>NZ_LN848299.1 GCF_001499735.1 Thiocapsa sp. KS1 | reverse complement strand
GGCATCCCATTACACACAACTTTAAGTGTACAGGCTAAGATATCGCTTTTGGACGATCTCCGGGGGCGACGATGGGCTGGGCAGAGGCGGAATTTCAAGGACTTGACCTAGGCGATACACGCCGCGAGCGGCGGGCTGTGCAGTTGGTCGAGCGCTTGGCGGAGCGCCCGACGGCGAGCATCCCCGAGGCCTGCCGGGGTTGGGGCGAGACGCAGGCGGCGTATCGGTTTCTCGGCTCCGAGGCGTACGACTGGATGGACATCCTCGAGCCGCACCGTCGGTGCACCCGCACGCGCATGGCGGCGCACCCGGTGGTGTTGTGTCTGCAGGACACCACGGAGCTGGATTTCAACGGCCAAGGGATCGCCGGGCTCGGGCCGTTGAGCTACGAAGCGCAACGCGGGATGTATCTGCATCCGACGTATGCCGTGAGCCCGGCACGCGAGCCGCTGGGCGTGCTGGACGCCTGGATGTGGGCACGCCGACCGAAGGGGCCCGACGCAACCCGTGCCGGCGAG
>NZ_LN848298.1 GCF_001499735.1 Thiocapsa sp. KS1 | reverse complement strand
CGACCGTCTCGACGATCTGGGCGCCGCATCATTTCTGAGCTGCCTATGCGGCAGTGAACACGCTGCCGAGGTCTCTCCCGAGGCGCTGCAACTTTTCTGAGCTGCCTATGCGGCAGTGAACGAGCTTGACGACGGCGCGCGGGCGGGTGCAGATTTCTGAGCTGCCTATGCGGCAGTGAACGCGTCGGTCAGGGTGAAGTGACTCGACGCGTATTTCTGAGCTGCCTATGCGGCAGTGAACAGCGCGTAGACGGCCCCATGGTTGCGCTTGATTTTCTGAGCTGCCTATGCGGCAGTGAACCGGGGCTCGAGTGGCGCGAGGACGGCCTCTACTTTCTGAGCTGCCTATGCGGCAGTGAACACCGCCACCAGCCCACCGGGGTCGCCGGCATCTTTCTGAGCTGCCTATGCGGCAGTGAACGGGCTGACGCCTGGGTTTGTCATGCCCTCGAATTTCTGAGCTGCCTATGCGGCAGTGAACGCTGCCGTGGCTCAGCGTGCGCGCGGGTGGCGTTTCTGAGCT
>NZ_LN848297.1 GCF_001499735.1 Thiocapsa sp. KS1 | reverse complement strand
GATCGTTCCAGTCGTCATCGTCGTCCCACATGATGGCCGCGGTGAGCAGACCTCCCGCCACGGCCCCGACTCCGAAGCCGATCAGGCTGTCGGTGCCGATGCCGCTCGAGGAGGACGCCTCGGCCGCCTGGCCCGCCGCAAAGCCGGACTGGTAGCTGGCGGTGGCGTCGGCATAGGCATCGGGGTAATAGGACTGAGCCGGCGGATTGCTCTCGCCGTAGACCGTCACCGGGTCATAGGTTGGCACGTAGACCACCTCCGGCTGCGCAGGCTGGATGATGATGGTGTCGCCGGCCTTCTCGACCCGCTGTTGCTCCGTGTTGGCGAGCGCCCCGGTCTTGTCCGCCTCCGCGCGCAGGCGCTGGATGGTCTCGGTGACCTCGCCTTGCTGGGCCAGCACGGCGTCGCCCAGATCCTGGGTCCAGTCCAGGTTGTCGCTCATGAATTCGAGCACGCTCGGGAAGAACACCAACGCCTTCACGCTGTCGTCCCACGACTCCTCCTTGACCGCCCGATCCAGGGCTTCG
>NZ_LN848296.1 GCF_001499735.1 Thiocapsa sp. KS1 | reverse complement strand
ACCAAGACCTCTACGCGCGGCGCGTCACGCTCGCCGACGGGCAGGGCGGCACGCTCGAGGCCACCTGCGTGATCGCCCGCGAAGTCGGCGCCCCGCCCGGCGTGAAGCCGATCGCGTGGCGCCTGCTGACCAACCGGACGGTCGAGACCTTGGAGGCCGCCGCCGAGCTGATCGATTGGTATCGGGCGCGCTGGGAGATCGAACTGCTGTTCTTGGTGTTGAAGGAAGGTTGCCGCGTCGAGGCGTTGCAGTTGAGCACCCTGCAACGGCTCGAACGCGCCCTGGCATTGTTTCTGATCGTCTCCTGGCGCATTGCGCAGCTGATGCGCTTGGGGCGAACCCTGCCCGATCTGGACGCCGGTCTGTTTTTCGAACCCGAAGAGTGGCAGGCCGCCTACATTCTCTCCGAGAAACCCCTGCCCAAAGAGCCGCCACGCCTCAACACCGTCGTCCGCCTGATCGCCGGCCTCGGCGGATTCCTCGGGCGCAAGGGCGACGGGGAGCCCGGCGTGAAGACGATTTGGCTCGGCCTGCAA
>NZ_LN848295.1 GCF_001499735.1 Thiocapsa sp. KS1 | reverse complement strand
CCGCGCCCCCGAGGTTCTCCGGGCATCGGCGCCCGACAATCGGGTCGGCGCGACGCGGTTCGGGCGGTTTGTTCGAATTCCGGCGCATGAACCTGCATCGACCCGGGCGGATGGCGTCCGCGAGGCCGAAGCGCATGGCCACGGCACATGGCGCTCCGCACGCGGTGTCGTCAGAGCTCCGCCACCAGGCGCAGGCCGAAGATCCAGCCCGCGATGTCCTGGCCGCTGTCGTAGGCGTCGGCCATGTACTGGATGTCGGCGGTGAGGGCGAGGAAGTCGTTGGCGGCGAAGCGGTAGTAAAGCTCGGCGACATTGGTGTCGGCGATCCCGGTCTCGGCGCCGTCGAGATAGCCGTAGCCGAGACCGACGGTGTCGGCCTCGCGGCCCCAGAGCCCGCCGCCGAGTTGCAGGCCGCCGGTGTAGAGGCCGCGGTAGTCGAGGATGTCCTGATGATCGGTCCAGGTCAGGCGCAGGAAGGCGCCGAGATGATCCCCGAGGGCCTGATCGAAGGACAGACCGTAGCCCATCAGATCGGTCTTCTCC
>NZ_LN848294.1 GCF_001499735.1 Thiocapsa sp. KS1 | reverse complement strand
CGGAACTTGTCGGAAGGGTTTCTCCGGCGCTCGGGGAGATCGTGCAGCTCGGTCGGATCGCTCGATCTCCTACGCAAGCATGACCGGCCCCCGCGATGGCGTCGGCGGAGCACGGCGACCCGCAAGGCGAGCGTAAGCCCAGGGACTTCGGGGATGCCGACGGAGCCGTGAATCAGGTCGGTCCGTCCTGCCCGTCCGCGGCCGTCTCCGGGTGCAGACCGGAGACGACCTTTCGGACGAGGCCGAGAAAGGCCGCGCGTTCTTCGGGCGTGAGCTGCTCCAGTGCCCGGGCGTTCACCGCCTGCGCCGCTGCCGTTGCCGGTCCCTTGAGTGCGCGTGCCGACTCCGTCAGCCAGATGCGCTGTGCCCGTCCGTCGGCGGGATCCTTGGCGCGCCGGATCAGCCCGTCGCGCTCCATGCGTGCCAGGGTATTGGTCATGGTCGGCTGTTCGACGTCCAGGCGTTCGATCAGCTCGCGTTGGGTCAGGCCGTCGCTCTCCCACAGCACCAGCAGAGCCGGAAAGGTCCCCGTGCTCAGCCCCAGC
>NZ_LN848293.1 GCF_001499735.1 Thiocapsa sp. KS1 | reverse complement strand
GGACATGCTCGACGCACTCGCGGGCCTCCGAGCGAGCGGAGGGTCCGGTCTACGCGCGGTCGTGAGGCTCGCCTCCGATGGCGTTCCCGACATCGATGCCCTGCCGCTGCCGCCGGCGTTTGCACACCCGGCGCTTCGGCGCGAGCTCGCCTTCCTGCTGGAGCTCTACGGCGACCTGCTCGGCTGCGCGGCCATCGGGCTGCGCATCGAGCGCCTGGAGCGCGCCATGTGTCCCGGCTGGCATGTCGACCGCACCGGCATCCGGCTGCTCTGCACCTGGTGCGGTCCGGGCACGCAGTGGCTCGACGCTCCCGGGATCGACCCGCGGGGTCTGCCCGGCAGCGCCGCCGACGCGCCCGCAACCGGCCAAGCCCGGCCCTTCGATATCGTGTTGCTCAAGGGATGCGCCTGGCAGGGCAACGCGGCCGGCGGGGCGGTCCATCGCTCCCCGATGGTCGCGCCGGGTCCCGAGCCGCGGATCCTCGTGGCTCTGGACGCCCTCTGGGACGACTAGCTCGGCGCGTGTCGCCCGACGTCTTCCTCACGGCAGGATACACACCGGCGCACGCCC
>NZ_LN848292.1 GCF_001499735.1 Thiocapsa sp. KS1 | reverse complement strand
CGCGATGATCGCCGAGCGGCATAAACTCGGCGGTTCATCCCCGCGGGCGCGGGGAACACATTCATCTGACCTTGGCAAGCTACGCATGAGCCGGTTCATCCCCGCGGGCGCGGGGAACACGACTCGCAGATATCCGCCCATTGCTCCGACGATCGGTTCATCCCCGCGGGCGCGGGGAACACGTCCGCTTGAGATGCCCTGCGGCCAATGCCGGCGGTTCATCCCCGCGGGCGCGGGGAACACCGGGATCTGTTGTCGGATCTCTATGATTTGCGCGGTTCATCCCCGCGGGCGCGGGGAACACCTGCATGATTTGCCCGGCGGCACGCTGATTGTCCGGTTCATCCCCGCGGGCGCGGGGAACACGTAAGCCGAGCGCGATAGCCCCAGTTTGATGGCGGTTCATCCCCGCGGGCGCGGGGAACACGATGCAGTACCGGACCCGAAAGGGATTAACCTCGGTTCATCCCCGCGGGCGCGGGGAACACCGCACCGGCCGGGATGAACAGGTTCGCCGCGGCGGTTCATCCCCGCGGGCGCGGGGAACACTGGGAGAACGCCGTCAAGCGCGTGGACGATGCCGGTTCATC
>NZ_LN848291.1 GCF_001499735.1 Thiocapsa sp. KS1 | reverse complement strand
CCGTTGAACGGCAGGGTTTCGCGCTTTTTCGCCAGCCAACCGTCGCCGATCATGCGGTGAGTCTTCTGGCTCCAGCGCGGATGGTCCACGGCAGGATTGACGTTGGCATAAAACCCGTACTCGTTCGCCTGCATCTGGTTCCAGGTCGCCGGCGGCTCCTTCTCGGTGAAGCTGATCCGCACGATCGACTTGATGCTCTTGAACCCGTATTTCCAGGGGACGACCAAGCGTAAAGGCGCGCCGTTCTGATTCGGCAGCAGCTCGCCGTAGAGACCTGTGGAGAGGATCGTCAGCGGGTGCATCGCCTCGTCCATCCGCAGACCCTCGCGATAGGGCCAGTCGAGCACGCTGCGCTTTTGTCCCGGCATCTGCTCCGGATCGAAGAGCGTCTCGAAGGCGACATACTTCGCCTTGGAGGTCGGCTCGAAGCGCTTGATCAGATCCCCGAGCGGAAACCCGACCCAGGGCACCACCATGGCCCACGCCTCGACACAGCGCAGCCGATAGATGCGTTCCTCCTGCGTGAAGGAGGTAAGGATGTCCTCGATCCCGATCTCGCCGGGTGCGGTACATTCGCCGTCGACGGTGATGGTCCAGGGACGCGGCTTGA
>NZ_LN848290.1 GCF_001499735.1 Thiocapsa sp. KS1 | reverse complement strand
CCGCATAGGCAGCTCAGAAATTGAGCGGCTGCATCTCGGTGGCCGTCAGGTCGTTCACTGCCGCATAGGCAGCTCAGAAATTCCGGAGTGGTACCGGGCGGCGGCTTAGGGTGTTCACTGCCGCATAGGCAGCTCAGAAATCGATACCGACGGCCCGCTCGGCGATCCCGACGTTCACTGCCGCATAGGCAGCTCAGAAACTTCAGGGCGAGCGCGATCTTGGCTTTCTTGGGTTCACTGCCGCATAGGCAGCTCAGAAATCTCGCATCGCCAGGCGCCGACATCTCGCCCTGTTCACTGCCGCATAGGCAGCTCAGAAAATCAACCCGGTGATGCTCGGAGACCTGCGACCGTTCACTGCCGCATAGGCAGCTCAGAAAACGCCCAAAAGGCGTGTGTCCCGGACTGCAACGTTCACTGCCGCATAGGCAGCTCAGAAAGCTCGGGTGCCGGACCTTTTTGCGGAAGAGCGGTTCACTGCCGCATAGGCAGCTCAGAAATCGGCGCGCTCCACCAGGAGGCCGGCCGCCTTGTTCACTGCCGCATAGGCAGCTCAGAAAAGATCGCAGACCGCGCGCAGCCGCGCCTCCACGTTCACTGCCGCATAGGCAGCTCAGAAA
>NZ_LN848289.1 GCF_001499735.1 Thiocapsa sp. KS1 | reverse complement strand
TCGCGGTCAAGACCGCCATCCCTTGGGGCTTTCTGATCCTGATTCCTGCCCTCGCGGCGACCGGCGGGTCCGGCTTTGCGCTGGCAAGCAAGCGCTCCGGGGCGTTGGTCGAGCGCAAGCGTCGACGGATGGCCTTCATCGCCGCCAACGGACTGCTGATTCTCGTCCCGAGCGCGCTCTTCTTGTCCTTCAAGGCACAGGCGGGCGAGCTCGACGGCGCCTTTTTTGGCGTGCAGGCGCTCGAGCTGATTGCCGGCGCGGTGAATCTCGTGCTGCTCGGCTTGAACCTGAGCGACGGGCGACGGTTGGGCTCGATCCCACGGAATCGGCCGTAGACGAATCGGCCATGCTTTGCTTGGCCGGCCGCATGACATTGTCCCTGAAGTGGCGATGCATCCGACCGCGAATTTCCCGCTTCCGTGTGCATTCTGCGCACATTATCGTAGATTTGCGGCTAAACTCGGCGAATAGACCATCACCGCCCGGAGATCGCGATGGACGACATGATGCAACCGATTCGTAGACAGATGCGTCCCACCTGGTACCCGGAGTTGGAGCCGTTCGACCCCAGCGAGGAGCCCGCCGTCGAGCTGCCGCTGCTCGGTCTGGTCAGCGCCGGTCAGCCGGTCG
>NZ_LN848288.1 GCF_001499735.1 Thiocapsa sp. KS1 | reverse complement strand
ATTGTTCACTGCCGCATAGGCAGCTCAGAAAGAAAGCCGGCGGACAGCAGGCGGTTGCCGAGCGTTCACTGCCGCATAGGCAGCTCAGAAATTGAGTTGATCCGCGGGAAGGACCGCGGCGACGTTCACTGCCGCATAGGCAGCTCAGAAATGCGGCTCAAGCAAAACACCGGCATCGCCGAGGTTCACTGCCGCATAGGCAGCTCAGAAATTGCCGACATCGACGACATGCCCGCCTTCGCATGTTCACTGCCGCATAGGCAGCTCAGAAAAGGACGAGCGGAGGTGGACATGCTTACCGACGAGTTCACTGCCGCATAGGCAGCTCAGAAAACCAGGTGGAGGCGACGGCCAAGCTCCTGCCGGTTCACTGCCGCATAGGCAGCTCAGAAACACTGGATCGAGAGCTTGCCGGCATGCTCGCCGTTCACTGCCGCATAGGCAGCTCAGAAATCGGCGAGGTCTGGGTGGAGCAGGGCGAGAGCGTTCACTGCCGCATAGGCAGCTCAGAAATCGTCGCAAAGGACGTTCTTGATGGGCATGGACGTTCACTGCCGCGTAGGCAGCTCAGAAAAGATCATCCAGCGTGCGGGCAAGCCCGGCGTAGTTCACTGCCGCATAGGCAGCT
>NZ_LN848287.1 GCF_001499735.1 Thiocapsa sp. KS1 | reverse complement strand
ACCATCGTCACCACCGCGGCCAACGACCTCATGCGGGCGCTGCACGATCGCATGCCGGTGATTCTCGCCCCGGAGGCCGTGGCCCGCTGGCTCGATCCGGCGAGCGAGCCGGATGCACTGAGCGACCTGCTCGGCCCCTGTCCGGACGCACGGCTTGCGCTTCACCCGGTAGCACGGGCGGTCGGAAACGTGCGCAACGAGGGGCCGGACTTGATCGCGGCGGTATCCGACGAGGGTCCGCGCGCCGGATGATGAGGACCGTGCCCGACGGCGAGCACGCGAAGCGGGAGCAGGGGCTCATTTGCAGGAGATGCGTCGTTCGCGAGACCACGGCCATCCCGGGGAAGCAGGAGCAAGACCATGGACAACAGCATCTGGGTTTGGCTGATCCTCGGCGCGTTCTTCGCGCTCGCCATCCTCAAGGCCATTGCCGAGCACCGTGCCTACGCGACCGCGAAGGAAGCCTACCAAGCTGCCCTCGCGGCCTTGATCGACGACCCGACCAACACCTCGCTGCGCCAAGATGCCCTGCGCAAGGGCCGCGCCCTGACCGCTGCCGGGCAACGCCTGAACGCCGGCGCCAAGACACCGCGTGTGAGCGTCCACGACGAGCTGGCCATCCGCAACGATCTCGACGCGATCCA
>NZ_LN848286.1 GCF_001499735.1 Thiocapsa sp. KS1 | reverse complement strand
CAGAAATGACCGTCGCCGGCTCCGGCAGCTACATCAAGGTTCACTGCCGCATAGGCAGCTCAGAAAAAAGACGAGCCGGTTCTCGCCAAGGTCTCCGGCGTTCACTGCCGCATAGGCAGCTCAGAAAGCCGCGCGCAGCTCGTCGGCGTTGGAGTAGCCGTTCACTGCCGCATAGGCAGCTCAGAAAGCGCTCGGGCCGTATATTGCTGCTGCGTCCGTGTTCACTGCCGCATAGGCAGCTCAGAAATATCGGTCAATGCAGAACTACTTGCGTAACGAGTTCACTGCCGCATAGGCAGCTCAGAAAAACCCCGGCGCTCACACCGCCGAAATCTCCAGGTTCACTGCCGCATAGGCAGCTCAGAAAGCCAGCGCATGCGCCCAATATTCGTCCGCGTGGTTCACTGCCGCATAGGCAGCTCAGAAATCTCAGCCGAATCGGTGGTAAAGCTGTGAATGGTTCACTGCCGCATAGGCAGCTCAGAAATGGACCTGATCGACCAGGCGAGACATGCACCCGTTCACTGCCGCATAGGCAGCTCAGAAAGTCGATGACGAGGTAGACGCGGCTCCGTGTAGGGTTCACTGCCGCATAGGCAGCTCAGAAAGTCGTGCCGCTCTTCGCCGCCGTCGCCACCACGTTCACTGCCGCATAGGCAGC
>NZ_LN848285.1 GCF_001499735.1 Thiocapsa sp. KS1 | reverse complement strand
TCTTAATCCCCTTTAGAACGGGTCTCAAATTCGAACCCTCCTAGCCCTCGCCATCGGCGCCGCCGCAGGTCTTAATCCCCTTTAGAACGGGTCTCAAATTCGAACGGAGTACCGCAAGATGTATGGGGATTTCCCTCAAAGTCTTAATCCCCTTTAGAACGGGTCTCAAATTCGAACATGGACCATCAGCGGTACCGTCTCACTGTATGAGGGGTCTTAATCCCCTTTAGAACGGGTCTCAAATTCGAACCGAACGGCCTGGATATCTGCTCTTTAACAATTAAGGTCTTAATCCCCTTTAGAACGGGTCTCAAATTCGAACCGAGAGGGGTACGCACAAAGTGCGTAGTAGCAACGTCTTAATCCCCTTTAGAACGGGTCTCAAATTCGAACTGCGCGACGACGACGCATGACCTGGACAGCCCGCGTCTTAATCCCCTTTAGAACGGGTCTCAAATTCGAACCCCTTTATGAAGTGGGTCACCGCAGAAGTTCTCGTCTTAATCCCCTTTAGAACGGGTCTCAAATTCGAACCCGAGAACGGCCGCCACATCCTGCAGGACCCCGAAGGTCTTAATCCCCTTTAGAACGGGTCTCAAATTCGAACGCGCCTACGAAGACGCCTTGCGCACCCTGATCGCGTCTTAATCCCCTTTAGAACGGGTCTC
>NZ_LN848284.1 GCF_001499735.1 Thiocapsa sp. KS1 | reverse complement strand
GCATGGCGAAGAGCGATGCATTTCTCCGGGCTACCGCAGGAAAGATCAAGGGTGAGCGACTGGAAGACCACGAACTGATCCTCCGGTTTGCAGCCCTCGTTTCTTTAGGGCGCAACGAGAAACGGGGCGATGAGCAGACGCTTGACGAGTTCCTGAATCACTTTGTTGAAGAGCGTTGCAGCCATTGGACCACTAGCCAGTGGGAGGGCATCGAGCACAGATTTGAGGCCGCCATGTTGGCCGCTCCTCAAGTATTTGGCAACATCGCGTTCCGTAAGTACAAAGGCACGGGCCAGCCCCGGTCACCGATCAATCGCGGCCTCTTTGAGGCCGAGTCGGTCGCGCTGGCGCAACGCCCCCATCCGATTTGGAACGTCTTGCTCGGGAATGCGATAAAGTTGCCAAATCATTTGCCATGCGATTCCTGGATCAGGACAACCGGTCATTCGCCAACGCATTGCTGTACGCCACCGGCAAGGGTGCTGCGTCCAACGTGCGTTTGGAGGTCATTCACTCGATTTTCGACGAGGTTCTCCGTGCTTGAGCGCATCCGGCTGGTCAACTTCAAGGCCGCCAGAGACCTTGATATTCGAGTGGGGCCGCTGACGCTGTTGACAGGGCTGAACGGCTCCGGGAAGAGCACCGTGCTGCAAGCCCTTGCAGCGGTTAAGCAATCGTATCTCGCCGGTCCGCCATCACGTATCCGT
>NZ_LN848283.1 GCF_001499735.1 Thiocapsa sp. KS1 | reverse complement strand
CATCCCCGCTGATCCAGGCGGCCTCGACCCGCGCACCGAGACACCAGTCGCCGCCCGCGTAGAGCGTGCAGGATCCATCGCGGGCGAAGGGGCGGCCAAGCGGCACGGCGACGCGTGCGTAGCGCCAGCGGTGCACGGCGGCGTAGCGCACGGCATCCGCATCCGTGCCGAGTTGCTCGCACAGCATGGGCAGCAACAGCGCGGTGAGGGCGTCGGGGTCGAGCTCCAGATGCGCAGCGCTCCACGCCGGGCTGGCCTGTGCCACCCAGCAGGCAGGTGCGGGTCGCCCCGGTTTGCTGCTGTCCTGCGCGATCCAGGCCAGCGGTGCGTCGGGATCGGCGCGGGTGACGAAAGGCCGCAGGGCATCCGGATCGAAGGCGGCCATCAGCGTGAGGCAGGGATCAAGGCGCACGCCGGCAACCTCGCGGGATATCGGATGCTCGGGGCCGATCAGGTTCGAGACCTGCGGGGCGGGCACCGTGAGGACAACGCGGTCGAACAACTCCGCGCCGTCGGCAAGGGTGACCCTCCAACCATGTTTCGTCTCGTGCAGCGCGACGACCTCCACACCCTGTCGGATATCGAGGCCACGTGCCAGATACTTCGCCAGCCCGGTCATGCCCGGTGTGCCCACGACATGCGGTCGGTCCGACCCGTCGGCCCAGAGTGCGGCGGCCCCGGCGGTCTCTGCCTCGTTCAGCAGCGTCGTGAAACG
>NZ_LN848282.1 GCF_001499735.1 Thiocapsa sp. KS1 | reverse complement strand
CCGATACCCCGGACTACGGCGGGCCGCTCTTGATTGAGCGCAACGGCATCGTCTATCCGGCGATTCCCGGCACACGCACCCCGGATTACGGGTCCGATGAACGTCGGATCATCCGCGACGGCAAGGTCTACGATGCCATCCCCGGGACCAACACGCCGGATTACGGGTCGGGACGGTGGTTGCTGCGGGAGCGCTGAGGTGCGGGCACTCCCAGGGGGTCGCGTCGAGCAGAGATCCGGATCGGGACCCACTTGGAGACATCGAAATGGGATGCAGCGTTGTTGCGACTTGCTCCGCATACGGTTTCGACAGCGGGCTGCTCATGATCGGCGGCGGAATGGACACCTTCACGACATTGTTTGCGTTCCCGGCATACTTCAAAGCCTGTGATGCCCTCGTCCTGGTCAATATGCTCGACAGCCCGCGTCGTTGCGGCCGTCGACATCGCGTGGGGCCGACGCCGTACTGCGATGCCTCGTTGCCGGGAGCTCCCGGCGCCAATGTCGTGGCGAGGTGGAGCCGGGCCGGACAAGGCCTTGAGCTGACGAACGGGGCGTACTGGCAGGACATTGGCGAATGCAACCGCATCGTTCGTCGATACCCTGCTCCAGAAAACCTGAAAGACCCCCTGTGTCATGGTATAGGCGACGTGGGTGCTCCAAGCTTCAAGGCGGTGTTGCCGCCAGAACCCTTCTTCTATAGACGATTAGGATCATGAGAAAGATACAGG
>NZ_LN848281.1 GCF_001499735.1 Thiocapsa sp. KS1 | reverse complement strand
ACTCGGTTCATCCCCGCGGGCGCGGGGAACACCGCAGGAACTGCAGCTGGCCGAGCACCCACTCCGGTTCATCCCCGCGGGCGCGGGGAACACGCTCACGACGCGTCGGCCTCGATCATCAGCGGCGGTTCATCCCCGCGGGCGCGGGGAACACGCCTTGTTCGTCTCCGCATCCTTGTCGACCGTCGGTTCATCCCCGCGGGCGCGGGGAACACAGCTCCATGCCCTGCGCAAACAGCCCCAGCGTCGGTTCATCCCCGCGGGCGCGGGGAACACTAATCCGTATTGCCGCGCGGCTGAAAGCCATCCGGTTCATCCCCGCGGGCGCGGGGAACACGGCGTTGCGCCATCCGGATGCGCCCATGCCGAGCGGTTCATCCCCGCGGGCGCGGGGAACACCCGGATTTCGGGTTGTTCGCCGAATAAAGCTGCGGTTCATCCCCGCGGGCGCGGGGAACACGCGCGGCGTGAAGCTGCGCCCGGACTTGATGGTGGTTCATCCCCGCGGGCGCGGGGAACACGCTCTTGAGCCAGCGCCGCGCGGCTCAGGGCCGCGGTTCATCCCCGCGGGCGCGGGGAACACGCATATCACACCTCCGCAGACGTCAAGGCAAACGGTTCATCCCCGCGGGCGCGGGGAACACACCCGGAACACCTGACTCGCTCGCAATACAGACGGTTCATCCCCGCGGGCGCGGGGAACACTGCATCTTAACCATGCCGCGCATGTTGCGGGCCGGTTCATCCCCGCGGGCGCGGGGAACGACCAATTCATCGGCATC
>NZ_LN848280.1 GCF_001499735.1 Thiocapsa sp. KS1 | reverse complement strand
TGCTGCGGATGTACTTTCTGCAGCAGTGGTTCGGGCTCTCCGACGAAGGGTTGGAAGACAGCGTCTACGACTCTCAAGCCATGCGGGGCTTCCTCGGCATCGATTTGAGTCGCGAGGGGGTTCCGGATGCCACCACGCTGTTGGGTTTTCGGCATCTGCTGGAAGCCCATGACCTGACGGCGACGATTTTCGAGACCATCAACGCACGGCTGCGCGAGCGCGGTCTGCTGCTCGCCAAGGGGACGTTGGTGGATGCGACCATCATCGCCGCGCCGCCGTCGACGAAGAACCGGGCGAAGGCGCGCGATCCGGACATGCATCAAACCAAGAAGGGCCGGCAATGGCACTTCGGGATGAAGGCGCACATCGGTGCGGATGCACACTCCGGCCTGGTGCACAGCCTGCAGTGCACGCCTGCCAATGTGGCCGACGTGACGGTGACCGCGCAGCTGCTGCACGGCGAGGAAACAGTCGTCTTTGCCGACGCCGGCTACATCGGCGCGCAGAAGCGCGCGGAACTCCAAGATCGCGCGGTGAGCTGGCACATCGCCATGAAGCGCGGCACCCTCAAGGGGATGGACGCCGGCCCGCTGAAGGACCTGACCGAGCGTGCCGAGACGCTCAAGGCCACAGTGCGCGCCCGCGTCGAACATCCGTTTCACGTGATCAAGAACCTGTTTCGTCATCGCAAGGTCCGCTACAAGGGCCTGGCCAAGAACCGCGCGCAGCTCGAGGTGCTGTTCGGGCTGGCCAACTTGGTTCTGGCAAAACGGGCGTTGTTGGCCTGACG
>NZ_LN848279.1 GCF_001499735.1 Thiocapsa sp. KS1 | reverse complement strand
GGGGGCGCGGGTCTGCTTGCGGTTCACTGCCGCATAGGCAGCTCAGAAACAAAAGCGGCGTCTTCCACTGACAGTGATCTGCGTTCACTGCCGCATAGGCAGCTCAGAAAATACCAAGGGGTCCGAGACGTGCGGCGTTGATGTTCACTGCCGCATAGGCAGCTCAGAAATTTCGAAAGATCGCGCGCGCTAGCTGGGATATGTTCACTGCCGCATAGGCAGCTCAGAAAAACGGCGCGCAGTCGCGCGAGTCCGCCGTCATGTTCACTGCCGCATAGGCAGCTCAGAAAGATCCGACCGGCGAATTTTGCCTATGTGCTCGTTCACTGCCGCATAGGCAGCTCAGAAACTGGCGCGCCAAGGACTTACGACACGCAAAATGTTCACTGCCGCATAGGCAGCTCAGAAAATGATGGACGCCCTAGCTCAGAAACAGCAGAAGTTCACTGCCGCATAGGCAGCTCAGAAAGTCCCCAAGGCCGGCGCTCGGCGTGGTGTATTGTTCACTGCCGCATAGGCAGCTCAGAAATCAAAGGCGTCAAGCCCGAGTCAAGCTACCGCGTTCACTGCCGCATAGGCAGCTCAGAAAGGTCTGGCGTCGAAGCGGCAGGTCTACACCGCGTTCACTGCCGCATAGGCAGCTCAGAAATCGGAACCCTTAAACTCAACCATCAGGACCAGGTTCACTGCCGCATAGGCAGCTCAGAAATTCCTGATCGCGGATGGGACCGGCGCTGGCAAGTTCACTGCCGCATAGGCAGCTCAGAAATTCAGTGCCGGCGCGATGCTCGGCATGGTCCTGTTCACTGCCGC
>NZ_LN848278.1 GCF_001499735.1 Thiocapsa sp. KS1 | reverse complement strand
ATCCTCGGTCTGGGATCTCCTTCCCCGGCTACGACGCCACGTTGCCCGGGCTTGGTAATCGGCTGCGCATCCATGGCAGCGCTGCCGCGCTCGACGCCCTCGCTGTCCGCCCTTGGATGAGCGGAATGCGTGATCATGTCGCGATCGGCCAGATCACACCGTCCCCGGCAACAGACCAAAGCGTCCTGGTGCGCCGTGTCCAGGCCAAGAGCAGTCCGGCACGGCTGCGCCGCCGACAGGTGCGACGCCATGGGTTAAGCCCCGAGGCAATCCCTATCCGTCAGCCCATGCGCGACGGCGAACGCCTGTCCCTGCCTTGGATTGAGGTCCGCAGTACAAGCACAGGCCAGCATTTCCGGCTGTTTATCGACCAAAAGGTTCGTCCTGGGCCACCCGTTCCCGGCCGGTTCAGTCCCTATGGTCTCAGCGCTACAGCTACGCTGCCCTGGTTCTGAGTTGGGTGTCGGGGGGAATGGCCACCCCCCGGTCGGTTCGACGTAACGAGGATTTCGGTCTATCCGCTACAGCACCAAAGCCAGTAGTCGAAGAGCGAGGCACCGGCCTGAAGGGTCCGGCGTTCCAACAGGGATTGCCAGACCCTTTTTTTAACCACTCATGCAAGGAGCAATAAATCAGAGGCTTACGCGATACCAGGAAATTTAGGTTAGCGTTGGCATTTCGCTGTAAGTTCTTTAACAATATGACGTTAAGGATCTTTCGGCGTAGTTCACTGCCGCATAGGCAGCTCAGAAAAGATCAGCACCGGTGATGTGCGTTACCTGACCGTTCACTGCCGCATAGGCAGCTCAGAAA
>NZ_LN848277.1 GCF_001499735.1 Thiocapsa sp. KS1 | reverse complement strand
AGTGAACGCAGCCATAAGCGAGCGCGCCCGTTTGAGCATTTTCTGAGCTGCCTATGCGGCAGTGAACAAGGTCACACACCGGCGCAGCACCCGCAGTCAATTTCTGAGCTGCCTATGCGGCAGTGAACTCTGGCGGCGTTTTCGCAGGGGTTTGTGTGATTTTCTGAGCTGCCTATGCGGCAGTGAACGGCGGCGTGCTTCTTTTCGTGACCTACACCCTTTTCTGAGCTGCCTATGCGGCAGTGAACGGCGTCGAATGGTCTCGGGCGGTGACGGATCGTTTCTGAGCTGCCTATGCGGCAGTGAACGGCGTCGAATGGTCTCGGGCGGTGACGGATCGTTTCTGAGCTGCCTATGCGGCAGTGAACAAGGAGGAGGCGATAAGCTATCTGCGCGCTCTTTTTCTGAGCTGCCTATGCGGCAGTGAACCTGAGGTCTGCGGGGAATTCCGTTTGAGGGATTTTCTGAGCTGCCTATGCGGCAGTGAACAAGGATGACCAGGGCGCGCCGGGTCGCGCAATTTTCTGAGCTGCCTATGCGGCAGTGAACCCCTTGATCGCGCCCATCCGGTGATAGCTGATTTTCTGAGCTGCCTATGCGGCAGTGAACACGAGGAGGACCTTGCGTCGCGGAAAGGTCTTTTTCTGAGCTGCCTATGCGGCAGTGAACAAGGCTGAGCTTGCCAACTTGGAGCTAGACAATTTCTGAGCTGCCTATGCGGCAGTGAACCACCGCAGCCCGATGGCCGCCCATTCGGCGTTTTTCTGAGCTGCCTATGCGGCAGTGAACTCGAAGGGTCTGCCCGGTCGTCTC
>NZ_LN848276.1 GCF_001499735.1 Thiocapsa sp. KS1 | reverse complement strand
GGGTAGAACGCCACGAGCGTAAGCGTGATTGCCGCAGCGCTGAGGAGTTCGTTGTAGGGCATGGCGAGACAGTCACGGGCCTTATGGTAACTGAAGTTGAAATCGAGCGGCCGTCCCGGAGACTGGTTTGCTCGAGCACGTTGTCAAGCTGCGGCAGTGAAAGCATGTCCGGGCCGGATCTCCCGTTCCAACCGCTGCCCGTCAATAGGCGTGAGACGCTTCCCCGCCCGGTGGGATCTCCGCGAGTATCTGCGAATGTTTCGGTTTTCGTAGGGCATGGTCGGATCCTCCGTTGGGCCAAGAGACAGAACCCCTTTTGGCTCATCCCATTACACACAACTTTAGGTGTACAGGCTAAGATATCGCTTTTGGATGTTTTCCGGGGGCGGCGATGGGCTGGGCAGAGGCGGAATTTCAAGGACTTGATCTGGGCGATACACGCCGCGAGCGGCGTGCCGTGCAGTTGATCGAGCGCTTGGCGGAGCGCCCGACGGCGAGCATCCCCGAGGCCTGCCGGGGTTGGGGCGAGACGCAGGCGGCGTATCGGTTTCTCGGCTCCGAGGCGTACGACTGGATGGATCTCCTCGAGCCGCACCGCGCCTGCACCCGCACGCGCATGGCGGCGCACCCGGTGGTGTTGTGTCTGCAGGACACCGCGGAGCTGGACTTCAACGGCCAAGGGATCGCCGGGCTCGGGCCGTTGAGCTACGAAGCGCAACGCGGGATGTACCTGCATCCGACGTATGCCGTAAGCCCGGCACGCGAGCCGCTGGGCGTGCTGGATGCCTGGATGTGGGCACGCCGACCGAAAGGGCCGGACGGAACCCGTGCCGGCGAA
>NZ_LN848275.1 GCF_001499735.1 Thiocapsa sp. KS1 | reverse complement strand
GATTGGGACTATTGGTGGGAGGGGCAGCGGACCCTGGCCTCGGAGCACGCGACCATCGCGCGTAGCACGGCTGTAAGCTCCGAGGACGGTGCCGATTCTGGCGCAATCGGTGTCCCGCGATTCAGCCGCTCGGCACAGACGTTTCCGATCCTGGAAGACTTGGCGCGAACCATCCGTGCCATGAAGTACTCGATCCGCACCGAGCAATCCTACGTCGATTGGTGTCATCGCTTCTTGCTCTTCTGCGAGGGAAAGCCGCTGGATGCTTTGGGCGTCCCCGAGTTCCAGCGGTTCTTAAGTCACCTGGCAGTGGAGCGCTCGGTCTCGGCCAAGACGCAGAGTCTGGCGTACAACGCGGTGGCGTTTCTGTTCAAGCACCTCTTGGAGCGCCCGCTGGAGGACGTGAAGTTCTCGAAGACCAGGAGGCAGGCACGGCTCCCCGTGGTCTTGAGTCGCGACGAGATTCGGGCGCTGTTGGCGCACATGGACGGCACGTTCGGACTGATGGCTCGGCTGATTTACGGCACCGGGATGCGGTTGATGGAGTGCGTACGGCTGCGGGTGCTGGATCTCGACTTCGACAACGGCTTGATCCTGGTGCGCAACGGCAAGGGCGGCAAGGATCGGGCGGTGCCCTTGCCGCAGCGGCTGCGCGGGCCGTTGCAGGCCCATCTGGCCCGGGTCGAGGCACGGCATCGAGACGACTTGGCGGCCGGTGGTGGAGCCGTGTACCTGCCGCCCGCGCTGGCGCGCAAGTACCCGAGCGCGCAACGCGACTGGATTTGGCAGTTCGTGTTTCCCAGTGCGCGGCTGTCGCAGGATCCCGACTCGGGTCAGGTGCGCCGGCATCATCTGCACGAATCCTCGTTGCAGCG
>NZ_LN848274.1 GCF_001499735.1 Thiocapsa sp. KS1 | reverse complement strand
TTATGTTCGTCATACGGTGGCGATGCGGCGTCTCATACTGTTGCGTGTCCATCTCGGGCGGCTGGATCGGGGTGTGCGCGCCGGGCGTGCCGCACTGGCCGCCATGACGAGCGAGTTGGAGCGGCAGCGCCGCGACTACGAGGCCATCGGCGTGCCGCCGTCGCCGCCACCCCCTCGCTTGGACGGCGAGTTGGCGAAGGCAATCCGGCAGGACGCCTCCCCGCTGCGCTGGCTGATGGCCCTGGTCTCCCGCCTCGAGACCGGCGCGCTTCACCCGGTCCGCATCCAGGACAATCGCATGACCCAGCCGGGAGTCCTCCGGTCCGGCTACCCGGTCGGGGATGTCACCTTACGCTTGCAGCGGGTGACGCCACCGTGATGCACGCGCTCGTCTTCAGCCTTCTGTTCGTGGCCGCCTCCGGGCTCCTCCTGCACCTAGCCCGCACCGGCAGGGGCGCGCGACCGGGTCCAGCCTCGGCCGTCCTGGTCTTCGTGCTGGCTGCGCTCGTCGGACTCGCACTCGCCGCGGACGGCGCCGGTCCCGGCTGGACCGGGCCGCTTCTGGCCTGGCTCCATGACCCGCTCGTCGCGCTGAGCCGCGAGCTCCTGCCGGATTTGACGCCCTTGCTCGGCGCCCAGCTCTGGGTGCTGCTCGGCGTCTTGGCGATCCGGCTCATGCTCTTGCTGCTGCAGTGGACGCTCGGCGGCGTACAGCGGCTCTGGAGGCGCTTGCGGCGTCGCGGCGCCCATCCCGCCCGCGAGCCGGCTCGGGTCGGCGACGGGCGTTGGTCCGGGCTGCAGACCGCGGCCCGTTCGGTGCTGCTGCTCACCGGGTTCGCCCTGGCCACCCTGCCGTTCTGGGGCGACGGTGCGCTGCTCCCCGCGGAGACGGTGGCGGACTTCGTCTGGATCGGCTACTGGCTCCTGCTGATTGAGCTGACCGGGCGTATCGAGTCGGCGTCGCGGTCGGTCGGTCACCCCGATCTACAAGGGGATGATGTGAACGCCTCCGCCGAGCATCAGCT
>NZ_LN848273.1 GCF_001499735.1 Thiocapsa sp. KS1 | reverse complement strand
TGCCGGGGATCGGGCGGCGGATTTCCGTGTCGGCCGAGGCATGCATGACGAACCCGGCCCCAACACTCAGCAAGGCTAACCACAGGACCGATCTCGCCAACAATGTCATGCAATCATCTCCTTGTTCACCACTCGCTCTGAATCCGCGCTTGGAGCGGAGCGTGTAGACGATGACACAACGATGCGACACAACCTGTCGGATCTGCCCGCCCGCCGATTCGTTCGGCGTCAGACCACGGTCACCTCGTCGCCCACCCGAATCAACCCGCCCTCGCGCACCCGCAGGCAGTGACCGCCGTAACGCCCGAGTGCCTTGGCCATGCCGGCACCGGCGACCCGATCCAGATACCCGCAGGGCGGACGCACCCGATGCCACGTCAACAGCGCCTCGCCGATGCGCAGGCTCCGGCCCCGTAGCTCGACCCCGATCAGACCGGATACAACCAGGTTGCGCCGATGCTGCCCGGCGTCGAGCGGCAGTCCATGTCGGCGCTCGGCGCGGAGCAGCTCCTCGGCCAGGATCAGGGTGACCTGACAGCCGTCGGTGAGCCGCCAGAAGCCAAGGCCCAGGGCATAGCGATCCTCCGACAGGCCTTGGTCGACGAGGGCCAGGGTCCGCTCGCAGGCGCGCATCGGCGCCCCGGCCGCATCGGCGACGAAGATGGCGGTCACGCGACCGCCGGGCGCACGGCGGCAACACCGAACGAACTGCTTGAGTCGCGCGTTCAGGCGGTCAAGAAACATGGACGCGATCCCCCGTGACACCATGCCCTCCCCGTTGGATCGATAATCTTGCACCCTTCGTTGGTCTCGGGCAGCGTTGGGCATTCCCCGTGCAGCAAGATGGTTGGCCGCATGACCACGCTCTTCTCGATCATCGAATCCCCGAACCATCCTCGCTTCGACGCCCTTTATGAGCGTCTCGGCATCAGCCAGGTCAAGCTCGCCTCGCAACGCAAGGCGTTGCAGGCACTCAAATCCATGACGCCGGACTGGATCGTGGCGGAGTTCTTCTACGGTTTCGGCAACAACTACGCCGGTGCGAATGTCAGCAACCT
>NZ_LN848272.1 GCF_001499735.1 Thiocapsa sp. KS1 | reverse complement strand
GGACGCGCCTTGAGGCCCTTCCCCGGCAAAGAGCGAGCCGTCATCCTGGATCACGTCGGAAATTGCCATCGGCATGGTCTTCCCGACGACGAAAGGGCTTGGTCCCTGGACTCGAAACCGCGCCGCCAGCGTAAGCAGGACGAAGACGCCGACCCGGTCAAACAGTGCTCAGAGTGTTTCGCGGTTCACAAGCCGGCGCCGATCTGCCCTGCGTGCGGCTTCGTCTATCCCGTGAAGCATCGCGAGATCGAGCAGGTCGACGGGTCGCTTGAGGAGGTGAAGCGGGTTGCTCGCGAGAAGGCGAAAGCGGAGCAGAAATCCGCGAAAACCCTTGAGGATTTGCAGCGGATCGCCGCCGCCCGCGGTTACTCGCCGCGATGGGCAGAGCATGTGCATCGGGCTCGCCAGTCCCGCCAGGCCGAATGGAGGGGCCAGCGATGAGCGAAAAGGCCATACAGAACGCCATCATGCTCGCCGCCTCCCAAGCCGGGATGACGACATGGAGGAACAACACGGGTCAGGCGTGGGCCGGGGACGCGACGCGCCTCAAGGACGGTTCCGTCCTGATCCGCAACCCCAGGCCGTTGCACGCCGGTTTATGCAAAGGATCCTCCGACCTGATCGGCATCCGCCCGGTTGTCGTCACGTCGGAAATGATCGGGCAGACCCTCGCGCAATTCGCCGCCGTCGAGGTGAAGACGCCGAAAGGCAAGCTCACCGAGCACCAGCAGAAGTTTTTGGCCTTCGTCGAATCCCGAGGCGGTCTCGCGATCGTCGCGCGGTCGCCTGACGACATCTTGAACGCGATCTAGGACCACCTCCGCGCCACGGACGGCGCCCAAACAAAGGACCACACCACATGACCCCCGAAAGAAAAGAAGCCCTGACCATCGCGAATGACATCCTCAAAATCGGCATCAAGGCGACCGGGATCTACGCCAACGCCCGATCGGTCACCGAGACGATTGCCGACCTGGAGGCGAGCCGCGCCGAACTTATAGGCCAGGCGACCGCCCTCCTTCCGAAGATCGCCGCTCGGCGCGCAACGCTCGCGGTTGCGATCGAGGCCGCTGGACCCGAAGCCGAATGCTCAAGGCTGCTCACCAATTCGCTCGTCACG
>NZ_LN848271.1 GCF_001499735.1 Thiocapsa sp. KS1 | reverse complement strand
GTTACGTCCCAGATGATTATATCCCACGGAGGAGCTACCCTCTCTTCCGGGCTCGGGAGGTTCTGGAGGACCTCGCCGCCGGGGCAGACGCAGGGAGCCCGTAGGGCGACCGGAGTCTGCCCCGGCGGCGCCCCGCCCCGGGGTCACCGAGCCGATCGCCGCCACCGCCGCTCCAGTCCGAGACGAGGCCGATGCACGTCAACTTACACAAGAACGCCCGTACCACCCCGGCCATTCGCCGGGAGCTGCGCGAGTCGCCGCTCTCGATCGCGGAGCTGGCGCGCCGCTACGGCCTGAGCAAGCCGACGGTGCGCAAGTGGCGTCGCCGCGAGGAGAGCGCCGACCGCTCCCATACGCCGCAGCGTCTGCAGACCACCCTGTCGGCGCCCCAAGAAGCGATCGTCGTGGCGCTGAGGCAAACGCTGCTGTTGCCCCTCGACGACCTCTTGGCGGTGACCCGCGAGTTCGTCTGCGAGAGCGTCTCGCGCTCCGGTCTCGACCGCTGCCTGCGCCGCCACGGGGTGTCGGACCTGAAAGCCCTCATGCCTCGGGAGGACGCCCCCAAAGCCGAACCCAAGTCCTTCAAAGACTACCCGCCCGGGTTTGTGCACATGGATCTGAAGTATCTGCCGCAGATGCCCGACGAGGAGACGCGCCGCTATCTGTTCGCCGCCATCGACCGCGCGACCCGCTGGGTCTACGTGGAGATCCTCCCCGAGAAGTCCGCCGCCTGCGCCCAAGGCTTCCTGGAACGTCTCCTGAAGGCCGCCCCGTTCAAGATCACCCGGGTGCTCACCGACAACGGCAAGGAGTTCACCGATCGGTTCTGCGCCACCGGCCAACGCGAACCCACCGGCCACCATCCGTTCGACCAAACCTGTGCCGCCAACGCCATCGACCACCGCCTCATCAAACCCCGTACGCCCCAAACCAACGGGATGGTGGAGCGCTTCAACGGCCGCATCGCCGAGGTGTTGGCCACCCGCCGCTTCCGCTGCGCAGAGCACCTGGAAGAGACCTTGATCCGCTACGCCGGCATCTACAATCACCACATCCCGCAACGCGCACTCGGCCACGTCAGCCCCGTGGATGCGCTCCGGGAGTGGTATCGAAAGGAGCCAGATCTGTTTGTTTCAGAGGTTAACAATCTTCCGGGGCTTGACA
>NZ_LN848270.1 GCF_001499735.1 Thiocapsa sp. KS1 | reverse complement strand
TCGCGGTCGAGGAGCGCGAGACCCTGCTGGTCCCGGCCCGTCTGGTGAAGCGGCATGCGACCGAGCGCAGCTTTGCACTCTACGTGCGCGGGGAGTCCATGACCGACGACGGTATCGATTCGGGTGACCTGGTGGTCGTGGAGCAACGCCCGACGGCGGAGAACGGAGAGACGGTGGTGGCGCGGATCGACGGCTACGGAGTCACCCTCAAGCGCTTCTACCGGGAGCTCGACGGGATCCGCCTGCAGCCGGCGAACGACGCCATGGACCCGTTGGTTTTCGTCGAGGACGAGGTGGAGATCCTCGGGGTGGTGTCGGGGGTGGTGCGGGTGGGGTGAGCGTGGTCGCCGCGGAATCTGGCTTGAACGGTTCCGGCACCCGATGTAGTGTCAGCTGCGTGAGAGCCGTCGCCGCAGAACACAAAACGCCAACTTTTCGGAAGCGCGAAAAGTCCGCAACCCCCCTTGCAGGTGGTTGTCCAGGAAGAGGTTTTTCGGCAGTGCGGTTCGAATCAGAGACCCGTTCTAAAGGGGATTAAGACCGCCGTCAACGGCGAGCATTTGAGAGACGTGCGTCGTTCGAATCAGAGACCCGTTCTAAAGGGGATTAAGACCCCTTGAGTGCGTCCTTAATGGATTGATAAAGCGTTCGAATCAGAGACCCGTTCTAAAGGGGATTAAGACCGCCGCAATCTCGCCGCAACAGCGGCAGAGGTGCGGTTCGAATCAGAGACCCGTTCTAAAGGGGATTAAGACTGGTCGAACAGCTCACGGCGATCATCAAGTTCGTTCGAATCAGAGACCCGTTCTAAAGGGGATTAAGACCGACTGTCGTTCCGTGGCCTTTCATCGCTTCTTTGAGTTCGAATCAGAGACCCGTTCTAAAGGGGATTAAGACAGGCGTCCAAGTGGACGCTAGAGACACTTGCGTTTGTTCGAATCAGAGACCCGTTCTAAAGGGGATTAAGACTTGCGTCTCGTCCGAATCCCCTTCATTCGGAATCGAGTTCGAATCAGAGACCCGTTCTAAAGGGGATTAAGACTCTCCAAGTCCTGTGACGCGACCCTGATGAATCGTTCGAATCAGAGACCCGTTCTAAAGGGGATTAAGACGCGTTGTCCATGCCGTATTCGGATCTTCGCCTTCGTTCGAATCAGAGACCCGTTCTAAAGGGGATTAAGACCAACGCTCTCCTCCGAAGAGGAGAACACGAGGGTTGTTCGAATCAGAGACCCGTTC
>NZ_LN848269.1 GCF_001499735.1 Thiocapsa sp. KS1 | reverse complement strand
AAAACTGATGCGTTGCCTTAAGATACCGCTACAACCACCCATAGCGGAATAGGAAGACGCCCATGACGATGCCCTCGTCCGATGATGCCAAGCTGCTTGCGTTGCTCAACCGCCATCCCGGCCTGAAAAGTCGCGTGCAGGCGCTTGCGGACATTGTCGAGGACAGCGACGGTGATCTGGCACGCGCCGACGAGGCGGAACGGCGCGTCATCGAAGAGGTGCGCCGCCTCGGGCAGGAGGCCCTGCAGGGCTGGGCCGAGGCGCAGATTGCCCGTGTCGGGGAGCAGGCGGCAAGCGAGCCGCAGGTGCGCCGGGCGGGTAAAAAAAACTCTGCTGGCACACCACCTTCGGCACCATCGCCGTAGAGGAGCCGCTGTATCGCGCAGGCACGCGCAGTCGGCGGTTGTTCGCCGCGCGCGCCGAGGTCAGCCATCGCTGCTGCTCCCAGCCGTTGCAGCGGGTGGTGACCGACTTCGGTGCCGACGTTGCCTTCGGGCAAGTCGTCGGGAAGCTGCGCGAGCATTATGGGGTGAGGCTGGCGCCGGAGACGATCCGCAGCATCGTCGAGGGGCACGCGCAGACGATGTTCGAGCAGCAGACCTTCGAAGAGGAGTGGCCGAACACGCCGGGCGAGCCGCTGCTGGTCGCGCAGACGGACGGCGGCATGGTGCCGATCGTCGTCGTTGACGAGGCGCAGGCGGATCGACGCCGCGGCAAGCGTCTGGAGTGGAAAGAAGCGAAGCTCACGCTGGCCCATGCGTTGGGCCGAACCACGTTGCACTACGGCGCCACGCTGCAAGGCGGAGTCGACGAGGCCGGCCGCTGGCTGCTGGAGTGCGCACACCGGGCCGGATTGGGCGTCAATACGCTGGTGCATGCGCTCGGTGACGGTGCCCACTGGATCAGCGATCAAGTCGAGCAGCGCTTCGGCAAACAGGGGCGGTTTACGGTGGATTTCTACCATGTCAGTGACTATTTGGCTGCCGCCGCCAAGGTCTGCTCGACGCACCCGCAGGCGTGGTTGCGCATGCAACAGGAACATCTGAAGCACAATCGACTCGAGACGGTGCTCGCCGCCCTGACGCCGCACTTGGAACCGGAAAACCTGAGCGACGCGCCGGTGCGGGCCTGCCATCGCTATCTCGAGAACCGGGCCGATCAGCTCGACTATCAAAGCGCACTCGCACAGGGCCTACCCATCGGCTCGGGCGAGATCGAAAGTGCCCACCGCTACATCGTGCAGCAGCGGCTCAAACGCCCCGGCGCTTGGTGGGCCCTCGACAACGCCGAGCACATGCTCGCCCTGCGCTTGAATCGCACCAACGGACTCTGGGAGCAGTACTGGAAGAACTGCGCCAACGCACTGCAAGCCGCATGACGGAAACGCGCCGCGCATCA
>NZ_LN848268.1 GCF_001499735.1 Thiocapsa sp. KS1 | reverse complement strand
AGCTATGCTCGATTCTGGTGTATGAGCGGGGACTTATAGAGCTTGAGTAGGCGGCGCACCGTTGCTGACAATGTGGTTGTCGAGACCCAAAGCAGCAACGATAGAGGTGCGCCATGAGCGACGATACGAGTACGAGGGCCCGGAGTGCAAGAGGGGATCGGGGCGAGGTGCTGGCCGAGCTGGGCCTGCCGCTGGAGGAGCTGGTGCGCCGCGGGGCGCGCGACATCCTGCAGCGGGCCCTCGAGGCGGAGGTGGAGCAGCTGCTCGAGGAGTTTGCCGCGGTGTCGCTGATGGACGGGCGCCGGGCGGTGGTACGCAACGGTTATCTGCCGGCGCGCGAGATCCTCACCACGGTGGGACCGGTGGAGGTGCAGGTGCCCAAGGTGCGCGATCGCTCCGGGGCCGGGGTGAAGTTCAACTCGGCGCTGGCCCCGCCGTACGTGCGCCGCAGCGCGCGGGTCGCCGCGGCGCTGCCGTGGCTCTACCTGAAGGGGATCTCCAGCGGCGACCTCGGAGAGGCGTTGGAGGTGCTGGTGGGAGAGGACGCCAAGGGGCTCTCCGCGGCGGCTCTGGGCCGGCTCAAGGCGGCGTGGGCCGAGGAGTACAAGGACTGGACCCAGCGCAGCCTCGAAGGCCGGCAGTACGCCTATTGGTGGGTCGACGGCATCTACACGACGCTGCGCGAGAGCGACGATCCCAAGCTCTGTCTGCTGGTGATCATCGGGGTGAGGCCCGACGGCACCAAGGAGTGGGTCGCCATCGGCGACGGGTTGCGCGAATCCACCGAATCCTGGCTCGACGTGCTGCGCGACCTCAAGGCACGTGGTCTGCCGGCGGGTCCGCGCCTGGCCGTCGGCGACGGGGCGCTGGGGTTTTGGGGTGCGCTCGATCAGGTCTACCCCGAGACCGTGCCTCAGCGCTGCTGGTTCCACAAGATGGGCAACGTGCTCAATGCCTTACCCAAGTCGTTGCAAGGCAAGGCGAAGGCGGATCTGCAGGCGATCTGGATGGCACCGACCCGCAAGCAGGCCACGCAAGCCTTCAAGCGCTTCATCAACCGCTATGGGGCCAAATACCCCAAGGCCACCGAGAAGCTCGAGAAGGACCGCGAGGCCCTGCTCGCCTTCTTCGCCTTCCCGGCCGAGCACTGGGTGCACCTGCGCACCACCAACCCCATCGAGTCCACCTTCGCCACCGTGCGCCATCGCACCGGCCGGACCAAGAACTGCGTCACCCGCACAACCTTCCTCGGTCTGGCTTTCAAGATGAGCGAAGAGGCCGCCAAGACCTGGCGGCGCATCCGTGCCCCCGAGAAAATGGCCGAGCTGCTCGGTGGAGCACACTATGACGACGGGATTCCGGTGTCCGACGACCCACCGGAGACCCAAGAGGAGCAACGGAAAGCCGCCTGATCAAACTCTGGCCCTATGGTCATACACCAGATTT
>NZ_LN848267.1 GCF_001499735.1 Thiocapsa sp. KS1 | reverse complement strand
CCCGCGTGCGTCGGCCAATAGAGTCCGTCCCGTGCACCTTCGGTGCTCCAGAAACGCCCCGCGTAGGCCTGCACGCCGTCGCCGTCCGGATCGGCATCGGCGTATTCCATCTGCGCGTCCACGAAGGCGCGGGCGGTGGCGACGGCATGCAACTCGTTGAGTCCGATGCGCCTGTCCAACAGCTCTTCGAGTCCGGCCTGCGTATCGAAGGACCAACCCCGATCGTCCTTGGCCAAGGGGATCGGGAAGGGCCAGTCCTCGGGTCCGATCACCAGGATGGCGCTGTCCTCGGTCTCGTCTTCGAGATGAGCCGCTTCTCGAGACAACTCGACGAAGCGCCGACGGTCGGCGGCATCCGCAACCGGGTCGCCGGAGCCGAGCTCGTCGAGGTCCGATCCGAGCACAGCGAAGAGGGCGTCGCGATCCTCCGAGGCAGCCGCCTCGATCAGGGCCATGACGGCGGCATCCGGGGTCTCGAACGCCATCGGTGGCTGGACCGACACCTCGGTCGCCTCCGGACCGGCAGCCGAATCAGTCGCCGGAGTCGGCTCCTCCGCGGCGGCGCGGGGATGGGTCATCAAAAGAAGGAGTGGCAAGCAGGCAAGCAAAGCGCTGATCGTCTTCATAAGCTCAGCTCCGAAACAAGAGGCAAGGTGATGCGACAGCCGATCAAAGGCCGCCGCGCGAGGAGAGACGCGGTCTGGATGCAGGCCACGCGGGCGTCGCCATCAGCGTCGACCCCCTCCGCCACCCCGAGGTGCTTTGCCGCCCCCGCCACGCTGCCCCGCGGCGGCTCGACTGGCCCCGCCGCGATTGCTGGCCGCCCGGCTGGCGGCGGGCTTGCTCGCCTTGAATGCACTGGCCTTGGGTGCCGACGCCCGTGAGGCCGCGGGGCGCTGCGCCATGGGTTTCGATGCCGCTGCCGGACGCTTGGCCTGAGCCGGCGCCGGGCGTTTGACCTCGCGATTCACCGGTCGCTTGGTCGCGGCGGCCGCTTGCGTCTTGGGCTTGGCTTTGGCCTTGACGGCGGGCGCCTTCGCCTTCACGGCGGGTGCCTTGGCCTGCACCTTGGCACGCGCTTCCCCGCCCGCAGGGCGCGTGTCGGCGCGAGCGGCGACCTTGCCGCTGGCAGCACCTTCGCGCCTGACCTGGTCGAGATTCGGGGCCTTGACCGGACGGTCGGTACTCTTCATGCGCCCGCGCGCATCGTCGCGATCGATGGTCGCCTCGCCGCGCTTGGCGGCAAAGCGGTTCTCCGTGGAGGAATCCCGGTAGCGCACGCCGCCGCGCCGCTCGGGGTTGTGCTCCCATTTCGCGACGTCGTTGCCGACGATGCCGCGGTTGACCTTGATGTCGCCGCGCTCGACGTTGCGGTCGATGTCGAGGTTGCGGCTGCGGTCGACGTTGATGTTGGCCGGCTCCCGCCAACCGTTGTTGTCCCAGTAGTCGTTGCGACCCCAGTAGCTCGGGGCACCGTAATAGCCCCGACCGCCGTAGTAGAGTC
>NZ_LN848266.1 GCF_001499735.1 Thiocapsa sp. KS1 | reverse complement strand
CGAATGGCACTAAGTTAAGCCAAAACCGTTGCAAAAACAGCGGGTACCGGCCGTAATCCACGACGCGGAAGCGGTGCTCAACGCTGTTTCTTGGGGTGGCCATGTTCGCGGACCTCCTCCTGCGCGATCTTCCGCGGCTTGGTCAACAGCGGGTAGCTTTTCAGGCGCCGCTTCAGGGCGCGCGGCTCGATCCGCCCGGCTCGTCGACCCACGCGGGGTTGGGCCATCAGCACCAACAGGGCATGGATGCAGACGCTGTCGCCGGTGCCGCCGCACTGCAGTACGCAGCCCCACATTTGCACGACATGCTTGAAGCTGAGCTGGCGCGGGATCTGGTCCGCCACCAGAGCGGCCTGCGCCATCAAGAGCCGGATCAGCGTGTAGGCCAAGAGGTAGACCCACAGTTCCTTGAGCGCCATCGCCGGGGTTTTGCAGCGCAGATGCTCCATGCCGAGCGTGGTCTTGAGGTTTCTCAGATCCAGCTCGACGTGCCACCGCTGCCGGTACAGCACCTTGAGCATGGACTTGGGGGACACCTTCGGGCAGAGCAGCGTGGTGACCATGATCTTGCCGCCGGCCTGAAACTCGCGCACCCTCAGGGTCGCCGGGGCTTGCGCGTATTCCTCGGGGCTCATCCAGTCCGGTCGCGTCTTCGGCTTGCTCGGCACGATCAGGTGATCGCGTGCGCCGAGCCGCTCGCCGAGGCGGAAATCGGTGCTGCGTTTGCGCGCCCCGTGCTGCTCGAACAGCCCGTCCACTCCCCCGCGCACCAACTCACAGAGCAGAAAATAGGTCGCGTAGAAGGCGTCGCCGAGGAGGATCTCTCCGCTTTGGAGGCTGTCGAGCAGCTCGCGCAGCAGCGTCTGCTCGTCGCCGCCCTTTCCCGCGCAGGGGCCGAGCGCGGCATCGAGTACCGCCCCGGTCGCCAGGCACACCAAGGCCACCAACCGTGCGATCGGAAAGCCCGGGCCGGCCTTCTGGCTGGCGGGCTGCGGATACTTGGCCTGGTTCTGCGGCGTATCGGCCAAGGTCACCGTCGCGCCGTCGACCAGGCGGACTGCTCGCCCCTGCCAAAGCCACCAGCCGGGCGCAGCCTTCGTCACCAATCCCGCGGCCTCGCGCGCCAGCGTCGCGATCATCGGCAACGACAAGCGCGCCCGCGCTTGGCAATAGGCGCTGGTGTTGGTCGCGAGGGGCGCCTCGCCGTCCAGCACGCGCCGCACCGCCGCGGCGTTGACCACGGCACGGCAACTACCGTCCTCCGAGAGCGCTTGGGTCATGAACATCGCCAGGGTCTCGGTCGGGGAATACACCCGCTCGCGAAACGGCGGCTGGAGCGCCTCGACCCGCTCGAGCAGCTGCGCAGCGGTCAACAGATCGAAGAATCCGCCGACATCGGTGTCGGCGATATGGGCAAGGACGCGTTGCCGTTGCGCGGCGGGCTGGTTAGGATGCAAGGGGGCTGCCGTCCGAGGTGGTGAGTTGGCTTTGGCGAGTTCAGCCTATCACCTTGGCAGCCCTTCTCCTCGGTGTTTTCAAAAACTTGGGCTTGCCTCCTCG
>NZ_LN848265.1 GCF_001499735.1 Thiocapsa sp. KS1 | reverse complement strand
CGAGACCGTCTTCGGCATCATTAAGCACGTACTCGGTTTCCGCCAATTCCGCCTGCGCGGCCTGCGCGCCGTGAAGGGCGAGTGGACGCT
Organism: Thiocapsa sp. KS1; assembly: GCF_001499735.1. Lineage (GTDB taxonomy): Bacteria > Pseudomonadota > Gammaproteobacteria > Chromatiales > Chromatiaceae > Thiocapsa. Next base: position 1,496 of record NZ_LN848265.1, on the reverse strand, counting down.
CGTGTGTATCGGATGGAACCTCAAGCGCCTTTTTGCGCTTGGAGGATAGAAAAAGAGGGAGAAATCGCGCTTTTTCCCGAGAAAGGCGGCAATTTAGAGGCATCTCACACGCTTCGGACGGGTTTTCCGCCGCATCCCGTCGTCGCCGCCGAGTGCGGAACTTGTGTCGGACGGGCTCCTAGTCTGCCAGCCCCGCCGATGCCCGGCGGCGCTGGATCGGGTTGGAGAGCAACCGGCGCGCTTCGTGGGAGCGGCTTGCAGCCGCGACCCGGCTTGGGCGACGAAGGCCGCTGCTACAAGACGCTCCCACGGGCCGATAGCGCGGTTCTTGGCATCGGTTTTCGGCATTGGCCCCCGGAGCGCGGCGGACATGGGCGCGCAGCAGGTCTTTATCAGCTACAACAGCGCCGCGATGCGGCGCTCGTCGAGCCGGTCGTGACCGCGCTCAAGGCCCGCGGCATCGCGCTGAGGATCGATCAGGAGCATCTGCTACCGGGCGAGTCTTGGAGGCCGGCCCTAGAGCAGGCCTTCCTCGACTGCACCGCGGCGGCGGTGCTGGTCGGGCCGCACGGCGTCGTGCCGGTGCGGCGGGAGAAGATGGACGTCGCACAGAGTCAGGCCCGCAAGGTCGCCATACGGGTGCTCCCGGTGCGGCTGCCGGGGACCGGCGCACTGCCGCCGTTCCTGAACTTGAAGAGCCGCATCGACCTACCGGCGTCTCCGGCCTCGGAGTGATGAGCTGAACCCTGGTCGCGGACTGTGTTGGGGGCGTCACCATCGCCGATTGCGTATGTGCGGTGCTGGTCTGTATCTGCATGGGGTGCGGCTGGGTACGCCTCCGCGGGGCTTCGGGCGACCCACGCAGCGTAAGGCGCGCTTTGTCATCGACTAACGCATGCCCTACGATTTCGCCAAGATGTGTTCGTGCTGCACATCTCGGCCTACATCGCACCTGATAACCACCCAAAACCATCAACACCCATTCCGCCATGACAACGGACTTAGAAGAACAGCCCCAGATCCTGGAGGAACTTGCATCCGACAGCAGCGGAAACGGGCTAGAGGCGGAGCCTGGGACCGGGGCGGGCGACATTCAGGCACCTTTCGACCCCAAATCAATCGATGTCACCACGAGTCAGCGCACCGTCGACGCGTTGTTGGCGCGCCTAGCGCACGGGGAGCTTGATCTGTCGCCCGACTTTCAACGCCGCGCCAACCTCTGGAACGACAAGCGCAAGAGCGGGCTAATCGAATCCATGCTTCTGCGCATACCGATTCCCTCCCTTTACATCTCTGAGGATAAAGAAGGCAACTACCAGGTTGTGGATGGACTACAACGCATGTGTGCGATTGCCCACTTTGTCAAAGTGAGCAGCCTCAACCAGGCCCTCGATACGCAACTCCCGCCCCTGCGTCTCACTGAAATGCAGTCCCTGAAGGAACTGAACAAGAAAGCCTTCGATGACTTGCCAAGGCCGCTCATGCGCCGCATCCTC
>NZ_LN848264.1 GCF_001499735.1 Thiocapsa sp. KS1 | reverse complement strand
GATCGGTTCTGGGGATGTTCGACGTATCCGCAGTGCCGGATGATGCAGGCGTTCGGTTGAAAGGGGTGGCGGGCTGGTTGGTGTGCCTGCAATCAGCGTGCTCTGTTAGAGTCCTTGGCCGCCCCGCTGTAAAGTCGACCCGTCCCCGATGCCCCGTCGCCCGTCTCCGAAGCGCCCTTCACCACGCCAATCTCCGCGTCTCTCGGCTCTCACCCGTCTCGTTCCGGTCCTTCAGGGCAGTCTGATCGGACTGCGCAATCTTGGCATCGGGCTGGCCCTCATCGGCTCGGTCTCGTTCCTGCCTCAGTCGCTGGTCCAGACCTTGCCCGAGCATGCGCAGCGCGCGATCCAGATCACGCGCGATATCCGCACGCTGCTGTTGGATGTCGTGCGTGATACGACCGCCGGGGTTGGGTCCTGGCTGTCCGATCTGGACGGGCTCGACATCCGGGAGCTTGGTCGCATCGTGGCCGAGCAGGTGCCTGGTTGGTTACCACGGGATCTCTGGCCATTCGACCTGCCCGGTGCATCGAACACCGGTCAGTCGGGCATTGCGCTCAGCTTCAGTGAGGCTCGAACAGCGCTCTACGACACCGTCTACAGCGGCCACCGGATCACCTTCTACTGTGGCTGTCGTTACGATCGCAATGGCCGAACCGATCTCCCGGGATGCGGCCTCGGCACGTTGGACGGCAGCAGCCGCGCACAACGGGTCGAGGCCGAGCACGTCTTCCCGGCATCTCAGTTCGGCAATTTTCGACGCTGTTGGCGTGAGCCGGCCGCCTTTTCCAAGTGCCGAGGCGACGGCGGCAATACCCTTTCGGGGCGCGCCTGCTGCGAGCGTGTCGACCCGACGTTCGTCACGGCCCACAACGATCTTCACAACCTCGTTCCGGCCGTCGGTGCGATCAACGCGGCACGCTCCGACTTCAACTGGAGCGAACTGCGCTCCGGGCAGCGTCTGGGCGACTGCGCGATCCGCTTCGATCCGATCCTACGCCGGGTTCAACCCCCCGATGCGGTGCGTGGCGAGATTGCACGGACGATGTTCTACATGCGCGATACCTACGGCTTTCGCCTGAGTCGGCAGGACGAGAAACTCTATGCGGTCTGGAACAACGCCGATCCGCCCGATGCCTGGGAGATCGAGCGCAACCGGCGGATCCGGCGTGTTCAGGGCAAGGGAAACCGCTATGTGGAGGACTATCGGACGTTGTGACGGGCTAGATGAATTGGATGGTTCGAGCACTCTGTCACCGACGATCGGGAGCGTGCTCTCAACCCACCCCCGACGCATGCTCGATGGGTGTCTCGCTCAGCGCATGGCGGTACGGCTCGGCAAACAACGCTGGCTGCCCGCCGGTGTGCCAGAACAGGATGCGTGCATCGCTCGGGAAGAAGCCCCCGCGGATAAGATCCAGCAGGCCGCCGGCGGCACGCCCGGTGTAGACCGGATCCAGCAGGATGCCTTCGGTGCGGGCGAAGATCCGGATCGCCTCGCGCTCCAGATCGGTCAGCACCCCGTAACCGGCTCCGCAGTAGCGATCATCGACGTGCACGTCCGCGGCATCGAAGGCGGATGCGAGGGCCC
>NZ_LN848263.1 GCF_001499735.1 Thiocapsa sp. KS1 | reverse complement strand
CAAGACCTGAACATCCCGCTGGAATTTTCAAGAGAAAACGGTCGATCTGCGTCGTCTGTTCGCTGATCTATGTGGGCGTATCCAAGCCATCCTCGGTCGGTCGCTTCGCACTACGCCCAGTCTCCCTACGCCGCGCGCAGGGTCAAGGTCGTTCGTCCTCGCTCCTACCTCGCTGCGGGCGCTCCACCTTGACCCTGCGCTCGGCTCCGGGCGCCTGGCTCCGTGCGAAGCGACCGACCGAGGATGGCAGCCCGAGGCGAGCGGTGTGCCGGGACGGCACCAACGGGCGGGTCGAAGAGTGCTCGCTCCCTCCCAAGGATGGCCGGGGCACGTTTACGCGGCGAGCCGCTGCTCGGCATTGGTCGACGGCTGTTCAGGCTCGCGGATGCAGTAGGCCTCACCGCGTTTGAGCATGCGGTAGAGCACGCGGCACAGATGCCGCCCGAGAGCGCGGATGGCTTGGTTGTGTGTCTTGCCTTCGGCGCGTTTCTTCTCATAGTAGCGCTGTGATTCGGACACCTGCTTTCGGTGCCGGTCGACGCCGGTCATCATGGCGGCCTTGGCGCGCTTGTTGACCTGGCCGGGGGCGCGCGCGCCTTGGCGCGTACCGGAGCTGTTATCGAGGTTGGCCATGCCGAGGTAGACCGCTAAGCTCGCCTCGCCGGCGAAGCGATCAAGCGTGCCGATCTCCCCGGCCAGTTCGCAGGAACATACGAGCGCGAAGCCCGGCAGGGTGTCGATCAGCCGGGCGATGTCCGAGGCCTCGGCCAGCGCCTCGCATTGGCATTCCAGCGCCTTGATGGCCTCGCCCAGTGCGCGGATGCGCCGCGCATCTTCGATGATCATGGGGCCGGCATACGCCACCTCGTGGCTGAACTGCGCTCGGCGCTGCCACTGGCGGATGCGGGCGGCGTACTTGGCGCCGATCGCGGGGATCGCCAGCAGCGTCTTCTCGCGCAGGCGCGCGAGCTTCTCCAGGTCGTCGCCGTGGGTGAGCAGATTGAGAAACCAGCGGTTCTCAGCATCACCGGTGATGTCGAGCAGCCCCGGACACACCGCGCGCAGGTCGCCTTGCATGCGCGCCAGCAGCCGGCTCTTCTCGTCGACCAGGGCACGGCGACGGCGCATCAGGCGCTTGAGCATGGCGTTCTCGCGCGTCGGTGCGTGCACCTCCTGCAGCGCCCGGCGCGCTTGCGGCATATGCTCGCCGAGTTGCATCAGATCCAGCATGCGCCGAGCGTCGATCGGGTCACTCTTCGCCGCCGCCGGAAACATCTGCTTGAAGCGCGCGAGCTTGAGGTTGTTGACGTTCAACAGCCGCCAACCGCGCTCGCAGATCAGGGTGTCGAGCGGACGCGCATGGCCGTTGTAGCCTTCCATCGCGACCGTTGGCACGGCCCCCGCGAAGCGCCTGCGATGCTTCTCGATGCGGCTGAAGAAGTCTTGGAAGCCTTCCGGTCGGTGATCGATGTCGAATGCTTCGAGCAGCTCACCGCTGGATAGACCAATGGCAACGCTATGGCGTCGGCAGCCGACGTCCACGGCAACGTGAAGTTTGGGCGGAACAAGCATGGGGCCTCCGTACTTGATCGAGACAAAAGGGGAATCATCCGCTGGTCTCGTCTACATACAGAGCCACTACCGAAAGGGTCGGCACCATCCCGGACGACATACACGGATGATGCAGGGAGGCGGAGGCGGCATTTCAAGTCGTGCGAGCCGGCTGCGCCGACCGCTGACCCCTAGAGCCACACCCCCGCCTCGACGCTAGAATACGGCCTTGGCGGGGTGCCCCGCT
>NZ_LN848262.1 GCF_001499735.1 Thiocapsa sp. KS1 | reverse complement strand
GGGACATCGAAGGCCGTGAGCGTTTCAGATGTCTGCCGCAACAGCTCGGCTCTGTGGACCAGGATCAAGACGCGGTTGCCCTTTGCTGCGGCGTTGGCGGCGATGTAGCTGAAACATACCGTCTTGCCGGAGCCGGTGGGCGCGACCAAGAGCGGCGAGCGGCGGCCGGCGGCGTAGGCTTGGCGGACATCGCCGAGCATCGTGTCTTGGTAGGGTCGGAGATTGATGCTCACGGGCGACCTCCTTGAACCTGCCAAGAGGAGGTGAGGCGAGCCGAAAACAGGCTCCCGATCCGGGGGGCGGACAACCCGGACAACCCCATAGGGTGTTGTCCGTGTCCGTCCGCCTCTTTTCGGTCTTCGGTGGCGGACATTTTCATGATTGTCCGCCCTTGTCCGCTTTGTCCGTCAACCATGCCCAGTCGTCGAAGACTTCAATGATTGCGGCATCTTGCAAGCCCTTTATCGCCCTCCTTAGCGCCCGCTCGTTGCTGTCCGGGTTGTCCGATTCCGACAGTCCGCCGGTGCGCTTGACGTGCGCCCTCAAGTCGGCCAGCGGACAAGCGATTTGTCCGGTCCTCGGGGGCGTCGGAGCGTCCCAACATGACCGCGGCGGACACTGCTTTGACTGGCTCATGACCTCGCGCATGGCGGCCAAAGCCCTAGCTTCCGACCTGGAAGGTTTCTTTCCCTGGGGCCTCGCCTCGACCGGCTCGACGATGCAACTCGTGATCGGGTCTCCGTCTTCGTCCGTGCCAAGTTCGACAACGTCCAGCCGGAAGCCAGCCGGCGCAGACTCGGCGCTGTCCTTCGCTCGGCTCAAGGTCCACTCCCGATTGTCCGAAGCGTCCCGGTTGACCTCGATGATGGCGTCCAGGGCGCCGGACAGGCTGGAATGTCCGCGCAGTCCGCGCCCGACCTCTTTGCCGCTGTGATGCACCAGTAACACCAGTCCGCCGAGGGCCGATTGCAACCGTTTGGCGCCCGCGATGATGCGCCCCATGTCGACGCTCGAATTCTCATCGGCGCCGGGGCTTGCTGCGTTCAAGGTGTCGATGATGACGATTCCCGCGTCTACGCCCGCGGCCTTGATGACGTTCGCCAAGTCCGTCATGTCGTCCGCAACCAGCATCGACAGTTGAGCTGTGACGAATCGCAAGCGGTCTTTGCCGCTGTCGCCCCGCACCAGGCGATAGGCTCGCCAGCGTTGCGCTAGACCTCCTTCGCCTTCGAGCCCGACATAGACGACCGGACACGGTTTTGTCCGGTGTCCGAACCATGTCCGCCCCTCGGTGATGGCCGCGGCGGCGTCCATGACCAGGAATGTTTTCCCCGACTTCGGCGGGCCGTAGACTGCGGCGATGCCTGCCGCGGGCAACACGCCCTTGATGCGGTAGTGTGCCGGCGGAAGGCTCGCCAGCTCGTCAGGCGTCATAAGGCGAAAGCGGGGCGGCGCGGGCTCTGCGGCTTTCGCCTGCTCGGCGATCGCGTCGTTGAGGAGGTGAACATTCCCCGACCGGGCAAAGTCATTGGGATCCTTCTCCCCGTTCGGCCCGCGCGGGAGCTGTGCTCTGATGATCTCGGTCATGCCGCGTCCTCCAGCACAACCAAGCGACTCGGCGCGAAGTGATCCGCAACCGTCTGCGCGACGATGTCGAAGTGGTGCCCCATGCAAGCAAAGGCGGCGGCGTTGCCTTTATGGGCATGGAAGACGATCGAGACCGCGTCGGCCCATCCCTCGACCACGAACCACGGGATACGCTTGTTGAGCGTGTTGCCGCACACGAAGGCGTGTCCCTTGATGGGTCCGAACGTCTGCTTGACGCCCGCTGCATTGATCGCCTGCACCGCGCGCACGGCATCGGTGCGGATGTCGCGCACGGGGATCAGGATGCAGTCGGCGTTGCGACCGATCTCGATGCCGGATGCAGTGCCCCGACCGGCGCCCGCTGCCCAGTCAATGCCTTTGCTGAGCGCGTAGGGGTGCGAGCCGACGATGCGATCGGTGCGCGCTGCGGACGCCCAAAGCTCTAGCGCATAATCTGCTGTCGTTCGCCTGGGAGGATCCTCCGAGCGAGGGCTAGGTTGCGCTGGCGGTTGCGGGCGGGGCTCGGGGGCCTCACCCTGTAGGTCGATGCCAAGGAACCGCGCAACGGCCTGGAAAGACTCTCCTGCGGTCCAGCCGTAGACGTGTCCGAGCAAGTCGAAGCCGTCGCCGCTCGTCGGATTGCCGCCTCCACCACACAACCACGTCCCGCGGCCGTCGCGGTCATCGAAGCGGAAGCGGTCGCGACCTCCGCATCCTGGGCATGGTCCGTGGTGGTTGCGCAGTGCGGCCGGGTCGACTCCGCATCCAGCGAGGATGTCGGACCAACGATTTTCGGCGGCGCGGGCGATGTCGCGGGGTTGTACAGAGTTTCGCGGTGCGCTATATTGGCGTTGTGCGTTATTTGCTTTT
>NZ_LN848261.1:0-2500 GCF_001499735.1 Thiocapsa sp. KS1 | reverse complement strand
AGACCCGAAACCGGGCGATCTACCCATGGCCAGGGTGAAGGCGCGGTAACACGCGCTGGAGGCCCGAACCGGGATCTGTTGAAAAAGATTCGGATGAGCTGTGGGTCGGAGTGAAAGGCTAATCAAGCCCGGAGATAGCTGGTTCTCCCCGAAAGCTATTTAGGTAGCGCCTCGTGTATCACTGCCGGGGGTAGAGCACTGTTTCGGCTAGGGGGCCATCCCGGCTTACCAACCCGATGCAAACTCCGAATACCGGCAAGTGCAATCACGGGAGACAGACGGCGGGTGCTAACGTCCGTCGTCAAAAGGGAAACAACCCAGACCGCCAGCTAAGGTCCCTAAATCATGGCTCAGTGGGAAACGATGTGGGAAGGCCCAGACAGCCAGGAGGTTGGCTTAGAAGCAGCCATCCTTTAAAGAAAGCGTAATAGCTCACTGGTCGAGTCGGCCTGCGCGGAAGATGTAACGGGGCTTAAGCCATGTACCGAAGCTGCGGATGCGCATTTATGCGCATGGTAGGGGAGCGTTCCGTAGGCCGTTGAAGGTGTGTCGTAAGGCATGCTGGAGGTATCGGAAGTGCGAATGCTGACATGAGTAACGACCAAGGGGGTGAAAATCCCCCTCGCCGAAAGCCCAAGGTTTCCTGCGCAACGTTCATCGGCGCAGGGTGAGTCGGTCCCTAAGGCGAGGCCGAGAGGCGTAGTCGATGGGAAGCAGGTTAATATTCCTGCACCACGCCGAACTGCGATGGGGGGACGGAGAAGGCTAGGCCAGCCGGCAGTTGGTGTCCGGTTTAAGCGTGTAGGCAGGACCCTTAGGCAAATCCGGGGGTTCAATGTCGAGACGTGACGACGAGTCTCCACGGAGACGAAGTGGTTGATGCCATGCTTCCAGGAAAAGCCTCTAAGCTTCAGGTTCGGTGTGACCGTACCCGAAACCGACACAGGTGGGCAGGGTGAGAATCCCAAGGCGCTTGAGAGAACTCTGGTGAAGGAACTAGGCAAAATAGTACCGTAACTTCGGGAGAAGGTACGCCCCTGGTAGGTGAAGGTCCTCGCGACCGGAGCCCAGAGGGGTTGCAGTGACCAGGCCGCTGCGACTGTTTATTAAAAACACAGCACTCTGCAAACGCGTAAGCGGACGTATAGGGTGTGACGCCTGCCCGGTGCCGGAAGGTTAAGTGATGGGGTCATCTTCGGAGAAGCTCTTGATCGAAGCCCCGGTAAACGGCGGCCGTAACTATAACGGTCCTAAGGTAGCGAAATTCCTTGTCGGGTAAGTTCCGACCTGCACGAATGGCGTAACGATGGCGGCGCTGTCTCCACCAGAGACTCAGTGAAATTGAAATCTCGGTTAAGATGCCGAGTACCCGCGGCTAGACGGAAAGACCCCGTGAACCTTTACTACAGCTTTGCACTGGACGTTGAACCGACTTGTGTAGGATAGGTGGGAGGCTGCGAAGCCGGGACGCCAGTTCCGGTGGAGCCGACCTTGAAATACCACCCTGGTCTGTTCGACGTTCTAACCTCGACCCGTCATCCGGGTCAGGGACAGTGCATGGTGGGTAGTTTGACTGGGGCGGTCTCCTCCCAAAGCGTAACGGAGGAGCACGAAGGTACCCTAATCCCGGTCGGAAATCGGGAGTTTAGTGCAAAGGCATAAGGGTGCTTGACTGCGAGACGAACAGGTCGAGCAGGTACGAAAGTAGGTCTTAGTGATCCGGTGGTTCTGTATGGAAGGGCCATCGCTCAACGGATAAAAGGTACTCCGGGGATAACAGGCTGATACCGCCCAAGAGTTCATATCGACGGCGGTGTTTGGCACCTCGATGTCGGCTCATCACATCCTGGGGCTGAAGTCGGTCCCAAGGGTATGGCTGTTCGCCATTTAAAGTGGTACGCGAGCTGGGTTTAGAACGTCGTGAGACAGTTCGGTCCCTATCTGCCGTGGGCGTTGGAGACTTGAGGGAAGCTGCTCCTAGTACGAGAGGACCGGAGTGGACGAACCCCTGGTGTTCCGGTTGTCACGCCAGTGGCACTGCCGGGTAGCTATGTTCGGACGGGATAACCGCTGAAAGCATCTAAGCGGGAAGCCCCTCCCGAGATGAGGTCTCCCCGGGCACTCGATGCCCCTGAAGGTCCGTCGAAGACCACGACGTTGATAGGCAGGGTGTGGACGTCCAGTAATGGATGAAGCTAACCTGTACTAATTGACCGTGCGGCTTGACCATATAACACCCAAGCGCGTTGCGCCGGGTGCCGACAGTCCCCCGCAGCAACGATCTCACCGAACAGGACGCGTCCCCGAACGGGGCGCGACCGCCCGTTTTCCTGGCGGCCATAGAACACTGGAACCACCTGATCCCATCCCGAACTCAGACGTGAAACGGTGTCTCGCCGATGATAGTGTGGGGCCTCCCCATGCGAACGTAGGTCACCGCCAGGGCCTTACACCCAAAACCCCCGCCTCACGACGGGGGTTTTTTTATGGGCGCGGAAAA
>NZ_LN848260.1 GCF_001499735.1 Thiocapsa sp. KS1 | reverse complement strand
CTCACGAGGACGGGGGCGCCGGAGCGATGACGCGTGGATCGGCCGCCGTCGCGGCGGTTGCGCGCACCTCGGGACGCCGGGGCGCGCGCGCACGCCGTTAGGTCATCGGCGCCTCGGGCGCGTCGCGGCTGTCCGCATAGATGGCGTAGGCGCTCTCGGCCTCCTCCTCCGCCTGCCGGTAAGCGACCTGCGCCAGGATCGCAACCAGCGCGTGCGCCGCCGCCAAGAACTCGAGGATCCGGTGCGGATCGGGGCCGGCCTCGAGGGCATCGCCGCCGTCGTCCTCCGCGGCGGCGATGATCGTGCGCGACATCCTGCGCATCTCGCCGGCGATCAAGCGCGTATCGGCGCTCGTCATGCCGCCGCACCAGACCGCATTCGGATCATCGTCTTCGGCGTGTGCTGAATAAAAGCCGATCTGCGGATCAAAAGCGATCGTGGAGATCCCGATCAGCAGCGCGAACTGCGCCAGTTCATCGAGGCTCTGCACATAGGTCGTATACCGCCTGATGAACACCTCCCGATGCAGCCCGGGTATGCGACCGATCTCGGGGTGCGCGAGGATCAGATCCTCGATGATCGGCGCGATCTCGGGCGTGATCGTCTCCTCGCCCGAGCACAGGCGCCGTGCCCGACTGCGCTCGATCCCCATACCTTCCAGGTGCGCCGGAACGCTCTCGTCGAGAGCGATCAGGTCGCCCAGTCGTGCGTAATTCATCGCTTTACCTATCTGTTTCAGTTGTGGGTAGGTGGAGCATGACATCCACGCAAGGGCGCTCGATGGCGAAAAAGGGGCTTTTTTTGGGCCTTTTCGTCGTCGTTTGCCGCGGACGTTTTCGGCTGGGGGGTGGGGAGTGGGCTGTTATGAAGGTGGTCTGCGACGATCTGCGCGAACCCCCAAACGATCCATCCACATGTGTCGAGAACTTGGAACCTTGTGTGATGATCCGGCTGCGTGTCGGCTAGACTGTCCATCCGCAAGCTGCGAACGACAGGAGGCATCCATGAACTGGCCGCTGCAGGAACAACAGGATCGCTTGAACCAAGTGGTGGAAGAGGCCCTGCGCGCAGGACCGCAGGTGATTACCGCCAACGGCGAAGAGACCGCCGTGGTCGTTTCCATCGAGGAATACCGCCGGTTGCAGCTTCCCTCCGACACGCTGGCGGATTTCCTGATGCACTCGCCGTTGCGTCGGAGCGGCATCCGCATCGAACGAGACCAGGATCTCGAACGGGATCTGGATCCGTGAGGTTCCTCCTCGACACCAATGTCGTGTCCGAGTTTGCCAAGGACCAGGTGAACCCCGGTGTCCTGCGTTGGCTCTCGCATGGCGACGAGCGGGCGATGGCGATCAGCGTCGTGACGATCGGTGAAATCGAGAAAGGCATCGCCTGGATGCCGCAGGGCAAACGTCAGCGGGCGTTGGAGGTTTGGTTGCAGTCGAGTTTGGTACCCCGCTTTCGGGAGCGCATCCTTCCGCTGGAGCTGGAAGACCTGCAACGCTGGGGGCGGATGATCGGATCGGCCCTCAAAGCAGGGGCGCCGCTCCCGCAGATGGATACGCTGATTGCTGCGGTTGCCATGAATCGCGACCTGATTCTGGTGACCAGGAACACCGAAGATTTCATGCGCACGGGCGTCAAACTGGTCAATCCGTGGAGCTGACGCGTGCACCAGGGCTTTCCGAGCCAAATGGCGCGGCTCCTCAAGTTGCCGCGTCCCTGGATGTGGCGATACCGGATTTGCGCAGGCGCGCCCTATCCGCAGGGCCACGAACTCGATGCCTTGCGGCTAGCCAGCGATCGGCACGGAAGGAGGTCCGATGATCACCGTGAGGTCGCGTTGTAGGATGATGCCATCCCCTCCCCCATCCCCCATCGATATCGCTCTGCGAGGGATAGGTCTGTGCCTTTGATTGTGAGTGACAGACGCCACCAAACCGTCAACCCCCGCCGGCACTGATCTGCGCGGTCAAGCCCCACAACGGGAGCCGAGCGGCGGACCGCGGTGGTCCGTTTCCCCGGCACCGATCGTTAGTACCACCATCCCTCGTGCGTGCGATGCTCGACCGACAACCGACGGGGGCAAGATTGGCCGGGCGTACTAGGTGCTCGACGAGATCGTGTTTGCTTCCTTGGCTCAAACTTCACTGGGGGCCCTGCGCAGCCTCCCATGCCGTGCTTCGATAGCCTCGTAAAGCTTATTAGCGTAATTAGCCAATTCTAGTAACGTAAGTAAAATAACTTAAATAAGCTAAATAAATAATTAGCTTTACGAGCTTACGAGAATCACGTAGCTTAAATTTGTTATGGAGCCTATCGAGCCTAAGGAGGAACCATGATCGTCATGATCGGAGGCATCAAGGGCGGCACCGGTAAAAGCACCGTCGCCACCAATCTCGCCGCTTATCTCGCCAACCAGGGAGCCGACGTCCTGTTGCTCGACGTCGATCCGCAGGCATCCGCCTACAAATGGGCCATGCGGCGACAGGAACAGCACCCGGACGCGCCGAAGGTGAACACCGCGCAGGCGAGCGGGCGAGTCTTCGACGTCGTGCGTGACGTCGCCAAACGCTACGAGCACATCGTCATCGATTCCGGCGGACATGCGAGCGATGCGATGAAGAGCGCCATGCTCGGTGCCCAGAAACTCTATGTCCCGTTGCGGCCTTCGCAGGCCGACCTCGAGACTGTTGGCGAGATGGTCGGCATGATCGCCGATGTACAAGCTCTTAATGCAGGGCTTGAGGCGTTCTCTCTGATCTCCCTCGCCTCGACCAACCCTTCGGTCTTCGAAGCGCAGGAAGCGCGTGAGGCGCTCCGGGAGGTGCCGGGGCTCATCCTGTCGGACAGCGTCATCCGCGACCGCAAGATTTACCGCGATGCTTTCTTCGAGGGCGTGGGCGTCGTCGAGATGACCCACAACAAGGCGACGCCCGAAGTGCAGCTTCTCGCCCAGGAGATCTTCAATGGCTAAGGTCCGCAAGTTTGATATCGGCGTTGCTGTGGAGGGGGAAAATAAACCCGCTTCGCGCGAGAACGCTGTCCCCGACATTCCGTCCGAAGCCGCCGACCGCGTCGCCGCCAGCGCTCCGGTCAAGATCATGACCAGTTCCGGCTCCACGCGCGGCCCAGGCAATCCCCGCAAGCGGCGCTACCGCCAAAAGACTTACAGTCTGCTCCAGGAAGACATCGACCTCATCGAGACCCTCGTTGCCGAAATCCGCCAAGGCGGCCTCTATGAGCGCGGGCGCAGCGACATCGTTAGGGCAGGGGTGCTATTGCTGAACGGACTGCCGACGACAGACAAGATCAAGGCCGTCGAGGCCGTCGAAAGCCTCAAGGGATAAGCCGGCTATTTAGCTTACGTAGGCTCGTTATCAGGCGTCTTGCCACGTTGGCGGATTCGTGTTTTCAGTTACCGGTCGTCTCTGCAAGAGCCCTTGACGGGAAGGCTAATCCACTGAACAAAAAATTTTTTCCAGTCTCAAGGAGCAGGGAATGGCATGGCGAAACAACTGACAGGCAAGCCGCCGATAAAGCCGCTGCGCAGCGTCCAGTACGACCTGTTCTCGACGTTTTTCGGCGAGGCCGCTGAACTCTCCAACACCATCGAGCTCTGGGACGCCATCCCGAAATACGCCGTCTCGCCCCGCAACCAGAATGCTCTGCGCAGCGCCGACAATCGCCTGCCGGTGCATGAGTACTGCTTCGCTTACGCCACGCGGCGCGCCGGTCAGAGGATCGAGAGCGCCTGCCGGGTCGCCATCCAGCCCGCCTCAGTCAAGATCGCGGGCAGCTACATCGATTTCTATCCCAGCACCGACGAGGAGCTGGTTGAGGAGGTCATCCGCAAAATCTTCGCCGATCAGCAATGCGGCCTGCACGATCCCGCCAACACTGAAAGCTGGGTGCGGTTTTCCGTGCAGATGATCCGCAAGGAACTCAAGGCGCGAGGCAAAACCCGCAGCATCGACGAGATCAAGCGTTCTATCGACATCCTCTCCAAAACCCACGTCTCGCTGTTCGTTGACGAAACCGACGACCCGGTCTACTCCGCCCCCATCCTGTCCGACGTCACGCGGGTGACGCGCCAGAAGTATCTCGAAGACAGCTCAATGACCTGGGTCGCGCGCCTTCCCGCGCTGATCTCCAAGAGCGTCAACGAGCTGACCTATCGACAGTTCAACTACGGCGTGCTCATGTCGCTGACATCACCGCTCGCGCGCTGGCTCCACAAGCGCCTGTCCCACAACTACACCAACGCGAGCTTCATGGATCCCTACCAGACGCTCTACAGTTCCATACAACGCGACAGCGGCCTGCTGACCTACAAGCGCACCAACGACAACCTCAAGTTCCTCGAGGCAGCCTTCAACGAATTACTGAAACACCGGGTACTGCATAGCTGGGAGCGGCTGGAGGAGCGCAGGGAAGGGCGCAAGATCATCGATATCAAGTACCGGTTATGCGCGCACTCCGACTTCATCAGGGACGTGAAAGCAGCCAACGCCCGTCTCAAGGATTCCCGCTCGGCCCTGTCCCGCACCTCTGTGGATAAAACCGTCCCCAGTGGTAAGTAGACGCAGCAACAGGTGGTAGGCACAAGCCGCAATACTGGTAGGCACAAGCCGCAACAGGTAGTAGGCAGACGCCGCAATGCCGTTTTTGAGGGTGATTCCCGATAAATTTTCGGCGAGAAACTGGTCGCAAAGTGGTAGGCACAAGCCGCAATACCTAAAAAATGTGGTAGGTGGACGCCGCAGATGTAGTAGGCAGAAGCCGCAATGGGCCAAAAAAGTGGTAGGCACAAGCCGCAATACCGGGCATGGTGGTAGGCAGAAGCCGCAATAGTGTTTCTATAATGCTTTGTTATATATATTTTTTTAGGCACTTTTTCACGCCTTATCCTTTCCTTCTTTATCCTTTATATTCCTTTCCTAACCGCTGGCGAGCCGGACCCCTGAAGTATCCCTTCGGGGTGTTGCCGTTCACCACGCCATCACAGACGCTCCCAGTGTCAGCCAGACCTCCGATACGATCGCCGCGAACCTCCAACCCTCACGCTCTCAAGCTCGCGCTTACTCAAAAAACGACGGCACTCACACGGCCGGACTTAAAGACCTACCCTTCGCCATCCCTGGCTTCGCCCCGCCTACGGCGGCCTTGCGGGCACATCCATGTGCCCTTCAAAAGGAGTCCTAGCCTTCGGCTACGGACTTCTCTTGAGGCCTCCTGACGTCGGCCAAGACCGGCAAACATCACACTTCACACTTCGTCCTCCCCGCTGTCCTAACACAACTTTGGGCAGTAGGAAAAAGAAGATATAAGCGGAGTTTATGGCCCAGGAAAAGCTCAGGCGGAGGAGGGGAGGCGAACGTGGACGAAGAGCTCGACGACTTCAAAACACTCATCAATCTCTCGGAGTATGCCGCGGCGCAGGACTATGTCCTCGATCGCCGAGCCAGCTCGAAGAACTCCGTCGTCATGCGCACCCGGGCAGGCGAGAAGATCGTGATCGCCAGAGCCGAGGATCGGCATTGGATTTACTTCTCGGTGCAGAACGACCTCGACAACGGCTCGATCATCGACTTCGTGCAGAAGCGCCGGAACTGCTCGCTCGGCGGGGTGCGGCAGGAGCTGCGCCCGTGGCTGGGCGGGGCGCGCCATGTCACCCGGCCCGATCCCGACCTCTTCGCCCGCGAGATCGCCCGAATCTCCCGCGACCGCGCCCGTGTCCTGCTCGAACTCGCCCGCATGAAACCCCTGCTGTTTCACCGCTACCTCGAAGAGCGGGGCCTGCCGGCGTCCTTTCTCAACAGCGCGCGCTTTGCCGGCAAGCTCAAGGTGGATTTTCGCTCCAACGCCATCTTTCCCCATGCCGACCAGGAGGGTCCCTGCGGCTACGAGGTGAAGAACCGCGGGTTCACCGGCTTTGCCCCCGGCGGCGAGAAGGGCCTGTGGTTCTCCGCGGCAAACAGCACCGACACCGCTCTGGTGATCGCCGAGAGCGGTATCGATGCGCTCTCCCATGCCGTTCTGCACCCGGACGACACCGCCCGCTATGCGAGCACCGGCGGCAGCCTCAACCCCACCCAGCCGGAGTTGCTCCGCAGTGCCATCGGCCGGATGGGACCGGGGTCTCGGATCGTGATCGCCACCGACAACGATCCCGGCGGCCACGCCCTCGCCGACCGGATCGAGGCCCTCGCCCGCGAGACGGGCCGGGAGGACTTCGTCATCTGCCGCGACCAGCCCGGCGAAGGGCAGGACTGGAACGATGTCCTGAGGGCGGGCGGGGGCCGACCTCGGCCTAGCCGCCCTGATCCGCCTTTGATTGATCGCTTTGCGGTTTGACAAGACCTCGAGGACCGCGTCGGGCAGGTACAGGCGCGTGGTCTTCAGGTTCGGGTCTATATCGTTGACATGATTTGTATGTAGTAGTATGTTGTATTTTACAACATACTACTACGATTTACGACAATGGCCATCACCCACGAGCAAATCATCGAGGTTGCCGACGCCCTGGTCGCCGCCGGTCAGAATCCGACCATGGCGTCGGTCCGCAAAGCGCTCGGCGGCGGCAGCTTCACGACCATCAGCGAGGCGTTGAAGGCTTGGCGGCAGACCCGTCAAGAGGAGCGCATCCGCGCCGAGATCATCGACATCCCCCCTTCGCTGCAACAGGCCTTCGAGGAAGCGGGGCGCCTGGTCTGGAAGGAAGCCTCTGCTCAGCATGCAGCCAAACTCGCCGAGGAGCGCCAAGCGCTCGAGGATGCCCACGACCGTTACGAAAACGAGCGCAACGAGGCGGTGGACGCGGCCGATCAGATCTCGGCGGAGTTGGAGCAGACCCTCGCCGCGCTGGAGCGGGAACAGTCGGCCCATGCCGACACACAGCGCAACCTGATGGAGGCTCGGCAGGAGATCGAGCGCGTCCTTGCCAAAGGTCGGGAGCTGGAGGCCCGGGTCGAGGAGCGAGGGCGTCAGGTCACGACCCTGGAGTCGGAACTCGCCGCGGCGCGTGGCGAACTCGCCGCGGCAGGCGAGCAAAAGGGGCGAATGGATGGACAGTTGCAGAGCGCCGAGGAGCTGCGGACACGTTTGCAGGCAGATCTCACACAGGCCCGGACGGCGCTGGCCGAATTGCAAGGTGAGGTGAAGCTGAAAGTGTCGGAGGCGGCTGCCGCCAAGGAGCAGACCACGGCAGAGCGGAAGGCGAGGATCGAGTTCGAACACCAAGCAGCGCAGCTGCGCGATCAGTTGGGTGAGCTGCGCGTGCAGGTGGCTCAGCTCACGGAGCGTACCGCCCACTTCGACGATCTACGGGCACTCATCCCGACCCTGGAATCCCCAAGCACGACCAAAGGCGCGCGTGCGCCCCGTAAACCCCAGTCCCCCTGACGGGTTGCCCAGATCCGCGAGGCATGGAGAGTGGGGCGAGGCCGAGCAGCCGATGCCCGACCTCGATGACCTCATCGGGGGGGCAGCAGACCCGTCGTCTCCAGGTTCAGGTCTATGTCGTTGAGATATTTTGTAAATAATATGTAACAAAATACAACATACTATTACATACAGATTGCCACCTATCAGTTTACCCGGGCGGTCGAGCCGGTCTTGCGGCAGGTCCGGGGGACCGCCTGGCAGGATGTGCAGGGCAGTTCACCGGCGAGCGCGAGGCCCTCGCCCGCGCACACCGCGACCTGGAGCAGGAGCGTGCCTTGCCGAGATCGGTAAGCTCGACGGGGAGCTCGAGGCGCTGCGCGTCTTGAGGTGAAGCTGGATCTGGATCAGGGCACGCGGCGATGCGGAGGGTCTGCGCGCTGAGTTTGCGACGGAGCGACGCACCCACGAGGAGGCGCATGCGGCGCTCCACGAGGCTCAGGCGGTGATCGCCGAGCGGGCGGAGCGCAGCGTGGCGCAGGAGGAGGAGATCATCGCGACCCTCGCCGAGCGCGCTGCCCATGTCGAGGAGCTGCGGACGCTCATCCGGACCCGGGATCGGTCGGGCGGGGCGCAAGGGTAGGGCGATGCCGTGCCGAGACGGGGTAGACCCAACAGTCGTGTCACCAGCCGCCACTTCTCTCAAGGCAAGGCCAGGCGAGTGCTCATGTCCAACTCGAAGCGGCCGTACGGGTTGACGTGCTCCCAGATCAGGGGCGTCAGTGCCGCATAGTCGCGCGGCGTCAGCCGTCCCTGCCAATGCGGCCTCTCCAGTAACGTTTGGATCATCAGCGTGTTGATGTAGACCATGCAGTTCTGGATCAGGTGCAGGGCCAGCATGCTGAGCTCATGGTCCTCACGACGGTTGCTGGCCATCTCGCCACGCCGGGCAAAGAAGACGAAGTCCGTGGCTCCATTCCACTGCTCGACGACGTTGAGGTCCTCGTGGATCGCGCGACGATGCGCGCGTCATCACCGAGCCCAGAGCAGATTCCAGATCCGCATCGTCCACACCGGAGCAGGATGAACGGCGCCACCCGCATGGTGGCGCCGCTGCGGCATTCCGCGTCTAGCTGCTGGCTGGCAATCGGCATTGCGACGGACGTGCCCTGGCGCGACCTGACGGACGCCGACCGCGCCTGGGTCATTGAGGGCGACGGCGATTGGGAGGACGGTGTTTGGTACGGCATGCGCCGTTTCTTCGGCTGGCTGGAGGAGGAGGTTGGGCCGAGGCACGGGGCCCAACGAGACGGCGGACCGCGCCTACCGGGCTCGGGCAAAGCGACAGGTGGTCAGGCGCCAAAGCCCGACAGGCCGCTAGAGCATCCCAAGCACCGCCGCCTTCACCGCAGCGGCTAGTTTGTTGGCGGCTCCGAGCTTCTCCACCGCGTGGTTGATGTGGAAGTTGACGGTGCGCTCGGAAATGCCGAGGATGGTCGAAACCTCCCCGGAGGTCTTGCCGTCTGCGGTCCAGCGCAGCACCGTCAGCTCCCGTTCAGTAAGACGGCCCTCGGTATCGGGGAGCAGCCGGGACCCCAGGCAGCGCGA
The DNA here is from genome assembly GCF_001499735.1 of Thiocapsa sp. KS1. Lineage (GTDB taxonomy): Bacteria > Pseudomonadota > Gammaproteobacteria > Chromatiales > Chromatiaceae > Thiocapsa. Next base: position 32,930 of record NZ_LN848260.1, on the reverse strand, counting down.
CATGCCAATGTGGGCGATCTGCGTGAGCCAGCTCATCTTCGCGGACTTGTCGCGCAGCTCCGCGTCGGAGAGCGGCTCGTCGGAGCGGGCCAGCGTCAACAAGCCCCCCATACCCTGGGCGTCCCGGCTGGATTGAGCCCAGCCGAAGTGCAGGCCGAAGGAGCGGGCCTCCTCCCACAGCTCGCGGGCCGAGGCGAAGAGCTCGTCGCTCCAGATCAGCGGCAGCGAGGAGCGCGCGCCGTGATCCACCGTGGGGTCGATGGCCAAGTACCCCTTCTCCTGGTAACGGGCCTGCCAGTCGAGCGGGTAGTTGTTGAGCATGATGATCTGCGGCCGAGAGAGCGGCACTGGCGTGCGCAGACCGTAGGCGCAATAATCGAAGCCGAGGCCGCAGGCGACCGATGAGAGCTTGTCGAGCAGCTCCCGCTCGTTGTCGATTGTCAGCAGCAAGTGCAGCCGATCTTCCTGCCAGCTATCCATCGGCCCCTCCTTGAAGGCCCGGCACCGCCGCTTCGGGTGTGGTGCCGCTACCCTGACAAATATAACGCTACCTGGGATGATCGCCCTTGAGTAGCGTCAAATTAGGTGGACACACCCCTCAGAAGAATCAAGTATAAAGGATTTTTCCGGAAACTGGGATAGACAACGGACGATGTGCAGAGGGTCGCTAGCCCACATTTAACAGTACCCCATTGATATTGCCCTCCTAGCATCGATTAAGTCGCTGATTCTTTTGTACACGGCGACCGCAATCCTCAAAGTAGTGCCATAACATTCGATGGGGCCTATTGCGCGGCGCCGCAAGGCGTTCTAGGGCGTGTCATCAATTAAGCAGGACGCATGCTGAGGCCAAGTGCACACCGGCGAGAAAGTTGCGAGACAGCTTGTCATATCGAGTAGCAATCGCTCTTAACTAATTGATCTTCTAGGAAAAATTTTCAATCAGATGGCGCGCTTTATACAATTCCTTGTCGTAGGCGCGTTGGACCAGGCGGTTGCGCTTCGGTGGAATCACCGCTATCGCCCCGCATGCTTCCAACACATCAAGCACCCGCTCATCCGCATCATAGGCCTTGTCCGCGAGCAGTGCTTCGACCTCCAGATCGACCAGCAAGTGATCGGCACCGACCAAATCCGAGGCCTGCCCTCCCGTCAGATAAAAACCCGTCGGGTTGTGTTAATGGCCACCTAAACTGATCCACCTACGGCCATTTATTTTGACCCACTACAGGGTGTGATTTTTAGGCCGATATGCCCCAGGCTGCGCCACTTTTTTGGCCAGTGCGGGGGACGACGATTTGCAAGGGTGGGTCATGATTCACAAGATCAAAGCCATGTACGACGACGGACGCGGGAGCTCGATTCGGGCGGGTATGGCGGCGTTGTGCGATCTTGGCTCTCCTCAATGTTTCGATCGTGATGGACGAGAATCATGGCACGCTCGAGGAATTGATGACACGCCCTAGGATGCGATGCCGAGCGAGCGGCATAGGCTCGCACGCGGGGTCTCCTGCGACATCGAAGCCTTATTCTGCCTGGCTATCGATGCGCTGAAGCCGATTGCCGTCGGGGTCATAGGGGAGGGCTGACGAGGCGCTCAGGCCTTCGCCCTAGTCGCTGGTCCAGGGACCGGCCTCACCGCCTTCACCACAAAGGAGCCGTTATGGCCGTATGTCATATGCTCAAGCGCGTGATCGTAGATCGCCTGCATCCGCTCGGTCGCCTCTTCCCTGACTGCAGCTGGAAATAGTTGCGGCCGGAATTTCAATACGACATCAAGGAACGTGTCCCGTCCCATGTTCTCGGGGGTCATCACGAAAATTCGAGGAGCGACCTTCTCGAACCCTGAGCCTCGCAACAGATAACCGAGCTTCCCGCCGACGAACCGATCGCCGCCCCTCTGCGCCTGAAGCGCCTGGCTCTCCCGGATCAGGGAGGAGAGGTCTCCGTGGGGCGGAAAGATCCCGAAAACGCTCTCATCGCTGTCGAGCACGCAGATCCGACCGCCAGGCTTGAGAATCGAGAATATCTGACGCATCGCGTCCCACGGACGCTCCAAGTGCTGAAAGAGCAGGCGAGCATAGACAAAGTCGTACTGCTCCCGATGATCGGAAAGGTCGTAGACGGAGCCCCGCTCGAAAGCGGAGTTTTCACGCTTGATCGCCTCTGCGGTCTCCAACAGCTCGTTGCTGATATCAATGCCCGTGACGAAGCCGTCGTCGCCGACATATTCCGCCATGAGCCGGGAAATAACGCCGGGACCGCACGCCACGTCCGCCACCCGATCCCCGGTCTTCAGCCCGGCCCACTCCAGAAACTCCCGCTCGAACGACCATGTTGCGCTACCCTGCTTGATTAGGCGTTGATACTCGGTGTCGTCAAATTCGCCGAAGGCGTAGGAGCCACTCTGTCTGTCCATGACCAGACCTACCTTTCGATGATCGCGTCGACTTCGATCTCGACCATGAGACCCGGATCGACCAGACGCGAGATCTCGACACAGGTCGCAGCGGGATCGATCCCAACAAACGTTTCGGCATGGGCCCGCGCGAAATCGTCGAAACGGTCGATATCGGTGATGAAGGTACGGGTGCGCACCACATCGTCGAACGCCCCGCCCAGCTCAGCGAGCGTCTTTCCGATCTTCTCGAAGATGAATTTGCACTGGGTGTAGACGTCTCCGGGGCCGACCACCCTTCCTTCCAAATCGACTGCAGTTGTGCCGGAAACGAAGACGTGACCGCCACCCTTGGTCGCTCGGGAGTAGGCCACGGTCTTCTCCCAGGGGACGCCGCTGTAGACCTTTTCCATTTTATTCAGATCCCCTCCGACTGCTGGGTCGAGCGAGAGGTAATCCCCTCATCGAAAGCCACTCCCGATGAAGCCGCCCCCCCCTTCGTCTCCGCGCCTTCATGGAAATCCGAGCGTCCCCAGTCGCGACGGCGCTCAGTGGCATGGGCAGGATAACCCTCGGCCGCTTCTCGCTTCGCCTCAAGAGCATCGATAGACATCATCTCAGTCACCTCCTTCTGGCCGACGACCAGCTCACTCGTGTACCACTTTGTCAACTGCGGACCCTTGGTCGGTCCGCCCCTTGCCACTGGAAAGCTCGTCGAGCACTCCGTCCCAAAGCTGAATCCGCGCACTGATCGCCTCCTGCGCGCTGCGCAGCGCTCTGGCATAGCGCGCGTGGTCATCTCCGATCAGCCTTTCCAGAATCTTCGTCGCGGCGGGGCCGTGCTGCTCACTATCCAGCTCGATGTGCCGTTCCAGATAGTAGATCATGCCGGGGGCCTCATCCGCAGGGATGCCCCACTTCCGCAAAAGGGCACGGAACATCTTCGGGATGGATTCCTCCCTGCCGAACAGAAAGCTGCTGGCGACCTCCTCTACGCTGCCCTGGATCGCCAGAGAAATATTCGAGCTCACGAATTCCTGCGCGTAAGGCGGAACGCCGGCCTCGCGCAGCGCGTCGTCGACAGCGGCACCCTCCCTGACACGGCCCAAAAACCCATCGAAAAGATCCGTCGGTGCGCCGACCTCGCGCATCGCCTCCAGATAGAGTGTCAGGTGACTCGCAGCGGCGCCGTTGCAATCGACATCGGACTCCTCGTTGAGGATGATGTCGTTGATCAGCCGCGCCGATGCCTCGTCCGGCGGGGGAAGCCAGGGAAGCCGGGTACAGGTCAGAGAATTCTGCAGGCTCTTGGCCAGACTCATGAAATCCCATACGGCAAAAACGTGAATTCGCATGAACCGGCGCAGTTCATCCATGCTCTCAACGGCATGGTAGATCGGATGCTCGACCAACTCGGTTTGCAGGTCCTTCAGTTTCACAGCGAACATAATGAGGTTCCTTGGTGAATTGGTGAATGGTGATGCGGCTCGATGCAGACGGCGAGCCACCGAGCTAGACACCGGCCTGCCATCCTGGTGAGAGATCCGCGCTAGGCGGTCGACTCTTCCGATGCGAAGGTGGCGCCCTGCGGAGATCTCTCCGGCACGCCGCTCTCAGCGGCCTTTCTTTCCGGCGAGTCGCGGCCTTCGTCGCCGGAATAGATGTCCCGGATCATCCGCGCGATAACCCGAGGGCCTGGGATAAGCAGGGCGGTATTGGCGCGGTATTCCTGCCACTCCCGGCCAATGGCGGCTAACCCGCGCAGATCCTGGTGATAGGTGCCGAGATAGAGATAGATCGTCGCGCTCACCGCTAGGAACAGCGTGTCCAGGGTCATGACCGGATGGGCCCAGAACAGCACGATTAGAGCGGTGTGGTGGGGAAAACGGATGTAGCGCTTGATTCCCTCCTGGCGCACCCGGTAGTAGGCGGGCTGCTCCTTGCCGCGAACCCGCAGAACCACTTGCTTCACCCCGAGCCACTGCCAGAACGATGTGGTGAACTTGAAGAAGTAGAAGAACGCGATCAGCGAGAACGCCAGGACGAAGGTGCTCGCGTGGTAGGCGAGACTGCCGGGCGTGAGCTGAAAGAGATAGACACCGGAGCTCTCCCAGTAGTGAAACCCGAGCACTAGGGTGATGACCGATACGATGCTGTAGGAGATATTCCAGGTATAGCTGGGGAACAACGTGTTGTAGAGCGCAACCAACGGCTTCGTCGTGAGCACCGTGTGCAGCAGCCCATAGATGGTTACGATGACGAGATCGGTGATAAGCCAATGTGGCATCGGAAAGTCCTCTTAAGGGTGGTTTGTCGATAGGGCGTCGAGGGCGGCGCGATTCAACATCCGCCCGGCCCGCTATCTTTTACGAGCCGCCCGCAAGCCGCCTCGCTCAGCTGATTCGCCACAACTTGGGTAAAGGCGAGAAACCGTAGAAATCGCTCTCTTCCGGATCGAGCACGATCCGCGTATCGGCGGCCAGCCCCCCTCCGTCGAGAAGCGCCCGCTCGATCAGGCGCTCATCGCACTTGCACCCGCCGGTCACGATGGAGAGCCGCTTCCGTTCGGTCTCGTACTGATAGTGGTAGACGGAGAGTGGAAGCGAAAACACCGCCTGGTCGATTATCTGCGCGCGGGCGGGATCGATGCCCCCGCCGTCCACCCGTCCCTCGAAACGAAAGTAGCCCGAGTCATCCGTCCTCACCCACGTGAAGCGATCGCCTGTGTCATAGCGCAGGATCGGCAGCATTCCGTCGCGCAACCAAGTAACCAGGAGCCTTCCAGTGATCTCCCCCTCGGCGGAGGCTCCAGCGCCATCTTCAGGCTCCACCTCGAAAACGAAATCCTCCCGAATCGGCAGATAGCGACCCTCGTGGGTGCCGATCATCAGCGTTGCGGTCTCGCTGGAGCCATAGACGAAGGGCGTGACGCGGCTTCCCGGCCCGAGAATCGTCTCCATGTTGGCCGCGCACTCCAGGCTGATCAGCTCACCGGTCAGCAACACCTTGCGCAATGGCAGCCGGTCGCCGCTCGCCCGCAGGTCCCTCGTTTCGTAGAGCACCTTGTAGGCCAAGGTCGGAGTGGTCATGATGGCGGTGATACGATATCGAGCGAGCACTGAATGGATCCGCTCATAGCTGCAGATCCCCGGAATCGGAAAGAGCCGGACATAGCCGACCCCCATCAGGGTCAGCGCATGGCAGGACGCCTCCACGAAGGGGCTCAGCACCGACGGATGGATCACCGCGATGCGGTCCACGCCCGGCTCAAGGTGCCTCTTGTAAGCAGCAATCTGATTGAGGACGTTCCATTGCAAATCCTTTGCGCCCCTCGGTGTCTGGAGTGGAATGCCGGTCGATCCGGAGGTTTCGCTGAACAGGACCGCGCCGCGTAGATACTCCTCCTCACGCTCACTCCCGCAGGCGACGAGGTCCGCCTTCGTCGTCACCGGTATTCGGGAAAGAAGCTGTCCCAGCTCAGGGTCGTCTTCGATCGGCAGCTTGAGGCCATGGTAGCGGTACGCCAGCTCAGCGACTCGGTGCGACGCGCTCTGCGGATTCGCTGTGATAATGGCATTCATCTCTTTGGTCCTGTTCCGAGAGGTGAGCTTCACTACGCACTTCCCGCCAATCCCCCACCATCAACCACCAACGCGGTGCCGGTCACGAACGACGCGAGTGACGACGCCAAATACATCACTGAAGCGGCGATCTCGCCTGGCTCACCGACCCGGCCCAAGGGGCGATCGACGCCCTCCTCGATCAGCCTATCGTCGGGCAGATTCAGTTGCCGCGCCTCTTCGAGCAACATCCTGGTACGCGTGTCCCCGGGACAGATGCAGTTCACGCGAATATTCTCCTTGCCGTGATCCAGGGCCATCGCCTTGGTCAGCAACACGACGCCTCCCTTCGATGCGCAATAGGAGACCGCCGCCTTTCCACCAGCCAGCCCCCAGCCGGAAGCGGTGTTGATGATCACGCCTCCGCCGTTGGCGGCCATCACCGGGACAACGCGCTTGCACATCAGGAACACCGACTTGAGGTTGGTGTCCATCACCGCGTCCCACTCCTCCTCGGTCGTCTCCACCACAGTGGCGCGCCGGGTGATTCCGACGTTATTGAAGAGGATGTCGATGCCGCCGAAAGCATCGAGGGCTCGCTCGACAGCCGATTCACACCCCCGGCCCTTAGAGACGTCGGCCTCCACGAAAAGCGTCTGCCCTCCACCCTCGATCAACTCCTGGGCGAGTCGGCGGCCGGCCTGCCCGTCGATATCCGCTAACGCGACCCGCGCCCCCGCCTCGGCGAAGCACCTCGCCGCAGCCGCTCCGATCCCGTGACCCCCGCCGGTGATGAGGATGACTTTTTCAGCGAACTCGCCGCCCATGAGCGGCGCTCCGATGCCGGACCCAAGATTCACGCGCGCTCTCCGTACAGCAAGTCTGCGGTGGCGCCGAACGGAATGGACGCCCGATCGTCGAATGCCATGTTCAATACGCACCGCTCGCTCCTATCGACTGTCAACGGCGTGACGCGATGCAGGCACTCACCCGCATTGAGGAGGTAACAGTCCCCGGCTTCGTGGTGGGCCCGGCGTATCATGCCGAGGCTGGCCGCCAGCTCGACCCCCTTGTCAACATCCTGCTCCGCGTCCAGCCCATGCTGTACGCACAGGCTCCGCCAGTGGACGATGTACTCGACCGAGCCCCCCTGATCGTTGGGAGTCGCCTTCAAGACCGCGATGAAGGCATAGCGGGGATCGTCGAGGTGCCAGCCGTGGGTATCTCCGCGTTTCTCGAGTAGATTCACCACCATCAGCTCGTCCCTGTGATGGACGCCGAAGATGTCCTGATCGATGATCGTGGCAAGTGGCTTCCTGATTTCGTAGTGGCCGTACAGCGCCGCCAGCAGCACGGACGATTCAAGGATCTCGTTACCGCTGACTACCGACATGATCCGCGGCGTCGCGTAGCCCGGCATCTGAAAATCGCGCTTCCGCTTCTTCCGCTGTATTACCTCGATCTCGGCCATCAAGCTCTCGTAGACGGGCTCGGCGAAGAACCCAGTCAACTTAACGTAGCCCTGCTCCGCGAAAATGCACCGCAATTGATCCAAGTGATCCGGATCCCGATAGGGCTCGCTGGTGATCGGCTTGGAAAGTAGCGACAGCAGTGCCATATCTGCCATGGCCTTGATACTCCTATATGTTCTGTTTCGGCTCGGCATCCAGGCGCCTTTTCACAGCGGATCAGAGTCCCGCTGTGGCCAGTTCCGTTTCAATCAGGCACGCGACCACTGGGTGCCCCTTGGCCACCATCGGCGGTCCCACTCGGTGGGCGTGGAAGCCTGCCCGCCGCAGCAACCGCTCCACCCCGATGGGTGAGACGGTGATCAGCCGCTTGGCGCCGCAGGCAGCGGCGCAGGCGATTGATTCCTTGAGCAGGTCGACGGTGATCAGTGAGGAGAACTGATACGTTGGGGAGGTGGGGGAGCGGTTGAGATCCACGGCGGCGAAGCGGGAGAGCTCCCACACCTCCGGCGAGGAGGGCGGAGGGACCCCGTTGAGCAGTCCGGGAAACTCCTCATCGAGCAGATAGGGCTGGGTGGTGGGAAGGAGCCTCGCGCAACCGATCACACGCCCATGGTCGTCACGCGCGACGACGTAGACAGTATCGGGCCGGTCGAACTGATCCCGCTCCTCTCCATTTTCCACCCTTAAGTCCCAACCGAGGCGCTCGACGAACACCTTTTGGCGATAGCAGGAAACCTGTGAATAAACCCCTTGCGGTAGAGCCGCCTGAGTCCCTGAAACCATCTCCATGGCCAATCCTTCTATACACGCTTGGAAAACGAGCGTGATTTCAATGCAGATCAGGTTCTTAGGTAACTGTCAGAGTTGTCAGTTTGACGGCTGCCACGGCCGGCTGATAATCGTTGAGGCGGCGCTCGTCAGCCGACCGCGGCGCTAGACGTGTCGGGTGTACGCGGATAGGAGCGGTCGTTGTCAAGATAAGATGTCGCGTCGCTCAGGTGTCGTTGTGCAGGTAATCGACCTCCTTCTTTGACGTCGGTTTTCCAGGATTGAGGAGCACGAGGGCGTCTGGTTCCCAGTTGCGGGTCGCCCCGCTCCAGCGCCTGGGCGGCCTCATCGGGGTCACTCCATAGAACGGAGAATATCGTACGCTAAGGCTCGCGCAGGCCGCTGTCAGTGTGCCCAGTTCTCCGTTGTGAGCCCAGCTACCCGACCGAACCCCCGCAAATTGTTGCTCACCAGGATCAGGCCGGAAGCCATAGCGTGTGCCGCGATCCAAAGATCGTTGGCCCCGATTGGTGTCCCTGCGCGTTCCAGCGCAGCTCGGATGCGGGCATAGTGAGACGGACTGTTGTCCGGCAGCGCCAACACGGGGACAAGTTCGACGAAGCGTTGCAGTCGCTCCGCAACCTGTTTCGGATGCTGGCTCTTCTCCGCGCCGAGCAACAACTCGCCGTACGTAATCATCGACATCCCAACCTCACCCGGGTGCAGGCGCTCGCCGCCGGCAGGTTCCTGATCCAATCGTCCTGACGCGAGTGTGACTAGGAGCGATGCGGCATGCCGTTATAAGGGTAGACCCAACAGTCGTGTCACCAGGGGCCATCTGGCTCAGTCGAGGAGGAGCCGGCTCTCCATGTCAAGATCGAACCGTCCGTACGGGTTGGACATGAGCACTCGCCTGGCCTTGCCTTGAGAGAAGTGGCGGCTGGTGACACGACTGTTGGGTCTACCCCGAGACCCACGCGCAGGATCAGCGCGCCGTGGCGCTCCGCACCGGTGAAACGATTGCTTGCCATGTAAGACAAAGTCTTATACTTAGGAGGAGTACACAGGAGGAACGCATCATGGCGAGAACCCAAACCATCACCCTCGGCGACCACTGGAACGATTTTGTCGTCACCCTCGTGGAAAGCGGGCGCTATGCCTCGGTCAGCGAGGTGATTCGCGATTCCCTGCGACTGCTGCAGGAACAGGAGGCCGCCTCCAGGCTGGAAGCCTTGCGGCAAGCCTTGATCGAGGGAGAAAACAGCGCTCCCGCGGGGCCGCTCGACATGGAGGCCATCAAGCGTCGGGGCAGGCAAGAGGCCGGATTGAGGCCGGACCACGTCTGAAATCCATCAGCAAACCGCTGCCAAAGCCAAACTTGGAGTCGATTGCAACCATATTCTCGAAGGTTACAGACGCCTTCAGTGGAGGAACCCGAAGTGTTTGGTGGGGTGACTGTGTGGTCTGTCCACGTCCCGTTCGGGTGCGTGGCCAGCCTACGCCAGCTCGGACGGTCGGTTTTACAGAGCCAGAAATCCGCCTCACGGGACTCTCGAATACCCGCCTCATCCGCCTCACCACCCTATAGGGTGAGGCGGATGAGGCGGGGTGAGTCGCCTCAATCCGTGTCGAGCGAAGGTGTGGAAATCCAGCCCCCGCCAGATCGGTGCAGGTGCCCCTTATCGACGCAGGAACTCAAGGTGCGAGCGCAATTCTTGTCGTGCGGGTACCCTCGATCTCGCCAGCGTGCGCGTATGGTTTCGCTCGCGATGTTGCGGGCGCCCTCCGCTTCCAGGGCCGCAACGATCTCCATCACGATCCGCTCGTTTGCGCTTGGCGCTTTGGCGCGCGTTGCAGGCGGGTCGAGGGAATAGAGAACAGGGTGCTCGATCGGCGCGCCGAAATTGTCGGCGCCCGGAAGTTGCTGGACCTCGATTTTCCAGGCAAAACGATCGCCCCCGGCGCCCGAGCGCATAAATCCCGCATCCATCGTGACGATGCCGTCTGGCGTCTTCCCGATCCGCATGCTGCCGTCGATCACGGCATGCCATTGACTCGCCCCACGGGAGCGATCACCCTCCGCGTGCCCCGAATGATGAATCACGAACGCGGTGCATCCGATCGGCTTAACGAGGAGATCCTGCAAGTTGTTTCCGAAGGCACCCATCCCCTCACCGTCTTCCTTCAGCCCCGGGCCAAGGTTGCGGGCCAGGGTGTCGATGATGATGACCGGGTGCAGGTCTGGGTGTCTGTCCGAGATCTCCCGCACCTCGGCCGCGAACTCTTCGGCGAGTGCGACGATCCCGAGCCCGGTCGGGACTTTACGCACGTAGAAGGGCATACCCCCGGCCACGCGCTTGCGCATGCGCCACGAGGCGAGTCGGGCTAAGGTCTCGTCTACCGCCTCACCTGCTACGTAGATGACGACGCAAGGGATCACGGCGCGACCGCACCAGGGCATGCCGCACGACAGGTGTGCCCCGAGATCCAGCCCCGCGAGGCTCTTTCCGGTTTTCCATTTGCCATAGATTTCATAGAGACGCCCGGCGTCGAGTAGCTGATTCACCACCCAGGTGCGGGACCATTCGGCCTGGTCCACCTCGGCCGCGGTCACGTACTTGTCCAGGTGCGATCGAGTCTCGTTCGCCGGTTTGCCGGGATCGTTGCCGAAAGCCCCGTGATGCAAGGATGCGACTTTAGGCATGTGCGGCCTCCGGCAAGACCGGTGCAACATTCAACCCGAGCACGCGATCATCCTGAAAGGTCAGGTGATGATGGTCAATTTCGAGGCCGGTCAGGATCTCTGGCCATTGGCCGCGAGCGAGCGCGGGCGCGGTCAAAAGGCTATAATTACGCATGCGTGTTACCTCTCGCAGGTAGCGGCACATGCGATGCCCGATCGCATATCGATCTGGTCCGGCTGGGCAGGCCGGGCAGGTGGCGTTCATCGGAGGCGCTGGCAGGCGCCTCGCACGATGCCATGGGGTATGTGTGGTCGTGCCGGGAGATCAGTGTGGCGACCCATGACCGGCTAGTCCGTGGTCGATTCATCTGATCTCGTGGTTGTGATTTTCTGTAAGGTTTTGAAACACTCTGTACAGCCCAGCCCCAGCCGGTTTTCTCCGGTCCGGGGCTATTTTTTTAGGGGCTGGTTTTTTCGGGATCCGGCTCCGAAAAAGGCGGCCGCTCGGCCGAGAGCCCAGATCGCCACGCCTCAACCGTACTCAGGCGCCAGACACGGCCGCGTGTACCGATCCGCAACCCTTGCGGGAATCTGCCGGACGCGATCCAGTTGCGCAGCCCCTGGCGGGTCCTGAGGCCGACCAGCGGCAACACCTCATCGGCGCGAAGGAGAGGGTCGGTGGTGTAAGTGGTGTAACAAGATTTTTGCGCAGACATGCAACAAACTCCGGTTCGTCCGGGGCTCGCAACGTCGCGATTCATGGGGGATGGGGCGGTCGCAGTACCAGTGGCGTACTGTGTATGTCATCTTCGGCGGGTCACTAGGCCACCGATTAATCCCGATGCTGCAGCACATGGTGGGTGAACATCGATTATGGTGCCGGGTTTTTTTTACCCTGCACCTTGCCAAATTATCTCTCTGTTTCCCTACATTGTCCATGTGAGCCCTGGCGTTTTTTGGCGATGCTCCTGCTGGGCGCGTATCAGCACCGGGATCGATGCGCGAGTAACCCTGTGGGCGTTGTCCACGGACCTTTAAAATGGGGGTATACGGTATACCTTCCCGAAGCAGCCGCCGCGGCGCTATGTCAGCGGCGGCGAGAACCGCTGCGACCTGGTGGAAGCGTTAGATCCAGCATGCCGATGCCCAACTCATGCAATTCGTGATGCCGCTGCAGCACGCCGATCAAGGCCGGCGCACTGACGCGCGTGGTGGGGCGTGGCGCATCCGATCCAGGTGGCTGTAACGCGTCCCCTCCGGGACCAGGATCAACGCATCCGAGCCGCTCCTGCTGCGCCGCCGATGGCAAGGCCGAGAGCCGCCGCCACAGGCGGCTAGCCGATCGGTCACGGACGCGGGCGACCAGACGGGGCAGGGTCATGACACCGGGCAACAACACCTTGCATTGTATTCGGCGACCGAGCCGGAAGGATCAGGGCGGTTCACTGAAGTCGCGGTAACCGTAGTGCGCCTGGATCTCTGCGCGGTGCACATGGCGTGTCGGCTTGCGCTCCAGGTAACGGGACATCCATCCAATCTCTGCGATGCCCAGTTGCTGGACCACATGCTCGACCACGGGGGCGGGATCGCGACGGGGTTCGGCAGGAAGCTGCCGATGCAGGGCGAAGCCGAGCCGATTGGCGGCCGATCTTTATTGCTCCCGCCCGGCGGCCATTCCTGGCCTGAGGGTGCCGAGGCAGAACAGGCGGTGAACACCTTGCGCATCGAGATCGCAACCTTGACCGAGCGCACTACCCATGTCGAGGCGCTGCGTACGCTCATCAGGATCCGGGATCGGTATAGGCGGGCGGAAGGAGAGGGCGTGCCGTAAAGGTCATCAAGGACAGGAATGCGTGCACGTCGTGGGAAATCGCTGGGATATACCTGAGCACGCAGTTGTCAAGCCGCCGGAACCCCGGCGGCAATCACAAGCCTGTCGTCTGAGCGACGATGGCGTAGAGACTGTACACTTTTTCAGGCCGCCGAATTTGCCGGCGGCAATCACAAGCCCATCGTCTGAGCGACGAGGAAGAACTAACTGTGGCTTTTTCCAGGCCGCCGGAATCCCGGCGGCAATCGCAAGCCTTCGTCTGCTCAAACGCCAAATAAAATTAATCGCTGCGAGCGTTGTTTGCAAGAGCCTTGATCATCGATTTGGCCACCTGCGGGAAAATTGGGCGGCATCCGGAAGTAACACTCTGAAATACAAAGCCATGCGTGGTGATGGCCTATCCTTGGAATAGGGTTTTGGGCGAGACGATGATCAAGACCCTTGCCTTGCAAGAGAATGGCCGTCTTGACCGTCCCCCCGTAACGGATCGCCCTGCCCTGATCGCGGATCTCGAACGATCCGAACGCCGTCCTGCAGGCCCTCCTCGATGCCGTGCTCTTCAATGCTCCAATCCACCCGGCGCCCGGCATGGCTCGTCTTGCTCCCCTGTATGATCGCTCTCTGCACCGCGTCTATCCGGACCTCAGCCCGAGGCCGGCGATGACGGTGGGCCGGGGAAGCCGATCCGTGGCGGGGTTTCCGGTCGAGTCGTTTCGGAGAGTGCCGGTTATGGCCGGTCGGGAAGTGAATGCTTCGCTCCTTGCCGGTCATCACGTTCTGTGCAATATGGTTCCCGGAGAATGATGTTCCGCGCTTTGGATGGGGCTCTCGGGAAGGGAATCGGGGAAAGGATCCATGAAACTCGAAGACATCGCACCGGGGCAAAGCCTGACCGGCATCGAGCCCAGCCAGATCGTATCGGTCATGGCGACGGTCTCGCACGGGGACGGGGCGCTTCAGCTCATCTACAAGACCCCCGACGGCGCGATCAAGGAGCGCCTGCTCGCGCGGGACGACGAGGCCACGGTCGCGATCGCCACCGCCGAGCGCCCGTTCGCCTTCGACGGCGACGGCGAGGCCTTCCAGCTTGCCTGCGAGGCCAAGCGCATCGACCTCGCGTTTCTCTTCGACCCCATGATGGCCGTGCACAGCTCGAACGTCGATCCGCTGCCGCATCAGATCACGGCGGTCTACGAAGCCCTGCTGCCACGCCAGCCGCTGCGCTACGTGCTGGCCGATGATCCCGGCGCGGGCAAGACCATCATGGCCGGGCTCTACATCCGCGAGCTCATCATGCGCGCGGATGCCCACCGCATCCTGATCGTGGCTCCGGGGAGCCTGGTCGAGCAGTGGCGCGACGAGCTGTACGAGAAGTTCGGGCTGGATTTTCACGTCTACGCGACACTCCTCGATCAGATCTCGGTGGCCCTACAACGAGCGGGTTAATCCCATGTTGAAGGCTATCGCCAAGTCCTTCGGGGGCCGCTATAAAGGGGCGCCGTACCGTAACTGGGTCATCCCGGTCGGAGCCAAGTCTGCGGTGCTCGGGCAGCTCGATGGTATCGGTGCGGTTCGGGAGACCTGAGCTTGCGTAGCGTCATCCCGGGGTCACGTTTGCGTACCCTTGCTGAGCCCGGCGCCGAGCGATCTCGCCGATCTGCTCGACGCCGGCCTCGTAGGATGCAACACCGGTGCTGTGCATCCGGCCACGGTTCGAGCCGATGCCGCCCCAGACCTTGATCAGGGTCCAGTCGCCGAACAGATCCTGGTCGAGGAAGACCTGGTAGTAGCGGGCCTTCTCGGGGTTGATCCAGGAGCGTTGTGTCGCGGAAGGGGCCATGACGCACAGCATAGACATCCCGCGGGCTCACCTGGCGAGTCCGTGACTGAGGGCCGGAGAACGAATGACTGTAGACCAAGACGATCACTCAGAATTGTATGGCAAGTCGGATGACGCTGGCGCGCCACAGCCCTCAAACGGACGAACCAGCGAACACGATCGCCTCGCAGAGGTTATTCAGGAGTCGATCGCCAAAAATCCGAACGTCTTCGGCGCTGCGGATATCTACAATCTCGGCTCGCGGGATACTCTGTCTCGCGCGGGACTGCTCGTCGCGGTTCTCACAGGCCTTTCTGACGTAGGGAGGCCGGCCGTTCAAAATTTCTTGGTCGTCGTACCCGCTGGATGGAAAGCGGAAGAATGTGAAGCGCAGGTTTGGAAAGAGATGATCGCAAACTTCCGTCTTCTTTCCGGACGGGAGATGGAGCCATCCGCGCAGGCTTGGTTTAAGGCTCGCTTTCGGTTAGTCGCTTCACGTGACCGGCGGAGCCGGTCGGTGCTAGACGTCATAGCGGTGCAAGCGGAGCGAACAGCAGTGATCGTGGTGGACGCGGCTAGCTATCGGGACGACGATATTTATCCCTATGTCACTCCGGGCGCTTCGGCGCCGCTTCAACCTGCGGACATTTGGGCTCCGCAGTTGCACGCTTTGGCAGCTGCAGCAATCGAGCTAGCGCGCCAGCGGATGTTGTATGTTGCGCTTGACGCGAACCAGCCCAGCCCTCGCCGCGAGGCATTGTCTGACCTACTGCTCTCGATTGACGGATGCGGCGTACTGGGATCGAGTAGCGCGGACGATCCCGAGAGCATCTTGGCAGCGCGGGTCGATCAATGGGATGTCTGGATTCGGGAAGGGCGTCTCGGCCGCACCCTCAGCGACATCGAGCAACTTCCGGCCAAACTCGATGCCAACAAACCCTATCTCCGCATCCAGGTGCTCTACAAAGCTGGGTTTTCTGTGCAAGCGCTGGAAGAAATCCATGTGGCAATCGCGCTAAACAGAGAACTCGATGCATCATCGCGGGTTAAGCTCGCCTGGATAGCACAGGACGCCAATGCGGCAAGATTGGCGTCCGAGATCTTGGCGCCCGTGGTGGACGACTTGAGCAATCGGGAAGACCTCGAAAGCGCCCTTGCCACAGCGCACGGCGTTGGCTCGGAACTCCTCGAAAATAAGATCGCCGAGCGGCTTGCGCGGATGTATCCGGGGAGTCCTGGGCTGAAGCAGCGTCAGCAACGCGCCCTGCTCGCGGCACGCGACTATGCAGGTCTCGCCGCCATGGCGACCGAGGAGCCGGACGGTCAGGCCGACGCCGAGTTCTACGACAGACTCGCGCGCTTCCTATCTGGGCCCGACGTTCCCGACTATTCCGGGTTTGTCGCCTTAACCGAGGGCGGCAACTCCTGGGCCGATGCCAATCGGATGGCATGTGTGCGTGATGCGCTTTCACGGAAGCTTGTCTTTCATGCGCTCGAACTTGCGATGCCGATCCCAACGACACAAGCTCAGTCGGGGCAAGGCGCGATGCTCCTCTTACGGACCCTAGAGGGCATCTTCCTCCACGATCGAGAGGCTGGAAGCGTTCCAGAGTCGCACGAGCGGATTAGATCCGCGATGCTCTCGCTCATCGATCACCTCGCAGCAAATCCGGGTGAACAAAGGCTCCGAGTCGGCTTGGCTGAGCTGATCCAACCTTATGTCTCAGGAACGACTGGTCTCGCTTTGATGGTCTACCTGTTGCTCGACATTGCCTCGCGTGGAATCAGTCTCCAGCAATTGCGCCCGGTCGGAAAGGAGGGCGCCGACTGGCTCCTCAAGCGCAAACCGTTTCTGAACTCGGCGTTTGAGTGGCTGGCGCAAGAGGAGCCCGTGGTGATCGGCAGGTCGGTTATTCCGATATCTCTACTGACAGAACCAGCGGGAGAGGTGGTATCTGCGATCACCCATTATCTAATCAACGCTCCGCTTGAGACCGGCGAAGACCACGACGCTCTACTACGTTGGTTGGCGCTTGCCTCGTCGGTGTCGCCACACGCATCTGACCCCGACGTCGACCTATCTTTGATTCGGCTGGCGGCTGGCAGGCTGGCTGACTCGGGTTACAAGCAACAAGCAAGGGACCTGGCAGAGCAGGCACTCCTTATCAGCGGAGATACGCCTCGGCGCCGAAGGCTGAGCTGGTTCGCCATGGCGGACGTCTATCACCGCTGCCACATGCTCCGGGAGGGGCTTCTCGCCATCGCGTGCACTCTCGCTGCGGACGATGCTGGGGACGAGGAACAGATCTGGCAGGAAGTCACCTGCGCGGCCCGAATGCTCCGTGACTGCGGGCTTTTCGACCAGTCTCGTTTGTTCATAGAGAAGGCTCGGGATATTCTCGCGCGCATGGCGCTGTCAGATACCTATTCCCATCGTCTGGATACGCTAGAACTCCAGGTTCGCCAGGTGAGCTTGCGATCCGCGGGAGCGGACAACGAGGGGCTCCAAGCGCTGCTTTCGGACGTCGTCCAGAACGCGATGGCGGTCCTTGATCAACAGGAGCAGACCGAACCGGTCGCTGCGGTGCTGGGCCAATTGCTGCGTCAAGCAAGGGAATCTGGTGCGACCATTCCGCCGGAAGCCCATGAAATATTCGACAAGCTGTGCCGTTACGCGAGGGGAAACCTAAAGTCGCTGATTGCAACAATGTCCGCAACCGTGCCATCGGCAGAGGGGCTGCTGGCCCTTCTCAAGGCGAGCAGCGTTGCACGCTTCTCCGATGACGTAGGCTTCGACATGCGGAACTTAGCCCTTGCCGCAGAACGCTCGCTGGCGAGCGACAATTACATCAGCGATGCGGTGGACACGTCGTTCGCCCTGGAACTCCTTTCTGATCAGGGTGTGGCAGTGCCGGGCTGGGACGAAGCTGCTAAGCCGCCGGCCGCTCCCAACTGCGTCGAAGAACCAGCGGAGATTGCCTGCTCAATTGCACGGGAGGGTCTAAGCGTCGTACAGGCGGGCTTCGACACCTTTGGCAGGCTCGTCAGAGTCGATGCCATCGGCGGTCGCCTTGATTCTCCCCGACGAGAACCAGACGATGTCATGAACGAAGAGCGCTTCCAGCGTTGGGCGGCCGAGTATCCCTATGCATATGGCATCGACGAGACCACGGCGAACCTGTTCTATACGACGACAGAGGAATTACGCCTGTCGAGCCTGCCTGAGGGGCCGGTTGTTGTCGTTGCGGATGCTCGTTTCCAGACGTTTCCACCAAATCTATTCTACGTCGATGACCAGTTCGCTGGCAGGTCGCGACCGATGGCCGCCGCACCGTCGCTCTCCTGGCTGAAAGCTGCCCGCGCCAAAGGAATGATCGGCGACGGGCGACTCTGCGCCTGGATCTCGACCGTGGGGGGAGAAACCGAAAGCCAGACACTTCCGATGATCGCGCAACGTCTTGAGTCGACCTTCGCCCAGTACGAGGTCATCGTCGACAATGGCTCGACGCTTCCCTCAACATTCTCAGGCGCAAGCATGGCGATCATCTCTGCTCACGGAGGGATTCACCCAGAGGGACGCTACTTCCATGTGGTTTCGGATGAGGGTGGCCTGCGAGTCACAGGGAGAGATCTAGCCGATGCCCTTCGAAACGTCGGCGTCGTAATTCTATTTGTTTGCAGCGGCGGCCGAGCTGATAAGCATCCGGATGCAACCACCACGCTGGGGCTCGCCAAGCAGACCTTGGATCGTGGCTGTGCTGCCGTCGTCGCTTCACCATGGCCGCTCGACGCTCGTGTGCCCTCGCATTGGCTGCCAGAATTCCTGAAACGCTGGTCGGACGGCGCGAGCCTGATCGAGGCGAACTTCGCGGCCAATCAAGTCGTCGATCAAAGATTTTCCCAAGACCCAGCAAGGGGACTGGCTATGACGGTCTTTGGTAATCCTGGGCTTTGCCGGGCATGACGAACAAAGATGCCTTGGCACGAGACACAGAAAGCTTGAGCTACCGACGTGTCCCTCTGCGGGTATCCCAGAATGGCCGGAATAGTTCCTATTTAGGACGTGCGGGGGAAGGTCCAATTTAGATTCCGATCCGCTCGACCTCATCGAGGGAGACCTGATCCCCGCGCCGGTCATAGAGCCGCGTGGTCTTAGGGTCCGCGTGCGCGGCCATGCGCTGCGCGTGCTCCAGCTTGGCCTCGGGGTTCTCCAGATAGGCTGTGATGCCGGTTCCCCGAAAGGTGTGGTTGCAGATGCCCGGCGCATCGATTCCGGCTTCGTGCGCCCGGCGCTTGACCATCGCCCAGGCGCGTTGCCGGTCGAGCCGGGTTGTGCCGAGCGTTTTGGTCTTGCGGTCCACCGTGCGGAAGAGGGGACCGTTCCCGTCCTCGGCGATCCCGGCGGCCTCGATGTACTCCCGCAGCCAGTCTTTCAGATTGTGCTGGCAGGGCATCTCGTGGCGCTTGCCGCCTTTCTCGTGCAGGCGGACCCAGAGGGCATCCTGTTTCGGGAAGACATCCTTCACGTTCATGCCGACGGCGGCGGAGACGCGGGCGAAGGTATAGACCATGAGCCCGATCAGGGCGCGGTCGCGCAGGCCGACGAGCGTATCGGTCGGGATCGCGCGGATTAGCTGCCTGGTCTCGTTCGGGGAGAGGATCGGGGTTTTGCCCACCGCGCAGGAGAATTTCGGACCCCGGACGAAGCCCGCCGGGTTGATGGTCAGGACTTGACCCATGACCAGCCAGTCGAAGAAATGCCGCAGGGCGGCGAGCTGCTGCTTGACGCTTTGCGCCTCGTAGCCGCGCATCTTGAGCTCGACCCAGGTGGCGACGTGCATCGGCTCGATGTCGAGGAGCTCGCCGACGCCGACGGACTCGGCCCAATCGAGGAAGTCGCGCACGGCCCGCAGATACGCCTCGCGCGTGTTGCGGTTCCTGATCTGCGCGGCGAAGAACTCCAGGAAGCGTTTTTCGGCCTGACCGCCGGCGCGCACGATCAGCGCCGGCATCCCCGAGGCACCGCCCGCGCTTTCCAGAACCCCGGATGTTGCCCTCACCAGCTCGCCCATGTTCCCGCCCCCGTCAGTAGTACATAACCTCCTTTATGTACTATAAAAACTAGCCGAACTAGCCGAACTAGCCGAATGGCTGGGAATTCGCGCATCGATTTGGAAAAGAGGCCTAAAAAGCCCTGTTTTCCAAATCCTCGTCGAGTATCGGCATGTCATCGTCTACGCACCCTAACAATGCGGGGTCCAGCACATCTGTCATGAGCCGCCACTTGCCTGGCGCAAAAACATGTCAGCATGGTTATCGAGGCAATCTCACAATCATCGGTTGAAACATGCGCATCTCATTCTTTAACGATAGCAAGGAAATCTGGTTCTGGGATATAGAGGAAGAGCGAACAGTCGGAATTGAAACACACCTGCTGTTGCCTGGCGCGCTGACGGTTTCCGTGCCTACCAAGTCTTGGGCGGAGTGGTCATCGCGATGGCGTAAGACGTATGTATATAAGGAACACTTGGAAAAGGCCTTCGCGTCATTTTCCCTGATGGTGACCCGAGGAGATGGTGCGTTTATTCCCGTAGCCGTTGCGGGACCGGGAAAAACAGAAAAATCGATCCGCGTGCGAGTCAAAGCGGAACTGTATCCGCGTAGTGTGGATGAGGAGATTACAGAACACACCATCACCGTCCCCCGTAGCATGCTCCTAGAGCACGATGGTGTACCTCATTTGCCGCGCTGGATGATAAAGAAGACGCTACGTGAGCGCATCCTGAAGAGGAAGACTTGGCCGAAGGTCGTCGGCAATGGTGTTTGGCCCGACGCGCAGCAGTTCTGGGGTGATTGCTTTCGGCCAGCGCTCGACATCTTGGACCGAATAGAGCGTGAAAAGAAAATAGTAAATGAAATTGAAGACCAGCGCAGAAGGCAAGCAAGAACGGCTTTGCAGGTGCGGGAAGCACCACCACCACCGAAGGTGAAAGCGCCTCCTGCGTATCGACGATTGCCTATGGTGCAGGTGTCGGGACTGGAATACGATGAATGGGTATCGGTCGGGACCGGAAAAGACAAAAAAAGAAAGAAAGTCGTGATCGAAGTGGGAGAGGCTAAGCTGTATTTTTCAGAAAAACAGGTGGTGATCGAGACCCCGACCGGGAAATCAATACGCAAGGCGCGGACGAATGTTCGGTTTGCCTCGGAATTGACGCAATAGGCGTCCTCGGTTTCTGCATCGAGACCTGTGCCGGTCCGGAATCGGGCGGCTTTTGGCGGACTTTAGGTTGGCTTGCGGTCGCCGCGGGGTCGACGGCTTGTTCGCACCAAAAAAACGACGAACGCGGCAGAAACCATCGCTATAAACGATGGCGATGGGCTGCCCTGTTTTGCTAGTCTCATGCGTTCCGAACACATATCGATAGGATAAAAGCCCATGGAACCGACAAGGAACCGTCAAATAGGGGAGCGCATTCGCACGGCGCGTGAACGTTGCAGCCTCAGTCACAAGGCGTTGGCCGCGCTGACCGACGGGGCGATCAGCGCCTCGCGCCTTGCCAACTACGAGAGCGGTCTGCGCCGTCCGGGCATCGAGGAGGCCGAGGCCCTCGCCGGAGCACTCGGCGACGTGTCGGCGGCCTGGTTGTTGACCCTGGATGGCGGGGACGCTCCCGCGTCCGTCCGGCCTTGACCGGGTACCTTTCGGTTCTGCGGTGACCCCACCCCCGAGCAACTGAGGTCGACCCAACAGTCGTGTCACCAGCCGCCATGCCGCGTCGACACGGCATCCGCGGCGATCCGAGTGTTGATCGCCCGCCTTGCTGACCTGCGCCGACCACGTATTGTCTCGGCCAGCTCGTGCAGACGCAGTGCCTGCCCCCATCCGACGCACGCAAAGACTGATCCCTCCTCAATGGGCACGCCCGCTGCGAGATCGCGTTCATGCGCACCCGACTCACTGCCGAAGAGCGTGACGCGCAGCCTCCGCGACTTTTCGTACATGGAGCTGCGGTCAGCTCCGAGGACTTCCTGAAGGAGTTGCAGACGTGACCTCGGTGACAGTCAGCTTGCCCGACGAGACCTACCGGCGCCTGGACGAGATCGCGCGCTTGCGCGGCACCAGTATCGATCGGCTCTTCGAGGAGATGGCGGCCCTGATGGTCGCGGAGTCGGACGCCGAGGCCCGCTTTCGTGCCCGAGCTCGACGGGGACAGGGCAAAGCCGAGCGGGGGCTCGGGTTGCTGAGTCAGGCGGCCGGACAGCGTGGCGAGGGCCGGGATCGCGAACGGGATCTGGATCCGTGAGGGTCCTTCTCGACACCGATGTCGTGTCGGACGTGCAACGCGAGAGTGCATGACGGCGAATGCCAATTCGGAGATCCTAGGCATGGAGCACATCAAACGGTCGGCGTCGTTCCGGCAATGCGACTGGCAGCCGCGCTGCCGCAGCACCACCGGCGACGTCCTGCACGACTTCTACATCCCGGCCCTGTGCGCGAGCGTGCGCTACGACCGGGTGGCGGGGTATTTCCGCTCCACCTCTCTGGCCGCGGCCTCCCAAGGCTTCTCCGCCCTCGTCGAGAACAACGGCCATGTGCGTCTCGTGGCGGGGCCGATCTGGATCCCGAGGATGCCCGGGTCATCCTCGATCACCGGGACGACGGGCGTCTCGCCGCGACCGTGTTGGCGAACCTGGCCGACCGGCAAGGCTGGCCCGAGTCCGTCGAGAACGCACTCGTGTTGTTGGGGTAGAGCAAGCAGTCATGTCACTGGCCGTCGTCTGCATCGTCGCGCACCCTACGCTCAGCCTCCGTTGCAGCTTCGCTGCTCCGCCGTTGGATAAACGGCGCGTCTCGCTCCCGATTCGCACGACCCTTGTCTATCGACATATGATCCCCGCCCCCGTCGGTAGGCATAACCTTCTTTTCCCCCGGCGGCGAGAAGGCTCTGTAGTTCTCCGTCGCGAACAGCACCGACACCGCTCCGGTGATTGGACATCGGGCTCTTTTTTCATCCGCTCAGGAGTGCTGCAGTGATGTTTTGCGAACGTTGGAAACGCTCAGTCGATGGCGGTCTCGGCACGCGCCGGCGGCTTCTCGGAACGGGGCTGCTGTTGGCGTTGGTCGTGGCGACAGCCACGGTCTCGGCGGGCTCGTGGGAGGTGAGTCGCGACGGCAGGCTGGCGTTGACCTGGGCGGATGACGCAAAAAACATCATGTTGTTTATCGGGTGCGATGGACTGATGGCGCTGGGGACGGACATGACCGGGCACACCACCTTCGATGAGGCCAGGAAAATCAACGGATTGGTTGTCGTGCTCGGTATCGCGGTCGACGATCGCCCCGACGCGGCGTTGAGGACAACAGCCGAGACGATCGAGCTCAACGGGCGCCTGATGGGATATCAGATGGGCACGGCTGATGCGGATCTCGTCGCGGCGATGAAAGAGGGCCGCATCGCGGTGATCACGAACGGTGCAGAGCGGTACCGCTTCACCCTCGACGGCAGCCGTGCAGCGCTCGATGCGTTGCGCTGCGATGGTGTCGTTTGGAAACAGCCGCAATGACGGGCAGGCTCGCGGGCGGGTATCCACGCGCTCGCTGGACAACGCCCGGTCGCGATTTAGCATGGATTTAACGAAAACAACGGAGATGGTGAAGGCGATGGCGATGAAGACCTATGCGGCTGGTGTGGTTGTGGTGACTCTGTCGGGTGTCCCCGTGCTCGGGGGATGTGTGTCGAGCGGTGGAGGGATCGGCCCTAACTCCCTCATCGTCCCGGTGACGCAGAAAGGTGTCGAGCTTGCGGGGTATGGTGCAGGCGCGGCAATGGGTGCGCTGCTCGGGCAAGACGAGAAGGAGGAGGAGGAGGCGGCCATCAGCGGGGATGCGATTCTTGCCAAAGCCGACGAGAGCTGCGTGAAGGAGAACCTCTCGGAAGCCGATTGCGCACGCCTCAAAGCCTCCGCTGAAAAAATGACGGCGCTGGCGATGAACGTGCAGAACCTCGATGCAATGGCGAAGGAAAGTCGGCGGCAACAACAGGCGGAAGCCATGAAACCGCAGAACATCCTGCTCGGTATCGGCGAGCAGGTGGTCGGTCATCAGATGATGATGGGGCGCATCGATATGATTCAGGGTGGCACCGGGATGGCAGTGCCGGGGCTTTAGAGCACCCGTAGATTGATCGTGCGCCGAGCAGCTCGTCGCCACCGTCGGCTTGCTCGGTCATCGCAGGCCCCACCTGGAGATTGGTTCGAGGCTTCCTGAGCCCCCAAGGGGCTCGCAAACGGCCAGGGACTCTCCGGGGCCGAAGCGGCTCGTGCGAACCGCGCGGGCGGTGGCTGCGGCCGGGTAGCTCAACGTTCTTTTTCCGCATGGCAGGGGAGAGTTGGATGTATAGAGGGATGCTGTTTGCTTGTTGCACGCTCGGTGCCGCGATTGTGCTCGGTGGATGTGCGGGCCAGCCCGTCGCCGGTTCCGGTAACGGGGAACTCAGCGAGGCGAAGATCAACGAAGCCGAGCGCGTCGATCTGTCTCCGAAAACGGCGATCAGGAACTATCGCCAAACGGATCCCGCGGTCGCCGCCGATGCGGCATTGCTTTACGTGACGGCATTCGCGAGCGGACAAGCCGAAGCGGTGGATGCGGATCCGCTCGGCAGCCCGATCATGCGCACGCTCGAGATCGCCAGTCTCGGTGCTTACGCGTTCGACAAGTCGTTGATGCTGGAGCCGCCGTGGATGGTGTTCCTCAGCATGGGCGTGCACACCACCGAGGAGATGGCGAAAAACGGCTACCTGGGAGGGAAAACGTTTCTCAGCAAACCGAGCCTGATGCTGGTGGGTGTCGAGGACGCGGATAGCGCGGCGCTGGGCACACCCGCCTACGGCGCGAAGCTCGACACGCTGTTCGCCAAGGGCGATGCGCTGATGCGCGCGGCTCCGTTTGGGTGCGAACCCTCGGCCAAGTGGAAGCATCAAACGACGCTGCGCGGTGAGTTGGTCTCGACCGACGGGGCCTCTACGTGGCATCCGAACGTGCTTCGCAGTCGCGGGTACTCGTGCTTGAAAGATGATCCCGAAAATAAAGCCCGCAACCTGGTCTTTGCGTATCCCTCTCCGAAGGCGACGGAAAGCATCAAGAAGGACTTCGGCATGGTCGCATTGACGGGCACCGTGACGGCACAAGACGACCCGTTCGTGAGAGTGAACTTTGCGGACCTCACGCGTTATCCCGATCTCGGCGGAAACCTCGCCGCCTGGGCGTTGCTCGAGAAGCTCCAGGACGAGATTCCGGTGGGGTGGTATTTCGTGCTGAGCGGTGCCATGCCCGGAGATCCGGGCGGTGCGCTGCAGGTGGTGGTGGGTCAGAAGACGAAAGACGGCTTTCGGATGGCGCGCTACGGCAACGCGTGAAGCGCCGGGGGTAACGGCAGGATGCCGTCACCCCCGGTTGTCGGTGGTGCTAACTCAACTCGCGAAGCCCCGATCATTATCCCCGAAGGTGTCTTCACCGTAGAGCCCCCAGGGGCGATCATCGAAAAAGAGCGTGCTCGAGCCGTAGCGCGGCCCCCAAAAGTCGTCGTCTCCGGCGATCTGATAGGCGTGGTGGGAATCCCCGATACCAACCGTCAGCGGATCCGCGGGTCCATCGAAAAACTCCCCCTCGTGAACGGCATCGCGCCTGCCTTTGGCGTTCGGGCGCGACCTCGCCCGCTGCCGGGGTGGGGCATCGCGTCTCCACCAAAAGAAATCGGGGTGGTCCAGAACATAGCGGTCGTAGTCACGCCACAACGAGCAGTCGAGGACCGCGATGTAATGGTAGCGCGCGATCAAGAAGAAGGTGAACGCCGCGAAGAATACGCCTGCGGTGATCGCCCGGGGGTCGCCATAAGCCACGCCCAGACCTGGGGAGCACAAACGCTTAGCGGTGGGCACCGCGCTGGGCTAGTTTCGGAGGGCGTCCGCCGCGGTCGGCGGACGCGCGCGTGCCCGTCCCGGTCGGCGTTGTCCACGCACCCCGTAGATGCGGCTCCCAGTTCGGCCAATGCCCCATGGCGGCGGCGAGGACGCGGATCGTGCGGTAGTAGTGGTAGCGCGTCGCCGGGCTGGCGTCCGCGAGTCCATGCTCAATCGCCCACCGCGCATGCTTCGAGCGCCATTGTTCGGGTCGGTTGATCCCCCACCTGTCTTTGATAAGCGCCGCGAGCCGTTCGCCGCGGCGGATATGCTGCGCGACACCACCGCTGCTGCCGGGCTGCGCGCGCGCCAGGAGGCGCCGGATCGCGCTCATCGTGCGCTTCCGACATAGGCGGCGACGACGTCGGTGCGCCCATGGCCGAGCTCCGTGGAGATCGTGCGGCGCGCAGCCTGATCGGTCGCTCGGTCCACCGTACGGCGCCCCCCCGAGACGGCAGGCGCCGCATGGCCGGTCAGCTCGGCATAGCGTGCGCACGCATATGCGGCGCGCGCGTCGTGATAGCCGCGTATACCGTGGTCGTGAAGGATTTCGCGTCCGGCTCGCAATTCCCCGCCTCGCCAGCTTTTGTAGGTCTCATTTTGCCGCAGCATATTGTTCGAGCCCTCCGGGCGGGCCGCGAGCGCCGCCGCGAGAGCCTCGCGGCCTGCCGGCGTGACCGCGACCCAGCGCGGTGCAGTGCGCCCCCCTTTGGTCCCGTCGACGATATTGATTTCCCCGCGCTGACGCATTTCTTTGTCCAAGCGATCCAGATTGGCTTTTGACGCCTCTTCCGACCTCATCCCGAATTCACGCGCCAATCCGAAGACTGCTGCCGCACGCGCAAGGCCTGCCGATGTCATCGCCGAATGGGCGGCAGTGTATCGCTCGGCTGTATACGATTTCGGGGTTTCCGTTCTGACGGTCGATCTCGAACGGCCTGCAAGCTCTCGGGGCGAGAGCTTCTCCCATTGCCCTTCCCGTGCGTGGGACATGACGACATTGATGGTGCTGATTCGGTTTTGGACAGTGGCAGCGGCGAGTCCCTGTTCGCGCAAATAGGCTCCGTATTGGACGACTGTCTCTTTGTTGATATCGCGCATATCCTTCACTCCTGCGGATTGCTTGGCCCATGCCGAAAAGGAATTCCAACGATCGCCGTGACTGGCCACGCTGGAAAAATGACCGCCGCCGAATCGTGCCTGCAGGACCTGGGTCCCTGCATAGGCCATGTTTCGGCCATAGCCGTGGTTTTTGCCACTCATCCCTCCGTATTTTCCCATGGTCTCCTCGTATTCGACTTCTGCGTACATGCTCATCAACCACCAGCGAAAGCTGATGGGTTGAAGTTACGAACCGAAAGTCCGGATACCGGTCGAATAAACCCGTTTAGGGTGACTCCGTTCGGAAATGGTCGTCTGTCTTGGTCTCAAAATGATGATCGATTTAATGTAGCCACGAGCCCAAAAGTGCCTACCTCGGTAACGCATTTTCAACTCGGGAAACGTCACAAGCAGTTTGGTCGAGGTGCGCCCTTTGATGCGTCTCATGATCTTGTTCGGATCCGGATTCGGGGCGCTGACACCACGATATGGATAGGGTCCGTGCTGACGACACCCATGAGAATCTCGATCTCTAACGTCACGGAGGTCTGGTGGATCTGTTCTCGGGTCTTTAGTGCAACATCTCATTTCAGAACGTGATGGAGATATTTAGCAACGAAAAAAGTGGTACTGAATTTTGGAATCCGTATGGCTAACGTACCGATAGTCCATCTCTCTTACCAACCTTTGAAAAAGGCTTCAACGATAGATCTGACCGCCTAAAGACGGTGGTTTTAACCTTGCTTCGGAAAATAAAGATGCGTCATGCGACCGGGATCGACTCACCGCCGGGCGGGATCGTGGCGCGGGCGTCTTTGGACGCTGCACCCGTGATCATCTGTCGATACCGGTCATCCCCACGATCCCGCCCGTGGCGGTGATAAGTGATAACAGCGCTAGAGCTCGCTGCAAGCTGTGTGGGGGGTGGCGCCTGACGCGGCGCCTATTGCAACTCCTCCATCCGGAGTCAGGATCATTTGATGCATGGCACCGCATCCGCGAATTCCCCTGGAACGGGGCTGGGCGGGGGGATGCTGCTACGACTGGCTGTCGTTGCGTGGTGCTTGCTGCGGCGCGCTCGGGGGCGCGCGTGGTGATCTCGTGTCGTCATGTCCGCCGGGTGATCATGCGTGCCAGGGTGCCGCCCTGGTGTCCTTTACGGATGCATGATCGCCTGTGGTCGGGGTTTTGACGCGAGTATTGACGCGAGGATTGAGGCGACCGGAGCCTTCGGACCCGGCGCGATGCGCGGTCTGGAGGCAGGTCGTCTGTGCCCGTCTCTGTGCAGGGGGCACAGAGACGGGCAGGAGCGGTGTCGGAGCACCGGGATCGTGGTTGGGGGCGCTCGCTGCTCGAGCGCGCAAGTCATTTCGAGGACCGGCGCGGGTTGCTGATGTGCGCGTTAGCGCCGAGGCGCGGGACGCGACCGCCGGCACAGGGCCGAGCGGATGTCGATTGCCGGTCTTCTGCAGCAGTGGCAGGTGGCGCGGTCAATCGGGGTTGATGGCAATCGTCGGAAGCGAGTGCAGGGCATAACGCCCGGATGCTCGGTGTCTACCCGCATCGAGATGACGGATAGCCAGGGCATGGCCGATGGATGTGCGGAGGCGTGAGCGATAGGCGCACGGATGTTCGGGAGATGGGTCGGCACATGGTGCCGGACCCCGCACAGAGGCAGAGGATGTCTGTGCGTGACGCTGATTGGAGCCAGCTACTCGCGACTTCCGGCCGCACGGTTTCGCGATAGAGTACTGCCGCAGAC
This sequence comes from Thiocapsa sp. KS1, assembly GCF_001499735.1. Classification (GTDB taxonomy): domain Bacteria; phylum Pseudomonadota; class Gammaproteobacteria; order Chromatiales; family Chromatiaceae; genus Thiocapsa. The sequence goes on along the minus strand of NZ_LN848260.1, from coordinate 4,574 downwards.
GCGCAGGTGCAAGCGTCTAATCGGAGTGCGGATCTCAAGCAATCAGGAGGACTTTCCCTGGTGATTGATGGATGTTTCAAGCGCGTTTTTCGGGAATGACGTGTCCTCGATAATAAAGGGCGACGTGGTCGTCGGGTAACCGAAACAACGCTTTTCTTTCTTTACGTCGCATATCCGCGTCGTCGCCGACATGATCAAAAGCAATTTCCAAGTTTTGCGGCCCGTAAATCAGCGACGGCATTCTTATTCCACTTCAGCCAAGAGGAGGTCGCGAGACGGGCGGCCGGACCGTGATCGAAACGGTGTGTCGTGCCTCCCAGGTCCGGAATTTTGGGCTCTCGCGGTATAGTGATGAGTAATATCGATCAAGTGTTGTATCCCGGTGAACGGGTCGAGGTCGTCGGTGCGTTGCACTGGTGGATCTTCGTGGATGCCGTCGTCATGGGGCTGATCTGCTTTATTGTCGCTTTGGCCTTCCTTGTGCCGTCTATGGGGGTGATCGGAGCAGTGCTTGCGCTTCTCGTCTTCTTGATGTTCATCCTCGACGCCCGTCTCAACGTGATCGGCACCGCGTTGACGATCACCGATAGACGCGTGATCTTCACGTTCGGATTCATTCGCCGCCATACGATGGAACTCGATCACGCGAAGGTGGAAGGTTTCACTGTCGAGCAAGGCATCATCGGTCGTATGATGAACTTCGGCCAAGTCACGGTGACGGGCGTCGGCGGTATGAGCATGACGATTCCGCTGGTTCGCGATCCGCTGCAGTTTCGGGCTCGGACGATGCAGTGTCTTGCGAGGACAGACGCGACCCCGTCCATGGGCAGCGCAGCGCAGGTCGGTCGTACCGGGTAGGTGCGAGCGTGTTGCCGCCGTGGCGATGGGGCAAAAGTCCCACGGCCACGCAGGGGGCAGACCGGCACGTGCTTCCTGCCCGGAGTTCTTCGCCGCGCAGATCCGAAACATCCGCGCGGCGTATGCGCGCGGTCAATCCTGCGGCCAAGGCAGGGAGCAGTAGAACGCCTCGACGACGTCGTAGACCCTGTCGAACGGGGGCAGATCGCCTTCGATTTCCGAGGCGAGTTCATCATAGCGGGCCTTGGACCGGCGACGGATTTCCGGGTTGGACATGGCCAGCCGATCGATCGTCAACCCGCGGATCCGCGATTTTTCGAGCAACCTGTCCAGAATCCGCTGTTTTGTCGGCGCGTCCTCGCGCAACGGATGGTCGCTCAAAACGTAGTGCAGATCGAAGATGTCCTGCCGGCGGAAGCGGTTGCGGGCCTCCTGCTGGAGCAGGGCGCGAAACTTCTCCGCCACCATCTCCACCAGACTGTAGGTGCGGATGGCGCTGCCGTCCCCCAACTCGAACAGATCGGTCTCCTCGACCGGTTCGTTCAGGCTGTAGTCGATCTCGACGACATGCGGAGCCGTCCCGGTTTGCAGCCGTTTGTGGGCTGGAGCGCCCTTGGCGGCATAGCCGACGCGGATCTTGAAGGTCGGGAACGTCGCGTCATCGTTTTTGGGCTGCTGAATGCAGCTCTGGACACGGCAATCGAGACCGTAACCCAAGCTCTCCACGGTGTCGCTCAGGCTCTCTTCGAAGCATTGCCGGAAATTCACCGGATCGAAGTCCGGGCGCCTGATGGCGGTCGAGAAGTCGATGTCCTTGGTGTAGCGCGTGCTGCGGTAGCTCAAGGCCAGCAACACCCCGCCTTTCATGATCATGGTGGCTTGAAGAACGGGTGTGCCGGCGATGGCGGCAAGAATGGTGTGGACGGCCTGACGGAACGGCTGGCCGTCGGTATTTTGCTTGACCCATTCCCGGATGTCGGATGTCTGCAATCATTCCTCCTCAGCGGTGTTGTCTGTTTCTTCGATGTTGAGCGATAAACACCACTTTTCCGAGAAGTTCGGGCTGTAGGGAGCTTTGGGGTAAAGTTTCTGCGAACCGCCGCGCTGCGCCAGCGCACGCCACGTTTCGATGGTCGGATGAGACAGTCCCAGCCTCTCATCGAGAAGATAACCGACCCGTACCTTTTCGATTTTGCTGCCGTGGCGGTCAACGGTGTCCACGATCTGGCGCAGATGACGGCTGGCGTGGTCGGCATAGACCTCCAGCACATGGTAGATGCCGCCGCACAAATCCGGCTCGCGGATCATATCGAGGAAGGTGCGGCCAATCGTGGATACGCGCAGAGAGGGCTCCTGCACGTTCACATAGGCTCCCGGGTTGCAATGCACGCTCGAATGGCTGCTGACGGTCTTGCGGTGAATCTTCGCAAGCCGCAACCGGCGCAAGAGCGGTAGGGATGCTTCGCGGTAAAGCGCATACCCCTCCGGACCCAGGTCTTTCTGCATGCGCTCGACCGCGAGATTGCCCCAGCGTGTGGAGGGTGGCGTGGTCAGGAACAGCAGTTTGGGAAGACGGTCGGTGAAGCCGTGATATGCCATCGCACTCAGATGCGAAACGTAGCAGAAGGGGTCGACGCAGCAGGCAATGTCTTCCGCCCCGGCGGCGGCCCGCCCCAGCACGGCATAAACCTCGCTGTTGGGCACCTCCTTGCTGTTGTGCAGGATGCCGTCTTGCACGAGAGAGGACAGCAGACGCTTGAAATCAGCGCGGGTGGGAACGTCTTTCTTGATGCCTTTTAAGGTTTCTCCGCGATAAACCTTTGCTCGGTATAACTTGAAGACCAGGCAGCCAAACTGGTAGCTGGTCACGACCGACTGATGCAGCTGGCCGATTTCGAGGCTGAGGGCAGTCCTGATTTCCATGTTGCAGTAAGCTATATATGTCCTAAGGACATATATAGCTTACTGCTTTATTTGTCAATGCTTGCTTGAAATACAGAAAATTACTTTGTCTATAATTCCTAATACTGTTATAATGCGTCCTAAGGACGCATTATAACAGTATTAGATAAAAAGACAATTAAAATCAAAGCTATGTTAAGCGCTCTGCGCAACGACCCACAAAAGCCATGACAGCAATTCCTGCCGCGTTGGTCGTCCCGTCACGAGGCGGCCGATCATCGCAGGAACATCGGCTTGGGCAAGGGGCGTGCGCTCGGCGGAGCTCGACGCGCCGACTTGGCGTGTCGTCGTCGCAGGTTGCCCCAGCCATGGGCAAACGGACCGGGTCGGTCTTCGATGGAGCGATCGCGGACGCGGCGAGCACATCCCAACGCTACGCGGGAAGCGCATCCGGTCTTAGCCCGCGGCCGGTCTGGAGCCGCGGCCACGGTCGATGCTAGTCGCCGAACGGGTCGTCGGCACCGGTCAAGGCATCGATCTCCTCCGCCAACTGCGAGGCCTCGGCCTCCAGCTCGGCGATCTCGGCGCCGATAGTGGCCGAGCACCCCGGCTTCGAGGGCCGGGAGCGCGCGCTGTTCCACATCGACGAGGCCATGAGCTGGGCATCCGTCAGATCGACCTCGCGGTTGATCGTTTCCAACGTCCCGGCGACGGTCGATGTTAACGGAGAGCCGACTCTCCGGCGGACATTCCGAGTTCGCTGGGGCGGTGTCTCAGATCCGGATCTTCTCGATCTCGTCGAGCGTCGGGTCGCCGCGGCGCCGGTCGTAGAGCTGGGTGGTGCGGGTGCTGGCGTGGTTGGCCAGCGCCGCGGCCTGCTCCAAGGTTCCGCCGTGGCTCAGATACGCGGTGATGCCGGTGGCGCGGAAGCTGTGGTTGCCCACCGGCGTGGCGATCCCGGCCGCCGCGGTGCGCCGGCGGATCATCGCGTGGGCATTGGCCTGGGCGAGCGGGCGGTCGCTCAAACACCCGGTGCCGCGCCCGAGGGTGCGAAACAGCCACCCTTTGGGGTCCCCGCGCAGGCCCGCCCCGTCGAGATAGGCCTCGAGGATCTCCTCGAGCCGGTGGTGACAGGGCATCGCGTGGCGCTTGCCGCCCTTCTCGTGCAGATGCACCCATAACCGACGGTTTTGTGTGTACACGTCCTCGACCCGCATCCCCAGGGCCGCGCCGACGCGCGCGAAGGAATACACCATCAGCGCGATCAGCGCGCGGTCGCGCAGCCCGGCCGGGGTGTCCGCGGCGATGCTCTCGAGCAGGTGGCGCGCCTCCGCGGCGTCGAGCACCGGGGTCTTGCCGCACGTCACGCGATGCGCCGGTCCGCGCACCGCCGCAGCCGGGTTGACGGGGATGATCTGGCCCGTCACCAGCCAATCGAACAGGTGGCGCAGGGCCGCCAGGTGCTGCTTGGCCGTCGGGGCGGACAAGCTCCGCGTCTGCCCCTCGATCCAGGTCGCCACGTGCAACGGCTGTATCTCGGCGACGGAAACGACCCCGGCCGACGCGCACCAGTCGAGAAACGTGCCGACGGCTCGGGCATAGGCGCGGCGGGTGTGCGGGTTGCGGATGTTGACGGTGAAGAATTCCCAAAAGCGCAGCTGCGCGCGTTCGCCGGCGGCGACGATCGGGGCGGGACAGGCGGCGGGCGGCGGCAGGAGGGCGAGTGCGGTCATGGGGGGGCGGCCCTGTCGGTCTATGTGTGATAAAGGACATTATCACATGTTTGGGGTGGCGGGGGGCGGCCGCACCGTCGG
>NZ_LN848259.1 GCF_001499735.1 Thiocapsa sp. KS1 | reverse complement strand
ACCGACCCCCCTCCCCGCTTCAATGTCCTGCAGAATGGCATTTCGAAGTACGGTCGTTTTACCCGTACCGGTCTGCCCGATCAGATAGACATGGTGCAGTCGATCGGCATCGTCTAAAAACAGCTCGCGCGCCACACCATGCTGTTCATGTGTTCCGAGGATAACGCCCATGCCGCCCCTTGTTTGGCAATCGCATTATGGTGTGCGTCGCCAAGCGAAAGCGATAACAAGGGGAGGTGTGGGTGCTACGCGTCGCGGTAGCACCGATGTCATGGATACATTCATTGTACGCCTGCGCGCTTCATCGCGCCGGGAGTTATCCACCGCTGGAGTCTCCGACACCGTGCAGGGGGTGTGGAGCGGACGAGCTCTCCTCTTTCATCGGGCGAGGCGTCCCGAGGAGCAACACAGGCAATCGCCGACGTTGTGACGCAGGGCAACAATGCACGGGGAAGAGGAGAGTTCTGTCCGCGACAACACACCACGGTGAGGAGACGGAAACGTAAGCCACACCGCCGCGTGCCGGCCATAAGTGGCCGAACAAGTGTCTGGATGGTGCGTCCGAGCAAGGCGCCGAGAGGAAACAACAGAAGCGCTACCGAATGCAGGTGCGCTGACGTTTTGACGAACGGCAACACCGCTCGGGCGTACTAGACGGCGCTTGTTCGGTGCCACGCCGGCAACGCGGTGGGACACTCCTTCTCGCGCTCCGCGGTTTGCGTAGTGCGACCGGCAGTGCCGGCCGAAGACGCGCATTCGCGCGTCTTCTCCTCGGCTCGACAATCGCGCGAGCCGTGCGTTCCGGAAGCAATAGCTTCCGGTATCCGGATGAATATCCGGACGTCCTCGTCCGTGGTTTGACCACGGTACCTAGTCCCCCTCGTTGTCGGCCCGGTACGTCCCGCGAGCCCAAGCGTAACGCAGTGAAGCGCCGGGGGAGCGGAACGACGTACCGTGCGCCCGACTCCGATGGTCTCGGTTGTAGCCGTCCTTGGTAAAGGACAAGGCGCAAACCCGATAGCCGAAGGACAGGCGACGTGATAGCGGAGACAGGACGCGCGGGAGAGCATCGGAGTCGGGCGGATGCACGACAACGAGGGGGACACGTATTCCCTTGCCTGATAAGGAGTTTCGCGATACGCGACCGTCACGATGGGTACAAATCTATGGGTGTACCCCGATTTGTACCCCTTCCTAATCGTGACGAAAGGCGGTATGCCTGTCCGTAAGATGGGACGGACAGTCGACGCCGACGTAGGCTACTCGTAGGTCAGGCGTGCGACAAGTGTCTTGCGGGTTTCCTCCAGCTCTCCGATACGGGAGCCGAGGTCTGATTCAACCCGCTCTTTCGCGTAGCGCATCATCTCGCTGGTGAAGACCTTCGGCTTGGCCTCTACCCTACCCTGCTTGAGTTCCGACAATCCGCGTCGGATGACCGACTCCGGAATCTTGCGGGCGACCAGTCGGTAAAAGCCTGCGGACTGCTGATCGCCGAGTGCGGACAAGATATCGGCCGCAATGAGATCGATATGCGCCTGCTCCGATCGAATGTCCGGGAGGAGATGGAGCGGATTGGGTGGTTTCTGGTTGCGTAAAGCAACGTTAACGTTCTTTTGTCCCTGTCTCTTGGTAACTGTCTCTTGTATGTCTCGTTTTTTTACCAAGGGCTTGGTCAAATTCTGAGACACCCCCTTGGTCAAATTTTGAGACAAGCCCCCTTGTCTCGTTTTTTGACCAAGGGTCTCTGACGTCTCGATATCCGCGTGTGTCTCCGCGTCCTCTTCCTTCTGGACGACCGGCGCACGATAGTCACGCATGTTGAGCTGATAGCTCGTCGCCATGTTGCTTCCGTTGTAATCGTACTGGCGTGTCGAGATGATCACGCCCTTTTCGACGAGTGTCGCAAGTGCTCGACACAGTGTCGGCTTGCTCAGGCCGGCACCCGAGTCGAGGCGTTCGCCGTTTCGCTTCACGATGCCGTGGAGCATCTGGCTGATCGAGATGCTGTCGCGCTCCTTTTTGAATCCGAACGTGCGTCGGATGATGTACAGAAGCGCCTTGACCTCTGCCCCGCTCAGGCGGGGTACGAGAACATCGAAAACCTCGTCCGGAACGGTCGTGAAGTTAGGGCTACGAAACCCTTCGAATTTCCATGTCGGGTCATCGTGTTCCATAGGGTTGTTCTTGGACATGCTTGTAGATGAGCATGTAATCGGTACGGCGCCCGCCACTGAGTTTTCGTTTCTCGATGTAACCTGCCTCTTCCAATTCCTTGAGGTAGGTAATCACGCTTCGCTCCGACGCGTTGATGTGGTTTGCGATATCAGGTTGTGTCGGATACGGCGTCTGTGTTGCCTTGAGCCAGACCAACGACAGATAGGTCTTGGTCGCACCTGCGCTCAATTGAGAAAGGCGGTCGACAAATGCCGCCGGCAACGTGAGGTTCATACTGAAAGTATTGCACGTACATTGCATCGGTGAAAATGTGCGACTGTGGATAACATACTGCAAGTTTTGCGCGTTGGCGGATACAATAAAAGAATCATGAATGATCAGCTCGACGACGTGCATACCGTCCAGATTCGGAAACCTTCGGAACCAATCGGAACGGTTCGGAACGAAGCGGACACCCGTTCCGAAGGAGTTCGGAACGATTCGGAAACCTTCGGAATGTTTCCGAACCAGAACGAAAAATATTCGGAAGCAGTTCGGAACGGTTCGGAACACGACGAAAAAAGCCAGAAGACATATACGGAAGACCTTCCGAACGTTTCCGAACCAATCGGAAGAGTTCCGAACGAGCAGACGATTCGTTCGGAAGAGCTTCCGAACCTTACCGAAGAGGTCGGAAGGGAAGCGAAGGAACCGAGCTGGCGTGCGGAAGAAGTGACGGAACGAGCAGAAAAGCAGGAGGCCGAGATTCCGAATCGTTCCGAACCGCAAGGCTTCGAAGCTCCCGAACAACGCACGGCGCCGACCTGCGGTACTGAACACGAGAACTTGACAATTACGGTTCGTGAGGCGGCACGTATCTTCGAGGAAGCGGGAGTGCCGAGAACGGAGCGAGCGATCACGAATTGGTGTAACCCGAATGCTCGCGGAATCGTGCGACTTGAGTGTTGCTATCACGAGGGAGAGCGTAAGTACTACATCAGCCCCGCAAGCGTCCAGCGCGCGATCGTCGAGGAACGCAAGAAGATGCAGTTCGTGGAGTTTCGCGACGGGCACCTGCAATCGCCCGATGCGGAAACACTCGCTCACCAAGTTCGCGAAGAGCGCGAGCACCAGGCGGAACCGAGTCGAGTGGCTGACGCGCAGGAGAACGAAGGTCGACACGAGAGCCTGGGAAGGGAAACTCGAACCGAAAGCACCCATGCGCCGGCTTCGCCCTCCTTCGGAAGAACAGAAGCGGAGGAGTCACCCTCCTCCAGCCTTTCGGACGCGGAACGTTCAGAGCTGAAGGAACTTCGCCTAGCGAACTTCGACTTGCGCGTCCAAATCGAGGGCCAAAAATATTTGGTGAGACAATTTGACTCCCTTGTCGCCGGAGAACGTGAACGGCATGAGAAGGAGAAGTTGGCACTGGTGGATCGATTGACGGATGCCCGTTACCAAATCGGAAGCCTGGAGCAACGCCTCCTGCAACTTGAGGCGCCCCGAACGACGGTGAGAGATGCCGAGTTGACCGACGACAGGAGTCTCGGGGACTGGATACCACCGTCGAGGTCGAGCTGATGACGTCTCGACGGGCGTTTTTGTGTTTCTGGATTATTTTTATAAAAAAGTGGGCCCGCGGGCCCTTTTTCTCTTGTTTATAGAATGTTTTTCTCTTGTTTTTAAGGGCGTCCGAAGATGTCGAAAAACCTTCACGGAACAAGCGGTTAAGAACGATCCAGAAAAGCCTCGTGCTACGGATTCCAAGCACTGTGCTACAGATTCCGAGCATCCGTGCTACGGATCCCAAGCAGTCTGCTACGGATCCCGAGCATAATCCACAGGCGTGCTACAGATTCCAAGCGCAATCCACAGGGAAGTGCATACAGTTCGAAAATCTGTAGCAGGAAGGCGAAGACTACAGTTAGAATCGCCTGTAGCATGGACGTAACCGTCACCAAATCGAACGATTTGATCCGAGCGAGTTACTCGCTTACGGTGAACGAGCAACGTCTTGTTCTGGCCTGCATCGCACAGCTCGATCCACGCAAACCCATCCCGAAAACACGTGACGGTGATATCAAGCCGATGCGGGTGACGGTGAGCGACTTCGCCGAGAGTTTCGACATCTCTGACCGTTCCACGGCCTACACCGCCCTCCAAGATGCGGCGGATCGGCTCTACGAGCGCGACGTGAAAACCTACGACGAACATGGTCGTCGCTACGGACGGTTCCGCTGGGTACAGGCTATCGAGTACCACCAGGGCAAAGGGTATGTCGAGCTGACGTTCACCCAACGCGTAGCACCCTATATCACCCTTCTGCACAGGCAGTTCACGAGCTACATGCTCAAACAGATTGCCCGCGTCAGCTCAAGCTACGCCATCCGCATCTTCGAGCTGTTGATGCAGTTCAAGACGACCGGCGTGGTCGTGATGGGCCTCGACGAGTTCAAGCTGTTGCTTGAGCTCGATCACAAGTACGACCGCTTCTCGAACCTCAAGGTACGCGTCATCGATCCGGCCGTGCGCGAGCTGATTACCAAGGCCGGACTCGAGATCACCTGGGAGGCGCTCCGCCGAAATCGTCGGGTGACGGCATTGCGGTTCGTCTTCAAGGAAAACCCCCAGTACCCGCTCCCGCTCGACTAGGACGCACAGCGTTCCGTAATCCACGCACGAACGAGGTCGGCCATCTTCACGCCCTCGGTAGCGGCCTTGACCTTCAGGGCGCGATGGAGATCCTCCGAAATGTCGATTGTTAAGCGCTTCGTGACGACCGTTCGCGCGCCCTCCTCCGAAGGCTCGCTCTCGGGTTTGGCCGCGTCGCTGACCCATTCTTCCGCACGCTTCTGAACGCCGGGCTTCAGGCCGATCGAGACGCGCTTTCCGCTCATGCCTGCCTCCGAAAGGGTTCGAAAACGTGATGGTCGAAGAGGCCGAGAAGCTCGGCACCCAGACCTTCGATCTCGGCAACCGCCTTGGTGTCGGTCTTGGTCTCGAAGACGGTTTGACCGTGCGCAAGGCTCTCTGCAAACGCAACACGCTGGGAGATGTGGGACGCGAGGACGGGTACCTGACTCTCCGCGAGAGCGGACGACACGTCTCGACCGATCGCTGTATTAACGATTTCACGATTAATCGCAAACACGCTTTTCAGTGCTTCTTTGTACACGACGGCATCGTTGACGAGGCGAACGGTATCTTGAGCGGCCCACACGTCGAGCGGTGAGGGTTGGACGGGAATGACGACCAAGTCGGCGGCGAGAATCGCACTCCGTGCGATGTCGGTTACCCGTGGCGGCGCGTCGATCACCACCATGTCGTAGTCGCGAAGCAGGTTCTCGATGTCGCGATGGACGGTCGGCCGATCGAGTCCGACGAGGGTAAAGGGTGCGGAAGTCTCGCGGGCTTGGAGCCAGTCGCGAGCCGACCCTTGCGGGTCGGCATCAACGACAAGGACGCGCGCTCCACGAAGGGCGAAGTAATGCGCGAGGTGCAGCGAGAGCGTGGTCTTCCCGACGCCTCCTTTCTGGTTCTGCAGGGTGATAATCACACGAGGGACTCCAGGTACTTCACCGCCAGGCGTTTGCCGTATTGCAGGTGGGTCTTGGTGGCGCCCTCGACGTGGAGATGAACCTGCTCGGAATCCCAGCCGATCTTCCGGCCGTGCGCGGTCAAGAACTCCCGAAGTGCGGGTACGTCGACCTCGGGCTCCTTGAAGAAGGATGCCATATCGGTGCCTGGGTTCATCGTCGTAGTTCCGTATCGTCGTAAAATTGTAAAGCCGTAACGTCGTGAATACGTGACGGCGTAGACACGGAAATGCATATACACGCATTTCCGTAAAACCGCAAATCTTGAGTACGCGGCGCTGTGACGCTTCCGAACGCGTCGGAAAAGCCAGCCGAGTGGCTGATCCAGGTAGATTCGGAACCATTCCGAACCGTCGTATTTCCGTATCGTCGTGTCTGCGGAACGGGTGGCCGCAGGCGTCTTCGGAAGCGTTCGGAACCACGACGGGTCAACGAGCACCGAGGTATGTCCTCGGCACTGCCTAACGTCGCACGACGTGGAACGGGTAAAACTCAAAGTAATTGCGGTCGTCGAACCAGGCGCACCGGAAGTGGTAGAGCAACATGTGTGACCGACGCGAGAGCGCGAGTGCGTAGATCATGAGTTGCTCGATCGGCTTCACGTGCGCGGCGTCTGGTTTGTAGTCGAGGATATGCACCTGTCCGTTGCGAATCTGCACGATGTCGATATGCCCCGTGTAGAGATCGCCGGCCTGTAGCGGTAGGGGAACATCGAAGCCGAGCGCGGTGCGGTAGTGATGAACATCCTCGTAGGTGAGGACGATCGGCACCTCGACCGCGACCGTGGCCGAGTCGTTCACGAGCATGAACTCCTGCAAAGTCTCGTGACGGAGCTTGTTCTTAGTGACGCTCTGGAGGGCAAAGCGGGCGCTCTCTACCGCGGTGTTGTCGTGTCGCTCGGTGATGCGGATGTCGCCGACACGAAACAGGTGCTTGGCTTGCGATGCGCGCGGTGTTTCCTTGAGGAAGAGTGCATGCGGACATGCCTCGGGGATGGAGTCGAGGTAGGTACGCAAAGGGGCGAGGGATTCGTTTCCTCGGTGCGCAGTGAGCAGGAGATCGGTCTTCGTGCGGTGGTACTTGAAGTCGTAGACCTGGCCGTGAAGGAGGCGGTGCTCGAAGATGGCCTTGCGCACGGGAATGGGGTGGCGCCGTGCGGACTCGCGCAAGCGAAGGAAGGGAAGGTACTCGGCGAACTCCTGAATCCAGTACCGCGCCGTCGATGTCGGTACCCGCACGCCGAACTTTTTGCGGACGCCTGCGATGGCGTCGCCGAGCGTATGGAGCCGGTTGTACCGAGAGAGGGTCTCGACGATAACCCGCATCGGATACGTTCGGTGTCTTGTCGTGCCTGGGGTAAAGCGTCGCTCGCAGAAGCGACAGCGATAGAGTTGCACCGCTCCGTGCTTGGTTGCGCGCGAACCGTCCTTGGCGATCGTCGTGCCCTCGCAGTACGGACAGGCAAGGGTGGGTTTGGCGGTGTGGCGCGGACTGCGAGGGGTGTCCGCATGGCTCTTCGAGGTTGTGATTGGCGGGGTAGGGCGGGGCATGGTGCGGGTGGTGTAATGCCTCTGTCATACCATACCCTGGCAAGTCGTCAAGCCACGCCGAGCCTCGGTGCGCGTGGGAGGTTGCGAGGACGGCGCGACGGCGCGCAAAGCTTGAGGCGGTGCTTGGGTTTTGTAGCACGAGTGGTTGTGATGCGACGATACGGAAACACGGTGTTCTGTGATTACGCGGTTCCGTATCGACGTGTTTCCGGAAACACGGTTCTGCGATGGTTGGGATGGTGGGCACGTGGGCGCTTTGCTCGCGAGTGGTGGGTGGACGATAAGCCCGCAGGGGTGTCGCTTGACGTCTCGGCGTGTACGCTGGCATAACGACGGCGAGTCCGTACTGAAGGGGTAATTCGATGGGGCACTTGGAGCGAAGCGAAGTAGTCGAGCGCAATAAGCGCATGGGGGAGCGGTTGCGACGGGCGCGTCATGCGCGAGGCCTCTCGCTCTCGGAACTCGCCGCAGAAACCGGCGGGGTGCTTGAGAAGAGTTGCATCTCGAACTACGAGCAGGGCATCCGGCGCATGGGCATCGAGCAGGCGGAGCTTCTCGCGCAGGCGCTCGTAACGGTGTCCGCGCAATACCTCCTCTGTCTCGACGACGACGGGTTTCTCTCGGAGGAAGAGCGTGACGTGGTGGAGCGTCTGCGCCGGACGGATGCCCGCGGGAGGGAGACGGTGCGTGCGGTGCTCGGGGCTCTGGATCAATTGACGTGATCGTCGTCTGCTGTCGGGGCGCGAGGTGTTGGTCGAGGTTGGATGACCGCTCGGGTGTAGGAGGGTGTCGGAGGGTCGGCTGAGGGATGACCTCTCGCGGGTTGTATGGTGGTGAGGGGGAGACCTCCCGAGTTCTGTATGCCGGCGACCTCCCGAGTTCTGTACGGTGGGTCTGGGACGGGCGCTCGGTAGAGCCGTGGGGGTGGTTCGGTACGGTGCAGGTGCGGGGGTTCTGGGTTTCGGTTCGGTAGTGCAGGTTTGGTGGGTGCCTTGTGCGGGTGGGGTTGGTGACGTCGGCCTGCTTCGCAGGTTCCTTATCTCATGATGTACGCTTTTCTGTATTTCCTTATTTCTGTATTTCCTTACGTACGGATTTCTGGGATTGCGGGCGTGTGCGGATTTCTAGGGTTGGCGGGGCTGGTCGGGGTTCGGTGAGCGGGCGGAGAGTGCGAGATGACGATAGACCTTGAGACACAGGAAGAGATCAGCCGTCTCAACGAGGCGGTCGACGAGTTTGCGCTCGAAATGAAGGCACGTCTGCGGGAGCAGGCGGTGAAGGGGTACCGTGGGTGGGACGATCCGGAGAACTACGAGCGGATTCTCGACCTCTTGGTCAAGCAGGCGCCGGCTTCCGAAGGGGAGGAGGTGGATATCGCTAATCTGGCGATGATTCTCTGGAGCATGCGTCGAGGGCGGTGAGAGGAGGGCGGGTAGACGGGTTGGGGTTCTGTGTTTCCTTATTTCTGGAATTGCGGTCGGGTGAGCGGGGGATAGACCCTTCTTGGGTTTCTGAATGTTTGCTATGCGAGGAATGGTATGTCTGGTCTCGAATCAATGCTCGTGGGTGCGCTGATCACGTGGGTCGTGGCGTGGTTCTATTACAAGCGCGCGGGGGATGAGCTTCGACAAGAGGCGAAGCATCTCAAGAATGCGACGAACGCCATCCTCGCTTATTTGGCGAACCCTAACGCGGAGTTGGAAGTCATTCGGGACAGCAAAGGCAATCCGGAATCTGTTGCCGTTGGTGTGGTAGGCAAGGCGCGAGGCACGTCGACGGCGAACGCGACGGGCGAATCGAAGCCGACCGCAGAGTCGGCGCCGAAGGGTACGCAAAGGCGGACGAAAAAAAGCGTTACCTGACGGGGAGCGGGAGCCCCCGAGCGTGCTCGGGGTCGTGTTTCTGTATTTACGGATTTCTGGATTTGCGATGTTTTGTCGGTGCGTCGTTCCTCGGGTTGCCCCGAGGGAGAGAGGGGGGCACCCTCAGAAAAAACAAACCCCGCAGATGCGGGGTTTGTTGTTGGTCGAGACTTACATGCGATTGTACGATTAAAAGATATGTGGACTTACCACCACCTAAGACTTACTTCGACTATAACAAATCGCAACTTTCAATTATATTAAGTTAAATTTTTGAAGCGGTTTCTTCTGTTACTCTGAGCTCGATTTTTGAGCTCTCCATCGTCGGTTTCCTTTCCGAGTACCGTTAGATATTCCTCCAAGTATTGCCGGTTATCCGCGTCACTTTTTGTTGATACTTCTCCGTTTTGCTCTGGTTCTACAATGTCGTCATTCTTCATGTTTGAATCCCTCTTCAGAGGAACCGCATGAAGCCCCGTCCAACCAGTTTATTATACCACGCGTTCGTAGCCCACGACGACGGGGCGTGCCGTCTACTTCGAGCGTGTGGAGCAATCGGGGTTTGGGTCGTGTTTCCGTATTTCTGTGCGTGCAGGAGGTCGTAGGTTGGCCGTGGGGTTCTTACACTCTCCGTGCGGGTATTTCTCGGTTCGTTGATGTAGGTCACGGTACGTGCCGTGTTTGCGCTTGCTCTCCGCTCCTCACCCTTTGTATACAGTCGACACGTTGCCGGACTGCCCTACGTAGGGTTGCGCAGGGCGACGACACACATGACAGCGCCATACCTACCGTAAGGTAGGGACGGAACGTCACGGATCCTGGTGCTCAGGAAAGCCGGACTGCCGAGGGTGACCATCGAGAATGGTCGCGCGAGGGGTTCGGCTTTTTTGTGTTCGGGTGGTTTTCTTTTGAAGAGGGGTAGGGAGATGAGACGGGTACTCGTTAGGTTGGTGCCGATGGCGCTTCTTCTTGTTGCGGGAAACGTCTCCGCCTCACCGGAAATTACAATTCCTTCCAGTTCGCCCAGTATCCCTTCCCAAGAAATGCGTGTGCTCGGGAGTGTGACCGCATTAGCCATCGATCCGGACAACATCATTACTTTCAGCGAATTCCCAAACGGCACCGCCATTGCCAACCAATACGCAAACAGAGGCATTGTTTTTGGCGGTGATACTCCTTTCATCACTTCCGACGGCGCCAATCCGACGTCACCGGTGTTATCCGGCACGCCACGATTTGATGGCGCCATCGAAGGGCGTTTTGTAGACCCGAAAGACGGCACTACTCCAATCTCCGTCGGGGGCTTTTCCCTAGACGGGGGGTACTTCAATGCATTGGGATCTGTTCGTCTTACCTGGTACGCGCTCGATGGTTCAGAGATTGGGAATATGATTTCGAGCAAACTTGGTATAGAAACGTTCATCGTTCAAGGAGGGGCTATTGCAAGGTGGCGTATTGAAATCATAAACTACGAACCCGGCGGATTTGCCATAGACAATGTTTCGATCAGGTCATCCAGATCCTTCTGGAGCGAGCTCCAGAGCGGGCTCGGTGCACTATCGATTCGGAACGGCTACTCGACGTCTAATACAGTCCTGAAGCAACTTCCCGACGGGTGGGCTCTGGAGGTCACCAGCGTCTATGACGACAACGGAATCATTGCTACCGGCAACGGGTATCGCTGGTATCAGGTGAAAGATTGGACTGACGGTACAACGGGCTGGATGCAGGCGGGGCGGTGGGAAAACGGGGCATTTGTGGGAGACCCGTTCCTACCGGATGATTTGCCTAACCAAGCGAGTCTGAAACTTGACGCGACAGGAACGTATATAAGCCGCGCGGAACGCGCTAATGCCATTTCCGTCTTGTTGGAACATTATTACAATGCGGACAACTCGGATAAGACCCTTTTGGGAGGGGTTAGGAATGCGTATTTGAAAAAGAATGCATTCCCCGTACAGGTCTTTGCTGCGATGACACTCCGAGAATCGAGCATTATCGATTTTGACAATGAATGGGTAACTTTCGATTACGGCCACGGGATTAAACAAGTCACCTCTCGGGAGTATGTTGGCGGGGCCAGCAAGATCAGCATACCTGAATGCGAAGGCTCTAGTGACAAACGAGAAGCGTGTTATACCCCAATTAACCCCGCTAACAACTACTCTCCAAAAAGATACACGATCGACAAGCGATACTATGCAAATACCGCCCTTGGCATGACAGCAAACGTTAAAGACGGCTTTAATGTTCTTATCGAGAAACATCAAGGAAGCATTAGGGCTATACCACTTACCGAGAGTCCGACAACACCCAGAACATGGAAAGCTCCGACTGACCAATATATAAAGGCGAACAACTATCTTGGAACTCAATATGTTGTTTCGGAGCAGGAAATGCGAGTACTTAGAACAACACGTGCTTACAATGGTCTTGGCCCTGACTGTAAAAGATTTAATGTTGACAAGAAGCATGAATATCTCAAGGTCGTTGCCGACGAGATGAAAAATGTGGAGACCACGTTTCCGACATTGCCAAAAGACGGCGAAGCGCCCCCGTTCCAAAACCTTGTAGAGAAAATGAAAGCTGTCGAAATCGATAAAGAAAACATATCGCTATGCAGTCCTGGGGTGTTACGGATCATCGACAAGGAAGGACGAGTCACGGGATATGTCGGGCCAGACCTTGTCGACGAGATCCCGACGGTAGTGTATGACACGGAGGCCGGAAAAGCTGCGGTCGTCCATTTGATTGACCAACGTTACCGGTATCAAGTTGTCGGTATAGAGGCGGGAATATACACGCTCTATATCGATAAGACGACCCCAGATGGTGTCGTGACTGTGCAGCTCACAAACGTACCTCTCTCGTTAGGAGAGGTCTATACGTATTCGGTAGACTGGGAGGCGGTGCGCCGGGGTGAGCGAGGTGTTCGCGTGGAGATCGATCGGGACGGAGACGGTACTCCCGAGGAGGTGTTTACGGTCGGGGCTACGGTAGACGATACCGCACCACCCACCACGACCCATAACCGAAGGGGTGGCACGGTGTATCTCGATGCCGACGATGGGGAGGGGGTAGGGGTGTCCTCCATCTCGGTATCGCTGAATGGGGAAGCGTGGAAGAAGGTGTCAGGCGTGGGGACACAGGTACTACTGAGAGTGGGGGAGAACCACCTGCGGTTCTACGCTACAGATCACCTCGGCAATACTGAAGCTGAGCAGAGTCTCACGGTACATCTGCAAGAGACTGATATTGTGTCGATTCCCACGACGTCCCCATGGGGTCTTGTAGTTCTGATTCTCACACTGCCGGGGATTGCTGGTATCGCATTCCGTATCCGAGCTAAAGGGAGGGGAAAAGGAAGAGTGCATTAGAGCAACGGACTTGCCTATAAATGAACCCGATCCATGTTACTATCTTCGTATGAAAACCTATTCATTGCGACAGATTAGGATATGGCAGGCCATCGGGAGTGTGGTGGTGCTATTACTTGTGGGAGGAGTAATAGCATCTACGAGCACAGTGCATCATAAGCGTGTGGAGATTAACGTTGCCGAAATGCCAATGATGGTGGACGAGACGCCGAGTACGGGTGCGGTGCACGAAGAAACAAGCGCGTCGACAGATGTGCGGACGCAGGCGGAACCCGAGGGCGCGCGGCAAGAGGGTGAAACGGTGGAGCCGGTTCGCAAACGATTGACACAGGATGAAATGTTTTTGCAAGACTGGCCCGTCGATCGTGGTGCTAACTTGGCAATGTTGAAACCAGAAACATACCGTTTTGAAGCACTAGAAGTAATATACGAGCCAGGTAAGCCGGCTTTAATAACCATACGTAATTCGGAACCGCCGAAAGAAGTAGTGGCACAAGTAACCACTGACCGATTCGTACCGTATAGAAGAGAAGGTGAAGTGTTAAAGATGGATCGGCAGGAAGGCATGGCTCGGGTACAACCTTTTGTCGACGAGTTCATGGGAAAACTTTACATGTTTATAACCTTTGGCAACTCTCATGTAGGGTGGCTAGGAAAGGTCTATGAATCAGACATCTTTGGGGTCAATGTGAGGGAACTAGGGAAGGAGACAGTGTGGTATACAAGTGGAGTGCAAGACTTCCGGTTCTCACCAGACCGCACAACACTAAGCTATGTAGCGGATGAAACTGACGCAAGACTTAACGATATTACTGGGGTGGTTGAGCAGATAGGTGGTGACAGAATCGTTTTTCATATTATCGACTTATTAGATACCAAAGAATCCATTCAGTTTGTGTTGCCCTATGGGGATAAAGCGCTAGGCTATGGTAAGGAAAAATTGTGGGTGCGTGCTTGGCAGTTTCTTGAAAACAAGTCTGTGGAGATTATGTTGTACCGCCGAGAGTCTGCGGAAGAACAAGAAGGAGTTAATGAGCTGTGGCGATACGATAGGGAAACAGGGGAAAGTACTTTGATAGAGAGTCGTGCGGTGACAGGTGCGAGTTAGCGGGGGTTTTGGGGAGTAGGGCGCTCGATGATGAGGCGGTGGTGGTGGGTGTCCGCTTTCACCGTGAGTTCGGTGCCGATGTCCCAGCCGAAGGCGCGGAGGGTTTCGATGGGGAGTGTGATCGCGTAGCTTCTTCCGCCGGCGAGTTTGGTGAGGGTGCGGGTGTTGCGGTCTTTGAGGGGTCTGCGGGGCATGGTAGGTTAGCTACTATGGTAACGGGAGAATTTGACAGGTTGTAGGAATTCAGGAGCCGAGTTATTAGACGTTTCAATATGCGTGAATCATGATGTCTTGGTAAAAATTCTTCCCATCAATCACTAGAGAATCCTCGCTATGAATTCTATAAACTCTGTGGTCGGAATCTAAAAGTTTAAGAAAATCTGACAATGTATGTTTGGAGTCTGTAATGTTGTGGTGATATTCGACTATGTAATGTTTGATGACTCCCAGCTTTTTCTTTTCTACAATACGGCTCAAGACGTCGTACTCCGCCCCCTCTATATCCATTTTTAGAATATCCACCGTGTCGCCTTCCAGAGCGGTGCTGATATCGACGCATGGCACATCATACGGGACGTAATCGTCGCTCACCCGTTCCTTCACTGTAGTATTCTTTCCGGATCCTTCTTGAGTTGGATTCGAGTATAGTCTTATAGATCCTTCCGACGATGATACTGCTTTGTTATGCAAGGTTACACTATCCAACTTATTCCTCTCGATATTGCGTTTGAGCACCTCAAATGTGCTCGGGTCTGGTTCGTATGCTTCAATGGTAACGTTTGGCCACAACCATTTATAAAACAGGACAGCCATACCAATATTCGCACCACAGTCAACTATACGCCGAGGAGGTTGCTCGCCTTTAGGAATCGCATATATACCATGCAGAAATATTTCTCTAAAAATATAAAAGAAAGAATACCAGTCGGGAGTTTCTACCTGATACCGTAAAAAGGAAATCTTTTTTACGGGCATAAACTTGGATACAACATACTGCATGACGAGAATGTGCAGGTAGGCTTTAAGTAAAGAAAACTTTTGCCGGACGGGGATGTTAAGGGATGGAATCGACCATATGTCTTTTGCCCTGTCTCTTGTAAATAAAAGTAGTCTTGCGGTAACGCTCATAGAGTTTTTGCTAATGATTTTTATATGTATCGATGATTGCTACACCACTATACCATAGAGCAGGGGTGCGTCAGTTAAGGGGGTGGGGTTGACAGAGAGGGTGGGGTGTTGCGTGGTATGACGCATAAAAAAAGCCGGCATTGAGCCGGCTTGGATGGGGTGGTTCTGGAAGCGGTCTCCAGTTGATTTTGGAAACTTAAACGGGTACTGCTAAATGCTTAGATTAAAAATATACAGACTATTGCGAGTTACGCTGACTACTTTTTCCCTTTCGTCCCTGCCGTGATTCCTTCAAGAGTCGTAAGAAGTACTTTACCTTTTCTCTGTCCTTATATACGGATTTCAAGAAATTGCACAAGATATTTGGGTGAACGTCTTTTCTCCCAAGGATATGGGAGTTCGGTTCTATTCCAAGATCTCTTGCAAGCCGGACTATGTCATCTCTTGAGTGTATTGTCATTAGGTTCTCCTGTCGGAGAACCGCCTCGGCAAGAACCACGCCGTTTACGATTATACCACCACCGACGTCGAACCGAAAGTGGGTTGACGGTTTGGGGTATGGGTGTATTCTGTATGTAGGTGTTCCTTTATTCCGTTCTTTGCCCTTCTTGGGCTCCATATTTTGAAACCTCGCTTCGGCGGGGTTTTTTCGTTGTGGGGGAGCGGAGTTGTCGAGTTCTAAGACGCGCGTATACTGTATGGAATGAAAGACGAATCAATACCACGTGCCCCGAAGGAGTATGACAAAGCGAGAAGGGAGGCGGACGAGTTCTATAAAGCTGTAGGAAACGTACGATGTCCGGCACTCGGCGGAGAGGGTGTTCACTTCACGTCCGAGGGATTCAATCACCTGGTTTACAAAGCAGGAAAGAACGTCCCACGTAACCCGCTGGTGCAGGTGATGCGGTTCGAACTGTTACCGAAGGCGAAGTTGTTGTTGGAAACGACCACGACCTTCCAAGAGTACGAGGAAGAGTATCGGTATATGCCGGTCAACCGACACGGAAGATACCAGCAGGAGAACATGCTGGTGCGAGCGTGGGGGTTCGTGGCTATCGTGAACAGGTTTCGACTGAAGGTGGTAGTACAACAGATCGGCAACGGCAAGAAACATTTCTATAGTGTGATACCGGCGTGGAAGACGCGCCAGTATCGCGATATCAAGATGATCGAGACGGCTCCAACGGGTGGCGTTCGTTTCGAGGATGATGCGGAGGTACTAAAAAACGCCACGAATGGTGGCGCCTCTTAGTGTGCCTGTCTCCGGCTCGACAATGTGGGCCAGATAGGGCTGACGCCCCGCAGACACCTATTCACTATACCGCATCCTAAAATACCTGCAAGCGCTTGCAGGAAGGCGGTGTGTGTTTGTGCACCTCTCTTGTATTGACAGTGGGCTTCATAGCGGTACGGTAGAAGTAGAACCATAGCGTTCTTTCCACCGAGCCGTTAACCGGCTTTCCATAGGCGCAGTCGCGCCACCTCGATACTTCCTGAATTGCTCTCTCTGGCGCTCGCGCAATGCGAGTGCCACGGGCGCGTGTTGTTTGCTTCTGGATTCCCGAGTGGAGGGTCATGTCATGACACAGCCATCAGTGTATGAGCGTGTGACGGATGCGATTGTCCGCGAATTGGCACAAGGCGTCGCCCCGTGGGTGCGTCCGTGGAGCAGGGGAGGGACAGCGCTCCTGCCGTATAACGCAACCACGCAACGCAGGTACAGCGGGGTGAACATCCTGCTCTTGTGGGGCGAGGCCCTCGACAAGGGCTACCGAAACCCCGCATGGATCACCTACCACCAAGCCGTCGAGCTTGGGGGACACGTCAAGAAAGGCGAGCATGGGAGTCATGTCGTCTATGCGTCGACCTTCAACAAGAAGGTGCGCGATCCGGCGAGCGGAGAGGAGAAGGATGCGAAGGTGCCGTTCCTGAAGTTCTACACGGTCTTCAACGTGGAGCAGACGGCGGAGTTGCCGACGCACCTCTACGAAGTCGGGATACCGAAGCCACTTCCGGACGCGCTTGAGGAGGTGACGGTGTTTCTGCTTAGGATCGGGGCGACCGTTCGGCATGGGGGCGACGAGGCGTGCTACCGGCCGGTGTCGGATGTCATCGACCTGCCGGATCCCGCACGCTTCGAGTCCGCGGGGCACTACTACGCCACGTCGTTGCATGAGCATGCACACTGGACGGGACACCCGAGTCGGCTCGCGCGAGACCTCTCGGGACGCTTCGGAAGTGAAGCATATGCCGGTGAAGAGCTGGTCGCTGAACTTGCGGGGGCGTTTCTATGCGCGTCGCTGTCGGTGCCTGGGCAGTTGCGTCATGCGGAGTATCTGGGAAGTTGGCTCAAGCTCCTCGAGGGCGACAAGCGGGCAATCTTCACGGCGTCGGCACGGGCGACGGAGGCGGCGCGTTTCTTGGAGAAGAAGGGCGGACGCATCCGCGACGAGGACGCGGAACATGCGGAGCATGAGGAGACGGCCTAGCGGTGAGGGCGGAAGGTGCGGAGCGGGAGTGCCGAGAACGGTACAGCGCCAGTCGGTGAGACTGGCGCTTTTTCTTTGTGGGGGAGGGTGGATATCTGGGAGGGGAGGCGCGTGGCGAGATGTTCGTGGCAAAGGTCTACGTGTGCCTCGCGCGGGCGGGGGTTCTCTGCGAGGGCAGAGCAGGAGGCACACCACCCGTATTGCGTTCACTCTCGTTCACTCCATGCTGTTTTCATTTTGGCAGTGGTTTTTTACGAGGTTTTGGGTCTACAGGGGGTGGATATGACTGTCACTGAAAGGGCGCGGGTCTTTCGACTCCTGCTGATCGAGGACGACATTGGACGTGTCGAGGACTTTCGCGCGTGGTTGCCGTCGTGGGCGACGCTGGTCTGGGCGCAGTCGGCGGGTTCGGCGCTGGGGGTGATACGGCGCGACACGGGACGGGTCTATGGGGGTGTTCTCCTTGATCATGACCTGGAACAGCGGGCGAAGACCGTGGACGATGAGTCGCTCTCGGGCACCGATGTCGCGCTTGCGCTCGTCCAGCACTTCTCGACGGATGTGCCGATCCTGATCCACTCCACGAACCATGTACAGGTACCAAGGGTTGCCCGACAACTGGAGGACAGGGGGTTCTGGGTCACGCGCATTCCTTTCTATGACCTCACGGAAGCGCGGTTCGGCGCGTGGCTCGACGAGGCGCGCGATATCTGGGACGAGCTGTAAGAGAGAAGTGTCGGGGGCGGGGGTGGTGAGAGGCAGGATGTGATCTACGGCGCCGGCACGTCGCTTCTGCGGAAGCCGAGGTAGAAGACCGTGGCGCCGATCGTGATGGTGTCGGGCCCGAGCACCTTGCAGGGGTCTGCGGAGAGATAGAGGAAGGTGGCGCCGACGGCGACGAGGTAGACGTCCTCGGGAGGGTCGCCACGGGCGATGACGCCCTGGGCGATGTCTCGCGCCTCTCGGAGAATGGTCGGGTTCATGGAGTCCACGGGGTGCCTCGGGTTGCGTGGTCGGCGCGTTGGGGAGGGGCGACCTCTCGGGGGTTGGACGGGAGACCTCTCGAATTCTGTATGCCGGCGACCTCCCGAGTTCTGTAGGGACAGGGCGCGGGAGGTGGGGCCGGTGCTGGGGTTTTGCTGGTCGGTGCGGTGTGTGGGGGTCTGGGGGTTGGTGCGGGCGGGAGTGTGAGCAGACCGATTGGGGTGTGGGCTCTAGTCCAAGGTCGCTTTGCCGGTGAATCGGCCTTCCCATTTAGCTCTGCACCCGAGGGTGCCGGTGAGGACGGCGCCGTCGCCCAAGGAGAAGGTGCCGTTACAGAACTGATGGGCGAAGGAGAGGGTGGTGCCAGTGACCTGCCCCTTGCCTTTGTGGTCATAGTCGGTCGTTTCGAAGGTGCCTGTCTTCTCATCAAAGGATTCGATCTCGAAGGCGTAGGTGCCTCCCCACGAAGTGAGTACCTTCTTCTCGTCTTCTGTCGCGTCGTCGCCTGCCTCCACGTCGATGACGAGGGTCTTCATGTCGCCGATTCTCCGCTTCAGGGCAACCGCGCGCAGGGTCTGGTCGTCGCTTTGAAAGGCGGTGCGGTAGGCGAACTGCCGGAGCGCGACGTCATCCTCGGCGAGGAGGGCATCGAGGGCGGCGAGGCGGAGGGCCTGGTTGTCGCTCTCAAGAAGCTCGCGGTACTTGTCCATCTCGGTTGCGCGGGTCTCGATGCTCGCCTTGAGCTCGTCTACGCTCGGGAGGGCGGAGACGGGGGGCGCGAGTACGGCGAGCAGGGCAAGGGAGGTGCTGAGGGTGTGGCGCATGGGGCTTTGGGTTCGTTGGGGAGGGTGTGCGCTTCATACCATAGGGGACGTGTGAGGGGCAGGGGCTTCGTTGGGGCGGGGTACCGCCTCGCCTCTGTTCCACAAGATATTGTGTTTGACAGTCTCTGTGTACGACATATCATGTGTCATCAGCCTACCAGAGGAGTCCCGCCGAGTCCGCGAGCCTGCATGCGGATTTCTGTATTTACGGCGCTCTCCCGAACCAGGAGCATTCAAGATGGTGACGTATCCGATCCACGTGAAGCGCGACGCTTACCGGGGCGCAAACCCAAAACGACGTTTCAAAGCCCTCGAAACGAATCGTATCGCTTTTGAGTTAGAAGAATATATTAATCCGCAACTCAAAGCGCAAACTGAACCCGTAAAAAATTACTCATACTATGAGATTGCCAATGCAACCGGTTACTCTGAGACGGTCGTCCGCGATCTATGCTTCTGCATCGACTGTGGGCATCACGGCTTTACAGCCATAAAACATGGTATGTCGTATGAGGAAGCGATGGCATCCTTGGGATTCTGAGAGTAGTAGGACATTTTCTTCTTTTTGGTAAGTTTATTAGTTACAACGAATTTCAGCGACATAAGAGTGAGCTATGGCACCAAAAGAGATTATCAAATCGTCTGGTGAAGATCCGGTGGTGGAACCTTCCTTACCTAAAAAAGCGCCAGTCCGCCCGCTGTCTTTGGTGAAACCTCGTGCAGAAAGGACTATCAGCGATCACGTACGCAACTACTCGCTTGAGGTATTGGCGATTGTTCTCTGGCTATACGCGACGATGAAGGTCTTGATCTTCGACCTAGATGTCTGGATTCTGAATAGTTTTTTCCCTAGTTACGAATGGCTATTGAGCTTCCGGCTAATATTCTTCTTTGCCCTTGTGTCCGCAGTCTGGTTGTGGGTTGGCACACGGGATGCCATTGTGTGGTTTTTTTACATTTTGTTTTACCCACTAGTGCTTTTGCTGATTAGGCTACCGATTTTCATTCTCAAACGAAAAAGCTGGGTGCTTGCACTCGGCATCTCCAACGCTATTGCGGGTTTCTTTGCAAACCTACGATACAGGGTGGTCTTCATTACAATATTTCTCTTCGCGTTTGCGGCGGTTGCTTTTTCCGATACTAGATACCTGCTTGGCGCAGCGGCTTTAGTTCTTGTAATATTAATACTCACGACTTATATAAAAACTTTTATTGATGCACTCAAACCCTCTACGATATTCCGAATGTACTCTAAGTTCTTTTCGGTATTGCACAAAACCGGACGCACCACGTTTTCATTAGATGACGAGATCCGCAATATACCGATCGAAGAACTCGAACCTCATCAAATCGAGAAATGGAAAACAAGTCTAGAAATCTCCGTTCTGTTTAATCGCTTCTGCCTCTTTGCAGCAAAGAAGCTGAGAAGCTACCAAAAAAGCGAATGGCGTATGATTCCATCTGTTTTCGGACTTTTCGCACTTGTTATATTTACAGTAGTAAGCTTCTCGGGTGTGTACGTCGCGCTATTTAAGCTGGATAGCGGGATGTTTAGGTATACCGAAGATCCATCATGGTTTACGTTCCTGTATTTCAGTTTCAATAATTTTGTGCTCAATACAACGGAGGAACTTGCCCCTGCTGTCCCACTGGCTCAGGGCGCATATATGCTTCAAGCGTCTCTAAGCTTCTTTCTGGGCGTGCTTCTGGTCACATTTTACATATCACATCGAACGCAAAAATCATCTTCGGAACTAGACGAAGTGATTTCTGCCGTTGAAATGGAAGGGCATAAAATGGAAGCCTTTATTCATGACGAGTACAAGATTCCGTCCATACACGTAGCAATGGAACGACTAAAAGAGGTAAAGTCAGGGCTTGTACAGATAATTTATTGGCTCTCAAAGGGGCCATAGAAAGTAAGCACACAGCACAACAGGCACAAACTTTGTCTTATCAACACACCGAATGCGAAGGGCAGGCGTATAAAGCACAAAGGAAGGATTTTAGCTGCGCGCGCTTCCATGTTTCTGTATTTCCGTATTTCTGGTAGAGTGTAGGGTATAACTCATTATGACTGACAATGCTCTTGTAACTTTAGGCGCACTCAGCAAGTCTGCCAATGTACTTATCGAGAAGATATCCTCCGCTGTCGGGGAGATATACAAGCCATATCAGATGGAACGTATCGCGAGGGCAGAAGCTGCGGTCGCTCGCATTCAAGTGGAATCTGAGATAGAGATTGCAGAGCTTCAAAGAAGAGCTGCGAGGCGCTTTGTGGAAGAAGAAACAAAAAAGCAACTGAATATAGAAGCCATCACGACGACTGCTATATCTCACATTAAAGACGATGCTTCACCTGAAGCTATCGAGGATGACTGGATTAGTAATTTTTTCGATAAGTCACGAATCGTTTCAGACAAAGAAATGCAGGGTCTTTGGTCTCGCGTCCTTGCAGGTGAGGCGAACTCACCAGGGACTTTTTCGCGAAAAACCGTTAACCTGATTGCGGATATAGACAAGAAGGATGCGTTGCTTTTCACCAAACTATGTGGCTTTGGCTGGATGATTCCTGATGTCGTACCTCTGATTTTCAATACAGAAGATAGCATATATCAAAAGCAAGGAATAAATTTCATGTCCCTAAACCATTTAGAGAGCTTGGGGCTGATAAGCTTTAATTCGATGGTGGGATACAAAAAAATAGGTTTTCCAAGAAATATAGCCGTTTTCTACTATGGCAGGCGCGTTGAACTGGCACTTCCAAAAGATAGTGGAAACGATTTAAATACTGGGAACGTCCTCCTGACTCAGGCAGGACAGGAACTCGCACCGATATGTGGGAGCCAACCCGTCGAAGGTTTCTTTGAGTACGTCTCCGAGAAATGGAAAAGCAAAGGGTATATCCCTGAGACTACAGAAGAGAATGCAGAAACTAAAAGCGAGAGTCAGTAAGCCCTTTAGATCCAATGGCGCTGTGTTTCTGTATTTCCGTATTTCTGGTAGAGTAGGGGTGAAAGAAGGCGTTGACTGGAGGCCAATTCGGCGTACAGCCAGCGAGTAGTCACACGGAAGGGCCTGGCCGGTGGCCGCCTTACTCCGCGCAATCGAGGAGGCCCATGACAGTTAACACTATGGACACCAACAAAACTCACTCACAACCGCTGACTAACGCCCTCAGCCTTCCCAATGGAGCGCGCTTCTATCGTTGCGCGCTTCAGGTAAATCCCTTTGCCTATCATGGTCGTCATGGTAAGCAACTCGCCTTTCAGACCGAAGGCGACTACAACGCCGCCATTCTTGCGGCCTGTCAGGAACAGGGCATTGAAGCGATTGCCGTCACCGACCATTATCGCGTTGCCGACTCATTGGGATTGATCCATGCCGCCCGCGCGGCGGGCATCTTCGCCTTCGGCGGGTTCGAGGCTGCCTCAAAGGACGGCGTGCATTTCCTCTGTCTCTACGATCCTGACAAGGATGATAGCCTTGAACGGTTTATCGGCCAATTTGGCGTTCATAGTTCCCATGCTCTATCCCCGAATGGCGACAAGGATTGCCTTGATCTTCTGAAATGCGTTCGCGACCAAGGCGGTATCGCGATTGCTGCCCATGTTTCTGCTGATAACGGCCTTTTGGAAACGCTCGAAGGGCAGCCTCGAATGAATGCCTGGAGATCACCAGACCTCTATGCCTGTGCATTGCCTGGCGCTATCGATGATGCGCCGCAAGGACATAAAGTAATCCTAAAAAACAGCGACCCCTATCATAAGCGTGACCGGCCCGTCGCCGTCATCAACGCCTCTGACGTGAATTCGCCGTCTGACCTGTCCCTGCCAAAGGCGTCATGTTATATCAAAATGACTTCCATTTCGGTTGAGGGCTTGCGCCAGGCGTTCCTTGATCCAACTTCCCGCATCCGCCTTAACCAGGATACTCCGCCGGAGTTGCACACAGAATTTGTTGCCATGTCATGGGAGGGAGGATTCCTGGACGGAACCTGCCTGCACTTCAACGGCAATTTGAACGTCCTGATCGGGGGCCGTGGCACTGGCAAGTCCACAGTCATTGAGAGTCTTCGCTATGTTCTGGGTCTTGATCCGCTTGGCGACGAGGCGCGCAAGGCACACCAAGGCGTCGTGCAACACGTTCTGAAAAGTGGCACCAAGGTTTCCCTGCTCGTGCGCGCACATCATCCGGCCAAGCATGACTACACCATCGAGCGCAGCGTTCCTAACCCGGCCGTCGTCAAGGATGAACTTGGTACTGTGCTGAATCTTTCGCCCTGTGATGTTGTGCAAGGTGTAGAGGTTTTCGGTCAGCATGAGATTTCCGAGCTGACCAAAAGTCGAGAAAAACTGACTCTCTTACTGGAACGCTTCATCGAACGCGACCCGAACGTTGGGACGCAAATGGCCCAATTGCGACTGAATCTTGAGAAATCCCGAAGCGACATCAGCGGCCTTCAGAAGGAAATCGAGCATGTTGAGAACCGGCTAACGCTGTTGCCAAGCCTGGAAGAGACGGAAAAGCGCTTCAAAGAGGCAGGTCTTGAGGAAAAACTGAAGGAGAAGAGCGTCCTCGTGCGCGAGGAGCGTCTTCTCAAGATGTTGAAAAGTCGGCTCGATCCGTTCGTGACCGCAAGGCAGGGCTTGCAGGAGCTTTTGCCCATTGATACGGCCTTCTTATCTAGCAAAGACCTGGACAACCTATTGAACGGCCCACTCTTGAGCGAAGGGAGTGGCATTCTTGAGCGGTTCACGGCCAAGATGCAGGCAACGGCAAAGCAACTCGATCACGCGCTCGCTGACACCGACGCGGAAATCACGGCCTTGCGTAAACAATGGGATGAGAAGCGACAGGTCGTCGAAGCGACCTACCAGAGCAAGTTGAGAGAACTTCAAAAAGACAAGATCGACGGCGACGAATTCATCAAGCTACGTCAACAAATTGAGGAATTGCAGCCTTTACGGGAGCGCCGAGGAACGCTACTACACGAACTCGCCAAACACCAGGACAATCGACGCAGTCTGATTGACGACTGGGAAAACCGTCAGGGAGACGAATACCGCAGTCTTGTGAGAGCAGCCAAGACGGTGTCGAGAAAGCTAGCTGGCCGTGTGCGTGTCGAAGTCACTATGGGTGGCAATCGAAAGCCACTTGAGAAACTCTTGCGAGATGAGATTGGTGGCAACTTGAGCGCCATGATCGAGCGACTCTATGCCAGAGACAGCTTGTCACTGCGCGACCTGGCACAGTCATGTCGGGACGGCAAAGACACCCTTGTTAGCAAATATGCAGCGCCGCCCGCAACCGCAGAACGTATCGTGCAAGCAAGCTCTGACGTATTCATGCAGATTGAAGAGCTAGAGTTGCCTGCGACCACCAAGATCGAGCTGAATACGGCGGCTGAAGGCGATCCTGACAACTGGCAAACTTTGGAAGGACTCTCGACCGGCCAGAAGGCCACGGCCGTACTACTGCTTTTGCTACTTGAGTCAGGCGCCCCTCTTATCGTTGACCAACCAGAAGATGATCTGGATAACCGATTTATAGCGGACGGTGTTGTGCCAACTATGAAGCAGGAGAAGTGCAGGCGGCAATTCATCTTTTCTACCCACAATGCCAATATCCCTGTTTTGGGAGATGCTGAACTGATTATCGGACTTTCAACCGGATCGATTAACGCGACCGTTCACGGCCGTGTCAGCAACCGTCACATTGGGTCAATCGACATTCAAGCCGTGCGCGAGATGGTAGAAGAAATCCTAGAAGGGGGCAAAACTGCTTTTGAAATGAGACGTGAGAAATACGGATTCTGAGGCACAATTGTTACTTCACCCGATAATCATTTAGATTGTGCTGTGCGAACAGCGTCAGCACATATGGTTTGTAGCGATACCCGCTCCGTATTTCTGGTTTAGTACGTTTGACAGGTAGTTGGTTAACAGGTATCCCCACTCCGGCACTATGTCCACAGAGGGTAAACATGGAATAATAAAAACAGCCCTTGAAGACCTTCGGACACCATGAATCGATTCTTTATCGCAACGTCGACGTCGCTTGCGTAATTGGAGATGAGAATGTACGCATCACTCTCGTGGCTCCAGGTGTAAAGGCCCACAGGGACTGTTTTTATGGACACACGAAAACCAGTTGATGCTGGGCTTTTGTGTGTCTGCTCTATAGCATACGCGAATTTTGTGATAGAACACCTGTGCATTACTCACCAAAGAACAAAATTTGCACCTCGTCACTATTCGTGCGCGAGCGGTAGCTTTCCGTGTTTCTGTATTTAAGGTAGAGTGTAGGGACTATGCCAATACTTAACTGGTTAACGAGAGAGGAGGACATCAAAACCGCATCGCAGGCGCCGTATCGTTTGCTGGAAGACGTGCCAGAATTGTCCTATGGAGAGTCGGACACCGGAAACATGCTAATCCAGGGTGACAATCTCGACGCTTTGAAAGCACTCCTGCCGTACTACGCGGGGAAGGTGCAGTGCATCTTCATTGACCCGCCGTATAACACCAGGAGCGCATTTGAACACTACGACGACAATCTGGAGCATGCTCAGTGGCTTGCGATGATGTATCCACGGTTGGAGTTGTTGCGTGAGTTTCTATGCGAAGATGGAAGTATCTGGATAACGATTGATGATAACGAGGGTCACTATTTGAAGGTCATCACGGATGAAATTTTTGGAAGAAGCAATTTTGTTACAAATATAGTCTGGCAGAAGTCATACACATCTAATCAGACCGCAAAGCACATTTCCGATACGCATGATCATTTGCTTTTATATGCCAAATCATTTGATCTGCTTCATCTTGGTAAGTTACCAAGGACTGAAGAGCAAATATCAAAATTCAAAAATCCTGATAATGATCCGCGCGGACCCTGGAAAGCTGAGAACCTCTCGGCAGGTAAATTTTACTCGGCTGGTCAATTCAAAATTATCGGACCGACAGGACTCGACTTCTTGCCCCCAAGAAATCGCTATTGGCGATGCAATGAAGAACAATATAAGAAGTGGCTTGATGAAGGGCGCATAACATTCGGGCTTAGCGGTACAGGTCGGCCAATGCTGAAAAAATACCTTCACGAGATGGAAGATGGGTTGAGGGCTAACACATGGTGGAAGCATGAGGAGTTTGGGAGCAACAAAGAAGCCAGCATTGATTTGAAGGCCCTTTTCAAAGATGCGGATGAGGTTTTTCAAACTCCAAAGCCTGAAAAGTTGTTACAACGCATCATTTCGCTTGCCACTCAACCCGGCGACCTCATCCTCGACTCCTTCCTCGGCTCCGCCACCACCACCGCCGTCGCCCACAAAATGGGCCGGCGGTACATCGGTATCGAAATGGGAGACCAAGCCATCACACACTGCGTACCGCGTGTAAAAAAGGTGATTGATGGCG
Organism: Thiocapsa sp. KS1; assembly: GCF_001499735.1. Classification (GTDB taxonomy): domain Bacteria; phylum Pseudomonadota; class Gammaproteobacteria; order Chromatiales; family Chromatiaceae; genus Thiocapsa. Next base: position 18,228 of record NZ_LN848259.1, on the reverse strand, counting down.
AGCAAGGAGGTATCTCGAAGTCTGTAGAATGGAAGGGAGGAGGGGGCTTTCGCTTCTACCGTCTCGGGGATCCTGTCTTCGACGAGAGCGGCCACGTCTCACCAGGTATCCGGTTCTCGACGTTAGCAGCGCACCTGTGGTTTTCCGAGACCGGTCATCCGCTCGTAGGGAAGGCGGAGAGACCGTTCCTAGGGGAACACGACGGCACGGCATACTACCTCCTCTTCAACGGCATCCTCGGCGACAAGCGGCCGGATGGTGGCAACATCCTCACCTCGCGCATCCTCGCGGAGATTCCATCCTTCGACGGGCCAAAGATCGTCTTCGGGGAAGGGTGCCGGATGGGAGCGGAGCGACTCGCGCAGGAGCGCATCACATTCCGCCACATTCCTTACGAGATAAAAGCACGATAACAACAATATGGAACTGAAACCCTTCCAGAAATCAGCCCTTACAGCGCTCCGTACCTACCTGGAGCGCGCTCGAATTACCGAGAGCCCCGAATCTGCTTTCATCGAAGCACTACAGGCGCAATACCCAGAGAAGACTCCACCACCGTATCGGACGATACCCGGACTACCGGGGGTGCCTAACGTGTGCTTGCGCCTGCCGACCGGGGGCGGAAAGACGCTCTTGGCGGCTCACACAATTGCGGTTGCCGGCGAGGCGTACCTAGAGAAGGAGTTTCCTGTTGTCCTGTGGTTGGTGCCCACGAACACCATCCGCAAGCAAACGGCTGAGGCGCTTAAGAACACATCACATCCTTACCGAAAGGCGATTGATGCTAACTTTGGCGGGAAAGTATCCGTGTTCGATATCAGCGACATTGAGCAGATCCGCCCTCAGGATCTCACCGACCGCGTAGCGGTCATTGTCGGCACCATCCAGACTCTGCGCATCACCAATACCGACGGCCGACGTGTCTACTCCCACGCCGAGCAGTTCGAGCCACATTTCTCGAAAGTGCCAAAGAACTTGGAGGGTTTGCAGCGAGAGGATAGTGGGGACATCAAGTACTCGTTCGTGAACCTGATGGCCGTCCACCGGCCGCTTGTGATCGTTGACGAAGCCCACAAGGCGGGAACGAATCTGTCTTTCGAAATGCTCGCGGCGCTTCGCCCGTCCTGCATCATCGAGTTCACCGCCACTCCGAACACTGACCCAAAGAACGGGAGCAACGTGCTGTTCCGAGCTTCAGCGTCCGAAGTTAAGAACGCGGAGATGATCAAACTACCAATCATCCTCACCGAGCATCAAGATTGGAAGGCGTCGGTGCACGATGCGATTGAGACTCGCAACCGTCTGGCCGAGACAGCGAAGAAAGACGCTCAGTATATCCGTCCGCTCACCCTGTTCCAGGCGCAAGACAGGGGGCAAGAAGTCACCGTCGATGTGTTGAAGCAGTATCTAATCGACAACGAACGCATTGCGCCGGAGCGCATCGCTGTGGCGACCGGCGAGCAACGCGAGCTTGATACGATAAACCTGTTTGACCCTGAATGCCAAGTGGACTTCATCATCACGGTCGAGGCCCTCAAAGAGGGGTGGGATTGTTCCTTCGCATATGTCCTGTGCTCTGTAGCGAACGTCGGTGCGGCGACCGATATCGAGCAACTCCTCGGGCGTGTGTTGCGCATGCCGTACGCAAAGAGCCGTGCAGAAGAGGCGCTTAATCGAGCCTATGCACATGTTTCAAGCCCTCGTTTCGGGGAGGGGGCTAAGGCCCTTACCGATACGTTGATCGACAAGATGGGCTTTGAGGAACAGGAAGCCGCGGAACAAGTGCAGGTGAGGCAGCCGGGTATCCCTGGAATCGACGAGCAACTGGACTTATGGAACCAACCACCGGTCATGGTGGAAACCGTAGATGTTGCTCCAGACTTATCAGGACTCTCGCCCGAGGTGGCTTCCCAGGTACGCGTTGAGCCGCAGGCTGATGGAACAATTAAATTGACGGTACAGGGGGACGTACCACAAGAATTGGAAGACCGCCTCCTTGCGACTATGATCAACTCGGCAAAACGCAACTCTTTGAAAACCGCCGTGGCGCGACACCGACTGGCGCACCGGAAGAGTCAATCACCGGCGCAGCGAGGTGAAAAGTTTGCCGTCCCACGTTTATTCCTGAACGTCCAAGGGCAACTGGAACTAGCCGAGGAGGAACTCCTGCTTGATCTCGGAGGCTGGTCGCTGGCGTCTTGTCCGGCCACTTTGTCCGAGTCTGATTTCTCGATCAAAGAGACCGCAGAACGCTGGGAGGTTGATCTCAAGGGAGAGAAGGTCGTCTACAAGCATCTGGATCAGAGTGTTCAGCTTGAGATTGGCCTCTTGAAGCTCGACTGGACGGAACTTGTGTTATCTCGCTGGCTCGATAAGGAATGCCGACAGGCGGACATCACGCAACCTGTACTGCTTGAGTTTTGCCGGAAGGTGATAGCTCACCTGACCGAGAAGCGTGGCATCGCCCTACGTGATCTCCTACGATTCAAGTATCAACTGGCACGGGTGGTGACACAGACAATCACTAAGTGCCGACGCGCGGCGTACGCCGACGCGTATCAGACATTTTTGTTCAGTCCGAGCGCGACTGTGGAGACCAGTAACGTAAACGGCTTCTCTTTTCATAATCAACGCTATCCAGCCGGATGGCTGTACCAAGGAGCCTATCAGTTTAAGAAGCACTTTTTCAGTCAGGTCGGCGAGCTGGAGGGGAAAGGTGAGGAGTTCGAGTGCGCTCAAACAATCGACACGATCTCTGAAGTGAAGCACTGGGTGAGGAACCTGTCGGGGCGTCATCAGACATCTTTCTGGCTTCCTACATCTACCGACCGTTTCTATCCGGACTTCGTCGTCGCTCTTAACGACGACCGTGTTTTAGTCGTTGAGTACAAGGGAGAGCACATCGCTACCACGGACGACACCAAAGAAAAGCGAAACGTTGGAGAGCTTTGGGCTGAGAAGAGTGGGGGTAAGGGGCTGTTCTTGATGGCGGAGAAACGAGACGCTGATGGCAGGGATGTTCGGGCACAAATCACCAAACTCATCAAGTAGTCACCCCGTAATGAGGGATACTTGGAACCTACTGAATCGATCGCCGGAGCAGGAACCGCTCCGGCGAATATCGACTACATGTTAAGCCTACGCACCGGACATGTTGTGTCTTCGGAGTGAAGGCACTCCTCAGCTTCGGAGCACTCGAAGTCCCGGTGTGCCTGATGAGTCATACTATCAATCCCAGAGATATCGAACACCTGCATCATGACGGTTACATGTCGACCAGTCTGATTGCAGAAGAAAGGGCGAAGATGTACTTCGTTTGCCATACTTTTTTGCTCCTTTTTTTGGGTGCGGTCAGGTTACTGTCACGACCGGCGTGCCTGCGCCTCCCCCCTCCTTCAGGCACTTCGCCACGGTGCCGACGGAGACCCCGACCTCGCGCGAGATCGCGCGCACCGAGCGCGCGGGGTCGCTCCGTTTGAGCGACGCGATCCTCTGCTTCACCGACTCGGGTACCTTTGGTCGGCCGATGCGGATGCCCTCGGCCCTAGCCCTCGCCATGCCCGCCTTCACGCGCTCGGAGATGAGCGCGCTCTCGAACTCGGCGAGGGACGCCATGATGGCGAAGACCATCTTGCCCTGGGGCGATGAGGTGTCGATGTTCTCCTGGTAGCTGATGAAGTCCACGCCGAGGTCGCGAAACTCGACGAGGGCGTTTACGAGGGCCTGCGTGGAGCGGGCGAAGCGGTCGTAGCGCCAGACGAGGACGATGTCGACTGCGCGCTTGCGTGCGAGGTCGAAGAGGACGCGGTAGTTCGGGCGGGTGTCCCGCGTCCCGCTTGCGATGTCGACGAGCTCATGGGCGACGAGGAAGTCACGGGCCTCTGCGTAGCGCCGGAGTTCACGAAGCTGGGTCTCGGGGTTCTGTCCCTTGTCGAAGGTCGAGACGCGTGCGTAGATCGCGACACGCCTTCGATTTGAGCCGTCTCTGTCGTTCATAAACGATCTCTTTTTTGAACGCCGAAAACCGAGGTAGGCGAGTGCTGAAATGAAAGGGGGTTTTCCGGCTCGTGCGCGACACCCTTTTTGAACACTCTAGCATGGGGGAGGGTGCGGAGGTCTTGGGGGCTGTGTGCGTGGACGTGGGAAGGGGACTGTTGCGTGGTATGACTTGGTCATACCGATGGATAGGAGGGCAAGAGGTGGGGGGGGATACTACGCGGTATGACTTGGTCATACCGGATAGGGGGTAGTGCGGAGGTGCTTCTGTAGGCGGTGGGGTTGTCGCCGGCGAAGGCCTCGGGCCCGTGATCGAGCCCGCAATCAGGGTAGGGGGTCGGCATCCTTGAAGATAGCCGTCAGGTTTCGCGCACCGTGGAGAACGCGGACGACCTCGACCGTGTCGTCGAGAACTCGGTAGAGGACGAGGTAGTTGTCGCAGACGAGATAGCGAAGATCGCGCCTGATGTCCGGTCGGGCAGGGCCGAGGAAGGGATGATCGGCAAGGCGATTGATCCGCGCATCGAGCATGTCGAGCAGGCGGTCGGCGGAAGATGGGTTGTCGTCGGCGATGTACTCCCAAATGGCGATGAGATCCTGGCGCGCCTGATTGGAGATGGTGACATCGTGCATGGCTGTGGGTGCAATTCAGCGCAGTTCAGCGCGCGACGTGGGCTTTGCGTGCCTCGCGTTTAATCTCCGCCATGTCGAGCGGGCCGGCCGAACCGCTCTTGAGCCCCGCATCCCAGAGACGACGCAGGTGCTCGATCTGCTCCTGTTGCGACGTGCGTTTGAGTTGCCAGTCGCGCAGGGCCTCGCGAATGACTTCGCTCGTGGAGGCGTAGTCGCCGGCATCGACCGCGGAGCGGACGTTGTCGGCGATTTCTTTCGTGAGTGCGATGGTGATTTTTTCGACGGTAGGCATAGTGGGGTACGTTACGGGTACTGTGTTCGCGGGACGTCTGCGAAAAGGGTATTCATGTGGTATGACTTATTCATACCATGACAACCCGAGACGCGCAAGCGCTTGATGTTGAAATGGGAATGTATCGGCATTGAACGACGGAGGTGGAGACGGTATGACCGAGGAGACGACGGATTCAACGAAGAAGTTCGATCTCGGGAGCTTCTCCGACAAGGAGCTGGAAGCCCTTGTCCCGATGATCGAGACTGAACTCGCGAAGCGACGCGAGTCACGTAAGAAGGAAGCATTGGAGAAAATGCGCGCGATTGCCGAGGATGTCGGCATGACGCCCGAGGAGTTGCTCGGACTTGATCGGCCGCGACGACAGAGACAGCGTGCGACGAAGCGCGCACCGACCGGCGGGTGGCAACATCCCGACGATCCCTCGAAGGTCTACCACAGCGGAAGAAAGCCGGCGTGGTTGAAGGCCCTCACGAAAGAGGGCCGAGAGCCGATCAAGCTGGCGTAGCCGTTATGTCTGTGGCGGAGCCGTGTCGTTGCCGGCCGGCTCTTCCGTTGTGTCCCGCTTCATCTCCGCCAAGCGCGCAAGCTCGCGCTCCAGGCGCTCCACCTGCGCGCGGAGTTCCTCCGCGCGCCTCTCGGTGTTGGCAACCCGCTCCTCGAGGCGGGCGTTCTCGACCCGCAGTTTGCTTACCTCATCGAGCGCGATCGTGCGCACCTGTTCCGCCTCCGTCGCTTTTTGCGCGAGGGTACTGCGCTCCGTTTCCACGGCGTCGAGTTTGGTTTCGAGGTCGGTGATCTCGCGCGTAAGCTCCGCCCGTTCCTGCTCCATGTCGCGACGGGCCGAAGCGAGCCCGTCGCGTTCCGTTTGGATGGCATCCTGTCCGGCTTTCCATGCGGTGACCCAGAGGGTTCGACACACGGAGGCGACGCCCTCGGGCATGTCGGGGACGCTCGCGACGAGCTTGCCTCCGCGCTCGTCCTTCCAGGCAGCAAGGTGCGGGGTGATGGTGGAGAAGCTCCCGCCGATCCGGTCGCGGACAAGCTTCACGGTCGGTTGGATGCCTTCCTCGGCGAGGGCGGTTGCGGTCTCGAAGACCTCTTCGCGCGTGATGCCTGGGCGTGCCATGTGGGAGCCTCCTGGTTTTGGTCGTTCTGTAGTGTAATTACGTTATTACGCTACAGTATAGGAGGTTCCCGCAGGACTGCAAGCGCACGACTGCAGGTGATACGCGGGGCCCGCGCGCAACGTGCGCCGAAGGCGGTCGACGAGCGCGCGCGAGATGCGCGGAGGCCGACGCGGGGAAAGGGCTTGGTTGGGCGGTATTTGGAACGTCGCACAATATTTGTTTCGCGACAGAGCCGAACGGTGGGCGCCGGCGTGTGATGCTGTGGGTGGTGTTTATGATGTGCTTGGAATCCGTAGCACGAACGCACGCGGAGCCGATCTTCGAGTTCCGGCTTACGCGACTTGACATAAACTATGTTATACGAAATAACTACTTGTTTTTAATATCTTTTTTTCGGGATGTCGCGACCGATTGGTTGCTATATAAATAAGCTGGGATTGCTCGACCACCGAACACTTTTTGTAGGAGTCACGATGATTGACGTCAACTTGGAAGCCCGTCGGTTCGCTGTCGACACCATCCGGCGCCTGACCGACAGTTACTATAGTTTGGATGCCTTGTTCGAGGTGGAATGCGAACTCTTTGGTGCTGCCGGAATCTTGAGTCGGCTGGGGCATCGCGAGGCGGCCGAGATAGTGAGTCGGGTCATGGCGGATGTGCCCCCGGTGCTTCCGTTGAAATTCGCTGGAGACCGCCAGATGCACGACCTGCGTGCGCTGTTGGCACGGCTGGAAGAAGAAATCGATAAACAGGAGTCGCTCTCGACGTGACCGCAAGACCGATGTCGGGTCAACAAAAAACGCACGGCCAAACGAAGGTCGTGCGGGGTGACCGCTCACGGGTCATTGGCCTGTCGGTATGACATCAATTTCGTTTTGACTTTCCTCCAGGAGAGGCTCTGACAAATTCACAGGCACGAGCTCTCCCTCGTCGACAGGATACGGTGGCACGAACTCTGCGTTCGATATTTGGATCGGTACTTTCGCCTCATGTAGTACCACCTCACTAGATGATTGAAGACAGTACACCCACCCCGGCGTCGCTATGTAGTTCTGGCATGCATCGGTGTGATCTTCTGCTGATGCACTGCTCAGAAAAATCATAAGCAAACACGCCTGCTTGTTGCAGTTCATGGTGACTCCCCTACTCTATGACACTTAGGTCATCATACCAGTCATGCGAATGCGAGTGGACTTGACACACCTACTTTGGTGTTATGTAAAGGGTGGAGAGTACCCAGTTTAGTTCCGCTTCGCTGAATGACTCTTTTCGGAGAAGTGTGTCGTTGACTAGGATGTGGTAGCGACGACCAGATTCTAAAAATTCGTACGTGCTCACACCCCCAAAACCGGTCGCGTAAATTCCGCGCCTACCATTCAGCTCCACCGTTGTCTGGCCCTGCGTGTCGTCCGGATCGGAAAGGGTACGTGCAGTTCCCGTCCCGGTGTACACGCCTTCGGTTATATCAGCTGACACATCGTATACCACCATGACGATAAGTGGATTCAATGAAGCGCCAAACTCCGTCTTAGCAATTGGCGACACTGACCACGCACTCAGCACCCCCTCTTCGGGGCGTGCGGGATACTCTTCTGCACGCCACGTGCTCGGATACGTAATTTTAAAGCCGTATGGGCTGTTGTACGTCTCGCGATTGATTCCCTGTAAACTTAACGGCTCGTCTGGTGTTTGCATTATTTGTATTTTTTGCTCGGGTGTCGCTACGTCAGAATTCTTTAAAGGTGATTCGTTGTCTTCGGTGTTGTCAACTTCCAAATCAGGATGCGCCGAACGGCTCACCAAAACGGTCGCCACTGCAAAAATCGCCATGACACAAATTATAAGTGCGCTAAATTTTCTTATATTTTTCATTTCTTTACTATACGCGATACGAGAAAAAAATAAAGGGGCTTCCCAGCCCCTTCAGATTACCATTATGACTAATTCGTCAAATAAACCTGCCTGATGTAATACTCGCGATTTGGCGAGACATAGGATGTACAACCATCAGAGGGCTGGATCATGAGGTCAGTGATAATCCCCCTCCAAGAGGATAGACCCCCGATGTTCATACTGTATGTTCCCGCACCTCTGTAGGTGAAGTTTGCTCTATACCAGGTATCTCCTGAGTCCCGATACCAGACGTATACGTACCCCGTATTACAAGCGAGATTGAGACGCAGATTCAACTTTTTGAAGATGTCCGCATCAACCGTAATCTCACCACTACAGGGTGCACCATTACTGTAGGCGCATGACGATTCTGTGAGCATACTACTCCGACCAGTGAGAGGCAGTACGGATGGGCCGTCCATCCACAGATCACCTCCCGATGTGTTACACAGCACATTCGCGCATTGCCACAACTCTTTGTTGCCGTCTTCCGCGAACGTCCAGTTCCACCAACCACTTTGGCTCACCACGAAAGGAAGTGGGTTATGTGTATACCTCGTCACCTCGAAATCATCATCCATGCTCTCAACCCGCTTTATAGGAAACCATGGATACGGGCCGCCCCATGGCTTGTCAACCTGAAAATGCAGATGTGCTCCACCGCTTGAACCTACACACTCATCTACATTTGGGATGCCACCGGTGTAACCAACGAGCTGACCGACGTACACCGTGTCGTTCACCTTGACGTTGCGAGACCGGAGATGCGCGTAGGATACGTACACCTTTTTTGTAGTAGCAAACGGATTTGTTGCCTCGATGACAACGAGCCCACCCCATGATGTACTGCATTCCGATCGCACAACCTTCCCCGCTAATGCGGCAGTTGCTCTCGTTCCAGACGGTACAGCAATATCAACTCCGGGGTGCTTACCACAACGCTCACCCGCACAACCGGATTCACGATCATAATTGTCCCTGTAGAGCGTCGTGAAGATCGGGCTTGTACGATTGAGGCTGTCGTACGTCGTATTCCCAGTGCCTGGTGTACCGTAATACGTTGCATTGTAGTTCGGTAGTCCCTCAATGGGACTAACTCCGGCAAAGGTCGGTGACACTGCCAACACAAGGGCAGTAAAGATCACGACAAATGGATGCATAGCACTTCACTCCTATGGTCAATGAAAAGAACATCACATAGCGCCGATGCGACTATGCGCACAGGTTTGTATACCAATGGAATTCCGAATCAGTACACTATACCCGCTCCAAACAATACCATAAGGGGCAGAGTGCGCAATAGGCAACGCACACGCTAGCTGTATAGCAGTGGAAATAAAAACGCACGGCCAAACGGAGGTCGTGCGGGGTGACCGATCGAGGTCACCAGTCGAGGGTCTCGACGACCTGAGCGACGAACTCTTCCTCGCTCCCGAGGTAGTACCGATGAAGGCGTGTGTGGAAACGCTCGGAGAGCCGTTGCAAGTTCTCGCTGTAGTGCTTCGTCCAAGGGACGAATTCGACCCCGCCACCTAAGCCCACGAGCGACTCGATGAGGTCGAGCTGTGGGGTGTGGATCTCCTCGCTCGGAAGCGCAAGGACATGACGAACGCCGAGCTCGTAGAGCCGAAAGACGTTGAGGATGTCGGTCACGAGGACGACTCCGCTGTGGTCGAGTCCGAGCCCGAACTCGCACAACGGGTAGTTGTAGAGTTCGAGGCGCTGGTCGAAGTCTTTCGGGTAAGTGAGCGACCCGTCCTCTACGGAGTACCCGACATACGCCACCAAGCGCGATTCTTTGTCGTGGAACGGGATGACCACCTTCTCGTGCATCATGCCCTTCCCTGTGAAGTAGCCCACGCCGAAGTGTGCGAGGGTCTCACGCTCGAACCCGAGCCGATGAAGTGCGGGGTGGTCGAGCGTGATGCTCTGCAGGATGAAGGCAAGCGGTGGATTCGTCCGGCCGGTAAGATCCTCTGCTCCGCTCGGCATGGCCGGCATCGCTCTCCCCTGCCCCTCTGACTCTACTTCGAGCACGTCCTTGGATTCCACCGGCTCCGGAACCGTTTCTTTGGATTCGAAGCGCCGTGGCGCGACCGTCTCGCGTTCCATCTTGAGACGCTTCTCGGCTTCTTCCGCGTGCGCGTTCTTGCGTTGCGTTGGTGATGACGACCGCGTTGCTCTCGGTGCGGACGACTCCGGATACTCCAGAAACCACTCGGCGATCAGCGCCGCGGCCTTCTTCACCGAGACGTCTTCCATGCGTGCCACGAAGTCGAGGATGTTCCCGCCACTGTGACCATCGGTCTCCTTGGCTTTGGCCCTGCACTCCCCGAAACAGAACCAGGCGTTCTTCTCGGTATTCGCCTTGAAGGCACGACTCTCGCAAAACGGGCACTCGCCTTCGAAGCCATGTGGCGTTTCCGTGAGGCCCTCCGCGAGACCGTAGTGGTCGAGAATGTCGCGAAGCGACACACGTTCTTTAAGTTTCTTCCAATCGATGTAGGGCATGGGAAGATCTCCTTACAAAAGCCCGCGCTCCGCGAGCGACGTACTACCCTCGTGACTCACGATCACATGATCGAGCACACGAATGTCGACGAGCGCAAGCGCCTCTTTGAGACGTTGTGTGATTCGCAGGTCGGCTTGCGAGGGTTCGACGACCCCCGAAGGGTGGTTGTGAAAGAAGATGACCGCGGCGGCGTTGTGCGCCTTAAGAGCTTGTTGCACCACGACGCGCGGATGCACGGAAGCCCCGTCAATCGTTCCGGTGAACAGCTCCTCGACCGCAATCACCCGATGTCGGTTGTCCAGGAAGAGGCAACCGAACACCTCGTTGAGCTCCTCGGCAATCTTGAGCCGAATGAAGTTTCGTGTGTCCTCGGGCGAGGTCAAAATCGCTCCTGGCCGATGACGATTGCAAAGGATGCGAAACGCCTGCGCGATGACGTCGTCTTCATTCACCGCCGTATAGGGTGAATGTGTCTCTGAAGGTTCGAGGGGAAGCTCGTACTGGAATGGTTCGTGCGGGTTTTGCGAGGACATGACAGGCACCTCTCTCTTGGTAAAGAACGATAACTGCCTGTATCTACAATATACCCGCGCTCTACCCTGTCAATCGTGTTTCTGTATTTCTGTGTTTACAGCGTTTTTGAGCTGACCCCCTCCGGGTGGGTGGGGTCGCCGTGAAGCTGAGCCCGAGCTGAGCCCGAGCCAAACCCGAACCCGAACCGAGCCGTCACAAAGAGAAAGGGGGGCATGGAAGCCCCCCTTTCTCCTTATTGCGCCCGTGCGCTACTTGAGCGACGAAACCCGACAAGGCGTGAACCAAAAGTCGCGTTCGATTTCCATGCCGAACTTTCCGCGCGTCTGCATAAGCTCCGAGAGACTGAAGTACCCAAGCTCTTTCTCGAAACCGTCGACAAGACCGTAAAAGAGGTCTTCACCGTCGAACTCGATGGCGTACCACGTCCACGAGAAGTCGGGATAGAAGAACTTCACCCGAACGACGGGGTCGTGCTCTTCCTCCGTAGCGCCCAAGGGCGGAAGGCTAGAAAGAACCTCCTTTGGTAACAACTTTTCCTTGGTCATAGAGCGCAATGAGATTAGCGAGTAAGCGAACGTCTTTCCCGAAACAATCAACCAGCATCTCCGCAATGACCGATAAGGGAAGCAGCGTATCCCCTTCATTGGCACGTCGCAGTGCGTAATAGAGGTCGACTTGGCAGAGGTCTGCATTTGACGGCTCGTGAGAATCTGATACTGTAGTAGTGAGGTGACTCATATCCGTTTGGTTATGGGTGAGTAATGATTGCAAGGGGCTCTTTCGGTGAGCCCCTTTGCTTATGTCGTGCGTTTCTTCCACGCCCGTCGTGGGCGCTTCTCGGCGCTCGGGTCGCCGGTACGTCGTTCGTCGCGCTTCTTGCGCGCCTCCTCCTGCACACTCTTCTGGCCGTTTCGGTACGACTCCAAAAGCGCGTTGCAGGCGACGTTGAGGGCCTCCTTCATCTCCTCGGGATCGAGGGCATCGAGGCGTTTCGCGAAGGACTCGCGAAACTCTTTGAGGTATCCCATGGTGCGTTTCGTTATGAGCTCGTAATGCATCGCGAGGTCGACCGCCTCTCGCGATGTCTCGACAGCGGGACTGCCAGAGAGGCTCGCGGGTCAAATGTCCCCGGTGCGACAAGCGCCGGACGTACCGTTTCGCCTGCGGGTCAATGCTTCATGCTTGACGCGCAGGTCGAAACGGTCGTCATTTGACGCGTGAGGGTGGGCAGTACAATGGAGAGACACAGCGAGAGCGGGCCTCCAACGCTCTACCGACTCGACCGAAGGGAGGCACGCTTCCACGGACGACCGAGCAAGCCCGCCACGGCCGTTTCCGGTGACGCCGTGCGCGTCGGCGGAAACGAGGCGCGCGTCGGGTCTGGCGAGGCAAAAGCCGAAGCCGGATCGGACGCGATGCCGTGCCGTGACGGCGCGAGGAAGACCGTGGAAGGGTGCATGAGTGCCTTTGCGCGCCTGCGTTCGGGTTCGGGTTCGGGTTCGAGCCTGGGCTTCACGGCAAACATGCTGTCCATGCCCGCCTATCTTGGCGGGCATTCCTTTAAGGCGACCCGACAACGGGCGTCGCCGTTTTCGGAGCAACGCGGAGAAAACGGGGTCGCGCGGTGGCGGTGGAGCCGTGGGGGTCGGAGGGGGTCAAAGAGGAAGCCACCCCGAGTCGCGCGAGGGGTGACCTTCATGCGCGTCCGCATGGCAGAGGCCGAGGTGTTGTGTCCGAGCACGCCGGAGGGTTCGCGGGTCTCGATCATTCGGCGCTTGGGGTCAGAGGAGCCGTGTCTCCTTCCCTGCCACGTTCACCCAGGGATGGGTGAGCGGACTCTCGCTAGCCTTGAGCCGATCGAAGGTGGTGAAGAGGAACAGGTCGACGATCTTGCCGTCGGTCACCTGCCCCGCCGTGGCGATGAAGTTCTCCAGACGTGTCTTTCCGTCGCTGGCCCGTCCCGTGGAGTCGACGACGAAGAGGACGCGGAAATTGCGCATCCAGTCGCCGAAGACGTTCTGGTGCACCTTCTCTCGGTGGGTGTGGTAGTAGCCGAGCAACTTCTTGTAGATCGTGGCCTTGTCGAGATGCGCCGTTACGGGTCGCACGGTCTCAGACGCGCGGTCGGCCTCCAGGAAGAAGTACATCGCATTGCGCCCCTCCGGACGATTCCGAACGACCACTCCGAACATCTGATCAGGGTTGTTGCCGATCACGACCGGTTCACCCTTGACGAGGATCTTGTTGTTCCAGTGGGTCGGCGTGCGCCGGTTGCGGGTCACCTCGGGGGCGCTCGCCAACATCGCTTGTTGCGGGATGAACCCAATCTCCGTCGAGCGGTAATAGGCGGTAAGCTCGAAGCGCAACATGACCTCGGCGACCATGAGTGCATGCGGGATAGTCGAGAGGGTGCGTCGCGCATTGCGCTCGTTGTATCGAGCGCGTTGTCGCTCGATGTCGGGCCGATGCACGGAGAGCCAGTCGGCGCCACGATCGGTGAGCGCATAGACCACCGGTTCGGAGCCCGGAATGGTCATGTCGGTCTTGGTGTGGAACCGCTCCACCAAGCCGGCGTCGAAGAGTTCCCGCAAACGCCACCGCGTCTTCTGCTCGCTCCCCTGATGGGCCGAGACGATCTGGTGGGTGGTCAAGAGCTGGTACTTGTAGAGGGCGTGGAGAATCGTGAGATCGCGTGCGGTGAAGCACAACGACTTGTCGAGAGTCTTTCGCTTGTAGCGGGACATCCGCGTCCCTGGTTCGGTCTTTTCGCTCAAGGAGTTCATGATTTTATCCTAGCATGCAAAAACCTCCTCCTTGGCGGTTATCCCCTCCCCTTCACACTGGATCGTTGTCGAATGGATCGAAGGTAGATTCGACCTCGACAATCTTGGACGGCAAAATCCCCGCGGCCTGCTTGAGACGGATGTGACGTTGCTCGATGCGTCGCATCGCCTCCTGCTCCGGTTGCACGAAGGGGTTTGCTTCGTACCGCCTCTTTACGAAACGCTCAATTTTCTTCGGGTGCGTCCACGCGGGGCGTAAGGTATGGACGTGGAAGGGTGACAGTTGGTAACTCGGCAATACAAGCAAGGCAGTCTGTCTCGGTTGCCGTTTCAACCACGCCCCCTTGCGATACCGTTGCTCCTCAAGACTAAAGGTTCCACCGATCACATTTTGATAGATTGTCCGGTAACTCTCCGACCAACTCGTCATCTCGGCGACCGATTCCCCTTCGGCTTCGGAGTTCACCTCGGAGCGCATGTACGATGAGGAAGACGCGGTACTCTGGCTTGCACCTGCGGCGCTGGTCATCGCGAGGCTTTCGGTGCCGTCTCCGAAGATTCGATGGCTCGTAAGCTCGCTTGCTCCCTGTCCCAAGACCGTACCTGAACCCTCTGCAACCCCAACCGCATGCCCTCGACTCTTTGACGTACCGCGCGACTCGCTCCCGCCACGCGTGATGACCAACTCCTGACCGACTGCGGCCGGTCGCGTCAAGGACGGCTTGGGTTCCTCCAAATCAAGGTCGAGGAAGATCTCCTTCACCACCGTATCGACATCCTCGAAGTTGCCGCCACCAAAGATGACTTTGGTCTGAGCTCCGCTCATGACCGCATTGTAGACGGTCTCCCCGGCCAAACGCAGTTGCGAGAGATTTTGGTTGGCGAGGGTCAGATGCAGGCCACGTTTGCGCGATTCGGTAAAGATGCGCTCGATGGTCTCATTGAGGAAGCGACCGCATTCGTCGATGTAGAAGTAGAACGGCCGACTTCCCTCGGGACGGGTCTGAGCCTTCAAGAAGAGATCGTTGGTGATGAGGGTGCCGAGGGTACGGGCATTATCATCGGACAGGATATTCCGGGACTCCAGATTAACCAGCACCACGCAACCCTGATCCATGAGCGCACGGAAATCGATCACATCCTCGCTCTGACCGATGATCCCCAGCAGGACAGATGCCGACACAAACTGCATGACTCGGTTCTGAGCACTCTCGAATCGTGCCTTGAGGTCACTAGGTTTATCCTCGTTCCAACTCAGCCACTGCGAGCGGATGATCGGGTCTTCCACACGCTCGGTAATGTATTTCCGCAACGGGCGGAACTCGTCGCGCACCGTGATGAGATACTCCGCCTCGCGTAAGGTGAGGCCGTTCTCCACCAAGGCATGGAGCATGCAGCGCAAGACCCGCTTCAGGAGGGGTGTCGAGTTGGTATCCTCCCCGCCCCACACCTGAGAAAAAGCGCTCACCATCGCATCAACACTGAACGAGATGTCAGCTCCCGCTCCAAAGCTCAGAGGATTGAAGCCGACTTTCCAACCCGGTGCGCTCGCATCGAAGAGCACCAACTTGTTCCACGAAACGAGTTCCGGTTCCTCGCTACACCATGCAACGATGTTGTGATAGAGCGTACCGTGGGGATCGATGAGACAAAGACCCTCCCCATTCCGGATGTCTTGACGAATCAGATACTCAAGGAAGTAGCTCTTACCCTTCCCCGAGACCCCGAGCACATGCATGTGCGTCTTGCGATGCTCCGGATCGAGAAACAGCGCCTCGCCACCACTCCCGAGGCCAAGGTGCAGAGAACGAGGTTTCCGATTCATGGCGAGAGCGTGTTATCCCGAATGATTTGCTCGATATCTTCTTTCATCCACTTCGCCAGATCTTTGGATATCTCTCCACTTTCAAGGTCTCCATCGATCTGTGTAAACCATTGCTTCTTGTCTCGACCAAGATACTGATGCCGATCCATGTACCGTTTGATTTCCGTGCGCGCTTGCTCGACATGGGGGTCGACAACCTCTTTTTGAGGCTCGATGGCACGACCCTGTAGCTCAAGACGACGTAGCTTGATCTCCTCAAGTTGTAGCTCAAGAGAGGCTTTCTTGACCTGCTGTTCAAGATCCTGGATCTCTTGTTTGTACCCCTCCTCTTTAATCTCCCGCTGAAGACGTTGCTCGTCTAAGTTTCGTCGGGAAGCGAGGTGTCGGTGCTCAGCCCGCTTTGCCTCGAACTCTCCTTGAAGTATTATTTCCTGTTGCTCCAGGTGCTTCGCCGTCTGCATAAGCGCGTGAAGTTCCTTTTCGGCTTCTCGGTACGAGCGTATCAGATCGTTTTGCGCGTCGACCTTCTGTTTCTGCTTACGAAGGCCGTAGGTGGTGCCCCGCATCACCTCTATGAAACGAGGCCGGGAGCCCTGGGCTTCTATCTCCTTACCCGCCCCCTTCTTTGACGCGGAACTCCCCTCGGCGTCCCGTGGCAGAAATTCTTGGACACTCTCTTTGTCGTCAGTCATCACGTCCCTCACCGGAAGATGCTCTGCCTCGTCGAACCGCGGAGTCTTGAAGCCCTCGTGCAGTCTTCGCAATCGCTTCGTTGTACTCCGCACGCGCCTTCATCTGTGCGACCGAGAGCTCTTTGGCGAGTGCCTGGTGTTTGCGCGCATAGGATTTGATGATCTCGGCGGGAATCCCCTTTTCCATCACCTTCTCCCGCTCCTCCTCGAGCACCGTGGCTATTTTCCGCACGCGCTCGGCGCTCGGCTCACTCGAACGCATGGCCTCCCGAATTGTCTTGATCGACGGTGGATGAATGAAGAGATCCAAGAGCCACGACCAGAGACGCTTCGCGGCCAAGCCGAAAACCCGCGCCAGCTCGGGCAACATGATGACGAGTACCCGAACAGCCCATGACGTAAAGACCGCGGCACAGACAAGAATCGCCAACATGATCAGAATATCGACGAGGCCGACGATGGGCGCACCAAGCCATGACAGAAGAAATGTGATGGGCGAGCCGCCGCTATTGGAAAGACTCCCCGCGGTGTCCATAAGCCTGCTCCCGAGACCGCCGAGCGGTGCGAAGCCACGGGAGACCAACCACAAAAACGCCAGCAAGGACAAGATGCCGTAGAGAACCGGCGCGAGCCCGCGGAGGACAGAAGTGACAAACGCGCGTTCGGCCCGATCGCTCGCCACGATGGCGATGCTCACGAAGAAGACGCCCACCACGATGACCAAAGTGGTGAAGACGGACGAGATGCCCATAACACACCCCAAGCAATGAGAGGAGCCGCCCGGAAATTCTACCCATCGCGACGACATAGAGCGAGAACTCGAACCGCTCGCGCACGTGCCCCTCAGTGCGCAAGCCACGTGGCGATGTTGCGCTCCACGGTCTCCCGTGGAGTCGCGAACTTTCTTCGCGATTCTTGAAGTACCGTGACCCCCCTCCCCTGTCTGGGTGTGGCGGGCCCGGACAGCTCGGCAAACGTCGGTTCGAGCATGGTGCCGCCGGACAAGCGACGCACCCACGCACGATGCGGGTCGAGCTCCGTCAGGCTGTGCGGAGCCAACGGATCCAGTTGCTCGGCCAATAGTCGCGCATCTTCGAAGCCGACCCGTAAGCACAAGAGCGTGCCGACGTTGCCGAACACCGCCGAGCGCAGATCCTCGCCGAGCTGTGCGGTGTACTGGTGCGCGAGCATGAGGGCGAGTCGGTACTTCCGCGCCTCGGAGAGAATCGACGACAAGGACGCCACGTTCGTGAAGTTCTGAAACTCGTCGATGTAGAGATAAAAAGGTCGGCGCTCCCCTTCTCCGATATCGGCGCGCGACAGGGCGGCAAGCTGGAACTGCGCGACAAGAAACGAGCCGATCAGACGACTGTTGTCCTCCCCCATCGCGCCCTTCGAAAGGTTGGCGATAAAGACCTCGCCGCGATCCATGACCGATCGGAAATCGACCGCGTTGTGTGCCTGCCCGAGGATGTTCCGTGTCATGCGGGTCGTGGCGAATTGCCCGACCTTGTTCTGGATCGGCGCCACTGCTTCGGCCTTGAGGCGGGAGTCGTAGCGCTCGAACTCGAGGCTCCAGAACGAAAGCAGGATCGGATCTTTCACCCGTGCGAGCACCTTCTTCCTGAAGGGCTTGTCCGAGAGCATTCGGTTCACCCCGAGTAGGGTCGCGTGCTCGTAATACATGAGCGACGATAGGGTGTTGACGAGGATGTACTGCATCCGTCCAAGTCCCCAGACGTCGCTCCATAACCCGCGCAGTGCCGACACTGTGTTGAGAACGACCAAGTGATGCCGACGCGGATCCGTCTTCTCGATCGGGTTGAGGCCGATCGGAAACTCGGTGTCGGCCGGATCGAAATAGATGACATCGTTGGTACGATGTCGCGGAATCATATCGAGGATGTCGAGCGCGAGATCCCCGTGCGGGTCGATGAG
>NZ_LN848258.1:5183817-5184846 GCF_001499735.1 Thiocapsa sp. KS1 | reverse complement strand
CTCAGAAATGATCCAGAAGTTCCGTGCGTCTATCCCGCGCGTTCACTGCCGCATAGGCAGCTCAGAAATGCAAGCCGAGCTTGAGCTGATTGCTCGCGAGGTTCACTGCCGCATAGGCAGCTCAGAAAAACATACGCGAGGGAGACCAACGCCGCCGCGAAGTTCACTGCCGCATAGGCAGCTCAGAAATTGGAAACGAGCACGGCGACGGCGCTGGCGAGGTTCACTGCCGCATAGGCAGCTCAGAAAAGAAAGTAGCGCGCGGGCGAGGCCGGCAGCGCGTTCACTGCCGCATAGGCAGCTCAGAAATTCAGTGGCCGCAACGCGCTCTTCCTGGTGGCGTTCACTGCCGCATAGGCAGCTCAGAAATGATGCGCCACGCCTGGGAGAAGCTCGCCGTCGTTCACTGCCGCATAGGCAGCTCAGAAATTCGTGCTCTCCACCGAAATCCTCCTCGGAGTGTTCACTGCCGCATAGGCAGCTCAGAAATTGCCCAGATGGTCAAGCGTTCGACGCGACGAGCTTGCCACCTATCAGTTTACCCAGGCGGCCTGTTGGTGTGCACAACCGGCGGACCGAAGCTCGGTAGCGCACCCCCGAACTCGGCGAGTCGCAGGAGCTTTCTCAGGCCGCGCTGGAACCACGACAGGCAGGATCGGGCGAGCTTGCGGAAGCTCCAGTGCTCGGGGTCGGCCTGCGCAGCGGTTTTTTTTCGAGCGGATTGGGGGATTCCCTGGCATCACGACAGCCGGTCTCCACGCACCAATACATGGCCAGGGTCATGATCAGGACCAGCCGGGCGACCCGTTCCGGGCAGCGCAGTTGGGTGTCTTCCAGACCGAAGCCGCGGCTCTTGAAATCCGAGAACATCGGCTCGATGCCCCAGCGCAGCCCGTAATCGCGCACCGCCGCGGCGCTCGGAACACAGTCCATGGCGACGATCCACGGCTCGGGATGCCCGGCCTCGTGCAGCACGCCGAGATTGGTCTCGATCCCGGAGTCGAACAGGCGTGCTCCGCGTGCGAAGCG
>NZ_LN848258.1:5175693-5183717 GCF_001499735.1 Thiocapsa sp. KS1 | reverse complement strand
GCAGCCGATATCCCCATTCGTGCGCCTGCAGCCAGGCGAACAGCGGTGCCGAGGGATAGAAGCGGTCGGCGGCCAAGAGCACCGCCGCACCGGCCGGCAACCAACCGAGTACGATCTCCAACAGCGTGCGCTGCGCCGCGAAGCCGAGGTTGGCCGCACCCGCCTCGACCGCCCATGCCAACGGCAGCGCACGCTCGCCGACGCGTAGGCTCACCATCAGGATCGCGAACCGGTCGCCCAGATCGGTCTGATCCATGCTCAGCACCACGGTCTGTCCGTTCGCCGACGCCTCATTCAAGCGCTACCGGGCGAACGGCTCCATGACGCGCACGCCGTCGAGCAACGGGTTGGCCAGCAGGCGCGCGATCCACTGCAAGCGCATGTCGTCGCGCTCGGTCTCGATCGGCAGCACCGCCGCCCAGGCCGCCGTGTTGGCCGTCTGCGTCTGCAGCACCGCCGCCACCGTCGCCGCGAGCTTGCGTGTCACCGTCTTGCGCAGCCCGGGATGCACCCGCCGCAGTCCGCGCTCGATCTCCTCGGCCAGATGCCCTACCGTACCCACCTGCAAACATCTCCGATAGTTGCCGCACTATCCGGAAATTTTACCTTAAACTGATAGGTGGCAAGCGCGACGAGTTCACTGCCGCATAGGCAGCTCAGAAACGATTGGGGAAGTATGGTCGGCGTGACGATTGGTTCACTGCCGCATAGGCAGCTCAGAAATCGGGGATGACGCACACTCAAGAGGTAAGCGAGTTCAACGCATGCCCCCGATTCATATCCACATTCAACGGCAACGACAGTCCCGAAATCAGCTTCTCTTCCAACACCCAAGGCGCCGGATCCACAACCCAAGTCACAAACGCGTTGTCCGCCATCCATCCCGACAACACGCCCTCCCCCTCCGCAAACGTCATCCGCTTGCCGCTCCCGACCCGCCGCAGTTCAATATCAAGCGTCTCCGAGAGCAGACACCCGAGCGTGAGCCGCAGGGTCGAGCCCTCAGCATTCCCGCGGTAGTGATAGCGAACGCGATCGACAAGCCGCTGGGTGCTGGGACGAGCGCCGTTCATTGGCGGCGCCTTCGGGGCGATGCCGATGTAGAGCAGCGTGAAATCCTCATAGCGGTGGCAGTCGGCAGTCGGGACGCCAGGCGGGATGTGACGGAAGTACCAGGCGTAGACACCCGGCTCGCGCGGAACCGGCGAGGGTGAAGCGAGCACCTCGGCACTTGACCAGAGACACGCAGGGGCGAGGAGCTCGGGCGGCAGCGTCATGGTGCTGTGCTGGATCGGCAGCGCTGCCGATGCCTCGTCTTACCGTTGGATTCGTTCACTGACGCGCCAGCACTGCCGAAACGCGCGATGCAGCTTTCAAGTTGGCTCTTCGCCGTCCGCTGAATCCGCCCGAGGAGATCATGCGAGACCGCCTGAAGCCCAAACTGCTCCATCAACGCCCGCTCGAGATACAGCGTCAGATGCGCCGTCATCTCGGCATCGGCCTGTGCTCTGTGATAGCGGCCGGTGACCGGTAACCCGGCGTACGCGACCAGGGTGCCGAGCTTGTGATTAGGCGCTTGGGGTAAAACGCGGCGGGAGACCAGCATCGAGCAGGCGAAGGCTTGCGCCGTCCTGCGTCCAATGCGTGACAGCTCGGCATCCCAGAACTTGCGATCGAAAGAGGCGTTGTGGGCGACCAGGGGATAGTCGCCGACGAAGTCCGCGACCTCGGCCATGACCTGGCTGGCCGGTGGTGCTTCGCGCACCATTGCGTTGCTGATGCCGGTGAACTGCTCGATGAACGCGGGGATGCGCTTCCCTGCGTTCATCAGGCTTTGATACTGATCGACGATGCGTCCGTCACGGATCAAGACCGCGGCGATCTCGGTCGCACGATCGCCGTTATCCGGCGACAGGCCGGTGGTCTCGAAGTCGATCAATACAACCGGGTCCATCCCTCGTCCTCGTTGAGTTCTGCCATGCGGGCGTCCCTTCTGCAAACCGACGGGGTCCCTCTCGCAACGTGTCGCTTCTCGCTTTAGTCTCCGAGCATAGCACTGTCAGGAATATTCACGCACCGTCATCCCTGACCTCGGTCAAAGAGTTGGCTGAACATTGTGAGGCTCGGCTCACGGTCGGTGGATTAGTCGAAGAACCCAGAATCCGCGCCGTGCTGCGCGCACAGAGCCTCGCCGGGCACGGCCGGGCCGTCGCAGACCGCGCAACGGGGAACCGTCGAGCCGGCCACGGCGGTCAGGCGACGACGCTTGTGTCTGATGACCGGAGCTGAAATGCTCTTGGTCTGATCGACGATCGCCGGTGAATGCGACGCTATCGCCGGATCGGAATCGATGGTGTCCGGCATGCCGCTTTGCGCGGCCAATCGGTGGGTGAATCCGCACTCGGGACAGCGCAGGAGTGGATGCTTCGGGGTACTGCACTCGGGGCATGCGTTACTGCTCACTGAAATCCTCTATGTTGTACCAGCCATCGCGGGAGATCGATGCGAGATCTTCTTAAAGGGGCATCCCGCTCGCCCTGCCGGCCGAGATCCAGGCTGCTTCGCGCAGAGGACGTACGCGGCTCCAATGGTGCACGACTGCCGGCCGGCCACGGACCACAAACCCTGTCGCGATCATAGCACTGTCGGTCATACGGTCATGCTGCACTGATCACGATCCTTGAACTCGGTCACAAACTCTACCCCGCGTGATAATCCAATATGTCCCCACAGATGGGGGCCATCCTAGAGCATCTGTCAGAGCGAAAATACACGACGCCCGCGTTGGCCGAGTTGACGGTGACGCCCGACGGTCACCTCGTCGGCCGGCCCCAGGTCGCGGGTGAGATCGGCCACACGATCTACATGGGCTGTGAAACCGATCTGCGTGCCAATCTGAGACGGCTCGGGATAGCTGCGGGGCTGGACCAGGCGGAGTGGGCGGAAATGGGCGCGCGGGTTCGCTTGCGGATAGGGATCGATATGGGCGGGTGGGCTCCTCAGGATTCTGGCTAACGAAACGTTACCGACCGCGATGCCGAACGATCTGTCTGTGCCAACCCCAGTAAAACGGCGCTCTATGATCTTTGGTATGTCATTCGGCGATATTCGGATTTTTGCGGGACATCAGTAACTTAGGACTGTACAGTCATCAGATGCGCTCACCGTTGACCGAGAACTTCACGTTTGTCGGAAAGTGAAAGTACAGGAGTTTAGCATTCGATGGATATAGATGGTACGCGGGTTGATATTCAGGTTTTTCGTCAAGTCATTTGCGCAGGCGCCATCCTCTACTATGTGATCCACGTAATCTACGCGCGGGCGAACTGGCGCTTATTCCGCCTCGACATCTGATGGCCGTCGGTTGTTACTTTGCATTTCTTGGTCCGAATTGCGGTAGAATTTGGCTATACCCTGATCATTCTTATTAGTTACGAGGTTTTGATGATAGCGTCCGGCATTGTCATAAACTGGTATCGCGGAAAAGAGTACATTAAACTGGATCCAGATGCCCCTCCAAGGAAAACAGTTATTACCACGACGCTTGAATGGTGGCCGTCTGAGCAGCGATTCGTCCAGTACAATACAATCAGCCGTATCCGCCGACTCAGCGATGGCACTGCCGAACTGATTTTGACCTATAGCCACTCTGAGAATCAGCATATTGACCGCGCGGATGCCTGCTGGGGAAAGTCCACAATCAAGTTTAAACCAAACGCGATCGAAGGACTTGCGACATGGCTTGACTATGATAACTCAGCAAATAACGGCACAGTGCAGTGGCAGCGCTTATCGGACGGTTTGTTTAAAGAACCGAAACGTGAATACTACTCCAGGCTGAAACGAGAGCAGGAAATTTTCAGATCAGCGATTATGACTTACGATCAGTGCTGTACATTAAGTGGTGAGAGTACGTCTGATGCCCTTGAGGCAGCACATATCATTCCTTCCAAGAATGGAGGGGCCGAAGTTATAGAAAATGGCATCCTGCTCCGCGCGGACCTTCACAGGCTTTATGACAGCGGGGGTTTCTCGATTGACGAATCGGGATGTGTTGTCGGGATTAAAGATTTATCAGAGACTTACCAAAATGTTCTTAGCACGGCACGGTTGCCGGAATTAACGGTTGCGCGTGTAAAAGATGCATTAACTTATCAATGGCGAAAAACTCAAAGCGGCTAATTCAGCCGTAATATCGCTTGACTGATCCGTAAAATCCGCGCACGGAACGTCTGCATTGCCGTTTCGGTCGGCGGCAACAAAGCCACAGCTGTACTCTTGATCCCGGTGGCTTTTCCAAGCAAGATCGAGATAAATCCTCCATTGAATAAATCGGTCCCGAGCATCTTCACGTGAATGACCCTCCAGCTCGGTTCGTATCAACTGTCGGGATAATCGACACATTGATACCCCCGCGCCCTCCTCCGCTTCTCGATCTCCTCCAACCGCTTCTCCGCCTGCTCCCGCGTCGCTACCCAGGCCGTCCGCATCTGACCCCGCTGGGACATCAACCCGCCCCACGCCGTGACCACAGACCAACCGCCGAAGAGATCCTCGATCAGGTCAGCCTGATAGTACCGTGCCGTTTCTGGGTTGACCCACCGTTTCATCACCCTGCCCTCATCACATGCGGTCAAAAAATGTTCATTCCCGGTGGTGCTACGCGAAATCCGGGGCACTCGCGTGGGCTGAGAGCCCCGAATTTCGCGTAGGCGCGCCTGTTTCTCGTAACACATTGTTTCTAAAGCTTAGAGACAACGTCAGCCATCCGCTCTTCGGTCACATGCGTGTAGATCTGGGTGGTCGAGATGCTCACATGACCCAAGAGTGCCTGGATATCGACCAGCTGCGCCCCGGACTCGAGGAGCCTGGTCGCATAGGTGTGCCTGAGCTTGTGGGGCGTGACCGGCTTGTCGATCTCGGCGCGCTCGACCAATCGCCGCAGATACAGGCGCACCGCCACCGGGCTGGGGGGACCCTCGCCGACAGCTTTGGCGAAGACATAGCCGTCCTTCGGCAGATCCGCAATCCAATCCCCGAAGACCGCCCCGAATGCCTCGGGCAAGGGCACCACGCGTTCCTTGTTGCCTTTGCCGACCACCCGGACGGATTTCGCCAAGCGGTTGATCATACGAACATCTTTGACCTTGAGCCCGAGCGCCTCCGAGATCCGCAGCCCCGACTGCTGGATCAACGCGAACAGCACGCCGTGACGTCGCCGCGCATCGAGAATCCGTTGCCGTGCGTTGCCGTGGAGGTTGTCGGGTAGGTTTTCGATGTCGGCCGCGACCGCCTGAAGACGCGCCTGCTCGTCCCGATCGAGCCAGATCGGCAGGCGCTGCGGGCGTTTGGGCTTGTCGGTCAGATAGATGGGATCGCTGGAGACCATCGCGCGCTTCTTCGCCCACTTGTAGAAGGACGAAAGGCACGACACGCGGCGGGCGATGATGTGCGGCTTGACCTTGCGCTCGCGGGTCTGCCAACCGATCCACTGCTCGACCTGGACGTGGCTGCACTCGCGCCAGTCGCGCTCGAACTCGTCGAGCCACTCGCCCCAGAGCTTCAGATCCGACGCATAGCCCGCGCAGGTTCCCGCGGCTGCCCCACGCGTGAAGCGCAGGTCGTCGAGGTAGTCCTTGCGTGCGGTCCAGTAGTCTGAAGTGTCCACGTTTCCCAAGCCCATGATTCCTAGTGCTATTCGATGATGGCCGGTCGATGCGTGCCCTGCCCTGTCGCGCGCGTCGCGGCGCCCGACTCCGCCCCTCGATGCCGTCCCCGTCGGTGTCCATGCTTGTGAAGCATACTTACTGAAATCAGAATTTCAGAAAGGATGCTCGGGCGCTGTCGAACGCACGCTCGACGTGCAGAATCACACAGACGTATCAGGGACTTTCGGTCGGGTCGCGCGACGGGGTGCCCCGCCCGCCGGTGACCAGCCGGATCGTGATCAGGAGGGCGATGTATCCGTCCTTGGTCACGGGGGACGGCAAGACCAGCGAACGCAAGGCACGCCACTCGGACGGGCGAATGTCGAGGCTTGCCGCCAACACCCGGTCGCTCGCCAGCTCGCGCAGGCCCACGGCGGTGCGCGGATTCGCGAGCAGTGCTTCCGGACTGTCCGGGAGGTGCTCCGCACTGTCCGCCAGACTGTCGAGCGCGATCCCCAAGGCGTCGGCCAGCGCCTGTGCAGTCTCGGGGGACGCCGAGCGCTCGTTTCGCTCGATCGCGCCGATCATGCTTTGACTGAGCCCGACGCGCCGACCGAGCTCGGTCTGGTTGAGGCCGGCGCGTCGTCGCGCGTCTCGCAGTCGCTCGCCGTTCATGGATCTGCCGCATCGTCGGAACCTGCCGGTTTAGTACCGTCAGTGTTAACCATGGCGGCTTTTCAAGCAATACCGGAAGTGCTAAAAACACACCTAATGTACAACGGAGGTCAGTATGACGAATGCCTTGGCGAGGAATTTACGTCTACGTCGCGTTTCCGCTGGTCTGTCGCAGGACGAATTAGCCGAACGCACCGGGTTGTCCCAGACCTGGATCAGCCGTCTGGAATTGGGGAGTGCGAATCCCACCGTCTCAACCCTGACTATTCTGGCCGAAGGGCTCCAAATCGGGCTTCACGAGTTGTTCGACGAGCCTCCGGAAGCCGTGCGGTGACCGCTGCGGTGGCGGTCACGCAACCGGATGCATGATGATTCGGTGACGTAACGTGTCGATTCGCGTCACGGTAAAGGGGTATTGACGGCCGATAACGGTGGAATACGCTTGCTTCTGAAAAACACAAAAAGTAGTATTTATTTTGAAATGTGCTATTAGTATCGGCGTTGCTCATTGACGGAACGACGGGACGGCACACCTGCCGCCGCACCACTCATCCTACGCGAGGACCTTGCCATGCAATCCGAACGCAACTTTCGCACCGATGGTGGTCGTGACGCCTCGGTATCCATGGAGACGATCCAGATCACTGGCCTAACCTGCCGCGTGAAGAAGATCACGGTCTCGGACGAAGGCAAGCTGACGATGGCGATCGATGCCACGGCGACGGACAACGAGGCCATCGAGCGCGTCCGTGACCTGATCACGATTCAGCAGGGCGAGGTGATGATGACCCTGGAGGGCGTGATGGTCGAGTCCACGGATCAAGCCCACTGACCGATCCGGCTCTTTTGTGTCGCCGGCTTCGGCCGGCGGGAGGGAACCATGAATCTTGCCGAATCGCTTGGTTTGCGTCCCACGCCCTACCGGATCCTGACCATCGACGGGGGCGGCGTGCGGGGGATCATTCCGGTGCTTTGGATCGAGCGACTGGAGCGTTATCTCAACGGTCCCGTGCATGCCCACTGCGACCTGATCGCAGGGACGTCGGTCGGAGCGATCCTCGGGTGTGGCTTCGCGATGGGGATGACTGCCACGCAAGCGCGGGAGATGTGGATCAACGGAGCCCACGTCGCCTTTTCCAAGCCGCATTCGATGAAGGCGCGGGGTCGACGGATCGCCGCGCGGGCCGGCTTGATGGCCAAGTACGAGAGCGCCGGGCTCGAAGAGCTGCTGCGCTCGATCTTCCACGACTGCCGGATGGGCGATCTGACTCCCCCCACCCTCGCCCTCTCCTACGACATCCAAAGCCTACAGGTCCATGTCTTCTCTTCGGCCAAGGAAGAGCACAAAAGCCTGCCGGTTTGGGAGGTCTGTCGTGCCTCGACCGCCGCCCCCCTGTTCTGGGATCCCCACTTGATGGCACTCGACGATACGGGGGTGAAGCATCCTATGGCCGATGGCGGCATGACCGCCAATAACCCGGTGGTACTCGCGATCAGCGAGTCGGTGAGTCACGCCAAGGGGACCGGCAGGGCTGTCCAGTTGGACAACGTCGTGGTCGCGAGCTTCGGCACGGGGGCGCCGCCGGAAGGACACTCGCAGGTACCCAAGACCATCTTCGGGCATGGCTCGATGATCATGCGTGCGCTGATGACGGGGGCGGACCGGGACCGGATCACGTCACCGCCCGCCACCACTGATCA
>NZ_LN848258.1:5166116-5175593 GCF_001499735.1 Thiocapsa sp. KS1 | reverse complement strand
GGGACGGGGGCGACCGGGACCGATCACGTCACCGCCCGCACCATGATCATGGCGCGCAATTACTGGCGATTCCAGACATCAATCGCGGGCCGGCTGGCCCCGCTGGATCAGACCGAGAACATCGACGAGTTGCAGGCCGTGGCACTCGCGAACCTTGCCGACGGCACCGACCACCGGCTCAACCAGCTCGCGCGACGACTCCAGGGAAAGTCGCTAGACCGCCATTGGTGGGAGGGGCACGCGGACGAGGAGGTTGCCTGATGCGCGACGCAAGGCTTCGGCGTTTGTCGACCTCAATGCCCCCGTTGCCGTTTCGCTGGATGCTCTCGGTCGGTGTGCCGGCGAGTGCTGCGACATTCGACTGGAGCGCGCAGAGCTGGGCCTTCGGTGTCTGCATGCTCGCGCTGCTCCTCGGCTTTGCTCGTATGAACGGGGGTGGGAACCTGCCCGACCCCGGATCATCGGGTGCCGGTCTGAAGGGACAGCGACCGGGCAACGGCGATCCTCATCCGGCGCACGGGAGGCGTTATGCGATCGCCGGCGGAGGCACCGAGTGGTCCGAGACCGCGCGGGGGCGTCGGCCAAGAGCACGTCGAACCCGTTCGGAGCTCGCGAGGGTCGCGTGATGGGCGGGGCTCGGCGACTCCTCGTCTTGACCCTACTGCTGACTGCCACGCCCGGTTACGGCTCCGGATTCGCCCTCATCGAGCGTGACGCCGCGGGCCTCGGGCGTGCCTATGCCGGTCAGGCGGCCATGATCGCGCCCTCGGCGGTGGCCTTCAACCCGGCGGCGCTGCCGACGATCACCGCGGTGAGCGTGAATGTCTCGTATCTCTGGAACCATCTTCAACCGGAAGACGCAGGCACGGAAGCCGTGGTGCCGGCGATCTTCGGCACGACGCACGGCATCGGCCTCGGGGTGTACGGGGAGTTCGGCCTCGCGACCGACTATCCCTCCGACTGGTCCGGACGCTATCACGCGCTGCATTCAGAGATCACCTCCGCCCGCGGCCAGATCGCGGGGGCCTACCCCGTGACGCCGACCCTGCGACTGGGCGCCGGGCTCTTCCTGCAATCCTTCGAGGCGCAACTGACGCAGGCGGTGCCGACGCCGCTCGGCGATCGCGTCCTGAAGGTCGAAGGCGACGACACCGGTATCGGCTGGACCCTCGGCATGCTCTGGACCCCGCGCCCCGAGCTGGCCCTCGGGCTGTCCTACGCCTCGGCCGTCGATCATGTGCTGAGCGGTACGGCAACCACGCCGCGCGGTCGACAGGGCGCGACCGTGCCGATCACCACCCCCGAGGTCGTTCGCTCCGGGGTGCGGTGGACGGTGCGCCCGCAGCTCGACCTGATGGCGGGTGCGACCTGGACGCGTTGGAGCCGTTTGCAAGCGCTCGACATCCGGCTTGACGACGGCAGCCGTCTCATCGAGGAGCACGCCTGGCGCGACACCTGGCGTCTGGACCTGGGCGGAGAGTACGCCCTCGGGCCTTGGACTTGGCGGCTCGGTACCGCCTGGGACCAGTCGCCTGTGGCAACTGCCACAGCTCGCTCGCCGCGTCTGCCCGACAGCGATCGGACCTGGCTGGCTGGAGGGCTCGACTACCGAGCCGGC
The DNA here is from genome assembly GCF_001499735.1 of Thiocapsa sp. KS1. Taxonomy (GTDB): domain Bacteria; phylum Pseudomonadota; class Gammaproteobacteria; order Chromatiales; family Chromatiaceae; genus Thiocapsa. The sequence goes on along the minus strand of NZ_LN848258.1, from coordinate 5,173,975 downwards.
CCCTGGACCCTGAGCCTGAGCTACGCCCATCTCTGGTTTGCAGGCGGACGCGGCGAGCATCCGCCGATCAACTACAGCGCCGGCAGCGACATCCTCGCGGCCGGAATCACTCGACGTTGGTGAAGGAGCACGTATGACGAACGAGCCTACAGAGATTCCCTGCAAGCAGCGGATCCGCCAAGCACGAAGCCTGTCGTGGCGAGCCGGATTCGAGGAAGCGATGCGTACGGTCGAGGTCAATCTGGCGCTCCTGCTGATCCTCGCCGAGCAACAAGCCGAGCTGGCGCAACCCGGTGCGGACGAGCACGTTCGCGCACACCAACGGCTGTCGGACCTGACTCAGGCATTCGCCGTCATCACCTCCAACCCGGTCGATCGGATGGACGACCGAGCACGCCTCGGCGGGGCTCTCGCCGGGGCGGTCGAGCAGATCCTGGCCCCGCTGCGTGCGAGCGGGAGCAACACCCGTTCCGATCGCAACATGGAGGGTGCCGAGGATCTGGTCCATGCGATCCTCATGGGACTCCCGCTCTGGCCGAACAGCTGGGGGCAGGATGTTGCGGCGGCAGCCTGGTTGCTGACCGACGAGGGGACGAACCGGTGTTTCCGCTCGCGCGCCTCCGGGAGACTTGCCTCGCACACGATCCCCGAGGGCGCCATCGCGGCCAACACGCCAACCCGGTCCGACCGCGCGGCATGAACGGCCATGAGCGTCTTGCCCTGCCGTTGCCGGCCTGCCCTCCTTCTCGTCGTCCTCCCGATCGTCGGCGCGGGCGCATGCGCCCGCGCCGAGTGCCCGGGCAGTGCGCGCCTCGACGAGGCCCTGCGGCTGGTGGGAGTCGCCAATCCGGTGCTCGTCGCCGCCGGGGCGGTCGTACAGGAATCGCGCAAAAGCCGCGATTGGACCGCAGTCCTGACGATCGGTTACGACTCGAACGAGACTTACGAGACCGGAGCCGCGGGGGCGCGGGCGGCCGTCAACGTCCAGATCCCGCTGTTCGACAACCAGGCGCGCGTCGCCAAGGCCAAGGAGCACGCGGCATTCACGGCGCAGCAGGACGCGACCGCAACCGCTTTCATCGGCGACATCCAAACCCTCTGCGAGCTGGCGAGCCAGCGCACCGGCCTCGACACCATGCGGAGCCTGACGAAGGACCGGTTGGAGTACAGACAGGAGCGTGTGAATCAAGGTTTGGATCCCGCCGACCGACTGTGGCAGGAAGCCGAAGCGCTGCAGAGCCACGAGCATCAGTTGCGTGCCGCCGAGAGCAAACTCGACGCCCTGCGCCTGACGCTGGCACGCCGTTACGGAGGTGAGGAATGGCCACGGCTACAGGCGCTGTTGACGGCGATGACGCGCTGATCGAAGCCGCGCCCGAGCCCGATCCGATCTTCGTCGGGCGCGCTGCCGAGTTGGAACGGGGACTCGCCGCCCTGCGTATCGGACACAGCATCCTGATCAAGGGGCAACCCGGCATCGGCAAGCGCTCGCTCCTGCATGAGATCCGGCTTCGCCTCGGCGAAGAGCGGATCTGTCTCTGCCCGACACTTGCCACACCCAAGGCGTTCGTCGCCGAGCTGGCCGAACAGGTGCATCGTGCCGTCGGCCTGAGCGTCCCCGAGCGACTCATCCCGCCGCGGTTTCGCGCCGAAGCCGAGCGCACCGGGCGGATCGCCTGGAAGCACATCCAACGCACCATCGTGCGACTGCCGGCCCAAGAGGTCATCCTCCTGGTCCTCCACTCGTTGGAGGGGCGCGAGGACGTGGTGCTGTTCGTGGAGAGCCTGGAGGTCCCGCCTTCTCAGGCGGACATGCTCCACCAACTCGCCGAGCATTGTCAGGTCGCGGCCGGGATCGAGACCCAGAACCGACGCAACAAGGTCATGCGACTGCTGTGGCGGTTTCAGGTCACGCTTGAGCTCAAACCCCTGATCGGCTCCGAAAGTCGCGCGCTGGTCGAGCGGCACCTGGAGCACCGACTCATCGATTTCGAGACCGAGAAGGTCCGGGATGCCTTCGTGACGCGCATCGTGCGCGAATCGCGCGGCCTGCCCGAGGCCATCGTCGGGATGCTCGCTGCCGCGGTCAACGAACGCGAGGTCACCCGCCGCTCCCTGCACGGCTTCCACCATGAGTCGGCCATCACCTACATCGACATGACGCCGATGCTGCTGGTGATGGCCGTCGGTCTGATGGCGATGCGCTATATCTCGCGGGGGATCGGCGTGCAGGAGCTGATGGTGTTGGCCGGCGTGGGTACTTCGATGTTTTCGCTCATGCTCTTCTTCGCACGGCGCATGTCGAGCCAGGGGCGCTGATGCTGACGCCGACGCATCTCGTTGCCGGACAGACCGCCTATCTCGCGGTCTGTGTCGCGAGCGGCAACCCGCCGGCTCCGAGCGAGGCGCTGGTGGCCTTGGGCGCGTCGATGCTGCCTGACCTCGACTCGCGGCAGTCCTACATCGGACGATTGATCCCGCCGTTGTCCACCTGGATTGGGACGCGCTTCGGACACCGCACCCTGACCCATTCGCTGGCGGCTCAGGTTGTGGTTTTGACCATCGCCTGGTTCCTGCTCCCGACCGGCTATTTCATCGCGCTGGCCGCGGGCTGGATCTCCCATTCGGTCGCCGACATGATGACCCGGTCCGGGGTCTGCTGGTTCTGGCCCTCGTTGGCACGCTGCGTCCTGCCAGGGAATCCGCGCTACCGGATGGAGGTGCTCGGTCACGGCGAGCTGTGGTTCCTGTCCATTATGGTTCTGCTAGGCATGGTGCTGATGCCGCTGGCTCAGCGCGCGGAAGGCACGACCGGCCTGATCCGCTCGGCGATCGGGGACATCGCCACGGCCCGGCGCGATTTCGACGCGGACAAGGGGCGTCTGGCCTTCACGCTGACGCTGCGCGGGCGCGACAACGTGAGCTATGCCGACGTGTCGGGCACCTACCCCGTTATCGGCCCGTGGCAGGAATCGGGCTTCCTGGTCGCCACGCCGGACGGCCCCCGCTCCGCCTGCAACAGTACCGCATGTGATTGGTACGCCGAGCATGCGGATCTATCTCGTGGGGTAGCTCAGACCACGACATCCTTCACCCTCGCCGCCCCGGTTGCGAGTACCGACGGCATCCGGGCCGCACTCGCCCCGCTCACCGCCGCCGAGCTCTATCTCCTCGGCACCTTTATCGCGCCCGAGACCAAGCCGTTGCCGCCCACTGTCACGGTCTCGGGCGAGCGGGTCACGCTGTTCTACGCCACCCCCGACATCCTCGGCACCTGGGACGGTCGCCTGCTGGCCGAGCTGTCGCTGACAGTGCAGGCCCGGCACACACCGGATGCCGATCCCGGCACGCTCGGGCCGCTCGGCCCCGCGACCACGTTCATCGATCCGCGCCTGCAACGGTGGCTCCATTGACGACGAACGTCGATCTGGGTGTCGGCCATCATCGGCTGGCGCTGTTCTGGGGACTCGCGATCCTCGGGCTGCTGGCGCCCTGGGCGATCGCGGGCATCGACTGGTCGGCACTGCCGTTCGCGGCGCAACCGCGACAGCGCTGTACGGTCGCATCGATTCACGACGGCGATACCCTGCGTGCCGAGTGCAATGGCGAACGACTTCAGATCCGGCTCTACTGCATCGACGCTCCCGAGATGGCTCAGGCACCCTGGGGCCGTGAGAGTCGAGATCACCTGCGCGCGATCACTCCGAACCACATCGAGATCCAGGTCCGCGACACCGACCGCTACGGGCGAACCGTCGCCGAGATCATGACGCCCGAGGGAGTCAGCCTGAACCAGCGGATGGTGCTCGACGGACAAGCCGCGGTCTATCCACGCTACTGCACCGACCCGGCCTACACGCGTCTCGGTGAAGAAGCCCGCACACACGGCATCGGAATCTGGTCGCGGCCCGGCGACCAGCAGCGACCCTGGGATTATCGGCGCCGCTCGGGCTGAGCCATCCTCTCATGATCTGCGCGTTGATTTCCGACGGGTGTCGAAACGTCGGAGGCCATCCTGAAAACCCTGCGCTGTCCGAATTGACACGATCTCTTGTGCGTGGGTATTGAGTACGATTTTCCCCACAATTTTTTCCGAGCCAGGTTCACCCTCCCCGCCCATCGCCCCGGTCATCCCGCCCGTATCGCTGGCCTCGCACCACCGGGATCGTCCTGGATCGACCACCCTCCCCGCTGCACAGCCAACCAGCCAGAACGACGGCAGACGAGAAAGCCGGAAAGCCTGAAAGCTGAATCGAAAGCAGGCTGGAGTGACGGTTGGCAAGAAAGCCGGTCGGCTGGAACGACGGCAAGCACGAAAGCGAGCAAGCTAACCATACGGGCAACCAGCCTGACGGCCAACATGTTAGCTAGCCAACAAACGTGCAAACCTGCCAGCAAACCGTCCAGCTGGCAAGCTTTTGGCAACACAAGCAGCAAGACAGCAAAACAGACAGCCAGACAGCCAGACAGCCAGACAGCCAGACAGCATGCATTCTGGAAACATATTGATCCAGCAAGAAAACCAGACAGAAAGCCAGCACACAAGCCGGACAGAAAACCAGCACGCAAGCAAAACAGAAGGCCAGCAAGACCGTCAGACAGAAAGCCAGCATTTAAGCAGGACAGCCGGCTATCAAGGCATCAGTCAATCAAGACAACCGGCGTGGAGGACAACTCGCCAGCTATCGAGATAGATAGCTAGATAGCTATCAAGCCGAAAGTGACTCGGACGGATTTCATCAGATGCGCAGCCCAGGTCAGAGCCAGGGCAGACGAGCGCAGTCACGATATACGGACGAGGGGGTGCCGAACGCGCGGGCGGGGGGTAGGGCGGCCTGGTCCTTGCGGAATCGACACCAGGTCACCCCATGCCGGTAATCGGGTCAGAACTTGTAATACTTCTTCAGCAGACGCTCGACGATCTCCGTTTCAGTGACGCGCCGACCGCTCGTAATGCTCTCCTGCGCCGCGCCAAACTTCAACGCCGCAGCCACATCCCCAGCGCAGCCGGAACATTTTTGGAACGGTCGGCTCGGGCTTGGCGACCGCGAGGGTGACCTCACGGGTCTCGGGCTGAACGGGTGCGGGGGTGGGTGTCCCGACGGCAGGACGACCAGGCGACTCCGTACGGGCGCCATCCAAAAAATCACTCGGGTCCTTGGAGAGACCGTCGAAGGATGACACGTCAGGTTTCGGTTTCACTGCGTCACCTCCTGAAAGAACGCATCCATCTCTTGGATCGCCGATGGATCTTTCTTCATCTCATGGACGGTTCCGCCCTCACCGATTACCCGCCGGAAGGCGACCCGCTCACAGACGATGGCGGAGAGGATCTTTAGACCCTGCCCCTTCAGAAAATCCAGCATCTCCGCCATGTCCTTCGTGCGAGGATCGACGCGCGTGAGCAACACTCTCACGTCGAGGCGCGGGTTGTAGTCCTTTGCCAGATCCACGATGGACATCACGTCCGTGAGTGCCGCCGCGTCCAATTGACTCGCGCCCACTGGGATGATCGCCCGCTCGGCGAGGAGCAGGGACGAGCGTAGGCCGGTGGTGTCGCGACCGCCCGCATCTACCACCGTATGATCGAAGCCCTCGGCCAATTCTTTGCCCTCGGAAAAGATGGCCTTCTCATGAAGACAGACCGTTACCGGGCTCGGATCGAGGTTCGTCTCGACGCGCCAGGCGGCCCAGCTTGCCGCGCTCGCTTGAGGATCGCCATCGATCAGCAGGGTGCGGCCCTGCTTGGCGAGCATGACCGCCAGATGGACCGCCGTCGTAGTCTTGCCGACGCCGCCCTTCGTGTTGACACAGGCGAAGATCATATGGATCCTGGTTCCGATGGTTCTGTGTTGATAGCTATCTAGCTAGCTATCTAACTTGATAGCTGTCTAGCCGTTTAACACTGGGAGTCGTGATCCTAGCACACATGAGCGCCCGGAACAGGGTAGGGGGTAGGGGAGCTGCATCGACGATCAGAAGCGCGACTGCCACAATGACCGGTCTCGTGGCCGCTCCAGCACATCCGTAACGGGAGAGACTTCATGCCACCGCACGACATCGGCTGGTTCGGTGCCGGTTATGCCGTCGCCAAGGGCGGCAGTGCCCCCGACGACTACTATCCGCCGCTGAACGACATGGAGGCCCAACGCGAATGGTTGGGCGGCTTCGGGGCAGGGTGGGTGGAGTGCCCCGACGAGGAGGCCATCGAGTCGGTGCTGTTCGGCGACGGGAGCGGCGGCGAGAGCATCGACGACGCCCTGGCACGCGCACTGGAGGGGAGGGCGGTTCTCCTGCGGCAACTGCGAGCGCACGAAGGAGGGGAGGGCGCATCGTACACTGCAATGAAGGTTACTCCCCCGTTGCTGTGGATAACCCAGTTCGGAACATCCATTTCCCGCCGCAAACCTCGCGAACATCAACCCGATGCATTAGATCGATCAATCATTGACCATTTGTCCCGGCATCGGTCTTGCGGTCACGTCGTGAGCGACTCCTGTTTATCGATTTCCTCTTCCAACCCCGCCAACAGCGCACGCAGCTCGCGGATCTCTCGATCCCCCGCAAATCCCAACCGAGGCACCAAGGGCAAATCCGTGATGATCCGACTGAGAATCTCAACCGCCTCGGCATGCCCGAGCCGCGACAGGATACTCGCAGCGCCATAGAACTCGCATTCCACCTCGCGCACGGCCTCCGAGCTACAACCACCTCCGAGTAGGTGCCGGATCGACTCGGCGGCGAGTTGGCGCGCTTCCAGTATGACGTCAATCATCGAGTCTCCTACAATCGTGTTGGTGGGGCGAGCGGATGACGGATCCTTATAGCCACCGAGTGGATTCCTCGCAACCAGCACGCGCAGTGGAATCAGGCGACCGACTCGCCATTTCGTATAACACACCTTATGTCAAGTTAAGAAATAACAGAATCATAGTCTTATATGACTAACCGTTGACATAATCTTACTGCATCCATGTCGACCACGCCTTCGAGCCAACCCGGAACCTACGCCGTGCTCTTGTCACCGAGCCATCACGGACCGGTCCCGATCGGACGGCTCGGTATCCTGATGCTGGGCACCGGCGTCTTCATCTACGTCGGCAGCGCGCTCGGACCCGGCGGGATCGCCTCACGTTGCAGACATCACCACCGGATCGCCACCCGCCCGCACTGGCATCTGGACTATCTGCGCCCCCACTGCGAGATCATCGGGTACTGGATCGCCTACGGTACCGAACGACTCGAGCACACCTGGGCACACGCCCTGGGCAGGCTCCCCGGAGTGCGTCGGCCGATCTCCGGCTTCGGTTCGAGCGACTGCGATTGCCCGACACACCTGTTCGAGCTGGATGCCGCACCACAGCCCGAGACTTTGATACGCGTCCTCGGAACAGGTACCGCGTGGATTCCCGAGCTATCATGATTCCGCCAACAAGCCCCGTCCTTCGGTGCAACCGATCCCGGCCGGCGGCAGCCACCAACCGGATCAACGCCTCATGACCAAGATTTTCCTACGCATCCCCGAGGGCGCCGAATGGCCGGTGATCGGCCGAAACCCGGAGAACGGCTCACTGATCCTCCGGCCCCGCTTCCTGATTGAAGCAGCCGAGGCATCCGGTTGCACCTTGTACGACGATGGCAGCAACCGACCGCTCTTCACGGAAGACATGATCGCGAACCTGCTCCTGGAGTGGTATCGCGAACGTCGCGAGATGGGTGCCCCTGCCTGTCCGACCATGGAAGCGGTCATCCAGGAGGCGCGGAAAGAGTCCCTGCACTGATCGCCTGCTCTCCCGGACGACCGCGATCATATCGCCACCGACGAGCACCGCGACGCCTGCTCGACCCTCATCCCGATG
>NZ_LN848258.1:5164039-5166016 GCF_001499735.1 Thiocapsa sp. KS1 | reverse complement strand
GGCTACGCCACTTCGCGGCGCATGCAGTCGCAGTGATGCGGACCATCGGAGCAGGGCCGCTCTGCTCGGGTCTCCAAAGTTTAGCGGGGGTCTGATCCTGTCAAGGGCACCTCCCCATCCGCTGAGGGGGAGACGACCCGAACAGAGGGTTGCCGAAGCTCAAGGAGACACGCCATGACGCGCAACATCGACGACTACCCGGATGCCTTGTGGTTGGACGCAGGGCAGGGGGCGACGCGCTGGGACATCGGCGAGGACTACCCGGTCCACTTCTGCAACGAATGCGGCGACGAGGTGACGCCGGAAGACGGATGCGAGAGCTGCGGGACCGGGCTCTACGCGGAGGACAGCGACGAGGACTAGCACGTCGGACGAAAGCCCCGGGAACGGGGCTTTCGCCTCTTCGATCCCCCGATCCGCCAAAGCGAACCGGGCCGGCACGGGCGAACCGACGCCCGATACCCTAAAGCATTCTCAGGACAGTCACGAACACGAACGCGATCGACACGATCGCAGCGAAAAACACCAGCAGCACGAGCAGAAGCCTGAACAATCCCTCGTAGCGACTGAAGTCGATCTCCGGACCAGAGCCGAGATCCGATCCGAAACCCGGATCCGATGACCGCGTCCGAGCCGAAGCACGCTGAGCTTTCCCCGCCAACCGCTGGTCTCGCTCCGCTCGCGCTTCCCAATACCACTGCCGATCTTCAAGACCCATACGCACCCCCACGGCGAGCCCTGCCGTCGCGATGCGACACGTTCATCCTGATACCAACCATATCCGACATTCCTCCGGGGGTGTCCGTGAACTCGCATAGTCTCGCACCGAGGCGTGTTTCCGAAAGCCTCGCGTCGCAACCACGAAGAGCACCGTGTTCAACCGCTCGGTTGCGGTTGTCGAATCGGCTCTTTGACCCGGACAATCCATCTCTCCGGCATGACCCGAGCGAATGGCCTATGGCACTCACGATTCATCGGAAACTCGCCTCCATCCTCGAGGAGATCGATCGCAAAGGCTTTGCAGAGCTTCTCCGCCTGACGGTTCTGAAGAAGTGGTTCGACACGCCGGGGCGCCTCACCGCCTTCGCCCTCTGGATCGCCGAGAAGGCGACAACCGGGGAAGCTCCGGCATCCGAGACGGAAGCCGCGTTATTGGAGCAAGTGCGAGCTCTCATTGCTGACCTCCCTGCGCGCGGCGATCTGAACCTCGGGGCGATGCGGGAACTTCACGGACGGCTCAAGGCATTCCAATCCGACTACATGCACTTGCAGTGGGGACCGGTTCGCCTGGTCAAATCGCACAGGCTGATGCTGATCGAAGATGCCTTCGCGATCTGCCTCTGGCATCCGGACGACCCCCGCTTGGGCTACAAACTCGCGGCCGACTACTGCGGGCACTACGATGCGAGGTACGGCAGAACCCTCAATGGCCCGTCGCGTGACCGCGTCCAGGAGCTTTCCGAGTTCGTCGCCAGACGGGAAGCGGATGAAGTCGCTTTTGCCCATGCGAAATCGGTACTCGGCGAACCCTAGAAAAGGAACGTCAGCTCAACGGGTTCAACCGAAACCCTGGGTTCAGATGACGATGCATTCGAACACACCCCGAGACACCAACCTCGGCGCGGCCTACGAGCACGCCTCGTCCGGCGCACGCTCATCCCGATGCCAGCCCCGCCCTGCCCCTCCGCACTCCGCCGCTCCCGGCAAACAACGCCGGCAGCGCCTCCGCGCTCCGGGACAGGGCTCATCACTTCGACGCACCCTCGGCAGCGAAGGAGCGTGACCGTCACCCGCCTTGCATCGCGGCCACCACCGGCGCCGCAGTCTGATCCAGATGGCGGCGGCCCCGGCGGCGTCCGGCAAGGCGGGCGCCGGTCACGACTCTGTGGACTTGGGGAGAGCCCCAAACCCCCGAGGGTCGCTACGCTTCAATGAGCGCCTGGCGGTGCGGGGTCGTGCCCGGCTGAACAGCGCCGG
>NZ_LN848258.1:5163069-5163939 GCF_001499735.1 Thiocapsa sp. KS1 | reverse complement strand
CCCGCCGGGTCGTGCCCGGCTGAACAACGCCGGTCACTCCGTTCCGGCGGGGACAGCCGAGCCCGAGGATTCCGATGGTGGTGTCCGAGACCTCGGCGGTAGCCCGACAGAGACTCACAAACGACGTGAGTCACTGTCGGGCGGCGGGCGTGGTCAGGTACTGCGATGTCGCAAGAGCGGAACTGCTGCGCAGATCCGCGGGGAGCTTTATTCCCGATGCCGCCGCCCAGCCCCTGCGCACCCGGCAAACGCGCCATCGGGCTCGACCGATCGACGAGCTTTCCTTCGCCGAGTATTCTCGATAACCAAGCCCGATACTCTGAGTCCAACCGCAGGTTTTGCGGATTCCCCCTCTCAGTTCAGTCGCTTTCCGAGAATCGACGGAGTGTTTGAATGCCGAACTTCCACTTCCAGTTCCTTGGCGGCGGTGCAACATGCGGAGGCGGGCCCGGCACGAACCTTCTGGCCTTTCCCGACCCGGTGGCCCTCACCCCGGCCCAGCTGATCAACGCTCAGCTCCGGCTCGGCGTCTATCCCGGAGGCGGATGGGATATCGAGGAGATTACTTGGAGGGTCTATGCGTTCTGTATCGGCTGCATCATGGTTGCCGGGGGCGGAGGCCCCGGAGTTCCCGCCGGCCCTCCCGCCGGGGGCATTGCTCCGGCGCCGGCCGTTCCGGGTGCCGCCGGCGCGGCCAATTTGCCGGCGAGTCCCGTTGCAACCGCAGTCGACGCCACGGAGAAGGGGCAGATCGGATACCACATGGGCACAGCCGTCGGTGGATCACTTGGCGAGTATCTGGCCCATGCCGGTCCCGCGGGCACCCTGTGGTTCGCGTTCCACCTGACCAGAGCCATGCACAACGGCGCC
>NZ_LN848258.1:5161365-5162969 GCF_001499735.1 Thiocapsa sp. KS1 | reverse complement strand
CGATCGGTCCGGCCTTGGCCCAGGCTCAACTCATCCTCGACATGACCGCGCTACCGGGCGGTATCGGCGGAGGTCCCTGGCCACCGGATGCCTGCATCGCCTCTCAGGTCGACACCTTCCATGGCAACTTCAGAGCTCAGGCGATCGACCCGGCCAAGCCCCCCCGCACCCCCACGTTCCTACCCGAGTCCGATATGGACGCGTTCCTGCGCGCCTACTACCGTCCGTTCGTCGATCTGCTGTCAAAAGGCACCGAGCCACGCAACTACGACGGCCGCTCTTTCACGACGATCCAGCTCCCGAAAGACATTCGACTCGGCCTCGACACGGGGATCCTGAACGGGTTTCGCGGAACGCCGGGGAGCTTGTCTGCTGCGGTCGCCAGCGTCGCCTCGCGGGGTTACGCGAACACGTCGCCCGAAACCACCTATGTGCATCGGACGGGCATCTCCGTGGAGTTGCCCGCAGGCTGGAGTAGCCACAGCGGCGACAACGTTGGCTCACGGTCCCCCTCGGATTGGCTCCAGACGCTCGACCGGATCGGAGGCGGATAGCCTGCGGCGGGCACGATCCTATGGGCCGCCGGGGCGGGTTTCTTCAGTGGGGGCATCGAAGGTTCGGCGTCACCGTGCCACGGCTCTGCTCGCGATGCTTACCCGCGGCACACGGCGGAGCGGCAGGGTCTTGATGAGGGCCTTCCGAGCCGCCGATAGCCCTTGAACTGGTCTTAGGATGATCACCGAAACGTGCACCGAGCGCCGCGGCGACACGCGAACTCTGCACTAAGGCTCGTTGCGATCTGCCGTGTTCCGATAACAGCAACTCGAGGGACGATCACGGGCGTCTCGTGCTGCCGAGGCTACCTTATGACGAGGTCGAGCAGGTGTGGTGGTCGCCACCCCATGCTGCCCCCTCGACCCTTGAGGGTTGTCCAGGTGAGCCGCAGCGGCGTCGGTTCACGATCGACGCCGGCAGGGCGGGGACCTCGGATGCTTCGCACGACCGCATCGGGGCTGCGCCCCGCATGAGGTTCGCATGTTGATACCGGCGTCCTCGCTCTCCCGAGAGGTCAAGGCAAATCCTCCGCGTACGGCTCGCCGGGCTATGCGCCCGTCTCGGCCGGGCGCACGCGGCGTCGGCGTGGCTGTGGTCTTCGCTGATCGGGGCGCCCGGCTCTATGCTTTGGACTCGGTGCAGCACCGGCAGATTCGGAGCATGACTCGACCTGATCTGTCTGATCGTGGACTTATCTTGGTCGACGCTGCCTGGGGATTTGCGCGGTCGGTGCTTCGTTGGCAAGCGCCCGAGATGCCTGAGAACTGCTGACGCGCGTGGTTATCGAGATCCGCCTTCCGACCTCAACCTCATCCATCCCTGGAAAGCGTGCCGCTCCCGGCGGCAAGCGGGTCGTACCCGCGCCAACGCCTGTAGTAGCCCGACAGAGACTCACAAACAACGTGAGTCACTGTCTGGCAGCGAGCGTCGGCAAGTGCTGCAATGCCCCAAGAGCGGAACTGCTGCGCAGATCCGCAGAAGGTGGTGACCGGCAAACAACGCCGATCACGACCGATCTGATTCTCCCCCCCGGCCCCCGCTGGGGGTGG
>NZ_LN848258.1:5157613-5161265 GCF_001499735.1 Thiocapsa sp. KS1 | reverse complement strand
GGAGGCTCCCCCATGCGTTACTCCACTCACTGGCACTACCTCCCCGCATCCGTCCAGGACCAAGCCCGCGCGCGGTGGCCGTCCGGTAAACGTTCCGCCGGTCCGGGGGACTGGTACCTGTACGAGTACGAGATCGCCGAGTTCGGTCCCGGTTATCAACTGAGCGTCCTGCCCGCCATTTCGGCCGATCGCGCCCAGTGGTCGGCGCGCCTAGTCGGGCGCAAGGCAGTGGAGCCGACGGCTCCGGTCGCCCACGCCTTCCGCCGCCGTTGAGCTCAAGGGATCTCGATGTATACCGGCTACCGTCGCTTTCTCGCGCTGTGTCGTGGCTTCCGCAGCACGCCTGCACCGCTACCCCGTCGGCTCTGGGGCCTCTTCCTTGCCTTGCTGCCGTTGGCGCTTCGCCGCCCGCTCCTGGGGCTGGTCGCGTTTTTGGCCAGCGCGCCGCCCTGGCTGGTCCGCGTCCTGTCGGTTCTCGGCGGCTACCTGGTGATGTCTGCCGGTGCGCTGTTGGTGCTTTGGCTGTGGAGTCGTGCCGGCGCCCTGGTCTGCTCGGACCGGCTCAAGCCGAGTTGCGCACCCATCCACACCGACTACCGCACGGAGATCGAGGCCGGGTAAATCCAATCAAAACGTACACGCCATAGATATTCTTCATCCCTTTTTTACACGTTTAGTGTATAATTCAAACATGAAAACAGATCTCATCCCCTCCCGCTCCTGGCGGGTACTCACCGCGCCGGCCTCGGCTGGTGCTCAACCCTTGGAGGTTCCCATGCAGTTAAACCTGATCGACGGTGGCGTGATGATTTCCGCCTACACGCGTGCCCAAGCCATTGATGACGGGACACTCATCGATGTCACTGATCTGGCGCGGGATGCCGGTTTCAAGGTCCCGGTCGCCGTAACGGCCAAGGTCTGGGCCGACTGCGTCGCGTGGGAACAGGCACGGGAAGTGTGCCCTCAGGATGAAACCGGCCGACTTTGGGACGTGCTGAGCATGGCCCGGATGGCGGTCCGTAGTCATATCAATGTCCATCGGGCGCGCTTCTCGGTGCTGCGGGTTGCGTCGGGGCATCTCCGTCCTTCTCGTGCCCGATTGGATGTGCTCATCGGTCCCGGTGATCAGGGCGAGCCCGTTATCACCATCATGCAACCCGAGGAGGATTGAACCATGTGTCTCTCAATCAGTGTTCATCACGTCGCGCGTATCGAGGTCAGCGCGGTGACCTGCCCCACGGGTCGGGACATAACGTCCTGGTGGCAGATCCTGACCTTCCTCAATCAGCAAGGCGAGAAATTGGGCGAAGTAGTGGCCTTTCTCGAAAGCCCGGGTGCCGCGCTCCCGATCGGTGACCAGCCGCCCTATTGGGGCATGGACCTGACCAAGCCGGCAGGTTTGATGGACGGGGAGAGCCCGTTCTGATGGGTGGACGCTTGGGAGGTTGCCCCCTCCCAGGCGTCCGGTTCCTAGATGCAAGTGGTAACCAGCAACGTAGGAGATAACAGTATGTTCCGCAAAGCTGAGAAACGGCAAGCCAAGCTCCGCCTGGCCCTCTGCGGTCCGTCCGGGTCCGGCAAGACCTACAGCGCGCTCCTGATCGCCCAAGGCTTAGCCCCAGGCGGCAAGATCGCGCTCATCGACACCGAGCGCGGATCCGGCGAGCTCTACGCCGACCTCACCGCCTACGACGTCGCCCCGCTTGAGCCGCCCTACACGCCCGGCCGGTATATCGAGATCATCAAAGCCGCCGAGTCGGCCGGATACGACGTGCTGATCATCGACAGCCTTAGCCATGCCTGGACCGGTGATGGTGGCGTGCTCGACATGCACGACAAGGCGACCGCTGCCAGCCGATCGGGCAACTCGTTCGCCGCCTGGCGCGAGGTGACCCCAAAGCATAACGCTTTGGTGGACACGATCATTGGGGTTGGTCTTCATGTCGTCGTGACCATGCGCACCAAGACCGCATATGACATGGTCGATGACGGCAAGGGGGGCAAGAAGCCCATCAAGATCGGTCTGTCTCCCATCCAGCGCGACGGGATGGAATACGAGTTCACGACCGTGGTGGATCTCAGCGTGGACAACCACATCGCCACGGCGACGAAGGACCGCACCCGGCTCTTCGACGGCGAGCATTTCGTGCCGACGGCCGCGACCGGCGCGGCCCTGCGCGACTGGCTCACCGCCGGCAAGGATCCCGTCGCCGAGTCGAAGCGCACCCTCAAGGCGCTGAAGGCGAGCGCAACCCGGATCGCCAGCGTTCCCGAGCTGGAAACCTGGTGGCGGTCGCACTCCGCCGAGATTGGGCTCCTGACCCCGCCCGATCGCGAGACGCTGACCGGCCACTGTGCCGCGCGCAAGCTCGCGATTCTCGAGTCATCCGCCAAGGCGAGCGCCGCCGAGGCGAGCAAGGAACCCGAGGAGGCGCCCAAGCGCCGCGGGAACGGTGAAGACCGCCACGCCGCCGGGATCGACGCCCTGAAGGCAGCCACCCTCTAAACGCCAACCACGGAAGCGCGGCCCGGAAGGGTCGCGCAAGGAGAACACACCATGACCAAACCGACTCTGAAGCTCTACGACCTATCCGCCGACTACCTGGCCGCCCTGGACGCCCTCGCCGAGATCGAGGATCTCCCGCCCGAGGCCATCGCCGACACGCTGGAAGGCATTACCGGAGCATGGGAGGACAAGGCCCTCAACGTCGCACGGTATGTCCGCAACCTGGAGGCAGAGGCCGCCGCCATCGAGGAGGCCAAAAAGCGGATGGATGCCCGCGCCAAGGCGACCGCGAACCAAGCCGCCCGGCTCAAGGCGTATCTCCTGGGCGAATTGGCCCGCACCGGCCTCAAGCCCAAGGCGCCCGATCTTGCCCTCCGCCTGCAGAACAACCCGCCGTCGGTCGCGATCGACGACACGGCCCTAATCCCGGACGACTACCGCCGCACCGAGACGGTGGAGACCCTTCTCAAGGCCGAGATCGCCGCAGCGCTGAAGGCTGGCGTATCGATCCCAGGGGCGCGCCTGGTGCGCAGCCAACGGCTGGTGATTCAATAGACCCCAACCACCGCGCCAAGGACGGCGCACGTATGGAGACGACGACATGAGCGGCATCAACAAAGTGATCCTGGTCGGAAACCTCGGAGCGGACCCCGAGATTCGCGCCACCCCAAGCGGCGACGCCGTCGCCACGCTTCGGATCGCAACGAGCGAGACCTGGAAGGACAAGCAGACCGGCGAGAGGATGGAGCGCACCGAATGGCACCGCGTCATCCTCTGGCGCCGACTCGCCGAGATCGCCGAGCAGTACCTGCACAAGGGCTCGAAGGTCTACATCGAGGGTAAGCTGACGACCCGAAAATGGACCGATCAATCGGGACAGGATCGTTACACGACCGAGATCGTGGGCAACGAGATGCAGATGCTCGACAGCCGCGGGGCCGGTGAAGGCGGGGCGACGCAGCGGGCGCAAGGATCAGGACAGAATGACCGCTCGACATCGGCGAACCAGGCACCGGCGCCGGAGCCGCCGCCCGCTGATTTCGACGACGACATCCCGTTCTGAGATACACCCGGCTCGGGTTTCTGCCCGAGCCGGACGCCCTATCGGCAGGAACGCCAAGCGCCGCTCGGACCCGAGCCCAGAGC
>NZ_LN848258.1:5153928-5157513 GCF_001499735.1 Thiocapsa sp. KS1 | reverse complement strand
CGGCTCCCGGCACACGACGCCAGCAACCGGGCGGGCACGACCGGGGAATTCTCATCGGTGGTGTCGCGGAGGTTTGTTGCGATCCGAGACCCGATCTCGGCTGAGAGGCGCCCCGTCCGACACACCCTCATCGCCGACAGAGATATCCCAGGACAACGCGTATCGGGGATTCCGGTTCGCCCCCGCACCGGGGATGCCTTTACCTGTCATCATCCCTGGCAGTTGTGCTCGGTGCGACGCTGGGTGGTGGAAAGATAAGCGTGTCGGTCTCGAAACCGGCCGCCCGTGCCTTGGCGATCAACTCCTCCAGGATCTCGGCCGGTAATTGCGGTTGCCGGGCGAGGATCCACAAATACTCCCGCGTCGGCCCCGAGATCATCGCCCAACGGTACTCGGGGTCCAGTGCGAAGACGTGATAACCGCCGTAGAAGGGGCCGAAGAAACTGACCTTCAGGCTGGCGATGTCCGGCGTGGACTGGAAGTAGGCGCGGCCCTCGGCGCTCTTCCAGACCCCCTTGGCGGGGTCGTAACCCCGATTGAGCACGGCAAGACCGCCGTCCTCTCGCCGGTTGTAGGTGGCGGTCACCTGTTCCAGGCCGCGCTCGAAACTATGGTCCAGACGGGCGATCTCGTGCCAGGTGCCGAGATAGCGCTCGGCGTCGAAGCCCCGCACCGGCGCAATGCCCACCGGCACGCCGGTACAGCCGGCCGTCAGCAGGGTCTGAAGCAAGAGGAGTAAAGCAAACAGAGACGGGCGGGGATTCATTGCGGGTACCGGGTCGAGTGGAGGTCGGTGTCGTTCGGATGGCCTTCGGCGACATGGGCCGCGCGGGACGGCGCCCGTCGCCGTTGCGGCTCAGCAGCGAAAGAACCCCCGTGCGCGCAGAACATCGAGCATATGCTTGCGTTTCTTGCCCTGCACGGCATTGGCGGTGGCGGCGGACCAGTCGTCCAGTCGGGCGTTGCTGCCGCGGCTGCGATAATAAGCGGCCAGCGTGGCGTCGTAGGCGCCGATCTCGGCCGGGTCCGGGTCCCGGTAGCGGTCCTGGTGCAGGATCAGCTCCACCGGCATGCGCGGCTTGACCGCCTGCCCCTTGGCCTGCTCGCTCGGCCAGCCCAGGCAGAGGCCGAACAGCGGCAGCACCCACTGCGGCAGCGCCAGCTCCGCCACGACCACTTCCGGCGCGTTGCGGATGCCCCCGACGAAGACGCCGCCGAGCCCGACGGACTCCCCCGCCAGCATCAGGTTCTGCGCGAACAGCGCGCAGTCGACGATGGCGGCGAGCGAATGCTCGGCCCAGCCCGCCAGCTCGCCGCGGCCCTGTGCCCGACAGGCGTGATCGACGCGGCGCAGATCCGCGCAGCAGACCAGAAACACCGGCGCCTGCTCCACCCAGCGCTGACCACCGGCGGCCTTGGCGATACGCGCCCGCGCCTCGGCCCGATGTACGCGCACCAGCGAATAGGCCTGGATGAAGCTCGACGAGGCGGCCCCCCGGGCGGAAGCGATCAGCTGCGCCAGAAGCGCATCGTCCACCGGCTGATCGGTGTAGTCGCGCGCCGAGCGATGGGCGCGTTGCAGGTCCATGACGGCCGAGGGGAGTTGTTCGGTCATGGCGGTTTGCGTGCCCCTCATGGTCGGATTGCCGGGTCATTGCCGACCCGTTGCGCAGGTCTCCGGAAACCCTGTCCGGGTAGGACGCATGGGTTCCCGGCAGGGTGCGGGTTCGACCACGCGCCGACCACCGGCGTCGGCGCATGGACAACCAGTCTACGCCGCCGTGAGTCGATCGCCAGCGCGGTTTTGCCCGAAACCGATCAGCATGTGCCACACAGCCGTCAAGATTGAGCCGGCTGCGCACCGAAAGTACCGACGTTCCGGTCGGGCACGGCCGTGACGCCTTCACCGGGACCCCGGATCGGATTGCGCCGGCGCTTCAAACCTACACACCCGAGCAGCTGCGCTTCGGCACCGGCGGCCCTCCCGTGGCCGAGCTGACCATGGACCTCGCCACGCTTGAGGACGAGCTTGCCGGCCTGGTGTTGGAGGTCGCGCGAGAGCAGGAGCGCGAGGTCTTTGAAGGGCGCGACCACCGGGGTCGCGGTCATGTCGTGCAGATCGTCGGGCACAAGCCGGCAGTTGACTGAGCGCGGCGGCACGAAGCCCGACCGCGCCACGGCGGACGCGCGAGCAACACGTACTCGAGCAGCAGTGCGGCCAGCTGGATGGCTAAGGCCGCCGTGTCCACGACGACGATCAGCAGGGCGAGAACAAGACGGTGGGCGAGACGCATGACGACCTCGGGGTCGGCAATGGTCACGACGCGGGCGGGATCCGGGTCGCTCCGGGATGATATCCTTTGCGGCTTACGCTCACCGGGATCTTCCGTCATCCGGCACGCAGACCGCGACGGTGTCGGTTAAGTCGGCTGCCGGTGTTAGTTGGTCGAGGCGAGTTGATGAGCCGGGCGGCTGCCCGCGAAACCTTCGACCAGCAGTGCGTCTCATGGTCGATTGCATCATCGCGCGGTCCCGACCTGAAAACGCCCCGGCCAAGGAACCCGAGTGCCGCCAAAGTCCCAGTTCCGGACACTTGCCTTTTACGAGCCGGCGTCGGCTGGATCCTGGTACCGGTCATCCGCCGTCCGGCGACCGACGGACCGGTCAGGACCCGATGAGGTCAGCCGCTCTATTTTCACGAGCGACCCGGAAGGCATCCAAAGCGGACACTTTCTCCGCCGATCATTGAGAGGTCGGAGATTTTTCAGGCGACCTGGTCGAGAAACAGTTCGCGAAGAACCTCCGGGCGTTCCTGTGCCACACGAATGAGCGATCGCGCAGCCCCGCTCGGCTCGCGTCGACCCTGCTCCCATTCCTGCAGCGTCCTGACCGACACGCCCAGGAGCCTCGCGAACTCGCTTTGGGACATCTTGACGCGATAGCGTGCGAGCGCCACCGGGCCGTGGATTGCGCCCACCTTCTCCGAGTTCATCTCGCGGATGGACTCAAGTAATTCAGTGCCGATATCACGATCGGCGTCTCTTGCGAGCAGCTCTTGTTCAGTCTTCGGCATGATCCAGCATCTCCCGCGCAGCATTGAGCACATGCGCCGGCAAGTTGTCTCGCGCGCTCTTGGCGTAAATCAAGAGGAGCCAGATGCGCCCGTCTGCCAGCCGGTTGTAGTAAATGACACGAACGCCGCCTTGTTTTCCGCTACCGGACCGGGACCAACGGACCTTGCGCACCCCACCAGTCCGCGGAACGACATCACCTGCAAGCGGGCTGCCCGCAATCCAGGCGCAGAACTCGCCACGCTCGTCCTCCGTCCAGTAGTCGGGCCAAAGGCGCGTAAAGGAGGGCGTTTCCACAACGGTCAGCATTGCAGGATTATACGTCAATGCCGCATAAAGCGCTTGGGTGCCTGCTTTGCGCCGATGGGCAGGCAGCCATCGAGACTGCAGCTGTTACCGCGATTTGCCGATAACGACCTTTCGGGGCCGCAAGCCTGAGCGGCCGCGACAGACCGCTGATGGGGCACAGCCCTCGCCCACACCGGCGACTCGACTGACAGCCGTCCGAGTGCAG
>NZ_LN848258.1:5147503-5153828 GCF_001499735.1 Thiocapsa sp. KS1 | reverse complement strand
GGGTTGCCGGGGGGCGAGTGGACACAGATCTGGGTCTCCGGCACGAAGATCCGGGTCAGATCCGCCAGTGTATCGGCCCGTTGCACCGTGTCGGTCGGGCTGCCGACCCCGCGCGGCGCGGCGCTCCGGATCGCGGACTGTACGCTCATGGCTGACACCTCCGGGCTGAACGGTCGAATCCGGGCGATGCCGGGCGGCAGTCGCCCCGATCGGGATCGGCGAGGGAGCGCGAGGATCCGTTTGGGGCCTCGGACAGGACGCGCGGAGGCGATCTCTCGCTCTTGCACCGCGGGTCGGGTAAACGCGCCGGCTCGGCCGAAGCACTGCGCATGATGTTATAGCGTTGCATTTCCAGACGTAAACCCCGCAGCGAACCGGGTTGTCGGCGATCGCCCGCACCTGCGAGCCGCCGATCGAGGCCATCACTCGTCGGATCAGCCTGCGTCCCGCGACGAGTTAAACGTCCCCGATTGCAGGACGGCGGGCGCGCGTTGCCTGTTGCCGACCCGACCTCGCGCGACGCCCTTAAACCCGACGGCATCGATCGGTCTTGCATTCCAATCAATAACGATTATCATTTGCTTTCAGGGGCGGGCTCCCGGGCCCTGCCCCGCCATCCCGATCACCCGATCGGGTCGACACGCCGGCAAGAGCGTCTCGACCCTGGAGCCATGGTCATGCGCGAGCTTCTCATCAGTACGGTTGCAACAGGTGTCCTCCTGCTCGGTTTGATGGGCGCCCACACCCCGACACCAGCGCCCGAGGCATCCTCGGCGCTGCATCGCACGCCCGCCGCACTGCACGCCGGAGCCGTCGGATTGCCGACCACCGGCGCGGAGAGCGCCTCATGAGCGCCGCGGTCGAGCGGGCCGAGCATCCCCGGCGGTCCCAGCCGCATCCCGACCTCCGGGGTGCCGTCTACAGCGCCGAGCTGTTCGACCCGGCCGGGGAGCTGCGCATCCTGCATCGCGGCCGGCTGTACCGGCTGCGCGTGGCCGGCGCCGGTCACCTCGAGCTCGTCGGGCCGAAGGGATCCTCGCGGACAGCCCGTGCTCTCTGACGGATCGGCGTTCTCCGCCGCGGCCCTTCTCGCGCGTCGGCAGGCTCAGCGCGGCTTGATCCTACCCAAACCGTTGATGCGTGCATCGACGAAGTTCGCCAGTTGCGTTAAGGTGGTTTGTGACAGCAGCGCATTGTGCTCCTGACGCGGTGGTACCGGCACGACCTGTCCGTTCGGGCCAATGCCGATCACGCCGGGGATGACCCAGCGCTGGATCTGCGGCTGTGCCTCGAAGTCATGGCTGCCCTCGACGAAGACCACCGACACGGTGGCAACGCGCTGCGCCAGATCGATGGCGTCGACACGCAGCGCAAGATAATCGCTGAATCGGGCGATCAGCACGTTGTCGGCACCACCCATCAGGTGAAACACGTCGCCGACTTGCCCGTCCTGCCGACCGCTGGCGGCCGACTGCAGTACCGACGTAATTGCGGGCACCCCGGAGTTGGCGACCATCTCGTCGGTATGCACCAGCACGCACGGCCGCGGCAGCCCGTTGTCCCAGCCCTCAGGGAAGCGGAATTCTACCACCCGGTCTTCCACGCGCAGCGCCAGCGCCTCTCCGGTCTCGGGCGAACTAAGCGCACTGAGCCGCAGCGTCATCTCGCCGCTGGTCGCCGGGCGCTGCCAGGTTACGACACGCGCCGGATCGAGCCAGCCGAGTCGCAGCAGATGAACCGCGTTCAGGCCGGTGCCGCAGTTGGTCGTGAAATAGCCGTGCTCGGGGAAACGCGCCATCGCGCAGCGCGCGTAGCTCATGATGTCCCACCAGTCGGTGTAGTCGACCCGCTGCGTGTCCATCGAGTGGCCCAGCCCGTAGCCATGCCCCATCTCGTGCGCCAGCCCGCCCAGGTCGGTCGCTTCGCCGGAGATCAGCGCGCGGCGCGAAGAGCCCCACAGATCGAAGGTGACGTTGCTGACCGCAACCACCCCGAAGAAGCCGTCGAGCGGAAAGTCGGCCCGCCGCGTCGCTGCCAAGACCTGCTCGAATACATCGGCGCGTACCTTTTTAAAGCCGGCCTGCACGCGCGCCTGAGCCGCCTCAATCAGCGCACTGGCGGCACCGTTTTGCTGCAATTGCGCCAGCGCGCCGATGTCCATGCCGAGCTGTGCCTGATCGGCAAGCCACTGTGCCAAAGTCTGGTCAATCGTGAACCAGCCGAATAGCGCCGAGCCGCCCAGATCAAGCTGGCCGTGCGAGACGGTTTCCCAGTAATCGACGATGCCGTGCGTGCCGCGCCCAGCGGCTGTGAAGATGGTCTCGTAGAACTCGACGGCCTGCGGTTCACTGTCGACGTCGGCGAACTTGAACAGCACGAAGGCCCAGGGGGTGGCAGTGGCCATGATGTTGTGCTCCCGATGCAGGCGCTTGAAGATTGAAGAGAACAACGCTCACCGACGAGGGTGAACCGCAATAGGCATGGAACGTAAGAATTGCACGGTTTATCGTGTGATGCCAAAAGGTGAAAGCAATCTAAAGCAATTCACGGCAGCGGAACATCGCAAACCGACACCGATCCGGCCCCCGGGCAGGTCGATCTTCGTAGCCGAAAACGGCTCGTTCTTGCGGGCCACCCTTGCGCTTTGGGCTTTGTTGACTGAACTCTTCGACTACTGTCTCAACGCGGGGCGTTCGGGCCGGGTCGCCCGCTTCGCCGACCGGATGGCACCGATGGCACTCACCGTCCTCGAGAACCTCGATATCCCGCCGATTCCGTTCGACACGGCGCGCACCGCCTGGCAAGTCGCGACGCTGTCGAAACGCGTTGCGGAGCTCGGCAGCGTCGATGCACTGGCCGCGGAGATGTCCGCGCGCATCCTGACACCGGTCGCCGACGCCGAACCCAGCGAATTGCGCCGCCTGCACGCACTGTACCGCGAGGTCTACACCCCCGAGGAGGTGCGGCGCCTGGTCGAGAACGGCCTGCACCGCCTCGGCCTGCGGCCGGCGATCTGAGGGCACGCGGCAATGTCCTACCCCGACCTGGCCGCGGTGCGCGAGGCCGGCCTTGCCGCCAAAGCCCGCGCCGAGGCCCTGCTGCTGCACGGCCCCGCGCTGCTCGATACCCACCGCGAGAAGCGCAGCTTCAAGCGCTTCATCGGTCGCGTCTGGATACCGCGCCCCGCCGACCTCGCAGTTCCTCCCGATACGCTTCGGACGCTCACGATCGACCACACCCTTTTCGTGGACATCGCGGACGTACTGATCGCCGAAGGTCACCGTCAGCCCTTGCCGGGGTAGCGTGGACGCTGCCGCTCGGATGCGATGACACGCAATGCCGAGGATCACTGCTCGGTGGACATAAACACCCTGCCTTCGGATCCCCCGGCACAGCATCCTTCAAAAAACGAGAAAAGCGGTTTAGACTCCGTCAACGAAACGGATATGGACCCTCGGACATGGATGCTTGCCGCCGACCCGCGCGCACCCGGCCCCTCGACGAGACTGGTTTTCCCGAACCTGACATCGACCATGACTGGTTCGCACTCGGCGCACTCTGCTTCTCCGCTCCGCTCGACCCCCGACATCTCCCCCCGCTCGGACATCTCAAGCTCCAGCTCGCCTGGCTGATCGGATTCGCCAGCGCTTGGTTCGGTGCGTGGAGCGACGGCAAGGAGCCGGTCGACGATGATGTCACCCTCTACACGGCCATCACCGCGACGCTGCGGAATTACCCCGACTTGCTCTTGGAGATCATGGCGATCCCGTCGGTCGGCGAAAGCTGCGGGCCACACTGAGACCCGCCGGCCAACCGAGCCGAATGAAAGGATGCACGCATGCCGACCTTCTCCGACCCTGCAACGCTCCTGATGCTGGCGGCCGCCGCGGTCGCTGCCCTGCTCGCCGCCATCGTCCTCGCCGTGGTTCTCGCCCGGGTCGTGCGCGAACGCGATCGGCTGAAGCAGTCCGGTGATCGTCTCCGACAACGGACCGATCGCACGATCGCCGAGCAGCAGGCCGAGATCGACTCGCTCGCGCGCTTTCGCGACATCCGCGATGCCGCGGCCACCGCCGAGCAGCTCAGGAATGCCTCGAAGGCGCTGTACGAAGGTGCACGGCGCAAGGAACAGGAAATCCTGAACACGGCGGAACGTGCCGCGCTGGAGATCGCGTCCAAGGCCGAGCGCGAGGCTGCCGACGTGCTCGAGGCCGCACGGCAGGAGGCCGCGGCGGTGCGCAAGAACGCCGATCTCGATGCGAGAACTCGGCGCGAGCGGGCCGACGCGGTGCTGGCCGAGGCCGGCGCCCAAGCCGAACGCATCATCACGTCCGCCGATCAACGTGCTGCTCAGATTGCCGGCGATGCCTACCGTGCGCTGCAGGAATCGGATCGGCTCAAGCAGGTTGCCGAGGCGATGCGCAACGTCATCGACGGCTACGGCGATCGCTATTTCAAGCCGACCTTCGGGCTGCTCGACGAGCTGGCCGAGACCTACGGCTTCGACGACAGCGGACGGCAGCTCAAGATGGCCCGCGAGCGGACCCGCCTGATGGTCGCCGAGCAGCGTGCGGCCACCTGCGACTATGTCGAGGCCAGGCGCCGCGATACCGCGGAGCGATTCGTCGTTGATGCCTTCAACGGCAAGGTCGACACCATTCTGTCCAGGGTGAAGACCACCAACTACGGTGTCCTGGAGCAGGAGATCCGCGATGCCTTCGCACTCGTGAACCAGAACGGCAAGGCCTTCCGGGACGCACGGATCACGCGCGAGTATCTCCAGTCCCGACTCGACGAGCTGAGGTGGGCGACCGCCATCGAGGTCAAGCGCCAGGAGGAGAAAGCCGAGCAGCGCCGCATTCGCGAGCAGATCCGCGAGGAGCAGAAGGCCCAGCGCGAGATCGAGCGGGCGCTGAAGGACAGTGCGCGCGAGGAGGAGTCACTCCAGAAGGCATTGGCCAAGGTTCAAGCCGAGGCCGCGCAAGCCAGCGAGGCGCAGCGCGCCTTCTTCGACGCCCGGTTGGCCGAGCTTCATACGCGGCTGGAAGAGGCCGAGGCGCGCAACCAACGGGCGCTGTCGATGGCTCAGCAGACCAAGGCCGGTCACGTCTACGTGATCTCCAACATCGGCTCGTTCGGGGAAGATGTCTTCAAGGTCGGGATGACGCGCCGACTCGAACCGCTTGATCGCGTGCGCGAGCTCGGCGACGCCAGTGTTCCGTTCGGCTTCGACGTGCATGCACTGATCTGGAGCGAGGACGCCCCGGCGCTCGAAACGGCCCTGCACCACGAGTTCATGCGCGAGCAGGTGAACAAGGTCAATCCGCGCAAGGAGTTCTTCCAGGTTCCGCTCGCTGCGATCCGCCGGCAGCTCGAAGCCAAGGGAATCCAGGCGTCTTGGACTATGACCGCAGCTGCCGCGGAGTACCGCGAAAGCCTTGCGCTCGCCAAGCAGCTCACCGAGGACCCCGAGAAGGCAAGGGAGTGGACGAATCGACAATTCGAGTACGAGCTTGCGGTCGAACACGAGGAAAGCGACGCCGAAGACGAAGCCCTCGCGACCGCCTAAAGGCGATCGGAACGAGCGGTAGAGATCGGGACGAGCAGCTTGAACACGTTTTGTTTTGTAAACGCTTGGGCTCTGCGTTAGGCTTCGATGTGTACACCCACGACAAGGAGACACCGATGTCCGAGAAAAATGAGTTGAGTGCGGCAATCGGGTTGCGGCTGCGCGGCGAGCGCCAACGGCGAAAGTTGAGCCTGTCGCAGCTCGCTGCGTTGACGGACGACATACTAGGCAAGTCACGGATCAGCAACTACGAGCAGGGTATCCGGCGCATGGGGCTCGAGGAGGCATCGATCCTCGCGCGCGCCCTCGGCGATGTCTCGCCTACTTATCTGCTGTATCTCGACGACAGCGATCCTCTGTCGAGTGCAGAGCGAGAGCTGCTGAAACTGTTCCGGGAATCCGACGCGCGTGGCCGCACCATGCTGCTCTCCCTGGCGGAGGCCGAGGCAGTCCGGACGCATGACCAAGCGGCAGCCCTAGCGGCATAGCGCGCAGGCGCCCTCGGCAGTGCGCCGGTTTCAAGGGAAACGTCCGCGTTTGCTGGAGCGGGGTAATCAGCAGATCTTGTAGAAGCGCAAGGTGAGAGGATCGACCGCCACCCCGGCCGGCGATTGAGCACAAGGCCCCGGCCGAGTGGGCGACGGCAGCGTGAGTGCTCGAACAGACCGGTAAGGAAGCGACCAGCACGCTCACTGCATCGAGGTATCGACGACATCGGGCGGGAATCCGTAACCGATCAAATCATCGGGAGATTCC
>NZ_LN848258.1:5146098-5147403 GCF_001499735.1 Thiocapsa sp. KS1 | reverse complement strand
AGGTCTCGCCCTCTTTCTTCAGATACCCTGTGGGGCCCTCGCAAACCGGCTTTTAACACATCATCAAGATGGTTGTATAACGGCCCGGAACGCGCTCGACGCTAGGTCGACACCAATCCTTAGTGCAGTCGCGGGCGACTGCACGAAGGATCGTCCCTACCTCCAAAACAGCCTCCGCAGCAGCGTCCGACGCTGCTCCGGAATCCCTCCCGTCCTCGGTCCTCGCCGCCGGCACCCCGGATGACGTAGGCGTCCAACACCCAACCCTCCTGTCCCCGACACCCGACCCTACCGGTTCCGTCAATCCCTGAGGCGCGCTCTCCGCCTTTGCCCAGCTCGACGTGTACGTATCGCGTGGAGAACCGATGTCCTTCCAAGTTTTTGTGTACGTCCAACCGAAGAGAAATCTGAAGCGCTTCGCAAAAACGCAAGAACGTCATTCATTTTTGTGATGGTGTTCACAGTTTCAACGCTAACATCCATCGATACCGCGGCAAGCTCCTGAAGCTTGTTGCGCGCTATGTGTAACCTCGGTTACTTTCGTGACCGTCAGGCCGATTCCTGCTGATGGTTCAGCGTCCAACCGCTGGGCGGGCGTGTCCATGGAGATCCCGGCAAACAAGAAACAGCGCTGCCGTTGGGCGTTCATTGCAGCGAAACAGTAGTGCCCGATCCACTGATATCGGACCAGGGCCTGATCCTCTGGCGTGATAGGGACACCATCTGGACGCCACATGACAGCCAAAGCGCGCCACAACGCACTCTCGGCAGGAAACCGATGTGGTCATGCCCCGGAAGCCCCGCGCTGGTTCGCTCCACCTCCGGAGCATGAGAAGCGACCGCCGATCGTCCGTAAGCTGATCGAGCGCATACGCGATTTCTATACCGATCCGCAGAAGATCCCCAGCCTGGCAAACGCCCTGTTCGGACGCAAGCAGGCCGCCGATCCGAACGGCGACCACAAACCACGACAGATGCGCTCCGAACGCCGGGAAGCCTGTTGCGCCCTGCTTGGGGCCATCGCGCATTACTGCGACCTGCCCTCCCTCTGCCTGAGCGTGCCCCAACCGAACGGCACCCTGCTGCCGATCCGCATGGACACCCTGGCCGAGCGCGCCGGGTTGAGCCTGCGCCGTGCCGAGCGCGCGATGCGCGACATCGTTTGCGGGGGGCTTCTGACGATCCACCCGCGTTGCGAGCTGCAGGAGGATGGCAGCTATATCGGCCGCGCTGCGATCCGCGTTGTCCCCGCCGCCCTCTTCGGGCTGTTCGGCCTCGAGGCGCGTCTCGAGCATGACCGGCAAC
>NZ_LN848258.1:5140660-5145998 GCF_001499735.1 Thiocapsa sp. KS1 | reverse complement strand
CGCGGCGGGACGCCGAACCGCACGGCTGCCGCCCGTCTGAAGATCGGAGTGCGCGCCGTCTTCGACAAGGTCGCGGGCCGCGGCCCGGCTTGTAAGCCGGCCGCTGCCCGGATCCCCGGTTTCCCCTCCGACTCCACTCCCGTCATCCCCGTCACATTCCCGCACAGCAAACACATCGACGCCATGCGCGCGATGCTGGACGACACCGACTCATCCCGGCCGGCAAACCGCACCGACACCGCGAACCGCCTCGCTCAGCCGGACATCGGCGATGGTCTCAATCCGTTCCCGATCCGCTGCGACACCTCGTAGGTCACCACCGCGGTAACCAACGCTTCCTCCCCCGTCCGTCATCGCCGGCGACGCTCCCGCCTGTCCTGAACTCTCCTCGTTCGCCCTCGGGAGACCAACCAGAGCGTAGATTCAACCTCCCATCACGCGGTAAAGATCGCGTCGGACACTGTTTGCCGGCCCCATGGAACAGGCAAAGCTGTCCGAGAGCGTGCCCAGGCGAGGAGCCGAGAATTAAGTGTCGGGGTGTCGAGAAGACGTGTCGGGGTTCGCCCCGGAGCGGTTCTCATGACCGCAGGGTTGCGGTTATGTGACGGCCGATAGCCCCTTTAGGTGTCGGCACTCATCATCCGGTTCTTCATCTAGAGGAAAGGAGCGCTAGCCTTCGGCTACGCGCATCTCGTGGACTCGCTATCGCTCGTCCGGAAGAGGGGCCAGGGGGGAGTAGCGTCCGAGGCTTGGCATACACCTCGCGATGTCGCGGGTTCCCAAACCCATGCACCGACGAAGTGCTTGACGGTCGATGTTACGTTAAACGTGACAATCGAGGAAGGGGCTTCACTCACGATCAAGTGATGGCCCCCCGTGACAAGACATCCTCCTCAACCCTGTTCGGCCGTCGCCTGCGAGAGGTCCGCTTACGCATTCCATGCACCCAGGAAAAGCTCGGGATCATGATCGGCCTGGATGAGGGCACTGCACGTTCGCGGATCAGCCGCTACGAAACCGGCAATATCAAATCCCCGAGATCAGCCGCCAAGCAGGTTTCGGATGCCCTGCAGATCCCACTGGCTTACTTCTATTGCGACGACGATCTGCTCGCCAGGATGGTCATCGCCTACTGGTCGCTCGATGAGGCAAAACGGGCCGAGGTGCTCGTTCTGGTGGAGCGGATGGCCGCGGCGCAGCCGGAGTAGAGGGCACGCGCGGTGCGATGCATCCGTGCGACCGGCGGGTAGGCGGTACGGCGGCGATCGCGCCGCAGGGAACCGCTACCGACGCCACCAAGCAACGCCTCATCGCAGCCTCACGATCATCGCGTCATGCGAGCCGGTGGTGAGGCATCGCCTCACGCATCGGCCAGCACGGTCACCACGACGCGCCGATCCGCGCGCGGCCCGTCGAACTCGCAGAAGAAGATGTTCTGCCAACGCGACAGACCGAGCTTGCCGTCGATCAAGGGGACTGTCTCGGAGGGTCCGACTAGGCCCGCCTTGAGATGGGCATCGCCGTTGCCGTCTTGGGCGTCGTGTCGCCACACCCCCTTCGGGATTTGCTTGGAGAGGAAGTCGATCACGTCCTCCTGCACGCTCTCGTCCCAGTTTTCCTGGATCAGGATCGCGGCCGTGGCGCCTTGGGCGTAGACGTGCACAATGCCGTTGCGGATGCCACTGCGCGTGACGACGGCATGCACCTCCGTGGTGATGTCCACCAACTGCTGATCACGGTCGGTCTTCAGTCTGATGGTTTCGCGCATGGAAGGCCGTCTCCGGGTCGAGGTGGATGACAGCATCGCGCCGGTTTGTTGGTTGAGCAAGCCGGGGCCGGTCGCCGGCAATGCTGCTCACACCTAGCGAGGCACTCCTGGAGCCTCAATGCGCGGACGCTGAAACAGGCCGCCGAACGGGCGGCGATCTTCAGCGAGTAGCCTTGCGTAGTATACATACTCTTCGCATAATGCATATTTTCGACGAACCCTAATGGCCTGATCCGGCCGCGGCGGCAATATGCGATTCGACCTCAAGGACAGTGTCACGACGACAGAGTTGGTGCGTAATCTCTCGGTCGTGATCGACCGGGTGCGGCTGACGGGCCGAAGGCTGGCCATCACCAAGGGCAGTCAGACGGTCGCCGAGCTGAGTCCGCCGGCGAAGGCTGGCTACCCCATTTCCCGACTCGGCGAGTTGCTGGCATCCCTGCCCAAGCTGGATGCGGACGACCGAGCCATGGCTGACGATCTGGCACTCATCCGCCGGGCGGGAGATCTTCCGGACACGCCATGGGACTCGTGATCGATACCAATGTTTTCATCGATGCGCAGAACGGGCGCTTCGCGCTGGAGCACCTGGCGGATTTTGCGCACTACGGCGAGGGGTACATCGCCGCCATCACCGTCTCGGAACTCTTGGCCGGGGTCCATTTGGCCGCCACTCCGACCCAGCGTGTGCAACGCGCGGCCTTCGTCGAGGGACTGATCGGGAGCATGCCTGTACTGGACTTCACGGAGGCGGTCGCGAGGGTCTACGCGGAACTGTATGCCCATTTCCTGCGACCGCGCGGCCAGATGAAGGGCCGCGTTCATGATCTGCAGATCGCCGCGACGGGCATTGCCCATGGGTTTGCGGTACTGACCAGCAATCGGGATGACTTCAAACAGATCCCAGGCCTGCGTGTCGAGTGCCCGTTCGGATGATCCGCAACACCCTGACAATCCGTCTTCCGGACGATACCGCCGAGCGCCTGCGTGCCCTGGCTCGCAGCCGGGGCCTAAGCGTCAACACGCTCATCGAGGCGTTAAGTGCTCAGGCATTGGCCGCCCGGGATACCGAGAGCCACTTTCGGGCGTCGGCGGCATTAGGGGCGTTTCATCCATAAGGGCGGTGATCCAACAGGCAGCGCTATCCCCGATGCAATCTCCTTCACCACCACCACACGAACGCCTCGCCGGCGCCATCGAGCGCGTCACTTTCCACAGCGAGCAATCGGGCTTCTGCGTTCTGCGGGTGAAGGTCAGAGGTCAGCGCGATCTGATGACGGTGATCGGCAGTGCCGCGTCGGTCTCGGCCGGGGAGTCCATCGAGGCCCAGGGGGCGTGGATCAACGATCGCGAGCACGGGTTGCAGTTTCGTGCCGAGCAGCTCCGTGTGGTCCCGCCGACCACGCTCGAAGGCATCGAGAAGTATCTCGGCTCCGGCATGGTCAAGGGCATCGGTCCGCACTTTGCCCGCAAGCTGGTGCGCGCCTTCGGGGAGGCCGTCTTCGATGTCATCGAGACGACGCCCGAGCGCCTCGAAGAGCTGGATGGCATCGGCCCGAAGCGCCGCGAGCGGGTGTCCTCGGCATGGGCCGAGCAGAAGGTCATCCGCGAGATCATGGTGTTCTCACAGTCGCACGGGGTGGGCACTTCGCGAGCCGTGCGGATCTACAAGACCTACGGGGACGAGGCCATCCTCAAGGTCACCGAAAACCCCTATCGGCTGGCGCTCGACATCTGGGGCATCGGTTTCAAGACTGCCGATCTGATCGCGCAAAACCTCGGCATCCCGCGCGATTCGCTGATCCGCGCCCAAGCCGGCGTGCGCCATGCTCTACAGGTCTGGTCCGAGCAGGGGCACTGTGCGGCCCCGCCCGAGAAGCTGGTGACGATGGCGATCAAGCTCTTGGAGATCCCGGCGGCGATCATCGAAGAGGCCATTGCGAGCGAGCAGACGGCCGAGAATCTGATCCTGGATCGGGAGCTGCTTTTTCTGACACCCTTGCATCGCGCCGAGGTCGGGTGCGCATCGCACATGCAGCGTCTGCTGCGCGGGGCGCCGCCCTGGGGGGCGATCGATCCGGAGAAGGCACTGCCTTGGGTCGAGGCACAGACCGGGCTTACGCTCGCACCCTCGCAGCGTGCGGCGGTCGCGACCATGCTCGCCAACAAGGCCTGTGTCATCACGGGCGGTCCGGGGGTGGGCAAGACCACCCTGGTCAACAGCCTGCTGTGCATCCTGCAGGCCAAGCGCCTTTCGGTCGCCCTGGCCGCGCCGACGGGGCGTGCCGCCAAGCGTCTCACCGAGACCACCGGGATCGAGGCCAAGACGGTCCATCGGCTGCTTGAGTTCGACCCGACCACCTTCCGCTTCAAGCGCGATGCGGAGAACCCGCTGGAGACCCAACTCCTGGTCATCGACGAGGCGTCGATGATGGACACGGTGCTGATGAACCAGTTGCTGCGGGCGGTCCCGGACGCTGCGGGCCTGCTGATCGTCGGGGACGTCGACCAGCTGCCCTCGGTCGGCCCCGGCGCCGTACTGGCCGACCTGATCGGCTCCGGGGCGGTGCCCACGGTGCGCCTGACCGAGATCTTCCGCCAGGCGCTCAGCTCGCGGATCATCGTCAACGCCCACCGCATCAACCAAGGCGAGATCCCGCTTGCTCCGGCCAAGGACGAGACCAGTGACTTCTATCTGATCGAGGCGACCGACCCCGAGGACATCGCCGCCAAGCTCTACGCCAGCGTGACCACGCGCATTCCACGCCGCTTCGGCTTCGACCCGGTCGAGGACATTCAGGTGCTGGCACCGATGAACCGCGGCGGTCTGGGCGTGCAGGCAATCAATGTGGAGCTGCAACGCCTGCTCAATCCGACCGCGGAACCTCGGGTGCAGAAGTTCGGCACCACCTATGCGCCCGGCGACAAGGTGCTGCAGCGGGTCAACAACTACGACAAGGAGGTCTTCAACGGCGACATCGGGCGGATCGCGGCCATCGATCCGGAGCAGAGCACGCTGAGCGTGACCTTCGACGGCCGCGCCGTGGAGTACGACTTCGCGGATCTCGACGAACTCGCGCTGGCCTATGCCGCCAGTATCCACAAGTCCCAGGGTTCGGAGTATCCGGTGGTGGTGATCCCGCTGGCGATGCAGCACTACCAGCTGTTGGAGCGCAACCTGCTCTACACGGCCGTGACGCGCGGGCGCAAGCTGGTGGTGATCATCGCCGAGACGAAGGCGCTGCGAATGGCGGTCAAGCGGCAGGAGTCGCAGCGGAGGGTGACGCGGTTGGGGGAGAGGCTACGGGAGGGATCGGGCGTCCACGAGCGGGGGGCATTTCCAGCTCCGCCCGAGCAGCCCCCGAGCCAGCATCCATAAGGCGGTCAGGCGCCAGCGAGACCGGCTGCCTTCCACCCGGCATAGCGCTCGACCAACCCCTGTAACGCCTCGGGCTCGTAGGCCCGCAAGCCGCTCAGGATCAGGGTCTTTGCGCCCTGCCCGACCGGCTCCCCGGCGGCCGTCAGGCGGAACCCGAGTCGGGCCTCGCCGCGCTTGCCCTTCACCTCCAG
>NZ_LN848258.1:5131714-5140560 GCF_001499735.1 Thiocapsa sp. KS1 | reverse complement strand
CGCGGAGATGCGTAACGTGCCCTCTTCGGCCGCGTGGAAAGGATCGAGAAACATGGCTTAAAGCTCCAAGGTCCGGGAGGCCGGACAACCTGCCACCGGGGTGAGGAAAGGTCATCGACCGCGCGAGGGGTCGGGTTGGCGCTGATTGCTCTCGGGGAACACTGGCGCTTCGTGCCCACGCGCCACGCGGTTCATCCCCGCAGACGCGAGGAACACTTGGAGAAGCAAGCCCGCGCCGGCGCGCCGGCAGTGTCGAGGTTAAGCGTAGATGCCGTTTCAGATCCACTTCGAGACGTCAGCGTTGGACAACGCCGCCCCACCATCAGCAATAACAACCCGCGAAACGGATCGTCATGCCAAAACCCCATGAGACCGAACCTTTCCCGCCGGAACTGCTGGCCCGCCTGCGCACCTGTCGGCATCTGCTGGTGCTCACAGGTGCCGGCGTCTCGCAGGAAAGCGGTATCCCCACCTTCCGCGATGCCTTGAGCGGCCTGTGGGATCGCTTCGACCCGGCGCAGTTGGCCACACCGGAGGCCTTCGATGCAGATCCGGCACTGGTCTGGGGCTGGTACGCCTGGCGTCGAGCTCAGGTGCTGCTCTGCGAGCCCAATCCGGCACATCGGGCCATCGCGGCTTTGGCCGATCGAGTCCCTCGCCTGACCCTGGTCACCCAGAATGTCGACGGTCTGCATCAGCGGGCCGGCAGTCCGGATGTGCTGGAGCTGCACGGCAGTCTGCATCGTCCGTACTGCCGGGTTTGCGGGCATCCCCATGCCCTGTCGGACAATTCCCCGGATCTTGCGTCGGAGGATTCCCCGCTCCCACCGCCGCGGTGCGCATGCTGCGGTGGGCCCGTTCGCCCTGGGGTCGTCTGGTTCGGCGAATCGCTCCCCGCCGACGTCTGGTACGCCGCCGAGACCGCCGCCAACATCTGCGATCTGGTGTTGGTTGTAGGGACCTCCTCACTGGTCTATCCGGCCACCGAGCTGCCTTTGACTGCGCTCGCCCGAGGTGCCGACGTGGTGCAGATCAATCCGGACAGGACGGATCTGGATGACCTCGCGACGTTTCGAATCAAGGGAACCGCGGCGAGGGTGCTGCCAGAGTTGGTGCGGCAGGCATGGCCGGGGGTCGACTGACGCGAGGCGAGCTGCGAAAGGTCGAAGATTTGAGGAATGGCTTCTGACTGTTGCTCTCGACATCGCAGACTGAGTCGATGTTATCCAGCAGCCGGCTCTGTGTCGCAGGTGAACTCACGCACCGCCCGAGGCATCTTGACCCTGCGAAGAGCACTCTCGCTTCTCCGACTTATCACGCTCCCGCATGAGGCGCGCACGTACATCGTCCCAGGTCTCTCCTGGACGAGCCGCACGCTCTATCTCGCTTCGCGTCGGTGCGCGCGGCACGGAATTGCCGGCCGGTGCCGGGATCACCGGCTGGTTGGCCTTGAGGCCGAACTGAAACTGGAAGGCCACAACGACGCGTCCGACCTTCCGTTGCGACCAACGCACCCAGAGATTGCTGTGGGCGTTAATCTGCTCCACCGCAGGCTCGACCACACGCCGCTTCAGGTCATAGATCCGCGAGTACTGCTCCGGGACGACGAAGCGCTCCCTGAGCCAGTCGACCGCGACCTCCCGCTCGCCCTGCATCTGCCACTGGATCAACAACTCGTAGAGCCGGACGGCATAGATGGATGTCATGGCCGAGACATGCTTGAGTTTGTAGCGCGCGAACTCCCCGGCCAACTGGGTGAGATACGGCATGATCTTCGGCGCGAGATACAAACGGATTCGCCCCTCGCTCGGCAGATAGTCGATCGCCGAGATCCAACGGGTGCGGGTGTAGGCTAATGCCGGGATGTCCGGATCGGGGTGCTGGATCACCACCCACCGCTCGGCGATGCGCTCGGCTGCATCGCGCATCAGCTCGTAGGATTGCTTCAGGGGGATCTCGTACAGATCGGTGATTTGGCTCGCCGAGACTTCGAAGTTCACGTCGTGCACGCTATCACCGGTCGGTCTGCTGTCGATCTGCGCAATCACGGCCAGCAGCAGCCGTTGCTCGGCCAGCGTCAAGCGGTAAGCCGCCTCGATCAGCTTATTCGCCTTTACGATCAAATAGCTATGATGAGGCGTCTCCATGGACCGAAAGTGTATCCCATAAAACGACGTCGGGGAATCGTGTCGTTGTATGCCAAGGCCCGGAGAGCGTTACCCGGAATTTGTCGTTGTATCCAGATCAGCCGGGGCATCCTTCGCATCATTAGACGACAAATTCCGGGTGTGATCTCGGCATGTTCCGGCTTAGCTGTCATGCGTGCTGTGAGCACACCCGGAATTTGTCGTTGAATGCAGACGGATCGCATCCCTTGCCGGCGGCTGTTATGACGACATCCGGAGATGATGTCTGGAAATACCCGGAATTTGTCGTCTTAAGACCCGGAATTTGTCGTCACTTCGCCCGGAATTTGTCGTCGCAAAACCGGAATTTGTCGTCTTTTAGATGAAAATTACTAATATTTTCAATATTTTACGATTACTAAAACAAGTAAAAACATAAAAATAGAAAAAACCCGTCGTTTAGAGACGAGAGTTGCGATCATCCCCCGCTCACATCGCCCTGGATCACCTGTCGACGAGAAAATTCGCGGACAACCCGGAATTTGTCGTTCTATCCGCGTCGTCTGGTTCCAGATATCCATCGATACAACGACAAATTCCGGGTGAGCATCATCACGCGATTGTCACCCCTCGACACGGGAGCCTCGTCCATGGAGTTCTTTGCCACCGCGCGCCTTGTCGCGTCCGCCGATCAGCTGCGCGAGCGGATCACCAGACCGCGACTTGCCGAGCACTGCGCGTCAATCGATCGGGTCTTGAGCTGGCGCGAGGATCGCGATGCCGGCGAGATCTACTGCATCTGGGGCCAGTTCCATGTGCGGCGCGAGCCGATCCGCGACGGCGTGCGCTTCACTCTGCCCGGCTGCCCGAACGCGTTGGCCTGGACGGTGACGGCGGAGCCGGAGGGCGTGCTCGTGCATTGCACCATCAACCGCGCCGAGCATGATCCTGACTTCATCGAGTCGATCGAGATGTTCGTGGAGGATTGGCGGACCGGGCTGGAGCGTCCTGGGTTGGCGGGACGAGGCGAGCTTTGAGGTCCGAGGGGCGCATCGACCGCAATCTCAAGGGAGTTGCGGTCGATCCCACGGGCAGCCAGCCACTCACTGCTCGCCTTCGGACGGCATAACGCTGTATTCCAACGAGGGCGGACCCGGCGGCATCTCCACAAAGCTGTCGCCGTGTGCGGCGATAACGAATTGGCGCCCGGTATCGTTACCGGAGGCCTGCGGGTCGGGATCGAGGTAGGCGGTGCCGATCCAGCCCGGCTCCAGGAGAGCCGGGATCTTGGGTCCGACGAAGCCACGGTCCAGGAGCGACTGGCTCACGCCGTACGAGCGCACCCGGATGGTCTCGCCCGGCTCCACCCGCGTGGTCGAGCGCAGCACGGAGATGACCTCCATGCGATAGACGACATCGAAGCGCTCCGCCGGATCCGCAGCGGTCTGCACCTCCAACACCTTCACTTCGAGGACCGCTTGGGCATCGGCCTTGAGCCCCTCAACAGCATCCGGCGGCAGGACCGCGTCGGCTTTCCCGGACAGGATCGCGAGCAGCGCGAAACCGGCGACTCCGGTATATCGAGTCTGTGTGGTCGCGGACATAACGATTTCTCCTGTTGGCGGCTAAAACCAGTCATCGAGCGCCAGATCCGGGATGCGCGAGAACTCCCGCGTGTTGTGGGTCACCAAGGTCGCGCGGTTGGCGACGGCCGTGGCGGCGATGAGGGTATCGAGCGTGCCGATCGGTGTGCCCGCCTCTTCCAGATCACGTCGGATCAAGGCCGCTGCGCGGGCTTCCGCTTTTGCAAACGGGAAGAATACGGCCGTGTTGACCAGCGCTTCGAGTTGCCGGCGACGCTTGTCCGGATGCGTCGATTTGGCGATGCCGGTCTCCAACTCATGCAGGACGATCGCGGAGATTCCCAGCTCCGTGGGTGGGACGGCCAACAGGCGGCCAGCGACATGTCCCTGGCCTTTGAAAAAGTAGATCAGCGTGTTGGTGTCGAGCAGGTACATCAGAACGGCTCGCGCGCGACGTCTTGACCTTGCGCCCGCCGCAACGTTTCCGCGTCCGGAAAGTCAGGCCAAGCCCCGGCCAGTTGGCGGATGGCCTCGGGCCACTCGGTTGCCGTCTTCTCCCGGACCAGTTCCGCAACCCAACGGCTGACGGCGACGCCGTTGGCCTTGGCTGCCTCTTTCATCCGTGTTTCGGTCTCGTCATCGAGGTAGATCGTCACTTGGCCCACGGGGTGCCCTGCCATATTGCCATATCAATCATATGTCCAATTATATGCGCTAAACGACGGTTCGTTGTCGTCTCCGGCGCGATGATCTCCGCCGGCAACCGGTCACTGGAAGGTACTCTCGATCAGCTGCGCGATTTCCTGAGCGATCCGCTCGTTGATCTCCTCCGGTAGCGCGAGCCGCTCGTACATCGCGTTCTGACCGCAGAACAGGCGTGCGAGCAGGCGCTTGATGTCGTCGAAATCCTCGAACCGCCAGCCGACCAGGTCCGGGCGTATGCGCTCGAACCGGCCCCGGCAGAGCAAGCGCAGCACGTGCGGGATGGTGTCCTCGACCTTCTCGGCGAAGTGCAGCCAATGGGGCCATGCTTCGGTGAGCGCAGCGAAATAGGCGCGGATCTCGGGGATCTCGGCGGTCTCGCGCGGGTCTTCGTCCCAGCCCTCGAAGACGAAGGTCAGCGTGCCCTCCCATTGCAACGCGGCCTCGCGGGTGGACGAGAGAGCGGTCAGCTTCTCCAGCATGGGCGCGATGTCGCAGGTCATCACCGACTCGCGGGTGATGGCGATGATGAGGATGTCGTCCTTCGCGGGAGAGAGGCGGGCCAGCGGATATTTCGGTGAGCGTGTGGACATGGCGTCAGCCTCCCGCTTGGTGGGCGCACGTTGCGTTGGGCGCGGTCGGGATCGGCGAGGTTTGTGCGTTGGTCCAATGCCAGACGGCGCGAGTCGCCATGCAGTCATGGATGGCGCGGTGGGCATTGCCGGGCCACTCGTAGCCGACATGTGCAGCGGCCTTGACAAGGCGCTGCCAGCGCCAGGTTCCGTGGCGATCATCCCAGGCGCCGAAGACGCGGGCGAAGGCGCGCATGGCGCACAACACCTCCGCCGTGCTGCTCAGCAGATCCGCTCCTAAAAACCCGGTATCGAAGCTCGCGTTGTAAATAACGACCCGCGTGCCCGCGACGGCCTCGATGAGGCGCGGGCGCAGCACGGCGAGAGGTGGCGCATCCGCCACGTCGGCCGGGCCGATGCCGTTGATCCGTTCGGCTTCCGGCCAGGTGATGTGGCGCTGGGGCCGCACCAGGCTATCGAGAAGAATCTCGCCGTCGTCGTCGAGGATTCCGATCTCCAGGATCTCGTCGGTCGCGGGGTCGAGGCCGGTGGTCTCCAGGTCGAGAAAGATGGTGCGCATGGTCAGCTCCTTGCGTTGCCGTGATCGCGTCGTAGCTCATCCAGCAGGGCCCGCAGCTCATCGGCGTGTGCCGCCCGCTCGCCGAGCGTCGCCACCTCCACACGCAGATCCGCGAGTTTGCGTTCTCCCTCCGCACGAGCGGTCCGCTCGTCCGCCAAAGTCTCTTCCAGCTTGCGGATTTTCGCTGCACCGGCGTCGATCGCGGCCTTGGCCTGTTTGGCGGTCTCCTGCTCGCGCTTGAGGTCATTTGCGAGCCGATCCTTGTCGGCCAAGGCGCGGTCGCGCTCGATCGCGAGCGCCTGCGCCCGGCCGGCCTGAGCCTTTGCTTCGGCTGCTTGGTGCTGGGCCTCTTGAACCTTTTCAGCCAAGGCGCGGTCGCGTTCGACAGCGAGCGCCTGCGCCCGTCCGGCCTGAGCCGACGCTTCGGCGGCTTGCCGCTGGGCTTCCTGCAGCTCGTTCGTCTGCTGCTCGATGCGTGCCTTGCGCTCGCTGGCAACCGCGCGCGCCTCCTTCACCTCGGCCCGCGTGCCCTCGTGCTCGTGCCGTTCGGCGTCGAGCGCCTCGCGCATCTGCTGGGTCTCGGTCTTGGCGGTCTCGAGCTCGCCGTCGAGTCGGTTGATCTCGGCGAGCATCTCGGTGCGCTCCCGTTCGATCTCTCTGCGGAGATTGGCGAGGGCCTCGCGCTCGGCCTCGATCTGGGTCTGGGTTTCTTTCCAGGCCGCTCCCCAGACCTGACGCATCGCTCCCTCGACCGAGCTCGGCATCGGCGGCTGGGAATCGGCGCGTTTGATCTCCTGTTCGGCTTTCCACTCCGCGAGCCACTTGGTGATGTTGCTCATGGATCCCCCGCCGAGGCGGGTCCGGACCCCGACGACGGTCGGCGTCTGGCCTTCCAGCATCAAGGACTCGGCCGCCTCGTTGACTTGATCGCGTGTCAGGCCGGTACGGGCCATGGGGATCTCCGGGTGTTAGGTAACAATAGTAACGTTGTTTCGTTATTATGTTATCTTATGTTATGCAAACCCGCAAGCGGATACAGGTTGCTGTGGCGCACGAGCGCATAGCCGCCCGATGCGTGACAATCATCGGCGGACTGTCGGACGAGCACCGGGATGCAGCGCTCTCGATGCTCATGGACGACCGGATCCAGGGGGAACAGAACGAGGCATTCATGGCGCGGTGCCGGGAGATCGCGACGGCGCGACTCGGGCAGCCGCAAGCCGCCGGGGGTTGATGTGGGCGAACAGTCGGAGCTTTCGGGTGGAGGTCCCGTGGACGCCGCGGGATCCTCCGATCACGCGCGTTTCATGCGGCGCGCCATTGCATTGGCCCGTCGGGGCGCGTCAGCGGGCGACGGCGGGCCATTCGGCGCCGTGATCGTGCGTGCCGGGCACATCATCGGGGAGG
Source organism: Thiocapsa sp. KS1 (assembly GCF_001499735.1). Classification (GTDB taxonomy): domain Bacteria; phylum Pseudomonadota; class Gammaproteobacteria; order Chromatiales; family Chromatiaceae; genus Thiocapsa. The sequence continues at coordinate 5,133,590 of NZ_LN848258.1, read as the reverse complement.
GCTGGAATCGGGTCATCGCCACCGGGGATCCGACCGCGCATGGCGAGATGGTCGCGATCCGCGATGCGTGCGGGCGGATCGGAAACATCAGCCTGCAGGGGTGCGTGCTCTACACCAGCGGTCAGCCCTGTCCGATGTGTCTCGGCGCGATCTACTGGGCGCGGATCGAGCGGGTGTTCTACGGGTTCGGTATTCGGGATGCGGCGCGCATCGGCTTCGATGACCAGTTCATCCATGAGCAGCTGGCAAGGCCGGCGGAGCAGCGTGCGATCCCCGAGATTCCGTTGCTGCGGGCGGAAGCACTCGAGATCCTCGAAGCCTATGCCGCCGATCCGGGGCGGGTGCGTTACTGAGGTTGGCGTTCTGCACGAACCGCCGCTTGTCCGGGCGGGCCGTCATGCTCACGGGGGTCGGTTTGAGCGTGTTGAACGGATCGCTCGACAAGACATCGAAGATCAATGCCGAGAACACGGGCAGCGATGACGCGGGCGTGATCGTTATCCAATCGTCAGCGCGCATCGGCTATCTTGACCCGAAACCGATTAAACCGAGGAGAAACCCCGATGAAGAATCCACGCATCCCGGCCATGATCTTGGCCTTCTCCGCCCTCGCCTTTTCGCTCCGCGCCGTGGCCGACGACGACTTTTACGGCCTCGTCGAGAGCCGACCCTTGGACGGCGATGTCGGTGAATGGGTCATCGGCGGACGGACCTTCACGGCAACCGCCGCGACCAAGATCGACACCGACGACGGTCCGCTCGACGTCGGCGCCTGTGCCTCCGTGGACACGCAAGGCGAGCGCGTCGAGGAGATCGAGAGCGAGCCTGCGCAGAAGTGCTCATGAGCGAATCGGAACTGATGGCGAGGATCCCGGCATGATCGACGCGAAGCGTTTGCTCGATGAATTGGTGGGCAGCGGTCTGGCGGGTGGCCTGGCCGGCGGTCTCGCCGGCGGGTCGCTGGCGGGCCTGCTGAGCGGGAAGAACGGCAAGAAGGCCCGGAAGTTTGCGGGCTCCGCGGTGAAGCTGGGCGGGGTGGCCCTGGTCGGCGGATTGGCTTACAAGGCGTGGCAGAGCTATCAACAAGGCCAGGCGATCGCCCCGACAGCGATCGAGCCGCCTCCGAGCGGGAGCGCCTTCCTCCCGGCCCCCGGCGATCCGCAAGGCAACACGGCGCTCAGTGTGCTGCTGGCGCGTGCCATGATCGCGGCGGCCAAGGCCGACGGGCAGATCGATGTCCAGGAGAGCCAGACCATCCTCAACCAGATCAATGGCCTCGCCCTGCCAGCCGAGGACAAGGCGTTCCTGTTCGAGGAGTACGGCCGCCCGCTGGACATCGCGGGGCTGGCGGCGACGGTGCGCACGCCCGAGCAAGCGGCCGAGGTCTATACCGCCTCGGCACTGATGGTCGACCCGCCCTCGCCCCCGGAGCGGATCTATCTGGATGCGCTCGCCTCTGCGCTGGGTCTCGACGGCGCGCTGGCGGGACAGATCGAGGCAACGGTCGCCGTCAGTCGCACGGGCTAAGCGGTGGATGCGACAGATGAGGATCTGTCGCATCCCGGATGGAACATGAACCGGGCATCCGGTCCGGATACGAAAAAGGAAAACGAAATGGGCTTGATGAACGGACTGCTCGGCAATGCCTCGAAGGTCGATGCCGAGCAAGCGAACGGCGATTACGCAAAGATCCTCGGCAACGGCGAACAGATCGAGCACGCTTATCAGTTGGTACGCGACGCCGTCCTCTTCACCAACCGCCGGCTGATCCTGATCGACAAGCAGGGGCTGACCGGCAAGAAGGTCGAATATCTGTCGATCCCCTACAAGAGCGTGGTGCGTTTCGCGGTGGAGTCGGCCGGCCACTTCGATCTGG
>NZ_LN848258.1:5129537-5131614 GCF_001499735.1 Thiocapsa sp. KS1 | reverse complement strand
TTTGCAGCGGGTCGCAACGGCACTGAAGGCGTAACACGCACGACCGCAGGCCTCGCCCGCCGATCGTCATGATGTTCTTCGTTTCGCGGGAACTCAGCGCCGCGGGGCAGCGCTTGCAAGCGCGATCCCCTCGGCAAGCCGCGTGCGGCGAAGGCCGGGTGGAGCCAGCTCGCCACGGGGGTGCCTGCCGGCGATCTCCACGAGCACGCAGGACGACTCGGTCGAGGCGGCCATCGGCGGCGGATCGGGCCGGGTATCCAGAGCTGCGTGCAGAATGCGGCCGATCAGATGGACGTGGCGAGGTACGTTGATGTGGCTCATGGGCGAAGGGAGGATCTCGGTTCGGGAATGCTCTCGCGAAACCCCGCCGAAACGGGTGCGGATGAGGACCACACACGTATCGACACGGTGCCGCTCCGTGCTCCGCGCTCAGCGCACGGAAACCGTCAACGCGAATGGCTCATCGCTGATGGAGCGCATGAGTTGGCCGACCTCAATCCGATAGGTTTTCTTCTCGGTCGTGACGTCGACCTGGATCCGGGCCGATACGAGATCATGCGCGCGATCGGCCGGTCCGCCCTTGCGCGGGGCCGATCGATTCGGGGACGCCGGCGCTCGAGCACGCTATCATAATGGATTGAACATGATACCGGTGTTGCGCCTCGGTTTTTCCTATGAACACGTTCGCCCTGACCACAGCGGAGTTGCTTGGCCCGCTCAACGCGATCGATCTCAAGCAAGCCCCGAAGCACCTGTATCTCGAAGCCGTCAACCTGCCGTCCGGAGCCGTCTGATGCCCAACGAGGGAGTGACCCGCGTTACCCAGTCCATCAGCCGTTCTCTGACCAGGGCGAAGCCGGAACACGTTGAAGATGTCGTAGGGGAGGCCGTCAACCAAGCCTTTGGGGCATACGTGTATGCAAATGCAGTCGGCGAGACCCAAGCCGCTGGAATCCTTCGTCTGCTCCACAAGGAGTTGATGGAAGTCGATGCAGCCAGCCCCGAGGACCGAGCCAGCTACGTCGAGGCGTTGCTCCGTCGCTGGAAGTGACCCTTCGAAGATCTTTCCATCGCGACCCCTAAAGCCCAGGCGTCTCGGCTCGGTCCGACCACCCCTGCATGCGCTATTATGACTGGGCATTTATACAGCTCCGGTCATCCGACATGCCTCGATCCGATTTTGTCGTCCGTGCCGTAAGCCCAGCGCGGTTTGATCCGGTGCGCCCGGCATGCCGATGATCGTGCACACCTGCACGCTCGCTCCGCTCCCCTGCCCGCTTCCCCTCTTCGGCTCGCGTATCCCGGCCGGCTTCCCCTCGCCGGCCGACGACGATCTGGAAGGGACCATCGATCTGAACGAGCAGTTGATCCGGCATCCGGCCGCGACTTTCTTCCTGCGGGTGCAGGGGGATTCCATGACCGGTGCCGGGATCCGCGACGGCGATCTGCTGGTGGTGGACCGCTCGCGCGAGGCCAAGTCCGGGTCGATCGTGGTGGCAGCCGTCGATGGTGAGCTGACCCTGAAGCGCCTGAAGATCGAGGGTGAGAGGGTCTGGCTGGTGCCGGAGCATCCGGACTATGCGCCGTTGGAGATTCAGGGCGAGATGGGTCTGGTGGTTTGGGGCGTGGTCGCCCATGTGGTGCACTCCTTCTGAGCCGCGAGCGGGTGCGACAGGGACTGTCGCGGGGCCGTGCGAATCTGGGGTGCCCCATCCCGCCGGAGTCCGCCGCCCCATGTTCGCCCTGGTCGATTGCAACAACTTCTACGCCTCGTGCGAGCGGCTCTTCCGGCCCAACTTGGAGGGCCGTCCGGTGGTGGTGCTCTCCAACAACGACGGCTGTGTGGTGGCGCGCAGCAACGAGGCGAAGGCGCTCGGCATCCCGATGGGGGCGCCCTACTTCAAGTACGCCGAGGTCTTGCGCCGGGCCGACGCTGCGGTCTTCTCCTCGAACTATGCGCTCTACGGGGATCTGTCGCGGCGGGTGATGCAGGTGCTGGCGGGGTTCGCGCCGCGCATCGAGGTCTACTCGATCGACGAGTGTTTTTTGGACATGACCGGGGTCCGGGATCCGACCG
>NZ_LN848258.1:5128807-5129437 GCF_001499735.1 Thiocapsa sp. KS1 | reverse complement strand
TTGCGGTCAAGACCGCCATCCCTTGGGGCTTTCTGATTCTGATTCCTGCCCTCGCGGCGACCGGCGGGTCCGGCTTTGCGCTGGCACGCAAGCGCTCCGGGGCGTTGGTCGAGCGCAAGCGTCGACGGATGGCCTTCATCGCCGCGAACGGACTGCTGGTTCTAGTCCCGAGCGCGCTCTTCTTGTCCTTCAAGGCCCAAGCGGGCGAGTTCGACGGCGCATTTTTTGGCGTGCAGGCGCTGGAGCTGATTGCCGGTGCGGTGAATCTGGTGCTGCTCGGCCTGAATCTGCGCGATGGGCGACGTCTGGGCTCGATCCCACGAAATCGGCCATAGACGAATCGGCCATGCTTTGCTTGGCCGGCCGCATGACATCGTCCCTGAAGTGGCGATGCATCCGACCGCGAATTTCCCGCTTCCGTGTGCATTCTGCGCACATTATCGTAGATTTGCGTCTAAACTCGGCGAATAGACCATCACCGCCCGGAGATCGCGATGGACGACATGATGCAACCGATTCGTAGACAGATGCGCCCCACCTGGTACCCCGAGTTGGAGCCGTTCGACCCGAGCGAGGAGCCCGCCGTCGAGCTGCCGCTGCTCGGTCTGGTCAGCGCCGGTCAGCCGGTGG
>NZ_LN848258.1:5127469-5128707 GCF_001499735.1 Thiocapsa sp. KS1 | reverse complement strand
GTCGGCCGGGACGATGCAGCGACGCTTTCGCAAGGCCGTGCGGAATGACGGCTTCTCGGCTACGGTCTCGGCGCGGGCGTTGATCAGCCGGTTGGCGATCGCCTCGTCTTTCGCCCAACTCGGAAGAAGACCCCAGCGCAGCATTTGCAGGACCCGCTCGCCGCTCGGGCGTTGGCGGATGACCGGCAACCACTGCATCGGGGCGGCGTTGTAGCGAGGGGAAACGTCCGCGATGTCGAGGGTCGCGCCGTAGAGCTCGGCGATGCCTTCGGGCGGGGTGAACTGGGCGTAGCGTCCGCACATGAATGTGTCCTCCTCGAGGTCGGTCATCGGTCGCTTGAACGCCTACGGGATCACGCATCGACAATCGCGGTGGCCGCGTGCCCGGTCACTCCTGATCCGCGATCGACGGCCGTCCTTTCAGCATCTCGTAGTGGTCGCAGGCTTCGGCCTTGCGTCGACGTTGCTCGGCGGTGTTCTCCCCGAGCACTGCGACGCGCGCGAGCGAGCAGGCCTCGCGTGCGCTCCGCAGGGCGTCGGGTTCGCTCGGAGCCGACCATTCGATGGCGGCGATCGTCGGTTGATAGGACACCGCTGCGCTACAGTACATCGTCTTCAGCTTCGCGCTGGACCAGTGGTCCGTCGGGTTGTTGTTCAGATGTCCGCAGGCCTCCCGGAACCAGTTCCGAGCCGCTTCGGTGCAGCCCGAATAGCGTGTGAGATCCTGTCGGAGATCGGCGCAGACGGAGTCGTCCTGGATCTTCCACAGGCGATGCTGAAAGGTGATGGAATACCCTTCATGCTCGACGACATGAGCTTGCACATCGTAATTGTTCTGGGCTTGCATCGAGTTGGTCACGGTCGTGGAAAAGGTGTTGAGATAGGCCGCAAAGGCGGCGGAAAGCGGATCCATCGGCTTCTCCGGGTTGGGCGGTCGCGGTGCCGTCGACGCACCTCGCGTCCGATCAGTTTACCAACCTCAACGGTTCGTTGAGGTTGGAGTCGTCGGCATCTCGCGACTGCTCCCTCTGCCGAGTCTGTCCCCAAGCTCGCATGACGGCCGGGCATGGCTTACACTTTCCGCCCGTGCGAAACCACATGCCCCGCCAGGAGACCCACGGTCATGGATCCGACGCTCGTCCTCGCGCCACTCTTGAACGCACTCTGGTGGCTGATCCCGCTCGCGCTCCTCGGCGCTCTGCTCAAGTCCTCGCGGGTGAAAGGCGTCGTCGGCGAAC
>NZ_LN848258.1:5124553-5127369 GCF_001499735.1 Thiocapsa sp. KS1 | reverse complement strand
CGCTCGCCAGGGCGGCCACGTGGGACTTCAGCGCGGATGCCGGCTCGTCGATGCTGATCCCGAGCAGTGTCCCGCCGTACCCGAAGACACGCTGCCCCAGGACCAGTCCGGCCTGGGTGCCGCCGCTGGAGGTGGCGAAGACCATCCAATCCACCTCGATCCCCTGCGCCAGCACCTCCTGCATCGCAAAGACATAGCCCAGTGCTCCGGTCGGGTTGCTGCCGCCGTAGGGGACCAGATACGGGGCTCGGCCCTGCGCCGCGGCCGTCTCGACGGTCTCCGCGAGGAGACGATCGCGGTCCCGGCGATCGGGCGTCGCGACGATCCGCGCACCTAGAAGGTGATCGAGCAGGAGATTGCTGGACGCTTCGGCGGGGCGCTCGCCGGTCAGCACCAGCATGCAGTCCATCCCGCAGCGGGCCGCCGCCGCGGCGGTCTGGCGACAGTGGTTGGACTGCCAGGCGCCGGCCGTGACGAGGGTTCGGGCACCCTGCGCCTGCGCTTCGGCCACCAGGAATTCCAGCTTGCGGGTCTTGTTGCCGCCCAGCGCGAGGCCGGTCTGATCGTCGCGCTTGACGAAGAGCCGGGGACCGCCGAGCAGGGCGGAGAGCCGCGGCAGCGGCTCGATGGGCGTGGGCAGGTGGGCCAGGCTCAGGCGGGGAATGCATGGGACTGTCATGGGGGACTTCTCCGAAGAATGAGAGGGTGATCGCGGTCCGCTCCGATGTGCTGCCGGTCTGCGACGCGATCCTGACCAGCTGGTATCCGAATCGGGTCAGGTCCCGCGCGGCGCAGGCGCTGAGGCCTATCACGGGTTGTGGCACATGCCTCCCCGAGCGGGCTCGGGCAGGTCGGGCTGCACCGCGCCCGCGCGTAGCCACTCGGCGAGCTGCTCGGAGTTCTCCACGATAAGGTCATAGCATCGGAGGCCTGCTTCTAGGCGGTGCGCAAGCGTTCGACTCCCGGGCGTTCCTTGACGATCTAAGCGATCTCGATCATGGTCGGGGCCAGAGGCCGGACACAGATGGGAGCATCAACCGATCGATTGCTTCTTTCGGAGTGCCGCCGGCTGAGCGCATCACCTGTGCCCGGCCGCCTGCTGGATCGGCGCGCGGCGGAGCTCATCGAGGAGTTCGTTCGATTATGACTGCTTCCCTCGCCCTCATCACCGGCGGTGCGCAAGGCATCGGACGCGCCCTGGCGCAGTCATTCCTTGCCGAAGGGTGGCGGGTGGTGGTGCTCGACCGCGATGCCGAGGCCCTCGACGAGATGACTGCCGATCTGGGGGGGCCCACATTGCTTGGGCTGGCGGCCGACGTGGGTGAGGAGACGGCGGTCGCTGCTGCCTTCGCCGCACTCCAGGCATGGCAGGACCGGGCGGGCGAGCCTGCCGGTCTGAACCTGCTGGTGAACAATGCCGGTCTCGCCGACCCGGTGAGCGGCCCGCTCGAAGCGTTGTCGCTGGCGGGGTGGCGGCGCTGGCTGGACGGTCACCTGACCGGGGCCTTCCTCTGCACCCGCGCGGCCATTCCGGGGCTGCGCGCACGCCGGGGCGCCATCGTCAACATTGCCTCGACCCGTGCCCTGCAGTCGGAGCCCCAGTGTGAAGCGTATGCCGCGGCCAAGGGCGGGCTACTGGCCTTCACCCATGCCGCGGCGATCAGTCTCGGGCCGCTGATCCGCGTCAATGCGGTCAGCCCCGGCTGGATCGAGACCGGACCCTTCCAGAAGTCGGCCCACCGGCGCGCCCCGGCCCACCGCCCGATCGACCAGACCCAGCATGCCGTCGGGCGCGTCGGTGAGCCTGCCGACATCGTGGCGGCGGTCCGCTTCCTCGCCAGCCCGAGTGCCGGGTTCATCACCGGACAGAACCTGATCGTCGATGGCGGTATGACCCGCACGATGATCTATGCGGAGTGAGTTGAAGGCGGTGCGTGGGTGTTGTCGGCCACCTAATTCCACGGGAGTTCCTCAGAGTAACCCGCGCTGACTCTACCGGATTCGTCCACCGCTTTTGCGGCTGCCTGCGGTCCGGCTGGTCTTGGATCGGTTCAGGTGACCCTAACGGCAGCAACCGGCCCTGACCGGTCACCCAGCGTCCGAAAGGCGGTGACTCTTCGATCCTGTTACCGGTCATCCGCCGTCCAGCGATCGAGGGGCCGGTCAGGCCCCATTGCCGACATCGGCTCGCCTAATCTCAACGGCAGCAGTCCACTGGAGAGCGGACGTTCGCCGCTTCCCTCCAAGATCACCCTGCGATGCTGTATATAAAATCAGCGATCCGCGTAATCGCGCAGCGCCGACGACATGGCCGCCAGCCCACGGGGATGCCGACCTGCTGTCTACGCCCGTCGTTGTCCCGTGCAAACCGTCCTCTATCGCCTCGTCCGGCAGCACCTGGAGACCTACCTCGCGCTGGCGTGCGAGGGCGACGGCGATGGGAACGCGGTGCCTGGCTACATGGAGCGCGAACTGCGACGCTACCTCGAATGCGGCATCCTGGCCTACGGCTTCGCCCGCGCCGGATGTCCGGACTGCGGGCATGACTTCCTGGTCGCCTTTTCGTGCAAAGGGCGCGGCGTCTGCCCCTCGTGCAATGCCCGGCGCATGGCCGAGACCACCGCTCACCGGTCGATCACGTCTTCCCACCCCTGTCGGTCAGGCAATGGGTGCTGTCCGTCCCCTTGCGGCTACGCTGGTAGCTGGAACGGGAGCCAAAGGCGGTCACTGCGGTGTTGCATATCTTCCTGCGGGTGGTCGAGGCCCATCTGCGCAGAAGCTGTCCCAGGGCCTCGGCGCGGGCACGCTTCGGGGCG
>NZ_LN848258.1:5120772-5124453 GCF_001499735.1 Thiocapsa sp. KS1 | reverse complement strand
CCGCCATCACGTATCCGTCTGGCCGGACCTCTGGTCGCGCTGGGTCAGGGGGTGGATGTCTTAAGCGACAGCGCATCCGATGACGTTGTGACGGTGGAAACCACTGAAAATAAGGGGCATCGGTGCTGGCGGTTCCGTGTCCCTCGCGAGGCTTCCGATAGCGCAGAACTCGATTTACTCGACGCCGCGGAAACGGCCATGACCTTCGCCGTCAGCGCAGATTTCCAGTACCTGCAAGCGGATCGCATCGTACCCCGGACGCTGTACCCACAGTCCGAAGAGCGGACACCTACTGGAGGCATGCTTGGCAGTCATGGTGAATTCACTGCGTCGTTCCTTGCCCGCCATGGTGAATTGCCGGTTTCTGAGAAGCGGCGCTGTGACGCGGACTCTCGCTTGATCGATGACACCACCTGGGGCAAGGTGGCACCAACCTTCCAGCTTCTTGATCAGGTCAACGGCTGGCTTCAGCACATCAGTCCTGGTGCCAGATTGCGGGCCGAGTCCCTCAGCCGCACCGACGAGGTGTTGTTACAGTTCCAGTATGTCGGGCAGGCGAACGGGCTTGAGTCGAACCATTACCGGCCAACACACGTCGGGTTCGGTCTAACCTATAGTCTCCCAATCCTGGTCGCGTGCTTGGCGGCACGTCCCGGCGCCCTGCTGCTGATCGAAAACCCTGAGGCCCACCTTCATCCACGCGGGCAGGCCAGACTGGGGGAACTCATTGCACGTTGCGTGGCGGACGGCGTTCAAATCCTCGTTGAGACGCATAGCGACCACGTCCTGAACGGCGTTCGCCTCGCGGTCAAGCGGGACGCGATCAGTTCCGAAGATGTGCAGCTGTGCTTTTTCACACGAGACATCGCCTCCGGTGACTGTTATGTCGAGCATCCCGTCATCTTGTCAGACGGTCAAATCAGCCACTGGCCAGAAGGCTTCTTCGATCAATGGGAGCTAAGCCTTGAGGCCATATTGGCGGGATAGCAACGATGCGCCCGTTGATCGTGTTCCTCAATGAACTGTCGACACCTTTGCATGTTGCGGACTTGCCGCATGGGGGCTGGCGTGCATGGGCGAAAGAGATGTACGGATGTCTGCGAGCCATGGCGCAGCACCATAGCAACTACAAGGTAGGGATTCCTTTAGACCTTTTGGAAGCGACCCTTGAGGGACGACCAATCAGCGCATGGCTCATTGATTGGCTCGGCAGAGACGGTTATCGCTGGCTGTTGAACCGTCTGACAAAGACTTTGCCCCTGTTATCTGCCGATTCCGAAATCCACATGAACGCACAGAGTACAGCTGGCATGGCACACGCCCACGACATGGACAGCTGGTGCGTTAGTTTCCCGATCACGGATTCGCCATGGGTCGCCCCGTGTCTGGACGCGCGCCTCGTTTGCCTGACCGCCGACGGGCTTACCGAGACGACGTGCGAGATTCGCAACCTTGCCACAACGTCACACGTCGTTTACTGGCAGGCGCGCTTGATAACCTGGGGTGCCGGGGCTTCTGGAGACTTTTGCATTGCCACTTTCGGGGAACTCTGCATCACAATGTACCCGAACGACCACCTCCCTCCGCACATTCACCTGGTGAATCCGGCAACGCGAATGGACATCGACGGCAGAATTCGCAGACAGCCGGTCGCCAGGTACCGCATTGATCGCTTCGAACGGCTGTCCGGCAAACCCGGGTATGACCGAGAGATTGAAGCCTGGGTCGCGAAGCACATAGTCAGCCTGATGCGTTGCTGGCAAACATGCCAACTCGGCGAACATCCCTTTCGTATCGAATAGGAGCCGGAGTAGACGCTCTGCCCGGGCGGAGAGAACTGCGGATTTATGCCGCTCGAAACGCGCATCTGATTAGAGACTTGGCCCAGCCACCGTCAGCAGCCGACGCGGCATGGGCGGAGTCCGAACCGCGGCCCGGCCCAGGCGCGAGAGCATGTCGGCGAAGTCGAAGAGGTGGTTGAAGCGAAATCAGCACTCGGCGAGATAGCGTGGAAGATGCGTGCCGCTGGCGTGATGGTAGGTCCCGGTCATGGCGTTCTTGAAGTTGGCGAGCCAGCGATCCGCGTAATCGCGCAGCGCCGACGACATGGCCGCCATGCCGACCTGCTGTCTACGCCCGTCGTTGTCCCGAGCAAACCGTCCTCTATCGCCTCGTCCAGCAGCACCTGGAGACCTACCTCGCGCTGGCGTGCGAGGGCGACGGCGATGGGAACGCGGTGCCTGGCTACGTGGAGCGCGAACTGCGACGCTACCTCGAATGCGGCATCCTGGCCTACGGCTTCGCCCGCGCCGGATGTCCGGACTGCGGGCATGACTTCCTGGTCGCCTTATCGTGCGCGCCGCTCGCGCGCACGGATCTGCCGGCCCCGGCTAAGCCGTCGGCCGCCTTCACGCTATTCGCCAAGTACGGCGACGTGCTGCTGCCGGCGCTGCTGGCCTTGCTGGTGGCCGGGCTGACGCTGGTGACGCCCTGGGGTTGGCTCTTGCCGCCAGCCGTAGCGCTCTTGGTCTGGATCGTACTCGGAGGGCACTGACGGTGCATCGGGCTGGTGGTCGCGGTAGGCCGATCCACCAGCGCCATCAATTGGGCCAACACGGGGTTTTGAATCCATGGCGCGCATATAAATCCTCAGGCGAATAAGATCTTAGCGCGGTAGTCATCATTCCCAGCGGTCTTGCGGTGCTTCTGGGCCAAGCGCAGGTTGGAGGGCTCTTGTTCGAACAGATAACATGCACACGTGGCGGATCGAGGTCGGAATCGCCGGCGCGTTGCCTTTGCGGATGCGACTGGCGTCTTCGTCGAAGACGACCTCCAGCCGCCAGCGCAAGCGGTTCTCGATTCCCCTGTGGCCTCGCACCGCATGCGCAAGCTTGGCATCGGCGGAGATGGAATTGATGAAGACACGCCGCTCCACGGTCCGGCGATCCTTGATCCAGCATTCGCGTTCGACTAGGCCGATGCTGCGCAGGGCGCTCCAACGCGCGGTGTCGGACAAGGTGCTCAGCTCTTCGGTGACCCAGTAGCGGCGCACGTCCAGACGTCCGTGGTCCTTGTCGGTCTCCTCGGTGTAGTCGTGCACGACATTACTGACTTTACGGTCCGCAGATCGATCCATAGCGGCCGCTCCTCGGCTAGGTCCCTGCGGCAGCTTCCGGTCGACAACAACCACTCTGGGTTTCAAGGCCGAGCGACCGCGACAGACCGGTCATGGGGCAAAGTGATCGGTCGGCTAGCTCGGCCCGGTGGCCGGTCCGGGTCGAGAACGGGCCCTTCCGCCGCCTCTCCGCCAGAGGTGCTGCAGTACGGATAGATCGGCAGAAGTCAGATGAGCGAATCTTAGAAATCCGTGACGAGATGATGTTGGAAACAACACGGGTCATCTCAGCCGCTCTCGGGCGGCGGACTGGGCTACCCTCCAAGGTACCCATGTCCGCTGTCCGGGGTACGTCGTGTCCCTTTCGCTCCTGCGTTTGCTCCCTGCCCTCCTTGTCCTGACCCTCCCGATCTCCCCGCCAGCCCATGCCGACACCCTCTTCGGCACGGTCGTCCGAATCCTGGATGGCGATACCGTCGAGGTGCTCGATGTCCGCAAGGACCTGCATCGGATCCGCCTGGCCGGGATCGATGCACCGGAGAGCAAACAGCCCTTCGGAACCAAAG
>NZ_LN848258.1:5118718-5120672 GCF_001499735.1 Thiocapsa sp. KS1 | reverse complement strand
CTCTCGGCGCTCGTCGGGGCGAGGTCGTCAGCGTCGAGTGGCACAAGCGGGACCGTTACGGAAGGACGGTCGGCACGCTCATGGTCGACGGGATGGACGTGAACCTGGCGCTGGTACGCGCCGGCTACGCCTGGTGGTATCGCGAGTACGCCGGCGAGCAATCACCGAACGACCGCCGACTCTACGAGGCGGCCGAGAAGGCGGCTCGGAGGGATGGGGTCGGGCTCTGGGCCGATCCGCGGCCGATCGCGCCGTGGGATTGGCGCGATGGTGGGAAGGCCGTGCCCCCGAAGCCGAGCTCGGGTGCCTGTCCGTGCGACTCGGGTCGGACCTGCACGGGTCCACGGGGCGGGATCTACTGCGTGAGGGAGGGCGGATCGAAGCAGTATTTCCCGCGGGATTGATCGGGACGCTACCGGTGCTTGCCGAACCGGCGCAGTATCATGCTTCAGGCCGCCGGGTCCGGTGAGCGTCTCGATCAACCACATTCCCCAAGGACATCCGCGCATGCAGATCGCACTCTTTGGCGCCACCGGCGGGACCGGCCGGCAGGTTCTGGATCAGTCCCTCGCGTCCGGTCATACGGTGACGGCGCTGGTGCGCGACCCCGCCAAGATCGAGGCACGCAGCGGGGTGACGCTCATCCCCGGTGATGTGCTCGATCAGGAGGCGACCAGCCGTTGTGTTCAGGGAGCCGATGCCGTGATCTGCGTTCTGGGCTCCGGAGTCGGTGCCGAGCCGGTCGAGGCGCGCGGCACGCAACGCATCCTCGAGGCCATGCAGACCCATGGCGTGCTTCGGCTCATCGCCGTGACCTCGCTCGGGGTCGGCGACAGTCGCGCGCAGGTCGGCGCGGATTTTCAGCGGGCTATGGACACGGTGTTGCAACCCATCATCGCGGCCAAGACCGAGCAGGAGCGCCTCATCCGGGCGAGCGGCCTGGACTGGACCATCGTGCGTCCCGGCGGGCTCGGTGACGGACCGCGCACCGGCGACTATCGCAGCGGGACCGATCCCACCCTGATGGCTGGACTTGTAAGCCGTGCGGATGTGGCCGAGTTCGTCCTGCGCCAACTCTCGGATGCTTCCTACCTGCACCAATGCCCGGCGGTGACCTGAGCCGGCTGGATCGGTTCGGGAGGGCGACGCGATGTCGGTCGGTCGCGGCCCCGAGCTCAATCGATTCGCCGCATTTCGTGCGGTGTTGATCCTGTTTGTAGCGACCTGCAAATATCGGCGCCCAGCCGGCGAACATCTGAACGAGCCAGGATTATCTGCAATCGACCGACCGAGACTATGGGATTCGATACTGAGCCGACCTTCTACGAGAAAACCATCCTGTCCGATCTTCAGGGTGCGTGGCAGTGCCTCCGTGAAGAAGTGGTGGAGCACCCGGGGTTCGAGGGCTGGGAGCGCGCGCTGTTCCACATCGACGAGGCCATGAGCTGGGAATCTGTCCGCAACCTCGGACAGATGCAGCGAAGCCTGATACTCGTGCGTAACCTCCTTCATCAAGGCGATGTCCCCGACGCCGTTGCCGAATGCTTGGACGCCGTGAGCGAACTCATGGATGAGACGCTTGAAGCCATCTCGAAGGGTGAAATCGGTTGAGCGGGTCTCCAGCCCACGACCTCGATTGGTCCTGAAACCGACTTCTCCAGTTCGGAAAATCGGTCGTCGAATTAAGGTCGAGTTTCCTGGACCTGGACCTGGACCTGGACCTGGACCTGGACCTGGACCTGGACCTGCGAGCCATGTGCTCGAACGCGGCTAAGGCGCTTCTGTAGCCCGCAGCACCGCTTCGAGGTCGGCCTCGGTGACCGGCAATGTCAGCACGGCATGGATCCGGAAGCGCTCGGCCAGTCGCGGGACATATTGGGCCTGTTCCTTGCCGACCAGCACGATCGTTCGTGCCGACGGGGCCTGTTTGCGCACGGCCGCGAGAAGGACGTCG
>NZ_LN848258.1:5117888-5118618 GCF_001499735.1 Thiocapsa sp. KS1 | reverse complement strand
CTAATACCCCGGACTACGGCGGGCCGCTCTTGATCGAGCGCAACGGCATCGTCTACCCGGCGATTCCCGGCACACGCACGCCGGATTATGGCTCCGACGACCGCCTGATCATCCGCGACGGCAAGGTCTACGACGCCATACCGGGGACCAACACGCCGGATTACGGGTCGGGACGGTGGTTGCTGCGGGAGCGCTGAGGTGCGGGCACTCCCAGGGGGTCGCGTCGAGCAGAGATCCGGATCGGGACCCACTTGGAGACATCGAAATGGGATGCAGCGTTGTTGCGACTTGCTCCGCATGCGGTTTCGACAGCGGGCTGCTCATGATCGGCGGCGGAATGGACACCTTCACGACATTGATTGCGTTCCCGGCATACTGCAAAGCCTGTGATGCCCTCGTCCTGGTCAATATGCTCGACAGCCCGCGTCGTTGCGGCCGTCGACATCGCGTGGGGCCGACGCCGTACTGCGATGCCTCGTTGCCGGGAGCTCCCGGCGCCAATGTCGTGGCGAGGTGGAGCCAGGCCGGACAAGGCCTTGAGCTGACGAACGGGGCGTACTGGCAGGACATTGGCGAATGCAACCGCATCGTTCGTCGATACCCTGCTCCAGAAAACCTGAAAGACCCCCTGTGTCATGGTATAGGCGACGTGGGTGCTCCAAGCTTCAAGGCGGTGTTGCCGCCAGAACCCTTCTTCTATAGACGATTAGGATCATGAGAAAGATACAAG
>NZ_LN848258.1:5114512-5117788 GCF_001499735.1 Thiocapsa sp. KS1 | reverse complement strand
TGGCGCTGTCGCGGTGATGTATTGCGCACCGTGATCGAACTGCCGACCGTCCGGCGCCCGCCGCGTGGCCAGCCGCCCACCGATCCCTCGGCCTTTGTCGAACACGATCGGCATGCATCCGGCATCGGTCAGGCGCCGCGCACAGGCGAGCCCGGCCATACCGGAGCCGATGACTGCGATTCGCTCTGCCTCGACCATCATGTCGCCCCATGGTCCGGGAGATCCGCGAAGTCGTCCGTCGGATCTTGCGGTAGGCTTGCCCGAGACGCTTTTCGTTCCGGATCCATGTTACTCACGATCCAATCGGTCCCCGGTCGATCGCCGAGAGCTCGCGATTCACCTCGAAGAGCTTGGCGTTGACGTGCGGGAGCCCGAAGCCGACGAGCCGCGCAGTGTGCATCGCCAGATAGGCTTCGGCGCTGGGGCGGTCCTTGAAGAGATAGATTCCGCCGGCCTCGCTCGTCTCGGGGTTCTCGGTCCAGATCTTCCAGAGTAGGCCGGGCTCTTGCGCAATGGATTCCGCGAGCCCTTGCATGGTGGCGCTCATCTCGGCGCCCCAAGGGCCTTGGAAGGGGAAGTCGATCTGTAGGAGGATGGGCATCGGGGTCTCTCGTTGGTGAGGTTGCGGGAACCGTCAAGAACAGAACTCTACGATCGGAGATCGGGGCTTTAGGAGAATATTCATGAAACGGATGGTGTTGCTTGTCGTGTTGGCGTCCGTGGCGGTAACGGTTATGTCCTCGGAAGATGACGCTATCGTGCGCGAGGTACTGAACCGTCTCTATGATGGGTACGATCGGACCAAGGCGTGTTGGGTGGCACGAAGTGCGGATGATCCAGGTCGTGCCGATTGTCTGACGATCGATCGGGTCGACCGCGTGGAGGCCGACACCGGATCCCGTTTGTATGTTCTGCTGACAGGGCGGGCCTTTGACCCGCGCACCGGCGAGAATATCGATTCCCATGTGACCCGCGGCCTCGTGGGCGCCCTGGTGATCGGCTTTGGCCCGGACGGTGTTGAGCTCATCGCCGGCGAGCCGCGTCTGAGCTCGGGGGGCTGGGGGGTCGCCCCGACCGATTGGCGCCTGATCAAGCTGGCGCCCAGCGATTATTGGGGCTGGGTGAACCGCGATGGCTTTCTAGGTCAAGGGGTTCTCGTCGAGTCCTACAGCATCCTGGCGCCCCATGGTCGCCGCATCCGTGATCTCGGACCGATCCATGCGGCATGGAACAATGTCGGCGCTTGCGGAGAAGTCGGCGAGATCTGTCCGGTTACCGACATCGAGAGCACGCTGGAGGTGGATTCCATCAATATCGGCGCAACGGTTTTTCCGCTTCGCATCACCCTGACAGGGCAATTCGAGGGGCGACAGCTCACGCCCAAGACCTGGGATGTTCCCTTTGATCAGACATCCTGGTCCTACGTCGAGCCGGACGACTGGCCGTTGGCCGAACTGGACGACTGATCGGGGTATCGTTCGGTTCAGGCAAGCGACTCATCCTATCCCGGACCTGCGCTTACCCTCCCGGAGCGCGTCAGATCTTCGACCTCACGGTGGACTATAGCGACCTCATGAATCCTAACGTCCTGCTGGAAGAAATCCGCCGGCGCAACCACGCTCACCTCCCCGCTCTTCTCGCCGCTTTGGAGCGCGCCAAGGCCGGCATTCGCCTGACCCGTGCGGATCACGAGGCGGTGATCGACGGCATGGAGACCGGCAGCGCGAGCTTGGCGTTCGAGGAGCCCGATCGGGCGGAGCGTGAGTTGGCGGCGCGAATCCTTGATCTGTGTAAACAGATCGATGCCGCCGAGGAGCAGCTGATGTGAGTCTCTCGCTCAGGGTGACGACGAGAGACGCGGCGGCCTACCTACAACGTGCTCATGCCGCCGAACATGGCCGTGAAGGCGAAGGGGTGGAGAGCGACTCCGCGGCCGAGCATTAGTCCGGCGCGACGCCCTCCAGATAGAACCACCGCCAATCTTCTTTCACGAACCGGCTGGTCTCGTGGAGCCGTTGGGCGCGACCGTCGACCTTGTAGCGGGCGACGAACGCGACGATGCCCTCGTGATCCAACGAAGCGTGGATTTAGACCGAACGTTAAGCTATGTTACGTCGCGCCGCGCGACAGATCGCCGGCGATCTATATCGGGCGAATCATAATGAATGATCGAACACGCTACAAAGAGTCGACTAGTCTAAATGCGCTCCACGCAGTTTTAATAACCATCGTTTTAATTGCCTTTACTCTATTCGTTTCTTCTGCTTCTGCAGGCGGCCACAGCCTTGGTAACATTTATTCGGCATTTAACGTTGAAGGTATGATGAAGGTTCTCCCTAAGCCGAATCCGCTTAAGCCAAGCGAAGCCGCACGATCTTGTACACGAACGTCATTTTCTTTCGCCTCTCCGGATGCCGAGCGTGCATTCATGAAAGAGAAAAATGGTTCCACAAGCGACTATCGGTTTTGGTCAAGACAGTGGGGTGAGTACTGGTTCAAGGATCGCGCATATTCGTTTGACGGGCGGCAGGAATGCTGGGATCAACAGCTAATCGCTAGCAAAATGCAGGAGGCGCTTGGGGATCAGCCGACCGGCGCCCTAACTTTCAGCCAAGTCAGCCAGTTTGCTGCTGCTGTGGACAAGGAGTTACAACGGCGGAAAATCGCGTCCGCGAGTGTGCCGCAAGACTCTCCCTCCACTTCTGGAACTAAGGACCGTGGAAGAGAAATTGGGCGTCAGCCACACGAGCCAGCGACGATGCCATATCGGAGTCGAGACGGTATTGCCGGGTATCGGGAAGACGCGCCGTTCGATCCTGGAGTGACCCCCGAACGAGCGGCTGCCATCATGGATGAGATCGGGGAGATGCAGCGAGACAAGATTTACCAGGATCAAGCGCGCGAGGAGGAGGCGCGGAGACAGCAAGCTTCGGATGAAATTCTGCGCCAACAACACGAATATTCTCGACGGTTGCAACAGGAGGAAGATGCTCGACGGATGCAACAGCAATATTGAAAGAAACGGGAGTTAAGAAAGAAACGGGGTTCAGGTCAAGACATTCGCATCAAGCTTCGTGGCCGAAAGTGGTTCAGTTCTGGTGGCCATTGACAGATGTCGACGCAGAGGCCCTTATCGTCGCCGATCAGCAGGATCTGTGCTGGCCCGATCACCTGGATCTCGCGCTGAGCGTGCTGGTGCGCCGTGTCGATGCCGGCGAGCCACTGCGGCTACTGCTCTGCAACCCCGATCTGATGTATCCGGTGCGCTCCGGGCGT
>NZ_LN848258.1:5113036-5114412 GCF_001499735.1 Thiocapsa sp. KS1 | reverse complement strand
GGCCGCAGCTCTTGGGCATCGGTGACCGTGGTTGCGAATGTCGGCCCGAAAGCGCGGGTCAGCAGGAAGCTCCAAATCACATGGCGCATCGCATCCTGGAGCCAGACATCATCCGGCGCGTACTGCGTTGCGAGCGTGCGTGCCTGATCGGTCAGCATCAGGAGAACGGGCGCCCGCAGCGGGTAGAGCGAGACGATCTCGATTTGCTCGGGGACCAAGTCCAGGCCCTTGGCCTGCGCGATCGCCCGGATGTCGTCTTCGCGGAACCGCAGCTTGAAGGCCTCGCCCACGCGCTCGGTGTAGAGGGTTGCGACCCGCTCGACACCGTCGATGTCGAGGATGACATCGCCGCTGAACGCGACCTCGCCGACCGCGTGATTCTCGAAGAACAACGCCTTCAGCTTCTCGCGGATCGCATTCGCGGCCTGTCCAGGGTCACCCAGCGGTAGATCGCCGATCGCCAAGCGGACGTTGGTAAAGCGGTCGAACGGCAACTGCCGTGGGCGATCCGACGGATCGAGGCGAACCTCCACGCCGGTGGCCTGAATGGCGCCGCGCAAGCTGAACGGGTGGGTCAGTCGCACCTCGAGGGTGGCGATGTCCAGCTGCGAGCGAAGTTGAATCCGATCCCGTGGGTTCAGATCGAGCCGAGCCTCCAGGTCGCTCAGCTCCAGGCCGTTTAGCCAAGGCGAGATCCGTAGGCCCGAGAAGGCGACATCGCTCAGCCCGATACCGATCGGCTCCAACCGTGCCTGCAACGTCGGAAGTGCCTCGCGCGCGAGTGAGGGGACCAACGCCGAGGTCAGGGTCCAGAACAAGGCCCAGAGGCTCCCGACGAGCAGCAGCAGGATGAGGAGTCGGTGTGTGCGAACTTTCGACGACTGACGACGCATGGTGAGGCAGCGGGATCATGGAAGGCCGCGGGCGGGCGCCTCGGCGGGTGGATAGGATACGTCACAACGGTCGAAGTAACCCTCATCCGCCGCGAGAGCGGGTCTGATCCCAAGGGTTCGGCTGGGCATCCTCGATGCCGGCAACCTCCCGGACCATGCGTGCTCTGGCTCCCGGCGGGTAATCTCGAAGGGGAGGCGGAGGCCAACCGGCGTCTGGATCCGCCCGTGTATGCCGCAGCCGATCAGTTGCGCCGGGGCCTCCACGGCGCGCACGCTCGGCCCCCATATCGGCCATTCACGCGTATCGATCAGGATGCGCCAGGCGAGGCCGGCGGGTGCTTCGATGTTGGGGGCTATTTGGTGCACGGGATCAGCCCTCCGTGGGTCTCTCGAACACCATGAAATGCTGCCTGGGCAGGATGTCGAGGCTCTCAACCCAGCGCAGCCCGACGGATTCGGCTCCGCCCTGCATAGGCGAATGAT
>NZ_LN848258.1:5102798-5112936 GCF_001499735.1 Thiocapsa sp. KS1 | reverse complement strand
AGGCGGAGCATCCTGGCCCGCCAGTCAGCCTGTTGCCAAGGAATGCCCAGCGGCGCTTCTCCGAAGAACCCCGGACTCATTCCGCAGATCCGGGACCGCATAATGACCAACCACACGTTGCATCTGAGCCTTCTCGCCCGGCTCTTAGCCCGCGGTGCTGGCAAGCAGCCTTTGGCCGAGATCGGCCCCGGCGCCCTGACCGTCTACGGACCATCCGCGACCCATCGACTTCTTCACGCGCAGATCGAGGGTGTCCGTGTAGACCCCGGCCTGTTCTGGTCGACCTTGATCGTTCAGCCTCGAACGGGGGCGGCATTGCGCCTCGCCGGCGTGTCCAAGAGCGCCGCACATCACTTCGTCGAGGCGTTCGCGGAGGCCGGACAGGTCTACAAAGAGGCTGTCAGTTTGCTCAAGCGCGAAGCGACCCGCGCAACCGTGGTTGCCGAGTGGGTTCAACGCGCGGAGGCCGGCGAGTTCTGGGTTGCCCATCACCGCGTCGCACGCGCGAAGTCGGACACTGCGGTCCTAACACCCGTGCTGCGCATTCCAGCTGAAGAGATCGCCTCGAGTCCGGGTCTTGTCGAGGCGTTGAGGGTCCTGGAAGGTTTTGCATGTGACCCGTCGGCTTTCCGAGTCCGTGCGAACCAGGCCTTTGTCGATGCCGAGCTGAAACGCTACGACGGTTACTTCAGCACGGTCGAGTCGAGACCTCTGACCCGCGCGCAGCGACGGGCGGTGATCGTCCACGAGGACAACACGCGTGTCATCGCCGGCGCCGGTTCGGGCAAGACCAGCGTCATGGTCGCCAAGGCCGGATACCTGCTCCATAAGGAGCTGTGCAAGCCCCGTGAGTTGCTGTTGCTGGCCTTCAACCGTGACGCGGCCGAGGAGCTGCGCACACGCCTCAAAGCACGATTCGGCCTCGACCTGCGGGTGAGCACCTTCCACGCCTTGGGTCTCGACATCATTGCACGCGCCACCGGAACGAAACCGTCGTTGGCGTCCTGGGCCGGCAATGACCGTGAGTTCACGGAGCATCTGCAATCGCTGCTGACCGAGACGATCCGCGACCCGGCGACCTCGGATGCAGCCCGCGCCTACGCGCAGAGTCACTTTGCCCCTTACCGCAGCCCGTTCGAGTTCAAGAGCGAAGGCGAGTACTTCGACTACCTCAGATCCGTCGACATGGTCAGCCTCAACGGCGAGACGGTGAAGAGCTTCGAGGAAGCGGAGATCGCGAACTTCCTGTGCTTGAAGGGCATCCCCTATCGCTACGAGGCCGATTACCAGCATCCGACCGCCGATGCGGAACATCGCCAGTACAGGCCCGATTTCTATCTGACCGACGCGGATCTCTACATCGAGCACTTCGGAATCGCGAGGGATTGGTCGACCGCGCCTTATGTCGATCGCGCCGAGTATCACGCAGGCATCGATTGGAAGCGCGAGCTCCACCGCAAGCACGGCACCCGCCTGATCGAGACCTACAGCTACCAGAAGAGCGAGGGGACGCTCCTGACCGAGTTGGAGCGTCAGCTACGCGCCGCTGGCGTGGCGTTCAATCCGATCTCGTCGGAGCAGGCGCTGGAGCGGCTCAATTCGTGGCATCGCATCGGGGTGATGACCAAGCTTGCCGGCACCTTTCTCAACCACTTCAAAGGGGGCGGCTACCGGCTCGATGATCTGCGCCTTAAGGCTCGCCGACAAGGCGACAAGAATCAACGGGTCGGGGCCTTCCTGGATCTGTTCGAGGCGGTCTACAATCGCTACGAGCGCCGCTTGCGAGCAACGAACGAGATCGACTTCAACGACATGATCCTGAGCGCGGCGGATCACGTCGCTTCGGGTCGTTACCGGTCCGAGTACCGTTGTATCCTGGTCGACGAGTTCCAGGACATCTCGGCAGGTCGTGCGAAGCTGATCAAGGCACTCAAGGATCAGGGGCAGGGGCACCGGCTGTTTTGCGTGGGGGACGACTGGCAGGCGATCTACCGCTTCGCCGGCAGCGACATTGCCTTGATGCGCGACTTCGAGGAGCATTTCGGTCCATCGGAGACCGTGGCCCTCGACCGCACCTTCCGGTGCAACGCCGGCATCAACGCGGTGGCGACCCGCTTCGTGCTCGCCAATCCGGCCCAGATCAAAAAGACCGTCGCCGCGGAACGGCCCTCGACCGGCGCGAGCGTCCTGATCCATCGCTCGGGGGAGAGCGGTGTCGATCCAGTCGGCGACGCGTTCTCGGAGATTGCTCGACGGGCCGATGGCGCGAAACGTAGCGTCTTGCTTCTCGGGCGTTACGGTTTCCAGAGCGACGGTTTGCCTTGGAGCGCGATCGGACGCGATTATCCGAATCTCTCCGCGTCGTTCAAAACCGCTCATGGCGCGAAGGGACTGGAAGCCGATCATGTGATCGTGCTGGGCATGCAGGCCGGACGGCATGGATTTCCCTCGCAGATTGCCGACGACCCCCTGCTTGGCTTGGTGCTGGCGACGCCCGAAAAGGCGCCTCATGCCGAAGAACGGCGTCTGTTCTATGTCGCCCTGACGCGCGCCCGACATTCCGTTCACCTGATCGTCGACGAAGGGCTTCCGTCGGTCTTCGTCGCGGAGATCCAGGCCTTCGGGGTCGACGTCGAGACGCGCGGCGGGGCGACGGTGGCCCCCGTGAAGTGCCGACAATGCAAGACCGGGATCATGCTGTTGCGCAGCGGTCCATCGGGCAACTTCTACGGGTGCTCGCACTATCCGCGTTGCACACGAACGGAGCAGGCTTGCCGACGCTGTCAAAGGGGCATCCTCGTGCCCGATCCCTCCGGGAAGCGGCATACCTGCAACAATGGGCTATGCGGTTACAGCGAGCGGGCTTGTCCACGCTGCGGGACAGGACGACTGGTCGACAGGAGCGGCAAAAAAGGCCCCTTTATCGGCTGCACCAATTTCTATGGCAGCGGTTGCAAGTACACGGAGGATCTGTAGGGCATCGCCTGTCAAGGGATCTCAAGCGGTAGGCAAAAAACATTTCAGTCTTATTGATGGCCAAGCAGACACAAACCCGCCGCTCGGCGCCTCGCCGAGAGCAACCGGTCTGGACTCAATGCGGACATCGACGACGTTTTCTGCGCTCCCACACGGATTCCAACAGCGGACCGTCGCCGATCAGTGTGGACTTGACCGTTGAAGGGTGAAGTCGAGGTCAGGATGAGAGAAAACAGATGGCCAGCGCGCGCCGGATGACGCATCGGATGATTGGGGGAAGGAGGTCGAGGGTGGTGGCTATCCGGAATTGCTTGACCGAGCGGCGCGTGCTTCCTTGCGGCGACGGTAGCGGGGCTCCGGATCGTCGGGACTTGGGTGTTCGCCGCCGCCCTCCCAGTCGCCGGTAAGCATCCAGTGCTCGAAGAAGAACAGCCATAGATCAGCCCACGGGACGATGGTGTCCGCGAGGGAGCGGGTGCTGTTCCATTCGCCCTTCTCGGGTCGGTAGAGACACAGACACACGGCGGTTGGGAACTCGCGGTCTCGCGTCGATGGGTAAACGTGTGGCGGCTGACCTGCTCCTAGCGATGCGATCTCGGGCACGACGACGAAGGTCCGCGGGTGAAAGCCAAGCTCGTAGTCGATGAGCACTTCGTACTTGCGGCTTTCAGCGGCTGGCCGGGTGGAGTAGCGCCATCGCAGTTGACCACGCCGCGAGGAGATGCAACTTCCGTTGGTTTGACGGGCCAAGTGCTGGCGCTGCTGAGCGAGGCTCAGGCGCCGTTGCTGACTGAGGCGATAGCCACCGCGCACGAACCTATCTCGCCGCGCCGAAAAAGGTGTTGGCTCGAATCGAGGTGCCGTGACCCGCGGCCAACAAACCGCCCGTGATCGGCGCACGGGCGAGTGTACCGTCCGTTCGCCGGCGCTGGATCGTGCTGAGTCGGTTGCGATGCCAAGCGTTGGTCTCCGGGCCCACAAGCCGATCGCGCATGATGGGGATCCGCTGGTCGAGGCCTTCCGACCGTTGATAGGCTTCGACGTCCGCAACCAGCAAGCGATGCCACTTGAAGAAGTCTGTTGCCTTCTGGGGTTCGGTGTTCCACTTCTCGGCGAAGTTCTCGCCGAGGGCCGAGGGGTTGCGGACCTGGTAGCGACCGGGTGAACCCTCGACATAGTGCGGCAGCCGGGCCAGCACGGTCTGGATGAATGCCCAGGGATTGGGCCAGGTCCGCAAGGCCTCGCGACCATATGAGGTTGCAGCGAGCGTTGTGAGGATGATGGATATCGGCGGGTGCCCCTCGGTGGACTCGAAATAGAGATCGCGGTGGCGCTTGAGCAGTTGCACGATGCGGCGCAGCATGTCGCGCGGTTGCATCGGGTCGGGGAGCGGATCGATCTCGGCACGGGCTAAAGCGATTGCTTTGGCGAAGTCGAGGACGAGGTCGGTAAACGTGGGCTCGATCTTGGACGCCATGTCGAACAACTCGGCGTAGTGCTCCGGGTTCGACGGTTTCAGTTGCCTGAGCTCTCGATCGGGCACCAGGATGCCCTGTTGCGAGCAAGCGGGGTTTGGCATCGCTGGCGTGATGTCCATGTGGAACCGGGACGACTCAGCGTAGTTGAGCCGCCAACAGCGGTTCTTGGGTTCGAGCATCCGCTTGTACCGACCGCTCTCAGCGAGCCGTTTCCCGATGATCTCTGAGACCTTTACCGCGGAATGTACGGAGGGGTGCGCCGCGGGCAGCAGACAGACCAGATCGACGTCGAAATGATCGGCACCGAGAGGTCGTACGGACGTGCGCAGCCTCACCGAACCCTGAGCGTAGATCCGTGCGGACTTGAGCAGCGGGTCGTCCGAATCCGCCAACCAGTTTCCGACCGCGTGATAAGCGGTCTCCAACTGATCGTACTGCGTGGGCGACAGTTCGACGCCGCGAAGTGCGCCATCGGGATTCGCAAGAAGATCAAGCCGCGCGTCTGAGGGGCGGTCGTCCATCGGTCGGTGCTCCGTGGTTTGGGGTGAATCTGGGCGCCCGCCGCGACAGGAAGATGCGCTCGATGTCGCGGGCGTGATGATCTGCGTGGTGCGCTGATTCGGCGAGAAGATCGTCGACCGTGGATGCGTCATCCATCGCGTACTGATCGGCGGCAACCGGGGGACTTACCCGAACTAGGTTTTCCTTCCCAACGAGAAGCTTTGCTTGCCCCAGAGCGCACGAAGACTGGCCGTCCATCATTTCATGGACCAACGCGACGCCCCAACGCAGTCGCCCCCCGGTAGCAAGTCGCGGCTGAAACCTACGCACCTGATCCAAGGTGCCGATGCTGAGAACGCGCAGCACTGAAGGTTTGATGTCGAGCACACCGAGCGCCTCAGTGACGCCGACCATCACGGGGTTATTCGCCCAGAGCCCGCCGTCGTAGAACAGACGGTTGTCCACCTTCGCCGCCGGAAAGTAGGTGGGCGCAGCGCTGGTCGCCGCCGCCACCATCCATGCGGGGATTTTCCAATCGGAGTTCAAGCCCGGCGCATGGGCCGTCTTAAACAACTTGACGCCGTGCTGGCGCGCATCCATGGCCGTGATGACCAGACGGGTAGTGCTATCGCCCAAGACGCGATCAGCACCAAGCACCTGGCGCAACGCCCGTTCGAGCGGCTCGCTGGAAAACTTGCGCCGGAACAGCGCCCAGCTATTACGCGGCTCCAGAAACCCGGCTCCAGGCAACCGCCGAGCCCATTTCGGCAAAACTGACGGGAATATGACCTCCGCATTGTCCCTATAGAACTCAACGATCTCCCGAGCCGAGAAACCCAGCCCCAGTCCCAGCGCAACGATGCCGCCGGTCGATGTGCCGGCGATCAGGTCGAAATGCTCGGCGATTCGAATGCCGTTCCGCTCTTCAATTCTGGCAAGCAATCCAGCGACAAACACGCCACGAATGCCGCCCCCGTCGAGGCTCAGGATGGAAAACTGATCCATGAAGACTCACCGCATAAACTAATCATGATCAAATAGTATACAGATCATTTTGATGATGTCTGCCACTCTTTGTAACGATGTGTAACAATCGTTGTCATGAAGTCGATGTCGGCGCCAAGTCAACCACGGCAGGGCAATCTACAACATGTTTCGCAGCTCAGAGCCATGATGACCTCCGGTCCCCTCGACAAACCGAGCCAGGCGCAGCGCTCCCGGCTCTTCTTCCTGGATTTCAGGCTTTACTTTCTCGGCTCCGCGACGCGCTCTGATTTGGTGGAGCGCTTCGGTATCAAGGAAGCTGCGGCAACGCGTGACCTGAGTGCGTATCGCGAGATTGCACCGAACAATGCCACCTACGATGCGCGCGCGCGGAAATACCTGATCAACAAAAGTTTCATCCCGATATTCAAGCACTCAACGCACCAAGCACTGAGTTCGCTCACCCGAGGCATCGGTGACGATTTCCTCGGTGACCATCGACCGATGATCGAGTGCGCCCTGCCGCAAGATCTTTTCTCCCCCAACACTGACATCGTGGCCGCGCTGACCCGTGCAATCCACTTGGGTAATCTCGTTGAAATCGGCTATGTCTCCACTGGCAGCGGCGCGCGAAGGCGGGTGATCGCTCCGCACGCACTGGTTCACAGCGGGCTGAAATGGCATGTTCGGGCGTTCGACCGACGCCGAGGCACTTTCCTTGACTTCTTGCTGACACGCATGTCTTCCGTTCGAGCGGCAGAAGGCTCGGTGGCTGAGCACGAAGTTCAGGGTGCTGACAGGCAATGGTCGCGCTTCGTCGACTTGGAGCTGGTCGCGCACCCAAACGCTGAGAACGTCGAGCACCCGGAGTCCATCGAGCTCGAGTACGGCATGACCGACGGCGTACGACGCATTGAAGTACGTGCGGCTCAGGCAGGCTATTTCCTGCGCTTATGGAACGTTGATTGTTCCACTGATCACAGCTGTCGGGGGAAGGAGTTCCAGCTTTGGCTGCGCAACCATCAAACGCTCTATGGTGTCGACAACGCCATGCTCGCGCCGGGGTATCGCGCCAAGGAGGCCTCCTACGCTCGGGCACAGGAACTCTAATCCGGACATCGGATATCGGCGTCTACCTGCCATAGAGGCGACCCGACTGAGTGTCAGGATTCAACCGAGCTCCTCCTGATCGCCGCCAGAGCTGAGTGATCGGTCATGGGCAGACCCGGCATCGGGCGGGGCGGTATGACTGGTGGCAACCCAAGCCTTCAGGTCGTAAGCTCGGCTGGCCCAGACGACTCATCCGGTTGTCGATACATCCGTTGAACAGCGCGTGTCGGCGATCCCCTCGCCACAATCGCATTCAACCAACGCTCCCCCTCCCGCCCAGGCCGCCGATCCCCGGTAACCCAGGTCTCGATCACCGCGAGCGCCGGCACCGGCTCGGCCAGCGCCGCGAGCCCCGCCTCGTCCAGATCCGTGAACCTTCGCCCGCCATGCTCCCGCTTCCTCGCCCCGTACTTGAACGAGACATACAGCACCCCGTCGGCCTTGAGCGCGCGCCCGAGACGCCCGAACACCTCGGGCAGCTCCGCCATCGGTACATGCAGCAAACTCGCGCATGCCCAAATACCGTCGAAGCGAGCCAGCCAGTCGACCTCCTGGAAGCGCCGCACCTCGACCGGCAACCCGCAATGCTCCGAGGCCAGCCGTGCCAACGTCGGCGATGCCTCGAACGCGCTCAAGGCATAGCCCAGCCGCCGAAACGCCAGGGCATCGCGCCCCGACCCACAGCCGGCATCGAGAATGTGCCCGCCGGGCGGAACGCGGGCGAGGAACCGGGCGTACAGCGGGGCCATGTCGACCGCGACGGTTTCGGCGAAGAAGGTCTCGGCCTGGTTTTCGTAGTAGGCGAGCGTCGGGTCATCCATGGGCGTTGCGGTGGTCATGGCGATGTTACGAGATCGGGATGACCTCGGCGGGCGTGTCCCGCAGCGTGGCGGTCTTGAGTCTGGGCGTGGGCAGCAGGGCGATGTGTGCGCCGCGATTGGAGAGCATCCCCGTGGGCAGTCCGGCCAGGGCCTCGATGTCGGCGGGGGCCAGCCGCAGCTGCGCGAGCAGGCGCTCCACGCTGAAGCCGCCCTGCGTGAGCAGCAGGCGGATGGAGCGCTCCATCAGCCGGGGCTGCTCGATCGGCAGGACCTCGTCGTCGGGCTCGCCGCGGGCCCAGCCGCGCGCGCTGCCGGATTTGAACATGCGCCCGGCATGCACCTCGGAGATCAGTCCCAGATCCTTGCAGCGATAGATCATGGCGCCGATGGAGGTCTTCCAGCGCGGCTTGAGGACGCGGAAGGCGTCCAGCGAGACTTCGGGCAGCTCGTCGGCGAACCCGTCGGCGGGCATCAGGAAGGCACCGGCGAAGCGATGGGCCTGGTTCTCCAGCTCCTTGAACTCGTCGCGGTGCGCGAGCGCGGTCGGGTCGACGTGGCGGTGCAGGACCAGGTGGCCGAGCTCGTGGGCGGCGTCGAAGCGCGAGCGCACCGCCGTGCGCTTGTCCGAGGAGATCAGCACATAGGGCCGGTCGTCGGCCTGCGACCAGTGCGAGACGCCGTCGATGGATGGCGCCCCGAAGGAACACCGGCCGCAGACGATGCCGGCATTCTCCAGCACCAGCAGCATGTCCGGGATCGGCGCTCGGCCCAGGCCCCAGTGCTGGCGCACCCGAAAGGCCGCTTCTTCGATGTCGCGCTCGCGCAGCAGGCGAAAATCGCCCGCCCCGAGGTCCGGGACGTCCGGCGCCGGCAGGTCCACCCACTCCTGCAGGGCGTGGCCGATGTGTTGCAGCCACAGCAGGTGCTGCTCGATGCGCTCGCGCGCCCGCTTGGTGGCGTTGGCCATCGAGCGGAAGAAGCGCGGTCGCGGGCCGGGGTCGAACGGGGTGGCGAGAAAATAGTCCCGGGGCACGCGCAGCACCTCGGCCAGGGCCGCGAGTGCGGCGGGGTCGGGCGTCTGCTGCCCGGTCTCCCACTTGCTGAGGGTCGGTGCCGAGCGCTGCACCGCCTCGCCCAGGGCGATGCGCGTCAGGCCGCGGGCGAGACGCGCGCGGGTCAGTTGAATGGGTTGAAAGCCCGGTGTACGTGCGGCCATGCGTGTCGCTCCGTCGCCTGCCTCAGCCCTGCCCCGTGGTCCGGTCCCGGTTCCGCTTGAGGACCGGCCTGGCCTGGTCGAGCACGCGTCCCGTGCGGTCGGCGTAGGAGGCGTACAGCTGGTCGAGCGGCTTCAGCAGATGCCACCCCTTCAGATCGCGCGTCGGCACGCCGAAGCCGATCTGAGTCGGCACGGTTTCGTCCTGCTCCGTGCCGGGGCGCGCGTACTGCACCACCACGACGGCGAGGACGCCGGCGTTGGAGTCGGGTTCCTCCCACAGGGTGAGCTGCTCGCCGTCGCCGGGGTTGTGGCACGCCAGCTCCAGCTTGTAGTCCTTGTCCTCGATCGGATCGCCCCAGTGATCGGCCTTGGCATGCGTGATCAGCACCGGACCGCTGGTCACCAGGATCTCGGCATGGGTGTTGACCATCACGAAGCGGTGGCTCAGGCCGACATCCTCGGCGCTCAGGCGCAGGGCTTCGCCGCGCTCGAAATAGCGGGTGGTACCCAGACGCATGCGGTGCGCAGGGAGGTGCGGCGGGGTGCGCAACGCTTGGCGATGGGCGACGGCGGCGCCGTCGTTCATCCGCTCCTCGAGACGGCGGAAGAAGGTCTCGGGGATCGCCGGGAGGATGGTTTCGAGCAGATCGGCCATGCGTGGTCACCCGAGGTGGCGGAGGGTCGAGGTTTCGCGAGGCCGGATTGTAGCGCGAAAAAGTTTCGCGAAAAGGGGCACGTGCCGTTATCGGATCGGGAGTAACGCGGGGTCGGCGCGCGCCATTGCAGGCGCCACGTTCGCATCTCACAAGGCCATGGCCATGGCCATGGTCCGGCTCGGCGCGGGTTTCTCCTCTTGCCCGTGTACGCTCCCGGACGGCGTCGGCTCCACGCGCAGACGCTCGACGGCAAGGCCGCGCTCCTGCAAGTCCTCGATCATGGCCGGTGGCCCCGCCACGCGGCAGCGCTCATCGTGACACATCCGGTGATGCGGCATCGCCGGGGGAGTATCACCGCAGCATCCATTCGGAATCGGCAATCACGCCGCTGGCGCG
>NZ_LN848258.1:5101354-5102698 GCF_001499735.1 Thiocapsa sp. KS1 | reverse complement strand
GGCCGACGGCACTATCAGCCTGGCCGGCATCCGCCTGGAGATCTCCGCGCGCTACCGCGCCCTGGAAACGGTGCATCCCGCCGATGGCTTCCGATGAAGACGCGACTGCTCGCCCTCTACGCCCTGAAATGGCATTCCTTCTCCTGGGAACTGCCGATCGATGCCCTCTGCATCCACCCGCGCGTGGAGCAATTTCTGTGAATGAGATGCGCGGATGATCATCGCGATAATGAATGAAGTCGCGAGCGCTCGGGGGGTGCCGCCGCAGCGCGCGGCCTATTCGCGAAGCCCTGGCGACGCCTATAGCCGCGGGTGCGACGTTCATTCGCGTGCTCATCGAGCGCCGCGGAGGGCCTCGGCACCGGGGTTGCCGGTGCGCCCCGCGCGCGGTGCTGGCCGGCCCCCGGCGAGGGGATGTCGTGAGGCAACGGCGCGACCCCGATGGTGGCGCTATATGGACAGACAGGGGGGTTTTTCCAATAACTAACTATATGGACACGCCCCCCCGGATGCGGCGCTATATGGACACGCGGATGTTTTTTCCATATGGCGCTTCAGTTGCGCTCCCGTGGGGGGTCGCGAAAGTCACTCTCCGACACTTTCGCCGCCCGGTGGCGGGGTGCGAAAGTCACTCTCCGACACTTTCGCCGTCGGCCACCGAGCGCGAAAGTCACTCTCCGACACTTTCGCCGCACGCCTCGGGCCGCGAAAGTCACTCTCCGACACTTTCGCTGGGAGAGTCGAAACCTATTTTTAATAAGAAGCGGGCTCTCGGCGTATTGGATCGCCTAGAATTTCTATTCCGGATCCCCTCCGATAACGTATAGCAAAGGCTATTGGAATGAAAATACCTCGTACATCGCATTTCCGAGCTTCGCATCGGGCATCGGGTACCGCCGTATCCGGAGTCAGTCGACGAGTCGAGCCCGCGTCCCGGCACATCCGCTCATTCGCGATGCGGGCACAGAAGCCGTTGGGATGTTGCTCAAGTCTGATTACGATGCAAGATGACTTCGGTGGTCTCGGTCGGCGTGGTCGGCAGTGGCTCCACGCGCAGGCGCTCGACGGCCAGGCCGCGTACCTGAAAATCCGCGATCAGGGCATCGAATCCGCCGTCTTTGGAGACGATCCGGTAGGTCGCTTCGGGGTTGCGTGCGACCAACTCCCCGAGATGGAAGGCCAGATGGAAGTCGAGGGCGTTCTTGCCCGCGCGGCCGATCTTCACGTATCGCGCTCGCGCGCCGAGCGCCTGCATGGCCGCGACCAAGTCGAACGGGAGCCGTTCTTGGTGCGCCCCGACGAGCACCGTCACATGGGTGTCCTCGTCGGCCCAGGTCTCCAGGT
>NZ_LN848258.1:5096815-5101254 GCF_001499735.1 Thiocapsa sp. KS1 | reverse complement strand
CAGTCGGGCGAACGCCTGGGCATAGAGTCCGCCGAGCGAATGGGCGACCAGGACGACCGGCTCGGCGATGTCCAGGTCGGCGAGGATCGCGCTTAACCGGAGCGCGACATCCTGCGCCAGGACAGGAGCGTCGGGCGCGGGGCGACTCGATCCGATGCCCGGGCGATCGTAGCCCACCACGCGTGCGCAGCGGGCGATGGAGGGGGCAACCCGGTCCCAGGTGTCCATCTCCTCGCCGAGACCGGAGATGAAGACCACGGGGCGGCCGTGCGTTCCTTCGATTCGGGTGGAGATCAGGGCCTCCCCGGATTGCAGCAGCAGATCTTCGGCCTGCGCCGGCTGGAGCCACACGATTGCGCACACGAGGATCGCGGCGAGGCGTCGCCGGCGGCTTGGCCGTGTTCGGCTTTCGATCGAAAGGGAATGCATCCGGCGCTTGACGAGATCGATCCCCGACACCGCGATGTTCCGCAAGCTGTTATTCTCCGTCATCGATCCGCTCCGCGATCCCGGTTGACGTTGCTTGACCCGCATCGCTCATTGTGACCGCTTCGGTCTTGTTGGCGGAGCGGCACGGACCATCTCCGTCTCGGGCAGTCAACCGGGCTGGTCTGCCACTCTTAGGGCCGGCCAAGCCGGATCGCCTGCTCGTCCACTATCGCCGCACGAGGTACCCGACCGATGTTCATCGCCATGAATCGCTTTCGCATCAACCGGGGCTTCGAGGCCGATTTCGAGCGCCTCTGGCGGGAGCGCCAATCCCGGCTCGCGCAGGTGCCGGGCTTCGTGACCTTTCGGCTCCTCAAGGGGCCGGAAGACGAAGAGACCACGCTGTATGCCTCCCACACGACCTGGGCCTCGCGCGGTCACTTCGATGCTTGGCGCGAGTCCGAGGCGTTCCACAAGGCCCATGCGCAGGCCAAAGCGCCTCAAGGGACTTATGCGGGCCATCCGGTGCTGGAGCTGTTCGACGTGGTGCTGGAGGAGTCGGGTTCCGGAGCCTGATCGTCAGGGCGAGTACCGGCCTAACCCCGTGACCAAGCCATGTTCACGACGGGGCTATAATGCCCCCAGTCATGGGCGTGACACGCCCGCAAGACCGATCGACAGGCAGAGGACGGGCCGATGACCGACAGCACGCAGCGTATGAGCGAACGGGAGGCGATTGCCATCGTAGGCGAGCTCGGGGAGATCGTGCGCTCCCCGCGCGCGGAGCGAATCATGTCGGCGTTCAGTGCGCTGGCGGCGCTCGATGCCTACTGGATCGAACGGCGAGCAAGTGCGGTCATCGGCGGGCTCGACCCGGATTCCCTCGACGACGGGGGGATGGGTGCCGCGGGCCTGCTGCATCGGGCCACGATGGACACCTTCATGGCCAGCCTCTTCGAGTGCGTGGAGGATAAGTGTCCCGACATCGAGCCGTCGGTCGAGCACGACATCCCGACCTGGATCGAGGCGAATGCCCCGCTGGTGACCTCGGCGAACATCCGCATCATGGAGGCCGCGCTCCCGGCCGATGATCCACAGGCGCACCGGTCCCTGATCGAGTTTCATCGGCTGGTCGATCTCGATGCCTGCGAGGCGGAGCTTGCGCGCGTTCTGCTGGAGGTCTGGTCGGATACCGAGACCAAGATCCGTGCCCGTCTCGCGCTGCCCGATTCCGTCTGAAACGGGTCTTGCCGCCTCGCTCAAGGATTGCGCGTGTCCGCTCCCGAGTCCCCTACCCTCTCACCATCGCTTCCGGCCGGCGATGGACTGAACACCCCGGCACTCGCAGGGCTCTTCCGCCACACCACGAACTCCTACAAGTTCGTCTTCTTCCTGGCCCTGCTCGACTTGCTCAAGCGCCATCGCTTCGATGCCGAGCGGCCTTACACCTATGCCGAGATCACGCTGGAGATGCTCTCGCTGGCGTGGTTTCCGCACACCTATTTCAAGCTGTCGTTCGGGGCACAGGACACCATCGCGAAGAAGCTCGATGCGCTCGATCTGGGGCTGGACGAGGGAGCGAACCTGTTCGCCAACGACCGGCGTGCCCTGCGCGGTGCACTGGCCGCGGTCGACCTGAAGGACGCCGCGCGTCTGATGGATTTCGTGCCCTACCGCTTGCAGATCCCGTTTCTGGAGCCGCAGCTGCGCGAGGTCGACAAAGGCGCCTGGATGGTCTTCGAGAAGGTCATGCCGGCGATCGCCAATGCGCATTTCATGACGGCCCGGCCGCTCTACCGCTATGACAGCGACGAGTGGAAGGACTGCGCCGCCGTCACCTGGCATCCCGACTGGGTCGCCTACTTGGAGCGACACTTCCCGATCATCCAGGGCTGGGCGGCCTGGCACTGGCTCGGCTACATGCAGAAACGCAATCCGACCACGCCGGGGCTGTCGAACAAACTCTTTCCACCGCTGAAGCGCGATGCGCTGAGCAAACAGACGCGGTATTGGCGGGCAATCCTCGCCCACCCCGATCGTCCCGAGCTGCGCTGCATCTACTCCGGCACGATCCTGACCGCCGAGGCCTTCGCGCTCGATCACTATCTCCCCTGGTCCTACGTCGCGCATGATCAGCTCTGGAATCTGATCCCGGCGCCGGCGGCGGTGAACTCGGCGAAGTCGAACAACCTGCCGAGTCCGGGTTACTTCCGGGACTTCGTCGTGTTGCAACATCGCGGTCTGGTGACCGCGAGCCGGATCATGCCCAAGAACACCTTCGAGAAGCTCACCGAGGATCATCTGGCCGATTTGCACCTGTCGTCTTCCGCGGCGCTGCTGGATATCGAGCAGCTCTCCCGCGCCTACGAGCAGAACATCGGCCCTTTGATCACGCTCGCGACCAACCAGGGCTTCACCCCGGATTGGCAATACATCCAACGAGACACCTGACTCCATGGACCCCATGCAAGATCCCGCCATCATGGTCCTGCCGCATCCGGTGCGCGTCGATGCCGCCGTCGGCAAACACGTCGACACGGTCATGTTCGAGAATCTCGGCGTCATGGCCGGCCTGCGCCCCTACCTTACCGACCTGCATGCAACCTCCGAGTGGATCCTCAACAACGTCCCCGGTATGCGCGAGATCGCCATCGCCCATTTCGGCCTCAGCGGCAACGCCAACATGGGAAGCTTTCTGCTGACGATCGTCCGGGCGAGGTTGCGTGCCCACGGGGATCCGATCCTGAAGGTGGCCCCGACGCTGCAATCCATGCTTGCCGAGACGGACCTCGCGGAAGGTTTGCCCGTGCATTATTTCCGCAGTCCCTACACGCTGGTGTTCATCGAGCTGGCCCGGCCGAATCCGTTGCAGGTCCCGAATCGTCAGACCGGGCTGCATGCTTGCGAGGGCGCCTACATGGGCGTCTACGACGTGTCCGCCGGCCACTCCGTCTTCGACCATCCGGCACGTAATCGCGCGCTCAAGCTCGACCCCGCCAAGCCGGCGCGCGTCGTCGAGATCGTCATCATCGGCTCGCCGCTGGGGAAGGCGAACGCCCTCGACGACGCCTCGCAGGACATGATCCTGGTGATCCAGGACGAGGACGAGTGTCTGGCGACCCTGCTCGATCGGCATATCGCCTGGTTCAATACACCGGCTGCCTATGCGCATCCGGGGATGAGCCCGATGGATCCGAACGAGGTCGCGATGGCGAAGCCGGTGATCTTCGAGCTGGCCAAGGTGCTGCTGTACCTGAACCTGCCCGATGCGGAGAAGCTGAAGGTCACGGAGCGCACGGACCTGGATAAGCGCCTGCGG
The DNA here is from genome assembly GCF_001499735.1 of Thiocapsa sp. KS1. Classification (GTDB taxonomy): domain Bacteria; phylum Pseudomonadota; class Gammaproteobacteria; order Chromatiales; family Chromatiaceae; genus Thiocapsa. The sequence continues at coordinate 5,097,506 of NZ_LN848258.1, read as the reverse complement.
GGTCTCGGGCCGAAGAAGGCGGCCAAGATCGGGCGCAAGCTGACCACGGCCTATGACCGGATCCTGATCGGGCCGAGTGCGGAACCGGATTGGGCGGGCTCGGGTGCGCCGGGCGGACTGCCGCGCGGGGATGATCGGCATGTGAAGCCGCACTGGCGCCGAGGGCACTTCAGGCGGATTCGCTACGGCGAGGGGCTGGCGGAGAGCCGGCTGGGGTGGATTCAGCCGGTGTTGGTGAATGCGGGGGAGTTGACTGGAGCCGGCTCGGCGGGGGTAAAGACGAAGCCGTATGTGGTGCGGTAGGGCGTTCTCCAGAACCCGATGAAGCAAAAGCATGAGCATTGGACAGAGCACGCTGGATTGGCTGCGAACCGAGCTGTTCCAGGTCGAAGCGGCCTGGTCGGAGGAGACCGAGCGCGGGTTCCGTTGGTGGCCGCATCAGCAGGCGCAGACGCTGGAGGTCATCGGCCGGGAAGCCGGGCCGGACGGCGCGCCGGCGGCTCTGGTGCTGGTGCGCACCGAACTGCTCCGCGACCTGGATCTTGGCGAGGAGGTCTTGGCAGTGCTGCAGGGGGTCACGCTGCGCACGGCGGGGATGGCCGGCCCGGTCTATGACCCGGCACGCCGCACCCTGGACCTCTGCACGCTGTTGCGGGTAAACGCGGACAACGGCGGCTGGATGCGGCGTCTG
>NZ_LN848258.1:5084327-5096715 GCF_001499735.1 Thiocapsa sp. KS1 | reverse complement strand
AGCCCGGTCCTTGAGCGAAGCCCCGATGGGCTATGGGTTCGGCAGCTTCGGCTAAGAGGAGGGGACGCTTGCGTTCCAGGCGTTCTTCCCGAATCCGGCCTATCAGCCGGGGTTGGTGACGAATCTCTATCTGTCGTGCGCCGAGCGGGTGCGGATGCTGTCGGTGCTGCTGACCGGCGTGGATTGGACGGAGGAGTCGTTCGATCCGGGGCGGTCGGGGGCGAGTGGTTGATGGGTGGCCCCTTGGTCGTCAGGGTGCGGGATGCGGCTCGATTCGCCGTTCGCTGCTGCCTAGATAGCTTGGAATAAAGACCGGCAGCGGCTCAAGTCTCTGGGTTCTGCTCGATTAACCGCCATCGGAGACTCTGGGGTATTCTGGTCAGCCGAGTGGCTAGCCCACCCGACTCGCTCCGCCGCAGGATCATGCCCTTAGGATGATCGGCGCTTCAGCACCGAACGTGCTGTCACGAACTGACACAACCCCATGAATCCGTCTAAGCTTTTTCCGGAAACGCGTGAGATCGTCGAGCAACTCCAAGCGCTCAGCGGTTATCCGGTCTCCTATTTCGAAGATGGTTCGCTCAGAACGAACGCTACCTTGCAGATCGGAACGCCCGCCAACCCGGTCCATCTGATCCGCTACCAACCGGGCCGAGGATCACCCGATTACTGGATCGCTTTCGAGGCTGGGAACGCCATCAGGCTGTTTCGACATCAGGCCGAACGGCGCTTCCGGCTCTCCGGCAGTTCGGCCTATCGCGATCAGGTGGCACGCGACATCGCGTCTTTGCAGCCGGATCTTCCGGCGGAGCAGCAGCGCGGCTTGGCGCAGTTCCTGTTCGACTCGCTGATGCTCCAAGTGCGGTCGATGCCGATCGGGATCCTGGTCGATCAGTGGATTTATCACCGCTACCCTACCCTGCGTTCCCTCCAGGCCGAAGCGTTGCGGGCGCAGCTGCCGATCAACGAAACTGCCCTCGCACCGCAGCATGCGAAGCGGTTCCCCGCCATCATGTTGAAGGCGAATCGCGCGATGAATTCGGCCTTCGCGATCGCCGCGAGCGAGCTGCTGCGCGAACCGCATCTGGCCGTGCCGTATCGTGCGGCCGGCCTCGAGAGAATCGGCTTGGATCTGCTGGCCGAACTGCCCGACCCCGATGCAGAAATACTCGACGATCGAGCGCTCATTACGGTCTGGGCCGAGCGACTCGGTATCACGCCTTGGCTGGTCTGGCTCCCTTTTGAGTGACACGAGAAAAACGCGTTTCCAACCTAATGAGCAAACCGATCCACTACGTCATCAGCGAGCGTGACTTCGATCTGACGCTGCTGCCCGAGGCCGTGCGCGTGGTCGGTACACCGGCCTTTCGCAAGCACGTCACCGACTATTTCCGCGCCCAGTACGCGAACGTCCCCGGCGAGACGACGGTGGAGTTCGCCGACGGCGGCATCCGTGTGACCTGGATTCCCGCCGAAACCGATCGGGCTCCGATGGATGGGATCTTCGACCTCTTGCGGGCCGGTGATTACGATCGTGCGGTCCCGATGCTGGAGGGCCTGCTCCAGGCCAATCCTCGCGACTTCGATGTGCTCTACAACCTCGGTTTGGTCTACAGCGATCGTGGGCGCTTGAACGAGGCTATGGCGTTGCTTGAGCGCGCGACCGAGGTAGGACCCGAGAACGCCAATGCGTGGGGCGGTCTCGGGGTCGCAGCACTGCGCGCCAAAGCCGTCGAACGGGCGCGTCCGGCATTGGAACGTGCAATCGCGATCGCGCCGGAGAATCCCTATACCCTGCGGACGCTCGGCATGCTCTATGGCATGACTGGCGATCAGAAACGCGCCGTTGCGAGCTTCCGGGCCGCACTGGAGCAGCTGCCTGACGATCCGGTCATTCTGCTGTCGCTCGCCCAAAGCCTGCTGTCGGACAGCCACGACACGCACGCCGAGGAAGCCGATCGGTTGCTGACCCGCGTACTGGCCTTAGCGCCCCATGGCGAGATCGCCGAGCTTGCGAAGAAGGCGCGACGCGGCTTGGCGAGCCGACGGTTTCGAAGCAATGCTGCCGGGGCATTACGGCCTGACGCGACGATCTATTGCTTGGAAGCCCTGCAGCGGTTCGCCACGATGAGCGATGCGGAGCTCGCGCCGCTGGTCATGGAAATGGCGACCCTCGGTGAAGGCGGGCTCAAGGTCAACAACCCCGAGATCCGCTACCACCTTAAGTTGTTGCCCGGTGACTTCTCAGGACTTGAAGTAGTTTGCATGCTCCACGTCGGGATCAAGCGCTTCGACCCGGGCGCCGACTCCGGAATGGATCTGGATGACGAATACGCCGCAGCACTCTCAATGTTCGCACAGCCCTCGACGGGGTCGCCGGCGCGTTGAGCCAAAAGGTCCGCTGACCGGCACGTCACGAGGGGGATGGCTCCGGCGGTTGCGATTCGTTGCCGCTGTCGTGCACCATCGAAGCGGCGATCGCCCGGAGCTCCTCGACTCGTTCGGCGGGTACGACCACAGTCACGCGTCTGAGTCCTGCATGGTCGATGCGCTCACGCCACCGAGCTTGGCGAGCAGCGGCCGTTCGTTTGCCGCCGGACGCGCGTTTAGTCATCGTTATCCATGACGATGACGGCCTTGCCTACACGGTTGCCGTTGATGTCCCGCAAGAGAATCTCGTCGTCGATGCCGCGTCCTTCGAGCTTGTCCGCGAGTTGACGCAGGATGCGTGCAATCTCCGGGGCCGGATCGTCCTCGAAGGCGGCGTTGTCGAGGCTCATTTCGATGGTGAGTTCACTCATGATGTGCTCGCTGTGGGTGGCTGACGTGGGCATTTTAGCGCGTTATCAGTAACGCATAAAGCCTTTTTGTGTACGATGGACGTCGTTGACATGACTCGGAACGGAGCGGGCGTAGCGTCTGGCTTAACCCCGGCCGACGCAATCGGTGTCGAGACCAGACCAGGAGTGATGCGATGACCAGCAACGATCCCCACGACCTAAACCGCTTCGTCCGGGCACAGGAGAACGACTACGCCCGCGCCCTCGCCGAGATCCACTCGGGCCGCAAGCGCACGCACTGGATGTGGTACATCTTCCCGCAGCTCGACGGTCTCGGGTTCAGCTCGACGGCGCGCCGTTATGCGATCCGCAGTCTCGACGAGGCGCGGGCGTATCTGGAGCATCCGGTGCTCGGGCCGCGGTTGGTCGAGTGTGCCGAGGAGGTGCTCGCTGTTCAGGGCCGCTCGGCGCGGGAGATCTTCGGGACGGCCCGGCGTTAGGTTTGGGTCCAGTCAGTGAACAACATTCTCTCGACGTCCATCATCGTCACTGGCGTTTGACTCAGCATTTCCGCTAATTGGGGCCGCTCGACCAGCTCAACATTGTTCAATTTTGCGTTCAGGTGAGCCTGTTGATCAAAGTATTGGTTGGTCAGACAGATAAGCTCGAAGTTGAACGCTGGATACTGCTTGGCATAAAAAGCATGTCCGGCGACCACCTCTTTGACTGCATCCCAAGCGAGCGCCTTTCCTTCGATCCCCGACGTTTTGGCTTGAACCAGCTTGCCTGACGTCTGAGTGCGCGGCAATGCGACGACGTCGACTCCATTGTCTTTGGTGCCGGGGGTGCGATAGGCGTCGTAACCACGCTTCGCGTACAGCACGACCGCCAGCGCTTCGAAGTACTCCCATTTCATAGCCATAGCCGTGTCCAGCGTTACTGGCTCTTCATTAAGATGAGCATCCGGAGGTGCGACATCCTCCAGATCAAATGCACCCGGATGCAGTTCGCCCGAGCCATTGAGCATATCGCCGGCGAGCAGGCGCTTCTCTTCGAGGAGACGGTCGAGCTTTTCGTCGAACGTCACGAAATCATCGGCGTGCACCACCGGGTAGTAGACATAGACGTCTTTTGTCTGACCGATGCGATAAGCGCGGTCTGTTGCCTGATCTTCTTTGGCAGGGTTCCATGTGCGGGTGTAATGGACGACGTGGTTGGCCGCCTGGATGTTGACGCCGAAGCCGACCGCACCCGGCGAGAGGATGATGACGCCGAACCCCCGCTTTTCCTGGAACGTCCGGATCCGCTTCTGCCGGCTCTGCGCGTGTGAGGCGGACGGCGAGGTGTCACCATTGATGATGTCGGGGCGAACGCCGCATGCCTCTGCGATGTAGTGTTGAAGCAGCCTCTGGATGTTTCGGAACTCGCAGAAGATGATGACCTTCTCGTCCTTCTTACGGATGTCCTTCAACTCGTTGAGCAGCCAATCCAGCTTGGGCGCCCGTTTCCGGTACTCTTCAAGGATCTCCGGTTTAAAAACGCCCAAGCCATGTCGACGCGGGTCAGTGCAGATCAGGCGGAGGTAGTGAAGCAACCCAAGGTGATTTTTAAACGGAACAATGGCACCAGGATCGTTGCGACGTTTGAACAGTTCGATGGCGCTCCCGTAGAGGTCACGCTGATCGGACGATAAGGGCAAGCGGCGGCATGAGTTCACCGTGATCTTCTTTGGTAGATCGGTTGCCACCTCAGCTTTGGTGCGTCGCAGAATCTGCGGTGCGATCAGGGTGCGGAGTTCCTCGACCCGTGTCCGTTCCTCGTCGGTCCGGGCCTCGATGGGCCTGCGGTATCGTTGGCCGAATGCGTTCAGTGCGCCAAGCAGTCCGGGTTGAACGTAGTCGAACAAGCACCAGACGTCTGCAAGCGTGTTTTCGACGGGTGTACCCGTGCAAGCGATCTTGAAGGCGACGTTTTGCTTCTTGGCGGCCCGCGTCACCATGGCGGATGGATTCTTTATCTTCTGTGCCTCGTCGCAGATCATCACCGACCAGCGCTGCGAGGCGAAGGAAAACTCCAAGTCGCGAAGGGTTTCGTAGGTGGTCATGACGATGCGAGCGTTACCCAGCCATCCGGGCTTGAGGAATTTCCAGAGGCCGTCTTCGTTGCGGAGCCGCTCGTCGATGCTCTCGCGAGGCACGCGAAGTGCTGCCAGATCCTCACCGTAGGCGGTGAGGATGGGCAGCGCCCCGGATTCAAAGAACTTCTTTGCTTCGTCCTTCCAGTTTTCCAGCAAAGAGACCGGGGCGACAACCAGCATCGGGTCGACGGTTGGATCCTTCTCGATCGCCCATGCCATCAAGGTCAGGAGCTGAAGCGTCTTCCCGAGGCCCATGTCGTCGGCCAGAACGGCGCCGCGGCAGTTGTAGTTCCTATGGGCTTCGAAGAGCGTCTGAAGCCAGGCTACGCCCTGACGCTGGTGTGCGAGGAGAGTGCAATCCGAGCGCAGCGACGACGGCAACTCAGGCTCACGCCCGTTTGCCGACAGCGCGGCGCGGCGTTCTTCGGCGTAGTCGATGCCCTGGATGTTCGAGAAGACAACGGGGCTCTTGCGCTTGATCTGGTTGCCTGACCTCGGTGTTTTCGGTTGCTCGGGATCAAGCTCCTTCGCCTGTGCGTCCGCATACACTTCGTCGAAGGTCAGCGCAATGCGCTCCGCTTCCGCCACCGGCATGGGCTTCGGGCATCCAGGAAGGTGGATCTCGGACTTCCCGGCCGCCTTTGCGACGGCAATCTTCTGCCGCATCTCCGCCATGGCGTCCGGACCGATGGGCATCGCCACCGGATCGGTCTCGCCCTCGGGTACCCAGGAGATGATGTTGACGATATTCTCGGGGAACCAGCCTTCTTCTTCCTTTTTCTTCGCGATGTAGGGTGAGTAATATGGCTTCTCGAAGCCGATTCCCTGCACGCGCGACGCGTAGTGGGTCAGGTCGTAAACTTGCTCGTAGGTGATGAGAACGTGCGGATGCCGACGCTCGGCAAGCGCCGTTTCGAGCTGATCGAGATGCTCAGCGGCGTCGCCCTGCAACTCCAGGTCGTAGCCGTTCCAGCCGAGGAGCTGATAACTCTTCGCCAAGGCGGATTTCAGTGCCTGGATAAATGCGGCGAGTTCGCTATCGTCGAGCCAGACGGACTCGGACGCGATCGCACCGCCAGCGGATGTCGTCTCGATGAGCAGTCCGACTTGCAGCGGGTAGCCCAGCTCGTCGCGTTTGATCTGCGGCAGGAACCGCTCGTAATTCAGGCCGGCCTTTGCCCGCGCGTCCTCGAACTGTTTCTCGTCGATGACGTCGTTGGCATCTTCGCCGAGCGCCGCATAGGGATTGAGGATGAAAGCTTGAGCCCTAGCTCCTGCAACCCGGCGGTTGTCGAGACGTTTGATCTCCTCCAAGACGGTTCTGACTTTGGGGGAGACGATGACTTGGACGATGCCGGCCTCGGTCGGGATGTCGTAGCGCTCCTGTACGATGCTCTGCCGGTCGAACCGCTCCAGCCAGTTGGGCGGAGCTCCGTCGAAGGTTGGCTGCACCTCGATGACGGTATCGTCGTCGGTCCGTGCCTTGCGGATGCCGAGGGCCAGTTTCTCGGGCGTCAGGATGACGGTCTTGTGGAGAAAGGAGTCGAGGTTTGCGGACGCCGCACCCGCCAAGCGTCGAATCCTGCCCCACGCGTGACGGTGGAAATGTCCGTTCCGCTCGGTATCCGGACGGCGGGCGAAGGCGCGCACGTCGCGGACGACGGCCCATGTCGCGGCGGGCAAAAGGACTCGACCATCGGCATGCTCAAGCACAGCGCCTCTCAGTGAGGCGTTCCGTACCGGTTTTGATTCGACCCGCCAATCGCCGATGGCGAGGCTGAAGGAGGCGTCCTCGAGCGATGCCTTGCTCGAGATCGCGACATGCACCGTACCGACAGATGGGAGCTCCAGCATGGGGACAGCTTCCGCGTGCTCGTGATGCTCGAGCAGGGTGTAGAGCGTATCCCACGGGATGAAGAGCCTGCCGTCGACTCCCGGCAACGCGTGACCTTCTTCCTCGAGCTGGTCGAGCCAGCTCCCCAACAATGCCGACTTCAGCGGACGAGAATCGGGCTCCGGATGCCCCCCGATGTCGATTCCCTCTTCGGTTTCGCGTAGATACCAGGCAACCTCGGAGTGTTTCCGGTTCTTCTTGAAGACTCGGAGCATCGCTATCGCGCCTTCCACCAGCCCTTTTGCGCATTCTTGAACTCAAACCCCCAGGCCAGGAGCACTTCATTGACGCCGATGTGTGCATCATCGGCTCGCACCCACAGGTTTCCGTTCTTGTCGGTGAGGTCGTCGATGCCGAGGTCGAATGCTCGGGCGAATCGTGACAACGTCTCGCGCGTGTATTTCACCGTTTTCCAGGACGCCACCTCGGCCACAGGATCCAAACGCCCATCTCGGTCGGTTGGCGGCTGAGCCGGCGGCCGGGGTACGTGCTCTACGACGTGCTCGGAACGACCGCCGAGGACTTCTCTTTGAACGGATGCGCTCAAGGGGCGAATCTTGTAGTCATTGGCCAATGTCTCCTCGAACTTCTCCTCCCACTTTCGGCCATGTCTGCCGTCCTTGTGCGTCAACCACAGTTTGCGGGTCGAGTGTTTGAGGGAGTTCTTGGCATTGACCGGCATCACCACAGGCCGGTCGTACTTAAAGGGCAGTGATTCGGTGGCGTCGTATCCATAGCAGGCATTGCTGTAGCCGCTGAACTCGACGATGACCACCCGCCCCATGCGCATGATGAAGGCGTTGTTCGAGCCGATTGGATCGTTCAAGGGAACGATCAACCCGTTCATCTTCTTGCGCAGCGCAACAAAATCAGACGCTTTCGAGTTTCGGGCATCCGATCCGAGCCCAAAGTGGATGTCCTCGATCGCATGGACGTAACGCTTCCAAAACGCGAGACGACGACTGTCGCCCGATTTCTCTTCAGCCAGAAGGGTGAAGAACGCCTCGATGAATTCGAGCTTCAGCCACTCGGTGACCATTGCGCGCGCGTCCGAGGTCGCGCGTCCCCAGCGCATCGAGTTGGACTGAAGCCATGGATTACCCCACCAGTTGACTGCCGCGTCGCGCAGGGGCAGGGCCAGCGGTGGAGGCATCAGGCGGGCGAACCGGTTGAGGACCAACGCCAGGCCGTCGTCTCGAATGATCTCGTTTTCCTTCAGGAGATCGAGTACGCGGTAGAGAATCTCCAGGAAATCCGGATCGTTTCTCTGCACCGCCGCTTCCACTTGGGCGAGGAAGAGTTCGCGCATGAACCACGAGCTGTCGGAGATATTGAGAACCTCCCTCAGCTCGTCGACTTCGCTCTTGTTGCCGGCAAGCAGCGCGGCTCCGTAGCGCGCGCACGGGGTGTCGCTGAAGATCGCCGTGTGCTGCTGCAGCGAGTCGACCCACTGCGGATTGCGCTCGCCGTCGACGACCCGCTTGGAGCGGTTGTTCAAGTACTCCCTCAAGCTGTCCCAGTTTTTCCGACCGGTCCGGGGTACGTCGTTGCCGTGCGGGTCGTACGTGAAGTAGCCAGACAGCAAGCCTTGGTAGCAGCGTCGGTATTGCCTCGGTGCCGGAAGGTAACGGTCGACACCGTCCAAGAGAGCCGGAAACCTCTCCTCGTCCTCGATGACGCGCAATCGTCGAGGTCCGACGGGGAGTGCGATGCCGAAAGACACGAGGCGCGCGTCCTTGAGCGTCTCCACGCGCTGGCTGGTCCAGAAATGTTGAACAGCCTCCAACTGCAGATCGCGTGGGATATGGGTGCTCGCCCCCTCCTTGAGATGCTTCTCAAGTCGGGCGATGTGGTTGTCGAGATCGTGCTCGATGGCCCAGGGGCGGGACAACGCCGGCGCGGAGCCCGTCTCGAGCGAGAACCTCAGGCGTTCGAGTGCCTTCATCATCCACCCAGCGCGCAGGTTCCGAAGTTACCCGGCGCGACATCGATCGCCGGTGTCCGCGTTTCGCGCACGCCGAGAAACCTCAGACGCATCTCCACGCGACGGCTCTGCTCATCGGTATCTTTGGCAGCATTGAAGGAGTAGCCGCCGACGACGAAAAGACGACGAACCTGCTCTAACTCCTCGGGGGACATCGGACGCTCTTCAGGCGTCGGGCGGGCGAACAGCGCACAAAGGACGCGTTGACTGCGTTGGAGACTGAGATCCAAGTTCGCCAGGTAGGTGCCTGTCTTGTCGGTGAAGCCGTCCACGACGATCTCCTTGAGAACGCGGCGGCCAAGCTCGTCGTTCGCCTTCTCCAAAATTGCAGGAACAAATGCGCGCAGCAGCGTCTGCTGTTCCGTCGTCAGGGTGGACCGCGCGAACGGGAACTGCGCTCGCGATCCGAAATCGATAACGTTGCTCTCTCGATCGATCGTAATCCCCGCGAACTGCTCTTGATTCGTTACGGCCTCGAACCGGTCCAGCAGCTCCTCGATGTCTTGGCGATGATTCTCTTCTTCTTGTTCACGCTCCGTAACGGTTTTGGTCACCGCCAGCAATGCAACCGACATCACCACCAAGAACAAAACCATCAGTGCTGTCATCAGGTCGGCATAAGAAATCCAGAACGGTTTCTCCGCCTCGTCGCGAGGGCGTGCCCTCGCCGTTGAGCGCATCGAAAACATGACTTATCTGCGCGAGCCGGTTGCGCCAGCGAGGCTGGCTTCAAGCTCTTCGATCGAGGAGCTCAATAGCCCGACGGCGCTGCTGAGCTTGTTGTGGAAGTCGCTGTTGGCCCGATCCAGCGTGCGAGTCAGCCCATCGTTGAATGTGCTTTGGGCCTGCGCGAGGATATTCGAAACCCCCTCCAAGTAGAGTTCAGTGTCTTTCTGCGCCCCGGCGAGCTTGGTCGCAGCGGTCTGGATGTCATCAAGCACTCGCTGCGTCATGGATGCTTCGCGTCTGGCCGCGTCGACAACGGCGCGCAGCTCAACCAGCATCGTGTTCGTCGCATCTCGATTCGCCCCGTAGTCGGCGAGAATGCTTTGGAGCGCCAAGGCAGATGACGTCAAGGCCCCACTGACCTCGGTCATCTTATTCGCAACCGTCGATGCTTGGTCCAGGGCGCCGGTGACCTTGTCGCCTGCCGTCGCGAAGGCGATTGCGCCTTGCTCCAGGGTTCTCGCTCCGGCGTTCAGCTTGTCGATGGATGTTGCCGTGGTTCGCTCGAGCGAAGCCACGCTCTGCTGCATCTGGGACGTCGAGGTCGCCATTTGCTTGACGACTTCGCCGATCGAGTCGCCCAGCGCCGTCACCATTCCACTCGTTCGCTCGCTCAGACTCTGCTCGCGCCGCTGCTGCTCTTCGTGCGATTTTACGGCCTGCGCTTGCAGTGCCCCGACCATGTCGGTGACCTGCCTGCTCAGTTCACTGACCGACGCGTTGAGCTGCGCGTTCGTTTCGGTCTGCGAGGATGCCACCATCTCGCGAATCGCTTCGACGAACGACTGGGTCTGCTGATTGATGTCGGCTTGGCGACGTTCCATGTCCTCGACCGCGGCAGCCATCCTCTCGGCCATGGCATCACCCGAGCGCTGGCTGTTGTCCGCCAGTTTGGCGACGAGTTGGTTGATCGATGCGACGGCCTCCTGCATCGACTCGGCGCTCTTCTGGTTGAGTTCCTGAATCCCGGAAATTTGGCCGCCGAAGAGATCGTTGAGCCGTTGGCTGAAGCTCGCCATGATGTCTTTGAGCAGATCGGCGGCGACTGCGCTTTGGTCGCCGCTGGCTTTGGCGACAACGCCTCCGATCTGCTGGAGTGGACCCTGAAGGCTGTTCTCAATACTCCCGGCGATCTGGCGTCCCATTGACTCCGAGTTAGCTGTCGCCGCAGCAATCTGGCGCTCGGTCATCTCCTGAAGAATGACTTTTAGGTCGCCGACAAGGGCGTCTTTCAGAATCTTGGATTGGCTCGCCGTGTCTTCGGAGGCGGCGACGAGGCGAGCCAAGTACTCCTCGCCCGCACCGGCCACGAAGACGCTATCGAGATACTGCGCGATCTCCTCTGTACATCGATACAGCGATGCCAGCAGGAGTTTCTCCAGCAGGGTGACGACCATGGCCAGCGTGATGGCCGAAGCCGACACCAAGAAGGCTTCGAAGACCCCGCCCAGCAAGAACTCCAGGCTCTCGCGGACCTGTCCTGCGTCTTCGGACACCTTGAATGCCTGCAGGCCGGTGATCAGCCCAAGAAATGTTCCGATGATTCCGATGCCCGTCAAAATACCCGGGAGGTGTTTGAAAAACTCGGTCCGTAACCGACTATCGACGATGTACTGCCCGTTGAAGAAGGATTCAGCCGGGGCAGTCGCACGAAGAGCGACGGTGACGAGTTGACCATCCTGCTCCTCATGCTGCGCATGCAGGGTGTCGCGGAACTCGTTCCAAAGATGCGTCAGCTTTTTGTTGACAGAGAAGACGGTCTGCAGATCGCTGAGTGTCGTGGGCTTCTTCCTACGCAGGCGTCCGAGAACGGAGGAGAGGCGAAAGCGCAAGCCCAGCCCAGGCAACAAGAAGAAGAGGACAAAGACGACAACGAGGAAGACAAGGACGCTACCCGTTCCCAGAAGTGCCGGTGGTGCCTCGAGCAAGAGATCCAGATCGACGGTCATTGGCTGCCGTCCGTAGGATAGATGGCAGCCCCATTAATGGCCGCACCATGTTGCCGGCAGTACTCGATGACCATCACTTCTAACATGTTGGCCAAGCTACGGCGTTCGGTTCGAGCAGCCTTTGCCAGGAGATCTTTGACCTGCGGGTCCACCCTGAGGGTCAACGTGGCAGTCTTGGTCGGTGCGCGCGCCATAGGGCTCTCCTTGTCGTGCATGCGCTTGTGATGCGAAGCGGCGGGATTCTGCGTTCAGTCTTGCGTCATTGCAAGTTGGCGACTGAAACCGTGAGCGATCAAACTCGCTAGGGTGCCAATGGTGCCCCGTCGCCTTCGGATCACTCGCCCAAGGCGCAGCGTCCCCCGGAGCCTCAACGCCGAGGATGTGCCGAGTCTCGGCAACCCTGCACCGACCGACCGGGTGGTAGGTGATTTCCGGGAAAGTGTCGGCCAACGTGTAGAGGCGACGGAGGCCAGGTATGTTCTAGCCTCCCTTCAAGGTCGACCAAGGTAAAACTCTTGAGGCAACGCCCGTCCATGGCGGCGGATAAGGGACCAGAGCGTGCGCACGTGCTCGTTCCCGCTGGTGTCGAGGGCTGCGGTCGCCCTGGGGAGCTGGTCTTGGTAGCGCTCCGACAGGCCCTGGGCCGAGTCTTGCCCCAGGCGGGCGGGCTCGGGGGCGATGATCCCGGCGAGCCGGGGAAGACCGGCGGCGATCTGGATTCCAGAGGGGTCGTAGTCGACGAAAGCCCATATGGGTACATCCAGCGCCCGATGGAGTGCGAGAGCATGATCCGAGCTGGTATCGGAGCGATCACCCCACCACGGTTCGAGGGGGTTCAAGCCTGCCTGGGAGAGGTCCAGGTCTATGGCGTGGATCCAGCAGCCGATGTCGAGACCAGATCAGGAGTGATGCGATGAC
>NZ_LN848258.1:0-13256 GCF_001499735.1 Thiocapsa sp. KS1 | reverse complement strand
GCTCGGGCCGCAAGCGCACGCACTGGATGTGGTACATCTTCCCGCAGCTCGACGGACTCGGGTTCAGCTCGACGGCGCGCCGTTATGCGATCCGCGGTCTCGACGAGGCGCGGTCGTATCTGGAGCATCCGGTTCTCGGGCCGCGGTTGGTCGAGTGTGCCGAGGCGGTACTGGCTGTTCAAGGCAGCTCGGCGCGGGAGATCTTCGGAACGCCGGATGATTTGAAGCTGCGCTCGTGTGCGACGCTGTTTGCGGAGGTGTCGGCGGAGGTGTCGGCGGAGGGGTCGGTGTTCCACCGGCTGATCCAGGTCTATTTCGGCGGTGCACCGGACGGACGCACATTGACCCTGCTCGGGCAGTTCGCCGACCCGGATTGACCGGCCGCGGCGGGCTCAGCTCGTCATCCGCACCACCCCCGAGACGATCCCGGGGATCTCGATCTCCTCGTGGCGCAGATAGATGGGTTCAATATCGGGGTTGGCCGGCTGCAGTCGGATGCCATCGGCTTCGACATAGAAGCGCTTGAGGGTGACTTGCTCGCCCTTGATCAGTGCCACGACCGTCTCGCCTTTCTCGGCCGTCTCCCGCTTTTCGACGATGATGATGTCGCCGTCTTGGATTTGGTCGTCGATCATGGAGTGACCGCGCACCCGCAGGGCATAGCTATTCTTGCGCACCATGTCGCGTGGAACGGTGACGCTCTCGCGATCCTCCGGGGTCTCGACCGGTCGGCCGGCGGCGACGTAGCCGAGTAGCGGGATGTCGATGCCGGTCTCTTCGGACAGGTCCAGCTGTTCGAGGGCCGGGATCCAAATAGTATGGCGGTGTTTGGGGATCAGGTAGCTTGGGTCGACCATGGGCGGCTCCGGGCGTGGGTGGCGGGCGCTCGTTGGCAGTGGACGATAGCATGCCGCTGCCTCACAGGATCGATCGGGTACCCTATTCCGTTGCAACGAAACCCGAGGAGAGGATGACCATGCTTGATCCACGGATACGGGAAGACCTTCGGGCGACCTGGACGCAGATGATGGAGCGCGGTGAGTTGCTGACCGAGGATCGGCTCCGCACCTGTTACGACCTGTTTCGGCGGCGCTTCGGCCCGGATGTGCTCGCGGGTTTGGACGGCGAGGCACTGCTGCGGACGATGCATGAGCACGGCAATCGCGACAGCCTCGTCTACTGGATTGAGTTCAAGGATGACGAGGAGTTTCCTGCGACGTTCGGCAGTATCGCGGGTGGGAGTGCGCTGAAGTTCGGCCTGTATTTTAGAAAGGAAACCGGCCAATGGATGACTGGGCACCCCCATCAACAGCAGGCTATGAGTGTCGATCAAGCGGTTGCGATGGCGCGCCGTCATCGCGATCAACTGATTGCCGGAGCCAACCTCCTCGATTCGCTGCCTGTCGAGGCGACAGCCGCCGACTATGCGCGCCTGCAGCAGCAAATGGATCAGGTCGCTCCGGATGTCGGCCGTCTGGCTTGGGGGCACAAGTATCTGAGCCTGCTCCATCCCGACCGGCTGGATGACTATCATGCGGAACGGCTTCAGCGGTTTCACCTGATCAAGCTCCTGCAGGTTCCCGCGCCACGAGCCGGACGCTACGAGCTCGCGCACCAGTTCGTGACGCTTGGCAAAGCTCTTGATTGGCCGCTGAACCATTTGTCGTGCGTCTTGAACAAACGCCATGATCCGGTCTATCAGGTCTGGCGCATCGCTGTTCGCTCGGACGACGGGGTCGATCTCTGGCCCCTGATGCGCGACCACGGGATGGTCTCGATCGGTTGGCCGGCGCTCGGCAATCTCGACTGGCTGGACGTCAAGAAGGACTCCCTCACGCGTTTGGTGCAAGCACTGCAGGCCGCCGACTTGCCTCGCGCGGATGCTTCAACCACATCCCTTCATACGGCCCGCGAGATCCGCGACTTCGTGAGCAAGGCCGCGCCGGGCGATCTGGTGCTCGCCGGCGACGGCAACCGGATTCACGGGATCGGGCGCGTGGCCGCCGCGCCCTATCGCTACGACACCTCGCTGGATGCAGATGCACCACACCAGCGGATGGTCGAGTGGCTAGATGTCGGGGATTGGGAACTGCCCGTCCCCGAGGGCCTGCAGAGCCGGATGGCGGTTGTCCGCGATGCCCAGAATCTGATTGCGGTCGAGCGGCGCCTACTCGCGCCCACGCGGCTGAGTCCACCGGATTCGGTCGCCCCGGCTCGGTCCGATGTCTTGCCCGCCTTGACCGGTGTCGCCGGCGAGGTGCAAGCGATCCTGGAGCGCAAAGGTCAGGTCATCCTGTACGGCCCGCCGGGCACGGGAAAGACCTGGCATGCACGCAGGACGGTGCGCGATCTTGCGGCCCTGAAGCGGTTCGGTTGCTGCTACGATGACCTCGACGACACCCGGCGGGTCGAGATCGACGGTGTCGACGGTGCGCCTGGACTGGTGCGGGTCTGCACCTTCCATCCGGCCTATGGCTACGAGGATTTCCTCGAAGGCTATCGGCCCGTGACCGGTTCGGACGGGCGACTGAGCTTCGAGCGGCGCGACGGGCTCTTCAAGCGCCTGTGCAGCGATGCCGAAGCGCGCCCCGAGGCCCGTTTCTATCTCCTGATCGACGAGATCAACCGCGGCGACATCCCGCGCATCTTCGGCGAGCTGCTGACCCTCCTGGAGAAGGACAAGCGCGGTCACTCGGTCCAGCTGCCGCTGTCGGGCGAGTCCTTTAGCGTCCCGTCCAATCTCTTCGTGGTCGGCACCATGAACACGGCCGATCGTTCCATCGCCCTGCTCGACACCGCCCTGCGGCGGCGCTTCGGGTTTCGCGAGCTGATGCCCGAGACGCGGCTGCTGAGCGGCGCCGTTCTGGCCGGGAGCATCCCCTTGGACGGTTGGCTGACCGCGCTCAATGCCCGCATCCTCACCCATGTCGGGCGGGACGCTCGAAATCTGCAGATCGGCCACGCTTACCTGCTCGAGCAGGAGCGACCGATCACCGACATGGCCCGCTTCACACAGGTGCTTGCAGAGGACATCGTGCCGCTGCTCGAGGAGTACTGCTACGAGGACTACGAGGCCCTTCGCGCGATCCTCGGTCCCGGTTTGGTCGACCTGGAGCAGCGGCGCATCCGCCGCGAGCTGTTCGAGCCCGGGCGGCGCGCTGACCTCGTCGCCGCGATCCTCGCACCCAATCCGGAGCTGGCGACCTCGGCCGAGGTAACGGAGACGGTTGCGTCCGAGGAGGATCCGGATGACGACGACGATCCGAACGCCGAGACGGGCACGGACGCCGGAAGACCCTGAAGATGGCAAGCGTCGCACTGCGCGAGTGGACCTCGGTGGGCCCCGAGGACTGCGCGGAGCTGGCGAGCCGGCGCCTGGCGCCTGGAGGATCCGCATGGCGCCTTGCGCAGGCACTCACCGCCGGCGGCCGCTTGACCGTACGCGAGCTCGCCGACGGATTGGCGCTGCAGGCCACTTCCTGGGTCGGGCGGGTCACGCTCGATGACCTGACCATCACCGTTCGTCCCAAGATCCCGGCACTGCCCCTGATGACCCTGTTGCGCTATGCCTATGGGTTACGCGACCTGCAACTGACAGAGACGGCATGCTATGCCAGCGAGGCGGGCGCATTTCAGGATCTGTTGATCGCCCAGCTGATCGCCGAAGCCAGCGATCTCCTCGCACGAGGGCTGCATTCGGACTACCGCCGGACCGCCGAGGTGCTCGTACAACCACGCGGTCGGATCGATCTGCGCGCCTATGCAGCCGGTGCCGGCCATGCGCGTGCCGCCCTGCCCTGCGTTCATTATCCGCGCACGTCCGACGTGCCGCTGAATCGGGCGCTCCTGGCCGGCCTGCTCTTCGCAAGCGGCGCGACCCGCGATGTGGCTCTTCGCACGCGTTTGCACCGCCTCGCGGCTCGTTTAGATGACGTCTTAACCGGGAGTCGCGGCTTTTTGCCTGGGCTCGATTCGGACCTGCTCGCGCGAGCACGCCGCACGATCGACCGGCGCACGGCCCACTATCGCCCTGCCCTCACGCTGATTGAGATGCTCCTGCGCGGCATGGCCATGTCGTTCGATGACCCGCGACCGGACCTGCAGCTCGACGGGATGCTCTTCGACATGAACGCCTTCTTTCAGGCTTTGCTGTCGCGCTTTCTGCGCGCGCATCTGGCGGATGCACGGCTGGTCGACGAGCACCGCCTGCGCGGGGTGTTCGCCTATGATTCGCGTCACAACCCGAGGGGCCGCCGCGATCCGGCACCGCGCCCCGACTTTGCGGTGGTGCGCGAAGGGAGCGTCGTCGCCCTGTTGGATGCCAAGTACCGCGACCTCTGGGAGCAGAGCCTACCGCCCGAGATGCTCTACCAGCTCGCGATCTATGCCCTGACCCAACCGGGCGAGAACCCGGTCTCGATCATCCTCTACCCGAGCGTGACGGAGTCGGCACAGGATCAGGTGGTCGGTTTCCGGGGTGTGCTGGATGGCATTGCCAAGGCCCGTGTGATTCTGCGGCCGGTGCATCTGCTGCGTCTGGATGGGCTGCTGCGGGCAAGGTCGGGTGTCGAAGCGGAGCGGGGCGGCAGGAGATGGTGGCGGATTTGATTCGGCGTGTGGGGTGAGGTTTCGGGCTGCCGGTTGATTTGAAGCTGCGCTCGTGTGCGACGCTGTTTGCGGAGGTGTCGCCGGCGGTCGGTGTTTCGGCAGGTGTTGGAGGTGTATTTCGGGGGTGAGGCGGATAGGATGACGTTGGCGTTGCTCGGGTCTGATTCGGGCGGGACATGAGGGGCGCTTTGAGCCCGGCCCGATGCCGGGGGATCTTCGGCACTGCGACATACAGCCATAATCGTACACTTTATGGCGGATGCTCATGTTTTGAGCCTCCCCCTTTGTAAGATTGTCGCATGTTCGGTTCAACCGGAGCGGACGCGGCGGATCAGGCATAACGGTTTACGACACTAGAGTCGTATTGATCCGGCGACAATGCCGCAGCGCTAAAGAGATTTCAGACAAGGACGCGACATGGACGATCTATCACCTGCCGATCTCAAGACGATTCTGCACTCTAAACGTGCAAACCTTTACTACCTCGAACATTGCCGTGTCCTCGTCAACGGCGGGCGCGTCGAGTACGTCACCGATGCGGGCAAACGCTCGCTTTACTGGAACATACCAATCGCGAACACGACGTGCCTGTTGCTCGGGACCGGCACATCCGTGACGCAGGCGGCAATGCGGGAGCTCGCGAAGGCCGGCGTTCTGGTGGGATTCTCCGGAGGTGGCGGGACGCCATTGTTTAGCGCCACGGAGCGTGAGTTGGATATCGCCTGGTTTTCGCCCCAGAGCGAATACCGCCCCACTGAATATCTCCAAGCTTGGGTCGGCTTCTGGTTCGACGACGCGCGTCGCCTGGCTGCGGCCAAAACGATTCAGCGCTTGCGTCTCGGGTGGCTTCGCGGGCACTGGTTGAAGGAGCGCGCCCTGAGCGAGCGCGGCTTTGCCGTCGATTCAGGCCGTCTGGATCAGCTACTCGAGGGAGCCCTAGAAGGCGTGTCTGCAGCGCCGGATGTCACCGCCCTGCTGACGGAAGAAGCGCGCTTGACCAAGCAGCTCTTCAAATTGGCGGTTAAGGCCGTCGGTTACGGTGACTTCGTGCGCGCCAAACGGGGAACGGGGAGCGATCCCGCCAACCGCTTCCTCGATCATGGAAACTACCTGGCATATGGCCTGGCGGCCACCGCCACCTGGGTGCTCGGTCTACCGCACGGTTTGGCAGTTCTTCATGGCAAGACCCGACGCGGCGGTCTGGTGTTCGACGCGGCCGATCTGATCAAGGATGCACTCATCCTTCCGCAGGCCTTCCTGTCCGCTATGCAGGGGGACGATGAGCAGACCTTCCGCAAGTCCTGCATCGACGCCCTCACGCGCGCCGAGGCACTGGATTTCATGATCGATTCGCTCAAAGCGATCGCTCAAGACCTTGGCGCCGCAACGGCATGAATGTTCTTCTGATCTCCCAATGCACCAAGAACGCGCTTACCGAAACCCGCCGCATTCTCGATCAGTTCGCCGAGCGACGCGGCGACCGGACCTGGCAGACGCCGATTACCCAGCAGGGTTTGGACACCCTCCATCGCCTGCTGCGCAAGACCGCGCGCAAGAACACGGCGGTCGCGTGCCACTGGATTCGCGGCAAGGATCACAGCGAACTGCTCTGGGTGGTCGGCGATCTGCGCCGCTTCAATGCTGATGGTGGCACCCCGACCAACACGACAGAGCGGAATATCTTGCGTGGCGAGGATGAAAACGACTGGCATACCGGCGAGCTGATTCGCCTGCTAGTCGACTTGGCCGGACTGCTGCACGACCTCGGCAAAGCGATCGATGCTTTTCAATCAAGGCTGGGGGGTCGGTTGGTCGGGCGCAACCGAATCCGGCATGAGTGGGTGTCTGCACGTCTGTTTGAGGCGTTTGTAGGGGATGACGATGACGCCGCGTGGCTGGCCCGATTGGCCGCGCCGACCCAGGCCGACAACGATCGCTGGCTTAAGCAGTTGCGCAAGGATGGCCTGGACGGCGCGTTCGATTCGCCGTTCAAGACGCTGAACCGAGCGCCGCTCGCGCAGGCGCTGGCTTGGCTTGTGGTGACACACCACCGCCTCCCTGAACTGCCGCGGGAGGCGGTCTTCCAGATGTCGTCGCTGCCCGGTCTCTTGACGCAGCTCCAGCCAGCCTGGAACGAGCGCGCCTTCGACGCCTCGGACCGCGAGGCGTTGCGTCCGTACTGGCACTTTTCGCACGGTCTGCCTGTCACCACCGATGCCTGGCGTCAACGCGCGAGTCGGATGGCGCGCCGCTTGTTGCCTTTCGCCTCGTCGTCGGGTGTGGAGGCTACATCCGATTCGGTCCTGGACAACCCCTTTGTGATGCACCTCGCTCGGTTGAGCCTGATGCTCGCGGACCACCACTACTCCAGCCTCGAGGGCACGCACTCGGAACGGATCAAGGTGACGCCAGGCAGTCCGCTGTTGGCCAATACATGTGGCAAGGGTGGCGGACCCAATCAGTCATTGGACGAACACCTGCTCGGCGTGGCTCAACACGGTGCTCAGATCGCCCGGTTCCTCCCCCGCTTCGAGCAACACCTGCCGCGTCTCGGTCGGCACAAACGTCTGAAGCAGCGCGCACGGGACGAGCGCTTTAGGTGGCAAGACAAGTCGTTCGATCTGGCCGGCGGGATGCGCGAACGCTCGCGCGAGCGTGGCGCATTCATCGTCAACATGGCTTCCACGGGTTGCGGCAAGACGCTCGGCAACGCCCGCATCATGTACGCGCTGGCTGATCCTGCTCAGGGCATGCGCTGCGCCTTCGCCATGGGATTGCGTACCTTGACGCTGCAAACGGGTAAGGCATTCCGTGACATGCTGGGACTGGGCGATGATGACCTCGCCATCCGGGTTGGGGGCTCGGCCAGCAGGGCGCTCTTCGAGCACTATGAAGTCCAGGCCGAGGCAACCGGCTCCGCCTCGCGGCAGGCGCTGTTGGACGAAACCACCCATGTGCTTTACGAAGGCCAAACCGACCAGCATCCAATGCTGCGCCGCGCCTTGGCCGATCCCAACGTCAGCAGACTTCTGGTTGCGCCGCTGCTCGTCTGCACCATCGACCACCTGACGCCCGCCACCGAGAGCCAACGCGGCGGTCGGCAGATTGCGCCGATGCTGCGCCTGATGAGCAGCGATCTCGTTCTGGACGAGCCCGACGACTTCGATCTAGCCGACCTACCCGCACTGACTCGCCTGGTGCATTGGGCTGGGCTGCTCGGTGCGCGCGTGCTGCTCTCTTCGGCCACTTTGCCGCCCGCCCTGGTGCTGGGGCTGTTCGAGGCGTATCGCGACGGACGCCAACACTTTCAGCGCAACCGTGCCGCGTGTCCTTTCGGCGCCGCAAGGCCACCTGCGATCTGCTGCGCCTGGGTCGACGAGTTTCACCAGCAGGTTCAGGACTGCCCAGACGCTGCCAGCTTTATGCAGACCCATGAGCAATTTGCGAGTCGTCGTCACGGCGAACTTGCGCGTTTGGCCGCTGAGCCACGCCGCCGCGCAGCGGTGCTGCCTGTTCATGGGTTACAGGGCATCCGCCCCATACCGTTGCAGGCCCAAGCCTTCGCGCCCCAAGTGTTGTCAGCCGCAGTGAGCCTGCATCGCGTCCATCACAACCTGGATCCGCAAACCCGGAAGCGCGTCAGCTTTGGTTTGGTGCGCATGGCCAACATTGAACCCTTGTTCGAGGTGGCTTTGGCGCTGTTCCAGCTGACTCCGCCCGAGGGCATGCGCCTTCACCTGTGCGTCTATCATTCACGCCATCCGTTGCTGGTGCGTTCGGCCATCGAGGCGCAACTTGATCAGGTGTTGCAGCGCCACGTCCCCGATGCGTTGTTTTCGCTGCCGGACATTCGTCAGCGACTGGACGCTTCGCCCGAGATCGACCATCTGTTCATCGTGCTCGGATCGCCCGTCACCGAGGTCGGTCGCGATCACGATTACGACTGGGCGGTGGTGGAGCCGTCGTCGATGCGTTCGCTGATCCAACTAGCCGGACGGGTGCGTCGTCATCGATCTGATCCCGTGGCCTCGCCCAACATCCTGGTCTTCAGCCATAACCTGAGACATTTCCGCCAGCCAGGCCAGGCCGCGTTCTGTAAACCCGGCTTTGAAACGGACGATGGCGCGTTTCATCTGTCGTCGCATGATCTGGGAGCGCTGATGGCCACAGAGGAGATCGCCGTCATCGACGCCCGCCCACGTATCGTCTCGCCGGCGCCATCCGTCCTCTGCCCGCGCAAGCGTTTGGTCGACCTCGAGCATGCGCGGATGCTCGACACGATGCTTCCTCAGCAGCAGACCGCCTCATTGAAGCCTTTAGGTAGTCGCGCCCGTGCTGCTGCGGCGTCTGCGGTCGCCAAGCCGACGCTGAACGCCAGCACCTGGTGGCGGCAAGCCCCACGCGACGCCGTGTTGACTGCCGTGTTGCCGCAACAGCAGCCGTTTCGCGAGGAGCCCTTCCCGCGCGACGTGACATTGGTTCTGCTGCCGGATGAGGACGAAGAAAATGCACTGTTGCACCGAGTAGTCGATGAAAAAATCCAGCGAACAACAATTTACGAGCCGAATGAAATGCGATGCGAGCACCTACCCAACACTGCGGTCCAAGGCAATCGCATCGAGCCATGGGGCGTGACCGACTATATGGCCGCGCTGTCGGCGTTGGCGGCAGAGCTGGACTGTTCGCTTGCCTCCTGCGCGGAGCGGTTCGGCACGGCGACCGTGCCGCCCAATGACACCGGTTGGCGGTATCACCCGGCCTTGGGATTCGCACTCAAGAGAAGCTGAAGTGGGCCGACGGAAAGCACCGGCCCGCTGCCTGTGCGGCAGTGTTGGTTCAGAACGATTGGCCGCTCGTCATTTTTCTGAGCTGCTTTTCAGCAGTCCACAGAGTTTAAACCACGTCCAGCGGGAGCCGCGACGTTTCGCTAGATCATGAACCAGTCTTGACGAACTTATATTGGTCGCACTTCATTGGTTGTAATCTTGGCTGTGATGGGCTAGTGTACACGTAGTTTGATGAGGTCGCGCTACTTCGGATTTTTACGGTGTGAGCGGTCGTCGCCAATCGCGAACTAACGTCCGCGAGCACGTCGTTGGGAATTTCAGATGCGGTAACCCGCCGCGCACGGCAAAGGGAGTCTTATGTCTACACCACTGACCGGACGTCCGGCAGAGCTGCGTTCACTGATTGCCGACTTCTTGTTCGAGCGACTAAACGCCAAACTGGAAAAGCTCGCCGAAGACGATCCCAAACGCGTCTCACTCCGCGAGCAATTTGTACCGTCCGCATGGATTGAGGATGCAGCCCGTCGCGTCGGGCAGATCCAGGCAGTCACCCACTCGCTTAAGCCAATCCATCCGGACGCCAAGGGCAGCAGTCTATTTCTTGAACCGGGCTCTCTGGCATCGCTGGTCGAGGTCGGGAGTCACTCGCTGGGCATAGTATTCGATACCGATGTTGTCGGTAACGCTGCCGCACTGGATGTGTATAAGTTCCTGAAGTTGAGACATGAAGGACAGAGCTTGCTGACGCTTGCCATTGCAGCGGATGCCGACTTCGGAGCCGCTCTTACCGACGACCCGATTACCGCCCAAGCCTGGATGGCCGCATTCGCCGGGTTGGCCAAGCCGCGGGGCAAGCTCAGCTCCCACGCCCAGGCCAAGCAAATTTACTGGCCTGTGGGATCCGACCCGCACGACGACGGGGACTATCACCTCCTGGCGCCGCTGTATCCCACCTCGCTGGTGCATCGCGTCTACCAAGCGGTGCAAGAAGATCGCTTCAGTGAGGACGCAAAGGTCGCACGCAAGGCCCGCAAAGCAGGCGAGTGGCATGAGCGCCCAGTGCACGAATACTCGAACCTTGCGGTTCAGAAACTGGGCGGCACCCAGCCGCAGAACATCAGCCAACTGAACAGCGAACGCCGTGGAGACAACTGCCTTCTCGCGTCGCTGCCTCCGGTATGGCAGTCGCTGACGGTGAAACCGCTGTTCGGTGTGAAGTCTCTGTTCAACGTCTATCATCGGCGGCGCGAGGTTCGCACCCACGCACGCGAACTGCGCCGTTTCCTGGAGAGTAACCCAGCAAGCAATCTGAAGACCCGCCAACGTCTGGACGAACTGGTCAATGCGCTCCTCGACGAGCTGATTCAGTTCACCGCCGAGGTGCGGACGCTCGACGCTGGCTGGAGTCGAGACCCTCAATGCGACCAGCTGCCTCCGGCACACAGCGCTTGGTTGGATCCGGACGCAGCGAACGTCCACCCGGACGACGTCATCGAACGCGTGGCCAGTGACTTCGCCCATTGGCTGAATGCCCAATTACGCGATCCGCTACCGATGGGCGATCCAGAGTATCTGTACTGGTGCAAGCTCGCCCGCGAGCAGATCAAGGAATACGAAGGGGAGATCTCTCATGAGCAGTGAAGACAATGTTCCTGAGCATCGCGCCCTGCTGGTCCTACCCCATATCCGTGTGCAGAACGCGAACGCGATATCCAGCCCCATGACCTGGGGTTTCCCTGCGATCACCGCGTTTACCGGCTTGATGACGGCATTAGAACGTCGCTTGGGGCGTGATGCCGGTATCGCCTTGTATGGCATAGGTGTGGTCTGCCATCGCTTTGATGCTCAAGTGACGACCTCGGGCTATACGCGCACCTTCCATCTCACGCGCAACCCGGTGCTGGTCGATGGCAGTAGCGCTGCCATCGTAGAAGAGGGCCGCGCGCATCTGGATGTGACGCTGGTTTTCGATGTGCAGCTCGCCGGTGCGTACCGGGGAGATGCGGAACGTCTCGCCCTGGCCGAGCGCGTGGCGGACGAACTGGCCGGCATGCGTCTAGCCGGCGGTAGCGTCATGCCTACGCTGGTTGGACCCACCCACTGGTCGACCCGACCCGTGCTGGAACTGGTGCCCGACGATGACAGCCAGCTCGAGGAGCGACGCAAGCAGTTCCGAGGCCTGATGAGGCGGTGGCTACCGGGGTTCGCCTTGGTCTCGCGTGATGACTTGCTGCAGACGCGGCTGGCCGAGCTGCGGGCCGATGACCCGAAGGCGAGCGCGTTGGATGCCTGGCTTGATCTGTCGCGCTGGAATGCCCGTGCCGTCGAGCGACCCGCGAAGCAGGACAGCGACCAGATGCCCACCGTGGAATGGGTCACCGATCCGCGCCCCGGCTGGATCGTACCGATCCCGGTGGGATTCGCCGCACTGTCCGACCTGCATCCGCCCGGCACCATCAGAGGGGCGAGAGATGCGAGCACTCCGTTTCGTTTTGTCGAGACGGTGTGGTCGATGGGGCAGTGGATCAGTCCGCATCGCATCAAGTGCCTGGAAGATCTGGTCTGGGTGACTGACCATGACCCCGAGCATCCCAGCGAGCACACGCTGTACCGTTGCCGCAACGCCTACCGTCCGCCGGCGCCCGTGCCGACCGATCTGACGCACGACATCCAACACTGAGCACTCAAGGAGAGATTCATGGTCGCTACAGACACCACCCTTAAAACCGCTTCTGTCCTCGCTTTCGAACGGAAGCTCGATCCCTCCGACGGGTTGCTTTTCGCTGGGGACTGGAGCCAGCGCGACAGCTCTACAGCATGGACGCCGATTACCGTCCGAGAGAAGTCGGTCCGAGGCACGATCTCGAATCGGCTTAAGACTAAGGATCAGGATCCAGCCAAGCTCGACGCAGCCATCGAGAACCCCAATTTGCAGACGGTGGACGTGGCCATGTTGCCCGCCGATGCCGACACGCTGAAGGTAAGCTTTACGCTGCGGGTTCTGGGCGGTACCGGGACACCATCCGCCTGCAACAACGCGGACTATCGGGCCAAGCTGTTGAGCACGGTCAAGGGCTATGCGGATGCCAACGGCTTCGGCGAACTCGGACGCCGCTATGCCCACAATCTGGCGAATGCTCGTTTCCTTTGGCGTAACCGCTTGGGTGCAGAGCAAGTGGAAACACGCGTACAGCATCTCGCCAAAGGCCAAGCCATTACGACCTGGACCTTCGATAGCCTGAAACTGTCGCTACGCGATTTCGACGCAACGGCGGAGGCCGAAAACGACTTGCAGGCAGTGGCCGATCTGATCACCGAAGGCTTGGCCGGCAAGACCCATGTGCTGCTTCAGGTGTCCTCGTTTGCCCGCGTGGGAGCGGGGCAGGAAGTGTATCCCTCCCAGGAACTGATCCTCGACAAGGGCAACAGCAAGAAGAGCAAGACGCTCTATGATGTTCAGGGGGTTGCGGGGATTCATTCGCAGAAACTGGGTAACGCGCTACGCACCATCGACACCTGGTATCCGGATGCAGGCGAAGGTCTCGGCCCCATCGCGGTCGAACCCTACGGCTCGGTGACATCGCAGGGCAGAGCCTATCGTCAACCCAAACAAAAAGTGGACTTCTATACCTTGCTCGACCGCTGGTTGTTGAAAGATCACGCTCCGGACCTCGAGCAGCAACACTATGTGATGGCCAACCTGATTCGTGGCGGCGTGTTCGGCGACGCCGAGAAGGCCTGACGCCATGGACCATTACCAGGAGTTGCGGCTGCTGCCCGACCCCGAGTTCCCGGCCACGGTCCTGCTGAGCGCCTTGTTCGCGAAGCTACACCGAGCACTCGTAGACCTATCGGATCCTC
>NZ_LN848257.1:5067258-5069971 GCF_001499735.1 Thiocapsa sp. KS1 | reverse complement strand
TGTTCCCCGCGCCCGCGGGGATGAACCGGCGCCGCGTCCGCCCGGAAGCCGAATCGACTTGTGTTCCCCGCGCCCGCGGGGATGAACCGGTTTGCAGCACCTCGCCGCGGTCGTAAAGCTCGTGTTCCCCGCGCCCGCGGGGATGAACCGGCCAGGAATACCTCGAAACCGTCGATCTTGCAGTGTTCCCCGCGCCCGCGGGGATGAACCGCTCTTGCCCGGCATGCTGGAACGAGCGCATAGGTGTTCCCCGCGCCAGCGGGGATGAACCGTACATCCGCAAAGCCCTGTAGTAGGAGGCAAATGTGTTCCCCGCGCCCGCGGGGATGAACCGAAATCACCGGCTGGCTACAGCTCGTCGGCGCAGTGTTCCCCGCGCCCGCGGGGATGAACCGTCTAGTTTCTGGTGTTGCCGGTGTATACATTTGTGTTCCCCGCGCCCGCGGGGATGAACCGCTAGCCATCGAAGACGAAGGAAGTTTGGAGTGGTGTTCCCCGCGCCCGCGGGGATGAACCGCCGTCTTCGCGCCAAGGCCCGATGACGGAATAGCGTTCCCCGCGCCCGCGGGGATGAACCGATCACCGGGATGAGCGGGCAAGACGCTCTGGAGTGTTCCCCGCGCCCGAGGCAATGGACCGCGGAACTGAGGGAATGACATTCCGCGTCATGTAATCCCTGCGTGCACGGCGATAGTCGCCATCATTCCCACCACTTCTCGCCGGATTCCGCCCGCAATCGCTCTCCGAGATCCGTTGCACCGGCAAAGTCCGGTGCCTCCTCGTCTAGCCCATCGAAATCCTCGGCGATCTCGATCGCCTCTCGGCGAAGTATCGGGTTGCGATACCCCGCTGCCGCTTCCGCAACATATTCGGCGACGAATCGCTCACGATCGCGCCGCGCGACCGATCGCGCGATGGTCTCGAGGACGATGTCGCAACGAGACCGCCAGGTCAATCGAGCCCCCAAACCAACCTTTCACTCCAGGTCACCGGACAACTGCACATGAGTGAAGACCCTCTCGTTTCGACGCTCACAACCAACGGATCGGGGAACAACATGGCGTCATTCAATCGTCCCAGTTGGGGCCGACATCGGATAACGGCTTCCGGGGCCGAGGCCCGAGCCAGTGTCCAGGCCCGGTCGCAACAATCGACACCGTTCTCGCTCGGCCCTCGACTCCGCCGCATCGTGCATCACGTGTAGAATGAGACCGTGAATTCGAAGGAGACAACACCATGCCGGTCTACGAATTTTACTGCCCCGACTGCCATGCCATCTTCAATTTCTTCTCGCGTCGGGTCGACACCGAGACGCAGCCAGCCTGTCCGCGCTGCGGGCGGCCGGAGCTGGGGCGTCAGGCCAGCCTGTTCGCGATCAGCCGCGGACGGGCGCAAGGGGGCGAAGACGCCGGGGACGACGATCTGCCCGCGGGTCTGGACGAAGCGAAGCTGATGAATGCGTTCGCTTCGATGGCGGGAGAGCTCGAGAACCTTGACCAGGACGACCCGAAGCAGGCGGCGCAGACGATGCGCAGGTTGTTCGAGGCGACGGGCCTGAAGCTGGGTGACGGGATGGCGGAGGCGATTCGCCGCATGGAAGCAGGGGAAGACCCGGATCAGATCGATGCGGAGCTGGGCGACGTGCTGGACACCGAGGACCCCTTCGGCGCAGGGAGCGCCGGGCGCACGGCGGATGCCTTGAAACAGCTGCGTCGCGATCTGCTGCCGGCCGCGCGCGACGACACCTGGTATCCCTTGCAGGGGTCGAGCGAGCCGCGGGATGGATCGCCCTGCTGAGGACGGCGGCGGACCACGTTCATTCGCCCGCCCGGCGGCGCGCTCGGCGCGAGGGATCCCGCACAGGTCCGCAAGCGCACCGGTCGAGGGGCTGGATCTTGACTCCGGCGCGCCCGGAGCCATCGTCGATCCGCGGGCGGCACGCCCCTACAGCGGGCCCGATGCAGCGGCCTGACGGCACATGCTACACTCGGTGCGATACCTGCAACCCGTGACCATCGACAAGGACTATGACCAGGCAGAAGACCTACCTCGTGATCTCGGCACTCGGCGAAGACCACCCGGGTATCGTCAACCAGATCTCCAAAACCGTGCTCGAGCACGGCTGCAATATCGAGGACAGTCGCATGACGGTCCTCGGCGGCGAGTTCGCGGCCATTCTGTTGGTCGAGGGCAAGTGGAACACGCTGGCCAAGATCGAGAACGCGCTGCCGGAGCTGGAGCGCCAGCTCGGGATGACCATCATCTCCAAACGCACGGGCGAGCGCGCCACCGGCCGCAATCTGCTGCCGTATGCCGTCGATGTGATCTCCATGGACCATCCGGGGATCGTCAACAACTTGGCCGGCTTCTTCGCCGAGCGCAAGATCAATATCGAGGACATGGCGACCTCCACCTATGCCGCGGCCCATACCGGCACGACCATGTTCTCCGTCCACATGACGGTGGGCATCCCCGCCGACATGCATATCGCGGGCTTGCGCGAAGAGTTCATGGACTACTGCGACGGGCTGAACCTCGACGCGGTGCTGGAGCCCATCAAGGGCTAGGACCCCCGCCGCACAGGTGCGCCGGACGCTGGGAAACCGCGCCGGCCGCCTCCACGTGCGCCAGACACGACAATCACTCACGAGTGGAGGCTCCCGACATGAGCGTCGCGATCGGCGAAACCATCCCCGACATCGAGCTGGCCGCC
>NZ_LN848257.1:5058782-5067158 GCF_001499735.1 Thiocapsa sp. KS1 | reverse complement strand
AGCGTGAAGCTCTCGGACTACCGCGGCAAGAATCTCGTCCTCTATTTCTATCCGAAGGCCAGCACGCCCGGCTGCACGCAGGAGGGTCAGGACTTTCGCGATGCGGCGGACGCCTTCGCCGCGGCCGATACGCAGATCCTCGGTGCCTCGCGCGACGGCATCAAGGCTCAGGAGAGCTTCAAGGCCAAGCAGTCCTTCCCGTTCGATCTGCTGTCGGACAAGGACGAGACGCTCTGCAAGGCGTTCGACGTCATCAAGCTGAAGAAGATGTACGGCAAGGAGAGCCTCGGGGTCGAGCGCAGTACCTTTCTGATCGATGCCGAGGGCGTGCTCCGCGAGGAATGGCGCGGGGTGAAGGTGAAGGATCACGTCGCCGCCGTGCTCGCCGCGGCCCAGCGACTCAACGCCGGTTGAGGCATCTCTCCGGGAGCCGCGACCGCCCTCGTCGCGGTCGCGGCACCTCGGGGTCGTCGGCGTCCGGTGCGCTGTCCGGCGACGATGACCGCGGCCGATCAGCCCTGCCGAGGGGCTCCCGAATCCCCTCCCCCACCCGATCGATCGCCGCTGCCGAGTGCTCCGGGGCGGCGCTCCGGTAGACCATACCCATGATCAAACGCGAAAACGACAAGCCCTGCCTGTTCGTCCTCGACACCAATGTGTTGATGCACGATCCCACCGCCATCTTCCGGTTTCAGGAGCACGACATCTTTCTGCCGATGATCGTGCTCGAAGAGCTCGACCACGGCAAAAAGGGCCTGTCCGAGGTGGCGCGCAACGTCCGTCAGGTCAGTCGGTTTCTCGATCAGCTCATGTCCGGCGCGGACAAGGACGAGATCGACGCGGGCCTGCTGATCGGCCCGGTCTCGGCGGGCGGCGGCATCGCGCTCCCGGCCACCGGTCGGCTCTTTTTCCAGACCGAGCTGCTCGATCTCAAGCTGCCGGCCTCGCTGCCGGGCAGCGGGGCGGACAACAACATCCTGGGCACTGCTCAGGCGCTGCGCAAGCTACGGACCGATCGCCAGGTCATCATCGTCTCGAAAGACATCAACCTGCGCATCAAAGCCGCGGTGCTCGGCATCCCGGCCGAGGACTATTCCAACGACCAGGTCCTCGACGATGTCACCCTGCTCTACACCGGCATGGAGGCGCTCCCGGATGACTTTTGGGAGCATCACGAGAAGTCGCTCGATGCCTGGAAGGAAGAGGGCCGCACGCTGTACCGCGTCGCCGGGCCGGACATCGCGGACTGGTATCCCGCCGAGTGTCTCTATCTGGGCGAGGACGGCGCCTTCGAGGCGATCGTGCGGGAGAAGCGCACGGAGACCGAGGCCGTCATCGAGCTGGTCGACGACTACCGCATCCCGCGCCACGGTGTCTGGGGCATCACCGCACGCAACCGCGAGCAGAACTTCGCGCTCAACATGCTGATGGACCCCGACCTGGATTTCGTGACCCTGATCGGGGCCGCCGGGACCGGGAAGACGCTGCTCGCACTGGCGGCAGGTCTCGCCCAGGTGCTGGACCGCAACCTCTACCGCGAGATCATCATGACCAGGGTGACGGTCCCGGTCGGCGAGGACATCGGCTTCCTGCCCGGTACCGAGGAAGAGAAGATGACGCCCTGGATGGGCGCGCTCATGGACAACCTCGAGGTGCTCACCAAACCCGAGGGCGGCGAATGGGGACGCGCGGCGACCAACGATCTGATCCGCAACCGGATCCGCATTTCCTCGCTCAACTTCATGCGCGGGCGCACCTTCCTGAACAAATACATCATCCTGGACGAGGCGCAGAATCTCACCGCCAAGCAGATGAAGACGCTCATCACCCGCTCCGGTCCGGGGACCAAGTTCGTCTGTCTCGGCAACATCAGCCAGATCGATACGCCTTACTTGACCGAGACCACCTCGGGCCTGACCTATGTGGTGGATCGCTTCAAGCAATGGCCGCACAGCGGGCATATCACCCTGTTGCGCGGTGAGCGGTCGCGGTTGGCGGACTTCGCGTCGCAGGAGCTCTAGGACTCGATCGCGTCTCGGCGGAACCCTGCCGGTTGGGTGGATGGCTGGACGCTTTGCGGCGTCTAAAGGACGAAGGCGTCGACGCGATCGAGGTGAACGGGGATAAAGAAGAAAGGGGGCGCAGGTTTCGGCGGGTTGGTCGCTTGACCGGGACCGTCGCGCTTGCAGTCCTCTCGCGGCGTCGCTTTCGAGCTTCGCCTGTGTGCCGAGCGCTCCGCCAGACGGGCGCCGATCAACCATCAAACGAGGACTTTCCGATGAAGACTGCACGACTTCTGGTATTGCTTGCCGGACTGGCTGGTGTGTCCTCTGCCACGCTTGCGGCGGAGAAGATCAATGTCGTCTACCACCTCTCGGAGCCGGATCGCACGGCATTCGTGCTGAACAACATGCAGAACCATATCGACGGGGTCGGCGGGCCGGAGAACATCAACATGGTCTTGGTCGTCCATGGTCCGGCGATCAACGCCTTCAACGAGATCGAGGCGACCGAGAAGGTCAGCTCGGGCGTAGCATCGCTCCGCGAGCAGGGTGTCGACTTCGAGATGTGCGGCAACACGCTCAAAGGGTTCAACCTGGGGCTCGACGAGCTGCTGCCAGGATTCGTCGAGGTCAGTCAAGGCGGGGTGACCCGCATCGGGGAGTTGCAGACGCAGGGTTATGTCTACATCCGGCCGTGAGCCGGAGGGCCCGGCGAGTACGCAGCTCGAGCGTTTCGTTCGCGAGACGCTCGGTTGCACCTGTCCGGACGAGGTCTTCGAGCAAGTCGAGATCGGCGAGGGTTCACCCTTGCCTGATGGCGGCAGGGTTCGGCGGATCGCAATCGGTGGTCGGCTGCTGATCTATCTGGTTGACGGCGTGCCGGTCGACGCCGTCGATCGCGACATCCGCGGGTGGACCCTGTCGGGACGGATCGACCGCGATGGCGCGGGGATGAATCGATTCAGACTCGTGATCGGCCTGGACGGACTCTCGTGCTCGGATGCGGACCGGATCAAAGGTGCCTTCGCCGCCGCCTGCGACGAAGGCGACGATCGCATGCATCTGCATCTGGTCGAGCCCGATTCGATCCGCATACTCCACCTCCGGCGACAAAGTGAGTCGGATTGAATGCTGAATTTCGATTCCTCTAAACCGCGTCCGCTCCGACGGCTGTGGGTACATGCGGATTCGAGCCGTCCCGAAGACGTCGCCTGTCGGACCGAGACGCGGGTCAGAGATCGCTCCACATGCGCACCAGATTGGCGTAGGAGCGATCGACGTAGGCGGTCGTGTCCTCTTCGGGCGCCGTCTTGAGCAACCGTTCGCGGGCGAGATTCAGCTCGTAGAGCAGCTCTCGCCGTGCGGGATCGCGTACGTAGCTCTGGATCCAGGTCAGGGCGACCAGACGCTCCCCGCGCGTCACCTCCAGCACCCGGTGCAGGCTCGACGAGGGATAGACGACCGCATCGCCCGCGGCCAGCTTGATCCTCTGCTCGCCGAAAGGGGTGCGGATGGACAGCTCGCCGCCTTCGTAGGATGCGGGGTCGTTCAAAAAGATCGTCATGGAGACATCGGAGCGGAAGCGGGGTCCGCTCGACCCCATGATGGGATCGTCGACGTGCTCCCCGTAGGCCATGCCCGGGGTGTAGCGGGCGACGATGAGATCGGCCACGCGATGGGGCAGGACGCCGAACCGAAAGGTCTCGTGATGGCCCAGGCTCGCCATGATGATGCGGATCAAACGCTGCATCCGCTCGGGATCCGGGCGCATCTCCTCGTTCTGCTTGACTCGACCCGCGGCGAATCCGGCGGTCAGCTTGCCGTCGACAAAGGCAGCGTCGGCGACGGTCTCGTGGATCTTGGCGATCTGGGCGGTGTTGAGGAGCGCCGGGATGGTCAACAACATGCTGTGCTCCGATGCGCGATGCCGCGCGCGTTGGAATCGTCGCGGCTCGAAGAAAGAGATCGAAAGACTCCAACCGCGTCTCGGCATCGGCCACGGACTCGCGCGAAGCCCGGCCCGTGCGAAAGCCGCGCAGATGCACCCGGACGCGGTTTACTATCCGAGGCAATTCCCGAAAACGTGCGAGGCAACCGATGCTTCTGAAGGCCATCATCGACGATCGGATCTACGAGCTCAACGTCCCCGATGCCCTGATCGGTCAGGCACAGCCCTTCTTCGAGAAGCTGGACCAGGACATGGATGCCGGCTGGCAGATGAGCCGCG
Organism: Thiocapsa sp. KS1; assembly: GCF_001499735.1. Lineage (GTDB taxonomy): Bacteria > Pseudomonadota > Gammaproteobacteria > Chromatiales > Chromatiaceae > Thiocapsa. The sequence continues at coordinate 5,062,928 of NZ_LN848257.1, read as the reverse complement.
AGTGGGTGGAGAGGCCCGACCGCCTCCAACGCTGTCAGATCGTCGCCGACAAACTGCTCACCGCGCTCGAATCCGAGAACCAAAAGCTCGGGATGATGATGGCAGGCTACATCCTGGCGCGCCTGCCGGGCGTCGAATCCGTCGAGCTCGACGTGCAGGGCGAGATCCAGAACAACCGCTTCAACCTGGCCGAGCATCGACCGGCACCGTCGGAGGAGCGCGAGGCGCCTCGCGCTGCACCGGCGTCCGGCGGTCTCGGCAAACTCGAGGCCATGGAGCAGGCCGGCAAGGACGTGACCAAGGTCTTCAAGGTCGGCCGCGGCTGGCGTTTCTCGGTCTTCGATCACGCGAGCGGGACCTGGCAAGACTCGCCGCTCGCGCCGACCGAGGAAGACGCCTCGCGGCTGCGCCAAGAGGCATTCAAGGCCCGTTACGAAGCCCTGCAGCGAGGTCGGGACCATTGACAGGCGCTCAAGGCCGCCGGCTGTGGCGTCGGTGAGCCGGTGCGGATCGGGTCGCTTGACCTTGGCCGCGGCACGGGTGACGGTTCCGGTCGTGCGGTGCGTCCTTCCAACCGAAGCACAGGGCTCGGCCCGGCCGAGCACCGCATGCGGAATCAGCTGACGAAGGAGCAGCAATAGTCGGTCAGTGCCCGCACGCGAAGACTGAATTTCGCCCGAGCCGGAACCTCGAACGACTCCCCGCCCTGCACCTTCACCCAATCCGCCGCATCGGGCAGCAGGACGTCCAGATCCCCGTCGAGGATCTCCATGATCTCCCTGTCTTGGGTGGTGAACTCGTAGTCGCCCGGCTGCATGATGCCGAGTGTCTTCTTGCTGCCGTCTGGAAAGCGGATGGTGCGGCTGGTCACGCCGCCGCCGAAGTAGCAGTTGGCCTTCTTGACGATGCTGACGTTGGTGAATTCTGACATGCGACAAAACCTCGTGGTCTGAAGGAGGCTCTCGATCCTCGGAGCGATCCGCGTATCATGCGCCGCAGTCTCATTCGCTGGAAGCCTTTCAGGAGAAGCCATGGCCCGGATCACTCAGGTCCGCGAGATCCGACCCGCCCTCGTCCTCTGCCTCCTCGGCGCCCTGCTGCTTGTTGCGGCGCAGGATGGCCAGGCAACGCCTTGGGCCGAGGTCGCCGCGCCGAGCAGCGGGCCGCCCGCGGTGATCGGAGGCGTGTCCAACGGCTGCATCGGCGGGGCCGACGCATTGCCGGAGAGCGGACCCGGTTACGTGAGCATTCGTCGTTACCGCAATCGCTACTATGGCCATCCCGAGCTGCTGCGCTTCGTCCAAGACATGGGGCGCGCTCAGCAGTCGCGCGGCGAGCGTCTGATCATGATCGGGGATCTCAGTCAGCCGCGCGGCGGGCGTATGTCGTCGTCCCATCGCAGCCATCAGAACGGCCTGGATGTCGACATCTGGTTCACCCTGGCGGACTCGCCCGCCGCGGCCCGGCGCCTGATGGACAACAGCGCCGATCCGCAGAGCATGGTCCAAGCCGGCGGACGCTCGGTGAGCGCGGCCTGGGGCCCGGCTCAGCACAGCCTGATCGAGGCGGCCGCACGCCATCCGGGTGTCGATCGGATCTTCGTGAACGCGGCGATCAAGCAGGAGCTGTGCCGAAACAGCGACAGTGCCGATCGGGATTGGCTCCGCAAGATCCGGCCTTGGTGGAATCATGATGCGCACTTTCATGTCCGCCTGCGGTGCCCGGCCGGGAACCCGGATTGCGAATCGCAAGCCGCACTGCCCGGCGACGACGGCTGCGGCGCGGATCTCGCTTGGTGGCTGAGCGACGAGGCACTCAAGCCGTCGAAAGGCGGCGGCAGTACGGCGAAGCCCGAGCCTCGCATGCCGCAAGCGTGCAGTGCGGTTCTGCGCGATTTCTGAGCGCGCGAACCCGTCGATCCGAAAGAGTCAAACGGTAGGTCGGGTTAGGCGCGCCGACACGACGCCCGGTGGTGTCCGCCGAAACCGATGCGCGCCGTAACCCGACGTTGGCGGCTGCCCGAGACAGCGCTGCCCGAGACGGCGCGTGTCGGATTACGCTTCGCTCATCCGACCTACACGGATTTTTCTTTGCGCCGTTTTGCGTCCGTTGCGGTACTCAATCGCTCGGCATGACAGACCCGGTTGTGCCGACGATAGGAAGCACAACATCCGCCGACGGTTGGTTGTGCCTCGCATGGCTCGGCACAACCTACGGCTAAGTCCTTGGCGTGACAGCGCGGCGCAAGGCCGCCTCGACCCGAGCGGGCTCGATCGGAAAGGCGATCGCCTCGAAGATCGGAAAGCGTGCGGTCATGGCGTCGAGCTTGTGTCGGTACTCGCTCTGGTAGAAGCAGATGACCTTGACCTCGGGGTGACGCTGCAGGCGTGCCATCAGGGTTTCGAGGTTGCTGGTGCGGTCGCGAAAGTCGGACTGAAAGTTGTATTCGGCAACGATGACGTCCGGGATCCGGCGCTTGAGCGCCGCCTGTGCCTTGCGCTGCGAGGCGACCACCTCGACCTCGAATCCCAGGCTGCGATACAGCGGGGTCAGGTTGGGATAGCCGCCGAGCTCGACGATAGCCAGCAGGGTCGGGGCAACGTCGCTCATCAGGCGAAGACCACCCAGGTCGTGGCGATGTATTTCACGCCGGTCCGGATGACCGCCGCCCGGTGCTCGTGGGTCCAGAAGGGCGGGAAGAGGACGAGTTTGCCGCGCTCGGGTCGAACGACGACATCCTGATAGAGAAACTCGGTCTCCCCGCCCGGACCCGGTACGTCGTTCAGGTACCACAAGGCCACCAGCTGGCGTTGACTCAGCTCATGGCTGCCCCCGTCGACGTGCCAATGGTAATACTCGCCGGGACGGTAGCGCTGGACTTGGTAGCCTTCGTCCTTGAAAGGCCCTTTGAAATAGGGGTAGGTCTCGCGAAACTCCTTGATCGCGGCGGCGAGCGAGCCGAAGAACATCCGATCGGCATCCTTCCAGTCCGGCTTGTTGCTCACGACCAGATCCGTGGTGCGTTTGACACCCGGATCCTCGGTGCGAAGCTGCCCGACCCGCCCGGCATACTGGTATTCGGGCTGGGCCTCGAAACGCTCGATCACGGCGTCGCAGAAGGCCGGCGGGAGCGCCAATGGCCGCTCGAAGATGAAGCTCCCGGCTTTCACCTCGCGGATCGTGGGCAGCGGCGGGACGGTACGCTCTACAACGGCGGTCATGGCGGCTCAGTCGGCTCGGATAGGGTCGGGCTATTGTCCGGACCCGATGCGGCTGCGGTCAAACCCCGGGCTGCGGGTGCGCATCCGGATCGGGCGTGTCGCAGGCCACCCGCATCGAAGGAAAGTCGAGCGTCAGCACGCCGCCGTCCGGGAAGTCCTCTCCGAGCAGACCGGCGATCCGAAAGCCGAGCTGGCGCTCCAACCGAAACCGACCCATCAGCATACCGAGCAGATCGTGCCGCCGCGCCCCCGCAGCAACGATCGACGCGGCTTTGACCGGGACGGCGGCAAGCGCGCTGCCGACACCGGACCCGGCGGTCGCCGTGCCGGGAAGCGGCTCGACCCCGGCGATCTCGGCCAATCCGACCGGCAGTCCGAATGCCGCGCCGACCATCCCCGTATCCAGGAACAGCAGGGCATCGAGACGCGCGTTGATGCGCGCTTCGACGAGCGGATAATGCTCGCCGCCCAGGTAGAAGGGTTCACCCCGCGCGAGACGGTCGTCGTCCCGAGCGAGTGTCAGGCATCCGCGGGCATAGTCCAGGGTCGTGCGAAAGCGGCTGAAGAGGCCCGTGCCCAGGATCCCGTCCACCGGTCGATCGCTCAGATGCGCGAAGGTGTCGCGCAGAGGCATGACCTGCACCGGGACCTGTCCGATCGCGAGCGTGCCGAGCCTCAGCTCGGGTAAGATCCCCAGCGCCACCCGCCCCGCCGGACCCGAGGGAAACTGGATGGGCTCGGATCCGAAGGTCCGGACATCGAGCCGTTCGGCCAGATCCGCATCGAGCAGGGTATCGCCGACGCCCGTGTCGAGCAGCAGGTTGAGCGCGACCCCGCCGACCTGCGCCGCGACGCACGGCAAAGGTCTGCGATCGATCCAGTCAAGCTTCACGCGCCCCGACCCGCCCGGCAGCAGATAGGCGCC
>NZ_LN848257.1:5047630-5058682 GCF_001499735.1 Thiocapsa sp. KS1 | reverse complement strand
CCTCGCCGAACCGGCCCGCCCGCCTGGCGAGCTCGGCGAGCAGACCGATCACGCGGGGCTGCCCGGGTCGATCCTCCAAGGCGAGCCGCAGCGCAGGCTCGGCGCTCTCCAGCCGATTGGCGAGCAAGAGCAGCTCGCCGTAGAGCACGGCGAGTGCCGGCGTGCGCTCGCCCTCGTGCCAAAGCGCCCGGGCGACGGCATGGGCGGCGGCCAGGCGTCCGCCGAGGAAATATTCGCCCGCGAGCTTGAGTCGGGTGTCCGAGATGCGATATGGAGGGACTGCGGGCATCGGTGTGCGGGACGCTCCGGTCCGAGACCGGCCTCGTGTGCAATCGGCCCTGGATTGTGCGCTCGGCGCCCGACGGACTTCAACCGAGGCCAGGCGGCTCGCGTGTCACCGAACGGCTTGGGCTGCCGCCCCTGTTGCGGCGTGGATCGCCTCGCGCGACGTACGCGCGAAGGTCGACATATCGCCTTGGCGCGCCGTATCCGCGCAAGAGGTTTTGAGAACCGATCGGTGTGGAGAGCGGTATGATCGGGATCGAGAGTATCGACATGCCAAGAACAGTGAGTCGCACGCCTTTCTCGCCGATCCGATCCAACCGATCGGGGGCCCCCTCGTGCAACTGACGAGGCGGCATCGCCTTGCCGATTGGGTCATGCTGCTGTCGCTGACCCTGATGTGGGGCACATCCTTTCTCCTGACCAAGATCGCGGTCGGGGGTTTCCCGCCCGACCTGGTAGTCGCGGGACGGTTGGTCTTGGCCACGGTGTTGCTCGTGCCGACCGCCTGGCTGCTCGCGACGCGACCGGTTGCCGGGCGACGGCTGTGGGTCTTCTATGTCCTGATCGCGGTGTTCGGCAATGTTCTGCCCTTCTCCTTGATCGCCTGGGGTCAGACCTTCATCGCCAGCGGGCTGGCCGGAATCCTGATGGCGATCATGCCGTTGGCGACCCTCGGGCTCGCCCATTTCCTGGTGCCCGGCGAACATCTGACGCGGTACCGCGCGGCTGGGTTCGTGTTGGGATTCGCAGGTGTCGTGGTGCTGCTGGGGCCTGATGCCTTCGCGGATCTCGCCGACGGCCAAGGGCACCTGCTACCGATGCTGGCGGTGTTGGGCGGGGCCATCAGCTATGCCGTCTCCTCGATCCTGGCGCGGCTCCGCCCGGCGAGCGACGCGCTCTTCAGCGCGGCATCCACCATCTCGCTGGCGTCGCTCATGATGGTGCCGGTCGTTGTCCTGACCGGGGATGTCGCCGGAGATGCCGCAGTGCGGGTCGCGCCGGAGACACCGCACCTGATCGCGGTCGCGCTGCTCGGCGTCTTCGCGACCGCAATCGCGACCATCGTCTATTTCAAGCTGGTGAAATCGGCCGGCCCCTCGTTCGTCTCCCAGCTCAACTACCTGATCCCACTCTGGGCCGTGGGCGTCGGGATGCTCTTCCTGGGCGAGGAGCCCGAGCCGAATCATCTCTATGCGCTCGGACTCATCCTCTGCGGCATCCTGGTCACCCAGTTGGAGCGCCGCGGCGCCGCGCCCGCACGAAACTCGGCTCCGCGCCGATCGAGGTAGGTCGGGTTAGCGCAGCGTAACCCGACACTCAGCCTCGCGTATCACCGCCGACGTCGGGTTACGGCGCGATAAGCCATTGAGTTTAAATTCCGGGTCGTGCCGCGCGCCTAACCCGACCTACCTCGCCGACCTTGCCGATGCCGGGTTCACTCGAACAGATCGCGGAAGGCCTTGGAGAAGCGCTTGTAGGCATCCCAGCCGTCCTTGTCCATGACCTGATCGATGACCCAGCGGTTCTCCTCGCTCGGGCCCATCAGGCACTGGATCTCGAAACCGAGGTGGCGCAGGAAGGCGTAGCTCGGACCATCGTCGGCGAACTGGAAGTCGGCATATTCGCCCGAGCGCGCGTTGAGCCGCGCGATGAAGGGTCCGCCGTAGTCGCCCGGCCCGAGCAGATCCTGCGTGTTGTCCTGCACATGCTCGAAGACCTTCTTCGCGAAGGCGGTAATCAAGGTCCGGCGGTCCTCGTCCTCCAAGATGCCGTGCGACATGCGGTCGGCGATCTGAATCAGAAAGACAAGATACTCCTCGATCACATCCAGACGCTGACGATCGCTCTCGTAGACGAAGCGCTCGCAGTGCAGATTGATCGCCTTGTCCACGGCGATCCGCCAGGCGATGAAGGCCAGCGCGCTCGCGATCTCCGGGAGGGAGCGCTCCTGATCGTCGTTCCACCAATGACTCTTGATACGTAATGCCACGTCCGACTCCTGTTTCGATGCTTGTAGGGACCGCGCCCCCCGAGCTTGGCAGGACGGCACGAAGCTGATAGCTTGATGTCCGATTATTCTACTAAGAAAAATAACCCTTCCGGCGCGAGGTGTGTCGTGATGCCGAACCCTGCCGTCAGCGATCTGGCCGAAGCCGTGCAGTACAACTGCCACATCTCGGACGCACGCTACGGCGCGGATGACTCGCTGTGCGTCTACCTGATGAAGATGCGCGAATACTTCCGCTGGGAAAAACACCTCCCTTATGGTGCGTCCCTGGAGCGGGAGCAAGTCGGCGAATGGCTCCAGGCACGCGAGCAGCTCTGGGAGGAGCTCGAAGGGGCCGAGCTGCGGCCGATCGAGATCGACGGCGCGTGTTACGACCCTTTCGACGCGGAAGCCATCAACGCCCGACTGGCCCCGCGCGGACTGGTCTACAGCGGCGGGCTCGGCAACCGGTCCAAGCCGCATTTTTTTCTAGGTGCGCTCGAGCAGCGCCGATCCAATCAGGGTTACTCGGTTTTCGTGGTCGCGAACGAGTATGCCCGTGACCTGACCGCGCCGCCCGCCATGACCCTGGGTCGGACCATCTTCGTGCGACGCGAAGCCCTGCGGCGCTTCCTATGGGAGAAGCTCGAAGGCTGGCGCTGGAACCGACCGGACAACGCACTCGGACGCGCCTTTGCCTGCTACGACTTCGAGGAGGCGCTCGAGGCGTCGCTCGATGCCATGACCGAGCGCGAGATCAAGACCTTGCTGCTGCACGAGCAAGGCGAGTACGAAGCCGGGCAGTGTCTCGGGGAGGATTGGAATGCCATGCTGATGGACCTCTCCCGCACCCCCGCCGAGCTGATGGCGCGCGCGGTGCGCGATCACCTCGCCGATTGTCTCGTGACCCTGCCGGCGTTGGCCGACACCGGCGAGCCGTCCTCGCTGCACCTCTACATCGGCACCCTGACCGGCATGCGTCAACACCTCTTCCCGACCCTGCGTGATGCCTATGCAGCCTGGCTGGAGGATCGCGATCACGGTTTATTCACGCGTATTGCGGATCAAGGTCGCGCCCATTGGGAGCGGGTCGCCGACGGGATGCTGACGCTCTGGCGACGAGACGGCGCCGACGATACGCCCGATGCGGGCCCGGATGCCTTCCCGAATGCCATCAGAACTCTGGTCGAAGCCAATCGACTGTAGCACCCGCACAGGGAATCCATGCGACTGGATGCGCTTCTTGCCTTGGGAGCACTGAGCCACCGGGGGGCACTCCGCAACGGAGGTACAGGCAGCCCCGACGCCAACCGAGACGCGAAGGCGCTGCTGAGAAAACGCAGCCGACATACCGACTGATCCGGCCTTGCCGGCCTTGAAGGTCGGCGGGCTTCCGGGGCGGTTGTGGATTTCGGACCCAGCGTATATGGTTGCACGCCGGCTTTCGTCGGCGGCCTCGCGAGCGGATCCGACGCGGTCCGCGGCACCCGAGCGCCGGCGCGTTCGGATTCATCAACGGAACCCCTGCATCCCTATGCTCGAGGTCACACAGCTCGCATGTCGGCGCGGCGATCGCCTGCTCTTTGCCGGGCTGGATTTCGCCGTCGCGACGGGTACGCTCCTGCACGTGCGCGGTGCGAACGGCAGCGGCAAGACGACACTGCTGCGCTCCTTGTGCGGACTGTTCACGCCGGACACAGGCGAGATCCGCTGGAAGGACGAATCCACGCGTCGGCTCGGCGAGGATTATCGGCGCGATCTGCTCTACTTCGGCCATCTGAACGGTATCAAGGGCGACCTGACCGGCATCGAGAATCTCCGTGTCGCCGCGACCTTGGACGGGGATCGCGTCGACGAGTCCGCGATCTGGGCGGCACTGGCGCGGATCGGTCTTGTCGGTTTCGAGGATCTGCCTACGCGGATGCTCTCGCAGGGTCAGAAGAAGCGCGTGGCCTTGGCGCGGCTGATCCTGAGCAACGCCCCGCTCTGGGTCCTCGACGAGCCCTTCACAGCATTGGACGTCGGTGCGGTGGATCTGCTGGAGACCCTCATCGCCAATCATGTGGCGCACGGGGGCATCGTCGTCCTGACGACTCACCAGGAGGTCGGCCTGACCTCCGGTCAGGTCGAACGCCTTCACCTCGGGAGCTGACCGGCCGTGCTGCGTGTTTTCTGGTGTGTTCTGCTGCGGGATCTCACGCTGGCCCTGCGGCGACGCACGGACGTCTTGACCACGCTCTTCTTCTTTATCATCGTGGTGAGCCTGTTTCCGTTGGGCGTAGGCACCGAGCGACAGATCCTGCAGATCCTCGGCCCCGGCGTGGTCTGGGTTGCGGCCTTGCTGGCCTCGATGTTGGCGCTCGAGCGCCTGTTCGCGGCGGACTACGAGGACGGCACGCTCGAGCAGATGGTCTTGACGGCGCAGCCTTTGTCGTTGCTGGTGTTGGCTAAGATCACGGCACACTGGTTGCTGACCGGGTTGCCGCTGGTCCTCATCGCCCCGCTGGTCGGCATGCAGTACCATCTCTCCGACGACGCGATCCTGATCATGATGGTCGCCCTCTTGCTCGGGACTCCCGTGCTCAGCCTGATCGGGGCGATCGGTGCGGCACTGACGCTGGGTCTGCGCGGCGGCGGTATCCTCTTGTCCTTGTTGATACTGCCGCTCTATATCCCGGTGCTGGTCTACGGGGCCGGGGCGGTGACGGCAAGCGGCATCGATATGGCGGACACGCGCCCCTATCTCGCCCTTCTCGGGGCGTTTCTGGTCGCTGCCCTGACGTTCGCGCCGCTGGCATCGTCGGCTGCGCTTAAGATTTCAATCGAATAATCCGAGGGATGACCCCTTCACCAATGGCTTCGAACTGGTTTAGATTTGCTGCTCCCGCCTCCTTCTACCCGATTGCAGGCCGGCTCATCCCGGTTTTTTGGATCCTGACCGGGGTGTGTCTCTTGGCCGGCCTCTACTGGGGGTTTTTCCAGACGCCCGACCAGCTCGGCGGGAGCAATGCGCAGAAGGAGTACTACCGCATCATCTTCATCCACGTCCCGGCTGCTTGGATGTCGATGTGGCTGTACGTGGTCATGGTGGCCTGGGCGGCGATCGGACTGGTGTTCAATACCCGGCTCTCCTTCATGATGGCCAACGCGATCGCACCGACGGGAGCCATCTTCACCTTCCTGGCGCTCTGGACCGGGTCCTTTTGGGGACGTCCCAGTTGGGGCACCTATTGGGACTGGGATCCCCGCCTCACGACGGAGCTGATTCTCTTCTTCATGTATATCGGCTACATCGCGCTGCACTCGGCGATCGACGACACGCGCCGTGCCGACCGGGCTGCCGCCCTGCTGGCGATCGTCGGGCTGGTGATGGTCCCGCTCATCTTCTGGTCCGTGAACTGTCCGGATCCGAACCAATGCGCCGCGCTCCATCAGCGCTCCAACCTGACGCAGATCGAGGGCAACATCCTCTTTTCGATGCTGGCGGTGACCTTCGGGTTCTGGATGTACTCCTTCGCGACCACCCTGATGCGGCTGCGCAGCCTCATCCTGACACGCGAGGCCGACAACACCTGGGTTCAGGAGCTTCTCGTCAAAGGCCATCGAGCATGAGCGCGTTCTTCTCTCAAGGCGGTTACGCCTTCTTTGTATGGGGCGCCTACGGCATGGTGCTGGTGCTGCTCGTGGCGGAAATTCTTCAATTGCGCGCTCAACGGCGAACCATTTTGGCCCGTCTTGGTCGATTGATCCGGATGCGCGACTCTGGAGTGAAGCAATGAAAGCAAGACAGAAACGTTTCGTGTTCGTCGGCCTCGCCATCGCGGGTGTCGGCGCGGCCTCGGCCCTAGCCTTGAGTGCACTCAACAGCAATATCTCGTACTTCTTCAGCCCGTCGCAGGTTATGGCCAGCGAGGCCCCGGCCGAGCACGTCTTCCGTCTGGGGGGCTTGGTGACTCCGGGAACGGTGGCGCGCCAGGAGGACGGCTTGACGGTCAAGTTCGACGTGACAGACAACGCCGAGACGGTCACGGTCGCCTATACCGGGATCCTCCCCGACCTCTTCAGCGAGGGCCAGGGGGTGGTGACCAAGGGTCGACTCGGTGCGGACGGCGTCTTCTATGCCGAAGAGGTCCTCGCCAAACATGACGAGGAATACATGCCGCCCGAGGTCGCCAGTACACTTCAGACCGCCCATGCCGAGGGTGTCGTCGAGTCGATGGGCACCCGCGGAGCCTCCAACTAATGGTCCCCGAGCTCGGTCATTTCGCGCTGATTCTCGCCCTCGCCATCACCGCGGCACAGGCATCCGTGCCGCTGATCGGCAGCTTCGTCGGCAACCGCCGCTGGATGCAGATGGCTCGACCGCTCGCCCGCGGCCAGCTCACCTTCATCGCGATTGCCTTCGTCGCGCTCCTGCATGCGTTTTTGACCGACGACTTCTCGGTCGAATATGTCGCGGCCCACTCCAACAGCCTGATGCCGACCCTCTACAAGGTCTCGGCGATCTGGGGCGGACACGAGGGATCGCTGCTGTTGTGGGTCCTGATGCTGGCCGGATGGGGCACGGGGGTTGCCGCCTTCAGCAAGAATCTGCCGTTGCCGATGGTGGCGCGCGTCGTGTCGGTCCTCGGCATGGTGGCGATCGGCTTCCTGCTGTTCATGCTCTTGACCTCGAACCCCTTCGACCGACTTTTCCCGGCACCGCTCGAAGGCCGAGACCTCAACCCGCTGCTGCAGGACTTCGGTCTGGCGATCCACCCGCCGATGCTCTACATGGGCTATGTCGGCTTCTCGGTCGCCTTCGCCTTCGCAATCGCGGCGCTCATCGGCGGTAAGCTGGACTCTGCGTGGGCACGCTGGTCGCGGCCCTGGACCACCGCGGCCTGGGTCTTCCTCACCATCGGTATCGCCTTGGGTTCCTGGTGGGCCTACTACGAGCTGGGTTGGGGCGGCTGGTGGTTCTGGGATCCGGTCGAGAACGCCTCCTTCATGCCCTGGCTGGTGGGCACAGCGCTGATTCACTCGCTTGCGGTGACCGAGAAGCGCGCGGCTTTCAAGAGCTGGACCGTGCTGCTCGCCATCTCGGCCTTCTCCTTGTCGCTGCTCGGGACCTTCCTGGTGCGCTCGGGTGTCTTGACCTCGGTCCATGCCTTCGCCACCGACCCGGCGCGCGGCACCTTCATCCTCGTCTTCCTCTGCGTCGTGATCGGCGGCTCGCTGGCGCTCTACGCCTGGCGTGCACCGACCATCGCCGGCGGCGGTCGCTTCGACATCCTCTCGCGCGAGAGCTTCCTGCTGGTGAACAACCTGCTGTTCGCGACGCTGACGGTCCTGGTCTTGTTCGGCACCCTCGCCCCGCTGATCTACGAGGCCGCCGGGTGGGGCAAGATCTCGGTCGGCTTCCCCTGGTTCAACAAGATGTTCGTGTCGCTCTCGCCCTTCCTCGTCGTGGCGATGGGGATCGGACCCTTGACCCGCTGGAAGCACGACGAGCCGATGCGTCTGGTACGCTCGCTGTGGATCGCGCTTGCGCTCGGCATCGCCGTGTTCATCGTCGCCCTGCAGCCGATCTTCGAGGACGGCGGTCTCGCCATGGCCTTCGGTCTGAGCATGAGTGCCTGGCTGGTCGGTACGCATCTGATCGCCCTCGCCGAGCGCCTGAAGAACAAAGACGGTTTCCGGGGACTCGCAGCCGACTTCAACGCGCGCAATCTCAGCTACTACGGCATGTGGACCGCGCATGTCGGGATCGCGATGTTCATCGTCGGCGTCACCATGGTGTCGATCCACGGCTCCGAGACCGACGTGCGGATGTCGCCGGGCGACGTCCACGAGGACTCGGGCTACCGCTTCCAGTTCAACGGCGTACAGGCCGTGCCCGGGCCCAACTACATGGCACAGCAGGGCGAGTTCATCGTCTATAAGGACGAGCGACAGATTGCCGTCCTCTATCCGGAAAAGCGCGCCTACTTCTCGGGCGGAATGCCGATGACCGAAGCCGCCATCAACGCCGGCTTCCTGCGCGACCTCTACGTCTCGCTCGGCGAGCCGGTCGGAACGGACGGCGACTGGGCGCTGCGGGTCTACTACAAACCCTTCGTGCGCTGGATCTGGCTCGGGGCCATCCTGATGGCGCTCGGCGGACTCTTGGCCATGGCCGATCGGCGGTACCGCACGGCACGGCGGACGGCAAACGTCCCGGCCGGTGCATTGGGGGTACGGACATGACGACGATCACCTCGCCGACGGCAAAGGCGAAGCGGCGCGCGCTCATCCCGCTCGCCATCTTCATCGCGCTGGTCGCACTGCTCTTCTACGGCCTTCAGCTGGATCCGCGCAAGGTTCCCTCCCCGCTCGTGGACAAGCCTGCGCCCATGTTCGAGCTCGAGTCGTTGGAGGACCCCAGCCGAACGGTGACTAACGAGATCCTCATGGGAAAGGTCTCGCTGGTCAATGTCTGGGCCTCCTGGTGCCCGTCCTGCCGTCAGGAGCATAGCGAGCTGATGGCGATCGCGCGCGACAACGATGTTCAGGTGGTCGGCTTCAACTGGAAAGACACGAGGCCAGAGGCGCTCGAGATGCTCAAACGCTACGGCAACCCCTACGTGATCAGCGCCTATGATCCGGACAACCGTTACGGTCTGCACTGGGGCGTCTACGGCGCCCCGGAGACCTTCGTGGTCGACGGCGAGGGCATCATTCGCTACAAGCATATCGGGCCGGTCGACCGCACCGTGTGGGAGACCAAGATCCGGCCGATCGTCGAGCAGTACAGACCTCAAACATCATGATTCATCATCGTGTCCGCAACATCCCTTTGTGCCTCGTGCTGCTTGCGGGGACACTTGCGTTCGGCAATCTGTCGGCCTACACGCTCGAAGAGTTCAAGTTCGAGACACCCGGCCAGCATGAAGCCTTTCGCGACCTGATCGCCAAGCTGCGCTGCCTGGTCTGCCAAAACGAGTCGCTCGCCGGCTCGCAGGCCGGGGTCGCCCAGGACCTGCGCGAAGAGGTCTATCGCATGATGTTAGAAGGGCAAAGCGACGAGGAGATCGTCACCTTCCTCGTGGATCGCTACGGCGACTTCGTGCTCTACGAGCCGCCGATCAAGCCCTCGACCTATCTCCTCTGGTTCGGCCCCTTCATCTTCCTCGGCGTCGCCGGCTACATGCTGTTCCGAACACTCGGGCGCAAGAAGGACGAGCCCGAGGAGGATCTGACCGAGGCCGAACGCACCCGTCTTCAACGACTGCTCGCCGCCGACGGCGACAACCAAGATAAACTCAAATGATCATCTTCTGGACGCTGACCGCCGGGCTGATAGGCCTGGCGTTGTTTTTTGTCGCCCTGCCGCTGCTGCAGCCCGAGACACCGACGGATGCACCCGAGCAGGACGAGCTCAACCTCACCGTGTTCAAGCAACGCCTCCAAGAGCTGGACGCCGATCTGGCCGCCGGCTTCCTGGAGCAAGACCAATACGTCGCGGCGCGACGCGACCTAGAGCGCGATCTGCTGCGCGACATCCCCGGAGAGCTTGCGGCGTCCGAGCGTCGCGGTGCTTCCGGCGGCCGTTGGATGGCGATCGTGCTGGCGGTGGCGGTGCCGGCAGCGGCGGTGCTGATCTACGACGAGGTCGGCCACCGCGAGATGATCGAGCGCCTGGAAAGCGCGGCCCTCGGCGGTGAGACACCGCCCCTCGTCGGACCCGACGGCCAAGAGCTGCCGCCGCTGGAGGTCTTGGTCGAGCGCCTCGCCGAACGGTTGGCCGAGGATCCGAACAACGTCGACGGCTGGCTGATGATCGGCCGGACCTATTTCACGATGCGCCGTCCCGAGCAGGCACTGGAAGCCGTCTCGAAGGCTTATGCCTTGGCACCGGAGCGCCCGGAGGTCATGCTCGCCTATGCGGAGGCTCTCGCCGCCAACACCAACAACAGTCTGGAAGGCAAGCCGGCCACTCTGATCGAGCAGGTTCTCGCGGCCGAGCCGGACAACGCAAGTGCCCGTTGGCTGTCCGGGATGCTGTACTACCAGCGCGGACAGTTCACCGCCGCAGCCACCGCTTGGCAGCGCATCCTCGACGACATGGATCCCGCGTCGGAAGACGCCGCGGACATGCGCGAGATGATTACGGAGGCGCGCACGCGTGCCGGTGCGCCGACGACCGGGTCCGTCGTGACATCGCCCTCCACGCCTGCGCAGGGCGGGACCGAGCCTGCTGCACAACCCGCAGCGCAGCAGGCGCAAACCGCATCGCTCGCCTCCGATCCGGTCGCCGCCCCGTCGGTGACCGCCGAGGTTAGCCTGGATCAGTCACTCTCGGCCGGTGCCGCTCCGGAGGACGTGGTGTTCGTATTCGCACGCGCGGTCGCCGGACCGCCGATGCCGCTCGCCGTGCAGCGCCTCCAGGTCAAGGATCTCCCGACCCGCGTCACCTTGAACGACAGCATGGCGATGATGCCCGAGATGAGCCTCTCCGCCTTCCCGCAGGTCATGATCGGTGCGCGCATCGCCAAAAGCGGCCAGGCAACACCCCAGTCCGGTGACCTCGAGGGCGAGACCGGGCCGATCGACAGCGCCGGAAACAACCAAGTCGCCGTGACCATCAATCGCGTCCGGCCCTAAACGCGTCCGGCCCTAAACGCGTCCGGCGCAACAAGCGCCGATTGCGCCCTCCCTCTGTGTCTGCCGCGACCCATCTACGTCGCGGCAGACACGGTTAATAAATCCTATAAGATTATCCGCTTAAACCGCGTCCACTGCATCCCTGAGTTATTGTC
>NZ_LN848257.1:5005712-5047530 GCF_001499735.1 Thiocapsa sp. KS1 | reverse complement strand
CTGCATCCCTAGCCGGCCGCTGACGCGCACCCCCAACCTGAAACCTCGTCTGTTGCTCCGAGACGCGGTTCAACCTTCAACGCTTCTCGTAGATGCCGACCAGCTCGGTGCGACCGAGGATATGGTCTTCCATGACGAGCAGGAGCTCGTCCTTGGTCGGGGTCCCCAACTGACTCGGCAGTCGGACATCAAGCGCATAGAGACGGTGGAAATAGCGGTGGCAGCCGACCGGCGGGCACGGCCCGCCGTAGCCGATCCGCCCCCAGCTGTTGATGCCCTCGCCTGTCCCGACGGGCAAACGATCGGAGGTCACTCCTTCGGGGAGCATGGCTTCGGGCGGCAGGTTATAGAGGATCCAATGATCCCAAACCATCCGCGGAGCGGCGGGGTCCGGCGCATCCGGGTCGTCGACGATCAAAACCAGGCTAGCGGTGCCCTCGGGAAGATTCTCCCAAACCAAAGCCGGCGAGATATCTTCGCCCTCGCAGGTATAGCGCACCGGGATGTGCGCTCCGTCGACAAAAGCGTCCGATTTGAGAACCAGTGACATCTTTGCGTCTCCAGAGATGTGCTAACCTATGGGGCATTGACGCCCCGTTGCCCCATTTCGACAGCGAATCAGGTGACGAGGTTTTCGGAAAGCAGGAGCACCGCAGCTCAATCGGTAATGCCTGCTCTGTCGCACCCTTTTTAAGGATAACGCGAATATAGGCACTCGAGTCCAGGACTCGATCCGTTCGGAGATGCGGACGAGGTCGCCTCGAATTCGGTTTTCCTCTCACTAGCTGTGCGTCCTTCGGCGGCCGATCGGCCGCCTTTTTTTGTCCTGCCGATCCGCTCCGGGCATCTCTGCGCCCGCAGCCCCTCCCCCGCGCCGAGTTGATCCCGGGCAGGCCGGGAAACGAATTGCGCCGGATCCCGAACCAGGGAGACGGCCGAGTTACGGTATAATTTCGTTCCGTAAACGGATCTCGACGGGAGCCCGCACACCGCCCCGCGCCTCACCCAACGCCACTACAGGATTACCGATGTCTGATTACAATGCCGAGGACGTCCGCAACATTGCCCTGGTTGGTCACGCCGGGTCCGGCAAGACCACGCTGGTCGAAGCGCTGCTCGCCGCGACCGGTGTGATCTCGAGTCCCGGCAGCGTCGCCAAAGGGACGACCGTCTGTGACTTCGATCCGATGGAAAAGGAGCTGCTTCATTCGCTCGACGCCTCCATCACCAGCTTCAGCGCGCACGACAAGCACGTCAATCTGATCGACACGCCCGGATACCCGGATTTTCTGGGACGCGCCATCTCGGTGCTGCCGGCCGTCGAAACGGCTGCGCTCGTCATCAACGCGCAGTCCGGGATCGAGCCGATGACCCTGCGGATGATGAAGGCCGCGGACAACCGCAACCTCTGCCGCATGATCATCGTCAATCAGATCGATTCGCCCGAGGCCGACCTGGCCCAACTGACGGATCAGATCCGCGAGACCTTCGGAGCCGAATGCCTCCCGATCAACCTGCCTGCCGAGGGCGGCAAGCGGGTCATCGACTGCTTCTTCCAGCCGAGCGGCGAGGGTGCCGACTTTTCATCCGTCGCGGAAGCCCACAGCCGGATCATCGACCAAGTGGTCGAGGTCGACGAGGCGCTGATGGAGATCTACCTCGAGCAGGGCCAGGAGCTCCAGCCCGAGCAGCTTCACGACCCCTTCGAGGCGGCACTGCGCAACGCGCACCTCATCCCGATCTGTTACGTGTCGGCAACGACCGGTGCCGGCGTCCGTGAGCTGGTCGAGATCATCACCCGACTCATGCCGAATCCCTCTGAAGGGAATCCTCCTCCCTTCCTCAAGGGCGAAGGCGCCGCCATGACTCCGGTCATGGTCGATCCCGATCCTTCAAAGCACGCCATCGCGCACGTCTTCAAGATCATCAACGACCCCTTCCGCGGCAAGCTCGGGATCTTCCGGATTCACCAAGGGCGGATCACGCCGCAGAGCCAGCTCTTCATCGGCGATGCACGCAAGCCGTTCAAGGTCAGCCATCTGTTCCGACTCCACGGTGCGGAGCAGATCGAAGTGCCCGAGGGTGTACCCGGCGATATCCTGGCGGTCTCGCGGATCGAGGACATTCATTTCGACGCCGTGCTCCACGACTCGCACGACGAGGACCATTTCCACCTCTCCAGTCTGGAATGTCCGGTGCCGCTGTTCGGGCTCGCCATCCACCCGAACAAGCGCGGAGACGAGCAAAAACTGACCGATGCCCTGCACAAGCTCGAATCCGAGGACCCCTGCTTCCACGTCGAGCACAACGCCGCCGCAAACGAGACGGTCATGCGCGGACTCGGCGAGCTACACCTGCGCGTGCTGCTGCGCCGGCTCTCGGAGCAGTATCACGTCGAGGTCGAGACCCATCCGCCGAGCATCCCCTACCGCGAGACCATCACGGCCCCCGCCGAGGGGCATCATCGTCACAAGAAGCAGACCGGCGGCGCCGGGCAGTTCGGCGAGGTCTATTTACGGGTCGAGCCCATGGAGCGCGGCGCCGGCTTCGAGTTCGTCGATGCCGTCGTCGGCGGCGTGATCCCGAACAACTTCATCCCGTCGATCGAGAAAGGCGTGCGGCAGGTTCTCGACGAGGGCGCCATCGCCGGCTATCCGATGCACGACATCCGGGTGACGGTGTACGACGGCAAGTTCCATCCGGTCGACTCAAAAGACATCGCCTTCTCGACGGCCGGGCGCAAGGCCTTTATCGAGGCGGTGGAGAAGGCGCGCCCGGTCCTGCTCGAGCCCATCGTGAAGATCCGGATCACCGCGCAAGGCACGGCCATGGGCGACCTCGCCGGCGATCTCTCCAGCCGCCGCGGCCGCATCAACGGCAGCGACAGCAAGAGCCGCGGTCGGATCGTCATCGAGGGAGAGGTCCCGCTCGCGGAGCTCAACGGCTACGATGCACGCCTGAAGGCCCTGACCGGTGGGGAAGGCACCTACAGCATCGAGCTCAGCCACTACGACACGGTGCCCGCGAACATCCAAAAACAGCTCGCCGACGCCTATCAGCGCGCGGAAGACTGATCAGGATCCTGCCCGGGGCACCCGCCCTGGGCGGGTGCCGCCCGCCGAGAGGAGTGCAGCTAGGCAATCGAGGTGGCCGAGGGTCCGGCGAGGCGATGCCATCGATCAGCCGACACGTTCGCCGAACGAGGACCCGAAACTAAAAAAGGCTTACGGCCAGAAACCGTAAGCCTTTTTGTAATTGGTAGCGGGGGCAGGATTTGAACCTACGACCTTCGGGTTATGAGCCCGACGAGCTGCCTGACTGCTCCACCCCGCAACTGAGTCGACAAGATTACAGGGGTGAGGCCGAAAGCGCAAGGCTTTTTTGATCGTCGATCCGTATCCGACCTCCCCTTGTCGTGCCGCAGCGTCTCGCCTCGATGAAGTCTGCGGCTGCGGCTCACTCGGGCGCGGGCGCGGGCGAGACCGGCGCCCGGCTCGGCGTGAAGCGTTGCATGTAGGGATTGTCGTGCCGTCGCTCGACGATGAGATAGGGGCGGTTGGCCTTCTCGTGACACTGATTGCAGGCGCCGAGGAGCCGATTGTAGTCGGCATCCAGACGTGTCGCGTCGCCTGTATCGAAGGCTGTCTCGAGGCTCTCGAAGGCCGGCACGAGGATCTCTTTGACGAGCTTGCCGACGGGGACCCCGTCGGCATCGTCGATGTCTTCGATCATCTCGATGACCTCTTCGACCTCGTGGATGTAGTAGGCGACCAGCGGCTTGTTGCCGGCATCCACGGCGAGGCCGAGCTTGTGCGCGTAGTACTGGAGGCGCCCCATCCAGGTCACCAGCCCGAGATCATGCGCGTCGTCGCCGGCAAGGACCGGCAACGGGCCCGTCAACAGGGCGGCGACCAGTATCACGGGGACGCTTGTCGTTCGAATCATCTGCGTTGTCCTCTGCTGTGACGTGTTAAAGGGTCTTGAGATATTCGAGCAGGGCCGAGCGTTCAGGGTCGGTCAGATCGTCGCCGAAGGTGTGGCCCTGATTGGCGTAACCGGTAAGGCCGGTGTCGTAGATGCGGTTTCGCTCGTCCCAGCTCATGGCGCCGGATTTACCTTCGTCAAGCGCTCGATATGCCCAACCCACTCTGGACTCATCGTAAGCAGGCTGGTCATCGCCTTCGCGATCGAACCGCCAAAAATCGGGGCGCAAGCGGCTGTCGAGCAGGGCGGCAAGGGTCGGCACCGAGCCGTTGTGCAGATAGGGCGCGGTGGCCCAGACCCCGTCGAGCGGGGGGGCGACGTAGCCAAGCGCCGGAGCCGCCCGGGACAGCTCGCCATAGAAGGATCGACCGAGCCACTCGAGAAAACGGTCGGCATCGCTGAAACCTCGGCGTGCGACCTCCGGATCGGTCTTCACCTTACCCAGCGAGACGACACGGTTGGGATAACGCGCCTCCTCGCCGTATGAGCCATGACAGCCCTTGCAGATGTCCTGAAAGACGGCGTAACCCTGATCGGCGAGGCCGCGGTCGATCGCAAACGGGTACTTCGGCGGGCGCAGGCTCGCCAGATAGGCACGCACATCGACGAACCAGGCGTCGATCTCCGCGACCTCTTCGAGCGAATCGGTACAGATGGCGGAGGCGAGAATCATATAGCGAACATGGTCGCCGCGACCCTCGCCGTTGTAGAAGAGCGCGTGCTTCTTGCCCATGTTCCACCAGGGCGGCACGCTGAGCGGGAGCGGCACCTTCGGTGGCGGCTCGATCAGCGGCGTATCGGACCAGGCGAGCGTCTCGGGATCGCGGTGAGCCATCGGGGCAAGGGTCAGGTTGCGCCCCGAATTCACACCGACGGTGTCGGTCATCATGTAATCCGCGATCGCGGCGACCCGATCGGCCCAGCGCCGCCACTCGGCCGCCGCAGGGCTATCCTTGACGAAAGCGCCGGCCGTTTCGACCCCGATCAGCGGATCGACCGTCATGTCGAGAAACGCATTGCCCAGCCCCATCACCAGCTGGCCCTCGATGGTCGCCGCATGACAGGCCAGACAGTTGGACGTGACGATCTCGACCCCGGACGGGGCAATCCGGGAGGTCAGCATGTAGGGTAGCTCGGCGTTGCGCCCGACCCGCCCCGGAAACTGCGGGCCGGGGTCCGCCTCAGAGCCCCTCATCTCGACGTAGGCCGCGTACGGAAGCCCACAGGTCACGACCGAGCGATTGAGCAATGCCTCATAGCCTTTCCGCGGATCTCCCTGGCGCTGCGGCGATGCAGGGACGTATCCGACCTCGGCCTTTCGAACGCCGCCCTTCTCGGAGCCGCCTTGGTCGCAGCCGGCGAGCATGAGGAGCGCGAGCGCAGCGGTGACCGAGGCGACTCTCACGGCGCCGAGGCATCAGCGTCGGGCATGTTCGTACTCGGCCATGGCTTGGGGCAAAAAGCCCCGGAGCTGCGCGATTCGGGCGTCGTCGAGCGGATGGGTGCTCAGAAACTCCGGAGTCCGGGTGCCGCGAGACTGATTCCGAGCCTGAAAGCGCTCCCAGAACCCGATCGCGGCATTCGGATCGAAGCCGGCGCGTGCCATGTAAAGCAACCCGACCCGGTCGGCCTCGTACTCCTGGGTGCGCGAATAGGGGAGCATGACGCCGACCTCCGTGCCGACACCGTAGGCCTGCATGGCCAGATCACGGGCGACCGGCGATTGGCTGCCGAGGAGCGTGGACAAGGCGGTTCCGCCGACCTGGACGAGCAGGTCCTGCGACATGCGTTCCGCCCCGTGGCGCGCAGTCACATGGGCGATCTCGTGTGCGATGACGGTGGCGAGTCCGGCCTCGGTCTGCGTGATCGGCAGGATGCCGGTGTTGACGCCGATCTTGCCGCCGGGAAGCGCGAAGGCGTTGGGCTCGTCCGACTCGAACAGCACGAACTCCCAGTCCGCATTCGGGATACTCACGACGCTCGCGATGCGCCTGCCGACGGACTGAAGCTGGGCATTGGCCTGCCGGTCTCGCGAGACGGGCGTATCCCGCTTGATCTTCTCAAAGGATTGGAGACCCATTTGGGCCTCTTGGGCGCTGTCGATCAGTAGGACCTGGCGTCGGCCGGTCTCGGGGGCCGTCGCACAGCCGTTCAGCGCGACGAGGATGCAGGATACGGCGGCTGCGCGCAGTGAAAGGGATGTTCGGGTCATCGCGGCGCGGGATCAGGTCTCGGGAGCGTCGTAATAGCTGAGGTCGAGCCAGCCAGCGACATCGCCGCGGTTCTCGAGATTCCAGCGGTTGATCCAATCGTAGAAGGCCCAGAATTGCGGGCTGTTGCGCAGGATCCCATAGCGCGCGGCAAACCGCTTCCAATCATCGCTGCTTTCGACGGCGCGAAGATCCGCCAGGAACCGCTGCGCGTCGGCCAGGTCGAGATCGACAAAAAGGTTCGGGAAGCTGTTGACCAAGGTCGGGTAGAGGCTCAGCGTGTCCTCGTCCGGAAGCGCCTGACCGTTCTGAAACATCAGCGTGTACTGGGACTTGTAGACCCGGTTCGCCACCATCGAATAGACCCGGTGGCGGTCCTCGGGCAGACCCTCGGCGCGATTCAGTCTCAGCACCAGGACGCTCGGCATTTCGGGCACGAAGGGCCGGCCCTGAACCGCCGTCAGCGTGGAGACGGCCGCCTCCCAGTCGTCGAAGTCCTTGATCGGGGCGTCGACGGCAACGTCGGGCTTGATCCGCGGGTTCAGCCGGTCCGGAAGACCGCTGATCCGTGGCCCGAGACGTTGCGCGATCTGCTCGACCAGGTCGACCAGCGGATCCGGCCCGCTGAGGTCGACCCGCGTGGGCTGGTCCGCGGTCTCGAACGGAATCAGGCTCAAGGCCACCGAGCCGATGCCGCGGGTCCATTGGTGGCGGATCCGTTCGCGCTCATCGCGCGGCAGCAGCCCGAGGAAACCGTCCTCGAACTCCTGACGCAGCATGTTGAAAAAGAGCAGAGTCTCAAGCTTCTGACCGTCGCCGGCCCAGTACTCGAAGCTGGCGACGGTGTCGTAGTAGAGACGCTCCAACCCGCTGTAACCCATCAGCCAGAAGGTCTGCGGCATGCCTCCCTGCGCACCCCGGAGCACCGAGACGTTGGTCTCGTGGCGCAGCACGGTCAGCCAGGCGTTGCGGTTCTTGCCGTCACCGTCCCAGATCGCATCGAGCGACAATCCGTCCGGGTCGAGCCGCGCACGGGTTTTGGCGTAGGCATCGAGATACTCGGCGTTGCCCACGAGCGAGCGGTCCATGAAGAGGTCCCAACCGTCGAGCCCCAAGCTCGGATCCCGTACCGAGACATCGTGCGCCGGGTCCAGGAAGAAGACCCAGAACTGATCCTTGACCGCATAGGTCGCGATCTGGCCGTTGCAGACGGGCCCGTAGGTGATCCCGCCGATGATGACCTCGGCGTTTTCGAGCAGGAAGCGGTAGCGAGACTCGGCCGGGATCGCCGCGAAGACGCGAAAGGGATTGCCGAGGTCCCACGGCGGATCCAGATGCGCATCGGCTGACCAAGCCGGCGACAGAAAGAGATCGCTCAGATGTGCGATGTCGGTCGGGGCGAGGCGCCAAACGAAGAGGCTCTTCTGCACCGGCGCCGCGGTCAGTTTCTCCAGCCTGTACCAGAACCGCTCCGCGCCGGGATCGCCGTACGGCAGTGCAGTGGAGATGAGATCGATCGGCGTGCTCTCGACCCGGCGACCGCCTTGACCCTCGTCCACCACCCGTGCCGGCGGGGTTCGGGAGCGGACCAATCGGAAGCGATCGCCCGGACTGTCCTCCAGGACGATGGTGGCGAGGAAGACATGCTCGAAGATGAAGCGACTCACCAGCGCCTGGCGTGGATCCGAGCCGTTGAAGAAGGCCTCCCAAGCGGCGACGGCCGCCGGATTGGCGACCTGTTGCGCTTTGGCCTCCTCCGCCTCGGTCGGACCTGGCGAGCCCTGCGCGATCCAGTCGCGCAGGATTGCGAAGTCCTCCTCGGCGAGCGCCGGCAGACCGAATGGCATCCCCAAACCGGGGTGCTCTTGCAGCCTGGTCGCGAGCGCATCGGCAGTCGAGGGGCACGTTGCCGCGAAGCGTTGCAACCGAAAGGGGTCCACGGACGCGCGCGAGAAGCCGGGGCCGTTGTTGCGCATGCCGGCGTCGATCATCCGAAAGAGAATGGAGTCGTCGAGATTGGTCTGCGCCGACTCGGTGCGCGCCAGGATGGGATAGAAGCCGCGCTCGCGCCATTCGGCCGTGGACGTCGCGGCGTCCATGTCCGTGCGCGGTTCCGCGGTCAGCCGCGTCGAGTAGGGGTTTTCGCCGAAGCCACCGCGATCGACCCCGCGGAAGGAATCCAGCTTGACGTTGCAGGGCGAGCCCAGACAGCCGTGACAGGCGATGCAGCGGCGGTCGAAGATCGCTTGGACCTGGCTGCCGTAGTCCGGCGTCTCGGCACCGATGGATTCAGCCGAATCCTCGGCGACCGGCGTGAGAACGGGGTCCTGCGGGTCCGCTGCACGCAGCGGCAAAGAGAGGATGATCGCCGTGATCGCGATGACCGTCGGCAAGCGCCGTATCCGGGTGTAGGTTCCTGCATCGAGGGACATCCGCGAAGCCTCCTAAACGGAAGGACTCAGAGCTCTCGCAGCCCGAGAACGTCCTGCATGTCGAACAGCCCGGGTCCACGCCCGGCGATCCAACCTGCGGCCCGAACGGCACCCCGCGCGAAGTTCATCCGGCTCGATGCCTTATGGGCGATCTCGACCCGCTCGCCGTCGGCAACGAACCAGACGCTGTGCTCCCCGACGATGTCCCCGGCCCGGATGGTCTCGAATCCGATGGTGCGGCGCTCGCGCGGCCCGGTCTGCCCTTCGCGCCCGTAGACGGCGACCTCGTCGAGATCCCGGCCCAAGGCCGAGGCGATCACCTCGCCCATGCGCAATGCAGTCCCGGAGGGTGCGTCGACCTTGTGACGGTGGTGCGCCTCGATAATCTCGATATCGACCTCGTCACTCAGAACCCGTGCGGCGATGTCCAGCAGCTTGAAGCAGAGATTCACACCGACACTCATGTTCGGCGCGAAGACGATGCCGATCTCCCGACCGGCCGCGGCGATCATGTCGCGCTGCGCCTGGTCGAGCCCGGTCGTTCCGATCACCATGCACTTGCCGGCGGCACGGCAGATCTCGAGATGCGCGAGCGTCGCCGCCGGCGAGGTAAAGTCGATCAGGACGTCGAAGTCGTCCAGGCGCCCCGCCAAATCAGGCGCAACCGACACGTCCAGACGCCCGACCCCCGCAAGCTCGCCGGCATCCGCCCCGAGCAACGAGCTGCCCGCCCGCTCGGTCGCCGCACCCAAAACAAGCCCGTCGGTCTCGTTCACCGCCTGCACCAGCATGCGGCCCATACGCCCGCCCGCCCCGGCAACGGCGATCCTGATCTTCTGCATCGTAGCTCCTGAAGTGTAGCGGCTAGTGGCTAGTGGCTAGTGGCGAGTCGCTAAAAACAAATGCGTCAGCAGTGTTTTAGCGACCCGGAAGCCGAACAACCGGCGCGTGTTGGGTGGATTCGTCACCGATCACAAAAAGACGATCCCCCGGAACGAATGGCGGATCCCGGGGTGAAGCCTCCCGACGCCACCCGAGTCGATTCGGCACATCGGACCCGAAAACTCTCGGGACATACCCTCCGAGAAATTCTTAAACCGCGCCGGCTCAAACGGTCGTTAAGTCTGCAGGGGCCGATCCCATCCAAAAACGTCGCATACTGCGCCGGGCGCGGTTTAAAGGCCGATCTTGTCGATAAAGCTCTTCACGCTGTCGAGCCAGGAATGCGACTGCGGACTGTGCCGCGATCCACCCTCCTTCATGCTGGTCTCGAACTCCCGCAGCAGATCCTTCTGACGCTCGGTGAGATTCACCGGCGTCTCGACCGTCACGCGACAGATGAGATCGCCGATCACGCCGCCACGCACGGGTTTGACGCCCTTGCCGCGCACGCGGAACATCTTGCCCGTCTGGGTGCCGGCCGGGATCTTGAGCATCACCTTGCCGTCGAGTGTCGGAACCTCGAGCTCTCCGCCGAGTGCGGCCGTCACGAACCCGATCGGCACCTCGCAGTGAAGATGGTTGTCCTCGCGCGTGAAGATGGGATGCGCCTTCACCTGGATCTGCACGTAGAGATCGCCGGGCGGACCACCGTGCTCGCCGCGCTCGCCTTCACCGGCCAGACGGATGCGGTCGCCGGTGTCGACGCCCGGGGGCACCCGCACGGACAGGGTCTTCTCCTCCTGGATTCGACCGCGACCCCGACAATGGCTGCATGCCTCCTCGATGATGCTGCCGGTCCCGCGACAGGTCGGGCAGGTCTGCTGGATCGAGAAGAAACCCTGCTGCATGCGCACCTGGCCGCTACCGCCGCAGGTGGTGCAGGTCTTGGGCTTGGTGCCCGGCTTGGCTCCGGTGCCGCCGCAGAACTGGCAGTCCACCTGAACGGGGATGCGGATCTTGACCTCCTTGCCGCTGACCGCGTCCTCGAGGCTGAGCGACAGGTCATAGCGCAGATCCACACCGCGCTGGGTGCGACGAGCGCCCGAGCGCCCGCCGAAGATATCCCCGAAGACGTCCCCGAAGATGTCGGAGAAGGCCCCGGCATCGCCGCCCGGACCACCGAATCCGCCCGCACCGGCATCCACGCCGGCATGGCCGAACTGATCGTAGGCCGAGCGTTTTTTCGGATCGCTCAGGACATCGTATGCCAGCTTGGCCTCTTTGAACTTGGCCTCGGTATCCGCATCCCCGGTGTTGCGATCCGGGTGATACTTCATCGCCAGGCGACGAAATGCCTTCTTGAGATCGGCCTCGCTCGCGTTGCGCGGAACGCCCAAGACCTCGTAATAATCGCGTTTTGCCATTGAATCCTAAACCGCGTCCAGAGTCATAACCGATGGTGTCCCGGGAACGGCCCCTTATGGACAGGAAGACCGTCATGCGTGACGTGGTTTAGATCGAGAAGATCCAACGACGTTTGACCACGCCTGCGCCAGACATCGGCTGATTCATGCGATGCCGAGCCGACTCGGAAACAGTGCTTGAGCTGCCCGACGCGGTGTGTGCCGCGTCGACGGCAATGCAGCATGATCGGGTTACAGGGCCGGACCGCCTCTCGAAACCACCCGCTCGCATGGCGAGTGATTCCGAGCCGCCCGGCCGTCCGTTTTACTTCTTGTCGTCTTTGACCTCTTCGAACTCGGCGTCGACCACATCGTCGCGCGCACCGCTCGATGGGCCCTCGGAGTGCCCCGCACCGGATCCGCCCACGTCCGCCGGACCGGCCGAGCTCTGCGCGTACAAGCGCTCGGCCATCTTGGCCGAAGCGTCGCCGAGCGACTTGGTGAGTGTCTCGATGCGCTCCTTGTCCTCGCCCTTCATGACCTCCTCGAGTTCCTTGATCGCGGCCTCGATCGACTCCTTCTCGCCGGACTCCATCTTCTCCCCGAGCTGCTCCATGGACTTGCGCGTCGCATGGATCATGCTGTCGGCATGGTTGCGGGCGGCCACCAACGCGTGGAACTGGCGGTCTTCCTCGGCATGGGCCTCGGCATCCTTGACCATCTGAGCGATCTCGGCGTCCGACAGACCCGAGGACGCCTTGATGATGATGGACTGCTCCTTGCCGGTCGCCTTGTCTTTGGCCGAGACGTTGAGGATACCGTTGGCGTCGATGTCGAACTTGACCTCGATCTGCGGCACGCCGCGCGGTGCCAAGGGGATATCGCTGAGGTCGAAGCGCCCGAGCGACTTGTTGTGGATCGCCCGCTCGCGCTCGCCCTGCAGGACATGCACGGTCACCGCGGTCTGGTTGTCGTCGGCGGTCGAGAACACCTGCTGGGCCGAGGTCGGGATGGTCGTGTTCTTCTCGATCAGCTTGGTCATGACGCCGCCGAGGGTCTCGATGCCGAGCGACAGCGGGGTGACGTCGAGCAACAGCACGTCCTTGACCTGGCCGCCGAGTACGCCGCCCTGGATGGCCGCTCCGATGGCGACGGCCTCGTCCGGGTTCACGTCGCGGCGCGGGGTCTTGCCGAAGAACTCCTCGACCTTGGCCTGGACCTTGGGCATCCGGGTCTGGCCGCCGACCAGGATCACCTCGTCGACCTCGCCCGCGGTTAGGC
This sequence comes from Thiocapsa sp. KS1, assembly GCF_001499735.1. GTDB lineage: Bacteria > Pseudomonadota > Gammaproteobacteria > Chromatiales > Chromatiaceae > Thiocapsa. The sequence goes on along the minus strand of NZ_LN848257.1, from coordinate 5,035,338 downwards.
CGGCGTCCTTCAACGCGATCCGGCAGGGCTCGATGGTGCGGTCGACGAGATCCTCGACCAGGGATTCGAGCTTCGCCCGCGTCAGCTTGACGTTGAGATGCTTCGGCCCGGTCTGATCCGCCGTGATGTAGGGCAGATTGATGTCGGTCTGCTGGCTCGTGGAGAGCTCGATCTTGGCCTTCTCCGCGGCCTCCTTCAGGCGCTGCAAGGCCAGCGGGTCGTTACGCAGATCCACGGCCTGGCTCTTTTTGAACTCGGCCACCAGGAAGTCGATGATGCGCATGTCGAAGTCTTCGCCGCCGAGGAAGGTGTCCCCGTTGGTCGAGAGCACCTCGAACTGATGCTCGCCCTCGATCTCGGCGATCTCGATGATTGAGACGTCGAAGGTACCGCCGCCCAGATCGTAGACCGCGATCTTCTGGTCGCCGCGCTTCTTGTCCATCCCGTAGGCGAGCGCCGCCGCCGTCGGCTCGTTGATGATGCGCTTGACCTCGAGACCGGCGATCCGGCCCGCGTCCTTGGTCGCCTGGCGCTGCGAGTCGTTGAAGTAGGCCGGAACCGTGATGACGGCCTCGGTGACCGCGTGGCCCAGATAGTCCTCGGCGGTCTTCTTCATCTTCTGAAGGACCTTCGCGGAGATCTCCGGGGGCGCCATCTTCTTGCCGTTGACCTCGACCCAGGCGTCGCCGTTGTCGGCCTTGACGATCTTGTAGGCGACCATGTCCTTGTCTTTGCTGACGACATTGTCCTCGTAACGGCGCCCGATCAGACGCTTGATCGCGAACAGGGTATTGGCCGGGTTGGTGACCGATTGGCGTTTGGCGGACTGTCCGACCAGCACCTCCCCGTCACCCGTGTAGGCGACGATGGACGGCGTAGTACGATCGCCTTCGGCGTTCTCGATGACCTTCACATTGTCGCCTTCCATCACGGCGACGCAGGAGTTGGTCGTCCCGAGGTCGATACCGATGATTTTTCCCATGAGCGTATTCTCCGAAAAGGTGTCTTGTGGGGCTGAACGGCCTCCAAGCTGCCTTGGAGGTTGGGGAAAACCCCCTTTCGTTCAAGCCGATATCAGGAGGTCTGCTGAGAGACCATGACCAGGGCCGGGCGCACCAGGCGCCCGTTGAGCGTGTAGCCTTTCTGCATGACGGCGACGACGGTGTTCGGCGGTACGTCCGAGCGCGGCTGCATCGACATCGCTTGATGAAACTCCGGGTCGAAGGGTTGTTGGATCGGATCCACCGGAACAACGCCGAACCGCTCCATCACATCCCCCATCAGCTTCAGCGTCAGCTCCGTACCTTCTCGCAGCTTGCCGATATCCGCGCTCTCCGCCAGGGCTGCATCGTGGCCGAGCTCCAAGCTGTCGCGGACCGGCAGGAGATCGCGCACGAAGCTGTCCAGCGCGAACTTGTGCGCCTTCTCGAGCTCGGCGGCATGGCGCCGACGGATGTTTTCGATCTCGGCGCGAACCCGAAGCGCCTGGTCGCGAAGCGACTCCGCCTCGGCGCGCGCGACACTCAGTTGGCCCAGCAGCTCCTCGGGCGTCGGCGCCTCGTCGGCGCTCGCCTGCTCGCCTTCGGCGTCGCCCGAGCGCGACGCCGAGGCATCCTCCAAAAGAGCCTCGTCCGCCGGCATGCTCGGCTCGCTCGATTCAGTCTGTTTTGCCGATTCCGTACTCATTACGCTCTCCCGTATCCCGGTTCGCCGTCCTGCCGCGCCTGGATTCGACGGCGCGGCCGCACGACCGATCCTAAACCTGAAACTATTGTCTGAGGGCCGCCGCGAGCAGCCGAGCGGTCACGTCTACGATCGGGATGACCCGCTGATAATCCATGCGCGTCGGACCGATCACGCCCAGCACCCCGACGACCTCGTCCTCGACCCGGTAGGTCTGGGTCACGACGCTGCAATCGTCGAGCAGTGCGTATCCGGACTCCTCGCCGATGAAGATCTGGATCCCGTCGGCCGCAATGCAGCGGTCGAGGATATGCAGGATCTCGCGTTTCTCGTTGAAGGCGTCGAAGAGCTGTCTGAGCCGCTCCATGCTGGCCAGCTCCCCGAACTCCATCAGATTGGTCTGACCGGCGATGAAGCAGTCGTCCCTGCGCTCGGCCGACTCGATCACCTCGTGGGCCAGCATCGCCGCGCGCATCATCAGCTGATCCATGTTTTGATGCGTGCTCTTGAGGTCCTCGACGAGACGCTTGCGCACATCCTTGATGTCCTGGCCGGTGAAGATCTCGTTGAGATAGTTCGACGCCTGCTCCAGCTGCGACGGCGTGAAGGAACGCTCGGTCGCGATGATGCGGTTGTGCACCTCGCCTTCGCTGGTCACCAGGATCGCCAGCACCCGCGTACCCGACAAGGGTAACAGCTCGATCTGGCGAAACACATTGCGCTCGTGGCGCGGCAACATGACCACGCCGGCAAGATGCGTGATGCCGGACAAGAGCGTCGATGCCGTCTCCACAAGCGACTTGGCATCGGCCCGCGTATCGAACCGCGTGCGCAAGCTGGCGATATCGTCCTCGGACGGCGGGCGCACGGTCAGCAGGGTATCGACGAACATCCGATACCCGGCAACGGTCGGAACGCGCCCGGCCGAGGTGTGCGGCGAGATGACCAAGCCCAGGTCTTCGAGGTCGGCCATCACGTTGCGCACCGTGGCCGGACTTAAGTCCAACCCGGTATCCTTCGCCAAGGTCCGCGAGCCGACCGGCTGACCTTCCCGGATATACCGCTCCACCAGCGCCTTCAGAAAATGAAGCGCACGCTCGCTGACTTGACCCTCGGTATGACGTGTCTCGATTGACAAGGTGCGTCTGCCATGAAACCGGCGATGATATGGATCCCGACCGCGGCGAGCGGCGTCTTTCGGGCGCCACGGCTTCGGCGGAACACTTCGTTTCGAAATCAAATCCGTTCGAGCTGAAACCCGACCGACGACCCGACCGGGCGCCCCGTCGGCCTCGCCTCGGCGCGACAGCAATCGTGCGCGACGCGCTTTAGCACTCACCTCGCCAGAGTGCTAACACCGCAATTTAGGGATTTGCACCAAGCCTGTCAAGGCTGCTCGGTGCACCTATTGGCGCCATCCCTCGCCCATGCTAGCTTTAGCCGTCGCGCGCCCTTCCGGATTCCAGCCTCTGACAGACCTTATGCCGCAATTCAACACCGTCGGCATCATCGCGAAACAAGGCGACCCGGAAAAGGTGAGCGGGACACTGCGCCACCTCGGCGCCTACCTGCGTTCTCGACGCATCCATGTCCTGCTCGATGCCGAGAGCGCCCATCTGCTCGGGGCGGAGGTCGGGGCGGCGGTCGCGATCGCGGAGCTGGGCGCACGATGCGATCTGTTGATCGTGGTCGGCGGGGACGGGACCCTGCTGCACGCCGCGCGCATGATGGCCGAGCACGGTGTCCCTTTGGTCGGGATCAACCTCGGGCGACTCGGATTTCTGGTCGACGTCTCGCCGCAGGACATCGAATCCGCGCTCGATCCCATCCTCGCCGGCGAATACCAATCCGACCGCCGCGCCATGTTGTCGGTGCGCGTGATCGCCGACGACGGACTCGAGCGCAGCTACTCGGCCCTGAACGATGTCGTGATCCACAAATGGAATACGGCCCGCATGATCGAGCTCGAGATGGACATCGACGGCGTCTTCGTCTCCGCGCAACGCTCGGACGGCCTCATCATCGCCACCCCGACCGGATCGACAGCCTACGCGCTCTCCGGCGGCGGCCCGCTCGTCGACCCGGCCCTGGATGCGCTCCTGCTGGTGCCCATCTGCCCGCACGATCTGAGCAATCGGCCGCTGGTCGTGCCGGGCGATCGGCGGATCGGGGTCAGGGTGCGCGGACTCGACCAGGGTCATGTACAGGTCACCTGCGACGGGCAAGCGGACCTGCAGCTCCCCGCGCGCGCGTCCGTCGAGGTGGTCCGACATCGGCATTCCGCCCATCTGCTCCACCCGCGTGGCCACGATCACTACCAGATCCTACGGGCAAAGCTCGGCTGGGGCGGCCACATGCCTCCGATCCTGACTTGACGTGCCGTCGGAAGCCTCTCGATGCTGACACACATCCTTGTCAAAGACCTGGCCATCGTCAGCTCGCTCGAGCTCGAGTGCGCCTCGGGCATGACGGCGCTCACCGGCGAGACCGGTGCAGGCAAGTCGATCATGATCGACGCCCTGGGCCTGGCGCTCGGCGACAAGGCCGACGCCGCCATGATCCGCGCCGGGAGCGAGCGTGCCGAGATCGTCGCCGGGTTCGACTTGAGGACGGTCCCGGGCGCGCGCGCCTGGCTCGCCGAGCAGGATCTCGACGAGGACGGCGACTGTCTGGTGCGTCGCCTGATCGTGCGTGACGGGCGCTCGCGGGCTTATGTCAACGGCCGACCCGCCACCGGCACCCAACTGCGCGACCTCGGCGATCTCCTGGTCGACATCCACGGCCAGCACGCCCACCAATCGCTGCTCCGCGCCAATGCCCAGCGCGATCTTTTGGACGCCTACGGGGGCCACGCGGTCCTCGCCGCGTCGGTCGCCGCGGCCTTTCGCGAGTACCGAGGACTCGACCAACAGCTCGCGGCGCTGGAGTCGGCGCGACAGGAGCGGGCCGAGCGACTCGATCTGCTGCGCTTTCAGGTCGAAGAGCTGTCGGCACTGGGACTGAGCGCCGCGGAGATCGAGACTCTCGACCTGGAACAGCGACGCCTGAGCCATCTGGGGCGCCTGCAGGAAACCGCCGCGCGCGTCCTCGATATCCTGTCCGAGGCCGAGCCGGCGATCTGCGATCAGCTGCGCTCTGCCGGCTCCGATCTGGACGATCTGGCCGCCATCGATCCGGCCTTGACCGAACCTCGTGACCTGCTGGAAACAGCAGCCATCCATACCGGCGAGGCGGCTGCAAGTCTGCGCCATTATCTCGACGGCCTGGAGGTCGATCCCGCCGCCCTCGAAGCGGTCGAGACCCGCATCGCACAGATTCACGACCTGGCGCGGAAATTCCGCGTCCTGCCGGTCGAGCTGCCGGACGCTCTGACCGCCCGCCAAGCCGAGCTGGAGACGCTCGAGCAGGCCGATCTGCGCCTCGGCGATCTGCGCGCGTCGCGCGACACCGCGCTGCGTACCTTTCTGGATCAAGCACGCGCGCTCGGCGATGCCCGCGCCGAGGCCGCCGAGCGCCTGGATAGGACCGTTACGGAAGCGATGCAGCAGCTCGGCATGGCGGGCGGGCGCTTCGCCGTAGAGATCGAGACACTTCCCCCGGAGCGCGCGGGCGCGGGCGGCCTGGAGCGCATCGCCTTCCTGGTCAGCGCAAACCCGGGCCAGCCGCTGCAACCGCTCGCGAAGGTCGCCTCGGGCGGCGAGCTCTCGCGGATCAGCCTCGGCATCCAGGTCGCCACCGCCGAGTGCGGAAGCGTGCCGACCCTGGTGTTCGACGAGGTCGATGTCGGCATCGGCGGCGGGATCGCAGAGATTGTCGGACGTCTACTGCGCCGACTCGGCGACTCGCGCCAAGTGCTCTGCGTAACCCATCTCCCCCAAGTGGCAGCCCAAGCCCACCAACAGCTTCGGGTCCGCAAGGAGACCCTCGACGGCCAGACCTACACCCGCATCGAAACGCTCGCCCCGGATGCGCGGGTCGACGAGATCGCCCGCATGCTCGGCGGCACCAAGATCACGGCGCGCACCCGCGACCACGCCTGCGAGATGCTGGGCTGGGCCGAATAACGCTCAATACCACGGAGTAGATGCATGAAAGTCATGGTGACCGGCAGCGCCGGTTTTATCGGCTCGGCCCTGTCTCTAAGACTCCTCGCCCGCGGCGACGAGGTGATCGGGATCGACAACCTGAACGACTACTACGATGTCGCCCTCAAGGAGGCGCGACTCGCCCGCACCCTGCCGTTGGAAGGCTTCCGCGACGAGCGCGTCGACATCGAGGACGGTGCACGCATGCGCGAGCTTTTCGCCCTGCACCGCCCGGATCGGGTCGTGCACCTCGCGGCCCAAGCCGGCGTGCGCTACTCCATCGAAAACCCGATGGCCTACGTCAATACCAACCTGGTCGGCTTCGCGCACATCCTGGAAGGCTGTCGGGATGTCGGCGTCGAGCACCTGGTCTACGCCTCGAGCAGCTCGGTCTACGGCGCCAACACCGCCATGCCCTTCTCGATCCATCACAACGTCGATCACCCCTTGAGCCTCTATGCCGCCAGCAAGAAGGCCAACGAGCTCATGGCGCACACCTACAGCCATCTGTATCGGATCCCCACCACCGGCCTGCGGTTCTTCACCGTCTACGGCCCCTGGGGACGGCCCGACATGGCCCTCTTCAAATTCACCCGCGCCATCCTCGCCGGCGAGCCGATCGACGTCTTCAACTACGGCAAACACCGTCGCGACTTCACCTTCGTCGACGATATCGTGGAAGGCGTCATCCGTGTCCTGGATCACGTGCCGACCGGGGATCCGACCTGGTCCGGCGCACAGCCCGATCCCGCGACCAGTCAGGGGCCCTATCGCATCTACAACATCGGCAACAACAAGCCGGTCGAGCTGATGGATTACATCGCCTACCTCGAGGAGGCGTTGGGTCGCAAGGCGCAGATCAACCTGCTCCCCCTGCAGCCGGGCGATGTCCCCGACACCTATGCGGATGTCACCGACCTGGTGCGCAATACCGGCTACTGCCCGGATACCCCGGTCGGCGAAGGGGTGGCGCGGTTTGTGGAGTGGTATCGAGGCTTCTACCGCGTTTAAACCGCGTCCAGAGCGAAATGCTCATCTTCGAGTGGGTTCGACGTTTGGTGCATCCGCAGCCCTTACGATGGACGCGGTTTAAAATAATAAATTTTTCAATAGCTTAAACCGCGCCCGCTCCAGCAGTCGTCACGTCTGCCGGGGCCGATCCCATCCAACGGCGCTCGGAAGGCGGGGATGGACGGCGGATCGCCGTGGGTCCATCCTTGCAATCGCCAGCCGCACCCCAATACCATCCATACAGATGGTAAAGGGATGGCGAAGATGTCAGGCGAGCTTCAAGAGATCCGTCGAAAACCGGTCGACAGCGAGAAGATCACGATCAACCTCGGTTACGTGGACTTGGGCCATGTCGATCTGCTGGTGCAGGAGGGCTTCTACTCCAACCGCACTGACTTCATCCGCACCGCGATCCGCAGCCAGCTCGATCGTCACGGCGAGGCGGTGCGCCAATCGGTCGCCAGACACCGCCTCGACCTGGGCCTGCGCCGGTACGACCGGCATGAGCTGGAACGGGTGCAGGCGGCGGGCGAGACCCTCCACATCCAGGTACTCGGCCTCGTCGTCATCGCCGATGACGTGCCTGCCGATCTCGCACGCAAGACCATCGCCTCGGTCCATGTGCTCGGCGCCCTCCAAGCCGGTCCCGCGGTGAAGGCCGCGTTGCGCGACCGCATCCGATGAGGGAACCCGCCACGCGGCACGGCAGCAGGGCGCGCCCGCGCCGAACTTCTCGACTCCAGGACCCAACACTCATGACCTCTTTGCTCAAGATCGACATGGCCGAAGTGACCCGCCTGACCCGCGAAGGTCGGCTCCAGGACGCCATGGCCATGCTGCGCGGCGCTCAGGTCGATGCGCCTGCGGCGCCCGGCTCGGTGCGCGATGCGGGACCGACGCCGTCCGGGAGCACCTCGAGCATACTCGACATGCAGCCGCCTGCCCCGCACACAGGGGGCGCCTGGACTGCGCCTGGATCGGATGGCGATCCGGCCCCCGCAGAGCATGCCTCGGGACATCGCAGCGGCGTTGCAGTGCCCAAGATCCCCGAGGTCTTGCGCGGCGTGCTCGGCCGGATGAAGCAACGGCTCTCGGGACGCGTGCCCGGTCGAAGGACCGGATTCCCGATCGACCGTGCGCCGGTCGCGCTCCCGGAGGGGGCGCGGTTCGAGGAACATCGCTACACCGCTTCCGCGGGCACCCTCGCCTACAAGCTCTACATCCCGAGCGGCTACCGCGGCCAGCCGCTGCCCCTGGTGGTGATGCTGCACGGATGCACCCAGTCGCCCGACGACTTCGCGCTCGGCACCGGCATGAACGCCTTGGCCGAGGAGCAGCTGTTCCTGGTCGCCTATCCGGCGCAATCTCCGTCGGCCAACGTCTCCAAATGCTGGAGCTGGTTCAGCACCGAAGACCAACAGCGTGGTCGCGGCGAGCCTGCGCTGATCGCCGGCATCACCCGCGAGATCATCCGCGATTACGCGGTCGACCCCGATCGCGTCTACATCGCCGGACTCTCGGCCGGCGGGGCCGCCGCGGCGATCATGGGAGCCACCTACCCGGACCTCTACGCCGCGATCGGAGTGCACTCCGGGCTGGCCTACGGGGCCGCCGACGACATGCCGTCGGCACTTGCGGCGATGCGTCAGGGCGGATCGTCTCAGGACACCTCGGGCGATCGGCACCAAGGGTCGGACGGCAAGGCGCCATTGGTCCCGACCATCGTCTTTCACGGCGATCGCGACACCACCGTCAACCCGGTCAACGCCGATCAGGTCATCGCCGGATCGCCGGGGGTGGCGCGTCTACGCAAGACGCTCGGTCAGGGCGAATCGGCCGGGGGAATCCGCTACACCCGAAGCGTCTACGCGGACGAGGCAGGACGGGCGCAGCTGGAGCAATGGATCCTGCACGGCGCCGGCCACGCCTGGTCGGGCGGCAGCTCGGACGGCTCCTACACCGAGCCGCGCGGACCCGACGCCAGCCGCGAGATACTGCGATTCTTCATGCGGCATGCCCGCAGCGCCGCAGCCTGAGCGCGGCTGCGCTCAGGCTGCGGCGGCTTCGGATAGGGTCTTTTCGGCATGAGCCGGGGGTGCTCGTGCCCCCGTGATCAGCTGTCGGAAGGCAGGGGCGAATTTATTCGCCCCGACAGGGCGTGGTTGTGCCGAGCCGTGCGAGGCACAACCGCCCCCCGGCGGAAGTTGTGCTTCCTATCGTCAGCTCAACCTATGGGCGGTGATCAGCTATCGGTCATCAGCGTCCAGAGTGTACGGGCGAATAAATTCGCCCCTACAGGGTTGAGGCTGGAGGCTCTTCCCAACCGCCGGCGGCTCAATCTCCCTTCACTCGACCCACGGCGGCGGCTCCGTCGACGAAGGCGCGACCTTCACTGGCGCGGATGCGGATTCGGCCTGCGGGACCGGGACCGGCGTGCCGGCCGCATCCTCATCGCCGACGAGCCCGAAGATTGCATCCAATCGGGCGATCAGCTCGCGCATCTGCAGCGCCAGGATCGCAAGCTCGGCGTCCATGCGCGCTGCGGGCTCGAGATCGCCGTCGTCCAGCTCGTTGAGCAGGGCGTCTCCGACCCGCAGACGTTTCAGCGACATGTCCTCGGCCAGGACGAAATCGAGTCGCTCGTCCCAGCTCAGGGCCAGCTTCAAGACCTGCTTGCCGACGCGCAGATGGGCAAGGATCTCCTCGCTGGAAAGGTCCTGTCCGCGACAGCGTATCAGGCTCGCGGTGTCGGCGACATCGCGCAGCTCGCAGGCATCGCCGATCTGGAAATCGCTCGGCGCATCGCCGTTCAGGAGCCAGCCGGTCATCACCTTGGGCAGCTCCATGCGAGGCGCGGGGGGGCGCGCAGGCAGCGTTTCGATGGTCTCGCGCAGCAGCGAGATCACGTCCTCGGCCTGCCGATCGCTCGCAGCGTCGACCACCAGCCAGCCGGCCTCGGTGTCGACATAGAGCAGGGTGCGGCGCGAGCGCGTGAAGGCCCGCGGGAGCATCTCGGCCATGACCTGCTCGCGCAAACGGCGCCGCTCGGCGCGGCCGACGTCGCGTGCCTCGTTGGTCTCGATCTCCCCGACACGCTCCTCGACGGCCTCGGCGACGGCGGCCGACGGAAGCAGGCGCTCCTGCTTGCGCGAGCAGACCAGGAAACAACCCGAAACCGCATGAACCAGCGCGGTCGAGCCGTCCCCGAGCGGTGCCGCCCAGCCCATCGTCGCGGTTTCGAGCGGGCCGCACGGCCGAAAGCGGCGCTCGTCGAGACGGCCCTCGAGTGCGGCCGCGTCGAGGCCGAACGGGCGCCCCAGTCGATACAATCGGACATTCTTGAACATGGTCGGCCCCGGTCAAAAAGGCCGGGATTATGACCGAGCGCCGGCGAACTGCAAGCGGCGAGGCAACCGGTCGGTGAAATTCGACGTCGCGATGCAGGTCGACTCCGCTCGATCGGCGGGCCGTTCAGGGCAAGCCGCGTCGCATGCCGGTGCAGACGGCGAAACACGGTTTCGCAACGCTCCCGGTATACTGTAGGGACGCACGCCCCGTCGCCAAGCTCGGAATCCAATGTGGATGAATTCTCGCTGCCAGGTCTGTTTCTCGCGTTGGTCGTCTTGTTGGTTCTATCGGCCTTCTTCTCCGGATCGGAGACGGCCCTCCTCACCATCAACCGTTACAAGCTCAAGCACCTGGCGGACCGTGGCCACCGGGGTGCCCGCACGGCCCGCGCGCTCCTCGAGCGACCCGACCGTTTGATCGGGCTCATCCTGCTCGGGAACAACTTCGTCAACATCATGGCCTCCTCGCTGGCCACCATCATCGCCTTGCGCCTCGGCGGCGAGGCCGCGATCGGCATCGCGGCTGGCTTGTTGACCCTGGTGATCCTCATCTTCTCGGAGGTGGCACCCAAGACCTACGGCACGCTGCATCCCGAGCGCCTGGCCTACCCGGCGGCCTACATCTACAAACCCTTGCTGAAACTGCTGTACCCGGTCGTCTGGTTCGTCAACCTCTTCACCAACGGGCTGCTCCGCCTGATGGGGATCAGAACCGACGGCACCCCGGAGACCGCGTTGAGCGCGGAGGAGCTGCGCACCGTGGTCAGCGAGGCCGGCGCCATGATCCCGGAGCGCAGCCGCTCCATGCTGCTCGGTATCCTGGATCTGGAGCGCGCGACGGTCGAGGACATCATGATCCCGCGCAACGAGGTCGAAGGCGTCGACCTTCAGGACAGCGAAGACGAGATCCTGCAGGCGATCCGCAACTCCAGCTACACGCGGATGCCGCTGTTCGACGGCAGCATGGACAACGTCATCGGCGTCTTCCATGCGAAGCACGCCCTGCACGCGCTGCTGGAGCAAGGCTTGGACAAGGAGCATCTGCGTGCAATCGCCCGCGAGCCCTACTATGTCCCCGAAGGCACGCCGCTCTACCAGCAACTGCTCAATTTTCAGCGCGGCAAGCGACGCGTCGGTCTGGTCGTCGACGAGTACGGCGATTTTCTGGGCCTCATCACCCTGACGGACCTGCTCGAAGAGATCGTCGGGGAGTTCACCACGGACCCGGCCGACAGCATCCTGGAAATCCATCGCGCAGAGGACGGCAGCATGCTCATCGACGGCAGCATCGGCGTGCGGGATCTCAATCGGGCGTTGCGCTGGGATCTCCCGACAGATGGGCCCAGGACACTGAACGGGCTGATCCTGGAATACCTCGAGACCATCCCGGAGCCGGGCACGAGCCTGAAGCTGCATGACCATCCGATCGAGATCCTTCAGACCGCCGACAACGGCGTCAAGACGATCAAGGTCGTGCCGCGTCCGCCGCGCAAGGCGCGTGCACTCGGGTAGCCGGCGTTGCCGCGTTACCCGGACCAGGTCTCGGCGATCAGACCCCGTCGAGGGCCTCTCCCAGGGTGCGAACCGTCGTGATCTCCAACCCCTCCACGCCCTCCTTGGGGACATTCCCGAGCGGCACGATCGCCCGGCGAATCCCGTGCTTGGCGGCCTCGCGCAGACGATCCGGACCATTGGGAACCGGGCGGACCTCGCCCGATAAGCCGATCTCGCCGAAGACCGCAAGATCGAGCGGAAGCGGTCGGTCGCGATAGCTCGACAAGACCGCCATGACGAGCGGCAGGTCGACGGCGGTCTCCGTAATCCGCACCCCGCCGACGACGTTCACGAAGACATCCTGGTTGAACATGGCCACACCGCCGTGCCGATGCAGCACGGCCAGCAGCATGGACAGGCGATTGCCGTCGAGCCCCAAGGCCACTCGGCGCGGATTGGCGAGCGGACTCTCGTCGACCAGCGCCTGCACCTCGACCAACAGGGGCCGCGTCCCCTCGCGCGTGACCATGACGATGCTGCCCGGAACCGCCTCGTCGTGGCGGGAGAGAAAGATCGCCGAGGGGTTCTTGACCTCGCGAAGACCGCGGTCGCCCATCGCGAAGACACCGAGCTCATGCACGGCGCCGAAGCGGTTTTTGATGGAACGGATCAGGCGAAAGGCACCGCCGGCCTCGCCTTCGAAATAGAGCACGGTGTCGACCATGTGCTCCAACACCCGCGGACCGGCCAGCGTCCCGTCCTTGGTCACATGGCCAACCAGGAAGACGACCGTGTCCTGCTGCTTGGCGAAGCGAACCAGTTGCGCCGCCGACTCGCGCACCTGAGAAACCGAGCCGGGGGCGGACTGCAGGGTGTCGGTGTAGAGCGTCTGGATGGAGTCGACCACCATCACCCGCGGCCGCTCTTGGGCGGCGGCCGCGAGGATCGCCTCGACATGGGTCTCGGCAAGCAAACGGATGCCCTCGCCCGCCAGCCCGAGCCGATGGGCACGCAGCCCGATCTGCTGCGGCGACTCCTCGCCGCTGACATAGAGTACCGGTAGGCTGCGCGCCAGGGAGGCGCTTGCCTGAAGCAAGAGCGTCGATTTGCCGATGCCGGGATCCCCCCCGATCAACACCACCGAGCCCGTCACCAGACCACCGCCCAGCACGCGATCCAGCTCGCCGATCCCGCTGCTGATGCGAACCCGATCCTCGGGACTGACCTCGGCCAAGCTCTCGATCCGTGCCGACTCCGTCGCGCCCGCATAGCCGCTGCGTACGGCAGGGCGTGGGATCTCCGCGGACTCCACCATGCTGTTCCAAGCCCCGCAGTCCGGGCACTGACCCGCCCACTTCGGCTGGCGCGCTCCGCAGGCGTTGCAGACATAACCGCTGCGGGTCTTACGAATGCTCATGACGCATGCCCGATCCGTCCAAATGAATGGGCGCCATTGTAGGCCGATCCGATCCCCTCAAGGTCCAAACCAGACTGAATGACGCCCTCGCGACGGCACCCCGCGGCGCTCGGCCCTTGACTGATTCGATCCCGAACACTAATTTTTCTTAAGAACTGAAGACTTTGAATTCCCTATTCTTTGACCGTCGGTTGCAACGCTCAACGAAACGAGGGGTACGCGACATGAAGTCTGACAAAAACCCACTGTCGAACGGAACGGCATCGGTCGATCGGGGCGCATGGACAGACACCCATACCGTGTGGCCGATCGAGACGTGGCTTTTCAACCGGTTCATGCGCCTGCTCGGCGAGCCGGCGATCAGCGTCCTTCTCTGGGACGACCGGGAGCATTACCGCTGCCCCCACGCCACCCCTGTCGCACGCATGCGCTTCGCCGATCGATCCACCTTTTGGCGACTCTTCACCAATCCCAACCTGGAATTCGGCGACAGCTACAGCTCGGGCCGCATCCGGATCGAGGGTGACCTGGTCGCCTTCGTCGAAGCGCTCTACGAGGCCAAGGTCAAACGGACCCGGCCCGGGATGACTCAGCAGTTCGTGAAACGCGGCCTCGCCCGACCCCGACGCAACAGCCTTTCGGGCTCGCGCGACAACATCCAACACCACTACGACCTGGGAAACGACTTCTATCGCCTCTGGCTCGACGACGAGATGGCTTATACCTGCGCCTATTTCGCCGACCCGAGCGCGACGCTCGAACAGGCCCAAGCAGCAAAGCTCGACCATATCGCCCGCAAGCTGCAGCTGCGACCCGGCGAGGAGGTGGTCGAGGCGGGCTGTGGCTGGGGTGGGCTGGCGCGGCACTTCGCGCGTCGTTACGGCGTCAAGGTACGGGCCTACAACATCTCGCCCTCGCAGATCGCCTATGCCCGCGAACGGGCGAAGACCGAGGGGTTGGCCGATCGCATCCAGTATATCGAGGACGACTACCGGAACATCCAAGGGACCTACGATGCCTTTGTCTCGGTCGGCATGCTCGAGCACGTCGGCGCCGAGCACTACGCGACCTTGGGCCGAGTGATCGATCGCGCACTCAAGGACGACGGACGCGGCCTCATTCACTCGATCGGCCAGGTCCGCCCGGAGCCGCCCAGCGCCTGGAACGAGCGACGCATCTTCCCCGGGGCCAATCCGCCGACGCTGCGCAAGATGATGGACATCTTCGAGGGTCCGGGCCTTTCGGTGGTCGACGTGGAGAACATCCGCCTCCACTACGCCAAGACGATCGAGCATTGGTTGAAGCGTTACGAGGCGCATGAAGCGGACGTCCGCGAGATGTTCGACGACTTCTTCGTGCGGGCCTGGAGGCTCTATCTCGCGGCGTCCATCGCCGGTTTCCGCGCCGGTGTGTTGGAGCTCTATCAGGTCCTCTTCTCTCGCCCGGGCAAGAACGACATGGCCTGGACACGCGCTCACCTCTACCGGGATTGAGCGTCGGGGCGGCCGGATGCCTCCGGTCCCATCATCGAGGTCGTCAAGAGGACTGCTCGTGATCAAGACAAACGTCATCATCGTCGGAGGCGGACCCGCGGGGGCGTCCTGCGCATGGCAACTGCGCCGACGCGGTCCGGATTGTCTGATCCTGGACAAGGCGGTCTTCCCGCGACCCAAGCTCTGCGCCGGTTGGATCACGCCCGAGGTCGTCGCAGACCTGGAGATGGACATCGCGACTTATCCGCATCGCTTCCTGACCTTCGAGGTCACCAGGGCGCATCTGTTCGGCATCGGTCTGACGATGCGCTCGCCCCAGCACTCGATTCGCCGCGTGGAATTCGACCACTGGCTGCTCCAACGCTCCGGGGCCGAGGTCATCACCCACCAGGTCAAGCACATCGAGCGGATACCCCGCGGCTACCGCATCGACGACCGCTTCGAATGCGATGCCCTGGTCGGCGCCGGCGGCACGGCATGCCCGGTGTATCGGTCGCTGTTTCGCGAGATCAATCCGCGTGCGCGATGGCTCCAAGTCGCCGCACTGGAGCAGGAGCTGCCCTATGCCTGGCAGGATCCGGACTGTCACCTCTGGTTCTTCGAGAAGGGTTTACCCGGCTACAGTTGGTACGTGCCCAAACAGAACGGCTATCTGAATCTCGGCGTCGGGGGGATGGCGCAACGGCTGCAAGACACAGGCGGGAGCATACATCGACATTGGGAGCATTTCGTCGCGACTCTGCGCCGTCGTCGGCTGATCGACATGGACCTAGCGCTCGAGCCGCAAGGCTATTCCTATTACCTCAGGAACGGGGTGCGGAGGATCCGCCACGAGAACGCCTTCCTGGTCGGCGATGCCGCCGGGCTCGCCACTCGCGATCTGGCCGAAGGGATCGGCCCGGCGATCCGCAGCGGGATACTGGCCGCCGATGCCATCGCCGACGGCGGCGAATACAGCCTGGACTCCGTCTCGCGCTACAGCCTGGGCGCAGGCTTGCCGCGCCGCGCGTTGGCGTATGGACTGTCGAGACAGCGGGTCGCGAGTCCGGCCGTTGAAACGCCGGATCCGGGTTAAAATCCGCACACATCAACCGAAACGACGACATCCCATGGCCGGGGCCAGCCTGCTTACCCTACTCGACGATATCGCAACCGTCCTCGACGACATCTCGGTCATGACCAAGGTCGCCGCGCGCAAGACCGCGGGCGTGCTCGGGGACGATTTGGCGCTGAATGCCCAGCAGGTCCTCGGGATACGCGCCGAGCGCGAGCTGCCGGTGGTTTGGGCGGTCGCCCTCGGGTCGCTCAAGAACAAGCTGATCCTGATTCCGACGGCGCTCCTCGTCAGCGCCGTCGCGCCTTGGGCCATCACGCCGCTCTTGATGCTCGGCGGGGCCTTTCTCTGCTACGAGGGCTTCGAGAAGCTAGCCCACAAATTTCTCCATGACGAGGAGGAGGATGAGCATCATGCGGAGCTGACCCGCACACTCCTCGACCCGAATGTCGACATGGTCGCGTTCGAGCAGGAGCGAATCCGGGGTGCGATCCGCACCGACTTCGTCCTCTCGGCGGAGATCATCGTCATCACGCTCGGGATCGTCGCCGGCGCCTCGTTCGGCGTGCAGGTGGCGGTCTTGACGGGCGTGGGTCTCTTGATGACGATCGGTGTTTACGGCCTGGTCGCGGGCATCGTCAAGATGGACGACGCCGGATTCTATCTACAGCAACGCACGGGCGAGGATCTCGGCACCCGATTCGCGCGACGTCTCGGCGCCCTGCTGCTTGCGGCCGCACCGCGTTTGATGCGCATCCTTGCAGTGGTCGGGACGGCCGCCATGTTCCTGGTCGGCGGCGGGATCCTGGTCCACGGGCTTCCGGGGACGCACGACATTCTGCATCTCTTGACTCATGCCGCCGCCGCGGCCCCGACGATCGGACCGATCCTGGAGGCACTGGCAACGCCGCTGTTCAACGCGCTGGTCGGCGTGCTCGCGGGCGCCGTCATCCTCGGTGTCGTCACCGCAGGCTCACGCGTCGTCGGTGCCTTTCGCACCTGAGGCGTCGGCGGTCGAGCGACACGAGAACATTCGACGAACGCAGAGAGAAACCGAAACCCGCGATGCTGTCGACTCCCCCGGTGCGCTCTCGGCTCTTCGGATGCCGCAGCCTCTGTCTTCTCTGTATCGTCCTCCGGGCGATCCTCGGCACGGGGGCGATCGCAGCGCAGGATATCGAGGACGCGGATCTCGCAGCACGGTTACAGAAGGGCGGTACCGTGCTGCTTCTGCGCCACGCCTACGCGCCTGGAACGGGGGATCCGGAGGGATTCCGTTTAGACGACTGCGCGACCCAGCGCAACCTGAACGATGCGGGACGCGAGCAGGCAAGATCCATCGGAGCTTGGCTGCGGGCGCGCGGGATCGAGCGGGCGCGGGTCTATTCGAGCGAATGGTGCCGCTGCTTGGAGACGGCCGAGCTGCTGGGGCTCGGGCCGGTCACGCCGCTGCCGGCCCTCAACTCCTTCTTCGAGCGCCGAGGGGATCGCGGGCCGAATCTGGCCGCACTCGAGGCGTTCCTCGAGGACCAACCTCCGAACGGCGAGCCCATCATATTGGTGACGCATCAGGTGACGGTCACGGCGCTCAGCGGCATCTACCCCGCCTCGGGTGAAGCGGTGTTGATGGAGCTGTCCGATCGGGACAAGGGCAAGCTCGAGCCGATCGGGCGGCTGGAGTTCGGACCCTGAACCCGACGCAACCAAACCGGGTGCGCTGTTCATTAAGACCAGCCCGTAGGGTGGACGAGCGAAAGCGAAGTCCACCCGATCCTGCGACGGCGCTTGGTGGACTGCGCTGCGCTTGTCCACCCTACACTGCTCGTGTCAGGCCGCGGCGGCAAGTCCGTCCGGACCCAAGCGCGCCTTCAGCTCCTTGATCCGTCTCGGGACCGACTCGGGGTGACTCTGCGCGCCCTTGAGCTGCTCGGCGAACAGCTCGGTCTCTGCCCGGCCGACCTGGGTGAGCAGACGACCGAAGATGACGTTGACCTCACCGGCCTCCAGCTCGTTCGTGACCTTGAATGCCTCGTCCAGGCTCATTGCTGGGACACGGCGCTCGATGTCGCGCAGCGCGTTGAGCGATTCGCGCATCTCTCGGTCGCGCACGCTGGGCACGAACTCCACCTCGCGGTTGACGGCAACCTGGTAGAGACAGGCGAGCATGAGCCGCCCGTGCTCCATCTCCTCGTCACGCAGATCCAGAAAGAAGCGGTGTACGTCCGGGTTGGATTTGAAGCGCTCCGCCATGGCCGCATAGATGTGCGCCACGCGGAACTCGAACAGGGCAGAGAGCTTGTAGGCGTTGCCGACGGCGCCGGGCATCGGTACTCGCCGCGCCTGATACTTCTCGGCAATGCGCTGCAGCAGGGTCTTGTCCTTGCTCAAGAGCATGCCGAAGAAGACATCGAGTCCGAACAGTCGGATGATCTTGATGGGATTTTTGAGGCAGAAGCCTCGGTCGATCACGGCTTGCATCTGGAATCTCCGGTCTCGGTTCCGATTCGCCCGCTCGGCGCGGTCTGTCCGGGTGCATCGACGCGCAGACAGCCGTCCATGTCGGACTGGGTTTACCTCGAGTCAGGATAGCCGATTCCCACACCCGTATCTGCCGAATCAATCGCCGTCGTCGGCCCCCTCGCCATCGAGCCGCAGCGGTGCAGGTACGCCCTCCGCCCGCCAACGTCGATAATCCGCCAGCACCAGGGCATGGTCGAACGCCAGCACCGGGGGAAGCGCATCCGGGGAGAAGACCTGCAGGGCGCTTGCATCGTCCATCGCCCGCGGCTCGCCGCGCGCCTCGGCCACATAGACCGCGGTGACGGTATGACCGCGCGGATCGCGCGCTGGATCCGAATAGATGCCGAGCAGGGCACGCAGGGTTACCGCGAGCCCGGTCTCCTCGGCGGCCTCGCGGATCGCCGCCGCCTCCATGCGCTCGCCGACATCCACGAAGCCGCCGGGGATGGCCCATCCGTAGGGCGGATTGAGACGCTCGATCAGCACGACGGGGCGATCTGGTCGGTCGACAAGCTCGATGATGGCATCGGCGGCAAGCAACGGAGTCACCGGAACGGGCATCGCCCTTCCTCCTGAGTCAGTAAGCTGTCAGAGACAAATTGAGCACCGAATCTAATCGCTGTCGTTGTCGTAATCGACTAACGACAACGACATAGACAACGACGTCGAGGCAGACACCGAGCGTCGGCCGGCCGCGTCCCCGCCGCATCCACACCGGTCAAGATCCGACCAGCGCCGAGATCGCCCTACCCCGCCAGCGGCTTAGCCTACGCCCGCACAGCTTATCCACACGAGCGGACACAGGACCCGGGGACAACCGCCGGCGAACCCGATCCCCCTGCTCGTCGACGCAACTGACGCGGATCAATGCCGAAATCACCTGCGGCGTCTAGGGTCGGCTCCCCGACACTTTGCGGAGATCCCGGTGAGCCAACCTTTCGACCTCAACGACGACAACGCCTATCAACGCTGGAAAGAGCGCAAGCTCGCGTCCGCCCCGACCGCCCTGACGGACTTGGTCGTCGAGATCGGCGATCCACGCACCCTGACCGATGCGGAGCACGACGCCATCCTCGAGCGCTGTCGCCGCACCAATATGGCCATCTACATCGGCACGAGCGGCGACGACCCGGACAAGGCGATCCCGGTCGCACTCGGCGCACGCTTCGGTCTGCACCGCCTCGACCACAATCGGGGTGCGGACGAGGACGCCGTGACCTCCCTGACCGTTCAGACCGACGCCGCGCACCGCGATTACATCCCCTATTCCAATCGGCCCATCGCCTGGCATACCGACGGCTACTACAACACCCCGGAGCAGCAGATCCACGGCCTGCTCCTGCACTGCGTCCAACCCGCCGAGACGGGCGGCGAAAACGCGCTGCTCGACCACGAGATCGCCTATATCCTGGTGCGCGACCGCAATCCGGACGTCATCCGCGCCCTCATGCATCCGGGCTGTATGACGATACCCGCCAACATCGTCGACGGCGTCGAGCTGCGTCGCGAAGAGACCGGTCCGGTCTTCTCGATCCGCCCGGACGGACGCCTGCACATGCGCTATACGGACCGCAGCCGCAACATCGCCTGGCGCGACGATTCCTCGACGACGGCGGCCGTAAGCTGTCTTAAAGAGATCCTGCACACAGCCTCGCCATGGCACCTCGCGGGACGACTCGAATCCGGGTGGGGTCTGATCTCGAACAATGTGCTCCACACCCGCACCGGCTTTACCGACGGTCGAAAGCCGCGCTTGCTGTACCGCGCGCGCTATTACGACCGAATCGGCGGGACCTGAAGCGGGACGCAGGAAACCTCTTCGCCTCGGAGCCCGTCGCCAACGCGATCGAGGGCGCGATTCGGGGTAGTCAAAGGGGGGCGTCTGGTGCAAACTCGACGCGCCATTGCCCACGATGGTCGATGTCGGTGCACCGGCGTTCATTCACGACTGTCGATGGCGTTCTTGACGAGGCCCGCCCGGCGTCGCCCGAGTCGATCCGCGGCAGGATAGCGATACCTATAAGCAAGCTCCAATCACTGAATCGAGGATTCGAACCATGATGAAATCAGGTTCCCTATTGATCGGACTCCTGTGTGTGCTGTCTGTCGCGGTCGTCCAGGCCGACGAGCCCATCGTCATCAAATTCAGCCACGTCGTGGCCGCGGACACCCCGAAAGGCAAGGCCGCCGAGCGTTTCGCCGAGCTGGCCAAGGAGAAGACCGACGGCCGGGTCGAGGTCACCGTCTATCCCAACAGCACCCTCTATAAGGACAAGGAAGAGGTCGAGGCGCTTCAGCTCGGCGCGGTGCAGATGCTCGCACCCTCGCTGGCTAAGTTCGGCCCGCTCGGGGTCAAGGAGTTCGAGGTCTTCGATCTGCCCTATATCTTCGACGGCTACGACCAGCTCCACGCGGTGACCGAGGGGCCGATCGGCGATGAGCTTCTCGGAAAGCTGACCGACAAGGGCATCCTGGGCCTGGCCTTCTGGGACAACGGCTTCAAGGTCATGAGCGCGAACAAGCCGCTCAAAGAGCCCAAGGATTTCAGGGGCATGAAGATGCGCATCCAGTCCTCCAAGGTGCTCGACGAGCAGATGCGCGCCCTCGGCGCCAATCCCCAGGTCATGGCCTTCTCCGAGGTCTATCAAGCACTCCAGACCGGGGTGGTCGACGGCACCGAGAATCCGCCCTCGAACCTCTACACCCAGAAAATGCACGAGGTCCAGAAGTACGTGACCAAATCCGATCACGGCTACCTGGGCTATGCCGTCATCGTAAACAAGGCCTTCTGGGAGGGATTGCCGCCGGATATCCGCACCGCCCTGGAAGAAGCGATGGCCGAAGCGACCGTCTACGCGAACGAGATCGCCAAGCAGGAGAACGAGGACGCCCTCGTGGCCGTCAAGGAGAGCGGCAAGAGCGAGATCATCGAGCTGACCCCCGAGCAGAAGGCCGAGTGGATGAAGCGCCTCGCGAAGGTGCATCGCGAGATGGAGGACCGGGTCGGCAAGGACTTGATCCAATCCATCTATCAGGCGACCGGGAACGACATGGGCAAGCTCTGATCGGGAAGGATCCGATCGGGTAGAGACCGGGGCCGAGGCAGGCACGCCTCCGGCCCCGGCCTTCTCCATCGACATCCGGGGCACGACCCCGGCCCCACCGCAGAGGTCGCCATGCTGAAAATCCTGGACCGCCTGGAGGAATGGCTGATCACCTTCCTGATCGGCGCCGCTACCCTGTTGATCTTCGTGGCGGTGGTGCATCGCTACAGCCTGGACATGTCGGCCGAGTGGGGCTGGGACGTCATCTACGACTGGCTCTTCGAAATCAATCTGAGCTGGACCCAAGAGTTATGCATCTGCATGTTCGTGTGGATGGCCAAATTCGGGGCGGCTTACGGCGTGCGTACCGGCATCCATGTCGGCGTGGACGTCCTGATCATCAACCTTCCGGAGTGGGCGCGCTCCAAATTCGTCATCTTCGGCTTGCTGGCCGGGGCACTCTTCACCGGGCTGATAGGAAGCTTCGGGGCCAACTTCGTCTGGCACCTCGCACATACGGAGCAGATCTCCCCGGATCTCGAGGTGCCCGTGTGGATCGTCTATCTGGCGATCCCGCTCGGCTCCTTCCTGATGTGCTTCCGCTTTCTGCAGGTCGCCTGGTCATTCATCCGGACCGGTGAGCTGCCGCGCCACGAGCATGCACACGTAGAGGGGTTGGACGAGGAGGTGGAGCGCGCCCAGGCCACCGGCCAGCCGGAGCCGATCTTCCTGGGCGAGGCGGTCAGACTCGCCGAGGAGCGCGAGCACATCCACGGCGGCCACCCGGAGCAGCATGAGCAGACGCCCGGGAAAGAGTCCGAATCCAACGGCCGCGGGGAGAACCGTCCATGACCGCACTCATCATCTTCGGTCTCCTGCTGGGCCTGATGCTTACCGGCATGCCGGTGTCCATCGCCTTGGGCCTCACGGTGCTGACCTATCTCTTCACCATGACCTCGGTGCCGATCGAGTCGGTGGCCTTGAAGCTGTTCACCGGGATCGAGAAGTTCGAGATCATGGCGATCCCCTTCTTTATCCTCGCCGGCAACTTCCTCACCCATGGCGGCGTAGCCCGTCGCATGATCGACTTCGCCACCAGTATGGTCGGCCATTATCACGGCGGACTCGGACTCTCGGCGGTGTTTGCCTGCGCGCTGTTCGCAGCGGTCTCGGGGTCTTCGCCGGCGACCGTCGTGGCCGTCGGTGCCATCCTGCTCCCGGCAATGGTCAAGCAGGGGTTTCCGGTGCGCTTCGGCACCGGCGTCATCGCCTCCGCCGGCGGTCTCGGCATCCTGATCCCGCCCTCCATCGTGATGGTGATGTACGCCGTCTCCACCAACAGCTCCGTCGGTGCACTCTTCATGGCCGGTGTCGTCCCGGGTATCGTGCTTGCTTTCATGCTGGGTGTCACGACCTGGTGGATCGCGCGTCGCAACAATTACCCCCGCCTGCCGCGTGCGAGCTGGGCGACGCGCTTCCAGACCTGGCGTAAATCGGTCTGGGGTTTGCTGCTGATCATCCTGGTGATGGGCGGGATCTACTCGGGGATCTTCACGCCCACCGAGGCCGCCGCCATGAGTGCGGTCTATGCCTTCGTGGTCGCGGTCTTCGTGTATAAGGACATGCCCTTGAGCCGGGTGCCCAAGGTGTTGCTGGACTCGGCAAACATGTCGGCGATGTTGCTCTACATCATCACCAATGCGGTCCTCTTCTCCTTCCTGCTGACCTACGAGAACATCCCCCAAGAGCTCGCGCAATGGATGGTCGACACCGGGCTCGGACCGATCGGCTTCCTCCTGGCGGTCAACGTGCTCCTGCTCATGGCCGGCAACATCATGGAGCCGACCTCGATCATCCTGATCACGGCTCCGGTGCTGTTTCCGGTCGCCATGGCCCTGGGGATCGACCCGATCCACTTCGGCGTCATGGTCGTGGTCAACATGGAGATCGGCATGATCACCCCGCCGGTGGGGCTCAACCTCTATGTGGCGAGCGGGATCTCGCGACTGGGCATGACCGAGACCACCATCGCCTGCTTCCCGTGGCTGCTCACCATGTTGGTATTCCTGATGATGATCACCTATTGGCCGCCCCTGTCACTTTGGCTGCCGCGGACCTTGGGCATGATGTGAGGGCGAGCGCGGACAGGGTTTCGCATCAACCTTGCAAAGTGTATGGTTAGCCCGCGTGACCCCGCGTGAACTCGTCACGCGGGGTCACGCGGGGTCGCGTCGATTCGACCCGCGCAGGATCACTCAAGCGCAGACCGGATCGGCGTCGAGGATTCACATGCCGTCACTGCAAGAGGTTCTCGATGGAACTGAAGAAAAACATCGGCGAGAACGATCGTAAGATTCGCCTTATCGCTGGACTCGTGATTGTTCTTTGGGGCGTGTTCGCCGCCAACTGGCTCGGCCTCGTCGGCGTCGCCCTGATCGCGACCGCTTTCCTGCGCCTGTGCCCGGCCTACACCGTCATGACGATGGACACCCTGGAAACAAAATAGGCCGGTCTCGTTTCGACCTTCGTGCGCCGTGTGCTCGCGGCGCCTCAACCATGCCGCATCATCCGCGCGCCAACCCCAGCCAATTCAACAACGAAGGCAAAAGCGCGGCTGTCAGAAAGGCCGACAGCGCCATCGCAAGACCGGAGAAGGCCCCCATCGCCGGGCTGACTTGAAAGGCACGCGCGGTTCCGATGCCGTGCGAGGTCACACCCATCGTGATCCCCTTGACCGCATCGTCGCGAATCCGCAAGAGGCGCAGCACGGCCGTGCCGAAGACCGCGCCGACGATGCCGGTACTGACCACCAGGACCGCCGTCAGCGACGGGATCCCGCCGAGCTTTTCCGAGATACCCATCGCCACCGGCGCCGTCACCGACTTGGGGGCCAGAGACACCAGGGTCGCGACGTCGGCGCCGAGCCAGGCGGCAAGCCCGATCGCGCTCAAGCTCGCGGTGAGCACGCCGACCAGCAAAGCCGCGCCGATCGGCAGCGCCAATGCCCCCAAACGCTCGCGCTGGCGATAGAGCGGGATGGCCAGCGAGACCGTCGCCGGACCGAGCAGGAAGTGGACGAACTGCGCCCCGTCGAAATAGACTGCGTAAGGCGTGTCCGTGATCACCAGGATCCCGATTAACAAGGCAACGGCAATGGCGACCGGGTTCAACAGCGGACTCCCCCGCCCGAACCGATAGAGTCGATCGGCCAACAGATAGCAGACCAAGGTCGCCGACAGCCAGAGCAGCGGCGAGGCTGCGAGATAAACCCAGATCTCGGCCAAAGGCGTCTCAGTCATCGGCTTCGCCCCGAACGCGCCCTTTGCGTGCCGCGAGCAGGCGTTGTGCACCGGCCATCGTCAAGGCGGTGACCGCGAGCGTGATCAGGGTTCCCGCGAGCAGTGCCGCGGCAATCGCACGCCACTGGCCCTGTATGCGCTCCCAATGCAGCATCACCCCGACCCCGGCCGGTACAAACAACAGCGAGAAATGCGCGAGCAACGCATCGGCGGTCCGCCCGACGTTCTCGGGGATCCCTCCGCGCAGGAACAGCCACCCTAGAAGGACCAGCATCCCGAGCACGGGCCCGGGTATCGGCAGCCCGGTCAGTAAGACGACGGTCTCGCCGACGAGCTGGCAGATCAGGATCAAGGTTAGGGCTTGCAGCATTCACGCTCCTCCGCGCCCGTCGGCGCTCTGGCCCCGCCCGGGATGGCTCGGCGGACGGCCCTGCATGTCACACTGCGCATGCCGGCCGCGACCGCCCGGCGTGCCGGCCCGCGACGGTTTCGACGCGGACGGAACACTGTACGAGCCATCATACTTGAAGACGTCGCAGCCATCCCACACAGGAAAGAGAGAGGCGGCGCAGGCGGGCCGAATCGATCGGATGGGCATCGAGTGACGTGCATCCGAGGATCCGGGAATGCGCGGATGCCGCGCCGGGTAATTGCCTGCGCGCCACTGACGACACGCCCGACGAGATATCGACGCAACGTGTCCGAGGCCCCGGGTTCCATTTGCCCGCGACGGCCCCACTCTGGTGTCCAAGAGTTGTTCACGTCAAAGGCCGACACCCTGCCGGTCCACTTCGTCGAGGATCCATTAGGCAACACCATGGCAGAGAAACCCAAGCTCACCCAGGTTTTTGCGAACAGCCACTACGCCGCAAGCTTCGAGGCCGAATCCGAGGACGAGGTCTACGATGCACGCAAAGAGGCGTTGGTCAAGAGCATGCTCGGCGAGATCGGAGAGGATCCGAATCGCGAGGGTCTGCGCCGGACCCCCTTGAGGGTGGCCAAGGCCATGGACTTCCTCACCAGCGGCTATTCCATGTCCGCCGAGGAGATCATCAAGAAGGCGCTCTTCGAGGAAGATGTCAGAGAGATGGTGGTCGTCCGCGATATCGAGTTCTATTCGATGTGCGAGCACCACATGCTGCCCTTCTTCGGCCATGCGCATGTCGGCTATCTGCCCAACGGCAAGGTCGTCGGCCTGAGCAAGATCGCGCGCGTAGTCGACGTCTTCGCACGCCGCCTGCAGGTGCAGGAACGCCTGACCAGCCAGGTCGCCGATGCCCTCATGGAGCACCTCGGCGCGCACGGCGTGGCCGTCGTCATGGAAGCCAGTCACACCTGCATGATGATGCGCGGCGTGCAGAAACAACGCAGCTCGACCGTCTCCAGCGCCATGCGCGGCACCTTCGAGACCGATCCGCGCACGCGCTCCGAGTTCATGTCGTTTATCAAGGGATGATGGCCGCGCGCGGGCCAAGGCGACAACAGGCTCGACACCCTATGCGATCATTGTCCAGGAATCGCTTAAATGCCCCCCGGAAGTCTACAGATCCGTAGGTTGTGCTGACGGTAGGAAGCACAACCTACGCCGGCGGTTGGTTGTGCCTCGCAAGGCTCGGTACAACCTACGGCCCTCGCAGCGTGGAATGCTCAGCCGACGGTTGATCGGATCTATCGGAGCAGTCGGATGGATCACGGATCTAGCCGAGCATGCGCCGCGACAGCACGGCGTCAGGCAGAGCGGCGTGGGCGTCGCGGAGCATGCGCTCGGTGGTCGCCCAGTCGACACAGGCGTCGGTCACCGAGCAGCCGTATCGCAGCTGCACCAAGTCGGCAGGGATCGATTGTTGTCCGGCCTCGATGAAGCTCTCCACCATCAGGCCGACGATCGAGCGGTTTCCGCCGTAAATCTGGTTTACGCAGTCGTGCATCACCAGCGGCTGCAGCTCCGGCCGCTTGAAGCTGTTGGCATGCGAGCAGTCGATCACGATGTTTGCGGGTAGGCCGGCTTTGCTCAGCGCCTCCTCGGCCATCGCGACGCTGACGGTATCGTAGTTGGGTCGATTGCCGCCGCCGCGCAGCACCAGATGACCGTAGCGGTTGCCGCGGGTCCTGACCACACTGGTCAGGCCCTCGGCATTGACGCCCAGGAAGCTGTGCGGCTGGGCCGCCGAGAGGATCGCATTGATCGCAGTGTCGACGGAGCCGTCCGTGCCGTTCTTGAAGCCGACCGGGGTCGACAGACCGGAGGACATCTCCCGATGGGTTTGCGACTCCGAGGTCCGCGCACCGATGGCCGTCCAACAGATGAGGTCCCATAGATACTGCGGGACGATGGAATCGAGCGCCTCGGTCGCGGTGGGCAGACCAAGCTCGGTGACCTCGAGCAGGAATTGCCGCGCCTTCGCCATGCCCTCGGCGATGCTGAAGGTATCGTCCAGGTTCGGATCGTTGATATATCCCTTCCATCCGGTGGTCGTCCGCGGCTTCTGGAAATAGACCCGCATCACCAACACCAGTCGATCCGAGACCGCATCCGCCAAGACCTTGAGCCGCCGAGCGTAATCCAGGCCGGCGACCGGATCGTGGATCGAGCAAGGCCCGACGACGACAAAGATTCGGGGGTCGCGCCGATCCAGGATCGCCTGCAGGGTCTCGCGACCTGCAAGCACGGTCGCCGACGCCCGATCGGAGATCGGCACGGCACGATGGATCTCCAGCGGCGAGGGCATCGGATCGAAGCCGCTGACATTGAGGTTTTCCGTTTTCTGCACGCGCATTCACCTTGGAAATCGAACGAAGGGCCGGAGGTCTCGTCGACACGACGGCCGGGCATGAAGATTCTCCGCGGTACCGCGGATCCCTGTCCATGAGAAAACCGCTGTGTGGACAAGCGCCGTAGGGTGGACAAGCGCAGCGCAGTCCACCCCAGCCTCCGCGCAAGGCGCGTTGGACTGCGTTTTCGCTCGCCCACCCTACCGGCCGATGTCGAGAAAACCGCTATTGCCCCTCAATCTACCGGTCATTGCACAATCCACGTCGCCGGTTGATGATGAGGTCTGAGGCTAAGCCCGGCGGTGCTGCAACGGAGGTCACCATGGCCCTCTCCCAGGACGATATTCAGTTCATCAAAGCCCACATGAGCGAGTGGCTCGCCGAGCAAAGCCTCGGCAAACCCTCCGTCGTCTATGAGATCGAGCTGCGCGAGCGCATGGTGCGGGTCGAGGAGGCGCTCAAGCATCAGGGCGAGCTGATGCGGCAGGGATTCGAGCAGATGGAGAAGCGCTTCGAGCAGATGGAAAGACGCTTCGAGCAAAGCGACAAACGCTTCGAGGATCTCATCAAGCGCCACGACCATCAGTTCATGTGGCTGATCGGCTTCATCACGACCATCGCCGCGCTCATCATCGCCGCCGGCAAGTGGCTATAAAGACTCTTTACGGGCCTCGCTCATTAGAACAGCTCGAAGCGCGCGATCCGGACCCGCCGCACCTGGTGACACAATTCGGTATCGGTCAATACGCGATCGGCTGGAAATCCGCGGGGACATCGAGCTCGAAGACCTGGTCATGGATGCGGGCCACATAGAAACCTTCTCGCAGCGCCCGCTCGCGCAGATCGGCCGAGAGATCGACGGCAGCGAGGATGCCGTAGAGCCGCTTGTCGCTATGCTCGGGAAAAAATTGCCGAAAACGCGTCAGCAACGCCTTCATTTGGGCGATCGACTCCTCGCGCGCGTGGCTCTTCACCTCCACCACGTAAGCCGCATTGATCGGACCGTTGGCATAGGAGAGCACATCGATTTCCAGATGCCGGCCGTCTTTGGTGACGCGCACGCTGGGGCTGACCACTTCCATGCCGAAGCGCGTGCGTAGGATGTTTTCCATCGAGGGCAACGCCAGACCTTCGGTGAAGCTGCCGAATTTCTCGCCCAGGCCGCCAATCTGCTTGCCGAGCTCTCTGATTTGGCGATCCGTGTCTTTCATGCGCCGATCAGTCTCCAGCATACGCCGATCGGTCTCGAGCATACGCCGATCGGTCTCCTTCGACTGCTGCGCCGTTTCTTGCAAAATGCGATCGGTTTCTTGCTGCGATTTAGTCAACTCGCGCAACAAGCTCCAAATCTCCTCTGCCGTTGTAGTCATGATCAGTGCCCTCGCGTTGAAGCGGCAATTGAAACTCGGAACAGAATACACTGAACGATGATCATGCCATCCGGGATCGTCGAGTCGACATCGACCGTGCGGGCTGTCGGGCCTACAGACGAAGACGACTGCAAGTCGTCGATCCCGGGGTGTTGACGCTTCGCGCCAATCGTCGGCGGCGCTTCCGGCCGGTCGTCTCGACAAGGTCCAATTTTGGTCTCTTCCGCGAACACCTCGCGCGTGCATTGCAAGGCATCCGGCAGACTGGATGGGATTTCAACACCAATTTGCATGGCGGCTGACCGGGACGCTTGCCAGTCCGGTGGTCGAGGTGCAAAGCCTCGATCCCTACAACCCGCAGGAAACTTTCAACGACAAGCTCACCATCCTCGATGTGAAAGCCCGCGATGCCGCCGGCCGGGTCTTTCAGGTCGAGATCCAGTTGTCGGCCTATGCGGATCTGACCGCGCGCATGCTCTATGGCTGGGCGGACCTGTACCGCCGACAACTGCGTCGCGGTCAGGAATACAGCATCCTCAAACCGACCTATGCGATCTGGCTGCTCGATCAGACCCTGCGCGACGACACGCCGGCCTATGCACACCGCTACCGAATGCGCGATGATCGGGGACAGAATCTGCTCGACCACGGCGGCATCTGGATCTTCGAGCTGAACAAATTCGCCGTCCAACAGGTCGAAACCGAACAACAACGCTGGCTGAAATTCTTCAACGAGGGCGAACACCTCGATGACGAGAAGCTGCCCGAGTGGATGCAAACCCCTGTGATGAGGCAAGCCATGAGCACCTTGACCGCCTTCTCCGAGAAAGACCGCGCCTATCACGCCTACCAAGCGCGTCAAGAGTTCCTGCGCCAGCAGCGCTCCATCCAACAGGAGCTAGAGAAGGAACGGGCTGCCAAAGAAGCCGAGCGACAAGCCAAGGAGGCAGCACTTCAAGCCAAGGAAGCCGCGCTCGCCGAGGTCGCCCGCCTCAAGGCACTCCTGCAACAACAAAAGGACGGCTGAGCGGCTGTCT
>NZ_LN848257.1:5003320-5005612 GCF_001499735.1 Thiocapsa sp. KS1 | reverse complement strand
TTGTCTCTGCAGCCCCGCAAGGCTATCCTCTGGTTAGCTAATCGGAGACTAACCATGCAGACCCAATTCAATATCCACGAAGCCAAGTCACAGCTGTCTCGCCTCATCGAACAGGTGGAGGCCGGCGGCGAGGCCCTCATCGCCCGCGCCGGCAAGCCGGTTGTCCGCCTGGTGCTGGTCGGTGATGCGCCGCCGCGGCGCGTGCTGGGCCGACTGGAAGGCCGCTTCACTCTGCCCGACGAGCATGCGCCGCCGATCCCGGAGACCCCGGAAGACTTCATCGACGCCGTCGAGGGCCACCGATGCGGGTACTGACCGACACCCATATCCTGATGTGGGCCCTGTTGCAACCCGCGCGGCTCGATGCGGTACGCAGGGACGTGCTGGAATCGCCCGAGCACCAGGTCTTCTTCAGCGCCGTCAACATCTGGGAGATCGCGATTAAGCGCGCCCTCGACCGCCCTAATTTCGACGTAGAGCCGGATGCGGTCCATCGCGCAGCCCTGGAAACCGGCTTTCGCGAGCTGCCGATATCCGCAGTCCATGCTGCTGCCGTGCGCCACCTGCCGCCTCATCATCGCGATCCGTTCGACCGTCTGCTGATCGTCCAGGCACAAATCGAGCCGCTGCTGCTGATGACCGATGACCCGCTCATCAGCCTCTACCCGGTTCAGCGGATTGGCGCGGCCACCGCCAGCCGAGAGGCGTAGACGTTGGGAATTCGATCTCGCCTTTTTCCTTGTCCAGCCCCCAAACTCGCGCCGAATGCGCCGAATGCATGACGGCGGCACCCTCGCCCCCCTCGACCTACCCTGAGTCTCCGGTCCCCTCGATTGCCTGACGATTGGAAGCGCAACGCTGACCGGCGATGGGTTCTATCTCGCACCGCGCGGCACAGTATCCGACGTGCCGTGTCGACATCGCGGATGCCATCCGCAACCCGGGGGTCTCGATCCGATTCTACTCGAGGTCGCGCGCCTGCAGGCACTCCTGAACCAATCCCGCGACACCTGACTGCCAGCGATCACGACGTCTGAAGTGGGTCGGGCTTCAGCCCGACAACGCCCTCTTAGGCCACCCGGCGCTCGGCGTCGAGCGCAACACCCGCGCTTCGGGATGACGCCGAGAGCAGGTCGGACTGAATTCAGGCCCACGGGGGCCGGCCGTAAGTTGAGCGTTATTTGAACCTGCCCCTTTTCCCCACGCCTGCGAGCCGATCAGGTGGCCCTCGCGCTGGGGAATTTCACGTCGAGAACCAGTTCGCTATAAGAGGCGCTGATCCGGCTGTCTTCATCCTGATCAAGCAGATGCCAGGCCATTAGTGTCTGGGTGTCTTGGGCGATCTGGGTTGTCTCGCTTCCGATCAGCCGGGCGAGCTCGGGTATGGCTAATGGCCCTTGTTCACGCAACAGGCTGATGAGCTGCCAGCGTTGGGGGGTCAGGATCGCCAATAGATGGCTCATATCCGCGAATCCAATGCTGAACCAGGGTGTGACGGTTTCACCCCGTTCGAGCGCATACATTGTTTCGGCGGCTTTGGCGAGGCTATTGGCGATGGGTTCTGCCACATGGATATGCAGGATCGCGTCATTCATTCAATGAAGCCCTCGACATCGGCCAGGAAATCGGCCATCAGTTGTTTTGGATTCACCCAGGTATACGGACACTCATTTTCACCAATGTGTTTATGGTCACCTTTTCCGCGTTCGTTGTCGTATCCGACAAGTCTTTTCCCATCCACACTATAAACCAAACGGTATTTGAATGGATGGTCCGATGGCACAACCGGAACTGGAAGTCGCCAAATGACGACTTCGATGAAACCTTTGCCGAAGGCGTCTTTCGCTCGATACACAAGTTCGGCCGTCACGGAAACGGTCTCGGCGCCCCAGATCCTCGACTTAGTCGTTGGCCATCTTAGCCACAGGATGGCGGTACAACAAGACCGCAGCATGAATTGGCCCATGCAAAAACGCACCAGGTTGTCCGAGGGGTTGATATCCAGGTCGGCTGATGAACGAAGTGTCTCGAAGGATGCGGTTCCTTCGTCACGTCATCCCACGCGGGCTCGAAAACAGAGTCTGAACATGCACGCCATCCAGCGCATGCTGGAAGAGGCACGCGCGTGCGAGCAGGCAGCACGCGAGGCCGCGAAAGCCGAGCGCCGAGCCACGGACGCCGAGCGCCGGGCCAAGGAAGCTGCTCTCCAAGACAAAGAATCCGCGCTCGCCGAGGTCGCCCGCCTCAAGGCACTCCTGCAACAACAGCAAAAGGACGGCTGAGCGGCTGTCC
>NZ_LN848257.1:4990765-5003220 GCF_001499735.1 Thiocapsa sp. KS1 | reverse complement strand
GCACCGATGCCCCGCAAGGCACAAGTCATGACCTGACACCGATGCCCCGATAAGACTGCTGCTGGATCAGGGTCTGCCGCGCAGCACGGTTCGACACCTTCGAGACCACGGCATGATCGTTGACCATATGACAGTGGCCGAACGCACGATCCGTCTCCGTCGCCTGCCGCTGCAGCCCGTAAAGTCCAATCTCTGATGCCTTGATGCCGGCACGGATCTCGGACATGCTGCGGCGTGTGCTCGGGACCTTGAGGCAGAGCGCCTGATGCAACGCAGGCTCAAGATCCGGATTCCCGATCCCCTTGCTCCCCGAGCACTGATACCACATAGTCTCGACATGGATATCGAGTTCGATCCCGACAAGGATTCGGCCAATCAACAAAAGCACGGAGCTTCCCTCGCGTTCGGGATCGAGATCCTTGCCGATTCCAACCGATTGGATATCCTGGACGTGCGCTTTGACTACCCCGAGGAGCGTTTCATCGCCTACGGCATGGTGGAGCGGCGGGTCTGGCTGTGCGTTTTCACCCAACGCGGAAACCGATACCGAATCATAAGCGTGAGAAAAGCAAATGATCGCGAAACACGACGATACCACTGCACACCCCGTTGAACCTGAACCAGATACTCCGCTCTCCGACGACGAGTTCGAGCGCGGCTTTGGGGCCATGTTGGCGCGCCGTGCCAGGGCTGCAACCGGCCTCTCTCAGCAGAACTTTGCAGAGCAATTCGGCATCCCCGCCGAATCTCTTCGTGATTGGGAACAGGGGCGCAAGGCACCGGATACGGCCGCCAAGAGCTACTTACGTGTGATTGCTCGCATGCCCGAAGCTGTCGCGAAGGTCCTACACGACGCAGCCTGAGCCGGCAACCGGCTCAGAGCGATGTTCTCGTTACACCCGCTCCGCGGTGTCGCGCATGCTCCTGGCGATCCGCGCTACGTGCCGGCCCGGCTTGAGCGACGAACAATGCCGACGTCGCCCTCGATGCAACCCTCGACCTACCCCGAGACTCCGCATCCGTCGATTGCGCTGACGACAGGAAGCGCAACACCCGCCGCCGGTGCGTTGTGCCTCGCACGACTCGGCACAAGCGACAAAACGCCGGATTCTCATCGCGGATGCCATCCGCAACCCGGCGCTCACGATCCGATCGCCCGACCCGCCCGAGCGACAAGAATGGGCACCCCGACCCTGCCCCGTTTCGTCACCTTCTGACGCGCTCGGTCCAAACCGAAGGGCGCGCCGTCTTGTCGGGTGGATCCTCCGGATCGCGCCAGGCCGATCACGCGCGACACGCAACCGGCTGAGAATCGCTGGTCGATCGATCGCGTTTGGGACCGGAAATGCCGAATCACCCTGCTGTTATAGGGATTTCAAAGCCTTGGAGCGCGGCGGCGATTCGGGAAAGCGTGATGCCGGTCACGGTGTTCGATGTGGGTTTCCTTTAGTCCCGTGCGCGGCGTCTCGGCACGCCATCCGCACCGTCACCCGAGACCGGCGACTGGCCCGAATGATGCTGTATCTGGGTCGGGACACCCAGGGATGCGACGCTAGAACACTGGCAGTACCCAACCGCCGGGATCGCCCGGGTCATCACACAGCAACGAGAGTACAAACATGAAAAAGCAGCAATCCGGTTTTACACTTATCGAGCTGATGATCGTCGTGGCGATCATTGGTATTTTGGCGGCGATTGCTTTGCCGGCTTATCAGGATTATACGATGCGCGCCCGCGTCTCCGAACTCGTCTTGGCGGCCAGCGCCGCGCGGACTTGCGTAACCGAATCGTCTCAACTTGCGGGTGCCGCCTCGGGCGCTGGCTGCGAAGTTGGCAAAACGGATCTGGTTAGCACCGCGGTGGTATCGACCGCAGGCAAAATCGTGATCACCGGCGTTGCTTCGGCTGGCAGCACTGTCATCACATTAACACCGACGTGGAGCGCCTCCGCTGGTACAGTGAATTGGGCCTGCACGGGCAGCCCGGCGAAGTATTCTCCAGGTTCGTGCCGATAGCAGTCTCGCCCTCCGATGCTTCTGAAGGTCGTCTTCAGCGCATCGATTGAATCGTCAGTAGACTAAAAGAAGCCTGGACAATCTCCAGGCTTCTTTTGAACGAACGATCTCGCCAAAAATGTTCAAGCATTTGTCCTCTACCGTTCCTGGCTTTGCGCTCTGGATAGTGCTGATCGTCGTTTACCTGCTCTATGCCCCCGGAATCAACGGACCTTCCTACTATGATGATACGCATTCCCTTGACCGTCTCAATGAAGTCTACGACGCAGGGTCGGCTCTCTTCTTTGTCTTCTCGGGTGACACAGGACCTTTGGGTCGCCCCCTTTCTCTAGCCACTTTCTTACCCTACGCTCCCGACTGGAAAAGTAATCTAACAGAGATTTTCACGGCGAATATTCTTCTTCATCTACTTAACGGTACTCTGTTATTCTGGTTCGCCTTCACCTTACTGTCGATTACCACAGCCAACGAACAAATTCGTTGCGCATGGATCGCGTTGTTCGCCGCGACCATATGGCTCTTTCTGCCAATAAACGTATCTACAAATTTAATCCCGATTCAAAGAATGGCTTCGCTCAGCACAATGTTCGTGCTGATCGGGCTCTTATCATTCATAAAGGGGCTAAAATGCTCCAACTCTGCGCCAAAACTCGCCTTTCTATTACAGTTTTTGGGACTCGGAGTCGCTACCGGTCTTGCCGCGCTATCGAAGGAGTCAGGATTCCTATTAGTAGCCTTCGCTTTAGTGATTGAGTCCACTGTTCTTAGCACGTCTCCTCTGAGGAAAAGATATCATACTCTTAGAGTGATCCTCTACTCGTGCGTTTTCGCGGTGCTTGCCTGGGCCTTCGTGCGAGTGCTTGCCTCTCCTCAAGAAGCCTATGTTCTGCGCGACTTCGGATTGCTTGAAAGACTGATTACGCAATCGGTTATTCTCTGGGATTATCTGCGCCTTGCCTTTCTCCCTAGGGCTGTCTCGTACAGTCCATTTCATGATGCTTACTCGACCTACACTTCAACTTCAGACCTACTCGTAGTGGCCGCCATTCTCTCATGGCCCATCTTGATTTATATTTCCGCAAAATGGAGAAAGCGATACCGTTTCATGTCGTTCGGAATACTATGGTTTTTAGCAGGACATCTTCTCGAATCAACGATCCTTCCGCTTGAGCTCTACTTCGAGCATCGCAATTACATACCCCTTATTGGATTAGTTATTGCTGGCGCATACGGCACCGCCATCCTAATCGAAAAGCACCGGCGAATTACAACTCTAGCAGCAGGAGCCTATATTCTCCTTCTTGGTCTCACACTCTTTCAGACAACTACGCTTTGGGGCAATCGAGCAGTCGCGGCCGAAATCTGGTATATAAACAACCCAGCTTCTCCGCGAGCCGCGCAGAATCTCGCCATTTTATACAACGAGCAGCGCAACTCTCCCGCGGTAATGCACGTTTTCAATGCACTGTCGGAAGCATGCCCGTCATGCCTAAGTAGCATTTTACAGTCTGCCGGAGTTGCATGTCATTTCCCAAGCCTAGGATCTATTGATAACCTGTTAAACAAGGCGTTAGCTCGGGCACCAGACGCACGTTTCGACCCAGGCGCCCCCGCTCTTCTAAATCAGATTTACGATCAGGTTAAGCAATCACGCTGCGATCTCCGAGACAAGACCGTGCTGCATGATATCAATACTTCGTTGCTTGACAATCCCAAGTATGGAAATGGTCCGGTCGCAAAGCATCTTTATTACAACAACTACAGATTTCACTTAGACAATGGAGACCTGCATGAAGCACTTCATCAGCTTCAAACAGCGTTGTCTTTGTCTGACGAGAAAAGGGACCTGACTGGACTAATGATCGAACTTATAGCGGAGCTTGGCGATGTTGATGGCGCCAAGAACGCCTATGCACTTACGTGCACACGGCCGCCATTAAACCCCGCGCTAAAGATACAGTGGCAGAGAGACTGCCGTTACTTGGAAGAGTGGCTAGAGAATACCTTAACAGCTAAAGGAATCAAGGTAGTGGAATAGCGGAATTGAGAAGGAAAAGGTTAGGTCGCCAGGCGTTATTGCTTCACTCAACAGCCTTTCTAAAGATCGAACGGTCCGATTCGATCGATCTGCGCCTCGTGGAACATACGCGTGCTATAGATTCTTAGATGCCGTGAACCAAGAGAACGCGCACTTGTTCATTAGCCACGACGTCCGGACTAACTTATCAGCCTGGTCGTGCGCAGCTGCAGTTCTCAATCTGGCCACTGAAGGAAACCTCCACGTGATCGGCGTGCAGATGTACCGCGTCGCCAAGCTCCGCGGATCAGCTTCCATCACCTCTTCCGGAATTAGGCGGCGCACGAAATCTCCATAACGTGTCGCTCACTTGCAAACCGTGTAATTCCAGGGCTTCCCGATGGTCGATGCCGAGCCAGTCGAGGGATTTACCAGCGCACGGTGCCCCACCGAGCGCGGCTTCGGCTCCGCCGCAGCGCGTGATTATGTGACACCGACCGAACCCTTAGCCTATGCTGTATCACTACGGCACAGAGTTCCGAACGGATGACATCGGCGAGGTGTTCTTGAGCAACCAACTTTCTCCGGAATACCCGGACACAGGCAGAGCAACCCTATCAGTGATCATGCCCGCCAAGAACGAGGCCGAATCACTCAAGGGTCTGCTGACGCGACTGCGCGCGACGCTTCCTCGGACCGAGCTGATCCTGCTCGACGATGGCTCGTCCGACCAAACGGCTGAGGTCGCACGCGCCCACGGCGCTAACGTCATCTCTCACCCCTACAGCCTCGGCAACGGCGCTGCCGTCAAGTCCGGCGCGCGCGCCGCAAACGGCGACATCCTGGTCATCTTGGACGCCGACGGCCAACACGACCCGGCGGATATCCCGCGCCTCCTCGCCAAACTCGACGAGGGCTACGACATGGTCGTCGGCGCGCGTAGCGTCGGCTCTCAAGCCAGCGTCGGGCGATCGCTTGCCAACAGCTTTTACAACTGGCTCGCAACCCTGGTCACGGGCCACACGATCCTCGACCTGACATCCGGGTTCCGTGTCGTCCGCGCAGAGCGGTTCAAGCGCTTTCTGTATCTGTTGCCGAACGGATTCTCTTACCCCACCACCATCACGATGGCGTTCTTCCGGTCCGGTTACCCGGTCGGCTATGTCCCGATCCATGCCGCCAAACGCCAAGGCACCAGCCACCTGCGCCCGCTTCGGGACGGCGTGCGCTTCCTGCTGATCATGTTCAAGATCGCGACGCTCTACTCACCCCTGAAACTCTTTTTCCCGGTCAGCGCGGCCTTTCTTGTGACCGGACTAGGCTACTATCTCTATACCTTTCTGAGCATGGGCCGCTTCACCAACATGAGCGCGTTGCTGTTCACCGCCGCGATCGTCGTCTTCATGATGGGCCTGATCTCGGAGCAGATCACGGCGTTGAACTATCGCGACGGGGACCGATGAGCGCAGATCTCACGACGTCCGGTGCCCATGCGCGGACTGCGCGAAAACGGGCCGATGACATGAATGACAGTCTGCTATGCTCGATTCGAAACCACGCCTGCCACTCTTGACGTCAACATTGGCGTTGGCGTGAGGATGCCAAGCTGCCACTCGCCTTCGACCACCTCGTACGGTTTAGTGCCCCATGACTTGGGCAGCCAGAACGTCGCCAAGGGTCCTAGCGTACTTTCAACACGCGATCAACCGAGACTCCCGATGAGCAAGAACACCGGCCTTGAAGACTTTCTGATCTTCGGCGCACCGGATATCCAAGACGCCGAGATTGCCGAGGTCGTCGATAGCTTAGAGTCCGGCTGGCTCGGAACCGGACCGAAGGTCGCTCGATTCGAACGCGACTTTGCGGCTTACAAAGGCCTATCCGAAAACCATGTAGCGGCAGTGAACTCCTGTACCGCTGCGCTCCATGTGAGCATGATCGCCGCCGGTATCGGACCGGGCGATGAGGTCATTACCACGCCGATGACCTTCTGCGCCACCGTCAATGCCATTATCCACGCGGGCGCGACTCCGGTGCTTGCGGACGTAGACCCTCGGACCATGAACATCGACCCGGCAGAGGTCGAAGCGCGTATCACACCACGCACTCGGGCGATCCTGCCGGTGCATTTCGCCGGACGCCCCTGCGAAATGAACGAACTGTTGGAGGTCGCCGACAACCACGGTCTCAAGGTTATTGAGGATGCCGCTCATGCCATCGAGAGTGAATATCACGGCCGCAAGACGGGTACCTTCGGCGACTTCGGCTGCTTCAGCTTCTATGTAACAAAGAACGTCGCAACTGGCGAGGGCGGTATGGTCACCGCTCGCAACGAGCAAGATATTCACCGAATAAAGACCCTGGCCTTGCACGGCATGACCAAGGATGCCTGGCACCGTTTCAGCGACAAGGGCTTTCGTCACTACCAAGTGGTGGAGGCCGGTTTCAAATACAACATGATGGACCTGCAAGCTGCAATTGGTATCCATCAACTTGCGCGGATCGAGCATAATTGGCGACGTCGACAAAGCATTTGGGAGGCATACCAAAAAGCGTTTGCCGATCTACCCGTTGGTTTGCCACTGGACCCAGCACCTATGACGCGCCATGGCTACCATCTATATACATTGATGATCGACCAGGCTGTCTGCAGCTACTCACGAGATGATGTCCTAGAGGCTATGACGAAACATCGCATCGGCGTCGGCGTACACTATCTCGCGATCCCCGAGCATCAATATTATCAACATCGCTACGGTTGGCGCGAGGAGGATTGGCCGAATGCCCGACGCATCGGGCAGCAGACGCTCACCCTGCCCCTATCACCGAAACTGACCGACCACGATGTCGATCGAGTGATCGATGCAGTGCGCTCCTCACTCTAACCTCGGAAGCGAATTCATCGGAAAATGATGTGCGGGGTGGTCGTTCGAACTCAAAGCAATCGCATCAGCGTTTGCGATCTCACGCGAGGATGGTGACGAATATGGCGAAACGATCGCCAGAGCAGTGGCACACGTTCTACTTGCATGAATCCTCGCGATATGATGATCGGCGGTATGCCACCAGTTATGGCCGTGTGTTCGCGCGCCTGCACCACGAAGCCATCACCCAGGCCCTCATCGGCGTGTCGCGTGAATCGCGATTAGTTGAGGTCGCGTGCGGAACCGGCCATATCACGGCCTTGCTGCAGGAATTGGGCTATACGGCCATAGCGTGTGATCTGACCGCAGAAATGATGGAGTATGCGCAGGCGCGCTGCAGCGGCAGCGAGCCCGAGCCATCATTTGTTCGCGCGAGCGCGTTCCGGCTTCCGTTTCGGGACAGCGATATCGACGTGCTAATCAGCACTCGCTTTCTGCATCTCTTTTCGCTGGGGCAACAGCGCACCGTGCTTTCGGAATTCCAACGCGTGTTGCGTCCCGGAGGACGCTTAATGGTCGATTTTGACAACCGAAGCGCGCGCTGGCTGATGGCGGTCCCGCATCTCTTTTACAATCTGCTTCGATACCGCCGGTTTGAGCCAGACACCCACTACAACGCGATTACATCCACGACCGCGATGCTGCGAGAAGTTGGCTTCGAACCCGAACGCTGTGACGGTCTCGGCGGCACTCACCTCTTGTCGCTTTCCTGGATCGCACCTGAACTGGCGATCAGGTTCGGCCGATTGCATCGCGAGCGGCCGCTCCGCGTCGCGGCCGAACAGTTTCTCATCACCGCGCGCCGAAAGTGAGGATCGTCATCCTGGCACCGGAGATTGAGCCGCCACTATCCGAAGGACGAAAGCGGTTTGTAATCGATCTCACGAACGCCCTGACAGCAGAAGGTCATACGACACTTCTGCTGACGAGTGGCGATCGGACGGCACAACTGCCGATTGTCGCCCCGAGGCGGATCGTCCCCTGCCGCCACAAGCTCACCCGACTGTTCGGCCCATTGTTTGCCCTGCCCTCCGTTTGCGGTCATCACGAAGCTGAGGTCGTGCTCAATTTCCCCTACGGAACATTCAGTGGCCGACATTTTCTGCCGGCGCGGGCATACATGATGGTCGCCGACCGCCTCTGCAGTTATCGTGGCATACCGTGCCTTACGGTGCTGTACTCTATCGACCGGCACAGTGCTCCAGAAGACCTCTCACGGTGGGTGAGACGGCTCGTAACGGGTTCGGTTACAGGTTGGTCGGGTCCGACAGTGCCATTGGGTCGGGATATTGCCGCCTGGCCACAGGCTAACCGCAGCCAGCCAACCGGTCGCCGAGTACTGTTCGCTGCGGGAATGTGGCAACCAACCCGCGACCGTTTCGAACATGTCATGAATGTTCGTGGCCTGGTCG
Source organism: Thiocapsa sp. KS1 (assembly GCF_001499735.1). GTDB lineage: Bacteria > Pseudomonadota > Gammaproteobacteria > Chromatiales > Chromatiaceae > Thiocapsa. The sequence goes on along the minus strand of NZ_LN848257.1, from coordinate 4,994,852 downwards.
ATCTGCTGCGAGCGGGCGATCAGCTAGCGGCAAGTGGCGTGCAACTCCATGTTGCGGTGCCGCTACTGTCAGATGCAGGTTGCCGGCGGTGGTTGCTTGAGCATCCGCTCAACCGCTGGCCAACTGGCACGCTCACGCTTGCAGGGTTCTCCGAGGTGCCCCAGGTCTATCTCGATGCCGATGTCTTTGCGTTTCCTTACGCCGAAGAGATCACCCAGTTTATACCCACCTCTGTGATTGAAAGCATGCTTGCGGGAACTCCGGTTGTGCTAAGCAGCCACCGCTTTCTGGCGCCACTGATTGATGCTAAGGTCGTTACACCGTTCCTCTCGGGCGAGAGCAATTCTCTCGCGACGGCGATCACAAGCCTGCTCGATGACCCGGTACACTGGCTCGAACAATCGATGCGCGCTCAGGAATTTGCGCGTAACCGATTCGATATCCATGCTTCGGTAAAACGACTGATCGAGTACGCAACCGCTGCGGTCGCCTCATGAACAGAACCTATTCGTCAAACGTAAGGAGTCTTTTCGCGCGCTAGCATTTGGCGCAAGGCGCTCAAATTTAGTGGATTTAGGCGAAGAGCCCAGCCGCCAATTCCCCCGATCAACAATGCGGCGGAGATGGTGAGTAGCCGATTCAGCAACACCAAGATCAACGCAGTGCTGAGTGGCGCTCCGAACTGAAGCAGGCCCGTGACCATAACCGCATCGTATCCCCCTAATCCCATGGGTGTAAAACTGAGCAAACCGACCAAAATAGCAATGGCGGTAAGCGCGCCGATTGCTGCCACATCTATCGGGAGATCAAGTGCCTGAGCAATAGCTGCGTGCCGCAGCAACTGGCACATAATATCAATGGCAATGATCACGCCGATCAAAACCATTCGACTAAGGGTAAACTGCGCAAGCATTAGGTTGATCCGATTGTATAGCTCGAACCGGCTAATAGCGCGTAACGCTCGCGGCACGATCCAGATGCCGATGATGAGGGAGGCAAGAGAAACCGAAACAACGGCTACGACCGGAAACTCAGGTGGCGCAATGGTGCGCGCAAGCAATACGAAACCGAAGACGCCAGCAAACAACCAGCCACCATAGTAAACTAAAGCATCTAATCCCATTGCGCCGGCAACTTTCGTCAGCGACAGCCGCATCGTTTGGTGAAGGAAGTAGACTCGAAGTGGGATACCGAGCTTGAATGGGAAGATGTAACTGACCAGCGCAGTCAACCCAAACACGCTTATCCAGGTCGTCATTGATGCAGTGTCGGGAAAGAGCACACGCCAGCGCAGTGGCTCAGATAAAAAGTGGACGAGCACAAAGGCAAACGCGATGCCAATCCAAGCCAGGCCGACCGGATCTGCGTGCGCAAGGAATCCGATGAGTTCGCTGCGCGTTGCCTCGTTCATAAGCGACGCGCTTCGCCCTTGACTCGAAGCCAACGGTGCAGCGTTATCCGACGGCCCCAGGGCAGTAACCGATCTACTCTCGCCGCGAATGCGAGAATTGTGCGGGTTAATCGTGGAAAGCGGCGAAGCACCAGGGCAAGAGGCAGACACGCCGACAGGAATGGCATGCCGCCGACTCTATGAGGCCGACCGGCCGCGAGGGAGTTGTAAGAGGTAAGCGAAAAACCATCGCCTCCCGTTGGCATTTTACTACCACCGAAGAAGCGCGCAATTGAAATATATTCGCTCGCCGGATCAATCATCAGCAAAATGCCGCCAGGTCTTAGTCGGTCAAGTAATTCCCTAACGACTGCTGCGACATGGGCTGGCTCAATGTACATCAATACGGTGATGGCAAGAATTGCATCGAAACTATGCGGAGGAAAGGGTAGGCGGGAGACATCCGCGCAGATCGCGGGAGCGCCGGTGCGGCGCTTGTACATGCCGGAGAATTCGATGCTGAAGTCGATGCCAGTCAGTCGCAAGTCGGGGCGCGCTTGTAACACTCGCTCCGTAATTCTGCCATAGCCGCAGCCTAGGTCCAGTACTTCAGCGCCCTCCGACAGATACGCGAGTACCTCGCGTTCGATGACACGGCAATGCCATTCGTGCAGCGCGTTATTCGCAACAGTTGGAAGTCGCGCCAGCAACACCGCATTCAGTTGGTCACCACGACTCGCAGCTCGTTCTTGCCACAAGGCGCGAAGTTGTGAAGTGCTACTGGGATCATGACCAGGCTGCAACATCAGTCTTCAATCGACAAATGAGCATACACCGAGTAAGATCTGCCACCGCATGAAAAATCAATTGACTCGCCTCCTAAATATTGAGAAACACAAAGGTGGTTTCGCTGGGTTTGGAAATCGCTCCAACACACCCACGACTCAAGGTCTACGCCGATGATTGAATGAAAAAGTGGCGCAATGTGGAAGGCGATTGCGCCGCCACCACAGCCGATATCCACGCAGTCGGCCTGATCCAGCGGCAGGCTCATGTTGTGACGCACGGTTTGAGCAATTGCGTGCGCCTTTATGTCCCGGCCGTGCTGACCCCATTGAGGATCGGTCGCTGGCGCATTCACAAAATCTGTCAGGTTGATCCCTTCGACCCAAACAACCGCTCGATCAGATGAGCCGCGGCAGGCTCAACCCGAAAAGCGTCTGCCGCACGGGTCAATCCAATTTCAAAACCCTGGGGCTGCTTTCCGAGGATCTTGCAGATAGCGTTGGCAAACGCGATCGCGGAAACAGTTTTGGCGAGCTCGCCCACGGGCTCCGTCTCAAGGAGGCGCGGAAGATCGCCGACCGGGGTCGCGACGATTGGGCAACGCATCTGCATGGCATCCGAGAATACCACCGGAATGCTCTCGATCCGCGAGGGCAACAGAAGGAAGTCGCTCTCCTCCAGCAACCGGATTGCGCCCTCCCGCTCAAGGTACCCTCCCACCTCGACCGGCCTTCCTGCGGCGACGAGCCGCGCTGCCTGATCATGGACCCGATCAATCAACTGCCCACCACCAAAGATGCGTACGCTCTCGATCTCCAACCAAGCTTCGTCGTCTAGAAGGTCCAAGGCGTCGAGCAGGAGATCCACGCCCTTGTTTGGATGCCAGCGACCGAGGTACGAAAGCCGGTAGGGGCCTGCGCCGCGCCACTGGCGCGGCGCTCTAGCGGGTAGGTGTCGGCTGCTTGTTAGGAACTCGCACGGAAGCCCGGCAATTTTTTCGACATCGGCGGCCAGCCCATAACCGTCCGCGAAGCGATGATCCGCCGCGCGCAAAACGCGCCGGAGATGCCCGCGCACCAATGGAATGCGCGCCAGCGTCCAGACGTCGCTGCCCAGCGACCAAGTGCTGTACGATGTGCCATGGCGACGCGCGGCTTGCCTGGCCCAGTGCCCGCTGGGCAATGCCCACAACGCCAGAATATGATCCGGTCGCGCAGCATCGCAGGCTTGAAGCACAGCCCGCGAGCCGCTGGCGAGCGTTTGTGTAATAGTAGCCCAATCGCCGGGAAAGCGCGGATTGAGCAGGGAAAGCGGCTGTTTGGGTACCGCGAAACGCCGGACCTTCACCCCGGCTTCGACGTGGAGGCCGGTACTCTCGGATGGCGCGACCACCTCCACGGCTATACCCTGGCGAGTCAGCTCCGTCGCGAAATCCTGCACGAAAATTCCTGCCGCCGCTTGTCCCTGATGGAGGTCAGGGTAGCTGGTGGTCACGAGAAGTAGTCGCTTCATCAAGCTTGTCATCATGATGCGTTAAAGGCCCTCTCCCAGATCACGCGATAGCCCAGAGGCATGCGCGTCGAGCGCTGCAGCAGGCGACCCAACAACCTGCCCGCCAGATTAAGCACAGGAATGGTGAGCACCAGCGACGGGCAAGCAGAAGACTGGGGGGCCAGCTCACTCTATCACGGCACCTCACGCGGTGACGGATAGGAGGGCATTATTCGAGACATCGCCCAATCCTCCGCTCCACTCCGACTTATTTTCCAGGCGCTTCTTCGAGAGAAGGTTCTGCCTGAACAACCGTTCCAAGTTTCTCTTGGATCAACGGAACCCTCGCACCAGGCATCGCCAGGCATCGGGGTCACAGGCATCGGGGTCAGGTCACAGGCACAGGCAGGCACAGGCATC
>NZ_LN848257.1:4978974-4990665 GCF_001499735.1 Thiocapsa sp. KS1 | reverse complement strand
ACTTATGCCCTTTCCGAGCTATTTTTGGAGTCATGGCCAGACCCCTGGGACATGAGTTTGCCGGTGCACTCTATCACGGGGCATCGCGGGGCATCGGGGTCAGGTCTTTCCTTGTGACATTCCAGATAGTCCGGCGGAAATCCGGTCGATCCGAGGACGTGGACATGGGCATGTGCTCCGTGCGAGTCGGCGCAAAAAATGGGACAGATTTATTCTCTCATAGGGCATCGGGGTCTGGTCTTTCATGGTCCATGGTCGGGTCTGATCAGGATACGTGTAAATTTCAGCAATCTCGGCTGATTTCCAGCTACTCACCAACCTCGCGCAAGAGTCGCTGCACGATCTCGTCGGACGCGTAGAGTCCGGTTTCCCGCAGTCGCTGGATGACTGGCCCAGCGCGATCGATCAGTCCTGCAACCTTCGCGCGACCGATGATGCCCAGGGTTCCAATGATCGCGAGCCCCATCGCCTTCGCGCAGCGTCTGGCCGCCAAGTCGTCGATCACGACCCGGTCTGCTGCATGCGTAACCGCATAGCTGATGACTTGGGTTTCGCCCGCGCCCAGGTCCCAGCTCAGAATGTTGGCCGGCGGGACTTCGTCATCCACGATGATGGCAGGCTCGAGTGCGCCCAGGATCTGAATCGTACGCGCTCCATCTGGTTTGGCGCTGACCTCTTGGATGACGGCGCCGGGCACGGCGATCTGCCCTGCCATGGCACTGAGCAGTTCGATCTGCTCGACCTTGCCGAGCAAGATCAGCGGCGAGGCATTGACGACCCAGCGTCTATCCGCCATGGATCTCGGCCGCAAGCTCATCGGCTGTGACTTGGCACGCCGGAACCTTGCGGCGGCGGAGCTCTTCCAAGAGCTCGGCGCGCGTCAGATCGGCCAGCTCAGCCGCTTTTCCCTGCGAAACGACGCCTTCGGCGTACCACTGAACCGCTGCGGCGATGCGCATCTCGCGTGCAAACTCCCCGGGCGCGAGGCGCAACGCGCCGAAGGCCGAGGCATCGAAGTCAAAAGTGATCGTGGTGGTCATGGCTGTTCGAAGTCACAGGGTCCGAAGTCACACGAAGTCACAGGGTCCGAAGTCACAGGGTCAAGTCTTGACTTTTGCCTTTTCAGAGCTACCTTTCAAGCCAGGCAAGCCAGGCATCGGGGTCACAGGCAGGGTCACAGGCACAGGCATCGCAGGCATCGCAGGCATCCAGGCATCGCAGGCATCGGGGTCAGGTCTTGACTTATGCCCTTTCTGAGCTATTTTTGGAGTCATGGCCAGACCCCTGCGACTTGAGTTTGCCGGTGCACTCTATCACGTCACTTCGCGCGGTGACGGACGGGAGGACATTGTTCGAGACGTCGGTGACCGGCAGCTGTTTTTCGATGTGCTCGCAGGCGTGTGGGAGCGATTCAACTGGGTCATCCACGCCGACTGCCTGATGACCAACCATTATCATTTGCTCGTCGAGACACCGGACGGCAATCTCTCCAAGGGGATGCGCGAGCTCAACGGCGTCTACACGCAGCGTTTCAACCGGGTTCACCAACGGGTCGGGCATGTCTTCCAGGGACGCTACAAGGCCATCCTCGTTCAGAAGGAGGCGTATCTTCTGGAAGTCGCACGATACGTGGTGCTGAACCCGGTCCGTGCGCGCATGGTTCGTTCGCCGGAAGACTACCCGTGGAGCAGCTATCGGGCGATGATCGGCGAGGACGCGGCCCCGGAGTGGCTCGAGACGCGCGCGATCCTCTCGGCGTTCGGTCGGACGGAAGCGGAAGCGGTCGCGGGTTACCGGTCTTTCGTAGCCGCCGGCAAGGGGCAGCCCTCCCCTTGGGAGTCCGTCAAGCAGCAGATCTTTCTCGGCTCGGAGGCATTCATCGAGGCCATGCAGCGCAAGATTCCGCACGACCGGGATCTGCGCGAGGTTCCTCAGGCTAAACGTCGGCCGGTTCCGCGTGCGTTGCCGGATTACGAACGGGCGCATGCGGATCGCAATCAGGCGATCAAAGCCGCCTACGCCGGCGGCGGATACACGATGCAGGAGATCGGCGACTATTTCGGGCTGCACTGCTCGCGCATCAGCAAAATCATTCGCGACGCACCTGAACCTGCCGGCGAGGCCCAAGTCAAGACTTGATAGGCATCCAGGCATCCAGGCATCCAGGCGACCTGCCCGCGGCCCTACAGTTACATTTGCACTGAGCGCCGGAAGACAAACGGCACACGTTGCGCTATTCTCCCTCCGGTCATGAAAACGTTTGCATGGAGCTCGGAGAAAAACGATCTGCTCAAGTCGGAGCGAGGTATCTCTTTTGAAGAAATCGTTTTGAATATCCAGTTGGGAAATGAAGTCGACATCTTCGAACACCCAAATCAAGAGCGATATCCCGGCCAAAAAATCTCGGTCGTCCTAGTAGAAGAGTATGCTTATCTCGTGCCGTTCGTAGAGAACGAAGGGGAGATTTTTCTGAAAACCATCATTCCGAGCCGAAAGGCCACAAAACAGTACGTTGGTGGTTGCAATGAGTAAGCTGAAATCTGAAGAAAATGAGATCTTGGAGGCATTCGAGTCGAGCCGTCTGAAGCGAGTTAAGAATGCCGATAAGGAGATTGCCGAGCACCGCCGAGTCGCGGAAGAAACATTCAAAAAAGACGCTCGTATCAATATCCGTCTTTCATCACGAGATCTGCGGGCGCTTCAAGCGCGTGCCCTGAAAGAGGGGATCCCCTATCAAACGCTAGTGTCGAGCGTGCTCCATAAGTTTGTTGATGGGCAGCTCGTCGACAAGGCGACTCACAAGTAACCAGCCCCGCAAGCCGGGGAGCACTGGCGGGCATCGGGGTCACCCTTTCCTTGTGACATTCCAGACAGTCCGGCGGAAATCCGGTCGATCCGAGGTCGTGGACATGGGCGTACGCTCCGTGCGAGTCGGCCGCATGGTACACCGATGCGGGATCGTTTTTGGGGGAAGCGGATGGAATCCGGGCGCCCCCGGGGTTGATGTGGTTGACCGTCGGGACAGTGGAAGAGGACGACTGCAAGTCGTCTATCCCGGGGGTGTCGTCGCTTCGCGACTATGGACCGCGCCGGTTCCTTCTTCCAAAAGGCATCGGGGTCTTGTCTCGCAGTTTTGAACACAATTCGAAAGCGAGGATACAGCCGGCGATGCGAGGAAATTGGAGCCTCCCATAGGGAAAATCCCCTGATTGAAGACTAACGGTAGAGGTGGAGGTCCATCAGACGGCTGGATTCAGTTCGACCTCGCCGACCGCATTCGTCTATCGCTCGCGCGCGGCATAAAACGCCTTCTTGGAGACGCCCGCTTGACGCGCCATCGAGGCGATGAGGGTTGGAGAGAAATGCGCCTTGGGACAGTCCACCGTGACCTTGTAGCGTCGGCCGTTTTCATCCTTGACCCACTGCTCGTGTGAGCCGCTCCCGCCCTTGCGGGGCTCGAAACCGAGTGTGTGCAGGATCCGCTTGACCTCGGTGCAGGTCAGCGGCGGGAAGTGTCCGCTCATTGAGCGAGCGACAGGGGAAGGCGTCCGTTGAACGGGCGGTGGGTGTCGTCGTGCCGGCGCATATGGCGCCAGAAGCCGAACCACCAGAAGCGTAGCCAGTACCGCAGCGGCGCGCGTCGATTCAGCAACGCGTCGGCGTAGGCTTGGTCTTCGCCGTCCCATGCCTCGCGGACATAGCCGTCGATCATGGCATCCAGCTTGCCTTTGACCTCCTCGAAGGTCTCGCCTTGGGCGGCCAAGTCGAAGTCCAGACAGATGGCAACCCACAGGCGCGCCGCCTCACGCTCGGCGTAGCAGCGGACCTTCAGCTCGGTGGGACGGATGGTCGTCATTGGCGGGCCATGGGACGGTTCGAAACGGTCTGTTTTTCATCGTTACCCCGAGGATGCCCGCTGTCAACTTTCCCATTGAGGTCCAGGGGCATGCTAACAGCAGGCATCGAGGTCAGGGATTCAGAGCTGGCGTCGACGTCTTCTCGCTCCGCGCTCCGGGGACGATCTCGCCGCTTGGCGGTGGGCTGATGGCGCGGAGACTTTATCGTGTACGTTCGGGTACGATTCGCGACGATGCGAACACGCTAAGGAGAGGCCCATGCGTAAGCCCGCCGCCGATCACGACGACTATGATTCCCCCTGGAAGGATCTGCTCGATCGCTGGCAGCGGCCTTTTCTGGAGTTCTTCTTCCCGAGGATCGCGGCGGACATCGACTGGTCGCGCGGCTTCGAGTTTCTCGACAAGGAGCTGCAGAAGGTCACGCGCCGTGCCGTGGTCGGTCGCCGCTATGTCGACAAGCTGGTGAAGGTCTGGCGCCTCGGCGGCGAGGAGACCTGGGTGCTGATCCACACCGAGGTGCAGGGCGAGCCGGATCCGGGGTTCGCGCGGCGGCTCTACACCTACCACTCGCGCCTGATGGACCGCTACGATCGTCCGGTCGCGACCTTGGTGATCCTGGCCGATGAGCGGCAAGACTGGCGCCCGGAGCGTTATCGTCATGCCCTCTGGGGCTGCGAGGCGGTGCTGGTGTTTCCGGTCGTGAAGCTGCTGGATTTCAAATCCCGCACGGCCGAGCTGGAGGCGAGTGACAATCCCTTCGCGCTGGTCGTCCTGGCGCAGTTGGCCGCCGTCGCGACCAAACGCGACCCGGTTGCGCGGCTGGATCGCAAGATCGGGCTGACACGGCGGCTGTACCGTTTCGGCCTGAGCCGCGACGAGGTGTTGAGTCTGTATGCCTTCATCGACTGGGCGATGACGTTGCCCGAGCCGTTGGAGGACGACTACCATCGGGCCATTCAAGCCATCGAAGAGGCGGAGCACATGCGATACGTCACCACGGCCGAGCGAATCGGCATGCGCAAGGGGATGGAACGGGGGATGGAGCAGGGCCTGGAATCCGAACGCGTATTGCTGCAGCGCCTGGCTCGGCGTCGCTTCGGAGACGCGGTCGCCGAGCGCGCCGCTGTGCTGTTGGCGCTGATTCGGGCGCCGGAGATCCTCGAGCAGCTCGGTGAAGCGCTGCTCGATGATGCCGACGGCGAGGTCTGGTTGACGGCGGTACAGGCACAGGCGGAGCGTGCGGACGATCTCATGGATGCAGCGGGAGACTCATCGCCGGCAGGGTGACGGCGCGGTCGCCCGGACCACTGCCGCACCATTGGGCAGACCGCGCCCGGCCCGAAGGATCGCGGCAACGGAATCGCATTGCCGGCGCTTACCCGCCAAGATCGTGCAGCGGAACATGGTCCCGAGAAGCCGACTCCGAAAGTCCGACCGGGGAGACATCCGATGCAAACCTACGAAGACGACATCGTTGCTTGGGCGAACGAGCAGCGTGAGCTGGCGAGCCGCATGGCCGTGTTGCTTGCCCATCTGATGAAATGGAATTATCAGTCGGATCGACCGGCAGGAGCTGGGAAGGAACGATCCGCACCCAGCGCAGGGCGATTGCCCTGCGTCTTGCGCACACGCCAAGCCTCGAAGCGATCCTGCACGATGCGGCCTGCCGGGAAGAAACCTGGGCCGATGCCGTCGCCGCCGCCACCCTGGAGACCGGGCTGGACATCTTCCCGGACAATTGCCCATGGCCGCAGTCCGACATTCTCCATCCGGACTGGTTACCTGAGTAGCGGGCATCGGGGTCAGTTAAATGGTGACCCACCCTCCACAATACGCCGAGAGACCAGGTGTGTAGGAGGAGGTCGCGCGCAGCCAGCTCGTTGAAAGAGTTCACGCCGAGGAAGGCAAAGTAGAGGTTGCTGGCCCATGCCGCGGCGAACGGTGCGGATGCCAGTTGAGCGCGCGCTTCGAGAGCGGAGAGGAGCCAGAGCGCGGCGGCCGTTCAAACGACAAGCGTCGCCGCGAGGACGGGCAGAAGGCGTTTCAAACGCCTGGCGTAAAAGCGCAGAAAGCGGATGCGGCCGGTTTGCGAAGCTCACGGATCAGCAGGCCGCTGATCAAGTATCCGGAGAGAACAACGAAGACATCGACGCCGATGCAGGCGCCTTGGGCATGGGGCACGTTCGCATGCGCGAGAACAACGAGCAGGATGGCGATGGCTCGCAATCCTTGCAGGTCGGGGCGGGAATCCGGTTGATCCGAGGACGTGGACATGAGCGTACGCTCCGTGCGAGTCGGCCGCATGGTACACCGATGCGGGATCGTTTTTGGGGAACCGGCTGGAATCCGGTGTCGCCGTCGGCGTCTCCTCGACCCATGAATCGCCTGGGCCAGGGGTGATGCGGCAGGCGCAGGGCGTGTTAAGGGCAATCTCCGAGGCCGTCGAGTTGAGCTTGATACCGCTGACCGCCGGGACAGGGGAAGAGGACGACTGCAAGTCGTCTATCCCGGGGTGTTGCTGCTTCGCGGCTATCATCGGCGTCGCTTCCGGCCGGTCGGATGAGTGAGGGCCTGGTGCGACAGTGCCGGCGCGGTGTCATGAGCACCCCAGCCCCCACCGCGCGCGAATTCGCGTAGGTCGGGTTAGCGCAGCGTAACCCGACATTCGGCCTTTCGACAGCCTGCAAGCTGTCGGGTTACGGCGCGCATCGACGCATCGATTGTCACAGCAGGGTCGTGCCAAACGCGCCTAACCCGACCTACCGACTGCCACTCAGCGCACCGGCAGCGCAACCTCCACCCTACCCGTCTCCGTCCAAGCCCGCCGTTGCGGGCGATACATATCCTCGACCGTCGCAGCCGGGTGGCTGAAGACGCCCGGCGAGACGGCGCGCAGCCGGTAGGCAAGCTGGAAGCGGGTCGGCTCGCTTGGGCCTCGGTCGACGGCGGCGACGAAGCGATCGGCACGGAACTCGAGATGCTCGGCGGTCTCTTCCAGGCCCAGCCAGCCGATGTCGGCAATGTCGCCGGCCTTGATCAGACTGGGGTTGTCGATCTCGAAGCCGGCGGGGAGCGGGTCGTCGACGATGAGTCGCGCTTGGCGCTGGGCGTCTGCGCTGACGGTGATGACGGCGACCATGCGATCGCCTTGGGTGACGGCGGAGGGGTCGATGCGGCGGCCGTCCAGGTCGTAGTAGGCACGCTCGATCCGGTAGCCGTCGCCGCCGGCGGGCTCGGGTGTGAGCGGCACGCCGCCGACGCTGACAAAGGCATCGAGCGGGCGTTGGCCCGCGTTCCCGACGATCAGCGGCAGGGCGGCGGCGGTGTCGGCGCCCAGCCGACTGAACCAGGGGCCGCTCCAGGGCTCGCCCGAGAGAGTCAGTTGCGGTTTGTCGGCGCCCTGCATGAGGGCATGGGCGGCGAGCAGCAGCCAGGCATCGTCCTGCGTGCTGGTGTCGGTCGCGTTGATCCAGCCCTGTTCCAGACGTCGGGCGAGGGCCTGTAGGTCGACCGCGCCGGTCGCACTCTCGGCAGCGAGGGTCAGGACGGCCGCGCCGTCGCGCAGGTCGGAGCCGAAGTCGGATCGCCAGGCGCCCTCGTCGTCGCCCTCCTTCAGCATCGCGACCGCGGCACGGAAGACCGTGTCGGCGCGCGGGCGGTCGCCCATGAGGGCCAGCGCCGCGCCAAGCTGGGCCTTGGCCATGGGCGTGGAGAAGGCGTCGAGCTTGGTTTCGGCGTAATAGCGCAGATCGCCGATGGCGGCGCGGCCGTTGCGGGCGAGGACGTAGAGCGCATAGGCGATGTCCTCGCCGCCGCTGCTGAAGTCCGGCACATAGGCGAGCCGGTTGCGTAGGTTGTCGAGTGTCATGTCGAAGGCGCGATCCGGCACCTCGTAGCCTTGCTCGCGGGCGCGGGTGAGGAAGTCCGCGACATAGGCGTCGAGCCAGCCGTCGTCGCCGCCCGCGCCCCAGAGTCCGAAGCTCCCGTTCGATGCCTGATTGGCGAGCACCTCGCCGATCGCCTCGCGCACGCGTTCCTTGATCTCGGCGTCGGTCCCGAGACCGATGGCGGTCGCGACCTCGTTGAGATAGAGCATGGGCAGTGCGCGGCTGGTGAGCTGCTCGGTGCAGCCGTAGGGGTAGCGATCCAGGCCCGTCACCAGGCCGGCGACGTCGAGCGGTCCGGCGCCCGTGATGGAGACCGCGAGCGCTCCGGTGCCGGGGAGCATCTCGGACCAGGCCGAGGCGTCGAGACGCAGCTCCACGCCCGGGGCCAGATCCACGACCGAGTTGCGCGAGACCAAGGGGGCATTGGACCGGACCGGGATCCGCAGGGTCTTGGTCAAAGCCTGGCCATCGGGCGTGCGCAGGACCAGATTCAGGGTCTCGTCGCCGACCGAGAGGGCTTCGATGGGGATCTGCACCGCGGCGCGTCCGCCCTGGGCCAGGCTCAGTGTTCGCTCGGTCTGGTCGGCGGGGATGCGGGCATGTTCGCCGTCGGTCGCGACCGTTAGAGTGACCTCGCCCGCCGGTCCGTCGACGTGGGTCAGCTCGAGCAGCAGGCGCGAGCGGTCCTCGGGCGCGAGGAAGCGCGGAAGGCTCGCCATCATGACGACCGGATCGCGCACGAGGACATCCTCGACCGCGTGGCCGACGCCTTGTTTGGACCAGGCCATCGCCATGAGCCGCAAGGTGCCGTTGAAATCCGGGATGTCGAAGGCAACGGTCGCCCGGCCTTGGGCGTCGAGACGGGTGATCTCGGACTGGAAGGCGACCAGATCCTCTGTCGGTGGCGGACCTTCGAGCCGGATCATGGCGCCGTCGCCGCCGGAGCGCACCGTGCCGGGCACGCCCTGCATGCGGTCGATGAGCTGGCCGTAGAGGTCGCGGACCTCCATCCCGAGACGGCGCTGGCCGAAGTACCAGCGATCCGGCGCGGGCGATTGATAGCGGGTGAGGTTCAGGATCCCGAGATCGACCGCGGCCAGGGTCACGTAGACGGGCTCGCCCGCCGGGGCATTGGCGACCTGGATCGAGATTTCGAGCCGCTGGCGCGGGCGGATAACGCCTGCGGCCGGATCAAGGCCGAGCCTCACGTCGAGTCGGCGATCGCCCGGATTCACCCCGGCCCAGGCCAGCCCGATCGCGCGTCCGGGCATGCGCCGGGCCTCCAGATCCATCGGCCGGTAGAGCGTGGCCGTCACATAGGCGCCCGGCCCCCAGGCACGGGTGACGGGCAGCTCGACGGTCGCGCCGTCCTCCGGAACCTCGACGGTGCGCATCTCGATCAGCCGATCGTCGATGACCATCACCAGGGCGACGCCCGGGAAGCGCGGCTCGATGCGCGCCTTGAGCGTCTCGCCGACCCGATACTCGGCCTTGTCGAGCGAGACCTTGAGCAGATCCGGGGTGTCGACGGCGCGCGGTGCGACGTACCAGCCGGCCTCGAAGTCCAAATCCACGGGCAGGGCCGTCGCGTCCGGGCCTTCGACACGCAGACGATAGCCGCCCCACTCGACCCGCGCCTCGATCCGTGCAACACCGGTCGCGGCGTCGATCTGACCCGGCTCCAGGGTGCCGGAGGCGACGCGTTGGGTCGAGACGACCGGCTCGTAATTCCAGCTTCCGTCCGACTCGTACCATTGGAAATAGGTGGTCAGACGCGAGAGCGTCCAGCGTAACCCCTCGGTCGATCGCCGTTGGCCGCCGGAACGGCCGTCGGAATCGCCGGCGGCATCGATCAGGATGATCTCGAAACCGGCATTGCCGCCCTCCTCCACCGCGTCTTCGAACAGGGGTTTCACGCCGATGCGGGGTTGGCGGCTCGCGATCGGCAGGGTCAGGCTGCGCTCGACCGGACGCCCGCTGCCCTCGATGAGACGCACGCGCAGATCCGCTTCGAGCGGTCGGCTGGTCGGCGGAAGGTCGGGGAGTTGCAGGGCGATCTGGGCCTTGCCTTGGTCGTCGGTCCGGGTGGTTGCGAGCGGCTGGCCGACCGGCTCGACCGGCTCGCTCGCCAGGCCGAATTTGAAACCGGGAAATTCGGCCAAGCCCTGCGCAGGCTTGACCTGCACCTCGCCCTCGACGGCGACACCCGCGGCGGGTGCGCCGAAGAGGAAGCGGGCGTCCAGGGCAATCTCGGGCAGGTCGTCCGGATCCAGCGTCTTGACCGGACTCTCCAGATCGAAGGCGAGGCGTTCGGGCTCGAAGTCCTCGACCAGGAAGGTGACCTCGGCCAAGGGCGGGGCCTTGGGGTCGCTGTAGGTCGCCGCACGCCAGGTGCCGCGCATGGCGACGCGGCTCAGGTCCAGCGTCGCACGATAGCCGCCGAGGCCCTGATCCTGCGCCAGGAGACGGCCGTGCTCCACGCCGTCCGGGCGCTTGAAGATGAAGGTGATCGGCAGATCCGAGACGGCGTCGGCCTTGGCATCGCGCACCAGAGCGGTGAGCTGGACGGTCTCGCCGGGACGATAGGCGCCGCGCTCGGTCACCAGATAGACATCGAGCGGCTGGGGCGCGGGCCGACCCGTCACGCCGCGATCGCTGAGATCGAAGGGTGTCTGGGTGAGGTCGAGAAAGCCGTAGTCGCCGTCCGGGCCCTCGGCGACCAGGACGGCCGGCGCATTGCCGCCGGTGCCGCGCAGCAGACCGGGCTCGAAGCGGGCATGCCCTTCGGCGTCGGTGGTCGCCTCGCCGAGGATGTCGTCGTTGAGCGCAACCAGGCGCAGCTTCACACCGGCGACCGCATCGGCGCTTGAAAGCGAGCGCACCAGGGCGTGCAGGCCGTCGTTGCCCGAGAAGCTCGCAAGCCCGAGATCCGAGACCAGGAACCACTGGGTCGCGAGCGCCTCGGGCTCCTGCATGGCGTTGTGGGGCGTGGCGGTCATGGCGTAAACGCCGGGCCGCAGATCCTCCACCAGATCCCCGACCGGAACCGATGTGGTGACCTCGCGATTAAGCCGGGTGTCGGCCGGGGGCTTGACCTCGATGTGACCGCTCCAGATCGCCTCCCCGGAGCGATCGGCGATCTGATTCGCGTCCCAGGTCGAAAGCTGCTGGCGGAACCGGCCGCTCGCGACCGCGGAGCCCAAGGCGCGGTCGCCGATACGATAGACCGCTGCGTCGATCCGATCCGTGTTCACCGAGACGACCGGGATCGCCGGATCGCCGCCCGCGGGCAGCACGTAGGCACGCCCGAGGAAACGGACCATGGGGGCGCGGTCGCGCACGAAGATGTCGAGATCCGACGCCTTGGCCAGCGTCTCGCCGTCCGCGGCCGGGAGTCCGGCGCGGACCTGAATGCGGTAGCGCGCGCCGTGCTCCACACCGTCGATACAGATCTGCCGCGCCTCGACCTCGATCGGCAGATCGGTCCGGTCGGTCACGCGCACGAAGTCGGCGAGCTGGCCCCGGTCGCGGGCGAGCGGATCGCTGAATTGGAGACAGATGCGGGGGCTCGCCGCATCCGAGTCGACCTCGTGACCGGTGACCCGGAAGCCGTGCTCGCCGATCATCCGGTCGTAGTCGTCGCGAACAGAGGCGTCCTCGACCAGCGCGAGCGAGGCCCGCAGCGAACGGATCGCGGGGCGCCAGTCGTCGCGCTCGGCGAGGGTTCGAGACAGCACCACCAAGGCATCGGCGCGTTCGGCGACCGCAGCGGAGCGCCAATAGGCGTTGACGGCCGCCGCGGTGGCGTCCTTCTCGAAAGCTTGCCGCGCCTGCCAGTCGGAGGGCTCGGCGGCCATCGACGTGCGCGCGAGATCGAGCCAGAGTGCGCGTTCCTCGGGGACGAGTCGAAGGGCCGCGGCATAGAGGTCCGCCGCGCGCACCGGGTT
>NZ_LN848257.1:4975153-4978874 GCF_001499735.1 Thiocapsa sp. KS1 | reverse complement strand
CGCACCGGGTTGTTTGCAGCGGCCCGCGCGGCTTCGGCGGCCAAGGACGCCGCCGATTGATCGCGGGGTGGCGCCTCGGCGATACGCGCGGCCAGCTTCCGCGCGGCGTCCAGCTCGCTGCGCGGGAGAAAGCGCAGCTCGGCACTGCGGGTCGCGGCAAGATCCGGGGGCGACACGGCCGCCTCGCCGATCCGGACGCGACCGGAGACCGCATCCGGGAAGGGACGCGCGTCGGAGGCGGACGCCTTCAGAAAACACCAGCCCGCCTTGCTGTTGAAGGTGAAGGCAAGGCAGCGCGCGTCTTCCAGACAGGCGGCGCGACAGGCTTCGAGATCGACCCCTTTCAGCGTCTCGTAGTCCCCGCCGAAGTAGTCCATGCCCGGCGTCAGGAGGATGCTGCGCGCCCCCTCTTGAGTCCCTTCGGTCGCCGCCGGCCATGCCGTCGACATCGCGGCGGCCAAGAATCCCGCGACCAGACCGACGAGCAAACGAGGCGAGGAACCGAGCATGACGAGACTCCCGTGGTCATCCAGATCGATGGTTCGGGCACTCTAGTGCCCGGCCCGGTCGCGGTAAAGCGATCAGCGACGACACGCGCGCAGCTGCGAGCCGTAGGTCTTTGCCTGCGCGTCGACCCGGCGTGCAACGCGCACCAACCAGTCCTTTTTCTTATAGGTTCCGCGCTCGAAGCCGCGATGCCCCTCGTGGTAGGCGAGGTACTGACGGTAGCCGTCCGATTTGGGGATCCCGAGCGTCCGGTAGCTGACATCCGTATACCAGCCGACGAAGTCGACGGCATGGGCGAAATCGGTCCGCTTCGCGCGTCGGTTGCCGGTCTGCTCCCGATACCAGTCCCAGGTGCCGTCGATCGCCTGCGAATAGCCGTAGGCACTGGATACACGTCCGGGCGGCCGGGCGTCGTGTCGGAAGCTCGACTCGGCCTGGATGATGGCCAACTGGACGTGTACCGGGGTTCCCCACTTGCGCTCGGCCTTCTTCGTCGCCTTATACCAGCCCGGCTGCTCCTTGAAGATGGCGCAGGCGTCCAGCGGCTTAGAGGGGGGTGACGGTGCCGTGGCACAACCTCCGGCGAGCAGCAGCCAGAGACCCGACAGAACCGGAATGGTCGCGCGAAGACCAGCCGGTCCGGGCGCGCCGCCCGGCCGAGGTCTGGTCTCAGTCATCCCGGGCGAGCTGATGTTGCGCCTGCACAACAGGCACCAAGACCGTCGCACACAGGCGGAAAATCCTGCTGAAATTCCCTTAACACTCATCGAAAGTAAGGGTTAATATCCGATTGCTTGACAAAATCGACAAATCCCCGGAGTCGAGGGATGCGTCGGCCGTTCACCCATTGACCCGAAAGGAGGTTTTGCCGTGTTCAAATCCAAAGGCGCTGTCTCGACGGAGACAGCGAAAAAAACCAAGAGCACCGATCAGGGATCGCTGATGATGGCTCTCTTGCCGTCGGTGATCCTCTATGTCGCCGCCGTCGTTCTGATCGCACTGACCCGCGACGATGCGACCGGAACCATACCTTACTGGGAGACCTTCGTCCCGGTGGTCGCCTTCATCTCCTTGCTCTCGGGCTTCGGACAGGCCTATGTCCGCGATCAGTCCTACGTGCTCTATATCATCAAGCAGATCCTGCACTGGGGAATCGTGATCGGCATGCTGTGGCTGCTGCACACACACGGCGTGCGCGCCGCGCTCGACGATCAGAAATACCTGTTGGTGCTGCTCTACCTGCTCGGCCTCGCGACCCTGCTCGCGGGCCTGCACATGGATTGGAAATTCATCTTCTTCGGTGCCTTCCTGGCCTTCTGCACCTACCTTCTGGCCGCGCCGGAGAATACAGCAATCCTCGTCCCGATCGGCGAAACCTTCGGGATCGCCAACGCCCAGGACAAACCGATGGCCATGATGATCGGCACCGCCGTAGTCGCCTTCCTGGCAAGCACGATGGTTCTTATCGGAATGCGCGGCGCCATCCTGTCCAAGCGCGTGAGTGCGGCGAGAGGCTGAGAGGATCACTCGAGGGAAGGCACGCGTCGGGCACTCGACGCGGCGTAACGATCCGACGACCCCTGTCCGGCCCCTTGTCGGACCGGGGGCCAGACCCGTCGGAAATCGCCGCGCCTCACGCGATGCGCGCCCGGCCGAATCCCGATTGGCTAAGAGCCCCGCGGTCTGCGGGGCTGCGATCTGCGGGAATCAGCCCGCCGAGCCGTAGGCCACCTGGCAGACTGCGTTCAGGAGCTGCGCGTCGGCGGCCGATTGCGGAGGCTGGCCGTTGAGCAACCCTTGACGACAGTTCGCGGCGCCATGCAGGGTCGCCCCTCCGGACAGGGTGTAATTGAAGCTCGCACCCTGTGTCCCGACCGCATCCACCGAGCCGTAGTTGAGCTGATAGTCGCTCTGCGGGACGACGATCACGGTGGACTGGTTGGCCGATGCGTTGTTCACCAGCTCCGTGATGGCCACACCCGTGGCCAATCCCGCCAGACCCCAAGCCGCCGCACTTGCGCCCCACCAGCCCCAGGTATCCGGCGCCCAGTGGTACCAACCGGTATTCCACGGGCGACTGTGCCAATAGCCCCCGTTCGCCCAATTGGGATGGAATCCGTTGTAGGGCCGGTTGTAGAAGTTGTTGTCGACGTTGATGTTGCGCGTGAAGTTGTCGTGGTCGACACGATTGCCGTCGAAGCTCCCGTCCGTGCTGCCCCAATGCGGACGCACGTTGTCCCCGTACATCGGGTGAAAGCCGCGATAACCCGCATCCAGGCCGCCGCCCTCGAAGTGGTAACCGCCACCGCCGAAGCGGGCGAAGGCATCGAAAGAGGAGCCGACTCCGGTGGTCAGCAACAGGACCGAGAGCGCAACCGTCGAGCGACGAATCGGAAGAGAAGACGCGGTATGACGCAACATCGATGATCTCCTTATACGCTTTATACGCATGAGCGAAGGGGCTTGAGCAGACATTCGCCGCCCGACGATACTCGGGACATCCGGGGTCTGCAAGACACCGGATCAGCCGTATGCGACGCCTGTCACGCCGGCGGCGTCGGGGACCGAGACCCGGTGCTCGGACGTCCGAGCCACCGTCTACCCGCAAGGA
This sequence comes from Thiocapsa sp. KS1, assembly GCF_001499735.1. GTDB lineage: Bacteria > Pseudomonadota > Gammaproteobacteria > Chromatiales > Chromatiaceae > Thiocapsa. The sequence goes on along the minus strand of NZ_LN848257.1, from coordinate 4,975,756 downwards.
TCGCGGGACCCGCTCAAAGCAGGTCGGCGGGCGCGACGACGCGATAGCCCGATGCATCGGCCACGGCCGGATGGGTCACCCGACCTTCGCACAGGTTGAGTCCGCTGCGAAGATGCGGATCGTCCCGCAGTGCGGTCCGCCATCCTTTCTCGGCCAGCGCCAGGACAGCCGGCAGGGTGGCGTTGTTCAAGGCGTAGGTAGAGGTATGCGGCACCGCGCCGGGGATGTTCGCGACGCAGTAGTGCAGTATCCCATCCACGACATAGGTCGGTTGATCATGCGTAGTCGGATGCGAGGTCTCGAAGCAGCCGCCCTGATCGATCGAGACATCGACCATGACGGCCCCGCGGCGCATGTCGCCGAGCATCGCCCGCGTGACGATATGCGGCGCCGTGGCACCCGGAATCAAGATCGCTCCGATCACCAGATCGGCGTCGCGCAGTGCGCACTCCAGGGTCGCCCGATTGGAATGGACCACTCGCGCGCGCGATTCGAAATGCGCGGCCAAGCGGTCCAGCACCGCCGGGCTGCGGTCGAGTATGGTGACATCCGCCTGCAGGCCGACCGCCATCTGCGCCGCGTTGAACCCGACCACCCCGCCGC
>NZ_LN848257.1:4960029-4975053 GCF_001499735.1 Thiocapsa sp. KS1 | reverse complement strand
AATCAGATCCCGCACCTGCTCGGGATCCGGAGCCAGGTGCAGATAGGAGAACAGCACCTGTCCCGGCCGCAGCCAGGCGCGTTCGTGCGGCTGCGGCTCCTTTACCTTGACCAACAGCTCGGCCTGCGCATAGACCTCCTCGGCCGTTGCACAGACCTGCGCACCCGCGGCCCGATAGACCTCGTCGTCTGCCCCGATCCCGACCCCGGCCCCCGATTCCACCAGGACCCGATGCCCTCGGAGCACGGCCTCGGCAACCGACTCCGGCGACAGGCCGACACGATACTCGTGGGATTTGATCTCGCGTGGAACGCCGATAACCATCCTGTCTTCCCCCGGTAAAGCCTTGATCCGGTGCCCTTGAGGACACGACTGCTCGAACAGGCCGAAGATGGGGCGCGGTCGTCCCCGCGAGAAGAGCTTCGAGGGAAGATCGTCGCTTCGACGCGGGAGAGAATCGGGGGGTGAATACCGGGAGAAGCCTGAGAAAAGGAACTCCGCGTCCGGTCAGGCCGAACCGACCTGACCGAAGAGGTTTGCACCATCGCGCCGGTCTGCCGGCCGGCGGCTGCGGCGAGAGGCCCGCCCGGATCAGTGCCGACCGGGCACCAGCGCCACCCCCCGTCGCTCGTGAAGGATGTAAGCCTGCAACGCGATCATGTTCGGATCATCCAGTGCGAGCACCTCCCCTTCGAGGGGATTCATGATGCACCAGTTGATCATCTCGCCGAGCACGGCGACCTTGCCGAGCTGTTTCTGGAACTTCGGATAGGTCTCCGGGTGGGTGTTCGCCGCATTCGGGTGGCACTGATCGCAGGAGACGGTGTTGGGATTGCCGAGCCCGCCGTGGAAGAGACGATCGCCCTGATCGACGACGGTCATGTACTCCTGCTGCCAACGGGCCAAATCCTCCTTGGTGAACTCATCTGCCCGAGCAAAATGACTCGGGCACGAGCTCAGCAGAACGAGACCGAAGCTCAGACCGGCGGGGGCGAGTCCATAGCGTCTGGGGTTCATCTGAATCTCTCCCTAAAGCCTCAAAAATGGACCTGCGGCGGAATACGATCGGCATCGGCCCGATAGCGTGCATCCAAGGGCCGCTTGAGCTTGCGATCGAAGACGACGCTGCGGTTGCGGTTGTCCGCGAGCAGATAGTGCATGTCCACGTTGCCGGTCTGGAGATTGATCATCTGCCAACCGGTCGCGTCGCGCTCGAAGAAGGGATCCGCCCGGTTCATCTCGATCGTGAGCTTGGGCAGGTGTGATTCGGCTTGGGCATAGCTGGCCGGATAGGGCCAAGGCCAAGCGGTCGCCATCACGGCATGGAAGCTGATGTTGCCGATCTGATTGTATTGGATCTGGTGCACGTGTCCGTAGAGCACCGTCACTGTCTTGAAGCGCTTGAGCAGCGCCTGGATCTCTTCGGCGTCCTCGGTCCAGAAGTTCCAGCCCTTGAAGATCTTTTGAAGCGGCGAATGCGAGATCACCACGACCGGGGTATTGCGATTGACCCGATCGAGATCTCGGCGGAGCCATTCACGCTGCGCTGCCCCGACCATGAAGGGCGAGCCGTTCGGATTATCCAGCCGCGCCATCGCCTTCATGCGGGCCATCGGCGTCTCCCAGGGTCCATGCGTCCATGTGTCGTAGGTCAAGATGCTGTTGAGCACGACAAAATGGACACCCTTGTGATCGAAGCTGTAATGATCCGGCCCCAGCTGCTTACGCCAATACTCGCCGAGGTCCAGATAATAGTCATGCTCCCCCATCACATAATGGACCTTACCGCGCAGGCCGCCCATGAGGTCGAGTGCGTGATCGATCTCCTCGGGGGTTCCCAGTTGTGCGAGATCACCGCCGTAGATGATGAAATCCGGCCGCGGCGTAAGTAGATTGCATTCGCTGATGGCACGAATCAGACCCCGGTCCCAATTGCGCACGAACTCGTTGCCCTTGATGTGCGTGATATGGGAGTCGGAGATGTAGGCGAAGCTGAAGCTCTCGTGTGCAGATCGGCCGAACGAGGCATTCACGATACTGATCGGCAGGGTGCCGGCCGCCAGGAGAGTGCCGCCGGCCTTCAGAAAACGACGTCGGTTCATGCTCATGACGATTCTCCTCACTGACTGGCCAGGACGGACGATGGCGTACCCGCCACACCGGGGCTGGTCAAGGCCTCGAGGAACGCGACCAGATCCGCCTCCTGCTCGGGCAACAGACCCAGCGGACGAATGCCGCCGCTCAGGAAACCCGAGAGCGGATCGCCCGGATCCAAGCGCCCGCCGTTGTCGTAGAACTCGACCACCTCCTGCAGCGTGCGCAGGCTGCCGTCATGCATGTAGGGCGCGGTCAGATCGATATTGCGCAGGGTCGGGGTCTTGAAGGCGCCGACCTCGGTCAGACTCTCGGTCACTGCAAAGCGGCCGAGCTCGGATACATCCGGATCGGTCAGCACCGCCACGTCGACGTCGGCACCGCCCTTCTTGGCCACGAGGAATTCGGCCGCGATCTTCTCCTCCTTGCCGTGGATACGCTTGAAGCCGACCCCGATGTTGTGGAAACGGTTGTCGGTGAAGAGCGCTTGGGTCTGCTCGATGACATGGCACGACACGCAGCGTCCCGGTCCTGTGAAAACCGCAAGGCCGCGGATCGCCGAGTCGGTCATCGCCGTCTTGTCGCCGCCGTAGTAGTAACGGTCGAACGGCGAGTCGCCCGCGGCGAGTGTCCGCTGAAAGGCGGCAACGGCTCGAGCGTAATGCGTGATGGTCACGGCCGCCGGCTCGACCTCGAATACCTCGCGGATGGCCGGCACATAGGTCGGATCGCTGCGCATGATCCGCAGGATCGTCTCGTGATCGGGGAGTCCGCCCTCGACGGGGTTGATCGGCGGCTGCTTGGACTGTCCCTCGAGGTCCGGCTCGCGCCCGTCCCAGAACAGGGTCGTCATGTAGGCGGCGTTGAGCAGGGTCGGTGCATTGCGGGTACCGGTCAGATCATTGAAGCCCTTCGACACCGCCAAATTGTCGGTGAATGCCTTGGCCGGATCGTGACAGGTCGCGCAGCTCACCTTGCGGTCGGCACTGAAGCGCGTGTCGTTGAAGAGCGCCGCGCCGAGCGCGATCTTGGCCGGCGTCTGCGGATTGTCGGCGGGGATGGGCACCGGCGGGAGACCCAGCGGAGCCGCGAAGACCGGGACTGTGGAACCGGCCAATGCCGCCATCATGACGGCGGCCAACGAAGACCAGCTTGCGCGCATGGCGTACCTCCTCGTCGCGTTTTGTCGGACGACCCTGCGCATCGCCGAGATGCGCGGATCGGTCTCGGTTGAATACCCGTGTCCGGTGAGAATGAGTGTAGACGCAAACGACGGCGATGGCTGTCGACCCCGAGACGCGCCGCCGGTCGCTTACCCCTGCGAGCCGCCGCTTAGCCGGACATCCCGAGCAAGACCCATCCGTCCCGCAGGAGGCCGAGACCGAGGAGACAGAGAAGCAGACCGATGAGCCGAAACGACAGGATCAGCCAGGGGCCGGTCAGGATCCCCTTCGAGCGTCCGACCAGGATCGCGAGCACCACCTTCGAGCCGACCAGCATGGCGTAGAACGCGACAATGAAGAGTCCAGGTCCGACCAGCCCCGCGGGCAACGCCTTGGCCATGAGCGGACCGCCGACGGCGAGCCAGAACAGATAGGGATAGGGGCTCAGCACGTTCGCCAAAGCACCCCTCGCGAGCGAGCGCGGACGCGGCGGCTGCGCCGGCCGATCGTAGGACAGCGAACGAGAGCGCAAATGCCCGTACCCCATGACGAGCAGGTAGCCGCCGCCGATCAGCGAAATGACGCCCAAGACGGGCCGGGCATCGGACAGCCGCGTCAACAGCAAAAGGGTCAAGAGGATCAAGGGCAGATCCGTGACCAGGGGCGCGAGCGCAACCCGGATCCCCGCAGCCGCATCCCCTCGGAGCGTCTCGGCGATCACCAGGGTCAAGAGCGGACCCGGCGCAAGACCGGCGGACAGGCCGAGCACGATGCCCGTAACCAACAGATCGAACATGACGGATGCCTACGGACGGGGAGAGGTCGCAACGCGCGCGCAAGCATGACCGAGCCGCGGCGATTCGACAATCACGGGACCACTCGCGGAGCCACTCGCCTGCATGGTGATCATGGCGTACCCTTCGGGCCTTTGCCGATCATGAGAGCCTCGACATGACCGCCACGCACAACCGACCGACACGCGCAGGGGATCGACCGGGCGTCATCGCCGCCGTCGGGCAGTGGCTCGACCGCAACATCCTGGAGCTGGGCCGGGAGATGCGTCTCTCCTACCTGCCCCCCTTGATGATCTATGTGGCCTACGGCATTCAGGGCCTCACCGCCATCGTCGGCACCTTCTTCGTCAAGGATTATCTCGGGTTACCCGCCTCCTTTCTGGCCGCGTTGGCCTTCTGGGCCGGCATCCCTTGGGTGCTCAAGATGCCCCTGGGCCATCTGGTCGACCTCATCTGGCGCCATAAGGCCGGCCTGGTCTATCTCGGCGCGTCCATGCTGACCGGCAGCCTATTGATCATGCTCGGCCTCTTGGCGGAGCGCGAGGCGATGGCCGCGGTGATGCCGGTGGAAGCCTGGTATGTCCTGGGCGCGCTGCTCGCGCCGACGGGCTATGTGATCCAGGACGTGGTGGCGGACGCCATGACGGTCGAGGCGGTCCCGCGGGTCGACGCCGAAGGCCAACCCATCGACCCGGCACGGCTCAAGCTGATGCACACCACGATGCAGACCCTCGGGCGGGTCGCCATCATCGGCGGGGGCGTGCTGGTGTCGGTCGCCAACATCTCGCTCTTTGCCGGGGTCGAGACGATGACGGAGGCCGACAAGGTTACGATCTACATCCTCATCTACCAGATGGCTTTGGCCATCCCGGTGATCTCCATCCTGGGTGTCGCGCTGGCGGGCTTCATCAAACGCCGCGACCTGCGTCGGCTCGTGGCGAAGGGCCTGGATCGGGCGGACGCCAGAGCGCGCCTGGAACGATCCCCTCAGATTACTGCGCCGAACTGGTGGATCCTCGGGGGCAGCCTGGTCTTCGTGGTCTTCACGCTGGGCATGGGATTGACCGATGTGCCCTACAACCAGGAGATCATCTTCGTCGGCTCCATGGCGATCGTGCTCTTCCTCATGTCGCGCCTGATGCGGGTTCTGGACGCCGAAGCGCGACTCTATCTCCTGGGCACGGCCATCATCATCTTCGTCTTCCGTGCCATGCCCGGACCGGGCGCCGGCGAGACCTGGTGGATGATCGACGAGCTGGCCTTCGACCAGCAGTTCCTGTCCGTGCTCTCGCTGATCGGCAGCACCCTGGCCCTGGCGGGGCTCTTCATCTTCCGACGCTTCATGGCAGAGCACTCCATCGCCCATGTGGTCGTCTTCCTGACCCTGCTCTCGAGCCTCTTCTACCTGCCGATCGTCGGCATGTATTTCGGGCTGCATCACTGGACCGCGGCCGTGACCGGCGGCATCGTCGATGCCCGCTTCATCACCATCGTGGACACCGCCATGGAATCCCCCCTGGGACAGGTCGCCATGGTGCCCATGCTGGCCTGGATCGCCAACTCGGCCCCGGACAACCTCAAGGCCACCTTCTTCGCCGTCATGGCCTCGTTCAGCAATCTGGCCCTCTCGGCCGGTCAATTGGGGACCAAGTATCTCAACGAGATCTTCCTCGTCACCCGCGAGGTGAAGGATCCCATCAGCGGCGTGGTGAGCGTGCCGGCGGATTACAGCCAATTGGGGAACTTGATGATCGCTGCCTTGGTGATCGGCTTCGTTCTCCCGCTGGCTGCGGTGACGCTGGTCAAGGTGATGAGGCTGCGCAGCGCCTGAGGCGTCGAGAAGACCCGAGAGGCACAGGGTCCGCCTTGCGCGGGTCCTCCGGTGCGGCTATGTTCCGAATCGAGACCACCATCGGATACGCCGGAACGCGAGGTCCCGACATGATCACGAGCGCAGCCGCACCCCGCCGAGCATCCTCGCTTGCACGCGTCTTTCGCGTCTCGGTCACGGACTACCATCGCATGGGCGAGACCGGCATTCTGGGACCGGACCTGCGCACCGAGTTGATTGACGGGGAGATTGTCGAGATGCCGCCGATAGGACATCCGCACGCCGGGACCGTGAACCTTCTGGCGAACCGACTCAAAGAAGCCGTCGGTCCGCACGCCGTCGTTGCGGTTCAAAATCCGGTGTGGCTCAACGACCATAGCGAGCCGCTGCCCGACATCGCCTTGCTGCGCCCGCGCCCGGACTATTATCGCAGCGCTCACCCGGGACCGGCCGACGTGCTGCTGTTGGCCGAGGTCGCCGACAGCAGCCTCGCTTATGATCGGGAGATCAAGCTCCCCCGCTACGCACGCGCCGGGATCCCGGAGGTCTGGCTCGTGGATCTCGCAGGATGCCGGCTCGCAATCCATCGGCAGCCGACCGAGGACGGGTACGCAGAGGTGGTCGCGGCCGACGACCTGTCCGCAATCGCGTTGCCGCTCGGCGACGATACCCGGCGGATCCTCGACCTTACGGCACTCTTCATCGGGTGACTGATGCGGATCGGTGTCGATCGACGAGGCGCACGATTCACACGCGGCCGCGGCTTCCGAGCCGGCTTCGCAAGTCTGATGATCGGCACCCTGGCGGCCCAGCCTACGTTGGCGGATGCGGGGAAGAGCCACTGCGCGTCCGGTGAATGGGTGATCTTTTCCTGCGACACCGGAAAGAAGACCGTATCCGTGTGCGCATCGCCCGATCTCTCGGCGCGGGACGGCTGGGTTGAATACCGATTCGGTCCCGTCGGGGCTCCCGAGTTGGTGGTCCCGGCCGCCCGTTCGCATCCGCGCGACGGGGTCCAAGTCGGGACCTGGAGCTTCTCGGGGGGCGGCGGTGCTTTTATGCAGTTCAGCAACGCCCCCTACGCCTACGCCGTCTACACCGCGATCGGCAAGGGCTGGGGCGAAACGTCCGGAGTAGCTGTCCTCAAGAGCGGCAAACGCGTGGCAAACCTACCCTGCCGCAGCCCGGTCCAGTCCGAGCTTGGACCTGACCTATTCGACCGCGCAGGACTCGCCGACGAGCCGGACGCCTTCGAGCTCCCCTGACCCTCAACGTTTCAGCGGGATGCTGAGCTGCTGAAACTCGTCACTGAACCGGGCCAGATCCACCTCGCTCACAAGGCCGAGGGTACGCATGCGCATCAGCCGGAAGGCGGCGTCCGATCGCGAAGATCCATCAACGATGGCGTCCAACCTGCGGTCGCGCGCGAACAACCTCTTCGCGCTCGAGCTCTTCGAGTGCGGACTCCACGGCACGCAGGGTGTCGTCGATCTCGGGGAGGAGCACGTCTTCGAGTGCGCGGGCGCGGCGTGCGGTGCGGGCGTAGTCGGCGCGCAAGCGTTGGAGATTGGCGACCATGGCGGCAAGCCGAGCGGCGCGCGGGATCAGGGCCTCGAAGGCTTTGCGGCAGGCTTCGGCCTCCGGACTGGTCGCGACACCGAGGGCAACGGCCGGCGACGGGGCTCGGGGCTCGGTCTCGACCAAGTCGAGCAGCGTGACGCCGAGGACCCGTCGCGGGTTGAGCTGCCAATCCGTTTCAAGCGGCGGCGTCGGCGGGTAGACTGCCAGCCCCTCCAGTCCATGACGCGCGACGGCACCTTGGAGCGCCTCGGTTGCCTCGCGGTAGTCGTTTCCAAAGGCGGCCATCTCGCGCTCGTAGCGGCCGAGCTCGGCGAGGATCTCCGCGGCGAGGATGAGCCGTTTCTCGTCGAGGAATCGGTAGCCTTCCCGCATGCCCGAGCGCTCTTCCTTCAGCTCGAGGAAGGCGCTGTGGGTCGGGACGATGGCGCGCTCGGTCATGAGACGGGCTCTCGCCGCGGGACTCGATCGAGCAGATGCTCGCGGATCTGACGGTCGTCGAGTCGGTGCAGCTCGCCGGCCGGTAAGCCGCGCAGGGCGGACCAGCCGGCGGCCATGCTCTCTTCCAGGGTCCGGGCATCGACGCCCTGATGGATCACCTTCTGCTCGAAGTCGTCGCCGAAGAGGAGCAGCTTGCGGTCGTTCTCGGAGAGACCGTCCTCCCCGACCACGCCGGCCAGCACCCGCGTCTGCTGGGCCTGGCTGTAACTGGCATAGAGCTGAGCGGCGAGCGCCGGATGATCGGCATGGGTGCGTCCTTTGCCGATGCCGTCCTTCATCAAACGCGAGAGACTCGGCAGCAGGCGGATCGGCGGGTAGATGTCGCGCCGGTGCAGGTCGCGGTCGAGCACGATCTGGCCCTCGGTGATGTAGCCGGTGAGATCCGGGATGGGGTGGGTGATGTCGTCGTTGGGCATGGTCAGGATGGGGACCTGCGTGACCGAGCCCGGTCGTCCGCGGATGCGACCGGCGCGCTCGTAGAGGGTTGCCAGGTCCGAGTACATATAGCCCGGATAGCCCTTGCGACTGGGGACCTCCCCGCGGCTGGCCGAGACCTCGCGCAGGGCCTCGCAGTAGTTGGTGAGATCGGTCAGGATCACCAGGACATGCATGCCTTCGACGAAGGCCAGGTACTCCGCGGCGGTCAAGGCGAAGCGAGGGGCGAGCAGGCGCTGGGCGCTCGAATCGCTGGCCAGGTTGAGAAAGAGCACGGTGCGTGCGAGCGCCCCGCTCTTCTCCATCTCCTCGCGGAAGAATTCGGCGCTGTCGTGCGGGATGCCGATGCCGGCGAAGACGATGGCAAATTGCTCTTCCTCTCCGGCGCCGCCGGGTAAACGCGCGTTGCAGGCGATGTCCACAGCGATGCGGTCATGGGGCAGCCCACCGCCCGAGAAGAGCGGCAGCTTCTGGCCGCGCACCAGACTGTTCATGAGATCGATCGAGGTGAAACCTGTTTCGAGGAACTCGCTCGGCGCCTCGCGGGCGGTGGGCTTGATCGGCAGACCATCGACCCGGTAGGCGTGCTCGGCCGCGAGCGGCGGCCCGCCGTCGAGCGGTTTGCCGATGCCGTTGAAGACCCGTCCGAGCAGCCCCGGACCGACATGAAAGCGCAGCGGCTCCCCGAAGAAGCGAACGCGCGTGCCCTGCAGGGCAAGCCCGGCGGTATCGTCGAGCATCTCCACCGTGATGGATTCCCGATCCAAGGCGGCGATGCGCCCGAGACGCACCGAGCCGTCCGCGCCTTCCACCTCGACCGCCTCGTTCAGACCCACGTCGAGGCTGCGGCTCAAGAACAGCAGCGGACCCTCGGCACGATTGGCGATCTCTTCTCCGACGAGCCTGGCGTATGTCATTGGCGTACCTGCATGCGTGCGATGTCCACGAGAGCCTCCTGCCTCCTGCTTCCCGCCGTCACCCATTCGCTGGTGGCTGGTGGCTGGCGGCTACTCCCGCGTCTCGTTGATCAACCGCCGGATCGTCGCGGTCAGCTCCTGATCTAGAGCGGAGAACGCCTCCCAGTCCCCGTCCTCGATCTCCTCGCCCATCCGCATCAGGCGGCGGAAGACGGGTTGGTCGCGGATCGCCTCGGGCGCCACGCCGGCATCGAGGAGGCGTTCGGAGCCTTCGATGAAGCTGCCGATCAGGCGCATCATGACGGCCTGGCGCGCCGGGCTGGCATAGCGGTCGTTGACCGAGAAAGCCGACTGGCGCAGGAAGCACTCGTTGACCAGCTGGGCACAGATCAGAACCAAGCGCTGTCGTGCGGGCATGGCGTCGCGTCCGATGATCCGGGCCATTCGCTCCAGACGCGCCTCGTCCTCCAGAAGCGTCAGAAAGCGGCGACGCAGCTCCTCCCAGCGCGTGCATCCGCTGGCATGCCACCAGCGGGCGAGGTTTCCGGCGACCAGGCTGTAGGACTGCAACGGGTGGATCGCCGGGTAAAAGCGGGCCTGTGCGCGCCGCGCATCGAGCCCCCAGAGCGAGCCGACATAGCGCTTGGTGTGGGTCGTCACCGGCTCGGAGAAATCGCCCGAGGGCGGACTGACGGCACCCAAGAGGGTGACGGATCCGATCTCGCCGCCGAGGGTGCGCACCCGGGCCGCGCGCTCGTAGAAGTCCGCGAGCCGACTGCTCAGATAGGCCGGATAGCCGGCCTCGCCGGGCAGCTCGCCGAGCCGGCCGGAGACCTCGCGCAGGGCCTCGGCCCAGCGGCTGGTCGAATCGGCCATCAGGGTGACGTTCATACCCTGATCCCGGAAATACTCGGCCACCGTGATGCCGGTGTAGATGCTCGCCTCGCGTGCCGAGACCGGCATGTTGGAGGTGTTGGCGATGACGACGGTGCGCTCGAGCAGGGGGCGTCCGCTGCGCGGATCCTCCAGCTCGGTGAACTCGGCCAGCAGGCCGGCCATCTCGTTGCCGCGCTCGCCGCAGCCGACATAGACGATGACGTCGGCGTTGCACCACTTGGCGACAGTCTCCAGCAGAACGGTCTTGCCGGTGCCGAAACCGCCGGGGATGGCGCCGGTCCCGCCGCGCGCGACCGGAAAGAGACAATCGATGACACGCTGGCCGGTCAGCATGGGATCGTCCGAGGGCAGCCTCGCGGTGACGGGACGCGGGACCCGCACCGGCCAGTCGTGGGTCATGGCGACGGTGACGCGTCGGCCGTCGTGCGCCTCGATCCAGCAGATCGGCTGGTCGTCCGGATACTCGCCGGCGTCGGCGATCGCGGTGATGCGCCCGCCCGGCAGGTCGGGCGGAACCAGACAGCGTTGCTCGATCCCGGTACCGTTGGAAACCTGGCCGATGGGCGCACCCGGCAAGACGGGATCGCCGACACGCACGCTCGGCGTGAATCGAAAGCGCCGCGCGGCTTGCGGCTGCATGCCGGGTTTGACGTAGGGATCGCGGGTGTCGCCGACCGGGCGCAGCAACCCGTCGAAGATCCCCGACAGGATCGCCGGCCCGACTCGGATCGACAGGAGCCGGCCCGATCCGGTGACCTCGATCCCCGGACGCAGGCCACTCGTATCCTCGTAGAGCTGGACCGTGATCTCCTCGCGGGCGATGCGGATCACCTCCCCGAGCAGCGCCTGCTCGCCGACGGTGACCGACTCGCGCAGACGAAAGGGGCCATCCGGACGCGCACGCAGCACGGGCCCGCTGATCCAGGTGGTTTCGGCGGTGCTCATGATCCGACCCTCGCGTGCGTGGAATGCCGTGCCAACAAGGCCAGCAGACGCGCCTCGATACGCCGCCGGTCGCGCAGCAGTCCGTCGAGGCTTGCGTCCAGCACGGCGCCGTCCGCCTCGATGACGAGCCCCGCCGTCAAGGCGCCGTCGGCTCTGAAATGCGGTGCCCGATCGAGCGCATTGGTGAGCTGCGCCTCCAAGGGCGCCCACTCCGAGGCGGCCCAGTCGGGCGGATGACGCAACGTCCAGAGTCCGACCGGCAGCCGCTGCCGTGCCCGGGCGACGGCATGGTCGACCCAGATGCGACGCGACCGCGGAACCGCCCAGCGGGCGACGAGGGCCTGGCGCAGACACGGCCAGGCCAGCTCCAGGAGACGTGCGTTCGCGCGATCGCCGCTCGCGCGCAAGCGGGTCTCGTTCTCGGCACGGGCCGCTTGAAGGCGGGAGCGCGCATTCGCGCGCTCCGAGACGAGGCGCTCGTGAAGCTGCACACGCGCACGGCGCCATGCCTCGGACACCAGGGCCGTCGCCTCCGCGCGGGCACCCTCCCGGAGGGTGCGACACTCAGCCGCTTGATACTCCTCGATCAATGCGAGGAGCCGCCGTTCGCGCTCGTCCGTGTTCATTCCGCCATCCCCAACTGTCTGCGCACCTCGACGACCAGGTCCGGTGCCGCAACCCGGTTGCGCGCATCCGGGATCACCAGAACCAGCGGCCGTGGGTCCAGCTCGGCCTGCCGAAGCAGCTCCGGCGGCAACGCGGACGCGACCTCGGCCGTCAGGATGAGGAGCGGCGTCTCGTTGCGCAGACGCAGAAAGAGGTCACGGACATCCTGCGGCTCGGGCCGATAGACCTGCACGCCCGCGAGCCGAAAGCCGAGACTGCTGACCTCGTCGCCGAGAAAGGCACAGACGGCCATGATCCGGCGCTCCTCAAGCGAGCCGGTTGAGGATCAGCACCGAGATGATGAGCCCGTAGATCGCGATGCCCTCGGAGAGACCGACCAGGATCACCATCCGACCGAACAGCTCCGGCTTCTCGGCCAAGGCGCCGACCGCCGCCGCACCCACGTGCGCCACGGCATAGGCCGCGGCGGCGGAAGACACGGCGGTCGCCAGCGCAGCGGCCAGGTAGCCCCAGCGAAGGACGCCGGGATCGATCGGCGCCACCTCGAGCGCAGCCACCTCCGCAGCGAGCGCGCCCGGCTGCCAGAGCAGCAGGCTTGAGATCCCGGCGAGCAGTGCAACCCCCAAGACCATCAGTCCAACGATCAGGACGTGTCGACTCATGACTCCACTCCTTTTCAACACAGCACGACGGGATGCCTTTCGATGTTTCGCGCGGATTCCCCGTTCAAGCGGCCTCCTGCACCACGGCCGGCGGCACCGGCAACGGCCGAAACACCCGGCCCGTCCCGCGCAGGAAGCGATTGAAGAACTCGAACAAGACGAGCCGCGTGGTCTGGATCGAGACCACCAAGCCTTCCAACAGGATGATCACGACATTGCCCAGCACCATGATGAGGATCGCGGCCCACAGGGGCGCCGAATCCGCCATGGTGACCACCGCAACCGAGAGGCTGGAATGGGCAAGCGCGAAGGCGCCGACCCGCGCAAAGGACAGGGTATTGGCCAGGATCTGCATCCCGGATTCCAAGAGGTGTCCGATGGCGGCCAGCCCGCCGATCAGTACCCGATGGACTAGGAAGGCGCCGCCCAGATACCAGACCAAGCCGGCCACGGCCACCCAGCCCAAACCCGGTCGGAGCACCATCCCGATCAATCCGAGGTACAGGACCAGAAACCCTAGATCCTGCAGGAGCCAGCGCTTGAGCTCGCCGCGCCAAAGCGCGCTCAGACCGGACAGGAGATGGCCCAGACTCAGCAAGGCAACGGCGAAGATCAGGGGAACGGCGAGCAAGGTGACCGGATCCTGCAGCGGGTGCATCCAGAGCGCCGGGATCATGTCCTCGCGACCGAACAGGCTCCCGAACAAGATCCCGAAGACCATCGCCGAGACACCGCCCAGGACCATCAGCCTCGCCTCCGGCCAGCGGCGTTGCAGCCAAAGCCCGACGCCGACCAGGACCGCACCCTGACCCAGATCGCCGAACATGTAGCCGAACAGCAAGGGCACGACGACGAGCAGCACGGGGGTCGGATCGGCCTCGTCGCCGCCGGGCACGCCGAAGGCCCGCGCGAACAGCTCGAAGGGACGCATCCAAGGCGGGTTGTCCAGGATCTGCGGCGGGCGCTTGCCGGGCGGCGGCTTGGTCAAACGCAGGAGCGCACGGGTGCGTGAGGACTCCAGGGCCGCCTCGAGCCGCTCGCCGCGCAGGTCGTCGGTCCAGCCCGTGATCCAGCACAGATGCTCGCCGGCACGCTCGAGACAGCCGACATGATCGGCAAACCAGGCGAGTCCGGCGACCTCCCCGAGCGTGTCGCTCAGGTCGAATTCGTCGAACAGGGTATCCAGCTCGGACTTGAGATGGACGACGCGGGTCGAGAGAAACTCGCGCCGTGCGCCGATCCGTGCCAGCGAGTCGCGTGCATCGCCCTTGAGCCAGGGCGGACGCTCGATGACCCGGCCTTTCACCGACGCCACCAGATGCTTGACCGCGTCGAGCCGATCGCGCGGGCCGAGGATCATGGCGCAGTAGTCATCCCCCCAGGGGATCTGTCGCGGGATGACCCAATCCGGCAGATGCGGATCGGCATCCTTCGGCAGCACGGCGCAGAAGGTCCCCAGGACCGGCCCGCTTCGCGCCACGGCGCCGAAGTCGAGCGTGCTGTCGCGGATCTTGCCGATCACCTGCGCCAACCATTTGAGCCGTGTCAGCTCCTCCTCGCAGGACTGGAGGATGTCGATGAGGGGGTCCGCCTCGTGCCGCCATGCCTCGATCCGCGCCAGTGCGCGCTCCAGCACCACGTCCGGCGACTCGACCAGGGTCTTGCGGCGCAACCGCCCGCGATCCCAGTAGCGACCGTAGCGCGACCTCAGGAGATCGTAGGCGCCGAGCCCCTCCGAGAGGTGTTGCACCAGAAAGTCCGCCGGGACCCGGTCGCGGATCTCGATCTCGACCGCCCCGGTGCGCGCCAGCTCGGTCACCGTCCGCACGCTTTCCCGGCGCGGACAGAGGACCTCGAACCAACGCGTGGATGCGGGGCGCAGCATCAGCCGGCACCCTCCGTGCCGAAGACGGCTCGACTCACGAGTGCACTGCGCAACCGTTCGAGATCCAGAAACAGGATCGCAAGGTAGCCGAAGAGCACGACGGGTTGCATGAGATGTTGGTGCAGATGGCTGCCCAGACGGTTGCGAAGGACCTCGCGCAGACCCCATGCCTCGGCCGGAGACCCCGAGCGGAAGGCATCCAGATGCCGTTGCAGGAGCATGGCGAGTCCCTCCAAGTCGTCCCGGCATGGTCGCGGACAGCGGGGCCAGCGCTCGCGCCAGACCGCCTGCCAACGGGGACCGACCGCGCTCGGATCGCCGTCCGCGATCAGGTCTGCCAGCCCGGCCGCCGCCAAGGCCTTCGGGTCGATCGCACCGTCCGCGTCGAGCATCCCGCGCAGCTGATCGTCCATCGCGACCCAGGCGGGCACCGCGTCCCCGCGTGCCAGAAGCTCGAGCAGAGGCAGCGACGGCAGCCAGGCCAGCCACTCGATCGCCGGCCGCCAGAGCGCAGGCGCCCAATCGGCCGTGACGCGGATCGATTCGCGTGCCAGGGCACGACACCCGCGCTCCAGCTCATGGGACTGACTCAGACCGGAGAAAGCCCTGACCCAGTCGCTCAACCCGGTCGCACGGGCCTCCTCGAGATAGGCCGAAAGCGTGCGCGAGCCGGCAAGACGCTGCCAATCCGCTTC
>NZ_LN848257.1:4943489-4959929 GCF_001499735.1 Thiocapsa sp. KS1 | reverse complement strand
GACCGACACCGATCATCTCGTCGGCAAGCGCTTCGACCGCTCCAATCAAGGGCGTGTTGGTCAGAGGATCCAGCTCCGCGCCCGAAGTCACGGACGGGAAACCGGCCAGATCCGCCAGCGCACGCCGCAGACCGGCTTCGGCAAGCCGTTGAACCGCGAGAACGCGATCGTCCGCCCGGCTCGCAATCCGTCGCGCACGCTCCTCTGCCTGGGCGACCAGACGCTCGGCCTCGCCTCGGCAAGCCTCCACCCGTTCGCGTGCCGCAGTCTCGGCGGCCAACACGCGATTGAACGCGGCGTCGATCCGCTCGACCTCGCCATCGGAGGACTCTTTGCCCATGCCGCGCCTCGTGGATTCTCGATCCGTCTCACCCTAAACCGCGTCCGCTACGAAGCCATTGGCGTGCACCGGGCACGAGGTTTCGTTAGAATCTGCTGATATTCTAGTCAAGCCGACCGAAGGTGCGAGGCGACGACGGTCATGGCCCTTGATCTCGGTCAGCTTCAGGCTCGATCACCCGCTGCGGCCCTGCTGTCGGACTGCTCGGGCCGATCGGGCGCAAAAGCACATGAGATCCGGCGCGCTTTTTCCCGGATCTTCGGTTAAGGTATTTGCGCCTCAGCTCAGTCGTAACGCAGGTAGACCAGAATGGACGACACACTCCAACGCCTCCTCGAAGCCGAGATGCGCGCAGAGAAGATCGCTCAGCAGGCCGAGGCCGAGCAGGAGCGCACCATTCAAAAGGCGATGGCGGACGCCAAGTCCGAGAACGACCGCTTCACCGCGCGGATCCCGGATCTGCATCGGGGCTTTATCGCCAAAGCCGAGGAGCGGGCCGAGCAAAACGTCGCGGAGCTACGCCGTCGCTACGACGAGCGACACGTCCAATTGCGCGACCAGGCCGAGCGCCGCGAGGGCGAAGCGCTGGATGCCGCCTTCCAGGTCCTGATCGACCCAGATCGCTGAGCCCCGGATGGACTCCCGACCGGCCAGCCCCCCGATCAGCTCACCCGCGGTCCCTTCATGACCATCACCTCGGATCACGCCTACCTCAACACGCGCGTCTCCGTCATGGCGACGCAACTGTTGGAGCCCAGCGCAATCGCGGCACTGTCGCACCTGCCCTTGTCCGGCTTGGCTGAGCGTTTCGGCTTGACCGCCATCCTCGACGAGCAACTCTCGACGCGCGCGCGCAGTCGAGCGGTGGAGCAAAGCCTGCTCGGGGTGCTGCTCGGCGAGCTGCTCATCCTGGTGCGGCCCATGAACACGGCCGAGCGCGCCCTGGTGCTCGACTGGGGACGCAAATACGCGCTCTTCAATCTCAAGACCCTGATCCGGGGCAAGCTCTACGATCTGGATCAAAACGAGATTCGCGACAACCTCTATGCGCTTCCGGAGCACATGCGCCTGTCCGAGGAGGTCAGCACCGAGCTGTTTCGCGCCGAGAACGTCCTGGAGCTGCTGCGTCAGTTGGAGGCGGGGACGCACCGCACCCTGGCCCGCCAGGCACGCGAGGTCTACGAGCAGCAGCGCGAGCCGTTCGCGTTGGAGGCGGCGATCGATCAGCGCTACTACGCCGGGCTGTTGCGACAGGCGATGGCGTTCAGCGACGCCAACCTGAACCCTTTGAAACGCCTGATCGGCGCCGAGCTCGACCGCATCAACCTGATGTGGCTGCTGCGCTTCCGGTTCTCCTATCAGCTCTCGGCCTCGGAGACCTTCTACCATCTGGTCCCCTCGATGCGTCTCCTGACCCGGGAGCGGCTTCTGCACCTGGTCAACGTCGAGACCTTCGAGGGCGTCGTCGCTACCTTGCCGTCGCCGTTGGATCGATTGCTCGCCGGCAGCAAAAACATCGTGGATGTCCAGAAGCGCATCGGCAGCTACGCTGCACACGAGGCCAACTGGGTTCTGCATCGCACCCGATCGGGCGTCGCACGCGCGCTGGCCTACCTGATGCTGCGCGAGCGCGACCTCTTGCTGCTGTTCGCACTGACACAAGGTCAGATCCTGAATCTGCCGTCCGCCGCCATCGAGATCGCGGTCGAGCTGGCCGAGCCCGGGTGCCCTTGGGCCGGGAGTCGGGCAGCCTGATGCGTACCCCGGCTCACCATCCGATGCAGAGGGGCTGACGCATGATGCGCTCGACACCGATGAAACACGTCCGGCTTCTGGTCCTCACCGAGGACCTGCCGCAAGCCTCGCTCGCCTTGGCGGACGTGGAGAGCTTTCACCCGGATACACGCCCGCCGACCGAGGCCCGGCTCGCCGGTCTGCCGGGGCGCGAGTATCGCGAGGTCTTCACCCAAGCCACGGCGCGTCTGGAAAAGATCGGCAAGTTGATGCCGGTGTCCGAGACACCCGAGATCGAGCAGGTCCGCGTGGTCGACTTCGCCGAGCTGCAGACCTTGAACGCGTGGCTGGGCAAGGTCTGGAACGAGACGTCCAGCTACGAGGAAGACCTCCGACGCCTCGACGACGAGGAGCGCCTGGTCAAGGAGCAGCAGGCGGCACTAGCCAACTTCGCGCATCTCAATATCGATCTGGGGATGCTGCGCAGCAAGACGCGCTTTCTGGATTTTTACGTCGGCCTGGTCCCGCGCGAGAACCTACGCCAGTTGGAAGGCGCCGTCGGCCTCGCCGGCTACATCCTGCATGTCTATATGCAGCAAGGCGAGAGCGCCCATGTCGTGATAGTCGGTCCCGCCGGCACCAAGGAGAGCCAGCTCTCCGCCGTGCTCGATGCCGCGGGTTTTCAGAACCTGCCCATCCCTCAAGAGCTCGATCGCACCCCGGCCGAGCTGCAACGCGACCTCGAGGCCCAGCGCCAATCCATCGACGCTCAGCGCAAGACCCTGCTGGAGACGCTCGGGCGCTGGTCCGAACCCTTCGCCGGACCTCTGCTAGAAGCGCGGCGAACCCTGATGCTGGCCGAGCCGCTGGTCTCGCTCGACCCGTCGATCCGCAGCGCCGGCTCGCTCGCCTATCTTGCAGGCTGGGTGCCGGCGCGCTCGGTCGAGCGGCTCGACGCGCGCCTGCACGAGTCGCTCAATCATCCTTTCGAGATGAGCGTGCGCAACCCGACGGCGGACGAGCGCGTTCTCGTCCCGACCGTGCCGGTAAAGAACCGGCTCCTCGCACCCTTCGCCATGCTGGTGAAGCAATACGGCGTGCCCGAATACGGCGAGGTGGATCCCACGCCGCTCTTCGCGGTGACCTTCATCTTGATGTTCGGCAGCATGTTCGGCGATATCGGCCAAGGCGCCGTCATCGCCCTGGCCGCCTGGCTGCTGCGTAAGAAGCTCGGGCGCTTCTGGCCGTTCGGATTGATGGCGGGTCTGTCCTCGATGGGCTTCGGCGTCCTCTTCGGCAGCATCTTCGGCAAGGAGCATCTGATCCCCGCGCTCTGGATGAGCCCGCTCGGCGACCCGCTCCTGATGATGCGGATCGCCTTGGGATGGGGTGTAGTCTTTTTGACCATCGCCTGCCTGCTGGCGATCTACAATCGTCTGGCGATCCGCAACTGGTCGGGGGCCCTCTTCGGACATCACGGCGTCGTCAACCTGATCTTCTATCTCGCGCTGATCTCCGGCGCAGTGAACGTCGCCACAGCCGGCGAAGGTGTTCCGGGGGTTCGCGCAAGCGCAGCCGATGCCTTCGGGACGATTCCGATGGTGCTGGTCATCGGCTCGCTCGCCGCACTCGCCTGGCACAGTTGGCAGCATCAGCAGGCGCCGATCAGCGAGAAGATCCTGGTGGTCGTGATCGAGACACTGGAGACCCTGATCGGCTATGTCTCCAACACCCTGTCGTTCCTGCGTGTCGCCGCCTTCAGCCTCAATCACGTGGCGCTCTCGATCGCCATCTTCACACTCGCCGGCATGATGGGCGCCTTCGGTCATCTGGTGACACTGATCTTGGGCAACATCTTCGTGATCGTTCTGGAGGGCGGCATCGTCATGATCCAGGTGATGCGCCTGCAATACTTCGAGGGGTTCTCGCGCTACTTCTCGGGGAACGGCCATGAGTTCGCGCCCTTGAAGTTCCGGCGCGGGTCGGCCTGAGCTATTTGTTCATCGGGAGTGAGGCATGGGACTCAACTACGCAGACATCGATTTGATCAACCCCGGGGAACCCGGCCTGCGCCCCGTGAAGGCACGCGCATTGTTCGATTCAGGCGCAATTACGCTCTGCATCCCCGAGCACGTCGCGCTCCAATTGAATCTCGTCGAGCTTGAAAAACGCGAGGTCACCACGGCCGATGGACGATCGAGCCTCGTGCCTTATGTCGGTCCGCTGCAGATTCGCTTCGAGAACCGCAACTGCTTCACGGGAGCGCTCGTCATGGGTGACGCCGTACTGATTGGCGCGGTACCGATGGAAGACATGGCCCTGGTCCTCAATCCGCGTCTTCAGCAGGGCACCGTTAACCCGGACAGTCCGAATATCCCGACGGCAGTCGTCAAATCGGCTGTTGTACCAAACGGACCAAACACCTAAACGAATCGATTCCGCGCAGGCTTTGAGCCGCGGAAGAACCCCATCGCAACAATCGAAACAAAACACCGGAGCACTCAATGTACTGGCTCGTCGCCCTCATGACCTTCGCCGTTCTCGGCCTTATCCTGCTCGGCCTCATGCTCGAATTTCGTCCGCAGCTCGCCGCCCGCTCAAGACCTTGGTACAAACCGGCGATGGCGACCCAGTTGGTGGTCTTCGTCGGCGCCCAGCTCGGCTTGCTGGTGTTCGGCATCAGCGATGCCTTCGCCGTCGAGGCGGGGGCGGAAGGCGTTGCGGCGGCGGGCGACTTGTCCGTGGGCATGGGACTGGCCATCATCGGTGCCGGGATCCCGACCGCACTCTCGACCATCGGTGCCGGGATCGCCGTCGGACCGATCGGCGCCGCGTCGCTGGCCGCCATCACCGAGAAGCCGGAGAACCTCGGCCGCACCCTGATCTATCTGGGCCTGGCGGAGGGTATCGCCATCTACGGGCTGGTCATTTCCATCCTGTTGCTCAACCGGATCTAAGCGAGCCCGGCGTGGACGCGCAGCAGACCTACGATTACGACCGGCCCACCCGGATGCTGTTTCTCGGCGAGGATCGGCTTGCGGACGGCTTTCGACTCATCGGGTTCGAGACCCATCCCAATCCCGATCCCGAGCTGGTCGACCGGACCATTCGCGAGCTGCTGCGCGGGCGTGAGAAGGCCTTCGTGGTCGTCGACGATGCCGTCATGGCGCAGGACATCCCGAGCCTCAAACGCGTGCGTCGGGAGGGCGGCCGTATCGTCGTGATCGCGGTCCCGCCGCTCGGCGAGCACCCGCAGCTGGGGAGCGAGGTGGCGCGGCGGTTGGCGGCGCTGTTCGGCAACGCCGTCGTCAACGCCAAGTCGGAGCCTTGAGCGACGGCTCTCGAAGATCGTCGGGTGAGCCGATGCGGACCTTGGCTGTTCATCAAACAGAATTCATTCACTTAAATCGCGTCTCGACCGTCGCCTCCGGTGTCCGCAAGGCAGCGGCAAGCGACACGACAAGGGTTTTCGCTCCGGACGCGATTTAACGAGGGTCGATCGTGAATCAGGTACAAGAGCTTGAGCAGGCCATCCTGGCCCGTGCGGAACGGCTGGCCGGCGAGTATCGCGAGCGCGCCAACCGCAGCCGCGACAGCATCCTGCGCGAGGCCGCCGAGCGGCTGCGCATGCGCGAGAGCCGCGAGGAGAGCATCGCCAAGACGCTCGCGGACCGCACCTTTCGCCAGCAGGTGCAGGCCAACGAGCTGAAGATGCAGACGCACCTCGACCGGATGCGCTGGAACCTGGTACAGGATGTCGAGCGCGCACTCGCCGGTCGCATGAAGGCGTTCGGCGACGACCTCGGGCGCTACGAGCCCTGGCTGGAAAGCCTGATCGTACGCGCGGCCAACCTCATCGAGGAGAAGTCCCTGGTCGTCTCGGCCAATGCGCGCGATCTGCGGCGCCTGGACGAGCGCTGGGACGCCATCCTGGAGACCCTCCCGAGCCATAAGACCGTGACCCTCTCCAAGGAGCCGATCGAGACGCTCGGCGGGGTGCTCGTCACCAGCCGAGACCAGCGCATCCGCGTCGACAATACCTACGAGGGTCGGCTCGAGCGTCTGCGCCCCGCCGTCCAACAGGTCATCCTCGAACGGCTGTTGCCGAGCGGGTTCGACACCGGCAACCTCTTCACCGGATGAGACCATGAGTGAAACCCATGAGTGAAACCAAGCGAACGGGTGTCATCCGCGACATCAACGGTCCCATCGTCACCGTCGAGCTGCCGGGCGTGCGCAGCGGCGAGCAGGTAAAGATCGGCGACCTGGGTCTCTTCGGCGAGGTGATCTCGCTGCGGGGTCAGCTGGCGATCGTGCAGACCTACGAGTCCACCGACGGGGTGCGCCCCGGCGAGCCGGCGCAGGGTCTGGGCTGGCCGCTCTCGGTGGAGCTGGGTCCCGGCCTGATGGGCGGCATCTTCGACGGGGTACAGCGCCCCCTGGAGAAGATCGCCTTGCAGTCGGGCGACTATATTCGGCGAGGCATCTCGGTACCGGCCCTGGATCGCGCCCGCGAGTGGGAGTTCGAGCCCAACCGCGAGCTGAGCCCGGGCGCCAAGGTCGGCCCGGGCATCGTCCTGGGCACGGTTCAGGAGACCACGACGGTCCTGCACCGCATCATGGTGCCGCCGGGGGTCGAGGGCGAGCTGCTGGAAATGGCACCGGCGGGCGAGTACGACATCGAGTCGACCATCGCGCGGGTGCGGGATCCGCGCGGCATCAGCCATCGGCTGAGCATGTATCAGCGCTGGCCGGTGCGCAAACCGCGGCCTTATCTGCGCCGCGACGACGGCATCTCGCCCCTGATTACGGGCCAGCGGGTGATCGACACCTTCTTCCCGCAGCTCAAGGGCGGCAAGGGCGCGGTGCCCGGACCCTTCGGCGCCGGCAAGACGGTCGTTCAGCAGCAGATCGCGCGCTGGTCCAACGCCGACATCGTCATCTATGTCGGTTGCGGGGAGCGCGGCAACGAGCTGGTCGACGTGCTGGAAAGCTTCCCCGAGCTGGACGACCCCTACACCGGGCGCAAGCTGATGGAGCGCACCCTGCTGGTCGCCAACACCTCCAACATGCCGGTGGTGGCACGCGAGGCGTCGGTCTATGTCGGCATCACCATGGCCGAATATTACCGCGACATGGGCTACGACGTGGTCATGCTCGCGGACTCCACGAGCCGCTGGGCCGAGGCGCTGCGCGAGGTCTCCGGGCGGCTCGGTCAGATGCCGGTCGAGGAAGGCTACCCGGCGTATCTGGCCTCCCGCCTCGCCGCGGTCTACGAACGCGCCGGGCGCGTGGAGACCTACGGCGCGGGCTCCGGCTCGGTCACCCTGATCGGCGCGGTCTCCCCTCCCGGCGGTGACTTCTCCGAGCCGGTGACCAGCCACACCAAGGACATCATCGAGACCTTCTGGGCACTCTCCAAGGAGCTGGCCGACGCGCGTCACTATCCCTCGATCGACTGGGTGACCAGCTTCTCCAAGCACGTGCAAACCGCCGCGCAGTGGTGGCACAAGGAGATCGACCCGGACTGGGAAAAACGCCGCACCGCCGCCCTCGCGCTGCTGGCACGCGATGCCGAGCTCTCGCGTATCGTCAACCTGGTCGGACCCGAGGCGCTCTCGGATGCGCAGCGCTGGGAGCTGGAAGGTGCCTCGCTGATCAAGGAAGGCGTGCTCCAGCAAAGCGCGCTCGACGAGATCGACACCTTCTGCTCGCCGCAAAAGCAATATGCCCTACTCGATCTCGCCATCAGCATCTACAAGCGTGGGGCTGCCCTGATCAAGCTCGGCGTGCCGGTCTCGGAGCTGCAACATCTCCCGCTCATGGCCAAGATGCGACGCATCAAATCCATGTATTCGAGCGAGCAGCTCGATCAGGTCCTCGCCTTCCGGGCCGAGGTCGATCATGCGATGGAGTCGGTGCGGATCGAATACGCCAAACACGGCGAGCAGGTCTGAACCGCGTTCGGAGCGACATGCCGTGTTTTGGGGTGAGCTGATGCTTGTCCCAAACAATGGCGACGGCAGGACGCGGTTCAGAAAAGTAAAATTCTTAATGATTTGAACCGCGTCTGCTCCGGCGGTCGTGGGCTGATAAGACATCGGATCAACATGAACACAACGCATAGCATGCGGGACGCGGTTCAATGAGCATCAAAGAATATCGCACCGCAATCGAGGCCCGCGGCGGCCTGCTGGTCGTCAAAGACACCGCAGGAATCGCCTTCGGCGACCGGGTGCAGATCAAGGACCACGCGGACAATATCCGCAACGGCCAGGTCATCCGCAGCGCCGACAACGAGGTCTTGATCCTGGTCTTCGAGGGCACCGACGACCTGGATCTGGAGAACACCTGGGTGCGCTTCCTCGACGAGCCGGTCGAGATCGCGCTCTCCCCCGAGATCCTCGGACGCGAATTCAACGGGCTCGGCGAGCCGCGCGACGGTCGCCCGCCGGTCCTCTCCAACATCCGTCGCCCGGTCGGCGGATCGGCCATCAACCCGGCCGCACGCACCTATCCGCGCGAGTTCATCCAGACCGGCATCTCCACCATCGACGGCCTGAACAGCCTGGTGCGCGGTCAGAAGCTGCCGATCTTCTCGGGCTCGGGCCTGCCGCACAATCGGCTCGCCGCCCAGATCGGACGCCAGGCCAAGCTGGTCGATCAGGAGTCGAGCTTCTCGGTGGTCTTCGCGGCGATGGGCGTGTCCTATGCCGATGCGAAGTTCTTCCGCGACGAGTTCGCCAGCTCCGGCGTGCTGCGCAACGTGGTGATGTTCATCAACCTCGCCGACGACCCGCCGGTCGAGCGCCTCACCCTGCCCCGCACCGCCCTGACCGCCGCCGAATATCTGGCCTACGATCTGGATCGGCATGTCTTGGTGATCCTGACCGACATGACCAACTACGCCGAAGCCCTGCGCGAGGTCGCCACCGCCAAGGGCGACGTCCCGGCGCGCAAAGGCTATCCCGGCTATCTCTACTCGGATCTGGCCGAGATCTACGAGCGCTGCGGACGCATCCACCAGCGTCACGGCTCCATCACCATGATGCCCGTAGTCTCCATGCCCTCGGACGACATCACGCACCCGATCCCGGACCTCACCGGTTACATCACCGAGGGCCAGATCGTGCTCTCGCGCGAGCTGCACAACCAGGGCATCTATCCCCCGGTGCACATCTCGCCGAGCCTCTCGCGACTCATGAAGGACGGTATCGGCAAGGACGACACCCGCGAAGACCATCCCCGCGTCGCCGGCCAGATCTACGCCCTCTACGCCCGTGCGCAGGAGACCCGCAACCTCGCCTCCATCATCGGTGCGGACGAGCTCTCCGAACGCGATCGCCGTTACCTGACCTTCGCCGACGCCTTCGACGAACGCTTCGTCGGCCAAGGCGAATCCGAAGACCGCTCCATCGAGGCCACACTCAACCTCGCCTGGGAGCTGATGAGCATGTTCCCGCGCGACATGCTCACCCGCGTGAAGGAGACGGATCTGGCCAAGTACTATCAAGGGACCGACTAAGCGAAGTCCTGTCGGGGCGACTTCAGTCGCCCCGACCAGGGCGGAATCCCTCCGCCAATCCATCCTCGAAAAAGCCTTCTCCGGCCAACTCGTCCCACAGGATCCCGACGACGAGGACGGAGAGGAAGACACCGAGGAGCCGACCTACAACCGTCAGAAACGCACCTCGATGCGCTTGACCGACACCGGACCGGCGGTACCGAGGGCCTGTGCGAAGAGCGAGCGGTCAGGAATAACTCTTGTAAAACGCCTCAGCGGTAAACTTGACAAACTCTTCGGTCTTCTCGGGACTGCGCGCAATCACCTGCCAGGGTTCCAGTCGGGAAATCTCCGTCTGAAGATCCTTCGCCGTCTTGCTGCTGCAACCAAGAATGTCCTGCACCGATCCGGCGGCCACGCCGTCGCATTGGAAGATGTAGGCGAATTCAAGCAGCTCCTGGAAGTTGAAGAACTTCTGCTGGTAGTCGTTGGGCGACTGGCTGGCAAAGAAGACCACGACACCCTTCGAGCGTCCTTCGCGAATGATCCGCTGAAGAAAAATGTTCTTCTGACCGAGATAGTTGTGCGCCTCGTCGATCACCAGGATGGACCGAATGGTCCGTCGACCCTCGGTTACCGGACTATCGGGCAGGGTCGTCATCTCCTTGTAAAGCCGCTCGATGACGAGATAGCCGACCAACTCCTTCAGCACCGGCATGGCATGCAGATCGATCAACATCGTGCGGTTCGACACCCGGTCCATCGGTGCGCCCTCGCTGCCGTGACGCCAGAACAGCTCGAAATCGGATAGATCGCGCAAGACCTCGATCAGGCTATCGTCTTTCTTGCCGTCAGCCTCGTAGGCGAGTGCCGCCAGTTCGAGCACATCGGGAAAGTCCGGATAGGGTGCGGCCGATGCGGCGCGTTTGGCATAAGCCGCCCGGATGGCCTCCGTCAGTGCGCCCTTCTGCACCACACCGAGCTTGCTGTTGATCGACGCGAAGCTTTCCGCCTTCTCGCGCGCCGAGACGTTGATCGTCTGCTCGTCATACGCCGGCAGGATGAAGGGGTTGATCGGTAGGCTCTGGCCGCCCTGCAGCAATCGGAAGGGCTGTACCCGAGCCAGCTCCAGAAACCGCGTGTTGTCGACCACGTCGCCCTTGTAGTCGAAATAGATGAAGTTCGTCTGATAGTTGGACTGGACGCGGATATCCGTCAGCAGCTTCAGCAGGAACTGCGTCTTGCCGACGCCGGGTTTTCCCATGATGGCCAAGTGCGAGTTGGCGTGCTTGGCCGTGTTGTTGAGCTCCATGACCAGCTCGTTGCGCTGCAACAGGGTGCGGCCAATGAAGATGTCGAGCCCACTGCCGAGTTGCTCGCGCCGACCGGCGAATTCCACCTCGTCGACGAGGCTACGAATCAGCCCCTCGCCACTGCGCCCGGTCTCCTGGAACATCCGCGCCAAGAGCGCGGCACCGCTGTCGATATGGTTCTTGATGACGGAACGGTTGGAGAAAAACTCATCCTCGCTGAAATCCCGCCGGCCGTAGGTGTAGGCGATCAGCGAGCGGATGAATGCCTCATCCTCACCGACAAAGGTCGGCCGTTTCATCTCGCCGCCGCTGAAGCTGACGCTGGGCACGACGCCCGTGCCTTCTTTCACCAGAGACAGCGTGAAGGCGATGCGCGCCAGGGTGGCCTTTTCGAACTTGGTCTCGAAACGCAGTGCGCTCAAGACCTCATCGGCGTCGCTCGATGTGTAGAGGCGGTCAGCCATGACCTTTCTCCCAGAAGTAACCCTGTCGGATGGTCGTCAATTCCTGCCGCTGGTCGAATTCGAGGCTCGCCGCGCCACTCAGTCGCGGTTTAAGGGACCGGTAATAGTTGCTGTCGACCTCGGTGTCGGTCGAGAGAATGATCACCTGCTCGCCCGCATTGGGAAAATAGTTGTTCACGATGTTGTCGCGGTGGGTACTGTCCAGGCGCGAGAGCGGCGTATCGATGATGATCGGCAGCTTCAGCTCGCTGGTTTGCGCAAGGCCCCACAGCAGCGACACGGCAAACACCTCTTTTTCCCCCGCGGAGAGCGCCGACTTGCGGATCTCGTGGCCGCTGCGGTCCGTGATCTTGATCTCGTAGGTCTTGTCGTCGATGGTGATGTCTTTGATCAATCCGCTGCGGCTGGAAAGCAACCGGTACATCTCGAAGGTCTTTTCCTGAAGCAGATGCACCTTGTTTTTGCGCAGACGGACGACGAACTGATTCAGGACGCTGGCAATGTTGTCGCATTCCTCGATGAAGTCCGCCTTCTCTTTCGAGACATGGTGCTTTTCATAGAGCTTCTCGATCTCCAGCTCGATATCGCGGATGCGCTTGTCGAGCCCGAGGATATCCTCCTCGACCAGCCGAAGTTGCTCGGTCTTACGCCCGATCTGGGTCGAGGCGCTTTCCATCGTGCTCTGTAGCTCATCGAACAGATCCCGTTCGGTCGGCGTCAGACCACCGACCTGGGTCATGCCTTCGAGCTGTTGGTTCTGGGTCTTCAGGCCCATCGCCTCGTCGAGCAGCGGCTTGATCATGAACACATCGCTGTTCTCCAGCGATTCCATGCGGTTCAGGACACGAGCGGCCTCGCGGTCCGACAGATCAAGGGTCTTGATGACATCCGCCGCCGGATCGCCTTCCTTGAGCAGCCGGTAAATACGTCGCTCAAGCTCGATCATCCGCTCGGCCGAGAGCGTTTCGGTGAAGATCGGCTCCGGCTCCTCGACCACGCGCACGATGCGCTTGGCTAAATCGGCGGCATGCTCACGGATCGCTTCACCGCTGGCAGATTCCCGCTCCGTTTCGATTTGACGCCGGATACCGTCGAACAGCTTGCCGGCAAGGCTGAAGGGCAGCGCCTTCTCGGAGAGCGCGCGAATCTCGCTTTCCACCTGCGCCAACCGATTGGCGGCATAGACGCGCTTCTTCTCCTGCTCACGCAGTGCCTCGCGCGACTCCGGAGCAACTTGGAAGGCCGCTTCGAAGCGCTTCTTGGCGTCGTCCAGCTGCGTCTTAAAGCCGTCCAGCTCCACCTTCAGGTCGTCGCGCTCCTTGTGCTTGCGCGCCAACTTGCTTTTCTCGCGTTTCAACTCGCTCTGCTTGAAGTCCAGGTCCTCATCGGAGATCTCGACATAGCCTTTGCGCTCCTCTTGCTTGATGTAGAGGATGTCGCTGGCCAGACGGTTGATGTACTGGATGCCCAGCGCCGCCTCCAGAGAGGTCTTCAGGCGCACCTCGGAATGGTCATCCGCCGCGATCTCCTGGATCTTCTCGCCGTCGAAGAAGAAGAACTGGGTGATGCCCGGCGGGATCGCCGCGCGGATGAAGTCCTGCCACAACTCCTGGTTCTGCACCGACACCCGCTTGCCGTCGCGTACCACCACCAGCCGCTCGGTCAGGTCGCGCGGACGCGGCTCGCTGACCGCACCCGCCGTCCAGGAGCGTTTGACCACCAGCTCAGAGCCGTCATCCATCTCCATGACAAGCTCAAAGGCAACGTTGGCATTGTCTTTGGCCTTCTCGCGCCGGTTGATGTTGCGATGAATGTCCTCCGCCTTGCCGCCATAGAGGCAGTAGGTTACCGCCTCCATGACCGATGTCTTGCCCGCCCCGTTCATGCCGCCGATCAGGAAGATGCTGCGACCGTCCCCGCCGACCGGGAACTCAAGCTCGGTCGGGAACTGGAAGGACTTGTAGTTCTCGATGGTCAGCTTGCGGAATTTCATCGCGCTCCATCCATGCCATCTGGAGACTTGCTGTTCAGAATCTCGCGCAGTGCGTCGTAAACCCCGGTACGGCGGTCCTTGAGCTCGTATTCGCGCACGGTTTCCAGCAGCTTCAACACCTTGCCCAGGCTCACCCCGTGCTGTTCGCACAGCTCCCGCAGCAGTTGTTGATCGGCATCGGCCAGTGTCATGAAGGCTTCTCCCTATTTGCGATCAGGTTTGCCGGCGGGCAGGCATTCGATCAGTTTGTCGAAGGCATTCCCGGTGCGATCCTGCTCGGCGATCCGCCGTTGGTGGAATCGCTCGTACTCGTCTTCCGCTCGCTGCTGCGCCATCTGGTGCGAGATCTTGCCTGCGTGGGTCAGGATCTCTCGGTCGTTGATGTTCAGGAAAGCGTCTAGCTTGCTGATCCAGTCGCCCATGTGCATCGGGATGCGGCGCATCGCCTGGCCCTCGGCGAAGATCAGGTATTGCTCGACCAGGTTGTTCAGGGCCGCCAGTTCGTCTTCGGTCAGATAGTTCTTGGCGATGCTCACGTCCTGCTTGCGGACCTTGGCCCCACGATAGTTGGTCAGGCCCATATCAGGTCGCTCGGCATCAGCGCGACTGTAGACGATCTCGGCGGCGGTCTGGCCGGTGATGGCCCAGTGCATCTTGTTCTGCACCGTTTGGAAGAAGCGGATGCTGATGTCCAACGTGGGATCGTAGTCGATGCTGGTGGCGTAGATGTCGGTGATCTTCTGGTAGAAACGTCGCTCCGAGGTACGGATGTCCTGGATGCGACGGGTCAGCTCCTCGAAGTAGTCGAAAGGCTGGTCCGGGTTCCGCAGCCGCTCGTCATCCAGCGCGAAGCCCTTGACGATGTATTCCTTCAGCCGCTGGGTAGCCCAGATCCGGAAGCGGGTCGCCACATGGCTCTTCACCCGGTAGCCGACCGAGATGATCATGTCGAGGTTGTAGTAATCGATGCTGCGTCGCACGGCGCGCGCGCCTTCCTGGCGAACTGTTAAGAATTTCTTAACGGTTGCTTCGGGGGCCAGTTCCCCATCCTCATGGATGTTGCGAATGTGCATGCTGACATTGGGCACGGTCGTCTGAAACAGCTCGGCCAATTGCTGCTGCGTCAGCCAGACAGTCTCATTCGCCAAACGCACATCGATCTTGATGCGCCCGTCCTCGGCCGCGTAGACCAGGAACTGGCCCCTGGCATCGTCGGGCACGCGCTGGTGGTCCTTGGTCAACGTCAATCCTCCCCCAGTTCGGTCAAGAGATCCTGCACGGTGCTACCCAAGGTCGGTAGGGCCGTCTGGATCGTCGCCCAAACCCGTTCATGCGCAATCGCCGCATAACCGTGGATCAACTGGTTCCGGAAGGCAACGATCTCGGGCAGACGCGGGATGCGCGCGGCCAGCATCGGGTCGAGTTTCGCGAGCTGGTTGAGCGCCTCGCCGATGATCTCGAACTTGCGCTCCACGGCGGAATGCACCAGGGCGCTTGCGACATAGGCCGACAGATCCAGACCGGCGACGAAACCCTGAATGTCCGCGACAGCCTCGCGGACATCCCACAGATAAGCGCGCGGGTCACGCGGCATAGATCAGCTCCCGCGTCCGTTCGATGTCGGCGCGCACGTAGGGGTTGCGCACGGCCGGGTATTCCACCAGATCGACGCCTCGCCCGAGCAGGCGTTCCAATTCGGTTCGGACGCTGAACCAGCCGCCCAGATCGGCCTGGGCATCGGGTGCGAACTCCACGAGGAAGTCGGCATCGCTGCGCTCTGGATCGAAATCCGCGCCGCGCGCGGCGGAGCCGAAAACCTCCAGCCGTCGCACCTGGTAGCGCCGGCAGATGTTGGCGATAGCGGGGCGCTGGGCGGCAATCACGGGGTGCATCGTGACGTTCCCGGAACCTGACCGAATCGCCCATCCCGCACGGCGTCGATCTCCGCGGCGATCTCGGCATCCACGAGCGTCGCGGCTCCCGGCAACGCCTGAGTGTCCTTGAACAGATCCCGGAACCGGTCAGCGAGCGCGGCACCTTCCTCTTCCTCGCAAATCCGCGCCACATCCCCCGATGTCGGAATGGCGAGATCGCCTTTATGTTGAAGCATGCTCGTCGCTCGATTCATTCGTCGCTGGCGGATACTCGTACTTGATGACCCCGTCCTCGGAATAGACCACCGGGACGCCGTGGCGCCACGCCTTTTCACGGGCGCGCAGGGCGGCGCGCTGAAGGGCGACCTCGGCATTGGCCATGTCGGGATCGCGTTCGCGTGGAGTCGCCGGGGTTTGGGGATGATCATGTCCGGGCGGCCTCTTCGATGAGCTGTTCGACACGGGATTTGGCTTGTTCGAGGAGTTGTTTCGATTCACGCTCGGCGGCGGCGGCTTGGTCGTGTAGCCGCCGCAACTCCTGCTGCAACGACTCCGGCGCGGGCCAAACCAGAAACTTGCGGATGTCGAACGGATACAGCTCCAGTTGCCCCGAGGATCCTCGCTGGCGCATTTCCACCTGCATCTGGCCCGCCGCGCTGTTGAGGAACAGCGACAGGTACACCGGATCGAGATCGTCCGACCGCAGAATGGTGACATGGTTATCCGGGACGGCGGGTTCCTCGACGAGATAGGGCGCTGCCCGTCCAAGGGTTCCGCGCCCCGTGCCGTTCAGCAGGGTGTCACCAGCGCGGATCTGGAGGTTGCCGTCTGGATTCGCCGCCGCGAACCGATTGTCTTCGACCAGGACACGATTTGGCTGGACGTGCTTTGAGTTGATGACCCGAAGCCCGGTGGGGGCGTAGATCGGTTGCTGACCGCGTTGACAGAAGGTCAAATGCCTATTGAGCGGGGAAAGCGAAATGCCGGGAGGCAGGGAATTCGCGAAAGCCTCGAATGCGGGGTAGTAATGCTCTGGATCAAAGCGTCTGGAGGTTTCGATGTCACTAAAGCGCGCGGTGTAGCCTACTGGTTTCTGGACTGACAGCTTGTTCAGGCCAAGTTCGGATTCGATGAGTTGCTGAGCTTGTGAATAGGCATTGCTTGACTCTAATTTCAATCGCTGAGATTCTTTAAAAGCCAATTCAAAATATTCTTGAC
>NZ_LN848257.1:4926611-4943389 GCF_001499735.1 Thiocapsa sp. KS1 | reverse complement strand
TTCTTGTGTAAGTTGACGTGCATCGGCCTCGTCTCGGACTAGAGCGGCGGTGGCGGCGATCGGCTCGGTCGACCCGGGCGGGGCGCCGCCGGGGCAGACTCCGGTCGCCCTACGGGCTCCCTGCGTCTGCCCCGGCGGCGAGGTCCTCCAGAACCTCCCGAGCCCGGAAGAGAGGGTAGCTCCTCCGTGGGATATAATCATCTGGGACGTAACACTTGACTTCTTGCCGGGATCAATGGCACATCAAGCCTAGAAATAGCCTCTAAACTGAGGTGAGGCTGTCCAGTTTGACTCGCCGTTCGCAACAGTAGCATCCGACCAATCTTGGAATTCAAAAACATCCATAAGTAATGCGCGCCAAGACTGTTTAATGCCTGCGTTCGCAGAACAATAAGATCCCTGCATACAGAATATCTTTCATATTCATCTGTCAACAAAGCGACTTTCGCTAAGGAATTTCCACCTTTGGCAATGACCAAATCGCCCGGATTGCATATGGCGATTGTGGAGCTATTTTCATTTAGTATCTCTTTCGCCAAGAAGACCGTGCTGTCGGAAAGACGCAGCAATCCATCTTGTATCTCATTTACCCGCAAAAATGGAACGCCTTTACTTTCAAAATTATAGTACGGCACTATTGACGGGTAAAAAGCGCTGCAATCGACAAATACGCCAGCTTTTCTTATTGAAATAGAATCAATTTTAGCTAATTTTTCAGAAAGCCTTATATGATCTGGATGGTAAAATTCAGCATCGGTTCGGAATGCTATCCGATCAAGCTCGGACACCATAATTATTGAATAATTCATGGCGATGCCTTTTAGAAAAAGAGCTTGCAGATTATCCAAAACACCATCATTCAGCCCTCCAGAAATTAAAATCGTGCTTTTGCGCAAACCGCACAAACGCCTCCGCCACACAAAGCTGCTCATCCGGAATCTGGCTCGCATCGGCCAGGTCTTCCGCCCGCAAGTCGTAGTTCACCAGATCCTGATCGACGACCAACTGTCCTTCCTGCGGGTGTCCGTCCGGAAACTCGATCAGGCCGCCATCCGCGTCGAGCATGTATTCATAATCGCCGGAGTTGTTCTTGCCCCCGCGTTCGCTGACGGCCATGAAGATGGGGTAGTCGAGCTGCTTGGAGACCTCGGCGGCGATCCAGCGCTCCTTGAGGGTGCCGATCAGGTCGTCGTCGGCCAGGATCAGCTCCAGTCGGCCGCGACTGGTGAGCTGTTTCAGGTCGCGCTCGGCCTGAGGGATCCGCGTCTCCAATGCCTTGATCTCGGCCTTGATGGTTTTCTGCGCGGCCTTGTGTCGCTCCTTCAACACCTTCAGGCTCACCTGATAACCCTCCCTGACATCCTTAATGCGTGACCGCAACTCGCCTTTCTCGCCGCTCCAGCTTGAGCTGATCGCCTCGATCTCCTGGTCTTTCCGCAGCGTCAATGCCTCGCGGTCGCTCTCCAGATCCATCAACCGCTGTTTGGCCTTCAGCAGCGCGGCCTTGAGGTCGTTCAGCCGCTCCTCGGCGAGCGCGACGCGATCCTCATCGGCCCCGGCTGTCTCGGCGTCCGCGCCGTCGTCCGGCTCCTCACCGTTGCCGTTGGCACTGTCATCGGTCTCGGGCTCGCTGAAGGTCTCGGCGATCAGATCCGCCACCGCCTCGGGAATAGCGTCCTCCGGCACGTCGGCAGCGGCTGCGTGGGCGGTCAGCAGGGTTTGAATCTCGTCCGCGTAATCCGGGCAAGCGCCCGCAACCTGGTCATGGACCTGGGCGATCCGATCGAGCTGATCCTGGGTGTATTTCTGCACGAAGAGCACCGAGGTCTTGGTGCCGGTGTGCGGCTTGAAGGTGTTGGGATGCAGCCCGACAACCGCCAGCAGCCGGGCCTTCTTCAGGATCCACTCGCGGATGAAGGCCAGCGACGAGTTGTTGAACTTGCCCTGCGGAAGCACGATGGCCGCGCGTCCGCCGGGCTTGAGCATCTTGAGGATGCGCTCGATGAAGAGGACATCGCGCTCTTCCTTGGGCTGCTTGTCGTCCCCGGCGCGCTTGAGCGCGGGTCGCGCAAGCTCATAGCGCGCCAGCATCTTGCGGTCCTTCATTTCACCGGCGAAGGGGGGATTGGCCAGGATGACGTCGAACTTCAGCTCATCGAAATACTCCCACGCCTTATCCTCATCGGTCAGCGGCTCGTTCTCGGGAATCGGCTTCGCCGTGAGTCTGGCTCGGCGCAGCCCCTGCATCAGCGCCGAGCCCGAGCCGGTCTCGTACCAGGTACGCGGATCGAGGCTGCTCACGTCGGGGCCGAAAATGTTGGTATGACCGTCCCCGGCGATCAGCATCAGGGCGCGCGAGGTCTTGGCGGCCCGCTGTTCGAAGTCGATGCCCCAGAGGTATTTGGAGGCATAGCGATGCTTGCGCAGCTCGCGCTGGTCGTTGTCGGCCGCCGGGTAGCACCAGTCCATGGCGTGCAGCAGGAAGCCGCCGGATCCACAGGCCGGGTCCATCACGTACTCGTCGCGCTTCGGATTCAGCATCCGCACGCACATCTCGACGACATGGCGCGGGGTGAAGAACTGGCCTTTCTTCTTCTTGGCCTCGGTGGGGAGCAGATATTCGAAGGCGTCGTCCATGATGCGCAGGTTGGAGCCCATAAGCCGCACGCCTTCGATGGGGCCGACGCAGACCTGGAGATGGCGCTTCGCCAGATCGATGTCCTCGCCCGACTTGAAGATGCCGGGCCATTCGTCGCAGGCTTTATGGAAGAGGCTGTTGATCCGGTCGTAGGTGATCTCGGGGTCCAGCGCCTTGCGGAACTCGACGACCTTGTCCTTCCGCTTCTCCAGCGCCTCTTTCTCGTCCCAGATCTTGGCGAAGATCAGCTTGAAGATCTCGTTGAACTCGTCCTTGCCGCTGTCGGCCAGCACCAGCTCTTCGAGGTCCTGAAGAATCTTCTTGAAATTGAAGTCCTTTTTGAGCTGCAAGAGGGTCTTCTTGGCTTCGAGGACATCCTTGGGCTCCTGACCGCGCTTGGGGAGATCGAACAGGGTGTCGTCGAACTGCGCCGGATAAGGCCGATAGAGAATGATGTTGTCGGCCCCATTGGACCAGACGGCCACAGGCGCGCCCTTGGCGTTCATGTAGCTCTTGAGCTGCTCGATGCCGTCTTTGCGCTTGGGCCGCTTGCACTCGATGATGATCTTGGGCGTGGTCTTGGTTGCGTCGGTGTAGACGATGATGTCCGCCGCCTTGGTGCCGATCTCGGTGCCGAACTGAACGCTCTTCTCAAGGTCGATCTGGTCGGCTGAATAGCCGTATTGATGGACCAACTTGTAGACCCAGAGCTGGCGCACGATCTCTTCCGGTGCCGATTTGCCACCCTCGACATAGACCTGGACCTCCTCGTTCCCCGAGGAGAAGGGAATCAGGCTCTTCAGGAAATACTTGGTCTTCCCCGCGTCCTTCCCGGTGGCGACGACCTTCGGGTAGATCGCGATGATCTCGTGAATCGGCTTGCCGAGGTTCTCGAACTCGGTCAGCTCGTACTGGATGCCGGGCTCCTTGAAGATACGGTCGATGACTTCCTTCGTGTGCATGGGGACTTGTTCACTAGGTTTGTGGTCGTCGGCATCGAAGCGCCCACGTTTTGAATCGGGGATTGGTCTGCAATCTTACCCTCCAAGCGGCATCAGCATCCGGATCCAACCCGCAAGGGTCCGGCTATCCTGCCCTACAATCCAAGCTCCCGCCAACGCGCCTCGATGCGCTTGACCGACACCGGGCCGGCTGTGCCGAGGGTCTGGGCAAAGAGCGAGACGCGCAGCTCTTCGAGCAGCCAACGGATCTCATCCAGACGCGCGTCCTCGCGGCCGGCTTTGCGGGCGGCGGCGGTGCGCTCGCGCCAGCGGGTCAGCAGCTCGGCCATGACGGTCATCTGCTCGCGGTCGCGTCCGGGGGCGTGGGCGAGCTTGTCGAGACGCTGCTCGGCGGCCTTGAGATAGCGCGGATACTGCTTGAGCCGGGCGAAGGGGATCTGTTGAAAAAAGCCCCGGAAGACCAGCGCATCGAGCTGCTCGCGTAGATCCTGCGCCGTCGGCTGCCAGTTGACCTGGGTGATGGCGGCGAGGCGCTGGCGCAGGGACTGATAGGCGGCGAGGATCTCGGCGGCGAGCCGCGTGACCTCGTTGGCCGTCGGCTGGAGCCGGCTGCGGGATTCGGCGAGACGGGCTTCGAAGTCGCCTTGCTGTCGGATCGGCGGGCGGTCGTCGAGGAAGGTCCGATCCAGGATCAGGGCCATCAGCTCGTCGGAGAGATCGGGTGAGCGGGGCTCGGATCCGCTCGGCGGGCGCGACGCCTGTCCGCCGGATGTCGAGACGCCCAGGCGTTGCGTCTCCGAGTTGGCTGTCTCCGGGATGTCCGTTACGGGCGCTTTGGCATAGAGCAGACGCAGCCGGTCCAGATCCTTGAGCGATTGGCGGATCGGGCGCAGGTTCGCACCGAGCGTCAGGATCAGAAGCCGGCGCAGGCCCGCACGGTGGGCGCGCTCGGCGGCCTCGGGCGAATCCAGCACCCGCACCGCCACGTTCTGGCCTTCGTCGACCAAGGCCGGGAAGCCGCGCATCCGGATCCCGCCGCGGGTGATCTCGACCTGCTCGGGCAGGTCGCCGAAGTCCCAGCGGGTGAGGCCCCCGCGTTCCAGCTCGGCATCCGGGATGCGGGCAAACCGCGCCTGCCCCGCTTGGCCGAAACGCTGTTTGAGCCGTTGCGGATCCTCGTCGAGCGCAAGCGCCCTGCCCGCCTCGTCGACGAGTCGGACCTTCATGCGCAGATGCGCCGGGATGGCGTCGCGGTCCCAGGCGTCCTCGGGGATGCGCAGGCCAAGCTCGGCCGCGATCCGCTCGGCGAGGACCTGTGTGAGCGACCGATCGACCGGCGCCTTGCCCTCGGCGAGCGCAGCCTTCAGCCCCCCGGCCAGGCGTGCGGCGGTGTCCGGCACCGGGACCAGCGCCGTGCGCAGCCCTTTCGGCAGACCGCGCAGCAGGGCCGTGATGCGCGCCTCCAAGAGACCCGGCACGAGCCAATCCAGACGCTCGGCGGTCACCTGATTGATCAGCGGCAAGGGCACGATCAGGGTCAAGCCGTCGGCCGTCTCGCCGGGCTCAAAGCGGTATTCGAGCGGCAGCGCGGTGGCACCGACCTGCAGTCGGTCGGGGAAATGCTCCGGCGTGATCCCCTCGGCCTCATGCTGCATGAGGTCGGCCGGGCGTAGATGCAGGAGCTTCGGATCCGTACGGGTCGCCTTGCGCAGCCACTGCTCGAACTGAGGCGTGGAGTAGATCCCGGCGGGGATGCGCCGATCGTAGAAGGCAAAGAGCGCCTCCTCGTCGACCAGGATGTCGCGGCGGCGCGACTTGGCTTCGAGGTGATGGATCGACGCAATCAGCTCCTGGTTGTGACGCCAGAAGGGTGCGCGGGTGCTGAAGTCGCCTTCCACCAGGGCGAAGCGGATGAAGATCTCGCGCGACTCGGCCGGGTTGATGGGGCCGTAGTTGACGCGCCGCTTGGGCACCAGGGTGACGCCGAACAGGGTCACCTTCTCGTAGGCCGCGACCTGTCCGGACTTGGCCTGCCAGTGCGGCTCGAAATAGCTGCGTTGCAGCAGATGCTGCCCGGCGGCTTCGATCCAGGCCGGTTGGACGCGGGCGACGATTCGCCCGTAGGCGCGGGTGGTTTCCACACGCTCGCCTGCCAGGATCCATTTGGGCGACGCCTTGAAGAGTGCCGAGCTCGGATGGATGCGGTAGCGGCTGTTGCGCGCGCCCAGGTACTCGTGATTGATGTCGAGTGCGCCGATGTGGTTCAGCAGTCCGGTCAAGAGCGCGCGGTGGATCTGTTCCTCCGTGCCGGCGGTCTGGTTCTCCTTGAAGCCCATCTCCAGGATCTGCTCGCGCAATTGGGTCTCGATGTCGCGCCATTCCTGCACCCGGTTGTAGGAGAGGAAGTGACGCTGACAGAGCTGGCGAAACTGGTTGCGCGAGTGCGCCTTGCGCTCCTTGTCCAGGAAGCGCCAGAGGTTGAGGAAGCTCAGGAAATCCGAGTCCGGATGGGCGAAGGTGGCATGGATCTGGTCGGCGGCGGCGCGCTGCTCGTGCGGGCGCTCGCGCGGGTCCTGAACGCTCAGCGCGGCCGCGATCACCAGTACCTCGGCCAGACACTGCTGCTCGGCGGCGGCGAGCAGGATGCGCCCGATCCGCGGGTCGACCGGCAGGCGGGCGAGCCGACGGCCCAAATCGGTCAGCTCGCCGCGGGCATCGAGCGCGGCCAGCTCCTCGAGCGTGCGCTCGCCGTCGGCGACCAGACGCGGGTCGGGCGGATCCAGGAAGGGAAAGTCGGCCACGTCGCCGAAACCGAGGAGCTTCATGCGCAGGATCACGGCGGCAAGGTTGGTGCGCTGGATCTCGGGCTCGGTGAATGGCGCACGGGCGGCGAGGTTGTCCTCGCTGTAGAGCCGGATGCAGATGCCGGAGGCGACCCGCCCGCAGCGCCCCTTGCGCTGATCGGCCGAGGCGCGCGAGATGCGCTCCACCGGCAGGCGTTGGAGCTGGCGGCGGTGGCTATAGCGGCTGATCCGCGCAAAGCCGGGGTCGATGACGTAGTGGATACCGGGGACGGTCAGCGAGGTCTCGGCGACATTGGTCGCCAGCACCACGCGCCGAGTGCCGTGCGACTGGAAGATCCGCGCCTGCTCCTGCGGCCCTTGACGGGCATAGAGCGGCAGGATCTCGGTAGCGGGCGGGTGATGCTTGCGCAGGGTCTCGGCGGTCTCCCGGATCTCGCGCTCGCCCGAGAGGAAGACCAGCACGTCGCCGCGTCCGGCACGCGCCAGCTCCCCGACCGCGTCCGAGATCGCCTGCTGCATGGTCTCGTCGCGCTCGCCGACCGACTCGTCCTCGGGCGGGCGATAGCGGACCTCGACCGGATAGGTCCGACCCGAGATCTCGAGGATGGGCGCCGGGCGGCCCTGCGCATCGGCGAAATGCGCGGCGAAGCGCTGGGGGTCGATGGTCGCGGAGGTGACGATGAGCTTCAGATCCGGTCGGCGCGGCAGCAGACCCTTCAGATAGCCGAGCAGGACGTCGATGTTGAGGCTGCGCTCGTGGGCCTCGTCGATGATCAGGGTGTCG
Source organism: Thiocapsa sp. KS1 (assembly GCF_001499735.1). Taxonomy (GTDB): domain Bacteria; phylum Pseudomonadota; class Gammaproteobacteria; order Chromatiales; family Chromatiaceae; genus Thiocapsa. Next base: position 4,936,201 of record NZ_LN848257.1, on the reverse strand, counting down.
TACTCGTTGAGCAGCCGATCCTGCTGGATCTCGGCGAGCAGGATGCCGTCGGTCATCAGCTTGATCGTGGTCTCCGGACGCACCCGGTCGTGGAAGCGCACCTTGTCGCCGACCAGCCCGCCGGCGCTCCCGCCGAGCTCCTGCGCAATCCGATTCGCCAGGGTGCGCGCGGCGATGCGCCGCGGCTGGGTGTGACCGATCCGCCCGACGAGCCCGCGCCCGAGCTCCAGACAGAGTTTGGGCAGCTGGGTCGACTTGCCCGAGCCGGTCTCGCCGCACAGGACGATGACCTGGTGGGCCGAGATCGCCTTCGCGATCTCCTCGCGGCGTTCGCTCACGGGAAGGTCAGGCGGATAGACGATGACCGACGGCACGCCTGCGCGGCGGCGTTCGAGGAGGGCTTGGGATTCGCGCAGGGTCTGCCAAACGGTGAGCAGGCCGCGCTCGACCGGCTCGCCCGCACGCGCGCGTCGGCGCAGGCCGCGCAGACGTTGGCGCAGGCGGTGACGGTCCTGGATCAGACAGGTGCCGAGGTCGGCGTCGGTGGGAAACTCAAGGTCGGTCAAGGCTGTTTAAACCGCGCCCAGCGCGCCATGCGATGTTCTTGGATGGGATCGGACTCGGCAGACTTGACGACTGTAGACGCCAGCGCGGTTTAAAAAAATTAAAAAGTTATCATTTTAAGCGCGTTACGCGTCCAGCGCGCTTGGCGGGTCATGACCGAGATGGCCGAGCCTCCAGACGAACGGCAGCCGCCCGCGCGATGCGCTGAAAGGGTGTCGGCTCTACATCGCGCGCTTGAGAGATGACATCGACCGGCAGCCCCAGCCCGTCTTCCAGCTCCACCTTCAGCCTGGCGCGTTCCAGAAGCGTCAGACCTCGCGGGGTCTCGATCAGCAGGTCGACATCGCCGCCTCTGGCCCGGTCGTCGAGCCGCGAGCCGAAGGGATAGACGACGGCGGCCTCTCCCGAGAGACGTGATGCCGTGCCGAGGATGGTCGAAACTTGATCGGATGTTAGTCGCATGTCAGAGCGTCCAGGGATCGAAGACCTGCGGATAAAGCCGGAAATCATTGATGTTGCGCGTCACGATGGTCAAGCCACGGCACTGAGCCGTCGCCATGATGAGACCGTCCATCACCGGCAACGTCTGTCCGGCCAACTCTGCACCCGACGCCAACTGAGCCCATACATGCAGCGCGCCTGCGTCGAGGGTCAAGATGCGACCGGTAAACCGCTGCTCAAGCTTACCCAACCAGGCCGCAAGCCTTCGGCTACGGGCGATGTCTGCAACAGCGAGTTTGAGGATGCCTTTCTCGATCTCGCCGATGCTGACGACACTGATGAAGAGGCTGTCCTCGTCCTGCTCGTCGAGCCATTGGATCACGCGGGAGACGGGTACCTTCTTGACGTACTCGGAGAGCACGCAGGTATCGAGAAGCCAACTCACAACGCGAGATCTCGCCCCGTATCGCGATCGCGGCCGAAGTCGATGTCCTCGCCGGCGATCTCGGGATCCAGTAATGCAGCCGACAACGCTCCCTCCTGTCTCTTGGTAAGGCGCGCGTAGTCCTCGACGGAGAGGACGACAGCCGTCGGTTTGCCATGCAAGGTCACAAACTGAGGTCCATCGCTTCGGGCCAACCTGATGAGCTGACTCAAGCCGTTCTTGGCCTGCTGCAGTTGCCATTCACCGTGCATACGAGCGCCGATCACCTCTAGCTAGTCTAGCCAGTTTCTATAGACGTTAGCATAAGAGGTCGCGATAAGCGATCTCGAATGGCCGATTCCACGGGCGACGCGTTCAACTCTCATCCACCCCGCTGAAATCGTAGTCCATAACAGCGCTCGGGGGCTGGACGAAGGGGCCTTGGAGGAGATCGACACCGGCGCGGCACAGGCGCGCGATGGTCTCGGGGGCATCGACTCCACCGGCAATCACGGCAAGACGCCGTTCGCGCAGACGCTGAACCAGCTCGGCGAGCGGCTCGGCATCGAGCGACTGGACCAGGGTACGCGAAAGGCGCGCGAAGGCGGCCGGGACGCTCGCGAGCACACGCTCCGAGGCGTCGTCGGCATCGACACCGTTCAGACAAACCGGGATGCCGAGCCGGGCCAATCGAGCGACACGGTCGGCTGCGAGAGCCGTGTCGGCGGCCGCTTCATCCACCTGAAACTGGATGACGGGTCGCAAGCAAAAAAGGTCGCGCCGGTTGATCTCGTCGCGAACCTGGTCGATCCAATCGCCGCGCCCCGCGCCGACGAGGGACTGGTAGAGGAAAAGCTGTGCCGGCTGGCCGGCGTCTCGGCAGGCCACGAGGGCGTCCAGACCTTTGCCCAAGAGCCAAGCGTCCAGCCGCTCGACCAGTCCGCAGCGCTGCGCGATCGGCATGAAGGCGACCGGCGACAGCAGCTCGCCGTCCGGGGTGGTCAAGCGCGGCGAGACCTCGTAGCGCGCACTGGGTGCCGGGATCAGGGACACCATGGGCTCGAAGAGCAGCTGCAGCCGTTCGGTCAGGATGGCCGTCGATACGGCGTCTTGGTCGGACGTGCGGGCAGGCACGGGGTCGCGGCCGTAACCGACGGGTCGACCATCGCCTGCCTTGCGGGCCGAACGCGCCGCCTTGGCCGCCCGCGACATCAAGGTGACGGCGTCCCCGCCGCTGCTCGCCAAGGTGCACCATCCGATTCCGAGGGCGGAACCGGGAGTCGAGGCGAAGCCGGCCCGAGACAGCTCCTCCGTGAGCTGTCCGCAGGCACGCGCGAGGCTTGCGGCGTCGTCGCGTCGGATCAGAACGGCCAAGCTGCGCTCGCCGACCCGCGCGGCCAGATCGCCGGCGCCGCACGACGCGCCAACCGCAACGGCAAGACGGATCAACGCGGCCTCGTCGCCGCCGAGATCCAGCACGACCAGCGCGCGGCGATCCGCGTCCGCCCCGCCGCGGCCGATCAACTGGCCGAGCCGCCTCAAGAGGCGTTCGAGATTCGCCAGACCCGTGAGCGCATCGACGGCATCCGGACCGCCCTGACGCCGTGCACGCTCGCGTGCGTGCGCCAGTCGCTGTCTCACGCAGGCGACGAGATGGTCCGGCGCGACTGGCTTGGCGAGGAAGTCATCACCCCCGACACGCAGGGCCGCCATCTGTTGCTCGGCATCCAATTCGGCGGAGAGAAAGACGATCGGCAGATCGGCGAACCGGTCCTGATCGCGGATGATGCGGGTCAGCTCGATGCCGCTTGCTCCGGGCATGTGCAGATCCATGAGCACGAGATCCGGTACAAAGGCATCGAGTGCGTCGAGCACCGCGAGCGGATCGCCCACGCGCTCGGCGAGCATGCCGGCCGATTCGAGCACACGGGCGGCGAAGAGTGCGGCCACCGGCTGATCGTCGACCACGAGCACCCGATCGGGAGAAGCCGCCTGCGTGCACGCCACATCCAGCAGCCGATCGGTCAGCTCCTCCGCCTCCATCGGCATCTGCAGATAGGCCTTGGCCCCTGCGCGCATGGCGGCGAGTCGGGAGCGGATATCGCTCCCGGACGCCAGGCAAATCAGCGGGATCGGTTCCGCATCGTCCTGCTGCGCCTGCGCGACCAGTACGCCGAGCGTGCCTTCATCGGGAAGTGCGTCGAGATCGACGAGCAAGAGCGCCGGCGGGCTCGGGCGTGCGTCGGTCAGCCGCTCGGGCGTTTCGAAGGTTTCCAGCCTGAACCCCCGCCCGAGCAAAAGCGCCCGCAGCGACGTCGTCAACTCGGCATTGCGGGTCAGGAGCTGGATCACGGGTGCGGATCCGTCATCGGCGATCGTCTGATTCATGGTCGTCGGTCTCGTCCAGGGTGAGCCGAGACCTCGAACGCACACGCCGACGTGGCGCTCGGCCCGAGGTCATCGGCGCCGAGGATAAACCGAGCACGTTAAGTGAACAAATCGCGAATCCTCTCGCGCACCCGGGAGCCCGACATCAATAGCCGATGCGCGGGCCTGCCCCGCCGAGCGCCTCGACCAGTCCGGCAGCGAAGCTCGCACCGATGCGGTTCGAGAAGCTCTCGAAGAGATCGCGTTTCTTGGTGTAGTCGACGAGCGTCTCCGCGCCGATCACATCCCGAGCGACCGAGCTGGAGCTGCCGAGGTCGTCGACCAAGCCCAGCGCGACCGCCTCCTGGCCGCTCCAGAAGAGTCCGCTGAAGACCTCCTCGCCACCCTTCAGGCGGTCGCCGCGACCGGCCTTGACCTCGGCAATGAACTGCGCGTGCAGGTTGTCCAATACCGTCTGGATGAAGGCCCGTTGATCCGGCGGCAACGGCGAGAAGGGGTCGAGGATCCCCTTGTTCGCGCCGGCGGTCAGCAGACGCCGCTCGATCCCCAGCTCCTTGATCGCCTCGTCCAAGCCGAAGCTGCCGATGCGCACGCCGATGGAGCCGACCAGGCTGGCCTTGTCGGCATAGATCGAATCGGCCGCAACGGCGATGTAGTAGCCGCCCGAGGCACAGATGTCGGTCGCCACGGCATAGACGGGCATCTCCTTGTCATTGTCTTTCTTGTACTTGGCCTTCAGCCGCTTGATCTCGTCGTTGATGTAGCCGGCCTGAACCGGGCTGCCGCCGGGGCTGTTGATGCGCAGGATAATCCCCTTGACCTTGTCGGCCTCGAAGGCTTCGCGCAGGGCCGTGATCACCCGATCGGCGCTCGCGTCGGCCTCGGGCGCGATGACGCCCTTGATGTCGATCACGGCCGTGTGCTCCTCGCTCGGCGAGATGCGCTCGAGCAGGTCTTGGGAAGAAGCCGCGATCAGCAATCCGATCAGATAGACCAGGATCAGTGCCTTGAAGAAGATGCCCCAGCGGCGGCTGCGTCTCTGATCGCGCAAATGCTCCAGCGCGAGCTTGTTGATGAGGGCGCGCTCCCAATCGGCTGCATCGGGCGACGGCATTTCGTCGCGGCGCTTGGTCCAAAACTTCCAATTCATGGATGACTCCCGGGATTAAACCGCGCCCGGCGCGGTATACGATATTTTTGGATTGGATCTGACCCGCAGACCTGACGACCGTTGGAGTCGGCGCGGTTTAAGGGATTAAAAAATAGATTATTTTAAACCGCATCCCCGCTAAGAGCCGTGGATGCACCACATGTCGAGCACACTCGAAAACGAGCATCTCGCTCTGGACGCGGTTGCGGTCTCGGCTCAGCGCATGCCGTAACCGTTCAGCCAGGCAGGCAGCGCGGCGATGTCGTGGAGACAGTCCAGCGGGGCGTGCGACATCAGACGCTCGACGGGGTGGACACCGTAGGAGACGGCGAGTGCCTTGGTGCGGGCATTCACCGCCATCTGCATGTCGTATTCGGTATCGCCGATCATCAGGGTCGCGGAGGCATCGGCACCAAGCTCGTCCATCAGCTCGAGCAGCATCTGCGGGTTCGGCTTGGAGAAGGTCTCGTCGGCGCAGCGGGTCGCGTGAAACAGCGGGCCGAGACCTGTCTCGGCGAGCGCCATGTCGAGCCCCACCCGTCCCTTACCGGTCGCAACCGCAAGACGATAGCCCTCGCCGCTCAACCATTCGAGTGTCTCGCGCGCACCCTCGAAGAGCACGGACGGCGTGCGATCGGTCTCCAGAAAACTGCGCCTGTAACCGATCACCAAGGCCTGTCGAGTCGGCGGATCGGCCCCCGGCAGGAGCTGCATGAGGGCCTCGTCCAGACCGAGCCCGATGACGTCACGCGCAGCCTCGCGGCCCGGCGGCGGCAGGCCGAGATCGGCGAAGGCGGCTTGGAGACAGTTGACGATGCGCATCTCGGAATCCATCAGGGTTCCGTCCCAGTCGAACACGATCAAGTCGAAGGTCACGCGGCGGGCTCCAATACAGACAAAAAGCGCTTGAGGTCATCGGGCAGGGGCGCCTCGACCCGGTGTGGTCGATCGGCCCCGTCAAGCTGAAAGCTCAAGGCGGAGGCGTGCAAAAACAAGCGCGACAGGCCCAAGGTCTTGAGCACCCGGTTCGCGGTCTCGTCGCCGTATTTTGGGTCGCCGGCCAAGGGTGTTCCCAGATGCACGGCATGGACGCGGATTTGATGTGTACGTCCGGTGATCAGCTCGGCCTCGACCAGGGTGAGCACGCCCGAGTCCGAGCGGAAGCGCCCGAGACGTCGAAACACCGTGCGCGCCGGCTTTCCCTCTTCCGTGTCGACCTGGACCATCCGCTCGCCGCCTTGCAGCACGTTTTTCTTCAGGGGCGCGTCCACGCTCACAGTCGCGCGCTCCATGTCACCGACGACGAGGGCCAGATAGCGTTTGTCCATGCCGCCTTCGCGGATCAGCTCGTGGAGCTCGCGCAGCGCACTGCGCCGCTTGCTGATGACGATGCAGCCGGAGGTGTCGCGATCCAGGCGATGCACCAGCTCCAGCTCGCGACCGGGTCGCAGCTCGCGCAGTGACTCGATCAGGCCGTAGCTCAAACCGCTTCCGCCATGCACGGCAAGCCCGGCGGGCTTGTCGATGACCAGAAGACGCTCGTCCTCGTAGAGCACGGCCTCCGCCAGCGGGGCGAGACGCGACGCGGGAACCCGCACCGGCGTCTCCGGGAGGGCCGTGCGCACCGGCGGGATACGCACCAGATCACCCGTGCGCAGCCGATGACTGGCCTTGACCCGACCCTTGTTGACGCGGACCTCGCCGCGGCGCATCACCCGATAGAGATGGCTGCGCGGCACACCCTTGAGATAGCGCAGGAGGAAGTTGTCGATGCGCTGCCCGTCGGACTCGACATCCACGCAAAGCACCTGCACGGCCGAATCATCGCGCGGCTCGGGCGCGGGCCGCGGACGCTCTGCAACCGCGGGGTTCGGGCCTGAGCGCTTGGTCTGCGCGCGTCCGGGTCCGGCGGTCTTGGGGCCGGTCGTTTCGGGACCACCCCTGCGGGCGACGGCGCTTTTCGAGCCGGCACCTGCGGGAGCACGACGCTTGGCGTCGGGTCTCTTGGCCACGGAGCTCTCGGGGCCGCTACGCTCGGACACCGGGCGACCCCGGGAGACATCCCTGCCCTCTGTTGCGCGGGTGGCGGCATGTTTGCTCGGACGGCGATCGGCACGGGGATGGGGTCGATTCACGAATGATGGCGCCTGCCTAGGTGGCTCAATTGATGCTAAATAAGGTTTACTGATATACTTGGACGCTTGCGCTGGCCCGCGGAAACGCGATTTTTCCCGGAGCGGCGAGCGCAGCGAAGGGTCGGTCACGATGCCGGAGCGAGCGAGGCAACACCTCCTCGGAAGGCCCCGACCCCCATGCCGGCATCCGATGTCGAAGCAGGCCGATGTGCGGGATCTCGAGTGGTGTCGCGGACTCGTTTCGTCGAGTGACCGCGCATTCTACACCCTGTGAGCGCCGCGCGCCCCGCACGACGACAGAACCAGCGTAGCCGGCGCCGACCTCGCCGCTCCCAGGATCGGCCCCTCCAGACGGGCGGGCGGATCAGGTGCGAGTGCCCGATTGGGCGCTCGTCGACGACCAATCACTACTGATCACGCGCGTGCCCGTCAGGGTGGCCCAAGAGCCCGCCCGACCGGACGCTGCCGTCGCCGTCGGGCCGATTCGTCGGCCCGACGGCGACACGCCGAGCCGCCCGCGGGTTTGCCGGGGCGCACGGCGAGCAGTCCCCGAGACGGGAAACGCGTCGTGGTGCGGAATACAACCCTATGAAACGCATGCTGATCAACGCAACTCAGCCCGAAGAGTTGCGTGTTGCGACCGTCGACGGTCAACAGCTTTACAACCTGGATATCGAGTCACCCGGCCGAGAGCAGAAAAAGGCCAACATCTACAAAGGCATCATCACCCGCGTCGAGCCCAGCCTCGAGGCCGCCTTCGTCGACTACGGCGCCGATCGGCACGGTTTCCTACCGCTCAAAGAGATCGCGCGGGCCTATTTCGAGCCCGACAGCGTCAAACCCGGCTCGCGCGTCAGCATCAAAGAGTCGGTGCGCGAGGGCCGCGAGGTCGTCGTCCAGATCGACAAGGAGGAGCGCGGCAACAAAGGCGCAGCCCTCACCACCTTCATCTCGCTGGCCGGGCGCTATCTGGTTCTGATGCCGAACAACCCACGCGCCGGCGGGGTCTCGCGACGCATCGAGGGCCAAGACCGCAGCGAGCTGCGCGACGCCATGAGCCAGCTTGAGATCCCCGAGGACATGGGTCTAATCGTGCGCACTGCGGGCGTGGGCAAGAACGTCGAAGAGCTCCAGTGGGATCTCGATTATCTGCTCCAGCTCTGGAAGGCGATCGAGACCTCGGCGCAGGACCGCAAGGCGCCCTTCCTCATCTATCAAGAAAGCGACGTCATCATCCGCTCGATCCGCGACTATTTGCGCGTGGACATCGGCGAGATCCTGATCGACAACAAGGCGGTCTTCGAGCGTGCCGAGAGCTTCATCCGCCAGGTGATGCCGAGCAATCTGAAGAAGCTCAAGCTCTACCAGGACGAGGTCCCGCTCTTCACCCGCTATCAGATCGAGAGCCAGATCGAATCGGCCTTCCAACGCGAGGTGCGCCTGCCCTCCGGCGGCTCCATCGTGATCGACCACACCGAGGCGCTCACCTCCGTGGACATCAACTCGGCGCGTGCCACCAAGGGCGCGGACATCGAGGAGACCGCGCTCAACACCAACCTCGAGGCGGCCGACGAGATCGCGCGCCAGCTGCGTCTGCGCGACTTGGGTGGGCTCTTCGTCATCGACTTCATCGATATGACGCCGCCGAAGAACCAGCGCGAGGTCGAGAATCGGCTGCGCGACGCGCTCAAGCACGACCGTGCCCGGGTTCAGGTCGCACGCATCTCGCGCTTCGGTCTGCTGGAGATGTCGCGCCAGCGCCTGCGGCCCTCGCTCGGGGAGTCCAGCCAGCAGGTCTGCCCGCGCTGCAAGGGCCAGGGGACCATCCGCGGGGTCGAGTCGCTCGCGCTGTCGATCCTGCGCATCGTCGAAGAAGAGGCGATGAAGGAGAGCACCCACCGTATCGTCGCGCAACTGCCGGTGAGCGTCGCGACCTTCCTGCTCAACGAGAAACGGCGCGGCATTCTGGAGATCGAGCAGCGTCAGGGTGTGGAGGTCCTGTTGCTTCCGAACGAGGCGCTCGAGACGCCGGAGTATCAGATCGAGCGCGTCCGGACCCAGGATGCGGCCAAGCTCGCACCGGATGTGTCGAGCTACGAGCTGACCGCGCCGCCGGAGACCAAGGCCGCGCCCTTCTATGCGAAGCTCGGGCAGCCGGTGCAGGCCGAGGAGCCGGCCGTCAAGCAGGTCTCGCCCGCGACACCTGTCCCGCAGCGCTGGACGCCCACGGCGCAGCCCGAAACCCCGGCGCGCCGCGAAACGGCGGAGCGCGGCGAGCCCGAAAGCCTGCTCAAGCGCATCTGGACCGGGCTGTTCGCACCGCGTCAGCCCGATGCGGAGATCCCGCCGATCCGCAAACCGATCGCCGAGGAGCGTCCCGCTGCCGAGCCGGCACCCCGCGCACATCACCCGCGGCAAGCGGAAGCCGACTCGGGCGATCGTCGCACCCAAGGCCGACCTCCGCAGGGGCGGCGCGACGAGTCATGGG
>NZ_LN848257.1:4908380-4926511 GCF_001499735.1 Thiocapsa sp. KS1 | reverse complement strand
CTCCCGTCGCCGAGCCCTTCGTTCGCGGTCCATCCGTTGCCGAGCGTACCGCCGAGGCCGGCGTACCGGGTGCACCGCCGACGGATGCAAACGACGGCGGGCGCCCGACAGACCGCGCCGAGGCTGCGCGCTTGCGTGACCACGCGGAAGCCGTTGACACCTCCTCGGACGAATCGTCCGAAGACACGCTCGATCAGGGCCAAGACGGCGAAGCGCCGCCGACCGGCGAGCGCCCGCGGTCCTCGCGTCGCCGTCGCGGCGGTCGCAATCGCAGACGCTCATCGGCCAACGCCGAGACGCGGGACGAGACGGGCAGCGCCGACGGAGCCTCGGATACTGCCGCGGAGCCGGCGACCGAGCAGTTGCAGGACCGGAAGCCGGGGCACGACGGGGCGGTCGAGCCGGCCTCGACACCGCGCGAGCACCGCTACGAACGACCTGCCGACAACGGCTCGTCCGCACTGCACGGCGAGAGCCGGTACGCGGAACCGCAGTCGGTCGGATCGAGCATCGAGACCTCGGCGCCGAGCGAGCGGACCCCGCCGACCCTGCACGACGCCACCGCGAGCGAGCCGAGTGCGCCGATTACGCACGCGGCCCCGGCAAGCGAGCCCCCGATCATGATGCCGCGCCCGACCCCCGTCGCCGAGCCGTCGCAGCCTTCGACACCGTCCGATCTCGCGACCGCTTCCGACACGCATCGGCATGGCTCCGAAAGCGGTTACCGCGAAGGCAGGGTCACCGAAGGCAACGGCCCCGAGAACAACCCCTTGGCAAGCACCGAAGCGGGGTCGCTGCCAAGCTCGGAGCATTTCTCACCCGCACCGGCCGCGGCAGCAGCCCCGACCTCCGATCCGGTCGAGCCCCGGAGCGGCGACTAACCGCTCGGCTAAGGTTGACTCGTGTCCTCGCGCGGCACGAGCCAACCGACCGCAACCGCCAACGCAGGATCCGGCTATCGGTATCGCCATGCGCAGACTCTTTTTCACGAGCCTGACCGACCTGCTCCGCCTGAGCTACCGCACCTTCATCCCGGGGCCGGGCCATCACCGACCGAGCCTCAAACGTATCCTGATCATGAGCGGGTTCATCCCGCTCTTCGCAACGGTCCAGGGGATCCACTGGATCGGTTTCCTGCTCGACGAGATCTTCCATCGTGGCTATCGCCGGGTCGAGGTGAAGGAACCCGTGTTTGTGTTGGGGGTGCCCCGCAGCGGCACGACCTATCTTCACCGCGTGCTCGCCGAGGATCGCTGCCTCACGACCTTCTCCACCTGGGAATGCCTCTTCGCGCCTTCGGTGACGCAACGTCGCTTCTGGCTCGGTCTCGGGCGAATCGATGCGCGCGTGGGCCGTCCGCTGGGTCGATTGCTCGGTTGGATCGAGCGGCACGCCTTCAAGGGCCTGGATACGGTCCATCCGATGCGGCTGTGCGATCCCGAGGAGGACTACTTCGCGCTCATGCCGGTGCTGGCATGCTTCATCCTGATCCTCCCCTTCCCCGGATCGGACCTGCTGTGGCGAATGGGCGCCTTCGACCGCGACATGCCCGAGCCCGAGCGCAAGCGCCTCATGGACTTCTATCATCGGTGCCTGCAACGACACCTCTATGTCCACGGACCGGACAAGCGACTGTTGTCGAAGAACGCCGCCTTCGCCCCGCTGGCCGGGAGCTTGGCGGCACGTTTCCCGGACGCGCGCTTCCTGGTCTGTCTGCGCGAGCCTGAGGCGACGCTCCCGTCTCAGCTCAGCTCGCTCGAGGCCGGAATCAATTTCTTCGATGTCCCGTCGGCAACCCCCGATTTCCGCGAGCGCTTGACCGACCAACTGGGTTTCTATTACAACAATCTGGAAAGGGCCTTGGGCGATCTTCCCGAAGAGCGCTGTGCATGGGTTACCATGCGTGCCTTGCAGTCGGACCTGGCTCGTCGGATGCTCGCCATCTACGCGCAGCTCGGGCTGCCGGCGAGTGCCGGGTTCCGAGCTGCGATCGCCCGACACGCGACCGAGGCCGGGGCCTATCGAAGCACTCACGGCTATAGCCTGGCCCGGTTCGGACTCTCTCGGGGGGACATCGATCGCGATCTGGGACCCGTCTACGCGCGGCTTGCCGCTCGGTCGCACGAGACCTCGGCCGATCCGTCGTCGATACGACCGGGTGCAGAACCCGGCGACGACCCCATGGGCTCATCGTCAACCAGGACACCCGTGCGTCATGCCGAACCCATCCACTGCGGAGACCAGTGTTAGGGCTTTCGTGCCACCGACCGCCGCCGACCTGCGCGTCGCCATCGTCTCGGATGCCGCCCCCGAACGCAACGGTGTCGGCGCCTATTACCGCGATCTTGCCGATCATCTCAGGGCCGCGGGCGTGCGCGTCGATCTGGTGGCTCCGCGCTGTCGTGCGGGATCCTGGTACGGAGGACTGACGCTTCCGCTGCCCGGCGACCCGACCCAGAAGATCGTCCTGCCCTCCCCTTGGCTGGTGAGCCGACGTCTGGATCGCCTCCGACCGGATGTCGTCATCGTCCCAACACCCGGCCCGTTCGGCATGCTCGGGATGCACTTGGCCGAGCGCAGCGGGGCGGCACTCATCGTCGGATTCCATACGGACTTCGAGGCCCTGACGACGCTGTTCCAGGACTGGGGGATCGGCGCCCGCATCGCCAACGGCTACCTTCGCGCCTGTCATCGGCTGCTCTTTCGCAAGAGCGATCTGGTTCTGGCGAACTCCACGGAGATGATGGCGATTGCGCGGTCGATCGGTGCGCGGCACGTCAGCCTCATGGCGACCCCCATCCCGCGGCGCTTTCTCGATCGGCCGCCGGCTCCGGCACGCGCGCGGGTCGAGCGGGTACTCTTCGCCGGGCGCCTGGCACCGGAGAAGAACCTCGGCGCCATCGTGGAGGCCTCACAACGACTCCCCGAGATCGACTTTCTGATTGTCGGCGAAGGTCCGTTGCGGTCATGGGTCGAGGAGCAGTGCCGGCGGTTGCCCAACCTGAGCCATTCCGGTTGGGTCAGGCGCAGCCGGGTCATGGCCCTGATCGACGAGATGGATGCCCTTCTCCTGCCCTCGACCGTCGAGTCGTTCGGCACCGTCGCGCTCGAGGCCATGGCGCGCGCCCGCCCGGTACTGGTGTCCTCGGCCTGCGGCATCCTGAGCTGGGATCTGCTTAACCGGGGACTCTTCCCGATCCACGAGGGCGAGCACCTCGCCGATGCCTTGGCGCGGCTGCGTGACCTTGATCCGGCGATCCGCGAGCGCAAGGCGCGGCTGGGCCGCGAGGCGGCGCAGGAGATCAACCGTCGCAATCTGCATCATTGGCTTGCGATCTTGTCGGGCGACTATGCCGATGCGGTCGATGCAGAGCGCTGAACCCACGGCTGGCTCGACCCCCGGGCCGAACCCGAGCCACGTCCGTACGCTGGTGTCGGTGCATGACGTCATGCCCGAGACCTTGCCGCAGGTCGAACGGATCCTGGACCTCCTCGAGCGCGAAGGCGTCGCGCCGGTCACCCTGTTGGTCGTCCCCGGCGCGGATTGGAACCGCGAGGACATCGAGCGACTTCGCGGATTCCAAGCACGGGGTTGCGAGCTCGCCGGCCACGGCTGGGTCCACCGGGTGGATCGGATCAGCGGAGTTGCGCATCGACTGCATTCGCGCCTGATCTCGCGGAATGTCGCCGAGCACCTCGCGCTGGACCCGGTCGGGATTCATCGCCTGATCGCCCGCTGCCACGCTTGGTTCATCGACCGGGACCTCAGTGATCCGGCGCTCTATTGTCCACCGGCGTGGGCGATGGGGCGCATCCCGAGGTCCAGGCTCGCGAGTCTGCCCTTCAGACGCTATGAGCTCTTCAGTGGGGTTCTGTCGGCGCAGACCGGGCGCGTGCATCCGATTCCGCTCACCGGCTACGAGGCGGATACCGCGTTTCGCACGCCCGTGATTCGGCTCTGGAATCATCTCAATCGACGGCGGGCCACCCGCCGCGGCTGGCTCCGCATCGGGATCCATCCGCATGACCTCGACCTGCGCCTTGCCGAGGACCTGCGTCGGGATCTGCGCAGCTTCCGGGGTCATGCAGGCTATTGCGAGGTCGGTGCCCCGTAAACCGCGTCCGGTCGGGCCTGCGATGTCTTCGGGTCGATTCGAAGGCCATTGGTGACCCGGGCATCGCTGGCTGCGATCACGCATCCGTGTTCCACGGACGCGGTTACCGAAGCCGCTGTATCAGATCGTCCAAGAGCCCGCGCGACGCCGCCTCCACCAGATCGAAGACCTGATCGAAACCGCGCTGGCCGCCGTAATAGGGATCGGGCACATCCCGGATGCGAAACTCGGGCGCGAACTCCATGAAGAGCCGCAGCTTGGATTCCATCCCCGGCGGACACAGGCCGGACAGGACGCGGTAGTTGTCCTGATCCATCGCCAGCACATAGTCGAAGGTTTCGAAATCGGCCCGCTCGGCGAGACGTGCGCGCAGATCGTCGATATCGATGCCGCGCTCCTGGGCAGTCTCGCGCGCGCGTCGGTCGGGCGGCTCGCCGACGTGATAGGCATGGGTGCCGGCGGAATCGATCTCGACGCGATGCGACAAGCCCCGCTCGACGACCAGCTTGCGGAAGACGCCGTGCGCGGTGGGAGATCGGCAAATGTTGCCCATGCACACGAACAGTACCCGGATCCTCGGCGATTCAGTCTGGTTCGTTTCACTCATGATGGTCCTGGTCCGACGAGATCGATCATGCCTGGTATGATATACCGGCCTCTTACGAATGTTTCGGCGCATCGCCGACGCTGCGCAAGGCGGAGCCGCGTCCAGACCCGGGCGGCAAGATCGCGACGTCGATCGGCGGCCGGAATCGGGAGGGGTTGGACGGGATCCGAAAGACATGCGCGGTTCTCGCATTGATCCGCTTCACATCGCATCCACCGGCGTCGCAGCAAACGCGGTTTGAATCTTTGACTATTTTTGCTTCAAACCGTGTCGGACGGAAGGCTGTCGGTATGCTCGAAGCAGTGGATCTCGGTCAAACATCCTTAAACTTAGGACGCGGTCTCAACGATGGACAACACGCCAGACACGGCCGATTTGGCCGCTCAGATCGCCTCGCTGTCGGACAAGGTCGCTCGACATCGGCTTGAGTTTCAGGCTGCCGAAAACGCGCTTGTCACGCGGATCGCGGATGTCGACGACGACCGGCGGCTCACGACCAATCGCCTGCAACGCGCCTGGCAGACACATCGCGACGAGATCGACGCCAGACTGAGACACCAGGCATCGATCTTCGTCGGGACGCTCCTGTTGATCGCCGTTCTGCTCGGCGTCGCCTTGCTCGTCGCCTACGGTCAGCTCGATACGGCGCGGCGCGCCCTGCTCGAGGAGGTTTCCCGACTGCGCGTGGACTACGAGCAGCTCGCCGCCGTCGCGACCCACGACGCAACCTTGCAGGAGAGCGTGGCCAACCTGCGTGCGTCGGTCGCGACCCTGTCCGAGTCCTTGCCCCCCTCTACCGCGCCGACTGACATGCCGGCGCCGGTCGCCGGAGCCAACGACAGCCGTGCGAGCGCCGTCGGGGAGGTCACGAGCACAGTCTCCGAGCCCGAGCCCGAGCCCGAACCTAAGCCAAGCGCGGAGCCGGTTTCCGAGCCGTCGCCGCCCGCGGCCGGGAGCAAAGACACCGCGGCCTTACAGCCACCGGAAAAGCTCGACGGTCAGGAGACCGAGCCCACCCCCGGGGCTGCCCCTGAACCTGTCCAGGAACCTGAAGAGACGCCGACTGCGGCACCGTCCGGTGACCCGTCGCCGCCGCACGACACAGCCCCGGAGGTTGACGAGACCGGCGCTCAAGTCGCCGTCGGCAGCACTGCCGAGACGCCGGGGCCCTTGGTCAGCATCGCCGACGAGCCGCTGATCGTCGGTGCTCAACCTTACGCGCTGCAACTGATCGGCTTTTACTCGCTCGACGACATGCTTGACTTCGCACGTCGTGAACAACTTCCGGCGCGCGTGTATTTCCGCGAGGAGAGCTACCAGGGCCGACCCTGGTTCGTCTTGATTCACAGCCTGTACCCGCGCTATTCCGACGCCTCCGAGAGCATCGACAAACTCCCGCCGGAGCTGGCGATGCTCGACACCTGGATCCGAAACTTTCCGCCCGAGACCAGGCTCGGAATCCTCGACATCAAGCGGTAGCCGCCCCGGCTCGACCGCCCCGGACGGAGGATAGGCATGTATGTTGTGTTGCTCAGTATCCATGGCTTGATTCGCGGACACGACCTCGAGCTCGGTCGCGATGCGGACACCGGCGGCCAAACCAAATACGTGGTCGATCTCGCCCGTGCGCTCGCCGAGCGCAAGGACATCTCCAGAGTCGATCTGGTCACCCGGCGGGTGATCGACCCCGCCGTCAGCCCGGATTATGCCGAGCCCATCGAGACCCTGAACGACAAGGCACGCATCGTCAGGCTCGACGCCGGACCAGAAGGCTACATCCCGAAAGAGCAGCTTTGGGATCATCTCGACGGCTTCGTCGACAACCTCGCCGCCTTCCTGCACGACCAGGGCCAATGGCCCGGGATCATCCATAGTCACTATGCCGATGCCGGCTATGTCGGTGTGCGCCTTTCCAATCTGGCCGGTGTCCCCTTGGTCCATACCGGGCATTCATTGGGTCGCGACAAACGCCAACGTCTCCTCGCCGCCGGACTCGAAGGCGAGCAGATCGACGCTCGCTACAACATGATGCGTCGCATCGATGCCGAGGAAGCGGTCCTCGAAACGGCGGAGCTGGTCATCACCAGCACCCACAACGAGATCGAAGAGCAATACGCACTCTACGATTACTACCAACCCGAGCGCATGGTCGTGATCCCGCCGGGGACCGACCTGGTCCAGTTTCATCCACCGGCCGCAGACGATCCACCGATAGGTTTCGCCGCGGACGTCGATCGCTTCCTCGACGAGCCCGACAAGCCGTTGATCTTGGCACTGTCCCGCGCGGATCACCGCAAGAACATCGTCGCGCTGCTCGAAGCCTACGGCGAATCGCCCGAGCTTCAGGCGCTCGCCAACCTGCTGATCATCGCCGGCAACCGCGACGATATCCGCGACCTCGACGAGGGCGCGCGGACCGTTCTGACCGACGTCCTGCTCACCATCGACGCCTACGACCTCTACGGCAAGGTCGCGGCACCCAAACATCATCGTTCCGAAGAGGTGCCCGAGATCTATCGCCTCGTCGCCCGCTCCGGCGGCGTCTTCATCAACCCGGCCCTGACCGAACCCTTCGGCCTGACCCTCTTGGAAGCCGCGGCGAGCGGACTGCCGCTGGTCGCCACCGAGAACGGCGGGCCGGTCGATATCATCGGCAACTGCAAGAACGGTCTCTTGATCGACCCCTTGGAACGCCGGGCCATGGCCGACGCCCTGATCCGAGTCCTGAGCGACGAGGACTTCAGCCGCGAGCTGATCCGCAACGGTCTAACCGCGGTGCGCGACCGCTACTCCTGGCAGGCCCACGCCGAAACCTATCGCGAACGCGTCGCCCCGCTCACCAAACGCGCCGAGCCGATCCCGGACACCCCGCCCTTGCGCCGCCGGCTGATCTACCGCGACCGCGCACTCTTCACCGACCTGGATCAGAGCCTGCTCGGCAATGCCGAGGGGGTGCGGTTGTTCATCGAGATGATGCGGACCAACAAGCGCTGCGCGAACTTCGGGATCGCGACCGGCCGCCGACTCGACACACTCCTCGTCGAGCTGAAACGGCACGGCATCCCGGTCCCCGACGTCATGATCACCAGCCTGGGGACCGAGATCCATTACAGTGCCGCACTGGTCGTGGACGACTTCTGGAGCGAGCATGTCGACCATCTCTGGAACCCCCGCGGGGTCCGGCGTGCCCTGGAGGATGTACCGGGTCTCGTGCCCCAACGCCGGACCGAGCAGAGTCGCTTCAAGATCGCCTATCACTACGACCCGAACGTGGCCCCGTCGGTCGAGGAGATCACCACCCTGCTGCGCACCCGCGAGCTGACGGTGAACGTCGTTCACGCCTTCGGGCAGTTCCTCGATGTCGTGCCGATCCGCGCGAGCAAGGGCCAAGCGTTGCGTTATGTGGCACACCGCTTCGGGATCCCGCTCGAGCATATCCTGGTCGCGGGCGGCTCGGGTGCGGACGAGGACATGATGCGCGGCAACACCCTCGCGGTCGTGGTCGCGAACCGTCACCACGAGGAGCTGTCGCAGCTCGTGGAGATGGACAACATCTATTTCGCCCGAGAGGCCCACGCGCTCGGCATCCTGGAAGCCATCGAGCACTACGATTTCTTCGGGAGCTGCAGCGTCCCCGGTACGGCATCATGAAGCCACTGTTGCTCTGTACGGATCTCGACCGCACCCTCGTGCCCAACGGGGCGGAGCCCGAATCGCCCGACGCACGCCCAAGCTTTCGGCGCTTCGTGTCGCGGCCGGGGGTCACGCTCGCCTACGTGTCGGGCCGCCATCAAGGACTGGTGCGCGAGGCGATCGCCGAATACGACCTCCCTGTTCCCGATGCGGTCATCGGTGACGTCGGGACCAGTATCTTCAAGGTCACAACAAGCGACTGGGAGCCGCTCGCGGACTGGCAGGAGAAGATCGGTCGCGATTGGGCCGGCATCGGCCACGATCGACTCGCCGAGTGCCTGGCCGACATCGATCTTCTGCGGCTTCAGGAGCCGGAGAAGCAGGCACCTTTCAAGCTCAGCTACTATGCCCCCGTCGATGTCGACAGCGGCGCGCTCAAGTCCGAGTTGCAAGCGCATCTGGCCCAGCTGGGGGTGAAGGCCAGCCTGATCTGGAGCATCGACGAGGCGGCGGAGATCGGGTTGCTGGACGTACTGCCCGCGGGGGCGACCAAGTATCACGCCGTGGATTTCCTCATGCGCCGACTCGATCACGACGAGACCACGACCCTCTTCGCCGGCGACAGCGGCAACGATCTCGAGGTCTTGGTCAGTCCGATCCCTTCGGTTTTGGTCGCCAACGGTCACCTCGAGGTGCGCGAGCAAGCGCTGCGACTGGCTGCAGCCAACGGACAGGCCGACCGACTCTACTGCGCACGTGGCGGCTGGTCGGGGATGAACGGGAACTACAGCGCGGGTATCCTCGAAGGAATCGCCCATTTCCGACCGGATCTCGCGACCGAACCGAGGAGATAGGAGCCAGCCCATGTCCGATGCCTCAACCGCGCAGCCGATCGTCGACATCTTCGGCGAAGTCCTCTTCGACTGCTTCCCCGGCAGTCGACGCGTCCTCGGCGGAGCACCCTTCAATATCGCCTGGCATTTGCGTGCCTTCGGGGCCGCGCCGCGACTCATCAGTGCGGTCGGGGACGATCCGCAGGGCGAGCAGGTGCGCCGCGCGATGCAGGACTGGGGGATGGACACGAGCACCCTGCAGACCGATCCGGATCATGCGACGGGCGAGGTCCGGGTCATGCTCGACGACGGCGAGCCGACCTACGAGATCATCCCGGATCGCGCCTTCGATCATATCCGCGCCGTCGACCTTCCGCCTGCCGGGGAGCTGCTCTATCACGGCACACTGGCCCTGCGCAGCCCCGTCTCCGCCGCAACGCTGAGCACGCTCGAGGCCCGCGGGCACGGCATCCGTTTCCTCGACGTGAATCTTCGCGATCCCTGGTGGTCTGCCGATGCCACGCGCGGGCTGTTGCAGGATGCCGACTGGGTGAAGCTCAACCGCAGCGAGCTGGCTCTTCTGGCTGACGGCTCGGGGTCAAACGACGCCGACGATGCGCAGCTCACCGCGCTCGCATCGGCTTTCCTCGCGCAGCACGGGCTCACCGGACTCGTCGTCACGCTCGGCGGCGACGGCGCCTTGGCACTCGGCCGCGAGACCGCCCCGGTGCGTGTCGCACCGGCACCCGCGCTCGCGGTCAAGGACACGGTCGGCGCGGGCGATGCCTTCGCCTCCGTGCTGATCCTGGGCATCATTCGAGGCTGGCCCCTCGAAGCGACCCTGGAGCGGGCCCAGTCCTTCGCCTCGCGCATCGTCGAGCAGCATGGGGCCACCGCTGCCGATCCTGCTCTCTATCGGCATTACCTTGATCAATGGGGTATTTGAACCGCGCTCGGCAGTTCATACGCGGGTCGCCACCCACCGACACCGATCATTCCCTTGCAAGGATCGGCGCCGCGCGGTTCAAAGATTCTAATACCTTAATGATCTTGAACTGCGTCTTCGCCGAGACGACGGGTGGCCGCCAGGCCCCTAACACACGATATACAGCACTCACAGACTCCGGACGCAGTTCAAATGTACGAACAGGTTTCTCACGCCCTTCTCAACGACATTCTCGATGAGCTCGATCACGAGGTCTGTCGCGAGGATCTGCGACATTTCTACACGCGCCTCGGCGCCAATTTTTACGCCATTTACTCGCTCTTTTTCCATCTCTATGGACACCGGGAAGACTTCAAGACCCAGATGGTGCACCTCACCGAGCGTCTGGCCCGGGCCTACATCGGCCGCCCCGCGGCGCTCAAGCAGCTCGACATGGCGCGCGAGGAGGACCACAACTGGTTCCTGAGCCAGCAATGGGTCGGGATGGCGCTGTATTCGGACGGATTCGCCGGCAACCTGCAGGGACTCAACGAGCGCCTGCCCTACCTGCAGGAGCTCGGGATCAACATCGTCCATGTGATGCCGATCCTCAAATGCCCGCAAGGCGCGAGCGACGGCGGCTATGCGGTCAGCGACTTCCGCGACATCGACCCGCGTGCCGGGACCGTCGAGGATGTGCGCACGCTCGCGGATTCCATGCGCCTGCGCGGCATGTTGCTGACGCTCGATGTGGTCGTGAACCACACCTCCAACGAGCACGAATGGGCACAGCGCGCCCGCGAGGGCGATCCGGACTACCAAAACTTCTACTACTGCTTCCCCAACCGCGACGTCCCGGACATGTTCGAGGCGACCATGCCCGAGATCTTCCCGGAGACCGCCCCCGGCAACTTCACCTGGGACGAGCAGATGGAGAAGTGGGTGATGACGGTCTTCAACAACTACCAATGGGACCTGAACTACTCCAACCCCGCCGTCTTCATCGAGATGCTCGACATCATCCTCTTCTGGGCCAACCAGGGGGCGGACATCGTGCGTCTGGACGCCGTTGCCTTCCTCTGGAAGAAGATCGGCACGACCTCGCAGAACGAGCGCGAGGCACACCTGATCCTGCAGCTCATGAAGGACTGCTGCCAGGTGACGGCGCCGGGCGTGCTCTTCATCGCCGAGGCGATCGTGGCCCCGTCGGAGATCATCAAGTACTTCGGCGAGGATGCGGTCATCGCCAAGGAGTGCGAGATCGCCTACAACGCCACCTTCATGGCCCTGCTTTGGGACGCCGTCGCGACCAAGAACGCCAAACTGCTGAATCAGGGCATCAAGAGCCTGCCGAACAAGCTCGACCGCGCGACCTGGTTGAATTATCTCAGGTGTCACGACGATATCGGCCTGGGTTTCGACGACGCCGACATTCGGGCCTGCGACTACGACCCCTACTCACACCGGCGTTTTCTGGTGGACTGGTACACCGGCGCGTTCGAGGGCTCTCCGGCGCGCGGACGGCCGTTCGGCGTCAATCTCAAGACCGGAGATGCCCGCATTGCAGGCGCGCTCGCATCGCTCGCGGGTCTGGAATCGGCGCTCGAGGCCGAGGATCAACATGCCATCGATCAGGTCGTGGATCTCATCCTGATGCTGCACGCCATGATCCTCTCCTTCGGCGGCATCCCGCTCCTCTGGTACGGAGACGAGATCGGCACGCTCAACGACAACTCATTCCTCAACGACACGCACAAGGCGAGCGACGCACGCTGGGTGCATCGCCCGCGCATCGACTGGGCGCGCGCCGAACGACGTCACCTCAGCGGAACCGTCGAGCGCCGTCTTTTCGATGGTCTGAAGCGGCTCATCGCCGTGCGCAAGGACACGCCGGCCTTCGCCGACTTCAACAACCGCGAGCTGATCGACGTGGAGAACCCGCACCTCTTCGTCTTCCTGCGCACCCACCCGAGCCTGGCCGCCAACGCGGTCCTGGTCGCCGCCAACTTCGACGCCAAACCTCAGTATCTGGACCTCGACACCTTGAACCGACGCGGTCTCTTTCGCTACGGACAGATCATCGATCTTGCCTCGGGCGACACACCCGCCGTCTTCAACAACCGAGTGGTGGTTCCGCCCTACCATTTTTACTGGCTGGCGAACCAACGCCCTGGGGCCCTACTTAATGACCCCTTCGGTGTGAGCCGGCATCCTTGATATGCCTGAGCCTCCATTTGTCCGCCGGATGCCCGGCGCGCAACGGACGTGATACGCATCGGCAACCGCCGGACCGGCCTCCGAGCGCCGATGCGCAGCGCGAATCGTCGAGCTAGACTCACGGGATCATCCACTGCTCACTGCTGCAACTGGACATGCCCACAATGACCCTGACAGCCTCCGAGCACACCGGCACCGAGCTTGGCCGGATCGACCTGCACATCCCGCGCGACATGCGCCTGGACGACGACCTGCTGTTCGCGTTCTGCCAAGCCAACCGAGAACTGTGAATCGAACGCAATGCCCAAGGAGACCTGGAGATCATGCCGCCGACCGGAGCAGAGACCGGAGCCAGAAACGCTGATCTCACCTGCGACTTCGGCACCCGGGCCAGGGCGGACGGCCGCGGCGTGGTCTTCGACTCGCCCACCGGCTTCCTGCTGCCGAACGGCGCCATGCGCTCGCCCGATCTGGCCTGGATCCTGCGCGAGCGACTGATCACGATCCGCCCGAATCAGAAGCACAGGTTTCTCCCAAAGGTCCCGGACGTCGTGATCGAGCTGGCCTCGCCCGGCGACGACAGCGACGGCCTACACGCCAAGATGCGCGAATGGCGCGACAACGGCGTGCGTCTCGGCTGGCTAATTCTGCCCGAACAGCGCCAGGTCTGGCGCTACGCCCGCACCGGCGAGCCGGTCTGTCTCGACAACCCGGCACAGATCGGCGACGACGCCCTGCTGCCCGGCCTGGTGCTCCCACTCGTGCGCATTTGGGAGCCGGGATTTTGATCAGGATGCGTTCTTTCTATTTTTTCGGAGGATAGGCTGCGCCAATCATGTACGACTCCCTGAAGATCCTGCGTTAATCACGCAATGCGTGATTACAAGACTTGAACCTGCTGCCGTGCCGTGCGGCTGCAAGCTCGTGCCGCGCTGACGCGGGATAGTTCGGTGGGTGCTGCAAGTCCGCAATTGGAACGTGCCGCGAGTTCTTGCCGCGCTGAAGCGAGATACCTCCGAGGGGACTACGAGTCTGCATTTGGAGCGTGCTGCAAGCTCGTGCCGCGCTGACGCGAGATAGCTCCGAAGGTGCTGCGGGTCCGCCGATGAATCTATGGGACACCCACTTTGTTGGGGCCGGCGACAACGTGTACGATAACGTGCGTGTCCCACACAACACTCTCGCCAGGCGGCATTCAAAGCGCGGGGGTTGAACTGATGCTCAAGCATGGCACCGACCGCAGCCGGGTAGAAGAGCGCGAGGACTTTCCGTCGAATGGGGGCGCGGACGCATGAGCGCGTTCAAGGCGACGACGCAGACGCTCAAGGAGCCGAAGGCAGTCACGGTGGCGCCGACGCCCGCGGGCAGCACGATCGTGCCCGCTATCGACCTCCTGCGCGTTTTCTCCCCAGGCCAGTGGGAGGACTTCGCTCTGGAGTGGGCCCACAGCTTGAAGGACCGATACCAACGCGTTGAGCGCTGCGGCGGAGCGGGTGATCTCGGCCGCGACGTTGTGGCCTTCGTCTCCGACGATGAATGGCACAACTACCAGTGCAAGCACTACAAAGACCCGCTCCAGACGAACCAGGTCATCCTCGAACTTGGCAAACTCTGCTACTACATGCATGAGAAGGCGTTTCCGGCTCCGTCCGAGTACTACTTCGTCGCGCCCCAAGGAGCAGGGAACAGCCTGTCTCTCCTCTTCAAGAAGCCGGAGGATCTGCGCGCACGGCTCATTAAGGACTGGGCGACGAAGTGCGAGGAGCACATCACCTCAATGAAGAAGGTGTCGTTGACCGGTGAGCTCCTGACTTTCGTCGAGGGCTTCGATTTCAGTATCGTCAGCTACGTGCCGCCGCTGGACCTCATAGAGCAGCATGCGCAAACACGCTGGCATACCGCGCGGTTCCCTGGAGGTCTACCGCCACGCCCGCCGACTGAATTTCCCGATATCGACGAAGAGACGTTCGAGAGCCCGTACATCAGGCGACTTCTTGAGGCGTATTCCGACCACACTGGCGTGTCTCTGTCCGTGGCCGACTTGGCCGCGCACGAGCCACTGCATCGGCACCTGCTGCGCAGTCGCGAGCGATTCTTCCATGCCGAATCGCTTCGCAACTTCTCCCGCGACATTCTCCCCCCAGGGCAGTTCGAAGACTTGCAGGAGGAATTTTTCGACGCAGTCATCGACACGGTCGAAGACACCAGCCACGCCGATGGCTTCCAGCGGGTAAAGGCCGCGACAGGGGTCGCGCAGCAACTCGATCCGACGAACAACGCCCTCCGACAAGTGCTGGGGGTCAAGGACAAGGCTGGAATCTGCCATCAACTTGCCGATAACGATCGAATCAAGTGGGTTCCGTGATGGACGCGTCGGACGCAACTACATCCTGGGTGTTCAACTCGCCGATTGAGCTCGGACTCCGCTCGCTGTGCGTCCTCGTCGAGCTCGACCCACATCGCCACGACCTGCAGCGGCTCGTCTTGCTCGACTACCTTCTGGTGCACTCTGCCGACGTGGACGGAGGTCCCGAAAGCCTCCATCCTGCCGTGCCACAACGCGGAGCCGAGGTTCTCGTGCGACGTGCCGTTCTGGAGCCTGGGCTTGCCCTATACGCCAGGCGTGGTCTGATCTCCGTGTCGATGGACGCCAACGGCTTCAGCTACGGCGCAACTGATCGAGGCGGCTGTTTCCTGGACACGCTTCGCAGTAGGTATGTCGAAGCTCTGCGGAACCGCGCGAGCTGGATAGCTGCTAGCTTTGGGGAGATGGAAACCAGCGAGATCAGCCGGTACGTCAATTCAGAGCTCGACCGGTGGGGTGGGCAGTTCGCCGAGTATCGCGGCTCAGGGAGTGCACAATGACGGACGGGAGCGCCCGGCGCGGTTTCGAGCTGCGAGAGCTTCGCCTCTGTGGCCCAGGTCAGGTTCCCGGAAGTCTCGTCTTCGCATCGGGGCTCAACGTGATCGAGGGGGCGTCGGACACTGGGAAGTCGTACGCCTTGAGTTGCATCGACTTCGTAATGGGTGGTGGCACTCCGCCCGAGGAGATTCCGCAGGCCCGACTATACGATGTTGCCTATCTCTGCATCGAAGCGGCAGATGGCGCATTCTACTCCCTGAAGCGTGCGCTGGTTGGCGGGAAGATCGGTCTCTTTCGTGGGCCGCTTGATGACGCACTCGGGCCCAACACCAAATGGGGGGTCTTGGGCGAAACCACCAACGCCAAGGAGTCTGTCTCCGGCTTCTTGCTTGGCCTGTGCGGCCTTGAAGGCCGAAGGGTTCGCAAGAACGACAGCGGGTCCACCCAAGAGGCTAGCTTCAGGGTGCTGTCCAAGGCTCTTCTGGTCGATGAAGAGCGAATCATCGCAAAACGGTCTCCCCTGTACGGATCCCAGAACACCGGCAACACCGCCGCGGCAAGCACCATTCGAATGCTGCTCACCGGCGTCGATGACTCAGCCATAGTGCAGCCAGAAGACCCGAAGACGTCGGCAGGCCGGTTGGCAGGGCGCAAGGAGACGATCGAGGACCTGCTTGAGCGTGACCAAGCGGCGCTCAGCGAGCTCCTCGAGAACATGAACATGACGCCTGACATAGCGTTAGATCTTGAAGCCAAGCTGCGCGAACTCGGGGAGGTGTCGAGCACGGCGTTGAGCGATCTTCGCGCCGCGGAGTCCAAGCGAGGCAAGTTGCTGAACCAGCAACGGGAGCACCGTGGACGTTTGGATGAGCTCGACGGGATGCTCGTTCGTGCCTCGTTGCTTGACGCGCACTACGAGTCCGATCTTCTTCGGCTCGAAGCAATGGGAGAGTCTGCCTATCTGCTGCAGATGTACGGAGAGAAGCCGTGTGACTACTGTGGGGCTGAACCGAAACATCAACGGCGGGGTGATGTACGTGCTCCCGAGTCAACGCTTCTGGCCGCTCAGGCCGAAGCGGCCAAGGTCCAGCGCCTACGAGCGGAACTTCGCGTGGCGGCTGAGCAGATGTCTGACGAACAGCACGCGGTGGGGGAAAGCCTCAAGGATTTTGACGCTGCAATACAGAGCGTTTCTCAAGAGATCGAAGCGGCGCTCGTGCCGAACGTCCGAGCCACGGCGAACGAACTCCGAGCGGTCCAGAGTAGCTACGGCGCGTTCGTCAGAGCGGAGCAGCTACGTGCCCAGATCGATACACTCAAGAACCAACTCCACGAGTTGGAGGCAACGCCCGACAAGGCGGAGAAGCTAGAGTTTGTCAAGCTCACGGCGAATACGATGTCCGACGTGTGCTCACGCATCAGGAAGCTTTTCATTGCTTGGAAGGTGGCTGATGACGTGACCGTGGCATTCGACGAGAAGAGCGCCGATCTGGTCGTGAATGGAAGGAAGCGAACCAGCCATGGCAAGGGTGTCCGTGCTGTCATGTGCGCCGGTTATGTGATCGGGCTGATGCAGGAAGCGCTCGCCGCGAACACCGGGCATCCTGGTTTCGTCGTCTTGGACACCCCGTTGAACCCTTACAAGGAGGCTGATGCTGACGATGACGGCGAGGTCGCCACCTCGGTCAAGGATGCCTTCTATCGCAATCTCTGTTCGTCGAGCGAGCGTGGCCAAGTGGTTGTCTTTGAGAACGTTGCTCCTCCGGCTGATGTCCAGTCGTCCTGCAACCACGTCCATTTCTCACGAAGCTCGGCTGGGAGGTACGGCTTCTTGCCTGTTCCCTCGGTCCAGTAGCGCTGCTGCTCGCGCTCACCTACACGAAGAGTGCGAAGAGCGGGGTCGCGCGAAGAGCGGGGTCTCATATGTAACATCTTGCGCTCGCTTGGCAATATGCACAGTTTTCCATTAACCTCATCGAATGCCCAACGAGTCCGCAAGCCCGAAGCAAAACTGCGGCCGGCGTTTCGCGCGTGGCCGCAGTTTGGCGCGGGCTGCGGATAACGTTAGCTGATAAGAGAAAAACCCGACACTACGCGGACCGCATATGAAGGTCGAACTAAAGCCTCAGGCAATAAAGGATCTACGCGGCCTTCAAAAACAAGAAGCCGAGCGAATTGCCGCGAAGCTCGCTGAACTGGAAAACGGACTGACCGGAAACATCAAGCGACTTACCAATTTCACGCCTGAGTATCGGCTCCGCGTTGGCAACTACAGGGTGCTTTTTGAGGTTGAAGAAGCTACGGTTGTTGTGTACCGCGTGATGCACCGAAAGCACGTTTACGCCAAGAGGTGATCCATGAACCTGCATCCTCAGTTTATAGGGCAGGAAGGTTCCGAAGAGTACGTCGTCCTTCCCATTGAGGAGTTTCGCGCCGTCGCAGAAGCTCTCGAAGACTATCAGGATTTGCAAGATCTCCGCAGTGCTAAGGAAGCGGAAGGTACAGCGGCTTCGGCGTCGTTGGCTGATGTCGTCAGTCAACTGGAACTAGGTAACGGCTAACGAATAAGGTTAGATCGTCCGAGCACAGCGAGCGACGATCTGAACCGTTTGTTGGACGAGTCCGGTATCGTGGCGCTGTGGAGGGATAGAAAATAGCTTTTGCGAGGTCGATAGAGCCCTGTGTGTCAATCGTCCGCCGCTTGACCTGTACCTTGATACGCGGCGACCTTGTCCGCCTGGGTCTCTGGCGTGCGCAGCCGCTCGATCGAGGGCAACTAAACAACCACCGGCTAAAGCCGGTGGGTTTGCGTTACGGACTGAAAGTCCGGATACGCGTCGACTGAACGACGCGTCTCAAGGCTCCACCTTAAACTCCGGCGCCGGGTCGGGTTCGAAATGATGTTCCAGATACTCCGCGATCATCGCTTCGGTCATCT
>NZ_LN848257.1:4906777-4908280 GCF_001499735.1 Thiocapsa sp. KS1 | reverse complement strand
CCGGAAACTCCTCGAACAGCTTGCTCGCGCTGCGCCCCTTGATCCGACGCATGATCTCGCTCGGCGCCACGTCCGGCGGTGCCGACACGAGAATATGCACATGGTCCGCACTCACCACCCCTTTGAGAACGCGGATCTCGAACGCCTCGCAGGCCCGGCGCACCAGCTCGCGCACCCGCTGCCCGACATCGCCGCGGAGCACCTTGTAGCGGTACTTGGTCACCCACACGACGTGGTACTCGATCTTGAAGACGGTGTGACTACCGTACCGATAGTCCATCGGAAGCCTCGGCGCGGGTTCGGAACGGATCCCCCAACCCTACCAGCCAGACGACTGCAGATGAAATCTGCCCGCCTGAAAGGCGGGGGTTTTATAGTGCTTTTCAAAAGTACCTGTAGGCAACAATCGAAGGAACAAATTGCTCGATCCAATGTTTCGCGAATGAATGACGAATGGCTAATTCATCCCAAGACCCTGTAATGCATCGCTTGAGCTCGCCAAGCGAGGGAATGCTGTTGAGCGAGATGACGCGCTTGATGCTTTTCCAGATGAATTCAATGGGATTGAGGTCCGGCGAGTATGGCGGAAGATACACCAGCGAGATATCCAGCCCATCCGCAACCTCTTTCAATGCGGCCGCACGATGACTGCTGAAGTTGTCCAGAACAACGATGATCGCACGGAAATCCGGATGAGCGGCCCGGATGTCCCGCAGAAACTGCGCAATGGCGTCGTGTGTCGAATGCTCCGGGAATCCTTGAACACTGTGGCCCACAATCGCGTAAAAGCCGATGGCATTCGCTTTGAGCTTGGCGGTGTTCTTATGGATAACGGCTTTCTCGAAATGCCAGACTCGGGCCGTGTTGGCCGTCAGTTGCGGGCTCGCCTCGTCGAGAAATCCAAGGGCGATCTCCGACTCGGCGAGACCGCGATCCATCAAGGTGTTGAAGGCGTCGATCAGACGCTCTTCCAGCTGCGCCTCGGCATCGGCCGGGCGACGAAGATCGTGCGGGTAAGGCTTCGAGTACTGCATCTTCAACCGGTGGCGGAGGATGCGCCAGACTCGAGACAACGACAAGGTGATACCCCAGTGCTCGACGATGAGATCGCGCACCGCCTTGGTCTCCCGGTGATCGCGTGTTTCCAGCAGGCTCTTCAATTCCGCAAGATCGCGGCATCGCCGAGCGCCGGCGGCGGCCCGGGCGGCTTTCCCGTCGGCTCCCGAAGATGCACGATCCCGTGATAGCCCCGCGTGCGCCATGCGCGAATCCAAACGTAGGCCGTCGACATCGGAACCCGCACGCATCGGCAGATGGTCTCCAACGTGATCTGCGGAGGAAGCTCGACGATCAAGTTCAGCAGGATCAAGCGCAGGCGTATCTCCGGATCCCGTTCCTCGGTCAGATGGATTTGGAGCATTGCTGCATTCGGGACATCAACGCGACGACCGGTGCTCATGGGACCACCTCATGTCATCATCTTCTTCTGTCTTAAGTATAGTT
>NZ_LN848257.1:4905287-4906677 GCF_001499735.1 Thiocapsa sp. KS1 | reverse complement strand
TATAGTCCAGCGTGCAGGGCACTATAATCTTACATATTGAAATAAAAAGGGGCTCAATGACGATACCTAATAATGGCCTAAACTGCAGCTCAAAAGCGAGCGTGAGTTTCGGTTAGAGTAGAGAGCAAGCGTCCCGCGACGGTAAATCCGGCCTATCTGTTGCCAGGAGCTCCGGACGGCGCATGACTCGCATCAACTCCTCAACCGTCACCGTCCAGCGCATGGTGTTGCCTTCAATATAGGCGAGGATCTCCCAAAGGCGCGCCTCGAGACGAAGGCTCAGCTCGCGCGGCGCCAGCTGGCAACGGCGTCGTCCAAGCTCGCCCGGATGCTCGACAGAAGCCGCTCGATCGGTTTCTTGCAGACGCTGTACTTTAGCTTTAGGAGGTCCATGTCCTCGGTTGCGGCCAGCAGAAAGTCGTCGCTGGTCTGGATGGCATCCACCAGACCGAGCTCGACGGCGCGTTGGCCGTGCCAATACTCGCCGGTGGCGACGCGGTCGAGATCGAGCGCGGGGCGATAGGCCGCGACGAACGACTTGAAGAGTGTGTGTGTCTCTTCCAACTGCTCGCGCAGCTTTTGGCGACCCTCGT
Organism: Thiocapsa sp. KS1; assembly: GCF_001499735.1. GTDB lineage: Bacteria > Pseudomonadota > Gammaproteobacteria > Chromatiales > Chromatiaceae > Thiocapsa. The sequence continues at coordinate 4,906,084 of NZ_LN848257.1, read as the reverse complement.
CGGTGTTCTCGCCGAAGATGGTCAGGGTGCGCTTGTATTCGCCGGCTGTATGGAGCTCGAAGTCGACCCCGTAGCGTTCCAGCAGGCGATGAAAGTTGGGCAACTCGGCCAGCACGCCGATCGAGCCGATCACGGCAAAGGGCGCGGCGATGATCCGCTCGGCGACACAGGCCATGAGATAGCCGCCGCTCGCGGCGACCTTGTCGACCGCGACCGTCAATGGAATCCCCTTTTCACGGATGCGCGCCAATTGCGACGCGGCCAGCCCGTGATCGCTGACCAGACCGCCAGAGTTGTCCAGACGCACCAGGACCTGATCGCCCTCGCGGGCCTCCATCAGGAGCGTCGTGACCAACACCCGCAGAGCCCCGACCTCGCTGGCTCGGATATCGCCGTTGAACTCGATGACGAAGAGACGCTTGCGATCGGCATGTCCTTCCTTCTCGCGGGCCTTCTCCTCTTTGTGTTCGGCTTTACGGTACGCCTTGAATGCCTTCTTCGAGAGCGAAAACGCCTTCAACTCAGAGCTCAGCGCACGATAACGCTGATTGAGATCGGTGATCTCCAACTGCTCGGAATCGCCGTGGCCGCCTTGTCGAAGCCGCACGGCAAGGATCAGCAGCACGGCGATTCCGAGCAGGATCGTGATCGTCTTAGACAGAAACAGTCCGTACGCGAGCAGGACTTGAATGAGTGATTCCATCAGCGGCAACTCCTCGCCCGGAAAGATCGTGGATGTTGCGCACGCCCGCGCAACACGAAAAACAGCATACAGAAACCGACAAAGAGTTATTGTC
>NZ_LN848257.1:4880272-4905187 GCF_001499735.1 Thiocapsa sp. KS1 | reverse complement strand
CACCGACAAAACCCACCGGCCTCATGCATGAGGGGCGGCTGGTGGGGTGGACGAGTGAGAGCGATGGCCGCTTGTGGACTGCGCTATGCTTGTTCACCCTACGGCGCTTGGCCGCCTTTTAGCTCAAAGTCATCGCAGTGGATTGCGCCATGCGCACCGCCAACCGTGAAGGCCGATCAGTCACCCGCATCCAACCGCCCGACCGGGATTCAAAAATCCTGAATCGTGCACCTCAGTGCTCGCAAGATCGCGACAACACCACACCCCGCTCGACCTGAGCAAACCGCTCCGAGCGCGATTCAGCCTCAGACTGCGATGGGGGCGCGAATCGCGGGTTCCGGCTCATACCCGACGATCTCGATATCCTCGAAGCAATAGTCGAACAGGCTCGGCGGACGACGCAGCAGACGCAACTGCGGCAGCGCCCGAGGCTCGCGCTTGAGCTGCTCGAAGACGATGTCGTCGGTGAGATGATTGCGGTAGAGATGCAGGTCGCCGAAGGTGTGGATGAATTCGCCGACCTGTAGATCGCACTGGTGTGCGATGAGGTGGGTCAGCAAGGCATAGCTGGCGATGTTGAAGGGCACGCCGAGAAAGAGATCGGCGCTGCGCTGATAGAGCTGGCAGGAGAGCCGCCCGTCGGCCACGTAGAACTGAAAGAGACAATGGCAAGGGGCGAGCGACATGCGCCCGGCACGCACGTTCTCGCGCGGACTGCGTGTCTCGTCGGGCAGATCCGCCGGGTTCCAGGCGGAGACCACCAAGCGACGCGAATCCGGGCGAGTCCGGATGGTCGCGACCAGCTCCGCGAGCTGATCGACGACGCGGCCGTCCGGACAGGCCCAACTGCGCCATTGGGTGCCGTAGATGGGACCGAGACGGCCGTCCTCAGCCGCCCACTCGTCCCAGATGGTCACGCCGCGATCTTGGAGCCAGCGGTTGTCGGTCGAGCCGGCCAGGAACCACAGCAGCTCGTGGATCAAGCTCTTGGTATGCACCCGCTTGGTGGTCAGCAGCGGGAATCCCTGGCTCAGATCGAAGCGCACCTGACGGCCGAACACCGAGCGCGTCCCCGTGCCGGTGCGGTCGGCCTTGTCGATGCCGTTGTCGATCACATCGCGCAGCAGATCGAGATAGACGCGCATGCGTCAGACCGTCGCCGGTCCGAGCAGAAGCGAGTGCCCGTCCATCTGCTCCGGGATGGGGATCCCCATCAGATGAAGGATCGTCGGGGCGATATCCTTGATGCCGCCGCCGACAGACAGTCGCCAAGGCACCTCGTCGATGACAAGACAGGGTACGGGGTAAGTCGTGTGCTGGGTATGGGGATCGCCCGTGACCGGATCGACCATCTCGTCGCAGTTGCCGTGGTCGGCGCTGAGGATGACCGAGTAGCCGCACTCCACGGCCGCATCGAGCACCCGGCCGACCTCGCGATCCAGTGTCTCGACGGCGGCGATCACCGCCTCGCGCACGGCCGTGTGACCCACCATATCGCCGTTGGCGAAATTCACCACGATGAAGGGAAACTGTCCGCCGCGCAGGGCTTCGATGACGGCATCGGCAACGCCCGGCGCACTCATCTCGGGTTTCAGGTCATAGGTGGCGACCTTCGGCGACGGGATCAGGGCGCGCTCCTCGCCCGGGTAGGGGTCGCCTCGCCCGCCGTTGAAGAAGAAGGTCACATGCGCGTACTTCTCGGTCTCTGCGCAATGAAACTGCGCGATGCCGTCGTCGCTCAGGATCTGCCCGAGCGTGGTCCTCGGCGTGTCGGTATCGAAGGCAAAAGGCAACCCGAACCAGGGGTCGTATTCCATCATGCCGGTGACCTGGACACGGGTCACGCCGCGGCGATCGAACTTGTCGAAATCGATCTGGTGCAAGGCCGACACCAGTTGGCGCGGACGGTCCTTGCGGAAGTTGATATGAATCACCTGATCGCCGTCGCGGATCGGCTCGGCACCGGCGATGATCGTCGGGCGGATGAACTCGTCGTCCTCGCCGGCGGCATAGGCGGCCTCGATCGCCTCGCGAGCCGTCTCGGCGTGCCGACCCTCGCCGTCGACCATGGCGCGCCAGGCCAGCTCGGTGCGATCCCAGCGATTGTCCCGATCCATCGCGTAATAGCGTCCGCTGACGGTGGCGATCCGCCCTCCCGAGGTCTCCAACGCCTCGTCGAGAGACTTCAGATAACTCAATGCCGAGCGCGGCGGGGTATCCCGACCGTCCGTGAAGACGTGGACCATCGGGCGTGCACCCTGACGCTTGCACAATCGAATGAGCGCTGCCAAATGGCGGACATGGCTGTGGACACCGCCGTCGGAGACCAGCCCCATCAGATGAATCGGACGACCCTGCTCGGCCGCCGCACGCGCCGCGTTCACCAGGGCATGGTTCTCGAAGAAGCTGCGGTCGTCGATCGCGCGATCGATCAGGACCAGATCCTGGAGGACAACACAGCCCGAGCCGATGCACATGTGCCCGACCTCGGAGTTGCCCATCTGCCCGTCGGGGAGCCCGACCGCCAACCCGGACGCCTGCAACGCGGTGTGCGGATAGCTGGAGAAGTAGCGATCGAGATTCGGCGTGTCGGCGATCGCGACCGCATTGTTGGCTTTGGATGGGTTCAAACCGAAACCATCCAGGATGATCAGGATGACCGGACGTCCCGGGACCTTTTTCCTCGGTTGACTCATCTCTCGCGTACTCCTCTCTACCGTCGTGGATGGACATTGTAGACGTTCGGAACGCCACGTCGCTCCTGTTTGAGTCGGCTCCAGACCCGATCGAGAGGGCATCCGATAATCGGGAAAGCTCCGGTCGACGGGTTTATCATTCTCGATGTGGATCCAGTCGTCGGACCCATTTATCACAACGAAAGCTCCTACAGGCGGGGCACGCGGAGGAACCATGCAGACCGATCGAATCATCGCCTTCGTCATGGCCGGCGGCCAAGGCTCGCGACTCCAGCCGCTGACCACGGCGCGCTCCAAGCCTTCCGTGCCTTTCGGGGCGCGCTACCGCATCGTCGACTTCGTGCTCAGCAATCTGGTCAACTCCCAGATTCAGACCATCTATCTGCTGGTACAGTACAAGTCGCAATCCCTGATCGAGCATGTTCGCAAGGCATGGACCATCTCGCCCCTGCTGCAAAGCCAGTTCGTGACCGTGGTTCCGCCCCAGATGATGTCCGGTGCGCATTGGTTCCAAGGCACCGCCGACGCGGTCAATCAGAACATCGCCCTGATCGAGGAGCATCGGCCTGATCTCGTCGCGGTCTTCGGGGCCGACCATATCTACCGGATGGATATTCGTCAGATGGTCGATTTCCACAAGGCACGCAACGCCGACGTCACCATCGCGGCACTCCCGGTGCCGCTTGCCGAGGCTTCGAGCTTCGGCGTGATCGCAGCCGACGAAGAGGGGCGAATCAACGCCTTCGAGGAGAAGCCGGCGAACCCCACGCCGCTGCCCGGCGATCCGACCATGGCCTTCGCCTCCATGGGTAATTACATCTTCGACGCGAAGGTCCTGATGCAAGCGCTCAAGGAGTGCGAGGCGGCCGGCGAATCGGACTTCGGCCAACATGTCCTGCCTCGGCTGCTCAACACCCACCGACTTTTTGCCTACGACTTTGCGACGAATGTGGTGCCGGGCGTGCATCCTTACGAGACCGCCGTCTACTGGCGCGACGTCGGCAGCATCGATGCGTACTTCGACGCCCACAAAGATGTCTTGGGCGCCGAGCCGGTCTTCGATATGTTCAACCCCGAGTGGCCGGTTTTCTCCAGCGGCTACCAGGGCCCGGTCGCTCGGGTGCTGGGCGGCGAGCTGCGCAATACGCTCCTGGGCGCGGCGACCATGATCCACGACGGCGCTCGCCTGACCAACTCCATCATCCGGCGCGAGACCGTGATCGAGGAGGATGTCGTCCTCGAGGACTGCATCATCATGGACTATGTCCGCATCTGCCGCGGCGCCCGTCTGCGCAAGGTCATCGTCGATCGACACAACATCATCGAGGCCGGCGACCGGATCGGTTTCGATCCCGTCAAGGATCGGCAGCGCTTCCACGTCAGCGCGGGCGGCGTCACCGTGGTCCCGATGGGGCGCGTCGGCTATTTCGCACGCGACACCCGCGGAACGGGCCGCGGCGGCTACTCCGAATAACAACCGACGACGCCAAACCACGCATGACCGACGCAAATCGCAAGACGATCTTCGTCACGGGGGCAAACTCAGGTTTGGGAAAGGCGCTCGCCCTCGCCTTCGCTCGGGACGGGATGCGCGTCGGTATGCTGGTGCGCGACCAAGCACGCGGGCAAAAGGCCCGAGACGAGATCGTCGCCGCGACCGACAACCAAGATATCGACCTTTTCGTCGCGGATCTCGGCAGTCAGCAGGAGGTTCGCCGTGCGGCGGCGGAGATCCTCGACCGCTTCGAGCGCATCGATATCCTGATCAACAACGCCGGAACCGCCTATGCGCGTCGCTGCATGAGCCCCGAGGGCATCGAGCGCTCGCTGGCGGTCAATCATCTCGGCCCCTTCCAGCTCACGGGTCTACTCCTCGACCGCATCAAGTCCAGCGCACCGGCCCGGATCGTCAACGTCGGCACCAAGATGAACACCGCGATGGACTTCGAGGATCTCGACTGGACCCGCCGCCGCTATCGGATGATGCAGGCGTACGGTCAGTCCAAGCTCGGCAACCTGCATTTCACCTTCGAGCTTGCGCGCCGGCTCGAAGGCACGGGCGTGACCGTAAATTGCGTCTTTCCCGGTGTCTTTCGATCCAACCTCGGCGGAACCGACGGCGCGCAAGGGGTTTTCTGGAAGGCGGTCGACCGGCTGCTCGGCTGGGCCATTCCGACACCGGAAAAGGTCGCAGAGCGGGTGCTCCATGCCGCTCGATCAATCGACCTCGCCGGCATCACGGGTGAATATCTCGATGACCGTCGGCCCATCAAGCCGCCGGCTCAGGCGCTCGACCGCGACGCGAACCGACGCCTCTGGACCATCAGCGAGCGGCTCGTCGGTCTCGCGCCGGACCAGGTCCCGCCGACCGCTTGAGCCGAGCCGCAGATCCCGGTCCGACTGGACCCCGGGCACCCCATCAGGCAGGCATCAGATCAGTGCGGTGCCCATCTTCGCGTTGGTTCCGGATGTGATCCCAGACCTTCTCGTGGAAGAAATAGACCACCGTGTTGATCGCGGGCTCGACCAGGGCGATCGCCCCGCCCACCAGGAGGCTGCCGCTCAGCACGTAGGCCACGCTGAAGGAGACCGTCATGTGCAGCATCGCGAACGTGATCGTCTTGGTCATGTGAGTGCTCCTCTTCAAATGTTGGATAGGAGCATAGCGGCGATGCATCAATCCTTAAAATCGATTGTTATTAACTTATCGATCGCCTTAAGCAATCATCGAAGAAGAGGGTGAAAAGGCCACGACGTCGCCCGTCGGCCGCGGCAGGTCAAAACCTCGACTCTCTCGACTCTCGGATGCCACTCGTTGACCCGACGACGCGGAGTGGATGTCACGAGTCCCTGAAGGTTGGCGTGGCCGCGCTATTGATCGAGCTCACGAGGCATGATCAGCGCCCTGCGAGGAGGCTCAAGCGAGCCTGTAGCACATCGATAACCGGGGCCAGCTTCCGGCGCATGAGGCTTCCGAGAACGCTGGGATCCAGTGCGACGGCACGGATGAGGCCATAGCCGACGCCCGAGAGGACGCGCATGGCGGCGATCTCGGAAGCCAACTCGGGATGCTCGCGCAGCAGCCGAGCCGTGTCCGGATCCACGCTCGTCGGGGTTGCGAAGCGCTCGGCATCCGCGATCAGAGCCGCGAGCGGGAGGTCGGGGTCTCCCTCCGGACGCAAGGCGCCGAAGTAGTCTCTCAGCAGGTCAAATGTGGCCGTCACCACGTCTTGGCTCGGCGGCTTCGACATGACGGTCGACACCGTCGCGAGGAAGGCCTGTCCCGGCGCTGAATAGACCCGAGCCAACAGCCGTGCACAGAGGTTGCCGGCGTCGGCGAGCGCGGCAATCGAATCGGCGAGATCGCGCGCTCCCGGACCGCCGGGCAGATCGTCCGGAACGGCCTGGAGGAATCCGACGAGATAGACCTGTTTGCGCGCTGCCTTCTTCCAGAGGTCGTCACGCCGCTCGGCGCCGAGGAGACCGGTGCGGAGGATCAGCCGGATCGACTCGGTGATCTTGTCGCTCTCGGTTTCAAACGGGAGATAGTCGATGAGATAGTCCACCAGGACCCAGCCCATGGCACCCGCAACGATCGCCGGGTTGTCCAACATCCGGCGGGCATTCTCGGCATCCTCCATCGCCCACCAAGCGCGCCGAGCCAGCTCGTCGGTGAGTCCGGGCGAGCAGACCGCTGCCACGACCGCCTCGGGCTCGCCGAGCAGGAGCAATTGCTCCAGGCTCTCGTCGCGCATCTGGCCCATGCGGGTCCAGCGACGCAGGTAAACGGGGTAACCGCCCGGCGAGCCCAGGACGTGACCCGAGATGAGCTCCTTGACACGACGCAGATACTGATCGGGACGTGCGTTCGGGTTGAGCCGCACCGTCGCCTCGCCACGCGGACCCAAACCGTAGACGATCAGCTTGGCCTCATCGATGCGGATCGCTTGCGGGCGATTGGCCAGCAGCACGTTCAGCCGGAAGCTGTCTTCGTTGCTGAGCTCCATGACGACGCGCCCCGGCCCGAATCAGACCTCGGTCGGCGGGGTGTAGTGCGGATCCTTCGGGTTCATGAAGATAAAGTGAAACTGACCCGGCTCCATCTCCACATAGTCCATCGTCGTCTCGTCGAGCAGCGGCACCTGCTCGGGCGTCATCAGGATATCGACGCCCTCGCAGATCATGCGGATATCGTCGTCGGTCGGCTCGTCGAACCCGATCCGATAGTCGATCGCCCCGTCCGGCATCTGAAGCGCGGCCACCCTCAGTGACATGCCCTCGGTGCCGCCTTGCTGCGCCGCCTTGAGGACCTGGTCGGCCGCTGCTGTGGTGAGTTTGAACATCTGAGACCTATCCTGTTGAGTATCTGCCTGACATGAGTCCGGTCGGCGCCGCTCTAAACCAGGCTCGGAATCATCTGCATTGCTTCGAGCAAGCGCCCCGCCGGTCATGGGCTCGCCGCCTCCGCAATCACTGCGATCGAGATGGTCGGCTCCTTCACAAACCAGTCAACCGCGTCTGCCATGGCGGCAGCGGGTTACCACGAAGCCGGGGGCCGGACCGACGTCGACGCATGTCGTGTCGAGCGCGACTCAAGCACCCAGACAGTGCCGAACGTGGTCGACGAACCGCCGCGTCCAGCGGACACCGCCCACGTCTCTGAGGTGACTGTAGCAGGCCAGCAGATGATCTTGAACAACCCCGTCGTGTGCGCCGTCGATTCCGACCCCGCGCAGGACATCATAGCCGTAACGCCAGGAGGGATCAGGTACGACGACCGACGAATGGTGAAACTCATGCGCAGGGATCTCGCGAGCAGCCACCCCCGCCGGAGCGGGCCAGGGAAAATCGGAGGTCTCGCGCAACCGCACATAGCCGCGTCCCTGCGGCCGGGCATGCATCTGGACATCGGCCTGGAGCGCGCCGACCATTTCGCGCCGCTCGCCGTTCCAGCAGATGGCCTTGCAGAGATACATCAGACCTCCGCATTCGGCATAGACCGGCCCGCCTCGAGCAATGAAGTCCGCGATCTCCTCGCGTATCCCGCGGTTCGCCTCCAGCTCGGCCATGCGACACTCGGGGAACCCACCGCCGATGTAGAGGGCATCGACAGCGGGAAGCTCGCCGTCGGCAAGGGGGCTGAACCCGACAAGCTCGGCGCCCGCCTCGGCGAGAGCACGCAGATCGTCCGGATAGTAGAAGCCGAAAGCGGCATCGCGTGCGATACCGATGCGGACCGCACCCCCGGTCGGCACGCGGATCGACCGCGAGGCGGCGGATGCCCGCGGACGCGGGGCACACTCGGCGATCGCCAGCAGCCGACTCAGGTCGACCTGCTCGGCGACACGACGCCGGATACGGTCGATCCAGGCCTCGGCGGCCTCCGCCTCGTTGCTCGGCATCAGACCCAGATGGCGCTCTGCGATCTCGATCTCCTCGTCGCGATGTATCACGCCCAAGATCGGCAGATCCGTGTAGTGCTCCAGCGCGGCAATCAGATTGCGGGCATGGCGGAACCCGCCGACCTTATTCAGGATGACCCCGGCAAGATTGAGCTCGCGGTCGAAGGCTTGGTAGCCCAGCAGAAGGGGCACGATCCCTCGGCCCATGCCGTGACAGTTGATCACCAGCACAACCGGAGCGCCCAACAGCTTGGCGAGCTCGGCGTTGCTGTTCGAGCCTGCGGGATCGATGCTGTCGAAAAGACCGACATTACCCTCGATCAACCCGAGATCCGCCGTATCCAGCTCGCGCGCGAAGGCGTCGAGGATCTCCCCGCGCGCCATGGTGTGGAAGTCGAGGTTATAGCAGGGACGCGAGCAGGCCTCCGTCAGCCACAGCGGGTCGATGTAGTCGGGGCCCTTCTTGAACGGCTGCACGCGCACGCCGGCATCGCGCCAAGCCCGGCACAGACCGATCGAGAGGGTGGTTTTGCCCGATGACTTCTGAGCCGCCGAGATGTAGAGATGCGCCATCGACCCGTGACCCGACCTTCGAACGCTTTGGAATTTCGATCGCCGCACGCATCCGAAAGGGACCGCGGGCCCGGACCGCCCCGGGTGAAATGAGTCGATGCCGGCTCCGTCCGCGATGGACGGGGCCGACCGACGGGGCTCAGGCCCCGGCGCCTGCCGGCTGTTGGGCTGAAACCTCCTCGTCCGCCGGCAAGACATCGTCTGCAAGCGACTCGGGAAGGAACTGCAGAACCCGCACCCCGACGGACGTCACCAGCAGAGCGACGGCAACGCCGCCGAGACCGAGCAGGACCTCCGGAATGGTGGGACGGTACGCCGCTGCTGCACCCTGGACGCCATCGAAGAAACCGGACTCCAGAACCGTGTGCCCCGGGAACATCTGCATGGGAAACGCCTGGCTGCCGATGATGATGACGTACATGCTGGCCAAGCCACCGACGATCACCAGAGCGCAGGCTGCGGCGATCCAGCTTCGGTCCTTGCTCAAGACCGGGTGATAGATGATGCCGAGCGGCATGAGTCCCCCGACCAGGATCCAACCCACCCAAAACATAAAGGTGTAGATGCCGCCGTCGAGCAGGAGCCAGCCGACCAGGTCGTGATTCTTTGCCCCGTACAGCTTGGTGAGGTGATAGACCAGCGTGAAGTAGAAAACGCCGAGAATGAAGATTCCGAGCAGATTCTTGAGGCGACACAGGATACGGTCGCCGATCGGGCGTCCTTCCTCGCCGAAGCTGAACATCAGGACCAGCATGAAGATCGCGAGCCCGTAGGCAAACGACATCACGACGAACATCGGCGCGAGGATCGCGGCATCGTAGGCCTGACGCGAGACCAGGAAACCGAAGATGGCGCCGGTACCCGTCGTCAGGGCAAGCCGCCAGAAGGTGGCGACGATACCGATCGGACGGTTGTAAGGCTCGCCGTGGCGATCCGCCATGCTCCAGAGGTAGGCGATCACGATCGCCATGAAGCCGGTATAGAGAAAGATGTTCCAAGCAAAGATCGAGCGGAAATTGTAGGTCGTCATCGCGACGACCAAGCGCTCGGGGCGCCCGAGATCAAGTACCAGCACCAGCAGACCGCCCATCAGGAGCGCCGCGGAGAGAAGGCCGGAGAGCCGCCCGAGCGGCTTGTAGAGCGGCTTGCGGAAGACGGTCCCGATCGAGGCGATGTTCAGCGCGCCGGAGGCCGAGATGATCAGGAACACGGCAAAGACATGGGGCGTGCCCCAGACCACCGAGTTGCTCATCCCGGTGACCCAATGACCTTGGTGCTCCATGTAAGCGAACGCGAGCGCGCCGATTCCGACCACCGAGGCGAGAATGCCGAGGAGGCTCCAGTACCGAGCGGGCGGGATGCGCCACTCGCGATAGATGATTCGCTTCATGTCCTGCTCACCTCGCCCAGATCAGATTCCGGAATACCGAACGCCCGTGTTCAAGCTCAGATCTTCGCGGATCTGGCGGCTTGCCATCTCGGCGAGACGCAATCGGATGGTGCTTTCGGGATCCTTGAGGTCGCCGAAGACGATCGCCTCGTGCCCGGCCTCGCGACAGGCATCGACACAGGCGGTCGACGCCTCGCCGAAGTCGCGCCGATGGACACAGAGGTTGCAGCTCTCCACGCACCCCTTGCCACGCGGGACACGGGTGAGTTGGTCCTCCATCACCTCGTGGATGAAGCTCCTTGCCTTGTAGGGGCAGGCCATCATGCAGTAGCGACAACCGATGCAGGTGTGACGGTCGACCATGACTATACCGTCGGCGCGTTTGAACGAGGCGCCCGTCGGGCAGACATCCACGCAAGGCGGATGCTCGCAATGCTGGCACATCATCGGGAGATTGGTCACGCGCCCGGTTTGGTTGTCCCGAAGCTTGACCTTGCGGATCCAGACCGCCTTCTGATCGTCCCAATGCGCCTGCGCCGCGCCCTCGGGTTTGCTCTGGAGATCCAGACCATTCTCGCGACCGCAGGCATCCACGCAGGCCGAGCATCCGTCGGCACATTTGGCCGTGTCGATCAGGAGACCCCAGCGCACGTCGCCGGCCACCGCCTCCGAGCGGGGCGCCGCCGTGACCGAGTGCAGGACAACACCCGGCGCGACGACGGCCGCCGTGACACCGGCGGCGACGCCCATGAAGGCGCGTCGACTCGAATCGGCCGGTCGCGAATCGGCCGCTTGGTCGGTTGGTTCGTGGTGATCTTTCATCTCAGTGGTCTTCCCCATCAGGGCGAGCCTGAACCGACCGATCGACGCCGACAGCCTGGAAGGCGGCATGCGAGGCCGAGTCCGCGCCCGCCCCCTTGGGCACGGCGGCATGGCAGTCGAAACAGTTCAGATTGACGGCCGCGAAGGCATGACACGCGCCGCAGAACTCGTCCTTGCGATGAATGGGTGTCGGCGCATGATCCGCGTCGTAGCGGATGTGGCAATCCACGCAGCCGGCGAGACTGTGCTTGCTGGTGCGGATGCCGCCATGGACCGTCTCGTCGCGCTGATGCTTGATGAGCTCCATATGCTTGCGACGCATGACATCGGTCGGCTCGACACAGGACTCCAAGGCCGCGGCTTTGGATCCCTCGACCACATACGTCTTCGCGTCGGCCGCCAGGACGACTTGGGCGACCAGCACCCAAGCCAGTCCAACGGCGACGAGGCCAGCTCTCACTGCGGCTTTTGCCATCGACGCCTCCACGGTGCTTACTCGCCGAGACCCATCTTGATGTAGCCGGTCGGGCAGACATCGGCGCAGATATGACAGCCGATGCACTTGGCATAGTCGGTGTCGACGTAGCGACCGGTGGTCCGGCTGTTCTTGTCGACCCGGAAGACGGCGTCTTGCGGGCAGAAGATCACGCAGTTGTCGCACTCGAAGCACATGCCGCAGCTCATGCAACGCTTGGCCTCGTCGATCGCCTCCGCCTCGGAGAGACCGATCACGCGTTCCTTGAAATGACCCAGCACGTCGTCGGCGCTCGGCACATCTTCCTTGCGCAGATTGCGGGCGTGGAAATTGAAGTGGCCCAGGAACAGCTCCTCGTGCGGGATGACCTCGGCGCCCGAGCGATCCTCGTAGTTGTGGATCGCGTAGTTCGCACTCGAGGTTCCGCGCATATCGCCGCGCTCGTCGGGGACGAATGCCTCGGGCGCGAGGTTCGCCTCGGTCATCTTCTCGAGCAGATTGAAGTGATGCACGTCGACCTTGGGGCGGCGCTTATGCTCGACCTGGCGGACATATTCGTCGATGGAATCGACCGCGATGGACGCCTGGCCGATGGCCGTCGTCAACAGATGCGGACGAATGATGTCGCCGGCGACGAAGTGACCGGGCTTGTTCGGCACCTGATAGAACTTGTCGGCGTTCATCAAGCCGCGTCCGTTGTCGAGCACTTCGAGGCCGGTCAGATCGCCGCCCTGACCGATCGCGGCGACGATGAGATCGGCCGCGAGGATGCGCTCGGTGCCTTCGACCGGCGTAGGACGACCGTCGACCATTCGGCAGTCGGCAACGCGCAGTCCGGTCGCACGCCCGTTCTCGCCGAGCACGACCTCCAGCGGCATGACGCCGTCGAGGATGGTCACGCCCTCCTGCGTCGCGTCGTGGACCTCGTGCTCGGAGGCGGTCATCTTGTCGCGGGTGAAGAGCGAGGTGAGGGTCACCTCGGCGCCTTCGGCAGCGGCCGTCGTGGCGGCATCGTGTGCAACATAACCGTCATGGATGACGGTCTCGGGAAGATCCTTCGGGCCGCTCTTGGTGTTGTGACCGAGCCGGCGCGCGACCGAGACGACGTCGATGGAGGTGTCGCCGCCGCCCACGCAGACCACCTTCTCGGCGGTGATCTTCATCCGGCCTTCGTTGAAGGCCTTGAGGAAGGCGACACCGGAAACGCAATTGGGCGTCCCCTGCCAACCCGGAACCGGCAGCCCGCGCCCGCTTTGACAGCCGATCGCCCAGAGCACGGCGTCGAAATCCTGCTCGAGCTGCTCGATGGTCACATCGGTACCCACCTTGGTCTTCAGGCGGACCTCGATCTGGCCCATGTCGAGGATGCGCTGGATCTCGGCGTTGAGCTTGTCGCGCGGCACGCGGTAGCCGGGGATGCCGTAGAAGAACATGCCGCCGAGTCCGTCGTTGGCCTCGAAGATGGTCGCGGCGTGGCCTTTGCGGCGAAGCTGGTAGGCGGCTGCAAGACCGGCCGGACCGCCACCGATGATGGCGACGCGCTTGCCGGTGTCGGCCGGAGCGGCCTCGAAGCTGTAGCCCTTCGCGATCGCGGTATCGCCGATGAACTGCTCGACCGAGTTGATCCCGACGAAGTCCTCCAGGGCGTTGCGGTTGCAGCCGTCCTGACAGGGCGCGGGACAGACGCGCCCCATCATCGAGGGGAAGGGATTGGCGTCGGTCGAGCGGCGGAAGGCGTATTCCTGCCAGTCCATTCCGACCGGCGGCTTCTCCATGCCACGAACGATCTGCAGCCAACCACGGATATCCTCACCCGAGGGACAGCTCCCCTGACACGGCGGCGTCTTGTGGACATAGGTCGGACATTTGTGCGAGGTGTCCTGAACAAAGATCTTGTCCGTCCACTTTTCCCACTGGTTGTGACCGTCCTCGAAACGGCGCCAGGAAGGTTTGGTCTTCATTTCGTCGATTGAAGTCGCCATGTCGATCACTCTCCGTACCGGTTGAACCCTGATACATCGTCAGGGGGCTCGTATCAGCTCGCAGCTTGTGGCTTTGGGAGACCTACGCCGAGGGGCGCCGGCCTGCCCGCGGTCAGGCGGCCTCCTCTGCGTCCTCTTCGTCGTCCTCTTCCTCGTCCCGTTCGGTCAGCACGATGGCGTTCGACACCAATTGATGCAGACTGACGATCTGGTCCATCTCCATGCCGTAGTAAGGCAGGACCTTCGTGAATTGGCTCTTGCAGATGGCGCAGATGGCGGCCATGTGCGTCACGCCCTTCTCCTGCATCACGTTGTTCAGGGCCTCGACCCGCGGCTTTGCGCCCTTCACGCGCAGCTCCATCAGGTCGTCCGTCAGCAAGCCGCCGCCGCCGCCGCAGCAGAAGGTGCGGTCGCGGATGGTGTCCTCGTCCATGTCGTAGAAGTGATTGCAGGTCGCGCGGATGATGGCGCGCGGGATCTCGAACTGACCGCCGGGTGTATTGCCCATGCGCGAGGCGCGGGCAACGTTGCAGCTGTCGTGATAGGTGAGGACCTTATCGTCGTTCTCGCCCTTATCGAAGGTCAGCTTGCCTTCCTGGATCAGGTTGTAGGTGAACTCGCAGATGTGCTGCGGCACCGGATAGCGTGGGTCCAGGAAATCCCAGGGCCCCGCCAGGGTGTTCAGAAAGCTGTAGGCGACACGCCAGGCGTGCCCGCACTCGCCGAAGACGATGCGCTTGACCTTGAGCTGAATGGCGGCCTCGCGGATGCGTTGAGCGACCCGGCGCATATTCTCGTAGGAGCCGATGAACATGCCGAAGTTGGCCGCCTCGGAGGCGTGCGAGCTCAGCGTCCAGGAGACACCGGCTTCGTGGAACACCTTGCCGTAGCCGATCAGTCCGTCGACATGAGGCTCCGCGAAGAAGTCCGCCGAGGGCGTGACCAGCAGGATCTCGGCACCGACCTGATCGATCGGGTAGCGCACGGCCACGCCCGTGTCGTCCAGGACGTCCTCTTCGAGGCCTTCGAGGGTGTCGCGCAGGGCCGGACCGGGCAGTCCGAGATTGTTGCCGATCTTATAGACCTTCCCGATGATCTCGTTGCAGTACTTCTGTCCCACGCCGATGCTGTCCATGATCTCGCGCGCCGCCATCGAGATCTCGGCCGTATCGATCCCGTAGGGACAGAAGACCGAGCAGCGCCGACACTGAGAGCACTGGTGATAATAGCTGTACCAATCGTCGAGCACCTCTTTGGTGAAGTCCTCCGCACCGACCAGCCTCGGGAAAAGCTTGCCCGCCAGCGTGAAATAGCGCCGATACACCTTGCGCATCAGGTCCTGGCGACCGACCGGCATGTTCTTCGGATCCTTGGTGCCGAGATAGTAGTGGCACTTGTCCGTACAGGAGCCGCATTTGACGCAGGAATCCAGGTAGACCCGCAACGAGCGATACTTCCCGAGGAGCTCGCCCATCTTGTCGAGGGCTTTCTCCTGCCAGTCGTCCACGAGCTCGCCGGGAAAACCGAGCGGCGCCTGAATCTCGGGCTTGGCCACGAACGGCAGACTGTGAGCCATGGTCTGCGGCGTCACGGGCGGGACGTCGAGGTACTGACTCAGCTCGGGAACTTCAAACGTTGCCTTAGCCATGGATCAACCTTTGGTGCGGACGGATGGCGCGAAGAAACTATTCCTGCTCGAGTCGTTTTGCCCAAGGGGCGATATGTCTGTGCTCGCGCGGGTTGTCGACCTGATTGCGACTGGGGCTGAAGAAGAGACCCGGCGCATGGAGCAGCTTGCTGTAGGGAAAAACGATCATCAGCGTGGCCACCAGAAACAGATGCAGGAGCAGCAGCGGATCATGGGGCAAGGGCTGCGGATCGAAGCTGTAGAGTCCGATGAAAAAGGATTTCACGGCCACGACGTCGGTATGAAAAACGAACTTCATCAGAAGACCGCTGCACCCGATGGCGATCAACAGCGCCAGGATCAAATGATCCGAGGGCGAGGAGATGTAGCGTACACGATCGACGAAGAAGCGTCGCGACCAGAGACCGACGAGCCCGACAACCATAGCCATGCCGCCGTAGATCCCGAACGGCTGGACCAGCTCGATCGGCAACCACACCGGCTCGATGAAATAGCGCAAATGACGCAGGGTGACGAGAAACAGACCGAAGTGAAAGATCCAACCGAAGATCCAGGTCCACTTGTTGCCGCGAAACAGGCTCTCGAACAGAACGACCTCGCGGGTCATTCTGAACACGACCCCGCTGCGGGTCGTCGGTGCGGGTGTCGTGGGAATCTTCAGCGGTGCCGGGGTGCGCGCGTACTGGACGACCTTGAAGGTCACGCCGGCCAACAACACAAAGGCCGCGAAGTAGTACAGATAGGCGTAGACCATCGTCAGGAACGACATGTGCCTGGTACCTCAGTGGATCGGAGAGTCGCCGGGGGTCGAGTCGACACTGCGCTCGCCCCCCGGTCAAGGCTGCCGTATCAGACGCAGCCGGTCGGCTTCGGGAGACCGGCGAAACGGCACGCCTGCTTGGCCGGGCCATAGGGGAACAGGCTGTAGAGATACTTGCTGTTGCCCTTATCCTTGCCGAGCTTCTTGCCGACCGCCTTGGTGAGCACGCGGACCGCAGGAGCGATCTGGTACTCTTCGTAGTACTCGCGCAGAAAGTTGATGATGTCCCAATGCTCATCGGTCAACTCGAGGTTGTCCTGCGCGGCCATGACATTGGCCACACCCGGGACCCAGTCGTTCAGGTTGGCAAGATAACCTTCCTCGTCCACCGCAAACTGCTTGCCGTCGACTTCGATCGTGTCTGACATCTCGATACTCCTATCGGTTTTTAAAAAAACTACAACCAGGCCTGAACTTTCCCGTTTTCCGCGGCAAGATCCACGAATCCGGCATAGTCCACGACACTGATACCCTCGATGATGCGCTCCGCGGAGAAACCGCGCGCCTGTAGGTCCGGACCCAGCACGTAGACCTTCAAACGACCGAGCGCACCGCTCACATGGGGCTCGACGGCGGTCCCTTGAAGGGCCGCGTAAACGCCGTCTTCGAACAGCAACACGGCCGACCCGTCGGAGGCGAACTTCAGACAGGACTCAAGCGCATTGCGCTCGAACGGGGACTTGTTGATGGTGTGCAGAATACTCATGACTTCCCCTTAGAAGCTGAAGATCGCATCGGATTCGTTCATCAGCTCGCTGACGCGGGCCGAGTCGACCACCTCGACGATGTTCTCGATCTCCTCTTCGGTCTCGAAGTCTTCCCAGGCGATCTCGACCAGATCATCCTCGGTCAGGCCGCGCGCCTCCAGCGAGGCACGGTCCACGTAGATCTTTTTGACCTCGTAGTCGCCGAGGGTCCGGAAGGTCGGCGAGAAATTCTTCATGCCGATCGCCTTGGTATCCTGCCCTTTGGTGAGCTGAAAAACCCCGTCGTCGAGGAACATCACGCTGACGTCCTGATCAAAAGCGGCCCCGATCAGAACCACCTCGAGTGCCTCCCACGCATAGATGGTCCCGTAGGGCGCCTTGCGGTTGAGGTACATGAATTTCTTCACGACTTCCGACATCTCAGCTCTCCTTTAGTCGCCGAAAACGACGAGACGGTCGGCTTGGATCGCCGCCTCGACCAGTTGCCCGAGTCCGGAGATGCGGAACTTAGGATGGATGTTGGTCGCGTCCTTGCCGTTGCGGCTCGCTTCGCCCTCGTCGACGATGCCGCGGCGCTGAGCCGCGGCGACGCAGACGACCAAATCAAGGCCGTGCTGCTCGGCCAACTCCGCCCAGCGATTGACGATATGACGATCGTCCTGCGGCGGTGTCGTCAGACGTGTCGAGTTGTTGACCCCGTCATGATAGAAGAAGACCCGAAAGATCTCGTGCCCCTTCTCCAATGCCGCCTTGGCAAATTGGTATGCCGAGTCGGACGCCTGGTGCTGATAGGGCCCCTCGTTGATCTGAAGTGCGAACTTCATGTCGACCTCTTTTGAATTGCGTCCTTGTCGCGGTGAGTCAGGCTCGTCGCGGATGCCTGTCTTGTCGGACATCGCCGAGAGCAACGCCGCACGCGATGAAAATAAAACGTTCAGCGATTCAAACCGCGTCCGGAACCCGGACCGACCAACTGCCACCTGCTGCGGGGCAGCCCGTACAATCATAGCCCCGAGTGGACGCGGTTCAAATCGCTCGTCAGAAGCGGATATACGAGGAGCTGTTGAAGCTGGCCCGCGCACCGCGCCAGGTATCGATGTGGTACTTGGTGAAGGGCAGCTCGACCTCTTCGAAGAAACGCGGCCAGCCGATGCGCTCGATCCACTCGTTGACCCGCTCCCAATCCCGCGCGCCCTCTTTATACGCCTTGAGGATACGCTTGACGATGGCGGTTGCCTCCGGCCAGCGCGGCGGATTGTTCGGGATCCCGGCAGCAACCAGCTTCTGGAAGGTCGGCTTGCCGCGGGCGTTGGAGTGATTGCCGCCGACCCAGATCGCCAGCTTGGAGTGCTCCGCGTCGTTTATCTGCATCGGGGGACAGGGCGGGTAACAGGCACCGCAGCAGATGCACTTGCGCTCGTCGACTTCCAGGGAGGGCTTGCCGTTCACCATGGCCGGACGAATCGCCGCAACCGGGCAGCGGGCCACGACGGACGGACGCTCGCAGACGTTTGCCACCAGATCATGGTTGATCTTCGGCGGCTTGGTGTGCTGGATGTTGATCGCGATGTCGCCTTGACCGCCGCAGTTGATCTGGCAGCACGAGGTGGTGATATGCACGCGATTAGGCATGTTCGCGTTGCGGAACTCGTCGATCAGCTCGTCCATCATGGACTTGACCACGCCCGACGCGTCGGTGCCCGGAATGTCGCAATGCAGCCAGCCCTGGGTGTGCGAGATCATCGCCACCGAGTTCTGGGTCCCGCCGACAACGAAGCCAGCCCCTTCGAGCGCATCGATCAAGGGCTGGACTTTGGCCTCGTCCGTGACCATGTACTCGATATTGGAGCGCAACGTGAAATGGACATAACCCTCGGCGAATTGATCGCCGATGTCGCACAGCTTGCGCAGGGTGAAGACATCGAGAATACGCTGAGTCCCGGCCTTGACCGTCCAAATCTTGTCGCCGCTGTATGCGACATGGAGCAAAACCCCCGGACGGGGATGCTCGTGATACTTCCACTGGCCGAAGTTCTTCCGCATCATCGGATGCATGTATTGCCAGGGATCGGGGCATCCGGATTCGATCGGCTCACGCATGTCTGCCATCGCCTTCACTCCAATAAAACAGTCGGATGGTAAATCAGTCGCCGAGGCGGTTCGGGCCGGATACGTCAAGATCGAAGCGATCCGACATATCTCGGCGCGAGCCGTCGACGGAATCGATGTTTTTGATTACTTTCCGGCCTCGGCTTGACGCTCGAACCAGGCCTCCGCCGCCTCGTCCCAACCATCCAGTCGGATGTAGGAGCTCTGGCGCGGGTGGCTCAGCATGTTCGGATCCGGCTCGATCCCGATACCGTCGAGGAAATTGGCCAACCCGATGCGCTCGATCATCTCGCCGCAGCGCTCGTGCTCGAGGCCGTTCTCGGCCCAGAAGTCGATGATGGTTTCCGCAAGCTCGACCAAGGACTCGTAATCCTCTTCGGTCTCGAGCTTTTTGAAGGGTACGACGACGGTGCCCATCAGATCGCCGATCTTCAGGGTGCGCTTGCCGCCGATCAGGATGGTCACGCCCTTGTCGTCTCCCGGATGCAGCGCCTTGGGCATCACGTTGAGACAGTGCATACAACGCACGCAATCGCGATTGTTCACGACCAGGGTGTTGTCGTCGGTCAGACTGAGCGCCTGGGTCGGACAGCGGGTGATGACGTTGTCGATGTAATACTGCCGACCCTTGTCCGCGATGTAATGCTTGACCTCGGCCTGATCGACCTTCATGTCGTCGCGCCAGGTGCCGAGCACCGCGAAATCCGAACGCTCGATGGCATTCTGACAGTCGTTGGCGCAGCCCGAGACCTTGAACTTGAATTTGTAGGGAAGGGCCGGCCGATGGACATCGTCGACGAAGTTGTTGACGAGCGAGCGATGCGCCTTCAGCTCGTTCGTACAGGACATCTCGCAACGCGCCGCGCCGACGCAGGACATTGCGGTACGTACGCAAGGACCGGCACCGCCGAGATCCCAACCGTATTCATTGATCTCGTCGAAGAAGTGCTGGGTGTTCTTGGTGTCCGTACCGATGAACATGATATTGCCGGTCTGACCATGGAAGGTCACCAACCCGGATCCCCACTTTTCCCAGCTATCGGCCAATTGACGCAGCATACCGGTCGAATAGTGATTGCCGGCCGGCGGTTGAACGCGCAGGGTGTGGAATTCCTTGGATTTCGGGAATGCTTTGCCGACCTCGGAGAAACGCGGAATGATCCCGCCGCCGTAGCCGAAAACCGAAACGGTGCCGCCCTTCCAATAGCCTTTACGGGTCTCGTAGGAGTGCTCGAGCTGACCCAAAAGATCATTGGTCATCTCGTTGATACGGGGCTCCGGATGCTCGTCGCGAAGACGCTTGATGCCCGAGATGAAGCTCGGCCAGGGGCCGGTTTCGAGCTGATCAAGCATCGGTGTACTGTGCTTCTCGATAGCCATGACGCTGTCTCTCCGAGTCAGAATGAAGCAGGAAGGGATCGGGATGTCGGTAAAGTCAAGCGGCCAAGCATCGACGCGGCGCGGCATGACTCCGAGGCTCACGACAACGTAGGCCTGCGGAATGCCTCGACAGGCGGCAAGCCTCATCACCATCGCGATACCGAGACCCCATCGGCATTCGCTAAAGTACCGACTCCGCGAGTCGGCGCCCATTCCACGATTGGGAGGGCTGCTCCCCGAACGCCTATCCCATTCGGGATAGAGGCACGACAAGCGCCGCGGCGGGTGTCCTCCCGATTCTTTAGCGGCGAGCACGCTTGAGCAAATCGACTGAAAAGGCTACCCGGCAGTGACTGGTAAGTCAACATTTACTAATATTCAAGTTTGCTCATTCAGGGGGGTGGACATCTATGGACGACCCTTTCGATCTCTCCCGCGAGGCGGCTTACCTTGCTTGGAGGACACGCAAACTGCGCGCCTATCCGGCTGAGATCACGGACCTGCGGGTCTCGATCGGACGACTCGACCGACCGACGCAGGCCGAGCGCAGCGCGCTGAAGACGCGAATCGACAGCTTCAACATGGCGCTGGTTCAGGTCGACCCCGGCGAGATCAACGCCGAGGCGTTGCTGTCGTTCACGCGAGCACTCGGACTGCGCAGAACGGATGCCAACCTCTTCGCCGACGCATCGGCCGTCAGCAGCATCTGCGCAACCGCACGCACTTCCGACGAGACGGGTCGGGGCGGCGGCGACATCGGGGAGACGGCAACACCGGGCGACTTTATCCCTTATACCAACAAGGCATTAAGCTGGCATACCGACGGCTACTACAACGCGCCGGACGCACAGGTCGGGGCCTGGTGTCTGTTCTGCGTCCGGGCCGCTCGCGACGGTGGCGAGAACGGACTCATCGACCATGAAATGCTGTATCTGCGACTGCGCGACGCCTCGCCGCAACACATCGTCGCACTGTCGGATCCGCGAGCACTCGGCATCCCGGCACACGTCCGCGACGGCCGCACGCTTCGCCCGGAGAGCATCGGGCCCGTGTTTTCGGTTCGAGGCGGATGCCTGCACATGCGTTATTCGGCGCGAGGACGCCACGTCATCTGGCGCGACACTGCGGACACGCATGCTGCGCGAGACGCGTTGCATCGGTTGTTTTCCCGACCGGATGTCTTCACGTTCAGATGCACGCTAAGACCGGGCGAGGGGTTGGTGTCGAACAACGTGCTCCACTGCCGCTCCGGGTTCGAAGACGAGGATGACCCCGCGAAAGCCCGGCTCCTTTACCGTCTCCGCTTCTTGGATCGCATCGCGATCGACTGAGATCGGAGTCGGGCGACCGGTCGGGCGGTGCATCGGCGACCCTCGTCCGACGCGACGGAAACGACGAGACAGAGACCCGGGACCGCCGATCGGCCAACCGGGCGAAGGACTCAACATCAACCCAACGACAAGGGAGCAGTTGCGGCGACCCATGCTCAAGCTCAGTGAGATTCTGGTTTCCAATCAAGACATCGAGTCGTTCGACGAGCTCGTACCCGTGATCCAGGCGGTTGCCGGATCGGGCGAGCGCTTCTTCCGAATGGACGTGAAGCCACCCTATCCCGACACGCCCGAGAACTGGGAGGACCGCCTCGAGGCCGCTTTCAGCGGGCTCATCCGATGACCCCCCGAGGACAGCAGCAAGAGGCGGTTATGAAACAATTCGACTTTTTGGCGACTCAGATCGCCGATACGGCCGCCGACTCCATCATCAACCGCAGTGCCGAGAACGCGTCGCTCGAGTCGCACCTGCAGACGCTGCAAGAGCAGCTGAAGAACCTTATCCACGCCCATGCGCCCGCACACGCCGTCGCGGATGCCCGGCTCCAAGTCGCGCGTACTCTGGTCGGCCTGGAGAGAGGGGCCGAGGCTTGGCCGATCGGCCGCGCGGCCTTCGATCACTTCATCGAGCACGATTTGTTCGAGCTTGCCGCCGACGCCTGCGATGTCCTGTTCCAGTCTAATCAGCCGGAGTCCATCTGTGCTCTGGGTCAAGGGATCTGGATTGCGGTCACCTGTCCGATCGACCCGGAGCTGACGATCGAGCTCTTGAGTCACGTCATCGAGGAGACCCCCGACGACGCCGACGGGGCGGCGGTCGCCGCGACCACCGCACTCTTCATTGCCGACGTGCGCGCCCGAGACCGCCAACGCGAAGATCTCATGTTTTTCACGACCCAGATCCTCGGGACGGTCGCGCGACGGCACAGCGGGATCGATACCCCCGAGCAGCTCGAGCTCTGGATGGAGCGTTTGGAGCTCAAAGAGCCGGAAAAATTTCTGGTCCGTCTGCGCAACGTGGTCGATGTTCTGGTTCAGGACGACTGGTGGTTCGACCGCCACGCCCTCCAGGAGCGTCTCCCGTTCGCGTGATCCGAAGCGCCCGCATGCCGAACCCACCCGACACGACCGATAGCCCCGCGAGGACACCCATGATGTTCTGGAACGACGACGAAAGCCCCGACCGGGTTCGCGTCCCGGACGACATCGTGGATCTCGTCTTCGCGATCCAATGCAGGCGGATCCCGGTCGACCATGCCCACCTGCTTGCAACGGCTCTCCGGCAAGCCGTCCCCTGGATCGACGCGGAGCCCGGCGTCGCCGTCCATTCGATTCATGTCGCCGGATCGCAAAACGGCTGGGAACGACCCGCGCACGGAACCGATTCCTATCTCGCGGTTTCGCGACGGACCAAGCTCGCACTTCGGGTGCCGCAGCACCGGGTCGCAGGGCTCTTGCGCGACCTCCCCGGACATCGACTCGATCTCGGCGGGGAAGCACTCGTGGTGGGCGCGGGGAAGACCAAGCCACTCAGCACCGAGACGACCTTATTCGCTCGCTTTCTTGCACTGGATCTCGACGCCGAATCGGCCGGGGACGAGGGCGCTTTTCTCGATGCCGCCGCGCGCGCGCTTGCCGAGGCGAGGATACGCATCCGCAAAGTCGTGTGCGGCAGAACCAACGCACTCGCCACGCCCGACGGCCCCATCCACACGCGGAGCCTGATGATCGCCGGACTCACGATCGAGGAATCGATCCAGCTTCAACAACAGGGACTCGGCCCACACCGGCTGCTGGGTTGCGGTATCTTCATCCCCCACAAAGGGATCGACGCGATCAAGCAAGGCTAGGGTCGACGCCGGCGAGGCGGCGTCTTGAGCAAATCCGGCAACACCCGATGCCGAATTGCCGAGGTGCACGAGGCGCCGCACGGGCACCCGACGGTCCCCCTGTCCGGCGCTCCCCCCCGTCGATCAGCCTCCGACGTACACGCCTCCATCCGCATCGGCACAAAAAGCATGTGACGCCTGCATCACAAAATCATAAGATTAGGAGGTTCGAATCAACCCCTAATGACGGGTACATCGGCATACGACGACTGTACCCCGCCGAGCAAAGACGAGAGGAGCAATCATGGCCATCGAAGTCAATGGCAAAACCGTCGAAACGACCCCGAGCGGTTATCTTCAGGACCTTGCGGATTGGAGCGAGGAGATCGCGCTCAAGCTCGCCGAGATCGAGGGCATCGAGCTGACCGACAAGCACTGGGACGTCATCAACTACTTACGGGACGAGTACTACAACAACGCGCAAAACCAGCCAATGGAGCGCGTGGTCTTGAAGGAAATGGCAAAGAAGTGGGGATCCAAGCCGACGAGCAAGGATCTTTACACCCTTTTCCCCTTAGCCCCGACAAAACAGGGCACCAAGATCGCCGGCCTGCCCGAGGTGCTTCGCAAAGGCGGCTACTGACGCAATCGGCCGTGCCCGTTGTACGGCCGCACGATCCACGGACGGATCGCGATCATCCTGCATCGATCGGTGCGCAGCATGCACGCGATCCGCAGCGGCCCCGAGCCGAGGCTCGACCAAACCACAGTCTTCACTTGATCGAGGTCAACTTTCCGCTGTTCCATCCGGGAACAGCATGATGCTGCACCGATTCCGCCTTTACTCCCTCGCCGATGCCGGATATAAATGCGAACAGTTCTTATTTGTTTTCGCATCAATCCGGAGTCTCCGACATGCACGACATCAAACACCCCATGGGACGCGGCCTCGTCTTGGTCGGGCTGACCTCCGGCCTGCTGGCCACCGCGGCGCTGCCGAGCTGGGCCTACGACGTCACGGAGCATTTCTCCATCGGTGCGGTGCTGGGCGCGGCGGGTCAATGCCAGGTGGGGCTCGGCGGGACGGTCGACGCGCACGGGCAGGCGCCGGAGGGCAACACCTGCCGAGGCGGCATGCCGTTTCAGCTTGAATTGAGCTTGCGTCCGAGCGCGCGCGACGAGCTCTACGCCCTGCTCGGTTATGCCGTGGACAACGGCTTGAACGCCGTCTCCCCCTTCGTGCTCGCCCCCTGGGCGGTCGATCTCGAGGACGACCTGCAGGACATCAACGGGCGCGGGCGCGATTACCTGCTGCAGGCCTGGTACAAGCACACCTTCGTCCTGGCCGAGGACACCAGTCTCGGGGCGACCTTCGGCATCATCGACTCCACCGCCTATCTCGACGAGAACGCCTACGCCAACGACGAGTTCACCCAATTCATGAACGAGGCGTTCGTGAACTCCGGCGGCTTCAACCTACCCTCCTACGATGCCGGTGCAGCACTCGAGCTGGCGCTGGGGAACTGGGAGATCACGGCCGCGGCGCTGAACATCGGCGAGAACGACGACGGCAACAACTACAACTTCTGGGGTGCGCAGCTCGGCTATCGGCTGGAGAGCGCGCTCGGGGAGGGCAACTACCGCGCCGTGATCACCGGCACCTCCTCGGCCTTCTTCAAGCCGCGCGCGGAGCGCGGCGAGGCGCCGGCGTGGACCGACGAGGCAGCGCCGGACGAGACGTCGGCCGCCCC
>NZ_LN848257.1:4876573-4880172 GCF_001499735.1 Thiocapsa sp. KS1 | reverse complement strand
TCTCGCGGGGGCGCGGTTCAGTCGCGATTCAGTTGCGAACGGCGAGGATGGCCGCATGCCTGGGGTATTGCGCCACAGCCGAGATCCGAATCATTCGCATGACCCAACAGGCCATTCGCTTCGCGTTCGACAACAGCTATCGACGTCTGCCCGATCGCTTCTACGCCCGCATCCATCCAACGCCCGTCAAGACACCCTGTTTGATCAAGCTGAACATGGCGTTGCTCGAGGAGCTGTGCCTTCACCCCGCCCCGACCGAGGCCCACGGGACGGCGTCGCTCTTCTCCGGAAACGACATCCCGGATGGCGCCGATCCGATCGCGATGGCTTATGCCGGCCATCAGTTCGGCAACTTCGTCCCGCAGCTCGGCGATGGTCGGGCGATCCTGCTCGGCGAGGTCATCGACCGGACCGGGCAACGTCGCGACATCCAGTTGAAGGGCTCCGGACAAACGCCCTTCTCGCGCAGCGGCGACGGACGCGCGGCGCTCGGACCGGTGCTGCGCGAATATATCCTCGGCGAGGCGATGCACGCGCTCGGGATTCCGACCACGCGAGCGCTTGCCGCCGTCACGACGGGCGAGCCGGTCTATCGCGAGACCATCCTGCCCGGCGCCATCCTGACACGGGTCGCGAGCAGCCATATCCGCGTCGGGACCTTCCAGTATTTCGCCTCGCGCGGCGACACCGAGGCCGTGCGACATCTCGCCGATCACGTCATCGCACGCCATTACCCGCAAGCGGCAGGGGCCGACTCGCCCTATCTCGCGCTGATCGAAGCCGTCGTGGAGCGACAAGCCGCCCTGGTCGCCGCCTGGATGCACGTGGGCTTCATCCACGGCGTCATGAACACCGACAACATGGCGATCTCGGGCGAAACGATCGACTACGGGCCCTGCGCCTTCATGGACACCTATGACCCGGCCACCGTATTCAGCTCGATCGACCGCGGCGGCCGTTACGCCTACGGCAATCAGCCGGGGATCGCACAGTGGAACCTCGCCCGCTTCGCCGAGACCCTGCTGCCCTTGATCGACGACGCCTCGGACGCCGCGATCCAACAGGCGACCGACCTCATCCGCGGCTTCTTCGGTCGCTACGAGGAGCACTGGACCGCCGGCATGCGAGGCAAGCTCGGCCTCGCCACCAGCGAGCCGGAGGATGTCGACCTCATCCACGGGCTGTTGGACGTCATGAAGACATCGGGCGCCGACTTCACCCTGACCTTCCGTCGCCTGTGCGACACGGCCGCGGATGCACACGCAGACAGCGTCGTACACGATATGCTATCGGATCGGCAGGCCTATGACGCCTGGGCAGCGCAGTGGCGAGCACGTCTCGCCAGGGATTCCCAAGCACCCGCCGAGCGTGCGGAGCGGATGCGCCGGACCAACCCGGCGGTGATCCCGCGCAACCATCGTGTCGAGCAGGCGCTCAAGTCCGCTGTCGACGAAGGCAATCTCGCACCCTTCGAGGAGATCCTACGCGTGCTGGAGCGCCCCTACGAGGATCGCCCCGAGCTTGCGGGCTACACCGAGCCGCCGCAGGAGAACGAGCGCGTGTCGAGGACCTTTTGCGGGACCTGAGCCGACGCGATACGCGAGGGACGATCGGGGACGGCATTCACCTGCGAGACCTCTTCGATCGGTTCAACAGCGTACCGATCACAACCTCGCCGCTCCGCGAGCGAGCCGAGGGGCCGCGCCCTTGACGCTCAAGTCACAGGGAATCAGAGCCGCGCAACCAGGCTGGCCCTGCGCACGCATGTTGCGATCGCGCGATCGATCCACCCTTGACAGCGGACGGGCCGCGACATAACTTTAATGACAACGATTCGCATTTATGAACGACTCACGTGGAGTGCTGGCCATGCCGAGAGAATCCCAGTCAGAGAGCCCGAGTCAACGTGTGCAGTCCGCCGCCGCGATGCGCGCGGATCTGCCGCGGATCGACAGTCATGCCTTGCTGCGCGGCAACAACCTGTTGCTGATCGATCACGCGGGCGATCGCTATATCCTGAGAATGACGCGAAACAACAAATTGATTTTGACGAAATAGGCAAACGCACAAAACCGGGCGCGCAAGACTCAGGGCGGACCGGAGCGCCGGCGACTCGTCAACCAGAGCGCCAGTCCGGTCAGACCCATGATGAAGCCGATACCGCCGAGGATGTCCTGGAGACGGATCCGATCCTCCGCGGCAATGAGCTGCTCGCGTAAGGGGCGAATCTGGCGCGCGACGGCGCGCTCGATCGCCGCCTCCAAAGCGGGATCCAGGGTCGCCATGTGGGATGCCGGTGTCGAAGATGCCTCGGTTGCGCCGATGCCGGACGGGGCGCTCCGATGAGCTCCTTCGGCACCTTCAACGGTCGATCCCTCGGATCCGAAGCCAGACGCAAGCTCGGCCGCGGGGACCAGCCAATCGGCTTGATGGCCATCGCCCGTGATGGCCCGAATCAGATGATCGACAGGCGCCTGTGCCGGATAGACGAACCTGCCCTCGCCGTCCGGCGTCAGCTCTGCCAGCGTCCGACCCTCGCCGTCACGGACCTCGATGCGCGAGCCGGACGCAGCACCGCCGCCGGCAAAGTAGACCGATCCGCTGATTCGCGCGCCTTCGGCGAAGGCAAACACCTGAAGCTTATGGGCCACGGCAGGCGCACCGAGGATCGACAACAGCAGGAACGCAGCGATGCCGAGGATGCTGCGCCTTGATCGAATAGCGCGTCGCACGGATCTTGACCGCGCCTTGCCGACACGCGCCGTCATCATCAGCGCATCTCTCGCGTATAGATCCAGATCAGCGCACCCAGCTCGACCGGAACCGCCTCGCCGTCGGGATTCTTCATCGGCTCATCGCCTGCGAGCAGGGCAGCGAACCCCCACCAGCCGGCTTTGGGCATGGCGTAGCTGAAAACCCCGTTCGCATCGGCCTTGATGACCTGCGTAATGTAGGGATCCGACGGCGGCGTGATCGAGCCGTCGTTGCGCCACTCGACCTCAACCTCGGCGAAGGGGACGGCCTTTCCGCCTCGTTTGACGATTCCCTGAAAGAGATTGCCGGCCCAGAGTCCATATGGACGAACCAGGGGCTCGATCTCGACCGGCAGACCGAGATCCGCGTCCCAGCCCTCCTCCGCACCGTAGGCATCGACGACGACCTTGGTGTAATGCACGATCATCGTCCCCTCGGCCGGCTCCCAATAGGGTGCGGGATCGAGATAGAAGACATAGTCGCCCGGCTGCTTGATCTTATAGTCGAGGCGATAGGTGCGTTTGCCGTCGACATCCGCGGCCTCGAGACCCGACTTGAGATCCTCCCGGCCGTTGGGACTCAGCACACCGACCTGAACGGGTTCTCCCATGGTCATCAGCGGCCCCTGCTCCATGGGGTGGGTGAAGCGCATCTCCAGCGTCAGCGCGTTGCCCGTCTCGGCGTTGACGATATCCGTGGACGGGATGAGCTCTTGGAAGTGGGCATGGGCACCGGCCGCGCTCATGAGCGCCATGGCGAGAGAGATCCGGATCGGGCCGGATTGGCTGGTCAAAGACGTCATGATGGACTCCGTCGAGAGGTTGCGGATCTGAGGTCGGGCTGCA
>NZ_LN848257.1:4871011-4876473 GCF_001499735.1 Thiocapsa sp. KS1 | reverse complement strand
AGCAGCGTCGTCCGCGGCGCGCCGAGCCCCTCCTGGCATTGACCCGCCGTGCCCAGCACCGCACCGATGGAAAAACGGTCCGTGACGTCGTAGGCAGACGCGGGATGGCCGCGTGCGCAGAGCAGCGCGGCAGCAACAAAGCGATGGTCCATCGATAAGCGTCCTTAATCAACGGCTTCTGGTTAAGTGAGCCTTCAGATTCGGTCTGCTCGGGCTCTCGACTTGCTGACCGACACCGACGTTTCGGTATGAACTATTGTAAAAAGATATTACGAAGTGGTGTCAAGCTCGATAACCGCTGCACGTCTCGCCTTTGTTTTCAATTCGAGGCGGAGCGCACGCGTCCAATCGCCAAGGTCGACCAATGTGCATCGCATCCCGGCCGCCTCCCGGCCAGAACGGGCATCAGGTTCGACTCAGCGAACCCGGGGCAGTTAACCCGAGGCAATCGTTCAAGGACTCAAGCCGTCTGTCGAGCGTTGACAAGCCTCACATCGCCATCTATCTTTTATGAGAACGATTCGCATTAACTTAACGGGAGTCATCGAGGGCAGGATCTATCGGATCGAACCCTCGACGGATCGGGACAGGTTCAAGACCTGTTTGACCCGGGATTCCCGTCAACCACACCCAGGACGCCGTGTCCATTCCGCCGGCGGATCGTTACTCGATAACCGCTCGATGTTTCAGGAGACACACCATGCTCGTCGATTCCCTCTCTCGCTCGGACTCCGATCTCTCGCGGCTCAAGCCGGAAGATTTGGAGCTGCATCTCGGAGAGCTCATCCGTCGTTACGTTCGGCACCGGTCGGCCGATCTCGCCGAACGGGTCGTCGAGTCAATCGAGGCACTCTATCTGCATCCTGACCTCAAGCACGACGCGGAGCGGTTTTGCGCCTATCGCAGACTCGGGCGTCATTGGCGCTGGCTAGCGCAACGCGCCGCGACCGCAGTCCATTGAGCAAGCTCCCGCAGACGAGACTGCTTTGCAGCACTGAACAAACCGAGGAACGCACAATGCCGCCCTACATCGAGCTTGAAAATATGCCGAGCGCAGCGGTTGCCTCGGCGACCCGACCAACCGTTCGACCCGAAAGCGGGAGCGGCGGGGATGATGCAAACCCTTGGGCCGTATTCTTGCGTGACCTTGCCGGTGTCGGACAGATCCGGATCGGCACCAGCCTGCCGGCCGTCACTCTGGAACACCGGGGAAACTGGCCGGGCGCCCGACTCACAGGAGTCCTCGGGATCGCTTCGGGCCGTCGGTTTAGGCTTTGGATGATGCTTCGCCATTGGTCTCACATCGATCGATCCCGAAGGGATGCGGCCGTCGCAGACCCTCTCCGGCGCTTCCGCGTTCTGGACGTGCAGGGTGCTCCCCTGCTGGATCTGGGATTTGGCGAAGGCCGTCAAGAGATCGCGTTGGAGGCTCTGATTGGACGCCATAACGTCTGCCGGATCCCTTCATGGTCGGAGGCGGCATCAACGCTCACCGGGAATCCCCAAAGCTTCAACGGCAATGTGCTTCGCAGGCAGATGGCGGAGCTCGGCGGCTCGCCGAACGCCGACGACATCGCCGAAGCGACGGGGCAGCTTCGACTCTATCCCGCAAGGCTGCGTGAACGCGGCCATGTCGCCGCCGTGGACGTCGAGCTGATCCCATGCTTCCTCGAAGCGCTCGCGGAGCAGGCGTTGCCCGTTCGCATCGTCACCGGAACCTCGGGTGTCGCGCACAGCCTCGACAGCACCTTCTTCGGCTACCGACGGGAGGGCTCCTGGCAGGCACTCCGCGGCGATTCGTCGCTCTTCCGAATCGACGCCTCCAAGATCGATTCGGCCTGGGTGTTGAACGTCTCCGAGGGGGCGCGTGAGCACACGACGCTGCGTCTCTACGATGCGCGAGGTCGATCGTTGGCCACGCTCGGGGCGGCGCCGGGATTCGCTGCCGAGGAGAATCCGATCTGGCGAACACTCGTCAACGCGCTTCGCGACTGAGGTGAATCGCCCATGCAACAGCTTCTACTCGAAGTGTCCGAACAGGCGTCACAAGTCGCGATCTATGACTTCGAAAGTCGGGAATTGCTCGCCGAGGTCGAAGGCAAGGCGTGGCATCGTCTGTTCGAAGAGCTACGAATCGGCATCGGCAAACCGAGGCGCGCCTGTTGTGCACATCATGCCTCGGCGGAAGCCCCGACGGATCAAACCATCCGACCGGTCCGATATGCGGAGGGAGCGATCGCGCAGTCGCTTCGGCCGGCATCGGACGCGCTCGCGTCGCTGCCGATCCTTTTCTCACGCCCGACGTCGCCAGCCGCCGGCGCCGCAGCACCCTTGAACGGGTTGTCGGGCCCACCGTGTGGCCCACACGCTCTGAAAACGACGGGGCGACGTAAGCTCTGGGACGTTCCGCACAAATACCACTGCCCGATCATCGGGACCTGTCTCACGGTGGATGAGCTGCGCCGCATCGTAGATCGGACGGCTCAGCGACCCGACATGCACTTGTCGGATTTCGACATCCACGTGAGCTTCGTCGCTGCGTCGACCGACAGGAACCCGATCTCGCTGGCGACACACAAAACACTGGAGAAAAAATTCGCCGCAAGCGTTCGCCGTTACGCCAAGGCGCGCAACGCCGACGCGTTGGTCGCGCTCTGGAGCGAATCGCTGGCGACCGGCGAGGTTCCGGGAGGGCTCTGGGCACTGATGACGCATCCCCGTGCAGACCATCGGGTACTGACGCGCGCGTACGAAGAGGTCCACATGCTGTCGCATCAAATCGGCGCCGGTCAGCGCGCCGATCTCAAGCGACTCGCCGAGACGCGCGTGCAACTGGAGCAGCTTCAACGCGACTTCGACAACCTCTACAGGCGAGCGCGCCAGCAGACGGACCTGCGGGAGGCAAAGATCCGCGCGCTCGAGAACGCCTTGACGCAGCGCGAAAGCGACTACGCGGACTCGTGCGCGCGCGAGCACGCCCTGCGTGAAGAGCTTGCGCAAAGCAACGCGCCGGACCTTCGAGACAAAATCGCCGCTCTTACCGGACGGACGGAGACGCTGGACGCGGAGTTGACGCGAATTCGCGGCGAGAACCTGGTCCTGCGTTCGGCCAGCACGCAGGCGCAACGGGAGGTCGAGGCATCGGCGCGAGCGCGTCTTGCGGCGGAAGCCGAGTGCAGGGCCGCCGAGCGTCTCCTTGCGCAGTCACTCGCAGATCGATGCGCCGGTTGCGATATCCAGGAGTGTGCTCGACGCAACAACCTCGAAGGTCGGCTGGTTCTCTGCGTCGGCGGACGCAAACAGCTCGTCGAGCAGTACCGCGCCATGGTTGCGGACTGCAACGGCCGGTTCGACCACCACGACGGCGGACTGGAGGACAGCCAACACCGGCTCGAGGCGATGCTCTCTTCGGCCGACATCGTGGTCTGCGCGACCGACTACGTCAGCCACGGCGCTTACTATCGGACCAAGCGATTCTGCAAGCGCCATGAGAAGCCGCATGTTCTGCTGGGCAGCTCAGGTGTCTCCGCGTTTGCACTCGCCATCGAGAAGCTGACGACTTGACTTTTCGGCTGCCGATCAAGACGTCCGAGCAGCAGGGTCGGGACACCGCGTCGGCCGGCGTAGCGGCGAGACGAGACCAGAGGGCCTCAGGGCATATGGTCGAGTCCGATCTTCGATCCCGCGCGTGTATTGGCATCTCCGGGGCGAAGGACAAGCGGGAGAACGACTACCAAGGTGGCAATCAACAAGAGGATCTCCACGGCGTACACGAAGTCGTATCCCAGCGCCGGCCAAGCCAAATCTTCGCCGAAGACTCCTCGGCTCGCCATGCCCATGACGACATCTCGCATGATTCCGCCGGCCGCGAAGGCGAGGCCCATCGAGGTCGCTTGAACCGCACCCCAGGCACCGAGCGCCAGACCGCTGAAGCCACCTTCGGCCAGCGCCATGGCGGCCGTCAAGGTCCCCACGAGGAAGAGGCCGCCGCCGAAACCGATCAGCCCGGCGCCGCTTCGATACAACCAGGTCGCGTCCAGCGGCGCGGACAGGATCACCGCAACGAAGGCCAAGATGCCGATCAGTGCGCCGAATGCCGCGATCCGGTAAGGCTCTGCACCACGACCGAGGATTCTGGCGGCAAGCGCGAAAGCAATGAGCGATCCGGCAGCCCAGATGGCGTTGAGCGCGGTCGTCTGGGAGACGCTGAGGCCGAGGATCTGCCCGCCGTAGGGCTCGAGCAAAATATCCTGCATCGCAAAACCGGCCGTCCCGAGTCCGACGACCACCAGCAATCGACTCGCGCGGCCGCCGCGCGTGAAGTTCCGCCACGTCTCCAGGAAGGGCGGTCTCGGGACCGGATTGGCCGCTCGCGTCGCGTCGATCGCCTCTTGCTTCCAGAGCGCGACAACATTCAGGATGATGGTCGCCAGCGCGACGCCCTGGATGACTTGGATCAGAAGCTCCTGGCTGAAGTTCGTGAGCAATTGTCCGAACAAGAGCGAGCTGAGCGCCCATGCCCCCAATAAGGTGACATACAGCAAGGCGACCACGCGCGGGCGCTTTTCGGCCGGAGCCAGATCGGTCGCCAGAGCCAAGCCGGCGGTCTGCGTTGTGTGCAGACCGGCGCCGACGAGCAAAAAGGCCAACGCTGCACCGAACTGCCCGAGAACATTGAACTGATTGTCGGCATCGGCCAGCAAAAGCAGGGCGAAGGGCATCATCGCGAACCCCCCGAACTGCAACATACTGCCCAGCCAAATGTAGGGGATGCGGCGCAGGCCGAAAGCCGAGTGGTGATAGTCCGACCGATGGCCGATCAGGGCACGCAGCGGCGCGAAAACGAGCGGCAGCGCCAACATCAGACCGACCAAAGACGCGGGCACGGCAAGCTCGACGACCATGACCCGATTCAGCGTCCCTTGCAGCAGAACCATCGCCATGCCGACCGAAACCTGGAACAGGGACAAGCGCAGGATGCGGCGTAATGGGAAATCTGCCGACGAGACATCGGAAAAAGGCAGTATCCGAGGCAGCAGCTCGCGCCAGGCTTGCGCCCAGGGATCGTCGTTACGACTCATGCCGGGATCAGCTCCACAGGTAGGTTTGGCTCGAAGATACGAGGGATGAACAGCGGAGTTGGATTATCGCACCCGCAGCGGGAATGATCCACCGCGCCGCGATTGTCGCCGACAGCGGGCACGCCCGAGCAAAGACCGCATGAGGCGACGACCTGACCAAAAGACGCTGTCGTCGAGGATTTCGAGAAGTAGACAAGAATCCCGGCTGCCGAGGATCGGCAATGCAGATCACAACTTTGCGGGTCCGGCAGCGAAACCGGTGACACAGGTTTCGACGGAACAGGGAAACAGGTTTGAACTCTTCCCTGCCCGTCGTGGCCGATGGGCGCGCCGTTGGGGCGCCGGCCCATCGTGCGCAGGGGCTACCGCGATGACAACCCC
>NZ_LN848257.1:4870135-4870911 GCF_001499735.1 Thiocapsa sp. KS1 | reverse complement strand
TGTCGTGCGGGGCGTATCAGCCCGCCCAGCCGAATCCCATCTGGAACACGACCGCGTGCAGCACAAGCGCGATGACCAGCAGGGCGAAGAAAATCGGCATCAGCCAAGTCGCCGGATTCAGAACCAGCCAGACCTTCCAATCGTCTTCCGGGTTTTTCGGTTTTGCGATTTCGCTCATGATCTTATTCTCGTCGAGGTCAGTTGATTAGAACCAAGGATTGGCTGCAATGATGAACAGATGCACCAGCGCGGCAAGACCGACATACGCGGTGTAGGTGATCTTGAACTGCTCGTGGAATTCCTTCGCTTGTTGCTCAGTCAAACCCGACAAAGATTGCTCGGCCATCGATTTATCTCCTGTAGAGACGTTTTACGGTGCCGCTTCAGCGCTTCAGCGATCGGCGGCCGATTGCACTATTGTGCAGGGGCTTCAACTGCGGCAGGTGCCGCAGGAGCGTCCGGCGTCCAAGCATTTCCCGGAAGCGAGAAGGCGTAGACGTGAACAGCCAGCGCGATGACCAGCAGCGCGGCGAACATCGGGAACAACCACTTCGCCGGATTCACGACCAGCCAAATCCGATAGTCCTGCTCAAGAGGCTTATAATTCGAACACGTTCATGAGTCTCTCCTCTTAGAACCAGGGGTTGGCTGCGATGATGAACAGATGCACCAGCGCCGCAAGACCGACGTATGCGGTGTAGGTGATCTTGAACTGCTCGTGAAACTCTTTCGCCTGCTGCTCGGTGAGACCCGAAAGGCTTGCTTGCTCAGCCATG
>NZ_LN848257.1:4869318-4870035 GCF_001499735.1 Thiocapsa sp. KS1 | reverse complement strand
TTTTAAACTCCATGATGTAGTTTGCTGATACCGCCGTTTCTCCGGAAACGGTCGGAGCCATGGGGGCTTTGACGCCACCCGACACACTGCGCCCAAACTCCCTGGGCCCGAAAACCTCAAATTTCCTCTGTCATCTTGGGTGTCATCTTAGCTTTACATCAGGGAATGTCAAGCGAATTGGACAAATTACTTAGCGACAAATTCAATAGACTGATAAATATAGGCATTTTATTCTCAAGACGGTCGGATTTGCGTGTCTAGCCGGAGTCAGACACACGCAGAACTCGCCCTAGCTCCGCGGACACGTGATCGGGCCGGATCGAGCGAGACACGAGGCGATCCAGCCCGAGAGGCGCCGGATCAAACATCCGGTGCTGCATGGCAGCGACTTGGCGCCCGACGTCCTGCAGCCGACGTCGGAAGCACGCTTTGGCACTGGCAATAACTCGGGAAACCCGGTAACGGAAAAGAAGAAAGCAGAGCAAGACCGCCGGGCCCGACCGGCGCACATTAAAAAGGCAATGCCTGACAATGCTTGAAAGATCGATCGGCAACGACAATGAAGACCGGAGATAACCGGAAAAGCGGGGACTTCAGAACGGGGGTACTGCGGGCAGAAGCAGCCATGCAGCCACCTCCTGCCCGCCAGCAACGATAGGCACACCCTTTAGAGAGGCTAAACCCATCGTGCGCAGAGGCTACCTCGACGGCAGCCTC
>NZ_LN848257.1:4829090-4869218 GCF_001499735.1 Thiocapsa sp. KS1 | reverse complement strand
ATTTAGGCTCCGTCGTAATATGTAAGTGTTGTCGCCAACGATTCCGATCGGTTGGCGAGCCTCCGTGGCACCGACTACCGCCACTCGACACGTTTGCCGTTCCTGATGATCCGGAACATTCGGACTATCCCGCGGTCCTTGTGTGTCATCTTAGCTTGACAGGCAAAGATGTCAAGTTCCTTTTACATAAAAAAATGAGGGAATCCGGGAAGAGCGACAAATCGGGAGCCGCGACGCTGCGCTGCGGGCAGACACGCGCGCCGGCGCGTGAAGATTCTCGGGGATGCCGGGCGCATAACCCACGCTCGGAATGACGATGCCGACGGTAGCGGTGGGCGACAGATCCGCCCACGCAAAGGCAACCTCAGAGGACGGATCGAAGATAACGAAACAGGAGCCCGAAGGCATAGATGGCAGCGAATGCAACCAGAGCGACCTTGATCATATACAGGACCATGGTCTTGAAGGGACGCAGGTCGGGCAGCGCCGCCGCAGCGGCGTCTTGCGATTCGGCAACCGCATCCGTCGGAGACGTCTCGCCCGGGGACTCTTCGCGGGATGCGGCCGTTCCGGTCGCCCTCGGCTCGGCTTGCCGCATTTGGTAGGGCGAGGTATTGGCAACCTTGAAGAATTGAATCTCGGCGTCGTCGCCGTCCATCTCCATCACGACGAGCTCCGTACCCAAGCCGAGCCCCTTGTCGGCGGCGAAGTCCAGGGCAAATGCCTCGGCTGTTTCCGCCTCGCCCTTCGCCTCCCACGACTTGGGCTTATCCGGCCAGGTCCTCTTTGCAGCGTATTTCACAAGCTTCTCCTCGCGACAGACCGACGTTGAATCCGGAGACGCATTGCTCGGGCGTCTCCCTAAAGTCTGCCGGGGATTGTATGGCTCGACCACCCGCTTGTCACCGATCGCACTTCATAGGCAGACGCGCACCGTCACGAGGCTTCGGCCGGTCACGCCGCCCTCCGGACGCGGAGCTGCGGAAAGAAGGCGAGGAAGAGCGCGATCGCAGGGCAGCCGGATCCAGCCTTGGAGCGGATGCGGAGCCGGAGCCCCTCGGCCCATGCCGATCTACATCTGCGCCTGCAGGTAGTTCTGCAGTCCGACCTGCTCGATCAATCCAAGCTGCTGCTCGAGCCAGTAGGCGTGGTCCTCCTCGGTGTCGCGAAGGAGCTGGAGGAGGATCGTACGGGTCTGGAAGTCTCGCTGTTGCTCGCAACAAGCGATGGCCTCCTTGAGCGCCGCAGCAACCTCGTACTCGACCTGAAGGTCGTTCGCCAACATCTCGGGTACGGTCGCGCCGACGCGTAAGCCGTCGCGTTGACTGAGATCC
The DNA here is from genome assembly GCF_001499735.1 of Thiocapsa sp. KS1. GTDB lineage: Bacteria > Pseudomonadota > Gammaproteobacteria > Chromatiales > Chromatiaceae > Thiocapsa. The sequence continues at coordinate 4,867,884 of NZ_LN848257.1, read as the reverse complement.
GGCGTCGCTTCAAGAAAGAGCATGCGACGGATCAACATCGAAGCATGCTCCTTCTCCTCCGTCGCCTCGTGGTCGATGCGCTCGAACAACTTGGCGAAGCCCCAATCCTCGTACATCCGAGAGTGGATGAAATACTGATCGATCGCAGCCAGCTCGTTGGCGAGGAGGCGCTGAAGGTGGGCGATGACTTCGGGGTTACCTTTCATGTTCGGTGGTCTCCGGGGCTGCTGTGATCAGATCGCGGACTCGAGATAGTTTGGAAGTCCGACGCTCTCGATCAGTGAAAGTTGGGTCTCGATCCAGTCGATCCGCTCTTCGCTGGACTCCTGGATCTCTTCGAGGTGATGACGACTCACGAAATCACCCTGCTGCTCGCAGTGGACAATTGCACCGGCCAGCGCCTCGCGATAACGCAGCTCCATCGCGAGATCCCCGCGCAGAATCTCCGGAACATCCTCGCCGATGAGCAGCTTCCCGAGATCCTGGAGGTTCGGCAAACCCTCCAGGAACAGCACGCGCTCGACGATCTTGTCGGCTTCCTTCATGGTTTCGATCGAGGAGCGGTAGACGTGCCCCTCGAGCGTCTTGAAGCCCCAGTTCCCGAGCATCCTCGCGTGCAGAAAGTACTGATTGATCGCGGTGAGGGCTTCCTTGAGCACCGCGTTGTGATGTTGGTTGATGGAGGGTTGTGTCTTCATCTGGACTCGACCTGTCGAAAATTGTGAAAGGAGTACCGCAAAGACATCTTGACACAAATACGAATCGTTCCTATTGTTTATCGCAAGCCAAGTCGTTCGCGGGTTTCGTCTTATGTATGTCTGTGTGTGTCGCGCCGTTACCGACCGTCAGATCATCGCCGCAGCAGAACGCGGGGCCTCGCGGCTCGCCGACCTTCGAAAAGAGTTGGGAGTGCCCGGTGACTGCGGCCGCTGCGGGCTCTGCGCAAACGAGTTGTTGCGGAAGGTGGCCGAGGGTCGGCTACTCCCCGAGGCTCCGCTCGCCGCCTGCTCCTGACTCCGCGTCGTCGATCTCTCCGAGGACCTCCTGCATGACCATGCGTGACATCGCCGTAGCAACGCGTCGTCGATTCGGCGCGCGCCTCTGCGATCTCCTCCTTCACGTCGCCAGATCGCGGCCGCAGAGCCGCCGGCAGCATCGTTGGTCGATGATGAAGCAATTTATCGCCGAGGAATCGCGCTGACACGACGCCGTTTGCTGGTCAGGTCAAGAGAGTGACGGCGAACGGCGTCCCTTCAAGTGCCGGACCACCGCATACCCGCGTCGCCGATCCAGCAAACGCGTGACGAGGGGGGCGGCGGTGTCATCCCGAACCCGGTTTGTCCTGCCGCGAGCGAGGGTGCCGGGCGGCACCCTCGAATCATCTCACCCGATCAGCATCGAAACCCGATGCACGTTAATCGCTATGACCCTGGACCGGGAGGGACGAGAGGTCGGGACGCGGCGTCTGCGCCGTTTCGACCGGGAGGATCGGATACTCGACCGTCGGCTGCTCCCCAGTCAGGGCATGCAGGAAGGCGACGATGAGGTCGGCTTCTTGATCGGAGATCTTGGTGCCGAGCTGTGCCGTGCCCATGAGGGCAACCGCCGCATCGAGATCCCAGACCGCACCCGAGTGAAAGTAAGGCGCCGTGAGCGCGATATTGCGGAGCGGTCCGGCGCGGAAGACGTACTCGTCGGAGACGGTCTTGGTGACCTCGTAACGCCCCTTGTCGCCCGGAGGAAGGATATCGGCCCCGGGCTTCGTGATCAGACCGAAGGGGAAATAGTCCTGACCACCGAAGTTGACGCCCGCGTGGCAGGCGCTGCAGCCCTTTTCGATGTAGAGGTCCAGGCCCTGTTTCTGCGCGTCCGTCAGGGCCGCGTCGTTGCCCTCGATCCAATCGTCGAACGGCGATCCGGGCGTCACCAGGGTCACCTCGAAGGCCTCGATCGCCTTGGCCATGTTGTCGAAGGTCACCGGATCCGACTCGTTCGGAAACGCCTTGGCGAAGCGCTCGACATACTCGGGCATGCTCTTGAGCGTGACGACCACGTTCTCGGGCTTGTTCGCCATCTCCACGCCCGCCTGGACCGGGCCCTTGGCCTGCGCCTTGAGATCCTCCGCGCGCCCGTCCCAGAACTGCGCCACGTTGAACACCGCATTGAGAACGGTCGGTGAGTTGCGCGGACCGGTTTGCCATCCATGCCCGACCGAGGTCGGCAGGTTGTCGTCGCCGCCCATGCCGAGGTTGTGGCAGGTATTGCAGCTGATCACGCCGCTCGCCGAAAGCCGGGGATCCATGAACAGCATCCGCCCGAGGTCGACCTTCTCCCGCGTCACGGGATTGCCGGCCACCTCGGGCACGCCGGCCGGGATGGGGAGCAGTCCCGCCGACTTGGCCTTGTCGCGCAGCGCGGAATCGTCGGCCGCGACCATCGTCGCGGCGAGCCCCATCGATACAGCCAGCGCCATCGTTAGCTTCTTCATCGTTGTGTCCTCTTTATCGCGTTCTTTCGCCGGGACTCGCGTCACCGCGGTCCACCGGGGAGAAGTGCCGTCGCAACGTCCCCGGCCGACAGGAAACCCTGCCCCGACTCGCCTGGCGTAAGTCGATCCCCCGTCGCGTCGCGGGCCCCCGCGCGGCATGTCGAGATCGCGGACCCTGCGTCGGCGTCCGCACCGAAACAGCCGTGATCGCACTGCGCCGAGCCCGAGTCTAACGTCGTCCAAGGCAACGGCAAACCCGGGGCAGGGCAAGCTCGGCCCATGCCGAGTCACTTCGGCGTCGGAATCGGGTTATTATGACGGCCGCATGACCGGAGTCGGGACCGGAGCCCCGGGCTCCCCGATCTCAGACTCGCGCATGATGCCTTCGATGCCACTCCCCAACAGGCCACCTTCAGGACACCCGGTCGTGCCGCCCCGTATCCCCGTGATCTTCGTTCTCGGCGACATGCGCTCCGAGACGCCAACCCCGGCTGCAACGCCCGCACACCCGTGAGACAGACGAACAATTTCATCATCCCCATCCTGATCGCGCTCTTGACGGTCGCAGCTTGGGCGTTGTTCAACCGGCCGGCGGACGAGCCGCCTTGGCCGAACCGCCTCCAAGGCTTCTCGTTCGCGCCGATGCGCGCGCAGAATGATCCGGCCCTGAAGAGCTACCCCACCGTCGAGGAGATCGACGCGGATCTGGCCCTACTTGAAGGCACCGTCCATGCGGTGCGCACCTATACGGTCGAGGACACGCTGGCCGCGATCCCCCGCCTGGCCGGGGCGCGAGACCTGAATGTCACCCTCGGGGCCTGGATCGGCCCTGATCTCGAGGCCAACGCGCTCGAGCTGGAGCGCCTGGGCGACATACTGAGCAAGGGGTATCGCAACCTGGTCCGGGTCATGGTCGGCAACGAGGCGATCCTGCGCGAGGATGTCTCGGTCTCCGAGCTGAGCGCCTACCTGGATCGGGTCCGCAAGATGACCTGGCTGCCGATCAGCACGGCCGAGCCCTGGCATGTGTGGCTGAAGTATCCGGAGCTGGCCGACCATGTGGATTTCATCACGGTTCATCTGCTGCCTTACTGGGAAGGCGTGCCGATCGAGCAGGCTGTCGACTACGCGATCAGCCGTTACGAGGAGGTCAAGCAGGCGTTTCCGGACAAGGAGGTCATCATCGGCGAGGTCGGCTGGCCGAGCAACGGCCGGCGCAATCGCGGTGCCGAGGCATCTCTGACGAATCAGACGCGGTTCCTGCGTCGCTTCCTCGCGCACGCCGAGCAGGAGGGCTACGTCTATTACGTGATGGAGGCCTTCGACCAGACTTGGAAGACCAAGCTCGAAGGGGCCACGGGCGCCTACTGGGGTGTCTACAACACCGATCGCGAGCCGAAGTTCGTCTTCACCCAACCGGTAGTGCGTATCCCTCACTGGCAGGAGCTCGCCGGGCTGTCGGTGGTCATGGCGGTGCTGCTTCTGGCGTTTCTCTACCGCGACAGCGCAAGTCTATCGAGCAAGGGCAAAGGCTTCCTCGCGCTGGTGATGTATGCCATCTCGACCGCGGCGGTCTGGATCGTCTACGACTACACGCGCCTCTACATGACGCCGCAGACCGCGATCGTCGGCGTCCTGCTCTTGGTCGGCGGGATCGGTGTCATCGTCCTGATCATGGCCGAGACGCACGAATGGGCCGAGGCGCTTTGGCTGCGCCGGTGGCGGCGACCTTTTCCCTTGCGCGCCGTATCGGACGAGGAGCTGCCGTTCGTCTCCATCCACGTGCCCGCCTACAACGAGCCGCCCGGGCTCCTGATCGAGACCCTGGACGCCTTGGCGTCGTTGGACTATCCGGGTTTCGAGGTCCTGGTGATCGACAACAACACCAAGGATCCCGCGGTCTGGCAGCCGGTGCAGGCGCATTGCGAGCGGCTGAACGAGCGCACCGGCGAGCGGTTCCGGTTCTTCCACGTCGATCCGCTCGCGGGCTACAAGGCCGGCGCACTCAACTTCGCGCTGCGCGAAACCGACCCGAAGGCCGAGGTCGTCGCCGTCATCGACGCGGACTATGTGGTGCAGCCGCTCTGGTTGAGACACCTGGTCCCCGCTTTTCGGGATCCCGAGATCGCCATCGTTCAGGCCCCGCAGGACTACCGGGACGCCGATCAGAATGCCTTCAAGGCCATGTGCATGGCCGAGTATCGCGGCTTCTTCCACATCGGCATGGTGACGCGCAACGAGCGCAACGCCATCATCCAGCACGGCACCATGACCATGATGCGACGCGCGACGCTCGACGCCGTCGGCGGCTGGGCGGAGTGGTGCATCACGGAGGACGCCGAGCTCGGACTGCGTCTCTTCGAGGCCGGTTACAAGGCGCTCTATATCCCCTGTACCTACGGGCGTGGACTGATGCCGGATACCTTCGCCGACTTCAAAAAGCAGCGGTATCGCTGGGCCTACGGCGCGGTGCGGATCCTCAAGCACCACCGCCGCGAGCTCCTGGGGATCCACAAGACGACGCTCTCCGCAGGCCAGCGCTATCACTTCGTCGCCGGCTGGCTGCCGTGGTTCGCGGACGGTTTCAACCTTCTGTTCAACTTCGCCGCGCTCGCCTGGTCCGTGGCCATGGTGATGTTTCCGCTTCAGGTGACGCCGCCCTATATGACCGTGGCCTTGGTGCCGCTGGTTCTGTTCGTGTTCAAGATGTCGAAGAGCTTCCTGCTCTATCGGCGCCGCGTCATCGCGACCCTGCGTCAAAGCGTTGCGGCAGGGCTGGCGGGGCTTGCCCTTTCCCACACGATCGCCCGCGCCATGTTCGGCGGTTTCGTCTCGGGACGTCTCGGCTTCTTCCGCACACCCAAGCTCGCGAAGGCCCCTGCCTTCATCCGCGCCCTGGCCGATGCACGCGAGGAGGGTCTCTTCGCCATCGCCTTCTGGCTCGCGGCCGGCCTGATCATGCTCCGCGAGGATGCCTTCATGCTGGATGTCCGGGTCTGGGTCGCCGTCTTGGTCGTCCAGTCGATCCCCTATCTGGCGGCCGTTCTGGTGTCTTTGATCAGCGCAGCCCAGACGCTGCCGGCACGCCTCGTCGGGCCGATGCCGGAGATGACGGTTGCGGGATCCACTGCCGAGGTCGAGCAGAGTCGATAAAACGGGCAGGCGAGGCATGGAGCCGGGCGCCGGCCTCCAGCCTCCAGCCTCCAGCCTCCAGCCTCCAGCCTCCAGCCTCCAGCCTCCAGCAATTCGATTTGATCGCGGTCTGAACGATCCGCACCGCGACGAAGACCCCGAGCGGTTGCTCACCCCACGCTGACCAAACTTCAAGAATCAAGACACGGCGCGCGGGCGGCAGGAGGCCGGCCGCTCGGGGCCGATCGTGCCTCCCGAAAAGGCCCCGGTCGTTCCGCACACTCTGCAAATCGGCATCCCGTCGAGATCCGGGTTTTCCCGATATAGGGTTTACCCTATAGGTGGTTTCCCCTATACTGCCCGCCAAGGTATCAACTGACCGGCATCCGGTGCGCATCCGACAGCACCCGCCGGTCGATTGCAGACATGGTCTTGCTTATGAACAAAACGCTGATTTTCGCCTCGCTCGGGGTCTTTCTTCTCGTCTCGGGTCCGGATGCCGAGGCACGCGTGAAACCGGGTCATGCTCAGAAAGGCATCGCCTCTTACTACCACGACAGTCTCCACGGCCGAAAGACCGCAAGCGGTCAGACCTACAACAAGAACATCCCCAGCGCAGCGCACAAAACCCTCCCCCTCGGCAGCAAGGTCAGAGTGACCGACACCCGGACCGGCAAGAGCATTGTCGTGAAGGTCAACGACCGCGGCCCCTTCGTGAAGGGGCGCATTATCGATCTCTCCCGCAGCGCAGCCAAAGAGCTTGGAATGATCAAGAAGGGCGTGGCGAAGGTCGAGGTCGAGGTCCTGAGCGTCCCTCGCGCACGCGGCTCCTGATCTCCTCCGAGCTTCGCACACCGGGATGAACACCCCTCCCCGCGCTCACTCCCAACGAAACATCCAGGCCGCCAGGGTCAGGAAAAGGAGTGCGAGACCGGCCAACAAGCCGATCTGAGGCAGGACCTGAACCACGCCGGCGCCGTCGATCATGACGGCCCGAGCGCCTTCGACGATATGGGTCAGCGGCAGGAACCGGGACAGGACTTGGGCCGCGCCGCTGGCCCCTTCCATCGAGAACCACACCCCCGAGAGCAGCAGCATCGGCCAAGAGATGAGGTTGAGCAGACCGTCGGCGACCTCCTCCGTGCGCAGGCGTGAGGAGACGATCAGTCCTAAGCTGATCAGACAGAGCGCACCGGCCACGTAGACCAGCAGCAACGCAAGGTAGGAGCCGCGCATCGGGAAGTCCAGCAAGAGACTGGCCCCCGTATAGACCACCAGGCTCGCCCCGAGCACCACCAGCAAACGCGAGAACACCTGCGCGGTAAGAAACTCCCACGGACTCAGCGGCGTTGCCTTCAAGCGACGCAGTACGCCGTTCTTGCGGTAGCGCACGATCACCCAGCCCACACCCCAAAGACTGGAGAACATGATGTTCATGGCCAGCACGCCGGGCAGCACCCAGTCGACATAGCGCAGTGCAGCGCCGCTCACGGCCACCCGTTGCGGGGTCACGTCCGCGGCCTCGCCTTGATTGCCGGGCGCTCCGGAAGCCAGCAGAAGACGCTCGACGAGATAACCGTTGGCCGAATCCGAATTTACCCAGTAGCGCGGGGCATCGCTCGGCTCCAGCAAGAGATCCAGCTGATGGCGCTCGACCTTCCTGATCGCCGCCGCCGAATCCGTCACCGGGATGAACTGAATATGGCGGGTCTGCAGAAACGGGAAGGGCGCGGCCGCCGCTTCGGGGCCTTCGGCGATCACGCCGACCTTGAAGACATCCCTGGGCGTGTCGGTGAAGATGAAGGCAAAGGCCAGCACCATCATGATCGGCATCAGGATGTTCCACGACAGCCCCGCCCGATCGCGATAAAACTCGCGGTTACGCGCGACGAGGATGGTCAGGATACGGCGCCACATGAGATGTTCCGCGTGTTTGGACGAGAATCCGGGCGATCGACGGATGCGAGCCGAACAGGCTCAAGACCGAAGATCGTGGCCGGTCAGTTTCAGGAAGAGATCCTCCAGATTCGGCGTCGCCACCCGCAGATCCGTCAGATCCGCACCGACGCGCTCGATCTCGGCCAACATCGGCGGAACCTCCTCGGCATAGATCTCGATCCGACCGTCGCGCCGATCCGCACCCGCCGGGAGCGCGACGCCGCTCGGCCATGCCGTCTCCGGCAGTCGGATCACCGTCGCGGGAAAGTGATCGCGAACCAGACGGTCTGGCTGACCCTCGGCGATGATTCGTCCATGGTCGACGATCGCGATCCGATCGCAGAGCTGCTCGGCCTCTTCCATATAATGCGTGGTCAGGACGATGGTCTTGCCGCGCCGACGCACGATCTCGATCAGCCCCCAGAAGTTGCGCCTGGACTGGGGATCCAAGCCGGTCGTCGGCTCGTCGAGAAACACCAGGTCAGGATCGTTGACCAAGGCGATGGCCAAGAGCAGTCGTTGGCGTTGACCACCCGAAAGCTTGCGGGTGTCTCGATCCAGGATCTCCGCGAGATTGCAGAGCCGGATCAGCTCCTCGCGGTCCGCGGTACGCCGATAGAGACTTGCGAACATGTCGAGCGACTCGCGCACCGTCTGAAAGTCCTGCAGAGCGGTCGCCTGAAACTGGATGCCGACCGATTCGCGATAGGCACGATCGAGCGGCCGGCCACGATAGAGCACGGTGCCCGAGGTCGGGGTTTGGATCCCCTCCAGCATCTCCAGGGTCGTCGTCTTCCCGGCCCCGTTCGGCCCCAAGAGACCGAAACACTGACCGGCGTCGACACGAAAACCGATCCCATCCACGGCGCGCACGCCAGGATAGAGCCGAACGAGATCATGGGCTTCGAGCAGGCTGTTCACAGGCGCGGAGTATACGCGCTTCGTACCGGACACGGCTGGCCGTGCCCGGACGGGATCCTATATTCCGCCCGATACTTCACAAGGCCGAATCCACTGCCGACAGCCATCGCCGGCACGCTCTGGACCAACACCCTTGCTGCCCTGACCTTTGTTTTCATGCTCACGTCCTGCGCCTCCCCGAACATCGTCGAATCCCCCGACACGCAAACAAGGTCGCCCGGCATCGGCGTCGATCACGCGCGGATGGACGACGGATATCGCCTACCCCTGCGCGTCTGGACCGGCGCCGATCAGCCGCAAATGGTTGTGCTCGGGTTGCACGGATTCAACGACTACGCAAACGCCTTCGCCCCCTTGGGCCGCGAGCTTGCCTCCGCGGGCATCACCACCTACGCGGTCGATCAGCGGGGTTTCGGCGCCGCCGCCTTGCCCGGTCGCTGGCACGGCAGCGAGCGTCTCGTCGCGGATCTGCGCAACCTGGTCGATCTGCTGCGCGCGCGCCATCCGGATGCCCGTCTCTATGTCGTCGGCGAGAGCATGGGCGGCGCCGTCGTGCTGGCCGCGACGGCGCAAGGTCCGCTGCCGGTCGACGGCCTGATCCTGATAGCGCCCGCGGTCTGGTCGCGGGACACCATGCCCTGGTATCAACGGCTCGCCCTGGACGGCGCCGTACGCACCCTGCCTTGGTTGAAGCTGACCGGCGAGGGCATCCGTCTCAGTCCGTCGGACCATGTCGAGATGTTGCAGGCGATGGGCGCGGACCCGCTCGTCATCAAGGCGACGCGCGTGGATGCACTCTGGGGGATCACCGACCTGATGGACCGCGCGCAAGCCGCGGCGCACTACCTACAGACCCCTGCCCTGCTGCTTTACGGCGAGCATGACGAGATTATTCCCAAGAATGCTTTCTGCCGATTCCTCGGGAAACTTCCCCGGTCCGAACCGGGTCTGACCTTCGCTCTCTACGAGCACGGCTGGCACATGCTCCCGCGCGACCGCCAAGGTGCACGCGTACGCGCCGACATCGCCGCTTGGCTCGAGGCGCGAGATGCCCCGCTGCCGTCGGGTGAAACCACATCGCCGCACGGCCCGCGGGCAAGCGCGTTTTGCGGCAAGACGCCGTAGGTTGCGCTGACGATAGGAAGCGCAACACTGCCAACAGCGGCCCGAGCCTCGCACGCAAGGACAGACGTGTCGAGCCGTCGCTTGGACGCATCGCCGCCTGGACGAAGTTGTGCCTCGCTCCGCTCGGCACAACCTACGGCGGACACGCGGGCAGTGCTGACACAAGCCGTGCCGGGGACATATCATCACCGGCCGAATCGATACCGATAACGCCGAATCACCCTCTCATTCATTCCGACCGGAGCTCCAACATGGCCCTCACCCGTCGTCGCTTTACCCACACCATGATCGGCGCACTCGGCGTCGCGATGCTCCCGCTGCGCCCCGTCCTCGCCGCCGACTTGGTCGAGGGCCGCGATTGGCGCGCCGTCTCGCCGCCGCAACCGGGATCCGCCGCAGACAAGATCGAGGTTCTCGAATTCTTCTCCTACGGCTGCCCGCACTGCATGGACCTCAACCCGATCATCAAACCCTGGGCCGAGGAGCTGCCCAAGGACGTCACCTTCCGGCGCGTTCCGGTGACCTTCGGTCGCGCCGCGTGGGTCAATCTCGCCCGGCTTTTCTATGCGCTGGAATACAGCGGCGATCTGGACCGACTCGACCAAGCGGTCTTCGAGGCGCTGCATCGGGACCGGACCAAGCTCTTCACCGAGAAGGACGTCTTCGCATGGGTCGCGAGCAAGGGCGTGGACGTCGCGACCTTCGAGCCACTGTTCAACTCATTTGCCGTCGAGACGCAGATCAAGCGCGGCGACACCCTGGTCGAGCGTTACCGCGTCGACGCGGTACCCATGATCGCCGTCGGCGGTCGCTATGTCGTCGTGGGTCAGCAGGCCAAAGGCTTCCCCGACATGCTCGCGATCGCCGACGACCTGATCCTGATGGCACGCAAGCAGACGGCCGCGAGTTGACCGAGCGCCCGACCCTGCCCGGACAGGGTCGCAAGACCGAGCCGGCGCCCCCGTCGGCCGATCCCGGCCCGATGCAGGAGAGGATCGAGACAGCCGGCGCAGAGCAGGTCTCCACCGGACTCGCCGGATTGGATCGCGTTCTCGACGGCCTGCGCATCGGCGACAACGTCGTCTGGCGCATCGACGACATCGAAGACTACCGCGGCTTCGTCGAGCCCTTCGTCGCTCAAGCCGTCGCGGGCGAGCGCTCCATCATTTATCTGCGCTTCGGCCGACATGCGCCCTTGGTCGCGCCCGGGCCGGGTATCAAGATCGTCTCGATCGACGCCCTGCGCGGCTTCGAGGCCTTCACCTGCCACGTCCACCGCCTGATCACGGACTACGGACGCGGCGCCTTCTACGTCTTCGACTGTCTCTCCGATCTGCTCTCGGCCTGGGCCACCGACCTCATGGTCGGCAATCTCTTCCAGGTCATCTGCCCTTATCTTTATCGGCTCGACACAGTCGCCTATTTCGGCCTGCTCTCGCGTAGCCACTGCTACACCACCATGGCACGCATCCGCGAGACCACGCAGGTCCTGATCGATGTCAGACGGGCCGAAAGCGGCTGCTACGTGCAACCGGTCAAGGTCTGGCAGCGCCAGTCGCCGACCATGTTCCTGCCGCACATCCACGAGGGCGAGGCGTTTCGCCCCGTTGTCGACAGCAGCGACGCGACCCGACTCCACGCGGCCCTCGAACGCCGCAAAGGCGAGACCACGCAGCGCCAGCTCGACTATTGGGATCGGCTCTTTCTCGATGCCGCCGAGGTCCTTAACCAAGACGCCGACGGCGAGCGACGCCGTGAGGTGCTCGAGCAGCTCTATCCGATCCTGATCAGCCGCGACGAGCGCATCATCGCGCTCGCCCGCCGCTATCTCGGCCTCCAGGATCTCCTCGAGATCCGCGCACGCATGATCGGCAGCGGCTACATCGGCGGCAAGGCGGTCGGGATGCTGCTCGCACGCCGCATCCTCTTGCAGGACGACCCCGAGCGCTGGGGGCGCCACCTGGAGCCGCACGACTCCTTCTTTCTCGGCTCCGACGTCTATTACTCCTATCTGGTGCACAACGGCTGGTGGCCCAGGATCATGCGCCAGCGCACCGAGGCGGGGTATTTCAGCGAGGCTCAATCACTGCGCGAGGACATGCTGCGCGGAGAGCTTCCGGAAGAGGTCCGCTCGGAGCTTGAACGGATGCTCGACTATTTCGGGCAGTATCCGATCCTGGTGCGCTCGAGCAGCCTGCTCGAAGACGGCTTCGGCAACGCCTTCGCCGGCAAATACGAGAGCCTCTTCCTGGTGAACCAAGGCTCGCCCGAGCAACGGCTCGCCCAGCTCGAAGAGGCGATCTGCCGGGTCTTCGCCAGCACCATGAGCGAGGACGCCCTCACCTACCGACGCCAACGCGGGTTGGCCGACCTCGAAGAGCCGATGGCGCTTCTGCTGCAACGCGTCTGCGGACGCTATCACGGGCGCTGGTACTTCCCGGACGCCGCCGGCGTGGGCGTGTCGCGCAACACCTTCGTCTGGGAAGAGTCCATGGATCCGACCGCCGGCATGGTCCGCTTGGTCATGGGTCTGGGAACCCGTGCGGTCGACCGCATCGAGGGCGACCACGCCTGCGTGGTGGCCCTGGATCAGCCCCACAAACGGCCCTTCCGCGATCGCGACGACGCCGTGCGCTTCTCCCAGCACGAGATCGACGTGCTCGACATCTCGGACAACCGCCTGCGCACGCTCGCCGTGAGACACCTGACGAGCGACCCGGAGCTGCCGCTGCGCTGGTGCGCCGAGCTCGACCGCGAGGCCACGCAGCGCGCACGCGAGCGCACGGGCGGCGACCCGGTCTGGCGCATCACCTTCACCCCGCTCCTGCGCGAGACCCCGTTCGTCGGACTCATGCAGCGTCTGCTCCAAACCCTGGAGGACGCCTATGCCTACCCCGTCGACGTCGAATTCACCCTGCATCTCGCGGCGGACGGCACCCCATCCTTCAGTCTCGTCCAGTGCCGACCGCTGCAGACACTCGGTCTGAATCAACGCGTCGAGCTGCCGGGCGAGGTGCCGAGCCGGCGCCTCTTCTTCGCAACCGACGGCCATTTCATGGGCGGCAACATCGACCAGCCGATCGCCCGCATCATCCATGTCGACGGCCCGCGCTACAGCGCCCTGACGACCGTGCAGAAGTTCGCCGTCGCCCGTCTGGTCGGACAGCTCAATCGCCGCATCGCCGATCGCGACGACTGCCCCACCCTGCTCATCGGACCCGGCCGCTGGGGCACCAGCTCACCCGAGCTCGGCGTGCCGATCCGCTTCGCCGACATCAGTCGCGTCGCCGTGATCGCCGAGGTCGCCGAGCTCGGCGACGGCATGGTGCCGGACCTCTCCTTCGGCTCGCACTTCTTCCAGGATCTCGTCGAATCCCGGATCGCCTATGTCGCCCTCTTCCCGCATCGCGGCGAGGCCAGCTACAACCCCGGCTGGCTGAGCGCCCTGCCGGCATCCACTCGACTCCCGCTCGATCTGGAAGACCCGCCGGACGACGCCGTCGCGGCGGCCCTCGCCTGGCTCGATGTGCGCGACACCGGTCTGCGCGTGGTCGCGGATGTCTTGCGTCAGCGGTTGGTGTGTTATCAGGCGGAGGGCTGAGGACCGAGCTCGGCGGAACGGCCTTGCCTCTTGATCATGGCGACCGATTGAGATGTACTCACCAAGTTATTACATCCAGGATCAGACCATGCGAACCACATTGAGAAAGATCGGGAATTCCCGGGGCGTGCTGATCCCTGCCGCGCTCTTGGCCGAGTGCGGCATTCGGGACGAGATCGAGCTGCGACTTGAAGGGACTCGGATCGTCATCGAGCCCGTCAGCCAGACTCGCGCGGGCTGGTTCGACGGCTATCGACCTGAAAACGATCCGGACGCCTGGGATGGACTGCCGCCCGACTCCGATAGTGGAGATTGGGAATGGTGAAGGACCCTGAACGGATCCGGGAACGGATCAGGCGGGGCGACGTCTATTGGGTCAATCTTGATCCAGCGCTCGGGACAGAGATCAAGAAGACGCGGCCCGCCTTGGTCGTCTCGCCGGACGACATGAATGCGGCACTGCCTCGGGTCATCATCGCCCCCATCACCTCGAAAGGCCAGCCACTCGGATGCAGGCCGGAGCTTCCGTTCAACGGCAGACCCGCACGCGTTTTGCTTGACCAGATTCGTTGCGTGGACAAACGCCGACTAGCCGGAAAGCTGGGGGAGATCGACATTGCGCAGTGGCATGAGGTTCTGGTCCGGATGCTGGATTAGGTCGACGGGGCGCCACGCCGACGCCATTCGCCGCCTTGCCGGGGCCGAAGGCCGGGAGCACGCGGATGCCCTACGGCACCGTCGACATATTGGCGCCCTCCGCGACCGCGACCCCTTTTTCACGCGCTCGAGCCGCGTCGGGCTTCGGCTCTCGGCAATCGAGCAAACGTCAGGCAATCTCGACGCGCTCTCGGGTAGCGACCGGGAAACCGTCCGGTCCCTGATCAGATGATTGGAACGCATCGAACGGCGGCCGGATCTAACCGAAACCTATAAGGGACGCTCATCATGACCACCTTCATACTCGACACCCTGGCCTACGCGGACACCCTCAAGGCGGGCGGTTTCAGCGCCCAGCAAGCCGAAGCTCAAGCGCGCGCGCTTGCCGAAATCCTGGATCGGCAAATGGCGACCAAGGCGGAGGTTGCCGAACACGAAAGCAACCTGCAACGCGACATCGAGTCCTTACGGGTTGAACTGAAACGCGACCTCCGAGAAACGGAGCTGAAGCTCGAAGCCAAGCTCGCCGAAACCAAAGCGGACCTGACCCGCTGGGTCGTCGGCGTGGGCGTCCTGCAGACGACCATCGTGGTCGGTGTCTTGTTGAAGGTGGCGAAACTGATTTAACCCACCCGAGCGCCCGCGCGCGGAACGCAGGCCACCCGGGACGCCCGGTGGACCAACCCCGATCAGACCAACCCCAATGCCGCCATCGCGTGGCCGACCTTCAGGAAGCCGGCGATGTTCGCACCGACCACATAGTTGCCCTTCGAGTCGAACTCCTCGCTGGTCTCGTAGCAGTTGCGATGGATGTTCACCATGATCTCCTTGAGACGCTGCTCGGTGTAGTCGAAGGTCCAGGAGTCGCGGCTGGCGTTCTGCTGCATCTCCAAGGCGCTGGTCGCCACGCCGCCGGCGTTGGCCGCCTTGCCGGGTCCGAAGGCAACGCCTGCGTCCATGAGCACATGGATCCCCTCGGGTGTGGTCGGCATGTTGGCGCCTTCGGCGACCGCAACACAGCCGTTTTTGACCAGGGTCTGGGCATCCTTCGCGGTCAGCTCGTTTTGGGTCGCGCAGGGCAGCGCCACTTGGCAGGGCACGGTCCAGATGCAGCCGTTCTCGAGGTAGGTCGCGCTCGTCTTCTCCTGCACGTAGGCGCTCAGACGACGACGTTCGACCTCCTTGATCTGCTTGAGCAGGGACAGGTCGATCCCGTCTTGGTCGACCACGACGCCGTTGGAGTCGGAGCAGGCGATGACGCGCGCACCGAGCGCCTGCGCCTTCTCGATGGCGTAGATGGCGACGTTCCCCGAGCCCGAGACCACGCAGGTCTTGCCCTCGATCGAATCCCCGCGGACCTTGAGCATCTCCTCCAGGAAGAAGATGGCCCCGTAGCCCGTTGCCTCCGTGCGCGCGCGACTACCGCCCCAGTTCAGGCCCTTGCCGGTCAAGACGCCGGACTCGTAGCGGTTGGTGATGCGCTTGTACTGGCCGAAGAGATAGCCGATCTCGCGCCCGCCGACACCGATGTCGCCCGCCGGTACGTCGGTGTGCTCGCCGATGTGGCGGTAGAGCTCGGTCATGAGGCTCTGGCAGAAGCGCATGATCTCGGCGTCCGACTTGCCCTTGGGGTCGAAGTCGCTGCCGCCCTTGCCGCCGCCGATCGGCAGCCCGGTCAGCGCGTTCTTGAAGATCTGCTCGAAGCCGAGGAACTTGATGATCCCCAGATAGACCGAGGGGTGGAACCGAAGCCCGCCCTTGTAGGGACCGAGCGCGCTGTTGAACTCGACTCGAAAGGCGCGGTTGATCTGGATCTGGCCGCGGTCGTCCTGCCAGGGCACGCGGAAGATGATCTGACGCTCCGGCTCGCAGATGCGCTGAATGATCTTCTGCTCGGCCAGCTCGGGATATTTGACCAGCACCGGACCGAGGGTTTCGAGCACCTCGCGCACCGCCTGATGAAACTCGGTCTCGCCCGGATTGCGGCGCAAGACATCCTGAAAGATCGGCTCCAGCTTCTCGTCGAGGCCTGCAACCATGGTGAATATCTCCAAAACCGCTCCAGCAGGCCGATCGGCCGGCAGGCGGTTCAAATCAGTTATGGGGATCCCTGGATCGGAGACGCCCTTGCGTTGCGACTGCGACACCAAGCATCTGTGAAGACCGACTCAGCCGGTCAAACGCACCACAGGCAAGCCACGAGCAACACGCGGAAAACCCCGGGCGACCCGCAATCATGCCTGAATCGGTGCGGCCGGCGCTAGAGTTGCGGCCTGCCAAGTGGTGGCCGCCTAGGACAGGACGCGCCCGCGACCATTGCCTATGTCATCTGCTCGACGGTGATCCCGAGCGCTGCGGCGAGCTTGGCCTTGGTTGCCTTACGGGCCTTGTGAGCGCCGGATTCGATCTGCGAGAGGGCTGCTTGCGTCATACCGGCACGCGCGGCAACGTCGGCTTGCGTAAGGCCAAGGTACTCGCGCCAGGCGCGAGCAGGGGTCATCTCATCACGAATGATGTAACCCACGACCTCGTTTGGAATCAGCTCATGTGCGCGCGCATAGTGCCGAACATACTCGTCATAGGGCAGAACGACAAAGGCCGGCTGTCCATCAGGCCCTTTGATGATCTGCAAGTCAGTAGGTGCGTTCATTGCGTTTCTTGACCTCCTCGATCAGGACGATACGGACGGCGCCGTCGAACTCGAAGAAAACACGATAGTCGTCGATGCGAAGACGGTAGGAATAGACGTGATTGGTGAGCTTTTTGACGTTGACACAATCCGGAAACGTCGCGAGTAACTGCACCTCGGCGAAGATCCGCTGACGGGCGGACTTCTCCTTGATCTTGCGCAGTTGTCGGGCTGCCTTGCAGGTCCATTGGATTGTGTTCATGTCCATAAAATAAGAAATATATAAGATTTACGCAAATGTCCTTAAGTCGCACGGCATCCGCGGCGGTGCGGTGCGCCGGATAAGCGCGATGTCCTCCTCGCTCAGGCAATAGGCTTGGTTCACCAGGTCTGAGAGACGGTGTTCGAGGGTGCGGATCTCGGCGGCGCGCCGCTGCATGGGACCGGCGTATCTGGCGTGGGTGTCGGTCAGCTCGCCGATCGCCGCCGGGGTCAGTCGGGGCGCGCCCTTGGGACGGCGCTTGCGGACCTCGGCGGCGAAGGCGTCGCCGGTGAGGCGAGCGAAGTCTTCGAGCTGTTGACCCGGTTTCTCGACGGCGAATTCGTGGCGCAGCCAGTTGAGCAGCTCGCGGGTTTGGGTGCGGGACTCGGTGGCTCGGGCGAGCAGCATGGCGACGGTGTCCTCGGTCTCGGCGCGGATCTCCGGGGTGGGCTCGGCGATGGGGAGTGACTCCATGCGGAAACCCGCGGGGTTCAAAGCCTCGTCCTTCATGTGCGGGAGATAGCGCCAGTTGTGCCACCAGAGGAGTGGCGCGTTGAGGACGGCAAGAAGGTATAAATCGGCGGTCGGCAGAAAAAAAGTCTTATCGTTCCCGAGCAGCCCATCACGATCAACGGCGTACTGTGAATGGAACTGGATGACCTGATACAGGATTTTCGGCTGCTCGAAGACGTCGTAATAATCGCACGACCTCAACTCCCACCAGTGCTGCCCCTTGTCTTGCCGAGCCACGAGTCGTTCCTGCATCGTCTTCATATGCCGATGCAGGCTCGGAAAGGTCTGCGCAAAGAGCCTCTCGGCCGAATCCCCCGAGCCGCTCCAGGGCCAGGCGCGGTTCGCGCTCGACGCCAGCACGATCATCCAGAGCCCCTGCCAATCCGGCACCCAGCGTCCGATGTCCTGCCCACGCAGATAGGGCTTGATGATCTCGGCACAGGCGGGATCCGCGCGGATCAGATCCGCGCGCGTCGCCGCGTCGATCAAGAACGCCTCGTTGAGCCCGGTCTTGATGCCGTACATCGGCTTGCAGCCGACAAACTCGGTCAGCGGCACGCCGCGCTCGCGCAGCCGTTCCATCAGCGTCTCGACCTCGGGCGATTCCAGGCTCCAGGGACCGGCGTCGTACCGGCTCCAGGGCACCGGATAGGCGTGCTCGTGGACATAGTGCTCCAGCGACAGCTCGGTGGAGCGATCGCGGGGGACAGGGCAAACGCTCACCATAAACGGCTCGGCCGGATCCGCCGCGGCCTGCGGCCCGGCGCCCGACCCGTCGCCGTCGTCCGCCGCCGTGTCCAATGGCGCGGATCCGGGCCGGGCGACGATGATGCAGGGGAAGGTGTCGGCGTCCTCGAAGATGGGTGCATGGCCGAAATCGAGGATCTCTTCCAGGACGGCGCGCTCGCTGAAGAGCCGGCGCAGCGGCTCGCCGTAACCGGCGCGCAGCCATTTGTTGGTCACGATGTAGCTGAGGGTGCCGCGCGGCGCGAGCAGCTCCAACCCGCGCTCGTAGAAATAGACGTAGAGATCGGCGACGCCGTGATAGCTGGCATAGCGCCGGGCGAGATAGGGCTTGAGCGGACCCAGCGCCTCCTGGCGCACATAGGGCGGGTTGCCGATCACGACATCGAAGCCACCCTGCGCAAAGACGGCCGGGAAGGCGGCACGCCAGTCGAAGGCGCGGCGATCGGGCGGGAGCGCGGCGAAGGCTTCGACTAGCGCCTGATCGGCCTGGGTATCAACAGGGTCACCGGGCGGCTCGACGAGCGAGTTGCCGCAACGGATGTTGGCGTCGAGATTGTTGAGCGGCTTGTCGCGCCGGGCGGTCTTGAGCCAGAGACTCAGTTTGGTGATCTCGACCGATTCCGGGTTGAGATCGACCCCGAAGAGGTTGTCCTGCAGGATCTGGCGGTCGAGATCGAACAGGCCGAGCTGTCCGGGCGCACCGCTCAGCTCGGCGATCGTGCGGTTGACCCGCTCGTACTCGCCGATCAGATACTCGAAGGCGGCGACCAGGAAGGCGCCCGATCCGCACGCCGGATCCAGCACCTTGATGCGACGCAGGACCTCGAGATGGTCTACCCAGATCTTCAGACGGGTCTCGTTCGACAGGGGGCCGGGCTTGCCGGTGCGATGCCGGGCCTCGATCCGCGCATGACGCTCGGCCAGCCAGCCGCCGATGGTGCGCGCGACCATGAAGCGGGTGATGAGATCAGGGGTGTAGAAGATGCCGTCGCGCTTGCGTCGCGAGCGCTGCCGGTCGTCGCCCTCGCCGCGAATCTCGGCGCGGATGGACTCCAGGTCGGTGATCGATTGCTCGAAGATGTGACCCAGGATGTTGACGTTGAGATCGGTCTCGAAATCGTAGTCCGAGAGCGCACGGATGCCGTCGAGCGCGGCATCGGCCACCACCAGCGCATCAAGCGCGGCATCCCTGGCAAACAGACCGCCGTTGTAGGCGTTGATCTGCATCGCAGGCAGGCCCTTGTCCATGGCATCGAACAGACCGCAGAGTTGCTGCCAACGCGAGACCTTGACGAAGCCCTCGGCCTTGACGGTCAGGGCGCTGTTCAGCACCTTGGCCGGCAGCAGGCCGATATCCTCGCAGAAGCAGATGAAGAGACAACGGTCGAGGAGCTTCTGGGCCATCTCCAGGAGGCGCACGGCATGTGACTCGGCCGACAGGGACGCAGGCGCCGGGTTGTCGGCGCGCAGCCGATAGAAGAGATCGAGCCGCAGATCCCGATAGAAGACATAGAAGGCCTTGGTGATCCGCTCCTCGGCGACATGGGTGTGGCTGGCGAGCCGCTCGACCGGGCTCGGCGCGGCGGGATCGGCGCCGAGCAGGGTCTCGCGACCGAGCAGGAAGAGGAAGACGTCCAGCCGCTCGGGATCGGCCAAATCGGCTAACCAAAAACGCTGGCAGTAACCCTGCCCGCGATCGGTGCGATAGAGCCGCAGCTCGATGAAGTTGCTGACGATGACCCAGCGGCAGCCGTCGACCTTGGCGGCATAACCGAACGCCTGCTCCACCGGCGTGAGCTTGCCGTAGCCCGCACCCTGCTTGGCGTCCAGATCCGCCCCCGGTGCCTTCAGCTCCAGGACCGCGCGGGTGAGATCCACGGCGGCCCCGAACCAGCCCAGACGGGCATCCGGCGGTCGATAGCCTTTCACCGTCCCGGAGCTGGTCTCGGGCTCCATGTGGTGCGTCCCCTCGGAGCCGACGAGCTGGCGAAAGCCCAGCAGCCGGTCCATCACCTCGCTCAGGAATTGGCCTTGCAGGGGTTTTTCCTTCCGGCCCAGCAGGCTGCCGTTCGCCGCGCCGGCGGCCCAGCTCAAAGCGATCGCGCGTTGCGCGTCGTCCGGTGACGGCGGCAGCTCGCGCAGTGCGTCGGCAAGCAAACGGCGGTTGAACAAGGGTTTGAGATAATCGGGCATGCCTTTGTCCCTCTATAGGCAGCGCATCGGAGCGCGGGTCGGTACGGACGCCATTAGAACACTGGAACCCCGCCGGCCGGCGCTCTTTGCGTGGCAACGCATGGTCGATTGGCCGAGCACGTGGCGCGGAGCGCCAGTAGAGGCGTGACACCGCTGGGCGGTGTCACGAGAAGAAAATAAGCGGAGCCGCGAGATCACCTCAGCCGTCAGCTCCATAGCTCGTGACACCGCTCGGCGGTGTCACGCATCCCTTGGCGCTCCGCGCCACGTGCACAGGAGGCGATCGAAGGGTGAAACACTGCGAGTCAAGATGCGGTTCACAACGAAGCAGACGATCGAGTAGAGTACACGAAACGATATTTCAACGGAGCGCCAATGGCTCGGACACGCTACCGTTTCGCCTCGGAGGAGCACCCACATTTCTTGACCTGTACCGTCGTCGAATGGCTGCCCATTTTCACTCGACCCGAAACCGCTCAAGTGGTGTTCGACTCTTGGTCATACGTGCAGGAGCATGCCGCGCTTCGAATCTATGGCTTCGTCGTGCTGGAAAATCACCTGCATGCGGTGGCTCAGGCGCCGAACCTGCCGGATGTCTGGAAGCGTTTCAAATCCTACTCGGCCAGGAGGCTCATCGAGCTTCTGGAGGAACAGGGCGCACAACGGCTTCTGGATCGCATGGGGTTCACGTTCAAGGCGAGACGCAGCGATCGCTCGTATCAGCTCTGGCAAGAGGGATCCCATCCGGAATGCATCGAAGGGGAAGTGATGTTGAGACAGAAGCTGGAGTACATCCACAACAATCCGGTGAAGAGGGGTTTTGTGGATGATCCGGAGCATTGGCGCTGGTCGAGCGCGCGTTGCTATGCCGGGCGCGCGGGGTTGGTCGATGTGTTCAGGGATTGGTGAATCAAGCTCGATCGTGGCGCGGAGCGCCGATAGATGCGTGACACCGCGGAGCGGTGTCACGAGTCAAACGCCGATGTGAAAGGGTTCTTGAGACGACGGCCTACCGACGGCTGCGGATGGCGGGAATCGCCATCTCACAGCGTCAAGTCGATCCCCGACACCAGCACACCGGGCAGCAGCACGCTGTCGGTCGAGCGCCCGTCGTAGGTCTCGGCGGAGAGGAGCAGCTCGCGCTCGCGCGTGAGTCCCTCCAGGCGGTCGCCGAGCAGGTGGTAGAGGCTGTCGTCGAAACGCATGACCTTGACCGGGGCGACGATCTCGCCGGACTCGACCCAATAGGTGCCGAAACGGGTCATGCCGGTGACGCGGCAGTCGTTGGGGTCGGACCAGTTGCAGTACCAGAGGTTGCCGATCCACAACCCCGTATCGAGTTGACCCGGGACATCGGCGGCCTCCAGCGTCCCGGCATCCAGGCCGAGCGAGCCGGGCGCATCGCTCGCGGCGTTGACCGGCTCGCCGTACTCTTTGCCCGAGCGGGCATCGACCAGGCATTCGGCGAAACGACCGCCTTCCACCAGGGCGACGCGCGGCGGGGTCGGGAAGCCCTCGGCCGTGAAGCGGGGCACGAGACCGCGGTCGTGCTCTTCGTGGATCCCGATGCGCGGATCGAAGCTGCGCTCGCCTCGCGTCATCTTGAGCAGCGGTGTTTGATGGGTGCGGTGGCTCTTGAGATCGAACCCGCCCCAGGCGAGCATGCCCATCAGCTCGCCGACGGCGCTCGGCGCCAGGAATGCCCTGTAGCGCCCCGGCTCCAGGAGGCGTGCCGGGCGTGACATGACGTGCAGCCCCTCGCGCATCGCCTCGAGCTTGGCCCGCAGGATCGCCGGATCCCAGTCGAACCCGCTGTAGGCGGATTTGACCGCCTTATCCGCCTCCAGATAACAACTCCAATCCAGGTTGAAGCTGGCACTCGCGTGCCAGTGGCGATGCCCGATCGAGCTGGCGAGCCCCTCGGCGATCTCGCCGCTGGCCCAGATCCCGACAAGATCCATCTCGTGGGCGACCTCGATGAGCTCACCGATCGCCTCGGCGGCGACCGGGAGTCGTGCTTCACCGCGCCGGTCGCTCTCGGACGGCTCGGCTGAAAAACTCAGATAGGGATCGTCCGGGACGTGCGCCAGACGCTCGCGCAGCCGGGCGAGCAGACGCCGTGCGCGGGCTTGATCCTCGGTCGAATCGCCGCTCAAATCGCAGCCGCCCTCGACCTGTCGGGAGCCCTCGATCAGGGTCAAGTCCAGGGCGGTCGAGCCGACATGCCCGGCCTGACGGACCCGGTTGCGGTTGAGTCGCACGAAGTCCGAAGACTCGTCGGAGAGGTTGGAGAAGAGGATCTCGGCGCCGTGCAGCTCGGCGTTCAGGTGATCGGTCAAGGCGAAAAAGACATCGGCGTTCATTCGCCACCTCCGAAGACCGCGACATCGCGAAACAGACAGGGCGGCGCGGCATGACCGACGTAGACCGATTGATTCGGCTCGCCCTTGCCGCAGTTGCAGACCCCGCGGATCTCCAGACTCTCCGGACCGCCCACACCGTCGAGGCTGCGCCAGAAGCTCGCGGAGATGCCGCGATAGCCGGGGTTGCGCACCAGGCCCTTCAGCTCCCCGTCCTCGATCAACCGACCCAGCTCGCAGCCGAACTGGAACTTGTTGCGGCTGTCGTCGATCGACCAGGAGCGGTTGGTGTCCATCAGGATGCCCCGTTCCACCTGCGCGATCAGATCGGCGAGACTGCCCTCCCCCGGCTCCAGATTGATGTTGCCCATGCGGTCGATGGGCGGGCGATCCCAACTGCTGGCACGCGTGTTGGCCGTGCCGGGCAGACCGGCGCGCGCTTGGGACAAGGCTCCGCCGAGCGGACGCTCCAGGATGCCGCGTCGTATGAGATACTCACGCGCGGCGGGTGCGCCTTCGTCGTCGGCCACACCCGAGACCAGCTCCATCGGGACGGTCGGATCGAAGGTCACGTTCAGTAGCTCCGAGCCGTAGCGGTAGCGGCCGAACATGCCGGGCGTGACGAAGCTGGTGCCGGCATAGTTGCGCTCGTCGCCGAGGATGCGGTCAAGCTCCAAGGGATGACCGATGCTCTCGTGGATCTGCAACACCATCTGGCTCGGCAGCAAGATGAGATCGCGGGTGTCCTGCGGACATTCGGGAGCATCCAAAAGGGCAAGCGCCTCCTCGGCCACGCGCGGGGCATCCTCGAGCAGACGCACCGCGGCGATCCGCTCCAGCCCCCCCTGCTGCGAGCCGTCGGAGCCGCCGCCATGCCTGCGCTGAGTCTGGCTGCCTTCATTCGCGACCGCGACCAGGCCCGGATGCACATAGTCCAGAACCTGCGAGATACGCCCCCCGTCACTCGTGATCAGGAGCTGCGAGACCCGGCGGCGCGCCAGCCAAGCCGACCAGTCGACGATGCGCTCGTCGATCGCCAAGGCGTCGTTTGCGGCCTGCAGAATGTCGAGCTTCTCCCCGATCGGCAGCGTCGACCAGGGCTCCTCGATCGGCGTACGATAGTCGGCGCGGGTGCTGCTGCGCGGATAGATGCCGGCCTCGAAAAGTCCGAGCCGGGCATGCACCCGAGCCCAGCCCGCGGCGCGCTCGGCCGCAGCGCGCAGCCCGGCGGCGCTGAGATCGCTGGTTGCGCCGTAACCGATGCCGCCGCCTCCGACGAGGGTCACCATCGCGCCCGAGGTGTAGGTCAGTCGACTCGGCTCGACCACGCCCTGACGAACCTCCAAATGATCGTGCTCTTCCTCGACCAGACGCAACGTCCAGTAATCACAGGCCGGTGCCTGGCTCAGGAAGAGATCGGCGATATCGCAAAGGTGCTGCATACGGAAGATCCTGCTGTTTCAGAATCGAATAAGGGCACTCTGGTCGAGCGGCGCTCCCGCTGTCAACCGTGAGGCAACCGACACGCCCTGCCGCAGCTCGACGACGGCAGCGCTCCGGTACAGCCGGTCCGATGGTGATAACATCCGCACGGCAGCACATAGGAGACGCCCGGGCGCGACGCGAGGCTCGGGTCCTCCCTTCGGCCAAGGCGAGCAGGGATTGCCGCATCGGGCAAAGCGCGACGTTTCGGGTTTATTCCCGACCGCTCGGCCCCTCCGGTCGTTCCCCCTCACCTGTCCTGTCGAAAATAATGGATCAACTCAATCCTCGGAGATCCAATCGCGGCACCACCCATCCACGAGGCTTTCATAAGCCCCTTTTGGCTCGGGTCGGTCTCTTGGGCCTCGCTTTGATCGGCGGCACGGCGCTGACGACCGTCGGCATCCTGCTGTGGGACTTGAGCGCGCAGGCGAGCGGGCTCGGCTCGGATCCGGCGCTCTGGTCCGAGTTCGTTCGAACGGATCTGCAGACGCGGGCTGTACTCGTGCTCGGGACGGTCGCCCTCGCCGCCGCGGGCTCGCTCCTCTGGTCTGTCCTGACGAGTCGAGCGACAGATCGCGAGATCGCCTTCCTGACCGAAAGCCGCGAGCGTAATCGGGCAATCATCGACAACATGGCCGACGGTGCCGTCCATATCGACGGGGCCGGCCGACTCGTCGCCATGAACCGCGCCGCGGAACGGACGTTCGGATACGACACGCCGGAGATTCGAGGCAAACCCATGTCGATCCTCTTGGCCGAGCCCTATGACCGAGAATTCGAAGAGCGGATTCGCGACGCGCAGACGCTCGGCGACGCCGCTGCCTTGACCGAGATCCGCGAGATCGAGGGGCTGCGCAAGGACGCGACGAGCTTCCCGCTCTACCTGGCGATGAGCCGCGTGGATGTCGGCACCAGCCGTGTCTTCACCGCGGTCGTGCGCGACCTCACGGAGACCCGCCGGCAGATGGACGCACTGGCCCGTGCGCGCGACGAGGCGATGTCCGCGGACCGGGCGAAGAGCGAGTTCCTGGCCGTGATGAGCCATGAGATCCGCACCCCGATGAACGGTGTCCTGGGCATGCTCGAGCTGCTGCGCGACAGCCAGCTCACTCGCCAACAGCAGGACTTCATCGCCACCGCCGAGAAGTCGGGCGGCCTGCTGCTCACGGTCATCAACGACATCCTGGATTTCTCCAAGATCGAAGCCGGCAAGCTCGATCTTCAGGAGATCGAGGTGGATCTGCGCAACACCGTCGAGGAGATCACCGGGTTGGTCGCCTCGGGCGTCCGGGCACGGCCGATCGAGGTCGCGAGCTTCGTTCACCCCGACGTGCCCCGACTGCTCTTGGGCGATCCCTATCGCATCAGACAGATCCTCATGAATCTGATGGGGAATGCCGTGAAGTTCACCGACCGCGGCGAGGTGGTGGTACGCGTCGGCTTGGATCGCAAGATCGAGGACGGTTGGCTGGTTCGCTTCGAGGTCTCGGACACCGGCATCGGGATCGATCCGGAAACCCTCGCCACCCTGTTTCGTCCCTTTAAGCAAGCGGATGCATCCACGACACGGCGATTCGGCGGTACCGGACTCGGCCTGGTCATCTCCAAACGCCTTGCCATGCTGATGGGCGGCGACATCGGTGTCGAGAGCACGCCGAGCGTCGGCTCGCGGTTCTGGTTCACGCTGAGCCTGAAGACCGCGACTTCGGTTCCCGACTGCGAGGAAACCGACCTCAACGGCATACGCACGCTGATCGTCGACGACAATGCGACCAACCGTCTGATCCTGGAGAACCATCTCGCGCGCTGGGGCGCCCGAACGCAGTGTGCGGAGGACGGACCGCAAGCCTTGGCGGCATTACAGCGCGGGCTCGAGCAGGATCAGCCGTTCGACCTGGCGATCCTCGACATGCAGATGCCCGGCATGGACGGGATCGAGCTGGCGCATCGGATCAAGGGCGACGAGGCGCTGAGCGCGACACGGCTGATCATGCTCAGCTCGCTCGGCTATCCGGGCCCCGAGGCGCGTCGGGTCGGGATCGAGGTCACCCTTCTAAAACCGGTTCGCGAGATCCTGCTGCACGATGCAGCCGCCAAGGTCTTGGGGATGTCCCGAGGGGATGCCGGCATCGTACCCGTCTCGTCCAAGCGCCCCACGAGGCGATTCGATGCGCGGGTTCTGGTTGCGGAGGACAATGCCGTCAATCAGAAGGTCGTGACCATGATGTTGCGTCGCTTCGGCATCGAGCCCCGGATCGTCGCCGATGGTCAAGCAGCGATCGATGCCGTCGCAGAAGAGCGTTTCGATCTCATCCTGATGGATGTTCAGATGCCGAAGCTCAGCGGGCACGAGGCAACGTGCCATATCCGTGCAGCCGAGCATGCACGCGGCGAAGGCGAGCATCTCCCCATCGTCGCCATGACCGCCGGTGTCTCCGAGCGCGATCGCAAGGACTGTACGGCGGCCGGGATGGACGACTTCATCTCCAAACCGGCCCAGGTCGCCGAGCTCGAAGCGGTCCTGTTGCGGTGGCTCCCCGGACATGTGATCGGACCGATCGCGCACGCGATAACGGAGCAGGCTCCGGAGCCGCGTGAACCGCGTCCGACCTAACCTGCGCGGTTGCAGCACGACCGAGCGGCACCCCACGCCGGACAGATTACTGCGGATGCGGCTCGGCCGGGGCGGGATCCGTACGGGCAGACGCCCTGTCGATGTAGGCCAACAAGGGCTCCGCCTCCTTGCGTTTGTTCGGGTCGATCCGGATCGCCTCGTCCAGAGAGGCACGGGCGAGGTCGTAACGCGCGCTGTGCAGATAGGCCACGGACATCCCGACGAAGGCGTTCGCGTTGTTCGGGTCCAATCTGACCGTCTCGCGAAATTGCGCGATGGCGCCTGAGTAGTCCTGCTTCATCAGAAATGCCCCGCCCAAACGCAGCCGAGCCAGAGCGGAGGTCTGATCGGTCGCGACCGCCTCCCGCAGGACAGTGACGGCGGCGTCGAGCTCACCGGCCTGAAGCTTGGCCTCGCCGTCGCGGATCAGGGCGCCGGCATCGGCGGCGAGCGTTGCCGACGCGGCGAACAGCAGGCCAAGGAAAACGATCGGAAGCATGCGCATAGGTGGCTCTCGTGCATGGGCGCCCCGCGAACTCGGAGGCGCTGATTTAGACCTGGAAAGAGGTGTCGGGATTCACTCACAGCTTGACCGGCGCAGCGCGTCGGTCAGGGTGGCACGAGGCGCGGAGCGCCAGGAGAGGCGTGACACCGCAGAGCGGTGTCACGAGAACATCAGCTATCAGCCGACAGCCTTTTTACCTTTGACCTTTCGCCTCCTGCTCACATCCGCCGAGTGCGTGGCTTACTTCAACGATCCCTCGCCGTAGCGGGCCTCGAAGCCCTTGCGCACCACCTCGAGCTGCTCCTTGCTCATGCCGTTGAAGTACCAGTCATGCCCGTCGATGGGCTTGAAGTATTCCTCCAGCAGGGCGACCGCGAACTCCTCGTTGCCGTCCTTCTTGATCACGACCTCCTTGAGCTCCGGGATCCACTTGAAGTAGGTGTGCTGGGCAACCTCGTACATGCCGTGCCACCAGGTGTAGTCCGGTCCGCTCATGGATGCGCCGTGACGGGCACGACGACCCTCGTGATGCCAGATCTCCCACCAGGTCCATTCGATCTTCTCGTCGAAGGGCGCGCCCGTGATGTAGCCGCCTTCCTTGAGGCGATCCATCATGGCTGCGATCGGCTTGGCGAACTTGTCGTTGTAGAGGTCGACCACATCGTCGAACTGCTTGTAATGGCCGGTCACGACGCTTTCGGCATGACAGCCGAAGCAGACCTTTTCCATCTTGGCGCGCCGGTCCTTCCAGGTCAGCACCTCGACCACCTTGGAGCCCTTCGCCTCGTCGCCCACGGCCGGTATCGGCTGACCCTCGGGCACGTCGAACTACTGACCGTTCTCGAGCTTGACGAGATTGATCTTGGTCGAGATCGGCGGACGCAGCGTCCAGGAGATCCGCTCACCGACGTTGTGGGTCGTTCCGATCCCGGGGCCCGAGCTCATGTGGCAGGTCGCGCAGGTGGGTGCGGCCGAGTAATCCACACCCGCGACCCATTTGCGCGAGTCAAGATTCATCTCGTCGACCTTGGCGCGGTAGATGATGCCGTGCTTGGATTCGTTGTAGACCTCGATCTGCGGATGATCCGGTCCGACATGGCACTTGCCGCAGGTATCGGGCGTGCGTGCTTGAGCACGCGAGAAGCGATGCCGCCCGTGACAGGCCGTGCAGGAGCCGAGGCTGCCGTCCGGGTTGATCCGGCCGATGCCGGTATTGGGCCAGGTGCCGGGCGTCGGACGCCCTTTGTTCTTGCCTTCGGTGTAGAACTCCATCTCGCCGCCGTGGCACTGCTTGCAGCCGGCGTTCACGGCAGCGGGTCCGCCGATGACCTCGCCGAGCAGGTTATCCAAAGAGCCCAGAATCTGGCCGGCCTTCGCGTGATGGGAGCCGTCCATCTCTTGGAACTCGGTCTCGTGACAGGTCGAGCAGTTCTTCGGCGTCACCACGATGGAGATGAACTCGCCCTCGTGCTTGAAGGCATCGATGGCACCCTCCTCGCGCTTGTGACAGTCCAGACAGTTCACGCCGGCTTGACCGTGCGCGCTGTGGTTCCACTCCCAGTAGAGGCCGGGGTTCTCGGTCATATGACAATCCACGCACTCCTCGCCGCGTGGATCGCCCCAATCGACCCCGGCCTGACCGCTTGGGCGCGCGGCCTCGGCGGTCACGGCGAGGGTGAGAAGCCCGATGGCGAGGCCCAATCGGGCGAGACTGGGCCGAGCCATGCCTGCGGGACTCGGTCCGCGAGGATCTTGCTTCATGGTGCACTCCGGATTCTTAGTTGTGTATCCCGTCCCTGAGGCAGTCGGCGCGGTCTCGCTGTGGCGAGACCCGCCGGATCCGCCGACACGCCGCAGTACCGCTCGCGCCGATCGGATCTGATGATCATCCCTATCGATCCGGACGATGCCGAGGGGATCTCCGGCCGGCCTTGATACAAGTCAAATTTCTCCGGCGGTTGATGGATGATTGATCTTTATCAATGCCCATGCATCCGATCGGACTTTTACCGGACACGTCATGTGTCATTCACTGCAAGCAACACAGGCGGGAATCGGCCGCTCGGCCTTGACTTGCATCAAGGCCGAGCCCCGCGGACTCGTTCAAGGTGCCGCGAAAACAACAATGACCGACGGGGCGCCGCCGACAGCCGGCGGGGCGACCGCGGCCGATCGACCCCAAAGGAGAGACTGCCATGCCAATGCCCGACTGGAGCCGCGCCATCGGCGTGGGCCTCCTCATCGCGTTCGTCCCGAGCCTCTACGCCCAGACCGACGAGGTCCGCTCGGCGAGCATGCTCGCCAACACCTGTGCCGGTTGTCACGGCACACTCGGCGCAAGCGCCGGGGAGGTCATGCCGACCATCGGCGGGATGGACAAGGGCTATCTCGTCGCGGTGCTCTCCGACTACAAGCTCGGCAAACGCCCATCCACCATCATGGGCCGCATCATGCAGGGCTATAAGGACCAGGAGATCAACGCGATCGCGAGCTTCTACGCCGCTCAGCCCTGGGTCTCCACCGACCGCGTAGCCGTCGCGGATCAGCTCGCCGAGGCACCGGTCCTGCACGAGCGGTATTGCGAGAGCTGTCACCAGGACGGCGGGCGCGGGCAAGACACGGAATCCCCGCGCATGGCCGGTCAATGGGCGGGCTACCTGCAATATGCCATGCAGGCCTGTCGCGACGGAGAGCGCTGCCACCCGCGCAAGATGAGAGACCGTGTCACGGATCTCTCGGACGACGAGATCGTGGCCCTGGCGCATTTCTACGAGAGTCAGAAGTAAACCGCGTCCAGAACAAGATGCTCATTGTCGAGTGAGCTCGACGTTTGGTGCATCCACAGCCCTTATCGGGGACGCGGTTTAAAATAATATATTTTTTAATATCTTAAACCGCGCCGACTCCAGCGGTCGTCAAGTCTGCCGGGGTCGATCCCATCGAAAGACATCGCATACCGCGCCGGGCGCGGTTTAAGAGGATCGCAGGATGAGCACCCTGACCCGTAGAGGCTTTCTGACGACATCCATCCTCTCGACGGCCGCGGTCGCGAGCACACCCCGGATCGCACTCGGCGCAGCAACACCTCCCAGAGCGCGGGTTGTGGTCGTCGGAGGAGGCTATGGCGGCACCATCGCGGCCAAGTATCTGAGCATGTCCGACCCGAGCATCCGCGTGACGCTCATCGAGAAGGATCCGGTTTATATCTCATGTCCGCTCAGCAACGAGGTGCTCGGCGGGGAGCGCGACCTCGCGAGTCTCACCTTCGACTATCGCGGTCTGACCCGGCGCGGAATTGCCGTCATGCAAGATACGGTGGTCGAGATCGATCCGGCGCAGCACCTCGTCAAAGGTGCGAGCGGCAATCGCTACACCTACGACAAACTGGTCGTCTCCCCCGGCATCGCCTACGACTGGGATGCGATCGAGGGGATGTCCGAGGCGGTCGCCGAGCAGATCCCGCACGCCTGGAAGGCCGGTCCGCAGACCCGCACGCTGCGCAAGCAATTGGAGGCGATGGATGACGGGGGCGTCTTCTATATCGTCGCGCCGCCGAATCCCTTCCGGTGCCCGCCCGGTCCCTACGAGCGCGCCGCGCAGGTCGCGCACTATTTCTCCAACCACAAGCCGAAATCCAAGATCGTCATCCTGGACGCCAAGGACGCCTTCTCCAAACAGGCACTCTTCCAGGCCGCTTGGCAGGAGCATTACGGCGACATGATCGAATGGGTCTCGGGGGCGCAGGGCGGCATCGTCGAGGCGATCGATCCCGAGACCCGAACCTTGGTCGGATCGTTCGAGGAGTATCAAGGCGACGTCATCAACCTGATCCCGCATCAAAAGGCCGGCGCCTTGGCCCAAGTTGCCGGACTCGCGAATGAATCGGGCTGGTGTCCGGTGGATCAGCGGACCTTCGAATCCTCGATCCATAAAGACATCTACGTGATCGGGGATGCCTGTATCGCCGGGGTCATGCCCAAATCCGGATACTCGGCCAACTCCCAAGGCAAGGTCTGCGCCGCCGCCATCCTCGCCGCGATCGACGGCGAACCGGCGCCCGCGCCCTCGTATGTCAACACCTGCTACAGCATCATCGCCCCCGAGCACGGGATCTCTGTCGCGGGCGTCTACCGCCTCGAGGACGGCAAGATCGTCGACGTGCCTGGTGCCGGCGGGGTCTCGCCGGCCGATGCCGACGCCCGTACGCGCGCGATGGAGCAGCAGTTCGCGCTGGACTGGTTCAGGAACATCACCTCCGATATGTTTACCTGAGCGCTGAACGACGACCGAGGGACACCATGACTCCAGAGCATCCGACACCCGCGATGCGGCATCTTGCCCCGATCGGATTCTCCGCACTGGTGCTGTCCGGACTCGTGCTCGCAGCCACGCCATCGTCCGGCCAGGCGGCCGACCCGACGCCCGAAACGTCGCGTCTTCAAGCACTCGAGCAGCGTGTCGATGATCTGGCGCGCCGTCTGCAACAGCTGGAATCCGGGGCCGGGGCCTCCGCTTCCGCGACGCCGAAGCCCGGCGACATCCACTGGAGCTTCGATGCCGCGCTGAGCCGGGGTCCGTTCAACGTGACGCATCAGAGCTTCGACAGAGGATCCGGACGATTCGACGTGCTGCTCAAGATCGTCGCCCCGATCCCGGATCCGCTCCCCTGGCAAGTCGCGACCGGGGCACCGGTGCCGGTTGTCGCAAAAGTCGGCCTTGCAGACGGCACCGCGAGCGAGAGCCTCGTCTTCCGCCTGGCGCGCGGGCCGAAGCTCGATCCCGGCGCCATTCTTCACCTCGAAGCCCAAGTCCCGCCCGAGCAAGCCGCCGCGATCAGCGGCCTGTCGGTCGGCATTCGGGGGGAATAATCAGGAAATCAACAACATCTGTCGGATGCAATGAGCGGGGAGAACCACAACCCGGCAGGGCCGGATCAGTCGGGTTTCCAATTCGGATCAAGAATCTCGGCAACGCGCCAGGGACATTGGTCCGGAAAATCGCTCAGCCCGGTCTCTTCGATTGCCCTGGCAAGCGCGTCGTCCCACGCATCGCGCCACCAATCGGGATCATCGAGGCTTTGCCTCAGGCTGGGTGTGCGTTGGAGTCGACGCGCAATACCGTCTCGCTGGACACGGATCGTCGCGTCCCAGCTCCGACTGGGGCGCGCGGGCTGAAACTGCCACTTCAACAGGTGAGCCAACAACACAGCCATACGGCTCGCAAGCTCGCGTTGCTCGCTTTTCCCTACGTCCTCGATCTCCTCGGCCAGATGCTCGATATCGAGCCGATCGAACTGGCCGGTACGCAGCAAGCGCGCCTGCTCGTTCGCCCAAGCGATCACGTCCTGGTCGTAACCGGCGGTCGTTGTCATGGTCTTGGCCTCGCTCTCGTCGCCTTGCGGTTGCGAAGCCGAGTTTAAGTGACCCTCGAGAGGGCCGCCAGCCTTGTGCAATCAAGAGGACCAGGCGCCAACCTACGGCGATCTAACGCAGCGGCACCGTTTTGCCGTTGATGGTCAAGAGTCCGTCGCCCAGACGCAGGGCGGACGCAAGACGATCGCCGCGCCGGGAGACCCAGCCATCGCTGATCCAGCCCTCGAGCAATGCGCGGGCTTCCGAGGGTACCGCTTGGACCGCTGCCGCCGGTTGCGCCCCGACCGGCTCGAACGCCGGCGACGACGCGGACAGGGTCTCGTCCCCGGCCTCCTCCTCGATGCTGCGCCCCAGCCAAGCCAGTGCGACGGTCTCGGGCAGCTCCAGCTCGCCGTCGGCACGCAACAGGGACAGCCAATCCCCGGTGTCGCTGGTCAACCAATTCGGCGTGTCGGCACCTGGTTCCAAACGCAGATCAAGCCGACCGACGGCCGGGCCGTCGGCGGTCTCGATCCGCATCGGCTCGACCGCGATCCGCGCCGCGCGCTCGACGAAACGCGGGACCAGGCCGGCGATCAGGCCGGCGGTGACGAGACCCTGCATCTCCTGAGCGACCTGGCCCGAGCCGAGCGCGCGGAGCCCCTCGGCCAGATCCTCGAGGGCGGCCATGTCCAAGCGCTCGCCCGAGAGGCCGATCTGCGATGGACCGAAGGCGTCTCGCGCCGTGGCCGACGCCCGCGTGGACACCAGCAGCCTCAGATCAAGGAGCCCTTCACGGATGTTTCCGGACAGCGTCGCCGCAAGTCCGTCGATCCGGAGCCCTTTCTGTGCGCCGGGCGCAGCCTCGACGCCGGCCAGCTCGACGCCGGCGACATCGAGACGCCCCGTACCCGAGGTGCGATCCGGCCGCTCGCTCTCGAATCGCAGATCGGAGAAACGCGCGAGCGGCCCGGTCGGACTCAGCAGAGCGAGCTCGGCCAGCCCGAATCGGGCCGCAAGTGTCCGGCGGCTCGATCCGATCCGCAGCTCGCCGTCAATGGCCGAATGCCGCAGGCCGAGCACATCGGCGGTCGCGACGGTCTCGCCCGGCGGCACGTTCAGGCGCACCAGGCCCGAGCCGTCGAGATGCAGATCGATGGTCACGGGTAGCGCAGGCAGTGCAACGGGCAACCCTTGAAGCTCGACCCGGGTGTGGACCCGACCAAAAACCGGCGGAAACCGGGAGGCGAGCCAGAGCCCGGGTCCCTGCTCGATACGACTGTCGAGGCGAATCCGCGTGGGTGAAGACGGTGGTGCCGACCCCGGATCGGCGGGGATCAGGACCTCGAACGCGGCGCTGGAGATGAACCAGCCGCGTCGATAGCTGTTCTGCAGGATCGTCGCTCCAGGCGACCCCGACATGAGGTCGGCCACGAGACGATCGTAGCCGATCCGGGCCAGGTGCCCGAGCGCAAACGGCCCGAGCATGAGGATCAGCCCGAGGAGGAGTGCGACCGCGACGATCGCACCGCCGAGCAGACGCCTCATGCAGCGCCGACGCCCTGCTGACGTGCCGGCGCCTGATCCGGATAACCGGCTTGCGAGACATCGGGAAGGGTGCGATCCGGGAAGCGAGCCCCGTAAGCCTCCTGCACCGAGGCACGGATACCGCCGGCATCCAGACCGCAGGCGGCGAGCTGCTGGGCATGCTCGGCATGATCGATGTAGCGATCCGGCAGACCGAGGTGGACACAGGGGATCTCGATGCCCTCCGCGGACATCCACTCGGCGACCGCGCTCCCGGCACCGCCTGCAATCGCGTTCTCCTCGACCGTGATCAGAAGATCATGGCCCTCGGCCAACTCCCGAATCAGCGCTCCGTCGAGCGGCTTGACGAAGCGCATGTTGGCGACGGTCGCGTTCAGGGATTCCGCCGCCGCCAAGGCAGGCGTCACCATGCTTCCGAAGGCGAGCAGAGCGACCCCGCACCCACGTCTGACGACCTCGCCCTGTCCGATCGGGAGCGCCGGCGCATCCGGGTCGATCGGCACGCCCGGTCCGCCTCCGCGCGGATAGCGCACCATCGCCGGCCCCGGATATTCGAATGCGGTCCGCAGCATCCGGCGGCACTCGTTCTCGTCCGCCGGGGCCATGATGATCAGCTTCGGCAGCGGTCGGCTGAAGCTCAGATCGAAGCT
This sequence comes from Thiocapsa sp. KS1, assembly GCF_001499735.1. Taxonomy (GTDB): domain Bacteria; phylum Pseudomonadota; class Gammaproteobacteria; order Chromatiales; family Chromatiaceae; genus Thiocapsa. Next base: position 4,833,165 of record NZ_LN848257.1, on the reverse strand, counting down.
CCCGGCATGGGTCGCCCCGTCCGCGCCGACCAGGCCGCCGCGATCCACCGCGAAGGTGACGTCCAGATCTTGGAGACAGACGTCGTGGATCAACTGGTCATAGGCACGTTGCAGGAAGCTCGAATAGATGGCGACCACGGGCTTGAGACCTTCGCAGGCCATGCCCGCCGCCAGCGTGACGGCATGCTGCTCGGCGATGCCGACGTCGAAATACCGGTCCGGGAAGCGTTTGGAGAAGACGGTCAGGCCCGAGCCTTCGCACATGGCCGGGGTGATGCCGACCAGACGCGCGTCCCGCTCGGCGGTGTCGCAGAGCCATGCGCCGAAGATCTGGGTATAGGTCGGCCCCTTGGACGCCCCCTTGCGCAGCTCGCCGGTGTGCCGATCGAACGGGGTGACGCCGTGATAGGTCACGGGTTGGCCTTCGGCGGGCTCGTAGCCGTGGCCCTTCTGGGTCACGACGTGCAGGAAGCGCTGACCGCGCATCTCCTTGATGTTGCGCAACGTCTTGACCACCGAATGGACGTCGTGACCGTCGATCGGGCCGATATAGTTGAACCCGAGCTCCTCGAACAGGGTGCTCGGCATCAACATGCCCTTCATGTGCTCTTCCCAGCGTCCGACCAGGTGACGCAGCTGCGGCATCCCGCGCAGGGCGGTCTTACTGCCCTCGCGCATGGTGGTGTAGATCTTGCCGGACAGCAGGCGTGCGAGATGGTTGGTGATGGCCCCGACCGGCGGCGAGATGGACATCTCGTTGTCGTTGAGGATGACGACCAGATCGATATCCATCGAGCCCGCGTGGTTCAATGCCTCGAACGCCATGCCGGCGCTCAGCGCCCCGTCGCCGATGACGGCGACCACGTCGCGATGCTCGCCGCGCTGTTTCGCGGCCAAGGCCATCCCGAGCGCCGCACTGATCGAGGTGCTGGAATGACCGACACCGAAGCAGTCGTAATCGCTTTCGCAGCGTTTGGGGAAACCCGAGAGTCCGTCTTTCTGGCGTAAGCTGGGCATGCGATCGCGCCGCCCGGTCAGGATCTTGTGCGGGTAGGCCTGATGGCCGACGTCCCAGACCAGCCGATCGCCGGGGGTGTCGAAGACGTAGTGCAGACCGACCGTCAACTCGACCACGCCGAGGCCGGCGGCAAGGTGACCGCCGGTCTGCGAGACGGTGTCGACGAGGAAACCCCGCAGCTCGTTGACCACCGACGGCAACAGATGCTCCGGCAGGGCGCGCAGATCCGCCGGGGAGTCGATCGAAGCCAGCAACGGATAGCGGTGCAGGGTGATACCGGAGTCACTCGAAGGGCGGTCGGGCATGGTCGGCATTCGCGCATAGCTGAGACGGTCGGTTAGTTTAGACGAATCGCCGCGCGGCTGCTAAAGGACAAGATCATCGTCGACGCCGCCTGACCGCCGTCGGCGTCGAGCCGCGCCGAAGCCGAACGAGCGATCACGCTCGAGCGTGTACGACGGACCCACCCGGCTCAGGCAGCGGTCTTGTCGAAGACCGCGATCACGGCCGTCCCTCCGACGGCGACGAGCAGCAGAAGCACACCGACCCGGGGATGGACGAGCAGCTCGGGCGCAAGCAGCATCACCGCGCCGAGACCCAGCATCATGAGCCCCGAGAGGAGCTTCAGGAGACGACCCTGACGTTCCGTCAGCTTTCTCGCACCCAGCGTGAAGGTGAAGACCAGGACGATGCCCAGAAGCGGCAGCACGTAAACGAGGTTGTAGAGTCCCAGGTAGCCGTAATAGGCCGGCACCGAGAGCTCATGCAGCGTAAGCGCACGCGTGTAGACCATCGGAAAGCCCGCGGTGCAGAGCAGCTCGTAGCTGTTCGCCGCCAGTGCCAGAACCAGCGTTCCGATCAACATGGCCCCGAGACGGTCGGACGCGAGCAGGCGGCGCATTCGCGCGAACAGTCCGGGCTTGGCATGGTCCGGGATCGAGAGGCTCGGTCCCCGACGAAAGAAGACATAGTCCTTTACGTTCAACCCGCCGACCACGAGCGCAACCAGCCCGGCGACCGTCGTCACGACCGCCGCCCCGCCGACGACCAGGAAAAGATTCAGCCATGCGGCCATGAAGAAGAAATAGACCAACCCGGAAAAGAGTACGAAGGTGCCGCCGATCAGGAGCATCCGCGCCCGACTGCGGGCATGGACCATCAAGCTCAGCAGGAAGAAGAGGACAAAGAAGGCACAGGGATTGAAGGCATCGAGTCCGGCCAGCACCAGCGTGAATACGGGCAGCGACATGGCGGCGGGGTCCAGTGCCCCCAGGAGCGGCACCTGGATGCTCTGCGGCGGGGGCGGCACCGAACCCGGAGTACCGACTGCGCCGCCCTGCCCCGCGACCTGACGACAGAATCGCGCGAGCCCGACGAGCTGTGCTCCGACCCCGTCGGCGTCGTCGAAACCGGTCAGCATCCGCCCGCAAACAAAGAAGGCCGGAACCGAGCGGGCCTCCTCGCCCAGCGCTCGGGCCATCTCGACGTAGCGCTGGACATGCGCACGATCGGCAGCCAACTCGTAGGAACGGACCTGGATCCAGGGTTCCTCCTCGCGCAGGGTGTCGAGAAAACCCAGTGCGGCCTTGCAGTGCGGACAGGTCTTGGACCAGAAGACGTAGAGCGGGACGCGCGACTCGCCGCCGGCATCCGTGACCACCCATTCCGGAGCCTGATCGGCGCGCGGATCAGGCGATGCAGCAGGGACGATCGCGGAGGCGGCCGACAGCCAGGCGAGGATGAGGGTCCGCAGAACGCTCGACAACGACATCGTCAACTCCCGAGTCTTGATCAAGATCGCAGGCGCCGAGCCGGTTCTTCAATGCGACGGGATCGCCGCTCGGCATTGACCCCTAGCGGCCGGGACTCGACACAGGCGACAGAGTCGCCCCGGCCTCGAAAAAGATCGGCGGGGCAATCAGAGCAGCCTCCGTCAGAACGAACTCGCGAAAGGCATTGGCCGCCGGCGAGAGCCGCTTGCCCCGGCGAGAGACCAGATACCACTGACGTCGATCGGGAAACCCCTCGACATCCAAGGTCACCAGGCGACGCGTCTCGAGCTCCAGCTCGATGGTATGCAAGGACACGACGCTCAGACCGAGACCCGAGCGCACGGCCTGTTTCACGGCCTCGTTGCGGGTCATCTGCATCCCGTGGCGGATGGTCAGACCACGCTCGCCGAAAAAGCGCTCCATCGTCTGGCGCGTGCCCGAGCCGGGCTCGCGCATCACGAAAACCTCGTCCGCCAGACGCGCTGGACTGATGGCCCGTTCGTGCGCAAGCGGATGATCCGGCGGCGCAATCACCACCAGCGGATTCTCCATGAACGCCTCGGACTCGACCTCCATGTCCGTCGGAGGCACGCCCATCAGCACCAGATCGACCGTGTTGTCGTACAGCATGCGCACCAGCTGCTCGCGATTGGTGACGTCGAGCTGAAGTCCGATCCCCGGGTAGCGCTGCTGGAAGATCGCCAGGAGGCGCGGCGCGAAGTAGTTGACCGTGCTCGCAACCGCAAGGTGAAGACGACCGCGACTGACCCCTTTCAGGGACTCGAGCACCTCTTCCATCTCCTGCAAGGCACTGTTGATGGTTCGGCCGTAGTCGTAGACCTCTCGACCGGCCTCGGTCAACAGGATGCGATTGCCGATCCGCTCGAACAGCGGCAGCCCGGCCTCCTCCTCGAGCTGACGCACCTGCATGGAGACTGCAGGCTGGCTGAGATGCAGCTCCTCCGCAGCGCGCGTATAGCTGAGATGACGCGCAACCGCCTCGAAGACCTTGAGTTGTCGGAGCGAGACATGCACGCGGGTCGTTCCTCGTTGGGTTGCGCTTTTGCCTTTTGCCTTTTGCCTTTTGCCTCCTGCCTCCTGCCTCCTGCCTCCTGCCTCCGGCTTCCGGCTTCCGGCTTCCGGCTATCAGACTTTAGTCCATCACCTGGTGGCTGGCAGCTGGCGGCTGGTGGCTGGTGGCTGGTGGCTGGTGGCTGGTGGCTGGTGGCTGGTGCTGCGCTGTAGCTGCGCTGCGCTGCGCTGCGCTGCGCTGCGCTGCGCTGCG
>NZ_LN848257.1:4818939-4828990 GCF_001499735.1 Thiocapsa sp. KS1 | reverse complement strand
CTGGTGGCTGGCGGCTGGTAGCTGGCGGCTGGCGGCTGGCGGCTGGCGGCTGGCGGCTGGCGGCTGGCGGCTGGCGGCTGGCGGCAGAACCATAGACATAACTCTATGCTTATGTCGACTATAAGCAATATTAACTAGTAATTATAAGGCTTTTGCCTATACTGCCGCCTCAGGTTCCAAGCGCACTGCGCAACACGCGGGACTGCGGACCAGCACAGATCTGGACCGGCGAATTCCTTCACTATCCCTGAGGACAAGCGAACATGGCAAAGACTTACAGCGCGGGCGTCAAAGAGTATCGCGAAACATACTGGATGCCGGATTACACCCCGTCGGAGACCGATCTCCTCGCCTGCTTCAAGATCACCCCGCAAGCAGGCGTTCCGCGTGAAGAAGCCGCTGCCGCCGTCGCCGCCGAGTCGTCCACCGGCACCTGGACCACGGTTTGGACCGACCTCCTGACCGACATGGACCACTACAAGGGCCGCGCCTACGCAATCGAGGACGTCCCGGGCAACGACGACGCCTTCTACGCCTTCATCGCCTATCCGATCGACCTGTTCGAAGAGGGTTCGGTCGTCAACGTCTTCACCTCGCTGGTCGGCAACGTCTTCGGCTTCAAGGCCGTGCGTGCCCTGCGCCTGGAAGACGTGCGTTTCCCGATCGCCTATGTCATGACCTGCAACGGCCCGCCGCACGGCATCCAGGTCGAGCGCGACATCATGAACAAGTACGGCCGCCCGATGCTCGGCTGCACCATCAAGCCGAAGCTGGGTCTGTCCGCCAAGAACTACGGCCGTGCCGTCTACGAGTGTCTGCGCGGCGGTCTGGACTTCACCAAGGACGACGAGAACGTCAACTCGCAGCCCTTCATGCGCTGGCGTCAACGCTTTGATTTCGTCATGGACGCGATCGACAAGTCCGAGCGCGAGACCGGCGAGCGTAAGGGCCATTACCTGAACGTCACCGCGCCGACCCCGGACGAGATGTTCAAGCGTGCCGAATACGCCAAGGAGATCGGCGCGCCCATCATCATGCACGACTACATCACCGGCGGTTTCTGCGCCAACACCGGCCTGGCCCAGTGGTGTCGCGACAACGGCGTGCTCCTGCACATCCACCGTGCGATGCACGCGGTGCTCGACCGCAACCCGAACCACGGCATCCATTTCCGCGTGTTGACCAAGATCCTGCGTCTGTCCGGCGGCGACCATCTGCACACCGGCACCGTCGTCGGCAAGCTCGAAGGCGACCGCGAGTCGACCCTCGGCTGGATCGACCTGCTGCGTGAGTCCTACATCAAGGAAGACCGCTCGCGCGGCATCTTCTTCGACCAAGACTGGGGCGCGATGCCCGGCGCCTTCGCGGTCGCCTCCGGCGGTATCCACATCTGGCACATGCCCGCACTGGTGAACATCTTCGGCGACGACGCCGTCCTGCAGTTCGGCGGCGGCACCTTGGGTCACCCCTGGGGCAACGCAGCCGGCGCCGCGGCCAACCGTGTCGCGCTCGAAGCCTGCGTCGAGGCCCGCAATCAGGGCGTGCAGATCGAGAAGGAAGGCAAGGAGATCCTCACCAACGCCGCCAAGCACAGCCCCGAGCTCAAGATCGCCATGGAGACCTGGAAGGAGATCAAGTTCGAGTTCGATACCGTCGACAAGCTCGACGTGTCGCACAAGTAATCGCCGCCAGCCGCCAGCCGCCAGCCGCCAGCCGATCGTGCGTGCGTGCGCCGCACGATCATGGCCCGAGTGCGATTTTGGCGGGAGGCTGGAGGCCGGAAGCTGGAGGCCGATCCCCCTAAGCGAGGGATAGGCCCCCGACGAGCTCTCAACATGAACCCAGTTTCGGAGTAACACCCCATGAGCACCATGCAGGACTATCAATCCAGCCTCGACGATCCGAACAGCCGCAAGTTCGAGACCTTCTCCTATCTGCCCGAGATGGATCAGGCGCGGATCCGCAAGCAGGTCGAGTACATCGTCGCCAAGGGCTGGAATCCGGCCATCGAGCACAGCGAGCCGGAAAACGCATTCGACCACTACTGGTACATGTGGAAGCTGCCGTTGTTCGGCGAGACCAACGTCGACACCATCCTGGCCGAGGCGGAAGCCTGCCACAAGGCGCACCCGGACAACCACGTACGTCTGGTCGGCTACGACAACTATGCCCAGTCCAAGGGCGCCGAGATGGTCGTCTTCCGCGGCAAGTCGGTCTGAGGATCGGTTTTCGCTTGGGCGAAAACCGATGATCTAACAATCAGGGATTGACGAAAAGCCCCTGTCCTGACGTGCGGGGCAGGGGCTTTTTGGTCATCGGCTTGTGAACGAGAGAGCATTGAGATGAGCGAAATCGACCGCGACCAATACCTGATCAAGGACGAGCCCTATTACCGCCCCGTGCAGAACGAGGTCGTCATGTACGAGGCGGCTTACGACGCCCGCATGCCGGTGATGCTCAAGGGGCCGACCGGCTGCGGTAAATCGCGCTTCGTCGAATACATGGCCTGGAAGATCGGCGCCCCGCTTATCACGGTCGCCTGCAACGAAGACATGACCGCCTCCGACCTGGTCGGACGTTTTCTGCTCGACATCAACGGCACCAAATGGCAGGACGGCCCGCTCACGGTGGCCGCACGCATCGGCGCCATCTGCTATCTGGACGAGGTCGTGGAGGCCCGCCAGGACACCACGGTCGTGATCCACCCCTTGACCGACCATCGCCGCCAGCTGCCGCTCGAGAAGAAGGGCGAGCTGGTCCAGGCGCATCCCGATTTCCAGATCGTCATCTCCTATAACCCCGGCTACCAGAGCCTGATGAAGGATCTGAAGCAGTCGACCAAACAACGTTTCGGTGCCCTGGACTTCGACTACCCGTCCGCCGACATCGAGACCGAAATCGTCGCCCACGAGGGTCACGTCGACAAGGAGACCGCCGAGAAGCTGGTCCAGATCGCCCAACGCAGCCGCAACCTCAAGGGTCACGGGCTCGACGAAGGCATGTCCACCCGTCTGCTGGTCTATGCCGCCCAACTCATCGGCAAGGGCATCGATCCGCAATCGGCCTGTCGGATGGCGTTGGTGCGGCCGCTGACCGATGATCCGGATATGCGCGATACGCTGGATGCTGCGGTCAATACCTATTTTTAGCCGCCAGCCGCCTGCCGCCAGCGACGTATCGGTGAAGGACTATCGGCGGCTTGATGTCTGGGCGAAAGCACATGCGCTGACCTTGTCCGTTTATCGCGAAACCCGATCGTTTCCCTCCGACGAGCGCTTTGGATTGACAAGTCAGATCCGCCGGGCAGCAGTCTCCGTCCCGTCCAATATCGCCGAAGGTCGAGGACGCTCCAGCGATGCTGAATTTGCGCGGTTTCTACACATCGCCGCTGGCTCGCTGAACGAACTGGAGTACCAATGCATACTCTCCAAAGAGCTCGGTTACCTGGCGCTCGAATCAGCCGATCGGCTCATTCAGGAATGCGCAGATGTCCGTCGCATGCTTGCAGGCCTTCTTCAATCACTCTCCCAATCAACCGGGACGAGTGTAACGAATTTCCGATAGCGACCCACCTGTCCTCTCGACGCTCTCGGCAGACGGTGGTCGGAGCCGCAGGCGACCGGAGACCGGAAACCGAAGGCAACCGCAAGCTGGAGTCCGGAGGCTGGCGGCTGGCGGCAGGCAGCTGGAGGCTGGAGGCTGGCAGCTGGAGGCTCCCCAAATGACCATCGACTTCTCCGAATATCTCTCCTGCCTCAAGGCCGACGCGGATCACCCGCACACCCAGGCGTTGGAAGCGAGCTATCACGAAGCCGCCCGCGTCATGTCGCCGCGCGGGCTTGAGCATTACCTCACCGGCATCAAGGCGATGTGCGGCCTGAACAAGGGCGCGGATCTGGTCCTGACCTATGTGCAGGAGATGCCGCGGGTCGCCAAGGAGGTGGGCGAGGACATCATCCCCGAGGTGGTGAGCGCCTTGATGAAGCTCGCCTCGCACACCTCCGGGACGGTGGTGGCGCTGATCATGTCCAGCATGCCGCTCGCCGCGAGTCGGCTCGGGGATGCGGAGGTGCTGCGCGGGTATCTCAATCTGCTGCATCAGCTCTCGGGCAAGTCGCCGCGCGGCCTGCGCCCGATGATGGAAAACATGGACGAGCTGCTCGCCAAGCTCACGCTCGGCGGTCTGCGCCGCTGGGCGCTCTGGGGCGCTCAGGCCCATGCGCGCGATCTCGACGGTCAGATGGCCTATTTCGGGCTACAGACCGAGTCCTCGCGCGCCGTCCTGCAGAAGGAACGCCGCGGAACCCTGTTCGTCGACAACCAACGCAAGCTCAATTTCTATCTGCGTGCGCTCTGGGCCCGGTCGTTCTTCATGCGCCCGACCTCGGGCGACTACGAGTCGCGCCAAGGTCTGCGCCCCTTCATCGAAGACTTCCAGATCCACCTGCCGGACGCCTTCGACAGCTTCCGCGGTATCTCCGGGATCGAAATCTACCGTGCCGCCGCCGCCCACTGCGCGGCCCACATGGTCTACGGCACCAGTGCCATCAGCGCCGAACAACTGATGCCGGCGCAGATGAAGCTGATCGAGATGTTCGAGGATGCGCGTGTCGAGGCGCTGGCGATCCGCGATTTTCCGGGGCTCAGAAAGCTCTGGCTGTCCTTCTTCACGGCGCAGCTCGGGCCCATGGACGACGCCGTCGACCTGCATCCCATGATGGATCTGATGCTGCGCCAGGCGCGCGCCTTGCTGGATCCGGATTATGTCGACGGACTCGCGCTGATCGACGACACCGCCGTCGCCTTCCGCTCGGCACTGGCCGAGCGCCCGCACGACAACCGCATCAGTTGGGACGCCGGCGTCACCTTCTACAATCAGGCGATCAAGACCTTCGCGCTGCCCAACCTGCGCATCCTGGAAAACTGGCCGATCCCCTATCGCGACGACAATCGCTATGTCTGGGACTGCGGCGAGAACCTCTTCCTGAGCCGCGGCGTCGACTATCTCCCTGCCTCGCAGCAGCAGGTGCGCAAGTACGTCTCGGCGATGGAGATGGCCAACGAGGTCGATGTCGAGACCGCGGGCGACGACGCGCAGGAGATCTGGGTCTGCGCCACCGAGTTCTTCCCCTACGAAGACGAGGGCATCTCCTTCAACGCGATGGAGGGCAAGGAGCCCGTCTCGGACCCCTACCACTACCAGGAGTGGGACTATCAGGTCCAACTCTTCCGCCCGGACTGGGCGACCGTCATCGAGCGCCGTCAAGGCCGCGGCGACCCGGCGCTCATGGACGAGATCCTCACCAAATACAAGCCGGTTGCGAGCCGCATCCGCCGTCTGATCGACGCACTCCAGCCGCAGGGCATCGTACGCCGGCGCGGCTACGAGGAGGGCGAGGAGCTGGATCTGAACGCCGCCGTGCGGGCCATGATCGACGTGCGCCGCGGCACCATGCCGGATCCACGGATCAACATCCGCATCACGCGTCATGTCCGCGATCTCGCCATCGTGGTGCTCATGGACCTCTCCGAGTCGACCAACGAGAAGGTCGGGGTCAAGAAGGACGACCCGGACTACGCAACGGCGCCGAGTATCCTGAGCCTCACCCGCGAGGCCACCGGACTGCTGGCCTGGGCGATCGACGGCATCGGCGACCGCTTCGCCGTGCATGGCTTCGCCTCGGACGGCCGACACGATGTTCAGTACTTCCGGTTCAAGGACTTCGATCAAGCCTACGACGACAACGCCAAATCACGCATGGCCGGCATGAAGGGCGGACTCTCGACCCGCATGGGCGCGGCACTGCGCCACGCCGGCTGGCATCTGACCCGCCAACCGGCCCAAAAGCGTCTGGTCCTGGTGATCACCGACGGGGAGCCGGCGGACATCGACGAGCGCGATCCCCAGTACCTGCGCCACGACACCAAGAAGGCAGTCGAGGAGCTGCGCATGCAGGGCATCCACAGCTATTGTCTGACGCTCGACCCGCAGGCCGACCGCTATGTCGCCCGGATCTTCGGCGAGAACCAGTATTCCATCGTCGACCATGTCGAGCGCCTGCCCGAGCGGCTGCCGGCGGTGTTTGCTGCGCTGACGGGCTGATCGATCCAATCGCCTATCTCGGGGGCGGGCCGTGCTCGTAACTCCGGCCATCGTGGCACGGAGCATGCGTGACACCGCAGAGCGGGTATCACGAGCGTCTGTAGGTTTCGGTGGCGGTCTTACGAGCGAGGCCCAGCGGCGCTTCGAGGCATCACTCATCCAGTTCCAAGGCATGCCGCACGGCCGCTTCGGAATGGATGGCGGTGGTATCGAATACGGGAACACTGACATCGGACTGCTTGATCAGGAGCGGGATCTCGGTGCACCCCAGGATCACCCCTTGCGCGCCTTCTTCCTTGACGAGGCGCTCGATGATCTCGACGAAGCGCTCGCGCGAATCGTCCAGGAAGCGACCGGCGCACAGCTCGTCGAAGATGACTGCATTGATGTCCTGCCGTTCCGGCTCGTTCGGAACGACGACCTCGAGTCCATGCCGTTCCAGCCGATCGCGATAGAAGGCTTGGCCCATCGTATAGGCTGTGCCCAGCAGGGCAACCTTTGAGATCCCCTGCTCTTTCACCTTCCGGCCTGTCGCGTCGGCGATGTGAAGCACCGGGATGTTCAGTTTCGCTTCAATGAGCTCGGCGCTTGAGTTCATGGTGTTGGAAGCGATCACGATGAAGTCGGCGCCCGCGCGTTGCAGTCTCTGAGCCGCATCGAGCATGGTGGCTTCCAAGGGCGCCCAATCGCCGTCTGCCGCCCGCCGCTCCTCGCGGGCAAACTCGGAGAAGGGGATCGAATACATCAGAAGCTTGGCGGACGACACACCCCCGAGCTGATCCCGAACCCGCTCATTCATCAAGCGATAGTATTCGATCGAAGACACCCAACTGATCCCGCCGATGATGCCGATGGTCTTCATTTGTGAATCGACACTGACCGACGCTCGAGGATCGGGTCTGGGTTGGGTCGCGGCCTCATCCGCAAGACCGTCAGACGGCGCACCAACGACGACACCGATCAGGATGATCAGTGCCACAAGCCATGTGTGCGACCGCGTCCGCCGATTCATAAGACACCTCTTTCAAACCATGATGATCCAGACCACCCCGAGGGGGTTCTCGTGATGCAATCCATCTTCTTCGCCAAGCTTTACCTGCTGACCGTCCCGGTCTTCTTCGCCATCGATCTGCTCTGGTTGGGCGTCGTCGCAAAGACCTTCTATCGCGACAACCTCACCCATGTCCTGAGCCCGACGGTGAACTGGCCGGCTGCACTGAGCTTCTACCTCATCTATATCGCCGGCATCCTCTATTTTGCCGTCGCACCCGCGCTCGCGCAGGACTCGCTTGGCCGCGCCTTGCTCAACGGCGCACTTTTCGGCTTCTTCACCTATATCACCTACGAGCTCACCAACATGGCCACGCTCCCGCACTGGCCGCTGAAAGTGGTGATCGTCGATACGCTCTGGGGCATCGCACTCTGCGCAAGTGTCGCCGTCGGCAGCTTCATGATCGGGAAATGGCTCGGGGGAGTTTGATCTCCCGGCTCCCGAGCACAACGACGCCGAAAGCGGATGGCGACGGCCGCGCGCGCGGCATGTGGCGGGAGTGCGGGAAACGGCGATGGACCGCGATGTCGATTGCCGCGCCTGTCGTGAGTCGACGCCGACGATCCCGAACGCCGGGTTGTGTGGGCGAGGATGGAATTCCCGGTTCACCCACTCGGTCGCCTGTTGCGAGACGTCCGATGTCATTCGCTACCGCCACGTCCTCGCTCCTGCTTCGCTGTCCGGATACGGCCGGCGTCGGTCAAAGACAACCGATAGCCGACGCCGCGCACGCTGCGTAGCGGCAGTTCCCGCCCGGTGAGTTGGAGCACCCGGCCACGCAGCCGGCTGATGATGACCTCGATGCGGTGTTTGTGCGGGTCGTCCGGCAACATGCCCAAGGCGGCGGCCAGCCTGACGGTTGGGCAGGTCTCGTCCGGGTGTTCGAGCAAGGCCTCCCATAAACGTTGCTCATCCCGCGACAGCGGAACCCGGATCTCCCCTGGCGCCATCAGAACGCCGGCTCTCGGTTCGATCAGCCAATAGCTGCCGTTGCCCTGCTCCGGTACGCCGTTGGTTCCCGTGCCAAACAGACGATGCCCCAGGTTGGTGAGGATCGCGGCGAGCTCCAGGGGATCGATGGGTTTGACCAGATAGGCGTCGGCACCGGCTTCGAGCCCGGCGATGCGTTCCTGGTGCAGGCTGCGGGCGGTGACGAAGACGATACCGATGGCCATCTCGTGCGCGCGCAGATACCGGCAGGCCGAAAGTCCATCCTCTCCCTCCAGACCGATATCGAGCACCAACAGAGTTCTTGGGCGCACGGCCAGGTACCGGTAGCATGCCTCCACGCTGTCGAACGCCTGGACGTCGAACCCGAGGTGTTCCAGTTGAAAGGCCAGCTCCTGACGGAGAACCGGTTCGTCCTCGACGATGGCAACGCTGTAGGAAGACTTGGGCATGGTGGAACGCGCTTGAACGACAACCTGATCTGGAACATCGCTCTGGTCGATGTCCACACTCTAGCCTTGGGGGCCGGCCTAGGCAAACTGGTGTTCCTGTCCCTGGCCTGGATCTATGGCCGTTCGGCCGCTGGCAGCGACGGGACGCTGCGCGTCTGGCAAGGCTCCTGCCTGGCCTCCGGCCTGGCGTTCCTGTTGATCTGGCTTCGTCCGGTCGCCCCGCTGTGGCTGTCGCTCACGGCGGCGAATCTGTTGCTCATGTTGGCCTGGGCCATGGAGTATCACGCCTATCAGCGGTTGCTCGGCGGCGGCTTACGGCCCCTGGGGCTCGTCCTGATCACGGCGGTGGCCGGCCTGGTGCGCTTGCTCCTGCATGCCGCGGCGGTTTCGCTGACCGGCGTCCTGCTCTATACCTCCCTGGTGTATGGCAGCTACTTCGCGCTCATGGCGGTCCTGCTCATCGCGCATCGGTGCCGCGGCGAGCTGACCCTGCTCATTGGTGTCACCAATGCCATCATTGCCGCGCTTTTTCTTGCCCGTTTCATCTCGCTGCTCTGGCCATATCCGCCCGATATGCCGAGCGTTGAAAGCATCCATCTCGTGCTCTGGATCGGTGGATTCCTCATCACCTTCGTCAATGGCTTCGGCTTTCTGTTACTGGTCAAACAGGAGGATGACCGCAAGCTGCGCGAGGCTCTGGCCGACGTCTCCCTGGCGGAAGCGGAACAGCGACAGCTCCTGTCGCTGGCTTCGCACGAATTTCGCACGCCGGCGGCGATCATCCAGAGCTCGCTCGACTCGCTGAAGTTCCTTGCCGCCGAGATCACTCCCGCTGTCGCGGCGCGGCACGACAACATGCACCGGGCGACCCAACGGTTGATCCATCTGGCCAACGCACTGATTACGCAGGATCGGCTGCGCGACCTCAGCTTCGAGCTGATGCGACGGGAGGTCGACCTTGTGGCGGTGACCGGCGACATCGTCGGGCGCTATACGCAGCCGCTGCGCTGGACCCCGCCGCCCGCGCCAGTTCCGGCCCGCGTTGACCCGGAACTGATCGCCATCGCGCTCTATAACCTGATCGATAACGCCCTGCGCCATAGCCCCGCCGGACAGCCACCGGAGGTGCGCTTACGCCAGACATCCGACGGCGTGGAATGGCAGGTCGCCGACCAGGGCCCAGGCGTGCCGGACGCGGACAAGCAAGCCCTGTTCGAGCGCTTCTACCGCAAGGACACCGGACTCGGCAGCGGTCTGGGGCTCTCCATCGTGCGCCGGATTGCCCGCCTGCATGGTGGCGAGGCCAGTCTTCACGACCACCCGCCTCACGGCGCCTGCTTTGTGATTCACCTGCCCGGAACCGGGTCATCCGCCTAAACCGCGCCTGGTGCGGTATGCCTCATGTGTTGAGTGGCTTGGCCGCGCCAGCTCCGACGACTGTCGGAGCTGGTGCGGTTTAATGTTCTTAATAAAGATGGGTTCAGCCCCGCGTCGAAA
>NZ_LN848257.1:4789454-4818839 GCF_001499735.1 Thiocapsa sp. KS1 | reverse complement strand
GCGAGCTTGGCGCGACGAGCACCCTAAGCGGGCGTCGGCGCGTGGCTTGCCCGCGCTTACGCCGGCACCTGACTCCATCCGGTGGCGCGATCCGCGAGGTTCAGCGCGGGCGAGCCACACACCGACGGTGACTTGGCTTCGTTTGGGCTCGCCAGGGATGATATTTCTCGGATATCACCTGACTAACCATCCCGGTTCGTCGACCCTTGTCCATTCCTCTCCGCCTCTTGTCCATTCCTCTCAAAGTGAGAGTTTTTGAGAGCCACGACGGCCTCGTTTAGGACTAGCCTTAGACCTGTCCGGCACGACTGGCAGCGCGTTCGCGAGACAACCGCATCTGCTGGATCCACGCCAGGCACGCCGCGGCAGGTCCGCCTGCAGCATCCCCAATGTGATTCAAGGAGGTTCGTCATGCCTCGACCGATCCGATCAATGGTGACCGCGGCAGCACTCGTGCTGGCGCTCCCTGTCCAGGCCGAAATTTGTTTGCAAAACAACACCGATCGCAATGTCCGCATCATCCAAGCCGAGAGTTTCGACGGCGGTGCCGGCGGTCCGATGACGATGACGGGCCGGGTCGACAAACGGGTCATCAGTCCGCAGCAGGAATACTGCATACCGACGAGTGACCCTGACTACCAGAATGCCCGGCGCTTCGCGTTTGAGTTGGTGCCTGATATCAATGATGTCCAACGCCGTCGCAACGGGACCCACTTCAATGTCACCCAAAAGCCGCTACCGCTCGACGCACGGCTCTCGATCAAGGGCACGGTCGAGGCACCAAGGGCCGTCGTCACCTCCAATTTCAGACGCTACAACTTCGGAAAACTGATCAAGATCGTATCGGTCGATTGATATGTTCCGGCATGTACATCACACTTATTTCCAGGAGAGCATGATGAGAAAGCTATTGATCTTCGTGGCGCTTTGGGGACTCATTCCAGCGAGCTGGGCGTATACCATCACCAATAACGTCGGTGGTCCAGGCCAGGTGGACGTCGTCAGCCCTGTTGGAAACGCGGGGCCTTGGAGTATCAACATCGTGGTTCAGGCCGCGCCTAATGATGGCACTCATTGTTCCGCCTGCTTCTATGGACAGATTGAATACCAGCAAACGGCGTCCTGCCCAGACGGGGATAATGGCTGTAGTTCTAAGGATGGCTACTGGCTGTCCTTCGCTCCGGAAATCTGCAATGTCGGCCTCAGCGGGGGGAACTGCCCCATTTATTGTGCGCCAGTGGCCGCAAGCGCAGGCGATAGCGTGACCGTTTGGGCAGAATGGAACGATGACACCGGTTGGGCCCCGATGGCCTCGTATGCAGATTCAGGCTGGTCTGGTGCACTCACTGCGCTAGGCAAGAATACAAACAGTTATGGCAATATTCCGGATACCGCCTGTGGAGAAAACCACCAGTAGTCCTCTCCAGCCCTAACGGTTCCACCCTCCTGGCGCGGCCGGACGCGCTCCGCAGTGGAGCGCATCCGGCACCCGACCGCTCCGGTGAGAGGTGCCGGCTTCCGACGTGCATGCCGAATCGGTCCCGCCACGGTTTCTCGGCACCGTCGCAAGTCACATCCCCATGAAGGCCATCACCCTGGACGATCAGCACAACAACCGCGGCGATTTTCTTAAATTTGCCGCACTGGGAGCCGCGACCATCGGCCTCGGCGCGACGGGCAGTGTTTTTGCTGGGCAGACTCACAACGAAGCCACCTCGCCGTGGGCGCGTGGCTTGCCCGCGCTCACGCCGGCGCCTGACTCCAGTGGGGGAGGCGATCCGCGAGGTTCAGCGCGGGCAAGCCACGCGCCGACGTCCTGCGCGGCCGTCCTGACGACGCGCCACAAGAACACAGATAGATCGGAGGCACCGTTGCAAGACTTCGGATGAATCCAAACCGACTCGTTTCTTTGCAATGACAACAATGACACCAGGGCAACCGATGCGGCGTACGCTCGTATCAGCGACCCTGCTGCTGCTCGCCTCCCTCGCGCTCATCGCCGGCATCGAGCGCTATGACGCGCTGAATTGGGAGCGCGAGTTGTCCAGCGACTTGAGCCAGCAGCGTGCGCCTTTCCAGCACGCGTTGCAGACCAGGCTTGATGCCCTGATCGCCGAAAACCGCCGGCTGGCCGAGCAGATCGCAGCGGACCCCAACCTGGCCGAGCCCGCGCTGGAGGCCATCGCCGGGGAGATCCTGGCGCGACAGCCGCGTGTACGCAGCGTGGTGATCACCCGCAAGCTGCGCGTCGTTTTCGTGCATCCGCGCGCGGGCAATGAGCCGCTGATCGGTCTCGACTACGGGATGCATCCGGAATTCATGGGCGCGATCAACCGCGCCATTGCCTCGGGCGCGACGGTGATCGACGCGCCGGTTCGCCTGCTGCAAACCGGCCGGCCGGGGCTGATCGTGCGCACGCCGATCGTCGCGCCCGACGGTGCGCTGGTCGGTCTGGCGTCGATGGCGGCGGATCTGGAAGGCGTGTTGATCGAGGGTGGCCTGCTGGAGCCGTCGCTGACCTTGACCCCGGTGATCCGGCAGCGCACGGCGGGACAGCCGGAGCAGGCGCTGTTCGGCGTGGATGAGGGGGCCGCGGGTGCCGGCACCGCGTTGACCATCGCGCTGCCGGACGGCGACTGGGTGATGCAGGCCGTGCAGAAGGACGCGACCGGCCACGATCCGGCGCAATCAGGCCAGACGCGATCGGAGTGGATTCGCGGCATCGGCGCCCTGATCACCCTTCCGCTGCTGTTGCTGATGTTGCATCGCCGGGGACTCCTCGGTGTGGGCGCCCCCTTCGCCGACGCGCGCGGGATCGCTCTGCGCACCCTGATGCTGCTCGCCGTGTTGATCCTGATCCCGTTGCTGTTGGCGACCGCTGGCTGGCTGACCTACCGGGCCTCGATGCAGCTCGCCCTGCGCATGGAACAGCAGCAGACGGCGGAACTTGGCAGACTGATCCATGACAAGGTGACGGCCTTCTTCTACGTGCCGCGTCAGGTCGACACCTTCAATGCCGAGCTCTTTCGACAGGGTCTGTTGGATCCCGGCCAGCCGGAGGCCATGCTGAGCGCCTTCCTGGCGCAGTTTCGTCAACAACCCTTGCTGACCTTCCTGTCCATGAGCACCGCCGAGGGCGAGTATTACGCGGCGAGCCGACCGCCGCTCGGTGACGCTCGAGCGCTGCGTATCCTGCACGCCACCATCGCCGAAGACCGGATGATGAAGCTGTTACGCATTGATGATACCAATCGTCCGACCACCCTGATCTCCCTCGGAACCCGCGACTACGACGCCCGCCAACGACCTGGTACCAGGCGGCTGTCGCCGCCGACAGCCTCAAGTGGTATCCCGCCTATCGCTATGCCGTGAACGACGATCAGGGCCAGTACGACAGCCTGGGCATCGGGATGTCGGCACCCCTGTACGATCCCGATCGGAACTTTCTCGGTGTTGTCACCGCCGATGTCGCCTTGTCGCAGCTTGGTGACTTTCTGCGCACACCACTGGCCGATCTGGACGGGACCGCCTTCATTGCCGAAGCCGACGGCAACCTGCTCGCCACGTCCGGCGAAGACCCCATCTATCGGTTGGACGGACCCGACACGCTGCGCATCCGCGCCGACCAGAGCGACCATCCCGGCGTGCGTGCCGCCGGCCTCGCGATCCGTGATTCAGGCGCGGCCAGCGGTGATGGGTTGATCGAGGTCGAGAAGCAGCGTTACCTGCTCGACTGGCAGTCGGTGCAGTGGCCCGATGGTCCGAGCTTGACCCTCGCGCTCGCCCTGCCCGAGAGCCGCTTCGCCGGCCCGGCACACCAGGCACTGCGCGATATCGCCTACCTGGCCCCGGCGTTTCTGGTCGCCGGCTTGCTGGTGGCGCTGTTTTTCGCCTACTGGTTCGTGCAGCCGCTGCTCACGCTCGAACGCTGGGCGCGGCAGCTTGGTCGCGGCCAGTTTCAGGCCACCCCGCCGATTGCACGCCCGATTCGCGAAATCGCCGGACTGACCCTGTCCCTTGGCGCCATGGCCGAGCATTTGCGCCGCCATGCCGAGGAGTTGGAGCAGCGTGTCGCCGAGCGGACCGAGACCCTGGCGGTCGCCAATCGGCAACTGGCCGAGCTCGCGGTCACCGATGGCCTCACCGGCATCGCCAACCGGCGCCGCTTCGACGAGACGCTCGCCGCCGAATGGTCGCGCGCCGTCCGCAGAGGTCAGCCGCTGGCGCTGCTTCTGGTGGATGTGGATTGGTTCAAGCGCTACAACGATCACCGTGGACACCCGGCCGGCGACGAGGCGCTGAAACAGGTGGCGGCCGTTCTACAGCGCAACGCCCGCCGGCCGGGCGACCTGGCGGCCCGCTACGGCGGCGAGGAGTTTACCGTGATTGCTGCCGATACACCGCCCGCCGCGGCGCTGCGGATGGCCGAAAGCATTCGCGCCGGGATCGAGGCGTTGGGTCTGCCGCACCCGGGCGCGGCAGGCGGACGGGTCACGATCAGCATCGTTGTTGCCTGACCGGCGAGCATGCCCCGGCCGATCCAAACGACCTGATCGGTCTGGCGGACGCCGCGCTCTACCGCGCTAAAGCCACAGGGCGCAACCGAGTCGAGATGGCCCCGGTCGAGATGGCCGCGTCGGCGATCGGGTGAGTGGTCAGCAGCAGGAACAGGCCAAACCGGACCCTTGGCCCCGGCCGCGGTTGGGCGCCTCGCGGGGATCTCTGAGGCGACTGCTGTCATTGAGGTCAAAAAATTCGCAATAGAGAGGGCGCGACCCGAACACACAAAAGGATGATGAATCCGGCGCCGCAGGTCGGCTAATGATCTTGGCGCGACGATTGCCGTCGATCGCATGAGGGATTGACGGCTCGAACCACCGATATGGCCAGCCGGCCAGGGCGGCCCTAAGGCCGCCCGGTCCGTCTCAGTCCTTGTCGCCGCCGAACATCTGCATCGGGTTCGGCATCATCTTCATCGGGTTCATGCCGCTTCCGCCGCGATCCTCCTCTCCAGGGCCGTAGCCGGGTCCGTATTCGGAAATCCTCGAGCCAGGCCCGAAGGATCTTGTTTTTGAACTGTCCCTAGGGGGCGACTCGCGCCGCGAAGGACGCGACGGCATCGGCCGCCGCGTCGAGGTTCTGCTCCAGCGTGAACCCGGACGCCCGGCGCGGCTTGAAACTGTGCTCCCCGTCCGTAATCCAGAGGATCGCGATCGACGGGCTCAGGGCATAGCCGGCAACATCGTCCCGGTTCCCGAAGGGGTCGCGCTCGCCTTGGCAGATCAGCGTCGGCGTACGCAGCCCGGCGAGATGCGCGATACGCGGATGTTCCGGCCGCCCCGGCGGATGAAAGGGATAACCCAGACAGACCAAGCCGTCGACGCCGGCCTCGTCGGCGATCACACTGGCGATGCGCCCACCCATCGACTTGCCGCCGATCAGCAGACGCTTCCCTGAACCAGGGACAACGCGCTGCTCGGCGATGACCTGCAGCCAGGTTTCGATCAGAATCGGCTCGCGATCGGGAGGGCGCCTACGTCTCTCGGTCTTGCTTCGCACCATGTAGGGGAACGAGAAGCGCACGACGCGCAGTCCTGCGGCTGCCAATGCATGCGCAACCGCGTTCATGAAGGGGGAGTCGGCGCCCTGCCCTGCCCCGTGTGCCAAAATCAGATGGCAGCGCGCATCGACGGGACCATCGATCAGCAAAGGATCCATCATGCAAGCCCTCTTTTTCGCCAAGCTCTATCTCCTGACCGTCCCGGTCTTCTTCGCCATCGATCTGCTCTGGTTGGGCGTCGTCGCAAAGACCTTCTATCGCGACAACCTCACCCATGTCCTGAGCCCGACGGTGAACTGGCCGGCGGCATTGAGCTTCTATCTCATCTACATCGCCGGCATCCTCTACTTTGCCGTCGCACCCGCGCTCGCGCAGGACTCGCTTGGCCGCGCCTTGCTCAACGGCTCACTCTTCGGCTTTTTTACCTACATCACCTACGAGCTGACCAACATGGCCACGCTCCCCAACTGGCCCATCAAGGTCGTGATCGTGGATACGCTCTGGGGTATCGCGCTCTGCGCCAGCGTCGCCGCCGGCAGCTTCATGATCGGGAAATGGCTCGGCGGGGTCTGATCCGAGTCGTCGGCTATTGACCGCTTTCGGCTTCGAGCACCGGCACACGGAGAGGCAACAGCGCGGAGGTACAGCGTTGGACAGCTCGGGTCCGGGTTCGGGGGTGCCGGGCCGGGGCGGCACGTGCCGCCCCGGCCAGCTTTACTCCTGATTGCCGCGGAACATCTGCATCGGGTTCGGCATCATCTTCATCGGATTCATCCCGCTGCTGTCGCGAGACCCTTCGCCCTCTCCATACCCGGGCCCGTAGTCAGGACCGTATCCAGGGCCATACCCCTGACCGTAGCCCGGTCCGTAACCTTGCCCGACGCCGGGGGGCGGAGCGTAGCCTTGGCCGTAACCGGGCGCGTAGCCCTGCCCGTAGGCGGGAGCAGGCGGATAGCCTTCCGCAGTGCCCGCTCCGTACCCCGGAGCCTGGCCGTAACCCGGCGCGCCGCCGTATCCCTGCGGCGGCATCTGCTGCATCGGGGCACTCCCTGTTTGCGGATCGGTGTAGCCGGGCGGAAGCCCGTATGCCTGGCCGGGCGCATAGCCTTGTGCGGGTGCGCCGCCGTAGCTCGGTGTCTGCGGGACTCCGTAGCCCGGCGCCGTGCCGTAGCCCGGTTCCGCTCCGTAGCCGGGTGCGTTCTGCGGATAGCCTTGCGGATAGGCCGGGGGCGGCGGGTAGTCGCCCTCCCCGCGGCGATCGTTGTTGCCGCCCATCCATTTGGATGGGTTCATCATGTCGCCCATGTCCACGGCGAGTGCAGGTCCGCTCAGGACCAGGCTCGCAAACCCGGCGGTCAGTATTGTCTTGATGCTGCTCATGGGTGTTCGGTGTGCTCCTCGTCTGTTGTCATGATGTTGTCGTCCTGCGATAGGATTATGGACCCTGCAGGAGCGGATGCCATCACCCGAGAACAGGCTCGGCATGGGTGATGATGCGAGGTGCGGGAAGCCGGGTTAAGCTTGCGGCAGTCGAAACGGGCGACGATGGCCAAGCCCAACACAAGAAGTACAGGAACCGACACGATGACGAATGCACTGAGCAGTTTCAGTCCGCCTGCCCGCGGTCTTCTGGTTGCGGGCGCCTTCGCGCTCGTTATCGGCCTCATGAAGATCGCGGCCCCCATCCTGGTCCCGCTCCTGCTGGCCGTCTTCATCGCCATCATCGCGACCCCGGCGCTCAAGTGGATGCGGCAGCGCGGTGTGCCGAAGTGGGGCGCGCTGGCGGTCATCGTCTTCGTGCTGCTCGACGTCGGCAGTCTCTTGGCGCTCGTCACCACGGGCGCGCTGGAGGGCTTCAGGGACAGCCTGCCGACCTATCAGGAGCGCTTCATGCTGCTGAGCGACCAGCTCGGGGGTTGGATGGAAGGCGTCGGTGTCGGCGGCTCGCGCGAGGCGATTCCGGATCTGCTGGACCCCAACAAGGTTGCGTTCGCTGTTCGGTATCTCTTGTCCAACGCCAGCGGTTTCTTCGCGACCGGACTCTTGGTGCTGCTTGCCGTCGTCTTCATCCTGCTCGAAGCCAATACGCTGCCCGCCAAGCTGAAGGTCGCCTTCCGGATGACGGAGGCTGGCAACGCGCGCCTGAAACGCCTGCTGGACGCGATCAAGCGTTACATGCTGATCAAGAGCCTGACCAGTCTCGGCACGGCCGTGTGCGTATGGCTGTGGCTCTGGTTTCTCGGCATCGACTTCGCCGTCCTCTGGGCCGTGATGGCCTTCTTCCTGAACTTCATCCCCGTCGTCGGCAACATCGTCATGATGGTCCCGGCGGTCCTGCTCGCGCTGGTGCAGGCGGATGTGTCGACCGCTATCTGGGTCGCGGTGGGTTATCTCGTCATCAATACCGTGATCGGGAATGTCCTGGAGCCCCGGATCATGGGCAAAGGGCTGGGCATCTCGACGCTGGCTGTCTTTATTGCGCTGCTGTTCTGGGGATGGATGTTCGGTACGGTCGGCATGTTCCTGGCGGTGCCTCTCACCGCAGCACTGATCATCAGCCTCGACGCGAGCCCGCATACGCGCCCGATCGCCGTTCTGCTCGGCCCGGCGATCGAGCCGGAACCCGACCGGTAGCGGGCTTGCCGGACTCCCCCGGATAAGTGCCCGGACAGGGGCCGGCGATACGCTTGCAGCGCACATCAAATTCGGCAACACTCCAAGACATGTCGGACTGGATCATTCTTCATTGGCATCGCCCGCTTCTGCGCCGAGTCTTCGACCGGTACAGACGCCGCGGCGTGCTTTGGTGACAGCCCGACTCGAGCATCGTCTCGAAGACGAAGACCAAAGGCCGCGGCAGCAATGCCGCGGCCTTTTTCGTTGTGCAGTTCCGCAATCCGACTGGGGAGGTGTGAGGTGTCCGTTCCGGCGGCCTTTATCGGCGTGGTGCTCATCTGGGCGACCACGCCGCTGGCGATCAAATGGAGCAGCGAGGGTGCGGGATTTCTCTTCGGAGTGACCGCCCGCATGCTGCTCGGCGTCCTCCTCTGCCTGTTGCTGGTCACGCTCTTCGGGCGCGGGATGCGCTGGCACCGCCGGGCGCTGCTCACCTATCTGGTGGCCGGAGCCGGGGTATGGGGCGCCATGAGCTGCGTCTATTGGGCATCGCAGTTCATCCCGTCCGGTTTGATCTCGGTGCTGTTCGGCCTGACGCCTGTGGTCACCGCCCTGATGGCGGCGCTCTGGCTCGGCGAACGCGCGCTCACGCCGATGCGTCTACTCGGGCTTGGTCTCGGCATCCTGGGACTGACGCTCATCTTCGGACACGGGCTCAAACTCGGCCCGGCAGCAGTCTTGGGGATGGGGGGCGTGATGATGTCCGTGCTGATCCACTCGGCCAGCGCGGTGTGGGTCAAGCGGCTCGCCACGCCGCTGAATGCCTTGGAGACGACCACGGGGGCACTGCTCGTTGCCGTTCCCCTCTTCCTGCTCAGCTGGGGCGTGCTCGACGGCGAGCTGCCGACCGACATCGACCCGCGAACCGCCTGGTCGATCCTTTATCTGGCGATCTTCGGATCGGCGCTTGGATTCATCCTGTACTTCTACGTGCTGCGCGAGGTCCAAGCGAGTCGGGTGGCCCTCATCACACTCATGACCCCGGTCCTGTCGCTCCTCATCGGACACCTGGTCAACGGCGAGGTCGTGGGGCTCGATGCCTTGGTCGGCGCCTCGGTGCTCCTGATCGGGCTGGCCTGTTTTCAATGGGGCGAGCATTGGCAACGCCGTTTTGCGTCGCGCTCCGCCTAGGCCGGCACGGTGCGAACCAAGGCGCTATTCGGGCGGATTCGCGCTGGCCACCGCCGACGGGTTTCGGTCGGCGGCTGCCGGATAGCCTCAAGGCACCCGTATCGCGTGAAACATACGCCCGTCGCCGCGCTGGACCAGGACCGCCACCGATCGACCGGACGGAATCGCATCCAGGATCCTGTTGAACATCGCCAAATCCTGCACCGGCTGGTTGTCCAGCATCAGGATCACGTCGCCCGAGATCAGCCCCGCCTGCTCCGCGGGCCCTGGCTCGACCCCTTCGACCAACACCCCGCCGGCAGCGACGACCAACTCCTCGCGCTGCTCCGGCGTGATCTCGCTCACGAAGAGTCCGATCCGGTTCGCGGGCACCTTCTCCGGCTCGCTCGGCCGGTCGGCGATCTGCTCCTCCTCGGGCAGCTCGCCGATCTCGACCTCGAGATCGACCAGCTCGCCGCCTCTGAGCACTTGGAGCTTCACCCGCTCGCCGACCGGCGTGATCCCCACCATCGGCGGCAAGGCGCCGGAGGTCAGGATATCGCGCCCGTTGTAGGTGACGATGATGTCGCCCGGCCGCACCTTCGCTGTCTCGGCAGGACTGCCGGGAAGGATCTGGGCGACGAGCGCGCCGCGGGGCTGTTTCATCCCGAAGGTCTCGGCAAGCTCGCGGGTGACGTCCTGGATCAGAACGCCCAGCCAGCCGCGACTGACCTTGCCCTTGGTTTGCAGTTGATCGACCACGTCCATCACGACATCGATCGGGATCGCGAACGACAGCCCCATGAAACCGCCCGTGCGGCTGTAGATCTGGCTGTTGACGCCGACCACCTCGCCGTCGAGGTTGAACAGAGGCCCCCCGGAGTTACCCGGGTTGATGGCCACGTCGGTCTGGATGAAGGGGATGTAGTTCTCGCTGGGGAGGCTGCGTCCCTTGGCGCTGACGATGCCGGCCGTGGCGGACGACTCGAACCCGAAAGGCGACCCGATCGCGAGAACCCACTCGCCCACCTTGAGGTCCTGGGAGGCGCCGATCTTCACCGCAGGGAGCCCCTCGCCCTCGATCTTGAGGAGTGCGATGTCGCTGCGCTTGTCGGTTCCGACCAAGGTGGCCACAAACTCGCGCCGATCGCTGGTACGTACGATGATCTCCTCCGCACCCTCCACGACATGCGCGTTGGTCAGCACGAAACCGTCGGTCGAGACGATGAAGCCCGATCCGAGCGAGCGCGACTGAAGGCTATCGTCCGGCAGCTCGCCGTCTTCGCCGAAGAAATGCCGAAAGAAATCCTGCAAGGGGCTGTCTTCCGGGAGGTCGGGAACGGAAAACTCGCGCAACTGCTCGGCTGTCACCGGTGCCTGCTTGGTGCTGATGTTGACGACCGAAGGGCCGTTCTCCGCGACCAGATCCACGAAGTCGGGAAGCATGCGGCTTGCCGCGAGACCCGGCATGAGCGCGCCGCAGACCAATGCCGCGAGGGCGAAGGAGAAGATCGGGATGGGACGCATGGATGCTCCGGGATGAATGGATTCGATCGGCCGGCCGCCTCGACCGCAACGGCGGCGGAGGTGACGGGGCAGGATTTGGAGGGTGCCGAAACCGTGTCGGCCGTCTGACGGGATCGCCCTGTAGGCCTGTTGCGCCGAGCGGTCGCGTCGACGCCTGTATCGGTATCGACCCGGATCAGGATCCGGGAAGGATCCTCACCGGCAAGCCCCGCTCGACCCGACACACCACCGCCTGCTGCTCCGGACGACTCCATGACCGCGCACTGTAGCCGCGCAGCCAGAACAACGCCAGAGCGAAGCCGAGGAGTGCACCGACCAGAGCCGCTGCATCGGCATAGCGGCCTGCGGTGAAACCGCCGATCAGGCCGTCTCCCGCGAGAGCGCCGCCGACGAGCCCGACGAGCGGGGCGAGGTAAACCGCGAAAGACGCCGAGAGTAGACCCTGCTCGGAGATCCCGACCACGACCCGTTCGCCGACCGCCGCCTGCGCCTGATTCAGCGCGCGAACCCGGACGGCGCGGCGCCCGAAGAAGCGCTCGATCAGCGATGTCCCGCAGGCACCGTGTGCAGCGCAACCTCCGCAGGCCGAGCGCCGCTCGGTCTCGACGTGGGCGTAGGGACCCTCGATCGAGACGACGATGCCTGGCTCCTCGATCATCCCGGGATCACTCCGGCGGCTCTTCGTCGAGCCGAGCGCCGAGCACGGCCGCTTCGACGGTTGCGGACGGAACCTCGCCGACGGCGGTGATCTGGTAGCCGTCGACCTGCCGCCCCGCCGCATGCACCGCTCCGATGTGCGTCGATCCGGTCAGTCCATCGCGGGTATCCGCTTCGATATAAACGGAATAAGCGGAAAGCCGGTCGGTGAAGAGGAAATGCTCGACCGCCGCGCCGCTCGGATGGTCCATCACGCCCTGACTCACCAGCCGAAAGCCGGGCGGAGGCTCGTCGAACCGCCAGCGGCCCTCGACCCGGGCCGCGGGAGCGCCCCGCACCCCGGTCGCCCGGGACGGCGACGGGACGGCAGGTGCATCCGAATCGACCGTGATGGCGGTAAACATCAACTGCTCCAACGACACGCCGTTGCGGTCGATCAGATCCGACTTCAGCGGAAGAGACGTCTCCAGATCGACATAGAAACGGTATCCGTACCGCAAATCGTCGCGCGGGATGATGCCGACCACCTCCGTATCGCGGCCGGCGACCCGCGCACGTCCCTGGATCTCGATGCCATAGTGATCGAGGAGCTGCTCGGGGGCGATTCCGTCGGTGTTCAGAAGCCCGCCGGCCCCCGGAGGACGTTTGACCGAGATGGGATGCCCGTCGGGCAGCTCGCACATCACACGGTCGCGCTCCCGGGTGACGGTCCGGACCGGACCGTTCAGGGAGAGCAACCGCTCCTGGACCTGCCCCTCCTCGAAGCGGTGCACCAAGTGGAGGGCCTCGAGCCGATTGTCGTGGGAATAGACCAGGGTCCCCTCGTAGTTGAGTGACCTCAGCGCTTCGGCCATCCGTTGCAGCAGATCGCTCGCGCGCTGGGTGACCTCGTCCGCCAGACTCGGCCGGGCCAGCAGCGACAGCATGAGGAGCATGGCCAGCCGGACCGGGAGACGGCGCTTCGGGAGACTGCGCTTAACGACCCGCTTCATAACCGACGAAGGTCGCATAAGGCAGCATGCCCTTGGCCCCGGTCGTCGGGGCGGTCTCTTGGTGGGTCACGAGGTAGAGATCGAGCTTGTTGGCCAGCTCGGGGTGATCGAGATCCCACCGTTTCGCCGGGATCACGACGGCGGCCGGCTGTGCGGCAAAGATCGGCGCCGTCGCTGGACCATTCTGGAGCGGGCCAACCCCGTCGAACAGGCTCGGGACGACGAAGACCGCGAGGAAGGCGGCGGCCGCCGCCAGCGCGATGCCGGCGACCGGCTTCCTGCCGCCTCGTCGCTCGGCATCGCGTCGTCGGGGGGCAAGGACGGTGGGCTCCTGCGCGACCCGCTCGCGCACGGCGTCGGCAATGCCGCGACGGGATCGCTGAACCGTCTCGCCGCGAATCGCGAGGCCGATCGCGTGGTAGCGCTCCCACGCACCCCGCAGGTCGGAATCCCGCGCAAGCGCGTCGACGAGGCGCGCGGTGCCGGCGGAATCGAGCTCGCCGTCCTGGAGCTCGGAAATGCGTTGTCGTTGCTCGTCGCTCATTACTTCATGCCTGGGCTGAGAATTCATGTGATGAATGGCCGTCGCCGCGGGAAAGGCTTCACTCCCGTACCCGGCGGACACGCCGACGAGTGGACCCGACCTGGCGGGCCGCAAAACGCTCGCTGCCGGTTTGACGCCGTAGACCCGTCATGGTTCGAGCAATGGCCTCAACCGCTTGTCGATTGCGTCCCGGGCGCGAAAAATCCGCGAGCGCACGGTGCCGATCGGGCAGTCCATGGCGGTGGCGATCTCTTCGTAGCTCATGCCCTCGAGCTCGCGCAGCACGATGGCCGTGCGCAGATCGTCCGGCAGATCGTCGAGCGCCCGCTGCACCGTCTCCGCGATCTCGTCGGTGAGGGCATGACGCTCGGGCGTTCCCGACTCGCGAAGGCGCGCGCCCATATCCATCTGCTCTGCCACCTCGGCCTCGACGTCGTCCCCCGGGGGGCGGCGACCCTGGGCCACCAGGTGATTCTTCACCGTGTTCACCGCGATGCGATACAGCCAGGTATAGAAGGCACTCTCGCCGCGAAACGCCGGCAGCGCGCGATACGCCTTGAGGAAGGCATCTTGGCTGACATCCATCACCTCGCTCGGATCGCGGATGTAACGGGAGATCAGATTCGCCACCTTTTGCTGGTACTTCAACACCAGCAGGTCGAATGCGCGCTTGTCTCCGTTCTGGGCACGCGCCACAAGCTCCTGATCGGCGGTGCGCTCAGACATGGACGCGAGCCTTGGCGCTGCTGACCAGCAATTCCGTTGGCATGGACAATTCCCCGATTCGGAAGTTCGTGAGCCCCCTCAAGTGCGGCCGAGCCCCCCTAAATAAAGCGACAAACCTTGATCCCGGCCATGAAATGGGTGAGTTTACGGCGAACCGCCCCAATCGCCCAACTCTACCGAGCACGGTCGAGCGACGGACGTCAAGCCGGTGCCGAACCTCAACCCCAGCGACCCCCAGCGAAGGCCCCCGACCATGCCAGCCACACCCCACCGCTACGACGTCCTGATCCTCGGCAGCGGCGCCGCCGGACTCAGCCTCGCGCTGCGCCTGCACGAGGATCTCTCGGTCGCCGTGATCTCCAAGCGCGAGCTCAGGGAAGGCAGCACCCTCTACGCGCAAGGCGGGATCTCGGCCGTCCTGGATGCGACGGACTCGATCGACTCGCACGTGCAGGACACGCTCAAGGCAGGCGCCGGACTCTGCGACCGTCGGGTCGTCAAACAGATCGTCGAGCGTGGCCCGGGCAACATCCGCTGGCTGCTCGATCAGGGCGTCGAGTTCACACGCGACGAAGCCAGTGCATCGACAGGCGGCTACCACCTGACCCGCGAAGGCGGCCACACCCATCGGCGCGTCATCCACGCCGCCGACGCGACCGGGCGTGCGGTCGCGACGACGCTGGAAGCGCGGGTCCGGACCAGAGCGAACGTCACCCTCTTCGAGCAGCACATCGCCGTCGACCTCATCACGTCCAAGCATCGCCCGGGCAAGAAGGATCACCGCTGTCTCGGTGCCTATATCCTGGACTTGGGCACGGGACAGGTCGAAGTCTACCTCGCACGCTTTGTTGTCTTGGCGACCGGGGGGGCGAATAAAGTCTATCTCTACACCAGCAACCCGGATGTCTCTACCGGCGACGGTATCGCGATGGCCTGGCGCGCCGGGTGTCGGGTCGCAAACATGGAGTTCATGCAGTTTCACCCGACCTGCCTCTATCATCCGGAGGCACGCTCCTACCTCATTACGGAGGCGTTGCGCGGAGAAGGCGGGCGTTTGTTGCTGCCCGACGGGGAGCGCTTCATGCCGCGCTTCGATCCGCGTGCGGAGCTCGCCCCGCGCGACATCGTGGCCCGCGCGATCGACCACGAGATGAAGCGGCTCGGTACCGCCTGCGTCTACCTGGACATCTCGCACCGGCCGGCTGATTTCGTGATCGAGCATTTTCCGACCATTTATCAACGCTGCCTGGAGCTGGGGATCGACATCACCACGGACCCGATCCCGGTGGTGCCTGCGGCGCATTACACCTGCGGCGGCGTCATGGTCGATGGCCGGGCGCGCACGGATCTGCCCGGCCTCTACGCGAGCGGCGAGACGGCCTATACCGGCCTGCACGGCGCAAACCGGATGGCGAGCAACTCGCTCTTGGAAT
Source organism: Thiocapsa sp. KS1 (assembly GCF_001499735.1). Classification (GTDB taxonomy): domain Bacteria; phylum Pseudomonadota; class Gammaproteobacteria; order Chromatiales; family Chromatiaceae; genus Thiocapsa. The sequence goes on along the minus strand of NZ_LN848257.1, from coordinate 4,803,614 downwards.
GTCTCGTCTACTCGGAGCTTGCAGCCAACGACATCGCACGCCTGATGAACGAGGTCCCGCATCCGCCCGAGGTGCAGCCCTGGGACGAGAGCCGGGTCACCGAGCCGGACGAAGAGGTCGTGGTCACGCACAACTGGGACGAGCTGCGACGCTTCATGTGGGACTATGTCGGCATCGTGCGCACCAACAAACGCCTGCGCCGCGCCAAACGCCGTGCGGACCTGCTGCAACAGGAGGTCATCGAGTACTACAGCCGATTCCGGGTCAGCAACGACCTGATCGAGCTGCGCAACCTGCTCGAGGTCGCGGACCTGATCATCCAATCGGCGCTGCGCAGGCGTGAGAGTCGGGGGCTGCATTACACCCTGGATTTTCCGGACAAGGACGCGACCCAACGCACGCCGACCATCCTGATCCCGGACAGCTACCGGCCACGGAGCGGCGATTGAGCCTGCACCGCGTCCGGCACGACCTGCTTCGGCTCGGGTCGAGCTCGACCGCGCCGCGGACAAAGGGCAGAGCAGAGACGCCCTTCGGAACCGAAAAACAATGCTCAAGATTGACTTAGCCCGAAGGCGACCATTTTCGAAGTAGGTTATATTGCCGCGTTACGTCGGAGCGCTTACAAGGGTCTTCGCGCGCGTTGATTTCGCTGTCCGATACGACGCGTCGCCCGGCCCAACCGTCGCGCAACCGCAGCACAACGGCACCGCCCGGCTCCGCCTACTTCTGCACGCGGTTCCGCCCGGTCCCGCCCGACATCCCCCGCAATTGGAGAACGATCAAGATGACCGACTATGTCCGCTGGCTGAGCGAGCTCGGAATGGACGACGTCCCCGTCGTCGGCGGCAAGAACGCGTCGCTCGGCGAGATGATCCAAAACCTCACCGACGTGGGTGTTCAGGTCCCGGGCGGATTCGCGACGACCGCCGACGCCTACCGCGAGTTTCTCGCCAAGGACGGACTGGACGAGCGCATCCAAGCGGTCCTCGATGAGCTGGACGTCGACGACGTCACGGCGCTTTCCCAAGCCGGTCCGCGCATCCGCGGCTGGGTGATGGAGCAGCCCTTTCCGGCGGCACTGGAAGCGGCGATCGACGCGGCCTTTGCCCGCCTGACCGCCGAGGCCGGCACGGCCGCGGTGTCCTGGGCCGTGCGCTCCTCGGCCACCGCCGAGGACCTGCCGGACGCCTCCTTCGCCGGTCAACAAGAGACCTTTCTCAACGTCCAGGGTCTGGACAATATCAAACACCGCATCAAGGAGGTCTTCGCCTCCCTGTTCAACGACCGGGCCATTTCCTACCGCGTACACCAGGGCTTCGAGCACCGCAACGTCGCCCTCTCGGCCGGCATTCAGCGCATGGTGCGCAGCGATCTGGCCGCCTCCGGCGTCATGTTCACGCTGGATACCGAATCGGGCTTTCGCGACGCCGTCTTCATCACCTCTAGCTACGGGCTCGGCGAGATGGTCGTGCAGGGCGCGGTCAACCCGGACGAGTTCTACGTCCATAAGCCCACACTCGCCGCCGGCCGTCCCGCCATCCTGCGCCGCAGTGTGGGCGACAAGGCGATCCGCATGGTCTACGACGCTGCCGCGGGCACCAAGAGCCCGGTGCGCACCGAGGACGTCCCGGAGGCCGATCGTCTGCTGTTCAGCATCACGGATGCCGAGATCGAGCAGCTCGCACGCCAGGCCGTCCTGATCGAGCAGCATTACGGCCGCCCGATGGACATCGAATGGGCGAAGGACGGCAACGACGGCAAGCTCTATGTCGTGCAGGCGCGTCCCGAAACCGTGCAGAGCCGCTCCGGCAACGTGATCGAGCGCTATGTCCTGCGCGAAAAGGGTCCGGTGCTCACCACCGGGCGCAGCATCGGCAGCCGCATCGGCGCCGGTGCGGCCAAGATCGTCTCGAGCATCGCCGACATGCACCGTGTCGAGGCCGGCGATGTCCTCATCACCGACATGACCGATCCGGATTGGGAGCCGGTCATGAAGCGTGCGGCGGCCATCGTCACCAACCGCGGCGGGCGCACCTGTCATGCCGCCATTATCGCCCGCGAGCTGGGCGTGCCGGCGGTGGTTGGCTGCAACGACGCGACCGAGGTGGTGAAGGACGGCCAGCTCGTGACCGTAAGCTGCGCCGAGGGCGACACGGGTCTCATCTACGACGGCAAGCTGGCGTTCGACTACAAGACCGTCGAGCTCTCGGCCATGCCCGAGATCCCGGTCAAGATCATGATGAACGTCGGCAACCCGGACCGCGCCTTCGCCTTCGCGGCGACACCGAACGCCGGTATCGGTCTGGCGCGTCTGGAATTCATCATCAACAACATGATCGGGATCCATCCCAAGGCGCTGCTCGAATTCGACGCGCTCCCGTCGGACCTCAAGGCGCAGATCGCACCGCGCATCGCCGCCTATACGAGCCCGCGCGAGTTCTACATCGCCAAGCTCGCCGAGGGCATCTCGACCCTGGCCGCCGCCTTCGCGCCCAACACGGTCATCGTGCGCATGTCGGACTTCAAGTCCAACGAGTACGCCAATCTGATCGGCGGCAAGCGCTACGAGCCAGAGGAAGAGAACCCCATGATCGGCTTCCGGGGCGCCGGGCGCTACGTGGCACCGGATTTCAAGGCATGCTTCGAGCTCGAATGCGAGGCGCTCAAGCGCGTGCGCAACGACATGGGCCTGACCAATGTCGAGATCATGATCCCCTTCGTGCGGACGCTCAAACAGGCCAAGGCGGTCGTCGAGGCGCTCGCCGAGCAGGGTCTGGAGCGCGGCAAGAACGGGCTGCGGCTCATCATGATGTGCGAGCTACCCTCCAATGCCGTGCTGGCCGAGGAGTTCCTGGAATATTTCGACGGCTTCTCGATCGGCTCCAACGACATGACCCAGCTCACCTTGGGACTGGATCGCGACTCGAGCCTGGTCGCCGAGAGCTTCGACGAACGCGATCCGGCGGTGAAGAAGATGCTCTCGATGTCGATCGCCGCCTGCCGCGCCCAAGGCAAATACGTCGGCATCTGCGGTCAAGGCCCGTCGGACCACAAAGACTTCGCCGACTGGCTGCTCAAGCAGGGGATCACCAGCATCTCGCTCAACCCGGATACCGTCATCGATACCTGGATCTATCTGGCCGAGCAGGCGAAGACGCTCTGAGGCTGAACCGCGTCCCGGCGCGCGTGCAGGTGCCGAGGTCGATATGACCTCGGTCGATTCTTCCGACCCCAAGGAGACGCGGCTCAGGACGTAGGTCGGATTAGCGATAGCGTAATCCGACGGCCGGAGTCTCCGGGCGACGCCGAACGTCGGGTTACGGTGCGCATCGACCTCGGCGGACCCCTGCGGGCCTGATCCCGGCGCACCTAACCCGACCTACGGCGTTTCGTGGATGGATCTGCCTGGACGTAGGTCGGATTCATCCGACCTACAACTGGACAAGCGTCGTAGGGTGGACTGCGCTGCGCTTGTCCACCCTACCGGTTTGGCGGGCCGCACGATGAACAAGACCGGTCACCTGCGACTGCGCACCTCGACCTTGATCAGCGGATGCGCCAGGCCGTCGCGCACCACGGCGCGATTCCACGGCACCAAGGCCGTCTGAATCACCTCGCGAAATCGCACGCACGCAGAGCAGTCCAGATCCACGGTGATCAGACAGCGATAGCCGCGAATTCCGAAGCCATCGTCCGGACGCACCTTCAGGTCGTAGCTTACAGCGGGCATGAGTCCTTCTCGCCGGCAGTCGCCCATAAGCTGCGCGACGCACGCCCTTATCGTCTCGATGCTCGGATCGGCGGCATGCCGAGAACCGGTCCAACCAAGCGCTCCGGCGCGGATTGCCTCATCGGGTGCCGCGAGAAGCTGCTGACGCCTTTGCGCGATCCAATCCCCCGCCACAAGCTGCACGGCCACCGAAGCCACAGACCCGGACGGAAACCGCTGCCCGGCGAGTGCAACAACCGGACGCGGAACAAAGGTGCCATAGAGACGCATGGTCCGATCCATCCGAGGCCGTCCCGCAGCCCGATCGGCAAGCGCATACCAGCGCCGCGCCTCGGCCATCGCATGGGTATCGCGCACCGACACCTCGCCGCTCGCGCCGAGCACCCAACCGTCGGGCCAGAGCGCAATCTGGTAGGCGGGCAAGGCCGCAACGGTGCGGTAAGCCATGTCGCGCCGCTCGCCCGACCGCGCCGCCGACGCGAATCGCGCCAGCCGTTCCCGGGTCAGAAACCCGAGAAGATTCAAGGGTTCGGTCACGACAGATCGGGCGGACAGCCGATCAGGGCTTCCGGGTGCCGGAGAGATCCCAGACCGCCGGCGAATGAAAGAGCCGGGCAAGCTGAAGCTCGCGCTCGCTCTCCAGCTCGCGCGGCATGTGGTCGCCGAATCGGGTGAAGAGCTCCTCCTGATCGTGGGTCTCCAGTCGGGCCGCCTCGCGATCGATGTTCATGATCGAGTAGAACCGTTCGCGATCGAAATCCAGCCCGTCCCAATTGAAGGCGTCATAGTCCGGGATCCAGCCGATCGGACTCTCCACTGCCGAACCGTCGTCGTTGCAGCGTTTGAAGATCCATTCGAGCACCCGCATATTTTCGCCGAAGCCCGGCCAGATGAAACGCCCGTGCTCGTCCTTGCGGAACCAGTTGACGCGGAAGATCCGCGGCGGGGTCGAGACGCAGCGCCGGCCGATCCGCAGCCAATGCCGCCAATAGTCGGCCATGTTGTAGCCGCAGAAGGGCAGCATGGCCATCGGGTCGCGCCGCACGGCCGCCTGACCGATCGCCGCGGCGGTGGCCTCCGAGCCCATGGTAGCGGCCAGATAGACGCCGTGCTCCCAGTTGTAGCTCTGAAAGGCCAGCGGAAAATGCCGACTCACCCGGCCGCCGAACAGGAAGGCACTGATGGGCACGCCCTTGGGGTTCTCCCATTCCGGATCGATCGAGGGACAGGCCGAGGCAGGCGCGGTGAAGCGCGCATTCGGATGGGCCGCGGGCCGACCGCAACCCGGCGTCCAGTCCTCGCCCTTCCAATCGATCAGATGATCGGGGGGCTCCTTGGTCATGCCCTCCCACCAAACGGCACCGTCGTCGGTCAGCGCGCAGTTGGTAAAGATCGCATTCGCGCTCAGCGCCGCCATGGCGTTGGGATTGGAATCCTGGTTCGTCCCCGGGGCCACGCCGAACAGGCCGTACTCGGGGTTGATCGCGTAGAAACGCCCGTCGGCAAGATTCGGCTTGATCCAGGCGATGTCGTCGCCGACCGTGGTGATCTTCCAGCCCTCGAACCCCTTGGGCGGGATCAGCATGGCGAAGTTGGTCTTGCCGCAAGCGCTCGGGAAGGCCGCGGCGACATAGCGCTTCTCATGCTCGGGCGATTCGACCCCCATGACCAACATGTGCTCGGCCAACCAGCCCTCGTCGCGGGCCATCACCGAGGCGATGCGCAGTGCGAAGCACTTCTTGCCGAGCAGCGCATTGCCGCCGTAGCCACTGCCGAACGACCAGATCTCGCGGGTCTCGGGGAAGTGGGCGATGTACTTGTCTTCGATATTGCCTGCGCACGGCCAGGGTACATCCTGCTCGCCGGGCTGAAGGGGCGCGCCGACCGAATGCACGCAGGGCACGAAGTCACCCTGATCGCCCAGGGTATCCAGCACCCGTTGACCCATCCGGGTCATGATCCGCTGATTCACCACCACGTAGGGCGAATCGGTGATCTGCACCCCGATATGGGCGATCGGCGAGCCGATCGGACCCATACTGAACGGGATGACGTAGAGCGTGCGCCCGCGCATACAGTCCTTGAACAGCCCCTTGAGCAGGGTCCGGGCCTGGCGCGGCTCGAGCCAGTTGTTGGTGGGGCCGGCGTCTTCCTCGCGCAGCGAGCAGATGAAGGTGCGGTCTTCGACCCGCGCGACGTCGCTCGGGTGCGAGCGGGCGAGGAAACTGTCGGGATGCTTCTCCGGATTCAGCCGGACGAAGGTGCCGGCATCGACCATCTCGGCGCACAGTCGATCGTACTCCTCGCGAGAGCCGTCGCACCAATAGACGCGGTCCGGCTGACAAAGCTCGGCCAACTGGGTCACCCAATCCAGGAGATGACGGTTTTGAGTACGGGTCTCCCCGTCGTGCCTGGTGGTCATGCTGGCTCCTCGTCGTTGAAAGGTGCGCTGAACGCGTGTTGACCGGGAGAGGATACATTCGGGACGATCGCGGTGCATCGTCGAGTGCTCGGACGGAGCCGTTTTTCCCGCTCGGCGCCGGCTCGGCGTGACTCCCGAGACCGACGCGCCGCGGATTCGGAGACAGTGCTTCTCCGGCATCCGCCGATGCTCGGCGCGGATGCTGGAACCCGGTGATGTGCGCGGGTAAGATCGAGATCGCTCGCGGCAATCAGGATGCGACATGAACGCCTCACCCGATCGGGCGGCTCGACAGGACGCCCAACGTCACTCCGGTGACCCACGCCCGACCCCCACTGTTGGCCCCGAATCGACGAAAGTCCGAATCGTTCGCCCCGGCTGGTCGCTTGCATTCTGGCTCTGTCTCTGCGCATTCGGGGCGAGCGCCGAACCGGTCGGCGACGTCGCCGCCGACAAGGAGCTCGCCGAAGCCGCTGCGGATCGACACGCCTGCCTGCGCTGTCACGCCATGCCGACCCTGGCCTACCGTCATCCCGAGACCGGTGAGATCGTCGACCTGTCGATCGATCGCGACGGGCTCGCGCACTCGGTCCACGGCGAGCTGGCCTGCATCGACTGCCATCGCCGCAGCTATCGGCGCTATCCGCATCCGGACCGTCCCGCCCCGGGCGATCTGGACTGTATCGGGTGTCACGAGGACGACGACAGAAACCTCAGTCGAGGCTGGGTCGACATCGATGCCGAGTTCAAGCGCAGCGTCCATGCGGTCTCGGACTCGCCGAAGGCCGCCGGCTTCAGTTGTCACTCCTGTCACGACCCGCATCGTTTCCGTCCGGCCGCGGTCGGGGAGCCGATCGCGCAGATCGTGCGGAACCACAACGGGGTCTGCCTGTCTTGCCATGGGAGTCTGAGCGCAGCCTCCAGCACAAGCCATCGCTGGCTGCCGAACCGCGACGCGCACTGGGGCTCGGTGCGCTGTGTCGACTGTCACACGCCCGCCGCGGACTTTGCGAATCATGAAGTCCTGCCGGCCGAGAAAAGCGAGAAGAATTGCGTGAGCTGTCACTCCGCCGACCCGCAGCTCCTCGCGCGTCTCTACCGTTTCCAATCGGAAGAAGACATCGCCCGCCACGGCTTGTTCGCCAAGGCCGTCTTCAACGAGGCTTATGTGGTCGGCATGAGCAAAAGCCCGGCGCTCGACCGACTCAGCCTGGCGATCATGGGTCTGATGGTCCTGCTCCTCGCCGCGCACGGCCTCGGTCGCTATCTCGCCCGCCGGGCGAACAGGATGGCATGATGATGTCGCTGTATCTCTATCCGGTGTGGCTGCGGCTCTGGCACTGGATGAACGCGCTCTTGTTCCTGACCCTGATCGCCTCCGGGGTCAGCATGCATTACGCCGGGGCCGATTGGTTGATGCCCTTCGCCACCGCGCGGGTCGTGCACAATACCGCCGGTATTCTGCTGACCATCGGTTGGATCGGCTTCGTCGTCGCCAATGCCAGAAGCGAGAATGCGCGCCACTATCGCATCCGGTTTCGCACGCTCATCGGGGACCTGATCGCCCAAACGCGCTACTACATGATCGGGATCTTTCGGCTCGAGCCCCATCCGTTCCACGTCACCGAGGCGATGAAGTTCAACGCCCTGCAACAGCTCAGCTATCTCGGCGTCATGTACGGCCTGATGCCGGTCCTCATCCTCAGCGGCTGGGCCTTCCTCTATTCGGTCTATCTGCCGGAGACCCTCTTCGGCCTCGGCAGCGTTTGGGTCGTCGCCATGACGCATGTCGTCGTCAGCTATCTGCTGGCGTTGTTCCTCCTGGTGCACATCTACATCATCACCACCGGCGAGACGGTCTTTTCGAATCTCCTTGCCATGATCACCGGCTGGCATCGCGAAACCGACGAGATCCCTGTCAAGGCACCGCGTGAGACGCCATGAACGCATTCGCCAAAACCCTGCGGACACCCAAGAACGCACGTCGGCTCCTCATCACGGTTGCGGTCGGACTCCTTGTCCTGCTCATGCTCTACAAGGTGGTGTATCCGATCGTTTTCGACGCCTATGTGGGTCAATCAAACGCCCCTTTGACCTACGCCGACAGTCAGCCGATCACGGAGGATGAGCTCGAAGCGATGGCGACCGAGCTCTCGCTGAGCGCACGCCGCGCGGCCGCCGAGGCGATCGTCGGGCAAGACGAGAATGCCTTCGCACGCCGGGTCAAGGTCGAGATGCTCATGAACACGCAGTCCTTCATGCGCGAGCACGAGCCGACGCATATCAAGTATTTTCGCGATGCGAATATCCTGCAATACGAAGGACCCAAGACCTGCCTGCAGTGTCACGCCACCATCAAGGTCCGGCATCACGACGGGCGGACCTCCGAGGTCGACACACTCGACGACATCGTCAACTCGGTCCATTTCAAGTTCCAGAGCGACGCAGGCGGCGGCTTCTCGACCTACGGTTACGACGGACGCCAGGTGAACGCCGAGGGCAGCCGCCCGATCCCGGTCGGCAAGATCAACCGGGCCTGCGGCATCCCCGGCAGCTTCTCCTGGACGGGCTGGGCGGCGCTGGTGGAAAGCCGTCCTGAATCGACGCAGGGCGAGGTTGAATTACGCAGCGAAGGCTGCGGCCAATGCCATATCGGCGGCAACTATCAGCCGGCGACCGAAAAGATGATGCCCATCGGCGACGTGCCCGATGTCGCCAAGGAGGGTATCGATTGTCTGATCTGTCATTCCACCGAATACGACATGAACCAGCGGTATGTGATCCGGGATCATGTCGGACTGCGCTGGAATCAGGATCGGACGATGCGGGCAGCCATCACCGTAGGGCGGGCGACGACCAAGAACTGCCTGAACTGTCATCAGCACAATATGGGCGGCGACGCCTATCTGCACAACGAGGCCGCACAAGCGCTCGGCGAGCAGAACCGGCGCCTGCTTCATACAGGCGCCAAGCGCGGTAACCCCTTCAGCCCGCAGGACGACGTGCATGCCGCGGCCGGTCTGCAATGCACCGATTGTCATGTCCCGGAAGGCCACAAGATCCCGCGCGGCCGGATGGGCGTCGATCTCGTCGCCAACGATCTGCCGGATGTCGAGGTCTCGTGCGTCACCTGTCACAGTGCAGCACCGCACAACCGCTCGGAGCACAAGGCGTTGCTCAACGGGCATCTGGATCGGATCGCCTGCGAGACCTGTCATATCAGAGAGCTTCAGGACAACAACGTCGTGCTCCGCGATTGGGTTCACCCGACCTGGGATGCGGAGGAAGGCATCTTCACGCCCACCGACATCTACCGCTCAGGCGCGGTCAACAAGGGCTTCACCTTCCTCTGGTTCAACGGCAACGGGACCTTCCTGGCGAACGCCTTGGGCAACAACCCAAACGGCTCGACGCAATACGACCCGCTGATGCAGCAACTGGCCCGGATCGAGGATCCGGAGATCGTCGCCGCGGTTCGCGAACAGGCGATCGCGCTGAAGAAGACCTATCCGGATATCGATGTCGATGCCTATGTAGAGGCCGCGACCGACCCGCTTTCCCAGCTCGCGCCCGAGCAATTGGAGGAGCGGCGCCGGATGCTGGATGAAAACCTGCGTGTGCACATGAACGACGGGAAAAGCCGTATCTATCCCTTCAAGCTGTTCAACGCCATGATGTACGAGGACATGGGGAATCAAGGACCGTTCGGCGCCATGATCCTGCCGTTCGATTACACGACCTACTACGAGACGGGCGACACGGCCGCGTCCGTGAAGCAGGCGATCCGCGATCCCATCGTTCAGCGTATGTACCAAGAGCCGTTCAAGCTCTATATGATGGACGAGTTCATGGCCTATTTCGGCGTCAGCGGCGGATGGAAGACCCAGTACCCGCTGGTCGACGGCAAACTCGAGAACGTCGAGCCTAAATGGATGCGACAGATGGGCTCGCTCATGGTCAATCACGGCATTCAACCCGTGGGCCGCGACTGCGTCGAATGCCATTCGCCGAGCGGCATCCTGGATTATCGTGCATTGGGCTATTCGCAGGAGCGTGCAGCGGAGCTCGAGAACCTCGACATCGTCGAGAACCTCCGCCTCTCGGCAACGGACGGCGGCGAGTCCGCCTCCCGGGCCGGCCAGATCCTGGAGATCACGCCGGCCGGGGCACGCGATATCGGGAGCACCGCATGGGACTCGCACTGAGACTCTATGAAAGCCTGACCGAGGCGCCGGACGATACGACGCGCTTTCGGCTCATCGTCGATACCATCGATGCCTTGGAGCAACAGCGGCCGCGAGGCGGCGATGTCGCCCTTCGGTCGGATGTCCGCGAATCCGAGCTGCGTCTCCAAAAGGAGATCGAGCAGGTCAGAAGCGAGCTCAAGAAAGACATCGCCGAGCTGCGTGCGGACATGCACAAGGAGATCGCCAAGCTACGGGGCGAGGTCCAGAAAGACATCGCCGAGTTACGGAGCGAGGTCCAGAAGGACATCGCCGAGCTTCGTCACGAGGTCCAGAAGGATATTGCCAATGTTCATGCCGCGATCGAGCGCACCAAGGTCGATCTGCTGAAGTGGATCGTCCCGCTGATGCTGGGCCAGGTTGCCGCACTTGCGGCCTTGGTCAAGCTCCTTTGAAGAGGCAATTCGAGACCGCGGCGCTCGCGCCGATCGCGATCAATTCGGTTTAATCGCCTCGATGCTCGCCGAGACCAGATAATCCGTGACCGGCGTTCCCGGGGCCCAGTCCCGAATAAAATCCCTGCTCTCGTACTTAGGCGACACGCGTACCTGCTCGAATCCAGCACCCTCGAGCATCTGCTCGAGCACATCGATCCGGGCCGCCCCCGCCATGCACCCGGTGTAGAGCGACAGGTCCGACCGGAGGTCCTCCGGCATCTCGGCGGTCGCGACGATGTCCGAGATCGCCAGTCGCCCGCCCGGCGTCAGCACCCGAAATGCCTCCGCGAAGACACGCGCTTTGTCCGGAGACAGGTTGATGACGCAGTTCGAGATGATGACGTCGACCGAGCTATCCGCCAGCGGCAGGTTCTCGATCTCGCCGAGTCGAAACTCCACGTTGCGATGCCCGACCGCCTCGGCGTGGACCTCCGCGTTGCTGCGCGCCTTGGTCAGCATCTCCGGTGTCATGTCGACGCCGATGACGCGACCGGTCTCGCCGACTTGGCGGGAGGCGAGAAAACAATCGAATCCGGCGCCGCTGCCCAGGTCCAACACCGTTTCGCCCGGTTTCAGCGCAGCGATCGCTTGGGGATTGCCGCAACCTAGGCCGAGGTTCGCACCCTCGGGTACGGCGGCGGTCTCGGCCTCGCTGTACCCGAGCAGGGTCGATTGGATCGGCACGGGCGCGCAGCACCCGCCCGCAAAGGACGGTGCGCAGCAATCGGCCCCCTCGCCCGCCGTCGCCGCTCGTGCCGTTGCGCCGTAGCGATCGCGCACCGCTTGGCGAAGGCTGTCTTGCTCGTTGTTTTTCATTCGGATCTCCCGTCGGGTCATGCCGTGAACGAACTACAAACAGGCGTCCCTCAGCGCCTTCATAGACTCAAGCCCCTTCTCGCGGGCGAATGCGATGTTTCTTTCAGGGATCGCATCCGCATCAGGGTATCGGTCCAGCACATGTTCGATGCTCTCTTCGCGGAGCAGGTGCAACATCGGATAGAGCGATCGGTTCGTATAGTTTGCAGGATCATCGTCGGGCGCATCTGCAAACCGATAATCGGGATGGAATCCGGCGACCTGATAGCAACCTTCATAGCCTTCCGCCTCCAAAAGCGCCTCCGCCATCTCAACCAAGTCGAGATAATCGTCGAAATCCGGGAAAGCACCCGGCAGAATCAGCAGCGTTGTCTCGATCGACGGGTCTTCATCGAGGCGACGGCACTCCTCGAGAAATGCCCGAAGACAGGCCTCCGTGCCCGAGTCGATTTCGACGCGATACCGTATTGCACCGCGATTGAACTCTTTTGCCGCGAAGGGACACAGGCGACATCCGATCACGACCTCGGAGATCCATTTCTTGGTGCGTTCGATGACCTGCTCGGATTCAACAACCATCAGCTTCGCTCATTCTCGCCATTGGATCTGTTCATTCGCCGCCGCGCAGAGATACTCGTGCAGCGTCCGCCACAGGGTCTATGACGTCACCGGACCCTCGCCGCCGACCTGGGTCGGATACCTCAACACCCGCAAGCTCCTCGCCGAGACGGGAACGCCACGGCACGATCGGGCGCTCACTCATGCCGCAGCGCCTCGATCGGATCCAGCCGGGCCGCTCGGCGCGCGGGAAAATAGCCGAAGACGACCCCCACCGCGGCCGAGAATAGGAAGGCGATCAGGATGATGGGGCCGTTGAGCACGAAAGGCACCTGCAGGAGGCTCGCCAGTCCAATCGAGGCGACCAAAGCAAGCAGGATACCCAGCAGCCCGCCCAGGGACGACAGGACCACCGCCTCCACCAGAAACTGCATCAAGACCTCGCGCTCGAGCGCCCCGATGGCCAGGCGGATGCCGATCTCGCGGGTGCGCTCGGTGACCGAGACCAGCATGATGTTCATGATGCCGATGCCCCCGACCAAGAGGCTGACCGCGGCCACGGCGCTGAGCAGAGCCGTCAGCACCCGCGTGGTCCCGGTCAGCATGGTCGCGATCTCCTTCATGTCGCGCACCGAGAAGTTGTCCTGATCGGCCGGGTGGACATGACGACGCTCGCGCATCATCCGCTCGATGTCGGATTTGACCTGCTCGGTGGAGTCGCCGTCGCGGACCGAGAGCTGGATCAGGTTGATGTCCTGATTGCCCGCGACACGCCGCTGGAAGGTGCGCAGCGGCATGACGACCAGATCATCCTGATCCGAGCCCATGGCGCTCTGACCCTTGCTTGCGAGCAGCCCGATCACCTCGCAGGCGATCTGTTTGAGTCGGATCTTCTGACCGATGGGATCCTGGTACCCGAACAGCTCCCGGCGCACGGTCGCCCCGATCACGCACACCGCCCGCCCGGCGCGTTGCTCGGGCTCCGTGAAGAGCCGCCCGTCATCCAACGTCCAGTTGCGCACCGCGAAGAAGCGGTTGTCGCTGCCGGTCACCGTGGTCGACCAATTGCTGTTGCCCACGACGGCCGTCATGACCTGACTGGCCGAGCCGGCCACGGCACTCGCGGCGCCGATCTCGCGCTGCACCGCGGCCACGTCCTCCAAGGTGAAGGGCGGTGCGTTGGAGCTGGATCCCGGCCCCATGCGTTGGCCCATGGTGATCATCAGCAGGTTGGTCCCGAGGCTTTCGATTTGGGCCGTGACCTGGCGGGTCGCACCGTCGCCGAGGGTCACCATGACGATGACCGCCGCCACGCCGATGACGATGCCCAGCATGGTCAGGACCGAGCGCAGGACGTTTCGGCGGATCTCGCGCAGGGCCAACAGGAGGGTGTTCCAGAGCATCAGGAGCTGTGCTCCGGTGCGTTCTCGTCGACCACGCGGCCGTCGCGAAAATGGACGACGCGATGCGCGTAGGCCGCCATCTCGGGCTCGTGCGTGACCATCAGAATCGTAATGCCGCGATCGCGGTTCAGTCCGTCCAAAAGGGTCATGATCTCGTGACTGCGGACCGAATCCAGATTCCCGGTCGGCTCGTCCGCGAGGAGCAGATGCGGGTCCGTGACGATGGCGCGCGCGATGGCGACGCGTTGCTGCTGACCGCCGGAGAGCTCGCCCGGCGTGTGTCCCTCCCGACCGTTCAGGCCGACCAGCGCCAAAGCGCGCTGCGCCAAGGCATGGCGCTGCGCGCGCGGGGTGCGTCGATAGATTAAAGGCAGCTCGACATTCTCCAGGGCCGAGGTCCGGTTGAGCAGATTGAAGCCCTGGAAGACGAAACCCAGGTCACGACGGCGCAAGAGCGCGCGCTGATCCCGACCGAGCGTCTCGACGGCGACGCCCCGGAAGCGGTAGGACCCGGAGCTGGGTGTGTCCAAGCAGCCCAGGATATTCA
>NZ_LN848257.1:4762591-4789354 GCF_001499735.1 Thiocapsa sp. KS1 | reverse complement strand
TGTCCAAGCAGCCCAGGATATTCATCGCGGTCGATTTTCCCGATCCGCTCGGCCCCATCACGGCGACGAACTCGCCCTGCTCGATGCGCAGGTCGACCCCGGCCAAGGCATGGACGGCCGCGTCGCCGCGCCCGTAGACCTTGGTCACACGGCGGAGCTCGATCAAGGGGCCGGATCTATCGGAGGTCGCGTCGGCCATGGTCAGGGCTTCTTGCGCTCGACGTCGACCAGCACCTGTGTCCCGGGAGCCAGGCTGTCGTCCAGGACCTGCGTCATGATCCCGTCGCTCGCCCCGACCTTGACCGGGACGCGCGTCGGCTCGCCGTCGGTCGAGATCCAGACCTGCGCCTCCTTCCCCGAGCGCCCCTCGGGCGGGCGGGGACGCTTCGCGGTCGGGGGCGGGCGCGGCATGAGCATGCCGAGCAGGTTGGATGCGCCCCGCTTGGGGACGGCGTCTTGTGGCGGATTGAAGCGCAAGGCGGCATTCGGGACCAGAACCACGTCATCCAACGCCTGGACCAGGATCTCGGCCGTGGCCGTCATGCCGGGACGCAGGGCGAGGTCCGAGTTGTCCAGGTCCAGCAGCGCGGCATAGGTCACCACGCCGCTCACGGTCTCGGGGGCAAAACGCACCTGAGAGATGGTCGCCGGAAACCGGCGGTCCGGATAAGCATCGACGACGAACTCGGCGGACTGACCGACGGCGACTTGGCCCACGTCCGCCTCGTCGATGGCCACCTTGAGCTCCATCTGCGCCAGGTTCTCGGCCAGGTTGAAGAGCACCGGGGTCTGAAGCGACGCGGCGACCGTCTGTCCGGGCTCGACCTGGCGCAGCAGGACGATGCCGTCGATAGGCGAGCGAATCAGGGTCTTCTCGAGGGTGCGGCGATTGGCGTCGAGCTCGGCCTGTGACTGGGCGACCTTCGCCCGCGCGACGGCAAGCGACGCGAGCGCACGCTCGGCGTTCGCAACGGCACTGTCCAACTCCTCGGGCGAGGCCAGTCGCTTCTCGATCATGTCCCGCGTGCGCCGCAGCTTGTTCGCGGTCTCGGTCACCGTCGCCTGCGCCTCCAGCACGCTGGCCTCCGCCAGCGCCAGCGCCGCCTCCGACTGGCGCGTCTTCGCCCGGGACTGGTCCGGGTCCAACTCGGCGAGGATCTGGCCGGTCTCCACCCGATCGTTGAAATCGACCGCCACCCGGACGATGGTGCCGGAAACCTCCGTGCCGACATCCACCTGATTGACCGGCTGCAGCGACCCAGTCGCGGTGACCTTGATCCTCAGATCGCCGCGCTCGACCTCGGCCGTCTCGAAGCTTATCCCGTTCTCCGGACGACTCGTCAGCCAAAGGCTCGCCCCGGCCGCGAGACCGAGCAGCACCAAGGCCATCAACGCGATACGAAGCAGGCGTCGGCGAGGCGGGGCGGCTCGATCCGAGTCGCTTGGACGGTCGATCGGCTCGGTGGGGACGTTGGATTCTCGGGTCATGGCTCAAGCAGTCAGAAGGGATCGAGTCGGCTGCTCCGGCGGCCGACGAGGTGCCATCCAGGCTAGCGAACAAGTGGGGAAAAAATGGGGAGGGCGAAGGAATGGTTGCCGCGATCGGGCCTCCCAGGTCAGGCCGAGAGAGCATCCGAGGAAAATACTGTATCCGGTACGAGGCCGCAAAGCGTTGAACGCGGAAGGCCGCACATGCGCCGGGGTTTGAGCAGCCCTACAAAGCTGCTTTGCATTTAACCTGGACCTGCGCTTACTTACTTAACATCTCAGCTTGAGCCCCGGGCATCGCTTGAACGCAACATCATGTTTCCTAATTCGAATGGTAGATGGCATCACATGTGCTTACATCGCCTCGACCGTCCGGCTCCATCCAGGCGCCGACGTACAGCGGGGACGACAACCAGATGCCAACCACCGAAACCTACTACGAAGTCATGCGGCGCCAGGGGATCACGCGCCGCAGCTTCCTCAAATTCTGTAGCCTGACGGCCACCGCGCTCGGGCTTGCGCCGGCCTTCGCCGGGAAGATCGCGCACGCGATGGAGACCAAGCCGCGCATCCCGGTGGTCTGGATCCATGGGCTTGAGTGCACCTGCTGCTCCGAGTCCTTCATCCGCTCCGCGCATCCGCTGGTGTCGGACGTGATCCTCTCGATGATCTCGCTGGATTACGACGACGTCATCATGGCAGCGGCCGGGCATCAGGCAGAGGCGATCCTGGAGGAGGTTCGCCACAAACACGCCGGGAACTACATCCTTGCGGTGGAGGGCAATCCGCCGCTCAATCAGGACGGCATGAGCTGCATCGTCGGCGGCCGGCCCTTCGTCGAGCAGCTCCTGGAGATGGCCGACAGCTGCAAGGCGGTGATCTCCTGGGGCTCCTGCGCCTCCTGGGGCTGTGTTCAGGCGGCACGGCCCAACCCGACGCGTGCCACCCCGGTCCACGAGGTCATCCGCGACAAGCCGGTCATCAAGGTGCCGGGCTGTCCGCCGATCGCGGAAGTCATGACCGGGGTCCTGACCTATATCCTGACCTTCGATCGTCTGCCGGAGCTCGACCGCCAGGGTCGCCCGCTGATGTTCTACGGGCAACGCATCCACGACAAGTGCTATCGGCGGCCGCACTTCGATGCCGGTCAGTTCGTCGAGTCCTGGGACGACGAAGCGGCGCGCCGCGGCTACTGCCTCTACAAGATGGGCTGCAAGGGACCGACCACCTACAACGCCTGCTCGACGATCCGCTGGAACGGCGGGGTGTCCTTCCCGATCCAGTCCGGACACGGCTGTATCGGCTGCTCCGAGGACGGCTTCTGGGATAAGGGCAGCTTCTATCAGCACGTCACCGACACCCACGCCTTCGGCATCGAGGCCAATGCGGACCGCACGGGCATCGCCGTCGCGACCGGCGTGGGTGCGGCCATCGCCGCCCATGCGGCCGTCAGCGTCTACAAACACGCCCAAGAAAAGAAGGGAGATGACCAAGCATGAGCGTCACGACGGCCAACGGCTTCGAGCTCGATACCGCCGGGCGACGCCTCGTCGTCGACCCGGTCACCCGCATCGAGGGGCACCTGCGCTGCGAGGTGAATCTCGACGAGAACAACGTGATCCGCAACGCGGTCAGCACCGGCACCATGTGGCGCGGGCTCGAGGTCATCCTGCGCGGTCGCGATCCGCGCGACGCATGGGCCTTCACGGAGAGGATTTGCGGCGTCTGCACCGGGACCCATGCCCTGACCTCCGTGCGTGCGGTCGAGGATGCGCTCGGGATCCAGATCCCGGAGAACGCCAACTCCATCCGCAATATCATGCAGCTCACGCTCCAGGCGCACGACCACCTGGTGCATTTCTATCACCTGCATGCGCTGGATTGGGTGGACGTGGTCTCCGCACTCGGTGCCGATCCGAAGGCGACGAGCGCGCTTGCGCAGAGCATCAGCGACTGGCCCAAGTCCTCGCCGGGCTATTTCCGCGACGTGCAGAATCGGCTCAAGCGCTTCGTGGAGTCGGGTCAACTCGGACCCTTCATGAACGGCTACTGGGGCAGTCCGGCCTACAAGCTGCCGCCCGAAGCCAACCTGATGGCGGTGACCCACTATCTGGAGGCGCTCGACTTCCAGAAGGAGATCGTCAAGATCCACACCGTCTACGGCGGCAAGAATCCGCATCCGAATTGGCTGGTCGGCGGGATGCCCTGCGCCATCAACGTCGACGGCACGGGCGCGGTCGGCGCGATCAACATGGAGCGGCTGAACCTGGTCAGCAGCATCATCGATCAGACCATCGAGTTCATCGACAAGGTCTACATCCCGGATCTGATCGCGATCGCCTCCTTCTACAAGGACTGGACCTACGGCGGCGGGCTGAGCAGCCAGGCGGTGATGTCCTACGGCGACATCCCGGATCATGCCAACGACATGTCCTCGGAGAACCTGCTTCTGCCGCGCGGGGCCATCATCAATGGCAATCTGAGCGAGGTCCACGAGATCGACCTACGCAACCCGGAAGAGATCCAGGAATTCGTCGACCACTCCTGGTTCAGCTACAAGGACGAGACGCGCGGCCTGCATCCCTGGGACGGGGTGACCGAGCCCAACTTCGTGCTCGGGCCCAACGCCGTCGGCAGTCGCACCCGCATCGAGGCACTCGACGAGCAGGCCAAGTATTCCTGGATCAAGGCGCCGCGGTGGCGCGGGCATGCCATGGAGGTCGGTCCGCTGGCACGCTACGTCATCGGCTACGCCAAGGGTATCCCGGAGTTCAAGGAGCCGGTCGACAAGCTGCTGACCGACCTCGGACTGCCGCTCGAGGCGATCTTCTCAACCCTGGGTCGCACCGCCGCACGCGGGCTCGAAGCCTCCTGGGCGGCCCACAAGATGCGCTATTTCCAGGACAAGCTGGTCGCCAACATCAAGGCCGGCGACTCGGCGACCGCCAACGTCGACAACTGGGACCCCAAGACCTGGCCGAAGGAGGCGCGCGGTGTGGGCACGACCGAGGCCCCGCGCGGGGCGCTCGGACACTGGATCGTCATCAAGGACGGCAAGATCGACAACTACCAGGCGGTCGTCCCGACCACCTGGAACGGCTCGCCGCGCGATCCCGCCGGGAACATCGGTGCCTTCGAGGCGTCGCTGCTCAATACCCCGCTGGCCAAGGCGGACGAGCCTTTGGAGATCCTGCGGACCCTGCACAGCTTCGATCCCTGTCTCGCCTGTGCGACGCACATCATGGGTCCGGACGGGGAGGAGCTCACCAGCGTCAAGGTCCGCTAAAACGCGTCTCCAGTCCGTTTGATGGGTTCGGGGTTATTTCAGCCTCGACGCACCATGCGGACTCGGCGGGGACGCGTTTTAGGTGATTATTTTCGGGGGAACACGACGAGAAATGTCGCCTCGGTCACCGAACCTCGCATCAGTCTCGCGACACCGCTCAGGCGGTGTCGCGCAGCTGTGAGTCGCTCCGAGCCAGCTGCGCGACAGCCAAGATCCGCCTGACCAACATCCGGGACAACGCTATGAACACCAGCCTTCCACACGTCAGACGAACCGCGGTCTATGTCTATCAGGCACCCTTGCGGGCCTGGCATTGGATCAATGCACTCTCGATCACGATCCTGGCCATCAGCGGCTATCTGATCGGAAGCCCACTCCCGACACTGTCCGGCGAGGCGAGCGATCACTATGCGATGGGCTATATCCGCTTCGCGCACTTCGCCGCAGCCTATGTCTTCGTGATCGCCTTTCTCTTCCGAATCTATTGGGCATTCGCGGGCAATCGCTATTCGCACCAATTGTTCACCCTGCCCTTCTGGCGCGCGAGCTTCTGGCATGAGCTGATTCACGAGGTCCGCTGGTATGCCTTCAAGGAAGTCGAACCGCGGAAATATATCGGCCATAATCCGCTGGCTCACCTCTTCATGGTGGTCATCATCACCGTGGGTGGTCTGGTGATGATCGTCACCGGCTTCGCGCTCTATTCGGAGCAGACCGGGCTCGGCAGTTGGCAGGACGAAATGTTCGGCTGGGTCATCCCCTTCGTGGGCCAGAGCCAGGACGTGCGCATGTGGCACCACTGGGGCATGTGGGTCATCGTCGTCTTCGTCATGCTGCACGTCTATACCGCCATCCGCGAGGACATCATGTCGCGCCAAAGCCTGATCAGCACCATGATCAGCGGCTGGCGGATGTTCAAGGACGATCGCCCATGAGCCCCCATTCGATCCGACCCGATCCGGCCATCCTTGTCCTGGGTATCGGCAACCTACTCTGGGCCGACGAGGGTTTCGGCGTGCGTGCGGTCGAGGCGATGCAGCGCGACTGGGTGATGCCGTCCAACGTGCAGCTGCTCGACGGCGGGACCCAGGGGATCTATCTGGTCGACCGGGTGCGCACCGCCGATGTCCTGGTGGTGTTCGATGCGGTCGATTACGGCCTGCCGCCGGGCACCATGAAGCGGGTCGAGGGCGACGAGGTGCCGCGCTTTCTCGGCGCCAAAAAGATGAGCCTTCACCAGACCGGCTTCCAGGAGGTGCTCGCGCTCGCGGCCATGCTCGGCGACTACCCGGAACATCTGCTCCTGATCGGCGTGCAGCCGGTCGAGCTGGATGACTTCGGCGGCAGCCTGCGCCCCCAGGTCAAGGCGCGGATCGCCCCGGCGATCGCGATGGCGTTGGAGTATTTGGAGCAGTTCGGCGTCGTCGCCCAGCAGCGCAGCGATTCGGCCGCCGACACCCGTGATCTGCCGCATCCGTCGCTTGGCCTGACCGCCTACGAAGCCGGCCGGCCGGCACCGGAGGTCGCCTGCCGCATCGGCGACGAGCGTGTCTTGGCGAGCCTGTCCGGCCGAGCGATCAACCTTGGGAAACAACCATGACCACACCGATAGACCTCACGACGACACGGCGGATGCCGGGTACGCCCTTCAGCGTCGTGGTCGAGGAAGGCCCCGACTACCTCTCGATGCCGAAAGGCATGGCGACTTATCAAGCCCCGCTGCTGCCCGAGCCGGAGGAGCTGGAGGACTGCGCTGCCGGACTTGATCTACTGCGGCGCCTGCACGACGTGCTGGCAGAGCATCGCGTAGGCCAGCCGGCGGATATCCTGGATCTGGGCCCGCTCGACACCCTCGATCGCCAGCTTGTCGACCAGACCCTCGGCGAGGGCGAGGTCAGTGTCATTCAACAGGGTTTGGAGGACACCCGCGCGCAGGAGACCCGCCTGGCCGGGGTCTGGCGGCTGCACGTCCCCGCCTCCGACAGCGGTGCGGGCCGAGAGCTGATCGAGGTGGCCGAGATCCCGAGCTTCGTGCGGGACACCGCCTTTTTCGGGACGACCGAGACGATCGGGCCCGTCGGGGATTTCCCGGACGGGGTTATGAACGCCCCCGCGCTCATCGCCGAGATCGAGGCCAAGGTCGCCGACTGGCGTCCCGGCACCCCGGCCCACATCATCAATCTGACCTTGCTCCCCATGACGGAGCAGGATCACGCCTATCTCGACGAGCGTCTCGGCCGCGGGCATGTGACCATCCTCTCGCGCGGCTACGGTAGTTGTCGGATCGTCGCCGGCGGCATTCGCCAGGTCTGGTGGGTACAGCACTTCAACTCGGACGATCGTCTCATCCTGAGCACGCTCGAGGTCACGGACGTCCCGATCGCCGCGCTGGCCGCACAGGAGGACATCGACGACAGCCGCCATCGGCTGGCTGAGATTCTGGAGGCATTGGGTTGAATCCGAGCACGGGAGTCGACGGACCGGATAAGGACCCCGTCGATACCGGCGCACGGCCCGCCGATTCACGCATGGAATGCCGGATCTGCTGGTACCTCTACGACCCTGCCGAGGGAGATCCCATCGGGCAGGTGCGGCCCGACACCGCTTTCGATGGCCTTCCGGACGACTGGCGCTGTCCGCGTTGCGACAGCGATAAATCCAGCTTCTTGCGCTCCGCCGAGACCCTCGGGTCAACGGATCGGCCTCACCAGCCCTGAACCTAAATCCGGCATTTCGAACCGCAAAGGCGCAAAGGACGCAAAGAAAAACAAGAACATGTAATGCGAATGACGTTCACCCTTTGGGTGAATGGCGGCATTGAAGCAAGGCATTGAAAGCCTTTGCGTCCTTTGCGCCTTTGCGGTTCAACGACTCTTTTCAGGCTGAATGATCCACGGGCGTTTCAACCCGCCTGTCGTCCACGGCCGTGTCGCCGCATTCAAGAGGCGCTCGCCTGCCGGATTCGGGATAATCGAGCGGAGATTTTACCGGCAGGGACGCAGGTCCGGATCGACGGACCCGCGACCCGAGACGTGCGGCTCGATACGGGTGAGCCGACGCTCGCCATCGATCCGAAGCCGACTGGACGGCGCTTCTGCACCTCATGACCCAAGCACCCGCGATATCGCGCGAAAGCGCGTCCGTCATCGCCGACAGCGGCCCACAACCCCGTGCGCGGCCTGCCTCCACCGTCAGTCGCCCCGACCTGCGTGCAGTCGCGCTGACACTGCTCCTGGCGATCGTTGCTCCGGCGGTTCAATCCGCATCCCTGTCTACCGCGAATGCCGATGTGTCGTCCGGCTCGGGACTGGACCGTGACGACGTGGCCGCGAGCATCGCCCGGATCGAAGGCGCTCCCGAGCTCTCCGAGGAGACGCGAGAGCGGCTCACGGGCCAGTATCGACGCGTGCTCGAGAACCTCGCCGCGCTGGCCGAAGCCAAAGGCGCGTTGGCCGACCTGCGCGAGACGCTTGCAGAGGCACCGGGGCAGACCGCAGCCATCCGCGCACGTCTGAGTGCTGACACACGGCTCGCCGAGGAACCGCTCGATCTACCCGCCGGGACCGACCCAGCCGCGGTGCAAAGCATGCTGGCCCGAGAAGCGGCAGCCGCTGCGGCCTTGGAAGATCGGCTGACCGCTCTGGAGCAGGGACTCGAGGAGACGCGCGACGCCCTGCCGCTCTGGCGCCGGGAGCTCGCCGAGCTGCGCCAACGCGTGCTGGACCTGGACGACGAGCTGGCTGGCGCTCTGGCCATCGGCTCCGACGGACTTGAAGCACGGGCCCGACACTGGCTGCTGGAGAGTCAGCGCAGCCTACTGCACGTCGAGGCGCAGCTGCTGGAGCTACGACTGGAGGGTGCCGATGCACGCCGTAAGCTGGCCTTGGCGCAGCGCGACGCGACGCGGCTCGCCTTGGACCGTGCGCTCGCCCGCCAGGCTCGACTGCAGGCCGAGGAGGAGCAGTTGCGCCGTGCCGAGGCCGAGCGCGTCCTGGTCGCCACCGAGGCCGCAAAGGCGGCCGCCGTCGATGCCCACCCGCGGGTACGCGCGCTGGCGCAGGCAAACGCAGCGCTCGCCGAGGCCATCGGCGTGATCAACCAAGGAACCGAAGAGGCGGAGGCGGCCCGCGCGGAGACCCTGTCCGCCACGACGGCGCTCGCACAGGATCTTGTCAAAGACCGCCAGCGCATCGCCGCGGCGGGCTTGAACCGTGCGCTGGGCCGGGTTCTGCTCGATCAACGCGAACGGCTCCCGGACCCGCGTGAGCTGCGTCGGCAAGCCGCCGAGCGAACGGACGCCGCGGCCGAGGCGACACTCGCCATCCTGGGCTGGCGCGAGGAGCTGTTGGCGCTGGAAAACGATGCCGCGACTCGGTCCGCCGCCGAGCCTGATGCCACGGAACCGGCCGCGACGACGGCACTGAAGATGCAGTTGGACGAGCAAGCCGCCAGCCGGATCGACCTGTTGGAGCGCGCGATCACGGCCGGGGAGCGGCAGCTGCGCGCCCTGGCCGAGCTCGATCTCGCGGCGGACAAGCTGCACACCCTGGCCCTGGAGTACCGAGAGTTTCTGGCCGAGCATCTCTTGTGGATGCGCAGCCATGTGCCGATCACCCAGCAGAGCTTCGCCGCACTGCCGGAGGTCGTCGGTCATCTGATCAGCCCTGCCAACTGGCTCCTGGTGCTCCAAATGCTGGGCTCCGGTATCGCCGGCACCTGGACCTGGTGGGTCGGCCTGTTCGCGGTCGCCCTGCTGCTCGCCGTCGATCGTGGATTGCGAGGACAGATTCGCGCGACCGCCCCGCCCCTGCTCCGAGCGAGTACGGACCGCTTCGGCGATACACTCCGGGCGATCGGACTCACGCTTGTGCTGGCGGCACCGGTGCCCTTGCTCCTGGCCGTGCTTGGGTTGGTCCTCACGGGTGCATCGACCTCGAACCCCTTCCCCTATCGGGTCGGCGACGCACTCTTGCTCATCGCACCCGGGCTTTATTACCTGCGCGCCTTCCGCCTCCTATGCATGAAGGGCGGCGTGGCGGAGCGGCACTTTCGATGGCGCAGCAAAACCATCAGCGGGTTGGCGCATGCCCTGGATACGGCCATCTGGGTGCTGACCCCGCTGGGATTCATCGCCGCGCTGGTCGGGCCGTTCGGCGAGGTCCAGGCGGCGACCCTCGGGCGGTTGACCTTGACCGCGGTGACCCTGGGCAGCGCCATCCTGCTGGCCATTACCCTGCATCCACGCCACGGGGTGGTCGGGGAAGCCCTTGCCGAAGCGCCCGACGGCCTTGCCGAGAGGCTGCGTTATCTCTGGTATCCACTGGCCATCTCGGTGCCCTTGGCTGCGGCCGTGCTTACGCTTGCCGGCTTCCAATACACGGCGGTCACACTCTTTTATGTCTGGTTCGAGCAGTTCTGGCTGCTGCTCGGTCTGGTCGTGCTGCATCAGTCCATCGTGCGCTGGCTGCTGGTGACGCGCCGGCAGCTCGCGCTGCGCCAGGCGGCGGAACGCCAAAGCCGCCGGGAAGCGCAGCAGAAAGCCGAGGCCCAATCCGGCGAGGGCGGCATGTCGCCGAAGCCCGAGTCGGACCCGGCCGCGGACGCGGACGATCAGCCGGTCGACCTGGTCGCCCTGGACAGCGAGACCCGCAAGCTGCTGAACGCCCTGATTGCGGTGGGCGCCGGCGTGGGTCTCTGGATCCTCTGGTCGGAGGTGCTGCCCGCACTGAACGTGCTCGAGCGCATCACCTTGTGGAGCACCAGCACATCGGTGGACGGTGTTGCCCGCTCCCTACCGATCACCTTGGCGGATCTGGCCAGCATCCTGGTGATCGTCACGGTGACCGTCATCGCCGTGCGCCACCTGCCGGCCCTGCTCGAGATCCTGCTGCTGAAGAACACCGGCATCAGCGCCGGCGGGCGTTACACGATCATCGCCCTGAGCGGCTACGCCATGACCGCGGTCGCCGTGCTGATGATCGCCGGACGTCTCGGTCTGTCCTGGCAACAGATTCAATGGCTGGTCGCGGCGCTCGGCGTGGGCATCGGCTTCGGCCTGCAGGAGATCGTCGCCAACTTCATCAGCGGGCTGATCATCCTGTTCGAGCGGCCTGTGCGGGTGGGCGATACCGTCACCGTCGGCGAGCACAACGGCGTGGTCACGCGTATCGAGATTCGCGCCACCACCATCCGCACCTGGGATCAGCGCGAGCTGCTGGTGCCCAACAAGGAGCTGATTACCGGCGAGGTCATCAACTGGACCCTGTCCGATCAGATCAACCGAGGTGAGATCCTGGTCAGCATCGAGTACGGCAGCGATACCGAGACGGCACTGCGCATCCTCGACGCGGTGGTCTCGGAGGATCCGCGTGTGATGACGGACCCGGCACCCACGGTCATGGTGCACGCGTTCGGCGAGCGCGGGCTGGAGTTGATGGTGCGATTCTTCCTGCCGGCCATGGCGGACCGGATGCGGATCCGCGGAGAGCTCATGGCTGCCATCGACAACCGGCTCCGAGCCGCCGGCATTCCCATCGGCCTGCCGCGACGCGACATCCGGCTCCGCGACGACGCCGCGAATCGCGACGCAGCGGCGGATGCGGTCCGCCCCGGAGACGCTCCCGATGCGGATGCAACAGGACATCCGTGATCCTATCGATCGCGACACGAAGCCTTGCGCCCATGCGGTCTTGCGGGTCAAATCCTCAAACAGGCGATAGCCCATACTGACCGGATCCCGCACGCCAGCGATGCCGATACCCCAAACCAGCACGAGCGCCACGCGACCGACCGTCCTGCTTGTCGACGACGAGCCCCTGTCGCTGGAGACCCTGACGCGGACGCTCGACGAGTCGTTCGAGGTGCTGACGGCAACCAGCGCCGCCGCCGCGGAAGAATTGCTCGCCCGGGAATGGGTCCAGGTCGTCATCACCGATCAGCGGATGCCCGAAACCACCGGGGTGGAGTTTCTCGCGCGGGTCCGAGAGCGTTGGCCGGATGTCGTGCGTATCATCATCTCGGGCTACACGGATCCGGGCGACATCATCGACGGCATCAACCGCGCCGGCATCTATCAGTACATCACCAAGCCCTGGCACCCGGACACGCTCCTGCTGACCGTCGGGAACGCCTGTCATCTGTACCGCCTCCAGCGCGAGCATGCCCTGCTCTCGCTGGAAACCCGCCTCACCGCCGCAACCCTGGAACACAGACTCGCCGAGCAGCGCGCCCGCCTGAAACGCACCTTTCGGCTCGACGCCATCGTGCGCACCCGCGGCGGGCCGCTCGACGCGGTTTGCGACCTGGTGGAGCGTGTCGCACCCTACGACATCCCGGTGCTGCTGACCGGCGAGTCGGGGACCGGCAAGGAGCTTTTCGCGCGTGCGCTGCATTACAACAGCCACCGCGCCGACAAACCCTTCGTCGCGGAGAATTGCGGCGCCATGCCGGATCAACTCCTCGAGAGCGAGCTGTTCGGGCACAAGAAGGGCGCCTTCACCGGCGCCGTCAACGACCGGATCGGTCTCTTCGAGCAGGCCGACGGCGGCACCATCTTTCTCGACGAGATCGGCGAGGTCTCGCGGACCTTTCAGGTCAAGCTGCTGCGCGTTCTGCAGGAAGGCGAAGTGCGCCCGCTCGGGAGCAATCAGCATCGCCGGGTCAACGTGCGCGTGGTGGCCGCCACCAATCGCTCGCTGGAGACCGAGATCGGCGAGGGCCGCTTCCGGGAGGATCTCTATTACCGACTCGCCGCGGTGCGCCTGCATCTGCCGCCGCTGCGCGAGCGACCGGCCGACATCCCGGTGCTCGCCCGCCATCACTTAAAGGCAGCCGTAGCGGCCTTCGGCAAACCCGTCACGGGCCTGAGCGCAGAGGCGATCGACCGACTCCAACGCTATCCTTGGCCGGGTAACGTGCGGGAGCTGCAGAACGAGATTCAGCGCATGCTGGTGATGTGCGACGGCCACGAGCTGGGAGCCGACTTGCTGGATCCCGGCATCCTCGCTGCAGCCTCGCGGTCCGAGCCCGCGGCGTCTGGCCCGCCCGAAGACCAAACCCTCAAGGCACGTCTCGAGGCACTCGAGGTCGGCGTGCTTTGCGAGGCACTCGAGCGCAATCGCTGGAACAAGTCACAAACCGCCGCACAGCTCGGTCTTTCGCGCGTCGGCCTCAGCGCGAAGATCGAACGGTATGGTCTGACGAGGCACCCGCAGGACCCGCGGCGGGGCCCGATCTAAGGCGATGTCCTGAAATGTCCGAACCCGCAGGTTGTGCTGACGACAGGACGCACAACCTCCGCGGTCGGCAGGTTGTGCCTCGCACGGCTCGGCACAACCTCGATCCCGCTCGGCGTGGAGTGCCCCGATGCGCAGCTTGGCGTATCGGTTTCCGGCGCGCGCCGAAATCTTTCGAGTATGAAAAGAGCCGAGCGCATTCGCGCTCGGCACGCGCCGTATTTAATGCGAATGCGCCTTCATCATCAGCTTCAGAATCTTCAGATTGATGACGATGAAGCGATAGAATTGCCACACCAGCGATGTTCGCATATAGCGCGTGAAGCCTGTGGGCACCGGCGGATAATAGGCCTGTTGGTAGGGCTCTCGGTTCTTGGCGGTCATGGACGTTGTTCCTCGACGATTTGAACGTGTTTCAATCCGGCAGAATCGACCAACCCGGTCTCAGCTTAGCCTGATAGATAAAGACGTGGTGCAGGATGTATTTCATCCAATGCCCCGCCAGACCGATCTCGCCGAACGTCAGATCCATGTCGCGACCGTATTCGGGGTATTTGTCGTAGTCGGGCACCACCGGAAAGACAGTCATGGTGGCGGCGGTCCCTTTGAAGATGTCCGATCCGGTGGACGCCACGCAGGCCGCGCCGATCTCGGCCATGGACGCCGTGTGCGTAGGTGCGGAAGCGCCTTTGATCATGTCCCGGATGCTCGTGGCCACAGCCTTTCCGATTGCCGCTGACGGCATGCCCGTGCGTGGCGGTGTCGGGTTGATCGGGGTCCCGTTGGCGCTCTTCATGGGTTTGCTGATCAGATGCGGGGGCGCAAAGGCGATCCCGACGGCGAACATGTTCTTGTACAGCGGGGTCTGGTAGGTCTTCGGCCAGTCCTGCGGACCCCAATCCTCATAGGGTTTCGGCTCGTAATCGGCATCCACCTTCATGAAGCCGTTCGGGGCAAAGATCTTGGCGGTGATGTCTTCGCCGGACTTGTCGTACGCCTTCAAGGGCTGCCCTGCAAACGGCGGGATCAACATGGCGAAATCGAAGTCGATCTCGTGGAAGCTGCCATCGAGGATTTCGTAGTGGATCTTGCCCGGCTCGACCTTGGAGACGGCCGCGCGCGTGATCCATTCCATGCCGCGCTCGACCATCAGGGATTCGGCGAAGACCTTGCCGTTCGTGACATAGCCGCCGCGGTGGATATGGACCCCGCCCATCCCGAAGTCGCCGAGCTCGTACTCGTTGCTGATCCAAATCAACCGTGCCTTGTCGCGAACACCTGCCTCGCGCAGCGCATGGTCGATATTGTAGATGTATTCGAAGGCCGCCCCCTGGCATGTGCACATGCCATGCCCGGTGCCGACGACAAAGGTCTTGGTCGCGCCGGCCTTCATCTGCGCGATCATCTTTTGCAGATGTTCGTTGGCCTCCTTTGCATGGTCCGGGGTGCAGACCGAGAGGCTGTAGCCGCCGTCCGGCCCGAGACCCGGGGTCGCACCGAAGTTCAGCTTGGGGCCGGTCGCGTTGACCAGATAGTCGTATTCAATCGCATCGGCTTGGCCGAGCCGGGCCTGTTCCGTGTACTCGATCGTGACATAGGGCGCGGCATGCTCGGCGCCGCCCTCGGGATGGATCGAAACCGCAGCCGCCTGGCGAAAATCGACACCGAGCTTCTTGTAGATCGGCGCCAGATCGAAGGTCACCTGCTTTTCGGTCATCTCGCCGACGCCGACCCAGATGTTGGACGGGATCCAGTTCCACTTCGGCTTGGGCGAAACGACGGTAATCGAATGCGACTTGCCGAGCCATTTGCCGAGATATCTGGCAACCGTGTGTCCGGAGATGCCCGCTCCGAGGATAAGGATTCGTGCCATCTGTGCAGCCTCGCAATGGTGGTCAAGCGGCGAACGCTAGCAAGTCGCAGCGTCTACGACAAAGACCTGGATCAATGGTTTCGAGATCTCCCGGATCGGGCTCGCGGCCCGGCTACTTTGCTCCGCACTCGGTAAAGATGCGCCGCGGACAGGTGGCGCAGATCGATTTGTCGAGTTTCTGATAGATCGCGCGAATGGCCGCGTTCTTGGCCTGGAACACATTGCGGCCGCCGGTGGCGTCGATGCAGCCGCAGCGCTCCATGGCATCCCAGAGCCCTTGCTTGACGTTGATCAGATACAGAGCCCCACCGTCGGCCTTGCGCCGCTCGGCCTCGTGCACCAGGGTTTCGCCACCCTGCAGGTCGACGAAATTGATCCCGTCCGCCAGGATCGCCAGGTGCTTCTGCTCCGGATGTGCTGCTCGCATCCTGTCGAACGCATGCTCGACATGCGCGACCGACCCGAAGAAGAGCGAGCCGTCGATCCGCACGATCCGCAACTGCGGACACTGAGCGACGTCCGGCTCGCAGGAGAAGGCGCGATTGGGTAAACGCGGATCGGGCGCCAGGGTCACGATGCGCGGTTTGGAGGTGCGATCCAGATAGAGCACCAGCGACAACAAGACACCGGCGAAGATGGAAAACTCGAGCTCCAGGAAGAGCGCGGCGAAAAAGGTGACCGCCAACACCGAGGTCTCGCGCTTCGATGCCTTGAGAATGTGCCGAATCTCCTTGAAATCCACTAGCCCCCAGGCGACCAGGAAGAGCAGCCCGGCCATCGCGGCCTTCGGCAGATAGCTCGCGTAAGGCGCCACCAGGGGAACGATTCCGATCAGGAGCACACCCGCAAAGATGGCTGCCAAGGGCGTGCGTGCGCCGGCCGCATAATTGACGCCGCTGCGGTTGAAGGAGCCTGTCGCCACATAGGCCGAGAAGAAGGACCCGGCGATGTTCGACAAGCCTTGGCCGATAAACTCCTGGTTGCCGTCGATGCGATAACCGCCGCGCGCCGCCAGCGAGCGGCCGATCGACACCGCCTCGGTCAGCGCGAACAGGGTCACCGCCAAGGCGGTCGGCGCCAGCTCCTTGATGTGATCGAAGTTCAGATCCGGGACCGAGAGCGGCGGCAAACCCGCCGGCAAGGCCCCGACGGTCGCGATCCCGGTCACCTCGTTGCCCAGCCAGGCGTCGAGTCCGAATGCCACCAGACTGCCCCCGATCATGGCGCCGATCATATAAGGGACCTGCGGCAACCAACGCTTGCCCGCAATCCCGATCAGCATGGTCGAGACGGCCACCAGCGTGGCGTAGGGGTTGATCTCCAAGATGTGTTGACCGAACTGCATCGCGATGTCGTGAAGATGCCCGCCACTGTCCATCTCGATGCCGAAGAAGTGCTTGAGCTGCTTGGCCGCGATCAGGAGCGCGGCGGCGGCGGTGAACCCCACGATCACCGAGTGCGAAATGAAGTTGACCAAGGTTCCCATGCGGGCCAAGCCGAGTGCGAGCTCCATGACGCCGACCATCAAGGTCAAGGTCAAAGCGAGCGCCACATAGTCCGGGGAGCCGGGCATCGCCATGACCGACAAGGCCGAGAACAAGACGACCGAGGCCGCCGTCGTCGGCCCCGAGACCAAATGACGCGACGACCCGAACAGTGCCGCGATGATGGCGGGGACCATTCCGGCATAGAGTCCGTATTCGGGCGGCATGCCGGCGATGGTCGCGAAGGCCACGGCCTGCGGCAACACGACCAGGGCGCCGATGACGGCGGCAAGCACATCGGCCTTGATCTCCGTGCGCCCGACCCCGGGCAGCCAAGACATGAAGGGGATTGCCCAGGACCAGCGTGAGGACATCGGAGACTGCATCTGGGGAGGCTCTTTTCGAAGGCATCCAAGACGATCGCGAAACACGCGAGCGCCGCCCGGTCGGCCGCGTCACGGCGAAGCAAGTGGCCCGGGATCCGCGGTAAGCGCGACCAAGTATACCCGACCCCCCGGAGCAAGCATGGTCACCGCGGCGGCGACCCTGTTGTTTGCCCTTCGCCGCCGACGCGACATCCAGACCGAGCATGACCCGGCGGAGGCCCAAATTGCGACCTCGTTTCCTGCGGGCACTCTTCCTGCCGTGACGACTGATCGACGCTGCATCCCTCCTGATTTAATGGTCTAAAGTTAAGTCAGCAGAACGTCGTGCGCCGCACGACACCCGATGCACGAGGAACCGTCCGATGAGACACATCAGCATTGCAGTTGCCCTCACTTGCGCACTTGCCCTGAGCGCCTGCGGAACCACAACCACTTCGCGGACCGGAACCGGAGCGCTTCTGGGCGCCGGAACCGGCGCAGCAATCGGCTCCATGAGCGGAAACGCAGGAAAGGGCGCACTGATCGGCGCCGGCGCCGGTGCCCTGGGCGGCTATATCTACGACCAGAACCAAAAGGAAAACCGCCAGCAGTATCAAAGTCAAAACCGCCGCGACTATCGCGACGACTATGACTACGACCAGGGTTACAACCAGGGCTATGACCAGGGTCGGCAAGAAAGACGTTATCGGAGTGACAGGCAGAACAGTCCGTTTTGGTACTGAGCCCGGGCGGCGCCTTCCGCGAGCCGGACGCCCTGCCCGGCGTTCGGTCCCGCGCGATCATGCGGAAACCCGCGGTGCAAGGCGCCCGAGCGCCCCCTAAACCGGTCGCGCGAGCCCTATCCGCAACACCCCGAGTCTTTGGTACGATCGGCATTCGCTCGATCCATTCACGGCAGCCGTTACCGGACACGCCGACCCGCAACACCCGACCCGTCGAGCAACACCCGCAACGGCCCCGGTACACGCGGGTCCGCGGCTCCGAAATGTTCAAGAACAGGACACTGCACGGACGATGCAATCCCGGACCTCGCTCGACATCCTGATCTGCACCTACAACAACGCCCGACTTCTGGAACGTACCCTGGAGGCCCTACTGAAGCAGCGGGTCTCGCCATCGGTGGACTGGGGAATCCTGGTGGTGGACAACAACTGCACCGACGAGACTGCTGCCGTTGTAGAGCGTCTGCGCCCCGTATTCGGCGTCGATCTGCGCAGGGTGTCCGAGCCACGCCAAGGCTTGACGCCTGCGCGCGTTCGAGGCGTCGTCGACTCGCATCGCGACTGGGTCGCCTTCGTCGACGACGACTGCCTGCTTGCCGAGGACTGGATCGATCAAGCCGCGATCTTCGCGTCGGACCACCACGGATGCGGGGCCTTCAGCGGAAAGGTCATCCTCGACTGGGAGGAGGATCCGCCCGCCCACACGACCGGGTACGGCTGGGCCTATGCCGAGACGGACCTCGGCGAGCGGCCGCTGCGCCGGGATTGGCTCGCGGGGGCCGGCATGGTCCTGCGTCGCACCACGCTGGAGCAGAGCGGGTGGATCGACCGGCAGTTTCTCGACGACCGGATCGGCAAACGCCTGATCTCCGGCGGGGACGTGGAGATCGGCCTGCGCATCGCGCGCATCGCCGAAGTCTGGTACAACCCGGCCTGCCGGCTGCGACATCTGATCCCGGCTCACCGCACCTCGCGGCCGTACCTGCGCCGGATGATCTTCGGCCTGGGCGCGAGCGGCCACAATACCGGGGCCCTGACCTGGACCGGCACCTACCCGGCCTGGCTTTTGCACTCCGCAGGTCAATCCGGGCAACTCTTGTGGCAGGGTGTACGACGCCTCGCTGCCGATCAGTATCGCCGTCGCCCCGGCCGCGACATCGGGATTGCCCTCGGTTTCGTGCTGGGCTGGTGGTGGGCGATGTGGCAGATGCTCCTCATGAGCCGGTCGTCGCGTCGTCGGCTGCTCGGCGGCATCCTCGCGACGCCACCGAGCAGCCCGATCCGGGGCTGACGATCCGATCGATTCCCCGAGGAGGCCGATGATTCGACATCCCCGGCAGCAATCAGCACACATCCATGTGCCGCGGAAAACGCTGAGGTGATCAGCCTTTCACGAACCGGCTGCGTGAGCGGCCTCGCGCAGCGCTTGGCTCCGCGTGGGCAAACCCCTTTGGACGAGAGACCCGATGGACCTGACCAACCAAATCATCCTGGTCGTCTCGCTGGTGCTGTTCGCGAGCATCCTGGCCAGCGTCGTGACCAGCCGGTTCGGCGTACCCCTGTTGCTGGTCTTCCTGTTCATCGGGATGCTGCTCGGCGAGGAGGGACCGGGCGGTATCCAATTCGACGACGTCCAGGTCGCTCACCTGTTCGGGAGCTTGGCGCTCGCGATCATCCTCTTCGACGGCGGTCTGGTGACGCCGTTTCGGAACTTCCGTGTCGGACTCAAGCCGGCAGTCGGTCTCGCCACCGTCGGCGTCCTGATCACCACCGGGATCACCGGGCTTTTCGCCGCTTGGTGGCTCGATCTGCATTGGATGGAGGGACTCTTGCTCGGCGCGATCGTCGGCTCGACCGATGCGGCGGCGGTCTTCTCGCTGCTGCGCTCCCAGGGGCTCGAGCTCAAGCAGCGGGTCGGCGCCACGCTCGAGATCGAGTCCGGCAGCAACGATCCCATGGCGATCTTTCTGACGATCGTGCTCATGGAGCTGATCATCAGCGGCAGCAACGATGTCGGTCTGGTGCTGCTGTTGGAGTTCGTGCGTCAGATGGGGCTCGGCGCCCTCTTCGGGATCCTCGGCGGCCTGGGACTGGTGCGGCTGATCAATCGCCTGGAGATGTCGCCGGGGCTTTACCCCTTGGCGGTCATGGCCGGCGGACTCTGCATCTTCGGGATCACCTCCGTGCTCCAGGGCAGCGGTTTCCTTGCCATCTATCTCGCCGGCCTGGTGGTCGGCAACCGCCCTTTGCAGTCGAGCCAGTACATCAAACGCTTCCACGACGGCATCGCGCGACTGTCTCAGATCGGAATGTTCCTGATGCTCGGGCTGCTGGTGACGCCCTCGGAGCTCTTGCCGGTCGCGCTGAACGCCTTGATCTTCGCCGCGGTCTTGACCCTGATCGCCCGACCGATCGCGGTCTGGCTGTGCCTGCTGCCTTTCCGGTTTCCCTGGCGCGAGCAGGTCTTCGTCGGCTGGGTCGGGTTGCGCGGGGCCGTGCCCATCATCCTGGCGCTTTTTCCGCTGCTGGCCGGGATGGATCAGGCCTCGATGTACTTCAACATCGTCTTCTTCGTCGTGCTGGTGTCGCTGCTGATCCAGGGCTGGACGGTCGCCTACTCCGCCCGCCGGTTGGGACTCGAGGTACCGCCGACCAGCCATCAAGTCCAGCGCGTTGAGCTGGATATCCCCGGTCAGCGCGAGCTTGAGCTGGTCGGCTATCGCCTGGCGAAAGACACCCCCGTGGTGGTGGAGCGACGCGACATGTTTCGGCTCCCGAGGAGCGCGCGTGTCGTGGCGGTTCTGCGCGGGAAACACCTGGTCGACACCCTCGACCTGGCGGATCTGAAACCCGACGATTATCTCTATCTGATTGCGGACCCGGCCGATCTTGCAGAGCTCGATCGGCTCTTCGTCGCAAGTGCGGCGCCGGAACGCTTGTCGGATCAGGTCTTTTTCGGCGAGTTCGTGCTCAACGGCGAGGCACGTGTCGGCGATCTGGCCGCCGCCTACGCGCTGGATCTACCGGCTTCGGACCATCCGCTGACCTTGGACGCCTTCATCCGGCTCCACCTGCACACCGCTCACCCGGTGGTCGGCGACAGACTGCAGCTCAAGACGGTCGATCTGGTGGTGCGCAAGATCGAGGGCGACCGTATCCTGAAGGTCGGCTTGAAACTAAAGCGCGGAGGTTAAGCGGCGTCTCCCGAAGGCAGGCCGAAAGGTTGTCCCGGAGCGTTGCGGTCGAAGCCGTGCGGGGCGCGACATCCGACGCCGTTCCGCTTCACCAGTCGGACGAGGCCCGCAGTGCGGCCCTGGCCTCCTCGCTCGGAAACAGGAGCAGGCCTGCCTCGTCGAGCAGCGAGATCGCCAGGGTAGGACAGCCCTCGGCCGCCGCACGCATGATGTGCTGGTCGCCCAGTCCGCCCGTCGGCAGCGCCTTGAGGTCGTCCCCGATGTCGTGCTCTTTGAACGCTTGCGGGCAGGCGACCCAACAGGTCCCGCAGCCGATGCAGGCGACGTCTATAACCTCGACTTTACTGATCATAAATGCAGCAATCCGTATTCGTTTTCGTTGGGCGGCTCGGGCCGCGCGCGTCGGGCCGAGAGATTACGCCGCACGCCGCCATGGTGCAACGACGCGAGCCTGACGAATCGCGCCCGTCGGTGTACCTTACGCGATCTTCAAGATTCAGGCGAAACGCAGGAGACGCTTCATGTCCGACGCCCCGTTCGAGCTGGTCGATGCCAAAGACAGCTTCATCGACAGCGACTGGTTCCACCACTGCCGCGAGACCCGCACGCCCTTCGTGGTGGTGCGCAGCGGCGAGCACTCGGCCGATGTCCTCTGGGACTACATCACCTTGCCGCCCGAGTGCGACGCGGCACTGTCGGACAACCTGCCCGCGTTGGAGCAGGATGCCCGTGCCATCTTCGATCGCTACGCCATTCCCGAGTCCTATCTCCGGGTCAAAGCGACCCTCATCGGCTTCGATCGCCTGCCGTTCGACCGCGCCAAGAGTGCCGCGGCGGACCTCTACCACCTGATCGCCGCTTATCTTCCGGTCGCCGAGTCCACGGGCATCCCCGTCGGCGGCGCGGCGCACGACCGGCCCAAGGAAGCCGGCGCGCGCAGCGAGCCTGCAGCGTCCACCTCGCTCAGCCTTTGGGTCGAAGCGGTCAGCACGTCGTCCGCGGCCTGAGATTCAGCGACGCCCGCCAACACAACATAGAGGCTTACGCCGCCAGGGCATCCACAAGATATTGTGTCCATGAGCACTGGACATCCACGACGAATGCCCTAAACTCCCGCTTTACGCAGTCGGCGAACCGACCAAAACGACCTTGTTCGGACGACGGCCTTTCGGCACCGATCAAACGCCGAACCCGTCAACCGAATCTCATCGAGGAGACGCACGATGCTGAACTGGGACGATCCACTCGCCACGACCGGACCCGCCGCCCGCGCGCCCGGGGTGGCCTTCGTCGTTGATCCGACCGACACCGCCGGGGATTGGTCCGTCGACCCGACGACCGACACGCACACGGCGACCGCATCTCGCGCGACCCGCGACACCGCGCCTGTGCGCCCCGGCCACGGCCTGGTCAGCAATGCCGACCTGATGGCGACCGCGGGCGCGGCCCCGGTCGTCGACCCCAACCCTTCCCGGC
Organism: Thiocapsa sp. KS1; assembly: GCF_001499735.1. Classification (GTDB taxonomy): domain Bacteria; phylum Pseudomonadota; class Gammaproteobacteria; order Chromatiales; family Chromatiaceae; genus Thiocapsa. The sequence continues at coordinate 4,767,211 of NZ_LN848257.1, read as the reverse complement.
ATACGCCGCACTCCAGAGCGAGCTGCCGATCGCCGACACCCTGCTGCCGGCCGAGCCGCAGACGCAGACACAGCAGCCGGACGACGGCATCGTCGGCGGCGCCACCGGTCTCGAGTCCCTCGAGATGGGCGCCGGGCGCGTACGCGTCGACGACAAAAAGATCATCAATTGCCACGCCGATCTGAACCAGCTCGTCCCCTTCAAGTACGAGTGGGCCTGGCAGAAGTATCTCGACGCCTGCGCCAACCATTGGATGCCGCAAGAGATCAACATGAACGCGGACATCGCGCTCTGGAAGGATCCCAACGGCCTGACCGACGACGAGCGCACCATCATCAAGCGCAACCTCGGCTTCTTCTCCACGGCCGACTCGCTCGTCGCCAACAACCTGGTGCTCGCCGTCTATCGCCACATCTCCAATCCGGAGTGCCGTCAGTACCTGCTGCGCCAATCCTTCGAGGAGGCGCTGCACACCCACGCCTATCAATACGTGGTCGAGAGCCTGGGCCTGGACGAAGGCGAGATCTTCAACATGTACCGCGAGGTCCCCGCGGTCGCGCGCAAGGCCGAATGGGCCCTCCCCTTCACCCAGCACCTGGCCGACCCGCACTTCAAGACCGGCACGCCCGAGAACGACCGCAAGCTGCTGCGCGAGCTGGTCGCCTTCTATGTCATCTTCGAAGGCATCTTCTTCTATGTCGGTTTCGTGCAGGTCCTGAGCATGGGCCGACGCAACAAGATGACCGGCACCGCCGAGCAGTTTCAATACATCCTGCGCGACGAGTCCATGCACATGAACTTCGGCATCGACGTGATCAACCAGATCAAGATCGAGAACCCGCATCTGTGGAGCCCGGAGTTCAAGCAAGAGCTCATCACCATGATCCGCGATGCGGTGACCATGGAATCCCGTTACGCCCACGACACTATGCCGCGCGGAGTGCTCGGACTCAACGCGCCCATGTTCGAGGAGTATCTGCAATTCATCGCCAACCGGCGTTGCGCGCAGATCGGACTGCCGGAGCAGTATCCGGGCGCGTCCAATCCATTCCCCTGGATGTCCGAGGTGCTTGATCTCAAGAAGGAGAAGAACTTCTTCGAGACGCGGGTTACGGAGTATCAGACGGGGGGGGCGTTGAACTGGGATTAAACCGCGTTTTGGTGGTCACTTGCCGGGTTTGAGCGGACGCCAGCCACCGATGCATCAATAGACCTCTGCGTCACGCGGTTTAAGATTTTCGAATCAACTGATGACTTAAACCGCGTCTGCTCCGAGATTGGCTGGTTCCTTCAACGCTGACCCAGCGCGCATAGAGCGCATATCACAGGGAGACGCGGTTTAATGCGCGCTGAAATGAGTGTTTATGTCTCGATGACGGACGTGGAGAATCTGATCTCCGCCGCCTCGCCTCAACCATTTTCCCTCGACGACGCCGAATGGCCGACGGCCGAGCATTATGTGCTGGCCATGCAGTTCGAGGATCCCGCGCTCAGGGCCGAGATCCGCTCGGCCCCCGACCCGCAGCAAGCCCGCAAACTCGCCAAGCGTCACAAGCGCAAGATCCGCAGCGACTGGGAGGCGGTGCGGCGCGTCTACATGACCCGCGCCATCTACACCCGCTGCCTCAGCCACCCCGCGTCCGCACGCGCACTCCTCGAAACCGGCAACAAACGCATCATCGAGAGCAGCCTCTATGATTACTACTGGGGCTGCGGCCGCGACGGGCGTGGACTGAACACCTATGGAGAGGTGCTTATGGATGTGCGGGAGAAGCTCCGGTCAGCTACGGCGGTATCTCCACGTTCGTCGACCAGCCAGGCTCATGACACATCGGGTGAGCTTGACCGACCGCGTTCACCATGCCGTAATCTCGCAAACAACACGATGCAACGTCGCGAGAAGCGCAAACCAATGCCCACGGCGAAGCATCTAGGAATCCCGATTCGCAATATGTCGCAATATGATCACAGTTGAATCGATTGAGCTCGGACTGAGCGGGCTAAATTCACGCAACCTTTTACACTACCTGCCTAACGCAGGCTAAAACACGTTCACATGAAAGGAATCCACCATGTACTCGCAGATAACTAACGACATATCGCAGGACTATTACCAACAGAATTTCCCCAACGACGGGCAGCGCTTCGTCGCGTGGTACTTGCGCAATATCCACCTTCGCGACCCCATTCAGGCGCGGGACGACATTACCGACGGCGCGGATGATAAGCAGATCGACGCCATCTTTGTGGATGATGACCGGGCAACGATATTTGTTGTTCAGGGCAAATTTATCGGTGGACCGACCGTAGATGCGGAACCACTGCGCGAAGTGCTGTCGGCGTGGATCCAAATGCGCGACCTCGTTCGTCTTCAGGAAGTTGGAAACAATAAGCTAAAGCAAAAACTGTCTGAAGTTGCTCGTGCGCTTGAGGATGAATATGAGATCTGCTTTGAACTAATCACGACCGCTGGATTGACGGAAAGTGCCCAGAGGGATTTGGCGACATTCCAAGAACGACTGGCGGAACTATCGGCGAAGGACGACTTCCCAACAACACTCTTGCTCGTAAATGAGGACGAAATCCGTCGCCGCTACGACATCGCCCTCGAACGCGAGAATCCGTCTCTGTCCCATGCGCTTGACCTTAGCGCGTGCGAAACACTTCCCGTCACGATCGCCGGAACGCAGGTCGTAATCGCCGTTGTTCCGCTTTCTGAGTGCATCAAGTTCCCCGGCATCAAGGATGGAACATTGTTTCAGAAGAATGTCCGCCAGAGCCTTGGCCTGAGCAATGCAGTCAACAAAGGCATTAAGAACACTATCTACGGGGACCGGCACAGGGATTTCTTTTTCTTTCATAATGGGATTACCGCCATCTGCAATCGGATGGAAAGGACGGAGTCCAAACTGCATCTCCACGGGGTAAGCGTGGTTAACGGCTGCCAGTCGCTTAATACGATCTTGAGTTGCAGTGAGCGGGTCAAGACGCTGACAGACACAAGCCTTCTCTTTCGCTTCTATGAAATTCCTCAGCGCGACCGTGCGGACAAGATAAGCATCAATACAAACTCTCAAAGCGCGGTAAAACCGCGCGACTTGAGAAGCAACGACCGCCGAGTATTGAATCTCAAGAAAGCTTATGAGCAGAAATACGCCCAAGGCTACTTCGTCAGTAAGCGCGGTGAAACGCCGCCCGCCGACAGGGACAAGGCACAGGTGGTCGACTTATCAGAACTCGGCAAGCACCTAATTTCGTGGCACTCACAACGACCCAATGTCGCCTACAGCGAAACCAAGATTTTCGACAAATATTTCGAGCAGTTGTTCAAGCGAGAGTACCCTACCGAGAACGTGCATGCGCTAAACCAATGGATGAATCGTATCGGGAAAGCGTGGAACAAGGACAATCCGCTTGGGTTGAACGAGACTCTTCTCGTCATGCGTGCCTACGCGCCATACCATCATCTGTATGCGGTTTCGATGTGCTTCGCGATTGCCAACAACCAATCGGATCGCGTTCCCGATCCGGATGCGTGTCTCATCAAAGCACAAGGCGGCTCGATGGTGGATGATATCGTAAAAATTGGCGGAGTCTGCCTGAATATGGCACTTGAGGCTGCCGCCAATGAACCACAGCCAGCCAATCGAGTTTTCAGTCCCCAAAATTGGATAAAAGCAAAGACATGCCTGGCGGGCATCAACTTTGCCATCCGAAATTACTTCACTATGCTGCCACTGATGCCAGGCGGCAAGGAGATGAAGGCAAAATTAGACCTCGCTTTAGCATTGGAAACTGGGGATTTCGAGTATCGATGGGCAGCAGATTAAAATGTGAGAAAAGCTGGCATTCCTTTCTGTCGCTTAATCGCAGGCAACCCAAGAACTTAACCTGCTTGAAACGAAGTAAGTGACATGAAATACAGCGCCATCTTGGAAGAGTCGGAAGGGGCTTCGCGGTTTCCGTACCGGGACTGCCGGCTTGCAGTTCCGGGGACAGTTTACTTAATTCCTGGACCAAAGAGACGCCAGACGAAACCTAACTTTCGGCCAAAGAGCGAGCGCGCGCCATCGGCGTTATGCTGGTTTGCGGGTTCACCGCTGGCGCGCGCCGCCTTGTCCTGAACGTTAGCCGTAGCTCGCGCCGTCCCTTCAGCACAGAACGGACAACAACGCTCTCAACCACATCATCCACACGAACACCATGAACACAGAACTGAGGTTCCCCCGAAATTTAGTCTTCCAAGGGTGACGTAGACTGACTGTCACACTGGAGACGATGATGCAGAAGATTCCGAAGCAAGAGTTCACCGCCGAGTTCAAGGAACAGGCGGTCAAGCGGGTCAAGGACGGCAAGAGCGTAAGCGCGGTGGCCAAGGAGATGGGTCTGGTCGAGCAGACCCTGCGCAACTGGGTGAAGGCGTTCGACCTCGGCAGGCTCAACGGTGCGGGCGCAGCGAACGTCACGCCGGAGGCGATGGAGCTGTCGCGACTGCGCGCGGAGAACGCGCGGCTCAAGCGCGAGGTCGAGATCTTAAAAAAAGCGACGGCGTACTTCGCGCGGGATGCGCTGTGAAGTACGCCTGGATCGATGCGCACCGCAACGGCTTCGCCCTGAACG
>NZ_LN848257.1:4744807-4762491 GCF_001499735.1 Thiocapsa sp. KS1 | reverse complement strand
CGCGCGGGATGCGCTGTGAAGTACGCCTGGATCGATGCGCACCGCAACGGCTTCGCCCTGAACGCGCTGTGTGATGTCCTCGATGTGAGTGTCGGCGGCTATCGGGCCTGGCAGGGTGGCGGCACATCGGATCGCCGTGGGCTGACGGATGCGCAGTTGCTGGCCCTGATCCGATCCATCCATGCCGAGCTCAAGGGCGCTTACGGCAGCCCGCGGATGGTGCATGAGCTGCGCGCACGGGGCTTCTCGGCGAGCAAGGCACGGGTGGAACGCCTGATGCGCGAGCACGGCATCCGGGGGCGCCACAAGCGCCGCTACAAGGCCACGACCGACTCCAAGCACGGCCTGCCGGTGGCCGATAACCTGCTCGCCCGCGACTTCGCCCCGAGCGGCCCGAATCAGCTCTGGAGCGCCGATATCACCTACCTGTGGACGGATGAAGGCTGGCTGTACTTGGCCATCGTCCTGGACCTGTTCAACCGCGAGGTCGTGGGCTGGTCGCTGAAGCCGCGCATGGCGGCCGATCTCGTCGGCGACGCACTGACCATGGGTTGGTTTCGACGCAAGCCGGCCCCCGGCCTGATCCATCATTCCGATCGGGGGAGCCAGTACGCCAGCCATGCGTTCCAGGCCAAACTGGCCGAGTACGGCATGGTCTGCTCGATGAGCCGCAAGGGCAATTGTTGGGACAACGCCCCGACCGAGAGCTGGTTCAACAGCTTCAAGAACGAGCGGGTCTTCGGAGAGCGCTTCGCCACCCGCGACGCCATGAAGGCCACCGCCTTCGAGTACATCGAGGTGTTCTACAACCGCAAGCGTCTGCATTCCACCCTCGGTTACACGTCCCCGGTGCAGTTTCTGAAAGACTGGATCAACCCCGGACAGGGAGAAAAGCAGGTCGCATGAACCCCTGCCCTTGGAAGACGAAAAACCGAGGGAACCTCAGAACCACCACCAGTCATCGCGGCATTCTTCCAATCCACCAACACCCGAGAGTTCGCCGATTTCCTTTCCCTATTCACCGACGATGCCCACGTCAACGACGAGGCCAACGATTACTACGGTGCCCAAATCGCAGATTGGATCGACCGAGCTACTGCGGACGCCAAGCCAACTGCCGACGTAACCGACATCACGCATGACAGCGACCAGTTCGTTGTCACTGCGCAAGTCAGCGGCAATTTCCCAGGAAGTCCAGTTCAGCTTCGTTACTACTTCACTCTCAAGGATTCCAAAATTGCCAGGTTGCTCATCACACCGTGAGTCGAGGCCACCAAAAATCACAAATGACCGCAACGCCTAACCATGCGCTACAGCGAACCGCTCCGCACGTCACGGCGGCTGCTTCCAGCCTCCGCTTTTCCGCTCCCATGCAGCCGCCGCGCCGTGCTCCGTGGTCGCTGAGCTTGGGTCGTTGGATCCGGAAGACCGATGTACCAACTCAGGCCGCCGCATTGGTGCGATCCAGCGCCAGACGAATCTCCACGGCATCCCAGGGCACAGAGATCAGGCCAGCATCGTCGCGCGCCAACAAGCGCAGGTCGAGCAGTGCCGTGACATCGCGGTGGACGTTGCTGTCGTTGCGCTCCAGATGCTTGGCGAGCGCACGGATGGAGACCGGTCCCAGGCGCTTCAGCGCGTCCACCAGCGCAAGCCGCGCCGATGTGAGCTGGCCGAATAGGTGGGCGGCGTCGGCAAAGCCTAGGTGATAGTCGGTCTCCGGCAGCCATTCGCCCGCGTCCGCGCGTGCCGCAATGGCCAGCGCTTGGTCGAAGTAGGCGCTCGGGCCGGGGATCTCGATGATGGCTCTAGCCATAAGATGCTCCTGCGAGGTTGCGCACGTCGGTACGGAAGTCCGTGATCAGGGCTTGCAGCGAGCGGAACCGGTATGAGGTTTCCAGGTCGCCGACGTGCTTGTGACCGCCCTTCCGCGTCTCATTGTCGTAACGGACGAGGCACGCACCATGACGGCCGCAGTACAGGCGATATTTGAAGCCATGTGGGCGGTCCGGCGTGGGACCCGGCAGTTGGCGGACGACCCTCTAGACGATGGTCCCGTCCGGCCAGACCCGCTTGCTGTTGATGATTCACACCGCCGGCACCTATTGCATACTGGGCAATCGATTAGCTGGGTGCAATGTCGGGCGACACGCTCGCGGACGGCGCCCGGTCCGGCATGGACATCGAGGCACTTGCCCGATTGGCTCCTCCCCCGTGTCGCCGGGAGGGACGCCGGCGGAACAGTGGCCGGGCGCGAGATTCACGATGATTTGCGGCTTAGCATGAACATCACCGACCTCAACGCCTTCCGAGGGCTCGATCCGGACATCAGATCCGCCCTTCTGAATCAGATCCGGGATCTCTGGACCCACGGCTCGACCGCAATCGAGGGCAATACCCTGACCCTGGGCGAGACCAAGTTCGCTCGGGTTCGTGCACATCCACCCCTTTTGGGACGGCAACGGACGCTTGGCACGACTGGTTGCGAACCTCCCTCTCTTGCGATCGGGTCATCTGCCCGTGGTGATCGACGTGAAGGACCGGAAGCGCTACATCGAGACCCTGGCCGAGTATCAGTTGGCCCTTGGACCGCCAAGACCGGCGAACGGCGTTTGGCCCCGACCGGAGCTTGAAGCCGGCTTTGCGGCATTCTGCCGAGATGCCTACGGGGCGACTCGCGCGCTGGTCGATCAGGCCCATGAGCAACAGGCGAGGAGAGCCCGTTAATCGCCGGGTGTCACGGCAAAGGAACCAAGCGACGTGACAACTCTGTGCGTTGTGTTAAGGACAAGTCAGTCACGACCCGAGCCATCGCAGGGACTTCGGCGCGGGTACTCGGGCGGCGTTTTCGCCTTCCTTCCGATCCGCCCAATAGCGCGCTGAAGGCAAGATGTATATACTGGATATACACCCTACGATCAGGAAATGTGTATGCTCACGCGTGTCTTCAAAAGCGGGAATTCCATGGCCGTGCGCATTCCCAAAGAGTTGGCCTTTGCGGACAACGTTCAGGAAGTCGAGATCGAGCGTATCGGCAACACGCTCGTCGTTCGCCCCGCGGGAGAGCAAACCCTCGCCGACGTGATGGATATCTGCGCGATGTTCACGCCCGACTTCATGGCCGAGGGTCGCGATGAATCGCCGGAGGTCGAGCGAGATTGGGAGGCTTTCGGAGGCCCGGCCGGCGGGAAGGCTACGGCCGGCTCATGAGATATCTGCTGGATACCAATATCTGCATCTATGTCATGCAACGTCGGCCCGCTTCGGTAGCCGCCCGTTTCGAATCGCTGAACCGGGGCGATGTCGGCATGTCGATCATCACCTATGCGGAGATCCGAGCCGGGATCGAGAAGCGCCCAGACAGCCGAAAGCACAACGAAATGATTCTGGATCTGTTCGTGCAGCGGGTGCCGTACCTGCCGTTTGACGAAGCCGCGGCTCACGCTTACGGCGTGTTGCGCGCCGCCGTTCCCGATCGCCGGCGCAATGCCATGGATCGCCTGATCGCCGCTCACGCGCTCGGCATCGGCGCCACCCTGGTCACCAACAACGAAAACGACTTTAAGGACTACCCTGATCTGGCCATCGAGAACTGGACACGTGACGCATGACCGCCGCGCCCTGAGCCCCTCCGCACTCAACTCAGCGTGTGCTGTTTTCTGGTATTCGAGGGCAACTGTCCTCACCACTCAAAACGAAAAAGGGCCGCCCGGTTCGGGCGGCCCCAAGACCGGCTCTCGCGAGCGGCTCTCTCAGTCCTCGCCGCGGCTCAGACTCAAACCCCGCTCCGGCCGCGAGAAGTTGTGACAAGCTGAACACTCTTTGCCTTCGCTCTGGACATGCCGGCTGTGCACGCCCGCAAAATCACGATCTTCCGTTTCATTCTCATGGCACTGGGTACAGATGGTGTTGAGGTTGCCGTTGAGCGTGGCCGTGCGCGTCCCGATCACGACACTCGGCAAGGTCCGCAAACCGTAGCCAAGCCCCTTCATATCCAGCCGCGTTGGACCGCCACTGAGTCCTCCGTGGCAGGAACCACAACCCGTCGTGTCGCCGCCCAGGGCGTTGGAGTCGGGTTCGACCCCGTGGTTGATGGTCTGGTAGGTGAAGACCGGGACGGTGGTGGCGCCAAGGGGCATCTCGGTCGAGCCTGGTTTGCCGGTGGCGCAGACAAGGGGATCGTCTGGATTCTCGCCGAGCCCCACCGCCACCGCGCGACAGAAGCTGCCGGTGCGGAAGAACTCGAAGGTGGAGTGTCCGACCAGGCTGTTGGTCTCGTCATTGCGCGCCAGTTTGCCCCAGTGCTTTTTCATGGGATAGAGCTTGGCGGTCGCGCTCTTCACGTCGCCATTGGGCATCCCCAGGGCATAAGCCGGGCTGCCGGCACTGAAGCCGCCGACGAAATTGGCCGCTACCGTCGCATCCAATGGGACGGTGGGCACGCCGGCGAGCGACTCTTCCAGATAGACCACCTCGGAGGTGCCGTCGAACCAGGTGTAGCTAGGAATGAGCGACGCGGTCCCCAGGCCACCCTTGTCCTCGCGGGGCAGCCAGCCGCCGCGACCGTTGCAGGCCGAGTCGGACGGATGCGGATCCTGCCAGTCGCGGGCGATCTCGGTGCCGACCGCCGCCTTGGCGTAGCTCGGGATGTGGCAGGTCTGGCAGGCAACCTTCATGGCATGCTTGTCCTTGCTGGAGCCTTGGGTGTTGCTGAAGTCGCCATGCGGTTGGCTGTCATGACAGCCGCCGGTCTCGCAGGTGAAGGGCTGCTCGGCAAGGGGAGGTGACCGCAAATCGTCGTTGGCCCGCAGATCGAGTCCGCGACCGCGCATCCGGTGGCTCTCGCCATTGGCTCCAATCGCGCTGTGACAATCCGAGCAGGTCAGGTTGGCGCCGTCCGGACTCATGTGCATGTCGTGCGTGACGCTCGGGTTGATGTTTTCCTTCGACAGATCGCCGCGCTTGGCACCATCGGCCCCCGCCGCCCCGGCATGACAGTTGAGACAGGACTGGCGGGTGGTGGCATGGACGTTCTGCGCCGCCGCTAGGGTGGTGAGCGGCATCGGCGTCATCGGGACCGACGCGGGCAGTGTATCGATGCCCGCCGGCTTGAACAGGAAGTCGCCCGCCGGACTTACATTCGGGATGCCCTGGAAGCCGGTGCGCAGCACTGTGTCGCCGTCGGAGCGGAACAGTGCGCCGGTCGCGTCCTCGGCCAGGTTGAGCAGGCTGAACGCGCTGAAGCCCTGTCCGGAGGCGGTCCAGTCCGGGAAGCGTTTGTAGACCTCCTGATGGCAGGTCAGACAGTCGATGTTGGCGAGTTGCGCATGGGCCTCGGCCGACGCCGGATCGAGCTGCTCGAACAGGGATTGGGCCATCGGGAAGCGGCCGTTCCCGACATGGCAGCCGGCGCAGGTAAAGCGCGGCGAGTTCTCGTGCGTACCGCAGTAGGTATTGACGCCGGTCGCGACCAGATCGCCGGCCGCCTTGGCGGGTCGCTCGCCGGCCGCCGCGAAGTCCCCCGGGATGTTGGTGACGAAGTCGAAGGCCCCGCCCTGCTGATAATGCACCGAGCCGTGCATGTCGCGCGCCTGGTCCTCATGGCAGGCGACGCAGACCTCGGGACCGGTATAGGCCGTGATGTTGCAGTGATCCGGGATGGGCGATGTGCAGCCCACCTGCGGCGAATCCGAGATGGTCGCGGTAGTGGTCGAGGGCAAGGAGGTTGCGCCCAGGTTGTCGGTCACGGTCAGGACGACGCTGTAGCTGCCGACCGCCGCATAGGCATGGCTGGGATTGGCCTGGGTGCTGGTCGCGCCGTCGCCGAAGGTCCAAGCGTAACTGGCGATGCTGCCGTCGGGATCGGTCGAGCCGGCGCTGCTGAAGCTGATCGCCGTGCCCGGAAGGCCGCTGTAGGGACCGTTGGCCCGTGCCGAGGGGACTTGGTTCCCGCCACCCGGTGCCTTGGGCGCACAGTCGGATGGTGTCTTGTCCACCGCGCGCTCGGCCGTCTGTCCGTCCTTTTGGATCGCGCGCACCCGGCAGGGCACCGGCCTGGGCCGCTCTTCGCGGATCGACCAAGCGCCATCGCGTCCATCGGCTTCGTCGTCATCGAGCGTTTGCGCGGGGGCATAGGCATTGACCAGGGTTACCTTTGCGCGGGGCGTGCCATGCCCGGAAACGCTAAGGCGTCGCTCGCGGCTGTCCCAGGAAGCGCTGTCGATGCGCAGCGGCGATGGGGAGGAACCGCGCCCGCCATCCGCGTCCCCGTGACGATCCCGCTCGTCATCCGCCAGGGCCAGGCCGGCGGCGAAGAGACACATCGCGCCAAGGAGGCAGAGGGTCGTCCAGTCGTGCCGAATCCGGCTACGATCTTGTGTTGGGGGTACGCCGGGGGCGCTACGCGGTTCGGACATTCTCATCCATCTACCCTCTCTGAATGGCGTCGCGCGATTGTCTGCGCGCGCTTCGCGTTCATCGGGCCGGCTGACCCGACGGAACGCCCTGAGAGGCCAAACGCTCCACCTCGGCCGAATTGGACGCGGCGGGCCTGGCTTGCAGGGCTGTTTCCACCCCGACAGTAACCCGTCACGCCTTAAGCGAACCTTAAGGCAACATTTGACGATCCAGGAGGGGACGAGGCCGGTTTCTTGACCGACGTCTCCGCCCCTACGTTACCTTGCGAAAACGCACCTCGACGCGCAGGCCCGGACCATCCTCCGCGTCCAACAGCTCGATCCCTGCGTCATGAAGCTCGCAGATACGCCGCACGATCGCCAGTCCGAGCCCGGCACCGGGCTCGGACTGACCGGCGGGGCGATAGAAGCGATCGAATACCCGCGCCCGGTCCTCGGCCGGAATGCCGCGCCCGGCGTCCTCCACGCACAGCAGGACGCCATCGCGCCGCGCGCCGACAGTCACGGCGACACGCCCGCCCGCCGGGCTGTATTTGATCGCGTTATCCAGCAGGTTACCGACCAGAATGGCCAAGACCTCCGGCGCGATCTCGACCAGACAGGGCTCGCCGTCCGGAGTTTTGGAAACCAGCTCGATGGACTTGGCGCTGGCTGCTCCCTGCCGGTCCGCCACCGCCTGTTCCGCCGTCACGACCAGCGAGCAGGTTTGGCGCCCGCTGCCGTCCGCCCGCGGTTGCAGCCGTGACAGGATGAGGAGCTGGGCGATCAGATGCGTCGCCTGATCGACCCCGCGAATGAGGGTATCGAGCGCCTCCGCGCGTTCGGCGGGGTCGGCGCTGCGTCGGGCGATCTGGGCGTGTGTGCGGATGATGGCGAAGGGGGTACGCAGCTCGTGCGAGGCATCGGCGGCGAAATGCCGCTCCGTGTCCAAGGCAGACTCCAGCCGATGCATCAGGCCGTTGAGCGCCTCGATCAGCGGCCGGATTTCGCTCGGGGCGCGGCGCGCGTCGAGCGGCGCCAGTTGGTCCGCCGAACGCTGCCCGATGGCGTAAGCCAGCCGGCGCAGGGGGCGCAGTCCGTCCGTCACCGCGAGCCAGATCAGCAGCACTGTGAGCGGCAACGACCAGAGGATGGGTTGCAGCGCATGGAGGGTCAGGTACTCGATGAGCTCCTGCCGGATCCCGTCGTTCTGCGCCACATAGAGCACCTCGCCGGCGCGTCCTGTCGGGAGTCCGAAGACGCGCCACCGCGTCGCTCCGATGGTCTGATCCGAGAATCCCGGCTGCCGTGCGAGCGGTTCCAGCGGCGCCGCACCGAAGCTGCCGACGAGCACGTCCTCCCGCCAGAGCTGGAAACTGATCATGGATTCATAGGGGTGACCGATGGGCGACAGGGTTTGTGGCGCGCCGGCGATAGTGGGCAAATCCCCGGACAGCGTGACCTGATGCAGGACATGCGCGGTCTGCGCCAACTGCGCATCCATCAATTCACCGACCTCATGCCCCGAGCGGTTCCAGGCAATCACGGCGACTGCAATCCAGATAATGGTCCAGACGACGCTCAGCGAGAGCAGCAGGCGACGGCGCAGCGAGCTCACTGCGGCGGGACCGAGACCAACCGATAGCCAACCCCGCGCACGGTGAGGATGCGGTGTTTCCCGAGCTTGTTGCGCAGATTGTGGATATGCACCTCCAGTGCGTTGCTCTCGATCTCGTCGCGCCAACCATAGGCCGTCGCCGCCAGCCGCGCGCGCGGCACCACCCGGTCGGCATTGGCGATCAGCGTTTCCAGTAGGACGAATTCCCTCGGCGACAGGGACAGCGGTCGGTCGCCGAGACGCACCTCGTGTCGCACCGTGTCCAGCGCCAGCTCACCGGCCAACAACCGGGGTGTCGCATGGCCGTCACGGCGGCGCGTCAGCGCACGGATCCGCGCGCTCAGCTCATCGAGATCGACGGGCTTGACCAGATAGTCGTCCGCGCCCGCGTCCAACCCCGCCACTTTGTCCGCCACCGCATCACGCGCGGTAAGGATCAGAATCGGCAGATCGATCCCCTTGCTGCGCAGAGCACGCAGCAGGGAGAGGCCATCGCGTCCCGGCAGCCCCAGGTCGAGCACCAGAACATCGAAGTACTCGAGCCGCAGCGCATGCTCGGCCGGGTCGGCACTTTGGACCCAGTCTGCCCGATAGCCGTCCTGACAGAGTCCGGTGCGCAGGCCCGCGCCCAGGAGCGGGTCATCTTCGACGATCAGGATGCGCATGAATCCTTCATGGTGGTGAGAGGCGACCGGAGAACGAACCGCAGACCTAGGCCGCCCGTGGCCGCTTCCAGGTATAGACCGCGGTCACCGCATAGTTCCAGACCGCACCGACCAGGATCCCTGCGAGCGCCGAGAGGAACCAGCCGGAGTGCCCGCCCTGGAAGAGATAGTTGGCAATGCCGACGTTGGCCAGGGCGCCGACGCTGCAGGCGGCGACGAAGGAGAGCCAGCCCCAAATCAACTGCCGGCCGCGCAGACGCATGTCGCTGTAGGTCAGGATGTTGTTCAGGAAGAAGTTGCTGGTCATGGCGACCAGCGTGGCGGCGGTCTGACCGATCAGGAAGGCGCCCGGCCCGAGCAGGGTCAGCATGGGCCAGAGCACGGCCATGTGCACGAAGACACCGAGCCCGCCGATCGCCGAGAAGGCGATGAAGCGCACCGGGATGACCGGGCCGATCAGCTTCTGGGTCAGCATCAGCAGGTATTCCCAGAGGACCGCGTTGTCGAGCTTGCTGCTGCCGGCCTCGCGCGGGCGGAAGGTAAAGGGCAGCTCGCGAAACCGCAGGGGTTGCTCGGCTTCGGCGAAGATGTCGAGCAGGATCTTGAAGCCGACACCGCTGAGACGCCGCACACACCCCCGGACCACCGAAGCGCGCACCAGGAAGAACCCGCTCATCGGGTCCTGCAGGTCGGCATGGATCAGGTACTGGCCGATCCGGGTCGCGAACCGGCTCATGGATTGTCGACGGGCATTCCACTCCCCCATGCCTCCGCCGGAGACGTAGCGGCTGCCGACCACGATGTCCAGATTCTCGGCCTTGATGACCTCGAGCATCTTGGGCAAAAGGGTCTCGTCGTGCTGCAGATCGCCGTCCATCACCGCCAGGAAGGGCGCGGCGGTCGACATCATGCCTTCGATGCAGGCCGAGGAGAGCCCGCGTCGGCCGATACGCTGCACCAGCCTGACTCGCGGATCCTGTCGTGCGATCGCACGGACCCGGTCCGAGGTCCCGTCGGGCGAGTCGTCGTCGACGAAGATCAGCTCCCAGTCGATCCCCTGCAACACCGCATCGACCCGTCGGACGACCTCGTCCACCATGTCCGCCTCTTGGTAGGTCGGGACGATGACGGCCAACTCGGGCGGACGGCAGTGGTGTTGAGGCATCGGCTGATCCGAGATCCTGTTGGCCATAAGCGGAGGTTCGATTCGTTGCGGGAAGGAACGTGCAGGGCGCGCCTTTGAAGTAGACTGCCGCCCGCGGCTGCGGGCATCGGCAGGGTAACGAGACGGCAAACCCGGACTCCGAAGAGCCTTTATTCTAACGCGATCGCGTTCCCGCCACCTCGACCGATCGCGGCCCCGATCAGATCGGATCCGCCGAATCAGACAACCCAGCGAGTCACAAGACCATGGAAACGACCCGAGGCATCGATACACCCCGTCACGCGTGGGGTCTCTTGCTCGCCCTGATCGCGGCCATGACCGCCTGGCGGCTGGGTGTCGCCGCGATCCTGCCGGTCACGCAGGACGAGGCCTATTACTTCGACTGGGCTCGCAGTCTCGCCTGGGGCTATTTCGATCATCCACCGGGTGTGGCGCTGCTCGGCATCGGCACCTGGCTCGCCCCGGGGTCGGCGCTCGCCGCACGCGCGGGGACACTGATCGCCGGCGCACTGACCCTACTCGTCCTGGCACGCCTCTTCCGCAACTGCGGCCTCACGGCGCCGCGCGATCTGGCCTTGGCGCTGGTCCTGGTCTTCGCAACCATCCCCGGATTCGCCGGCGGTGTCATCACCACGCCCGACACCGTGCTGGGCCTGGCCTGGGCACTGGCACTGCATGAGAGCGAGCGTGCGCTCGCCGGCCGGCGTCGACGCTGGCTCACGGCCGGCGCAGCGGTCGGTCTCGGTCTGCTCGGAAAATACACCATGGTTCTGATCGGGCCGGTGCTGCTTCTCGCCATCATCTTCAGCGACCCGCGGGCGCTGCGCACACGCTGGCCTTACCTCGGCGGACTCGTCGCGCTCCTGGTCTTCGCGCCGAATATCCTCTGGAATCAGCAGAACGAGTGGCTGACCATGCGCTTTCAGTTCGGCCACGGCTTCTCCACCGAGGTCGGAGCGCTTCCGGTCGGCGCCCCCGGCGACATCGAGCACGTCGGCCCCCGATCGACGGGCGAGCGATTGGAGAGCCTCATGGGTTACCTGGGCACACAGCTCGCTTTCTGGGGGCTGATCGCCGTCCCGCTGCTCCTTGCGCCCTGGATCGGTCGCAAGCGTGACGGCGACACAGATCCCGGGCCGACGAGGGTACTTGCACGCCACGCCAAGCCACTGCTGTGGGCTGCAACCCTCTTCCCCTTGGGCTTCTTCGCATTGGTCGCCACCGGCAGCGAGGTGGAGCCGAATTGGCCGGCCGTCTATCTGATCTCGGCAGCGCCGTTGGCGGCCTTGCTGCTGCGCAATCTGCGTCCCTGGGCCATCGCTGGCGCGTTGGGCAACCTGCTGCTTCTGAGTCTCTATGCGTTCCATGCAGCGACCGCGGCACTGCCGCTCGGAGACAGTCAGAATCGCGTCCTGCGCGAGACCCATGGGTTTCGGGAACTGGCCGAGATCGTCGGCACGCTCGATGAGCCCGTCTTTGCAGACCGATACCAAACAACGGCGATGCTTCGCTTTTACGCGCAGAGCTTGGACACCACGACCCAATGGCCCGGCCTCACCCGACCCTCCGAGTATCTGCGTGGACAGATCGCACCGCGACTGGATCCGGAAGCCGTCGATTCACCCTTCTGGCTGGTCTCCGGATTCGGCGCACCGCCGGCCATCGCGGGTTTTCGCAGCGATACCCATCGCAGGCTCTTCGACTGCGCCGGGCAGCCGGTGAGCGAAGCGGCGGAAGCACCCTGTTCGCGTCCTCTGCACACTTGGAATCTGTATCGTTATATGCCGGAGGGCTAAAGCCGGATATCACTGCTCGGGCGCGCGCTTGGCGTCAAAGGATCCGCCTTGAAGCTCGGTGGACTAGCCATCATTCCGACCACCGACCGTAGGCCAAGGACGCACGAGACCGCTCGGAGATGCCGCGTTCGCGCGAGGCAATCCGCGCTAAGGTCTGTTAGATCACTGCCCTGCAACGCCAGTCAGCACGCTGGCTCAGCCCCCAACACGTCTGCAACCAAGCGCGCGGCACCGTCCGGATTCTTCAAGACGTCCGTCTCCCAAAGCCGCAATACTCGCCATCCGAGCTCGGAAAGAAGGATATTGTTCCGGAGGTCTCTGTCCCGGTTGTAGGAAATCTTCGCCAGCCAATAGGGCGCATTGTGGCCGGATCGCAGTCGCTCCTTGCGTACCGCCCAATCCCGCCCATGCCAGAAGTCGCCGTCCACGAAAACGATGACACGTCGGCGCCGAAAAACTAGGTCCGGACATCCGGGGAGGTCTTTTTGGTGCACCCGGTATCGCAAACCTCGCCGCCAAAGCGCACGGCGCAGAGCGATCTCGGCCTTCGTACCGATCTTGCGGTTACGCTGTTTGGTGCGCGAGGCGACCGCAGAGGCTGGCTTTCGACCCTCAAAGCTCGGAGCGCCCCCCTGACTCGACTCTGCTGACTCAGGCTTCGAGAGCACGGTTGAAGGCACCCAGTGCGTCAGTCGACCAGCGATCATCCAACCGGACCAGATTGCTCAGCCGCCCGAGGCAGCGCTTGTGCGAATCCATTGCTCCGGTCAACGCAAACCGAAACTCCCAGCGCTCGGTGCAGGGATGCAGGCAAGCCGCAACGATGTCGAAGTCGTCGGGGCGATAAAAACGGGTGCAAGGGTCATCCTTCGACGAGCGGGTTCGCTGAAAATCGACTCGGACGGTTCCATCGGCAAGTCGCCCCCGCAGAACGTTTTTGCACTCGATCAGGAGCGGTCGCGCGTCGGCTATCCGTAGGCGAATATCGGGACTTCCCTCCTCTTCCAGCCTGACGCATTCGGTCACTCCCGGTAGCTCGGCAAGTGTCCGTTGAAGGTGGACCTCCGCCACCCATCCGCGCACCGCCATCTTGAGTCGCGGTGCACTCTGGATCAGATCCAGGATCTCGGTCTCCGCAAGCTCGAATTCCTGCGTGAGATGGTGAACGAGAGCTTCGGGGATCTTCGGGTCGGGTGCCTCCGCACCTTGGATCGATTGAAATCGGGAGAGTGCCGCGAGCTTCTCCGCCAAGAGCGTCCGATGGCCGACGTCGAGACCCTTTGCCGCGCGCTCGAAGCGGACGTAGCGCAGAAAGCTCTCGGCTGTTCCGCCGACCATGAGCTCAATTGGCTGGTCGATCCCGGCGTGCCTCGTGGCGCGCTCCCAGAATGCCCAGCCATCGGCAAGGATCGCTCTGACATCGCGATCCTTGAACTCGATCGAGATGAAAAATCTGGTCGGGCTATGGTGCAGCGGATCGGCACCGACGAAGAACCCAAGGTCCGGATTAATTCCCAGCAGCAGTGTCGTATAAAGCTGGAAAGGATCCTGCCAAAGGTCATGGAGCTCGCCATCGTTTGAGCCGTACTTAAGCTGGAAGCGATGCTCGTCGGAGGGACGGTTACGCGTCGCCTTGGAGTTGGCGAGAAAGGCATACACAAGGATGCCCATGCGCTCGCCGTCGGGCGCCTCGAAGGTCAGCCGGAAAGGCGCCTCGTTCGGGGACGAGGCATTCAGCACGCTGCATCCGCAGCGCTCAAGTGCCTCCTGGATGAACATCAGCAGAGGGCGACGATCCGGGGCACTGACGCGGAAGCGGCGATATTCCATCAGTCGACAACCCCCGCCGCAAGCTCGCGACGGAGTGCACCGTGCCCCTTACCCGTCCCAGGGTGGGGGCTATGGGTTCCCTGGAGCTGGAGATATTTCAACGGCACCGGGACGACGGGCTCTGGCGGCGGGATCCGTAGCTGTCGCCTTGGTAGCAGGGTCGGCGTCAAGTCCACCACTCGCGTGTCGCCGAGGAGGCGTTGCCGGATCGCGAGACCGAGAAGCTCGGCAAGGGCGGACGGCACGGCATTGCCGACTTGGCGCTGAACACTGTTTAAAGAGCCCAACAACCGATAGTCGTCCGGCATCGTCTGTAGGCGACAGAGCTCCCGCGCCGAGAGACGCCGGTTTTTCCAGTGAAAAGGGCCGGTCGCCGGTCCGGGCTGAGCAGTTAGGGTCCAGGACGGTTGATCCTTCGCCAGCTTGAGCAGGAAGTTCCAGTAACGCCGTCGCCAACCGAAAAGTGGCGGCCCACGACCTCGATCAGTGAAATAGAGGTAGTTTGTCCCTTCGGGCACCGATGCCAGAAGGTCAGCCCACTTTCCCCTAGGCTTGAGGTCGGGAGAGTCGTCATCCTGAAGATCCCACAGGGCATCCCAAGCCGTCAAAGATGGCTGAAGCGCTCCGTCGAGGCTCAGTCTGCCTTGAACGTCATCGACAGGCAGCCGGTGAGTGGCCTCGATCGTACCGAAGACCGCTCCGTCCCTCGCACCGATCAGAAAGGCACGCTCGCGCGCTTGGGGGACCCCGAGATCGGCGGCGTTGAGAACCAACAGAGACGCCTGGTACTGGGTTCCCGTGGCACGGTTTATCGACTCCAGCGTCGACTGGATCAGGCGCAACCCTTCGTCTTTTCCCTTGAACGCCAGCCCCGCCACATTCTCCATCAAAAAGGCGCGCGGACGGGTGTCGCGCAGGACCCGGAGATAGGCGGCAACCGTGTCGGCTCTCGGGTCATCAAGTCGGCGCGCGTCCCCCGAGGCCCAGTAACCGGCCTTGGAAAAGGGCTGACAGGGGGGGCCGCCGATCAGGACATCGACCTCGCCCGGCTCCAGGTCGGCGGTGCGCAGCAGATCGGCGCTGGATACCTCATGGATGGAGCGGTCGACGACAGGCCAGTCGCGGTTGGCACGAAGCGTGGCGACGCAATCCTGGTCGACCTCAACTGCCGCCCGGCAATCGAACCCCGCCGCCTCGAACCCGAGATCCAGGCCACCGGCACCCGTGTACAGACTGAGAGCGGTGTAACGTTTTTCGGATGACATTTTGCTGGCTACGCTCGGTAGTGTGGGATCGGCTTTCCGGCAGTCGCACTGCGAGCGCACGAGGCAGCGTCAAGCGAAGATCCTAACCGCACCGACCAAGAGCATCAACGCGGCACGCTGCGTGCCCTCCACGACACGTCCGCAACAGCATCAGGAACCTTCAGTGCGGATCCTCGCGATTGCTCGCCTTGTCCGCCGAGATCCGATCCATCATCGCGAACAAGAGACCGGAGACGACGAAGGTCATGTGGATGCCGACCTTCCAAGCCAGCTCTTCGTTGGTCAGCCGATCCACGTACATGAACGCCTTGAGCAGCTCGATACCGGAGATAGCGACGATGGAGCCGATGAGCTTCATCTTCAGCTCGGCGAAACCCACATGGCCCATCCAACCCGGACGATCCTCGTGATCCCCTGTGTCGATCCGCGAGACGAAGTTCTCGTAGCCGGCCAGCACGATGATGAGCACCAGGTTGGCGATCATCACGACGTCGATCAGCGAGAGTAGCCCGATGATCACCTCGCCGGCCTCGGCATTGAAGACGAGCGGAACGAAGTGCATGAACTCTTTCACGAACTTGACCAGCAGGAGCGCGATGGCCAAGACCAGGCCCAGATAGAAGGGCGCGAGCAGCCAGCGGCTGCTGAAGATCACCAATTCAAGAAAGCGTTCGATCTGTTTCATGTCGAGGTTCCGGGTTGCCTTCAAGCCGTTGAGTCGGGGTCCTGCGCTCGCGAGCCGCGAGGCGAGCGACGAAGCGGGCGGGATGCTACGCGGGGCCGGCCGCCACTTCAACGGCGTGCGATCGATTCAGCCCTCGGGCTTCATCTTCGGCGTCCGTTCAGGTGCTCGGCGGCTCCGCCTCGAAACCGATCCGCACGCTCGTACAAGCAGCCAGCGTGCGATAGACCGGGCTGCGGGCGGCGATCTCGAGCAGACGGGTGCGCTCTTCGGGCGTGAGGGCACCGAGGATGCTCAGACGTACCTCGATGCGCTCGAGCTTGCCCTCGTGCTCGCCCTCGCAGTCGCGGCAGTCCGTGCCGTGAACCCGGTCCTGGCTCAGACGCACCTCGACGTCATCCAGCGCAAGTCCCTGATGCCTGGCGTAGGTCCGCACGGTCATGGAGATGCAGGCGCCGAGCGACATCAAGAGCAGATCGTAAGGCGTGGGACCCAGATCCGAGCCCCCGACCGACTTGGGCTCGTCGGCCAACCATTGATGGCGATGGGTATAGAGTCCGCGCTGGAAACGGGTATCGAGCTCCGTGACCAGGACCTCCTTCTCGGCCACCCGAGGCGCGGTCCCGATGCTCTGCTCGAAGGCGTGCTTGCCGAGCCCCAGATAACGGCTCGCCCAGGCAACCAATGTCTCGGCGACATACTCGGCATCCTCGCGATTGCCGAGCAGATGATCGGCCTTATCCAGCGAGATGAAGCTCTTGGGATGCCGGGCCGCCTGGAAGATCTTGCCGGCCTCCCCGATCGAGACGATGGTGTCGAGCGGCGAATGGAAGACCAGGAGGGCCCGGTTGAGATGGCGGATGTGGTCCGCCGAGGCGTACTGATCCAGGTCTTCGAGCAGCTGCTTGCGGATGCGGAAGCGCCGCTGTCCGATCTGCACCTCGGCCTCGCCGGTCTCCTCCAGCTGACCGCGCGCACCGCTGAAGAGATGCTGCACATGCGAGGCGGTGGCCGGCGCGCCGATCGTCACCACCGCCTCCACGGACGGGAGCGCGTGCACCGCAGCCAAGACCGCCGCCCCGCCCAGGCTGTGCCCGATCAGCAGCGCCGGGGCCTCGTAGTCTTCCTCCAGCTTGCGCGCCGCGGCGAGCAGGTCGGCGACGTTGGATGAAAAATTGGTGTTGGCGAAGTCGCCGTCGCTGTTGCCGAGCCCGGTGAAATCAAAGCGCAGCACGGCGATCCCGCGCGCGGCCAAGGCTCGGCTGATGCGGGTCGCCGCGGCGATATCCTTGCTGCAGGTAAAGCAATGCGCGAAGAGGGCGTAACGGGCTGTCGGCACGCGATCCGGAGGGGTCTCGAGCAGGCCCACCAGGGTCTGCCCCTCGGGATTGGGAAATTCGAGCTTGATTCTTGCCATGCCAAGTCCTCGCGTTGGAGATCCATCGATCCGGAAAGAGCCTCCAGCTTCCGGCCGCCGGCCACCAGCCTTTTTTAGTCATCCAATGGATAGGGTCGGGGCGGGCCGGGCGATTGCTGATCGGATCGGTCGGGTGAACAAGCGCCGTAGGGTGGACAAGCGCAGCGCAGTCCACCAACGCCGGCGCGGGGCTTGGTGGACTTCGCTCTCGCTCGTCCACCCTACGGCTTGTCCCCCGCCCGACACAGCGCCTGTAAACGGTCGAGCTCGACCTCGTCGAAACCCGCCTGCCGACGGGCCGGGAGGTTGAGTGGACAGCGGATCTCGGCGCGCATGTAGTCGCGCAGCAGATCGAAATAGAGGGGTCCGGGGTCGAGGCCGCGATCCTCGCACAGCCGTCTAAACCAACGCGAGCCGACGGCCACATGGCCGACCTCGTCGTGCAGGATGACGCCCAAGCAGGCGGCCGTGTCCGGATCGCCTGCCGCTTCGAAGCGCGCGATCATCCCGGGCGTCACGTCCAGCCCGCGCGCTTCCAGGACACGCGGGACCAAGGCCATGCGCACGAGCGGGTCGTGGGCGGTCGCGCGCGCCATCTCCCAGAGACCGTCATGGGCGGGAAAGTCGCCGTAGTCGTAGCCGAGATCCCGCAGTCGGTCGCGCATGAGGCCGAAATGCGCCGCCTCCTCGGCCGCGACCTGGATCCAATCGGCGTAGAACTCCGTCGGCATCGCGCGGAAGCGCTGTACCGCGTCCCAGGCGAGATTGATGGCGTTGAACTCGATGTGGGCGACCGCGTGGATCATGGCCGCCCGACCCTCGCGGCTCGTTAGCTTGCGCGCCTTGAGTGC
>NZ_LN848257.1:4736603-4744707 GCF_001499735.1 Thiocapsa sp. KS1 | reverse complement strand
CCGGGGCCGCGCCCGCGGCATCCGCATGCAAGCGCCCGGCGCGCCATCGCTCTGCCGCCGTCCGGGTCGCGGCCTGCTTGCGGACCGGATCCGGCTCGCCGAGACAGGCGGCTGCCGTATCGAAGAGGTTGTCTTGCCCTGCCGTCATCCCCGCCACCCCAAAATCAGATCCATCACGTTGGTCCCTGTCGCTCCGGTGCGGATCAGGTCGCCGCTCGCCTCGAGAAGAGCGCCTGAATCGGCACGCCGAAGCCCGACCAGCGCGTCGAGCCCGGCATCGCCGATTCGCGCCAGGGTCGCCCCGTCGACCAAGGCCCCGGCGTCGTCGGTGGGACCGTCGGTCCCGTCGGTCCCGGCGCTCAGCAAGAGAACGTCGGCGTGACCGGCAAGCTCGATCGCCGCAGCCAGGGCCAGATGTTGATTGCGACCGCCCCGCCCCGGCGCATTCGGCAGACTCAGAGTCGTCTCGCCACCTGCGATCGAGAGACCCGGCGGACCGCTCAGCAGGGCGCGGGCCAGGCGTCGACCGGCGAGCGCGGCATCGCCCTCGACCGCCTGCGCATCGACCCGGACCGCGAGACCCGCACGACGCCCGGCCTCGGCCGCAGCGGACTTGGCGATCTCCAGGGTCGCGACAAGCTCGATCTCGGGGCCGGTGCTCGGCAGCGGACCCCGCTCGGCTAGACCGCGCTCGATCCACTCCGAAAGCCAGGTCGGCAGGTCGAGGGCCGCAACCCCTTCGGCCAGACCGAGCTCGGGAACCAGCAACCCGGAGCCGATCACGGCCGGGTCATCGCCCGGCACATCCGAGATCGCCAGCACACGCGTCGGCCGGTCTCCGAGCCTGCTCAGCAGCCCTCCGCCCTTGATGCGAGAAACCGATTTGCGCACCCGATTCACCGCATCGATCGCCAATCCGCTGCCAAGCAGCCATTCGTTCATGCGCCTCAAATCGACGAGACCCAGTCCCGCGATCGGCACCTCGACCAGACTCGATGCCCCGCCGGAGAGCAGGAAGAGCACCGCGGTGTGCGGCGACAGCTCACCGAGTGCGCAGAGCAGGCGCCGTCCGGCCGCGAGACTTCCCTCGTCCGGCATCGGATGGCCGCCGAGCCGACACGCGATCCCGTGCCCGTCGAACGCCGAAGGATCCATGTGTCCCGACTTGGTGATCAGCAGGCCGCCGACCACGCGCGAGCCGAGCGCATCGCAAGCACCGAGCGCCATGGACTGCGCAGCCTTGCCGATCGCACAGATCCACACGGGGCCGTCCAGAGGTCGCGCCGCGAGCGCCCGGCCAACAACCGCACGGCCCTCGACAGACCGAAGGGCCGCGGCGAAGACCTCCAGCAACAAACGGCGTGCGACGGTCGAATCAGTCATCGAGAACGGCAGGCGTGATCGGTTGGAAAACGTCGACCGACGCCATCAATTGACAATCCTCAATGCGATTGACTGAAAACACATGTCTAAGTGTTGACGAAAAGCGGGCTCGGCTGCGCGGACAGGGATGTCGACGACCGAAACCGGAAAACGAAAACACCCATCCACTGCCCCCTATCCGAACGAGTCCATTCATGAAGCTGTGCCCGAAATGCAGTCGCTCCCCGTTGCCCTTCGTCATGGTCTTGCTGATCTCCAGCGTGCTGGCCTTCATCACCTGGCTGGTCTTGGGCCTGTCCCAAATCGAGCCCACCTTGAGGTTGGCGGCCGGAGCGGCGGTCTTCCTCGCAGTCGGCGGAACGCTGCTGCACTATGTGATCGGCTGTCTCAAGCGTCACTGCCGACATGACCACGCGCACCAGCCGGCGCCCGGTCAGACCTTCAGCCGACCCGCGTAACCCGATCCCGGAGATAGACAGGTGCTGCCAACTGGGGCGGCACCGACCCACCCGCCGCAAACTCGGCAGCACCGAGCACGGCTAGATCCCGAGCCTCGCAGATCGCCTCGCCCGCGTGCACGTCCGGGTCCAGCCCCGTCCGCGCGGCGAGCTCGGCACCGTAAGCCGCCCAGCCCGGCCCGACACCTCGCCATCCCTCTGTGCCGGGCGTATCGACGCGATCGGGCGGACAGACCTGCTCATCGCAACAGGACATGGCCAATCCGCGTCCGTCGATCTCGAAACACCCCCAATAGACCTCTCCCATTCGCGCGTCCAGAGCGACCAGCAGACGCCGTTCGCCGCTGCGGCGAAACTGCCCTTGCGCAATCGCGGCCAGGGTCGAGACCGGCACGAGCGGGATCCCGGCGCCGAACGCGGCCCCCTGCGCCACGGCGACCGCAATCCGCACGCCGGTGAAGGATCCGGGACCGCGCGCGAAGGCGATGGCATCCAGCTCGGCCAAGCGCATGCCTGCGTCGTCCAACACCTGCTGCATCATGCCGAGGATGAGCTCGCCATGCCGACGCGGGGCAGTCTCGAGCCGTTGCTCGATCCGCCCGCCGAGCAACAGGGCCGCCGAGCAGGCATCGCCCGAGGTATCGATCGCGAGAAGCTTCGTCATGGGGGAGGCCGAGAAACGGATGCAACCAAGAGGTACTTGGTTGCGATTCTATACGCAGAGCGCGCCGAGCTGCGGATATCCGATCGACCGGCCGTCCGCGGGTGAAGAGGAAGAGCGTAAGAGAGGGAGGAAGAACAGCCTAAAGCCGAGCCGAGCGAGCCATACTGCGCGGCGCGGACAGATCCGCCCAACCGGCAGCGTCGAGGAGACGTACGAACTCCTCCGGGAGGAAAAGGACCCAACCGCAAAAATCCGTGCTCAGCGGCCCGGGGCACTCGCGCGGCGGGGCGTCGTCGACAAAATCCACCAGCCATAAGCCGCGTTGGCCGGAGAGACCGACGGGAGTCTCCAGCCTGGTCTCGGCTGCCCAGCCACGCAGCCGGCTCGCCCGATCCGGGATGTCGCCGACCGAGACTTGCGCCATCAGTCCGAGCAACAGCACCTCCTTGTATCTGAGCTCGATCGATGTGGTCCTCCGGTGTCCCGGAGCGGGGCCGGCATCCTCCGATCCGTGTGCCGTTCGAGGATACCTCGCGCTCACGACAAGTCGCACGGACACCGCGTGGAGATCACGCCAGGATCCAACGGGAAGCGGGATCTCCAGGCGCGCGGCATGACGAATCTGAAGTTGAAAGAAATGAAAGAGGTTTCGGATCGCCCACTCCCCGAGATCCTCGTCGGGCGCGAGCTGGCTGTCCGCGGCCTGCTCGACGGCAGCGGCGAGATTGCGAAACATGAGCCGGTAGAGACGGCCCTCGAGCGCGGCTCCCGATCGGTCTGCGTTCCCGCCGGCGTCTTCGCAGACGGCGAGCAGGGGTGCCTTCCAGGCGCGGAGGATGCGCAGTCGCGCGGCAACATCGAGGTCGCTTGCAAGCAGCCGCTCGAGCGTCTCGATGACCTTGGCCGGGGATACCCGCTCCCCGACCGACGGCGCGGCATCGAGCTGGATTCTCGGCGATCCGAGACTGCCGCTCGGCGCCGTCCCGCCGATCGGGATGGAAAAGGCGAGACCCGCCGGCAAGCCGGGCGAGGTTCGACGCTGGGTCTGCAAGGTCATCATGCCAAATCCGCCGGTCGTCGACGAACCCCCGCAAACCCGTCCACCGACGGGTCCGCGGACACCCTATCCCTTGGTGCAAGTCCGTACTCTGAGCAGGATCCTTCGGCTGGATCCTAGCCCGGGTCGGTTGTCTCGCACTGCCAAACGGTCCGCAGATTCGCAAAGACGGCCGATCAGGTGTCGAAGCGCTTCAGGATGGCCTGTGTGGCGTCCGTCGAAATCCGTGGACCGAGGCTGGTTACCAGCTTCGCCGCGGCGGCAGCGGCCAGGTTGCCCGATCGCGCGAAGTCCCAGCCCCGACTGAGCCCGTAGAGGAAGGCGCCGGCGAACATGTCTCCGGCTCCGACCGTATCCACCGCCTTGACCTTGACCGGCGCGATCTCGGTCAGGCGCTCGCCGTCCCAGATCAAGGCACCTTCGGGGCCGCGCGTGATGGCGAAGGTCCGGCTGATGGTCTTCAGATACTCCACGGCGACGTCGAGATCGTCGCTGCCGGCCATGCCCATCGCCTCGAACTCGTTGGCGAACAGCAGCTCCACTCCCGAGCCGATCATGTCGAGCAGCCCGGCCTTGAAAAACTTGACCATGTTGGGGTCGGACAAGGAGATCGCGGTCTTGACCCCGGCCGCGTCGGCGATTCCCTTGGCGGCGATCGATGCCTCGCGTGCCGCGTCCGAGGTCACCAGATAGCCCTCGGTGTAAAACCACTCGGAATCGCGCAGCGCATCCTCCACCAGCTCGTTGGCGGACAGGGCGCCGCTCACCCCCAGAAAGGTGCACATGGTCCGATCGCTGTCGGGCGTGACAAGAACAACGCAGCGCCCGGTATGTCCCTGATCCTTGCGGGTGTGGTTGTTGGTGTCGACACCGCCCCGGATCAGATCATCCATGTAGAAATGGCCGAGCTCGTCGTCGGCCACCTTGCAGGAGTAGAACGCCTTCCCGCCGAGCTGACTCAGGGCGATGACGGAGTTCGCGGCCGAGCCGCCGGACCCGCGCCGAGGGCTGTGATGCTTGAGGTGCGACATGATCGCCGTCTGCTGCACCTCGTCGACCAGGGTCATGACGCCCTTGTCGATCCCCAGGATCCCGAGATCCGCCGCATCCACCTCGTACTCCATATCGACCAGCGCATTGCCGATACCGTAGACCTGATACTTCGCCATGAGTCCCTCGTCTGCTCGCCAAAAAGGCGTCAGTGTAGTCCTTATCGCGGTCGAAGCGACGCCCGAGCCGACCGAGACGCATCAGTTGCTCGGCCATCCGTCCGCACGATGGGTCCAAAATCGGCCAGCGCGCTCGCGCCATCCCCAAGGGCCGCCGACGGCGCCGTCCGGTCCGAGTCGCAGCTCGATTGCGCCGACGAGACCCGTGTCGAGTGCAGGGATGCCGCGCGCCGAGACCCGCTCGCGCACCTCCTTGACGGGAAAGCCGAAATGGTTGGCATAGCCCGAGGCGAAGAGGACAAGGCCCGGCGCGACCGCGTCCAGAAACTCCGGATGCGTCGAGGTCGCACTGCCGTGGTGACCCGCGATCAGCACATCGCTCGCGAGTGCCTCGCCCGACTCGCGGGCGAGCCGGCGCTCGACCCTGGCCTGGATGTCGCCGGTGAGGAGGATCGCATGCCCCCCGGTCTCGATCCGCAGCACGCAGGAGGCGTCGTTGCCGCGAAACCCGTCATCGGCCGGATGCAGGAACCGGAAGGACACGCCGGACCAATCCCACCCCTCGCCTGCTCGGCACGGCTCGGCGCCCGGAAGATCCAGCTCCTCCGGCTCTCCGCTGTCGATGTGATCGATCGGGATACGCTCGACCAAGCCGGCCAGACCACCGGCGTGATCGCGGTCGGCATGGCTGACGACCAGACGCTCGATCCGGCGTACCCCCTGTGCAGCAAGGAAGGGCGCGACCACGGCACTGCCGGTATCGAAGCCGCTCGGAAAGCCCGGCCCGGTGTCGTAGACGAGCGTACCCTCTCGGGTGCGCACCACGGCGGACAAGCCAAGTCCGACATCCAGCAGGGTAAACCAGGCCTCGCCGTACCCCGGCTGCGGCGTACGCAGGACGAACATCGGCACCAGGAGCACCACACCCAGCCAGCGCCCCGGCAACCCGCGCGGCGCGAGCAGAAGCAGGGCGCCGGCTCCCGCCGCCAGCCAGACCCAGACCGGACGCTCGGGCAGCGCCATGGCGGCCCAGGGCAAGGCGGCGATCCAGGCGAGGCCGTCCAGACACCAGCCGAGGAGAGCCGCGGTCCATTGCAGGGGCCACCCCGAGATCCCGCCGAGGCCGGGGATCAGGCTCAGCAGGCTCGTCACCAGGACCAGCGGCAGTAGGAGCAGACTGAAGAGCGGCACGGCCACCAGATTCACCGGCGGGGCGATCAGCGAGGCCCGTCCGAAGAGCAGGAACAACAGCGGCAGCAGGCCGATCCCGACCGCCCATTGGGCGCGACCCCAGCGTGTCCAGAGGTCGCGGCTCGGCAGGCGATGGCCGAGGTTGAACAATAGCACCGCAACGGCGCCGAACGACAGCCAGAGGCCGGCCGACAGGATTGCCCGCGGATCCACCAGCAGGACGCCGAGAAGCGCCAGCATCAAGGCATGGTAAGGTCGAAGCGTGCGCTGCCAAACGAGCGCCGCGAAGACCACCGCGATCATGACGAGCGCACGCTGGGTCGAGACCGCGAAGCCGGCCAGTCCTGCATAGCCGAGGGCGGCGATCAGCCCGCCGACCGCCGCCGCGCGCGGTGCGGCAAGCACGACCGCGAGGCGTGCACTGCGCGACCAGAGCCAGCGCACCAGAAAGAAGACCGCGCCGGCGATCAGGCCGACGTGCAGGCCCGAGATCGCGACCAGGTGATTGGTCCCGGTGCGCATGAGCACCTCCCAATCGTCCTGATCGAATCCGGAGCGCTCGCCGATCACCAGCGCCTGCACCAGCGGCAAGGCCGGTGCATCGCCCAAGACCCGAGCCAGATGCTCGGCCAGGCCCTGACGCCAACGGTCCAGCCAATAGCGACCGGCACCGGCATCGAGCCGCTCCGGGGGCTCGCCCCGGCGCAGATTGCCCGTCGCCATCACACCCTGCTCGAACAACCAGCGCTCGAAATCGAAGGTGCCCGGATTGGCGAGACCGTGCCGCGGCTTGAGCCGCACCGGCAGGCGCCAGCGCTCCCCGGCGCGCAAGGGCGGCGCATCCTCGTACCAGGAGAGCCGGACAAGACCGGTGAAGGGAACGGGCTCGCTACCATGCCGGGCCTGCTCGACCTCGAACAGGAATCGCCGGGCAAGACCCGAGTCGGCCGGGATCGAGGCGATGCGCCCTTCGACGATCAAAGGCGCACGCGCCAAGTCGTCCGGAAAGGGCGCGCAGAGCAGGAGGCAGGCGTGCCACTGCGCCCAGAGAGCGCCGAGCAGCAGCCAGAAGGGCAGTTGCAGCCCGCGCCGGCGCCACGCCGCAAGGGCCGCGACGCCTGTTGCCCAGGCACTCCAGGCGAGCGGCGGCAGCTCGGGCAGCAGATAAACGCCGCCGACCCCGGCGGCGAATGCGAGGCCTGCAACGGCGAGATTCGGGGCGAAAGCCGATCCTCGCCCGGATGCATCCGCCATCAAGAGGGCCTGCGCCGCGACCAGTCATCCGGCCGGGAAAGCGGATCCGTGCATCTTTCCATGACTGCTATATACTCCCCGGCCTGCCCCTCGGCATAAGCTCCACCGGACTTGCGGCGTGAAACGATGGCTGAAGCGAAACCTACCCGCCGCCGGCACTATCCGGGCGAGCGGCCGTTTCGGCGTTTTCGGCAAGCTCCTGCATGATCCCAATCTCTGGCACCTGAACCGGCACTCGGTCGCGGGCGCAACGGCAGTCGGCTTCTTCGCGATGTTCTTGCCGTTCGGCCAGTCGCTGATCGCCGCCGCGGCGGCCATCGTGCTGCGCGTGAATCTCCCGATCTCGGTCGCGCTGGTCTGGGTCACCAATCCGGTCACCATCCCGCCGGTCTATTACTTCAATTACCGTATCGGCTGCTGGATGCTCGGGATCGAGCCCGGCGAATTCGCCCTCCAGTACTGGCTGGACTGGCATCACTGGATCGCGGTGATCTGGCCGTTGATGTTGGGCAACCTGGTGTGCGGAACCCTTTGCTCCGTACTGGCCTATCTCGCCGTCCAGGCCATCTGGCGTTGGCGACTGATGCGCCGGATCCGCGAACGTCGGGAGCGCTATCGCGCGGCGCTGTCGCGGGACAACCGCCCGTCGTCCAATCGCCAGACCTGATCCATGCGCCCGGCCAACTCCTGGTCGTGGGTGACGATGACCAGGCTGGTGCCGATCGCGAGATTCAGCTCCAACATCAGGTCGAAAACGCGTCCGGCGGTGACCCGATCGAGGTTGCCGGTGGGCTCGTCCGCCAAGAGACAGGCCGGCTGGGTCACCAAGGCCCGCGCCACCGCGGCGCGTTGACGCTCGCCCCCGGACATCTCGCCGGGCTTATGGCGCGCGCGGCTCCCCAGACCCACGCGATCCAGCAGGGCCGCC
>NZ_LN848257.1:4733568-4736503 GCF_001499735.1 Thiocapsa sp. KS1 | reverse complement strand
ATCAGGAGCGGCATGGCGACGTTTTCGAGTGCGGTGAACTCGGCGAGCAGATGGTGAAACTGGTAGACGAAGCCGAGATGACGGTTGCGCAGCAGACCGCGCTTGGCCTCCGAGAGACGCACGACCTCCTGACCCAGCCAGCGCAGGCTCCCGCCGCTCGGGCGCTCCAGTCCGCCGACACAATGCAGCAGGGTGCTCTTGCCCGATCCCGAGGCCCCGACGATCGCGATCCGCTCGCCGGCACCGACGCGAAAATCCACATCGCGCAGCACCTCGACCTCCAGCGGACCCTGACGGAAGGTCTTCGACAGCCCCTTCACCTCCAACACCGGCACCGAATCACTCATCACGCTGGATCACTCATAACGCAGGGCCTCGGCCGGCTGGGTCGCGGCTGCGCGCCAGGCCGGATAGATGGTCGCAAGCACGGACATCAAGAAGGCCGTTCCGCCGACCAACAGCACGTCCTTGATGTGCACGTCGGAGGGCAACGCGCTGATGTAATAGATGGTCGGATCCAGGAAGTGAACGCCGAAGAGCCCCTCGATCCCGGCAACCACGGGCTCGACATTGAGCGCCAGGAGCACACCCGCGACCATCCCGATCAGGGTCCCGACCAGACCGATCGCCGTCCCCTGCACCATGAAGATCCCCATGATGCGACCGGGCGAGGCGCCGAGCGTGCGCAGCACGGCGATGTCGGCCTGCTTGTCCGTGACCACCATGACCAGGGTCGAGACGATATTGAAGGCGGCCACGGCCACGATCAGGAAGAGGATGATGCTCATCATCCGCTTCTCCATGGCCAGTGCACTGAAGAAATTGCTGTGGACCTGCGTCCAGTCCAGGACGCGATAGACCCCGCCAAGCTCGTAGGCAATGTCGCGCGAGAGCTGCGGCGCCAGCCACATGTCGGTCAGCTTGATCCGAACGCCCGAGACCGCGTCGCCGAGGCTCAGGAGCTTGGCCGCATCATTCATTTGCATGAAGGCAGCGTTGCGGTCGTAGTCCGCCATGCCGACCGAGAAGATGCCGCTCACCGTGAAGCGCTTGAGCCGCGGCATGATCCCGACCGGGGTCGAGCTGACCTGCGGCGTCACGACCGTCACCTTGTCGCCGGGACCGACACCCAGGAAGTTCGCCAGATCCTGCCCGAGGATGATCCTGAACTCGCCGTCGACGAGATCGTCGACCGAGCCCGTGACCATGTCCCGGCGCAGCTCCGCGACCTGATCCTCCTCCGCGGGGAGGATGCCGCGGATCAGGGCGCCGCTCACCTGCGAGCCGTTGACCAACATCCCCTGGACCTCGACGAAGGGCGCAGCACCCACCACATCGGGATGGGCACGGACGCGCTCCAGCACATCGCGCCAGTCGGTCATGCCCCCGCCGTAGGGATCGGCGAGCGTGGCATGCGAGGCCATGCTCAAAATGCGAGCCTGGATCTCCTTGTGGAAACCGTTCATCACCGAGAGCACCACGATCAGCGCCACGATGCCGAGCGTAATGCCCACCATCGAAGTACCCGAGATGAAGGAGATGAAATGATTACGGCGTTTCGCTCGCGTGTAGCGAAGGCCGACGTAGATGGCGATGGGATGGAACATGGCGCGGGATTTAACCACAAAGCCCGCGGGCGCGCCCGAAAACCGTGGCGCAGGGCGGTGGACGAGCCCGTAGGGTGGACGAGCGAGAGCGAAGTTCACCGATCCCCGCACCGGCGCCGGTGGACTGCGCTGCGCTTGTCCACTCTGCGCGAGGCGTCGGTCATCGGTCGGGGCGTCCGGTGGTCGGATTCACGCGCCGGGGAATTTTGTTTGCGTTCAAGGGCGGATACCGTGATGAGATGCTTTCCCGGAAAGCACCTTAGTCCCGGTACCCGGAATGGATGTCTTCGGGTTCGTCGAGCAGGCTTCTCGGGTCGGAATCGCACAGCTTGATCGACAATCGGGTGATGCTGAACGGATCCACGGGATCACAGTGGATGAGGAACCGAGCGACCAGGCTCACATGCCGGGGCGATTTGACCCGGCCGGCCGTCAAGCCCATCTCGTTGCGCAGTGTCCGTTGGGTGAGGTATTGGAGCCACTTCAGCACGGACCAGGTCCGGGTGAAGTGGCTCCAGGGTCGCACGAACCGCCCGGTCGCGACTGCGAGTGTCCCGGTTGACTGCGCTCGGGAGGCTCTATGCGCCGGATGCCTTTTCGGCCACCCGGGCCGGTGTTGAACGCCTGCCCGCACGGCCTATAAACGTCGCCTTCGGGCACGCCACCGCCCTACCCTGTCATGAATAGGCATCAAAAACAGAAACATGTCGAATTTGCGCTGTCTTCCGTCGACCGGAACGCAAGCGGCACCCTATATCAGGGAATCCGCGACAACAAGGATCCAGCGCCGCGTGTGAGTCCAACGCCGTCATGTCCCCTTCGGGTTGTCGCGCCAATGCGCCACGGGTCGAGCGTATCGAGCAGGGGGAGTTGGTTCACCGGGATGTCGGCGTCCGGGAAGATCAGCCGCAGCGGAATAAACAGGCCATGGTCGAAGCCGCGCTGCGGATCCGCTCGCGAGGCGATCCCGGCCCGACCGAAGAGCGCCGTGACCCGATCGGCCAAGGCGCGGTTCGCCCGGCGCGGGGTAGCGAAGCGTGTAGGTGTGCGCTGGAAAGCCGGCCTAGTCGTAGATCAGGTCGGGCCGGGCGCGTTGGCGGTCACGCCGAAGACGACCGCGCCGAATCGAACGCCGCCTCCGTCCAATCGATCCCGGTCAGCAGCACCGACAACATCCGCGCACGCTCGGCGCACGACAGATAGAGATTCGTCACTAATCCCGACCGATAGGCCGGGTTCGGGAAGAACGCCTGAAATGCAAGCGTCCCCTCCTCGTAGCCGAAGCTGCCGAATCCGTAGCCCATCGGGGCCTCGCTCAGGGCGCGTGC
>NZ_LN848257.1:4705017-4733468 GCF_001499735.1 Thiocapsa sp. KS1 | reverse complement strand
GTTCAGCTCGAGCGCGAGTTGCCGTCCATCCAGGTCCGATGTCACCGACACGGGAACCGCTGCCGCAACGCCAGGCCGTGGCCGTACCAGGGGTGGGTCTGATCCGTGGCAACCTCGCAACGCGAGGAGGCGCGCTTGCCGTGGGGAAACTCCGCCGTGAAGCCCGTCGCGTTCCCGGATCCCGTTAGGGCAGGAGACTGATCCAGATAGGTCTCGGCGAACCGTACGAGCTCCTCGCCCGGCCAGCGCGACGGCGCCCGACCCTCGGCATCGAGCCGCAGCAGGGCTTCGGCGATCAGTGAATCCGGCTGGGCGCGCGCTCCCCGCTGGGGATGGCCGCTCTGCGCGGGCATCGCGCCAACCGCCTCGGCGATGGCCGACGCGCCCCGATCGGCATCACGGATTTGCAACATGGCGGCCAGGCCGAGCAGACGCCGCATCCAGGCATCGTTGTCGGCGTACACCCGCACCAGCGTACAGAGATCCAGGGTGCGGCGCGCCGGATCGTAGACCGGGCCGGCCATCCCGGCCGTGCGCAGGGCGACCGCTTGGAGCACCGCCAAGACCTCCTCGTCGAGATCCAGATCGCGCAACAGCTCGGTACGCACCAGGACCAGATCCGCCGGCGCGCCGTGCGGCCCGGCTTCCCGACCGATGACCTCAAGCGTCTGTGCCTGCCGGTGCGGCCACCAGCGGAACCCGCGCGCGGTCTCCTCGGACCAGGCCGAATCGACCTGGAACAGGTCGGCTCGGAGCCAATCCAGCGTGTTCTGTCCAGAGCTCATCCTGATCCTTTCCTCGAATTGCGATGCGGGCAAGCCGCCGTCGATGCCCCTTGCGGTACCCGCATGCGCGATCCGGCGGATCATGACCTGCGCTT
Source organism: Thiocapsa sp. KS1 (assembly GCF_001499735.1). Classification (GTDB taxonomy): domain Bacteria; phylum Pseudomonadota; class Gammaproteobacteria; order Chromatiales; family Chromatiaceae; genus Thiocapsa. Next base: position 4,732,588 of record NZ_LN848257.1, on the reverse strand, counting down.
GATTAGGCCCCGGCCCGCGCAACCGCTTCTCCAACTCCCCCTGAGCGGGCACAATCAGCGATGCGCCCGAAGCATCGTCAACCGAAATCGCAGAGCACATCAGTGCCGGAGAATAGCAGAGTGCGAAACACCGCGGCGTCGGGGATCGACCTCGCCAAGCATAGCCTTCACCCCCTTTTGATCGAGACAGCGGCGCGCGCAGGCAATCGACGACGTCTCGCCGCGATCCTGTGGCTCCGGCCGGCGCGGGCCGAGGATCTGCTGCTGCAATCCGGAGAGGCCCTGATCTTCACGTGAATCGAAGGGACGTACGGTCACCCATCCCCCATCAGCCCGCTCGCCCGCGACACCCGCCGCTGCACGGCTTGTTCCAGGACCTCATCGCCGCCCGGCCGGACCAAGGTCAGGTGGGCACGTGCGCGGGTGATGCCGGTGTAGAGCAGCTCGCGCGTGAGGATCGGGCTGAGGGTCTCGGGCAAGACCAGTGCGGCGTGGCCGAATTCGGAGCCTTGGGACTTGTGGACGGTGAGCGCGTAGACGGTCTCGACCGCCTGGAGACGGCTGGGGAGGATCCATTTGATGCCGTCCCGGCCGTCGCCGGCGGGGAAGGCGACGCGCAGTGTCCGGTCTCGATCGCCGGGCGCGGGGCGCAGCAAGGCGATGCCGATGTCGCCGTTCATGAGTCCCAGACCGTAGTCGTTGCGGGTGACGAGGACGGGACGCCCGAGATACCAGCCGCTGTCGGCCGGGATGAGATCCGCGTCGTGCAGCAGGCCGGCGATGCGCAGGTTGAGTCCCTCCACGCCCCAGGGTCCGCGGCGTAGGGCGCAGAGACATTGAAAGCGGCCGTGGGCCTGAAGGACGTCGCGCGCCCAGGCATCGTAGGCGGATGCGTCGGCGTCGCGGGCGGGTTGGCCGTCCCGCAGGGTATCGAGATAGTGGCGGTAGCCGTGTCGCGGCGAGGGTGCGGCGGTCCGTGCGTGCCCGTCGACAGCATCGGGCTTGGGATCGATCGGCGAGGTCGCCGCGCCCTCGATGATCAGCGACCGGAAGGCCGCATCCTCGGTGCCGTGGAGCGCGACCAAGGCGAGATCGGCATGCCCGCGTGTCCAGAGGTCGCGGACCTTGACGGAGTCGCCCGCATTCACCGCCTCGGCGAGTTGGCCGATGCCGCTGTCGGCCGAGAAGCGGTGACTGTGGCGCAGCATGACGACGGACTGATCGAGCGCGGTGCCGTCGGGATCGACGAGGTCGGCCGGGATCTGCTCGCCGGTCGCACGCTCCAGCCAGTCGCGGGTGCTCGGGGTGTAGTGGCCTTCGCGGGCACGACCGCAGAGCTCCCCGAGCACGGCGCCGGCCTCGACCGAGGCGAGCTGGTCCTTGTCGCCGAGCAGGACGAGACGTGCGTGCGCCGGCAGGGCATCGAGGACGGCTGCCATCATCTCCAGATCGACCATGGATGCCTCGTCGATCACCAGCACATCGAGCGCCAGCGGGTTGCCGGCATGGTGGCGCAGACGGCGGGTGTCCGGCCGACTGCCGAGTAGACGGTGGAGCGTGCTCACGGTGACGGGGATGGCGGCGCGCACGGCCTCGCCGTTCGCCAGATCGGCGAGCGGCAGACCAGCGACCGCGGCGGCGATGGATTCGTTCAGGCGTGCGGCGGCCTTGCCGGTGGGTGCCGCCAAGCGGATCCGCAGGGGACGCGCCGGCCGACCCGGAGGAGGCTCGAGGAGCGCCAGGGATTGCAGCAGGGCCAGGAGCTGGACGACCGCCGTGGTCTTCCCGGTACCTGGACCGCCGGTGATGATACTGAAGGCGCTGCGGGCGGCGAGCGCACAGGCGAGCTTCTGCCAGTCCGCTGTTTGGCCGAGAGTCCGGGCGGGCGGGAAGAGACGTTCGAGCACCGGGCGCATGGCCGCGATCGGCAGGGCGGCTTGCAGGGCTTCCGAGCATGCCGAGCGGGCGTCGATGCCGGCGCGCACGGCCTGCTCGTAGCGCCAGTAACGGCGCAGATAGAGTCGCGGACCGACCAGAACCAGCGGCGTATCGCCGACGCCCTGTCCGACCAGAGCGGGATGGGCGAGCGCCGCCTGCCAGTCGCGCAGGGTCAGTCCGTCCAGCACCTCGGCGGGGTGCGGCGGGGCGTCCGTCTCCGCGGTGTCGGCACCCTCGGGGGGCAACGAGAGGGCGAAGGTCGGATCCTTCAGCGTGGCCTCCAGATCGAGACAGGCGTGGCCGCGACCGAGCTGATGGCTGGCCAGCGCTGCGGCGAGGATCAGCAAAGGCGGCGCATCCGGCACCTCGCGGCGGAGAAAATCGGCAAAGGCGACATCCAGCGCACGCAGCCAGTCGCGCTCGGCCCAGCGGGCGAGGAGTCTGTCCATGTGCGGCCCGTCGGTATTTGCCGCGCGCATCGTCCGATCGGTACTCATGCGACTCCCTCCTCCGCCTTGCGCGCAAAGCAGCGATCCAATGCCTCGATCAGGGCGCGCGGCGGGCGCTCGGTGTGCAGGCCCCGGCTCGGCGCCTCGATGCCGCGCAGGAAGAGATAGACGGCGCCGCCGATATGGCGGTCGTAATCGTAGTCTGGCAAGCGGGCCTTGAGCAGGCGATGCAGGGCGAAGAGATAGAGGACGTATTGGAGCTCGTAGCGCGCGTGCAGGATCTCGGCGCGCATGGCCTCCGGGGTGTAGGCGGCGGCGTCCGGACCGAGCCAGTTGGACTTGTAGTCGGCCACGTAGTACCGACCGTCATGCTCGAACACCAGGTCCATGAAGCCCTTGAGCATGCCGTTGAGGAGATTGGTCTGGAGCGCAGGACGGGGCGCGCGGTCGAGGGTGAAGGTGCAGACCAGGCGGTCGATCTCGCGAGTGTCGGCACGGTGGGCGGCGAGCCAGAACTCCATCTCGGGGACGGCGCCGGTCAGGTCGACGAGACGGAAGTTGGCGGCCGGAAGCGCGCCCATCGCGGGCACGGGCAACGGCGTCGCCAGGAAGGACTCCAGCCAGACCGTGAGCGGGCCGATCCATTGGGACCAGCCGCGCACCTGACAGCGTCGGGCGATGGTGTCGCGCAGGCGCACCGGATCGGCGGCGGCCTCGGCAAAACTCGGGGTTGCGGCCCATTCGAGGAGATCGTGGAGGAAGGTGCCCGCCTCCGGCCCGCGCGGGAAGGCGTGGATGGATCCGGCGGCGGGTAGGCGCTCGCTTGCGTCGATGCCCGATGTCGAGGCGGACAGCTCGGTGACCGGCACGGCCGTTTGCGCGGCCTGCATCTCCCGGAATCGATCCTCGGTCGGGGTATCGGCGGGCGCCCTGGCCGGCGTCGCGGGCCGCGCCGTGTCGTCGCCGACGACGGTGCACAGGGCCGAATAGCTGGCGATCCACCAGGGCTCGCGCACGACGGGGGCCGAGATGCGCGCCGGCCCGAGACGGCGTGCCGGGCCGGCCGGGACAAAGCGGTCCATCAAGGCATCGGGCGGGGATTCCGGCGGAGACTCGGGCGCCTCGACCACGGCGATGGTCGCACAGTCGCCCCGCAGGTCATCGAGCGCCTGCGCCAGACCATCGGGGGCCAGCACAGCGCCGCCGCCCAGCAGATAACCGAAGGCGCCGCCTTCCAGTCCGGCCAGCGGCGCGAGACCCACCCAGGTGGCATGGCGGGCGCGGGTCAGGGCAACATAGAGCTTGCGCAGATCCTCGCCCAGACGCTCGCGGTCGGCCCGCTCCAGGATCTCGTCATCGGCACGGAGACCGAGTTGCAGCCGGCCCTGCGCATCGTGCCATTTGAGCGGAAGGTCGTCTTTCGTGGTCTGCCGATGATCGGCGGCGAACGGCAGAAAGACCAACGGATACTCGAGTCCCTTGGATTTGTGCACCGTCACCACCTGCACCAGATCGGCGTCGCTCTCCAGGCGGATCTGACGGGCATCGTCGCCCGCACCGCGGTTCGCATCCCGACACTGCTCGGCGAGATGGCGGATCAGCGCATGCTCGCCGTCGAGCAGGACGCTGGCCTGTTGCAGCAGCTCGGCGAGATGGAGCAGATCGGTGAGGATGCGCTCCCCGTCGAACCCCGAGCCCGACTTGGATGCAAGCAGCCGAGCGGGGACGTCGAAATCGTTGAGCAGACGACGCAGCATCGGCAGCACACCTTGGCGGCGCCAGCAGTCGCGGTAGCCGCGGAACTGGAGCACGCGCGCCTCCCAGGCCAGCTCGTCGTGGCCGAGACGGTCGAGCTCCGACCAGCTCAGACCGAGCGTGGCGGTGGCCAGAGCGGCGCGCAGCAGGCCCGCGTCGTCGGGCTCGGCACAGGCGGCCAGCCAGTATTGCAGCTCGCCGGCCTGTGCGCTTTGATAGACCGAGCTCCGGTCGGACAGATAGACGCTGCGTACACCACGCTGCGCCAGGGCGCCGCGGATGATCGCCGCTTCGGTGCCCGTGTTGACCAGCACGGCCAGATCCGCCGGACGCAGGGACTTGGACGCGCCCTCGCCGACGAAGGCCGCACGCCCCTCCTGCCCGAGGTTGAGCAGACGCACCATCTCCGCGGCGCACACCTCGGCGATGCGGCTGCGATAGGTCTCCTTGTTGAGCGCCTTGCCCGACGCGTTCGGCGGCAGCCAGCAGGCGGTGAGCGCCGGAAGCGGTTCGCCGTCGATGAGCAGCGCGTCCTTGCGCCCGTTCGCGTCCGCCGCGATGAAGGGCACCGGGTTGTCGGTCCCGGTCCCGGTGTCCGTTTCGGTCTCGGTGCGGAAGAGGAATGCGCCGGCCCCGGTCTCGCGGGTCTCGGCCGCCTCGAAGCAGCGATTGGTCGCGGCGACCATCTCGGGCGTGGAGCGGTAGTTTCGCTTCAGGGTGTAGAGACGACCCGCGCAGTCTCGGCGGGCGGCGAGATAGGTGTAGATGTCCGCGCCGCGGAAGGCATAGATCGCCTGCTTGGGGTCGCCGATGAGGATGAGCGCGGTCGCGGGGTCGTTCGCCGCGACCCGGTAGACCGCATCGAAGATGCGGTACTGCACCGGGTCGGTATCCTGGAACTCGTCGATCAGGGCGACGGGGAACTGGCGGCGGATGATCTCGGCCAAGCGCCCGCCGTTGGGGCCCTGCAAGGCGGCATCGAGCCGGGTCAGCAGGTCGTTGAAGCCCATCCGGGCGCGGCGGGTCTGCTCGGCGGCGAAGCGGTCCGCGACCCAGCGTGCCGCGTGGCACAGGAGGGCGGAGCGTGGGGTGGGCAGATCGGCCAACTCGCCTTTGAGGTCGGCGATCGCCTGAAGTCCGGGATGGGCGGGCGGATCACCGATCTTGCAGGCCTCGGCAAGACCCGCGGGGGTGAGGCGCTCCCAGCCGGTCTTGAGATCGAGCGACTCGGCGGCGGGATCGGCGGCCCAAGCGCGTAAGTCGTTCAGCCATTTACTGTAACGATCCCTTCGCAGCAGTTGTCCGTTCACGCGCTTGGTGGCGACGGCCCCGTCGAAAAGCGTCTGAAGCTCGTCGGCCCAGGCCGCCCAAGGTGCCTTGAGCTCGGCGAGACGCTCCGCCTTCTCCTTGCGGACGGTTCTGAGCGCGACGGCCGGCTCCGCTGCCGCGACGAGCCGATCGGCATGCTCGACGAGTTTCCCGATGGCCCCCTGTAGCGCCTCCGGTCCGAGCCACCACTGCCGCACCTCGGCGGCCGACTCGGCGTCGAGCGGGACCATGAAGGTTCGCCAATAGTCGCGTACCACCTCGGCGAGCAGCTCGCTCTGATCGGTCTCCAGGGTCTGGGTGAAATGGCTGTCGCTGTCGAAGGCATGCTCGCGCAGCATCCGATTGCACCAGCCGTGGATGGTCGAGACCGCGGCCTCGTCCATCCACTCGGCAGCGAGTTGGAGCTTGCGCGCGTAGGCCGGCCAGTGCTCTGACGGGTATTCGGCGCGCAGGTCGTGGAGGGGATCCTCGCCGAGAGGGCGTGCGGCGATGCCCTTTGGCTCGGCGCGGAAGGCGGTCGCGGCCGCGGCGAGACGCGCGCGGATGCGGTCGCGCAGCTCGCGCGTGGCGGCATCGGTGAAGGTGACGACCAGGATCTCGGGCGGGGTGAAGGCGCGGGGTGCGGCATCCGGTGTGTCGTGCGGTGCGCCGTGACCGAGCACCAGGCGGACATAGAGTGTCGCGATGGTGAAGGTCTTGCCGGTGCCGGCACTGGCTTCGATCAGTCGGCTGCCGCAGAGCGGGAAGCGCAGCGGATCGAGCGACTCGGAGCCCGTGGGTCGGGCCTCGGCCCGAGAAGGAACCGATTCGATCTCCGGTCGACCCGGCATCGCGGTGGATGTGGTTCGGTCATGATCGGCACTCATGCACTCACTCCATTCAACTGCGTGTCGGCGGACCGTGCCGACCTCCCCTTCTCGGAAGGTATCGCCTCGTAAAGCGGGCGCAGCAGCATCTCGGCCAGCGTGCCGAATTCGCCGCTCATGCAGAGTGCGTCGAAGTCCGGATAGGCGCGCGCAAGGTAGGCGTCGGTCTGGACCTCGCCGGTTTGATTGAAACCGCCCTCGTAGGTCGTGCGGGCCTTCGACGCATCGCCGGCCTTGAGCCACTCGAACGCGGTCTTCGCCGCCAGCGGAAGCGGACGGCACATGCCCTTCTGCCAGGCCGCCAGCAGGGCGGTCAGATGCGCCTTCGCATGCTCGACCGGCAGCGGCTTGAGCTCGACCTCGCCCGCCTTGCCGAGGACCAGCGTGGTGAGGGGCCCGCCGGCCAGATGCAGGGCCAGATGCGCAACCCAGTGACGGATGAGCTTCTCGCCGCGGTAGTGGCCGTTCTTGACCAGGTCGCTCGCCTCGATGAGCACCCGTCCTCGACGGCCCTCGGCGTCGGTGCGGATGCCACCCAGCCAGTCCGCCAGCTCGGGCACCGGCTCCGGGAGGTCCGCTTGAAACCGGATCTCCTCTTCGTCGGCGAGCGGGTGCGGCCAGCAGTCGAGCGCGGCCTGGTAGCGCGCAAAGAGGTCATCCATCGGGGCGACCAGATCCACGGCGACGGCCTCGCCGAAGGCGCCCGGGGCGAGATCGCCGCGACGGCGAATCCGATCGAGACGGGTCTCGCGCACCGCGGCGATCGGCTCACCGTGCGCCAAGGCCTGTTCCTGGACCCGAATCAGCTCGTCTTGAAGCTGCCAACGACCCAACGCGTCGAGCGTGAAGGGCTCTTGATCCTCGCTGGTCGGATCGTCGGACTCGAAGACGACACCGAGCCGCTGTCGGAAGAACGCATTCACCGGTGATTTGAGGACGTCGACGAGATCCCGGAGTGCGAGCGGCTCGTCGCGGGGCAGCGGTTGAAGTGCGGATTCCGGGGGATGGGGCTGCGTTGCATCGCGGGGACGCCACTCGTGCGCATAGGTGAAGAGCGGGACGGCGCTCCGCGCCGGCTCCGAGCGGGACTCCGAGTCAGACTCCGGCGGGAAGTAGTCGGGGCTGAAGGGCTGGAGCGGATGCTCGACGGTGAGTGCATTCAGGAGGGCCTGACCGGGGTCGGCTGCGCGGGTCTCCCCCGACATCGCCGGATCGAGCGCGATCCGCCAGCCGGCAGCGATGTGGTCGCGCAACTGGGCAACCAGTACCGAGGGCGGTCGCACGCCGTTGTCGGTGATGCTGTGTCCGACCCAGGAGAGGTGCAGATGATCCCGTGCCGAGAGCAGGGCCTCCAGAAAGAGATAGCGGTCGTCCTCGCGCCGCGAGCGGTCGCCGGGTCGGTAGTCGCGCCCCATGAGGTCGAAGTCCATCGGGATGCGGGTGCGCGGGTAATCGCCGTCGTTCATGCCGAGCAGGCAGACCCGGCGAAAGGGGATGGCCCGCATCGGCATCAGGGTCGCGAAGGTGACGGCGCCGGCGAAGAAGCGTTGCGACAGGCCGCCGTCGTCGAGCTGCGAGAGCCAATATTCACCGACGACCGACAGGGGCAGCTCTTCGGCAAGCGCGGCCTCGTCGCAGGCCTCCTGCCATCCTTGCAGGGCGGTGTCGAGCTGCATGAGGGTGAAGGCCTCGCCGCTGTCGGCGGCATCGAAGAAATCCGCCATCAGGGTGCGCAGACGCGTGCACCAGTCGGCGACGGTCGCGGGCTCGCACAAGGTCCGCCAGGTCGCATCCAGATGTTCGATCAGTTGTACGAGCGGACCGAGCAGGGCCGCATCGAGACCGCCGATCTCCTCGAACGGCTCGATCCCCTGCCATGCACAGGCGTCCCCGCGGGCGCCGACCGCATAGCCGAGCAGCATCCGGCGCAGACCGAACAGCCAGGTGTGCTGGGCCTGCGCGTCGGGTTGGGTCGGCAGATCGAGGCTTGCGCGCTGCTCGGCGTGCAGGCCCCAGCGGATGTTGGCCCCGCGGATCCAGCGATGGAGCCGCGGAAGATCCGCCTCGGCAACCCCGAAACGCCGCCGCACGGCCGGGGCTTCGAGCAGATCGAGCACATCGCTGACCGCAAGACGCGATCGGGGCAGCTCGAGCAGCTTTTCCAGGGCCGCGATCAAGGGCTCGGTCGCCCGCTGGCCCTGATCCGCGACGCTGTAGGGGATGTAGCGCGGATCCTCGCGATCGATCAGACCGAACACCGCCTGGATGTGGGGCGCGTAGGTGTCGATGTCCGGCACCATGACGATGATGTCGCGCGGGGTCAGGGTCGCATCGGCATTGAAGGCCGCGAGCAGGACGTCGTGGAGGATCTCGACCTCGCGCTGGGGACTGTGGGCGATATGGAAGCGGATGGAGGCATCGCCCGTGGCAGACACCTCCGGCCAATGCGTGCATGTGTCGTTGAGCGGGCGAAGATCGCGGATGTCGTCCTGGAGCTGCGCGAGCACAGAGCCGGCCTCTTGCGAGGCGTCGAACAGATCGATGCGCTGGCCGATGGCATCGAAGCGCCCGGAATAGCCCGCCCGAGCCGCCTCGTCGTCGTGCTCGTCGAGCAGGCCGATGAAGTCGCGGCCTTGCTTGCCCCAGGCCGCAAGCAGCGGATGTGCGTGCAGGTGCATCTCCTCCTCGGACAGATTCACCGACATGCCGGCGCGGCGCCGCTGACGGCTGCGCTCGGCGCGCAGCAGATCCTTGTCGGCCACGATGTCGGCCCAGTAATGCTCGCAGGGGTTGTGGACGCACATGAGGACCTGGGTCCAACGCGCCATCCCCGCCAGCACCTCCAGGGACTGCCGCGGCAGACTGGAGATCCCGAAGACCATGACCCGACGCGGCAGACCGAGCGAGTAAGCGTCTTCCGGCCAGTCGGATACACGGCGCAGGAATGCCTCATGGACGCCCGCGCGACCGATCCCGGCGCCCTGCCCCCTGCCCGCGCCGCCTGTCTTCGCATCCTCCGAAACGGCCTTCACATCCGCCAGCAGGGCACGCCAGAGTCCCGACTGCCAACGCTGCTCGTCCGGCAAGGGGATGCGACCGCCGCGTGACTCGATCAGCACGTCCTCGCCCTCGGCCCAAGCAGCGAGCCAATCGGCGCGGTAGACCTGGTACTGGTCGTAGAGATCGGCCAGACGCTCGGCAAGCTGAAAACGTTTGCGCAGGTCGGCATCGTCCTGCAGGAAGCGTCGCAGCGGCAGGTACTCGGGCCGCGCCAACAGCGCGGGCAGAAGCCGCATCAGACGCCAGACCAGGCGGGATTTGTCGAACGGCGAGACCTCCGGGACCGCATCGGCGCCGAGCACCGCCCGGTAGACACGCCAGAGAAAGCGCGCCGGCAGCGAGATCTCGAGCGCCGCGGCGATCCCGAGGCCCCGCTCGCCCGCAACGCCGTCCCCCGCGCCCGGATCGGCATCGGCGGCGAGCGCGAGCTTCAGCCACTGCGCGATGCCGTTGCTCTGCACCAGAACGATCTCGTTTTCGAGCGGGGCGAGCGGATAGCGCGCCATCCATTCCACCAGCAGATCGCGCAGATCCTCCGGGCGGTTGCCGTGGACAAGCATCAGGCCGGGCGTCAGGGCGCTTACGGTCACGTCGAGCTCCATGCAATGGTGAACGGCGGTCATTGTGCGCGAAGGATGACCCACGCGCACCGATATCCGTGTGCGAGGTGGTCAGGCGGTGCGAGGGATGTCGGCAATCGGCAGCATGATCGTCACCTGCCGGTGCGGATGCGCGATCAAGCGCTGATAAACTATCCGCCCATCACTCCCCAACCCGACATGACCCGACCAAGCCCCGTGCCGACACTGTTGCTGGACCCACTCGCTCTTAGGCAATCGATCATCGACCGATTGGCGGGGTCGTTCACGAAACCCGCAGACCTCCTGCATACAACGGCGACCTCGGACTATCAGGTCCCGACCCCGTCGGTCGATGCCGCCGGGCTCTTCAACGAGACCTTTTTTCTCAAGCTCGGCTTCTCCTTCATGGTCGGTCTGGCGCTCGGATTCGCGCTCAAGGTCGCGTTCAAGGTGGTGCTGCTCGTCGCCGGCCTGATCCTGCTCGGTGTCTTTGCCTTGCAGTATGCCGGCATCCTGGACGTGAACTGGTCCGGCTTGGAGGTCCACTACAACGGCTGGGTCGATTGGTTCGTCGCCAACGCAGGCGCTTTCTTCGACTTCATCGGCGGCAACCTCACGAGCGCGGCATCCTTCATGACCGGCTTGGTGATGGGCCTCAAGCTCTGACGGCGACCCCACCGCCGGCGACGGCTCGATTGACCTCGGCGAGACGTACGGTGCGATCGAACACGGGTTCGAGCGACACATCGTGACTCACAAAGATCAAGGTCATCCGGGTCTCGGCGCACTCCCGGAACAGGAGCCGGATAAAGGCTTCGCGGCGGTCTGCATCCAAGGCGGAGGTCGGCTCGTCGGCGATCAGGATCTCGGGCGTGCCCATGAGTGCGCGCGCAACGGCAACGCGCTGTTGTTGCCCGACCGAGAGCTCGGTGACGGGCCGCTTGGAGCGTGCGTGCTCGGCCATGTCGAGATGGTCGAGCAGGCGCAACGCCTCCTCCTCCAGACACCGCGCCGAACGGCTGCCGGGCCCGCGGCCGCTTCGCTCGAATACACGTGCACGGCGCAAACGTGAAAATCGACAGGGCAAGGTCACGTTTTCGACCAGCGACAGATAAGGGATCAGATTGAACATCTGAAAGACGTAGCCGACATGATCGGCCCGGAAATGATCGCGCTGGATGGCACTTAAACGCTCCAGCGACTGCCCGAGTATGCGCACGCTCCCCGTATCGGCCCGGACCATGCCCGCCAGAAGACTGAGCAAGGTGGTCTTGCCGCTTCCGCTCGGTCCCTCGATGAAGACGCGCTCGCCGCGCGCGATGTCGAGCCGATCTACGGCAAGGACGACCGGCGCCCCGCGTCGCCATCGGAAGGCCAGATCGCGTATCGCGATGACCGCGGAGGGGTCGTCGGCGTGCAGGCTCATGCTAAACCGCGTCGACTCGGGCAGGGTTTGTCGCGCAGCGTCTTGCCGCCCCCGCACCCGTCCGGCCGAGCAGCGGACGCGGTTTAGAGCGGCACAAAAAGTACAACGGGTGCACGCGGCGTAAGCTCCGCCCCCCCTGCCCTTCGGCCGTAACATACTGGAACAGAACGCGCTCCAAGGCGGGAAAGCCCGAAAACAGGCCGAGTGCCGCCGAGCCCAGCTCCTCCGGCCGGTCGCAGGCGAAGGTGTAGACGACATGGAAATCCGCATGTCCATCCTCCCCGTGATCGGTTTCTGGATCATGCGCGTGCGTCCCGTGCTCGCTCTGCTCGGAATCGGCAAACCCGGCGTCGATCTCCGCTGCCTCCAGACGACACCGGGCCTCGATGTTGAGGCGGATCATGGCATCGCCGGCCATCAGGTTCTCCTTGGCCAGCGCGAGGGTCGCGTGCTCCTCGTCGGTACGCGGTGCATGCTCGAAACCGATCAGACTCGCCGCGGGGCTGGTCAGCTCGACCAGGACCTTGGGACCCTCGGCGGCTAGCGTTATGTGCGCAATTCCGTGGACATGCGCGCCCTGTTGACGCTGTCCGGTGTCCTCGGCCGAGGCAGTCGCAACAGCGAGGCACATCGTGATTGCGGTCAAGGAGGCGACGTAGGTGGTGCGGATTCGATTCATATTGTCTCCTCGATGGCTAGGAACAGTTCACCAATGCGTTAAACGAGTCCATCAGCACGTTAGCCTTGCTCGAAACTCCGGCCATCGTGGCACGTGGCGCAGAGCGCCAGGGGCATGCGTGACACCGCAGAGCGGATGTCACGAGCGACAGATGTTTTGGGTGGCCGGTCTTACGAGCGAGGCCAACACGTTCAGCGCTGTCGTCGTTGTCGTCGTTCGATGTGTTTAAGACTCGTGACTCAACGCCCTTTTTGCGAACAACCTGCACAGGTCCCGATCACTTCCACCACGCGCCGCTGCGGTCGAAAACCGCTCACGCTGGCCGCTGATCCGAGGCTGCGATCAATCGCCTCGTCCTCGATCTCGGTGACCTCGCCGCAGGCGTTGCAGATGAGAAACTGACTCGAGTGAGGATGCTCGGGATGGTTGCAGCCGACGAAGGCATGCAGACTCACGAGCTTATGCACCAGACCTTGCTCGAGGAGGAAGTCGAGGGCGCGGTAGACGGTCGGCGGGGCCAGTGGTCGGGAGCCCTCGCGCATGGTGTCGAGGATCTCGTATGCGCCGAGCGGACGGGGCGAATCACAGAGAATCGCGAGGACTCGCCGACGCTGCGCCGTCAGTCGCACACCGCGTGCGCGACAAAGTATCTCGGCGCGATCGAGCACCGCGAGTGTCGCCGGCGAGTCCATCCGCTTAGCTCCCCGCCTCGCTCAGGACCGCGCGGCGCTGTGCCCGGCTGCGCGACCGACGCCGGACGAGAAACCGGCCGAGAACTGCGGAGACGACATAGACGGTCCCGGCCAGCAGGATCATGGTCGGTCCCGCGGGCAAGTCCGGCCCGTACGACAGCGCCAACCCCGTGGAGGTAAAGACCCCGCCGAGCAGGGTCGCGATCAGCATCATCCCGCCGAGGGAGTGGACATAATGACCCGCGATCGCCGCCGGAAGGGTCAACAGCGCGATCACGAGGATCAGACCGACCACTTGAATCAGCAGCACCACGGTCACCGCCACCAGGCAAAGCAGCAGGAGATAGAAGAAGGCGACGGGCACCCCGCGCAGGCGGGCAAACTCCTCGTCGAAGGTGACGGCGAGCAACTGCCGGTAAAAAAGCATGACCGTGATCACCAGCACCAGATCGAGACCGGCCATGAACCAGAGCTCGCGGCGCGGAACCAGCAGGATGTTGCCGAAGAGAAAGCTCATGAGATCCGTCGTGTAGCCGGGGGTCTTGGCGATGAAGAGGATCCCGATGGCCATGCCGATCGCCCAGAGCGCGCCGATCAGGGTGTCTTCCTGGGCGTTCCAGGCGAGGCGGACCAAGCCGATCAACAGGGCCGAAAGCACCGCGGCGGCGAGGGCGCCGAGCAAGGGGTCGAAGCCGAAATAGAGCGCCGCACCCATGCCGCCGAGGACCGAATGGGCGATCCCGCCGGCCATGAAGGCAATCCGCTTGACCACCACGAAGGTGCCGATCACCCCGCAGCCGAGACTGGCGAGGAGCCCCGCCAGCAGAGCGGTCTGCAGGAAGGCATGTTGGCCGAGTGCCTGGATGAAGTCCTGCATCGCTCAGTGCCTGTGCTGCGCGTGTGCCGGGCCGGTCCCGGCGTGCGCGACCTGACGGACATTCTCGCCGTACAGCCGGTGGACCAGATCCCCGTCGACGCGTTCGGTCGTGTGACAGACCAGGGTGCGGTTGAGGCAGGCGACCCGATCGACGTAGCCGGAGATGAAGGCGATGTCGTGCGAGACGACCAGAATGGTGAGCCGCTCGTTGAGCCGCGCGAGCAGGTCGAAGATATCGCCTTCCATGCGCTCGTCGATATTGGCGGTGGGCTCGTCCAGGATCAGGATCGCCGGCTCGGCGACCAGGGCCCGCGCCAGCAGGACGCGCTGCAACTGGCCACCCGAGAGTGTGCCGATACGTCGATGCGCGAGGTCCAGTGCCTCCACCTCGGCAAGCGCGTGATGCGCCGCTGCACGATCGGTCGCCCGATACCAGCCGAGCATCGGCCCGAAACCGAGGCGCCCTGTCAGGACCACCTGCTCCACCGAGATCGGGAAGTCGCGTGGAAAGGTCGGAAACTGAGGCACATAGCCGACGCGCCGCACCGCCTGGCGCGGCGACTGTCCGAGAACCCGGATGCGCCCCTGCTGCGGCTCCAGGAGTCCGAGGATCAGCTTGAGAAGCGTGCTTTTGCCTCCGGCATTGGGACCGACCAGACCGACGAACTCGCCGTCGAGGATCTCCAGATCGACAGCCTCGAGGACAGGTGACTCGCCGTAGGAGAAGCCGAGGTCGCGGATTGAAATCACGGGATCCTTGATCGAGGTCTCCCGCAGGACACTGCCCTCTGTCATCACGGCGCGCCCGCCCCCGCGATGAGATCGGCGACCCGGCGCAGATTCGCGAAATAATCGCCGGACAGGGGGTCGATGACGGCGACCTGTCCACCGATCGCCTGCGCGACCTGCTCGGCGGAGGCCGGGTTGAGCTGCGGCTGCACGAAGATGACCCAGATGCCGTCGCGCCGAGCCTGCTCGATCATGGCGGTCAAGGCACGCGCGCCCGGCTCCTTCCCCGCCCGCTCGATCGCAACCTGCTCCAGCCCATAGTCCTCGGCAAAATAGCCCCAGGCAGGGTGGTAGACCATGAATCGGCGGTTCTCGACCCCGTCGAGCCGCACGCGAATCGCGGCATCGAGGGCGTCCAGGTCGGCGACGAAACCGTCGTAGCCGGCAGCGAAGTCGGCAGCGTATGCAGGGGCCAGATCGGCCAGGGCATCGCGGATTCGGGCGGCCATGATCCTCACGCGCGCGGGGCTGGTCCAAACGTGGGGGTCGATCGCGCCCTGGTCATGGTCATGATCGCCGTGATCGTGGCCTTCGTCCTCGGGGCGAACCGCGATGCCGTCTCGGGCATCGAGCACGCGCATGCTCGGATTCGCGGCCAGGAGACGCGGCATCCAGGCATCCTCGAAGCCGATACCGACGCGCACATAGAGGTCCGCATCGGCCAGGGTCGCGACCTGACGTGCGGTCGGCTCGAAGGCATGCGGATCTTGACCGGCCTTGACCAAGGCTTTGACGCGGACGTGCTCGCCGCCGATGCGCGATACAAAGGTCTCCTGCGGGGCCACGCTGACGAAAACCGTCAGGGGATCCTCGGCAAAGACGAGACCGGGGATCAAACCCAGGATGAAAAAGAGGCGGTGCAGCATCCGCGGATTGCCCTCGTTGGGGTGAGCCATCGTCGAACGGTTGGATACAATATAACGTCTCGCGCCGGCTGACCAGGGTCTCGGCGTTTCCCGCTTTCGCACCGACCTCGGATACACTGTCGGCACTATCGGTCAACGGAAGGAAGCCTGCCATGAGCTCTGTTGTCGAGCTGTACGAAGCCCTGGCCAGCGCGCCGGACGAACGGGCGCGGGCGCGGGTCATCGCCGAGGCGTTCGAACGTCTGGAGGAACGCTATCCGCACCTGCCCGAGTTGGTGACGCAGGGCCATCTGCGCGAGTCCGAGCTGCGACTGACGAGAGAGATCGAGCAGCTGCGCGCGGATCTCACCATCCGGATCGAGCAGTTGCGCGGCGAGGTCAAAACCGAGATCGAGCAGCTGCGCGGCGAGGTCAAGACGGAGATCCAACAGCTGCGCGGCGAGATGACGACTGCCATCGAGCGCAGTCGCAACACGCTCCTGCTGTGGTTGATTCCGCTCATGTTCGCGCAGGTCGGCGCGATGGCTGCGCTGGTCAAGCTGCTTTGAGCCGTATCGAGCCGCGTCCTGCGGGATCTGCGCCGTCGTCGCGTGATTCGGCCTCGGACGAGCTAGGGTCCGCAGGCGCAGACGCGGCTCGAGTGTTTCGATTATTTTCGTTGAGCCGCGTCGACGCGCCGACTCGTCGAGGAGGCGACGAGTCGGCTCTCCGACAACGCTCGGGTTCACTTTGGACGCGGTTCAACACATGACCATCTCGTCGCAATTGCTTTGGGCGGCCGGCCTCAGCCTCTACGTCCTCGTTGTGCTCTTCGTCACCAGGATCCCGTACCGGGCCATGGTCGCGCGCGGCATGGAACCGATCCGTGCGGTCTACTACAACCGCAAGATCGTGCACATGCTCGCCGGCGGCGTCGGGTCGTTGATGGTCCCGTTGGTCTTCACGAGCCCCTGGTATCCGCTGATCTGCGGGCTCCTGCTGACCCTGCTCACCTACGGCGCCCATGCGACCGGTTTGCGGTTCTACTGGTTCCAGACCGACGAGAACCGCAACGACGTGAAATTCGCCCTCATGTGGGCCCTTTCGGTCTCGCTCCTCTGGTGGCTGCTCGACAACCCCTGGCTTGCGATCCTCCCGGCGCTCTATATGGCGTTCGGCGACGGGGTGACCGGGATCGCGCGCAATCTTCTGGTGCGCCGCCGCTCCAAGAGTCCGATCGGCAATCTCTTCATGCTCATCGTCTGCGCGCCCCTGGGCTGGATCATCGGCGGGCTTGCGCAGCCCGCCATCCCGGTTTGGGGCCTGATCTCGGCGATCGTCGCCACCTGGGTCGAGCGCTACGAGTTCGGCCCCATCGACGACAACGTGCTGATTACGGTCGCGGCATCGGCGGTGCTTCTCCTCGGAACCTATGTCGGCCCTTTGGTGTGATATACCCAACACGCCGACGCGGATCGGCCGATCAGAAGACGCGTGTCAGCGCAAGACCGGCGAGCACCAGAAACAACACCCCGCTCAGTTGATGGAGTCGATGCAGCGGCATCACCTGCAACAGGCGGCAACCGACCCAGACCCCGAGCGCGGAGGTCAGCGCCAAGGCCAAGGTTGCACCGGCCCAAACGGCCAAGGGCGGCAGGGTGACCGCAAGACCGGCGACCGCCAGCTGGGTCTTGTCGCCCATCTCCGCGAGAAAGATCATCGAGAAGGTCGCCATGACGATGCCGTGGTGACTCCAGCTCCGTTGCGGCGCGTCCTCGTCGGCCTCTTCGGTCCGCAGGGCGAGCACCCCGAAGACCGCAAACAGCAGGGCGACGACCCCCGCGAGCACGCGCTCCGGGATCCACTGCGCGAGCCCCACACCGAAGACGACGGCAAGGCTGTTCAAGACCACGAAGGCCGCGACCGCCCCGATCAGGACGGGCCAGCGCCGATGACGTGCCGCCAGGGTCATGCAGACCAGCTGGGATTTGTCCCCCAACTCGGCAAGAAAGATCACGCCGAAGGTCGTGGCCGCAGCCCAGATCCATTGCGAAAGTGCAGAAAGAGCAAGATCGCTCATCGCCGGGACCGCCCTGCGACGTGCGAGCCGAGCGCGGACGCGCGCAGCTCACAGACCGGGAACGAGCCGGAAGCCTCGGATGCCGGGCACGTCCGGGGATGCCGGACAAGGAACAAAGCAGGCGACTCGAAAACGAGGCGCTTCGAACGGCTTGGGAGCAGAGCAAGACCATGCATAGGGATGTCGCTGGGGGCCGGGCGAGAATACCGAGGACAAGGCATCACACGCCCAGCCCCTCGCCGGACATGACACCGAGCCCAAGGTCTCGTCAAACCGAACGGTCGCACGTGCCATGGCGACAGCGCCAAGTGTGTTGACACGAGCCCCTCTCCCACGACGACGGGTCATGACGAAAGGGCGACTACTCCCCTCAAGACGCGGCGACCTTAGCGGGCGGCGACGGAGCTGTCAACGCCGATCGCTCGGTTGGCGCGGACGCGAAGAACCGATCGCGGAACGGCAGGCCCCCTTTGCCGCGGGGCGCCCGCCCGGTTAGGATCGGCAACCGACCGCACCCAAGAGGAGACGCTTTCGATGCTCGGCACGACACCCCGATCCCCGACGAGAGGCCTGCCGCTTTGGTTGCTGCTCTCGGCCCTCGGCGCATCTTTGGCCTTGGCCGACGACCCGATCCCGACCGGAGAGGTCACGGGCGCCAAGTCGCTCAGCCATCCCAGCTGGTTCAAGGAGAGCTTTCTCGACCTCGCCGAGGATGTGAGCGAAGCGGCCGATGCCGACAAGCATGTGATCCTCGTCATGGAGATGAACGGCTGCCCTTATTGTTACAAGTTGGTACAGGAGAATTTTGCGACGGCACCCTATCGGGATTTCATCCAGGAGCATTTCGACGTTATCGCGCTGAACACCAAGGGCGATCGCGAGGTGGCCGTGACCGAGGACATGTCGATGTCCGAGAAGGAGGTCGCCGATCTCTATCAGGTGCGCTTCACCCCGACGCTGATCTTCCTGGACGAGTCCAACCGCCCGGTGGCGCGCGTCAGCGGCTATCGCAATCTCGACGACTTCAAGGTGGTGCTCGACTATGTGCAGGAACGTGCCTATCGCGAGCAAAGCCTGAACGACTACGCGGCTGCAAAGCGTGCCGCGGCGGTCTACAGCTTCCGCGATCACCCGCAGATTCAGGCGATCGACGACCTCACAAGCCTGTCCGACCGGCCGCTGGCGGTCTTGTTCGAGGACGTCGGCTGCGTCGCCTGCGACGCCCTGCACGACGGCCACTTGGCGGACCCCGAGGTACGCGCGATTTTGAACAATCTCACCCTGGTCCGACTCGACACCCGATCGGAGGCACCCATCGTCGACCCGATGGGCAACCCGACCACACCCAAGGCGTTCGCCGAGTCTCTGGGGATCCAGTATCGCCCGAGCATCGTCCTCTTCGACCGTGGACGCGAGATCACCCGGATCGAGAGCATGCTCTATCGGTACCACTTCGGCGGTATCTTGGACTATGTCGCCGGTCGCCATTACGAACGCTATCCGAACAGTCCATTCGACTATATCGACGTGAAGACCGCCGAGCTGACCGCGGCCGGCAAGGACGTCGCGATCGCCGACGAGTGAAGCACTGCAAGACGGTTGCTCGAGAAATGGCCGGCGAATCCCGTCCGAGACCCGCAGTCGACCCGTGACCAAACACGGCAACTTTGAACAATCACATTCGACCCCATCGACAGCGAGCCCGATCGATCAGTGTTCGCGAGATTATTTTTCAGAAACTTATGCCTGTTCTCCGCGCTGGCCTGCGATATGCTGAGCAGCCTCGGGAGACTGATCGCTTCGGGAAAAGGTTTCCCTTGGGTTGGTGATGACGACCCGGACATCGGATCGATCAACAGCGGACCGACGAACCCGCCGAGGCTCGACGATCGTATCGAGTCCATCGCGCTCGGTCGCCGACGGCCATTCGCAGCATTGAGGATACGACCATGCTCTCCGTCCTGGAGGCGAGGTTTCCACATGTGATCAAGCGCCTCGGACTCTGTTGGGGCGACCCCGACGCGTTCGAGGAGATGTTTTCGGACCTGATGCTCGACAAACGCGGGGATCGCACCGGCTGGCCCATGGATGCCTGGGCAGAGCTGAATTTCCTGCAATCCATCCACCATTTGGCCTATGGTGTCGCGGGACGCCGTAGCTTGAATCAGAACAATCCATTCGAGCAAAACTGGACTC
Source organism: Thiocapsa sp. KS1 (assembly GCF_001499735.1). Classification (GTDB taxonomy): domain Bacteria; phylum Pseudomonadota; class Gammaproteobacteria; order Chromatiales; family Chromatiaceae; genus Thiocapsa. The sequence continues at coordinate 4,713,026 of NZ_LN848257.1, read as the reverse complement.
GATAAGGTCAACCCGAGGGAGAGGCTTCATGCATGTGATCGACAACACCCGCGCCCGACTATCGGTGGCCCTGCTGACGGGCACCGCCATATTGACGCTATCCGGTTGCGGCGGCGATCTGGTCGCGCCGGACAGCGTGGTCGAGAAACCCGGCGTGGAGGCGTTCTACAATCAGATCGCGACCGCGTGCGGTCATCATTCGCTCGGCAATCAGCCTCTGAATTATCTCATCAACGTCAGCAACGGCGACGACAACGACTATTTCCTGGACGAGACCAGCAAGCTGTATTTCGGTCGCATCGACCGAAGCACCTACGCGACCGACCTCAACGGATTCTTCCCGACCGACACCAATACGCCGGCCATCAACTGTATCCTTGCGCAGCTCGATCAAGCACCACCGCCTTGAGCACAGTCGAATCGCCGACCTCCGATCGCCCGCGCTCGGGATCCCGAGCGCCTGTTCGCGCGCACGCAGGATGAGCGGATCGCGCCTTGATCGCCGACCGCGCTACGGCAGCCATCGCTACGACGACGACCTTCTCTTGAAGGTCCCTCCCCTGCTCTGGCTGACGACGGTCTTCCTGGTCCGTCATCTCCTGCTCCTCGGGATCACCTTTCTGCCCACGACCGGGGAAGAGATCGAGGTCTTGCGGGCGCTCGTCAGGCCCGAATTCCTTTTCGCGGACCTCCCGGCGGCCGTCGTCATGCTGGCGGGATTCCGGCGGCGACGGCCCTGCTCGGCCCTGGTACGCCGTATCTGGCGCTATGCGCGAGAGATCCTGACCCTGTCCGTCGGGCTGTACGCCGTCCTCGTGCTCGCAGCCTCGCTGCGCTCCGGCCAGCCTCTGCGCGACGCGATCGACGAACCCATCCTGGTCTCCTTCCTCCTCGGCCTCGCCGTCCTCGCCTATCTCTGGCGCTCGCGCCTCGTCGCGGACGTCGTGCGGGATTGCCCCGAGCGCGGGGACGCATGACGCGTCCGGACCGCGAACCGAGTCACTGGAGCGTTCTGGTATCCGGGATCTGCGCCCTGATCCTGACGATGGGCATCGCCCGCTTCGCCTACACGCCCATGATCCCGGTCCTTCAGGCGCAGACCGGGATGGGCGAGGCCCTGGCCGGATGGCTGGCCGGCTGGAACTATCTCGGCTATCTGTCCGGGGTCTTGCTCGTCAGTCGCCTGCGGGATCTGCGCCTGAAGGATCGCCTCTATCGCGCCGGTCTAATCCTGGCCGTCATCACGACCCTGATGATGGCACTGGGGGAATCGGCGATCCTTTGGGGAGCGAGTCGCTATCTGGCCGGGCTGAGCAGTGCAGCGGGCCTGATGCTGGGCTCGGGCCTCATCCTCAATTGGTTGATCCGACATGATCATCGCAGCGAGCTCGGGGTGCATTTCAGCGGGATCGGATTGGGCATCGTCGTCGGTGTGCTGGTGGTGGTCGCTGCGGGCCAGGTGCTCGACTGGCAGGGTCAGTGGCTCGCCCTGACGGCCGTCGGCGCTCTGCTGGTGATCCCGGCCTGGATCGGGCTGCCCACGCCCGATCGCGGTCAGCCGCTCGCATCCCGCCATCTGGATGCCGCGCCCGAGCCGGCCCCGATCTGGCTGTGGTTGCTGCAGGGCGCCTATGTCTGCGCCGGCTTCGGGTATGTCATCAACGCGACCTTCACCGTCCTGATCACCGAGCAACAGCCGCTGCTGCGCGGCATGGGCGACTGGATGTGGCTGCTGGTGGGCGTGGCGGCCGTTCCGGCGCCGATCCTCTGGGATCGGGTCGCCCGACGCCTGGGCTATCTGCGCACCCTTCAGGCGGCCTTCGGTCTGCAGATCATCGGCATCTTGCTGCCGGTCTTCAGCGGATCGCTCGCGGCCGCCATGGCGAGCGCCCTCTTGTTCGGCGCCACCTTCATCGGCATCGTGTCCTTGGTGCTGACCATGGTCGGGGTGCGCTATCCTGCACACCCCTCGCAGATCATGGCCCGATTGACCCTGGGTTACGGTGTCGCCCAGATCCTGGGCCCGGTTCTCGCGGGTGAGGTCGCCGAGATCACCGGCACCTTCGACGGGTCGCTCATGGTCGTCGCCGCGCTGATGCTGGCGGGCTTGGTCTGCCTTCAGGCGATGACCGTCCTCGCCGACCGGCCGGGCTTCGGATCGAACGATTCGTCGCGCCCGTGACCGGCAGTGAAATCATCGTCCGTGCCATCCAGACAGGTGCACCATGAGCAAGCAAACGGCCGCGGGATCGCCTAGGACACCACGCGCACGCGCCTCGAAACGCGAGATCTTCGGCTGGGCGATGTTCGACTTCGCCAATCAGGCCTATACGCTACTGATCATTACGGTCGTCTTCGGCGACCTCTTCACGCGCGTCATCGTCGGCGATGCGCCGGACTATCGCCTGGGTAATCTGCTCTGGAGCCTGGCGCTTTCGACCAGCTATCTGTTGGTGGTGATCTGCTCCCCGTTGGCCGGGGCGATCATGGACTACACCGCAAGCAAGAAACGCTTTCTCTTCGCCAGCTATCTGCTCACGGTGGTTGCGACGGCCGCGCTCTATTTCGTCGCGCCCGGCTATGCCCTGCTCGGCGTGCTGCTCTTGATCATCTCGAACTTCGCCTACTCGATCGGCGAGTCCTTCATCGCGAGCTTCCTTCCGGGGCTCGGCCCGCCGGAGGATCTTGGCAAGATCTCGGGATTCGGCTGGGCGCTCGGGTATGTCGGCGGCATGGTCTCGGCGGTCTTCGTGCTGCTGGTCCTGGGCGATGTCAGCGCCGAGAACTTCGAGCGCATCCGTTGGGTCGGCCCATGGGCCGCCGCCTTTTTTCTGGTCGCGGCGATTCCGACCTTTCTCTGGGTGCGCGAGCGCGGTCGGGCACGCGCCCTACCGCCCGGAACCGGCGTCATGCGAATGGGCATCGCCAGGTTGCGCCAGACGCTGGCCCATCTGCGTACCCATCATGATCTGGGCGTGCTGTTCGTTTCGGTCTTCTTTTCGATGAGCGGCATTTACATCATCATCGCCTATGCCTTCATCTACGGCGCTCAGGTCATCGGCTGGGACGCGTCCGTGCGGACGCTGATGTTTGTCCTGGTGCAGATCACCGCCGCGGTCGGGGCGCTTGCATTCGGGTTCATCCAGGACCGCCTCGGGGCGCTGCGCACCTATGCAATCACCTTGGTCATGTGGATGCTGGCGATTGTGCTCATCTATCTCACGCCGCTGTTGAGCGTGCTGGCCCGGGACCTCTTGGGGCACGATTGGCCGGCACAGTACATCTTCCTGGTGGTCGGCTGTGTGGCGGGGCTCAGTCTCGGCGCCTGTCAGTCCGCCACCCGAACACTGGTCGGACTCTTCTCGCCCTTGTCACGCTCGGGCGAGCTCTTCGGATTCTGGGGCTTGGCCATGAAGCTTGCCGGGATGTTCGGACTGCTTGCGATCGGATTCCTGCAGGTTCTGGTGGGCCTGCAGACCGCAATCCTCTTTTGCGTGCTCTTGTTCGCCGTCGCGCTGGTCGTCACCCTGCGCGTCGACGAGCGTCGCGGACGCGCGGTTGCCGAGGCGCACGACGCGGGGGAGCTGGCTTGGTAGCGCCGAGCTCTCGAAACCGTTAGGTTCGTTGTCGTTGTCGATTACGACAACGATTGGATTCGATGCTCAGGCCGAAGTTGTGCTTCCTAGAGTCAGCACAACGACATTCCAATCCTCCGTCAATCACCTTAAACCGCGTCGACTCCGACAGTGATGGACTCAGCCAACCCGACCGATTCCTCCCAACGCCGCATGCCCTGACGGACGCGGATTAAGCGCCGCCGATCTCGAGCAAGACCTCGTCCGGATTCACCGCATCGCCCTTGCTGACGAAGATCCCCGTCACGGTTCCGCCGATCGGTGCCTGGATCTCGGTCTCCATCTTCATGGCCTCGGTGACCAGGACCGACTGACCGGCCGTCACCGTATCGCCCTCCTTGACCAGCACATCGACGATATTGCCCGGCATCGAGGTCGTCACATGACCGGGCTGGGTCGGCTTCGGCCGCTTGCCGGCGATCGCCTTCTTCACCGCACCCTCCGCGCCGCCGGTCAGAACGACCTCGTCCAGGGTCTCGACCAACACCTCTTCGGGGATGCCGTCGATGTCCAGATAGAAGTGGCGCTCTGTGAGTCCCTTATGACCGGCGCCCGTCACCTTGACGTGGTAGGTCTCGCCATGCACGGCAATATTGAACTCGGTCGGAGCGGACTTGGCACCGACGGCGCTCGGCGGCGGCTCCAGCGGCTCCGGATGCAAGGTCCCCGCGGCACGGTGCTCGAGGAAGGCCCGACCGATCTCCGGGAACATGGCATAGGTGAGCGTGTCCTCCTCGGAGGTCGCCAACCCCTCGATCTCTTCGACCAAACGCTCGAACTCCGGCTTGAGCAGATCGGCCGGACGGCACTCGACCAGCTCCTCGTTGCCGATTGCCTGCTGTTGCAGGGTCGGATTGACGGTGCCCGGTGCGCGCCCGTAACGGCCCTGAAGATAGAGCTTCACCTCGTTGGTGATGGTCTGGTAGCGCTTCTCGGTCAGGACATTGAGCACCGCCTGGGTGCCGACGATCTGCGAGGTCGGGGTGACCAGCGGCGGGTATCCCAGGTCCTCGCGCACCCGCGGGATCTCCTCGAGCACCGCACTCATCCGGTCCAGTGCGTTCTGCTCCTTCAACTGGTTGGCCAGGTTGGAGATCATGCCGCCGGGCACTTGATTGACTTGGACGCGTGTATCCACGCCCGTGTAGTCGCTCTCGAACTGGTGGTATTTCTTGCGCACCTGATAGAAGTACATGCCGACCTCTTGGATCGCTTCCAGATCCAGGCCGGTGTCGTAGGGAGTTCCCCGCAGCGCGGCGACCATGCTCTCGGTGGGCGGATGGGAGGTGCCTCCGGCCATTGACGAGATGGCGGTATCGATGGTGTCGCAGCCGTTCTCGATTGCCTTCAGATGGCACATATCGGCGAGGCCGGAGGTCGCATGCGAATGCAGGTGCAGCGGCAGATCGACGCTGTCCTTCAGTGCTTTAACCAGGTCGGCGGCGACGAAGGGCGTCAGCAACCCGGCCATGTCTTTGACGGCGATGGAGTCGCATCCCATCGCGGCCAGCTCCTTGCCCATCCGCACGAAGCCGGGCACATCATGGACCGGGCTGACCGTGTAGCAGATGGTGCCCTGCGCATGCTTGCCGGCGGCCTTGGTCGCCTCGATCGCGGTCTTGAGATTCCGCAGGTCGTTCAATGCATCGAAAATGCGGAAGACATCCATGCCGTTCTCTGCCGAGCGCTTGACGAAGGCGCGCACGACATCGTCGGAATAGTGCCGGTAACCGAGCAGGTTCTGACCCCGCAACAGCATCTGCAGCCGGGTGTTTGGAAGCGCCTCGCGCAGCTTGCGCAGACGCTCCCAGGGATCTTCCTTGAGAAAGCGCACGCAGGCGTCGAAGGTTGCGCCACCCCAGCATTCCAGCGACCAATAGCCGATCGCATCCAGCTTCGGGCAGATCGGCAGCATGTCCTCCGTGCGCATGCGCGTGGCAATCAGAGATTGATGAGCATCGCGCAGAATGACATCGGTGATGTTGATCTTGGGCATGTGTCGATCTCGGCTCGGTTCGGTATTAAAGACCCGCATGCGCCGCGACGGCGGCGGCGAGGGCGGCAGCGATGTCTTCGCGGCGGCGCTTGGTCGAGTAGTTCAGAAGCTCCGGGTGCGCATCAAGGAATCCGGTGTTGAAATGTCCGGAGCGAAAATCCGGATGCCGCAGAATCTCCTGATAGAAGGGGATCGTGGTCTTCACGCCATAGAGTCCAATGTCCCGCAAAGCCCGGTGACCGCGATTCACGACGTCGTCCCAGTTGAGCGCCCAGACAATGACCTTGGCCAGCATGGAATCATAATGCGGCGGAACCGTGTACCCGGTATAGATCGCCCCGTCCGTGCGCACGCCCGGACCGCCGGGGGCGTAGTAGCGCGAGATACGCCCGAAGCTGGGCAGGAAGTTGTTCTTGGGATCTTCGGCATTGACGCGGAACTGAATCGCGTAACCGCGCCGAGCAATCTCATGCTGCTTGAAACGCAGCGGAAAGCCTGCCGCGACACGGATCTGCTCCTCGACCAGATCGACACCCGTGATGGTCTCCGTGATGGTGTGCTCGACCTGGATGCGGGTGTTCATCTCCATGAAGTAAAAACGCCCGTCATCGTCCAGCAAGAACTCGACGGTGCCTGCATTGGTGTATCCCACGGCGCGTGCCGCGAGCACCGCCAGCCCGTTCACGTACTGGCGCTGCGCCTCGTCGAGCTGCGGCGAGGGGGCAATCTCGATGAGCTTCTGATTGCGCCGTTGGATGGAGCAGTCGCGCTCGAACAGATGCACGCAGTTGCCGTGATGGTCTCCGAGGATCTGTACCTCGATGTGGCGCGGATTGACCACGCAGCGCTCGAGGAAGACCTCCGCGCGTCCGAATGCCTTGGTGGCCTCGGAGATGACCCGGTCGAAGTTTTGGCGCAACGCCTTGGCATCGTCGCAACGGCGAATCCCCCGCCCTCCCCCGCCCGAGGTCGCCTTGAGCATCACCGGATAGCCGATCTCCTCGGCACAGCGCAGCGCGGCATCCAGGTTTTCGAGATTGCCGGGGCTGCCGGGCGTGACCGGAACGCCGGCCTTTTGCATCGCGAGCCGCGCTTCGGTCTTGTCGCCCATGCGGGCGATCACCTCCGCCGTCGGACCGATGAAGGTCAGGCCGCGACGCGCACAGGCACGGGCCAGCTCGGGATTCTCGGACAGAAAGCCGTAGCCGGGATGAACCGCGTCGCAGCCGGTCGCCAGAGCGAGATTGACGATGTTGTGGACGTTGAGATAGCCAGCCAGCGGGTCGCTGCCGAGGCTATAGGCCTCGTCGGCCTTTTTCACGTGAAGCGAATGACGGTCCGCGTCCGAATAGATAGCCGCCGAGCGGATACCCATCTCGGCGCAGGCGCGGATAACCCGCACTGCGATCTCGCCTCGGTTGGCGATCAGGATCTTTCGAAGCATTGGCTTGCCTCTGGCATGGCCGGTCAACCGGCCAAAGGAACGGGGCGAGGTCGGCTCGCGTCTATGCTGCCGCGCAGCAATATAACGAATGGGGGGGATTCTGCAAGGGATTCTATGACGGGATCAAGCGCACTTTGGCCCGCGTTGAGTCGTAAAAGGACCCGCCCCCGCACGGAAACGATATTGTGACACCGCCAAGGAGTGCCGCCACGACAGCGTCTGCCGCTTCTTGCGCTTCGAGGTGCTCAACGACCGGTGAACGCCGCCGGAACCCGACACTGGTGGCGATCCAAGATCAGGGCTGCCATGCCTCGACCGGGTTCGTGCCTACGGATGCACGCGACCCGTTCCATCTCCGGACCCTGTCCCGCCTTCCAGCAGCGCCAACGCAGCCGCATAGTCGTAATGCTCGATAAGCTCCCGTACCGTGTCGGCGCGGGTCCCCAGCGCGACGCGGAGGAGCGCCAGCTCCTCGCGCGCCAGCACATTGGCGCCGATATCGCCGCGCTCCAGCAGACGCTTCAGCGGCTCCAAGCGCGTCATGGCAAGCGCGGCGCTGGCCGGCTGCTCCGGCTGGAAGTGCGGCATGAGCTGGCTTCGGATGTCGGCGACCAAGGTTGCCAGTGCACCCTCGAGCCGGTCGCCTTCCAAATCAACCCGAACGGGTTCAGCCCCTTCTCGCAGCAGCTTCTCGAGGGACTGCGCGGCGGTCTGGACATCGCGCGCGCTTAGATTGCCGGCCGCGCCCTTGAGTGCATGGACCCGGCTCAAGGCGGATGGAAGGTCTCCGGCCGCAAGGGCTTCGCGTATACGCAAGGCATCCTCGCCATGGGTCACCGCCAGACTGACCAGCAGTTTTCCCAGCAGGGCGTCTTTGCCGCCCAATCGGGTGGATGCCCCGGCGAGGTCAAGCCCTCGGATCGCCTCCAAGCGG
>NZ_LN848257.1:4697149-4704917 GCF_001499735.1 Thiocapsa sp. KS1 | reverse complement strand
GCCCTCGGGCAGCCACTTCAGCAGCGTGGCGTAGAGCTGCTCGGTATCGATCGGTTTGGCGATGAAGTCATCCATTCCGGCCGTCCCGCAAGCGCGGCGGTCATCGTCGAAGGCGTTCGCGGTCATCGCCAGGATGGGGTTTTTCCAGCCGGGCATCGCGCGGATGCGCCGGGTCGCTTCCAGCCCGTCGAGATTCGGCATCCGCACGTCCATCAGGATCAGGTCGTAATCGGCTCGGCCTGCCCGCTCGATGGCCTCGATCCCGTCTACAGCCGTCTCGACCATCAACCCGACGTGCTCGAGCAAGGCGACCGCGACCTCGCGGCTCGCCTGGTTGTCTTCCGCGAGCAGTATCCGAGACCCATGATGCCGTGTCGCCAGCGCCGTCCCGGCGTCGCGCAGGCGATCCCCCCCGGGGGTCGGCATCGGTCCTTTGCCGCGCCCGAGCGAAACCGTGAGCCAGAAGGTGCTGCCTTCGCCGGGGCGGCTCTCGGCCCCCGCCTCGCCGTCCATCAGGTGGGACAGCCGGCGTGTGATGGCGAGCCCCAGGCCGGTGCCGCCGAATCGGCGTGTCGTCGAGGCGTCCGCCTGCTCGAAGGCACAGAAAAGCCTCGGCATCACATCGGCCGCAATGCCGATACCTGTATCGCTCACCGCGAAGCGCACCCGCAGACGCCCCTCCTGCTCGTCGAGCAGCTCCGCACGAAGGTGGATGGAGCCCCGACTGGTGAACTTGAGCGCGTTGCTGACGTAGTTCAGCAATCCCTGACGCAGCCGAAGGGGATCGCCATGCAGCCAATCCGGGACACCTTCGGTCTCGACCTGCACGCCGAGACCCTTGGCCTGTGCCGCCTCCGCAAGGAGCGAGCGCACCGGATCCAGGAGCTCGGCGAGGCTGAAGTCCGTCTCCGCCAAGGGGAAACGCCCGGCCTCGATCTTCGACAGGTCGAGGATGTCGTTGATCACGCCGAGAAGGTGACGGGCCGCCGTGTCGATCCGTGTCAGATGCCCGATCTGGGCGTCATCGTGCGCGTCGCGCCGCAGCAGGTCGGTCAGCCCGATGATGGCGTTCATGGGCGTGCGGATCTCGTGACTCATGTTGGCCAGAAAGGCGCTCTTGGCGCGACTCGCCGCCTCTGCGCGCTCGCGCGCCTCGGCCAGCTCGGCGGTGCGCTGCGTGACCAGATCCTCGAGATGATGGTGATAGCGCTCGACCTCGGCGCTGAGCCGCTTGTGCTCGGTCACATCCTCCTGAACCGACACGAAATGGCTGATCCCCCCGTCGGGTTGACGGATCGGCGCGATCACGGCCGAGCCGACGTACTCGCTGCCGTCCTTGCGCCGGTTGATGAACTCGCCCTTCCAAATCTCGCCCCGGGCGCGCGCGCTGTGCAGCGTTTCATAGGTTTCGGGCGGTGTTCGACCAGAGCGCAGCAGGTCAGGGAGCCGGCCGATCACCTCCTCGCGCGCGTAGCCGGTCTGGTGAACGAATGCCTCGTTGACGTACTGGATGCGCGTCTCGCCGTCGGTGATGACGATGGCCTCCGGACTCTGCTCGACCGCCAGCGAGAGCTGGCGCAACTTCGCCTCGGTCGCTTTGCGCCGGGAGATGTCGCGAGACAAGAGGATGAAATGCGGCGCAGCCCCGGCGATCTCTTTACGCGACACCGAGAGCTCGAACCAGTGCTCGCCGTCGGCGAGCGGCAAACAAATCTCACGACCGTAATCGCTGCCGTCGCGCTGTGCCGCGCTCAAGCTCTCGAGCACCGTTCGAGCCGCCTCCCGGGGCATCACCTCGGTGACCGAGCGGCCGATCAGTGTATCGTCCGGGGCGGCCAACAACTCCTTGCGCGAGGCTCGGGCCTGGATATAACGACCCTCGGCATCGAGCTCGAACAGCAGGTCCGGGATAGCCTGAAGGGTGGCCGCCATGTCGCTCGCCATGCCGTGCAGCCGCTCCTCGGCCTCTTTGCGCTCGGTGATATCGCTGAAGAGGCAGGCGAGTCGACCGGGGCCCGGAACATAGTAACGAGCCTCGTACCAACGCCCGATCCCGGCGAGATAGTCGACGACCGTATCCGGATCGCCGGTCCGGGCGACCTCCAGTGCCGGCTCGATCCAGACCGGCTCCAGCCCCGGGAAGACCTCTCGTACGGTGCGGCCGACCACGGCCTCGCGGGGAATTCCGATCAGGCGCGAGTGGGCCGGATTGACCTCGAGGAAGCGCCAGTCGACCGGCGTTCCGGCGGTGTCCTCGATAATCTCGGCGAGGAAGAATCCCTCTTGGATGCTGGTGAAGAGATCCCGATAGCGGGCCTCGCTCTCGCGCAGGGCCAGCGTAGAGTCGCGCACGGCCGTCATGTCGCGTGCGATCCCGAGCACGCCCATCAGCCGTCCCTCGGGGTCGTGCATCGGGGTCTTGATGGTTTGAACCCACTCGACATGACCATCGTCGGCGAAGCGAATCTCCTCCTCGTTGATCAAGGATCTACCCGCGGTCATGGCGGCAAGGTCCTTATTCCGGAAAAAATCGGCCAGCTCGCGCGGCACGAAATCGTAATCGGACTTGCCGAGGATCTCGGCCTCGCACGCACCGAAGAAGCCCTCGAAGCGTCGGTTGCAGGCAAGATAGACGCCCTGTGGATCCTTCAGCCAGACCAGGTCCGGCAGGGTCTGGACCAGGGTTCTGAGCTGGCTGAGCTCGCGCTCGCGCATGAGCGCGACCATCTTCTCCTCGCGGATATCGCGAAGGACCAGCACCCGCCCGAGCGGAATCTGCCCGCTCCGGCAAACGGTCGAGCAACTGACCCGCACCGGAATCTCCTCCTCGCCTCCGAGCAGCAGGGCGTCGAGTCCAGCGCAATCGCCCTCGGTTGCGAAGGGCCAGGCGACGGGTTCGCGGCTCCCGGGGTCGACCAAATGGAGGACCTCGGCAATCGGACGCCCGATTGTCCCCTCTCCGTCCGAGCCGGTCAGACGTGCAGCCGATGGGTTGATGAAGGTAATCCGTCGGCTCGCGTCGGTCACAAGAACGCCGTCCGCGATACTCGAGAGGGTCACCGACTGCAATTCCAGATTGGCCTCGGTACGCTGCCGTGCCCGATGCATCTGCTCGCTCAGGATGCTGACCAAGAGTCCGTTGAGGATCAGAAAGCCCCACTGCATGAGGTCATTCGCGGCGCCGATCCTGAGGCTGCCGATCGGCGGAATCGCCATATAGTCGATGCCCGCCGCGGCGACCAGCGTAGCCAGGAGGCCGGGACCCAAACCGCCGACGACGGCACTCAAGAGAATCGGGAACATCAGCAGGATCATCAGGGGTCGCTCGCCGAAGGCTGCGGCGATCTCAGCGCGCACCAAGAGGGTTGCCAACGTGGCCGAAACGGCGAGCAGGTAGACGAGCCAGCGCAACCTGCGTTGTTTGATCACGATCGACGCGCCGAGCTCGCCGACGGCGGCCGGCCGCGAGACCCCATAGACCGGAGACATCCAGCGTCGGATCGCCACATAGAGGAGCGCCGAGGTCACGGCGACAAAGACCCACCCCTTCAGAACGCTGACCACCGTCAGGGTTTGCGGATCAAGCGTCCAGAACGCCAGCAAACGGTCGGACAGCAGGATCCACAAGGAGGCGAAGATTGCGTAGAGCATCACCACCCAGAGCGCCGCGGCGCGTACACGTGTCGCGGCAAGCTCGGGCGACTGCGGATCGGATGGCGGTGTCATAAGGGTCCTCGAACCGAGCGGGGCGGTCGGCGGTTTGAGATCAGGCAAAGGCCGGGCCGGGCCGGGCCGGGCCGCTCATTAAGAGCGGTGGGATCGGCAAGCGGCAACCATGGAATGGGAACGACTCCGGCCATTCTCTCATTGACCGTCGCTGGCGGCGGGAGGTCCGAACGGCTGAGCGGGCAGCAGCGCGGCAAGCTCGTCTGCCGGCACGGGGCGACTGAAATAATAGCCCTGCATCTCGTCGCATCTTTGTGCCGCCAGGAACTCGACCTGCTCCGCCGTCTCGACCCCTTCGGCGAGCGCCACCATGTGCAGGCTGTGGGCAAGCCCGATGATGGCGGCCACGATCTCGGCGCTGCCCGGATCGTCGGGCAGGTCACTCACGAACGAGCGATCGATCTTCAGACGGTCGATGGCGAAGCGACGCAGGTAGCTCAACGAGGAGAAGCCGGTCCCGAAGTCATCGAGCGCAAGCGAAACCGAGAGTGCCCGCAGCCGCTGCGACGCCTCGACGAAGGCGTCGATGTCGCCGAGGGCGGCACTCTCGGTGAGCTCCAGCTCCAGATAAACGGGATCCAGACCGGTCTCGCGCAGGACCTTGGCCGTCATGGCGACGAGATCGGTCACGGCGAGCTGGCGAGCGGAGACGTTGACGGCCACGACCAAAGGCGCTAGCCCGGCGTCCTGCCAGGCGCGGTTCTGGCGGCATGCCTCGCGAAGGACCCACTCGCCGAGTGGCGCGACGAGGCCGGCGTCCTCGGCCAAGGGAATGAAGTGGCCGGGCGTAAGCATGCCCTGCTCCGGGTGCGGCCAGCGCACCAGCGCTTCGGCGCCGATGATCCGACCGCTGCGCGCCTCGATCTGCGGCTGATAGTAGAGCACTAGACCGTTCTGCTGGATGGCCCGCCGCAACCCGTGCTCCAGCTCGAGGCGAGCCAAGACGCTGGCATTCATGGCCGGCGCATAGAAACGGAAACCCTCGCCACCCTCGCGCTTTGCCTTGAGCATGGCCGCCGCCGCGTTGCGCATCAGGGCTTCGGCGCAGTCGCCGTCGCGCGGGAAGACCGCGATCCCCAGGCTGGCGCAGACCACAAGCTCGCGGCCGCCGATCGCAAGGGGACGCCCCAGTGCATCCTGGATCGGTCGTACGTAACCCGTAACCGCCTCCAGCTCATCGGCCGCGATCACCAGGACGAATTCATCCCCCTCGCCGCGAGCGAGTGTATCGGTCGGGGCCAGCAGTCGGCTCAAACGCTCCGCGATGGCCTGAATGACCCGATCGCCCGCGGCACGGCCCAGACCGTCGTTGATCTGCTTGAAGCGGTCCAGATCGAGCGTCAGCAGGGCCAGTGCCGAGCCATCCTCGCGGCTGCGGGCGATCGCCCGAGCGAGCCGGTCGGCAAGCAGATTGCGGTTGGGCAGCCCGGTCAGCTCGTCGAAGTTCGATTTGCGCTCGAGCTGCTCCAGATACGCCTGTCGCTCGCCCACGTCTTGCCAGGTCAAGACGGTCCCGAGCAGTCGCTCGTCCTCGCGCAGCGGCATGCAGGTCCATTCCACCGGCAGGCGGGATCCGTCCTTGCGCCGAAACAGATCCAGATGTGTACGCAGGGCCGCGCCAGTCGTCACGGCGGCGTGCAGTGGGCAGTCGTCTTCCCGGTCGGGGTTGCCGTCGCCTTGCGGATCGTGGACCAGTGAGTGGAACCGGCGTCCGAGCAGCGCCTCGGGCGTGGCGCCGAGCATCGCCGCGCCTGCTGGATTGACAAAGCTGATGATCCCCTCGAGGTCGAGTCCGCAGATACCCTCCCCGGTGGAGCCGAGGATCAGCTCGAGCTGACGATTGAGCCGCGACTGGATCTGCTCGCTTTCCGCCTGCACCCTGCGCAGCTCGGCGAAACGGCGTGCGACCTCCGACTCCAAATAGGCGTTCTGGTCCCGCAGCCAATCCCGCGTACGCTTGAGCTCCAGTTGGGTTCGCACCCGCGCCAGGACGACCGGGCCTTTGATGGGTTTGGTGATGTAATCTGCGGCACCGCTTTCCAACCCATGCAGCTCCGCGTCCGCGCTATCCATGGCAGTCACGAAGATCACCGGCATGTCGGCGGTGCGGGCATCGGCGCGCAAATGGGCGAGCACTTGGTGCCCGTCCATGTGCGGCATCATGATGTCGAGCAGGGCGAGATCCGGAATCGGCTCCCGCCAGGCGTACTCCAGCGCCATGGCCCCGGATTTTGCGGCCCGTACCGCGTAGCCGGCGCTCCGCAGCAGCTCGCCGAGAACGGCCAGGTTCTGGGGCACGTCGTCTACGATCAGTAACGTCTCCGGCATCTGTATCCCTCCGAGTGCCTCGCCGCCGCTCCCGCGGCCGATCCCATACCGCCGGGCGCCCTCGGACGATGGGTTGGGGCGCCACCTGCATGAAGGTCAGACTCGTGTCCCGAACGCTCTGCTTGCTATGGCAGATGCGTTTGCGACACCCTGGCAGGCCACCGCAGCCCTGAGCACGAGAGACGCAACTCCGACTGCTCGACCGACAGAGACGAGTATATCTCACCCCAATCCGATCCTTCAGCGGCAGGGTGAGTCAGAATCCGGCGGGCCGGTCCAGCATGCCGGCGCGATAGGGTCTGATAATTTCGATAACACGATGTGGCAAAAATTCGATCGGGCCGTTACCGCATGACGGCCCGATGGTCTTCGATGCCCTTGCGGACATCAACCCACCAACGCCTTGCCCTGTTAAGTCCACTTCAGGGGCGAGCGCATCCGCGCCGCCGGGCGCGAAGCTCGGTCGGCGATCTTCGGCCGGGAGCCAATGCACGAGAGCCAGGTTCTGCGAATCGTCGTCGACGATGAGCAAGGGACCCCGGGGCGTGGCGCCTGCTTCAGCATTGCTTCTGCAGCTCGATACCGAGCACGACGGCCAGGGCAGTCAGGGCTGCCGCCCCGGCGGATGAGTCGAGCTCCTCGGCCGCTCGACATGCCGGTTCGAGCTGCGGCGGCGGCAGGTGGACACTCAGCTCCTTCAAGATCGTAGCGGCGGCCACGGGATCGAACTGCTCGAAGGCGGCCAGCGCCCGGCTCAGCAAGACGGCGACTCGGGCGTGTGTTTGCGCCGACAGGACAGTCGGGGGTCCCTCCGGATCGCCCGTTGAGGGCGGTGCAGACGTCTCCGGGGCGAACCCCCCGATGAAGGCCAGCACGGTCTCGAGTGCATCCGCGAGAGCGCCCGCCTGGCGCTCGATCTCCCCGGGCTCCTTGGCTGCCTCCGGCTTGAGAGACCGCTCCAGCTCGCCGGCACGTGCGGCGACCTCGACAAGCCCAAGAGTGCCGGCCGTGCCCTTGAGCTTGTGCGCGAGCTGCCGTACGGCGTCCGGCTCGGCCGTGGCGATGGTTGCCGCCACCTCGGCATAACTGTCTGCGAAGCGGCGCAGATAGCGGCGGTAGACGGCCGGATCCGGCCAGATCGCCAGCACACGGTCGAGGTCGACCCCGGGCCATTCGGCATCGTCCGGACCAACCGGTACGTCTGATCCTGGCCCACGGGCCACCGGATCAATAGCCGCCGCACCGGCCGGTGTCACGTGCGCGCTTGCGGATCCTTCACGATCATTCTGGATCAAACGATCCTCCTTTGGGCCCGTCAGGTGACCCGTCAAGCGCCGAATCAGAGCGATTGCCTCGGGTACGTCGAAGGGCTTGGACAGAAAGGCATCCATCCCGGCGTCCAGCGCCGCCCGCTCCCGATCACCCATGGCGTCCGCGGTCAAGGCCACGACGGGTATCCCGGGGATGTCCGGGGTCTCGCGAATCAGAGTCGTGGCCGTTCGGCCATCCATGACCGGCATGTGCACGTCCATCAGCACGATGTCCACGGCATTCGGGTTTGCCGTGAGCCAATCCACGGCCTCGCGTCCATCATTGAGCAGATACACCTCGGCCCCTTCGTCGGCGAAGATGCTTTGAGCGACCTCGCGGTTGATGTCGCTGTCGTCGACCACCAGCAGCCGGATACCGCTCAAGCGGCGCGCCCGTGCCGCCG
>NZ_LN848257.1:4692693-4697049 GCF_001499735.1 Thiocapsa sp. KS1 | reverse complement strand
CGCCGCCGACGCGCCGCCAGCACGGCGTCATAGAGCGCCGAGGGAGACAGCGGCTTGGCCAGCACGGCATCGACCGCATCGATGCCCGGCAGCTTCCGCGTCTCTTCGATCGGGTGCGCGGTGAAGAGAAAGAGCAAAGGCAGGGCGGTCGGCAGAGCATCTCGAATGGCTTTGGCCGTGGTCAGTCCATCGCACTCGGGTATCTGCCACTCGAGCAGGACGGCCGCGTCGGCTCCTCGCAGCGCCTCCTCGTGTAGGATCCGGCGCAGAACCTCGCCGTCCGATTCCGCCGGTAAGGCCGTCCATCCCAAGGCATTGACCGTCGCGACGGCCGCTTCCCGGACAACGGGGTTGTGAGCCGCGACCAGCACGCGCATCGGCGCGATCGGACGCCGCGCCCCCTGCATCGGCTCGGAAAAATCGAAGGCCAGCTCCAGCCAGAAGGTGCTGCCCTCGCCCAAAGCGCTCGCCAACCCGATGTCCCCGCCCATCAGCTCAGCCAGACGGCGACAGATGACTAGCCCCAAACCGGTGCCGCCGAAGCGACGCGTCACGGATGCGTCCGCCTGGGTAAAGGGCCGGAACAGTCGGGCCTGGATCTCGGGGTCGATACCGATGCCCGTGTCGCACACCGAGAAGCGCAGGGTGATCCGGGACTCGGTCCGGGCGACGGGGTCGACCCGCACCTCGACCAGACCGGCCGGCGTGAACTTGATGGCGTTGCCCGTCAGGTTGATCAGGATCTGACCGAGCCGCAGGGGATCCCCGAGCAGGACGGCGTCCAGTCCCTCGGGCGGTCGGATGGCAAGATCGATGGCCTTGCCCGCCGCGCTCGTCGTCATGATGGTGGCCAGGTTGTCGAGCACATCGTTGAGCCGGAAGGGCGTCCGCTCGATCTCGATACGGCCGGACTCGATCTTGGAGATGTCCAGAATGTCGTTGATGATGCCCAGCAGGCTGCGGCCGGACTGGTGGATCTTGCGGGCCAGGCTGCGCGCCTCGTCGGGCAGCGGCTGGTGCTCCAGCAGATAGGCCAGTCCGAGCACCGCATTCATGGGGGTGCGGATCTCGTGGCTCATGTTGGCCAGGAACTCGCCCTTCGCGTGGGCCAAGCGCTCGGCCTCGGCGCGTGCCTGGGTCAGCTCGGCGGTGCGCTCGGCCACCAGTTCTTCCAGATGAGTCCGGTGGCGCTCCAGCTCCTGCTCGGCGCGCTTGCGGGTGGTGATGTCCTCGCTGAAGATGACGATGCCGCCGATACCGCCATCGACCGCCTGCCAGGGGCGAACCTCCCAGCGCAGCCACTGCAGGGATCCGTCAGCCCGCTCGAAGCGGTCATCGTCGCCGGTAATGACCTCTCCCGCCAAGGCGCGCCCGTGGATTGACTTCCACTCATCGCCGATCTCGGGGAAGAGCAGGTAATGGCAACGGCCGAGGATGTTGTCGGCCGGCAAGCCGAAATCGTCGAGCCAGCGTCGGCTCACCGCCAGATAGCGCATCTCGCGGTCGAACATCGCCAGTGCAGCCGGGGCGTGCTCGATGAAGAGCCGCAGACGCTCCTCGCTCTCGCGCCGCGCCGCCTCGGCGAGGCGGCGCTCCGTGGTGTCCGTAGCCTGGATCACGTACCAGCGCAGTGATCCGTCCGGTCCGCGGATCGCCGTGGTGGCGGCGTCCGCCATGCGGACTTGGCCATCGCGCATTTGGTAGATGTCCTGCGTGAGCAAGGGCCCTTCCATCTCGGCGGCCCGGGCGATGCGCTCCGGCCAGATACGCTGCCACTCTGGATGATCGCGCCAGGCGGGCGACTCCCAGAAAAGCCGGCCGACGAAATCCTCCCGGGCATAGCCCTGAACGCGCAGCACCAGCTCGTTGATGTCAAGCACACGGCCCTCGGGTGTCAGAATAGCCATGAACTGGAACTGCTGGTCGAAGACCGAGCGGAAACGCTCTTCGCTGTCCCGCCGGGCGGCCTCTGCCACTTTGAGCCCGCTGATGTCCAGTGCGTAAGCGATGCGCCTCGTCGGTTCGCCGGCAGCGGAGTGCGTGACGGTGACGTCCAACAGGACCGGAAACCGCTCCCCGTCCCGGCACACATGCTCGTCCTCGAAGACCAGGTGTCCTTTGGCGTCCGCTTCCCGGATCTTGGCCTGGACCGCCTCCAGTCGGTCGGGGGGGAATAGAGAGTACACCGGCATACCGACCATCTCCTCCGGTCGATAGCCACGGCGCGCGGCGAAGGCCGGGTTGACCGCGAGGATGCACTGCTTGGCTGCGTCTCCCATAGCCAGATTGAGCTGTGCCTTCTCGAATGCATCGCTCCAGAGCCGAAGCTGCGCTTCGGCCCGGCGTTGTTCCGTGACATCGATGAAGGAGGAAAGCAGGCCATCGCGCAGCAGAACACAGGAGATCCGCACCGCGCGTTCCTTGCCGTCCTTGCAGGTGATCCGGTATTCACCTGCATCGATGCTCTCGTTGGTCCGTGCGGCTTGCGTCATCGCAGCATCCCATGACTGCTGGACATGGGCGCGGTAGTCCGGATCCGGATACGCAGTCGTCCACCACTCCGAAATGGTGGCTATATCGGCCGCGGTGTATCCGAACAATTCCTCATAGCGCTTGTTCCTGGAGAGGATGACATCCCCTTCACCCGACAAGGCCATGGGAACCGGAGCATTCTCGAACAGACGCCGGGAGCGGGCCTCGCTCTCGCGCAACTCGGCCGCGGCACCGTCGAGTCGCCGACGCACGGCCGCGATCTCGGTGATGCTCGGGATTTGCTCGTCGGATAATTCACGCGTGAATGCTGCAACCTCTCGGCTCAGTCGGCGACTCGCCGCCGAGCCACCGAGTGCACCCGCCAAGGTGGCGCCCAAGAGCCCTAGACCCAAAGCGATGCCTGTTGCGAGTGTCTGCGCCTGCTGGAATCCACGTGGTATCTCCACTGTCACGGACCAAGGCGAGACGGTCGAGCGGGCCTCGAAGTGTCCGCTCGGATCCACCTCGCGCACGGCGTCGAATTCTGGCGGTGCGCGGCGGGCAATGACATCGCCGCGACCGTCCCGCAGACTGATGGTCCATCCGTCGGGCAGCTCGAGCTCATCCAGCAGCTGCTGGAACTGGTGCGTCGCGAAGGTCGTGACCAGGACGAAAGCAGCTCTGCCCCCGCGTAGAGCAGGAACGGCAATCGCCACTAAAGGCTCATTCGCCAGAGGCCCGATGAAGCTGTCGCCGACTGCCGGCTTCAGCGTCGCTACGGCGGTGGGTGCTGCGGCGTGACCCTTGGGTCTGGGCAACATGGGTAAGGGATCACCCAAGGGTACACGTGTATTGAAGAGCATCCGCATCGGCTCGCCGACATCGGCGAGGATCACATGGCTGTCGAAGCTCTCGTGGAACCCCCGGGCCACCTCGTAAAGATCGACCCAGCGTACCGAATCGTCCAGGAAGGGCGAAATGGCCAACATGTTCAACGCACGGATACGGATCTCCAGGTATTGGTCGATCGCGGACGCGATGTTCCAAGCCACTTGTGCAGCTTCCCGATCCTGTTGCACCCGGTCGGTGCGCACGCTGTCGTAGGCCAACCACAGGGCCAGCAACAACACCGGCAGGATACTCAATGCAATCAGGCGGCCCAGAAAGCGCTTGAGCGGCACCCCTGCGCGATGTCCATTGCCGTCGATCATCGATATGGGCGCCGAGCGAGGGAAGGCGGGTATCGCCGACAGGCAGACCGAACGGTCTCTCCCGACTCGGGTTTCGCGAGAGTTCGGTGACCCGGTGACTCGGCGCTATCATCGGCCGTTCCTGCTCGATCGACGCCCGAGCGAATTGCCCGAGCGCTCCGTTGCAGAGCCTCGACTCCGGCTCGGACGGTGAAATCGCGATCCTCCAAATCCATCGAGGTACTCATACTGGCTCACTCCGTTCGAGACGGAATCGCTGCGGTGCGATATCGGGAGCATCCGCTGCAGAATGGCTTCTGCGACAACGAGAGTACCCATCGGTAGGTCGTCCAGCAACAATTGCTCGTCCGCAAACGCCTGCCGGCTCGACCGGATGTTTCGGTCGCCGATCATCCCGGATCCATAGGCTGGTCCGCTACCCGATCTTCACCGGGTCCAGGCAGTCTCAAGGCCCGCTTCAGCAAGACTGGCCATCGATAGGACTGTCGGTGGTCTCGGGTCGGAAGTGAGGCACGGATCCGCACCCCCCGGGCTACACTGGAAGCGGGTTTCGCCGCGGCGCGGTCTGGGCCGCGACGGGTGTCGTCAACTGCAGAGGAGATTGCCATGCTCAAGGTCCATTCGATTCGGATCGCAACCCTCGCCGCCCTCGGCGGCCTCCTTGTCCTGTGGG
>NZ_LN848257.1:4676504-4692593 GCF_001499735.1 Thiocapsa sp. KS1 | reverse complement strand
TGTGGGGGGCGCCCGGGCGGGGGAGTCGCTCAAGGCGGACGCGGCGGCACAGCTCGAGGTCCGGGTACTTGAGGCGCAGGTGCCCGGGGAGCCCGGGGAGCGCTACGATGTGCTCTATCGCATGGAGGTCATCTCGGTGCTGCGCTCCTCCGCCCGGGTGAAACCGGGGGACACCATCGTCGTGCGTGCTTACGCCCTGAGCAAGGAGGCCCTGGACAGGGGCGTCGCGGGGCCGACGCTCCTGTCCCCGGGCTGGCTCGGGGTCGCCTACCTCAACCCCGACCCCAAGGCCGGCGGCCCCGATTCAGGCCGGCAGTTCGTCATCGCCGCAAACGGCGACAGCTTCGAGGATATCCCGCCCGGCCCTCCCTCCCTGAAGTGGACCCAGTAACCTGAAGTGGACTCAGTAAGTCGAAGGGGGCGCCGAGAGTCGTCGCCGCTTTCGGGCCTCGTCTCGGACCCCCTTCCGGCCAGGGGCCCGGGGCATCGAGGCCCGGCCCTCGGTGCGGGAGCCCGAGCCGGCATAGACCGGCGTGCGCCGCTTCGGCATCGCGCAACCCAAGAGATCTGCGGATGACATTTCGGCACTGATCGGCCGCCAGCCGCCGGTACCCTGCATGCTTCGGGTCGCGCCGGGCCCCGGTCACCTCCGGTGATGCTCGCAGAACCACCGCTCCAATCCGGAGCGGAAGGTCGATGGTGCTTGAACGCGTGACACATCACGACCCGAAGCTGCCGCAGGCATTTGGTTTTGGCGCGACCGCGATGGGAACCGCCATGCAGACCGAGGAAGCAATGACGACGCAGGAGTCGAGGCACGACGCACACGATGAGCGCCATGCCGGCTGTCACGAAGTCAGGTAGAGTGCAATCAGCGGCGCGGACTCAAGTCTCTTCGGTTGAACATGGTGTAAGGATGGAAGATTTCCTGTGGCAAGAACTGACCGCCGGGATTCCAGATGGACGCGAGCTCGTACGAGTCACGTTCCGGCTGCTGGCAGCCATGCTGCTGGGTGCGATTGTGGGCCTGGAACGGGAATCCACGGGCCAATCCGCGGGGGTACGAACCTACATGTTGGTCGCTCTCGCTTCGGCCCTTTTCGTCATCGTTCCGCTGGAGCTCGGGATGCCGTTGGCGGAAGTCGCCCGGATTGCTCAAGGGGTGGCGACCGGCATCGGTTTTATCGGAGCCGGGGCAATCCTCAAGCTGAGCAAGGACCGTGAAATACAGGGACTCACGACGGCCGCAGCCATCTGGATGACAGCAGCGGTGGGCATGACGGTGGGATTGGGCGGTTTCGGGATCGCCGCGATCAGCGTGACGCTGGCTTGGTTCATCCTGGCCATCATCGGCCGTGTTACGAAGTATCTCGATTTAGCCAACGAGAAGAAGAATCCGGACGCGCGGAAAGCAAACACGAGCGATCCGCCGAAAAAGAAAGCGGCAGACCCTAAGTGACCTCAGGTCGTCCAGCCGCTGCACACCGCCCACCCCTGCGAGGGCCGGAGCACGCCGGGCCATCCGGGTGTCGGCCTTGGCGAACGAGGCAACCGGGTCAGGGCGGCGTAGTCTCGGTGCTCAGCGCGAAAGATAGAGCGCGAGAAGCGGCACCAGATTCAGCATCAGAATGCCGAGCTTGTAGGCGGCCATGGCGGCATAATGGACCGCGTCGAAGGTTTCGACCGAGAGTCCGAACCAGCGGGTATGCAGGCGATACATCCAGTCGTGTGCAAAGACGAAGGCCCCGAACCAGAGCAGCAGGAATCCGTAGTTGATGCCGAGACACCAGAGAAGCAGGTCCGCAAGTGCTGTCGTCGTCATACGTCACCCCATTGATCGCTGATCGCAACGCCTCCGCCGAGCGGACCGAGTACGCTGCAAAGGTGCCCGCACTCGGCTGATGGCGGATCTCCCCGGCTATCTCGGCCTTTTTCTCGCCGCGCTCGGGTCCGCCACCCTGCTGCCGTTGCAGTCCGAGGCCGTGCTGGTCGGACTCCTGCTCGCCGACGCCCATACGGTCTGGGTGCTGCTGACGGTGGCGACCGTCGGCAACGTCCTCGGCGCAGTGGTCAACTGGTCACTCGGACGCGGTCTGGGACAGTATCGCCATCGGCGCTGGTTTCCGGTCAGCGAGTATCGGCTGGCGCAGGCCCAAGGTTTCTATCGACGCACCGGTCATTGGTCGTTGTTGTTGAGCTGGGTCCCCGTCGTCGGCGACCCGCTCACCCTGATCGCCGGTCTCCTGCGCGAGCCCCTCTGGCGTTTCCTTGGCCTTGTCACGCTCGCCAAAGGCGGGCGTTATCTCGTCCTGAGTACACTCGTGCCGGGATGGCTGTAATCAGGCACGCAACGACGAAGGGTGCGCCGACCTCCTTCCCCTGAAATTGTCCATGCCGTGCGCTTTTGCAGACCGTCAATCCTCGAAACGCACGCACAGGATCGGCGGCAAATGCCGGCTGATGGTGGTCCATGAGTCTCCCTGGTCTTCGCTCGCCCAGAGCGAGCCGGTGGTGCTGCCGAACGCCAAGCGCCGGCCGTCGCCCGAGCAATCCAAGGCGTGGCGATAGACGAGGTCGTAGGCAGGCTCTGTCGGCAGCCCCCGGTCGAGCACCTCGAAATGCGCCCCGCCGTCGCGGGTGCGCGTGACCACCAAATGCGCATCGACCGGAAAGCGCTTCTCGTCCTTGGTGGCCGGGACGAACCAGGCGGTATCCGGGTCGGTGGGGTGTACCGCAACCGCGAAGCCGAAGCTCGACGGCGGCACATCGCTCAGCTCGCGCCAGATGGCTCCGCCGTCGTCGCTGAGGAAGATCCCGTTGTGATGCTGCATCCAGAGACGATCCGGGTGTGCCGCACACTGGACGATGCGATGCACGTCCTGAGCCAAAGGGTCGCCGGCCATGGCCTCCGGCAGATACTCGGCCCGCAAGCCGGATCCGATCAGCTCCCAGCTGACCCCCGCATCGCGGGTCGTCCAAACCCCGCCGGTCGAGACCCCGACCGTGACGTGCAGCGGATCGCGCGGATCCACGAGGATCGAGTGGATCCCCGAGAAATCGTAGCCTCCGCCCATCCAGAGTTTGCGACGCGGCTCGTCCCAGAGGGCGCGGGAGAGTTGCCAGCTTTCCCCGCCGTCGGTCGAGCGAAAGAGCGCGCCCGGGATGACCCCGCACCAGAGCTCGCCGGGCGCGCCGCACTCGAGTGTCCAGATGAGCTGCGTGCTCCACGGGACATCGACACCGCGCATGGGGTCCTTGTCTTCGAGACCCTCCGGCTTGGGCGGGAAGGTCGGCGACGCGGTCTGGCTCCAGGTCTCGCCGCCGTCTTCCGAGCGCTGCATCTTGACGCCGAAGTGCCCCAGGTCCAATGCGGCATGGAGTCGGGATCCGCCCGGCTCGACGAGCACGGCGGAGACCGGGTCCCCGAGAAACCAGGACTTGGCGATCATCCAGCGTCCGCCCTCGCCCCGTTCGATCCGAAACAAACCCTTGCGGGTCCCGACCAGCAGTCGGTCGCTCATCTCAACCTCCCGAAAGCGCCTGGGCAACGAAGATCTCGTCACCCTCACCGACCGGGTCGGACAGCCCGGTACGATCCCGGATCAGTGTCTCGTTGACGAAGATGGCCACATGCTTACGCGCGGCGCCTTGATCATCCAGAAGGAAGCCGCGCGCGCGGGGATTGGCCTGAAAATAGGCATCCAGCACCTCCCGGACCGTTGCACCCGCGACGCAGGTGTCCGGGCAGTCCAGGTGTCGATACAGGTTGGGTGTAAAGCGCAAGGTCGTCGCCATGGCAGCTCCGCGGACTGCATTTCGCGATCGATGTGGTTCGGGCGTCGGGCTTGAGCATAGTCCATACCCGAGCGTGCGGCTATGGCGATCCGGCCGCGAGGAGCCCGAGGGCAAGACCGAATCCCGGAGACAAAGAAGGTGCAGCGCCGATCCTCGTCAGGGCGCGTCGGAGGCTGGATCCCGCGCCGCGCCCTCGATGCGCAGGCGCTGACGCAGTCGGCGCAGCTGCTCGGGATCGAGCGCGTCGGCGAAGACCGGGAGTGCGCGACGACGCAGCAATCCACACCGAAAGTTGAGCAGAACGAGCGGGAGGGTCACGAAGGTGGCCGGCGACAGGCGCACCTCATGCTCGGCACCGGAGACAAGCTGGATCCGCCAGGTCCCGTCCGGCTCCCAGAGGACCGAGCGAATGGACCAGGGGGCCAGCCTCAGGACATCGACATAGCCGACATAGAGCGCGCTGGCTGCGATCGGGAGGAGCAGGAGAAACAATGGCAGGTCCGCGGTGAGCGCCGGTATCACGCCGGCCGCCGACAGATGGGTGAACCCGACGAAAACGGCGAATCGCCGAGAGAACCCGGGGCGTATCAGCAGCGGCGGACGTTCGCGGTGAGAGCCCATCGCAAGACCGGATCAAACGCGCTCGACGGATGAGGGTCGGAGCATCCGGAGATCGGCCGGATGCCGATCATGCCCCGCCGCAATGCTCTTCGAATCGAGCCGATGCTCAAGCACGAGCACGAGCACGAGCACGAGCACGAGGAATCATTCTCAGACCGGCTGCGCTGCGCGCAGCCGGTCGCTTCGGGGTTTACGCGGTCGGATCATGGAATCTCGGGCATATCCCAGTCCTCCCTGCTCGTGAGCGAGCGCAGGAAGGCGCCGATCTGGAAGATCTCAGTGTCGGTCAAGCCGCGATCCACCAGAAGATCGGATTTTTTCGGGTCCGGATTGCCGCCGGAGGCCATATAGCGAATCGCCAGCTCGAGGGTGGGCGCACTGCCGTCGTGAAAATACGGCGCGCTCAGGGCCACCGAGCGGAGCGACGGTGTCTTGAACGCGCTACGGTCGGCCTCGTCTTTGGTCACGTTGAAGCGGCCGGGGTCGGGGGTTTCCTTTCCGTGCTCCAAGCCGATGTTGTAGAAGGTGCTGTTGCCGTAATAGGGCGGTGCATGACAAGCCACGCATCCCGCCTTGCCGGCGAAGAGCGCCTGTCCGGCAATGGCGTCCGGAGTCACCACGCCCGCTTCGCCCATCTCATGGCGGTCCCACGGCGAATTGTCGCTGTTTGTGGTCCGCAGATAGGCGGCCAGGGCCTTGACGATCGTCTCCGGCGTGGCCGGGCCACCGAAGACGGTCTCGAACTGAACGGCATAACCGGGGACCGCCTGAACGATCGAGGCGACCTGCTCCGGGTCGGCATTGATCTGGGCTTTCCAAGCCGCCAGGACCTGGCCTTCGAGACTGGTCGCACGGCCATCCCAATACCAAGCCGTCTGATAACCCACGTTGTACAAAGACGGCGTATGACGCGTGTTCAGGTCCCCGTTGTCCTTCGGCGAAAGCGCCTTCCCGTCGGTCCAGCCCAGGTGACGATAGTGGCAGCCCTGGCAGGCCATCGTCCCGCTGCCCGACAGGCGCGGGTCGACGAACAACTGTTTGCCGAGCGCGATCTTCTCGGGCGTGGCGGGGTTGTCGTCCGGATGAGCCATGGGCGGAAGGGCGGATGCGCGCTGCGTCGCTCGATCGATCGCTTGAGCCGGCATGGAAGGCGGTCCCGCGATAGGCACGGGCGTGTCGGTCTGCGCTACGGTCGTCGACGGCCGCGGCGACGAGGGGATTGGCCCTGCGGTCTCCCGGTTGCGGTCGTAGACGATCCATAGCGACGTCGCCACGATCAGCACTGCGATGGGATAGCGAATATCGATCATGCGTTGTGTCCTCCGGTGATGGTCGGCCTTGGGTGCGGCTCTTTGTCCGTCGATCCAGACTATGGGCCGATGGTCGGCCTTTAAACCGGGGTTGTCACGCAACGGCTATGAAAAGCTCAATCGAGCGGGGAGACGATCCGCACGGCGGGCTTGTCGTCGTCGGGGGGACCATCCAACGGAGAACCGCCTTTCCAGGTCAGCAAGCGGTATTCGCCGTCGGAGGTCCGGCGCAAGATGCCGACCCAGCCTTTCCCCCAGTCGATCCGTGCGGACGACCCCTCCGACGTCCAGCGACCGACACTGCGATAGTCCCCGATCTGCTCGGTGGCTTTACCTTCGGGCAGCAGGCCGATCAGGATCGGAGTATCCGGTCGCGACAGACTGGGCGCGGACCAGGTGCCTTCGAGCGATTCGGCACCGACGGCGGTGGACAGTAAGACCAAAAGGGCTACGAAGACACGTCGAAACATGGCGCACCGGATGAGCAATGGCGACTTCGCACCCGGGTCCGGGTCCAGTTGACGGACCGACGGATTACCGTCGGCGGAGGGCCGAGTTGACGGGATCCAGACGAGGCTACCGGGGTCAATCGCCGGCAGCAAGGCGCCGTTCGCGCACGACCTCGACGATGTGGCGCACGAGATCGCGCAGCTCGGCATCCGGCGGTTCCGCGCGGGACATGAACCAATCGCTGAGACGCTGGTCCTGCTCGGCGAGCAGGCGCACGAAGTCGAGGCGTCGGGCCGAACTCAACTCTCGGTAGCCGAGATCCAGGAAGCGATCCAGGAGATGATCGAGCTCCAACATGCCGCGCCGGCATTGCCAGCGCAGCCGTCGGATCTCCAGCTCGGTTGCCGACGCCTGCCCGGAGACGTCGGTCGTCGCTGCGGTATCGGATGTCGATTCAGTCGTCACCGGAGCGTTACACACCCTTATCCAGCATCAAATCCTTGATCTTGCCGATGGCCCGGGTGGGGTTCAAACCCTTCGGGCAGACCTCGACGCAGTTCATGATGCTGTGGCAGCGGAAGAGCTTGTAGGGGCCGTCGAGCGCGTCGAGCCG
Source organism: Thiocapsa sp. KS1 (assembly GCF_001499735.1). Classification (GTDB taxonomy): domain Bacteria; phylum Pseudomonadota; class Gammaproteobacteria; order Chromatiales; family Chromatiaceae; genus Thiocapsa. Next base: position 4,685,804 of record NZ_LN848257.1, on the reverse strand, counting down.
CTCCTCGGTGGCCTGGTCGCGGCTGTCGGCGAGGAAACGCCAGGATTGCAGCAAGGCCGCAGGGCCGTGGAACTTCTCGGGATTCCACCAGAAGGACGGGCAGGCCGTGGAGCAGCAGCCGCAGAGGATGCACTCGTAGAGCCCGTCGAGCTTGTCGCGATCCTCCGGCGACTGGAGGATCTCCTGCTCGGGGAGCGGATCCTTCCGGACCAGATAGGGCTGGACGGCGCGGTATTGCTCGTAGAACTGGGTCATGTCCACGACCAGGTCGCGGATCACCGGGCGGCCCGGGAAGGGGCGAACCTGGATCGGCTCCTTCAGCTCGGTGATCGGCGTGATGCAGGCGAGCACGTTGCGCCCGTTGACATTGACCCCGTCGGAGCCGCAGACGCCTTCGCCGCAGGAGTGCCGAAAGCTGAAGCTCTCGTCCTGCTTTTTCACTTCGAGCAAGGCATCGCGCAGCATCATGCCCTGAAAGGTCTTGACCTCGTAGTCCTGCATCCGGGGCTTGGTGTCGGTGTCCGGATTGTAGCGGTAGACGCTGATCTTCATGGCTCATCCTGGGTTCGGAGATAGGAACCGCAAAGGCGCGAAGGACGCAAAGGATCTCGATGATTCAGGTTCGGCGTTGCGCGCGACCGCGCAGTGAATCATGCGATCCGGAGCAACACATCAATCACCTTTTGCGCCGTTGCGGTTCAAACATGCGTGATGGACTCGTCGTAGGTCGGGTTAGCTCAGCGTAACCCGACATTCGGCGTCGCGGTCTGGGGCGTTCGGCCTCAATAGACCCGTTCCTTCGGCGGAAAGGACTCGACCGTCAAGGGCTTGGTCCGCACCGGCTTGTAATCCATGCGGTCGCCGTCTTGGTAGTAGAGGCTGTGCTTGAGCCAGGTCTGATCATCGCGCTCGGGATAATCCGGCCGCGAGTGAGCGCCTCGGCTCTCCTTTCGGTGAAGCGCGGAGACGGCGATCGACATGCCCACATCCATCATGTTTTCCAGCTCCAACGCCTCGATCCGAGCGGTGTTGAAGACCTTGGAGTGATCCGTCAGACGCACCTCGGGCAGCCGGTCGCGCAGCTCGCAGAGCTTGTTGTAACCCTCGGTCATGATCTCCTCGGTCCGGAAGACGCCGGCGTGGTCTTCCATGCACTTGCGGAAATCGGCACGCAGCTGCTGGACCGTGGGGCCGTCGCCTTTTTGCTCCCAGCGCCCCAGACGGCCCATGGCCTGATCCAGGCTCGCGGAGTCCACGGCGCGCTGATAGGGGTTTTCGCGGACATACTCGATGATGTCTTTGCCCGCCAGACGCCCGAACACCAGGATGTCGAGCAGCGAGTTCCCGCCCAGCCGATTGGCCCCGTGCACCGAGGCACAGGCGCACTCCCCGGCCGCGTAGAGTCCGACCACGACCTCCTCGGAGCCGTGACCCGCGGGCATGGCCACCCGACCGAAGCGATCGGTCGGAATGCCGCCCATCGCATAGTGCGCCGTCGGGAAGACCGGGATCGGCTCGATGACCGGGTCGCAGCCGGCGAAGATTTGGCTCGACTCGCGGATACCCGGCAGACGCTTGGAGATGACCGCCTCGCCGAGATGGTCGAGCTTGAGCATTACATAGTCGCCGTTCTCCCCGCAGCCGCGCCCTTCCTTGACCTCGGTGACGATGGCGCGCGAGACCACGTCGCGGCTGGCCAGGTCCTTGGCGCGCGGGGCATAGCGCTCCATGAAGCGCTCGCCGTCCTTGTTGATGAGATAACCGCCCTCCCCGCGCGTGCCCTCGGTGATCAGCATGCCCTTGCCGGCGATGCCGGTCGGGTGGAACTGAAAGAACTCCATGTCCATCAGCGGGATGCCGGCGCGCAAGGCCATCGCCGCACCGTCACCGGTGTTGATGTGTGCGTTGGATGTCGTGCGGAACACCTGGCCCCAGCCGCCGGTGGCGAGCAAGGTCGCCTTGGACTCGATCAAGAGCGGCTCGCCGGTTTCGATCTCCAGCACCAAGGCACCGCAGATCACCCCTTCGGCATCGCGGACCAGATCGATGGCGAAGAACTCGTCGAAGAAATGGGTCCGCGCGCGGATGTTCTGCTGATAGAGGGTGTGCAGGATCGCGTGACCGGTACGGTCGGCCGCAGCACAGGTGCGCGCCGCCTGATCGCCGCCGAAGTTCTGGCTCTGGCCGCCGAAGGGGCGCTGGTAGATCTTGCCGTTGTCCAGGCGCGAGAAGGGCACGCCCGCATGCTCCAGCTCGTAGACCGTCGGGATGGCCTCGCGACACATGAACTCGATGGCGTCCTGGTCGCCCAGGTAGTCCGAGCCCTTGACGGTGTCGAACATGTGCCAGTGCCAGGAGTCCGGCATCATGTTGGCGAGCGCGGCGTTCACCCCGCCTTGGGCGGCGACCGTGTGCGAGCGCGTCGGGAACACCTTGGAGACGACGGCGACGCGCAGATCCGCGCCGGCCAATTGCAGCGCTGCGTTCAGACCCGCACCGCCGGCCCCGATGATGAGTGCGTCGAAATGACGTGTTGGAATTCCCATGCCTGGATTACCCCTGCAGACCCGCGGTGATGATGGCCTTGAAGGCCCAGAGGCCCGAGGCGACGAAGACGAAGGCAAAGAGCGTCAGCAGACCGATCCGCGGGCCGAGCGCGTGCACATAATCGATCAGGACATCGCGGATGCCGACCCAGGCATGGGCCAGCAGGAGCGGCACCAACAGGATGAGTCCCAACGCGACGACCGGATGAGCGACCCAAGCCACCAGCGCGGCATGGTCTGCCGGGGCGTCGAAGGCGAAATGAATCAGCAGGTAGGTCAGGAACAGCGCCAGATAAACGGACGTCGCACGCTGAATGATCCAAGCCATCAGACCGGATGCTTGTCGGCTCATAGCGACAACCCTCCCCCGATCACCAGGACGGCAATCGCGGCCGCCAAAGCGATCATGGCGCTGCGGCGAGCCGCCGATCGATCCAGCCCGAGACCCAGATCGAGCAGGAGATAGCGGATCCCTGCAAAGAGATGGTGCAGTAGACTCCAGGCCAACACCACCAGGACGAGCTTCACCAACCAAAAGTCCAGAATCCCGGCCACCAAGGCAAAACCCTCGGGGCCCGAGAGCGCTTGGTGGAAGAGGATGGCGGCGACCGGAATGGTCAGCACCATCATGACCCCGCTGATGCGATGAAGGATGGAAACGACGCCTGAGAGCGGCAGCTTGATCCGCCACAGATCCAGGAACACAGGTCTTGTTGTTTGCATTCTTTAACCTTTGGTGATGCGCCACGAATGATGCGCCAGCTGCGAACCGGGCCACCCCGGCACGACCGATTCGACGCCTGGCTCCGCCCGGCGTCTTGCCGTGCCGGCAACGGATCGACCGCCCGTTGCACATGGACTTTTGCCCTGTCCGGGTGCGCGGGCGTACGGCGCTCTTATATCGGTTTGTTATTGTGCACTGCAACAGGGGGCGATTCAATCTTGAGAATAGCCATGGGTCTTGGTCGATCTTTTCGGCAACAGAAAGGCTATAGCGCCCAGCACCAGGGTGGTTCCGAGCAGAAACAGATGAAGGTTCACTGCACCCGCCAGCGCCGTCTTGGGATCAACACCGAGCGGCGCCAGCGCAGCCACGACCGCAAGCTCGTAGCTGCCGCTGCCCGCGATCCCGTGGAACGGAAGCACCGTCGAGAGCTCGGCACCCATCACCCCCGTCAGCACCCGCCAGAACGCCACCGGCAGGAAGTGCTCGAGCAGCACGGCGAAGGCCGTGAACTTGAGTGTCCAGGTCAGTGCCGTCCAGAGATAGACGCGGGCGATGATAGCCGGATCGCTTGGCGCCGCCGTCGCGAGGCGCCGAACGAGATGCCGAAGCGCCGCGTAAATCCCGGGTTGTCGCGGGCCGGTCGTCGCGTTTGCCATGCGTCCGAGCGGCACGAAGAGCACGAGTCCGGCCACCCAAACCCCGGCGGCGATCCACCAGACCCCGGAGGGTTCGCGCAGGTAGAGGATGAGGATGCCGATCAGGACCAGGAAATGCAGATCGAGCAGGCGGATCCAGATCAAGGCCGCCGCGGCATCGAGAAACCCATGACCGAAGTAGCGACGCATCAGCCAAGGGAAGACCATCTCCCCGGCGCGCATCGGCAAGAGATTGTTCGCGCTGTTGTGCAGCATGCTCAGGCGCAGGACGGTCGGGAAGCAACCGCGGAAGCGCGGCCCGAAATAGTCGTAAACCCGCACCGCACGCAGCACATAGCTCAGTGCGGTCAGCCCGAAAAGCGCGAGCAAGAGCAGCGGGGACAGCGTGCGCCAGGGCAAGAGGAGCGGCCCCCATCCGACCGTCCATTCGACCGCGATCAGAAGGGCCGCCAGAAGCGCCCCGCCCATCGCCCAGTCACGCGACCGGCCGATGCGCAGGGCGCCGCCGTCGCCGGCCTGCGCAACGGCCTCGCGGCCGGGCTCCGAGTCCCGACCGAGGCTCATCGCCGACGCCGTTTGGGTGGATAGATGGGCGGCTCGCCGGGGGGCGGGTCTTGAAGCGACGATGCACCCAAAAGTATTGCTCGGGCATGCTGTGGATGCGCGCCTCGATGACCTGGTTCATCCGTGCCGTATCCGCCGTCCGATCCCCGCTCGGGAAGTCCTCCAGAGGCGGATCGAAGATCAGCTCCAGGCCGCGGCCCCACGGCAGGAACCGCGCGAAGGTCGGGATGACGAGGGCACCCGTCATGGCCGCGAAACGCCCGAGCATGGGCACGGTCGAGGCCGCGACCCCGCAGAAGGGCACGAAAAGGCCGTTCCGACCGCCGTCCTGATCCGGCAGATAAAAGAACGGCGTCCCCTTCTTCATCTCGCGCACCAGACCGCGCAGGTCGTCGTGGCGCTCGATCGAGACGCTGCCGTATTGCTGACGCGCACGTCGCATCTGTCGGTCGATCACCGGATTGCGGATGCGTTGGTACATGTAGACGCCCGAATGCACCAGCGCGGTAAAGGCGGCACCGCCGAGCTCCAGGCCAACGAAATGCGGCACCAACACGATCACCGGACGCCCCTCGGCGATACAGCGGTCGATCCGCTCGCGATTGCGGATCTTCACCACCCGCGCCAGACGCCGCCGCGACGCCCCCCAGCTCACGCCCTGCACGAAGGCCGCCACGCCCAGCCAGCCGAACTGGGCGCGCAGGATGCGCTCGCGCTCATGCGGGGTCGCGTTCGGCAGGCAGATCTCGAGGTTGCGCCGCCCGACCAGGCGCCGCGAGCGGGCGAACAGATAGCTCAAGCGACCCAGACCGCTGCCGAGCGCCCAGATCAGCGGGAACGGCAGTCGGCCGAGACCGTAGATCAGACCGACGACGAGCCAACTGGGCCAGTATTTTGGATGGGAGAGGCTCATCGCTCGAAGGTAAAGAAGATATCCCCGCCCTGGTTCCCGCCCGTTTCGGTCTGAACCTCGATCCGGTCGGTCAGGTCGTAGCGCAGTTTAACGCTGTTCGCCTCGTCGCCGAGGCCGCTCTCGTACTCCAGAAAGACCTTCGGGGCAATATAGGTCCCGACGGCAAGACCGGGGTTCACCGCGCCGCCGTTCGCGCTCGGGGCGACGCCGGTCAGGAGAAACTTCATGACATCGGACTGGGTCATTCCGGGATCCGTCTCCGAGAAGAAGGCGAGCTTGGGGTCGAGCAGGGTGCCGAGGACACGGATTCCGGCGACGGTCGCTCCGCCGTCGCGCTCGGCCTGGATGAGAAGTCCCGGATTATCGATCGGACTGCGCGCAAAGATCATGCGCCCCTGGACGATATTCAGGGGAGCACCGATCTCGGCGGCCAGACCGAGCCTGGTCGTCAGCCGATACTGGCCGTCGATGATCTGCAGCTGACCCTCGCCGAGCATCTCGCGACCGGGCGACTGAAGCAAGGCGAGCTCTCCGGCCAGACGCCCGCGCACGCCGAAGGCATCGATCGTGACCTTGTCGCCGAGCCTCAGCCGCAGATCGATGGTCAAGGGGAACGGCTTCGCGTGCTCCTGATCAATCAGCACCACGTCGCGCGAGGGTGTCTGCACCCCCGGGGGTATAGAGCGGGGTCGGATCCGCGCCTCCGGGATCTTGATCTCGCCGCTCACACGCGCCCCCTTCGAGTTGGCCTCCAAATCGATGCCGGGGGAGATCAGCGCGAAATACTCGCGCGTGTCCGCGACCTTGAGATTCGTTCCGGAAACCCGTGCCTGTGCGGCGAATCCGCCGCCTCCGAAGCGCGCATCGCCCGTCAGCTCGAGGCGGCCGCCGCCGACGTTCGCAGAGCCTTGCAGCTCCATCCGGTCGATCGCCGGCGTGCTTGCCGTGAGGTCGAGATTCTCCACCTTGAGTCCGACCAAGGGTACCGTGAAGCCGACATCCCGGATCCGCGCCTCGCCCCTCACGGCCGGCGCTGCGAGCGTCCCGCCCAGACCGAGATCCAGATCGATCCCGCCGGTCATGCCGGTGATGTCCGGCACCAGATTGGCGACCCGGTCGAGTCCCCGAATCTCGCCGCGCAGGGTGCCGGCGAGCGGCTGCCCGGGTCGCGCCGGGGCATCGAGCCTCCAGCCGGCCAGATCGAGCGTCCCGTCGAGCCGTCCGAGCCCTTCGAGCGGGACACCGAGCCGGGCGGAAAGCGCGCGCGCACCGGCATCGAGGCCGAGACGCGTCCCCGAGAAATCGACGGTCTCTTTCCGACCGCCGCCCATCAGCACCTGGATCGAGCCCTGCGGAATCTCGGCGCTCGCATTGCCGCTCAGGACAGCGCCGGCGAGATCGAAACGTCCCCTAATCCTGGCGTTGCCGGTCAGGTCGAGATTGCTCGGAAGCACGGGCGCGAGGAGCGCAAGATCGGCCAACGCGAAGTCCAGACTCGCGACCGCACGCTCGGCGGTACTCCGGTTGAGCTCGGCACAGCCGCCCGAGCCATTGGGCCCGCGGACGCAGAAGGGACCGATGGCGATCTTGGGGCCGGCGAGCGAGACCGGACTCGGTTGACGCAAGGCCCAATCGCCGAAGGCGGCCGTGTCGAGATCCAGGCGCGCGATCCGCCCGCTGTAGGCGCCGTCGCGCGCGAGCCCGCCGGAGCCCTCGAAGGTCACCGAGATCGGCTCGCCCTTCAGCACCAGCTCAAGCCGGTGATCCGGAATCCGGCCCGCGCCGCGCACCGAGAGTGAATCCCAGATCAGGTCGCCGACGACGAGCCGCGTCCCGTCGAGCCGGATCTCGAAGGGATCATCGTGAGACAGCCCGAGATCCAGGGTGCCGGTCAGACCGGCGATGCCCTGCCCTGCCCACTCCGCATCGCGCGCCGAGAGATCGAGCAGGACACGCGGCGCCTCGCGCGGTCCCGAGACCTTGCCGCGGGCCGTGAGACTGCCGCGGGCCTCGGGCATCAGGCTCGCAAGGTCCGAGGATGCAAAGTCGAAGGTCACATCCAGGGCCTTGTCGACCTGTCCCGCGAGCTGCAGAGAGCTGGGACCGGATGCCGCAGTGAGGCCCTCGATCCGGATGGTCTCGCCGACCACGGTGACCGTCCCGGACGCGACGACGGGATAGCCGCGCAGGATGCCCTCGAACCGCTCGATGGCGGCGACCATGTTCAGCCGGGGTTTCAGCCCGGGGCTCGGACCCGTCGGCTCGAGCGTCCCGCGGCTGGTCAGGCGACCGCCGAGGTTGCCGATCCAGTCCACGGCAAAGGTGCCCGGATCCAGACCCGCGGCGTCCAAGCGCGCGTCCCAGCTGACAGCGGGGTCCCACGCCACCGTGGCGAGACCCTCGATGCGCCCGTTCAAGGTCTCCAGAACCAGGCTCTCGATGCGCGTCTCGCGCCGATCGCCCTTACCGCCGAGACGCAATTGCGAGGGCGGCAAACCGGGTCCGACCGAGCGCGCGGCGAGATCGTAGTCGAACCCGTCCAAATCGCCCTTGCTCGACATCTGAAACGAGAGTCGATCCTCGAGCCCCTCGACCAGCGCGACCGGATTCAGGTCCTTGCCGTTTAGGCTCAGCGTCCAGCTCGGCTCGGGCGACCAGACCACCTCGCCCTCGCCGAGCAGCTCGCCGCCGAGCAGCGCGAGCTTGAGTGCGCCGATGCGAGTCCCCGTCTGCGAGCCGGTGCCGTCCAGATCCAGGTTCAGCGGCGGCATGTCCGGGCCCAGCGCCGCGAGCGAGAATGCATAGTCGTAGGCATCGAGAGTCCCCGAGAGCGCGAGCGTCCCGCGTGGCGACTCGGCGATCGGATCTCCGCTCAAGGGCCAACGCAGGCGATCCCAGCGGCCTGCCAGCTCGACGCGTGCGGGCTGCGCGCCGAGGTCGAGCCGACCGGTTGCACTCAAAAGCGCTGCGGAGACCTGCTCGGTCAGCTCCAGGCTGCGGATCTCCAACACCTTTTCGGCCCAGACGACATCCAGCACGGCGGCCAACTGTCCCAGATCAGGCCGTTGCTGGGCGCGGGCATCGAGGCTCCCCGTCACCTGCGCCTGATCGAGATCGCCCCGCGTCTCCAGGTTGCCGGTGATCGACACCTCGGGTAGATCGGATCCGAAGTCGGGCAGATCCACGCCGAGGATCTCCAGGCGGCCATCCCAAGCGGGCGCACCGAGCGGGTCGTCGATACGGACAGCGAGGTCCGCCTGCGCGGAGCCGTTCAAGCGATGCCGGACCTCCAGCGACGCCAGATCACCCGTGATCTGCGCCGTGCCCTGCAAGGCGATCGCCGGAGGCTGGGTCATCTCCCAATTCAGATCCAGATCCAGCGGATAGTCGCCGCTCAGCTCCGCTCGACCGACGGCGCGCGCGGCGAGCCGCGGGGTCGGCAGCACCAGCTCCAAGCGCTCAAGCTCGAGCGCGCTGCCCCGCAGGTTCGCGGACAGGGTTACGTCCTCGATTACGAAGAAGGGCTCAGCCTCGCCGTGCTTGAAGAGTCGCAGCCGCTCGACCTGCGCCTCGTGCAGCGCGATGCGAAGCGGCAAGGCCAGGTCGGGCAGAACGAGCGGTTTGGGCTCTGCGGGGCTCGGCGGCAACACCAGATCCAGGTCGTGTATCCGCAGCACCTCGATCGGCAGATCGCCGCGCAGGGCGGCGATCGGCGACCAGTGGAGGGAGAGACTGCCGGCACGCATCTCGAAGTCGGCAACCCGCACCGCGACCCGATCGAGCGTCAGCCGCCCGGTGATCCGCCCTTCGACACGCTCGACGCTCAAGACACCCGGGGCGAACTCCTCGATCAGCCCGACAGCGACGCGCAGTCCGGTCTGGGTCGTGAGCACC
>NZ_LN848257.1:4673873-4676404 GCF_001499735.1 Thiocapsa sp. KS1 | reverse complement strand
GATCTCGCTCATAGGTCGGGCCCGATGACGAAGACGAGGCGTGCCGGGGGCCAGCCGTCGCCGAACGCGTAGTCGTTCTGGGTGAAGGGCAAGGCGAGATCCACACGCACCTGGCCGATGGGCGAGGCCCAACGGACCCCGAAGCCGACACTCTGCTGAAATTTATTCTCGTAGTCGGGATCGAAGGCGTTCCCGAAATCGGTAAAGACCGCAGCGCTCCAGGGGCCGCGGATGCTGCGCTCGAGCTCGAGGCTGCCGACACCGAGATAGCGTCCGCCGACGGTGCCGTCGTTGAAAGGCTCGGTCGGACCCAATGTGTTGAATCCCCAACCGCGAATCGTGTTGTCGCCGCCGGTGAAGAAACGCCGGCTCGCCGGAAGCTCCGTCAGATCCTCGGCCAGGGTCGCGCCCAGATCGGCGCGGGTGATGAAGCGATACTTATCGGCAAATCCGCGGATCCATTTGAGCTGGAGGGCCGCGCTCACGTAGGAGGCGTTCGAGATCAGGCCCTCGACCGCCCCCAGGACACCGTAGCGGATCCGGTAGCCGCGTTTGGTGTTGATCGGATTGTCCGCGACCGTCTTCGACCAGGAGATGTTGGGCGCCAGCTCCGAGGACACACCGGTCTGGATGTCGCTGATCTCGTAATCCTCGTAGGTATAGTCGATGCCGACGGTGCGGCGCCAATTGCTCGGGGTCAGCGAGGAGTGGGCGATCTGGACCGAATTCAGCCAACCCTTCTGTGTCGTGAGATTGGAGTAGGTCGACTGAGGCTTGATGATGATGTAGTCGCGCGTCGGATCCTGAATCGGAATCCGGTAATCGAAGCTCCATTGGGAGAGCACGGGCGAGAGTTGCAGCTCGGTTCGGAAGTTGTGCCCCCACTCATTGACGAAGCGACGCCGCCAATCCGCGCTCACCCGCGGACCCGTATCGGTCGTGAAGCCCGCACCGATCCGGTATTTGTCCCGCTTGTTGCGGGTTGCGACCACGTCGATCGGCACGAGCGTGCTCTCGCCGGTTGCATCCTTTCGGGGGACGATCTCCACGTCGCTGAAATACTCGGTGCCGAGCAGCCGACCCTGAAGCGCGAGCAGAAGCTCCGGGTTGTAGACGACGCCGGGCTCGAAATTCAGGAAGGTGCGCAGGAACTTCTCGTTGAGAAGATCCTGCTTGAAGCGCACGTTGCCGAGATAGTAGCGCGGCCCGGTGGCCAGCTCGAACTGGACGATCGCCTCGTAGGCGACCAGGTCGACGAGGACGCGGTGGCGCGCGAGGGTGTAGTCCAGGTAGCCGCCCGAGGATGCGCGCGCACGCAGATCCGACTTGGCCGCCTCGTACTTGGCGTGGAGCAGGACGTCGCCGACCTGCATCGGGAAGGTCTTCGGGAAGGCGGGATCATCGGCGCCCTCGCCCGTGACCGCGTATTCCACCCGGCTGATCTTCACCGCCGGTCCGGGAACCACGGCGTAGGTCGCAACCCAGGTGCCGTTCGGATCCGAGGGCACCTCGAGACGATCCGTCACCTCGACCTGATAGAGGCCGAAAGGCGCCAAGGCATTGCGGATCTGACCGGGCGCCAACCGATGCAGCGCCTCGGCGCGCTCGGGCGTCAGATCGGGCTGGGTGCGCTCTTGGTAGAGCGAGAGCAAGGCCAGGACATTGGTCTCCTGCTCGCCCGCGAGCCCGGTCACCGTCACGTCGAGCTTCATGGCGAGGACGTTGCTCGAGACGAGGACCAGCGCAACAAGGAGGAGGCATGCGCGCAGGCTCGACGGCAAGGCACCGAGCCGAGTCGCAGTCCTCGATTGCACCGCTCGACCTCTCCGCGCTTGATCCAAGCTCGACCCCTCGACAATGGGAGACGGCCGAATGCGCCGTGTCGAATCCGCAACCGCGAGCTCGAGACCCCGGGGCACCAGCACCCTGATGCTTAGAAATTACAACAAATCGCATCCCAAAAGAGACAATCGACATCATAATACCAAAATCGACGTTGCGGGCGACCCGACGGTCGGGACGCCATGCAGATCGAGCCGATGCCCGCGCCTCGGATCTCGTCGCGCAGCACTCGCAGCCCGGAGCAATACACCACAGCCGCCGCGGATCGGACCCACCCGCCGAGCCGGACGGGATGGATGATTCAGGCCGAGCGCGGCCCGCCGCGGCCGGTCACGACCCACACGCGGATCATTCGAGCGGCACCGCCTCGGCGCCGTAGCCTTCCGCGACGACGGCCGCAATCAAGGCGTCAGGCTCGGCCCGGCCCTCGATGCGGGCGCGACCGAGATCCAGATCCACCGCGACGGACTCCACGCCGACAACGGACTCGAGTGCGGCGGTCACGGCACGAACGCAGTGGCCGCAGCTCATTCCGGTGATGCTGAGTGTTTGTGTCATGGGTTTTCTCTTTGATTTAGTTTCCTGCCTCCTGCCTCCTGCCTCCTGCTCTCAAGCTTGATATATGGGCAGACTCGCGGTCGGGGGCTGGGGGCTGGGGGCTGGGGGCTCTCGCTACTGCGACTCCAGGA
>NZ_LN848257.1:4649134-4673773 GCF_001499735.1 Thiocapsa sp. KS1 | reverse complement strand
GCATGGAGCGCATCAGGGGCTCCAGACGGCCTTTGTCGAAGAAGCCGTCCAGGAAGGCGCTGCGACGCAGTGCGTCGAGGTTCTTCGGTGCGATGCCGCCGCCCAAAAAGACGCCTCCGAGCGCCATCTGTTTGAGCGCCATATTCCCGGCCTCGCGGCCGTACAGTCGATAGAACAGCTCCATCGTCTCGGTGCAGATCGGACAGGCGTTCTGCGAGGCGGCCTCGGCGATAGCGGCCGCGGCGTCGCCGGTCTCGATCGCCTTGCGCAGCGACGGCGGCGACGCGGTCTCGCGCCACTCCGAGAGGAAATCGTAGAGATTTCGGATCCCCAGTCCGGAGACCACGCGCTCCCAGCTGACGCGCCCGAAGCGCTGCTTCAGGAAGGCGTGCAAGGCATACTCACGCTCGTCGGTCGGCGCAAAATCGGCGTGCCCGCCTTCGGTCGCGAAAGGATGATGACGCAGTCCGTCCCAGAACAACCCGGCCTCCCCGAGCCCCGTGCCGGCGGCAACGACACAGGCGTTGCCCTGAACCGACTCGCCGGGATGGAGCTCGGCCAGATCCTCCGGCCGCAAGGCCGCAAGACCCCAGGCGGTCGCCTCGAGATCATTGAGCAATGCCACCCCGGCAAATCCGAGCGCCTGCTCCATGGCGTCGGCATCCAATGCCCAGGGAAGATTCGTCGCCTGGCTGCGCCGATCACGCACGGGCCCGGCGATCGCGAATGCCGCAAACCGACAGCCCACGCCGGTATCCTCCAAGTAGCGCCGCACGATCTCGTCGAGCGAGGCGAAATCCGCGCTCGGATACTGCCTCGTCTCGTCGAGATCGACGCGATCCCGATGCGTCTTCGCAAGGCCCAGCGCGGTCTTGGTGCCCCCAATATCGCCAACGAGTACACGCATGTCGCTTCTCCGGGTCAGATCGCTGACAGGGCGCGCGTCCAGGCGCGCGCCCGGGCCGACCGTTCATCGGCCGGCGAACCGACGCGGATCATAGCAGGCGACAGCCCCCGCGACGCGGCGACCGCCGAGTCGTTTGGCGAGATGGGTCGGGTTCTGCAGGTGACGCAGAAGCGCGCCGCTCCGACTTTACGCGGTGGACACGCTCGGGGTGTCGATCGGAAACGACATGGACCGGACGTCCAGCGACCGCGACGGCATACGGCCGCCTCCGTCCGGGTCTCGCCGATCGCCCCGACGCCGAACGGCATCGGGGCGAGGCGGTTTACTTGCTCGAGTCGGTACTCGGCGACGTCGTGGTCGTGGTCGTGGTCGGGTAGCTGTAGGCGGGATAGGCATAGGCCGGGTAGCCGTAAAGAGGCGCACCCCAGCCATACGGAGCACCCCAGCCGTAAGGCGCGTAGGCACCGTAGGGATATCCGTAACCGCCATAGGGATAACCGCCGTAGGGGCCGCCGTACCAAGGCGAATTCCAAGGTCCGCCGCCCCAACCACCCGGGAACATCCCGAAGGGTCCTGAGCCCCAGAAGGCATTGGCAGCCATGGAGCCGAACGCAGAGACAGCGGCGACCGCCGCAGCAAAAACCAATCGTTTTGTTGTCGTCATCACATTTCTCCCGTCAGAGAAACCTGTTGAACACAGCGCGGGGCACGTGGCCTTAGCGCGCAAACAAGCCTATGACGGAATCGGCGGCCTTGGATTGATCTCGATCAATGATCGCTAATATTCGAAATCTCGGGGGTTGCCGTGGTCCGATGGGCTCCGCGGGACACGATGGCGCGTGATGCGACACAGGAAAAAACCTCTGTCGAGCCCTTGCTTAATTAGAATTTGCTTATATAATGATTTCCATACCAGCAACTACCCGCAATCGGAGATGTACCATGGGTGCCTTAGGTGTTCTTGCCGCAGTCGCGCTGCTCGTGGGCGGAGTCCAAACCACGATGGTGATGCCGGAGACCGATCGTTTGGCGACCGAGGCGTCGAAAGAGCCCGTCGTCGAGATTCAGGCGCTATCCGCCGAGTCGGTCCAGACCGTCGACTTCCTCGACAACTAACGGATCGCCGCCTCGACACACGGGCCCGGCGCGGAAACGCGCCGGGCCCGTGTGCTTTTGAAGATGACCGAAGATCGCCGGAAGGTACATCCATACGCGGCGCGCGGCCGATCAACGCTTACCCTGCAATAAAGCCTCCGGATGCCGCTCCAGATAGTCGGCAAAAGCACGCAGCGAACGCGACGCCGCGGTGGCCTCGGTCAAGAACTGATCGAGCCGCACGCGGGTCCCGGAGACATCGTCCGAGAGCTGCCCGAGCGAGCGCATCGTCCCCTCGACCTCCCCCAGTGCGGCTTGCGTCGCACCCGACAGCGGGACCACCTGTGCGTCGACACGGCGCACCAGCTCGAGCATCGACGCGGTGACCAGCTCGAGATTCTCCGCAACCGGGACAACACCGGCCTGCACCGCTCTCGCCAGCGAGGCATAGTCGGAGAGGGTCGAATCCATTCGCAGAGCGAGCGGCGGCACCTCCCGATCGAGATCTCCGAGCAGGATCCGAGCCTGGTCGAGGGTCGCGTTCAGGGTCTCGAGCAACCTGAGAACCTCTCCCGAGCCAATCAATTGGCGCATCGACGCCAGGGTCAAGGATGCCTCGTTGACGAGATCGTCGAGCCGCAGATTCTCGAGCATCTCGGACATGCGATCGCGCGTCGCCTCGATCGAGGGCACCTCGACGACGTCGTCGGGATCCTTCACCAGCCGCACGGGGCGGCCCGGCACCAACTGCAGCGCAATCAAATACTGCCCGGTGACGAAGCTCAGGGACTCCAGGCGTGCATGCAGACCGCGATCCTTGACCAAACCCCGCAGAATATTCTGCGGCGAGTCGTCGGATACCGGCCCCAGGATGCGCACGCTCTCGGGCCAGACCTCGTAGGTCACCGGCACGCTGAAGGTCCCGGAGTCCGGCGAGAAGCTGAGCTCGATCCCGGTCACGCGTCCGACCGTCACCCCCTCGAACTGAACGGCGGCGCCGACGCTCAGCCCCTGCACGGATCCCGGAAAATAGGTCACCATCGGCACCCGCGCCCGAAACAGCGCACCGCTGCCGAACACCAGGATCGCGATCACCGCCAGGGCCAGGGCACCCAGCACGAAGCCGCCGATCACGGTTGGATTGGCCTGCTTGCTCATCTCTCTCCCCTGCTCAGGAAATCGCGGACAAGCGCGATCTCGCTATGCTCGCGCAGCTCACGGGGGTTGCCCGTCGTCAGCATGGTGTGCGTGGCGGCGTCCAGGAACACCGAGTCGTCCGCGATGGCGAAGATGCTGGCAAGGTCGTGGGTGACAACGACCATGGTCGTGTGCAGACTTTCACGCAGCTCCAGGATCAGCTCATCGAGCAGACGCGCACTCAAGGGGTCGAGACCCGCCGAGGGCTCGTCGAAGAAGAGGATGTCCGGATCCAAGGCCATGGCGCGGGCGACGCCGACCCGTTTACGCATGCCGCCGCTGATCTCGGAGGGATAATAGTCGCAATATGCCGAGAGGCCGACCAAGGCAAGCTTGTAGACCGCGACATCGTGGATCCGGCTCGGCGTGAGTCGGGTGTACTGCTCCAGCGGCAAGGCGACATTCTCTTCGAGGGTCATGGAGCTCCATAAGGCACCGCTCTGATACATGACGCCGTTGCGACGCATCCGTCGGATGCGCTCGCGCTGAGGCGCATCCCAAAAGCTCACGCCGTCGAACAGGATCCTCCCGGCCTGCGGCGCCAGGAGTCCGACCAAGCTGCGCATGAGCGTGCTCTTGCCGCTGCCGCTGCCGCCCATGATGACGAAGACATCGCCGCGACGGATCCCGAAGCTCAGATCGCGCTGGATCACGGTGTCGCCGTAGCCGACGGATACGGCATCGAGGAGGATGTGTCGATCCACCGAAGGGACAGCGACCCGATCGCCCAACCTCTCGGGCGACGGACCAGGCAGCGGATCGCCGGCCGAATCAGTGTGCGGATCGGAAGACATGCGGTGGCTCGCGTCTCCTGAGGCTCGGGTCGGCATCGTCGAATCGACCGATCACGACAGGCCGATCGCATCGAAAACGATCGTGAGGAGCGCCGACGCAATCACGATGAAGACGATCGAGGTCACCACGGCCGAGGTCGTCGCCTCGCCGACAGCCGCGGCGCTGCGCCCGCTCTGCATGCCGCGCAGACACCCGGAGACGGCGACGATGGCGCCGAAGACGGTCGCGCTGATCAGCCCTTGGACGATGTGATTCCAGCGGATCGCCGCGACCGTTTCGGTGAAATACTCGGCCATGCTCAAGCCCCCGACCACCGTGCCGGCGAAGGCCCCGCCCATGATCCCCATCAGGTTCGCGTAGATGGCCAACAAGGGCGTCATGGCGACCAGCGCGATCAATCGCGGCAAGACCAGAAACTCGACCGGCGAGATCCCCAAGGTCCGCAGGGCATCGATCTCTTCGTTCACCTGCATGGTCCCGAGCTGGGCGGCGAAGGCGGCCCCGGTCCGCCCGGCGAGCACGATCGCCGTGATCAGGGCGCCCATCTGGATGACGATCGCGAGCCCGACCAGGTCGGCAACGAAGATCCGCGCACCGAATTGGGCCAGCTGCTGGTCTCCGATGTAGCCCAGGATGAGTCCGACCAGGAAGCTGACGAGACTGATGATGGGCAATGCGTCCGCGCCGACCTCCTCGATCAGCAGCCACAACTCCGAGCGCCGAAACCGTGCCCGCCCGCCCAGGATCGACCGCAGCGCAAGGGTGACCTCGCCGACAAAGGCCAGAATCTCGCCGGTGGAGCGCGCCAGATCGATGAAGTCCAACCCGAAACGCCGGAGAAAAGGGTCGGCATGCTCGTCACGACTCTCGGCGCGACGCTCCGGTACCGCGGAGGCCAAGTGCAACAGGGCTTGAATCCCCTCTGGCAACCCATCCTCCTGCACCGCGATCCCGCGTTCCCGGCACCGCCAGGCCAAGGACGCCAGGTAGCTCGCGAGGCCGGAGTCCCAAGCCACCAGATCGGAGGTCTCGAACGCAACGGCCGTCGGCCCCGGCTCCGCCGACAGCTCGGCATCGATTCCATCCAGATCGGGCAGATCTGCATCGAGCTGCCAAGCCCCGCCGATCGCCACGGTCACGCGGCCGGCCCGATCGCGCGCAAGCGCAATCCGCGGGGCTGGATCCGGCTGGACGGGATTGGAGACGAGGTCGGTCATGACGCCGACAAGGATGCGCATGCCATGCCATGCAGCGCAAGAGCCGAGACGCGGGCTCGGCCGGAATTCGGCAGCGGGCGACTGCGGGGCCCGGGTTTACGCCTCTTGCGTGTGCTCGGTGGCGAACAGGCGATCGCCCGCGACGGCAGGGAGCAGCTCGGGACGCACGGTCAAGAGAAGACGCAAGGTCGCAGCCGTGATCGCACCTTCGACAAGCATCACGGGGATTTGAACGATCAGGATCAATCGGGCCGCCGCCAGAAATTCGCTCCCGCTCAGCGCAAGGACGCCGGCGACCGACAGGGCCGAGGCACCGAACGACAAGGCACCGACGAAGAACCCGGCAACGAGGAGCGTTGCCGAGCGCGGCGAGATGTCGAAGCGCGCCAAGACATGACGCGCAAGCAAACCGATCAGGACGGCAGGAAGGGCAAGATTGAGCGTATTGGCGCCGATGACGGTCAGGCCGCCGAACCCGAAAAAGGCCGCTTGGAGCAACAGCCCGACCAAGACTGCGGGGAAGGCCGCCCAGCCGAGCAGCAACCCCATCAGTCCGGTCAGCATGAGATGGGCACTCGAGGGCCCGATCGGCACGTGGACGAGCGATGCGATGAAGAAGACGGCGGTCAGGAGCCCTGCGCGCGGGATCGACTCGGTATCGAGCGCGCTCAACCCGCGGGCGACGCCCGCAACCGCAAGCAGGGATGCGCCGATCAAGACCGGCGGACCGAGAACACCGTCGACGATGTGCATGGGCTTTATCGATGCTCCGGGAATGGCCGAGGCGCGTACTACCTTGGCGCCGGCGGTAATACCCGCGAAGGTAGCACTCGCCCCCGAAGGCGTCTACTCAGACCGCCGGCAGCGTCGGTCCGGCGGTTGAAATCCGACCGCCGACGCTCTGCCGGAAGAGAACATCCTCGCGGATCTCGGCGCCATCGCCTGCACGATGGAGCGTCCCACCTTGGCCGCCGCGCCGGCGGACATCGCCGCGCTCGGCGTGCGTGGCCCTTGGAGTCTCGGCGCCGGACCGGATATCTTGAATCCCGGATCGGTTCGACCTGATTCACCTTTCGGAGGACAGCCATGGACCAAGACACGCAGAGACAGAACGAGCAACGGATCATCGATGACCTGTTCGGCAAGCTGAGACAGGCCGAGCATCAGACCGGGCCGCGCGATGCGGCCGCCGAGCAGCAGATCGCCACGGCGCTCCAGCGTCAGCCCGCGGCACCCTATTACATGGCCCAAACAATCCTGGTGCAGGAAAACGCCATCGAAGCGCTCGGCCAACGGGTCCAGGAGCTGGAGCAGGAACTGGCGAGTCGGCCGGCCGGTGGCGGATTCCTCGACGGCCTTCTCGGCGCACCGACCCCGCGGGCCCGCGCCCCGTCCGCTCGGTCGGGCGGACCCTTCGGCCGGTCGTTTCAGACAAACGGCATGCGGCCCGACCAAGCAAATCGGGCCGGGGGAGGATTCCTGTCATCCGCGCTTCAGACCGCTGTGGCCGTCGCCGGCGGCGTCATGATGGCCAACCTGCTGACCGGCCTCTTCAGCGCCGAGGAGGCGCAGGCGGCCGAGACACCCGCCGAAGAACCCGGTCTGGATGCGGAATACGACCAGCAGATGATGGACGACGGCGACATGGGGGATTTCGATGGCTTCGACGATTTCTGAAGGGATCGACATACCCAACGTCGAGGAAACCATCCGTTTCAGCGTCTCGCTGCCACGCGCGCTGTTGGAGGAGCTGGATCGACGGGTGGTCAAAAAGGGCTACGCGTCGCGCTCCGAGCTGGTGCGCGACCTGATCCGCGAGCGGATCGTGGAGGAGACCTGGGAGCGCGGCGACGTGGAGGTCGCCGGCGTGCTCACCATCGTCTACGACCACCATCAACGCGAGCTCACGCAGCACATCCTGGATATCCAGCATCGTCAGTACATCCACGTCGTCGCGACGACCCATGTGCACATGGACCATCACAACTGTCTGGAGACCATCATCATCCGCGGCATGCCGGCCGAGATCGAGCGGCTGAGCCTGGAGATCGGCGGTTTACGGGGGGTGCGGTTTTCGGAGTTGACGCGGGCCTCGCGCGTCCAGAACTGAACCGCGCTAGACCGCGTCCGGTGTTCTCGGAGATCGTCGAGTTGACAAAGAGGTTACAGCACTCTTGAAACGCCGGAGTCGACGCGGTTTAGGATAAGAAAAACAATCTTTTAAAATTCTTGAACCGCGTCGACTACGACGTCCTTTGGTCGGACGAGGCACGACGAATCCGAGATGTTCGCATATCACTCCGGACGCGGTTCAATTGGGGTGACGGCTAGGGTTTCTTCGAGCTCCGGCACCGATCCGCCGCTGCGGCAGGTCTGACGCAGCGGCTGCACGTCTCTTGCATCGCGCCCGACGGCCACGCGCATGTAGGTCGCATCGGCGAGCAGCCCCATGGCCGGGTCGACACCGCGCCAGCCGCCGCCCGGGATCAGCACCTCGGCCCAGTGGTGGAGCCTCTGCTCACGCGGCTGGGTGCCCGGCGGATCTTCGTCGTCCGGGTCAAAATAACTCGCATCCAGATACCCGGAGACGAATCGGGCCGGGATGGACCATTGCCGCATCAGGGCAATCA
This sequence comes from Thiocapsa sp. KS1, assembly GCF_001499735.1. Taxonomy (GTDB): domain Bacteria; phylum Pseudomonadota; class Gammaproteobacteria; order Chromatiales; family Chromatiaceae; genus Thiocapsa. Next base: position 4,665,932 of record NZ_LN848257.1, on the reverse strand, counting down.
GCAGGTGCGCCAGATCGGCGGCACATCCGCGCCCCGCGTCGAACAGCGCGGGCAATGCGGTGACCGGCAGCACGACCTCCGGGTCGAACGGCGTCACCGACTGAATCCAGGCGCTCGCCTCCTGCACCTGATCCAGGAGCGGTCGATCCTCGCGCAGCATCGGCACCCGGTGTCCGCAGATCTCCTCGGGCAGCGCGGGGGTCAGCGGCCCTTGATGTAGGACGAAGTCCCAGAGGCGCGGGGCTTGATGAAGGGCGTCGTCGATCCAGGCGCGTTCGCGTGCCTGCGCGATCACCGGGAAGTCGAACGGATTGCTGCGGAGGGTCTCCACCTCGGCCCTCATGGTGAAGGCGAGCTCCCGGTGCGCCCCCATCACCGCGAAATGGTGCGAGAGGTTACCGAACCCGTCCCGACAGGCGGCAACGCCGGCGTCGGGTGCCACCGAGAGTTGGATCCGGAGGAGGGACTGACTCTCGTCGTCCCAGGGCGCCAGTCGGATCTGGACGTGATGCTCGCGTGCCGGGGCCGCGAAGTGGATCCGACAAACCCGCTCGATCTGATATCTCACTGAGCATCATCCCCCAGGTGCGCCTCGAAATAGTCGCTCTGCAGCGCCGTGCCGAAATCGGCCAAGAGCCCCAGGAAGTCGTCGAGATACTCGTGCAGACCGAGATCCAGAATCCCTTGGGGCGTTGCGCCGTCGAGATGTCGACGCAGTGCCGCAAGACGCTCGGGCACCGCTCCGTCGGGCAAGCTCCCGATGCGTCCGAGCGCGCGTTCCATACCGTCCACACAGTAGGCGAGCGAACGCGGGAAATCCGTGTCGAGCACCACAAATTCCACGACATCGATCGGTCGGATCCCGCCCTGATACTTTCGGCGATACGCCTCGAAACCGGAGAGCGACTTGAGCAGCGCACCCCACTGGTAATAATCCAACGGCGAGCCGACAAGCTTGAGATCGGGAAGCAGCAAGTGGTAGCGCGTATCCAGGATACGCGCGGTCATGTCCGCGCGCTCTTGGAGACTGCCGAGCGCCATGAAGCCGTAGGCTTGGCCGCGCATCATGGTGCTCTGGGTCAGACCGAAGAAGGCCGCTACCTGACGATGGATGAAGGCGTAGAACTCGGCGGCACGCCAGGGCTGGAGCGTCGTCTTCAGATGCTTGTCGGCGGAGAGCCACAGCTCGTTGAGCGCCTCCCACATCTCGCTCGAGATGCGATCGCGCACCACCCGCGCGTTCTCGCGGGCGAGCTTGAGACTGAGCAGGAGTGAGCCCGGATTGTTGCGGTCCTGAGTGAGCAAATGGATGACGCGCTGCACCGTCACGCGCCCGTCGGTATGCAGCTCCTCGTAGAGCTCGTCGGCACCCATAATGGTGAGCAAGGGACGCCACTGCATCTCCTCGGTCGCACCTTCGTCGGCCTCGAGCATGTAGACGACATTGATGTCCAGCACGCGCGCGGTGTTGTCCGCGCGCTCCAGTTGCCGGGTCATCCAGTAGAGCGATTCCGCGATACGACTCAACATTAGTCGGCCAGCACCCAGGTGTCTTTACTGCCCCCGCCCTGCGAGGAGTTAACGACCAAGGATCCCTTGGTCATGGCGACCCGGGTCAAACCACCCGGGACGACCTCGATGTCGCTGCCGTAGATACTGAAAGGGCGCAGGTCCAGGTGGCGCGACTCCAATTCGCCGTCGAGATAACAGATATGGCGCGAGAGCTGAATCACCGGCTGGGCGATGTAGTTGCGCGGATTCTCCTCGATCTTGCGGGCAAACTCCGAACGCTGCGCGGTGGTCGACGAGGGTCCCATCAGCATCCCGTAGCCGCCGGATTCGGCGACCGCCTTGATGACCATCTTCTCCATGTTGTCGAGCACGTACATGCGGTCCTGGTGATCGGTCATCTGATAGGTCGGAACACTCGGCAGGATGGGTGATTCGCCGAGGTAGTAGCGGATGATGTCCGGGACATAGGCATAGACCGCCTTGTCGTCGGCGATGCCCGCCCCCGGCGCATTGGCCAAGGCGACGTTGCCGGCCCGCCAGGCGTTGATGATCCCGGCCACGCCCAGCTCGGAGTCCGAGCGGAACACCAGCGGGTCGAGGAAGTCGTCGTCGACCCGCCGATAGACGACATCGACCTGCCGCAGGCCCTGCGTGGTCTTGAGGTAGACCTTGTCGTTCTTGCAGACCAGATCGCGCCCCTCGGCCAGCTCCACGCCCATCTCTTTGGCAAGGAAGGTGTGCTCGAAATAGGCCGAGTTGAAGATGCCGGGCGTCAGAACCACGATGGTCGCGTCCTCCGCGCCGCGCGGCGAGAGATAACGCAGCGCCTGCAACAACAGCGCCGGATAGTGCTCGACCCGGCGGACCCGATAACGGGCGAAGAACTCGGGCAGGATGCGCCGCTCCACGATCCGGTTCTCGATCATGTAGGACACACCGGACGGGGTGCGCAGGTTGTCCTCGAGGACCAGGTAGCGACCGTCCTCGTCGCGGATCAGATCGACCCCGCTGATATGGGTGTAGATGTCGTGCGGCGGGGTGATGTCCATGATCTCGCGGCGGAAGTCCTTGCCGCGGTAGATCAGCTCGGGCGGCACGACACCGTCCTTGAGGATCCGCTGACCGTGATAGAGATCCTTCAGGAAGAGATTCAGGGCCCGAATGCGCTGTTTGAGGCCGGCCTCGATCTGCGCCCATTCGATGGCCGTGATGATGCGCGGGAGGATGTCGAAGGGCCAGACCCGCTCGATGCCCTCCTCGTCGTTGGAGTAGACGGTGAAGGTCACCCCTTCGGTGTGCAGCGTCAGATGTGCATCGCGCGCCTTCGCCCCGAGGATCTGCTGGCCGGTGGTCTGGATGTGCTCCCACATCGGCAGGTAGTGATCGCGCGGCCGGAAGTCGTCCTGATAGAACTCGTGGTAGGCCATCGCTTGTCCCGCGCGTTGCATCTGGATCTGGCCGGCGCCGCCGGACTGGAATTGTTTCAGCATCTCGGTGAACCCCACAACATGGCCCATAACGGACGAAACCAGTCAAGAAACGCGCCAATGCCGAGTTTACAGCGCATCGACCGCTAATCATCTGAAATACTATGGGATTGGCGGCCCGCCGGCAGGAACCCTCGACCCGGCCCTGCACCAGTAACGCGCACTGATTCACCGGTCGCCATCGAGAGCGCACAACGACGGGGCGGGGTCCCGGAATTCAGCCGACACGCTGTCGGCGCGCCGCGAGCCCGCCGGCCCGCGTCGGTGGAAGAACATGCGTCAGTCCAAGTCACTCTCCGATCCGCAGCAGGGATCCGTCTCGCCGGGGATCCGGCCTTCGAGGTCGTCGCTCAGGATCTCGCCGGTCAGCGGATTCGGCCGGAAGGTCGTACAACCCTTCAGCCCCAGATGATAGGCGCGGCGATAGAGCCCCTCGAACGATGCGAACGGGATCTCGGCCGGCACGTTGATGGTCTTGGAGATGGCGTTGTCGACATAGGGCTGAATCGCCGCCTGCATCGCCAAATGGTCCTCCGGCGCCACCGCGTGCGCCGCGACGAAGGCAGGCGGACCGGGCCGTCCGCCGAAGCGCTCGCGCCAGAGCCTCGCGGCAAAGTCCTCGATGCGATGACGCCCGACCCCGCCGTCGAGCCTGCGGATGATCCTGCGCGCCACCCGCGAGAAGACCGGCTCGATGCCGCCGGAGAGGTTGTTCGCAAGCAGACTGATGGTCCCGGTCGGTGCGATCGCGGTCAGATGCGAGTTGCGGATGCCGCCCGAGGCGATCCCGGCGCGGATGTCGGCGGGCAGTCGCCCGATGAAGGGCGCAGCCAGATAGGCATCGCGCACCAGATAGGGGAACGGACCCTTCTCCGACGCAAGGGCGATCGAGGCACGATAGGCGGCATGACAGACCGTTCGCATGGCCTCCGCGGCTTGCTCCCGCGCCGCCGGGCTGTCGTAGCGCAGCCCCAGCAGGATCAAGGCATCCGCGAGCCCGGTGATCCCCAGACCGATGCGACGACTCCCGCGCGCCTGCTCGGCCTGCGCCGGAAGGGGAAAGCGCGAGAGGTCGATCACCGCATCCAACATCCGGGTCGCGACACCGGCCGCGTCCGCGAGGGCATTCACGTCCAACGAGGCCGACGCGCTGAAAGGCTCGCACACGAAGGCCGCGAGGTTGAGCGCGCCCAGATCGCAGGCGCCCCAGCTCGGCAACGGGATCTCGCCGCAGGGGTTGGTGGCGAAGATCCGTTCCCGGTACGCGAGGTTGTTCTCGGCGTTGATCCGGTCGATAAAGAGCACGCCCGGCTCGGCCGAGTCGTAAGCGGCGCGCATGATGTGTGTCCACAGATCGCGCGCCGGCAGGGTACGCAGAACCGCACAGCTCACCGGACCATCGTAGCCGGGCCAAGCCCGCGTCCGGTGACCGAGGGCACGCGCGCGGTCGCGAGGGGTCATCTGCTCGTGCGGAAACACCAGGTCCCAAGGTCCATCCGCCGCCAGCGCCTGCATGAAGTCGTCCGTGACCAGCACCGAGAGGTTGAAGTTGCGCAGCGCCGTCGCACCGCGTTTGGCGTCGATGAAGGCTTCGATGTCCGGATGGTCGCAGCGCAGGGTCCCCATCATGGCCCCGCGGCGCACCCCGGTGGAGAGCAGGGTCGCGCACATGCTGTCCCAGAGACCCATGAAGGACACCGGCCCCGAGGCAATGCCGCCGATCCGCTGTCCCTGAAGGCCGGCCGGGCGCAGGGTGGAGAAGTCGCACCCCACACCCCCGCCTTGCTGCAGGGTGAGCGCCGCATCCCGCAGCGCCTCGAAGATGCCGGCGAGGTCGTCCGGGATCGGACCCATGACGAAGCAGTTGAGCAGGGTCAGGTCCCGGTCGACACCGGCCCCGGCGAGGATCCGCCCGCCCGGCAGAAACCGAAAATCGTCGAGAAGGTCCAGATACCGCGCCGCCCAACCCTCGCGCTCGGCCGGCTCGACCGACGCCAGTGCACGCGCTACGCGTTGCCGGGTCGCGTCGAGATCGGCCTCGCCCTCGGCCCGATAGCGGGTCTCCCAGACGAGACGCGAGATGGTCGGCTGGTGGTCGTTCACGTTTGATCCGCCTCGTGTCGGGAAGCACATCGCGGAGGTCAGCCTGCGATCCATTGGCGTCGTGTCGTGACGCGGATCGACATCGTTCAAATCAAGATTGGCACAGGGATTGGACCCTGCCTAGCTCAGATTTGCCCGATTGACTGTCAAGAACCTGCTCGCTCCCATGGGCGATGCGTCGCTGGCCTATACTGTCGGTGTCCGGTCAGGAGCGGCGAGCCGGGACCGCCGGCACGCGTCCTGACCGACGGCGTTTTTCATGACGGATTCCAAACTCGGAGGAACACCCAATGGTCTCGAGACTCTCTATGCGTCACCGCGAAAGTACCGGGGCGATCATCGCTCTCTGCGTCGCCGCGGCCCTCCTGTCCGCTCCCTGCCAGGCTCGCGACCGGGGTCTAAACCAACCCGGCGCGATCGGGAACCATCCGGTCGGTGTCGATCCGGGCATCAACCAACCCGGCGCACTCGGCAATCGCGGCATCGGGGTGGATCCCGGCATCAACCAGCCGGGTGCAATCGGAAATCGCGGGATCGGGGTAGATCCCGGCATCAACCAGCCCGGGGCGATCGGCAATCGCGGCATCGGCGTGGATCCAGGCATCAATCAGCCGGGCGCGGTGGGGAATCGCCGGGTCGTCCGCTAAAAAGATGTCAATCGATTAGACTCTGTCCACCGGGCATCCCGCCCGGCGTTCATGATCCGAATGGAGACCACGGCGGATGACGGGTGAAACGACCGAGGCCGAGGGACGTTTCTCGCTGGTCGTGGGCGGCCCCTTCCATGCACTGTTGCACCGCCTCGGACTCACCGGGGCGGATCTCCTGCCAAGCCGTCGCGCTGCCTTGGTCCTGGCGCTGCTGGCCTGGTTGCCCTTGGCGGTCCTCGTGGTCAGCGAATCCCTACTCAACGCCGGCTATTCGGGCTGGGGATTCTTTACGGACGGGATGGCCTATACACGCTATCTGCTTGCCATTTCCGTCATGGTCATGACCGAGCGTTATGCCGACGGCCGTCTGAAAATCCTGGTCAATCATTTCCGCGAGGCACAAATCCTCACCCCGGAGGCGCTGCCCGAGTTTCGTCGCGCGCTCGCCGTCGCCGATTACCGCTCAAGCTCCGCACGCGCCGAGCTCGTCATCCTCGTGATCGTGTTGATCTGGTCCGGATTAACGACGCAGCTCGTCGTGGATCTTTCGGGGGCAAGCTGGGAGGGCAGAACGATGGCCGGCGAGGCAGTCCTGTCCTGGGCCGGCCTGACCGCTAGCCTGGTGAGCACACCACTTTTTCTGTTCCTGGCGCTGCGCTGGATCTGGCGCCTGCTGGTGTGGAGCGCACTGCTTTATCGGCTCTCGCGGCTGCCGCTCCAGCTCACGCCCTTGCACCCGGACCTCGCGGCGGGCCTGGGGTTTCTGGCGATCTTTCCAAGCATCTTCAGCGGCTTTCTGTTCGCGCTGAGCGCCGTGGTCGCATCGGCGATGGTTCGGGACATTGGCCTGGAGCAACACAGCGCGCAGCTCGTCTGGTTTGCCGTGGCAACCTGGATGGTGTTGAGTGTCGGACTGATCGTCGGTCCGCTGCTGGTCTTCGTCCGGCCACTCTATACAGCACGCGAAGCCGCTTTGATCGAGTACGGGCGCCTCGCCAGTCAGCACCACCTCGCCTTCCAGCGCAAATGGCTCGGCCAGGCGATCCATGGCGAAGAGCTCCTGGGCTCCGGCGATTCCTCCTCGGTGGGCGACATGAACGCGATCGTTGAGGCGGTGCGGCAGATGCGCTTCGTGCCGCTGGATCTGCCGGCGCTGTTGCCGCTCCTGGTGGCATCGGGTGTACCCATGCTGGCCGTGGTGGCCACTCAGATCCCGGTTGGCGACATGATCAAGTGGCTCATGAGCACGATTCTGTAGACCGCTGCGAAAACGTCATGTGACTGAGCCCAGCGGCGGGGTTAGCATGCCTCGCGTCCACCACCCGATGAGCCCTCTTCACCCGCCCCGGAGGGGAACCAATATGACCTTGAAGCACATTGCATGTTTGATCGCGATGACTACCGCTCTGCTCGCCCAGGGCTGCGCGGGACCGGTGCGCAAGGAAGCGGTTCCGGCCGCGTTCACCGACCAAGCCGTGATCCCCGGAATGGCCGATGTGCGCTACCGTGTCGGCATCGACACCGAGGCGCTCCAGCGCGAGGGCATCGCCTCGGTGCGGCGCGAGCAGGCGTTCCTTGCCTCCGCCGGCCACCGCGGCGGCTTGCCCCCCGCGGTCTTCCTGGCCGTCTCGGGTGGCGGCGACAACGGCGCCTTCGGCGCCGGTCTGCTGAATGGCTGGACCGCGGCGGGTGATCGACCGGAATTCAAACTGGTCACCGGCGTCAGCACCGGTGCCCTCATTGCACCCTTTGCCTTTCTGGGTCCTTCCCACGACGAGCAGCTCAAACGTTTCTACACGACCACCGGCCCCGCCGACATCGCCAGACAACGTTCCTTGTTGGCTGCGGTAACAAGCGACGCACTGGCCGACAATGCGCCGCTGTGGCAATTGGTGAGCAGAGAGGTCAACCAGTCGTTGTTGGACGCCATTGCCCGCGAGTACGAGAAAGGACGCTTGCTGTTCGTGGCCACCGTGGACCTGGATGCACGCCAGACGGTGCTGTGGAACCTGACCAAGATCGCCGCAAGCAAGGATCCGAATGCACTCGGCTTGTTCCGGTCGCTCATGATCGCCTCGGCCTCGATTCCCGGCGCCTTCCCGCCCGTCATGATCGATGTGGAGGCCAACGGACGTGCGTATCAAGAAATGCACGTGGACGGCGGCACCATGTCGCAGGTCTTCGTCTATCCGCCGTCACTCGACATCGCCGCGCTCTCCCGCAAGCTGGATACTCAGCGCGAGCGGCGGGCCTATATCATCCGCAATGCGCGTCTCGACCCGGAATGGGCGCAGGTGGACCGCCGGACCATGAGCATCGCCGGACGGGCGATCTCATCGCTCATCCACACCCAGGGCATCGGCGATCTGTACCGGATCTATCTGACCTGCCAGCGCGACGGCGTGGCCTTCAACCTGGCCTATGTGCCCGCGACCTTCAATGCCCCGCATCGCGAGGAGTTCGATACCGAGTTCATGCGCGCCCTCTACAAGACCGGCTACGAGATGGCGGCAAAGGGCTACCCCTGGGAGAAGGCGCCGCCGGGCTTCTGACGGGCCGAGGCTATTCGGAGGTGCGCCCCGATTGCGATGTCGGGGGCGCGCATCCGCGAAGGCTTGACGGCGCCCGGTCTTCAAGCGCTGGTCATGATGACGAAGTCCGTGCCGGATCGCCGATCCGGGTGCAGGGGGTTGTCGGTCACGATCATCACCATGCCCGGATGCATGCTCTTCTTCATTGCACGCTGGAACGTATCGTCCGCCTTGAGCCTGGACACCACGGACTCTTCCGCTCCGTTGCTGCCCGAGACGCTTGCGCCTGCGCGCTCGTGATGGCTGATGGCATGCCAGGAGAGACCCTTTGCGGCATCGTGGGTCCCGTTGAGGATGAAGACGTGCGAGCCCAGCGTGCTCCCCGAGCCCTTCACGGAGACGCGACCCTCGGCGACGACGCGACCGTTTTCGATCAGGTCGATCCTGCCGTCCGCCGTCGAGGCAATCACGGTGGTCACCGGATACTCGGATGCTGCCTTCCAGTCGGAGGGGTGACGTTTTCCCTCCAAACCCGCGACGGCATGTTCGAACTCCTCTTCGGCATAGGCCCCGAGCACCAAACCCGGATGCGTCAATTCCCAGGGATCCGAGTGCGAGCCGGCGATGATCACAGGCGTGCCGGGATGCGTGACCGTCCAGAGCTTTTCCGAGAAGGCATAGGGCAGCCGCACGCAGCCGTGCGATGCCGGATAGCCGGGCAGCTTGCCCGCGTGCAGCGCGATCCCGTCCCAGGTCAGGCGGTTCATGTTCGGCATGGGCGCGTTGTTGTAGGTCGAGGACTTATGGTTCTTGTCCTTCTCCAGCACCGTGAAGACGCCCGTCGGTGTGTCATGGCCCGGCTTTCCGGTCGAACAGGTCGACACGCCGATCCGGATCCCGTTGCGGTAGACATAGGTCAGTTGCTCCGGAAGCGAGACGACCACGGCCACGGATCCCTTCGGCGAGCGCTCCGGATGCCAGGTGAACTCGCCGGGCTGGAGAGCGTGGATCTCCTTCACCACCTGTGCGGCCGTGGCCATCTCGGCGAGGCAGAGCGGCGAGAGGCCAAGTGCGGCGAATCTGAAGAGTGCGGTGCGTCGATCGATCTTCTGCATCATTGGATCCCGGAAAAAACAGTTGATTCATGGGTATTTCAAACCAAGCTCAGTTTGCATCTTAGATGTCGAGGGGGTACGAAGGAATCAGGGAATTTCCGTCGGGAATCTCCCGACGCGGCCGAAATTTGCGGCTTCGCGTCACTCCAACGGCGCAATCCCGACGCGGATCGCGAACTTGACCAGACCGGCCAGATTGTCGATTCCGAGCTTGAGCATGAGGCGACCACGATAGGTCTCGACCGTTTTGGCGCTGATGCCGAGCTCCGCGGCGATCTCCCTGGTGCGTCTGCCGCGGACCAAGAGTCCCAACACCTCGCGCTCGCGCCCGGTCAACGCAGCCTGATCCAGATCGGGACAACGCTCTGACCGAACTGCATCCCGATCCTGGCTCGGGGATGCCAGCGAGGGGCTGATGAAGGTTTCGCCCCGCAGTACGGCATGAATCGCGGCGATCAGGTCGGCGCCGGCCTCGTTCTTGAGGACATAGGCGGCGGCACCGGCGGCGAGCATCCGTTTGCGGTAGTGGAGATCGTCGTACATCGACACGGCGACGATCCGGGTTCGGGGGGATCGGACGCGGATCGCCTCTGCCGCCTCGATACCGCCGAGACCGGGCATCGCCACGTCCAGCACGGCCAGGTCCGGCGCGAGCTCTCCGGCGAGTCGAATCGCCTCCTTGCCGTCGCCGGCCTGGGCAATCACCGTCCAACCCGGCTCTTGTTGCAGGAGGCCGGCCAGTCCTTCGCGGAACAGGCGATGGTCGTCGCAGAGGAGCAGGGTCAGCGTCATGAAATCAGTCCATTCGGTGGGCGGGCGAGCGAATGCGCACACGGGTACCGGGTGCGGACGGCTCGACGGTGAGGTCGCTCCCGATCAAGGCCAAGCGCTCGCGGACACGATGCAGTCCGAAGCCTCCGTCGGGTCGCGGAAGCTGCTGCGGTGCGTTCGGGTCGAAGCCGATCCCGTCGTCTTCCACGATCAGCTCGAGGCAACCCTCGCCGGCCTGCAATCGGATGGCGCCGCGGCTGGCCCCCGCGTGTTTGATGAGGTTGTAGACCAGCTCCCGGGCGCACTGGAAGAGGATGACGGACGCCTCATGCCCCGGTTGAGGCAGATCGGGATCCACGGCGTATGTCATCCGGATTCCCCAGCGGGCTTGGGTGCTTTCGGCGAGCCATGCCAGCGCCGCGGCCAGCCCCTGACGCGCCAGCACCGGCGGGCTTAGATCGAACTGCAGCGTGCGCAGCTCTGCGATCGCCTCGCGCAGGAGGGTCTGTCCGGCGCCGAGCAGTTGCGTGGTTTCCGGGTCATCGGGGTCACGCGCGGCGGCCTCGACCTGCATCTGCGCCAGGGCGAGCTTCTGCATCGGGCTGTCGTGCAGCTCGCCGGCCAAGCGCGCCCGTGCGGCCTCGTCCGACAGCGACAGATCCAGCGCCGAGCGGCGCAGCCGGGCGTTGGCGTCGGCAAGCTCGCCGGTGCGCTCCGCGAGCGCCCGATCCAGACCTCGGGACAGCTCGGCAAGTGCGGCCTCGGCCCGGCGACGGCGGCTGACCTCGCGGGCGAGACTGAGCGCCCACCAGCCGATGATCGCGAGCAGCAGCACAGCCCCCGCGACGACCCGCAACAAGAGACCCCAGTCCGCCTCGACGCGATACCGGATCGACATCCAGTCGTGGTAGATCGCATCCCTCTCGTGACGCGGGATTGCATCCAGGCCCTTTTGCAGGATTGCCGCCAGCAAGGGCTCGTCGCGATGCACCGCCATCCCCAAGCGATACACGAACGAAGTCTCCCCGAGCACCTTGATGTCGGTGAGGCCGGACGCGCCGATATAGTAGCTGGTGGTCGCGAGATTGCCGATGAAGGCGAAGGCATCGCCCCGCGCGACCGCTCGCAAGGCCGCGGGCGTATCCGGCACGGGCAGCAATGTGATCTCAGGTGCTTGCTCGCGCAGCCAATCCTGCACCGCCTCGCTCTCGATCACGGCGACGACCTTCCCCTGCAACGCCTGGATCCCGCCCAAATAGGCGACATCGGCCGCCGCGAAGATCGCAGCCGGAAAGGACACATAGGGCTCTGTCAGGTCGAAGCGCTGGCGGCGCGACGGCGTCGCCGCCACCGCCGGCAAGAGGTCCAGCTGCCGTCGGTCGAACTTCGCAACGGCCGCTGCCCAGGACGGAGTCTCGACGAACGCGAGCCGCAGGCCGAGACGCTCTGCGATCAGCCGCAGATAGGTGACCGAGATCCCCTGTGGGCGGCGCTGCTCGTCGAAGAACTCGATCGGCGCCCAAGTCGGATCGATGCCGACCCTGAGCACGGGATGATCGGCGATCCAAGCCTGCTCTTCGGCGCTCAGACCGGTCGGCGGCGGACCGGCCGAGAAGACATCGTCGCGCCCGTACCAACGGCGCTGGAGGGCAGCCGCTTCCTCGGCGGTGATGGCCGCCACACCCTTGTTCAGGACGCCGACCAGCTCCGGCCAATCCTTCCGGATCGAGATCCCCAACCGCGCCTGGCCCTCCGGCATCATCCGCTTCAACCCGAAGCCGAGCACGCCGTTGCTCGCCCGCCAGAACTCCAAGGCATAGGGCCCGATGGCTGCATCCACTGCTCCCGTCAGCAGTGCCTCGGCCAGCGCCGCCTGGCTCGCCAGAGGAACCGCTTCGATCGACGGCTCGGAGGCCAGCAGTTTGCGCTCGCGCAAGACCTCCTGCAGATAGCCCACTCGCCGGCCGGCCAAACCCGCGAGCCCTTGTGACGGCAGAGGGTCGCCGTCGCGAAGGTAGAGAAAGAGGCGAACGGTGTGGAAGTCCTCGGTGAACAGGAAACGGTCGCGCCGCTCCGGCAACGGCGCGGCCAGCATCAGACCATCGATCCGGCGGCTCTCGGCCGCAGCGACCATCTCATGCCAAGGACCGGCCTCGAGCCCGATCTCGATGCCGAGCTTGTCGCCGAGCAGCCGCAAATAGTCCACGGCAAAACCGGCGATACGCCCCTCCCCGACCGGAATCACGTCGGGGGCCCATTCCGCCCCGACACCGAGCAGGATCCGCGGGTGGGCGTCGAGCCAGGCACGCTCGGCCGGGGTCAGTAGGTCCGGAAGGTGATCAGCGGCGACGACGGCTTGGGTCAGCAACAGCCAGAGGATAGCCATGACGAGACGCGTCTTCGTCACGCAACGGCGATGGCGTGCAGAGCTCCGAAACGGCGTGTCTCGTTGGGTCGTCATGACGGCATTCTCTGCGCTGCAGAGAAGCAAATCCACGCTGCCCGGAGAAGATCCAGCCGAATCGATCCGATACACCGGACGCCTTGGCGGTCCTTATGGACTTTGCGGCTCAACGGCACTTCTTGGGCTCACCGAGCAAAAGGACGTGCCCGGAAATCAGCAATCGCCATGCGTCCCGCCGGATGTCCGGCGGGAATCAGAATAAAGGGACCTGCTCGGCGAGTACGCCGAAGCAGGCCCGAGAGGGCGCCTTGCAGCAGTGCCGCCGGCGAGCTGCCGTCAGTCTCCGGAGACCTCGCACACACCGTTGGCGCCGTGCTTGCCGGTGTAGCTGAGCGAGACCGTCTCGTCCGGGTTGACGGAGATGGAGAGCGTGATCCCGGCACCCGTAGCTTCGAAATAGTTGTCGTTGAACCTCTTGAGCTTCGCCTCCTTGCCGTTGAAGTAAACCGGTCCTCCCGCGTCGGCGTGTACCTCGATGCCGCCCGGACAGGTGCCGTTGAAGAACGGGACACCGGCGTTGGCTGCTCCGGCCAGGGACAAGGCGGCGATGGTGACGGCGATCTTCTTCATGGTCATCGACCTCTTTTTTGCTGTTGATCGGGAGCGTAGCTTACCGCGGCGACAGGCATGGAATCGAAGCCCGGAAGCATCTTCAACCCCAGGGTTCCATGCCAATGCCGCGCGACGGCCGCCAGAACGGAACCAGGTGAACTGCCTCTGGAATTCCGATCGCCATTAATTACACGTCAATATTGACGTGCGTTAATTATGACGCAATATTATCGCCATCCTAGATCAAAGAGGCAGTGGGGCGATGTCGATCAGACTGGGCAGCAAAGCGGATGGGGAGGCGTTCTTCGATCGCGAGCATGAGCGGGATGACCTCTGGCGTCATCTGGAAGACAACCACATTGTTCTCAGTGGCCCGAGACGTCTCGGCAAGACATCGCTGTTGCAGCGGCTGGCGGACGAGGCAGCGGGACAGGGATTGATTGCCAAGCTCGTGGACGTGGGCGGCGTCGACACGCCGGCGGGCTTCATCGATACCCTTGACCGCGCCTTGCCGGACGAGACCATCGCGGGGCACCTCCGTGGCGCAGGCGAGGCGCTCGGCGCTTGGATGTCTCGGCTGCGCAAGGTCGATGTGAAGCTTCCCGGTGGCGTAGGCGGCGGCATCGAGCTCCAGGCCCCGCCGGATGCGACCTGGTCGCAGGATGCTCGGCGCTTGCAGGAGCGGCTGTCCGAAGCCCCGGTGTTGCTGCTGGTCGACGAGGTATCGGTCTTCCTGGAGAAGGCATTGGCGCGCGACCAGCCCGACACGGTCAGGTTGCTTGCCTGGCTGCGTGCGTGGCGGCAACAGAGCGGCTTGGTGTGCCGCTTTCTGTTTTCGGGGTCCATCGGGCTCAATGCGCTGCTCGCCCGTCACGGCCTAGGCACCTATTTCAACGACTGCTTCGACTACCGGCTCGGTCCCTTCAAGGACCGGGCGGCGCTGGAGATGCTCGCGATCCAGTGCGAGCGGGAAGGCTGGGTACCGGAGCCCGAGACCTTGCCCTATCTCTGCCGCCGCGTCGGTTGGCTCTCGCCCTTCTACCTCAACCTGCTGCTGGACTCATCCATGTCCGCGGCGCGGGATCGCACGCAGGAGACCGGAGCGGAGGAGCATCGGCTGCTGACCACGGACGTGAACGACGGCTATGACCGGCTGCTGGCGGTTCGGTCGCGCTTTATCCACTGGTATAAGCGCCTCGAGCGGGACATATCCCCCATGGATCTCACCTTTACCCTGCGCATCTTGGGTGCCGTGGCGACATCCGAACAGGGACTGACCCGCCGCCAGTTGCTGGCGCGCCTGAGCAAGTCGGAGCCGGACCCGGACCGGCGCGCGGCCCGGCTCGAGCAGGCCATGCTTGGCCTGGAGGAAGACGGCTACCTCGACGCCTCCGACGAGCGCATCCAGTTTCCGTCCTTCATCCTCCGCGACTACTGGCGCCGCAACCATGGCCGCTGACGCTATTCCGCAAAGACTGGCCGCGCCTGTGGGCGTCGCACTCAACGCCACGGTCAAATACAACCCCCATCTGTGGGGACCTGAAGAGCTGCGGTCCATTTTCGTGGTCCGCACCCGGGAGCTCCGGGAGCTGTTGGATCGGCTGCGCGCGACCCCGGAGGCCAGCGCTCCCCAGCACCTCCTGGTCACCGGCTCCAGAGGGATGGGCAAGACCACACTGCTGCGCCGCTTGGCGCTCGCCGTGGAGGATGATCCGGAGCTTTCGAAACGCTGGATCCCGGTCACCTTCCCGGAAGAGCAATACACCGTCAGCACCCTGGCCGAGCTGTGGCGCAATGTCCTCGATGCCTTGGCCGATACGCGGGAGCGCCAAGGTGCATCGACCGAGGAGCTGGGCCGGCTGGATGGCGAGATCCGCCGTATTGGCGAGCTGCCGGCGCAAGCGCAGGAGTCCGCCGCGTTGACGAGCCTGGGAGACTGGATTCGATCCAACGGCAGGCGCCTGCTGCTGCTCATCGACAGCACCGATCTGCTCCTGTCCAACCTGGCCGGGACCGCCGAGCCCGGCGCGCCCAGAGCTGCCAAGGGCAAGAAATCAGGCCAAGGGACCAAGGCCGCCAAGGTCGACGGCGGTGCCACCCCGCTATGGCGGCTGCGGAGCACACTCTCCCACGATCCCGGAATCTTCTGGCTCGGTGCCAGCTATCAGGCGCTGGAGACCGAGCACGCCTATCAGGACGCTTTCTGGGACTTCTTTGAGCGGGTGGAGCTTCGCCCCCTCCAGGTCAGCGAGATGCGCGAGGCCATGCTGGCCCTTGCCCGTACGTTCGGTGCGGGGCGGGGACTGACCGGGGAGGACGCCGAGCGAGAGATGGCGCGCAACCTCGACGCCCGCCCCGAGCGGCTCAAGTCCCTGCGCGCCATCACCGGCGGCAACCCCCGCACCACCGTCATGCTCTACGAGCTCTTCGCGGCCGGCGGGGCGGACGATGTCCACAGCGATCTGCGTCGTCTCCTGGATACCATGACCCCGCTCTATAAGGCGCGCATGGAGGCACTCTCCGACCAGGCCCGAAAGCTACTGGCCCACCTGATGGAGCATTGGGCGCCGATCTCGGCCCGAGAGCTCGGGCGGGTGTCCGGCATCGCCACCAATACCGTCAGCGGCCAGTTGGGCCGGCTGGAGGCGGAGGGGCTGTTGGAGAAGGCGACGCTGGCGGGCACCAAGCGCGCCGGCTACCAGGCCAGCGAGCGCCTGTTCAACGTCTGGTACCTAATGCGCTATGCGTCGCGGCGGCTCCGCCAGCGCCTCACCTGGCTGGTGGAGTTCATGCGGCTTTGGTACAGCGGGGACGAGCTGATCGAGCTGGCCCGCCAACGGGCGAGCCAGCACTGCGGAGGCCACCTGTGCCGCAGCGAGCAGCTCGAATTCTCCCGGGCCTTGAGCCTCGCCCTGCCCGATGGCCACGCCGACCAGTATCGCCTGGACTGGGCCGTCTTCCGCGCCGCTCGCCGCACGGCTGACCGCACCCGTGCCAACCTCGGCGAGCTTTTCGAGCTGGACGGTGAGGATCGGGAATATGCCACCGCCCACGACTACCTGCCTCGATTCGAGGCCCTCGATGCCCGGCTGGCCCTGTGTTCTTATCTGACCGACGACACCCGCGGGCCGTGGATCGAGGCGGTGAAGTCCAGCCTTTCCCTGACGCTCCCCGAGAAGGAGCACATCGCGGATGCTGCCAAAGATCTCACCGAGCTGGAATACCGCGACCGACTCAGGGCATTCCAAGACGAGCGTGACTGGTGGGCGCAGGGCTACGGAGCGGCGGCCGTCGGCGCCGTGCAAGATGCCGTGCTGGCCGGCCATTTCTTTCCGGACTGCCCAGACTCCAAGCTCGCCCATCACCAGATCATGGGTTGCTTTGGCGAGTCCCCGCAGGCCATCGCCCTTGCCCTCCGTCTCGCGATAGGGAATCACCAGGATACCTGGTGCGAGAAGGTCGTGCGCCACGCCTTGGACCTGGACTCGGAGAATGCCCGATCCTGGTTCAACCTCGGCAACGTGCTGATCGCGCAGCCCGGCCGCAGGGATGAGTCGGAGGCCGCCTACCGCCGCGCCGCCGAGCTAGACCCGCAGAACGCCGGGCCCTGGTT
>NZ_LN848257.1:4648487-4649034 GCF_001499735.1 Thiocapsa sp. KS1 | reverse complement strand
CAACCTCGGCATCTTGCTGAGCGAGCAGCCCGGCCGCGGGGACGCGGCGGAGACCGCCTACCGTCGCGCCGCCGAGCTGGACCCGCAGCTCGCCGGGCCCTGGAACAACCTCGGCGTCTTGCTGAGCGAGCAGTCCGGCCACGCGGACGAGGCGGAGGCGGCCTTCCGCCGGGCCGCCGAGCTGGACCCCTCGGACCCCTATCCATTGGCTAACCTGGCACGCTTGTTGGTGCCCCTCGGACGGCAGACAGATGCGAGTAATGCATACCGGCAGGCCGTCGCGCTGGCCCAAGCGGCGGATGAGCAAAACGCAGGGGCTGAGACGCCGTCGGTGAACCGTGGCTTCGGGCATGCCGACCTGCTGCTCCAGGCTCACCTCTGGCTCGGCAACCGCGACCTGGCCCTCCAGGCACTCGATCGCCTAACTCAGGCCGCCGCCGCAGGGGATCGGAATGCCTTCTACCGCCTCAAGGAGCAGGCCCGCGAGTGCCGGCACATCGGTCTCGGCCCCTCGCTGAAGGAGCTTATGGAGGCGGGCGCCTGGGCG
>NZ_LN848257.1:4645084-4648387 GCF_001499735.1 Thiocapsa sp. KS1 | reverse complement strand
TTTGCCCTCGCGTTGGGCGCCGCCACTGCGGATGACGCAGGGGACGCCCTTGCAGGTGCCCCCCCGGAGCTGCGCACCCTGGCCGAGGAGATCCTGGCGGAGCTGCGGCCTGCCCCAAGCGCAGCCGATGGTCAGTCGGCTCGGCTTGGGCCTCGGGGTTGACGATTCGGAAGAGCCAACAAACCAGAGATCAATTGAATCGGGCGGCCCCGACCGCGCACCGCAAGACCGATCGACAGGTCAAGAGTCCTCGGGTGTCAGGAGGATGAGGTAACGCCGGAACCGATCGGATTCCTCATCGGCGCCCTGCCCTTCGTATCTGAACGGCGGGAGGTCAAGCCGGGCCATGTCGGCAACGGGATAACCCCAGCCGCGCTGCTCGCCGGTGATGCGCCGATCGAGCCTCGAACCCACGCCGCAAAAGGCGAATGTGTCGGCAAAGCCGATACGTTCGTAAACCGCGGCCTCCTCGGCAACGACGGGCTGGCCCGCGGTCTGCAATGGCGCCACGCCGGCCAGCACCACCGACCGCAGACCTTCCGGGGCCGACTGCATCACCTCTTGAGGAGCGCGCCCGGTTGACAAGCGCGGGGACGTTGGGTCAGAGCGCGCCTTCGCTGCCGGTATACATTACATTGCTGACCCGCCCGGAACGATCCGTGTAGCAGCGCCAGGGTGCCTCGGCGCCAGCCACGGTTGCCTCGACGGTGATCCCGGCCTCGGACTCCGCGACGTCGAAGACCGCCACATCGCTCGCCGAGCGCCCCATCTTCTTGGCAATCGCCGCTTGACAGGCGCGGGCCGGGACCCCGGCCAGGTCGCCGCCGGTGACGACCGGGGTCGCGGTGGATGTGGTGGAGCTGCTCTCGACGCAGCCGGCAACGACGAACGACCCGAGCAGCAGTGAAACCGCCAATGGTTTGATCATTGTCTTCAGTCCTCGGTTGTTGACGCGCCCCGTCGGGGGCTTGCAAAAACGGGTCGGCAAATGACCCGAATGGGTGATGATGGCGGGCCAGAGGGAACCGGTTCGCAGGCGGATCGCGATGAACAGGAGTCCGCTCAGCAGGGCCGCGCCCGATTGGATCACGGAGGTCAGCAGGTGACCGGTGGTGAAGACGTTCAGGCTGTGGATACCCCCGAACAGGAGCGAGGTGACCAGGATCGCGGGCCAGATGACCAAGGCGCCGAGTGCCGGAAGGATGCGTCCGCTCATGATCACTCGAACCCGTAGCTGTAGGCCGCGGTCTCGCCGCGGGGATCCACAATGGCCCATTGGAGCGAAGGCCATCCGTTTGGAGCGACGATGCGAAAGACCCAGTGCGTCGCGATGTCCTCCCCGTATTCGGGCAAGAACCGATAGGAGGGCTCCTGGACGGTCGCAGCGCTCAGCAGGACGATGCGTGCCTCCGGATCCTCGGCCAGCGTCCGCCGCAGAACCTCCGAGATGGCCGCGTCGGTCGGGGCCGGATCCAGTCCATAGGCATCGGGTGCCGCGCGGACCAGGTCCAGTGCCGAATCATGCCCTTGCCCCGGGCTGCCACGCCCATCGCCGAGGAATGCCTCGAGCGCGAGGCGCAACGCCGCGGCGAATCCGATCCGGCATCCGGGGGTCTGCTCCAGCGCGGCCACAGCGCCGGGATCGGCGACGACCGCCAGGTTGGGAAGACCGAGGGCGGTAAGGGCCTCGCAAACGGCCGTAGCGGTGGAGGTCATCGGCAATCTCCTCGAAAAAACGCGACGCGGAATTGTCGGGGCCAACCCCGCCCGAGGTTCGGACGGCCCCCGAGCGGACCAGGGGTGAGTCCAGGTAGAGAGGCCGTCGCGCCACGCGCCGTCGAGTCAGCCGATGCGCTCACCGACGCCAGCCGCGAGCTGCGCTGCGGCGCTCATTGGGAGCCCCCGGCAGCAGCCCCATTCGGCTGTCCCTCGGGCAGCACGAAGGTCGAGGCCAGCCCCGCCACGCAGGACTTGTCGAGCGCCACACCGGGATTTTCGATGAAGGCTACCCCCAGGTCCCGGGCGCATTGGGAGAAGGCGAGTACCCCGTGCCCGGCCTCGGGGACGACGATGGCCTGGCCGCGGGGCAGGTGGCGGGCCGTCTCCGGGCCCCAGCTCGTGGCGGTCTGGGTGTCCATCTTGCCGGAGAAGACCAGGGTCGGGATGTCCGCCGTCACCGGGTCGTGGAAGCCGGGCCTGAAGTGCTTGGGAAAGAGCTCGCAACTGGTGTAGAAGCCGCCGATCAAGGCATCCGCCGGCTGGATGGCCTCCGCCGGCCAGAGGTAGTCCTTCTTCAGCCGTGCACTCATGGCCGCGGCACCGGCGGGCGAGTTGAAGTCCATGTCCTCCTGGCAGGCGTACATCAGGGTCTGGAAGCCCTCCACCAGCATGTAGTCGAGCTTGCGGTTGTCCTTGGAGATGCGGGCAAAGGTGTCGGCGAGGTTCTGCGGCGTCATCATCTCGACGAGGGCGTCGAGGCGCTGGCGGTCGGCCCCCGCGAAGTGCCGGTCGATCATGGCCCGTAGGGCCTCGCCCGTGGGCGCCCCGGTTCGCAGGCGCAGGTAGTCCGAGGCGAAGGCGAGCCGCGCCTGCTGGGTAGGCAGGGCCTTGGCTGCCACCGACAGTGCCGACTCGAACTGCTCCGTCAGCCCGGTACCCGCGGCCACGGCGGCGCGGTCCGTCTCCAGGCGCTCCAGCACCGTCTTGACCGCATCCGCTTGGATCTGGCCCTGCTGGGCGAGGCGGAGCGCCGTCTGGGCGAAGGCCAGGGAGTCGGCATCGAGCCCCTTGAGCCCGGCCAGGGCCGCCTCCGGGGTCTGGGGCGGGGGCAGCTTGCCCTGCATCACGGCGTCGTAGGTGGTCGTCACCCCCTGCTCCAGCTCCGCCACCAGCTTAGGCACGTAGCCCGTCAGGCCCTGGGCCTGGTTCTTGTAGTCGTTGCGCCAGTCCGCCAGGTTCACCAGAGCCTCCCCGTCGACCTTGCCGGCGGAGCCTTCGACCGGCGCCTTGGTGAGCTTGGAGTACAGGGCCCAGAAGCGCACCTTGAGGTTCGGGTAGGCGGCGGCGCAGCCGGCATCGGCGGCGCACTGGTCGAAGATGGCCTCGAAGGACTCCGCGTAGGGCACGGCAATGGTGTCGTAGGTCGGAATATGGGGGGGCGCCACCGAGTCCAGCACCACCGAGCGCAGCCCTTCGGGGGCGGTGCGCATCACCTCCAGCCCCAGCTTGGTGCCGTAGGAGAGCCCGTAGGCGTTGTAGACCGGATAGCCCAGGGCGCGCATCACCGCCTGGACGTCCCGGGCG
>NZ_LN848257.1:4625334-4644984 GCF_001499735.1 Thiocapsa sp. KS1 | reverse complement strand
ATCGTCTACGCCTCGGTTTCAGCGGTGCCCGGTAAGGGCCGACTTAGGATGGATGCGATGGGTGTGGGGGTCGCCACCGCCCCCCGTGGGTCGCGCTCGCGGGGGACACAGAGGCGGGATTCTGCGGTCTTTCGTGCCCCAAAAGACTCGGCCCTTCACGCGCTCGGCGTGGGAACCCGTCGAGACCCGAGGCCGTGACCACTGATCCCCGGCCCCGCTTCCCCGCCGCTCAGTGAGTACCAAGTGAACTCCGGCAGCGGGCGCACCTCGTATTCCCGGGGTGCCGACAGGGCGCGGGACCATTTTGCGCACAGCACCTTGCAGGGCTTGGGTTCGCCCTCCAGCATGGCAACAGGCCGGTTCAAGGCTGATGGGACGACTCGCGCAGATAGCTTCCGGCGACCCAGCCGCTCGCGCCCGAGCCCGCCAGCGGAGCGACCCGGCACCAGCGGTGTCCACCCGACATCCGGCACCCGAGGTTGCGCAGCAGGGTCCCGTTGTCGACCTCGTCGAGCACCGTCTCGTGCGACGAGGGTCCGGCGCGTACATTCAGGGTGTCGCCCCGGGGGACGCCCGTCACCTCCCAGAAGTCCGGCCCGCCGGACAGGCCATCCGCGAAATCCCCCGTCGACGCGGCGGAGCTCTGGCGATGGTCGCCGCCGATGTGGATGCTCAGGCTGTAACGGGCCTGCTCGTCGCGCCGAGCGGCGGCGCGCATCAAGTAGACTCGGATCCGGTAGTCACCGCTGTCGGGCAGGGTTCCCTCGAAGCGGTTGCCGGAGCTGCTGCCGACAAAGATCGCTTCGTCGCTGCTGCCCGGCGGCAAGATATTGAAATAGTTCTGCGGATTGTCCGTGTGCAGCTCGACGGTCATGTGCTGTCCGGCCTTGGCGCCGAGCAGGTAGTCCACGGTATCCCGGCCACGCAGGTTACCCTTGAGTGTGGTTCCCGAGGTGCCGGCCTTGAAGTGCACCCGCTCCTCGCGGATGTCGTCGGCAGCCAACGCGGGCAGCGCGAACAAGAAGAGCAGGAGCGACAGGCCGAGCGTTTTCATTTCGGAGCTCCGAATGGTGCGTCTGGGGTCGGGAGTGTAAAGATCGTCCACGGAGAGCAACATCGGGGAAATTCCGTCGGAAATTTCCTGACAGCCGCGCGCGTGTCCTGCATGTATCGCCATGATCGTTAGCCCTTTGCACGGCCTCGCTCGTGCCACGGATGAGCCAGCGGGATGAAAGCGGGCAACCCTGAGGCGAGGATCAAGCCCTGGCCGGAGAAGGCCAGCGCGGCCCCGTTGATGGCGGCGACGGCGCCAGGGGCAAGCGGGGTGATGCACCGCTCCGGATCGGCCCGGCGCTGTCGGGCGAGACCGGCACCTTCCGGCCGGCGTTGCCGCAGGCCCGGGGTCTCCATCGGGGCTGAATCACGGACGGGTCAGTACGCGAGCA
This sequence comes from Thiocapsa sp. KS1, assembly GCF_001499735.1. Taxonomy (GTDB): domain Bacteria; phylum Pseudomonadota; class Gammaproteobacteria; order Chromatiales; family Chromatiaceae; genus Thiocapsa. Next base: position 4,643,539 of record NZ_LN848257.1, on the reverse strand, counting down.
CTTGGTCCACGACTAGGCGCCAACCCGCCTCGCCCGGCTCCAGGCGGTATTGCAGTTGCCGCATACCGCCGGTGGGCTCGGCGTCGCTGTCCCCGTCCCGATAGATCGGGAAGCGGCGCAGGAGTCGGCCTTCGCCCACCGCGAAGGCGTCCCGGCCCCGGTAGCCGGCCATTGCCCCCGGGGTCTCGTCCAGTGGAGGCAGGTCGATGTCGCTCAGCGATTTGCGCTTGTTGGCCGAGAGGGCGACCAGGGAATCGCCTGTGTCCGAGGTCAGGTAGACATAGATCTCGGGCGACCGGTCCACGTCGAGATCCGCGACCTCGGCGTCCTTGACGCGCCAGTCGATAGAGCGGGTCACGGGGCTGTTGTCGATCTCCAGCCCGGATGGGGTGATTGTCACGGTCGCGGTCGGGGACTGGTAGTCCGCGCTGACGACGAAGCGGATGCCGTGCAGCTCCAGCGTCTTGAGGAAGGGCGCCCCACTCCCCGCGGCCGGCGACGCAGACGTCGGAGGGGATGCCGCCAGCGCGCCTGAAGCGCAAGTGAAGAATATCGTCACGAACAGGGCGAGGCAGCGCATGGGGGATCTCCAAGGTCGAGGGCTTTCGGGGGAAGGCGGCCCGGAGCGGGGCTTGCCACCCCGGGCCTGCCTCGAGACCAGGGCTGAATCCTTCAGCCCGATAGGGTGCGGCAACGTAAGAACCGCACCAGCATTGATCCACGAATCGCCCCGAACACCGCCGCGTGCGGTTCGCCCCCGCTCACCGCACACGACGTGCTGATGTGGCGCTATTCGCAGTCAAGCATGGTCACGTCGACGATGGACTTGTAATGCCCGTCGACCGTGCGCACGGTGACGCAGTGCGAGCCCTTGCGCCAGTTCGTGTAGGAGCTGCCGCCCCCTTTTTCGCCTTTGGCGTAGGTATAGCCGCGACTTTCGAGCTCGGCCTCGCCGCTGCTCGCCCGCGCGCCGACTAGATCCTGGAGCCCGGCGGCTCCCGCGGACCCTGAGCCCCCCGAGCTGGAGTGGCTCTCGCCGCCGTGCTTGTTCGCCTCGCTGATCGCCACCCCGGCAGCCACCGCGGCGGCAGCCCCGACGGCCAGCTTCGCGGCGGTGCTCATCCCCTCGGGCTTGGGGCCGTCGTACTCGGCTTGGATCACGTGACGGTTCTTGACCTCGCAGCTCCAGTGGTGCTTTTTGCCGTCGACCTTGGCCTTGCCTTCGACCTTGAAGTGCTTCTCGCTGTCGCTCAACTGGACGGCCGTGGCATCGCGCAGGTCGCTGATTCCGTATTCGCTGCGGATGCGGCTCTCGCAGTCGCGGATCGCATCCTGCGTGCCGTAGGCGAAAGCGGCGCCGGGCACCGCGAGCGCCAGGGCCAATAGGAGCCTTGCGGGTGATTGGACAGGACGAGTTGCGTGCATGGCGGTTGTCTCCGGTTTAGGCTGAATGTTGCAGGGGTTGGGGTCAATCGTTCGGGGGTTGGAGCAACTCTTTCAGCGCTGATCGGGCGATTCGCGCAGATAACGTCCGGCGACTCGGCCCCCGGCGACCTCATCGGCCAAATCGCCACCGGAATCGGAGAGCTGGTGTCGGGACGAGTTCGCGATACGGTTCGCGTGTCCGCCATCGAGCGCGGATGTCGCTGCGCTTAAGTCGGTTATTGTAAAGAACGCCTGCACACGGGAACATCGGGACTCCTCCGTCGGGAATTCCCTGACAGCGATGTTCCGCATGTCGGCTTTCCAGGTGTACCGGGACTGATGCTGAGCCGAAAGCTCGTTTTCCAAGCGTGACGTCGGTCCGGGTTCGGTTTCCGACGCTGATCCCTGGACGATCGGTAGTGCCCGGCCCGTTCGGGATCCTACGGCCTGCGCAACCGTCGCCCTCGGGGATCGGTGGCCTTGGCTAACGGGTTTTCGCCGACACCACATTCGAGTACGCGGATACCCCGATGCCGTTGTAGGCGCGCACGCGATAGCCGTAAGTGGTTAGAGACTTCAGGCCGGTACTGGCGAAGCCGGTGACGTTGGGCCCAACCGTGGCGATCTGCGACCAAGTGCCCGTGCCGATTTGACGCTCGATGTGGAACCCGGTCTCGTTGTTGCTGTTGTCGCGCCAGAGCAGGTCGATCCGCGATGTGGACGCCACCGATGCCGCCAGCGTCGAGGGCGCCAATGGTGCGGTCGTTCCGACGACCACCGTATTCGAGTAGGCCGACGTGCCCGACGGGTTGTAGGCGCGCACGCGATACTCGTAGTTGGTCGAAGACATCAGTCCGGTACTCGCAAACGTGATGACGTTGGCCCCGACCGAAGCAATCTGCGACCACGCGCCCATACCGATTCGCCGCTCGATGTGGAACCCGGACTCATTGCCGCTGTTGTCGCGCCAGACCAGGTTGACCCCCGAGGCGGACACCCCCGTTGAGGCCAGATCGGAGGGGTCCGTCGGAGCTCCGACCGTCCCGCTCACCTCCTGAGAGTAGCCGCTGGTGACCGAACCCGCGTAGGCCCGCACCGCAAAATAGTACTTGGTCCCGTCGGTCAGCCCGCTCACGGTCGCCGTGGTATTGGCTTTTGCGTCCAGGGTTTGGGTGTAGCCGCGCGATGCCGTCCCGTAGTGGACACGGTAACCGGATGCTCCCGTGACCCCGTTCCAAGCCAGTGTCATGCTGCCCGCGAGGGCGTTTCCGTTGAACGCGAGAAGACCTATGAAAACGATGAGCAGCGCATTGAGACGCGACCGGAGACGGGCGCCGCAGTGTAAGCGGGCAACGGACATGACAAACCCCTAATCATTGAAAACTGCCGGCGAGAGGAACCATCCCTGAGCGTGCTCGGCCGAAGGACATTGAGATCCGGAAGTCGGGAACCCTCGATCGGGCGACGTGGACCTTATCGGGCGCTTGCCCCGAAGGGTCGGCGCGCCGCAAGCGGCCTGCGAGCCGACCCGCACACGCCACGCTTGTCGGAGACCTGATTCACGAGTCTTCGGATGCTCGAATCAGCGCCTTGGGTCAGGCTTCGCTCGACGTGCGCGACTACCCGGAGCGGTTAGGGAATCGGACAAGGAATCGACTGGCATACGGTTGTCTCTCTGGTACTGCTCCCGCCGAGCAGCAGATGTTTAGGGCCGCACTCTTAAAGCTAAAAACATGCCATATATAAAAAATTTAAAAAACAATATTTTAAAGAAAAAACCTGTATTTGAGAGCGAGGCCGCACGTCGCTGGTCGACTACAGGAATTCACGCGAGATTCTTAAGTCGCTATCAAATAAGAAGGTTATTTGTAGTCGTCTGGAGACACCGGGCTGTCGGAGCCGGCACCCCGTTTTTGGGTGAAGATCCCTGTCGAATCGCTCGGGGGTTCAACGCGAGTTACGGCTTGTTCGAGAGAGGAAAGCAGGGGGAGGCGCGCCGACGAGTGCGTTGCCGGCGGTAAGCGCGTCAACCGAACGCAAAGACGAGCAGAAGTACGCGCTGCGGTCGATTGCGATCGCCCCTCGGCCGAACGTCATCTGCTCAAGCAGGCCGAAGTCGGCCCGGTCGAAACTCGGCTCGGGCGTGCAGCACCTTATGCCGAGCGCACGCCGGGCCGGCGTTGCGCCTCCTCGCCGTAGGGGCCGCGACGCCGCGTCGGCGCGCCTTGTCCCGACGCGCGCAGGACGCATCCTGCCTACCGAAAAACCCAGCTGCGCTCGGTATATTGGTCGAGGAACCCTATGGGATTTGATTCGGCGGGGTTGAATCGGAGCGGACTGAGGGAGAAGAGCTTTCGTCGTCCCGAGCGCAAGCCGGTCGGCCGTCTTGAGGCTCTTGGGTCGCTGGGGACGGGCGAAACAACGCGGAATCGAGACGATAGCGGCGCAGGAGCTTGTAAAACTCCGTACGATGTCGGCCGGCCATGCGCGCCGCGCTGCTGACGTTGCCTTCGGTGATCCGCAGAAGATTGATGAGATATTCGCGATCGAATCGCTCACGCGCATCCGCCAAGGACGGCAGAGTGCCGAGATCGTTTCGCAGGGCGCGCTGAACCAGGCTGGCCGGAACAATCCTGGTCGTGCAAAGCGCAGCGGCCTGCGCGACGAGATTCTGGAGCTGACGCACGTTTCCAGGCCAGGCGGCCGACATCATCAACTCCATGGCGTCGGGCGCAAAACCCTCGACTTGTCGCTTGTTGCGTGCATTGGCCTCGGCAAGGAACCGGTTCGCAAGCAAGGGGATGTCCTCCGGCCGCTCGCGCAAGGGCGGCAACTCCAAGCGAACTACGTTGAGGCGATAAAAGAGGTCGGTGCGAAACTGCTCGTCTGCCATCGCCTGGTCCAAGTCTCGATGAGTCGCCGAGATGATCCGAACGTCCACGCTGACCGAGCGATTCGCACCGACCGGGCGAACCTCGCCCTCCTGCAAGGTGCGCAGCAGCTTGGCTTGGAATGCGAGCGGCATATCGCCGACCTCGTCGAGGAACAGGGTGCCGCCGTCGGCCTCCTCGAAAAGTCCCTTGCGGTTCTGGATGGCGCCGGTAAAGGATCCCCTGGTGTGACCAAAGAGCTCGGACTCCAAGAGCGCCTCGGGGATGGCGCTGCAGTTGACCGCCACAAAGGGGCGGCTGGACCGCGGGCTGGCCCGATGGACGGCTCGCGCCAGCAGCTCCTTGCCTGTCCCGCTCTCGCTTTGGATCAAGATGTTGGTGTCGGTCTCTGCCGCGAGGTAAGCCTGTCGCAGGACTTCCTCGAGGGCTGCGCTTCGCGTAATGATGTCTGCACGCCAATCCTCGGTCCCCGAAGAGGGTTCCTCTTCGGCGCCGCCAAGCCGTGCCGCACGCTCGACGAGATCCAAAAGCGCCTTGCCGTCGAAAGGTTTGGTGAGGAACCCGAAGACACCGCGCTGTGTGGCATCCACGGCGTCGGGAATGCTGCCGTGGGCGGTTAAAATGATGACGGGCAGACCCGGGTAATCCCGTCTGATGGAGTCGAACAGCTCCAGGCCGTCCATGCCGTCCATGCGCAGATCGCTCACGACCAGCGCGGGCTTGAAGTGGACGAGAACCGCAAGCGCCTCCTCGCCGCAGGTGACCGCCTTGACCTGATACCCCGCTGTTTTGAGGCGTATGGAAAGCAGCTTACGTAGATCGGCGTCATCGTCGACCAAGAGGATCTTTGTTGGATTGGTCACTTGAGATTCTCTTCGGGTGATTCGAGGTCGGAATCGCGTTTTCGATCGCGAATCTCCATTTCGATCTCCTTGAGCTCCTGCAACTTTTCCGTCAACTCGTCGCGCTCGCGGATCGTTGCATGCAGGGCGCGGTCACGCACCTGTTGTTCCTGTTGACTCTCCTTGAGCTGTTCAAGTTGCGCGGCGACATCATCACGCTCGCGGATAACTGTCTGAAGCGTCAGCTTGTTCGCGTCTTCTTGCCCACGCTCGTCCGCGTCGCCCGGTTCGCGCTTGGGTAGGGCGACAACACGTGCGTCGAGACTGTCGCGCTGACGAATGGTCGCACTGAGTCTGCTTCGCAGCCGGGCCTCGGTCCTCAACTGATCCAGCATCACCGTCGCCAGCGCGAGCGATCCAGGCGTCTGCATCGGATGATTGAGATAGGCCGTGAACAGCTCCGCTGCGCGCGCTTTGTCCGACGGCTTGCCGAGCATCGTCATGACCAGCGCCCAGCCCAACAATTGCGACGGATCGTCGGTGTCCGCCGCAGCGGCCGAATCGCGCAGCGTGGCCGGATCCGACTGCCTGAGAGCGGCGACTGTCCCGAACACCCGGTTGAGATCGACGGGCTCCGGCGAAGGCTTGGACGTCCGATAAAGACCGCTTGGAATACAGGCACTCAGGAGGGTTAGGATCGCCGCGATCGCGGCGATACGGATTAGCTGTTGCCAAGTGCCCCGATCGCTGCCGAAGCGATATTGGATACTCATGCTGATTGCGAGGATGTCCTCGCTGTGTTGACCGCTTCGAACGCGCTGTCAGGTCTGCGACGAGGCAAGCGGAGTCGAAGGCAGGCGCCTTTATCGGAATTTATGACCTGCAAGAAACCTCCCAGGGCCCGGGCATATTCACGAGCGATGAAGAGACCGAGACCGCTTCCGCGGATACGGCTGTTGACGGCCGAAGGCTGTTGGAAAAACCGTTCAAAAACGTTCTCGCGATCTTCGGGGCGAATGCCTTTGCCTTCATCTCTAACCTCGATATAAATGTCGTTCTTGAGGCGCCCTGTGACAATACGGACACGGCTCCGTGCCGCGGTGAATTTAATCGCATTCGACAACAGGTTATCGACAATGGTACCGAGCCGTTCATGATCCGACCACAAGGTCTCGCCGCTGAGGATGAGCTCGAGCTCGAGCTCTTTGGCGCGCGCCGGCAGCTTATGGCGGTCTGCAATCCGACGAACCAGATCGTTCAGGTCAATCCGACGCGGAGCAAGCACGGCTGCCGCGTCGGCGCCGTTGCTGGCGGTGAGAAGGTTTTCGATCAATTCCTGGAGATGAAAGCTGTTGACACGGACAATGTCCAGAATCTCATCCTGCTCGGGCGCGAGCGGTCCGAGAACATTCTGCGACAGGAGCTCGGCCCCTTCGACGATATTGGTCAGCGGCGTCTTAAGCTCATGCGACATATGGTGAAGAAAAAAGGTCTTTTGCTCCTCGAGCTCGATGAGGCGAAGCCGCAGCCAGTTCAAGCGTTGACCAAGATCGGCAAGATCGCTCAGACCCGACACTTGAATCGGACGGTCGAATCGTCCGTCACCCAGTGATCGAATGGCCTGATCGAGTTGACGCATCGGTCGCGCAATCAGCATTGTGAAGATAAACGTCAGCAGTAAAGCTGCCGGAATGCTGGCGGATGCCAGCCACAAGAGCTGCTGTCGGATTTCCGAGCCTTGGCGATGCATCGCCTCGACCTCTCGCGCCACGACACGCACGCTTTCACGATAAATGTCGCGCGAGAGCACATCGAGATGCGCGAAGCTCTCCAATGCGGCTTCCTTCGCCTCCGCGCTTGTTTCCCCGCTATCCAGTGCGGCGAATGTCGCCTTTGACGCCGTTTCAAGCTGAAGTGCTTGGTTGCGGACCGACGGACCCATCTCCAGACCCGCAATGTCGGTCAGGTGATCCAAAAATCTGTCGCGTTGGGTCTCGTAGGACTCGAGGAGTGCCGGATCGGATAAGACGTGGTATTGACGCGCATGGCGTTCGACGTCCGTAATTTCCTCGATCAAATTGCGGCTTGCTTGGGTTGCATGGACCGCGGCAACCACCGCATCTTGTCCCTTCGACGCGAGGTGATCGACCGCAACCCAGGCCGTTGCGAGCGCCAAGCCGAGGGGCAAAGTGACGACAGCGAATCCGATCAGGACCAACTGAAGAAGCGAGAACGTCAGGTTAAAACGGCGGTGTCGTGTCATCCACTCGATCGTCGGTAGCGCGCAGGGGAGCTCGAACCGTCGCGGAATGCTTCACTGGAACCAGCCTCGCCACCTGCGCAAGTCGCCGTAGTCTACAGCGGATTCGCGGCGAACGGGCCAGGCATGCGGACACCAATCGGCGTAGGCTCGCATTAATCAAAGCCAGAACAAAACCTTGGCAAGACAGTCGTTGTTCCGACATGATCCACCCCGACGCCGACGCCACAGTTCCATCTTCTTTAGACCTTGCCGAGGTCCTCGCCGCGCAGATCAAAGGCGAAGTCCAACAGCTGCGGGCATTGGACGAGAAGGCCGACGCGGCCAAGGACCCCGGAGAGTTGTCACCGATCCCGACCGATAGGCAGAATTCGGCGCGAACGGCCGGAACGTGAGCGCCTATCCTGCCCTGAACCGAGATCCGACAGTTGACCGCGGTGTCGTGCGAAGAGCTCGGCGAGTGCCCGGTGATGAACCATTGCGCGCCGGCAGGCCGTGTTTGCCGCCTGCAACGGCTTGGACGAGTCTCGACTGACAGCCCTAGGCTCTTTCGAGCCGTGCTCCGTGCGCCATATGCGACACCGACCTGCGCGAGGGTACGGCCGGGTTTAGGTCGAGACGATCTCACGACGGGAACGTCTTTTCAGCTCGGCTCCGAGTGCCAGCATATGCTGCTGCTTGAGGCTGATTCGCGCAGTCTTCATTGCATCCCAAACGGCTCGCCAGCCACCCAGATCTGCCGTTTCCAGATGACGTGCCTCCCGATACTGCCCGGCAAAATGCTCCCGACTGCCTTTGGCTAGCAGGGTCTGGCTCAGCACAGGGACGAGCAGCGCATCGGCACGGGGCAGGGTCAATGCGATGAGCAAGCCGGCCGGATCCCAATCGGAAAAGATCGTTACGGGGACGCGCTCGGGGAGGATGGACAGCAGATTGCGGGCGCCTCGGGCCAATCCACCGTGGCCGCGATAGAGCACCAGCGCATCCGCCAGCTCGGCGGGCGAGCGGAAGGCGTGCCAATCGTCGAAGCTGTCGAGGTTTTCGATGACCACGACCTGACCGATGGCGTCCGGGTTCAGGCCGGAGACGGGCACGCGCACACTCAGGTCGGATGCGAGCTGCGGCAGGGGTTCGGGCAGGCGACCCTTGACCAGGACATAACGATCGTCGGGGCGCTCGCGGGCGATCTTCTCGTCGATGGCCTCGGCCGCGACCTCGCGTCGATTGCCTTGCGGAACCCCCTCCAGCGGATCAAAGCCCCAGGCCGACCGGCACTGCTCGCGCAGGAGACGGCGCTGTTCGGCACTGAAATGCAGATCTCGGCCCCTCGGCTCTCCGATCTCGAAGGTCCGGCGGATCTCATCCCAGACGGCCGATCGTGGCACCTTATCGAGCCGTTCGCGCAGCAGGCGATGGACCGCCTGCATGTGACGTCTGCTCAGGCCAGACACAGACGCAGGTCCCGAATGATGAAGTTGCCGCTGAAGAGCGGATGGACCTCGCCGATCGTCTCCAGCTCGAAGTACCGCTTCTGCTCCTCGGGCAGGCCCTCGTAGCCGCCGAGCACCTGGTACAGCCAGCTCTCGGCGTCATTGGACAGGGACTGGCGGTCGCGATACTCCAGGGCCGAGAGCGGCTCGCCGCTGTCGATGACCTCGCAGAAATAGGCATCCACGGCGGCACGAATCGCGCTGCTCCGCACCTCGAAGTCATCGGGCACGGTCAGCGTCAGCACGGGTGCATCGGCGAGGGCTTGGACTCTCGACTCGCGCGGGTGCTGGGATCGGACCTGCGCCAGCAGGGCCAGCAGCTCGGCCTCCTGGGTCGGATCATGCAGGCTCAGGCTTGCCGGGGCCAATGCAGGATCGGCGCGGTTGAGCAGCGCCGGGATGGTGCTGCCGGCGGCGTGGGAACCGACCTGATACTCCGGGTGTTGGCTCAGGTGCAGCAGCCAACCCTTGATCAGCCGGGTGCGCCCGCGGATCTCGCGGAAACGTCCCAGGAGCTCCAGCAGCCGGCCCTGTACGATGCTCAGCTCTTGGGCACAGCTGCCGATGGTGCGTTGCAGGTTGGTCACCAGCAGATGACGCAGCTCGCGCAGATCGCCGGCAGTCTCGGCAAGCATCTCGAAGCTGACCAACTCCAGCCCGGCGAGCAGCTCGCTCACCTGGGACTGGGCCAGCTCGTTCTCGCGAATCTTGGCGTCGAGCGTGCCGACATACCCGAACTCGTTGTTGATGCGGCTCCAGAGCACCCGGATGCCGTGGCTCAGGGTCTCGCCGAAGGCATAGACGTGCTCCTTGAGATCGCCCAGATAGGCCTCGGCGGCGGCGTAGTCGCCCTGGTGACGGGCCTCCTTGTAGTGGTCGGCGAGTGTCTTGAAGGTCGCGAGCGCCGAGCCGGTGTTGGCATCGATCCGGCGGTTGCGGTCGTCGCGCAGGGCCTCCTCGAGCAGCGCACGCACCGCGCGACGCAGGTGCAGATCGGCGCCGGGCTCGGGACGATAGAGGATACCGTCCTTGAGCAGGCGCTCGCGCACGCCGGGTTCGAGCGCCTGATCCGCGATCGATCCGGACAGATAGGCGTCCATGATGGGCTCGGCATGGCGGGCGAGCCCGCGCAGTAAGCGCAGCCCGGCCTCCTTGAGATGGTCGCTCACAGCAACTGCCCCTGAACGGCGGACTCGGCTTGGTCCTCCAGGTTCAGACCCTCGGCGTCGTCGATGAAGCGGATGACCTCGTAGAGATAATCCAGCTTGCCGGTGGCCAGATAGATCTGCTTCTCGGTGTTGGGACGGATCAGGTAGCCCAGCTTGCACAGCCGCGTGAAGATCTGCTTGATCTGGCCATCGACATCGACGCTTTTCGAGTTGAACAACGAATGGCGGCAAAGGTGGCTCAACTGCTCGCGGAAGGCCGGCGTGTCCTCGATGACGGTTTGCAGCTCGTTGAGGCGAACCGGCATGCCCTCGGTCAAGGGCGCGTCCTGGCCGGCCGCGTCCTGCACCAGCACCAGCCACTCGACCAGCGGCGTCAGGGCCTGGCAGATGTCGCGAAACTGGTCGCTGATGATCTTGCGCTCGGCATCGCCCAAGGCGCGGTAGCCGCAGAAGAACACCTCGCTGTCCGGGCCGGTGCCGATCGTGACCACCAGCCGGTTGAGCTGCCCGAGATAGGCGTCCACCTGCTCGCGATTGGCCTGGATGCGCAAAAAGCGCCAGCCGTCCTCGTCGGTGGTGCGGCAGATGAAGGCGCCACCGAGCAATCGCTCGATGACCTGTCCCTTGGTCGACAACATCTAAAGCACCTCCGTGGTTCGGCGTTCGCGCAGCTTGGCCGCGATGGGATCCGCGCGCGGCTTGACGATTTGGAGTTGGCGGGTCTGTTTGTCGACGATATAGCGGTTGGCGAAGAGTCCCAAGACCTCGGAGTCCGGGTTGGGAAAGGCGCCGAGCACGCGGATGTTGTTGTTGGTGCAGGCATCGAAGATCTTCTTCACGTTCTGATGATGCAGTGTCCCCAGCTCGTCGATCGGCCAGTGGATGGTGACGGGCGCGCCGCCGCGCAGCAGCCGGGTGAAGGCAAGCAGGAACTTGCAGAGGATCAGATAGGCCATGCCGTGGCTGGATGATTCGTTGAGCTGGCGGTCGGTGCGGATCACCAGATCGCTGTGGCCCTCGCGCAGCCGCAGCTCGATCTCGAGCAGCCCGGCCACACCCCCGCTCAGGGCCGAACGGCCGATGATGTCCAGTGCCCGGCGCAGGCTGCCGATATAGTCCTCGCCGGGCAGACCGCTGAAGTCGTCCGCGCGCCAGGCCTGGAAGGCGGCGATGAAGGCGCCCAGATCCGGCCAGAACTCCAGCTCGCCGATGCGCGAGCGGATCCGTACCGCGGAGTCCGAAACGCCGTCGAGACACAGATCCTCGCTGACCTCGCGGGTGATGCGCGCGCTCTGCGCGGCGATGCGCCGATCGATATCGGCCAGGACGTCGTAGTAGTTGTTGAGGTCCAGACCGAACAACCGGCCCTGCTCGCGCAGGGCCGTCAGGCTCTGAGGCACCATCAGGGTAAGCAGCTGCTCCAGGTGCGGCACCAGCTTGCGGTGATCCAGGCGGCGGATCCCCTGCTCGCCGACCAGCAGGCTCTCCTCGCGGCCGCGCTCCCAGAATTCGGCCAGGCTGGAGCCGGACTGACCGGCGATCAGCGCGTCGAAACGCTCCACATGCGCCTTGACCGCACCCAGGGTCTGCTAGCGACCGTACAGCAGCTCGTCGCCGAGACGCAGACGCTCGTCGAGCTCCCCTTCCGGCGGCGCCTCGTCGCGGGGCAGCTTCAGGGCGCCGAGTCGACCGAGCAGGCCCTTGAGCCGACCCAGCTGCGCCTCTGCCTCGTCCATGCGACGTCGGGCATGCTCCCGGCCCTCTGTCAGTCGGCCGCGTTCGCGTTTGAAGTCGATGGTGACGGAGTTGAGCTCTTGATCGCGTGTCGCGGCGCGGCGGCGACTGTCATCCAGCTCGACCTGAAGTTTCGGTTTACGTGTCACCCAACTGAGCCGGAACCAGTCGTCGTACTCCCGCACCTCGGCGCGGCGACGCTCCGCGCTCTGGATCTGCTCGCGCAAGGCGTCGATCTGTTTTTTCAGTCCGATGATGTCCTGCTCATCCACGCCGCATGACTTCAGCTTGCCGTTGAACCAGGCCGTACAGGCGTCCAGCTCGGTCTTGGCGGCGCGCTTGCTCTCGTCCACGGATTCCTGCAGCTGCGCAAGTTCGAGATCCAGCCGCCCGATGATCTCCTGCCAGTGTGCCTTGAGCTCCAAGTCTGCGACGCCGTGTCTGGCCTGGAGGTCGTCCAGCCACTGTCGGTGCTCTCCGGCGAGCTGCCGTGTCCGCGCATCCAGCTCGGTCAGTGACGCGCGCGCCGCACTCTTGCGTTCGCGTAGCGCCGCGTCGAGCTGTTCTTTCCGGGCACGCCGTTCGTCCTTGAGGCGGCGCAAATCGTCGCGCTGACTCCGCTGCTTGGCGCGGGCGAGGGTCAGCGCGCGATGTTGCTCCTCCAAGGAGCCGACGAGATCGCTCAGGACCTTTTCCGCGGCCTGCTTTCGATTCTCCGCGTCCGTCAGCGCATCCTCGGCGAGTTCCAGGCGCCGACGCAGATCCGTCTCGGACGCGGCATGCTCGGGCGGATCGATGACCGAGAGATCCAGGCGCACGCCGAAGAGCGCTTCCTGCGTCGGCTCGATCAACGCCGGCTTCAAATCGGCGCGCTGCAGGAGGGTCGGCTCGATCACCCGGCCGAGTTGCTCCTCCCAGCCCGGCTGCTCGCTGCGCAGAAACTCCAGCAGACTGTGCCGGCCGGGATAGAGCAGGCGCTGAACATCCTCGCGCTGCGCCTGACGTTGGCCGACCCGCCGACCGGCCTCGCGCAAGGCGGCATCCGCGTCATCGCGTCGTCGGCGCAGCGTCTGCGCGCGGCCTTCCAGCTCACGCACCCGGACATCGGTGGCCTCGACCTCGGCCTCGGCATCCTCCAAACGCTGATCGAGGATCGCCAGTGAACGGTTCTCCTCCTCGGTGAAGCCGGCGCTCCGGATCCAGACGTCCAGACGCTCGCGTTCGAGCGCGTACTGACCCTCTTGCTTTCGAAAGGTCTCGATGCCGCTCTCGCGCTCCTGGTGCCGGCGCTGCGTCAGGGCTTCGAGCTCGCTGTTGCGCTGTTCGACCCGGGCGGTGCGCTGCTCGCCAAGAGCGGTCTGCTGATGACGCAACTGGTCCAGCCGATGCTCACGCTGCTCCTTGATCGCGTCGCAGCGTTCCAGGTAGGCCTGCTTGACATCCTGATGCTGCTCGGTAAGCAGACGATAGCGCGCGCGAAGGTTGTCCAGCTCGTCGCTCCAGACCGGGATCTTGTCCAGATCGGCACGCGCCTGCTCGATATCGGCGGCCAGAAAAACCTGGTACTGCTGCTCGATCTGCTTGAGTTCGTCGTCGGCACGGCTGATCTCGGCGCGCGCGGCGGAGAGATCCAGGTTGAGCCCGTCGCAGCGTTGCCTCCAGACCTCTTCCAGCTTTTTGAGGGCGAAACCGGCCTGCTCGATGGCTGCGCTGCTCTCGTCCCGGGTCTGCTGCAGCCGGGGCTCGTCGATCCGGTAGCCCCGCTGCAGTCCGCCGAGGCGACGTTCGCAGCCCAGCAGGTCCTGGTATTCGCGCTTGAGTTTCTCGAAGTCCGGACGGAGTGCGTCGAACCCCTGCACGAGCTGGCTCTCGCGCATCCAAGCCTCCACCTGCTGGGACTTCAGCTGCGATGTCGGCGGATTGACGCCGTCTTCTTCGAGGATGGCGGCAATCATGGAGCGGACGGTTTCCATCTTGCCCTCCCGCGAATGCACGGCCTGGGCGAGCTTTTCGATATGACGCAGTGAATGCCCGGTCTCGCAAAGCGAGAACTGCCGGGCCAGCGCGCGCAGCTCGCCGCTGTTGCCGCGCGCGGCGAGCTGGCCGCGATCGTTCTGCAGGATGGCGCGGTACTCGCGGGTATTGAGCAACCCGCTGACGGTCACACCGGCCTGTTTGAGTTGACGGCCCAGCTCGGCCATGCCGAGACAGGTTAAGGTGTCGCCGGGGCGGGCGCGGGTGTAGTCGCCCAGGTCGAAGGCCTTGCGCACCAGACGATAGGCGACGCCTTTGCCGTCCGCAGCGGCGGCCAGCACAGCCTGACAGGGTTCACCGTCCAGGCTCAGATATTCATAGACGATGAAGCTCTGCTCGGTGGGCAGGTACCAACGCTGGAAGCTGTCGCGGGTGGCGGGCACGACACGGCTCGGATACTCGCCGTAGAACACCGGCACGAGCCGCTGCAGGGTCGTCTTGCCGGAGGCATTGGTGCCGCAGATGTTGGTGTGGTCGTCAAGGAGGAGCTCCACCACGCCGTGGAGGTGGGTGTTGATCAGAATAATGCGATTCAGGCTGGGCATGCGGATCTTTCCGTGAAACGGCGGGCATCGATCATAACTCCGGCGCTTTCGATGGCTCGGAGCGATAGGGATAGGCGCTGCGCGGTTAACGAGCAACGGCGCGGGACTCGGCGGCTTGCGTTAACGCACGTCCGCCCGACCCCGCGGGGTTAGGCAATTCGCGACCCGGGGAGCAGCGATCAGCCGCTGGCCGGGCGTTCAGTCATGCCCGTATCGCGCAGGTTTCTGATCTGCTCCTCGAGCTGCATCAGCGCGGGATCCCCCGGGACTCGGGTACGGAGCGCATCGAGCCAACGCTCGGCGGCATCCGCTCGGTCGAGCTTGGCGCTGTAATGGATCAGGGCGATCAGGATGTCGCGATCGGACGGGGCCCGCTCTTGGGCGGCTTCGAGGACTGAGAGTGCCTCCGGGGTCCGACCGGCACTGTCGAGTGCGACAGCGTAGACGTAGGCATAGCGACTGTTCTGCGGGGACAGATCGGCGGCACGCGCCAGCTCTTCGACGGCCGCATCGAGCCGCTGCGAGCGGACCTGCGCAAGACCCAGCGCGTAGTGCAGATCGGCGCGCTCGGACGCTGTGGCGGGCTCGGCGGCGAGCCCGGCCTTCACCTCCGCCTCGGCCTCGGACTCGCGACCCAGTGACCGATAGAGATCGGCCAGATTCACCCGCGCCGGGGTGAAGCGTCGATCCAGGCTCAAGGCGGTGCGGTACGCCTGCTCGGCCACCCGGGGCTCGCCAGCCTCGAACGCCAGCAAACCGAGATTCAAATGGGCCTCGGGTCGGTCGGCATTCACCATCTCGGCGATCGCGTACTCCTCCAGGGCGGCACTCAAGCGGTCCGCCAGTTCGCTCCCGATCCCTTGGGTCATGGCCGGCGCCAGCACGCGAGCGGCCTCCAGTCTCACCGTGAGCGCCGGATCGGACAGCAACGGCCAGGCCAGCTCGACCCGAGTCTGCAGGTCCGCGAGGTCCAGGAAGCGCACCGCTTGTGCGCGCACCTGCGCCTGCGGGTCGGCGAGCAGACGCTGCACGGTCAAAAGTGCCGAGGGGTCCGCCCGGTCATGGAGCCGATCCAGTGCACTGGCCCGAGCGATGGCGGGCTGTGTCGGATCGGCCGCAAGCGCGAGCAGCCGCGCGGTCGCATCGGGCGCATTGGCGTCCGCCGCATGCAGTGCCTCGCCGAAGTGGGGCCCCCGATACGCCGGGTCCGGGTACCAGGACTCCACCGCGGTCGCAGCCCAGGCAGCATCCTTGTCCTGATGGCAGGCGTTGCAGGCATTCGGGGTGCCGAGCTTCAGGGACAGATCCGGCCGCGGCACGCGCAGGCTGTGATCGGCGCGCGCGTCCACGACCATGTAGTAGCGCTGGGGCATGTGACAGGCGACGCACGCGGCACCGGTCGAGCCGACTTGGTGGTGATGGTGCTCGGGTGAATCGTAACGGGCGGACGGATGGCAGCGGGCGCAGACGGCGTTGCCCTCGCCGCGCAGCTCGAGGCTATGGGGCTCGTGGCAGTCGCTGCAGACGACCCCTTGATGGTACATCCGGCTTTGGATGAAGGAGCCATGGACGAAGACCTCGTCCTTGATCTGGCCGTCCGGGAAGTAGAGCGCGGGATCCAGCAGGGCGAGCCGGAAGCCCTGATGCAGGGGTTCGCCCGGGCTCGGCGCATCCTGGATGCGTCCGCGCCTGGAATGACAGCGGGCGCAGGTCTCGGTCTGTACATGAGGACCGCCTTGGGGCGAACGGGCCACGGAGCGCTGCGGTTTACCCGTGTCCGGATTGATCTGCCAGACACCGCCGTCGCGATCCTTCAGATCGACCGTCAGACCGCGGCCGGCGGCATCCGTCGGCGCCGCCGCATCGGCGTTCTCTCCGGCGGCCTGCGCCCTGGCCCATTCGACATGCCGGGCGCCGGGTCCGTGGCAGGCCTCGCAGGCGACGTTGATCTCCGCATAGCGCGTATCGTAGACCTGCTGCACGGCGTCGTAGCGCTTTTGCAGGCCGGTGGAGTGGCAGTCCGCGCATTGATAGTTCCAGGTCTGCTCCGCGGCGGTCCAATGCAGCGGGTTGCGGTGGTCCATCGGCGCGTTCGGGTCTGCATCGGGATAGAGATGGAACCAGCGCTGTCCGCCCTCCTCCGGCGCGCGCGTGTCCCAAGCCAGTCCGAGCGCCTGGAGCCGGCCGCCCGGAAACTCGATCAGATATTGCTGCAGCGGAGACCAGCCGAAGGTGTAGCGGATCGGAGAGTCCCGAAGCGCCCCGTCGGGCCCGTCGGTCTGCACGAAGAAGGCGTCGTCCCGGCGAAAGAAGCGTGATTTGACGCCGTGGGCCTCGATCTCGGCGTCGTCGAAATTGCCGAGCACGGTCTGCGGCGTGGCCTGCGTCATCGCCAGGTCGTGGTCGGAATCCTTCCACAGGTCAAACTCCGCCTGGTGGCACTCGGCGCAGACCGCAGCGCCGACATAGCCCCGTTGCGCAGGTTCCGGGTCCAGATACGGATCCGTCGACGGGGATGCAGCCGTCTCCACGGTCACATCCGCGGCCTGAGCCAAGGGCATCAGCAAGAGGGCAAGGCAGAGGGCGCGCAAATCCATAAGGGGAAGCGTCTCGGGAGGGAACAGGAACGGCCAATGGTATACCGACTGGGTTCGCGTTTTCCCCGGCCAACGTGCGACCTGCCCGCCGAAGCGCTCCGAGTCCTTCCGGAATACACCGAGGCTCCCTCCGTAATCCCCCGTAGCACGAACGAACGCCCACGATAATGCGCCCAAAAACATGCCCCTAGCGCACTTCTCGATCACGGTCCACCCTTACGCCAGCGACGCTTAGGTCGCGTCCGGAAAGCCGGCGCCCTTGTCGATCCCCTGATCGGTCGCGATGCGGGGCTCTGCTTTCGTAAGGATTCCTGACGATCCGAGAAACCTCGACGAGGAGGCAGCGCCATGGGTGCATTCGAAGAAGACCTCTATGACGACTTCGCAGCCGCAGAGGCTGAAGGGGCCGCATTGATGGGCGACGAGCTGGAAGGGCTCGGGATGGAAGGCTTCGAGGACGAGTTCGAGGACGAATTCACCGAAGGCTTCGAGGCGGATGCCTATGAGGACGACGCCTATTTCGACGTCGAGGCCATGGACGACTTCGAGGGCGACGACGATTTCGACGATTTCGACGCCTATGAGGACGACTACGCAGACGCCGAGGAGGCGCTCGAGAACGTCATGGCCTATGCCCTCGGCGCCGAGGATGCCGACGAGTTCTTCGGTCGGCTCGTGCGCGGTCTGCGCAAGGTCGGCGGCAAGGTCGTCGGCGCGGTGCGCAGGGCCGCTCCGGTCGTGGGCAACATCGCCCGCGGCGTCTCGCGCGTGGCAAGCCTGATCCCGCATCCCTACGCGCAAGCCGTCGGTCGGGTTGCCGGGCTGGTCGGACAAGGCGCCAACCTGGTTCAGCGCCTGCGTGCAGAGGGCGCAACCGAAGAGGAGGCGCTGGATGCCTTTGCCGAGATGGCTGCACGCGACCCACGCGCCCTGCCGATCGTGGCCGGCCTGACCGCACGGACGGTCCTCAAATCCAAGGGAGCGCGCCTCTCGCCGTCGGCCCGCAAGCAGGTCGTCAGACAGATGACGGGGGCGGCCAGAAACCTGACCCAAAAGCGCGGGCCGGCAGCTGTCCGGGCAATGCCCAAGATCGCCAAGAGCGTGAATCGAACCGCTGCGGCGAAAGCCGCCCCGCCGGCAACGGCCGTCAAGGCGGTCCGGCGCACCGCGGCGAAGGTGGCCCGCAGCCCCGCCTTGACCCGCAAGCTCGCGCGGCCG
>NZ_LN848257.1:4618629-4625234 GCF_001499735.1 Thiocapsa sp. KS1 | reverse complement strand
CGCGCGGCCGTCGCCGGTCGCCCGGCAGCGGGTCGCGGTTGTCGCCCGGACGATGCCGGCGCCGATGCGTCCGCGCAGCTTCATCATCCAGGGACCGGCACGCATCACCATCACCGCGGCCTGAGCTGCGCGAAGCGGCAGGAGAACCGTCATGTACGATGCCTATGACCTGCTCGAAGCCGACGCTTTCGACGAATGGGATGCCGGGCTGGCCTTCGATGCGTTCGACGAGGATGCGTTTTTCGAGGACGACGGGCTCGGCTTCGAGGACGACGAGTTCCTCGGGCGTGCTTGGAGCTGGCTGACCCAGCCCGTTCCGAAACAATCCGGACAGGGCACGACCACGCGCGCCCGACGGTTCGGTCTGGCGGCGGCACGCGGGGCATTGCCGGCCGCCGGCGCTGCCGCAGGCACTGCCTTGGGCGGATTGCTCGGGGGCGTCGGTGCACCGGTCGGCGGCGTCGCCGGAACGGCACTCGGGCATGGGGTGGCGAGCCTGATCCCGCAGGAGATGGACCAGTTTGCAGCCTTCGCCGCTGAGAGCGACGACGAGGCGGAAGCCGAGGCATTCTTGGGCGCCTTGGTGCCTTTGGCTGCTCAGCTGCTGCCTCAAGGGGGTCGCGCCGTCATGCGTGTCGCTCCGCACCTGATTCGAGGACTCGCCGGGACTGCCCGCGCGATTCATGCCAATCCGGCGGCCCGGCAGTTGCTGAGGACCAGCGGCGCCGTGGTGCGGAAGACCGCGGCCGACATCGCCCGCCAGGCGGCGCAGGGTCGTCCGGTCAGCGGGAAAACGGCCGTGCAGCAGCTTGCACGCAATACCGCTCGGGTGATGGGCAACCCGCATCAGGTGCGCCGAGCGATCGCGCGGGCGCCGAGACTGGCCCAGCGGGCTCGACTCAACTGAGGTTGCAGGTTCCGAGGAACGCCGCTGCGGCCCGATGCGACGCGCGGCCGACTGGAGACTACGCGATGGCCATGCCGGCAACGGTACAACCCTTCCTGCAGGATAAGGTCCGGACACTGGTCGCGCGGGCACGCCGCCTCTCGACCCTGACGCCGGAGCGGGTCGGGTTGCGGGCGAAGGATCTGCCCTTCGCGCCGTCGGCCGCGCACTTCGAGGCCGCCAATCGGCGCCTGCACGAGATCGACCGGCATGTCGCCGTAAGATTGGCCTTCCTGGAGCGGCACTGGCGAACCTCCCCGCCCCATCGGGTGCTGGTCTATCTGGCCCTGGTGGAGCGCGAGATCGACCGCGCCCGGCGCGCCTTCGGGATGTTCTTCGAGGTCTTCAGCCAACGCGGCTCGGCCTTCGCGCCCGCGTTGGCCGCGCACGACGCCATCGCGATGGATTGCTACGCCGCGATCCGCCGCGCCGCACCGCTGATATTTCGCGGACCCATGCTCAAGCCCCTGACCTACATGGAGCACGGCTATTCGCCCGCGACCACGCGCCGCGGGATCGCCCTGTCGCGCCTGCTCGGCGAGGCCAACCCCTTCCCGCTGATCCGCATCCCCTGGGATCGCGACAACCCCTGGCAGGCGGTCTTCCTCCATGAGGTCGCCCACAACCTGCAAGCAGACTTGGGGCTCTGGCAGGAGAATCAGGACGCCGTGGTCCGACGCTTGGCCCGGAACCAGGCACCGGCCTTAGTCGGCAGCATCTATCGACGCTGGCACAAGGAGATCTTCGCGGATCTTGCCGCCTTGCTGCTCGGCGGTCCGGCTGCGGCCTGGGGCATGCTCGACTTCCTCGCCCATCCGATCCAGCGCACCCTCACCTACCAGCCGGGCGGTGCCCATCCCACCGGCTATCTGCGCGCCCTGATCCTGGCCGAGATGTTGGCCCGCATGGGCTTTGGTGCGGAGGCCGCACGGGTGCGCGAGGTCTGGCAGACACTCTATCGCCTGCCGCGCACGCATCGCATCCCGCCGGTCCTGCTCTCGAGCGCCGACGGGGTGGTTCCCGCCGTGGTCGACGAGATCGCTTTTCAGACCCGGCGAGGTCTGGCACAGCGAGCGCTCGCAGACATCATCCCCTTCCGGCCCGCCGACGAGCGCGCCATCCGCGCCGCCGCAACGGCACTGACACGCAACCGGGTGCCGCGCGACCTTCCACCGCGCTTCCTGGTCAGCGCCAGCCGCTACGCCCTCGGGCTCGGCGCACCCGCCGGCCCGCTTTCCGACCTTGTGATCCGTCATCTATCGGACCCGGCCAACGCCCCGAGGGCCGTCGCGCACGACCCGCCGGCAATCGCCGCCTGAGCATCGACCGCCTGAGCATCGAGGTGAGACCATGAGCCAACAGACCAACACCAGCCCGCTCCCCGTCGAGCGCTCCCAAGCGGCCGTCGCACTGGACAACCTGATCCGCCGCCACCTGCGCGTGAGCGACCCGCGCGACCCGGAGGCGATCTCCAAGGCGTTGCGCGAGCGGTATGTCGACGAGCAGGCCGCGCTGGATCAAGAGGCGGCCGGGCTGCCGTTCTTCAAGGTCACGCGGATCGACACACGCGCCCCGGTCGACAGCTCGACCTCGGCCGAGCTGCGCCAAGCGCGTGGCGATGTCGAGCAGGATCTCACGGCGTTGACCACGAATGCCCTCTTGAAGGATATCCACCCCGAGCTGCGCGGCTGGTCTCACACCCTGCGCGAGGTGATCAACGAGGGTTCGAACGCCGCTCGCTTCGCGCTCGACCCCTGGCAACGCGACAGGGCCATGGGTGCACGTCGACTGCTCGGGGAGTACGCGCGCGTAGCCCGCTACGTCGGTGCCCTGAGCCCCAACCTCAGCATCCACTATCGACAGTTGGCGAAGAGCCTGGACGAGGTGGCGGGGGTGATCCTGGTCCAGATGGGCGAGGCGCTTTCGAGAATCGGCTATGCGGGACGCTTTCTGATCCAAGCACCGGCGAGCGAGCTGCAGGGGCGTCGCGACGCGATCATTCATGCCCTGCGCAACTTCGTCGGAACCACGCAAAGCAGCTATGGACCGAACGACTGGCCGCGCGGATTGCTGGCCTACCAGCAGTTTCTGAGCCGCCTGGATGCCGCCGGCCAGTCGGACCTTCGCACCTTGTTCCAGGAAGCCGACGTCGCGCGCAGCCTGGACCAGCTCATCCATCATGCGAGCGCCGGATCTTCCGAGGATCTGCGTGCCCTCGGGGCAACAGCGCATCTCACCCTGGGCCGCTTCCGGCGGCTGATCCGGGTCAGCCGCAACCTGGTCGCGCCGGCGTCCCCGCCGCTCAGCGCCTACCTGGCGGCCGTCCAGTTGTTCTTGGATGCCTTCAACTTCAATGCGAGCGGTTACCGGCTGCTGTTCGTCGCCCGTCCGCCGATCGTCTTCTACGGTCTGTACGGTACCGGTGGCCCGGACAAAGGGACGCGCCGCCTGCTCGAGATCATCGCCTTACGCGGACGGCTGGCCGAGTTGGCGGATTTCTACCTGGGCTGCGACTGCGCCGAAGATCGAGCCCTCTGCCAAGTCATGTTGGACAAGATCCTATACGACCTGGATCGAGCGATCGATCTCTACGCCATGGGGGCCGACGCCGGTGGCAAAGGCGAGCCGGAGACGCGGGCAGCCGCCTATGGCGTGGTGATCGACGAGTACCTGAAGACGGCCTTGGGCAGCAGGGTGGAGGTCGGCTGCATTAGAGGCCAAACGACCTGCAAGAATGTCCCGATTGCCTGCATCCTGCCCGGCAGCGACCTGGAAGAGGTCCTCGAGGCCAGTCGAGAGCAACTCTGGTTCAACGGCACCCCTTCGGCAGGGAAGTCCAATTACACTTTCACCGCACTCTATCAAGAGCTCTGTCTGCAGCAAGACAACGAGCTGCAGTGGGAAAGTCTCTTGCGCACGATGGCACCCTCCTGCTCGCTGACCGATCCAGTACTCGAAGGGGTCCGCGACCTGATCGAACGCGCACTCGCATTCGTGCGTAGGCTCGATGGCAGCTTACCGGACGAGTGCCCGGAGCCCTGCATCCCCGTGCCGCCTCACCATGAGTCGAGCCTCAATGCTCTGGCCAACGATGTCCCCGACACCGGTGACTGTGATTGATCGATGAACGGTCTGCGGCACGCCGCGGATCGAGGAGGATGATCCATGCCCAACAAGATACTCGCTGCACGGACGCTGTATCACAAACGGATGGAAGACTTGACGAATGCGGTAAAGAACCGTCAGTCGCTTGATCCGCTGAAGCTCTTGCGCACGCAGCTCTTGGAAGTGCCGGTTGGCCAGATCTTTCAGCCGAACCGACAGGGTAGCGTCATCGCAATCGAAGACGGCAAAACCGTCGAGGACGCGGTTCAAACCATGGTCAGCCAGAGGGTTGTCACAGTCTTCGTCTTGGATCAGAAAGCGAACCTCATCGCGATGATCACGGCATCCCAATGCATGAATGCGATTGCTCAGCACGCGGGTGGCGATCCCGTCGTCAAGTGGGCGACCAAAATCAGCCATCTCAAATGTATCGATGTCACGGAAACAATCCGAGAGGCCCTATCGAAATTCTCGACCACCGGTCATCGCCGACTCGTCGTCATTCAAGGCAAGAACAACATCGAAGGTGTCTTGACGGTCGGCGGTCTGTTGCGCTGGATCGGGCACGGAATCACCAACATCGAGAACGCACTGAGCTGAGGAAAACGGCCATGGTGCCCGCATCGAACGCCTTGGACACCTCCCGGCACTGCACGGCCGACGTCTGCCCGGGCATTCCGCCGCTTACGACCCGGAATGGCGCCTTCTGATTGAGGAGACTACCCATGGCCTACGAAAACTACGAAACCATCACCCGCCTGTGGCAGCGCTTCCTGCGCGAGCAGTTGGCTCAGCTCCCCCCGGAAGAGCGCAAGAACCTTGAAGGCGAGTTCGAGAAACGCTTCGGCGAGCTACAGGAGGGCGCTTCGGGCGATCCGGCCTTCGGCTTTGCGGATCTGATCGGCTTCGGTGCGAAGGGCGTGCTGCCGTTCGGCGACCTGCCCTATGCGCATCTGGTGCCGGATTTCGACGAGTCGGTCATTCCGAGCCAGCTTCATGCCGCCGCCGAGTTGTATTACATCTATCAGCACGAGCGGATGAAGGCGTTTCAGGTGGCCGATGTGCTGCGCCAGCTTTTCCAATTAGGCCGGATGCGCGTCCAGCGCGGGCCGGGTGCGCGGGCGCTCTATATCCTGGAGAAATGGAAACCGCTGCGCTATACCCTGCGCGACCGCATGATCGCCTACCGGCGCGTATTCAATTACGGGACCGCGCCGGCACCGGCCGGGGCCGTGGTCAACCAAGGGTTCCACCGCCAGATGGTCGCCTTCATGGCGGCGATGGCCCAGTATTTCAGGGATCTCACCGTCGGGGAGGTAATCCGCGGCTCGCAGGATATCGACGATCGCCCCTTCGGCAACCTGGCGAGCATCCAGCGGCTCGGCACCGACCTGCGCTTTGCATTGGATCGCTCCAGCTACGGCAACATCCTGGCGCTGACCCACGAGACCGGGCATTACCTGCGCACCCTGCTCGATCTCTTCGATCAGCCGGACATCAAAAAAGCGTTCGACGCCAACACCAAGTGGGACGTGATCGAGGTGGTCTCGAACCGTCATCTGGGCGGCATGGCGGAGCTGTCGCAGCGCGCGAAGATGGCCGAAAGCGGCCGGCGCATCCTGCAATGGATTGCGGATCAAGACTTCGAAACGACCGCCGATCCGCTGGTCTTCCGCTCCGAGGCGCGCCCGTTCGGCGCCCATGCCGAGGCCTGGATCGCGGCCTATCGAATGACTGCGGAGGGGCGTGCCTTCCCGGGTGTCGGCACCGCGATGCGCTCGACCTTGGGGGTCAAGAAGCGGCAGCCGCCGATGGCGCTCGCCTCCTGAGGACTGACGTCGGAGATCCGCCATGGGTCCGCTCCCGCCGTTTCAGGTCACGGTCGACACCAAGGGTTGGTTCTGCGTCCTCGACGTCCGCCCGGCCCTGGCTCGTCACGGGCCGATGCTGGCGCTGCGTCTCGCCGAGGAGCTGCGGGTCTGTCTGGTGCCGCGCCTCTGGTCGATCCTCGACAACACCGCGCATTATCGGCTCCACCCCGAAGATCTGCTGGCCGATCCCTTCGCGGATCCCGCCACGCCGATGCTCGATCCGCACGCCCTGACACAGTGGGAGCGCGCCCGTCTGGATCTCGGTCTCCCGGCCCTGCGTCTCTACTGGGCCGGGGATGCCCTGCACGAGTCCTTTATGCCGAAGGACGTGGATGCGCAGGTGATCGAGCGGTTCGAGCGCTTCGGCATCGACCTGGAGGAGCGCCTCCTCGGCACCGTCCCGGATCTGGAGCTGGCCCTGCCGCTGGTCGGCGGGGCACTGGATGCCGCCGCGCTGGCCGCCGCCATGAGCCGCTATCGTCCTCTGATCCTGACCCTGGCCGAGCCGAGCGGCGACCCGCCGGCCATCTGCCGCCTGCTCGCGGCGGGCGGGATCGACTGCCGGGAGGTCAACCCCATGCAGTCGCAGCCGCTGCGTCAAGAGTTGACCCCCCTGCTCGCCCGCAGCGGTGCCCTGGAGCTGTGCTGGACAGGGCTGGACCTTGCGGTGGTCCATCTGGTGA
>NZ_LN848257.1:4608909-4618529 GCF_001499735.1 Thiocapsa sp. KS1 | reverse complement strand
CGACGACCGGGACGCCGACGTCTGGCAGGACGCCCGGGTCTTCTGGTACCGACTGCCATGAAACGCCCTGCACTCGCACCGCCCCTGCCCTCGACCCGCCGCCGGGCCGGCACACCGCGGATGAATCTGGATGCCCTGGTGATGGTCGCGGTCGCCGGCGAGATCGCCCCGCCGACCCAGGGGAAGAGCCCGTATCGGATCGGTCGCGACGGCGTACCGCGGATAGTGCCGGGGCCCGGCGGGATCGTCATCAGCCACCGGGTCGGGGATCGCTGCGTCGGGCTGGCGGCCGATCACCTGGAGCCGGGCGTGGCGATCGAGAGCCGTCAGCGTGCGCTCACGGGCGAGCCGAATGCGGCCAATCTGGCGCTCAACGCCTATGCCTGCATCGGCAATGCGGCACTGGTCCTGAACGGACCCTGTGCCGGCCAGCGCGGTGTGGTCACCGGCAAGCACGGCGGCATCGACCATGTCCTGATCGACTTTCCGGATCCCGTGCTGCGGCGTCTGCGCATCGGCGACCGGATCCAGATCTACTCCCACGGCATGGGGCTGCGGCTGCCCGAGCACCCGGAGCTGACGCTCTCCAACTGCTCGCCGAACCTGATCCGGCGCTGGGGCCTGCGTTCCCAGCCGCACCGCCTGCGGGTGCCGGTGACCCATCTGCTGCCGCCCGGGCTCTTGGGTTCGGGCGTGGGTCGCGACAACTGCTGTCGCGGGGATGCCGATCTGCAGTTGTCCGACCCCGAGGCCTGTCGTCGCCTGCGCCTGGATCGGCTGCGCTTCGGCGACCTGGTGGCGATTCGGGGCGTAGACGGGCGATTCGGCCGAACCCTGCACAGCGGCTATACGACCGTCGGCGCGGTCGTGCACGGCGACAGTCTCAAGAGCGGCCACGGACCCGGCGTGGTCACCCTCGTCACCGGCCCGGCGCGCTCCATCGAGCCGGTGCACGACGCGCAGGCCAACCTGGCGCGGATCCTGGATCTGCGCCCCGAGCTGACGGCCGAGCGCCAAACGGCGCTCCGCCGGTCGAGCAGCCGACCGGCAGCTCTGGATCGGCTAGCCCTGTCGTTCATGTGAGATCGACAGACGTTCAGGATCACCCTGCGCAGGGTTCGTCGAGGCCGACAGTCATGTTATCCGAGGCAACACCATGAACCAGACTCACCGCACAGCATCGCAACCCGCCCGGCCAAGCTCGGCCCGACCGAGACCCGCCCGGCCTGCGGACTCCGAGACGGATCTCGCGGATCTCGACGCGCTGGTCCTCGCCGAGATCGAGTCCCTGACGGCGCACAGGGCGGGCGCCCGCTCGAAACAGGCGCCCTGCGGCGACGCTCCGACACCGGCCGCCAACGGCGGTGCCCGGGAACCCAAGGCCAAGGCCAGCGTCGCCCCCATCCGCAGCGCGCCGGAGCGGCGTCGCGAGAGCTTCGGCGAGGAGGCGGAACTGCTGTTCGAGGAGCCGGAACCCGCCGACGACAACGCAGCGGACAGTGCGCTCGCCGGGCTGCTCAGCCCCGAGGAGGAGGCATTCATCACGCGCGCGGTCGGGTTCCTGTCTCAGCGTCCCGAGGCCGACATCATCCTGAACCGCATCTGGGAGCAACTCACCGAGCTGGATCCGGAGGGCTACTATCAGGCGCCGCTCGACCCGCCGGAGCGGATCGGCCGCGAGACTCCGCCGGAGTCCGAGAGCAGCACGGCGACCCCGCCCGCCGACCCGCCCGAGGGTTGAGACGATGCACGCCGCCCTGGATCTGTTCGACGTGCCGCTCGACGCGGACGAGCGCGACTATGCCTTGGTCGGACCCGGCGACAATCGCGTGCACGAGAACCGCACCGAGCGCTTCCCCTACAACACCATCTGCCACCTGGGTCGCGATTTCGGAGACAACCTATGGCGCGGGTGCAGCGGCGCCTTGATCGGACCGCGCCGCGTGCTGACCGCTGCGCATTGTCTCTACAGCCTGCGTCTGCGTCGTCCGCCCGTCCGGGTGCGGGTCGCGCCGGGGCGTGCCGATCGCGATCGATTTCCCTTCGGTACGCTGCTCGCGGCCGAGGGATACGTGCCGCGCCGGTTCATCGAGGCGCGCTCTGCCGCCGAGCGTCAGGCCAACGATTACGGGCTCTTGGTGCTGCCGCGCCCATTCCCCGGGATCAGCCGCTTTCTGCCGGTGCGGGTGCCGACCGACGAGGAGTTGAAGCAGCTGAAAGCGGGCGCGCCCTTGACGGTCGCAGGCTACCCGGCCGACCGCCCGGTCGGCAGCCTCTGGAGGCACAGCGAGCGGCTGAGCCGCTTCACGCCGCAGCGCCTGCTTTACACGGTCGACACCTGCCCCGGTCATAGCGGCAGTCCGGTATGGGCGACCTTGGCGGGTCGACCCGCGGTGGTGGGCATCCACACCTCCGGGATCCTCGACGAGCGCGGCCGCTCTTACGGTTGCGCCAAGGGCACCGTTCTGGCCCCGCCCGGCATGCTCAACAGCGGGGTGCGCGTGACCGCGAACGTCGCCGCGAATCTGCGTGATCCGCGGCGCGTCGTACAGGGTCGATCACCGATGATTCGGGTGCTCTGAGCGCGACCCGGGATGCTCGGAGTCAGGGTGCGAGAGCCGATGATCCATCGCCGAGACACCGCAACCGATGCGCTGAACCTCGGCATGACCGACAGTGAGCGGGTCGCCCCTTACAGTCGCTTGGCGACGGACTACGACCGCCTTGTCGGCGACACGCTCTATCCGATCGTGCGCGCAAGCTTCGACGCCTGCGTGCGAGCGCTCGGACTGCGCTTCGGGAGCCTGGCCGATGTCGGCTGCGGAACCGGGCGTTTTCTGTATGACCTGCTGGGTTACGGCGTGCCTTTGATCGGGGTCGACCGTTCGCCGCAGATGCTGCGGATCGCAGCGGAGCGCTTGCGCGGCCATGGGGTCTTGCTGATTCGGCAGGACATGCGTCGCCTGCGGCTGCCGCGCCCCGTCGATCTCATCACCTGCAACGGCGACACGCTCAATTACCTGCTCGCCGCGGATGAGCTCGCCTCGACCCTGCTGCACTGCCGCATGAATCTGCGACCCGGTGGTCATCTGATTGCAGACCTACTGTGCGGTCATCCGACGGACGGCGACCGGATCTTGAGCGATATCAGGGACAGATCCGCCGGACGCGTTAGCCTCTGGCGGACGCGCTCGGACAAGGCGCAACGCCTGACGCGGGTCGAGATCGATTTCGCGCGCCCCGACACGAACGGCGAGACGCGCTGGGCGAGGGAGATTCATGTTCAGCGGTGGCATCGCCCGTCGGATCTCGACGCCGCCGTGAAGCAGGCTGGACTGCGGATCGTCTTGGCGGAGCCGCTCGTGGTCGAGCGCGACCGCCGGATGCCTGCTGCCTGGATCAAGATCGTCCTGGGTCGCGCACCGCCGAGGCGCCGATCGGCTCGGGATCCGATCCGATCCGTGCGTGCCCGACTCGCAAGCGTCGGGGCAAACACGCAGGAAACCCGAGCTCATTCGGAGGTCAACGGCGCTGCCGGCCGAGCCTTCGCCGGGCTTGTGCTATCTTCGCCCTGATAGGCCGGCACGAGAATAACGCGAGACCGCAGGACGCATGGCAGGTTTGACCCTGATGATTTTCACGACGGGGAACCGCGTCATGAAGCCGATCGTCGAGTTCACTATCGCCGAGACCCGCTGCCGGATCGTCCCGGCGCCCGTCGGCGACGGCAGCGAGCAGCTGCTCGAGCTCCATGCCGGGTTTGGCGGTCAGTCCGACGAGACGCAGGTGATCGGGACCTGCTCGTTGAACGGCCGTCGCTACCTCATCCTGGGCGACACCGGATCTGCGCGGTCGACAGCCGTCACCGCCTCGACCGTCCTCGACCGCTTGACGCAACGCGAGCTGCAGGTCGCGGTGCTGGTGAGCAACGGACTCGGGAACAAGCAGATCGCCGATCGGCTCCGCCTGAGCGAATGGACCGTCTCATCGTATTTGCGGCGTATCTTCGTCAAGCTCGGTGTTCGGACGCGGGCAGCGATGGTTGCTCGGGTGATGGCCGAGCTGAGCGCCTGAGTTATCGGGAGCGCCCGGATTCGCCGAACGACGGCGATCGCCGTGTCCAACACCGGCCTCCCATCTTGCCCTGCTCCGAGGACGCACCACCGGCGGGCCAAACCGGGGCGCAACGCTCGATCGGTGCACCGCCGCAGCCCCGCGCCCGTCTCGCACTCGACCGAAAGACTCGGGCGGCGCCACCGCCCGCCGCCCTGTCCTTGGTCTCCCGAGGATGCCTCGGTGGCCGATGGACACGCCGATTCGCAAGACAGCGCCGGCCTTTTGTGGGATCGTTGGCACCTGAACCGAATCCCTCTACCATGCCTCGGAACGAATTTTGCTGGTAATTACCGCGGATCGCCACACCACGGCAAGACAGCAACACCTCGACCCGTCCTTCTTCGTCTGAGCGAGCCGCACCGGTGCCCGCGCCGCGGTGCGACAGTCAGACTCGATACCCGACACTTCAGCCAGGAACCCATCCCCGATGTCGATCCTCGTCGCCATTAACCATAAAACCGAATACCGCTTCGACCGCCCGGTCAATCTCGCGCCGCATGTCGTGCGCCTGCGCCCGGCCCCACACTGCCGCACGCCGATCCGTTCCTATTCGCTGAAGGTCGAACCCGCCGAGCATTTCATTAACTGGCAGCAGGACGCCTTCGGAAACTACCTGGCACGGCTTGTTTTTCCAGAAAAGGCCAAGACGCTGACGGTCGAGGTCGACGTGATCGCCGAGATGATCACGAT
The DNA here is from genome assembly GCF_001499735.1 of Thiocapsa sp. KS1. Lineage (GTDB taxonomy): Bacteria > Pseudomonadota > Gammaproteobacteria > Chromatiales > Chromatiaceae > Thiocapsa. The sequence goes on along the minus strand of NZ_LN848257.1, from coordinate 4,613,723 downwards.
CAACCCCTTCGACTTCTTTCTCGAAGACTACGCGTTCTATTACCCCTTCGAGTACGAGCCCGATCTGCGCAAGGAGCTCGCACCCTATCTGGAGGTGACCGAGAGCGGACCTCTGCTGACCGAATGGCTCTCGGCCGTGGACCGGACCAAGCGCGAGACGGTCTACTTCCTCGTCGACCTGAACCAGCGTCTCCAGCAGGACATCAACTATGTGATCCGCATGGAGGTCGGGGTCCAGACCTGCGAAGAGACCCTGAGCCGGCGTCTGGGCTCTTGCCGCGATACCGCCTGGCTGCTGGTGCAGATCCTGCGGCACCTGGGTCTGGCCGCGCGTTTTGTCTCCGGTTATCTGGTGCAGTTGACGGCGGATGTGAAATCGCTCGACGGCCCCTCCGGCCCGGAGGCCGACTTCACCGACCTGCACGCCTGGGCCGAGGTCTATGTACCGGGTGCCGGCTGGATCGGGCTCGATCCCACCTCGGGGCTTTTCGCGGGCGAAGGCCACATCCCGCTCGCCTGCTCCCCGGCACCGCGCAGCGCCGCACCCATCACGGGTGCGACGGACAAGTGCGAGGTCGAGCTCTACTTCCACAACGAGATCACGCGCATCCACGAAGACCCGCGCGTCACCAAGCCCTACACGGACGAGCAGTGGGCGGCGATCGAGTCGCTCGGCCATCAGGTCGATGCCGAGCTCAAGGCCAACGACGTGCGCCTGACCATGGGGGGCGAGCCGACCTTCGTCTCGATCGACGACATGGACGGCGCGGAGTGGAACATCGCAGCCCTCGGCCCGACCAAGAAGATCCTGGCCGAGGACCTGATGCTGCGCCTCAAGCGCCACTTCGCACCCGGCGGTCTGCTGCACATCGGACAGGGCAAGTGGTATCCAGGCGAGCAATTGCCACGCTGGGCGCTCTCCTGCTTTTGGCGCAAGGACGGACAGCCGGTCTGGCGCAACCCCGAGCTGTTCGGCCTGGAGAACACGCAATACGGATATGGGCCCGCGGAGGCCGAGACCTTCGTGCGCACCCTCGCCCGTCACCTGGGCGTGGATCCAACCTTCGCATCGGAGGCCCATGAGGACGTCTTCTACTATCTTTGGAAAGAGGCACGTCTGCCGGCGAACGTCGACCCGCTCGACAACAAGCTCAAGGACCCCAACGAACGCAAACGTCTGACCCGCCTCTTTCAACAGGGTCTGAACCGTGTCGCGGGCTATGTGCTGCCGCTGCGCTGGTGGGGCTTCGGTGCCGAGGGGCGCTGGAAGAGCGGGCGCTGGACCTTCCGCGACGGCAACCTCTTCCTGATCCCGGGCGACTCGCCGATGGGCTTCCGCCTGCCCCTGGATGCCCTGCCCTACATCCCCGAGGGCAAGCTCGACACGGTGCCGGAGCGCAACCCCTTCGAGCCGGTCACCCCGCTGCGCTCGCCCTTCGACGAGGTGGCGCGCCGTTACAGCCGCTTGGTCGAGCCGGCCCAAGCGCCGCAGACCATCCGCGAACAGGGCCACCGGCCGCAGGACCTCGCCGCCCGCTATGGACGTGTGACACCGCTGGACGAGTCGCACCAGTCGCTGCACCCGCAGATTGCGTTGCCGGATGACCTGCATCCGGACCTGATCCGTACCGCGCTTTGCATCGAGCCGCGCGAAGGTCGGCTTTACTGCTTCATGCCGCCGCTGACCCATCTCGAGCATTGGCTGGATCTGGTGCTTTGTCTCGAGGACACGGCCGCCGAGCTCAAGATGCCCATCATCATCGAGGGCTACGAGCCGCCGCGCGACCATCGGCTCCAGAAGCTGGCCGTGACGCCCGACCCCGGCGTCATCGAGGTCAATATCCATCCGTCCGAGAGCTGGGACGATATGGTGCGCGACACCCAGATCCTCTACGAAGAGGCACGCCAGGCCCGGCTCGGCACCGAGAAGTTCATGCTCGACGGGCGCCACACGGGCACCGGCGGCGGCAACCATGTCACCCTCGGCGGCCCGACCCCGGCGGACAGCCCGCTCCTGCGAAAGCCCGATCTGGTGCAGAGCCTGATCGGCTATTGGCAGCATCACCCGAGCCTGTCCTATCTCTTCTCGGGGATGTTCATCGGCCCGACCAGCCAGGCGCCGCGGGTCGACGAGGCGCGCGACGACCGGCTCTACGAGCTCGACATCGCCTTCCAGCAGATGCCGCCCGGCGAGGTGCCGCAGCCCTGGGTGGTCGATCGGGTGCTGCGCAACCTGCTGACCGACGTCACGGGCAACACACACCGTACCGAGTTCTGCATCGACAAGCTCTACTCGCCGGACAGCGCCTCCGGGCGTCAGGGTCTGGTCGAGTTCCGCGCCTTCGAGATGCCGCCGCACGCCCGCATGAGCCTCGCCCAGATGCTCCTGCTGCGCACCCTGGTCGCGCGCTTCTGGAAGGAACCCTACCGTCGCAAGCCCGTGCGCTGGGGCACCGAGCTGCATGATCGTTTCCTGCTGCCCCATTTCGTGCGGCAGGATTTCAACGACGTCATCTGCGATCTACAGCGCGCGGGCTATCCCTTCGACCCGGCCTGGTTCGATCCCTTCTTCGAGTTCCGCTTCCCGCATTACGGGGATCTGGTCACCGAGAACGGGATCAGCATGGAGCTGCGGGCCGCCATCGAGCCTTGGCACGTCCTGGGCGAGGAGGTCACGGCGCAGGGCACGGCCCGCTTCGTCGACAGCTCGGTAGAGCGGATGCAGGTGAAGGTCAACGGCATGGTCGGCGACCGGCATGTGCTGGTGTGCAACGGACGGCGTGTCCCGCTGCGCCCGACCGGTCGCAAGGCCGAATTCGTGGCCGGGATCCGCTTCAAGGCATGGAGCCCGCCGTCTGGTCTGCACCCGACGATCCCCTCGCACAGCCCGCTTCTGTTCGAGATCGTCGATCTGTGGAACCGCGCGAGCCTGGGCGGCTGCACCTATTATGTCGCCCATCCCGGCGGTCGCAGCGAGAGCAACTTTCCGGTCAACAGCTACGAGGCGGAGAGTCGGCGCATCGCCCGCTTCCGGCTGATGGGACACACGCCGGGACCGATCGACCCGCCGCCGCACGAGCCGGCGGGGGAGCATCCCTACACGCTGGATCTGAGGTATACGCCGGGGTGCTGAGCTAAACCGCGTCCGGAGCGCAAATCCGGGTTGCGTTGAAAGACGCGGCCCGGTGCATGACGAGGGAGCGGCGCTCGACGCGGATCACTATCGTGAAGATCACCACGTCGTGAAGTCAGTGGAGCGGCCGTCCCGGCACACGGCAGGCACAAAGGGCCGCCGCGCGACCTCGTCGTTGACGACACAACGAAAACGCACACCGCCATCGCTGCCCTTGGCCTGAAGATGGAGGCCGATGTCGACCCCGCCGGTGAGCTCGGAATTCCTGGTGCGCAGAACCAGATTGCCGCAGCTATTCGGGGAGCACGGCTTGACCTGCCATTCAATGTCGCTCCACAGGTCACTCTCGAACCCGAAGACATTCTCGAAGTCCGCACCGTCTCCATACACATCGGCACCGCCTGCATTGCTCCACCCGAAATCAGCCAAAACTGCCGGCATCGAGCCTGTCGACGCATAGTGCGTCACGATCGCAGGCTTAGCACCGGACAGCAGCCCAAGACCCTCCGCAACCCGCGCTCGGACCACATAGTTCTGATACGCCGGCACGGCGAGTGACGCCAGGATGCCGATGATCGCGACGACGATCATCAGCTCGACGAGCGTGAATCCATCCGCTCGATGACATTTGATGCGACGCAAACTCATCCGCTCGAGCCGATGTATGCAGGGCGAAACGATCATGCTCCGCTGCGTGTTGCACGGTTGCACACCGAGGGATGCAAGGGCGGTTACCCGGCACCGTGAAGCCATCTTGAATCTCCGTCGCTCCGATGGACTGGGGCAGGTTTCTGATTCTCATGAAATCGCATGCAACGATGGAGCCACGAGCAAACACCCGGACGCTCCGCGGAGGGCGCCCACGGAGGTCCGACGCAGAGTGCCGCCACCGACAATTTTGGGCATCCTGTCACAGGATCGGTCATGCAAGCGTTTCCCTCGTTCCTGTCCCGACGACCACACCGTTGAACGATCCGACAGCGTCCGCACAGCACCGGAGCGGCATCGCATGTTAACCTTCCGCGATCCGCTATCACTCCGATCGACTGCATCTGGCGGCAACGATCGGGCGACCTGTTTCCTGGAGACTAAGCACCATGTCCACTGCCCCGAGCCGTTCGCTCGAGACCTTCCCCAACCCCCAGCCCGAGCGTGACTACAGCATCCGGATCCAGATCCCGGAGTTCACCTGCCTGTGCCCCAAAACCGGCCAGCCGGACTTTGCCGAGCTTACCCTCGAATATGTCCCGGAGGCGCGTTGCGTGGAGCTCAAGGCGTTGAAGCTCTATGTCTGGACCTACCGCGATCAGGGCGCCTTTCACGAGGCGGTCACCAACCAGATCCTCGGTGATCTCGTGGCGGCGACCGAGCCGCGTTTCATGCGCCTGACCGCGGCCTTCAATGTCCGCGGCGGTATCTACACGACGGTGGTCGCCGAGCATCGCGCAGCCGGTTGGCGTCCGGCGGATCCCGTCCAACTCCCCTGATCGTCGTGGATCCGAGACCCGGATCCCGAGACACGATGGCCCTTGGTGCAAGCTCCAAACGCGCTCCGGCATGGATCGGCATAGATCTGGGGACTTCCGGATGTCGCGCGGTCGCCATCGATGAACGCGGCCGCGAGCTGACGGCAGTACGCACGCCCCTCGCCGAGACGCTAAACCCGGCTCCGGGCCGGTAC
>NZ_LN848257.1:4604575-4608809 GCF_001499735.1 Thiocapsa sp. KS1 | reverse complement strand
AGGCTGTACTCGACACCCTGACGCAGCTCGGCGCCGCGCTGTCCGACCGGGAGCCGGCGGCCATCTGTCTGGACGCCACCTCCGCCACCCTCCTGCTGGCCGCGCCGGATGGCAACCCGTGCGGACGCGCGCTGATGTACAACGACCGGCGCGCGGTTGCGGAGTCGGCCCTGATCGATACGGTGGCCCCGGCGGACAGCCCGGCGCGCGGACCGAGTGCCAGCCTCGCCAAGCTCATGCATCTGAGCAGACAACACCCGCGTACCCCCAGCGCGCTGGCGCTGCACCAAGCGGACTGGATCGTCGGGCGCTTGACCGGACACCATGGGGTCAGCGACTGGAACACTGCCTTGAAGCTGGGGTACGACGCCGAACAGCTGCGTTGGCCCGATTGGATGTCGACACTGATCCCCGAGGGGATCCGACTGCCGCAGGTCCTCGCCCCCGGTGATCCGATCGGCCACCTCGACGCAACGCTCGCGAACCTGCTCGGCTGGCCGTCGGGCGTTCAGGTGCTTGCCGGGACAACAGACAGCACGGCCGCGGTGATCGCCGCCGGGGCGAACGAACCCGGCGATGCGGTCACCTGCCTAGGGAGCACGCTGGTCCTGAAGATCCTCTCGGAGCAGCCGGTGACGGCCTCCGCTTACGGGATCTACAGCCACCGCTTCGGCGACGCTTGGCTGGTCGGAGGCGCGTCCAACAGCGGCGGCGCGGTCTTGCGCCGATACTTCAGCGGCCCGGAGATCGCTGCGCTCAGCCTCGGCATCGACCCTGAATGCCCATCCGGTCTGGACTATTACCCGCTGCTCGGGCCCGGGGAGCGTTTTCCGAGGAATGATCCGGATCTTGCTCCGCGACTCTCGCCTCGCCCGAGCGAGCCGCGAGCCTTCCTGCACGGCCTCTTGGAGGGAATCGCCCGGATCGAGGCAGCAGGTTACGCACGGCTGGCCCAGCTGGGCGCACCCCCTCTTCGGCGGATCGCAAGCATCGGAGGCGGCGCCGCAAATCCGACCTGGACGGCGATGCGAGAGCACATCCTCGGGGTTCCCGTGACGACGGCCGAGCATCAGGATGCCGCGTACGGTGCCGCTCTGATTGCGCTGCGTCGGCGACGCCGATAGCCCCTGCCCCGTCAACCGGGCTCCGAAGGTCGTCCGAAGAGGTACCCCGAGCCCCAATCCACACCCAGCTCGATGAGCCGCTGCAAGGTGGCATCGTCCTCGATCTGTTTGGCGATGGTGGTGATGCCGAGATCCTGCGCGGTGTGCTGAATGGTCGCCAGGATGGATCGCGCCCGTGCTGACTCGCTGGTCAACCGCACGAGATTGGCGTCGAGCTGGATAAAGCTCACCGGCAGATGAATCAGAAACCGAAACGACGAGGTATCCCCGCCGTAATCGCTCACCGCGATCCTGCACCCCAGATCCAGCAGCGGCGCCAGCGCCCGAGCGACCTGCTCGGTCTCCGCGGAAATCTGCCGCTCGTTGAGCGTCAGAACCAAGGGCGGCGCAGCGTTCGTCGCCTTGGACACCCCGTCAAGCTCACGCGCAAGGGTCTGCAAGATATCCGGATGGCGAACCAAGTCTCCGGACAGGTGCACGAAGTCAAACAGCCGACTTGCACCGGAACCTTTGGAGCATTTGAGCCGGGCCGCAGTCGCACTCAGGAGCATGCTGTCGATGCGATGCAGCAGCCCGAGCTGCTCGGCAATCTCGATAAAGGCGGATGCGGTCAAGATACGACCGTCCGCTGCGACGATCCGGGCCAGCGACTCTTCCGCAACGACCCGGCGATCGCGAAGCTCCACGATGGGCTGAAACGCCGGAAGGATGCGCGCGGTCTGCAATGCGGACTGCACCAGAACGGCCATCGAGACGGCGTAAACCCCGCTGTCGTGACCGTCGTAGCAGACTCGATTCCGGCCCGCATTCTTGGCGTGGTAGAGGGCCATGTCCGCACGGGCCAACACCTCCCGGGGGTCGCCCTCGTCGGACTGACAGGTTGCAAAGCCGATGCTCAGAGTCACGCGGATTTGCTGACCCTTGATCTGGATCGGCCGTGCGGCGACGCTCTCGCGAATACGTTCGAGACCGGTGCGTGCCTGGACCTCGTTGGTCTCGGGCAGTGCGATCACGAACTCCTCGCCTCCCCAGCGCCCCAGCCAGTCGGCTTGACGCACCTCTTGGCGAAGTCTCCCCGACACCCATTTCAACACCTCGTCGCCGACGCCGTGGCCGTAGGCGTCGTTGACCAGCTTGAAGTGGTCGAGATCCAGGATTGCAAGACAACAGGACCGGCCCGAGCGCTGACTCTGGGCATGGATCCGTTGCACCGACTGCCAGATGCCGCGTCGATTCAGCAAGCCGGTCAATTCGTCATGATCGACGAGGTACTCGAGCTTCAGCTCGGCGACCTTGCGCCGGGTAATGTCCATGTGGGTACCGGCGACCCGCATCGCCTTGCCGTCCGCGTCCCGCTCGTAGACCCGCGCACGGTCCTGGATCCAAACCCAGTGCCCGTCGCGATGACGCATGCGGTATTCCGCCTCGAACCGATCGAGATCGCCACGCACCACCTGCTCGCCAAGGGTCCGGACCCGGTCGCGATCGTCCGGGTGCAGCATCTGCTGCCAGCTCTGCAAGTCGACCTGAATCTCGCCGACGCCATAGCCGAGCATGGCCAAATAGCGGGCATCGACCGACATGTCCAGGGGCAAAACGGAGCCGTCATAGAGACCGATATCGCCGCCCTCGACGGCAAGCTCAAGCCGTCTGGTCGTCTCCGCCAATGCCGCCTCGGCCGCTTTGCGCTCCGTCACGTCGCGCCCGACGCCGATGATCGCCGTGACCCGACCCTCGCCGTCGAGCACCGCCGTGTCGGACCAGCCGAGCCAGCGCCAGCCCCACACGGTCATTGCGCGCTGCTCGACGTAGCAATGGTGCGGGGGAAGGTGGAGTCTTGCGATCGCTGCGGCGGTCTCCGCGCGGTCGTCCTCATGAACGAGCGGCATGAATGACCGGCCGAGCAGCTCGTCCTTGGTCTTACCGAAGGCTCGACAGTAGCTCGGGCTCACGAACAAAAAGCGACCCTCGGGGTCGACCTTCACCACCAGATCCGTTTGATTCTCGACAAGCAGGCGATAGTCTTCGTCGGGTGTCTCGACGGCACCCTGCGTCAGAGGCGGCTCGGTCTCTTCTGAAGGCATGAATCGGATCGCGATAATAGGGCGTTCGGAATCGGCCCCGCATCCGAAGCCTCAAAGCGAAGGGAGACGCCTCGCGCAGGATTCGGATCGCCCGATCGATCGAAAAGGATCGATTCGGGCATCCAGGGCTCCGGTACACACGTTCGAAGAATCGCACCGGCCGGCGACGTCGAGAAGCATAGCGCGCCGCTCCGACAAGGTCGAGATCCGGCAACCGACGGACGCCTCCGGATCCAGTGTGAATATGCACGGAATCCAGCATGAATGTGCATGCACGAGCGCCAAGCGTCGACTGCACGCACAGGCCGGATCTCGGATCCCGCCTCCTTCCAGGCCCCGGACCGCACGCGGACGCGCGATCAATCGATCCGGGGCGCATCCACATAGCGATCGCGCGCCGCCTTGGCTCGCTCGAAGATGGCCAGCAGGCGCTCGCCGTCGGCGTTGCGGATACTCTCGGCGAGATCGGTCATCTCGATCCCGACACGCGCCAGCATGGCGCTCAGGGCCTCCCGATTGGCGAGACAGATGTCGCGCCACATGACCGGATTGCTGGAAGCGATACGGGTGAAGTCTCGGAAGCCGCCGGCGGCATAGCGGAAGATCTCGTCGTTCTCGCGCATACGTGCCAGCGCATCGACCAGCCCGAAGGCGAGCATGTGGGGCAGATGGCTGGTGGCGGCGAGCACCTCGTCGTGGTGGGCGACCGACATAGAGGTGACCTCGGCCCCGCAGGTCTCCCACATCGCGGTGACGCGTGCGAGTGCGTCTGTGTCGGTCTCGGGCAACGGGGTCAGGATGACGCGGCGCCCACGGTACAGATCGGCAAGGGACGCCTCCACGCCACTGTGCTCCGTGCCCGCGATCGGATGACCGGGGACCAAGCGTGGCGGCACGCCGCCGAAGACGCCGAGCGCGTCGGCCACCACGCTGCCTTTCACACTGCCCCCGTCGGTCACCACTGCCGCCGGGTCGAGTCGGTCCCGGATCGCCTCGAAGACCCCGCGCATGGCGCCGAGCGGTACC
>NZ_LN848257.1:4576267-4604475 GCF_001499735.1 Thiocapsa sp. KS1 | reverse complement strand
TGCCCCACGGCTCCGGCCTCGCGCAGGGCTCGGGCGAGAGATCCGCCGATGAGCCCGACCCCGATGATCGCCAGGCGCTCGATCATGGCGCGAGGATGTCCTCGAGCGCGGCGATGCAGCGGGCGTTCTCGGCTTCGAGACCGATGCTGATGCGCAGGTGGTTGGGCAAACCGTAGTTGCCGACCGGCCGCACGATGACGCCGCGCTTCAAAAGATCCAGATTCACCGGGCCGGCAGGGCGGCCGACGTCGACCGTGATGAAATTGCCGACCGACGGGATGTACTCGAGCCCCATCCGTTTGAAGGCATCGAGGTACTGCCGCATCCCCGCGCGGTTCAGCTCCACCGATGCACGCACATGCTCGCGATCGCCGATCGCCGCCGCCGCGGCGGCCTGAGCGAAGGCGTTGACGTTGAAGGGCTGGCGTACCCGGTTGAGCAGCTCCGCCACCTGCGGATCACTCAGTCCGTAACCGACGCGCAGCGACGCCAGCCCGTGCGCCTTGGCAAAGGTCCGGGTCACGATGAGATTCGGAAAACGATCGAGCCAGTGCGTGGCATCCGGGAAGTCCGGCTCGCCGACATACTCGGTGTAAGCCTCGTCGATCACGACGATGCAGGTCCGCGGCATGGCCCCGATGAACGATTTGAGCGGCGCGGCGGCCAACCAGGTCCCGGTCGGATTGTTCGGATTCGCGATCCAGACCACGCGTGTCTTGTCCGTCACGAGACTGGCCAGCGCATCGAGATCGTTGCCGTAGTCGCGCGCCTTGCCGACCCGCGCGGTCGCACCGACCGCCTGGGTGGCGATGGGGTAGACCGCGAAGGCATGCTCGGAGAAGACCGACTCCACACCCGGATAGAGGAAGGTCCGGGCGATCAGGTCGAGCACGTCGTTGGATCCATTCCCGAGGGTGACCGCACTCTGCGGGACACCGTGGAACTCGGCGAGCACGCGTCGCAGCTCGAAGCCGCCGCCGTCGGGATAACGCCCGATCTCGCCCATCAGGCCCGCGATCGCCTCGCGCGCCCGCGGACCGGGACCCAATGGATTCTCGTTCGAGGCCAGTTTCACCGAGTCGCGAATACCGAGCTCGCGCTCCAGCTCCGAGACCGGCTTGCCGGGGACGTAAGGGGTGAGTCCGGCGATTCCGGGCGCGGTGATGGGGAGGAAGGGATTGTCGTGGACAGTCATTGAGTGGGTTCAGGTTTAGGGGTTGGTAATTGGATGTCCTAGGCCGGCGGGTCAACCGACGTCTCGGCATGGGACGGGCATCGATCGACTCCGGATATCCTCGTCTCGAAGGAGCAGCCTATCGTGGCTCGCAAGGAGCCGGCTCAGGTCGGAGAGCGAGTACGGCTCGATTCCAATCTCATGGTAAACGCTTCGAAGAGACCTTCGGATAAGCGAAAACCTCGATCTTTCGCGTTCACGAGAATCTGCTTCGCGGATTCCGGATCCAGAACCTCACGCTGGACCGCAAGCAACAGCACGCCGACCAATCCGAGCACCGGGATGCCCATCATCCGGGCAACCCGCCGCCCCTTTTTCTCGTCCACGATCAGCGGCAGATGTCGCTGACGCGCCAATGCGAGGGCATCGGCTTCTCCCGGATCGAGCAGGACACGAAGCTCGACGAGCAGCGGCACCTCCTCCGCCGACACCATCTCGAGCCATGACTGTTGCGGCACGATCCCCGCCACACCGGGATCTCCGGCGAGCCATTCTCGATAGACGGCATCGGGAAGCAACACCCGATCGAAGCAACCAGCCAAGAGATCGAGCCGCTGCTGCGCCGCAAGTACGATCAGCGCCGTCGTGTCGCTGACGACGCTCGTCATTCAGAGGCGGCCAAGCCGTTCCAACGTCTCGACCTCTTCCGCAAGATCATAGTCCGCGATCGGGACACCGAGCTCGCCGAGCAGTCGCATCATCTCCTCGCGCGACTTCTCGAATACCCGCGCCGTTTGGCCCAAGCTCAGATCGCCCGACTGGAAAGATCGGATGGCGATCCATTTTCGAAAACCCAGGTCAATCAGCGCGTCATCGAAGGCTGCGGCAATTCCGATCGGCTTGCCGCGCCGCGTGATGAGCAGATACTCGCCACGGTCGAGGACCTGTCCGAGCACGCTCGGATTGGTTTGGAGCGCTTTGATACCGATGGATTCCATCAACCAGGTACTCCGCGAAAGGGGTATCCGAAGTATAGCAGAGCGGCTTGAAGAGACCTGCGCGGACGCGGATCAAAGCACCGCCAACGGATAAGACCCGAGCACCTTGAATAAGAGCGACGACTGTCTGAGGTTCTCCAACGCGAGCGCGACCTTCGGGTCGTCTCGGTGGCCCATGATGTCGATGAAGAAGACATAGTCCCAGATACCGCGGCGCGAAGGGCGCGACTCGATGCGGGTCATGCTGATGCCGTGGGCGGCCAGCGGTGTCAGCAGATTGTGGAGGCCGCCGGCTTGGTTGCGGCAGGACAGCAGCAGGCTGGTCTTGTCCTGGCCTTGGCCGCTGGGCCGGGCGTCCTGCTGGCCGATGACGAGGAAGCGGGTGGTGTTGCCGGGCTCGTCCTCGATGCGCTCGGCAAGCACCTTGAGTCCGTAGATCTCGGCGGCTTGCAGACCGGCGACGGCCGCGGCGTCCTCTTCGGTCGCCGCGGTGCGTGCGGCCTCGGCGTTGCTGCCGACCGCGACGCGCTCCGCGTTCGGAAGATGGCGGTCAAGCCAGCCGCGGCACTGCGCCAGGGATTGCTGATGCGAATAGACCGTACGGATGGCGCAAAGATCAGCCGTCACGCTCATGAGGTGATGGTGGATCCGCAGACTCACCTCGCCCGTGATCATGAGCGGCGAGGTCATGAACATATCCAGGGTGTGGCTCACCACGCCCTCGGTCGAGTTCTCGACCGGGACGACGCCGAAATCGCAGGAGCCGGCCTCGACCTCGCGGAAGATCTCCCCGATGGTGGCCAAGGCGAAGGTCTTCACCGAATGACCGAAGTGCTTGATGGCGGCGGCCTGGGTAAAGGTCCCGGCCGGACCGAGATAGGCGACGTTGAGCGGGCGCTCGAGCGCCAGACAAGCGGACATGATCTCGCGAAACAGCCGCGCGACCTCTTCGCCGTCGAGCGGACCCGGATTGGCGGCCTTGATGCGACGCAGAACCGCGACCTCGCGCTCGGGCCGGTAGAACTGCACCTGGCTGCCGTCGGTCGCCGTCTTGATATGGGCGACCTGTTGGGCGCAACGGGCGCGCTCGCTAATCAGACCGAGCAGCTCCGAATCGATCGCGTCGATCCGGTTCCGCACGTCCTCCAGTGCGTCGCCCTTTGCGCTGTTTTGCTCCATCAGTCGTTCCGTTCCCGCGTCCCGAGACACCGCACCGAGAGGACGCCGTCGATAGAGCGCAGCTGCTGCACCGTCTCTTCCGGACAGCGCTGGTCGATATCGATCAGGGTGACGGCCACGTTGCCGCGTGAGCGATTGAGCATGTCCAGGATATTCAGACCGGCAGCCGCCAAGTCGGTCGAGATCTGGCCGACCATGTTGGGCACGTTGCTGTTGACGATCGCCATGCGATAGCCGCCGTTGCGCGGGAGATTGATCTCGGGAAAGTTGACCGAGTTGGTCACGTTGCCGTTCTCCAGATAATCGCGGATCTCTTCGGCGACCATCACCGCACAGTTCTCCTCCGCCTCTTTGGTCGAGGCACCGAGATGCGGCAGGGTGATCACCCGCGGGTGGTCCTTCAACAGGTTGCTCGGAAAATCGCAACAATAGGCGTAGAGGTGGCCCTGGTCCAGCGCGGTGATGACGGCGTCGTCGTCGATGATTCCGTCGCGCGAGAAGTTCAGCAGCACGGCGCCCTTACGCAGGGTGCGCAGACGCTCGGCGTTGATCATGCGCCGGGTGTCGTCGGTGAGCGGGACATGGAAGGTGACGAAGTCCGAGCGCGAGAGCAGATCGTCGATACTCAGTGCCGGCTGCACGTCGCTCTCGAGCTGCCAGGCGCGCTGGACCGTGATGGTCGGATCGTAGCCGACGACGCGCATCCCGAGCGAGCGTGCCGCATTGGCAACCTTCACCCCGATCGCGCCGAGACCGATGACGCCCAGCGTGCGGCCCGGCAGCTCGAAACCCACGAACTGCTTCTTGCCCGCCTCGACCGCCTGATGGATGGCCGTATCGTCGCCCTGAAGCTCACGCGCGAAGCGCCAGGCCTGACCGATGTTGCGCGCCGCGATCAACATGCCGGCGATCACCAGCTCCTTGACGGCATTGGCGTTGGCACCGGGCGCATTGAAGACCGCGACACCGCGCGCCGTCATGGCCTCGACCGGGACATTGTTGGTCCCTGCACCGGCGCGCCCGATCGCCTGGACACTCGGCGGGATATCCGCCGCCTGCATCTTGGCCGAGCGCACCAGAATGGCATCCGGATGCGCAATCTCCGAGGCGACCTCGTAGCGATCCCGCGGCAACCGATCGAGCCCGGCAACCGCGATGTTATTAAGCGTCTGAATTTTGAACACTGAATCGCGTCCTGAGTGATAAGCGGATGTTGGATTGGAGGATCGAGCGTCGCGCGCGTCAACTGGCCTTTGAGCCGACGCGATTCAGAAAAAAGAAAAAATAGATTTAATCCTGAACCGCGTCCGCGCCGACAGCCGAGGTGACATGCGGGGCCAATCCGAAACTCGGACCGCGCATGTCACACCGCAGACGCGGTTCAGCCGTGTTTGCGCTCGAACTCCTGCATGAATCCGACCAGCGCCTCGACGCCTTCCATCGGCATGGCATTGTAGATGCTTGCGCGCATGCCGCCGACCGAGCGATGGCCCTTGAGCGTGGTCAGGTTGGCGGCCTTGGCCTCCTTGATGAAGGTGTCGTCCAGCTCGGGGTTCGCGAGCGTGAAGGGGACGTTCATCCAGGAGCGCGACGCCGGCTCGACCGGGTTCTTGAAGAAGCCCGAATCGTCGATCGTCTTGTAGAGGAGCTCGGCCTTACGGGCGTTGATCTTGCCCATCGCCTCCAAGCCACCGATGCCCTTCAACCACTCGAACACCAGCCCGGCGAGATACCAAGCGTAGGTCGGCGGGGTGTTGTACATGGAGTCGTTGTCGGCCTGGACCTTGTAGTCGAGCATGGTCGGCGTCGCGGGCAGGGTCTGGCCGAGCAGATCCTCGCGGACGATCACGATGACGAGACCGGCCGGGCCGATGTTCTTCTGGGCGCCGGCATAGATGAGCCCGAAGCGCGAGACATCGATCGGGCGCGACAGGATGGTCGAGGACATGTCCGCGACCAGGGGCTTGTCGCCGACATCCGGGACATAGGGAAACTCGACGCCCTCGATGGTCTCGTTGGGGGTGTAATGAACGTAGGCGGCATCGTCGCTCAGGGTCAGCTCGTCCTGGCCCGGCGCACGGGTGAAGCGTTCGGCCTCGGTGCTGGCGGCGACGTGGACCTGACCATAGCGGCGTGCCTCGGAGATGGCCTTCTTCGACCAGGAGCCGGTGTTCAGATAGTCCGCACTCGCTGCGCCGCGCAACAGGTTCATCGGGATGGCGGCAAACTGGGTGGATGCGCCGCCTTGCAGGAATAGGACCTTGTAGTTGCTCGGGACAGCCAAAAGCTCGCGCAGATCGGCCTCGGCTTGCGCCGCGATCGACATGAACTCCTTGCCGCGATGACTCATCTCGGCGACACACATGCCGCTGCCGCGCCATTCGAGCATCTCGTCGCGCGCCCTGCTCAGGACAGGCTCAGGAAGCATTGCAGGGCCGGCACTGAAATTGTAAACCCGAGCCATTCGTTGATCTCCGTTGAACCGCGCCCGGCGCGGTATGCGATGTTTTTGGATGGGATCGGCTCCGGCAGCCTTGACGACCGTTGGAGCCGGCGCGGTTTAGTCTCGATAAAACAGTTGAACTTCAAACCGCGTCGGCGCGAAAAGCGCGACGCGATTCAGGTTCCGATCCGTCGTCTCATCATGCCGATGGACGGCGCGGTTGTCGATTTGCCGGTGTTTTGCATCGGCCCGCATCGCCGTAGGCGCGCAGCCGAAACCTTGCGCACATCGACAACCAGGGTTACTACGCCTCCGGATCGCTGTCGGGATCGCCATCGGCAGAGCGATCATCATCGATCGGCTCGTCTGTTGGCTCGTCCGAATCCTGATCCTCGGCGAGATCCCCGTTGCCCTCTTTATCGCCCTCGAGCGCCACGATCCGCTCCAGATAGCAGAGCCGCTCGCCCTCGCCGAGATTGATCAGCTTAACCCCTTGGGCACTGCGACCCACGACCGGGATCTGATCGATCGGGGTGCGGATCAGGGTGCCGCCCTCGGTGATCAACATGATCTCGTCGCCGGGACGCACCAGCACGGCGCCGACCTGGGCACCGTTGCGCTCGGATGTACTGATGCCGATCACGCCCTTGGTGCCGCGCCCCTTGGTCGGGAAGTCCTCCACGCGCGTGCGCTTGCCGTAGCCGTTCTCGGTCACGCTGAGCACGGTGCCCGGCTCGGCGACCAAGAGCGAGATGACCTTCTGGCCGGGTTCGAGCTGGACACCGCGCACGCCGTGCGCCGTGCGTCCCATCCCGCGCACGGCCCCCTCGCTGAAACGCACCGCCTTGCCGGCGGAGGTGAAGAGCATGAGGTCCTGCTTGCCGTCGGTGATGGCCACGCCGATCAGGACCTCGTCCTCGTGCAGGTCGATCGCGATGATGCCGCGCGAGAGCGGCCGCGAGAACTCGTCGAGCGGGGTCTTCTTCACCGTGCCGGCGCTGGTCGCCATGAAGACGAAATAACCGGACTCATAGTCGCGCACCGGCAGCACGGCGTTGATGCGCTCTCCCGGCTCCAGCGGCAGGAGGTTGACCATCGGCCGACCGCGCGCACCGCGTCCAGCCTGCGGCAGCTCGTAGACCTTGAGCCAATAGACCCGGCCGCGGCTGGAGAAGCACAGCACGGTGTCGCGCGAGTTGGCGACGAAGATACGGTCGATGAAGTCTTCTTCCTTGAAGGAGGTCGCGCTCTTGCCCTTGCCGCCGCGCCGCTGCGCCTGATAATCGCTGATCGGCTGGGCCTTGACGTAGCCCTGGTGCGACATGGTGACCACGACCTCTTCGGGCGCGATCATGTCTTCGAGCGTGAGGTCGGTATGGTCGACCTGGATCTCGGTGCGGCGCTCGTCGCCGAACTGATCGCGAATCGCCGTGAGCTCCTCGCGGATCACGTCCATGAGGCGATCCGATTCGGAGAGGATCATCAGGAGGGCGGCGATCTTGTCGAGGATCTCCTTGAACTCGTCGAGGATCTTGTCCTGCTCCAGACCGGTCAGGCGCTGGAGCTGCAGGTCCAGGATCGCCTTGGCCTGACGCTCGCTCAGCCGATAGCCCCCGTCGACCAGGCCGAAGGCGGCCTCGAGCTCTTCGGGGCGGGTGTGCTCCGCGCCGGCACGCTCGAGCATGCCGGTGACCGAGCCGGGCGCCCAGGTGCGCTCCATCATGCGCTCGCGCGCCTCGGCCGGGTTGGCCGACGCCTTGATCAGGGCGATGATCTCGTCGATGTTCGCCAGCGCGATCGCATAGCCTTCCAAGACGTGTGCACGATCACGCGCCTTGCGCAGCTCGAAGAGGGTACGGCGTGTCACCACGTCGCGGCGATGCCGGATGAAGTATTCGAGGATCTGCTTGAGATTCAGGGTGCGCGGCTGGCCGTCGACCAGGGCGACCATGTTGATGCCGAACACCTGCTGCATCTGGGTGTGCTGGTAGAGGTTGGCCAGCAGCACCTCGGCGTAGGCGTCGCGCTTGAGCTCGATGACGACGCGCATCCCGTCCTTGTCGGACTCGTCGCGCAGACCGTCCTGGGCGATGCCCTCGATCTTCTTTTCCTTCACCAGCTCGGCGATACGCTCGAGCAGCCGCGCCTTGTTGACCTGGTAAGGCAGCTCGGTGACGACGATCGCCTCGCGCCCGCTGCGCTTCTGGACCTCGATCATGGTGCGAGCGCGGATGACCGCGCGGCCGCGGCCGGTCCGATAGGCCTCGCGGATCCCGCGCACGCCGTTGATGAGCGCCGCAGTCGGGAAATCCGGGCCGGGCACGAGAACCATCAGCTCTTCGATCGTGATCGCCGGGTTGTCGATGAGCGCCAGACAGGCGGCGATGACCTCGCGCAGGTTGTGCGGCGGGATGTTGGTGGCCATGCCCACCGCGATGCCCGAGGAGCCGTTGACCAGCAGATTCGGGAAGCGCGCAGGGAGGACGACCGGCTCGTGCTCGGTGTTGTCGTAGTTGGGGATGAAGTCGACCGTGTCCTTGTCGAGGTCGTCGAGCAGCGCATCGGCGATGCGCGTCATCCGCACCTCGGTGTAGCGCATCGCCGCGGGCGGATCGCCGTCGACCGAGCCGAAGTTGCCCTGCCCGTCCACCAGCAGGTAGCGCATCGAGAAGCGCTGCGCCATGCGGACCATGGTGTCGTAGATGGCCGAGTCGCCGTGCGGGTGGTACTTACCCATGACGTCGCCGACCACGCGGGCGGACTTGCGGTAGGCGCGGTTCCAGACGTTGCCCTGCTCGCTCATCGAGAAGAGGACACGCCGGTGAACCGGCTTGAGTCCGTCGCGGACATCCGGAAGCGCGCGTCCCACGATCACGCTCATGGCGTAATCGAGGTAGGACTGACGCATCTCGTCCTCGAGATTGATGGGGATAACTTCTCTCGCGAAATCTGCCATGGGCGTGGTGAACCGACGTTGAGGCGTGCCGCGCGGAGCACCGGGACGGGCCGCGTTTGTACTGATGGTTTAGCCCGTGAAGTTTACCACGCGGGGCACCCCCGCCCCATCCACAACGGACACTTTGTCGCCGATGCACCCTGTTTCAGGGGTGATCGGACGCGGCAGCGGTCGGTTCGAGGACGACCTGATTGCGTCCGTTGCTTTTCGCCCGATACAGCAGATCGTCGGCCCGCCCCAAGAGTGCGTCCGCATCCTCCTCGGGGCGACGCTGCGCGACACCGAAGCTCGCGGTGACCCGATATCCCGTGTCGAGCGGACGCAGAGCGGCAAGGCGCGTGCGCAGGCGTTCGGCGACGTCCCCGGCGACGCGCAGATCCGCATCCGACATGACGACGGCAAACTCCTCTCCGCCGAGGCGTGCGGGCAGATCGACTCCCCTGACCTGAGATTGCAGCAGACCCGCAAGCGCAACCAGAACAAGATCGCCGCCGGCGTGGCCGAAACGGTCGTTGACCTGTTTGAAGTGATCCAGATCGATCATGATGAGCGACAGCTGCGCACCCTCGATGCGCGCCCGCGCAATCCCGTCCTCCAGGCGCTCCATGAAGAAACGTCGATTGGCGAGACTGGTCAGGGGGTCGGTGCGCGCCAAGGCTTGATTCGTTTCGTTGGCGAGGGCGAGCTCGCGGTTGGTGTTGCGCAGGTCGCGCACCAGGCGCGACATCTCCATCGCGAGGCTGCCCATTCGCTCGACGATGTCGCTCTCGGCGACGTTCGCCAACTCACCGATCAACACGATGCCTCGACCGCTCGGGTAGGCATGAAAGAGATAGGTCTCCCCGCCGAGCGGGGTCTGGAAGACCCGTGCAACGGGCGTGCGATGGGGCAGACCCGGCTCGATATCCAACAGCTCCCCGCTCCCGCTGCTGAGAAAACGCGACAACAACTCTCCCCGAACGCTTGCAAACCCGGCGAAGCGCGAGCGAAAGGTCAGATTCGAGTCGATAATGCAGCCGTCGCGGTCGACCTCGACGACGAGCAACCGACCCGATTCCATGACGTAGCTTTGCAAGGCCCAGAGGAATTCCGGGTCGGGCGCGCGATCGGGGGGCGTCGCTGCCGTCGTCGCTTCCTCCATCAGGATGCCTCCAGGGTTCTGGCCCAAACCACGGCCGCCTCGCAGTCGGCCAGAAAGAGGTCGGCCCCGACCGATTCGACCAGCGAAGGCGTCGTGACAAAGGCGCGTCCACCGACCAGGATCTTGGTCGACGACGCGGGACCGAGGGCCTCTCGCAGCGCACTGACCGTCTCGCGTGCGGATTGCACGTGACTGGGCAGACCGACCGACAAGGCGACGAAGGCCGGGGGCCGCTCCACGGCCGCCGCGACCACCTGCTCGAGCGTGCAATCACGCGGCAGATAGGTCACATCCCAGCCGTCCAGATCCAGGCAGGTCGTCACCATCCATGCGCCGAGCTCGTGAAATTCGTCCGCGACCGAGGCCACGAGGGCGCGTCCCCGTCCTGCGGACGGAAAGGGCTGCTCGTAGTACAGGGCGGACAAGATGCGGTACACCATCGCGGTCGCTTGGTGCTCCAGCGCCACCGAGAGGCGGCCCTGCTCCCAGCGTACGCCGATCTCCACCATCGCCGGGTAGAAGATCGACTGGAGCAGATGCGAAAAGGTCATCCCGCCATGCAGAAGGGACCGACAGTGCTCGATGACCGCCGGATGATCACCCGCGATCAGGCGCTCCAGGATCTCGACATAGACCGCCGCGTGATCGGCGGAAACCAGAGCCGGCTCGGACCTGTAGTGTGCCGCCGCCTCGACAGTCTCCGGGTGCACCCGCAGCATCCAACGGTAGATCGGCAGGATCGCCTCGGCATCCTCCTCGGGCAGAAATTCGCCGATCACCTGGACCCAGATCTCCAGCTCGGCGGCAAAGTAATCGACCGAGACGCATTGATTCGTATAGGCAAAATAGGCCCAAGGTAGCGTGTCGACCAGCAGGTCGAGGTTGTTGGTCCTCAAGACCTCGGACATGAAGGCGGCGTGATTGCGATGGTTCGACTCGATCAGCCGAAAAGGAAGCCCGCCGAGGAAGGCGTCCAGGTCGGGATGGCGGGCCATCAACTGCGAGACGCGACCGGCCATGGACCGCGCATTGGCATCGAAGCTGTCCGCGGCGCGTGGAGGAACCGTCGGAAGCCCGGGATCGAGGGTAAGCATGGAGGTCTCCGGAGCGCTTTGCAGTCGAGTATAGTCAGACATCGTCTGTCGTGGAGCGTGCGAGGCGACGTAACCGGCCTGCCGCGAAGGCCCGTATTTGGTGTATCGTGACGCCCATGAACAGGAACTTTGCTGAATTTTTACTTCCGGACGCGCTCATGCGCGGACTGGAAAAAGAGGGTTTCGAGACCCCGACCGAGGTCCAGGCCCAGGTGATACCGGCCGCCCTGGAGGGCCTGGATCTCTTGGTCTCGGCCGCGACAGGCTCGGGGAAAACCGCTGCCTTTCTGCTGCCGATCATGGAGCGCCTGGTCGGCGCGCCGCGCTCCGACAGTGGAACGCGCGCGCTGATCTTGGTCCCGACCCGGGAGCTCGCCCGTCAGATCCATGTCCATTTCACGCGTATCGGGAGCTACACGCGCCTGAACAACGGCGTGATCACGGGCGGCGATTCCAAGGGGCATCAGATCGCGACCTTGCGCAAGAACCCGGAGATCCTGGTGGCGACGCCCGGTCGCTTGTTGGAGCTTCTGGAATTGGGCGAGGCCGACCTGAGCGACCTGGAGATCCTGGTCCTCGACGAGGCGGACCGCATGCTCGACATGGGTTTTGTCGACGATGTCCTGACGATCATCGGTCGGACCAACCCGGCGCGCCAGTCGATGCTGTTCTCCGCGACCCTGCACCATCGGGGCCTGAGTCGCATCACCGAGCGCCTGCTGCGCGAGCCGCGCGTGCTGACCGTCAATCCGGTGCGCGAGCAGCACCCCGACATCACCAATCAGGTCCTCTTCAGCGACGGACCGGAGCACAAGCAGCAGCAGCTTCTGTGGCTGCTCCGCAACGAGACCTACGAAAAGGCGTTGGTGTTCACCAATACCCGCGACGGGGCGACGGCGCTCGGCAACGCCCTGATGGGCGAGGGACAACGCGTTGCCGTGCTGCACGGCGAGCTGGAGCAGCGCGAGCGCAACCGCGTTGTCGGGCTCCTGCATAGCGGGCGGGTCAACGTCCTGATCGCAACCGATGTGGCCGCGCGCGGGCTCGACATCCCGGGCGTCCAGCGGGTGATCAACTTCGACCTGCCGCGCAGCGGGGACGATTATCTGCACCGCACAGGACGCACCGGCCGAGCCGGCGAGCAGGGCGTGGCCATCTCGCTGGTCGGGGCATCCGAATGGAACCGGTTGGAGAGCATCGAGCGGTATCTGAATCTCGGCCTCGAGCGTCGCAGCATCGAAGGGCTCAAGGCGTCGTATAAAGGGGGGCCGACCAAGCGCTCGGGTGCGAAGAAGGGGGCGAAAAAGACCGGCGTCAAGGTGGTCGCCGCCAAGTCGACCGCGCCCAAACCGAAAGACCGTCTGCGCGACCGCAAGAACATCGGAAAACGACGCCGACCCAAGGCCATTGTCGGTACGGGACCCGCCGTCGATGCCGGTCACAAACCGCTCGGGAAGCGGCGAGCGGCCCCGGCGCAGCCCAAACCCGAAGAAGGCGGCGCAGCGCAGGACTGACCGGCAATCACGCAAACGAATGAAATCTCAATCATGGAAGGCTCGAGACACAACGTCCGAGCCTTCACAAGTGTTCCCTGCCCCCGCGGCAAGATCCGATTTCACGTCATCAGAACGTCACACCCATCGACTGGTGAATGTGCTGCACAACAAGAGGATGTAATCCGGCCTTCTCGGCAAAGTGGCGGAGATAGTCCTTCTCCTGCGCGGTGTCGACTTCCACCGCAAGCAGCGATGCCGCATAGACCTCGGCAGCCACCTCCGGGCTCGGGATCTCGGCTACGAAGGCGTCGAGATTCAGCGGCTGACGCAGCTCCGTCATCAACCACTCCTGTGCGTCCGCGCCCATGCCTGCCGCCTCGATCTTTCCGACGATGCGCTGAATCTCGTCGACACTCACCTGACCATCCGACTTGGCGACGTTGATCATGCCCTTGATGACCAACTGCGCAGTGTTCTCCATGGCCTGCTCCTCCGCCGCAGTCTGCGGGGCTCGGAGGCCCAACGGCAACTCTCCGCCGCCGGCATGGGCCGGCGAGCCGGGTGTTCCGGCCGCCTGCCCCGACTCGGTGAACGCCTTGTAGGCGATCCCGGCCAGCATCGCCAGCGCACCCCCGGTCATGGCGCCCTTCACGGACTTTCCGCCGCCGCCCAAGACCGAGCCGAGCACGGCTCCGAGTCCGCCGGCCTGCATGGGATTCTGCGAGGCGTTCCCCAGGGTGCCCTTGGCCATCTCAAGGAGGCGGCCGAGCATATCGCCGCCCGTACCCCCGCTTTGTCCGCCGACCATTCGGCCGAGATTCGCCTGAAGATCCTGAAGCGCATTCCCCATCCGGCCGGAGCCGGACTGTGTCATGTTGCTCTGAATGAAGCTGCCGAGTAGATCGCCGAAGTTCGCCATGTCGTTCTCCGATGCGGGTGGATCGAAAGGTCGTTGACGCTCACGGGGGCAAGGGTCCATCGAATCGGCGACGTCGGGGCCGCGCGCCGCTGACGGCAGTGGCATGCTCAAAGAATCCCGGGGAAACCCTTCTGCGTTCGCCGAACACCCCGATCCGTATCCTCCCGGGCGCATACAATATGGTGACTCCCCCCGGGAAAAGCGATAGGCACCGGCGACGTCGAGCCCAATCCGATGACCTGCCGGCCCGCCGGATTCCGGAACCGACCAATCCGCGAATCGCATCAATCCGGAGTTAAAAAGGGGCCGACGGGATCCCCGGGGGAGAGGCCGAGCGCTCGATCCGCACGACCCTGGTTGACGGCGATCTCGACGAGTCCGAGGGCGTTCTCGTACCAGAAGGCATCGCCCGGCGCAGCCTCGCAGAAGGTCCGCGCGTAGGGCAGTACCCGAGCGCCCGCGAGCAACGATCCTGTCCTCGGGCGATCGGCCGCTTGGAGCCCGGTCATCAGGTTGCCGAAGCGGTCGACATACAGAACCGCAGGCAGCTCCGTCGGCCAATCGGATCCGACCAGGTCAGCCGAATCGACCGGGGTCAACCCCAGATCTGCCCCGGCAGACCAGCGTGCGGCGACCGGAACGAACCAGTCGCGCCCGTGAAAGCTCGCGGACATCGCCTGCGGGCGCCAACCGACTCGAGCGGCTGTCGCACCCGACGCGGACCGCATAAGCGGCGCGAAGAATCCGTTGTCGGGCCCAATGAACCAGGAGTCCCGCGCATGGACCAGCAGACCGTCGCGCTCGCCGCCGACACCGGGATCCACGACACAGATATACAGGGTCCCGGGCGGCATATCGCGGGCGAGTGCCGGCACGAGATAGGCTGCGAGGTCGGCGCGGAACGGCGGAAGGTCATTCACGAGGTCGACCACCGGGACCCCCGGCAGCAGCGCGTCGAGCCGCGCGCGCATCTGGCCGACATAGATGCCGTCACCGAAGTCGGTGACGAGCAGGATGCGCTGGATCGACGACCTCATTCAACAAAAAACCGGGCAAGCGCCCGGTTTCTCGAGACACGCGACACGGGCGTATCTCAATCCTCGTCGTCTTCGACGGCAATGGCATTGGCCGGACGATCGACCAGCTCGACGTATGCCATCGGTGCGGAATCACCGGCGCGATAACCGCACTTGAGGATACGCAGATAACCGCCCGGACGCGCCTGATAGCGCGGGCCCAGCTCGACGAAGAGCTTGCCGACCGCTTCCTTGTCGCGAAGACGCGAGAAGGCAAGACGGCGGGTATGAACGGAATCGCTCTTGGCCAACGTGATCAGAGGCTCGGCGACCCGCCGCAGCTCCTTCGCCTTCGGCAGCGTGGTCTTGATCAGCTCATGGCGAAACAGCGAGGCGGCCATGTTGCGAAACATGGCCTCGCGGTGCGAGCCGGTGCGATTGAGGTGCCTTCCGGCATTGCGATGGCGCATGGTCCTAATCCCGAATAGTGTTTGAAGCGAATAGCGTTAGCGAATAGCGTTAGCGAATGCCGAGCTCGGCGATATTGTCCGGCGGCCAGTTCTCGAGACGCATCCCGAGCGACAGCCCGCGGGTCGCCAGCACGTCCTTGATCTCGGTGAGCGACTTCTTGCCGAGATTCGGCGTCTTGAGAAGCTCGACCTCGGTGCGCTGAATCAGATCGCCGATCAGGTAGATGTTCTCGGCTTTCAGACAGTTCGCCGAACGGACCGTCAGCTCCAGATCATCGACCGGACGCAGCAGGATCGGATCGTAAGGCGATTCGTCGCGCGCCTCGAGAACATGCGTATCCGACGGACCCGACCCTTCCAGAGCGACGAAGCTCGACAACTGATCCCGCAGGATGGTCGCTGCGCGCTGAATCGCCTCGCGCGGATCGATGGTTCCATTGGTTTCCAGGTCGATCACCAAGCGATCGAGGTCGGTACGCTGCTCGACACGCGCGGACTGGACCTCGATCGCCACACGACGCACGGGACTGTAGGAGGCGTCCAACGGCAGCTTGCCGATCGGGCGATCCTCGCTCTCGTCGAGCTCGCGTTGCGTCGCCGGCTCGTAACCGCGCCCGCGCCGGATGGTCATCGACATGCTCAGCTCGCCCTCGGTCATGTTCGCGATGACAAGGTGCGGGTTGGCAATCTCGGCCGTGTGATCGATCGCGATATCCGCGGCGGTCACGACGCAAGGTCCGGTCTTGCTCAGGGTGAAGGTCGCCTCGTCCTTGCCCTTGAGCGAGATGGCGAGCTGCTTCAGGTTGAGCAGGATCTCCAGAACATCCTCTTGGACGCCCGGAATGGTGGTGTACTCATGGAGGACGCCCTGGATCTCGACTTCCGTCACGGCCCAGCCATCCATCGAGGACAAGAGGATGCGGCGCAACGCGTTGCCGAGGGTGTGCCCGAAGCCGCGCTCGAGCGGCTCCAGCGAGACCCGGGCATGCGTCGGGCTGCCGTCGATCGCCTCGACCCTTACGATGCGCGGCTTGAGAAATTCGCCAATAGCGTCAGTCATTCAGTGCCCCTCACGAAGCTCCTTACTTGGAGTACAACTCGACGATCAGCGATTCGTTGATGTCGGTCGGCAGGTCCGAGCGATCCGGAATCCGCTTGAAGACGCCTTTGAAGCCTTTGGTATCGACATCGACCCAATCGGGGAAGCCGTACTGCTCGGCGAGCGCCAACGCGTTCTGGACGCGCACCTGCTTCTTCGCGACCTCGCGGACCTCGACATGGTCATCGGCACCGACCTGATAAGAGGCGATGTTGACGACCCGGCCGTTGACCAGGATGCCCTTGTGGCTGACCAGCTGACGCGCCTCCGACCGTGTGGAGCCGAAGCCCATCCGGTAAACGACGTTGTCGAGCCGGCGCTCCAAGAGCTGCAACAGGTTTTCGCCGGTCGCACCCTTGGCTTGAGCTGCCTTCTTGTAATAGTTGCGGAACTGACGCTCCATCAGTCCGTAGATACGGCGAACCTTCTGCTTCTCGCGAAGCTGAACACCGTAATCCGAGAGCCGACGCCGACGATCGGTGGTCTGACCGGGCTGCTTCTCGAGGTTGCACTTGGTGTCCAGCGAGCGAGCGCGGCTCTTCAGAGCGAGATCGGTCCCCTCGCGCCGTGCGAGCTTGCAGGTTGGGCCTGTATAACGTGCCATGTCTCTACCTGTTCCTGTATCAGACGCGCCGCTTTTTGGGCGGGCGGCAGCCATTGTGCGGGATCGGGGTCACGTCGGTGATGCTCGTGATCTTGAATCCGGCGTTGTTGAGGGCACGTACGGCGGACTCTCGACCCGGCCCGGGACCCTTCACATTCACGTCCAGATTACGCAGCCCGTACTCCTTGACCGCTTGGCCAGCCTTATCGGCGGCCACCTGAGCGGCGAAGGGCGTACTCTTTCGAGATCCCCGGAACCCGGAACCACCGGCGGTCGCCCAGGACAAGACATTGCCTTGACGATCCGTGATGGTGATGATGGTGTTGTTGAACGAGGCATGCACATGGGCAATCCCATCCGCCACCTGCTTCTTGATCTTTTTCTTGATCGTACGAGTCGGTTTAGCCATTCGAGGTTATCCAGCCCTTTCGCTGCGCCCAAGCGCCCTTATCGTTTGATGGGACGACGCGGACCCTTGCGGGTACGTGCGTTCGTGCGGGTCCGCTGACCACGCAACGGCAAGCCGCGACGGTGGCGAATGCCGCGGTTGCAGCCGAGGTCCATCAAGCGCTTGATGTTCATCGACACTTCACGTCGCAGATCGCCCTCGACGGAGAACTTGGCGACTTCGTTGCGCAGATTGTCGATTTCCTCTTCCGTGAGGCTTTGAACCTTGGCATCGCGCGGGACACCAGCGGCGTCGCAGATTACAGCGGCACGCGTGCGGCCGATACCATAGATGGAAGTCAACGCGATGACGGCGTGCTTCTTGTCCGGGATGTTGACGCCGGCGATACGGGCCATAACTTAGAAACCCCTGAAATCCAAATTGCCAAGCGGGTAAACCGCGCAGTTTAACAAACTGTACCCTTCCGTCAAGCCCACGGGTTTATCCCTGGCGCTGTTTATGACGCGGGTCCTTGCAGATGACTCGAACGGTACCGTTGCGACGGATGATCTTGCAGTTCCGGCACAACTTTTTGACGGATGCACGCACTTTCATTTGTTTTCTCCTTCAGACTCGAGCGCCACTCAGCGCAGCATCCCGGCGCCCGGCGACTTTAGGTTTGCCTTCCGCATCAAGCCTTCGTACTGATGAGACATCAGATGGGCTTGAATCTGCGCCATGAAGTCCATGACCACCACGACGACGATCAGCAGCGATGTGCCGCCGAAATAGAAAGGCACGTTGTAACCGACAATGAGAAACTCGGGCAGCAGACAGACCGCAGTGATGTAGATCGCACCTGCTGCGGTCAATCGCGTCATCACGGTATCGATGTAACGTGCTGTCTGCTCGCCGGGCCGAATCCCCGGAATGAAAGCGCCGGAACGCTTCAGGTTGTCGGCCGTTTCCTTGGCGTTGAACACCAAGGCGGTGTAAAAAAAGCAAAAGAAGATGATCGCGGCGGCATAGAGCATCACGTAGACAGGCTCCCCGGGCGACAGCTTCGCCGTGATGTCCGCCAACCAGCGCATATTCTCGCTGCTCCCGAACCATTGGCCCAAGGTGCCCGGGAACAGGATGATACTCGACGCAAAGATCGGCGGAATGACGCCGGCCATGTTCAGCTTCAGCGGCAGATGCGTGCTTTGTGCCTGCATCATCTTTCGCCCTTGCTGACGCCGGGCGTAGTTGACCGTGATTCGCCGCTGACCACGCTCGACGAAGACGACGAAGGCCGTCACCGCCAACGCCATGGCAAACAGGGCCAGCACCGCCAGAGAGTTCATCTCCCCGGTACGCGCCAGCTCCAGCGTTCCGCCCAGCGCCGACGGAAGTCCGGCGACGATGCCCGAGAAGATGATCAGCGAAATCCCGTTGCCGATACCGCGCTCGGTGATCTGCTCGCCGAGCCACATGAGGAACATGGTCCCGGTGACCAGCGAGACGGTCGCCGTAAAGACGAAACCGAATCCGGCATGGCTGACCAGGGCGGAGCCGCCGGCGGTCTGACCCTGCAACGCCACCGAGATGCCCACCGCCTGGAAGGTTGCCAGCACGACGGTGCCGTAGCGCGTGTACTGGGTGATCTTCCGACGCCCGGATTCGCCCTCCTTTTTGAGCTGCTCGAGCTTGGGTACGACCGACGTCATCAACTGCATGATGATCGACGCCGAGATGTACGGCATGATCCCGAGCGCAAACAGGCTCGCGCGCTCCAAGGCCCCGCCCGAGAACATGTTGAACATGTCCAGGATGGAGCCCTGATTTTGGTCGAACAGGATGGCCAACGCCTCGGGATTCACGCCCGGAACAGGGATGAAGGTCCCGATGCGATAGACCAGGAGGGCACCGACCACGAACAGCAATCGCGCCCGCAGCTCGGTCAAACGCCCCATACCTCCGAGCGTCTGCCCCATCGATCCGACATTCTTAGCCATCCGCTTCGCGCCTTTAAGCTAGTCTTCGATCGTGCCGCCGGCAGCTTCGATCGCGGCACGGGCACCCTTGGTGACACCCACGCCGCGGACCGTGAAGGCCCGGTCGACCTCGCCCGAGGCAATGATCTTGGCACTCTTGATGGAGTGACTCAGAATGCGGGCCTGAACAAGCGAGATCAGATCGATCGTATCGCCTTCGACGCGCCCAAGCTCGCTTAGACGAATCTCCGCACGCGACGCCGCCGTCCGAGACCGGAAACCGACCTTCGGCAGGCGCCGCTGCAACGGCATCTGGCCGCCTTCGAAGCCGACCTTATGGAAACCGCCTTTACGGGATTTCTGCCCCTTGTGGCCGCGCCCGCAGGTCTTGCCCAGGCCGCTGCCGATGCCGCGCCCGACGCGCTTGGCGGAGGGACGGCTGCCCGCGTCGGGCTTGAGATCATTGAGCCGCATTGCGGGATTCCTCCACGATCGAAACCATGTAATACACGGTCTTCACCATGCCGCGCGTGCACGGCGTATCTTCGACCTCGACCACGTGGTGCATGCGACGCAGCCCCAGACCGCGTACGCAGGCCTTATGGTTGGCGAGCCGGCCGTGCATGCTGCGCACCAGCTTGACCTTCATCATTTTTTTGTCGGACATGGCTTACCCCAGGATCTCGGCGACCGTCTTGCCGCGCTTCGCAGCAATGGTCTCGGGATCGTTCATGGCACGCAGCCCCTGGACCGTGGCACGGACCACGTTGATCGGGTTGTTGGTTCCGATGCACTTGGCCAGAACGTTCTGAACACCGAGCACCTCGAAGACCGCGCGCATGGCGCCGCCCGCGATGATTCCGGTACCCTCCGACGCAGGCTGCATGAACACCTTCGCGGCCCCGTGACGACCGTTCAACGGATATTGCAGGGTGCTTCCGTTGAGCTTGACCTCGATCATGTTCTTGCGCGCGTTTTCCATCGCCTTCTGGATCGCCACCGGCACCTCGCGGGCCTTGCCGCGACCGAACCCGACACGGCCTTTGCCGTCGCCCACCACCGTCAAGGCGGCGAAACCGAATTGGCGCCCGCCCTTGACGACCTTGGCGACACGATTGACCGCGACCAGCTTCTCGAGGAGATCATCTCCCTCGTTCTTCGGATTGAAGTTCGCCATGCTCGTACCCCTAGAATTTCAGCCCGTTCTCACGCGCGGCATCCGCCAGCGCCTTGAGACGGCCGTGATAGCGAAACCCGGAGCGATCGAAGGCTACGGTCTCGACGCCGGCGGAAAGCGCGCGCTCGGCAATCGCCTTGCCGATGGTCGCCGCTGCGCCGATGTTGCCCTTGTGACCCGGAATGGCCTCGCGAAGCACCGGCTCCACCGTGGACGCACTGGCGACGACGCGGTTGCCTTCCGGCGCGATGACTTGGGCGTAGATGTGGCGCGGGGTGCGATGTACGCACAGGCGGAAAGCACCCAGCTCGCGAATCTTGGCCCGTGCCCGCGTCGCACGACGCAGGCGAGCTTGTTTCTTGTCCATTGTATTCGAGACCCCTATTTCTTCTTGGCTTCCTTACGCAGGACGTCTTCGTCCGCGTAACGCACGCCCTTACCCTTGTAGGGCTCCGGCGGCCGGAATCCTCGGATCTCCGAGGCGACCTGGCCGACACGCTGCTTGTCGGCGCCCGTGACAACGATCTCCGTCTGACTCGGGGTCTCGATCGTGATGCCCGCGGGCACCGGATAATCGATCGGATGGGAGAAACCCAGGCTCAGGTTGAGCACGTCTCCCTTGGCCTGCGCGCGGTATCCGACGCCGACCAGCGAGAGTTTGCGCACGAAACCCGCGCTGCACCCCACCACCATATTGCTGAGCAGAGCGCGCGTCGTCCCCGCCATGGCCCAGGCATTCTCATGCCCTTCGACCGGGGCGAAGCGGAGCTCTCCGTCGACCTGCGAAACAGCGACCGAGGGATGGACGGACCACTCCAAGGTTCCCTTCGAGCCCTTGACTTTGACGTCTTGGCCCGCGATTTCGACCGTCACACCTTTCGGAACGACAATCGGCGCCTTTGCGACTCGTGACATGATCGGATCCTCTTAAGCGACGTAGGCGATGATCTCGCCACCGTGCCCCGCCTGGCGGGCGGCACGGTCGGTCATCAAGCCTTTGGACGTGGAGACGATCGCGATCCCGAGCCCTGCCCAGACCTTGGGCAGATCGTCCTTGCCGCGGTAGATCCGCAGGCCCGGACGCGAGACACGGGTGAGCTGCTCGATCACGGGTTTGCCCCGGAAATACTTGAGCTTGACCACCAATTCGGGTTTGTTGCCGTTCGCGTCGACGGTCGCGTCGGCGATGTAACCCTCGGCTTTCAGGAGGTTCGCAATCGCGACCTTCTGCTTGGACGAAGGCATCGCGATCGTGATCTTGCCGCGCTGCTGGCCGTTACGGATACGCGTCAGCATATCCGCAATCGGATCCGACATACTCATGAGCTTCTCCGGGGGTCAGACCACCTTTGCGGTGCGATACCCATCAGGTTTCAATGAACCGACAGGGTCGGATCGACCGTGTCGGTAAGGATCAAAAATGCTGTACTACCAACTTGCCTTGACGACGCCCGGGGTATCGCCGCGCATCACCGCCTCGCGGATCTTGTTGCGCGAGAGGCCGAACTTGCGATAAACCGCATGCGGACGACCGCTGATTCTGCAGCGGCGCTGCTGGCGCGTCGGACCGGCATCGCGCGGAAGCTGCTGCAGCTTGGCCAGCGCCTCTTCGATCTGCTCGCCGCTTGCGCCGCGGTCGTTGATCACGGACTTCAAGGCCGCGCGCTTTCCGGCAAAACGTGCTGCAATCAGCGTGCGCTTGCGATCGCGGGCAATCATACTCTTTTTCGCCATCGTCTCGGCCTCAGGTGCGGAATGGGAAGTTGAACGCCTCGAGCAGCGCACGCCCTTCTTCGTCCGTTCGCGCCGTCGTCGTGATGGTGATATCCAAACCCCGCAGCGTATCGATCTTGTCGTAATCGATCTCGGGGAAGATGATCTGCTCGCGCACGCCCATCGAATAGTTCCCGCGGCCGTCGAACGCCTTCGGGCTCAATCCGCGGAAGTCGCGGATACGCGGGATGGCGACGCTGACCAGACGATCCAGGAACTCGTACATCCGCTCGCGACGCAGCGTCACCTTACAGCCGATCGGCCAACCCTCGCGGATCTTGAAGCCGGCAACGGACTTGCGGGCAAAGGTCACGATCGGCTGCTGGCCGGCGATGAGTCGCAGATCGGCCACGGCATTATCCATGACCTTCTTGTCCGCAATCGCCTCGCCGACACCCATGTTGAGGGTGATCTTCTCGATCCGCGGGACCTGCATCACGCTCTTGAAGCCGAACCGCTCGCGCAACTGGCCGACGATGCGATCCTGATACTCTTTCTGTAGTCTGGTCATCTCGTTTCCTTCGGTCAGACGTCGACGACTTCGCCGTCCGACTTGAATACGCGCACCTTTCGGCCGTCTTCGAGAATCTTGAAACCGACTCGATCCGGACCGCCTTTCTGCGGGTTGTAGAGCGCGACATTGGACACTTGGATCGGCATCATCTTGTCGACGATCCCGCCCGGCTCGCCGGCCTGCGGGTTCGCTTTCCGATGCTTCCGGGCGATGTTGATGTTCTCGACCATCACATGATCCTTGTCGAGGATCTTCAACACCGTGCCCCGCTTACCCTTGTCTTTGCCGGTGATGACCATGACGTCGTCACCCTTCTTGATCTTTTGCATCTCCCGGCCCCCTACAGAACTTCAGGCGCGAGCGAGATGATCTTCATAAACCGCTCGCCGCGGAGCTCGCGCGTCACGGGCCCGAAGATACGGGTCCCGATCGGCTGAAGCTGGTTGTTCAAGAGTACGGCTGCGTTGCCGTCGAAACGGACGGTGGAGCCGTCCGGACGACGCACGCCTTTGCGCGTACGCACCACGACCGCGTTGTAGACATCGCCTTTCTTGACCTTGCCGCGCGGGATGGCGTCCTTGACGGTGACCTTGATCACATCGCCGATGCCCGCGTAGCGCCGATGCGATCCGCCGAGCACCTTGATGCACTGCACCCGTCGTGCGCCGCTGTTGTCGGCGACGCTGAGATCGGTCTGCATCTGAATCATTGTTGTTTACCTAACTGTTGCTGCCCGAGGGACCTCTGCGTCACGCCGGCTCGACCGCTATTGCGGATACGGCGACATCGCCCGTGGTCTCAACGCGCCTTTTCGATAATCTCGATCAAGCGCCATGTCTTGGTCTTGGAGAGCGGACGACACTGCTCGACCCGAACCAAGTCGCCTTCGGAGCAGGCATTCTCTTCGTCATGGGCGTGGATCTTGGTCGAACGACGCATGAACTTGCCATACAAAGGATGCTTGACCTTGCGCTCGATGAGCACCGTGATCGTCTTGTCCATCGCACTGCTGGTGACGCGACCGTCCAGTGTCCGGTTGCTGCTCGTCTCTTCGCTCACTTCGCTCATGATGTCGCACCCGCCTTCTGCTCGCCCATAATCGTCTTGACGCGAGCGATCTCCCTACGCACGGCCTTCATTTGCGAGGGCTTCGACAACTGGCCGGTGCCCCTCTGCATCCGCAGGTTGAATTGCTCGCGCAACAGGTTCATCAGCTCCTTCTGGAGCTCTTCGGGGCTGCGCGTTCTCAGCTCGTTCGCCTTCATCACAGGATCGTCCGTCGCTCAAAGGTGGTCTGCACGGGGAGCTTCGCTGCTGCAAGCTCGAAAGCCTCGCGCGCCAGCTCTTCGGTTACGCCCTCGATCTCGTAAAGAACGAGGCCGGGTTGCACCAAGGCGACCCAATACTCGACGTTGCCTTTTCCCTTACCCATACGGACTTCGAGTGGCTTCTTCGAAACCGGCTTGTCCGGGAAGACCCGAATCCAGAGCTTGCCGCCGCGCTTCACCTTTCTCGTGATGGCACGTCGTGCAGCCTCGATCTGACGCGCCGTCAAGCGGCCTCGACCGATCGCCTTCAGACCGAAGTCGCCGAAGCTGACCTTGTTGCCGCTCTGCGCAAGACCACGGTTGCGGCCTTTGTGCTGCTTGCGGAATTTTGTACGTTTTGGTTGCAGCATGACTTATCCCCTTCTCGCGGACGCCTTCGGCGCCGGTTCCTCGGGGAGCTGATCACCGAACACCTCGCCTTTGAAGATCCAGACCTTCACGCCGATCACACCGTAGGTGGTACGGGCCTCGGCGAAGCCGTAATCGATGTCGGCACGCAGCGTATGCAGCGGGACCCGGCCCTCGCGCGCCCACTCGGTCCGTGCGATCTCCGCACCGTTCAACCGGCCGGCAACGTTGACACGCACGCCTTCGGCCCCGAGCCGCATGGTGTTCTGGATCGCACGCTTCATGGCGCGACGGAACATGATGCGGCGCTCGAGCTGCTGCGCGATGCCTTCGGCCACCAGCTGCGCATCCAGCTCGGGCTTGCGGATCTCTTCGATGCTGATGTGCACCGGGATCCCCATCATCTTGGAGACACGGGCCCGCAGCTTGTCGATATCCTCGCCCTTCTTGCCGATCACCACGCCGGGACGTGCCGTATGGATAGTGATGTGCGCATTCTTTGCCGGACGATCGATCTGAATGCGACTCACCGACGCCTTGGCCAGCTCCTTGCGCAGGAACGACCGAACCTCAAGATCGGTATTGAGGAAGTTCGCGTAATCCTTCGAGGTCGCGTACCACTTCGAGGTCCAGTCCTTGACGATGCCAAGGCGGATGCCATTCGGATGAACTTTCTGTCCCATGCTGGTCCCCTTAGCCTTCTGCCACGGTCAGCCGAATGTGGCTGGTGCGTTTCATAATCCGATTCGCACGACCCTTGGCACGCGGGCGGATCCGCTTCATGGTCGGCCCCTCGTCCACCTGGATCGACGCGACCTTCAGCTCGTCGATGTCGGCACCCTCGTTGTGCTCGGCATTGGCGACCGCCGACTCCAAAACCTTCTTGATGATCTGCGCGCTCTTTTGAGTGCTGAAGGTCAGAGTATTCAGGGCCTCTTCGACGTCGCGCCCGCGGATCATGTCCGCGATCAACCGGGCCTTTTGGGCCGAGACCCGTGCATATTTCAGTGTTGCTTCGGCTCGCATCCCAATCTCCGGCTAGCGCTTCTTCGCCTTGCGATCGGCGGCATGTCCCCGGTAGGTCCGGGTCAATGCAAACTCGCCGAGCTTATGGCCGATCATGTTTTCGTTGACGAGCACCGGCACGTGCAGACGCCCGTTGTGGACCGCAATCGTCAACCCGACCATTTCAGGCAGCACCATGGAACGGCGCGACCAGGTCTTGATCGGGCGTTTGCTGTTTTGCGCGACCGCCTCTTCGACCTTCTTGATCAGATGGTGGTCGACAAAGGGTCCTTTTCGAATCGAACGTGGCACTTGCTCAACCTCGCCTTGTTTACTTGCGTCCGCGACGTCGGACGATCATCGCGTCGGTCCGCTTGTTCTTGCGTGTCTTATGACCCTTGGTCGGCACGCCCCAAGGCGTCACCGGGTGACGCCCGCCGGAGGTACGGCCTTCGCCGCCGCCGTGCGGATGATCGACCGGGTTCATGACCACGCCGCGAACGGTCGGCCGCACACCGCGCCAGCGCGAAGCACCGGCCTTGCCGAGCTTGCGCAGACTGTTCTCGCTGTTGCCGACCTCGCCGATGACGGCGCGACAATCGACATGGATCTTGCGCATCTCCCCGGAGCGCAAACGCAGGGTCGCGCTCTTGCCGTCGCGCGCCACGAGCTGGGCGGAGCTACCTGCGG
Source organism: Thiocapsa sp. KS1 (assembly GCF_001499735.1). GTDB lineage: Bacteria > Pseudomonadota > Gammaproteobacteria > Chromatiales > Chromatiaceae > Thiocapsa. The sequence continues at coordinate 4,578,687 of NZ_LN848257.1, read as the reverse complement.
CCCGTGCCAGCTGGGCACCCTTGCCGGGACGCATCTCGATGCAGTGCACCTGGGTGCCGACCGGAACGTTGCGCAGCGGCATGCAGTTGCCGACGCTGATCGGCGCGGCCTCGCCGGCCTCGACACGCCCGCCGACAGCAAGGCCCTTCGGGGCAATGATGTAGGCACGCTCGCCGTCGGCAAACTTCAGCAACGCCAGATGGGCGGTGCGGTTCGGGTCGTACTCGAGCCGTTCGACGACCGCCGGGACCCCTTCCTTGTTGCGCTTGAAGTCGACAAGCCGATAGTGCTGCTTGTGTCCGCCGCCTTGGTGACGCACCGTGATGCGGCCGAGGTTGTTGCGCCCGCCATGCTTCGCCTTTTTCTCGACGAGCGGCGCGTAGGGCGCGCCCTTGTGAAGCTCGGGCGACGTCACCTTGACGACGAAACGACGTCCGGCGGACGTCGGTTTGGTCTTTACGATTGCCATCTTGGTCTATCCGCTGCTGTGGGCCGGCCCGTTCAGGCTCCGCCGCCGAAGTCGATATCTTGACCGGCCTTCAGACGCACATAGGCCTTGCGCCAGTCGTTGCGTTTGCCGAGACGTTGGCCGTGCCGCTTGTTCTTTCCTTTGACATTCAAGACCTGCACCGCATCGACCTTCACGTCGAACATCAGCTCGACGGCGCGCGCGATCTCGCGCTTGGTCGCATCGGTCGCAACACGGAAGCCGTACTGACCCACGAGGTCGGCGGCCCGAGTCGTCTTTTCCGAGACGAGCGGCGCCAACAGGACGTTCATGAGACGCTCGTTGTTCATGCCAACCGCTCCTCCAGATGCTTCACTGCGGCCTCGGTGGCAAGCACCGTGTCGAACGCAACCATGCTGACCGGATCGACGTCTTGGACCGCCATGACGTCGACCTTCGGGATGTTGCGCGACGCCAGATAGAGGTTGTCGTCGAGGCCGTCGGTCAGGATGAGGACATCGTTGAGCTCATGGCGCTTCAGAAGGGCCAGCAACTCCTTGGTCTTCGGCGCCTCCATGCGCAGATCGTCCACGACGACCAGACGCCCTTGGCGAACCAGCTCGGACAGAATCGAGCGCACCGCGCCCCGATACATCTTGCGGTTGACCTTCTGACTGTAATCCTGCGGCTTCGCGGCGAAGGTGACCCCACCCGAGCGCCAGATCGGACTGCGCGAGCTACCCGCACGTGCCCGACCGGTCCCTTTCTGCCGCCACGGCTTGGAGCCGCCGCCGGAGACCTCGGCGCGGGTCTTCTGAGCCCGCGTACCGGCGCGCGCGCCGGCCATATAGGCGTTGACGACCTGATGGATCAGACCGGGCTTGTAGTCGACGCCGAAGACGCTGTCCGCAACCTGCAGACTGGCACCGCCGGCATCGTTTCGAATCGTGAGCTCCATGAGTGCTTAACCCTTGTTCTTATGCTTCACGGACGGCAACACGACCAGCCGGCCGCCCGTCGGACCCGGAACGCCGCCGCGCACCAACAGAAGCTGCCGATCGGCGTCGACACGCACGACCTCGAGGTTCTGCGTGCAGCGATTGGCCGCGCCGAGATGACCTGCCATCTTCTTGCCTTTGAAGACGCGACCCGGCGACTGGTTCTGCCCGATCGAGCCCGGAGCGCGGTGCGACAGCGAGTTGCCGTGCGTCGCATCTTGCCCGGCAAAGTGATGCCGCTTGATCGCGCCGGCGAAACCGCGCCCCTTGGTCACGCCCCGCACGTCGACCTTTTGGCCGGGCGCGAAGATGTCGACCGAGATCTCGGAGCCGACAGCGAGGTCCGCTCCTTCGCCGTTCTCAAGACGAAACTCGCGCAGGCACTCGCCCGCCTCGACTCCCGCCTTGGCATAGTGGCCGGCCATCGGCTTGGTGACGCGCGAGGCCCTCCGATTCCCGAAGGCGACCTGAATCGCGCTGTAGCCGTCGGTCTCCGCAGACTTGACCTGGCTGACCCGGTTCGGCTGCACCTCGATGACGGTGACGGCAACGCTGTCTCCGTCCTCGCTGAACAGCCGGGTCATGCCGGCCTTACGCCCAATCAATCCGATCGCCATGGGTTCGTCCTCAGCTCAACTTGATCTGGACGTCGACGCCCGCGGCCAGATCCAATTTCATCAGTGCATCGACCGTCTTGTCGGTGGGGTCGACGATATCCATCAGGCGCTTGTGGGTCCGCAGCTCGTACTGGTCGCGCGCGTCCTTGTTGACGTGCGGCGACACGAGAATGGTGAACCGTTCCTTCTTGGAAGGAAGCGGCACCGGGCCGCGCACCTGTGCGCCGGTACGCTTGGCGGTATCGACGATCTCGCGAGCCGACTGATCGATCAAGCGGTGGTCGAACGCCTTCAGGCGAATACGAATTCTCTGGTTGTTCATGCCTTTACTCGATGATCTTCGCGACGACGCCGGCA
>NZ_LN848257.1:4559302-4576167 GCF_001499735.1 Thiocapsa sp. KS1 | reverse complement strand
AGCACCTGGCCGCGCTCCACGTCTTCACGCTTGGTGCCGCGCAGCAGCACGCCGACGTTGTCCCCGGCCTGCCCTTGATCAAGCAGCTTGCGGAACATCTCCACACCCGTGCAGGTGGTCTTCACGGTGTCCTTGATGCCGACGATCTCCACCTCTTCGCCGACCTTCACCACACCGCGCTCGATGCGCCCGGTCACCACGGTGCCGCGCCCGGAGATCGAGAAGACGTCCTCGATCGGCATCAGGAAGGCGCCGTCCACCGCACGCTCGGGCTCGGGAATGTAGCTGTCGAGCGCGTCCATCAGCTTGTCGATCGACTGGGTGCCGATCTCCGAATCCACACCTTCGAGCGCCAGCTTCGCCGAGCCGGTCACGATCGGGGTGTCGTCGCCGGGGAAGTCGTACTTGGAGAGCAGCTCGCGCACCTCCATCTCCACCAGCTCGAGCAGCTCCGGATCGTCGAGCATGTCGGCCTTGTTCAGGTACACCACGATGTAGGGCACGCCGACCTGACGCGACAGCAGGATGTGCTCGCGGGTCTGCGGCATCGGACCGTCGGCGGCGGACACCACCAGGATCGCGCCGTCCATCTGCGCGGCTCCCGTGATCATGTTCTTCACGTAGTCGGCATGTCCGGGGCAGTCCACGTGGGCGTAGTGACGGTTCTTCGTCTCGTACTCCACGTGCGCCGTGGCGATCGTGATCCCGCGCTCGCGCTCTTCCGGGGCGTTGTCGATCTGATCGTAGGCGCGCGCCTCGCCACCGAACTTCTTCGCCTGGTGCGTCGTGATCGCCGCCGTCAGGGTCGTCTTGCCGTGGTCCACGTGGCCGATCGTGCCGACGTTCACGTGTGGCTTGCTGCGCTCGAATTTTGCTTTGGACATCCCACTCTACCCCTGTCGCTCGTTACTGTTTCTTGGAGACCGCTTCGGCAATGCTGGCGGGCACTTCGTTGTATTTACAGAACTCCATGCTGTAGGTCGCCCGCCCTTGGGTGGCCGACCGGAGGTCCGTCGCATAGCCGAACATCTCGGACAAGGGGACCTCTGCACGGATGATCTTTCCGGATGGCGCATCGTCCATCCCCTGGATCATGCCGCGACGACTATTCAGGTCGCCCATGACATCGCCCATATTCTCTTCGGGCGTCACGACCTCGACCTTCATGATCGGCTCCAGCAGGACCGGCTTGGCCTTGGCCGCACCCTCCTTGATGCCCATCGAGCCGGCGATCTTGAAGGCCATTTCGCTCGAGTCGACCTCGTGGTAAGAGCCGTCGTAGAGCGTAACCTTGATGTCCACCATCGGAAATCCAGCCAGGATGCCGTTCTTCATCGCCTCCTGGATACCCTTATCGACCGCGGGGATGTACTCCTTCGGAACCGTGCCGCCGACGATCGCGTTGACGAACTCGTACCCGACACCCGCTTCTTGCGGCTCGATCCGCAGGTAAACATGGCCGTACTGACCACGCCCGCCCGATTGACGCGCAAACTTGGTTTCCTGCTCGACGGTCTTGCGGATCGTCTCGCGGTAGCTGACCTGCGGCGCACCGACGTTGGCCTCGACCTTGAACTCGCGGCGCATCCGATCGACGATGATCTCCAGATGCAGCTCGCCCATTCCGGAGATGATGGTCTGGCCGGACTCCTCGTCGGTGTGCACGCGGAAGGACGGATCCTCCTGCGCCAACTTCGAGAGTGCGACGCCCATCTTCTCTTGGTCGCTTTTCGTCTTGGGCTCCACCGCAACCGAGATGACGGGCTCGGGGAACTCCATGCGCTCGAGCGTGATGATCTGATTGATATCGCACAGGGTGTCGCCCGTGGTGACATCCTTCAGGCCAACCGCTGCGGCGATATCGCCGGCGTGGACCTCTTTGATCTCCTGGCGCTCGTTGGCGTGCATCTGCAGGATACGGCCGATGCGCTCTTTCCTGTGCTTGACCGGGTTGTAGATGGTGTCGCCGGACTTGAGCACGCCCGAGTAGGCACGGAAGAAGGTCAGCGTACCGACGAACGGGTCTGTCGCGATCTTGAACGCAAGTGCCGCGAAGGGCGCGCTGTCCGATGCCGGGCGCTCGCCCTCGGACTCGTCCTTGTCGTCAAGGATGCCCTTGATGGCCGGCACGTCGACCGGCGACGGCATGTAGTCGATGACGGCATCCAGCATCGCCTGCACGCCCTTGTTCTTGAAAGCCGAGCCGCACATCATGGGGACGACTTCGCTTTTCAGCGTCCGGGCACGCAGACCGGCCATAATCTCGGCCTCGGTCAACGGCTGGCCTTCGAGATACTTCTCCATCAACTCTTCGTTGGCCTCGGCTGCCGCCTCGACCATATGCTCGCGCCATTCCTCGCAAAGATCCTGAAGCTCTTCCGGGATGTCGCGGAGCTCGTATTCCATGCCGCGGGACGCCTCGTCCCAGTAGACGGCCTTCATCTGAACCAGATCGACAACGCCCTTGAAGTCCTCTTCGGCACCGATCGGCACCTGAATCGGCACGGCATTGCCGCCGAGACGGTCCTTGACCTGCTGCACGACACGAAAGAAGTTCGCGCCCATGCGGTCCATCTTGTTTACGAACGCGATGCGCGGGACGCCGTACTTATCGGCTTGGCGCCAGACGGTTTCCGACTGGGGCTCTACGCCGCCGACGGCACAGAAGACCGCACAAGCGCCGTCGAGCACACGCAGCGAGCGCTCGACCTCGATCGTGAAATCGACGTGTCCGGGCGTATCGATGATGTTGATTCGATGCTCGGGACGCTCCCGGCTCATTCCCTTCCAGAAACAGGTTGTCGCAGCGGAAGTAATGGTGATCCCGCGCTCCTGCTCCTGCTCCATCCAATCCATGGTGGCGGCGCCGTCGTGCACCTCGCCCAGCTTGTGCGAGACACCCGTATAGAAGAGAACGCGCTCGGTGGTCGTTGTCTTCCCGGCATCGATGTGAGCCATGATGCCGAGATTGCGATACCGCTCGATTGGGGTGCTACGTGCCACGACTGTATCCGCCCTGATTGAATGAAACTCGGTCCCCGCTGTTACCAGCGGTAATGCGAGAAGGCCTTGTTTGCTTCGGCCATCCGATGCGTGTCTTCTTTCTTCTTCACGGCGGAACCGCGAGAGTCGGCCGCGTCCATCAACTCGCCGGCCAAACGCAACGCCATCGACTTCTCGGAACGCTTGCGCGCCGCGTCGATGATCCAGCGCATCGCCAAGGAGTTGCGCCGCGTCGAGCGCACCTCGACCGGGACCTGATAGGTCGCGCCGCCGACACGCCGGGACTTGACCTCGACCGCCGGACGCACGTTGTCCATCGCTTGCTCAAGCAACTCGACCGGACGACCGCCTTTCTTCTCGGAAACCTGATCAAGCGCGCTGTAAATAATGCGCTCGGCGACGGATTTCTTACCGTCCTCCATCATCATGTTGATGAACTTGGTCAGGAGCTCGCTTCCGTGCTTCGGATCGGGAAGGATCTGGCGACGGGCGGCAACGCGTCTTCTCGGCATAGTGGTTTAGACTCCGACTTCACTCATTTGGGCTGACCGATCTCGGGCGACCGGATCACTTCTTGGGACGCTTGGCGCCGTACTTGGAACGGCCTTGGCGCCGCTTCTCGACACCCGAGGTGTCCAGCGTGCCGCGCACCGTGTGATAGCGCACACCCGGAAGATCCTTGACACGGCCGCCGCGAATCAGCACGACCGAGTGCTCTTGGAGGTTGTGCCCTTCGCCACCAATGTAAGACGCGACCTCGTAGCCGTTCGTCAACCGAACGCGCGCAACCTTCCGCAGCGCCGAGTTGGGCTTCTTCGGGGTCGTGGTATAGACCCGCGTACAGACGCCGCGACGCTGGGGACAAGCCTCGAGCGCGGGGACGGTGCTCTTCGCCACGACACGCTTGCGGGGCTTGCGCACGAGTTGGTTGATCGTTGCCATGCAATCAGTCTCCAAAGGCGCAGCGGCGCCGAAAACACAAGCGTAAAATCACTCTTGCGCGACCGCGGGCCGACTGGATAAGACGGCACAGCCGCACGTATGCGATCGATCGACTCGGGGACCGGGCGGATGGGTGCCCAGACCAAGGAACCGGACCTAGAAAAAAAGAGGCTAGACGGCGCGGAGCCGTCTAGCTGAGACCGAGCAGTATAGGGAGGAGGACCGGTGGTGTCAACCGGTTAGCCATCCCCTGCGCCCCGAAGCGGTGTGCAGCGGCAAGAGCGGGCCACGCGGATGACGCGGGTACGCCGAAACGGCGCCCCTCGTCGAGGCGTGACGCGGAGTCACCCTGCTTCGGAGGTATTGAGCGCCTTCTTCAATGCCTCTTCGAGCTCCTCGGTCGCCATCTCGACCTTGCCGGATGCCGGCATCTCCATCTGCCGCTGCCGGCGCCGTTCGAGATGGTGAGCCAAGCCGGTCCCCGCGGGGATCAGACGACCCACGATGACGTTCTCCTTCAAACCGGCCAGCCGATCGGTGGAGCCACGCACCGCGGCCTCGGTCAACACGCGTGTCGTCTCCTGGAAGGACGCTGCCGAAATGAACGACTCGGTCGCAAGCGACGCCTTGGTGATTCCGAGCAGCAGAGGCTCGAAGAGCGCCGGCTGCTTACCCTCCGCCATAACCCGCTTGTTCTCGTCCATGAGGAGGGCATGCTCGACCTGCTCGCCACGCAGCAAACGGGTGTCGCCCGCGGAGGTGACCTCGACCTTGCGCAGCATCTGGCGAACGATCACCTCGATGTGTTTGTCGTTGATCTTCACGCCTTGGAGACGGTAGACGTCCTGGATCTCCTTGACGAGGTACTCGGCCAAGGCCGTCACACCTTTCAGCCGCAGGATGTCGTGCGAGGCCAGCTCGCCGTCGGCGATGATCTCGCCGCGCTCGACGCGCTCGCCTTCGAAGACGTTGACGTTGCGCCACTTGGGGATCAGCTCTTCGACCGTCTCGCCGTCGTCCATCGTGATGATGAGGCGCTGCTTGCCCTTGGTGTCCTTGCCGAAGCCGATTGTACCGCTGGCCTCCGCGAGCAAGGCGGCTTCTTTGGGCTTGCGCGCCTCGAACAGGTCCGCGACACGCGGCAGACCGCCCGTGATGTCGCGCGTCTTACTGGACTCCTGCGGGATACGCGCCAGGATATCGCCGACGCCGACGTTCGCTGCGTCCTCGACGCCGACGATGGCGCCCGCGGGCAGGAAATAACGCGCCGGGAGATCGGTACCTGCGATCTTGAGCTCGGTGCCGTCCTCGCCGAGCAGCTTCACCATGGGGCGCAAGTCTTTGCCCGACGACGGCCGCTGCTTGGGATCGATCACCACGCGCGAGGTCAATCCCGTGACATCGTCGACCTGGCCCTGCACCGTCACGCCCTCGATAAAGTCCTCGAAGGCGAGCTTGCCGGCCACCTCGGTGACGACCGGATGGGTATGCGGATCCCAGTTGGCCACGACGTCGCCCGGTTTCACGGGGTCGCCGTCGGCCGCGCGCAGACTGGCACCGTAGGGCACCTTGTAGCGTTCCTTCTCCAGGCCGCGATCGTCGACGACGGTCAGCTCGCCGGAGCGCGAAACCGCGACCAGGTTCTTGCCGGAGTGATGCTCGACCACCTTGATGTTATGCAGACGCACCGAGCCGGCGTTCTTGATGTCGATGCTGTTGACCGCCGCGGCCCGCGATGCCGCACCGCCGATGTGGAAGGTGCGCATGGTCAGCTGGGTGCCCGGCTCGCCGATCGACTGGGCCGCGATGACGCCCACCGCCTCGCCGAGGTTCACGCGATGACCACGGGCCAGGTCCCGTCCGTAGCACTGAGCGCAGACGCCGACACGCGACTCGCAGGTAATCGGCGAGCGCACGCGCACCTGATCGATGCCGAAGGTCTCGAAGCGCTCCACCCAGGACTCGTCGAGCAGGGTCCCGGCCTCGCAGACCAGCTCGTCGGTGCCGGGCTGGAAGACATCGACCGCCGCCACGCGTCCGAGGATGCGCTCGCGCAAGGGCTCGACCACATCGCCGCCCTCGATGATCGGCGTCATGATCAACCCGCCCTCGGTGCCGCAGTCGGTTTCGAGCACCACCATGTCCTGCGCCACGTCGACAAGTCGACGGGTCAGATAACCGGAGTTGGCGGTCTTGAGCGCCGTGTCGGCCAGACCCTTCCGCGCGCCGTGCGTGGAGATGAAGTACTGGATGACGTTCAAACCCTCGCGGAAGTTCGCGGTGATCGGCGTCTCGATGATGGAGCCGTCCGGCTTGGCCATCAGACCGCGCATACCGGCGAGCTGCCGGATCTGTGCCGCCGAGCCGCGCGCGCCGGAGTCGGCCATCATGTAGATCGAGTTGAAGGAGTCCTGAGTGACCTCCTTGCCGTCACGATCGAGGACGCTGTCCTTGCCGAGCTTGCTCATCATGGACTTGGCGACGCGATCGTTGGTGTGCGACCAGATATCGACGACCTTGTTGTAGCGCTCGCCGTTGGTCACGAGACCGGACGCGTACTGGTCCTGGATCTCCTTGACCTCCTTCTCGGCAGCCGCGAGGATCCCCGCCTTCTCTTCCGGGACGGCCATGTCTTCCAGACCGATCGAGACACCGGAACGCGTCGCCATGCGGAAGCCCATGTACATGACCTGGTCGGCGAAGACCACGGTCTCCTTCAGACCGAGCCGGCGATAGCAGATATTGATCAAGCGCGAGATCTGCTTCTTGCCGAGCGCACGGTCGACCAGGTCGAACGGCAGTCCGTCGGGAACGATGGCGAACACCAAGGCGCGACCCAGCGTCGTCTCCCGGATCGCCGTGTTCTCGTGCATCGCGCCGTCCTTGTGCTTGATCACCTCGCGGATGCGCACCTTGCAGCGCGCATGCAGGTCGGCATGCCCGGTCTCGTAGGCACGGCGCGCCTCGTCGATATCGGAGAAGACGCTGCCCTCGCCCTTCGCGTTCACGCGCTCGCGGGTCATGTAATAGAGCCCGAGCACCACGTCTTGCGAAGGCACGATGATGGGCTCGCCGTTGGCCGGGGAGAGGATGTTGTTGGAGGCCATCATGAGCGCGCGCGCTTCGAGCTGCGCCTCCAGCGACAGCGGCACATGCACCGCCATCTGGTCGCCGTCGAAGTCCGCGTTGAAGGCGGTACAGACCAGCGGATGGAGCTGGATCGCCTTGCCCTCGATCAGCACCGGCTCGAACGCCTGGATGCCCAGTCGATGCAGGGTCGGGGCGCGGTTGAGCATCACCGGATGCTCGCGGATGACCTCGTCGAGGATGTCCCACACCTCGGGCGTGCCGCGCTCGACCATCTTCTTTGCGGCCTTGATGGTCGCCGCCAGGCCGCGCAGCTGTAGCTTGCTGAAGATGAAGGGCTTGAAGAGCTCCAGCGCCATGCGCTTGGGCAAACCGCACTGATGCAGCATCAGGGTTGGGCCCACCACGATGACCGAGCGGCCCGAGTAGTCGACGCGCTTGCCGAGCAGGTTCTGGCGGAACCGGCCCTGCTTGCCCTTGATCATGTCGGCGAGTGATTTGAGCGGGCGCTTGTTGGTACCCGTGATCGCACGCCCGCGCCGCCCGTTGTCGAGCAAGGCGTCGACCGACTCCTGCAGCATGCGCTTTTCGTTGCGCACGATGATGTCTGGTGCAACGAGATCGAGCAGACGCTTGAGACGGTTGTTGCGGTTGATGACCCGACGATAGAGGTCGTTCAGGTCCGAGGTGGCAAAACGCCCGCCGTCCAGCGGCACCAAGGGACGCAGCTCGGGCGGCAGGACGGGCAGCACCGTCAGGATCATCCACTCCGGGCGGTTGCCCGAGGCCAGCAGCGACTCCATGAGCTTCAGGCGCTTGGAGAGCTTCTTGATCTTGGTCTCGGAGTTGGTGGTCTCGATCTCCTCGCGCATGCGACGGATCTCGTCCTCCATCTTGATGGTGCGCAGCAGCTCGTACACGGCCTCCGCACCCATGCGCGCGTCGAACTCGTCGCCGTTCGCCTCCAGCGCTTCGAGATACTGCTCGTCGTTGAGCAGCTGGCCGCGCTCCAGATCGACAACCAGACCCGGATCCACCACCACGAAGGATTCGAAATAGAGGATGCGCTCGATGTCGCGCAGCGTCATATCGAGCAGCAGACCGATGCGCGACGGCAGCGACTTCAAGAACCAGATGTGCGCCACGGGGCTGGCCAGATCGATATGCCCCATGCGCTCGCGCCGCACCTTGGCCAGCGTAACCTCCACGCCGCACTTCTCGCACACGACACCACGGTGCTTGAGGCGCTTGTACTTGCCGCAGATGCACTCGTAGTCCGTGATCGGACCGAAGATCTTGGCGCAAAACAGACCGTCGCGCTCCGGCTTGAAGGTCCGGTAGTTGATCGTCTCCGGCTTCTTGACCTCGCCGTAGGACCAGGAACGGATCATCTCGGGAGAGGCGAGTCCGATCTTGATCGCGTCGAATTCCAGTGCCTGACCCTGCTGTTTGATGATTTTAAGTAGATCTTTCAAGATCTTATCTCCTGCCTACAATGACGATGATCAGCGCTCGGCCGACCGCCGAGGCTCGGCTCGAAAGCGGAACCCGGCGCTCGAGGCCAAGGGCTAAAAACTGAACCGCGTCCGATACGACATGCAAGATCGTCGTCGTGACTCGGCCTCGAGAGTCTCTACAAACGACGCAGTCGACGCGGTTCAGAACAATAAAACAAAGCTCCTGAACCGCGTCGCGCCGACGCACGTTGATTGCGATTCGGCCGCGCCGGGACTCAATCCTCGCAAACCCCTCCGGACGCGGTTCAGTCCTGCTGGAGCTCGACGTTGATCGCCAGCGATCGAATCTCCTTGACCAAGACGTTGAACGACTCGGGCATGCCGGCCTCCATCCGATGGTCGCCGTCCACGATGTTCTTGTACATCTTGGTGCGGCCGTTCACGTCGTCGGACTTCACCGTGAGCATCTCCTGCAGCGTGTAGGCGGCACCGTAAGCCTCCAGCGCCCAGACCTCCATCTCGCCGAAACGCTGGCCGCCGAACTGCGCCTTGCCGCCCAGCGGCTGCTGGGTGACCAGACTGTAAGGCCCGGTGGAACGCGCATGCATCTTGTCGTCGACCAGGTGGTTCAGCTTGATGATGTACATGTAGCCGACGGTCACGGGGCGCTCGAACGGATCGCCGGTGCGGCCGTCATAGAGCTGGGTCTGGCCGCTCGGGATGCCGATATCCGAGTTGTCGCGATCGGCGAGCTTGAGCATCGCCCGGATCTCCTCCTCGGTCGCGCCGTCGAACACCGGTGTGGCCAGCGGCACGCCCCGCGTCAGGTGACGCGCCAGCTCCAGGATCTCCTCGTCGGTGAAACCGGCGAGATCCTCGCGCTTGCCGCTGCTGTTGTAGACCTTCTCGAGGAAGGCGCGCAGCTCCACGACCGCCGTGTGCGCCCGCAACATCTTCTCGATCTTCACGCCGAGCCCGTTGGCCGCCCAGCCCAAATGGGTCTCGAGCACCTGCCCGACGTTCATGCGCGAGGGCACGCCGAGCGGGTTCAGGACGATGTCCACCGGCTCGCCGTCCGCCGAGAAGGGCATGTCCTCGATCGGCACCACCTTGGAGATGACGCCCTTGTTGCCGTGGCGTCCGGCCATCTTGTCGCCCGGCTGGACGCGACGTTTGACGGCCACGTAGACCTTTACCATCTTGAGCACGCCCGGTGCCAGATCGTCGCCGCTCGCGATCTTGCGCTTCTTGACTTCGTAACGATCGCGGAATTCCTCCCGCTGCTGCTTGATCTGTGCCGCGACGGCCTCGAGCTGGGTCGCGACGTCTTCGGCGCGCATCCGGATCTCAAGCCATTGGTCGCGCGAGCCGTGCCCGGCCAGCTCCTGGAGATACGCCTTGGTGACCTTGGCGCCGGGCGCCAGGTTGCGTGGACCGCCGTCGGCGATCTTGCCGACCAGCAGTCGCTCGACGCGCTGGAAGGTGTCGTTCTCCATGATGCGTTGCTGGTCGGCGAAGTCCTTGCGCACGCGATCCAGCTCCATCTCCTCGATCTGGAGCGCGCGCTTGTCCTTGTCCACACCGTCGCGGGTGAAGACCTGCACGTCGACGACGGTTCCGCTCATCCCGGAGGGCAGGCGCAGCGAGGTGTCCTTCACGTCGGACGCCTTCTCGCCGAAGATGGCGCGCAGCAGCTTCTCCTCGGGTGTCAACTGGGTCTCGCCCTTGGGCGTGACCTTGCCGACCAGGATGTCGCCGTCGCGCACCTCGGCACCGACATAGACGATGCCCGACTCGTCGAGCTTGGCCAGGGCCGACTCGCCGACATTGGGGATATCGCTCGTGATCTCTTCGGGCCCCAGCTTGGTGTCGCGGGCCAGACAGGCCAGCTCCTCGATATGGATGCTGGTGAAGCGATCTTCCTGCACCAGACGCTCGGAGAGCAGGATCGAGTCCTCGAAGTTGTAGCCGTTCCACGGCATGAAGGCGACCCGCAGGTTCTGCCCCAGGGCAAGCTCGCCCATGTCCGTCGAAGGACCGTCGGCCATGACGTCGTCCACGGCAACCAAATCGCCCGGCTTGACCAGCGGACGCTGATTGATGCAGGTGTTCTGGTTGGACCGGGTGTACTTGGTCAGGTTGTAGATGTCCACGCCCGGGATGCCGGGGACGGCCTCCTCGTCGTTGACCCGCACCACGATGCGCGCGGCATCGACCGATTCGATGACACCGCCGCGGCGCGCCACCACGCACACACCCGAGTCCTTCGCCACGACACGCTCCATGCCGGTACCGATCAGCGGCTTCTCGGCCCGCAGGGTCGGGACCGCCTGACGCTGCATGTTCGAGCCCATGAGTGCGCGGTTGGCATCGTCGTGCTCCAGGAAGGGGATCAGGGACGCAGCCACCGAGACGATCTGGCGCGGCGAGACGTCCATGAACTGGACCTCCTCGGGCGCACGCATGGTGAACTCGTTGGCATGACGGCACGAAACCAGTGCGTCGGTCAGATGGCCCTCGTCGTCGAGCGTGGCGTTGGCCTGCGCGATCACGAAGTTGCCTTCCTCGATCGCCGACAGATACTGGATATCCATGGTCACCCGGCCCCCTTCCACCTTGCGGTAGGGGGTTTCCAGGAAGCCGTAGGAGTTGGTCCGTGCGTAGACGGCCAAGGAGTTGATCAGACCGATGTTCGGACCTTCAGGGGTCTCGATGGGGCAAACGCGGCCATAGTGCGTCGGGTGCACGTCGCGCACCTCGAACCCGGCACGCTCGCGCGCCAGACCGCCCGGCCCGAGCGCGGAGACGCGACGCTTATGGGTGACCTCGGAGAGCGGGTTGTTCTGGTCCATGAACTGGGAGAGCTGGCTCGAGCCGAAGAACTCCTTGATCGCAGCCGAGACCGGCTTGGCGTTGATCAGCTCCTGCGGCATGAGCCCTTCGGACTCCGCAAGCGACAGACGCTCCTTGACCGCGCGCTCCACCCGCACCAGGCCGACGCGGAACTGGTTCTCCGCCATCTCGCCGACGCAGCGGATGCGCCGATTGCCCAAATGGTCGATGTCGTCGACGCTGCCGCGGCCGTTGCGCAGCTCCACCAGCACCTTGAGCGCATCGATGATGTCCGAGCTCTCGCCCTGCTCCTGATAGAGCCGTTTGGAGAGCTCGTCGTTGCGACCGCTGAAATAACGCCCGTCGTAGATGACGCCGGGGCCTTCCTCCGAAACGCGCCCGAGACGCCGATTGAACTTCATCCGGCCCACGGCGGAGAGGTCGTACCGGTCGGGCGTGAAAAAGAGATTGTGGAACAGGTTCTGGGCCGCCTCTTTGGTCGGCGGCTCGCCGGGACGCATCATGCGGTAGATCTCGACCTGCGCCTCGAGGTCGCTGGTGGTGGGATCGATCCGCAGGGTCTCGGAGATATAGGGGCCGTGATCCAGGTCGTTGACGAAGAGCGTCTCGAGCGTCTCGATGCCTTTCGCGAAGATGGTCTCGAGGAGATCCGGGGTGATCTCGGCATTGGCCTCCGCAATGACCTCGCCGGTCTCGGTGTCGATCTGCGGGTGTGCCAGGACACGACCGATCAAGAAGTCGGACGGGACATCCAGACGCTCGACGCCGGCCTTCTGAAGCTCGCGGATGTGCCTCGCCGTGACCCGACGCCCGGATTCCACGAGCAGCTCGTCGCCGAGCATGACGTCGAACCCGACGGTCTCGCCGCGCAGGCGCTCGGGAACCAGGTCGAGCGTGACCGAGCGATCGCGAATCCGGAAGGTGTCGGTCTCGAAGAAGTGCTCGAGGATATCCTCGACGCCATAGCCCAGCGCGCGCAGCAGGATGGTCGCCGGTAGCTTGCGGCGACGGTCGATGCGCACGAAGACGTTGTCCTTGGGATCGAACTCGAAATCGAGCCAGGATCCGCGGTACGGGATGACCCGCGCCGAGAAGAGCAGCTTGCCCGAGGAGTGGGTCTTGCCCTTGTCGTGATCGAAGAAGACACCGGGCGAGCGATGCAGCTGCGAGACGATGACGCGCTCGGTGCCGTTGATGATGAAGGTGCCGGTGCCGGTCATGAGCGGCAATTCGCCCATGTAGACCTCTTGCTCGCGTACGTCCTTGATGACCTTGGAGCCGGCCGGCGCGTCGCGATCGTAGATGACCAGACGCAGCAGCACGCGCAAGGGTGCAGCGAAGGTTGCACCGCGCAGATGACACTCGCGCTCGTCGAACACCGGATCGCCGAGCCGATATTTCACGTATTCGAGAACGGCGTTGCCCGAGTAGCTCTCGATCGGAAAGACAGTCTTGAAGGCCGCATGCAGACCCACGTCGCGGCGGTCCCCGATCGGCCGGTCGGCCTGCAGGAACTCGCGATAGGAATCGATCTGCGTCGCCAACAGGAAAGGCACGTCCAGGATGCTCGGACGCTTGCCGAAGTCTTTACGAATGCGCTTTTTTTCGGTGAACGAATAGGCCATGATGCCTTTCCCTCGAAATACGTGCTTGTGTCCAGGACGGGGGTCGACGCCGCGGTGGATTGCGGGCGTCGGGGTCGGACCTCGGCGGTCAGGTCCTCATCGACGGTGTCGCCCCGTTTAGGGAGCAGCCGGCAAGCCGGCGCCGTCGAAACGGGTCATCAAGACCCAACGGCGAAAGGCCGGCGGCTACTCGCCGCCAGCCCGAAGGTCCCACCGAAGGCAAGTTCGACGCAATGCGCCGTTACTTCACTTCGACCGTGGCACCAGCCTCTTCGAGCAGCTTCTTGGCCTCTTCGGCCTCGCCCTTGGAAACGGCTTCCTTCAGGGTCGTCGGAGCGCCTTCGACCGCGTCCTTGGCTTCCTTCAAGCCGAGGCCGGTGAGGGAGCGCACGGCCTTGATGACCGCGACCTTGTTGGCACCGAACGACGCCAGGATGACGTCGAACTCGGTCTGCTCCTCGACCGGAGCGGCTTCCACGCCGGCACCGGCAGCCGGAGCAGCCACGGCGGCGGCGGCGGTGACGCCGAACTTCTCTTCCATCGCGCTGATGAGGTCGACGACCTCCAGCACGGTCATATTGCCGATCGCTTCAAGGATCTCGTCTTTGGAGACGGCCATGATTGAGCTCCTGAGATAACTCTAGTCTTTGGATTGCTGGTGAACGGAGAACCGCCTAAGCGGCCTCTTTGGCATCGCGAATCGCGGCGATGGTGCGGACCAATTTGCCCGGCACCTCGTTGATCGTCGCTGCAAGCTTTTGCACGGGCGCCTTCATCACGGCCATGAGCAAACTGATCGCCTGATCGCGCGTCGGCATCTTGGCGAGATTGCCGAGCTCCGAGGGATTAAGCAGTTTGCCTCCGAGGGCGATCAAACGCACCTCGACCTTGCTGTGGTCCTTTGCAAAGGCTTCCATGACGCGCGCGGCCGAACCCGGATCCTGCTGCGAGAAAGCGAGAACCAACGGGCCTTTGAGCCCCTCGCTCATGCACGCAAAATCGGTATCCTGCAACGCACGTCTGGCCAAGGTGTTCTTGACGACACGGACATAAACCCCGGCCTTGCGCGCTTCCACGCGAAGCCGTGTCATCTGTTCCACGGTCAAGCCCCGATACTCGGCCCCGACGGCCGAATGGGCACCTTTGGCGACTTCCGCGACCTCGGCGACGATGGCTTCTTTTTGCGCAAAATTAAGCGCCATGTTCGTCACCTCTTGTCGGTAAACCCGGCGAGAGCCGGGGCCGTCGAGGACACGCATCCAGCGCGGACTCTCGGGCGATCATGTGCACCGTCACCAGCAAAACGACTGATTCGGGAGCACCGTCTGCGCAGGCAGGCGATCCATTAAGCCAACCGCACCGAATCCATGCCGGGCGGGAGACACCTGCGGTCTTTGACGGTCCCCGGCAGAAGCCGGAGCCCCAAAGAAGATCCGGAATCGAGGGGCGGAGACCCCTCGAATCCAACTTAGAAATTCAATCCCGAGTGATCCACGGTCAGGCCCGGACCCATGGTCGTGGAGACCGTGACCTTGCGCATGTAAACACCCTTGGAGCTGCTCGGCTTGGATCGCATCAGGTTCGCCAGCAGGGCTTCGAGATTCTCGCGCAACTTCACGGGCTCGAAATCAGCCTTGCCGAGCGGGCAGTGAATGATGCCCGCCTTGTCGGTGCGATAACGAACCTGACCTGCCTTCGCGTTGCGAACCGCCTCGGCGACATCGGGCGTCACGGTACCGACCTTGGGGTTCGGCATCAGCCCGCGCGGACCGAGGATCTTGCCGAGCTGACCGACCAGGCGCATGGCATCCGGCGAGGCAATGACGACGTCGAAGTCGAGCTTGCCGGCCTTGATGTCCTCTGCGAGATCATCGAAGCCCACGCGATCGGCGCCGGCCTCGGTCGCCGCGTCCGCGGACGCACCCTGCGCGAACACCGCCACACGGACGGTCTTGCCGATGCCGTGCGGCAATACGGTCGAGCCGCGAACGACCTGATCGGATTTGCGCGGGTCGACGCCGAGGTTGACCGCGACATCGACGCTTTCGGAAAACTTGATCTGCGACAGCTCCTTGAGGAGTGCGAACGCATCTTCCGCCGGATAGAGTCTGCCGCGCTCGACGCGCTCTTGAATCGCGCGCATACGCTTGGATAGCTGAGCCATCAGTTCACCCCCTCGACATCGAGACCCATCGCACGGGCACTGCCCGCGATGGTGCGAACGGCCGCGTCCATATCCGCAGCGGTCAGATCGGGCATCTTCGCGGTGGCGACCTGCTCGAGCTGCTCGCGCGTTACCACACCGATCTTGTTGGTGTTCGGATTCGCACTGCCCTTCTGGATTCCCATCACCTTTTTAAGGAGAATGGAGGCCGGCGGGGTCTTGGTGATGAAGGTGAAGCTGCGATCCGAGTAGACCGTGATCACGACCGGGATCGGCATCCCCTTCTCGAGCTCCTGCGTACGCGCGTTGAACGTTTTGCAGAACTCCATGATATTGACGCCGTGCTGACCAAGCGCAGGACCGACGGGCGGACTTGGCGTCGCCTCGCCTGCCTTGACCTGCAGCTTGATGTAGGCGTTGATCTTTTTCGCCATGGTTTTTCTCCAGTGGGGTGCTGACGCCGGAGATCGAGTCCCGGCTCCCCCGACAAAGGTCCCTCACGGGGACACGGTATCGACGCCGCACGAACGGCGACGGCAGTGAACGGGGCTTGGCGACAAGACACCCGCGACAATCCTAAAATTCCGTATCAGGCCTTCTCGACCTGTGCGAACTCGAGATCGACCGGTGTCGAGCGCCCGAAGATCAGAACCGAGACCTTCACGCGGCTCTTGTCGTAATCGACGTCCTCCACGACCCCGTTGAAATCAGTAAAGGGGCCGTCGACGACCCGAACGACCTCGCCTGGCTCGTAGAGCACCTTCGGGCGCGGCTTCTCGCCGCCTTCCTGCAGGCGCACGAGGATCGCGTCGGCCTGAGAGTCCGGAATCGGCGCCGGGCGATCCCCGGTACCACCGATGAAGCCCATAACCTTAGGAACACTCTTCACCAGGTGCCAGGTCTCGTCGGTCATCTCCATCTGAACCAGAACGTAGCCCGGGAAAAACTTGCGTTCGCTCTTGCGTTGCTGACCCGCGCGCATCTCGACGACTTCCTCGGTCGGCACCAGGATCAACCCGAACAGCTCTTCCAGACCGGCGCGCTTGACACGGTCTTCGAGCGAACGCTTGACCTGCCCCTCGAAGCCCGAGTAGGCATGAATAACGTACCAACGCTTGGACATACTCAGCCCCCCTGGCCGGTGAGGAATCTGAGAATCGCCATCAGCATCATATCGAACAGCCAGAGGATGATGCCGACGACGAGCACCATCACGATAACGATCAGCGTGGTCTGCAGCGTCTCCTGGCGCGATGGCCAAACGACCTTGCGGACCTCCATGCGTGCATCGGACATGAACTGCCACAAGGCTCGGCCGCGCTCGGTCTGCAGGGCCACGACTGCCGCACCACCGCTGATCACCAGCAACCCGATCACGCGAAGCAGAACCGAAAGGCCCTCGAAGAAATAAAAGGCAAAGATTCCGCTGACCAACAGCAACGCAGCAATTGCCAGCTTGGCCGTATCCAAGCCGGCCCCTCGGGCCTCTGCACGTGAATTCATGGGATCGGATGTCGCCTGAGCGATAAAGTAAACGGGGCGATGGGTTGTATGGCAGGCCAGGAGGGACTCGAACCCCCAACCTGCGGTTTTGGAGACCGCTGCTCTGCCAATTGAGCTACTGGCCTAAAACAATCAGGATCGGCCGCGGAACCGGCGGGGCGGGCGTTTCCGCGCCGGCCCGGGACCCGCGGCAATCCATTCTACTCGATGATCTTCGCGACGACGCCGGCA
>NZ_LN848257.1:4536675-4559202 GCF_001499735.1 Thiocapsa sp. KS1 | reverse complement strand
AACACCTGGCCGCGCTCGACGTCTTCGCGCTTGGTGCCGCGCAGCAGCACGCCGACGTTGTCCCCGGCCTGACCCTGGTCGAGCAGCTTGCGGAACATCTCCACGCCCGTGCAGGTGGTCTTCACGGTGTCCTTGATGCCGACGATCTCGACCTCTTCGCCGACCTTCACGACACCGCGCTCGATGCGCCCGGTCACTACGGTGCCGCGCCCGGAGATCGAGAAGACGTCTTCGATCGGCATCAGGAAGGCACCGTCCACCGCACGCTCGGGCTCGGGGATGTAGCTGTCCAGGGCGTCCATCAGCTTGTCGATCGACTGGGTGCCGATCTCCGAATCCACGCCCTCGAGCGCCAGCTTCGCCGAGCCGGTGACGATCGGGGTGTCGTCGCCGGGGAAGTCGTATTTGGAGAGCAGCTCGCGCACCTCCATCTCCACCAGCTCGAGCAGCTCCGGATCGTCGAGCATGTCGGCCTTGTTCAGGTACACCACGATGTAGGGCACGCCGACCTGACGCGACAGCAGGATGTGCTCGCGGGTCTGCGGCATCGGGCCGTCGGCGGCGGACACCACCAGGATCGCGCCGTCCATCTGCGCGGCTCCCGTGATCATGTTCTTCACGTAGTCGGCGTGGCCGGGGCAGTCCACATGGGCATAGTGCCGGTTGGTCGTTTCGTACTCGACGTGCGCCGTGGCGATCGTGATGCCGCGCTCGCGCTCTTCCGGGGCATTGTCGATCTGATCGTAGGCGCGCGCCTCACCGCCGAATTTCTTCGCCTGGTGCGTCGTGATCGCCGCCGTCAAGGTCGTCTTGCCGTGGTCGACGTGGCCGATCGTGCCGACGTTCACGTGTGGCTTGCTGCGCTCGAATTTTGCTTTGGACATGAACGGCTCCCCGCATGGTTCAAATCGACAAGTCGCGCTGGACGCTACTACCGGTACGACGATCCAAGGTCGACGACTGAATTTCGATAAACAAAAATGGAGCCCATGACCGGAGTCGAACCGGTGACCTCACCCTTACCAAGGGTGTGCTCTACCAACTGAGCTACATGGGCAATCACACACAACTCTCGACTCAATGGAGCGGGTGATGGGAATCGAACCCACACCATCAGCTTGGAAGGCTGAGGTTCTACCATTGAACTACACCCGCAGTGCTTTCACGCCGAACCACGGGGCTTGAAGGCGATCAGAGCCGACCCGACGAGCGGGGCTTTGACCGGCAACCACCGTACCAGCGGCCGGCGCTTTCAGCGACCCGAGACCCTACTCTCGTTTTGCGCACCCGAATCCGCCAAGACGGCATGCAAGGACGACGCAAACGGCACTCGATCTGGTGGAGGGGGGAGGATTCGAACCTCCGAAGGCTGAGCCGTCAGATTTACAGTCTGATCCCTTTGACCGCTCGGGAACCCCTCCGTAAAGAGCGACGCAGTATATGAAACCGGCCGGCAGGCGTCAAGCAGCATCAACCTTGTCCCGACGCGCGGGCCGCACCCTGCTTTCCGAAAAACCCATGTGCGCTCGGTATACAATTCGCGGGTCGGATGCATCGCTTGCGCCGTTTCGACGAAACGTCGTGCAATCGCCCGGCCGCCCCGTCCCCTGTGGACTTGACTAAAAACGCCCGGAGACGAAAAGAATGGACGTTACGATTTTTGGCAGCGGTTACGTTGGACTGGTCACTGGCGTCTGCCTGGCGGAGGTCGGCAACCGCGTCCTCTGCATCGATGTCGATCCGGCCAAGATCGCCCTCCTCAACAGCGGCGGCGTGCCCATCTACGAACCTGGGCTCGACGAGCTCATCAAGCAGAATCGCGATGCCGGCCGGCTCACCTTCTCGACGGATGCCGAGGAAGGCGTGCGCCACGGACTGTTCCAATTCATCGCGGTCGGCACCCCGCCGGACGAAGACGGCTCGGCCGACCTTCAATACGTGCTCGCGGTCGCGCGCAGCATCGGCGAGCACATGGACAGCTACCGCATCCTGGTGAACAAATCGACGGTGCCGGTGGGCACTGCGGATAAGGTGGCCGCCGCCGTTCGGGACGCTCAGGCCGCCCGCGGCACCGCCGTGGATTTCGACGTGGTCTCCAATCCCGAATTCCTGAAGGAAGGCGCCGCGATCGATGATTTCATGCGCCCGGATCGCATCATCGTCGGCACGGACAACCCGCGCACCGGCGAGCTGCTGCGCGCGCTCTACGCCCCCTTCAATCGCAACCATGACCGCGTCATGCTGATGGACGTGCGCTCGGCCGAGCTGACCAAGTACGCCGCCAATGCCATGCTGGCGACCAAGATCAGCTTCATGAACGAGCTCTCCAACATCGCCGAGGCGGTGGGTGCGGACATCGAGAAGGTCCGCGTCGGCATCGGCTCCGATCCTCGCATCGGCTATCAGTTCATCTATCCCGGCTGCGGCTACGGCGGGTCCTGTTTCCCGAAGGACGTACGTGCATTGGAGCGGACCGCGCGCAGCCTGGGGTATGACCCGCAGCTGCTGCATGCCGTCGAAGCCGTGAACTTCCGCCAGAAGGATTTGCTGTTCAAAAAGATCCACGCCCACTTCAACGGCGACCTGCAAGGCCGGACCATCGCCGTCTGGGGTCTGTCGTTCAAACCCAACACCGACGACATGCGCGAGGCGTCGAGCCGTGTCTTGATGGAGTCGCTGTGGGAGGCCGGGGCCAAGGTTCGCGCATTCGATCCGGTCTCCATGCCGGAGACCCGGCGCATTTACGGGGAGCGAGCAGATCTGGTTCTGGTCGATGATGCCGTGTCGGCGTTGGAGGGCGCCGACGCGCTTGCCGTCCTAACCGAATGGGCGCAATTCCGGAGCCCGGATTTCCGGGCGATCAAGGACAAGCTCAAGGCGGGGGTCATCTTCGACGGGCGCAATATACTCGACGGGCACCTCGCGACCGCAACCGGCCTGAGCTACATCTCGATCGGCCGCTTGCCGATGATCGCGCAGTAACGCCGCGCCCCATCGCCGCGGGGCCGGCCGACCCGCAGGTCGGCCGGCCCGGACCGGAAGGTTCACCCGATGCACCGGGTGAACCCGATCGGCATGCGTCAGAAGCGATGATTCCAGCCGATCTGGATATCCATCTGCTCCATGTAGATGGATCCGGTTTGGGCTTGGGTGATGCTGGGGCTTGTCCCGCTCAGCTCTTCCTCCGGCATATAAGAGAAGGCCAACGCGAACTCATCCTTTTCCGTAAAGCGATAGGACGCACCCAAGGTGAGGTGCCAACGAATGGTCGCCGGCGCCATGATGTTCAGAAGGGCCTGCCGATCGGAAGCGAACTCGCTGTTGTAGCTCACGCCGCCCATCAGACTCAGCTTCTCGTCGTGGTCGTAACGCACACCCACCTTGAAGATGTCCATGCTGTCCCATCCAAACCCGAGTCCGTCATCGCCGCCGAGGCAATAGGCGGGCTTGGGGCTCGAGGTAAAGCAGGGCGAGATGTCGTTGTCGTTCGAGTTGGAGATCGACGCGATCTCGCCGTAGAAGATGCGCTGGTAGTCGAAGGCAAAGGTCAGGTCCGGCCGCGCCTTGAACGCGACGCCGATGTTCAACATCGCCGGGATATCGAACTCGCCCTGATTGGCGAACAACCCCTTGTAGTCGTCGAATTCCGACATCCACATCTTGGTGCGATAGGACATACCGAACGCCAGCTGGTCGGTGACCTCGCCGTACCATCCCAGGTGCAGACCGGCGCCGTACGACCAGTCCGTTCCGTTGTTCGAGACCTTGTCCGGATACAAGGAGGCGGCGCGGAACGGCTGAAGCCCCTTGACCTCGATACTTTGCATCGCAAAAACGGGCGCGATACCGACCGATTGCTTGCCGTCGGCGAACTTGAAGGTGTAGGGGATCTCGATGAACAACTGCTCGAGGTTGACACCGGTCGAGGTCGTCGCGGTCAGAAAACCGCCGGGATTGGCATTGTTGCCGTTCGGCGGCGGCGGCATGCTCGGATCCGTCACGGGCATCGGCGGATTGGTCTGCGTGAACAGAAGCCCGCTCGGGCTGGCGACGGTGCCTGGGGGCGGCATCATCCCGGGGCCGATCGCGAGCTGATTGGGTGCCGCGGCAAAATTTTCCCAAACCGGACGGTCGCGATAGTCGGTATTCATCCCGCCGTTGCCGAACAGGGTGAAGCCGACGGTGCTTTTTTCATCGATCTCGTAATTGAAGCCGAAGCTCGGGATCAGAAACCAATCCCCCTCGCTGTCGTATCGCCCGGGAGTGATGAAAGGCCCGGTCGGGAATCCCGAGGCGGGATCGACGGAGAAGTCGTCGTTCGCATCGTAGCCACGCGGCGATGGGGTGAAGAAGGCCAATCCCACATCCAGCGATGTTCCGACGAACGCCATTCCGGCAGGGTTGGTCGCCGTGACCAGGGTGTCCTGCGGCAATGCCGTGGCGACGCCCGCCATCGCCTTGGACTTGGTTCCCCAGCCGTGCGAGAAATATCCGTTGGTTGCCAGTGCCAGTGTCGGCACGGACGCGCATGCGATCACTGCCGCCGTCAAAGGCCACTTCAATGTTCCGCTCATGTGCGAATGTCCTCCAGTCGTCGTGCCGATTGAACGGCTACTTTTGTCGTTGGGATGGTCGAGCCCCGTTGGACGATGAGCCACGACCGGCACCGATAGGATGTCGAATGCGAAGCTGCAGGGTCATTGAAAGCCGCGGAGAAAACCGAGCCTGCCCACCACTCGGAGGACCCGAATTCAGTGCGAGCAAAGGCTCGATCCCGAATACGACGTCATTCGACGGGATTTTAGCGGGAGGCGCGGCAAGGCACTTTTTGGGAAAGGGCCGAGACGCACGGCGATCACGAGGATCAGGCGGAATACTCGGCTCGGGATTGCGATTTGTCAAACGCCGCTAAACCGTGCCCGGAGTCAACGATCGACGCTTGATGCCGACTCAAACTCGGCGGACATCATCGACGCTGTCGCTGACGCGGTTTAGAAAATAAAAATCAGGACCTTATAGAATTTCATGCCGAGCACCCTCGGGCTCGCCCATCCGGGGTCGAGTGCGTGCGCGAACCGCGCACGAGAACCCGAACGCCATTCAATCGCGCCGTTGCGAGTGGAGACGATTCATGGCGATCTGGAAGCGCCCGGCGAGGAGGTCATCGAGGATCCGCTCGGCATCGGCAAGCGCCGCGTCGATCTGCTCGGCATCGGCCTTGGATGGACGCCCGAGGACGTAGCCGGTCACCAAGGTGCGGTCGCCCGGGTGCGCGATCCCGATGCGCAAGCGCCAAAAATCGCGACTGCCGCCGAGTGCGGCGATCGTATCGCGCAAGCCGTTGTGCCCCGCATGGCCCCCGCCCTGCTTCAGGCGAACCTGGCCGACCGGGTGGTCGAGCTCGTCATGAGCAACGAGGATCTGCTCGGGGGGGATCGAATAGAAGCGGGCAACCGCGGCGATCGACTGGCCACTGCGGTTCATGTAGGTCGAGGGCTTGAGCAAGCGCAGATCCGCGCCGCCGACGCCGATCCGGGCGAGCTGCCCGTGAAACTTGGGCTCGGAGCGGAAAGTCTCGCGAAAATCAGCCGCGATCCGATCGACGAGCCAAAAACCGACGTTGTGACGCGTCGCCTCGTACTGCTCGCCGGGGTTGCCGAGACCGACGATCAGGCGGATTCCGGCGGGCTCGCTCACCGGCCGCTCCCGCTCGACGCCCGCCCGTCGCACGGCGACGGGCGGAGCGACCGAAACGTGCCACGCAGGCACCGAAGGCCGGAAAACCGGCCGTCGAGCACCCGATCCCTATCGCAAAACCCGCTTGCAGGGCTTTGGTTCCGCACTCTCGTCGCCCGCACGAAGCGTCCGATGGGTGTCAGGCGCTTTCCTCTTCCCCCTCCGCCTCGTCGCCGGCCCCGCGCGGTCCGTAAACCATCGCGACGGGCTCGTCCGACTCGGGAACATGGGCCAGAGTCACGCCCTCGGGCATCGTGATCTCGGACAGATGGATGATCTGGCCGACATCCATATCGCCCATGTCGACGACAATGAACTCAGGAAGATCCTTCGGCAGACAGACGATCTCGAGCTCGGTGATCTTGTGTGAGACCTGACCACCCATCTTGACGCCCTTCGAGCGCTCTTCGTTGATGAAATGCAAGGGCACGCTCATGCGCAGCTTCTCGTCCTGCGTGATCCGCAGAAAATCCACATGCTGGACAAAGGGCTTTGCGGGATGACGCTGGAGATCCTTCAAGACGACCTTGACCGAGCGGTCGCCGATCTTCAGATCCAGAACATGGGAGTAGAACGCCTCATGCTCCAGGTGCTTGATCAGCTCGTTGTGACCGACCGAGACCATCTCGGGCTCCTGATGGCCACCGTACACGATAGCAGGCACCTGTCCCGTGCGACGCAGGCGGCGGCTCGCACCCGTTCCTGCAAGTGCGCGGGGCTGCGCATTGATCTCGAAACTCACGCTCATCGGCGTTCTCCGGTTGATGACGACAACAAAAACGCGCCGGATCCCGCGACCAGGATCCAACGCTGCGATAAATCGAAACTCAGTCGACGAACAAGGAGCTGACCGACTCTTCGTTCGAGACCCGGCGCATGGTCTCGGCGAGAAGCTCCCCGATACTCAACTGCCGAATCTTCGGGCAGGCCTTTGCCTGCGGGCGGAGGGGAATCGTATTGGTCACCACCAGCTCGTCGAGCTGCGAGGCGGTGATATTGTCGACCGCCGGACCCGACAGCACCGCGTGGGTGCAGTAGGCCACGACACGACAGGCACCGGCCTCCTTCAAGGCCGCGGCGGCACGACACAGGGTTCCGGCCGTATCGACCAGGTCGTCGACGATGACGCAGGAACGATCGCGCACGTCGCCGATGATGTTCATGACCTTGGCCTCGTTCGCGCGCGGACGCCGCTTGTCGATAATGGCGAGATCCGCATCGTCGAGGCGCTTGGCCAGCGCCCGCGCACGCACCACACCGCCGACGTCCGGCGAGACGACCATGAGGTCGTCGTATTTCTTGCGCCAGACATCGCCCAGCAGGATCGGCGAGGCATAGACGTTGTCGACCGGGATATCGAAGAAGCCCTGGATCTGGTCGGCATGCAGATCGACCGTCAAGACGCGATCCGCGCCCGATTGGCCGATCATCTTGGCGACCAGACGCGCCGTAATCGGTACGCGCGCGGAGCGGGGTCGCCGATCCTGTCGGGCATAGCCGAAATAGGGAATCACTGCGGTGATGCGCTTGGCCGAGGCCCATCTCAGGGCGTCGATCATCACCAGAAGCTCCATCAGATTGTCGTTGGTCGGCGCCCCCGTCGGCTGCACGACGAAGATATCGCGCCCGCGCACGTTCTCCTGGATCTCGGCCATCACCTCGCCGTCGCTGAACTGGCCGACCACGGCCTTGCCGAGCGGAACGCTGAGATAACCGGCAATCTCGACCGAGAGCTCCGGGTTTGCATTCCCGGAGAAAACCATCAAATGGCTGGCAGGCACTGGCGATTTCCTAGCGTCTTGCCGGGGGGCATGACAACCCCGCCCGGAGTGGGAATCGACGGGTCATCGATGCGACCACACTCGACGAAACGACAAGCCTCGGCGCTTAATGCAGTCCGAGACTCGGATCACTCGAAGCCGCGTCGACGATGACGACTGTCTATACCCGCAGTCCGGCGATCTCGCCGAGGGCGGCACAGGTCGCGTCGGACGCGGTTTGAAGCGGTATGGCTGGGGCGCCAGGATTCGAACCTGGGGATGCCGGGATCAAAACCCGGTGCCTTACCGCTTGGCTACGCCCCAAAAACTCGGACTGAATCACGATGAACCGCTCGCGCCGCGACACCGCGTCAGGGCAGCGCATCCAGACAGGCGAGAAGCGGCGAGCGATTCAGCCCGCGCGCAACGAATGCTCGCATCTCGGTCGGACACTGCTCCAGCGCATGCAGCGCCTCGGACGGGTCATCGAAGACCGCAAATACGCACGCGCCGGTTCCGGTCAGACGACCGCCGCCCCAACTCGAAAGCCAGTCGAGGGCTGCCGCGACCGGCGCGTATTCGCGTCTTACGACGCTCAGGCAGTCATTCACAACATCACCGGCAACGAAGTCCGCTAGTGTGGCGGGCGCCGAATCGCGTGTCAACTCAGGATGCGCAAAGACATCCCTGGTCGAGACCGCGCAGGGGGGAGACAGCACCAGATACCAAGGCTCCGGCAACAGCACCGGTGTCAGGCGCTCGCCGACCCCTTCGGCCCAGGCCGCATGTCCGCGAACGAAGACCGGCACATCCGCGCCCAAGGGCAGAGCCAGCTCGGCGAGGGCGTCCTCGCCGAGATTCGTGCCCCAGAGGCGATCGAGTGCGACCAGGGTGGTTGCCGCATCGGAGCTTCCCCCGCCGAGCCCGCCGCCCATCGGCAGGACCTTCTCGCAGCGGATATCCGCCCCGAGGGTGCAGCCGGTGGCCCGCTGAAGAGCCAACGCAGCACGGACGGTGAGATCGTCCTGCGGAGCGACACCCGGGACCTCGACGAGACGATTGATCCGGCCGTCCTTCCGCACCTCCAGTCGAAGCCGGTCGCAGCGGTCGATGAATTGAAACACCGTCTGGAGCGCGTGATAGCCGTCCGGCCGTCGCCCCACGATGCGCAGCATCAGATTAAGCTTGGCGGGCGCCGGCCAGATCGTTGCGGCGGAAGACTCGACCATGACGGGGCCGGTCATTGCGCCGACTCGTCGCCGGATGCCCGGTGACGCCCGATCACGTCCTTCAAATAGTCGTGATCCGGATGCTCCTTGGCCGCGGCCTCCCAAACCTGCAGAGCCTCCTCGCGACGATTCATAGCCCAGAGAACCTCCCCGAGATGCGCGGCAATCTCGCCGTCGCTCATGCGCTCGAGTGCGCGCCTGAGGTAATCGAGCGCGGTCTCGTAATCGCCGAGCCGAAAGTGAATCCAACCCATGCTGTCGAGGATCGCCGGCTCTTCCGGCTTGAGCGCATAGGCCTTTTCGATGTAGCCCTTGGCCTCCGCGTAGCGGTCGGTACGATCCGCCAAGGTATAGCCGAGCGCGTTCAAGGCATCGGCGTGCTCCGGGTCGATCTCGATGATGCGCTTCAAGTCCTGCTCGGCGACCAGGATCCGATCGAGCTTCACGGCCGAGAGCGCCCGCGCGTAGAGCAGGTTTTCATCGTCCGGGAAGGCCCGCAGGGCACTGTCGAAGATCGCCATGGCCTCGTCGGACCGCCCCACCGATTCGAGAATCTCGGTCTCCACCAGATAGAGGAGCACCGCGTTCTCCGGCCCCTGATCACGGAGCTGCTGAAGGATCTCGCGTGCACGCTGAACGTCGCCGGCCTTTGCCGTCAGCAAGGCAATCCGGATCCGCGCATCCATGGAGCTCGCGCCCGCGACCTTGCGGTACCACTCCAACGCGGCTTCGGTATTGTCGGCGCGCTCCTCCACCTGACCCAGATAGAAGGCGGCCTCGTCGCGGCGCTCGCCGGTCTCGTAGAGACGCGTAAAGTAGATGCGTGCCCCGTCCGTATCCTCGAGCTGCAACGACAGGATGCCGACGGCAAACAGGACGTCCGGTTCCTTCGGACGGTTATGGAGCAGCCGCTCGAAGACATCGCGCGCACCCGAGAACTCCTCCTCTTCGACGAGGAGCTGTCCGTAGAGCATACGAAGGGCCTGATCGTCGGGGCTTTTCGCCAGATAGTCCTCGAGCAGCAGCCTGGCTTCGCCGCGCTTGTCGGAGGAGAGCAGCAGCTTTACCAGAAAGAGCCTCGGCTTGTTCCATTCCGGGCGTAGCTCCAGCGCACGGCGCGCCGCGGCATCCGCAATCTCGAGCTGGGACGAGCTGGCCGCCACCATCGCGAGCGACTGCTGCGCGTGCGCGCTGTCCGGAAACTGGTCGGCGAGCGCCTGCATCAGTCCGACACGGGTCTCGGCGGTCGGCGCACGCGAAATGATGGCGGCCGCATGGGCAAACGCCGTGTCGGGATCATCGGGGGAGAGCTCGACGAGCCGCATCAGATGCAGGAGCGCGCCTTCGTGATCCGACGCCTTGATACGGGCGAATGCGCCCAATTGATGCGCCCCGGTCGCCTTGGGATCAAGCTCCAGCCACCGCTGCAAACCCTGCTCGATCGCGGCATCCTTGTCCGCATTGATCGCCGCGCGCACGGCAAGCTCGGCCAAGCGCGGGTCTTTCGTCAGATCGGCCGCCTCCATGTAGGCCGTGAAGGCCGTTTCCATATCGCCGCGCCGCGCCGCGATCTCCGCGACCAGGACCGCATAGATTTGATCGGCGTCCAGACCGCCCGACGTGCCGGTCTGCGCAGCCTCGACCGCGGCACCGGCCGGGGCGTCCGCGGACTGTGCAGGCTCCGGGACATTCGAGACCGGACTCGGGACCGGATTCGGTGAAGGATCCAGGGTCTGTGCCGAGACACCGGCGGACATGAGCACGAGGACGGCGAAGAGCCCGACGAGCAGGCGGCGATGCGAGAACGAGCGTGACATTAGGTTTGATCCGGCAAGAGCCAATCGAATGACGATTCTGATCGTGAGAGCCCAGTATAGCGAAGCAGTTCCTTCCTCCCACACCCGAAAAACCACAAGATCGACCTAGGTGGGTTTTCATCGACCGTCGAAAGTCGGACAATCGCGAGGATCACCACCTGACATCCTCAGAACTATGAAGCTGCTTGTCCTCGGACTCAATCACAAGACGGCGCCGGTCGATGTCCGCGAGCGGCTGGCCTTCGGCCCGGACATCATCGTCGGCGCCCTGCGCGACCTCACCAGCTGCGACGGTGTCGCCGAGGGCGTGGTGCTCTCCACCTGCAACCGCACCGAGATCTACTGCGCGGTACAGGATTGCTCCGAAGAGGCGGTTCGACACTGGCTGAGCCGCTTCCACGGCGTCGAGCACGAGCGTGTGGGACCCTTTCTGTACGCCTATCTCGGACGCGATGCGGTCACCCACCTGCTGCGCGTCTGCAGCGGACTTGATTCGATGGTCTTGGGCGAGCCGCAGATTCTGGGGCAGGTGAAGACCGCTTACCAGACCGCGACCGACTGTACCGCGACCGGGAAGCTGCTCGGACGTCTCTTCCAGCATGCCTTCTCGGTCGCCAAGACCGTCCGCACCGAGACGGCGATCGGCAGCAGCCCGGTCTCGGTCGCCTTCGCCGCGGTGAACCTCGCACGCCAGATCTTCAGCGACCTCTCCCAACAGACCGCGCTGCTCATCGGCGCCGGCGAGACGATCGAGCTGGCCGCTCGCCATCTACACCGTGCCGGCATCGGACGCATCATCGTCGCCAACCGCACCGTGGAGCGCGCCCATGAGCTGGCCGCCCAATTCGACGGATACGCCATCGCCCTGACCGAGATCGGCAATCACCTGGCCGAAGGCGACATCGTCATTGCCTCCACCGCGAGCCCCCTGCCCGTACTCGGCAAAGGCACCGTCGAGCGCGCGCTCAAGAAACGCAAGCATCGTCCCATGTTCATGGTGGACATCGCGGTCCCGCGCGACATCGAACCCGAGGTCCGAGAGCTCAGCGACGTCTACCTCTACACCATCGACGATCTGCAGGGCGTCATCGACGAAGGGCTGCGCTCGCGTCAGGCCGCCGCCGCTCAGGCCGAGGACATCATCGCCTTCCACGCCGACGAGTTCATGGCCTGGCTGCGCTCGCTCGATGCCGCCGGCCTCATCCAGGATTATCGCCAACGCGCCGAAGAGCTGCGCGACGATGTCCTTGCACGCGCCCAGCGCCAGCTCGACGCGGGCAAGCCACCAACCGAGGTCCTCAACTATCTCGCCCACACCCTGACCAATAAGCTGCTGCATGCGCCCAGCTCGCGCCTGCGTCAGGCTGCCCGCGAGGGCGAGGCGGAGATCCTGGTGGCGGCCAACGAGCTCTTCCAGCTCGACCCGAACCGCGCCATCTCCACGCAATGAACCCATCGATCCGAGGCAAGCTGGAGCGCATCTCGGAGCGCTTCGGCGAGGTCGTCGCGTTGCTGGCGGAATCCGAGACCCAGTCCGATCAGAATCGTTTCCGCGACTTGAGTCGCGAGTATGCCCAGCTCGAACCCCTCATCGCGGCCTACAACCGGTATCGCGGGGCCGAGCTCGACCTGGCTGCCGCCGAGGAGATGCTCGCCGATCCGGAGATGGCCGCACTCGCACGCGAGGAGATGGCCGCAGCCAGCGACCGGCGCGAGCAGCTTGAGCCCGAGGTCTATCGCCTCCTCGTTCCGCCGGATCCCGACGACCAGCGCAATGTCTTTCTCGAGGTGCGTGCCGGCACCGGCGGCGCCGAGGCCGCACTCTTCGCCGGCGATCTCCTGCGGATGTATCTGCGTTACGCCGAGCTGATGCGCTGGCAGATCGAACCGATCTCGGAGAGCCCCGGCGAGCTCGGCGGCTACAAAGAAGTGATCGTGCGCATCATCGGCAGCGGCGTCTTCTCGCGCCTGAAGTTCGAGCCCGGCGCGCATCGGGTTCAACGGGTGCCCGAGACCGAATCACAAGGCCGCGTCCACACCTCGGCCTGCACCGTCGCCGTCATGCCGGAGGCCGATTCGATCGACGCCATCGCGATCAATCCGAGCGAGCTGCGCATCGACACCTACCGCTCCTCGGGTGCGGGCGGGCAGCATGTCAACAAGACCGACTCGGCGATCCGCATCACCCACCTGCCCTCCGGGATCGTCGTGGAGTGTCAGGAAGAGCGCTCCCAGCACAAGAACCGGGCCAAGGCCATGTCGCTGCTCCAGGCCAAGCTGCTGTCCGGCGCGCGCGCGACCCAGGCGTCGGAGCAGGCGCAATCGCGCAAGCTCCAGGTCGGCAGCGGCGACCGCTCCGAGCGGATCCGAACCTACAACTTCCCCCAGAACCGACTGACCGACCACCGCATCAACCTGACCCTCTACAAGCTCGACGAGATTATGACGGGCCAGCTCGATCAGGTCATCGATCCGCTGATTCAGGAGTATCAGGCCGAGGAGCTGACCGCGATGATGCATGGCTGAGACCGGACCGGACGGGGTCGACGCAAACGGGGCTGGCTCGGGGCCATCGACAGGATCGAGCAACACCTCGGACGCGGCCGAGCTCCAGGTCGACGAGATCCTGCGCCGGGCATCGGCGGCGCTCGTCGCCATCCCGGAAGGCGCGCCGCGCCTGGAGGCCGAGCTGCTCCTGACCGAAGCCACAGGCTGGCCGCGCACCCGCCTTCTGGCCTGGCCCGAGCATCTTGTCGAGCCGGACACCTACGCGCGCTTCGCCGCACTCCTCGCCCGTCGTCTGGCCGGCGAGCCCATCGCCTATATCCGCGGTCGACAGGCGTTCTGGAGCCTGGAGCTGCGCGTCACGCCCGCGACCCTGATCCCGCGCCCGGAGACCGAGCTGCTGGTCGAGACGGCGCTCGAGGCCCTCGTCGCCGACGCGCCCCTGCGCGTCGCCGATCTCGGCACCGGCAGCGGCGCCATCGCCGCGGCCTTGGCAACCGAGCGACCCGCGTGGCACCTCTTCGCCACGGATCGCTCGGTTGCCGCGCTCCGGATCGCTCGCGAGAACCTCCTTCGGCTCGGCCGGCGGAACAC
The DNA here is from genome assembly GCF_001499735.1 of Thiocapsa sp. KS1. Classification (GTDB taxonomy): domain Bacteria; phylum Pseudomonadota; class Gammaproteobacteria; order Chromatiales; family Chromatiaceae; genus Thiocapsa. The sequence continues at coordinate 4,545,561 of NZ_LN848257.1, read as the reverse complement.
GACACTGATCGCGGCGCACTGGTCGGACGCATTCGCGCCGGGTAGCCTGGATGCCCTGGTGAGCAACCCGCCCTACGTGGCCGACGGCGACCCCCATCTCGCCCGCGGCGATCTTCGCTACGAGCCACGCGAGGCCCTCACCCCGGGCGGCGACGGTCTGGATGCCTATCGCGCGATCGCGGCGGATGCGCGCCGCTGCCTGCGCCCGGGCGGCTGGCTGCTCCTCGAGCACGGTTACGATCAAGGCGGCGATGTTCGGCGAATCCTCGCCGACGCCGGCCTCGGGACACCGACCACGCGCGCCGACCTCGCCGGCCATGACCGCCTGACCCTCGCCCGCGCCTGATCGCGTGTCACAACCGCTCGAGCGTCGCGCGAATCCAATCCTCGGCCCTCTCGTTCACCGCTTTCGGGGTCTCGCCCGCGCAATCGATCGGCTCTCCGATCACGACACGGATGGTGCCGGGGAAGCGCCACAGTGAGCGGGCCGGCCAGCAGTCGCCGGCGTTGTGGGCAATCGGGACGACCCGCCGCCCGGCGCGGCAGGCCAACATGGCGCCTCCGGCGTTGAATCGCCCCATCTGCCCCGGCGGTTGACGCGTGCCTTCCGGGTAGACGACCACGCTGATGCCCTGGTCGAGACGCTCCTGACCCACCCTCAAGATCGTCTTCAAGGCCTGCCCAGGCTGGCCTCGGTCGATCGCGATCGGCCGCAGCAGGATGAGCGCCCAACCGAAAAAAGGCACCCAGAGCAGCTCGCGCTTGAGCACCGTCGCCTGAGGCGTGAAGAGCAGCTGAAGGTAGAAGGTCTCCCACTGACTCTGGTGATTGGCCAGGACCACCACGGGCTCGCCTCGCGGGATATGCTCCAGCCCGTCGACCTCGATCTCGATACCGTTGAGCCGACGCAGCAGCCACATGGTCGCTTGCGTCCAGAGATTGACGAAGCGATAGCGTTGCTCGAAGGTCTGAAACGGGGCTGCCGCAACACAGGCGAGGCTGTGGAAGATCCCCATCAGGTTGTAGAGGACGAAGAAGAGGATACTGCGCAGCCGAATGCCGAAACTGATCGGAATCATGACGCGAACATCCGGTCCGGATGTCTCTGTTCGCTCGGCACTCGGCGCCTGCGGAATTGCAATATCGGCGTCGGGAAGATCTCTTTCGGTCATGCGCTGTCCCATCACTGGTTGCAGATGGCCTCGGCACGGAACATGGGATCGAGCGCGACCCCGGCCAAGTGGCCGCGGATCCTGATAACAGCTCGACTCCGAACACCCTCCCGTCGAGCGCCGACCGGAGCAACATCCCGGCTCGATCGAGCAGAGATCGAGCCGGCAGGATTCCGCTTTGAGAATTCGAGTGCCGCGATTAGCATAAGGATACCATGGACATCTCAGACGCCGACCGCATCAAGTCCCGCGAGATCCCTTTCCAGGAGATCCATCCGGATCCGCATCAGGCCCAAACCGCGGCCCGATTCCTGAGCGATGTCGACGGTATCCTCGACACCGCCCCGATCGCGCCGACCCTGCTCAGGGTCACCTACGACGTGCTCGTCACCCGACTCCAGGAGATCGAAGAGGCCCTCACCGAGCTCGGCCTCCACATCGACAACCGTCTGATTTACCGTGTCAGACGTGCCCTCTACTACTATACCGAAGAGACCTTGCGCGCCAACTGCGGCTGCCCCGACGGCGAGAGCAACTGCACCAAGAAGGTCTTCGCCAAGCGCTACGAGCTGATCGAGCACGGATGCCGGGACGATCGACCGGAGCATTGGCGGCGGTACTTGTAGCCTCCAGCCTCCAGCCTCCAGCCTCCAGCATGTGGACCGCGGCCAGCACCCCGATAATCGCCCTCGAGCGAGTTGCACCTGATGCGAGCGACCTGATCGCTCGGCAGCCTGCCACCGAAGCCAGGCCCGTCGGCGGGATGCTCCGAGCAATTACCGGCCGTGGGTCGGGGGCCGGAGGCTGGCAGCTGGAGGCAGGACGCCGGAGGCTGGCGGCTGGCGGCTGGCGGCTCGGAGCCGGAGGCTCCGAATGACCGACGCCGAGCTCCTGCGCTACAGCCGCCAGATCCTGCTGCCCGATTTCGGGATCGCGGGTCAGGAGCGGCTGCGGGCATCCGGCGTCCTGGTGGTCGGGCTCGGCGGACTGGGCTCGCCCGTCGCCATGTATCTGGCCGCGGCCGGTGTCGGACGATTGGTCCTAGCCGACTTCGACGCGGTGGATCTGTCCAACCTCCAGCGCCAGATCATCCACACGACCGCGCAGATCGGGCGGCCCAAGGCGGAGTCGGCGCGGATCGCACTCGCCGCGCTCAACCCGGATGTGGAGTTGGTCACCGTCAAACGCAGCCTCGTCGAAGAAACGCTGCCGGACATCGTCGCCGGCGTGGACCTGGTGCTCGACTGCTGCGACAACTTCCAGACGCGGTTTGCCGTGAACGCGGCATGCGTGGCTGCCGGAGTCCCGCTCGTGAGCGGCGCGGCCATCCGTCTCGAGGGTCAGGTTACCGCCTTCTCCGGCCAACCCGGCGGACCCTGCTACCAGTGTCTCTATCCGCGTGACGGCGGCATCGACGAGACCTGCTCGACCAACGGCGTGCTGGCCCCCGTGGTCGGCATCATCGGCAGCATCCAGGCCACCGAGGCCATCAAGATCCTGACCGGCCTGGGCGAGCCCCTGTTCGGGCGCCTCCTGCTGCTGGATGCGGCGCTTATGCAGTGGCGCAGTCTGCGTCTGCCTGCCGATCCGAGTTGCCCGATTTGTTCCGTCACGCGCCCTTAGTGTGCGACATCGCAGGCCGGCGCGGCCGGCCCTTACAACCGAGCAGTCGAATAGGTTACCCGTCTCATGCGCTTCGATATCACCCCGGATCAGATCAAAAAGGCCAACATTCCCCATGAGCTGTTCCTGACCAACCTGATCGCCAACCACATCCTGCTCGCGGTCGCGATGGGCGGCCTGGCCGGCAGTTTTCCCTGGGTGATGGCCATCATCCCGGCCATCTCCTTCAGCATCCTCGGCTTCACGCTCTGGCGTGCGAAACGCGGCATCGGGCGCGACTCCTGGTATGTCATGTGTCACTGGCAGGTCTGCGCGAGACGCAGCCGGATCTTCCTGGTGATGCTCGGTCTGCTCCTGAGCGCCGTCGTGCTCGGCTGGGTCGGATACACCTACGGCGGGATGATGAAGGAGGCGGTCTGGGCGCTCGTGATCGGCGTCGGGATCCTGCCCGTGATGGCCACGGTCCTTGTCCTGATCATCGTCGAGTCCGATGCCCTCTATCACGCTAATCAGGCCAAACTACCCGATTGGGTGGTCGCGCGCTTCCCGAACGCGAACGCGAGGGTCATCGAGGACGAGCCGAATCTCACCCATCCCGCACCTTGAGACGCGACACCGATCTCGGCAGGTCAGTCTATCCGACCGAGATCAAGCGCCCGTAGCGAAAGCATAGTCGAGCACCAGCCCGACGAAGATCGCCATCCCGAAGTAGTTGTTGTTCAGGAATGCCTTGAAGCAAGGCGCCGGCTCCCGCTCTCGAATCAACACTTGTTGATAGAGCGCCAACGCCCCGGCGACGGCCAGGCCGCCGAAGAAGAAGAGCCCGCGCTCGGCCAGCACCCCGATCCACATCAACAGACCCAGCATCAGCACCTGCAGCAGCCCGATCACCAAACGATCCTGCTCGCCGAACAGGATTGCGGTCGACTTGATCCCGATCTTCAGATCGTCCTCCCGATCGACCATGGCGTACTGGGTGTCGTAGATCAGCGCCCAGATCAGGGTCGCCACGAACAGGAGCCAGGCATATCCCGGGATGCCCCCGGTCACGGCCGTGAAGGCCATCGGAATCGCCCAGCCGAAGGCCGCGCCCAAGAACAACTGCGGCACGTGGGTGAAGCGCTTCATAAAGGGATAGATCAGGGTCAGCAGGGCCGCGACCACCGACAGGGCCACCGTCTGCCAGTTCATGAAGAGCACCAGAGCGAACGCGACCAGAGACAGGATTACGAAGACCGCCACCGCCTCCTGCGGCGAGACCGTGCCGGTCGCCAACGGCCGCCCGCAGGTCCGCGCGACATGCCCGTCGAAATCGCGATCGGCGAAATCGTTGATCGCGCATCCGGCCGAGCGCATCAAGACCACCCCGAGCACGAAGACCGCGACCACCTGCCACGGCGGTTGACCCTCCCCGGCCAGCCATAAGGCCCACAGCGCCGGCCACATCAGAAGAAAGATGCCGATCGGCCGATGCAGGCGCACCAGCAGCACATAGGCATGCAAACGCTCGCGCCAAGACCGCGAACGCAGGCTGCCGGTCTTGACCTCGGGAAAGCGCATATCGCGAATCGTCATCCGGGCTGATGTGAAGATCGAAAATTGCGCCGGATTATCGCACAGGCACAGACGCAGGAAGACGCGCGGTTTAGAATCCGCAAGCCGTGATGCCGCGCAGTCCGGCTCGCCGGCGGTCAACTGCCGAATCCAGGTTCAATCCCCCCAACCCGAACACGAGGGATCCATCCCGTGCGCTACTCAACGATCCTGCTCTTGGGCGTGGCCGTGCTCTTGCCCGGTGCGACAGTCGCCGCGGAGACCACCGGTGCGGTGCGTATCTTCACCATCCCCGGAGACGCGAAGCTGTTTGTCGACGGCGAGCGCAAAGGCACCTCGCCGAGCTCGGCCCAAGAGACCTTCCTGATCCATCTCGCCCCGGGCGAGTACCGCATCGAGGCCCGCCGAGACGGCTTCGATTCGGCCGAGCAGGAGATCTTCGTCGCCGCCGGAACGGAGCAAACCCTGCAGCTCAGCCTCGCACCCGAGATCGCCATGGTGCCGATTCCCGCCGGCTGCTTCCTGATGGGCAGTCCGCCAGACGAGCCCGAGCGCGACCCCGACGAGGGGCCGCAGCGCGAGGTCTGCGTCCCCGCCTTCGAGATCGGCAAGCGCGAGGTCACCTTCGCTGACTGGGATGCCTGCGTGCTCGACCAGGGCTGCACCAAGAACCCGTCCGACGAGGGCTGGGGCCGCGGCGACCGCCCGGTGATGAACGTCTCCTGGGACGACACCCAGGAGTATCTGCGCTGGCTCAATCGCCTCACCGGCAAGGCTTACCGCCTGCCGACCGAGGCGGAGTGGGAGTACGCGGCACGCGCCGGCACCACGACGCCCTTCAGCACCGGCACCTGCATCACGACCGATCAGGCGAACTACGACGGCACCTTCGAGTACGCCGGCTGCGGTCGTCCCGCCGACGTCAATCTCGGCCGCACGGCACCCACCGGCAGCTATCCACCCAATCCCTGGGGTCTGCTCGACATGCACGGCAACGTCAACGAGCTGACCCAAGACTGCTGGAACGGGGGTTTCGAAGGTGCGCCCACTGACGGCAGCGCCTGGCTTGAAGGGGATTGCGCAAAACGGGTCATGCGCAGCGGCTCATGGTACGGCTATGCCGGCTATATGCGCTCGGCCTACCGCTGCCGCGTCGGCCCCGGATTCAACCATCGCAGCATCGGGTTCCGCATCGCGCGGACGCCGGGGGCCTGACGCTGATCCGGAATCCGTCATTGGCACTGTGCGACCCTCGCGCCCGAGGACGACATCGTCTAGACTTGTGCTATAAACAGCACAGGTCAAATCCCATGCGTGTCGTGAACTTTTCGGAGGCTCGAAACAGCCTGAAGACCGTCATCGATCAGGTGATCGATGACGCCGACTATACGATCATTGCCCGGCGAGACGCGCCGGATGCCGTGTTGATGTCGCTGGACGCCTTCAACAGCCTGATGGAAACCGTCCACCTTCTGAAATCGCCGGCCAATGCGGCGCACCTCGCCCGATCGATCGAACAGTACCGTCAGGGTCAAATCGCGCGCAGAGACCTCGTGGATGCCGACTGAAAGGGTGTCCCAACTGTCCTGGACCCTCGCCGCTTGGGGCGACTACCAATACTGGCAGGGGCAAGATCGAAAGACACTCAAGCGGATCAATACATTGATTCAAGCCTGTCTGCGCGAGCCGTTCGACGGCATCGGCAAACCCGAACCCTTGAAGGAGAGCCTCTCGGGTTTCTGGTCGCGTCGGATCGACGACGCCAACCGTCTCGTCTATCGGGTCGAGGGTCAGGATTTGATCGTGATCGCCTGTCGATATCACTACGAGTAACGACAAGCCGCCGGGACCGTAGGTTGTTGCCGAGCCGTGCGAGGCACGACCAACCGCCGGCGCACGTTGTGCTTCCTATCGTCAGCACAACCTACGCGTCTCGAAGCCTCGGGAACTCGCCTTACCACCGGTTCAGTGCCCACTTAAAACGTCGAAATACCCCTTCAGCACCAGCCCCGCCAAGATCAGGCCGATGACGATCATCCAGCCGGTGACCTTGCGTCCGGCCTGACGCGCCCGCTCGGTCGGCGGCTTGATCAGATACTTCTCAAGCTCGCCGCTTGCCTTGAGTCGCTCGTACTCCAGCGCGTGCTCGTGCTTGAACTCCTCGAGCGGCACGGCACCGGTCGCCATGACGATGTCCATCGGCCACTTCTCGGGGCGGAAATGGACGTTGAAATAGTGCACGGTGAAGAGGAAGACGGCGGCCAGGATCGCCTCCTCGGCATGCACGATGGTCGCGATGTTGAACACCCAACCGGGCAGGAAGGACGCCGTCACGGTCGGGAACCAGAGCATCAGACCGCTCAGGCCGATGATCATCATGCCCCAGAAGGGCGCCCAGTAATCGAACTTCTCCCAATAGGACCAACGGTCGAACTTCGGCCGCGGGGCCATCCCCAAGAACCACTTGAACATCGCCCCGATGTCGCGGATGTCCTGCCAATTGGGCACCATCGAGGTCGGACCGAACCACCGGAAGCCCTTGCCGGCGCGCGCGATGTTGAGGATCACGACGATCAGGTGACCGAAGAAGACGGTCGCGAAGGTGACGGCGGCGACACGGTGGATGACCGCGGCCACCTTGGGCCCGCCGAGCAGGTTCATCACGTACTGCGCCCACGCCTGCTCGGCGAAGAGCACGGCCGTGCCGGTGAGGACCAGGGTCATGACGGCGATGGCCAGCACACCGTGGGCAAGCCGCCAGCCGCCGCTGAACCGCCTGAAATAGACCTGCGGCGGATTGTCCGGATCGAGGCGATAGCCCTTGCCTTCCTTGCGCTCGCGCCATTCGCGATAGATCCACAGGAGCATGTGCGTCCAGAAGAAGAGGAACACCCCGATGATCAGGACCTCCATGAAGCGGGCGGCAATCCACATCTCCGGGTAGTTCTCGAAGTCGTTGGCGTCGCCGTGGGCATGAAAGCCGAGGAATCCCTCGGGCGCACCCTCGTGGCATTGGCGGCAGGTCTCCAGCCGATTGTTCGGATGCACCTTCGACGCCGGGTCGTCGACATCCATGATCCCGTGGCTGCCGTGACAGTCGTAGCACTTGGCGGTGTGCGTATAGCCCAGACGCACCACCTGGCCGTGATAGGACTTCTCGTAGGTCTCGACCTGCTTCTGGTGACAGCTCCCGCAGTTCTCGGTAATGGTGAGCTTGACCTTGGTCCGATCGGGCGAGTCGATGTTGTGCGGGGTGTGACAGTCCGAGCAGATGGCGGAGCCGGCGTTTTGTTTCTCGATCACGGCGATTCCGTGGACCGATTTCGCGTAGTGGTCCTTCTGCTCCTCGTGACAGCGACCGCAGACCTCGTGGATCCGACTGCGATGCTCGGCGCGCGCCGCGCTGCCGACGGTGCCGATATTGTGGCCGTCGTGACAGTCGTAGCAGGTGGCGTTGGTCTTGGACTGGTCCAGCAGATTGGGCCGGGCGTGCACCGAGGCCATGTAGCCGTCGATCTGCGAGAGCACCACATCGAGCCGCCGGTACTCGGGATCCGTGCTGCCGTATTGAAGCTCGGCCGTTTTCAGATGACAGGCCACGCAGCCGATGCTCTTGGGCAGCGGGATCTCGTGGATCGCCTTCTTGACCGTGTTGTGGCAGCCGACACAGGGTTGCTTACCGTGCACGCTGTGCTCGAAGCGCTCGCGATCGACATAGATGTCGACGATGGTGCCGTCGTCGCGCTCGGAGGTCTTCTCGTCCTCGTCGTTGTGGCACTTCAGACAGCGTGCGTTCGGGATCGAGGGCAGATCCAGTGCCTCGGCAAGGGTCGGCACCTTTTCGGCCGGAGCCGGAGCCGCGTCGCCCGGCTCGTCGCTTGCCGCCCGGACAAGCCCGGCGGCAAACAGCAAACCACAGGCAAGCACCGCCGGAAGCCAGGGGTGACGGAAGCGCAATCTAGGGGACATCGATGTCCTCGCCGAAACAGGTTGAGAACAAGCGGCCGCGGTGCGCGAGAACGCTGCGGGGCTCCTGCTGCGGGGCGCGATGCTGCATTGGCCCGGTCGATGCCAGACGGAGCAGGCATCGACAGGCGCGTTTATACCACTGGGCAAGGCGCTCCGACAGGGGCGGACGCGATCCCACCTCTCGCGGCCGATCGGCAACCCTCCTCGACCCGCAAGGACGCTGTCGACCGCATCGCATTCCGGCACGATTCGGCATCGACCAATCCCCCAGCCGAGACGCTCCGCGGTACAATCCGGGCCATCGCGACTCGCACCAAGCGGCCCTCCGAGGCCGCGACCCCGGGAGCACCATGGCCGACCAGATCCCCGCCACCTTGCAGACGCTCCGAGCGGCTCGGACCGGCGTCCCGCGGGGCTCGGACATGGCCGACCCAACCGCCGCCCGCTTGACCTCCGGCCCGAATCCCCACGCCCCCGCCGCATCCCGGACGCGGATGTCGGCGCATCCCCACGTGCCCCAAGGAGAGGCATCGCCCATGACGACGCATTCAAGAACATCCGGCCGGCT
>NZ_LN848257.1:4508655-4536575 GCF_001499735.1 Thiocapsa sp. KS1 | reverse complement strand
GGCCACGGGTGCGGACAAGACCCCGCCCCCGCCGGCCGTCGTGGTCGCCGCCGTGGAAACCCAACTCGTTGACCACCACGGCCGTTTCATCGGGACCATCCAGGCGATCCAACAGGTCAACGTCCAGGCGCGCGTCGAGGGGTTTTTGGATGAGGTCGCCTTCGACCAGGGCTCGCTGATCAAGACCGGACAGCTCCTCTACCAGATCGAGCAGGCCCCGTTCCAAGCCCAGCTCGACGCCGCCAACGCCGAGCTGGCCTCGGCCGTCGCCGAGGTCGCCAAGTCGGAAGCGGACCTGCTGGACGCGCAGGCCCAGTTCGATCGCTTCTCGGCGCTGGTGAAAAAGGGCGACACCTCCCAGTCCGAGTTCGATCGGTCGCGGGCTCAGCGCGACATGGCCAAGGCGAACGTGGACAAGGCCAAGGCCGCCGTGCTTCAGGCCCAAGCCGACATCAAGACCGCCCAGATCAACCTCGGTTACACGACCATCGCAAGCCCCATCGACGGGCGCATCGGCGCGACCAACTACACCATCGGCAATCTCGTCGGGCCGAGCAGCAAGGTCCTCTCCACCGTGGTGCAGCTCGACCCGATCCGCGCCGTCTTCTCGATCCCGAGTGCCGACTTCGTGCGCGTTACGGAGGCGGCCGGCACCCCGGGCGAGAACCTTCAAAACTACGTGCCCGAGCTGATCCTCCCGACCGGCGCGACCTATGCCCAACAAGGCAAGATCGCCTTCGTCGACAACCAGGTCAACGCCAGCACCGGCTCGATCGCCATCTATGCGGACTTCCCCAACCCGGAAGGCGTGCTGCTGCCGGGCCAGTTCATCACGGCGCTCATCCACACCGCCGAGCAGAAGCGCCAACCCGTGATTCCGGCCGGCGCGGTGATCCAGACCAAGGACGGCAAACAGGTCTATGTCGTCGGTCCGGACAATCGGGTGGCCTTGCGCACCATCAAGACGGGCAGCCAAATGGGGACAGACTTCGTCGTCGATGCCGGATTGAAGGAAGGCGAGATCGTCGTCGTCTCCGGCATTCAGAAGATCAAGCCCGGGATGGTGGTGACGCCGACTCAAGCGGCCGAGCCCGAAGAGGCGCAGGACACCAAAGCCGACGGCACAAGCGACGCCCCGTCCGAGAAGACACCCCCGGCGCCCGCGAGCGAGACCGGCGCGGCCAAGTCCGAGACGACAGGGCCTGCAACGACAGATCCCGAGACGACAGAAAAAGACACAGCGGATCAGACCGCACCCCAAACCGCGCCGAAGCCGGGGAGCTGACCATGATCTCCAAGGTCTTCGTCGATCGGCCACGCCTCGCGGCAGTGGTCTCGACCATCATCGTGGTGGCCGGACTCCTGTCGATCTCCAACATCCCGGTTTCTCAGTATCCGAACATCGTCCCGCCGGTGGTCCAGGTCACGGCCAGCTACCCGGGTGCGGACGCCCAGACCATCGCCGACACCGTCGGCAGCCCGATCGAGCAGCAGGTCAACGGCGTCGAGGGCATGATCTACATGTCCTCGACCGCCTCCTCCGCGGGCACCTACAACCTGACGGTGACCTTCGAGGTCGGCACCGACCCGAACATCGCTCAGGTGAACACCCAAAACCGGGTCTCCCAAGCGCTCGCCCAGTTGCCCCAAGAGGTCCAGGCGCTGGGCATCACGGTCCAGGCCGAGTCCACCAACCTGCTGCTCTTCATCAACGTCTATTCACCGGACGGCAGCAAGGACCCGATCTTCCTGTCCAACTTCACGACCATCAACATCCAGAACGAGGTCGCACGCATCCCGGGCGTCGGCGAAGCCAGTCTCTTCGGCCCGCTCAACTATTCCATGCGCATCTGGCTCGAGCCCGAGCTGATGTCCGCGCTCGGGATCGCACCCAGCGACGTCATCGACGCCATCCAGGCTCAGAACCTTCAGGCCGCACTCGGACAGATCGGCGGCCCGCCCATCGCCAACGATCAGGTGCTCCAATACGCCATCGTGACCGAAGGCCAGTTGGTCCAGCCGAGCGAGTTCGAGCAGATCGTGGTGCGCACCGCAGAGGACGGAGCCATCGTGCGCATCAAGGACATCGCCCGGGTCGAGCTGGGCGCTGAATCCTACAACCAGATCTCCTTCCTGAACGGCAAGCCGGCGGCGGCCATCGGCATCTATCAATCGCCCCAGGCCAATGCACTGGACGTCGCCGAGGCGGTCCGCGCCGAGCTCGAAACACTCAAGACCCGTTTCCCCGCCGGGGTAGAGGCCGAGGTCATCTACGACTCGACCCTCTTCGTGAAGGCGTCGATCCAGGAGATCGTCTTCACCTTGGGTATTACCTCGGTGATCGTGCTCCTGGTCGTCTTCATCTTCCTGCAGGACCTGCGCGCGACCATCGTCCCGGCACTGACCATCCCGGTGTCCCTGATCGGTGTCTTCGTCGTCCTGCTCGCGGCCGGTTTCTCGGCCAACACCATCAGTCTTTTCGCGGTGGTTCTGGCGATCGGGCTGGTCGTCGACGACGCCATCGTGGTGGTGGAGAACGTCCAACGCATCATGCTCGAAGAGGGGCTGGACCGACGGGCCGCCAGCCTCAAGGCGATGGAGCAGGTGACCGGACCCATCATCTCCACGACCCTGGTGCTTTTTGCGATCTTCGCGCCGGTCGCCTTCCTGCCCGGCATCTCGGGGGAGATGTTCCGCCAGTTCGCGCTGACCATCTCGGCGGCGGTGGCCATCTCCGCACTGAACGCGCTGACGCTCTCCCCGGTCCTCTGCTCGCTCTTCCTGCGCAAACCCAAGGAGGCCAAACGTGGCCCCTTCGCCTGGTTCAACGCGGGCTTCGACAAGACCCGCAACGGCTACGTGAGCATCGTCCGGATCTTCGCCCGACGCGCAGCGATCGCGGGTCTGCTGATCGTCGTCATCGGGGTCGCCGCGGTGCTGCTGCTCGGGCGCCTGCCCACCGGATTCATCCCCAACGAAGACCAAGGCGTGCTCTTCGTCGATGTGAGCCTGCCCAGCGGCTCCGCCTTGCCGCGCACCACGGATGTGCTCAACCAAGTCCAGCAGATCGCCTCGCGAACGCCCGGTGTCGCCAACGTCATGACGGTCTCGGGCTTCAGCATGCTGACCAGCGCGCCGTCGTCCAACAGCGGCATGGGCGTCATCGTCCTCGACCCCTGGGACCAGCGCACCACCCCGGAGCTGCGGATCAGGGGGCTCCTCGGAAGCCTCCAAGAGCAGATGAGTGCCATCCCCGAGGCCACGGTGTTCCTCTTCCCGCCGCCACCCATCCCCGGCCTCGGCCAAGCCAGCGGTTTCACCATGCAGCTCGAGGCCCTCGGCGGACAGTCACCGACAGAGCTGACCCAGACGCTGCAAGGTCTGATCGCCACGGCCCAGCAGGATCCGCGCATCGGCAGAGCCTATTCCTCCTTCAGCGCCGATGTCCCGCAACTCTACCTGGAGCTCGACCGCACCAAGGCGCAGTACATGGACGTGCCGGTCTCCGATGTCTTCAACACACTGCAGGCCACCTTCGGCAGCACCTACGTCAACAACTTCACCTATCTGGGACAGACCTATCAGGTCAACGTCCAGGCCGACCAAGACGCCCGCATGACAGTGGATGACTTGGCGGGGGCTTATGTCCGCTCGGTCAACGGCGCCATGGTCCCCGTCGGCACCTTGGCGACCATCCGCGAGGAGCTGGGCACGGACCTCGTCTTCCGCTACAACGAATTCCTCACGGCGATGGTCAGCGGCAGCCCGGCCCCCGGACACTCGGCGGGCGACGCCATGGCCGCCATGCAGGAGGCCGCCAAAAAGGCCCTGCCCGACGGCTACGGCTTCGAATGGACCGCCCTGTCCCTGCAGGAGTCGCAGCAGAGCGCAGGCGGAGAGATCGCCGTATTCGGCTTAGCCGTCCTCTTCGGGTACCTGTTCCTGGTCGCGCTGTACGAGAGCTGGTCGATCCCCTTCGCCGTCTTGACCTCGGTGACCGTCGCCATCCTGGGTGCCGCGGTCACCCTTTGGCTCGCCGGACTCGACAACGACCTCTACACCCAGATCGGCTTGGTGCTGCTGATCGGACTCGCCGGCAAGAACGCCATCCTTATCGTGGAGTTCGCCAAGGAGCAGCGCGAGGGCGGCAAGAGCCTCCTGGACGCGGCCCTCATCGCCGCGCACATGCGCTTCCGCGCCGTGCTCATGACCGCGCTCGCCTTCATCATCGGTCTCATGCCGCTGGTGCTCGCGACCGGCGCCGGCGCCAACGCCCGCATCCATCTGGGCTCCACCGTGCTCGGCGGCATGCTCTTCGCCGTGGTCTTCGGCATCCTGCTCATCCCCGCGCTCTACGTCATGTTCCAGTGGCTCGGCGAAAAAGGTGGGGCCTGGATCAAGCCGAAACCGGACGCCTCGGACGAAGGCGCCGGCGCGCAGCCGACGGCCGAGGCCAAAGCCACGGAGACAGGTAGATAGGCGGTCGCCCCGTCGCCGACTGATCCACCGTCGGCGACGGGCGGAAGGCGGGCGTGCCGTAATCTTCAGGAAGATTCGGGACCGAAGGCGGTCAACTGCCGGATTCAGTGCAGCGCGGCAGATGTGTCGAGGCCGTTCGTTGTCGTTGTCGACCATCGGTGCGATGACGACAACGAAAATGATCTCGGCCGGTTTCGGAATCGCTGCACCGCTCCACTAGGATGGTACACTTGATCAAGTTCTTGAACAGGTCTGATGCCATGAAAGTCGTCACCTACTCCCATGCGCGCAACGCCCTGAAATCCGTGCTGGATGATGTCGTTCGGGATGCGGACGTGACCATCATCAGCCGGCGAGATGCCGAAGGCGATGCCGTAGTGATGTCCCTCGACCACTACAACAGCCTGGTGGAGACCCTGCATCTTCTCTCGACACCCGCCAACGCCGAGGCCCTGGCCCGCGCGATTCGGCAGGATCAGGCGGGCGAGGCCCAGCCGCGCACCTTGCTCGACGCGGACGGCGGTTGATCGTGCGCGGGATCCGCTTCGTCCCCGACGCTTGGGATGCTTACCTTTACTGGCAGCAACAAGACCGAAAAACGCTCAAACGAATCAATGGTCTGATCACGGACGCCGCTCGCGAGCCGTTCGCCGGGACCGGCAAGCCGGAGCCCCTGCGCGGCAATCTGTCGGGCTACTGGTCGCGTCGCATCGACGACACCCATCGCCTGGTCTACCGCGCGACCGACACCGAGCTGGTCATCATCGCCTGTCGTTTTCATTACGACGGCTGATCCAAACCGGCATCGGATCTTAAGCCCGCCCCCCATCACGCTGCCGCAGCGCCAACACGAGCTGCCGGCCGGACCGCGTCAACCGATACCCCTGCTTGGGGCTCTTCGGCGTCTCGGGACGCGTCAGCTCAAGCCATCCACCGGTAAGCGCGGGGTGCAGATAGTCGTAGAGAAAGGTCGGCCGATGCAACAACCCCATGAGTGCCATCAACGCCTTGGCCGAGTAATCGCCCTCGCCCATCCCCGCCAACAGGTTCATAACTTGTTCGCCAGCTTGTTCGGTGCCTTGTTCGGTCGAGGACATCAATGCCTCCCGAATCACCCCCAGCATGAACTCGACGAACAGGGTCGACGCACCCTCGGCGTTGCTCTCGGCCAGCGCGCGGTAGTAATCCTGTTGATGCGTATGAATGATGCTCTCCACCGCCAAATCGGCGAGCAAAGGGTTCCACCGGCTTAAGTTCAGGGTCTGCCATAAGCGGCCCAGCCGTCCGTTACCGTCTTCGAACGGGTGGATAAACTCAAACTCGTAGTGAAAGACGCAACTCGCAATGAGCGGATGGACTTCGGCCATATCTAGCCAGGCGAACAGGTCCCACATCAAGATCGCCACGCGATCGGCCGGCGGCGCCATGTGAACGACATGATCGCCCGACATCACGCCAACGCCCCCATGTCGATAGGCACCTGGATGCTCCACCAAACCCCTCATCAGAAGGGCATGGGCCACGAGCAGATCCTCCTCGCTCGCCGGATTCCAAGACGGAAACTGCTCGTAGGCCAGGAGCGCATTCCTGACCTCTTGGATCTCGCGAGGCGGCGCAATCACAGGCTTGCCTTCCAGGATCGCGGTGATCTGCTGCTCACTCAGGGTGTTACCCTCGATCGCCAATGACCCATGAATGGTGCGGATCCGGTTGACGCGCCGTAGACGCAGAGCACCCGCCGACTCGGCCGCCACGGCGGAGCGCCCCAGATGCTCGGCGATCTCGGCGACATCAGCGACGATGCTCGGGGTAATCACTAAAGGCGGCGAGTAGGTTTTGGTCATGGATTGCGGCGACTACCCGCTTGGTATCTTGATCGAGTCAGAAAGCGTACGCGTTATGAAAGGCAAAGCGCAGCGTGCCCATCCTACGAACCCGGTGCCAGCCGGACGGGCAGACCCTATCGACGCCGATGCCCCACCCGGCAACTCGCGCCGGCTTGTGCCCACCCCTCAGCTTCGACATCGCACCAACCGACGATTGCCACGATCGAGGAGATTGACGCCGCTGATATAGAGTCGTAGGTGCTATCCCGCCGAGGAACAACCACCCGTGTAGGGGCGACTTCAGTCGCCCCTACAAGACTAGCAGCCATACGCACTCTGGATGCGTCATCCCGGAAATCGCCCCAAGCCGCGGGTCGCCTATGGCTCTTGGTTCCGTTACCGCGAGGTTCATACGCCAACGTTGCCGGTTGCTACGAACCCGGCTCAAAGCAGCCCGCCGATGCGCCCCGCCACCGCCTCCCAATCGACAACCGGCGTGAGATGACACCAACTCAGACGCACGCAGCCGTTTGCCTCGTCGTCGCTCATCCCCATCGCCTTCAGCACATGGCTCGGCGAATAGCTGCTCGAGGTGCAGGCCGACCCATTCGAGATCGCCACCAGATCCTTCAAGGCCACCATCAGTGCCTCGGAGTCCAACCCAGGGAAGGCCAAATTCAAGACATGGTCCATCACCAAAGACTGATCACCCGTCAGGCGCGGGCCGAGCGGCATCAGCGCATCCAGCGCCTGCCGACGGATAACCCGACAGATCGCCTGCCGACGCACGCAATCCCGGACCGCGACTTCGGCCGCGGTGCCCAAGCCCGCGATCAGCGCAACCGGCAAGGTACCCGGTCGCAATCCCCGCTCCTGACCACCCCCGACCATCAAGGGCTGAAGCGGTATCCGCTCGTAGCCCCGGCGCCGGGCAACCAAGGCGCCGATGCCCTTCGGCGCATAGAGCTTGTGACCGCTGATCGAAATCAGATCGATCCGCGGATTGCGCAGCGGCTCCGGATCCTTGCCGAAGCCCTGAGCCGCATCGACGTGGAAGTACGCCGGATGGTCCGCGAGCCTCTCGGCAATCGCATCCAACGGCTGCCGAACCCCGGTCTCGTTGTTCGCCTGCATCACCGACACCAAGACCGTATCCGGCTGCAGCGCCCCACGGATCGCCTCCGGATCCACCGCACCGCTTGAATCGACCGCAACCCGCGTGACCGAGAACCCGGACCGCTCCAGCAGATCGCAGGGCTCCAGCACCGCCTTGTGCTCGATTCCGGTCGTGATCACATGGCGCCGCCCGCCATCCGCCTCCGCGCGCAACCCGAGAATCGCGAGGTTGTTGCTCTCCGTCGCACCGCTGGTGAAGACCACCTCGTCGCGCTTCGCGCCAACCACCGCAGCGACCTGATCACGCGCTCGCTGCACCGCTTGCTTGGCCCGCGCGCCGAATTCGTGAGTCCGACTGCCGTCGTTGCCGAAGTCTTCATCCAAGTAACGGAGCAGGGTTTCTCGGACTTCGGGCGCAAGCGGAGTGGTGGCGTTGCAGTCCAGGTAGACGGGCATGGGTGGCTCCCAGCGGAAACTATTTGTTGACAGTTCATTTAGGATCAGAGAGCATTTGTTTGTCAAACATTTCACAACAAACATACTTTCCCGCATAAGCCGCAGCTTTCCCTTTAACCTCGCTCATCAACATGTCGAGCCGACCATGGATACAGCGCCCACCCTCACGTTCCCGGTGATTCGCGGTCTCGAAGCGGGCCGCGAGTACTACGTCGCCATGTGGACGCTCCGCATGCTGCGCCGTATCGCCATCTTTCACGAAGACGATCTGCCGCCCGAGCTGCGTTCCCGACGTGCCCTGAATCCTGCGCGAATCCCTGGAATCTCGGAATACATCCTCGACAATCCCGACGACTATGTCTTTTCGGCAATCACGGTCTCGATCGATTCCGAGTTGAGCTTCGATCCTCTCCCCGGCGAAAGCAGGCTCGGCGTCCTCCGCGTCCCTATGGATGCACGCTTCGTCATGAACGACGGCTATCACCGCCGCGCAGCCATCATCGATGCGCTCAAACAGCGGCCCGAGCTGGCTCAGGAAACCATCGCCGTCATGTTCCTCCGCGACACCGGGCTAGAGCGCTGCCGGCAAGTGTTTTCCGATCTCAACCGCCACGCCATCCGCCCAAGCCGCTCATTGGATCTGCTTTACGAGCATCGCGACGACAAGGCGCGCCTTGCCAAACTGGTCGTGATGGAGTCCGAGATCTTCCGGAACATCGTGGACATACAGAAGACCTCGCTCGCCAAACGCTCGAGAAAGCTCTTCACGCTGTCCGCCTTCTACAATGCCTGCGCGGACTTAATGGCCGGCATGACCACGGGCAACTTTAGCGACGATGCCGCCTTGGCACGCGAGTTCTGGGAGGCGGTCGCGCTGGAGATGCCGACATGGATCCAGGTGACGGAAGACACCTTGGCCGCAGGCGAGGTCCGAGAGGATTTCGTACACGCCCACGGGATCGTCTTGCAAGCCTTGGGACGAGCCGGGAACGACTTGTTGAAAAGGCATCCCGACGACTGGCGAGACCGCCTCGTCGCTGTGAGTCGGATCGACTGGTCACGCCGCAACACCCAGCTCTGGGAAGGGCGTGCGCTCGTCAGCGGCAAGATCGTCAGGGGGAAAATCAGCCTCGTATTGACTACGAACGTGATCAAGCTGGTCTTGGGGCTACCGCTGGACGCTGAGGAGCAGAACGTCGAGAACACTCACCGGGCTAATCGCGAGCCGGTCGCCTGAATAGCAGAATGGCAAGGAGGAAGGTCGGCGAATCCGAGCTTTGAGACGACATGAGAGCGCTTGATCAACCCACCCAGACCGACATCCCCGGGGACCGAATCCAGTCCGCCGCGGGCGCCAAACGCAGACGCTCGGCCTTCGACATCCTCGGATTCCACGCGACGGTCGCTCAACTCCAAGACGAGATCCGCGCCCTTTATACCGCAGACAACGTTCCCTGGATCGTCGGCTACTCTGGCGGCAAGGACTCGACCGCGACCCTTCAGCTCATCTGGACGGCCGTCGCCGATCTACCGGCCGAACGTCGACATAAAACCGTCTATGTCATCTCCACCGACACGTTGGTCGAGAACCCCATCGTCTCGGCCTGGGTCGGCAACTCCGTCAAACGCATGCGCAGTGCCGCCGATGAACAAGGCGTCCCGTTCCAAGCCCGAATGCTGGTGCCGAAGCTGCAGGATCGCTTCTGGGTCAACCTGATCGGCCGAGGCTATCCGGCACCGCGGCACAAATTCCGCTGGTGTACCGAACGGCTCAAGATCGCGCCATCGAACGACTTCATCCAAAACGTCGTCTCGGCAAACGGCTCGACCATCATCGCACTCGGCGTCCGCAAGGCTGAAAGCGCCCGCCGCGCCGCCACCATGCGCAAGCACGAGAAGGGGCGCGAGCGTGTCCGCCTCAGTCCCAACGCGTCCCTTCCAGGGTCTTTGATCTATTCGCCGATCGAGGACTGGAGCAACGACGATGTCTGGTTCTACCTGATGCAGACCCCCAACCCGTGGGGCCATGACAACCGCGATCTGCTCGGCATGTATGCAGGCGCCTCGGCCGACGGCGAGTGCCCGCTGGTGGTCGACAACTCCACCCCGAGCTGTGGCGATTCCCGCTTCGGCTGTTGGGTCTGCACGCTGGTCGAGCAAGACAGATCCATGGCGGCAATGATCCGGAACGACGACGAAAAGGAGTGGATGATGCCGCTCTTGGACCTGCGCAATGCGCTGGATTTTCGCAATGGACCGAAAGATGCGAACGGCCGTAGCCAGACTGACCGACACCTCCGCGACTTCCGCCGCATGAGCGGCGCCGTCCAACTCATGAAGGACGGCCGGATCATCCCCGGCCCTTACACCCAAGAGGCACGCGGCGCCTGGCTGAAGAAGCTCCTCGCGGCTCAGACCCATATTCGCCGCCGGGGTCCGGGGTCCGTCCGCGACATCGAGCTGATCGGCCTGGAGGATCTCCAAGAGATTCGCCGCATCTGGGTCATCGAGAAGCATGAGCTCGAAGACACCCTGCCCTCGCTCTATCACGAGGCCACCGGAGAGCCCTACCCGGGCCGTCCCATGGACGATAATCTCATGATCGGCGCCGAGGAGATGGAAGACCTGCGCGCCCTGTGCGGCGACGACCGACAGCATTACGAGATGACGCGCGACCTCTTGAGTCTCACACGCCAGCAGCGCAACAGTGCCCGGCGCGCCGGTCTCAACAAACGGATCGAACAGCTCATCCGGCGTAGCTTCTATGATGACCCCGACGACGCGATCTATCGCGCGCAGCGGCTTGGTGCGGAGCGAAAGGGCCTTACAGCAGAAAGACCCGAAGCACATCCGGATCAGAGGGGGTCGGTAACCGCCGAAGCGAGACCGGATCCGGCCTCGTCCGATACGCCCACCGCGCCGGAGATGGACGGGCTGTAATCGTGCGAAACTGGATCGATAGTGAATTGGCTGGCAATTCCAAGGTCCTTAAGCGACCGACTGCTCGGCAATCAACGCCGACCCAACCGGCAGACCCGCTCACCACATTTATCGAATTCTCGGCCATCCGGGGCACGCAGGCCGGCCGCCCGCAATACGCAGCGATCTGGCCGGTCCAGATGCTGATGCGTCTGAGCGCCGAATCACTCACACGAATGTCCCGACGTCGATCAGAGCCCATCGACGCATGCCTTGTCAGTGATCTCGCCGAGCGTTGCGAAACCGAGCCGAAACGATTGTTCAACCAACCGATCCTGCTCGGCGTTCTCGGGAGACTGGAGTTCCTTCCAACCGAATCGGCCCCGTCCATGGGAGTACTCCGGCTCGATCCAGCCGCCTGGGTTGAGATCTTGGACGGGCGCCACCGCCTCGCCGCAATCACACAGGCTGGAGTATCGGACGATAAGCTCGCCGATCTCAGCGCCGCGATCCTGATCAGCCCGATCCGGGACCTTGATGATCTGGCAAAGCGCCGCCGCGCCTTAACCAACTGCGCGGAATCCGCAAACACTGGACAGGCGAGCCGGCTGGAGCGCATGGCGCAGGGTGAGCAGATTGCCCAGGAGAGCGTTGCCCTCTCGCCCTTTCTCACTAAGGCTGTCGACCTCAGCCAAAAGACCATCGCCCCACGCTCCCGGAGACTTTTTACGTTCAAGACCTACGCGCGCGCCTGCCGTCCGTTCTTGGCCGCCCGAATAGAGCGCGCGACCCCGTTAACCGCCAAGCAACTGGCTGGCTACTGGCAATCTCTCGCGGACACACTCCCGGATTGGCAAGGTTTCACGGCTCGCCGGATTAGCGGGGCCGAGGTGCGAGAGACGACCGTGCTTGCCAACGCTGGCGTGCTCCGCGCACTGGGACGCCTCGGCGCCCAGGTGTTGGTCGAGCTGCCCCCGCAGCAACCTAAGCTGATCGCCCGGCTCACCAGCATCGATTGGCGACGCGACAGCCCGGCATGGCAAGGTACCCTCGTCTCCGAGGGTAAGATTCGAACAGGCAGCGAAATTGAGCATGAGGTCTACCTGCGCCTTCTCAAGGTATGCGGACTTGGCGCCGATAGCTGATCAACCGATCGACCAGACGGTCGGATTGCGTCCCACCGGAACCGGGTGAAACCCCAACCCCCGAGAGCGGCGAGTTGCACTCGCCCGTCCGGCCGCGAGGCCGGAACAAGATGCCGAGCGCAACACGGCGATCCCTGGAGACGACGCGCGGAAATCAGAGCGGAAACCCTACCGCCTGCCCCGCCTCGCCCATGGACCTAACCGCGCGGATCGAACACAATCACAACATGGAGACAAGCGCCATGGGCAACCGCAGAACCTGGCTCAACCGACTCGCCAACCTCAACGTCGCCCGGACCGAGCGACGCGGGCTTGCTCCGCATAAACCCCTGCTGCTCCTTACGATCATGGACATGATCGACGAGGGCAACATCGCAAGCCGGTGGATCCCATACTCGCCCGAGCTCTTCTTCCGTTTCAGCTGCTACTGGGATGTCGTCTACCACCGTCAGCTCAATCGACCCGACATGCGTCTGCCCTTCCATGCACTCGGCGGACACCGGGACCGGATTTGGGAGCGCTTTACCGAGGAGCGCCAGCCGTCGAGAGCGAGGGAGACCACCCGCCTCTGCCACATGGACGAATCCTTCTGGGACACCCTTCAGGATCCAGCCTTCCGCCGAGCCGCCCGTATCCAACTGGTCGCCGCGTACTTCGAGCCCGGTGAGCAAATCGCACTCTGCGAGCAACTCGGCATTCCGGAGCCGACCACGGAGGCGATCGCCATCATCAAGCAAGACGCCGCCGAATATAAAAAGACCCTAGCCAAGGGCAGAGACTCGAAGTTCCGAATCTCGGTTCTAACCGGCTACCAGTTCACCTGTGCGCTGACCGGCTACCGGCTTTGTACCACGAAGGAATACTTGGTCGAGGCGGCACACATCCACCAACACGCCGACAGCGGAGACGACGACCCGAGGAACGGCCTCGCGCTGACGCCGGATGCACACTGGATGTTCGATCGCGGACTCTGGACAGTCGATTTCCAGGAGGGCAATTACCTTGTGCGGATCGCGCAAGGCCAATTCGAAGAGGCGTCGCCACTCGGCCGAAATCTCATCGAGCACCACGGCGAAAGACTCTACCTTCCCGGCACCCGAGGTCTACAGCCAGATCCCAAGAGGCTGGCTTGGCACCGAAAGAGCGTGTTTGTGGGTTCCCGGCATTAATCATGATCAGGCCTCATAAATCGCAGGGACAACCTGAACAGACGGCCGCCGCAATCGAGCGACCTCGCCGTTTTGTCGATTATCATGATCCGCCACCTAACCACGGGCGGTTGGAAGGATCTCTTTACTTCTTCGCCTGCTTGCCGCGATCCGGTGAGCGAATCAGATCGACGTGTTCCAACGTCGCCCGCATCAAATCCAGCCGATTGGGCTGCAGTTCAATGCGCTGGCCGATCTTCAGCGCCTCAATCGCCGCGTAGCGGCGACGATGGTCCTCGTCCAAGGCGCGCGAGAACATCCACATCGTCTCCTCATGCGCTGCGCCGTAGCACAGAAAATCGTTCATGCCGCGACCACTCCCGCTCGAACCATCGGCAGCGATGCTCACAGCAGGTTGATCATTATTAAATCGGCAACGCTCTTTGTTAACAAAAAGCCTGAGTTAACATGCGTTACTTGCTGGAAATCGTTACTATTCCTTCCGACCACCCCACACCGAGCACATATGTGTTACGGACCGGCCAATAGAACGGTGAAAACGCCCCACCAATATTCTTAATTAATCGATGTAACTCACGCCCAATTCTGGATTGCTCTTTTTCATTGCAAACTGAAGCGCAGTTACTGACGGATCAACTCTTGGATCCTGATCCGAAAACACAACAAATGAGCCATACTCAAAGACGGTCTTTAAAAGGTCGCCAACTTCCTGGGGCCGCTCGCAACCACAAAAGAAGTCGGCCACTGTATCCGCCTTCGCACGCCTCCTCCATACATGCACGTTGACGTAACTCGCATCTTCCTTCTCTAGCCATGAAAAAAAACTTTCCCTGGACATGTCACCAAAATTTAAGAAGGGGGTTTCGCGAATATCGAGAATAGCTCTTGCTTCTTTCGACGAAACTGCCTTCAAGATTTCTTTAACATTGCCATCACAGGGCTTGACGAAAATAGCGCCAAGCTGCGGCGGCCCTAATCCGAAAAGTTCCAATTGAAAACCCTCGCCATTGTTATCGCCTATGGGAGTACTCAACTCAGCATCACTCGACCGGGGCGATCGAACAAGGCGGAGCACTGCTCGACTACGCTGGCTGGTCTTCGTCATTTCTGTTCACATTCTCAAAATCGTCGAGGAACTTTGCTACGTCGTTTTCCAGCTCAAGATACGATTTACTTAGCAAAGCACCGCGAAAGCCGTCGATGTCTTTCGGGCCAAGCAACTCCCCTGTTTCCTTATTCTTGAGGTCTCCCGTCTTCAGAAAAATCCTTTTAAATAAACGCGGCGATACTCCTTGGTATGGGGCAAATGCTACTTTACCATTCGCTTCGGCTTCGGGAAGATTGTCAGCAATAGAGTCATTATGCAAATCAATTGCTTTACTCTTAGCGTAAGGCTCCAGATAAACTACCCGCATAATTCCGGCCGCGACAATATGCCTAGCGCAGTTATGACAAGGATAAGTCGTAGAGTATAAAACCGCACCTGCTGTTAATGCATTTCCTTTTCTAATACAACTAACAAGCGCGTCCATTTCCGCATGAACGGAGCGTGAGAATTCGATTAGAGCACTAATGCGACTACCTTTAATGGCCCTCCGAAAATCCTCGAGCGACTTATCATGAGGTATGAATCCTGATTTCTCTAGGCGCTCGAATAAATCCTTAGCAACGGCCCTCTGTTCGACCGTATTTGAGCACACTTTCCGCTCTCGAAAGCATCTATCGTCGTGTTGAGCATCTTCCGGCCCGTAGAGCCCCCCCGTTGGGCGAGGAACGTCATTGCAGCCAACGGCTACTAAATTGCCGTCGTCGTCAAGGATAGCAGCTCCCACCTGCCTGGAAAGACAACTTGAACGCAACGATGCAGCATGAGCGTAATACAGTCCTCTTTCGTCTTTTTCCGGCCGATCGATCTTTCCCGCGAAAAGCAAGTCCGTCAATCGCGCCAGCTTGTCGGGTAAATGATAACCTCTAGAATCTTCATCTACGACCGTATTATCCACAAAAAAATCCGAAAGATGGAATGTATCATCTACATGTTGACCATATTTCTTTTCAGAGTCCTCGGCATCTCTGCCCATCAAGGAATCGAGAGTTGGACCGTCTCTCTCATGGTCGAGATGAAGTTTTCGCTTCAGCCTTGTCAATCGGACATCCGGGCGGCAGCCCACCCCAATTAGGCAAAAGTTCTCTCCGTATACGGAGCGTAAAAGGTAAACCTCCGCCGGATGCTTCAACGAATCGAGTATGAATACGGAAGAACCGCCAGCGCGGGATGTACGACTTTCGCGAATTTTCCGAACCATGTAAGCAGCAACAGCAGAGTTTTCCTCCGAGTCTCTCCGAAGAGAATCGCCAAGATCTTGATATAAAATTACTTTTTCGACTGCCGTGTCAGCGTCTTTGGGGAGCGGAACTCCTTTTACGGTCGCGTATAAGTCAAGCGCATTACGCGCCTTAATTGTCGACGGGGTGCGGCCGAGTTGTTCAAGAAGAACCGAGAGCTTTCCCGCCACGAAGCTAGTTCCAGAACCAGCGTACCCCACAACGGCGAACACAAACTCCTGAGCACGATGCTCTCGGAGCTTCTTAATGAGTGACTCGTTCTCATCGGAAGTTCCGGCTTGTGGCCTAATGGCGCGAATTTTCTGAGCTGATGCCACCAAAGCAAGCCTCCGGGATCGAGTTCATACAAAGCCACGCTCGCTTGCCTATTTCTCGACCAAAAGGCATTTCGAGCAAGGCATTCTTTCGGCGAGGGCAACGCCCAGCACGTAGGTCGGCAGATAATATACTTATCGACTTGGGGCCACCAGTCGCCGGACGCCGATCGATAACTAACCGTGCAGTTTGTTCA
Source organism: Thiocapsa sp. KS1 (assembly GCF_001499735.1). Classification (GTDB taxonomy): domain Bacteria; phylum Pseudomonadota; class Gammaproteobacteria; order Chromatiales; family Chromatiaceae; genus Thiocapsa. Next base: position 4,520,608 of record NZ_LN848257.1, on the reverse strand, counting down.
GCACCCTTATTTCGCGGAGGCTGGAAGGGATTATCAAGGTAGTCGACGAAGTAGTCCTCGAACAGTAGCCGACGCAGCGGATAGATTTGCAAGTATAGTCGATAGCCCGATTCGTAGCGGAATCCCAAGACGAATCCGAACAAAGTCGCGTAGGCCGTGAGGATAGCCTGGATTCCGGCAATGCCCGTGGTGAATCGCTGAATCCCGCTCCGCAAGTTGCGCTTGCCAACTCTAGCGGCCCTCAAAGCAGGGGATGGCGTCGACGCCGAACGGGGCGATTTCCCGGAGCCAATGCCGGCAAAGATTGATGAAAGGGCAAACAATGATGACGACGATGGGACGGTTGCGCTCGGCAACCTTGCTCGCGAGCACCAATGCGGTGATGGTCTTGCCGGCGCCGGCCGCCATGGCGAAGACACCACGCCCGCCGGCTTTGCTCCAGGCTCGGATGGCGGCTTTTTGATAGGGCCGCAGATCAAGGCCCGGGGGCGGAGCGAAAGTGGAGCCGGGGCCAGTCTCGCGTACTTCGTTGGGATCGATACCCGGCGGGGGTTGATCGGGATTGCGATATCGCTCCAAGAGATCGCGGCCGACCTGACTGAAGTCGAGGATGCGCAGACCCGGCACGCTTCCGCTCCACAGGGATTCGAAGTCGTCGATGGCTGCCTGGACCCGACCTTCCGAATCCTGCCAGGAGCGAAAGACATCCAGATGCTCGAAGTTCTCGACGAGTCCACCCGCGGTCTCGTTGGCGGAGCCCGAGAAGCTGACGTGGTTGCCGCTGTCGTCGGAGAAGACGCCAGTCTTGGCGTGGAAGAGCCCTCGGGCATAACCGCCCTGGTGGTTGACCCGCATGGCAAGCTTGATCTCCAACAGTCCGGCCGCGGCGAGCCAGGCCAAGGCGTTGAGCCGGTCCTTGATCAGAGCATCTTCGATCTCGGACAGGCTGCGGGCGGCGATGGTGCGCAGAACGGCGGCAGGGTTCTCTTGGGCACGCTCCAGGGCGGCGCAGTCGTCGGGTTCCAGGTGCGGGGAGACGACCAGGCGCATGTGTCCGCGCCGAAGTGCCAGACTTGCGACTCCGCGGGCCGCGAGGGCGAGCCCGGCGCTGGTGAAGTAGCCCGCCGCGCGGCGGTAGAGCACCGAGGTTTCAAGACAGGGGACGAAGAAGTCGTGCACCAGGTCGTCGCGACCGGTGCGGTAGGTGAGCTTGAGCGGGATGTGCGTCAGGTTCGGCACCGGGAATCCGGGATGCTTTCCGGTGAAGCCATCATGACCGGGGCGCCGCGGCGGCAGGACGCGCGGAATCCGTCGTCGGCGCCTTCGCTGCCGTCGTGTGACGCACGATGCGGGTACTGGCCGGGATCGGGTGGCCGCAGGGGTTTCGTTTTCGGGTCCATCGCAGTTCCATCCGCTTTTGAGCAGGCGCCTGCTCGGCTTGGGTCGTTGGGCATTGTGCCAAACTTCGTCGTCGGGTGCAGTCAATTGGTGCGATCCGGAACGGGCGGTAGAATCATGGGGCGCGGTATGTGTACCCGGTTTGGCCGGGCGCGATCGGTCGCCGCGAGACTATCGGCGGGCGGCGCCGACCTGACGGCCGGGGAGTCGACTGCAAGTCGACGATCCCGGGGTTGGGAGGCGAACCGCACTCGGACACGATTTGTAAACACGGGTTCGGCGCCTTACACTCGCCCCATGCGCCACCCCATTGATCCAAAAGTCGACTGCGTCTTCAAGGCCCTGCTCGGCTCGGAGGACAACCGCGCCCTGTTGATCCACTTTCTCAACGCCGTGCTGGTCGACGATCTGCCCGCTCCGATCACCGAGGTCGAGATCCTGAATCCGTACAACGAGCGCGAGGCCTTTTCCGATAAGCTGACCATCGTCGACGTCAAGGCCCGCGATGCGGCGCGGCGACTGTTTCAGATCGAGATCCAGCTGCTGGTCTTCGCGGATCTCGCCTCGCGTATTCTCTACGGCTGGGCCGATCTTTACAGCCAACAGCTGCAGAGCGGACAGGACCATCGCGAGCTCAAGCCCACGTATGCGATCTGGATTCTCGACCAATCGCTGCGGCGGGATGACTCCGCCTATGCGCACCGCTACCGCATGCGCGACGATCGGGGATACGATCTCATCGACCACGGCAGCATCTGGGTCTTGGAGCTGAACAAATTTGCGGCTGCACAGGTCGAAACCGAGCGTGAACGTTGGCTAAAATTCCTCAAGGAAGCCGAGCGCTTCGATGAGGCCACGCTGCCCGAGTGGATGCACACCGCCGAGATGAGGCAAGCCATGAGTACCTTGAACGCCTTCTCCGAGAAAGAGCGCGCGTATCACGCCTATCAGGCGCGTCAGGAGTTCCTGCGTCAGCAGCGCGGGATTCAACGTGAGCTCGACGAGGCGCGGGCCGCAAAGGAAGCTGAGCGGCAGGCCAAGGAAGCCGCCCTCGCCGAGGTCGAACGACTCAAGGCCCTGCTAAAACAAAAAGGCGGTTGATGCCGAACCTTCAAGGGACCTGTTTCCGGATGGCGCGCTTGGCGCTCTCCCAGTCCGTGAACTGCTCGTTTCCTTGCGTGACCGCGGATTCAAGCTGCGCCAGGATGTACTGATGCCAGGATGGCGATTCAACATCGTCGGCGTGCCTGCAAAGGTCGTCCCAAAGTGATTCCATGGCGTGGAGCTTTTCCTCCAGCGAAAGGGATTCAAGCGACAGTTCAATCCTCTTCGATCCCCGAATAATGCTGTCGGCGACTCACGTTCTCGTCCTGGCGGCGATGCCGGTCGAAAGCGCCCGGGCAACGTTGAGCCGGCTCAATGGCGGAGGTGCTGCGTACGAAGCTAGCGCAAAGGGTTGCCCCCGGCACCGGCGGCATCCGGGTCTCGGAGCTGAACGAACCGGGTCTCTCATGGGTCGAAACTTGCCACCAACCTTAGCCAACAGTCCGGCGAACCTCGGCCGCCAACCGGCGTCTCGCCTGTCCCCCGGAGGAGCATCCGATGTCCGAAAAACCCGTTGCCGTCGTCACCGGCGCCAATCGCGGCCTGGGACTTGAGACCAGCCGTCGGCTGGCCGCTTTGGGCTACACCGTCATCCTGACCGCCCGGCGAGAGGCGGAAGGCCGCGCTGCCGCGCAGTCCCTCGCGGATGCCGGTCACGCTGTCCGCTTCCAGCCTCTGGAGGTGACCGACGAGGCGTCGATTCAGGCCCTGGCCGCGACCGTTCGCGGCATCGGCCGGCTGGACGTCTTGGTCAACAATGCCGGAATCGTCCCCGATCCCAAGCCCGGAACAGAGGAGGCCAGCATCTTTCGGGCGGACCTGGAGACGGTGCGCCGCGGCATGGAGACCAACGCCCTGGCGCCGCTGCGGCTCTGCCAGGTCTTGATCCCTTTGATGAATGGTCGAGGTCGCGTGGTCAATGTCTCGTCCGGCATGGGCCAGCTCGACGAGATGAACGGCTGCTGCCCGGGCTATCGGCTGTCCAAGGTCTCGCTCAATGCACTCACCCGGATCTTCGCCGACGAGTTGCGTGAAACGGGAGTCAAGGTCAACTCGGTCTGTCCGGGCTGGGTCCGGACGAATCTGGGCGGCGAAAGGGCACCCTTGTCGGTGGAGGAAGGAGCGGAGGGCATCGTCTGGGCGGCGACGCTCCCGGATGACGGGCCGAGCGGCGGCTTTTTCCGACATGGAGAGCCGATCCCCTGGTAGCCCGGGTTTGCCGACCTGGGTGGTCGACGACCCGAGCAGTCCATAAGTGGCCGCCATCGCCGCACTGGTGAAGCTCCTCTGAGCCCCTGCGAAAGACGCGTTCCCTAGTGCGCGGCACAGGGTGGCACCTCGCCCTGCTCCAGACCGAGGGCGATGGCCAGATACCTGAGCTGACGATCCAAACCGCCCTGTTCGTTGCGCAGGGTGTTGTCCATGCCCTCGCGGACCTCTTGCGACAGCGACCAGCCGAGAGGCGGCTCCACATATCGGCTTTCCACTGCCGCGATGGTCTCGGCGTCGGCGGCTCCCAGAGCGGCAAGCCGTGCGCGCAGGACGGAGGCGAGCGGGACCTCGATGACCGTCCCGCCGATGCTCTCGACCAGATTCGCAGCGGTAACTTCGGCCAGGTTTCCACGCGCCGCGCGCGTCTGAAGAAGCGCTTGGGCGGGCGCCGTGACCTCGCTGACGGTGGAATTGAAGCGCTCTCCACTCGGGGGCTGATCGACACTGCCGTCGCGTCGGCAGAGATTCGGTGCGGTCGTGTCGTTGTCGATGATGATCAGGATCGGCTCCAGAGCGACGCCGTTCTTCACCAACAGGGTGATGAGATCGGTCATCGTGGCCGCGCCCGAGTTCTCGAAGTAGCCGCCGTCGACCAGCCGCAGGGTGTCGCCGTCCTCGACATGGACCGTGCCGGCGGGGCTGACATAGGTGAAGCGCGCACTCGCCCCCGCGGCGGCACTGGTGCGGATGTCGCCGAGACCGTAGCGCGGCTCCAGCAGATCGATCACCTGTGGAAATCCGTCGACGCGCAGGTTCGAGAAGACACCGCGTTGGCCGGTCTCGACGATGGTCGTGTTCAGCATCAGGCTCGGCAGGGCTGCCGCCTCGGGTCCGGAGTAAAGGCCCTGGAACGGGCCCTTGAAGAGCGCCCTCGCCTCGCCGTCGAAGGCCGACTCCCAGGAGCGTTCGAGAAAACGTTGGCGATCCGCAAGCCCGATCGGCACGGGCAGAAACCGCTGCACCAGGTCCGGGAAGAGCATCCCCGCGACGACTGGCGACAGAAAGTCGTGGCCGAGCACCTCGCGCACCCGATCGAGCAGGGAATCCGCCTGCCCGGTTTCCAGCCCGGCCCGCTTCAGAGCGACATAGGTCGCCGCACCGAGGCTGCCGCCGGAGACGCCGCTGACCGCAAAGAGCCGTTCCGTGAAGGCCGCACCGAATTTCTGTTCGAGATAGGCCAGCGTCGAGGCAGTCCAATAGGCCGCACTGATGCCGCCGCCCGAGGTGGCGACCAGCACGACAGATTCAGGCGCGACGGCACTCCCGGCGCGCTCCTGTTGCCAGGCCGCGAGCTGCTCGACAGGCGTGGGCCGCTGGACCGGGATATCCGGGCCGTCGCCGACGCGCACCGCGTGATTGTCGTTCCAGATGCCGGACACCAGGGCCAACAGCAGCACCGCGAGTGTGAGCGGCGGCGCACCGTTGGACATCGGCAGATAGGTCAGAACAGCGGTGCCGAACAGGCTGATCCCGACCACGCCGAGCACGGCGATCGCAGGGGCGCCCAGAAGTTGCGGCAGCAGAACCGGCGCAATCACGAAGAGCGGAACCAGCGCCAAGGCGGCGATCAGCAAGGCGCGCCCGCGGCGGCGATGCTCTGTCGGGACGGCGTTGCGTAGGTCCAGGATCATGTGGTCCCGCGCCACCCCGAACATCGGCCTGCGCGCCAGGTAGAACAGAAGAAGCGCGATTCCCATCGCCAGGTAGAGCCAGCCGAGCAAGGTCTCGCTGCTCGGCGCCGCGGAGCCGATCTGCAGAAAGGTCCAGCCGATCGCGAGCGGCACCAGGCTACCGACGACGCGCGGCCACCAGCGTCGCCCGAAGGCCGCATACTTGGGGTCCAACGGGTAGCCGGGATACTCGACACCCAGCGTGAGCCGCGATATGTACCAGAGCGACAAGGAGCCGACCAGCGTGCCGATCAGAAACAAGAGGTTCCAAAGAAAATCGAGATCGGCGAGCCCGAAACCGCGCTCGGCCGAGATGCGCAGCAGATCCCGCCCTTGGGAGGTCAATGCGAACAGGATCACCAAAACCGCGGTCCCGGCGATGTTGTAGGCGATCAACCAAGGCACCCGCAGCAGCGAGTCCCAGATGAATTTGCGCACCGGCGAGTCCCAGTAGAATCTGATCCGCCGTACCAGCCTGCCGTCGTTCGCTCCCGGATTGCTCATGGCTATCCTCCCGCGCGTAGGGGTCTGTAGACACTCCGAGTATAGTGTGCGCGGGAGGAGGAGCCAGGCCCTCGGGCCCTACTGAAACCGATCATCCGATCGGTGTTTGGAGACCGCCGAGGCGACGTTCTCGAACCAGCCGGTGCGCACGTCTTTCGGCGTGTCGAATGCCGGCACATAGGGCTTGATGTCCAGCAGCGGGGTTCCGTCGAGAATATCCACGTTCGTGATGGACAGCAGACCGCCCTCGATCTTGTCCAGTCGCACGACGGACAAGCCGATCGAATTCGGACGCTTCGGTGCTCGGGTCGCAAACAGCCCGCGCGGTTCACGATCCAGAAAAGGCACGGGTTGAAGATCGAATCCGCTGCTCCGGTGGAAGTGGTAGAGCAGAATCAGGTGCGAGAAGCCGTCGAGGTCTTTCAGACCCTCTCGGAATGCCTCGAGTACCTCGATCGTGCCCTGGACGCCGAGCGCACCGGTCGGTTGAATCGGCATGTCGGTGGGCTGCGCGAACGGGGAGTGGATGGTACCGATCGGGCTGTATGCGATGTTCATAGGTCCTCGATGGCGATGGCGTCGCGGCTGATCAGCTCACCGCCGGGGTCTGGTGGATGAAGGCCGGGTCGGTCAGCTGCCGCAACACGAAATCCGCCACGTCGGCACGGCTGATGCGCCCGCCCTTGATCGACCGGTCGCGCCCGAAGCGGTAGGCGCCGGTGCGGGGACCATCGGTCAATCCGCCCGGACGCACGATGGTCCAGTCCAGCCCGCTCGCCTTGATGAGCCGTTCCTGCTCTTCTTTGGCCATCATGATGGGTTTCAACGTCAGATCCATGATGACCCGGAACGCCCAATTGATCTGCTCGCGACTGTCCCCGACGCCCAGCGAGGTCACCGCAACAAGTCGGCGCACGCCGGTTTCGCGCATGCCTTCGAGAATGGTCCCGGTACCGAGCGCCTCGATCGGCTCCCGGCTTCCGTGCGAGCCGAGGACGCAGATCACGGCGTCGGCACCTTGGATGCAGCGGGTTGTCGCAGCCTGATCCAGGACATCCCCGACAACCAAGGTCAATCCCGTCTGTTCCGCGAGCTTCGAGGGATCCCGCACCAGCGCCGAGACAGCGTGTCCCTGCGCGAGGGATTGTTCCAAAACCTGGCGTCCGGTCCCCCCGGTTGCGCCGAAAAGGGCGATGTGCATTGGGTGCTCCTCATGAAGACCGGCAGTCGATCGGCCGTCAGGTTACACCCCACAGCCAGGCCGCACCACGCACGCCGGATGAATCGCCATGCTGCGCCGGCAGCAGCCGGGTGGCGACCTGGTCGGAGAAGATGTGCGCCGTCCAGAGATCCGGGACGTGTCGATAGAGCCGATCGAGCTTCGAGAGTCCGCCGCCCAGCACGATCACATCCGGGTCGAGAAGATTGACGACCACCGCGAGCGCGCGGGCCAGACGCGCCTCGTAGCGTCGGAGGCTGGCCTCGCACGCCGGGTCACCTGCGGCGGCGCGCACGGCGATCATCGCTGCGTCCGCTGTCCCGCCGTGACGCCGCGCATGATCGGCCGCGAGCCCCGGACCCGAGAGATAGGTTTCGACGCAACCAGCACGACCGCAGTAGCAGGGCGGCAGCGGTCGGTCATCCTCATCCGGCAGGGGCAGCGGCGAATGACCCCACTCTCCCGCGATCGCGTTGGCGCCGACCAGCAGTCGGCCGCGCACCACGACACCGCCGCCTACCCCGGTCCCGAGGATGACACCGAAGACGCTCTCCGCACCGGCACCTGCACCGTCGACCGCCTCAGACATGGCGAAACAATTGGCGTCGTTGGCCAGACGCACCGGCCGGTCGAGCGCGACCTCGAGATCGCGCTGCAAGGGCTTGTCGTTCAGGCAGGTGGAGTTGGCGTTGCGCAGGCAGCCGGTGAGGCGCGACACCGAGCCCGGGGTACCGACGCCCACGTTGGCCCGCACGCCGAGCGCCCGCTCGGCGTCATGCACCAGGGCGGCGACCGTGCCGACGGTCGCGGCATAGTCGCCCCGAGGCGTCGCCACCCGCCGTCGCAGCAGCTCCCGCCCGTCGGCATCCAATGCGACGATCTCGATTTTGGTCCCGCCCAGGTCGATGCCGATCCGAGTCATCACGGCTGCACGAGCAATTTATTCAACGGCGGCTCTCAGCTTGGGGCCGAGCGGCACACGCCAAACGGCAACCAAAACGAGCAGAAACGAAAACAGCCTAGGCGCGAAACGCCTAAGCCGTTGTTTTTATGGTGCGCCCTGCGCGACTCGAACGCGCGACCACCTGATTAAAAGTCAGATGCTCTACCGACTGAGCTAAGGGCGCGAAAGCGCCGCAGTATACTGCGGAACGCGGTCTTTTTGAAGGGTTGCGCAGCACGCCCGTAAAAGCGCGTCTCGTCGCAGCCGTGCGCGCGGCCCGGATCGCTCAGCGCAACTCGTTCCCGATCCGCTCCAAGCGGCTTTTGGCGAGGCGCGCCTCCGTGCTGTCGGGGTAGCGCTTGACGACGTCCTCGAGCACGGCCCGCGCTTGGTCGAGCTGTTTTTGCTCGTACTGGATGTAGCCGATCTTGAGCATGGCGCCGGGGACCTTCGGGCTGTCGGGGCTCAGCTGAACCAGACGATCGAGCTCTGCCAAGGCGGCCGGGTAGTTGCGCTGGACATAATAGGTCTCGCCGAGCCAGTAGCGGGCGTTGTCGGTGAACTGGCCCTGGGGATAGCGCCGCAGCAGGTCGTTGAAGGCGGCTTGGGCCTCGTCGTACTTGCGCTCTTTGAGCAGCTCGAAGGCGGCGGCGTAGCCGTCGCGCTCGCTGCCGCCGGTGGTCTCGGGCGAAGGCAAGGAGGGGATGCCCGCGGCACCGCTCGACGAGGGAACCGGCGCGGCGATCGGGGGCGGCGGCTCGGGCGTCCCCGCAGGGGCTTGGAGATCGCTTCCGCTGACGTCGATGGAGCCGGTGCCGAGGCCACCGTTCAGATCGCCAGGCGCGGCAGGACCCAAGGGATCGCCGCGATCGGCGCCGAGCCGAGAGTCGATATCGAGAAATTGATCGCGTTGCTGGCGTTGCAGCTTTTGAATCTCGAACTGCTGCATCTCGACGAGGCCGCGCAGCTCCTGCATCTCCATCTGAAGCTGCTGCATCTGAAGCAGGAGATCGGAGCCCGCCTGATTCTCGAGGATGCGCTCCATGCGGGCGAGCCGCGCCTCAAGCGCCGGGTTTGTCTGCGCCGTCGCCGGGATGGTTGCGGCGACCATGGCCGCAGCCAGAATCAGGACAATCGGTCGGAAACCCATGAATGCACTCCTAAACCCTGCTCCCGTGACAACCGAGACCTTCGCGCTCGACAGTCGAGCAACCGACCTCGAACACCAAGAAGAGCAGTTTGAATGAAATTTTCAAAAGACTTGAATCGCGTCGACACCGACACCGGCAGACACGCGCCCGAACCCGAGCCCACCGGAAAGCCCGCAGGTCGAACCGGACGCGATTCAATACTGGATCACGACACGCCGATTCAACCGCCATGCCTGCTCGCTATGACCCGGATTGGCCGGGCGTTCTTCGCCGTAGCTGAGCGTGGACAACTGGTTCGGCGACACCCCGTCGGCGATCATGAGGCGCCGCACCGACTCGGCTCGTTGATCGCCGAGCGCCAGGTTGTACTCGCGTGTCCCGCGCTCGTCGGTGTTGCCTTCGAGTGTCGCCTTGACCCCGGTATTGGTGCCCAGGTAGCGCGCATGGGTCTTCAGCACCGGAAGATATTCGGGCTTGATCTCGGCGGTGTCGTAGTCGAAATAGATGGTCCTCTGGTAAAGGGGGTTGCTCGGATCCTCCCAAGGCCCCGCATAGACCGGGCGTGTGCTTTCCAGCGGAGCGGTGGTCGTCGGCGGAGCCGAGAGTACCGGCGATGTGACCGGCTCGGTCTGCTGCTTCGGCGCACTGGAGCAACCGGCTACGAAGACAGCCGCGAGGAGTATCAGGGTTCGAGGGGCACGGGGCCGACCGGCGACGCGAGGGGTATTCGCGCTGCCGGACCGGGATGCGCCCGTTGTCGAGGATCGGATGATGGATTCCACGCAGCGCTCCTGGCGTTAATTCAAGAAGGGAGACCAAGCGGGCTCGCGAACCTCGCCGGAATCCTGCGACAGGCGCTGGTTGCCGCCGCCGTCGATCGAGGCCGCGGCCAGCACGCCGCGGCCGCCGTGGATGGTCGCGTAAATTACCATGCTGCCGTTCGGTGCGAAACTCGGTGACTCGTCCAGGCTGCCGTTGCTCAAGAGGCGCATGAAGCCGCGATCCAGATCGATCAGCCCGATGCGGAACATGCCGTTGACCCGTGTCACCAGGACGATGGAGCGCCCGTCCGGCGCGTAGGAGGCGCGCGCGTTGTAATCGCCCTCGGAGCTGATCCGCTGGGCGGGTCCGCCTCCCGAGCCCATCCTGTAGATCTGAGGGCTGCCGCCGCGATCGGAGGTAAAGATGATCTGTTGACCGTCGGGCGACCAGGAGGGCTCGGTGTCGATGGCGAAATGGTCGGTGAGACGCACCAGCTCGCGACTCGTCAGATCCAGCACATAGATGTCGGGATTGCCGTCCTTGGAGAGCGTCATCGCGAGCTTGCGCCCGTCGGGCGAGAAGGCCGGCGAGCCGTTGATGCCGGGATGGCTCGCGACCAGCTCGCGGCGCCCGCTGGCCAGCTCCTGGACATAGATGGCGGCGCGCTTGTTCTCGAACGACACATAGGCGACGCGGCGTCCGTCGGGCGACCAGGCCGGCGACATGATGGGCTCGCCGGAGGAGACGATGGTCTGGGGGTTGTAGCCGTCGGCGTCCGCGACGCGCAGGGTCACGGTCTGGCCCTCGCCTTGGCCGGTGGCGGTCACATAGGCGATGCGGGTCGCCGCCACGCCGCGCTGGCCGGTCAGCTTCTGATAGATGATGTCGGAGATGCGGTGCGCCGTGTTGCGCATGCCGGCCTTGGTGGAGACGAGTGTGCTGCTGGCGAGCTGGTCGCCGCGGAAGGCGTCGTAGAGGATGAAGCTGACCCGGTAGCCGCTGCCGTCGGGCTCGACGCGGCCGATGACCAGGTTGTTCATCCCGAGCAGGGTCCAGTCGCGCAGATCCACGTCCTCGTGTCGGGCCGGCATGTCGAGCATGTCGCGTGTCGGCATCGCACGAAACCGACCGGTGCGGGCGAGATCCGCACTGATGACCGCGGCGATGTCCACCGGCGGGATCAACCCGTCACTCACCCCGAAGGGGACGACGGCGATCGGCTGCGCGGCCTCGACACCGCCGGTGACCTCGATGTTCAGACGCGCCTGTGCCGGAGCGGTCCCGAATCCGAGCCCGAATCCGAAAAGGACGACTGCAAAGGCCATGAGGATCGAGGGTCGGCGCTGGTGTCGAGGCATAGGGGTCTGTCCTGGCTAGGGCCTGAAGGTAAAGTTGAACTCGCGAAAGCGCTCGAACACGGGCCCGGACGGCACGGGCAGTGGCGATGCCTGATTGATCGCAGCGACCACGGACTGATCGAAGGCGGTATTGCCGCTGCTCTGAACCACCCGAACGCTGTTCGGCACGACGTCGCCGCCCGGGATGAGCCGCACCGAGACCACGGTCGCGAGATCACGACCGGTCGCCGGCGGCCGGACCCAAAACTGACGGACCTTATCTCGGATGACGGGGACGTAGCGATCGGCCTCGCGCGCGAGCTGCTCCGAAGCCAAGGAGGACAGCATGTCGTCCTCACGCGTGCGCTGCGCCTCTTCCGCGGCGAGCCTGCGCTGCGCATCCTCCTCGGCCAGCCGCCTGGCCTCCTGCTCGATGCTCTCCTGAGCAAGCTCCTCGACGAGGCGACGCTCCTCGATCTCGGCCATCAGGCGGGCCTCCTCTTCGAGCTGCCGCTGCCGCTCGAGGGCGGCCTCGGCGTCGGCTTGGCGCTGCGCCTCCGCGCGGCGCTCGATCTCGGCACGACGCTCGGCCT
>NZ_LN848257.1:4484522-4508555 GCF_001499735.1 Thiocapsa sp. KS1 | reverse complement strand
GCCATGCGGTCGATCTCCAGCTGACGGCGCGCTTCGGCCTCGGCTGCAGCCGCTTCGGCCTCCGCTGCCAGGCGCTCGGCTTCGGCGGCGGCGCGAGCGGCCTCGGCAAGGCGTTGCTCCTCCTCGCGTTCGGCGTCGGCTTGACGCTCCGCATCGGCCGCCTCGGCTTCAAGCCGCTCGGTTTCGAGCCGGGCGGCCTCGGCCGCGCTCAGATCTTCAAGCGTCACCGCGTCCGGCGGCTCCTGTGCTTCGGGGCTGATCTGCGTGCCGACCTCGGGACTGATCTCCGGACCGGCAGGACGCCGCGCCTGCTCGGCCTGAAACTCCGCGACCATCGCCTCGAGCGCGGCATCGCTCACGATGGTCGCCTGCACCACGCGCGGCTTGCTCCCGGCCTCCGTGATGGGCCGCTCGAGCTTCACGCCCACAAAAAAGAGCAGGGCGAAAAAGACATGCAGAGCCAACGACCAATAGAAGGCCCTCGGGTTCTGCCTCAGGATCTGCCACATGTCGGAGCTCGTGCCGCCGCGTCAGCGCTCGCGGCGCTCCGGCGGCACCGTCACCAGACCGACCTCCGGAGCGCCAGCCGCCTGAGCGACGACCATGGCACGCACGACACGCCCGTAGTCGACCCGATGGTCCGCACGCACCAGGATCGGCGTTTCGGGCGTGTATTCGAGCACGACACGGATGCGGTCGAACAGGATCTGCTCGCTGGCCGGGGCGTTCTTCTCGTCTCCGATATCGATGTAATAGTCACCGAACTCATCGACCGTGATGATCAGCGACTCGGTCGTCGGACTCGGGATACCGCCCGCCTTCTCCTGCGGCAACGCCACCTTCACACCCTGCGTGATCAGGGGCGCCGTCACCATGAAGATGACGAGCAGCACCAGCATCACGTCGATGTAGGGCACGACATTGATCTCGGCCATCGGCCGACGGCGCTGTCTGGAGCGGGTGCGCTTGAGCATTTGCGGGAGTCCTCGAACGCTCAGTTGCGGCCTTGGCGTTGCAGGAGGGTCGAGAACTCTTCCATGAACTCCTCGTAGCGGCTGTTGAGACGCTCGACCTGATAGGAATAGCGGTTGTAGGCGATGACGGCGGGGATGGCCGCAAAGAGACCGATGGCGGTGGCGACCAGCGCTTCCGAGATGCCCGGCGCGACCAGTGCGAGGGTCGCCTGCTCGACGTTTCCGAGTGCATGGAAGGCATGCATGATGCCCCAGACGGTGCCGAAGAGCCCGATGTAGGGGCTGGTGGAGCCGACCGTCGCCAGGAAGGTGAGGCTAGTCTCCAGACGGTCCATCTCGCGGCTGAGTGCGACGCGCATCGAGCGCTCGCTGCCCTGCAGCACGGCCATGAGGTCGTTGCCCTCGATCTTGCGCAGCCGCACGTATTCCTTGAAGCCCGCGCGGAAGATGGACGGCAGACCATGCTCGCCCTTGCGGTTCTCGCTCAGATCCTTGTACAGCGCGCTGAGATCGCCGCCGGACCAAAACCGCTCCTCGAAGGCGTTCGCACTCTTGCGCGCGCTCGAGAGCACGCGCCCGCGGTCCAGGATCATCGTCCAGGAGGTCACGGAGGCGATCACCAGCACCAGCAAGACCAACTGGACGACCAGGCTGGCCTGGAGGATCAGGTTGAACAAGGACAGATCGGACGTCATGACAAGGGCTCCGCTGGACCGCTCGCGAACGGCAACAACTCGGACAAGAGATCGCCGGGCAGACGCGCCGGGCGCAGGGTGTCGGCATGCAGGCAGGCGATCTTCACGGCGCCTCGGCAGCAGCAGGAGCCGTCGCTGTCGCGCATCACCTGCTGATCGAACTCCAGGCTTGCACCGCCCGCCCGCACCAGCCTGGAGGTCACGCTCAAGCAATCGTTGAAGCGCGCGGGCGTCAGATAATCGATGGTCACGCGTCGCACGGCGAAGAGGATGCCGTGACGCGCGCGCAGGACGTCCTGCTCATGGCCGACGGCGCGCAGCCATTCGGTGCGCGCCCGCTCCATGAACTTGAGATAATTGGCGTAGAAGACCACACCGCCCGCGTCGGTATCTTCGTAGTAGACGCGCACCGGCCAGGTGAAGGTCAACAACCGGGGATCGCTCGCTGTCGGCACGGTGCGGACCGCATGTTTGGGATTGACTCAAACCGCGGGAGTGTACCGGAAAGCACCGGTGCGGGCACCTTGCGTCGAGGGGGTGGGCGTCGAAGGGCGCGATGCCGTCGGTCGGACGCCGCATCGGCGGACGCCGGGTTGCGCCTCGCGATGCTCGGCACAATCTGAGCGAATGTTGGAGAATGCCGATCGTCGCAACCCGACAGGCGGTCGCCGGCGCCCAACCTCCGACAAGGATCTCGACATGACCCGTTTCTCGTTCCTGAAGGGCCAGCGCGGCGAATATCTCGTCGTCCTGCAATTCGTACTCTTCTTTGCCTTTCTCTTCACCCCTGCCTGGAATCCGCTTGCGACCCCGGCATTGCTGGATGCACTCGCGCCCGCGCGCTGGACGGCGCTGATCGCCCTCTGGACGGTCGCCCTCGTCCTCGGCGGGTTCGGCTCGGTCCATATCCGCAAGTATCTGACCCCCCTGCCCTATCCGGTGGATCACAGCCAGTTGGTCAAGCACGGCGTCTACGCTTGGGTTCGCCATCCGCTCTACAGCAGCCAGCTCTTCGCGGCGGCGGGCTGGGTGCTCTTCACGCTCAGCATCCCGCACCTTGCGCTCCTGGTCGTCGGCTTCGTCTTTTTCGACTACAAGGCCAGCAAGGAAGAAGGCTGGTTGACCGAACGCCATCCGGAGTATGCGGAGTATGCGAAGGGGGTGAAGAAGCTCGTGCCCTTTCTTTATTAGCGCCAGGTATAAGTCGCTTGGTCGTCGTGAGGGTGGTCTCCGGTAAAATCTCGCATGTCACAAAAGGCGAGGTTTAGAAGCGGCGGCAAGGACATAGTCCAGACCACCGTAGACGGTCCCGGCACTCATGCCGAGTGCGAGTCGGGCCGGGAGGCGGGTCGCGGGGTGGAGTCGGTCGAGCGTCTCCGGATGTCTGGACAGATAGTCGTGCAGGGGCGTGTAGACGCGATCGCGGATGGAGGCGACCTCGACATCTTCGAAACCGCGTGCCCGGAGCTTTTCCGCATAGCTCTCGCGGGTGTAGACGTTTTCGGCCGGGATCGCGAACTTGCTCGCGACCAGACCCCAGGACCAGCGCTGTTTGAGGCGGGTACGCCAGTCGCCGGACAACGGCATGGGAATGATATCGGCCGTGACCAATCGACCGCCGGGGCGCAGGACGCGAAAGGCTTCCTCGAAGAAGCGCTCGCGGGTCTTGAAGTGGAATGCGCATTCCAAGGCAACGACGATGTCGACTGAATTCGACGCCAGCGGCATGTCCGTGGCCGAGCCTTCGCGCAGGTCGATGCGCTCTTCGAGACCGAGGTCATTGACCCGCCCGCGTGCGACCGCCACCTGCGAGGCTGTGATGTTCAAGCCCTGGATGTGATCGGGCGCGTAGGCCCGAAGCCAATAGAGATCCTGGTCTGCAAAGCCGAAGCCGACGTCCAGCACCCGGTCGCCGGGTCCCATCGCTGCGTGCTCCGCGACCAAGGCGGCCAGCGCCTGGCAGGCTTCGTCCAGCGTCTGCTCGCCGCTCCAGTAGCCCAGGTTGAGATAGAGCCCGTTTTCGGTGGCCACGTCGGTCGAGAGGAGATCGTAGACGCGGGTGACGTCCCACGACCTGAAGGGGTTGTAGAGCCAATCGAGATAGGCGAGATGCCGTCGCAACGGCCGGTCTGTCGACATGGGGGTGACCTGCTGGTGGGTGAGGCTGCCGGCGTTGTCGTTGTCGTAATCGACCATCGATACCGCTACGCCAACGACAACGAAAATGATCTCGGACGGTCTCGGAATCCCTGCACTGTTCCACTACGGGGTTGGATTCAAGACGTCGCCGAGTGATTCGGTCGGCGGCTCGCACTGAGTGCCTCGGCAGCGGTAGATACGCGGGCGCTCGCCGGGCACCATGGCGGCGAGCGTGCCGGGGAGATGGCTCTCGTCGGCGGGGATGCCCAGCACAAAACGACGGGGTCGGTAACCGCGTTGGGCCTCTCGGCGCCAGGCGTCGAGACGCTCGTCGCCGGCGCGGATCACCAGGGTCTCGGGTGGGTCGAGCCACTCGTCGAGCGCGAACAGGAGCGTCGCGTGGGCATAGGGCATGCGGCCGATCGACTCGGCCGCCAGCTTCAAGGTCCGTTCGGCCGCGGCGAGATAGCGCGGCTCGCCGACGAGATGACCGAGGCGCTGGAGTGCCATGGCGGCGATCCCGTTGCCGGACGGAAGGGCCTCGTCGCCGAGCGGCTTGGTGCGATGGATCAGGGTCTCGTGATCGCGGCCGGTGAACCAGAAGCCGCCGTCGATCGGATCCTCGAACTGATCCAGGAGCACCTCGGCCAGCGCGAGTGCAAAGTCGAGATCGACTCGTGACCAGCGTGTCTGCAAGAGCTCAAGCAGGGCATCGAGCAGGTCGGCATAGTCGTCGAGATAAGCGTTGAGGTGGGCCGTGCCGTCCTTGTAGGTCGCGAGGAGCCGACCCTCGCGCCAGAGCGTGCCGCGGATGAAGGCGAGCGCCTGCTCGGCGGACTCCAGATAATCGGGCCGATCGAAGGTCCGGGCGGCACGCGCCATCCCTTTGATCATGAGCGCGTTCCAGGCAGTCAGGATCTTCTCGTCTCGACCCGGACGAACGCGACGCTCGCGCGCCACATAGAGGGTCGCACAAGCGGCGGCGAGCAGGGCCTGCACCTGCGCCGGCTCCAGCCCGAGATCGCCGGCGACGGCCTCCGGGGTACGGTAACCGTGCAGATGCCGGCGACCTTCGAAGTTGGCCGGGCGATCCAGGCCGTAGACGGCGGCGAAGGGGGCATATTCGGCGGGCGCAAGCAGGGCTTGGATCTCCTCGCGATCCCAGACATAGAATTTGCCTTCCTCGCCCTCGCTGTCGGCGTCCAGGCTGGACCAATAGCCGCCCTCCGGGGACTGCATCTCGCGCAGCACCCAGTCCGCGGTCATGACGGCGGCATCGCGGAACAGGGGATCCTCGGCCACGGCGAAGGCGTCGCAACAGAGTGCGAGCAGCGGCCCGTTGTCGTAGAGCATCTTCTCGAAGTGCGGGATCATCCAACGCGCGTCGACCGAGTAGCGATAGAAGCCGCCGCCGAGCTGATCGGTCAATCCGCCGCGAATCATGCGCTCGAGCGTCCAAACGGCCTTCTCGAGTGCCGGCCGATCGGGAGCGCCGGCCTGCGAAGCGTCCGTCGCGTGACGGAGCAGAAGCTCGAGGTTGGTCGGATGCGGGAACTTGGGCGCATCGCCGAATCCGCCGTGCTCGGGATCGAAGCTCTCGTCGAGTTGTTGCAGAGCCGTGTCGATCGCCGAGCGCTCGAGCAGCGCATCCGAGGCACGCGGCTCCAGCTCGGCGAGCGCCGCCATCAGGCTTTCGTTCTGCGACTCGATCGCCGTCTTTTGCTCGCGGTAGGCCCGCTCGACACCCTGCATCAGCTGTTTGAACGCGGGCAGACCGTGACGCGGCTCGCGCGGGAAATAGGTGCCGGCAAAAAAGGGCTTTTGATCGGCCGGCATCAGAAACACCGTCAGCGGCCAACCGCCGGGGCGTCGCGCGAGCAGCTGGTGTGCGGTCTGATAGATCTTGTCGAGGTCCGGTCGCTCCTCCCGGTCGACCTTGACATTGACGAAGAGCCGGTTCATCAGCTCCGCCGTGCCGGTGTCCTCGAAAGATTCGTGGGCCATCACATGGCACCAGTGACACGCCGAATAGCCGATCGAAAGCAGGATCGGCCGATCCGTCGCGCGCGCCAGGGCGAGCGCCTCCTCGCACCAAGGCCACCAATCCACGGGGTTGTGCGCGTGCTGTCGGAGATAGGGGCTGGTCGTCGCGGCCAGACGGTTGGCATGGCCGGTCGGGGACGGATGGGCGTTCGACATGGCGGATCCCGAGCTGAGGTGATGGTAGGCAGATGAGGGTGAAAGGTGAAAGGTGAAAGGTGAAAGGTGAAAGGTGAAGGGTGTGGAGTCAAAGGGCGCCGATGGCCGGCGGCTGTTGAGACAAGACGGATTCTGCCGACTCCGCTTTCCTTGCCCCGACCGACCTCGGCCGGTTCTGATAGTCTGTGACCGCGCGAGACGACGAGCGCCCAGACATCACAGGACATGCGATCATGAAGACCCAACCTCTCATCCTGAGCAAAGACCAGGAACGCCGCCTCCTCGCCGGACACTGCTGGATCTACAGCAACGAGGTCGACACCAAGGCCACGCCGCTGAAGGATTTCCAGCCGGGTCAGCCGGTCGCGATCCGCAGCGATCACGATCGCTGGATCGGTCACGGCTATGCCAATCCGCATTCCTTGATCTGCGCGCGCGTGGTCAGCCGCGATCCGACACAGCCGCTGAGCCCGACCCTGTGGCTCAAGCGCATCCACGATGCCCTGGCCCTGCGCGAACGGCTTTACACACGCCCATTCTATCGACTGATCTTCGGGGAGAGCGACGGGATGCCGGGCCTGGTCGTCGACCGCTACGGCGATCTGCTCGCCGTGCAGATCACCACCGCCGGGATGGAACGGGTGCAGGGCGAGATCCTGGCGGCGTTGGAGCAGGTGCTGCGCCCCAAGGCGATCGTGCTGCGCAACGACACCTCGGTGCGCGAGATGGAGGGCCTGACTCAGGGTGTCGAGGTCATCCTGGGCTCGCCCGAGGACACCCTGCCCCTGATCGAGAACGATCTGGAGTTTCTCGTCTCGCCCTTGACCGGCCAGAAGACCGGCTGGTTCTTCGATCAAGCCGAGAATCGCACCCGACTGGCACGCTACGGTGTCGGCCGGCGCGTCCTGGATGTCTGCAGCTATATCGGTGCCTGGGGTCTGCGCGCCGCGGCATTGGGCGCCGAGCAGGTCGTCTGCGTCGATAGCTCGCTGCCGGCGCTCGAGCGGGTCGCCGACAATGCGGCGCGCAACCGGCTGGCCGAACGCGTCCAAGGCCGACACGGCGACGCCTTCGAGGTGCTGCGCGCCCTGCGCGAGGAGGACGCCCGTTTCGACACCGTGCTCCTCGACCCACCCGCCTTCATCAAGCGACGCAAGGACGAAAAGGACGGGATGCAGGCGTATCTGCGGCTCAATCGACTCGGGATGGAGCTCTTGGAGCCGGGCGGCCTGCTGGTGACCTCCTCATGCTCCTTCCACATGGGTCGCGACGTCTTCGTGCGGACCGTCCAGCAGGCGGCACGCCGCGCCGGACGCACCCTGCAGCTCTTGGAGACCGGACAGCAGGGGCCGGACCATCCGGTGCATCCCGCGATCCCGGAGACCGCCTATCTCAAGACGCTCTTTTTCCGCGTCCTTCCCGAGTTCTGATCGGCGATCCCGGGGCTCGGCTCGGGATTTTCAGATCGAAAAATCGCCAAACAAGATGGCGTTTTGTCATGCGGTTACCTACACTTTCGCGTGTTGCTGTTGAGCACGGCCGACGCCGTGGAACCCTTCCCGATACCGGATCAGACCCATGTACACCGACGCGAAAGACCCCATGACCGCCATCGCCGAGCCCGCCGCCGGCCGAACCAAGCACCGTGGCCGTGCCGGCCGATACCTGCTGACGGCACTCGCCGTTACGGGCGTGTTGGGGTTTGCCGGCTGCGGCAGCGCACCGAAGACGACGACGGTCGCGCCGAGTCACGCCGACAAGGTCGTCGTGAAGAAATCACAACGCAAGCTGGAGCTGCACAACAACGGACGGGTGATCCGCGAGTACCGGATCGCACTCGGCGGATCACCGGACGGGCATAAGTTTCGCGAGGGCGACGAACGCACCCCGATCGGCGACTATCTGCTCAACTGGCGCAACCCGAACAGCAACTACTACAAATCGATCCACATCTCCTACCCGAACGAGCGCGACAAGCTCGTCAGTCGCTCGCTCGGATATTCGAACCCGGGCGGGATGATCATGATTCACGGGCTGCCCAATTACATCCAGTCCGAGGCGCTGCGCCAGCAATATGCCAACCGGGACTGGACACAGGGCTGCATCGCGGTGCAGAACCACGAGATCGACGAGATCTGGGCCATGGTGCGGGACGGGACTCCGATCAAGATCCTGCCGTAGCCGCCAGCCGCCAGCCGCCAGCCGCCAGCCGCCAGCCGAGTGTAGCGGGGTGGATTGCAAAGAGAGCCCCCGCAGCTCGCGCAATCTCGGTCACACGCCTCGCAGCCGCCGAATCTCGAATCAAATAAAGCTGAAGGCTGGGAGCTGGGGGCTGGGAGCTGGCGGCTGGAAGCTGACGCCCTCGCCCGCCCCGTCCTCAGATCCGTCCCTGCGCCGTATCCGGCAGAACGATATTCAGCTCCAAGACCTCATGGCTGTCCTCCTGCTCGTATTTGACGGAGACGGCGTTCATGTCGACCTCAACATATTTGCGGATGACCTCGAGGATCTCCTGCTGAAGCTGGGGGAGATAGGAGGGACGGCCACGTTGCGTGCGATCGTGGGCCACCAGGATCTGCAGCCGCTCCTTGGCCACACTGGCGGAGCCCTTCGGACGCGAGGAGCGGAAGTAGTCGAGTAAGCCCATTGGTTAGCCTCCGAAAAAGCGCCTCAGGAAGCCCTTCTTCTCCACCTGGAGAAAACGGTGCGGCACGTCGTCGCCCAGGTAGCGGGCAACCGTATCGGCGTACGCCTTGCCGGCATCGCTCTCCCGGTCGAGGACCACGGGCACCCCGGAGTTGGATGCGGTCAGCACGGATTTCGACTCCGGAATGACGCCGAGCAAGGTCAACGACAGGATCTCCTGGACGTCCCCCACGCTCAGCATTTCGCCCTTCTCGACCCGCGCCGGATCATAGCGGGTCAACAGCAGAAACTCGCGGATCGGCTCCTCGTTGGACTCGGCGCGGCGCGATTTGCTCGACAGGATACCGAGCATGCGGTCGGAGTCGCGCACCGAGGAGACCTCCGGGTTGGTCACCACGATGGCGTCGTCGGCGTAGTACATGGCCATGGTCGCGCCATGCTCGATCCCGGCCGGGGAGTCGCAGATGATGAAGTCGTAGCCGTGGGCAAGCTCCTCGAGCACACGACCGACGCCCTCTTTGGTCAGTGCGTCCTTGTCGCGCGTCTGAGAGGCGGGCAGCACATAGAGGTTGTCGCAGCGCTTGTCGCGAATCAGGGCCTGGTTGAGGTTGGCCTCCTGATTGATGACATTGACGAAATCGTAGACGACGCGCCGCTCGCATCCCATGATGAGATCCAGGTTGCGCAGACCGACATCGAAATCGATGACGACCGTGCGATGACCGCGTTGCGCCAATCCCATAGCCAACGCGGCGGACGTGGTCGTTTTGCCGACCCCGCCCTTGCCCGAGGTGATCACAATAATTCTCGCCAAAGTAGCCGCCTCCAAAATGGGATGGTCCGTCGCCCAACCCTGCGTCGGGTCAAAGTTTTTCGATCCTGAGAATCTTTTGGTCCAGATAGATCTGGACGGGCACGCCGCGCAGCTCGCGCGGGATGTTCTCGCTCACCCGGTAATGCCCCGCCACCGAGACCAGCTCGGCCTGAAGATCCTGGCAAAAGATCCGCGCGTCCGTGTTGCCCTTCATGCCGGCCAGGGCGCGACCGCGTAACGGACCGTAGACATGGATGTTGCCGTCGGCCATCAGCTCCGCGCCCGAGCTCACCGCGGCGATGATGGACAGATCCCCGCCTGCGGCATAGACGCGTTGTCCCGAGCGCACCGGGCGTGTCACCAGGGTGAAGGACGCCCCGGGACCTGCTCGACGCTCCGCCGCGGGCTCTTCCGAGACGGACGGCGCGGCCGGCCGGGGCGCCGGTGCCGCAGGCTCCTCGGGCGCGGCGTTGCGCTCCGTGCGGATCGGACGCGTCTCGGTCTCGCCCAGGATAGCCAGCTCCATCGCTTCGGCGGCCTCGTTCTGCGCCTTGGTGCCGCCGCGCACTCCGAAGGGAATCATGCCGTATCCACGCAGCAGGCCGACCAAGAGCGGAAACTCGACCTCGCCGCTACCCCGAGGAAAACCGCTCAGATCGATGACGACGGGCGTGTTGCGAAAAAACTCGGGCGCCTGCTCGACCCGGGCGCCCAGCTCGGCGGCGACCGCTTCGATGTCCGCCTCGAGCAGGCGAATGATCGGCAGCGTAAAACCGGCTGCCTTGAGCTCGAAGACGGCGGGGCGATCCCCGGCCGAGGTGCGTTGATACCCTGCCATGATGCTGCCTTCGGGGCAAACGCCCGCCGATCTCCGCTGGAATGAATCTAAAGGTTTCCGTCCGTCGACGACGTCCGGGTCCGCGTCCTAGTGCAGCACGGCAGAGGTATCGAGGCCGTTCGTTGTCGTTGTCGTAATCGACCATCGATACGACGACGACCATGATCACAACAACGACAACGAAAATGATCTCGGACGTTCTCGGAATCTCTGCTCTGCCCCGCTCGCCATGACGCGCGGTGCCCTGCTACATCGATCAGCCGGGCGGCCACTGCATGGGGCGCCCGCCCAGGATATGCAGATGCAGGTGATACACCGTCTGCCCCGCCGCCGCGTTGCAGTTGATCAGGGTCCGGTAGCCGCTGCCCGCAATCCCCTCCTGCTCGGCGATCTTGGCCGCGGCCAGGAACAGCTTGCCGATCAGCTCGGCATCCTCCGGCTGGACCGCGTTCAGGGTCGGGATCGGCTTGCGCGGGATCACCAGGATATGCGTCGGCGCTTGCGGATGGAGGTCTCGGAAAGCGACCAAGTCCTCGTCTTCGTAGACGATGTCGGCCGAGATTTCGCCGTTGGCGATCTTACCGAAAATGGTATCAGACATCGTTGCAATCTGCTCCGTCAAGAGACCAGTGGTGTCAGAGTCGGCGCCGGCCGTTGAAGGCCAACGCCAGCGTCCCGCCGTCAAGATATTCGAGCTCCCCGCCCAGCGGAACCCCGTGCGCGATACGGGTCGCGCTCACCCCGTGCCGATCGGCGGACTCGGCGATGAAGTGCGCCGTCGCGCTGCCTTCCACGGTCGGACTGATCGCGAGGATCACCTCGCGCACCTCGCCGCCCCCGAGACGCGCGTCGAGCAGGTCCAGACCCAGCTCCGCCGGGCCGATCCCGTCGAGCGGCGAGAGCCGGCCGCCGAGCACGAAATAGAGTCCGCGGAACTCCGTCGCCTGCTCGATCGCCAGAATCTCGGACGGCTGCTCGACCACGCACAAGAGCCCGCCGTCGCGATGCGGGTTGGTGCAGAGCGCGCACACCTCCTGCTCCGTCAGGGTCCGGCAGCGGCGACAGCGACGGATCCGCGTCATGGCATCGGCCATGATCCGCGCCAGGCGCAAGCCGCCCTCGCGATCGCGCTCCAGCAGGTGAAAGGCGATGCGCTGCGCCGACTTGGGACCGACGCCGGGCAGACACCTCAGCGCATCGACCAACTGACCGAGAAGTGGGCGCTCGGACACGGCACTTGGCCCGGCGCTAGAAGGGCAGCTTCATCCCCGGAGGCAAGGGCAGACCGGCGGTGAGCTCGGCCATATTCTCCTTCGCCTTCTCCGCCACACGCTGGCTCGCACCGTTGACGGCGGCGGAGATGAGATCCTCGAGCATCTCCTTGTCGTCGCCCATCAGAGCGGGGTCGATCTCGACCCGACTAACCTGGTAACGGCCGTTCATGGTCACCTTCACCATGCCGCCCCCGGACTCGCCGACGACCTCTTCTTGCGCAAGCCGCTCCTGGGCCAGCTTCATGTCTTCCTGCATCTTCTGGGCTTGCTTGAGCAGGTTGCCGATTCCACCTTTCATCATACGCATTGCGCGGGAAACCCCGACCGCTCGGCCGGGGCGGGATAGCGCGCGGCGCCGAGCGCCGCCCATCTCCCGCATCCTCTCTTCTCGGTTGGCTATCTCTCGTCACAGATCAGTCGCAGTGCGACAGGGGTCCAGATCGGCCTCCGCACGGAGGTCCGGCATGACAAACACGCTCGTCGCGGCACGGGCGTCGGGCGCTCAATCCGTCGGCTCGATGCTCCCGGCGATCCAGCTCGCGTCCAGCTCGTCCTGCATCGCGCGCGCAACCGGGTCCTCCTCCATCGCGGAGACCGCCGCCTGGCGACGCTCGCCGGTCTCGCGCTCGCGCCGCTGAGCCAGGGTCTCGCGCTGCGGCCGGGCGACCTGGATGTCGAGCTTCACCGCCGTCCCCATCGTCTTTTCCAGGGCGGCGTGCAGGCGCGATTCCGCACCCGGGGAGCGCAGGTGCTCCGCGGCCGGGTCCAAGCCGAGCAAGAGCCGCCCGTCCTCCCAGCCTTTCAGATCACAATGATGGGCGATCTGGCTCGCGATCCCGCCCAAATCCAGGCAATCGACAAGCCGCAGCCAATCCGCGTGCGTGGAGAGTGCGATCGGCTGCGCAGAGGCAACGGCAAGCGCAGGCACACGCGCCGCGGACGCGGGCTCCGCCACGCCCGACCCTTGAATCGGTTGATCCGGAACCGGCCTCAGCATGGACACCGGCGAGCCGCTCGCACCTCCGCCGGACTCCGGCAGCCGCGCTGCATCGCCGGCGGGCGTCTGCATCGGGACAGACGGTTGCGGTGCCGACGTGCGCGAGGGCGCGTCCCGACCCGCAGCCGGTCGAAACGCCAAGGCGCGCAGCAAGACCATCTCGAAACCGGCCCGCGGATCGGGCGCAAGCGGCAGATCACCTTGACCCGTCAAGGCGACCTGATAATAGAGTTGAAGATCCTCGGCCGGGAGCCGGGCTGCGAGCGCCGTCAAGCGCGCGGCATCCGGGTCATCGGGTGCGAGCGTCGCCGGCACCTGCTGCAGCAGCGCCAGGCGATGCAGCAGCGCAATCAGCTCGCGCAACAGCTCTTCGAAATCCGGCGTCAGGGAGGCCACGCGCTCGACCTCGGCCAGGACGCGAGCGCCGTCGCCCGCGGCCAACGCATCCAAGAGGTCCAGCGTCAGGTCGCCGGGCAGGGTCCCGAGCATGGTCCGCACGCCCGCCTCCTCGACCCGCCCGCCGCCGAAGGCGATCGCCTGATCAAGCAGACTCAAGCCGTCGCGCATGCTGCCGTCGGCCCCGCGGGCGAGCAAGGGAAGCGCCGAGGCTTGAAACGCGAGACCCTCGGCCTCCAGGACATGCTGGAGCCGGGCGCGGATCTCCTCGGGCAGAAGGCGCCGCAGATTCAATTGCAGGCAGCGCGAAAGCACGGTCACCGGGACCTTCTGCGGGTCGGTGGTCGCGAGCAGAAACTTCACGTGCGGCGGCGGCTCCTCCAGGGTCTTCAACAAGGCGTTGAAGCTGTGGTTGGAGAACATGTGCACCTCGTCGATGAGGTACACCTTGTAGCGCGCACGCGCCGGGGCATAGGGAACGTTGTCCAGAAGCTCGCGGGTCTGATCGACCTTGGTGCGCGAGGCGGCGTCGACCTCGATCAGATCCACGAAACGCCCGCCGTCGATCTCGCGACAGGCCGAGCAGACACCGCAGGGGCGCGAGCTCACACCCTCCTCGCAGTTCAGGGCCTTGGCGAGGATGCGGGCGAGCGTCGTCTTGCCGACACCGCGGGTACCGGTGAATAGATAGGCATGATGGAGCTGGTCGCGATCGAGCGCGTTGGAGAGCGCACGGACGACATGCGATTGTCCGACCAGATCATCGAAGCTCTTGGGGCGCCATTTGCGGGCGAGCACCTGGTAGGACATGCGTGATTGGAGCGGACGAATTCCGTGTGGTGGCAGATGCCGACGTGAATGGGGACGGGCATCCGGTGCCCGGGCTTGCCCTTGGCCACCGCGTCGTCCGTCCGGCTTTGGATCGCGCGACCTCGACCGCCCGTCGTCATCGGGGGCGGCGGCCGACGCCAGCCACACCCCGGCACACGCTTCAACCGCTGCGGCTGCTCCCTTCCGGGCCTGACCGGGTTCACGGTTTCGCGTTGCGAGGGGACCGGCGCAAGCCACCATGACATCGACCCGAAGGCCATGGCCCGGATCGACGCGCAAGATTAACAAAGCACAGGATCGAAGACAAACGTCCGAATCGACCCGATCGCCCGGGCGTGGCAGACTTGTCGGGTCCGACCCTTGGCCGGATCCGAGCACCCGACACGGCCGAGCCCGATGGCTCGGGATCCACGCAAACAGACCCGCCGAGGCATCCTGACCCCCATGCATACTATATCCCCGCTCATCCTTCTCCTTGGAACGCTCGTCATCGGCGGCGCCGGCGATCTCGCCGCCGAGACCGACGCCCCTGCGACCGCGCCCGCCGAAGACAAGCCGGATGTCTGGAACCGAACACTCGAAACCGCTACCGGATGGTGGGAGCGCTCGCGCGACTTTGCCGACGGGGCGGTCGCCGATGCCAAAGGGCTCTTTACCGAGGATCAGGATTTCGCGCGGGTCTGGAAGGACGTCTTCCCCACCCTCGATTCGGCGTTGGAACTTGAAGAACGCAACGGCGAGTTGCCCGAGAAGGCATGGATCGGGACCGACCAGCGCTCTAATCGCGAGGAGATCAACGCACTGCTCGACACGGCAGTGGAGATCCTCTCGATCTCGCCGATCCAAAACTACCGCGAGCGTATCCGGATCCTCCAAGCCGAGATCGAGAAGGCCCGTGCCGAGATCGCCGACGCCCGCCAGAAACGGATTGCCGCGCCCGCGGAGTCGACATTCAAGAAGACGGTCACCGATTACGATCTACTGATTAAATCGCTGGCGGACGACATCGATCGTCTGAACGGCGAGCTGACCGCGGTCAAGCGGGAGTTCTCGGGCGAGCTGCGCGAAATGGGTCTCGACCTGGGCGACGATCAGATCGAGCTGCTGCTCTCGACCGTCGTCGGCGACAACATCGTCGACCTCGGCATCCTGTTCGACAACGTCAAGGCCATCACCAGTCACCTCGAGGAGCTGGTCGACGAAAGCGGCGAGGATCTGGAGAGCGCGCGACGTTATTACGGCCTCTATGTCGTCCTGCTGCAGGCCCTCAACCGCATGCATCTGCAGATCGAGGAGACGATCGGGAAACAGTATATCCCGCAGATTGACGCCATCATCGCACGTGCGCAGGAGCTCATCGGCAATACCCAGCAACAGAGCGAATCGCTGGACCGCCAAGAGGTGCTCACGACCAACCTGGAGGCCCTGCAGTTGACCGTTCACGCCGCGGAGCTCTATCGCCGATACCTGATAGATCAGGCGACTCAGGTCGAGCAAGCTAGACGCGAGCTGGAGAAGGATATCGCCGCCGCCTGGAACACCTACGAGACGGTGCGGGTGTCCGGTGAGCTGGTGAACCTGGTCCGATCGAGCCAACAGCTTCTCGAAGGACTCATGAATCGCCAGGTCCCGGCCCTGCGCCCCTTCCAGAACCTGGAGATGCAGAGCGAATTCCAAGATCTCACCATGAAGCTGCGTGCCCGCAGCCCCGGCTGAATCCCCTATCCATCCGCTATCGACGAGACGCCGAACATGAAGATCGCCCGCTTTCTCGACACCCACGGCACCGTCCATTACGGCACCCCGATCGACGCCGGACACGCCGTCCGACTCGGCGGTCACCTCTACGAGGGCCTGACCGAAACCACCGACGCGATTGCGGTGGCACGCTGGCTGGCGCCGATCGCACCCGTCAACGTCTACGGCATCGGTCTAAACTATCGCGCCCATGCCGAAGAGACCGGGGCCGCCATCCCGGCCAACCCGGTCGTCTTCATGAAGCCCACCACGGCGATCACGGATCCGGGCGAGCCCATCATCCTGCCGAATGCCTGCGAGCACGGGCCGGAGGTCGACTACGAGGCCGAGCTGGCCGTTGTCATCGGCCGCACGGCGCGCGACGTCTCGGTCGCCTCCGCGCTGGATTACGTGTTGGGCTATACCTGCGCCAACGACATCTCCGCACGGCGCTGGCAGAAGGAAGGCGGCGCCGGCCAATGGATTCGCGGCAAGAGCTTCGACGGCTTCTGTCCGCTCGGACCGGTCTTGGTCACCGCCGACGAGATCCCCGACCCGCAAGCCTTGAGCGTGACCTGCACGCTCAACGGCGAGCGCGTCCAGACCGGGCACACCAGCGACATGATCTTCACCATCGCCGAGCTGATCGCCTTCCTCAGCCGCGACACCACGCTCCTGCCCGGCACCCTGATCATCACGGGTACGCCGCCCGGTGTGGGTTTCGCACGCACGCCTCCGCTGTTTCTGAGTGCGGGAGACCGGGTCACGGTCGAGATCGAGCGGATCGGGGCGCTGGAGAACCCGGTGGTGCAGGCGCGGAGCCTCGGCTGAGGCGGAAACGGTAGACGGTCGAGTGGACAAGCGCAGCGCAGTCCACCAACCAGCGTTGGCGCGAGGATCGGTGGACTTCGCTCTCGCTCGTCCACCCTACGGCTTCCTCCACTCAGTGGGCGGCGGCTCATCCTACAGCGCGTCGTTGCGCCCGCGATCCAGGCTGCCGAGGGGCAGATGACCGAAGACAATGTCGCCTTCGGTCCCGTCGTCGAGGGCGATCTTGCCGATACCGTTGCGGCCGTCGCTCGCGCGGATCATGTCGGCCCAGCCGCTGCGCCCGTCGTCGCAATAGACGTCGAAGACGGCATCGGCCGAACCGGTGAAGGCGTTGTAGCCGCCGCGGCAGCCGTGCTGCCCGTTCGAGACGCGGAAATCGGCCATGAAGAGCGAAGAACGGTAGTCGCCGATGTAGACATCGCCGTTCATGATGACGGCGAAGGGGCCGGAGGTCGAATAGCCCGGGGGCAGCGGACTCGGTTGGCCGCGGTCGACCTCGTCCAGCACCTCGCTCACGCAGGAGGAGTAGGACTCCGGATCCAGGTGCGCGCAGAGGCGCCGAGCATAATCCATCGGCGAAACGGTCGCGCTGATCCCGCCGAGATGATTCGGCGGCACGAGTCCGCAGGCCCCGACCAGGAGCGGCAAAAGGACGACGAGATGGCGTCGGGTCATAAGCGTTCTCCGCGCAAGACGACCGGGAAACGTCGCGGGCCGGACGGTCGGGTCAGGACGGCTGTCGGTGCCAGTCGAGACCGCGTCGATTCGGATCCTTGCCCGATGAGCACGCGGTCAGTTTAGGCCCAATCGGTCCCGCCGGGGAGCCATATAAACCCGTCTCCCGGATCTCGGGTCCGGCGGTCCATTGCCCGGCCGATGCACGGATCGGCGCATGAAGCCCCTGCGTCCCGCCCTGCACAGCGGGGCGCTTTCGGACTACAGTTGCTAAAGACGGCGAGCCCGGGATTCGGCCGCCCCCGATCTCGAATCAACCCGACACGGAGCGACTCAGGGATGCGAACCAGGCCATTCATGCACGGAACCAAGCTCAGCGAGGGGCTCAGCGAGGGGCTCCGCGAGGGTCTGCCCGAGACGACTCGGCTCGGCGCGCGGTCGAGCGCGGGTCTCCTCGTCCTCGGCCTCTCGAGCCTGCTCCTCGCGGCCCTGTCGGGCGGCTGCGCGCAATCGCCGGGCTTGCCCGGACAACTCGCCGAGCTCAGCTGTATCGGCGCCTGCCAAGGCGCCCGAGACAGGTGCAATGCCGATGCGCGCTACGACTATCGCCAGTGCCAGGCCGGCTACAGCGAGGCATTCGTCGACTACCGCCGGTGTCTGGCCTCCGCATTCGAGCGCTCGGATTGCGGTTATCCCTGGTGGTCCTGTGCCGAGAATCTCTACGGCTATTGCGCCAATCGCGCCGTCGAGTGCGAGCAAGCCTGCCGCGCACGCAACGTACGCTAAGGCGATTGCCGGGAAATCCCATACCGTAGGTTGTGCTGACGATAGGAGGCACAACGTGCGCCGACGGCTGGTTGTGCCTCGCACGGCTCGGCACAACCTACGTCACGACACAGATTCGCCCCCTCAAGCCCCGCGGCGCCAAGCCGTGCCGCTCGGTCCATCCTCGAGACCGATGCCCGCATCCGTCAGCAGCTTGCGCAGACGATCGGCCTCGCCCCAATCCTTGGCAGCGCGAGCAGCGATACGGGCCTGCACCAAGTTCTCGATCTCCGCATCCGACATCCCGCCGTCGTCGGCCCGGCCGCGCAGGTAGAGCTCCGGATCCTCCTGCAGGATGCCGAGAATACCGCCGAGTCGGCGCAGCACGGCCGCCGGGCCGGCGGCGGCGCCGGGATCGTCCGCTCGGATGCGGTTGACCTCGCGCACCAGATCGAACAGGACCGCAAGCGCCTCGGGCGTGTTGAAGTCGTCGTCCATCGCGGCATGAAAGCGCTCGACGAACGCCGCGGCAACGGACGCATCCACCAAGTCGGACGCGACGTCCGGCACACCGCGCAACGCCGTGTAGAGTCGGGTCAGTGCCGCGCGAGCCTGCTCGAGGTGCTCGTCGCCGTAGTTGAGCGGGCTGCGATACTGGCTGGTCAGGATGAAATAGCGCACCTCCTCGGGACGGAAGCGCTGCAGGATCTCGCGCACGGTGAAGAAGTTGCCGAGCGACTTGGACATCTTCTCTTCGTTCACCCGCACGAACCCGTTGTGCATCCAGACATTCACGAAGGGCTCGCCGGTCGCGCCCTCGGACTGGGCGATCTCGTTCTCGTGGTGCGGGAACTGGAGATCCGCCCCGCCGCCGTGGATATCGAAATGGTTACCCAGGGCGCAGGTGCTCATGGCCGAGCACTCGATATGCCAGCCCGGCCGACCGGGACCCCAAGGCGACTCCCAAGCCGGCTCGCCGGGTTTGGCGGACTTCCAGAGCGCAAAGTCCAGCGGGTCGCGCTTGGCCTCGTCGACCTCCACCCGCGCACCCGCGCGCAGATCCTGCGGATCCTTGCCCGAGAGCTTGCCGTAGCCGGGGAAACGCCCGACGGCATAGTAGATGTCGCCGTTCTCGGCGACGTAGGCGAGTCCCTTCGCGATCAGGGTGCCGATCATGGCGAGAATCTCGTCCATATGCGCGGTCGCGCGCGGCTCGTCGGTCGGGGGCAGGATCCCGAGCGCCTCGGAATCCTCGTGCATCGCCCGGATGAAGCGCTCGGTCAGGACCTGCATCGGCTCTCCGGCCTCGGCGGCACGGCGGATGATCTTGTCGTCGATGTCGGTAATGTTGCGGATGTAGGTCACCTCGTAGCCCAGCGCACGCAGATAGCGGTAGACCACGTCGAAGACCACCATGACGCGGGCATGCCCGAGGTGGCAGTAGTCGTAAACGGTCATCCCGCAGACGTACATGCGCACCTTGCCGGGCTCGATCGGCTGAAAGGGGTCTTTCCGGCGGGTGAGGCTATTGTGGATCTGCAACATGGAATGCACTCGCGAGGTGGATGGTCCGGGCGTCAGCGGCCCCGGAGTCGAGGCTCCGGCAAGGGCGGCATGGTAGCAAAGCCGAGGATGCGCGCGTGAACCCGCCTTTCCCCGACCGCGTAAAGCCCGTACCATTATTAAACCGCGCCCAGCGCGGTATGCGATGTTTTTGGATGGGATCGGCCCCGGAAAACGTGACGACCGATGGAGTTGGCGCGGTTTAAGATATTCAAAAATATATCATTTTCAACCGCGCCCCACAGAGGGTCGTGTCTCGCATGCCCCGGCAATGGCCGTGGCAGACACAGCGTCGTTCGAACCCAACCCACACCCGAGTGCGCCGCCGGCGCGCCAGTACAGCCTGCGGAGATCCCCGATGATCAAGCTCACCACCAACCACGGCGACATCCTCGTCGAGCTGGATGCCGAGAAGGCGCCCAAGACCTGCGCCAACTTCGAGCAGTACGTCCGTGACGGCCACTACGACGGAACCCTGTTCCACCGCGTCATCGACGGCTTCATGATCCAGGGCGGCGGCATGACGCCGGACTTCGCACCCAAGCCGACGCGCGGCCCGGTCGAGAACGAGGCCAAGAACGGGCTGAAGAATCTGAACGGAACCCTTGCCATGGCGCGCACCATGGATCCGCACTCGGCGACCTCGCAGTTCTTCATCAACGTCTCCGACAACGGCTTTCTGGATTATCCGGGCCAGGACGGCTGGGGCTACTGTGTCTTCGGACGTGTCGTCGAGGGCATGGACGCGGTCAATGCCATCAAGGGGGTGCAGACCGGTGGCCGGCACGGGCACCAGGATGTCCCGGTTCAGGATGTGATCATCGAGCAGGCGATCGTCCTGGAGTGAGGCCGCAGGCCGCATCCGGGCCGAATACCGACCTTTGAACCCGCAAGGCGTCAGTCTTTTCGTCTCCGATCTGCATCTGTCGCCGGATCGACCGGAGACCCTGTCCCTCGCCCTGTCGTTTCTGGCGGGGCGTGCCCGCGAGGCCGATCGACTCTATCTGCTCGGCGACATCTTCGACGCCTGGATCGGCGACGACGACGACAGCTCGCCCAACGCCGAGGTCAAGGCCGCACTCGCGGCGGTTACGGCCTCCGGGGTCCGCTGCCATCTGATGCACGGCAACCGGGACTTCCTGATCGGTCGGGCCTTCTGCCGCGAGACCGGTTGTCGGCTCCTGCGCGACCCGACCCTCGCGCGCTTCGGCGGCGAGTCCACGCTGCTGATGCACGGGGATCTGCTCTGCACCGACGACGTCGCCTATCAGCGGTTTCGCCGCCGCATCCGCAACCCGCTGGTCCAGCGTCTCTTCCTCTGGCGATCGCTCGCGGCGCGCCGCAAGGTCGCCGCCGACTATCGCCGCAAGAGCGGAGCCGCGACCGCCGAGAAGGCGCCGCAGATCATGGACGTGAATCAGGAGACGGTCGCACGCTACCTGCGCCGCTACGGCGCGGTGCGCCTGATCCACGGGCACACCCATCGTCCGGGCGATCATCTCATCGCGATCGACGGCCGCGAGGCCGTGCGCTCGGTTCTCGCCGAATGGCACCCGAACCAAGGCGAGATGCTGGTCCACGAACCCTCGGGCTGGCACCGAGAGCCGGTGCTGCCGTCACAGTCGCACAACCTGCAGGGGCGTCACAGGGAGCCGTCGGTCACCGGATCCAGTCCGATCCCGTCGGCGACCCGGTCGTCGACGGTGACGAAGCTGTAGCCGCACTCCTGCGGCGTGAGCTGCTCGGCAGCCACGCGCGGATATTTCCGGCAGCTCGGCGGGCGAATCGCATAGACCGCGCAGCTGCTCAAACCCGCGTCGTCGAAGCGCAGAAAAGGGCAGGGATAGGGCAGCTTGCAGCAGGCACCGCAGCGGCTGCACTCGCCCGTTCGATTGGGATCGACCGGCAGAAGTGACGTGAACAAGCGTTTGGCTTTATTAAGCATCCGAAAAGGGTTCCGAAGGAGTCATCAATCTGCTGCCGGCCGCATCTGATCCGATCTCAGGCGGGGCGTAAAGTAGCGATCCGCATCGTCCGGGTCGACCGGCTCCCCCGCCGCATCGACCAACGGCTGCTCGTAGTCCTTCCAGCCGCGCAGTCCCGTCTGCAACGAGGCGACATCGCGGTAGCCGAGCAGGTTCATCGCATGTGCCGCCAACACGCTGCGATATCCGGATCGGCAAACCACCACGACCTCGCGGTCGCGCGCGCGAACCAGCTCCGGAACGGTCTCCTCGTAGTCCCATTCGCAGGCGGATTCGAGGATACCGCGCGGGACGTTCAGGGATCCTTCGATATGCATGGCCGCGAACTCATCCGGCTCTCGGACATCGACCAGCAGCACGTCGGGGTTTGCCGCAAGCCGCTCCTCGAGATCCCACGGCATGATCTCCTTGACGTCGCTCAGGCAGTCTTTGACGAGCTCGAGAAAGTTCTTCATCGCTTCATCCGCATCACGAACCCTCTGTTTTCGTTCCGGATCCGGCGCGGCCTCATCCGATATCGCGGCTCGATCTGCGCTCGCACAGACCGCGTTCCACCGCGATCACGGCCGCCTCCACGCGCGAGTGTACGTCGAGCTTGCGCAGGATCGCCTTGACATGAAGCTTGACCGTCCCGTCGGAAATATTCAAACGGCGGGCGATCCCCTTGTTGCTCTGACCCTCCGCCAGATGGCACAGGATCTCGTGCTCGCGCGGCGTCAGGTCGGCGATTCGGCTCTCGGCTGCCGCCCCCGCGGCATCGCCCTGGACCGCCTTGGCCAAGACGATGGCCAGCTCGGGCGCCACCACGGTGCGGCCTTGCACGATCTCGCTCAGAGCGGAAATCAGGGCATCCGGTTCCATGTCCTTGAGCAGATAACCCTGAGCGCCGCTCTGCAGCGACTCGATGACGTCCCGCTCCTCGGCGCTCGTGGTCAGCATCGCGATCGGCATGGCCGGATGCGCGGCACGCAGACGGCGGAGCATCTCCAGTCCGTCGAGATGCGGCATGCGCATGTCGAGCAACACCACGTCGGGCAGGGTCTCGGCGACCCGCCGCAGACCCATCGCCGTGTCGCCCACCGCCGCAACCACCTGGATGCCCCGGCGCTCCAACAGCTCCTGAAGCCCGAAACGGAACAGGGCATGATCGTCGATCAAGAGCACGCGCATCAGGCCGCCACCCGTCCGTGACGCGGGCCGCGCCGACTCCCGTCGAAGATCACCTCGACCCGCGTGCCCTCCCCCGGCTCGCTCTCGATGCGCAGCTCCGCGCCGATTCGGCGCGCGCGCTCCTCCATGATGGTCAAACCGATATGCTCGCCCGGATTGGATCCCGCCGCCGGGGTGCTGAACCCGACCCCGTCGTCCTCGATCAACAACACATGTTGGCCGCTTGACTCTCGCGCCAGCATCACCCGCACGGTGTGCGCCTGCGAATGCTTGCGGATATTGGCGAGCGACTCCTGGACAATTCGCAAGATCTGAAGCTCTTCGCTCGCCGACAGATCGAAGGGACGGCAGTCGTTCTGAAAGAGCACGTGAGCACCTGTCTCCTGGCCGAAGCGATGGGTGAGCTTTTCGAGCGCCGGCACCAGACCGCGTCGATCCAAGGGGGCACGGAAGCTCGCCAGCAGCTCGCGCAGCTCGGTATGGGCCTCGTCGAGCCCGTTGCGGATGCGGCTCAGATCGTTGCGGGCCTCCAGCGAAATCGCACTCCCGCGCAGCGAGTCGGTCAGCATGCGACACTGAAAGCGCAGGCTCGCCAAGGTCTGGGCGAGCGAGTCGTGCAGCTCGTGGGCCAAGGAGTTGCGCTCCTCGACGATCGAAAGCCGCCGGGCCTCCATGTCCGAGCGCTGCTTGGCGATGGCCACGCCCAGATGGTGCCCGACCGTTGCGAGCAGGTCGAGAATATCCTCGCGGGCCTTCAACCCCGGGCGATCGACGAAGACGGTGTAGACGCCGAGCAGCTCGTCGCGATGTTCCAAGGGTACGGTGACGACCTCCATCTCGCTGCTGGCGAACATGCGCCGCCCGTAAATCTTAGAGCAATAGCGCGCGTCGTTCCCGCAGAGGATCTCGCCGGGCGTCAGAACACTCCCGCACAGACACAGATCCACCGGGCCGATATCCTGCTCTCGGACCAGGTCGTCGTCCAGGCCGATCGCACCGACGAGGCGTCGCGAGCCGTCGGGCATCACCAAGCGAATGGTCGCCGCCCGTCCGTTGACCATCTCCTTCAGGACCCGCAGAAAACGCAGCAGGAGCTCTTCGACGCTCTCCGCCTGATGGATCCCGGCCGCGACGTCGTAGAGGATCTTCAGCGACGCGGTCTTCTGCGCCAGACGCATGGTCTGGCGTGCGACCCGGTTGTCCATCTCCTCGTACAGGTCGGTCAGCTCCTCGTTGAGGCTGCGGATATCGCGCGCCACCTGAGCCAGCACACCGGCATCGTCCAAGGCATCGCTCGCGCCCGGCTCGCCCTGACAGACCCGCGAGAGCGAGTGCTCCAGGCGCACCAGAGGCAGCAGCAGTTGGCTGCGCAACCGGCTCCAGAAGAGCATGGCGGCGAGCGAGGCGGCGACGAGTGCCGTCGTCGCGAGCGGCGCCGCCCAGCCGAGGTGCGGCCGCGCGCCATGCAGGGTCAACAGAGCGAGCGCCGCACCGAGCATCGCCC
>NZ_LN848257.1:4481725-4484422 GCF_001499735.1 Thiocapsa sp. KS1 | reverse complement strand
CCGACCACGACCAAGGGCACGGCGAGACCGGCGGCGCGCAGGACCTCGCGGACCTGCGACGCCTCGACCTCCTCGCCGCGCTCGGCGAGGATCCGCGCTTGACTCACGCTCACGGCAACAGCTCCCGGGCCAGAGGCGTCGCAGCGCGCGCACCGGTCGCGGCGACCGGGACCGGGTTCGGTACGGGCACGGGCGCATCCGGACCTTCGCGCTGTTGCAGCTCCCACATGGCGGCGTAGTGCCCGCCCGCCTCCAAGAGGGCGCGATGCGTCCCCTGCTCGCGGATGCGGCCCTGCTCCAACACGAGGATGTGGTCCGCGTCCACCACGGTCGACAGACGATGGGCGATCACCAGGGTCGTATGGTTTTCGGCAACCTCGGAGAGTGTCTGCTGGATCGCCTGCTCGGTATGGCTGTCGAGCGAGGAGGTCGCCTCGTCGAAGACCAGGATCCGCGGCTGCTTCAAGATCGCCCGCGCGATCGCCACGCGCTGCTTCTCCCCGCCCGAGAGTTTCAGTCCGCGCTCCCCGACCATGGTCTCCCAGCCGTCGGGCAGACTTTCGATAAAGGTCCGGATGTGGGCCATCTCGGCGCAGCGCTCGACCTCTGCCCGGGTCGCCTCGGGCCGTCCGTAGGCCAGGTTGTAATAGATGGTGTCGTTGAACAAGACGGTGTCCTGCGGGACGATGCCGATCGCCGCGCGCAGGCTCTCCTGGGTGACCTCGCGCAGATCCTGACCGTCGATCAGGATCCGCCCGGCGGTCACGTCGTAGAAGCGAAACAGCAGGCGCGCCAGGGTCGACTTGCCGGCGCCGCTGTGGCCGACGACGGCGAGGGTCTGACCGGGCGCGATCCGAAAATCGACGTCCTGCAGGATCGCCCGTTCATGCTGGTAGTGAAAGTCGACGTGCTCGAAGCGGATCTCGCCGTCGTGCAGGCGCAACGCCCGGGTGTCCGGGGCGTCCTGGATCTCCGGGCGACGCTCGAGCAGCTTGAACACCAGATCCATGTCGGCAAGCGCATACTTGATCTGCCGATAGACGATCCCGAGAAAGCCGAGCGGAATGAACAACTGGAGCATGAGCGCGTTGACCAGGACCAGATCGCCGACACTCATCTCGCCCTGCACGACACCGTTGGCCGCGAAGGCCATGATCAGGGTGACGCCGATCGCGATGATTGCCCCCTGCCCGAAATTCAAGAGCGACATGGAGGTCTGACTCTTGACCGCCATCTCCTCCCACTCCGCGAGGGTGCCGTCGTAGCGGTCGAGCTCCATGCGCTCGTTGCCGAAATATTTGACCGTCTCGTAGTTGATGAGGCTGTCGAAGGCCTGATTATTGGCCTCCGAGTCCAAGCGGTTCATCCGATGGCGATAGTCCATGCGCCATTCGGTGATGGCGAAGGTGAAGGTGAAATAGACCGCGACCGTCCCGAAGACGACCAAAGCGAAGGCCGGGCTGTACTGCTTGAAGAGAATCACCGCGACCAGGGTGAACTCGACCAGCACCGGCAGGACGCTGAAGGCCACATAGTTCAGAATGGTCGAGACCGAACGGGTGCCACGTTCGAGGTCGCGGCTAATGGCCCCGCTCTGACGCCCCAGGTGATAGCGCAACGAGAGCCGATGCAGGTGATCGAGCACCTTGGTGGAGAGGCGTCGCATGGCGCGATAGCGCACCCGGGCGAAGACCACGTCGCGCAGCTCGTTGAAGAGCGAGGCGCTGAGCTTGAGCGCCCCGTAGGCGACCAAGAGCGAGAGCGGCAGGACCAACGCCTGGTGCGGCGTGGCCTCGAAGGCGTCGACGATGTCCCGCAGCACCAGCGGGACGCCGACATTGGCGACCTTCGCCGCGATCAGACAGGCCAGCGCCAAGAGCGCGCGCCCGCGAAACTCCCAGAAATAGGGCAGCATCCCGCGGAGATTGTGCCAGTCGCGGCGATCGGCATGGATGCGCTCGGTGGCGGCGATTCGGTTCATGCAAGCCTTTTAAACCGCGCCCGGCGCGGCATGTGATGTTTTCGGATGGGATCGGCCCCGGCAGACTCGACAATTGGCGGAGCCGGCGCGGTTTAAGTTTTTAAAAAATATAAAATTTTAAACCGCATCTCCACCAAGGGCAGTGAAATGCCCAAGGCCGAATACAAGGTAGAAACAACGCCTGTCGCTCTGGACGCGATTTAAAGGTGTCGCCCGGTCGTTATCCGGTCGGCTCGCTGCGGCGAGCCGACCGACCAAACCTGTACAAATGAGGATGCATCATGGCAGATCCCACGATGGACAGCACGGGTTGCAGCATGCACGAGCCCTATGCCTTGCAGGTGCTCGGCGATCAGATGGAACCCGAGTTCCCCGACCACTGTGTCGTCATCGTCGAGCCGACGGACCATCGTAAGAACAACAGCTTCGTGTTTGCGGAGGTCGAGGGCGTACGCTGGTTTCGCAAGTATGTCCGCGAGGACACGGGTGCCGAACGACTCGTCGCGCTGAACCGGATCTATCCCGACATCACGCTCAACGGCCTGGAATGGACTGTTCTGGGGGTCATCATCCAACGCAACCTCCGGCGCAAGATCAAACACTACGACTACTCGCAAGAACCCGAGACCTCGCCCACGGTGATCATCACGGATCTGACCGGCCGGTGATGACCGGCGACACGAAGGACGACAGGCTCCGACCCGCAGGCGCATCGG
>NZ_LN848257.1:4472285-4481625 GCF_001499735.1 Thiocapsa sp. KS1 | reverse complement strand
GCCGCCGAGCGCGGGCGGCGACCGTGCCCCGGCCGAGCACCTGGTTGCGGCAGTTGTCGTCCAGCGCGCCGCCACGACCAGCAGCCACGAGCGACCCGGCTCGCTTCGGCATCGCCGCCAGGTGCGCCTCTTCAGCCAGGAAGAGGGGCGGATCACCGAGCTGAACGTCTTCGAGGGCGACCTTGCGAGCGAAGGCGAGGTCCTGGTCGGACTCGAAGACGACCTCCTGCAGGCCGAGCTCGACAAGGCGCGTGCAACACTGGCACAGAAGGCGCTCGACGTGCAGCGGCTCGAGGATCTCGTCGCCAAGCGCGCTGCCTCGGACGCCGAGCTGTCGCAGGCGCGCACCGCGGTCGCGGTCGCCGGGGGCGATGTGCGACTCCTGGAGACTCGGCTCGACTTCACGCGGATTCGGGCCCCGTTCGACGGCGTCATCATCGAACGCCTGGTCGAGCCGGGTGATTTCGTCTCGAAGAATACCCACCTTCTAACGTTCGCGGATCCGGAGTCGCTGATTGCGGAGGTCTACGCCTCCGAGCTGATCCTGCCGCGGATGGCTGTCGGCGACCCGGCCCAGCTGCGCATCGATGCGCTCGGCGCGGTCGCGTTCCCGGCCCGGATCCTGCGTATTCATCCGAGTCTCGAGCAGACCAGCCGGCAGGGGATCGTGGAGCTGACGCTGGAAGATCCGCCCGCCGGCGTGAAGGCCGGACAGTTCGTGCGGGTCACGCTCGAGACCGCCGCGGTCGAGCGTCTGCTGATCCCCTTTCGCGCCCTGCGGCGCGACCGGGACGGCGAGTTTGTCTGGCTGCTCACGGACGCGGGCCAAGCCGCCCGCCGAACGGTCAGGAGCGGTCTGCAAACGGCCGATCGCATCGAGATCCTGGAGGGTCTCGCGCCGGGCGATCGGATCATCACGCGCGGATTCCTGGGTCTAAGCGAGGGCAAAACAGTCAAGGTGGTGCCCGAATGAATCTCGAACGTCTCTACACGGCCGTGGAGCTGGTGCGCAACGGCTGCTATCGCGACAACCCGCGCGAGGCAACGCGTCTGCGCACCTATCCGGTCATGCTCGCGAGCGCCGCGGCACCGGCGACGAATGCGACCGAGGCATTCCTGCGCGCGGCCTGTCTGGCCTATGCCTGGATGCCGCAGCGGGTGCGGATCGACCAGAGCCATCTGGCCTCCGCCGTCGCCGCCTTCGAGGCCGCGCGCGCCGCCCCGCAGGCCGGCTCGGATGCCGAGCGCGCCGCTCTCCAAGAGCGGGGCATCGACGCCATCGCCGCAAGCCTGAGCTCCGTGGTCGGGGCCTCGATGGTGCTTCACCTCGCCGCCCCCGGCGTCTTCCCCATCTGGGACGAGCGCATCGAGCGCTTTCGCCTGGACGAGGAGCCGTCGCCCTATCACATGGGCCAGGCCCGTCACTATCTGGCCTTCATGGAGGAGATCCGGGGCCTCACCGCGCACCCGCTCTTTCTCACCTTTCACAACGACTTCTGCACCGCCTACCAGGCGCGCCTGCAACGCCTGCGCATCTCGCCCTATCCGCTGACCGAGCCCAAGGTCGTGGAAGCGGCGATCACGGAGCTCACGGGCGAGTGAGCGTCGTCCTCAAAAACTAAAGCATACAGATGCGCAAACGCCGCCAGCCGTAGGTTGGGCAAAGCGCAGCGTGCCCAACCCGCGCCGGCATCACGTGGACCAGAGTCGTAGGTTGTGACGAGCCGTGCGAGGCAGAAGCAACCGTCGGCGCACGTTGTGCCTCCTATCGTCAGCACAACCTACGGGTTTGGAATCTTCCGGAAATCCTTATGTCCGCCAACATCTCCACCTGGTCGGTCCGCCACCCCGTCGGGGTCGTCGCGCTGACGCTCGCGGTTATGGTGCTCGGCGGGGTCTCCCTGACCCGGCTCAACATCGATCTGCTGCCGAACATCATCTACCCGGACATCCAGGTCCGGGTGGTGGACCCGGGCGTGCCCGCCGAGGTGATGGAGAACGAGGTCACCCGCGAGCTCGAGGAGCAGCTCGCGATCACCGAGGGGCTCATCGCCATCCAGTCGCGCACTACCGAGGGGCGCAGCGCGATCGACCTGTCCTTTCGCTACGGCGAGGACATCGACCAGGCCCTGCGCGACGCCAGCTCGCGCCTGGACCGCGCCAAACGCTTCCTGCCCGACACCGACGACCCGCCCGTCATCTTCAAGCGCGACCCCTTCCAGCTGCCGGTCGCCGAATATGTGGTCAGCTCGACCCTGCGCGATCCGGTGGAGCTGCGCACCTGGGTGGACTACACCCTGGGTCGCTCGCTGATTACGCTTCCGGGTGTCGCATCGGTGGAGGTCGGCGGCGGGCTGGAGCGCGAGGTTCGGGTGGTAGCCAATCAGTTCCGGTTGGCCGGACTCGGGCTCGACATCCTGGACCTGGAGACCCGCCTGCGCACCGCCAACCAGGATGTGGCGGCCGGCCGGTTGCGTATGCCGGAAGGCGAGATCGGCGGGCGAACCGAAGGGCGCTTCAGGAATGTTCAGGAGATCATCGACTTGCCGCTCAAGCCCGAGGCCGGCGA
The DNA here is from genome assembly GCF_001499735.1 of Thiocapsa sp. KS1. GTDB lineage: Bacteria > Pseudomonadota > Gammaproteobacteria > Chromatiales > Chromatiaceae > Thiocapsa. The sequence goes on along the minus strand of NZ_LN848257.1, from coordinate 4,479,056 downwards.
CAACCCGATGGCCCTGATGCGCATCGGCGAGATCGCCCAAGTGATCGACGGGGCAAGCGAGGAGCGGCTGCGGATCCGACTCGACGACCAACCCGGAATCAAGCTCGCGATCCAAAAACAGCCGCTCACCAACACCGTGGCGATCGTCGACACCGTCGATCGGGAGCTCGCACGGCTCAAAGCGCAGGGCCAGCTCCCCGAGGACGTTCAGATCCAGCTGGTCGACGACCAAGCGCGCTACATCCGCCACTCGCTCGACAATGCGGTCGACGCCGCGGTCAGCGGCGCCCTGCTGGCGATGGCCGTGGTCTACATCTTCCTCGGGAGCCTGCGGCGGACCCTGATCATCGGCGCGGCCATCCCGATCGCCGTCCTGGTCACCTTCATCCTCATGGCCGCCAACGGCCTGACCTTCAACATCATGACCCTCGGGGGGCTCGCGCTCGGCATCGGCATGCTGGTGGACAGCACCATCGTGATGCTGGAGAACATCTATCGCCACCAGCGGATGGGGCAAACCACGGTCGTCGCGGCGGATGCCGCCAGCCGCGAGGTCACGGGCGCCATCATCGCCTCGACCTCGACCAACCTGGCCGCCGTCCTGCCGTTCCTCTTCATCGGCGGGCTCGTCGGGCTGCTCTTTCAGGAGCTGATCTTCACCATCTCGGCGGCCATTCTGGCCTCGATGGTGGTCGCCCTGACCCTGGTCCCGGCGCTTGCGGGCCGCGTGCCGGCGCGCCGGGAGGGGGCACTGCGGGGATTCGTCAATCGTGTCATGGAGGCCCTGCAAAACGGCTATGCCCGGCTGCTCGATCGGCTGCTGCGGATCCGCTGGCCGGTCATCCTCGCCTTTGTCGCAGGGTTGGTCTGGACCGCGCCCTGGCTGATCGAGGCCAAGCAGGAGTTTCTGCCTGCACTCGACGAGGGCGACGTGCGGATCACCCTGACCGCGGACGAGGGTATCGACCTCGAGGAGATGGATCGCCTGACCCGCCGGATCGAGGCACTCGTCGCCGAGCAACCCGAGGTCACCGCGATCTTCACCACGGTCGGCGGCTTCGTGTTCGGTCGCTCGTCCTTCGAGAGCGCCAACCGCGCAAGCCTGCAGGTCCTGCTCGGCCCGGCGGCCGAGCGCGACATCGGCAGCACCGAGTGGATCGCCCGGGTCAGCGGCCTGATCCGGGCGCTCGAGATCCCCGGGTTGCGGGCCTCGCTCGTCACCCGCGGGATTCGCGGCATCCGCTTCAGCCAGGGCGACGACGACGTCAGCCTGCGCATCGCCGGGGAGGACCTCGACACACTCGCGGATCTCGCCGATCGCGTCGTCGAGCGCCTCGCCACCGTCGAGGGCCTCGGCAACATCCAACACAGCAGCCAGGACGTCACCCGCGAGATCTCCGTCCGGCTCGACCCGCAACGCGCGGCGAGCTTCGGTCTGACCATCGAGGACATCGGCGCCGTGCTGCGTTTCGCCCTGGAGGGCCGTGTCGTCACCGAGCTGATCGACGGCGACCGCGCGGTGGATCTGCTGCTGCGCCTGGATCGGATCGACATCGCCGCGCCGGGCGATCTGGACTCCATCGTGCTCTTCAGCAAGACCGAGCCGCGACGGCCGGTGCGACTCGGCGACGTCGCGACCGTCGAGATCCTGGCCCAGCCCACGACCATCCTGCGCGACCGCCAGCAACGCACCGTCGAGATCACCGCCTCGGTCGGCGAGAGCCTGACGCTTCAACAGGCGATCGAGTCGGCGCTGACTGCGGCGGCGCAAATCCCGCTGCCGAGCGGCTATCGACTCTACGAGGCGGGCGGTCTGGAGACCCTGAAGCAGGGCCAGGACATGAGCCTGATCCTGCTCGGGCTTGCGCTCTTTCTGGTCTTGGTCGCGATGGCGGTCCAATACGAGTCGGTGCGCAATCCCGTCATCATCCTGCTCTCGGTGCCCTTCGCCCTGATCGGCGTCGTCCTCGGCCTGCAATGGACGGAGCTGCCGGTCTCGATGCCGGTCTGGCTCGGGCTCATCATGCTGGCCGGGATCGTGGTCAACAACGCCATCGTCCTGGTCGAGTTCATCGAGCTGGAGCGCAGCGCCGGCATGGATGCACGCACGGCCATCCTCGAGGCGGCACGGCTGCGCCTGCGCCCGATCCTCATGACCACACTCACCACCGTCGTCGGCATGCTGCCGCTCGCGCTCGCACTCGGCGAGGGCTCGGAGATGCTCCAACCGCTCGCAGTCACCATTGTCGCCGGACTATCCTTCTCGACCCTGGTCTCTCTCGTGTTGGTACCATTGGTCTATCAGATTCTCGCGGCGGGAACGGCGACCAAGATGTCGTCCGGTGCGCAAGACCTTCCGTTGGATGCCTCGCGATGATGAAAGCCTCGGGACACCAGTCACTCACGCCGCAGAGCAGAGACATGTCGATGGACACCAACCTCACCCACCTCGAGCACGCTGACACCGACCACGCGCTCGAGATTGCCCCGCGGGTCTGGTGGGTCGGCCATGTCTTGCCCGACGACGTCTTTCAGTGCCACGTCTATCTGCTGGAGCAGGGCAATCAGTCGGTGCTCTTCGACCCCGGCTCGCGGCTCACCTTCTCCGGCACCCTGCGCAAGATCGAAGAGGTGATCCCCTTTACCCACATCCGTTACTTCGTCTGTCACCATCAGGATCCGGACATCGCCGCGGCCATGCCGCTCATCGACGAGCTGACCGATCGGCCGGACGCGGTCCTGGTCACCCATTGGCGCACCCGCGCGCTGCTCAAGCACTACGGGCTGAAGATGCCGTTTTGGCTGGTGGAGGAGCACGACTGGCGCCTCACACTCGAAGACCGCGAGCTGGAGTTCATCTTCACGCCCTACGCGCACTTTCCGGGCGCCATCGCCACCTTCGACCCGAGCACCGGCGTGGTCTTTTCGAGCGACCTGTTCGGGGGCTTCACCGAGCGCCCGACCCTGATCGCGAAGGACGAATCGCATTTCGAGGCGCTGCGGCCCTTTCACGAGCACTACATGCCCAGCCGCGACATCCTCGACTTCGCGCTGAGCCAGATCGATCGCCACCCCGTGAAGGTCATCGCCCCGCAGCACGGCTCCATCATCCCGGAGCGGCTGGTACCCTTCATGATCGACAAGCTTCGGCATCTGGACTGCGGCATCTATCTCTTCGCCCGCGAGAACACCGACATCCTGCGTCTCTCGCGTCTGAACGAGACACTGCGCGAGATTACCCAGACCATGCTGCTGTACCGCGATTTTCGGGATATCGCCGAGCGTCTGTTCGAGGTGGTCGCGCGCAACCTACCGGTGGAGCGGATCGATTACTACGCCAGGCTAGACGACGGCACGATCCTGAGCCTCTCGCAGGAAACCCGTTACTCGGGCTTTACGGTCGACCCGCTGCCCGAGATCGCGGCGATCCTCGGGACGACGCGCACGCAATGGCTGGCCACCCTCCGCCCCGACCCTGCGAAAGCCGAACCTGTGCTTTTCGGCGACGCCTTCTGCACTCGTATGCGGGGAGGATCGGGCCAGGTGGTCACGTTGCCGCTCTTCTCGCCGCAGGACGATGTCATGCAGGCAGCCGCCTTGATCTACATCGGCACATCGGCGCGGATCGGCCCCGAAGAGACCCATGTCATCGAGCAGATCATGATGCCGCTTCAGGTTGCCCTGGAACGCGAGGTGATCTATCGCTCCATCGAGAGCGAGCGGAAAAAGGCCTACCAGCGCTCGATCCGCGATTCGCTCACCGGCCTGTTCACGCGCTTCTACATGCTGGATGTGATGCAGCGTCACTGCAGCATCCACGACCGCAACGAATCCGCCCCGGTTGCCGCCATCATGGTCGATGTGGATCACTTCAAGCGGATCAACGATACCTACGGGCATGCCGCCGGCGACGAGGTCCTGAAACAGGTGGCGCAAGTTCTGCGGGAAAGCATCCGCGAGACCGATATCCCGGTGCGCTTCGGGGGCGAGGAGTTCATCCTTTTCCTGGTCGGTGCCTCGGCCTTCGGGGCTCGGGACTATGCCGAGCGGATCCGCTCGGCGGTCGAGCGGCACGCCTTCGCCATCGACTCGGGGCAACGGCTCGCGGTCACCGTCAGCCTCGGGGCTGCGATGCGCCAGCAATACGAGCAGCTCGACGAGCTTATCCGCCGAGCCGACGGAGCCCTCTACCGCGCCAAGCAAAACGGACGCAATCGCGTCGAGCTGTAGGGGGAATTGATTCTCCCGCAGGAACGGTTCTCGCCGGTAGAAAGCCTTCTCCACCGTTGTCGTTGTCGTAATCGACAACGACAACGATTAGGCTCCGGCCGCGCGGGCGAATCAATTCGCCCCTACCGGGCGGGCGGGACGGAGGGATACGCCGGTGGCTCGGGCGAAGGGGATGCATCCATCAGCCCCGCCGGCATCGGAGGCACGGGCGGTACGCCCATCGGGTCACGCACGTAGGATGGAAAATCCGGATTGGTCCAGCCCGTCTCGGCCAGTTTGCCCTCGGGCGGACGCAGTCGCGCGGTGTAATCGAGAACCGCCGCCTGGTGACGCGGCGTGAAACCGTCGATCTGCTTGACCATCTTGGGGTCGGAGTTCTTGCGCCGACCCGTGCGGATCGCATCGAACTGGCGCATCAGATAAAGGTAGTGCTGGCCTGCAATCGCGGGGATGTGCTCCGCCTCGTTGCCCTCCCCGTTCTCGCCGTGGCATTTGGCGCAATGCTCCCGATAGACCTCCTCTCCCAACGCCAGATCATCGCCCGGCCCGACCCCGTTCTCGGGTGTCATGGGAAGCTGCGCCACATAGGCCGCCACGTCGGCTACATTCTGGGCACCCCCGAGGATGCGCGGCACCGAAAAGGGGTACATGAGGGGATTGTCGCGATTGCGTGCCCGAATGTCCGCGAGCTGTTTGATGATGACCGGGCGCAGCTGTCCGGCAATCTGCGGATAGGCCCCGTCGGGCGCACCCCAGCCTTCCGGGCGATGGCAGACGGCACAGGTCAGATAGACCTTGCGTCCGTTCTCGAGATCCGGCGTCAGCGCCATCACCTGCTCGTATTCGAGCCGGGCGATCTCGGCGGGTCCTTTGACGGGATCCTCGGCAGACGCCGTCGTCGAGGCGATGCCGCAGAGGGAGACAAACAGGCGGATCGCAAGTGCTGGGCGGGACATCGTGACCTCCAGACGAATAGATCAGGGCCGGGGCCCGGCCGCAGGATGCTCGACGCGACGCAGAATATTCGCGCCCCTCGGGGTTGGCAACCCGGCACGCGGCTCGGAAAAACGGGCCACGTCATCGCGGCCCGGCGAGGAGACTCCCCGATCGGCGTGACTTCAGAGGCCCTTCAACCCGCTCGTCACGTTGGCCTGGAAGATGGCCTTGTGCACGTCGCCGATACTGAGCATGCCGACCAGCCGCCCCTCGTCCGCAACGGGTATGCGCCTGAAGTTATGCCTGACCATCACGGTCGCCGCACGCAGCACATGCATCTCCGGATCGACCGTCACCGGATTGGGGGTCATCAGCTCTTCGGTCTTGAGTCCCAGGATCTCGGAGTAGCGCGCCATCTCCTTGTCGAGGTCGACCGAATGCATCCCCTCGGCGATGAGCTTGTCGAGCTTCGGAAACAGGCTGTGCAGCAGGTCGCGCTCGGCGATGATACCGACCAGCTTGTCGTCGCTGTCGACCACGGGCAGGCCGTGAAAGCGATAGAGACACATCAAGGACGCCACCTCGACGATCCGGGTGTCGGGATTCACCGAACGGACCGATCGACTCATCACATCTTTGACTTTCATCTAGGCCATCCTCCGATTGTGTTGTTGTCGGCCGCATTCGCGAGACAGAGGTGCAGATCTCGCGACGACCGTCCGCGCATTATAGACAGGTCCGCGCCGATCATCGCCGTCGGAGCGCCTCGCAAAAGACCGGCCGGTAGGCCCCTAGGTGGACAAGCGTTCCGATCGGCGACCTGGAGGGCGAGGGTCCATCGCGCCCGCTCGTCGTGTCCCGCCGAACCCTGTCGACACCCGCAAGCCCGCCGTCGAACCCCCGCCGGACTTGGCGCCACCGTTTTTATCCACAGCCCATCCACAGCCTGATCCACCGCTTTTACACAAGATATTGTGGTTGACGGATTTCGTAGACAACATATATTGTGTCGCTCGTCTAGTGCAGCACGGCAGATGTGTCGAGACCATTCGTTGTCGTTGTCGTTGTCGTTGTCGTTGTCGTAATCGACGATCGATACGATTACGACAACGACAACGACAACGAAAATGATCTCGGACGGTCTCGGAATCTCTGCACCGCTCCACTAGCACCCGTTCGGCCGTCCAAGGCGCCGATCACCCATAAGACCCACCCGCCGTCACACCGCATCCCAGGAGGAGCCATGTCCACCGAGCGCCCGTCGTTGGCCGAATCCACGTCCGCCGAAGACACCGTCGCCCACCCCGGAGAGACCGCGGCGCAGGCACCGATACAGATCCGCAGCAGCGACTCGGCTCCCGAGATCACCGCTCACACCCCGGGCAAGGTCCAGGTCATCCGGCGCAACGGCAAGGTCACCCACTTCGATCCGAACAAGATCATGGTCGCCATGACCAAGGCATTCCTCGCCGTGGAAGGCGGCTCGGCGGCGGCCTCCAGCCGCGTCCACGACCGGGTGCGCGAGCTCGCCGAGCAGGTGACCTCGGCCCTCACGCGGCGCCTGCCCGGCGGCGGCACCGTCCATATCGAAGACATTCAGGATCA
>NZ_LN848257.1:4463675-4472185 GCF_001499735.1 Thiocapsa sp. KS1 | reverse complement strand
GACGGCAGCACCCGCCCGCTGGATGTCGCACGCCTGACCCGTCTGCTCGAGGAGGCCTGTCGGGACCTCGACGCCGTGGATGCACAAGCCATCCTCACCGACACACTGCGCAACCTCTTCGACGGCGTGCGCGAGGCCGACGTCGGACAGGCGCTGGTGATGTCCGCCCGCGCGAGGATCGAGAAGGATCCCCAATACAGCCAGGTCGCCGCCCGACTGCTGCTCGACGTGCTGCGCCGCGAGGCACTGGGCTTCTTGGGACTCGCCGTTGGTGTGGAGACCCAGGCCGATCTGGCCGAGCGCTACAGCGACTATCTCGCGGCTTATATCAAGCGCGCCGCCGATCTCGAGCACTTGGACCAGCAGCTCGCCCGCTATGACCTCGCCCGACTCGGCGCCGCACTCAAGCCCGAACGCGATCTGCAGTTCACCTATCTCGGCCTGCAGACCCTCTACGACCGCTATTTCATCCACACCGCCGACGGCATCCGCTTCGAGCTGCCCCAAGCCTTCTTCATGCGCGTCGCCATGGGGCTTGCCATCAACGAGATCGACCGCGAGGCCCGCGCCATCGAGTTCTACGAGCTGCTCTCGAGCTTCGACTTCATGAGCTCGACCCCGACCCTCTTCAACTCGGGCACGCTGCGCCCGCAGCTCAGCTCCTGTTACCTCACGACCGTCCCGGACGACCTCGACGGCATCTACGGCGCCATCAAGGACAACGCCCTCTTATCGAAGTTCGCCGGTGGCTTAGGCAACGACTGGACCCGCGTGCGCGGCATGGGTGCGCACATCAAAGGCACCAACGGCAAGAGCCAAGGCGTGGTGCCCTTCCTGAAGGTCGCGAACGATACGGCGGTGGCGGTCAACCAGTGCTTCGCGCCGGAGACCACCGTCTTCACCGCCGACGGCCCCAAGCCGATCACGGACGTGCGGGTCGGCGATCTGGTGCTGGGTCAGCGCGGCCGCTATCGCGAGGTCACCGAGCACTTTGTCTACGACCAGAAGGGCGCCCCCATGGTCCGGGTGGCGGTCAAGCATTCGGTCAATGATCTGGACGTCACCGCCGGTCATCCCTTCTGGGCCATCCAGGGTGTGCCGATGGAGCAATCCATCGAACGCACACTCGGGCAGATCGAGCAGGCCCGCTTCCGACCCGAGTGGGTCGAAGCCGGCCAGCTGACGCGCGGGGACTATGTGGCTCAGGTCATCCCCGCCGAAGTCGTTCCGGTCCCGCAGCTCACCCAAGCGGACGCACGCTTCTACGGCATTCTGCTCGGCGACGGGCACCTCACGCGCGGCTGCGAGTTCGGTGTCTCCGGCAACCCGGGGCGCGACAGCGGACATCTCCAGTTCGTCCGCGACTATCTCACCGAGCGCGGGATCCACTTTTGGGAGAACGGACGGGGCAATGAATACATCCAGATCAAGTGGTCCGTGGGCAGGGGCTTAGTTCGCTGCGCGACCACCGGCCGCTATGTCGGACTGGACGAGGCCCATCTCCCCTTTACCTACGAAGACCTCTACGACGCAGGCGGCAAGAAACGCATCGCACGCCGCTTCAGCCATCTGCCGCACGATCAGGCGCTGGCGCTCGTTCAGGGACTTCTGGAAACCGACGGCGGGGTGAGCCGCGGCAAAGAGATCACTTTCACGAGCGCCTCGGCCGCGCTCGCCGAAGGCCTGCGTTATCAGCTCCTGCGGCTCGGCATCCCCTGCGCCGGTCAGTATCGCGAGCGCGACACTGGCCACACGGGCACGCGCGGCGACGGCTCGGTGGTCTCCTTCACCGGCACCAGCCGCGCCTTCGACCTGCGCATCCCGGCCGTGCCCGAGATCGCCGAGCTGTTCGGCGTCCCGGCGCTCACCAAACGGAACTGGTTCCGCTTGGGCAATTGGATCTTCACGCGGGTCAAGTCGGTCACCTCCATCGCGCCGGTCGCCAAGGTCCACGACCTCAAGGTCGAGGGTGACGAGACCTACATGACCGCCGCGGCGCTGGTCCACAACGGCGGGAAGCGTAAGGGCGCCGTCTGCGCCTATCTGGAAACCTGGCACATCGACATCGAAGAATTCCTCGACCTGCGCAAGAACACCGGCGACGACCGCCGCCGCACCCACGACATGAACACCGCCAACTGGGTGCCGGACCTCTTCATGAAGCGGGTCGCGGAGGATCAGCATTGGACCCTCTTCTCGCCCGACGAGACCCCGGACCTGCATGACCTGACCGGACTGGCATTCGAGCAGGCTTATGTCGGCTACGAGGAGCGAGCGGCGCGTGGCGAGCTGAAGGTCAGCAAGCGGATCAAGGCTGTGGATCTCTGGCGCAAGATGCTCGCCATGCTCTTCGAGACCGGACATCCCTGGATCGCCTTCAAGGATCCGTGCAACCTGCGCTACACCAATCAGCATGTCGGGACCGTGCACAGCTCCAACTTGTGCACTGAAATCACATTGCACACCAATGATTTGGAGATCGCCGTCTGCAATCTCGGCAGCGTCAATCTGGCGGCGCATGTGACCGAAAAGGGGCTCGACACCAAGCGGTTGCGCAAGACGGTCAGCACCGCCATGCGGATGCTCGACAACGTCATCGACTACAACTTCTACAACGTCCCGCAGGCGCGCAACTCCAACCTGCGGCACCGTCCGGTCGGGCTCGGCATCATGGGCTTCCAGGACGCCCTCTATCAGCTGCGCATCCCCTATGCGAGCCTGGAGGCCGTGCAGTTCGCCGACCACAGCATGGAGGCGTTCAGCTATTACGCGATCCGCGCCAGCACGGATCTCGCCGAAGAGCGCGGGCGCTATCAGAGCTTCGAGGGCTCGCTCTGGAGCCGCGGGATCCTGCCGGTCGACAGCATCGAGCTGCTCGCGCAGGCGCGCGGCAGCTATCTGCAGATGGACACGAGTACAACGCTGGACTGGGACGCCCTGCGCGAGCGCGTGCGCACCGTCGGCATGCGCAACTCCAACTGCATGGCTATCGCCCCGACCGCGACCATCAGCAACATCGTCGGAGTCAGCCAGTCCATCGAGCCGACCTACCAGAACCTCTTCGTCAAATCCAACCTCTCGGGCGAGTTCACCGTCGTCAACCCTTACCTGGTCGTCGATCTGAAGGAACGCGGCCTGTGGGATTCGGTGATGGTCAACGATCTCAAATACTACGACGGCTCGATCCAGCAGATCGACCGCATCCCGGAGGATCTCAAGGCGCTCTATGCCACTGCATTCGAGGTCGACGCCCGCTGGCTGGTGGAGGCCGGCAGCCGCCGCCAGAAATGGCTCGACCAGGCCCAGAGCCTCAACCTCTACATGCGCGAGCCCAGCGGCAAGAAGCTCGACAATCTCTACAAGCTGGCGTGGGTGCGGGGTCTGAAGACGACCTACTATCTACGGTCAATGGGTGCCACCCATGTCGAGAAGTCCACTATGGACGACGCCGGGAAGGCCAACCGTCTCAGCGCAGTTGGAGGCAATTATCTTTCGCTCGACAAGGCAAAGGGCAACGGCGCCGCAGCACCCGCCGCCTGCTCGATCCTAGACCCGGAGTGCGAGGCCTGCCAGTAGGGTGGACAAGCGAAAGCGCAGTCCACCAAAGGTCGTGTCGGCGCTGGTGGACTGCGCTGCGCTTGTCCGCCCTACGGCTCCCATGAACACTGTCATACAGGACGACGGTTTGTCTGCGACAGGGCGAATCAACTCGCCCCTACCCCCGCATGGATGATGGAGAAGGAATGACCAGCGCAACGCCATTGATCACACACCACGGCGCCGTCGACGGCGTCACCGGCTCCTGCCATGAGCTGATGCTCGGTGACGGCCGCTCGGTACTGATCGACTGCGGACTCTTCCAAGGTGCGGAGATCTCCTCGGACGGCTCCGATGCCGACCGCCCCGGCATCGGTTTCCCGGTCGATCGGATCCAGGCGCTGATCCTGACGCATGTGCACATCGACCACGTCGGGCGCCTGCCCCATCTCCTGGCCGCCGGCTTTCGCGGCCCCATCCTCTGCAGCGAAGCCTCCGCGGAGCTGCTTCCGCTGCTCTTGGAGGACGCACTGAAGGTCGGCGTCACGCGCGATACCGCGCTCATCGAGGCCGTCCTGCGTGGGCTGGCGGCACGCCTGGTCCCGCTCCCTTACGGGGACTGGCACCCCTTGGTCACGGGCGATCCCGCGCTGCGGATCCGTTTGCAGCAAGCCGGTCACATCCTCGGCTCCGCCTATGTCGAATGCGACCTGACTCGCGCCGGCACCACCACGCGCGTGCTCTTCTCGGGTGATCTCGGCGCGCCTCACACCCCGCTGCTGCCGGATCCGACCCCGCCGGAATCCGCCGACATCGTCGTGCTCGAAAGCACCTACGGCGACCGTCTGCACGAGGACCGCAGCACACGTCATCAGCGTCTGCGGGCCATGGTCGAGCACGCCTTCGAAGACGGCGGCACACTCTTGATCCCGGCCTTCAGTATCGGACGGACGCAAGAGCTGCTCTACGAGCTGGAAACCTTGGTGCACGAGAACCGCGGCACCAAGGGCACCGGCGGAAAGTGGCAATGGGATGATCTCGCGGTGGTGTTGGATTCACCGCTGGCGGCGGACCTGACCGCCGGCTACCGTCGACTGCGCGCGCACTGGGACCGCGAGGCCAAGGCGCGGGTTGCGGCCGGTCGCCATCCGCTCGCGTTCGATCGGATGCTCACGGTCGACGATCACCCCGCCCATCTGCGCATGGTCGAGTACCTCGCGCGCGAGCATCGTCCCGCCATCGTGATCGCCGCGAGCGGCATGTGCGCCGGCGGACGAATCGTCAACTATCTCAAGGCCATGCTCGGCGATCCGCGCCACGATGTGCTCCTCGTCGGCTACCAGGCCGCCGGCACACCGGGCCGCGACATCCAGCGCTACGGACCCCGCGGCGGTTATGTCCAGCTCGACGGCCGTCGCTACGACATCCGCGCCCGCATCCACACCATCGGCGGCTACTCCGCCCATGCCGATCAACACAACCTGCTCGACTTCATCGGCGCCATGTCCCCGCCACCGCGTGAGGTGATCCTCGTCCACGGCGAGCACGGCGCCAAGACGGCCCTCCGAGACGCCTTGCTGCAGCGCTTTCCCGGGATCGCGGTCCGGATTGCCTGAGCCAAAACCTCTCGGCGCCACAAGCCGGACGGCCGTCGGGATTCGACGCCACCCCGCAGGAGCCGCCGACCGCCTCCGTCCCAAGCACGATCATACCCCCGCGTTATCCGGCGTCAGGCGGATCCGCGGATGTCTGCGATGGGTAGCGTCAGGGTGACTTGGCGATGCAGAAGCTCGATCAAGAGCTGGACTCGGCGCTCGCCCTGATGAACTTTGAAGATGGCTTCAAGCCCGCGGAAGGGACCTTCGACGATCTCGACCCTCTGCCCCGGAGAGAGGCTGGACGGGGTCGGTCCGGCTTCGAGACGACGCCGAATCTCCTCGATCAAGACATCCCCGACCGGTAAGGGCTCGGGACCGAAGCTCACCAGGCGTGCGACACCTCGGGTGGAACGCAACGGATACCAGTTGTCGACCCAACGGCGCAGACGGATAAAGAGATAGTTGGGGAAAAGCGACTCTTCGACCACCACGCGTCGCCCGCGACGGATACGCTCGACCATCAGTTGCGGGTGAAAGACGCTATAGCCCTGCTGGACGAGATTCACCTCGGCGCGCTCGGCCTGGCGCGGCTTGGACTGCACCAGATACCATTGGGGCATGACTTCTACTGCGGTCTCGCGATTCACCTTGCGGCGCCTCGATCAGGTGACTTCGCCGACGATCTGTCGACTCTGTTGCTCCAATGCCCGGGACAGACTGTGCACGTAGCGCGCAACCAGCAGATAGGCAACGAAGATCGACAAGGCTGCGTAGAACATGGCCGTCTCCCCGATCTGATTCAGGAGACCGAAGACACCGACTGCGGTCAACAGGATCGCAGCGGCCAACATCACGATCAGGGCCTTACGCGTACTGTGGAAGAGGCGTGACAGGAAGTGGTGGAGATGGCCGGCATCGGCACTGAAGGGAGACACCCCTTGCAGGATCCGCCGACCCATGACGCGCAGCGTATCCATCAGCGGGATGGCGACGATCCAGAGTGCCGTCACCGAGTCGATGCTCCCGGCCGGTCCGGCGGCATCGACCAGGGCCCAGACCAGGATATAGCCCAGCAGGAGGCTTCCCGCGTCGCCGAGGAAGATCTTGCGCCCGGTAACACCGAAAAGCTCCAGATTGCAGATGAGATACGGAATGAGTGCCGCAATCGTGGCGAGCATCAGGATTTGGATCGGGCCGACCTCGGGTGCGAGGAGCAGCAGTGTCCCGAGCGCGATCAGGATCAGGCTGCCGGCCAAGCCATCGATGCCGTCGATCATGTTGACGGCATTGATGACGCCGACCATCGCAAACACGGTGAAAGGTACTGAGAACACCCCGAGATCGATGGGTCCGAAGCCCAACAAATCGCCCAGAGAGGTCAGCCTGACCCCGCACCCGAGGGTCAGCAGGAGCGCGGCAACGACTTGCGCGACGAGGCGCACCTTCGGGCCGAGATCGAAACGGTCGTCCAGGCCGCCGACCAACACCAGGAGGGCGGCCCCGGCCATGCCGTAGAGGTGAGGCACGTCGAACGGCAGACCGAGCAGACTGCTCGCGACGAGGCCCGAAAAAATCGCGATCCCGCCGATCGGCGGCACTGCTTGGCGGTGGACTTTGCGCCGTTCGCCCGGGTGATCCATCAGGCCGATCATCGGTGCCAGAGGATAGAGGGCGGCGAGAACGACGCTGCTGACGAGATAGGCGACAACCATGTCCAGAATCGTCATGACCGGATGTACTCCGGCGTGCATCCGAGAACAGTCTTCATTTCGTGCGCGAACATGTCCTTCTCCTTCCCGTTTCCGTGTCCAAGACTCAACGAAATGTCGCGGGACGTTTTGAGTCCTTTGGCTCGATCCAGTTATCGCGGCGACGTAGGTTTATATTCGAGTGCGTGTCGGCGGCATTTAAGCCCGTTCGGAGAAAGAGCACAAGCTGTCGAGTTCGATTGCGAATACGCAATTCTCGACGCGCCGACAACGTCCGCTTTATGCGCCGCCTGCCTTCACGGGATTCGCGGGTTCCGCTCAAACGACGTCAATACGAGATCCGTAGAATCCGAGCGTCCGCTCCTCGTCCGTCGAACAGGATAGTGATGGTGCCTGTGCGATCGACCCAGCGTCCTTGAGCATCGCGATAACGCACGCTGAACCCTGCACGTGCGCCGCAACGTCCCTCTCCTTGCAGGTGGATGTCGGCGCCGGAAAAGGCGATTCGACGCTCGCTGGTTTGGTCGAACCAGCGCAGGTAAAGCTGGCGGATGCCGGACCGGCCGCGCGTCTCGTTCTCTTGCGCAGCCGCACTGTAGAGGGCCATGAGGCGGTCAAGCGCCCCCGTATTGTAAGCTCGACGGAAGCGTTCGAGCACACCGGCAATCGGCTCGCAGCTCGATTTGTCGGATGGCTCGGGTGTCGGGGAGGGTGATCGGCGCTGCGTCGATGTCGCGCCCGCGACCGTGCCGGCGGCGGGAGGCATCTTGGCTGCCGTGCTGCCGGTTGTCTCTTCGACCGCTTGAGGGCGCTTGCGAGGTGGCTGGGCGGGTTGATCGGCCGTGGACGTCGCTCGGGCCGGTACCGGCGCGGCAGGGCGCGCAGGGAGACCGGCCCGACGCGCCGTCTCGGTTGCGGTGGGGCCGGTTGGATCCTCGGGCTTTTTGGTGATCGCGACCGGCGAAATCACGGGCGTTGCCGGCGAGGCGGGCATCGGCGCGTCGACCGCGGCGAGGGGCATGTTGGCCACGGGATCCGGTGTGCGGTCCATCGCGCGCGCGCGCTCAAGCGTCTGTACCGGGCTGATCGGCGCGACCCGGCCCGGACGCGCCTGCTCATCCGGGCGGCTCGCCGCGTCGGATCGGGATTGATCGAGCAGCGACGGAGGCGGGACGGCGTCCGGGCGCGGCGGCGTCTGTGCCGGGGGAAGGAGCACAGCCGCCTTGCGCTCGTAGAGCTGTGCCGACGCAGGTGCGGGGACCGGCTCGGCGACCCGCTCGGCTTCCGGCTGGACGACTGGCTTGACGACTGGCTCGCGTGCGGGCGAAATCAAAGGAGCCGGCACCGGAACTTCAGGCGTCGGCGATGCGATCGGCTCCGCCCGAATGCCGGCGAGCGAGGCGACCAAAGGCGTCGCGGCCGGGTTTGGAGGGCCTATCGGGGCGATCGCCGGCAGCGGCGCATCGAGCCGCAGCGCCGCGGCGTCCGGCGGATCTTTCGGCCGCTCGACACCATCGAGCCGTGCGTCGGACGCCGCCATTGCAGGCACATCAAGGCGTGCCGAAACGCGTTGCGGAGCCAGCTCGGGGTACAGCAGCGACGCCAGCAGCAAGGCGCAGAGGAGGATCAGACCAACGAAAAAACGGGCCTGGAAGGACTCGGCGCC
>NZ_LN848257.1:4420339-4463575 GCF_001499735.1 Thiocapsa sp. KS1 | reverse complement strand
CGACGCAGCCGCGCCCCGAGAGACACGCGCGACCGTGCGGCAGCCAAAGGGTGTGGATCGACCTGTTTCGGTGGTCGATGCCGACGACCACGGGCCGTTTTTCGCGTCGACACGGCGTCGGACACAGCGGCAACCCGCGATGCCGATTCGCGCGCGCGGCGTTCGAAAGCGGCATAGGCGATGTTGATCTGCTCGGTGCGCTCGTTGTGCACGAGGCCCCGCGCCGGATGACGATCGGGGTGGTAAGCCTGGATCAGACATCGGTAGCGCTGCTTCGCGGCCGCGACGTCGGCCGTGGCGCGCAGGCCGAGGATCTGTTCGGGCGACCCCGACGGCCAGGCGAAGAGCAGACGATCCAGGATGTCGTAGGCACGGCCCGCGGCGTCCAAACGCGTGAGCCCCGTGCGTGCGATCGCCTCGTCGAGGACAGCGACGTTCGGATTGTCCGGATTGCCCAGCCAGATGAGGAGCGCATCGAGCTGCTGCTCGAGCGTGGCTGTGGCCATACCGGACTCCAGGGTCCGTGCCAGATGTCTTGGCCAGTCGTCGATCATTCCAAGATCATTGGTTTAGGGGCTGAAATTCAAGTGAGTCGAGCCGGACCGTGCCGCTCAGCAGGCGGTCCAAGGCGCTGGTCGCGGCCCGCCGAATCCGAACGCCGACGAGCAGACCGTCATCCGGAACCTGGATCTCGAGCTCGAAGTGTTCCCGAGCCCAGCTTCCCCGGCGCGGCGGGGTCTGCACCCGGACCACCGGGCGTGTCTCGACCGTATAAAGCTCCACGAAGACCCCCGAGCGCGTCGAAACGCCCTCGCCCGACCAATAGCCGCGGAGACGGTAGGCAGTGCCCGGCCGCACGCGCATGATCTGGCTGGGTTGAACGAGATCGACATTCGCGGTCCCGAGGAAATCGATGCGCAGGCTACGGTATTGCGCATCGCCCTGCGGCCCTTCGACGCCGATCCTGAAACCCTCGCCGGTGGCTTGATAGCGCCAACCGGGCGTAGCCCAATCGGGCTTGAAGTCGGGACCGATCGGTATGAGCGCCTCCTCGAAGCGGCCGTTGACGAGGCCCGGAGGATCCCCGAGCACCTGCTCCCAGACCGCATCGGCCTCCGCGTGGCGCCCTTGGGCCGCAAGCATCCGGAGATAGGGAAACAGCAGAACCTCCGAGGCTCGACTCTCGTCGTCCAAGCGATTCCAGAGTGCTCGGGCCAAGGGGAGATCGCCGGCTCGGCGAGCCAGGTCCAGGACTCCCCGTTGATAGTCCAATGCCGGATTCTTCCCCCTCTCCCAGACCGGGGCCGCGGCCTCGACCAAGGCCTCGGGATCCGCGGCAAGCCGACGCGCGAGCCCCAAGGTCCGAAGCCCGTCTTGCGGCGCAATTGCCCAGTAGTCCATGAGCGCGCTCAGGGCAACATCCGGCGGCCCCACAGCGACCTGCATCCAAGCCGCACGCTGCAGCAAGCTCGCCCGCTCGGGCCACAACGCACGGGCGATCCGAATCCTGCGCGAGGCGCCCTCCCGCTCGCCCGAGGACGCAAGCAGCTCGGCCTGATCGAGCCAGGTCGGGGCATAGAGCGGTCGCTCGCGCAGACTCATCTCCAATAAGGCCGAGACCTCGGACTGGTCTGCGGACAGAGGTAGGAGGCGTCGCGCCCATTCGCGGGCGACATCGCCGCCACTCCAAGGCAGATTCGGCGGGGTCGGCATCGCCGCCCGGCCCTGCGGTGCATCCATGCGCTGAGCACCATCCGACGGCTCCGGCACCAAACGACCAACCCACCAGCCCTGAACCGATGCGCCCGCCCAGAGCATGCAGGCGCAGAGCAAGGCAAGGAAGGCGAGAAGGCGAGTCACAGCAACGGGTGCGGTGGTCATGGGCGCAGAGCAGCCATCGGGCACAAGCAGCGGAAATCCGGCAACCCCTGCGCTCAGGCCGCCTCGCGGTGCAGGGCGGTCTCGGACGACGCGCCGTAGTTGTAGTAATAGCGGTTGTAGTAGCTGTACTCGCTGCTGTGCGGCTCGACCATGTTGAGCACCGAGCCGACCAAGGGCGCATCGACCGCGCGAAGTCGCTTCACAGCCTCGCGTAGCGCGCCGCGACTCACGAGACCTGCAGCGGTGACCAGGAGAACGCCCTTCACCTTGGTCGCGAGCACGATCGGGTCGGCGAGACCCATGACGGGACTGCTGTCGACGATCACGTAGTCGAATTTGCGGGACATCTCCTCGAGCATGCGATCGGTTGCGCCCGAGCTCAGCAGCTCGGCCGGATTGGGCGGCGGTGTTCCCGAGACCATGAGGGTGAGGTTCTCGATGGATGTCGAGTAAAAGGCATCCGACTCGCCCTGCACCAGATACTCGGTCAACCCCGGCCCGCGCGGTACGTTGAAGACCTTATGGAGTCGCGGTTTGCGCAGATCCCCGTCGATCAAAAGGACCGTCGCACCGGTCTGGGCGAGGACGATACCGAGACTGATCGTCGTGGTGCTTTTCCCTTCGCCGGGCCCCGCGCTGGTAACCATCAGAACCTTTGGTGCACCGCCGGGGGTGGCAAACATGAGGCTGGTGCGGATGGATCGGTAGGCTTCGGAGATACCCTGCTCGCGCTGGAGATGGGGCATCAGCTCGATCGGCACGGCGGACACCAAGACCTTGGAATCGACCTTCGGAACCAACCCGAGACTGGCCAGATGCACCAGTCGCTCGACCTCCTCCGGGTCGCGAACGCTGTTGTCGAGGAGATTCAGGAGCAGCGCCAGACCGATACCGCCCATCAGGCCCAGAACGCCCGCGATCGCCAGATTCCGACTGAGGCTCGGCGCAAAGGGTGCTTTGGGAACGAGGGCACGGTCGATCACCGAGGCCGTATCGCGCTCCATCCCAGCGGCGACGCCGACCTCCTTCATCCGCTCGAGGAGGCCGCTGTAAAGCTCGCTGTTCGTCTCCCATTCGCGCTTGAGGATATTGTATTGGACGGCGCGATCCTGAAGCTCGAGGAGGTCCTGCTTCTGCTGCTCGACCGCCTGGGTGAGCCGCTCCTCCCGATCGGTGAGCTGCCGGAAATTGACCTCGAGGCTCTCGACGAGATTCCCCAACTCCTTCTCCAGCGTCCGACGGATGTCGTCCATCTGGCGTTGCAGCTCCTGCATACGCGGATATTCGGAGGTGTAGGTCTGGCCCAGGCGCGCGTACTCGCCGCGCAGGCTGGAAAGTTGCCCCTTGAGATCCGTGATGCGGGCATCCTGCAGAACGGTCGGGAGACTGTCGACATTCGCCTTCGCCAACTGCTGGTAAAGCGACTCGGCGGCAATGCGCTCCGCCTTGACCTTGGAGAGATTGATGTTGAGCTCGGTCAGGCGTGTCGAGATGATGTTGTTGCGGTCCTCCAGATCCACCACCTGATTCTGACGCGCGAAAGCGTACAGATCCTTCTCGGAGGTTTCGAGCTTGCCTTGAAGGTCCTCGATCTCGCGTTTGAGGTAGGACTCGGCGCCGCTCGACAACTCGAATCGCTTGCGGGCACTGAGCGCAAGATACTCGTCGGCAACCGCATTGGTCACTTTCGCCGCGAGCTGGCGGTCGAGACTCTCGAAACTGATCTCGATCAGGTTGGATGCACGGATCGGATTGACCGTGAGGCCATGCTGAACCTGACCGACAAGGGCACGCAGACCGGCATCTTCCGCGGCGTCGCCGTCAGACGCATCGCCGTCCGTACCCTGCACCTCCGAGTCGCCCCGAAAGAGTTGACGGACGCCGTTTACGAGCGGACTAAGCAGCATCCCGGCGATCTCGCGCAGCCCGGCCGCAAGATCGCGTTGCCGAAGCTCGCCGTTGAACGCAGGGTGATCGGCGAGGCTCAAACGCTTGACCACCGCCTCGGCCACGACCCGGCTCTTGATGATCTCGATTTGAGTCCGTTGAAAGGTCGCCGAGTCCTGCTGGGCGTTCTGGACGTTTTGGAATTGGACGATGCTCTGGTTCTGCGGCGAGACCTCGAGCACGGTGGTCGCGCGATACACGGGGCGCATGATGAGGGTTGCGGAGGCGACCGTAACGATGACGATCGCGGCGAACAGCAAGATCGTGCGCCGATACTTAAGGGCGATCCGCCACAGCTCGCGCAGATCGAGGCCGTCGTCGTCGACCGACTCCGGGTAATGCGGCGGCTCGTAGGTCGCCAAACGATCGGGCTGGCGCAACTGAGGGACCCGCGCGGAGGCGGTTGAACCGGGCGGAGGCAAAGGTTTCACGCGATCATCCTGTTTCGAGTGGCCTACTGATAAAGAATGCCCAACGAGAGCACTCTGAGGGCTTGGTTCCACATGACGACGGCACCCTTCTTGGCGTAGTTGGTATCGACAACCACGACATCGCCGTCTTGGAGGCTCATGTCCTCCGCCCCGAGGTCGCGGACGGCCACCAGATCGACCGGAAGCTCGCGGGGGGACCCGGTCCCGTCGTGCCGGATGACCCGGACATTCTTCTCGACCGAAGTCCAATCCGTCCCCCCGGCTACGGCGATTGCCTTGAGGACAGTCATGTCCGGGCGGAGCGGGTAAGAGCCTGGTTTGCCGACCGCGCCTTCGACGAAGAACACGCCGGCCTCGGGGACGTAGACGCTGTCGCCGCCGCGCAGCGCCAATGCCTGCGCGCTCGGATCCTTTACCAGATCGCGCAGGTCGACGATGAGATTATGGGTCGCGACCTGGCCGGTTTCCGGATCGAGCACCCCGGTGCGCACGCTGACCGTCGACCCGGCATTGGGCGCCAAGCCTCCGGCCAAGGAGAGCACCTCGAAGAGGGTCCGTGGACGCTGCATCGGGTAAACACCGGGATTTGCGACCGCACCCGTTACCGTCACCTCCTGCGAGGCGTATTCGGTGATGAAGATCGCAACCTGGGGCGAATGAATGTATTTGCTCAAGCGCTGCATCAGGAGCTGCTCGGCCTGTGCCGTGGTGAGACCACCCAGGCGAAGCTCCTCGACCAGGGGCAGATTGACGGTGCCCGGACCCGTGATGCGCACGCTGAGACTGTTGATCTCCGGCGCTTGAGGTGCCTCGATCTTGATCACATCGCCCGGACCCAGACGATAATCGTGGGTGGAGAGGTTCGAGGATTGCGTCGAGGCCGCCATCGTGAGCTGTCGATTGAGCTCCATGACCCGCGATTGCTCCGCTCGGGCCTGCGCTTCCGCGGCAATCGACCCGGCGGTGGCGGCATCCGACCTTTCACCGCCGGGGCTCGCACAACCCGCAAGCGCTGCGAGGGAAACAACCAGAAGGGCGAGCCACCGGGCACGGATCGTTCGACTCATGATTCGGAAACCGTCATATCTAACTGCCTGCACGGAATATGCTGGCCACAGGGAAGGAGCCGGGCCCGGGCGCGGCATTTTAGGTCGGGGGAGAGGAGCTGCCTGTCGAGTTAAAGCCGCGGGGCATCCACAGACATGATCTTGCGGCCGTCTGCTTGCCCCGCATCCCGTCCTAAGGGTCAATTCATCACGGGCTCGCCGGACTCGCCGGCCTTCTGTCGTCCGTGGTCCTGCGGAAGGCGGTCGAGTTTACGTCGATCGCTGCAAGCGCCGTAAAGGTGGCAGCCAGGGCCAACGGGACACCGGCTGCACCTGCGGCGCCGAGACCTACGAAGGCGCCCGGAGCCCCGAGACTGCCCACACCGCCGGGACCAACGCCGAGTTGAGCCTCGATCAATTCCGCCTTCGGCTGTCCCTCGTAAACCAAGGCATTCGTGGTCAGGTAAGTGACTCGGACACTGCCGGAGGCGTCGACCAGCACCAGATATGCATCTTTGCCGTCGGCGGAGACGGCCACGCCGCCCTTGCCCGTGCCTTGCCCCAAGTCGACACGCTCGTCGCCGTTGACCAAGAAAACCTTCGCGCCTGGATTGAGCTCGAACCCGACCTCGCCGCGCGTAACCGTCAGTAGATAACGGCCATCCGTGCGCTCGACGCCGGCAGCCGAATCCGGCGAGAGCTTGATGATCCCGGTTTCGGGAATGGCGAGGACGGTCGAACCCTCGTCGGCGCCGGATTGGATGCGGTCACCGGAGAACACCATGTAATCCTGGCCGGGTTGCAGATTGACCTCGAGACCCTGGCCGGTCACCGTCGCAGCATGATCCGTCGACAGGTTGCCGATGATCTCGGCCGCCCCGACATTGGTCGTCAGGCCGAAAGATACGACGAACGCGAGAGCAGGAATACCGCTGAGCTTGCGCATGGACATCTCTCCTTTCCGTGTTTTGATGATCCCGAGCTTACTGGAAGACCGGCTGTGCTCCAAGTATAGCCGACGAACGTCCGAGCTTATCCGGCGGCGCGTGTGTCGAGATGCTGTTCGCCGATACTCGCGTCACGCCACATTTGCCGCAACGCCCGGTCTCGACGACCGATCGACAGTCATTCGAGCCCTTCGGCGCCAAACCGGTGTCCGATACAGCCGATAGTCCCCCGCAAGGGTGCTTGTCAGGAACCCATCATGATCGACTGCCACTGTCACATTCTGCCCGGCATCGACGACGGCGCACACACGTTCGAAACCGCACTGGATATGGCGCGCGCAGCCGCCGCGGCAGGGATTCAGGACCTTGTCTGCACCCCGCATCACCTGAACGGCGTCTACAGCAACCCCGGCAGTGTCGTTCGGCATGCGTTGCAGGACTTACGGGAGCGCCTTGCGGGCGCAGGGGTCCCGCTGCGCATCCATCCCGGTGCGGAGCTCCATCTGGTGCCCGAGCTGCCGAGCCAGGTGCTCGACGGCACCGCGCTGACCTACAACGACCTCGGCAAGGCCGCACTGGTCGAGCTGCCCAAGGCGGCCGTCCCGATGGGCGCGGAGACCATTCTCGAGCAACTCCTCTATCGCGGCATCACGCCGGTGATCGCCCACCCCGAGCGCAACCTGGTGCTGGTGCGAAACCCCGAACGTCTTGCCGAGTGGGTCGCCCGGGGTTGCAAGGTCCAGCTCACGGCACAGAGCTGCAGCGGGGATTTCGGCGAGCGCATACAGCACATCAGCCGACACTGGCTGGAGCTGGGATGGGTGCACCTGATCGCCTCCGACGCACATCGCCCGACCGGACGGAGCCCGACCACTCTGGCAGCGGGTCGTGCCGTCGTCACCGAATGGCTGGGCGACCAAGCCGCAAGCCTGTTGGTCTGCGATAATCCTCGACGCCTTCTCGATGGAGCGGACTTGTTGGCACTGGCTCCTCATGCGAACCCGCGAAGGATCCGAATGCGGGGACGTTGGCTCGGTTTCCTACCCTGGCGGCGCCGAGCTCGATAGCGTCGCGCTCCAGCGCGCGATTGCACAAGACCCCGACAACCAGCCAGAACGCGAAGGCGGTACCCGGGATCTGCAGGTTGAAATCGCCCAAACTGTGCAGCGCGATGGCGGCGATCCCGCCGGCCGCACCGGCACGCAGCCGGCTGAGCTGACTTGGCCCCGCCCGCCGCCACCAAACGGCCAACGCCACCGTCACCGGTACGGTCCCGAGCACGCCGAATTCGAGCACGAACTGCACCCAGTCGTTGTGTAGATAGTCGAAGGTCGGTGGGAGCGAAGCCGGCTGAACCAACTTGAAGATGTCCTCGAACCCGCCGGCGCCCGCCCCGGCAATCCAGGTCTTCGCCGGCAGATGCGCAAGGGGAAGCAATGCCTCCAAACGGCCCGTATCGGTGACGACCGCCGAGTATCTCAGCAACAAGGGCGCGAGCCCGAAGGCAATCGCCAATCCCAAGGCCACCAGGCCTGCCGAGAATAGCCACAGCCGCTCCAATCCGGACGCCCGCCCGACCCGATTCGCTCGCGCCAGCAGCACGAACACGAGCAGCCCGAAAAGTGCCGAGGCCGTCCCCAATCGCGACAAGGAATTGAACAAAGCCAAGGCCATGGCCAGGCTGAAGACGAGGACCAGCAGGTAGCGCACCTCATGAACGCGCACCGGGCGCATCCGAGCGCCGAACAAGAGGTAAGCGATCCCGAGGGGCCAGCCGAGCGCCAAGAGTCCCGCCAGGTGATTACGGTTCCAAAAAGTGCCGACCACAACACCATGATCGGCAGGCGCCGGCCAAAGACCCAGGACCGTCTCGAACCGACCCATGTGTGCGATGAATCCGTAGAGGGCCTCGGCGAAGACCAGCGCGACCAGAATCCCGACCAGAACGGCCAACTGTCTCCGCGGCAGTGCCGCCACCAAGGAGGCCGCTGCCCAATAGGTCGTAAACATCCCCCAGTAACCAAGGGTGGCGGCGATGTTGGGTGAAAGGCGGGTGATCGGCAGCTCGGGATACTGCGCAAGTAGGTCGGGCGGATAAGCCCCGATCCATTCGAAGACCTCCCGCGGCAAAGGCAGAAGCTGTAACCCGATCCACCCGGATACTGCCAGCCAGACCCACAACCAACCGAGGTCCCGAGCATCCGCTCCCGCGCCGCGAGCGAGGCGCCAGGACCAGGTCAAGAAGAAGAGTCCGGCGATCGCTGCACCAGCCAAGGCGCGCGGCAACGGGTACACCCCTCCCATCATGATCATCAAGATCGCCGCGACCGAGCCGATCACCCAGACCTGCAGCCAGGCCAAGGCATTCGGGACAAGACCCGGCTCGATCGGGATTGCGGTTGTGGCGGGTTTGGCGCCGCGGCGTGTTGTCATCGATCGTTGCGCGAGAAAACCCGCCATCAAGGCCGGGAGGTAGAGCGCAGAGCGCGGTCGGGCTACCTGACTCGCATCCTCCGTTTTGGTTGAATCTCGGTTGAGTCGAGCGCGTCGCCTGCGCTCTTGACCCGGAAACACCGCATCGGCGATCTGCGGCCAAACCCCGGGCGCGAAGCTATGCAAGCCGGACCTGCCCGCTTGCGCGCGGCATTATCGTGCAAGCACCCGTGGATTAATCGATTAGGGACGCTTCCTCGCGACGACTGAATTGCCCCTCAGAGACCGCTCAAGGCCGGTCCCGCGGCGGCGATGACGACGGTCGCCAGACCCAAGCCGAGATTGACGGCCATCAATCCGCGGATCCACCCGAATGCGGACGCGGCTTTCGGCCAGTCGGCCGCAGCGACGCGGCGCTGCATCCGGCGGAACGGGATGAAATAGATCAGGGTAAAGATCAGCGTCATGACCAGGGCGATGCCCATCATGGCGTGGACATGGAGACCGGCCTTGCCGCCCGACACCCCGAGGAATACCCAGAGGCCGCTGAGCCACAGCACCGCGATCGAGCCCCAGACCCACGGAAAGAAGCGCTGAAAGACGCCGAGTGCGACGCGCAAGCGGGGCTGCGGATCCAACGCCTCTTTGAGTGTCGGTCGCAGCGCGAAATGCGCAAAGAACATCCCGCCGACCCAGATAAGACCGGCGGTTTGATGCAAAGCGATCGGGATGGCGATTTGGAGAGACATGATCGGTATCCTGGTGGTATTTCGTCACGGCAACAACGTCGGCGTCGGGCGCCCGACAAAGGTGTCACGTCGCCGCAGCGGCGTGACGGGCTCGATGGGAGCAAAGCGACGATCGCAGGTCAAGCCGGCCGACTTGACCTTTAGGGTCAATCCCCCGAGGCATCGAGGTCCATCAGCACATCGGTCCGACCCAGTGCCGCGACCCGCGCGACCGGCAGGTCCGCACCGCGACGCCAAGCCGCGAGGGCTTCGCGCTTGCCCCCACCCGTCACCAGGATCAAACGCTCGGGAGCCGCGGCAAGAGCCAAGGGGGTTAGGGTCACGCGGTCGGGCGGCGGTTTCGGCGCCTCGTGCACGGGTGCCGCCCGCACGTCAGTTGGGATCGCCCGATCGGGGAAGAGGCTTGCGGTGTGACCGTCCTCGCCCATACCGAGCAGGATCAGGTCGAAGGGCATATGGGCGGCGATCAGCGCGTCGTAGCGGCGCGCCGCCAACTCCGCACCCGACTCCGCGGGGATCCAATGCAGATTGTCCGACGAGATCGGCACGCGCTCGGTCAGCGCCAGTGCGATCGCCCGACTGTTGCGCTCGGGATCATGGGGCGGGAGACAGCGCTCGTCGCCGAGAAAGAGGTGCCAATGCGCCCAGTCCTCGGGCTGATGGACCAGTCGACCGTAAGCGGCCAACGGGGTCCGCCCGCCAGCCAGGACGCATCGAAATCGCCCCCTCGCCTCGATTGCACGGCGCGCCGCAGCACTCATTCGGCGTGCCGTTTCCGCGGCGACCGCCTCCGCCGATTCAAGACGAATGAAGTGGATGACCTGCTCGCCCATGGCACTCTGCCCCCTCCGACCAGTAAACTGACGGCGTTTCCTCACCTGATCGACACCGCCCGTCACGACCCTATGAAGATCCTCTTGATCGACGACTCCAAAGTCACGCGATACGCCTTGCGCATCGAGCTGAAAAATCGCGGTATCGATGTGGATACGGCCGACTCCGCGGAGGCGGCCTTGGAGATCCTCAAAAGCCGGGTCCCGGATGCGATCCTCATGGATCATATCATGCCGGGTTTGAACGGCTTGGAAGCCCTGGAGATCATCCGCGCGGACCCGCGCACGGCGCACGTGCCGATCGTGCTCTGCACCTCGCAGGAGGACAGCGACTTCGCCGCCGCGGCGCAAAAGAGGGGCGTCCTCACCGTCCTGCCGAAATCGCTCGCGGCCGAGCGGCTCCCCGAGGTTATCGCCTGCCTGCATGCGGCCATCGACAGCAACACCCCGGCCCCGCTCGCGCAGGTGCCGCAGGCCGCCGAGTCTGCCGCCGTCGCTGCCTCATCGACCCCGCCCGGACCTCCGAACGAGGCCGATCTGTCCGCATTGATCGACGAGCGCCTGGAGGCCGGCATCAACAAGCGCTTGACGATCCTCGTCGAGTCGCTGCGACGCGACCTCACCGAGATCCTGATTGCCGAGGTACAGCACATCGTCGACTCCCGACTCGCCGAGGAGCACGCCGCAAGCGCCGCCGCGCCGCCCCCGCCGAACCGGCAGGATCTCCGCGATCTCGAGGCACGCCTGATCCACGAGATCCTTCCGGACCTGATCGGGGATCGCGTCGCCGCGGCGCTCGCACGGCAGCGCTCCGCGATCGTCGATGAGCTTGAGCACTCGCTCCCCGCCGCGACATCACCGCCGAGCAAAGCCGGCAACGCGGCGGCATCCGATGAGGACCTGCCCGCAGCCCATCGCGTCGGGTCTCGCACCCCCGCCGCCGACACGGAGGTCGTCGACGCGGCGAACCGACTGCGCGAGATGGCGACGACCGCGATCCAATCCCTGCGCGCGGCCATCAAGCGCCAGGATCGCTGACCCTGCCCCGCCGAGCCGAGCCGAGCCGTCGGCAACGGATGGGCGACGGATCAGCCGCGCGGCGGCGCGTCGTCGTCGCGTGTCGAATCGTTCAACGGGGTGTCGTCGGGACGATCCCGATCTCGATCTTGCCCCCGATCGCGTCGCGAGGCGATGAATTGGGAGTAGACCAGCCAGGCGGCGAGCGCCATGAAACCGTAAAACTCGATTGCCTTAAGCGAATTTCCGTCCATCCGATAGGCTCCGATCAGCGTGCCGAAAGGCGGTTGAGGGGTGCGGGAACCGCACCCGTGCAACCCCGTGGTTTGCCGTGATTCCATCTTTTCCCGTCACCTCGCCTTCATCCGAGTCTTTTACTATCCTCAGGCGACCGCCGAAGGACACAACGGAGCACCCTATGACGACGAGCAGCCTCTCCACGACCGAGATCGACGCCAATCCGCTGTCCCACGAGCTTCTGATCAAGATCGATGCCTACTGGCGCGCCTGCAACTACCTCGCCGCCGGCATGATCTATCTTCGGGACAACCCGCTGCTGCGCGAGCCGCTCGCCGAGAGCCATCTGAAAAAGCGCCTGCTCGGTCATTGGGGCGCGAGTCCCGGCCTGTCCTTCATGTATGTGCACCTCAACCGCGTCATCCGAGAACATGCACAGGAGGCGATCTTCCTCGCCGGCCCCGGACACGGCGCCCCGGGCGTGCTTGCTCCGGTGTATCTGGAGGGCACCTACTCCGAGATCTACCCCAACAAGAGCGAGGATGAAGAAGGGATGCGCGCCTTCTTCAAACAGTTCTCCTTCCCGGGCGGCATCGGCTCGCACTGCACCCCGGAGACGCCGGGATCCATTCACGAGGGCGGCGAGCTGGGTTACTCGATCTCGCATGCCTTCGGTGCCGCCTTCGACAATCCGGACCTCTTGGTCGCCGTGGCAGTCGGCGACGGCGAGGCCGAGACCGGCCCGCTCGCGACCTCCTGGCATTCAAGCAAGTTTCTCAACCCCATCCGCGACGGCGCGGTGCTGCCGATCCTCCATCTGAACGGCTACAAGATCAACAACCCCACCCTGCTCGCACGCATCCCGCGCGAGGAGCTTGCCGAGCTGATGCGCGGCTACGGCTGGACGCCCTACTTCGTCGAGGGCGACGACCCCATGACGATGCACCAAACCATGGCGGCCACCCTGGATGCCTGTCTCGCCCGGATCCGCGCCTTTCAGCAGGAGGCCCGCACCAGCGGCAAGGCGGAGCGCTGCCATTGGCCGATGATCGTGCTGCGCACCCCCAAGGGTTGGACCGGCCCCGCCGAGGTCGACGGCAAGAAGGTCGAGGGCTTCTGGCGCGCCCATCAGGTGCCGCTCTCGGGCATGCACGACAACCCGGCGCATCTCAAACAGCTCGAAGCGTGGCTGCGCAGCTACAAGCCCGACGAGCTGTTCGACGGCGCGGGTCGGCTGATCCCGGAGCTGCGCGCGCTGGCCCCGGAGGGGACGCTGCGCATGAGTGCCAATCCGCACGCGAACGGCGGTCTGCTGCGTCGTGCCCTGCGGATGCCCGACTTCCGCAACTACGCCCTGGATGTCGTCGAGCCGGGGAAGATCCGCGCCATGAACACCAAGCCGACGGGCGAGCTGCTGCGCGACGTCATGGCCAAGAACATGGACAACTTCCGGGTGTTCGGCCCGGACGAGAACACGTCCAACAAGCTCGACGCCATCTACGAGGTCTCCAAGAAGCTCTGGCTTTGCGAATACAAAGAGGAAGACGCGCAAGGCGGCGAGCTCGCGCCCGACGGGCGCGTCCTCGAGATGCTCTCCGAGCACACCTTGGAGGGCTGGTACGAAGGCTATGTCCTGACCGGTCGGCACGGCTTCTTCGCGACCTACGAGGCCTTCGTCCATGTCATCGACAGCATGTACAACCAGCACGCCAAGTGGCTGGCGATCTGCGAGGAGATCCCCTGGCGGGCGCGCATCTCCTCTCTGAACCTCTTGATCACCTCGACCGTCTGGCGCCAGGACCACAACGGCTTCACCCATCAGGACCCGGGCTTTCTGGATGTCGTGGTCAACAAGAATCCGGAGGTCACCCGCATCTATCTGCCGCCGGACGTCAACACCCTGCTCTCGACGGTCGACCACTGTCTGCAGAGCCGCGACGACATCAACGTGATCGTGGCCGACAAGCAGAACCATCTCCAGTATCTGGACATGGACGCCGCCATCAAGCACTGCACCAAGGGTATCGGCATCTGGGATTGGGCGAGCAACGACCAGGGTGTGGAGCCCGACGCGGTGATGGTCGGCTGCGGAGACATCCCGACCAAGGAGGCACTGGCCGCCACCGCCCTGCTGCGCGAGCACTTCCCGGACATCCGACTGCGCTTCATCAACGTCGTGGATCTCTTCCGGATGCAGCCCGCGGGGGAGCATCCGCACGGGCTGAGCGATCACGACTTCGACAGCCTCTTCACCAAAGACCGGCCGGTGATCTTCAACTTCCACGGCTATCCCTGGCTGATCCATCGCCTCGCCTATCGCCGCACCAACCACAAGAACCTGCACGTGCGCGGCTACAAGGAAAAGGGCAATATCAACACGCCGCTGGAGCTTGCGATCGAGAACGAGATCGACCGCTTCAGCCTGGCCATCGACGTGATCAATCGGGTCCCGCGCCTGCAGGTCGCGGGCGCGCATGTGAAGGAAAAGTTGCGCGACATGCAGATCGACTGCAGGAACTACGCGCACGAGCACGGGATCGACAAACCCGATGTCGATGAGTGGATCTGGCCATTCTGACATCCAACCGCTGCCCTGCCGAAGAGACGCCGCCATGAACACCGCAGTCGCCCACGACCCCGAGGCCCCGGCCGAGCCCCAGACCGAGGCCCCGCCGACGACTCACGAGCATACCCGCACGGGCATGTCGAAGGCGTCTCTTAAGCAGGCCTATATCGATAATCTCTTTTATATCCAAGGGCGTTTCCGCGAGGTCGCCACGCCCCACGACCTCTACATGGCCGCCGCCTTCACGGTGCGCGATCGCATGCTGGAGCGCTGGGTGAAATCCGCCCAGATCTACAAGACCTCCCATGCGCGCACGGTCTGTTATCTCTCGGCCGAGTATCTGCTCGGACCGCATCTGGCCAACAATCTGGTAAACCTCGGGATCGCCGAGGTCGCCAAGCGCGCGGGCGAGGAGTTGGACCTCGACTTCAACGCCATCCTCGAAGAGGAGGAAGAGCCGGGCCTGGGCAACGGCGGCCTCGGCCGGCTGGCCGCCTGTTATATGGATTCGCTGGCGACGGTCCAGATCCCGGCGATCGGCTACGGGATCCGCTACGAGTTCGGGATCTTCGACCAGATCATTCAGGACGGTTGGCAGGTCGAGCGCAGCGACACCTGGTTGCGCAACGGCAACCCCTGGGAGATCCCGCGACCCAAGATCAGCTTCCCGATAATGTACGGCGGCCACACGGAGCACTATCGCGATCATGCGGAACGCCCGCGGGTGCGCTGGGTTCCGGACATGGTCATCAGCGGCGTCGCCTTCGACACCCCCGTCCTGGGCTACGGGGTCGACAACGTCAATCTGCTGCGCCTGTGGAAGGCGGAGGCACCCGAATCGTTCGACTTCCAGGTCTTCAACGGCGGGGACTATTACGGTGCGGTCCACGCCAAGATCGAGGCCGAGACCATCTCGAAGGTCCTCTACCCGAACGACGAGCCCGAGGTCGGCAAGGAGCTGCGTCTGAAGCAACAGTATTTCTTCGTATCCTGCTCGATCCAGGACATGATCCGGCTGCATCTGAACACCGTCGGTCCACTCGAAACCTTCCACGAAAAGTTCGTCGCCCAGCTCAACGACACCCATCCGGCGATCGCCGTGGCCGAGCTGATGCGCCTGCTCATGGACGAGCACGAGATGCCCTGGGATACCGCCTGGACCATCACCCGCGCGACCTTCTGCTACACCAATCACACCCTGTTGCCCGAGGCGCTGGAGACCTGGTCCGTCGGCCTCTTCGAGCGATTGCTGCCCCGCCATCTGGAGATCATCTACGAGATCAACCGGCGCTTTCTCGACGAGGTGCGGGTGCGCTATCTCGGCGACGAGGAGCGTGTCGCGCGCATGTCGCTGATCGACGAGGCCGGCGGGCGGCGCATCCGGATGGCCCACCTGGCCGTGGTCGGCAGTCGCGCGGTCAACGGGGTCGCCGCGCTGCATTCGGAGCTCATCAAGACGACGCTGCTCAAAGACTTCTACGAGATGGCGCCTGAGCGCTTTCACAACGTCACCAACGGTGTGACGCCGCGTCGCTTCATCGTGGTCAGCAACCCACGTCTGACAGGCCTGATCACCGAAGTCTGCGGGAATGACCGCTGGATCAGGGATCTCGATTGTCTGCACGACCTGGAGGCGCACGCCGATGACCCCGCACTCCAGACGCGCTGGCGCGAGGTCAAAACCGCCGCCAAGCGCGATCTGGCGGTCTGGCTGAAACGCCATGCCGGCGTGCTCCTCGATCCGCAGACCATGATGTTCGATATCCAGGCCAAGCGCATGCACGAATACAAGCGCCAACATCTCAACGTGCTGCACATCATCCGCGTCTATCAGCGGCTGAAGCAGAACCCGAATCTCGGCATGGTCCCGCGCGCCTTCATCTTCGGCGGCAAGGCAGCCCCCGGCTACTACATGGCCAAGCTGATGATCAAGCTCATCAACTCGGTCGCCGAGGTCATCAACAACGACCCCCAGATCAACGGTTACATCCGGGTCGCCTTCATGCCCGACTTCAATGTCAAGAACGGGCAGCGGCTCTATCCGGCCGCGGATCTCTCCGAGCAGATCTCGCTCGCCGGCAAAGAGGCATCCGGCACCGGGAACATGAAATTCTCGATGAACGGAGCGCTCACGGTCGGCACGCTCGACGGTGCGAATATCGAGATCCGCGAGGAGGTCGGCGCGGAGAATTTCTTCCTGTTCGGCATGACCGCCGAAGAGGTCCGCCGCAAACAGACCGAGGGGTATCGGCCTTGGGACTATTACCACGGCGACCATGAGCTGAAATCGGATCTCGACCTCATCGTCTCGGGGCTCTTCTCGCACGGCGACACCACTCTTTTCCGCCCCTTGACGGATCACCTGATCAACAATGATCCCTTCATGGTGCTGGCCGACTATCGCGCCTATCTGGAATGCCAGGACAGGATCAGCGAGGTCTACGACCGGCCCGCGCAGTGGGACCGCATGTCGATCCTGAATGTCGCACGGATGGGTAAGTTCTCCTCGGACCGATCCGTGCGCGAGTACGCAGAGCGGATCTGGAGCATCGAGCCGAAGCCGATCGGGGCCTGATCCTTATCCTTCGCGCTCGAGGATATGGCTCCCGACGCCATGACGCCCCATTCAACTGAAACGGAGAACGCTTTGTTTACTGTGGCGTTCCGCATCGGGAATCCGGGTATCGCTGCGTCTCTTATCGTCTCTGATTGATCCAGGACAAAAAAAGTCGGAACAGCCGGATTCGCCGATAGTAATGATTCGGACACCTCCGCATACTGATCCAGACACAAACAGTCTAGGTTGAGGACGACGAGCAGAGATCATGGAGACGATCGACAAGGTCGCGGACAGCCCGCATGGAATGCGTCTCTGCACGACAGACGTCTCGCCGCGTCGCGGCAGGTCGTTCCGATCGGCACTCGCGTTCTCGGCGCCGTCTTGCTCGAATCGAGCTCGTCTACGCGGAACGGCCGCCGACAATCCGGCTCGGCGGAACGTGTTCGATGCCCGACTGCCGACCGGCGCAGCCGACGCCGGAGAAGACGCCCGTGTGAATCACCCCCGCTCCATCTCGACTTGCAGCCACTTCGGCGCACACCGCAGCACACCCGACTCCCGAGACGACGGCACCCCGCCGATAGAGCAGCGGCCGCTGCGCCGGATCCGACCGCGCGCGAAGACATTTCGTACGCCGCCCGTAGAGGGCGCATGATTCGCAAACCCTAAGGATTCCAACCACCAACGAAGCAAGGAGGAAGGCGATGACCGCAACACCCAAGACACTCGTCGATATCACGGTCTTGATGGACGCACTCAACAACGAGCAGGAGCCCGACAACGCATCGAACGCCATCCTCTCGCTTGCCGCCAAGGGACGTATTCAAGCCTATGTCTGCGCTGCGGCCATCGATCCGCTCCACGACGCGCTTGCGCGCAACCGCGGTCAGGCCCACGCGCGCTCGGCGATTCAGCGCGTCTGTGCCATCCTGAGGATCGCTCCGGTCGATGCCGCAGTGATTGACGGCGCCATCGGCCTCGGCTGGCGGTATCTCGATGATGCCCTCACCTTCGAGAGCGCACGCCGCATCGGACTCGACCGCCTCGTCACGCTCAACGGCCTCGATTTCGACCATCCGTCGGTCACCGTTCAGGCACCCGAGGAGTTCATCCAGTCCATCGCCTAGCTGCCTCGAGGTCAAAACGGCCGACACACCGAGCGAGGCCGGATCCCCGCAGCCGAAGGGCCCGACGGCCTTTACTGCGAGCAGTCGCTCACCGCCAGCTCGCAGTCCGAGGAGCCGGTCTCGCAGAAATCCAAGCAGGTGAAGAGCCGCCCTTCGAAGGCGGCATCGACCGCGACATGCCCGGATTCGGCACGCACCTCGAATCCGGGCTGCGCGGCCGGTTGGTGTTGCATGAGCGCGAGCCGATCGGCCGGGTAGGACACGTCCAAGACCACCTGCATGGGGTAGTAACCGTCGAGAAAGCGGCGCATGTAAGGCCCGTTGCGCAGCCGGTAACGCCCGTCGCCGAGGGCGTACATGGCTCGACTCTCCGCGCGGATACACAGCCTCGCGCCGGGCGCGATGTCCGTGAGCTGGACCGACGGACCCTCGACCCAGGCACGCCCGATCCCCTGCGCACTGACCACCTCCAACCCGCGGATCCGCTCGGCGCTGAAGAGGATCTGCGCCGCGCCGACCGCATCGAGGTTCTCGTGGCATTGGGTCAGCTCGACCCAGCCCTCGCGGAGACTCTCTGCTCCGATGCGGATGCGATTGACGTGCCGATGGGTCTCGGCGGCACGCTCGGGCCCGACGAAGCGAAGCTCGCCGTCGCTGACCGCCGCGACACGGGCCTCGAGGTCCATCTCGGGCCAGTCCTCTTCATCCGGGAACCCGACCTCGGCGGGTGCGTCTTCGGCGAACGTGAAACCCGCCGCCAGTGCCCCGAGCAGAATCACGAAA
This sequence comes from Thiocapsa sp. KS1, assembly GCF_001499735.1. GTDB lineage: Bacteria > Pseudomonadota > Gammaproteobacteria > Chromatiales > Chromatiaceae > Thiocapsa. The sequence continues at coordinate 4,445,018 of NZ_LN848257.1, read as the reverse complement.
CAGCAGCGCGACAGCACGGACCAACGAGCAGGCTCGCGGATCCGAGATTCGACGATCGGAGTCGTGGTCGGTGTCATGGGTCGCAACATGCTCGCTCCTCATTGCACGGGGACATCGAAATAGGTGTCTGGATAGGGCTCGTCGACCAGGGTGTAATGCCACCACTCCTCGGAGAGGTTGCGAAAACCCTGCTCGCTCATGGAGGATTTCAGCAACAGACGATTCGCCATCGCCTCGCCCGTGATCCTCGGATTCAAAGTATGTGAGAGCGGACTGAAGCAATCGAAACCCGTGCCCATGTCGACACTGTTGTCCGCGAAACGCTCCGAGGCCGGGTTTTCGCACGAACGCCCGGGGGCGGCGGGATCGAACGCCGGTTGAGCGGGCGTCGGTACGGGAACGATGGTCAGATCGACCGTACTGCCTCGCGAATGTCCGGAGCGTGCCGCGATATAACCGTCGTCGAACAACCTGGCCTTCTCGACATGCGGATAAAATTCGATCTGCATGCGTTGGTCGTCGAGGTCCGCGGCCCAGGCAACGAACCGGTCGACGGCGCGCTGCGGCCGATAGCAGTCGTAGATCTTCAGTGACAGGTCCAGCTTGCGCAGCGTCGTCTGCACCCCGGCCAAGGCCGCTGCCGCCCGGTGGGTCAAGAGGCAGAGCGGCGCCTCGTAGCCCTCGATCGGGCGACCGACGAAGTTGTGCTCCGTGGCATAGCGGATATCGAGCACGACATCCGGAACCACATCGCGGATGTCGACCAAGTCGGGCTCGACGAGCAGCGACGACTCGGCAACCACCGAGCACGACAGCAAAGCGCCGACCGTAGCCGGCAGCAACCCCTTGACCAGAAATTGAAAGAACGTCCTGCGCATTCAACTATCCTCCGGGATTGGATAAGACCCATGTGCACTCGGTCTATACTGCTCGAGCATGCCACAACCTCCGGTACCGGCCCATGCCCCGCGCAACCTTGCTGAGACAACGCCTGCTGCTCCTCTTCCTGGCCGGGATGCTGCTGCTCTTCTCGCCGCTGGTGGTGCAATTCGAGACCTCCGGGCGCTGGCTCGGGGTCCCTGCACTGTTTGTCTATCTCTTCCTGTCCTGGGCCGCCTTGATCGGCATCGCGGCTTGGATCGTGTCGCGGACACGCGATTGACCCGCACGGCAATCGACGCATGATCAACGGCCCGCTGATCATCGGCATCTCCTTCGCCTATCTGGGGCTCCTCTTTGCGGTCGCCTACTGGGCCGATCGACGCGCCGAGCAGGGCCGCTCGGTTATCGCCCGTCCGACCGTCTACGCACTCTCGCTCGCCGTCTATTGCACGGCATGGACCTTCTACGGCAGCGTCGGCCGCGCCACTCAAAACGGTCTGGGATTTCTGCCCATCTACCTCGGCCCCACGCTGATGACCTTCCTGTGGGGCGCCCTCCTGCTCAAGATGGTGCGGGTCAGCAAGGCCGAGCGCATCACCTCCATCGCCGACTTCATCGCCTCGCGTTACGGCAAGAGTCAGCTCCTCGGCGGTCTGGTGACCATCATCGCCGTGATCGGCGTCATCCCCTACATCGCGTTGCAGCTCAAGGCGATCGCCTGGAGCTTCACCATCCTCTCGCACTACCCCGAGGTACGGATGCCGGTGCACGGCGATCGACCCTTCTGGGGCGACACCGCCTTCGTCGTCGCACTCCTGCTCGCCGCCTTCACCATCCTGTTCGGCACTCGGCATCTGGATGCGAGCGAGCGCCACGAGGGACTGGTCGCGGCCATTGCCTTCGAATCCATCGTCAAGCTCGTCGCCTTTCTCGCGATGGGTCTCTTCATCACCTTCGGTCTCCTCGGACTCGGCGGGCCGGCGCTGCCGCCGATCGAGGGCAGCGCTCAGCTCAAACCCCTGCTCGAGCCGAGCATCGCGCCCTTCGCCGACTGGTTCGCCATCTCCCTGCTGGCCGGTCTGGCCGTCATGCTGCTGCCGCGGCAGTTCCAGGTTGCAGTCGTGGAAAACAGCGACGAGCGCCATCTGCGCCGCGCCATCTGGCTTTTTCCGCTCTATCTGCTGCTCATCAACCTCTTCGTGGTGCCGATCGCCATCGCGGGACTCCTGACATTCCCGGACGGCACGGTGAACGCCGATACCTTTATGCTGACCCTGCCGATCATCTTCGAGCAGCCCTGGCTCGCACTCCTGGTCTACATCGGCGGACTCTCGGCCGCCACCGGGATGGTGATCGTCGAGACCATCGCGCTCTCGACCATGGTCAGCAACGACCTCGTTCTGCCGGTCTTGCTGCGCCGTTGGCGTCGCCGCCCGCCGGCGGCGGACCTGGGGCGGATGCTGCTCACCATCCGACGCGGTGCCATCGTCGTCATCCTGCTGCTCGGCTATCTCTATTACTGGCTCGCCGGCGAGGCCTATGCGCTGGTCGGCATCGGCCTGATCAGCTTCGTGGCCGTCGCCCAATTCGCGCCCGCCGTGATCGGCGGGCTGTATTGGCGCGGCGGGACGCGCGAGGGCGCGCTCGCCGGCTTGTCGGCCGGCTTCCTGGTCTGGATCTACACCCTGCTTCTGCCTTCCTTCGCCAAGTCCGGTTGGCTCCCTCGCGCCTTCATGGAGACGGGTCTCGGCGGGCTCGACATCCTGGCCCCGATGGCGCTGTTCGGATTGAGCGGATGGAACGAGATTACGCATGGTCTCTTCTGGAGTCTGACCGCAAATATCGGCGCCTTTCTATTCGTCTCCTCGCTGCGCGCACCCAACGCCGCGGAGGCATCCCAGGCCGGGATCTTTGTCGATGCCTCGCGGCGCACCGCGCTTGCAAGTGCACCGCTGTGGCGCGGCAGCGCCGAGATCGCGGAGTTGATAACACTGGCCGAGCGCTTTCTCGGATCGGTGCGAACCCGCGCGGCCTTCATGCAGTACGCCCGATCGCGCGGGCTGGACTCGCCCGACGCACTGCCGGCCGATGCGGAAACCGTCTATTTCGCCGAGACACTGCTTTCCGGGGCGATCGGCGGCGCCTCGGCCCGGGTGATGGTCGCGTCGGTGACGGACGAGGAGCCGCTCGGGCTGGACGAGGTCCTGAACATCCTCGACGAGGCGTCCCAGATCCGCGCCTACAGCCGCCAGCTCGAGCAGAAGTCGCAGGCGCTGGAAGCCGCCACCGCGGAGCTTCGCGCGGCCAATGTCAGACTCCAGGAGCTCGACCGCATGAAGGACGACTTCATCTCCTCCGTCACCCACGAGCTGCGTACGCCGCTGGCCTCCATTCGCGCCTTCTCCGAGATCCTCTTCGACGATCCCGAGATCGATATCGAGCAGCGCCGCCGTTTCCTCGGCATCTTGGTCAGCGAGACCGAGCGGCTCTCGCGCTTGGTCAATCAGGTGCTCGACCTCGCCAAGATCGAGTCCGGCCATGCCGATTGGCGCACCGAGGTGGTGGAGCTTCAGACGGTCATCCACCAAGCCGTGTCGGCCACCGAGCAATATGTCGAGGAGCGCGGCTGCCGCGTCCATCTCGATCTGCCCGACGAATCCGCCATGGTCTGGGGCGACCGCGACCGCATCGTGCAGGTGCTGGTGAACCTGCTGTCCAACGCCGCCAAATTCGCCCCGACCGGATCGGGCGAGGTCTGGATCCGACTCGCGCCCGCGGACGCGGCCTGGCGGGTCTGTGTCGAGGACAACGGCTACGGCATCCCCGAGAGCGACCTGGAGCTCGTCTTCGAGAAGTTCCACCAGACCGCGCGCGGCGGCGCCAAACCCGGCGGGACCGGACTGGGTTTGCCCATCAGCCGCCGAATCATCGACAATCTCGGCGGTCGCATCTGGGCGGAAAGCCCGCCCGAAAAAGGTGCTACCCTCTGTTTCGAGCTGCCCGCCCATCCGGGGAACCCAACGGACCGAAGGCCTGACCATGAGTAAACGGATCCTGATCGTCGACGACGAGCCCAACATCGTCATCTCGCTCGAGTTTCTGATGATGCGCGAAGGTCACGAGGTCCGCGTCGCGCGCGACGGCGAGGCCGGCCTTGCCGCCGTGCGGACCCATCGCCCGGACCTGGTTGTACTGGATGTCATGATGCCCAAGCTGGACGGATTCGCCGTCCTGGAGGCGGTGCGCGCCGATCCCGGGCTGGCCGGGACGCGGATCCTGATGCTGACCGCAAAGGGGCGCGAGGCGGAGCAGAACAAGGGCCTCGCCCTCGGCGCCGACGCCTACATGTCCAAACCCTTCTCGACCCGCGACCTGGTCGACAAGGTCAAGGAACTGCTCGATCGCACCTGACGAGGACGGAGCAACGACATGCCCGATACCGATCACCCGGGAAGCGAAGCGTCGGATCTCGTGGCCGTCGGAGGAACCGACCAAAGCCTGCTGCGCAGCTTGGCGCGGCGGCAGCCATTGATCGTCGGCCCGGCGACCAGCCTGCGCGAGACCCTCTATCATTTCAGTCAGGATCACCTGGACGCCGCCGTCGTCTGCGATCCCGCAAGTGGCCTACCCTTGGGTCTGATCCGGCTGCGCGACATGCTCCACGTGATCGGCTTCGAAGGCGGCGGGCTCGACGACCCGGTCGCCATGCACATGATCGGCGCACCACTCACGCTCACCGCGGATGCGCCCGCGCATCGCGCCAGGGTCATGATGGCCAAGCGCGGGGTCGAGCATCTGCTCCTGACCGAGCACGACGGGCGTCTCTTCGGTCTGGTCAACCAGGCCGACTTGCTGGGGCTGCGCGCCGGCGGGGCGGAGGTGCTGATTGCGGACATCAAGACCGCTCGCGACGTCGAGGCCATGGCGCTCGCCGCCGATCGGGTGCGGCGGCGCGGCGCGGAGCTCTTCCACTCCGGCATGGGCGTGGAGGCACTCTGCTACTGGATGTCCGGGCTCAACGACCTGATCGCCATGCGGGTCATCGAGCTGATCGAGGACGAGTTCGACCTGCCTGCCGTACCCTGGTGCTGGATGGCCTTCGGATCGGAGGGTCGCCTGGAGCAGACCTTCTCGACCGATCAGGACAACGGACTGCTGTTCGTGCCGCCGGATCCCGAGAGCACCGAGTCGGTCCGCGAGGCGTTCCTGCCGTTCGCCCAAGCGGTCAACCAGGCGCTGCATTTCTGCGGCTTCGAGCGCTGCCGCGGCAACATCATGGCCGGCAACCCGCAGTGGTGCCTGAGTGCCGATGAATGGCGCAAGGGTTTCAGAGACTGGATGCAGAATCCACAGCCCGAGGCCCTGCTCAACGCCGTCATCTTCTTCGACTTTCGCCCGGTTTACGGCAGCGACGAGCCGGTCGACCGCCTGCGCGACTGGCTGAGCCGCACCGCGCCGGAGCAGACGCGATTCTTCCACTGTCTCGCCGAACAGGCGCTCGGCGTCGCCCCGCCGCTCGGCTGGGCCGGGCAATTCGCCTTCGATCGCAATCGCGACTTCCCGCACACCATCGATCTCAAGACCCAGGGCGCACGCTTCTTCATGGACGCCGGCCGGCTCTGGGCACTCAAGCACGGCATCTGGGCGACCAGCACGGCCGAACGTCTGCGCCTCGCCGGTGCGGCGAAGCGACGCGACCCCGAGGAGGTCGCCGCCGAGATCGAGTCCTTCCACTTGATCCAGCGGTTTCGCATCCACCAACAGCTCACGACCAAGGACCCGGACGCCGTCAACCGCGTCGATCCCGACGACCTCAACGAGCTGCACCGATTGATGCTCAAGGAAGCCTTCAAGCAGGCCAAGAAACTCCAGGCGAGGCTGAAACAGGAGTTCGCCCCGTAGGTTGTGCTGACGATAGGAAGCACAACACCGCCGACGGTGAAGGATCGGGCGCAGGACCTGTGCTGCTGGCGAGTTGTGCCTCGCTACCGCTCGGCACAACCTACGGGTTGAGGGTTGTGGCGAGGACAACGGCGAGGAGCAGGAGTGATGTCTCCGTGATCTCGACGAGGGCACCGGCGGTATCTCCGGTAAACCCGGCGATTCGGCGGATCATGGTTCGGCGCGATAGCCAAAAGACCAGAAGGGTCATTGCCGAGAGCGCAAGCCCGATCCAGCCGGCGATCAAGATGCAGACGATCCCGGCGCTCAGGGTTACCGCCCAAGCCGCACGACGCGGCAGTCGGGCCACCTGCTCGGAGGCCATGCCCTGCGCACGGGCATAGGGTGTGGTCAGCATCAGGAGCGGCAACTGCGCCCGCGCGAGCAGCGGAATCAAGACGAAGATCCAAGCCGAGCCGCTCGCGATCAGCGCCTGAATCCCGGCCCATTTCGCGATCAGGACGAGCCCGATCGTGGTCACCGCAGCCGGTCCGCTGCGCGGATCCTTCATGATCTCCAGGGTCCGCTCGCGGCTCGCGATCCCGCCGACCCAGGCGTCCGCGCTGTCGGCCAAACCGTCCAGATGCAGCGCCCCGGTGGACCAGACCCAGAGGATCAGGACCAAGGCCGCGGCGACGCCCGGATCCACGGGCGCGAGCGCGGTCCCGGCCGAGGCAATCAACACGCCCAGCAGCACACCGATCGCGGGATACCAAGGCACCGACAAGCCCAAGAGTCCGGGCTCGATCTCGCGCGGCTCGGGAAACGGCAGACGCGTCAGGAGACGTCCGGCAAGCCAAAGCGGACGCAGGTCCACTCAGGGAGACCCGTGGCGCATGAGACTGGGTCGCCCGAGCGACTCCGGAACGCGCAGTCGGGACAGGCAGGCCGGCGGAACCTCGATCAGGAGCGATGCCTCGGGCGGCATCCGCAACACCTCGGCAAGGACGACCCGGATCACGCCGCCGTGGGTCACGGCCAGGGTGAAGGGCTCGTCCTCGTCGCACACCCGAGACCAGGCCGCCTTGACGCGCTCCCGAAAGACCTCGAACGGCTCGCCGTCGGGCGGCGCGTAGCCGACCGGATCATCCCAAAACCGGGTCAGCTCCGCTGCGGGGATCTGATGCGCAGCCAGTCCCTCCCAGGCGCCGAAGCTGCGTTCGCGCAGCCCGGGCATGATCGATACGGGGAGATTGAAGGTCTCGGCAAGGCGGTGGGCGAACGCACTGCAACGCAGCGACGGCGAGCAGACCACCCGCGTCCAACCCGGATTCACGCCGGTCGCACGCGTCATCTGATCCCAGCCTTCCGCGCTCAGCGGGTCATCATGTCCACCCCGAAAACGCGCACCGCCCTGCGCCTCGCCATGGCGCAGCAGATCGACAAAGCGGTCCTGCATCAGGCTTCGCTCACCCCGGCCTCGCCGAAGGTCGCCATCTGCTGGTGCAGCGTGCAGGCCAACCGCAACAGGGGCACGGCGACGGCGGCGCCGCTGGCTTCACCGAGGCGCAGACCCAGATCGAGCAGCGGGTCGGCAGCCAGGGCGGTCATGATGCGGCGATGCCCGGGCTCCGCGGAGCCGTGGGCGAACAATAGCCAATTGCGGACCTCGGGCTGGAGGCGCACGGCGGCGAGCGCCGACGCACTCACGATGAAGCCGTCGACCAACACCGGGAGTCCGCGCTGGGCGGCCGTGATGAAGGTACCGGTCATGGCGGCAAGCTCGAACCCGGAGAGTCGAGCCAGCAGCTCCAACGGGGTGCGACCGGAGGTGACGTGCCGCGCCAGCGCCTTGGTGATGACCTCGGCCTTGCGCATGACCCCCGGCTGATCCAACCCGGTGCCGGGGCCGACGAGCGCTCCGGCCGGCAGATCCAGCAGCGCACAGGCCAAGGCCGTCGCCGGGGTGGTGTTGGCGATGCCCATCTCGCCGCAGATCAGCAGCCGCGCCCCGCTGTCGACCGCGCGCTCGACTGCGGCGCGACCGGCATTCATGGCCGCGGCGAGCTGCTCGTCGCTCATCGCCGGCTCACGCGCGATGTTGCCGGTTCCCGGGCCGATGCGCTCGGAGCGCAGGTTCGGGATCGGCCCCGGATCCTCGACCGTCCCGAGATCCGTGATCTCCATGCGCGCATCCAGTGCGCGTGCGAGCACCGAGATCGCGGCACCGCCGCCGGCGATGTTGCGCACCATCTGGTTGGTCACGGCCTGCGGGAAGGCCGAGACGCCCTCGGCGGCAACCCCGTGGTCGGCTGCGAAGAGCAGGATCTGCACGGGATCGGGCGAGGGTGTCGGCGTGCCCTGCAAGCCGGCGAGCCGGATCGCAATCTCTTCGAGTCGGCCCAGCGATCCACGAGGTTTGGTGAGCTGATCCTGCCGGCGCCGCGCCGCATCGGCGGCCATGGCATCGATCGGCAGGCAGGGTTGGCTGATCCAGCGCAGACCTTCGATCATGTCGGTTCTCCTTTGAGCACGAGGGGCAGGCCGGCCACGGTCAGCACGACCCGGTCGCAGCGCGCCGCCAAATCCTGGTGCAGCACACCGGCCAGGTCGCAAAACCGACGCGAGAGCGCACCGAGCGGAACCACGCCCATGCTCGTCTCGTTGCCGACCATGATGAGGCGCCCGGGCGCCCGTGAAACGACATCGAGCAGTGCCCGGGTCTGATCGTGCAGACCCGATTCATCCGTTTTCATAAGCCAATTCGTCAACCAAAGTGTCAGACAGTCGACCAGGATGCAGCGATCGGGCGCACATTCGCGCGCCAGCACCTCGGCCAACAAGAGCGGTTCTTCAATGAGGCCCCAGTCGTGCGGGCGACGCTCGCGATGCCCGGCAATCCGCCGGGTCATCTCGGCGTCCCCCGCGTGTGCGGTCGCCACATAAACGACCGGAAGTGCGCTTTCGATGGCCAGACGCTCGGCCAGGCGACTCTTGCCCGAGCGCACCCCGCCGAGGATCAGGGTGCGTCCGCCCCCGTCGGAGCGGGGACGGAGCAGATCATCCATGCTCAGAGCTCGACCCCTTTCTGCGCCATGATGCCGGCATCGAAGGCATGCTTGAGCGGGCGCATCTCGGTGACCGTGTCGGCGATCTCGATCAACTCCGCGGGCGCCGCACGGCCGGTGACGACCGCATGCTGATGGATGGGACGGTTCTGCAAGGCATCGAGAACCACATCGAGCGGAACCAGGCGGAGCTTGAGTGCGATGTTGAGCTCGTCCATCACCACCATGCCGAAGGCGGGATCGGCGAGGAAGGCGGCGGCCTTCTCCCAGGCCGCCATCGCCGCGCGCCGATCCGCCTCGGCATCCTGCGTCTCCCAGGTGAAACCCTCGCCCATCACGTGATACTCGAGCTCGGGAAAGCGCCTGAAGAAGGCCTCCTCCCCGGTCGCGAAGCTACCCTTGATGAACTGGACCACGGCGACCTTCATGCCGTGGCCCATCGCACGGGCGACCATCCCGAAGGCCGAGGAGCTCTTGCCCTTGCCGTTGCCGGTGTTGACGACCAGGACACCGCAGTCCTGGTCGGCCCGCGCGATACGGGCATCCACGAGCTCCTTCTGGCGCTGCATGCGCCGGCGATGGCGCTCCTGTGCGCTGTCGTCGGTCATTGCGGGCGGGCACGCTCGGAACGCGTCCCCGGCAGGGCGCGCGCCAGGGTCAGATGAACGACCGCGGCCAGGCCCACATAAACCATCAGATGAAGCAGGGTCGCCGGCATGTAGGTCGCGAAGCGCCCGAGCAGCTCGACCGCGCTCAGGTCGGCAAAGCGACCGGAGAAGAGATAGAAGCCGCCACTGGCGAAGACCTCGGACAGGACACCGCCGGCAAGCAGGACGCCGAAGAGCAGAGGCAGGCTGTCCTTGGTCATTTCGAGACGACCGCCGGACCAGCGACCCATCCCCCAGACCACGCCGTAGGCCGGAACCAACATCCAGTAGGCAGGGGTCATGCAGTAGCCGCTCACGCCGCCCCAACCGATGGCGGTCAGATCGATGACGGTCGCAAGACCGAAGAGGGCAGGAAAGCCCCAAATCGAGCGCAGATACAAACCGGCCAGGAAGAAGACGGCCAGCGAGGCATCCGGAAGATGGTGCGCCAGCGGGGCGAACTGTTGGCCGCGCGTCGCCGCCATGAGGGCGGCCAAGGCAAGGCCGATCAGGATACGGCTGCGAGAGTCGGTGATGGGGGTCATGAGGTCGGTCTCCTGGTCGCGTCGCCGGGGCGACAATGTGGTGAAAAGCAAGTGTCGTGCGGCCATTGTAGGTGGTCGCACGGGGTGTCGAAAGCGGTTGGGTTATGGGAAGCATCCTGCCGCCTGCCGCCTGCCTTCATCCACCCATTCGCTGGTGGCCAGCGGCCGGCGGCAATCTCAAGGCTCGTATCTCAAGGTCAGGTAAAACGCCCTCCCCGGCTGGTTGAACAGATACGCGGTCTGGTAGTCCTCGTCGAGTGCGTTCTCGAGCCGGCCCTGAATCGACACCGCAGGCGTGAGGGCATACTCGGCGCGCAGACCCAACAGTGTGTAGCCGTCCAGACGCTCGTTGTTGGCCAGATCGTCGAAGCTCCGCCCGGCGACATAGACACTCAGACCGGCCGACCAGCGCTCGAATTGGCGATCGAGGTCGAGCTGGACCATCTGCTCGGGACGGCGGGGCAAGAGGTTACCCTGATTCGGGCCGTCCGAGCGGTTTTCGGGATCCAGCATGGTGAGGCTCGCGCCGAGGTTCCACTCCTGAACCTGGAGCATGCCGGACGCCTCGAAGCCGCGGATGCGGGCCGAGGCGATGTTGGCCGGGGCGTAGGTGACCGAATCGAAGGCGATCAGGTCGTCGATGTCGGTCTCGTAGAGACTCAGCTCCCAGCGGCCCAACGGCAACACGCCGGTCAGGCCCAGCTCCAGGCTGGCGGATTCCTCCGGGGATAGATTCGGGTTGCCGAACCCCGGATAGTAAAGATCGTTGAAGGTCGGCGCCTTGAAGGCGGTGCCGTAGGACAGGGAGACGCGAATCCCCTGCTCGAAGAGATAACCCCAGGCCGCGTTGCCGGTGGTCTGTCCGCCGAATTGCTGGTAGTCGTCGTATCTGAGGCTTGCGGCAATCTCGTTCGCCCCGATGGTGCCGAGATACTGTCCGTAGACACCCGTGTTGCTGCGCGAATCGTCCGTGTAGTCCACGGTGCCCGAGATCCGGTCGACCTGGTAGTCCAGACCCAAGGTGAAGAGCTGGTCCGGGATCAAGGCGAGATCGTTCTGGATGCCGAAGCTGTCGCGCTCGGTCTCGAAGCTGTCGACGAAACGCTCGGGGACAAAGGTATCCGCGTAAAACGCCCGATAGCTGTCCTGACTGCGACCGGCCGAGAGGATCAGGGTCCAGGGGTCGAGCGGACGCAAGGTGCCCTCCACGCCGAGCACCTGCTGATCGGAGCGCGAGAGGTTGCCCGAGAAGATGGAGCCGTCGAAATCGGTCCGGTTGTCGGAGGTGAGGAGACTGAAGTCGACCTTTGCCCTGTCGCTGAATTCATAACCGGCGCGCGCACTCACGCCCAGATTGCGGTAGCCGTCGCGATCCGGCTCGTCCACGCCGCAACCGGCGAAGGGGAAGGCGCGGCCGTCGCAGGCATTGATCCCGTCGGTGTACTCAAGGTTGGCGCCGACGTCGAACCAGCCACGCTCGCCGCCGCCCGAGATGCCGCCCGCGACACTCGCGGTGTCGAAGCTCCCGGCGCCCACGCTGAAACGGGGTCGCAACGGACCGCCGCCGCGACGCGTGAAGATCTGGATCACGCCGCCGATCGCCTCGGAGCCGTAGAGGCTCGAGCGCGGGCCGCGCACGACCTCGATGCGCTCGATCTGAGCGATCGGTAGATCCTGCAAAGGCGCGGTCCCGAGGGTTGCCGAGCCTACCTTCACGCCGTCGATCAGGACCAGGACATGGCCGGCATTGGTGCCGCGCAGAAAAAGCGACGCAGGCTGCCCGGCCCCGCCGCTGCCCGAAACGGAGACGCCCGGCAGACCGCGCAGCGCATCCGGAACCGAGCGAAACTGGCGGCGCTCGATCTCTTCGCGATCGATCACGCTCACGGAGGCCAGGGTTTTGTCTTCGGTCTCAGGCGTTCGTGTCGCCGTGACGACCAAGGGATCAAGGGTCACGGTCTGCGTGTCCGCGTGGACCGGCAGACCGAACGGCAGCGACAAGGCCGCCGCCATAAGAGGAAATCTCATCGACAAGCTCCGACAGAGGCCCGAGCGCACCCGCATGGGCCAGCAGAAGAAGGGGTCGAGAGATGGAGAACGGACGAGAGCGGAGCCGCAGACAGACGACGGGGCCGGCATCCCGGCCGGTCGCCCCGCGCGACCCCGGTTCGAGGCTCCGCCCGCGGGTCTCGCATCCGGCGACGGCCGACGGATCGGCCCTTGCGCGCACGCGAAACACAGCGAAACGGTCCCCGATCATCCGGCCGGTCTCCGGGCTCACGAGCGGGGTTGGACCCCGACGCGGCGCCTTCCCGTGATGACTCACAGTGGCATCTTGCCGCGTCTTGACTCGTCTACCGTTGCGGGGGCAGCGTCGGCGTTGCGGCACCAGAGAGGGCCGCGCACCGACTTCCCGTTTAACCCCGAAGGCAACGCCTTCGAGGCACCGGAAGATCAGCCGCGGACTTTAGGGTTTTCACGACCGGCGCGTCAATGCGACGACAGGCGGGTCGAGCCGAATGCCTGACGTGGATCAATCGATACCTCGAGTCGCCGAGAATCAAAAACCCTGTTTTTTAAGCGTGAATCGGCATGCCTCCCGTCACGTCCTCGCAACGGACGGCGACTAGCATCAGGGCGCCAGGTCAATCCCATCCCAGCCGAGAGATGCACCATGAAAGGCTCCCAGCACCCGACGAACGACGTCTCGCTCAATCCGTCCGACAACGCATCCATCCACGAGGTGATCGCCCGCACCGATCTCGGGCGGCGGACCTTCATCAAGACCGCACTGAGCGCCTCCGTCTTGGCCGGCATCGGCGGGCTGAGCATGAACGGGATCATCCGCGCCGTCCAAGCCGCTCCGATCCCGCCGGCCGACGGCTTTGCCGGCATCGGATTCGAGAGTATCCCGCCGAGCACGGCACCCGTCGCCGATCGTGTCGAGGTGCCGCCGGGTTATCGGGTTCAGGTGCTCGCCTCGTGGGGCGACCCCATCATGCCGGGCGGCCGAAACTGGACCGAAGGCGCCACCCAGGACGCCGCGGCACAAGCGCGCCAGTTCGGCATGCACAACGACGGGATGCACTTCTTTCCCCTCCGATCCGGAATCATCCGCTCCCGTTTGGACGCCACCCGTGGACTGCTCTGCGTCAACCACGAGTACACCCACGAGGACATCCTGCACGGCAGTGCGGGTCTGGATCCGATGACCATCGCGAAAGCGCGGAAGTCGCAAGCCGCCCACGGCGTTTCGGTCGTCGAGCTGCGCAAGGTGGGCGAGAACTGGACCGTGGAAAGGCATTCGCACTTCGGACGTCGGATCACCGCAAACACCGAAATGCGGGTCTCGGGCCCGGCCGCAGGCAGCGCCTTGCTCAAATCCAAGCGATTCAGGATCACGGACGGCGAGTCACGCGAGATCGGTCTCAACAACGGCTACACCGCTTACGGCACCCACAACAATTGCGCACACGGTTACACGCCCTGGGGCACCTATCTGACCTGCGAGGAGAACTGGAACAACTACTTTGCGGCCCCGACCAGCGGCGCCGTCATCGACGAAAACGAGTTCGACCAAAAGCCCGAGATCATCGCAGGCCAGTCGCGTTACGGCATCGGCACGGCAGCGCCCTTCTATCGTTGGCCCGAGGTGGATCCGCGGTTCGACGCGGACAACAATCCCTTGGAGCCGCATCTCTACGGTTGGGTCGTCGAGATCGATCCGTTCGACCCGCGGAGCACGCCGGTCAAGCGCACCGCCATGGGGCGCCTCAAGCACGAAAGCGCCCAGGTTGCCGTCAGCGCCGATGCCGACGGCACGCCTAACCGCGTGGCCTATTACATGGGCGACGACGAGCGCAACGAGTACATCTACAAATTCGTCTGCGCCCGTGCGTTCGATCCGACCGACCGCGCGGCGAATCGCGATCTGCTCGACGAGGGGACCCTCTATGTCGCCCGCTTCACGGACGAGCCGGGTCTCGCCGCGGACACTTATCGCGGCGCCTGGATCGCGCTCGCGCCCGACACCGAGACGGTCATCGACGACCCGGCGAGCGGCGGCAAGCTCAAGCTGCGGGATCTCCCGCGATTCTCGGGTGCGGACGACAACGAGGTGCAGGCGAAGATCCTCGTCTTCACGCGCCAAGCGGCCGATGCTGTCGGCGCCACCATGATGGATCGCCCGGAATGGACAGCGCTGCGAACCTATCGCGATTCCCAAGCCCCGATCAAGGGATTCCCGACCTACGACGATGCACGCCCGCTCGAGGTCTACTGCACCCTGACCAACAACAGTCGGCGCGGAAACGGGCCGGTCTCGTCGAATCAGCCGGATGGCTCGACCAATGCCGGCTCCGCCAATCCGCCGGTGGACGTGGCCAATCCGCGACCCGACAACGACTTCGGGCACATCATCCGCTGGCGCGAGGACGGCAACCTGGTCACGGCGAGCGGATTCGAGTGGGACATCTTCGTGCTCTGCGGCGACGCCGCCACGACCAAGACCCTCGGGGCGAGTTACACGCCGGACAACTTGGTCGACGGCGTCCCCGCCTCGGGACCGGCCTACGAGGGCACGATCGTCGCCGATCCCGCAGGCAGTGCCGACTTCGGTGCACCGGACGGACTCTGGTTCGATCACTTCGGTCGGATGTGGGTCCAGACGGATCAGCAGGGGGATGCCGGGGGCGATTGGGTGAACATCGGCTCCAATTGCATGGTCTGCGCGGATCCGAGCACCAAAGAGGTCCGGCGTTTTCTGACGAGTCCGCCGAAGTGCGAGGTCACCGGGGTCGTCACCACCCCGGACGGGAGGGCGATGTTCGTCGGCATCCAGCATCCGGGGGAAGACGCCCCGGCGGATGATCCGACGAAATACAGCAACTGGCCTCAAAGCCAGTTTGTCCGCAACTCCTCCGGCGCACGCCTTCCGAACACACCCGGACTCAGCCGCCCGCGGGCGTCCGTCGTGGTCATTACGCGCGAGGACGGGGGAATGATCGGCACTTGATCCGATCGAGCAGCAAGAAGACACGACACCGGGGATCCGGATCGGCCGGTCCCCGGTGTGTGTATGGGGTGTCGAGGGCTCGGCATCGCCATCCGGAATCACGGCCGGGGATTGCGTCGGCAACATCCCGACCCGGGGTCGATGCCCTGCCCTTCTATTTGAAGAGGGTGCTGATCAGGTAGGCGGTGTAGCCGACGTAGCAGGCCAGAAGCAGCAGCCCCTCGATGCGATTGATGCGACCCGGTCCGCGAAACCCGTAACCGAGCACGAACAAGGACAGCGTCAACAGGCCCATTACCATCATGTCCCGCGAGATGACCTCCGGGGGCACGACCATCGGATGGATCGCCCCCGCGATCCCGACCACCGCAAGCGTATTGAACAGATTCGACCCGATGATGTTGCCCAGGGCAATGTCGTGCTCGCCCTTGCGCGCGGCGATGATCGAGGAGGCCAGCTCGGGCAGCGAGGTTCCCACGGCGACGATCGTCAAACCGATGATGAGGTCGCTCACACCCAGTGCATGCGCGATCTCCACCGCACCCCAGACCAAGAGTCGCGAGCTGACGATCAGGAAGACGAGACCGACAACCACCCACAGCAGCGCCCGGCGCAAAGGCATCTCGGCCGCATCGAGCTCCTGCGTCATCTCGCCGGCCAAGGCATCGGAGCGATGATGCAGACCTTCGCGAACGCTCCAGGCCATCAGCGCCGCGAAAACGCCTAAGAAGGCCCAGGCGTCCGTGCGAGTCAAGTCGCCGTCCATCAACATGACGACGGCGAAGACCGTGACAGCCGCGAGGATCGGAAGCTCCTTGCGGAGCACGCTCGAATGAACCGCGATGGGGCTGATGATTGCGGTCAGCCCCAGGATCAGCGCGATATTGGTGATGTTCGAGCCGTAGGCATTCCCGAGCGCGAGACCGGGATTCCCCTGCATGGCCGCCAAGGCGGAGACGACCATCTCCGGAGCCGAGGTTCCGAAGCCGACGATCACCATGCCGATCAGCAAGGGCGGCATGCCCAGATGTCGGGCGGTCACGGCGGAGCCTTCGACGAAGCGATCGGCGCTCCACAGCAGCAGTGCCAGACCGAAGGCGACGGAGAGTGAAGCTAAAACCATAGTGAGCCGAAACGCCTCAGGATAGGGGTTGGACTTGGCAGGCTGCGGAGTCTACAGCGCCGACGGGAAGGCGCGAAGGTTCTGAGCTTCGCTAGACTCAAGCCATTCCCGACTCTTCCCGTCGGGCGAGGATTCTGCCACGGTACGCTGCCGCACAGAGCCTGCGGAACCGCAAGGGGATAATTGCTTTCATGCCTGGTACCCCGCCAAACGAGGGGTGAGGCCTCATCACTGAGAGCTGGAACTTCAATGTCACAACGCGACCGTCTTGCCCAATTCTCGCGACTTGTTCTGATTGCCGCCTTTGCGCTAACCGGATGTAACTCGGAGGAGTCGGTCGAGCACGGCAAAGGGGGTGCGGGGGCCACCAAACCGGGCCGGAACGAGGTCGGCGAAGCGTCCTGGTACGGCCCCGGATTTCAAGGCAACGAAACCGCGAGTGGCGAGACCTTCGATCAGAACAAGATGACGGCTGCCCATCCAACGTTGCCGATGGGGACCACGGCTGAAGTGACCAACCTCGAGAACGACAAAAAGGTCGAGGTCAGGATCAATGATCGTGGGCCTTACGTGGGGGATCGGGTCATCGATCTTTCACGCGCAGCGGCCAGTAGGCTGGATATGGAAGACGACGGAACCTCCCAGGTCAGCATCGAGCCTCAGCCGCAACCGCGTACGGACTCCGGCAACACCTCTCGATAGATAGTGAAATAGTCCGGTGCAACAAATTGTCTATCGCGCAAAACCCGTTCGCACAACCGTTGCGTGTGCTGCCGACCCGAGACCCTCATGGGATGAGGCAGGCGGATCATTTGATCTCAACTTCCTCGGTTCGCGCTCTTTGTGCCTGTAGGGTTCAGAGTCCGACCCGCCGCAGGATCCCCTCCGCCGCCATCAGCCCGTTGACCGCCGCGCCTACGATGCCGCGGGACTTCCCGGCCCCGTCGCCCGCGACAAAGAGTCCGGGCACATCCGTTTCCAGCTCGCGGCTGGTCGGGTAGCGGACATCGTAGAACTTGATCTCGGGCACATAGATGATGGTGGAGGGATGGGCGACGCCCGGGATGACGCGAGCGAGCAGCTCGAGGCTCTCCTGGAGGTTGCGCACGATCCGACCCGGATAGGCGAAGGAGATGTCGCCGGGCGTGACGCCGGGGCCTGGCGGCAGGGTCGGCATCAACTTGTCGAAGCCCAGCTCGGCCGAGAAGAAGCTCTGCGCCTTGGAGCGTCGCCCGGCCATGAGATCGCCCCAGCGCTGCATGACCAGGCTGTTGCCGCCGCCCCAAAAGTTGGCGAAGCGCGCGACCTGCTGACCCATCTCGGTGGTGTCCTGCAGCGGCTCGGTCATGCTTACCGTATTCAGGATCGCGAAGTTGGTGTTGGCCGTCTTGGATGCCTTCAGCGCGTCGCCGTTGACCAGACGAAAGTCGCGATGCTCCTCGATCCGGACATGTCCGCCCGGATTGGTGCAGAAGGTGCGGGTGCGATCCTGATGGGTCGGTGTGCAGAAGATGAACTTGGGGTCGTAGAGAACGTCGGTGATCTCCTCGTAGACGGCGGAGGCAATCTCGACCCGGCAGCCGATGTCGATTGCACCATGGCCGGTGCGCACCCCGAGCGCGCGTGCCTTCTCGCGGAACCAGTAGGCGCCCTCGCGGCCCGGCGAGCAGACCAGATAGGGGGCGCGAAAGGCGCTTGCGGCGGTCTCGATGAGGAAACCGCCGTCGGCCTCGCGGCGAATCTCGGTCACCGCGGTCCCCAGCATCAAGGTGCCGCCGCGGCGCTCGACCGTGTCGGCCATCGCCTTGGTGACCCGGTGCGCGAAGTCGGTCCCCATGTGCCGCTGCACCACCGGAACCAGCTGGATGTCCCAGCGACCCTTCGAGGCCGGCCGGCGGACCCAGGAGACGCGGTCGAGCCACCATTGAATGCGCGCCTCGTCCAGACCGTGCAGCGTCGGGTCCGCCCCGTGGTCGAGAAAGATCCGATCCACCTCCTGGATCCGACGGGTCGCCTCCTCCTCCGACAGCCCGAGCTCCGCGAGATCCAGTCCGATGTGGGGAGAAAGGTTGAGCTTGCCGTCCGTGTAGCCGCCGGCCCCGCCAGGCCGCGGGCGGCGGTCGATGACCAGGATCTTCATCCTGTCCGCGAGCCGCATGGCCGCGAACAGCCCGGCGGGTCCCGCCCCGATGATGACGACGTCGAACGCTTTGGCCGGCATGCTTGTCTCCTTGGTCCTCGTGTCTCGACGGGGTCAATCCGGATCCAGCTCCACGGACGGCACGCGGAAAAGCGCGCGCTTGACCTCGTCGAAGTAGTCCGGGAGGTACCGCTCCCAGAGTCGCACGGGCAATCGATCGAGTCGAGCCTCGGGTGCCGCCGGCAGCGCGAAAAGGTACTCAAGCAGGAACTCCACATTTTGCGACAGGTGCCCTTGGTAGGCCCGACCCAGACGCTGGCGGATGATACGGTCCTCGTGCATGCAGCGGCCGATCTCGCTCTCCAAGGTCTCGGCAGCGTCCGAGCAGATGATCTCCACGCGCACAGCCGGCTCGCCGCTGCGCACGAAGGTCTCGAAACGGCGGCGGGTTTCGCATGGCGGGATGCCATGGACCTCGAAGACCCGCAGGACCTTCTCGGGGAGCCCCTGCGCCAGGATCCGGTCCTTGTCCGGGTGAAAATCGACGAGCAGATTCACTGCGCTGTAATCGCCCCGATGGACCTCGCGCTCCACCGGCCAACACCCCAGCCCGCCGAGAACCTCGGCCAGACGCGCCTCCGCGTCGGGTGCAATGACGACCTTGATCCCGGCGACGTCGTTGATCTCGACATCATGAAGCCATCCCGGCGCAGGCATCGCGCGCAGACGATGCAGGAGCGCGCGCCCGTGCGCTTCGAGGCTGTCGATGGCGCGGGCGGGGTCGTGAGCAAGATCGGGTCGGGTCGGTCCGACGAGGCCGCCGATCCTCGCGCCGGATTCCGGAAGCCGCGGATCGGATCGAGCCCGACGCAGGATCTCTTCGTACAGCCAATCGACGACCTTGCGCGCGGACTTCTCGGCGAGTCGCCGGATGCGCTTGATTCGGCTCGACCCGACATAACGGCGTTGTCCTTCGGAGCCGGTGAAATAGGCTGTGCCCCGAAACGGGGTCTCGCGATAGAAACGTCCGGGGTCGGCCCGGTAGTCGGCGACCAACCGGGTCGCCCGCTCGGATGCGTCCGGCAGATAGGCGACGAGCTGGTCCTTGAGATCGCCCTTGGTGAAGCAGGTCCGACGCCTGATCCGTCCGCCGTGCACGCCCTGCAGCAAACCCTCCGCAAACAGCGGGAGGTAACGGGCGACATAGACGGAGTTGAAGTGGACCAGCTCCAGCAGGGCCGTCGGGTCCGACGGCTCGAATCGGTCGAGCATCCAGCGCCCGATCAGGTCGTGCAGTGCCTCGCGATGGATGAATCCGGTGATCTTGATCATCGTGACCTGCTGCTCGGCACGGCAATCCGATTGCCCGCCGAACCGGCGTCCTGGTTGCGACTCGACCTGGTCTCCATCCGTGCGCTCGAGGGCTCCTTCCTGCCCGACCTCCGGTCAGGCAGCGAAGTCGCGCAGACGAACCGGCTGACGCCGATCGCCCCACTGGCCCGGCGCCGCCTCGAAGACGCCTGCGCAGACCGTCCCGCAGCGGTTGCAACGACCGTCCGCGGTCAGATTCCAATCCGAGAGCCGATACCAGTTCCGGCCGATGAGCTTCTGCCCGCAGCCGTGACAGTATGTGCTCTCGCCGTCCTCGTCGTGCACGTTGCCGGTGTAGGCATAGCGGACGCCGTTCTTGATCGCAATCGCACGTGCGCGCGTCAGGGTCGAGAGCGGGGTCCGCGGATGCTCGAGCATCTTGTAGTCCGGATGGAAGGCGGTGAAATGCATCGGGACATCGGGACCGAGATGCTCGACCACCCACGCGGTCATGGACTCCAGCTCGGCCTCCGAGTCGTTCTCACCGGGGATCAGCAGGGTCGTCAGCTCGACCCAGACCTTGGTCTCTCGGACGAGATACTCCAAGGTCTCCAGGACGGGTTGCAGATGGCCGCTGCAGAGTCGGTGATAGAAATCCTCGGTGAAACCCTTCAGATCGACGTTGGCGGCATCCATCCATTGGAAGAATTCGACCCGCGGCTCCGGACAGATGTAGCCGGCGGTCACGGCGACCGACTTGATGCCGCGCTCGCGGCACGCCCGGGCCACGTCGATGGCGTATTCGTGGAAGATCACCGGGTCGTTGTAGGTGTAGGCGACGCTGCGACAACCGAGCGACTCGGCCGCCAGCGCGATCGTCTCCGGCTCCGCGGCATCGGCGAGCGTGTCCATCTCGCGCGACTTGCTCATGTCCCAGTTCTGGCAAAACTTGCAGGTCAGATTACAGCCGGCGGTCCCGAAGGAGAGCACCGGGGTGCCGGGCAGGAAATGATCGAGTGGCTTCTTCTCGATCGGATCGATGCAGAAACCGGATGATCGTCCGTAGGTCGTCAGGACGATCTCCCCGCCTTGACAGGCCCGCACGAAGCACATGCCGCGCTGTCCTTCCTTGATGCGGCAGAAACGCGGACAGAGGTCGCACTGGACGCGACCGTCATCCAAGGCATGCCAGTAGCGCGTCGGGACGACGCGATCGATTCGCTCGCCGTTCATCGCAACCTCCTGCTCTGTATATCTTCAGTGTGGAAGACCCGGGGCCGATTGCAACCCCGGATGACGGTATGGTCTCGGGCGTGGTTGCCCGTTCGCAGGACGCATTACCCCTGCGGTCTATACTTTGCGTATGAGGCCGCGCTCCCCCGGGTCCTGTCCCGAGCCGGTCCTCACGGCCCTCATCCGTCAGGAGGAAACAGCCATGTCACTCTCTCGCAGCCCGGCGGTGGCCGGTCTCTTCTATCCGGGCGACCCCCGCGTGCTCAAACGGACGGTGGACGAGCTCCTCGCCGAGGCGAGTCCGGACGGCGAGCCACCCAAGGCCCTGATCGTCCCGCACGCCGGCTTGATCTACTCCGGTCCCGTCGCCGCCAGTGCCTATGCCACCTTGGCCGCGGCCCGCGCGAGCGTGCGCCGGGTCGTCCTGCTGGGTCCGGCGCATCGCGTACCGCTGCGCGGCCTTGCCGCGAGCAGCGCGGACCGGTTCGTCACGCCGCTCGGCCCTGTGGAGCTGGACCGTGACGCGATCGACCTGGCGCTGACCCTGCCGCAGGTCAGACTGATGGATGCGGCGCACGCACAGGAGCACAGCCTCGAGGTGCAATTGCCCTTCCTGCAGGAGGTGTTGGAGCGGTTCAGCCTGGTGCCCTTCGTGGTCGGCGACGCCGGTCCGGACGAGGTCGCCGAGGTGCTCGATCTGCTCTGGGGCGGTCCCGAGACCCTCATCGTCATCAGCTCTGACCTCAGCCACTATCACACCTACGCAACCGCGCGAGCGATGGATACAGCGACCTCGGAGGCCATCGAGGCGCTCCGCCCCCAAGACATCGGATACGACCAGGCGTGCGGGCGGATCCCGGTCAACGGACTGCTCGAGACGGCACGACGCCGCGGGATGCAGGCCCGCACGCTCGACCTGCGCAACTCGGGCGACACCGCCGGCTCGCGAGACCAGGTGGTGGGGTACGGTGCCTATGTCTTCCACTGAAACCGAAGGCGTCTACCGAGCCGAAGAGCGGCGGATGTTGTTGGCCGTTGCGGCCCAATCGATCGAGCACGGGTTGAACCAGGGCGCTCCCCTGGAGCCGGATCCGCGCGACTATCCGGCCGCGCTCCAAGCCGAGCGCGCGACCTTCGTCACGCTGCAGATCGACGGGGAGCTGCGCGGCTGCATCGGCGTGCTGGAGGCGATCCGGCCGCTGGTGGTCGATGTCGCCCGCAACGCCTACGCCGCGGCCTTCGAGGATCCGCGGTTCCCGCCGCTGACTCGCCCGGAGCTGCCGCGGCTGGACATCCACATCTCGGTGCTGAGTCCGTCCGAGCCGATGCACTTCCGGTCGGAGTCCGATCTGCTCGAACAGATCCGGCCCGGCATCGACGGTCTGATCCTCGAAGATCGCGGCCGGCGGGGAACCTTCCTGCCTTCGGTCTGGGAGCAGGTGCCCGAACCCGCGGCTTTCTTCGAGCATCTGCGCCACAAGGCGGGCCTGCCCTCGCGGTACTGGTCCGAGACCCTCGAGGTCTCGCGCTACAGCACGGAATCCTTCGGCGCCCCGATCGCGGAGACCTTCAGCGGATGAGCGTCACGCCACTGGAACCCTCGGCACTCTATCGGCAGTGCGACCCCGCACAGCTCGCGCTCGAGACCACCGCCGATCTGGATGTCCGCGACGGTCTGATCGCCCAGGATCGGGCGATTCAGGCCGTCCGTTTCGGGATCGGCATCCGTCACGCCGGCTACAACCTCTTCGCGCTGGGGCCGTCCGGGACGGGTAAATACGCCCTGATCCGCAGCGCACTCCAAGAGCGTGCAAAGCATGAGGCCGTACCCCCCGATTGGTGCTATGTCTTCAACTTCGAAGACGCGCATCGCCCGCGCGCGCTGCGTCTGCCGCCCGGCAAGGGGACGGAGCTCAAGCGCGACATGGACCAGCTGGTGGAGGATCTGCACCGCGCGATCCAGGGTGTCTTCGAGAGCGACGAGTACCGCACCCGCACCCAGGCGCTCGAAGAAGAGTTGGAAGAGCGCCAAGAGCGGGCCATGGGCGAGATCCGCGAGCTGGCGAAAGACAAGGATGTCATCCTTCTGCAAACCCCGACCGGCTTTACCCTCGCGCCGGTGCGCGACGGCAAACCGCTCGGTCCGAACGAGTTTCACGCCCTCTCCGACGAGGACCGTGCCCGGATCGAGGAGGACATCAACAGCCTGCAGGCCGAGATGCGCAAGGCCCTGCACCAGATGCCGCTCTGGAAGAAGCGCTCCGACGAGCATATCGAAGCGCTCAATCGCGAGATGGCCGCTGCCGCCACGCAAGGCCTGGTCGAGGCACTCTGCGAGACATACGGCGATCTTCCGGCCGTGATCGCCTATCTGCACCAGGTGCAGGCGGACGTGGTGGAGAACTTCCGCCAGTTTCTGCCGGAGAACGACAAACAACCTCCGCTGCTCGGCATCTGGATCCCGCCGAACCCGGATGGTCCGCCCTGGCATCAACGCTACCGGATCAACGTGCTCTTGGGGCACGACAAGAACGGCGGCGCCCCGGTCGTCTATGCCGATCTGCCGGCACATCATCAGTTGGTCGGTCGCATCGAGCACCGCGCCCATCTCGGCGCGTTGGAGACGGACTTCACGATGATCCGCGCCGGCGCGCTGCACCAAGCCAACGGCGGCTATCTGATCGTCGACGCACTCAAGCTGCTGATGCAGCCCTTCGCCTGGGAGACCTTGAAGCGTCTTCTGCAGGCCGCCGAGATCCGCATCGAGTCGCTCGCCCAGATCACCAGTCTCATCAGCACCCTGTCGCTGGAGCCCGAGCCGATCCCGCTGGACGTGAAGGTCGTGATGCTCGGCGAGCGGCACATCTATTATCTGCTGTGCGAGCTTGACCCGGAATTCAGCGAGCTCTTCAAGGTCGCCGTGGATTTCGAAGACCAGCTCGTGCGCGGTCCGGAGAGCCATCTCGTCTATGCGCGCTTCATCGCCTCCGAGGTGCGGCGTGCCGGGCTGCGTCACTTCGACCGCGCCGCGGTCGCTCGGGTGATCGAGCAGAGCGCGCGCCTGGCCGACGACAACGAGCGGCTCACCAGTCACATGCGCTCCATCGGCGATCTGGTGCGCGAAAGCGATTACTGGGCCGGAGCGGACGGATGCGAGACCGTCGGCGCGGCCCATGTCCAACAGGCCATCGATGCGAAGATCGCGCGCGCCGACCGCATCAGCCGACGGCTGCGTGAAGAGACCACCCGGGGGACCATCCTGATCGAAACCGACGGGGCACGAGTCGGTCAGGTCAACGGGCTCGCGGTCATGAGCCTCGGAGGCTTCGCGTTCGGACATCCCAGCCGGATCACCGCGCGGGTGCGACTGGGCAAGGGCGAGCTGATCGACATCGAGCGCGAGGTGAAGCTCGGCGGTCCCATTCATTCCAAGGGCGTGCTCATCCTCCAGGGCTTCATCGCCGGGCGCTATGCCCTGGACCATCC
This sequence comes from Thiocapsa sp. KS1, assembly GCF_001499735.1. Classification (GTDB taxonomy): domain Bacteria; phylum Pseudomonadota; class Gammaproteobacteria; order Chromatiales; family Chromatiaceae; genus Thiocapsa. The sequence continues at coordinate 4,420,688 of NZ_LN848257.1, read as the reverse complement.
GCTGTCGCTCTCGGCCAGCCTGGTGTTCGAGCAGTCCTACGGCGGCATCGAGGGCGACAGCGCCTCCTCGGCCGAGCTCTATGCCCTGCTCTCCGCGCTTGCCGATCTGCCGATCCGCCAGTCGCTCGCCGTCACCGGCTCGGTCAATCAGCTCGGCGAGGTCCAGGCGATCGGCGGGGTCAACGAGAAGATCGAGGGCTTCTTCGACACCTGCACGGCACGTGGACCGGTCGAGGGCCAGGGTGTTCTGATCCCGGTGTCCAACGTCAAGCATCTGATGCTGCGCGCCGACGTGCGCGAGGCGGTCGCGCAGGGCCGGTTCGCGATCTATCCGATCGCGAGCATCGAC
>NZ_LN848257.1:4350928-4420239 GCF_001499735.1 Thiocapsa sp. KS1 | reverse complement strand
CCGACGGACGCTTCCCCGACGGCAGCGTCAACGCCCGTGTCGAGGCTCGCCTGATCGGCTTCTCCGAGCGCCTGCGTGCCCTGCATGCACAGGACGGCAAGACCCCACCTTCGGAGCGGAACGAGCCATGAGCGCCGGAGATCCAGCGGGACGGATCCGACGCATCGCGGTCGCGCTGGACGCCTCCCCGCACAGCCTGCAGGGCTTGGCCTTGGCCGCCGGCATCGCCGCCGCCCTGAACGCCGAGCTGGAGGGCGTGTTCGTCGAGGACACCGAGCTGCTGCGTCTCGCCGGGCTGCCCTTTCTGCGCGAGCTGCGGATCGCGACCCTGTGCGAGAGCACCCTGGACGTAGACCGGCTCCAGCGCGAGCTGCGCGCCGCGGCACGCGGCGTGCGCGAACGGCTCGAACGCACCGCGGGCGAGCTGGGCGTGGCCTGGTCGTTCCGGGTCTGGCGGGGCGATCTCGAGGCCGAAATCCTGGGTGCCGGCCTCGATGCGGAGCTCTTCGCACTGGGGCGGATCGGACGCTTCGCCCCGCTGCGACGACGCCCGCGACCGTCCGCGCCGAGAACGACGTTCGGCGGTCTGGTCGTCGGCGTGCTCTACACCGGGAGCGAGGGGTCGATACGTGTCCTCTCGATCGCCCTGGAGTTGGGGATCCGACATGCCGCAAGCCTCGTCGTCATCCTGCAGCCTGCGACCCGCGCGGATGCGGCCACCCTGCGCAACCGCGCAATTGAGCAGCTCGGACACGTCCGCGAGCAGACCCGCTTGGTGTCGCTGGAGGCAAGCGATGCGGCGGGTCTCGCGGCGACGGTCCGGAACCTCGGCATGGATCTGCTCATCCTCGACGAGACCAATCCGCTCCTGGCGCGTACCTCGCTTTGGGCCAGTCTGGAGACCCTGGGCTGTCCGGTGGCGATCGGACGCTGATACACGGATCGATCCGGCGCGTCGACGTTCGGATTTGCGTCCGTCAGGATTGCACTCCATAGTCGCCCCATGACATCCAGCGTCGCACTCTACGAAGCCCTGACCACGGCCACCGACGACCGCGCCCGCGCCCGCGTCATCGCCGAGGCCTTCGAGCGCATCGAGGAACGCTATCCACATCTCCCGGAAATGGTCACCCAGGGCCATCTGCGCGAAACCGAGCTGCGGCTCCAAAAGGAGATCGAGCTGGTTAAGACCGAGACGGTCCAAATGCGCGCCGAGATCGTGAAGATAAGCGGCGAAATCAGAGAAACCGAGCTCCGCCTTCAGAAAGAGATCGAGCAGGTTCGAGGAGAGATCGTGCGTTCCAAGGTCGATCTACTCAAATGGCTCATCCCGTTGATGTTCGCCCAGGTCGCCGCGATTGCAGCATTGGTGAAGCTCCTCTGAGCAAAGTGCCTGCAATACCCGGCATGCAGCACGAAGCATTCAGCCGCGGGTTCCAAGCTTAACCCTCAGCCGGTCACACGCTCCGCAATCCAGGCACGCGCACGGTCACGCAGGCCGATCGCGGCCTCCCAATCGTCTCCGTAGGGCTGGATGGGCAGACCGATCAGCACCTCGGCATGCCCGGGACGGGGCGAGAATCCGTCGCCGGGCATCAGCTCGCGTGTCCCCCGCAGAGCCACCGGGACAAGCGGCACGCCGGCTTGAGCGGCGGCAGCGAAAGCACCCATTCGAAAGGGCAAGAGCCCCGGTTGCTCGCGGAAGGTGCCTTCGGGGAAGAATGCCAGGGTCTCGCCGCGGCCCAGTACCTCGGTCAAACGGCCGGATTCGGCACTGCCTGCGTGCGGATCGAAGCGATCGACGAAATTCGCACCCATCCGCCGCATGAAGGCCGCCACGATCGGGCGCGCGAGCAGCTCGCTCTTGGCGACAAAGCCGATCGGACGCCCGACCGCCTCCGCCAAGGCGAGACCATCGAGATAGCTCTGATGATTGGCGACCAAGACGAAGGGGCGCCCGGTCGGCGGGAGATGCTCCCGACCCGTCACGACGAGTCGCACGAAGGTCAGGCGGCGCAGGAGCCGGATGCCGATCCGCGCCATCGACCATCGCAGGCGCGGACTCGGAATCGCCATGATGCCGATCCAAAACCAAGGCGCGATGAGGTAGAACACGGCCCAGGCGTACCCCGCATAGAGCTGCCCCGGGAGGCTCAGGATCCGTGCGCGAAGCCCTGACCCCGCGGCCCGCATCAACTGCCAGACGGGGCGGCGCACCTGCTCGGACAGTTGGCCGGCGAGATAGCGATCCCGCGTGGCCGCGCGGCGCAGCTTGCCGCTGGAGGTCTTGAGCACGGCACGGGGCGGGACCAGCAACAGCTCGTCCGGCGGCAGCCCGAGAATATCGGTCGCGCGCTCGCGCAGCTGCCGGGCCAACTCGGCACGCCGCGCCGGATCACGCTCCTTGCTCTCGGCCAGGATCACGAGCCGCTCGCTGCCCAGCTCCGGGTCCTTCGCCGCGAAGGCGACCACGCAGCCCTTGCGCACGCCGGGAACCTCGCCGAGGGCCTGCTCGACCTCGTAGGGATAGAGATTGCGCCCGCCGCGGATGATGAGATCCTTCACCCGTCCGGTCAGATGGATGTCGCCGCCCGCCAGATAGGCGCGATCCCCGGTCGCGTGCCAGCCGTCGCGGATCAGCGCCTGTGTCGCCTGCGGGTTGCGATAGTAGCCTTGCGTCGCCGATGGCCCCTGGAACTCGAGCAGACCCTCGTGGCGTTCCGGCCGCTCGTGGCCCGCTTCGTCGACCACGCGCACTCGGTAGCCGGGAAGCGCACGACCGCAGGCCACCACCTCCATCGCCTGCGGATCCTCGCAATCGACCGCCAAGGCATAGCCCGCGCGGGCAAAGCGATCGCGATCGATACAGTCGATCCGAGGCCCGCGCCCGGCCGGGGGAAAGGCCAACCCGACCGCCGCCTCCGCCAGTCCATAGACAGGCGCAAGCGCCTCGGCACGCAAACCGGCGGGGGCGAAAGCGCGCGGCGAAGCGACGCAAGGTCTCGGGACTGACAGGCTCGGCACCGTTGAGCGCCCAACGCCAGCGGCTCAGGTCCAGACCTGCGATCTGGGCATCGGTGATCCGGGTCAAACAGAGCTCGTAAGCAAAGTTGGGGGCCGCCGAGAGGGTCCCGCCGTGTCGATGGATCGCCTCCAGCCAGCGCATCGGACGCGCCAGGAAGGACAGGGGCGACATCGAGATCAGGGGGATGCCGTAGTAGAGACTGCCGAGCCAGGCACCGATCAGGCCCATGTCGTGATAGAGCGGGAGCCAGCTCACGAAGACGTCGTCCGGCGCAACCTGCACGACCTCGCCCATGGCGCGGATGTTCGCGAGGAGGTCGGCATGCGTGAGGACGACACCCTTGGGATCGCCGGTGCTGCCGGAGGTGTACTGGAGAAAGGCGATGTCCTCGGCCGCAGGGCGCGCCCGCGACGCGCTCGGGGTCTCCTGCTCAAGACCCTCGAGCGTCACGATGCCCCGCAGCGAGCGGACCTGAACCCGCAGGACACGACCGATGGCCCGCGCCTCCGGAACCGTGATCAGATAGGCTGCACCGGCATTGTCGAGAATCCGGGCGTGGCGACGCAGGTGCTCCTCGATCTGCTGCGGTCGGCTCGGCGGATAGATGGGCACCGGGATGCCCCCGGCCATGAGGACGCCGAAGAAGCTGTAGAAATAGTCCGGCCCCGTCGGGAGCATCAGGGCCACGGTCGCCCCCGGGTGGAATCCCGCCGCCTGCAGACGGGCTGCGACCCGTGCGGCGCCGTCCGCAAGCGACCGATAGCCGATCGGCTGCGTGCCCGTCTCCCCCTCGTAGAGGATGTGGACCCGATCGGCGTGCGCTTGCAGATGCCAGTCCAAGACATCCAAAAGGGTCGCGGCGGCGACCGGATGGCCCTCGACAGCGCGCACGGAAACGACCGCGCGTCCGCCGTCCGGCACGGCGCCCGGACCCTCGACCAGCAATCCCAGGAGATCGCGCGCGGTCGGCGCCAAGAGCGCCTGATCCGAGAGTCTCACCCCGAGACCCTTCTCGACCCGCGCGATCAGCTCGGAGCGGCCCAGGCTATCGAGCCCGAGGTCCGCCTCCAGTCGCGTATCCAGGCCGATGCCGTTCGGCAGGTCGGGCACCCGAGATTCGCGCGCAAAGGTCAACAGGATCGACAGCAGGCGGTCGGCGCGCGCGCTGTCCTCCGTCGGTGGCTTCATGGACGATTCGAATCCTCGTATCGACAACCGGGACGCCGGATCGCTATCTCCGGACTCACCCCCGGCCCACTATGCCCCGGCCGCTCGCGGGCGGCAAGCGCACGCCGAAGGAAGACACCAGCGGATACGCCGGTCGAGAAGGTGAATAGTTACGATCGCCGGGCGCTCCATCCTGCATATAATCCGTGATCGACCGCCACCGCACATCGAAAAAGCACTCCGTATGCATCGGGAAGAGAACACAAAGGAGCACACTACGCGTGTAGACTGCGCACCGCAGGTCGGCACGTAGCTCGGCAGACTGCTCGATGCACTGCCTTGCGCGGTCGTCGTGCTCGACGCCGAGCAACAGGTCGTGGCCGCATCCCCGATCTTCTCGGCCCTTCTGGGCTACCCGCACGGCGTGCCGACCGGCCTGTCCTTTCGGGACCTTGTCGGAGTCGAGGATGCGGATCGAGTCGACGACTTTCTGGCTACGGGCGACGACGCGATCACGCACACCTTGCGTCTGATGACCCGGGAGCGCAGCCCGTTGGGTGCGATGGTGCGTCTTTCCCGTCTTGCGCCGAGCGGAGCAGGCAGGGCTGCGGTGATCGGCGTCGTCGTCGAGCATCGTGCCGCCGCAAGCGCCCCGATCCAACCGGTGCTCGCCGTCGACGAGGCGCAAGCCTTCGCGAGGGTCGCCAACTGGGAGATCGACCTCTCCACGGGACGTATCCTGGCCTCGCGCACCTGGTACGACATCTGGGGCTTCGGGCCGGACGCGGACGTCGACCTGGACACCGTGTTCCTGCAGATCCATGCCGAGGATCGCGAGCCGGCGCGCGCCGCGGTCAGGCAGTCCGTCGAATCCGACATTCCCTTCCGGTTTCGCCATCGGATCATCCGTCCAGACGGGACCCTGCGCTGGGCCGAAAGTGCGGGCCGCCTCCAGCCCGCCGGCTCGGACGGCGTACGCAAGCTCGCCGGTGTCGTCTTGGACATCACGCAACGCCAAGCGGCCGAGGAGGCATTGGCCCGCTATTACGACATTGTCTCCGCCTCTCCGGATCGCATCGCCTTCCTGGACCGTAGAGGCTGCCTGCTGGCCGCCAACGCGGCCTTTCTCGCCGCGCTCCGGCAGACGCAGGAGAATGCGGTCGGACGCCCCTTGTCGGAGATCGAGGGTCAGGGCCCGCTCAGCGAGCTCGTACATCGCAACCTCGGGCGCTGTCTCGACGGGGGTCACCCGGCGGTCGACGACATCCACGAGATGGGCCCGGACGGCCAGATTCGCGAGTCCGAGGTCAGACTCTTCCCGCATCGCGACGACCAGGACAAGGTGACGGGCATCGTCGTCAATATTCGCGACGTGACCAGCGTGCGCGACTCCGAGAGGCGCTTGCTGCAATCCGCGGTCGTCTATGCCGCGACCTCGGACGGTGTCTTGATGACGGACGCCGCCGGGCGGATCGTCGCGGTCAACGCGGCGTTCAGCCGGATTACCGGCTATGCGGAGGCCGAGGTCCTCGGACGCAAGCCCAGCCTGCTCAACTCCCAGTGGCACACCAAGAGCTTCTTTACCCACATGTGGCGTCGGCTGATCAAGCAGGGCGTTTGGGAGGGCGAGATCTGGAACCGCCGCAAGGATGGCGAGATCTATCTGCAGAGGCTGCATATTCGACGCATCGTCGACAGCCGCGGCAAGGTCACCAATTTTGTCGGCGTCTTCGCCGAGCGGCTTGCCGCCGCGAACGGTCCGAAGCACGTCGAATATCTTGCCCACTACGACCCTTTGACCAAGCTGCCGAACCGCGTCTTGTTCGAATCGCGCCTGGCCTATGCGATGGACCCGGCGCGGCGCAATCGCACCCCGGTTGCGCTCTTCTTGCTCGACCTGGATCGTTTCGCAAACATCAACGCGAGCCTCGGTCACCAGATCGGCGACGAGCTGCTGCGCGCAGTCGGGCTGCGTCTGCGCGAGACCATTCGTCCCGCCGACACCCTGGCGCGGTTGAGCGGCAACCAGTTCGGGCTGCTCTTGGAGGGGATCCAGACCCCGACCGAGGCGCAGGAGATCGCACGACGCCTGCGCTCGGCCCTGCGGGCGCCGATGTCGGTGCGCGGGCATCAGGTCTTCGTCACCATGAGCATGGGGATCGCCTTGGAAGCCTGCGCGAGCAACGATGCCGAGATCATGGTCGCGCATGCCGCCACGGCGCTGGGCAACGTCAAACAGAGCGGACGAGACGGTTTTCGGATCTATGCCGAGCAGCCGGGCGACGCAACGACGGCGCGCCAACGCTTGACCGAGCTGCTGCGAGCCGGACTCGAAAAAGGCGAGTACGAGCTGCTTTTCCAGCCGCGCGCGGATCTGGAGACGGGTCGCTGGACCGGCGCCGAGGTGCAGGTCCGCTGGCGGCATCCGGAGCTGGGACTGGTCCCGCACGAGCGGCTCCTCCCGCTGATCGAATCCGGCGGCATGAACGTCGAGCTGGGGCAATGGATGCTCGCCGAGACGTGCCGCCGATTGCACGATTGGCACCTCAGGGGCGTGCCGATCGGAACGCTCGTCGTACGGGTCTCGGAAGCCCAGATGACGCGCTTCGATCTGGTGCCGGCACTGGAGCGCCTGCTGCGCGCCGACGGGATCGACGCTGCGGGTCTCGAGCTGAGCTTCGCCGAGTCGCTCCTCTTCAAGCATCCCGAGCAGGCGCGCGAGGTCCTCGACGGATTGCACCGGCTCGGCGTCGGCCTGATCTTAGGCGAGGTCGGTACGAGCTGGCTTGCGCCGCCGGTTCTGCGTCGGCTGCCGATCGGTCGGCTCGAGATCCATCGCAGCTTCGTGGATGCCATGCCCGACTCCCCGGACGATCTGGCGGTCGTTCAGGCCCTGATCGCGATGGCGCAAGCATTGGACATCGACGTCTCGGCCGACGGGGTGCGCGACGACCGCCAGCGACTCCTCCTGCTCAACATCGGCTGCCTGCAAGCGCAGGGCGACCTTTTCGCGCTGCCGCTGACGGCATCGCACTTGGAGCGGTATCTGCTCCAAGCCTCGGACCCCCCGCCGGACACAGCCCTCGAGCCTCGCCCTCCACCCGCGTGAGGGGCTAAACGAACCTTGCGACACCCGGGCATGACGTGTCTAATCCAGGGTCAATGTCCCGGAAAGAGCCCAGGCCCATGTCTGTCCCCGACCTGGCACCCTTACTCGAGCAGTCGGGTTTGGTCGATGCCTATGACCCCTTGCCCGGCTGCTACGACGAGATGCGGACGGCCGAGGGCGAGGTACGCCCGCACTGGCAGTACGTTCTCGATGCCTTGCGCACGCTCGGTCCGAGCGGGATCGAGGCGCGTTGGCGCGAGGCATCCCGCATGGTCCGCGACAACGGCGTCACCTACAATCTCAATGCCGAGCCGCAGGGGATATCCCGCCCCTGGGAGTTGGATCTGCTGCCGCTGCTCATCCGCAGCGAGGAGTGGGCGGAGCTGGAGCGCGGCCTGATTCAGCGGGCCGACCTCTTCAATCAGATCCTGCTCGACCTCTACGGCCCGCGCAAGCTCATCCGCAACGGCCTTTTGCCGGCCGAGCTGATCGACGGAAGCGGCAAGTATCTGCTCCCCTGCCACGGGATCGAGGTCTCGGGTCATCGCCCCCTGATCCAGTACGCGGCCGATCTGACCCGAACGCCGGACGGGCACTGGCGGGTCATCGGCGACCGCACCCAGAGTCCGCTCGGATTCGGCTACGCGCTGGAGAATCGGGTGGTCTTGTCGCGCGTGCTGCCGAGCATGTTCCGCGACTCGCACGTGCATCGACTCGCCGGGTTCTTCCGCTCGATCCGTCGCACCCTCACGCGCCTTGCACCCCGACGGGCCGAGCACGCGCGCGTGGTCGTCCTCACGCCGGGGCCCCAAAACGAGGCCTATTTCGAGCACGCCTATCTCGCCAATTATCTCGGCTTTACGCTGGTGCAGGGCGGCGACCTCTCGGTGCGCGACGGCGCCTTGTGGCTGCGGACATTGGGCCGGCTCGAACGCATCGACGCCGTCCTGCGGCGCCTCGACGACGGTTGGTGCGACCCCTTGGAGCTGCGCGAGGACTCCTTCCTGGGCGTTCCCGGCTTGGTCCAGGCGGTGCGGGCCGGCAATCTGGTGATTGCCAACGCACTGGGCAGCGGCATCCTCGAGCACCCCGCGCTGCCGGCCTTCATGCCGAGCCTGTGTCGAGAGCTGCTGGGCGAGGAGCTCCAGATCCCGGACATCCCGACCTGGTGGTGCGGCGATCCCGAGTCGCGCGTGCAGGTGCTGGATCGGCTCGACGAGCTCGTCATCAAGCCTCTGAACAAACGCCTCGGCCAACGCTGCCTCTTCCCCGGCACCATGGATGCCCCCGCCCGCGCGGCGCTGGTCCAGGCCATCAAGGAGCGTCCCGGCAGCTATATCGCACAGGAGCGCGTGAGCCCATCGACCGCCCCGGCGCTCATCGGTCGGCACCTGCAACCCAGGCCCAGCGTCCTGCGAACCTTCCTGACCGCCGAGGAGGACGGCTACGCAGTCATGCCCGGCGGGCTCGGGCGGGTCACGCCAACCACCGACGCCGCACTCAACTCCAACCAGCTCGGCGGGCTGGCCAAGGATGTCTGGGTGGTGGCCTCGGAGCCGGAGCGCCAGGAAAGCCTTCTGGTCACGACCGAGAAGCACGCCCCCGCCGTCACGCAGGAGAGCGAGGTCTCCAGCCGGGTCGCCGACAATCTCTTCTGGATCGGGCGTTACGCCGAGCGCGCCGAGGGACTGGTGCGCCTGCTGCGGATCACCATCTTCAAGCTCGCCGAGCGCAGCGATTTTGCCGCCTCCACGGAGGGCTCTTGCTGTCTGCGCTCGCTTCTGGAGGCCCTGACCAATCAGACCCAGTCGTTCCCGGGATTCATCGGCGCCGGCGCGGCCGAGCGTCTGCGCAACCCGGTGCCCGAGATGCTCTCGCTCATCTCGGATCCGGCCCGCCTGGGCGGTCTGCCGCAGACACTCCAAGCCCTCGGGCAAGCCGCCTATTCGGTTCGCGATCGTCTCTCGGCCGATACCTGGCGGATCGTGAGCGACATCGAGGTCCATCTCGCCAATCTCACCCAAGAGCCGCCCGGCCAGCTCTCCCTCGCACTCGACGAGCTCGACCCTTTGATCACCTCGTTGGTGGCCTTCTCCGCCCTGACCCAGGAGAACATGACGCACAACGAGGGCTGGCATTTTCTGGAGATCGGGCGTCGTCTCGAGCGTGCCGCCTCGACTGCAAGCCTCTTGCGGTCGATGCTGGTTCCGATCGCCGGCGAGCAGGACGAAAACATGGTCATCGAGGCGGTCCTGGGCGTGACCGACAGCCTCATTACCTATCGCCGTCGCTATCGCGCCGGCACCCGCATCGGCGCGCTTCTGGACCTGGTCTTTCAGGACGAGGGCAACCCCCGCGCACTCGCCTATCAGCTCATGCAGCTCGAACGTCTGGTCTCGGAGCTGCCGCGCGGCGACCTCGCCGTCGGGCGCACGGCGGTCGAAAAGCACGTTCTCAAGGGTCTCACCGGCATCCGCCTGGCCGAGATCGACACCCTGGTCCAGCCCGACAAGGCGGGCGTACGGCGCGCCGCGCTGGCCGCCATGCTGGCCGAGTCGGATCGCCAAAGCGCCGCGATCTCGGACGCCATCACCGCCCAGTATTTCAGGCACGAAGAGCAGCCGCACAGCCTCCTGCGCCGAGCCGCAGCGCGGGGCGCCTCATGAGATTCCGCATCAATCACGTGACGCGCTACGAGTATGCCGAGCCGGTATCGCTGTGCCACAGCATCGCCCATCTCAAACCGCCCCAGACGGCGCGCCAACGCTGCCTGTCCAGCCAGATCCGGGTCGATCCCTGGCCGGCCGTGCATCGCGAGCACGAGGATTTTTTCGGCAACCGGGTGAGCTATTTCTCGATCCAACAGGCCCACGACGCGCTCGAGGTCCGTGCGCAGAGCGAGGTCGAGGTGGCGGCTCCGACCCTGCCCAAACCCGAGTCAACCCAGCCTTGGGAGCGCATCGTCGATCGTCTGCACGATCGCAACGACGAGCCCATGACCAACCTGCGGATCTTCACGCTCCCCTCGCCGCTGGTTCCGCAGGATACCGGGGCGCGCGCCTATGCGGCGGAGTCCTTCGGGCCCGGGCGGCCCATCCTGGAGGCGACGATCGAGCTGATGGGACGCATCTTCCACGATTTCGTCTATGATCCGACCTCGACGACCATCGCCACCCCGCTTGCCGAGGTCATGGAGCAGCGCAAAGGCGTCTGTCAGGATTTCGCCCACGTCGCCATCGCCGGTCTGCGCGGCCTCGGGCTGGCGACCCGCTATGTCAGCGGCTATCTGGAAACCCTCCCGCCGCCGGGTCAGGTCAAGCTCCAAGGCGCCGACGCATCGCACGCCTGGTTCTCGGTGCTGATCCCCAACCTCGGCTGGGTCGATTTCGACCCCACCAACGACCGGGTCCCCGGGGAGCAGCACATCACCACCGCCGTCGGCCGAGATTTCCAGGACGTCACGCCGCTGCGCGGCATCTTCTACGGCGGCGGAACCCACGAGCTACGGGTTGCGGTGGATGTCAACCGCGTGCCCCCTCCCGGGAGCGATGCCTCCGATGCCGAGCCACCGACACCCGTCCCCCAGCCGCCCGATCCGGCCCCGTCGTCGCCGGCCTAGACCGGGTCGGACGCAGCGAATGCTGCCGACCCTATGGCGAGGCTGCGCGATACCGGGCGGCCAGCCGGACATAGTTATCCGCCGCGTACTCCAGATACTCCAGCTCCCGATCGGTCAGCGTCCGCACCCGCCGCGCGGGTGTACCGAGCCAGAGATAACCGCCCTCCAGAACCTGACCAGGCGTGACCAAGGACCCCGCACCAAGCAGTGTAAACGGCTCGATCACCGCGCGATCGAGCACCCGCGCACCGATTCCGATCAGACAACGATGACGGATCTCGCACCCGTGCAGGACCACCTGATGACCGACGGTGACATCCTCGTGGACGATCAGCGGTGCACCGCCGGGCATGAAGCGACTGTCGTGGGAGACGTGCAGAATGCTCCCGTCCTGGATGTTGGTGCGCGCGCCGATCTCGATGCGATGGATGTCCCCGCGGATCACGCACCCGGGCCAGACGGAGGCGCCCGGACCCAGCGTGACCTCGCCGACGACGACCGCGGTCTCGTCGACCCACGCGGACGTATCGATCCGCGGATGCTTGCCTTCGAACGAGCGGATCTGCGACATGGCCATCAGCGTCCGAATTGACCGGGCAAGACGTTATCGTACCAAGTCAGCGCGGCGGTTTCGAAGAAGGCGACGGACACCTTGGCCGCACGCTCCCACGAGTCGGTCCATGGCGCCGGCACCGGACGGTCAGTCCGCCACGAGACGGACCTCGGAACCGGCCGACGCCTCGACGCCCGTTTCGGATTCGGATTCGGCTTCGGCGCCGCAGGTGCATCGGGCAACGGGCAGTCATACTCCAGCGTGCCGTCGTCCAACCAACCCGGGTGGCCGCCGAGCCGTTTGGCCAGGGCACGCATCCCCTCGTTGTCGGCGAGCACCTCGCAGCGAAACCTGCGAATCCCCTGCTCCCGCGCCGCCTCCATCAGGTGGTCCAGCAAGGCGGTCCCCACCCCGTTGCCCTGGGCCCGGTCGACGACGGCCATCGCCAGCTCGGCGGTCTCGGATCCGGGCGTGGAGCGGATACAACGCGCCGCACCCAGAACCTCCGTATCCCGTCCGAGCGCATCCCGCCGAACCGCGGCGAAGGCAAGATGCTCGCGACCGTCCGCGCCCGACAGGTAGGCCAGCTCCGCTTCGGTCAAAGCGCGCTTGGCTCCGAAGAACCGCAATCGGCGCGACGCATCCGACAGACCGTCGAAACAGGCCATCACGGTCTCGGAATCATCGCGCCCGATCGGACGAATGTGACAGAAGGACCCGTCCTTCAGACGAACGGGCTCGCCCCGAGGCGAGCCCCGGCTTCGGGCATGATCGATCACGGCATTCATGGCTGCATTCTCCAAACTCTATTCGCACGGACCCGGCACTTGCTTCGGCCGGCCTTCGAGACCGGCACCAGGCCTCCGAACCGATTATTGTGCACTGCAACATAAGATGACGCCGAGCCGAATTGGTTCAATGTAAACCCCGTCCGCGCTCGACAAATCACGCCGGAACAGGGAGGCACCGACGAGGGCACCAAAGGCTTTATCCCTGACGCGGTTTAAAATAAATTAATCTCAACGCGTTGAATCACGCCGGCCGTAGCGCCGACGGGCTCGTGTAAAGCCGCACGGAGATGGCGACATCGCATCCCCTCCCGGACGCGTTTTACCGCACAATAGGGGGCCTTGGAGGCAGAGGCGAGGACGCGCATGACCAAAAGGCACTCTTTCACCTGGACCGACACCATGGGCAGCGCATCGGCCGCCGACCATCCGGATTCGACCCGGACGTTCGTCGGATGATCACGCTGTTCCGCTGGGCCCTCGGCCTGATCCTGATTGCGGCACTCGGCCTCGGTGCACTCTTGGTCTTCGACCGCGATCCACGCGTCCCCCAAGATATCGCTTTGACCGACGTGCAGCGGACCTGGGCACGAGATTGGCTCGTCGCCAATCGGCCGCGGGGCATGCGCGAGGGCGAGCAAGCCACGCTGGTGCTCTCCGAGGCCGAGGCCAATCTCCTTGCCAACTACGTGGTCGACCGCGTCGGCGAAGGGCGCGCGCGCGTCTGGCTGGAGGCCGGACGGGCGCGACTCTCGGCATCGGTCGGACTGCCCTGGGATCCGCTGCACAGCTTCCTCAACCTCGAGCTGACCTTGGTCGAAGACGCGCCGTTGCCGCGGGTGGAAAAGGCACGCCTCGCCGGTCTGCCGCTCCCGGGCGGCGTGTTTCAGTCGCTCCTCGGGCGCTTCGTCACGGCCCTCGATCAAACGGGGGTCGTCGAGCACGTCCGCTTGGAAGCCGACCGCGTCCACATCCGCTATGCCTGGCGCAACGACATCCTGGAGAATATCGGCAGCAGTCTGGTGCCCGAGGTCGAGCTCGATCGCATGCTCGGCTATCAGACCGCCTTGGCCGAGTACCTGAGGGCTCGCCCCGCCCGTCGGCCGGTCGAGCTGGGCGATCTGCTCTCGCATCTGTTGAGCGTCGTTCCGGACGCGGAATCGGGCTCCGACCCCGTTGCGGAGAATCGTGCCGCCATTCTCGTGCTGGCCGCTTATGTGAACGGCCAGGGCGTCCGCGACCCTAGCGTAACGGGCACGTCGGCAGACCGTCCGCGCCGGCACACGGTCCTGCTGCGGGGTCGCCGCGATCTCGCACAGCATTTCATGACCTCGGCCGCCCTCGCGGCGAAGGGCGGCGGGATGCTGTCCAATCTGGTGGGTCTGTTCAAAGAGGCCAGCGACGCCGAACGCGGCAGCGGCTACAGCTTCGCGGACGTCGCCGCCAATCGCGCGGGAATCCGTTTCTCCCGACTGGCGACGGGAAGCCCGGCGGATGCCCGCGCCTTGCGGGCGTTCGCGCAACGCGGCCTGAGCGAAAACGACTTCATGCCCCCGATCGAAGGTCTGCCCGAGGGGTTGGCTCCGCAGGATTTCAAAGCCGGCTTCGGCGATCCGCAGAGCACGGACTATCAACGTATGGTCGGTCTTATCGACGGTCGCATCGATGCCCGGCCCTTGTTTCGCGAGCCGCCGGGCTGACGCGAGATCCTCGTCCGACGACAAGGCCGAACCCATGATCATCCTCTTCCTGCATCTTCTCATCCAAGCCGGACTGGTCGTACGGGTGCTGCTGCGGCCGAATCGGCAGCCGGCATCCCGCATCGCCTGGGTGGTGGTCATCCTGGCGGTGCCGGTGGTCGGGGCGGTTGCCTACGTGCTGGTCGGGGAGGTGAATCTCGGGCGACACCGCAGCGAACGGATGCGACGCATCGTTGCTCAAGTCCCCGAGGCCGCCGGTGATTTCGACCGCAGGCTCGCGCCGCCCGAGATCCCGGACACCTATCGCCACCTCTTTCGACTCGGGGAATCCATCAGCGGTTTTGCCCCGGTCGGCGGCAACCGGGCGACCCTGATGGCGGACTCGAATGCAGCGATCGACGCCATGGTCGCAGACATCGACGCCGCGACCGACCATGTCCATCTGAATTTCTACATCTGGCTGCCCGACAACAATGGCCTGTCGATGGTCGCGGCGCTGGAGCGCGCGGCCAGGCGCGGCGTGACCTGTCGTGCCATGGCGGACGATCTGGGCTCGCGGCGGATGATCCATTCGATCCATTGGACGCGGATGGCCGATGCAGGGGTGCGGCTCGCCCGTGCCCTACCGATCGGCAACCCGCTGCTGCGCCCGTTGGGTGGACGCATCGACCTGCGCAACCACCGCAAGATCCTGGTGATCGACGACGGCATCACCTATTGCGGCAGCCAGAACTGCGCCGATCCCGAGTTCCGCATCAAGCCCAAATACGCACCCTGGGTCGACGCCATGATGCGTTTCGAGGGACCGATCGCACGCCAGAATCAGATCCTGTTCGCGAGCGACTGGCTGGCCCATGTCGACGACGGCATCGACGCCCTGCTGCGCCGTCCCCCGCCGGCAGCGACCGGCGGGTTCCCGGCCCAGGTGATCGGGACAGGGCCGACGGTGCGCGCCTCGGCGATGCCCGAGCTGTTCGCGTCCTTGATCTACAGTGCGCGCGAGGAGCTGGTGATCTCGACACCTTACTATGTCCCCGACGAAGCCATGCAGGACGCGCTCTGCGGCGCGGCCTATCGGGGCGTGAAGACCAGCATCCTCTTTCCCGCGCGCAACGATTCGTTCGTCGTGGGTGCGGCGAGCCGCAGCTATTACGCCGACCTCCTCGCCGCCGGGGTGCGGATCTTCGAGTACGAAGGCGGGCTTCTGCACACCAAGTCATTGACCCTGGACGGGGCGGTCACCCTGATCGGCTCGGCGAACATGGACCGGCGCAGCTTCGAGCTCAACTTCGAAAACAACATCCTCCTCTACGACCCGGCACTCACGGCAACCATGCGCGAGCGCCAGGACAGCTATATCGCCCGATCCCGCCCCGTCACCGCCGAGGCGGTCGCGGCCTGGGGACCGGGCCGGCGTCTGCTGAACAACAGCGTTGCGATGCTGGGGCCGATCCTCTGAGCTCAGCTCGGACCGAAAAGGAACCAGAGGATCAAACCCAGGACCGGCAGCAAGAGGACGATGACGATCCACAACACCTTCGAGCCGGTGCCGGCGGAGCTGCCGACGATCTTGACGATGGCATAGATCGTCAGGATCAGGTGAATCAAACCCAGAATGCCCGTAACTTCGACCTGCATCGATGATCTCTCCTGGAGGGTGCGGGCTCGATCCGCCGAGTCCGTCGTGATGATATACCGGGCGCACGCGTCTATTTCAGATCAGCATTCGTAGAGAGGAGATCGTCCATTGGCCAGCCTCCCGGAACGCCGCGAGCAGATCCGTCTCGTCCATGCGACCTTCATCCGTCAAGTGGTCGAGCTGACCCAACGTCCGGGGGGACGAGCCGACCTCGAAACCCTCCTGACAGCCGCCGAGCACCAGGGTTGGACCGCGCTGGTTGCCGCCTTGCGACGCATCGCCGGGGGGGATCGCTCGGCCGCGCTCCTGACGGGTCTCGACGAGGAAGACAGAATCATCGCAGAGTCCATCCTGCACGGGCTCCAAGACCCCGCCGGTCTGCCGGATCCACGTCGGGCTCAGGATCCGACCCTGGCCGCACCCGGTCTCGCCCACATGATCCATGCCGCGCGCGGCAATCCGCAGGCGCTGGTGCTGATCGGCAACATGGCCGATCAGATGAGCAAGGTCGGCGGCACCATGGCGCGGCTGGCGGGCGTCATCCGCCCGCTCATCAACGGGGAACGCGATCCGGATCGACTCTGCCGCGGGATGGAGACCCGGACCCGACAGCTGGTGCTGGATATCCTCGGCGAGCTGGGCAAGCTGGAGTCGCATTGAGACGGCCTCGCCTGCGTCGGCAACCTTGATCCGCTTTCCGTTCGTACCGCGACACGACCCGATCATCGTCCGGCCGAACCGTCCCCGTCCGAGTCGGGGGATTCCTCCGCTCGACCAGGATCTACGAGTATGACCCGCAAGGGTCCGCGCGTCTCCAGGTGCAGATCGCGCTGCGGATAGGCGATGACGATGCCGGCCTCTCGGAACTTGCGGTTGATTGCCATGTTGAGCTCGGAGGTTATGGCGACCCGATGCTCGATGTCTTCGATATAGGCACGCAGCGACAGGGTCAGCGCATTGTCGCCGAAGCCCTCGAGGTTCATCGCGGGCTTGGGGACGGCAAGAACACGCGGGTTCTCCTGCGCCGCCTCCCGCATCAATGCGTGGGCCAGCTCCACGTCGGTGTCGTAGTCCACGCCGACGAGGATCATGATCCGCGTGACCGAGTCGGACAGGGACCAGTTGAGCAACCGACCGGTGATGAGCTCCTTGTTCGGAACCAGCAGCTCCTTGCGGTCGTAACCGCGAATCGTGGTGGCGCGGATACGGATCTTGGTCACCACGCCGTCCGTCCCGTCGACGGTGATGACATCCCCGACCCTGACGGGGCGCTCGAAGAGAATGATCAAGCCGCTGACGAAGTTGGCTACGATCTCCTGGAGGCCGAACCCGATGCCCACACCCAATGCAGCCACAAGCCACTGGAGCTGGGACCACTGGGCGCCGACCCGATCGAGTGCGAGCACCAGACCGATGGCCACGATGACGTAGGTCGTCAGGGTGGTGACCGTGTAACGGCCGCTCGAGGTCATGCGCAGACGCTCCGCCAGGATGATCTCCAGCATGGCGGGCAATCGCTTGGCGAGCACAACGATGCCGACCAGATAGACGAGGGCGAGTCCGAGATCGGCCAGGGTCACGGGCAGTGTCGCCTCCTCCCCGTCCAGGATCCCCGCGGTATGCCAGAGTGTCACCTCGTCGAGAACGCTCAATGCCGGAAAGACCGGAGACCAGATGGCATAAAGCCCGACCAGGGCAAGAACGACGACCGCCATCCCTAAAAGCTCTCGTCCGGCCGCACTCGCCGCATCCAGATCGACGTGCGCATACTCGGACGGTGAGCCGGAAAGCTCACCGTCGGCCGCTGCCGCGCGCTCCGCGATGGCACTCTCTCGGCGCTCGCGCGCGACCCGCTGAGCCAAGCGACGACGCGCGAGCGCCAACCAGCTCCATGCCAGCGCATGCGCAACCGCCAAGGCGGCGATCAATCCGAGCGTCAGGACATAACCGCCCCACAACACGTGGGCCGAATAGACGTAGCCGTCCCAGGAGAGAACCATCACCACCGGCGGGAAAGCGACCAGCAGCGGGTACCAAAGCGGGTAGGCGCGGTAAAGCAGCCGCGGGTCGCCGCGTCGCCGCTGACGCGCCACGAGACCGGTCTTCGGATGAAACAAACGGAAGAAGAACAGAGCCGTCGCCGTCACCGCAGCCAGTGCGACAAGGCGCTGGACCAATCCGCCCAGGGCTTCCGGGTTGGCGCTCAAGGCGACCGCACCGAGGAAGAGAGCCGGAGCCAAGACCCACATCAGCCAGCCGAGCTCGAACCGCAGCCGCCGCACCTCGGGGGTCGGCCAACGGAAATGTCCGATGGCCAATCCCGAGGGCAGACAGATGGCACGCAGCGTCGAAAGGGCATAAAGAACCAGCGCGATGCGGACCAGGCGCGATCCGACATCGTCGGACACGGCGGTCCCGTTCGGTGCGTCCTGGAGCAGCCAGCCGGTGGCGCCGAGCATCAAGGGCAAAGGCGCCGCGACGATCAGCGTGAGCATCAGGACACGCAGCATCTGCCCGGAGTCGGCGGCGCTCGGATGCGCGATCCGGGCAGAGGTCAGCCCGATCGCCTCGATCAGCGCGCGGCGCTTCCAAAGGAGGACGGCGCCCGTCAGGAGGATCAGCCAGTACAGGGGCGAGGTCGCGACCCGAACGCCGAAACTGCGGCTCAGCTCCGACCATAAGGCGGGCGCAGCCAGCAACCGCACATCCTGATCCAGCTTCGCGAAGTCCCCGGGGCGCGTCTTGTGGCCGGTGCCGAGCCAGAACAGGTGCTCTTCGAGGAAGTAATCGTACGCACGCGCCGCCTCCAGCCTCCGAACTTCGGCCGCCTTGAGCCTGCGCAGCCCGTTCAGCTGCTCGCCCTCTGCCTCCACCTGCTTGGCGAGCAACGCCTGACGCGCCGCGAGCAGGGTACGGAGCATGTCGAGGGTTTCCTGCCCGTAGCCGGGCGCGAGCTTGTCCCGAAGCTCCGTCAAGGTCAGGTTCGAATCGGCAATGCGCGTCGCCTCGTCGAGGTGTCGCACGCGACTGACGTTGACCGCGGCAATCTGCTCCGAGAGCGCCTGCAATTTGCGATCGAGCACCTCGAAATCCGGCAAGGCCGCGCGATGCTCGAGCAGAAGCGTGCCGATCCCTTCGGTCAGTCCGCTGATCTCCCGCGCCGCCTGTACCCGCTCGAAATCGGCCTTGATCCGCTCGGTCGATCGGATCGCCTCCGCTTCCTCGTCGTCTTGATCGTCGAGTGTGCCCACGGCCTCGGAAAGCTGATCGGTGAGATCGGCATTCTGTCGAGCAAGATGAACCAGCAAGGGATCCAAACCCGCCGTCGCGTCCAGTAGATCCGTGGCCTCGGCCTTGGCCTGCGCGGCCTCGATGGCGTGCTTGTCGTTCAGCAGATCCTTGAGCGCATCGACCTGGACCCCGAGCCGCTCGACGGTTGCGGTCTCCTGGTCGCGCCTGGCGGCGAGCAGGTCCAGCCGCATCGGCAGACTGAGCAGCTCCTGCTCGAGCGCCCGGATCTCGGTGCTCAAGGCAACGTAGCGGGTCTCCATCGCCCACCACCGCGCCTGCATGAGCGACTGCATGAGTGCCGGCGTCCCGGCCGCGGTCAGCGGCGAGCGCTGGGCGACACCCGGGTCGACCATCAGTGCCGAGGCGATCGCGTCCTGCTGCTCCTGCGCGGCAGTGAGACGCTGGCGGATCATGGCCGGCCGGTTCTCGTGGAAAGACCGCTGGCGCTCGAAGTCGGCCTGCCGAGCCTGCGCCGCAGCCAGGTCGGCCTGCGCCTTGCGCAGTCGCAGCTCGATCTCACCGCGCGCCGTCTCCAAACCGACATCAGGCACTTGCGAGGCATCCGCAGCGCCGGCCGCCGACATGCGCTCGAGGATGCGCCGCGTCTCCTCCGGTGCCGCCCGGGTGACCTCTTCGAACGCAGCGGCACGCGACCGGTTGACCTCGGCCTCTTTGAGGTTGCTCACCGCCTCGCGGTAGCGAGCGACCACCTTGGTCTTGGCATCGGCGTCCAGATCGGGATCGAGATCGGTCTGGGCGATCCTGGCCTCGAGCCCTTCCACCGACATCAGGGACGGATTCAGGGAGGGATTCAGGGAGGGATTCAGGGAGGGATTCAGGGATTCGACCCCGACGTTCTGCGCACAGGGTGCCGGCAAGACGGCGACGACCCAAAGGCCGAAACCCAGCGTCAAGCCGATCCCGGGCTGTCGCATGATCGAGTCTCCCGCGCCCCGAGGCACGCCTTGGCCGAGGTGTCGCGTCTAGTCGATGGTCTCGGGGATATAGCCCGGCGCGTTCGGTCCCATGTTTTTTTCTCCCTCTTCGGCTTCCTCGTAGGGATTCCCTTCGGCATACGGCTCGCCGGCCGCCATCTCCGCGCCCTCCGCCGGATTGTCGATCACGCTGTCGCCCACGAGCGTATCGTCGTCGGTGTTGACCCCTTCGACCACGACCTGGTCGCCGCAGCCGGCGATGAGCAGGGTCAGGAGGACAATCGCCGGATACGCGAAAGCGCACTGCCGGGGTTTGCTGCGGGCCTCGATCATGATTGCTCCTGTCCATTCGGCTGAAAGCCGAAGTCTAGCTGAAAACCCGTCTCGACGGCCGATCCTGCGTAACCCCGCCGTGCGCGGAAATCCACGACGAGCATGCTAACGTAGTCGCTTTTTTCAGAGGAATCACATCGTGCAGCTGCGCTCAATCAAGCATCGGCCTCGGGTCCTGCTCCTGCTGGCTCCCGTACTTGTGCTCGGCCTTCTGATTTCGACGGCCCCGGTCGACGCGGCGGAGCGACCCAAGATCGGGCTCGCGCTCTCGGGCGGCGGAGCACGCGGTGCGGCCCACGTGGGCGTTCTGAAGGTACTCGAGAAGATGGGTATCCCGGTGGACTATGTCGCCGGCACCTCGATGGGCGCCGTCATCGGCGGACTCTATGCGACGGGCATGTCCCCGGCGCAGATCGAGGCGACCATCGAGGAGATCGATTGGACGGCGATCTTTCAGGACGAGCCCCAGCGCCAGGACCGACGCATCCACCGCAAGCTCGACGACAACGACTATCTCATGAGCGCCAGGCCCGGGGTGAACGAGGAAAAGCGCGAGGTGAATCTCGTCCCGGCCCTGATCCAAGGCCATCGACTCGACCTCGCCCTGCGGCGCTACACGCTTCCGGCACGCTCGATCCAGGATTTCGACGACCTGAAGATCCCCTTCCGCGCCGTCGCCACGGATGCGGTGACCGGGGAGGCGGTGATCCTCGGCAGCGGCGATCTCGCGACCTCGATCCGCGCCAGCATGGCCGTGCCCGCGGCCTTCGCCCCGGTCGAGATCGGCGATCAACTCCTCATCGACGGCGGCTTGGCCATGAATCTGCCGGTCAGCGTGGTGCGCGACATGGGTGCAGACATCATCATCGCCGTCGACGTCGGCGGACCCCGCCGCGATCGCGAAGAGATCAACAACGTCCTCCAGATGCTCGACCAGGTGATGAGCTTGGTCACCTGGCGCAACACGCAAGAGCAGATCGCCGAGCTGCACGGACGCGACGTCCTCATTACCCCGCCGCTGGGACGCGAGGTGACGGCGGCGGACTTCAACAAGATGCTGGAGGCGATCGCCATCGGCGAGCGCGGTGCGCAGGAGCAGGAGGTCGCGCTGGCTGGGCTGGAGATCCCCGCCGCCCGCTATGCCGCCTATCTCGATGGGCAGCGTCTCACGGGCAAGCCGATGCCGATCGTCGATCGCGTGCGCGTAGAGAATCGCTCGCGACTGGCCGACGCGGTCATCACCGACCGCCTGGATGTGCCGCTCGGCGAGCCGCTGGATCCGGATGCCTTGGAGGCGCAGATCGACCGCATCTTCGATCAGGACAATTTCGAGTCGGTTCATTATCGTTTGGAAGAAACACCCGACGACAAGACCGAGCTGGTCATCAGCGCCAACGAGAAGTCCTGGGGTACCAGCTCCCTGCAGGCCGGCATCGAGCTGTCCTCGGCCTCCGGCGGCGACTCCCGATTCAACGTCGGAGCGGCCTACACCATGGCGCCAGTCAATGCGCTGAACGCCGAGTGGCGCACCTTTCTGCAGGCCGGCGAGGAGCCCGGCCTCGTCACCGAGCTCTATCAGCCGCTCGACCCTCTGGAGCGTTGGTATGTCGAGGCCACGGCCGGTTACTTTACCGAGAGCCTAACCCTGTTCGAGCCGGAGAAATCGGATAACCCGTCGGCCAAGTATCTGATCTCGCGTCTCGGCGGATCGCTCGAAGGCGGGCGCAATTTCGGCAACTGGGGACGGCTCGGACTCAAGTACGCACGCTATGCCGGCGATGCCGATCTGCGTTACGGCGACCCCGGCATGCGCGGCTACGGTTTCGATGAAGGCTCGCTCGGTCTCTCCTTCTATCTCGACACCCTGGACAGCGCCAATTTCCCGCGCCGAGGCTGGATCGGCAGCGCCTTCGCGCTGACCTCGCGCACCGAGATCGGCGCATCCGAGAACTACGATCAAGCCGGGTTCAACCTGCTGAAGGCGCAAAGCTGGGGGAAGAACACGCTCCTGACAGGCATCAGAATGGCCGGCAGCTTCGGCGGGCAGGAGCCGGATCAGGCGTTCTACCGACTGGGCGGTTTCCTGAACCTCTCCGGCTTTAATCAGGACGAGCTCTCGGGGGGCAACGTGGGACTCGCCCGCATCATCTACATGCGCAATCTCACCACCGGACTCGTCAACACCTATGCCGGGGGCTCGCTGGAGGCCGGCAACGTGTGGGAACAGCGCTCGGAGATCAACGGCGACAATCTGCGCTTCGGCAGCAGCCTCTTCCTGGGCGCCGACACCTTCATCGGGCCGATCTACCTCGGATACGGCTATGCCGACGGCGGCTTCGGGGCGCTTTACCTGATGCTCGGTCGGCCTTGGAGCACCCGCTCGTCCGACTAACCCGGACCGACGGGGAGCCGATCAAGACGCAGGATCCGGGTCAGCAGGTGCTGGGCCCGGTCGAGATTGGCCGACGCGCGTTCGCTCAGGGGTGCACCGAGCTCGAACCCGTAGCCGCGAATCGCGAGCAGTCGCGCCGGCGGGGGCGCCTGTGCGGTGACCTGTCGAAACAGGGCCAGCAAGGCGCTCGGAGCGAGTGCGTGGGTGCTGAACGACGCATCCGGGCTCTGGCGCAGGGGAAGGAAGGTGAAAGGCTCGGGTCCGCTGACGGCCGCGTCGACGAAGATGACGCGCTCGCGTCCCTGCAGGTCGAGGACATGCTCGATCTGAAGCTGGAAATCGGTCAGGGTCTCGATGCCGCGCCGCCCGAGATCGGGATCCAGGCTCAGTCGGTCGATCAGGAGCGGCCCCAAGGCGTCGTCACCGCGCGAAGGATTCCCGCAGGCCAGGATCAACAGCCGGCCGACTCCCGATGCGGATGTCATGCAACTCGCCTCATTGGAGACATCAGGCGGCAGCCGCTGCCGAGTTGGGCTCGGAGACCTCGGGCAGACGCAGCGAGAGCAGGAAGGCGGCGAGCACGAATCCGGCCGACCACCACAGACACCCTTCAATCCCCTGCGTCTGGTAGACCAGACCCGAGAGCACCGTCCCCGCGAGCCGCCCGCCGGCATTGGCCATGTAATAGAAGCCCACGCTCATCGCGACCTTCTCGACGTCCGAGTAGGCCAGGATCAGATAGGAATGCACTGCCGAGTTGATGGCGAAGAGCACGCCGAACAGGATCAAACCGACGATCAGCACCTCGCCAGGCGGCCAACCTTGGTGAAGCGCGAAGGCGATGCCCGCCGGAACGATCGCCAGCAACAAGGCCCAACGTCGCGCCGTGCGCCCGCCCGGATGACGCCGAGCTGCCTTATTCGAGCGACCGATGTGCAACAGTCGCGGGGCCGCAGCCTGCACCATCCCATAACCGATCACCCAAGACGCCATAAAGGTACCGACCTGGGCAAAACTCCAACCCAGGACCGAGTAGAGAAACACCGGCAGACCGACCACGAACCAGACGTCGCGCGCGCCGAAGAGAAAGAAGCGCGCCGCCGAGAGCCAGTTGATGGCCGGCGTGTTGGAGAAGACCTGCGTGAATTTGGGCTTGGAGGCCATGCGACCGACACCCGAGGGCAGCAGGATCGCGGTCACGATCAGCACGATCAACAGCATCCCCGCGAGCACCGCCAAGGCCCCGCGAAACCCGATGAGCTCGAGCAGCGCCGCACCGATAAAGAAGCCGGCGCCTTTGAGCGCATTCTTCGAGCCCGTGAGGATGGCGACATATTTGAACAGCCGCGACTCCCCGCCCGCCCCGACCAAGGTCTTGACCGTCGCCTTGGCCGACATCTTGTTCAGGTCCTTGGCGATCCCGGACAACGCCTGCGCCAGCATGACATAGGCAACCGTCAACCAGGCATCCGGCACCGTCAGCATGGCAAGCGCCACCACCTGCAACCCCATGCCGATGTGCATGGTGAGATTCAGCCCGATCCGCGCACCCAGCCAGCCCCCGACCAGATTGGTGACGATGCCGAAGACCTCGTAGAAGAGGAACAGCATCGCCACCTCGAACGGCGAATAGCCGAGTAGGTGGAAATAGAGCACCACCAGCATCCGGATCGCCCCGTCGGTGACGGTGAAGGCCCAATAGCCGGCGGTCACGGTCAGGTAGTTGCGCGTATTGGTGTCCATGGCCCTCCCGGGGCTCGCTCACGGCAAACATGCCGAACCTGTTCATCCAACCGGCGGCCCGGGCCCGTAGGGTGGACGAGCGAGAGCGAAGTCCACCGAACCCCGTGCCGGCGCTGGTGGACTGCGCTGCGTTTGTCCACCCTACGGCGCGTTTGTCCACCCGACCGCTTCGATCAAGGCCGTAGGATGGGTAGAGCGCAGCGAAACCCATCCTCCCCGCTCCGAGAACGCGCGCTAAAGCCCCTCGCCCAACATCTGCGCGATATCCATCATCCGATTCACATAACCCCATTCGTTGTCGTACCAGGCCAACACCTTCACCTGCGTCTCGTCGATAACCATGGTGGAGAGGGCGTCGACGATCGACGAGCGCGGATCGTCCTTATAGTCGACCGAGACCAGCGGCCGCTCCTCGTAACCGAGGATGCCCGCCAGCTCGCCCTCCGCCGCGGTCTTGAAGTAGCCGTTGACCTCCTCGACCGTCACCGCCCGCGCCGCCTCGAAGACGAAATCGGTCAGCGAGGCGTTGAGCAAAGGCACGCGCACCGCCAACCCGTTCAACTTACCGGTCAGCTCCGGGAAGATCTTGGTGATCGCCTTGGCCGAGCCGGTGCTGGTCGGGATCAACGACTGACCGCAGGCGCGCGCACGGCGCAGATCCTTGTGCCCGAGATCGACGATCCGCTGGGTGTTGGTGATGTCGTGGATGGTCGTCATGCTGCCGTGGCGGATCCCGATCCGCTCGTGCATGACCTTCACCACAGGGGCCAGACAGTTGGTCGTGCAGGAGGCCGCCGTGACCAGATGGTGCTCGGCCGGGTCGTAGAGTTGGTGGTTGACCCCATAGACGATGTTCAGGGCGCCGTCGGTGGGCGCCGCGACCAGGACCTTCTTGACCCCTTGATCGAAGTAGCCCCGAAGCGTCTCGGGCTTCTTGTGGTGCTTGCCGGTCGCCTCGATCACGATGTCGCAATCCGACCAATCGGTGTCCGCCAGCGCCGGGTTGCGGCTGTAGGGGATCGCCCTGCCGTCGATCCGGATCGCATCGCCCTCGCCCGCGCAATCAGGGCCCCAAATCCCGTGGACCGAGTCGAACTTCAGCAGATGTGCCGATCCGGCGGCATCCGTGGCGATCTCGTTGATCCGGACGAGCTCGAGCCCGTCCCGCCCTCGGGCCGCGCGCAGCCCCAGTCGCCCCATGCGGCCGAAGCCGTTGATCCCGATACGCACGCTCATCGTCCCTCCGATTCAGATTGCATCGCTTCGACCTGCTCCAACGTCGGCAGCGGCGTACGCCCGATCGCGTCGAGCTCGCGTTGCAGCTTGAGCCGATCCAAAGACGCGAGCGGCAGGCTGAGAAAGATCTGGATCCGATTCTGAAGCGCAGCAAAGGCGTGGCGAAACGCCATCATGCGCGCGACCTCGTTGCCCTCGACCTCCGCCGGATCCGGCACGCCCCAATGGGCCGTCATCGGCTGCCCCGGCCAGACCGGGCATATCTCCGCCGCGGCGCGGTCGCAGACCGTGAACACGAAGTCCATCTCCGGCGCGCCCGGCTCGGCAAACTCGGCCCAGTCCTTGCTGCGCAGGCCCTCGGTCAGGTAGTTGTTACGCCCGAGTACCGCGAGGGCCAGCGGATGCACCTCGCCCTTCGGATGACTCCCGGCGCTGTAGCCGCTGAACTGACCACGGCCGAAGCGGTTGACGATGCATTCGCCGAAGATGCTGCGTGCCGAGTTGCCGGTGCACAAAAACAGCACGTTGTAGGGTCTCTCGACCATGGGTCGTTCCTCGGTAGGATGAAATCTCGCCGGACGAGCGCCCGGTGATTGCCCGCGACGGATGGTCGAGCCCTTTCGGTGCGCCTGACCGGAAGTCACGCCCTCGACGTGCCCCGGACGGCGAGACTCCCGGTCAGGCGCAGCGGGGCACGCCCGGCCGGTTCGGCATCTGCGCCAACACCCGATCGTCCTCCACGAACGGCCGCTCTCCACACACCGCGTCGAACGTCTCGCGCAGCACGGCGGCAACCCAATCCGGAAGCACCGGACTCACGCGGTAGAAGATCCACAAACCCTCGCGTCGATCCGTCACCAGACCCAGCTCACGCAGCTGCGCGAGGTGTCTGGACACATGCGGCTGAACGGCCCCGATGGCGTGCGTCAGCTCGCAGACACAGAGCTCGGGGTGACGCATCAGCAGGATCAGGCAACGCAAGCGCGTCTCGTGAGCCAGCGCTGCAAAAAAATCGGTCGGTTGAATCGTCACGGCTGAAAACATACCCCAGAACGAATATTGAGCAAAATGAAGGTTTGATGACGGTTGCGGAACGCTCGGCCGAAAGGAGGATTCCGACGCATCGGGCCGTCTTGATCGATTACGCCCGCGGCCGTTCGGTGGCCGCCGCGTCGCTCAAGATGGCAATCAACCTCTCGGCGGTCCGCGGCGCCCGCCCCTCGGACAAGAATTCGCTCCGGCACAGCGCCTTAGCCAACTGCAGCAGCATCGGCATCGCAAGCCCGGCGGCGGCAAGCAACTCGGGGTCACCCAAGATCTCGGCCGGCTCGCCCTGACGCAGCAGCCGACCTTCGATCAGGATCGCCACCTCGTCCGCCCACGCGTAGGCCAGATCGACGTCGTGGGTAGCGAAGACCAGGGTGGCGCCTTGCGCTTGGAGGGCATCCAGGGCGAGACGCAGCTGCACGACGCCTTGTCCGTCCAAGCCGGCGTCGGGCTCGTCCAGGATCAGAAGCTCGGGACCCATCGCCAGCACCCCGGCGATGGCGGCGCGCTTCTTCTGCCCGAAGCTCAGGAGATGGGTCGGGCGCTCGGCCAAGTGGCTGATGTCCATGGCGGACAAGGCCTCCATCACACGAACGTGGGCCCGGGACTCGGACAGCCCCTGATTGAGCGGACCGAAGGAGACATCCTGATAGACGGTCGCGGAGAAAAGCTGATCGTCCGGCTCCTGGAGGACCAGCCCGACCCGACCTCGCCAGTCGGCCAGCGCCCGGCGGTCGTATGCGGCGGGCCGACCGTCCAGACGCAAGGCGCCGGCCCGGGGCCTCAGGGTGCCGTTCAGATGCAGGAGCAGCGTGGTCTTGCCGCAGCCGTTCGCGCCCAGGAGTGCCAGCCGACGCCCGCGCTCGACCCGCAGGTCCAGGCCCTGCAATGCCGCGGCGCCGCCGGGGTAGTCGTAACGGAGATCTTCGGCCTCGAGGATCGGCGCGCTCACGGCAGAAACCGCCCGAGGGTAAGACCGGTTGCACCCACCAGGAACAGAGTCGTGCCGGCCGCCGCCATCCGCGTTGTCGACAGGACACGCGGCGGGGTCAAGACCTTCAGCTCACCCTCGAAGCCGCGGGCGGCGAGGCCGATCTCGAGCCGCCGTGCCCGCGCCAGCGAGCGCCCGAACAAGGTCGCCGCCAGCACGCCGAGCGAGCGAATGCTGCGGCGCAAGGTGCCGTAGCCGAGCCGGGCCTCTTGGGCACGACGCCCGGCAATCGCCTGCCCCGTCACCACGAACAGCAGCCGATACATGAGCAGCGCGATCTCCACAACTGGCTGAGGCACCCCGACGCGACGCAGGCCAGGGATCAGCTCGGACACCGGCGTGGTGAGTGCGAGACCGGCGAGACAGGACATGGCCGCGAGCGAGCGCAGACCGACATCCAGCGCCACACGGGCCCCATCCGGCGAGAAGGCCAGGTGAGGACTGGCGGAGAGATCCAGGGACAAGGCCAGAAAGGGCAGCCCCGCCAGCAGGAATCCGGCGGGGATCGCCAGCGTGCGCAGGAAGGCCGCCAAGGGAACACCCGCCCCGATCACCGTGGCCGCGGTCATGACGATCAGGACCAAGGGCGCGGTCGACAGAGGCGGCAGGATCACCGCGAGGAGCAGAAGCCCGCCGGCGAGCAGGATTCGTTCGCCGGGATGATGGCCGCTCCAGCGGTTGGTCCAGGCGTAGCGATCAATCGGGAGCATCGGCCGAGGTGCGGACAGGCCGGACCGCAGGATCCCGAGCGTTCACCCGTTTCGACGGGCGCGATTGTCCACGGCGCAGCCCCAGATAGAAGCCGAGCAACCCGGCACCCAAGGCCGCCTGCAGGGTAAACAACAGCGACTCGATCTCGCCGCTCGGCGGCTCCCAGAGCGGCTCGAACCAGGGCCGATAATCCGGATGCGCATCGGAGATCGCCGCCTGCGCCTGTCCGTCGGCCCCGCTGAAGGGCTCCGCCAGCCCGCCCGTCACGGGCAAGAGCAGCGGCATGACGACCAGGACCAGGACCAGACCGAGCAGAATGAGGTTGTTGCGCGTCATCTCACGGCCTCCCGAGCCAGGCCCAGACCTGCCCGACGGTCAAAACCGACCTCGTCCAGATCATCGCGGCTGTATTGAACCAGCAGGTTGACCACAACCACGGTGAGCAGCCCCTCGATGACGGCGAGCGGGATCTGTGTGAGCGCGAAGATCCCGCCGAACTTGGTCAAGGCCCCAGCAAAACCGCTGACCGGATCCGGGAAGGCCAAGGCGAGCTGGCCGGTGGTGACAAGGTAGGTCGCCAGATTCCCCAGCATGGCCGCAAAGAAGACCGCGACGCCGACCCCCAACGGTCGCACCAACCGAAAGCACCCGTAGGCGACCCAGGGTCCGACGATGGCCATCGAAAAGATGTTGGCACCCAAAGTAGTCAGCCCTCCGTGGGCAAGCAGCAGGGCCTGAAACAGGAGCACGATCGCCCCGAGCACCGCCATCACCGAAGGTCCGAACAGGACGGCCCCGAGCCCGGTGCCCGTGGGATGCGAGCAGCTGCCGGTGACCGAGGGGATCTTCAGCGCCGAGAGGACGAAGGCGAAGGCACCGGCGCTGGCGAGCAGCAACTTGGCTCGCGGCTGCTCCCGGCTGATCCGGGCGATGCGCCGAGCACCGATCACCAGGAAGGGCACCGAGACGACGGTCCAGGCGGCGGCATGAAGCGGAGGTAGAAAGCCTTCCATGATGTGCATACGTGACTCTCGCTGAGGCGAAGGGTCGCGGCGGAGAGAGGCGCTTCGGTGCAAGAGCCAGGCGAAACCCGTGGTGTACCGGGGCCGCGCAAGACGCCGAGGGGATGCGGTCTCGCCACCGGGACACCCCGCCCGGTTGAACGATCGGACTCACGGTCGCGGCAGGTCTCCTGGCTCGCAGGTCATCGCCCTCCCCCGCCTTCCCAGACGCGCGTTGCGGCCAGTGGCATGGTTTGCGGGGAGGACTCGCTGCTGACAGTTGCGGGGGCAGCCATGGCTTCACACCATGTTCCCTTTTAATCCCGTCGGGCATCGCTGCGCGAGGGAACCGGCACCGTTTCGCGGCGCAGAATAGACCCGAGCGATCTCGGGGTCAAACCGGGGCGTTGTCGCACCGGCGCTTTGTCGATGATGCACCCGGCGCCGCGATGCGGGCGTAGCCGCTGGCGCACAGGCTCCATACAATGGCACCAGGCGCACATCAACGAGGACCCAGAGCGTGCAGATCAACCAAACCGAGCGCGATGCGGTCTACAAGACGATTTTCGCCCGCCGCGACGTCCGCGGCGAATTTCTACCCGATCCGGTCCCCGAAGAGGTCCTGCACCGCATCCTGACCGCCGCTCATCACGCCCCGAGCGTCGGCTTCATGCAACCCTGGGACTTCATCCTGGTGCGTGACCCGACGGTCAAACGTCGGATCAAGGCGGGATTCGAAACCGCGCACGCGCAGGCGGCCGCACTCTTCGAGGGCGAGCGCCGCGAGCGCTATCGTCGACTCAAGCTCGAGGGCATTCTGGAGGCGCCCATCGGCATCTGCGTCACCTGCGACCGATCGCGCTCGGGTCCGGTCGTCATCGGACGCACCGCCAATCCGGAGATGGACCTCTACAGCGCGGTCTGCGCCGTGCAGAACCTGTGGCTCGCCGCGCGGGCCGAGAATTTAGGGACCGGCTGGGTCAGCATCGTCCACCGCCAGGTCCTGCACGATGCGCTCGGAATCCCCCCGGCAATCGTCCCCGTTGCCTATCTCTGCATCGGCTACGTGAGCACTTTCCACGAGCGCCCGGAGCTCGAAGAGGCCGGCTGGCTGCCTCGCCTGGATCTCGACACCCTGATTCACCACGACGGTTGGCGAACGACTGAGCCGGGATGAGGTTCATGCCGGCCCCGCTCTTCGGCTCCCGGTACAGTCGGATCGTTCCGCAATCGCTTGCCATCGCGCTGCTTGCCGTTCCGGCGCGCACCGGGCATGCACTGCGGCAACGAATCCACGTCCGCTCGACTGGTCCCCGACGACTCCTCAACCGGCATCAAGCGCCGACGGGTTGAGGACATCCATGGTTTCATCGCCCATCCCCATCACGAGGACCCCTTTCGAGGTGGCATAGGTGGTGATGCTCGGGTCCGGATAGAGGCTGGCCAGCACACCGACAAGGCGCCGATCCGCGTATTCGGGAAAGACCTGCGGAAACTCCGCCAAGACCCGCAAAAGATCGTCGACGCTTGCGCTGATCAAACGACTCTTCGTCTGGTTGATCAAGACGAACTGCGGACAGAAGGACGCCGACACTTCGCGTGAAGGCTTCCAGCGCCTCTTCCAAACGATCGACGCGATGTTCCAGCACGGCGGACATGGTGCAGGCCCTCGAACCCAGTCTGATTTCGACACGGTCAGTATGACTCACCCGCGGCGCACACACCGATTCCGGCGAGGTACAACGGGTTCCCGTCGCGGCGACTCATGTCCGCAACACCCGATCGCGCTGCCGCCGGGTTCAAGGGGTTGGGTGACCGAGGGGTCCGGTACGCGCGCGGCACCGGCTTTCCCGATGCTCGCAAGCAACCCGCGGAATCGCGCCCATCACGCACATCTGCTCTCGTATGCCCTGCGAAACGCATCGAGCGGCATGGGTCGACCGAACAAGAAACCCTGAAAACGGACGCAACCCATGTCGAGCAGCAGGTTGCGCTGGCTCTCGCGCTCGACACCTTCGGCGATGATCGGCAGTGTCAAGGCATCGGCGACCCCGATCGCGGCACGCACGATCATCGCTGCATTGGGATCGGTATCCAGTGCTGCAATGAGCCGCTGGTCGATCTTCACTCCGGACAAGGGCAACCGTTTCAGATGAACCAGGGAGGAGTAGCCGCTGCCGAAATCATCGAGCTCGATCCGGATACCTGCTGCACCGAGTCGTTCGAGAATCACCGCGTTGCGCTCGAAATCGCCGAACAGCAACGCCTCGGAGATCTCGAATCTCAGGCGCGCGGGCGGAAACCGCATCGGCTGGATAATCGCGAGGATCCGCTCGATCAAACGGGGGTCGGCGAGTTGCCGGGCACTGATGTTGATCCCGAGAACCAGATCCTTTCCGGCTTGCGTGGATGCGGGCAGGCTCGCGATCTCGCGACAGGCCGTGCTGACCACCCAGTCCCCGATCGAGAGCATGAGGTCGGTGGTTTCAGCCTCCGTGAGGAATTGGGCCGGTTTTAGGACGGTACCGTCGAGCAGCGACCAGCGCAGCAGCGCCTCGCACCCGACCCAAACGCCGTCGCGGTCGACCTGAGGTTGATAGACCAACTGCAGATCGCCCTGCTCCAAGGCCCGACGCAGCGCGCCTTCACGCCGCGCCGATTCCTCGATGGCCTGCTGCATCGCGGGCTGAAACAGGCGCAGGGTCGCGCGACCGGCTCGCTTGGCCTGATACATGGCGATGTCGGCCTGTTTGAGCAGCTCGGACCCGGTGGTGTCGTGCCCGTGAAAGAGGGTGATGCCGATGCTGGCCGTGCAGCTGTAAGCATGATCGCCCGGCTCCAGGCGATAGGGCTCGCGAATCAGGGCGTCGATCTTCTCGCCGATCATCGCCGCTTCGTGTGCGGCGTTCTCCGGCTGCACGTCCAGCGCCTCGCACAGGACAACCAGCTCATCCCCCCCGAGACGTGCGGCTGTATCGGTCTCGCGCAGCGCAACGGCGAGCCGTTCCGCGATTTGGATCAGCAGGGCATCGCCGAGATCGTGCCCCAGGGTATCGTTCAGTTTCTTGAAATGGTCGATATCCAACAAGATAAGCGCGCCGTGATCGCCGCGCCGGTGGCTGCGCGCCTGGGCTTGGCCGATGCGCTCCATGAGCAGCCGGCGATTGGCAAGACGGGTCAGCGGATCATGGAAAGCAAGCGCATGGATCCACTCATCGGCACGCATCTGATCGGTCACGTCGTAGCAGATACCGATCACGCGGGTCGATGCCTCCTCGTCGCCGCGAAATCCCAAACGCCGATACCCGCGGCATCCACGGCGAGCTTGAGACGCTCTTCGCTCGCGCTCAACCGGGCCTCGCTCTCCTGAAGCAATCGGTTCTGCTTGAACAGCTCGCGCTGCAGGGCGTTGATCTCGCGGTTGGCCGAGATCAGGACCTGATTGAGCCGGTCGAGCTCGAGGACATCCATCTCCCCGGCGACCAACAGGCGTTCGTCGCGCTGCCACACGCGTGCCGCGAGACTGCGATGGATACGCAGGCCGTCGCCGAGCGTCAAGACGCCGGAGAACACCGCGCCCGCGTGCGTAAGCTCGCGCAGTGCCGCGAAGGTCGGGTTGACGAAGGCGTCGCCACCGACGGTGCCGGCATTGATGCCGTCGAGCATCAGACGCATGCCGCGATTGAAATAGATGCCGTTGCCGGCCTCGTCGAAGACCCCTGCGGCCAAGGCGATACTGCCGTCGCAGAGCTCGCCGAACAGCTCTTTGAAGGCATCCTCGACCGCGCCGCAGGGCGGTCGATTGCTCACAACGCCTGGTCGGCGGGTCCGCATATCCAGCGTGGCTCGCTCTGCAGGAGACGACTCAAGTCATCGAGCGACGCGATGCAGGTCACCCCCGGGTAGGCATCGAGCCGTTCATGCCCGCCATGCGTCAAGCTCTGACCTCCGATCAGGATCGGCAGCTCGGGATACGCCGCGCGGACGCCCCGCAACATGCGTTCGAGTCCGTCGACATGAAGATCGACACTGAAGGACAAACCGACCGCGTCGGGCCGCTCGCGCTCGATGGCGTCCAAGAGACGATCGAGCGGGACGCCGGCACTCAAGAGCCGTGCGTCCCAGCCGTGCATCTCGAACAGATCCCCGACCATCTTGAGCCCGACCTGATGCAGCTCGTCCTCCACGGTGGCCAGGACGGCCAGACGGCCGCAGCGCCGTGCATGGACGATGCGCGGATAGACGCGGTTGAGCAGACCCTCCGTGATCGTCGTCGCCAAGTGCTCGCAGGCGACGGAGACCTGATTGCGAGCCCACAGCTCCCCGATCCGATACAAGGCCGGCTTCATCAAGCCCTCGTAGACCCGAGGCACCGGGATGCCGGCGGCGAGTGCCTTGTCGACCACGTGCACACAGGTGGTGCCGTCTCCCGCGATCAGCGCCTGGAGGTAGCGCTCGAGGTCGTCGCCCGCGACCTCGCCGACGGGCTCGAGGCCGGCGTCTTTACCGTCGGACAGATCGTCGGGGGTAGGCAACATCGTCGGTGGTTGCATTTCATCGACATGGGGGCGCGGGCAGCGGAATTCTTCACGCCTCGGCGCTCGTGCCCGGGACAGCCCGCAGGCCCGATTGTAACGTCGCCCTCGAATCGACGGTATACCGCGGAGGCCGACGGATCGGTACTCCGTCACGGCGATGACACCTGATCGACGGTCCCCTCGATCCGGCCTCGCCGGACCTACAGGCGACACGCTCGGCCTCGCTCATAAACCCGGCCACGTCGCTGATCGCAGCGGTCGGGTGGACGAGCTTATGAACACCACCACACGCTCGAATCCGGAGGCGGAGCACACCCGATCCCCGAAGACCCGCGCGCGCTCGCCGCGGCACTGCGTGCGAGCGAACCTGTCCGAGTCAGTCAGGGCGACTGAAGTCGCCCCGACACCGTGATCGTTCGTTGTCCCGGGAATCGCCTACAACCGCGCGCCCGAGACCAATGCCGCGGGCGCGATCGTGCCGCTGTGCCGATAGGGCACGGGCAGACGCACACCGCCGGCATCCAGGTAGGCGATTCCGCTGACCGTCCAGGCGAGCTTGTCCTTGGTGAGCAGCAATCCGGGCAAGCTCGGCATCAAGCCCAGCAGGTTGCTGTTGACCTCCACGTCGACCTGCTCGGTCCCGCCCGCCGGGATCAGGCGTGCAAGCTCGCTTGTGCCCTCGGCGAGGTCTTGCCCTTCCACCTGGACCCGGTAGCTCAAGCCCTTGATCGGAAGCGTGCGATCATTGGGGTTCGTCACGCCCAGATTGACGAGAAAGGACTGACGATCGAGCCCGAGGAGCTTCGGCTGCGCTCCGAGCAGCGCGACCTCGGGCGCCGTCCAAGGCGCCGTCAGACCGGTACAACCGGCGGCGAGAAACAGGACGAGCAGGGCCGGGATGCCGCACAGGGCACGCCGGGACAGACGAACGCAGTAGGCCATGTGTGTCGACTCCGAATGGTGAACGGCCGTATCTTGCACCAAGGCGTCGCGTCCACGCGCGTTGAGATCAGGCGCCCGAGCCACCAAAATGGCCGGCACGCGGAAAAGACTCGGCTCGAGCGCGGCATCCGCCGGCCGAGACCGAAATACAGCCAGGTCCCGGAGGACAATCATGAGTAGTCAGGCCAGCGCACCGAGCGACGCCAAGACCCAGATGCGCTCGATCATCCAGCGCATCGCGACCGGTCCGGAGCTCTCCAAGGACATCTCCACGGAGGAGGCCCATATCGGCATGGGCGCCATCCTGGACAACGCGGTCGACCCGGTGCAGGCCGGTATCTTTTTGATCGCCCTGCGGATGAAGCGCGAGACCGACGAGGAGCTCAAGGGCATCCTGGATGCGGTGCGCGAGGCCACCGGCCATGTCGTGGCGGACGTGGACGACGTGGTCGACATCGCCGATCCCTACGACGGCTACAACCGCTGCCTGCCGGCATCGCCCTTCCTGATGCCCGTGCTCGCCGAATGCGGTGTCCCGGCGATCAGTCATGGCGCCCATGCGGTCGGACCCAAGTTCGGCGTGACCCATCGGCATATCCTCGACGCCGCCGGGGTGCCGGTCGACCTCTCGCCGGTCGAGGCGGCGGAGCGACTGGCCGATCCGGCGCTCGGCTGGAGCTATGTCGACCAACGCGCCTTCTGCGCCCCGCTGCACAACCTGGTGGATCTGCGCTCCACCATCGTCAAGCGCCAGGCCATCACCACGGTCGAGGTCTTGGCCCGGCCGATCCACGGGCGCAAGCACACCCATCTGGTGACCGGGTACGTCCACAAGCCCTATCCGCGCATCTACGCCATGTTGGCGCGCCATGCCGGTTTTCATTCCGCACTCCTGATCCGCGGGGTCGAGGGCGGCGTCATCCCCTCGCTGCGCCAAAAAGGCACCTGCTTCAACTATCAGCAGATGTCCGAGGAGCAGTCCTTCGAGGTCGATCCGACCGCTTTGGGGATCGCCCAGTCCGTGCGCGCCGTCCCCTTGCCCGAGGATCTGCCCCAGACCACGCGTCCGGGGGATGAGATCGCCGTGGCGGTCGATGTGCTTGCGACCGCGCAGGCCGCGGCGCATGCGGGCATCGCCGCCCTGGAAGGCGCGCAAGGTCCGACCTACGACAGCCTGGTGTTCGCGGGCGCGCTGATCCTCTGGCATCTCGGCCGCGAAGGCTCGCTGGAGGTCGCCGCGGACCGCATCCGCGACGTGCTGGATTCGGGCAAGGCGGCGAAACGGATGCGTTGAGGAGAGACCGATGGACAAACCCTATGTCGCCGTTGCCGGCACGGATGCGATCGCGCCCGGCAAGTTTCTGAAGGTCGTCGTGGACAACCAGGCGTACATCGTCGCGAACGTCGACGGGCGCTTTTATGCCGTGGAGGACAACTGCAGCCACGAGGACTATCCACTCTCCTACGGCTGCCTCGACGGGGATCGGATCAAGTGCTCGCTGCACGGGAGCCGCTTCAGCCTGAAAACCGGCGAGCCGATGGACGAGCCCGCGGACACGCCGATT
Organism: Thiocapsa sp. KS1; assembly: GCF_001499735.1. Classification (GTDB taxonomy): domain Bacteria; phylum Pseudomonadota; class Gammaproteobacteria; order Chromatiales; family Chromatiaceae; genus Thiocapsa. The sequence goes on along the minus strand of NZ_LN848257.1, from coordinate 4,383,914 downwards.
CGGACCTATCGGCTCGTGGTGGCGGAGGGGCAGATCTGGATCGATCCGAGCTGAGCCGCGTCAGGAGTAATTCGGGTGAGTGCGAGGCGCTTTCGCCCTCGGCGCTCCTTTGAAAACTCGGGGGACGCGGTTCAGGAGACTTCGGGAGCAGAGGCTACATCCTGGCGCGTCTGGGGCGATCTTCGTCGAATTCGACCTCGATCCGGGGCTCGGCCATACGGACATCGGGACCGATGTCGAGGTCTTCGTCGAGGTGCAGCCTGGGCTCGGTGCGGGTGCGTGGTTTGATGGGGATGGGCGTGCTCGGCGCTGCGCGGTCCGTGGAGGACGTCGGGGTCGCTGCCGGTGCCGGGGGCTTGATGCGGCGCGGCTCGGGGATCTTCTCGCCGATCACGTCCGAAAGGTCGCGCAGCGCCTCGCGGGTGTCCTGCGCCGAGGGCTCGTCGGCGCGGGGTCGGATGCGGAGCGCCTGCATGGCCGAGAACACCTGCTCTTCGATCTCCACGACCGAATAGACGTCGCTCTCGCGAAAGCGCACGAAGGGGAGCTTGGCCGCGGCACAGATGCGGTCGAGGCCATTCCTCGGCGGGCGCCTGGACAACCGCGAGCGCGGCGCCAAATTGACCGCGCAGGCGATGGCGCTCGACTCTCGGGTGCAGATCAGGAAATCGAAGACCTGCTTGGCCAGGCGCTCGGCGGCGCGCTCGCGGGCACGCCGATCGCCTCGGCGCTCGACCTCGATGATGTCCGCCGCCCGGACCTTGGCGTAGACCCGATACTCTTGACCGACGGCTCGCTCCAGCACCGCAACGAAGGCACGCTGCGGCGGCGAGAGGAGACAGGTATCGACGCGATAAGGCAAGCGGTTGCGCTGTCTGAATCGACGCAGCAGGCTGACGATGAAGGCGACCGCGACGAGGGCGCCGAGCCCGAGCAAGAAATAGAAGTGTTGCATGCGTGTCCGCCCTACATCGACCCGCGCAGTGCGGGATCCGGATTCGGAGCTGCAATCCCCCGGCCGTTGAGCCAAGCCCGATCCAACGACCAGACGATCGAGCGCACGTCGGGCTCGGCCAGCATCACGCCGATCGCGTGCATCTCGTAGCGCTGAAGACGCTCCAGAGCAGCGGCGACGGCCGGATCATCCGCCGGCTTGCCGGCCAGTGTCGGATCGATCGCCACCAGGACCTCGTTGACCGGAACAGCGTTGTCGTAGGGGCGGGTCAGGGTCACGATGCCGTCCAAGAACAGCAGCGCCTTGAAGTCGTAGGGATACTCCGCGAGGGTGGGATCCCGCTCCAGGATCGCGTTGAGCTGCCAAATGCGTGGGCCGAACGCCATCCCGCCCCACGGCAGCAGCGACAGGATCAACAATACAACCAGCACACCCGAGCCGATGACGGCGTTTCGCGTAAAGCGATCCATAGAAGAACCTCGATCCGGAACAAAGGTTAGCAACCGTTCAATAACAAGTGATCCATCTTAGCCCCTCTCCCCTCGCGGGAGAGGGGTTGGGGAGAGGGGGAGAATGAACCGGAATGGCTAAGTTGCTTCTGAGCAGTTACTTAGTCGTCTTCATGGGCGGGCTCCGGGTCGGATCCGAGCCACAGCCAGCCACCGACGAGAAGCAACAGGATACCGGCCAGCACGAACCGGTACCAACCCGGATAACGCACGGCCCTCAGACGATATACGGCGCCGGCACTGACCATCAGGCCCTCACCGGCCACCGGGAGGATCCAGCTCACGCCCGACTCGGGCGGCTCCCAGAGTGCGTCGAAGGATCGGAGCGGACCGACCGCCGAGAGACCGTCGCGTGTCTCCGCAAGATCGAGCGCGGACAAGCCGACATCCGTGCCGATCCAAAGCCGTTGTAGGCCGCGCGCGTCCGGCGGCGCGCGATGGAGCGCGAGGATGCGGCGATCGCGCGGGATCTCTGCCAACGCGTTCCAGGTCTCGCCCGGCGCAGCCTGCCAATAGAGGCCCTGATCCGTCCCGACGAGGAGTAGACCGCCCTCGGTGACGGCGAAACAGAGCGCCTTCACGCCATCGGGAAGCCCGCGGCTGTTCGCTGCCCAAGGCGACACGAGTGCCTCGATCGAGGCCGAGTAGACCCCCTCACCGATCGTTGCGGCATGCAGATGGATACGCCCGTCGCGCCACTGCTCGACCAGCCGATAGAGTGGCTTGTCCGCGAGCGGCCGGTGCCAGGTGCCGTCGGCCAGTACCCACAGACCATCGGGGGTCGCCGCCAGGAGTCCCACCTCGGTCTCCATGACGTCGCTGATCCGCGGGTTGCCTGGCGGCGGCGCAAGGCCGGACGCGGACACGAGCCCGGTCGCCGTCCCGATTGCATGGCCGCCGGGCTCCCCGCGAAGCGCCAGCACCAGGAGACCCTCAAGCCCGGCGTCCGCCTGCTCCCAGCCGGCGCCGTCGAACCGCCAGAGCTCGCCGGCTTGGGTGGCGGCAAGGATGGTCCCGTCATCGCCCGGCGCGAGGACCGTCACATGCGTCTCCAAGGGCAGATTCTCGCGGATCAGGCGCTCGCCGCCCGGCAGCAGGAATCCCAACGCGATCAGGGCGAGCCCGATCGACATCGGCAAGCCCACCGCGATTCGGCGTAAGGTCATCACAAGCTCCCGTTGATTCGGCGAAAGGCACTGCCCTCGAACCTAATCGGCAGACACCCGAGGACGGCGAAAGACCGCAATGCGTTCAGCATCGGTTCAGCTTCGATCTGCGACCATAAGCGCGACTGAACCGATCGAAGAGGAGAATCGAGTATGTCCAATCGCATGCCTGCGGTGTTTATTGCACTGGTCGTCGCACTGCCCATGACGGCAGGCCCGGCGATGGCCGACCAACTGAGCACGCGCGCCGCCGTCGGCGGCGGCCTCGGCGCCGCCCTCGGGGCCTTCATCGGCGGCGAGCTCGGCGGTCGTAACGCCGCCATTATCGGCAGCGGGCTCGCAGGCGCCGCCGGCACGGCGATCGCCACCGACGGCTACGACAGGCCGGTCTACTCCGACCGCCGCGGGGCCTCCTACCCCTGCCCTCCCGGCCAGTGGAAGAAGGGCCGTTGCCGCGACCAGTATGCCTATGACGACGACTGATCCGACCGCTCCGGTCGGACACAAAGACGACGGACATCGATCGGACTTGGGCGCTAAACCGCGTCCAGAGCGACATGCGTCATTGTCATGTTGTATTCGGCCTTGGGGCCTTCACCGCCTTTGTGTGGAGACGCGGTTTAATATTTTATATTTTTAAACCTTTAAACCGCGCCAGCTCCAGCAACCGTCGAGTCCGCCGGGGCCGATCCCATCCAAAAACACCACATACCGCGCTGGGCGCGGTTTAGAGCAAGAACAGCGTCGCCAGGCCGAGGAAGATGAAGAAGCCGCCCGAGTCGGTCAAGGCGGTGATCAACACGGAGCTGCCGAGCGCCGGATCACGGCCCAGCCGCTGGCGGATCAAGGGAATCACCACCCCGGCGGTGGCCGCAAGGAGCAGATTGAGCATCATGGCCGCGGTCATGACCAGCCCCAGCTCGTAATTGCCGTAGAGCAGCCATGCCGCCACGCCGACGACCCCGCCCCAGACGATGCCGTTGATCAAGGCGACGGCAAGCTCCTTGCGCAACAGCCGCCAGAGCGCGGACGGCTGTACCTGCCCCATCGCGATGGCGCGCACGATCATGGTGATGGTCTGGTTGCCCGCGTTGCCGCCGATGCCCGCAACGATCGGCATGAGTGCGGCGAGCGCGACCAGTTTCTCGATCGAGCCCTCGAAGAGGTCGATGACGCGCGAGGCGATGAAAGCGGTCACCAGGTTGACGGCAAGCCAGGCCCAGCGGTTCTTCACCGAGCGGATCACGGGCGCGAAGATGTCCTCCTCCTCGCGCAGACCGGCATTGCTCAGGATCTCGGCCTCGGATTCCTCGCGGATGTGGTCAACCATGTCGGCCACGGTCAGACGACCGATCACGCCCTTCTCGCTGTCCAGCACGGGGGCAGACACCAGGTCGTAACGCTCGAAGGCGTTGGCGGCCGAGTCGGCGCTGTCGTCCGGCGAGAAGCTGACGATCGATTTGGACTGCATGACCGTCGCGACCTCGGTCTCGGGGTCGTTGATCAGCAGCGACTCGATGGTCAGCACGCCGCGCAGACGCTCCTCCCGGTCGATCACGAAGATCTTGTCCGTATGGTCGGGAAGTGTCTCGAAGCGGCGCAGATAGCGCAGCACGACCTCCAGGGTGACGTCCTCGCGCACCGTCACCATGTCGAAATCCATCAGGGCGCCGACGGTGCCCTCCGGATAGGACATGGCCGCGCGGACCTGCTCCTGCTCCTCCTGATCCAGCGAGGCCAGCACGTCCTGCATGACCTCGGGCGGCAGATCGGGCGCCAGATCCGCCAGCTCGTCGGCATCGAGGGTCTCGGCGGCGGCCTTGATCTCCTCCGCGTCCATGGTCCCGAGCAAGGTGGCCCGCACCGCGTCCGAGACCTCGAGCAGGATGTCGCCGTCCTTCTCGACCTTGACCAGATCCCACACGAACAGTCGGTCGTCGACGGGCAAGGCTTCGAGGATGCAGGCGATGTCAGCCGGATGCAGACGATCCAGTTTGCGGCGCAGCCGACCCAGGTTTTGCCGGTGGGTGATGTTCTCCACCAGCTCCTGGTGCGGCATCCTCTGGCGATGCACCAGGGTGTCGAGCAGCCGCAGGCGCGCCAACAGCCGCTCGACATCGCGCAGATGGCGGTGCATGGCGTCGGTGTCGCGAGCCTTGGGTTGGGTCATTTGAACGGCGCCGGGGTCGGGGTTGAGGAGGTCGGGATTGCGTAAAACGCGGAGCTGCGCACTTTACGGAATTTGCAGACCTGTTGCTTCAAGAATTCGTTTCTCGACACGTATCACGCCGACCACTGCGATGACTTGACGCTGTAGGGTGGACAAGCGCAGCGCAGTCCACCGGCGCCGGCGCCGGCGCGGGGTTCGGTGGACTTCGCTCTCGCTCGTCCACCCTACAGGCTTGTCTTATGGACGAGCCCTCACCAGTCACCGCTCTGTGTCAACGACGCACGAAGAAGGGATTCCCCAGATAGCTCAAGACCGCACCCTCAGGGATGATGCGCTCGATTCGGATCCCGTCGCGGGTCTCCTCGCCTTCGACATAGCGCAGCGCGTTGATGAGGACAAAGCGTTTGGCCGCGTCCTCGTCGTAGACATGGACGGTCATGAAGTAGGCGGGCAGCTGAGCCTGCTGCAAGGGCGTCAGACGCAGCTTGGTCGGATCGCCGCCGATATCCGCCGGCCGACGCTGGGCCGGGGGCGGCGGGATGCCTTGCTCCCGACGCATCTGCTGTTTGAAGCTCTCGATGTCTTCCACCAAGTCCTCCGGCACCGCCGCGCGCTGCGGCCGACGCCGGGGAACCACAGGCTCCGGGGGCTCCGAGTAGGCCGCCTGCTCCGCATCCAGCTGACGCTGAAGCTCCTGCTCCAGCCAGGGGTCGGGCTCCGCCTCGAACGCCGGCTCCTCCTCCGCGATGGCCTCCGACTCCTTGCCGGGTACAAGGTCCGATCCGGCCCGCGACGCCGGTGACCGCGGCGATGTTTGGGCAGTCGGAGGAAGGGTCGACGACGGTCCGCCCGAAGCAATCGCCTGCACCGCACCGGTCGCCGCTTGCTCGCTGCCTGCCTCGGAGAGCGTCGAGGCCGATGTCGGCACCGGCACCGCCGCCGCAGGCTCGGCGCTTGCCTGCACCGGGACAGGCATGGGTGCGGGGGTCCGCAGCACGGCATACAGCGCGATCACGACCGCCACCGCCGCCAAGCCGACGGCGAGCAAGCCCCAATGGCTGCTGGGAGCGGGCTCTTTGTCCTCGCTGAACATGCCGCTGGTGTCCAAGGTCGGGACGCGCCCGAGCTCGCGCTCCTGCTGAGACTTCTTCAGCGCCTCCAGGATATAGCTCATGGCTCCGTGGGCTCCGTACTCGCAGGCTCGGATGCGTCGGATGTCCGGACCAGCCGAGGGATTCCGGGAAGATCGACGGCGTTGTGCAATTGAACGAGCGTACGCGGACCGGCGATTCCGTCCGCCACCAAACCGCGGGACACCTGGAACGCCCGGACCGCGCGCTTCAGACCGCTATCGTAATAATCGGAGTCGCTGGCCGGAAGGCCGGAGGCAGGGACCTTTGCCAGAAGCTGCCGCAACCAGCGCACCGACTCGCCGGCGTCTCCGGGGCCGATCAGCGTCGATCCGGTCGGCGGCGGCTGCCACACCAGGATGTAGTCGCCGCTCGCGACGGATGCGATGCCTTCGAGCGGCGCCAGCTCGTTCCCACTCGGCAGCGCAAGCGTGCCGAAGGCCTCGTCGAGCCCGACCAAGACCAGGAAGCGTCGAGCGCCGTCCGAGTCCCGAACCCGGAGCAAGGCCGGACGATCGAACACGCGAAGATCACCGAGATTACCCTGACCACGCTCGCACCTGAGTCCGAACGCGGCCACGCGCGCGCAGGGATCGTCGGCCGGCAGGTCCTCGACTTCGACACCCCAGCGCAGCAACAGCAGGCGCAGCGCGTCGGACTCGGGCATGGCGAGTCGCGCGAGCGTCTCGGCTAGCGCATCCGGCGCAAAGCGCTCCGGGGCGATCTGCGGCAGCATATCCGTGGGTGCGGCGTCGACCGATGGACTCTCGCCCGGAACCACCCCGCCGGAAGCCGCATCGCCCGCCGACTCGGACGGCGTCGTCTCCGCGGCCTCGTCGGACGCCGCGAGCAAGGAATCCGGCGATCCCGGCGCGCCCGCATGCCCCGCACCATCGCCGACAACCTCCGGGCTCGGCGTCGTCTCGGGAGGGGGCTCGCCGGTCAGCAGGGTTCGATCGCCCGGGAGCAGATCGGCGAGGAGCGCCGCGGCATCCTCGGACACCCAGGCATAGCCGAGCCAGCCGGCGATCATCGCGAGCACGAAAGCCGCAACGGCAGCAAATCCGGGGCGCACCGCCGGTCGCGGCAGGGCATCGAGGCTTTCACCCTGAACCTCGCGCGCCGCCCGCTTGACGATGGCCGGCGTCACCTGCGAGCTGCGTGTCACGCAGGCACCGAGCAAGGCGCGATCGCAGAGGATATTGACCACGCGCGGCACCCCGCCCGAGCAGCGGTAGATCCGGCGAATCGCCGCCGCGGTGAACAAAGGGCGATCGACACCGGCGACCGCGACCCGGTGGCGGATATAGTCGCCGGTCTCCTGCGCAGAAAAGGGGCGCAGGTGGAAGCGCGCCGTGATGCGCTGATTGATCTGGCGCAGGGCATCGCGCTCGAGCAGCCGACGCAGCTCGGGCTGACCGATCAGAAAGATCTGAAGGAGCTTGTGCTTGCTGGTCTCCAAATTCGTCAGCAGACGGATCTGCTCGAGCACCTTGGGCCGCAGATTCTGCGCCTCGTCGATGATCAGCACGGGTCGACGACCCTTTCCGTGCGCATCCAGGAGATAGGCATTGAGTCGGTCGACCAGGGCCTTCACGGAGCGCTCGCCCTCGGGGACCTGGATTCGAAACTCGTCGCAGAGATTGAGCAGCAGCTCGTTGGCCGTGACCGCCGGGTTGAGGATCAGCGCAACCTCGACGCCCTCGGGGAGCTGCTCGAGAAAAGCGCGACACACCGTGGTCTTTCCCGTCCCCACCTCCCCGGTCAAGAGAACGAACCCACCGCTCTCGCCCGCCCCGTAGAGGAGATGTGCAAGGGCCTCCTTATGCTGCTCGCTCAAGAACAGGTAATGAGGATCCGGCGCAATAGAGAAGCTGGGCTCCTTGAGCCCGAAATACTTGGGATACACGCTGGCTCTCGATTGAGGTGATGGCGGCGGGCTGCGCTGCGCGGGCAACCCGGCCGATCAAGGGATACGCCGTCGGTCGTGGGCTCGGGCCGGAGGGCAAGGCGGTGACCGACCGACGGTTGTCGCAGGAGGCCGATGCGAGGCCCGTCCGATTGCCCGGTGCTCAACCACGGCATTCTGCAGGGTTTCCGTCAATCCCGCGAGGTTAGTCAGGCGGACCGGGGGCGTCAAGCGAACCCCGATAGTCCGCTGGAGCCCCGAGCAAGAGAGACGCGCACCGAGCTCGGTGTCGTTCGGGCACAAAAAAAGGGCTAGGCACTCGCCTAGCCCTTCTTCGATTTGGTGGGTCGTGTAGGATTCGAACCTACGACCGATGGATTAAGAGTCCACTGCTCTACCAACTGAGCTAACGACCCGAGAAATTTGTCGATGCAATCGGCACAGACCGATCGCCGCGCCTGAAATAGTGGGGTGGACGATGGGGCTCGAACCCACGACCACAGGAATCACAATCCTGCGCTCTACCAACTGAGCTACGTCCACCATAGCAAAACGCCGATCCCTGGACAGCGCACATCTCCGCGCTTTTGTCTCCTTTCCTGCTGCCTGTCGAGCCTGATTTTGGCGCGCTCGGCAGGACTCGAACCTGCGACCCACGGCTTAGAAGGCCGTTGCTCTATCCAACTGAGCTACGAGCGCCGATCGAGTGCGCATCGAAGCCTGCGTCCGGCGCCCCGAGGGACGTCTTCGTGAGCGACCTGGTGGGCAATTGGTCGGGGTAGAGGGATTCGAACCCCCGACATCCTGCTCCCAAAGCAGGCGCGCTACCAGACTGCGCTATACCCCGGTTTCGGAAAACGCGTCCCGAAATCGAAGAGCCGGAACTATACGCCGGGCGAAACGCAGAGTCAATCCGCCGGCATCGGCCGAATCGCGGCCGGCAACCCCCGCGTTTTCTTACGCACCGGTGCTCGCTATGATGCCGCCCAACAATCGCATGACGAGACCATGATGAGCGCACAAATTTTGGACGGCAAGGCCGTCGCCGCCGAGATCCGCGTCGAGATTCGTAACCGCGTCGACACCATCCTGGCCGCGGGCGGACGCCCGCCCGGTCTCGCCGTGGTCCTCGTCGGCGAGAACCCCGCCTCGCAGGTCTACGTGCGCAACAAGCGCAAGGCCTGCGCCGAGGTCGGTTTCTACTCTGAGATGCATGAGCTGCCGTCGACGGTCGACCAAGCGGACCTCATCGATCTGATCGACCGACTCAACGCCGATCCGAAGATCGACGGGATCCTGGTCCAGCTTCCGCTGCCCGAGCAGATCGACGAGGCCGCGGTCACCGACTGCATTTTGCCGACGAAGGATGTCGACGGCTTCCACCCGGACAATGTCGGCCGCTTGGTGCTGCGCCGGCCTCTGCTGCGCCCCTGCACGCCGAAGGGCGTCATGACGCTGCTCGAGCGTACCGGCCGACCCATCGAGGGCCTGGATGCCGTGATCATCGGCCAATCCAACATCGTCGGCCGCCCGATGGCACTGGAGCTGCTCGCCGCCCGCTGTACCATCACGGTCTGTCACAGCCGAACCAAAGATCTCGCCGAGAAGGCGCGCGGCGCCGACATCCTGGTCGCCGCACTCGGACGCCCGCGCTTCATCCCTGGTGATTGGATCAAGGACGGCGCAATCCTGATCGACGTCGGCATCAATCGCACCGCAGAGGGCACCCTCGTCGGGGATCTGGACTTCGCGCCCTGCGCCGAGCGGGCCTCCTGGATCACGCCCGTGCCCGGCGGGGTCGGACCCATGACCATCGCCAGTCTGCTCGAGAACACGCTCCAGGCCGCACAGCTGCATGCCGCGCTGGGTTAGTGACGTGTCGGAAACACGTTGAGCCCCGAATCCAATCGGTGTCGATGACGACAACGACGATCAACTGCGCAGCTTGCGCACGACGGCCATCGCCATTTCCAGCGCCTGCTCGTAGTTCAGGCGGGGATCGACCTGGGTCACGTAGGCGCGCTCCAGGCCGACCTCGTCCAGGCCGCGGGCGCCCCCCAAGCATTCCGTGACATCATCCCCGGTCAACTCGAAATGGACGCCGCCGAGGCGGCCTCCCGACTCGCGATGGATATCGAAAGCCAGGGATAACTCGGCCAGAATTTTCTCGAAGCGCCGGGTCTTGTAGCCGTTCGCGGTGGTCTCGGTGTTGCCGTGCATGGGGTCGCAGACCCAGAGGACCGGACTGCCGGTGCGCCGGACGGTCTCGATCATCGGGGGCAGCTCATGCTCGATCCGATCGGCACCGAAGCGGTGGATCAGGACCAAGCGCCCCGGCTCGCGTTGCGGATTCAGCCGCTCCACCAAGGCCTCGAGCCAGTCCGGCGAGAGCTCGCCGCCGAGCTTGACCCCAACCGGATTGGCGATGCCGCGCATGAGCTCCACGTGCGCACCGTCCGGATCGGCGGTACGCAGACCGATCCAGGGCATGTGGGCGCTCAGATCGAACCAGCCCGGGAATTGCCTGACCTGCCGCGTCAACGCCTGCTCGTAATGCAGGTGCAGGGCTTCGTGGCTGGTGAAGAACTGCACCCGCGCCAGCTCGCCCGAGCCGGCGCCCACCGCCTTCATGAACCGCAGCGATTCCCCGAGCGACTCGACCACCTTGCGGTAGTCGCGGGCGCGCGGTGAATTGGCCATGAAGGCCAGGTCCCAGTTCTCGGGATGCTGAAGGTCGGCAAACCCGCCTTCGGACAGGGCACGGATGAAGTTGAGGGTCAGGGCCGCTCGGCCATGACCGAGCAAAAGGCGACCGGGATCGGGGGTTCTCGACGCCGGGGTGAAGTCAGGACCGTTGATCAGATCGCCGCGATAGCTGGGCAAGGTGATGCCGTTGCGGGTCTCGGTGTCCGCCGAGCGGGGCTTGGTGTACTGCCCGGCAATGCGCCCGACCCGGATCACCCGTTGCTTGAGCCCCTCCACCAGCACCAGGCTCATCTGGAGCAGGATCTTGAGCTTGTTGGCGATGATGTCGGATCGGCAGTCGGCGAATCCCTCCGCACAGTCGCCGCCTTGAAGCAGAAAACCATCACCGTTCGCCGCCTCGGCCAGCTGTCTCTTGAGCGACTGGACCTCCCAGGAGGTGACCAGCGGAGGCAGGCCGCGCAGCTCCGACAGCACGGCTTCGAGTGCCGCCGGATCCGGGTAGGTCGCCTGTTGCATTGCCCTGCGCGACTGCCAGGAGCTTGGAGACCAGTCGCTCATCTCGGGCGGCGCCCCCGGCCTTGCGACGGCGATGAGTCAACAGGCATCGGGAGCGCATCACTCCTACCCTGCCGCTCGGCCGCACCGACACTTGGGCGCCGGGAGACAGACCCGCGGGAGGTCGGCGGCAGGGAACTCACCGCCGTCTCGGGATTCGAGGTCGCACTCTGCGAGGACATCGCGGACCCCTACAAGCTGTCGCCCAGGTCGGCGCGGAATTTGGCCACCAGAGCCTCCTGCCAATCGGAGGTCGGGACGAGCCGTCCGAAGAAGAAGCGCAGGATGCTCGGCTCCTCGACGAAGCGCAGACCGCCGACCAGATGACGGTTCTCGTAGAGCCAGACGATGCGGTCGACGGCGTACTTTACCTGCGACATGGTGAAGACCCGGCGCGGCAAGGCGAGCCGCAGCAACTCCATGTCGGCGAGCTTCTCGCTCCCGTCCGGGTTGCGCTGCTCGGAGAGCGTACCGCGCTCCATGCCGCGAACGCCGCCGACGAGGTACAGGGCGGAACCCAGTGCGCCGGCGGGATACTCGGCTTGAGGGACATGCGAAAGGAAGGCCCGCGCGTCGATGTGACAGCCCAGTCCGCCGGGCGGCGTGATCACCGGCACGCCCTTGCGGGCCAACTCCTCGACCATGAAACGAATGAACTGTGGACCCTGGCTGACCATGTCCATGTCCATCGTCTCCTCGAGACCGACCGTGATGGCCTCGATCTCGCGGACCGACATGCCGCCATACGTGAGGAAGCCTTCGTAGAGGGTGATCTTCTCGCGAATCGTCTTGTAGAGATCCTCGCTGTTCATGCAGATCCCGCCGCCGCGCGCGCAACCGAGCTTGCGGGCCGAGAAATAGATGAGGTCGTATTGGTCGGCCACGGCGCGGGTGATCTCGCGCAGGCTCATGTCGCGACACTCGGGCTCGCGGATCTTGTTGAAGTAGAGGTTGTCGGCCAGAAGGCTCGCATCGAGCACGGCGAGGATGCCGTGCTCGCGGCAGATGCGGCCGACATCGCGCATGTTCTGCAACGACACGGGCTGTCCGCCGATCAGGTTGGTGCCGGCCTCGCAGCGCACGAAGGCGATCCGCTCGGCACCCTGCTCCGCGATCAAGGCCCGGAGCTTCTCGAGCTCCATGTCGCCCTTGAAGGGCTTCTCGCTGGTGACCTCCAAAGCATCGGAGGTGAAGATCTCCTCGACCGTGCCGCCGTTGAGGGTGATATGTGCCTTGGTCGTCGTGAAGTGATAATTCGTCGCCACGATCGTGCCCGGCCGCACGAGCACCTGGGAGAGGATATTCTCGCAAGCTCGCCCCTGGTGGGCCGGCAGGAAATAGCGCATCCCGAAGATCTCCCGGATCTTCGCCTCCAAGCGATAGAAGGTCTCGGACCCGGCGTAGCTGTCGTCGGCGACCATCATGGCCGCCTGCTGCCGATCGCTCATGGCATTGACGCCGCTGTCGGTCAGCATATCCAGGAAGATGTCGCGGTTCTTGAGCAGAAAGGTATTGTTGCCCGCCTCGGTGATGGCCGCGTGACGCTGCTCGATCGGGACGAGATGAAGCTTCTGGACGATGCGGACCTTGTGCATCTCCAGCGGAACGGATTCACCGGAGTAGAACTTGACTTCGGACACGGATGTTCTCCCTGATATCGTTATCGGATCGCCTGGCCAACACGGCACTCCAACGATACCACCGCGCCCCCTCTCGATCGACGGCGGGACCGGCGCGCCTCGACGCCTGTCGGTTCCCGGAATCCGTTGCGACCGGACGAGCCCGCCGCGTGCAGACAAGCGGTCAAATCAACTCCCGGATGTGCGCCATGCGCTCGTCTTGGAAATCCCTCCTGCGAACGCCCGAAGGTCTGGTCCTGCCGGCCGCACTCCACCTGTCTCTTGCGATGTTGGCCGCACTTGCGGCAGCCGCCGAAGACACGGAATCAGACACCAAGTGTCGCATCCAGCCCGACCGGACTCAGCCGAGAACGCATCATGCCGAAAGCGCCTCGGCAAGCGCGCGAAGCAACGCGGCCCCGTCGCCACGCCATGCACTGCCGTGCATGCACGCGAGTGTTGCCGGGTTCGTCGAGGCAAGCTTCTCGAGCAGGAGACGCGCGTTCTTCGTATGCGAGAAGTAATCCATCTCGTGGCGGAAGGCCTCGCTCGGCCCGAGAATGTCCGACTCGGTGACGGGCGGAAGATGACTGCCGCCCTGCGTGAAGAGATCGCCGCAGAGCAGTGTCGAGGTTCGTTCTTCCATCAGAAAGCCACACTCCCAGGCGTGCGGCAAATGGGGAGTGTCGAGCCAACGCACGCTGTGTCTGCCCAGCGAAATCGCCTCTCCATCGGCGAGCGCTCGGGGTGCCCGATCGGCAAGGTCGCCGATGGATACCATGGCCGCGACAGTGCCGCACAGTGGCGAGGACTGCGGGGCGGCGCCAAGCCAGTCGTTCAGCGAGCCGCACTCGTCTGCTTCCACGTGGGACAAGGCGATATAGCGAAGGCTCTCGACCGGCAAAACACTCGCCACCGCGTCGCGCACCAATGGAAACATCCTTCTCGGACCTGTGTGAAAGAGGAGTGGCTCATCATCGACAATCAAGTACTGATTGAATGAAAACCCGCCTGCACCCTCGATGACCACCGGCGTATTGATGCGATAGATCCCGTCGGCAACCTCATGGACGTTCGTCCCGGACTGGATGTCGGTCACGGTCATTGGACTCTCCTCGGCACCGCTCGAGTGATCGTGGCGTACAGCGGCCCACGCAGAATGATGGCCCGGCGGCGGTCGATCCGGGCGCTCCATGACTTCGGAGACCTCGGGTGCGCCGCCCGCGCTGCCCCGTCGACAGGCTAAGCGACCCTTTCCACGCGTAAGACGGCCCCGCGGCCATTCGGCGGCCCAATCTTCCGAAGACGCGTTGAGTATAGACGGGCGCCGAGCTGCAAGGGCGCCGGGGTCTGGTCATTGTGATCCGACGCAGCCGGACCGATCTCCTGCCCCAGAGTTTGATCGCGCCTCGCCCTGCGGCGATCCCGCCAACCCGCATCCACCGGAGACACCGATGAAAGCCAGAGCCGCCGTCGCTTGGGAGCCCGCAAAGCCCCTGTCCATCGAAGAGATCGATGTCGAGGGTCCGAAGGAGGGCGAGGTCCTGCTCAAGGTCGTCGCGTCCGGCGTCTGTCATACCGATGCCTTCACGCTGTCCGGACAGGATCCGGAGGGTGCCTTTCCCTGCGTGCTCGGCCACGAGGGCGGCTGCGAGGTGGTGGAGTGCGGACCCGGCGTGAAGGGCCTGAAACCGGGCGATCATGTCATCCCGCTCTATATCCCGGAGTGCGGCAACTGCGAATACTGCAACTCGACCAAGTCCAACCTCTGCCAATCCATCGCCTCGACGGTCTGGACCGGCTATATGCCGGACGGGACACGTCGCTTCTCGCACAAGGGCAAGCCGATCTTCCACTACATGGGCTGCTCGACCTTCTCCGAATATACGGTCGTGCCCGAGATCGCCCTGGCGAAGATCAATCCCGCGGCACCGCTGGACAAGGTCTGCCTGCTTGGCTGCGGGATCACCACCGGCATCGGTGCAGTCTTGAATACGGCCAAGGTGGAGGCCGGCTCGACGGTCGCTGTCTTCGGACTCGGCGGGATCGGTCTGTCCGTGATTCAGGGCGCGGTCATGGCGAAGGCGGCCCGCATCATCGCGGTGGATCTCAACTCGGCCAAGTTCGAGATGGCGCGAGCGCTCGGCGCCACCGACTGCGTCAACCCGAGTGAGCTGACCGGCAGCGTCACGGAGGCCATCGTCGAGATGACCCGCGGCGGCGTGGACTATTCCTTCGAGTGCATCGGCAACGTCGACGTGATGCGGCAAGCGCTCGAGTGCTGCCGCATGGGCTGGGGTGTCTCGACCATCATCGGGGTGGCCGGGGCAGGACAGGAGATCCGCACTCGGCCGTTTCAACTGGTGACCGGCCGCACCTGGAAGGGCAGCGCCTTCGGCGGTGTGAAGGGTCGCAGCCAACTGCCGGGCTATGTCGAGCGATACCTGGCCGGCGAGATCGAGGTGGACCGCATGGTGACCCATACCATGCCGCTGGAGGACATCAACCGCGCCTTCGATCTCATGCACAGCGGCGAGAGCATCCGCTCCGTGATTGTGTTCTGAGCCTTGATCGATTTCTGAGGGTCCGACGATGGAACGCATCGAACGCATTCGCGAATTCGGCGGCTGGCTGGAGCGCTATACCCACGACTCCGCCGCCTGCAGCTGCCGCATGACCTTCTCGGTCTATCTACCCCCGCAGGCCGAGATCGCCGCGGTCCCGGCCGTGTATTTTCTCTCCGGATTAACCTGCACGGACGACAACGTTCGGGTCAAGGCCGGCGCCCAGCGCTATGCGGCCGAGCTGGGCCTGGCGCTCGTGATGCCGGACACCAGTCCGCGCGGCGAGCAGGTAGCCGATGCGCCGGACCGATACGATCTAGGCCAGGGCGCCGGCTTCTACATCAACGCCGAGCGAGAGCCTTGGTCCGTGCACTATCGGATGTTCGACTACGTGAATCTGGAGCTGCCGGCCTTGGTGGAGCGCAAGCTGCCGCTCATCCCCGGACGGCGCTCCATCACCGGGCATTCGATGGGCGGGCATGGCGCCCTGATCAGTGCACTGAAGAACCCCGGACTCTACCGCTCGGTGTCCGCCTTCGCGCCTATCTGCAACCCGGTCGAATCCGGCTGGGGTCGCGGCTGCTTCGCCGCCTATCTGGGCGACGATCCGGCAAGCTGGAAGGACTGGGACGCCACCGAGCTGATCCGCGCGGGCGCCGAGCCGATGCCTTTACTCGTCGATCAGGGCACCGACGACGAGTTTCTGCGTGAAGGGCAGCTCAGACCCGAAGCGCTGGCGCTCGCCTGCGAGGAACGCGGCTTCCCGCTGACCCTGCGCATGCAACCCGACTACGACCACAGCTATCACTTCATCGCCACCTTCATCGGCGAGCATCTGGCCTACCACGCGCGCGCCTTGGCGGCAGCGCCGTGAGGACGGGGTCATCGCACCCCTGGGCTCGGGCAAGCCGTGAAGCAACCGGGGGTCACCCGACCGCGCGTGTCCGACCTCCCGCGCGGCAAGATCCATCGGTTTAGCCTGGATACGCTGGTCAACATGGCCGCCTCGGCGGGCCTGCACATCGAGCTGCATCTGCGACACGCGGCCTAATCGGGGTCCAGCGCGCCGTGGCGACCCAGACCGCGCCCATCGCTTCCGGAAGGCAGACGTGCGGCATCCTCCCGGCATCCTTCAACGAGAGGCATCGGGGACAAGTCTTGACGAGCCACCAGCTGTTGCGCGGCACAGCCGTCGACGATCCGCCGGATGTGCCACCGCATCACCGCGGCATCAGCGCGAACACACCCCAGCCCAGGTATTCACGCGTGTAAGCGGCATAGCGCTCGGGTTCCGCGATCAGCTTGGCTCGAACCTCTTTCGCGAGCTCGTCGCCGGGATTGGCTTCCAGCCACCGGCGCATGGTGAGCCATTTGGCCGCCTCGTATCTGTCCCAGCCGTCTTGGTCAGCCAGAACCATTTCAACGACGTCGTAGCCGAGGTGGCCGAAAGACGCGAGAAGGTCCGGAAGCATGAGAAAGTCGGAGATTGAGTTGGCAAGACACCCCTTGGCAGCCTCTTCCGTCGGCGGTAACTGCCGCCAGAAGGGCTCGCCGACGAGGATGACCCCTCCGGTGCGCAGGCTCCGCGCCAGAAGCTCGATCGTGCCGACGACTCCCCCGCCGATCCAAGTGGCGCCGACACAGGCTGCCACACTGACCTTCTCGTCAGAGACATAGCCGGCAGCATCGCCATGGATGAACTTGACTTGATCGGCGACGCCGAGCTCTTCGGCGCGGAGCTTCGCTTTCTCCGTGAACAACTGGCTCATGTCAACGCCTGTGCCGATGACGCCGTGATCGCGTGCCCAGGTGCACAGCATCTCCCCCGAGCCGCTGCCGAGATCGAGCACTCGGGCCCCCGATTCCAGACGCAGCGCCGCGCCGAGCGTGGCGAGCTTCTCGGGTGTGATCGGGTTATGAATGCGGTGAGCACTCTCAGTGATGTTGAAGATCCGCGGAATGTCCATTGTAGAGAAACGAATTTTTTTTCTGATGTGAATAGATTCCGACAGGGCACACAGGCATTCGGGCATAAGGGTCAAGCCTTGACCCCATGTTCCTGATTTCAAGCCTTGACCCGATATACACTGTTCGGGTGGTACGCGAGTGCCAAGCCGCAATACCGTGGTATGTCCCTAATAATCCTTGGGCGATATGTTGACCTATATGCGTGTACTCAGAGCATCGCGCGCCTTCCGAGGTAGATCCAGAACAACAAATCCCGCTGAGGGGTATAGGTAGTCTTCTGCTGACTCATCGATTACCCTTAGCAAGCCTTCCGCCTCTGCGCTGCTGTCCGTGAGGACTTGATACACTTTACCCTTTTCAAGGTCTTCAGCGCCGGCAGGATCGATACACCGGACGGATTTAGTTGTGGTATTGGTCATGGCTTCAATCTAGTCGATAAATCGCTCCGAACTCGACGCGCCCTTTTTGGGGTCGGTTTGATGGCTCTCTCGTTAGGCAGGCATCACCAATAGTACTCATGCGGCTTTCTGTTGCCCAATGGATATATAAGACCATTAGGGTCTTCTCCTCTAATTACTGCCATACATATCCTCTTATTTTGCCTCCGCTTTGGCTTGTTCATAAACATCTTCACCCACCATCGGGGTGTATGACTAAGCCAATAGGTTGAATATGGGCCGGTATACTTACGCTTGATCCGTCCTTTGCTATCTCTGTCTTTTGCTTTGTTTATTACCGACATTTGACATACCTCTAGCCATTAAGTAGCTAGAAAATGTCAAGCTCATAATTTTTTCTCTTCATCATTTTCTTTCGCTTTCTCTAAGCCAAATACATCTGGGCTATGGTCAAGAATATGATTTTCGCCATCACTATAAAACGATGCGAGCGCATCTGAATCTATTGTTATGGATAGATCATCGTGATAAATATCGTAGTCTGTGAAGGAACCGTCATCTCTGTATACTCTGAAAAGAAGCTCTGTACCACTTCTTATAAGAAATCCCTGCACGCCTCCTGCTGAAGCAACGTCAGAAACTCTTCCTCCGTAAATGTATTTCTTGAACATGCCGCGTTCTATGTTTGTTGCCTAATAGTGATTATAGAGCGTCGTTTTCATTAAGAGCTTCCATAATCGCTCGATCGGATTGAGATTCGGAGGATAGGGAGGAAGAAACACCAGCTTGCTGTAGGGTCTTGCGCTAGACTCCTGAGAGGAAACCTCAGATGAGACCGGTATCCACAAATGATTTCCGGTGACCCCGGCACTGTCCCCGGAACTCCTACTCTCCTTCATCTCTATGATGTAAGTAGTAAACACTTATTTCAATTATCGTATAGTTGACCATTACAAGATGTATTTCAAACCTTGGTGAATGATCTGCAAGGTATCTATCCCAGTTTATTTTTCCATCAAAGAATATCACACCATCGGATGCTTCACGCAGCTTATGAAATACGGTTACTTCCCATCCGTAGTTTTCATTTATTATTCCGCTGATTGCGTTCATCGGTTTTCGCCCAACGTTCAGAATAACGCACCCAAAAACCGCGCCCGACGAACTCGAATTTTGGCACAGAGCCGGCCGCGGACTTTGGGTCGCCGTTTATTCACTTGTTGGGCATCTTCATTGCTAGGAAAAGCAAGACCTGACCACGCTCTCTCACCCTTTAATTATAATTGTTCGGCTTCCTCATGCAACGCGATAGATCACCGGACGGTATTCTGGTGGCGGAACTGGCTTGCCGTTCGCCGCTGCGGATGCCAACCAGCTCTCTTTAGCTTTCAGAACCTCGGCCAAAGCTTCGTTAGGCGTTTCGCCGAATGCAGAACACGCTTTCAAATCCGGAATGTCAGCAATGTAGCCTTCATCTTCATCGCTATAGAAGATGTTAACGTGGTAATCCTTCATGATTCGCCTTCCAGTTGCAGGTTGTGAAGCTCCGCCAATTGGAGCAATTGCTTGACTTGATAGGGCTTCGCCTTGCCTTTCAAATCCTGCAGATTCAACAATTCCGGAATCTTCGGATGAACGAAAATATGATGGCTTCCGTTCACTCTGTCCAATCGGAAGCCGAAAGCCTCAGCTATCGCTACTGCTTCCAAAAACCGCACATTCTTGGAGCCGGAGAGAAGTTTGAGGAGCAGCTTGCGCTTTTTCATGAGTCAAAGACGAACCCAGCTTCGCGACGCCTCTTGTTTGTTTGGAGCCGAACGTCCGGGGTAAAGCGGCGCGCGCCACTGATGACCTGGCGAACTGGATCGACGTCCGTAGCGCGCGCTCGCTCTTGAGCCCGCTTGTTAGGCTCTTCATTCTTGGGGTAAAAGGCAAGACCTGACCCCATAACCTGTACTTGTTGGGCATCTTCATTATTTGGAAAGGCAAAAAGCAAGACCTGCCCCCCTCTCTTCCGAACCTGACCCCTTTTTGACCCAGTAAGTCCGGGTGTTTGTCCGATCACCATCACTGGTTTGGTCCGTATACCGGAGACAACTGGTCTCGGTACTAGGGACTCGTCAGACGCACAGGGATCGATTCTGAAATTCGCGAGGATGTCCGCGCATTTGTTGCAAGAGGCGAGATCGGAATCAAATTGTTTGTACAGATCGGTAGACATTGGGACATCATCCGTGTATGTGCCTAACGCCAGCCATCACAGGCGCCAAACTTGGAGCGCAGCGGAGAGTTTGGCGTCCTTGTGAATGGCATTGTTCGGTGACGCATTAGACCAATATCTTGCCAATTTCAATAAGAACTTGAGCAACTGCACCTCCGCCAGCCCCCTCTAGAATTGAGCGTATGCTCTTTAATGATTCACGGATTATGCTTTGTTTTGGCTTGGGCGAGCCCGCTTGGGATTCGATGGTTGCCAAATCAGAAAGAATCTCTTCTTTTTGATCTCCCTTGAAATCGATTTCGTCGATCTTACCTCTCAACAAGCCAATTAATGCCAACAACGCTTCAACATCGGCGGTTTTGTTGGCGTGCTGCTGATTCGACGCACCGGTTGCTTGCTGTACTTGGGTATCTTTAACCTCGCCAAAGAAATTATTTATATTGTAGTTAGACTGGGCGGCGGTTTCTTTTTCCGAATTGGAAAAACTCAGCCCTTCTCCTAATATTCCATCATCCTCTAGCTTCAATGCCCAAGTTAAGACAGTATTACGTACGGCGTCTGCCACCCTTGATAGGGCACTTCGACCAATGAATAAGGAAAATTCCGTATTAAAGTTTACAGCTTGCCTAAGAACTTGTTGCTGGCCTGATGGGAAGGGCATATGTAGTGTTGAGCTAGACTCTTGTCGTTCAATCAGGTTTTCAATCTCTGATATTGATTGGCTGGAATGACGTCTAGAAAGCATATCCATGATTTCTGGTTCATTGATTATTACTGGCATCCAACCGTGATACGGATTCCACCCTTTTACCTGACCAACCATTTCTCGATAATCAGGAATTTCTAAATCACCTTGATAGCCATTTAGTTCGCTTTCGATCCATTCCTGAAAACTTGTTTGGTGCAGCTTGCGCGAAACAACGAGTGCCTTCCGTAGAAGATCGGTAATCGGAACATTTCTGTCTAAGGCATCACGTTGAAGCTCTAACACGATTGAAGCCACATTGCTCTCCTTTTCAAAACCGAACAGTGAATTAGACGGAGTGTCGGCCAGGTGATATAGACGGAATCTGTCTATCTCAGTCGGGACAGATTCTGCCTAGCCGGTGTCTCGCCCTTTTGGCGGTCTTCTCGTCACCTGCCCGATGACCATACACAATGTTCGGCATCGAGACGCTAGCAGATGATGGGCGTGGCGACAACACAGACCCGGTCGGTCGATCCCGGTGGCGGTGTGCCCAAGGGCTGGGTTGAGCGAGGAGACAGATCTTACGCCGTGGCCCTTGCTCCAGATGGCGGCTCCCGCCCGGTCGTTTGTGGGATGAGGCGATCATCCGGTCATCCCCCTGCGCCACTGAACGTTCGGGCCGCTCCAGCGCTCCGAGTGCAAGCTGCGCCTGGATGCCGTCTGGATGCTCCAGCAGGATCTCGAACAGGGTGCGCATCAGCTGACCGACCCGTTGGCGGGTCACCCCTGCAATCTTCTTTCCTTTGTTCATGCTCGGTCCTATGGCTGCTTTGGGGTTTGGTCGACATCAACGGGGAGCTGCTAGGCGGCGACTCTCGCGTTGGCAGTCTTGCCGCGCCCTTTGCGGGTGTTCTTGGGCTGCTCGGCGCGCGCGGCGCAGATGCGCTCCAGGAGGACGGAAGCCGGCTCGTCGTTCGGGTCCTGGGGGACAAGCTCGCCACGGAAGGCTTTGACGAGGTTTGCTTGATCGAAATGATCGAGAAGCTTTGCAGCTACTGATTGCTCAGACTTTATCCTCTCAATCGCTTGCATACTCGACTCGATGCGCCGAAGAATCTCATGCCTTTCTGGTGCGGTTGGCCAAGGACATGCGATAGCGCGCAATGCCGACTGAGAAACGTTTCTCATGGATAGTTGGTTTCCAGTCGATGCATTCTCCAGCAGCTCTCGTCCTTGCCGACACCGAAGAAACCACAGCACCCAGGGTTTTGCTGCATTCGGCATGTCCAAGCGCAAGACTTTGTCACTGAGATATAGGTTTTCCGGAGCGTTCTCGACAATAACGCATGCGCCAACTAGATCAATAGTGTTGGCTCGGGAAAACAGGAAGTCTCCGCTGCGGATCAACGTGTCTGGAGATGGATTAAAACCAGCAGGCAATGTCTTAGCCTGGCTCGTATCGAAGGTCCCCCAAGTCACAGCACTGACCTTTACGACGCCTCGTTCGTGTTCACGTGGTGGGCGTTCTTCGCAGCGTAGATTTTTTCCGGCTCTTGTTCCGGTGAGGAGGGTGTCCAAAGTGCGGATACTCCAGGATTCCACAAGCACATCGTGAGCGTCACGCCAATCCCTCGTCAAATCCCCCCGAAACGCCGCCTCCAAGATCGCCTTCTTGTAATTCTCGATCAGGCGCGGGATATGGGACAGCTCCTCACGCGCACGACGGGTACGCTCGAAAAGACTATCCAGCTTGGCAACGATGCGGCGTTGCTCCGAGAGCGGTGCGATGGGAACCACAGATGTTGCCAATTTCCTTAAGTAAAGACCTTTTTGGGCAGTCCCTTTAGCGTTCTCTTGAATCCACTCCTGAAAGTCAGGGGAACGAAAATAGTACGATAGATAAAAGCTGTCCAAGATAGCCGATGGAGTGATCACAGCAACGCTACGCTGTAGCGTAAATGGCTCGTTATTGGAGCCGACAACAGCACTCCTTCCTAGTGCGCCTACTATCGTAAGCAGAACATCGCCTTGACTGATGCGCGTCCGTGAGTCCTCCGAAACGAAAGCCCCTGGATCGATTAAGCGATAGTCAGAGAACACGATTCTTCCATTCTGAATATTGCGGGCGCTCAACATAGGACGACCAGACTCCCTCTTAGCAGGAGGGTTATGAGAGCCGTCAACTAATTTGATAGAAACGCTACCCAGGGTTGCCGTCTCCCATCCCGCTGGAAGCTCAATCATGCAGGTTCCTCTTGGGAAGAGGTTTCCGCCTCAATCTCCTCCGTCAACCCCTCGATCTCCTCAAGCGCCGCGCGCAAATGCACGATGATGGCAGCAGCGATGTCGTCTGGATCGCTCAACCGCTCCTCGATGTCCTCGCTCTCGTCGCGCAACCAAGCGATATCGAGATTGTCGTTCCGTTCCATGATCTGCTCACGCGTGAAACAGCGAAACCGCCCGGTCTCGCCCTGATCGGTTCGCCCCGCCTTGCCGTAAGGATCAACGCCGAACGCGGCCTCGAACTCCGCGAAGTCGGCCACGGTGAGCGGTCGTGTCTTCCCGAACGCGGGCATGTTGGCCCGTAGGTCATAGACCCAGACGGCTTGGGTGTTGGCCCTGTCGGTCTTCCCCCGCGTGAAGAAGAGCACGTTGGTCTTCACGCCCTGCGCGTAGAAGATGCCGGTCGGCAGGCGCAGGACGGTATGCAGGTCGCATAACTCCATGAGCCAGGTCCTCAATCGTCGCCCGGTGTTGTCCTCGAACAGCACGTTGTCGGGCACGACGACGGCGGCGCGTCCGCCGGGTTTCAGCGCGCGAACGATGTGCTCGACAAAGGCGAGCTGCTTGTTCGAGGTGTCGTTCGTAATCGAGAAGTCGGAGCGGTTCGGCCTGCCCCCGCCTTTCTTGGTGCCGAAGGGCGGATTGGTCAGGATGAGATCGGCCTTGCCGAGGGCCTCGCCGTCCGGCGAGAGGGTGTCGGCGCAGACGATGCTGCTCTCGATGCCGTGCAGCATCAGGTTCATCAAGCAAAGCCGATGTGCATCCGGAACCAGCTCGGCACCTCGGTAGGCGAGATGGCGCTGAAAGAAGGCCTGGTTCTCGGTCAGCTCGAACAGATCGTCTGTGCGCACCTTGATGTCGTGGTCGGCGGCGACGATGAAGCCCGCCGTCCCTGCCGCCGGGTCCTGGATCACCTCGCCCGGCTGCGGCTTGGTCAGGCGAACGATGCAGTCGATCAGCGGGCGCGGCGTGAAATACTGCCCGGCACCGGATTTCTTCTCGGCGGCGTTCTTCTCGAGCAGGCCCTCGTAGAGGTTGCCGAGGCCCTCCTCGCGCGCCGAGAACCAGTCCAGCTTGTCGATGGCCATGGTCAGGGACTTGAGGTTCGCGGGCTTGCGCAGCTTGGTGCCCGCGTCGGCGAAGATCGCGAGAATGGTCGGGTCCTGCGTCTTCTTGGTGTCGCCCAGATCCAGCAGCAGACGGCGGTAGTATTCGAGCTGGTCGAGACCCTCCCGCTTCGACAATGCCTCCCAGCCGTACCCGTTCGGGATACGGTCCTCATGCCCGGTCTCCTGCATCATCTTGAGGAAGAGCAGGAAGGTTAGCTCCGTGACGTATTCGTTGTAGGTCACACCGTCGTCGCGCAGGATGTGGCAGAGGTTCCAAAGCTTGGCGACGATGTCGCGGGTCGCGTTTTCGGTCATTGTGGGGTTCGGGTCGATCCTGAGAAAAGAGGGGTGGGGTGTCGGTCAAGCGGCGCGCTCTTACCTGGCAATTTCAGATCTGCCGCCTACCACGGTGGTCCCAGGGTGTCGGATGGGCAAAGCCCGCGCGATGTGTTCGACGGTCGCCAGCGACGCGGGACAGGCGCGCCCATCCTGCAAGTCCCGGCGCTTAATCTGTCATGTTTCGCTTGCTTCCTCCATTACCCGTGCGTAGAGCGCGTCGGTGATCCAGAATCCCGCAGTGTGCCGAAGTGCATCCAGCAGAGGGCGAATGTTCTCGATGATTCCCCGTTGCTTGGCCAGCAGGAGAACGCCTAGCAGTCCCATGACTGGCACCCCTAAACGCTGTGCCACGCTCCGCCCGCGTCGCTCATCGATCAAGAGCAAGGTGGCTTGGCGCTCAAGTGCGCAGGCGATTGCCTCCGACTCTCCAGGGTCAAGCTCAAGACTCAGGGCGGCGACGAGCGGTCGATTGGCGACACTCCAAGTTTGGACCCAGGGCGCGCGGCGAATCTCCGCAGCGCCTGGCGCTTCCGGATCGATGACGGCGATTTCATGAAAGACCGCGGCAGGTATCGCGATCTGGCCATATAACGCGGGCAGCAGATTCAACCGACCGATGCAGGCCAAGTTGATGATGGGCGAAGTATTCGAGACAACCACGTCAGGCGGGTCCGTGGCTGCTCAAGGTCTTCAAATCTTGCTCGAATTCCGGCACGTCGTAATGCGGTCCGATGCCCCGACCGGCGAGAAGATGCTGGAAGGGCAGCGGGCGCATCCCGGCGAGGGCAGCGGCCTGAACGAGGGTGAGGCGGTCTTGCGCAAAGAGCAGGATCGCCAATTCCTGCTTGAGCTCGGCCGCCGTCAGGTGCGCGGCGTGCAGTGTTTCATCGGAGATTACGAGTGACATGCGCGGTTCTGTCCTGCTCAACTCTCGAATGCTGTTGAGAATGCGGCCGATACGTTTGCGGGCGAAGCCGCGGTGGCCCCAGAACGTCGGATGGGCAGGCCCTTGCTCCGTCGCGGTTCTTCTGCGAGCGCATCGTGCGATGCTTTGCCCAACCTACTCGCTACATTTTACTTGTTCGCCGATTTGTCGACCAATTGGCCATCGACGAACTTGTGCAGTACGCTGGATACCAGCGTTTGGCATGGGATTCCTTCTTGCAACGCACGTGCTTGTAAGGCACGAAGATCCTTGGAGGAAAGGCGAATGCTGATACGTGCGTCCTTCCTGAACGTGGCGTCCGCAATGGCTTGATGAGCCTTCATCTCGTCAACGGCACTTTTTGCCCTTTTGAGATTTCCGGACTCAAATGCCTCCAGAATTTCTTTTTCCTCGGAATTAAGCCTGTTCATCCTGCCCTGCTCCAGAGCGCCTCGTTCAGCTCGCCGAGAACGGCTTCGAGCTGACCATCAAACACCTTGTTCAAACGACTGAAGCCACCATGCGCCTGGAAGGGCTCACGGTCGAGCGCCGAGCGGTCGACCACGATCTCGCGCTCGATCTGCTCGGCGATGCGCTTGAGCCATTTGCGCTGCGGATCGCTCCAGGGGTGTTTGGCGAGGATCCGCTGCATGGCGGCGCGGACCCGCTCCTCGAAGGGAATCAGCGCGTCGCCGAGGGCGGCCTGACGGACGAACCCGATGATCGAGGCGGCGATCTCTTCGTTCCTGGCATCCTGCCACGCCCGGCGCAGGTTGGCATCGGAATAACCCAGCTTATCGAGCGCAAGGCGCAGCTCGCGAAGCTGGGCGCGGGTCAGCTCGCGCGGGCGCTGCACCACAACCGTCAGGGCCGCGATCTTGTTGACGTTGTTGCGGACGTAGCTGGTGAAACCGTCGAGAAAATCCTCGGGCTTGTCGGCGGACCCGTAGCCGCGCACGACCTCGGCAATCCGATCATCGTGAGACGAGATCGGGATTCGGCGCGGCGCATACGCCTCCGGTTCCCGGTCGAGGATACGGCCAAGACCGGGCCTTGAAGCGAGCCAGGCCGCACTGGTATCGAGCGGCTGCTCCGCCAAGCGTTTCAGCGTCGCCTCGGGCGTTTCGCCTGCATTCGCTTCGTACTGCTCACGGGCCTCGCCGGAGAGCTTGCCGAGACGCCGGCGCAGCTTAACCAGGATTTGGTCGCGGATCTCTTCGCGGTGCGCGTCCGTCTCGACCTTGGCGAGCTCCTCGAAGAGCTGCTCCAGGCTGATCGAGGGATTGACCACAACCGGGCGCATGTCGGTCAGGCTCTGGAGATGCGGATAGAGATCGACGGCATCGAAGATACGGAAGGTCTCCTTGCCGATCTCGTCGCAGCGCCGGGTCGCCCGGCCCAGCATCTGCTCGTAGAGGATGCGGCTGTTGACGCGGCGCAGAAAGACGAGGTTCGTGATCTTGGGGACATCGATCCCGGTGGTCAGCAGATCGACGGTAACGGCGATCTTCGGCAGGTCGTCGTT
Source organism: Thiocapsa sp. KS1 (assembly GCF_001499735.1). Classification (GTDB taxonomy): domain Bacteria; phylum Pseudomonadota; class Gammaproteobacteria; order Chromatiales; family Chromatiaceae; genus Thiocapsa. Next base: position 4,357,175 of record NZ_LN848257.1, on the reverse strand, counting down.
GCGATAGGAGCGGATCAAGCCGCTGACCTGATCGACGCTGCCGGTGATCTTGCGGATGGCGGCGTCCTCGATCTCGCCGTAGCGCACCTTGAACGCCTTTTTCAGCTGATCCACGACGATGTCGGCATGGGCGTCGGTGGCGGCAAAGACCAGGGTCTTGCCCGGCAGGTCCGGATCGATGTGCTTGGTCAGCTCCTCGGCTACGACCTTGTTGAAGTTGATCGTTACGACCTGCTTGTTGAAGGCTTCGACCTCGAAGTCGATCTGGTCAGGAACATGGGCAAGGTCGATCTGGCCGGTCTTGGTATCGAGCAGCTCGATCTGCTCGCCCTTGCCGAAATGAATCCCGGCCTGCGAGAGGGCGGTGGTGATCTGGATCGGCGGCTCGTGGTCGATCAGGTAGCCGTCGACGACCGCCTCGCGGTAGGAGTAGGTGTAAACCGGATCGCCGAAGATCTGTACCGTATGCAGTGCGGGCGTCGCGGTGAGGCCGATCTTGACCGCGTCGAAGTGCTCCAGGACCCGGCGGTATTTGGAGATGTAGTCCGCCTCGCTGCGGAAGCTGAGTTCGCCGTCGGAGAGCTCGCGGTCGAGGAGATAGCCCCGGTGGCACTCGTCGATCACGATCAGATCGTACTGATCGATGGGCGGTACATCGGCCGGATCGGCGTTGTAGAGCACCCGGCGCACGAGGCCCTGAATGGTGCAGATGTGGACCTTGGTTTCCGGCTCGGGACCGACGGCATCCAGACCTTTGAGATCGAAGATGTCGGCGAAGGTCTTGGTCCCGACCACCTTGGTGGACGAGAACTCCCCGCCGGTCTGCTGCCCCAGGGCGCTGCGGTCCACCACGAAGCAGACACGGCGAAAACGCTTGGCGTTGAGCAGGCGAAAGAGCAGGGCGATGGCGAGCTTGGTCTTGCCGGTTCCGGTCGCCATGGCGACCAGCAGGGACCTCAAGCCGTCGGCAATGCTCCGCTCGACCTCCTCGATGGCCTGCTGCTGATAGGGCCGCAAGGGGAAGCCGAACAGCATCGGCTGGGTCTTGAGGGCCGCTTGGGCGGCATCGATGTCGATCTCCAGCCGGGCCTTGAGCCCGTCGGGCGTCGGCCAGTCGTTCAAGGCGCGGCGGTGATGGGTGGCCTTGCGGGTATCGCGAAACCAGATGCCGCTCTCGGTCTCGATCTGCTTGAGATAGGGCCGTCCATTGGTCGCGAAGACGAAGGGGACCCGGTAGGCGTCCCATGGCCCCCCGCTCGCCTCCGCCTCGCCGTCCTCGAGGATGATGTCGCGCGCATAGCGCTCGGACTGATCGACGGCGGCGGAGACGTTCTTGCGTTCGCGCTTTACCTCCACTGTGCCGAGACAGGGTAAGCCATAGAAGAGCGCATAGTCGGCCGGACCGCTCGCGGTCGGCCATTCGGCAATCGCCATCGCCCTGCCCTTGGCCGGGCGCGCGCCCTGGCTGTAACGCAGGACCTTGGTATCGGCTTCCCAGCCTCGGATGCGCAGTTGCTCGTCGATGATGGCACGCGTCGCGGCCTCGTCGAGATCGATCCCTTTGGCGGCTTGCTCGGCCTGTTGCTGCTGACGGGCCTTCTGCTGCGGCGTGGCTTGGGCGGCGGCAGTCTGAAGGACAAGCAGGTCGGCCAGTGCCGCGTTCTTCTGGTCCTCCGCTTCCTGCGCAATCTCGGCCCACAACGCTCGCTCCTCGTCGATCCGGCGGGCGCGGGCCTCGGCGGTTTCATGGGCGACCCTCGCCGCATCGACCGCTTCCCGCGCCTTCTCGGCCTTGCCGAGCAGTTGTGCCCGTTCGGCGCGCAACTGTTCCAGCTCCTCCATCAGGGATTCCGAAGCGGCCTGCGGTGCGGTCGGCGGTACGAAAGGGCCGGGCTTGAAGCCGGTGTCCTTTCCGAAGGTCCTGTGAAACCAGATCGCCAGTTGCCGGGCGATCTTGAGCGTGGTCAGGGCATCCCGGTAGTCACCGTAGCCATGGTGCGTCGCGCGGTTGCCGAGAATCCGGACCTGGTGAAACAGGTCGAGAACCTCGGGAGGGACCGCACGCTCGAGCTTGAGACGACGCAACAGGTCCGATTGCAGCTCCTCCGGGGTGGCGAGAAGACCGCTCCGCGCGGCTACTTGGCGGGCCAGCTCCTCGCCGAGCTGGCGGAGCTTGATCAGGCAGGTCGAGGGATCATCGGGGAAATAGCGTTCCGCCAGGGCGCCGAGGCGATCAAGCTGCGGCTCATAGGCCCGCAGACATCCGAAGTTCCGTGATACCGCCTCGGTTGGCATCAACACACTCCTGTCGCAACGCTCATCCGCTTCCCGCTGCCGACGCGCCGGCTCCGCCGTAACGCGCGATGCAGCTTTCGAGCTGGGTCTTCGCCGTCCGCTGAATCCGCCCGAGCAGGTCGTGCTTAACCTCTGTGAGCCCGAACCGCTCCATCAGGGCCCGCTCCAGATACAGCGTCAGATGCGCCGCCATCTCGGCATCGGCCTTTGCCTGGTGAGGTGCTCGATAAAGGACGGGATGCGCCGACCGGCATTCATCAGGCTCTGGTACTGATCAGCGATGCGCCCGTCGCGGATCAAGACGGCCGCGATCTCGGTCGCGCGATCGCCCATGTCCGGCGAGAGACCGGTCGTCTCGAAGTCGATCACTACAACCGGATCCATCCCTCTTCGTCTCCTCGTTGCCGCCGAAGCCCTTGCTGGCCAAAGATGCCGATCCGATCCGATCCGATCCGATCCGGTCTGTGGCATGGCGAAGGCGTCTCGACCGCCATGCGCGGATCCAATGGTGCACGACTGCCGTCCACGGATCACAAACCCTGTCGCGAGCATAGCATTGTCGGTCGTACTCCACCCATGACGATCCCTGACCTCGGTCAAAAACTCGACCCCGCAGGCCGTCAGGGCAGCGGAAGAGGACGACTGCAAGTCGTCGATCCCGGGGTGCTGTCGCTTCGCGACGATCGCCTGCGTCGCTCCTGGCCGGGGCGGTCTTCGATCACGGATGGCTCATGGCAGATCGGGGATCAACCCAAGCCGAAAGGCCTCTTCTTGAATCTCGCGAGGGGCCGTCCTGGCGTCGAGGATAAAGCCGTTCACCCGGATCATCCAGGCCAGCGGGTTGTCGCCAAGCCGGCCGGGGAGCGTCCAATTCGGATCGCCTTGGTGGGAGTTGAGCCATTTAAGGATCGCGGTGGACTTCGCCGAGCCTGTGCTCTTACTCACACCGAAGGGCGAGCATAGCTCGTCGGCGGTCATGGTCGGGGTCTGGCTTTTGTCGAACAGAAAGTTGACGCGTCCAGCCGAGTAAACGACCGCGCAGGCCCAGGTGTTCGGTTTGCCCGTGGCGAGCGGCGAAGGTCGTTTTCGGCAGAGTTTCGCGACCATCCGTCGACAGAGATCCCGGTACTCGGTATTCAAATGGGCCTCGCAAAATGGGTCGGTCAACGCGGTGATCGCGTCGTACCGGCCCTGGAGTGCGATCGGCACCCGCTCTGTTTGTTGTCCTGTCATCGCGTTCTACCTCGTCTGTTTACCGATCACCGTCCGATCTCGCGTCTCCACACGGGCAATCCGCATCGGCCCCAAGCGCGAGTGGGATTCAAACCCCGGAAGGACGCGGTCGTCGCAATTCCGAAGATCGGGCTTCAGCCCTGCAGATTCGGCGGATCCAGATCCTCGGGAACCGGAATCGTCACCAGCCGCTCGCGTCTGACCCAGGTCATGACCAGCTCGACGTGCTCGCTCTCCTCGGCGGCCATCTCGGCGGCCAGCGTCCGGACCTGCGGTTGCGGTGAGTCCGTCGCCACGAAGGCATAGAAGTCCCGACCGCGGGTCTCGTTGAAGAGCGCCAGCTCGAAGGCCTGGAGCGGCGTCATCAAGTAGTTGACGTCGAAGTCGTCGCAATCGACCTCGGGACTCCCGGGACAGGCCCATTTGAAGTCCCAAGGGGCGATCTCGGGGAGCAGGATGCCCTCGGCGCGGGCGATCACCTCGGAGGCATGGGCGTCGCTCATGTCGGCGAGGAGCCGGAAGACGGCGGCAACCGTGTGGTTGTGGTGCAGTGTCATGGTCTCGGCGAGCTGACGATATCGCTCGGCCGATTCGTGCTCGAGCTCGAGCGCGTGCACCAGAAATTCGGCGACGGACTCGATGCGCTGACTCGCCAGGGTGCTCATAGCGCGAACTCCCGTTCCAGATCCGCGGGGGTCGCGGTCGGCTGGTTGTGCGGCTGCCAGACGGGGAGCCGCCGAACATAGAAGAGGCCGAGCGCCATGCCGTCGTCGGCCTGGATAAAGCGGGCGGCCTCGACCGGATCGTCGGTCGGAGCCATGTCGCTCGGATGGACCAGATGCTTCCACTCCTTCTGCTCCGGGCGGAAGGTCTGGCAGGGACTCAAGACCTGAAGAAAGGCGAATCCCGGATGCTCGATCGCCTCCACCAGCAGCTTGGTCAGACCGTTGGGGTCACCCGCGAAACCGCGGGCGATGAAGCTCGCGCCGGCCGCGAGTGCAATCGCCGTGGGCAGAAAGGGCCGCATGCCGGTGCCGTGCGGCGTGAGCTTGCTCTTGGCCCAATCCGGCTGGGTGGTCGGCGAGGCCTGGCCTTTGGTCATGCCGTAGACCTCGTTGTCCATGACGATGTAGGTCAGATCCATGTTGCGCCGGCAGGCGTGCAGGAAGTGGTTGCCGCCGATCGAGAAGCCGTCGCCGTCCCCGCCGGCGACGATCACCGTCAAATCCGGCCGGGCCGCCTTGAGCCCGGAGGCGATCGGCAGCGCACGCCCGTGAATGCCGTGGAAGCCGTAGGCATCGACATAGGCCGGCAGTCGGGAGGAGCAGCCGATACCGGAGATCATGGCGACGCGCTCCTTGGGGAGCTTGAGATGCGCCAGGGCCTTGGTGACCGCCGAGAGCACGGCGAAGTCTCCGCAGCCGGGACACCAGACGGGTGCGACCTCGGACTTGTAGTCCTTAGCTCGGAGGGTCGGGGTGACGATGGCGGTATCCATCTCAAGTCTCCTCGCGCGTGTGGCTTCCGATCAGCGCGCGCATGATCTCGGCGGGGCGCAACGGCAAGGGGCCGGGGCGCGCATAGGACCGGGCGTGCGCCGGAAGCGCGCGTTGTGAATGAAGATAGGCGAAGCACTGTGCGGTCTGGTTTTGCTCGACGACCAGGATCGACCCGGCCGAGCCGATCGCCTTGAGCAGCGCATCGCGTTGCAATGGCGCGAGCAGGCGCAGGGCGATCGCGCGTGTCGGAGTGCCCGAGTCGCGCAGACGCTCCGCGGCTTCGAAGACCGGACCCGCCGAAGAGCCCCAGGTCAGGAGCAGATGGTCGCCTTCGCCCCGGATCTCGGCCCAACTCGGCCCATAGTCGAAGCCGGTCAGCTTATGCAGGCGCTTGCCGAGCTGCTCGGCGTGGTCGATCGCGCGGCTCGAGGGCGTGCCGCCCGCGCCGTGCTCCAGACCCTCGGCCGTATACATGCCGCCCGGCAGGCCGGGTAAGGCCATCGGCGAGACCCCGTCCGGTGCCGGCCGATAGCGCCGATGATCGGGGTCGGCATCCTGCGCGATCAGGCGTTGCAGGTGCGGCTTCTCCCCTGCCCCGAACGCCCGGGTGCCGGGCGGGTCGATAATCGCGCGCGACTGACCCAGCATCTGATCCGACAGCACGATCGCGACCGTCTGCAGGTGCTCGGCCAGACCGACCGCCCATTCGACCGTGTCGACGCAATCGCGAATCCCCAAGGCGGCCAAGACTAGATGCGGGGCGTCCCCGTGCAAGCCGTAGAGTGCAATGTTGAGGTCGGACTGCTCCGACTTGGTCGGGATGCCGGTCGAAGGACCGCCGCGCTGGACGTTGACGACCACGACCGGGGTCTCGCTCGCCACGGCCAGACCCAAGCCTTCGACCATCAGGCTCAAGCCGGGGCCGGAGGTCGCCGTCAGCGAGGGCACACCGCCGAAGGAGCTGCCGATGATCATGTTGATCGAGGCCAGCTCGTCCTCGGCTTGGAGCAAGGAGCCGCCGAGCAGCTCCAAGCGGGGCGCGAGCCACTCCAGCACCTCGCTCGCCGGGGTGATGGGATAGGCGGCGACGAACCGCACCCCGCCGCGAACCGCACCTTGTCCGGCGGCCTCGTTGCCGCTGATGTTCCAGCGCGCGACGGGCGGGGCGAGCGCCGAAGGAGGCACAGGCGCCGTGTCGGCCGCCGAATAACCCGAGCGGA
>NZ_LN848257.1:4343256-4350828 GCF_001499735.1 Thiocapsa sp. KS1 | reverse complement strand
ATGCAATCGAGCGACGGGGTCAACACTCGGCCGCCCTTGCCCCCGAGCGTGGCCCGAGCGCCCGCTTCGAGCGCATCCAGCGGCAGACCGAGCATTGCGCCGACCATGCCGAGCGCGACCATGTTCATCCGGCCTTCGGGCTGCGCATCGGCGAGCGCCTTCCAGGGCATGCTACGCACCTGCGCCCCCGAGCGGACGAGGACCTCGGGGATCGGCCTGGCCTGCGCGTCGGTCAGGATGAGACTGGTGCGATCCAGCGGTAGCTCGTCGGCAAAGCGGGCGACGTTCTCCCAATCCAGACCGACAAGCAGATCGAAGCGGTCGCCCATGCACTCGATCGGCTGCGGCCCGAAGCGCAGCATGGCCGCGGACTCGCCGCCGCGAATCTGCGGACCGGCCGAGCGGCCGAGCAGACCGAAATAGCCGGCGCGCCCGACCGCGGCGAGCAGGATGAGCCCCGCCGTGACCGCCCCGCTGCCGCCTGAGCCCGTGATGGCGAGGGTGGCGCCCCCGGCGAGGGTCGGTCGATCGGTCATCCGCGCTCCGCTCGTTGAAATCGCTCGGACTATTGGAACCGCAAAGCCGCGACGGGCGCAAAGGCTTTCGCGGCTCGGGCCGCGGTATCGCCGTTGAGTCTGCGACAGCACCCCGGCGCGGCGCTGTCGCAAAGGCTCCAATCAGGGACTCGAATACATCCAAGGCTCTGTTCCAAAAAACTAATATCGAATGGCTCGGTATTTGCTTTCACAAAAGTCAACGCTCTTCGAGGAACCGGGCATGGAACCGCAACAGGTCACGATCAACGACACCACCCTGCGCGACGGCGAACAATCTGCCGGCGTCGCCTTCTCGATCGAGGAGAAGCTTGCCATTGCGCGCGGTCTCGATGCGCTCGGCGTGCCCGAGCTCGAGGTCGGCATCCCGGCCATGGGCGAGGAGGAGCGCGAGTCGATCCGCGCAGTCGCCGCGCTCGGACTCTCCGCACGCTTGATGGTCTGGACCCGGATGCGCTCCGTCGACATCGCGCAGTGTCGCGACCTGGGCGTCGACATGGTGGATCTGTCCATCCCGGTCTCGGATCAACAGATCGGACACAAGCTCGGGCGCGACCGGGAGTGGGTGCTGAATCAGATCCGCCGCCGGGTCGCCGACGCGCTGGACATGGGGCTCGAGGTCTGTGTCGGTGCCGAGGACGCCTCGCGCGCGGACCCGGAGTTCCTCTGGCGTGCCGCGGAGGCCGCCCAAGACGCGGGCGCCCGCCGCTTCCGCTTCGCCGACACCGTCGGCCTGATGGACCCCTTCGGCGTTTACGAACGCATGCGCGACCTGCGTGCCATCCTTGACCTCGAGATCGAGATGCACGCGCACGACGATCTGGGACTCGCCACAGCCAACAGCCTGGCAGCGGTGCGCGGGGGGGCGACCCATCTCAACACCACGGTCCACGGGCTCGGCGAGCGGGCCGGCAACGCAGCGCTGGAAGAGGTCGTGATGGGTCTCCGGCACATCCACGGGATCGACAGCGGCATCGATCTGAAGAGCTTCGGCGAACTCTCGGGTCTGGTTGCCCGGGCCTCCGGAAAACCGGTCGCCTGGCATAAGAGCCTGGTCGGAGGCGGGGCCTTCACGCACGAATCCGGTATCCATGTCGACGGCCTTTTGAAGGATCCGCTCAACTATCAAGGCATCGATCCGGCCGAGGTCGGGCGCAGTCATCACCTGGTGCTGGGCAAGCATTCCGGCCGACACGCAGTGCGCCGGGCCTACGCCGACCTCTTATGCTGCGATCTGGATCTCGACGAGGCCGACCGGCTGCTCCCCTTGGTCCGGCGCTTCGCGACCCAGAGCAAGCGCCCGCCCGAGGCCCCGGAGCTGATGGGCTTTCTCGCCGAGATCGGCAATCCCCGGGCCGTCCGGGTCCAGTAGACTCAGGAGGACACGCGCGTTATGGATCTCTTGGATTTCGACGGCGAGCCCATGTACTTCGACGAGCCCGTCTCCCCGGAGGTCGAGCGTCTCCTCGACGAGGCGGCGGAAGGCTACGGCGACGACACCGCCGAGGATCGCCTCCTGCTCGCCTACTTTCTCCAGCCCGAGCATCTGACGGTCTTGGTCGCGCTCTATCGCTATTTCTATTATCGGCATCGGTATCGCGAGGCCCTGATCACCGCCGATCGCGCGATCGCGCTGACCGCGGCCAGGCTCGAGCTGCCGGCCGATTGGCGGGAGCTGCGCGAGTCCGACCTCGGCGAGTCCGTCTTGATCTCGATGAGCCTGACCCGCTTTCTCCTGTTGGCGCTCAAAGGCTCCGGTTATCTGTTGTTTCGCCTCGGCGATGCAGCGGGCGCACTGAAGCGATTCGAGAAGATCGCGGAGGTCGACACCAGCGATCGGCTCGGTGTGGGCGAGCTGCATGCGATGGCGCGTTCCGCGGTGACACGCTCCGCCATCGAGTGCGCGGGGGGGAATGTCCGGTACTTCAATGGTTCTTCAAAGACTTGAACAGCTACGTCGCCGATCGAATCGGCAGGGCGGACAAACCCGTGGGGTGGACAAACCCGTAGGGTCGATCGTATGAAAAAGACCCGTGACCAAATGATGCCACCGTGACTTTAATGAAGGAGACGACCATGACCGACGATGAATTCGACCTCGACCTCGAGGAGCTTTCCAGCGCCGAAGACTTTCTGACCTATTTCGAGATCGACTTTGATCCGTCCGTCGTCCATGTCAATCGCCTGCACATCCTCCAGCGCTTCCACGATTATCTGGAGCAGGTCGACGAGATGCCCGATTCGGGGATTGCCCGTCGCGCCCTGTATGCGGATCTCCTCGAATCGGCCTATCACGATTTCGTCGTCTCGGATGCCGCAACCGAGAAGGTCTTCCGCGTCTTCCGAATGAACGAGCCCAAGAGCGTGCGGGTCTCGCTCAGCGACCTGACGGAGCAGATGCCCCATGCGGCCCGGCTTTGAGTATGGCGACGAGGTGCGCGTCGTGCGCAACGTGCGCAACGACGGCACCTTTCCGGGGCGCCCGACCGGAACCCTCTTGATCCGACGCGGCAGCACCGGCTTTGTCCGCGACATCGGAACCTTTCTGCAGGACCAGATCATCTACTCGGTGCATTTCCTGGAGCATGACCTGGTCGTGGGCTGCCGCGAGGAGGAGCTCCAAGGCGCCGCGGCACCCTGGACGCCGAGCCGTTTCGAGGCGCGCGAGAAGGTCGCCAGCCGCGTGCCGCTCGGCATTCAGGGCAAGGTCGTGGTCGAGGCCGGAGAGATCGGCGAGGTGATGCGTGTGCTGCGCGATCATCCGGCCGGAGTCGCCTACGAGGTGCATTTCGCGGACAGGCCGACGCTTCAGGTACCTGAATCCGCCCTGATCGAGATCGATACCGCAGACACCGGTCCGGAGGTCCGAAACACGTGACGACGACATCTCTTCGCAAACCGCCGGACGCCTCGATGGGCGGCGAATATCGCTATCACCTGCTGCGCGCGGCGATCGAGCGGTTTCAATGCGATCTGGTCGGTTTGGACGCACAGCGGATGGCAGAGGTCGAAAGCCAGGCACACCGAACCTTCGATCTGGAGAGTCTGGTGCTCTCATCGCCCGAGGCGCTGGATGCGGTGGTCCCGGAGCCGCGACTCGAAGAGGCATTGAACGCACTGCGGGATCGTTATCCCGACACGAACGCCTTCGAAGAGGATATGGCGCGCAACGGCTTGCACGAAGCCGGCATGCGCCGGGCCCTGCAACGCGAGCTGACCTTCGACGCCGTCATGCAGCGGGTGGGCACGTACGCCGCACCGATTACCGAGGTCGAGGAGCGGCTCTTCTACGAGCTGCATCGCGAGCGTTTCGAGACCCCGGAGCGCCGTGCCGCACGCCACATCCTCATCACCGTCAACGACGACTATCCGGAGAACCGCCGCGGCGCGGCGCATGCGCGGATCGAACGGATTGCGGCCGATCTAAAGGGCCACGTCGAGCAGTTCGGCGAGCTGGCCAGTCGGCATTCCGAGTGCCCCTCGGCCACGCAAAACGGAAGCCTTGGTCTCGTGACGCCCGGACAACTCTTCCCGGCGCTGGACAAGGGTTTGTTCGGGCTTGCTGCGGGAGACGTCAGCGGCGTCTTGGAGTCCGACCTGGGTTTTCATCTGCTGCTCTGCGAGCGCATCGAGCCGGCAAGATCCGTGGATTTCGACCAGGCTCGCGAGAAGATCCGATCGGTACTCGAGCAGCGTCGACGACGCGAGACTCAGAAGGACTGGATTACGTCGTTGCGGCAGAACCAGCAACGCCCGGGATGCGATCGGTCATCGCGTATCCCGCCGCTCCACCAAATCGGCGCGTGAGACGGGCGGCGCGAGCGCCGCCGAATCACCCGATTACGCGACCTGCTGTTTGTCTTCCCCTTCGAGCCTGCGGATCAACGGATAGAGATGCTCCGTCTCGCGCTGGATCCGATCCATCACGAGCGCAAACATCTGCTCGGTGTCCTGCAGAAACGATGGATGATCGTCGATCGTCAGGGAGCGACGCTTCTGCGAGCACCACTGCTTGACATAGGCATTGAAGATGCGCTTGATCTCGGTCGAGCCGGAGAGAAAGCGATTCGCGGTATTCTTTACCTTTTGATCCGGATTGGAGATGAGCTGTGAGCAGATCTCCCGATCGACCAGCTCCATATGCTCCTTTACCCGATTGGTCAGATCGAAAAAGACATCGCAGGTGACATCCGTATCGCACATGGAACGATCCCGAACCAAATAGAGAAAGACGTTCGAGAGCTCCGTGATTTTGTGATTCTGCGCGTGTAATTGGGCGAATGCGACCATGGTAAAGCTCCTCCGGTCGATGGGTAATAAGCTTGGGTGGATCGAGGTGATCGGCCGGACGGCCGAACTCTTCCGTGGTGGCCTAGGGTACAGGCCGCAGTCGATGCCGCAGCTCCAGTAAACCATAGTGCTTTTGGTAGTTTACGCGAAACCGCAATCCAAGAGTAGCCTGCGCCGGATCAAAGGACGTCCGACGGATCGCGCTCGACACGCCCGAACCCCCGCGATAAACAGGGTTATTGGGGCCATCAAACTGCGACGAGCGGAAAGGTAACCGCGACAGCGCAAGCGAATGCAATCGCATTCGCCACGGCAGCGACGGCCGGGTGACGGGTACGGGCGTACACCCAACCGCTCAGGAGACCGTACAGCAAAAACAACACCAGTATCGCCGGCACAATGATGATGAGAAAGAACAGAGCGCTCAGGTTCAAGGCAACCGCGGCGAGGAGAGAGAACAGGAAGAGCAGCTTGGTCAACCAATATCCCCCGCGTGCGGCTCCTGCGCCGCGGGTTGCCCACTCGTCGGCGAGAAAATAGACGAGCGTTCCGGCGAAGATGGCGAGCACCAGATGCAGGCGCTCCCAGCCCGGAAGCAGCGCGGTGACGAACCGATCCGTGGGCACCGCAAAGGCCAGTGTCGCGTAGGCCGAGGCGGCCACAATCGCTATCGCCAGCGCGCGAATGGGGACCGGCTCGCCCGGCTGGCCGGCCGTCGCGGGACGCATGAGTCGCACGCCGAGGGCGGTCAGGATGCCGTAGACGGCGAAGTGCAATGCCAGATAATCGCCGAGCATGATCGATAGAAAATCGCTCGGAACGCGCCAGAGGATGAGCGGTGTCAGCACGGCCGGCGCGATGGCGACCGGCAGCAGCCGCCGCCAGCTTAGGCCTGCACCGCGGGGCTGGTCGGCCACCCGCGGCAGGAGCCTCGACAACGGCCAGGCGAGGGCGAGGATACCGAGAAAGAGCAGCGCCAACCCGGCCCCGCGGCGATCGACGAAGCCGCTGCCGGTGCGATCGAACGTCCGGTCGAGCCAGCCCAGCGACTCCGCCAAGGCGCTCTCCGAATAAAGCACCCCGATGTGCTCGACACCTGGCGCAAGCACCAGACGCCGCGCACTACCGTCGGCGGGGTCGCCGTAGGTCCGGCCCGCCTCGACCTCGCCGCCCGTCGCATCGGCAATGGCTGCACGCCCTTGCCCGTGGAGCATCGCGGGCTCCAACGCACCATAGACGAAGAGCAGATTGCGCAAGGATCCAGTATCCGTGTCCTCGGAGAGATACGGCGAAACCAGAACAGAGGCCGCGACCGGCGGCGCGGCGGCCTCGGCGAAGCGCGCCAGGACATCCCCCGCCATCGAGTGCCCGAGCAGGGCGAGTCGGCCATCGGCTCCGGGCTGCCGCAAGCCCAGAGCGACCGCCGGCGCGAGCGCATCCGTCAAGATCCGCAAACGCGTCGACTGATCCTCCAAGTCGGCAACGAAAGGCGCGGAGTTGCGGCCATGACCGGGAAAATCGAAGGTGACGGCGATATAGCCGTTGCGCGCCAAGGTCACCGCATATGCCTGCATCAACTGCCGAGACCCCGCAAAACCGTGCGCGATGACCACGACCGGCGCGGGCGCGTCGCCTGCCGGGCGATACAGCGTCATGGGCACGCCGTTCTCCCGCACCTCAAGGATCGATAGACCCTGCGTGGCGGATCCGAGCTTCAGGAGCCCGGCCACCAAAAGACCGACCGCGACGAGGACCACGATCAACGGGCCGATGACGGCGGGACGCGTCTGCACGACGGGCGTTGCATTCGAGGGGTGCATAGGGTCTCTGGTTGCGGAACGACAGGATGAATCTGCAGGGGAGCGCGAAAGCGCCGCGGTCGTCGACAACCCTGCCGCCCGCTCAGATGCAGGGATGCAGTCGGGTTTTCAAGCAATGCCGCCGCGCAACCCGGACAACCTCGGCTGGTTGTGCCTCGTCCCGGGGCGGTAGAATCAGGCATCGACGCTCGGGTGACCGTTCGAACCCGGACCGACCGGCGATCGGACCGCCCCGGACGCATCACTCCCGGGCCGCTTCCGAACAGGCCTTCCTGGATGCACCCCATCAACATCGCTTCGCGGAGATCACCCATGCTGGACAAACAACTGCTCGACATCCTCGTCTGCCCGGTCACCAAAGGTCCGCTGATCTTCGACAAGGCCCGCGGAGAGTTGATCTCGATCTCGGCGCAGCTCGCCTACCCGATCCGCGACGATATCCCGGTGATGCTCGAGGAAGAGGCTCGGCCGCTCTCCGCCGACGAGCTCGAGGTCTATCGCGAGCGCCGCTCCGGCTCCGCCCGCTCGGGCTCCATCGGGAACGGCCATCCGTGACACCGGGGGCGCGGTCGACGCCGCCTCCGTCCCCGAGCCTGTCTCGGACGGGATGACGGGCTGCGCTCCGGCCTGCACGCCGATGATCCGACTCAGGTCGCTCCGGATTCACTTCGCCGTACTGACCTTACTCGGCGGCTGTGCGACCAACCGCGTACCGGAGGCGATCCGCGACCCGACCCTGCCCTCGCCTGCCGTGACCGAGGTTCAGCACCGGCCGGAGGCCTTCCTCGGGCAGCGCGTGCGCTGGGGCGGGAGCATCCTGGACGTGCACAACGCGCCCGAGACTACCCGGATCGAGATCCTCGCCAGACCCCTGGACCGAAGCGGCGAGCCGGACGGCACCGCGGGGG
>NZ_LN848257.1:4336171-4343156 GCF_001499735.1 Thiocapsa sp. KS1 | reverse complement strand
GAGCTCGCCGGTTTCAAGGACCCGGCGGAATATCCGAAAGAGCGTCGCTTGACGGTCGTCGGCCCCGTGACACGAATCGAGACACGCAACGTCGGCGACTATCCTTACCCCTACCCCGTCGTCACGGGCGACGTCCGGTATCTCTGGCCGAACCCGCCGCCCCTCGTCGACACCGTCCCGCCGTTCGCCTACCCCTGGTACCGCCCTTGGTATGGACCCGGGTTCGGCCCGTGGTATGGTCCCTGGTATGGCCCCTGGTGAGCGGACATGCAGATGCACCCCCGCTCGGCCTCGACTCGGCTCAACGAGGTCCACGACCGATGAATCAATCCCCTGCCCTGCGTGTCGGCATCCTCTGCATCCTGCTCTGGCTCCTCGATGGCTGCGCAACCCAGCGCGACTGCGTCGCACCTGTGGGTGCCTCGGGCCTCACCCCCGCGAGCGTCGCCTCGCTCGGTCAAGGCGAAGGGGCGGTCGTCACCTGGGGAGGCGTGATCGCCGCCACACGCAACCTCCCCCAAGAGACAGAGATCGAGACGATCGGCTACCGGCTCGATCGCTGCGGGAAACCGACGGCGGGCGGGCAACCCATCGGTCGGTTCATCGCCCGCCAACCGGGTTTTCTCGAACCCTCGGACTATCGCGCGGGCCGTCGCATCACGGCCACCGGCCGCATCGCAGCCGTGCGCGACGGTCAGGTCGGCGAGGCAAGCTACCGGTTTCCGGTCCTGGACGACGCCGTGGTTCGCCTCTGGCCCGAAGAGACCGCAGACGACAACGGCGGATGGACGCCCCGTCTGACGCCCTACCTCGGCATCGGATTCGGCAGCGGAGGCTTCGGAGGAATCGGCGGCGGCATCGGCTTGGGCTTCTGAATCGCGTCCCGAGCGGTCAATCGCGGTTCGACGTAGAGCTAAGACCGCGGATGCCAGAGAGATCATCCCCGGACGCGATTCAGAAAATTAAAAGACTAATCTTTTAACTTCTTGAACCGCGTCGACTCCGGCGTTTGTGGAAGTCGTACCCCAGCGGCCATGCGCTGCCCGGGCATGTGATGCCGGACGCGGTTCAAGCGGTCACGACGAGACGCAGGGCGTCCAGTCTCAGGTGGGTCTTGGCCAGCGCTTGGCCGAGCTGGTCGCGCCTGCCCTCGAGCGCGCTGATCTCGTCCTTGCGCACGTTCGGGTTAACCCGAGCCAAGGCTTGCAAACGATCCAGCTCCTCGCTTAGGAGGCGCTGCATCCGCGCGGTCGCGTCCCGACGCAGATCGACCACGGCCGCGCGCGCCAAGCGCTCGCCGGTCTCGATCATGGACACCAGACGTTCGCCCCGCGACTCCAGCAGGGTGCGCGCCAGCTTGTGGTTGTGGTTCAGGCAATGACCCTGCAGATCCTCGTGCGGGATGGTCTCGGCCAGATCCGCACCGGACTCGTCGATCAGGAGCCGTAAAAGTGTCGGCGGCAGGAAGCGCCCTGCCTCGAGATGGGCCGGTGCCTGGCACTCGGCGACATAGAGTGCTTCGAGCAGCAGACTGGCGCGCTTGAACCGCGCATCGCGGACGATCGTCAGGGCGGAGGTCCCGAGGTCGGAGGCGGTCAGGAGCTCCATCGCCGCACGCACCAGCGGGTGCTCGCGCGTCATGAATTCCCAGTGCTCGTGCGAGAGTGCGGTGGCACGATCGAAGGTCAGGGTCAGACCCTCCTCGGGCAGCTCGGGGAAGGTCTCCTGGAGCATGTGCGCCCCCGGGCGAACCACCCATGCATGGCCCGGTGCGGACTCGTGCTCGACACCGAAAGCGTCCCAGAAGCGCTTGAGATAGTCGGCCAGGTCGCCGCAGGCATCGGCCTGCTCGATCGCCGCGACCAAGGCGGCGGAACGCTCGGGACGGTGCGAGTGCAACTCGAGAAGACGGTCGCGCCCCGCGGCCAGCTCGGCATTGATCCGTGCGCTCGACGCGCGGGCCTCCGCGATCAGGGCATCGTTGCCTTGCGGATCCGCGAGCGCCGCGATCAAGTCCTCGCGCAGCCGCGCGTAGACGGCCGGCGCGGCGGGACAGATGGCCGAGAAGGCATGCAGACCCTCGGCATACCACCGGAACAGAACCTCGCCCGGACTGCCCGCGAGATAGGGGACATGGATCTGCACCCGCTGCGTCTGCCCGATCCGATCGAGCCGCCCGATGCGCTGTTCGAGCAGGTCCGGATCCAGCGGCAGGTCGAACAACACCAGATGATGGGCAAACTGGAAGTTGCGCCCCTCGCTGCCGATCTCCGAGCAGAGCAGGATTTGGGTCCCGTCATCCACGGATGCGAAATAGGCCGCGGCCCGGTCGCGCTCGCGGATCTCCATCGCCTCGTGGAAAACGGCGGCGTGGATCCCCGCACGACGCAGCAGCACATCCCGCAGATCCAGCACGGTATCGGCCGCGGTGCAGATGAGCAGCAGCTTCTCCGGACGCAGCCGTCGCAGCAGCTCGATGAGCCAGTCGACGCGGGGGTCGACGTCCGACCAGGCCGGGCCGTGCGCCCGCTCGGGTGCCAGCCGCGCGGCCGCGTCGCTCGCAAGCGCCCGGTTGGCTTCGGGCTCCGGCAAGGGATAGGGCAGCAGGTCACGCCCCGGAAAGCCGGGGATGGCTGCGCGTGTGTTGCGGAACATGACCCGGCCGGTCCCGTGGCGGTCGAGCAGGCGCTGGAGGATGGTCTCCGCATCCAGCCCGTCAAGATCGCCCAAGAGCGCGCCGATCAGGGCGCGATCCGCATCCCCGAGCGCCTGTCCGTCGAGCAGATGCGCGGCGGCGGCGGCAACGGGCGCATAGCCCGACTCTTCGGCGAGGAAGGACGGGTAATCCCGAAAGCGCTGCGGATCCAGCAGCCGCAGCCGGCCGAAATGTCCCGCGCGTCCCAACTGCTCGGGTGTCGCCGTCAACAGCAGCACGCCCGGGGTGCGCTCGGCCAGGTCGGCGACCAGGCGATACTCCGGGCTGGCGGCGGCCTCCGACCAATCCAGGTGGTGTGCCTCGTCAACCACGAGCAGGTCCCATTGACCTTCGACGAGCGCCCGTTTTGCGGCGGCCGAGCGGATGACCCAATCGAGGCCACAGAGCACCTGCTGATCGGCGAGAAAAGGGTTGGGCTCGGAGATGGACTCGAAGCGTTCGTGATCGAAGAGCGCGAAGCGCAGGTTGAAGCGGCGCCGCATCTCCACCAGCCATTGGTGGAGCAGCGGCTCGGGCGTGATCACCAGCACCCGTTGCGCACCACCGGTCAGCAGCATCCGATGCAGGATCAGCCCGGCCTCGATGGTCTTGCCGAGCCCGACCTCGTCGGCCAGGAGCACGCGCGGGGCGTCGCGCCGCGCCACCTCGGCGGCGATCTCGAGCTGATGCGGGATCAGCCCGACCCGCGCGCCGACCAGACCCCGCACCGGCGAGTCGGCCTCCCGCATCCCCAGGAGCCAGGTCCGCCAACGCAGATCGAACCAGTGATCGGGATCGAGCCGCCCGGACATGAGACGCTGATGCGGCCGGTTGAACCTGAGCCGGTCGTCCAGCTCGGACTCGTGAAGCGTGACGACGGCGCCACTCAGGTCTTCGCAGCGATAGGTGATGACGCCCGCGTCGCTCGCGACCGAGAGGATCGTGAGATCCCGACCCTCTCGATCGCGCACAGGCTCGCCCGCCGTCAGCTCAAGACGCACCAAGGGCGGGTCCGGCAAGGCATAGATCCGCTGCTCGCCGGTCGCCCGATAGGCGATCTCGACACGACGCCCGTCGACGGCGACCACCAGCCCGAGCCCGAGCTCCCCTTGTGTCTCGCTCAACCAGCGCTGGCCGGGGATGAAGCGATGCATACGCGCTAGATGCGTCGCCGATAGTCGAGAATGACCGACACCCCGTGACGCTTGCCCTCGGGCAGCGCCTGCACGATCGCCCGGCGCAAGGTCTTGGGCACCCGCTCGCACAGACGTGCCACCGTGTAGGACGGCAGCCCGCCGGCGAGTCGCACCGCCTCCGAGCGCGGGATATCCTCCAGAAGCCGGACCTGGGAAGGCTCGCGCAAGCGCAGAAACCGCAGACGCGCCGCATCGTACTCGCCGCGCCCACAGGCGCGACGCACCGTCACGACATCCTGATCCGCGGATTCGTCGGAACGCGATTCCGACCGCACGGGGGCGGTAACCTGCTGAAGACGATTCAAGGTGTTATTCATCAACTCCATCACCGGATACTCCTCGACGCCGCAAGGCGCGCTCAGAGGACCATTGAGCCTGAAACGGCGACCGTCGATCCTCGAGCGGCTCGACGCGCGCATTCAGGGCAACCAAAGCCGGCAATCGCCGGCACCCAGTCGGATGCTGGAGTCTCAAGTAGAGCAGGGCGAGAGATCGGCGAGCCGGAACGGCTGGCGAGATCCAAAGTCCGTATGCGGCCTAATGCCGGCGGCGATCCCGATCCGCTGTCTCGGGGCGGGGATCGCGTGACTTTGAATCCGATGGATGCTCTTCCATCCGTGCCGGCGAGGTCGCCGCACGTCCGGTTGAGCCAGGTGACGGGTCAAATGACCGTTTTGAAGGGCTCGTCCGAAAGACGCTGGTGCGACGCGCGCGCCGGGTCATGACTGACCTTCACGCCTGTCTGCTGTCGACTCCAACTGTCCATACAAAAGCAAGCCTCTGTGGCCGAACACGTGCTCTCGGGACCATAACGCCGCGGACCCATCGGAGAGCGGCGCGCATTATGCGATCCTTCCGCTCCGCTGGCAAGACCTCTTAATCCGCGCCGGCTCCGACAGTTGTCGGTGCCGGCGCGGCCAAGCCAATCCGACAAACGATGCCTACCGCACCGTGCGCGGTTTAACCCTCCTCGTAGACCAAGGGGACGCGCCTGTTGAGGTTGGTGAAGAGTTGATAGGCGATCGTCCCGCTGGCCGCGGCGACGGCGTTGGCCGGGACCTGTGCGCCCCAGAGCTCGACCGGATCGCCGATGGCGGCATCCGCGATCCCGGTCAGGTCAAGGGTCACGAGATCCATGGACACACGGCCGACGATGCGGGTCATGCCGGCCCCCGACCGCGATCGGCGTCCCGTCGGGGGCGTGACGCGGATAACCGTCCGCATAGCCGACCGCGGCGACCCCGACGCGGGTCGGACGCTCACAGACGAAGCGTCCGCCGTAGCCGACCGGCTCGCCGGGGTCGAGATCCCGCACCGAGATAAGCGCGGACTCCAGCGTCATGGCCGGTCGAAGCATGGCGGTCGAGGGGTGTCCGCCATCGAACGGCGAGACGCCGTAGAGCATGATCCCCGGACGCGTCCAGTCGCCATGCGCGCGGGGCCAGGCGAGCACGGCTGCCGAGTTGGAGAGACTGCGAGGCGCGTGCATCGGTGCCGTGGTCTGCTCGAAGACCCGCATCTGCTGCTCGGTGTAGGCATGGTTCGGCTCGTCGGCGCGGGCGAAGTGCGACATCAGGACCAGGCCGCGGACATGCGGACAATCCGCAATCTCGGCATAGGCTGCGGCGAAGTCCTCCGGTGCGAACCCCATCCGATGCATCCCGGAATCCATCTTGAGCCAGCAGTCGAGCGGACGCTCGGGCCGGGCGGCGAGCAGCCAGTCCAGTTGCGGCCGACTGTGGATCACCGGGGTCAGACCGGCGCGATCCAGGATCGCCATCTCGTCCGGCGAGAAGACGCCGTCCAGCAGCAGGATGGGCACGCGGATGCCGGACTCGCGCAGCTCAAGCCCCTCCTCGACATAGGCGACCGCGAAACCGTCGGCCTCCTCGGCAAGGGCACGCGCCACCGCCACCGCACCGTGCCCGTAGGCGTTGGCCTTGACCACGGCGAGCGCTCGGGCGCCCGGCGCCAGCGCTTTTGCTTGACGATAGTTATGGCGCACCGCATCCAGATGAATGCGGGCACGGATCGGACGGGGCATGATGGACTCGGCGTGGGTCGTCGGTGTGGGATGGGTTGTCGTCACGAGCCCGATGGCACGGGCTGCATCCCAGTCTATCGCACCCGAGTTGCTTGGATAAGCGGATTTATGCCGAAGCCTCCGGCGATTTCCGGGAAAGTAACGACCGGCGAGCGGGTCTCGCACGACCGGCCAAAGCGCGATTTGCTCGGTTCCCGAGAGCGTCGCGTCAAGCTCGACCCCGCGGGCCGTCGGGTCGGTTGAAGAAGACGACTGCAAGTCGTCGATCCCGGGAGTGTCGGGGGCATGTCGGGGCAACTGAAGGCGCCCCGACATGCCGGCAAATCCTTTCCCGAAAATCACCTCATCCGCGTCCAGTGCGAGACGCGCATTTTCGAGTGAGATCGACACTTGGTGCATCCACGACCCTAAGCGGGGGCGGTTTACAACGTTATATTTTTTAATATTTTAAACCGCGCCGACTCCAGCGGTCGTGAAGTCTGCCGGTGCCGATCCCATCCCAAAAACATCGCATACCGCGCCGGGCGCGGTTTAACCCAGATCGAAGCGGTCGGCATTCATGACCTTCGTCCAGGCGGCCACGAAGTCCTGCACGAACTTCTCCTGGTTGTCGTCCTGCGCATAGACCTCGGCATAGGCGCGCAGGATCGAGTTGGACCCGAAGACGAGATCCACCCGGGTCGCCGTCCACTTGACCGCGTCCGTCTTGCGGTCACGAACCTCGTACAGGTTGTTGCCGGTCGGTTTCCAGGTGTAAGCCATATCCGTCAGGTTCACGAAGAAGTCGTTCGTCAGGACACCCTCGCGATCGGTGAAGACACCATGCTTGGTGCCGCCGTGATTGGTGCCCAACACGCGCATGCCGCCGACCAGTGCCGTCATCTCGTGGGCGGTCAAGCCCATCAGCTGCGTACGGTCCAGCATCAGCTCCTCGGGGCTGTCGACGTAGTCCTTCTTGAGCCAGTTGCGATAGCCGTCATGGAGGGGTTCCAGCGGCTCGAACGACTCGGCATCCGTCATCGCCTCGGTCGCGTCGCCGCGACCCGGGGC
>NZ_LN848257.1:4297083-4336071 GCF_001499735.1 Thiocapsa sp. KS1 | reverse complement strand
CCCGGGGCAAAGGGAACGCTGATCTCGAAGCCGGCCGCCTTGGCGGCCCGCTCGATCCCGACGTTGCCGGCGAGGACGATGACATCGGCCAAGCTGGCGCCCGTCTCGGCCGCGATGCCCCCGAGCACGCCCAGCACCCTGGCCAGACGGGCGGGCTCGTTGCCCTCCCAGTCCTTCTGCGGGGCCAGACGGATGCGTGCGCCATTGGCGCCGCCGCGCATGTCCGAGCCTCGGAAGGTGCGCGCGCTGTCCCAAGCCGTTGCGACCATGTCGCCGACGCTCAGGCCGCTGGCCGCGATCCGGGCCTTCACGGCGTCGACGTCGTAGTCCGCGCGGCCGGCGGGCACCGGATCCTGCCAGATCAGGTCTTCCTGCGGAACGTCGGGGCCGATGTAGCGCGCCTTGGGGCCCATATCGCGATGCGTCAGCTTGAACCAGGCCCGCGCAAAGACCTCCGAGAAGTAGGCGGGATCCTGGTGGAACCGCTCGGAGATCTTCCTGTACGCCGGGTCCATCTTCATGGCCATGTCGGCATCGGTCATGATGGGGTTGTAGCGGATCGAGGGATCCTCGACATCGACCGGCTTGTCTTCTTCCTTGATGTCGACGGGCTCCCATTGCCAGGCGCCGGCCGGGCTCTTCTTCAGCTCCCACTCATGCTCGAGCAGCATGGCGAAATAGCCGTTGTCCCACCGGGTCGGATGGGTCGTCCAAGCGCCTTCGAGGCCGCTGGAGACGGTGTCTCGACCGATACCCCTCGTGGTCTTGTTCATCCAGCCCAGGCCCTGATCCTCGACCTCGGCCGCTTCGGGCGTCGGCCCCAGCCGGCCGGCATCGCCATTGCCGTGGCACTTGCCGACCGTATGACCACCGGCGGTCAGGGCGACTGTTTCCTCGTCGTTCATCGCCATGCGCGCGAAGGTCACGCGCACGTCGTGGGCGGTGCGCAACGGATCGGGTTTGCCGTCGACACCTTCGGGATTGACATAGATCAGGCCCATCATCACGGCAGCCAGGGGGTTCTCCAGGTCCCGCTCGCCGGAGTAACGGCTGTTGGGGTTGTCGGTTGGCGCGAGCCATTCCTTCTCCGAACCCCAGTAGATGTCCTTTTCCGGATGCCAGATGTCCTCGCGGCCAAAGGCAAAACCGAAGGTCTTCAGCCCCATCGATTCATAGGCCACGGTCCCGGCGAGAACGATCAGGTCGGCCCAGCTGATCCGGTTGCCATACTTTTTCTTGATTGGCCACAGCAGACGCCGCGCCTTGTCCAGGTTGACGTTGTCGGGCCAGCTGTTGATCGGGGCAAACCGTTGATTACCCGTACCGGCGCCGCCCCGACCGTCGGCAATCCGGTAGGTGCCCGCCGAGTGCCAGGCCATGCGGATCATCAGACCGCCGTAGTGGCCCCAGTCCGCCGGCCACCAGTCCTGGCTGTCCGTCATCAGGGCGTGCAGGTCTTTCTTGAGCGCCGCGACGTCGAGTGTCTTGACCGCCTCACGATAGTCGAAGTCCTCGCCCATCGGATTGGTCTTGGTGTCGTGCTGATGCAGGATGTCGAGGTTCAGCGCCTTCGGCCACCAGTCCATAACCGATGTCCCGGCGGCCGTGTTTCCGCCGTGCATCACAGGGCATTTGCCGGCAGGCGTCGTCGTATGCTTGTCCATGTCGATCTCCTCTCGCGGCTTCATTGACTGAAGTTCGTGTGTTTTGAGTACTCGTCGATCACGTAGAGAGCGTATGGACAAACGACGGAGATCGCCAATCGTTTGGGCGGATCCCGGAGATTGCTCATATCGATGCCTCGAGCACCTCTTCCAGCGTCGGGCCTTCCAAGGACGAAGCGACCCAAACCGCACGCTGTCGGAACCTCGCGGACATCCGCTGAGCCGAGCGCGCGCTTCGGGATCGACTTCGACCCGCCGATTAGGTATTTCTTTCTTGCAGCGATGCGAGGAAGGGTTGTCTGTCCCGCCCTCTCCCGATCAGTAACGCCGGCGGGAGTGGACTGCAGGACGGCATCTCGCCGGCTGCGGCGAGGTCTCGGGACATTGGGGAACCATGGAGGTAACCGTGGTACGTCCCCGGTTGTCCGCGTCCCCGGTTGTCCGCGAGCCATCCGGCTGATCCGCGCGTAGGGGAGCCCGCAGTAATCACCGATCTGCTTCAACGTGGCGTCGCCGCTCGGTAGCCGCAACCGCCTCGTTCCGGTCCGGGCAAAGCGTGGCTTATTCGGCCACCGGCTTGGCCGACGGCCGGCGCTAAGGACGCAATTCCGATGGGACGAGCCGCGTCGCACGCCCAGCTCGCATGACGCAAAAGGCAAGACTTGATCCCGTTTGCCGCAGGGAACTGGGGCGGCAACCGTGGTACTTCCCCATTTGTGTGATCGCAGAAAATGATGGATAACAAGACCCTAAGCCCCGTGCCAAGCCCCTCTGCGACCCTAAACCCCGCTGTTGCCAGCCTCGGCGTCACGCCCCAGCGCCAGTACCCCGGCACCGCCTGTTTTCGCACGGACAAGATGGATAAAGCCATAGGTGATCCAGCGCGATCGGCTCGACCGGTCGCCCGGAAAGCGGGAACGAACGACTGTGGACAGATCGGAACACCTTATCGCCTATGCAGGTTTTCGGCGCTTCTTCGATTGTCCCCGAGAACCCGTATTCGTGCGCCGCCGCTCCCTTGATGCAGGCCAACAATCCGCTCGGAAGCCAGCATCGATTGCGGACATAGGCCACCATGAGGGCGCGATCAACCGCCCAGGCGTAGTCACCCCGGATGAAACGGGCCAAGCCCTCCCTGCAATAGGCACCACTGACCGGGTGGTTTGAATCGACGGGCTTACATTCGATGAATATCCCCGCGAAGATCGTATTGGTCGTCGGGATGTTTCCGCGCAAGGGGTAGAAGGTTAGATCGGGTTGCAGGTCCAAGCGCCGGCCATCGTAGCTGCGCACCTTGCCGTCGCGGCCAAGGCTTAGCTGCGAAAAGCCCTCCACTGGCTCGGGCTCCGCCGCGTGCAGCTCGCCCAAGATGACCTGAATCTGCTCGGTGATCTCGTCCTCCTTGGCCGAGCACAGGGAGAATTTTCCGTCAGCCACATCGCACAGCAAGACCCGCCAGGCGTAGCTCAGGGCATTTTCAACCACGACCATCAGAGAGTTGGGGACAGGGTTGATTCGATCTTGGAGTCCGGGCCTTTGCCACCTCCCTGTCATCAGGCCACTCATAGCTGGGCACGCCCCTCCAGAACAGCGCCGTACTGCCAAAGGAGATCCGAGGCCAACAGCCGAGCTTGAGTCTGAGTCCAGTGGCGGTAGCGATCCAGCAGACCCACGACCAGGCAGGGCTCACGGGCATCCAGCAGCGTGATACGACTGGCCGCCAGATCGTCGGCGGCCTCGATCCAGCGGGCTGGCAGGTCGGGGGGCAGGAGCCGGCCATCCACGGATACGCCGAAGAGGCCCCAAGGCAGGCTTTTATAGATGGGATCGAGCAGATCGACCCGCACCCGGTGACCCCTGGCCGCCAGGACGCTGCCTAGCTCGGTCTCCAGCCGGGCGCGAAAGATCTCCTTCTCCGGCGACGTGGCCGGTTCCGCAGCACGCTTCCTCACGCGGGCAAAAGGGGCGTGGGTCGCAACGGTGTCGGCTATGGTCTGCTGATCGCGCCCAGACAGGCCATAAAGACCGGCGACGGTACGGTCCAATTCGGGCCAGTCGGGTTCGTCCGCCAACAGGGCATCGGCGCACGCATCGATGGCCCGACGCTGCTCGCGGTTGAGCGACTCGGGGACGACCAAGGGGAACTGCGCGACGTCCAGCAACTGGAATGCCCTGCGCTCAATACCGAATTTTCCGCTGGACATCAGGGTTACGTATTCGAAAAGCAGGCTGTGGACCAATACCAAGAGATAACGGACGAGGAATCCCCCCTCCGGATGTCGTGCAGCGGAGAAGCCGTAGTACGACTCGCAGTAGGCCACATCTCCGGTGCTCACCAAGGCACGCCCACGTTCTCTTTCAGCACGGCTGCCCTCCCTGATCAGTAGAAGAGGGGCCTTGTATATCTCCGGATCCCGAGGTCGATGCAGACCCCGCGGCCGATAGGGCTCAAGGACATGATCCAGCACGCGGAACGGGTGCTTGGAATAGCCTGCTTCAAGGGTCGGCAACCCGCGCAAAAAGGCATCGTCTCCCGAACGATCCGCCACGCGAAATCCCTGACCGGAAGTCAGCCCCTGCTGCTCGTCCCAGTAGGCCGCGATCGTGGATGGCGTCTTGGCCTGGATACGCTCCAGGATGGCGACATCCAAGGCTGTTCCGAGATACAGCGTCTTGAGCGCAGCGGGTTGCCGGGTTACCAAATCGAGACTCACCGGCACCGCGTCGCAGGCGTCGATACGCATGCGTCCCTTGTCGTTCAGCCGGCTTTCCCACTCTGGGCTGACCAGCACAAAACGATCGTCCTCGGTCGGCAGCCGATTGTCGGCAAAGAGCAGGCAGAAGGGCTGGTTCATGTTGGGCCAAACCTTGGTGCCCTGAAGGGATGTACCATTGAGGACACCGGTGACGGCGAGCGAGCGGAATACAGCGCTACGAGCGGCGAATCCTGGACCTGTCATCTTGAACAGCCAACGGCCATGTAAGGCGAGGGCAATCCGCCCGTCCGGTCTCGCCCACTCCATGGCCCCCCAGACGAACGGCAGGTCGGGGACTTTGTCGGGATTCGTATAAGTGCGGGCAATTTCCCCAAGCCCGCGCTGTTCGGCAATGGCCCGACAACGCAGGGTGAAGTGATCGTCAATGGAGGCGTATCGGGGTTTAAGACTGGTCCAGGGCGGGTTGCCGATGACCAGGTCGAATGCACCCCGGAATGTCTCGGACACATGGTCTCCCAGGCTACCGACCATGGGTACGATGACGGCGGGGTCGCTGCCCGGATCGGCCACGTCGATCAACACTCGCCCTTCCAGCTTGCCGAACCTGAGCGCCTCGACCGGTGTGGGATCCGGGTCCAGATCCAGGGCCGTCAGGTAGAGGGCTAGGCCCGCGAGGGTGCGGGCGTGCGCGTTGGTGTCGAACCCCGTCAGTTGAATGTTGAGGATCCCGCGCAGGTCGTCTCGCGTGGGACGCTGACCGGTCTCCTGAAAGCGCATTTCGGCGAGCTTGCGGAAACAGGCCACCAGGAACACGCCGGCACCGCAGGCCGGGTCCAGCACCCGGGCCGCTGCGCCGGCCGGGTGCTCGTGCAGGGCCTCCTGCACCATGTAGTCGGCGATATGGGCAGGGGTGTAATAGACGCTGGTATCCCGCCGGGCCTCTTGATCGAGCTGTTCCATCAGCCGTTCGTAGGTCTCGCTGAGCAGACCGATGGGCAGATGGTTGAAATCCAGGTCCCACCAAGCCAACCGCCGTTGCGACACCCCGGGTGCGACCGGCTTGTCCAGCTCCAGGATGGCCGCGAGCGGGCGCGTGACCCGCTCGCCGCGGTCCTGGATCAGCCGGGCGAAATAGGCCGGGTAATCCTGATCCGGCAGGCGTAACAGGTCACCGTTGAAGGTTTCATCCAGCCAGCGGTTGGTCTCCGCTAGGTTCGCGGCGGTGCTGAAGCACTCGGCGAGCGACAGCGCCAACGGCGCAATGGCGCGCCGGTGCTCTGCTCCGATGATCCCGCGACCGATCAGGTAGCGGAAGAACAGCGCCCGCCCGGTCAAGGCGATGACTTCATCGGTGGAGAGGCCGTACCGCTTCAGCTCCTGAGCGGCATCCGTCATCAGTCCCAACAGCACTTCCCGCAGCAGCAGGCTGCCGGGCGGCGCCAGATCTTCGCCTTGGGCCAGTCGGGGCAATACACCGCGCGCATCGCCTGAATCCAGCGAATAGGTCTTAGGTGCCGTGTCGGGGTCGGGTTCTAGGTCGGTGGCGTAGATGTCCATCCGACCGGGACGCAACACACCCAGCCAGGCCGGATCGCCGCGCATAGCGAGAGTTCGGCGCAAGCTGCCGATGTCCGTCCGGTCCCGACCGCCCAAACCTGCCTGGTCGATGACATAGAGCAGGGCGAGGGATTGCAGCTCCACCAGCCCATCGACCAGGGGCCGTTGCGCGTCGCGGATCAGATCCGCGTACCGAAGTAAGCGTGTATCCGTTTGGACCCGCAGATCGATGCAGTCCCGCTCTGGCGCGCCGTACTCCCGCAGCTTTTCATGAAGTGCGGTCATGGGTTCACCTGGCCAACGCCGCTCATCAACGGCAGCTCCCACTGGGGCGGCAGGATTCCCAGGTAGAGGTCGATCCGTTCCCGCTCGCGCGCCAAGTCGATGACCCAACCAGCCTCGGCGATCGCTCGGCCCAGCACGGCACGGGCAGGGCCATCGGCCAGCGGTACGAACAGCCAGTCGTCCGTACCTGCCGACTGCGGGGCCGACAGATACTCATGGATGCCAGCCGACACCCGGGCGAGCTGGGTACCGCGGGCACCGAACCGGTCCTCCAGAGTGCGCAGCACCGCAAAGGTCAGGAGGTCTGCCCGGCTGAAACGACGCGCGCTGCGCTCTTGAGAGGGAATGGCGGAGAAGGGAGGAAGCTGCACCCAGCCATGAACCCGGGAACGACTGACCCCGTCGAGGGCTGCGCAGACGTCCTTCACGGTGAATGAGTGCCGGGCGGACATGACTGCCTTGAAACTGGAACAAATCTGTTTGAATCTTAGTACAGATAATCCCCTGACATCAAATTTTGTCGATCCATCGACTGCCAACGTATCGGCGAGTCTAGCCCACTGTCCCGGTGATGTTGAAATCACCGGGGGACGGCTCCGTAACTGTGGCGCCGTCGTCGCCTGGGAGGAGGCGCGTGCAGCTCGGATGTCGCCTTCGGATCCAGTCAAGGCCCGACGTTGAATCGCGCTCAGGTCCCGGAACTGCCCCTCAAAACCCGCGCAGCCGCGACCGCCGCCTGCCCCAACGAGAGCCCCCCGTCGTTGGCCGGCACTTGGCGCTGCAACAGAACCCGGAGCCCGACGGCCTCAAGCCCGCTCGTGACCGATTCGAGAAGCAGACGGTTTTGAAAGACCCCGCCAGAGAGTGCGACGGTCGAAATCCCGCAACGACTCGTCAGATCAAGGGCCAGCGCGCTTAGCGCCGTCGCGAGTCCGACATGGAAAGCAGCGGCGATCTCCTCGGGCGGACGGCCGCGGGAGAGGTCCGCGAGCAGGGCATCCCAAAGCGGTGCCGGATCCAAGATCTCGCCGGTCGGCGCGGTCGCTCGGGCGAACGGATAACCCTCGCCAGCCCGTTCCATGGCGTCGGCGGCCATCGACTCCAGCGCGATGGCGGCCTGCCCTTCGTAGGTCAGGACTTCGCCGCCGACGCCAAGCGCCGCGGCGACGGCATCGAAGAGCCGCCCGGTCGAGCTCGAGAGCGGTGCGTTGAGTCCGCGCGCGATCAGTGTGCTCAGGATCGCGAGCGGTTTGGCGTCGAGCCGCTCGATCGGCTCGAGCCCGGCGAAGCGCGCGCGCCAAGCGGCCCAGCCGCCCGCGCTCTCCAGGTGCGCATAGAGGTTGCGCCAGGGTTCCAGGATCGCGCGTGTCCCGCCGGGCATGGCCACCGGCTTGAGGTGGGCGACCCGCTCGAAGTCCAGATAGTCGCCGAGCAGAAACTCGCCGCCCCAGAGTGTCCCGTCGCTGCCGTAGCCAAGTCCGTCGAGGAGGATGCCGAGCACCGGACCGGCGTCCAAGGGCCAACCGTTGTCCGCCAGGGTCGAGGCGAGGTGGGCGTGGTGATGCTGAACGCCGATCAGCGGCACGCCGTCGCGCGCCGCTCGGTCGCGTCCGATCAGGCTGGATCGGTAGTCCGGATGCAGATCGACGGCGAGCGCCTCGGGGACGACTTGGAAGAGGTCGAGATAGAGGGCGAGGGTCCGCTCGTACTCGCGTGCGGTCTTGGCGTCCTCCAGGTCGCCGAGATGTTGGGAGAGGATCGCCTGACCGTCGCGGACCAGACAGAAGGTGTTCTTGAGCTCGCCGCCGAGTGCGAGCAGCGGCGGTGCGGCCTCGAAGCCGGCCGGCAAGGGCAAGGGTGTGGGGGCATAGCCGCGGGCACGCCGGAGCAGGCGCGGCTCCCCCGCCATCACCCGAACCACCGAGTCGTCGACCCTGTTGAGGATCGCCCGGTCGTGCAGCAGCAGACAATCGGCAAGCTGCCCGAGCCGCCCGAGCGCATCGGCGTTGTCGATACACTGCGGCTCCTCGCTCAGATTGCCGCTCGTCATCACCAGGGGCCGATCCCAGTCCGTCAGGAGGAGATGGTGGATCGGGCTGTAGGGGAGCATGATCCCCAAGGTCGTCTGACCGGGGGCGACATCCGGCGCCAAGGGTTGCAGCGGATCGCCGCCCCGCCCCGCCCCGTCCGAGCCGCCCCGCTCCAACAGCAGAATCGGCGCAGCCGGGCCGGCAAGCAGCGCCGCATCCTGCCCCGTCACCCGACAATAGCCCCGGATCACATCCAGGTCGCGCGCCATGAGCGCGAGCGGCTTGGCATACCGCCGCTTGCGCCGACGCAGCTCGGCGACCGAATCGGGGTTGGTCGCATCGCACGCGAGATGGAAGCCGCCGATCCCCTTGATGGCGAGGATTTTCCCCTCTGCCAACAGGCGGCTCGCCGCAGCGATGGCATCCTCGGCGCCGAGCGCTGTTGGATCCAGGAGGCACCCCGCGGCATCCTGCAGCCAGACCTTGGGGCCACACACAGGACAGGCGTTGGGCTGGGCATGGAAGCGTCGGTCCGCCGGATCCTGGTACTCCGCCGAACAGTCCGGGCACATGGGAAAGGCCGCCATGCTGGTCCGCGCACGGTCGTAGGGGATGCCGGCGACGATGCTCAGACGCGGCCCGCAGTGGGTACAGTTGGTGAAGGGATACCGGAAGCGCCGATCGGCGGGATCCCGGATCTCGGCGACACAGGCCGCGCAGGTGGCCGCGTCGGCGACGATCCCGGTGTGCACGGCGGTCGCCGCGCTCTCCAGGATGACAAAGTCGTGCCGCTGCGCGAGGTCCGCCAGTGCCTGCGGATCGGCGATCGGACGCCGCTCGATCGAATCGATCCTGGCTAGCGGCGGGCATTCCTCGCGCAACCGTTTCAGAAAGCCGCTCACGCCCGGATCGTCCCCGGCGACGCTCCCGCACACCCGAATCAGCACGCCCTCGCCGTCGTTGCGCACATCGCCGCGCAGGCCGCAGGCGCGAGCCAGTCGCCAGACGGTGGGGCGAAACCCCACGCCCTGGACCAGGCCACGGACCCGAATCGATTCGGCGGTCACGCTATTTCAGGCCGATCCTTTCGATGCTGTCCAACAGGGGAGCGGCCGAGCGATCGCGGAAGCGCCCGCAGCGCTCGGCCAACAGCCCGGGCAGCGGATCGTCCGGCGCAAGGTCTCGACAGAGACCGAAGGCCCGCGCGGCTCGGTCCTCATCGCCGGCCCGATAGAGGCGAAGCCCGTCAAACAAGGCATCTCGGGTTCGTAGCTTCTGCTCCCGCAGGGGCTCGGGATCCGCATCGAAGACCTCGTAAAGACGTACCGGGGTCTCGCGACCGGCCACGGTGACGAGATCGATCTCCCGGATCAGGTAACGCTCCGGGTCGTCGAGCGACGCGTAGGTATTGCCCCCGATCAGCAAACCCAGCCGGTAATGCTTGGTCAGACCCTCGATGCGGGCGGCGAGGTTGACGGTGTCGCCGACCACACCGCATTTGAGCCGGTTGGCCGCACCGATGGTGCCGAAGATCATCTCGCCGGTGGCGATGCCCACGCCGATGCGGATCGGCGACTGACCTTGTCGCTCGCGGGTTCGCGCCCAATCGCCGAGACTGCGCAGCATGGCGATGCCGGCGCGGACCGACGCATCGGCGCCGCGGTCGAACACCGCCATGATGGCATCGCCGACATAGTTGTCGATGAACCCGCCCTCCGCCAGCACCGCCGGCTCCATCCGGGAGAGATAGGTGTTGATGAAATGGATGGCGTCCACCGGCGCCATGCCTTCGACGAGCGAGGTGAAGCCGCGGATATCCGAGAAAAGGATGGACGCCTTGGTCAGGACGTGGTCGCCGAGCTTGATGTCGCCGATGGACGGACGGCCCAGGGTTTCGAGGAACTGATGAGGCACGAAGCGGGCGTGTGCAAAGGTCAGCTCGGCCTGGCGCTCCAGGGAGCTGCGCAGTGAATCGTAGAGACGCGCATTCTCGATGGAGACGGCGGCCTGTGCACCCAAGGTCTCGACCGTGATGCACCGATCCGCCGAGAAGGCCCCGCGCACGCCGGCATTTTCAAGGTAGACCATCCCGACGACGTCGCCCTTGGACAAGAGCGGAACACAGAGAATCGACAAGGCCGGGTGCGCCCGGATATGCGGATCGGACCGGAAGGTGAGATCGACGCAGGCGTCGTCCATCACGACACGCTCCCTCGCGCGCCGGACAAAGCTCACCAACCCGGTCGGCAGCCCGTGAAGCTCGATGGCCGAGCCGTCGGTCAGAACCCGCACCTCGCCCTTGGCATCGCCCACGGCCGCGACCTGCAACCGGTCGTCGACATCCAGCAGCAAAACGCCGCGGGTCGCACCGGCATTGATCACCATGGCGCGCATGACCTCGGTGACCACGTCCTTGAGCGAGACCTTGCGGGCCAATGCCGCGGCGGCACGGATCAGGGTCGCGCTGTCGACGATCTGTCCGTGACTGCTGCTGCTCGAGCCGGTCTCGGTCGAATCAGCCACGCGTCGCGTCCGCGGCTGCACCAGATCGGCGTAGCGCTCGCCCAGGACCTGCGACCAAGCACTCGCACCCCAGACCTCGAAGGCATCGACGGCCTCCGCGAGATAGCCGGCCGCCGCCGTGTCCGCCCCGCGCTTGAGATAGAAGCGGGCCGACCGCTCCAAGAAGAGGCCGACGTCATGCAGGGCACCGGCCCGGCGCGCGGCCGCCACGGAAGCGTCGAACAGGCCCATGGCCCGGCTCGACCGACCGCCGGCCGCAGCCAGCTCTGCTCGCAACAACAGCGCCCGGTGGGCGAAGTTGTCGGGGGCATGGCGGGCCCGACGCTCCAGCCGTCGTGTAAGCCGGCGCGCCCGGTGACGCCGTAAGACCGAGGCCGCAGCGCCGTCGGCTGCGTGCAGCTCGATCAACGCCAGGGCCTCGTAGAACTGGTAAAAGGGCTCGTAGGCCATGGAGACAATGCCGTTCAGATTTGCCTCCATGCCCCGGGCACGGGCGAGCACCTCGCGGAAATCATCGCGCATCAGGGCATCGAGCATCCGGTACTTGTGGAAATAGGCCAGCGAGGTCGCGTCGCGCTGCTCGGTCCAGACCGCAAAGCTCTCGTCTTCGCTCTCGCGCTCGCCGTCGCCCGCGTGGACGGCGTCCGCCAACCCCCGCATGCGCGCGATGCTGAAGCCAGCCATGCGCATGATGCGTCGGGTCTTTTCATGCCGGGCATCGCCTTCCGCGGCCTGATGACTCTCGAGGTAATCCGACACCTTCGCCAGCGGCAGCCCGCCCATGAAGGCGTAGGAGGCATGTCCGTAGTGATGGTAGCCGTGATGCTCCAGGTCACCTGCGCTGATCGCCTTCTCGGCCCCTTCCAGGAAGATCGGCAGGGTCTCGACCAAGGGGGCGGACCAGTGCTGGATGAAGCCGGCATAGACCATGAGAATACGGCCTTCGAGATCCCGCGCATCCAGGTCGACGGCCACCTCGCGCGCCAGATCGCCGTAAGCCAGACCGCGCACGGGATCCGCCAAGACGGCGCAATGCAGCATGCCGTAGAGCACGTAGGCATAGGCGGATTCAGGCGCATTGCCGTAGCGAACCGACATCTGGACCATGCGCAGGGCGATCAGGGGCAGCAGATTGGGTGCGCTGAAATAGGCGGGCGGCGCCAGCAGGACCATGATCTGCATGGCGGCCAGCTTGCGCGGGTCCTGCATCGGAGGCAGCTCCGCCAGGTCGCGGGTGGTGCGGCCGGCGAGACGCAGCTTGGCACTCACCAGCTCCGCCAAGACCCGAAGCAGATGCACCCGACGGGGCAGCCTCTCGCCGAGCAGCGCCAGTGCACGCAAGCCGACATCCAGTGCCCGGCCGTAGGCCATCCGGGAGGTGTGGAGCAGGACCATCAAGCCCAGCACCCGGACCTGATCCAGCTCCGGCCGACCGCGCCCGAGCAGCCCGTCGGCGATCGCCTCCGCGAGATCGGTGCGGTCCTGAAGATAGGCCGCCTGCGCCTTTTCAAGGGCGATCTCGAAGGCCAGGTCGGGCTCACGCTGCCAGGCGTCCTCGCCCAGCATGGCCTCCGCGACATCCAGATACTGGAGCGCTGCATCGTAGGCGATGGCCGACTTGGTCAGACGCGCCGCCTGTAGGGCCAGATCGCGCAGGCGCAAGCGCCCTAGGGGGTCGAGCCGGCGCTGTCCCGCAATCAGATGGTCCGTGATCTCGGTCAGGCGCCCGACCGCCGCCGGATCCGGGATCTTCTCGAGCAGCAGGACACCGATGCGGGCGTGGATCTGCTCGCGCAGGTCATGCGAGAGCAGATCGTGGGCCGCCTGTTGGACCCGGTCGTGCTGGAAGCGATAACGCTGCAGCAGGCCCTGCTCCAGCGCCTCCTCGTCGGCCCGGAGCAGGATATCGGCCTCGAGCGCCGGGCCGAGCAGCCGCACGATCTCGCCCGGATCGCGCTCGGCGGCCAGGGCCAGGATCTCGGTCTCGAACAGATTGCCGTGACAGGCGGCGATCTGGACCATCTCACGGGTCGGCGCGGGCAGTTCCAGGATGCGCTCGATCACCAGATCGGCGACGTTGTCGGTGATCTGCTCCAGGTCCACCGCGGCGAGATCCCACTGCCAACGCCCGCTCGTCGCCTCGTAGACCAGCAGCCGCTTGCGCTGCAACGCCCTCAGGAACTGCTGTACGAAGAAGGGATTACCGCCGGTCTTGGCGACCACCCGCACCGCCAGATCCTCCACCTCGGCCGTCGGGTGCCCCAAGGCGTCGGCCAAAAGCTCGGACACCGCCGCCTGCCCGAGCGGACCCACCTCGATGACGGGGGGAAGCCCGCGCTTTTCCTCCAGCGTCGCGAACAGCCCGGTAACCGGGTGCCCCGGGCCGATCTCGTTGTCTCGATAGGCGGTCAGGATCGTCAGGTGGCGGATCTCGGGGTCGGTCAGAAGCAGCTCGATCAGCGAGCGCGAGGCGCTGTCGGACCACTGCAGGTCGTCGATGAAGATCACCAGCGGCGAATCCGCACGCGCCAAGGCGCCTACGAATCGGCGAAACACCAACGACATGCGGATCTGGGCCTCGTTCAGACCCAGCTTGGCTACGGGCGGTTGAGGCCCGAGCAGGGCTTCGTAGCCGGGCAGGATGTCGAGAAGCACTCGGGCGTTGGGGCTGAGCGCATCGAGGAGATGGGCGCGCCAGGCATCCACCTGCTCGGTCGTCCCCGCCAGCAGACTGCGCAACAGGGCGTTGAAGGCCTGGACGAAGGGCGCGTAGGGCCGCGCCCGCTCGGTCTGGTCGAACTTGCCCTGGATGAAATGACCGCCGGCGGCGACGCTCGGCGCCACCAGACGCTCGACCAGCGCGGACTTGCCGATGCCGGACTGGCCCGCGATGCGCAACAGGCTGCCGCCTCGCTGGCTCCGGCGCTGGTCCTGACCGGCCATGAGTCCGGTCAACCGCTCGATCATCGCCTCGCGGCCGTAGAGCCGGTCCGGGATCCGCAGTGTGCTGGGCGCCGGAGCCACGCCGTCGTCCTGGCGCTCGACAGCGTTGATGAAGTCCGTCGCCGTCTGGAAGCGATCCTCCGGGTTCTTGCGGATCAGCCGCATCACCGCGTCGGACAGTGCGGACGGGATGGCGTCGCAGAGATCGCGCGGGGCCGGCGGGATCTCGGTCAGGTGCCGGTGGATCAGGGTCGCGGGGTCCGGGTCCGCGAAGGGCACCCGGCCGGTCAGCAGCTCGTAGAGCAGGATGCCGAACCCGTAAAGGTCGGCACGCCAATCGACCTGCCGGTTCATGCGGCCGGACTGCTCGGGCGCCATGTAGACCAGGGTGCCCTTCGCCGCGAAGGCGCCGGCCGGCTCCTCGGCGAGGTCCGCGGAACGGATGGCCAGACAGTAGTCGATCAGCCTGACCCTGTTGAAGTCCGCGTCGACGATCAGGTTGGACGGCTTGATGTCGCGATGGACGATGCCCTGGACCTGGTGAAGATCGGCCAGGATCCGCGCAAGCTCCACCGCGATGCGCAGCACTGTCTCGGGGGGAAGCGGCAGGGTCGCGATCGCATCCAGAGAACGATCGCCCGGATCCTCGGATACCAGCATGGGCCCCTGATCGGTCCGGATCAGGGCGCGCGCCACGATCTGACCGGGGTGAGTCAGGCCACGGGTGATGGCGTACTCGTTCTCCAGTCGGGCGATGGCGTCCGGTGTCCAACGCCGCCCGCTCACCGTCTTGCAGATCACCGCTTGCCCGTCGGCAAGCCTGCCCTCGTAAACGGTAAAGGTCTGGCCACGGCGAATCGGATTCAGCAATGTCGGCGGAGGCGCCCGTGCGGAGATGGCCGGCTGGATCATGTCACGATACTTTGAGGGACCTGCTTCGGATCCAGGAATGTGTAGGGAACCTCGCGACTGCGGTTGCGCGCCTCGATCTCGAGGCTCAAGGCGTGCAGGTCGCGGCGAAAGCGGGTAACGATCGGCAGCACCGACTGGGTGCCGGCGAAAAAGGCCGGATCATAACGCCCGATCGGCATCTCCGTTCGCCTTGAGAGCAACCGGACCATGAGGATCTGAGTGGATGCGGTGCGCAGATCGGGCAGCGCACGTGCGAGATCCTTCTCACTCCAGCTCAGATCCTTCTCCCGCGGCGGCGGACGATAGAGCGCGCCCGGGACATTCGGAATAAAGCCGAAGCAGTCGTACTGGCCGTTGTTCACCGCCGCATGGCCTGCAGACGCCGTATAGACGACCCGGGTGAGAAACCCGATCAGCCCGGCACGGGTCCGAAAACCCGCTTCGCCGCCCGGCATGTCTCGGACGTTGCCGCCGCGTGGGTCGCGAATCTCGGCGTGGAAGGCCCGCAGCTCATCGTCGTCCGCCACGTCCCCGTCGCTCGCGTAGAAATGCTCGACCATGGCGGCGATATAACCTTGGACGACCTCCCAAAGTTTAAGGGCATCGTCGCGCCAGGGATAGTCGGGCAATGCCTCGACATCGTCCACGCCGCGCTCCTTCAGGTCGAGCGGGACATCCTGCGAATCCATGCTCCACTGCTCCCGCCAGATCCGGCCCATCAGCTCGAACGCACCCTTCGAGCCGACGGCCATGGTGGAATCGATCGGGCCGCCCGGCGCCAGCAATGCCGTGCGCGCCGAGGTGTTGACTGCCATGGTGTAGGCCAGATGGGGCGACAGGAGCGCGTTGATGGGGTGAGCCTCGGGCAGGGTCCGACGCATGGCCACATCGAAAAGCTCGACGATCAGATGCGTGCGCAGCAGATGCTCCACCACCTCGTGGACCTGGGCGTCGGCGGATTGCACGAAGGTCTTGACCGCCAGCCAGAGCCCCGGGTCGTCCTTGGGCGTGAAGATCGGCCCATCCTCGGGACGCTGGAAGAGTTGGATGGCAACGGGCATCAAGCGTCCGTCGCCGTTGACGTAGAAGAGTGCCATGGGATGCGCAAGATAGCGGCCGGGCTTCACCGAGATGCCTTCGAGCACGGCGTAGTCGCACCAATAGAGCCGGCGCTTCTCCATGGCCGAGGCCAGTGTCTCGCCCGCGTCGAGCAGGCCGGCCAGGGTCACGTCGGTGACCGGGAAGTTGGCGGGGATCTCGGTGAAGCGACGAAGCATGCGCGGATTGACACCCGCCAGCCGCTGGCGGGCAAACTCGGCATCCTCGCGCCAATGCGCCATGGTCAACGGCTTGTCGCGAAAGCCCCAGAGCAGAAAGCGATAAACGTCGAGACCGTGGCGTTTGACGAGCCAGGTCTCGATCCGACTCAATGCCAAGGCCAGGTAGGAGACCCCGACGGTCCTGTAGATCCGGCCCTGGATATAGCGGCTGTAGCGCTCGCCGGGAGGCAGCTCGCGAACGAAGGGCGGCAGCGGGATCGGCACCGTCTTGCGATCGCCGGGGTGGGGATCGTAGATCCTGAACACGCGTCGATACCAGGGCGGCGGCTGCCACGGGGGTTGCTCGCCGGTCGGCTCGGTCTCGATGTAGCCATGCAGGTATTGATAGGTGCCGCGCGCCTGCTCCAGCTGCTCCCGGCGCTCCCCGCGCCGCTCCGGCGTGTCGCGTTGCGGCAGACAGGGCCGCCTGTAGACATCGTCGGACGCGACCGTCGAGACCGTCTCGTCGGCGTAGGCGTCGGTCGTCTCGTTGCGCTCGTCGGGGATCCGCGGCGGCTGCCCGCGCAGGCGATACATCAGGAGCCGCGCACGCCGCGGCCACCACCCGGCCAGACGCAGATAGTCGATGGACGGCCCGTCTCGGAAATGCCGGGCCGGGATCGTCCGGAGCACGGACGCCGGCAGGTGACGCAGGCTGAACAGACATTCGTTGCCCTCGGCATCATCGAGTGCCTCGGCGATGATCACCTCGGCGAGATCCCGCCAGGGACATTCCTCTTCGTTCCAGGGATAGAGCGAGGAGAGCTCGTAGTCGCGGTCGTCCGAATCACGCCACTCCAGGAGCTGGATCTGAAACCGGTAGCGCACATGTCGGTTGTCGAGACGCTTGCGGTACTCGTCCTTGAGGTAATTGCGACCCCGCAGCTCGTTCGGTTTGGCCTCCTGAAACCAAGGCGTCCGTAGATCGTCCTCGTCCGGGATCCCGTCCTCCTCTCGAATCTCGTCCCAAGGGATCAGTCGGAACTTGGCATAGCGCTTCACCGCGTCTTCGGCGATGAAGCGCAAGGGGATCTGCGAATAGTAATAGAGGTTTGCAAAGCTCGATGGATCGCGACGCAAGGCATCGCGCACGTTCATATAGCAGCGCGGATTGCGCTTGAAATAATCGATCAAATGGGCGCGTCCTCCCCGAATACGCGCAAGCGTAAACTGGAAGAAGGTGTCCATGTTCCAGAACGGCGTGCTGTTGCCGTTGTTCATCAGCATATCGAAGGGGCTGTCCACCGCCTCGTCTGAAAACTTCAGCGAGGCACCGCGTACCGCCAACGCGGCATCGTCGAGGAAGCTGACGGAGGCATGACGCAGCCGACAGGGAAACACCTTCCCCGGCGTGAAGAAGCCGTTGGGCGGCAGATCCAGATTCGCTAAGATCCTGACCTGACCACGCACCACAAGCCCGTTCTCGTGGCTCATGCGCCGGCGGGTCACAATTGAATTGATCGTAATGAGGGTGATGATGACGGGCCGCAGCAGGACCATGAAGAGCCGGCTGCGAAGAAAACGGTCCCAGTACAGGAATCCATAATCACGGATGGCGTCGATCATTTCATCCCCCGGGGTTGTTTGGCCGCATCAAGGTGTCGCTCGCCTCGCGTCGATAGGTCGGATCAAGGCTCGCCGGGTTAGAAGGTCCGATCGCTCACCAGCGCTCGGGCAGCTTGCGGTGGATAACGATCCGCTTGCCGTCCAGAGAGATGTAATCGCCCGCCTTCAGGTCTTTGAGGATGCGGCTCACCATCTCCCGGGATGCGCCGACCAGTGCTGCGAGATCGCGCTGTGTCAGTGGGTCGGTGACGAGGCGCCCGTCCTCTTCGACGGCGCGTGCATGGAGCGTGTCGGCGAGGCGACTGTAGACATCGCGCAGGGCGAGTCGCTCGACCTCCTCCGTCAGCTTGCGGACCCGCGCAGCAAGCGCACCGATGAGGTGCAGCGCCACGCTGGGCCGCGAGATGACAAAGGCCTGAAAGGACGCCTTCGGGATGACCAGAAAGCGCGATGGCGCGACAGTCATGGCGGAGGCGGTGCGCGTGGAGTCTTCGATCAGGGCGAGCTCACCCAGATAGTCGCCGGGCCCCAGCTCGTTCAGGACGATCTCCTTGCCGTTGTCGTCCGCGGAGAAGACCTTGACGCGCCCGGAGAGCAGCACGAACAGGGCGCTGGCCTCGTCGCCCTTCTGCATGACGACGGTGTTTGCGCGGTAGGCGCGAAGCGTGGCCTGATCGACGAGATCGCCGATCAGGTCGCGGCCGAGTCCCGCGAACAACGGGATCTCCGACAGGATGGCGCGCGCTTCTTCTTTCATTGCCTTTTATTCCCGCGGTCGCATCGGCAGCGCGGCGACCATGGATCGCCGCAATCGGTTGAAATTCGGCTCGAAGAAGCCGGAGACCAAGAAGCCCTCGGATTGTTGATCCAGAAAGGCGAGCTTCTCGGCCGGCCCGGCGCCGACACGCCCATTCTCCCGGACCAACCGCTGCTGACACAACAGGCTGTGCGCGTCGGTCAAGGCCACCGACGGCAACAGATCGGCCTCGGCGACCAGGACCGCCTCGAATGCCGTTTCCGGGTCGGTCGCAAGCCGACGGAGGGGACTTAGGTCGCCCGTCGCCTCCGCCGGCACCTCGGGACGAGGGCCGGTCTGGTGGAAAAACCTGAAACACCGGCGCGCGAAGAGGACGCCCCTCGACACCTCGGTCGCCAGCACGATCGCGGCGACGCGCTCGATCTCCTCCGGCACAACGCCTGCGCGTACAAGGTAAGGCCGCGCAGAGGCCACCGCCAGTCGCTCCAGTCGAAAGACTTGACCGGCATTGGTGGTTCCGTCGTGGCGAAAGTCATGCACCAACGCGGCGACGATAACCCGCGCCAGCCGAGTCTGCGACAGTCCCGCCTGACGGCCCAGAAAGAGGCTGCACAAGACGACCTCGCAGAGATGCTGGCTGTTGTGATACGCGTTGCAGGCTCGCCCCGCGACCCCGCGGTCGATCTCGGCGGCAATCTGCGTGCCCGCGGTGATCAAAGGGTCAAGCGGGTCGAGCCCTGCCCGGGCGGTTAACACCTCGAAAACGCTGGCGGCCGGTCGATCCAGCGCGGCGACCGCCCCGAAGCAGGCCACGATCTGATC
Organism: Thiocapsa sp. KS1; assembly: GCF_001499735.1. Lineage (GTDB taxonomy): Bacteria > Pseudomonadota > Gammaproteobacteria > Chromatiales > Chromatiaceae > Thiocapsa. The sequence continues at coordinate 4,316,976 of NZ_LN848257.1, read as the reverse complement.
GGCGACCCGCTCGGGGGAGGCCCGGGGCGGCACGGCGAACGGCGCTATAGAGAGGTCCGGAAACGCGGACTCGACGGCGCGCGGCGAGGTCACCTGAACGGACTCCGCACCGGAGCCGCAGCGAACGGACGAATCAAGTCGGACCCCCGAGCCCGACCGCGGCGCACCGCTCCCCGCAGGCGACGCGGTCGCCCGATCCCCGTTATGATCGCGCCCGTGCAGTCTAACCCGCAGCGGGAAACCAGCCTCATGCCCATCACCCCTCTCCGTTGTCGGCGTCCGGACTCGGCGTTCGCGCTCCTTGCCCTGATGACCTTCCACCCGACCCTGCTCGCCGGCGGCATTTATGTCCCCATGAAAGGCGCAACGGCGACCGGGTTGGCGAATGTCGGCCTGACCTCCTCGGCACGCGACGGCAGCACGCTCTTCTACAACCCGGCCGGCATGACCCGGCTCGGGGGAACCTTCGTCGAGATCGGCATCGATGCGATCAATGCCGACATCGCCGTCGACAATCGCGGCTCGCGGGCCGGCACGCTCGGCACCGGAGGGCAAGAGCGTCCCTATGCAGGAAGCCGAGGCCACGGGGACGGTTGGATTCCCGTCCCCAACCTCTTTCTCGGCACGCCGATCATGGACGGCAGGGTCTGGATGGGACTCGCCGTCACTGCCCCGTTCGGGCTGCAACTGGACTACGGCCCGGAATGGTTCGGTCGTTACGACTCCTACGACAACAGCATCCAGACCCTGGATATCGCCCCGACGCTCGCCTATCGAATCAACGAGGCCTGGTCCATCGGTGGCGGCATCGATGTTCAGTACGCCGATGCCGAGCTGATCAGCGCCCTACCCGACCCCTTGAACCCCGGCGGACCGACCCCCGCCACCGACGGACGCTCCAAACTGACCGGGGACGGATGGGACACCGGATTCAACATCGGACTGCTCTACCAGCCGAGCGAGCAGACCCGCGTCGGGCTGCACTATCGATCCGGCATGGGCCACCTCCTGAAGGGCAGCGCGGAGGTCTCCGGCCTGAGCGGTCCGTTGGCCGCGGCCAACGGTCGCAGCAACGCGCGGACTCGGCTCGACCTGCCCGACATCCTCTCGCTGAGCCTCACGCAGGCCGTGACCCCGCAGCTGACGCTGATGGGCGAGGTACAGTGGTTCGGCTGGGATGCCTTGGAGGAGATCCGGGTACGGTTTGCGAACGGCACTCCCGATCTGGTCCGTCCCCAAGGCTTCGAAAATACCTTCACCGTCGGCCTGGCTGCCGAGTACGCACTCGATTCGCGCTGGACGCTGCGCGGCGGTATCCAATACGACCAATCCCCGACCACCGACGCCCTGCGCAACACCAGCATTCCGGACAGCGATCTGTTGTGGCTCGGGGTCGGTGCATCCTACGGGGTCTCCGAGCGTCTCCGACTGGATGTCGGCTATGCCTACGGGATCTTCGAGCGGGCCGACATCGATCTGACGCTGCCGTTTTACGGCGGGTCGCCGCTTGAGAGCAGTGTCGAGGTTCGCGGGGAAACGGACAGTCATGTGGATGTGCTATCCCTTTCGGTCAGCTACCGCTTCGGGGGTTAAATCGCGTCCCGCTCCGCGCCGCAAGCCCCGCGTCCGCGCAAGGCATGCGGGGCGGGGGCACCCGCCCCGTACAGTCTCTCAGCTCGACGGCACACTCCTCGTCCCACGCCGGGTCCAGTCGCCGGAACCCGCAACCGGGAGACCTTGGCTATTCTCCGGGCTGCCCCGCATGCCCCGTCGCGGTCCCTCGTTCGATGTGCCGATGGTCTCGGGACGCTGAACCGCACCGACCGGCCTCACTCCGCGCCTGGTCCAACCCTCCGCCGAATCGGCGGATGCCGTGACGGCAGACAGTGTCTCGCGGGATTCGACCCTGCCGTCGAAGACCGCGACGGTCGCTGCGATACCGGTGGTGGCGGCAACGAGAACGACGACGAGTGGCATGGACATGATGGTGGCCTCCGCTGGATGCTTCTTCTGGTATCCCCGGTGATCGGGGGTTCGCGAGACACTTGGCCTCGGGAACCAGATTAGGCGTCCCTCCCCGCCGGGACACGTGCGCACGACGGCCCGAAAGTGTGCGGAATTCACGGGTTGCGTGGTCTTCGACGAGGGCGGGCCGCAGCTCGGACGGGTTGCGAGCGCGGTCCCGATCACGATTCCGCCGGAACGCAAGGACAAGCGAACGACGCCGGATCACGCGATGGCTGCGCCTGCCCGACGCGCGATGAGGCGCTCCCCGCGTCATCATCCTGTCATGTTCCTCATGCTAGAGTCGTCATATGGAGTTTGGCCGCCGAGACTGTCGACCCGAGCTTGATCCTTCGGGCGAAACACAGCATCCCTTCCCATCCCCTATCCGGAGTCCGAACGATGCGACTTGAATCCGAGCTGCTCGACGATCGAATCCTGAAAATCGTGCTCGACGGGAGACTCGATGTCGAAGGGACCCAGGCGATCGACATGCAATTCACGGCCCTGACGGCGACCAAACCGGCGGCGATCCTGGTCGACATGTCCGAGGTGAGCTTCCTGGCGTCGATCGGGATGCGCACGCTGCTGAGCTGTGCCAAGGCCGCCTCCAAGCGCGGCGGCAAGATGGTCCTGCTCAACCCTCGGCCGATGGTCAAGGCCGTGCTGGATCGCTCGGGTGTCGCCACGCTGATTCCGATTTACGACGATCCGGATGCCGCCACGGCAGCCCTGCGGGAGATTCATCCGGTCTGAGGCTCGGATCGAGCCCCGGCCTCGCCCGGGAGGACAAAACGGGCTCATCACGGATTACACCTCCTTGCCACCTCTCGAGCCGGCGCATGCCTCGCCGGCAGGCTGTTGCCGATGTCCGCCGAGACGCACGACACACTCGTCATCGAAAGCCGGCTTGACGAGCTCGGCCGCGTGGAGCGTTGGCTCGCCGGCCTGCTCGAAGGCTGGAAGGTCCCCCCCGAAACGGGGTTTGCGGTCGATTTGGTGATCAACGAGGCCGTGACCAACGTCATCGGTTATGCCCATCCCGAGGATATGACACGGAAAACCCGCATCTCGCTCACGGATCGCCCCGACGCCGTCGTCGTCGAGATCCTCGATTCCGGAGCCGCCTACAATCCGCTCGAAGCACCGGCCATGGTCGAGGCTCGGGATCTCGAGGAGGCATCCATCGGCGGGCGCGGTATTCATTTGATCAAGAGTTTTGCGGACGACTATAGTTACAGTCGTGTTTCGGGCCATAACCGCCTGACGCTCGCAATCCACAAGAAAGGACGACCCTGAGCCTCTGCGCCTGAATGCCACACGAGAACGCGCGGACGCCGCCGGAACCGCTCGACCGGGCGGCCTCATCCCCGGACATTCCTTTGGTACGCCCCCTTGACGCGGATGGTAACGGCGATTGCGCTCGGGCCGGCGCGGAGGAATCGGCGCCTTGCCGGTTGCGCTCGATCGCCGGCCACGCCCTGTTCGAGGGCATCCATTTCGACAGCCTGTCCCCCCTCCTTGCCCGATGCGAGGTCCGAAACCTGGCCGTGGGTCAGATCCTGTTGGCGCCCGGGCAGGTCAACCGGCAACTCTTCCTCGTGCTCGACGGCCAGTTGAAGGCCCATATCGACCACATCGACTCGGAGGACGGTTTTCCGATCGGGCCGGGCGAGTGCACCGGCGAGATCTCCGTGATCGACTGCAAGCCGGCGACCGCCTTTGTCGTCGCGGAGGAGGCCAGCCGAGTCCTCGTCGTTGCCGAGGAGGATCTTTGGGGCGGCTTCCTTCAGATCCCCGGAATCGCACGGAACTTCATGCAGCTCTTTGCCCAGCGTTTCCGCGCGCGCACCGAGGTGATGCAAGAGGCCCTGGAGCAACAGCTCCGTTTCGAGCACATGCAGAAGGAGCTTGCGATCGCCCGCGAGATTCAGCTCGGGATGTTGCCGCATGACCTCGATCTGGATCTTGGGCCGGAGATCGATCTCGCTGCCGAGATGACGCCGGCCCATTTCATCGGGGGCGATTTCTACGATGTCTTCCCGATCAACGCCGACGAATACGCTATCGCGATCGGCGATGTATCGGGTAAAGGCGTGCCGGCGGCCCTGTTCATGGTGAAGACGCTCACCTTGCTGCGGACCGAGCTGCTCAAGAGCCAGCCGATCGAGGAGGTTCTTCGCAACGTCAACCAGAGACTTTGCGAGGATAACCCGACGAGTATGTTCGCCACCCTGATCGCGGCAATCGTCGACAAGCGCACCGGCCGTTTTCGCTATGTGAGTGCCGGGCATGATCCGATTCTGTTCGGAGGACCGGGCCGACTGTTCCGGCCGCTCCCGCCGCCGAGCGGAATCCTGATCGGGCTCGACGAGAGCGCAACCTACATGGTCGAATCGCTCACGCTGAGCAGACAGGATATCCTGGTGCTCTACACGGACGGCGCGACCGAGGCGATGGACCGCGAGCACCGACTCTTTACGCTGGATCGGCTCACGACATGCTTGGACGCGCAGCCGACAGCATCCGCGCAGGGACTTGCGGATGCCGTCGCGACCGCAGTCAAGCAATTCTCTAACGGAGCGGCCCCGTCGGATGACCTAACCCTGGTGGTACTGCGGTACCTGGGGACTTGACGCCGAGCCGCCCGGTCGCGGACTCGGCAACGACGTCCCGATCGATGCAGCGACGGCGTGGATCTCGGTCCCGCCGTGCTTGCGACAACGACGCACTTTACCCGGTCCTTGTCCTATATCCTCGGGCTCCGCCCCGCGAGGAGTCGCCGTATGGCCCGTAAGAAGCTGCTCAGAAAGCGTCCGCATCGCAAGATCGGTGCGCCGCCCGGAACCCTGGTGCATGTCGGGGAGCCGAGTCAGGAGCCCATCACGTTCGATGTCGTTACCTACGATGCGGAGCATTTTTCCGAGGTCACCTTCGGTGTCCGCGACGTCGACCGGTGCTGCGGATTCGCCAAGACGACAGGGGTCTCCTGGGTCAACATCAACGGGATCCATGCCGTCGAGCACATCGAGACCCTCGGCGCCTGTTTCGGCCTTCATCCCTTGGTGCTCGAAGACATCCTCAACAGCGATCACAGGCCGAAACTGGAGGACTACGGCGACTACCTGTTTCTGGTGCTGAAGATTCCCTTCTACGAGAAGGAGGGTGGATTCCGGGTCGAGCAGGTGAGTTTGATCCTGGGACCGAGCTTCGTGCTCTCGTTCCAAGAGAAGAGCGGTCCGATCTTCGACGCTGTCCGCGATCGATTGAGGAGCGGCAAGGTTCGTGGCCGTGCGATGGGGCCGGATTATCTGGCCTATGCGCTGATCGATGTCGTGGTCGACCGCTACTTCACGACGCTCGAGAGCATCGGCGACGACATCGAAGACCTCGAGCAGGAGCTCTTCGCTGTCCCCGGGACCAGGACCCTGGAGTCGATCCACAACTTCAAGCGCGAAATGATTCAGCTGCGCAAGTCGGTCTGGCCGTTACGCGAGGTGATCAGCGGTCTGCAGCGCGGGGATTCAAAGCTGGTCGACGAGACCACACGGGTCTTTCTGCGGGATGTCTACGATCACACCGTCCAGGTGGTCGACACGGTCGAGACCTTTCGCGACATTATCTCGGGGATGCTCGACCTCTATCTCTCGGGCATCAGCTATCGCACGAACGAGGTGATGAAGGTCTTGACGATCGTGTCGACCATCTTTATCCCGCTGACCTTCCTGGCCGGTATCTACGGCATGAACTTCGAGTACATGCCGGAGCTGACATGGCACTGGGGCTATTTCGGCCTTTTGGGGCTGATGCTGATCATAGCCTCGGCAATGCTGGTGTTCTTCCGCGTCAAACGCTGGTTCTGAGGTGCCGAGGCGCGCAGCCGCGCCGAACCGGCTCGCTCGTCATGCGACACTCTGATAATAGAGATTCTGCGGATGCTTGGCCTCGGCGAAGAAATACCAGCGCTCGGCGATCAACCCCAGGTACTGGATCACGAACGCGAGGATCGGCAAGCTCGTCGACTCGATCAGGTAGGCGGCGGAGATCAAGAGGATCGGAACCGGAAAGACCAGGATCAGGAAGCTGTTGCGGACCAGCCGAACGGTCGAGTCGCTGCGGCCGTGGAAGAACTCGCGCGTATTGAAGCTGCCGCCCATGGCACCCTGCGCCTTCTGCACGACGGCTGTATGGCGCACACCGATGGCGGTCTGAACCGTACTCTTGTGTTTCAGCCGGGCGTTGCGTCGGAGGTGGGCGACACGCGAGACCAGTGCACCCAAGGTCAGCAGGACGGCCCAGGTGCCGAAGAAGGCCACCAAGGGATTGCCGATATAGGCCGAGTAGGCCGCGGCCAGCATGAATCCGGAGGCCATCCCCAAGAGCGTGAAGTTGGCGACGGTGAAGGTCGAGTGCCATTCCTGGAGAAACTTGACGCTCGCATAGATCATGGCGGTAGCGACGAAGAGCGCAAAGGAGGCGATCGTCCCGAGCAGCCCGAAGATCAGCGTCGCGTCCACGTTGAGGACCTCGCCGATACGAAACCAAGGCTGCGTCCACTCCATCCAATGCGCGACGCCATAGGCAAACACAAACAGCATCAGGATCGGCAGGAGGATGACCTCGCGCGACAGCCAGGAGGTCCGCCACATGGCCGCGGACCGCCAGGCCCGCTCGGGGCGCCCGAGATGGAAGAAGGAGGCACCCAGACCGACCACCAGCAACACCAGGGCGACGAGACTCCCGAGCGCATAGAATTGGTCGTCCTGCGTCGGCAGAAAACGGGCGACGGAATAGAGCTGACCCGTGAAGATGGCCAGGAAAAGTCCCTGACCGGCACCGAGCAGCGTCGTCAGAAAGATCACGGAAAATGCGGGGTGCATGGGGTGTATCCCTTTATCCTTTAGCGATTGTCGCGTCGGCCCGCTGGCCGGGTCGCGCGAGTCTCGGAGACCGATGTGTTGTCGCCGCTCGAAAGGCGCGTCGTTACCAAGCCACGTCGTCCAGGGTTTCCTCGCCCGTGTAGTTGGTCAGATCCTCCTTACGCAACGGGTTGTCGACGCGCATCAGCTCGTCGGGGCTGATGTAAAGGCGGGTCGTCCGGCGCGGCAGATAATGATTGGCCGGCTTGGTGCCCCACTCGGGCATCAACTGATAGCCGCCGCGCTCGCGGATCGCCACCGAGACCTCCGAGTCCGGGTCATGAACATCCCCGTAGAGCCGGGCACTGGTCGGACAAGCCAGCACACAGGCCGGTTGACGGTCGCGATCCGACAGCGTGGCATCGGTAATGCGATCGATGCACAGCGTGCATTTCTTCATCACCTTCTCTTGCTCGTCCAACTCACGCGCACCGTAGGGACAGGCCCAAGAACAGTATTTGCAGCCGATGCACTTGTCGTAATCGACCAGCACGATGCCGTTGTCCGCCCGTTTGTGCGAGGCGCCGGTCGGGCAGACCGGGACGCAGGGCGGCTCTTCGCAATGCAGACAGCTCTTCGGGAAATGCACCGTCTCCGTATTCGGGAAGACACCGACCTCGAAGGTCTGCACCCGATTGAAGAAGGTGCCCGTCGGACTGCCGTCATAGGGGTTTTGGTCCACCAAGGGGCCTGCCCAGCCGGAGGTATTCCACTCCTTGCAGGACGTCACGCAGGCATGGCAACCGACACAGACGTTCAGGTCGATCACCAGGGCGAGTTGAGTCATGTCTAAATCTCTCCGTTGTCGGCCGTCAGCCGCGGGATCGGTCGTCGGCTTGCGAGCCGACGATGCATCGGCATCGCCGGGCCCGGAACCGACCGCCAAGGGCCGAAGCTACTTCTTCCCGAACACGCCGGCCATATAGGCCTGCCACTTGCCGCGCTGCTTCTCCTGTCCGGGCAGGCGCGGCATGGCATCGAACTGAGGCGAGGTCACGCGCGGCTCGTCCGGAGCTGCCTTGTAGACACGCACCCGCACATCGAACCAGGCGGCTTGGCCCGTCACCGGATCCGAGTTGGAGAGATGCTCGCCGGCCTCGCTGGGCGGCAGCTCCTCGGAGATCAGGTGGTTCAGCAGGAAGCCCTTGCGCGACTCGTCCGCATTGCTCCCGAGCCCCCAGGCGCCGTTGGCCTTGCCGATCGCGTTCCAGGTCCAGACCGTGCCGGGCTCGACCGCCTCGGAGAAGCGACACATGCAGCGCACCTTGCTCAGCGTGGACTCCACCCAGATCCAGTCGCCGTCGGCGAAGCCGTGCTTCTTGCCGACGAGCGGATTGACGAAGAGATAATTGTGGCTGTGGATCTGACGCAGCCAGGCGTTCTGGCTGTCCCAACTGTGATACATGGCCATCGGACGCTGGGTCAGTGCGTTCAACGGATAGCGCACCGTGTCGACCAGCTGGTCTTCCAACGGGCGATGGAAGAAGGGCAAGGGGTCGAAATAGGTCTCGACGCGCTCGCGCAACCGATCCGGCGGCTGGCGTCCGGGCCACTTGCCCTGCGCGGCCAGCCGGAACTTCTGCAGGACCTCGGAGTAGAGATGGATGGTGATGGGCTCGGCATAGCGGATCATGCCGTGGGCGCGCGCCCAGTGCAGATAACCCTTGTTCCAGTTGCGCATGTACTGGTAGCTGGGCGGCAGCTCGTGATGGAAAACGCAGCCGTTCTTGGCATACATCTCCCACTGCTTGGGGTTGGGCTCGCCCTTGAGCACCTGATCGCCGTCCTTGCCGCGCCAGCCGGCGAGGAAGCCGATGCCCGAGCCGGGCGAGGTCTCGTAGTTGACGATGAAATCGGGATAGTCGCGGTACTTGCGCTCGCCCTCGGCGGTGACGAAGGCCGGCAGCTTCAGGCGCGATCCCAACTCGATCAGCACGTCCTGGAAGGGCTTGCACTCGCCCTTCGGCGGCAGCACCGGGATGCGCACCGCATCGACCGGGCCGTCGAACTCCGAGATCGGCCGATCGAGCATCGAGAGCGCGTCGTGACGCTCCAGGTAGCTGGTATCGGGCAGCACCAAGTCGGCGAAGGCGACGGTCTCGGAGGCAAAGGTGTCGCAGACGACGATGAAGGGGATCTTGTATTTCCCCTCGACATCCTTGTCCACCAGCATCTTGCGCGTTTCGCTGGTGTTCATGGAGGAGTTCCACGCCATGTTGGCCATGAAGAGGAACAGGGTGTCGATCGGATAGGGATCGCCGCGCCAGGCGTTGGTGATGACGTTGTGCATCAGGCCGTGGACCGAGAGCGGATACTCCCAGGAAAAGGCCTTGTCGATACGCACCGGCCCGCCGTCGGCGTCGACGAACAGATCCTCGGGCTTGGCGGGCCAGCCGAGCGGCATGCCGTCGAGCGGCGTGTTCGGCTGGACGGCCTCGGGTCCGTGCGGCGGCTTGGCGCAGGGCGGGATCGGGCGCGGAAAGGGCGCCTTGTGGCGGAAACCGCCGGGCCGGTCGATGGTGCCGAGCAGGGTCATGAGCACGCCGAGCGCGCGGATGGTCTGGAATCCGTTGGAATGGGCGGCCATCCCGCGCATCGCATGGAAGGCGACCGGGTTGCCGGTCACCGAGGGGTGCTCGACGTCCCAGCAATCGGTCCAGGGGATCGGCAGCTCGATCTTCTGATCGCGCGCGGTGACGCCCATCTCGTGCGCAAGGCGACGGATGGTGTCGGCCGGGATGCCGGTGATCTCGGCGGCCCACTCGGGCGTGCAGGGTTCAAGCCGCTCTTTGAGCAATTGGAACGCCGGCTTGACCGGGATGCCCTCGTCCATGTCGAGCTTGTAGCTGCCCATCAGGCGCGGGTCGGCACCGGGGGTGTGGGTGCTGATGGGGCCGTCGATGTTGCGGTCCCACCAAAGCTTGTTCTCCGGATCGAAGCAGCCCTCCTCCACGTGCATCTCGGCACGATAAAAGAGACCGTGATCGTCGCGCGCCGGATCGTCGATCACCAGCTCCGCGGAATTGGTGTAGCGCACCAGGAAGTCGCGGTCGAATAGACCCTGCTTGAGGATCTCGTGCGAGATGGCCATCAGCAGCGCGCCGTCGGTGCCGGGCTTGATCGGCACCCACTCGTCGGCGATCGCCGAGTAGCCGGTGCGGATGGGATTGACCGAGATGAAGCGGCCGCCGCGTCGTTTAAACTCGGAGATGGCGATCTTCAGCGGGTTGGAATGGTGATCCTCGGCGGTGCCGATCATCACGAAGAGCTTGGCGCGGTCCAGATCCGGTCCGCCGAACTCCCAGAAGGAGCCGCCGATCGTGTAGATCATCCCCGCGGCCATGTTCACAGAGCAGAAGCCGCCATGCGCGGCATAGTTCGGGGTACCGAACTGTTTGGCAAAGAGACCCGTGAGGGCCTGCATCTGATCGCGGCCGGTGAAGAGCGCGAACTTCTTCGGATCTTCCGCGCGCAGGCGCCCGAGGCGCTCCTCCAGCATGGCGAAGGCCTCGTCCCAGGAGATCGCCTCGAACTCGGATGCACCCCGCTCGGCCCCCGCTTTACGGCGCAGCGGCTTGGTGATGCGCCCCGGCGAATACTGTTTCATGATCCCGGAGCTGCCCTTGGCGCAGATCACCCCCTTGTTCAGGGGGTGATTGGGATTGCCGTCGATATAGCGCACCTCGCCGTCGCGCATGTGGACCCGGATGCCGCAACGGCAGGCACACATATAGCAGGTGGTTTCCTTGACCTCGACTCGCCCGACCGTGCTGTCGGAGTGAGCAATGGGATCCTGCATGTGAGTACCTATACCGTGGGGGGTGACCAGACGATTACCGCATTCTAATATTGCGGCTGTCTATGTTTCAAACTTGATGCCAATCCGGGAAATGCTGCGGCGTTCCGCAGGAACTTTCGGCGACGGCAAGGCCAAAGAGGCGTATCGAAGGAATTGCCAGAAGGCAAAGGGTGGTGTCGAGCAAGGCGGAAGTTCGATGCCGCACTGTCTGAAGGCGGCTTCGCACCGCACCGTGTGGGGCGAGCTGCGGGAGACCGCGTCGAGGTTCGAGAGTTCGAGACCTCGGCGCGGCGAATATCGCTGACTAGGCCGCTGCCGCCAAGCTCAGCGGCAGCCAGGCGCGAAGACGCTCGCGCTCCTGGGCGACATCGATGGCGAAAAAGTGATTCAGCACCTCCAGCGCCTCGTCCAGATCCTCGCACGGCCACTCGTTGTTCATGGCGCGAAAGGTCCAGTCCTCGACGTGGAAACAGCAATGCCCGCCCTTGGCGGCGCCCTCGGCGTCGTAGCGGAGCTTGAACCCGGTATAGGTATTGGGATCCCATTTATAGCGGATCGTGTTTTCGCTTTGATCGAACATGTCTTTTATTCTCAGTGGAATCGAGTGTCTTGATGCCGATGATCCCGCCCGGGAGATCGGTTGAGCTGCCTAGTTGCCGACGATCCGGAAACGTCTCGACAACACCCTGTTTCCTTTCCGTCACACAACGCATCTCATGCGTCAAGTTTAGTATCAAAATGCAACAAACAACAACCAGACAACAGTTCTTTTTAGGGTAAACCCGTCACAGAGGGCGAAAAACCAGTCTATCCGACAAGTGGCAGTCGACACGGACGGAGCCCCGCCGTTGCGAAAACACAACGGTACAGACAGGACCTCGGGCGAGGCCCGACCGGATAAGACGACGATGGTGAAACGCCCCCGGAGACGCTATCGACGCCCGCGCTAGACGCCGGGGCGACGCCAACTGAGCGCGAGCGGATCGTCGGGATCCACGTGCGACATGAAGGGAAGCCTGCGGTCGTTGTGGGTGACCTGATAGATCAGCCCCATCCAGTTGCCGAGGACGCCCTCGCCGCTGTCGTGCCAGGTGTTGTCGAGCTTGCCGACGATGTGCTGCTCGGGGAAGGCGGGCAGGTTGCGCCCCTGGTCGAGTGCATCGAGGATGCGCTCGCGGTGCTCGTCCAAGATGGCACGCGACTGGACGCCGAAATAGTTCTCGGGGACGGGCGGGTACCGGTCGCGCTCTCCGGAGGCGAAACGGTTGACCTCGCGCTTGTACTCTTTGAGCAGCGAGATGATGTCGTACTCGGGATGGCCCTGAAAGAACACCTGACGGAAGCCGTCCGGACTCACCGCGAGATGCACCCCGGCCTCCTCGCTTTCGGCGAGGATGTGCAGGCCGGCCGCCTCGAACTGGTCGCGACCGATCTCGTTGAAACGCGAGTGCGGCACGTCGAAGCGCGTATTCACACTGCTCACCAAGGGATGGCTGCGATCGATCACGCGATGCACATAGACGCCCCAGCGCTTCTCGCCCAGTGGACGGCGCCGCTGGCCGTAGCGAAACTGCAACACCGCATGGGTCGCCAGGCAGGAGCAGAGTGTCGAGCTGACGTTGTGGTAGGCCCAGTCGACCACCTCGATCAGCGGCTCCCAGAAGGTCTGGCTCGCAAGGTCCGGGCCCATGACATTGGCCCCGGTGATCACCAAGGCGTCCAGGCCCTCGGCACGGATCTTCTCGAACGGCTCGTAGTAGCGCTCGACGTACTCGCGGGTGATGGGACCGCGGTCGAGCGCGTCGAGCGTGAAGGGGTGGACATAGAACTGCGCGATCTGATTGCTCTGGCCGATCAGGCGGAAGAACTGACGCTCGGTCGCCGCGAGTGCGGCATCCGGCATCATGTTCAGCAGGCCGATGTGCAGCTCGCGGATATCCTGCTGTATCGCGTGATCGGGCTCGAGGATCTTGTGGCCCTCTTCGCGCAGACGCTCGAACGTGGGCAGGTCATTGTGGGCGACGATCGGCATGGGGTCGGTCCTGTCGTTCGGGTTACTGCATCTCGGGATCGAAGACCGGCGTCTCGGCCTGTCCGATCGCCGATTCGATCAACTGCAGGAAATCCTGCTCGTCGCGCACCTGCGCGACATCCTCGGACGAGACCGTATAGCCATAGGGACGCGCGATCGCCTCGTAACGCGGCACCCGCGAATGGAACAAGCGCGGGAAGACCCAGCGCGTGAAATCGTCCGGGTCCACTTGCGCGACAAAATCCAGACCATGGACCGACAAATAGTCCTTCAGCGCGGCACGCAGGAACTCGGGGCGATAGTAGAGCGGCTTTGGATCGGCCTGTGCACGTTGAATCAGCTTGATCTCGTCCGCCTCCGGGACCCGGATGTAGAGGATCAGGCTGTGCTTGGCGAGCAGATCGATGACCCGCGGCTCGTCGAGCTCGCAGAGACTCCCGCCGACGTCGTTGATCAGATGCGGATAGCTGTAGATCTCCTGCGCCTTTCGCACGAAATCAGGCACGTCCAGCATGGCCGCGATCTCCGCCTCGCGATACAGGGCCTGGCGACGGTTGAACTCGCCGAGCGGCAGCCCCCCGCGCTCGGGATTCCCGAGCTTGCCGACGAAGCTCAGGACAGGTCCCAGATCCTTGATCTTGATATTGTTGTGGATAGCGACCCAATCATGGCGCAGGAGATCGCGCAGGAAGGGATCGCGCATCGCGTGCGCCTTGACCAGGTCGAGGATGTGCTCGTTGAGATACCGCGTCCCGATCCGATAGTCGCCGGAGTAGTGGAACCAGTCGTTGCGGCGCAACATCTCGGAGAGATAGGTCTTGCCCACCCCCGACATCCCGAGCAGCGTGATGCACTTGTGCTTCCAGCTGCGGAATTCATCGACCTTGAACTTCATTGATTGAACCGCGTCCTGAGTGACAACCGATGTTTGGCGGAAAACGGCAGCGAGCCGGCCGGGAGCAAACGGCGATGTTAGTTCAGGACGCGGACGGCGACAAACACGCCGTCCGGCGCTCGATCCTTCTGCGCATGCACGGACTCGCTCCAGCCGGATCAGCGCCGCGCCTCGAGTGCCTCCCAGCGCGCGTAGGCGGTCTCGAGCTCGGACTCCAACGCCTCCAGACGCGCCTTGACCGCAGCGACCTCCTCGCGGGCGGCCTGATAGAAGGCCGGATCGGCCAGGCGTGCGTGCAGCTCGGCTTGCGTGCCCTCCAGCGTCTCGATTCGCGCCGGCAGCTCGGCAAGCTCGCGGGTTTCCTTGAAGCTCAGCTTCTCGCCCTTGGGTGCAGCCTTGGGCTGATTCGTCCCGCCCGCGGGGGATGACGGCTGTGTCGCGGAGTCCGCCGGTTTCGTCTTGAACTCGCCCGAACGCCGCGGATCGCGTTGACGCACCCAGTCCTCGTATCCGCCGACATACTCGCGGACCCGACCTTCGCCCTCGAAGACGAGGGTGCTGGTGGCGACGTTGTCGAGCAATGCCCGGTCGTGAGAGACCAGCAAGAGGGTGCCCTGGAACTCGACCAGCAGGTCTTCGAGCAGCTCGAGTGTCTCGGTATCCAGGTCATTGGTCGGCTCGTCGAGCACCAGTAGATTGGCCGGGCGGGTGAAGAGCTTGGCCAGCAGCAGGCGATTGCGCTCCCCGCCCGAGAGGGCCTTGACCGGTTGGCGCGCACGCTCGGGCGTGAAGAGAAAGTCCTTCAGATAGGACAGGACGTGACGGCTCTGGCCGTCCACCTCGACCTTGTCGCTACCGCCCGCGACGTTGTCCTGAACGCTCTTGTCCAGGTCGAGCTGGGCGCGCAGTTGATCGAAATAGGCCACCTGCAGGTTGGTGCCACGTCGAATCGTCCCGCTTTGGGGCTCCAGATCGCCGAGCAGCAGCTTCAGCAGCGTGCTCTTGCCGGCGCCGTTCGGGCCGATGATGCCGATCTTGTCGCCGCGCAGGATGAGCGTACTGAAATCGCGGATCACCGGGGTGTCGCCCCAAGCGAAGCCGATCTCCTCGGCCTCGACCACCAGCTTGCCGGAACGATCCGCCTCGCTCAGACGCAGACGCGCCGTGCCTTGCAGCTCGCGCCGCTCGAGGCGTTCGCGGCGCATGGATTCCAGCGCGCGTACGCGCCCTTCGTTGCGGGTACGCCGCGCCTTGATGCCTTGGCGGATCCAGACCTCCTCCTCGGCGAGCTTGCGGTCGAACTGGGCCGCGGCCTGTGCCTCCGCATGCAGACGCTCCTCGCGGCGACGCAGATAGTTGGCGTAGTCGCCGGGCCAGTCGGTGATCCGGCCGCGATCGAGCTCCAGGATCCGGGTCGCGACCCGTTGCAGGAAGCGCCGATCGTGGGTGACGAAGAGCAAGGAGCCCGAAAAGTCGATCAGGAAGTCTTCGAGCCAATCGATCGCATCGATGTCCAGATGGTTGGTCGGCTCGTCGAGCAGCAGGAGATCGGGCTCGGTCACCAGGGCACGGGCGAGCAGGACGCGACGTTGCAGACCACCCGAGAGCGCGCTGAACCTGGCCTCGGCGTCGAGCCCGAGCCGCGAGATGACGCGCTCGGTACGTTGCTCGATCGCCCAGCCGCCGCCGTCCTCCAATTGCTGCTGGACCCGTGCCAGACGGGTCAGGTCCTCCTCGCTCGGGTCGGTACCCAGACCGTGGGAGAGCTTGAAGTAGTTGCTCAGAAGCACCCCGAGATCACCAAGGCCGGCGGAGACGACCTCGAAGACGCTCCCCTCCTCCCCGCGCGGGATCTCCTGGGTCAAGCGCGCCACCTTGAGCCCCGCAGCCGCGCGCATCTGACCCGAGTCGGCCTGGATCTCCCCGTCGATGATCCGCAGCAAGGTCGACTTACCGGCGCCGTTGCGGCCGATCAGACAGATCCGCTCGCCTCGCTCGATGCTGAAGGAGACGTCCTCCAAGAGCGGCGGCAGGCCATAGGAGAGGGCAACGGAGTCGAGGCTGAGCAAGGTCATCGGTCGTACCGTGTGGATGAGCGGGGGCGACCCCGAGTTGGAGCACGAGGCCGGCGGTTTTGCCGGATACCGGGCCCGTCAAGGTAGAGAGGGCGACGACGCGACGCAACCCCGCCTGCGAAATGATCTCGCCGAACCGATCGGCTACACTGGGCCATCAGGCACCGCCGTGCCCCGAACGACGAGAGCCAGACGACTCATATGGTTAAAAGTGTCACGCTGCGAGACGCCTGGTCGGGCGAGGCCGATTGTCTCAACTGCTCGCTCCGCACCACGGTCCTCTTCGCCGGTTTGGCCGAATCGGATTTCGACCGGATCCACGACCCGATCGACCAGTTCAGCCTGAAGCCGGGCACCAGTCTTTACCGTACAGGTGACCCGGCCGATCATATGTTCACCATACGCTCCGGGGCATTGAAGCTTGTGCAGTACCTTCCGGACGGCAGTCAACGCATCGTACGTGTCGTGCGCACGACCGATGTGCTGGGACTGGAGGCGATGCTCGAAGGCGGCACCTACCAGCACGAGGCCGTGGCCCTGCAGCCGACCGAGGTCTGCCGCTTCCCGGCCCGGTTGGTCCGCGACCTGGGCTGCAACAATCCGGATCTGCATCGCGAGCTGATCTCGCGCTGGCAACGCGCCTTGAACGAGGCCGATGCCTGGCTGACCGAGCTCTCAACCGGCTCCGCCCGTCAGCGGATCGCGCGCCTTCTGCTGCGCCTGGTGCGCGATCGCGAGAGCAGTGCCTGCCAATTGTTCAGCCGCGAGGACATGGGCGCCATGCTCGGCATCACCACCGAGACCGCGAGCCGCACCATCGCCGAGTTCAAGCGCCAGAGCCTGCTGGTCGAGACCGACCCTAATCGCTTTTTGCTCGACATTCCCAACCTCAAGCGCATCGCGGAGGGTTGAAACGCGTCCGGCGCAATAGACCGTGTTCTCGGTGAGGCTCGACATCGCGCGCTCCGGAGCGCGCCGCGAGAGACGCGTTTCAAGAGAATCCAATTCAAAGGGATTGTTTATCCTGAACCACGTTCCCGGCGACGCCTCCGGCGTGCTTCATCGCCTTCATCCACGACCGGGATCGGCACAGACCGCAGACGCGGTTCAGCCGGGTTGACCGATTTCAATGCCCCGAGCAGCGCTCACACCCAATGATGGCGCCCTCCGCGGTGCAGCTCCGCCGCTTGACCGAGACCGGGAGGGCAGATCATGAAACAGACCGTGCTCCGGGAGTCGTTTCCGGTCTACGTGTTGGAGATCGACCGCGAGGAGACGCCGTTCGAGTCGGTCGATGCCGTCTGTGGCTATTTCAGGGACTGCATCGAGGCGCACCCGTCGGCCGTTTTCATCGCCGAGCTCGATCACCTGCGACACACCCGATCGCTCCCGGACGGACGCGTCGGCGAAGGCATCCGAGCGGCCAGAAACCTGGTCTTCTGTTTCGGCATCACCCTTCCGAACCCGCAGGCCCTCGCCATGCGCCCCCGCTCGATCGGCATCGCGGAGACCGACGACGGCTTCGTGATCACCTTCATTGAATCGCCCATGCCCGTGGCGAACGCGGCAATGGAGGATTGGGCGCTGCGTCTGCGGCGGACAGAGACGACCCCGGCCTCAGTCCGGCGGCAGGCCAAACCCGATCAAACAACCTTATAAGAGATCCAAAATCCATGACCAATCGAAGCGTCTTCGCCGTTCTGAGCACGGGGAAATCTATGCGTATTGCCGTCACCAGCCAGAATTTCCGAACCATCACCGGACACGCCGGCAAGAGCCGTCGCTTCATCGTTTACGAGGCGGACGCCGACGGCAATCCGACCGAGGTCGATCGGTTGGATCTGCCGATGGAGTTGTCCCTGCATGAATACCACGGGGAGGATCACCCGCTGTTCGAGCTCAAGCTCAATGCCATTGTTACCCAAGGCGCCGGGCAGGGCTTCCTGCAGCGTATGGCACGACACGGCATCCAGGTCCTCACGACCAGCGCGACCGATCCGCTGACTGCCGTGACCGCCGTCTTCGGCGGACAACCCTTGCCCGCGGCGGCCCCGCACACGCACGATCATGGACATGACAAGGGGCACGGCGAGGGTGCACACGCGCACGATTGACCGCGAACAACCCGGCGATCGCCCGACGTTGCGATTCGTCATTTGCGGCGACGCTGCACCCGCCTAGCCTAGTCCAAACGGCGCATCCGCGCTGTGCGACGCTGTCGGCGATCGCATGATCGCCGACAGCGGATCCCCGATCCAAAAACGCATCCCTCCCACTCCTGGTCTCCAACCTCGGGACGATCGCCATGCTTGACAGCACCATGATCGAGCTCTCGCGGTGGCAGTTCGCCATGACCGCGATGTACCACTTCCTCTTCGTACCCCTCACACTCGGCCTCGCCTGGATCCTGGTGATCATGGAGAGCGTCTATGTCATGACCGGACGCGAGATCTACCGGGACATGACCAAGTTCTGGGGCAAGCTCTTCGGCATCAACTTCGCGCTGGGCGTGACGACCGGGCTGACTATGGAGTTCCAGTTCGGGACCAATTGGGCCTATTACAGCCATTATGTCGGCGACGTCTTCGGCGCACCGCTTGCCATCGAGGGCCTGATGGCCTTCTTCCTGGAATCGACCTTCATCGGCCTGTTCTTCCTCGGCTGGGAGCGACTGTCCAAACGCCAGCATCTGACCGTCACCTTCCTGATGGCGTTGGCATCCAACCTCTCGGCGCTCTGGATCCTGGTCGCCAACGGCTGGATGCAGAACCCGGTCGGTGCGGAGTTCAGCTACGAGACCATGCGCATGGAGATGACCAACTTCATGGAGGTCGTGGTCAACCCGGTCGCGCAGGTCAAGTTCGTGCACACGGTGGCCGCCGGCTATGTGACCGCATCCATGTTCGTGCTCGGCATCAGCTCCTGGTACATGCTCAAGGGGCGGGATCTGGCCTTCGCCAAGCGCTCCTTCTCGGTCGCGATCGGTTTTGGCCTGGCAGGCATCCTCTCGGTCATCCTGCTCGGCGACGAGTCCGGCTACGAGGTTGGCGACGTGCAGAAGGTGAAGCTCGCGGCGATCGAGGCCGAGTGGCATTCCGAGCCTGCACCGGCCGGCTTTACGATCATCGGCTTCCCGAGCAACGAGGACGAGGAGACGCACGGGGCGGTCAAGATCCCCTGGCTCTTGGGTCTAATCGCCACGCGCTCGCTCGACACCGAGGTGAAGGGACTGAAGGATCTGATGGTGGACCATGAGATCCGCATCCGCAGCGGCATGATCGCCTACGAGTATCTGCAGCGCCTGCGCGGGGATGAGGACACGCCGGAGAACCGCGCGGTCTTCGAGGATCACAAGGACGATCTCGGCTACGGGCTCCTGCTCAAGCGCTATACGGACGACCCGAGCCAAGCCACCGAGGAGCAGATCCGCATGGCGGTCAAGGACTCGATTCCCGAGGTCGCGCCGCTCTTCTGGAGCTTCCGCGTCATGGTCGCGGCCGGGTTCTGGATGCTGGCCCTGATGATCCTGGGCTTCTACTTCAACGCCAAACGGGTCATTCAAGAGAAACGCTGGCTGCTGCGGCTCTTCCTCTGGAGCATCCCGGTGCCCTGGATTGCGGCGGAGACGGGCTGGTTCGTCGCCGAGTTCGGCCGTCAACCTTGGGCCATCGGCGAGGTCCTGCCCACCAGTATCGCGGCCTCGAGCCTGGCACCGAGCGACCTCATCATCAGCCTCTCGGCCTTCGTCCTCTTCTACACGGTGCTCCTGATCATCGAGATGTATCTGATGTTCAAGTTCGGGCGGCAGGGACCCAGCTCGCTGCATACGGGCCGCTACCACCACGAAGCGGCGGCCAAGGCGTCCCGCTCAACCACCGCAGGCGGCCCGGCACCCGCGCTCGCACCGCAGAAACGGCAAGACTAGGGGACCGATCATGATCATCGACTACGAAGTCCTGAAGTTCATCTGGTGGGTGCTGGTCGGCGTGCTCTTGATCGGCTTCGCCGTGACCGACGGCATGGACATGGGCGTCGGCGCACTCCTGCCCTTCCTGGGCAAGACCGACGACGAGCGACGCGTCATCATCAACACCATCGGCCCGCACTGGGACGGCAACCAGGTCTGGCTGATCACCGCCGGCGGCGCCATCTTCGCCGCCTGGCCGATC
>NZ_LN848257.1:4256666-4296983 GCF_001499735.1 Thiocapsa sp. KS1 | reverse complement strand
CCTTCTCGGGGTTTTATTTCGCGATGTTGCTCGCGCTCTTCGGGCTCTTCTTCCGGCCGGTCGGCTTCGACTATCGCAGCAAGATCGCGGATCCGCGCTGGCGCAACGCCTGGGATTGGGGGCTGTTTATCGGCGGGGTGGTGCCGGCGTTGGTGTTCGGGGTCGCCTTCGGCAATCTGCTGCTCGGCGTGCCCTTCCATCTCGACGACATGCTGAGATCCTTCTACACCGGCAGCTTCTTCGGCCTCTTCCACCCCTTCGCACTGTTGGCGGGCATCCTGAGCGTGGCCATGCTGACGATGCACGGTGCGGTCTGGCTCCAGGTCCGGACCGCCGAGCCCATCGCTTCGCGGGCCAAGGAATCGGCCCGGATCTTCGCGCTGATCAGCATGGCCGTGTTCGCGCTCGCCGGGGTCTGGCTGATCATCGGCATCGACGGCTTCAAGGTCGTCTCCATGCCCCCGCTCGATGCGACACCCAACCCGCTCACCAAGGAGGTCGTTGCGGACTCTTGGGCCTGGTTGGCCAACTACGGCGCCCATCCTTGGACGCTGCTCTTCCCGGTACTCGGCTTCGCGGGGCTCTGGGCGACGATGAAGCTCGCCGCCGCCGATCGTCCGGGCTGGGGTCTGGTGAGCGGCAGCCTGGCGATCACGGGCATCATCGTGACCGCCGGGGTGAGCCTCTTCCCCTTCATACTTCCCTCGCGGACCGATCCCAACAGCAGCCTGATCGTTTGGGATGCCGTCTCCAGCCACCTGACCCTGACCGTCATGTTCTGGGCGGCGGTCATCTTCATCCCGCTGATCCTGGCCTACACCACCTGGACCTACACCAAGATGTGGCGGCGTGTGACGGTGGAGGAGATCCGGGAGCAGGAGCATTTGGCGTACTGAGGGGTTCATCGAGAAACGTCGGGGTCCGGGGGCGTTGGGTGCGACCCCGAACCATGAGCATCGATCACCGAGAGGACGATCCCATGTGGTATTTCGCTTGGATCCTGGGTGTGCTGCTGGCACTCGCCTTCGGCATCATCAACGTCATGTGGTACGAATCCGAGGAGTGCTTCAGACACACCGGGGATGCGCGGCCCGACAACTAAGAAACATCATCGAAAGCTCAGCTCGTTGTCGTTGCCGTAATCGTGTATTCGGATTCCGGACGAATACGACTGCAAGTCGTCGATCCCGGGGACGCTGCCGCTTCGCGACGATCGCGTTCGGCGCTTCCGGCCCACGACATGAACGAGGCCCGTACCTTATCGGCCATTCGAGCCTCGGCCGAACCGCCCCGGCGCCGGTTGACTGCGGCGCGCACGGTCCATCTGCATTTGCAGGCGCTGGCTTTGTTGTTGCGCCTCCAACTCCATCAACTGACCCTGCATCCGCGCCCGGCCGGCCCCACCGTCCGGCATCGCACCCGCCCCGTCACTGGGCACCAGCCGATCTTGCCGACGGGCCGAGTCGATGGCGCGATTCTGTTGCTGAAGAAGCTCGCGGTAACGGATCGCCTCGTTCCACTCGAGCGACTGCTGCCGCGCCGCCTCGGGGGGCGACAGCTCGCCGGCCTGCTGTCTCGCCGTCCGTTGATCCTGCTGCAATCGCAACCAGCCGGCGGCGGCCCGCTGGGATTGAATCCCCTGTGCACGCATCGCGTCCGTCTCGGCCGCGGCCGGATTGATCACCCAAAGTGTTGCGATGACGACAAAGAGACAGGCCGTTTGTCGCGAATATCGCACCGATACGGTGCGGAAACGGCCTTCGCGCGTCTGAAATCTGTGCATGGCTCGCCTCCCATCATCAGACTTAACCGCCTCGCGACTTCGTAACCGATTGTTTCGATTAAATCGTAGTTCGAAACGCAAACTTGGCATCCGTTCTGCATTCCTGCAATCAAGACGGACGCTTTCCGTTCTTCGGTTTCGTTCTCTGACCTCCTCAGTGGTGATTCGCCCCGCGTCAGCGGGGTTTTTTTTGCCTGGATGAAAACTCACTTCCCGCTGCCATGTTGGTAGTTTCGGGTGCGTGGGGGAGTCGCCCGCTCGCAAGCTCGACAGCGTGAGCCAAATGACACACATCCGAACGATCGATGCCGCGTTGCTGCAACGCCTAAGAACCCTGCTCGGCCATCGCTGCGAGCTTGACGGGCAGGTCTGGCGCCTGATCGACATCGTGCCCGGCGAGGGACTCGTGGTGCTGGAATCGGATCTCGCCAGACCTCCGATCCAGATGGACCAATACGGCCGCGCCAGCCATCGCGCCAACGCGATCCGTCAGATCCGAATCCTGGACCCGGTCGAGGGCGCGCTCACGCTCGAGATGCAAGATCTACTGGACTGCCTCAAGTCGACGCTACGGGCCTGAATCACACCAAGAAGCCCGGTCGAGCCGCAAAGGCGCAGAGACCACACAGATCGTCGAATCGAGGATTTCACATCTAAACCGCATCAACGCCAACGCCGATCCGTGCGCAAACGCATAGCCAACTTCCACACCACCCGCTGGGCCGAGGACGCGGTTTAAGCCAGATGCCGCTCGGCCCTGGCCAGATCCGAGGCCGTATCCACGCCCGGCCCGGGCTCGGACTCGGCGATCGCCACATGGATACGCTCCCCATGCCAGAGCACGCGCAGCTGTTCCAGCGACTCCGCCACCTCCAGGGGCGACGGCGCCCAAGCCAGATAGCGCTTGAGGAAGCCGACGCGGTAGGCATAGAGCCCGATGTGGCGCAGAAAAGCGACCGATGTCGGCAGCTCGGCGCGATCGGCGAGAAACTCGTCGCGGTGCCAGGGCATCGGAGCGCGGGAGAAATAGAGCGCGTAGCCCTTCGCGTCCGTGACCACCTTCACCACGTGTGGATCGAAGAGGGTCGCGCGCTCGGAGATCGGTGCGGCCAACGTGGACATGCCGAGATCGGCGATGGCGGCCAGGTCGCTCGCGACCTGATCCAGCAAGGCCGCCGGCATCGCCGGCTCGTCGCCCTGCAGGTTGACCACCACCACGTCGTCGTCCCAACCGCGCAGCTCGATCACCTCGGTGATGCGCTCGGACCCGCTGCGGTGCTCGCTGCCGGTCATCACCACCTCGGCGCCGAAGCCGTGACAGGCCTCGGCGATGCGTGGGTCGTCGGTCGCGACCAGGATCTCATCGGCGGCGCTCGCGCGCGCGCGCTCCACGACATGCTGGATCATCGGCTTGCCGGCGATCAGCAACAGGGGTTTGCCCGGAAGTCGCGTCGAGCCGTAGCGCGCGGGGATAACGACCTTGAATCCTAGGGGTTTATCGGAAGTCTCTCGGGCAGACATGGGTCCGTGCCTCCAGCTTGCGAAAGAATGCCTCGACGAAGGCCGTATCCAGCTCGGCGTCCACGGGTAGAAACCAGTGATCCTCGCAGGCGAAGGGCGCGCACTTCACGGCGTCCTTCTCGGTCATGAGCACCGGACCCGCCGGCCAAGCCGCAAGATCCGACGGTGCAAAGGGATAGTGATCCGGGTAGGCGCGGCCCTCGACCTGGAGACCCAGACCGCGGAGCATGGCGAAGAAGCGCTCGGGGTTGCCGATCGCGGCGACAACAAAGACGGGCCGCCCCCCAATGAACTCGGCGATCGGCTTGGAGACGGCGGGGTCACGGAGATTGACCGCCGCCCCCGGAACCAGACGCATCCGGTACCCTTCGTCCCGGTCGCCGCCGTTGGTCAGCACCAGATCGACCGTGGTCAGACGCCCGCGCGGCTCGCGCAACGGCCCCGCGGGCAGACAGCGCCCGTTGCCGAGTCCGCGCGCACCGTCGACGACCGCAATCTCGATGTCTCGGGCCAACCGATAGTGTTGGAGTCCGTCGTCGGCGAGGAGGATGTCCACCAGGTCGCCCCCGGACAGTGCGAGCGCACCGGCGGCGAAGCGATCCGGTCCGGCGACGACGGGGCAACCGCTGCGACGGGCGAGCAGCACGGGCTCGTCGCCGACATCGGCGGGCTCGCTTTCAGGAGAGACCCGGCGCGGCGCAACCGGGCCACGTCCGCCATATCCTCTGGTGATGATCCCGGGATTCCAACCACGCGCCCGCAGCAGCTCCGCGAGCTTCAGGACGGCCGGGGTCTTGCCGGTCCCGCCGACGGTGAGATTACCGACCACCACGACGGGCACCGGCAGGCGCAGGCTCGCCAGCCAGCCCTTGCGGTAGCTCAGGCGGCGCAGTTGGACCACCAGACAGTAGAGCCAGGAGAACGGCGCGAGGATGAGGCCGAGCGGATGACGGCCGTACCAGATCGGGTTCGGGTCCACTACTTCAGCTCCCCTCCCCTCTCGGGTGTGTCGAGGCGCGGGAGGCTCGACGGAGCGCCGAGCGGGTTGTGCTTCCTAACGTCAGCACAACCTACGACGCGGCCGGCGGCTCGCCGGCATCGTGGAATTGGAGGCGGTGCAGGCGGGCGTAATAGCCGTCCTGTGCCAGCAGTTCGCCGTGGGTGCCCTGCTCGACGACCTGTCCGTTGTCCATCACCAGGATGCGGTCGGCGTTCTCGATGGTGGAGAGACGATGGGCGATCATCAGGGTCGTGCGGTTTGCCATCAGCTCCTGGAGGGCGGCCTGGATATGGCGCTCGGACTCGGTGTCGAGCGCGGAGGTGGCCTCGTCCAGGATCAGGATCGGGGCGTCTTTGAGCATCGCACGCGCAATCGCGAGACGCTGGCGCTGCCCGCCCGAGAGCATGACGCCGCGATCGCCGATCCGCGTGTCGAAACCCTCGGGCATCGCCTGGATGAAGTCGAGCGCGTGGGCGTTCACGGCGACGCGCTCGAGCGTCTCGCGGCTCGGCGTTACGGCCTGACCATAGGCGATGTTGTTGGCGATGCTGTCGTTGAAGAGCACCACGTCCTGACTGACGAGCGAGATCTGGGCGCGCAGACTCGCCAAGGTCAGCTCGCCGATCGGGATGCCGTCGATCAGGATCTCGCCCGCGGTCGCATCGTAGAACCGCGGCAGCAGGCTCGCGACCGTGCTTTTACCGCTGCCGGAGCGTCCGACCAGCGCGACCCGCTCGCCCGGTGCGATGACGAGGTCGAGATCCCGGATCGCCGGTGGCTTGTCGGACGAATAGACGTGGGTGACACCGCGGTACTCGACGCGCCCCTCGGCACGTTCCAACGTCCGCTGCCCCTGATCGCGCTCCTCCTCCGCATCCAACAGCTCGAACAGGCTCTGGGCGGCGATGATGCCGCGTTGCAGATGGGCGTTTACAGAGGTCAGACGCTTCACCGGCGGCAGGAGCAGACCCATGGCGACCACGAATGACATGAAGGTGCCGACCGAGATGTCTTCCTTTAGTCCCTGCATGGTCGAGAGGTAGACGATCACAGCGATCGCCACGGCCGAAATCAGCTGGACCAGCGGCACGCTGGCCGCCTCGGTGGCGATCATCTTCATCTGAAGCGAGCGGGTCTTCTCGTTGATGGCGCTGAAACGTCGCGCCTCGAGTGGTTGCCCGCCGAACGCCTTGACCACCCGATGGGCCTCGATCGCCTCCTGCGCGACCTGCGTCAGCGCACCGACTCGGTCCTGGATACGGCGGCTGTGGCGGCGAAAACGCTTGGTCGCATACTTGACCGCGCCGGCCATGAGCGGGCCGATCACCAGGAAGATCGCCGAGAGTGCGGCGTTCAGGTAAAGCATGTAGGCCATCAGGCCGATAACAGTGAAGCCGTCGCGGACCAGGGTGGTGATCGCCGATGTGGCCGCCGTGGCGACGTTCTCCACGTTGTAGGTCAGCTTGGCGAGGATGTGACCCGAGCCCTGATTGTCGTAATAACGCGTCGGGGCACGCAGCAGATGCTCGAACATCTTTTGGCGCAGATCCGCGACCACGCGTCGGCCGACCCAGCTCAGACAGTAGTTGTTGATGAAGCCGGCGATCCCGCGAAACACGAAGAGCACCACCAACACGAACGGCATGAGGCGCACGATCTCCTCGTTGCGGTCCACGAAGCTGCCGTCGATCAGCGGCTGCATCATGGCCGCGAAGAGCGGCTCGGTGGCCGCGAAGGCGATCATGGCGACGATCGAGACCGTAAACATCCGCCAGTAGGGTTTGACGTAACCCAACAGTCGGCGATAGATGGGACCCGCCTCGACCTCGGAGCGGGATGCATCATGGGTCATTCAGCGACCTCCCCTGCGGATGACTGAGCGGGCTGCGGGTCGAACGGCGGGGCGGATTGCCCGGACGGGGTTCGAGCCGGTTCGGCATCGGCATCGTCCTGCGGGGCACGCGTCGCCGCGAATGCGATCCGCACCAGTCCGGCCTGACTGGCCGCATCGAGCGCCGTCATCACCGCCTGATGCGGCGTCTGTGCATCGGCCTGGATCAGCACGGGCAAGGGCTTGCCCTCCCCGAGCCGATCCTTCAACACCTGGACCAGCGTGCCGGTCTTGCGGTCGAGCACGGCCCGATCGTCGACATTGAAGGACCCGGTACGATCGATGACGAGCCGGATCATCTCGGGCTCCTCGGCCGGGATCTCCTCGCCCTGCGCCTCGGGCAGCTGCACGCGCAGCCGCGCCTCGTCCTTGAAGGTGGTCGAGACCATAAAGAAGATCAGCAGGAGAAAGACCACATCGATCAGCGGGGTGATATTGATATCGGCCGGCTCGCGACGGTGCGGACGCAGATTCACGCGGAGACCTCGCCGGCCTCGCGCTCGCCCTTCATGACCTCCACCAAACGCAGCGACTGCTCCTCCATGTCGAGTGCAAGCCGCGCGACCTTGTTGTCGAAGAAGCGATGGAAAAGGAGTGCCGGGATGGCCACCGACAGACCGGCCGCCGTCGTGATCAGCGCCTTGGAGATCCCCCCCGCCAGCATGGCGGCGTTGCCGACACCGGCGTCCATGATGACGCCGAAGACGTCGATCATCCCGAGAACCGTTCCCAACAGACCCAGCAGAGGGGCCACCGAGGCGATCGTCCCCAGACTGTTGAGAAAGCGCTCCAGCTCGGCCACCACCTGTCGGCCGGTGTCCTCGATCGCCTCCTTCATGATCTCGCGCGAGTGGTTGCGGTTGATGAGGCCGGCCGCAAGCAAACGCCCGAGCGGGGAGCCGGTGCGGATCTCCTCGATCCGCGCATCGGTCAGCTCTCCCCGACGGTGCCACTCCCAGATCCGGGTGACCAGATTCGCCGGCATGATCCGCGAGCGGCGCAGCGTCCAGGCCCGCTCGATGACGACGGCGGTGGCGATGATCGAGCAGGCGACGATCGGCACCATCAGCCACCCGCCGGCGTACATCATTTCAAGCAAGAGGGAGCTCCTTAAACCGCGCCCGGCGCGACATGCGTAGTTTGTTGGATTGGCTTGGCCGCGCCGGCTCCGACAATTGCCGGAGCCGGCGCGGTTTAAGTTATTAAAAAATATAAATTTCTAAACCGCGCCCCCGCTAAGAGCCGTGGATGCACCAAACGTCGAGTTCACGCAAAAGTGAGCATCTCGCTCTGGACGCGGTTTAGGAACAGAAAAAGCAAAACGACTCGACGAGAGAATCCCTTTGCCACGGTTCTCGTTGTCGTAATCGTAATCGACAACGACAACGACAACGACAACGACAACGACAACGACAACGATTAGATTCGGTACTTAACCTACTTCTGACACGTGACTTATTCTCAACTGTCGCATCGAGTCAAGCACGGGGCCGCACGGACGCAATGGTACTCCCTCGACCCGCATCGGCAAGCCGAGGCAGCATGGCGACCTCGGTCCGCAGCGCGCGGGCGGGCTCGACCCCTGCTTACCCCGCGGGAGTATGTTAGCCTTCCGCCGCATTGCCGAAGGCCGCGTACCGGCCTCGGCCGGACACCGGACCCGGCGACTGCCGGGCTCGGGGGACAGTCATCAGCGTGGGGGAACACCGATGGGATGGACACTGCTTGGCCTGATCCTGCTCGCCGCGATTCTCGTCGTCGTCATCTACAACCGTCTGGTTGCCGGACGCAATCGCTACAAAAACGCCTTTGCTCAGATCGATGTTCAGCTCACGCGCCGCTATGACCTGATCCCGAATCTGGTCAAGGTCGCCGAGCGCTACATGACCCACGAGCGCGACACGCTCGAGGCCGTCATCCAGGCCCGCAACCAAGCGGTCGGCAGCCTCAAGCAGGTCGCGGCCGATCCGAGCGACGGCGCCGCGGTGGCGATGCTGGCCCAAGCGGAGATGGGCGTGGCCGGCGCACTCGGTAAGCTGTTCGCGCTCTCCGAGGCCTACCCCGACCTCAAGGCCAATCAGAACATGATGCAGCTCTCCGAGGAGCTGGTCAGCACCGAGAACCGGGTGGCCTTCGCACGCCAAGCCTTCAACGATGCGGTCATGGGCTACAACACCCTGCGCGAGGTCTTCCCGAACAACCTGATCGCGCAGCGCTTCGGATTCACGGCCGCGCAGTTGTTGGAGATCGATGCGCCGGAGAAACGCGAGGCCGTCCAAGTCTCCTTCTGAACCGCGCTTGTGCGTCTATGGAAGGATTGCGTTTGGGAACGACCTCTCCGCGATCCACGAACACGGCGGGGCGCAGTTCAGAATAGTTTATATTTTTTGAATACTTAAACTGCGTCCGCTCCAGCGCCGACAGATGACACCCGAGACCTCGCCCAAGCGAAAACCCCACATGAACACTAAGGACGCAGTTTAATTGGACTTCTTCGCGCATCAGGACCGTGCCCGGCGGCGCACGCATCTCCTGGTGGTGCTCTTCGTGCTCGCCGTGATCAGCATCGTGGCCGTCGTCGACTTGGTCGCCCTCGCGTTCCTGGGGTTCGGCTCGGATCCGGACGGCCTCGGCGTCTCGCCGGTGTTCTCGCCCGCCGCGGTTCGCGAAAGCCTGCCGCTGCTCATTTGGGTCTCTGTGCTGACCGCGGGCGCCATCGGGCTCGCCAGCCTGTTCCGGATCCTGACCCTGCGCAACGGCGGCGGGGCGGTCGCGCGCGGGCTCGGCGGGGTCATGGTCAATGCGGACACCACGGATCCGCAGTTGCAGCGGTTGCGCAATGTGGTCGAGGAGATGGCCATCGCATCGGGTGTTCCGGTGCCCCAAATCTTCGTGTTGGAGCAGGAGGACGGCATCAACGCCTTTGCCGCAGGTTATTCGCCTGCCGATGCGGCGGTCGCCGTCACCCGGGGCGCGCTGCGGACACTGAGCCGTTCGGAGCTTCAGGGCGTTGTTGCACACGAGTTCTCGCACATCCTCAACGGCGACATGCGGCTGAATATTCGCCTGATCGGGATCTTGTTCGGGATCCTGGTGCTGGCCATCATCGGCCGACTCATGCTCTCGGTGCGGCATGGCCAAACCAGCAAGCACACCGCCGCGATCGCCATGATCGGCCTCGCCCTGGTCGCCACCGGCTATATCGGGCTCTTCTTCGGCCGGCTGATCCGGGCGTCGGTGTCGCGTCAACGCGAGTTCTTGGCCGACGCCTCGGCCGTTCAGTTCACCCGCGAGCCGGAGGGGATCGCCGGCGCCCTGAAGAAGATCGGCTCGGCGCCGGCCGGCTCGGCACTTGCGGCGGACAGCGAGGAGATCGGGCACATGCTCTTCGCTGCGGGGCTGACGCGTCGGCTCTTGGCCACACATCCGCCGATCGCGGATCGCATTCGTGCGATCGAGCCGGGTTTCGACCCGGCGGAGCTGGAAACGATGCAGGTGATGCAGAGCTTGGCGACACCGAGCGCGGCCGGCATCGTCGCCGCGATGGCCGAGCACCGGCCGATTCTCGAAGGCCGACCGAGCCCGTCGAGCCTCGATGCGGATCGCATCGTCGGCGCAATCGGGCGACCCGATACGGCACGGATCCAGGTGGCGGCTCGCCTGAACCGGGCCATCCCGGAACCGCTCGCACGCGCCGCCCGCTCCACCGAGTGGGTGATGACGCTGGTCTGCTACTTCTTGATCGACCCGGACCCCGAGATCCGCGAGCGCCAGCTCTTGATGGTCGCCGAGACACTCGGCAGCGAGCACGAGCGTCAGGTGAGCACACTCCTCTCCGCGGTCCCGAGCCTGGCGGCGGACCTGCGCATCCCGCTGCTCGAGATCGCCTTCCCGACCCTGCGCCGTCGTCCGCAGACCGAGCTGACGCGCTTGATGGGGCTGATCGATCGGCTGATCCATGCCGACGGACGGATCGATGTCTTCGAGTATGTCCTCGCACGTCTCCTGGCGCAGCAGATCCAAGACACCATCGCTCCGACCGATGCCCGCAGCGCCGGGACCGCACATCTCTCCGGCTGCGAGAACGAGATCCGTGATCTGCTGGTCATCCTGGCAATGCACGGCAACCCCGATCAACGCACCGCGCGGACCGCCTTCGCTGCCGGTCTGGCGTCCCTCGGGATGCGTCCGCGCGACTTGGCCCCGATCGCACCGGATGACTGGCCGGATCGACTCGACCGTGCGCTCGCTCGGCTCGATCGGCTGCGCATGGACGACAAGCAACGCCTGCTCCGCGCCCTGATCGCGACCCTGCAGCACGCCGGGATCAAGCGGACGGAGATCGAGCTGCTGCGGGCCGTCGTTGCGGCCTTGCATGTCCCTCTGCCGGTGTTGGACTGATGTCGCGCCCCGTGATTCGACGCGCGCCGAGCGCCGCGGCGCTCGCCGCCGCCTGCACGCCGGCCGAGCTGCTCTCCAGACTCTAT
Source organism: Thiocapsa sp. KS1 (assembly GCF_001499735.1). GTDB lineage: Bacteria > Pseudomonadota > Gammaproteobacteria > Chromatiales > Chromatiaceae > Thiocapsa. The sequence continues at coordinate 4,286,301 of NZ_LN848257.1, read as the reverse complement.
TCGAATCGTGGCCTGGTTGACGCCGAAGAGTCCGCACCCGGACTCTCGGCACTCCACCCGGCAGATGCGCTGCGCGGCATCGATGAAGCGGTCGAGCTGCTGGTGCACCACATCCGCGCCGGCGGCCATCTGCTGATCGTCTCGGACTACGACGCCGACGGTGCGACCGGCGGCGCCCTGGCGGTCCGAGGTCTGCGCGGCCTAGGTGCGGCGCAGGTCTCCTATCTGATCCCGAGCCGATTCGCGTTCGGCTACGGCCTGAGTCCGGCGGTGGTCGACGCCGCCGCACCGCGCCGACCGGATCTGCTGATCACGGTCGACAACGGCATCGCCAGTCTCGCCGGGGTGGCGCGGGCCGCGGAGCTGGGCATCCCGGTCCTGGTGACGGACCATCATCTGCCCGGCGAGCGGCTCCCGGACGCCGCAGCCATCGTCAACCCCAATCAGCCGGACTGCACCTTTCCGAGCAAGCACCTAGCCGGTGTCGGCGTCGTCTTCTATCTCCTGGTCGCCGCGCGCACCCGTCTGCGCGAGCAGGGCTGGTTCGGTGCGGGGCGAGCGGAACCCAATCTCGCGGATCTGCTGGATTTGGTCGCCTTGGGCACGGTCGCCGACGTGGTGACCCTGGACCGCAACAACCGAATCCTGGTCGAGCAGGGGCTCAGACGCATCCGCGCCGGGCGGTGCAGCCCGGGCGTGCGGGCACTGCTGACGATCGGCGGCCGAGACCCGAGCCGGGCGACGGCCACCGACTTGGCCTTCGTCGCCGCACCCCGGCTTAACGCGGCGGGTCGGATCGAGGACATGTCGGTGGGCGTCGAATGTCTGTTGACCGACGACCCGCAGGTCGCCGCGGACCTTGCTGCGCGTCTCGACGCCCTAAACCGCCGACGCCGCGAGATCGAAGGCGAGATGAAGGACGCGGCCGAATCCTCGCTCGCGGGGCTCTGTCTGGACGGTGCCGCACTGCCGCCCGGACTCTGTCTGTTCGGCGAGGATTGGCACCAAGGCGTCTCGGGGATCGTCGCGGCGCGGATCCGCGAGCGGTATCATCGCCCCGTGATCGCCTTTGCGAACGGCGGCGACGGGTTTCTGCGTGGCTCGGCGCGATCGGTCGAAGGGGTCCATGTCCGAGACCTGATCGCGTTGGTGGATCGGCAGGATCCGGGCTTGATCGAGCGCTTCGGCGGGCATGCGATGGCCGCGGGGTTGAGCATTCGCCCGGAGGCATTGCCGCGGTTCCGCGAGGCCTTTGCGGAGGCCGTGCGTGCGGTGCTCGGCGATCGGCCGCCACAACCGGAGATCGCGTCGGACGGTGCGCTTCCGCAGCGGCTCATGAACCTGGAGACCGCCGAGACGCTGCGCGTGGCCGGCCCTTGGGGTAAGGGCTTCCCGGAACCCCGCTTCGACGGCACCTTCGACGTCTTGAGCGCACGCCTGGTGGGCGAGCGTCACCTGAAGCTCCGTCTCGCCGGACCCGCGGCCGAGGATGGGCCGATCGAGGCCATCGGCTTCAACCTGGGCGAGCAGATCTCGGAGGCCGGCGGCGCCGTGCGTCTCGCCTACCGATTGGATGTCAACGACTACCGAGGCAACCGCTCCGCGCAATTGATCCTCGAGCATCTGGAGCCCGCCGCATGAAGACTGTCGAACCGCCTATTTGGATTTCGGGATGAACGATACGATCGACGACGACGAAGACGACTATCAGGACGAAGAGCGCGGCCCGAGCAAGAGCCAGCTCAAGCGCGAGAAGCTGGCGCTGCAGGCCCTGGCCGAGCGCATGGCCGGGATGCCGCGGGCCGAGCTGGAGCGTCTGAACCTGAGCGCTGCGACCTGGGCCGCCTTGGACGAGACGTCCCGGATCAAGGATATCCGAGCCCGTGGTCGCCACTGGAAGCGCATCGCCAACCTGTTGGAACGCGAGGACATGGCCGCCGTGCATGCCTTGGTCGACCAGGCGGAGGATCGCGAGCGCGCGGCGGCCGCGCATCTGCATGCGCTCGAGCGCTGGCGCGAACGGCTCATCGCCGACGAGGAGGGTGCGTTAAGCGAATTCATCGATGAATGCCCGGATGTCGACCGCCAGCAGCTGCGCACCCTGATCCGCGCCGCTCAACGCGATCAGGAGCGCGGCCGGCCCGACGCACCGCGCAAGCTGTTCCGCTTCCTGCGCGACAGCCTGGAGTCCAACGCGTAAACGATGGGTTTCGCTGCGCTCTACCCATCCTACGCGTTACGGGCTTTTCCGGGGCTTCGAGCTTGCTGGCTGTGACCATTTGGAGCTCACATGAACACCGCGATTGAACCGGCGCCTGTGGCGGCGAACGCGACCGGACAGCCCACGACGGACGATCCGTCGCTCTCCGTCGTCATCCCCATGTATCAGGAGATCGACAACGTCGAGCCCATGTTGTCGCGGGTCCATGAGGGACTTTCGTGCTACCGGGGCGCCTGGGAGCTGATCTGTGTGGACGACGGCAGCCGCGACGGCACCGGCGAGCGTCTGCGCAAGGTTGGCGAGCGCTACGGCCCGCACGTTCGGGTGATCCGCCTGAGGCGCAACTTCGGCCAGACCGCGGCCATGCAGGCCGGCTTCGACGCGGCCCGCGGCGAGCTGATCGCGACCCTGGACGGCGATCTGCAGAACGACCCGGCCGACATCCCGCGCATGGTCGAGGAGCTGCTCGCACGCGACCTGGATCTCCTGCAAGGTTGGCGTCGTCAGCGCCAGGATGCGCTGGTCATGCGCAAGCTGCCCTCGAAGATCGCCAACGCACTGATCGGCAAGGTCACGGGTGTGGCGCTGCACGACTACGGTTGCAGCCTCAAGGTCTATCGCGCCGAGGTGATCAAGGAGGTCACATTGCTCGGAGAGATGCACCGCTTCATCCCGGTCTGGGTCGCCGGTGTCACCGCGCCCGAGCGCATCGGCGAGACCGAGGTCGCCCATCAGGCGCGCCGCTTCGGGACATCCAAGTACGGGATCTCGCGCACCTTTCGGGTGCTGCTGGACCTCCTCTCGGCCTTCTTCTTCCTGCGGTTCGGATCGCGACCCGGGCACTTCTTCGGCTCCATCGGGATCCTCTTCGGTGTGGTCGGGAGCATCCTGATGGCCGACATGCTCTGGGTAAAGTTCGGACTCGGTCAGCACATCGGGACACGCCCGATGCTCTTCGTGGCCATCCTCTTCCTGGTCATGTCGATCCAGTTCCTCACGACCGGGGTGCTCGCCGAGCTGATGACACGCACCTTCTACGCCTCGGGCGAGCACACCCATCACCGGATTCGCTGGCAATCGGATCCCGCGCGCGCGGATTGGAGGCACTCAACATGAACCCGGCCATCGCCGATCGCGGCCCAAGCGGGCTGCTCGGGCGCATCCTGACCTCGCCCTGGCTGCTTGTCGCGGTCGTACTCCTGAGCTTCTACTGGCAGTTGGGCGCGGTACCGCTCTACGACCTGGACGAGGGTGCCTTTACCGAGGCGACGCGCGAGATGCTCGCGAGCGGCAACTTCATCACACCGCACAAGGACGGGGAGCCGCGCTACGACAAGCCGGTGCTCATCTACTGGTTGCAGGCAGCCTCGGCGCAGGCGTTCGGATTCAACGAGCTGGCCCTGCGTCTGCCTTCGGCGATCGCCGCGACCCTCTGGGTGCTCGCCGTCTGGGGCTTCGTGCGCGAGCGTTTGGATCGCGAGAGCGCGGTCGTCGCCGGGCTGGTGATGGCCTTGAGCCTCCAGGTCGCGGTGATCGCCAAGGGGGCGGTCGCCGATGCGGTGCTCAACCTCTTCATCGCACTCGCCTTCTTCGAGATCTACCGCTATTACCTGGACCCGAACCCCGCGACCAATCGTCGCTTCGTGCTGCGTGCCTTCCTCTGGATGGGGCTCGGATTCCTGACCAAAGGCCCGGTCGCGGTCTTCTTTCCGGTGCTGGTCAGCCTGCTCTTCTTCGGGTCGCAACGTGCGCTGGGACGCTGGGCGCAGGCGGCCTTCGCACCGAAGGGGTGGCTGGTCTTCGTTCTCGTCGCCCTGCCCTGGTATCTCGCGGTCTATCTCGACGACGGGCCGGGGTTCTTCCGCAGCTTCTTCCTGGAGCACAACGCCGGGCGCTTCGGCGATGCGATGCACGGCCATGCCGGGTTTCCGGGCTATTACCTGGTGATGCTGCCGATCATCCTGCTGCCCTTCACCGGCTGGTTCCTGCGTCTCTTGCCGGGGCTGCGTGCCGCTTGGTCGGATCCGCTCGAACGCTTTCTCTGGATCTGGTTCGCCACCGTTTTCGTCTTCTTCTCCTTCTCGGGGACCAAGCTGCCGCATTACCTGCTCTACGGGGCCACGCCGCTCTTTATCCTGATGGCCAAACATCGGGATCTGCTGAAGAGCCGCTGGCTCGCCTTCGCGGCGCCGCTGATCTTCCTCGGCCTGCTCGCGGTGCTGCCGGCGGTGATTGGCCTGATCGAGGCCCAAGCAGACAGGGCGCACGAGATCGCCATGTTCCAAGAGGCACGCGGGGTCCTGGGGTTAGACTATCTGGGCGCCATGCTTGCCGGGCTGGCCGCGCTGATCGGTCTGCTCCTCTGGTCGCGCCCGCCACTGTGGCAGCGACTGATCCTCGCCGGGGTGATCCAAACGCTGGTGGTCTACGGGGTCCTGGTCCCGCGGGTCTTCGAGGTGATGCAGGCACCGGTCAAGGAGGCCGGTCTGCTGGCGCGCGAGCTGAACCTTCCGACCGTGGTCTATCGCACCTCCATGCCGAGCTTCAGCGTCTATCGCGATGCCGTCACACCGAATCGCCCGCCCTTGCCCGGCGAGCTGGTCTTCCTGCGCGTCGACAAGCTCGACGCCCTGGCGGCCGATTTCCCGGGCCTCCAGCAAGACCTCGTCTATCGTCGAGGTCCGGTGGCCTTGGTGCGCATGGGTCAGGCGGGTGACCGGCGTGCCGTCGGGGATCAACCCTGACGACAACCATGCACGCCGATTTCGTCACATTCTGGACGCAGGACCTTCGCAAGTGCTTGGAGACGGGGATCGCTCGAACCTCACCCACCTCGCCGAGCGGCACGGCCTGGTTGTCGGGGTGGGCCAGGGTCTGCCTGATCGTCGGCCTGACGCTCTATCTCGCCGTCGGATACGACGCCGGATTCATCCGGATCAACACCGCCGCGGCGGCCTATCCGGACTGGCTCTGGCAGTGTCTGACGGTGCTCGGCGACGAGCGTGTCCCCTTCGCCTTGGCGCTCCTCTTCGCGCTGCGCTACCCGAGGATCTTCTGGGCTTTGATCCTGGCCGCTCTCATCGCGGCCGCCTACAGCCGAGGCTTCAAGGCGCTGTTCGATACCACGCGCCCGCCGGGCGTGCTCGCAGCCGATGCCTTCAATCTCATCGGACCGAGCCATACCCGCGCGAGCTTTCCGTCCGGTCACAGCGTGACGGCCGCGGTCTTTTTCGGGGTCTTGATCTACTACACGCGCTGGACGGCGCTGCGTGCGCTGTTCCTGGCGCTGGCCGTGCTGGCCGGGTTGAGCCGAGTGGCGGTCGGGGTGCACTGGCCGGTCGACGTGGCGGCCGGTCTGTTCGGCGGGGCACTCGCGGCCTGGCTCGGTGCCCTGCTCGCAGCCCGGTGGCCGGGGCCGGCGACGAATCTATGGGTTCATGTGGCCGTCGCGAGCTTGGCCGTGATCCTAGCGGTCACCCTGCTCTTCGACGATGCGGGATATACCGCGGCGGCGACGCCTTTGGCCGTCCTTGGCATTCTCGCGTCGGGGGTCGCGGCGGTGCAGTATCTGCTTCGACCTTGGCTCGCCTATCGACGAGGATAACCGTCGACGCAGCGTAGGGTGGACAGGCGCCGTAGGTCGGGTTAGGCGCGCCGGCACCCCTCGAATGCTGCCTGACAAGCTCGATGCGCACCGTAACCCGACGTTTGCGACCTGCTCGAAGGTTGCATGTCGGATTACGCTTTCGCTAATCCGACCTACGGCCCGACCTATGGATTTGGGTGTGCTGTCGAGCCAGGTCGCCCTGGCCCGACGGGTGGCGGATCAGAACTCCCCGGTGGCGCCGGCAGTAATGATGTCGAGCATCTGACCGTTGATCCCGAGAGCCAGAGCCTGAAGCTCGGGCGGCAGATCGTAGGCGCTGATCAGCATATCCAGGTTGAGCATCTGCAGCCAGATCCGGCCGTCGTTGTCCTCGACAAGCGCGATGCTGCACGGCATGTAGGCCGCGAAGATGGTGTTGAATCGCGCCATCTTGACCGCGTCTTCCGGATTGCAGAACTCGAAGATCTCCAAGCGCATCGACTCGATGCCGCGATTTCCGACCTCCTGCCCGACGTTGAGATGCGCGACCAGGCGCATATTGAGCTCGACCGCCTTCGACAACATCGCCTCGCCCGCGGCATCGGCGGTGACGCCGGGCGCCAGCCCGACCTTGAGCACGGTATGCTCGACGTCCGACACGCGGATCTCGGGGGACGCGTCCTCGGCCGCCATCAGCGGCAGAGACGTCAGGAAGGCGAGTGCAACGACAAGGCTCAGGTGTTTCATTCTTGAATCCTCGAGATATTGTTATGAGTGTGCTCGACTCGGCGCTCAGTTCTTGTCGTCGACCGTGGTCACGAAGCCGATGATATCGAGGATGTCCTGATCGCTGTAGTCCACGAAGGTCTCGTCGTCCGGATCATTGGCGTGCATCCGCTTGCCTGCCTTGAACTTCTCGATCTGGCGCAGGAGATAACCGTCGTACTGGCCGGCAAGCTTGGGGCTTTCCTTGCGCTTGTTGCCTTCGGCAGCGCGTCCGTGACAGGTCTTGCAGTCGCTCTGATAGATCTCCTCGCCGTTCTCGACATCCGCACCTTCCGGGGTTGGGACATCGAGCGGATGGACGGCATCCAGATCGATGCTCGCGATATAGGCGGACAGGCTTGCCAAATCGGAGTCCGACAAGGTGCGCAGGCCGCCGACCACCGTCATGGCCGCATGCTCGCGCACGCCGTCGCGATAGTCGGTCAGGCTCTTGACCAGATAATAGTCGGGCAAACCGGCGAGACGCGGATACTTTCCACCGAGGATGCCCTGCGAGTACTGACCGTGGCAGAGCGCACACTGGCGATGCAGGCGTTGACCGAGATCCAGATCCGGCTCGGCCTCCGCATCGGAGGTGCTGGCAAGGACCGAAGGGGTGACGGCCAGGGTACCCGAAAAAGCGAGGGAAAGAGCCAGCGCACGCAGAAAGGGAGAGCTCATACTCCAAACTCCAGGTGGATGATTGTTCTCGTGGACGGCTACGATAGGAGATCCGCCCAATCGGTGCAACCCGTTCAGGATCTTGGGTTTTCTCCCCGACAGAAGCCCTTCTTTCGGTAGGGTCTGAACCCGTCCGGGCGGATTCGGGCAGCACGACGAGTCCCGCACGCGGGACCGAGGGACGCGGCCGCTCGGGGATCGGTCAGGGATCGGTGGAAGGCAGGCGCGTCGTGCGCGGACCGGCGTCCGGCCGCCCGAGCGCGTCTTCTTCGCAACTGCCGAGCTGGCTGCCCGCAATCTCCTCCCCCGCACGACGCCCGGAATGCAGCGCCCACTGGATCGATGGCGCCGATCGATACTCCCCGCAGGTCCAGAGCCAATTGGATTGGCGCAGCCGCACCGTGCCCGGATAGGGAACAGGCGGCGACTGAACCGGCAAGGCACGCGGCAGCCGATACACCGCCAAACGCGTCCAGCCGAGAACCTGGTCGCCGAACCAGCCGAGCAGCTCGCGCCGCAGATCGGTTTCGAGCGCATCCGGGTTGTGCTCCGCACCATGCACGTTGACCGCGATGAGGCTCTCGCCCCGCGGGGCATACTGATCCGACAGATTGCTCGGACACAGCAGGCTGTTGATCCGCCCTCGCCCCTCGCCGTTGATCACGAGATACGGACCTTCGATCGGCGGCGCGCTCGCCGCGAAATAAACACAGGTGGTTCCGCGCCCCGCCACCGCCGCGCTATGCGAGCGACCCAGGAGACGTGCCGTCTCGTTGCCCTCGGTCGCCAGGACGATAGTGCCCGCCCGCAGCCGCTCGCCCGTGTCGAGCAGAACCTGTTGGTCCAGGATGCGCTCCACGCGCGCACCTGTGCGGATGGAGTCACGCGGCAGATGCTGCGCGAGCTGTGCCGGAAGCTCGCCCATCCCGCGCGCCGGCAGGGCCGTATCGCCCAGCGCAAAGGCACGAAACACGAACTCGAAGGCGCGCGAAGACACGCCCAACCCGGGCTCGAAGAAGACGCCGCTGAAGAAGGGCTTGAAGAAGCGCTCGATCATGCGCGCGGAGAAACCCAGCTCGCGCAGCAGGCTCAAGGCCTCGCGCTCCGGACGCGAATAGAGCGCTTCGAGATCCCCGGAGAGACAGCGTCGACGCAGCGCGAGGAGTCTCAGCTTGTCGCCGAGGCTTCCCACCGGCGAGACCAGCATCTCGGGCAGACGTGTCGGACGGCGCCAGATATCGCTGACACGATGCAGCTGCCCCTGCGTGTGGACCAGCGCCCCCGGATAGAAGGGACGCAGATCCAGGCGCGCATAGTCGAAGAATCGCTGTGCCTCCGGATACCAGGTCTGCAACACCTGGAAGCCGCGATCCAGGAGAAAGCCGTCACGTCGATCGGTGCGCACCCGCCCGCCGGGGGCGTCCGACGCCTCGATCAGCAGGGGCTCGAAACCCCGCTCGCGCAGCGTTACGGCACAAGCCAGTCCGGAGAGACCGGCACCGATGATAATGACGTCTGTGCTCATGGTTAAACCGCGTCCGGAGTGATATGGGCTGTGTTCAGTCTGGCTTGGTCTCGGGGCCATCTGCATCGACGGTAGAGATGCGGTTTAAGTGATAGCTGATAGCAGAAGACTGACAGCTCCTCCACCCTCAACCGCCCCCTCACGTCGCCAAATCGCCGCGAAGCGCCTCCGCCCGCCGACGAATCGCGCCGAGGCGCTCGGGATCCATTCGCGCGAGATTCCGCCACTGCAACGCCGTGCGCGGATGGCTGGCGAACCGATCCCGGTGCCGATCGAGAAAATCCCAGTAGAGCGTCGTGAATGGACAGGCGCTCTCACCGACGGCCTCCTTCGGATCATAGCGGCAGTGCCGACAATAGTTGCTCATCCGTTCGATGTATTGGCCGGTCGCGACATAGGGCTTGGAGGCCAACAGCCCACCGTCGGCGAACTGGCTCATCCCGATCACGTTGGGCGCCTCGACCCATTCGACGGCATCGACGAACATCGCCAGGTACCAGGCATGGACCTCGCGCGGCTCGACCCCGAGCAGGAGCGAGAATAGCCCGGTCACCATCAGGCGTTGAATATGGTGGCCGTAACCGTATTCGAGCACCTGTCCGATCGACGCTTCGAGACAAGCGTAGTCGGTCTGTCCGGTCCAGTAAAAATTCGGGAGCGGGCGGTGTGCCTCCAGGACATTCGACTCCAGATAGACCGGCCCCTCGCGCCAATAGATCCCGCGCACATATTCACGCCAGCCGAGGATCTGGCGGACGAAGCCTTCGACCGAGGCAAGCGGCGCCTGGTTCGCCTCGAAGGCTGCGATCGCGGCATCGATCGCGGTACGCGGATCAAGCAGCTTGAGATTGAGGGCGGCCGAGATCCGAGCGTGATAGAGATAGGGCTCGCCGGTCCACATGGCGTCTTGCCAGGGGCCGAAAGCGGCAAGTCGGTTGCGGATGAAGTCGTCGAGCGCCTCGCGGGCTTGGGCCGCGGTCACCGGCCAGTCGAAGTGTTTCAAGGTGCCCGGTGCATTCGGGAAGCGCTGCTGGATCAGTGCGATCAGGTCCCGCGTGATGGTGTCGGGTGGAAACCCGATCGGTTCAGGCACCATGCCCGGACCCTGCCGACCGAACGCCTTGCGATTCTCTTGATCCAGGTTCCACTGACCGCCGACGGGTTGCGCGGCATCCGCCGAGCCTTCCATCAGGACACCTTCTCGCTTGCGCAGATGGCGGTAGAAGTGCTCCAAGCGAAGCCCTTTGCGACCGGCCGCCCAGCGATCGAACTCGGCTCGAGAGCAGATGAAGTGCTCGTCCGGGCGGATCTCGAGCGGCACTGCACTGGCTTCGGCGACGCCCTGCAAGGCCGTGAGAACGCGATGCTCCCCCGGCTCGGTCAGGATCAAACGCTCCGGGCGCAGGATCCGGATCGCCGCAGCGAGACCGGCAGCGAGCGACGGATCCGCCTCGACATCGAGCGCCCGATAATGGACGCGGATCCCCTCGGCCTCCAAGTCGTCGCGAAAGTGCCGCATCGCGGACAGAAACAGCAGGATCCGCGTCTTGTGGGACGGTACATGGGTCGACTCCTCGACCGCCTCGCACATCCAGACCCGATCAAGTGCCGGATCCAGGTCGCGCAAGGCCGCAGCCCCGGCGTCGAGCTGATCCCCGAGAACGAGCACCAGATGTCGGCAGATTGGATTCGTCATGGTTACCGGAGTCAGCATTTGGATTTAGTGCAGCACGGCAGATGTGTCGATACCGTTCGTTTTCGTTTTCGTAATCGCGGTCGTATCGATCGCCGACAACGACAATGATCTCGGACGCTCTACACTGCGCAAACAGCGATGTCCCGGGATAAGCGGCGCGACGGCAGATGGCTGCTATCGGGCGACTAAAGTCGCCCTTACAGGTCGTATCGCCTCAAGATGAATAGGCGACCTGCCGCCGAAAGATCGCTTGGACCGTCGCGATGTCGTCGGCCTGATTGGCGGTCTTGTCCGGGCGATGGCGCTTGACGCGCGCGAAGCGCAAGGCGAGCCCGCCCGGATATTGCGGGCTCTCCTGAAGCTCGTTGAAGGCGATCTCGACGACCAACTCCGGTCGCACATGCACCACCTGACCCTCCTGCGCCGCGGCGAGCGCGCTCAGGCGTTCGGTCTGCCAGATCAGCATCGCATCGGTCAGACCCTTGAAGGTCTTGCCCAGCATCACGAAGCCGCCCGCCGGGTCGCGTGCCCCCAGATGCAGATTGCTCAGCCAACGGCTGCGCCGCCCGCTGCCCCATTCCGCCGCCAGAACCACCAGGTCGAGCGTCTGCGTCGGCTTGATCTTGAGCCACTGCCGACCGCGCGCACCGGCTGCATAGGGCGCCGCCGGATCCTTGGCCATGATCCCCTCGTGACCGGCGGCGAGTGCCCGCTCCAGAAAGGCGCGGGCCTCGGCCGCGTCCGTCGGATGCAGCCGCGGGATGAGCGCGCGATTCGGAACCACCGCGGCGAGTGCGCCGAAACGCTCGCGTGCCGGGGCATCGATCAAAAGTGTCCCGTCGCATTGGATGCAATCGAAAAAGAAGGCGCTCAGCGGCAGCTCGGCACGCAGGCTCGCGACGTCGAGCCGCCGACCGAAACGGCGCATGCTGGTCTGGAAGGGATGGGGTCGCCCGTCCGCACGCAGCGCCAGCACCTCGCCGTCGAGCACCAGATCGGCGACAGGAAGGGGGGCGATCAGCTCGGGGATCTCGGGCACCGCCGCGGTCACCTCATGGCCCTGGCGGCTGTAGACACGCACCTCCTCGCCGCGCTTGTGGACCTGCACACGGGCGCCGTCGAGCTTGAACTCAAGAGCGGGCGCCGTGAGCCGGGCGAGCGCGTCGTCGAGATCCTCCGCGGGCTGGGCGAGCATCGGCAGGATCGGACGAAAGAGCTCAAGACCGATCCCGCGCAGCCCCGCGGCTCCGGAGTCGAAGGCCGTGCGCGTCACCCGCGCCGGGTCGCCGCTCAGCATGAGGGCTCGCCGAACCAGTCCGGAATCCAGCCCGGCCGCCTGTGCGACCGCCTCCATCACCAGGGCCTCGACCGCCCCTTGACGCAGCTCGCCGAGCATCAAGCGGGCAAGAAATCCCTGCTCCTCGCGGGTGGCCTGCTCGAACAGCCCCTGCAGCAGCGCTCGACGCTGTACCTGCGCACCGACACCCTTGACGGCGATCAGGGCATCGAATGTTCGATCCAGGTCACCGAGGGTCAAACGGCCCCGCTCGACCGGGACCAGACCGCGGAGCGCATCCACCTGCGCCGGCCCGACACCGACGCGCCCTTGCGGGATCTCACCGGCAAGATAGCTCGCGGCGAGCGCGGTCTCCTCGCGGCCCAGTCGACCGAGCAGATCCGCGATCAGACCGATCTTGTCGCGACGCGCCGACCGAACGGTCACCTCGGCCGAGAGTCGGACAAGGCTTTCGAGGGTGGTCCCAGAGGTGTCCATCGGCATCCGGCTTGTCGAAAAAATCGGTTCCTATCTCAGGAATCGGCATCCCTAATAGACTCAACCGCGTCCCCGACAAGGGGCTATGGATGCACCAAACGTCGAGCTCACTCGAACATGAGCATCGCGCTCTGGACGCGGCTCAGTGGTACTGCTCCGTCGTGTACTGACCGGGCGCATGTCGCTTATGGCGGGCCAGACCACGCTCTTCGAGAATGACCTTCACATCCTTGATCATGGCCGAGTTGCCGCACAGCATCACATGGCTGGTGTGACGGTCGATGGCCGCTCCGAAGTGCGATTCCAAGGCACCGCTGGTCAGTAAGTCGGTGATGCGCCCGGACAGCGCACCGGGAACCGTCTCGCGACTGACCGCAGGCACGAATTTGAACCGCTCGCCCCGGCGCTCGGCGATCGCCGCGAGGGTCTCGCCGTAGCTGAGATCGGTGGCCTGCCGCACACCGTGAACCAGAATCACCCGCTCGAACAGATCCCAAGGCTCGGGCGAGCGCAGGATCGAGAGATAAACCCCGAGCGCCGTACCGGTTGCGAGCAGCCAGAGTGTCTCCGCGGGCTCGACGGTGTCGAGCGTGAAGATCCCGCCCGGCTTCTCGGACAGCCAGACCTCGTCGCCCGGATTCAGATCGGAGAGGCGGGGTGTCAAGGGTCCCTCGGGGACCTCGTTGAAGTAGATTTCCACAGGACGCTCCTGCGGCGGATTGACCAGCGAGTAGGGTCGTCCGACACGATCGCCTTCGATATCCAGGGCCACCTTGATGTACTGCCCCGCCTTGAAGTCAGCGACCGGCCCGTCGAACTGCATACTGTAGAGTCCGTCCGTCCAGGCATGCTTGCCCGTTACCTTCGCTTTTACCCAGTCGCTCATAGCCGATCCTGCTCCTCGTTGATTCCAAACCCAACGTATCCCGATTCCACGCGTCGCGCCGGGTGCCGGACGACACATTCGCGAATCCGCCGGCGTGAGCGCCCGCGGTCACTGTTGCAAGTTGGTGCCCGCCGAGGATTTTCAAATCGTCGCCGCCGTCACTCTCGTCTGCGTGGCGGAGACGCCGCGTCGCCTCGCCACGCAGCGGGATTGCATTTGTCGTTTTCTCCATTACCTCGCGGACAATGATGCATCGACAACGCCCGAGAGACCGCGCCCGATGACGAAGACCACATTACTTGCCTTAGGAATCGCCGTCATGAGTCACACAGTAAGCGCCGCCACCCCGCCCTGCTCGCCACTTCTCGATGTCGAGGTGCGTCGACTCGCGGGACAGGAGGTCGTCAACCTCTGCGAAGCCTATCGGGGCAAGGTCGTTCTGATCGTCAACACCGCCAGCAAGTGCGGCTTCACGTCTCAGTACGAGGGCCTTGAAGCACTCTACGGCAAATACAAGGATCAGGGCCTTGTCGTCCTGGGCTTCCCGTCGAACGATTTCGCGAACCAGGAGCCGGGGAACGAAGAGGAGATCGAGAAGTTCTGTCGCCTGACCTACTCGGTCGAGTTTCCGATGTTCGAGAAGGTCAGTGTCAAGAAGGGTGCGGCATCCCCGCTCTTCCAGCGACTGGCCGAAGCCGGCGCACCCTATCCGAAGTGGAATTTCTACAAGTACCTGATCGATCGAGACGGAAACCTGGTGGACCATTACGTCAGCTTCACCAAGCCGGATGACCGCAAGATCGTCAAGGCGATCGAAAAGCTGCTGTAGCCGACCGACGCCGCAAAAGGCTTTCGCGCGTCGCCGGCCAAGCCCCCACGGTTCGTTCCGACGATGATGTCGATTCGCCCCAGCGATTGGTACGCCGACACAGGCCCGTCTACAGTTAGGGTATCGTCGAGACCGAAGATGGCCGCAGCCGTCGACGAGCTCAGTCCGTCGAGACCGGGTGCCGCCCCCCGGTCGGATCGGCCGGTGCACCAACCGAGGGTGACGACCCGGACTCGACGCGCTCGGACCACGGACACCACCGTTTCAGGGGAGGTTAGCGCATGGCGACGTCAATCAGCCGGGAGGGAAGTCTCGAAGCCCCGACCCGTCACCCGCTCGACTGGCAAAGTGCTGATTTCTATGACCAGGCCTCGCTCGACAAGGAGCTGGAGCGCGTCTTCGACATCTGTCACGGCTGTCGCCGCTGCGTCAGCCTCTGCCAATCCTTCCCGACGCTGTTCGATCTGGTGGACGGGTCCGAATCGATGGAGGTCGACGGCGTCGCCAAGGAAGACTATTGGAGTGTCGTCGACCACTGTTATCTCTGCGATCTGTGCTACATGACCAAGTGTCCCTACGTGCCCCCGCACGAATGGAACCTGGACTTCCCGCACCTGATGCTGCGCGCCAAGGCCGTCAAATATCGGCAAGGCAACGTGAAGATGCGCGATCGCATCCTCACCAGCACGGACACCGTCGGCTCGCTCGCCGGGATCCCGGTCGTCAACGGACTGGTCAACGCGGTCAACGCCAATTCGGTCGGACGACAAGCGCTCGAGGCCGTGCTCGGCGTCCACAAGGATGCGCGGGTTCCGCCCTACGTGAGCGACACACTGCGCAAGAGCGAGAAGGCCCGCATCGGCCGCTCCGCCGTCGGCGAGCCGGCCGGCCCGACCACCGGCAAGGTCGCACTCTTCACCACCTGTTACGGCAATTACAACGAGCCCGGCGTGAACGCCGACCTGATCGCCGTCTTCGAGCACTCGGGCATCCCGGTCACGCTTCCCGAGAAAGAGCAATGCTGCGGCATGCCCAAGCTGGAGCTGGGCGACCTGGAGGCCGTCAAGGCCGCGAAAGACGTCAACATCCCGGTGCTCAAGCACCTGGTCGACGACGGCTGGGACATCGTCGCCATGATCCCGTCCTGCGTGCTCATGTTCAAACAGGAATTGCCCCTGATGTTCCCCGAAGACCCGGACGTTCAGGCGGTCAAGGCGCACATCTTCGACCCCTTCGAATACCTGATGCTCCGTCACAAGCACGGCAAGCTCAACACGGATTTCAAGAAGCCGCTGGGCAATGTCGTCTATCAGGCGTCTTGTCATCAGCGGGTCCAAAACATCGGGCAGAAGACCCGCGAGGTCCTGGCACTCGTGCCGGACACAACAGTGGAGATCATCGAGCGTTGCTCGGGCCACGACGGCACCTATGCGGTGAAGAAGGAGTATTACGCCTCCGCGATGAAGATCGTGCGCCCGGTTGCGGGCCGCGTGGAGAAGGCGGCACCGGATCACTTCGGCAGCGACTGCCCGATGGCCGGCGCCCATATCGCGCATGCCTTGGGAAAGGACGGCGAGCAGCGGCATCCGCTGAGCCTGTTGCGGATGGCCTACGGCCTCTGAACCGCGAAGCGGCGACGGCCCGGGATCGACGACTTGCAGTCGTCCTCTTCCGCTGTCCTGACGGCCAGCGGGTTTAAAGCTGAGCTCAACGATCCATGGACGCCGCCCTGAACGCACGGCCGTGCCCATAACGCCGCCTACACCTATGCCATCGCACGGAGTGCGGACAAGCGCCGCGCAGTCCACCAACGCCGGTGCGGAAATCGGTGGACTTCACTCTCGCTCGCCCACCCTACCTGCCGGCCTTTTGGTCAGGAATCGCGGCGGCATCGACATCTCAATCGGTTTGGAGACGACTATGCATCTGACACGAGACGACCTTTACAGCCTCGAGAAGTACGCGGAGGTTCGCGGTGATTTCCGGGCCCGCGTGATGGCCCACAAGAAGTATCGGCAGGTGGCGATCGGCACCCATGCCACGCTCTATTTCGAGGATCGCCTGACCATGCAGTATCAGATCCAAGAGATGCTGCGGGCCGAGCGGATCTTCGAGTCGGCAGGGATTCAGGACGAGTTGGATGCCTACAACCCGCTGATCCCGGACGGGAGCAATTGGAAGGCGACCTTCATGATAGAGTACGAGGACATCGAGGAGCGGCGCGATGCCCTGACGCGGCTGCGCGGGATCGAGGATCGGGTGTGGGTCCAGGTCGCCGATTTCGATCGGGTCTATGCGATCGCCGACGAGGACATGGAGCGCGAGGACGCGACCAAGACATCGGCCGTGCATTTCCTGCGTTTCGAGCTCACTACGCCGATGGCCGCGGCGATGAAACAGGGCACAACGCTTGCGCTCGGGACCGATCATCCGGAGTACCGTTATCAGGTCGAGGCAACACCCGAGGTCCGCGACGCGCTCGCACGCGACCTCGCCGACTGAATGAAACGCCCGCTGCCCCGCGCCCTGCTGCTCGACATGGACGGTCTCCTCTTCCACGGAGACCGTCCGCTGCCGGGCGCGCAGCGGCTGCTCCGCCGACTGCACTCGACACCGCACGCCTTCGTCACCAACAATCCGATCCGCACGCCAGAGCAGGTCGCGGACGGCTTTGCCTCAATGGGGCTGCCGCGACCGGACCCGGAGCGGATCATCACGTCCGCCTTGGCCACGGCGCGCTGGTTGGCCCATGTGCGGCCCGGATTCCGCTACTTCGCCGTCGGTGCAGGCGGGCTGGATGCGGCGCTGCGCTCGGTCGGAACGCCGGACGCCGAGCGCGCCGACGTGGTCGTCGTGGGCGAGGGGCCGGGGTTGGATTTCGAGCAGCTCACCGTCGGCATCAATCTCATCCTCGGCCGGGGCGCCCGTCTGGTCGCCACGAATCCGGACACCGCCGTCGACGGGATCCGCAACGACCGTCATCTGGTGCTGCCCGGCGGCGGCGCCTTGGTTGCACCCTTTGCTGCCGCAACCGGTGTCACACCCACCTTCGTCGGCAAACCCGAGCCCCTGCTCTACGAGATGTCGCTCGAAATCCTCGGCTGCACGGCGGCCGAATGCATGATGGTCGGCGACCGTCCGGACACGGACATCGCAGGGGCCGAGCGGCTCGGCATGTGGACGGCGCTCGTACGCACCGGCCGGTTCGCTCCGGGTCGTCCCTGGATCGCAGGCATGCCGCCGCCGGATTACGATCTGACCAGCCTGGACGATTTGATCGATGCCTTGGACCGGGATCTCCCGGGGATGCTCGCTTGATCCGGATCCTTCCTAAGGCGCCGTCAACCGCGCGTCGCCGATGATATCGGCATGTCGCTGCTGCGCTCCCGTGAGGGTGTTGCGAATCGTCACGTCGCCCTTGCCCATGCCTCGGGTACAGATATGTGCCCTGACACTCGACTCCGCGGCCAACGTCGCCGACACCACGACCTCTCGGCAGATGTTGTCGACGACCTCGATCATGCGTTCATCGAAGCCGGGATTGACGATTTCGACCGTGATCGGCTGGCCCAATCCATCCGCATTCGACATCGGAGCAATCGCAAGGAAGACCAGACCCATCAGGACAGTGCGAGGTTGCATGGCGCGTCTCGTCGGTTGTTTCGAGTGACGGAATCATACCCCCTGTACCCTACTGCCGAACCCCTT
The DNA here is from genome assembly GCF_001499735.1 of Thiocapsa sp. KS1. Lineage (GTDB taxonomy): Bacteria > Pseudomonadota > Gammaproteobacteria > Chromatiales > Chromatiaceae > Thiocapsa. Next base: position 4,268,630 of record NZ_LN848257.1, on the reverse strand, counting down.
CGATGGAGAGGATCATCTCCACCTCTCTGGCCGCGGGCCCCAGGTTGTAGTCGATCCCGAAGTCCTTGAGCGCAAAGCTGGTCGACCCCTGAAATCCGCGCCGGTATCCGCCCCAGGGATCCGGCCCGTTGCCGATGCGCTGCACCTCGATCCGGACCGGTTTGGTGATGCCTTTGAGGGTGAGCTCGCCTTCGAGCACCGAGGTGTTGAAGCCGGTCTCCTTGTAGGCCATCGACTTGAACGACGCCTGCGGATAGCGGTCGACATCGAGGAAATCCTTGCCGCGTAGATGCTTGTCGCGCTCGGCGTGATTCGAGTCCAGGCTGGCGGTGTCGATGGTCACCTCGACCTTCGAATTGCTCGTATCCTCGGTATCGTAGGTAAAGGTGCCCGAGAAGTCATTGAAACGCCCGTACAGCCAGCTGTAGGCGAGATGCTTGATGCGAAACTGTACGAAGGCATGGCCGCCCTCGGTGTCGATCACATAGCGCTCGACCGCCGCCGTCGCGACGGCAGGGATCGCGGAAACAACGGCAAGACACCAGATCGCGACCGGCAACATCTTGATCTTCATTGTCTTCATGCTCCTCTCCTCGAATTTGCATTGGACCGCAACGGACGCGGAGTGCGGCGCCCGAGCATCCGCGACAGCGTGCGGTCGCGATCGATGAAATGATGCTTCAACGCGGCAAGTGAATGAATTCCGGCCAGAACGATCAGGGCGATCGCCAACGCTAGATGGACGTCCCCGGCAATGTCGGCCTGTCCAGGCAGACCCGCGATGGTGGGCGGAACGGTGAAAAGACCAAAGACATCGATCGCACGCCCGTCCGCGCTGGAGATCAGATATCCCGCCGTCATCACCGCAAACATCAGGACGTACAGAAGGACATGCGTGATCGCGGAGGTGACACGCTCCAGGCGGGAGTGTGTGGATTCCGGCGCCGGGCGGGGGTTGGCCAGCTGCCAACCGAGTCGAGCCAGCATGACGAGAAACAGGAGGATCCCGACACCCTTATGGATGTCCGTCGCCCGTCGATACCAGGGGTCGTAGTAGGTCAGCTCCACCATCCACAGACCCAGCGCGAAGAGGCCGACGACAACCACTGCAACCAGCCAGTGCAGCACCACGGCAACCCATCCGTAGCCGTCATCTGTGTTTCGCCACATGCCCTCACCCGTCGCTGTGACAAGCCGCTTCGATCGCCTTCTTCGGGGTGAGATGGCGGCCGGGTCGCGTCATGCCAAGGAACGAGGCGGAAAAACGCCGGCTCCGGCACGAAAAAAAGCGCCTGGCTCAGGCCATGCGCTCGCTCGGGCCGCAGGCGTCGGCTACCCTGTCGTTGCAGGAAGCCGACGCATTCCGAATCAGCCGCGCCCCTGCTCAAGGGCGGCGATCCGCTTCTCCAACGGCGGATGGCTGGAGAACAGCACCTTCAGACCTTGCCCGATATTCCCCGAGATGCCGAATGCCGCGAACTCCCCGGCAGGAAGATCCTGCGGCTGATGGACACGCTGCAAGGCCCGCAGGGCATTGGCCATCTGGGTGCGGCTGCTCAGACGCGCGCCGCCGGCGTCGGCCCGGAATTCGCGGTAACGCGAGAACCACATCACGATCATGCTGGCCAGGAAGGAGAGCAGGATCTCGGCGACGATCGAGACGACGAAATAGGCAATGCCTTGGCCCTCTTCGTTCTTGAAGACCACGCGGTCGACCGTGTGACCGATGATGCGCGCCAGGAACACCACGAAGGTGTTCACCACACCCTGGATCAACGCCAGCGTCACCATGTCGCCGTTCGCAACATGACTGATCTCGTGGCCCACGACCGCCTCGACCTCGTCCTTGGTCATGTGCTGCAAGAGCCCGGTACTGACCGCCACCAGGGCGTCGTTGCGGTTCCAGCCCGTGGCAAAGGCGTTGGGTTCGGGCGAGTCGAAGATGCCGACCTCAGGCATCCTGATGCCGGCCGCCTGGGACTGACGCGCGACCGTTTCCATCAACCAGCGTTCGAACGGGGTGGAGGGCTGCTCGATGACCTGCACGCCCATCCCGCGCTTGGCCATCATCTTCGACAGGAACAGCGAGATCAGCGATCCGCTGAAACCGATGATGGCCGACATGATCAGGAGCGCGTTCATGTCGAGTCCGCCGCCCTCGAGCAGCAGGCTGTCGATCCCCAACAACCGGAAGACGACGCTGATGACGACGAGAATCGCCGCGTTGGTCGCGAGAAACAATAAGATCCGCATCATAGATTTAGGCTCCTTGAGGGTAGATTCGAAAGCGCGCTTACCATGCACCGGCAGCGCGCCCCGCACAAGCCCGCGAGCGGGCTCGCGGAAAGCTGCCAAGCATATTGGGTCGCGCCGCCCGCAACAAAGCATGAAAACCGGTCTGGACAAACGAAAAGTCCGCCGGTAATATTCCGCGTCTCGACGACATCGGGGCCATAGCTCAGCTGGGAGAGCGCAACACTGGCAGTGTTGAGGTCGGCGGTTCGATCCCGCCTGGCTCCACCAATCAAGCAAAAAGATCCGGCACCATGATCACCGTCGGATCTTTGAAAACGGTCACCGTCCCCATCGTCTAGTGGCCTAGGACACCGCCCTTTCACGGCGGTAACCGGGGTTCGAACCCCCGTGGGGACGCCAATCAAAACAAAGGCATGCGGAAACGCATGCCTTTTTTGTTTTCGCGGCAGGCGACATTTCCGAACGATTTCCGCACTGCGTGCCGCGCGATCATCCTAGGTCCGGCAGTTGAACGGCCCCTGGAGTGCGTCCCGCGCGGTGTCCGGCAAGGCGCGACGAGGCGTCGTAGTGTGCTTCTACGACAACGAGTTGCAACGCAGCTAGGCGCCGCGCGGGGCGTGCTCCAGGAGCCGTAGCGGCCATCACCCGGCCGGTGAGCGCTCGGATGAACGCAAACGCGAAGGCTGTCAAACCCTTGCATGAAGCACGAAGCGGTCAACTGTCGGATCCAGGATCATTGCTCGGCAAGATCCGCAAACATGCCCAAACACCATTTGCGCCTCCGAATCGACTTGGCTAGGATTAGCCAAACATAATTTCGGAGGTATCCAATGCAGGTCAACATGCTGGAAGCCAAGAGCCAACTCTCCAGCCTGATCGTCGCGGCGGAACGGGGAGAAGAGGTTCTGATTGCCCGCAACGGCAAACCCGTCGCCCGCATCGTTGCCTATTCGCCTCCCCAAGTGAAGCCGCCCGGCGCCTGGAAGGGGCTGACGCCTTACTCCACTGATTGGCGGTCACCCGAGACCGATCAGGCGGTCGAGCGACTTTTCGTCGGCGAAGACGATGCGCCTGCTGCTTGATACCTGCATCCTCTACGACTGGATGATGGATGCGCTGTCCGATCCCGAGACGGTCGACCTGATCCAGCAGACCGGGGCCTTTGTCAGCGCCGTTTCGGTTTGGGAGATGTCGATCAAGCATGCCTTGGGCAAGATGACGCTCCCCTCGCGTCGGATCGTCGAGGATGTCGAGGCACAGGGATTCGGTTGGCTCTATATCACGCCGAGCCATGCCCAGGCCGTACTCGACCTCCCCGCGTATCACAAAGACCCCTTCGATCGCCTACTGATCGCGCAAGCCCAGTGCGAGGGGATGCAAATCCTCACCTATGATCGGCTGTTCCGCGAGTACCTGCCGGAGACTCGGCTCGTGCGTCCGTCCACCTGAACCCGTCGCAGCATCCTGCCCGCCCCTGTATCGGCAAGCATCGGCAGGGGGCGCAGAGCGACAACGAGTCTGCGCTGTTCCCGGTCGGCGCCCGGCGCGATGGCAACGGAATCAACGTCCACGCGACGCTGAACACACGAAAAGCATCCGGTTTGTCGTATCGGTCCGGATGCTCTAGCCTTGCAGGCTTCCCGCCAGCCAGGACGAGCACCGTGGGCAACCCCTTCTTCGATCGGCCGATCCTCAACTCACCCTACGACTATCCAACGTGCCATTGGGAGCTGGACAACACGGGTCAGCCAACCCAAAAGATCATCGAGACTCGGCGCAACGCCCAGTTCGTCACGCCCATCCCCAAGCCGAAGAAGCAGAAGGGTGCGCCCAAGCAGAGCGAGATCCCGTTCGACGACGGCAAGGGCCTGAGCACGGAGGACCAGCGTTACGCCCATACCGCCATCATCAACGGCGTGCGCCAAGAGGTCGACCGCTGGCGCCGGGATCCCGACCCGAACCACTGGCGCGTCACCCCGGAGACCGCACGCCTCCTGCAGCACTGGCGCCACCATCCCTTCAGCAGTCTCCGCCCTTTCTTCTGCCAGATCGAAGCCGTCGAAACCGCCATCTGGCTGACCGAGGTCGCACCCCGGATCGGCAAGGCCGGTTGAGGTTTCCTGACCCATTTGACCGATGCCAACCACGACGCCAACCCCGAGCTGATGCGGCTGGCCCTCAAGCTCGCAACCGGCGCGGGCAAGACCACAGTCATGGCCATGTTGATTGCGTGGCAGACCATCAACGCCGTGCGCCGGCCGGACAGCAAGCGCTTCAGCCGCGGCTTTCTCATCGTCGCGCCCGGTCTGACCATCAAGGACCGCCTGCGCGTCCTTCAACCCAACGATCCGGACAGCTACTACTCGCGTCGTGAGTTGGTACCCGCCGATTTGATGGGCGAGGTCCGCCAGGCCAAGATCGTCATCACCAACTACCACGCCTTCAAGCGGCGCGAGCGTATCGAGATCACCAAAGGCGGTCGTCTGTTGCTCCAAGGCCGCGTCGGCGAGGCCCTGAATACGCTGGAGACCGAAGGTCAGATGCTCCAGCGTGTCATGCCGGATCTGATGGGCCTGAAGAACATCCTCGCCATCAACGACGAGGCCCATCACTGCTACCGCGAGAAGCCGAACGCGTCCACGGGGGGCGCCCCAGAAGGCGAGCTGAAGGGCGACGACAAGAAGGAGGCCGAGAAGAACAACGAAGCCGCCCGGCTCTGGATCTCCGGACTGGAGGCCGTGAATCGCACACTCGCACTGGCGCGTGTCCTCGACCTCTCCGCCACTCCCTTTTTCCTACGCGGCTCGGGCTATGCGGAAGGCACGCTCTTCCCCTGGACCATGAGCGACTTCTCGCTGATGGATGCCATCGAGTGCGGCATCGTCAAGCTCCCGCGCGTGCCGATTGCGTACAACATCCCCGGCGGCGAGATGCCCATGTTCCGCAACCTCTGGGAGCACATCCGCGCCAAGATGCCCAAGAAGGGACGCGGCAAGGCGGCCTCGCTGAATCCGCTCGACCTCCCGCCGCAGTTGCAGACCGCTTTGGAGGCACTCTACGGACACTACGAGAAAACCTATGCCCTCTGGACGAAGACCGGAAAATCGTCCCCGCCGTGCTTCATCGTCGTCTGCAACAACACCGCGACCTCCAAGCTGGTCTACGACTACATCTCCGGATTTCAGCGCGACCAACAGGATGGCAGCTCAAAGCTGGAGCCCGGTCGCTTGGCCCTGTTCCGCAATCATGACGAGCACGGCAACCCGCTGCCGCGCCCCCGAACCATTTTGATCGACAGCGAGCAACTGGAATCGGGCGAGGCGCTGGATGCCAACTTCCGCGCCATGGCCTCGGACGAGATCGAGCGCTTCCGTCGCGAGATCATCGAGCGCACCGGGGATGCCCGTCAGGCCGAGAACCTGACCGACCAGGACCTCTTGCGCGAGGTCATGAACACCGTCGGCAAGCCCGGCCGACTCGGGGCCGAGATTCGCTGCGTCGTCTCCGTCTCCATGCTCACCGAGGGCTGGGACGTCAGCACCGTCACGCACGTCCTCGGGGTGCGCGCCTTCGGCACGCAGCTGCTGTGCGAGCAGGTCATCGGCCGGGCGCTGCGCCGCCAGTCTTATGATCTAAACGAAGAGGGGCTCTTCAACGTCGAGTATGCCGACGTGCTCGGCATCCCCTTTGATTTCAACGCCACCCCCACGGTCGCCCCGCCGCAGCCCCGCGCGAGACCATCCGAGTCAAGGCGATGCGCCCCGACCGCGACGCCCTGGAGATCCGTTTCCCCCGCGTCGCCGGCTATCGCACCGAGCTACCGCAAGACCGCCTGAACGCCCAATTCGACGCCGACTCCATCCTGGTCATTTCCCCCGATCTGGTCGGTGCCGCCGAGACCCGTAATTCCGGCATCATCGGCGCGACCGTGGATCTCAACCTGGTGCATACGGGCGACGTGCGTCAATCCCAGGTCTTCTACGAGCTGACATCCCATCTCTTGCTGAGTCGGTTCAGGGACGCCAACGGCGAGCCACAACTCCATCTGTTCGGCCAGCTCAAGCGCATCGCGCGTCAATGGCTCGACGGCTATCTGGACTGCAAGGGCGGCACCTATCCGGCCCAACTCAAATACAAGACTCTCGCGGACATGGCGTGCGAGCGCATCACCGCCGGCATCACTCGCACCCAGCTCGGCGAGCGACCCATCATGGCGCTTCTCGACCCCTACAACCCGGTCGGGTCCACCACGCACGTCAACTTCAACACCTCCAAGACCGAACGCTGGGAGACCGACGCGCGCCGCTGCCACCTCAACTGGGTCATCCTCGACAGCGACTGGGAGGCCGAATTCTGCCGTGTCGCCGAGGCCCATCCGCGAGTCAGGGCCTATGTCAAAAACCACAACCTGGGCTTCGAGGTTCCCTACCGGTATGGCTCCGAGATGCGCCGCTACCGACCCGATTTCATCGTGCAGGTCGACGACGGCCACGGCGAGGAGGATCTGCTGAACCTCACGGTCGAGATCAAGGGTTATCGCGGCGAGGATGCCAAGGAGAAGAAGACCACCATGGATGTCTACTGGGTGCCCGGCGTGAACAACCTCGGCACCCATGGCCGCTGGGCCTTCGCCGAATTCGCCGACGTCTACCAAATCGAGGCCGACTTCAAGGCCAAGGTCGAAAGCGCGTTCAACACGATGATCGAGAAGGTTGTCGGCGAGCCCGAAACACAGGATGCTTCGCTGCATCCGGGAGCCGACAACGCCGAAGAATCCAACGCAAGCATCTGGAGACGCGGAGAATGACTAGAGACATCACCATCAGCATCGCGGAAGATCTCATTGAAACGGCCCAGAATCGAGCGCGTGCCGAGGGCACGACAGTCGATGATCTCATTCGCCGCTGGCTGACCGATTATGCACAACGACAGCAACGTGTCGATGCGGCGATGCAGGTCATTCAGGATCTGCGCACTAAAATCGGTACAGGAGGTCGTAGGCTCACTCGGGATGAGATGAATGAGCGTTGATTTTTTCAGCATGGCCAACGCATCAAGACACGAACACCGACATGACAGGGGAGACAACAACGATATGCGTACAACCGTAACCCTGGATGACGATTTGCTTGAGGAAGCCCAACGGCTGACGGGTTTGACCCAACGGCAGGCTCTCATCCAAGAGGGCTTGAAGGCTTTGATTGCGCGCGACAGCGCGCGTCGCCTCGCACGTTTAGGGGGTAGCGAGCCGCCCTCCGGCGCCGAATCCGCCGATGTGCCTATCGCGGGTGAGGATCCCGCGCGCACCGCGCAGTGGCAGCACCTGTTGAGCCTGCGTGAGGACGCCATTGCTGATGGCATGCATCTGATGGATTGGGCTGAAATCAACGCCGAGGTGCGTCGACGTCAAGGCGGCGCGGCTGATGAATAGCGTTTTGACCTATGTGGACGCCAATGTATTGATCGCGGCCTTTCGCGCCCAGTCGGCCCTCAGTGCCGCCGCGATTGGCGTGCTGCGCGATGCGGGGCGCGCGATTCTCGTGAGCGACGCGCTCTGGCTGGAGACGATCCCGAAGGCGAAATATCACCGACAGCAGCGCGAGGTCGCCTTCTATGAAGGCGTCTTTTCGCTCGCTCATAAGCGCATCGGTTGGAGTCAGGCCGTAACACGTAAGGCTTGCGAGCTTGCCCCTCGGTACGGCCTTGCGGCAATGGACGCCGTTCATGTTGCGGCGGCTATCGTCGGTGGCGCTGAAGAACTGATCACGGGTGAAAAATGGGGTAAGCCTATGCTCCGGGTCTCGGAGATACGCGTCCTTTCGCTGCAGCCTGCTCTCTAAAGGACCCAAGATGACCCCCAAACCCAAGACCTCATCGCTGAACGTCGAGACCCTCACTCACGACGAGGCCACCCGCAAGAGCATCCCGACGGCCTAGTACCACTGGAATCCTGCTTTCATAGCATCGGGATAAATTGAGCGAAGCGGCCTATGAAAATCTTTGTTGGTCTAACGGATCGAGACTGGTTTCATTTCTTACGGGCGAAAGAAGCTGTGGAGATGAATTTTTGGCGTCCAAGAAGTACTTCTGCTTTCAATGCAATTCAACCTGGGGAGCTTTTTCTTTTCAAGACACGCTACCCTGAACACCGCATCGTTGGGGGTGCTTTCCTGATCCGGCACACGACCCTTCCGCTCGATCTCGCCTGGTCAACATTCGAAGAAGCGAATGGAGCAGCATCACTGGCAGAATTTCGAGCTAAGATAAACTCTATCCGGCGCGATCATGAAAAGAACCCGACTATTGGATGCACAATCCTTACCCAGCCGTTTTATCTCAGGGATGCGGATTACTTCCCCGCGCCGAGCGATTGGTCTCCAAATCTTGTGACAGGCAAATCTTACGATGCGGCGACCGGAGAGGGATTACGTCTATTCGAGCAAGCAAGATCAGCAATCATGGAAGTACAAGCGAGCGAGATTAAATCCGATGACGAAGCCCCAAGATACGGGGAAGACAGAATTATCAAACCAAGGCTCGGGCAAGGCGGATTTCGTGTTTTAGTTCTAGACGAATATGAGCGCAGATGTTCTATAACCGGAGAAAGGACTCTGCCGGTGTTGGAGGCGGCACACATACGACCATACTCCGACAACGGCCCTCACGAGATATCTAATGGCTTACTTCTGCGATCTGACCTTCACACCCTTTTTGACAGGGGGTATATGACAGTCACATCAAACCTGCGCGTCGAGGTGAGCCGCAGAATCCGAGAAGAATTCTCAAACGGCCGTGATTATTATGCTTTGCATGGGAAAGAACTAAAGGTCTTTCCAAGTACCCCGTCGAACAGACCGAACCCTGAGTTTCTGAAATGGCACAATGACAATTGCTTTCTCGGGTCTTAGTTACGAATCGACCCCAGGATTAGCCTCAAGAACATCGGGTTACGCTATGGCTTGCCCCCCATGAGAAGATCCGCTCAGGTGTCGACTATGAACGCTTGGCGCACATTACCTCCGATTCCATCGCCACCAGCACCGCGCTCTTCGTCATCTTCGCAAGAAAAGGCAAGAGACCCTGGAAGTGCCTTTTGGCGCGCAGTTGAACCACGAACTCTCAGGATGGGTAGAGCGCAGCGAAAACCATCACAACGCGCGGGCAGGCGTTGAATAGGTTGCACTTTCGCTCTACCTATTCTACAGCGTCATTTTCTCCCTACGAGGAATGGGAAACACCCCGTCAAGCGCATGGTTCCTAGCCGGAGGCCGCGAAAGTTCCACGCCGAGTGGTGGAAGGCCCGCATCAATCGCCAGCAAGAGATCGACGCCTCCATCGCCGCCAAGGCCGATTCCGAGTATCTCTACGACAAACCCTACACCGACAAGAAGACCGTCCGCGTGTCGGGTCCTTTCACCGTCGAGAGTCTGTCGCCCCATCGGGTGCTCGGTGTCGACGAGAACGACGAACTGATTGATCCGGCCAACAGCGTCGCCAACCCGGATGCCGGGTACGGAGACAAGCCGACCTTTTCGCAGATGATTCTGGACAACCTCAAGGTCGCCGGGGTGCAGCAGGCGCACAAGGCCGAGATCGACGAAGACGCCTGGGCAAGCCTCAACAGCGACACCTCCCGGCTCTTCCCCAAACCCGCCTCCGGGCGTATCGCGGTGAAGGTGATCAATCACCTGGGGGACGAGGTGATGAAGGTGTTTCGGGTGACGCCGCCGTGACGCCATCTTGCTTACGCCAAGACTGGGCGGTCGGCCGAGCTGCTTTCTTTCGAGAACTCGACAAGGTGCGGGATAAGCGCATCATCGAGTCGTCGCGTGCGCGCCTGAATTCAGAATGATCACGTCAGCTCGGATCGCAATTACCGCGGACCGAATCGAATGGGCGGACCAGGAGACGCAGCGGGAACCTGAGCGATTGAGCTCGGACGACCAAGAATACCTGAACGGCGATCGGACACGAAAGCTGTTTACCCGCTTGACTTCTCGGCAACCATCACCGAAAGCAAGGCATGTTTGTAGACGCATTCGACGGTCTGAAATCCGGCATCCCGAAGCCATTGGATCTGATCCGACAGCTTCGCCTCCTTATCCAATTGTCGTCGACGCATGAGGCGATCCATATCCTCCTGCGAATGCTCGAAACGATTCACGTAGTCACGCCAGTAGTCCTCGAACCGCTCCGCGTACCGGCTTGACTCGGCGAGGTGCTGGTCGGCGTTGACGAACATGCCTTTCGGCGTCAGAGCTGCATAGACGTTATCGAATAATCGCTTTTTGTCTGTATCTTCGAGATGATGAATAGACAGCGCGGAGATGATCAGATCGAACGTCCCGCCGATTCCCGAGGTGCAATAGTCCGCCGCGACATAACGTACGTTACCGTTTCCCGCAAACCTGTCCCGGGCAACCTCGAGCATCTTGTCGGAGACATCGAGCAGCGTGAGTTGCGCGTCGGGATATTTTTTCAGAACGAATGCGCTGAATAAGCCCGTTCCGGCACCGAGATCGAGAATGCGCGGCGTATCCGTGATGGATTCGGCAAAGTAGGTCGCCGTCCCGTAGAAGTCGTCGAAGCCGGGGACGAGCTTTCGTCGCTGATTGTCATAGCTTTCCGAAACGGCATCGAATTGATCCTTGACGTCGTTTTCCATTCGGCTTTCCTCACAAATATGGCGCCATTTCGGCCTGCTTCATCAGTCAGACTGAGGCCGATCAAGGCCGATCTCTACGCTTGGCGATGGGTTCGCCGGGGTTTCTCAGGATCCACGAAATCGCCTACGCTTGGAAGTGCAAACCTCCTCCTGTTCTGCCCGCATCCCTCGCGCCTTCGGGCTTCATCGACGCTATCCCGACCAACGGAGGAACCCATGGCCCCACGCCGCGACATCCGCGAGCAGATCGATGCCTTCCGATCTCTCTGTGATCGGGAAACCCCGGAACGCGTGTCGGCCGCGGCACGAGAGGCGTTGACGCACCGGCATCGGCTGATGGTTGCGAAGGCCGCGGAGCTGGCCGGGGATCGGCTGATCTATGCGCTTGAACCGGACTTGATCGCGGCCTATCGCCGTTTCCTGGAGGATCCGGCGAAGCGTGACCCAGGCTGTACGGCCAAGGGCGCGATCGCGCGCGCACTGGTCGCGCTGGACAGTCAGGACGCGAGCTTCTACATCGCCGGCATCCGCTATCGGCAACCCGAGCCGGTGTGGGGCGGCAGCGTCGACACGGCCGTGGATCTACGGGTGAGCTGCGCCATCGGGCTCGCGGCCACGAGCGATCAGCGTGCCCTGATCCACTTAGTCGATCTGCTTCACGACCCGGAGCCGCATGCCCGCAGCGGCGCGGCGCGCGCGATCGCCTGCACGCAACCCTTGGCGGCCGAGGCGGTGCTGCGCTCCAAGGCGCTCGGCGGGGATCCGGAGCCGGAGGTGACGGGCGACTGTCTTGTCGCACTCTTGCAGGTGGCCAGGGAGGATGCGCTCGACTTCGTCGGCGGTTTCCTCGTTACGCCGAGCCCGGAGATCAACGGCCTCGCCGCCCTCGCGCTCGGGGAGTCCCGGCTCGACGGCGCCTTGGATCTGCTGCGCGCCCGTTGGAACGCCGAGCCCTTCAGGCGCAGCGCGGAGCATCTTCTGCTGCGGGCGGCGGCGCTGCACCGCAGCGAGGCGGCGCTCGACTGGCTCGTCTCGGTCGTCGC
>NZ_LN848257.1:4196421-4256566 GCF_001499735.1 Thiocapsa sp. KS1 | reverse complement strand
TCACGCGAGCGCCGGGTTCGCGATCGCCGAGCTGGGGGCCTATCGCAACAACGCTCGACTGCGGGCGCGGCTCGGCGCCGTGGTTGCCGAGCGCGATGATCCGCGACTCGGCGCAGGCTATGCCAAGGCATTTCCGCTCACGTCGCCGGGGGCATAACGCGCCCCGGCGTTGACGCTGTCGGCGGCTCGTAAGGAAACGCGCCGATGATCGGATGATTCTCGGGCGGACCTTTCGTCGCTTTTCCGTCGGCTACACTCAAGCCCATGAGCAAACCCGAGACTGCGTTGGAACCCGGCCTCACCCGGCACATTGCCGGCCTGTCTCCCGCGACACGGGGAGAGAATGGCTTTCGGGTCGGCCCCTGGTCGGTCGAGCCGAAGGGAGACCTCTTGCGCCGGGGCACTCGCCTCGAGAGATCGGGACCTTGACCGGCGCAGACAAATCCTTCCGAGCGACCGCTTTCAAGCCATGACCCATCCAACCTCGCCGAACGCGGCCGACGACTTCGCCCGCTCTTGGGACGCACGCTACGAAGGCGCGACGGCGATCCCGAAACCGGCGCTGGTGCTGTGCCAATGGCCGCACCTGATCCCCGAGGGAGGCACCGCCCTGGACTTCGCCTGCGGACTGGGCGGCAACGCGCTTTGGCTGGCCGAACGAGGCTTCCGGGTCTCGGCATGGGATCTGTCCCCCGCGGCGATTGCGCGACTCCGGGAGGCGGCGCGCCTGCGAGGACTGCACCTCGATGCCCGGGTCCGCGATCTGATCGCCCGGCCGCCAAGTCCGGAGAGCTTCGACCTGATCCTGGTCGCACACTTTCTGGATCGCACCCTGGCCCCGAGCATCGCCGCCGCGCTGCGTCCGGGCGGTCTGCTCTTCTATCAGACCTTTGCGCGGGAATCGCGCGGCAGCCGCGGCCCGACCAATCCGGCCTATCGCCTTGCCCGCAACGAGCTGCTCACCCTCTTTCCCGATCTGACCATCCGCGCTTATCGAGCGGAAGGTCGCCTCGCCGCACCCGAGAGCGGTTTGAGCGACCTGGCCTTGATGGTCGCCCAACGGATTTGAGGGCCGCAGACCGACATGAGCGCAAGGTTGCATATCCAATTGCTGGGCGGTTTCGCAGTCGAACGCGACGGCGCGCCCATCACGCTGCCGACCCGCAAGGCCGCTGCACTCCTTGCCATCCTCGCGATGCCGCCGGGCGTCCCGATCACGCGCGAGCGTCTCGCCGACCTGCTCTGGTCGCGCAGTGCCGAGGCTCAGGCGCGCGGGAGTCTCCGTCAGGCCGTGGCGCAGCTTCGCAAGGCCCTGGAGGATGAGCTCGGCACACTGATCGAGGCCGTCGGACCGGGCCTTCGCCTCGCGCCGCCGGGCGTGGAGGTGGATGCGGTGACTCTCGAGTCGGCGCTGACCTCGGGGTCGCCGGCCGACCTGGAGCTGGCCGAGCAGCTGTATCGGGGCGAATTCCTCGCGGGACTCGCAATCGAGGAGGCACCCTTCGAGGATTGGCGGGCGACGGAAGCCGAGCGACTGCGGCGACGTCTGTTGCGAGGGTTGCAGGCCCTGCTGGCTCGGCATGTCGACCGGGGCGACCTGGAGGCGAGTCTCGATCTGGGCGAGCGCCTGGTGCGGCTGGAGCCACTCGCCGAGGAGACCTATCAAGCCTTGATGCGCCTGCATCTCGGCCGCGGGGCCTTGGGCCCGGCCATGCGCGAGTACCAGCGTTGCCGGGCAGCCTTGGCCGCGGGTCTGGGTGTCGCCCCCTCGGCCGAGACCGAAGCGCTGCGGCGGGCGATCCGCGCGCGGCCTCCCGCAGCCCCAACCGCCCGCGAGGAGACGGATTTCGGCGCCCTGCCGGTTCTTGCGGTTCTACCCTTCTCGGATACGGGCGAAACCTCCGAGGACGCAGGGCGCGATTACTTCGTCCGCGGCTTCACCGAGGACGTCGTCTCCGCACTCGCGCGCTTCCGGTCGCTGCGGGTGATCTCGGCGCAATCCTCCTTCGCCGAGGCGGATCTGCAAGCCAGTCCGCGCGAGATCGGGGAAGGTCTCGGCGCCACCTATCTGCTCGTCGGAAGTCTCGGACACGGCAACGACCGCGTGCGCCTGAGCACCGAGCTGCTGGATGTGCGCGCCGGTCATCTGGTCTGGTCCGATCGCCACGAGGTCGCGACGACCCGCCTACCGGAGACCCGCGACGCGATCGCCCGCGGCGTGGCCGCGGCGCTGGCGGCCCGCATCGACGGCGATCTGCTGCGCCAAGCCCTGCGCAAGCCGCTCGACAGCCTGGAGGTCTACGACTGCTGGCTGCGCGGAATGGCCCGCCTGCGTCAGGGCACGCCCGAGAGTCTGGCCGAGGGCCGGCCGCTGTTTCGCAGGGCGCTCGAGCTGGACCCGGGATTTGCACGTGCCCACTCGGGCCTGTCGCTGACCTATTTCAACGAGTGGACCTGTCTCGCCTGGCACCGCTGGCGCGAGGACGAGCGCATGGCCTTCGAGCATGCGCGAGACGGCGCCGCCCTGGACGAGACCGACCATGTCACCCACTTCGTGCTGGGTCGAGTCCTGCTGTATCGACGCGAGTTTGCGCGGGCGGAGCAACACCTGGATCGCGCCGAGGCGCTCAACCCCAACGATGCGGATATGCTCGCGCAACTGGCCATCGCCGACGCCTACCTCGGGCAGCCCGAGCGAGGCGCCGAGCGCATCGAGCTGGCGATGCGCTTGAACCCCTATCACGACGACTGGTACTTCGCCTACGCCGTCTATCCCAACTTCGTTGCCCGCCGGCTGGAGACGGCGATCGCGTTCGGTCTGAAGGCACCGCATGTCGCCACGGACGTTACGGCCTATTTGGCCGCGGCCAGTGCACACCTCGGGCAGATGGAGGCAGCCCGTCGGCATCTCGCCTCCTTTCGGGAGATGTTCCGACGCAACATCATGCAGGGCCGCGAGCCGACCGCCCGGGAGCCGATGCGCTGGCTGTTGCACGTCAACCCCTTCAGCCGGATCGAGGACGCGCGCTTCTGGGCCGACGGGCTGGCCCGGGCCGGGTTGGTGATTCCGGATGATCTCTGGCGCGATTTTCCCGAGGGCCCCTGGCCCGGTTAAACCTAAACCGCGCCAGCTCCGACAGTTGTCGGAGCTGGCGCAGCCAATCCAGCAAACGACGCATACCGCACCAGGCGCGGTTTAGATCAGAAGTACTGGCAATGATCCGCCCGCGCGGCGATCGTCTGGAGAAAGACGCCCGGATCCATGATCCCCGCGGACTCGGGCAAGAGGTCGTCTTCGGCGACATCGAACGTCATGGCGGCCAGTCGACAGCCATGCAGCCGGACGTGGCCGGTCGAGGCGAGCAGCTTGAAGAAAGCATGAATGTCGAGCGGATCCCCGTCCCGTTGCAGCCTTTGCTTCAACCAGTCCTCGCGATGTGCGTAGCGCGGATCCATCCGACACTCAAGCACCCCCTCGTGCGTGAGGAGGCGCACCGACCAGAGGACGAACAGGATGTCCACCTCGACGCCCTTGCGGCCCATCTCCCAGGCGAAGGTCAGCGGGGTGAGGAGCCGGTCGAAGGCGTCGTCGCGGACGACGATGGCGAGGCGCCGGATGGGCGGTGCCTCGGACGGGTCGGCCTGTCCCGCATCCGGCCCACCATCCGGCCCGGCGGTCGGGGCCTCCTCGGTTTGAAGCATGGTGGCCTCGGTGTCGAAGCAGATCCCTGGCTGAACAGGGTGTTGCAGAGCTTGAAGGGTTGCGGATGACATGATCTGGACTCCCGCCGCCGGGTGTCGCGGAGACCCGGCGGCGTTTCCTGTTGAAAGGTTCAAGCAACCTGACGTACCCGCGGCTCGGCCGCTCTCGCCAGCAGGGCGCGCGCACTGGCGCTGTCCGGCTTGAGATCGGTCCGCTCGGCAATCAGCGCCCGTGCCAAGGCGAGCTGCCCGTCCCGCAGCGCGGCCTCGATCAAGGTCAGGTCGATCAGATCCCGTTGGGCATGGCTGCCGCCGAACCGATTGGCCCGATCCCGGACCGGTCGCAGGAGACGCACCGTCTCGGCATAGTCGCCCTCGCCGAAGGCATAAATCGCATGGGTGACCGGAGACCCGACCTCGCGAACAAAGAACCGGTTGTCGCCCGAACCATCCATTGCGTGCGTTTGTGCCGCGAAGACACGCTCGGCGGCCCCTCGCCGCTGCGCACCCGTGAAGGCCATCATGGCGTGGGCATCGTTGAAGGCGTAGTTGCCCGCATCCGCGATCGGCTCCCAGCCATCGGCCACGGCCTGCCAACGTGCGCCGAGCGGGATGCCCCGCAGCGTCAGCCGCCACAGGAGTGCGGAGGCGTCGATCATGTCGAGCACGACTCGGGAGCGCGGTCCGTAGATGGGTCCGTCGAACAGCCGCAGGACCTCGTCGACCTCGCCCACCTCCAGGTGATAGAGCGCCAAATGCCACCAGAGGTGCACCGCAAAGAAATTGTCGACGGACCAGGCGTCCGAGTCGCTGCGCAGCCACGCGATGCCATCGGTCGTGCGGCCCTGCATCTCCATGACATGGGCAACGGCGTGCCAGGCCCAGGCGTCATGGCGCTGCAGCTCGACCGCGCGCCGCCCCGCGGCCTCGGCACGCGCGTAGAGTCCGGTCTCCTCCAGTCCGAAGGCGTGCATCCCGATCAGGGCGTGATAGCCGGGCATCTCCGCGGACCAGGCCGGCAGCGCGCGTGCGATGCGGTCCCGGAGCAAACGGGTCGAGCCCGTGTAGAAGTCCACCAGATGGCCGATCTGGAGCGCGAGGATGTCGTGCGTGTGATCGATGGCGATGTCCTCCAGGATCCGCGAGGCGACATGCCATTCGCTGTCCAGGAGGTGTTTCACGACGCTGAGATGGGCGCGCTCGCGCGACGTGCCGGGAAGGGTCTCGGCGGTCTCCAGATCCGCACGGGCCACGGCAAATCCGTCCGGCTCGGTTCCCAGCAGATGCAGATAGGCATGAAGCACCCGGGCCATGACGAATTCCGGACTCCGGCTCAACACCTGGTCCGTCGTCTTTACCGGGTCGCCCCGATAGCATTGAAACTCATGGAGCGCCTGTCGATAGAGATCGGCTGCGGTCGCATCGGCGCCGCTCATGGGAAGGCCGAGGGCATCGTTTCGGGTCATTGCGATTCCTCCTCGATCGGGGTCGGTTATGGGCTGATCCACCGGGATGCTCCGGTGTTGAGTAAAGCCTACGAACCGCCCGTTATTCGGCCGTGAAACCAGCGTTAAAGATCGTGTAAAAATCGGGACGACCGGTGGCCCAACAGCGGCATGCCGGCGCCCGATGCATGGGCACCGCCCTCGAGCCGCCGGAGCCGCCTGCACTGCAACCGCAGCCACGCTGTGCGAGAATCCTCGCCCTGTCGTCGTCGCGAGGTTAATGCCGTCCATGCACTCAGTGGCCCTGAACCAGATGCCCTCTCCGCTCGACCCGCCGCTGCCCGGTCGACCCGGCGAGCGCCTGCTCTGGGGGCGGCTGTACGGCGCGAGCATCGCACTCGCAATCGCCGAGGCCGCCCGGGCGCACGAGGGACTGATTCTCGCGGTTGTCCCGGATGTCCAGGCCGCGGCCCATCTGCGTGCCGAGCTCGGATTCTTTCTGGAGGGGAGCGCGCTGCCGCTGCTGGGTTTTCCGGACTGGGAGACCCTGCCCTACGACGTCTTCTCGCCGCTTCCGGAGTTGGTCTCGGAGCGGCTCCTGACGCTGCACCGCTTGCCGGGGCTCGACAAGGGCGTCCTGGTCGTGCCGGTCGCCACCCTGATGCAGCGCTTGCCGCCGCGCGAGTATGTCGACGGGCAGTCTCTGGTCCTTGCGGTCGGGGATCGCCTGGACCTGGATGCGACCCGGCGCCGGCTGGAACGTGCCGGCTATTCCTGCGTCTCCCAGGTCATCGGTCACGGCGAGTATGCGGTGCGCGGATCCTTGCTCGACGTCTTCCCGATGGGCAGCGAGGTCCCGCTGCGGATCGATCTCTTCGACCAAGAGGTGGAGAGCATCCGCACCTTCGACCCGGAGACGCAACGCTCGCACGACAAGCTGGAACGAATACGACTGCTTCCGGCCCGCGAGTTCCCCTTGACCGAGGAGGCGATCTCGGGTTTCCGCCAGCGGTATCGCGCAACCTTCGAGGGCGACCCGCAGGCCAGCCTGGTCTATCGCGAGGTCTCGGAAGGGCGCACGCCGGGCGGGCTGGAATACTATCTGCCGCTCTTTTTCGAGGCGACCGCGACACTCCTCGACTATCTGCCCGAGGGTGTCCTGGCCTTGGAATCCGACGCCTGCCGCGAGACCGCCGCGACCTTCATCGCCGGTGTCGCCCAGCGCTACGAGCAGCGTCGTCACGACATCGAGCGTCCGCTCCTGCCGCCGGCCCGGCTCTATCTGCATCCGGACGAGCTGGCCGGGGCACTCAATCGGCTGTCGGGGGTCCTCTATCAGTCACCGGAAGTGCCGGAGCGGCGCAAGGGCTACGCGGCATTCCACAACTTCGCGACCACTACCCTGCCCCCGCTGGCCATCCAGGCACGCGCGGCGCATCCCGCGCAAGCCTTGCAGGACTTCCTGAGCGCGCCGGGCCGCCGGGTCCTGTTCGTCGCCGAGAGCACGGGTCGGCGCGAGATGCTCGCCGAGCATCTGGCCGGGTTCAATATCCGGGCACGTCAGATCGAAGGCTGGCAATCCTTCATCGAAGGCGACCTCGACCTGGCGTTGACCGTCGCGCCACTGGAGCGCGGACTGCTGCTGGAAGACCGCGGCATCGCCCTGGTGACCGAAACCCAGCTCTACGGCGAGCGGGTGCGCCAGGAGCGTCGGCGCCGAGCGCGCGAGCGCGACAGCGACGCCATCGTGCGCAACCTCACCGAGCTGGCCGAGGGGGCGCCGGTCGTGCACGAGGAGCACGGCGTCGGGCGCTATCTGGGGCTTCAGACCCTGCAGGTCGGCGGCATGACCACCGAGTTCCTCGCGCTTGAATATGCCAACAGCGACAAGCTCTATGTCCCGGTCAGCTCGCTGCATCTGATCTCGCGCTACACGGGTGCCTCGCCAGAGAACGCGCCCCTGCACCGGCTCGGCGGCGAGCAGTGGGATCGCATCAAGCGCAAGGCCGCGCAGAAGGCGCACGACGTGGCCGCCGAGCTGCTCGATATCTACGCACGGCGTGCCGCCCGCGAGGGCGTGGCCTGCCCGGCACCGGGCGACGACTATGCCGCCTTCGCAGCCGCCTTCCCCTTCGAGGAGACGCCGGATCAGCTGCGCGCCATCGAGGGCGTGATCTCGGATATGGAAGACGCCAAGCCGATGGATCGGGTGGTCTGCGGCGATGTCGGCTTCGGCAAGACCGAGGTCGCCATGCGGGCGGCCTTCATGGCCGTGCAGGGCGGACGGCAGGTTGCCGTACTGGTGCCGACCACCCTGCTCGCCCAACAGCACTTCGAGAACTTCTCCGACCGTTTCGCCGACTGGCCGATCAAGATCGAGAGCCTGTCGCGGTTCCGCACGGCAAAGGAGCAGAAGAAGGTGCTCGAAGGCCTCGCCGACGGCACGGTCGATATCCTGGTCGGGACCCACAAGCTGCTGCAGCCCAGCCTGAAGTTCAAGAATCTCGGGCTGGCAATCATCGACGAGGAGCACCGCTTCGGGGTGCGCCACAAGGAGCAGCTCAAGAATCTGCGCAGCGAGGTCGATGTCCTCACGCTCACCGCCACGCCGATCCCGCGCACACTCAACATGGCCATGTCGGGCCTGCGCGATCTGTCCATCATCGCCACCCCGCCGGTCGAGCGCCATCCGATCAAGACCTTCGTCAGTCCCTGGAACGATGGCCTGATCCAGGAGGCGGTGCTGCGCGAGCTCAAGCGCGGCGGCCAGGTCTACTTCCTCCACAACGAGGTGGAGACGATCGAGAACCAGGCGCAGAAGCTGGAGGCCCTGATCCCGGAGGCGCGCGTGCAGGTCGCGCACGGACAGATGCGCGAGCGCGATCTCGAACGGGTGATGCGCGACTTCTATCACCAGCGCTTCAACCTGCTGGTCTGCACCACCATCATCGAGAGCGGCATCGACGTGCCGAGCGCCAACACCATCGTCATCAATCGGGCCGACAAACTGGGCCTGGCACAGCTGCATCAGCTGCGTGGACGGGTCGGGCGCTCGCACCATCGCGCCTATGCCTATCTGATCACACCGCCGACCAAAGCCATGACGGCGGATGCGAAGAAGCGCTTGGAAGCGATCGAGTCCATGGAGGATCTGGGTGCCGGCTTCACGCTCGCGACCCATGATCTCGAAATTCGCGGTGCCGGCGAGCTGCTCGGCGACGAGCAATCCGGTCAGATCCACGAGGTCGGCTTCTCGCTCTACATGGATCTTCTGGAGCGTGCGGTTCAGGCGCTCAAGGCCGGGCGCACGCCCGAGCTGGACCGTCCGCTCAGTCACGGCGCCGAGATCGACCTCGGCCTACCCGCCCTCCTGCCGAGCGACTATCTGCCCGACGTGCACGCACGCCTCGTGATGTACAAGCGGATTGCGAGTGCCGCCACGGCAGGCGATCTGCGGGAGCTGCAGGTCGAGATGATCGACCGCTTCGGCCTCCTGCCCGAGCCGGCCAAGAACCTGCTCGAGATCACCGAGCTGAAGCTGAAGGTCCAGCCCTACGGGATCTGCAAGATCGAGGCCGGGCCGGCGAGCGGGCGGATCCTTTTCGACGCATCGCCCTCCATCGACCCCGGCAACCTGATCCGCCTGATTCAGCAAAAACCCAAGGAATTCAAGCTCGACGGCAGCGACAAGCTGCGGTTTTACCGAGACATGGCCGAGCCGCAACGCCGGCTGCGGCAAGTGAACGAGGTGGTCGCGCAGGTGGTCGGGTAAGGACCCCAAGGGATCTTCAACGCGACGACAAGGCGATTGACGCCCGGACGGCAAGCGCGGCCGAGCGAGCTCCGTGGGGCTTCTCGGCAGGAGGCAGGAGGCTCGTCTGCATCACCGCTTCTTCGTTTTCTCGCACTCCGCGCAGATCCCGTAGAGCACGAGCGAGTGGTCTTCGATGCGGAAGTTGCGCTCTTCGGCGATCTTGGCCTGGCGCTCCTCGATCATCGGATCGCAAAACTCCACCACCTTGCCGCATTTGATGCAGACCAGGTGGTCATGATGGTCGCCGCTGTTGAGCTCGAAGACGGACTGCCCGGTCTCGAAGTGGCGCCGGCAGACGAGTCCCGCACCCTCGAATTGGGTCAGGACGCGATAGACGGTCGCGAGCCCGATCTCCTCGCCTTTGCTGAGAAGCTCCTTGTAGACATCCTCGGCGCTCAGATGGCGTTTGCCGCAGTTCTCCAGGATGGCGAGGATCGCGATACGCGGTGCCGTCACCTTGAGTCCGGCCTGTTTGATCTGCTCGATTTCCAAATCCGATCTCCCCGTCTAAGGCAAGCCCGTCACAGCAAGGGGGTCTTGCCCGGTTCGTCTTCTGATTCGTCGCCGCGTTGATCCGATCCGATGATCCGATCCGGGCGCTGCTGTATCATGCCAGGGTTCACTGCAAAGGCGCTGTTTTCAAGACATGCGAAACCCGTTTTATATTTCGATTCTCGGTTGCCTGGTCGTGCTCGTGGGCGTCGGCTGCTCCCGTGATAAGAAACCCGAAGAATACCGGGGTTCCGTCCTCGAGGATCTCCCGTTCGTCTACAGGATGACGGTGCAACAGGGCAATATCATCACCGAGGAGATGGTCGATCGACTGGAGCTCGGGATGAACAAGCGCCAGGTCCAGTTTCTGCTGGGTACACCGGTTCTGACGGATTTCTTCCAGACCGATCGCTGGGATTACACCTACACGATCCAGCGCGGGCATGATCCCATGGAGATCCGCTATCTGACGCTGCATTTCCAAGAGGACAGTCTCGTGCGCATCGACGGCGACATTCAGCCGAATCCGGCGCGCGCCCAAGCCAGAGCGCCCGAGGAGATGGTCGTGTCCGTGCCGGATTATCAGGAACGCAAAGGCTTGATCAAGCGCAGCCTGGAAGCGGTCGGCTTGGAGCCGAAGGACTAGCGGGCGGACCAGGCCGGGGGCAGCTGAACGCGACGGGTGCAGAGGACAACCTCGCACGCCCGTGCAAGCTCGCCTCACACCTCGGCGGGCAATTCACCCTCGTCTCCCCCGCCCTTGCGCATCACCTTACCGTCGGCGGCCCGTCGCTTACGCGCCTCCTTGGGATCGGCGATCAAGGGTCGGTAGATCTCGATGCGGTCGCCATCTTCCAAGACCTGATCCAACTTGGTCAATTTCCCGAAGATACCGACCTGGTTGGCGGCCAGATCGATCTCGGGGCACTTGGCGATCACGGCCGATTGCTCGATCGCCTCGCGCACGGTTGTCCCGATGCGCACCTCGAGCGGGCGGAGGACCTGCTCCCTCGGACCGACGTAGGCTACCGATACCTTTAGATAATCAGCCACCGTAAACCTCCTCGGCACGCCGACAGAAGGCGTCCACCAGGGTGTTCGCGATCTGGTGAAACACGGCCCCGAAGGCCTTGTCGATCAGATGACCCGAGAACTCGAACTCCAGCTCCAGCTCGACCTTGGACGCATCCTCGCGCAAGGGAACGAAACGCCAACCGCCCACCAGCTTCCGGAAAGGGCCGTCGAGCAGATCGATATCCATCCGCCGATCGCGCTCGAACCGATTGCAGGTGCTGAAGGTCTGCCGGATGCCCATTCGGGCGACCTCGATCTGGCCGCAGATCTTCTCGTCGGTCTCGGAGATGACCCGCGTCTTGTGGCACCAAGGCAGGAATTTCGGGTAAGAGCCGACATCATAGACGAGGTCGAACATCTGCGATGCCGAATAAGGCACCAGCGCACTTTTTCTGACGATAGCCACAGCGAAACCGCGTCCAGAGTGAAAAACCGACGTTTAGACAGGGCTTGCCCCTCGAGGGCATCCAAAGCCGTGTGCGTGACGCGGTTTAAAGAATGAAAAGATCCGAGTCGCATCGTCTCGACGAGCCTTGATGGACGTGAGGCGGAGCCGCCTCGAACGCATCGCACGTCATATCGGCGCAACTTACCCCAGCCCGATCAGCTTCAATACGCCGACGGCGTTCAGCAAAACGACCCCGACGGCAATGGGGGCAACATAACGGATCAGCAACCACCAAAGCCGATAGAGCAAGCCGTCGCCCATCTCCAGCTCGTCCACCGACGAGGCACGCGACAGCATCCAACCGGCGAAGATCGCGATCAGGACGCCGCCCAAGGGCAGCATGATGTTGGCCGTCAGGAAGTCGAAGAGATCGAGGAAGCCCTTGCCGAAGATCTTGACCTCGGACCAGGCGTTCAGCGACAGCAGACAGGCGATGCCCAGCAGCCACACAGTCACGCCGCCCAGCACGGAGGCACGCACCCGGCTGAAGCTCAGATTCTCGACCAACCAGGCCACCAGCGGCTCGAGCAGCGAGATGGCCGAGGTCCAGGCCGCAAAGAGAAGCAGCACGAAAAACAGGGTGCCGAAGAAGGCGCCGCCGGGCATCTCGCCGAAGGCGATCGGCAGGGTCTGAAAGACCAAACCGGGACCGCTGTCCGGAGCGAGCCCATGCGCGAAGACGATCGGAAAGATCGCCAACCCCGCCAGGAGGGAAACCAGGGTGTCCAGTCCCGCGATGATCATGGTGTTCTGCGCGATCGAGGAGTCCCGCTTCAGGTAGGAGCCGTAGATCATGATGGCCCCCATCCCGAGGCTCAGACTGAAGAATGCCTGTCCCATGGCACTGAGGATCGCCTCGCCGGCCTTGCCCTGAAATTCGGCAAAATCCGGCTCGAAGAGATACGCGACCGCCGCACGGAAATCGCCCGCCTGCATGCTGTAGGCGACCATCACCAGCAGAAGCACAAAAAGAGCAGGCATGAGGATGCGAACGGATTGCTCCAGACCCCCGGCCACGCCGCGAGCGACCACGAGCACGACCATCACCATGAAGATGGTATGCCAGGCAAGCAGACGCTCGGCGTCGCCGGTCAGGCCCGCAAACATCGCACTCGAGCCCGCGGCGTCGATCCCGGTGAACATCCCGCTTGCGGCCCGGAACATGTAGCCCAGGGTCCAGCCGGCGATCACGCTGTAAAAGGCGAGGATCAGAAAGCCCGCGAGGATCCCCATCCAACCCAACAGCTGCCACGCCGGCGCCCGACCTTCTTCCTTTGCGAGCGCCCGCATGCTGTTGATGGGACTACGCCTACCGCGACGGCCGAGCATGATCTCGGCCATCATGATCGGAACGCCGATCAGGGCGACACAGAGGACATACACCAATACGAACGCCCCGCCGCCGTATTCACCGGCGGTATAGGGGAAACGCCAGATGTTCCCGAGACCCACGGCCGATCCGCTGGCGGCCAGGATAAAGGCCAGTCGGGTCGACCACATGCCATGGATCGAATTGGTCGCCGTCATCACGGACTCCTTTCAAAAACCACGCAGTCGTCTTCAATGGATGCGGATCGTCTCCGCGCGAGACGGCCGACGGGTGCGGAGCGCAAAAAAGCCCGGGCGTCCGCCCAGGCTCTGGTGATTGTCCGGTAATCGAGCCTCCCGCTCAAGATCGACATGCGCACCCGAGCGGCACGCCGGTCGCGATCGTCAAGGGATTTGCTCGGCCGAGGACGGGGCCATCTGCGCACGCACGACATCGGACAGCCACTCTGCAAGGCGTCCGACCTCGTCCGCGTCGACACCCTCGACCATGACGCGCACCAGCGGCTCGGTCCCGGACGGTCGCAGCAGGATGCGCCCCCGGCCCGCCAGCGCCTGCTCCGCGGTGCGCAGCGCATCCTGCACGGCGGGCAGCCCGACAACATCCCGCTGTGCGTCCAAGCGGATATTGATCAGGACCTGCGGATAAGGCTCAACCTCGGCGCAGACCTCGTTGAGGTCTCGGTCGAGGCGCTTGAGTCCGGCCAAGACCTGCAATGCCGCGACGATCCCGTCACCCGTACTGGTGCGGTCGCGACAGATGATGTGTCCGGAGGGCTCGCCGCCGAGGATGCCGTCCGAGCGCTTCAGATGCTCCATAATGTAGCGGTCGCCGACCTTGGCCCGCACGAATCCGACGCCGAGACGCTGCAACGCATGCTCGAAGCCCAGGTTGCTCATCAGGGTGCCGACCACGTCGCCGCGCATCGCACCCTCGGCAAGGCGGTCCTTCGCGATGACGTACAGGAGCTGATCGCCGTCGATCAGCCGCCCTTTGCCGTCGACCATCAGCACCCGGTCGCCGTCGCCGTCGAAGGCGATGCCCAGATCGGCCTCTTCCCGCACGACCGCCCGGCAGAGCGCATCGGGATGGGTCGAGCCGACATCGCGGTTGATGTTGAACCCGTCCGGATCGGTACCGAGGCGCACGACCTCCGCACCGAGCTCTTCGAAGACATAGGGCGCGGTGTTGTAGGTCGCGCCGTTGGCGCAATCGACCACGACCTTGAGTCCGCGAAAATTCATGTTCCCTGGAACAGTGCTCTTGCAGAACTCGATATAGCGCCCGTTGGCGTCGTCGATCCGCTTCACCTTGCCGAGCACGGCGGAGTCGACCGTGCGCAAGGGCTGCTCGAGCTCTGCCTCGATCGCTTCCTCGACGTCGTCCGGGAGCTTATCGCCGTCGGCCGAGAAGAATTTGATGCCGTTGTCTTGATAAGGGTTATGCGAGGCGGTGATGACGATGCCGGCCGAGGCGCGAAAGGTCCGCGTGAGATAGGCCACACCGGGCGTGGTCATCGGCCCGAGCAGCCGGATGTTCACCCCGGCCGCCACCAAGCCAGCCTCCAAAGCGGACTCGAACATGTAGCCGGAGATCCGGGTGTCTTTTCCGATCAGGACCTTCCCGCCGTTCCCCTGGCCGAAGACCCGTCCCGCCGCCCAACCGAGCTTGAGGACGAAGTCGGGGGTGATCATCCCCTCCCCGACACGACCGCGGATCCCATCCGTCCCGAAATAACGACGTCCCGACATACCGCCCTCCGTGCCTAATGTTCGCTGGCCGGTCGTCCAAGCGTCCCGTCTTCGGAGCCCGGCTCGGGATCCACCTGCCGGGCGCGATCGGAGCGACGTCCGGCCGGTCGACCGCCGGTTTCCTCGTCTTCCCAGTCGCTCGGCGGACGCGGCGGGCGGCCGGACATGATGTCGTCGATCTGCACGGCGTCGATGGTCTCGTACTTCATCAGCGCGTCGGACATGGCGTGCAGCTTGTCCATGTTGGCAAGGAGCAGACCGCGGGCACGCTCGTAGTTGCGCTCGATGACGTTGCGGATCTCTTCGTCGATCAGATGCGTCGTCTCGTCCGAGACGCTCTTGTGCTGGGTGACCGAGTGCCCGAGGAAGACCTCTTGCTCCTCCTCGCTGTAGGTCAGCGGACCCAGCTTGTCGGACAGACCCCACTTGGTGACCATGTTGCGCGCGATCTCGGTCGCACGATGGATGTCGTTCTGCGCGCCGGTCGTGACGCTCTCCGGGCCGAAGATCAGCTCCTCGGCCAGGCGTCCGCCGAAGAGGCTCGAAATGCTGCTCTCCAGGCGCTGCTTGCTGTAGCTGAAGCGGTCGTCCTCGGGCAGAAAGAGGGTCACGCCCAGCGCCCGGCCACGCGGGATGATGCTGACCTTGTGCACCGGGTCATGGTCGGGGACAAGCCGGCCGACGATGGCGTGGCCGGACTCGTGATAGGCGGTGAGACGCTTCTCGTCGTCGGACATCACCATGGAGCGACGCTCCGCGCCCATCATGATCTTGTCCTTCGCCTTCTCCATGTCGTCCATGTCGACCATCTTCTTGTTCGACCGTGCGGCAAAGAGTGCAGCCTCGTTGACCAGGTTGGCGAGATCCGCGCCCGAGAACCCGGGCGTGCCGCGCGCCAAGACCGACGCCTTCACGTCCTCGGCCGCCGGGATCTTGCGCATGTGCACCTTCAGGATCTGCTCGCGACCGCGCACGTCCGGGAGCGGGACGACGACTTGGCGGTCGAACCGACCCGGACGCAGAAGGGCCGGATCCAGCACGTCGGGACGGTTGGTCGCCGCGATGACGATGACGCCCTCGTTGCCCTCGAAACCGTCCATCTCCACCAGGAGCTGGTTCAGGGTCTGCTCGCGCTCGTCGTGACCGCCGCCCAGACCGGCACCGCGATGCCGACCGACCGCGTCGATCTCATCGATAAAGATGATGCAGGGAGCATGCTTCTTGGCCTGCTCGAACATGTCGCGCACGCGCGAGGCGCCGACACCGACGAACATCTCCACGAAGTCCGAGCCCGAGATGGTGAAGAAGGGCACCTTCGCCTCGCCGGCGATCGCGCGGGCGAGCAGGGTCTTGCCGGTTCCGGGCGGGCCGACCATCAGCACGCCTTTCGGGATCTTGCCGCCGAGCTTTTGGAATTTGCTCGGATCGCGCAGAAAATCGACCATCTCCGAGACCTCTTCCTTGGCCTCTTCGGCACCCGCGACATCCTGGAAGGTCACCTTGACCTGATCTTCGGAGAGCATGCGGGCGCGGCTCTTGCCGAACGACATGGCACCACGACCGCCGGCGCCGCCCTGCATTTGCCGCATGAAGAAGATCCAGATGCCGATGAGGATCAGGAGCGGGAACCAGTTGATCAGGACCTGCATCAAGACCGATTGCTTCTCGGGCGGTGCGGCCTTGATCACGACACCGTGGTTGAGGAGGTCGCCCACGAGCCCGTCGTCGCCCGGACTGAAGGTGGTGAAACGCTGCCCCGAGCCGCTGATGCCCTCGATCGTGCGGCCCTGGATGGTGACCTCCTTGACCTCGCCGCCCCGAACCTGATCGATGAAATCGGAGTAGGTCAGGGTCCGCGGAGTCGTCGGCGCCGTCGTGAAATTGTTGAAGACGGACATCAGCACGACAGCGATGACCACCCAAAGAAGTATGTTTTTCGCCATGTCATTCACGGCTGCTTGCCCCTGCTGATGGTGGACCGACGCGATGACGTCGAGGTCGGACGATCGAAACTAGCACCGACGCCTCAAGGATGAAAGCCTTTGGCGACGAGGTAAAGCTCGCGGCTCTGCGATCGCGACGACTTGGGTTTACGGCTGACCACGCGCGCGAAGCTTTGCCGCATCGCCGAGAGGATCTCGTCGAAGCCGGTGCCTTGGAAGACTTTGACGACCAGAGACCCGCCGGGTTGCAGGCGCGATCGCGCCAGATCCAAAGCCAGCTCGACCAGATACATGGCGCGCGGCTGATCCACGACCGACATGCCCGTTATATTGGGGGCCATATCCGAGAGCACCAGGTCAAGCGGCTCGCCGCCCAGGGTCGCGCAAAGTCGCTCGAGCATCGCGGGCTCGCGAAAGTCACCCTGCAGGATGCTCACGCCGGGCAAGGGATCCATCGGCAGCAGATCAAGGGCCACGACGCTGCCGTTCGGCCCGACAAGGCGGGCAGCGATCTGACACCAGCTGCCGGGGGCCGCGCCCAGGTCCAGGACCCGCATCCCGGGGCGGAGGATCCGATCCTTCTCCTGTATTTCGAGGAGTTTGTAGGCTGCGCGGGACCGATAGCCCTCGCGCTGCGCCTGCTTGACGTAGGGGTCGCTGTGCTGCCGATCGAGCCACTTCCGGCTGGAGGCTGTTTTCGCCATTTAGAGATCGTGTACCCAGGAAAATCGGAAGAATTCAAGCAGCATGCCGGCAACGCCGCCGCCGAACATCCCGCCGAGGATGGCCATCGGGATGCGGTCGTGCATGGCCGCGCTGGCGGATTGCCAGAGCCCGGATTCGATGTCGATCAGGGGACCGATCATCATCCAGACGCTGCCGGCGGCCACGCCTGCCAGCGTCGCCATCACCAAGGACTCGATCACGTAGCAGGGTCGAGACTCACAGTGTAGACGACGCGACACCGACAACCACCAACGCACGGAGACGACGTAGAGCACGCCGTTGACGCTGACGAGGAAGGCCAGCACCGCGAACGACGAGAACGGGTGCGGATGGAAGGGCTCGACAAGGGCCAGAAAACCGCCGCAGAGGGCACCGGTCGCAAGACCTGCCATGGCCTTGCCGGGGACGTGTCTCGAGCAGCGCGCAGGAAAGCTGACGGTCAAGCCGACCGCACCGGCCGCGGCAGCCGCCGCCAAGACCACGTGGAAAACGGCAATCTGCTCGGCAAACAGCATGAGCACGAAGACGCCGACCAAAACACCGATGCCGGTCGCGATCAGGGCCACTTCACGCGCACCGTAGAGTGCCGCACCCACAGCACCTGCCAGGGCGGCGGCGGCGATGTAGGTCCCGTGACCGAATCCGAGCCCCTGAAACAGTTCCGCAAGGCCGGTAAACAAGGGTGCATAAATCATCCCGATCAGGCTCCAGACGATGCCGCGCAGAAGCGCCATGCGCCAATTCGGCCCGGAGGCATCGATCGACCGGATCGCGCCGACGTAAGGTTGTGCAATCTCGGAGCTGGAGGACGAGGACTGTTGGGAAAAGATCATGAGGGCCACCGGAGAACGACTGAGCGAGAACGCGTTCTCATAGAAAAGGCAAAAAACGTACCCGAGAAGAAAATCAACGGAAACCGGGAGGGCGAGGTCGCTCCGGCGTGTCGAATTCAAGCCTTGCACCGGCGCCGCGGCCGATCACGCAAACGAGAAACGGGGCCAAACGGCCCCGTTTCGGACGATCCGAAGGGAGTGATCGACGTGATCAGCCGGCCTTCAACGTCCAGGACGCGCACCAGCCGTTGACGTTGATCAACTTGCCGGGGAACAGGCTGCAGCCGTGCCACTCTTCGGTCGCACCGGCGACATCGGGGAGATGGAACTGACAGTTTGCGCAATGCTGCTCCGCAGGCGGCAAACCCGGACGAGCCGCGGCGACGCGGTCGGACTTGGTTGCGTCGGCGTTGTACTTGAGCGCGACTGCGGTGGGATCGTTCGCAGCGACCGCGTTCGCAGGCGCTTCGGCGCGTGCGGTGCCGAAGCCGACCAGATTGATGACCGGGATCGCCGCGGCGGTACCCAGCATCACCTTGACAGCGTCGCGACGGCTCGTGCTCATTGGCTTATCGGACATGGTTGTCAACTCCTTCGAGTTATTCATTGTGGTGACATCGACACCTCCGGCCGAGCCGGAAGCTGCGGCGCATTGTGCTACATTGGCCCGAAAAACGCGAGCGTGAGGCCGAGGATCAATCGAGACCGGATCACTTGAGATAAGTGCCGGCCCCCAGATACCGGGCCTGCCAATAGGGGGTGGCAAGCCGATCCAGCCGGACCTCCCGACGCGATGTCGAGGCATGCACGAAGCGGTCGTTGTCCACCATGAGACCGACATGATGCTGGTCCGGTCCGGTGCGGAAAAAGACCATGTCTCCGGCCCGGGGTTGATGCCCGGGAACGGGGGTCGCGGCGCGGAGCTGCTCGATCGACACGCGCGGAATCTGCACTCCGGCAACATGGTGTGCGTAATAGGTCAGACCGCTGCAGTCGAGGCCCTCGCCGGGCGTCGTTCCTCCGTAAACGTAAGGCGTTCCGACCTGGGACAAGCCGGCCAAAACCACATCGGCGCGGGAGGCGGAAAGCCCGTCGCCGCGCTGGGTTGCACAGCCGGACAGGATCCCGGACACCAGAATGGCGCAGAGGACAGCATCAGGTTGCCGACGCCTCATAATTCACGCTCGATATAGTTCGCAATTTGCTGTAAAGGAAAGTTCTAGACTGCCGCGTGCGAGGTGTCAAGCGGCCATCGTCGCAACGCGTCGGTGCGGGTCGAGATCCCGACGACAGCCGCCGCATCAACGCGCGCCGAACCCGCGCGGACGCGGCATAATTCGGTCGCGACCTTGGCGCGCGGTCGGCGCGGGGTGGACCGGCACAGGTCGGGGGCCCGGCGCACCGCCCATCGCTCGGGAAGGGACTCCGGACGCGGGAAACAGAGCAGGTCGCGGACCGCGCCGCGCACCGGGATTGGAAGACAACTCGGCAGCCTTATTGCCCTAAGGATCTCAAACGATGCGACTCTTCGACGTTCTCGCCGTCCTGATCGGATTTGCAGCACTCTTCAGTTGGCTGAACGACCGCTATCTCAAGCTGCCGAACGCCATTGGCCTGATGCTGATTGCCCTGGTATTCTCGCTGGTGCTCCTGCTGCCGTTCCCGTTCGCACGGGAGCTGGAGCAGGAGGTCCAACGCATGCTGGCGAGCATCGATTTCAGCGAGGCGCTGCTGCAGGGGATGCTCGGATTTCTCCTCTTCGCGGGCGCCCTGCACGTCGATCTGCGCGAGCTCGCCAGACACAAGTGGGCGATTGCAATCCTCGCCTCGGCGAGCGTCCTCGGTGCGACCATTCTGATCGGCGGCGCAAGCTGGCTGCTGTTCTTCGCGCTCGGGCTCGACGTCCCGCTTATCTACTGCATGCTCTTGGGCGCACTCATCTCGCCGACCGACCCGGTTGCCGTGCTCGGTATTCTGAAGCAGGCCAAGGCACCCAAGTCCCTGGAGACGAAGATCACGGGGGAGTCGCTCTTCAACGACGGCGTGGCGGTCGTGGTCTTCACGCTGCTGGCGGGTCTTGCTGCCGGCGAGACAGCACCCGCGCCGGGCAGCGCACTGCTGCTCTTCGCGACCGAGATCTTCGGGGGGCTGGCGTTCGGCTTCGTCATCGGCTGGATCGCCCTCTACATGATCGGCAAGACCGCCAACTATCAGGTCGAGATCATGGTGACGCTCGCACTGGCCATGAGCGGTTATGCCATTGCCGAGCATGCGCATGTCTCCGCGCCGATCGCCATCGTCGTGGCCGGCCTCATGATCGGCAGTCGAGGACGCGCCACCGCATTGACCGAAGCCACCCGCTATCGATTGGACGATTTCTGGGAGTTGGTCGACGAGATCCTCAATGCCGTGTTGTTCGTGATCATCGGCCTCGAGGTGCTGGCGATCACCATGACCGGCACCTTCGTCCTGGCGGGCCTCGTTGCGATCCCGCTGGTGCTCGTCGCTCGTCTCGTCAGTGTCGGCCTGCCCTTTCACCTGCTGCGCCGCCGTCGCCACTTCGAGCCCGGCTTCCTCTCGATTTTGACCTGGGGGGGGCTGCGCGGCGGCATCTCGGTGGCACTGGCCCTCTCCTTGCCGGAGGATAGCCCTCGCGATCTGATCTTGACCGTGACCTATATCGTCGTGGTCTTCTCGGTGCTGGTGCAGGGCTTGACCCTCGGTCCGCTGGTACGCACCGTGGCGGCACGCTCCGAAAGGGCGAAGTCGCCGTGAGCAGCTCGCGCGGTCGGCCCGCCCCGGAGGCGGCGCCGACCGCGCGCATGACGCGAAAGGATCGACCATCCACCGTGAGCCCGGACCTGGCTCGGCAGGCAGCCTGACCAAAAAACGCGCAACTTCTCGGAGTATCTAACTATGAGCGAAACCAAGCACTGCCGGCTCTTGATCCTGGGATCCGGCCCCGCCGGTTACACGGCGGCCGTCTACGCCGCACGCGCCAACCTGAGTCCGGTCTTGGTGACAGGCCTGGAGCAAGGCGGGCAGTTGATGACGACGACCGACGTGGACAACTGGGCCGGCGACCCCGACGGGGTCCAGGGGCCCGAGCTGATGGAGCGGATGCGACGCCACGCCGAGCGCTTCGAGACCGAAATCATCTTCGACCACATCAATGCGGTCGATCTCGGGACCCGCCCGTTCACGCTGACGGGCGACTCGGCCGTCTACAGCTGCGATGCCTTGATCATCGCCACGGGCGCGAGCGCCATGTACCTCGGACTGCCTTCGGAGGAGACCTTCCGCGGCCGCGGGGTGTCGGCCTGCGCCACCTGCGACGGTTTTTTCTATCGCAACCAGAAGGTTGCCGTCATCGGCGGGGGGAACACCGCCGTCGAGGAGGCCCTCTATCTGTCGAACATCGCCTCCGAAGTGATCCTGGTGCATCGGCGCGACTCACTGCGCGCCGAGAAGATCCTGCAGAAGCATCTGTTTGAAAAGGCGGAGCACGGCAACGTCAAGATCGCTTGGAACCACACGCTCGACGAGATCCTCGGCGACGCGACCGGTGTCACCGGGATGCGCATCAAGAGCACCTTGGACGGCTCCACACAGGATATCGATCTGCAAGGCGTCTTCATCGCCATCGGTCACAAGCCCAACACGCAGATCTTCGAAGGTCAGCTCGACATGGCCGGCGGCTACATCAAGGTCCACAGCGGCATCGACGGCAATGCGACGGCAACCTCCGTTCCCGGCGTCTTTGCCGCGGGCGACGTGATGGACCACGTCTACCGCCAAGCGATCACCTCCGCCGGCACGGGCTGCATGGCAGCACTGGATGCAGAAAAATATCTGGATGCCTTGGCGGCCGGCGGGAAGTAGAGGGGCCGAGCACAGGATGCCTTGGGCACCGATCGGACGCCCTCATGTGGCTGATACCGGCCCGGCCTTCCGATCGATACCCATGTACAGACTGACGACCCATTCCGCGATTGCCGACATCCCCGCGGATCAATGGAACCGACTTGCCGGGGACGACAGCCCGTTCCTGCGGCACGAGTTCCTCGATGCCATGGAGCGTCACGGCTGCGTCGGCGAATCGCTCGGCTGGCTGCCACGGCATCTCGCGCTGCACGATGCGGATGGACATCTGGTCGCGGCTGCGCCCTGCTATCTGAAGTTCAACTCCTACGGGGAGTTCGTCTTCGACTGGAGCTGGGCGGACGCCTACCGGCGCAAGGGATTGCGATACTATCCGAAGCTGGTGATCGCCTCGCCCTACACCCCCGCCACGGGTCCGCGACTCCTGACCGGCGATTCGCCGGCGCGCAAAGAGCATGCACGCGCCCTGACTCAGGGCGCGGTCCGGGTGGCCGAGGAGGCGGGAGTCTCCTCGCTGCATTGCCTCTTCACCGCGGACGACGAGCAGGCACTGCTCGAGGCTCACGGCCTGCTCGGACGCGTCGGCTGTCAGTTTCACTGGCACAACCGGGGCTACAGCTCGTTCGACGATTATCTCGGGACCTTTACGGCCGAAAAGCGCAAAAAGGTCAAACGCGAGCGGCGCCGCGTCGTCGAATCCGGCGTACGGATTCGACGCATCCCGGGCAACGCGGTCACGGAGGCGGAATGGGCCACCTTCCATCGCCTCTATTGCGATACCTTCGATAAGCGCGGCGGGATCCCGACCTTCTCGCTGCCCTTCTTCCAAGCCATCGGCGAGACGATGGGCGAGAGTCTCCTGCTGGTGCTGGCCGAGTACGGCAACGACATCGTCGCCGCGGCCTTCGACCTGGTCGGCACACGCTCGCTCTACGGACGCCATTGGGGTTGCTTTCAGGACTTTCACAGCCTGCATTTCGAGGCTTGCTACTATCAGGGTCTGGACTATTGCATCGAGAGGGGGTTGACTCGCTTCGAGCCGGGTGCGCAGGGCGAGCACAAGGTGAGCCGCGGCTTCCTGCCGACCCCGACCTGGTCGGCGCATTGGATCGCCGACCCCGCCTTCCGCGACGCCATCGCGCGCTTCGTGACCCTCGAGGCCGAAGGCATGGACGACTACATTGCCGAGATGCAGACCCACAGCCCCTACCGCCACGACAGCGACACTTCCGGCCCGGCGCCGGCGACCGGCACACTCAGTTGAGCCGCATTCGGCATGATTCCGCGCCTTGATCCCCGCGATAGATCCGCATTTCCGGACGTCCGCCACGCCCTGCGCGAGCCCAACGGCCTGCTGGCGTTCGGCGGCGATCTCTCGCCGGAGCGACTCGAGAACGCCTACCGACGCGGGATCTTCCCCTGGTTCAGCGAGGGCGACCCGATCCTTTGGTGGTCTCCGGATCCGCGCACCGTGCTCTTTCCCGATCGCATGAGGCTGTCGCGTAGCCTACGCAAACGGCTGCGCAGGCAAACCTTCAAGGTCACGATGGATCGGAACTTCGGCGGGGTCATTCGCGGCTGCGCAGCACCGCGCGACGCACTCGGCGGGACCTGGATCCTCCCGGAGATGGTCATGGCCTACGAGGCCCTGCACCGACGCGGAGTCGCGCATTCGGTCGAGGTCTGGCAGGACGACGCACTGGTCGGCGGACTTTACGGGGTTGCCGTCGGCTGCGCCTTTTTCGGAGAGTCGATGTTCAGCCGGGCGAGCGATGCGTCGAAAGTCGCCCTGGTGCATCTGTGCGAACGCCTGACGCGCTGGGGGTTCGGCCTAATCGACTGTCAGATGCGCACCGAGCATCTAGTCAGCCTGGGTGCCGTCGAGATCCCTCGCGGCGATCTCGTACGTCGATTGGAAATACTCTGTCGACAACCCGGACCCGGCGTCGGCACCGCGCGAACCTGGGACGACGGGCTCGAGCACCTCCCCCTTTTCGATGGATCCGCGGAAACCGCATGAACGCCGCCGACAGCCCCGTTGCAGGGCGCCATCTCGCCCTCTATCTCACCGGCGAGCACGCCTGCTCCTACCTGCCGGGGCGCCGGGCGCGGACCCTCTTTGTCGACCCCACTGCACGCATCGACAGCGCGACTTACCAGGTTCTGGTCGATCAGGGATTCCGGCGCAGCGGCGCCCATGTTTACCGTCCGGCCTGTCGTGGCTGCGCGGCCTGCGTGCCGGTACGCGTGCCGGTCGCGGATTTCGCTCCGGACCGCTCGCAACGCCGTAACCTGCGTCGCAATTCCACCGAGCTGAGCCTCATCGACACCCCGGCCGCTTTCAAGCCGAGCCATTTCGATCTCTATCGACGTTACCTCGGCGAGCGCCATCCGCAAGGCAGCATGGCGGACGATGCCTCCGAAGCGAGCTATCGACGTTTCCTGGTCGAGCGTTGGGGCGGGTCAACCCGTTTCATCGAGCTGCGGCTCGGCGAGCAGCTGGTCGGAGTCGCGGTCACGGACATTCTCGAGCAGGGTCTCTCGGCCGTCTACACCTTTTTCGATCCGACAATCTCCGAGCGTTCGCCGGGGACCTTCGCGATCCTGGCGCAGATCGAGGCGGCGCGGCGCATCGGCGTGCCCCATCTCTATCTGGGCTACTGGCTTCGGGAGTCGCCGAAGATGCGGTATAAGGATCGCTTCCGCCCGATCGAGGCGTGGGACGGGTACGGATGGCGCCGGTTCGAGCGCACTCGGGCCTTGGACCTCGGCTGAATCCCCGCCGACGAGCGGCTTTGCGCGGTTGCCCGATTCCTGCTGCGTCCGCCGCGACGTTCAAAGCTATGGTACACTCCCGGCGCTTGATGACCCGGATCCGATCACGTAGTACAACACACAAAAACTATGTCAAAAGACGACGTTATCCAAATGGAAGGCACGGTGACAGAGACCTTGCCGAACACCGTTTTCCGGGTCGAGCTGGAGAACGGCCACACCGTCACCGCTCATATCTCCGGAAAGATGCGCAAACACTATATCCGCATCCTCACAGGCGACAAGGTCACCGTCGAGCTGACACCGTACGACCTCACGAAAGGCCGTATCGTGTATCGCGCCAGATAATCCGAGTCGGGATCGCCCTCGCGTCGGACGCCCGCATCACCTCGACGACGGCGGCGGTTTAATTCGGCAACTGTCGATCCTTTAGGGGTAGGCGCACCGCACGCCCGTGCGTCGACAGACGCTCCCTCGCCGGAGATGCGTTGACTGCTCGGAGCGCACGGCGACACTGGTCGCCGGGCCTTCAGCGGTCCTCATAGCGCGCGCGGCTCGCCGTTGATGTCGAACGCGAGCGCGTCCGCCTCGACATGGATTCGCACGCTGCCGCCCGTCACCAGATCGCCGAAGAGGAGCTCGTTGGCCAAGGGCTTCTTGATGTGATTCTGGATGACACGGGCCATCGGCCGCGCGCCCATCTTCGGGTCATAGCCCTTCTGCGCCAGCCAGGCGCGCGCATCGAGCTCGATGGTGAGCCGAACCTTCTTGTCCTCCAGCTGCTGCTCAAGCTCGAAGACGAACTTGTCGACCACGCTGCGTATCGTCTCCTCGCTCAAGGGTCCGAATTGGACGACCGCATCGAGACGGTTGCGGAACTCGGGCGTGAAATAGCGCTTAAGTGCCTCCATGCCGTCGGTGGAATGGTCTTGCTCCGTGAAGCCGATCGAGCGGCGTGCCGTCTCTTCCGCCCCCGCATTGGTCGTCATCACCAACACCACGTTGCGGAAGTCCGCCTTGCGTCCGTTGTTGTCGGTCAGCGTCCCGTGGTCCATCACCTGTAAAAGAAGGTTGAAGACATCGGGATGGGCCTTCTCGATCTCGTCGAGTAGCAGAACCGCATGCGGATGTTTGTTGACTTCTTCGGTGAGCAGACCGCCTTGATCGAAACCGACATAACCGGGCGGAGCGCCGATGAGGCGCGATACCGTGTGCCGCTCCATGTACTCGGACATGTCGAATCTCAGCAGCTCCATACCCAAGATCCGCGCCAACTGGCGGGTCACTTCCGTCTTGCCTACACCGGTGGGGCCCGTGAACAGAAAGGAGCCGATCGGCTTCTCTTCGGTACCCAACCCCGAGCGATTCATCCGGATCGAAGAGGTCAGCGCATCGATCGCCGCGTCCTGCCCGTAGACCACCATCTTGAGATCGCGGTCCAGATTACGCAGCGACTCGGTGTCCGAGGCGGAGACCTTCTTCGAGGGGATGCGAGCCATCTTGGCGACGATCGCCTCGACGTCGCCGACATCGATGCGCTTCTTGCGTTTCGCGGGACTCTTGAGTTGAACGTGAGCGCCCGCCTCGTCGATCACGTCGATCGCCTTGTCCGGGAGATGCCGATCGTTGATGTAGCGATTCGACAACTCCGCGGCGGCACGCAAGGCGGGGTTGGTGTAGGTGACCTGATGATGCTCTTCGAACCGGGACTTCAGCCCCTTGAGGATCTCGAAGGTCTCCTCGACGGACGGCTCCTCGACGTCGATCTTCTGGAAGCGCCGAGCCAAAGCCCGGTCCTTCTCGAAGATCCCGCGATACTCTTGGTAGGTCGTGGAGCCGATACAGCGCAGGTCGCCGGACGCCAAGACCGGCTTGATCAAGTTGGAGGCGTCCATGACGCCGCCCGAGGCGGAGCCCGCACCGATGATCGTGTGGATCTCGTCGATGAAGAGGATGGCATGGCGCTGGCGCTTGAGCTGCGCGAGGACCGCCTTGAGGCGCTTCTCGAAGTCGCCCCGGTACTTGGTTCCCGCCACCAGGCCGCCCAGGTCCAGTGAATAAATGACCGCGTCGGCCAAAATCTCCGGAACCTCGCCGTCCACGATCTTCTTCGCCAGACCCTCGGCGATCGCGGTCTTGCCGACACCTGCCTCGCCGACGAACAGGGGGTTGTTCTTGCGCCGCCGACAGAGGATCTGCACCGTCCGCTCGACCTCGTTGGCACGGCCGATCAGGGGGTCGATCCGCCCCTGCCGGGCCATCTCGTTCAGATTAGTGGCGAAGCTCTCGAGCGGACTGCTCCCCTCCTTTTCCTCGCCGCGCGGCTCGTCGATCTCGCCGGGCGCATCGTCTTCCTGATTCTCTCCCGGCACCTTGGAGATGCCGTGCGAGATGTAGTTGACGACGTCCAGGCGGGTCACATCCTGCTGATTGAGGAGATAAACAGCCTGCGAGTCCTGCTCGCTGAAGAGCGCCACCAGCACGTTGGCGCCCGTCACCTCCTTCTTGCCCGCGGACTGCACGTGGAACACCGCGCGCTGCAGGACGCGCTGAAACCCGAGCGTCGGCTGGGTATCGCGATCCTCGTTGTCGGGGATGAGGGGTGTCGTTTCGTCGATAAAGGCGGTGATCTCGCGGCGCAACCTGTCGGAATCCGTCCCGCACGCCTTGAGGACCTTCGCGGCAGTCGGGTTGTCCAGGAGCGACAGCAGCATATGCTCGACCGTCATGTACTCATGGTGCTTCGCGCGCGCCTCCTTGAAGGCCCGGTTCAGCGAAAATTCGAGTTCTTTGCTCAGCATCGGCCTAGTCCAAGCGGGGGTTTACGAAACGCTGTGTGCTGCTTCATCAAGCAAGCCTGCCAGCCTCTAAGCCTCTTCCATGGTACATAACAACGGATGTTGGTGACTGCGTGCGTAGTCGTTGACCTGAGATACCTTGGTCTCGGCGATATCCTTGGTGTAAACCCCACACACACCCCGACCTCGAGTATGCACGTGAAGCATAACTTGGGTCGCTTTCTCGCGGTTCATCCCGAAAATACTTTCCAGCACCTGGACTACGAACTCCATCGGAGTGTAATCATCGTTCAGCAACAGGACCTTGAACAGCGGCGGACGACGCAGCTTCGGCTTCGCCTCTTGGACGGTTAATCCTGATTCGCGTTCGTCGCTTGGAAGGTCATCACTCATGGTTCGGAATTCTAGACAAAATTTGACGGCTTGCGATGTCGCTCGACCGGCCTGAGCCGTGCGTCGAGCCCGTATGATCAAACGCCTGAACCACGACCGCACAGACGGGATATGCCGCAACGCAGCTCGCTGCGGAGCCTGCGGGGAGACGCCGGTTTGACCGGCGAAATCACCTTACTATACTACGCAGTTATGGCGCGGTTCCGAGGTTTCAAGGCACCCGCCAGAGAACAACAATGACGACCACCAACGAGAGACCTGCAACTCCTGGAGGAGCCCCTAAATGATTACCGGTGTTGTCAAGTGGTTCAATAACGCCAAGGGTTACGGGTTCGTGCAGCCCGATGGCCGGGACGAGGACGTCTTTGTCCATTTCTCGGCGATCGATATGGACGGTTACAAAACCCTGCGCGAGGGCCAAAAGGTCCAGTTCGAGATCAGCCAGGGGCCGAAGGGACTCCACGCGGCGAACGTCCACCGCGTCAGCTGATCCCGTCCGGCCAACCTCTTTCCGTCGGCGGCCCGGGCGACAATCCCCGCGCTGACGCCCGACGAAAACCGGGGGCGGACTC
The DNA here is from genome assembly GCF_001499735.1 of Thiocapsa sp. KS1. Taxonomy (GTDB): domain Bacteria; phylum Pseudomonadota; class Gammaproteobacteria; order Chromatiales; family Chromatiaceae; genus Thiocapsa. Next base: position 4,228,591 of record NZ_LN848257.1, on the reverse strand, counting down.
TCGTTCCGCGCCCCTTTTTTCCGCTCGGATCGTCTCCGACCCTCAATCCATTCGCGCGATCACCGCATCGCCGAAGCCCGAGCAGCTCAGCTTAGTCGCCCCGTCCATAAGCCTATCGAGATCGTAGGTCACAGTCTTGGCCGCGATCGCGCCTTCCACTCCCTTGATGATGAGGTCGGCCGCTTCCGTCCAACCCATGTGGCGCAGCATCATTTCCGCGGACAGGATCAAGGAGCTCGGATTCACCTGATCCTTGCCGGCATATTTCGGCGCGGTCCCGTGCGTCGCCTCGAACATGGCGACGGTGTCGGACAAATTCGCCCCCGGCGCCATCCCGATGCCGCCGACCTGCGCGGCCAAGGCATCGGAGATGTAATCACCGTTGAGGTTGAGTGTCGCGATCACGTCGTAATCCTTCGGGCGCAGCAGGATCTGCTGAAGGAAGGCATCGGCGATCACGTCCTTCACCACGATCTCTTTTCCGGTCTTCGGGTTCTTGAAGCTGCACCAAGGCCCGCCGCCGATCTCCTCGGCACCGAACTCGGACTTGGCAAGATCGTATCCCCACTGTTTAAAGGCACCCTCGGTGAACTTCATGATGTTGCCCTTGTGCACCAAGGTCAGCGAGGCGCGATCGTTGTCGATCACGTATTGGATGGCCTTGCGCACCAGACGCTCGGTTCCGTCGCGCGACACCGGCTTCACGCCGATCCCGGAGGTCTCGGGGAAACGGATCTTGGTCACGCCCATCTCGTTGCGCAGAAAATCGATGACCTTCTTGGCCGCGGCTGTACCCTCCTGCCACTCGATGCCCGCGTAGATGTCTTCGGAGTTCTCGCGAAAGATCACCATGTCGGTGTGCTCGGGCTCCTTGAGCGGACTCGGCGTGCCGCTGAAATAGCGCACCGGGCGCAGGCACACGTAGAGGTCGAGCTCCTGGCGCAGGGTCACGTTCAGCGAGCGGATGCCGCCGCCGACCGGCGTGGTGAGCGGGCCCTTGATGGAGACCACGTAATCCTTCACCGCCGCGAGCGTCTCCTCGGGCAGCCAGACGTCCTCGCCGTAGACCCGGGTGGACTTCTCGCCGGCATAGATCTCCATCCAGTGGATCTTGCGCGACCCGCCGTATGCCTTTGCAACCGCCGCATCGACCACCGCACACATCACCGGCGTGATGTCGATGCCGATACCGTCGCCCTCGATGTAGGGGATGATGGGATTGTTGGGCACCGTCAGAGACAGATCCCCATTGACCTGAATCTTCTCGCCGCCCGCCGGGATCTTGATGTTGTTGGCCATATGCAGTGCTCTCGTTGCCCAAAAGTCGTCATGCTAACACCGCCGTCGGAGCTTGCGCAGACCTTCGATTGCGGGATGGACCGCACCCGTTCGCGACGCGGGTCGATGCCGTCGGTACAATCGCGCGATGACCGCATCCTTTCAGAAGTCTCGCCCGACCAGCGTGATCGTCGGTCTCTCCGGCGGTGTCGATTCGGCCGTCGCCGCCCATCGACTGCTCGAGCACGGGTATCGGGTCGAGGCCCTCTTCATGAAGAACTGGGAAGAGGACGACGACCCGGGCTACTGCGCTGCGGCCGCCGATCTGGCCGACGCGCGTGCCGTCGCGGATCGGCTCGGGATCCGGCTGCATACGGTCAACTTCGCCACCGAGTATTGGGACCGCGTCTTCGAATCCTTCCTGAGCGAATACCGAGCCTTGCGCACCCCCAACCCGGATGTCCTGTGCAACCGGGAGATCAAGTTCGCCGCCTTCCTCGATCACGCCCTGGGGCTGGGTGCCGACCTCATCGCCACAGGTCACTACGCGCGGGTGACACGCGACGCCCAGGGCGCGCGGCTTCGTCTGTGCGCCGACCCCGACAAGGATCAAACCTACTTCCTGCATCTGCTCGATCAATCTCAATTGGAGCGCGCGCTCTTCCCGCTGTATGACCTGACCAAGCGCGAGGTCCGGGAGATCGCGAGGGGTCTCGGTCTCGCCAATGCCGAGAAAAAGGACAGCACCGGGATCTGTTTCATCGGCGAGCGTCGCTTCCGGGACTTCCTGGCCCGCTACGTCCCGTGCGAGCCCGGCCCCATCGAGACCGCCGAGGGTATGCATATCGGCGAGCATCAAGGCTTGGCCTATTACACGATCGGGCAGCGCCAGGGACTCGGCATCGGCGGTATTCACGGCGGACGCGAGGCGCCCTGGTTTGTCGCCGCGAAGGATGCCGATCGCAACACCTTGGTGCTGGTTCAAGACACGCATCATCCGCTGCTCATGTCCGTCGGACTGAGCGCGGCGGCGGCGCACTGGATCGCGGGCGCACCGCCGGAGCGCCCGCCGTTTCGATGCCTGGCCCGTCTGCGCCATCGCCAGCCCTTGCAGCACTGCGAGGTCGTCGAGACCGGTGAAACAGGCTGCCGAATCCGCTTCGACCAACCGCAACGCGCGGTGACGCCGGGGCAGTCGATCGTGCTCTATCGCGAGGACGAATGTCTCGGCGGCGCAGTGATCGAAGATGGGTGGCGCTGAATCGCATCGAGAAGGATCACTTGGCGAGATCGCCTCCTTCGAGTTCAAATGGCCGGTCAGTCGCCCAGGAGATCCCCAGCAGAATGCCCCACGACAACCTCGACCGTGTCATCGCCCTCGCCGGCATCTATCAAGCCGTCAACTGTGTCATGCGTGTTGCCCGGTCGGGCTCGGCCGACACCGACGCCATGGAACCCTGCATCTACAGCCTTCTCCAGGTCAATGCCGAGGACGTCGGCGCGGTCTTCGGCGAGCCCGGACGGGTTGCGAACGGCGCACGCCAGATCATCGCCCAGCTGACCGGCAAACCGGAGCGCAACCTGGAGTTGACCCGTTACGTCGTCCTCCTGATGAAGCTGGAACGCGCCCTTGCGGCGCGGCCCGACCTGCTCGCACGCATCGGCGAGGGCATTGCCGCGGCACAGGCCAAGCACGAGCATGTCGCGCTCCTGCACCCCGCGATGCTGGCCCATCTCGCGGGAATCTACAGCGACACCCTGAGCTCGTTGGAGCCGCGGATCATCGTTCGAGGCGACCCGCTGCACCTGCAGAATCCCGACAACCAGCACCGGGTGCGCGCCCTGCTGCTCGCTGGCGTCCGCTCTGCCATGTTGTGGCGGCAGGTCGGCGGCACCCGTTGGCAGCTGCTCTTGAAAAACCGACAGATCCTCGCGGACGCCCGACGCTACCTCAACAGCCTGGCCGACCGCACCGCCAATCCGAATGCCTGACGAACGCGCAGCCCGAGGGAGCAACCAACCATCAGCCTTGTCCGCACCGAGGCCGATTGCCGGCACCTGATAGCTGATAGCTGATAGCTGATAGCTGGAGGCCGAAGGCCGAAAGCCGACGGCTCAAGAGCCGCAGCTACCCGAACATATTGCACCGCAGCATATAGCGCCGCACGGGCTTGGTCGCTAGAATCGGGCCCAACCTCTTCGCCGAACCCGGAGCACCGCATGACCAACAGCTTCAACGCCAAAGCCACACTCGACGTCGCCGGCAAGGATTACGAGATCTTCAAGCTCGACGCCGTCCCCGGCAGCGCCCGCCTGCCCTTCTCGCTGAAGATCCTGTTGGAAAATCTGCTCCGCAACGAGGACGACGTCACCGTCACCCGTTCGGACATCGAGGATCTGGCCAACTGGGACCCCAAGGCCGAGCCGTCCAAGGAGATCCAGTACCGACCGGCGCGCGTGCTCATGCAGGACTTCACCGGCGTGCCGGCCGTGGTCGATCTGGCGGCGATGCGCGATGCGATGAAGGCGCTCGGCGGCGATCCGCGCAAGATCAACCCGCTCCAGCCGGCCGAGCTGGTCATCGACCATTCGGTGCAGGTCGACCATTTCGGCTCGAACGATGCCTTCGCGCTCAACGCGGAGCTTGAGTTCCAACGCAATCAAGAACGCTACAAGTTCCTCAAGTGGGGCCAGAAGGCGCTCGACGGCTTCAAGGTCGTGCCGCCGGACACCGGCATCGTGCATCAGGTCAACATCGAGTATCTGTCGCGCGTCATCTTCCCGAATCCGCTCGACGGCCGCACCCAAGCCTATTTCGACACCTGTGTCGGCACCGACTCCCACACCACCATGGTCAACGGGATCGGCGTCCTGGGCTGGGGTGTCGGCGGGATCGAGGCCGAGGCATCCATGCTGGGCCAACCGGTCTCGATGCTGGTCCCCAAGGTCGTCGGCTTCAAGCTGACCGGCACCCTGCGCGAAGGCGTGACGGCGACCGACCTGGTCCTGACCATCGTCGACATGCTCCGCAAGCATGGCGTGGTCGGCAAGTTCGTCGAGTTCTACGGCCCGGCGATCGCGACCCTGCCGATGGGCGAGCGCACCACGATCGCGAACATGGGGCCCGAGTACGGGGCGACCTGCGGTCTCTTCCCGGTCGATCAGGTCACGCTCGACTATCTGCGCCTGACCGGGCGCGACGAGGCGCAGATCGCCTTGGTCGAGGCCTACTGCAAGGCACAGGGCGTCTGGCACACCGCCGACGCCGCCGAGGCCGATTATTCCGAGACCCTGGGGCTGGATCTGGGCGATGTCGTGCCCTCGCTCGCCGGCCCGAAGCGCCCGCAGGACCGGGTACCGCTGACCGAGATGGCGAGGCACTTCCCGGCCGCGCTAGCCGCGCTCAAAAAGGAGCGCAACATCCCGAGCAAGGGTCCGGCGAAGGCGGTCATGGACGGGCAAGCGGTCGAGATCTCCGACGGCTCCATCGTGGTCGCGGCCATCACCTCCTGTACCAATACCTCCAACCCGAGCGTCATGCTCGCTGCTGGTCTGGTCGCCAAGAAGGCCGCGGCCCTGGGGCTCAAGGCCGCACCTTGGGTGAAGACCTCGCTCGGCCCGGGCTCGATGGCGGTGACGCGCTATCTGGATCGCGCCGGCCTCACCGAGCCGCTCAAGGCACTGGGTTTCCACAACGTCGGCTACGGCTGCACGGTCTGTATCGGCAACACCGGCCCGCTTCCCGCGCCCGTCTCCAAGGCCATCGCGGACAATGATCTCTGCGCCGTGTCCATCCTCTCGGGCAACCGCAACTTCGAGGGCCGGGTCCATGCCGAGGTGCGCATGAACTATCTGGCGAGCCCGCCGCTGGTCGTCGCCTACGCCATCGCCGGACGGATCGATCTGGACCCCTACAAGGATCCGCTGACGACCGCCCCGAACGGCCAACCCGTCTATCTCAAAGACATCTGGCCGACCCAGGACGAGGTGAACGCGGCCATCACCGAGAACGTCACCGTCGACGAGTTCACCTCCGCCTACGCGGACGTCTACGCCGGCGACGCACGCTGGCAGTCGATCGATGTGGCCGCGAGCCAGACCTACGCCTGGCCGGCCGACTCGACCTACATCCGCAACCCGCCGTATTTCGACGGGATGACGCTGGACGTGGCCCCGGCCGAGGACATCGCGGGTGCGCGCTGCCTGGCCGTGCTCGGCGACTCCATCACCACCGATCACATCTCGCCCGCCGGCTCCATCAAGCCCAACTCGCCGGCAGGTAAGTATTTGATCGAGAAGGGCGTGGACCCCAAGGACTTCAACAGCCTGGGCTCGCGGCGCGGCAACCACGAGGTGATGATGCGCGGCACCTTCGCCAACATCCGACTGCGCAACCTCATGGCGCCGGGCACCGAGGGCGGCGTGACCCTGCATCAACCGGGCGGCGAGGAGATGTCGATCTACGACGCGGCGATGAAGTACCAATCCGAGGGGACGCCGGTCATCGTGATCGCCGGCAAGGAGTACGGCTCGGGCTCCTCGCGCGACTGGGCCGCGAAGGGACCGCGTCTCTTGGGCGTGCGCGCCGTGATCGCCGAGAGCTACGAGCGCATCCATCGTTCGAACCTGGTCGGCATGGGGATTCTGCCTTTGGAATTCCTGCCGGGCGACAACGCCCAATCGCTGGGACTGACAGGAACCGAGCAGTTCGACATCACCGGGCTCGACAACGCCACGGCGAAGTCGGTGACCGTCCGTGCGACGGCGCCCGACGGGTCGGTGAAGACCTTCAAGGCCAAGGTGCGGATCGACACCCCCAACGAGATCGACTACTACCGACACGGCGGGATCCTCCCCTACGTCCTGCGTCGGCTCGCGGCCTGATCCGATGGCGATGGATCTCACCGGCCTGACCGCCATCTCGCCCGTCGACGGGCGCTATGGCGCCAAGACAACCGATCTGCGGCCCATCTTCAGCGAATTCGGGCTGATCCGCTACCGTGTCCTGGTGGAGATCCGCTGGCTGCAGACCTTGTCGCGGCACCCCGGAATCCCGGAGGTGCCGGTCTTCTCGGCCGACGCCGACCGGCTGCTCGACGACATCGCCGAGCAGTTCGGCGTCGCGGGTGCGCAGCGCATCAAGGAGATCGAGCGCACGACGAATCACGATGTGAAGGCGGTCGAGTATTTCCTGAAGGAGCGGGCCGCCGCACATCCGCAACTCCAAGCGGCCAGCGAGTTCATTCACTTCGCCTGCACCTCCGAGGACATCAACAATCTCGCCCACGGGCTCATGCTGAGCGCCGGGCGGGAGCAGGTCCTGCTGCCCGAGATGGACGCCGTCATCGCGGCCGTCCGGGACTTGGCACATCGCTATGCCGATCAGCCGATGCTCTCGCGCACCCACGGACAGCCGGCCACGCCGACGACGCTCGGCAAGGAGATGGCGAACCTCGTCCACCGGCTGCGTATCCAGCGCGATCGCGTCGCCGAGGTGACCCTGATGGGCAAGATGAACGGCGCGGTCGGACACTACAACGCCCATCGCGTCGCCTATCCGGACGTCGACTGGCCGGACTTGACCCGTGGCTTCGTCGAGTCTCTCGGGCTGACCTGGAATCCCTACACCACCCAGATCGAGCCCCATGATTACATGGCGGAGCTGTTCGATGCCCTCGCGCGTTTCAACACCATCCTGATCGACCTCTCGCGCGACCTTTGGGGCTACATCTCGCTCGGTTATTTCAAGCAACGTACCGTCGCGGGCGAGGTCGGCTCCTCGACCATGCCGCACAAGGTCAACCCGATCGACTTCGAGAACGCGGAAGGCAACCTCGGGATCGCCAACGCGATCCTCGGACATCTGGCCGCAAAGCTGCCCATCTCGCGCTGGCAGCGCGACCTCACCGACTCGACGGTGCTGCGCAACCTCGGCGTCGGCGTCGCCCACACCAGCATCGCCTTGCAGTCGGCGCTGCGTGGTATCGGCAAGCTCGAGGCCGATCCGGGACGGATGGCGGCCGATCTGGATGCAAACTGGGAGGTCTTGGCCGAGCCGATACAGACGCTGATGCGTCGCTATGCCGTGGATCGTCCTTATGAACGGCTGAAGGAGCTGACACGCGGGCACCGTATCGGCCCCGAGGCGCTGAAGGTCTTCATCGATGGACTGGAGATCCCCGAAGGCGCAAAGGCCGAGCTCAAAGCCCTGACACCCGCGACCTACCTCGGAGACGCCACTCGGCTTGCACGTGAAATCTGAGTGATGGGAAAATAAAAAAGGCCGTGCACGCCTAGACGTGAACGGCCCTCCCATAAGCCCCGGTCGGGGGGATGAGGCTTATTGGACCCTGCCGCGTCGATCACTGACGTGATCGGCGCGGTACTCAAAAGAAACGGATAAGAGATCGAACGAAACCAATACTCGCTTGATCGTCGGCTGCCTCGACCGCCGGCTCAAACCCGGCGATCGAAGCAGTGCCTATCGGCGGTGAGAGCTTAGTTGCCCTCGTACTCGGCGAGGATCTTCACGCGGCGCTGCTGCACCGAGAAGATATCGTACTCAGGCAGCATGTCGCGCTTGCCCATGCTGGTGACGGAGACGATGTCGCTTGCCGGGACACCCTTGCTGACCATGTAGTCGCGAATCGTCTCGGCACGACGCATGCCGAGTGCCATGTTGTATTCGTCCGAGCCCTTCGCATCCGTGTGGCCGACGAGCGAGATCTCCTCGCGTGTATCGGTCGCCTTCACCTGCGCGATGTAGTCGTCGAGGCGTTGCAGCTCGGCGTCGTTCACGATGTTCTGAATCTCGTACTTATCGAACTCGAAGTTCAGACGGACGACGAATTCCTTCGGAACCACGGCTTCCTTCACGCAGGGCTCCAGGTCGTTCGGGCCATGGAGACTCTGCCAGCACTCGCCGTAGCTGGTCACCCACGCCGTGCCTTCGGGCTGAGCGGACCAGAAGTGCTCGTAGTTGTAGTCGGCCTGAACCGACAGCGGAGCAGCCAATGTGACGGCCATCGCGAGCGGGGCTGCAAGCGCGGCCAGCCTTGAGGTCTTTTTCTGTTTGCGCATCTTTTTGTTTCCTGTTCAGGTGGATGGATGATGATTCGAACGTCGACGTTGACCGAAGGCGGAGGACATGTCTGGAAAAAGCAACATATTCGTGGGTGTATCGCTCGTTCGCCGCGGGTCTGTCGCCGTGGGCCTGCTCATCGGTTAAGATTGCGCGCGGACGGTATAGACAGACCGCACTTGGGACAACGACATTTTAGCCTACAACAGGCACAAAAGTGCAACTTTTTTCAGTGCGCGAGACATATTTGCAACGACCGCGCCCTGAATACCACATCATCCGGCGGCAAATCCGTCTTAAGCCCAGCAGGGACGCGGCCCGGGAATCGATGCGGGCTGTTGTTGCATTTCAGCAACCATCACTTTCGGACACGGCGATGATCGCCGATCCACTCTGGAGCCGCGAAACACGCAGGAATGACGTGGAGTCCAATGAGGTGAACCTGTCCCGCCCGCAGTACGGCCCCCGCCTGCTCGAGACGCGTGCCGAGATTCGCGAAGCCGGGATCGCAGTCGCTCGGGCGGCGCGACGAGAGCTGCGTTTGTTCGGCCCCGTGCTGGATCGCGATCTCTACAACGCACAGGAATTTCTCGAGGCCGTCAAGCGACTTGCGCTTGCGCGCCCGGACGTGCCGGTGCGTGCCCTCTTGAGCAATTCGGACATCGCGAGCCAATCCGGAAGCTACATCGTCGATCTGGCTCAACGCCTGCCCTCCCGGATCGCGATCCGTCGTCTTGCCGACGACGCACCGAATCGTCCCGATGCCTTTCTGATCGGAGACGAGCGCGCCTACGTCAGGCGGCCGGTGGCCGAGGGCAGCGAAGCCATCGCCGACATGCACGGCCGGCGCGAGGCGCGTCGACTGCGCGACGACTTCGAGCAGATGTGGGAACGCAGCGAGACCGACGTCGAGACCCGGCGCCTGCATCTCTGACCCGGCATTGCGCCTTCCGCCGCAACGGCGTCCTGCGAGCACCCGCGCAGCCGGGTGCTCGCCTTCACATTCCCGACTAAAGCGCGCCGACTCCGGCGGACGTCAAGTCTGCCGGGGTCGATCCCATCCAAAAACAGCGCATACCGCGCTGGGCGCGGTTTAACGTCGCTCGCTCAGCAGCACCCGATCCGTCTCTTGCAGCCCGACATAGATCTGACGGGGCCGGGCGATCTTGTTGCCCGGTGTCTGCTCCTGCTCCCACCAGTGAGCGATCCAACCGGGGAGCCTGCCGATCGCAAACATGACAGTGAACATGTTGACCGGAATCCCAATGGCCCGCAGGATGATGCCGCTGTAAAAATCCACATTCGGATAGAGCTGACGATCGACAAAGTACGGATCTTCGAGCGCGATCTCCTCGAGCCGACGCGCAATGTCGAGTAGCGGGTCTTTGACCCCGAGCTGAGGCAGGAGCCGCTCTGCGACGTTCGCCAGCATGCGCGCGCGCGGATCGAAATTCCGGTAGACCCGATGACCGAACCCCATCAACCGAACCTTGCTGTCCTTGTCTTTGGCCAGCCGAACATAGTCCTCCGGGGTCATCTGTCCCTGGTGGATCTGCTCGAGCATCTCCAGCACCGCGACATTCGCTCCGCCGTGTAGCGGGCCCCACAAGGCGCAGACCCCGGCCGCACAGGAAGCAAAGAGATTGGCCTGGCTCGAGCCGACCATGCGCACCGTCGAGGTCGAGCAGTTCTGCTCGTGATCGGCATGCAGCAACAGGATCAGATTGAGTGCGTCTCGAACGATCGGCTCGCAGACATGCTGCTCGTAGGGCTGCGAGAACATCATGTGCAGAAAGTTCGGCACGTATCTCAGCTTGGGATCCGGGTAGATGTACGGCAGCCCCCTGGAGTGACGATAGGCGTAGGCGGCAATGGTGCGGATCTTACTGATCAACCCGGCCGAGGCGATCCGCACCGAGTCCTTGTCCTGGAGATCGAAGATCTCGGGATGAAAACAGGACAGGGCATTGATCATGGCCGAGAGGATGGCCATCGGCGGCGCCGCCCGCGGGAAACCCTCGAAGTGATGCTTCATCCCCTCGTCGAGGTTGGCACACCCGGTCAAATCCGCGGCGAAGGTGTCGTATTCCTCCGGACTCGGCAGATGGCCGAAGATCAGGAGCCAGGCGACCTCGACGAAGTTCGGTGCCTGCTCGAACTGCTCGATCGGGATCCCGCGATAGCGCAGGATCCCGCGCTCCCCGTCGATAAAGGTGATGGCGCTTTGGCAGCTCCCCGTATTTCCGTACCCGGGATCCAGCGTAATGTGGCCGGTTTGCGCGCGCAGGGTCTGGATGTCGATCGCACGCTCTCCCTCCGTTCCCTCCAGAATCGGAAACCGATAGCTCGCATCGCCCAAGGTCAAGATCGCTTCGTCGGACATGACATCCTCCAGGGGTTGAGGGGGGAATTAACGCGGGTCGGTGGTCGGGCTTTTAGGCTGCCGCCTGCTGCCAGCCGTCAACCGTCAACCGTCAGCGACCATCGCGACGGCATCACGGTTGGCACCGGACAACCCCGACCGGCCCGAGCGCCGGACACCTCCGGGGATTCACGGCCCCGAATAAGCTTCGGGCCGGAGGCTGGCAACTGACGGCTATCAGCCAAACCGCCGTCAAATCTCGGAGACAACCTTGTCGTAAAAGGTCAGATAGTCGTCCGGCGTCGCGCCCTCGCGCCACTCGATCGCGGAGCGCGGATGTTGGTTGAGCTGACCGGTGATGTTGTACGGGACCGAAGGTCCCCAATCCAACTCCTTGCGCAGCGGCAACATCCGATTCTGGATGACCTCGATGATGGGGCGGACGTTGAATTTGGGGTTGCGCAGGAAACCGAGCAGCAGCTCGGTGTGGCAGTTTCCGGCACCGCGACCGAAGCCGAAGATCGTCGAGTCGACCCGGTTGCACCCCAGGATGATGGCCTCGATCGTATTCGCGAACGCCAACTGGAGATTGTTGTGGGCATGGATGCCGATCTCCTTGCCGGTGCCTTCGAGTGCCGCGCTGTATTTGCGGTAAAGCCGGTCGATCTGCTCGCGGTAGAGATAGCCGAAGCTGTCGACGATCACCATGGTGCTGGCCGGCGTCTCGGCGATCGCCTCGAGCACGGTATCGATCTCGGTCTCGGTGATGTTGGAGACCGCCATCAGGTTCGCCGTGGTCTCGTAGCCGAGCTCGGTCGCGTGCCGGATCATGTCCACCGCCTCGGACACCTGATGGGCATAGAAGGCGACGCGGATCATGGAGAGCACGCTCTCGCTCGCGGGCTGGATCTGCGTCTGCCAGTCACTCTTTCCGGCGTCGGCCATCGCGGCGAGCTTCAGCCCGGTCTTCTCCGCGTCATGGTCGCCGACCACGCGACGCAGATCGGCCTCGTCGCAATGACGCCAGGGACCGAACTTGTCCTTCGGGAAGACGCGCGCCGAGTTCTTGTAGCCGATCTCCATGTAATCGATGCCGGCATCGACACAGGCGCGGTAAACAGCGGCGACGAAGTCGTCGTCGAACCGGTGGGCGTTCACGAGCCCCCCGTCGCGAACGGTGCAGTCGAGCACCTTCAACTCGGGTCGGAAGGTAATCCAGGGGGCCTTTTCGGACATCAAACATTCTCCGGCGGATCATTGAAGATCAGCCATTTTGAGGCTCCGACGCCTTCCGAGCAAACCCTCTCCGAGCTCAGCGGGCGGGCGGGCCTTCCGTTGCCGCGATCAAGGCCATGCGCACCAGCTCGGCGAGCGAGTCGGCCCGCATCTTCTCCATGACGCGTGCGCGATGCGCCTCGACCGTCTTGGCACTGACACCGAGTGCTGCGGCGATGTCCTTATTCGATTTGCCGTCCGTGACCATCGCCATGACCTCGTGCTCGCGCGGCGTCAGCTCGGCAAGGCGCGCCGCGATATCGGCACGCGCCGCCTGACCGGCACGGTGTCTTTCGTCGTAGTCGAGTGCGCGCCGGATACTGCGCAGCAGGTCCTCGTCGTGAAACGGCTTCTCGATGAAGTCGACCGCCCCCGCCTTCATGGCCTTGACCGCCATGGCAACATCGCCGTGTCCGGTGATCATGATGACGGGCAGGCGATAACCCTCGCGTGCGAGGTGACTCTGAAGCTCCAAGCCGCTCATCCCGGGCATCCGGACATCGAGCAGGAGACAGCCAGCACGCCCCGGATAATAGCTCGCGAGAAAGACGTCGGCCGACTCGTAGGTCTGGACCGACATGCCGGTGGATTCGATCAGCCACTGCAAAGAGGTGCGCATGGCTTGGTCGTCGTCGACGACGAAGACGGTTGCGTCGTTGGTCATGTCAGGCTCTCCGTGAGCTCGGTTTCATCGCTCGCGGCGATTGCCTCGGGCGCATCGGGCGCATCGGGCTCGGCGAGCGGGAGCGAAACGTAAAAGGTCGAGCCCTGGCCGGGCTCGGATTGGGCCCAGATTCGGCCGTCGTGATTCTCCACGATGGTTTGGCTGATCGCCAAGCCCATCCCCATCCCGCCCTCTTTGGTCGTAAAGAAGGGGTGGAACAGATGCAGGATACGCTCCGCGCTGATGCCGGGGCCGGTGTCTTCGACCTCGACGATGGCCGCAGATCCGTCGACGCGGGTCCGGATACAGAGCCGCCGACGCTCCTCCGGCGACTCCTGGAGGGCATCGATCGCGTTGCGGACCAGGTTCAGAAGCACCTGCTCGATCTGGACCAGGTCGACATTCACCGGGATGGGATCCGCCCCCGGATCCAGCTCGATCTGCAACCCCAGCCGATTGGTCTCGAACTCGACGAAGGAGCAGACCTCGCGCACTAAATGATTGAGGTCGGCATCGGTGCGGATCGGCGGTTGCTTGCCGACCAGGGCGCGCAGACGCCGAATGATCTCGCTCGCCCGTTGCGCCTGCACCGTGATCTGTCCCATGGCGCCGACCAGATCCTCGGTCTTCGACGAGGCGCTCTGCAAACGCCGGCTGCATCCGTTGGCATAGTTGACGATCGCCGAGAGCGGCTGGTTGAGCTCATGCGCCATGCCTGTCGCCATCTCGCCCATGGTGCTGAGTCGACAGACATGCACCAGCTCGGCCTGGTGCTGGCGGGCCTCCTGCTCGGCGCGGCGCACCGCCGTGATGTCGCGCGCATAGATGTTGAGATAGCCCAGATCGCGGATGGGTGCAAACAGCAGCGAATAGACCTGACCCGCGATCTCCTGCTCGCGCTCCTGCGGCTCCCCGCTTTCGAGCGCCAGGGTCACCTCTTCCCCCCAATCCTCCGGCAGCCGCTCGCCCGGGTCCGCGCCCCAGGCCTGCAGCAGCGGGCGACTGGCCTTGTTGGCATAGACGATGAGGCCGTCCGCGGTCACGCGCAGGATCGGGTTGGGGCTTTCGCTGGCGAAACGCGCGAGGCTCTTGATCTCGCGCTCGGCCTGCTTGCGCGCCGTGATGTCGTGGATATAGAGCGTAAAGAACCGCTCGGACTCCAGATCGATCGGTACGATCGAGATCTCCACCGGGATCTCCGAGCCGTCCGAGCGCAGTGCAACCAGCTCGCCCCGCCCCTGAGGCTCGCGATGCAGATGTCGCGAGCGATCGAGCAGCCGCTGAAAGGCCGGACGGGCAATCTCGGGCAGATAGTGCTCGGCAAAGACGGTGCCCGTAGCCTCGCCGCGATCAAGCCCGAGGACGCGCTCGGCCGCCGGGTTGAGCTCGATGATCCGACCGCCGTGGTCGAGCGTCACGATCGCATCCAGCGACGCCTCCATCACGGCCGCCTTGAGCGCCTCGCTCTCGCGCATCTCGGCCTGATGTTTGATGCTCATCTCCTCGCGCGCCTTGAGCACCAGCTGGGTGAAATGCTGGATCCATTCCTCCAGCAGAAGCAGCTGGTTCCCGTCGCGATGAAATCCGGGCTCCGGGATGCCGAGCGCCCGCTGCGAGAACCGCGTCATGCGCTTCAGGACCGCGTTCAGTCGCGACGACACCAGATAGATGACCGCCGTGAAGACCAGGATGTAAACCACGGCGGCGATCCCGCGCTGACGGCGCTCGAAGATGCGAACATGCCGCGACATCTTCTCCACCGCGGCATGCGGGACGAAGGTTGCGAAGAGCACGCTCGAGTCCGCGCCCTCGTACTCGGCCAGCGATTGGGAGGTGACCAGGTAGCTCCCGGACCAGTCCGAAAGCAGGCTTCCGGGAACCAGCATCTCCGAGTCGACGCTGGCGACGATCCGCTGGTCGTCTCCGTCCACCAAGGCCACCGCGGCGCGCCCGACATAGACCCCGCGTTGAGACGAGGCCAAAAAGGCATCGTCCACCGGCACCAGAACCACCAGATGACCCATCGCATAGCCGCCGGCGTCCTCGACAGCATCGCTGCTGAGCAAGTAGAGTCTGTCGCCGAAGCGCTCGATGACCGAACGCACCTCGCGCACGTTGAGCAGGCGCGCCGGGATCCGGGTTGCGATCTCCTCGGGGAGCGGGTCTTCGCCGGCCTGGAAGACCTCTCGAACCCGGCCCTGCGGGTCGGTCAGCAGAACATGGCTCGGCGAGCTCAGCGCCTCGCGCTCGAAGAAATCCGGGAGCCAGTGTGGACGAAACTCCTTGTAGACGACAGGTACGGCGTCGTCGTCGTCGAACCAGAAGAGTGGCTCCAGATACTCGGAAAGGCGCCGATGGTTGGCGAGCAGCCGTGTCGTCGCCCCGTAGTTGGACAGATAGCGGTCGAATCGAATCAGACTCTCGCGGGCACGCTGGTCGAGCTGAGCCTGCAGCTCCTGCTCGAAAATCTTGTCGACCTGGCGGCTCTGGACCTGGTCCAGCAGACCCCAGACCGCGAATCCGACGGCAAGGCCGATCAGGATCGCGATCACGGGCATGGGTAGGCGCCGTAACAGCACGAAGAGGATGGATTTGACGGAGAGCCGCATGAAACCGCGTCCGCAGTGTAAGAAACAACGTTGAGTCAGGGCCGGCCTCGCGTTCCCGGGAAGCCTTTTCCTCGACGCGGTTTCAGTGAAAAATCCAAAAACATCGCATACCGCGCCGGGCGCGGTTTAAGGACACCATGGACCTCGACATCAGCCTTGCCAAGACCCCTTCCCTGCTGCGCCGGATCGGGGCATTGCTCTACGACAGCGTGCTGTTGCTCGGCGTTCTCATGCTCGCCGTCATGCTGGTGGTGATCCCCTACGGTCTGATCACCGACGCATCGCCTTACGAGAACCCGATCCACCGGATGCTCATGCAAGGCTACTTGTCGGCGGTGTTCGTCGGATTCTATGCCTTCTTCTGGACCCATGGCGGCCAAACGCTGGGGATGCGTGCCTGGCGTTTTCGCGTCATCCTCGACAACGGCGAAAACCTGACCACGCGCGACGCACTGCGGCGATTCGGCTGGGCGACGGTCAGCCTCCTGCCGGGAGGCATCGGTCTGTGGTGGTGCCTGTTCGACCGGGATGGCCTGGCGTGGCACGACCGCCGATCGGGGAGCCGACTCGTGATGCTGCAGCGACCCGCAAAAAGGGGTTAGGTCGGCGGCAGCAACCGGAGACCGTTCTTCACCCGACCCGGCGCAAGAGCACCAGCGCCCCGAGCATGAACAGCAGCGGCGGCATGACCGCCGCGACCAGCGGGTCCAGGCCGAACAACAGCGCGACGAACGCGAAGGTTCGGCTGACGAGGTAATAGAGGATGCCGACCAAGACGCCGATGAAGATGCGCGGACCGAGCCCGGTCGTCCGCGCGGAGCCGAGGATGATCGGGATCGCCACGAAGATCATCGAGAGCGTCAGCACCGGGTGCAGCACCTTGCCCCAGAAGGCAACCTCGTAAGGTCCCGCATCCTGCTTGTTCAGGGTCATGAAGCGGATGTATTTGTAGAGACCCCAAACCGGCAGGGCCTGCGGGTCGACGACCACGACCTTCAGAAGCCCCGGATCCAGCATCGAGTTCCATTCGGCCCGCTCCGTGCGCTCGACCGCGACCCCGTCCGCGGTCACGCGGCTGCGCGCGATGTCCTCGAGCACCCAACCATCCTCTCCGTAGCGTGCGCCGGCGGCGTGTGTTGCGACCAGGGAGCCGGCATCCGCATCCACCTGGTAGATGAAGATGTCGCGCAGACGCGTCGGCGAGGCGATCTCGCGGATATTGACATAGGCACGATCGTCGATCGCCCAGAAACCGTACGGGGTCTGCTGAGCGACGTCGCCCGAGAGCGCTTGCCGGCGCAGCTCGAGTCCGCGCTGCTCCGCGACGGGCGCAACGACCTCGCCCACGACCACCGCGAGCGCCGCGAGCAGCAGGCCGCCCAACAATCCAGCCCGAATGATGCGCGCGACCGAGATCCCGGCGGCCCGCATCGCCACCAGCTCCGAGCGGCTCGCCAAGGCGCCGAGGCCGATCAAGGCGCCGATCAGGGTCGCGATGGGAAAGACCTGGTAGGCATAGCGCGGCAGGCTCAAGGCCATGAACACCAGCGCATCCGCCAGGCCATAGCCGTCGACCCCGACGGAATCGATCTCGTCGGCCAGGATGAAGAAACCCAGGAGCGGCAAGAGCACCCCGAGCGTGAGCAGGGTTCCGCCGATGACCGCGCGGGCAAGATAGCGCTCGAGGATGATCACGGTGTCCGGCCTTGCGCAACTGCCGCGGCCAAGCCGCAACGCGCCGGGACGACGGCCTCGCCTCGGCGCAACGCAGCGGCGGCGCCGTACCGACGGGCTTCGACCGCGCGGCCTCTTCCGGTAGACTCGTTATTCGACATCAAAAGCACCAGATCCGTGAACGGTCGACCATCGGCAGCGCGCCGCGTCGCGACCGACCGGCCTCGAACCCGCTCTCACCCAGGCCCTCCAACAGGAGTCCGACGATGGAATTCAGAATCAAGACCGGCGAGATCGCTCAACTCAAGACGCCCTGTATCCTGATCGGGATCTTCGAGGGGCGCAAGCTCGCCGGACCCTCCGCCGCGCTCGATCTCGCCACCGGCGGGCGCCTGTCCGAGCTGTTGAAGAAAGGCGACATGGACGGTCGGCTCGGCGGCACGCTCATGCTCTACGACCTGCCCGGCCTGGCCAGCGAGCGGGTCCTCGTGGTCGGATGCGGCAAACACAAGGAGTTCGGGCGCGACAACTATCGCAAGGCGCTGGTCGGCGCCGTGGCGGCACTCCAGCAGACCCATGCGGGCGCCGCACTCTGCACCTTGCCCGAGCTCGGTCCGGACGGGCTCGACCTCTATGCGGCCGTGCGCGACCTCGTCACTACGGCCGAGGACAAGACCTATCGCTACACCCGGACCAAGAAGGACGACAAACAGGCCCCCAAGACACCACTGAAGCGGCTCGAGGTCTGGCTCTCGGACAAGTCCGATCAGCCAAGCGCCGAGCAGGCGATCAAACACGGCACGGCCATCGCGGCCGGCATGACACTCTCCAAAGAGCTGGGCAATCTACCGGGCAACATCTGCACCCCGACCTATCTGGCCGAGAAGGCCGTCGAGCTCGGCGAGCGTTACGATCGGCTGGAGACCGAGATCCTCGAAGAGGCCGACATGGAGGAGCTCAAGATGGGCGCCCTGCTCTCGGTCTCGCGCGGGAGTCGCCAGCCGGCCAAGCTGATCGTCATGCACTACCGCGGCGGGGAGGCCGACGCCAAGCCGGTCGTGTTGGTCGGCAAGGGCCTCACCTTCGACACCGGCGGCATCTCGATCAAGCCGGCCGCCGACATGGACGAGATGAAATACGACATGTGCGGCGGCGCGGGTGTCTTCGGAACCGTCCTCGCGGCCTGCGAGCTGGGCCTGCCGATCAACCTCGTCGGCGTCGTCCCGTCGTCCGAGAACATGCCCGACGGCGACGCCAACAAACCCGGCGACATCGTGACCAGCATGTCCGGTCAGACCATCGAGATCCTCAACACGGATGCCGAAGGCCGCCTCATCCTCTGCGACGCACTCACCTACGCCGAGCGCTTCAACCCGGAGCTGGTGATCGATCTGGCCACCCTGACCGGAGCCTGCGTGATCGCACTGGGCAAGCACGCCTCGGGGCTTTTCACCACCGACGATCATCTCGCCCAAGAGATCATCGCGGCCGGTCAAGCCGCCGCCGATCGCGCCTGGCGGATGCCGCTGTGGGACGACTACCAGCAGCAGCTCGACACCAATTTCGCCGACATGGCCAACGTGGGCGGGCGCGAGGCCGGCGCGGTCACTGCCGCCTGCTTCCTGGCGCGCTACACCAAGGCGTACCGCTGGGCACACCTGGATATCGCCGGCACCGCTTGGCTGAGCGGCAAGGAGAAGGGCGCAACCGGACGGCCGGTCGCCTTGCTGACCCAGCTCCTGCTCCAGCGCAGCTGAACGGCGTCCGGCGGTGTATGCGATCCTGTCGCTTGGGGCCAGCCCCGAGGTGATCAACCAACGACACAGCTGACGCCGTTCAGAAAATTGATTTTTTATCCTGAACCGCGTCAGGCACAACGTCCTTGGTGACCTCGACACACTAAGCCGGCCATGAACGCATCATGAACCCCGGACGCGGTTCAGTTGCGCTTGATCAGCTCACGCAGACGATTCGGGTTCGGCAGGCCGCGGACGATCAGCTCCGGATCGTCCCCGGAGGTGTAGATCTTGATGTCGCCGGCATTCAGGATGCGTTGCAGAAGGCTTTGATGGAGCCGCACGGTGCGGACCGAGGAGAGCTTGATCTCGGTGTAGTTCTTGCTGAGAAGACCATGGGTCCAGACCAGCTCGTCGTCGCGGATGACGAGATGGTCGGATCGCGTCGCGAGCCACCAGACGCACAGCTGCAGCAAGGCGAGTCCGGCGACGACGAGACCCGCGATCTTGACGATCCGGTCATCGAGCGGCTCGGGCAGGGGAACCGGGATCAATGCCGGACCCATGACGGCGAACAGGATCCCCGCCAGCAACAGGATGACCATCAAGGGGGTCGAAAAGGGACGAATCCGCAACATCGAGGGATGAGCGTCGTAATGAATCTCGGACATCGGCATCTCCTGTCTCTTCGCCTGGAGGATCGGTCGACATGTCTCGCCGCCGCGCCCCGCACGACCTGAGCCTGAGATCACCCCGTGCGGGCGGGGTTACTATACCCAGAGCAGCGGGATATTTCGCGCGATTGCATGTGGCCGGATTCCAAACGCCGTACCACCTCTCGGAAAAAGAAGTCACGTGTCGGAAATGAGTCGAGCACCGAATCGAATCGTTGTCGTTGTCGTTGTCGTTGTCGTTGTCGATTACGACAACGACAACGCCTTGGCAAATGTCTTCTCTCGTCGAGCTGTTTTACTTTTTTGAGCCGTTCCGAAGCCGCCCCATGACGCCCTTCTCCTTGTTGCGGACCTCCTCGGGTCCGATCCGCTCGCGTCTCCTGCGCGACCTCGTGCTGCTGGTGCTCCTGACCGTCGGGCTGTTGGTGGCCATCAATATCCTCCTGATCAATCTCATCAAGGAGGACCTGGCCGAAAGCCGCATCGATTCCGCGACGGCACTGGTTCGCGACGAGGTTCGCGGTCTCCTGTTACCGGTCGAGCAGCAGCTCCTGATCGTTCGCGACGGTCTTGCCGCTGCCGGTCTGACACCGGCCGATGAAGGGGCCTTGAATCAACGCCTGGTGCCGATCCTCGCCCATATGGGCCAGATCGCCGGTGCGATCGACGCCTCGGCGGACGGCGCCGAGTATTTTCTACGCCGCGACGGCGACGGCTGGTTAAGCCGACTGCGCGATCCCGGAACGGGACAGCCGATGCGCCTCACCCGCTGGGACGCCGAGCTTCGAGCGCCGGAGGCGCGTGAAGAGGTCAGCGATTACGACCCGCGCACGCGACCCTGGTTCAGTGCGGCAGCCGATCAGCCCGGCGGTATCGTTTGGACCCGCCCTTATGTCTTCGAATCGCTCCAGGTTCCGGGTCTCACGGCATCATTGGGTTGGATACAATCCGGACAACTGCGGGTGACCGCACTGGACGTGACTATCGAGACCATCGTTGCGAGCATCGAGCGACACGCCGTCGCGGCCGAGGGTCGCGGTTTTCTCTTCAGCGGTGCCGGCGGCGTCTATGTCCCCGAGGACGACTCGCTGCCACCGGATCCGGACCAGGCGAGCGGCTTCTTCTCGGTCCATCTGACACCCGGCGGCCCGCTGGTCTTCGACGCCGTGTCGGCCTGGAACCTGGCGGGCCGCCCGGCGCAGGGTCTGATCCGCTTCACCAGCTCGGGGGTTCAGTGGTGGGGCGGCTTCAGGCCGCTGACCGAGGATCTCGCGGGCGGTTGGGCGGGCGTCGTACTGCCGGTCTCGGAGACCCTCGCGATCCTCCGGAGCCGGTGGCACATCGTCGCCCTCACCGTGCTCGGCATCCTGCTGGCCAGCTTGGGCATGACGACCCTGTTGGTGCGGAAATACCACCGCCAACTGCGGGACATGCCCAAGCTCAGTATCGACCGACGCCGCGCCGCGGAGGATCTGCGCGAGCTGATCGCGTCGGGCGAAGGCACGCATCTCGAATTCAAGTCCACGATGCGCATGAATCTGCACAGCAAGGTAATGGGTCGGGAGATCGAGATGGCCTGGCTGAAGGCCGTCGCGGCCTTTTTGAATTCGGAAGGCGGGATTCTGCTGCTCGGGGTGTCGGACGACGGGACGGCGCTTGGATTGGATGCCGACAAGTTCGAGAACGAGGACAAATGCAGGCTCCATTTCAAAAACCTGCTGAACCACCATATCGGGGCCGAGTATGCGCGATTCGTGCGCTTCGACCTCTACGATCTGGATGGGGTGCGCGTGGGTGCAGTCGAGTGCGAGCGTGCCGACACGCCGACCTTCCTTCACGACGATAAGAATCGCGAGATGTTTGTCATCCGTAACGGTCCGTCGAACATCGAGCTGTCGATCAGCCGTGCACTCAAATACATCCGGAGTCGGTTCTGACTTGAACCGCGTTTCGGCAGGGTGTGCGCGGGGTGAGGTTTGCTTGAGTGTCGGAACGACACTGTGACGCCGGAGCTACGCGGTTCAAGAATTCTCACAGACGAAAATTTCTGAACTGCGTCTCGCCGTTATCGCCGGTCGGGACGAGAGTGATCGCGCCCCGACCGGCCTTCACTGCTCCGGACGCAGTTTAGAGCTGCCGGATCTGGGTCGGGAAGGCCGTTGCGGTTCCGCTGTCCTTGTTCTTGTCCTTGGTACAACCTTCGCCGGCGTGGGCGGTCATCAGGGAGCCGGCAACCAGCATGGCACCGAGAAGAGCGGCAGTCGCGAGGGTGGAGATGCGCATGGACATGGTCTTAAATCCTCGTTGGGCTTGGGTTGAGATGGCGGGGCTCGGCAAGCGGTTTGCTCGATTTGCCCGACGATAGCTATCTAGGGGCATCCGAGTCGTGCACAAGCCTCGACCAAGCGCGCCGCGACGCGGAATGACAATCGAGTTTTCAGGGAAATCAGCTCGTCAACCCCCGGCCGACCCGGTCACGCAGGCCCGGACCCGAGCAGTGAAGACCCGTCGGACGGGCGTCGTTCACAAAACCGACCGGTAGGGTGGACGAGCGAGAGCGAAGTCCACCGAACCCCGCGCCGGCGCTGGTGGACTGCGCTGCGCTTGTCCACCCTACAGCGCAAGGTTATCGCAGTGGCCGGCGTTGTGAGCACAGCCGTCGGACGCACTGTGCCGCATGTCCGACAAGGCTCGCTCCGGATCGGCTTAGAATAGAGACTTTGCAACCATCCCGAACCAGACGCGTCGTCGCCGGGGCCTTTGGATATGAAGAAGACGGATGTCGCCGTACCCGACCCCATCGAGCTGCGGGGATTCAATCGAACCCTGGCGGAGATCGAATGGCTGTTGTTGGTCTTGGTGCTGGTCTATCTGGTGTTGCCGGAGGAGCCCATCGAGCAGACCCTGGGCATCGCCGCCGCGGTCGCGGTCTTCGCCGTCTTCATCTTGGGCTTTCGTTACCTGAACCTCTTCACCCTGCCGGCACGCTGGAAGCTCACGATCGAGACCTGGGCCATGCTGGTCTTCACCGCCTTCGTGGTCTGGCACACGGGCAAGGTCGACAGCCCGCTGATCAGCCTCTTTCTGCTGGTCATCGTCTTCAGCGCCCTCACGCTCGGCAAGCTGATCACGCTCCTCGAGGTGGCCCTCATCGCCAGCTTCTATCTCCTGGCCGCCTACACGGTCGCGGGAACCGAGCTCTTCGCCTATTCGACCTTCAGCCGTCTGATGCTGCTGTTTGCGCCCGTCGCTTTGGTCGCCTATGTCACCTCGCTGATCGCCTCGGACATGAGTTTTTCGCGTACCTTCGTGCAACGCCTGTCGGAGACCGACGAGCTCACCGGGCTGCCGAACATGCGCGCCTTCTCGGTCGCACTCGACCGTCACAGAGATTCCGCGGTGATGCGTGACCGCCCTTTCGGTCTGATGATGGTCGACGCGGACAACCTCAAAGAGGTCAACGATCGCTACGGGCACAGCGTCGGCAACCAGGTCATCCGCGCCGTCGCCGACGGGATCCGCCGGAGCATCCGCAGCGCAGACCTGGTCGCGCGCTACGGCGGCGACGAGTTCATCCTGCTGCTGCCCGAAACCACGGAGCAAGCGGCGCACGAGGCCGGCGAGCGAATCCGCATGATGGTGGCCAGCACACTGATCGATACCGGCAAGGACGCGGTAACCACGACGGTCAGTATCGGCTATGCCACCTATCCGAGCATGGCCACCGAGGTCGACGACCTCATGAGTCGCGCCGACGAGGCGCTTTATGCCAGCAAGCGCGCCGGGCGCAACCGTGTCTTCGCCTTCAGCGAGATCTCCGGCAATCAGGCCGGGCCAGCACACCCATGAGAGAGCCAAGTCGGCAAGGGAATCGGATCCGTCTGCGCGGGGTGCGCCAAAACAACCTCAAAGACATCGATCTCGACCTGCCGCTCGACGAGCTGATCGTCGTGACCGGGGTCTCGGGCTCGGGTAAGTCATCGCTCGCCTTCGACACACTCTATGCCGAGGGCCAGCGGCGCTACGTCGAGACCTTCTCGCCCTACGCGCGCCAATTCCTCGATCGGATGGACCGCCCGGCCGCCGACCGCATCGAGGGCATCCCGCCCGCGATCGCCATCGACCAGACCAATCCGGTGCGGACCTCGCGCTCCACCGTCGGCACCATGACGGAGCTGAACGATCACCTGAAGCTCCTCTTCGCGCGCACCGCCCGGCTCTTCTGTCGGGGTTGTGGTCGCGAGGTTCGGCGCGATACGCCCGAGGGCATCTGGGAAGACCTGATCGCATTGCCGCAGGCCGCCGACCGCAACGTCTCGATCGCCTTCGGCGTTCCGGTGCCGGCATCGCTGGATGTCGAAGCGGTCAAGACGTTGCTCGCCCAGCAGGGCTATGTCCGGATCCTGTCGGAGGACGCGACCGCCGTCGAGGTGATTCAAGACCGGCTGCGGCTCACCGCCGAGCACCGCGGCCGCGCAATCGAGGCACTGGAGACCGCGCTGGCCCGCGGTCACGGACGTATCCGGGTCTATCCGCTCGACGCCGATCGGCAGCCCGGCCCGCCCTGGCGCTTCTCGGCCGATCTGCATTGCGCGGACTGCGACATCGCCTATGCGGATCCGACGCCGAGCCGCTTCTCCTTCAACTCGCCCGTCGGAGCCTGTCCGACCTGTCGCGGTTTCGGGCGCACCATCGGGATCGACTGGTCGCTGGTCGTCCCGGATCCGTCGAAATCACTGCTCGAAGGCGCGATCAAGCCCATCCAGTCCGACAGTTATTCGGAGATCCAGGAAGATCTGATGGGTTTTGCGCACCGCCGCGGCATCCCGACCGATCTGCCCTGGCGCGACCTCACGGATGACGATCGTGCCTGGATCATCGAGGGCGACGGCGAGTGGGAGGCCGGGGTCTGGTACGGCTTGCGCCGCTTCTTCGCCTGGCTCGAAGGGCGCAGCTACAAGATGCATGTGCGCGTGCTGCTCTCTCGCTACCGCGCCTACGATGTCTGCACGACCTGCGACGGGGCCAGACTCACCGACGAGGCGCTGGATTGGCGGGTCGGGGACAAGGCGCCAGCGGATCAGGTGCTCCCGCCCGAGCACCGCTTCCGGCACGGGCGTATCGGTATGGACGAGGCGACCTGGCACGCACTCCCCGGTCTCTGCATCCATGACCTGATGCGTCTGCCCTTGAGTGCCTGCCGCGACTTCTGCGACGCGCTGCCGCTGGATCCGGCGCTGGACCTGCTGATCGACGGCATCCGCTCGCGCCTGCGCTATCTCTGCGAGGTCGGGCTCGGCTATCTCACACTGGACCGCCAGTCGCGCACCCTCTCGGGCGGCGAGGTGCAGCGCATCAACCTGACCACGGCGCTCGGCAGCACCTTGGTCAACGCGCTCTTCGTGCTGGACGAGCCCAGCATCGGTCTACATCCGCGCGACATGGATCGCGTGGTCGCCATCCTGCGGCGACTGCGCGACCAGGGCAACTCGCTGGTGGTCGTCGAGCACGACCCGCAGGTGATGTGGGCCGCCGATCGGATCATCGACATCGGCCCCGGACCGGGCGAGCAAGGCGGGCGCATCCTCTTCGAGGGGTCGCCGGCTGACCTGATCGGCACGCCCGGATCGCTCACCGGCGACTATCTGGCGGGCCGGCGACAGGTCGCCGCCGGCCACCCGGCCAATCCCCCGGCGCCCGACGGCCCGCAGATCGGCATCCGCGGCGCGCGCGCCCACAATCTCAAGGGGATCGATGTCGAGATCCCGCTGCACCGCCTGGTCGTGATCACCGGCGTCTCGGGATCCGGCAAGTCGACCCTCGTGCAGGAGGTCCTCTACAACGCACTCTGCCAGCGCAAGGGCCATCCCGACGAGCCGCCGGGCGAGCACGCCGGGATCGACGGAGACGGTCTGATCGCCGATGTCGTGCTGCTCGATCAATCCAGCATCGGCCGGACCTCGCGCTCGAACCCGGCGAGCTATGTCGGGGCGCTCGACGTGCTGCGCAAACGCTTCGCCGCCCTGCCGCTTGCCAAGGAGCGCGGCTACACCGCCGGCACCTTCAGCTTCAACAGCGGCACCGGCCGCTGTCCGACCTGCGGCGGCAACGGCTACGAGCATCTGGAGATGCAGTTCCTCGCCGATGTCTATCTGCGCTGTCCGGACTGCAACGGCCGGCGTTATCGCGCGCCCGTGCTGGAGGTGGAGATCGGCGCCCGTCCCGGCGAGCGCGGGCGCTCCATCGCCGACGTGCTGGAGATGACGGCGACCGAGGCACTCGCCTGCTTCGCCGACGACGCCGATCTCAAGCGGGCACTGGAGCCCTTGCTCGCCGTCGGGCTCGGCTATCTGCGACTCGGCCAGCCGGTGCCCACACTCTCGGGCGGCGAGGCCCAGCGGCTCAAGCTTGCCGGTCATCTCGCCAAATCCGGCCGGGGCAAGGCCCGCGACGGCGGCCTGCTCTTCCTGCTCGACGAGCCGACGACCGGGCTGCACTTCGCCGACGTCGCGGTCCTGCTCAACGCCTTACGGCGACTGCTGGACAAGGGCCATTCGCTCCTCGTCATCGAGCACAATCTCGACCTGATCGGCGCCGCGGATTGGTTGATCGACCTGGGACCCGAGGGCGGCGAGGCGGGCGGCGACCTGGTCTGCTGCGGCACGCCCGAGCAGGTCGCGGCGCATCCGACGAGCCACACGGGGCGGGCCTTGGCCGAGCATCTCGCGGCGTTGTCGCGCACGGAAACAGCAGCGACCGCGATCGCCGAGGCCCCGCCGCCCCGCTTCATGACGGAGGCCATCGAGACCTCGATCGCCACCGACGGCGTCATCTCGGTCATCCACGCCCGCGAGCACAACCTCAAGGATCTGTCCCTCACGATCGCGCGCGACAGTTTTACCGTCATCACCGGCGTCTCGGGCAGCGGCAAGAGCACGCTCGCCTTCGACATCCTCTTTGCCGAGGGCCAGCGTCGCTTCCTGGAATCCTTGAACGCCTACGCCCGCCAGTTCGTCCAACCCGCCGCGCGCCCGGATGTCGATGCCGTGCTCGGCATCCCGCCCACGGTCGCCATCGAGCAGCGCACCAGTCGCGGCGGGGCCAAGAGCACGGTCGGCACACTCACCGAGATCCACCACTACCTGCGTCTGCTCTACGTCCGGCTCGGGATC
Organism: Thiocapsa sp. KS1; assembly: GCF_001499735.1. Lineage (GTDB taxonomy): Bacteria > Pseudomonadota > Gammaproteobacteria > Chromatiales > Chromatiaceae > Thiocapsa. The sequence goes on along the minus strand of NZ_LN848257.1, from coordinate 4,202,066 downwards.
CAGACCTGCCCGACCTGCGCCGTGCCCATCGAGCCGATGAGCCGCGACGCCATCCTGGAGCGGATCCAGCGCGATCACGGGGACCAAGCCGTCGCACTCATGGCGCCCTTGGTGATCGCCCGCAAAGGCATCTACAAGGAGCTGGCCGAATGGGCCGTGCGGCACGGCTGGTTCGTCCTGCGGGTCGACGGCGAGCCGATCGAGACGCGCGATTGGCCGCGGCTCGACCGCTATCGCGAGCACAGCATCGACCTGCCGGTCGGGGAGATCGCGATCCGGCCCGAGCAGGAGCAGGCGCTGCGCGCACTCCTGGATCAGGCCCTGGATCTCGGCAAGGGCGCGATCCGCGTCGTGGAGGTCGTCGACGGGACATGGGGCGCCGAAACGCCCTACTCGACCCGACGCGCCTGCCCGAGCTGCGGGATCGCCCTGCCCGAGCCGGACCCGCGGCTCTTCAGCTTCAACTCGAAACAGGGCTGGTGCGGGGACTGTTTCGGCACCGGATTGGAGCTCCGCGGCTTCGACGGGGAACAGTCGGGCGAAGAAGACCAATGGCAGGACGCCGACGCCGTCGAGTCACAGCCCTGCCCGAGCTGTCACGGCGCACGTCTTAACCCGCAAGCACTCGCCGTGCGCTTTCGCGAGCGCTCGATCGCGGATCTCTCGGCCCTGACCGTGGAGCAGGCCGGGACCTTCGTCGCCGGCCTGCATCTGAACACACGCGAGACCGCCATCGCGCACGACCTGCTCGCCGAGGTCCGCGAGCGCCTCGCCTTTCTCGCCGAGGTCGGGCTCGGCTATCTGACACTGGATCGGGCCGCGCCGACACTCTCCGGCGGGGAAGCCCAGCGCATCCGGCTCGCCGCGCAACTCGGATCGAACCTGCGCGGCGTCTGCTACATCCTCGACGAGCCCACCATCGGCCTGCATCCGCGCGACAACCGCCTGCTCCTGAACGGACTCGATCGGCTCCAGGCCAAGGGCAACACCATCCTGGTGGTCGAGCACGACGAGGAGACCATCCGCCGCGCCGACGAGGTCATCGACCTGGGGCCGGGGGCCGGCACGCGCGGCGGCGAGATCATCGCCCGCGGCACCGCGCTCGAGCTGATGCAGGATCCGGCCTCGGTCACCGGGCGCTGTCTTGCCCGCTCGCGGGGACGCTCGCGGCCGGTCCGCGCGACCGGAAAGGGCGACGACTGGCTCCTGATCTCGGGCGCCCGCCGGCACAACCTGCAGGATATCGAGGTCCGCGTCCCGCTCGCCCGACTGGTCTGCATCACGGGCGTCTCGGGCTCGGGCAAGTCGACCCTGGTGCGCGAGGTCCTGGTCAAGAGCCTGCGCAACCTCCTCGCGCAGGAGGGCAAGACAGGGACGCGCCTCGGCAAAGACACCCTGGTCGGCTGCAAACGCCTGAGCGGGTGGCAGGGCCTCGCGCGCGTCCTGGAGGTCGACCAGACGCCGATCGGCAAGACACCGCGCTCCTGCCCCGCCACCTATGTCGGGTTCTGGGATCCGATCCGCCGCCTCTTCGCCGCCACCTCGGAGGCCCGCATCCTCGGCTGGGGACCGGCACGCTTCTCCTTCAACACCAGCGGCGGGCGTTGCAGCGCCTGCGAGGGCCAGGGGGTACAAAAGCTGGAGATGAGCTTCCTGCCGGATGTGCACATGACCTGCGAGGTCTGCGGCGGCAGCCGTTTCGACCGGGAGACCCGCGAGGTCCGCTATCAAGGACTCGACATCGGTCAGGTCCTGCGTCTGAGCGTCGACGAGGCGGTGGAGGTCTTTCGCGCACATCGCGCCATCCACCACCCGCTCGCACTGCTCCGGGACGTCGGACTCGGCTATCTGCAGCTCGGTCAGCCCAGCCCCACACTCTCGGGCGGCGAGGCCCAGCGCATCAAACTGGTCACCGAGCTGACCAAGGCGCGATCGACGCCGGGATCCAGACCCGATTCGGCGAAGACCCAACGCCACACCCGCCCGACCCTCTACGTCCTCGACGAGCCGACCGTCGGTCTGCACATGGCCGACGTCGAGCGCCTGCTCAACGTCCTGCACCGTCTAGTCGACGCCGGTCACTCGGTGCTGGTGATCGAGCACAACCTCGACCTCATGGCCGAGGCCGATTGGATCATCGATTTGGGGCCGGAAGCAGGCGATAGCGGCGGTCGGGTCGTCGCGGAAGGCACGCCGGAGACGGTTGCGAAAGGCGGCGACTTCCCGACCGCCCGAGCACTGCGGGGCTAATCGTCCGTCAGGAGCCGCAACGCTGCTCAGCGCATCCGCTCGAGCATCCGCGCCTTGAAGGCATCCCGTGTAGACCCGGACGTCTCACGCACGTCGTCTGCACCTCCACTGGTTCCGGGAAACCGAGAGCTGAATCCGTCCCGGCGCAAAGGCCGCTCGAAGCGTTCCGATTGGGGGGTCGCGCGCGGCCCATCACTGCCGGAGGTCGAAGCCGCACTGTCTCGTTGAATGGTGATGTCCGTGCTGCGGCCGTCCCGCGTGACGATGGTCTGCCCATCGCGGTCACGGGTCACCTGCGACTCGACTGGACGGCTGCCGCCGCTCTGTTGGATCACCGCCGTCGACCCGCCGCTTGTATGGGTTTCCGCATCGGCGCATCCCGTCACGACGCACATCGACAGGACAGCGAGGCCGATCAACCTCTGGTCCATACCTCTCGCACTGATTCGTTTTTTCATCGGTCTCTCCCGCGGGCCGAGCAACCAGAAGGGACAGGCGCAGACCCGAAGCGCCGACCTCGGTCGCTCGCCCCGAGCTCCCGCGATCCGGCGCGCCGTACCGGCAGCCGTAAGCTCAGGCCATCGCGCCCCACGTGTGCTATCGCGCCTGCGCGGCGAGCGCCGGGCGTCCTTTACCCGGATGCGTCCCATCGGCCTTCACCCCGCCGCCTTGCCCCTTCCCGTTCCCTCGGTCTTTGCAGCCGCCCTGATTGGTCTTGTTGATATTCACCTTGCCTTCTTGATAGGTGGCATTGTCGTTGGTGTCCCCGCATTGGCGGGTGTGATTGATGTTGACCTTGCCCACTTGAACCGTTGTATTGGTATTGTCCTGTGCCAAGACCGGACCGACCAGTAAAGCCGACAGCACAAAGGCAATGAAAGGGATTGACTTCGATATTGGATTCGACATTCTGTTGACCTTCTTTTTCGGATGAAACAAACTCGGCCGATTCCCGGAAGCGGACATCGGTCGCCATTCCAGCCGGTCCGATCCTGCCGGACCACAAACCCTGGACTGTAGGGTGGACAAGCGCAGCGCAGTCCACCAACAACCGCTAACGGAAGGAATACGATCTAAGCTCGCCCCACGCGCGTCACACCGCTCCGCGGTATGACGCTTCTCTCGACGCTCCCGCGCCAAGTCGCGAAGCATTCCGAACAACGACTACACCCAATGCTAATCGCGTTCCCCGGAAATCCGGTACCTCGGATGCTCATACTGGTACTGCCGAACTTTATTGTTGTTCACATCGCCGGTCTGAATCGTCGCTGCCCGGTTCTCCTTTCCCGCCTGCACCGTCCGGCTGAAATTCATATCGCAATCCTGCTTAACATCCGATTGGTTGACGCGGTCATTCTGGATGTTGACGCTGTAACAAGGACCCTGCGTCCGCTCGCGCCCCCCATCGGCCTGCGCCAAAGGGACGAAGGAAAACAGGAGGATACCAACCGACAAGATCGAGGTTTTCATGTGCAGGCACCATTCGTTGAGTAGACCTCACCGCCGACACCCCCGCCGGGGTGTCGGCTTGACGACGCTTCAGGTTAACGATCGCGCTTCTTTCCGCCGCGGTCGGCCATCGGACCCTGGCTGGTCTCGTTGTAATTAATCCTTCCGAACTGGCCGGTCTGATTCCAATTCTCATCCCCGCGCTGCTTGGTGCGGTTCGCGTTGTCTCTCCCTTCCTGATAGGTCGCGTTGTCGTTGTACTCACCACGCTGAGAGGTATCGTTGGTGTTGATACGACCCTCTTGGATCGTGGTATTGTAATTGGTCTGTGCCGATGCGGCCCCGCCGAGCGCGACGAGGATGGCAGCAAGAGCGACGGGGAAGAGCTTGGAGGTCGCGTTGGTCATTGGTTTACCCTCTTAAATTCATCAAGCATATCGGACGGATTGAGTGGATTCGGCGAGATGCGGAATATTGCTCCCTCTCCCGGCGAATCGGCCCTGCCTTCATGTCAGGGGTTCATGACGACGAGATCTGCTGTATCCCGTCGTTGAATCCAGAATACGCAAGACAGCCTGAACGAGACCTGAACGGAAAAAGCATTTGGCGAGAATTTTTCGGTCGCCGACACAAAAGGAACGAAGGAGGTGATCCAGCGGGTGAATGACAACCTTGTCATCTTGCCGTCAGCATCCTGTCGGGGGACATCGGCGACGCTGCATTGTCGCGGTTTGTCCCGCCGGCCTCATTTCGGAAACAGCCCGGCAACGCGCACCGATTCGACAAGATACCCGCCCGGGCCGTGATTTCTGTCGGGACGGGCGCCATGAACAGGAATCGCTTGTCGGCATCGACTCGGGAGCTCATCGAGACAACGACATGCAGAGAACTCCGACCTACTTCCCTATCCTGCTCGCGACCGCGCTGGCCGGCCTCGGCACGACCGATCTCTCGGCCCACGAAGGTCATGACCACGGGCCACCGTTGCCGGCGCCGGTGAACGCGACCCTGACCCCGCGGGTCACCGCCGAGTCTGCGGAGCTGGAGCTGGTTGCCGTGCTCGAGGACGGGAGACTGACGGTCTATCTGGATGAGTTTGCGACCAACCGCCCGATCGAAGACGCCGCCCTGCAGGTCGAGAGCGGGGCCTGGCAGGGCAACGCGGCCCACGAGGGCGACGGCGTCTACCGGCTCGATCCGGGTCCTCTGATCGAACCGGGGCGACATGACCTGATCTTCACCGTCGAGTCGTCGACGACGGGCGATCTGCTGTTGGGAACCCTCGTGATTCCGGACGATCCGGTTGCGGATGACCTGCCGGCCGACGGATCGCCTAACTGGTACACATCGGTTCCGCTGCTGCAAGGGGCGGTCGTGCTGCTGGCCCTGTGCTGTCTGGCCCTGCTGCTGTGGCGCGACCTCAGGGACCACCGCTTATCAGGCAAGCAATCAGGTGCGAAGACCCGGCCGAAGGGTTCAGCCGCCTCGACCGCGGCAGCGACGCTGCCGCCGGCGCTCCTCGCAATGACGCTGCTGGCGCTGGACGCCGCCGGTCCCGTCCGCGCCCACGAGGGACACGACCACGGCGCTCCGAACCCCGCCGTGGATCAGGTCCCTGCGGCGGCATCCGCGGCCGGGCAAGCCGCCGCACGCCTGCCGGACGGGATCCTGTTCGTACCGAAGCCGACCCAACGCCTGCTCGGCATCCGCACCGCCCGCGCCGAGCCCGGCGAGTGGCCGGACACCTTCACCTTGTCCGGCCATGTGATCCCGGACCCGAACGCCAGTGCACTGGTGCAGGCGCCGCTGCGGGGCCGCATCGAGCTGCCGGAGGACGGTCTGCCGCTGCTCGGAGCCTCGATCCGCGAGGACCAGGTATTGGCCTATCTGGTGCCGATCCTGGACGCGGTGGACCGCACCGATCTGCAGGCCGAGGTCGCGGAGCT
>NZ_LN848257.1:4186922-4196321 GCF_001499735.1 Thiocapsa sp. KS1 | reverse complement strand
CGGGACCGAGTGGTCTCCGACGGCGCCGCGCTGCTCGGTCAGGTGCGCTGAGGCTCGCCCGTGTTCAGACAGATCATCGAAACCAGTCTGCGGCAACGGCTGCTGGTCCTGGCCGCGGCCCTGGTGCTGATCGGTTACGGCAGTTACCAGGCGCTCGGCCTGCCGATCGACGTCTTCCCGGCGCTGGACAAGCCGACGGTCACCCTGATGACCGAGGCCGAGGGCATGGCGCCGGAGGAGGTCGAGCAACTGGTGACCTATCCGATCGAGGCCGCGGTCAAGGGTCTGCCCGGCGTGACGCGGGTGCGCTCGGTGTCGGGCATCGGGCTGTCGATCGTCTATGTGGAGTTCGACTGGGGCAGCGACCTCTACCGCAACCGCCAGCAGATCGCCGAGCGGCTTGCCACGGTCGGCGGCGAGCTTCCGCCGGGGGTGACGCCGCACATGGGGCCGGTGACCTCGATCATGGGCGAGATCATGCTGGTCGCGGTCTTTGCGCCGGACGCCGAGGGCGACACCGAGACAACGTCGCCGATGGCGGTGCGGGATTTCGCCGACTGGGTACTGCGCCCGCGCCTGTTGACGATCCCCGGCGTGTCTCAGGTCATCCCGATCGGGGGGGAGGTGCGCCAGGCGCAGATTGTCCCGGACGTGCGGATGCTCGGGGATCTGGACATCACGCTCGCCGAGCTCGAGGCCGCGGTGCAGGGTTTCGCACGCAACACCAGCGGCGGCTTTCTGGAACGTCAGGCACAGGAGTATCTGATCCGTAATCTCGCCCGCACCACGCGGCTCGACGATCTGCGCAACCTCGTCGTCGCCCAGCGCGAGGGGGCGCCCGTGCTGCTTCGCCAGGTGGCCGAGGTACGCTGGGGTGCGCGGGTCAAACGCGGGGATGCGAGCTTCGAGGGTCGCCCGGCGGTGATCCTGTCGGTACAGAAGCAGCCCCAAGCCGACACGCTAACCCTGACGCGCGAGGTGGAACGCGCTCTGGAGACGCTTTGGGAGACCCTGCCCGCCGGGACACTGGAGCACGCGGTCCTGTTCCGGCAGGCGGACTTCATCGCCGCATCCGTCGGCAACGTGCAGGAGGCGCTGCGGGATGCCGCGATCATCGTCGCCGTGGTGTTGCTGCTGTTCCTGCTCAACCTGCGCACCACCTTCATCTCCCTGACCGCGCTGCCGGTCGCGCTGCTGGTCACGGCACTGGTCTTCCATTGGATGGGGCTTTCAGTCAACACCATGACCCTGGGCGGGCTGGCCATCGCCATCGGCGAGCTGGTCGACGACGCCGTGGTCGGGGTCGAGAACGTGCTGCGGCGGCTGCGCGAATGGCGGGCGAAGACGGCGAACGCAGGCGCGGACACCCTCGCCATGCTCAAGGTCGTCGCCGATGCCACCATCGAGGTCCGCTCGGCGATCCTCTACTCGACCCTGATTATTGTCCTGGTCTTCGTCCCGCTGTTCGCCCTGCCCGGAATCGAGGGCCGTCTGTTCGTGCCCTTGGGCATCGCCTACATCGTCGCGATCCTCGCCAGCACGCTGGTCTCCATCACCCTGACCCCGGTGCTCTGCTCCTGGCTGCTGCCGCGCGCGCGGCTGATGGAGCGCGGCGACGGGGCGCTGGTGCGCGGACTCAAAGCGGCGGATCGGCGTCTGCTAGGGTGGTCGTTCCGGCATTCGCGGCTGCTGCTCGGGGCCGCCGTGCTGTCGGTCGCAATTGCCGTCGCCTCGGTGCCTTTCTTTCCGCGTACCTTCCTGCCGACCTTCAACGAGGGCACCCTGACGATCAGCCTTTTGCTGAACCCCGGCAGCTCGCTGGTCGAGTCCAATCGCGTCGGGACCCTGGCGGAGCGACTGATCAAGGAGGTTCCCGAGGTCGTGAAGACCGGCCGACGCACCGGTCGTGCCGAGCTCGACGAGCATGCAGAGGGCGTGCATTCCTCCGAGATCGACGTGGACCTTGTCCCCGCCACCGGGGCACACGGAGAGCGCGGACGCGAAGCCATCCTCGCCGATATCCGCAACCGTCTCGCCCCCCTGCCCGCCTCGGTCAGCTTGGGGCAGCCGATTGCCCACCGGATGGATCATCTGCTCTCGGGCATCCGCGCCCAAATCGTGATTAAGGTCTTCGGCGATGATCTGGATACGCTGCGCGCGCTCGCCGAGTCCCTTCGCCAAGGGCTTGCCGACACCCCTGGATTGGTGGACCTGCAGATCGAGCGGCAGGTGCGAATCCCCCAGGCCCAGGTGCGGGTCGACTATGCCCGCGCCGCGGCTTACGGCATCACCCCGGCCGCGGTCAACGATGCGCTCGCCACCCTGGTCGGCGGCAAGGAGGTCGCCCAGATCATCGAGGGGAACCGCCGCATCGGCGTGGTGCTGCGTGTCGACGACGCGGACCGCACGCCCGAGGGACTGCGCGCACTCTTGATCGAGACCCCCGGCGGCCATGTACCGCTGCGTCTCGTCGCCGATGTGGAGGAGACCGACGGGCCGAACCAGGTCAGCCGCGACAACGGCCGCCGCCGCATCGTCGTCTCCGCCAACAGCGACGGCACCAACCTCGCCAACCTGATCCCCGAGGTGCGCCGGGTGATGGCCGAGCTGCCGCTGCCCGAGGGCTATTTCCTGAGCCTGGAGGGCCAGTTCCAGGCCCAAGAGCAGGCCACCCGGCTGATCGGACTGCTGTCGCTGGTCTCGCTCACGCTGATCTTCCTGGTCCTTTACAGCCGCTATCGCTCGACCGCACTGTCACTGATGATCCTGGCGAACGTGCCGCTCGCGCTGGTCGGCAGCGTCATCGCCTTGCAGCTCGCGGGACAGACACTCTCGGTCGCCAGCCTGGTCGGCTTCGTTACGCTCGCCGGCATCGCCACCCGCAACGGCATCCTCAAGATCGACCGCTATCTGGATCTGATGACGCTGGAAGGCCGACCCTTCGGCCCCGCCACCGTCATCGAGGGGAGCCTGGACCGACTGACCCCGGTGCTGATGACGGCGCTGACCACCATCCTCGCGCTCCTGCCCCTGCTGCTCAGCCCCGAGGCACCCGGCAAGGAGATCATCTACCCGGTTGCCGTGGTCATCTTCGGCGGACTCATCTCCTCGACCCTGCTCGACACCCTGTTGACCCCGGTCATGTTCCTGAGGTGGGGGCGGGCGCCGGTGCTGCGGTTGGTCGAAACGCAGTAGGCAAGGTCACCGGAAAGCGGGGCCAGCCAGAATCCGAGGCCGCTTGTTCTCGCCCACGTCATTTCACATGGAATGCCCGGAATTATCTGCGCTGACCTTGCCGACGATTTCACCGTCGCCAATCCGCCGAGCGGTTTCGCTCATCTCGTTCGCCTCGAGGCTTCGCTCAAACTCCCCGTCGGCCACAAGCCGTCGCACGTCAAGTCACGCCGAGTGACTGTTCAACGCGGGGATCTGTTACTCGTGGCCGAACTTCCAGTGGATGCAAACGACCAGGACCTGCCGCTCGGCGCCTCGTCCCGAGCGCCCGCTCCGGACGCTTTGCGGTCGCTCGCAGACGGCCCTCTGGATCGCTCAATTTAGCCATCCGCCGCCCAGGTTCACGGAAGCAGGGACCGCAATTCGAGATACAGCGGTCGCTCGGGAGTGACCCCTTGCCCATAGGTACGCGCCAGACAGCGCCTTCACCAGCCTTGCTCGCTACCCGCGTTCTGGCTATCGTCCGCTGAAACTCGACGCAGAGCGGTCCGTTGGACCCTCGCGTTTAATTATCTTTCCCTTGGGCTACGCGATCGGCGACCCGTTTGGCCAGGTGACGCGTCCGGCGTTGCGCCAAGCAAAGCTGACACTGTTTGACGACTTCTGGGCCACGACGTAGGACAACTACCAGCTTGAGCCAAGTACTGAAATGAGAACATGGGGTCAACATGGCGGCCCAGATTGCCGGACCGCTGCGATATGACACCACTGGTCCGCACGACACGACGATTTAGGTAACCATTGAAAGTGAGAAGGCGGCGGATTTGTGCCTTGGACAAAGCGCCTAAAATTGAGCGACTCAGTCAGCGCTAAGGATAGGAACAAGAATGGATCAGCAAACCCAAACCCGCCGAAGCGGCTCGTACACCGCGAACCTGCTTGGAAACATCCGGAGCCATCTGGCTGGGCTGCAGGGCTACGACGTCATGGCCCTTGAACTCATCCAGAACGCGGATGACGCCAAAGCAGAAGCGGTTGTTTTCGACGTAACCGACCGGGGCCTTCTTGTCAACAACAGCGGCAAGTTCACCTACTGCGGTGATCTGCACACGCGCCCTTGCAGCTTCATCGCCAGCAACAACTACAGCTGCGACTACCACCGAATCGCGGATGTTGGCAGCGGGGGGAAGCTTTCGCGTGGCGAGAACATCGGTCGCTTCGGCATCGGTTTCGTCTCGACGTATCAGGTTACGGACCACCCGGAGATTCGGTCCTCTGGGGTCAAGCTGACGCTTCACCCCGAAGAAGGACAGTGGTTCATCGAGCCATTCGAGCAACCCGAAGGCACCACGTTCTTCTTACCTTGGGCAGATGACCCCAACACCGAAGCTCGACTTGCGCTTGGGGTATCGTACGTCAGCGCATCTCACATCGATCAGCTCGTCGAGGATTTTCAGAAGGTTCTTCGCAAGAGCTTGTTGTTCCTCCGGCATGTCAGGACAGCGGAAGTGAGGCGAAACGGCGAACTGCTGTTGGCCTGTGACCTGGATCGTGGTGATGGGTCTGACCTGATCGTCAGTTTCCGTCCGAATGGCGAGGTCGAGCAATGGCACATCTTGAGGGCCGATGTTGCAGAGTCTGCTGCGCGGCTGTATGCCTCGCATCCCCGCCTTGAGTCTCTCGGGCGCGGCACCAAGGTCAGCATTGGTATGCGAATCGATCCCGACCCCCTGGCCGAGGGGGTGCTTTATGCGTTCTTGCCCACCGAGCAGTCGACCGGATTGCCAATGCACATCAATGCGGACTTCTTTCCAGAGTCCGATCGAAAGGCGGTCATCTTCGCAGGGCACCAACATGAGCAGGCGTGGAACGAGATGCTCATCGATGCCGCCGCTGCCGAGCTTGCCGGAGACCCTGAGGCCCTGCTGAAGATGCTCGGAGACGCTCAGCTCTGGCAGATCCTGACGCGGGCGTTTGAACTATCGAAACCATCGAACCACCCGACTTGCTTCAAGCGATTCTGGGAACGTTTGCTGACAACGGCCAGCCAGGCACGAATTGCTCTCGCTCAGGATGGAAGTGTCCAGTGCCCTAGTGGTGTCTTCTTCCCTGACAAGGCTCTGAACCCGGCTCAGGTAAATGCTCTGCAGGAAATCGGTGGCCGAGTCGTTGTAGAGGATCTGCGTCAGTTCAGGACGGCCATCATTCAGCTGGGTGCCCCTATCCTTACGTTTGAACGCCTCGTGACGCTTCTTGAGCAAGCAATGGCGCAACAGGCGTCAGGGTCAATAAAGATCGAGAAGGAGAGACAGGAGAGCTTCTACCGGCCACTTTGGGGAATCGTCAATGAACTACTGCCAGATGCGGTCACGCCAAACCCAACAACGAAGGCTGCCATTCAGCGATTGCTGGCCATTCCCTTTGTCGCTACGGAAGATTTGTTCGCCGTCACGATCAGCCAATCCTATGCGGCGCCTGCCGCGTTGGATGCAGGTCGGGTCGCTTCGCTGCTGCCAAGGATGGCCGTTGCAGCGCATCAGATTCTCGAATTCCCGAAGATTGCGCGACTTATCCGACAACTTGAGCTCGGTGCGGTCGTCAGTCACATCAGCTCGATGTGCGCCACCGTGCCTGTCGAAGACGTCATCGGCGTTGATCAACAAGAGTTGCGCGACTTGTACTCGATGCTCGCGGACCTGGACCGCCAGGGCAATGTCGAGACGGTGGTCTACGAGGCACTCCGGAACCTGCCGATATGGCTCTCAAGTCGAGGTCTGATTAAGGCAACCCAAGCGCTCCTGCCTGGCAACTTCACCGATCCCACCGGGCAGGCCGACCTGCTCGAAACGTCCGTCCTGACTGAATCCGCCAGAGAGTTCGTGTCGGGCAAGCTTGGTGTTCAGACGCAGACGATCGAGGCATTCGTACGTAACGTTCTGCCGAGGTTCTTCAACGATGACGGGCCGCTGGATGCGCAGAAGTACACCCGTCTGATCGGTGAACTGGCCAGCCATCCGACGCTCGTGAATGACGAGAACATCCGCCGGCTATTGGGGGCACTCCCAATCGTGCCGACGCAGGACGGGCGTTGGTCGCGCCCTACGAACACCTACAGGCGTACCGATGACCTGGTGAAAGTGCTTGGTGATGCGACGCACCTTTGGCTCGATGCCAGTCGGGTTCCGAACGCTCGTTCGGTACACACCTTCATTGACAGCCTCGGAATTCGTCGGTCACCCCTCGCGCAGCACCTGGTAGAGCGGATGCTCTTCATAGCAGAAAAGTACCTGCCTACAGAAGATGCAAAACGCGCCAGCGGTGATGCCTTCTATTTGCTATGTGACCACTATGAGGAGTGGAAAGAGAAGCCATTCTTTCAGGATGCGATCGACAACCTCCGTGGCGTCGCGTGCTTCCCAGCCGAAGGCGATACGGAGAGCTGGCACTTGGGTAGTGATCTGTACGCGCCATACCGCGCGGAGGCATTCAGGTCCCAGGCCAACATCCTCGATTTCAGAAACACGGCACGCCTGAAAACAGAGCTACTGGAAGATCTGGACGTCACCATCAATCCGGAAACGAGACTGGTGATCGACCATTTGAAATATTGCGTGAAGACAGGCGCTCAGCCCCACGTTTCGACCTATCAGGTGCTGAACGAGCGCGCGAATCGTTCCGATCCGCTGATCTCGACATTGGCCGAATCTCGGTGCATCTATGTCGTGAGTCAGAAGAGCTTCGTCCGCCCGAATCAGCTTTACTGGTCGCCCCAGCAGCTCGGGCGGTACGCCTTCACCATTCCGGGAAACCTCGAGGCGTTCAAGCCGCTGTTCACTGCGATTGGGGTGAAGAATGCCCCCGAAGGCCGAGACTACGTAGACATCCTGTTGGACGTCGTCGGTGAGTATTTCGAGCAGTCGAAGCCCGTCGCAGGAGCGGATCGATCGGTGTACGACGCATGCTTGATGGGCGTTTCGGCGTCAGACGAGCGTGAGGAAATTGCTGCCCCGGACATTCGAAGGTTGCAAGAGGCACCAACGATACTGAACCTCATGGGGCAGCCCACCCATCCTGACGAAGTGCTACTTCAAGACAGCGAGTGGCATGTTGGTTTCTTCAATGGAGAGCTTGACCGGGCGCTGTGCAAACCTGCCCCAGAGCTTTGGCCTTTCTTTGAGAAAGTCGGGGTAAGGCGACTCAGTGAGAGCGCCGAAGTCGCTCTTGAGTTCGTTGATGGCCCAAAGTCTGACGAACCGCAGTTTGCCGAGAAGCTGATGGAGCGGATCGACATCCTTGCTCGATTAGTACACGACAAGCCGAATACGGTCAAGCAAAAGGTGCGGAAGGCGCTTACAGATCTGGCCGCTGTCAGCTACGATCTCGTGCGCATTCAGGCGTCCGTTTGCGTCAGCGGGGATTGGGCATCGGCTTCGCCTTCGGCTGCGCATGCATTCTACGACATCGACAAGCGCCAACTGATCTTGGCGCGCCCGGTGGGAGATCGCAGCTGGCCCCACGTCCTGAATGCCATCTTCCATCAGTTGATGCCTGAAGAATCGGGAAGCGAGATCTCGAAACTGACTCTCAGCGTTCGCCCGTTGATGAGCATGCCTGTCGGGGATGCTCACCGCGAGCTAACCGATGCAGGCATCCCGTATCTGGATGCCGAAAGCGGAAGCGGACAGGCTGACGACCTGACCTCGTCGAGCTTGGACGACATGGGGAGCACGACTGACCCCGGCTACCAGCCTGAGAGTAAGTCGGATAACGCGCCAACAACTGACAAGCCAAAAGGTAGCGAAGGCAAACCTGAACTCCCTGATACGAGTCGACCGCCGGACGAGACGCAAGCCCATCCCAAGGATGTGATGCCGTCCGATCAAGGGCAACGCGGAACAGGGTCTACGGACGCACAAGGGAAGGATACGGATGCCAGTAATCAGTCTACCGGGTATGGCGATTACAAGGGTTCATCGACTGGTAAGAGGCGTGCGAAGAGGCCACGCCCAAAGCACAAGGAGCAGTGGGACCGGCGACTGCTCTCATATGTCAGGAAGCAACAAGAGGAATCTTCCGATACCGACGAGCAGGATGGCTCGTCCGAGCACAACCTGGCCGTTGAGGTGGTGGCTCGTTCTGCTGTCTGCGCCTATGAAAAGGCCCGGGGTCGCGTCGCAGAACAAATGGCCCAAACCCATCCTGGGTACGACATCGTCAGCCGAAGCCCGCTGACAGGCGAAGACAGGTTTATCGAAGTGAAGGGCATCAATGGAGAGTGGAATCAGACTGGCGTTGGTTTGTCGAGGCTCCAGTTCAGCAACGCTCAAGATTACGGAGACCGCTACTGGTTGTATGTAGTAGAGTTTGTTTCCGATCCTCAACACATGCGGATTCATCCCATTCGCAGCCCTGCCACACAGGTAACGTCGTTTATGTTTGATGGCAACTGGCGAGATGCAGTGACAGATGAACACGCTGATCCTTCCTCGCAATTTGTCCCCTGTGTTCGCATTCATCATCAAGACATGGGTATGGGAGAGATTATCGACGTTATTTCCAGGGGAAAAACGAAGCTGCTTACGATCCAATTCGATGGAAAGCCTCAAGCCACGCCCAACGTTACCCTGAATTTGTATCGTATGCGCATTCTGGAAGAGGCCGATGGCGACAATTATTCCTGATCTCACCGAGGTGCAACTCGATGAACTTACATCGCAAGCAGAGGCGAAGGTATACAGAGCTTTGAGGGATGGCCTTCCCCGCGATTATGTTGTTTTCTTCCAGGTCGGTTGGATCCTGCGTCGGGAGGATGAGCAGACGAAGGATGGCGAAACCGATTTTGTCATTTGCCATCCGGATCTCGGCTATTTGTGTATCGAAGTCAAAGGTGGCGGCATCAGCTTCGATTCCAGCAGCGGGGATTGGTTTTCCGTAGATCGCCATCTTAAAAAGCATTCGATCAACAACCCCGTCAACCAAGCGCTCAAGGCTAAGTATTCGATTCGGTCCAAGCTGAATGAACACCAGCGTTGGCGTGACCTATCGCTCGCGAACGTCCTCAGAGGACATGCCGTATTCTTCCCGGATGTTGGCGATGTGGATGCACTGAGCCGTCCCGACATGCCGCCAACCATAATAGGTTGTGCCAAGCATCTCCAGGATACGAAGGTTTGGATCGAGGCGGTCTTTGCTTACTGGAGCAACGATGCATCGGGGTTCACACCC
>NZ_LN848257.1:4184440-4186822 GCF_001499735.1 Thiocapsa sp. KS1 | reverse complement strand
TTAGGTAAACGTGGTCTAGATGTACTACGCGATGTGTTTGCAAGGTCGTTCCTGGTCGCTCCACTAGTCTCGTCACAGCTGGCCGATCAGGAGGCTCGTCGGCTGATTCTCACCAAAGATCAGATTCGGGTACTCGACTTCTTGCGCTCCCACCGCAGAGTTGCCGTGAGTGGTGGCGCAGGAACCGGCAAGACCGTCTTGGCACTTGAAAAGGCTCGCCGCCTTGCTTCCGAAGGCTTCCGAACACTGCTGACTTGCTACAACCGGCAGCTTGCTGATCATCTTTCAAGCCTTTGCGCAGGGACCCTCAATCTCGATGTAATGAGCTTTCATCAGCTGTGCCACCGGCAGGTTGAGAGAGCCAATCGTGCATCTGGACGGGACCTTGTAGCCGAAGCCAAGGTCACTTATCCGGGCAAGGGACTCTATGAGGTTCAACTGCCCAATGCGCTCGGGTACTCCCTTGAGATTCTTCCGGATCGGTACGACGCAATCGTCTGTGACGAGGGGCAGGATTTCCAAGAGGAGTTTTGGGTTTCCCTTGAACTGTTTTTGTCAGATTACGACAGCGGTCCGCTGTACGTCTTCTACGACGACAATCAGAACCTGTATGCGCGCGCGGGGACTTTTCCCATACGTGACGAGCCGTTCTCACTAACCACAAATTGCCGCAACACGACCCCGATTCATGATGCCGCCTACAAGTACTACAAGGGCGTGCCGGTTAGTCCTCCTGACATACAGGGTGACGACGTTCAATTTGACGAATCGCCCAGTCGAGATACTCAGGCAACCAAGATCAACGCCCGTATCGTCGATCTTGTCGCGAGACAGGGCGTCGCGCCTGGCGACATCACGGTGCTGGTTGCCGATGCCTTGCACAAGACCGAGTACTACGCGGCGTTGCGAAAGCTTCCGTTGCCGAAACCTGCCACTTGGCTCGAAGAGGGAATTCGAGGCAAGGCCACGGTCCTGATCGACACCATCCAACGATTCAAGGGTCTCGAATCCCCGATCGTGATCTTGTGGGGCTTGGACACCGTCGATATGTCACAGCGACAAGAGCTGATGTACGTAGGGATGAGCCGCGCGAAGTCGCTACTGGTCATCGTGGGGCGGGCGGCAACCTGCGCTGTGGTCAAGGAAATGGCGCGCCAGTGAATATGCGTTTGATCGGCACCCTTCTGGCCAGACCATGAAATCGCGAGCGCTGTTTCCGTCTCGGTGCCCCTTTGGTCCGCGATGACCGGTCTCCGTCGCTGAGGAGCCACACGGCGCCGCGCAGCGTGCGCCAGCGTTGGGTCATAACTGACTATCCGGAGCGTTATCGCCAGCGTCCGCATCGCGCGTCGACCCGCCACTCTACAGACCCACTTTAACCGGCTGGTTCTGGCCGACTCCAGGCGCTGAGGTCCCAAGTAGTCGGCGCCCGTCGATAGGACGCAAGAGTCGCAGGGCTGGCTCTCCTCCGGGCCCCCCGAAGATGCCGCCAAGCGCGTTTGTGGTATCGACGCGCGGCCCAAGCTTGAGCTCGAACGGGTCGAGCGGGACAGCATGGCGACCCCTTCACGTTTTGTTGGTGGGGACAGGCGCCAGCTCGGCGATACGCATGCGCGCGACGGGCAAGGCCATCGTAAATCGTGTCCAACCCGCACGGGAGCTCGCCTCGACGGCCCCGCCGTGGGCCTCGACGATGGACTTGACGATAGCCAGACCGAGCCCGGTGCCGGATCCTGCCGCTTCGCCCCGGCGGCCGCGGGAAGTATCGGCGCGGTAGAAGCGCTCGAAGAGACGTGCCGCCTGTTCCGGCGGGATGGGTGGCCCGGGGTTCTCCACGCGGATCCACGCGTGACGCCCGTCGTCTTCGAGCTGTACGCGCACCTGGGCTCCAGCGCCTGTATGGCGAATGGCGTTGCTCAGGAGGTTGCTCAAGGCCCGACGCAGCATCAAAGGGTCTGCCCGCGCGCAGGCGGTGCCGGTCAGGACGAGTGAGACACCGCGCTCCTCGGCCCAGGCATCGAAGTAGTCGAACAGGTCTTGCACCTGGGTCTCAAGATCCAGGGCTTCGGCGGTCGGGTGCAGCAGGCCGTGGTCCGCACGGGCGAGAAAGAGCATGTCGCCGATCATCTGACCCATTCGCTCGTATTCTTCGAGGCTCGAATAGAGGACCTCGCGATACTCCTCGGCATCGCGTGCGGCATTGAGCGCGACCTGGGTCTGGAGCGTGAGAGTGGAGATGGGCGTGCGCAGCTCGTGGGCGATGTCCGCCGAGACCTCCGATAGGCGCTGGAAGCTGCCTTCCAGCCGCGCGAGCATGGCGTTGAAGGCGACCACCAGCGACTTGATCTCGGCCGGCACCCGGGTCTCGGGCAGACGCGCACC
>NZ_LN848257.1:4181151-4184340 GCF_001499735.1 Thiocapsa sp. KS1 | reverse complement strand
CGGGCAGACTCGCCAGTGCCGCGGGTGTCGTGGCCTTGCCGAGCAGGTTGCGCACCAGGGCGAGCTTACCGGCGATCTCGTGGTGGTCGAGCTCGCGGAAATGCAGCGAGACCGAGCGCTCCAGCGTCCACCCCAGACCGAGCAGCAGAATGACGGTCGAGACTGCAAACAAGAGGCTCAGCCGCGCGGTGAGCGACGGCGCCTTCACTCAGGTTCATCCAACACGTAGCCCATACCGCGCACGGTCTGGATCAGCCGGGGCTCGAAGCCCTCGTCCACCTTCAGACGCAGCCGGCGCACGGCGACATCGACCACGTTGGTGTCGCTGTCGAAGTTCATATCCCACACCGAGGAGGCGATGAGCGAGCGCGGCAGCACCTCGCCGCGGCGGCGCATGAACAGCTCCAGCAGTGCGTATTCCTTGGCCGTCAGCTCGATGCGTCGACCGCCGCGCAGCACCCGACGGCGCAGCAGGTCCAGCTCCAGATCGGCCACGCGCAGGACGGTCGGCTCGTTCGTCGCCCGGCCGCGCCGCAGCAGGGTCCGCAGCCGCGCCAGCAGCTCGGCAAAGGCAAACGGCTTGATCAGGTAGTCGTCGGCGCCGAGCTCCAATCCCTTCACGCGGTCGTCCACCTGGTCGCGCGCCGTGAGGAAGAGCACAGGCAGGTCCGGATCCTTCCGCCGGATCCCGGACAACAGCTGCCAGCCGTCGAGACCCGGCAGCATCACGTCCAGGATCACCAGATCATAGTCACCGCCGACCGCCAGATGCAGACCGTCGAAGCCGTCGCGGGCCAGGTCGACGACATAGCCTGCCTCGGTCAATCCCTGGCGCAGATAGGCACCCGTCTTGGGCTCGTCTTCGACGATCAGGATCTTCATCGCTCTACTCGGTGAGGTTGCCAGGGCTCGACCAAGGGATCCTTTCCTCGCTCGACCCGTTGGACGGCGGAATGAATGACGTCTTTGTCATGATGCCGTCAGATTGGGGTCAGCGCCGGGGCGGAGAATAGAGGAAACGCTTGAATCTTCGATTCCGGCTCGGTCCCGGCCGTGCACGGAGAATCCATCAACGTGCAGGCTCTGCTCCGCACCCGATCGTGAAACAACAGGCATCGCCCGCCACGCAACCCTACCGCACTTAGAGAGACGCCCGATGAAGTCACCGATTAGGCTCTTGCTGGGCCTCGCCCTGGCCGCCCCCGTGCTCGCCCTCGCTCATGACGACGCCACGCTGGATGCGATGGAGACCCCCAACGGAGGCCAAGTCCGCATGGCCGGCCCGTACCATTTCGAGCTGGTGCTCGGCGACAACGACGTGAGCGTCTACCTCACCGACCACGGCGACACGCCCGTGCCGAGCGACGGCGTCGGCGGCAACGTCATCCTCATGAGCGGCGGGCGCGCCACGATCGCCGTCGCCCCGGCCGGCGACAATCGACTCGCCGGCCAAGGCGCCTTCGAAAGGAGCCCGGACATGAAGGCGGTCGTGTCGCTGACCTTCCCGGACGGCAACACCTGGCAGGCCCGTTTCACACCGAGCGCCCGGGTTGGACAGGGGGGAGAGGCTCAATCCGCAGCCGCCGATGCACCGACCGACGGCGACGACCACGCCCACCATCACTGATCGCGGCACGATCCCGATCAGGGCCCGTTCCGATCGACCTCCAGAGCGCCGAGCAGCCCCTTCAAGAGGTCGATCGGCGTAGGCGGACAACCGGGGATCTTGACGTCGACCGGGATGACCTTTTCCACGGGACCGCAGGAGGCATAGGAGACGCCGATCTCGCCACCGTCGCAGGCGCAGCTGCCTGCGGCGATCACGAATTTCGGGGACGGGGTGGCGCGCCAGGTGCGGCGCAGTGCGGTCTCCATATGGCGCGAGACCGGGCCGGTGACCAGGAGCGCATCGGCATGGCGGGGCGAGGCGACGACGTGGATGCCGAAGCGCTCGACGTCGTAGTAAGGGTTGTTGAGCGCATGGATCTCCAGCTCGCAGCCGTTGCAGGAGCCTGCGTCGACGTGGCGGATCGCCAGGCTGCCGCCGAAGCGGGCATCGATGCGTCGGCGCACCTCGATCCCGAGCCGTTCAAGCTCGGCGTCGTCGTGCGCAGGCACCGCCTCGGTGAGGAGACCGGTGCAATAGGATTGCTTAAGGATTCTGAACATGCTGAACCGCGTCTCCGAGTGATAAGGGGCGGTAATCGCCGACCGCGATGACGAGGAAACCCATGAACCCTCTGCATGACGCGGTTCAGCAAAAGCATTCGATATCCTGAACCGCGCCCGCTGAAACGCCCGTTGATGGACTAGAGGCTCGAATAAGCAGCCAATCGCGCCTGTCGTGTGATGGCGCGGTTCAGAGATCCACCCCCGCATACGACCCGTTGACCGATTTGTTGCACACCGGAAAGTCCGGGACGATGTTGCCGAGGATCAACCGCTCCAGGGCCGGCCAGGTGAACCAGCTGGGGTCGCGCGGGAAGTAGCGGGCGATCCGGCCATCCGCCGCGAAACGCACGAAACAAAGGATCTCGCCGCGCCAGCCCTCGATGAGGCCCAGACCCATCGCGCCCTCCTCCGGAATCGGGAAGGGAACGGCGATCCCGCCGTCCGGCAGCGCATCCAGCAAGCGGTCGAGCATCCAGAGGCTGGAACGGACCTCCTTCATCCGCACCCGCACGCGGGCAGCTACGTCGCCTTCTGTCTCCTCCGGGACCTCGACCCTCACCTGGTCGTAAGGCGCATAGGGGCTGTCGCGACGCACATCGAACGCAAGGCCGCTGGCCTTGCCGACCGGGCCGGTGCAGCCGAGTGCGCGGGCGTCGGCGTGCGACAGGATGCCGGTGCCGATCAGACGGTCATCGAGCGGCGGATGGTCGTCGATCACATCGAACAGCGGCTCGATGGCTTTGTGCATGGCCGCATGGTCCAGACGCAGCTCGCGGAAGGCCGTCTCCGAGAGGTCTCGAGCGATCCCGCCCGGGATCAAGGCGTCCATCATGAAGCGGTGCCCGAAGAGCGCCGCGCTGCGGCGCTGCCACTGCTCGCGCAGGCGTGCGCAGTGGACATGCGCGAAGGCAAAGCCGACGTCGTTGCAGATGGCGCCGATATCGCCGAGGTGGTTGGCGATGCGCTCGCGCTCGGTCATGAGCGCGCGCAGGCTCGCCGCTCGCGGCGGGGGTGTGC
>NZ_LN848257.1:4176653-4181051 GCF_001499735.1 Thiocapsa sp. KS1 | reverse complement strand
CGCGCCCGACGGCGAGCTTCTCGATCCCGCGATGGACATAGCCGAGACGCTCCTCGAGACGCAGGACGTCCTCCCCGGCGGCCTGGAAGCGGAAGTGTCCGGGCTCGATGATGCCTGCATGGACGGGTCCGACCGGGATCTCGTAGACGCCGCTGCCCTGGATGCGGGTGAAGGGATACTCGACGTCGGCGGGAGTACGTCCCTCGCTGCGCGCGGCGATCGGGACATCCGGACGCAACGGATAGGCATCGTCCGGCCAGGCCTGGTGGCGGGTCCAGCGACGCGGGTCGGGATGTCGGTTGAACCGGACACCGATCAGGTCATGGGCATGCCGCTCCAGGCGATCGACACCGGGGAAGACCGGGGTGTGGGAGCCCAGGAACGGGCGCGCCTCGGGCACCCGGGTCTCCAGGACCAGATAGTCGCCCGCGTACTCCAGACAGGCTTGGACACGAATGGCCGGGCCATCGATCTCGGCCCCGCGTTCGGTCCGGCGCTCGGTCGGGCGCCGGGCCTCGCTCTCGGCCGGGCCGGGTCCGAGCGGGTCGGCCCAGACACCGGCATGTCGCAGGCCCATTGCTGCGGCGATCCTGCCCGCCGGGCCCCAATCCTCGGCATCCAACTCCAACCGATGGGCCGGGGCCAGGACATGGGCGTCGCCGTGTCGGGCGATCAGATGATCGTCCTCGAGCCGGGCCAGATACTCGGACAACCAGTCGAAGCGGCTCACAGCAGACTCGCCCCCGTGATGAGTTGCGTCGCCCGATTCAGCCACTCGGCCAGGAAGCCGGGGATCGCAAGCCCCAGCCAGAGTACCAGCCCGAGATGCACGGCAACCGGGATCAGATTGGCCTGAACCGGACGCTGACCCTCGGGCGCCACCCCGTAGACCATCGGATGCAGATGCCGGAACAGCCCGGCAAAGGCGATCGCGAGTCCGGTCAGGAGCGGCAGGGTCAGCCAGGGTTGGGCCTGCATGGTGGCGGTGAGCAGCAGGAACTCGCTGGTGAAGACCCCGAAGGGCGGAAAGCCGGCGATCGCGGCGACGCCGATCAGGAGCGACCACCCGACCGCCGGCTGGGTGCGGATGAGCCCCCGGATCTTGTCGATCCCCTGCGACCCGGCGATATGCGCGGCATGCCCGACGGTGACGAAGATCGCCGATTTGGTGAGCGAGTGCACCAGCATGTGCAGCAAGGCGCCGAAGGTGGCGAGCGGACCGCCGAGTCCGAAGGCAAAGGTCATGAGACCCATGTGCTCGATGGAGGAGTAGCTGAACATGCGCTTGATGTCGCGCTGGCGATGCAGGAAGAGCCCGGCCACCATGAAGGAGACCAGCCCGAAGCCCATGAGCAGTGCACCGGCGAGGTGGGGCGAGTCGGTCGCCGCCAGCGAGCCGTCGACCAGCATCTTGAAGCGCACCAAGGCATAGAGGGCGACGTTCAGCAGCAACCCGGAGAGTACGGCCGACATGGGAGTGGGACCCTCGGAGTGGGCGTCCGGCAGCCATTGATGCATGGGGACGAGGCCGACCTTGGTGCCGTAGCCGACCAGCAGGAAGACGAAGGCGATGCGCATCACCGTCGGATCGAGCTCTCCCGCATGCGCGTAGAGGGCACTCCAGATCAACCCGGCACCGGGCTGCGCGGCCGAGCGGAAATCGACATGCTGGGCGGCGAAGTAGGTCAGCACGGTCCCGAAGAGCGCCAGCGCGATGCCCACACCGCAGAGGATGAAGTATTTCCAAGCGGCCTCGATCGCTTCGGGCGTGCGGTAGAGCGAGACCAGCAGGACAGTCGCCAGGGTCGCGCCCTCGACCGCGACCCAGAGCACGCCCAGATTGTCGGTGGTGAGCGCCAGCAGCATGGTGAGCATGAAGGTCTGATACATGCTGTGATAGACCCGAATGCCGCCGAGGTAGACGCGTCCCTCGGCACGGACATGGCGCATATAGGGCCGCGAGAAGATGGAGGTGGTGAGACCCACGAAGGCGGTCAGGACGACGAGATAGACATTGAAGGCATCGACGCGAAAGCCGACCCCGACCAGCCTGCCCGCGACCTCGCCGTCCAGCGCGACCAACCAGGCCAACCAAGCGGCCGCGGCCAGCGTCAGCGACGAGATCGCGAGGTTCAGCCAGCCGCCAGCGACGGGAGGCCGGAGCAGTGCAAGCAGGAGCGCGCCGAGCAAGGGGGCGAGCAGGGTGAGCAGGAGCGCGGTCACGGCCGATCCTCCACCGCAACATCGGCCGTCTCGCTCAGGCGGTTGAGCCGGTCCACGTCCAGCGAGTCGATGCTCTCGCGGATCTGAAAGAAGAAGACGCCGAACAGGACCATGGCCACCAGGACATCGAAGGCGACCCCCAGCTCGACGATCAAGGGCATGCCGCCGGTTGCTGAAACGGCTGCCAGAAAGAGTCCGTTCTCGATCGACATGAACCCCAGCACCTGGGCGACGGCCTGTTGGCGGACCACCATCATCAGGAATCCGATCAAGACCACCGCCAGGCTGATCGCGACGATGTTCCGGGTAAAGGTCAACTCCTCGGCCACCATCGGCAGCACCAGCCAGGAGCTGAAGATCACCAGGCCAACCGCCGCCATGATGGCGAGAGCGGGCCGCTGCAGCGTCTCGCTGTGACGCTCCAGCTCCAGCCGGCGGACCTGGCGGTGCAGCATCCAGGGGATCAGCAGTGCCTTGAGGACCAACGTCAGCCCGGCCGAGAAATAGAGATGATGCGAGTCCCCGGTCAGCGCAACCACCGCCGTGACTGCGGCCACCAGCGCGCCCTGCCAGGCGAAGGCATGGATGGCGGAGACCAGACGGCTTTGCGCCAGCAGAACGAACGAGAGAAAGAGCACCAGCGCGGCCAACAGCACGACCAACTGCTGGAGCAGAGGCAACGCCGGAAGATTCATGCCCCGACCTCCAGGATGACATGGCTCAGGAGCCCGAGCAGAGACAGGAGCAAGGCGAGATTGAGAAAGGCCGGAACACGGAAGAGCCGCATCTTGGCGAGCACCGTCTCGGCGAGCGCCAGGGCAATTCCCAACGCCATCAGCTTGAGCAGGATGGCGCCCAGCCCGATCGCGAGCGACGCTGGCGCCAGGTCTCGGGCGATGCCCCAGGGGACGAAGACGTTGGCGACCAGGACCCCGTAGAGCATGAGCTTGATCTGGGCGGCCCACTCCATCAGGGCCAGATGGCGACCGGAGTACTCCAGCAGCATCGCCTCGTGGACCATGGTCAGCTCCAGATGCGTGCTCGGATTATCCACCGGAATCCGTCCGGTCTCGGCGAGCGCCACCAGGGTCAGGCCGGCAAACGCAAAGAGATAGGACGGACGCAGCACGAAGGCGTCCCCCAGGTGATGGTCGATGA
The DNA here is from genome assembly GCF_001499735.1 of Thiocapsa sp. KS1. Taxonomy (GTDB): domain Bacteria; phylum Pseudomonadota; class Gammaproteobacteria; order Chromatiales; family Chromatiaceae; genus Thiocapsa. Next base: position 4,177,670 of record NZ_LN848257.1, on the reverse strand, counting down.
CGCTCCCCAGATTGGTGCTGTGTGCGGTCATGGCCAGGGTGAAGACCGCCATCAGCATGGCCGGCTCGGCCAGTGCCGAGATCATCATCTCGCGTGAGGCGCCCATCCCTCCGAAGGCCGTTCCCACGTCCATGCCGGCGAGGGTCAGGAAGACGCGAGCGAGCGCGAGCAAACCGACCAGCACGATGATGTCCGCCACCACCGCGGTCGGCAGATCGATCGTTACGAGCGGTACGCTCGCCGCGGCCACCCAGGTGGCAACGAAGACGACATAGGGTGCGACGCGAAACAAGGGCGATGCGGTATGGGCGACACGCGTCTCCTTGAAGAGCAGTTTGCGCAGATCGCGGTAGGGCTGAAACGGCGACGCCCCGCGCCGATTCTGCAATCGCGCCTTGACCTTGCGGACCCAGCCGACCATCAGCGGGGCCAATGCGAGGTAAAGGAGCGCCTGCACGAGGGCGAGCAGCCAGGCGGATGGGGTGAGGGTGGCGTCCATTGCAGCTCTTTTAACGACGAGGCCCGTTCACGCGGAAACGATCCACAGCAAGACCAAGAGCGTCACCAAGGTCCACCCGAGATAGACCCGGACGTTGCCCGACTGCAGACGAACCACGCGACGTGCCGCCGACTCGACCAGATGCGCCAGGGGCAAATAGAGGCTGTTCCAGCTGCGGTCGCTCACCTTGAGCTGGTAGCGCGCTCCGGCATCCTCGCGCGGCACCGGGGTTTCCTCCACTCGGAAGACGAGCGCGAAGACCCTCCGGATCGGTTGGGCAAAGGCGGTCGCCGTGTACTGCATCCGCGGCGTCGGGGGTGCGAATCCGCAGTCCCAGGCATCGCATCGGCGCACCCGTCGGACCCCTCCGCGACGCAGCGCCCAGACCGCCAGAGCGGCGATGGCAAGGAGCAACAGCGTTGCCAAGGGGGCACTGTAGCTGGCCGTCTCGTGCGAGATCGGCGCGAGCCAAAGCCAACCATGCGCGCTTGCCTCGGGCAGTCCGACGCCGAGAATCT
>NZ_LN848257.1:4144181-4176553 GCF_001499735.1 Thiocapsa sp. KS1 | reverse complement strand
GAGATCGGCGCGAGCCAAAGCCAACCATGCGCGCTTGCCTCGGGCAGTCCGACGCCGAGAATCTGTCGAGGGACCACATCGATCAGCTCGATCACGCGGGTCGGCAGCAGACCCGCCAGAATACAGAGCACCGCCAAGAGTCCCTGACCCGCACGGATTCCCCAAGGTCCCGGACGCGCACGCCGCACCCGCCGACTGCGCGCCTGACCGAGAAAGGCGATCCCGTAGACCTTCACGAAGGTAGCCGCCACCAGAGCGCCCGTGAGCGCCAGCACCGCGGTTGCGATCGGGATGAGGCTGCGCATGACACCGCTGTCCAGCTGCCAGGCCTGCAGCGCGGCTTGGAAGGTCAGCCACTCGGAGACGAAGCCGTTGAAGGGCGGCAAGGACGCGATCGAGAGACAGCCGATCAGGAAGAAGAGTCCGGTCCAGGGCATGCGTCGCAGCAAACCGCCCATCTGCTCGAGATCGCGCTCGTGCGTGCTGTGCAGAATGGCGCCTGCCCCCAAAAACAGGAGCCCCTTGAAGAGCGCGTGATTGAGCGCGTGATACAGCGCGGCGACGAAGGCGAGTGCACCCAAGGCGGCGTGGCCGGTCCCCGTAAACACCAAGGCCAAGCCGAGACCGATGAAGACGATGCCGAGATTCTCGACCGAGGAATAGGCGAGCAAACGCTTGAGGTCGGTCTGCATCAGGGCGAAGAGCGCGCCCGTAAGCGCCGAGAGACAGCCAACCCCCAGCACAGCCATCCCCCACTGCCACTGGACATCGCCGATCAGATCGAAGACCAAGCGGATGAAGCCGTAGACGGCCACCTTGAGCATCACGCCCGACATCAGCGCCGAGATATAGGAGGGCGCGGCCGGATGGGCCTCCGGCAGCCAGGCATGCAGCGGGACCAGACCCGCCTTCATCCCGAAACCGACGAAGACGAGCGCGAAGGCCAGCCCGGCCCAGAGCGGCGACAGCTCGGCCGCGCGCATGGAGGTAAAGGCGAACCCATCGCCGAACGAGGCCAGCACACCGAAACCCAGCAGGATGCTCAACCCGCCGACATGCGCCATCAACAGATACAGAAAGGCGGCACGGCGATTGGCCGCCTGCTCATGCTGGAAGGCCACGAGAAAATACGACGCCAGGGACATGACCTCCCAGGCGATCATGAAGAGGAAGGCATCGTCGGCCAGGACGACCAGGAGCATCCCGGCCAGGAAGAGCCCGGTGAAGCCGCCGAGCGCGACCAGGGAATCTCGGCCCTGCTCGAGGCCGCGCACGTAGGCCGGGCCGTAGATCCCGACGGCACTGGTCACGAGACCGATCAAGAGCAGAAAGAACCCGGCGAGCGGGTCGAGGCGAAGGTGCCAAGGCAGCCAGGGCAGCCCCAGCGGCACGATCGCCGTCGCCGAATCGCCCGACAGCAAGGCACCCAGTCCGGCCGCGATCCCCGCCACGCCCGAGAGCCCCACCAGCGGCATCGCCAAAAAGCGCACCACCCGAGGCACCCGCCCCGCCGCCAGCGACACGACTGCCGACGCCAAAGCGAGCACGACGGCCAGACCGGCCATAGACAGGGCGGTCTCGCCGGTCATGGTGTCTGGCCCGAGAGAGACCCCGGGGGCCGTATTCTCATAAGCCGAACGCCGCGCCCGCCGCCCGCGCCGAGCGGTCCCTCGCCGACCAGCTCGACCCCGGCACGCTCGAGCGCGTCGATCACTGTCGTTACCGCGTCCGGATTGCCCCTGACGTGACCGTCACTGCACTCCATCCGTGTAATGGTCGGCAGCGGCAGACCCGCAGCCTCGGCCCAACACTGTTGGTCGAGACCCGACAAGGCCCGTGCGGCTCGAACCCGAGCGGCGGCGATCATGCGTGATCCATTGATTATCCCACTTCATGAATGACTTTATGCTGACCCGAAGTCACCGGCAAGACAAGGGCCATGATCGCCGGGCCGACACTCCCGGCGTCCTCGCCATCGACCTCGCGCCGCCGTGTCTGCGTCCCTGTCTTTCTCGACAGTATACTGTCGCATCCAGCCCACCTGCAGGGCATCGCCAACCTTGAGCTTGGAGGCCAAAACAGTGATCGAGATCGAGTACGTCGTCAGAGACCAGAAGGGAGCCGAACGCTTGCGCACGACCGACAAGAAAGCCGCGGATGCTTACGACAAAGCCCTCGAAAGCGCCGAGCGTCTCGCCGAGCTCCTGCGCCACGACAAGATCCTGCCGAACCTGCCGGAAAGCGATTTGGAGGAGCTGACCATCTACCTCGCACGCAACGCCAAGACCGTCGAGCGCATTCTCAAGGGCAAGTCGGCCGAAATCGAGCCCGCCGAGGACGAGCCCGAAGCACCGCCGAAGGTCGCGACCCTGCGTGCGGCGAGCTGACGCCTGCGTGCGATCGCGGCGGGCATCGCCGAGTGTGCGGCATGGGGTATACCATCCCGCTCGAGGATCGGCGCATGGAGCTCCGAGCGCTCGACCCACATAAAGACGATCGGACATCGGTTCGGAATCGCCGATGCGTGATCCGCCGGGGCCGTCCGAACCCGTTCCTTCACTCGATCCACCTCTGACCCGGAGACCTCGCGCATGAAGCTCATCGTACGCTTGACCGCAGCAACCGCCATCCTCGCAACCATGACCCTCAGCGCCGAGACCGCGCCGAATCCGAACGCCGCCGAGGCGAAGGCTATTGTCCAGGAGTTCGCGACAACCCTGCAGGGCGAGCTGCAGGCAGCGATGAAGGACGGCGGCCCGACCAACGCCATCGCGGTCTGCCAAGACCGCGCACCGGCCATTGCCGCCACACTCTCGGAAAGCTCCGGCTGGCAGGTCGGTCGAACCAGCCTTAAGACCCGCAACAGCAACAACGCACCGGACGCATGGGAGCAAAAGGTCCTCGCGGACTTCGACGCCCGCCGCGCCGCCGGCGAGGATGTTCAACCCATGGCCTATGCCGAGGTCGTCGAGACCGCCGACGGCAAGACGTTTCGGTTCATGAAGGCGATCCCCACCGGCGAGGTCTGTCTCGCCTGTCACGGTCGGGACATCACGCCGGAGGTCGCCGCAGCGCTCGATGAGCGCTATCCTGACGACATGGCGCGCGGCTACAGCCTCGGCGACGTTCGAGGTGCCTTCAGCTTGTCCAAGCCGCTCTGACCCCGCGGCGCCCGGGCCCGTGCTTCCGGCACCGGCCCGGGCCACCACAGCGAGTCCATCCATGGCCGAGGAACGCTTCGATCTCAGCTACAAGGGCGATCTTGCTCCCGGGGCCGATCCGGCCTCGGTGCGCGAGCGCCTGACGGCCGTCTTCAAGCTCAACGCGGCGGGTGCGGAACGCCTCTTCACCGGACGGCCGGTGATCGTCAAGCGCAACGCGGATGCCGTTGCTGCGGCACGTTTCACCGAGGTCTTCGAGCAGGCCGGTGCAATACTCACAGTGACCCCGCTGACAACCGAGTCGGAGTCGGAGGCACCGGACACCGTCCCAGCGTCGGCTCCCGACCGGATCCCGCCCCCGCAGCAGGTCTCCGGCGATCGTGCCAGCGGCGCCGCGACCCTCTCGCTTGCGGCCCAAGACGGCTTTCTCGAAGAGCCGCGCACGGTTAACATAGCCGCCTTCGACACGGGCGGCTTGAACCTGGTCACCGGGCGCGACTGGAGCCTGGCGGACTGCGAGCCGCCGCCCACGCCGATCCCGATGCCCGACATCGGCCATCTCTCGCTCGCCGAGATCGAGCCGCCGACCGAGCGCAAAGAGCCCGCCGACTGACGTACCAGCCTATGAGCACAGCATGAGCACGGATTTCGACCATATCGTCATCGGCGCCGGCATCAGCGGATTGGGCGCCGCCCACTTCGCGACCCGCCGTGGTCGTCGGACACTGGTGCTCGAGTCCTCGGATCGCGTCGGGGGCTGCATCAACAGTCAAACCTTTCCGGACCTCGGCGGGTTCTGGACCGAGGCGGGCGGACACACCTGCTTCAACAGCTACGGCAATCTGCTCTCGATCCTGGACGATCTCGGACTGACCCGACATGTCCAGCCCAAAGACAAGGTCGGTTATCTCCTCTGGAAGGGCGGCCAGCGGGGCTCGATCCTCTCCGCGCTGCACATCTGGGAGGCGGCGCGGTCGATTCCGAAGATCTTCTCGCTCCCCAAAGAAGGCCGCAGTGTGGCCGCTTACTACGGCGAGCTGCTCGGACGCCGCAACTACCGGGACCTGCTTCGCCACGCCTTTCAAGCGGTGATCTGCCAGCCCGTGGACGACTACCCGGCGGAGGCCCTGTTCCGGCGCAAGCCGCGCCGCAAGGACGTGATCAAGGCATTCACCTTCTCCACCGGACTCTCGGCCATCCCGACAGCCATCGCCGCGCAGAAGGGTCTCGAGGTCCGCACCGGGCAGCAGATCTCGGGCATCGAGCAGCAGGGCAAGGGTTTTCGCGTCACGACCGGCGGGGAGATCTTGAGCTGCGAGGCTCTCACCCTCGCCGTCCCGCCCGATGCAGCCACCGCTCTGATGCCGGCCGGATTCGATGCCGCCCGGGCGGCGATTGCGGACATCGACGTGGCCGAGATCGAGACCCTGATCCTCGCCTTTCGCACCTCGGACCTCGGACTCAAACCGATCGCCGGCCTCATCGCCGTCGACGATGCCTTCTACTCGGCGGTCTCGCGAGACTTCCTCGCGGACCCCAGCTATCGCGGCTTTGCCTTTCACTTCCGACCCGGCGCACTGGACACGCAGACGCAGGTCGAACGGGCCTGTATCGCGCTCGGCACCACGCCGCGCCGTGTCGTCGCGCAGGCGCGCGTGCACAACCGTCTGCCGGCGCTGCGCACGGGGCATGCCGCGCGGGTGCAACGGCTCGACGAGACCCTTGCCGGGACCCGACTCGCCGTCACCGGAAACTGGTTCCTCGGCGTCTCCATCGAGGACGCCCTGACACGCAGCCGCAGCGAGTCGGACCGACTCTTTGCGGCATAGTCACCACCACCCGGATCGAGTCCGCGCCATGCGACACCTCTCCCTTGGTCTGATCCTCCTGTGCATAGTCGGCACGGCCGCGGCCGAGATCATCGGCAGCGTCGCCACCAAATTCAAATGGATGGGTCCGAACGACAAGATCGTCATCGAGGTCTTCGCGGACGAGCAAATCCCGGGCGTCGCCTGTTATCTGAGCCGCGCCAAGACCGGCGGGGTCTCGGGTGCCGTGGGCGTCGCGGAGGACACCTCAGACGCGGCGATCCACTGTGCCCAGGTCGGGCCCATCAGTCTTCCCGACGAGATTCGGGCCGGTAAGGGCGACGGCGAGGAGGTGTTCAAAAAACGCACCTCGCTGCTGTTCAAAAGCCTCCAGGTGGTGCGCTTCTTCGACGCACCTCGCAACACCCTGGTCTACCTCAGCTACAGCGACCGGATCATCGAAGGCTCGCCCAAGAACAGCATTACCGCTGTGCCGATCATGCCTTGGGAGGGTCCCGCCCAATAGGGTACGGACAGGCGGGGCGCACAGCCCTATCTCGACGGAACGAGGACGGACAACAGCGCGATGACACATTCAATCGCAGACCCGGAATCCACGGCGAACATCGGGACAGGTTCCGACAACGGACCCGCCGGTTTGACGTCTGCCGCGGCCCCGACCCGAGTCGGCTGGTCCAACGCCGACCTCTACCGATGCGGTCTGCCCGATGCGGAACGGATCAACGACGCCATTGCGGCGAGCGTAAACAGCCTCGAAGAAAAGGATTTCGACCGCCGCACCCATTTCGTCGGCGGTCGATTCGAAAATCTGTATCTGGAGCGCTCACGCATCCCAGGCATTGCCGCTGTCCTGGATCAGGCGCTTGCCTGCGCGGGGCTGATCCTCGAACGCCCGAGCAAGACACTGCGCTGCGGATTCTGGCTCAATTTGACGGGACCGGGTCAGAGTACCTCCGAGCACACGCACGACGAGTCCGACGAGCTGCTCTCGGCCGTCTACTACGTGACGGTGCCGCCGGACTCGGGCGACCTGATCCTCTACGACGGACCATCGACGATTCGCATCGAGCCGCGGCCCGGAACCTTCCTCTTCTTCCCGCCAACCCTCCCGCACGCCGTCGAGATCAATCGAAGCACGTGTCGGCGCCTGTCGATCGGCATCAATATCGGCCCGCGCTGACCGGCGAATCCTCGTCGCGCAAAACAGGATCGCCGTCCGACCTTCCCTGCACCGACGCAGTCGGGAATGCGGTCGCCCCCTCGGACACCCGCCGGCGCGGCCGCGCTTACATGGCGCCGCTCAACTGCTGACGCTCTTTGATCTCGCGCCGCTCTTGCGCCTCCACCGAGAGGGTCGCGACCGGGCGTGCCTCCAAGCGCGCCAAACCGATCGGCTCGCCGGTTTCCTCGCAGTAACCGTAGCTGCCGTCTTCGATCCGAGCCAACGCCTGATCGATCTTTCGAACAAGCTTGCGGCAACGGTCTCGCGTGCGCAGCTCGAGCGCTTGGTCGGCCTCCCGGGTGGCACGATCCACGTCGTCGCCGACCTCGTGATGGGCGGTATCGCGCAACCCGTCCAATGTGCCCTGAGCCTCTTCCAACAGAGCCTCGCGCCAAGCAAGCAGCTTGTCGCGAAAGTAGGCCAGCTGGCGCTCGTTCATGTACTCCTCGTCCGAGCTCGGAGCATAGGTGGATCCTGGAATCTCAGCCATCGGACACCCCCTCACCTTGACGCAAACCGAATATGTAATAGCATAACATGCCTTTATCAGCCTCTTTTAGAAGGCTGACCCGAACGCACTGCCTGCACCCGAACCACGCAGCCCATCGGTCCCGATGCTCCGCCGTGTTCTCGACCGGACCGCGCAGATCCCGCGGGCGTGTCCCTCGCGGCATGCGTCGCGCACCGTCCTCGGCCGGCGAGACCGTCGGCAATCCGGGGGACAGTCACTGAGCATCGCGTATTCGGGTGGCCTTCGGCAAGTCTATCGGCGGCAAGGCGGTCGGGGTCGTCGGTCAAACCGCCGAAAACGGAAGCGGTCCCACCGGGATGGTCGAGCCAAAGCGGCACCGGTGCCGCGCTGCGGCTGAATCGGCCTTGTTTCCTACCTCGGAGAATAACGTCCCTCTAAGCTCAAGGAGCTCGCGCAATTCATGAACTGTTATAACATTAGTTTACCGGGGCCGCCGAGAGACGGGCTTGCGGTCCGGCGCCGGCTCACGCGACGACCCGGAGCACATATCGCCGTCGCGATGGCGTTGCTGACGCCGATGAGCGCGTTACCCGCCACGGATACCGAGATTGCCGAGCTCCGGACGATGCTCGATCAGATGAAATCCCAGTACGAGCGCCGGATTCAGGATCTCGAGTCCCGGCTCGCGAAGGCCGAACGTGACGCGACCAAGGCCGCAACGCGTTCGGAAGCGGCTGCGGTGCGCGCGGAAGAGGCCGCCCGGGTCGCCTCGACCGAGTCCCGACCGATGACTGCGCCGGTGGTCACGCCTCCCGCAAGCCCGGAGCCGGGCAAGACGGGTTTCGGTGCACTGAATTCGGGCAATGCGTTCAATCCGCAGATCTCGGCCTTCCTCGACGGCAATTATTACCACGACGGAATCGACGGCGAGGGTGCGACGCTCGTCGGGCTTGCCTATCAACCGTCGCGCGGCGCAGATCACGGCCACGACCACGAGGAGGATGGCGGCCATGTGCACGGCCTCACCGAGAACGGCTTCAACTTCCGCGAGGCCGAGATTGCCTTCTCGGCAACCGTCGATCCCTATTTCGATGCTTCGCTCTTCCTCGCGATCGACGGGGACGGCACCGTCGAGCTGGAAGAGGGTTATTTTCAGACCCGCAGCCTTCCGGCCGGCCTGCGCGTGAAAGGCGGCAAATTCCTCAGCGACTTCGGCTACATCAATCGGCAGCATCCCCATCAATGGGACTTCGTCGATCAGAACCTCCCTTACCTCAATCTGCTCGGTCCGCACGGGCTTCAGGACACCGGACTTCAGCTCACCTGGCTCCCGAAGCTGCCGGTCTATACCCTGCTCGGCGTCGAGGGGTTGCAGGGCAACCAGGAGATCTTCGGCGCAACCTTGGGCGACGACGACCAGGCGGCGCTGGAGCTCGGCGATACCGACGACGGCCCGCGACTCTGGACCGCCTTCGCGAAGGTCGCACCCGAGATCGGGATCAATCATGCCCTTCAGCTCGGCTTATCCTACGCGGACAACAACCAGCATCAAGAGGTTCAAGAGCACACCCATGCCCACGACGGCGACCTCGACGATGCGCATGACGACGATCACGCGATCGAGATCCACCGCAACGGTCTCGCCGGCGACGCGCAGTTGTGGGGTGTCGACCTCGTCTACAAGTACGACGGCGGCGGCGCATACGGACACAAGAGCTTCAAGCTTCAGAGCGAGTACCTGCGCTCGATCAAGGACATGAGGATTACCTCCAGCGCCCATCCGGAGGTCGTCGGCTCACGCCGCACCTTCACCACGGACGGCCTCTATGCCCAGGCGATCTACGGATTCGCGCCGAAATGGACGGCCGGCCTTCGCTACGACGTGCTCGGGATGACCAACGAGGTCAGCGGCAGCGAGAACGCGAGCTTCGGCTCGTCGGATCGCTGGACCTTCGATGTCACCTGGAACCTCTCGGAATTCTCGCGACTGCGCGCCCAGTATGCGCACAACGATATTCTGCAGGCGCCGGGCGAGCGCGAGCGGTTCGATGCCTTTTACCTTCAGTTTCTGGTCAGCATGGGCTCTCACGGGGCGCACGCCTTCTGAAATCGCGTCTCGCCGAAATCGCGTCCCGCGGGACATGCAGCGGGTTCACTCGGAATCAGGACCTTCATGTGTCCCCGATCTTGGAGTCGACGCGCTTTCAGGATGGATCGGTCTTGGTTTGAATTGCGCTCGCAGTGGGCGCGTCTCTCTGAACGCGGTTTACGCGGGAGTCGTCATGGTCAAAGGTCTTGTTGGATTCATTCTCGGAGGTCTGCTGACCTTCGGGGCAACGCAGGCCGCCGAGCTGGATGTCGTGGCGACCAGCTCGAGTATGGGCGCACTGGCGCGCACGATCGGTGCCGAGCGTGCGCAGGTCACGGTGCTGGCCTCGCCAGATCGCGATCTGCACATGCTCCAAGCCAAGCCGACCATGATTCGCGCGCTGCGCGATGCGGATCTGGTGGTCGCGGTGGGTGCTGAGCTGGAGGTCGGCTGGCTGCCGGTGGCGATCGCCAGCGCCGGCAATCCGCGGATCCTGCCCGGCCAGCCGGGCTATTTCGAGGCTGCGGCCCAGGTCGATCTGTTGGAGGTCGGCTTGCCGGCGAACCGCGCGCTCGGCGATGTTCATCCGGTCGGCAACCCCCATGTCAACATGGACCCGGTGCGGATGGCGATTGTCGCGTCCGCACTGGGCGAGCGCATGGCACTGCTCGATCCTGCGGGCGCGGAGACCTATCGGGCCAATGCGCGGTCCTTCGCCGCTGCGACGGAGCAACGCATGAACGCTTGGCAGGCCCGGCTGGCGGGCGCGCCGGGCGTAATCCTCTATCATCGGGATGCGCTCTATCTACTCGATCGTTTCGGGGTGCCTCTGCTGGGTACCATCGAGGAGATCCCGGGCGTCCCGCCGACAGCCCAGCAGATCAAGGCCCTGTCCGAGCATCTCCAAGGTCGATCGGGCGTAATCGTCTATGCCCCATACATGTCGGCGCAGGCACCGGAACGACTGGCCAAGGGCTTGGGATGGGAGGCCCGCCGTCTCGCGCTCGACCCGCCGATCGGCGCCGACGGGGGCGGTTATCTCGACCACATCGACCTCTGGGTGGACACCCTGTCGCACGCACGGTGAGCGGGCCACTGCTGCGCATCGAGGGCCTCGTCGCCGGCTATGGCCGGCCGGTGGTCGGACCTGTTTCGCTCGACATCTTCCCCGGCGAGGTCGTCGGTCTTTGGGGTGCAAACGGGTGCGGCAAGTCCACGCTGCTCAACGTCATCGCCGACCGCGCGGACCTGCTCGCCGGACGGATCCTGCGGATGCCCGGTCTGGTCATCGCCTATCAGGCGCAGCAGCCGATCCGCCTGCCGAGCATGCCGGTGACGGGACGCGAGCTGCTGCGCTTTGCCGGTGCATCCCGGCAAGACCTGCCCGCCGCACTCGAAGCCGTCTCAAGACGGCGCATCGACCGCCTGAGCGGCGGTCAATATCAGCTCCTGTGCGTGTGGGCCGCCCTCGCCGGTCGGGCCGATCTGATCCTGCTCGACGAGCCCACCAATAACCTCGACCCCGAGCGCGAGGCCCTGTTGGCCAAGATGCTGACCCCGAGCCGGCTCGCCCGGCGAGAGACGAGCATCGCGCCACCCCTACCGGACCGGGGCATACTGGTCGTCAGCCACGAGCGGCGCTTTCTCGAGGAGACCTGCTCGCGGATGATCGAGCTCGCATGAACGCGCTCGATCTCCTTCTGGATCCCCTGTTTCGACTGCCCCTGATCACCGGGATGGCCGTCGCGCTGGTCTTGCCCTTGCTCGGGGCTCTGCTCCTGCTGCGCGATGAATGGCTGGCCGCGCTCGGACTGGCGCACCTGGCCGCCGCGAGCGCACTGCTCGGACTCGCGCTCGGGCTGCCGGCGGTGCTCGGTGCACCGCTCGGCGCGCTGGCCGGAGGCGCTGTCAAATCATTGGCTAGGGCGCGCGGCAATCTCGCCTACGGGTTCATGATCCTGTTCGGGTGGTCGGCGCTCTTTCTGATCGCGGCCAACAGCAGTCTCGGCGCGACACTCGGGCATGCGCTCGTCGACGGTCAGCTCTATTTCGCGGGGGCACTGGAGCTGATTGCCGCACTCGCGCTCGCCGGGCTCGCCGCGGCCGCCCTGCCCCGACTGGTTCCCCGGCTGATGCGCGCACGTTTCTTTCCACACGACGAGACCGCGAACCGCCTGCCGGCGCACCGCTGGCACCTGAGCTTCGACCTCCTGACAGCACTGGCGATGGCGATCGGCACCGCGACCGTAGGCCTCATGGGTGCCTTCGCGCTCGTCCTGGTGCCGGCCTGGATCGCCTTTCGGATTGCACCCGGCTGGACCTGGACGATGACGATCTGCACGCTTGTCGGCGCCGGCGGCTATCTCGCGGCCTACCTTGCGGCGCTGTCGCAGGATCAGCCCTTCGGTCCGATGCTGGTCGCGGTTCTGATCGGACTCGCCGCAACGCTCGAGGCGGGGCGAGGCTTGATCGGCAGATTCACCCGCGCCCGCCCTCGGGAGCCTCGCTAACAGCCCGCGTCCTCCGACAGTCTTTCGAGGGCACCCTTGATCATGGCGTGTGCGCGATACAGACCGACGAGCGTCTTGGCATCCGTGATCTCGCCGTCGTTGCACCAATCCAGCGCTTGGGCCAGAGGAAGCCAATGGATCTCGATCAGCTCGTCCTGCTCGTGGGCGTGGGTCTGGCGGGTCAGTCCGCGGGCCATCCACAGATGAATCACCTCGGTGAAGACCCCCGGCGAGCTGTGCATCGGTCCGAGATCGGTCCAGTCTTCGGCGATCACGCCGGCCTCCTCGGCCAATTCGCGTGTGACAGTGTCGCGCGGGGTTTCGCCCGGATCGATCTTGCCGGCCGGAAGCTCCCAGAGCCAACCGTCCGCCGCATGGCGAAACTGGCGCAGCAGACAGACGCGATCCTGCTCGTCCAAGGCGACCGCGGCAGCACCGCCGGGATGGCGGATGATCTCGAGCTGCACCTCCTGCCCGGTGGGCATGGCGACGGTTTCGAGGGCGACGTCGATCACCCGTCCTTGAAAGACGGGATCACGCTTCAGGATCCGTGATTCGGTCATGCGAGATTCCTCGGTCTGGTCGGTGCGCTCGGGCCGGGTCTTCATCCGACGGTTGAGCCGACACCCGGGACGATGCGCCGACGGGCGTGCGGCGGATCCGCATGGCGGTCCTCGGCCAAGCGGCGCAGCCACGCGGATTGGATGGCACCGCCGGCAGACTCTAAACTAGCGGCCCGAGACCGATCCGACAAGACGAATCGGCCATCCGCAGGAACCCGGCATGTCGACCCAGAACCCACTCCTCGTCGCCTTCACCTTCGCCGTCTACTTCGCGGTGGTCTGGATGATCGGTTGGTACGCCTATCGGCGCACCCGGGATCTGGCGGACTTCATCCTCGGCGGGCGGCGTCTCGGCAGCGGGGTCGCTGCTCTGAGCGCAAGCGCCTCGGACATGAGCGGCTGGCTGCTGCTGGGCCTGCCCGGATTCGCCTACGCGGCCGGCCTGGAGTCGATCTGGCTCGCCGGCGGACTGTTGCTCGGGACCTGGGCGAACTGGCGTTTCGTTGCGGCGCGGCTGCGGGTCTTCAGCCTCGCCTACGGGAATGCGCTGACCCTGCCGGAATACCTCGCCAACCGGTTCGAGGACCGGGCCGGATGGCTGCGCGGGATCGCGGCCCTCTTCATCCTGCTGTTCTTTCTGCTTTACACCAGTGCCGGTTTGGTCGCCGGAGGCAAGCTCTTCCAATCGGTCTTCGGACTGCCCTACATCTGGGCCGTGGCACTCGGCATGCTGTCCATCATGATTTATACCGCCGTCGGAGGGTTTCTTGCCGTCTCCTGGACCGATGTCTTCCAAGGCCTGCTGATGGCGCTCGCCTTGGTGGTCGTGCCCTGGGTCGCACTCTCCCAGATCGGGGACCATCGTCTGGCCCTCGAGGTGATCGAGGCAAGCAACCCGAACCTGCTGAATCCCTTTACACATGCCGACGGCAGCGCGCTGGGAATCATCGGCATCCTCTCCTTGAGCGCCTGGGGCCTCGGCTATTTCGGTCAGCCGCATATTCTGGCTCGGTTCCAAGCCATCGCCTCGCCGCGCAAGGTTCCCTTGGCCCGATGGATCGCCGTGACATGGGTTGCGGTGACCCTCGCGGGCGCGACCTTGACGGGTCTGGCGGGTATCTTGATCATCGAGCAGCCGCTGCCGGGGGAGGCGCGCGAGACCGTCTTCATCCTGCTCGTCGAGCTGTTGTTTCATCCCCTGGCAGCCGGGTTCCTGCTCGCCGCCATCCTCGCCGCCATCATGAGCACCGCGGACTCCCAGCTGCTCGTTTGCTCCTCGACCTTCACGGAGGATCTGTATCGCACCCTGCTCCGTCGCAAGGCCGGTACGGGCGAGCTGGTGACGGTCGGGCGCGGCACCGTCGTGCTGATCTCACTCGTCGCCTTCTGGCTCGCCCTGGATCCGGAGGCCATGGTGCTCGAGCTGGTTGCCTACGCCTGGGCCGGCTTCGGCGCCGCCTTCGGTCCCGCACTGGTCCTCTCGCTGTATTGGCCGCGCATGACCGGGTTCGGCGCACTCGCCGGGATCCTGGTCGGCGGCTTGACGGTCTTGGGGTGGAGACAACTCGAAGGCGGACTCTTCGACCTCTACGAGATCGTGCCGGGCATCCTCTTCGCGACGGCCGCCATCGTGCTGGTCAGCCGCGCGGACACAAGCAAACAGGAGGCGCTGGCCGCACGCTTCAAAAAGGTCCTGGCGACGCCGTCATAGCGTCGTCATCAATCGTCAATAGAATGCGCGACCAACAACGTCCGGCGAAGTCGCGGAATCACCTAAACCGCGTCGACGCCGACGGCGAATACTCCAGGCGGGGCCGAGGCTCATTTGAATCATCTCAGATCACTCCGGACGCGGTTTAGAAGGCTATGACCACCATTCTTGTCGTCGACGACGAACCGGATATTCGCGAGGTCATTCGCTTCGCGCTCGAAAACGCCGACTATCGCGTCATCGAGGCCGGCCATGCGGACGAAGCCCGCAAGCTCCTGACCAACGAGAGCCCGGACCTCATCCTGCTCGACTGGATGCTGCCCGGCCGCTCCGGTCTCGAGCTGGCCCAGCAGCTCAAGCAAAACCCCAAGAGCCGCGCTGTGCCCATCATCATGGTCAGCGCCCGCGGCGAGGAGGAGGACCGGATCAAGGGTCTCGACACCGGGGCCGACGACTACATCGCAAAACCCTTCTCGCCGCGCGAGATGGTCGCTCGCGTCAAGGCGGTCCTGCGGCGCGCGAAGACCGACGAGCCGGCGGACGAGATCGACGTCGGGGGTCTGCGCATCGACAACATCAGTCATCGCGTGACCGCCGAGGGACGCCCCGTCGACATCGCCCCGACCGAATACCGCCTCCTGCATTTCTTCATGACCCACGCCGATCGCGCCTTCAGCCGCTCGCAGCTGCTCGATCAGGTCTGGGGCGATCAGGTCTATGTGGAGGAGCGCACGGTCGACGTCCATGTGCGCCGCCTGCGCAAGGCTCTCGAGACCTCCGGCCATGACCGACTGCTCCAGACCGTGCGCGGCGTGGGCTATCGCTTCTCGGACAAGACCTGACGCGCTTGGCCGCCAAGCCGCACCCACGAGGAGAGTCCTGGCGTCGTGCCCTGTCGTTCGAGGTGTGGCTGTTCACGGCTACGATCCTCCTGTGCACCGTGCCGTGGCTGGTCGCGCCCGAATGGGCTTGGGCCTGGACGCCCATCCTCGTCGCCTATCTGCTGCGTCATCTTTACCTGCTCACCCATCTCGCGCTGCTGATCCGGCGTCACCACCGGCTCATCCCGCCCTTTCCGCGCGGACTCTGGGGCGAGATCTATCGCAGCATCGCGCAGTATCAGCAACGCGGGCGCAAGGGGCGCAAGCGCCAGATCCGCTTTACACGTCGCTTTCGCGAGGCGGCCAACGCGGTGCCGGACGGTCTGGTCATCCTCGACAAGCTGCACCGGGTGGACTGGGCGAACCCCGCCGCGGCGACCCTGATGAACGTGCACTGGCCCGAGGACGACGGGCGGCCGCTGTTCGAGATCCTGACCCACCCGGATCTCAAGGACTTCGTCGAGACCGGCGAGTCCTTGCGGCCGATGGAATTCGCCCCGGAGCACAACCGCGCCCTGATGCTGTCGCTGCGCATCACCCCGTTCGGCGAACGCAAGCGCCAGCGCCTGGTGGTCGCGCGCGACATCACCAAGATCTATCACCTCAACATGATCCGACGCGACTTCGTCGCCAATGCCTCGCATGAGCTGCGCACGCCCTTGACCGTTATCGCCGGCTTTCTGGAGAGCCTGATCGACGCCTCGGCGACACCGCCGAATCATCGCCGACCCTTGTCCCTGATGCACAATCAGGCCGAACGCATGCGCCTCATCATCGAAGACCTGCTGACACTCTCGCGCCTGGAGATGCACGAGCACCCGGAGGTGCAGGAGCGTGTCGATGTCCCGGACGAGCTGCATTTGATCCTTCAGGAGGCGCATGCGCTGAGCAACGGCCGGCACGGACTCTCGACCGAGATCGACGAGAATCTCCTCCTGCTCGGGAGCCAACCCGAGCTGCGCAGTGCCTTCTCCAATCTCATTTTCAACGCGGTCAAGCACACGCCCGACGGTACCGAGATCCGCATCCGCTGGTCGGCCTGGACCGACAGCCTGGAGCTCCGGGTCGAAGACGACGGCCCCGGCATCGAGCCCGAGCATTTGCCGAGGCTGACCGAGCGCTTCTATCGAATCGACAAGGCCCGCTCGCGCGAATCCGGAGGCACGGGCCTCGGTCTCGCGATCGTCAAGCACATCATGAACCGGCACGACGCGCGCCTGCTGATCGCAAGCGAGATGGGGCGAGGCTCGACCTTTACCTGCGTTTTTCCGCGCACGCGAGCCATCGTGCGAGAGGATGCCGACCGAGCCGCCGAATCTCGGCCGTCGCTACAGCCGACGGGCGAGCTCCGAGCCGGCGCAGGCCCGCGCGCAGCGCTTTCTCGGCAGGACCGGAACGGCCGCTCGACGGCTTGTTGATGGCTGCGCGCGGGCGTAGGATTCCGAGTCGGTTTCGGTCGCAACAGGTCGCAGAGGATTCACTGATGAACGACTTGAGCAAAGGTCTCGCCCTCGTCTGCGCCTTGGCACTTGCAGGACTCTCCGCGCCCGGGTGGTGCGGCGATCTGGACGAGATTCGGGAGCGTGGCGAATTGCGCCACCTCGGCATCAAGTACGCCAACTTCGTGACCGGCTCCGGGGACGGTTTCGACGTGGAATTGGTGAAGGGTTTTGCCGATGAGCTCGGCGTCAGGTACGTGCTCGTCGAGACGAACTTCTACCACGTCATCCGCGACTTATTGGGAAAGGATGTCGTACGCTCGGGCTCGGAGGTCAAGCTCGAAGGGGACTATCCGGTCCGAGGGGATATGATCGCGGCCGGGTTCACGGTGCTCCCCTGGCGCGAGCAGGTGCTGCTGTATTCACAACCCACCTTTCCGTCGCAAGTCCTCTTGGTGGCGCGTTCCGAGTCCGAGCTCTCCCCGATCTCGGGTAGCGACGACCTGTCCCGTGATATTCTTCAAACCAAGGCGATGATCGGAGCGAAAAGCCTCTTGGTGATGGAACGGACCTGCCTGGATCCGGCCAACTACGGTCTGACCGGAGCCGGGATCGACCTGAAGTCCTACACCAGAAGCTCGAACCTCAACGAGATGGTCCCGGCGCTCCTCAACAACGAGGCCGAGCTGACCCTGTTGGACGTCCCGGATGCCATTCTCGATCTGAAGAAATGGGCGGGGACCATCAAGGTCATCGGCCCCATCTCGGAGCATCAGAACCTTGCCGCTGCGTTCCCGAAAGACGCACCCGAGCTGCGCGATGCCTTCGACGACTATCTCGCGAGACTCAAGGCCGATGGCACTTACGATCGCTTGGTCGACAAATACTACCCGGGGATCCGCCGCTACTTCCCTGCGTTCTTCAACCGGGACTCCTGATCCGGGCAGCGGCGCATCACCGCACACCCGACCGCGGCGAGAACCGCAAGAGCAGTCCGAGCAACATGACCATGCAATGCCGCCCGGCCGTGCTTCGGGTGCTCGACTCGCCTCCTCGGGCTTCCGCGCACGCGTGAATCGATCTGCGTCGCGATGACATCGCTCGGCCGACTCGCCCCACGCTGGCCGCTCCTTCTGGCGGTCATCTTCTGCGTCTATACCTTTGTCCTGCTTTGGAATGTCTTCACGGCGCAAGACCTGCTGCGCTCCGCCGCGGACGCCCGATTGGTCACGGACAGCCAACGTCGCGCAATCGCCGTCAGCGAGTTCATCGCCGACCGGCGCAACAGCGCCGTCGATCTCGCCGAGAGCCATGAGATCGAGGCCTACCTGATCAACCTGGCGTTGGGCATGTCGTTGCAGTACGGGTTGAACACCAATCTCGATGCCATCGAGCAGCGTTTCCGCCGACATGTCGAGCAGAAGACATTGCGCGGGGCTCCCGTCTACCAGCGGATCCTCTATCAAGACGAGCAGGGCCGCACCCTCGTCGACCTGCAACCGCAGTCCCCTCCCGTCAAGCTCCCGGATGGGTTCGAAAACGAAGCCAAGGTATCGATCGAACATGCATCGCGCCGATTGATCGCGAGCGCCCCGGTGGTCCACAAAGGGAGTTACAAAGGCGTCGTCGTCACTGTCGGCAATCTGGATCAACTCGCCTGGCTGCTGATCGCGAGCGGGAACGACGCGACCTCCTCGGCACGCTATCAGGAGCTTCTGGTCGGACCGGACGGCTTGGTGATCTCTCCGCCGGGCACCGAGATCGGAATCGATTCCGACTTGGTACAAGCGCTTGCGCGCTTGCCTAACGACACCCTGCTGCCGATCGACGCGAACCCCGAGCGGCGAGAGGATCTCGATGGATGGCTGGCCGTGCGCGGCTCGGTCGCCGCAACGACCTTGTCTCTGCTCACCTTGATGACGGAATCCTCCGTCTACGGTCATCTCAGCTCGAGGCTCTTCCTCTACACCTTGGGCGCCTTTCCCTTGGTCCTGCTGCTTGCGACGGTCGCCTTCGATCGCATGCGGCTGCGGGCGATTCGATTCGAGGAGAAGTACGCTGAATCCGATCGCCTGCGCGACCGGTTGGAGCATCAGAATCACCGGCTCTCCGAGGAAATCGCCCGCCGCGAAGCGTTGGAGCGCGATCTGCTCGACAACACCCGCCGGCTCGAAGAGATGGCCGCATCCCTGAAGACCAGCGTCGCGCGGGCCGAGGATGCCAGCCGCGCGAAATCCGATTTTCTGGCGGCCATGAGTCACGAGATCCGAACGCCGATGAACGGAATCATCGGGATGACCGAGCTGGCCTTGGAGACACCGTTGAGCGACGAGCAACGCGACTGTCTCAACGTCGTGAAGTCATCGGCGGACAGCCTGCTGACCATCATCAACGATGTTCTTGATTTCTCGAAGATCGAGGCCGGCAAGCTGGCGGTCGAGTCAATCGATCTGGACCTGCACGCCCTGATCACCGATGTCATGCGCTCCTTGCGCGTCAAATCGCAGGAGAAACCGTTGGAGCTTCTCAGCGAGCTCGCGCCGGGCGTTCCGCGCCGGTTGATCGGCGACCCTGGCCGCCTGCGACAGATCCTCGTCAACCTCCTGAACAACGCGATCAAATTTACCGAGCAGGGCGAGGTCGCACTTCAGGTGGACGCGCGACAGCTCGCGGACGATCAGGTGGAGGTTCACTTTGCGGTCCGCGACACCGGAATCGGTATCTCCGCGGAGAATCAGAAGCGGATTTTCGATGCGTTCTCGCAGGAGGACGGGTCGATCACGCGTCGTTTCGGCGGCACCGGATTGGGCCTGACGATCTCCAATCGGCTGGCCGGATTGATGGGTGGACGCATCTGGGTGGAGAGCGTACTCGGCAAGGGCAGCACCTTCCATGTGACCCTGCCGTTCGGCGTCGGCGATCGGAACGTCGCCGCGAAGCAACCGCCCGAGTTGAGCGGAAAACGCGTCTTGCTGGTCGACGACAACGCGGTCAATCGTCGCATTCTCTGCCGCATGCTCGTGCAGTGGGGCATGCAGGTCACGGAGTCAACGAACGGCGCCGAATGTCTCGCCGTCGTCGCCGACCCGGACACCCGGGCGTTCGATCTGCTCCTGGTCGACTACGAGATGCCGGATCTCGATGGTTTCGCGGTCGTCTCGGCACTCAAGCGGATCCCGCGCACGCAACACCTCAAGATGATCATGCTCTCGTCGGGCGTGATTCCCGGCCATGCCGAGCGCTGCCGCGACTTAGGCATCGCTGCCTTGCTCGCCAAACCGGTCGCGCAGGACGAGCTTTTGCAGGCCGTCCACAACGCATTGGGTCAGCCCGGTCGGGGGGCATCGCCCAAGGCCCCGGCCGCAGCGCGCTCGCCTCGGCAAGGGGCACGGTCGCTGAAGATCCTGGTGGCGGAGGATAACCTGGTCAACCAGACGCTGATGAACAAGCTTCTCGGCAAATGGGGCCATGAGGTCACCCTGGCCAACAACGGCCGCGAGGCGTTGGAGTGGGTCGCGCGCGACACCTTTGATCTGATTCTGATGGACATGCAGATGCCGGTGATGGGCGGCCTGGAGGCAACCCGGCTGATCCGCGAGCGGGAAAACGCGGACCCGACGTCGGCACCTATACCGATTTACGCCCTGACGGCCGCCGCGCTCCCGGAGGAGCGAGCGGCCGCACTGGCGTCGGGTGTGGACGGTTATCTCACCAAGCCGCTCGACCGGGTCGAATTGCTCGACCTGCTCGAGCGTCTCGCGATGGCTCCGGCAGGGCTCGCAGAGGTGCCGGTTTACCCCGTCGACACCTGACCGGAGCCGCTGCTTACGTACTCTGCGTCAACCCGCTTCGAGCGACGTGATGGGCGAGTCGGGCAAAGACGTAGTCGACCTCCTCGTAGCTGTTGTAGACGCCGTGGGTCGAGATCCGGAACCCGATCCGGTTGTCGGCCGGCGCAAGTTGGCTGCTGCGCCAGGTCACGGAGCGAATATAGACCTTGGGCGTCTCCGCTGCGAGGTCGCTCAGGATCGTGTTGATCGCGGTATTCATCGCCGCGAAGCTGGCGGTGTCGTCTTTGGCGGCGAAGGGATTGAAGCAGGTCAGCGCGGTGGCAAACCGCGCGTCGGAGCTCTCCTGTACCCACAGCGCGTTGCGGCCCCATTGGCCTGCGACCAGGCCCTTGAGGTGGTTGCCCAGCGCGACGCCGCGCTCGTAGATCGCCTGCACCCCGATCCGATCGAAGAAGGACAAGGCGTCGGTCATGGCATACACGGCCGGGGTATTGCTTTCGCCCCGAAACTGCATGTAGACGCTCGGGTTCCATGCGCGACTCTCGAGCCAGGAGCTCGGATCGGCGAAGAGATTCCCGTACAAGAAGAAGTTGCCCATCGCGAACGGCGGCAACGGATTGGCGGCCGCGTCCGAGGTGCGGACATAGAGGATCCCGGTACCGGGTCCACCGCAGAGCCATTTGTGGCCCGCCCCCGCGATGAAATCAGCGCCGTAGGCATGGCAGTCGATGGGAAGCATCCCCCAGCCGTGGGCGGAGTCGATGATCGAGAAGGCGCCGTAGGCGCGCGCCATCGTGCACAACTCGGGAATCGGCATCCGTAGGCCGTTCTTGTAGAAGATCTCGGAGATGGCGAGATACTGCTTGTTGCCTTCGCCCAAAGGCGCGGCAAGCGCGGGCTCAAACCAGCCCAGCACGTCGGCGACGGTCATGTCGTCGGTGAAATTCGACGGGATATCGACGATCACAACCTGGACGCCATGATAATCCCTTGCCCAGGCGATGGGGCCGGCCAGGGCGGGGTGCTCGAAGCTCGTCGTCACGATCCGATCGCCGGGCTGCCAAGGGGTCCCGGCGAAGATCAGGTTGCAGGCGTCGGTCGTGTTGTAGCTCAGCACGATCTCGTCGGGATTGGCGCCAAAGGCCGCAGCCACCTGCGCCTGGCGTGCGCCTGTCGCCGACGGACTGGTCGGGAACAGGGTCGGGAAGTCCACGGCCAGGTTGGAGCCCCAGTCCCGCGGATCCTCCGCCTTGTAGCGGTTGTAGACGGCCAGGTTGTTGACCACGAACTGCGGCGGCGAGCCGGTGGTGCCCGTGTTCATGTGAATGTAATCGTCGGGCAAGGAGAAGGTCTTGCGGACCTTCGCCCAATAAGCTTCGCCGGACTGCGGACCGGAGATCGTCGGCGGCGGCAGCAGATTACGCCCGAACTGTCCGGGCGGAACGCCGGGCGGGCCCGCTTCGCCCTTGGCTAAAACCTCCCCCGCTCCGACCAGTCCCGCCGCGACAGTCGCGGATGCGAAACCCTTCAGAAAATCACGCCGATCGAGTCCTGAACCCTGTTTGCTCGAAGTCATTCCACACACCCCTTGCGCTGAAGTTCGACCGGGAACAATCCACGCTCTCGTGAATTGCTCGCCCCATGGCACACCGACCGCGCGGACCCGAAACGAGAGACGAAAGGATGGCAGCAGCGCACAACACACGTCAGTCTTCGGGGACCGAGCGGCACGGGCGAGGCGAGCTTAGCAGAATCGATCGACAGGCCTGTGAATGTGATCACAGGGCGGGGGGTATAGACCCGAGAGGGGCACCGCCGAATGCGGTGCCCGATACAACAGTATCAGCGGGAGGCCGCGACAAGCGGGACGCGCGCGTCTTCCTGCGCGCCCTGCTCGTCTTGAAACGCCTGGTTGACGCGGTCCCGGAGCTCCTTGCCGGGCTTGAAATGGGGGACGTGCTTCCCGGCCAAGGCGACCGAGTCGCCGGTCTTCGGGTTACGCCCGATCCGGGGCGGCCGGTAATGCAACGAAAAGCTTCCGAAACCTCGGATCTCGATCCGCTCGCCGGTGGCAAGCGCCGTGCTCATGCGATCGAGGGTCTTTCGTACCGCCTCCTCAACGTCTTTGTAGGGAAGGTGGTCTTGCGCCGCCGCCAGAACGTCGATCAGCTCGGATTTGGTCATGGTGTCGACTCCTGGAAAAGGAGATGGGGCCCGCAATACGGGCCCCGCCTTAAGAGACATCAAGCAAGAGACATCGCGAAGGAATATCAGCCCCCGCGCTGGGCCTCTTCCATCTGCTCTTTGAGGAGATCGCCGAGGGTAGTCGCGGTGGACGGATCGCGGGAGTAACCCTTGATCGCGGCCTGCTCTTCCTCGACATCCTTCGCCTTCATGGAGAGCGAAAGGGTGCGGTTCTTTCGATCCACACCGAGGAACTTCGCCTCGATCTCCTCGCCGGCCTTCAGGACGGCACGTGCATCCTCGATTCGGTCGCGCGAGATCTCCGAGGCACGCAGATAGCCTTCCACACCGTCGGCCAGGGCGATGGTCGCACCCTTGGGATCGACATCCAGGATGACGCCGGTGACGACGCTGCCCTTCTCATGCAGGGCCACGAAGCTGGAGAAGGGATCCTTATCCAACTGTTTGACGCCCAGGGAGATGCGCTCGCGCTCCGGATCGACGGACAGCACGACGGTCTCCAGCTCGTCGCCCTTCTTGTAGCGACGCAGGGCCTGCTCGCCGGCCTCGTCCCAGGAGATGTCGGAGAGATGCACCAGACCGTCGATGCCGCCGTCCAGACCGATGAAGATACCGAAGTCCGTGATGGACTTGATCTTGCCCGAGACGTGATCGCCCTTCTTGTGGGTGACCGCGAACTCGTCCCAGGGGTTCATGGCGCACTGCTTGATGCCGAGCGAGATGCGGCGACGCTCCTCGTCGATATCCAGCACCATGACCTCGACCTCGTCGCCGAGTGCCACGACCTTGCTCGGATGGATGTTCTTGTTGGTCCAATCCATCTCGGAGACGTGGACCAAACCTTCGACACCCTCTTCGATCTCGACGAAGCAGCCGTAGTCGGCAATGTTGGTGACCTTGCCGAAGACGCGGGTGCTCTCGGGATAACGGCGCGAGATGTTGACCCAGGGGTCCTCGCCCATCTGCTTGAGGCCCAAGGAGACGCGCTGACGATCGCGGTCGAACTTGAGCACCTTCACGGTGACCTCGTCGCCGATCTCGACCACCTCGGAGGGGTGCTTGACGCGACGCCAGGCCATGTCCGTGATGTGCAGCAGGCCGTCGATGCCGCCCAGATCCAGGAAGGCGCCGTAGTCGGTCAGGTTCTTGACCACACCCTTGACCTCCATGCCCTCTTCCAGGTTCTTCAGCAGCTGGTCACGCTCTGCGCTGTATTCCTCTTCCACCACGGCACGGCGGGAGACGACGACATTGTTGCGCTTGCGGTCGAGCTTGATGACCTTGAATTCCTGCTCCTTGCCTTCGAGGTAGGTGGTGTCGCGCACCGGGCGCACATCCACCAGCGAGCCGGGCAGGAAGGCGCGAACGGTGCCCAAGTCGACGGTGAAACCGCCCTTGACCTTGCCGTTGATCATGCCCTTGACGGTCTCGGCCGCCTCGAACGCCTTCTCGAGATGATCCCATGCGGCGAACCGCTTTGCCTTCTCGCGCGAGAGACGGGTGACGCCGAAGCCGTCCTCGACCGCGTCCAGAGCGACCTCGACCTCGTCGCCGATCGCGACCTCGAGCTGGCCATCCGGGCCGATGAATTGAATTCTGGGGATCACGCCCTCGGACTTGAGCCCGGCATTGATCACAACGTTGTCGGAGGTGATCTCGATCACGGTTCCGATGACGATGGTGCCTGGCTGGAGCTGGGTTGTGCTCAGACTCTGTTCAAATAGTTCGGCAAAGCTTTCGGTCATAAGATGAAGTTATCCTGAGAACGGCGCGCTGACCCGTCCCATCCGGGACGAGGGGTATGAATGAAATGAAAAGGCCGGCGCATTCGGCACCGACCCGGACCGGATCGACATACCCGACTGGAGACCAGCCGAGCCGCCGACGTCTAGGGGACCAGCTCCGGAAAGACGCGCCTCACCTCTTTCAGGATCCGATCGAGCACTTCTTCGATGGACATCGCGGTGGAATCCACGACCACCGCATCCTCGGCGGCACACAAGGGTGCAACGCTGCGGCTGCGATCGCGCGCATCCCGCGCCCGGATGTCTTCGACAAGGGCGCAGAGGTTAGCATCCAACCCCTTTCCTTTCAACTGTTTATACCGACGATCCGCACGCACCTCGGCGCTGGCGTCGAGAAAGATCTTCAATGGGGCCGACGGGAACACGACCGTGCCCATGTCGCGCCCGTCGGCAACCAGTCCCGGCGGGCACGCCATCGCGCGTTGGCGTTGCAGCAAGGCATCGCGCACCGGCGGATGCACGGCGACACGCGAGGCCGCCGTCCCGGCCTGCTCCGTGCGGATCGCATCGCTCACGTCCTCGTCGTTCAGAAGCACCCGACCCGAGACGAAGGCAACCGGCAGCTCGGCCGCGACCTCGGCGAGCGCGTCGGCCTCGTCGAGCGACACCCCGCGGCGCTCCGCGGCCAGACCCAGCACGCGATAGAGCGCACCGCTGTCCAGACAGCGCCACCCGAGTCGGTCCGACAGCAGCTCGGCAATCGTTCCCTTGCCCGTCCCGGACGGACCGTCGATGGTGATCACCGGGACCGGCATCGCCTTAGCCCCGCGTCGCTTGGATGCTCAAGCCGGCGGCTCCGGCCAGCTCGACGAATCCGGGGAAGGAGGTCTCGACGTTGGCGCAGTCCCGGATCGCGATCGGACCGCTCGCCCGCAAGGCCGCGATGGCGAAGGACATGGCGATCCGATGGTCGGCGTGCGCATCGATCGCGTCCGCATCGCCCGTCGAGCCCAGCGCCCCGCCGAAGATGCGCATCCCGTCCGGCAGCGGCTCGGCACACACCCCGAGCTTGGCCAGACCGTCGGCCATCACCTGGATGCGGTCGCTCTCCTTCACCCGCAGCTCCTCGGCGCCGGTCAGGATGGTCTCGCCCTCGGCGCAGGCCGCCGCGATGAAGAGGACGGGAAGCTCGTCGATCGCCAGCGGCACCTGATCGACCGGAATACGGATCCCGCGCAGACGCGCATGACGCACCCGGATATCCGCCACCGGCTCGCCGCCCGCCGTGCGGCGATCCATCAGCTCGATGTCACCGCCCATGGCGCGCAGGATGTTGATGACGCCGACCCGCGTCGGATTGATCCCGACACCCTCCAGGATCAGATCGGAGCCGGGCGCAATGCTGGCACCAACCAAAAAGAAGGCGGCCGAGGAGATGTCTGCCGGGATCTTCAACCGACAGCCGGTCAGCCGACCGCCGCCCGTCAGGCAGACCTTGGAGGCCTGACGGCGAACCGAATAGCCGAAGGCCGTAAGCATGCGCTCGGTGTGATCGCGGGTCGGCGCGGGCTCGGTCACGCAGGTCTCGCCCTCGGCATAGAGACCCGCCAGCAAGAGGCTCGATTTCACCTGCGCGCTGGCCACCGGCATGACATAGTCGAGACCCGTCAGACGCGCGACCGGCGTGAGATCCAGCGGCGCGGTACCGCCCTCGGTCGTGCCGATCCGTGCACCCATCTGCGCCAACGGCTCGGTGACACGCCGCATCGGGCGCTTGGACAGAGAGGCATCGCCCACCAGGGTCACCGGGAACGACTGGCCGGCCAGCAGACCCGCGAGCAAGCGCATGGAGGTACCCGAGTTGCCCATGTCGAGGGTGCCGTCCGGGGCCTGAAGACCGCGCATCCCGACACCTTGGACCCGAACCTCCCCGGCATCCGGCCCCTCGATCCGTACACCCATGCGCCGGAAGGCGGTCAAGGTCGCCATGGCATCCGCACCCTCGAGGAACCCGCTGATGCGGGTTTCACCCTCCGCGATCGCCGCGAGCATGATGGACCGATGCGAGATCGATTTGTCGCCGGGCACGCGCAGGCGTCCGCGTAAGGTGCCGCCCGGCGCGACCAGGTAGCGGGTATCCGAAGGCTGTGCCAAGTGCTCTCCCGCGCGACTGCGCCCGGACGCTGAAAAGCCCGGTATGGTAGTCCCGTGCGCAAGGTCGGTAAACCGAAAAGTTCGCGAAACCGAACCCCGAAGTCGCGAAGGACGCAAAGAAAAACAAGGCGATGTGATATCCCCATGCCTCGCTCCGCAGGCTGTCCCGCCATGCTCGGTGCGTGCGGGCCTGCGGGGGCGCGATGCATCGTGCGTCGCGAGACGGGGGCAAGGCATGGTCAGAACCGAATCCTTGAAACGCCCGGTCCCGACCGAGTCCTTGAAACACTTGCGCTCCGTGCACCTTTGCGGTTCCAATTCCGTGGTTTAGGGCTAGCCCTTCGTCGTGTCATCAGGACCATCATGTCGATTACCGAAAAACAGAAACGCTGGTTGAAGAAGCAAGCACACCACCTGAAACCCGTCGTGACGCTCGGGCAGCATGGTCTCACGGAGGCCGTGCTCGCCGAGATCGAGCTGGCGCTGAGCCACCATGAGCTGCTGAAGGTGAAGGTCAATGCCGGTGATCGGGAGGAGCGCGACGCCGCGATCGCGCTGATCGGCGAGCGGACCGAGGCCGTCCTGGTCGGGCGCATCGGTCATGTGGCGTCCTTCTTCCGCGCCAATCCGGAAAAGCGCGACCCGATCCTGCTTCCGAGCCTCTGAGGCTCGCAGCGCCGAGATCGACTCAGTCCGTCCGCGGCCCGAAGCGATCGAAGACGAAGACGACGAGAAAGCCCAGGGTGCAGGTCAAGATCACGCCGAGGACCAGCGGATCGCCCTCGTACCCGGAGGGCAGGACGTTGACCTCGGAGAGGATCTTCTCGGGCGTGAGCCCGTCGGCGGCCATCACGACCTGACCCGCGCTGTCCCGCAGCCAGTCTTCCGCATTGCGCCAGGGGTAGACCTTGTTGAGCGAGCCGACCAGGAACCCGGTCAGGATGGCGAGGGTGAGGCTTCTGTACCGTTTGAAGGTCCAGGAGAGCAGGCGCGACATGGTCATCATTCCGGTCAGGCATCCCAGGGCAAAGACGGTCAGGATGAGGAGTTTGTCGAGCGAGAAGTCGACGAGCAGTCCCTTGAGGGTGTCCTGGACGATGAACTGATACATCCCCAGCACCAGGAGCATGAAACTCCCGGAGATGCCCGGCAGCATCAGCGCGGAGATGGCGATGGCACCGCAGAGGAAGACAAACCAGAGCGCCTCGTTGCCGCTCGCGGGTGTCAGCGTAGTGATCGCATAGGCGAGGATCGCCCCGAGGATAAAGAGTCCGATCTCGCCCCGGCGCCAAGGCCCGATCCGCCGTCCCATGAAGAGGATCGAGGCCAGGATCAGCCCGAAGAAAAAGGCCCAGATCAGCGGCGGGTAATGCTCGAGCAGCCAGGAGACGCCGAAGACACCGATCAGAATTCCCAGTGCCATGCCGGCCAGCAGAAGCGACAGAAAACCGCCGTCGAGCGACCGCCAGACCCCGCCGAGCCCTTCGCGGCGATGCACCCCGATCAATCCCGGCCCGAATGCCTTGACGGCATCGAGCAGGCGCTCATAGATCCCGGTGACGAACGCGATGGTGCCGCCCGAAACCCCCGGAATCACCTCCGCCACACCCATGGCCCCGCCCTTCAAGATCAGGCTCAACTGCGACATCGTTTATCCTTGTGTTCAAATAAAGTGAGTCATCCGCGTACGGGATCGATCGGATCGCGCTCGGGGGGGCACGCTGACGGTGCCTCCGCGGCGGTGCGGGGCAACCACTGCGCGAGCACCTTCGCCAAGGTCTCGGACTTGACCGGCTTGGCGACGTAGTCGTCCATACCCGCCTGA
This sequence comes from Thiocapsa sp. KS1, assembly GCF_001499735.1. Taxonomy (GTDB): domain Bacteria; phylum Pseudomonadota; class Gammaproteobacteria; order Chromatiales; family Chromatiaceae; genus Thiocapsa. The sequence continues at coordinate 4,148,956 of NZ_LN848257.1, read as the reverse complement.
AGACAGATCTCGCGGTCGCCCTGCATCGCATTCGCCGTCATCGCGATCACGGGGATGCGCCGGTCGAGTACCGAGGATGACGCGTCGCGGATCCGACGCGTGGCCTCGAGGCCGTCCATGACCGGCATCTGCAAATCCATCAGGACGAGGTCGTAGGGGATGGTCCCCAATGCCTCGATCGCCTCCACGCCGTTGCCGACCGCATCGGCACGCAATCCGAGCCGTTTGAGCATGCCCAAAGCCACGGCCTGGTTGACCGGGCTGTCCTCCGCGACCAGAACGAGACCCTGCAGGCGGGCGGGCCCGGTCGAGGATGCCCGGACCGCGGCCCGATCGGGCACGATCCGATCGGGTTCAGGGGTATCCGTCCGCTCGGAGTCCTCGCATGCCGGTCCACTCAGCACGTCGGCCAGACGCTCGAGCAGATCCAGATGACGGATCGGCTTGGCCAGACGGGTCGGCTGCGCGGCGCCCGGCACGGCGAGCATGGAATCGGCACTGCCCGGCGCGACCATGAGGACCAGGCGCGTCCGGGCATGCTGCGAATCGCTCCGGATCGTCTCGGCCAGGTTGCGCTCGCCGTCAGTCATCTTCTCATCCAGGATCGCAATCCGGAAGGGATCGCCCTCGCGACGGGCCGAATCGATCCGCTGTAGTGCGGCACGCCCGTCGCTCTCGCCTTCGACGCGCATCTTCGCCGCCCGGAGTCGAGCGATCAGCATGTCGCGATTCGCCGCGTGATCCTCGATCACCAGGACGCGGACACCGGCAAGCTCCGCCGGCACGCACGGCGAGGTCTGCACCGCGACCGGTACACCCAGACGCGCCGTGAACCAGAACTCCGAGCCCTGTCCGGGCTCGCTGCGGACACCGACCTCGCCGCCCATGAGCTCGGCCAATTGCTTGCAGATCGCAAGCCCGAGCCCGGTTCCGCCGAACTCGCGTGTCGTCGAGGCATCGATCTGGCTGAACTTGCGAAACAGCAGATCCCGTTTCTCGGGTGCAATGCCCACACCCGTGTCTCGAACGGAGAACAGCAAGACCAGGTCCGTTCCGGCGGAAGGGTTCGGCTCCGACTGCACCGCGTCGAGCCGCCGAACATCGATCACGACCTCGCCGTGCCGCGTGAATTTGATTGCGTTGCCGGCGAGATTGTTGAGGACCTGACGCAGTCGTCCCGGATCCCCGCGCAGCAGGGCCGGGACCGCCGGATCGAGCGCACACACGAACCGCAGACCCTTGGCCCCGGCATGAATCGCCATGCTTGCGGCGAAGTCGTCGAGCAATCGATAGAGATCGAAATCCAGGATCTCGAGATCGAGCTTGTTGGCCTCGATCTTCGAGAAGTCCAGGATATCGTTGATGATCGACAGGAGTGATTCGGCACTGCCGCGCACGATCTCCGCGAAATGCCGCTGTGTAGCGTCCAGATCGGTATCGAGCAGCAGCCCCGTCATCCCGATGACGCCGTTCATGGGCGTGCGGATCTCGTGACTCATGTTCGCGAGGAACTCGCTCTTGGCGACGTTCGCAAGCTCGGCCTTCACCGCCATCTCATGGGCTCGCACGTTGGCGGCGCGCAGCTCGGCATTGGCCGCCCGCAACCCCTCCTCGGCCTCTTTGCGCGTCTCTGCGTTCTGCATCAGCTCGGCGAAAACGGACAGGAGCGAGCGTTCCATTCGGGTCCACTCGCGCGCCTCCCGAACGGCATCGAACCCGACGAAGCCGAAACAGACATCGCCCTTCATCAGCGGCAAGGTGATGAGCGTCTTGATCCCCTGGGGTTCGAGCACCTGCCTGAGATGCCCGTCCGCCGGCAGATCCGAGACGAGCGGGACATGCAGAGGCTGGCCTGCGCGATGGGGCTCGACAAACTCGGGGAGCAGGTCGCATCGCAGGGCCCGCAGGTTGTCGATCTCCGGCGTCACGCCGGGTGCGCACCACTCATGCGTATTCGACATGATGCCGGCGGGGAAGTCGTAACGAAACAGATAGGCGCGATCCAGCTGCGCGAACTCTCCGATGCGAGCCAAGGCGCGATTGATCTGCTCGTCCAACCGGTCCAAGGGCACATTCACGAACTCCATGGCCAGGTTCATGATGATCATCTGAAGCCGCGAGCTTCGCGCGAGATCCTCCTCGGCGAGCTTGCGTGCGGTGATGTCGGTCTGCGAGCCGGCCAGACGATAGGGCACGCCCTGCGCGTCGCGCACCGCCTCGCCGCGCGCGAGCATCCAGCGATAAGAGCCGTCGCGATGACGCAGGCGATATTCCGCTTCGAAGGTCGGCCGCTCGCCCCGGATGTAGCCATCGAGACAGGTCGCGAAGCGCGCGGCATCATCCGGGTGCAGGCGCGCGTAGAAAGTATCGGTCGTATCGGGCAGCTCGGTGTCCAGATAGCCGATCTGCTCCTTCCATCGCGGCGACAGAAACACGCTGCCCGCATGCAGATCCCAATCCCAGATCCCGTCGTTGCTGCCCCGAATCGCCAAGGCATACTGCTCGCGACTGGCCTCCAATTGCTCGCGGATCAGCGACTCTTCGGTGACATCCCGAAACACCAGCACGGCACCCAGGATGGCACCGTCCGCAAGCCTGATCGGTGCGCAGCTGTCGGCGATCTGTCGGTCCAGACCCTCGCGGTCGACCAGTACGGATTGATCGGCCAAGCCGACCACGACGCCCTCCGCCAGGGCCCGAAACACGGGGTTTTCCGCCTCCGAGCGCGTCCCGGCATGGACGATGCGAAAGACCTCGGTGATCGGGCGGCCCAAGGCATCGTCCATTCGCCAGCCGGTCAACGCCTCCGCGACACGGTTGAGGCTCGTCACCCGGCCGGCGGCATCCGTGCTGATCACGGCATCGCCGATCGAGCGCAGCGTGGCCTCCAGGCGGCCCTTGCCCTCCTCGAGCTCTCGGGTGCGTTCCATCACGGTGCGCTCGAGCACACGGCGCCGATTGGAATAGGTGCCGATGAGCCAGCTCAACGCGAGGGTCAGGAGCAGACCGGAGAAGCCCACCACACCGGTCGCGCGCTGCGCGTACACGGAAAAAAACTCGGGGCCCTCGGACGCGAGGATCGCATAGGTTTGACCGGAGACGAGCAGTGGTCGAAACAGCGGCGCCGCAAGACCGCGGTCCGTCGCGAGGGAGGGCACCACACCGTCGCGATCCGCGGCACCGGTGGATGCCAGGCGCTCGGGTGCTTCACCGGCGCGCAGTTGGTAAAGGTCCAGGATCAGCACGGACGCATCCGCACGCCGAGCCGCGCCGCTGCTGCGCAGCAGGATCCGATCGAAGTCGATGACGGCGGCCGCGAATCCGCGCTCTCGGCCCGACCGTCCGACATGCTCGAAGGGTCGAAAGACGAGCATTTCCCGACCCGGCCCGCCGGGTCGATTCAGGTCGACCGGATCGCTCCCGGTCATCAGGCCGGAACGGGTCGCCTCCGCCAGCGCCGCGCGCAGCACGGGATCCGCCCCTAAGTCCAGCCCGACCAATCGGCCGCGCGCCGACTCCGGCACGACGGCCGCCACGGGGAAGTAGGCATCGCGCTCGCCGGCCGGAATGGATCGACCTTCGGCATCCAGCTCCCGGATGCCGGCGCCGTCCGGATCGAAGGCGGCACGATCCGCCGCCGCTACGACCGGCGCCCAAACCCAGGCGTCGATCGCGTGATCGAGCGTGAGAAACCCTGCGTACCTTTGGAAGGTCTCTTGATCGATCCGCTCCGCACCTTCGAGAAACCGCGCGAGCCCCTCCAGCGCGAAATCGCGGACACCGCCCAGCTCGTCGGCAACCCGGGCGGTTTGCGACGCGGCGAGCTGCTCGAAGGCGTCTTCGCGGTTGCGCGCCTCGATCCGATGCGCCGACCAGGTCGCGACCGCGGTCAGCGTGAGCCCGAGCAACGCTGCGAGGGCTGCCTCGAGGTGGCGCCGACGGACCTGCTGCTCGGGCGAGAGACGTCGACGTCGGGCCAAGGCTGCCGCGCCGCCGAGCAGGAGCAGGCCGAGCGTCAGGACGAAGAGCGCCGGCACAACGCCGGCATGGACCAAACGACGTTGCCAGTCGCCCGCGTCGACATCCACGCCCAGGACCGCAATCACGGCGTCGGTCTCCGGATCCAGGATCGGTACGAGCGCGCCGACCCAGGTACCCCACGCATCGACGAAAGGACCGTAGACGATCGGCTCGGCGCTGTCGAAAGCCAGATGATCGGGCTCGGCGGCATCCTCATAGACCTGCCCGGCCGGGGACTCGTCCGGCGAGCCTGCGGGCTCGGAATCGAGAAAGAAGAAGATGGTTCCGTCCGCCCGACGCCCCATCAGATAGAGAAAACGCCAGGTCGGCTTGGCCGTCATCACGGCTGCGAACTGATGCTTGAGTCGACGATAGGCGTTCGCGGTCAGATCGGCGGGGGTCCCGGACAAAGCGACGATGCGCTCGACCGGGACGGCCTGCGCCGTAATGCGTGCCTCGACCAGGAGGTCTTCGCGCATCTCGCGATCCGTCCGCGAGACCTGCCAACCGACCAAGAGGCTCCCGGCGACCAGCAGGACGGCGAAGAGTCCGACGGTCGAGACCACTGCGGATGCGGATTTCGGCGAAACGACGGGGTTTGTCATCCGGTCTCCATGCCTCGCGGTGTTTCCTCGTGAGCCGATCGGCGCAAGCCCTTGGGCGGTCGTGTCAGATCCGGCGCGGATACAACTCAGGCAGGGCCGTCGAGCGATCCGACGTGGCATCCGCCTCGCCGTCGGACAGACAAGGTGCGA
>NZ_LN848257.1:4141256-4144081 GCF_001499735.1 Thiocapsa sp. KS1 | reverse complement strand
GCGGGGACGATCGCTACCCGCTCACGATCCTCGCGCGTATCCCACCAGGGAATGCGCACCTCGGGAAGGGTCAACGGCCCGGCGTGGGTGGGCACCAAGGCCACCTCGAGACTCCTGAGTCCAACCGGCGCACCGACGCCGGGCAGGTCCTCGGCGCGGGTCTGACCGGGGTAGAGCTGCGCACCGTCCGGCGGATCGAGCACGAGCGGCGGCAGCTGGGCCGAGGTGGCGCCGCGCGCGGTGACCGTCAGGACGCGTGTCACCGGCTCGCCGACCTGGAAGCGCGGCGACGCGGGGATCCACTCGTCCGAGATCTCGACGGACTCCGCCGGCAGCCAGGGCGAGCTGGAACCGGGCGGCTGCGCGCGAACCTGGATCTCGAGATCGGGCGCCCGCTCCACGATCCGCCGTCCGTTGGACGTCATTCCCGACAGCCCCGCGAAGGGTCCGGCACCGAACAATGCATCGAAATCGTCGACCGGACGACGACCGGCCGGCCGCGGTGCCGGCATGACCGCCTCCAGTCGGGGACCGCGGATCACGAGGGGTCCACTCTGCTGCGGCACCACGAGGAAACGTCGCTCCACGACCTGATAACGCTGGCCGTCGATGACCTCGACCGAGCTGCGATCCTCCCCGTCGCGCTCGATCGTCGCACCCGCCACCTGCGGCTCGGAGAGAACCGCCCGCTGCGGCGCCTGACGATAGAGGACCTTGACCCGGTAGTGAAACGCCTGCTGAACGTAGGGCGTCGGCGCGTCCGTCTCGGTCCGCACGAAGATCGGCTTCGGGCCGGCGGAGGGGTCGTCGGCCGCGGCATCCTCGACGACCTCGACCGTGAGCGCCGCGCTGCGCGCATCGCCCCACGCCAGCGCGGGGATCTCCAGTCGGCCCGATCGCTTGGGCGCAAGCTCGATGCGCCATTCGCGCGTGTGCGAGACGGCGCCGTTCAAAACACTCATGCGCTCGCTCTGGCTGCGACTCAGGATGTCGAAATCCGCCTCCAAGACCTGGATCTCGGGCTCTCCGGAGAGGCGACCGTCGCCGTAAAGCTGGAGGATCAGGGTCTCGTTCGCGGCGATGCGGTCGCGATCGATCTCGGCGCGAACCCCGTCGGCGAGCAACGGGGCGGCAAACCAGGAGGCGAACCAGAGCGTCAGGACCAGCAGGGCGGGCAGCAGACGCCGCGGCCCGTTGCCTTCGGCGGCCGGCGCAGGAGGAGAGGGTATCCGGTCGGGGTGGTTCAAGTGACACATCCGGAATCAAATGCGAAGCATGAAGCCATCGGTCCGAGACGCGACGACGTTTAAGTCTTCAGAGCCGATTACACGTTGAAACGCGTCGAACCGCGAGGCCATCGGGGCCATCGACGACGCCAAGCGGTCGAACGTCGGCCCTCGCGCATGCCACGGCTCAGGGCAAGCGCCCCTCGCGACGCAGATGTTGCAGGAGAAACCGCTGTCGCAGCAAACCGCCCGGGTCGTCCGGAACGCGGCGCAACTGCGCCTCCATTGCCTGCTCGCGTTCGTGCTCTTCGGAACTGAGCGCGTCCGACAGGGCGCTGTCCAAGGGCGCGGGCTCTTCGGTCGTCGGATCCGATGCCCCGTCCGGGTGCTGCGCCGATCCGCCGGGTTCATCCTCCGGCAGCGCGACATCCTCGGTCTCGGCGATGTCGTCCGGACCGATGTCACCGGGGTCGCCGGTCGGCCCGGACTTTCCGCTCGATGCGGGTCCGGTCTCGGAGCGGTTCTGCGAGGCATGATCGGACGACTCGTCGGCGCCTGGCTCGCCCGCGGCATCCGATCCGTCGTGCTCGGCTGAATCGGATGCGGGCTCGGACGTCGGCTCGGTGCCCTCTTTGCCCTCGCCCGCCTGCTGGCCTGCGTCCTCGGGACTCTCGGCCGAGTCCGCCTGCGCGTCACCGCTGCCGGGCGCATCGGACGGATCGCCCCCGCCGCCCGTGGGTTCTTCTCCGGATGCGCCTTGCGAGTCGCTAGCGGCGTCACCCTCCTCTCCCTCGCCTTGGCCCTCCCCATCGCCCGACTCCCCGCCCTCCGACGACTCGGGCGGGCGGTCCCGCAGCGCTTGGAGCAGCTCCAGGTTGTAACGCGCATCCGCATGGTCTGCATCGCGTTCCAATGCACGCTCGTAGGCGGCAATGGCCTCGTCGAGCCGTCCGAGACGTGCAAGTGCATTGCCGCGGTTGTAGTCTACGTCCGGGTCCGGCTCATCGGACAAGGCCGCGAGTGCGCGCTCGTAATCGCCGGCCCGATAGCTGGCGGCGGCACGCCAAGCCGGATCCCGAAACAGCTCGGCCGCCTCGGCGTTCGCGCCGGCGTCGAATTGTCGGGCGGCCTTTTGATCGGCCGTCCACCAGAAATCGGACCAATCCAAGGCCCATCCCGGGGATGGCGGCAGGATCATGACACAGGCGAGGATCGACAACAGCCAACCGCGTCTGAAGGCCAATGCGGCGAACGGCAAGAGCGCGAGCAACAGCCAAGGACCCTCCTCGCGCCATTGATCGGACAGGAGCGACGGCTCCTCGGTCAACTCAGCGTCCATCGAGCCGAGGCTCATGAGTGCACGGGTATCGGCGTCGCTTGCATGCGATTCGACATAACGGCCGTTGCCGAGCCGGGCCAGCTCGCGCAGATCGGACGAGGGCAGGCGCGCGATCCGGACCCCGCCGCCGGGGTCGGGCTCGAAACCGCGCGTCCCGTCCGGGGCCAGGGGCACGGGCGCACCGTCGGAGGTGCCGACCGCGAGCACCGAGACACGATGTCCGCCGGCCGCCAACGCCTGCACGGCAAACCGCGCCGCGG
>NZ_LN848257.1:4139029-4141156 GCF_001499735.1 Thiocapsa sp. KS1 | reverse complement strand
CCCCGTCGGTCACCAGGACGATGTCGCCGCGATGGGCGGAGGCACGCCCCAGCAGCTCGCCGGCCGCATTCAAGGCCCGTGCAGTATCGCGCGCCCCCGACACCGGGATGAGGTCGGTCGTCAGCTGGGGCACCTGGGCCGAGATGGTCGCGGCATCCCGCGTCAGCGGCGAGACCACGAAGGGCTCCGGGCCGAAGGCGAGCAGCGCGATCTGGCCTTCTTCCGATGCCTTCAGCAGATCCATGACCTCGAATCGGGCACGCGCCAGACGGGATGGCCGCAGATCGGCCGCGTTCATGCTCGGGGAGAGGTCGAGCAGGATGACCCGCGCTGCACTGGTCCCGTAGACCGGCTGCGCGACACGCTCCCAGGCCGGTCCGGCCAAGGCCAGCGTCGCCAGGAGCCAACCGAGACCCAACAGCCACAGCGGCAGACGTCGCGGCGCACGATCCGCGCCCACCAGGAGATGCGGCAGCAGATGGGCATCGACCAGGCGGCGCCACACCAGCGCGCCGGCCGGCCGTCGCCACAGCAACGCGAGCAGGATCAGCGCCGGGATCAGGGCCAGCAGCCACATCGGACGCAGAAGCTGCAGCTCAGGCCACACGGCGGCGCGCCCCCGCGGACAGCAGCGGCGCGGCGGCCAACCCGAAGCTCAGGAGCAGCGCACCGGCCGCCGGCCACATGTAGAGCGAGCGTCTCGGCGTAAGCGAGCGCTCGTCGCGCTCGCTCGGCTCGAGACGGTCGAGCTCGGCGTAGATCTCTTCGAGCTGCTCGCGGGCATAAGCCGAGAAGAAGCGTCCGCCGGTCATCTCGGCGATGCGCCGGAGCGTCTCCGGATCGAAATCGCTTCCCGCGCGCGCCGGACCGCCGCCGAAGGGCGAGCGCGACTGCGACATCCCGCCGCCGTTGCCGCCGCCGATCCCGATGGTATAGACGCGCACGCCTGCCTGAACCGCCAGCTCCGCCGCCGCGAGCGGCTCGATGTGTCCGGCGTTGTTGGCGCCGTCGGTCATGAGGATGACGACACGGTTGTCCTCCGGCTGCTCGCGCAGATGCTTGACCGCCAGCGCAAGGGCATCGCCGACCGCGGTCTCGCGACCGGCCAGCCCGACGACCGCCTCGCTCAGCATGGTCCCGACCGTGGTGCGATCGAAGGTGAGCGGCGTCATCAGATAGGCCCGAGAGCCGAAGAGGATGAGTCCGAGACGATCCTGCTCGCGCCGCCCGATGAAACGGTCCGCGACCGCCTTCACGAGCGCGATGCGCGAGACCATGCGGTTGTTCAGCTCGTAGTCGGCCACCTCCATGCTGCCGGAGATGTCGAGCGCGATCATCAGATCTCGACCGGAGACCGGGAGTCTGACGGGCTCTCCGACCCATTCGGGACGCGCCGCGGCAAGCACCAGCAGGACCCAGGCGACCAAGGCGAGGATCAGGCGTGGACTCAGCGAGCCGGTGCCCCGGGCGCCCCGCGCGATCTCCGACGCGAGGTCCGGATCCAAGGGGAAGCGCAGGGCCGCGCCCTGCTCGTCGGGCGCGCGCGGGAGCCAGGTCGCCAGGAGCGGGAGAGGGAGGGCGAGCAGGGCTAGAGGCCAGGCCAGCGTGATCATGCTGAAACGCGCTCAGTGGATGCATGAATCGTCATCGCATGTCCTTGAGGTCGCGCGACATCTCGGCCTTGGAGCGGCGCGTTTCAGAAGGTTCTAGGCACGATTCAAAAACAACAGGGACAGGTAGGTTGGGCAAAGCGCAGCGTGCCCAACCCGCGCCGGCATCGCAGGGAGCTGAAACGCGCTCGGCGAATGTTTGAATCGTCATCGCATGGCCTCGTTGTCCCACGACATGCCCGACTCGGGAGGGCGCGTTTCAGAAAATTCAATCATCTTCGATCACGATATCGGTCGGCCTGACTCCGGTGCTCTCAATGTCGGGGACGGATCTCCAGGCTCGCGGGCTTTAAGCGTCACAGCTGCCGCGGCGAACGCAGGGCGGACGGGCCGAAGATTCGCCCGGATCCAGGTTTCCGCCAGCTCGGCCAGGGCATCGGGATTCGGTGGTGGATCGCCGTCGCGGGTCGCGCCGTAGGCCAGGTCGGCGAGTGCCCGACCCGGTCCGCGACGAAAG
>NZ_LN848257.1:4116515-4138929 GCF_001499735.1 Thiocapsa sp. KS1 | reverse complement strand
CAGTCGCGCAGTTGCGCCAGCGGATCGCCGTTCATACGAAGCCCCCCGCAGCAGGCAAGCGCCCTCGCCCGCCGAGACCAAGCGCCAGTGCGGGACCGACCGGGACATCGGCGGTCAGGCGCAGCAGGTGGGCGCGGTTGCGCCGCGCGAGCCGCTCCAGGGCCTCCATCCGGCTGCGAAACAGGTCTTCGTACGCCTCGCGGCTCCCGGAACGGGTCAGATCCAATAGGCTGCGCCGGCGCCCGTCGGTCACCGGATAGCGCCCGGATGGCGGCGCCTGGATCTCGATGCTGTCGTGGACCGGCAAGAGGATGACCTCGCAGCCGGCGGCCAGCTCGGTCATCCAGCGTGTTGGCGTGCGCAGGATGTCGGCGAAATCGCTGATGACGGCGACCAGGCTGCCGGGGCGGACCAGCCTGACGAGGTGTCCCGCGGCTTCCCCGAGCGAGGCGTAGCCGCCGGACTGGCCGGACAACCCGGCGTCGGCGGAGACGGCAGGCGCGGGACTCGCCAGACGGTCGAGGAGCGGTAGGAGTCCAGCGGCACGCGAGGCCGGGCGGCGCTCCAGATGCCGGGTCTCGTCGAAGACCAGACCGCCGACCCGATCGCCGCGATCCACGGCGGCCCAGCCGAGCAGCGCGGCCGCATGCGCCGCGACGACGGACTTGAAGGCGATGCGGGTGCCGAAGCGCATGGACGGCCCTTGGTCGACCAGCAGCCACACCGGGCGCTCGCGCTCCTCGCGGAAGAGTTTCACGTGCGGACGACCGGCCCGGGCCGTGACACGCCAGTCCATGTTGCGCGGGTCGTCGCCGGGCTGATAGACGCGCGATTCGTCGAACTCCATCCCGCGCCCGCGAAAGCGCGCCACATGGCCGCCGGTGCGCGTCGCCAGGACGCGACCGCGCGGTGCGAGATCGAGACGCCGTGCCTGCTCGCGCAGGCCGATCAGCTCGGTCAGCTCGGGGAGGACGCCCTCGGCCGGCGCACGAGGAGTCTTCGCGTCCTTCGCGGTTGGTGGATTCGATCGCATGGTGCGGGCCGCCTAAGGCGCCGGGACACGTGCGAGCAATGCCTCGATGAAGTCGTCCGGCCGGCGGCCTTCCGCCTCCATCTCGTAGGACAAAAGCACGCGATGACGCAGCACATCGGGGGCGAGCGACTGGATATCCTCGGGCGAGACGAAGCTGCGCCCGTTCAACCAGGCCAGCGCGCGCGAGCAGCGGTCCAGGGCGATGGTCGCGCGCGGACTCGCGCCGAAGCGCAGCCAGCCGGCCAGGTCCGGGGAGTAGGCCTCGGGCTTGCGGGTCGCCATCACCAGATGGACCAGATAGTCCTCGACCTCGGGGGCCATGTAGAGATCGAGAATCGCGTGCCGGGCGGCAAAGACGCTGGCTTGACTCAGGACGACGCCGGGGGACGCCGGGCGATCGCGTCGCGCATCCTCGCGATTGAGCCGCAGGATGGCACGCTCGGTCTGGATATCCGGATAGTCGACCCGAACATGCATCAGGAAGCGATCGAGCTGGGCCTCGGGCAGCGGATAGGTGCCTTCCTGCTCGATCGGGTTCTGGGTGGCCATGACCAGAAATAGCCGCGGCAGCGGATAGGTCTCGCGGCCCACGGTCACTTGACGCTCGCCCATCGCCTCGAGCAGGGCCGACTGCACCTTGGCCGGCGCGCGGTTGACCTCGTCGGCGAGCAGCAGGTTGTGGAAGATGGGGCCGCGGTCGAAGCGGAAGGTCCCGTCTTGGGGGCGATAGACCTCGGTCCCGGTCAGGTCGGCCGGCAAGAGATCCGGGGTGAACTGGATGCGGTGGAAATCGCCCTCGAGCCCGGCTGCAAGCTCCTTCACGGCCGTGGTCTTGGCCAACCCCGGGGCGCCCTCGACCAGCAGATGGCCGTCGGCGAGCAGGGCAATGAGCAGCCGATCGATCAGGCCCTGCTGACCGAGGATGCTCTCGCCGACCTGCCGCCGCAGTGCGGAAAATTCCGTCGCGAGTGAATCGGGCGAGTGATCGGCAGCAGCGGAGCCGGGGGTGGACGCGGCCGTCGTCGCGGCGTCGCGTTGCGAGGCGGTGATCTGATCCAAGGTCGTCGGTTCCTCCATCGTGTTGTCGTATCGGACGCCATCGGACGGTGCCGTCATGCGTCTCTTATGCTGCCTGCGCCCCGGTTGCCGGGGGTCAGTAACGTCCTAGGGTGGGTAGCGCAACAGCGAAAGCCATCCAGCCCGCGCCAAGTGCATCGGACCGAAACCCGGCAATGCGGCGTTTCGGAGGACCGGTGTCGCGCTGCGCTCCACGGCGTTGTTCATGATCCCGGCCGTAGGCTGGACGAGCGAGAGCGAAGTCCACCGAACCTCGCGCCTGTGCTGGTGGACTGCGCTGCGCTTGTCCACCCTACGGCGACTCATCCTGCCGTTTATCAAGTGTTCACCCTGTTTTCGAGTCGTGACTTAGGGCAGCTCGGCGTCGATCGAGAGCAGATCCCGCGGATGGCGGCACTGAAAATCAGGCCCTCCGGTCGCCAGACTCTCCAAGGGCGTGTAGCCCCAAGCCACGGCGGCGAAGCGGACCCGTGCATCGCGCGCCGCGTCGAGATCGCGCAACTCGTCGCCGACGTAGACCAGGCCCCCGGGGGCAATCCCCCGCACGCGAGCCTGCCGCCGCAAGGCCCCGGCCTTGCCGAAAAGACCGGTTCCGCCGATCACGGCATCCAGACCGGGCAGCCGATGGCGGCGGACGTACTCACGCACGCTCGCCCGCGCGTTCGACGACAGGATACCCAAGCGATGCCCGCGTTGCAGCAGCGTCTCCAGCACCTCGCCGATACCCTCGATCGGGGCCGTCTCCATCAGATCGGCACGCATGGCGCGGCGCATTCGTGTGGCGAGTTGCGGCAGCCGGTACATGGGCACACCCAATGCCTGCACGACCTCGAGCGCGTGCATCCCCCTGAGCCGCTCCAGCCGCTCCCGACTCAGCGGCGCGCACCCGAACCCCGGGCCGACCTGCCGAAAGGCCGTGAAGGCCGCATCGAGACTGTCGACGAGGGTACCGTCGAAATCGAACAGGATGTGAACCGATTTTTTCATTCCCGAACCGCGCCTCGCCGTCGCCGTCGCCGTCGCCGTTGACCGCGATGAGGCCGAACAAAGCGACTCACGATGCCTGTCGTTCCGGACGCGGTTCAGAAGCGACTCAGCCCTTGAAGCCGATCTTTTTGTGGCTTCCGTCGCAGAAGGGCTTGTTCTTCGACGCCCCGCAGCGACAGAGAAACGCCTTGTCGCCCTGCCAAGCAAGCCGACCGCTGCCGGCGCGGATGCTCAGATTTCCGGTCAGGACGAGCGGGCCGTCGGGCCGCATCTCCACGCCGAGCTTGCCGCCCGTCGCGGTGAGGCCCGGGCCCTTCTCGCCGACCGCACCAAAGTCCTCGAACTTGGCCTCGAGATGACTGTTGTCGCAGAAGGGCTTGTTCTTCGAGGCGCCGCAGCGGCAGAGCGCCGCGCGGAACCGAACCCCCGGCATGTCGTCCGCGGCGCCTTCGATCTCCAGGTCGCCGGTCAGATAAAGCGGGCCGTTGTAGGCCACTGTCAGGCTGTTTTCCGCAGGCGGCGACTCGGGAATACCGGCCTTGTCGGTGTAGGTCAAGGCGCCGCTCGGACAGCGCTCGACAATCTCGCGGACCTCCGCCTTCGACACCAGGTCCGGCATGCACCAGGGCTGACGCTCGGCCACGAAGAGATCGCCCGCGGAGTGACCGCATTCGCCGACGTGGATGCAGAGCCGTCCGTCGAACCGGACGTCGATCTCCTGCCCCGTGAAATCCAATTGTTGTTTCTTGCTCATGCGCACCTCGATGGTATCAGCCGGGGCCCGGGACGCAATGTTCCGCGGCTTGCCGACGACGATGGTATGGGATTGACGGAGCCCGGATCGGCGACGGCATCGGCGGATCCGGTGATTCGCACGCGTGCGGACGCACCTCTCTGCCCGCGGTCAGACGAGTGTGGGGGCCGGCAAGGGATCAGGCAACGCCCTGCCCGGCAACTCGCTCGGCATCGATCCGGCTCGGGACCCGTGAACTTTGGACGCGATCGCGGATCGCATTTGCGAGGAAGCCGTCGGATTTCGAAGGACACTCGGCCTTGAGCCCATCAGAAACGAGGACCTTCCGATATGAAAACAGACATCGCTCAACCCTCCTCCTTCTCGGAGATGGCACCCTCGATCCACCGGGTCGACATTGCGGAGCCACTCGACTGGCTTGCCGCAGGCCTGCGAACCTTGGCCGCGGCTCCGGCGCCCAGTCTCTTGTATGGCACGCTCTTCACCATTGCCTGCTGGGTCACCTTGGCGCTGACTCGCGCACTGCCCTGGTTCACGATCGCCTTCTTCACGGGACTCTTGCTGCTGGGCCCCTTCCTCGCGGCGGGGCTCTATGTCGCAGCGCGTCAGCAGGAGGCCGGCGAACCGGTCAGTGTCCGTGCCGGTTTCGAGCTGGTCCGGGAGCGACGCACCAACCTCAGTCTCTTCGCCCTCCTGCTCGGGCTGATTGCCGCGGCCTGGGTGCGACTCTCCGCACTGCTTTTCGCGGTTAAGTTCAACACGCTCTCGCCGAGCATCGAGGGCTATGTCGGCATCCTTTCAGGGAATTTCGATCCGGTCGTCATGGCCTTCTTCTTCGGGATCGGCTTTCTGCTCGCCGCCGTTGTCTTCACGATCAGCGCGGTCGCGGTGCCGATGATCCTCGACCGAGACGTCGGGCCCATCACCGCGATGCAGACCAGCTATCGCGTCGTGCGGTCGAACCTGTCGGCCATGACCTTGTGGGCGGCGCTCATCGTCGCGGTGAGCGGGATCGGGATCCTGACCCTGTTTGTCGGCATGATCGTGCTGTTCCCCGTACTGGGTTATGCCACCTGGCACAGCTATCGGCGACTCGTGGCCTAAACCCTTATCCGGCGAAAGACACGTCGGCTCAGCGGCTTTTTTTGCCGAACCGATCGGTGCAGGGCGACACCGCGTACCGCATGGTCCGAGCAGGACGGCCGCGGCCCCGGCCCCGACTCCGCGCCGTCCCGGATATCCCGGGGCACAGGGCGCCGGGGCCCTCGCGTCCGCGGAGCGGCTTTCGGGTTATCATGCCGAGCGATCCGGTCACAGCGTCCGCCGCTCCCCTGCCGATACGCATCGCCGAGACCAGCCTCGGGCAAGACCTCGGCCCGGATCCATCGCACTCCACACCAATCGCGCGGATCCGCCCCCGATGCCGAACCTGAACATGAAGCACCTGCGCTATTTCTGGGCCGTGGCCAAGCACGGATCCATCGCCCGCGCGTCGGAGCTGCTCCACCTCACGCCTCAGACCATCAGCGGCCAGCTGCGCGAGCTCGAGGACCAGATCGGGGCCAAGCTGTTCGGCAAGGCGGGACGCAACCTCGCCTTGACCGAACGCGGACAGCTGGTGTTCTCCTATGCCGACGAAATCTTCAGGCTGACCGGCGAGCTGCAGGACGTCGTCTCGGGCCGTCCGCCGGCGTCCGGCGTCACCTTGAGGGTCGGGATCGCCATGGTCGTGCCCAAGCTGCTCGCCTATCGGGTCCTGGCGCCCGTGCTGGCGCTCCCGGAGCCGGTGCGCCTGATCTGCCACGAGGCGCCGCTGACCGACCTGCTGGCCGATCTCTCGGTGCACAAGCTCGACCTGGTCCTGGCCGACAGCCCGGTGAATCCCGCACTCAATATCCGCGCCTACAACCATGTCTTGGGCGAATCGGGAATCAGCTTCTTCGCCACTCCGGAGCTGGCCGCGCGACACGGCGCCGACTTCCCGCGCTCGCTGAGCAACGCGCCGATGCTGATGCCGACGGGCTCGAGCGCACTCTATCGCGCACTCGAGCATTGGTTCGACCGGCATGGGGTCAAACCGCGTATCGTCGCGGAGTTCGAGGACCGCGCGCTCATGAAGGCCTTCGGCGAGGCCGGGGTCGGGATCTTCACGACACCGACCGCAGTGGAGCAGGACATCCTCGAAAAATACGGGGTCACGCTGATCGCCCGTGTCGACGACATCAAGGAGCGCTACTACGCCATCTCCGCGGAGCGCCACATCAAGCACCCCGCGGTCTCGGCGATCACCGAGAGGGCACGGCATGACCTCTTCGCTCTGCGGGGATGACGACCTGGCGGCACCGGATCGGGTGAGCTCGACGCATGACGCCGACGGGGTGCGACACCCGACACGCACGTGAAGGCGCGCGCGGTCCGGGTCTCGCGAAGGACCGCTCAAACCTTCTTGAGAAAGCAGGTCTTGAGCACCAGACCCTTCACCTTGTCCGCATTGCACTCGATCTCCTCTTCATCGGAGGTCAAGCGAATATTCTTGATCACCGTGCCTCGCTTCAGCGTCACGGAGGTACCTTTCACCTTCAGATCCTTGATGACCTGAACCGAATCGCCTGCGTTGAGCAGGGCTCCGTTGCTGTCTTTGACGATCATTCTTCGATCCTTACATTAAGGTTTAACAAGGGGTTGTCGGATCAAACGAGCACTTGGCGCGTCTGCTCGAGGTAGCGATGAATCCTGCGCTCGATGCGGGGGTCGATCATGACCTCGGGACACTTGCCGCGCGGGCAAGGCAGGCCGGGCGTCGTCCCGAACAGCCGACAGATCAGCGGGCGCTCCGCATAGACCCGGCAGCCATCGGGGCCGAGATGCGGACAGCTCCATGCGGCGAGCGCCGCCGCGTGCTCGGCGTCGGTTCTGATCGGGAGCCTGGCCATCTCCTCGCTCGATGCCGTGACCGGACCGCAACAGTCATGACATCCGGGCTCGCACGTGAAGGCCGGGATCTTCCGGCGAAGCACCTGGAGCATCTCGCTGTTGCGCGTCATCGTATAGCGCTCTTCTCGCGCAGCGGTTCTTCATGCTGCAAGGCCGATGTAAATGCCGTTTGCTTGGGATGTTAGTGTGATGACCATCCGAAAACCACAGGATCTCTCGTGCAACGGCTCCGCGACGGAGCGGATCTGCGTCGAAAACCGCGTCGCCGGCCGCCGCGAGCCTTCTATTTCCGAGAGAACGGCGCACTCGAGCGGTATGCGCATCCGCAGCGGAGAGACAGCATGACCGAACGCCATTTCGCACATCGCATCGCCGAGCCTGTCGCCCCGGTCGGACGTCTCGAGGTCCGAAACCCGTTCGACCTCCGCCCGATCGCGACGGTGGACGTCGTGGATCGCGCCGGAGTCGATCGCGCACTCGCCGTCGCGCACGCCCTGTTTCGCAACCGCGACGCCTGGTTGCCGGCACACGAGCGCGTGGCCATCCTGCACTGCACCGCCGAGCTGATGCGGGAGCAGTCCGAGGCGTTGGCGCTCGCGGCCGCCCGCGAGGGCGGTAAACCCCTAGTGGACTCGCGCATCGAGGTGGCACGCGCCATCGACGGGATGCGCAACTGCGCCGAGCTTCTGCGCACCGAGGGCGGACAGCAAATCCCGATGGGCGCCACCGCCGCCTCGGCCGGACGTCTCGCCTTCACCACCCGCGAGCCGATCGGTCCGGTCGTGGCCGTCAGTGCCTTCAACCATCCCTTGAATCTCGCCGTCCACCAGATCGGACCGGCGGTCGCCGCCGGCTGTCCGGTGGTGATCAAGCCGGCGGAGGATACCCCGCTCTCCTGCCTGCGCCTGATCGACCTGCTGCGCGAGGCCGGCCTCCCCGCCGGCTGGGCGCAAACGTTGATGACGGACAGCCTCGAAACGGCCGAGGCACTGGTGACGGATCCGCGCGTCGCCTTCTTCTCCTTCATCGGCAGCGCCCCCGTGGGCTGGCATCTGCGTGCACGGCTCGCCCCCGGCACCCGGTGTGCGCTGGAGCACGGCGGCGTGGCACCGGTCATCGTCGATCGGGGCATTGATCTCGACGAGGTGGTGCCCTTGCTCGCCAAAGGCGGTTTTTACCACGCCGGTCAGGTCTGCGTGTCGGTGCAGCGGGTCTATGCCGACCGCATGATCGCCGAAACCTTGGCGCACGCACTGGCCGAGGCGGGCAATGCAATGCCGGTCGGGGACCCGACGCACGAGGACACGGCCATCGGCCCCCTGATTCGGCCGGCCGAAACGGCACGCGTGCACACCTGGGTTCAGGAAGCCGTCGCAGGCGATGCCCGGCTGCTCTCGGGCGGGCAGCCCCTCTCCGAAACCTGCTATGCCCCGACGGTGCTCCTGGACCCACCGAAAGACGCCCGGGTCAGCACCCGGGAGGTCTTCGGCCCGGTCATCGCGGTCTACCCCTACGACGATCCGGACGAGGCCGTGCATCGCGCCAACGCCCTGCCCTTCGCCTTCCAGGCGTCCGTCTTCACCCGCGACCTGGGATTTGCGCTGCGCGCGGCGACCCGGCTCGATGCATCCGCCGTGATGATCAACGATCACACTGCGTTCCGTGTCGACTGGATGCCCTTCGCAGGACTGCGCCAATCCGGACTGGGCACCGGGGGCATCCCGCACAGCTTCCGCGATATGCAGGTCGAGAAGATGCTGGTGCTGCGTGCACAAGGACTCTGAACCGACCTGCGACGGAAGCCGAACGAATCGTCCGATCTCCAATGCCTCTGCGGGTGGGTTTCGAGCCGAGCGTCGAGACTCGAATTGAACCCCTGACGCCATCGAGCATCAAGCCCGAGCGAAGTGCTGCGATAATCTCCGGCGGTGTTCGAGAGCGGACCCCCGAGCCATCCTTCGTACGTCGATCAGCAGGGGACGAGACTATGAACAAAAAGACCATGACGCCTGCTACAGCACTGGTCGGTGCTGCCCTCGTCGGCAGCCTCGGCGCCTTCGGACTTGCCCATGCCGCCGATAACCCCTTCGCGGCCAAGGCGTTCGTCTGTCACGGACTTTCGCTCTCGATCGGCGCTCCGACCCCGCTCGACCTGCACTTCGTCGTGCAGATCAAGACCTTCCTGGACGACCACGGCATCCGCGCCTACACCGAGCATCTGAGCTACTGCTCCGACGACGGTCATCTCTACGACCTCCTGCCCATCCCCTTCACCGAGGAGGCCGTGCGGCATGTCGCCGAACGCGTCCGTCAGGTACAGGAGATCCTGGAGCGGCGCATCGCCCTGGAGAACGTCTCCTACTACGGCGCGTCGGGGCAAGAGATGTCGGAGATCGAGTTCTCGACTTTTTACAGACCGCACGGGCGGGCGATCCTCGGGATCCTCCCTTTCTTCCGGAGCTGGCGCACTATGAATGGGTCGAGCTGGCCTTGCAGATCAGCGACGCCGAGCCGGATCGTGCCGGCATCGATCCGACCGGAGACCTGCTCGAGGGCCGTCCGGTGGTCTCGCCGCTGGCCTGGAATCTCAGCTATCGCTTCCCGGTCCATCGCATCGCGCAGGGGCTCTTCGTCCGCGGTGGTGTCGTAGACTGGAATCTCAGCTATCGCTTCCCGGTCCATCGCATCGGGCCCGATCATCAGCCGGATACGCCGCCGGCCGACCCCACCCACCTGGTCGCGTATCGAACACCGGACGACGACATCGCCTTCCTCGAGATCAATGCGGTGACCCAACGGCTTTTGATCCTGCTCGACGAGGAGACATCAAGGACGGGTCGGCAGGCCTTAAGACGCGTCGCCGAGGAGCTCGGCCATCCCGATCCGGATCAGGTCATCGCCTTCGTGAAGGATTGATGGAGGATCTGCGGGCCAAGGGCGTCTTGCTCGGCACCGCCCTCGGACACCCGGCCTGACGGTCGAGGACGACAGCACCGGCATCCGGAACCTGGAAGAAGCCCGGCGCCCGGCGTGGTCGCCTCGACGGCACGACGCGTAGTCGGTTTGCCGATCCCGATCGGCCCGCTGCGCAACGGCTTCAGGACGGCGATGCCCAGCGGGCCCAAAAGCGCGCGAGACGACGCTGCAACGGGCTCGGCCTCTGCGGCGAGCTATAAACATCGCGCATGTCGAGCGCACCGGTGAGCGGCTCTCCTCGACGATACTGGTGGATCAGGTTGCCGATGATCTCGAGAGACGCCTGATCGCGGTCGGCGACACGAGGCGTCGCATGCGGGGTGATGAGTGTCCGAGGGGCATTCCAGAGCGGACTCGTGGGCGGCAACGGCTCCATGGCCACGACATCCAGTCCCGCGCCGCCGAGGTGCCCGCTCTTGAGTGCGGCCAACAAGGCGTGCTCGTCGACCAAGGCGCCTCTGGCGACATTGACGAGGAAGGCGCCCGGAGGCAAGGCGGCGAATTCGTCCGGGCCGATCAAGTCCCGGCTCGCATCGTTGAGAGATGCCGCCAAGACCAGCACCTGTGCACGTTGCAGAAGCGGGCTCAGTCGGTCGCCCGCATCCGCGGCGTAGACCTCATCGAATCCGGCGGGTACGGGCGCGACACGACGACGATAGCCGACGACATGCATCCCCATGGTCCGGCAGTACCGCGCCAGTTGGCTCCCGGTGTGCCCGCAACCGACGATCACGAGTGTGCGCCCCTGCAGGCTTCGTCGGTTCTCCAGACCCGGCAATCCCCAGACACGACGCTGTTGCGCCCGCCACAGCCGGGGCGCATCGTGCGAGAGTGCGAGCATGAAATGGAGCGCATGCTCCGCGACAGCGGAGGCCGAGCGACCCGCCGAGGTCGTTACGATGAATCGCCCGTCGAGCAGCTCGGGCGGGGCAAAGCCGTCGATGCCGGCATGGTCGCAGTGGACCCAGCGCAAACAGGGGGCGCCCAAGACGTGGCTGTCCGGATTCCCGTTCAGAATCGCGACGTCGGCATCTCGGAGTGCCTCCCGTGCGGCATTGCCGCCCGGATCGGCGAGCGTGACCTGCGCTGCCCCGAGCCGCTGGACCAGCTCGCCACGTAAAGATTCGGGCCAACGGACGGTCACGAGGGCATGGCGAATCTGCATCAACTTCTCTTGGATCGATGCAGGTCGAGGATCCGCTCGTGCAGCCATAAGGCCGCCTCTTGAAGAACGGCGTGATCGGGCAGACTTCGTTTGGCTCGTTGATCCGGATGGTTGGCAAAGCACCAGGCTAGATTGCGGTTGATCTGATAGGCGGCAAACTCGGCGCGCGCCTCGATCGGTGTCTCCGGGAGGTAAATACGCTCCCCGCCCGCACGCCAAAGTCTCGCCTGTGCCAATCCATAGTGAACATGCGGATTGGCCTCGTGCAAGTCCATCCGCAGAAGCTCTTGGCCTTGCCAATACACTGATGCCGACGGTCCGAGAACGCCTGGTCGATCGAGCCAATAGACGGTAAGCTCGACATCGGAGCCCATCGGGAAGGCGCGCAGATCCGTCACGGCAACCCGCTCCGGTGCCTCCGACGCCAAGCCTTCGATGACGACCGAATCCAGACGACACAAGATCCCGCGCATCTTACGTATCGTTTTATCCGTAAAACGCGTAGAGATCCGGCGAGCGATCCGAAGAGCGGAAGCAAACGACCCGTCTTCGGACCGCGCAGTGACGGAATCGGTTTGTTTCACGTGTTTTCCATCCCGATCGAATCACAAAAAAAGAGCCTACGACGCATGACGAATTCCTTATCGAGATTGATTGCCGGGCATCCGCTCGAGGGGGCCGAGCTGCACCGCATCGCAGCCCGAAAGGATCGCCGCGGATCCTTTGCCGAGATCTTCCAAGAACACTGGGGAAGCTGTATCGCTCCCGTGCAATGGAGCTTCGTACGATCCGAGCCCGAAGTGCTGCGCGGAATGCATTTACACCTCCGTCACGACGAGTATTTCTGTTGTCTGGAAGGCAAGGTCTTTCTCGGCCTGCGTGATCTTCGCGGCACCTCCCCGACCCGGGATCAATGTTCGCTCTACGAGCTGCACGGCGAGGATCCGGCCGCGCTCACCTTCCCGCGCGGGATCCTGCATGGCTGGTTCTTCCCGGAGCGCTCGCTGCATATCCAGGCCGTCTCCGAAGCCTACTGCGACTACGGCGGCGACGACAATTGGGGGTGTCACTGGGCCGATCCGGAGCTGGAGATCCCGTGGCCGCAAACGCATGCGATCCTGAGCGACTCGGCCGCGAATTTCCCGACCCTGCAAGGCCTCCGGGCCAGTCTCAGCGACGCAACCGGCTCCTGAGCCAGCGCCGGAGCGCAACGGCGGGAGGATGCCCGCCGATGAGCAGCCCGCGCTTGAGGCGCTCCTGTAGCGCGAGCCGATCCAACAGCACCTCGCCGAGCGCGGCATCAAGCTTCTCGGCGAGTGCTTGCGGGTCGTTGATCCGGGCCGACCAGACCCTCAACTCGTCTGCGCGCTGCTGCGTCGGCCAGCCCGGGTGATGCCCGCGTTTGAAGTAGACGATCGAGGGCGTCGCGACACCGATGCCTCTGCACTTGGGCTGCGACAGCATCTGATGCTGCATGTAATGGTCGGTAAACCAGTCGTCGGGCGTCGTGCGCCATCCGAACGGGAGTTGCCGATAGAAATCGAGACGATGGGCCATCGTCGACAACATGACGCCCATACGGCCATTGCGCACGAGCCGCGCACGTTGCGCCGGATTTCCGCTGTCGAGCTTGAGCTCGGGAACAACCCGACCGTCCTCCTTGACATCCAAATAGCCGCAGTTGGCGAAGTCGTGCCGCGTCAGGGCTCGGTGCATCTGCTCGACATGATGCGGGAGCATGAGATCCCGGTCGCAGAGATAGCAGACGATCTCCCCGTCGGCATGATTCGTCAGGATCTCATGGCGGTAAGTCTCGCCGCGCCGGGTACCCTTGGGATAATCGAAGACATGAACCCTCGAGTCCTGCTTCGCGAGCGCTCGGGACGCTTCACGCGTACCTTCTTCGGCACCGTCGCAGACGATGAAGACTTCCAGATCGGCAAGGGTCTGACGCAGGACGCTGCCGACCGAGTATTGAAGCAACGGACCTCGGTCGATACTGGTCGGTACGATGACTGTAGCCCGGCAGCTCATGAAGCGCGCTCCCTTTTGGCCATCTGCTGAAGACGCATCAGAGTCTCGACAACGACGAGACCCTCGGCGGCATCGGTCGGCGGCGCCGGACCACCGCCGAGATAGTCGATAAAACACCGCAGCTCGAGACTCAGCGCGGACTCGCGCGAGACCGGCCGCTGCTCGGTCCTCGAATCGAACGGGATACGCGTGTCGCCCTCGCGCGTGATCTCGATGAACCCTGCGTCCGGGTCCGTCATCACGGCCACGCCACCTTCGCAATGCAGCCGCACCTCGCGACGCTTGTCGCGATAGCGGTTCGACACCTCCAGTGCCAACCAGGGCGACTCGCCGCAGACACCGATGAAGCCGCAGATGCGCCGGACTTGTCGTTCGGCGAGCACGAAACGGGGTTCCGGAATGAACCCCAAGACGGCAAGCGCGATGCTGATGTCGTGCGGCGCAAGATTCCAAAGGCTATCGACATCCGTCCGAGGACTCGTCCAGTTGGTTCTCACCGTCCGAATACCCGCAACCGGGCCGAGCTCGCCGCTTCGTGCAATCTCGGCAAGCGCCCGGATGCCCGGATGATAGCGCCAGATATGCATCACGAAGACGCGCGTCCCGCCCTCGCGAACGATGAGCCGCGCCTCGTCGGCATCCGCCGTAAGCGGCTTCTCGACGAAGAGGGGGCAAGAGAACTGGTCGAGGAGCCGAAGAACCAGCCGACAATGATTCGTGGCCGGGGTCGCGACGATGATGCCGTCGACGGCCGACAAAGCGGTAATGTCCGCCGAAACACTGCGTGCGCCCGCCGCGATCGCCGCTTTGCGGCGTGGCTCCGAGGTTTCGACGATGTCGGGCCGAACCCCCAGCGCGAGAAGTGTCCGCAGAATCGACTCGCCCCAGATGCCGTATCCGATCAGGCCGAGTCGCATCGAATCGTTTTTCATCGGCTCTACCGACCCTCTCAGAAAAACACGGATCCCGCGTCACGCCGAAACGCGCTGCCGTCGCAGACCCGACAGCATAACCCAAGCAACGGCCGCGTCGAGGTGCGGGACCGTGGCGGAGTATCGCGCTCCCCTACACGCAGCGGCGAACGATCGCACGCCACTCGTTACAGCCTCGCTCCGACCGAGTAGTATCGGCGACCCCGCACGCCGCCGCGGAAGAACCCATCCGCAACAGGCTCGCGCTTTGTTCCGGCCCCGTCGGTACGCATGCTCCAATCACCCAAACAACCGGAACCCTGCCCTCATGGCCTCGAATTACGAAAGCTTCTTTACCCTCGGCCGCTTCGGTGTTGTCGGACACACCACAGCCAAGCCCTTTCCGCTCCTCAGTTATCGGCGGCTGAAGGCGATGGGAAAAACCGTCTATCCGATCGACCCCAGCACCATGCTGGTCGACCGTGATCCCGCGTATCCCACCCTCGCCTCCTTACCCCAACCCGTCGACGGTCTCATCATCGAGGTGCCGAAGGGGGAGACCGCAGGCTGGGTTGCCGCGGCAGCGGATGCAGGGATCGGTCATGTCTGGATCCACATGGCCCACGAGACCCCGGAGGCAGTCGCAGTCGCCGCGGAAAAGGGCATCAATCTGCGCACCGGGAGCTGTGCCGTCATGTACCTGAATCCCGGACCGTCCGTTCACGGCATCCACAAGCTCGTCATGAAGCTGACCGGGAAATACTGACGCGCGAGCGACCGTCGATCCACTAAACCCCTTCTTATTCGTCGAGCATCACTTCGAGCCAGTCGCTGCGGTCTCTGCGGGTTTCGACACCAGCTGCGACAACAGTAGCCCGTCCTGCCGGCTGAGCTGGTGATCGCCGGCCACCACTTGGATGTCGGCCCGGCCACTCAGCGCCGGGACCCGGCGAAGGTCCTGACTGGGGGCCGGCACGACCTGGTCGCCCGGCATCCCGATCGCGGCCCCACGGACCACTCCGACGTAAGCGATGTCGGGGTGCGGGCGTGCGTTCAGCCAGTACAGCAGGTTGCCGGGCACCGGCGGCGATAGGTCCGCGAGGACGCCGCGCGAAGACTGTACGGTGCGATACACGTCGTCTCCAACCTTGCGCTCGACGAACCAGCGTTTGATGCCGCCGAACAGTCCTCTGTCGTCGGTCGCATCAAGCGCCTGCCAAGCGCGCTCGGTACCCAGATGGGGGGCGGCGATGGTGATGAGCCGGGTGACCGTGCCTGCGCCGTAATTCACCAACGCGAGCCTGGCCACGACGCCGCCGGCCGAGTGCCCGACAAGGTCGACCCTGTCCGTCGGGTGCCGTTGCGCGATGGCGCTCAACATCCCGCCGAGAAAGTGCGCCTGCACCATCAGCGGAGCGGTGGAGGGCAAGTCGACCGTGTAGATTGCGAACTCCCCCGCCGACTGCCCGACCGGCTCCAACCGCACACCCGACGGGGTCGACCGCCAATTGCCGGCGACTCTCCAGCCAGCCTCTTCCAACACCGGCAAGACTCCGCTCTGCTGCCAGGATGCGGAATCGCCGAGGTACCCGTGCACCGGCACCAGAATCCGACCTGCGCCGGCGGTACCGGCATACGCCAGCCCGAGCGCGCAACACAGAGCCAGCCACCACCCACCATGCCAACGCTTCATACTTCGTCCTCCGGGTTGATCGGGTGGCCGACGCCTGCGATTTCGCTGCCGACCCGGTTGCCCCCGCCGGGAACAGCGGCGGTCGGCCTGCAAGTGCCGGAGAGCCGGAGAGCCGGAGAGCCGGAGAGCCGGAGAGCCGGAGAGCCGGGCATCGTGTCAGATCCTTCCGGCTTCGGCGCACTTCGCTTGAATTCGGCGCACGGCGCAACCGACGGTCGAGCAGCGCAAACCGAAATGATCGAAACTCTCCTGCATGATACAGGCACCGCTCGAGAACGCCCGGGCTATCGCCTCATGCGGCGTGGCAGATCGATCGCCGAACGCCGACAACCGCTCCGCGAGCGCGCGGCCCCAAGCACGCGGAACTTCGCATAAGGGCTCCGGATCCATCGTCGAACCGGTGGTCGTCGGGATCATGCAGACCGCGCCGATTGGACTATCCTTCGCGGTGTCGAGCGGATACGCACCCATCCTGGCAACACAAAAACCGCATGGAATCTCCGCAAGATCGCCTCGCGGTACAGCGAGCATACGTGCCGCCGGCCCGCCCGGCGGCATGAGCCTCAGCCGAGCGGCCACGGCAGCGAGCCCTCACCTTTCGTTTCCAGCACCTATCGCCGATGTGTCCGAAACCGACCACCCCGCCGTCCCGAGCCGGCCGCCAACATGCCTCGGGCGCACGTCGACTCCTTGTCGTGTTCCTCGGCGTGGTCCTGATCGCTGGTCTCTGGTGGGCTCTCCGGGCGGGTCCGAAAGTCCCGCTCGCGGACTGGACAGCGCTGTTCCTCGTTCGATTGGAGCATATCCCACCGTGGGTCTATCTGATCAGCTTCGTTGTACTTCCCGCCTTCGGCGTCCCCATTTTCGCCTATTACCTGACGATCGGGGTCGTGATCGACGGCCTGGGTTTGACGCTGCTTGCGGCATGGACCTGCATGGCCGCAAACATGGCCCTCTCCTATCTGCTCGCTCGGGGTCTCCATTACCCGCTGAAAGGCCTGGCGACGCGCCGCGGCTACCGAATCCCGCGGCTTCGGCCGGCCGACGAGTGGAAGATCATCGTCATGGTGCGCGCGTCCCCGCTGCCGTGGATGATGCAGAATTATCTGCTGGCCCTCGGCGGCGCACGCTTCCGCCCCTACATGCTGTTCGGAGTCCCGGTACAGGCGTTGATCGGCCTCGGGGTGATTCTGCTCGGCGACGCCATCCTTTCGGGTGACATCCGCTGGGCGCTGGTCGGACTCTTTCTCGTCGCGGCCGTCTGGGTGACCCTTCGGATCATGCGAGGCCGCGGCGAGGCCGTACTCGGCGCGTCCTGGGATCGCCCGGAGGCTTGACGCCGCCGTGTTCGCCCGCTAGCGTCTCGGTCATCGAATCCCGGCGCTCGCAACCAGGCGCTTACTCTGCGCGGCCACAGACGAGGTGGAGAAGCGGGTCAATTTGCGCAACGTTGCGCTGGCCTGGCAGCAAGCGGGGTCGAGCACACCGCGACGATGCCTGAAGCCTCTCGTCGTTCCGTACTGGCGGGCACCATGAGCACGCCGATCAGGTACCGAGACGAGCATGAGCCGATTGGACCCCACGGAAAACCCTTACCTGCGTGCCTTTCGCGGCAGCTTCACCTCCGCCTTGCGCTGGCATCAGCTCGACGATCTCTGGGCGCGGATCGACGAGCGTGCTGATGCGGGCTGGTTTCTTTACGCGGTCGGCGAGCTGCCGCCGACTGCGGCGACGGATGCGGACGGTGTCAGGGCCTTCGTCGCGGAGATCGACCGGCTGCTGCGCACTGAGCATCGCGAGGACTATTGCGGCATCGTCTACGCCGACGATCCTCGCAAACCGACCTTCGTCAAGATCTACGATCCGAACAACCTAGGCGTGGTGTGCGGTTTCAGCGACGCACCTCCACTTCCCGGCTGGGTCATGAGTCTGATTCCGCCGGTTGATCTGCCGAGCACGCGCCCCCCACCGAAGAACCGGCAGCGTTGGTGGAATCGATTGTTCGGTTAGGCGAAGCTCGGATCTGATTGGAACGCCGATCCGGCATCGTTCGTCGGCGACGGCATCCCCGGATGGAGGCACGACGCGATGGATCCGAGTCAGGCGTTCTCGATGCATGTGGACGATCGCGAGGCATCCAGTCCGGTCCTCGCGGCCTTGCATCTTTACCCGGAATTCCGAATCCAGGTCGAGCGCCTTCCTGTCGGCGACTACTTGATCGACGACAGCCTGCTCTTCGAGCGCAAGACGTTGATGGATCTAGCGGCTTCGATCAAGGACGGGCGTCTCTTCGTACAGGCCGAACGTCTGGCGAGCGCCGGGCCGCGCGGTGCACTGATCCTCGAAGGGACCGCGAAGGATTTGACCGAGAGCCGTATGCGGCGCGAGGCGATCCAGGGCGCACTCGTGACCTTGACCCTGTTCTTCGGTCTGCCGCTTCTGCGCGCTCGGGATCCGGATGAATCCGCCCGGCTGATGCTCTTCGCCGCGCGTCAGCAACGGTCATTCGCCCGGGGTGCAATCCCGCGACACGGCAAGCGGCCACGCGGGAAGGCGCGTCTCCAGAGCTATATCCTGCAAGGGCTGCCGCGGATCGGACCCGAGCGGGCTAAGCGACTGATCGAGCACTTCGGCAGTATCGAGGCCGTGATCGCCGCGGATGCCGAGGCATTGACCGAAGTGCCCGGCATCGGCGATGCAGTTGCCGAGACGATCCGCTGGGCGGTGCGTGAAATCCCGGCCGGTATATACTCATCGACTTTTCCGAGTTGGAGCAGAACGATGGCGCAAGGCGCAATCAAGAAGGTGGTGTTGGCCTACTCCGGTGGTCTGGACACCTCGGTCATCCTCAAGTGGTTGCAGGAGGAATACGGCTGCGAGGTCGTGACCTTCACGGCCGACATCGGCCAGGGCGAGGAGCTCGAGCCGGCACGCGCCAAGGCCGAGGCAGCGGGGGTGAAGGAGATCTATATCGACGATCTGCGCGAGGAGTTCGTGCGCGATTTCGTCTTCCCCATGTTCCGCGCCAACGCCATCTACGAGGGCGAGTATCTGCTCGGTACCTCGATCGCACGGCCCTTGATCGGCAAGCGGCTGATCGAGATCGCCGCCGAGACCGGTGCCGACGCCATCTCGCACGGCGCGACCGGCAAGGGCAACGACCAGGTCCGCTTCGAGCTGACCGCCTATGCGCTGAACCCGGACATCAAGATCATCGCGCCTTGGCGCGAGTGGGATCTGCTCTCGCGCGAGAAGCTGATGGACTATGCGGCGAGCCGCGGGATCGCGGTCGAGATGAAGCGCGACGGCACCAAGTCGCCCTACTCGATGGACGCCAACCTGCTGCATATCTCCTATGAAGGCTACGACCTGGAGGATCCCTGGGTCGAGCCGGGTGCGGACATGTGGCGCTGGAGTGTGGCGCCGCAGGACGCACCGGATCAGCCGACCGTCATCGAGCTGATGTTCGAGCGCGGCGATTGTGTCGGCATCGACGGTCAGCGGATGTCCCCGGCCGAGGTCCTCGCCGAACTCAATCGCATCGGCGGTGCCAACGGCATCGGGCGCAGCGACATCGTCGAGAACCGCTATGTCGGCATGAAGTCGCGCGGCTGCTACGAGACCCCCGGCGGCACCATCCTGCTCAAGGCCCATCGCGCGATGGAGTCCTTGACGCTCGACCGCGAGGCCGCGCACCTCAAAGACGAGCTGATGCCGCGGTATGCGAGCCTCGTCTACAACGGCTACTGGTTCGCGCCCGAGCGGCTGATGCTTCAGGCCGCGATCGACGCGACTCAAGCCGTGGTCAACGGCGTCGTGAGGCTGCGGCTCTACAAGGGCAATGTCATGGTGGTGGGGCGCAAGTCCGAGACCAACAGCCTGTTCGACGCATCCATTGCGACCTTCGAAGAGGATGCCGGGGCCTATGATCAAAAGGATGCGACCGGGTTTATTCGGTTGAATGCGCTGCGGCTGAGGGTGGCCGGGCGCAAACGTCGCTAAACGGCTACTAAACCGCGTCCGAGACTACCTGCTTGGCCGGGGGCAATCCCGGCCTCGGCGCCGTCCATCGCGTTGGCGCGACGCGGTTTAGAAAAAAAAACGCTTTAAAATCCTTTAATCCTAAAGCGCGTCCGGGAAGGCCATGCTTGGATGCACCGCAGATCGTGCATCGACCCCGACATGGCAGAGAGCCTCGGGACGCGCTTTAGCGCGCTCTAGCGGGGCACAATGCGCAGCAAAGACCCCTCACCCGAGTCGATCAGCACATAGAGATATCCGTCCGGCCCTTGCCGGACGTCTCTCACGCGATTGCCGATGGTGAGCTTTTCCTCGTCGACGACCTTCGCGCCGTCCAAGACAATGCGCCGTACCTGGCCGAAGACCAGGGAACCGCTGAAGAGGTTGCCCCGCCAGCCGGGATAGCGATCACCGGTGTAGAAGGCGAGACCGCTCGGCGCCTTGGAGGGTGTCCAGTTGATCAGCGGGTCGACCACCCCGGGGCGACTGGTCTCGTCGGAAACGCGCGGCCCCCGGTATTCCATGCTGTAGGTGACTTCGGGCCAGCCGTAGTTCTGGCCGGGCTCGATCAGGTTGAGCTCGTCCCCGCCGCGGGAACCGTGCTCGTTGGCCCAGACGCGTCCGCTCGCGGGATCGAGTGCGAGGCCCTGGATATTGCGGTGGCCGTAGCTGTAGATCTCGGGGCGCGCACCCTTTCGGTCGACGAAGGGATTATCGGGATGTGGGCGTCCGTCCTCCGTCAACCGCAAAACCTTGCCGAAGTGCGTCTCGAGGCGTTGCGCCTGGTCGCGGATGTTGCCGCCTTCAAAGGAGGTCGGCGGATTGCCACCGTCGCCGATGCTCATGAGCAGGCTATTATCCGACAGCCAAAGCAGACGCGAGCCGAAGTGCTGTCCGCCGCTCTTGACGTCGGCATTCTCGAAGATGATCTCGACATCCCGAAGCCGATCATCTTGGAGCCGTCCGCGTGCGAGCGCGGTCCGATTGGCATCCGCGGTCCCGGTCGCGAAAGTAAGATACACCAGTCGGTTGCGCTCGAAATCCGGATGCAGGACAACATCCAGCAGGCCGCCCTGACCATGCGACAATACCACAGGCAGACCGGCGACAGGCTCGGGCACCAAGGCACCGTCGCGCAGGATCCTCAGACGTCCCGGACGCTCGGTGATCAGCGCCGATCCGTCCGGGAGCCAGGCGATTGACCAGGGATGCTCCAGCCCATCCGCTACGACCTCGGTGCTCCAACCCTTCGCTTCGGGCACGTCAGCGGTGGGTTTGACCGGACCTTCGACCGGTGCGCAGTGGGCGAGCGGGAGCCAAAGCAAGCCGAGCGCCCCGAGCACCATCGGGCGGATCACGGGCTGGCCTCCTCGGAGGTCTCGGTCTGGCTCGCCGCTGTACGATCAGGCAGCTCGGACGGCGACTCCCCGCGCGCCTTCATGGTCTCGAAGGGATCCGGTGCCGTGCGTGTGTATCCGGCAGCGGCGATCTTCTCGAGATAGTCGAACCAAAACGGCTGCCAGGCCCGCCCGAGTTTGTAGAGGTAGTCCCAGTCATAGAGGCCGGACTTGTGGCCGTCGTCGAAGAAGATCTTCACCGCGTAGCTGCCGACCTGCTGCAGGTCGGTGATGTTGACCTCTTCCTTCTTGACCTGGAGCTTCGCAGTGCTCGGCGAATGGCCGCGCACCTCGGCGGACGGCGAATAGACCCGCAGGTATTCGCACGGCAGTCTGAAGCGTGCCCCGTCGTCGAAGGCCACCTCCAGAATGCGTGACTTTTGATGCAGGTTGATTTCGGTCGGTCGGGCGCGTTGGTGCATGGTCAACTCCTCGAATCCGGCGATCGGCTGGCGTCAAGCCGCAGCACCAAGCGCAACCGCTCGCTCGCGCCGTGCAGCCAGTGCGGCGGCGTCGGCCGCTGTGCGGTTGACCTCGGCCCACCCCGAGCTGTGTCGCTCGATCAGACCGGCCATCATCTCGAGATGGTCCGGACGGTCGTTCAGGCAATGGATATAGCTGAACTCTTTCCCTCCGGCGCCGAGGAAATAGCCGCGGTTCTCCTCGTCGATCTCCTCGATCGTCTCCAGGCAATCGGCCGAGAATCCGGGGGACAAGACCTGGACCGAGCGCACGCCGTCGGCACCCCATGCCTTGAGCGTCTCGTCCGTATAGGGCTTGAGCCACTCTTTGAAGCCGACGCGGGACTGAAAGGTCAGTGCCCAGCGATCCGAAGGCAGACCGAGACGGTCGGTCACCAAGCGCGCCGTCTTCTGACAGTGGCAGAAATAAGGGTCGCCACTCTCGAAATAATCCTTGGGGATTCCATGGAATGAGAAGAGCAGACGCTCGGGCTCGCCGTGCGTCGTCCAGTGCGCGCGGATGCTCTCGGCCACCGCGTCGATATAGGCCGGCTCGTCGTGGTATTGATTGATGAAGCGCAGCTCGGGCAACCAGCGCCAACGCTGCAGCTCGCGCGTGACGGCGTCGAACACCGAGGCGGTGGTCGATCCGGAATACTGCGGGTAGAGCGGAAACACCAGGATCCGACGCGCATTGGCTTGGCGCAGCTCGGCCAAGGCCGCAGGGATGGACGGGTTGCCGTAGCGCATCCCCAGCGCGACCTTGACCGGGCCTACAAACCGCTCGGTCAGGCGGGTCTGGACGGCGGCGGCCTGCCGCCGGGCGATGCTCAGGAGCGGCGAGCCGTCCTCCGCCCACACCGCCCGGTACGCCTTTGCGGAGCGGGCCGGGCGCACGCGCAGGATGACGGCGTGCAGGATCGGGAGCCAGAGCGCGCGCGGCAGCTCCACGACGCGCGGGTCGGCCAGGAA
>NZ_LN848257.1:4107391-4116415 GCF_001499735.1 Thiocapsa sp. KS1 | reverse complement strand
CGCGCGCCGGCTCCGATACCCGTCGAAACGCCGCCGAACGGCCTCGGTGGGCCGATTGCAGCGGACGGTCCCGGGGGAAAAGACTCCGCGCGGGAGAAGCAGGCCGCTCAAGGGCGCGGACTCGCCCCGACTCGGATCCGCGCGGTCGACGCCCGACTCAATCCTCGGCTTGGGCCGAGAGACGCAAGTAGAGCGAGCGATAGCGCAGCGGATCCGGATTGGTGAACAAAGGGTCTTCCAGGTTCGGCGCCAGGGCATCGATCTCTGCCCAATCCGCCTCCGACAGACGCTCCAGTGCAATGGGGAAGGCCTCGTCGTCCTCGAGTCGCTTGTGCGCACGCAGTGTCCCGATCAGCTCGCGTCCGTGGGCCTCGACATCCTCGCGCAGCAGAACCTCCTCGTGGAGGATGCCGTCGAGCGATTGGCGAAAGCGCCGACTCAAGGGTCCCAGCGCCTTGTGCTGACGCATGAGGACATCGAAAACGTCGCGTCGCTCGGTCCCGTTCTCCAAGACACGCTGAAAAATCAGGTCCTCGGTCGGGTGATGCACGATGTCCGAGTAGTTGTCCATGTACTCGAGCATCTCGCACATCAGCTCGTAGTCGGGCTCCGCGCCCTCGTGAAAACGGTTCAGAAGTTCTTCGAACAGATCGAGCAGCCTTGCGAGACGGACGTGATCCTCGGCGAGGCGGGTCATTACCGGGTTCATGGGCCTTCTCCTCGTAACAACGGTCGACGTAACGGCAGTATGCCATCATCCTCACCTTTACCAAACGTCGCGCCGCGTCGAAGCGGTTGCAACGCGCGTCAGATGCCGGAGGAGGCACGCGCGCGGCGCCGCGCGAGCCAACGCCAGACCAATCCGCCGGGGGCTGCGTTGCCGGTGAGGATATAGTCGAGCACATTGAGGTTTCGCAGCGTCCAATCCAGGCTGCGACTCGCATCGGCGCGCCCGCACAGCAGCAGTCGATCGCCGCTGCGGACCCGGACATCCGCAGCGGGCAGCAGCTCGCGCTCGTCGGCGTCCGCGCGCAGCAGGACGATCAGCGGCAAGACACGCTCGCGATCGCGTGGATCGCGAGAAAGCTGGGCGATGGTGACGGGCGTTCCGCGCCGATCCATGGCGCACAGCGCCGGCGCCTCGATCTCGTCGATCGAGACCTCCCAGACATGCGGAGGGTGATCGTCGACGAGTGCGACGACCCGACTGACCAGCTCGCAGGCCCAGTCGTCCTCCCGATAGCGGGCAAGCAGGGTGAGCTCCGCCAGCAGAGGCGTGCCCATACGCACCCGGATGCGGTCGGCGATGATGCTGCTGGGCATCATCACGACCTGCGCACCGACACGCTCGAACAAGATCTTGTTGTGGTTGTGATTCTGACGGGCCACGACGAACAAGGACCGGTTCAGGGTCAAGGCGGTCATGATGATCGACAGATTGTGCGCATCGTCGTCGGTGCCGGCCACCAGCCCGACCGCCTCGCCGATCCCCGCCTGCTCGAGCGTTGCCGCGTCGGTACCGCGACCGTGCACCACGCCCTCCTTGGGGATGCCGGTCTTGTGCGGCGACGCCTCGATCACGGTGAGCTCGAGTCCCTGATCGCCGAGGTGTTTATACATGGCCTTGCCGAAACGCCCGTAACCGCAGATCACCCAGCGCCCTTCTTTCGGCGGAAAGAGCGGGGCATCGAGCGCCTGATCCTCGTAGCCGGCCAGCCATTTGCTCAACAGGGTCAGGCAGGGCGCCTGAATGGCGATGGCCATATCGAGGGCAAAGGTATCGAAAGGGTCGTAGATATGATCGGTCCCGAACGAAGCCATGTTGGCCTCGACGTCGTGTGAATCGGCGCGACAGATCACGGTGATCTCGGGATGCAGGAGCTTGGCCGCGATGGCGATCTTCAGATTGGTCTCGTTGACGTTGGTGAGCGCCACCACGCCTTTGCAGAGGGGATGTCGCAACCCGGCGTCCTCGAGGCTGGCCGGCGCTCGGGCATCGGCGCACAAGGCGGGGACATATTCGCGCAGGTTGTCGAGCTTGAGCAGGTTCACCCGCTCGGGATCGATGTCGATGGCCACCGCACGTCGGTGCCGATCGGTCAGGCTGCGCACCAAGGCGGTTCCGGTCTGGCCGTAGCCGCAGACGAGGTAGAAGGGCTCGCGCAATCGCCGGACCCGCCGGCGAAAACGTCCCTCCGTGATGGCGCGCTGAAAGGTCGTGTCCTGCAGCAGCGTGATCAGGGTCCCGATCGCGTAGAGCCAGACCGCCACCGTGGCGAACACGCAGAAGGAAACCCAAATCCGCTGTGCGTCGGTGAAGGCGTTCGGCAGCTCGCCGAAACCGATGGTGGTCGACATGTAGCTGACGAAGTAGAAGGCGTGGAAGAAGCCCATCGGAACCGGGTTGCCGGCTGCGTCCTGTGCAGGGATCAGCACCATACCCGCCATCGCCACCGCGTAGGTCCCGATCAGGACCAGCAGCGGCGCGCGCATCCGCCGCATGATGAGATAGACGACGTTGTCCATAGTCAGACTCGTGGGGATAGAACGAGCGCCGACGCATGCAGGGCCGAATGCAGACTGCGCATGATGTCGGCGACGCGCTCTAGCGACGCAGGGTAAAGGTCTCTATCACCAACAGCACCACCGACACCACGTTGGCGATCATGGCACCGCCACTCAAAGAC
This sequence comes from Thiocapsa sp. KS1, assembly GCF_001499735.1. Classification (GTDB taxonomy): domain Bacteria; phylum Pseudomonadota; class Gammaproteobacteria; order Chromatiales; family Chromatiaceae; genus Thiocapsa. Next base: position 4,113,728 of record NZ_LN848257.1, on the reverse strand, counting down.
ACGATGCTGGCCATGACGGCAGGCGTCATGCCTGCCTCGGTCGCGTGAGCGGCGATGGTCCACACCAGGGCTGCGCCGGTCAGCTGCAGCATCGCGACCAAACTGGTCGCCAAGAGCAAGGCACCCATGTGGGTGCGGTCGCCGAACTTCAGTACGGTCGCGACCAGGTTGACCAGAATGACGAAGAACAGCTCCCAGGCGTGATGATGCTCCGGGTTGTCCAGCTCGCCGACGAAGAACCCGAAGTTCAGGGTCAGGGCCAGAACGATGAAAAAGCCGAAGACGACCTTCTCGGGATTCACGTCGACCTGCTCCTTGCGCGATATCGCGCACGCGTTCTTTTCGAATGAAGCCTGATGACCGGCCGTACCCTTATGCCGCCGAGGATGCCGTCTCGGCAGCGCGTTGTGCGCTCAGGGCTCGGTGCATCATGATGTTGAGCATCCGCACGGTCGCCCCGATCGCCGCGAAGACCTGGTTGGCATGGACCCCGCGGGTACGCAGCTCGCCCTGATCGGTGGCCCAGGTGATGCTGCATTCGGTGAGTGCGTCGGTGCGCCCGCCCTTGGGAATGCGGACCTCGTAGTCGAGCAGCGTCGGCAGGGCGAGGCCGCGCTTCTTCACGATCTTGGCCAGCGCATTGTTGAAGGCGTCGAAGCCGCCGTTGCCGCTGCCGGCGGCCATGTGGACCTCGTCGACGATGCGGAGCTTGATGCTTGCCGTCGATTCCAGATCCAGGGTCGAGGAGACCGAGCAGGCGAGCAGCTCGGCATGGTTGTAGTCCTTGCTCTCCAGCACCTCGGCGATGATGAAAGGCAGGTCTTCGATCGTGATGGTCTTCTTGGAGTCGCCCAGCTCGACGATCCGCTTGAGGACCTTGGCCTGGTTCTCCTCCGAGAGCGTGATGTCCAGACGCTCCAGGTTCTTTGCGAGCGATGCCTTGCCGGCGAGCTTGCCCAGTGCGTATTTGCGCCGTCGTGCGAAACGCTCGGGCGAGAGGCGGGTGTGGTAGAGGCTACCTTTGCGATCCCCGTCGGCATGGATTCCCGCGGTCTGCGTGAAGACATCGGCGCCGATGATGGGCGCATTGTCCGCGATTCGCTTGCCCGAGAAGTATTCCACCAGCTCGCTGATGCGGGCCAGATGGGTCTCGTCGATCCCGATCTGCAAGCCGAGCTGATCGCGCAGGTTGACGGCCACCTCCGCCAGCGAGGCGTTGCCGGCACGCTCGCCGAGACAGTTCACGGTGCAGTGCACGGCTGCGGCGCCCGCGCGGGCGGCAGCGAGCACGTTGGCGGTCGCGAGCCCGTAGTCGTTGTGGGGATGGAAATCGAGCTTGATCCCCGGAAAGCGGCCGAGCATGTCCGTAAAGGCGTCGAAGACCCGCTCGGGTGTCATGACGCCCAGCGTATCCGGGAGCATGAAGTGCCCGATCCCGCAATCGGCCAACCGCTCCACCAGCCCGAAGACATAGGCCGGGTTGTCCCGATAACCGTTCGACCAGTCTTCCAGATAGAGGTTGACCGCCAATCCGCGGTCACGGGCGATCGCGATCGTGTCGACGACGTCGGCGGCGTGCTGGTCGAGCGTCTTGCCGAGCTGCCCGCGACAGTGCTTCTCGCTGCCCTTGGCGAGGAGGTTGATGACGTGCCCGCCGGCACCGCGGATCCAGTCGACGCTGCGCCCGCCGTCGACGAAGCCCAAGACCTCGACACGGCGCGCGAGGTCGCGCTCCTGCGCCCAGGCGATGATTTGCCCGACGGCATCGGCCTCGCCCGAGGAGACGCGCGCGGAGGCGACCTCGATGCGATCCACCCGAACCTGCTCGAGCAACACCTTGGCGATATTGACCTTTTCATCGGGCGAGAAGGACACCCCTTGGGTCTGCTCGCCATCGCGCAGGGTGGTGTCCATGATAAAGACATACCGGCCGGGCTCGGTCATCTGCGGCATCTCGTTTTGCAGGGCGGGCGTCATGGGCCTCATCCGCCGTCCTTCAGGGTGGCGCGGATATGCGCCTTGATCGGCTCGGCTCCGGCATCGAGCTCGAGACAGCGGGTCGGCAGATCCATCAGACCTTGCAGCGCGGGCGGCAAAGGGGCGTCGCGGCCGATGGCCAAACGGATCGCCTCGTTGAACTTGGCGGGATGGGCCGTCGCGAGACAGATCAGATCCTCGGCGGAGCCGCCCGCTCTGACCCCCACCGCGGTATGCGGGCAGAGGATATAGTCGCCGGCAGCATAGGTCTCCCGAATCTGCTCCAGCGTCTGCGCATCGCTCACCGCGACCGCATCGAAATCGGTCCTGGCGCGGGCATGATGTGCGGCGTCGACCTCGAGCCGGCCGGTCGCCTGTAGCGTCTCGAGCAGAGCGCGAACCCGTCCCGCGTCGCCGTCGAAGAGAAAATAGAGGTAGCGCTCGAAATTCGATGCGATCTGGATGTCCATGGCGGGGCTGAGGGTCTGATAGACCTCGCCGACGGCATAGACGCCCGTCTCGACGAACCGCGTCAGGATGTCGTTGCGATTGGTCGCGATGATCAGCCGATCGATCGGCACACCCATCCGCTTGACGAGATAGCCCGAGAAGACATCGCCGAAGTTGCCGGTGGGCACCGCGAAGCTCACGCGCCGCTGCGGATCGCCTCCGCTGAAACGCGCCCAGGCAAAGACGTAATAGACCATCTGGGCAAGGATCCGCGCCCAGTTGATCGAATTGACTGCGCCCAGGCTGAATTCGGACTTGAACGACAGGTCGTTGAAGAGCGCTTTGACGATGCGTTGGGCGTCGTCGAAGCTGCCCCGAACCGCGATGTTGTGGACATTGGCATCCAGCACGCTCGTCATCTGACGTTCCTGGATCGGCGAGATCCGGCCCTTTGGATGGAGCATGAAGATGCTGATCCGCGCCTTGCCGCGGACCCCGTAGATGGCCGCGGAACCGGTGTCGCCGGAGGTCGCCCCGCAGATGTTGAGCTCCCCGCCGTCGCGCGCGAGGAGATACTCGAAGAGGTTGCCGAGGAACTGAAGCGCAACATCCTTGAAGGCAGCGGTCGGACCATGGAAGAGCTCGAGGATCCGCAGATCCCCGACCGCGACGAGCGGCGTCACCTCTGGGTGCGTGAAGGTGGCGTATGAGCGCTCGATCAGCGCACGCAGATCCTCCCGCGGGATCACGTCCTCGACGAAGGGCGCCATGACCTCGAGGGCCAAATCCTGAAAGCGCAGACCGGACCAGGCCCGCAGGGTCGACGCGTCGACGCGGGGCAAGGTCTCCGGCACCAAAAGACCGCCGTCGGTGGCCAACCCCATCAATACGGCCTCGGCGAAGCCGACAGGGGCGATCCCCCCACGCGTACTCGAATACTGCATATCGATCGGACCTACCGCCCAATGTTGTGACCTTATCCCTTTGCAGGGTAAGAAACCCCGCGGCCGTTGGCAACCGAGATTCCGTCCGGATTCAGGAGTGGACGACGTAGGCTTGCCGAGCATCCTCATTTACCGATACATTCGATGTGTCGGAGGGTCGGACCCGCGTTGACAGCACTGCGCGGTGGACCAGACAATGCCGGCGCCTCGCTCCGAGATCGAGACGAGGCAAGGAAGACTCTTACCGGACGACGCCACCCGGGCGCGGCCGGCTTCGCAACTCGGAACAAGGGTTCGGGTTGCACGCCCGACGGATCGCTCGGCCTCATGCGCCCGGCGAGCCGTCTAAAACAATAAGATCGACCGAGGGGGCACAGGTTACGGCCGAGGAGCCAGCCGTATTCAAGGTTCCGTCATCGCCCCGTCACCCCGACCCAAACTCTCATCCGACAATACGGAGTGACTCGACCTATGACACCTGGCAAACGGGCGGAATACTGGAGCGCGAATCTGCGTCTCCTCGCGATTCTGCTGACGATATGGTTCGTCGTCTCCTTTGGCTTCGGCATCTTGTTGGTGGAGCCATTGAACGGCATCATGCTGGGCGGTTACCCGCTCGGCTTCTGGTTCGCGCAACAGGGATCCATCTACATCTTCGTCGTGCTGATCTTCATCTATGCCACATCGATGAATACGCTCGACAATAAGTTCGATGTCGGCGAAGACTCGGAGGGCAATGCCTCTTATCAGGCCGGAAGTCACGACACACAGGCGCTCCATTCTCCCGCCCAACCGAGCAAGCACGCACAGTACTGGAGCGAAAATCTGCGTCTCCTCGCAATCCTCTTGACCATCTGGTTCGTGGTGTCCTTCGGGTTCGGTATTCTGCTGGTCGAGCCTCTGAACGGCATCATGCTCGGCGGCTACCCGCTGGGTTTCTGGTTCGCACAACAGGGATCCATCTACATCTTCGTGGTATTGATCTTCATCTATGCGACGGCGATGAACGGTCTCGACAAAAAATACGACTTCGGCGAGGAATAGGGGCGCAACACTATGACATCACTTGAGCTTTGGACTTACAGCATCGTCGGCGCAACCTTCGCGCTCTATATCGGGATCGCCGTTTGGGCCCGTGCGAAGACGACCGGCGATTTCTACGTCGCGGGCGGCGGCGTTCACCCGGTCGCCAACGGCATGGCCACCGCAGCGGACTGGATGTCGGCCGCATCCTTCATCTCGATGGCCGGCATGATCGCCTTTGGCGGTTACGGCGGATCGGTCTTTCTGATGGGTTGGACGGGTGGCTATGTGTTGCTGGCGCTGTTGCTGGCCCCCTATCTGCGGAAGTTCGGCAAATACACGGTGCCGCAGTTCGTCGGTGATCGCTTCTACTCCCAGACCGCACGCGTAGTGGCCGTGATCTGCTTGATTCTGGCCTCGGTGACCTATGTCATCGGCCAGATGACGGGTATCGGGGTGGCCTTCTCCCGATTCCTGGGCGTTTCCTACGATGTGGGGATCTATGTCGGGATGGGGATTGTCGCGGTTTACGCGATCATGGGCGGGATGAAGGGCATCACCTACACCCAGATCGCGCAATATGTCGTCCTCATCTTCGCCTACACGGTTCCGGCGATCTTCATCTCTATGAACCTGACCGGCAACCCCATCCCGCAGCTCGGTCTCGGCAGCGAGTACGCGCGCGACGGGGTGGCCAGCGGAATGTCCCTGCTCGGTACGCTCGATCAGGTGGTGACGGATCTGGGGTTCAAGGAATACACCACCCAGGTGATGGGCAGCACGCTCAACATGTTCGTCTATACCCTGTCGCTGATGATCGGTACGGCCGGACTTCCGCACGTCATCATCCGCTTCTTCACCGTCCCCAAGGTCAAGGACGCACGCTTCTCGGCAGGCTGGGCGCTCATCTTCATCGCCATCCTCTACACCACGGCACCGGCGGTCGGCGCCATGGCCCGCCTGAACCTCATGGATACCATCCAGATCGGTCCGGTCGGCAGCGAGACGGGCAACCTCGTCTACGACGAGCGTCCGGAGTGGTTCAAGCGCTGGGAGACGACCGGCCTGCTCAAGTGGGAAGACAAGAACGGCGACGGCCGTATCCAGTACTACGACGACAAGAACGAGGCGTTCGCGGCGACAGCCGACGGGTTCGGCTGGAAGGGCAACGAGATGGTCACGGTCAACAACGACATCATGGTGTTGGCCAACCCCGAGATCGCCAATCTGCCGGCTTGGGTCATCGCCCTGGTCGTTGCCGGCGGTCTCGCGGCGGCGCTCTCGACGGCGGCGGGGCTCCTGCTTGCTATCTCCTCCTCGATCTCTCACGACCTTTTGAAGGGCGTCTTCATGCCGACGATCTCGGAGAAGACGGAGCTCATGGCAGGGCGTCTATCGATGATCGGCGCCATTATCCTGGCGGGTTATCTGGGCCTTCATCCACCCGGCTTCGCCGCAGGGACGGTCGCGCTTGCCTTCGGTCTAGCTGCCTCGTCGATCTTCCCGGCGCTGATGATGGGGATCTTCGCCAAGCGGATGAACTCGCTGGGCGCGGTTGCCGGTATGATCGGGGGCTTGAGTATCACGTTGCTGTATGTGTTCCAGCACAAAGGCATCTTCTTCGTGCCGGGTACGAGCTTCCTGATGCCCGAGATGGGGATGGGTGCGAACTGGTTCTTCGGAATCACGCCGGAGGCATTCGGTGCCGTCGGCGCACTCTTCAACTTTATCGTCGCCTTTGCGGTCTTCAAGTTCGCGGCACCGCCTCCGGAGCACATCCAACACCTCGTCGAGGACGTGCGCATCCCGCGTGGCTCGGGGGCAGCCACCGGCCACTGAGCGCGGCGCAGCCCGGCAGACACTCGAAGCAAGTGCTCTGCCGGCACCTGAGCGAGTCACCGAAGGACGGATCCGGCAGGTCACTTGCCCAAGGCTCCAGCCCC
>NZ_LN848257.1:4096722-4107291 GCF_001499735.1 Thiocapsa sp. KS1 | reverse complement strand
CGGCAGGTCACTTGCCCAAGGCTCCAGCCCCGCTTCGGCGGGGCTTTTTGTTGACGTCGAGTCTGCCGTACCCGGCCGCACCGGTCGCGCAGACCCGCCGGCCCCTCACAGCCAGACCAAGAGCGTCACGCGATGAACATCGAGTTGATCGAGATCCGAGACTTCCTGGCCAGTCATCCGCCGTTCGATCAACTGCCGCAAGACACGCTCGAACGTCTGCCGCGGCGCCTGTCGGTGCGTTATTTCCGCCGAGGTACGCCGTTCCCGCCCGAGAACGCCGACCCGCCGTGCGTCTATCTCCTGCGCCGCGGCGCAGTGGAGCTGCGCGATGCCCAAGGCGAGCTGATCGGCAAGCTGGCGGAGGGTGACTTGTGCGACATGCCCTGTCGACCGACGCCGGAAGGCGGCGGCTACCACGGCAATACCTCCGAGGACACGCTGGTCTACGCCCTGCCCTGCTCCGAGTTGGCGGATCTGCGGGCGCATCACGCCGCATTCGCGGAGCATTTCGACCAGTCCATCTCCAGTCGCCTGCGCAAGGCGCTGAACATCATGGTGGATGCGCCGGCCGCCGGCACCGGCCTGATGACGGTCCAGATCGGCAGCATGATCAACCGCACCCCGATCGTCGCGACCCCGGAGACGAGCATCCGCGAAGCCGCGCAGGTCATGTCCGAGCACCGGGTCTCCTCGCTCCTGATCATGGAGGGCGACCGACTGGCCGGCATGATCACGGACCGCGATCTGCGCAGCCGCTGCGTCGCCGTCGGTTTGTCGACCGACCGCCCGGTTCGCGAGATCATGACCGAGAAGCTGCAAACCGCGCAGGTCGGCACACTGGGCTTTCAGGCGCTGATCACCATGACGCGTCTCAACGTCCATCACCTGCCCGTGCTGGACGGCGAGCGTGTGGTCGGTCTAGTCTCGACAACGGATCTCACGCGGTTTCAAAGCGCCAACGCCGTTTACCTGGTCGGCGATATCCATCGGGCGACATCGATCGAGACCCTGGTTCAGATCAGTGCCAAGATCCCCGAGCTGCAGGTTCACCTAATCAACGGAGGGGCGACCGCAAACCACGTCGGACAGGCCATCAGCGCCATCACCGACGCCATTACGCAGCGCCTGCTCGCGCTGGCCGAGGCGGACCTCGGCAGCCCGCCCGCCCCCTACGCGTGGATCGTGGGAGGCTCGCAAGCTCGGCGCGAGCAATCCTCGCACTCGGATCAAGACAACGCGCTCCTGATCGCGGACCACGCCAAACCGGACGACGACGCCTATTTTGCTGCACTGGCCAAGATCGTGAACGACGGACTCGACGCCTGCGGTTTCGTCTACTGTCCGGGCGATGTCATGGCCTCGAACCCCAAGTGGCGCCAACCCCTGCGGATCTGGCACAAATACTTCACGAATTGGATCCTCAAGCCCGACCCCATGTCATTGATGCTCGCAAACGTCTTTTTCGATCTGCGCGCCGTCTACGATCCGGCCAACCTCTTTGCCGATCTCCAAGAGCGGGTCCTGGAGCGCTGCAAGGCCAATCGGATCTTCATCGCCTACATGGTCGCAAATGCGCTCAAGTATCGCCCCCCGCTGGGCTTCTTCAGGAATATCGTGCTGATTCAAGGCGGTGACCACGACCACACCTTCGATATCAAGCACAAGGGCATCGTACCCATCGTCGATCTGGCGAGGATCTACGCGCTTTCGGGCGGCCTGTCGGAGACCAACACGATCGAGCGTCTCGGCTCGGCTGCCGAGAGCGGGACACTGAGCAAAGACGGGGCCGCGAACCTGACCGATGCCATCGAGCTGGTCGGAACCCTGCGGATGCGTCATCAGGCCAATCAGCTCGCTCACGGGCAGCCGGCCGACAATTTCCTGTCGCCGGACGAGCTGTCCCCGCTCGAGCGCGGACACCTCAAAGATGCCTTTCTCCTGATCAACACCATGCAGGAGTCACTCGGGCAACGTTACCAAGCCGGCCGCTTCGCCTAGGATCCTGCCGTGTCGCGACTGCTCGATTGGCGCCGCCGTTGGCAACTGCGCCGTGCCCCGCCGGGACCCTTGCGCTCCTATCTCGGACATCCGTTTCCGATGGCGAAGACGGACTACCGAGAGGTGGAGTATCTGGCCATCGACCTCGAAACGACCGGTCTGGACATCGCCAACGATCTCATCCTGAGCGTCGGGTATGTCGGCGTCAGAGGCTCAACCATCGACCTGTCGAGCGCCCGCCATCGGGTCGTGCGGATCGACCGATCCATCCCGGAGGCGACGGCGATCATTCATCAGATCACGGACGACGAGTCCGCCTTGGGCAGCGAGCTGGCCGATGTCATCGAGGAGCTGCTCGAAGCACTGGCGGGCAAGGTCATGATTGCCCATCATGCGCGCATCGAGCGCGGTTTCCTGACCAACGCCTGCAAGCGGCTCTGGAAGCGCGGACTGCTGATGCCGGTCGTCGATACCCAGACACTGGCCTATCGAACCTTCGAGCGCAGACAGATCCCCTTCAAGGCATCCGATCTGCGCCTGCACGCGCTCGGGGATCGTTACAATCTTCCCCGTTACGGCGCGCACAATGCGCTGAGCGATGCGCTGGCCTCCGCCGAGCTGTTCCTCGCCCAGGCCGCCTATCGCGATACCGGCACCGGACTCCCGCTGCGGGACTTCCTCTGCTGAGGCCCGGATCCCCCCGTAGATCTCGGCTAGATGTGCCCTATTGGAGCGTTTACTATTAACCGTTCCCGTCCGCCGGCACCGAGGACACCCGCAGTGCGCCGGCACCGATCACTCCACCAAGTCGAGGAGACAACAACCATGTCGGAAGAAAAGGTCTACCAGGTCCCTGCTTCGATCGCCGCCAAGGCGCATATCAATGCCGAGCAATATGCCGCGATGTACAAGCAGTCGCTCGAGGATCCACAGGGTTTCTGGGCCGAGCAGGCCGAGACGTTCGTGACCTGGTCCAAAAAATGGGACTCGGTCATGGACTACAGCTACCAGGCCGAAGACCTGCATATCAAGTGGTTCCAGGGCGGAAAGCTGAACGTCTCCTACAACTGCTTGGACCGCCATCTCGCAACCCGCGGGGATCAGGTCGCCATCATTTGGGAAGCCGACAACCCGGCGGAAGACCGCAAGATCACCTACCGCGAGCTGCATGCAGAGGTCTGCAAGCTCTCGAACGTGCTCAAGGCGCGCGGCGTGCATAAGGGCGACCGGGTCTGCATCTATCTGCCGATGATCCCCGAAGCGGCGGTCGCCATGCTCGCCTGCACGCGCATCGGGGCGACCCACTCCATCGTCTTCGGCGGCTTCTCCCCGGACTCGCTGCGCGATCGCGTGCTCGACTCCGAGTGCCGGTTGGTCATCACCTCCGACGAGAGTGTCCGCGGCGGCCGTCACATCCCGCTGAAGAAGAACGCCGACACCGCGCTGCAGGAATGCCCGAACGTCGACACGGTCGTCGTGGTGCGGCGCACCGGCGGCGCGGTCGAATGGACCGAAGGCCGCGACATCTGGTACGACGAGGCGCTCGCCGCCGCGTCCGCCGACTGTCCTCCCGAGGAGATGGACGCCGAAGACCCGCTGTTCATCCTCTATACCTCCGGCTCCACCGGCAAGCCCAAGGGTGCCCTGCACACCACCGGCGGCTATCTCGTCTTCGCCGCCATGACCCACAAGTACACCTTCGACTACCAGGAAGGCGAGGTCTACTGGTGCACCGCCGACGTCGGCTGGGTCACCGGGCATACCTACATCGTCTATGGTCCGCTCGCGAACGGCGCGACCTCGGTGATGTTCGAGGGCATCCCGAACTACCCCGACATGTCGCGCTTCTGGGAGGTGATCGACAAGCACCAGGTCAACATCTTCTACACGGCACCGACCGCCATCCGATCGCTGATGCGTGCGGGCGAGGAGCCCGTGAAGAAGACCTCGCGCAAATCGCTGCGCATCCTCGGCTCGGTCGGCGAGCCGATCAACCCCGAGGCATGGGAGTGGTACCACCGTGTCGTCGGCGACGAGCGCTGCCCGATCGTGGATACCTGGTGGCAGACCGAGACCGGCGGCCACCTGATCACCCCGCTGCCGGGCGCGACCGCGCTCAAACCGGGCTCGGCCACCCTGCCCTTCTTCGGCGTCGTTCCCGCGCTGGTGGATCCGGCCGAAGGCACCCTGATCGAAGGTCCCGGCGAGGGCGCACTTGTCATCAGCCAGCCTTGGCCGGGACAGATGCGCAGCGTCTACGGCGATCACGCGCGTTTCATCGACACCTACTTCAAGCAGTACCCGGGCTACTACTTCACGGGTGACGGCGCACGTCGCGACGCCGACGGCTACTACTGGATCACCGGCCGCATCGACGACGTGCTGAACGTCTCCGGGCACCGCCTGGGCACCGCCGAGATCGAGTCCGCGTTGGTGCTGCACCCGCATGTCGCCGAAGCGGCCGTCGTCGGTTATCCACATGACCTGAAGGGTCAGGGCATCTACGCCTATGTCACCCCGATGGCGGGTGTCGAGCCGACCGACGAGCTGAAAAAGGAGCTGGTCGCCATGGTACGCGGGGAGATCGGTCCGATCGCCATCGTCGATGTCATTCAGTGGGCACCGAGCCTGCCGAAAACCCGCTCGGGCAAGATCATGCGCCGGATCCTGCGCAAGATCGCCGCCAACGAGATCGACTCGCTCGGCGATACCTCGACGCTTGCCGATCCCACCGTGGTGAACGACCTGATCGAGAATCGCGCCAATCAGTAGTGCGACGGGGTCGGTCGGCTGCCGGTTACGGCACGTGCGACCGACCAAACAAAGCGGTTCGCCGTGGGCGGACCGTACGGTTCACGCGGTCCTCGCCCTCGATATCCAAGAGGGCGAGTGCCGCGTTTGCCGTGCACCGAACGCGAAATCATCATCCCTATGAGCTCCAGCTTCAGAGTCGGCGTCTTCGTCGATGCCGAAAATGTCCGCTACAACGGCGGTTATCAGATGCGCTACGACGTGCTGCGACGCTTCGCCGCACGTGAAGGCGGAATCCTGCAACGCTTGAACACCTACATGGCCTTCGATGCCGAGCGGGCTCGCGAGGACCAGGAGTACAAGAAAAAGGCACAGACGTATCAGCAGATGGTGCGGGACTTCGGATGGAAGATCACCGTGAAGCTGGTGCGGCGCTATACTGACGAAAGCGGCAACGTCACCACCAAGGCCAACGCCGACCTCGACATGGCGGTCGACGCCATGCTTCAGGCCAACAAGCTCGATCAGGTCCTGCTGGTGACGGGCGACGGTGATTTTCTTCAGGTCGTCGAGGCATTGCAGAACACCGGTTGCCGGGTCGAGCTGATGGGGTTCAAGAACGTCTCGCGCCAACTTCAGCAACAGGTCGACGCCTACTATTCCGGATTCCTGATCCCCGATCTGTTGCCGATCTCCTACGAGCCGCGCAACGAGTGGGGCAAGCCCGGATCCTGCGTGCGCGGGGTGTGCACCAAATGGTTCACGGATAAAGGCTACGGTTTTTTGAGGATCATGGACCGCATCTCGCCGTCGCTGTGGGTGACGGACCCACGGGAGTCGGATTCTCCTTACATCAGTGTTTTCTGTCATGTCAACGAGTTGGCCGACGATGTCACCGAGGACATGCTCATGAGCCGCGAGACGGTGCTTGAGTTTTATCTCAACGAGAGCGAGCAGAAGGACAACGGGCTGGTTGCCAGCAATGTCCGGCTCGCCTTTTCAGTCAACCGCTAACGTCCGGCGACACACAAGCCATGGCGACGGACCAACCGGCCAAGAACAAGCTCTCGGGACTCGCCCTGCGCCTCGTGCGCGACAACCTCATCACGGAGCGCGATGCGTTGGTCGCCTACGACGAGGCAAGCCGACGCAGGCAGGCCTTTGTCCCTTATCTGGTCGAACAAAAACTGCTCGACAGCCGGCGCATCGCCGTGGCGGCCTCGCATGAGTTCGGCGTTCCGCTGCTCGACCTCCATGCCATCGACCTGCTCAACCTGCCGGTGAACCTGGTCGACGAGCGACTGGTACGCAAACACCGGGCGCTGCCGATCTTCCGCCGCGGCAATCGCCTTTTCCTGGCCCTGTCGGATCCGACGAACGACCAGGCACTCGAAGAGATTCGCTTCAACACCGGGCTGGCGACCGACGCGGTGCTGGTCGAAGAGGACAAGCTCAAGGCCGCGATCGAAACCGCGATCGAGGCCCAGGACACGACCATGACCGAGCTCATGGACGCGGACCTGGAGAAGCTCGAGATCGCCCCGGACGACGAGGATCTGCGCGAAGACGCGGACATCAACATCGACGACGCGCCGATCGTGCGGTACGTCAACAAGGTCTTGGTCGATGCCATCTCGGCGGGCGCCTCGGACATCCACTTCGAGCCTTACGAGAAATTCTTTCGTGTCCGCTTCAGACAAGACGGCATGCTGCGCGAGGTGGCGAGCCCTCCCATGAACATTGCCGGGCGTCTGGTCGCACGCCTCAAGGTCATGTCGCGGATGAATATCGCCGAGCGTCGCGTCCCTCAGGACGGGCGCATCAAGCTCAAGGTCAGCCGGACGCGCGACATCGATTTCCGCGTCAATACCTTGCCGACCCTTTACGGCGAGAAGGTCGTCCTGCGTATCCTCGACTCCGCATCGGCTCAGGTCGGCATCGAGGCACTGGGCTTCGAGCTCGATCAGCGCACGGCCTTCCTGGAGGCGATCCACAAGCCCTACGGGATGATCCTGGTCACCGGCCCGACCGGATCCGGGAAGACGGTGTCGCTCTACACCGCGCTGAATCTCCTGAATCAGCCCGATATCAATATCTCGACGGTCGAAGACCCGGTCGAGATCCAGGTCCCCGGGATTAATCAGGTCAGCATGAATCCAAAGACGGGACTGACCTTCGCCGCCGCGCTTCGGGCGTTCCTGCGGCAGGACCCGGACATCGTCATGGTCGGGGAGATTCGCGATCTGGAGACCGCGGAGATCGCGGTCAAGGCCGCGCAGACGGGACATCTGGTGCTCTCCACACTGAACACCAACGATGCGCCGCAATCGCTGACCCGTCTGGCGAACATGGGCGTGGCCCCCTTCAATATCGCCTCATCGGTCCTGCTCATCATGGCCCAACGCCTTGCGCGGCGACTCTGTCCGCATTGCAAGGCGCCCGAAGACCTCCCGCGCGAGGTGCTGCGTCAAGAGGGTTTCAGCGAAGCGGATATCGAGGAGGGCATCGTCGTGTTCGGACCCGTGGGATGCGAGCGCTGCACCAAGGGCTACCGGGGACGCGTCGGCATCTTTCAAGTGATGCCGGTGTCGGAAGCGATCCGCCGGTTGATCCTCGAGGGCGGCAACTCGATGCAGTTGGCCGAGCAAGCCCGTCTTGAGGGCGTTGCCGACCTGAGGCAGTCCGGTCTGCGTAAGGTCAAAGAAGGGATGACAAGCCTCGAAGAGCTCAACCGAGTCACCAAGGAGTGACGAGAACGCTCATGGCAACGGCACTCAAGACGAAGGCAAAACCCAAACCGCAGGCAGAGAAGGCCTACGTCTTCACCTGGGAAGGCCGCGACCGGCGCGGGGCCAAGGTGACGGGCGAGACCCGTGCGCCCAGCATAACGATGGTGCGGGCGGATCTGCGCAGGCAAGGCGTCAGCCCGACCAAGGTCAAGAAGAAACCCCAGCCGCTCTTCAGCGGCAAGAAGAAGATCACCAGCACCGACCTCGCCATCTTCAGCCGGCAGCTCGCGACCATGATGTCCGCCGGCGTTCCCTTGGTGCAGGCATTCGATATCGTCGGACGCGGCCACGAGAACCCGGCGATGCAGGACTTGATCCTGGGGATCAAGCAAGATATCGAGAGCGGCACCGCCATGGCACTGGCGATGGGCAAATATCCGCTCTATTTCGACGACCTGGTCTGCAACCTGGTCGCTGCCGGCGAGCAGGCCGGCGTACTGGACGTCCTGCTCGACAAGATCGCGACCTACAAGGAAAAGACCGAGTCGATCAAGGGCAAGATCAAGAAGGCCATGTTCTATCCGGTGGCGGTCATCGCGGTAGCCATCATCGTGAGCGCCGTTCTGCTCATCTTCGTCATCCCGCAGTTCAAGGATCTGTTCGCGAGCTTCGGTGCGGATCTGCCCGCATTTACGCTGATGGTCATCGGCCTGTCCGATGCACTGCAGAAATGGTGGTGGGCGATCCTGCTCGGGCTCGGTGCGATCGGCTATGTCGTCGGCAATACCTTCAAGCGCTCGCGTGCCTTTCGCGAGGCGATCGATCGAACGGCGCTGAAGATCCCGATCATCGGGCCGATCCTGAACAAGGCCGCGCTCGCGCGCTTCGCCCGCACACTTTCGACCATGTTCGCGGCCGGCGTGCCGCTGGTGGAGGCGTTGGACTCGGTCTCGGGCGCTACCGGCAACATCGTCTATCAAAATGCCGTCCTCAAGATGCGCGAGGAAGTGGCGACCGGCCAATCCCTGCAACTGTCGATGCGCCAACAGGACCTCTTCCCCCACATGGTCATTCAGATGACATCCATCGGAGAGGAATCCGGATCGCTCGACGATATGCTCGCGAAGGTCGCGGACTTCTACGAAGAGCAGGTCGACAATGCGGTCGACAGCCTGAGCAGCCTACTCGAGCCGCTGATCATGGTCGTGATCGGCGGTCTGGTCGGCAGCCTGATCATCGCCATGTACCTACCGATCTTCAAGCTGGCATCGGTGGTTTGAGCCGCACGCGGCGCGGCACGCATCCTTGTCGTGCAACCGCAACCCTGTCTAAACACAACGATCGCCGTCGCAGACGCGGTTTAGAGCCTTGCTTTCAGTGACCACCGAATCGTCGGCCAAGGGGGCCTTGCATGGATTGGATTGACGTCTTCGAGCAGACCCCGCTTCTGCTCTATGCGGTCTCGATCCTCGTCGGATTGATTGTCGGCAGTTTTCTCAATGTCGTCATCCTGCGACTCCCCAAAATGCTCGAGGACACTTGGGCACGCGACTGTGCCGAGCTCTCGGGCGGGCCGAGCCCGAGCGACCAAACGGATCAGAAGCCTCTTTCGCTGGCCCATCCGCCCTCGACGTGCTCGCACTGCGGACATCGGATTCGCGCACACGAGAATATTCCGGTGTTGAGCTATCTCCTGTTGCGTGGTCGGTGCTCGGCCTGCGGCGCGGGGATCGGTCTGCGCTATCCATTGGTGGAGATCTTCACGGCGCTGCTCACACTAATCGTCGTCCTGCAATTGGGTCTCGGCTGGCAGACCGGCCCCGCCCTCCTGCTCACCTGGGCACTGATCGCACTCGCCGTGATCGACTTCGACACCCAGCTTCTCCCCGACAGCATCACACTGCCGCTGCTCTGGCTCGGCTTGGTCCTGAGCCTCTTCACGGTCTTCGCGGATAGTCACTCGGCGATCATCGGCGCTGTCGCCGGCTACCTCAGCCTCTGGTCGGTCTTTCACCTCTTTCGCCTCGCCACCGGGAAGGAAGGCATGGGCTACGGCGACTTCAAGCTGCTGGCACTCTTCGGCGCCTGGCTCGGTTGGCAATCCCTGCCGCAGATCATCCTCTTGTCCGCGCTGACCGGGGCCGTGCTCGGGGTCGCACTGATCCTGAGCGGTCGCCATGCGCGGGGCACGCCCATGCCGTTCGGTCCCTTTCTCGCGGCAGCGGGGTGGATCAGCCTGATCTGGGGAGAGCAGATCAACCAGAGCTACTTGCGGTTGGTCGGTCTCTAAGCTACGTCCGGCATGATGTGCGCCCCGATCCGAGAGACTGCGCGTTGCATGGACTACGAGACGTTCGGGCAAACGCTGTTTAGATCATCCTCTTTTATGAACGCGTCCGCGACGCGGCGCACGGCTTCGGAACGCGCGATGCTTGTGATTGGCTTGACCGGCGGTATCGGCAGCGGCAAGTCGACCGTTGCGGACGCATTGGCCGCTCGCGGCGCGGGCGTGATCGACACCGATGTCATCGCGCGCGAATTGACCGAGCCCGGGCAACCGGCGCTCGCCGAGATCGCCGCCACCTTCGGCACCGACCTCATCGGGCCGGACGGTCGGCTCGACCGCGATGCCTTGCGCACGCAGGTCTTCTCCGACCCGGAGGCACGCACCCGGCTGGAGGGCATCCTGCATCCAAGGATCAAAGATCGCATGCTCGAGCGACTTGCGGCGCTCGACGCGCCCTACGCCGTCTTGGTCATCCCGCTTCTCTTCGAGACCAACCAACACACACTCGTCGATCGCGTCCTCGTCGTCGATATCCCGGAGGGGGCACAGCGCGAACGCGTGCGTCGGCGCAGCGGTCTGACACACAGCGAGATCGACCGCATCGTCGCCAGCCAGATCAGTCGCGCAGACCGTCTTGCCCGAGCAGACGATATCCTGGACAACAGCGGTGACCTCCCTGCCCTCTTGGCGCAGGCCGAACGCATCCATCTCAAGTACATCGATCTCGCCGAAGACGTGAAGGACCGCGAGGTTCGTTAGATCCCGCCGGCGCTGCGGCGATCTTCAGCCCTTCCGTAACCGAGT
>NZ_LN848257.1:4070755-4096622 GCF_001499735.1 Thiocapsa sp. KS1 | reverse complement strand
GACGGCTCGACAGAAACCCGGTATCCTGATGCGTATTGAATCTGTGATCCGAACCAACGATCAAAGGCGGAACGAATGCAATTCATCGACTTGAAGTCACAGTATCGACTGATCGAAGACGACGTGAAGGCCCGGATTCATGCGGTCCTGGAGCACGGGCAATACATCATGGGGCCCGAGGTCGAAGCGCTGGAGATTGCGCTCGCCGACTTCGTCGGCACGCGGCACTGCATCGGTCTGTCGAGCGGAACCGACGCGCTGCTCGCGGCCATGATGGCTCTGGAGATCGGTCGCGGCGACGAGGTCATCACGACCCCCTTCACCTTCATCGCTACCGGCGAGATGATCGCGCTGCTCGGAGTACGACCGATCTTCGTCGACATCGATCCCGTGACCTACAACATCGACCCCGCACATATCGAAGAGGCCATCACCGGACGGACCCGAGCCATCATGCCGGTGTCCCTCTATGGCCAGTGCGCAAACATGGACGCCATTCGGGAGATTGCCGATCGGCACCGCCTGCCTGTGATCGAAGACGCCGCTCAGAGCTTCGGAGCCACCTATAAGGGGCGTCGGTCCTGTGCCCTCTCCACCATCGGATGCACGTCCTTCTTCCCTTCCAAACCGCTGGGAGCTTACGGCGACGCCGGTGCCTGTTTTACGGACGACGATGAGGTGGCGAAAAGACTGAGGGAGATCCGCAACCACGGTCAGGATCGCCGCTACCACCATCCGCGTCTCGGTCTGAATGCCCGAATCGATACGCTTCAGGCTGCGGTTCTGCTCGCGAAGCTACCCCTGTTCCCGAACGAGGTTGCTGCACGCATCCGGATCGGCGCCCGCTACTCCGATCTGCTTCAAGACCGCGGAGCGGTGTCGAGTGCGAGCGGAGACGGCGCCGTGCTGACCCCGTTCGTCGCACCGGGCAATGAATCGGTCTTTGCTCAGTACACCATCCAGGTCGATGACCGTGATCGGGTGAGCGCAGCCCTCGCGGCGGACGGGATTCCGACAGCCGTGCACTATCCCGTGCCGTTGAATGATCAGCCCGTGTTTCAACCCAGCCTGGAGCGATTCGGCACCCCTGTCAGCGCGCGCGTGGCGCAGCGGGTCATGAGTCTGCCGATGCACCCGTATCTCTCGGATGAGGATCAGGTTCGGATCGTCGATGCGGTTGCAGAGGCCGCCGGGCTCGGCACCCGTTAAGTCCGGGGACGAAAGGGGTTAAACAAGAAGAACGGTAGACTAAACCGCGTCCTCTGCGACGCACGTTGATTGATGCGAGGTTAAACCCTCGCGCAAGCAACCCGGATCATGCCGGCCGCGGTTTAAAGCAGAACCAAGTTGTCGCGATGGATCAACTCTTCGTCGTCGAGATACCCGAGGATCGCATCGAACCGGCTCGACGGCTGACCCTTCACCCTCGCGACCTCTTGGGCATCGTAGTTGACTAGACCGCGCGCGACCTCACAGCCCGTTTCGTCGAGACAGGCAACGACCTCGCCCCGATTGAAGGCGCCCTGCACCTCTCTTACACCGACGGCGAGCAGACTCGTCCCCTTCGCGCGCAAGGCATTGACGGCTCCGGCGTCGAGCGTGAGCCGGCCACGAACCTGAAGATGGCCGGCCAACCACTGCTTACGTGCAGCCTGAGGGCCTTGGAAGGGCACCAGCAAGGTGCCGACCCCCTCGCCTTCTCCGATCCGCTTCAGAACGTCTTCGCCGCGCCCCGGAGCGATCACGGTCGGCGTACCCGATCGCGCGGCAAGCCTGGCCGCACGGACCTTGGTGACCATGCCACCTGTTCCGAGGCCCGTGACGCTGCCGCCCGCGACTTGATCCAGCTGCGGATCGTCGACGCGGGTCTCGGGGATCAAGCAGGCATCGGCGTGAGCGCGGGGATCCCGGTCGAACAGACCGTCCTGATCCGTGAGGAGGACGAGGAGGTCGGCCTGGATGAGGTTCGCCACCAGAGCCGCCAGGGTATCGTTGTCCCCGAAGCGCAGCTCGTCGGTCGCGACCGTATCGTTCTCGTTGATGACGGGGATCACGCCGAGCTTGAGCAGCGTGCGGAGGGTACTGCGGGCATTGAGATACCGGGCACGGTCGGCCAGGTCGTCACGGGTCAGGAGGACCTGAGCGGTGTGCAGACCACGCTCCTTGAAACAGTCTTCATAGGCGCGCACCAGCCCCATTTGACCGATCGCGGCGGCGGCCTGCAACGCATGGAGGGCTTTCGGCCGTGTCCGCCAACCCATCCGCGCCATCCCTTCGGCGACAGCGCCGGAGGACACCAAAACCACCTCGTTCCCCGCCATGCGACGCGCGGTGATCTGCTCGACCCAAGGGACGAGCATGTTGCGCTCAAGCCCTTCGCCGTCGCGGGTCAACAATGCACTCCCGATCTTCACAACCCAGCGACGGGTGAAGGGGATCATGGCACGCGAAATCATAGGGGAGATCCAAGTATCTCAGTCGAGCGGATGCCAATCAGCCTCGGTGTCGACGGAATCACCATCCGCGCCTGCATCCCCGCCGGCAGCCTGTTGCTCGGCGGCTGCTCTGTCGGCAGCCAACGCCTCCAGCCGTCCCATCAGATCGCGCATCAGCGTCGCCGTGCCCTCGCCGGTCATCGCCGAAATACCGTAGACGGGCGACGTCCATTCAAGTCGTGCCACGATCTCGTCACGCCGCTCCTCGTACTCCTCGGGGAGGACGCAATCGATCTTGTTGAGCACCAACCAACGCTCCTTGAGCGCGAGTCCTTCGCCGAACGCCTCCAACTCCGTCTCGATCTTGCGGACCTGCTCGACCGGATCCTGATCCTCGTCGAGCGGGGCCATATCGACCACATGCAACAGGAAACGGGTTCGCGACAGATGCTTGAGGAATTGGCTGCCGAGCCCGGCGCCGTCTGCGGCCCCTTCGATCAGACCGGGGATATCGGCGATGACGAAGCTGCGATCGCGACCGAGCCGAACCACGCCGAGATTGGGATACAGGGTCGTGAAAGGATAGTCCGCAACCTTGGGACGGGCACTCGAAACCTGACGGATGAGAGAGGATTTGCCGGCATTTGGAAAGCCGAGCAGCCCGACGTCCGCGAGGAGGATCAGCTCGAGCTGGAGATCCCTCCGCTCTCCCGGTGTTCCCGGGGTAAACTGTCTCGGACTTCGATTGGTGCTGGATTTGAAGCGCGCGTTCCCGATGCCGTGAAAGCCGCCTTGGGCGACCAGCAAGCGCTGCCCGGATTCCAGGAGCTCGCCGATCGACTCCTCGGTCTCGCGCTCGAACACGCGGGTCCCGACGGGAACGCGGATGATCAGGTCGGCACCGGCACGACCGGTCATGTCGCGCCCCATACCGTTCTGTCCCCGCTCGGCCCGATGCACCCGCTGGTAGCGAAGATCCACCAGGGTGTTCAGATTCGAGTCGGCGACCAAATACACGCTGCCGCCGTTGCCGCCGTCGCCGCCGTTGGGTCCGCCCTTCGGAATGTACTTCTCGCGGCGAAAGCTCACGCAGCCGCTGCCGCCGTCCCCCGCCTCGACCCGAATGAAAGCCTCGTCGACGAATTTCATGATTCAAAAGACCTCATCGCTAAAACGAAAAGAGCCCCGCCGAAACGACGAGGCTCGCGAGTCCGTTGCGATGGGTCGCGTGCGGACCGAATCAGGCCGAGCCAACGCCTGCCGGATTTTCGACTACCGTGACGAACTTACGATTCTTCGGACCCTGCTCGACGAAGGTCACGACCCCATCGCGAAGCGCGAACAAGGTATGATCCCGCCCGCACCCGACATTGACCCCGCTATGAAACTGAGTGCCGCGTTGGCGAACAATGATGGCCCCGGCCTTCACGACCTGACCACCGAACACCTTGACGCCGAGCCGCTTGGATTCCGAATCGCGCCCGTTGCGCGAGCTACCGCCAGCTTTCTTGTGTGCCATGGGAGTCTCCTCTTCAGCCGGCGCTGATCGCCGTGATCTTCAGGGCCGTATACCACTGGCGATGACCCTGGCGTTTCAGATGATGCTTGCGCCGCCGGAATTTCACGATCATGACTTTCTTTGCCCGGCCGTGACCTTCTACGGTCGCGCTGACCTTGACGCCTTCGACATAGGGCTTACCGACCTTCACATCGTCGCCGTCCGCCACCAATAGCACTTGCTCGAAGTCGACAGTAGCGCCTTCGTCCGCCACCATCTTCTCTACCTTGACGGTGTCGCCTTCCGAAACCCGGTATTGTTTGCCACCGGCTTGAATGACCGCGTACATGTCTGAAGATCCCCAAAACCATTCGGCGAGATCGGCGACGGGCGCCGAAACAAAAGAAGCGGAATACTACCCAATGAGCACACAGGGGTCAAGGGTGTCGTCTCCCGTCGATGCCGCCTCCGGCGCTGCCGAAGCCAGGGTGCCGATGCATCCGCCCCGCCCCGCCAGGCCGCGGCGCCCGCCGGCGACTTGACAGACCCCCATCCCGCACCTAGCATCCGCGGCCACGATCAGACAAGTCCGTCGACATTTCATGGATATCACCACGCTTCGAGAACCCGTCGCCGAGGACGTCAAGGCCGTTGACGCCTTGATCCTGCGTCGACTCCGGTCAGACGTGGTACTGATCAATCAAATCGGCAGCTACATCGTCAACAGCGGCGGCAAACGCCTGCGCCCCCTCTCGGTGCTTCTCTCCGCACGAGCTTGCGGGTACAGCGGAGACCGGCACATCGATCTCGCCGCGGTCGTTGAATTTATTCACACGGCGACCCTGCTGCATGACGATGTCGTGGATGCCTCGGAGCTCAGGCGCAACCGCGAAACGGCCAATGTCGTCTGGGGAAACGATGCCAGCGTCTTGGTCGGAGATTTCCTCTACTCCCGCGCCTTCGAGATGATGGTCGATGTCGGGAGCATGCGAGTCATGGACATCCTCTCCCACGCGACCAACCGAATCGCCGAGGGCGAGGTGCTCCAACTCTTGAATACGCGGGATCCCGACACCGATCAGACTCGGTACATGGAGGTCATCACCCGCAAGACGGCGACCCTCTTCGAAGCAGGCGTCAGGCTCGGCGCAGTTCTCGCCGAATCGAGCCCGAGCGTCGAGGAAGCCGCGGCGAGCTATGGCCTCAACCTCGGGATCGCCTTCCAGCTCATCGACGATGCGCTGGACTACAGCACGGAAAACGCCGAGCTCGACAAGAACGTCGGCGATGATCTCGACGAGGGCAAGCCGACCCTCCCGGTGATTCGAGCCATGGAAGTGGGAACGCCCGAGCAACGGAGCCTGTTGCGGAAGGCCATTGAAGAAGGCGGCCGAGAGCACATGGAATCCGTCGTCGAGGTGATTGCGTCGACCGACGCCATTACCTATACTAAGCGGCTTGCGGAAGACTATGCGGATCGAGCAAAGCGCGCCTTGGATGCGTTGCCGCCCTCCCCCGCCATGACTGCATTGGCAACATTGGCGGACTTCTCGGTCGACCGCAAGCATTAAAGCATGATTTCGGGGTGTAGCTCAGCTTGGTAGAGCGCTGTCTTCGGGAGGCAGAAGTCGCTGGTTCGAATCCAGTCACCCCGACCAAATCAGTATCAAAAATCAGCCGGTTCGCACCGGCTTTTTTTTTGCCCGCAACCCGCGCCCGAGCAGGCGCACGGATACGGGACAAGCGCTCTTCGCCGATCGCCGTCAGGGTCGTTCCGAGCCGATGCCGGTTGTCGACTCCGGCAAATACCGCAGCCGAACGTAAAGGCTTGCAAAGACGAGCATGACATTGATCACGCCCACCACAACGAAGGGTGCGCGCGGATCGACGCGGTCGAACAGATAGCCGCCCACCGGCGTAATCAAGAGGATACCGATCGCGCCGGCGACATTGAAGGCGCCGAGCACCGAGCCGCGCTGCCCTGCGGGGGCCTCCTGCCCGATCAAGGATTGACCTCCGAGGTACACACTGATCTGGCCGATCCCGAGCAGGATGAAGAAGACCGGGCCATACGTCGACAACGGATCCTCCAAGGCAAGCAGACTCAGATTGCCGAGGGCCGCCAGTGCCATACAGATCGCCAGGCCGGTGACCCGGTCGATGCGGTCGAGGAGCGGACCGAGGATCGGCGCCCACACGAGTGCCGCGATCTGCGCCATGACAAAGATCAGGGTCCCGCTCATCACCGCCGAGGCAGACTCGATGCCGGCCGCCCTGGCTGCCAGCGTGCCCCAGAGAACGAGAAAGATCGCGTTGACCGATTGGTCGCCGCGCGCGATGAACGCCGAGGCGTACGCCAAGAGGATCCTTGGATTGCGTCCGTGCGCGAAACCGCCGACCAAGAGCTCGCGAACACTCGGACGGTCCTGGAGACGCACGGGAAGACCCGGCTTGAGACCCCACATGAGCAGCAGAGCAACGGCGACAGCAAGACCCGCAACGATGAAGTGGGTCAGCCGGCCCGCGGCGACGCCGTCGAAGCCGGCGCCGCTGAAGACCTTCGGCAGCGCGCCGAGGCCCTGGCTGATGAGCACGACCCCCAAGCCGCTCAAGACACCCACGATCGCCACGAGCTTGCCGCGCGAGCGTTCCGCCGGATAATCGGCAAGAACAGTCGACAGCCCGCCCGCGACCGCGACAACACCGATCGCGTAGAGGATCCGGTACAGATAAAGTGACTCGACCGATTCCGCGAACGGATAGAGGACATAGGTCAGTGCCAAGACCAAGAACCCCGCGGCGTAGACGCCTCGGCGACCGATCCGATCCATCAGGACACCGGCCGGCAGAAACAGCAACAGGGTCACGATCTCGGTCAGAAAGACAAGATTGCCGCTGACCGCGCCTTGCTTGGACTCGGGAACGCCGAGATGCTCGTTCAGGATGTAGGTCTGACCGATAGAGATGAAGATCATCAACCCGATCGAAAAGAACGCAGCAACCAGGAAGGTCCATCCATGCCGAGGCAGAACGGTCGGTGCTAAATGGATCGGGCCGATCCGGTAGGTCCGGTCGAGCTCAGGCATTGCGGATCTCCGGCGATAAGCCATTGCGGTTGCGACGTTCGGAGAGACATTATCCCATCAGGCGCGCGACGCGGATACTCCGGCCGCCGACGCACGGGATACGGGGCCATCGGATCGTGCCGACCGGACGATGGAAAGGCGCCGCAGCGCGCCGGATTCGCTCCGCACTCACACCAACCACGACATAGAAGCCCGGATGGACATGAGGCCAACGTCACAGACACCGCCAAGCCTCGCGACACGATGGATCTGGTCGCTGATCCCTTGGATCCCGACAGCGGCGACCGCATCGGACATGGATGCCACCTGGCCGGTCCCGATCGGGATCGGCGCCGGCGTCGTTGCGCTGATCCTCCTGACCGCAGCGGCGGAGCGGCATTTCGCCCGGCTCCGGCGTGCCCTCGCCGATCAGGTTGCCCACGAGCGAGAGGCCCGGAGCCGCCTTGAGGAGCGTCTGCATCGCAGCGAGCGCCTGGTCGAGGAGACACAACGTCTCGGGCATCTCGGAACCTGGGAGTGGGACGCCGAGAACGACCGACTCGAGTGGTCCGCCGAGATCTATCGCATCTTCGCCATGCCGGCCGAACGGTTCCCCGGCACCTACCGAGGCTTCCTCGACTCCGTGCACCCGGACGACCGCGCACGGGTCGAGCGCGCGGTCCGCGAGGCCCTCGCCGGTAAGACGGACTACGACTGCGAGCATCGCATCCTGCTGCCCGACGGCCAGGTGCGTTATGTCCAGGAGCGCGCCCGGGTGACGCGCGAGCAGGGCCGTCCGGTCCGAATGACGGGAACCGTCCGCGATGTCACGGAAACCCGGCGTGCCTGGATGCTTCAGGAAAGCCGAATCCACATCATGGAGCTGATCGGAAAAGGTGCCCCCGTGCAGGATGCGCTCGACGCCATCGCCGGCTCGATCGAGGCGCTGGATCAGAGCCTCATGTGCTCGATCATGTTGATGGACGTCGAGACCCAACGCCTGCGGATCGGGACTGCCCCGAGCCTGCCGCATCGCCTCGTCGAGGCCATCAACCAACTCGCGGGCGACTCGGCCGGAAGCGACGTGACTCACCCCGTCGGCGAGCGTTTGGTGGTCGCCGACGTTCTCTATCATCCCTATTGGAAATCGCTGGCGGGTGCGACCGAGGAAGCCGGCATCCATGCCTGCTGGTCGGAGCCGATTCGCGATCCGGGCGGCGAAGTCCTGGGTGCCTTCGATGTCTATTCGCGGATTCCCGGGAAGCCCGACAACGAGCAGCTCGTCTATATCGCCCAAGGCGCTGCCCTGGTCGCGGTCGCCTTGCAGCAGGCTCGTGATCGAGCGGCCCGCATCGCTGCGGAAGAGCGCGCACGCCTGCTTTTGGAGTCGACCAGCGAGGGGGTCTTCGGGCTTGATCCCGACGGCGCGATCACCTTCATCAACCCCACGGGTGCACGCATGCTGGGCTACGACCCTGCCGATCTTGTAGGCACGCCTTGCCCGACCGTGACCCATGAAAACCCCGGCGAAAGCGACTGCGAAGGCACCGCCGGCCGCATGCTCTCGGTGATGCGCACCGGCCAAGATATCGTGGTCAGCGACGAGGTTCTGCGGCGACACGACGGGGCGGCATTCCCCGTGGAGTATCGCGCCACGCCGATCCGCGTCGGCGGCTCCGCGATGGGCGTGGTGGTCACCTTCCACGATATCACCGAGCGCAAGCGCAGCGAGGAGCAGATCCTTCGCCTCGCCTACTACGACAGCCTGACCGGTCTACCCAATCGCACCCTCTTCAAGAATCAGCTTGCCAAGCGGCTGACCTCGGTTCGGCGCGCCGACCGCGGCTTCGCACTGCATTTTCTCGATCTCGACCGCTTCAAGGAGGTCAACGATACCCTGGGCCATCCCGTCGGCGATCTCCTCCTGAAGGAGGTCGCGCAACGCCTTTCCCGGCTCGTTCGCGGCATGGACACGGTTGCCCGCTTCGGCGGCGACGAATTCGCCGTGTTCCAGCCGGATGCACAGAGCACATCGGATGCAGCGATCCTTGCTGCCAAGATCGTCGAGCACTTGGCGCTGCCCTATTCGATCGACGGCCATGCCATCCTCTGCGGGGCAAGTGTCGGCGTCGTCTTCGTCGCCAAACCCGACATCGACCTGGAAACCCTGCTCGGACGCGCCGATGTCGCGCTGTACAAGGCGAAGAGCAACGGACGCGGCAGCTATGCCTTCCATACCGACGCCATGACCAGGCAGATTCGCCGCGATGCGGCCCTGACGGATCGGATCGATCAGGCGGTGCGCAGCGGCGAGCTCTTTCTGCACTATCAGCCGCAGGTCGAGCTCTCGAGCGGACGCATCACGGCGGTGGAGGCCCTGGTACGCTGGCGCCACCCGGTCGAGGGGATCCTGCCGCCGGGTGATTTCGTGCATCTTGCCGAGCGCCGCGGACTCTTCCATGTCCTCGGGAGCTGGGTCCTGAGCACCGCCGCCCGCGAGGCGCGCGGCTGGCATGACCGCGGTCTCGTCTTCGGTCGCGTCAGCATCAATGTCTCGCCTCAGCAGGTCCGCGCCGGCTGCCTCGCCGACGATGTCCTCGCGACCGCCCAGGAGACGGGTATCGACCCCGGCCAGCTTGAGCTCGAGCTCACCGAGACCGCGATGATGGAGTACGGCGAGCATTATCGAACCCAGATCGCCGTGCTCCGAGATCTCGGTGTGCGCCTCGTCCTCGACGACTTCGGCACCGGCTTCTCGTCGTTGACCTATCTGCGTCGGTCGGCGGTCAGCACGCTCAAGGTCGATCGGCAATTCGTCCGTCGGCTTGCCGATGATTCGGAAGCCGCCGCAACGGTTAAGGCCTTGCTTGCGGTCGCGCATGCGCTTGACCTCGACACGGTGGCCGAGGGGGTCGAGACCCGAGAGCAAGCGGAACGCTTGGCAGCGATGGGCTGCCGGTGCGCTCAGGGGATCCTCTTCGCGCCTCCGATGGAGGCAGCAGCGATCGAGCGGTACCTGGCGGCCGGGTTCATCCGGCCGGACACCGAGGCTTTCGGATCCGACGGCGATCGCGCTTGAGCAACGATCGGCTGCTTGCCCGACGCAAACAGGCCGATGCAACCGACAGGTCGGGACGGAAGATCGGGGCGCTATACCGACGGAGCCGCGTGCGGCTCGCCCGCCCCGGGCAGCGCGCCTCGGGCGAGACGCTCGAGGTCGCGGTCGCGCATCCCGAGCAGATAGAGGATCCCGTCGAGCCCGACGTTCGCGATGGCGTGACGCGCCTGCTTGGTCACGATCGGCTTGGCATGAAAGGCGATCCCGAGGCCCGCGATCGCAAGCATCGGCAGATCGTTCGCACCGTCGCCCACGGCGATGACCTGCTCCAGACGAATCCCCTCTCGGGCCGCGATCTCGCGCAGCAGCTCCGCCTTGCGCGCCCCGTCGATGATCTCGCCGGTGACGACACCGGTGAGCTTGCCGTCGCGAAATTCCAGTGAATTGGCGTAAACGTCATCGATTCCGAATCGACGTTTGAGGTGCTCGGCGAAGTAGGTAAAACCGCCGGAGAGGATGGCGATGCGATAGCCGAGCTGCTTGAGACTCGCGATGAGTCGATCGGCCCCCTCCGTGATGGGTAGACGCGCGGCGATCTCGCCGAGCACGGACTCGTCGAGGCCTTCGAGCAGCGCGATACGACGCCGGAAACTCTCCTTGAAGTCGAGCTCCCCGCGCATCGCCGCTTCGGTGATGGCGCAGACCTCCGCTCCGACCCCTGCAACACGCGCGAGCTCGTCGATCACCTCTGTTTGGATCAGGGTCGAGTCCATATCGAAACAGACCAGACGCCGGTTACGCCGGAAGATATCGTCCTCCTGCACCGCCACGTCCACGTCCAGCACCTGTCCGAGCGCAAGCAAACCCGCGTGCAGCTCGGAGAGATCCGCAACCGCGCCGCGAACCGACAGCTCGACACAGGCGAGCGGATGACGCTCCGGCACACGCCGCGAGAGACGCCCCGTCAGCCGCGAGATCCGATCGACGTTCAGACCGTATTCGGCGACCACGGCGGACACCCGCGCGATGTGCTCCGAATCGATCTCGCGCCCCAGCAGGGTGAGGATATGTCGCGGCTGGCCCTGCTCGGCCACCCAGTCCTCGTAGGCGTCGGGATCGATCGGCGTAAATCGAAGATCCAGCCCCATGCCGTGGGCGGTGAACAGCAGATCGCGAAACACCGGGCAGGATGCGCTGTCGGCCGGCAGCTCGACCAGAAGACCGAGCGCCAGGGCGTTGTGGATGGTCGACTGACCGATATCGAGAATCGGCACCCGATACTGCGCCAGGATTGCGGTCAGGGCCGCGGTGATACCCGGACGATCCTCGCCCGAGACGTTGATGAGGACGATCTCGCTCATGCGGTTTCCATTGCGCGTCGATTCTACGGAAGGTTCGGATGAAGCAGCTCGTCGGAGTCTATACCGAGCGCGTGCAACGGTGCGGAATTCGCTGAGCTGCGCGCCCGCTCCTGCACGCGACCGGCCTCAGCTGCGCTCCGGGACTTCGAGGATCGTTTGGGCAAGGTCGATGCAGCCTGTCTTAAAGCCGGTCTCGCAGTAAGCGAGATAGTAATCCCACATCCGACGGAAACGCGCATCGTATCCGAGCCGGGCCACCTCGCGATCCACCGCATGGAAGGCGAGACGCCAACGTCGCAGGGTCTCGGCATAGTCGTGACCGAACCACGCGGTCTCGCGAATCAGCAGATCCGCATCCTGCGCCTCGCGTGTCATGCGCTCGGGCGTGGGCAGCATCCCGCCCGGGAAGATGTAGAGCTGAACGAAATCCGGTTGCTTGCGGTAGACGGGGAAATCGTCCTCGTTGATGGTGATGACCTGCAAAGCGATTCGACCGCCCGGTCGCACCAGCCGCCGCAACGCCTGGTAGTAGGTCGGCCAGAAGGCCTCGCCCACCGCCTCCATCATCTCGATCGAGATCGCGTGGTCGAAGCGACCCTCGACGTCGCGATAATCCTGAAGCCGCAGGTCGACGCGATCGGCAAGACCGGCGGCCTCGAGGCGCTCGCGCGCATAGGCGAGCTGCTCGCGCGAGAGGGTCACGCCCGTCACGCGCAGGCCGCGCCGTGCCGCCAGCTCCGCGAAACCGCCCCACCCGCAGCCGATCTCCAGGATATGCTCGCCGGGCTTGGCGTCCAGGGCATCGAGCAAGCGCAGATATTTACGCTCTTGGGCCGATTCCAGACTGTCCCGCGCCGGGTCGGCAAAGAGCGCTGACGAGTAGGTCATACTCGGATCGAGCCAGCGCCTGTAGAAGTCGTTGCCCAGGTCGTAGTGGTGGGCAATGTTGCGACGACTGTTGATGGGATGATTGTCGCGCAGGCGATGGCTGAATCGATCCCACAGCCGCGACCAACGCATCCCGCGCGGCCCCACGCCGAGATGCTCCATGTTGTCGTAGAGGACCTCCAGCAACGCGGCAAGATCCGGCGTGGTCCAATGCCCTTCGACGTAGGATTCGCCGAAACCCACCTCGCCACGGGTCAGCAGTCGTGCGGCCATTTTGAGCGGCGACTGAACATCCATCACGCCGCTCGCCCCGGGGAACCGGCCACGGTGCAGCGTGGCGCTCCCGTCGGGAAAACGCACCAAGAGCTGGCCGAAGGCCAGGTGGCGGCAGAACCCGCCGATCAGACGACTCGACCAGCCTGATCGGCGGGACAGGGGTTCATCGATCAACTCCTCTGCGGACATCAGGACACCTCTTCTAGGGGCGGGGTCGGCTTGGAATGGTAGCTCCCTCCCTTGAGCCAGATCTTCAACGCCTGCCAGTGGATCATGAGGACGACCTTCAGCGTCAAAAACGGATAGGCGAAGGCGGCGTGGAGCAGCTTGCCGTCGGTGATGGTTTCCGCGATTCCTTGCTGAACGGCAACCAACATCAATGCCTCGTCCTGATACTCGCGAATCACGATCGCATGACGATCGCCCAGCCGGGTGAACCGGAAGTGATAATCCGCGTTCATCCCGACGAAGGGCGAGACATGGAAGTCCTTGCGATGCGTATGGCGGATCGGCCAGTCCATCGGCGCGCCGTTCTCGTGCAGCAGATAGCTATGAGCCTCGCCAAAGGTGTTGTTGACCTCGCACAGCACCGCAACCGGCCTGCCCGAAGGATCGAAACAGGTCCAAACGCTCAGCGGATTGAAGACGAATCCCAGCACGCGCGGAAAACACTGCAGCTCGATGCGGGCAATCGGCATCTTCTGCCCGCAGTCGCGCAATCGGTCCAGCAGCCAGGGCTTGAGTGCACGACCGTCTCGCGCGCCATGATCGCGATCGTGGAAGGAGAAGAGGTTGAAACGGTTGTACGAGAACCAGCGGCACGCCCGAGCGATCTCCTCGACACGCTCCACATCCAGCAAGAGACTGAAGACCCGATAGGTGAAGCGATAACGCACCGGGAAAAGCCGCCGATGCATGACATCGCCGAAGATGAGTCGACCCGCGGCCGCGCTCACGAGGGCACCGCCGTCATCGTGCCCCGCTCGGCCGCAGAGCCGGCAACCTCACCGACGACAGTCGCGGTCGCGGGCACAGCGGTTTCCCAGGGCGGTCGGACATCGAGACCTCGCGCCACATCCACCGCGGCACGCAGGCCGTCCTCGTGGAATCCGTAACCCAGATACGCCCCGCTGAACCAAAGCCGGTCGCGTCCTTGGATCTCGCCGATGCGGCGCTGAGCATCGGTGGCCTTCGCATCGAACATGGGATGCTCATACGTCAACTCGGCCAGGATCGATTCGCTGCGCGGCGTAACCCGCGGATTCAGACTAACGAAGACGTCGCGGTTGCGCGGCAGATCCTGAAGGCTGTTCATCCAATAGGTCACGGTCACCGGGCGATCGGCCCCCTCCCCCGGCTGCTGGATATAGTTCCACGACGACCAGACCCGGCGGCGTTTCGGCATCAGCGCGGTGTCGGTGTGCAGAAAGACCTGATTGGTCTGATACCGGAAGTCGCCCAGGATGTCGCGCTCGACCGGCGTCGGGGACTCGATCAAAGAGAGCGCCTCGTCGGCGTGACAACCCATCACGACCGCATCGAAGCGCAAACGCTCGCCGGCCGCGGTCTCCACCTCGACACCCTGCTCGAGACGCCGCACCCGTTTGACCGGGGTATCGGCCAGACAACGCCCACGCAAGCGCGCCAGGATCGCCTGCACATAGGCACGACTGCCGCCGCTCACCGTCTCCCAATCCGGGCGATCGACCAGATCGAGCAGACCGTGGTTGGCGAAGAATCGGGCGAAGCTCAGGAAGGGAAAGTCCCGCATGTCTTGGGTGGGACAGGACCAGATGGCCGCCGCCATGGGGAGCAAGTAATGGTTGGCGAACCGCTCCGAGTACCGACCGCGCTCCAGGAAATCACCGACCGTCAGGGTATCGCCGGGGTTGGAGTTGATGAAGTTCTTCGCCGCTGCGTTGAACCGCAGAATCTCCTTGACCATCCACAGAAAGCGCCAATCAAACAGATTCGAGCGCGCCCCGAACAGCGTATTCAGACTGTCGCCGCCGTACTCGATACGCCCGCCCTCGAGACTGGCCGCGAACGACATACTGGTCGGATAGGTGGCAACACCGAGATGCTTGAACATGGCGGTCAACAACGGATAGTTGCGCCGATTGAAGACCATGAACCCGGTGTCGACCGGAAAGGCCCCGCGCGGATCCAAGACCTCGAGCGTATTGCTGTGACCGCCGATATACGCATTACGCTCGAGCAGAGTCACCTCGTAACGCGAATCCAGCAGCCAGGCAGCGCCCAGTCCACCGATACCTCCGCCGACGATCCCGATTGTTTTGACTGACATCCGAATTGATCCTTCCGTTTGATCCCGAGAACAGGTCAGGAAACAGCACGCAGGCTGTTCATGTTTCGTCCAATATTGAAGCGCTGCTCGAACAGCTCAAGAGCCAGAGCGACGGGAAGACGAAAACCTTGAATGGGGGCAAGAGCCGCCGAACTCAGAGCGAGCGCCGAGGCGTTCCGCGGATCAGGTCGTCCATCCGCGCCTTCGCGGCGATCCAGCGCTCCGTACCCACCTCGCCGCCGGCCAGAAGCTCCATCAGGCCGTAGGCGAGCGGGCGATGATCGGCGGGCAGATCCAACAGCTTCGTCAGCTTGAACAAGCAGCCGGCCTGCTGATACTCCAGAGTGCAGACAAGGGCATAGAGCGTGAGCGCCGAGGCGGACTCGGGTGCCGACGCGATCAGCGCCAAGGTTTCGTCGAGCGGGTCGGCTGTATCCATTGTGAGGGTCTATCGGTGGGAGCGATGGTCGGTATCCTGACTCCGGCCAAGCCGACCAGTTTGTACCGTAGAGTGGACAAGCACCGTAGAGTGGACAAGCACCGTAGGGTGGGCAAGCGTCGTAGGGTGGACAAGCGCAGCGCAGTCCACCAGCGCCGAAGCGGGATTCGGTGGACTTCGCTCTCGCTCGTCCACCCTACCGGCCGGTCTGAAACGATCAAGGCCGGCGCCACAATCCCCTGCGACCGCCGTCCTACTCGCCTGCAATCGTCATCTTATC
Source organism: Thiocapsa sp. KS1 (assembly GCF_001499735.1). GTDB lineage: Bacteria > Pseudomonadota > Gammaproteobacteria > Chromatiales > Chromatiaceae > Thiocapsa. Next base: position 4,081,014 of record NZ_LN848257.1, on the reverse strand, counting down.
GATCAGCCAGGAACCGGTGCGTGTGCTGCCTGAATAATCGTAATCGTTGCCGACGGCGATCAGGCCCGCGTACATGCGCTTGAGATTACCTGCGATGGTGATCTCCTCCACGGGGTGTACGATCTCTCCGCCCTCCACCCAAAAGCCAGCGGCACCGCGCGAGTAGTCGCCGGTAACCGGATTCACCCCGTGCCCCATCAGCTCGGTGACCATCAACCCGGTCCCCATCTCGCGCAGCAAGGCGGCGCGGTCGAGATCACCCATGACGATGCGCAGGTTGCGCACGCCGCCGGCGTTGCCCGTCGTCTGCATGCCCAGCCGACAGCCGGAATAGGCATCCAAGAGATAGGTCTGCAGAACCCCGTCGGTGATCAGATCCTTGGCGCGCGTCGCGACACCATCCCCGTCGAACGGCGCGCTCGAGAGCCCCCGCGGCAGGTGCGGCTCTTCGTGGATCCGCACGAACTCCGGGAAGATGCGCTCGCCGAGGTGGTCGAGCAGGAAGCTGGTGCGCCGGTAGATGCTGCCGCCCTGAATTGCCGAGACCAGGCTGCGGATCAGGCCCGTCGCGACCTCGGCACGGAACAGAACCGGCACCTGACAGGTCGGGATGCGGCGTGAGCCGAGCCGCGCAACGGTCCGCTCGGCCGCACGCTCGCCGACCATGCGTGCCGAATCCAGATCGGCCGCCGCGCGGGCGCTGGTCCACCAGTGATCGCGTTGCAGGCTCTCGCCCTCTTGGCCGATCACGGCGCAGCTGAGCCCATGCCGACTGGTCGGGTAGCCGGCGACGAATCCGTGGCTGTTGCCGTAGACCTGGATCCCGGTGTGCGTGGAGAGGCTTGCACCTTCCGAGTTGACGATCCGCGGATCATAGCCGCGGGCCGAGTCCTCGCAGGCCGCCGCGATCTCGATCGCGTCCTCGACCCCTAGATACCAGGGATGATAGAGATCCAGGTCCGGGATCTCGGCGGCCATCAGGGCAGAGTCTGCGAGATGCGCGCAGGGATCCTCCTGGGTGTGCTCGGCGATGGCACAGGCGGCCTTCACCGCATCGCGCAACGCGCCGGTACTCAGATCGGACGTGCTCGCCGAGCCCTTGCGGTTGCCGAAATAGACGGTGATCCCCAGCCCGTTGTCGCGGGTGTGCTCGACCGTCTCGACCTCGCCGAGCCGGACCGAGACTTCGAGCCCGGCGCTGCTGCCGACCGATGCCTCGGCGGCCGTCGCGCCGCGTCGTTTCGCCTCCTTGAGGAGATCCTCGATCGTCTGTTTCAAACGCGCGAGGCGTTCCGCGGTGTCATCGGTGGCGGCAATCGACATGGCAAGTCCTTGGGTGAGAGAGGTTCCGGGCACGGCGTCGGTGTTCTGGTCGTGTCGTAGAGAGCGGACCTCCCCGTCAGGCGCTCGTCCCGCCGACGGTCAGGCCGTCGATCCGCAAGGTCGGTTGGCCGACCCCGACCGGGACGCTCTGCCCCTCCTTTCCGCAGGTCCCGACACCTTGGTCGAGTCGCAGATCGTTGCCGATCATGCTCACGCGGGTCAGGACATCCGGCCCGTTGCCGATGAGGGTCGCACCCTTCACGGGGCGTCCGACCTTACCGTTTTCGATCAGGTAGGCCTCGCTCGCCGAGAAGACGAACTTGCCCGAGGTGATGTCCACCTGTCCACCGCCGAAATTGACCGCGTACAAGCCTTTGTCCACCGAGGCGATGATCTCCTCGGGATCACGCTCGCCGGCGAGCATGTAGGTGTTGGTCATGCGCGGCATCGGCAGGTGCGCGTAGGATTCGCGGCGACCGTTGCCCGTGGAGTGCGTCCCGGTCAGACGCGCGTTGAGCTTGTCCTGCATGTAGGCGCAGAGGATGCCGTCTTCGATCAGGACCGTGTTTTGGGTCATGGTCCCTTCGTCGTCGATGTTCAGCGACCCGCGCCGACCCGGCAGGGTGCCGTCGTCCACGACCGTCACGCCCGGTGCGGCCACCCGCTCGCCGATGCGCCCGGCGAAGGCCGAGCTGCCCTTGCGGTTGAAGTCGCCCTCTAGCCCGTGCCCGATCGCCTCGTGCAGCAGCACGCCCGGCCAGCCGGATCCGAGCACGACCGTCATGGTCCCGGCAGGTGCATCGCCGGCTTCGAGGTTGGTGATGGCCAGACGCACGGCTTCGCGCGCGAAGGACATCGCGCGGTCTTCAAGCAGAAAATAATCCAGATCGGCTCGGGCACCGCCCCCGCTCGATCCCTGCTCGCGACGCCCGCCGTCCTCGGCGACGACGCTCACGTTCAGCCTGACCAGTGGACGCACATCGGCCGACAAGGCGCCGTCGTCGCCCAGCACCAGGACCGTATCCTGCACGGCGACGACGCTCGCCACCACCTCGCGCACACGCGGATCGGCACGTCGCGCCTCGGCATCGACCCGTTGCAGCAGCGCAATCTTGTCCGGATCGGGCAGGCTGGCGATCGGATTTGTGGGGTCGTAGAGGCTGCGTTTGTTCGCGACCTCGCCGATGCGCACCTGCGAGCCCTGCCCCATCCGCGCAATCGCCCGAGCCGCCTCGGCCGCCTGTGCCAGGGCCGGGAATCGCAGCTCGTCCGAGTACGCAAACCCGGTCTTCTCGCCGCTGATCACCCGCAGCCCGGCGCCTTGCTCGATGCTGAAGTTGCCGTCCTTGATGATCCCGTCCTCGAGCACCCAGGACTCGAGCCGACTGGTCTGAAAATAGATATCCGCGGCATCCACCGCGGAGCCCGCCAGAAGCCCGAGCAGACGGTCGAGGTCCTGCTCGGACAATCCCGCGGGCTCGAGAATATGCGTGCGTGCAATCGCAATGGGGTCGGTCATCATCGGGTGTCGTCGGGCTCCGTGCGGGAGGGACAGGACCGAGCGGGATGACCCGGCCGACCTGCCCAGAGGCTGTAAAGCTGCGGTCTCAGGCGCGGCATTTCAAACGGCGATGCTCGATCGTCGGGAAGTTGCGTCTGACCGAATCCTGGTAATCATCGTCCAGGGTGCCGCAGATGAAGCCGGAGCCGCGCGGCACTTGCGCGAGGACCGTGCCCCAGGGATCCACGATCATGCTGTGACCGTGCGTCTCGCGGCCGTTGATGTGGAAGCCGCCTTGCGCCGCCGCGATCACGTAGGCGAGGTTCTCGATGGCCCGGGCCCGCACCAGGGTTTCCCAATGGGCCTTCCCGGTGATGGCTGTAAAGGACGAAGGGATCGCCAGGATCTCCATGCCGCTGTCGAGCATCCGGCGAAACATCTCCGGGAAGCGCAGATCGTAGCAGACCGCGACACCCATGCGCCCGAACGGCGTATCCAAGACGACGGTCTCGTCCCCCGGCTCGATCGTCGCCGATTCCTGATAACGCTCCCCGCCCTCGGGCAGACAGACGTCGAACAGATGGACCTTGTCGTAACGGCCTACCCGCTGGCCGCGATCGTCGAACACGAGACAGGCGGCCCGCACCTTGCCGGCATCATGGGCGGCCAAGGGGATGGTCCCGCCGACCAGCCAGACCCCCTGCTGCTTGGCGACGCGTGCGAGAAACGCCTGCAAGGGTCCGTCGCCGTCCTCTTCGCGCAGCGCCAGGTGATCCTGATCGCGCTTGCCCATGAAGGCGAAGTTCTCCGGCAGGACCACCAGGCTCGCGCCCTTGTCCTTCGCCGCCTTGATCAGGCGTTCCGCCTCGAAGAGGTTGGCATTCACGTTTGGACCGGTCGCCATCTGGACCGCTCCGACCTTCGGTTTTGTCTTCATGGTCTATACCGCAATCACTGCTGCCCCGGCAGGCGAAGGGGCGGGCCAATCCGATTCGGCCTGCGACGCGATCCGATCGGCGACTCCGGGCGGCGCCCGCGGGGCGGGGCCATCACCCTATCGATCCGGAACGATACCATCCCTGTCACCCGGCCGAAACAACCCCGCTCGACCGCACTCACTCCAGGAAATGATTTGTCGTCGGCGGCGTCGCCGGCAGTGTGGGCGTCGGCGCGTCCACGGGCGCGACCGAGGTATCCGCACCGACCGCCGGATCCCAGCCGACACGGCTGATATCCGGATCGCTCCAGGGCCCGGCGACCCGGTAGCGATAACGCCCGAGACGATCGATGGCATTGCCGGCAATCCGATCGACCAGATAGACCGCCGCGCCCACGACCGGCCCGCCCGCGACCGCACTGGCCAGCGCAACGCTGGAGCCGATCCTCGGCTCCACGACGACACTCTGGTCGAAACGCTGAGTCACCAGATCGCTCGAGCCGCTGACGATCACCTTGCTTGCCGGGCCATCGATAACGAAATCGTCGAGGGTCGCCTTGCCGTCGGCGACCTGGACCCGCCCCCGCATCTCCTCGAACGCAAAACCCTGACCGTAGAGGTCCGTGAAGTCCATCGACAAGCGGCGCTTCAGGGCGCTCAGGTTCAGGAATCCCAGTATCCGCCCGACACCGGGCTCGACCTCCAGCAGCCGACCCGAACCCACCTTCACATCCACGAAGCCGAGTGCTCGAGCCAGCTTGAAGTCGCCGAAAGGGCCCGGCCAACTCAGCATGAGCTGTGCCTGCGCCGGCGCGTCCTCGAGCCGGTTTTGCGAATTCATCGCCGCGAGCAGGACACCCGAATCGGAGGACTCGACGCGCATGGAGAGCTCGCTGCGACCACCGCTCTCGGATCGCCTCCAGGATGCCTCGCCCTCGGCCGAGAGCACCCCGTCCCCGAGCAGCCGGATGCTCGGCAGGCGAAGACCCGACGGGTCGGAGCGCAGGTCGAGCTCCAGCGTTCCCAACAGGGCATCGCCCCAGCTCAGGCGTGCGATGCGCACATCGATCGGCGGGAGGCCGCGGAACGGCTCGGTTGCGGGCACGGCCGAGAGCTCGGACACGGCCTTGTCCGGCGCCTCCTGCAAGGCCAGCAGATCCAGACGCTCCAAGGCAACATGCACGGACGCCTCCTCCGTCCCCGAGATCTCGATCTCGCCTGCAAGCTCCTTCGCTCGGACAGCAACGTCCCAGCCGCCGCGCGATGACCCGCCCGCGATCGGCGTCAGGCGAAGCGCGACCTCGGTCAACCGAGGCCCGCCCAAAGCAAGCCGATCCACCCGCAGATCGGCACCACGCAACCAGGCGTCGGCGCCGGGCACGCGGGGCGACTCGCCGGACCGCTTGCCGGTCGAGAGCGCGTCCAGGCGCGCCAGCCAGGCGACCAGGTCGAGATCGGCCAAGCGCCCGTCCAAGAACACCCCTTCGCCCTCGGGAGACGGTGCGGACTCGCCCCCGAGACGCACATGGGCACGCATCGCCGGCTCGGGAGAAGCACCGAAATCGAGCAACAGATTGCCGGCCACCTCGCCCAGTCGACCGGCGACGCGCAGGGAGCGCCCCGGCACCAGGGCGCCGACGAGTGCGAGGTCGCGGGTCGCCGAGGCGCTCTTGCCCAAAGGCGCCGGCAGGTCGATCGCAAGCCCGTTCAGACGCGAGGCCAGGCGATAGTCGAGCGGCAGCACCGCCGCACGGACGTCGCGATTGCGGATGGTCACGTCGAGATCCCAGTCGATCTCGCCGCTCAGCAGATCCCAGGCCGGGCTCGGAAAGCGCCGACCGAGCTCCGTCACCGGGGTACGTGCCCTCGCCGTAATCAGCGTGGCCGAGGTGTCCGCAACACCCGGCTTCAGGGTGGCGATCGAGAGGCCGAGCGGGCGGTCCCAGAGCATCGCCTCGACCGCCTCCGCCGCAATGCTCTGCTCGGTGAAGGTCACCTCGCCGTCGAGGCGCGAGAGCGTCACCGGCGTACCGCGTATCGCCAGGGTCGCGGGCTTCGGCCAGGACAGGCGACCCGCAACGCCCAGCTTCCTGCGTTTGGTGAAGGGCAGGTCGATCTCGAGCCGAAGCCGCACGTCCCCGGTCACCTCCAGGCTCCCGGCGAGTCGGCCCAGATCCTTCGCCAAGGGGGTCTCGCTCAAGATGCGCAGCCCGTCGGAGAAGGGACCCTCGGTCTCGCCGACGATCCTCATGCCTTGCGCACCCCAGAGCTCCGGGATCTCCCCGTGCGCTTGGACAAGGCGACTGTCGAGGATGCGGCCGCGGTCGAGCTCGATGTCCAGGGTCTGATCGAGGAAGCGGAGCCGCCCGGCCGCCTCGCGGATCGCGGGCCAGTCGGGGAGATAATCGAGGACCGTCTCCTCGAGCTCGAGCAGCAGCTCGAAACGCCCCTCATGCCCGCGGAACGGATAGGCGGCGAGCGGTCCGCGAAAGATCAGATCGGCCTGCGGGATGCGCCCGGCAACAATGGCGCGCTCCAGCCAGCGCACCAGATCCCGATGCATGATGCCGACCGGGAGATAGGGGCGCACGCGCGAGCCGTCGCCGTCGTGAAAACTTGCACGCAGATCCATCAGTGGGCTGGAGCCGTCTGCGGGGAGGTCCAGCGCGAGCCGTGCCCGGCCAGCCAGGTCGGCATTCTCGAAGGTCAGATTACGCGCCGAGATCCGGGCCGCGCCCGTGTCGTCGATGCGCCAATCGAGACGCGTGGAGAGCCGGTCGAGCGCAAGCGGCGCGCTGAAGAGCGGATCGAGCTTCAGCGCAAGTCCGGCCGAGCTCAGCCGAGCCTCGCCGCCCTCGCGGTCGGCCCGCAATCCAACGGCCAGTCCGTCGACGCCCGGTATCCGCCCGACGCGATCCCAGCCGAGCCCGTATGCCTCGGCGGTCGCCTCCCACCGAGGTGATCGCCCGGGATCCCAGTCGACCCGCAGCCTCGGATCCTCGACATGTCCGCGCGGCTTGGCCGCCATCAGTGTGGACATCGGCTCGGGCAGCGCCCAAGGCCAACCCGCAAGCAGCGATGCCAACGCGGCGAGGTCCAGCGAATCGCTCGCCATACGCAGTCGCTCGGGCTGCAGCTCGGCGCTCAATCGAAGATCCAGATCAAACCGCGGAAGCGCAACGCCGGCTGCGCGCCCGCCGAGGTCGCCGACCTGAAGATGCCAGCCTTCGCCCTCCGGCCGCGCGCGAACCAACGCGCTCAGATGCTCCACGCGCAGTGGCTGGACCGGCTCGGCGATCGGCGTGCCGTTCGGCTCGGGCGGACCGAGCCGCAGGCCGGCGAGATCGATCCGAATCAAGACCTGCTCCGGACGGCCGACGCCGATCCGCGACCAAGCCTCGATCGAGGCCCGATCGTTCCGCACGGAGACCGCAGCCAGCCCGTTGTCGCGGAGAATCCCGTCGAGATCGCCGGCGTCGAGACCGGCATAGAGGCGGCCGCTCCAAGAGAAGGGGTCGGTTGCCGGACCGGACAGGTCGGCGATCAGGCTCAGCCGGTTCCGCCCGGGATCCCCGTGCGTCGACGTGGCTGCCGGATCGATCGGGTGAAGGACCGCGCTTGCGCTCAAGGTATGGCGCTCCCCGTCGTTGAGGAGCCGCAGCCGAGCGTTCGTCAGCCGCAATCCCTCCAGCGTCGTCGTCGGCCGGTCGTCGCGTATCAGAATCTCGCCCAAAACCAGCTCGATCTGCGCTTGGGTGAGCAGAAATTCAAGCGCCCGCGGGTCGCCGCCGCGCAGCAGCTCCAGACCATCGAGCTGGAGACGACCCTCGCGATCGATACGAGCGGCAAGCCGCGACCCGACCAGGGTCAGGGCGGTGATCTGCGGCACCCGGGTGCGCAGGGACGCCAGTGGATCGATCTCGATCTCCAAGGCATCCAGGACGAGAACGTCCTTGCCCCTGCGAGGATCGGAGAGCCGGATGTCGCGCACGCTCAGGCGTGGGCTCAGTCCGGCGAGATGCAGCGAGGCGGAGCCCAAGCGCACCTCGTAGCCCAGCCTGTCGCCGATCATGTCGGCGACCCAGCGGTTGTCGGTCTCGGTCAGCGGGAGCGCAAAGCGTGCGGCGGTGACGACGACTGCAGCCAGCACCAACCCGGTCGTCGCGAGCACGACGGCAAACGAGACGAGACGTCGCAAGAGGCGGGTTATGCGGGTTTTCGAGAAAGACATGCCGAACGGTCGCGGGCGAACCTCAAATCAGAACCACGTCGTACTGTTCTTGAGTGTAGAGCGCCTCGGCCTGGAGGCGGATCGGGCGACCGATGAAGGCCTCGAGCTCGGCGAGATGGGCCGACTCCTCGTCGAGGAGTCGGTCGATGACCTCCTGGGAGGCCAAGACGAGGAGCGTCTCCACGTCGAACTGACGCGACTCGCGCAGGATCTCGCGGAAGATCTCGTAGCAGGTCGTCTGAGCGGTTTTCACCGAGCCGCGCCCGCCGCAATAGGGGCAAGGCTCGGAGAGCACATGCTCGAGCGACTCGCGGGTGCGCTTGCGGGTCATCTCCACCAGACCCAGCGAGGAGACCTCGGTGATGTGGGTTTTGGCGTGATCCCGCGCGAGACACTTCTCCAAGGCGCGTAGCACCTGGCGCTTGTGCTCGTCCTCGGACATGTCGATGAAATCGATGATGATGATGCCGCCGAGGTTGCGCAGCCGCAACTGCCGACAGATCGCCTGGGCCGCCTCCAGATTGGTCTTGAAGATGGTTTCTTCGAGGTTGCGGTGACCGACGAATGCACCCGTATTGATGTCGATGGTGGTCATGGCCTCGGTCTGGTCGATCACCAGATGGCCGCCGGACTTGAGCTGAACCTTGCGCTGGAGCGCCTTGCGGATCTCCTCCTCCACTCCGTAGAGATCGAAGAGCGGACGCTCGCCCTGGTAGTAGTCGATGCGCTCCTTGATCTCGGGGATGTATTTGGTCGCGAAGGCCATGGCCTTGTCGACCATCGCACGCGAGTCGATGCGCACCCGCTCCACGTCCGGCGTCACCAGGTCGCGCAGTGCCCGCATGGCCAGCGGCAGATCGTCGTGGACCAGACCGATCTCGGTCGCCGCCGCGCAGCGCTCGCGGATCCCGCGCCAGAGTTTCGCGAGAAAGGCCATGTCGCGAAACAACGACTCCTCCGACACGCCGTCCGCCGCGGTGCGCGCGATGAAGCCGCCCTCGCCCTCGTGCGCATCGACGTAGCGCTGGAGAATGTCGCGCAAACGGCGCCGCTCGTCCTCGTCCTCGATCTTCTGCGAGACCCCGGTGCTCGCCAGGGCCGGCATGCAGACCAGGTAACGGGAGGCCACCGAGATGTTGGTCGTCAGCCGCGCACCCTTGGAGCCCAGCGGATCCTTCACGACCTGCACCACGAGCCGATCGCCCTCGTGCACCAGCTCGTGGATCTGATCGCTGCGCGGCTCGCCGTGCGGTCCCATGATGTCGGAGGCGTGAAGGAAGGCGGCTCGATCCAGGCCGATGTCCACGAACGCCGCCTGCATCCCAGGCAGAACCCGACAGACCCGACCCTTATAGATATTGCCGACCAGACCGCAGCGCTCGGCGCGCTCGATGATGATCTCCTGCACCACGCCGTTCTCGACCACGGCGACCCGGGTTTCCGGCGGCGTGACATTGATCAGGATCTCTTCGCTCACGGGAACATCGCTCGTTGGCCTGTCTTGATATCGTTTTGAGCCTACCCGCGTTCTTCCCGGAAAGACAGGCGGCAGTTGTTTTCGGACGCGAGGCGAGACCGCGATCAACCTCCGCCCGGCGCTGACCCGAGCAGATGGATCCCCGCCGCGGCGAGCAGTCGACCGGTCTCGAACAGCGGCAACCCCATCACGCCCGAATAACTGCCCTGCAGGTCCGTGATGAAGAGCGCGCCGATGCCCTGAACGGCATAGGCGCCGGCCTTGTCGCACGGCTCGTCGGTATCCCAGTAGCTCAGGATCTCGGACTCCTTCAAGGCGCGAAAGGTCACCAGGCTGTCGCTCAGGTCGGTCAGCTCGCGCTCGCCGGCGATCAGGGCGACCGCGGTCAGGACCCGATGCGATCGCCCTGACAAGGCGCTCAACATGTGGACGGCAGACGCCCGGTCCGTGGGTTTCCCGAGGGTCATGTCGCCGAGGACGACCGCCGTGTCCGCAGCAAGCACCGGCCGCCGTTCGTCCTCGGACACCGCGGCACGACCCGCACGCGCCTTCTCCAAAGCGACACGCCGAACGTAGGTCTCGGGCGACTCGCCCGACCACCGTGTCTCGTCGGTCTCGGCCTCGACGAGGGCCACGCGCACCCCGATCTGCTCCAAGAGCGCAAGCCGCCGCGGCGAGCGCGAGGCGAGATAGAGGTGGTGATCGGTTTCGATGTCGGCTCGGGATTGGGGCATGGTGGTTGAGTTCAAAGGTTGCGGTTGGCCTCCTACCTCCTGCCTCCTGCCTCCTG
>NZ_LN848257.1:4066367-4070655 GCF_001499735.1 Thiocapsa sp. KS1 | reverse complement strand
TCCTGCCTCCTGCCTCCTGCCTCCTGGATGAAGGATGAAGGATGAAAGCTGTGAGCTAGAGAGTTGCGGCTGGTGGCTGGTGGCTGGTGGCTTCAGTCTCCGCGATGGTACGGATGCCCCTGCACCAGCGTCCAGGCGCGGTAGAGCTGCTCGGCGACGATGACCCGCACCAGCGGGTGCGGAAAGGTCAACCGGGACAGGGACCAGCGCTGATCGGCCCGCGCCAGGCAGGGCTCGGCCAAGCCATCCGGGCCGCCGACCAGTAAGGCCAGATCGCGACCGCCGCCCAGCCAGGCCCGCAGCTGCTCGGCCAATGCCTCGGTGCTCCAGGACTCGCCCGCGCCGTCGAGCGCCACGACCCGCGCGCCCTTCGGGATCGCCTTCAGCATACGGGTGCCTTCGTCGGCGCGGGCACGCTCCGCGCCGCTGCCTTTGCCGCGCTGGCCCGGCTCGATCTCGACCACGGAGAGCGCACACTCGGAAGGGAGACGTTTGGCATACTCCGCATAACCGGACTCCACCCAGGCGGGCATACGCCGCCCGACCGCGATCAGACGAACGCGCATCGGCTCGCGACCGCTCGGACTGACCCGCTATACTCGAACGCCATCTTCATCGATCCTCGTCATCGCCATCATGCCAGACACACGCACCCGACTCACCGACCTCGCGGGCCGACGCATCCTGATCCTCGACGGCGCCATGGGGACCATGATCCAACGCTGTGGTCTCGAAGAGGCCGACTATCGCGGCGAGCGTTTCAAGGATTGGCCCTCGGACCTCAAGGGCAACAACGACCTGCTGTCGCTGACCAAGCCCGAGGTGATTCGCGCGATCCACGAGCAGTATCTGGAGGCCGGCGCCGATATCCTGGAGACCAACACCTTCAACGGCAATCGTCTGTCCCAGGCCGACTACGGGCTGCAGGACTATACCGCAGAGATCGTCACCGCCGCGGCCCGACTCGCCCGCGAGGTCGCCGACGCCTGGACCGCCAAGACGCCCGACAAGCCGCGCTTCGTCGCTGGCGTGCTCGGCCCGACCAGCAAGACCGCCAGTATCTCGCCGGACGTCAACGACCCAGGCGCACGCAACACGAATTTCGACGAGCTGGTCGAGGTCTATGCCGAAGCGACCCGAGCGCTCATCGCCGCGGATGTCGACATCATCCTGATCGAGACCATCTTCGACACGCTCAACGCCAAGGCCGCCGCCTTCGCCGTCGATCAGGTCTTCGAGGAGGACGGCGTCATCCTACCCGTGATGATCTCGGGCACCATCACGGACGCCTCCGGGCGCACCCTCTCGGGTCAAACCGTCGAGGCGTTTTACAACAGCCTCCGCCACGTCAAACCCTTCGCGATCGGGCTCAACTGCGCCTTGGGCCCGGACCTGCTCAGACCGCATGTCGAGGACATGGCCCGGGTCGCCGAGTCCTACACCACCTTTCACCCCAACGCCGGCCTACCCAACGAGATGGGCGGCTACGACATGACGCCCGATCAGATGGCCGAGCAGATCGAGGAGTGGGCGCAGTCGGGGTTCCTCAACATCATCGGCGGCTGCTGCGGGAGCACGCCCGAGCATATCCGCGCCATCGCGCACGCGGTCGAGGGCAAGACACCGCGTCGACCCCGGGAAGGCGATCATCGGATGCGGCTCTCGGGGCTCGAGGCATTCAACAGCTGAAACGCGTCCGGGGGATCCCGCAGGGTCGGGGATCGGCTCGGCCTCGTCGCGAACCGCCGTCTCGGCGGGGACGCGTTTCAGACGGATTCGGGATAGAGCAGCGCCATCTTCGCTGTCTGCGCCGCCATGACACAACGCAGCTCGACCGGGGCCAGCACCTCGACGTTGTCGCCCGCCCCGAGCAGCCAGCGCAGCAGCTGACCGGTCGAGGGGACGCGCGCCGACACCCGCAGGTCGAACTCGGAGTCGGGCGGCTCGTCCTCGATGCGCTGGCCCGGCGCCAGGGAACAGACGCCGAGCACACCCGCCAGATAGCCGCGCACCCGCAGCTCCAGATCGATCGTCTCGCCTTGACCGAAGTCCGCTTGACCGCCGGCGATAGCCCGATCCAGATCGAAACCCTCCGCGGCCCGCGCGCATTCCTCCATCACGGCCTCGGCCCGGATCATCCGATGCAGGGCATAGAGGCGGACGGGCTCCGACTCGTCGTTCTTCAGGGCAAAAAGATAGGGAATCGGTCCGCGTTGAATCAGCGCTTGGGGATGGAGAATGGCCTCCCCGCGCACCGACCGGGCGTCCTCGTACAGGACCTTCAGGGAGCGCTGTTTGGCCAGGGCCTCGATCACCGCTCCGAGCACCTCCGGGTAAAGCTCGACCGGCTGCAAACGCAAGGTGTCGGGCAGGATCCGCACGCGCGTTTCGTCGAGGATCGGCTCGTCGATCTCGGCCAGCAAGCGGTGCCAGAGACGATCGAGCCGCCGCGCGGGCAATGCCTCGGCGACCAGGTCCCGGATCTGCCTGAGGGTGTATTGCCAAACCTTCGGATTCTCGTCCGGCTCGTCCAACAGCCGCCGATAGCGCAACGGCTTGCCGCCCGGATTGACCGCCTCGATCCGACCCGTCTTCACCAGCTCGTCGAGATCGCGCTGCAACGCCCGGCGCCGTGCCTTCTCATTCTCGCCGGGATAAGCATCCCCGAGGATCGCGAGGAGCCGAGCACCCTCGAGACACGACTGGACGGAGGCCGTGCCCCGCGGAAGCACGCGCTCCAGCCGATCGAGACGTTCGATACGCGTGCTGTGGATGGCTGGCACGGGCCGGATCTCCTTATAGGCAACGTGAAGAGTTGTCGCGTCAAGACGCCGAGCTGGCCAAGGCGAAAGCCCGCAAGCCGGTATCGCGAGCCGCTCGCGCGGTCCGGTCTGCACCGGCCCGGACCCGAGCGGCACGGGTCGGCGACCAGTGTACGACAAGATCTGTCGCACGCCCATGCTGAAATCGCCCCTGTTCCAGGTCCGTCGCCTTGCCGATTCAAGGCGCGGTCGCCACCACCGACGAGGCATCCATCATGTCCCGAAAAGACCGTTCACTCTCCTCCCGCGAGCTGCTCGCCCGCATCGGTCTGAGCGAGGAGCATCCACAGGACCTGCTCGACAACGAGCCGCTCGAGGATCTCGGCGGCGACATCGGCGCGGCACTCGCCGCCCGTTGCCGCTCTTTCCAAGAGCGTCACACCTTTGCGGTCGGCGATCTGGTGACCTGGAAACCGGGCCTGAAGAACCGCCGTATCCCGCGCTACGGTCAACCCGCCGTGGTCATGGAGGTGCTGGATCCGCCCGTCGTCGACGGCGAGCGCGAGTCCGGAAGCACCTATTTCAACGAGCCGCTCGACCTGGTCCTCGGCCTCTTCATAGACAGCGGACCGGCGCGCGGCGAGCTGCTGACCTGGCACTTCGACGGTCGCCGTTTGCAACCCTGGACGCGGGAGGTCTGAGCATGCCCCGACCCCGCACACTCTGGCGCAAGGACTTCGCCGCCGTGCCGGCCTCGGCGCGGCGGGCCGCGTGCTATGCCCTGCGATTGGCTCGCGCGTATCCCAAACTCGACGACCGATCCACACTCGGCGCGCTCTGGACCCTGTGTCTGCCGCTGTTTGAGCCCGAGCAGGTCGCGGCCTTCCTGGCCAACGCCGACGGTCGCGATCCGGACGACGCCTGGGCGGACGCGGACGACGACTCCCTGCAACCGGCAGAGGATGCCGTCCTGCGCGGGCGTCTGCGTCGGCTGCTCCAACGCATCCCGCGCAGCGTCCTGACCCGTCTGGCGTCAGCCGACACGGCGGAGCCGGCGATACCCGCACTCGCGATCCTCGGCGAGAGTCTCGGACTGGATCCGACCGACCTGCAGATCCTCGCCTATCTCGTCGAGTGCGACGCCCACGAGCCGCTGCGGTTCGTCCTGCGTCGCTACGAGCAGGCCACCGCGCGCATCAATCGGCCGCGCCTGAGCGCGGCCCTCGCGATCCCCGAGCGCACCCTGCGCGAGGCCCTGACCCGCCAAGCCCCGCTGCGTCGCCTCGGTCTGCTCGACTACACCGGCGACCCCTGCGACCTGGAGGACTTCGTCCGCCCGACCAGCTTGCTGCGCGAGCTGATCGATGCCGAGCCGACGGATGCCGAGGCACTCCTCGCCATCCTGATCGAGCCGGCCCCCGCCGCCGCCTGGCCGCCGAGCGCCTTTCCCCATCTCGCCGATGCGGTGGCGCACCTGCAAGCGATTCTCGGCCGCGCCGCGACAAGCGGCGCCGTCGGCGTCAACG
>NZ_LN848257.1:4063827-4066267 GCF_001499735.1 Thiocapsa sp. KS1 | reverse complement strand
GCGATGCGCAGCCTCCTGCACGGCGCCCCGACCCCGCCGCGGCGGCGCCCCGGCATCGCCTTCGACGTCGCCTTCCTCAACCTCGCCGGCGGCATCGCCCCGAGCGCGATCGTCCAGGCGCTGGAGCGCACCGGCCACGCCAGCCTCTGCTTCTACGGCCCGCCCGGCACCGGCAAGACCGCCTTCGCCGAGATCCTCGCCGAGGCGCTGGATCGCGAGCTGATCGTACGCCGCGCCTCCGATCTCATCTCCCCCTACGTCGGCGAGACCGAGCAGAACCTCGCACGGCTCTTTCGCGACAGCGACCCCGCCCACAGCCTGCTGTTGCTCGACGAGGTCGACAGCTTCCTCGGCGACCGCCGGGACGCCCGCCACAGCTGGGAACGCACGCAAGTCAACGAACTGCTCCAGCAGATGGAGCACTACCCCGGCATCTTCGTCGCCGCCACCAACCTCATGTCCGGGATCGATCCCGCCGCGCTGCGGCGGTTCGACTTCAAGCTGCATTTTCGGGCGCTCGCTCCGGCACAGCGGCTTGCGCTGTTCGCGCGCGAGGCGCTCGGCGATGCGACCCTCTCGGTTCCGGCCGATCTCGCGCGGCACCTTGCGACACTGGAGACGCTCACGCCCGGCGACTTCGCGACCGTGGCGCGGCAGCGTACACTCCTCGCCGAGACGCTCGCGCCGGAGCAGTTCCTGCGGCGGTTGACGGCGGAGTGTCGAATGAAGGGGGAGGCTCGGCACAGCGTGGTCTGACAGACAGTCTACGTCAACGTTGGACGACTAGATTTCCGGGGAGCCTCAAAACCGAGGAAACCTCATTCTTCGCACCAACCAGGCTGGTGCCCAAGAGGTGCGGGGCACCAGGGCTTTAACGTATGAATCTCGCGGAAATTTCCGCTATGTTGTGGCACTGGAAGCTTGGAGGCACAAGATATATGCTCGCCAGGTCGGATCTAGAGCATCGCAACTTAATTGGATTTATCGCTGAGAGCCAAGTTAAAATTATAGTGCTAAAATTTTAACCAAGAGCCTGAGCGTTAAAAACCCCTATACACCATGGACAGAGATCGCTTTACAAGCAAGAAGTTGGGGGCGCTCGCCGAGATACGCTCGCCACGACCCGATGTCGCATTCGTTCCAAACCCGTTGCCGACGGACTGGGCTATGCCGACCGAGTTGTGGCCCTTGTTGATGCAGGCCCGCGAGAATCTCGCACGCCTCGATGGGGTCGGTCGCCACATGACCAATCATCAGCTTCTGTTGGTCCCCTTACAGCAACGCGAGGCCCTGCGTTCCTCAAGCATGGAGGGGACCTACGCAACCCCGGAGGAACTGCTGCTCTACCAGATGGATCCGCGGGACCCGTCATCGGACGCCGATCAGGTCAATGCCTGGCGGGAGGTCTTCAATTACGGCAAGGCGCTACAGCTTGGCATCAATTTGCTCGACGGTGGCCTGCCCATCTCGCTACGGTTGATTCGCGAGATGCATCAGGCATTGTTAAGTGGCGTTCGTGGCCAACAACGACGCCCCGGCGAATTCCGCGACTGCCAGGTGCATGTGGGTGCCGGCGCACGATTCGTGCCCCCTCCCGCGTCCAGACTCGTCGAGTGCCTGGATGCCTTTGAGAAGTCTCACCATGTAGAGTCCCGGATCGACCCATTGATCCGGGCCTTTATGGCGCACTATCAGTTCGAGACGATTCACCCGTTCCGGGACGGCAATGGTCGTGTTGGCCGGTTGCTGTTATCGCTGACGATCTATCAATGGTTGAGCCTCGGCAGCCCTTGGCTGTACTTGAGCGACTTCTTCGAGCGCCACAAAGACGAGTATATCGACCGCTTATTCATGGTTAGCGCCGACGGTCAATGGCTGCCCTGGATTCGCTTCTGCCTACAGGGCGTCGTTGAGCAGTGCGACGACACGATCAACCGGATCGACCGACTGATCGCCCTGCGGGATGACTACAGTCGACGGGTCGCGGAAAGCGGCGGCAACGCCCGCCTGCATCGAATCGTCGAGGGTCTATTCACGAGCCCGCTCGTCACGATTCCGCAAGTCAAAGACCTGACCGATGTCACCTACCCGACTGCCAAGAGCGATATTGATCGCCTGTTGAAGCTCGAGATACTGAAAGAGGGCCAGGTCGAGCTAACACCTCGCATCTTCTTTGCCCCAGTAATTTACGAGATTGCCTACGGGGACACCTAGCACCGGTGCACACCGGCGAGATCGATGAGCAGGTCGAACGTAGCCCGTTGCACCGGCGCGGTAGCGTCGGCCAATTGCCAGTCAAGCGCGAGCAGCTCGCCGTCGGAACATGCGCTGTCCAGATCGATGTGCGTCGTCATGCGCTGCTGGGTCTGCAGCGGAGCGAACTGATCCTCGGACAACAGGAGTCGATCTTTCGCCATGGAGTAGAACCAGGGACAGACCA
>NZ_LN848257.1:4057076-4063727 GCF_001499735.1 Thiocapsa sp. KS1 | reverse complement strand
ACAGACCACGGTATTCCGAAAACCAAGAATTAAGAATTGCCTAAGACTTGAATTACCCGCGAGGCTTACAGCGAGACGTGGGGGAAAAGGAGCCTGGCTCATTTCCCGATTTCTTGCCTTCCATCGCAATCTCACCATAGCGTCTGGATCCCGAACCGTTCGAATGCCGGGCCCCTTGTCACGAGTGGCATGCGCTCCAAGGTGCTTTGCGCGGCGAGCATCCGGTCAAATGGGTCGCGATGGTCCACCTGCCAGTCGCCGGCCCGCAGCGCATGCAGATGGGTCACAGGCAGATGTATAAACCCGTCCGCGTCGATAAGCTCGCTATAGCGCTTCGCCGCCTCCGGCACCTCGTCGAGCTTGCCGCTGCGCTGCTTGGTGGCGATCTCCCAGGCACTGGCCGCGCTGGCGTGGATGCTGTTGCCGGTGTCTGCAATGACCGCGCGTGCTCGGGCGGACAAGCGCGGGTCGTCGGTAAACCACCACAGCAGGGCGTGCGTATCCAACAGCAAGCGCATCAGGGCGCGTCCCCGCTGCGGTTCCAGGCATCCAGGTCCTCGTCCGGGAGCGGATCGAAGAAGGCGTCTCCCACTCGCCCGGCGAGCCTGCCTGGCCGGCGAGGCTTGGGTGCATCCGCCAACGGCATCAGGCGGGCGTAGGGTTTGCCGGCTTTCGCGACGATGATCTCCTCGCCCTGATGGGCCTGTTCCAGCAGCTTCGAGAAGTGGGTCTTGGCTTCATGAACGTTGACGGTTTGACTCATCGCGATCTCTGGTGGACTTAGTCGTGCACCAAGGCTAGCTTGTCCGATTGTCAGGTTCCAGCGCGCATCAGATCTCTTCTGCTCGGGCAGACGCTCAATGTTCTCCTCGGTGACGACCCTGCCATCGGCGGTCGGAGGGCGGAACCGCAAAACGGCGGCGTGGGGCGCGCGGTCTTGAGTAGGCCGGGCACTCGCTCAACGATTTCGCAGGCAATAATCCCCGCTGCTGGACCAACCCGACGGGCACCCGGCGCCGATCTTCGGCACCGCCGCCCGCGCCTGCGTCCCCGCCAGACAGTAGGCACCGCTCGTTGAATAGCCGCTCGGGCAAGATCCGCGTTTCTCCAACGCCGCACGGGCCTTTGCGCCGGGTTTGCAATAAGCGCCGCTGGTGCTGTACCCGCTCGGGCAATTGCCGGACTTGGCGATCGGCTGCGCCGGCAACGCCGAATCTGCTGGCGCGGCGAGCGGCAACAGAGCCGCGCCGAGAAGCGCGCATCTGAGGTTCGCGATGAGGGACATGGATGCACTCCTGTGTCGTGGTGTCGAAACGTCGGACAATGCCGCAGGGATGCGACATGACCTGTCGTAAAATCCCGGATCATGCCCGGCATCAAACCCTTCAGGTGCTCGTGAGGCCCTCCCGCAATGAAACGCAGAACCTTCATCCACGCGATGGGCGCCGCCGGCGCGCTCGGGCTGTCCGGCCGATGGACCCTTGCCGAGGCCGTCGGTCGTGCCGCGACGGTCCAACCGCTCACCCCGGTCTTCGACCGCCTGCCGAGCCTCCTCGCGGCGGCAGCCCGGGCGCAACAGTCCCCCGGTCTTGCCCCATGGCTCACCGCCGGCACCGATCACAACCTCGCCGCGCGCGACCTTCTCGATGACTGGGACACGCACCTTCACCCCTTGGTGATCACCCTTGGTCGCGCGGCGGAACGCATCCTGGATCGCCTTCCCGAGCGGATCGCCATCCCCGCGGATTGCGCTCTGTACCGCACCGGATCCACGCAAGGTCATCACGCGGCCGAAGCGCTGGCGCTGCGTCTGGACAGATGCGCGAGCACCCTGCTGCTGATCGACCCCTCGGACGCCCGGGCGCGACGCGATGCCCCGATCTGGAACCGACACCTGGCCGCATCCGAGGTCTATCTGCGCGCGGCGGTCGTCCTCGACACGCCGGCCGAGGGTCTCGATCCCGATTGGCGCGCCACCCTGGACGGCCCGGTCATCGAGATCGGCAGGGCGTGCGGCGCTCTGGATACGGCGGCGCTCATCGAGGCCATGCTGCCCGGTCTGCCCTTCTTTCAACCGGCGATGATCTGCTGCGACCCGGTCGATGTGCGCACGATCCTCGCCTCGGGACCGCGCGCCCGGGCCACGGCCGTGCGCTGGACGGGACCCGAGGAGTGCACCGCCGCCACCGCCGAAGCCTGCGCCGATCTGGTGTCGACACGCAGTCGCGGCGCCCTGGGCTGGCTCCACACCGACCTGTATTTCACGATCGACGAATGGGATGTCCTGAACACCCTGCTGACCGAGCGGCTCCCTCCGAACACCGATCTACTGCTGGTTCCCTTTCCGGACTCGACGCGAGGTCATGGCGAGCGTGTGCTCAGCTTTACGGTGGTGGGGGATTAAGTCGAAACAGCGCCTGGCACGACATGCGCCTCGGCTGTGCAACCGGCGCTCGACGGTGACCTTCCACCGGACAGCACCCAGAGGTCGGCGGCGATACCGGTGTTGGCTTCGGTGCAGGTTTTAGTTGACTCCTTGGCTAGCGCTCATATCATCAGCGATATGAAACCTGTGCGCGTCGTGTTGGATACCAATGTCCTGGTCGCGGCCTCACGCAGTCGCAAGGGTGCCTCGTTCACGCTGTTGCATGCCTTGCGCGAGCGGCGCTATGTCGCCCTCGGCTCAGTGCCGCTGCTGCTGGAATACGAAGCCGTGCTCAAACGGCCCGAGCACCTGTTAGCCGGCCAACGTACCGAGGCGATGACCGACGCCTTCCTGGATGCCTTGTGCCTGCTCATGGAGCCGGTGCACCTACATTTCCTGTGGCGTCCGCAAATGCGTGATCCAGCAGACGAGATGGTGCTCGAGACTGCCTTGAACGGTCGCGCCGACGCCCTGGTCACGTTGAATACAGCCGATTTCGGCGCGGCGGAACGCTTCCGGCTGACGGTTCTGACGCCGGGCGCCTTTCTCCGCCGCCTTGAGGAAGACTCCTAATGGCCAACTATGCACTGAGACTGCCTGAATCACTGTTCGCCTATGCCCGTCAGGTGGCGGAGGAAGAACAGGTGTCGATGAACCAGTTCTTCGTCACCGCGATTGCCGAAAAGGTGTCCGCGCTCAAGACCGAGACCTATTTTCGCGAGCGGCAAGCCAGGGGCGATCTCGCCGCCTTCGATGTCTGGCTCGCGGCCAGTCCCGATGTCCCGCCCGAGCCCGGGGACAGGATGGACGATTGAGAAGCGGTCACGATTCCCGTCCGGCGACTCGACGTGCAGACCATCATGTTCGGTCACCGGGGCCTTGTTCCTCCGACAGGCCGGAAACCACGCCTACGATCGTCGCGAAGCGACGCCACCCCGGGATCGACGACTTGCAGTCGTCCTCTTCAACCGCCCTGACAGCGAGCAAGGTCGATGCCCACGCGCCAATCCCGAAGACCACCCTCGACACGTGCTGACCGGACTCATCAACGCCGCCCAGCGCACTGTCAAGCGGTTCGCGTGTTCGCCAATCGCCCCAGGATCAGCGACACATTATCCGGCGCACCCGCCTCCAACACCGCATCGAGAAAAACCGCTGCCTGCGCCTTCAGCGGGCGCTCGGTGCGAAACAGCGCTTCCAACGCCTCCTGCCCCAGCGTGTCGTGCAGACCGTCCGTGCAGATCAGAAAGGTCTCTTCCGGTGTCCAATCGCCCGGGCGCCAATGGATCGCAAAGTCATCCTCGGCGTCGTCGGCCCCGAGCATATGCTCCAGATCATGGTACAGCTGACCCACGTACTGGTCGGCGGCGATCTCCCCGCGCTCGACCATGGACTGAAAATAGGTGTGATCCCGCGACAACTGCTGCCAGCGACCGGCTCGGTCGATGCGATACACCCGTGAATCCCCGACGTTGAGCACGCTGAACCGCCCCGCGCGCCATTGCAGCAGGGCCAAGGTGCACGCCGAGCCGCGGGTGCGCCGATCCCCGGCAAGCGCTCGGCACAACGCCGGATGGACGTGCCGGCGAATCAGCCGCGGGCCGATCCAGCCGTCTTGCAGCAAATCGTCATGCTGCGGGCCGATTTCGCACAGGGCCTCGAGTACGGTGCGGCTTGCCCGCTGCGGGTAGGGGCTGATCGCGACGCCGTCGGCGACCGCGCAGAGTCCGTCCCGGCTCTCCGAGACAACCGAGCGCGTGCGAAGATCGGGAGATTGACTCACAGCACCCGCGACCAAGAGCGCATCTTGCTGATCGCGGGCGAGCAGGCCACGGTGTTGCGCAAACGCGAGCTCGATACCGTGGTTCACTTGCCGATCTCCGGCGGGCTGCAACTGGGAGGCGACTTTTCAAGTGGGGCTACGCGCGAGCTCGACCGCGATGACGCGGCAGCAACGATCCGCAGACCCATCGTCACGGCAGGATCCTTTCATCCCAGGCCCGATTCCCGTCATCCGGAATATGCTCCAGCGCCCAGGCCGCGAAATTGAACGACGTACCGGCGAAGGTCTGCGCGCCGGCAGGATAAAGATAAGCTGTCGCCGCATCGTGGAAAGCGCTCAGCTCGGCATAGTTTCGCCAATACCGATAACCCGGCGAGCGCTGGTCGAACATCGCTTGAACCACGCAACGTCGAAGGGTCGGATGCATCATCCCGTAGAACGCGTTCCAGCGGTCCTGAGACCTGAGCCACTGCCACTCCCAAGCCACCGCCAGCGCCTCCTCGTGCAAACGGTCGAAGGATCCGCCGACCAAGCGCCGAGAGAAGTCGCAAACGTAATGGAACCGTTCGTGCTGATAGACGGAGAGCACCAGTAATCGAAGCACCCGCTCGGCATCCTTCCCGGTGATGAACGGAAAGCGACGCTGGGCATCGCGGATCAGACTCTTCCAAAATGCCTCGATATTTCCCTGGTAGAGACTGATGATGCCGGGGCTACCCATCCACTGGTAGGTCCCGAGCAGGGCGATCGACTCAGCACGATCGGGAAACTCCGGCCCGGTGTCGGGCTCCCTTTCCCGGAACACCTCCAGGTCGGGCGCGTCGTCGAAAAGCCCGGCAGGAAGGACACCGTCGTGCGGTGGTTCATCCACTGCCGGTGGATGCTCCCTGCAGTGCATCGGCACGGCGCTGAGAATTTGTTTGATCAGGGTGTCGGCGACTTGCATGTTCGGTCTCTGCGGAGTTTGAGGCTAGTCTGCACCGGTGTGGCCACAGTCGCCCACACCGATCAGGGCCAGCTGGAGATCAAAACCTTTTCGCTGCAAAGGCCGCTAACCGCAACTGCCTGAGCAAGACATACTTATACAAGACATCGATATTGGTGACGCCCGAAAGGTCGTTGCCAACTTGCATCGCCGATTCTGTCACCCCGCGGTTACTTTTGTATACACTGGGCTTTCCAGTAACTGCTGTTTTATTGAGCTCCTTATTCAGTTCGCTACTGATGAGTAACTTGTTGCCCGGTCGATCCACAAACTTAGTTCCGTAGTTGTCCGATTCAGTGAACAATTGTGTCGCCGACGATTTAATGGCTTCATAATCGCGCCCAAAGAAGTGCTCGATCTCTAAATTACAATTACAGTGCGCATTCACGCCGTTCGGGAGGCATGCCTCGAACTCCCGCAACAAATAGCGTAATTCAGGGGATCGATTGTCCCAATATTGGCCGGTGGCGATCTCTATTATAAAGGTATCTCGTCTACCGTAAGTGACCAAGTAGTCGGCCCAAGAGTCGACAAGGCTCTGTCTGCTAATGGTTGTCGCGCCAAAGCTGTATTGCCATTTGTAAGTGAAGTTGCCTGGCTTCGCATTTCCTACAATCAGGCGCAATAGTTCGGCCAAATAAAGAGGCGTAACGACGCGATCGGATTGATCAGGAATACTCTCGATTTCATTTTTTATCGCGCATTTCCAGGTTAGGTCGTCCGGTATATCAGTCGATAGACGCTGAAATGCGTCCAAGAGGTTCTTCTTGATAATCGTGTTGGAAAGCCTGATCCTGCCAAGCGGCTCATGCCACTCTACGTTGTAGTGGCTCCGCACTGAGAGCATAAAGGCAATTTGTTTTGGTTGAAGTCCCAACGAAACAAGGACCATGTTGTAATCTTCGCGCGCATCGCGAATGGGTGTGCTTGGGAAAAGCGCTTCGGCAAAACTCGGTGCGCTGATGGGGTTTCCAACGCACGCCTGCCCAATATGTCGAGATAAGGCGTTGTTCTCATCAGCAATGCTTATGCTCTAAGAAGAAACCTGAGTTACGAGGTCTTGTGCATCACCAAATTTATTTGAGAGGTGTGTGCGGAACTTTTCATAGATGTTTTCCAGGCTTTCGTCATGGACCCTGGAATGTCTTAGCTCAGGTATGCCCCCAATAGGTTCTCCGGATTTACTTTCCCACAGTGCGATTGCGAGCTGGCGAATAAAATCATCGTCCTTCAGGAGGCTGTGATTCAGGTCGATTGAACGATAGACTCCGCCAAAAGAAGTGTTAATGGTTTGCGCGGCGCTGCTGTTGTTGTGATTTTCGTCTGCTTCCATCGCAAGGCTTTTGACTTTCTCGAGTTTTGTAAGATCCTTGCCGCGGTCATTGAGCGTCAGGAAAGGAGAGAGCGTCATGTCCGGCGCCAATTCAATCCAATTTATTGTCGCGTTTTTTCGGATTA
>NZ_LN848257.1:4053664-4056976 GCF_001499735.1 Thiocapsa sp. KS1 | reverse complement strand
AGTGATTTAATCAGCGTTTCCTTAGGAACTGATGCTCCGGGGTACCATTTGTGAAATCTGCTTGCCTTTTATATGTTTCGAACATGGCATGCAGTCGTTTTTGACTTGTAGTTTCAAGTGAGGGTTGGGTTTTATCGAGCTTCAACAAATAGCGCCAGTGCGCATGATCGGTTCTGGGGTTCAGGATGAGCTTTGGAATGATCGGGTCGCCAGCGAAAAATCTGTCCTCTTGGTGCTGACAGTGTTCAAGTAACGTATAGAGCGAGATTAGCCGCTGCTGGCCGTCGACGACCAGATGGACATTGTAGGATTTCCCATTCAGTACAAAATCAGACTCCTTTAGCAACTTTATGTCTTGATTCTCTTGATCGGTAAAGGATATAAAAAGGTGGTCATCCGGCTCGACCTTGATTGTGTGAATCGCCCCAAAGTAGTGCGTTGCGTGCCGATTCGTCTTGAACCGAGCGGTTGCGAACCGTATATCTCGTAGTAGATCATCCCATTGTGCTTCATCCCAGGAATATGGGCGTTGGAAAGTCGGTATGACGAAGATATCCGTGCCCGCAAACAATGCTGAAACTGCTGTGAAGTCACTCATCTTTGTGTCCGAACCAAGTTAAAATGACCGCTTTCGGGCGGCCGGATTCATCCTGAATACCTGCAGTAACCTGGCAGTCGGATGGGTGATTGATGCGGTAACCATCTGATCTTAAATGCATGTCATCCTACGGGGCCAGATCATGACGCCCGATGGATGGATCGCCGATAGCGATGGGTCCAGTGTAGCAGGCGTGTGCGTGCGCGCTACTCGGGCGTGTCCGGAATCCGCCTCTTGTCGTTCCCCGCCTCGTTCATCATGCCTACACAGAGTGGCTCCGCCGGCCCGAACGCCAACGAAAGGGTTAGATTCCCGCCGCGTGTGGCGAACGCGCTCAGATAGACCCAGCCGCCCGGCACCGCCATGCGGGCGGTGCGGTCGTTGTAGCCCATGGCGACAGTGCTGCCCAGACGCTCCCAGTGTGGTTTGGTCTGCTCGGGCGACCACCGATGCAGGGGGTCAGGCACGAAGGTCAGGGCCTGGGTGCTCATGGCGGACTGCGAGCCGTCGTAGTGGCGAAAGCGGAACAGCCAGCCGCCCTCGACCGCGGCGACCTGCGTGGTATCGCGTTTGGTGCACCAAATGTCGCTCGCGTCGCGCATCTGGATGAGGTGCCAGTCGAGACGCGGTTCGCTCGGGTTCTCGGTCTTTCCGGGCGTGTCTGTGGGATGCATGGTTTCCGTCCATCTGAGCAATGTCCTGGCGCGGTCCTCGGCCGGTCGCATCGGGTGCCGGGTCGCCCGTGGATGATCTCCCCGGCACCGTTACGCCGATGTGATCTGCGGCGGTTGCGGCTGCGTGATGTTCTTGAGAATGGCCTTGCCGCTGTCGACATCGAGGCCGAACATGGTGCTCATGAAGACGTGGTTGATGCCGGTGATCTGTTTGATCGCCTGCGCAGCCAACGGCGGCGAGACCATCCGAAAACGGCGCAGTCTCATCGCGTACTCCTCGTCGGGATGTTCCGCGCGACCCTGGTATGGCGCCTTGATCAGCGCCCCGTCCGCCTCGCCGACGGCGACGATGCCGACCCCGGATTGATAGAGAAAAACCACATCTCCGCGTTGCAATCGCTCAATCTTAAACTTCCAGGGATCGAAATAGGCCGCGGCCTTCCGGCTCGCCAGCATGTCGTCGTGGTCTCGGGGGCTGTTCCTGAAATTCGTGTTGAGGACGTAGTAACCCTCGGCGATATCCTCGTAAGGATTGTCGCAGACCCTGAACGGCGACATTTCGAGCAACATCTCATCCGGGACACCGGCATAGACGCGATAGACCCATGGACGGACATCCAATCCGCTCGAGCGCCAGTACCGGACGGCCTCGCGGGTTCGATAGTCCAAGCCGTTGGTCATGACGACAAAGACCTGCTTGCGGTTGAACGCCTCTTCCGGGAGCTCGACCTCGAATTTCGCCCGATGTGCCGTCTTGAGCGATTGGGATGGATCGGTGGACGTTTTGAACCAGACATCCAGCTCGGCGTATCCCATGCTGCCGAAGCGCTGACCGTAACGGAGCACCTGCAGGAGGTTCGATGCCTGCGATTCCCACGCCTTCAGCTCGAAGATAAAGAGCCGGCCCTCACGGTCGATGGCCATTAGATCCGGCTCTTCCTGCCATGCGCGGGACTGCATCAGCAAGAGCAACTCGTCATCGGGAAAGAGACGATCCAGCGAGCGAAAGAGGATCCGTTGCAGCGCACGTTCATCGAGCCCGAACGACTGCAGACGCAGGGTTCGCCGCTTGTCCGTTTCGCCGGTCTCGGGGTTGATGCTCAAGAGCATGTCGTGACTCCTCGATGAAGGTGCCGAACGCCGTCGCGACCTTGCAGGACATCGAGATCGCCGATGGATCTCGATACGTGTCCTGCGAGGTGCTGCAACGATATCCTTCGTAGACGACGGTGTGTGTCGTACTCGGTGCCTGTGCTCGGCGAGCAACGGATGACGTCATGCGCCCTGATCCAGAACGCCGAAGCGGATCCGCCCGAATCCGCTTCGGCGCCAATCGCCGCGACCTGCCCCTCCGGGATCAAGGGGCCCTGATCAGCTCCTCCCCTTTCAACCGACACTCCGCCATCAGCCGGCGCAGGAACTGCTCCGGTGTCGGGGTCTCGCCGAGCAGCTCGCGCTGGCGGCAGACGGTGGCGAAGTCACCGGGCGCCAGAGTCTCCAGCGCCGTCAGATGCCGCGCGATCTCCGGCGGGACCGGAGCTGTGGCGTCGCCGAGCGCCTCGCGGGCGAACAGGGCGAGGCGCTGGGCCGGCTTCAATGCCCGGAAGTGCAGCTTGAAGTCGAACCGCCGCAGCGCCGCGGCGTCGATGCCCGACATCAGGTTCGTTGCCGCGATGAAGATGCCGGGAAAGCCTTCCATCTGCTGCAACAGCTCGTTCACCTGCGTGCGCTCCCAGCCGTGGCGGGCCGCTCGCCGATCGGCGAGGAAGCTGTCGACCTCGTCCAGCAGCAGAACCGTGTGCGCCGGGTCGCACGCGCGAAACAGGCGTGCCAGGTTCTGCTCGGTCTCCCCGACATAGGGCGAGACCAGGTCGGTGGCCTGCCGCGCCACCAGCTCGCGGTCGAGCGCTTCGGTCAGCACCTCGGCAAAGGCGGTCTTGCCGGTCCCCGGCGGGCCATAGAAGCACAGGCTGCCGTGACCCCGTTCGGCCAGCGCGCGGGCGATCGCGCCCGGCGTGATGTCGCCGGCCAGGTTCAAAT
>NZ_LN848257.1:3989938-4053564 GCF_001499735.1 Thiocapsa sp. KS1 | reverse complement strand
CGGCCAGATGCGGGAAGGCATCCAGGCGCCAGGCCCCGACGGGCGCCGGCTCGATCAGGAGCGCAAGCAGCGCCTCGCCGTCACGCGGGGCGGCATCGAGCACGTCGCGCAGGAGGCTTTGCGGGGCCAGGTAGTCCTCCAGGTCGGTCTCGTGACGGTGCTGTCGGTCGACCAGACCGAGACTGCACAGCGGGCCGCGCTTGGCCAAGGCCTCGCGCACGGCACTCCGATCGAGCCCCAGAACCCCGGCTAAGCGCTCCAGATTGATCCGCCTGCCGCTTCGGCTGCTCGTGCGCAAGACACTGCGCAGCGCGTCGGACTGCTCGCGCTGCTCCAGGAAATCGAGCACGCAGAGACTGGCCTCGTCGAGTCCGAGGACCTCGCCGAGCAGGGCGACAGTCGACGAGATCGGCGCCCGCCCGTCGGCCTTGGCCAGACGGGTCATGACCCAGCGCGGCAAGGTCTTTAGGAACCCGCGGATCCAATACTTCTGGCGACTGTCGAGCGTCGGCTCCTCGCACTCGAGGATGTCGTGCGTGAGCTCCCCGGCAAGCTGACAGCCAAGGTGCCATGCGTACCACCCGGATTCGTCGGTGTCGCCGTCCGGCGGCGCAGGGTGATTCGGCGGCGGCAAGGCGCGCGCCACCGCATCGGGTTCGAGCAGCGGCAGGATCAACTGCCACATGACCCCGACGCCGCTTTCATCGTTCATCGCAGCCCGAGTCGACGGGCTGCTGTCGAGCGCCTGCAGGGCAAAACGGGCGAGACGACGCTCGGCGGCCGGAACGACGCCGAAGTCACGACGCCACAGGGTGCGATGCGGGTGCTGGCTCATCATTCTTTGCTCTCTCTGCCAAGGTTGAAGACGTCGACCGTCGTCGGGCCGGTGCCGGATCCTGCGATGACGCTGCGGCGGGTCCGCAGCTCGATGGTCTTCGGGTCTCGGGCATCCGGTGACCGGCGGCTCTCGATCGGTCAAACGATGAACCCCGTTTCGCGTGTTTTCCGGCGAGCATTTTTTCGGGCGGATTGGATCCGGGTGAAGGGCCTATTGGATCATTCGGATGCGTCACGACCTGTCGGATGGGAATCGTGACGGACCGATCGTCGGGGGTGCAGGGGTCCGGCGGATGCCGGGGCGACGGAAGGGCCGGCCTACAGGGGTCTTGAAATCACTTAACCGGTGGATCGGCTCGGGTGCAGCCGCGCCGGCGTCTGCGCGCTCGAACCAGCGCGCGGCGCGACTGCCGGTGAAGCAGCGCGATCAGCAGGTTCACCTCGAGGAGCGTGTATGAGATCCCATCTTGCTCGCGCAGACACTCAAGGGTCTCCTCGGTGACGACCCTGCCCTCGGCCGCCAGCGGGAGGAAACCGCATCAGATGTGTAACGGACAGGTGTGTGAACCCGTCCGTGTCGATCGACTCGCCAAGCGCTTTGCCGCCTCAGCACCTCGTCGCGCTTGCCGATCCGCTGCTTGGTGGCGATCTCCCGAGCACCGGCCGCGCCGGCGTAGATGCTGTCGCCGGTGTCGGCTCTTCTCCCGCGGCCTATGGCGGCCTCGGCCGATACATTGAGCGGGCATGACGAGCAATCAGGCAGGGCGCGTCCGACCAAGTCGTGCTCTGTCCGAGCGATCTCGATATCGCGACGAGGTCTTACTTGATCTGCGTCGGAACCGAATGCGAGACGTCTGTCTGGGCCTGAGGACCTGCGCTCATGTGGATCATCTTGTGGCCGGCCGTCTTCAGAGCCTGGTGCAGATCAACCACACGTACGGTCTGGTGGCCGAAGGTCTTCCAATGGAATTGGAGCTTTTTCAGGTCGCTGACCGCCGTCCAGGTCGTATAGTCGGATGTCACCTCGGCGGTCCCTGCGGGCGGTTGGGCCGATCCGACGGGAACGTCGAAGTTATTGAGCAGATGGAAAAGCGTTGCCGTGGCTGCGGTCGTATCGGGCTGCTCGGGCACGTTTTGCGTGAAGAACGCCATGCGGACAAAGCGCGAAGGGGGCGTGAAGTCGCCCGGCAAGCCGACGGCGCCGGCCCCCATCCCGAACGGCACCAACTTCAGATCGCCGATCGCGCGTGATTGGGGATAGCCGGGAGAGAGGTCGAGATAGGTGTTGAGATTGGTCAGATGGAATTCAAAGCCCGGGGCATTGGTCAGCACGCGAACCGGGTTGTCGTAGACCTTCAATTGCCCATCCACGGGCTCGATGACGATGGCCTGGCCGCTCGCATCCTGCACCTTGTAATGGACATCGGGCACCGACTTGAGGATATCGATGACCACGGGCAGTGCCGCGATCCGGTCGATATGCTGCTTCACCTCGTCGACCGTGGCGAAATTCGCCAGTATCCAGGTCGAAACCTGGCCGGGCGACAGACCCTTGACGGCGTTCTCCGGGGTCGGCTCGGCATACTCGGCGTAGCCCGGAAAATAGAAGAGGCCGACGTTGAGGCCCTTTTCGTTCATTCCGTCGACGATTTGGTCGAACATATCGGCCGCCGACATGCCGATGAACCCGTACTTGGATTGATAGGCCAGTCCGTTCCTGCCGGTCGCGGTGGTGCCCTGAAAGGACGAGCCCGCCGGCCAGACGACCAGATTCGAGTCAAGGGGCACGCCGAACTCCGGGGTACGGCCGACCACAGTGCCGCCATCCTTGGCCGTGAGTGCGCCGCCGGTGCAGGCGATCGCTGTCGATAGGTTCAGGAACATCCCGAACGTGGCGAGACGGCAGAGAAGGAGGTGTTGCTTTGTCATCCGAGACTCTCGATCGTTGTTGGTGGAAGCCGCTCGATCATAGCCCTACCCGCTCTGTGCCGACCACCGCTCCCGGCAGCGTTCCGACGGCGATGGACAACACGACGATCGACGATTAGACTTACCGGTCTGTCGCGTGGGGAGCCAGGCGACGGAGTATCTCGGAGAGGTGCCGGAGTGGCCGAACGGGCTTGACTCGAAATCAAGAGAAGGCGCAAGCCTTCCGTGGGTTCGAATCCCACCCTCTCCGCCATTTTAGGCGCGCCTCAAGAGGCCAGCCCCGTGCTCCGGTCGACGCGGGTTCTTCCTATCGGCTTTCCCGCGCTCGCCGTCACTCGGGCAGCATCCTCGATCTTCTCCCCCGATCGCCGCTCGCGGCTTCGCGACAGTCCTCGGTCACGTCAGTGTATGACTCAAGCCGCCTCGACACTCGATACGCTACCCCGAGGCACAGACTTGATCGCGGCTTTGCTCGGGCGCTTCGGACTCGAGCTCGCATGCGTGGATGACGGAAACCCCATCCCCGGCTCCTATTGGGGCGATCCGGAGGCCGGGCTGGTCGGCGACAGGCTGTATGCCAAGCGCGAGACGCCGCTCCACTCGATCCTGCATGAGGCCTGTCACTGGATCTGCATGGATCCGATCCGACGCGAGCGGGTGCATACGGATGTCGGTGGCGACGATGCCGAAGAGAATGCCGTCTGCTATCTCCAGGTGCTGTTGGCTGACGCGATCCCCGGCCTTGGACGCGAGCGTCTGTTCGCGGAGATGGACGCTTGGGGCTACAGCTTTCGGCTGGGCTCGACCAAGGGTTGGTTCGAGCAGGACGCCGAGGATGCCCGGCTCTGGCTCTCGGGGCATGGCCTCATCGATCCGCTCGGACGCCCGACCTGGCGAGTGCGTCAATCTCCTCGGCCGCCCTATACTTGAGGTGTCGGACACCCGCAGACGTAGGAGCCACCGATGCGTATCCCCCACCTGACCGCCGCGATTTTGATCATCGCCGTTGCCGCCCCGACCTTCGCCCGGGACTCGTTCGGGCCGATTCCGCCGGGATCCGCGTTTCCACCGGGCTCGCCTTGGCCCGGCGCTCGGGGCAACCCGGGCCCTTTCCCGTACCCGGGAAATCCTTACGGGACGATGCCTTTCGGACCTCCCCCGTGGATCGACCCGCCCGGGCTCCTTGCGCCTCCAGCCCCCCCCTTCGCCGAGCCGTCCAGGACGCCTCCGATGCAACCCGGAGCCTTCGACCGGGGATCCAGACACCTGTCGATCTCGCGACGGGCGACGCCCGACGCCTACCTCGTCGAGATCCGGCTCGGAAACATCGATCCCGAGGAGGTTCAGATCCTCCCCCAAGGGCGGGGATTGCGGATCGCCTACCGGACGCGGGCGGAAGAGTTTCGGCAAGACACCTTCGACGGAGGCTATGGACAGGGCTACAGCATCGTGAGCGGCTCCGCGAGTCAGCGTCTGCCCTTGCCGCCGGACGCCGACGTTGCGGCCATGTCTCGCGAGGTGACGGCAGACCGCATTCAGCTGCGCGTCCCGCGGATGGATCCGCGCCGACCCGCGCCTTGGGCAACCCCGTCCCGGCCGGACCGGAACGCCGAATCAGCCCGCCCCGAGTCCGGGCCGGAGTGAGCGACGCCGTCCGGAACACGCTTTCGGCGATCGGACGCGACGCGACGGCAGGATGTCGGCTCGATCGACTCATGGATCGGTAAAGCGCGAACGCCCGCTGACCTCATGACTGTTGCGACAGCCGAGAACCGGCAACACGACCAACCCTTCAATCAGGAACCCACGCCGATGCCCTTCGAGACACCTCAGGATGCCGAGGACGCCTTCTACGATGCGCTGGAGGCGGGCGACGCCGCGGCCATGACGCAGGTGTGGGAGGACTCGGAGAGCATCGCCTGCCTCCTGCCCATGACACCGCTCGTGATGGGGCGGGAGGTTCTGGAGCTTTGGCGGTCCATCTTCGAGCAGGCCGGCGCCTTCGATCTCCAGGTGCGACACCTCGCCTGGATCGAATGCGGCAATACCGTGATCCACCTGATCGAGGAGCGCGCCCAAGGCGGCCCCGCCGGTCAGCCGGGGCCTGCGATCTACGGGACCAACATCTTCAGGCAAGGAGCCGACGGCTGGCGTCTGCTGATCCACCAAAACGCGCCTGGGCCACAGATGCAGGGTGCTCCCGGGGTCGTTTGAGAACCGATCCGATCGCAGCCGGCCCGTCATGAGCCTCGGTCGACGCGTCCATATCACGACTCTCGGCTGTCGGCTCAACGAGGCCGAGTCGGAGGAGTGGGCAGAGCGTTTTCGGGACGCGGGCTTTCGTGTCGTCGATGCAGACTCCCCGGCGGACTTGGTCGTCGTCAACACCTGCGCCGTCACGCAGGAGGCGGTGCGCAAATCGCGCGGAGTCCTGCGGCGTAGCCAACGCGCCAATCCAGGGGCGCGACTCATCGTCAGCGGCTGTCTCGCCACACTCGGGGATAGCGCCGTCTCGGCCGAGACCGGTGTCGATTTGATCGTCGCCAATCGCGACAAGGACCGTTTGGTCGAGATCGCGCTCGCCACCCTGAGCCTTCCGGCCATGCCCGAAACAGCCGCCACCGACGCCGCCGGAGCACTCTTCGCGCGCGGCCGTCAGCGTGCCTTCATCAAGATTCAGGACGGCTGTCGCTACAGTTGTACCTTCTGCATCACCACCGTCGCGCGGGGTGCCGAGCGCAGCCGGACCCACGCCGAGATCATCCGGGCCATCGACCGGCTGGTCGAGCAGGGCATCCGCGAGGTGGTCCTGACCGGCGTGCATCTCGGCGGATACGGCAGCGACCTCGGGAGCAACCTCGTCGACCTGGTTGCGCGCATCCTCGGCGAGACCGAGATCCCCCGTCTGCGCCTCGGCTCGTTGGAACCTTGGGATCTCGGCGATGCCTTTTGGCGAAACTTCGAGGATCCGCGCCTGATGCCGCATCTGCACCTGCCGCTGCAAAGCGGCTCGGACCGCGTCCTGCGCCGCATGGCGCGGCGCTGCAAGACGGCAGAGTTCGCAAGCCTCGTCGAGCAAGGTCGTGCACGCGTGCCCGACATCAACCTCACGACCGACATCATCGTCGGCTTTCCCGGCGAGGACGCGGAGGATTGGGCTCGGACGCTGGCCTTCGCCGAGTCGATGCGATTCGGGCACATCCATGCCTTCGCCTACTCTCCGCGCGTCGGAACCCGGGCAGCCGAGATGCCGAGCCGGGTCGACGGCAAGACCCAGCGGGAGCGCCTCGACGCGCTGCGGGACATCGGATTGCGTATGAGACACGCGGTCCTGCGCGAGCAGATCGGCAGGACTGTGGAGGTCCTTTGCGAGGGCAACCCGGACGGCGAGCGGCGGGAGACGCGATTCGGCTACACCCCCAACTATCTGCCGGTCCATGTCGCGGCGCACGAGGCTACGATCGACGGCAATGCCCTCGTCAAGGTCGCGCTGACCGGCTTGGATAGCGAAGGACGCACGCTGATCGGTCGCCCGATCGATCCGCGGGATCAGCGCACCGGGACGCCGGGTTGAGCCACTCGAGACCTGGCTCGGAAACCTCGCGCCGAGACAGGGCTCAGAGACCCCCGTCGATCTGGGCAGCGCGCGCGGCACTCAAATCGGTAGCCACGTAGGCAAGCGAGAGACCCATCTCGCGCGTCCAAGACAGCTCGATGCGCCAGGTCGGCGCCGGCGTCCAGACATGCATGGCGATCCCTTCGCCGCGACGGATGGCCACCAGACGCCGGCCGGGCGTCGTCGCATCGGCAGGGAAGCGGCTGCGGTCTTCCCCGAGACCGTAGATGTCGCGCAAGGCGGCATAGGTCTCCTCGTAACGCAGTTGCGTGGAGACGGCGAAGGCCCGCACGACCTTATAGATCTTGCGGTCGAAGGCGAGCACGTAGAGACGGTCCGGGCCATCGACAAACACCAGGGCCAGGCTCGCACCCTCGTCCTGGCGCACGAGCGGAGGCGGGACGGCCTGCAACAGCGGACCGACTTCACCGCCCAAGCAGTAACGGCCGAACACCATCTTCAGGCAGGGCTCGTTGGCGAAGGCGCCCGAAGCGGCGCACACGGCCACGAGCAGCGTCAGGAGCGCAGCGATTCGGATACCGTTTATCCCGCGCACCGTGCCTCCGGAGAGCTGTTGTCGGGTCCTGGACATCATCCGCTGCACCCGGCGCTTCGGGCGATCGGGGCCGCCTCATCGCTGAAGAAGGGTGTCGCGGCGCCCGACGTCAAGGAAGCGAGATCCAGAGGCGCACCCCAGAGTCTCTCCATGACCGGACGGACCTTGGTCGGCTGGCCGCTCGTGAAGAAGCGCTCGCCCCCGTCACGGCCCGGCAGCGCCAGCAAACCGGCCTCGGCCAGACGGCGGCGCACCTGTCGCGCAACGGCAGCGCCGGAATCCAGCACCGCCGTCTCGGGTCCGGCAAGCTCCCCGATCAGCCTGCCGAGATGCGGATAGTGGGTGCACCCCAACACCAGGGTATCGGCGCCCCGGGCCAAAAGGGGCTCGACGTAGGCGGCCAACAGGGCTCGCGTCCCTTCGCCCTCCAGGTCGCCGTCCTCCACCCGTTCGACCAGGCCGGGACAGGCTTGCAGGAGGATCTCGGGTCCCTCCCCCAGTCGCGCAAGCAGCCGCTTGAAGTTGTGGCTCGCCAAGGTCTGGCGCGTGGCCAGGACACCGACCACACCCGAGCGGGTCCGCTGGATGGCCGGCTTGACCGCGGGCTCCATGGCGATCACCGGTACCGGATACCGGGTCCGCAGCACCCGGGCCGCTGCGCCCGTCGCCGTGTTGCAGGCTACGACAATCGCCTTCGCCCCGCGTGCGAGCAGAATCTCCGTAATGGCGACGGCGCGTCGCTCGATCGCATCGGTCGACTGATCGCCGTAGGGTGCATAACCCGAGTCGGCGACATAGAGAAGGTCCTCGTCCGGCAGCTCGCGACGGATCTCGCGCAGGACCGACAACCCGCCTACGCCCGAGTCGAAGACGCCGATCGGCCGATGCGACCTCATGGGATGCCTGCTCGTGCCGAAGAGTGATTAGTGTGCATCATGGCCGGGAACGAAGATCAGTGTGATGTCCGGAGGCAAGACGCTCGCCGGATGCCGGGGGCGAGGCTTCACAGATCGAACCGCGCCCACACCGGGCAGTGGTCCGAGGGTTTGTCCATGCCGCGAATGCTGTAGTCGATATCGGCATCCAGGAGCCGCTCGCGCAACGGCGCGGTCACCAACAGATGATCGATGCGCAGACCGTGCTTCGGATCGCGCTCGAAGCCGCGCGAGCGGTAATCGAACCAGCTGAAGCGGTCGTCGACCTGCGGATGCACCACCCGATAGGCATCGACCAGACCCCAATCGGTCAAGCTCTTGAGCCATTCGCGCTCCTCCGGCAGGAAGCTGCATTTACCGGTGCGCAGCCAGCGCTTGGCGTTGTCCGCGCCGATGCCGATGTCCAGGTCCAGCGGGGCAACATTCATGTCGCCGAGCACGACCAGATTCTGATCGGGGGAGCAGGATTCGCGCAAATAGGACGCGAGGTCCGCATAGAACTTCCGCTTGCTCGGGAACTTGGTCGGATGGTCACGGCTCTCGCCCTGCGGGAAATAGCCGTTGATGACCGTGATCTCGCCGCCTCGCGGCAAGGGATAGCGCCCGATGATGGCACGACGCTGGGCGTCGGTCGCGTCCCCGGGCATGCCCTTGGCGATGGAGATCGGCTCGACCTTGCTCAAGAGCGCGACGCCGTAGTGCGACTTCTGACCGTGGAAGTGGGTCGCAAACCCGAGCCCCTGCACCAGATCGAGCGGAAAGGCGTCATCCGCGACCTTGCACTCCTGCAAACCCAGGACATCCGGATCATGGGCGGCCTTGATCGCCTTGAGCTGATGGGGGCGCGCACGAATTCCGTTGATATTGAAGGAAATAATCTTGAACACCTCGGAGACGCTCCCTAACCTCGATGGCCGATACGGCGCCGAAAGGCTACCACGTGGACGACAGGCATCCAAACCGGCCGGCGGCGGCACCCGGCCGCAGGATCGCCGATCGCGCCCTACGCGGGTCGAGCCGACGCAAGCTGGTGTATCGTTGGGCACCCTCACATCAGTCTATCCGTTCTCATGAAGGCGATGATCCTCGCCGCAGGCCGCGGCAATCGAATGCGCCCCCTGACCGATCGCGTCCCCAAGCCCCTGCTCGAGGCCGGCGGTCGCCCGCTCATCGAGTATCACATCGAGCGGCTGGCCGCGGCCGGAATCCGCAACATCGTGATCAACCACGCCCATCTCGGGGAGCAGATCGAGTCGGCGCTCGGCGACGGCAGCCGATTCGGCGTGCGCATCCGCTATTCTCCCGAGCACACCGCCTTGGAAACCGGCGGTGGTATCTTCAAGGCGCTGCCCCTGCTTGGACCTGACCCCTTCCTGGTGATCAACGGCGACGTCTGGTCCGATATGGATCCGGCCGGTCTGCAAATGAGCGAAGCCGACCTTGCTCACCTGGTCCTGGTCGACAACCCGCCGCACCACCCGAGCGGGGATTTCGCCCTGACGGACGGCCGAGTCCAAGCCCACGGAGATCGGCGTCTGACCTTCAGCGGCGTCGGAGTCTACAGCCCGACCCTCTTCGCCGATTGTCGCCCGGGGGCCTTTCCGCTGGCACCTCTGCTGCGGGAAGCGATGGCCGAGGGACGGGTCGGCGGAGAGCATCATGCCGGGATTTGGCTGGATATCGGGACGCCCGAGCGACTGGCCGAGCTGGATCGGCTCCTGCGGGATTGACGGGGAAGCCGTCGGCGGCGACAGCTCGAAATCCTCGGCGCCCTATCGACCGGCCCGACATCCGACCATAATGAGACCTAAGTCAACCCTGACGGGGGACACGGGATGGGCCGGGAGATTGCCGGAGCGCATTTCACCGAGCAGGACTTCGTCGAGTTCGCCGCCCGCCTGCGGGAGGAAACGGCGCTCTTGGAACACTGGCTCGAAGCCGATCGGCTGGATGACTCCGCGCCGACTGCCGGATTCGAGCTCGAGGCTTGTCTCGTGGATCCGCAAATGCAGCCGGCACCGCAGGTGGAGTCGCTGCTCGCGGGTCTGAACGACCCCTTGATCGTCGCGGAGCTCGCGACCTTCAACGCGGAAATCAACGGCGCGCCGGTGGCGCTGACCGGCGACTGCCTGTCTCGACTCGCCGCCGAGCTGGCCGCGACGCTGGAACGGTGCGACCGCGTCGCGGCGGGCCTTGGAGCCCGCCTCTTGACGATCGGCATCCTTCCGACCTTGCGCCCGCAGCACCTCGGCCTCTCCGCGATGACACCGCGGCAGCGCTACCGCGCCCTCAACGACCAGATCTTCGCCCTGCGCCACGACCGTCCATTGAAGCTCGAGATCGCGGGTCGCGACCGTCTCGCGCTGGAGTGGCACGATGTCATGTTGGAGGCCGCCTCGACCTCGTTTCAAATCCACCTGAAGGTAACCCCCGACGAAGCGGCGCGCGTCTACAACGCATCGAAGCTCATCAGCGGCCCCATGGTCGCCATCACGGCGAACTCGCCCTATCTCTTCGGGCGCGACCTTTGGGACGAGACCCGGATCCCGCTCTTCGAGCAGGCGGTCTCCCCGGGCGGACCCATCCTTCAGGAACGGGTGAGCTTCGGGTTCCGGTATGCCGAGCGCTCGATCATGGAGACCTTTCGCGCAAACCTGGACCGCTATCCGATCCTGTTGCCGCAGCTCATGACAGAGGCACCGCAGGCGCTGGCTCATCTGTGTCTTCACAATGGTACCATTTGGCGCTGGAATCGCCCGCTGCTCGGCTTCGACGCGGAACGACGACCGCATCTGCGCATCGAGCACCGTGTTGTTCCGGCCGGCCCGACGGTGTCGGACATGATCGCGAATGCGGCCTTGTATCTGGGTGCCGTGCGCGATCTGGCCGGTGAAAAGGAGCCGCCCGAGTCGCGGATCCCCTTCGTGCAGACGCGCGCGGCCTTTTACAGCTGTGCACGCGAAGGGCTCAATGCCGAGATTCACTGGCTCGACGGCGCAATCCTGCCGGTCGCGCGCATCCTCGGAGAGGATCTTCTGCCGAGGGCGCGGCGCGGACTGCGGGCTGCGGACATCGACCCGCCCGAGGTCGCGCATTGGCTCGGCATCATCGAGCGGAGGCTCGGGTCGGGCCGAACCGGTGCCCGCTGGCAACGTGCCTGGGTCGAGCGCCACGGCGCCGATATGACCGGCCTCGCCGCCGCCTACCTGGACCAACAAGGCACAGGGCGGCCGGTACACGAGTGGGCCTTGGCCGGCTGATCGGCTCGTGCCGGGCCCTCGGCTTCGTCCACCGACCGCGGCGAGAGCGACCGAACGCCGGGGGACCCTTCAACCGACTCGCGAATCGACGACCAAGACGCCATGCTTCAAGAGCTCGACCACCTTCCTGAAGGCATTCTCGAGGCCGAAAGTCACGAGCTGGATCGGCTGCTCGGCGCACCGACCTTGATCCATCTGCCCGGCGCGCGCGAGCCCGCGCTCTTTGTTTCGGTGCTGATGCACGGCAACGAGACCGTCGGCTGGGAGGCAGTCCGCGCGCTCTTGCGTGACCGGCTCGAACGCTTCGGCGAGCCGCGACTGCCGCGCGCACTGAGCCTCTTCATCGGCAACGTCAGCGCGGCGGCTTCGCGGGTGCGCCATCTGCCCGGACAGCCGGACTATAACCGCGTCTGGCCCGGCACCGACCGAGCGCACACCCCCGAGCAGGATCTCATGGCGAAGGTCGTGCGCGTCATGGCCGAGCGCGGGCTCTTCGCCAGCCTGGACCTGCACAACAACACCGGCTCCAATCCGCACTACGCGTGCGTCAATCGCATCGACAACCGATTTCTGAACCTCGCGACCCTGTTCGGGCGCATCGTCGTCTATTTCACCCGGCCGACCGGGGTTCAATCGCTCGCGATGGCCGAGCTGTGCCCATCCGTGACGGTGGAGTGCGGCAAGGTCGGCGAGGAGCAGGGGATCGAGCATGCCCGCGGCTTCATCGAGGCCGCGCTCAATCTCGCCCGCATCTCGCCCCATCCGGTCGCGGCGCAGGATATCGATCTCTTCCACACGGTGGCTCAGGTCAAGATTCGCGAGGATGTGGGTTTCGGATTCTCGCCCGAGGAGGCCGAGCTTCAGCTCAATCCGACACTGGAGCACCTCAACTTCTGCGAGCTGCCTCGGGGCATGGCGTTCGGCCGCGTCAAGCCGGGCTTGGGGATCGGGCTGGACGTCCGCGACGAGCAAGGCAGGGATGTCGGCGAGCGCTATTTTCATGTCGAGGATCACGAGCTACGGCTGCGTCAGCCCGTGATGCCCTCGATGCTCACGAGCAATCAGGCCGTGATCCGCCAGGATTGTCTCTGTTATCTGATGGAACGCTACAGCGACCATCTGCCGACCGAAGACTGAACATCGCTCCCGGCTCCGGTGCGAGGATGCCGGCGACGTCCGCCCGGGTGTCGCCGACGCCGACCCTCAGACCGTCGTCGACTCCGGACCGTCCAGGACCTCGCTCGCCTGACGATCGGCATGATAAGACGAGCGCACCATCGGAGCGCTTGCGACATTGGAGAACCCGATCGACTCGGCGAAGAGCCTCAGGTCTTCGAACTCGTCCGGGGTCCAGTAGCGCCGGACGGGCAGGTGGTCGCGACTGGGCTGGAGGTATTGGCCCAAGGTCAGCATGTCGCAACCGTGCGCGCGCAGATCCTGCAAGGTCTCGCAGACCTCCTCGCGTGTCTCGCCGAGCCCGAGCATCAAGCCCGACTTGGTCGGCACACCGGGGTGCGCGACCTTGAACGCGGCAAGCAACCGAAGCGAGCCGGCGTAATCCGCACCCGGGCGAGCCTCTCGATAGAGTCTCGGCACGGTCTCCAGATTATGGTTGAAGACATCAGGGACGCCGGCGCCGACGAATTGCGCAAGCGCGACCGCCTCCCGACCGCGAAAATCCGGCACCAAGACCTCCAGTTTGATCGTCGGACTCGTCTCCCGAACCGCGGTCAAACAGGCGGCGAAGTGCGCAGCCCCGCCGTCGCGCAGGTCGTCGCGGTCGACGGAGGTGATCACCACATAGCGCAGGCCCATGGCCGCGATCGATTCGGCCAGATGTCTCGGCTCGTCCGGATCGAGAGGCCGGGGTCGCCCGTGCGCCACGTCGCAGAAGGGGCAGCGCCGCGTGCAGATGTCGCCCAGGATCATGAAGGTCGCTGTGCCGTGGTTGAAGCACTCGCCGAGGTTGGGGCACATCGCCTCTTCGCAGACGGTCGCGAGCTTGCCCTTGCGCAGCAGGCCCTTGATCCGGCTGACCCCCGGGCCGACCGGCGCTTTGGCTCGGATCCAAGCGGGTTTACGCAGGATCTCGGTCGCGGGCTCGATCTTGACCGGGATTCGCGAGACCTTGTCGTGCCCGCGCTGGTGAGTCTCGGGCGTGGTCCGCGAAGGGGCGTCGAGAGGCTGTTCGGAAGGCATGGCTGGTTCGTGAATCCTTGAGGCAGCAGACGTCGGGAGACAGCGTGCATCGGGGGCAGCGTCTCCGGCCTCGGCCGCGAATGGGGGGTATTCGCCGGGCGACGGAGTCAATAGGCTAGCGGTGCGACCGGGAGCTTTCATCGCGTCGGTTCGGGGGAGGTTGGGGCGCGCTTCGGCGATCACCAGCCTGCATGCGAGCACGGCGTGCGCGCCGGGAAGAATGATGATCCGGCGAAAGGCGCCGACGGCGCCTTCACCGCGGGAAGAGGCGATCCATCAGGAGTCCGAACCAGGGTGTAAACCAATCGGGCCGATGCGCAAGTGCACGATGAATGGCCGGGACGGACATCCAGCGCCATGCCCCGATCTCCGAGGGATCAGGCCGTGGATCGCCGGCATAGACGCCGAAGAAGACATGGAGATACTCATGCTCGATCAGGCCCGACGCCTGATCCTCCGCGCGATAAACGAGCTGGGCACGCTCGACGAGGGGCACGCGGATTCCGAACTCCTCCTTCAGACGTCGACCGGCCGCCTGCATCGTCGGCTCATCCGGTCTGGGATGACCGCAACAGGTGTTCGACCAACGCGTCGCGAAATGGTATTTGGCATCGGCACGTCGTTGCAGCAGGAGTCGCTCGTCCGCATCGAACACCAGGACGGAGAAGGCACGATGCAGCTGACCTTCGCGATGCGCATCGATCTTGCCGGCGCACCCGAGGGCGCGGTCCCGGTCGTCGACCAAAATGACCTGCTCGGAGGCGTCGCGCTGCGATGCACGCTCCAGGTCGTCGGCCGCAAGCGGCGGTACGATTCGGGCACTCAAGCATGACCTCCAACGAAACGACTCATCGCGACGTCGTCGCAATCCGACTCAGGCGTTGCGGCCGAAGGCTCCGATCGCAGCGCTCAGCTCGGCGTGATGATGGGCGTGATCCTCGATCGGGATGCCTGCATCGACGGCGTCCCACGCCTGACGGATGCTTGCTGCGCCGCCGCGCGGCCCCATCGGGTGCCCGAAAACACCGCGCCCCGGCACGAAGCCGAAATCGCGCGTCCCGAGCTTGTCGTGGACCAGCTTCAGTGTCCCGGCCCAATCGCTTCCGCCGGGCACCGGCAGACTCGGCCGAAGTCCGCCCATCGGCTCGAGGCACGCGGCGGCGTTGCGGCAAACCTCGGCATCCGACATGAACATTCGACCGCCGAACCCGGGCATGATGATAACGTCGAATCCGGCAAGGCGCTGCAACTTGGTCATCACCAAGGAGCTGATGCCGAAACGCTCCAACCGGCTCAAGGCCGCAATCATCGGGAAATGCGCCACCAAGGGCACTTGAGTGTGCTGCGCCAACATCCGCACGGCGCTCAAGCCAACCGGAAGGGCGTTCACGAGCAGGGCATTGGCGCCGTTGCCGACCGCCAGATCGTGCAGCTCGGCCAAACGACCCACCTCGTCCGTCACGTTGGCCAGGTAGATCTTCGGAACGCCGGTCTCCGCTTCCGCTCTCCGACGGGCCGCACCCAGGAGCGCGGAGCGCCGCTCGAGGCTACACCAATCGGTATCGCAAAGCATCTCGTCGTCTTTGGCGACGTCCAGCCCACCGAGCCACCCCTGGAGACCAAGCTCGGCCATATCCTCCGGCGCCAATCCAATATTGGGCTTGATGACGCCGAAGAAGATCGGGCGATCGTAGACCCCGAGCAGGTCGCGGAAACCCTCGACACCGTAGCGCGGCCCGTCGAAGCAACGCAGGTAAGCGTCGGGAAAATGGATATCGAGCAGCTTGACGACCGGGGCGCCGGGCGAGAAGAAGGTGCCCTCGCCACAGACGGCGCTCAGGAGATTCGGAATTCGGGGACCGAAATTGCGATGCGGATGGGCGATACGGACGCGACACGCATGAATCTCGCCCTCGCCCGGCGCCGTCAACCCGTAGCTGAAGTCCGGCAGTGTCGCATCGACGCGAAGATGGACAACCTTCGCGCCGAACTCCCCGCGCAGGTCTTCGCCCGAGCCGACGCGGCGCCACTGGGCGGTCGACTGCTCCGAGCAGAAGTGTGCAACGGCGACGCGCGGATCTCCGCGGCACTCAAGATAATAGTCGAGACGCAGATAGGCGTCGGGATCCAGGGTGTCCGCATCGGCGAAAAACCCTTTGAGATCGGCTGCCGTCATCCCCTATTGCTCTCCGCTGATCTGCATCAGAAGCCGACGCTCGTCGCGCGGGCCATCCAGCTCGATGAAAAAGATCGATTGCCAACCGCCCAAGAGCAAACGTCCATCGGCAACCGGAATGGTCTCCGAGGCGTTCATAAAGAGCCCGAGCAGGTGGGAATGTGCGTTCAGACGACCGTCGACCGGGTCGAGATTATGACGATAATCCGCATCCGCGGGAACGAGGCGATGAAGAAAGTCGAGCATGTCGCGCTGCAACATCTGCTCTCTTTCATTCAAACACACGAATGCGGTCGTATGGGGCGAATACAAGGTCAATTGACCTTGCCTGACCCCGCTCTGCTGGAATCGTGTCTGGACGGTCGCGGTAATGTCGATGATCTCGATCGGTGCAGCGGTGCGCAGGACGATCGATTCGCAGGGCAGAAACATGCGCTGAGCTTCGTGCGTTGCGATCGCGGGCGGCGCCGGCGTTGCACGCCGCCCGCCCGAGACCGCAACTCGCGGCCTGATTTAACGGCCGGCAGGCAGGGGAGCCATCTGCGCGGCAGGCGTCACGGCAGCAGCCTTACCCGCGGCAGGCGTGCCGTCGGACAGCCAGTTGAAGTCGGCCGTGCTGAGCAGGATAAAGTGAATCAACAGCCCGAGCACCAACAAGAAACCGAACAAAGCAACCAGCGTTCTGCGCGGATCGAAGATCTGCCAAATTTTATGCATGAGTTTATCTCCTAAAGACGTAAAGCGGGACGGTGCAGATCGCTGCTCCTCCCGTCGAAATCCATCACGAGTCTACTGCGCTCGACTACAGCCAGGGGCGCCAGAGCCAGGCAAGG
Source organism: Thiocapsa sp. KS1 (assembly GCF_001499735.1). Taxonomy (GTDB): domain Bacteria; phylum Pseudomonadota; class Gammaproteobacteria; order Chromatiales; family Chromatiaceae; genus Thiocapsa. Next base: position 4,037,223 of record NZ_LN848257.1, on the reverse strand, counting down.
ATGTGGGCGACGATAACGACGCCGAAGAACCCGGTCATGCTCTGCACGAAGATGCCGTGAAACTCCTTCGCCTCTTCTTCGGTCAGACCGGTCATGCTTTTTGCTTCAGCCATGGAATTACCCTCACTTGTCATGTTTTGGCCAGTTGGCCGTTACCGCGATCTTCCCCGCGGCGGGGACCACAGTGGATCGGATCGTCCGGGCGCCCTGCCGGACACCGCGGACGCCCCCGATGCGAACACCAGACTAAACGCCCCCGAGCCAGTTGAAGCCCGGACTGCTGAGCAGGATGAAGTGGATCAACAAACCAAGGACGAGCAGGAATCCGAACAAGCCTACGAGTGTTCTGCGCGGATCGAAGATCTGCCAAATTTTATGCATCTGCGTACTCCAGTGACTAACAGATGGGTGTTGCTGGATCAGCAAACGCCCGGTGGGCCATCAATCGCCGCCCCGCTGCCCGATCAGAGCCAAGGGCGCCACAGCCAAACCAGAATGTGCGCGACGACCACGATCGACGTAAACGCGACAAAGCTGGACACGAAGATGCCGTGAAACTCCTCTGCCTCGTTGTCTGTCAGACCCGTTGTCATACTCATCTGGTCAGCCATCGATATCTCCTCACCTCGGCCGGAACCCATCCCTTCGGATGGTCTGCCCCGCCCGAGCTACCTTACGGCAGGAATCGGTTGGGTACGGCCTGCTGAATCATCTCACCCGACGTGCGCCGAACCGGAATCCGGCGCTGCTTTAGGCGTCCCTGCCCTGCGGCCGGCCGAGCCGGCCTCCTTTGCTACATTTGCTTCGGTTGCGCTGCCGGAGCCGGAGCCGCCGGCTCGACCGGAGCCGCTTCCGCGGGCGCCGCAATCAGGGTGGGCCCTGCGAGTGCGGGATAGTCCTTTAGCATCTGCGCACCGTAAAGCGGCTTGTAGGCCCCTTGGTGACAGGTCACGCAGCTCACGCGGTAGGGATCGCCCAGCGGACCCTTACGCGTCGCGGGCAACACCTCGTTCAACGGCCAGATGTATTCCTGGTTGATCTCACGCACATGCCGAATCGCATACCAGGCGGTCGTGCGCTGCGGGGTGCTCTGATCCCAAGCAAAGAAGGAGCGACTGTTGTGGCAGAAGGTGCAGTTGACCCCGAGTGCGTCGGAGATCTGCATCATCAGACCGTAGGTCCATTCCGCCTGCTTGATCGACGCCAGGTTACCGCTCGGCAAAGCCGCATTGCCGATCACACGAATCTCGTTTGCCTGATCGAGAAACGGAGTGAAAGGATCAAACGGCAGCGACGCATAGGCGACCGTCGAAGACGCAATGTTCTGCCCCGTCGGCGACACGCCCGAAGGCAGGTCCGGACCCGGATCGGTCGTCCAAACATATTCGGGAACCGGCTTGCCGCGATGGCACGTATAGCAGGTCACACCCGTTTGCGCGACATGGTCTTTCCATGCCGAATTCGTTTGCTGCGTCATCTGGAACATCCGACGCGACACGACCTTCGTATAGATGTCGTCCGACGCCCAGTTTCCGGGAACGTGGCAATAGTTGCAGCCCTGCTCCGGAGCGACCCAAGTCGTTACGGCCACCATCAGACGGGTGAAGTCCGCAACGGTGAGATCGCTCAGAACCTGTACGTTCTGATAGACCTCGGAGACCTTCGGCCCGCCGGGGGGCGCCGCCGGGATGACCGCGGGCGGTTGGTTCGCCTTGTAGTTGCGAGCCAAGTCCCCGGGGTTCTGGACGTGCTCCATGGCCAAACCGCGGTAGCCCAACTGTACGGTCTCCGGGGGCGGCGCCTCGCAGCCCGCAACAAAGACCGAAGCGACGACGGCAGCCAGCGGGATCGATGTGTACTTAACCATCTTCATTGCGAAACCCCCTGCAACAGCGTCGGGTCCGTAGTGCCCTCAAGCGGATAGACAGGAGCGACACCATGCTTCACGGCCCACAGATACCAGTTGTCGACCACGGTCCCGGTCAGGAGGATCCCGATACCGGCAGTGATGACGGTCAATACCGCGAACCACCAAGCCCAGCGATGGATCGACTCCATCGTGGCATTGAAGCCCATCGTCCAGCGCCAGAAGAGTGCTGCACGCTCGGCTGCCGTGCCGCGATCGGTAATCTGGTCGATCTCACGGTCGCCACCGAACCGGCTAACGGCGAGGATGGTCGCACCATGCATGGCAAACAGCAGAGCCGAGCCGTAAAGGAAGGCAATCGACAGCATGTGGAACGGGTTGTAATAGAGGTTCCCGTACCGAATCGAGAAGGCCGCCGTCCAGTCAAGGTGAGGGAAGATGCCGAAAGGCACGGCTTCCGCCCAGCTGCCCATCAGAACCGGGCGAATGAAGCCCAGACTCAGATAGAAGAAGATCGCCGCTGCGAACGCCCAAGACAGCCACTGACTCAAACCCAGGTCAGCTGCCCGCTTGTAGGTCCGAATCCACCAAAGAATGATCGACGTCGTCAGAAAGAACCCGGCGATCAACCACCAGCCACCGTCACCCAAAGGAGGGATACTGAGGCCATACGACGGCGGCGGCGGCTCGAGCGCCAGCCAGAAGAAGTTCTTCAGAAACTCGATCGGGCTCCAATTCACGGAAGCCGCCATGTTGAAGCCGATGATCTCGATGGCGATGAAGCCGAAGAGCAGGGATGCAACACCGGTGAAACCGAGGTAGATGGGACCGATCTGAGCGTCACCGATCTTGCCGGCCCAGTAGGAGAAGATCGGCTTGCCGATCCGCGGCAGATTGCCTTTCGGCATGGGCGTTCCGGGATAAGCCGGAGAGCGCACCTGCACGCTTGTAAAAATGTTCTGATATTCAGCCATTGTTGTCTCCTAGACCTACCAGAGCGGAAGCTCGAGCCACCAGTTCCACCATTCCGGCCAGCCGCGCGTCCAGAAGGGTCCGCTGATCACGATACAGACGGCGCTCCAGAAGACTGCGCTCAGCGCCAGGAACAAGCCCAGGCGATGGATACCAAGTGCGCCGACGGAGTAACCGATCAGGTCCCGGAAGAAGGTATTTTCATGCTCGCCGGTCTTGACCGGCTCGCCCTTCGCGGGATTCGTCACCGACAGGATCAGGGAGCCGTGCATTGCCAGCGCCAGACATGTGGTGAAGAAGAAGGTAATCCCGAGCATATGGGCCGGGTTGTAGTGGAAGTGCAGGTACTGGTAGCCGACGTTCGAGACCCAGTCCAGATGACTCAGAATCCCGTACGGGAAGCCATGACCCCATGCGCCCATCAAGATGGGACGAATCACCACGAGGGTGATATAGGCACCAATGGCGAAGGCGAATGCGAAGGGAACATGGAAGCCGATCCCGAGCTTGCGGGCAATCTCCACCTCGCGAAGCGCCCAAGAGACGAAGGCCCCGATCGCGCAGATGGTAATAAACTGCCAGAGCCCGCCCTGATCAAGCGGAGCCATTCCGAGCCCGTAGCTCAGATCAGGCGGAGCGATGCTGATCTGCCAGAGATTGAATGTTTGAAGCTCGGGATTCGGGCCCAGGGTGGCACCCCAGACGATCAAGAGCGTACCTAATATGGCGAAAAAGAGCGTGGCGACCCCGAAGAAGCCGACATAAAACGGCCCCACCCAGAAGTCGAATAGGTCGCCCCCTATCAGCGTCCCGCCACGGACGCGGTATTTTTTCTCAAAACTGAGCATGGCCATCGTAAAATCCTCTGCTGGGGAGGCATCCGAATCGGCTGCCTCCTCTTAGCACTGTCGGCGGTAGGTGGGGTCTGACCACCAAGTCCAGCCTCCCCTGCCACCCCCGTAAAGGACGCTATTGCCTTTGCGGCACAACCGGCGTCACTTGCATCTGACTGACTGCGGACTTGGCGGGAACGCCGTCTTCGAGCCAGTTGAAGTCTGCGGTGCTGAGCAGGATCATGTGAATGGCCAGACCCAGAACGATCAGGAATGCAAACAGGGCGACCAGGATGCGACGCGGATCCATGATCAGCCAGATTTTCCACAAGCTTTCGGTCGAGAACATATGCGTTTCTCCTCGAATTAGGACGAGTTAGATTGCCGTGCGACCGGCACCCTCGGGCGCCAGCGCTGAATTGGGTGCCGTTACAGCCAGGGGCGCCAGAGCCAAGCCAGGATGTGCGCAACGATCACGATTCCGAAGAACGTGGTCATGCTCTGCACGAAGATCCCGTGGAACTCTTTCGCTTCTTCTTCGGTCATGCCGGACATGCTGGTGTTTTCAGCCATTGATCGATCCTCCAGTAGGAGATGAACCTAAGTGACGCCGCACCGAACCCGTGCGGCGGGGGTTTCGTCGTGAACCAACCGACCACGACGGAGAAGCTGTCCGGATCGTCCGAGCAACCTCTCGACTCAATCGCCCCCGAATCAGGGACGGGCAACTCCTGTCGAGCGGAGCAGACACCTCGCTCGACAGACACAACTCGCCAGCTCTCGGCAAAGCACCTCGCCCGTGGACCTCGACCTCGGAGGGTATCTTGAGCGACGCAACCGGCAAGAAGCTCGGAGCGTCCGTTCGAATGATGATCAGGTCGGGTCTCACGGGTCCGGTACGAAAGCCTTGCTGGGTGGCTGGATTTAGGTGTCAGTCTAGCTTGACTGACGTAGATGTCAATCTACATTTACACCTGTTTCGCACCCAACTGCGCGCGGACAATTACAAGCGCATCGCCCGCGCGGGAGCCCGCGGTTGCCGGAAGGACAGCGACGAAAAAAGGGGGGTGCAAGATGCCGGACGGAGCCGGTCAAACGGATGGAAACGATCGTCGAAGGCACCGAAACCAGGTCTCGGCGGGGCAACAAGCGCCTGGTCTGCCGACGTGGCGCGAAGAGAGCCGAGGATGCGCGCCACCGCCCGAACCGCGTCGGTGCGGACGGTGGCTTGCGCCGAGCAGGCAGGGTAACGACTAAACCGAGCGCTGCGCCGCGACAACGCGCTCGAGGCTGACCCGGTCATCGCCGGCATTGCGCGAAGCCCGCTCGGCGGCATCACGCAGGCGCTTGGCGGCCGAGATCCGCACCAGCACGGGCTGGGCATCGACGATCCGATCGAACTCGGCAAGCGCATCCGCGTCCCAGGGCAGCTCGCGGTGGAGCCGGGCCGGGGTGGCGTCGACCTTGTCCAGATCGGTTCCCAGCGGAATAATGTTGAAGAGTGCGTCGAAGAGGGCATTGCAGACCTCCTGGACGATGTAGGTCGCCCCGGAATAGCCCATGAAGGGCGTGCCGGTGTGGCGACGGATCACCGTCCCCGGGAAGGACGCCGGGATATAGGTCGCGCGCGAGCCGATCTCCGACAGATACATGCGCTCGTTGTAGCTGCCGAAGACGATCAGGGGTGTCTTCTTGTGCACCGCCTCGCGCACCGCGTCGTTGTCCGGCTTGACCCCGGCCTTGCGCGAGAAGGCGAAATGACAGGGCAAACCCAGCTCGTCTTCGAGGAAGTGACGCAGGCCCCGTGCGTAGGTGTCCGTCGCCGCCACGCCGAAGCTCGCCGTGCCGAAGAAGTCCTGCGTCACCGACCGCCAGAGATCCCAGATCGGCTTGATCGTGGTGTGCTTCTCCTGCTCGATGAAGGGCTCGGGATCCAGCTCGAGCAGCTCGCCGAGGGTGCGCAGGAACTTGGTCGTGCTGTGCAGACCGATCGGGGCCTGGATAAAGGGCCGCTCCAACGCCTCGCAGAGGCTGCGCCCGAACTCGCGGTACATGCAGATATTGACCTCTGCATTGACCAGCTCGGGCACCCGATCCAGATGGCTCCCCAGCGGGAAGACCTGATTGACCGTCGCCCCGATCCCTTCCACCAGGCGCCTGATCTCGGCGAGATCCGACGGGGTGTTGAAGGTCCCGTACATGGGTCCGATGATGTTGACGCGCGGCGGCTCGCCGGGCTTGCGCGGCTTGACCTTCGGAATCGCGCCCTTCTTCGGACCGTACTGCGTCCACAGCCAATACATGGCGCGGTTGGCGCTCTGCCACTGATCCTCGTCGATCGTCCGCGGCAGAAAGCGATGGATGTTGGTGCCTTCCGGGGTGACGCCGCCGCCGATCATCTCGGCGATCGAGCCGGTGACCACCACGGCGGGCCGCTTCGGATCCAGGGTGGCATAGGCGCGACGCATCGCCTCCTCGGTCCCCTTCTGGCCCAGCTCTTCCTCGCCAAGACCGGTGACGACGACCGGAAGCTCGTGCGGCGGCAAACCGTCCGTATAGTGCAGGACGGCGGTGACAGGTAGGTTCTCGCAGCCGACCGGCCCGTCGATGATGACCTGCAGGCCCTTGATGGCCGCGAAGACGTAGACGGAGCCCCAATAACCGCCGGCGCGGTCGAGGTCGTTGATCAACATGGGTAAAACGTCCTCGTGACCGGACTCATAGCGGCTTGACGACTGGGGATGGGGCGGGCACGGCGACCGACACGGGCGGCTGATCCCAGATCCCGCAGGTCTCTCCTGCGCCGACGCCCTCGAAGAAGCTGCGCATGGCGTTAAAGCGATGCCGATTGGCCAGCGCCGTATTGATGACCTGCGCCAGAGAACCGGCACCCGCGGGACCCATCAGCGGACGCGCCGAGATGAGATTGGTGAAGTAGAGCGCGGGGATGCTCAGCTCCTTGGCCTTCTGGACGACCGGCGTGGTGCCGATCGCGAGATCCGGCTCGAGCGCCTCGACCGCCGCGATGTCCTGCTCCAGCGATGCGCGGAACTGAACCGGGACGCCCCGCGCCTCCAGCCAGGCCAGATCCGACTCGGACCAGGGTGTCCGACCGCAGGCGGTGCCCACATAGGGAACCTCCGCGCCGGATTCGATCAGGAGTCGCGCGACCAACAGCTCGGAGCCCTCGTAACCGGAGACCGTGATCCGGCCCTTGATCGGACTGCCCGACAGGGCGCCGGCAATGGCCGGCAGGATTTTGTTCTTGGCCAAGTCGATCTTGTCCTGTGCGATCCCGCAAGCCGCTCCGATCGCATCGAGCCAGCTCGCCGTACCCTCGCACCCGACCGGCGCGGACCCGACGACGGGACGACCAGCCAGAGCAAACTCGCGCGCGCTCGCCGTGTATTGCGGATGGATGGCGGCGGCGACTCGACAGTCGAGTGCTCCGTAGAGCTCGCGCCATTCGCGGGTCGGCACGACCGGGCCGGGGGCCAGCCCCATGGGCTCCAGCATCATCCCGATCCCGACGGGATCGGCCGGGAACATCTCCCCGAGCAAGGTCACGGTCGGCCGCTCGCTGCGACCGCCGCGGGGCGCCTGCACCGGGCCCTGCTCGGCCTCGGTCCGCGCATAGTGCAGCATGGCACCGGCGAGCACGTCCTTTGCCTCGGCATGGGTCGGCACCCCGAATCCGGGCACGTCGATACCGAGGATGCGCACGCCGTTGAGCTCTTTGGGCAAGAGACGCAGCGGTACGCCCGAGGCGGTCGGCACACAGAGGTTGATGACCACGACGGTGTCGTACTGCGCGGAATCGGCAAGCTTCAGAACGGCTTCGCGCACGTCCTCGAAGAGGGCGCCGGAAACCAGGGATTCGGAGTCGAAGGGCACATAGCCGACCGAGCGCCGCGCCCCGTAGAAGTGCGAGGTGAAGGTCAGACCGTAGACGCAACAGCCGGAGCCTGCGAGCACCATGGCCGTGCGCCGCATCCGTAGACCTACGCGCAAGGCGCCGAACGCCGGACACATGGTCTGGGGCTGATCGTGCGGACCTTTGGGATAGTCTTCGGCAAACCGCTCCAACAGCTCCCGATTTCCGGACGCATCGGCCGCGGCGCGCAAGGTCTCCGCACCGCCGTGACAGCCGCTGCCTTCAACTCCGGCAAGGTCCAACGGCGCTGTCTTCTGGGGACGATGTCCTGTCGGGCCGGTCTCGACGGGTTGCTCAGACATCGTCGTAGATTACCTCGAGCGAGGGTTTCTTGAAGGTTTCGGCACTGCACATGTCCTCGGGCCGCGCCGGCTCGAGCACCACATGGCGGCCGACCACGTCGCCCGTGAAAAGCCCCAGGAGCCCGTCTTGATCAAGCGGCTTGGGATGGATCGGCGGTGCCAGCGCGACATTGGTCGCCAGCTCCTCGAACAGCGGACCCCAGCGGTCGCCCGGTCGGCCGATGATCTCGTAGTTCGCACTCTTGCGCCGGATCTCGTCGTGGGCCGGGATGGTGGCCAGGATCGGGATCTCCACGGACTTGGCGAAGGCCTGCGCCTCCCCGGTGCCGTCGTCCTTGTTGATCACCATGCCCGCCACACCGACGTTGCCGCCCAATCCGCGGAAATACTCGACCGCCGAGCAGACATTGTTGGCGACATAGAGCGACTGCAGATCGTTCGATCCGACCACGATCACCTTTTGACAGAGATCGCGCGCGATCGGCAGACCGAAGCCGCCGCAGACCACGTCGCCCAAGAAGTCGAGTAGGACATAGTCGAAGTCCCACTCGTGGAAACCCATGCCTTCAAGCAGCTCGAAGCCGTGGATGATGCCGCGACCGCCGCAGCCCCGGCCCACGTCCGGACCGCCCAGCTCCATCGCGAAAACACCGTCGCGCTTGAAGCAAACGTCGCCGATGCTGACCTTGTCGCCGGCGCGCTTCTTCTCGCCCGAGGTCCCCAGGATGGTCGGACAGGCACGCCCGCCGAACAGCAGGGTCGTGGTGTCGCTCTTGGGGTCGCAGCCGATCAGCAGGACCTTCTTGCCCTGCTGCGCCATCATGTAGGAGAGGTTGGCCAGCGTGAAGCTCTTGCCGATGCCGCCCTTGCCGTAGATCGCGATGATCTGGGTCTCCTTGATGGAGGGCGTGGCGATCGAGGGTGCGGCAACCGGATCCTTGGTCGATTGGCGCCCGGGCGCCAATGCGGGACTTCTGACGGGTACGCTCACGAGATCGATCTCCAATCCAGGATCATTTTCAGACAGTTGGGGTCGCCGAACGCGGTGCGATAGGCCGCATCGGCACGGGTTGCGGGCTCGCGATGGGTGATGAGCCCGTCGAGCGACAGGCGTCCCGAATCGATCAGCTGCTTGACCGCGACGATATCCGGCGGACGCCATTCGGCGGCGACCTGGATGCAGGTCTCGCGCATGAAGGCCGGCGGAAACGAGAAGGATAAGGGCTGGCTGTAGAATCCGGCGAGGATGACCTCCCCGCCCGGCACCATGCGCGAGATCAGGGTGTCGAGAATCCCCGAGTCACCGCTGACGTCGCAGATGCGCCGATAGTCCGTACGGTGGTCCTGATCCGGGGCGACGACCTGATAACCATGCCCTTCCGCGCCCTCGGCACGTTCAGGATTCGTTTCCCAAACGGTGGGGCGAGCGCCTTCGGCGAGCGCGGCAATGCGCGCGACCAGACGGCCCAGTACACCGTGGCCGACGACCAGGTCGACGGGCTTCGCATCCAGGCCGCGGATGGCATGATGCGCGGTGGCGGCAAGCGCCAGCAGCACGGCTTCCTCGCCGAGCCCTTCGCTGACGGCAACGAGACGCTCGCCGGGCACGACCACACGGGACGCGGCGCCGCCGAACAGGCCCTTCGCCTCGTTGTAGCAACGCGCACCGGGGACGAAGACCCGGTCTCCGACCGAGACCCCGGCGCGCTCGCCGGCCCAGGTCACGCGACCGACGGACTCGTAGCCCGGGACCAAGGGATAGCCCATGCCGGGAAAGCTCGGCATGCGCCCGGACCAAAGCAGACGCTCGGTGCCGGTGCTGATGCCGCTCCACTCGATCGCGACGAGTGCGTCGGCATCGCCCGGCGGGATGAGCGTCAGCGGCTTCAGGGCAAGGGATTCAGGCTGATCGAGAACGACGGCGAGGGTATCAAGGTTCAATGTTCGACCCGGATGGTGGCGGCGGCAAGAGGTTGCAGTGTAACCAACTAAACCGCGTCCTGCGGAATATGCACTATTTTCGCGTGGGCTCTGCCCTACGCCATGCGAGTGGCGACCAGCAGCCGGGTCAGGATCGGTCTGGCCGTGGGGGCCAAGCGAACCGGATCGAAGACATTGACCCGCAGCATGTTCTCGATCTCCACCGGCGTGCGTGGACGACCGCTGCCCATCGCCAAGAGGTAGAGACCGAAATAGGCATCCCCGATCGGCTCGGCGCCGGGCGTCCCGGACATGGGCTCGGCCACCAGCAGGGTTCCGCCGGTCGGCAGGACGCGCCGGGCCGCCTTGATGATCTCGAGCGCCTCGGCATCGTTGTGATCGTGCAGCACTCGGACCAGCGAGACCACGTCGGCGCCCTCCGGCAAGGGATCGCGCATCATGTCTCCGCCGACCGCGGTCGCACGATCCGCAAGCCCCTCGCGCTCGAAGCGGGCGCGCGCCCGCTCGGCGACCGCCGGGAGATCGAACAGGATCACCTTCAGGTGCGGCCAACGCTTGGCCGCGGTGACCAGAAAGGTCCCGTCGCCGCCGCCCACGTCGAGCAGACAGCGGTGATTCTTCAAGGAATAGGCATCCAGGACGTCCCCCGCGACCAGAGACTGGCTGTCGGACATGAGCGCCGTGTAGCCGTCGATCGACTGGGCGTCCACGCTCGCCGCGTCTGCATTGGCCGCGTAGGACCAATAGCTCGACAGCTCGGTGCGCTTGGTTTCGCCGCGCAGCAACGCAACCGGATCGGCAAGATCGGCGTAGACCATGGAGTGATGCTCGACCATCGCCGCGATCCCGGGGTTTCCCATCATGGCGGCACCCAGCTCGCCGAGCGTGTAGCGCTTGTCGCCGCAGAGCGCGACGAGGCGAAGACTGACAGCCGCACGCAGCAGACGGATCGCGCCCTCCGGCGGAAGATCCATCCGCTTGGCCAAGGTCTCCGTGGTCTGCGGACCCTCCGAAAGGATCTCGAAGAGCTTCAAGCGCACGCAGGCAAACAAGATCTGCGAGTAGACGAACCCGGCGACGATGTCGAACAGCTCGCGCGCGCGTTTCTGGGCAATGGGGCGGGTCAAGGGAAAGATCGAGGCCCAACGCTGAAAACCGGGGCTCGCCAATAACCGATTGCGCACGCCCAGCCAGGAATCGAAGATCGACACGTCACAAACCTCGGTAGATTTTTAGGATTTTTAGTGAGTTGCTATTCATTTAAAGCGCGTGACGCCGAGGTCCGTTCAAGCCGCCGGAGGGTTCATCGACATGGAACGCACAAGATCACTCGAAAACGCGGATCAAGCGGATCAAGCGGATCACGCCCGATCGGCCAGACCTTTCGGCATGATGTGGCGCGACTCGGCCATCAGGACGGCGGCGAGCTCGTTCGACCCGGGGCAGGGCGGGATGGCGTCGATTGCGCCCCTCACCAACCCGCGAAGCAGCTCGACCGCACCGTCGACGCCGAGCTCGCCGGCCGCGCTCGGGCGGTTCAGGACCGCATCGCGACCGACCGGTTTGCCGACCTCCTGGGCACTGGCGGCGACGTCGCGCAGATCGTCGGCGACCTGGTAGGCCTCGCCGATGCGATCCCCGACCACGCGCCAGGCATCGGCGTCGGCGCCCGCGACCTGGGCGCCCGCGGCGGTCGCCGCCGCGAAGAGCGCACCCGTCTTCGCCCGATGATAGTCGGCGACCGAGACCCGCGGCTCGCACTCCCAGGCCTGACCCGCAACGATCCCGGACGGCATCCCGACGGCGCGGCTGACGGTCATCAAGAGCGGAGCCAAGCGCTCGGGGCTCTTGCCCAAGACCCGCGCCAGATTCTCGAAGGCGAGGACGATCAGGGCATCGCCGGCCAGTACGGCCAAGGGCTCGCCGAACGCGCGATGCACCGAGGGCAGACCGCGCCGCAGCGGCGAGTCATCGAAACACGGCAGATCGTCGTGCACCAGGGAGGCACAATGCAGCAGCTCGATCGAAGCGGCAGCCGCATCGGCGACCTCGACATCGCGGCTTCCGCAGGCTGCGGCAACAGCCAAACACAGCCTCGGCCGCACGCGCGCACCGCCCGGAAAGACGGAATGGCGGACCGCTTCGGCAAGCCTCGGCGGACAGGCCGGTGTCGTCACCGACTCCAAGGCCGCGTCCAAAGCCTGCTCGATTCGCGTGGTGACATCCATCGCCGATCTCCCGGTAGCCAAGTGCGGATCACTTCGGCCGCATGTAAATATTAGTTGACACTTACTAGTGTCATGTACAATAGACACCGACGCCAACGGCGTCAAATCCAAATTGGACGAAGAGGCCATCAATCGGATGCCCACAAAAAAAGTCATCGTCGTCGGCGCCGGCATCGGCGGGCTTGTCACCGCGATCCAACTGGCCTCGCGCGGCCTCGAGGTCAGTGTCCTCGAGCGCGCCGGAGCACCCGGCGGAAAGATGCGGGAGGTCCAGGTCGGCGCGCAACGCATCGACGCCGGACCGACTGTCTTCACGATGCGATGGATCTTCGAGGAAATCTTCGCCGAAGCCGGCGCGTCCCTCACGGACTACCTGACCCTGAAGCCGTTCGAGATCTTAGCACGCCACGCTTGGAGCGAGCATGAGCGCTTCGATCTCTACGCCGACGAGGAGCGCACCGTCGAGTCCATCGGCGACTTCGCGGGTTCAGCCGAGGCAAAGCGCTACCGCGGCTTCTGCGAGCATGCACGCACCATCTTCGAGACCCTCGACGAACCCTTCATCCGCTCCTCGCGCCCCAACCCGCTGAGCCTGGTCAGCCGCTGCGGTCTGCAGGGGTTTCCGGGGCTGCGCCGCATCAAACCCTTCGACAGCCTCTGGCAAGCCTTGGGGGAGCACTTCAAGGACGAGCGACTACGCCAGCTTTTCGGGCGCTACTCGACCTATTGCGGATCCTCGCCCTTCCTCGCCCCCGCGACCCTGATGCTGATCGCACACGTGGAGCGACAAGGCGTCTGGTCGGTCGAAGGCGGCATGCACCAGACGGCCGTGGCCTTGGCGCGGTTGGCCGAATCCCTCGGCGCGAGCATCACCTACGGGGCGGACGTGGCCGAGATCCTGGTGGAGCACGGACGTGCGAGCGGCGTGCGTCTCGGCTCGGGTGAACGCATCCGAGCGGATGCCGTCGTCTTCAACGGCGACGCCGCAGCACTGGCCAACGGACACCTCGGGCCCGGCGTCGGTCGCGCGGTCGCCAAGACCTCGCCGGCCGAGCGCTCGCTCTCGGCCATCACCTGGAGCCTGGTGGCGCAAACCGAGGGCTTTCCCCTGCTGCGTCACAGCGTCTTTTTTTGCCGGGACTATGCCGCCGAATTCGAAGACATCTTCGGCCGCGGGCAGGTCCCCCGCGAAGGCACCATCTATATCTGCGCCCAGGACCGCGGCGATTGCGACAATGCCCCGCCGCAGGGGCCCGAGCGCCTCCTCTGCCTCCTCAACGCCCCGGCAAAGGGCGATCGGCACCCATTCGACACCGCGGAGATCGAGCAATGCGAGCAGCGGGCATTCTCACTCCTGGAGCGCTGTGGGCTCCAGGTTCATCGGACACCCGAGACGAGCGTCGTGACGACGCCGGCCGGCTTCAACCAGCTCTTCCCGGCGACGGGCGGAGCCCTTTACGGCCAAGCGTCACACGGATGGAGGGCCTCCTTCACGCGTCCCCCGTCGCGCAGCAAGGTGCCGGGTCTCTATCTGGCGGGGGGGAGCGCGCATCCGGGAGCCGGGGTGCCGATGGCGGCCATGTCGGGACGCCTGGCGGCAGCGACCCTGCTCGCGGACCTCGCTTCGACCTGAAGATCACGCCCGGCGGCTATCTCTGGTGGTACGTGGATGCGTTGAGCGATGACGGCGACCACGGTCTGACCATCATCGCCATGCTCGGCAGCGTCTTCTCGCCCTACTACGCGTGGGCGCGGCGGCGCGGCAACCCGGACCCGCTCGATCACTGCGCGCTCAATGTCGCGCTTTACGGCAAGGCCGGTAAGCGCTGGACCATGACCGAGCGCGGGCGCAAGGCGCTGCGCCAGGCGTCGGGGCGGCTCGATATCGGGCCGAGCCATCTGACCTGGGACGGCACGGCGCTGACCATCGAGGTCAACGAGATCACCGCACCCATCCCCTCGCGGGTGCGTGGGCGGATTCGGGTGATCCCGGCTGCCGTCAACACGCGCGAGTTCACGCTCGATCAGGCGGGACGTCATGTCTGGTGGCCAATCGCGCCCATCTCGCGCGTGGAGGTCGATCTGGAAAAACCGGCGTTGCGCTGGAGCGGGCACGCCTATCTCGACTCCAATCGCGGGGAGGAGCCGCTCGAAGACGCCTTCCAGTGTTGGGACTGGTCGCGCGCCAACACGCCGTCGGGCACCACCATGCTCTACGACGTGACCGCGCGTCACGGGACGGGCGCCGGGCTCGCGCTGCGCTTCAATGCCGCGGGCGAGGTCGAGGAATTCACCCCACCGCCGCGGGTGCGACTGCCCACGACCGGGATCTGGCGCATCAAGCGCGGGACCCAGTGCGAGCCGGGGTATCAGGCCCGCGTGGTCGAGACGCTGGAAGACACGCCCTTCTATGCGCGCTCGCTCGTCGAGACACACCTGGCCGGCGAGACCGCAAACTGCGTGCACGAGAGCCTTTCGCTCGACCGCTTTGCCTCGCCCATCGTCCAATTGATGCTGCCGTTTCGGATGCCGCGCATCGGCGGCTGAGGAGACATCAAGGAACGAGTCAACATCAACATGAACTTGTAGGTTGGGCAAAGCGCAGCGTGCCCAACCCGCGCCGTCATCGCAGGGATCAGTTGGGCACGCTGCGCTTTGCCCAACCTACGGCTGATGGCGATCGCGCATCCGTGCACGTTGTTCTTGTCCTGTCTCAAGGAACATCGACTTGCGGCTTAACCTAGATCCGGAAGTTGAACGGCCCCTGGAGTGCGTCCCGCGCGGTGTCCGGCAAGGCGCAACGAGGCGGCGTAGTGGTTCTACGACAACAAGTTGCAACGCCAGTCGGGCGCCGCGCGGGGCGTGCCCCAGGGGGCATAGCGGCCATCACCCGGCGGGTGAGCCCTCGGACGGCCGCGATCTTCAAGGCAGTCAAAGCCTTGCATGAAGCACGAAGCGGTCAACTGCCGGATCTCTAGGTTGAACGGCCGAATCCATATTCCAGTGCCAGGGCACGGATCGCGATCCGGTCATACTTGCCCGAATCCAGCAGCGGGAGCCTGCCTACCCGTTTGAAGGCGCGGGGTCGCTCGGCGCCCGAGACGGAACCGTCGCACCAGCGCGCGAAGGCCTGCTCGTCGAGATCGCCGCTGTAGACCACCACCAAACGATGGCCCCAGACCGCATCGTCGAGAGCGACGACGGCCAGATCCGAGACCCCGGGGGCCGCGCGGAGCAGCCCATCCACGCGGGTCAGCGAGATGTTGTTGCCGCCGATGACCAAGACGTCGTCGGCGCGTCCGACAACCCTGAGCTCGCCCGCCATGTCGATGCCGCCCAGGTCGGAGGTTTCGAACCAGCCGTCGTCGAGCCCCTGACCCGGAATGCGTGCGGGATTGGCGTATCCGGCCATGAGCATTGGTCCGCGGACCCGCAGTCGACTCGGAGTGTCCAGTCCGTCGCACCGATCGATCTCCACACCCGGAAGCAGCGGACCCACGCGGCCATCGGCGGGCACGCGCTCCAGCGCACGCGTCGAGGTCGCGATCTGGGATGTGGTCTCGGTCATGCCGTAGGTGAGGAAGAGCGGCCATCCTGCGTCGAGTGCGCGCTCGGCCAGCAACGGACTCAGGGCTTGGCCGCCCACCAGCACGACGCGCAGCGACGGTGGCGGTGCGACACCCGTGTCGAGCAACCGACCCAACATCGGCGGTACCAGGGAGACATGGGTGACGGCGTGACGACGCAGATCCCGCGCCACGGCCTGGGCATCGAATCCCTCGTGCAGGATCAGGGTCGCCCCGGCGAGCGCCCAGCGATGGATGATCGCCAGACCGCCGATATGGCTCAAACGCAGACAACAGAGCCAGACATCGCCGGCGCCGAAACCGAGACGCCGATTGACCGCCGCAGCCGAGGCAAGGAGGTTCTCGCGGGTCAACATCACGACCTTGGGCCCGCCGCTGCTGCCGCTGGTCTTCACGAGCAAGGCCAGCGTCGAATCCGAGGACAGGGGACAGGGGGATGCGATCCCGGTGGCGATCAGCGCCGCGGACTCGAGACACCAACGCCACTCGGCCCCGGTCGCGGCGGCCAGGCCAAGAACAGCGTCCGAATCCAGACCGGTGCGGTAGGGCAGCAAGGCCGCGCCGAACCGCATGAGTGCCAGGCTCATCAACACCGTCTCCATGACGGGCGTATCCGGACAGAGGACGACCTGACCGGGCCGAAGGCCCTGCCCTTTCAGCTCGGCAAGGCGCTCGCGTACCCGCGTCTCTCGCCCGCTCCGCTCCGGACGGATGCGGTCGGCAAGAATGCTGCCGTCAAGACCGAATCGATCGGACAAGGAGAGGAAGGGAGACACTCGGCGGTGACTGAGTCGGGGTCTGCGAGAGGGAGTCGAGCGCGCCGGGGTGTCGAGCAGGTTACTCTACCAGCGGACCTCGAAGACACAGGCCTCGGCGCCGTTGGCCTGGCAGGCAATCTCGGTGACCCGCGCATCGCGATGCACGAGCCGGGAGAACAACCGCTCGAAGCTCCCGGCGTAGAAGTCACACAGCGGCTCGTCGGCCGAAGCGCCCCGGCAGATCGGACCGTCCATCACCGAGAGCCTGGTCGGGCGACCGGGCGTGCCGTCGAAGACGCCGCTGCCGACGAAGGTCCAGGCGTTGCGGCGAATCGCCGAAATGAGGACGCGGCTCGCGAGGCGGGCCGGAAGGACGGTAAGAAGACGCTGGACCGGACGCGGGATACGGTTGGCGAGCAGATAATCGCCGGTGCGCAATCCGGCATCGTGCGACACCGAGCGCGCGACAGGGATACCCAACCGCTCGCGCAGCGCAGCCTGGAGGCGAGTCACCTCGCGCTCGTCGACCATCTCGCTCGGCAGCGCCGCCAGGTAATGTCCGAGCCCGGCAGCCTGGAACACCTGGGTTACGGACTCCGACCCGCAAGCCTGCTCCAATGCCTCGGCGACACGGATGACGGCATTTGGCCCGACCCTCGCGACCGCACCGGACTCGGCGAGCGCGCTCAAGGCCCAGCCGTCGCGCGCCACTGGGCACTTCCCCAGTCGACAGACGCGTCCTGCTCGACACAGAGCCCGTGCAACAAATAACGGCCTTCCGGAGTCACCCGGATACCGTCGTCCGTCACCTCGAGCAAACCACCGCCGCCGTTTCGACAGAGGCTCTCGTACTCGCGCTCAAGACCCTGCGCGGACGCGGCGGGCAGCTCGAGATTGCACATGAGATAGAGAATGGCCTCTCGGCGGCGGCGATCCTGATCGCTCAACCGGCGCCCCCAAGCAACGGGGAGACGCCCCGTGCCCACACACTGCTGCCAGGTCTTCAGATCGGGGGCGTTCTGGACGAGTGCGCCGCCGACCTCGCCGATCCCGCTCGGGCCAAACGCAAGCACCTGTTTTGCGGGCATCGGCGTGTAGCCGATGGCATTGCGGTAAAGACGCCGCTCGTCCTGCGCGCTGGTCAGCTCGTCGGCCTCCCGCGCGAACACATCGAGACCGACCCACCGATAGCCGGCCGCCGAGAAGGACTGCACGGCCTGATGGAACAAGGCCAGCTTCTCGGTCGCCGAGGGCAGGTGATCCACGCTGATGGCGTGCTGATGGGGTCGGCTTATCGGATCGTGGGCGTAGCTGAAACAAGCGATGCGATCCGGTCCGAGCTCGACGATCTGATCGAGCGTTGCCTGAAACCCCTCCCGGGTCTGGAACGGCAAGCCGTAGATCAGGTCGAGGTTGATGCTGTCGAATCCCGTGTCTCGCGCCGTCAGAAAGACGTCGCGCACCATGTCGAGGGACTGTACGCGACCGATGGCGCGCTGCACGTCCGAGTTGAGATCCTGAACGCCGAAGCTGATGCGCTTGAACCCGAGCCCGTAGAGAAGATCGAGCTGCCCGGCCGAGGTCCGGCGAGGATTGCATTCAATCGAGGTGCAGGCGTGATCGTCGATGCGGAAATGCCGCTCGACGATCTCGATCAACCGTGCCAACTGAGGCTCGTTGAGATGGTTCGGGGTGCCGCCGCCGACATGCAGCTGGTCCGTTACCCGACCGCGACCGATGATGTCCGTGACCAACGTCATCTCGCGATCGAGAGCGTCGAGATACTGATCGACCTTTTCCTCGCTGTGGGTAATGGTGGTGTTGCATGCGCAATAGAGACAGCGGACGTGACAGAACGGTACGTGCACATACACGGCAAGGTGCTCGCCGGGATTCGTGCGAAGCCCAGCCAGCGCCTCCTTGTAGCTCAAATCCGAGAAGCTCGCATCGCCACCCATCTGCGAGGCCGATAGTGCGCACCCCGGAGGTAAATGTCCGAACCGCTCGAGAAGCTCAAGCGGCAGGCTGGAAGGCAGTGGAGGCGCCATGTCGTGAACCCGGTTAATCAGGTTGGACCGCTGTCATCTTGGGCTTGGAAACGGCCGCCCTGACCGGCAGATCCGAATCCGAGACCTGCAGATCATCCGGGGCACCGCACGCGACGACCTTGACCGGTGTCCCTTTGAAATTCATATCGGCCGAGAGCTCGGGGCGATCCCGCTTCAACTGCGCGATCTCGTCTGCCGTCAAAACCTTGGAGGCATCGAACCCGAGATCCACCTCGGCGGACATCCCCTTCATCTTGAGTCGCTCGAGGTCATAGAACTTTTTGGACGCGGTCGTCTTCGCGAAGGCCTTGAGGCAGCCGAGCATGTAACGCCTGCGGAACTTGTCCTTGATCCACGGATACTCCAGGAAGCTCTTGCGCATGTAAAAACGCGCATAGTTCTTGAGTACCCCCTTGAGCACCTGCTCGCGCGTCATCGCCTCGGGCTTCATGATGGGCGTCACGAAATTGTACTTCGAGTAGTCGCGAACCTCCACCCTGTCGCCCAACTCCTCGAACAGCTCCGCGAAGGGCCATGGCGTGTACATATTCCAGTTCGCCATATCGGGCTTCCAGTCCTGGGCGAGCTTGTAGGTCTCCTCGATGGTCTCGGGCGTCTCGTTCTCGAGACCCATGATGAACTGGACCTCCGCGACGATCCCCGCCTGCTGCAGGAGCTTGACCGCCAGCTTGTTTTGCTCGACCGTGGTCTGCTTGCGGAAGGTGTCGAGGTTCAACTGCGAGACCGCCTCGGTGCCGAGCGAGACATGGACCAGTCCGGCCTTGCGGTACAGCGGCAACAGATCGCGATCGCGCATGATGTCGGTCACGCGGGTATTGATGCCCCAGTAAAGCGGGAGATCGCGCTTGATCAACTCTTCGCAGAGCGCGACGAACTTCTTCTGAAAGATCGTCGGCTCCTCGTCGGCGAGGATCATGAAGCCGACGTTGTAGTCGCGCACCAGGGTCTCGATCTCGTCGACGAACTTCTTCGGATCGCGGTGCCGGTATTTGCGCCAGAACTTCCACTGCGAGCAAAAACGGCAGGTAAAGGGACAGCCGCGCGCGAAGTTCGGTACGGCGACCCGGCAGTTGAGCGGGGTATAGATGTATTTGTCCCAGTCGAGCAAGGACCAATCCGGCGTCAAGGTATCCAGGTCCTCGATGACGGGACGCGCCGGGGTTGCGACAACCTGGCCGTCGTCGTCGATGTAGGCAATCCCCCAGATGCGCTTGCGATCTTTCCGATGCGTGCCTGCCTCGATGGACTGCAGGAGCGCGACGGCGATCTCCTCGCCTTCGCCCCGGACGATATAGTCGATCCAGGGCGCCTCGCTGAAGACCTGGGTATACATGAAGGTCGGATGGATACCGCCGAGCACGGTGACGCAGTTCGGGAGCACCTCTTTGGCGATCTGCAGCGTGGTCTGCGCCTTGTAGATCTGCGGGGTGATGGCGGTGGCCAGGACAACATCGGGCTGGTTGACCCGGATGATCTCGCGCAGCTTCTCGTCGGAGAGGTCGTAGGTCATGGCATCGATGAACCGGATGTTCGTCATGCCCGCGTGCTTGAGCGCACCGCCGATATAGGCGACCCAACCGGGCGGCCAGTTTCCGGCGATTTCCGCACCACCGCAGTGATAGTTCGGCTGGATCATCAATATACGCATGAGAATTCCTCAGGAACGGGTCGAACGGGAAGCGGACACCACAGCCGGACCGCTTCAGTCCAATCGTGGGAGAGGCCGAGCTCTTCGAGACATCGGCGCCGCGGCTCGCGACCGCCGCGTGGCGGTCCGGCTTCCGACGGGCTGTCGCGATGGCCTTGAGCTCGGCCGCATCTGAATCGAGTCAATTCGACGCGCCATCCGAGCGCGCATTGCTTCGTACTTTAGCTGATTCCCGAGCAGCCCGATATGATTAGGGTCAACCCGGTAGGGCGATGCGAGACCCCCTCCGTCTCTCGCCTCGACCGACACCCCGATAAGCCTAGCCGAGTCCAGGGCTCGAATCAAAGCAGGCCGGCTCGTATCGAGCGCTGCCGCCGCCGAACTCGGCAGCTCACGAGGCCGCGCGCGTCTGCGGATCCCCGGGCGCCGTCCGATGACCGGCCGTCGGCCGGAAGGCGACCGTCTTCTGAACCCTTCCCTCGGATGGAGCGCCGCCGTTATCGCATCCCCCTTCCACATCCCGCGACGGCAGTGCCCAAGCCCACAGCGCCTCGTCGGGCAGCGGAAGCACGAGGAACCAGTGCTCAAGGATCCCCAGCGCCAGGAGACTCGCCACCAGGATCAGGCCCACCACCGCAAACTCGCTCGCATCCGGACTCAGGGCCCGAGATACCAGCAAGACGACGATCAGGGTCGGCACGGTGACCGAAATCGGAAACAGGAGATTCATGCTCCGTTTGGGCATGTAGGTCTTGAGGTAGGCGAGGTGCTCGGGCAACCAATCGTTCAGGTTCGGGACACCGAGAAAGAGGTTGAGCTTCGCACTCCAGCGCATCAACCAGAGGACGATGAAGGTCCAGGTTCCGATCTGATTGGGCTCGCCCCACGAGATCAGGACCAGGAAGGCCACTGCCGAGAGGACGGCAAACTCATGATAGAGACTGGTGAGAATCGCAAGACCGAAGCGTCTCCATGCAACGCAACCCGGCGGACAGGGCGTTTTGCGCGGCCCGGTCAAAAGCCCGGTGAAATAACTCATCTCCAGGACACCCCAGACCACGACGCCGGAGGTGAAGGCGACGTAAGCCGACGCCAGGGATGTCGAGGTGCTGCTGACGACCAAAGCGAAGACGGCAACCGCCAAGACCGCGGTACCGCCGAGCATCGTCCAACCGAAGGTGCGCCCCGGCAGATTATCCAGATAGAGAACGAGGCCCGTGCTGAACCACCAGAGCCCGAGCGCGTAGAGGACGGGATAACCATATTCGAGCATGCATTGCGCCCTATTCTCTGGCCGGTGGCGATCGGATCACCACCGCTTTGGGGATCACACCTTCCCCGCAGCGATGCACCCTGCCATCGTCGGGTCAAGGATCGACCGGCGATAATGCTCGGATGGATCCGATCCCGCGAGCGCGGGGTATCGAGGTCGGAGAGCCGGGATGATAACAGGCGAGCTGCCGCACCGGCACGGGTTCCCTGCATCGCGACGCGCTGCGTTGGCCCGGCAAGGAGGCGTTGCTTGCGGCCCCCTTACCCGCGATCACCATGCCAGCCTGTCACCGAGCCGTCGGAGGTGCCGGCAGGAATCGGCCGACGGCGGCTTCGTTGGTCGGGCCGAAGGCCCTGAGGTCGATGAAGAATTCGGTCGCCTGATCTTCCAAGGTATAGCGGCCGTTCTCGCGAAGACTCAAGCGATAGGGTCCGTCCGCGTCGACGCTGTGCATTCGGCGCTCGCGCGCCAAGGTGCGAAGCAAACCCCGAATGAACCCGTCCTCGCCGGGAGGGAGCGTCTCCAGCAGCTCGCCCGTCGCCGCGTCATGGACCGCCAAGTCGCCTTGGCCGACCTCGACGAAGGTCAGATCGCGAACCGCGACCGCGGGCGAGAGAGGTGCCTGGCTCGGATCGTAGCCGGTCAGTCTTGCGATCGCGACGGCAAGGATCGTAAACACGATCAGAGAGGCAAGCGCGATCAGGACGCCCCGCGGAAAGGGGCGATCATGCAGCTCAGTCAAGAGTCGACCTCGTCGGGGTGAAGGGTGGCACCGGATGTCTGCCCCTCGACAGCCGGATCCCCGCCTTGCTCGGACGCCGTGCCCGACTGGGCTACAAAGCAATTCAGCGCAGCGGACAGGATCTCGGCGACCTTGGCGACGTCCGGAATCGCCCGGAGCATCGGTTGCGGTCTGGAAAAATGCCAAGGACGCACATGCGGCCACAGGACCGTGTAAGAGGTGCGCGTAGACGGGACCAGGATAATGGGGATGTCTCCGGTATCGTCGCGATGCCGCTTCATCTGCGCGGAGTGGATCTGCGCAAAGGGGAAGTTCACGATCATCGGCAATGCCACACCGAAACGCATCACCAAGCGGCGCGAGGTAATGGTGTAGACCGTGGACCTCGCCATCGCCCAGGCCAGCAGCAGAAGACCGCCGATCGAGACGACGCCGAGAGCCAGAGTCCAGAGCGCGCCGACCACGACCTCCGCCGTGGTCTCCCCCGCGGAGAGATCCGCGAGGACCCGCCAGACAAGAATAATGGCGAAGTAGACGGCGACCTTCCGGACATGGAAGGCGCGCCGCGCCAAAGCGGTCCAGCGCGGCGCACCCTGCCAGAGCATCTCCTCGCCGGGAGGAAGATGCTCGGGCAAGCCCCGAATGGGCTCGAACTCATGCTCTCTCACAGCAGAGGCTCAGACCGATCCGCAGCTGCGTAAAGTTGACCGCCGGCGTAGTAGGCGCAGATCTTGTCTTCTTCGTAGAGGGTGACCTGGTCGGGCTTGGCCAGACCCGGCACGTTCGCGAAGTGCTTGCCTGCGATCGACTTGACGTTGACCTTGCGGTTCTTCTTGTCGAAGCGCGTGAAGTTGATCGGCAACAGCGCCTGCTTCCCGGTCTTGGCGACCTTCATCTCGAGATAGCGGATCTGCGGCTCGGAGCGGTCGACCCAGACGTCGGTCACGGTACCGCCGACCTCGCCGTCGAACCCGACGACCGTCATACCGCGCGGATCCGGATCCTTCTCGGCAATCGAGAAATCGGTCGCAACCCGCAACGGAACGATCTTGGGTGCGCCCTCGAAGGTCAGATCGGGATGCTTCTCGCGATCGGGCGAGGCGGACGGTCCGAAACCGGAAAGCATCGGATCGCCGTTCGGGATCAACGGCGAGCCCGAGAAGGGCTGGGCCGGCGTCGCATTGACCTTCTGGACCGGCTCGGCGCGAGGCACGGAAACCGTACCGCCGTTGTGCGGCAGCAGGTAGGTCTTCGGCTTGGGCATGGACGGGAAGCCTTCGATCTTGATCGTGCCGCCACGCGTGGACTCGAGCGGATAGCCTTCGCGCTTGTTCTCGCGATGCAAATAGAAGACGAGCCCGGCAAAGAAGAACCAGAAGACATAGAGGACGAGCTGAGCGACGTCGATATAACTGGTAATGGCTGCTGACATGATGTGACCTCCGTA
This sequence comes from Thiocapsa sp. KS1, assembly GCF_001499735.1. Taxonomy (GTDB): domain Bacteria; phylum Pseudomonadota; class Gammaproteobacteria; order Chromatiales; family Chromatiaceae; genus Thiocapsa. Next base: position 4,013,622 of record NZ_LN848257.1, on the reverse strand, counting down.
GGACGAAAGACTAACCGGGACGCCGGTTAGGCCGAAGCGCGATGACCGTCGATGATCGGATTCGCTCGGGGAGCGACAAGCCGATCAATGTCGACCAACGTGGGAAAAACCGCTCTGAATATCGATGTGATTGACGACTCCCTAGCCAATGAAAGGACCGGCCGAGGCCGGGCCGAACCCACGCCCGAGTGCCTAGCCGCAACCGACCGCGGCATCCTGTGCAGGGGCGCACAAACGGCAGTCTCGAGAAACACCACACTCGACTGCTCACGCCGGCACCAGCTCGAGTGCCTGCGATGTATAAAATCCGACGGCGATCCGCCTGGTTCGCTGCGGACACCAACCCGCAAGCGCCGGCTCGGCAGCCAAGAGCGCGCGCAGGCGATCCGGTCCGACCGGCACGATCGCGGGCGATCGGTTGCCGCGCGGAAAGAGCTGCCCGACCGCGTGCATGACCGCCAGCGCCGGCGTCTTCGGCGCGAAGGTGAAGAGGATCGAGCCGCCGGTCCGTCCGGCAAGCCCGGCCAGCACCCTCACGACATCCGCCGGCACGTAATGGATCAAAGAGTCCATGGCGACCACGTGATCGAAGCGTCCGTGCGCCGGATCCAGCATGTCCCCGGCCTCGAAATGGACCGACCCGGGGCCGAGATCCTTCGGGGTGCGCTCCTGCGCAATCTGGATCAGGGTCGGAGCGACGTCGATGGCAACGACCTCCGCACCCCGCCGCGCCGCCTCGAAGGCCAGTGCACCTGTCCCGCACCCGGCGTCGAGCAGACGCTTGCCGGTCAGGTCGGCGGGCAGCCAGTTCAACAGGGTCGCCCGCATGTCGTCGCGACCCGCACGCACGGTGGCTCGGATGCGGCTGACCTTCACGTCGGATGTCAGCTTGCGCCAGGCGTCGGCGGCGGTGCGATCGAAGTAGGTTTCGATCTCTTCGCGGCGCTCTTGATACGAGCCGTTTGCCATCAATCGAACCCCAGAAAATCAAAGATATCGCGGTCGCGCATCGGCTGCGCGTCCAATGGCTCGACCCCGTCCCACAGCATCTGGGCGAGGCGCAGATACTCGGACTTGGCATGCTCCAGCCCGTCTGCATCGTCCATCTCGAACAGGGTCGACTTCTTCAGGCGACTGCGCCGGATGACGTCGAGGTCCGGCAGATGGGCGAGCCGCTTGAGACCCACCGCGTCGTTGAAACGGTCGATCTCGTCGGTATTCACACTGCGGTTGGCGATGACGCCGCCGATCCGCACGCCGTAGTGCTTGGCCTTGGCCTGGATCGCCGCGGCGATGCGATTCATCGCGAAGATCGAGTCGAAGTCGTTGGCCGTGACGATCAGCGCGCGCTCGGCATGCTGCAGCGGCGCGGCAAACCCGCCGCAGACCACGTCGCCGAGCACGTCGAAGACCACGACGTCGGTGTCTTCGAGCAGGTGATGCTGTTTGAGAAGCTTCACGGTCTGACCGACCACATAGCCGCCGCAACCGGTGCCGGCCGGCGGACCGCCCGCCTCGACACACATGACGCCGTTGTAGCCCTCGTAGACGTAATCGCTCGGGCGCAGCTCCTCGGCATGGAAGTCCACGGATTCGAGGATGTCGATGACCGTGGGCACCAGACACTTGGTGAGCGTGAAGGTCGAGTCGTGCTTCGGGTCGCAGCCGATCTGCAGGACGCGCTTGCCGAGCTTGGAAAAGGCGACCGACAGGTTCGACGAGGTCGTGCTCTTGCCGATGCCGCCCTTGCCGTAGACGGCAAAGACCTTGGCGGTATCGATGCGGATATCCGGATCGAGCTGGACCTGAACACTGCCCTCGCCGTCCGGGTGCCGTGAAAAGTCGCCGAGCATGCTGGCCGGGATCTCTTGGATCGTCACGCGGCAGCCTCCTCGACAATCCCTTCGAGCCGATCTTCGAGCTCCTCGCCGGCCTGACGCAGCGCCTCCAACGTGGCCGCATCGGGCGACCAGTAATTGCGCTCGTGGGCCTCGATCAGGCGGTTTGCGACCTTCGCCGACGCCGTCGGATTGAGCTGCGCAAGCCGGTTGCGCATCTCCTCGTCGAGCACATAGGTCTCGGTGAGCTGCTGATAGACCCAGGGGGCGACCTGACCGGTGGTGGCCGACCAACCCATCGTATTGGTCACATGGACCTCGATCTGGCGGACACCTTCGTAGCCGTGCTTGAGCATGCCCTCGTACCACTTGGGATTGAGCATGCGGGTGCGCGTCTCGAGCGCGACCTGCTCGGCCAGGGTACGAACCACGCCGTCGCCGCGGGTCTGATCGCCGATATAGACAGGGACCTCGTCGCCCTTGTAACGCCCGACCGCGCGGGTGATGCCGCCGAGTGTGTCGAAGTAGTGGTCGACGGTGGTCACGCCCAGCTCGACCGAGTCGAGGTTCTGGTAGGCCAGCTGCACGGTGGAGAGCACGCTCTTGAGCAGCTCGGCCTGACGGACCGGCTGACCGGAACGCCCGTAGGCGAAGCACTTGCGACGCGTATAGGTCTCGGCCAGCTCGTCCTCGCCGTCCCAGTTGCTGCTGTCGACCAGGTAGTTGACGTTGGCGCCGTAGGCCCCGTCGGCGTTGCTGAAGACCCGCAGCGAGGCGGTCTCCAGATCGCAGCCCTGCGCCTCTTGATAGGCCAGCGCATGCTTGCGCACGAAGTTCTGCTCGAGCGGCTCGTCGGCTTGAGCGGCCAGGAAGGCGGCCTCGGCCAGCAGGCGGGTCTGCAGGGGCAGCAGATCGCGGAAGATGCCCGAGAGCGTCATGACCACGTCGACACGCGGACGGCCCAGCTCTTCGAGCGGGATCAGGGTCGCGCCGGCCAGACGGCCGTAGTTGTCGAAACGCGGGAGCGCGCCGAGCAGCGACAGGGCTTGCCCGATCGGTCCGCCTTCGGTCTTGAGGTTGTCGGTCCCCCAGAGCACGAGCGCGATGGTCTCGGGGAAGCTGTTGCCCTCTTCCGACAGATGACGCTCGATCAGACGCTGGGCCTGACGCGCGCCGTCCTTGACCGCGTAAGCGCTCGGCAGACGGAAGGGGTCGAAACCGTGCAGGTTGCGCCCGGTCGGCAGGATCGCCGGTGTGCGCAGCAGGTCGCCGCCGGGTGCCGGGCGGATGAAGCCGCCGTCGAGGGCGTGCAGGATCGCCGGGGTCTCGGTGTCCTGGACGAGAAGCCGGTCGGTCTCGGCCAGCTCGCGGAACAGCTCGACGTTCTCGTGGGAGGTGGGCATGCCGCCGGCCTTGAGCGCCTTTTCGGGCGTCTTGCCGGCGACCAACGCCGCCACGGCTGCCCGCGACGGATTCATGTTCTTGGATGCCTCGGCGACCGCGAGCAGCAGGTCAAGCCGCTCCTCTTCGGTCGGCGCCTCGCCGACGACATGCAGCCCGTGCGGGATCAGGGTGTACTCAAGCTCCAGCACCTTGTCGTGGAGCTTGGCGATACGGCTCTCCGCATCATCGGTCCAGGCCGGCTCCAGCTCGGCCAGATCGAGCTCGGCGGCTTGCGCCTGAATCAGCACGGCCAGCTCGGCGCGCTCGTCTTTCTCCTCGGGGGGCAGGCCGCGCATGCGCTCCATCGAGCCCTTCAGATCGATCAGACCCTTATAGAGTCCCGCGTGGGCGATCGGAGGCGTGATGTAGCTGATCAGGGTCGCCGCGGCACGCCGCTTGGCGATGGTGCCCTCGGATGGATTGTTCGAGGCGTAGAGATAGACGTTGGGCAGATCGGTGATGAGCCGATCGGGCCAGCAGGCGCCCGAGAGACCGGCCTGCTTGCCGGGCATGAACTCGAGCGCACCGTGCGTCCCGAAGTGCAGCACCGCATGGGCGCCGAAGTCGTCGCGGATCCAGCGATAGAAGGCCGAGAAGGCATGGGTCGGGGTGAAGCCCTTCTCGAAGAGCAACCGCATGGGGTCGCCCTCGTAGCCGAAGGCGGGCTGGATGCCGACGAAGACATTGCCGAACTGGGCGCCGAGCACGAACAGCGAGCCGCCGTCGGTCTGCTGCTTGCCGGGTGCCGATCCCCACTGGGCCTCGATCTCGGCCAGCCAGGGCTCGCGCCGGACATGATCGTCGACCGGGATGCGGACATGGACGTTGGCGTGGGAGCCGAAACGCCCGGAGTTGCCGTTGACGATCTGCTCGCGCAGCGCGTCGACATCCTTGGGCACATCGACCTTGTAGCCTTCCGCATGCATCGTCTTCAGGGTGTGATAGAGCGAGGCGAAGACGGACAGATAGGCGGCCGTGCCGGTGTTGCCGGCGTTCGGCGGGAAGTTGAAGAGGACGATGGCGACCTTGCGCTCGGCACGCTTGGTCCGGCGCAGACGCACCAGACGCTCCACGCGCGATGCCAGACGTTGCGCGCGCTCGGCGTGCGACTGCATGTCGCGCGCGCCGTCGCCCGAGCCGCCGCCGCTGCGCCCGCCGTAAACCATGGAGCCGGTCGCGCCGTCCAGCTCGGGGATGGCGACCATCATAGTCGCCTCGACCGCGAGCAGACCCTGGCTCGACGCCTCCCATTGGTCGACGTGCTGGAACTCGACCGCCAAGGTGGACAGATAGGGCACGTCCAGCTTGGTCAGGATCTCTTCGGCCGCCTTGGAGTCGTTGTAGGCCGGTCCGCCGACCAGGGAGAAGCCGGTCAGCGAGATAACGGCATCGACCGTCGCCTTGCCGTCCTTCAGGAAGAACCGCTCGATCGCCGGTCGCGCGTCCAAGCCGCTGGCGAAGGCCGGGATGACCTGGAGACCGCGCGCTTCGAGCGCCTCGATCACGCCGTTGTAGTGGGCGGCGTTGCCGGCCAGCACGTAGGAGCGCATCAGCAATAGGCCGACGCGACCGACGGGGCGGCCGTTGACGGGCGGCAGGCTCGCGAGCTGATCGGAGATCCGACCCTTCATCTTCGGATGATAGAGACCGACGTCCGGGTACTCGACCGGCGGTGCGGCCTTGATGGTCCCGCGCAGATGGCGCCGCGGGCCGTCGGCATAGCGGTCGACCAGGAACCGGATCATGTTGCCCAGATTCTCGTCCGAGCCGGCCAGCCAGTATTGGAGCGTCAGGAAGTAGGCGCGCACGTCCTGCGCGGTACCCGGAATAAAGCGCAGCAGCTTGGGGATACGTCGCAGCATCGACATCTGCTGGGCGCCTGCGCTTTGCTTCTTCTCCTTGCCGCCGCGCAGACGCTTGAGCAGCGCCATGGGGCCGCCCGGGGATCCGTCCATCTTGAAGCCGCCGAGCCGTGTCATCTTCATCAGCTCGCCGGCCGACATGCAGACGATCATGGCGTCGCAGTCGTCGCGGCGGGCCGCCAGCGCGGGCAGGATGGGTTTGAAGTGCTCTTCCATGACCAGCATGGTGATCATGATGATGTCGCCGCGCGCGATGTCCTCGCGACAACGCTCGAGCAGCTCCGGGGAATCGGCCCATTCGGTCGCGGCGTACAGCGTCAACTGAAGGCCGGGCAGCTCGCGCTGCAAGGACGGACGCGCCCGCTCGGTGGTGCCGGCGAGGTGCCCGTCGAGATTCACAATGACCACACGGACCGGGGTGATGTCCGTGGTCGTGGCGCGCTTGTCAGCGGCCGAAGTGCGCTTTGGCATCGTAGAGCGTCTCCACAGTGATGGTCTGGATGCCCTGTTCCGCCGCGAAGCGCTCGGTATTCCGACGCGCCTTGCCGCGCACGAAGAACGGGATCTTTTTCAGCTCCTGCTCGGCTTCCGCTGCCCAAATGACGGTGGAAGCATCGGCCTGCATCGGCGAATCCGCCGGTTCTGCCGCTGCTTGCGACTCGGATCCGGCCTCGGCCGGCCGACTCGCCCCGACCCGCGATCCGAGATGCGACGCCGTGGCCGCATCGTGAAACTCGAAGTCCTCCCGGAACATGGTGATGAGATGCTCTTCGAGCCCCATCATCAAAGGGTGGACCCAGGTGTCGAAGATCACGTTCGCACCTTCGAAACCCATCTGCGGCGCATACCGCGCCGGAAAATCCTGGACATGCACGGGCGCCGAGATCACCGCGCAGGGAATACCCAACCGCTTGGCGATGTGGCGCTCCATCTGGGTGCCCAACATCAGCTCGGGTTGAAGCTCCGCCGCCCGCTTCTCGACCTCGAGATAGTCGTCCGTGATCAGCGGCTCGACGCCGTAGCGCTTGGCACACTCGCGCACGTCGCGCGCAAACTCGCGGGCATAGGTCCCGATGCCGACAACGGTAAAGCCCAACTCTTCGGCACACATCCGCGCCGCGGCGACCGCATGGGTGGCGTCGGCGAAGATGAAGACACGCTTGCCGGTCAGGTAGGTCGAATCGACGGATCGCGAGTACCAGGGCATTCTAGACGAAATCGGCGACTTGGCATCAGTCACGTCGATCCCGGCGATGCGCCCGACCTCGTCGAGAAAATCACGGGTCGCGCCGATGCCGATCGGCACCGTCTTCACCGTCGGCTGGCCGAACATCCGCTCCAGCCAAAGACAGGTCTGATCGGCCGTCTCCGGATAGAGACAGACGTTGAAATCCGCCTCCGGGATGCGGAGCAGGTCTTCCGGGGTGGCACCCAAGGGCGCGACCACATGGACATCCACGCCGACCGACGCGAGCAGCCGAGTGACCTCTTCGACGTCGTCGCGGCAGCGAAAACCCAGCGCCGTGGGGCCGAGCAGATTCGCACGCGGGCGCCGATCGGCCGGTCTCGGCTCGGGATGACGTCCGGCTTCCGGGACGCGGGGCTTGAGCAGACCACGGACCAGTTGATAGAAGGTCTCGTTGGCGCCCCAGCATTCCTTGCGGGCATAGGCCGGCAGCTCGAGCGACAGAACCGGCACCGGCAGACCCATCCCGCGCGCCAGCGCGCCGGGCTGATCCTGGATCAGCTCGGCCGTGCAGGCCTCGCCCACCAGAAGCACGTGCGGCTTGAAGCGCTCGAAGGCATCGGCGACGCTGGTTTTGACCAGCTCCGCGGTGTCGCTGCCGAGCTCGCGCGCCTGAAAGGTCGTGTAGGACACGGGCGGACGGGTGCCGCGCCGTTCGATCATGGTAAAAAGCAGATCGGCGTAGGTATCGCCCTGAGGCGCATGCAGGACCAGATGCACACCTTCCATGGAGGCGACGATCCGCATCGCGCCGATGTGCGGGGGTCCTTCGTATGACCAAAGTGTGAGCTGCATCGTGTCAGACCCGCAACAAGGCAGCACGCCGCAGCGGCCGCGCAAAGAGCTCGGCAAGATCGGCGGCTTGATCGAAGCCATGAACCGGCGTGAAGACCAGCTCGATGGACCACTTGGTCCGCAGACCCTCGGCCTCCAGCGGATTGGCCAGACCCAGACCGCAGACCGTGAGATCCGGGCGATCCGCGCGCAGGCGATCGAGCTGACGCTCGAGATCCTGACCCTCGGTCAGACGCACGTCTTCCGGCAGGAGACGCATCTCCTCGACCATGAGCTGGCGATCGAGGAACGGCGTACCGACCTCGACCAACTCCATACCGCATTCGCGCTGCAGGAAGCGCGCGAGCGGGATCTCAAGCTGCGAATCCGGGAGGAAGCTGATGCGCTTGCCTTCCAGCGACGCGCGATGATGCGCAAGTCCGCGTTGTGCCCGCGCGATCGCCGGCGCCGTCACGGCGTCGAGCACCTCGTCCGACACGCCCCACGCCTCGGTCGCCGCACGCAGCCAGCCGAGTGTGCCTTCGACGCCGAAGGGATAGGGCGCGGTCAGCAGACTGGCCCCCCGCGCCTCGCAGGCCCGTGCCGTCTCCCCTAAAAAGGGCTGGGCCAGCAAGACCTTGGTCCCACTGCCAAGGGGCGGAAACTCGGTGGTCCGACGCGGCGGCAGAAAGTGCACCGGCCCGATCCCCAGCTCGGCGAACAGCCGGGCGAATTGATCTTCGACTACGTCGGGCAAGGTCCCGAGGACCAACAGCGAGCGCTCGCCGCTCGGAAGCTGCGGCAGCTCGGGCACCAGCGCCTTCAGGCAGGCGTCCTCGCCTTGCGTGAAGGTGGTTTCCAGACCGCTCGCCGAGTAATCGAGGATCCGCACCCGTCCGCGATAGACGCCGGACAGACGCTCGGCGGCCTTCGCCAGGTCGAGCTTGATGACCTCCGACGGGCAGGAGCCGACTAAGAAGAGGGTGCCGATGTCGGGGCGCCGCTCCAGGACCTCGGCGACCACCCGATCCAGCTCGGCGTTGCAGTCGGCCAGACCGGCGAGGTCGCGCTCGTGCAGGATCGCGGTGGCAAAGCGCGGCTCCGCGAAGATCATGACGCCTGCGGCCGATTGGAGCAGATGCGCACAGGTCCGAGAGCCGACGACCAGGAAGAAGGCGTCCTGGATCTTGCGATGCAGCCAGACAATCCCGGCCAAGCCGCAGAAGACCTGCCGCTGGCCACGCTCGCGCGTGACGACCGGCAGCGCATCACCGACGGCGGATGCGCGATCGCGGATCGGCGACGGACTCATTCGGCGGCCTCGACGAGTGCTTCGCGATCCTTCGCCTGATCGAGCCTGGCTGCGCGCAGCTTGATCAGAAACTGCGCGGCATTGATGACGTAGGTGGCATAGGCAGCCAGCGCAAGCAGCATGAGTCCGTGCGTGTCGAGCGTACCGGTCGCGAGCGCGACCAGGTAAGCCGTATGCAGGCCAAGCACCAACATGCTGAAGACGTCCTCCCAGAAGAAGGCCGGCGCGAACAAGTAGCGACCGAAGACCTCGCGCTCCCAGATCGCGCCGGTGATCATGATGGCGTAGAGGACGAGCGTCTTCACGACGATCGAAACGGTCGCGACGGATTCCCCTTCGCCCGTTGCCAAAAAGCGCAACACCAGGTAAAGGCTGATCAAAAACACCAGGAACTGCACCGGCGCCAGGATACCCTGAACCAGTGTCCACGGAGATTGATCGCGGCGGCGGCGCTCCTCGGGTGTATAGAGGGGTTTGCGTGGCTGCGGTTGCATTCGAGAATGACTCATCGGTGGACGAACTAGGGTATGATCCGCCGTCTCGTTTCTACATAAGACGAATCTAGTCCGCTTTCAGGGATGCGTCAACCAAACTTTACGTAAACCTGACTTGACAACCCCGCGCCAGGCACCACAATAGGGTAGCGAGCCCGACACCGGTGGACTGGCGTTTCTGCATTGCCCTCGGGTGCAGCTGCGCCCGGCAGCACGCTTCATCCCGCTGCAACACCTCCAAATGCGGACTCCGAGCAACGGCGGGGCCCCGGCGATCGGCTAAGGATCGCTCGGACCCCGCAGCCAGCGCCTCGGCGTAATTTTCGTTTGATGACTTTCGGCCCCGAGCAGCGCAAGCGGTTTCCTGTGATCATCGGCGCACAACAGGCGAGAGCCGGAAGGCATATCGAGAGATCCGCGCGAAGTCGCCTGGCGCAATGGTGCCGGATGCCGAAGGGCATGGCGACCCGTCAGGATCGTTCCGGCGAGCCGGCCGCTGCCGACCCCGAGGCGGGGTCGACCCGGCGCGCCCCATGGCATTGGAGGGTCTGGTCGCCGTGAGTCCGTTCAGAGCCCCGAAGGAATCGTTCGGCGTCCTCGATGCCGAAACGGCGGCGGCGCTGGTAGAAGGCGCAACCGACATTGCCGTCGTGGTCGACCAGGCGGGGATCGTCTGCGACATCGCGTTCGGCAGCGAGGATCTGTCGAGCGAGCTCAGCAGCGACTGGATCGGACAACCCTGGCTGACCACCGTCCTGCCCGAGAGCCGTGCGAACCTCGAAGCATTGCTCAAAGAGGCATCCGGCCGCCAGGTCACCCGGTGGCGGCAAGTCAGCCATCCAACCATCCGCGGCACCGATATCCCGATCCAATACCGAGCCCTGCGTCTCGGAAGCAGTGTGGTGGCGCTGGGGCGCAATCTCCAAAGCATGGCCGCCTTGCAACAGCAGCTCGTCGATGCACAGCAGGCATTGGAGCGCGATTATTGGCGGTTCCGCCAAGTCGAGACGCGTTATCGGCTGTTGTTTCGCATGGTCTCCGAGGCGATCCTCATCATCGACGCGCCGACCCAGAGGGTGGTGGAGGCAAACCCGGCTGCCGGTCAGCTCCTCGGCGAGTCGCCGACGCGGGTCATCGGCCGCCCCTTCCCGGAAGGTTTCGACACCGAGGGTACACAGGCGATCAACGGCCTCTTGGCCGGCGTACGTGCCGCCGGCCGGGCGGACGACGTGCGGGCCAAGCTCGCCGACGGCATGCAGGAGTTCCTGGTGTCCGCGTCGCTGCTGCGCCAGGAGAACCTCTCTTTCCTCTTGGTTCGGCTGTCGCCGATACTCGCCGAGACCTCCACCTCCACCTTGCCGGAGAACCGGGCGCGCTATCTGCGCGTCCTGGAGAATGCCCCGGATTGTGTCGTCATCACGGACGCGGACGGGCGGGTCCTGAGTGCGAACAATACCTTCCTGGCCCTGACCGAGATCGCGGCCGAGCAGCAGGCGCGCGGCGAGTCGCTCGATCGTTGGCTCGGACGTCCGGGCGTCGATCTCAACGTCCTCATGGCCAACCTGCGTCAGCACGACACGGTCCGGCTCTTCGCAACCACCTTGCGCGGCGAGTACGGCTCGACGACGGATATCGAGATCTCGGCCGCCGCGGTCCGCAACGGCGAGCGGCCCTATTTCGGCTTCTTCATCCGCGATGTCGGCCGTCGACTCAACGCCGAGCAGCCCACGAGCCCCGAGCAGCCGCGGTGGCTCGATCAGCTCACCGACCGCGTCGGACGGGTCCCGCTCAAAGAGCTGGTGCGCGAATCGACCGACACCATCGAGCGGCTCTGCATCGAGGCGGCGCTGAAGCTGACCGGCGACAACCGCGCCTCCGCCGCCGAGCTGCTGGGGTTGAGCCGCCAAAGCCTATACGTCAAAATCGACCGTTACGGCATTACCGACCAAGCCGCCGAGCCATCGGCGCCAGACGACAAGTGAGCGGCATGAATCCAAGCGCATTACCCGCGGCAGCGTCCGCACGTCCGTCCATGCCCGCGATCCTGGAAGTGTCGCATCCCATCACCTGGTTCCCGCCGATGTGGGCCTTCGCGTGCGGGGTCGTCTCCTCAGGCGCACCCGTCCTGCAACAGTGGTGGCTCCTGATCGCGGGCGTTCTGCTGGCCGGCCCCCTGATGTGCGGAACGAGCCAGGTCGTCAACGACTGGTACGACCGCCATGTCGACGCCATCAACGAGCCGAATCGTCCGATCCCTTCGGGCCGTATCCCCGGACGCTGGGGGCTCTATCTTGCGCTCATCTGGACCACGCTCTCGCTGCTGCTCGCCTGGGTGCTCGGCCCCTGGGTCTTCGGGGCATCCCTGATCGGCATGGCGCTCGCGTGGGCCTACAGCGCGCCGCCGTTTCGACTCAAGGGCAACGGCTGGTGGGGCAACCTTGCGGTCGGCTTCTCCTACGAAGGACTGGCCTGGGTCACCGGGGCGGCCGTCATGCTCGGCGGCGCCATGCCGGACTGGCGGATCCTTGCCCTCGCGGTGCTCTACAGCATCGGCGCCCACGGCATTATGACGCTCAACGATTTCAAGGCGATCGAGGGCGACAAGCAGATGAACGTGCGCTCGCTGCCGGTTCAGCTCGGTGTCGACGGGGCCGCGCGCCTGGCCAGCATCGTGATGGCCGTGCCTCAGGCGATCGTAATCGCGCTGCTGCTCGCTTGGGACAAACCAGCCCACGGGATCGCCGTCGGCGTGGTCCTGCTGATCCAACTGCTTCTCATGGTTCGCTTCCTGCAAAGTCCGCGCGAGCGGGCAACCTGGTTCAGCGGTCTCGGCGTCAGCGTCTACGTCACCGGGATGATGATCAGCGCCTTCGCCGTGCGCGGGCTTCTCGCGTGACCCGGACCCGACCGAATGCCGAATCGCGTCTGCCCGGCGCCGTTGCGCAGGGCGCATGAACACATCGGCTTACCCCAAGCTCAGGGCCATTATCCAATGACAAACCTCGAAACCTTCGATGTCGTGGTGATCGGCGGCGGACCCGCCGGTGCGACCGCCGCAACCGATCTCGCCAAGCGGGGACGTCGCGTCCTTCTGCTCGATCGCGGCGGACGCATCAAACCCTGCGGCGGCGCCATTCCGCCGCAGGCGATGCGTGAGTTCGATATCCCGGAATCCATGCTGGCCAACCAGGTCAACTCAGCCCGCATGGTCTCCCCGTCCGATCAGCGTGTGGACATGCCCATCAACGGCGGCTATGTCGGCATGGTGGATCGCGAGCATTTCGACGAGTGGCTGCGCGAGCGTGCCGCCCAGGCCGGAGCCGAGCGGCGCACCGGCACCTTCGAGGCGGTCGAGCGCGACACCGACGGTGTGGCCCTGATCCGCTATCGACCGGGCGCCGGGCGCAGCGGCAACGAATCCGAGCGGGTCCGCGCGCGGGCCGTGATCGGCGCCGACGGAGCCCATTCGGCGGTCGGAAAGCAGTGCGTCCCGGGCGCGGACAAGATCAAGTATGTCGCCGCCTATCACGAGATCGTGCGCACCCCGGCCAACGGCGGCCCGGCCGATTTCGACGGCACGCGCTGCGACGTCTACTACCAAGGCGACATCTCCCCGGACTTCTACGGCTGGGTCTTCCCGCACGGCGACACGACCAGCGTCGGCGTAGGCACCGCGGTCGAGGGCTTCTCGCTCAAGAGCGCGACCACCGAGCTGCGTCGCCGCGCCGGGCTGGAACACGCCGAGACCCTGCGTCGCGAGGGTGCGCCCATCCCGTTGAAACCGTTGAAGCGCTGGGACAACGGACGCGACCTGGTGCTGGCCGGCGATGCCGCCGGTGTGGTGGCTCCCGCTTCGGGCGAAGGCATCTATTACGCGCTGGTCGGCGGACGGCTGGCCGGGGACGCGGTCGACACCTTTCTCTCCACCGGCGATGCGCGCGCGCTCAAGACCGCGCGGGCCCGCTTCATGAAGTCCCACGGCAAGGTCTTCTGGGTGCTGGGGATGATGCAGTACTTTTGGTACTCCAGCGACAAGCGTCGCGAGCGTTTCGTGAGCATGTGCAAGGACCCGGACGTGCAATCGCTGACCTGGGATGCCTACATGAACAAGCGTCTGGTCCGCGCCAAGCCGGCCGCCCATCTGCGTGTCTTCTTCAAGGACATGGCGCATCTCTTGGGTTTCGTCTCGGCACGCTGACGCGACGCCGCGGACGCGAGCGCCGCGATCACCCAAGGAGGCGCCATCATGGCCGAGCTCTTCGCAAGCGGACGCTTGATCGATCTGATCATCGGCCTGGTCCTGATCGAGGCGATCGCTCTGACGCTTCTCCACCGCCTGACCGGAAAAGGTGTCGCCCCGCGCGATCTGGTCGGTCTGCTGCTCGCCGGGACATTCCTGCTAGTCGCCTTGCGTGCGGCTCTGACGGGTGCCGGGTGGGTCTGGATTGGCCTCTGGCTGGCCTTTGCCTTGGTCGCGCATCTCGCCGATTTGGCTCTGCGCTGGCGCCCCTGACCCGGCCGTATCAGTTGCGGGCGGGGGGATCGGCCTTGGTGTGCTGAGCCGAATACCAGGCGAGGTGCTCGAGGAGCTGGGTGGTCCGCTGAACCGATGATTGCACGGCCTCGACCAAAGCGGGCACGCGGGCGAGATCGACGCCGTCGGTCACCTCGAGCGCGGCAAGCTGCGCATTCCCGACAATCGCCGAGAGCAGCTCGCGGTACAGGGGATTGGCACTCCATTGCAGCTGCTGGCGCATCATCTTTTGCTGCTCCAGCAGGCCGGCCTGAACCCGATGCCGGGCATCCTCGGCCCTTTTGCGCTCGCTCAGATCGGTCAGCAAGAGGACAAAGCCCAAGACCCGTTCCGGCGAGGAAAAAACGGGATCGGCGCGCACCAGAAACGGGCGAAGGCCGACATCCCTGGTGTTCAAGTCCACCTCTCCACGCCAAGCCCGACGATGTGTCGTCAGCTCATGGAGACGGCGGCGCGCCTCGTCCTGCGTCGGCTCCGAGAACAAGGCAAGCAGATCCTCAAGGCATCGGGGACGCGCTTGATCCGGATGCAGGAGCCGCTCGAAGGACTCGGTCGTCAGCAAAAAAACGCCGTCCGCATCGGCGATGAGGATCGGCTGCTCGGAGACCCCGACCTGCGAACGGACTTGGGCGAGCTGCGCCTGCGCGATCAGCACACGAACCGAGCGAAACTGCTGGATGACGTCCCCGACGGATTCGCCGATCAGTCTGGCAGTCGCCAGATTCGCAGCGGTCCAGGGATCGGATGTCCCCTCGACGACCTGATGCCATTGTGCGAATGAACGCCGCGGCGAGAGCTGCGACGGGTCGTCTCCGCTCAGGACGGGCTTGAACGGATTGCCGCCCCAGGTGACGGTGCGTACACGCTCCGGACGACACCAGATGAGATATTCGCCCGTACAGCTCGAAACCGGCGCCGCGAGGATACCGCTCGCCACCGGGGTCAGATGGGCGAGACGAGGCTCGTCGCGCCGCAGCGATGCGGTCGCCATCACCGCATGCTGAGGCAGGGCATCCAACCAGGCGCCGATCTCGCGCAGGTCACGGGTGCCGGGGACCTCGCCGGCCGTCAGGATTCGTCCGTCGCAGAGCAAGGCCGCACCCGCCGCATCGACGGTCTGAAGCAGGGTTCGCGGATCGTCGAAGAGCGCCGATGTCCAGTCGCCTTCGCGCGAGATCGCCTCGACCATCCGCTGCTCCAGTCGCCGCACGGACAACTCGGCCTGGGCCTGGACAAAGCTCTCCAAGGCGGCGATCCGGGTCGCGACCGCCTCGGCCAGAAGCTCGCAGACCGCTCGAATCTCGTACTGCACGAAGCGCGGTCCGCAATGATGGCAGGCGATCAGGCCCCACAGCCTGCCGCCAACCAAGAGCGATGCCACCAGGGTCGCCCCGACGCCCATATTCTTCAAATACTGCATGTGGATCGGCGACATGCTGCGCAGGGAGCAGAGCGACATATCCAGATCCTCGCCCGTCAGGGGCGAGGCGCGGGGATGCAGACGCACCGGCGTGTAGTCGACATCGACCAAGAGGCGGATCCGGTTCCGCTCATAGAGCCGACGCGCGATTTGCGGGATATCGGAATCCGGGTAACGATTGCCGAGATAGGCTTCGAGCTCGGGCTCGCGTTGCTCGGAAAAGACCTCCCCGTGGCCCTCGTCGTCGAACCGATAGACCATGACCCGATCGTAGCCCGCGATCGCCTTGAAGATCCGAGCGGCATCGTCGCACAAGGCGCGCAGCGAAGCCGAGGCGATGATCGTCTGCAACGCGGCATTGATCTGCCCGGACAGATCGACCGCGGCCCCCGACGGCTCGAGCTCCACAACCAAGCCCCCCGCCGGCGGACGATGGACGATGGCATCGAAATCGCGTTCCGGATGCACACCCACCGGGGTTCGCAACACCAGCGGGATCTGCGCCAAATCATCGTCGAGCCTTGGCCGGACCCGCGCAGCCAGGACCGGAGCAAGGTCGTCGAGCCGACACCCGATCGGATCCCTGTCGAGCCGCAACAGACGGCGCGCATTCTCGCTCGCCTGGATCACGACGAGATCCGGCTCCGACAGGACGATCAGGGCGCCGTGCGGCTGGATGGAGGCGGCGAGCTGGATCTGCTCGCGCTCGCAATTGGAAAGATCGGCGTGCCCGAACGCCGGCGAGGAGGAAAGATCGGGGGTCAATTGGGCTGCACTCCGATGCTTAAGGCCGATGTCCTGGATCCGTGGTTGCGTCCTGATCCATCCCGTACCGTTTGAGCTTGACGTAGAGACTCTGACGACTCAAACCCAGCAGGTCGGCGGTTGCGGTGCGGTTGCCGCGCGTGAGGTCCAATGCCTCTTCGATATAGTGCTGCTCGAGCACGCTGACCGCCTCTTCGACCAGCGCACGCAAGGGGCCTTTACCGATCCGCCCGGTCAAGGCGGCCAGTCGTCCGCCGAGACGCTCGTCGTTGTCGCGCCGAGGCAGGCGCCTGCCGACATCCCGAAACAGGATACCGATGGAGGTCGGCTCGGTGTCCAGATCGCCGGCCGCCGAGAGCTCGACCTCCGTCTCGGCACCGAGCTCGCCGCGGAGCCTGGTCAGGAAGGGACGCACCACGCCGAGTCGCGCGATCGTCGCCAGCAGCACACCCACATCCGCACCCGGCCGATCGAGCCAACGTCCCAGGCTCTGTTGCATCACCCCGCTGGAGCTCGGCATTTGAACGAGGTCGAGAAAGGCCGGATTCACCCAGCGGATCAGACCCTCTCTGTCGGTCACGACAAAGCCGTCGGGCAAGCGCTCGATCAGAATATCCGTGAGCTCCCCGTCCGAGGACTGCTCGCGCGTCGAGACCGCCTGCGTGGCGGTCAGTTGGAGAAGGTACAGCGATCCCGCCTCCGACGCGAGTCGCGAAGCACGCACCATCCAGGCCGCTCGCTGTGCGCCGAGATGCAGGAGAATCCCCGGTGCACTGCCCTGATCGGCAAGCCGTTGAAGCATCGCGTGAAAGACGTCGCGCTCGCTGTCGAGAAGCTCGCCGGCGAAATCTTTGCCGACCAAGGATCGAGGCCCGCCGGTCGGTCTGCCGAGGACACGCGATGCGGCCGGGTTGAGATCCTGGATTGCGAGACCGTTGACCCGCAGCAGAATGACCGCATCGCTGGAGGATCCAAACAAAAGCCGATAGCGGGTCTCGACCTCGCGCAGCTTCCAATAATCCCGCTCCATCGTCTGCTGTGCCTCGACGAGGCGCGATTGCAGTTCGGTCACGGCCTGCAAGCTCCGGCCGATCGCGATCAGACCGGCATCCTCGCCCAGACGCACCGCGGTATACTCGATGGGCAGCCGCATTCCCGACGGGAAGATCTGGTTCACCTGGCGGAAGGCCGAAACGCCGAGATCCCGCGCGTCGTCGACGAGGCTTTGCAGGCTCTCGCTCCCGAACGACTCGACCGTTTCGGTCCAAGGACGCCCGACCCACGCGTCCAATACCTCGGCGGGGATCGCAGGCGACAGCGCCGCCCGGCGGATCACACCCGCGTAATCGAGGAAGATCGTGACGTCGGGCTGGGCCAGGTTGGTCATGGACATGGACGTATAGACCTGATCACGATTCAATCATCATCGCTTCTCGAATGGACTTCAACCGAAATCGGCGCGCGCAGGGACTGCGACCGGTGCCTGCGACCACTCCCCGGGTTACACTAGAGCCGATGGCGCACGACAGCACGCCCTCGTAGCTCAGTTGGATAGAGCGATCGCCTCCTAAGCGGTAGGTCACAGGTTCAAATCCTGTCGAGGGCACCAATCTGCACAGACACCGAGCTACGCACGCCGGAGCTGAACGCAACGAAGACCGCCCGACTCTCTGCTCCCCGAGACGAGCATTCACCCGATACCCGGGGCGTCGCCCGTCGCGACCTCGACAAGCCCTCGCAGGACCAAGTCAGGCATCACCCGATAGGGCCGATCCATCGCCGGGATCAGACGCTCGGCGTCGCCTCCGGTCAGAACCAGGGACGGCTGAGCCTGCACTCGTTGTTCCAGTCGATCGTAAAGCCGACTCGCCAACGCGGCGAGCGCCTGAAGGCTGCCGGCCGCGACGGCGGGGCCCGTGTCGATCGCCCAGGACTCGTCGGTCGGCTCCGACTCGATCCGCGGGATTCGGGTACCGGCCAGCAGACTCGCCCGCATCATCTCGACCCCCGGGAGAATCAGGCCGCCGAGGTGACGGCCGTCGGCAAGCAGGAGGTCGAAGGTGGCCGCCGTTCCGGCATCCACGACCAGCGCCGCATCCGGGACCAGGCGATGGGCGGCAACCAGGGCGAGCCAGCGGTCGACACCGAAGCGCTCCGGATCGGCATACGCAATCCGCAGGGCGCCGAAGTGCGCTCGGGTCCGCACGAATTCCACGTCGAGCCCCCAGTAGGCTTGCGTCGTGCGACCGATCGCGGCGGCAACCGAGGCGCCGCCCACGTTGCTCGCAACCACGCGCTCGGGCGCGGCCAACCGCTCCCAGTCGGCCAGGAGGTCGAGCGGCACGGCACCGCCGTGGCGCAAGACCCGCACCTCGCCGGGAGGACCGCCGTCCGACAGCGTCCAGCGCAGGTTCGTATTGCCGATATCAAGCAGCAGCATCATGGCTCCACCTCATCCTCGCGTCTCAGACTGACCTCTCCGGCGTGGAATCGTCTTTCGCCGTCGGAGGTGTCGAGCCGCAAGGCACCGTCCGCGGCGATTCCGAGCACCCTGCCGCGACTCTCCCGGTCGGCGATCAGCAGCCGCACCTGCTCGCCCCGAAAGGCGTCGAACGCGTCCCAAAGCACGAGGAACGGGGCCAAGCCCTCGCGACCGAAGCGCTCCAGTGCATCGATCAAGGCGTCGGCGACCAGCGCAGCCAGCGCGTTGCGGCCGATGCCCGGACCTCCGAGCACCTCCGCGAGATCCACCCACGGCTGGTCGATCGCCCGCCCATGATCGGGCGCCATTCGCAGATTGATCCCGATTCCGACCACCAGGGCGCAGGGGCCTTGTGCCTCGCCGGCCACCTCCAGAAGCATGCCGCCGAGCTTACGCCGCCCCCAGAGCAGATCGTTCGGCCATTTGAGTGCGAGCCCCTCGACCCCGACCCGGCGCAGCACGTCAGCCACGACGGCCCCCGCGACCAGACTGAAGCCGCCGAGCGCAGCCGGAGGTGCGCCGTAGCGCCAGAGCATCGAGAGGTAGAGATTGGCCCCGAACGGCGAGATCCAGGGACGACCGAGACGTCCGCGCCCCGCACTCTGGCGCTCAGCGAGACAGAGCGTCCCCGAGGGCGCGCCCGTCGCGGCCTCGCGCATCAGGTGACGATTGGTCGAGTCGATCTCCTCGTGAATCTCCAGACGTGCGACCGCCCGGCGACCCCGCGGGGACAGGGCCGCCAGGATCTGCTCCGCATCGAGGAGCTCAAGGGGCGCGGCCAGGCGATAGCCCCGACCGCGTAAGGACTCGACGGTCAAGCCCTGCCGGTCGCAGGCCTTGCGCAACGCCTTCCAGACCGCGGCACGGGTCATCCCCAGCTGCTCGGCAATCGTCTCGCCCGAGTGAAGCTCGCCATCGGCCAACAGGCGAATCAACTGGGAGCCACGGTCCATGCGCCGAGATCCCTTTGCCTCAAGCCACGCCGGCAAGCCAGCGCGCCCGTGCATCGAGCACGGTCTCGGGCACCGACTCCAGCAGCATCAGGTCGCAGGTATCCGAGCGCGCCGGTGCCGGAAAGGCAAACACTTGGATCAACTCGTCGCGCCTGAAGAGATGGATGGACACCCCGGATGTACCTGCGGAGCGCGCAACCATGGCGTCCAGATTCTCGGCGTTGACCCGCAGACCGTCGACCGCGACCACGACATCCCCGGGCGCGATACCGGCGCGCTCGCCGGCACCGCCGCGGATGACATGCTGCACGATCGCTTCGGTGCCGCCGGGGCGCAGGCGCAGCTCGAGGGTCGGACGCGCCTCCCGAGGATCAAAGGATTCCACGCACCCGCCCGAATCCTTCGGTCCGCCGGCAGGCCGCAGCCGCATGCCGATTCCGACCCCGGCCAAGAGCGGCTCGAGGTCCAGCTCGGCTGTCCCGTCCAGCGCCGTCGAGAAGAACTCTGCGAGGTCGAGCCCGGACACCTCGGTCGCGATCGCCTCGACACCCTGCTCCGGAACGCCGAGACCGGTGCGGCCGTGGCGCAGCCACAATGCGCGCATGACGTCGTCGAGCGAGACCCTGCCCTGCGTACCTGCGCGAATCGTCAAGTCCAATGCCAAAGCCACCAGGGCGCCCTTGACGTAATAGCTCACGATGGCGTTCGGCGCATTCTCGTCTTGTTTATAGAATTTGGTCCAGGCATCGAAGCTCGACTCGGCCAGGGTCTGTACCTCGCGTCCCGGCGTTCGCAACAGACGGGTGATGGTCGCGGCGAGCAAGCCCAGATAGCTCCGCGCATCGATACAGCCACTGCGCACCAAGGCGAGCTCGTCGTAGTAGGACGTGATGCCTTCGAAGGCCCACAGCGTGCGCGTGTGCATCTCCCGATCCAGTCTGCCGCTCATCAACACCGATGGACGAATGCGCTTGACATGCCACAGATGGAAATACTCATGGCTGCACAGTCCCAGGAAGCGGACGTACGACTCGGTCCGCTTCTCGTCCGTTGCGTGAGGCAGGTCGTTGCGCGAACAGAGCAGACTGGTCGAGAAGCGATGCTCCAATCCGCCATAACCCTCGCCCACCGCCGTGACGAGAAAGAGATAGCGATCGATCGGCAATTCGCCGAACAGGGCTGCATGCTCGGCACAAATGCGCGTAAGGTCGGTCTGGAGCTGCGTCATGTCGGCGCGGTGACGCCCCGTGATCGCCATGCGATGCGGTACGCCGTCGAGATGGAATGCAACCCGATCGAAGCAGCCCATCTCGACCGGATGATCGATCAGATCCTCATAGTCCTCGGCACGATAGAGTCCGAAACCCTGCTCGTCGATACGCTCCGGAACGAGGCTGGTTGCGACCTCCCAATCCCCCTCGACGGACCCGGCCGGAGGCAATAGGTCGAGCAAACACGCTCGGTGATCCATGCCGTGAACGCGCAGCAGGAGTCCCGGACCGTTGAAATAGGCGTGGGTGGTATCGAAGTGCGCCGCGCGGACCGAAAGCTCCCAGGCGTAGACCTGATAGCGGACCCTGATTGGACCGCCCGTCGTCCGACAGATCCAGGTTTGCTTATCGCGCTTTCGACAATCAAGCGGCATCCCGTCGGCCGATTCGGCGACCAATGTCAGGATGTTTCTTGAGAAGTCCCGAATCATATAGCTGCCGGGAATCCACGCCGGCAATGAGAGCTCGACAAGCTCGACGTCCGGATTCGGGATCTCGATATCGACGTGGAAACGGTGGGCGTACGGATCGGCGGGGCGAACGCGATAGGTCAGATCGGACAACATCGGAAAGGCACGGGAGGCGACAAAGGCAGCAAAAAAAGGACGAGGCTTTCGAATATGTCGAGGACAGCGCGGAAAACGACCTCGGGCAAATAGCTCGAGGTCGAAGTCAGCTTACCAGCGCGGCCCGCGCGAGGGGCGCTCGCCGCGTGGCTTGGCCTGGTTGACCTTCAAGTTGCGGCCCTTCAGCGGCGTCTCGTTCAGCCCCTTGATGGCGGCATCGGCCTCGGAGTTGTTCGGCATCTCGACAAAGCCGAAGCCTTTTGACTCGCCGGTAAACTTGTCGGTGATCAAGTTTACGCTCGAGATCTCGCCGTAGGCGGAGAATGCGGTCTTCAGCTCGTCTTGGGTCACGCCGTAGGCCAGGTTGCCAACGTAAATATTCATCATTCAAGAGTTCCGTGAGAGCGCATTGAAGAGAAAAGAGAACGGTCGAAAAATCAATACGCAACTGTTTCGACGGTCTTTGTCCCCAACCGTTGGAGACGAAGTTGTCGCGGGGTCGGATTGACCCGATTCCCGCGATGGTCACACGACATCTACGGCGTCACGCCGCGCCCGCGCCGATCGCCGCCACGCCATGGCCGTTTCGCCGCCGGCGAGGCAGCGGCAGGCGTCGGCTTGCGCGCCGGTCGGCTCGGCCCGCGCGAATCGCGGCGACCGCCGAGGCTTCGATCGGGCTCGGTTTCGGGCGGAACGAGCGATGGCTCGAAACCGACGACGGGATCCATCGTAATCTCCTTGCGCAGGAGTCGCTGAATGCCGTCGAGTAAACCCCGCTCGTCGTGACTCACCAAAGAAAGAGCACGTCCACCGGCGCCCGCCCGCCCAGTCCGCCCGATACGATGGACATAGTCTTCGGCCACGTTCGGCAACTCGAAGTTCACCACTTGGGGCAAATCGACGATATCCAATCCCCGCGCCGCGATATCGGTCGCGACCAAGGCCCGCACACTCCCGCGCTTGAAATCGTCCAGCGCACGCGTTCGGGCCGACTGGCTCTTGTTGCCGTGGATGGCTGCGGCCGTAATGCCCTCTCGGCCCAGGTGCTCGACCAGCCGATTGGCGCCGGCCTTGGTCCGTGTAAAGACCAGCACCTGATGCCAGCCTTCGCTCCGGAAGAGGTGCGCCAGCAGATCGCGCTTGCGGGCCTTGTCGACCGGATGAGCCGCCTGCGTGACCGTTTCCGCCGCGGTATTGCGGCGGGCGACCTCGATCAGCTTCGGACGCTTGAGCAGTCCGTCGGCGAGACGCCGAATGTCGTCCGAGTAGGTCGCCGAGAACAGCAGGTTCTGGCGCTTTTCGGGGAGCAGCTGAATGATTCGCCGGATATCGTGGATGAAACCCATATCCAGCATGCGATCGGCCTCGTCGAGGACGAGGATCTCGACACGGGACAGGTCGACGGTGCGCCGGCCGGCGTGATCGAGGAGGCGCCCCGGGGTCGCGATCAGCACGTCGACGCCCCGTTGTAATTGGTTGATCTGAGGCTGCATACCGACGCCGCCGAAGACGATTGCCGAGCGCAAAGGCAAATGCAGGCCGTAGGCATGCACACGCTCGCCGACTTGGGCCGCGAGCTCGCGCGTCGGCGTCAAGATCAGTGCCCGCGGATGACGTTGCGGATGACCCTTTTGGGAGAGCCGCTGCAAGACGGGCAGCACGAAGGCGGCCGTCTTGCCGGTTCCGGTTTGGGCACCGGCCAGCAGATCATGTCCGGCCAGAATCTCAGGTATTGCCTGGAGTTGAATGGGGGTCGGACGGGCATAACGCTGCGTTGCCACGGCACGCAGCAAGTCGGCCTGAAGGCCGAGTGAATCGAATGACATGAAAACTCCTGAAACCGGCCTAAAACCGCGCAAGCACGGGACCGGCCTAGGCAGAAAAAGAGGCGTTCGTGGATGAAGCCTTGAGAAAAGGTGGGGTCAGCCGCGACACGACGCATCGACCGGATGATGCGAGAGGCGGAGTCTACGCGATGCACTCAATGAAAGCCAGCCGCGCGACTATCCTAATTTAGAGTGCGTTTCCGAGCCGGTGTTGCCCCGAAAAAAACCGACCGGACACGCCATCCCGGCATCCAAGCTGAAGAGGCTTCGAGCGATCGACCGAAGCCGGCCCGATGCCGAAATGGATACCGAAATGGCGCCGACCCAATCGCGTCTTAAGCGTCGACCGCCTGAAGATAGTTGGTCTTGAAGGCTTCGCGATCGGTTTTGGACGCGGGGTCGTACCCCTGCTCCTGCATCTTCTGCTTCATCCAACCGGGAAGGACGCCACGCACGTAAACGTTGTCGGCATTCGCCGGATCGACATACCGCGTATACTGCCGCCCCCCCGCAGAAGGACGCCGCACCGCAGCAACCGCGCGGCGCCGCTTGGCTTCCACCAGAGGCAGGATTTCTTCCAATTCGTAACCGTATTGGGAGATCAGACCTTTGATCTGTTGAGCGATTTCCGATTTTGCTTCTTGACGGCGCACGTCCAGTGCACGCATCAGCTCGACCTTGCTGTTTTCGATCTCGGCGAGCTGTTGCTGAATCTCGTCGACGCTAAGGTTAGCGTACTCCACGTTAAATACCTCCGAAAATGCTAAGGGTGATCCCCAAAAATCAAACGAGCCGTAATTCGGCTCGGTGCATATAATTTATGCGATCTGTAATGAATGTCAAGAACAAACAGGAAAACGCGATCGGATGAGGTGCGCGGATCGGCGCATCGGAGATC
>NZ_LN848257.1:3982907-3989838 GCF_001499735.1 Thiocapsa sp. KS1 | reverse complement strand
TAAAGAGAGGATCGCCGCACCCTACTCGGCGAGGAAGATCGACAGGATCGCACACGCGGATTGAGCAATTCGGAGCCGAATCGGATTCGGCAGTGCGCAAGCTCATCGCCCCGATTAGGTACTTGGCGGCGGGCTGTCCTCATTGCGACTCAGAAACATCGCATCGCCGTAGCTGAAGAATCGATACCGAGCATCCACGGCATGGCGGTAGGCATCCATGACGGCGCGATAACCCGCAAAGGCGGATACCAGCATAAGCAGCGTCGATTCGGGTAAGTGGAAGTTGGTGATCATCGCGTCCACCACCCTGAACCTGTAGCCGGGCCGAATAAAAAGCCGACTGTCGCCCCGAAACGGCTTGAGATCTCCGTCGGCCGCCGCGGTCTCGAGACTGCGCACGCTCGTAGTACCGACGGCAACGATACGCCCCCCCTGCTCCCGCGCCGAATTCACCTGCCGGCAGACCTCCTCGTTGACCTCGATCCACTCCGCATGCATCTCGTGCCGATCGAGGTCCTGGACGCGAACCGGCTGAAAGGTTCCCGCACCGACGTGCAGCGTCACCTCCGCCCGCCCGACACCCATCTCCGGGAGGCGCGCCAACATCGCGTCGTCGAAGTGCAAACCCGCCGTCGGGGCCGCAACCGCGCCGCTATGGCGTGCGTAGAGGGTTTGATACCTGGACTCGTCCAAGACGTCATCCGGTCGTTGGATGTAAGGCGGCAAAGGGATATGGCCCTGAGTCGACATCACCTGCGCGAATGTCGTGCCCTCGAGCCTCAATCGATAAAACCCGGCCTCGCACCCCGTGACCAAGAGTCGCACACCGGACGCGAGCTCGATCCGGCGCCCCGGCTTCGGCGACTTGCTCGCCCGGACCTGGGCCAATGCCTCGCATGCATCCAAAACCCGCTCGACCAAGATCTCGACTTGCCCACCCGTGTCCTTGCGACCGAACAAACGGGCGCGCATCACCCGGGTGTTGTTGAACACGAGCAGATCGCCGGGCCTCAGCAGCTGCGGCAGGTCGGAGAAGCGCAGATCGCGGCATCCTTGATCGGCCGCCGCGTCAAGCGCCAGCAATCGGGATGCGCCGCGATCGGGCAGCGGACGCTGGGCGATCAGCTCGGCGGGAAGGTCGTAGTGAAAGTCACGAAGGCGCATGGAGCAAGCGGCACGAGGCAGAGTCAATCGGTCTTCGGTAAGCTCGGGGTGCGGGCAAGCGGCGGGAGCGACGCGCATGATAGCACCCGAAGGCCGACGGTCTTCGGTTATTCTTGAGCATCCCGGATTCAATGCGCTGGATTGATCATCGTGAGACTCGGCATCGATCGCCTATTGGAAGACCGCGCGCTACGACGACCACTCCAAGGTCGTCGCGTGGCGTTGCTCGGCCACCCCGCCTCCTGTACCGCCACCGGGAGACAGAGCCTGGACGCCCTGATGGACCTCGGCGAGCTGAACGTCACGGCCGCCTTCGGCCCTCAGCACGGGATGCGCGGCGACAAGCAGGACAACATGGTCGAGACCGAAGACGCCCTCGACCCGCGACACGGCATCCCGGTCTTCAGCCTCTACGGCAAGGTGCGCTACCCGACCGACGCCATGCTCGATCGCTTCGACGTGCTGTTGGTGGATTTGCAGGACATCGGCACCCGCATCTATACCTATGTCACGACGCTGGCCTATCTGATCGACGCCTGCGCCGCGGCGGGCAAGGCCATCCGAGTCCTGGACCGACCCAACCCCGCCGGCCGCCCGATCGAGGGCAGCCTCCTGGAGCCGGGCTGGGAGAGTTTCGTCGGAGCGGGCCCGCTCATCATGCGTCACGGGCTAACCTTCGGCGAGCTGGCCCGCTGGTTCGTCGACTACCGCGGCCACGACATCGACCTCGAGGTGATCGCGATGGACGGCTACCGCCCCGAGGTCGGCCCCGGTTTCGGCTGGCCGGTCATGGAGCTGCCCTGGATCAATCCGAGCCCCAACGCCGCGAGCCTCAATATGGCCCGCTGCTTCCCCGGCACCGTCTTGCTGGAGGGAACGACCCTGTCCGAAGGGCGCGGCACTACGGTGTCGCTGGAGGTAGTCGGCGCGCCGGATATCGATTTCGAGCGTGTGCTCGCACGCATGCGCGCCGAGCATGCGGACTGGACCGAGGGCGCACTCATCCGCCCCTGCTGGTTCGAGCCGACCTTCCACAAGCACGCCGGCCGTCTCTGCTCCGGACTCCAGATCCACACCGACTATCTCGGCTATCGTCACGATCGCTTCAAGCCCTACCGACTGGTCGCGCTCCTCGTGAAGGCCGTTCGATCGGAATACCCGGACTATCCGATCTGGCGTAACTTCCCCTACGAATACGAGACCGAGCGTCTCGCCATCGATCTACTCTCGGGCGGCACCTTTCTGCGCGAGTGGGTCGACGACCCGGAGGCTCGACCGGGCGACTTGGAGCAGCGCCTGCGTGCGGACGAGGCGCAGTGGGTCGAGTCGACGGCGGGGTTGCGGCTCTACTAGTGCAGCACGGCAGATGTGCCGAGGCCGTTCGTTGTCATTGTCGCATTCGTATCGATGGTCGATTACGACAACGACAACGACAACGACAACGAAAATGATCTCGGGCGGTCTCGGAATCGCTGCACTGCTCCCTCGCCAGTGGTGAGTGGTGAGTGGTGAGTGGTGAGTGGCGATTCGGCGTTATGCGGTGGGGGAGCGCGCATCGCGGAAGCCGATCGTCACGATGAGCCCTCCGGCATCCCCGCCGAGCACGATGGATGCCTGGTGTAGATCGAGCACCGCCTTCACCAGGCTCAGGCCGAGTCCGCTGCCGGGCGTAGAGCGGCTGTCGTCGAGACGAACGAAACGATCAAGGACCCGTTCGCGCGCCTCCGGCGGGATGCCGGGTCCGGAGTCCCGAATCGTCACGATCACGCCATCCTCCCGAGACGTGCCTGCAAGCGCGATGGTTCCGCGCGGCGGCGTGTATTTGATGGCATTGTCGACCAAGTTCGCCAAGGCTTGGAACAGAAGGTCGCGATCGCCCATGACCCGGACCGGCCCGTCCAGCCGAAGCCTTAAGTCCTGCCCCTTCTCGGCCGCGAGCGGCTCGTAGAGCTCGACCAAATCCTCCATCAAGGCAGCGAGATCCACGGGTGCAAAGGCGGCACGGCGGGCGCCCGACTCGATGCGCGCGATCCGCAGCAGCGCATTGAAGGTGGACAGCATCTCCTCGGTATCGGCGATCGTCTCGGCGGCGAGCGCCCGGGCGTTCTCGCAGCCGTCGAGCTCGGTACGCAGAAGCTCCAGCTTGGTCCGCACCCGGGTCAAGGGCGTGCGTAGGTCATGGGCGATGTTGTCCGAGACCTGACGCACGCCCGCCATCAGCTGCTCGATACGCTCCAGCATCCGGTTGAGATTCGCGGCCAGCTCGTCGAAGTCGTCGCCGCTGCCGTTGAGCGGGATGCGCCGGGAGAGATCGCCGGCCATGATCTCGCGGCTGGTCTGGTTGATCGTCTCCAGCCGCCGCATCACACCCGCGCTCATCAGCCATCCGCCCAGCAGGGCCAGGGCCGCGGTGATGGCCAGCCCCCAGCCGAGCGCATCCAGGATCAAGGCACGCGTGGCCTCCAGATCACGCACGTCGCGCCCGACCAGGAGCCGCAAACCGCCGTGCAGCAGGAAGACCTGTCCGCGTGCCGCATGCTCTTCGGTGCGGTCCGGTCCGCGCTCGCGCAGGCGGAAACCGATCCAGCCCTCCGGGTCCGGAAAGCCCGCGGGCCAACGGTCGAGGTTCCCGGCAAGCGGCTTGAGGCTATCGTCGACCAAGAGATACACGCTCGACCCGACCGGATCGCGCGCGACTCGCTCGCTGATCACCGACGATAGACCGGCGAGACCGCGCCGCCGATACTGCTCGGCAAGCCCGCGGATCTCCGCCTCGATGGTGGCTGCGGTCTGACGGTCCATGTAGCCCGCGGTCGACCAATAGAGGAAGGCCATGAGGATCCCGACCGAGACACCGAGCAGCAGCACATAGAGAACGGCCAGACGGAAGGTCGAGCTGCGCAGGATGTTGGCGGCCCGCGCGAGCAAGGTCGACGGCGGAGCTTCGGCGTCGCTCATGCGCCGCGGATCATATAGCCGACACCGCGGACGGTCTGGAGGAGCGGCGGGTCGAAGTCCTTGTCGATCTTGCCGCGCAGGCGGCTGATATGGACATCGATGACGTTGGTTTGGGGATCGAAGTGGTAGTCCCAGACCTGCTCGAGCAGCATGGTGCGCGTCACCACCTGTCCGGCGTGGCGCACCAGATATTCAAGCAGCCGAAACTCGCGCGGCTGGAGCTGGATCTCGCGGCCGGCGCGGGTCACCTCGCGTTTGAGCAGATCCATTTCCAGATCCGCGACCCGCAGGCGCGTCTCCGGGGTATCGGCCTTGCCTCGACGCAGCAAGACCTCGAGACGCGCATGCAGCTCGGAGAAGGCAAAGGGCTTGACGAGATAGTCGTCGCCGCCCGCACGCAGACCCTCGACGCGGTCGTCGACCTCGCCCAAGGCGCTGAGAAAGAGCACGGGCGTGCGGTTGCCCGAGGCGCGCAGCGTCCGCACGATGCCGACCCCGTCGAGCCCTGGCAGCATGCGGTCGACGATCAAGGCGTCGTAGTCGCCGCCGGCGGCCTGCAGCAAACCGGCGCGACCGTCCGCGATATGGTCGGTGACCGCGCCGATCTCGGCGAGCGCCTTCAGCAGATAGTCGGCGGTTTGGCGGTCGTCTTCGATCAGGAGGACTCGCATGGGTCGCTCGTCGGGGAGTGGGGGTGATGTGGCCGGGCACGGGCGTTCGGCCTCCAGCCTCCAGCTACCAGCCTTTGGCCTTTGGCCTTTGGCCTTTGGCCTTTGGCCTTTGGCAGAAATAGCATACCGCGAAAGCCGCTCAGTCGAGGCGCGCGGTCGCTTGTCGCCAAGCGATCGACGCGCCTAAGGTACGCCCGAGATCAGGACGCGAAGGGGACGGCGATGAAGAGGGGCAGACCGTCCTTCTCGACACGCAGGATCAGACTTTCACGCTTCTCCTCGGCGGCCGCGCGCACCGCGGTCACGACCTGCTCCGGCGTGCTGACCGACGCCTTCCCGACCATCGAGATGAGGCTGCCGGCCTCCACCCCGGCGCGATCGGCCGGGCTGTCGGGCTCGACCTGCGCGACGAAGACGCCGGCGGCATCCGCGTCGAGCCCCCGCTCGGCACGCAGCTCCGGGGTAAGCGGCGACAGATAGAGTCCCAGCCGCGGGCGGCTCGGCGCGTCGGCGTCTTCGCTCGGCGCCGCCGCGACCTGATCCTCGTCGGGCATCCGACCGATCGTCAGAGTCAGGTCACGCGCCTGGCCGTCGCGCACCACGCGCAGCGTCATGGCGGTGCCGGCCTTGGTGTCGGCAACCAGCTTCGACAGATCCTTGGCGTTCGTGAGCGGCTGCCCGGAGGCACTGAGGATGATATCGCCGGTTCGCAGATCGGACGCGGCAGCGGGACTGCCGGGCACCAGATCCGCGACCAAGACCCCGGCCGCCTGCTCGAGCCCGAGCCCGGCAGCCAACTCCTCGGTGACCGGCTGGATCTGCACGCCAAGCCAGCCGCGCTCCACGTGTCCGTTCTCGCGCAGGTCGGCCACCACGCGCCAGACGGTCTCGGCCGGGATGGCGAAGCCGATCCCGACGTTCCCGCCGCTCGGAGAGAAAATGGCGGTGTTCACACCGATCACCCGACCCTCGATGTCGAACAGCGGACCGCCCGAGTTGCCGCGATTGATCGGCGCGTCGATCTGCAGGTAGTCGTCGTAGGGACCCGAGTTGATGTCGCGCCCCCGCGCGGAGATGATCCCGGCATTCACCGAGCCGCCGAGACCGAAGGGGTTGCCGACCGCCAGGACCCAATCGCCCACGCGGGCCTTGCTCGAATCACCGAGCTCCACGGCGACCAGCGGGCGATCGATGTCGATCTTGAGCACGGCGAGGTCCGTCTTGGGGTCGACACCGACCACGCGCGCCACATGACTGGTGCCGTCGTTCAGGACGACCGTCACCTCGCCCGCGCCTTCGATCACGTGATGATTGGTGACGATATGGCCGTCGCTGTCCACGACGAAACCCGAGCCCTGCCCGGTGGCCTGGCGCGGCATCGCCCGCCCGTGCTGCTCGAAGAAACGCCGGAAGGACTCGGGCACCTCGGCATCCGGCGGAAGCGCCGGGTGACCTTGCAACGCCATGGGCTGAAGACTCTCGGACTTGACGGAGACGTTGACCACCGCAGGGGTGACACGCTCGGCCACGTCGGCAAAGCTCGGAAGCGCCGCCGATGCTGCGCGCGCATCCACGGGCATGGGTTGATCCGCCGCCACGGCACCGCGGCCGTTCCAATAGACGGCGCCGGATGCGAGGGCAAGGGCCAAGGTCGCACCGACGAGCGCCGGGTGCCGCAGAGGCAGCGACGCAGGGGCGGCGATCGATCGAGTCGGGGTGATGATTCGGCGATTTGACATGGTATTCTCCTGACCGAAATCCGGGCGACATCGCCATCGAGACGGATGCGCACCGGGGGTTTGCTGAACAGGTCACGAGTATCCGGGCGCTGCCATTGCCCGAGCATGTCCGACACCTTAACTCTTGTTCATCAAGGCGCCGTCGCCGCGGTCACTTGCGGGAGCGGCGCCGACGGGGTACCGTGCGTGAGCTTGCACGGCAACGGCGCTCCCCGCATCGCGGCGAGCATCCGAGCGACCGAGCCTTCGCGTCAGTACCCCATTCATAAGCAAGTATCAGCAGACGGGTCGCCGGCTCGGATGCCTTAAGCCGAGCCGATCCGACGGCACTGATCCATCCTCAGCCATCGATCACCCCAACAGGAGAGCGCATCATGAATGGAAAACCACTGGCTTTAA
>NZ_LN848257.1:3869249-3982807 GCF_001499735.1 Thiocapsa sp. KS1 | reverse complement strand
CCTTGGCCTTCTCGCTCGCAGGCGGGATCATCGCCGCGTCCTCGACCGCATTGGCGGACGTGACCGTCATTCCGGTCACGGGCTCCGAGGTTACCTCCGAGATCAGCGGGACCGTCGAGATCGTCAACGTCGAGCGACGTATGCTGACGATCAAGACACCGGATGGCCGGTTCCAGGTCATCAATGTCCCGGAACAAGTCGGGCGTCTCGACGGGATCAAGATCGGCAACAAGCTCACCATCACGGAAACCGAGGCCGTTTTGGTCGATCTGATCAAAGGACCTGATGCGGCAACCGTCGGGACGACTCAAGAAACGGTGGTGGACCGCGAGCGCGGAGCGAAGCCGGCCGGCACCATGACCGACACCATGACCCTGTACGGTCGGATCGCAGCGGTCGACAAGGCCAAACGCAAGGTCAGCGTCCAGGGCGCGAAGGAGACGATCGATTTCACCGTCAATGACCCCGCGCTCCTCGCCGAGCTGGCGGTGGGCGACGGCGTGGTCGCAACCTTCATCCGAACGGTGAAAGGCAAGGTCGAGATGCGCTGATCATCGGCGCCCGCCTCGGGACGATGCCGATCGGATCGGCATCGTCCCGGTCACATCCAGCGAGTCAACGCAAAGCCTTCAGGCACGTCATCGGGAGGTCGACATGGCAACGATCGAAGAAGTCGAGATGGGACGTTACGCGCAGGAGCTCGAGGACGATGTCCGTCACCTGGTTCGCAAATACTGCCGCATCATGGCGTGGGACGTGCCCGACCTCGACGAGCAGGCGGCGCGCCGCCTCATCCTCGCGGCACTGCGCTCCTCCGTGACCTTGGTCGAATCGGAGTAACGGGGTCATCGGCGTGTCCGACCACCTCGCCGCCGACCGGGCGCGCCGCCGGATCCGAACGTGCGCATGGGCGTGATCCACCCCGCGGCGATCGCCATGCTCCTCGGCGTGCTCGTGTTGTCCGGCTGCCGATCCGCACCGCAGAGCAGGCGCCCCGACGTCTGTACATTCGCGCCGGGGATGTCGACCGATGACCTGGCGCGCTGCGGTTGTGTCCCGGGAAACTCGCCGGGCGACGGCTCCGTCATGCTGATGTCCGAAGAGGCGCGCAGCAACACGCGCACCGTCGCCATCATCAATTACATGTGTCCGCTCGGTGCAGCCGGTGTCGCGAGGGTCGTCGTCATGAACGGCATAGCGACCTCCGTCTACGAGTAAACGCGGCTGCAATCAAGTCTATCGGGTCGAATGCGATGAGAGCACTGGACAAGCTCATGCGGCGCTGGCAGCTCACGGCGATGGAGCGCGTGGATGCCGCGGCGCTCGCTCAAGCCGGCTCCCGACGTCTCATCGAGCAGTTTCGTCGCGTCGCGCACCATGTACCTGCCTACGCCGACATCCTGAAGACTCGCGGCATCGCTCCGGAGCGCATCCGCACCATGGCCGACTTCAGGGCACTTTGCCCCGTCCTCGAAAAGCAGGACGTCTTCGGCAGCATCCCGATCGATCGACTCTGCGTCGGCGGACAGCTCGGCGCCCTGGCCGGCGTCCTGACCAGCTCCGGGCAGGGCGGGCGGTTTGCCTTCGGTCTCTCCACCCATCGACAAACCAAGCGCGCGGCCAAGGCGATCGAGCTGGCGATGGAATACGCCTTCGGGACCGATCGCTATCGCACCCTCCTGATCAATGCGCTCCCCATGGGGGTACGCTTTTCCTGCTCGACCGTCACGGTTGCCGAGACCAGCGTGCGCGAGGATATGGTGTGCGCCTTGATGGAGCAGTTCTCCCCCCGCTACGACCAGACCGTCCTCGTGACCGATCCGCTCTTCTGCAAACGCATCCTGGATCATGGTCGGGAGACGGGGCTTGAGTGGGGACGCTTCAAGATCCATGTCATCCTCGGCGAGGAGACCTTCGGGGAGGCATTCCGTCACTATGTCGCGAGTCGGCTCGGACAGGATCCCGATGGCTGGACGCGGGGGCTGGTCGGCTCTTCGATGGGCGTGGGCGAGATCGGCCTGAATCTTTTCTTCGAGACGCGGGAAACGGTCCGCCTCCGGCAACTGGCGTATCGACGACGGGATGTCCTGATGCCGGGGATCGGCGATTGGCCAGGCCGGGTCCCGCCGCTTTTGTTCGTCTACGATCCGATGCGGATCTTCGTCGAGGTTCTCGAGCCCGATGCGAACGGTTTCGGTGCCTTGACCCTATCGACACTCGACCCTTCCTCGGTGCTTCCGCTCATCCGCTATCGGACGGGTGACCGCGCCAGGATGGTGAACACTACGGAGACTGCCCACGCCCTGCAGCGCGCCGGGGGGACGGCATCGACATCCCGAAGCTGCCGATGATCGCCTTGGCGGGGCGGGAAAAGGATGTGCTACCCGACGGACGCACCCTGCTCGACATCAAGGACGCACTCTACCTGGAGCCATCCCTCGCAGATCATTTGAGCGGTGCCTTTCGGGTCGAGCACGGGGACACCGGAACGCGTTTCCATGTTCAGATGCGAGAAGGTTCGACAGGGCATGAAAACGAGGTCGCAGCAGGTTTGGCGGCTTTCCTTCCGGGCCCTGAGTCCCTTCCGCGCGATCGCCTCGAGGTCTGGGGCTACGACGATTTTCCGTTCGGCAGAACCCTCGATTACGAGCGAAAATTTCGCTACCTCGATGCGACCTGACCCTGCGCCGCCGCGAGGTGATCCTCTCGCCCGAGAGGCTCGCATCCGTCGCAACTCCGAAAGCACTCAAGCCGCAGAGCCGACCGACTGCCAGCTTGCGTCGGGGCTCTGCGGGATAGCCGGCATGAGGGCCGGCTCGAGGCCCTTGACCATGTATGCATACGTGGCGGGCGAGGCCCGATAAACCCCTTTTTCGAGTGCATCGATACTGACGACATAGGGCCGTACGGGGCCGTAATAATCGGTTTCCGGGCCGGCCGGAGTGTAATTGAAGCCCATTCGTTTAAGCAGGACGTACAGGCTTCGCTCCATGGCAAACACCCAATGGGTGATCCCGCGTCGCTTGCTCTGATGATAAAGCACCCGGCAGATCCCCATCAGGATCTCCGGCGTGTTCCGCGGAGGCGCGAACGCGAGGATATCGGCACCTTCCCTCGGTGCCGGGTCCTCCCGCGGCGGACCACCGTACGGGGTGTCGCCCTCGCGCCTGCGGAAGGCCTTGGAGACCGCGAGACGAGAGACCTCGCCGAAACTGGCCAACGATGGATGCTCGGGATCATTCAGGAAGGCGAATTCTTCCGAGAAGACACAGTGCTCCATGGCGGGGAAACCGAGCGGGGAGCTCATCACCAGCCGTGCCGTACCCGCGGGATGACCCGCACGATGGGTCGCAAGGATGTGCAGGGCGTGCGCGTCGAAATCGTCCGACTCCAACTGTGCCGGATAGTCGTCTTCGGGCAGGAACCCCCGCTCGACACAGTAGACCTGATAACGAATTCCGAAGACGGTCGCCAGATCCGAGCCTTCCGAGACGCAGGCGAAGCGGAAGTAGGGCTCGTTCCCGTCGGAGGATCCCCCAAGACTCGCAGACCCCGATGCACTCAAGCTCATGCAAACTTCCCCAGGTTACAGGTCCATGTCGCACGGCCGCGGGCAGCCGGCGAGCGAAATGCACGGATGAGCAGTAAAGATAGACGAGGTCCCGACCGCGCGCCAACCCGCCGAAAGGGTGCGTCCACAGGAATGCGCGCCCCGAGATCGTCCATCGTTTCGCATCGAAGGCTATCACACCAACAACATTCCGTGACATCGCGTCAAATACGGATTCACTGGATCAGCCCTCCGCGGCGCCGACTTGGCCCGACTTGGCCCTTGTGTATCCGGGCTTGCGCCGCTTAGACTGCGGACGTCGTTTCCTCCCTCCGACACCGGTCGAGGCCTCCCGCCTCCGCCGTCGATCATGGCGCAGATCATGACGAGGTTGCGATACGCAGACGCCCAGATAAGACTATCGACGCCCGACCAACGGCCAATGGGGCAGGATCGGCGCAGCATCGGTGTTGGAAGGCGGGGGCCTGGCCGCGGTCCAACGGATCGCGACGCTCCACGGAGCCTCCATCGGCGCTTTCAGGACCTCGGCGCGGGGCCTACACTTCCGAGTGCACCCGCGATGGATGAGTCGATTCAGGACTTCTGGAACACGCCTTGATCTCCCGACGGTCGTTCCGCAACATTTTGAGACTCTTGCTCGGCTTGGGCTTGGGCTGCGCATCGGTGCATGCATGTCCGCAGGACTTGATTGCTCACGGGGACACGGGTGTCGAGACCTTGACGCGCAACGAGGCAAGACTTTTCTTCACGATGCGTCTCAAGAACTGGCCCAACGGGACTCTCGTGAAGGTCTTCGTGCTGCCCGACAACAACGCGCTTCACAATCGGTTCTCCAACGAGGTCCTCGGACTCTATCCCTATCAGCTTCGCCGCGTTTGGGATCGACAGATCTTCTCCGGGACAGGGCAGGCACCGACCACGGTGTCGAGCGAGCAGGAGATGCTCGATCGTGTCGCAACCACGCCGGGAGCAATCGGATATGCAGACGGGCCGGTCGAGAATCCGAGCATTCGCGTCTTGGAGGTGCGTTGAGATGCGTACTCGCCTCTGTGTCGCCGCGTTGCTGACCTGTCTTGCCCCGAGCAGGGCTCCCGCACTTGAGCTCGTCGACGGCAAGCTGCAGGTCCACGGCTTCGCCAGTCAGGCCGTCCTCAAGTCGACCGACAACAACTATTTCGGCAATAGCCCCGGCACCTCTTTCGACTTCACCGAGATCGGTCTGAATGCGTCCTACCAAAGCACTCCGAGTCTACTGTTTTCGGGTCAGCTCTTGGTTCGGCGGGCCGGAGAGATGTACGACGGTACACCGTCCCTGGACTATGGACTGGTGGACTTCACGCCGATCTCCGATACCGAGCGGCGTCTCGGGGTGCGCCTCGGACGCATCAAGAATCCATTCGGACTCTACAACGAGACGCGCGATGTTCCTTTCACGCGCCCGAGCATCTTTCTTCCGCAAGTCATCTACTATGACAAGATTCGCAACGCACTCTTGTCGTATGACGGCATCATGTTCTACGGCGACCGTTACCTGGAGCAGGGCAATCTCTCTCTGAACCTCGGTGTCGGGCAGTCCGTGATCGACGACAACGTGGAATGGGCCTATCTCGGCGACGACGTGGAAGGCGATCTGAGCGCCGAGGGGATCAACTGGGGGATCGGGAGCCTGTGGTTTTCGACCCCGGCCGACGAGCTCAAGCTGGGCTTGAGCGCCATCCTGACCGAGACGGAGTTCGATGCGGACCCGGAGTCCTTCCTGACCCCCGGCACCATCAACGTCTTCGACTGGGTGGCGTCATTCCAGTACAACGCCGCGGACTGGACCATCTCGGCCGAATACTCACGCGCACCCACCCGCTGGAACGATCTCGGTCCCTATTTCCCCTTCGAAGATCAGGTGTTGGAGGGGTACTATCTACAGGGTGCTTATCGCTTGCGCCCGAATCTCGAGATCATGACACGCTACGAGGAAGGCTTTGCGAACCGCCACGATCGCGACGGTCGGGAGTTATCCGACCTGACCGGGGGAACCACCCCGAGGTCCGATTTCTTCTCCAAGATCTGGACCCTGGGCCTGCGGTGGGACCTCGACCCGAACATCATGTTCCGTCTGGAATTTCAACGGCACGACGGAACCTATGCCTTGTCGATTCGCGAGAACCCCGACCCCGGCGACCTCGTTCGTGAGTGGGATGTCTTCGCTGCCTCCGTCTCGGTGCGATTTTGAGGCCCGCGATGGACGCATCCAGCGCCGAGATGCGGCCGTCGGTCGACCTGAGCCTGCGCTGGAAGGCACTGATCGCAATGACCCTTGCGCTCGTGCTCGTCAACGCATCCCTTGCGTTGATCGCGAACTTCCAGCTCGCCAGTCAGTTCGAGCTTCAACAGAGCGCCGTGCGCGATCAGCAAGCGCGTCAGTTGCGCGCCCTCGTCGAAGAGGGCACGCAAGAGATGTCGAAGCTGGCCAGTCTGGTGCCCTTGCTGGGCGGCAACGCATCGGACATGGCGAGCCCCGACGATCAGATTCGGCAGGCGTTGTTGACCAATGGAGCCATGCTCGATCTGGAGTGGGACATTCGATCGGTGCATTGGATCAGACCCGACGGCACCACGGCCATCCTCTGGCCGGACGGCGCAGAGGATATCCCGAACGCCCTGCGCGCCGAGTTGCTGCAGACACCCGAGCGTGCGATCGCTGCCCTGCTGTGCAGCCCCGAATGCCGCCAGTACAAGGCGACCCCGCTGCTCTGGGAGGGCTCCTTCGCCGGCAACCTGGTCCTCGGCCGCTCGCTCGCCGACGCCTTGCTGGCCTTCAACGCACTGACCGGGGCCAAGGTCGCCGTGAGTTGGAGCGACAGTACCCGATCGGCCGACGTCTTGAATCCGGGCAGCTCGAACTACCTGCGGTTCCCCGCCGTCACCTATCCGGACGACACCCTGCCCGTCCTGCGCTCGGCCACACCGGCCTTGAGGGGCGGCGACGTCTCCGACGAGCCGCTCTTGATACCGCATGGTAACGGCTGGTTCGAGATCTTTCGCATCCCGTCGCTCGCCGCCGGAATCGATGCCCTGGTCATCAACGACGTCACCGCGCAGCGCGAAGCGATCCACACCGCCACGATCGGGAGCGTCCTGCTCGGAATCCTGGGCCTGATCCTTTCGGGCTCATCGCTCCTGCTGATCATCAGAGGCCCCTTGTACCGCCTCAGGGATCTGGCCACGGTGATCCCCCTCCTGGCTGAAAACCGCTACTCCGATCTGCGCCGCCAGCTCCCCCGGCGATCGAATTCGCTCATGCTGCGCGACGAGATCGATCTCATGACCGATACGGTCGGCAGCCTCACCGACCGCATGGAGCTGCTCCAGTACGATCGCGAGCAGGCCGAAGCTCGGCTCGTCTGGCTCGCCGATCACGACCCCTTGACCCAGTTGTTCAATCGACGCCGCTTCAACGACGACTTCGAGCGCATCCTCGATCAGACCATCCGGTTCGGCCACCAAGGCGCCCTCCTCTTCCTGGACCTCGATCAGTTCAAGGACGTCAACGACCTGAGCGGCCACCGTGTCGGCGATACGCTGTTGCAGCGCGTCTCGGAGCAATTGAGACAGGTGACCCAAACCAGCGACCTGCTCGCGCGCTTGGGCGGAGACGAGTTCGCGCTGGTCCTGCCCGAGGCGACGGAGGACGACGCCCTCGCCAGCGCCGAATCGGTTCAAGAGGCGGTCTGCTCCATCAGCCTCCAGGAGCACGGGCGCCGCCACAGGGTCACGGCGAGTATCGGCATCGTCATGTTTCCGAGCCAAGGCAACGACATCGGCCAGTTGATGGCCAATGCCGACCTCGCCATGTATCAGGCCAAGGAGAAGGGGCGTGGCCGCTGGTATCTCTTCTCCGAGGAAGACCAGGGCAAAGAGCAGCTCGATGCCCGCGTGCTCTGGCGCGAGCAGATCAATCAGGCGCTGAGCCAGAATCGCTTCGAGCTCCACGTGCAGCCGATCATCGAGATCGCGACCGGTCGGCTGCGCCATATGGAGGTGCTGCTGCGAATGCGCGACGCACGCGACGCAATGGTCTACCCGGATCGATTCATCCCGGTGGCCGAGCGGACCGGACAGATCCAGGCGATCGATCGCTGGGTCATCGACAATGCCCTCGCCGCCATGGAATCCCGGACGGATCTGCGGCTCTCGATCAATCTCTCCGCCAGCGCAATGGATGATCCCTTGCTGCTGACGGACCTTCGACACCTCTTGGAAAGACATCGCATCGCGCCCGAGCGGATCTCCTTCGAGGTCACCGAAACCGCCGCGATCAACAGCCTGCTCAACGCCACGCGTTTGATGCGCGGCATGCAAGAGTTGGGATGTCGTTTCGCCTTGGATGATTTCGGCAGCGGTTACGCGTCCTATGCCTACCTGCGCAAGCTTCCGGTCGACGAGGTCAAGATCGACGGGGCCTTCGTTCGCGATATCGTCAAGAATCCGGAAGACCGGATCTTCGTCAAGGCGATCACGGACATGGCCCACGGCATGGGTAAGCGCGTCATCGCCGAGTTCGTGGAGAACGCCGAGATCCTGGCGATTCTAAAGAGCCTCGGCGTCGACGACGCCCAAGGGTACCATTTCAGCAAGCCGGTCAAGCTTGAGCAACCTGGCACACCGATCATGTTCGACGGCGTGCTTTGATCGCCGAAGGATTTATCCTTCGCCGACAGCCCCCCGGATCACTTCGAAGATAGCCGCTGAATCCTCCTCGCCCAATCCGCGCTCGACCAGCAGGTCCAGCCATTCCGCGACCAACGCCGCCGTCGTCAAGGAGATCCCCAACTCCTGTGCGGACTCAAGCACGATCCGCATATCCTTGCGATGCAGGCGTGACTTGAACCCCGGCGTGTAATCGCCCTCGATCATCCGCAGGCCGTGCACCTCAAGGATACGGCTGCCCGCAAAGCCGCCGAGCAGAGCCTCGCGCACCTTGCGCGGATCCACACCGCTCGCCTGCGCCAGCAAGACCGCCTCCGAGACGCCGGCGATGGTCGCGCCGACGACGATCTGGTTGCAGGATTTGCAGACCTGACCGGCACCGCTCGGGCCGACGTGCACGATATTGCCGCCCATCGCCTCGAACAGCGGCCGCACCCGCGCAAAGGCGGCCGGCTCGCCCCCGACCATGATGGACAGGGTACCCGCCTTCGCTCCGGCCTCGCCGCCCGAGACCGGGGCATCGAGCATCGCGGCCCCGGCGGCCCGGAGCCGCTCGGCCATCATCCGCGTGGAGGATGGCGAGATCGTGCTCATGTCCACCACCACCGCACCGGGTCGGACACCTTGGATGACGCCCTCGGGGCCGAGGATCACCTCTTCGACATCCGGCGTATCCGAAACCATCGTGAAGACGATCGACGCGTCTCGGGCAACCTCCGCCGGGCTCGAAGCCGTCCGGGCACCGGCCTCGGCCAGCGGCGCCATCGACTCGGGCCGACGTGCATGGACGACGAGATCGTAGCCGGCCTTGATCAGGTTCAAGGCCATCGGCCGACCCATGATGCCGAGTCCGATGAAGCCGACAGGTTCGGTCATGATGTGATCCTCATTTCTCGTTTCACCTGAGCCGCGCCGAGGGCATTTCGAGCGAAAAGGGCGATCTGACCGCAAAACAAGGCCAAGTGCCCCGAGCGCGGCTCAGCCGTCAAGTAGCTCGAGCCAATGGACGACAGGAATCTCGGTGCCGCCGCCGATCTGGAGCTGGCAACCGACGTTGGCCGTCGCGATCAGCTCGGGCCGGCCGGACTCCAGCGCCTCGACCTTGTTCGCAAGCAGACGTGCCGAGAGCTCGGGCTGCGTGATCGAATAGGTCCCGGCGGAGCCGCAGCACAGATGGCCATCCGGCACAGGGGTCATCGTAAACCCGAGCCGCGATAGGACCGGCTCCACCACCTGCTTGAGCTGCTGGCCGTGCTGCAGCGTGCAGGGCGCGTGGAAGGCAACCTTGCGACCTTCACCCGGCGAGCCGAGCGGTGCGAGGTCCAGGCTCGCGATGACCTCGATCGGATCGCGTGCCAAGGCCGCCACGCGCGCGGCCCGCTCGGCATAGCGGGGATCCTCGGCCAGTGCATGGCCGTAGTCCTTCACCATGGCACCGCAACCGCTCGCGGTGACCAGAATCGCCTCGCAGCCCGCCTCGATCTCGGGCCACCAGGCGTCGATATTGCGCCGCATCGCATCGAGACCGTCCGACAGGGCGCTCAGATGATAGGCCGCGGCACCGCAACAACCGGCGTCGGGCGACTCGATCAGATCGATCCCGAGCCGCGCCAACACACGCGCCGCCGCCGCGTTGGTCTTGGGTGTAGCGACCCACTGGACGCACCCGCCGAGCACCAGCATACGACGCCGCCCGGCGGGCTTCGGCCAGACACCGGCAGGGCGCGGTGTCTGCAGCTTCGCCTTGAGCTTGGCGGGCAGTAGCGGCTTCACCCAGCGCCCGATCCGCATCAAGGGGCCGAAACGTTCGGGATAGGGCACGGTCTTCACGAGCGCCCAGCGCAACAGGCGTTCGGACAGAGGCCGTTCCACACGCTCCTCGACCAGGTGCCGCCCGATATCGAGCAGGCGCGCGTAACGCACACCCGACGGACAGGTCGTCTCGCAGGAGCGGCAGGTCAGACAGCGGTCGAGATGCTGCTGGGTGATGCGTGTCGGCGCCTGGCCTTCCATGACCAGCTTGATCTGGTAGATGCGCCCCCGCGGGCCGTCGAGCTCGTCGCCGAGCAGCTGATAGGTCGGGCAGGTCGCGGTGCAGAAGCCGCAGTGCACGCAGGAGCGTAGGATGGCGTCGGCCTCGCGACCGGCGGGCGTGCTCAGAAACTCGGGCAGGATCTCGGTCTGCATGCCTGGCTCCTAGAGGGTCGCGTAGAGACGACCGGGGTTCAGGATGCCGTTCGGATCGAAGGCCCGTTTCATCTCGCGATGCAGTGTCATGAGTCCGGCCGGGAGCGGGTGGAAGACCTCCGAGCGGCGATCACCCCCGCGAAAGAGCGTGGCATGCCCGCCGACGGCGCTGACTGCGGAGCGGATGACCTCGGCCTCGGCATCGCTGCGCAGCCAGCGTTGCGCCCCACCCCACTCGATCAGCTGGGCGCCCGGCAAAGGCAGGGGCGCGACGGTCGGCGGCACCGACAAGCGCCACAAGGGTGCATCGCCGGCAAAGAAGGGATGACGCTGCTCGCGGATCTGCTCGCGCCAGAAGGCGAGCGCCTCGCCGTCATCGACCGCCTCGTCCCCGATGCGCTCGGCGGCGGCCGAGACACCGCCGTGGTTGCCGGACAGTCGAACCCAAAGCTGCTCGCCGTCGAAGCAGGTCGCGCTGATCGGCAGCGGCTTCGCGGCCCAGCCCGTCATGCGCGCGATCGCCTCCGCCGGCGAGCAGGTCTGCACCAGTGTCCGGCCGGTCGTCGGGATGGGGAGCACCTTCACGCTGATGTCGAGCAGGACGCCGAGTGTCCCGAAGGCCCCGGTCATGAGCCGCGAGATGTCATAGCCGGCGACGTTCTTCATCACCTCGCCACCGAATCGCAGGACCTCGGCTCGCCCGGTCAGCACGCGTGTGCCGAGCACCAGATCGCGGGCCGAGCCCGCATAGGGTCGCGCAGGCCCGGAGAGACCGCAGGCGATGGTTCCGCCCAGGGTCGCACCCAAGGTCGAGCGGCCCTCGTCCGAGGCATCGGCGAAATGCGGCGGCTCGAACGGGAGCATCTGCCCCTGCTCGGCGAGTGCGGCCTCGATCTCGCACAGCGGGGTGCCGCAGCGCGCGGTGACGACCAGCTCCTTGGGCTGATAGTTGAGGATCCCGCTATGCCCGGACAGGGACAGGATCTCGCCATCGACCGCGCGCCCGAGTCCCGACTTGGTGCCGTTGCCCTCCAAGCGAAGAGGCAATGAGGCATCGGCCGCGTGGCGGACCCGGTCTTGAAGCTCGGCGGTCAGGTCGTTGCTCACCCGTTTCCCCTTGTCGTTAACGAACGCCTCAAAATCAACATGAACCGGTAGGTTGGGCAAAGCGCAGCGTGCCCAACCTACGGCCGACGCCGCTACGCATCTGACAAGGTCACCAAGTGCTCCACCCCAAAAGGACGCGGGACGCGGTTCAGCGCGCGCTTGCAGCCCGCAGGGCGCTGCGGATGATCTCCTCGGCTCCGCCGCTGCCGTCATCGGCTGCGCGGGCCATCCGCGTCGCATCGACGGGGCGATAGCCCAGGGCGACCAGCGCGCTGACGGCATCGGCGAGCGCCTGCTCGCGCGGATCAGCCCCGCCGGCCCGCGTCTCGGGGAGATGGGGGACGCTGCCCGGAATCACATCCAGACTGTCGCGCAATTCCATCACCAGGCGCTGGGCCGTCTTCCGGCCGATCCCCGGGACCCGGATCAGCACGTCGAGGTCTTCGTGCTCGATACATTGCGCAAAGCGCGCGGCGTCCATCGAGGAGAGGATCGCCAAGGCCATCTTGGCGCCGACGCCGGTGACCTTGAGCAGACGACGAAAGAGCGCGCGCTCCTGCTCGCGGCCGAATCCGTAGAGCGACCAGGCATCCTCGCGCACCACCAAATGGGTGACCAGGGCGACGGTCTCCCCGACGGCGGGCAGGTCGTAGAAGGTGGACATGGGGGCCTCGACCTCGTAGCCGACACCGCCCACGTCCAACAGCAGCTGGGGCGGGTGCTTGGCGAGGATCCGGCCGTGCAGACGGCCGATCACGGGCGCCAATCCCGCCAGGAGGCGGAGGCCCGTCCGCGCGCCGGGATGCCCATCGAGTGGGCATGACAGAGCGCGATCGCCAGGGCGTCGGCCTCGTCCTCGCAGGGTGTCTCGGGCAGCGCGAGCAGGACCCGAATCATGTGTTGGACCTGGGCCTTGTCGGCCCCGCCGGTGCCGACGACGGCGAGCTTGACCGTCTTGGGACTGTATTCATGCACCGTTACGCCGGATTTGAGCCCGGCGCAGAGTGCCGCGCCGCGCGCCTGACCGATCTTGAGCGCCGCGGTCGGATCACGGGCGAAGATGAGCTGCTCGACCGCCATCTCGTGCGGCGCATGCTCGGCCACGATGGCGGCGACGCCGTCGAAGATGCGACCGAGACGATCCGGCCAGGGGTATTCGCCGACCCGCAGGGTGCCGCTGGCGATCCAAAGGCTGCGCTGGCCGTCGGTGTCGATGACCCCGTAGCCGGTCGTGCGCGAGCCGGGATCGATGCCCAGGATGCGATGGCGGAGCTTCGCCGGTGATCCGCTCGGCGTGCGGCCGACGCAAACGCCGACCGGTCGCTGCGGATCTTCAAGCATCGAGCTCGGCCAGGATCTCGTCGGCGATATCGGCGTTGTGATAGACCTCTTGGACATCGTCCAGGTCGTCGAGGACATCGACCAGACGCAGCAGCTTCTCGGCCGACTCGCGGTCGAGCTCGGCGAGGGTTGCGGCGTTGTAGGAGACCTCCGCCACCTCGGTATCGAACCCGGCTTGGGTGAGCGCGTCCTTCACCGAGGCGAACGCCTCGGGCGTGGTGACCACGTCGAGCGAGCCGTCGTCGTTGGCGACGACATCCTCGGCACCGGCCTCGAGCGCCGCT
Organism: Thiocapsa sp. KS1; assembly: GCF_001499735.1. Classification (GTDB taxonomy): domain Bacteria; phylum Pseudomonadota; class Gammaproteobacteria; order Chromatiales; family Chromatiaceae; genus Thiocapsa. Next base: position 3,969,613 of record NZ_LN848257.1, on the reverse strand, counting down.
TCCATCACCGCATCCTCGTCGGTGCCCGGCTGAAAGCTGATGATACCCTGCTTGGTGAAGAGATAGCCGACCGAGCCGTCGGTGCCCAGGTTGCCGCCGTGCTTGCTGAAGGCATGGCGAACCTCGGCCGCGGTGCGGTTGCGGTTGTCGGTCATGCAATCGACCATGATGGCGACGCCGCCGGGCCCGTAGCCCTCGTAGCGGATCTCCTCGTAGTCGTCGCCCTCCATCCCGCCGGCACCGCGCTTGATGGCGCGCTCGACCGTATCGCGCGGCATGTTGGCGCCGAACGCCTTGTCCATCGCCAGACGCAACCGCGGGTTCGCACCCGGATCACCGCCGCCTTCGCGGCTCGCGACCGTCACCTCGCGGATCAGCTTGGTCCAGACCTTGCCGCGCTGTTTGTCCTGCGCCGCCTTGCGATGCTTGATGTTGGCCCATTTGCTGTGACCCGCCATCGATGACCTCTCTTCACTCGAAATCGACCAAGCGCGCCCGGGATCCGGAACTGCGACCATGAGCCGGGCCGGTTGACACCGCGGGAGTCGCGCTGCATGTTGTTTGGCCGGTTATTCTAGCATCGGCCGGGAAACACCGGGTAAACCCCGGCGCGTGGATGCGAGCAGACCGCCCGGCGGACGCGTCCCCGAACGCCGATCCGTCCCCGGCGACCACCCGGCGACACCCCAGCGACATCAGGACCAGGACATGTACGCGACACCCGAAACCGGCGACGGTTGGATCACGGCCCTCGTCGGCACCGACGAGGAAGGCTTTCGGGTCGAGGCGCGGTTCGCGATCTCGCCGCGGTTTCGCGCGCTCGTGAAGGGTCGCGAGGCCGACCTGGTCTTTGCCGCCCGCAGCCGGCTCGCTCGGATCGGGATCAACATCTGCCCGCTCGAAGAGCCGCTCTTCGACGGGGACCATTGCACGCTCAGGCTCCAGGTCGTCTCGGCGATCCGCTCATTCGGCATCGCCGAGCATCTACGACATATCGTGGTGCCGGGCCTGCGGGTCGGACGTCTGGTGTTCTGCCCGCAGGACAATCGGCTCGACTCCGCCGCCATCCACGGACTCATCCAGGGCAACGAGATCCAGGTCCCGGCCGGCTTCTCGGTCGACAGCAACGGCTATCTCATCCTGCGGCCGCAGCGACAGCTCTTCCGATTTCTCCACCCCTTGACGCTCGAGCAGATTACGGCGATCGCCACCCATGCCGACGGCAAGGATCTACTGAACCGCCTGCAGATCCGCGAGGCGGTCGATCACATCGCGCTGCCCCCGAACGACGGACTGGTGACGGCCTGCTCCATGTTTCTGCACCGCCACTACGTGGTGCTCCGCAACCTGGACGACGCGCTCGGCTTTCATCTACAGGCCACGGTCCTGGACCCGGTCTCCACCCGCGGCACGAACGTCTATCTGGAGTTCATCAACCGCTCCGAGCGGTTGATCATCAATCCAAGCGTCGCGGCCTCGGTACACGACGCCATCCCGGTCACGCCGAGTCGGCGCTATTGGCATGGCCGTGCGAGCACCTCGTCCGCCGACGCGGAGAGCGGGAACGACTATCCGCAGCTCGCGGAGGTCTTCGATCGGCTCGAAGCGGGTCCGCTCGAGGATCGCTACTCGCATCGCATGATGGCGGTGACGCAGCATCCCGAGACCTTGCTGGACGGAGGTCGGCCGGATCGGATCTGGACCCGGCCCGAGGAGCCGCGCGACCCACGCGGCGGGACCGACCTGGCGGCCGGCCTGGTCGCCGAGGGCCTGAAGCTCGACACCCGTACCGAATTCGGCACCGGGATCCTGGAGGATCTCGCCGACGGCGCACGCGCGACGCTGCTGCTCGGCTATTTCCCGAATCTCATCGAGCACACCGAGATCTGCGCCGCGGGGTTGCGCCAGCGCATCGGTCGCATCGTCTTTCGCCGCGCCTCCTTCGAGCATGGTCATTTTCTGTCGGCCCGCGACCACGGCCGACTGGCCGACTACGAGGGTCTCGGCATCGAGGTCTTCTGGTGCAACCAGACCCGCGGCCATGTCGTCCGACACGTCTTTCGCGGGCTGCGCGGCTATTTCACGACACCCGAGAAGGTCGACCGCTTCCGCTCGAGCCTGGTCTTCGCCATCTACGGATCCATCAAGCCGCTGGACAAGGCGTCTGCCCGCCAGATCGAGCGTCTGCTGGCCAACCTCAAGGGCCTGTTCGGCAGCGACATCAGCATCCTCACCGGCGGCGGTCCGGGCGCCATGCTGCAGGTGACCGAGGCCGCGCACCGACTCGGGCTGCTGGTCGGCTCCAGCTACATCGAGACGCTGGACCAGAAGCCCAATCAAAGCGCCGACTATTACCAGACCTTCCAGGCACGCAGCCGCCAGTCACGCCAGCGCTGGTTCGAGATCGCGAGCTTCCACATCTTCCTCTCGGGCGGAGTCGGGACGCTCGAAGAGATCGGCCTGACCCTGACCGACATGAAGCTCGGCGTCATCGAGGCCGGACCCATCGTCTTTTTCGACGGCTCGGGCGAGGGCTTCTACTGGGATGGACTCAAGACCCAGCTCGAACGCATGACCGCCCAAGGCCGACTGCCGAGCTGGGTGCTCGACAACATCCTCATGACCGCCGACCCGGACGCCATCCCGCGCTTCTACAAGCAGACCCTGCGGCTGGGGTGAGGCCGTTTTGAACGTTGCATTTCGGCAAGCAACAGGGATGGCCGGCCGCCTGCTGATCCTGCTCTCCACCCTCGCGGCCTCGGCAGCGGCCGAGGAGCTGCCGCTCTGGGAGGTCGGACTCGGGGGCGGCGTGATTCGCATCCCGGATTATCGTGGCTCGGGCGAGGCCGGCGTCTATCCCTATCCCTTTGTCATGCCGATCTATCGGGGCCGACAGCTCCAAGCGGACGAGGAAGGCATCAAGGGTGTGCTCGGCGAATCGAGCCGACTGCGGCTCGACTTCAGCGTCTTCGGCAACGTCCCGGTCAGCAGCGACAACAAGGCACGCGAGGGCATGGACGACCTGGACCCGATCCTGGAGATCGGCCCGATGCTGCGCTACAAGGCATGGACCGAGCCGCGCTCCAGTCAATCGGTGATCCTCGACCTCCCGGTCCGAGCGGCCCTGTCGGTCGGACACGGGGTCCGATACGTCGGCTATGCAGTCACCCCGCGGATCTCGTACCGGCGCCGGGTCGACCTGCTCGACAGGCCCTGGAAGTGGTCGATCGGCGCCGAGGCACTCTGGGGATCCGGGGGATTAAACCGCTATTACTATCAGGTCGATGCGGCGGACGCGACGGCCCAGCGACCGGCCTACGCGGCCGAGGCCGGCTTCGGCGGTACCCGCCTGCGCACCAGCCTCTACCAGCGCGACCGCAAGAAACTCATCAGCCTTTACGCCCTCTACGACAACCTCCAAGGGGCCGTCTTCGAAGACAGCCCGCTGGTGGAGCAGATCTCGGGGTGGACCCTCGGGTTTGTCGTCACCTGGTTTGTGTTTCAGTCGAAGGACTTGGTCGAAGTGAAGCAATGGGAATGGATGACCGAATAGCCCCTGCACACTGCGGCGCACCGACGGGCATGGACGCCGTCCAGGTCCGCGAGACCCGCTTCGGGCGCTGGTTTACGGGCACCGAGATCCGGCGCAAGCATGCCCTCGATCTCGGGTGCGGGCGTGTGATCGCGCCATGATCGCGTATGCGAGCAGTGATCCGGACGGTGCGGACGGTGGGTTGCTCGCCGATATCCGCTTCGGACTGCACCATGATCGCGATCCCGCCGACCCGCGCCGCATCCAAATCGGTACCCCGCCCATCGCCGACTCGCCACGCCGCGAGGTCTGGCGTCTGCCGCAGACCGGCACGTCGGGTTGGTCGGGCGACATCGGCTATGTCTGCGGCGGCGACTTTCTCTTTGCGCACCTGCTGGTCCAAGAGCCCGCCGGGGCCGACCTGACGGCCGTGACGCAGCGGGCTTACGTGCAGCTGCTCGGATTCCTGCGCGATGCCGGCTTCCCGCATCCGCTGCGTATCTGGAACTACATGCCCCGTATCAACGACGAGGAGATGGGCCTGGAGCGCTATCAAGCCTTCTGCAGAGGCCGCGCCGCGGCCTTTGCGGAGGCCGCGATCCCGGAACGCTGCTTTCCGGCAGCCACGGCGATCGGTTGCGAGGCAGCGGGACTCTCGATCCATCTGCTGGCCGGGCGTGTAGCGGGCGTGCCCATCGGCAACCCCCGCCAGATCAGCGCCTACCGCTATCCCCGACCCTATGGACCGCGGCCGCCGTCCTTCGCACGTGCGCTCTGCTATAGAGGACCGTGCGGAACACTGGAGCTGACCATCTCGGGCACCGCGAGCATCGTCGGCCATGTCACCATGCATCCGGGGGAGCCGATGCGCCAAACCCGGGAGACGATTCGCAACCTCCGCAGCCTCGTGGCGCATGCGCGGATTGCGCCGCACCGATCCGACCAGGGCCCGCCGGCACTGCTCAAGGTCTACCTGCGCGATCCGGAGCGCATCCGCGATGTCGACACACTGCTGAGCGCCTGGACGCGCGACCGCTCCGAGATCATGTACCTGCACGGCATCATCTGCCGGCGGGATCTGGAGATCGAGATCGAAGGACACGACAGCGTCTCGCCGCACCAGAACGGCGATCTTCACCCAAGCGACCGAGCCGACAGCCGAGAGACACGACCATGAATCCACCGCCGGTCAAACCGACCTTGTCCCCGCACCCCGTGCTTCCCGCCCACTATGCCGCGGAGGAAGACCGTGTCGGGTACATTCGCGGCTTATTCGATCGGACCGCCGAGAGCTACGACCGCATCAACGCCTGGATGAGCCTGAATCGGGGCGAGCACTACCGTAGGGATGCGATGGTGCGTGCCGGGGTTCAGGAAGGCCAGCGGGTGCTCGACTGCGCCTGCGGCACCGGCGTGATGGCAGCGCATGCGCAGAGCCTCGTCGGCACCTCCGGCGTCGTCGTCGCGATCGACCCGAGCCTGCCCATGCTCGCGGTCGCCGGGACCCGCGGGGTGCAAAACCGCGTCTCCGGAACCGCCGAGCGGCTGCCCCTGCCGGATGCCAGCGTCGATGTCGTCACCATGGGCTATGCGCTGCGCCACGTCGCTGATCTAGGCGTTGCCTTCGCCGAGTTTGCCCGGGTGCTGCGTCCGGGCGGTCGGCTGCTGATCCTGGAGATGGTGCCGCCGCGCTCGCCTGTCGGGCACCTCCTCGCGAAGCTCTATTTGAAGCACCTGGTGCCGACGCTGGCCTCCTGGCTGGGCGGCAGCGGCGACGCCCGCCGGTTGATGCAGTACTATTGGGACACAGTGGATCAGTGTGTTGCCCCGGGCGTGGTGATCGACGCCTTGCAGGACGCGGGGTTCGTCTCGGTCGCACGATCGGTGAAGCTCGCACTCCTGACCGAGTACACCGCATGTCGTCTCGACGACGACCGATCCTGACAGCGTTTTAAGCAGGTTTTAGGCATGACGCAAGTGACGGCAACAGCTTCGCAACCCTCGATCGAGCAGGTCGAAGAGATGGTGATCCGCGCGTTGCGGCTCGAAGAGGTAGGCATTACACGGATCGACCCGAACGATACGCTCTTCGGCAGCGGGCTCGGGCTTGATTCGATCGACGCGCTCGAGCTCGCGCTGGCTGTGTCCAAGGAGTACGGCGTGACCATCAGCTCGGATGACCCGAACGTGCAACAGATCTTCGCCTCGCTCGAGAATCTCGCGACCTACATCCAGACTCGACGGCGCGAGGCATGACCCTCTCGGCGCGCGTGCTGACCGCGCTCGCGATCGCCTACCCCTTCGTGAGTCACTTCGGGGTCACCCTGGGTGCCCCGGTCGTACCCCTGTTGTGGCTGTGTCTGATGTTCTGGGCCAGTCTGCCGGGCCGTCCGCGCTCGCCGGTTCTTCTCGCACTCGCGCTCGCCTGCCCGGTCGCCGCCGTGATCGCGCATCTCGCGGGCCACGCCGACTTGGCGCTGCGCCTGCCGCCCGTGATCATCTGCTTCGCCTTTGCCTGGATCTTCGGTCGGACGCTGCGCCCGGGTCACACCGCGCTGATCTCGCAAATCGGCGAGCGGATGCGCGGGGAGCTACCCGAGCCGGTCGCGCGTTACGGCCACCGCCTCACCGTCGTTTGGACCCTGTTCTTCGTGATCCTGGGACTCGAGTGCATCCTCTTGGGACTCTTCGCCTCGCCGTTCTGGTGGTCGCTTTTCACCAACTACATCAACTACGCCCTGATCGCCCTGCTCTTCGTGGTCGAGTATCCGATCCGCCGTCGGGTCCTGCGGGACCTGGAGCACACCCCCTTCATCGATTCCCTGCGCGGATCCCTGCGCTTGGACCTTCGCTGATCCAGGCCGAGCCGTCGCGTGCCCGAGACACCCGATTCACTGCCGCTCTTGCCCGGCTTCCAGGCGGATCGGCCATTGTTTCTGACCGGCTCGGCCGGTGTGGTGACGCATCGGGAATTCCTGAACAAGGCCGATGCACTCGCCCGGACACTGCCGGCTTCACCCTTTCTGATCAATCTCTGCAACGATCGGTATCTGTTCGCGCTCGCCTTCGCGGCCGGACTGATCCGAGGCGCCGTGAGCCTGTTCCCGCCGAATCGGCTCGCCGCGACCACGCACGAGATCGCCCTGGAGTATCCCGGCGCCGTCTGCATCGCCGACACGTCGGTCGAAGGACTGGAGCTTCCGCTGGGCATCGTCGAGGTGCCGGATTCGCTCGCCTGCGTCGAGCGGGCAATGCCCTTCATCGGCGCCGAGCGCGAGGTCTTCATCGGCTTCACCTCAGGCAGCACCGGCCACCCGCGGCCGCATCCGAAGCGCTGGGGCGATCTCGTCGGTTGCGCCCGTGCGGCCGCACGACGCTTCGGCTTCGGCCCGGAGTGCAGCATCGTCGCCACCGTCGTCCCTCAGCACATGTACGGCATGGAGCTGTCGATTATGGTGCCCTTTGCGACCGGCGCCGCGGTGGCCGCCGCCCGCCCCTTCTTTCCGGCGGACATCCGTGACGCGCTCGCGAACGCACCGGCGCCGCGTATCCTGGTAACGACTCCCGTGCATCTCGCAAGCTGTGTCGAGGCGGGCTTGACCTGGCCCGCCGTGGACAGGGTGATCTCGGCGACCGCCCCGCTGGCGCAAACGCTGGCCGAGCGTGTCGAATCGTTGCTGTCCTCGCAGGTGCTCGAGATCTACGGCAGCACCGAGACCGGCTCGATCGCCAGTCGCCGCACCTGCCGGGATCCCGCTTGGACCTGGTACGAGAGCGTACGCCCGCTGCGCGAGGCGGACGGGATCAGCGTCACGGCCGACTTCCTGCCCGCCCCGACGATGCTCGGCGACCTCTTGGAGCTTGATGGCGACGGCGGCTTTCATCTCCTCGGCCGAGCCGCCGAGATGCTCAAGGTCGGCGGCAAGCGTGCCTCGCTGACCGAACTGAACCTGAAGCTGACGGCGATCGAGGGCGTGCGTGACGGCGTCTTCGTGGCACCCGACGGGGACCGGGATCCGGTCGGGCGCCTCGCCGTGATCGTAGTCGCGCCGGGGCTGACCCGGCAGGCCCTGATTGCCGGACTGGCGGGGCGAATCGACCCGGTCTTTTATCCGCGCCGGGTCGTCTTCGTCGATCGCCTGCCCCGGAACGAGGCCGGCAAACTGCCGCGGGAGGGCCTACTGCGGATCTTGGAGACCCCGACCCAAGGCGAGCAAGTTGCAGACTAAACCGCGCCCGGTGCGGTATGCGTCGTTTGTTGGATTGGTTTGGCCGCGCCAGCTCCGACAACTGTCGGAGCTGGCGCGGTTTAAAGTATAAAAAAAGTATTGAGTCTAAAACCGCGTCCCCACAAAGATCGGAAAAATCCTTGAGCCAGACACAAAATGAAAATGACGCATTTCTCTCTGGACGCGGTTTAGCAGGATGCAGACTCGCCGGATCGCCATCCCGCTCGAGCATCCGGTGTTCGAGGGCCATTTCCCGGGTCGCCCCATCGTGCCCGGATCCCTGTTGATCGATCTCGTGGTTGCCGCCTGGGAGGACTCCGGGGGCGATCCGGTCAGCTTCCTGCCGAGCGTGAAATTCCATCGGCCGGTGGCGCCCGGCGACGCACTGGTGTTGCACTTCACGCCGACAGCCCCGGGGACCGGAGTACGTTTCACCTGCCTGCGCGAGGAGACGCTGGTCTGCTCCGGTCTGCTCGCACCGCAGACACCATGACCGACTGGTCCAGCCAAAGCGAGCGCGGCAGCCCCTTCGCGGTGCGCCTGATCCTCCGGATCGCACTCCATCTGGGTCGAGCGCCCGCGCGCCTGCTGCTCTATCCGATCACGCTCTATTTCCTGATCAAGGCCGGGCCACAACGGCGCGCGTCCCGACGCTTCCTGACCCAAGTGCTCGGCAGACCCGCTCGGCTCGCGGACATCGCCCGCCATCTCCACAGCTTTGCGGCGACCATCCTCGACCGCGTCTTCCTGCTCGCCGGGCGCAGGGAGCTGCTGGACATCCGCCTGCATCACCCGGAGCGTGTCACCGACCGCGTCGCGGCCGGTCAGGGCTTCCTCCTGCTCGGGTCGCATCTCGGCAGCTTCGAGATCCTGCGCGCGCTCGCCATCGAGGAGGCACGGATGCCGCTGAAGATCCTCATGCATCCGACGCACAACCGCATCATCACGGAGCTGCTGCATGCCTTGAACCCGGCGATCGCCGACTCAGTGATCTCGCTCGCCGCACCGCAGCCGCTCCTGGCCGTGCAGGAGAACCTCCAGGCCGGCCGGATCGTCGGCCTGCTCGGCGATCGCTACATGCCGGGCGAGCCGACGGTGATGTGCGACTTTCTCGGGCGGCGCGCCGCCTTTCCGACCGGCCCGCTGAATCTGGCCGCGGTGACCGGGGTGCCCGTGATCCTACCCTTCGGGATCTATCGCGGCGGCAACCGCTACGACGTCTATTTCGAGGTCCTCGCCGAGCAGGTCGAGCTGGATCGCGCGCGGCGCAAGGCATCGCTGCAGGAGTGGATTCAGCGCTACGCAGACCTTCTCGCCCATTACAGCCGCGAGGCGCCCGAGAATTGGTTCAACTTCTACGACTTTTGGGAGGATGCGGATGACGAGCGCGGGACCTCACAACGTGCGCATTAGAGAGGCCGCTGCGTCGTTGCTGCTCGGTCTGTTCTCGGCCTGCATCGCAACAGCCGCCGCAGCCGGGCAGCCCGCCGACGTTCAAACCCTGATGCGACTCCTCGGTCGCGTCGAGCGGGTCGAGGTCGCCTACCAAGAGCGTGTGGAGTCCGGGCTGATCGACACCGCCATCGACACCCGCGGCAATCTCCTCTACCAGGCCCCGGACCGCATCCGCCGTATCAGCGACGACGGCGACGGCTTCGCGCTGGAGGGCGATCGGATGCAGCTCATCAGAGGCAACCAGATCGCCGACGCGCTGATCGTCTCCGAGATCAAACCGCTGGCGGCCTTGGTCGGCGCGCTGCGTGCCACTTTCGCCGGGGACCTCGCCGCGCTTCAAACGGACTATCGGCTCGACTTCGGCGCGAACGAGCAGGCGTGGACCCTCGATCTCGCACCCCGAGCGATCGCGCTTTCACCCCTGTTCCAGCGCATTCGAATCGTCGGCAACGGCGCGACGATCGAGACCATCGAGATGCTGGAGGCGAACGGGGACCGGCGCACCATGCAGATGCGGCTGCTCGCACGCGAGCCGGCCGGACTTGAGTAAGGGATGCCGCTGCACACACCCGCAAGGCGCGCGCTCCTGCTCGCGGCCTGGCTTGTCGTTCTGGGGCTGCTCGCACTCTGGAACGGTTTCAACCTGCGCCCGAGCACCGACCTGTCTCAGTTCCTGCCGCGCGGCGTGTCGCAACAAGACCAGGTGCTGCTGTCGCAGGTGCGCGGCGGTGTCGCCGCCCGCACCCTGCTGCTGCGCATCGGCGGGGAGCGGCCGACCGAGGTATTGGCCGACGCGAGCCGCGCATTGGCCGCGCAACTGCGCAACGACGCGGGATTCGCGCAGATCGCCAACGGCGAGCTCGATCCGGCGATGCGCGAGACGGACCCGGACCTCTTCCGCCATCGCTATCTGATCGGCCCGCCGGGTGCCTGCGTCGATGCACTCACCGAGCCCGGGCTGCGTGCCGCACTCGAAGAGCGCCTCGCGGAGCTGGCCTCGGGCGCGGCCATGCTCGACAAAGAACGCTTCGGCGCGGATCCCACCGCCTGCTATCGCCAACTGCTGCGCGCTCTGATCCCGCAGCACACACCGGATCGCCGGCATGGGGTCTGGTTCAGCCCCGACGGGGACCACGCACTCATGGTCGTGGTCACGACCGCGCAGGCATCGGATCTCGCCGCGCAACGCCGCTCGGTCGAGCGGATCCGGGACGTCTTCGAGCACCTGCCCGAGAGCGCCGGTCTGACCTTGGAGCTCGCCGGCCCGGGCTATTTCGCGATCGGCTCGGAGCAGCGCATCAAGACCGAGACGCTGGTACTGAGCATCGCGGCCGGCATCGTCACCGCAGGGATCCTGGCCCTCGCATTCCGCTCCGCGGCACTGGTGGTGCTCGGCATGCTGCCGCTGCTGAGCGGGATCATGGTCGGGGCTGCTCTGGTGTCCTGGCTGTTCGGCTCGATTCACGGCATCACCCTGGCCTTGGGTGTCACCCTGCTCGGGGTCGCGCTCGACTATCCGGTGCACGTCTACGCCCACGCCGCCGGAGCCGATGCCCGACAGGCCAAGCCGGTCTGGCGCACGCTGCTGCTGGGCATGGCGACGACGGTGCTCGGCTACGCGGCCTTGGCCTGGACAAGCTTCGAGGGCCTGTCGCAGCTCGGCGTCCTGGCTGCGGCGGGCCTGATCACGGCGGCCCTGACCTCCCGCTATCTGCTGCCGTCGCTCATGCCCCCCGGCTATCGGCTGCCGGAGCGCCGCTGGCTCGCCGCGTTTCAGGCACGCCGGCCGCGCTGGTCGCCGCGTGCCGGTCTCGGGCTCTTGCTGCTCGGTCTCGCCGGACTCGGGCTGGTCCTGTCGCTCGGCGGCAACCCGTGGGAAACCGACATCCGCCGCCTAAGCACGGTGCCGCAGATCGAGATCGAGAAGGACAGTCTGATCCGCGCCCAGCTCGGCGCCCCCGACGTCTCGCGTCTGCTCTATAGCGTGGCGGATGACGAAGCGACCGTGCTCGCGCGTCTGGAGGCGGTGCTTCCCGATCTGGAAGGTCTCCAAGCGCAAGGGCTGATCGGCGGGTTCGACAACGTCGCGCGCTGGCTGCCGAGCCCGCAGATCCAAGCGGCACGTCGCGCCGCACTCCCGGACCCCGCCGAGCTGACCGCGCGCTTGGCGGCCGCCAACGCCGAGCTGCCCTTTCGCCTGGAACGTCTCGCGCCTTTCATCGCCGACGTGGAAGCCTCGCGTGATCTCAAGCCCCTGACGGTGGCCGATCTTGCCGACGGACTCATCGGGACACGCGTCTCGATGCTGCTCCAGCCGCTCGGCGAAGCCTGGCTCGGCCTGATACCCCTGTCCGGCGTCGCCGGCGCGGCCGTCGGTCCACTGGAGGCGTCGGCCGAGCGCCTCGGGATCCGGTATCTGGACCTGCGAGAAGGCACCGCCGATCTGCTCGCCGGATTCTTCGCCGAGACCCTGGACAAGTTCCTGGTCGCTGCCCTCGTCATCGCGCTCGCCTTGGCCCTCGCACTGCGCAGCCTCGCGCGGATCGGCCTGGTGCTGCTCCCGATCGTCGTCGCACTCGTCTGGACCTTCACGCTGTTGATCCTGATCCAGGGCGCGGTCAACCTCTTCCATCTGGTCTCGCTGCTCTTGGTCGCGGGGCTCGCCGTCGACTACAGCCTCTTTCTGAATCGTCCGGCCGCCGACGAGGCGGATCGGCTGCGCACCCTGCTCTCGGTGAGTGTCGGCGCCGGCTCGACCTTCGCCATGTTCGGCTTTCTGGCCCTGTCCGCGATCCCGGCGCTGCAGGCGATCGGCCTCACCGTCACCCTGGGTATTCTCTGCGCCTACGTCCTATCGCTGCTGCTGGCGAGGGCAGAGTCGGTTGGTTAAACTCGGCAAAACAGGGTTTTTCACCGCCAGGGAACGCAGCCGCCGAACACCCATGCCGATCGCGCCCGCCAGGATCCATGTCTACACGCTGACCACAGCGTTGGGCCACGGCTGCCGACCTCACCTGCAAGCCCTGAGCGAGATGCGGCCCGGCCTGCGTCCCTGGACGCCGGAGGAGGCGCCAGTGCAGTCCTGGGCGGGTGTCGTCGACGGCCTGGATGCGGTGCGTCTGCCGGCTCGGCTCGCCGCGTTCGATTGTCGCAACAACCGTCTCGCCGAGCTGGCGCTGGGCGGCGACGGCTTCGCCGAGCAGGTCGAAGCGGCTCGCGAGCGCTGCGGCCCGAACCGGATCGGCCTCTTCCTCGGCACCAGTACGGCCGGCATCCGCCACACCGAGCAGTGTTACCGACGCCACTTCGAGGAGAAGACGCCCGGTCTCGGCGAGGATCTGCGCTTCGACTCGACACACGCCTACGTCTCGCTCGCGGACTACTGCCGGCGTCGGCTCGGTCTGAGCGGGCCCGCCATGGTGATTTCCACCGCCTGCTCTTCAGGTGCCAAGACCTTTGCTGCGGCCCAGCGGGCCTTGTCGGCAGGACTCTGCGATGCGGCCGTCGTCGGCGGCGTCGATACACTGTGTGCAACCACACTCCTCGGGTTTCACGCACTCGGCCTGCTCTCTCCCACACCCTGCACACCCTGGGGGCTGGGACGCACCGGCATCAGCATCGGCGAGGGCGCGGCCTTTGCCCTTCTGGAAGGCGCCGGCGAGGCGGACGACGATGGCCTGTCCCTGCTCGGCTATGGCGAGAGCACCGACGCCTACCATATCGCCTCGCCTCACCCGCAGGGCGAGGGCGCCGTGTCGGCGATGCGCGCGGCGCTCGACTCGGCGGGCATCAGCGCCGACGCGATCGATTACATCAACCTGCACGGCACCGGGACACCGGCCAACGACCTGTCCGAAGACCGGGCGGTCGCAAGGGTGTTCGGCGACACCGCGATCGCCAGTGCGACCAAGGGCTGGACCGGTCACACCCTGGGCGCATCCGGGGCGGTGGAGGCGGTGATCTCGCTGATCTGCCTTCGGGAGGGGCTCATCCCGGGCACGCTCAACACGACGACCTTCGACCCCGAGCTCACGACACGCCTCATCCGCGAGAGCGCGCCGCGACCGCTCGCTCGGGTGTTGAGCAACGCCTTCGGTTTCGCCGGCAACAACTGCGCACTCGTCTTCGGACGGACCTCATGCGCCTGACGGTGAGCGGGATCGGAATCCTCGGCCCCGGACTCGCCGACTGGATCGGCGCCCGGCCGGTGCTCGCGGGCGATCAACCCTATGTCGCCGATGCGCTGAGTGTCTCGCCACCTCTGGGCCTGAATCCCAACGAGCGCCGCCGCGCAACACTGGCGACCCGGCTCGCCCTGGATGCAGCGCGCCAAGCCATGGCCGGTGCGCGCTCCGACACGGCCGAGCTCGCGACCGTCTTCGCCTCCGCCGACGGGGACATGGGTCTGATCGATTCCATGTGCCGGGACATCTACGAGCACCGGGTCCCGCCGTCGCCGACGGTGTTCCAAAACTCGGTGCACAATGCGGTCTCCGGATATTGGTCGATCGCCGAGGGCTGTCGGGGGCCGTCCACCAGTCTCGCCGCCGGCGACGGCACCTTCGCGGCCGGTCTGCTCGAAGCCGCCACCCAGATCGTCTGCTCCGCGCGCTCGGTGCTGCTGGTCGCCTTCGAGGTACCCGCACCCGAGCTGCTGCATCCTCACCGGCCCTTTGACAGCGCCTTCGCCTGCGCACTGCGGCTCGGACCGACGACACCGGGCGAGGATCGACCGACACTCGACCTGGCCCTGTGCGAGGATGAGCAGCCATTCACGCCGATGTCGGATGCAGCGCTGGAAGTCATGCGCCGGACCAACCCCGCGGCCCGTGCACTGCCGCTGCTCGCGGCCATCGCCGCCGGCCGATCGGCGGTGATCCGGTTGCCCTACTGGCCGGGGCTTCAGCTCGAAGTCCGCTTGGAGCCAGGTGCATGACCCTGCTCGAAGAGGTCTACGCCAAGCTCCCTCACGCCGGTGCCATGTGCCTGCTGGAGCAGGTGCTGGAGCGCGATCGAGACTCCATCCGCTGCACGACGGCATCCCACCGCGACCTGCGCAACCCGCTGCGTCGCGACGGCATCCTGTCGGCGGTGCACGGCGTGGAATATGCCGCTCAAGCGGCGGCGGCGCACGGCGTCCTGTCCCATGTCCTCGACGGCGACGCGGCGCTGCTCCTCGGGGCCGTACGTGATCTGGAGATGCGCGTCGCGCGACTCGACCGACTGCCCGCCCCGCTTCAGGTCAGGGCCTGGCTCGAAGCCCGCGCGGGAATCAATGCGGTCTACCGCTTCGAGCTGAGCGCGAACGAGCACATCTGCGTGCGCGGCCGCATCACACTGGTGAGCGTCGCCACGGAGGCGACATGAAGCGCGCTCTGATTACGGGTGCGAGCGGGGCGCTCGGCGCCTGCATCGCGCGGCGACTGGCCCGCGAGGGCCTGATGGTCTACGTGCACGGACACAGTCACCCGGAACATGCCGAGTCCGTCCGCGATGCGATACGCGCGGCGGGTGGCCGTGCCGAGTCCGTCGTCTTCGACGTGCGCGACGGCGACGCCGCCCGCGGCGCACTCGAAGGGATCCTCGCGAAGGGACCGATCCAGGTGCTGGTGAACAATGCCGGGCTCCACGACGACGCGCCGTTGGCCGGCATGAAGCCGGAGCAATGGTCACGCGTCGTCGACGTCGCCTTGCTCGGCTTCTACAATGTCACCCAACCCTTGCTCCTGCCGATGATTCGCGAGCGCTGGGGCCGAATCGTCAACATCGGCTCGGTCGCGGGCGTCATGGGCAATCGCGGGCAGGTCAACTATGCCGCGGCCAAGGCGGGATTGCACGGTGCCACCAAGGCCCTGGCACTGGAGCTGGCATCGCGAGGCATCACCGTCAACGCGATCGCCCCCGGGATCATCGGCGGGACGGATGCCGAAGCCCTCTTCGATGCGGAGACGATCCGGCGTCTGGTGCCCATGGGTCGGGTCGGGAGACCGGAGGAGGTCGCCGATCTGGTCGCCTATCTGGTGACCGGCGATTCCGGCTATCTCTCGGGACAGATCATCAACCTGAACGGCGCCATGGCATGAAAGGAACCATCGTTGTCATCCCGGCATTCAACGAGGCACGGACGATCCGCGAGGTCGTCACGGCCGTCCGTCGGCACGACGTCGATCGCATCATCGTCGTCGACGACGGCTCCACGGACACCACCGCGGCGCTGATTCAGGCACTGGCGACGCACGAGGACGCCGCGCCGCACCTGGAACTGATCCGGCACCGGACCAATCGCGGCAAAGGCTTCGCCTTGGCCGGCGGCATCGCCCGTGCCCTCGCCTGCGGCGCCCGACGCATCGTCACCATCGACGCCGACGGTCAACACTGCGCGGGCGACATCCCGCGCCTCGAGCGGGCCGCCATGCACGCCCCCGAGGCCATCGTCATCGCCGCACGGACCGAGGCCCGAGATGCGGCCCCGCCCGTGCGCCGCTTTGCCAACGAGGTCGCGGATTTCTGGATCTCCTGGGCCTGCGGGCGTCGCATCGAGGACACCCAGTCCGGCTTCAGACTCTATCCGGCCGCCGTGCTCGCGCGCCTGAGCATCCGACCGCGCCGCAACGCCGGTTTCGCCTTCGAGACGGAGCTTCTGATCGACGGCGTCGCCGCGGGCGCCGAGATCCGCAGTGTCCCCATCATGACCCGCTACCAGCCGGACCGACGTCTCAGCCACTACCGGCCTTGGCACGACACCTGGAGCATCATCCGGCTGGTCGGCGCAAAGCTGCTGCGCCGCGGACTGTATCCGGCGGGCTTGCTGCGCTCGCTCGACCGCGGGGACGGATCGGCGAAAGGCGCGGCCGCGGCGCTGCGGGACATCGACTGAGCTGAATGCAGAAACGGACCACCGCCCTCCAGGCTATCGGGCAGTGGAAACAAGAACCCGCCGCCCGACGGCCGCAAGCGCGCACTCGACGTGGTGGTCAAGACGACGACAAGGAAAAACAGATGGAAAACGAGATCGCGCTCGGCATGCAAGGCCCCGACAGAGCCCCGCGGCTTCGGAGACTTCGGGGGCTCTTCAACTTACGGATACTCATGCTCCTGGTCATGGCCGTGAGCGTCATTGGTCTCGGCGGCTGTCGGACCGCACCGATCCGAGATCTCGACGCACGTCCGATCCCGCCGGGCGCGACGCTGACCCAGATCAGCAAGGCGATCCAGGGCGCCGGAAACAGCTTGGGATGGGCGATGCAGGAGACCGCCCCGGGCATGATCGTCGGCACCATCTTCCTGCGCGACCATATGGCGAAGGTCGAGATCCCCTTCTCCACCTCCAGTTACAGCATTCACTACAGCGCCAGCACCAACCTCAAATACAACGAAGAGAAGCGGACGATCCATTCCAACTACAACGGCTGGATCGCAAATTTGGACAACCAGATCCGGGCGAACCTGTCGATGCTCTAGTGTCGATGCTCTAGCTCGATGGCCAGGGCGCCGCGGAATCGCGTGAACACACCCGGAAAGATCGATCGCGACGAGATCGGAACACTCGCGCTCACCTTCCTGGTCGGGGTCGCGGCCGCGGGGCTTCCGTTCCTGATCGCGTTCGCCAGGGTGCTCGGCGTCGGCCTTCGAACGAAGGCCCGGGGCGGAACCGGCGTTGTCGTGGTCTTCGGCAAACGCTTGGTCGCGGACCGTCCCGACCCGGACTATCGGGCACGGCTCGAAACGGCGGCATGGGTCGCGGCCGGATCGGGCGGCCGCATCCTGATCCTGGGGGGTCGCACAGGCGGGGCACGCATCACCGAGGCTCGCGCCGGGGAACAGATCCTGCGCAAGCTCCGCGGGGGGGCGGGACTGAGCATCATGCTCGAGCAGACCTCGCACGACACCCTGACGAATCTGCGCAATGCACGCAAGCTCATGGCCGAAAGCGAGCCGAGCGAGCCGCTGACACTCGTCTCCAATCGCTATCACCTGGCCCGGGTCGGTCAAATGGCAACCAGCCTCGGCCTGAGCTACCGACTCTGCGCAGCCGAGGATGTCGCAACGGCGCTGCGTCCGTCGTCCCTGCATCGCTGGCTTTTTGAAGGCTTCTATGTCGCCTGGTTCGCCACCGGGAAGGCATGGGCGCGCTTGACCCGCAACCGTCGCATGGTCGCTCGGGTCACCTGAGACGCGACCGTCGCGTCCGGCCCCGAACATCGAATGCGCTTCACTAGAGGCAAAGGAGGCCCAGTCGTATGCGCATTCTGCTGATCAAACCCAAGGCAAGGTTGAGGTCCGTACTCGGTCTTCAGGCGTTCCAACGCATGGAGCCCCTCGAGCTCGGCTACCTGGCCGCCGCGGCGGGTCCCGAGCACGACACGCGGATCCTGGATCTGCGCCTGGTCGCCTGGCCCGAGCTCGCCTTGCTCGACAGCCTGCGGCGCCTGCGCCCGGACCTGGTCGGCATCACCGGCTACAGCCACGAGGCGTCCAGCGTCAAGGCGATCGCCCGTCGCGTGCGCCGAGCGTTACCCGGAACAACCATCGTCGTCGGCGGCCATCACGCGACCGTCGCCCCGCGGGACTATCGGATCGAGGCGATCGACGCCGTCGTCCGCGGCGAGGGTTGCGCGCCCTTCGCGCAAATCGTCGGCGCACTCGCTGCCGGCCGCGGGCTGGAAGACATCCCGCAGGTGCTGCTGCCGGATCGGACCTGGCGGGACGACGAAGAGCGGCTCTGGCCCCGATTTGCGGATCCCGCCGTGCTGCCGATGCCCAGACGCGACCTCTGGGACAGCCGTCGTTACCGCAGCATCTGGACCGGGGAAAAGCTGCCGCGCTGGCATCCCCTGTTCCCGAGGGTGGCGATGGTCCGCACCTCTTGGGGCTGCCGCATGAAGTGCTCCTTCTGCATCGTGCCGCATCTGTGCGGCGGTATCCATCGAACGCGTCCGGTGCAATCCGTGGTCGATGAGATCGCCTCCTTGGATGTCGATCACGTCTATTTCTGCGACGACGAGAACTTCATCGACGAGCCGTTCGCCTGGGCGCTTGCCGAAGCACTGGAGGCACGCGGCGTGAAGAAACGCTACTTCGCCTGGACCCGCGCCACCACCGTGAACCGCTCCCCGGAGCTGCTGCGCCGGTGGCGCGAGATCGGCCTGGATGCGGCCTTTCTCGGCTTCGAATTCCCGAGCGACGCGGAATTGAAGCGCGCGAGCAAGGGCGGAACCGTCGCCGCCAACGAACGCGCCCTGGACCGACTGCGCTCGATGGACGTGGCCGTGCATGCCGCTTTTATGGTGCAGCCCGAATACGGCGCGCTCGAGTTCGCGAGACTGCGCGACTACGTCAGCCGACTGCCGCCGGTGCAGTGCAGCTTCACCGTCTGCACGCCCTCGCCCGGCACACCCGACTATCAGGCCATGCAGCCACAGATCTGGGTGGACAACCCGCATGACCTGCACGACTGCATGCATCCCCTGACCCCGACCGCACTGCCGCTTCGGGAGTTTGTGCGCTCGTTCGCCGAGCAGGCCCATGTCGCCTTGGAAAAGGTACCGATGCGGGTCAACCGCCATCTGGCCGCGCCCGATCAAATGGTGAGAGTCGCCCTCGCCGGTCGGAAGTATTATGAGGGTCTCAAGTCCATCGATCGCGACTATCCACGACACCGACAGGAGAGTTGAAGATGCGAAGAGGATCGATCGTCTGCGTCCTGATCGCGCTGACCGCGTTGACGGCCTGCACCAAGAAAGAGTCGAAGGAGAACTGGAACAACGTCAAGGAAGGCTCGAAGAACACCTGGCAGCAGGCCAAGAAGGCATTCTCCGAGGGGACCGAGGACTTCAAGGAGAGTACGAAGTAGGCTCCCGAATCAAGGAGCGAGAAAAGCGCCGAAAAACCGCGGAACCCGGGATGCGACGAGCAGCCCGATGCGGCATCTGGGATCCGCGCCTGTCACGCTGCCGGGATCATCGGCGCGGGCGTGACAACCCCTCGCGAAATCGGGAGAATTCCATCCATGGTATCGCGCATCGGCTCGCTGGATGCGCGACGTTCGAACGACTGCCGCGCCGACCGAGCCGAGATGACCGGATCCGGGTCGCGCCGAGCCCCGAGGCGCCTTTGTGTCGACACTGATGACCTTCGAGCATCCGCTGAACGAGCGCGTCCGCACCTTCCTGCGGATCGAGCATCTGTTCGAGCGGCTCAACTATTTTGCGCCTCAGTACGACGCCTGGGCGACCCGGGTCGCCGTCGAGGCCTTGCTCGACATCGCCTCGGTGACCGCGCGCGCGGATGTGAAGAACGAGCTGCTCAAGGAGCTCGATCGCAACATCGCCACGCTCAAGCGTTTCGGGGATCAGCCCGGGGTCGATCCGCGGGCATTGGACCGGGTGCTCGGCGACCTTGCGGATGCCGTCGGCGGCGTCCATCGCCTGTCCGGGCCCATCGGGCAGATCGCCCGCGAGGACGATCTTCTCAAGAGCGTCGCCCAGCGCAGCAGCATTCCGGGCGGGGCTTGCAGCTTTGACCTGCCGCAGTTCCATCACTGGCTGATCCAGGCACCTGAGATCAGGCAGGCGCGACTCGACCACTGGCTGCGGGATCTCCGGCCGGCGGAGCAGGCGATCCGCCTCGTACTCTCGCTCGCCCGCACCAGCGCATCGCCGCGACAGGTGCTCGCCGAGGGCGGTTTTTTCCAGGAGGCGCTCGATGTACAGGCGCCTGCGCAGATGGTGCGGGTCGGCATCAACGGGACCGGCGCGCTCTATCCGGAGATCAGCGGGCACAAGAGCCGCTTCAGCATCCGATTCATGCAGACCGGCCCCCAAGGGCGGCCCGCCCAGATCCCGGAAAACATCCCCTTCAAGCTCACCTGCTGCGTCTTTTGAAACGCGTCATGCACGGTATGCACTGCTCCGAATCGCCCCCGGCCCTCGCACTCACCAACCGCCTCGTCAGTGGACGCGGTTCAAAGGTTTTCATTTTATTTCTAAACCGCGTCCGGGACGAACCTTTAGGTGAGCACCGAACGGCCGGCACCAGCAAAACATCCATCTTCACTCGGGACGCAGTTTAGCCATGGCCACGATCGTCTCCTGTCCGCGCTGCGGAAAATCGGTCGTTTGGGGTCCGGAGTCGCCGTGGCGCCCTTTCTGCAGCAAGCGCTGCCGTTTGGTCGATCTGGGCGAGTGGCTCGACGAGAATCACCGGATCCCCGGAACCGAGGAGGATCCCGACGAGGACTCGCCCATGAGCGAGCATTCGCCGGGGGCACATTAAGGTGATTTCCGGCAAAGGAACGACCGGCGTGTAGGTGCGAATTTATTCGCATGCACAGCCTTCAACGATCAGTCGATCGGCCAAAGGCCTCGAATCGCCGCCACACCCTGGGCGCCATGCTCACGGGCGACCTCCAGATCCGCTCCGTTCAAACCGCCAAGCGCATAAACCGGGAGTGTCGCCGCGTCGGCAAGCTCGGCGAAGCGGTGCCAGCCGAGGGGCTCGGCGTCCGGGTGCGAGGCGGTCGGATTGACGGGCGAGAGCAGCGCGTAGTCGAGCCCTAGGCGCGCCGCGCGCACGAGATCATCCGCGTTGTGACAGGAGGCCCCGACGAGGTCGTCGGGCCGACCCGGACGCTCGCTCAATCGGGCGAGCGTCTGCCCTCCGAGGTGCAGGCCGTGACGCGGGACATCCAGCGTCTGCCGCGGGTTGCGATTCAGGAGAAGACGTGCACCGCCCTGCTCGCAGAGCAGGAAGGCGCGCCGCGCCAAATCGCGGTAGGCCGCATGATTCAGCTCGTGCGCACGCAGTTGAACGAGCTTGATTCCACCCGCGACGGCGCGCGCAAGCCGCGCCAGAAAGACCTCGGGGTCGAGCGGATCAAGACCCGTGATCAGCATGCGCCCGGGCAGGCGCAGAGCGGTGATGATGGGACGATCGGCCGCTGGAAAGCAGGCCGGATCCATCGTCTCGGGGCGTTGCCAAGCGAGGGGCTGACCCTCCAGACCGGCCGGGACGCCCGCGTAGGAGCGCACGCGCCGGACATCCAGCAGGACATGCCGGTCGCCGTAATGGTGTCGGATACGGATCAGCGGACGGCTGTCGTGGACCTCGATGCCGAGCTCCTCGGCCAGCTCGCGCGCCAGGCCCTGCTCGGGCGACTCGCCGGGCTCGAGCTTGCCGCCCGGAAACTCCCACAGCCCGCCCTGATGGACATGATCGGGGCGTTTGGTCACGAGCACGCGTCCCGCCCGATCGGAGATCGCGCCGACCATCACATGAATCAGGTCGACGCTCAACTGCGGTATTCGGCGTTGATCCGGACGTAGTCGTAGGAGAGATCGCAGGTCAAGACCCGTGCCTCGGCCGGGCCCCGGCCAAGCGAGACGCGGATCAGGATCTCGGGCTCGGCCATGACCGCAGCCCCGGCCTCCTCCTTATAGTCGGGTGCACGACCCCCGGCATCGACGATCAGGACCTCGCCGAGGTGGATTCGGATCCGATCGATGTCGAGATCCCGAAGACCCGCACGCCCGACGGCGGCCAGGATGCGGCCCCAGTTGGGATCGGACGCGAAGAGCGCCGTCTTCACCAAGGGCGAATGGGCGATGGTGTAGGCGACCGCGCGGGCCTCCTCGACATCGGCCGCACCCTCGACCTGCACGGTCACCAGCTTGGTCGCACCCTCGGCGTCGCGCACGATGGCGGTCGCCAGCTCCACACAGACCGCATCGACGGCGCTCCGGAGTGCAGCGTATTGCGGCGATGCGCCGTCGCGGATCTCGGGATTCCCGCAGGCACCGGTCGCGACCAGCACGCAGGCGTCGTTGGTCGAGGTGTCGCCGTCGACCGTGATGGCATTGAAGGATCGCGCGACCGCCGAGCCCAGACACGCCTGGAGCAGGTCGGGCGCCACGGCGGCATCGGTCGCGATGAAGGCAAGCATGGTCGCCATGTTCGGACAGATCATCCCGGCGCCCTTGGCGATCCCGGTGATCGAGGCGGTGTGACCGTCGATCTCGAAGCGGCGCGAGACCAGCTTGGGCACCCGATCCGTGGTCATGATGGCGCGCGCGGCGGCGGGCCATGCGGATGCATCCAGTCGACCGAGGAGGTCCGGCAGGGCTGCGGCGATGCGATCGACCGGCAGGTGCTCGCCGATCACGCCGGTCGAGAAAGGCAGCACCTCCTCGACGGCACAGTGACCGACAGCGGCGAGTGCCGCGCAGCTCGACTCGGCGTCCGCAATCCCGCGGCGACCTGTCCCGGCGTTGGCGTTACCGGCGTTGATCAGCAGGTAACGCGGCAGCGCTTGACCCAGGTGGGTCTTTGCGAGCCGCACGGGCGCGGCACAGAAGGCATTGCGCGTGAAGACGGCCGCACATCGACTGCCGGGAGCGAGCTCCATGACGACCAGGTCATCCCGCTCCCGATAACGAATGCCGGCCGCGCCGGCGGCCAGACGCACGCCCGCAACGGGGAGCCAGGTTTGGTCCGCCCGGACCTGATCGAACGCGGGCTGCTCCGAAGGTGCCATGGTATCGCTCAGCTCGCCTTGCCGTGGCATTGCTTGTATTTCTTGCCCGAGCCGCAGGGACAGGGCTCATTGCGGCCGACCTTGCGATCGCCGCGGACGAAGGGTTGAGCCTGCGGGTCCTCGGCGCCGCGGGCACCCGCACGGTCGCGATCTTCGGGCTGCGCATCCTCCGCAGACCCGGAACCTTGCCCGAAACCCTCGAAGCGCTCGTGCTTGAACTCGAACTCGCGTTCCCGCACCGGCGCTGCCCCGAGCGCGGCGACGGGTTGGGCCTCGACACCGGGCTGCGTCTGCACCTGGAGCTTGGCAAGGGTGGCCACGACGTCGTGCTTGATGCTGTCGAGCATCGCGGAGAACATCTCGAAGGCCTCGCGCTTGTACTCCTGCTTGGGATTCTTCTGGGCGTAGCCGCGCAGATGGATCCCTTGGCGCAGATAGTCCATCGCGGCGAGATGGTCCTTCCAGTGGGTGTCCAGGGTCTGGAGCATGACCGCCGTCTCGATCTGGCGCATGGTCGGCGAGCCGACGAGCTTCTCGCGCTCGGCGTAGGCCGAGGTCAGGGTATCGTGGATCCGCGCGCGCAGCGTCTCTTCGTGGAGCGAGTCATCCTCGTCGAGCCACCTGCGGATCGGCCAGTCGCCGCCGAAATGCTCGTTCAACGCGACGCTCAGCCCTTCCACATCCCACTGCTCTTCGAGACTCTCGGGCGGGACATAGGTGTTGATCAGACGCGTAAGGGCGTCGTCGCGCATCGCGGTGACGGTATCGGAGACATCCACGCTGTCCATCAGCTCGCGGCGTTGGCGATAGATGACCTTGCGCTGATCGTTGGCGACGTCGTCGTACTCGAGCAACTGCTTGCGGATGTCGAAGTTGCGGCCCTCGACCTTGCGCTGGGCGTTTTCGATCGCCTTCGTCACCCAGGGGTGCTCGATCGCCTCGCCCTTCTGCATGCCGAGCTTCTGCATCATCTTGCCGACGCGGTCGGAGGCGAAGATGCGCATCAAGTTGTCTTCGAGCGACAGGTAGAAGCGCGAGGAGCCCGGATCACCCTGGCGGCCGGAGCGACCGCGCAACTGATTGTCGATGCGACGGGATTCGTGCCGCTCGGTGCCCACCACATGCAAACCGCCGGCGGCCACCACTTGGGCGTGGCGCTCCTTCCAGGCGGCGCGGATAGCGTCGCGGTCCGCGTCGGGGCCGGCCTCCTCGAGCTCGGCCTCCAGATTGCCGCCGAGCACGATGTCGGTCCCGCGACCGGCCATGTTGGTGGCGATGGTAACGGCACCGGGACGCCCGGCCTGGGCGATGATCCCGGCCTCGCGCTCGTGCTGCTTGGCGTTGAGGACCTCGTGCGGGATCTTCTGCTCGACGAGCAGTCGGTCGATCAACTCGGAGGTCTCGATCGAGGCGGTACCCACCAGGGCCGGCTGACCGCGGGCGATGCAGTCGCGGATATCCTCGACGATGGCCTGGTACTTCTCCTCTTGGGTGAGATACACGAGGTCGCCCCGATCCTCGCGGACCATGGGCTGGTTGGTCGGGATGACGACGACCTCCAGACCGTAGATCTGCTGGAACTCGTAGGCCTCGGTATCCGCCGTGCCGGTCATGCCCGAGAGTTTGGGATAGAGCCGGAACAGGTTCTGGAAGGTGATCGAGGCCATCGTCTGGTTCTCGGCCTGGATCGCAACCCCTTCCTTGGCCTCGACCGCCTGATGCAGACCTTCCGACCAACGCCGGCCCGGCATGGTGCGGCCGGTGAACTCGTCGACGATGATGATCTGACCGTCGCGCACGATGTACTCGACGTTCTTCTGAAACAGCGCATGTGCACGCAGCGCCGCGTAGACATGGTGCATCAAGGCAATGTTGGCCGGATCGTAGAGACCGCCTTCCTCGGCGAGGAGGCCGATCTCGACCAGCATCTGCTCGACGTGCTCGTGACCTTCCTCGCTCAGATAGACCTGGCGCGCCTTCTCGTCGACCGAATAGTCGCCCGGACCGAAGTCGGGCTGACCCTCTTCGTTGATAACGGGGGCCTGACGGGTCAGACGCGGGATGATCTTGTCGATCTGCTTGTAGAGATCCGTGCTCCCTTCCGACGGACCCGAGATGATGAGCGGGGTGCGCGCCTCGTCGATGAGGATGGAGTCGACCTCGTCGACGATCGCGTAGAAGGGGTCACGCTGCACGCGCTGCTCGGCCACGAAGGCCATGTTGTCGCGCAGGTAGTCGAAGCCGAACTCGTTGTTGGTTCCGTAGGTGATGTCCGCGGCATAGGTCTCCTTGCGGGAGACCGGGCGCAGATGGCGGTAGCCTTGACCGACCGGCGGCTCGTAGCTCAGGTCGAACAGAAAGGAGGCCGAGTCCGGACCGGTTCCGCCGGACGAATTGATGACGCCGGTGGACAGACCGAGGAAATGGTAGATCTGTCCCATCCAGGCGGCGTCGCGTCGGGCCAGATAGTCGTTGACGGTGACGACATGGACGCCCTTGCCCGGGAGCGCGTTGAGGTAGGCCGAGAGGGTCGCGACCAGGGTCTTGCCCTCGCCGGTGCGCATCTCGGCGATCTTGCCGTCGTTGAGCACCATGCCGCCGACCATCTGCACGTCGAAGTGACGAAGGCCGAGCGTTCGCTTGGATGCCTCGCGCACGACGGCGAAGGCCTCCGGGATCAGGCTGTCGAGATCAGCGCCCTCGGCAAGTCGTTTTCTAAACTCCGCCGTCTTGGCGGCCAGGGCCTGATCGGAGAGTTTCTCGAGCTCGGGCTCGAGGGCGTTGATCCGTGCGACGGACTTCAGCAGTGCCTTGACGAGCCGGTCATTCCGGCTGCCGAAGACCTTTTTGAGCAGATGCTTGACCATCGGGTACGTTTGCGACCTGTCGGGAAAATCCCGGCATGATACCGGAATTCAATGACAGCCGCAGGTGCGATGGGAGGTGCGACCGCGGCTGCGATCTGCGGTGATTGCCTGTATCGGCCGTCCCTAACCGGGTTGATCGTCGGGAGCGCCGGCCATGACGGGGCGAGGCTGACGGTCGATATAGCGGAAGGGGTCGACCGCCTTACCGTCTTTCAGAACCTCGAAATGGACATGCGGACCGGTCGCCGTTCCGGAGGATCCGACCGTCGCGATCTTCTGTCCCTGCCGGACCATCTGGCCCTCTTTGACGAGATTGTCCTGATTGTGGGCATAGCGCGTGACCAGCCCGTTGACATGCCGGATGTCGACCATACGCCCGTACCCGCCCTTGCGACCGCTGAAGGTCACGACACCGTCGGCGACAGCCACGACCGGCGTACCGCGCGGACTCGCGAAGTCGACCCCCTCGTGAAAGAGGCGTCTCTTCTTGGTGGGATGCACGCGAAAACCGAAGCGCGAGGTGACGTAACCGGCCCGAACCGGCCACCCGGACGGCATCACCTGCGCGGTGAGGTCCTTCTCCATGATGACGTCTTCGATGACCTCGAGCTTGCGCTGGCGGTCCTGAACCAGGCTGACCATACTTCCGAGCTCGCTGGCGATCTCGCGGATCGTGAAGTCCCGGGCCGGCCCGTCTTCGGCACCGCCTCGCGGAGGAGGGTTCTCGAAATCGAACTCGTCGGGATTGAGTCCCGACATCCGGACCAGTCGCTCGCCGAGGGCGTTGAGCCTCAGAAGCTCGGCTTGCATCTCGCCGACGCGGGCGGCGATGGCATCGATGTCGTCGGAGGTTGTCGGAGCAGACGAGGGGGGGAGTGGTGCAGGCGAGGATCGGGAAACAAGCGTCAGCTGAGCGTGATTGTCGACAAGTGTCGTCAGATTTTGATAGTGCGCGATCCAGAATCCTAATCCTACGCCAGCCACGGTGAAGAGGGTAACCGCCAAGAGCGCTATAACGGCCTGTCCGCGATCGGTTTTTCGTCGGTCGAGGTGGTGCATCGTCTTCTCTCTGCTTTGGTCTTTACTAAATGGGCACTGGGCACAAAGTTCGATTGTCGTCACAATCGTGTCCCAGGTCGATTCGTTTTTCGGCGTGAGCAACCATCGGGATGGCGTTTGCTCGGCCCTCTGCATGTCGAGGATTACCTCCGATGCTTCGTCCGGGTTTAGCTCACGTGCGCGAGCTGCTTCAGTCCAACCGTCTGATCCGTCGGCATCTGGAGCACCGCGACCGCGAGCTGGCGTTGTTCGGTATCGCGCTGGGTCGACTGCCCGATCCTCTGCGCGGTCATTGCCGCGACGCGACTCTTGCCGACGGTGTCTTGACGCTGCATTTCGACTCTCCGGCTTGGGTCACCCGCGCACGCTTCTTGATCGAGGATCTGACGCGATCGCTCGGGCGCGAGGGCGTCGTCAAGGTCGTGACCCGAGTTCGCATCCGGGCGGAGGTCGAGGTGCCGGCAAGCCTTCAGGTCGGGCCGGGAAGGGAGCTCCAGACGCCACCGAGCGGCGGTAGCCGGCTGACAGCTCGGACGATCGCGCATCTCCTCGGCGCGGCGCAGGGGATGTCGGACCCGGTGTTGGCCGAGGTGTTTCGGCGTTTCGCAAAAAACCATACCCCGGCCGCCTTGACGACGGCCGGGGACGGGAGGGATGAATCGCCGGGATCGCGCGGCGTCGGGAAGACGCCGGCTGCGGAATCGGACTAGGCCAGCGCCATCGGGTGCGCATAGCAGATCGGGGACTCGGCGGAGTCTTCGAACACCACCTCCTCCCAGGCATTGACGTCGGCCACCAACGCCCGCAACAGGTTGTTGTTGAGCGCATGTCCGGACTTGTGGGCCTGGAAGGATCCGATCAGGGTGTGCCCCAAGAGATAGAGATCGCCGATCGCATCCAGGATCTTGTGCTTCACGAACTCGTCTTCGTAACGCAAACCTTCGTCGTTGAGGACACGGTACTCGTCGACCACCACGGCATTGTCGAGACTGCCGCCCAGCGCCAAATTCTGTGCACGCAAGGCCTCGATCTCGCGCAGGAAGCCGAAGGTGCGCGCCCTGCTCACCTCCTTCACGAACGAGGAGGTGGAAAAGTCGACGATCGCCCGGTTGGACCGCGCATGGAACGCGGGATGGTCGAAGTCGATCGAGAACTCTACCTTGAATCCGTTGTAAGGCGTGAAGCGCGCGTATTTGTCGCCGTCGCGCACCTCGACCGGCCGCTTGATCCGGATGAAGCGCTTGGCACGATTCTGCTCTTCCACACCGGCCGACTGGACCAGGAACACGAAAGGCCCGGCACTGCCGTCCATGATCGGCACCTCCGCGGCGCCGACATCCACATAGGCGTTGTCGATCCCGAGGCCGGCGAAAGCCGACAGGATATGCTCGACCGTCGAGACACGAACATCCCCCTTCACCAGCGTCGTCGACAGCCGTGTATCGCCGACGTTGAACGGGGTTGCCTTGATCTCGACGGGCACGTCCAGATCGACTCGGCGGAAAATAATGCCCGTGTCGGGGGCCGCCGGCCGCAAGGTCAACGGGATCTTCTCGCCGGTGTGCAGGCCGACGCCGGTCGCCCGGATCACATTCTTCAAGGTACGCTGCTTGAGCATCGGTCGAGTTCTCCCATCGCAAGCCGTGACGGCTGTCGGCATCCGCTGCCCGCTGATCGACGACCGAGCGTGGCCCGGCATCCCTGTGCCGGCACCACGGTCGTTTTCCATTCGTCCTGTTGTTTTGCGGCTCGCATGCGAGCCCCTTCACGACAAGCTTAGGGTTTTCCCCGACGTTTATCAAGATCGATAACGAACCATTTTAAAGACGACTGTTTTAGAAGAACTATTCGATAGAGGGAAACCCCTGATCAATCGGCCTGACGGCGCAGGAACGCCGGGATATCGAGATAGTCGAGATCGCTCTCGACCACCGCCTCCGCCACCGCTGCGGCACCGCCGCGGCGATAGATGGCAGGCCGTCCCAGGTCGTTGTAGTTTGGCGCGCCCTCGTTGCCCCCCGCGCTGCTGACCAGGTGCATCGCTGCGGTTTCATGCACGACTTGGCGCTTGAGCATGACGCGACGCTCCCCCAGGCCGGTCGCGACGACGGTGACGCGCAGCTCGTCGTCCAGGGCCGGGTCGATCACGGTGCCCACCACGACCGTTGCATCGTCGTCGGCGAAATCCCGCACCGTGTTGCCGACCTCATCGAACTCGCCGATCGTGAGGCTCAATCCGGCGGTGATGTTGACCAGGATGCCCTTCGCGCCGGCGAGATCGATGTCTTCCAGCAGCGGGCTGCGGATAGCGGCTTCGGCGGCCTCGCGGGCGCGGTGCTCACCGCGCGCGGCACCCGTCCCCATCATGGCCACGCCCATCTCGGACATGACGGTCTTGACGTCGGCGAAGTCCACGTTGATCAGGCCCGGGCGGGTGATCAGCTCCGCGATGCCCTGAGTCGCATGGAGCAGGACATCGTTGGCGGCGCTGAAGGCGCCGAGCAGGCTCATCTCCTTGCCGAGAACGGCCAGGAGCTTCTCGTTGGGGATGGTGATCAGGGAGTCGACGTGCTTGGCCAGCTCGGCGATCCCTTCCTCGGCGATGCGACGACGCTTGGTCCCTTCGAACGGGAAGGGCTTGGTCACGACCGCAACCGTCAGGATCCCGAGCTCCTTTGCAACCTGGGCCACCACGGGTGCCGCACCCGTGCCGGTCCCGCCGCCCATGCCGGCGGTGATGAAGACCATGTCCGCACCCTCGAGCGCCTCTTGGATCCGATCGCGGTCTTCCATCGCCGAATTGCGCCCGACCTCGGGGTCGGCACCGGCACCCAAACCCTTGGTGATGCCTGCACCGAGCTGAAGGATGGTCTTGACCTGCGAACTCTTGAGCGCCTGAGCGTCGGTGTTCGCGCAGATGAAGTCAACCCCTTCGATCGTCGCCGCAACCATATGATTGACCGCGTTGCCGCCGCCGCCGCCGACCCCGATGACCTTGATGACAGCGTTTTGGCTATGGGTATCCATGAGCTCGAACATGGTGTTGTCTCCTCTCGAAACTGTATGTTGCACGACCTTTGAAACCTCGTACGCACGCGCCTCGGCGCGAACGCCCCCCGACACCGCCGCGACGCGAGATGCGTCGCAGCCCGAGACCGCAGGTCGCGGCCCCCCCGACCGATGAGGTTTGACGAAACCCCCACCCCATACCCGTTTGCATCGGGGCCAAAGCCCCATCGCAAAACATCCGACCGACCTAAACCGCGTCCCGATGTCGTACCGGACGCGACTCGACTAAAAATTACCCTGAAACCAACTCCGCATCCGCGACCAAGCGCCCCGCAGCCCGGCGGAATCGCCGATCTCCGGCCGCCGCGAGAACCGGTGCTGGCGCGCGTACATCAGGAGACCCACGCCGGTCGAATAGATCGGATTGTTCACGACCTCGTTCATCCCGATCACATACTGCGGGACACCCAGACGCACCGGCATGTGGAAGACCTCCTCGGCCAGCTCGATCAAGCCTTCCATCTTCGAGCTGCCGCCGGTCAACACCACGCCGCCCGCGACCAGATCCTCGAAACCGCTGCGGCGCAGCTCGTTGTGCAGCAGGGTCAGAAGCTCCTCGTAACGCGGCTCGACCACCTCGGCCAAGGTCTGGCGCGAGAGCCTGCGCGGCGGACGATCGCCGATGCTCGGCACCTCGATGGACTCGCTGTTGGCGGCCAGCTGCGCCAGGGCGCAGGCATGCTTGACCTTGATCAGCTCGGCATGCTGTGTCGGCGTGCGCAGCGCGACCGCGATGTCGTTGGTGACCTGATCGCCGGCGATCGGGATGACCGCGGTGTGGCGAATCGCCCCGTCGGTGAAGACGGCGAGATCCGTCGTGCCGCCGCCGATGTCGACGACACAGACGCCGAGCTCCTTCTCGTCGTCGCCGAGCACCGAGTAGCTCGAGCTGAGCTGCGCGAGCACCAGATCGTCGACCTCCAGCCCGCAGCGCCGGATGCATTTGATGATGTTCTGTGCGGCACTCACCGCACCCGTGACCATGTGCACGCGGGCTTCGAGGCGCACGCCGCACATCCCGATTGGCTCGCGGATGCCCTCTTGGTCGTCGATGATGAATTCCTGCGGCAGGATATGCAGGATCTTCTGATCGGCCGGGATCGCCACGGCGCGCGCCGCATCGATGACCCGATCGACATCGGCCTGGGTGACCTCGACCTCCTTGATCGCGGTGATGCCGTGCGAGTTGAGGCTGCGCACATGGCTGCCGGCGATCCCGGCATGCACCGAGTGGATCTCGCAGCCGGCCATCAGCTCGGCCTCTTCGACCGCGCGCTGGATCGACTGGACGGTCGACTCGATGTCGACGACCACGCCCTTCTTCAGACCCCGCGAGGGGTGTGTGCCGATACCGATGATCTCGATCTGGTTGTCGTCCTTGAGCTCGCCGACCAGCGCGGCGACCTTCGAGGTGCCGATATCCAAGCCCACCAATAAATTCTTGTCGTTACGTCTCGACATCCGGTCTTATCCTCGTTTGCCGGATCGCGTCGGGCGATCCGTTGTCGCACGAGCCTGTGGCTCGGCGTTCGCTGCCCATTTCACGGCGAAACCGTTGCTGTAGCGCAGGTCCACCACCAGCGGCTGCCCCGCCGCCTCCAACTGTGCCGCACTGGCGATGAACCGCGCGAGCCGTTGGTCGACCGCCTCCGTGCCGAGGTACAGCTCGGCACCCATCACCAGCTCCACCCGCCAAGCCCCGCGCGGGTCGACCGAGAGGGTCTGGATCAGATGGCCGACCAACATCAAATCGTCACGCCACTGCACATAGCGCTTCACGACCTCCGGGGCCCGTCGATCCTCGCCTTCGAGCAGCGGCAGACCGGCAGGCACCGTGCCCGTACCGGGCCGAAAGACGATGCCCTCGGCGGTCACCAGTCCGTCGCTGTTCCAGCGCGCGATCGGCCGATGCTCCTCGACCTCGACCTGCAGGCGATCCGGCCAGACGCGCCGCACGGTTGCCCGACCGACCCAAGCCAAATCCTCGGCGGCGCGCCTCAGGTCCTGCAGATCCGCGGTCAGGATGCCGCCGCGCAACCGCGCGCTGATGGTCTCCTGCAACAACCGCGATGAATGGTGGTGCAGCTCGCCTTCCACCTCGATGATGCGCACCGGCAGCAGCTGCGGCTCCCAATGGCCGAGCAGCCAAACACCGCTCGCCATCCCCGAGATCAAGACGAGCCCGAGCAGCGCAAGCCAGCGCCCGGTGCGCCGCGGGCGCGCCGCAACCGCCGGAGGGACTGTTTGCGCCGGGTCAACCACGGTCGAGGCTCGTCTCCAGGATCCGCAGCACCAGACTGTCGAAGTCAAGCCCCGCTACCCGCGCGGCCATCGGCACCAGGCTGTGATCGGTCATGCCCGGCACCGTGTTGATCTCCAGCAGGAACGGCTCGCCGCTCCCGTCGACCATCAGGTCGACCCGGCCCCAACCGCTCGCACCGGTCGCCTCGAAGGCGTCCAGCGCGAGTCGCTGCAAGCGCGACTCATCCGCTTCGGGCAGGCCGCAGGGACAGTGATAGCGCGTGCTGTCGGCCCGATACTTGGCCTCGAAATCGTAAAAGGCGTGCGGGGTTTCGAGTCGGATCATGGGCAGCGCCTCCTGGCCGAGGATGGCGCAGGTGTACTCGGCCCCCTGAATCCAGCGCTCGGCGAGAACCAGGGCATCGTAGCCCCGCGCCGTGCGCCAGGCATCGGCGAGCGCGGTCGGATCCTCGACCCGCGCCATCCCGATGCTCGAACCCTCGTGAACCGGCTTGATCATGAGCGGAAAGCCCAACGCCTCGGCACCGGCCAGATCGGCCTCCGTGCGCAGCAGCACCGACGCGGCGGTCGGCAGTCCGCACCCCGTCCAAGCGAGCTTGCAGCGATACTTGTCCATGCCCAGCGCCGACCCGAGCACCCCGGAGCCCGTGTAGGGCATGCCGATGGTCTCCAAGGCGCCCTGAATCTGACCGTCTTCGCCGCCGCGCCCGTGCAGGATGACGAAGGCGCGGTCGAAGCCCTCCGTGCGCAGGCGCTCCAGGACACGCTCGTCCGGATCCAGCGCATGGGCGTCGATGCCCCGACGCAGCAGGGCGGCCAGCACGGCACTGCCGCTCTTGAGCGAGATCTCGCGCTCCGCGGCGCGCCCGCCGAGGAGTACGGCGACCTTGCCGAACCGAGCGCGTGCCTTGATTTTCTCTGGTGTCATGGATGCTCTCCGGCGATTCGTTTGACCTCGGGCACCAACCTGATGCCGGTAGCGCCCTCGACCCGGTGCTGTACCAGCTCGATCAGCTCGCGGATGTCCGCGGCACTGGCCTCGCCCGTATTGATGATGAAATTCGCGTGCTTTTCGGACACCTGAGCACCGCCGATCCGATAACCCTTGAGCCCCTCCGCCTCGATCAGGCGTGCGGCATGATCGCCCGGAGGATTGCGGAACACCGACCCGCAGCTCGGAAGTCCCACGGGCTGCGTCTGCGCACGCCGGTCGAGCAGCTCGCGGATCCGTGCCATCCCCGCCTTGCCGTCGCCGGGCGCAAGCCCGAGCTCGGCGTCCAAAAACCACTCGCCGGGCGGCCCGAGGACCTCGCGGTAGCCGATCGAGAAATCCCCCGGCACCCGTTCGCGAATCCGACCGACACGATCGATGGTCCGTACCGAGACCACATGCGCCCAGGTCTCGCCGCCCCAGGCGCCCGCATTCATGGCCAGCGCACCCCCCATGGTGCCGGGGATTCCGGCGAGAAACTCGCACCCGACCAGATCGTGCCGCGCGGCGAAACGCGCCACCTTGGCGCAGGAGACACCGGATTCGGCATAGATCCCGGTCGCACCCCTTCGCTCCAGACGGGTCAAACATGCCTGGGTCTGGATCACGGTGCCGGGAAAACCGGCGTCGTCCACGAGCAGATTGCTCCCGAGCCCGAGCCACAAGAGCGGCTCCTGCGGATCGAGCCGCGCCAGGAAGGCGGCCAGATCCTCCGCGTCCGACGGCCGATAGAAGCGGCGCGCAGGTCCACCGACCCGCCAACTGGTGTGGCGGGAAAGCGGCTCGCGCTCGCGCAGCTCGCCCATCATGCCTCCGACCGGACCATCAGGCTCGGCAGACGCGCCGCCAGGCCGCCGATGTCGCCGGCACCCATCACCAGCACCATGTCGCCGTCGAGCACCAGGTTGTCCAAGAGACCCGGCACCTCGTCGATACCCTGTGCGAAGACCGGATCCAGCTCGCCGCGCGCGCGGATTGCACGGCTCAACGCACGCCCGTCGGCACCCGCGATCGGTGCCTCGCCGGCCGGGTAGACCTCGCACAAGACCAGCGCGTCCGGGCTCGACAGAACCGCCACGAAGTCCTCGAACTGCTCCTGCGTCCGCGTGTATCGATGGGGTTGGAAGACCAGGACCAGTCGGCGTCCGGGCCATCCTGCGCGCGCGGCCGCCAAGGTGGCCGCGATCTCGCGCGGGTGGTGCCCGTAGTCGTCGACCAAGAGCAATCGGCGACCGCGCATGTCGGTCAGCTCGCTCATCATGAAGCGACGCCCGACCCCTTCGAACCGGGACAGGGCGCGCGCGATCGCCTCCTCCTCGACACCCAGCTCGAGCGCGACGCTGATGGCGGCCAGCGCGTTCAGCACGTTGTGCCGACCGGGCAGGTTCAGATCGATCTCCAGCGGGGATTCAAGGTCCCGCGCCTCGACGCGGAAACGGGTGCGCATACCGTCCTGCCGGATCTCGACCGCGCGCACGTCGGCCTCCGGACGCGTGCCGTAGGTCCGCACCGGGCGCGGCACCGTCTCGATCAGGGCGCGTATCTCGTCGTCGTCGATACAAAGCACCGCAAGCCCGTAGAAGGGCAGGTGGTGCAGGAACTCCATGAAGGTGCTGCGCAACCGATTGAAGTCGTTGCCGTAGGTGCGCATGTGATCGGCATCGATATTGGTGACGATCGAGATCATGGGCTGTAGATAGAGGAAGGAGGCGTCGCTCTCGTCGGCCTCGGCGACCAGATATTTGGTCGTCCCCAGCTTGGCATTGGCACCCGCGCTGTTGAGCCGACCGCCGATCACGAAGGTCGGGTCGAGCCCGCCCTCGGCCAGGATGCTCGCGACCAGGCTAGTGGTCGTGGTCTTGCCGTGTGTACCAGCCACAGCGACACCGTAGTAGAAACGCATCAGCTCGGCCAACATCTCCGCACGACGCACGATCGGGATGCGCCCGGCTCTAGCTCCTTGGATCTCGGGGTTGGTCTCGTCGATCGCGCTCGACACCACGACGGCGTCCGCATCCGCGACCTGCTCGGCCCGGTGACCGATGAAGATCTCCACACCCAAACCCTTGAGGCGCCGCGTCGTATCGCTCTCGCGCAGATCCGACCCCGCGACCTCGTAGCCCAGATTGGCCATCAGCTCGGCGATGCCGCTCATCCCGGAGCCGCCGATCCCCACGAAGTGGAGTCGGCGAACGCGCCCCATCCGGGCTGCGGTGTGTTGAAGATGTGCATTCATCGGCGGGCAAGCTCCAGACAGACATCGGCGATGCGGTCCGCCGCATCGCTGCGGGCACGCAGGCGTGCAGCCTCGCCCATCGCCAGCAAGGCCGCGCGATCGCCGAGCAGCTCTTCGAGCAGCGTGGTCAACCCGGGAATCGTGAGATCGCGCTGGATCACGAGCCGAGCCGCGCCGGCATCGGCCAGATAACGGGCGTTGCCGACCTGATGGTCGTCGACCGCGAATGGATAAGGCACCAGCACCGAGGCGACGCCGGCCGCAGCCAGCTCCGAGACCGTGAGCGCTCCGGCCCGGCAGACGACCAGGTCCGCCCAGCCGTAGGCCTCGGCCATGTCCGCGATAAAGGGGGTGACCTCCGCCTCGACACCGGCGGCACGATAGGCCGCACGCGCGGTGTCGAGCGTGCGCTCGCCGGCTTGGTGACGCACGCGCGGACGCCGCTCCGCCGGCAGTGCCGCCAGCGCGGCGGGGACCATCTCGTTGAGGACCTGCGCCCCGAGCGAACCGCCCAAAATCAGCAGACGAGCCGGCTCGACCGAGCCCTCGGCTTGGCGTCGGACCAGACGCTCGCGCGGTGTCGGCAGATCGACGATGGCGCGGCGCACCGGATTGCCGCAGGCCTGCGCACCGCGTGCGTTCGGAAAACTCCCGGGAAAGGCCTCGAACACCCGGGTCGCAATCCGCGCCAGCCATTGATTGGTCATGCCGGGCACGAAGTTCTGCTCGTGGATCACCAGCGGCAACCCCAACACGCGAGCAGCCAACCCGCCGGGGCCGGAGGCGAACCCACCCATACCCAAGACCACCGCGGGACGACGTCGGCGCAGGATCCGTGAAGCCTGCCGGAAGGCAACCGCGATCTTGAACGGGGCGCCGAGGATCTGGGCAATCCCCTTGCCGCGCAACCCTTCGATGCGGATCCACTCCATCTCCAAGCCGTGCTCGGGCACCAGACGCGACTCCATCCCGCGACGCGTGCCGATCCAGAAGACGCCCACGCCCTGCTCGCGCAGACGCTCGGCAACCGCCAGTGCGGGAAAGACATGCCCGCCGGTACCGCCGGCCATGATGGCTACGCTCGCACCCACGGCTGCCCCCGTTCCGGTCGATCCTCGGCCTGGATCCGGCGGACCGTCGCATCGATCCGCAGGAGGATGGCGATCGCCATGCAGGCGGCGATCAGACTGTTGCTCCCGTAGCTCATGAAAGGCAGGGTCAGTCCCTTGGTCGGCAGCATCCCGACATTCACACCGATATTGACGAAGGCCTGCAGACCCAGGCCCAGGCCGATCCCTTGCGCGACATAGGCCGCAAAATGCTTACCGACGGCTTGCGCACGCGCCCCGATGGAGAAGGCCCGCCACGTCAAGAAGGCGAATGCCGCGATCAGGGCCAGCATCCCGACCAGCCCCAGCTCTTCGCCGATAACCGAAGCGAGAAAGTCGGTATGGGCCTCGGGGAGAAAGAACTGCTTCTGGATCCCGTTGCCCAGTCCGACACCGAGCCACTCGCCCCGGCCGAAGGCGATCAAGGCTTGGCTCAGCTGATAACCCGTATTGAAGGGGTCCTGAAAGGGATCGAGGAAGGAGGTGACCCGCTGCAAGCGATAAGGCGAGATCACGACCAGCACCAAGAGCCCGGCAGCCACCACCAAAAACAGGACCACGAAGGGCATAAGGCTGACACCGCCCAAAAACAGCAGACCCATGACGGTCGCCAGCATGACCGCCGTCGTTCCGAAATCGGGCTGCTGAAGGATCAGTGCGCCGGCGATTCCGATCAGGATCATGGGCCGGATGAATCCCGAGATCCGGTTGACCACGTCGTCGGCATGACGCACCAGATAGCCCGACACATAGATGGTGGCGAACAGCTTCACCAGCTCGGAGGGCTGGACGTTCAGCGGGCCCAACGGGATCCAGCGCGTCGCACCGTTGACCTCGCGTCCCACGCCCGGCACCAGCACCAGGACGAGCGAGACCAGACCGAGCAGGAAGAGCCACACACCGCCGCGCTCCCACCAATCGAGCGGCACGTTGTAGGCCAGGACCGCCCCGGTCAGGGCAAGCCCGAGTGCAAGGCCATGGCGCGTCACGTAGTAAAAGGGATCGTCGCAGCACGTGGACGCGATCGACATCGACGCCGAGGACACCATCACGAAGCCGAACGCAACCAATCCCAGTGCACAGACCAACAAGGCATAGTCCACGGGAGCGACCGAGCGCTCGCGGCGGCGCTGTCTGTTGCGTGCCGGATTGCCGCGAACCTGACGCGCAGCGACCGTCATGTCCCGAGCCCCCGCACCGCCTCGGCGAAGACCCGCCCGCGGTGCTCGTAGCTGTCGAACATGTCGAAGCTGGCACAGGCCGGCGAGAGCAGGACGGTGTCGCCGGGCCGGGCGATCGTCGCCGCCCGAGCGACCGCGTCCTGCATGCTTGCGGCCTCCACCAAGGGGACCTCGCCGTCCAACGCCCGAGCAATCAATCCGGCATCCCGTCCGATCAACACCACGGCGCGCGCGGCGCGCTTGACCGCGGGACGCAGCGGCGCAAAGTCGGCACCCTTGCCGTCGCCGCCGGCGATCAGCACCGCGAGACCGCTGCTTCCCGGAGGAACCAAACCTTCGAGCGCCGCGACGGTCGCCCCCGGATTGGTGCCCTTGGAGTCGTCGTACCAGCGCACGCCGTCGCGCTCGGCAACCAGCTCGCTGCGATGCGGCAGTCCGCCGAAGCGACGCAGGACATCGCAGGCCGGCCCGATCGGCAGACCGCATCCGGCGATCAGCGCCAAGGCCGCGAGTGCGTTCGCCAGGTTGTGCATCCCGGCGATGCGGACCTCGGAGGTCGGCAGGATGGGCTCCTGCCCGCTGCAGATCCAAACCGCTCCCTCATGGATGCGCAGCCCGAAGTCGCTCCCCGTCGGCTCGCCGAGGGTGAAGCCGATCTCGATGGCAGCATCCCGAGGCATGGCCGCGACGATCGGATCGTCGCGATTCACGACGGCAACCCGCGCGTCGCGGTAGATACGCGCCTTGGTCTGCGCATAGGCGTCCAGATCCGGGTAGCGGTCCATGTGATCGGCAGAGACATTGAGCACGACCGCCACATCGGCGCGCAGGCCGAAGGTCGTCTCCAGCTGGAAGCTCGAAAGCTCCAGGACATAGCGCTCGACCGAGGCATCGAGCAGATCCAGTGCCGGCTCCCCCAAATTCCCGCCGACGGCCACGCGCTGCCCGGCCGCCGCGGCCATCTGCCCGACCAGGGTCGTGACCGTGCTCTTGCCGTTGGATCCGGTGATGGCGCAAATCGGCGCCTGCGCGGCCCGTGCGAGCAGCTCCACGTCGCCGATCACCTCGACGCCGCGTGCGATCGCATCCTGAATCAAGGGCTCGGCGACGGGCACGCCTGGGCTGACGACCAAACGGGCGGCAGCGGCGAAGACCTCGGGCTCGAAGCCGCCGACGAAGACCGCGACCTCCGGCATCTCGTCGCGCAGCTGCCGCAAACCGGGCGGATTCGCGCGCGAGTCCGTCACGGCCGTCAAGATGCCTTGCGAACGCAGATAGCGGGCGCACGAAAGCCCTGTCTTGCCGAGCCCGACCACCAGGGTCTTCGCAGCATCCGACAGCGTGCTCATCGGCCGCTCCCGCAAGACATGCGC
Source organism: Thiocapsa sp. KS1 (assembly GCF_001499735.1). Classification (GTDB taxonomy): domain Bacteria; phylum Pseudomonadota; class Gammaproteobacteria; order Chromatiales; family Chromatiaceae; genus Thiocapsa. The sequence continues at coordinate 3,930,719 of NZ_LN848257.1, read as the reverse complement.
GAACCGGTGCCGCGGATGTCCATGTCGATCGCTTTCATCCCCCCCCGTCGAATCAAAGCCTGTCCGAACCAAAAAACCTGTCGCCGCGCTTACCGGATCTTCAAACTCGCCAGCCCGACCAACACCAGGACCACGGTCACGATCCAGAAACGCACGATGACCCGTGGCTCGGGCCAACCCTTCAGCTCGAAATGATGATGGATCGGCGCCATCCGAAAGATGCGCTTGCCGGTGAGCTTGAAGGACATCACCTGCATCATCACCGAGATGGTCTCGACCACGAAGACACCGCCCATGACGAAGAGCACCAGCTCCTGGCGCGCCGCCACGGCCACCACGCCGAGTGCGGCGCCCAGCGCCAAGGCACCCACGTCGCCCATGAAGACCTGGGCCGGATAGGCGTTGAACCAGAGAAACCCGAGCCCCGCACCCACCAAGGCGCCGCAGAAGACCACCAGCTCCCCGACCTCCGGGATGTGCGGGATCAGGAGATAGTTGGCGATCGGGCCATGGCCGGCGGCGTAGACGAAGACCGCCAGGGCGCCGGCCACCAGGACCGTCGGCATGACGGCGAGGCCGTCCAGACCATCGGTCAGATTCACCGCGTTGCTGGCCCCGACGATCACGAAATAGGTCAGCAGGATGAACCAGGGACCGAGCTGGATCGAAACGTCCTTCAGATAGGGGATCAGCAGCTCGGTCTCGGCGGGAGACCCGGCCGTCGCGTACAGGGCGATTGCCGCGGCAAAGCCCGCGACCGTCTGCCAAAGATACTTCCAGCGCGCCGCCAATCCGCGCGGGTTGCGGAGCACCAGCTTCTTGTAGTCGTCGACGAGTCCGATCACGCCGAACGCAAGCGTGGTCAAGAGCACGATCCAGACATAGCGATTGTCGAGATCGGCCCAAAGCAGGGTGCTGATGCCGACTGCCACCAGGATGAGCGCACCGCCCATGGTCGGCGTGCCGGCCTTGGAAAGATGGCTCTGCGGGCCGTCGTCGCGCACCATCTGACCGACCTTGTAGGCGCGCAGACGGGTGATCATCGGCCGGCCGACGAGCAGAGCGATCGCGAGCGCCGTAAGCACGCCCATGATCGCGCGCAGGGTCAGGTACCGGAAGACATTGAACCCGGTCTGAAACTGTGACAGCCATTCGGCCAGATAAAGCAACACCTAAACATCCCCCTCTGCGCAGAGCGCCTCGACAACATATTCCATCCGCGCGGATCGAGAGCCCTTGACCAAGACCCGATCATCCGCGCCGAGCTCCGCGCGCAGTGCCTCGACCAAGGCGTTCTGGTCCGCGAAATGACATGCGCCGGCCCCGAAGGCAGCCGTCGCGGCCGCGCTGAGCGTGCCGACGCTGAAAAGGCGCTCCACGCCGGCCGAGCGCGCCACATCCCCGATCTCCCGGTGCAACGCCTCGGCCTGCGGACCCAGCTCGCCCAAGTCGCCCAAGATCAACCAGCGCCGCCCGGACAGACCGGCCAGGACCTGGATCGCAGCCGCGATCGACTCGGGATTGGCGTTGTAGGTGTCGTCGATCACGCCTGCCGAGCCGCAGCGACGGGGACAGAGTCGACCCTTCACAGGCGTCAGCGTCGCGAGGCCCGCCCGGATCGCATCGGGATCGATCCCCAGCGCAAGCGCCGTCGCAGCCGCGGCCAAGGCATTGCGGGCGTTGTGCTCGCCGGCCAGACGCAGGGTGATCGGGATCTCGTGGCCGTTGTGTTGTGCGACGACCGTCGTCGTGAAACCGGCATCCGTCCACGCGACCCGGATGGCCGAGCGATCGGCCCGAAGATCGGCATCGCCCTCGAGCCCGAAGGTCAGGACGCGGCGACCCGCGGCCAATTCGCGCCAGAGATCGGCGTAAACCGCATCGCCGGCAAACACGAAGACCCCGTCGGGGGGCAGGCCGCGGGCAATCTCGCCCTTTGCGCGGGCAACGCCGTCGACACTGCCGAAGCCCTCCAGGTGGGCGCGTCCGGCATTGGTGATCAGCGCGACATCCGGGCGGGCGATGTCGGTCATGTAGCCGATCTCGCCATGGTGGTTGGCACCCATCTCGAGCACCAGGAAGTCTTCGTCACGGGCACTCAAAAGGGTTAGAGGCATCCCGATATCGTTGTTCAGATTGCCGCGTGTGGCACGCACGCTGCCCGCCTGCGCCAAAATGGCCGCGACCATCTCCTTGACCGTGGTCTTGCCGTTGCTCCCGGTGATGGCGACGACTCGCCCGGGGAAGTCGTCGCGCCAAGCCCCCGCCAGACGTCCGAGGCCCAGTCGGGTGTCCTCGACGATCCATTGGGGCAGATCCAGCGGGAGCGGATGATCGACCATCGCCGCGACGGCACCCGCCTCGCGTGCGGCGGCGACATAGGCATGCCCGTCGAAGCGCTCGCCGCGCAGGGCGACGAAGAGCTGTCCGCCGCAATCCCCGCGGCTGTCGGTGCCGACCGAGGTGAAGCGGCAATCCGCGCCCGCGCGGCGGCCTCCGGCGCGGGAAACGGCGTCGTCGAGGGACCACATCAGTGGTGTCCCTCTCGCCATTCGCGGAGGGCCTCGACGACCTGGGCACGGTCGCTGAAGCGTACCTTGAGCTCGCCCATGTCCTGAATCGTCTCATGGCCTTTGCCGGCCACGAGCACGGCATCGCCGATACCGGCGAGGGCAATCGCGATACGGATCGCGAGTCCGCGCTGGCGCTCGACCCGCACGCGATCCGGATCGGCCACGCCCGCGAGGATGTCCGCGATGATCGCCTCGCCGCGCTCGCCGCGGGGATTGTCGTCGGTCAGGATCAGGCCGTCGCTCAGACGCTCGGCAATGGCCCCCATGAGAGGTCGCATGGCGGGGTCGCACTCGCCGCCGCAGCCGAAGACCGTGAAGAGGCGACGAGGCTTGTGCTCGCGTAAGCTCGAGAGTGCTCGCTCGAGTGCCGCCGGCGTACGGGCCTCGTCGACCAAGATCAGCGGCGCTTGCACGCCGCCGAAGCACTCCATCCGTCCGGGTACCCCGCGGATGCGGCTCAACTCCCGCGCCGCGCGCTCGGGGTGGCGACCGCGCGAGAGCTGGACGGCCAGGACGGCAAGCAGATTGGCTGCGTTGAACGCGCCGATCAGACCGACGTCGAGATCCACCTCGGCGTGCTCTTCCGGGGTCTCGCAGACCACGCGGAGGCGCAAGCCCCGTTCCAGGGGTTCGATCTCGCGGGCGAAGACGCGGATATCGCATCGGGCCGACAGAACCTGATCCGACACCGCGCGATTCGCCCCGGACCCGAAGCCCGCCACACAGACGCCGGACGGCAACGCAGCGAGGATGGTCTCGGCGAAGGGGTCATCCAGATTCAAGACGGCCCAGATCAGATCCGGACACCTGAAGAGGCGCAGTGTTGCCTCGGCGGCGGCCGTCGACGCGGCGACGTCGCCGGCATGCTCCGGGTCGGCGCCGGCCAGACCGGTGAAGACGGCATGACTGAAATGAACCGCCGCCGCGCGCGAGTGCTCGAGCGCCTGCGGAGAGATCTCCAACGCCACGGCCTTGGCGCCGCGTGCGCGCAGGCTCTCCAGCGTCTCCTGAAGCCCGAGAGCGTCCGGCTCCTTCTCGGCCGTAGCCTTGAGGTCGCCGGGAAATCCGCGGCCGATCGTGGCGATGACACCGCAGGGAAGCTCGACGGCCAGGGCCTGCGCGAGTGCGTGCGCGACGCTGGTCTTGCCGACGCTCCCCGTAATGCCGAAGGTCTCCAGACGTGCGCTCGGCGAGCCGAGGAAGCGATCCGCAATCGCGCTGACCTGCGCACCGAGTCCTTCCAGCGCGATCACCGGAAGGCCGAGGCGCGCTTGGAGATCGGCCAAGTCGGCGGCCGACCAGGCCGGGGCCAGCTCGGCCAGGATGGCGCACGCCCCGCGACGGTGCGCCTCTTCGGCGAAACTCAAGCCATGGGTGCGGGCGCCCTGACAGGCGAGAAAGAGCGCGCCCGGACCCACCGAGCGGCTGTCGCACGCCAGGCTCGCAACCTGCCGATCGCCGACCGCCCCCGCACCGACGAATCCGTCCAACAGATCGCCGAGTTGCCAGGCATGGGGATCCATCGCGAGCGCCATCATGGCTTGACCTCGCGTCGGGCCAGAAGCATCGAGGCTTGCGGATCGTCCGGCGGAACATTGAAGAGACGCAAGGCGCCTTCCATGACCTTCTGGAAGACAGGCGCGGCTACGAGTCCGCCGTAGTAGGCCTTGCCCTTCGGCTCGTCGATCATGACGGCGATGACCAGGCGCGGGGAGCCCGCCGGGGCGAAGCCTGCAAATACGGCCTGATACTTGCCGCCGCCGTAGCCGGCGCGCCCCTCCGACTTCTTGGCCGTTCCGGTCTTGCCGGCGACCCGGTAACCGGTGATGGCGGCGCGCTTCGCGGTACCTTGATCGGAGACCACGGTCTCCATCATGGCCCGAACCTTGCGGGCCGTATCGGCGCTGAGAACACGCGTCTCCTCCGCCGCGCCCGCAGGGGCGGCCGGATCCCGCTTCAGCAGCGTGGCCGGCCGCTTGACCCCGTCGGCGGCCAGCACCCCGTAGGCTTGGGCCAGCTGCAGCGCGGTCACCGACAAGCCGTAACCGAAGGCCTGGGTCGCATGCTCGAAGACGCGCCACTTCGAATGATGGCGCAGGACACCCCGGCTCTCGCCCGGCACGCCGACATCGGTGGCATGACCGAACCCGAGCTGATCGTAGAGACCCCAGAGATCGCCGTAGCTCATCATCTGGGCGATCTTCACGACGCCGACGTTGCTCGATTTGGTGATCACACCCGTTACGCTGAGGCTACCGTAGTTGTGCACGTCCTTGACGGTGTCGCGTCCGACCGCCAGCGATCCTCGGGTCGCGATAACGGTCGTCGGCTTGACCAGACCGCGCTCCAAGGCCGCCGCGACGACGAAAGGCTTGACCGTCGAGCCCGGCTCCATGACGTCGGTCACCGCGCGATTGCGGCGACGCTCGCTGCTGCCGTCGCGTTGGGAGTTCGGGTTGTAGCCCGGTTGATTGACCATCGCGAGGATCTCGCCGGTCTCGACATCCAAGGCCACCAGAGTCCCTCCGGCGGCCTTGTGCTCGGCGACCGCGGCCTTGAGCTCGCGGTAGGCGAGAAACTGAAGGCGTCGATCAAGACTCAGCGCCAGGTCGGCACCCTGACGCGGCGCGCGAACCTGCTCGATCTCCTGCACGATCTGCTGGCGACCGTCCCGAATGACGCGACGTAGGCCCGGCTCCGATTTCAGCCAGGAGTCGTACGTGAGCTCGATGCCTTCCTGGCCGCGATCGTCGATGTTCGTGAACCCCAGCACGTGCCCGAAGACCTCGACGCCCGGATAGAAGCGCCGGTACTCGGTTTCGAAATCGACGCCGTCGAGGTGGTGATCCGCGACGACCTGCCGGACCGCTCGGGCTTCCTCGAAGCTGACACGCCGCTTTAGATAAAGAAAGCCGCGCTCCGAGGTGGCGGCAAGACGCTCCTGCAACGCCTTGGGCTCGAGGCCCAGCGCAATGGCCAATGGCGGGATCGCATCGGGTTTATGAACCAGCTTACGCGGCTCCCCCCAGACGGTTTCCACCGGCGTGCTTACAGCCAGCGGCTCGCCGTTGCGGTCGGTGATCATGCCGCGACGTGCGGCGATCTCGCCCACGCGCAGATAGCGACGCTCTCCTTCGCCGCGCAGATAGTCGGTCTCGACGATTTGGCGATAGAAGACCGCGGCCGAGAGCACGACGAAGGCGCTCGACAGGATGCCGACCAACAGGCGCCGGCGCAGCAGAAGATTCGGTCTCGCCCGCCGCGGCTCGGAACGTCTGGCACGGCGGTTACGGGTAGACACGGCCGACCTCCTCGATCAACAAGATATCCTCGAACCTTGGATTGAACATGCCCAGCTGGTCCCTGGCCTTGCGCTCGACGCGGATGTGAGTCGAGAGCGCGGCTTCTTCGAGACGCAGCCGATTCCACTCCACGTCGACGGCGTCGCGTTGAGCGCGCAGAACCTGCAATTGACTGAAGTGGATACGCGTTTGGTACTTGATGTACACCACGGCAATCGCCGACAGGGTGACGGCCAAGACCAGTGCGAGGACGAGCCAGACCGGACGGGCGCTCATGGGAGACGCTCCGCGACCCGCATGATGGCGCTGCGTGCGCGAGGATTGGACGCGACCTCCGCGGCCGAGGCTCGCACCGGCTTGCCGAGGACGTGCAGGCGCCCGCGCGATTCCTCGGCGGTCACCGGAAGCCCCTTGGGCAGGACGGGACCAAGCGCCTCCGCGCGCATGAAACGCTTGACGATACGGTCCTCCAGGGAATGAAAGCTGATCACGACCAGCCGTCCGGTGTGCGCCAACAGGTCGCAGGATTGGCGCAGGCAATCCCGGATCTCGTCGAGCTCGTCGTTGATCCGGATACGCAGCGCCTGGAAGGTCCGTGTCGCCGGATGCTTGCCGGGCTCGCGCGTCGACACCGAGCGCGCGACCAAGGCGGCGAGCTGGGTCGTCGTGGTCAGAGGGCTGTCGCCGCGCTCCGCAACGATGTTGCGGGCGATGCGTCTGGCGAAACGCTCCTCGCCGAAGTCGCGCAGGACTTGCGCGATCTCGGCCTCGGAGGCACGGGCCAGCCACTGTGCCGCCGATTCGCCCCGGGTCGGGTCCATCCGCAGATCCAGCGGACCCTCGGAGGAAAAACTAAAACCGCGTTCCGCCGTATCCAGCTGAGGCGAAGACACCCCGAGATCGAGCAAAAGACCGCAGAGGTCGCCGCGGACCTGGATGCGCGAGAGCAGCTCGCTGATCGAGCCGAAGCGCCCGGACAACATCGAGAAGCGTCGATCGGTGCGCGAAAGCGCATCCCCCGCAGCGACCGCCTCGGGGTCTCGGTCGATCCCGATCAGACGCCCGGCGTCGCCGAGACGCGCGAGGATGGCGCGACTGTGCCCGCCACGACCAAAGGTGCCGTCGACATAGATGCCGTTCGGATCCACGATCAAGGCGTGCACGCTCTCCTCCAGCAAAACCGGCAGATGTTGTTGTTCGATCAAAGGGATACTCAAAGCGTCAGGGAACCGAGCCCGGCTGCCGTCGCCAACTCGCCGATACCCGCATCGCCGAGCGCGGCTTCGGTGCGGGCATTCCACGCAGGCTCGTCCCAGAGCTCGAACTTCGAGCCCTGGCCGACAAAGGCAACGCGTTTGTCCAACGAGGCGAAATCGCGCAGGTACTGCGGCAGCAGGATACGACCCTGGACGTCCATCTCGACCTCCTGGGCGTTGCCGATGTAGAGGCGCTGGATCGCACGAGCCGTGTTGTCGAACGCGGGCAAGGCAGCGAGCTTCGCTTCGATCAGCTCCCACTCGGGCTCCGGATAGAGCAAGAGACAGCGGTCGCGATCGACGGTGACGACAAGGTGGGAGTCGCACGACAACTGCAGACGCTCGCGGTACTTTGCAGGAACCGCAAGACGCCCTTTCGCGTCGAGATTGACAATGAAGACCCCCCGAAACACCGCCGCCCCCCGTGGTGACTTGCGCCCGGCGACTGCCCCCTAATTCCCCACTTTCCCCCACTTCTTCTCCATCTTAGAGGTGCCCAGTGGGATCGTCAAGGCGACGGATTGCTTTAATTCTTGGGAGACAGCAACTTAGCGGCAGCTCGCCAAGTGCCGCATGATACGCACTTTATGCATTGCTTTTCAGGAGGCTAACGAGCAAAGCTGAAGATGCCTTTCAGAAGAGGGACCACACGGACTGCGGGGCGCGACCGGGCTGCCGTCGGTCGGCCGGCTCGGAAGGGGGGTGGGAGCCGGCCTGTAAGCCGGGTTCTGTCGGGGACAGTCATTCATCTGGGACGCACGTCGCCGTACGCCTCGAGCGACCTACCCGGGAGCACGCGCGGGCCGCGCGCCGCAGACTGATCTGCATGCTCCCCTATTTGGTCTTGCTCCGGGTGGGGTTTACCCTGCCGCTGCTGTTGCCACCAGCGCGGTGCGCTCTTACCGCACCATTTCACCCTTACCTCCCGCCTTGCGGGGCGGGGTCGGCGGTATCTTTTCTGTGGCACTTTCCGTGGACTCGCGCCCCCCAGGCGTTACCTGGCACCCTGCCCTATGGAGCCCGGACTTTCCTCCCTCGCCGCAAACGGCGAGCGCGACTGTCCGGCCGACTCCCAACGCCGGAGTATAGCGCCAACCCGACCCTCGGGTCTGCGTCAATCGCGGGCGACAGCGAGACTCACCCGTCATCGCCCTCCGCAGACGCATCCTCGGCGCCTTGACCCAACGCCAGATCCAGACCCAGGCGATAGAGTGCGTTTTTCTTGGTCCCGGTCAGGCGTGCCGCGATCGCAACGGCCCGGGCCAGCGGCAAGGTCTCGGCGAGGATGCGCAGGACCCGCTCCGCCTCCGCCCGACCCGAATCGTCCGTTTCCTCGCCCCGTCCCTCGACCAGGACGACGAGCTCGCCGAGACGTTGCTCGGCATCGTCCTCCAGGCGCTGCGCCAACGCGGACGCGGTGCCGGTCAGAAAAGTCTCGAAGTGCTTCGTCAGCTCACGCGCCAGGACCAGGCGTCGCGTCTCGCCCAGGGTTTCGCCGAGATCGCGCAGGGTGCCGACGATCCGCTTCCCGCTCTCGTAGAGGATCAGCGTACCCCGCTCGCCGGCAAGCTCGCCGAGCCAGGACCGCCGTTGCGAGCGGGTACGCGGAGGAAAACCGACGAAAAGAAAGCGGTCGCTCGGCAGACCCGCCGCCGAGAGGGCGCAGATGGCGGCACTCGGGCCCGGTACCGGAACGACGGTCAAACCACGCTCGCGCGCCGCGGCCACGAGACTGAACCCCGGATCGCTGATCAGGGGCGTACCCGCATCCGAGACCAGTGCGATCGTCCGGCCCTCCTCGAGCTCGGCAAGAAGTCGCGGTGCGGTGCCGGTCTCGTTGTAGTCGTGATAGGCCACGAGCTTGGCCGAGATGCCGAAATGCGTCAGCAGCCGAAGCGTCTGACGGGTATCCTCCGCCGCAATCAAATCGACCTCGCTCAACACCTTACGTGCGCGATCCGTCATGTCCCCGAGATTGCCGATCGGCGTGGCGACCACGTATAGTATTCCCCTTGGCTGATGCACCCTGCCTCCCAACGACTCGAACCGGAACGGATCATGCCCAAGAATCGCGTTGACCGCCGTCCCCTGTCCACTCCGATCTCTGTCCTCGCGCTGCTCCTTGTCGTCGGTTCGCTCGCCGGGTGCGCGATCGATCCTGCCCGGGACGAGGCACGTCTTCTGGCACCCGTGGCCGGGGAGCCGTTGAGACAGGCCGATGCGCTCGCTGCGCAAGGACAGGCCGGTGCCGCAGCCAAGGCCTATTTGGACATCGCAAAGCAGGCAACGCCGCCCGCGCGCGAACAGCTCCGGCTGAAGGCGGCTCGCGCCTACCTGTCCGCGGGCGACACCCGAGGGGCGCAGCAGACGATCGGCGAGGTCTCCCGCCCGGCGCTCACGCTCGGGCAACGCGAGCAGCTCCTGCTGATCGAGGCGGATCTCGCCCTCCTGGACGGACGGCCCAAGGATGCCATCGCGCGACTCCAGGCCATGCAGGTTCAGACCTTGCCGAAGGACCTGAAGATTCAACGCCTGGGGACACTCGCATCCGCCCAGCGTCTCGCCAACGAGCCCGTCGCCGCGGCCGAGTCGCTGATCGCCCTCGATCGTCTGCTCGACAACGAGGATGCCCGTTTGCTCAATCAGGTCTCGCTGATCACCACCTTGAGCGCCCTGAGCAGCGATCGGCTGCGGGATCTTGCCCGCAGCGGGAGCGGCGCCATGAAGGGCTGGGCAGAGATCGCGCTCATGGCACGCAGTGCAGGCGCGGACCCCGCGACATTCCAGACCCGGTATCGCCAAGAGCAATCCAAACGCCTCGGTCATCCTTCACATCCCGGGTTGGCGGAGGCGTACCTCAAGGTGCTGTCGGGGGGATACGCCGCGGGCGACCGCGTCACCGTCATGCTGCCGCGCGGCGGGCGTTTCGCTGGCGCCGCCACATCGGTCAAGGAGGGCATCGAGGCCGCCAGCCGGGCGGATACCAGCGGCAATCGCCCGGCGCTCGAGGTCGTCGACAGCACCCATACCGAGCGCGCACGGGCCATTCATGCCAAGGCCGTGGAAGCCGGCGCCGACTATGTCATCGGCCCGCTCGAGAAGGAATCCGTGGACAGCCTCGCGGCCGGCCCGGCACTCGCCGTGCCGACCCTCGCCCTGAACCAGACCAGCCGAGACAGCCAGGCCGCCGCGAATCTCTTTCAATTTTCGCTCTCGCCCGAGAACGAAGCCGCGGAGGTCGCCAACAAGGCCGCCTCGATGGGCCTGAAACGCGCTGCCGTGCTCTACCCCGAAGGACCCTGGGGAGCACGCCTGGCCAGCGCCTTCCGCAACCAGTGGCGTCGACTGGGCGGAACCCTCGAAGCGGAATCCGTCTACAACCCGACTGCTCGGAACTTCGACAAGACGGTGACCGGCCTGCTCGGCGACACGACGGCGGACGTCCTCTTCCTCATCGCGACCAACGAGCTGGCACAACGGCTCTATCCGCGGATCCGGCAGACCTCCTCGTCGTTGACGGTCATGTCCACATCCCACGTCTATTCCGGCGTCTTCGATCCGGCCCGCGACCGGGTGCTGGCGGGGCTCTATTTCGTCGATATCCCCTGGATGCTGGACAGTAGCGGGGACGGCGCTCTGTCGCGGCGACGCTTGAGCGGATCCTCGTTCAAGGTCGCCAATCCGCTGGCGCGTCTCTACGCGATGGGGATCGACGCCTACCGGATCGCCCCGCGGCTGCCCGCGCTGGCCAAAAGTCCGGGCGCCTTTTATCCGGGTCAGACCGGTGGGCTCTCGATCGACTCGCTGGGGCGCATCCAGCGCCAGCTCGCACTCGGACGCTTCGGCGAGACCGGCGTACTCGAGGCCGGGGGGCCATCCGACGCGGCCACCGCGGAAACCCGTTGAGCCGCGAGCGCCGCCCGCCTTCGGCAGAGAGGGTCAAGGCGGTCGAAACGCAGACTGTCGGCGAGGCCAAAGAGCGACTCGCCGAGGCGTATCTCAAGCGTCATCATCTGCAACCCGTCGCGCGCAATCACCGCTGCCGTTTCGGCGAGATCGACCTGGTGATGCGCGACGGGACGACCCTGGTCTTTGTCGAGGTCCGATATCGACGCTCGGAGCGTTTCGGAACACCGGCGGAGACGGTCGATCGACGCAAGCAACAGCGTTTGGCGGCTGCCGCCAGCCATTATCTTCAAGCCAACCCCACCGTGTTACCCTGTCGCTTCGACGTGGTCGCCGTCAGCGGCGCAGACCGAATCGAGTGGATCAAAGATGCCTTTGTCGTTGAACAATAGCCCCCGTTCCGGCCTCGCCGTTCGAGCTGCGCTCCGCCGAGCCGAAGCGCTCGTGCGATCGATGTCCAGGCAACGACTCGCCGGACCCGGTCTGCTGCTGCTCGGCGCAGCCCTCGTATCCGGTTGCGCGCCGATGCTCTTCGGCGCAGCGGCAGTCGGTACCGCAGCGACAGTGCACGACCGTCGCCCTGCAAACGTGATCCTCGACGATCAGCAGATCGAGCTGGAGGCGATGAGTGCCTTGCTGGGCAATGCCGATATCAGGACCCAGTCGCAGATCTCGGCGACCAGCTACAACCGCACCCTCCTGCTGACCGGCAGCGCCGACACGACCGAGGTCGCACAAGAGGCCGCGACAGCGGTGAGCCGCATCGGCAAAGTGCAACGGGTCGTCGACGAGGTCAAGGTCGGTACGCGCCGCGATTTCCAAGGTCAGGCGGAGGACAGCTACATCACCGCCCGCGTCAAAGCGGACCTGATCGGCGTACGTCTGCCCGGATTCGACCCGACACGGGTCAAGGTGGTCACGAACGACGGGGTGGTCTTCTTGATGGGCCTGCTCAGCCCGGCGGAGGCCGATGCGGCGGCAGAGAAGGCACGGTATGTCCCCGGCGTGCAACGCGTGGTGAAGCTCTTTGAGTACACCCAAGGCACCAGCTGATCTGCCCCCGGGGTTCCTGAAAAGCCTCGCCCGGACCGTCGGCGTCGGACGCCTGCTCACGGATCCGGCCGATTGCTGGCCCTACGGATACGACAACAGCCGCCTCCATGCGCTGCCCCGAGCAGTCGTCTTCGCCGCCGACGAGGCGCAGATCATGGCGCTGGTCCGACTCTGCCGCGACGCCGGCGTCCCGCTCGTCGCACGGGGGCGCGGGACGGGAACCACGGGGGCGACGGTTCCGGACCGCGGCGGCATCGTGCTCTCCTTCGAGCGCATGGACACCATCCTGCGCATCGCCCCGGAGGATCGGCTCGCCGTCGTGCAGCCCGGGGTCCTCAACGAGCAGCTCCAAAAGGCGGTCGGCGCCTTCGGCTTCTTCTGGCCGCCCGATCCCACCAGCGCGGCGAGCTGCACCGTCGGGGGCAATCTCGCCTACAACTCGGCGGGACCGAGGGCGGTCAAGTACGGGACGCCGCGCGAGAATACGCTCGGACTCACCGCGATCGACGGTCGCGGCGAGCGACTGCGCACGGGCGTGCTCACCACCAAAGGCGTGGTCGGCTATGACCTGACCCGGCTGATCATCGGCTCGGAGGGCACTCTCGCACTCATCACCGAAGCCACGCTCAAGCTCACGCCGCTGCCGGAGGCCAAGCGCACGCTGCGCGCCGCCTATGCCGAGATCCACGCGGCGGCGGCGGCGGTCTCGGCGATCATGGCGCAACCCGTAATCCCCTGCGCACTGGAGATAATGGACGCCGCAGCGATCCGGACGGTTCAAAGATATGCCGGACTGGATCTGCCCGAGGGCGTCGGCGCCCTTCTGATGATCGAGGTCGACGGGCCCGCCGCCTGTATCGATCAGTCCGTCACCGCCGTCGCTGCCGCGGCGCAACACGCCGGTCTGATCGAGCTGCGTCGTGCCGAGTCGGCCGCGGAGGTCGCCGCGCTCTGGAAGACCCGCAAGGCACTTTCCCCGGCTTTGCGCCATATCGCGCCGAAGAAGATCAACGAGGATGTCGTGGTTCCGGTCTCGCGGATGGGCGAGCTCATCGATGGCCTGGAGCGGTTATCGCAGGAAAGCGGCGTACAGATCGTCAATTTCGGCCATGCTGGCAACGGCAACATCCATGTAAATCTCCTGATCGACCCGGAGGATCCGGCTGCCGTCGAGAGCGCCCATAGGTGTCTTGACGCGATGTTTTCGCTCGTCCTGCAACTCGGCGGCACACTCTCCGGCGAGCACGGTGTCGGGATCGCCAAGCGCGACTTCGTCGACCGGGAGATCGATGCTCCCGTGCTCGCGCTGATGCGCGACATCAAGCGTCAATTCGATCCGGCCGGGATACTCAATCCCGGCAAAGGCTTTCCGGAGAACGCCCGGGAACCTGAAACGAATCGCTGAACCGAAACCAAAGGTTCCGGTATTGGCTACTTACCCGGTCGCACCAAGCCGCCGAGACCGACCGCCTCGAGCGCATCCAGGAGCAGGCGCCGCACGGATGCCGCATCCTCGCATTGCAGGGCGACCTTGAGCACCTCGCGCGCGCGCGCGCGACTGATGCTGCGAATCACCCGCTTCACCCGCAGCAGGCTGCCCGCGCCCATGCTCAGGCTATGCACGCCCATCCCGAGCAGGAGGAAGGTCGCAAGCGGATCCCCGGCCATCTCGCCGCAGACGCTGACCTCGCGGCCGTGAACGCGGGCGCCCGCAAGGATCTGCAGCAACGCGCGCAAGACCGCCGGGTGAAACTCGTCGTAGAGTTTCGCGACGTGGGCGTTGTTGCGATCCACGGCGAGCAGGTATTGGGTGAGGTCGTTGGTTCCGACGGACAGGAAATCGACGCGTCGCGCCAGGGCCTCGCATTGATAGACCGCGGCCGGGACCTCGATCATGACCCCGATCGGCGGGAGTTTGACCTGATAGCCCTCTTCGAGCAGCTCCTCGTGGGCACGATGGATCAGCAGCAACGCCTCGTCCACCTCGCCGACCGTGCTGATCATCGGCAGCAGGATCTGCAGATTGTCCAGTCCGATGGAGGCACGCAGGATCGCCCGGATCTGAGTCAGGAAGATCTCGGGCTGATCCAGCGTGATCCGGATGCCGCGCCAGCCCAGGAAGGGGTTGGCCTCGTGCATCGGGAAATAGGGCAGCGGCTTGTCCCCGCCGATGTCCAGGGTGCGGATGGTGACCGGACGGGGGGCGAACAGCTCAAGCACCTGCCGATAATTCGACATCTGCGCGGCCTCGCCCGGAAAGGTATCGCGCACGATGAAGGGCAGCTCAGTTCGATAGAGTCCGACGCCGGCCGATTCCTCGATGCCGAGCGGGCGCGCCTCGGAGACGAGACCCGTATTCAGATACAGCGGGACCAGATAACCGTCGGTGGTCTCGGCCGGAAGATGACGCAACGCCTGCAGCTCGCTGGTCAGGGCCGCATCGTCCTCGGCGAGACGCTGATACTCGGCGCGCACGGTCGGACCCGGCGCGACATAGACACGCCCGCGGTAACCGTCCACCACCAGCTCGCGTCCCTCGACCCGCCCGACCGGCAGGTCGGCAACGGCCATTGCCGCCGGCACGCCCATCCCGCGCGCCAGGATGCCGACATGCGAGGAGCCCGAGCCGGTGGTCGAGACGATCCCGGCCAACATCTCGCGCGGGACGTCGGCGATCTGCATGGCGCTGAGCTCGTCGCCGACCAGGATGGTGTTGGGCACGTACTGGATCGGCGCCGCGGTCAGCTTCTGCAGATGGGTCAGGATGCAGCGACCGAGATCGCGCACGTCGGAGGCGCGCTCGCGCAGATAGGCATCGTCCATGTCGTCAAACACCTTGGCGTGCTCGGCGATGGTCTCGCGCAGCGCGCCGGGCGCCCAATTGCCGGCGCGGATGCGCGAGAGGGTCCCGTCGATCAGGGTGTCGCTCTCGAGCATGAGGCGCCAAGCGTCGAACAGGGCCATGTCTTCGGCGCTGAGATGCGACTGGGTCCGCACCGCGAAGCGGTCCAAGTCCTCGGCCACATGCTCAACGGCACCGAGAAAATCCTTGGCCTCGTTGTCGAGGTTCTCGGCGCGCCGATCCGGGACGGCGTTGAGATCGGCCGGCGGATAGACCACCACGGCGGTCCCGATGCCGATGCCGGGCGAGGCCGGCAAGCCGGGCAGGAAGCGCTGCGGGATCCCGTCGTCCTGCAGACGCGCCAGCTCGCCGTTGGTGCGAGCGAAGGTGATGGCGCCGGCCAGCTGCGATGCGAGGGTCACCACGAAGGTGACCTCGTCGTCGCCGAAATGGCGCTTTTCGCGTTGTCGCAGGACCAGCACGCCCAGCACCTTGCGATTCTGGATGATGGGCGCGCCGAGGAACCCGTGATACTGCTCTTCGCCCGTGTCCGTGATGCGTTGGTAGCGCGGATGACTGACCGCGTCGTCCAGGTTGATCGGCTCGGCGCGCTCGCTGACCAGCCCGATCAGCCCTCGTCCCATTTCCAGGCGCACCCGACCGACCGCCTTGGCGCGCAGCCCGTCGGTGGCATGCAGGACATGCCGGCGATTGTCGAAGTCATTGAGATAGACAGAGCAGACATCGGCCCCGACCGCTTGCTTGACGCGCTGCACGATGATGGTCAGCGCGCGTTCGAGATCGGGTGCGTTGTTGACCTCCTGAACGATCCGGCGCAGCGACTCGAGCATGGGCAGGCGTTGGCTCGGAGCCACTGCGGCCGCGACTGCCGACACGCCGCCGTCGAGCCCGACAGACCCCCGCTCGGCCTGGTCCGCGGCGAGCCCGGTCATGGTCCGCGCCGGTGCATCAAGCCGGCCACCCGCGACTGAAATTCGTCACGGGCGGGCGGACCTTCCGGGTAGAGGCTCGGGGCAAGCTCCTCGAGCGCCTGCATGTAGACGCGGCGCTTGAAGTAGACGACCTCGTGCAGCGGCTGCCAATAGCGGACCCAGCGCCAGGCGTCGAACTCGGGCTTGTCGGTCTTGTCGAGACAAAAGGCGTCCTCGCCGCAATCCACACGCAACATGAACCAGACCTGTTTCTGACCGATGCAGGTCGGGCCGCAATGCCGACGAATGTATCGCTTGGGAAGGTGATATCTGAGCCAACCGCGGGTGCAGCCGAGGATGGTGACCTGCCGCGACTGGAGCCCGACCTCCTCCTCAAGCTCGCGAAACATGGCCTGCTCCGGGGTCTCGTCCGAATGGATCCCGCCCTGCGGAAACTGCCAGGCATTCTGTCCGACGCGCCGACCCCAGAATAGACGCCGGTCCTGATTGCTCAGGATAATGCCGACGTTGGGTCTGAAACCGTCGTGATCGATCAAGGAGCCGAGTCCGGAAAGCCATGATGCCGCATTCTTCCACATCCGGCGCATGACCGGCAAGCAGCTGCCTGCATAAGCGATTGCCAATCAACGGCTTTCGCAAACCCTCCGAAGCGGGGTCGGAACCCCTCCGCCGAACGCGAGTCGAGCGCACCCGGCGCGGCTTGAAACCCCCGCGTGATTCCGGGACCATCCGGCGGACCGGGGCGCCGGGGCGACGCGCGGGCAGGCCGCCGATACGCACCGCACCGAGAGACATCAACGTAAGGACAAGGACATGGCGCTGGCGATCTTCGATCTCGACAACACCCTGCTGGCAGGCGACTCGGATTACCTTTGGGGCCGATTCCTCGCCGCCGAAGGTATCGTCGACGGCACCTATTACGAGAGCGAGAACGAGCGCTTCTATCGCGAGTACAAGGACGGAACCCTGGATATCGCGGAATTCTTGAGGTTCTCGCTGCGCCCGCTGCGCGACAACCCGCGCGCGGAGCTGGAAGCGCTGCGCGAGCGGTTCGTCGTCGAGCTGATCGAGCCCATCATGCTCCAGGCGGCCAAGGACCTGGTCGAGTCGCACCGCGAGGCAGGCGACACGCTCATGATCATCACGGCGACCAACGCCTTCGTCACGGCACCGATCGCGCAACGCTTCGGGATCGCGCATCTGATCGCGACGCTGCCGGCCGAGGAGAACGGGCGTTTCACCGGTGAGCCCTCGGGCCAACCCGCCTTTCGCGAGGGCAAGGTCGAGCGTCTCCACGCCTGGCTGCACGCGCATCGAGAGACGCTCGCCGGGAGCAGCTTCTACAGCGATTCGCACAACGATCTTCCCCTCTTGGAGCGTGTCGACCGGCCGGTCGCGGTCGACCCGGATCCGCAGCTGCACGAGACGGCCCGGTCGCGCGGATGGCCCGTCATCTCCTTGCGGGGCTGACCCCGGGAGACGCGACGCCCGCCGTTCACGGCGCCGTCATGCAGCCCACATACGCCTGCAATAGTCGGATTCTATGATTGCCCTCCACGCAAAGGTTCTTTTTCCGAGGGCATCCAATGGTTGCGACTGCGTCTGCGTTGACCGCCAAGCGCGGGGAACGCCTATTCGTCGAGCTCGCCTCGTCCGAGTCCGAGGTGCGCGAGGCCCAAGCCTTGAGATACCGGGTCTTCGGCGAAGAGCTGGGCGCAACGTTGAAGGCGGGGCCGAGCGGGCTGGACGTGGACGAGCTCGATGCCTACTGCCAGCATCTCCTGGTCCGCGACGGGCGCACCGGCGATGTCGTCGGCTGCACCCGGATCCTGACCGATCGCAACGCCGCACGCATCGGCCGTTTCTATTCCGAGAGCGAGTTCGATTTGGGGGCGATCCCGCGGCTTAAGGGTCGCCTTCTGGAGGTCGGTCGCACCTGTATCTCGGCCGAGTTTCGACAGGGCTCGGCCATCGCCGTGCTCTGGTCCGGCCTGGCCGGCTTCATCCAGCTCCACGGGTTCGATTATCTCTTCGGCTGCGCCAGCATGCCGCTCGGCGAGGACGACATCCAGGCGGCGGCCATCATGAACCGCCTGCGGCGGCAGGCCATGGTCTCGTCCGACCTGCGGGTGGTGCCACGAGCACCGCTGCACACCACGCAAGTCTCCGACGATGTCCTGGATGCACCGCTGCCGGCCTTGCTGCGCGCCTACGTGAGGCTCGGCGCAAAGGTCTGCGGGGAGCCCTGCCGCGATCCGGATTTCGGCGTGGCCGACGTGCTCATGCTGCTCGACGTGGACGAGCTCAATCCGACCTACTCGCGACACTTTCTCGAGCGCGCCGCGAGTCTCTGACGCGATGGCATATGCAAGGTCGCTTCTGACCATCCTGCTGATCGTCGCCCACCTGGCAACAGGGACGGCCATCGTCGTCTACATCGCCCTGCTGTCGCGACTGGGCCGGCGACCGGACTGGATCTCCGCCGCGACCCGCCGGTGGCACAGGCGACTGTGCGTCGTCTTGGGGCTTCGCATCGAGGTCGAGGGCCGTCTCGACCCGGGTTGTCTGCTGATCGGGAACCACATCTCTTGGCTCGATATCCCCGCGCTCGGCGCACAAGGCGAGATCGGGTTTCTCTCCAAGGCGGAGGTGCGGGATTGGCCCTTGATCGGCTGGTTAGCCGAAACCGCGGGCACACATTTCATCGAGCGAGGCGCAAACCGCATCCATGAGATCTCCGCGATGCTGCATCGCAGGATCGCGGAAGGTCATACCCTGATGATCTTCCCGGAAGGCACGACAAGCGACGGGGCCGGTGTGCTGCGGTTTCACCCGCGCCTGTTTGCACTCGCCCGGGAGGCCCGGCTCGGGATCCAACCCGTGGCGATCGCCTATCGTCGTGCCGCAGACGGGCAGCGGGACACCATCGCCCCCTTTATCGGCGACGACACACTCCTCGCTCACCTGTTGCGGGTGATTCGCCATCCCGGGCTCACGGTCGAGATCCGTTTCCTCCCGCCCTTGCCGAGTGGCGAGGATGCGTCGCGTCGTGCCCTCGCGGAACGCGCCCGCAGCGCAATCCTGGATGCACTCGGCATGGATCCGCAGGCCCGACCCGCGCGCTCCGAACGCCCGAGTCCGGGGCCGATTCCGTTCCCGGCTCAACCCGAATCAATGCCGGCAGCGGGAGTTCCCCATGTCGCCTGACCTCACAGATCCGGCGAGCATGCCCCCGTGCAGCAGTCTGCGAATCGCGATCGTCACCGAGACCTATCCGCCCGAGATCAACGGCGTCGCCCATACCATGCGGCACCTCGCCGAGGGCTTGGCCGAGCGCGGACACGCGATCCAACTGGTTCGTCCTCGACAGCACGGCGAGCAGCGCGCCCAAGCCCTGCCGCCGCGCGACGGGATCGCCGTCCATCTCGTTCCCGGCCTGCCGATTCCGGGTTACCGGGGTCTGCGGTTCGGGCTGCCCGTGTATTGGCGGCTGCGTCGCCTTTGGGGTCGCGCTGCACCCGATCTCGTCTACATCGCGACCCAGGGTCCACTCGGACATGCCGCGCTCTCGGCCGCGCATACCCATCGGATCCCGACCGTCACCGGGTTCCACACCCGGTTTCAGCGCTACAGCCAACACTACGGGCTCGGTCTCTTCACCCATCGGATCGCCGAAACCCTGCGCCACTTCCACAACCGATCGGATGCAACCCTGGTTCCCACCGCGGAGTTGAAGGCCGAGCTGTCGGGCGAAGGCTTCCACGATGTTCACGTCTTCGGGCGAGGCGTCGACGTCGATCTCTTCTCCCCCGCGTGGCGTGACGATGCCTTGCGGCACACGTGGGGCTGCGACGAGGAGTCCTTGGCTGTACTCTACGTGGGTCGGATCGCACCCGAGAAGAACCTCGAGCTTGCTCGGGACGCCTTTCATGCGATTCGGGCCGCCCGACCGGAGGCGCGTTTCGTCCTGGTCGGGGACGGCCCCGGGCGCGAGCACATCCAACGCGAGAACCCCGATTTCATCTGCCCGGGTGCAAAGGTCGGAGAAGATCTGTCGAGGCATTACGCCTCGGGCGACCTTTTCCTCTTTCCGAGCTTGACCGAAACCTTCGGCAACGTGGTGCTCGAGGCCATGGCCAGTGGTCTGCCGGTCGTCGCCTTCGACTATGCGGCAGCTCGATCCTTGATTGATCCTTGGCGGAACGGGGTTACATTACCGATGGGAGATCACGCAGCCTTCATCGCCGCCGGCCGCGAGATCGCCCGAGACATCCGACGGGTCCGGCAGCTCGGCGAGCGCGCCCGACACACGGCGGAGGACATCAGCTGGGACCGCGTCATCCGGGGCGTCGAGGAGCGTCTCGTCCAGGTCATCCACCGACAACGTGGAACGGAGGCTTGCCGTGCGACTATGGCTACAACATCTGAATGAGCTCGAGGTGTCGCTGTGCCGCGCTTGGAGTCGAGGTGGTCGGCGCCGCTGGGTTCAACGCCCTTTCGCGGTCGTGAGCCGACTCGGCGACGGTGTCTTCTGGTATAGCCTCATCGCCATCCTGCCGCTGACCCACGGACTCCTCGGGCTCAAGGCCAGCCTGCATATGCTCGCCACCGGCGGCGTCGCGCTCGCGCTCTACAAGTCACTCAAGGTCTACACGCGACGCGAGCGACCCTGCAATTATGCAACGGAGATCATCGCCCTGGTGCCTCCGCTCGACCGCTATAGCTTTCCCTCCGGTCATACGCTTCACGCCGTCAGCTTCTCCACCGTCGCCATCTACTACGTCCCCGAGCTGGCCTGGATCCTGGTGCCCTTCACCATGCTGGTAGCCAGCTCCCGGATCCTCCTCGGCCTGCATTACCCGAGCGACGTGCTGGTCGCGACCCTGATCGGACTCGCACTCGCCTTCACCGGCATCCTGATGGTGGCGTGATACCTCTTCAGCCGAAAGCCGAAGATCGGAACAAAAAAAGCCAGGCAATCTGCCTGGCCTTTGTGTTGACGGCGCACCGAGGCGCGCCGTCGACTTGCGCGGGTCTTACTTGGCTTCGGGCTGAGCCGGAGCAACGGGCGCGACCGGGGCAACCGGCGCTGCGTAGGGGTAGGCGTAAGGATAGCCACCGCCGTAGTAGGGAACGCCGTAGCCGTAAGGAGCGCCATAGCCATAGTAGGGGTTGTTGTAGCCGTAGCCATAGCCGCGACCCAGACCACGGCCGTAGCCACGACCGCTGCCGCCGCCGCTCATGCCGAAGTTGAAGTCGCCGTAGCCGTCGCCGAACATGTCGCTGAAGGCATCGCCGAGACCGGAGCCGTAGCCTGGGCCGTACCCGCCGTAACCCGGACCCCACCAAGCGGATGCGGACGCGGAGGCACCGAGGAGGGCGGCGATTGCAGCAGCGGTAGCAAGCTTGTTCATTCTATTCTCCGAATCGATTTATGTTATGGGCAGCAAGCGTGGATGCGATATCGCCATCCACGGTTCGCATTATATTAGCAAATAATTAAATATGAAATAAATAATATCAATCGCGTTGCTTTTTGTCATTGCCGATGCCGATCAGTGTGCGCTAGCCCTCGCGCAAACGCCGAGCGACCGCGACCAGATCCTCCCAGGCTTTTGCCTTCTGATCGGGCGAGCGCAGCAGATAAGCCGGATGATAGGTTACACGCAGCGGGATCGCATCCCCCGGAAGAGCGAGCCAACGCCCCCGCAGACTTCCCAGAGGGGCATCCGTCTGCAAGACATGCTGAGCCGCCACGCGCCCCACGCAGAGGATCAAGCGCGGACCGATCAGCGCGATCTGCCGCATTAGGTAAGCCTCGCACTGCTTGGCCTCCTCGGGACGCGGATCGCGATTCCCCGGCGGGCGACACTTGAGCAGGTTGGCGATGTAGACCTGCTCGCGCGCGAGGCCGATCGCCGCGAGCATGCGGTTCAGCAGCTGACCGGCACGCCCGACGAAGGGCTCGCCCGCACGGTCCTCGTCCGCGCCCGGGGCCTCGCCGATGATCAGGAGCTCGGCGGTGCGATTGCCCACACCGAAGACGGTCTTGGTGCGGGTCTCGCAGAGTCCGCAGGCACGGCAACCCGACACCGCCGCCTCGAGTGCATCCCAATCCATCCCGGCCGGAGGGCGCGACGAGGAACCTTCACCTGCGAACGGATCGGGCTTGAGCGCCTGCGGTGAGACCGGATCCGGCGCGCGCTCGGGATCCGCCGCCCGCACCGGCGCCGGTTGATCCGGAGATGGCTCGGGCGTGGTCGCCGGACTCGGAGCGACAGGCGCAGGCTCGGGCACCGCGGGTAAGCCGATGACCATCGAGTCGAGACTCTCGACGGCATCCGCCGCGACATGGCGCGGTACCCAGACATCGACACCCATTGCGCCCAAGTAGCCCAAGCGTCGATGCTCGTCCATCGCCATGCGCCTCAGACGTCGCCGGTCTGCGGATGGGCGCGTTGTGCCGGCTGGAGGATCTTGTTGCAGGCGTTGATATAGGCCTTGGCCGAGGCGATGACGATGTCGGTGTCGGCACCCTGACCGTTGACGATCCGCCCCCCGCGCTCCAGCCTGACCGTCACCTCGCCCTGGGCGTCCGTCCCGCTCGTGATGGCATTGACCGAGTAGAGCTTCAACACCGTCCCGCTGTCGACGATCGACTCGATCGCCTTGAAGGTCGCATCCACGGGTCCGCCGCCGCTGGCGGTCCCGGTCAGCTCCTCGCCGTCGAACGCGAGCACCAGATTCGCGCACGGGGTCTCGCCGGTCTCCGAGCAGACCCGCAGCGAGACCAGCTTCACGCGCTCGTTGGTCGCGTCCAGGGTCGCGTCCGTGACCAGCGCCTGAAGGTCCTCGTCGAAGATCTCGTGTTTCTTGTCGGCCAGATCCTTGAAGCGCGAGAAGGCGGCGTTGAGATCCTCCTCCGAACCCATGACGATGCCGAGCTCCTGCAACCGCGTACGAAAGGCGTTGCGGCCCGAATGCTTGCCCATAACCATGCGGTTGGCGTTCCAACCCACGTCCTCGGCACGCATGATCTCGTAGGTCTCGCGGTGCTTGAGCACGCCGTCTTGATGGATGCCCGACTCGTGCGCGAAGGCGTTGGCGCCCACCACCGCCTTATTCGGCTGAACCGCGAAGCCCGTGATGCCCGAGACCAGGCGCGAGCAGTTCATGATCTGGGTGGTGTCCAGTCGCGTTTGGCAGTCGAACAGATCCTGACGGGTGCGCACCGTCATCACGATCTCCTCGAGCGCGGCGTTGCCGGCACGCTCGCCGAGACCGTTGATGGTGCATTCCACCTGGCGGGCGCCGTTGCGCACGGCGGCGAGCGAGTTGGCGACCGCAAGCCCCAGATCGTTGTGACAATGCACCGAGAAGATCGCCTTGTCGGCGTTCGGGATGCGCTCGCGCAGGGTTCGGATCAGGCTGCCGAACTGATCCGGGATGTTGTAGCCCACCGTATCCGGGATATTGACGGTCCCGGCACCGGCGTCGATAACCGCCTCGAGGACCCGACACAGAAAGTCGATCTCGGAGCGTCCGGCGTCCTCGGGCGAGAACTCCACATCGTCGGTATAACGACGCGCCCGCTGGACGGCGTGCACCGCTTGCGCAAGCACCTGATCCGGGGTCATGTTCAGCTTGCGCTGCATGTGGATGGGCGAGGTCGCGATAAAGGTATGGATCCGCCCGGCGTTCGCGCCCGCCAGCGCCTCGCCGGCCCGGTCGATGTCCTTGTCGAGCGCACGGGCAAGGCCGCAGACCCGGCTCTCCTTGACCGTCTCCGCCACCGCCTTCACCGCCTCGAAGTCACCGGGACTGGCGATGGGGAACCCCGCCTCGATCACATCGACACGCATCCGCTCCAACGCCTTGGCGATGCGCACCTTCTCGTCGCGGGTCATGGATGCGCCCGGACTCTGCTCGCCGTCGCGCAGGGTCGTGTCGAAGATGATCAAGTGGTCTTTTGCGGTCATGAGTGGTCTCTGAGTCGGCGGCTATCTGGATAAGGAAGGGACCTGGTCTCGAGCAGCGTCATTGTAGGCGATCCTCGCACGCCGGGGATCGACGAGGTGACCTCGCGCCGCGCTCGCATGCCGGTGCATGATTCCGGCGCTTGTGACCCACGCGGGTTACTGGATATGCTGATCGCCGCGGACGATCAAGCCCCGGCGCACGGATCCCGGTGCCGCGTCGCCGTCGACGGAGGCCGCGCGCTGCCTCCGGACCTTTTCCAACGTCCCGACGACCCCGAGGCGCCCCCGCGATCCATGATGCCGGACCTGCATGATCTGGAGATTCTGCTCCGCTCGGACACCCCGATCGTGCTCATCGAGTCGATCGAAGAACCGCGGGTCGTCGAGCTGTTCGCCGGACTCGCCCTGCGTCTGGCTGAGCCGGCCTTTCGCTGGTCGGTCACCGAGGGCCTGCGGCGCATCGAGATCGACACCGAGCCGCAGCAGCGTCTCGCCGATCCGACCGAGGTCTTGCGCAACATCCGCGCGACACAAGAGCGCGGCATCTATCTGCTGCTCGACTTCCATCCCTATCTCGACAATCCGCTGCACGTCCGGCTTCTGAAGGAGATCGCCCAGAGCTACGCCGACCTGCCCCGCACCCTGGTGCTGGTCAGCCATGCGCTCGCGGTGCCGCCCGAGCTGCGCCATCTGAGCGTGCAGTTCGGGCTGCGCCTGCCGGACCGTCAGCGCGTCATGGGCCTGATTCGCGAGGAGGCAAAACGCTGGCAGGACTCCGCAAGCGGGCGCAGCTTCCGCACCAGCCGCGATGCGGTGGACCAGCTTGCAGGTAATCTGCTCGGTGTGACCGAATCGGATGCCCGCCGACTGATCCGCAATGCCATCCGTCACGACGGCGCCATCACCCACGAGGATGTCGAGGCTGTCAAACGCGCCAAGTACGATCTGCTGAGCCCCGAGGGGGTCATCAGCTTCGAGTACGACACCCGCTCCTTCGCGGACGTGGCCGGTCTCGGCACGCTCAAGGCATGGATCGACCGCCGCCGCGATGCCTTCCTGGATCCGGGCCGAACACGCGATCACCCCCGCGGCGTCCTCCTCTTGGGCGTGCAGGGCGGCGGCAAGAGTCTCGCGGCGAAGGCGGTCGCCGGACGCTTCGGTGTGCCGCTGCTGCGCCTGGACTTCGGTGCGCTCTACGACAAATACATCGGCGAGAGCGAGAAGAACCTCCGCAAGGCCCTGGCGACCGCCGATGTCATGTCGCCCTGCGTCCTCTGGATCGACGAAATCGAGAAGGGGATTGCCACCGGCTCGGAGGACGAGGGTGTCGGCCGGCGCATCCTCGGTACGCTTTTGACCTGGATGGCGGAGCGCAGCACACGTGTCTTCCTGGCGGCCACCGCGAACGACATCTCCCGACTCCCGCCGGAGCTGATCCGCAAGGGACGGGTCGACGAGATCTTCTTCGTCGATCTGCCCGGCGCACGCGTGCGCCGCGAGATCTTCGCGATCCATCTGCGCAAGCGCGCACTCGATCCCGAGCGCTTCGACCTCGCACGGCTCGCCGAGGCGAGCGAGGGTTTCACCGGCGCCGGCATCGAGCAGGCAGTCGTCTCCGCGCTCTATGCCGACGCAACCGCCGGGGATGGCCTCGCCACGGGCGACCTGCTGCGCGAGATCGCCAATACCCAGCCCTTGTCCGTCGTCATGCAACATCAGCTTCAAGCGCTGCGCGCCTGGGCATCGGGGCGAACGGTGCAGGCTCATGGCCCCCAAGACCAGGATGACCAGGCCGGCACCGCAGACGCCAGCGCGTCGGCCACCGAGGACGTGTCGGCGGACCAGCCATCCGCCCCGCATTCCGAGCGCCCCTCCGAGGCCCATTTACTTGACTCCAACCCGTGCAATGACCGTCGCAAGCCCATACCTCCCCCCACGACACAGGGTTGACGGGTGCGTGTTGGCCAAACCTCCGAGGCGCTGCGATGGAATACAAGGACTACTATAAAACGCTGGGCGTGGCCCGGGACGCCACTCAGCCCGAGATCAAGCGAGCCTATCGAAAGCTGGCGCGCAAGTTCCACCCCGACGTCAGCAAGGAGCCCGATGCCGAGGCCAGGTTCAAAGAGATCAACGAAGCCAACGAGGTCCTGCACGACCCGGAAAAGCGCGCCGCCTACGATGCGCTCGGCAGCAGTTGGCACGCCGGTCAGGATTTCCGCCCGCCGCCCGGCGGTGTTCATCACGACTTCCATTTCGGTGCCGACGAAGCGGCCGAGTTCAGCGACTTCTTTTCCAGCATCTTCGGACGCGAGTTTCACCCCGGAGCCCAGGCTCAACGCCGCCGCCGCGGCCAGGATCAGACCGTGCGCATCGCCATCGATCTCGAGGACGCCTTTCGCGGCGCGACGCGGCAGCTGCGCCTCGACATCCCCGAGGTCGGCTCCGACGGGCGCGTCACATCGCGCACCCGCACCCTGAACGTGCGCATCCCGCCGGGCGTCACGCAGGGCCGCCAAATCCGCTTGGCCGGCCAAGGAGCCCCCGGCGTCAACGGCGGTCATGCCGGCGATCTCTATCTTGAAGTCGAGATCAATCCCCACCGCCTCTTTACCACGGACGGCAAGGACATCCATCTGCGACTGCCCATCGCGCCCTGGGAGGCTGCGCTCGGCGCGTCCGTCTCGGTCCCGACACTCGGCGGAACAGTGAACCTTAAGGTCCCGCCGGGATCTCAGTCCGGGCAGCGACTGCGCTTGAAAGGTCGGGGGTTGCCGGGCGAGCCGGCCGGAGACGCGCTGGTCGTGCTCGAGATCGTCACCCCGCCTGCAACCACGGATGCCGCGAAGGCGGCTTATCGCGAGATGGCCGAACGTCTACACTTCAACCCAAGGGCCGAGATGGGAGTCTGAGGCATGACGCAGACCGAGACACGCATTGACGGGATCGTGCTCGACGAGGGGCTCACGGTCACCCTCTCCGAGCTAACCCAGCTGTGCGGCTCCAACGGCCGCGTGGTGAGGCTGATGGTGACCGAGGGGCTCCTGCACCCCGAGGGTCAAGCACCCGGCGATTGGCGCTTCGACGGCTTCGCGGTGCGCCGCGCCCGCCGAGCCGTGCGTCTGCGGCGCGACCTCGATCTCAACCTTGCCGGCACCGCACTTGCGCTGGATCTGCTCGACGAGCTCGAGCACCTGCGCGAGCGGCTCCGTGCGCTGGAGCACCAACTCGGACAAACGCACACCCGCGAGCTCGGATAGTCCAAACGCCGCGCGGGGCTTGCCGCACCCGTCGACCGACCGCGCAACGAGAAGGACCCTCGACACCCGATGAACGCACCCCCGACTCGACCGGAGATCCTCGGCACCCTCGGTCATCTGCACGAGCTGCTCCGCGAGCTGGTGCGCGCGCTCCCGGAGACCGACGTCAACCGCCCCTTCCACGCGACGCTCGGCTGCGTCGGATGGCAGCTTGCCGATGCCGTGTATCGCGAGACCTACTGGTTGCGCGAGGTGGTGTCGGGCGATGCGGAGCTGACCGCACGCGTTCGTCATCTTTTTGACGGCGCCGTCGGCGACCGGGCTGCGGAGTGTGCGTCCCTGCCTCCGCCGGGGCATCTGCTCGCCTGGGCATCCGAGATCCAGGACGAGCATCTGCGCCGCCTCGCCACGCCGGGCGCACTTGCGGATCATCCCTTGCTTGCCGATGACCGCCTGGTTTGGTTTCTGGTGCAGGAAGCCGCGCGCACCTACGAACGCATGATCGCACTGTTGCGGCTGCGAGCCATCGAAGACACCCCCCGAGGCGAGGGAATCACACCGACCCTGGCCGCCTGTCGACCGCGCAACGACCAAGTCGAGGTCGTTCAGGGACACTATCGCATCGGCTCGCGCCACGAGCCGTTCGCCTACGACAACGAGTTGCCGCCACAGGCGGTGGAGCTCGCGAGCTTTCGCATCGCCCGACATCCGGTCGACAACGCGGAATACCTGGCCTTCATCGAGGCCGGCGGCTATCGAGAGCCTGCTCTCTGGGATACCGACGGACGGGCTTGGCTGGCAGAGCAGGTCGTACCCCCCGAGGCACCGCTGGGCTGGCGACGCGATGCCCGAGGATCCTGGTACGAGATCGGCCTGAACGGTCCTTGTGCACTTGTACCGGACCAGCCGGTCTGCGGGGTCAACCGCCATGAGGCGCGTGCCTATGCCGCTTGGGCGGCGAGCCTCGGCGGCGCACAGAGCGGCGCGGTGCTCCAGCATGAGTACCAATGGGAGGTCGCCGCACGGGGCGGCATGCTCGAAGGAACGGGGCGCGTCCGGGAGTGGTGCTCGAACCCTTTCCATGCCTATCCGGATTTCCGCCCCTTCCCGGATCGACGGACCTCCGAGCCCGGCTTCACGCACGGGCACGGCGTCCTGCGCGGCGCCTCGCTCCACACCCTCGGCTGCCTGCGACGAGCGAGCTACCGGTTCGGCATCGGGCCCGACACGCGCGAGCTCTGCTCGGGTCTGCGACTGGTCTACCCGCCGGACTGACCGCCTCGACGGTCTCGGCGCGTCGCATCATCCGCGCGACCTAACCCGGCGTAAAACGCATCGAGAGATCGACGGCCGTCACGTCCTTCGTCAGTGCACCGACGGAGATGCGGTCGACACCGGTTTCGGCGATGGCCCGAATCGTTGCGAGCGTCACCCCGCCCGAGGCTTCCAGCTGCGCGCGGCCCGCGCTCATGGCGACCGCCAGTCGCAGGTCTCCGAGCGCGAAGTTGTCGAGAAGGATCGATTCCGCCCCGCCGGCCAAGGCCGTTTGCAGCTCGTCGAGGCTCTCGACCTCGATCTGAATATCCACGCCGGCCCCGGCCGCAGCGCCCGCTGCGGCCAGCACGGCCGGGATCGAGCCCGCCGCCAGGATGTGGTTTTCCTTGATCAGGATCGCGTCGAACAGACCCATGCGATGATTGCGGCAACCGCCGCAGGCCACGGCGTACTTCTGCTGCACGCGCAGACCCGGCAGGGTCTTGCGGGTATCCAACACCTGCACGGGCAAACCGACGATCGCGGCGGCGAATTCCGCCGCCCGTGTCGCCGTCCCGGAGAGGGTCTGGAGGTAATTCATGGCCGTGCGCTCGCCGGTGAGCAAACCGGCCGACCGCCCCTCGATCAGCGCGAGACGCTGCCCGGGCCGGATACGGTCGCCGTCCGCCACCTCCCATCGGACCGCAATCTCGGGGTCAAGCAGCCGAAACACCGTATCGAACCAGGCACATCCGCAGAGGACCGCGGGCTCGCGCGTGATCAGCTCGGCGCGGGCGCGCTGATCGTGCGGCAACAAGGCCGCGGTCAGATCACCGGCGCCGACATCCTCCTCGAGCGCCGCACGAACCTGCGCCTCGATGAGACGCGGGTCCGGAAGGGGTGCCGGGCGAGCGGTCGGGCCCGAATGGTTCGTCGCATGGTCGAAATCAGCCATCGGAGGGGGCCTTTTGTAGATGCGTCAACATCGCGCGCAACGCCCGATCCGCCATCGGCGTCGCGGCGTTGCCCAGGATCGAGACCCGTCCGGCCCCGATCGCCTCGGCGAGTCCCTGCGCGGAAAAACGCGTCGGGGACTGCCCCTGTCGGTCGACGAACAAAAGCTCGTCTCGCTCGGGACTCCAAGCGACCAGCTTCAGACGGACCCGGCCGGCGTCCTCGCGTGCCCAATCGATCCAGTCGCCAATCGCCCATCCGGGCGGCGCGGCGCTCGCCCGGTCATCGGCCACATCGACAACGCCGCGCACGGCGCCGCGTACCGACCCCTGAAGCACGTCCAGATGCAGGGTCTGCAGCTCCGCGAGCCAACGCGCCGCAAGACGTGGATCGCACCCGACCTCGGCGAGCTGCCGACGCAAGGTCTCGAGCAAACGCGGGATCCGATTCAGCAATTGACGACGCTCCTCCGCCGTGCGCTTCGCACTCACACTCCAGAGCAGTCGATCGATGAGCTCGAGCGCCGCCTGCCATTCCGGGCCATCCGAGCCCCGGGAGCGATGGACCTCCAGCAGAACCAAGGACCAGCCTTCGCGCAGGAGGGTCTCGACCGTGGCCGGGACCTGCGCGTAAGGCGCCAAGCGCTCGGCGATCGCGGCGGCGACCAGCGCCCGTTCGGGATCCATCGGCGGGGCCGCCCGCTCGGCATCGACGATGGCTGCGCCAGGATCGAGCCGATCGCAGGGCAGGTCGCCGGATCGCGTATGGGCCAAAGAGCTGGCCCTGGCTTCGGCGCGGGCATCTTCTCGCGCAATAAAGGCACTGAAATAGCGATTCATTCGGGAAAACAGCTTGGGATCACCGTCGAAGTCCAGCACCAAACGCTCGACGACACGCTCGATCATCCCGTAGAGGCTGTCCGGGCCGCGTCCGTCGTCGTCGTTCCAGCCGATTGCGGCTCGACCGATGTCGTTGATCAACAGGCGCGCGGGATGCGCCTCGTCGGAAAAAAAGACCTTGTCCAGCAACGCCATCTTCGCGACCGGGATCTGCATCCTCCCGATCTGGATCTTGATGGGATCGGGAATCGCACGGCCGGCCAAGAGATGCTCGAAGAAGAGAAAAACCAGATCGAGCGTGTCCTCGTCGCGTTCCGCCAAGGCACGCCTCGGCCGATCCTCGCTCGAGAGTGCCGCGGACAACCGCGTGCGGATGCGGGTCTCCGCTTCCGGATGCGCGGTGGCGGGGTCCGGGACGACATCCAGGCTGTCCAGCAAGGCGAGCAGCTCGGCCGTCGCGACCTTCACCCGGCCGGTGCCCGTCCGCGCGGCGCGGCCCGGTCGTTGGCGTGCCAGCAAGGCCCGCAACGCATCGAACGGAATCGAGAGGCTGTCCGGAGAGCGGCCCTGCGCGTCCAGGCCCGGCCCGAGGTCCGACGACACCGATGTCGCGGTCTCGCGAGGACTCGCGGCGGGGACGGCGATTGTGCCGGGAAGGGACTCGACCTCGGTCAAGCAACTGCGGTAGAAGTCGCCCAACTGGTCCATCAGATGCCGATCGAAGAGCTTGTAGACGACCAGCTTGACGGACGGCTCGAATGGCGGCAGCGCCGCCAAGGTGTCTGCAAACGCATTGCAGAGGGCAGCCGGGCCGAAGGGATTCTCGCCCAGACCGACCTCGCCCCGACCCAACACTGCGGCAAGCCGGCGGTCCATCTTCATCAGCTCGCGGCGATACCGGGATTCGGCCTTCGAGACCAGGTTTTCCTTCGCCAGGAGCTCTTCGAGGTCGGACTCCGCAAGCAAGCTCAGATCACCGAGCCCCGACTCCGCGCTCGCCCCGCGCGCATGGTCCGGCTCGCGGGCCCGCGCAATCAGATCACCCGCCCCTTGCTCGACACGCCTCAGGAAATCGCTCTGTAGACGCCGGCGCTGCTTGAGGATGATCTCTCGGGCGTCGTAATAGACCCGATAGCCGAGATCGTTCGTCGACTTGTCCGCAAGGTTGTGGAGTGCGTCGTCCAGCTTCCCGAACAGCGTCTCCCAGAGCGACGGCAGTCGCTCGGCGAGCAGACGGGCGCAGTCGCCGAGGAAACGCCCGCGCACGATCGCGGCGGCGTCGCTCGGACCGGACGCTGCGTGGATTCGGGGGGACTTGTTCAAGGAATTCTCGACGCCGGTTGCCGGTCATGCCACCATCCTGCTCCGAGGCATGAAGCGGCCGTCAAACCTCAAGTATCCGGTGGAATATGTTGCGGCGATGGTAAGCAATGCAGGCATCCGTGTCACCT
This sequence comes from Thiocapsa sp. KS1, assembly GCF_001499735.1. Classification (GTDB taxonomy): domain Bacteria; phylum Pseudomonadota; class Gammaproteobacteria; order Chromatiales; family Chromatiaceae; genus Thiocapsa. Next base: position 3,899,097 of record NZ_LN848257.1, on the reverse strand, counting down.
TGCATCGGCGGATTCACGGCCCGCTCCACCCCGGTCCAACCGCGGATTCCAAGTCATGAATCCCCGGACCGATGCGGTCGTCGAATCGCTCCGGGGCGATGCCGAGGAGCGGACGATGCAATGCTCGAGTGCGGGGATCGACGAGGAAGGCTGGCTTCTCGACGCACGGCGTCGGCATTCACCGAGCCAGGATACCCGCCCGCCGGGCACGGACATCGACCTCCTGGTGATCCACAACATCAGCTTGCCGCCGGGCGACTTCTCGGGGGATTGGATCGACGATCTCTTTCTCGATCGACTCGACCCCCTGGCCCACCCCTATTTCCGCGAGATCGCCGGGCTGCGGGTGTCCGCGCATCTTTTGATCAGACGCGACGGACAGCTGCTCCAGTACGTACCCTTCGAGAAACGCGCCTGGCACGCGGGGGTGTCGCGGTTCGCGGGGAGGGACCGCTGCAATGATTTTTCGATCGGGATCGAGCTGGAAGGCACCGACGACATCCCGTTCGCCGACGCGCAGTACCGGCGCCTTGCCGACTGCACACGGCGGATCATCCGCCGCTACCCGGGGATCACCGAGGAGCGGATCGCGGGGCACAACGAGATCGCCCCGGGCCGCAAAACGGACCCAGGGCCGGCATTCGACTGGGATCGCTATCGAGGGTCGATCCGCGGGGACATCTGAAGGGCTCCGCCTGGCCTAGCCGACCCGCGCCAGAGCCAAGCGATCCTGCGGAACGCTCGAGTACTGCGGATAGGCGTCGGTCCAGCGCAGCAGCTCAAGCCGACCGTCGTGATGCTCGACCAAGGCGGTGCAACTCTCCACCCAGTCGCCGCAATTGCAGTAGTCGACACCTGCGATCTCGCGTATCTCCGCGTGGTGGATATGTCCGCAGATCATGCCGTCGACTTGACGGCGCTCGGCCTCGTTGGCGACTGCCTCCTCGAAGTTGCCGATATAGCTCACGGCATTTTTGACCTTGTATTTCAGGTATCCGGCGAGCGACCAGTACCGCAGACCGAGCAGCCCGCGGATCCGGCCGATGAGCCCGTTGAGCATCAAGAGGCTGTCGTAGGCACGCGAACCGATCTTGGCGAGCCACTTGCCGTTTTGCACGACGGCATCGAAGGCATCCCCGTGCATGACGAGGAAACGGCGACCGTCGGCGGTGGTGTGAATCACCTCTTCGCGCACCGCTACGTTGCCGAAATCGGCGCCCAGATGCGTGCGGAAGAGTTCGTCGTGATTGCCGGGTGTATAGATGACCTCGGTCCCGCGCTTGGCCTTGTCGAGGACCTCGCGAACCACCTGATTATGGGCCTCGGGCCAATAGACACCGTTCTTCATTGCCCAGATGTCGACGATGTCTCCGACCAGATACAACTGCTTGCATTCGGTCGATTGCAGAAAATCCAGTACCAGCGACGCTTGGCAGCCGCGAAAGCCCAGATGGATATCGGAGATGAAAATGCTCCGATACTTCAACGGATTCATGCGCTTGATATCGGTCATCGCAGTCTCGGCCTCAAGCCATCAATATTCGCCTATCTTCCCCGAGCTCGATTGCCGGGATATTGACGAACGGTGAAGATGCGATGAAATCGCAAGGCACGGTTGATCCGAGCCCTGCGCAGAGACCCCTATGCGGCGACCGATCGGCCCGACAGATCGGGAACCCTCAGGCCGCGCTCCACTGCGCGGTGGCGATCCCGTCGCCGAGGTCGGCATCGATCAACAGACGCCTGATCTCGAGCAAGCGCTCGATCAGCGCCGGCTCGCATGCCTCGTAGGCGGCACGATCCGGGACGCGCTTGACCACGACGCCGAGCAGCTCGGTAATGGCGTTGCCGATCGAGTTCTGGCTGATGGTCAGCATCAGGCGGCCGGAATCATGCCGAAAGATGAGCTGCTTGAAGGCCGGCTCCCAGCGGATCGAGCTGGCGTAGGCCGGGTCGCCGAGGCAGCGCTCGCGCACCCGTTTTGCGGTCTGCATGAAGGCATTGTCGAAAAGCAGGACGGATTCGATCTGGCTCGGGAAGTAGACATCCGGCAGGATCTCGGCATTGCGGCTGGAGACCTGCGAGAAGAAGGTGCGGTAGAAGTCGAGAAAGCCACGGAGGATCTCGTCGTACTCGACCCAGAAGGCGGTGTCGGCGAGCGCCGCGACCCCGCCCCGAATCTCCCAGCAGGGCAAGCCCTCCGGATAGCCGGTGAGCGCGAGGCGAGACTCGTCCGTGTGCACCGTTCGAAGGATGCGCAGATCCAGCGCCTCGTCGAAGAAGCGCCGATAGACCTCGCGCATGTGCGCCTGAAAGAGGCTGTGCTGGCCCCCGTCGGTGAGGTTGGGATGACTCGGGTCGGCCATGGCGGCTGCACGCAGCTGCGCCATCGGGAAGACAATGAAATGGTTGTGCAACATGCGGATGCTGGGCACACCCGGCGAGGTCAACGGCCAGGTGGCATCCAGGCTCGCCTCCCCGGCCATGACCAACGCCTCGCCCGGATCCGGATAGCGCCGGAGCATCTCCTCGATGATGATCCGATTCATCCGGTTCCAGGCCCGCTTCACCGGCGGCGAGACCTGGGTGCGGCGCACCGGACGGCCGAGCGGGTTGAGGATCCGCTTGGAGGTGTCGTAGATGATCGAGCAGTCCAGCTCGGTGGAATGCCCCAGCGCCTTGCGATAGAGCAGCAGATCCTCTTGATTGCGTAGAAGACCGTTGTTCTGCACCAGATCCCGGAGATTCTCCGCGCTGTTGAAGAACTCGTTCGGCGTCAGACCCGCCGGAACATCCAGCGGGATCGGCCGAAACGGGGTGACGATCTCGCGCGGCCCCGACGACATGGCTCAGGGTTCCTTCGGATCTTGTGCGCGCGTCTCGCGCAGGCGCTCGGCATAATCGAGACGCAGACTACAGCGCTCCCAATCGCCCTCGACACACTGCACCCTGCGGCAATCGAACTCGCAGCAGGAGACTTCTTCGGGCACCGGCGCGACAAACCGCTTGCTCAACGAGGCTCCCAGGCGGCGCAGCAAGCCGGGCTTCTTGTCGGACGTCTCGTTCATCTCGGCCCTCAGGAGATCGATCTGGTGTTGCCCCACACGGCGCCGTCACAGGCGCGGGCACTCAACCGGCTCCATCCGTTCAGGGTCGGTCCATCGTAAGCCAAGCCCGTGGCTCGGTCTGTGGAGACCGAAGCTTAGCAGTTTCCGGACCCGAGCCGACATCCCGGTCGGGCATGCACCGACACCGACCGGGGAATGTCTCGACAGCGCCGGGGGCAAGGGGGTAACCGACTGCACAGCCGAGCTTGCCGTGGCCGGCGGCATCTGCCCGACCAGGCGGACTCGGCCGGCCTCAGCGCGGCTCGCGACGATGGCGCGAACGACTTTGACGCAGTCGCAGCAGGGTCCACACCGGACCCGAGACCGCGTAGGTCGTGGCCATCAGGAAAAGCATCAGCGGCGGATGGATGAAGACCACGGCGAAGCCGAGCATCACGGCGACGGCGAGAAGAAACGGAACGCGGCCTTGAACGTTCAATTGCTTGAAGCTGATGTATCGGAAATTGCTCACCATCAGGAGGCCGGCACACGCGGTGAGAAAGGCCGCGAGCCAGGAGACATCCGCCCCCGCGATACCCATGTCCGTACCGAGCCAAACACCGCTCGCGATGATGGCCGCCGCGGCCGGACTGGCGAGCCCCTGGAAATAGCGCTTGTCGGCGATCCGCACCTGGGTGTTGAACCGAGCCAGACGCAAGGCCGCAGCAGCGGTGAAGACGAAGGCGGCGAGCCAACCCAGCTTGCCGAGTCCGCCCAGCGACCAGTGGTAGGCCACCAGTGCCGGAGCGACCCCGAAGGCCACCATGTCCGAGAGGCTGTCGTACTCGGCACCGAATTCGCTTTGCGTTTGGGTGATGCGAGCCACGCGCCCGTCGATCCCGTCGAGCGCCTGGGCCGCGAAGATGGCCAGCGCGGCGGCCTCGAAACGCCCCTGGGTTGCAGCAAGGACCGCATAAAACCCGGCAAAGAGGGCTGCGGTCGTGAAGAGGTTGGGCAGCAGATAGATGCCGCGGGGTCGCTTACGGGTGACTGGTGTATCGTCCATTGGATCGGGCTCGTTGGCGGCCGTCTGGTCGGGCTCGGAGTATAGCCGGGACCAGGGCGGCACCGAAAGAAAGCGCGAGAAGGACCGTTGCACCGAGAATGCGCGCAAAGATGAGCGCCGTCGCGGTATCCATTTGCCATACACTCATGGCATCCTTCGGCCGAAGCACCGTCCCGGCAATGTTTGCCGCTCGGCAACCATGACCCATTGAACAGGAGGGAAGATGAGCCTGCAGCAAGCCAAGCCGCCACTGCCCGGTGACGACAAGCGTTGGAAGCTCGTCAACGCAACCATGCGTCGCAACGGCTATGCCGGGCATGCCTTGATCGAGACCCTGCACAGCGTCCAGGATGCCTTCGGCTTCCTCGACGAGGGCTCGTTGCGTTTCGTTGCCGCATCCCTCGACCTGCCGTTGAGCAAGGTCTACGGCGTCGCGACCTTCTACCATCTCTTCACCCTGAAGCCGAAAGGGCGCCACGCCTGCGTCGTCTGCACAGGTACCGCCTGCTACATCAAGGGCGCAGGTGCACTCGTGGAACGTCTTCAGGAGCATTACGACATCAATCCCGGCGAGACCACCGAAGACGACCGGCTTTCGCTGTTGACGGCACGCTGTGTCGGTGCATGCGGTCTGGCCCCGGCCATCGTCATCGACGGCGACGTGCTGGGCAAGCTCGACAGCGAATCACTCATTTCCAAGCTCGAGGAGCTGAGCTGATGAATCTCGACGACCTAGCCGACCTAGCCGAGCAGTACCGTGCCGCCGATGCCGGCGTGGAGCGCGAAGTGCGTGTCTGCCTCGCAGCAAGCTGCCAATCATCGGGGGCATTGCCCGTGTTCGATGCGCTGACCGCGGAGCTCGGCAAGGAGAGGCCCGCCTGCAAGGTCAAAGGGGTCGGATGCATGGGGCTTTGCTCGGCAGGGCCGCTGGTCTCCATCGCCGAGAAGGACAGCACGCTCGAGGATTCGGTCCTCTATCGCGACGTCGCCCCCGAGGATGCCGGCGACATCATCGCGAGCCTCGACGGCCCGCCCGTGGAGCGTTTGCGTTGCCCGACCGACCAGCCTTTCTTCGCGCGACAGCAGAAGATCGTGCTGGAGAATGCCGGGATCATCGACCCCGACAGCTTCAAGAGCTATGTCGCCGTCGGCGGGTACGCGGCCCTGGTCCGGGCTCTGAGCGAGATGACGCCGGCCGACGTTCTGCGCGAAGTGACCATCAGCGGCCTGCGCGGGCGCGGCGGCGGCGGTTATCCCACGGGCCTCAAATGGTCGACCGTGGCGAAGATGCCCGCGACCCAGAAGTACGTCATCTGCAATGCCGACGAGGGTGACCCCGGTGCCTTCATGGATCGGGCGATCCTGGAGTCCGACCCGCACCGCGTTCTCGAAGGTATGGCGATCGCCGCCTATGCGATCGGGGCCAACAAGGCCTATGTCTACGTCCGCGCGGAGTACCCGCTCGCGGTCGAACGGCTCCAGACCGCGATCCGCAAGGCGAAACGCTCGGGCTTTTTGGGCAACAAGATCGCCGACACCCAGTTCAGCCTGGAGGTGGAGATCCGTCTCGGCGCCGGGGCCTTCGTTTGCGGCGAGGAAACCGCGCTCATGGCATCGATCGAGGGCCTCCGCGGTCAACCGCGCCCGCGCCCGCCCTATCCGGCCGAATCCGGGCTTTGGGGCCACCCCACGCTGATCAACAACGTCGAGACCTTCGCCAACATCGCCCCGATCGTACGCGAAGGCGGCGACTGGTTCGCTGCGATCGGCACCGAGCGATCGAAAGGGACAAAAGTCTTCGCGCTCGCCGGCACCATCACCAACACGGGCCTGATCGAGGTTCCGATGGGCACCTCGCTGCGCGACATCATCGAGGTCATCGGGGGCGGAATCCCCGGCGGCAAGGCGTTCAAAGCGGTGCAGACCGGCGGTCCGTCCGGCGGCTGTATCCCCTCGCAGCACCTCGACATCGCGGTCGATTACGACAGCCTCAAGACGCTCGGCACCATGATGGGCTCGGGCGGCATGATCGTAATGGACGAGACCTCCAGCATGGTCGATGTCGCGCGCTATTTCATGGAGTTCTGCATGACCGAGTCGTGCGGCAAGTGCATCCCGTGCCGCGCGGGAACACAGCAGATGCACAGTATCCTCGACCGGCTCGCCAAGTCTCAAGCCACCCGCGCCGAGCTGGCCCTCTTGGAAGAGCTCTGCGAGGTGGTGCAGGCCACCAGCCTCTGCGGGCTGGGACAGACCGCGCCGAATCCGGTCTTGAGCACCATGCGTTATTTCCGCGACGAGTACGAAGCGAAGCTCGGCGACGCCTAGCGTCGAGCAGGCTTTCGCGCCCGATGTGGTTCAAAGTGCACGAATGAGGTTGACGGAGCCGATATGCCCCCACCCGCCAAGCAGCCGAACGTCCGCGTCGTCACACTCAACATCGACGGCCGGGACCTGTCCGCCCGCGAGGACGAGACCATCATCGAGGTCTGTCGCGAGAATCAGATCCCGATCCCCAGCCTCTGCTATCTCGACGGACTCTCGGTCTGGGGTGCCTGCCGGCTCTGCCTGGTCGAGCTGGCCGGTCAGGGCCGACTCTTGGCCGCCTGCTCGACTCGCGTCGCCGAAGGGATGCAGATTCTGACCAATACGGAGAAGCTCCAGCGCTATCGCCGCACCATCGTCGAGCTGCTCTTCGCCGAGCGCAACCATGTCTGCTCGGTCTGTGTCTCCAACGGACACTGCGAGCTTCAGTACCTGGCGCAGAAGTGCGGCGTCGACCATGTGCGGGTCCCCTACCGACAGGTCGCCTATCCGGTCGACAGCTCGCACGAGATGTTCAGGCTCGATCACGACCGCTGCATCCTCTGTACGCGCTGCGTGCGGGTCTGCGACGAGATCGAGGGCGCGCACACCTGGGACGTCATGGGCCGGGGCAGCGATTGCCGCGTCATCACCGACATGGCGCAACCCTGGGGCGAGAGCGACACCTGTACGAGCTGCGGCAAATGTGTCCAGGTCTGTCCGACCGGCGCGCTGGTCAAGCAGGGCACTTCCGTCGGCGAGATGGTCAAAGATCAACACTTCCTGCCGATTCTCGCCCGCCGGAGACATGCCCAATGAGCACACCGACCAAGATCAAGGTCGCCACCACCTGGCTCGACGGCTGCTCGGGCTGTCACATGTCCTTCCTGGACATGGACGAGCGCCTGATCGAGCTGGTCCGGCAGGTCGATATCGTCTACAGCCCTCTGGTCGATACCAAGATTCTTCCGGACGACGTGGATGTCGGGATCCTGGAGGGCTCGATCAGCTCCGAGGACGACCTGGAGAAGGCTCTGGCGTTTCGCAAACACTGCAAGATCCTGGTCAGCCTGGGCGACTGCGCGGTCAACGGGAACGTCCCCGCCATGCGCAACCACTTCAAGCTGAGCGACGTCGTCGACCGCGCCTATCGCGACACCGTGACGACCCAGCCGCAGATCCCGACCCGAGGGGTTCCTGCCCTGCTCTCCGTCGTCAAGCCTATCCACGGCGTGGTCGGGGTAGATGTCTTCGTCCCGGGTTGCCCGCCGAGTGCGGATGCCATTTGGTACGTGCTGAGCGAGCTGATCGGCGGGCGGATTCCGGATCCCAGCACAGTCACGCGGTTCGGAGCCTGAGTCCCATGAACGAGATCCCATCCGACAGCCGGTCGGCACCCGATCACGACAGGGGCGTCATCGTCGCGCTTCTCGAACGTCTGCGCACGCAGCGCCTGCCGCGAATCCTGGACATCAAGGCAAAAGTCGATCGCGGCGAGCGACTCGAGAGTTTCGACATCAGCTTTCTGAACGAGATCTTCGAGGACGCGACGGCCTTGCAGTCCAAATGGGAACAGCATCCGGAGCTCACCGAGATCATCGGGACGATCAGCCATCTCTATCGAGAGATCACCGAGCGCGCCTTGAGCAACGAAGGCGACGACCCAGACGCCACCAGACCGGGACCGAACTCATGAGCCGCACCCTCACCATCGAACCCGTCACCCGCATCGAGGGCCATGCCCGCATCACCCTGCAGCTCGGCGACACGGGCGAGGTCGAAGACGCGAAGTTCCATCTCACCCAGTTCCGCGGCTTCGAGAAATTCTGCGAGGGCCGCCCCTATCGCGAGATGCCCGCACTCACGGCCCGCACCTGCGGGATCTGCCCGGTCAGTCATGTCATCGCGTCCAACAAGGCCTGCGATCATCTGCTCTCGGTCAGCATCCCGCCGACCGGCGAGAAGCTGCGCCGCATCATCAACCTGGCACAGCTCACACAATCGCATGCCCTGTCCTTCTTCCATCTCTCCTCGCCGGACCTCCTGCTGGGCTGGGATGCGGACCCCGCGACGCGCAACATCTTCGGCGTCATGCGGCAAGACCCGGCGCTGGCGAAGGACGGCATCCGTCTGCGCCAGATCGGGCAGACCATCATCGAGACCCTGGGCGGCAAGAAGATCCATCCGACCTGGGTCGTGCCCGGCGGGGTCAGCGAGGCACTCACGCAGGAGAAGCGCGATGCCATGCTTGCCATGCTCCCGGAAGGGCTGGACATCGCCAAGCGCACCTATGCCTTCTTCAAGACCCTGGTGCCCAAGTTCAAGGACGAGGCCAGTCACTTCGGCAATCAGCCGACCATGTTCCTCAGTCTGGTGACGCCCAAGGGCAACCTGGAGCATTACGACGGTCTTCTGCGCATCAAGGACGCACAGGGCCGCATCCTCGAAGACATGGTGCCGCCGCACGAATACGAGCGTCTGATCGGCGAAGCGGTCGAGGACTTCAGCTATATGAAGTTCCCTTACTATAAACCGCTGGGTTATCCGAAGGGGATCTACCGGGTCGGCCCCCTCGCACGTCTCAACAATGTCGACGCCTGCGGAACACCCTATGCCGACGTCGCGCTCGCCGAGTTCCATATGCTTCAGGAATCCGGCCCGATCGCGAGCAGCTTCCATTATCACTATGCCCGCCTGGTCGAGATCATCTATGCGCTCGAGATGATGGAGCGCCTGCTCAAGGATCCGACAATCCTCGACGCACGGGTGCGCGCCCGCGCCCGCAGCAACCGTTACGAGGGGATCGGCGTCTCCGAGGCCCCGCGCGGAATCCTGATGCATCATTACCGCATCGACGACGACGGGCTCGTCACCTGGGTGAATCTGATCATCGCGACCGGCCACAACAACCTCGCCATGAACCAGAGCATCCGCCAGGTCGCGGACGCCTATGTCGACGGCAACAACCTCCAGGAGGGGATGCTCAATCGCGTCGAGGCGGTGATCCGCTGCTTCGACCCCTGCCTGTCCTGCGCCTCGCACGCCTTCGGAGAGATGCCGCTCGCCATCGAGCTGAAGGATGCGTCGGGCCGGGTCGTCGACACCCTCAGGCGCGGCTGAATGACGGGCTCGCGCACGGCAGGCACGAAGGTCTTGATCATCGGCTACGGCAGCCCGATCCGCGGCGATGATGCGATCGGGCCGCTGGTCGCCGATCGATTGGAGCGCGAAGGGGTCCCCTATGGCGTGGCGGTCATCTCGCGGCACATCTTGACCGCCGAGCTGGTCGCGGATCTGGTCGAGCACGACCGCGTCATCTTTCTCGATGCCGCCGTGGACGGGCCACCCGGCGAGGTGCGTTGCCGACAGCTCGCCCCGGACGCCAGCGCCATGTCGACCATGGCGCATTTCCTCGATCCGCGCGAGCTTCTTGCCTGGTGCGAGACGCTCTACGGACAGGTCCCAGAGACCTTCCTGGTCTCGGCGTGCGGGACATCCTTCGACTACGCCAATTACAGCCTGACGCCCGACGCGGAGGCGGCCATGGAGCCCATGATCGAGCGGGTCCGACAGTTGATCGCGCAGCCGGCACCCATCTGACGGACACGCATCGGATCCCAAGCAGCGACGACACCGATTGCCGCTCGACCGATCCCGATCATCCGCCGCTCATCATCCAAACCGCCTACCGCCGAGGCCGCGGGTCGAGGCAACGCGCATCACTCCGGTGGCGACGCGGGCGGCTTGACCGTCGTGAAGCCAAGCTGCTCCCACATCTGCATCCCGCCGCGATACCACTTGATTCGATCCGCAGGATAGCCAAGCGCGAGCAAGGCACGGATGTTGGTCGGCGACTGTCCGCACCAAGGACCATTGCAGTAGAAGATCAACGTCTTGGCCGCGCTGAAGTTCCAAAGGGCACCGGCGCGGATGGCGCCCAGCTCGAATTCCAGCAGCTCGGCGACGGCATCGGGTTCGGCGTGGGCGGGATCGAGCCGTGTGTAGGGGATGTGGATCGCACCCGGGATCATCCCTTGCGCGATCCAGGGCTCGGTGCGCGAGTCGATGACCAGGATCGGCTCGCCTTTGGATACGCGCCGGAGATACGCGATCAGCTCGAGCTCGCCGATGGTCTCGACGCCCGGAGCCAGGTTCATCGGCTGGATGCAATAGGGAGGGCAGTCGCGGGCGGTTTGATCGTAGGGCGCGACGATGGTGTGGTCCGGCTCCTGATGGCGCATCACCACGATCGGCTTGCCTGCATGCTCGATCTCGACATAGGGGAGTGTCTCGGTGATCTTGACCCGCAGATCCCGGAGATCGAAGATCCCCTCCTGCGGGTCGGCCGCGCCGGAGCATGTCGCGATTGCGGCGAGTAGATAAGGCGCCGACTTCAGACATGACGGCATCGCAACTCTCTTCGGCACGTCGGGTCACCTCGTCCAAACCGCGTCTGCGGCAAGGGTTGTCGATTCACGCCGGGCACGCCTTCGCGCGAAAACGGCGCACCTCACCCCGGACCCGAATCAGCTGTGCTCGAACAGGGCGCGGAACAACTCTTGGTGGTCGTCCCGCAGATACTGTTCGAAGACCTCGGCAAAGCCGTCGCGGGCCTGCTCCTGCCGCCCCAGAAGCTGGCCGACGAGTGCGCCGATCGCCAAGAGGGTCTCGGTATCGGCCTTGCCCTCGGCGTGCATCTGCTTGGACCAGTCGAGCAGATGTTCGGCCTGCACCGCCAAGTCTTGGATGAGACCCAGGTGATCGAGCAGCGTCTTGAGCAGCTTGATCAAGCGGTTCATCTTGGCCCGTGGGTAAAGGCTTTGGAAGAGCTCCATCAGATACCGAAGCTTCTTGCAGCTCTTGCGCAGCTCATGCAGGTCAGTGGCGGGCGAGTCCGGCCGGATCGCGAGCCCCTCGCGGCGAACCCGTTTGGCCATACGCCGAATGCGCTCGTCCGCGACCGACTTGATCGGACGCCCTGCATTGGGCTCGGCGGGGTGCTCCGGAGCCGGGGTATCGAGGAACGCCCGCCAGTCCGCAATCAGCGCGGCGAAGGCGGATGAGCTCAACGCTGTCGCGAGACGCTCTTGTTCCTCGACCTGACGAGCGGACAAGAAGGCATGAACCGGATCCAGACCGGATCTCAGCCGGCGCGGCAGGGCCTTCCGGTAACGTTCGAAATCCAGCAGGTAGACGTCCAGATCACGCAGGGGCCCGGTAATCTGTTGCAGCCACGCGAACCTGACCTTGAAGTCTTCGACGTGCTCGGACGGAAGAACGCCCTTGATCTGGCCGAGAGCCGAACGGGTACGTCGCGTCGCGACGCGCAGATCGTGTAGAAATTCCGTGTCCAGATGATCCCGCGCGCCGCTCAGGTTTGCGACCAGGGTTTCGAGCAGACTCCGCAGAAGGGTCTTGACCGCCTCGTCGGCACGTTCATCCGGATCGAGACACTCCTCGATCTTGGACGAATAGTCCCCGGGACGACGACCGCAGGCGGCGAGCGCTTCGAGCATAAGAGGCGTCTGCGCCGCTGCCGCCCCGAGTCGATCGATCAAGATGTCGGCGACCTCTCGGCCCACATCCTCGCGGTACGGCTCGGCGATCAGCTCCATGCGGGTTGCAAGAGGACCGCATCCATCGCCGCCGGGATGCCGGGCGCTCTGCTCGCGGATCTCGATGCGCAGCAGGGATTCCGCCTCGTCGTTGACGAGCCGCAAGGCGGTGACGTGGGTCTCCACCTCCACGACCGGCAGCAGGCGTCGGATCCCGCAGATCCCGAGGATCTGCTCCCGCACCGGCCCGAGCGGCAGATCGGACGCGAAACCCGGCTCCCCTGCCAGTGTCTGAGACACGGTCGGAGACCCGCCGTCGAGGGGGCGTCGAATCAGGCGCCGTGTCGATCGCTGCGTCCGACACTCCAGGGACGCGCCGTCGTGGAAGATCGCCCAGTCGAAGGTGTCGTAGAACAGGTGCGTCACCGTCTCGGCCGGTGTGAGAACCGGTCGATAAGGCCCTTGCAGCAGATCCGCGATCCGATCGATCGGCGTGCCCCCGGGGACCAGCAGCTCCGTTGTCGAATCGCTCATGGGATCTCCGAAACGCCTCGCATCCTTTGACCCGATGGCTGGCAAGTATGAACGACAAGACAGCAGAGGGCACTCACGGATTCGCTGTCCGAGGTTAGCCCGCCGCACACCGACAATCCCGGCGAGCCGGGGGCTTTTCCATGTGCGGATCCCGAGGAAACCGACCGGGCAGCCCCGGATCGGGCCTGGCCGACCGACGGTCCGGATTCGAAATCGTCATCGGTTTCCGTTAAGGTCGACCCATCATCGCCGCCTCGTCTCAACCTTCGCGAAAGGTGTGAAACCATGAGCAAGCTCGACCAACTCAAGACCATGACCACAGTTGTCGCCGACACCGGCGATTTCGAGTCCATCGCCGAGTATCAGCCCCAAGATGCCACGACCAACCCGTCGCTGATCTTCAAAGCGGCCCAGATGCCGCGGTACCGCGAGCTGGTCGAGGACGCAGTCCTCTTCGGGACGCGCGAGGGCGGCAGCGATCCGATGGATCAAGCCCGAGCGACGATGGACAAGCTCGCCGTCAACTTCGGCACGGAGATCCTGAAGATCGTTCCCGGACGGGTCTCGACCGAGATCGATGCCCGCCTCTCCTTCGACACGGAGGCCACGCTCAAGCGCGCTGCGGCGCTTGTGGAGCTTTACCAAGCCGCCGGCATCGACCCGAGCACCCGAGTCCTCTTCAAGATCGCCTCGACCTGGGAAGGCATCCGAGCGGCGGAGATCCTGCAACGCCAAGGGCTGCACTGCAATTTGACCCTCTTGTTCAGCTTCGCCCAGGCCGTCGCCTGCGCCGACGCGGGTGTCACGCTCATCTCGCCGTTCGTCGGGCGGATCCTCGATTGGTACAAGAACGCCGACAACGTGCCCGGCTATCCGGCCGACGAGGATCCGGGCGTGCAGTCCGTCACACGCATCTACAACTTCTACAAACGCCACGGCTACGACACGGTCGTCATGGGCGCGAGCTTCCGCAACCTCGACGAGATCCTGGAGCTGGCCGGCTGCGACTACCTCACCATCTCGCCCGCCCTGCTCGGCGAGCTCGCCTCGACCGAGGGCGATGTCCCGCGCAAGCTGGACCCCGAACGAGCGCTCGGCATGGAGATCCCGAAGGTCGGCTTCGACGAGCCCGGCTTCCGCTGGGAGCTCAACGAAGACGCCATGGCCTCCGAAAAACTCGCCGAGGGTATCCGACTCTTCGCCGCCGATACGCGTAAACTCGAGCAGTTCGCCCATGAGGTCTGCCACAACTGCTAAGTCACGCTTCAGAAGTCAGTTAAGCACCGAACCCAATCGTTGTCGTTGTCGTGGTCACCCGGAATCCGATTAGGACAACGACAACGAGCAGGGCGTCGACTATGTTTCTTGGTTCCGGCTCTGCCGGGTTGGGTTTCGGTGCTCATCGTATTTCCGACACGCGACTTGCTGGACGCCCAGCGCGAAAAACCACTCGACCCATCAACCACCTTAGAGCCGACGCAGTTTAAATGAACAAAAATAATATCTTAAACTGCGTCCACTCCAACGTCCGTAGGGTGATCGTACGCCAAATCAGGTTGCAGCCAATCCATACCGTGCCGGACGCAGTTTAATGGAGCACCGCGCACGCAAACGCTTCGGCCAGAACTTCCTTCACGACCGCCAGGTGATCGACCGTATCCACGGGGCGATTGCCGCCACACCCGGCGAGCGCGTCGTCGAGATCGGTCCCGGGCAGGGCGCCATCACACGAGGGCTTCTGTCTGCGGTCGGCTCGCTTGATGTCGTCGAGCTGGATCGCGACCTGGTCGGCCCGCTGCGCGATCGGCTCGGCCCGCTCGGGGATCTGCGGATCCACCAAGCCGACGCCCTGAATTTCGACCTCTGTGCGCTCGTGCACGCGGGCGAGCGCTTGCGCCTCGTCGGGAATCTCCCCTACAACATCTCCACACCGCTCTTGTTCAGATTCCTGGAGCAAGCCGACTGCATCGAGGATATGCACCTGATGCTTCAGAAGGAGGTCGTCGAGCGCATCGTCGCGGATCCGGGCGACAAGACCTACGGGCGACTCTCGGTGATGGTCCAGACGCTGTGCTCGGCGGACTGTCTCTTTCGCATCGGTGCGGGCGCCTTCACCCCGGCCCCGAAGGTCGAGTCCGCCTTCCTGCGCTTGCGGCCCCATCGACCGCTTCCCTACCCCGTCGACGATCCGGCACTGCACGCCCGTATCGTCGCCGCGGCCTTCGGGCAGCGTCGCAAGACCCTGCGCAACAGTCTGTCCAAACTGGTGGATGCGCAGCTGCTGATCGCGACCGGGATCGATCCGACACTGAGGGCCGAAAACCTCGATGTCGAAAGCTATGCGCGCTTGGCAAACGCCGCTTGCAAATCGCCGCTCGTACCCTGAAATTGACCAGTCCGATTGGGGTAATGGCGAACGAGGACAGCGCGATGGCGGATCAGGATTCAGGCGAGGATTCGGGCGAAATCAAGGTCGATGAGGGATCCGAGATCACGCTCGCGCGGGCCAACGATGTCCTTCCGACCCGCATCCCCATCCTGCCGGTCGCCTCGCGTCCCTTCTTTCCCGGCCAAGCCGTTCCGCTGATGATGGATGCGGAGAGCTGGTCCTCGACACTCAAGGCGGTCGGGGAGAGCGAGCACAAGATCCTCGGTGTGGTGCTCGTGCGCACCGAGACCTCCGAAGAGGCGCAAACAACCGATTTCTATCCCGTCGGCACGGCCTGCCGGGTTCACCGCGTCCACCACCAGGACGGCCACCTGCAGGTCCTGGTGGAGTGCCTGCAGCGATTCAGCATCGCCGCCTGGCTCAGCCGGGAAGCACCGTTCGATGCACAGGTGACCTATCTCCCGGAGCCGGCAGGTCGACCGAACGAGGAGATCAAGGCCTACGCAATGGCCGTGATCAATACCATCAAGGAGCTGTTGCCGCTCAACCCGCTCTATGTCGAAGAGCTGCGGATGTTCCTGGACCGCTTCGGCCCCGATGATCCGTCGCATCTCTCCGATTTCGCGGCGAGCCTAACCACCTCGACCAAAGAGCAGCTCCAGGAGGTGTTGGAGATCCTGCCGCTCTTGCCGCGCATGGAGAAGGTGCTGGTCCTGCTCAACAACGAGCTCGAGCTTGCCCGTGCCCAGCAGAAGATCCGGCGCACGGTCGAGGAGAAGATGCACAAGCAGCAGCGCGAGTTCTTTTTGCGCGAGCAGCTCAAGGCGATCCAGAAGGAGCTGGGCATCGCCAAGGACGACCGCACCGCCGAGATCGACCGCTTCACCGCGCGGATCGAAAAGCTCGTCCTGACCGAGCAGGCGAGCAAACGTGTCGAAGAGGAGATGGACAAGCTGCGCATGCTGGAGACAGGCTCTCCGGAATACGCCGTGACCCGCAACTATCTGGACTGGATCACGATCCTGCCCTGGGGCAAGCACTCGGCCGACAAGCTCGATCTCAAGCGCGCGCGCCGCGTTTTGGATCGCGATCATTACGGCCTGGAGGATGTGAAGAAGCGCATCCTCGAATTCCTGGCCGTGGGCATCCACAAGGGCGAGATCGCCGGCTCCATCATCCTGCTGGTCGGCCCGCCCGGAGTCGGAAAGACCTCGATCGGGCACTCCATCGCCGATGCACTCGGCCGGCGCTTCTATCGCTTCTCGGTCGGCGGCATCCGTGACGAGGCCGAGATCAAGGGTCACCGTCGCACCTACATCGGCGCCATGCCCGGCAAGTTCCTCCAGGCCATCAAAGACGCCGGCACGGCCAATCCGGTCATCATGCTCGACGAGATCGACAAGGTCGGCGCCTCCTACCATGGCGACCCCGCCTCGGCCCTGCTTGAGGTCCTGGACCCGGAGCAGAACAGCGACTTTCTCGATCATTATCTGGATCTGCGTTTCGATCTGTCCAAAGTGCTCTTCGTCTGCACCGCGAACCAGACCGACAGCATCCCCGGCCCATTGCTCGACCGCATGGAGGTGATTCCGCTCTCCGGCTATATCGCCGAGGAGAAGCTCCAGATCGCCAAGAAGTATCTGCTGCCGCGCCAGATCGACCGGGCAGGGCTTGCCAAACGTGCGGTGACGCTCGACACCAAGACACTACGCGCCCTGATCGAGGGCTATGCCCGCGATGCCGGGGTGCGTCGGCTGGAGAAACAGCTCGGCAAGATCGTGCGCAAGGTCGCCGTGCGCATGCTCGAAGGCGAGGAGACGCCGATCAGCGTCGGCGAGGACGACCTCAAAGACTATCTCGGCAGCCCGGTGTTTCGCGACGAGCGCAAGCTCTCCGGCCCGGGCGTCGTCACGGGTCTGGCCTGGACCGCCATGGGCGGCGCCACGCTTTCCATCGAGGCCGCCCGAACCCACAGCTTCACCCGAGGTTTCAAGCTCACCGGCCAACTCGGCGATGTGATGAAGGAGTCCGCCGAGATCGCCTACGGCTACCTGCTCGGCCATGCCGCCGAGCTGGGCGCCGATCCGGCCTACTTCGAGAACGCGTTCATCCATGTCCATGTCCCCGCGGGCGCCACCCGAAGGACGGTCCATCGGCCGGTATCACCATCACGTCCGCCCTCCTCTCGCTCGCCCGCAACCAACCCATCCGCCGACTCGCCATGACCGGCGAAATCACCCTGACCGGCGAGGTCTTCCCGGTCGGCGGAATCCGCGAGAAGCTGATCGCGGCGCGGCGCGCCGGCATCCGCGAGATCATCCTACCGGAGGACAACCGCGGCGAATTCGAAGAGGTGCCCGAGCATGTCCGCAAGGGCTTCAAGGTGCATTTCGCCTCGCGCTATCTCGACGTTCTGCCGCTTTTATTCGGGACCGCATCGAGGACCTGATATCGTACGGGTAGGGTGGATAAGCGCAGCGCAGTCCACCAGCGTCGGCACAGAGCTGAGGTGGACTTCGCTCTGCTCGTCCACCCTACGTGGCCCCCTAACTGATTACGGGCCGCAAGGTAAAACCCCAAGCGGCCGGTGCCTGCTCAGGTCTTCTCGTCCAGGCACTGCCTCAACGACAGACGCCAATCGGGCATCGCCAGTCCGAAGGTTTCTTGGAAGAGGCTGTTGTCCAGGACCGAGTAGAGCGGGCGCCGCGCCGGCGCTGGATATTCCGACGAGGGAATCGGGATCAGACTCGCGTCCAGGCCGGCGTCTTCCAGGATCGCGCTCGCGAACCCGAACCAGCTGACCTGACCCGAGCCGGTCAGATGATAGAGACCGCCGACCTTCTCCAGATCCAGCTCACCGCGCAAGACCCGATAGAGCACCAAGGCCGTTGCCGAGGCCAACATGCGGCTCCAGGTCGGCGAGCCGATCTGGTCGTCGACGATCCGCAGCTCGTCGCGCTCTTTGAGCAGACGCAGCATCGTCAGCAGGAAATTCGCACCGCGGATGCCGTAAACCCAACTGGTGCGAAAGATCAGGGCACGGGCTCCGGAGCCGAGCAACGCCTGCTCGCCGGCGAGCTTGGTCTCGCCGTAGACGTTGAGCGGTCCCGGTGCGTCGTCCTCTCGGTAGGGCCGATTCAGGTTGCCGGAGAACACGAAGTCGGTCGAGTAATGGATGATCGGCGTCCCGCGCTCGGCGAGCATGGCGCCCAACTCGCCGACCGCATCCGCATTGATGCGCTGCGCGATGGCACGGTCGGTCTCGGCCTTGTCCACGGCGGTGTAGGCGGCGGCATTGACGACCGCATCCGGAGCGGTGTCTTGGACAAGCCTCGCCAAAGACGCCGGATCCAGCAGATCGATCGTCGGCCCGTATTCCCCTTCGAGGGAGGCCGGAATCACATCGCCGAGTGTCGCGAGTGTGCGCCGCAACTCCCAGCCGACTTGCCCGTTGGCGCCGATCAGGAGGATACGGGGCCGTTCCGCGGTCGTGCGCTTGGTGGTCATAGGCTGGCCTCGTACGCTGGAAGACGTTCGGGTGGGATCTCGCTCAAACAAGCCGCAACCGAATCCTTTGCAGACAGCTCCGGCGTCCCTTCGAGCGGCCAGTCGATGTCGATGTCGGGATCGTCCCATCGCAGACCGAGCTCGGTCTCGGGGCTGTAATAGTCCGTGTTCTTGTAGATGAAGAGGGCCGAGTCGCCGGTGACCAGGAAGCCGTGGGCAAACCCCGGCGGGATCCAGAACTGACGACGGTTTTCTCCGGAAAGGGTCGCACCGACCCATCGCCCGAAGGTCGGCGAGCCGCGACGGATATCGACCGCAACGTCGAACACCTCGCCGTCCATCACCTGCACCAACTTACCTTGGGCATGGGGATGCTGGACGTGAAGCCCCCGCAGGACACCCCGCCGCGAGTAGGACAGATTATCTTGAACAAAGGGCGCGGGGATACCCACCTCGGCGTAGCGATTGGTCCGGTAGGTCTCCATAAAGAAGCCGCGCTCGTCGCCGAAGACCTTCGGTTCGAGGATGAGAACACCCGGGATCGCCGTCTCGATAACCCTCATATGTCACCTCGGCGCAGCAGGCCGAGCAGATACTCGCCGTAGCCGCTCTTCTTCAGCGCCTCGCCCATCGCCCGGAGCTGATCGTCGTCGATCCAGCCGTTGAAATAGGCGACCTCTTCCGGACAGCAGATCTTCAGACCTTGGCGACGCTCGATCGTCTCGATGAACTGCCCGGCCTGCATCAGGGACTCGTGCGTGCCGGTATCCAGCCAGGCCGTCCCGCGCCCGATCCGGCTCACGTGCAGCTCGCCTTGCTCGAGATAGCGGATGTTGAGATCCGTGATCTCCAGCTCGCCGCGCGGCGAGGGGCGCAGATCTGCGGCAAGCCCGCAGACCTGATTGTCGTAGAAATAGATGCCGGTCACGGCCCAGTTTGACTTGGGTTTGCTCGGCTTCTCTTCGAGGCTCAGGACATGCCCGGCCGCATCGAACTCGGCCACGCCGTAGCGTTCGGGGTCAGAGACGTAGTAACCGAAGACGGTGGCACCGCGCTCGCGCGCACCCGCGGCCCGCAGCTGATCGACCAGTCCGTGGCCGTAGAAGATGTTGTCGCCGAGAACGAGACAGGAGGGCGATGTGCCGACGAAGTCCTTGCCGATCAGGAAGGCTTGCGCAAGCCCGCCCGGATGGGGCTGCTCGGCATATTCGAGATGCAGCCCCCATTGGGATCCGTCCCCGAGCAGCGATCGGAACATCGGCAGGTCATGCGGTGTGGAGATGACCAGAATCTCGCGAATCCCCGCCAACATGAGGGTCGAGAGCGGGTAATAGATCATCGGCTTGTCGTAGATCGGCAGCAACTGCTTGCTGATCGCCCGCGTGAGCGGATACAGACGCGTGCCGGAGCCCCCGGCCAGGATGATGCCTTTTCGATTCATGATTCGATCCCTCAACCGGCAGCGCCGAGACGCTCGCCGAGATAACTCCCGTCGGTGACCCGCCGGCACCAGTCCGGATGGTCCAGATACCAGTCGACCGTGCGCCGCATGCCGGACTCGAAGGTCTCCGCCGGCTCCCAACCCAGCTCACGCTTGAGCTTGCCGGCATCGATCGCATAGCGCCGGTCGTGTCCGGGGCGATCCTTGACAAAGGTCTTCAGACCAACGTGCGGTCGATAGGGCGAATCGGGCAGGCGCTCGTCGAGCAGGGCACAGAGGGTATCGACCACCTCGAGATTGGTCTTCTCGCTGTTGCCGCCGACGTTGTAGACCTCGCCCGGCCTGCCGGCCTCCAGCACGCGCAGGATCGCCCGGCAGTGATCGATCACGTACAGCCAGTCGCGCACGTTTCCGCCGTCGCCGTAAATGGGCAAGGACTCGCCGCGCTGGGCCTTCAGGATCATCAGCGGGATCAGCTTCTCGGGGAACTGATAAGGCCCGTAGTTGTTCGAGCAGTTGGTCGTCAGCACCGGCAGGCCGTAGGTATGAAACCAGGCACGGACCAGATGGTCGGACGCGGCCTTGGACGCCGAATAGGGCGAGTTGGGCGCGTACGGGGTCGACTCGGTGAAGAGCCCCGTCGGTCCGAGCGAGCCGTAGACCTCGTCGGTCGAGACATGCAGGAAGCGAAAGGCGTCCTTGGCCGCGCCGCTGCGCTTCGCCCAATGCGCACGGGAGCAGTCCAGCAGATTGAAGGTGCCGACCACGTTGGTCTGGACGAACTGGGCCGGACCGTCGATGGAGCGATCGACATGGCTCTCGGCGGCAAAGTTCACGACCGCGTCGACCTCGTACTCGGCAAGGAGTCGGGCGACCAGCGCAGGATCGGCGATGTCGCCTTGGACGAAGACGTGACGCGGGTTGTCCTTCAGATCGACGAGGGTGTCCAAATTCCCGGCATAGGTCAGGAGGTCGAGGTTGACCACCCGCGCGTCCGTCGTTTCGAGGACATGGTGGACAAAGTTGCCGCCGATGAATCCGGCCCCGCCGGTGACGAGAAGGGTCAGCACGCGCGATGCTCCTTGACGCTGATGGTTGAACGCTTAAACCGCGCCCAGCGCGGTATGCGATGTTTTTGGATGGGATCGGCCCCGGCAGACTTGACGACCGTTGGAGTCGGCACGGTTTAAGATTCTATAAAATAGACCATTTTAAACCGCGTCCCGGCTGAAGACCGTGGATGCTCCAAACGTCGACCTCACTCGAAAATGAGCATCGCGCTCTGGACGCGGTTTAAAACGGGATATCGTCGTCGAAATCCGCCGCGCCTTGGCTGCTGCTGCCTCCGGAGGACGGCGCCGGACTCGACGACTGAGGCCGCCCGCCGCCGCGCGACGACTGATAGGCGGGCGCATCGTCGAAGGGCACCGATGATCCGACACCACCGCCGCCGGAACGACTGTCGAGCATCTGCATGGTCCCGGTGACGTCGACCACGACTTCGGTCGTATACCGATCCTGTCCGTCCTGACCCTGCCACTTACGGGTGCGCAGCTTCCCTTCGACGTAGATCTTAGAGCCCTTGTGTACGTACTGCTTGACGATCTCCGCGAGCTTCCCGAAAAACACAACTTTGTGCCATTCGGTGCGTTCCTGCTTCTCGCCCGTGTTCTTGTCCTTCCAGCTCTCCGAGGTGGCGATCGAGACGCTTGCCACCGCATCGCCGTTCGGCATGTAACGCACATCCGGATCAGCCCCGAGGTTGCCGATGAGAATCACCTTGTTGACGCCTGCCATGCAGCCCTCCCGCTCCGCGCCGAACGCGGGCGATTGTTGTCTCGCCAAAAAATACGCGCCAGACCCCGGCGTTCCGCTTCAGGCCCTGGCCGAAAATGTCTGCAATGTTGCCCAATCCAGCCGGCCACTGTCCACCTTTAGGTAGGCGACACCTTCGTCGAGCGCGACGACGGCATCCTCCACGCCCGGGATGGCCAGCAGGCGCGCCTCGAGACCCAGCCCCCCTTCATCCGGCCGAGCGCCGAGCGGAAGGACATGCGCCGTCAGATTCGCCGGCATCGCCATCGTGGCTGCCAAGCCGATCCATACCAAGGATGTCGCCGCCCCGACCAGATAGACCGCATCCGCCCCGAAGCTCTGATGCGCCAAGCCACCGAGCAGGCCGCCCAAGAAGGCACCCACGAACTGCGAGCTGGAGAAGACCCCCATCGCCGTCCCCCGCGCACCGGCGCGCGCGGCCTTCGAGACCAGCGACGGCAGGATGGCCTCCATCAGATTGAAGACGGTGAACATCACCAGCAACAGGAACCCGACCGCCCAAATCGACTGGTGAAAGAGATAGAAACCCACCATGGATGCACCCATCGCCATGACCGCACCGACCAGTACGGCCTTCACCTTCCCGCCGCGTTCGGCCATGATGACGAAAGGAACCATGACGACGATGGCGAGCAGCACGACCGGCAGATAGAGCAGCCAGTGATTCACGGGCGCCAAACCGGCCGACTCGATCGACAGCGGCAGCACCACGAACAGGCTGACCATAGTGAGGTGCAGCAGGAAGATGCCCAGATCCAGACGCAGCAGCGTGGGGTTCCCCAGCACGCCCGCAAACTGATCGAGCACCGGCTGGGCCTCGCGATGGACGCTGGACCGTTCGGGCTCGGGCACGACATAGGCCAGGACCAGCATGCCGGCGATCGCGAGGACCGCGGTCAGCCAGAAGATGCCCGAGATACCGAGCCAGCGCGCCAAGGGCGGTCCGACCACCAGCGCCGCGGCAAATGACAGGGCCACGCTGATCCCGATGGCCGCCATGGCCCGCGTGCGGACCGCATCGCGGGTGAGATCGGCGGTGAGCGCGATGGTCGCCGCCGCGATGGCGCCGCTGCCTTGGAGTACGCGCCCCAGAATGACCAGCTCGATCCCGTCGGCGAGCGCGGCCACGACGCTCCCGACCGCAAAGAGCACCAGCCCTCCGTAGATCACGGGCTTGCGCCCGATCCGATCCGACAGCAGTCCGAGCGGGATCTGAAACAGCGCCTGCGTCAAGCCATAGGCACCGATCGCCAGCCCGACCAGCAAAGGCGTGGCGCCGTCCAGGTCGTGTGCATAGAGCGCGAAAACCGGCAGGACCATGAAGAGGCCCAGCATCCGCGTGGAGAAGATCGCGGCCAGGCCGGCCGCGGCGCGCTTCTCCAGCCCGGTGAAGGCGACAAGGGGTTGGTGGGAGGGAGTCAAAACCGGTGGCCTTCTACGTCGATTCGGCGGAAGAGGCGAGTATAAGGGCTTGTCGGCGATCGTGCCCGGTCGCGATTGACAGGAATCCTCCCGCAGACCAGTCTTCTCACGACGAATTCCGCGGAGAAACATCCATGACGGCAGAGATCGAAAACCTCGTCCTCGAGCATCTCCGCGCGATCCGAGCGGACATCGCCGATATCAAACGCGAGGTGACCGCCAACAGCCTCCAGCTCTCGGCGAGGGGACAACAGCTGGCAGGACTGACGTCAGCGGTCTACGGCAGCAAATCGGATGTGGACGACATCAAACGCCGTCTGGAACGTTTGGAGCGACGATTGGAGCTTCACGACGAGCATTGAGCGCCGCCTGCAGCCGCCGATGACGCGGCGACTGCAACTGCCGTTGTATCTTCTGCGACACCGAGGTCTCCCTTAGTCGTCCGCCCCGCAGCAGACCGCCCGATCCGCTGCGGCGGGTAGAGACGTTCGAGCGGCCTTTGCGGAATAATCACGGATTGGCCGCCCACCGCCGCAGGTCTCCCAGCCCCATGGACACAATCCGCATCCGCGGCGCACGTACCCATAACCTCAAGAGCATCGATCTCGATCTCCCCCGTCAGCGGCTGATCGTCTTCACCGGCCTGTCGGGCTCGGGCAAGTCCTCGCTCGCCTTCGATACTATCTATGCCGAGGGTCAGCGCCGCTACGTCGAGTCGCTCTCGTCCTATGCCCGGCAGTTCCTCTCGGTCATGGAGAAGCCGGACCTGGACCATATCGAGGGCCTCTCGCCGGCCATCTCGATCGAGCAGAAGACCACCTCGCACAATCCGCGCTCCACCGTCGGCACCATCACCGAGATCTACGACTATCTGCGTCTGCTCTTCGCGCGTGTCGGCCAGCCGCGCTGTCCGGCCCACGACGAGCCGCTGGAGGCGCAAACCATCAGTCAGATGGTCGATCAGGTGATGGCGCTGCCGGAGGGCGACCGGCTGATGCTGCTCGCACCGGTGGTCTCGGCGCGCAAGGGCGAGTACCAGAGGCTGATCGCCGAGCTGCATGCGCAAGGCTTCGTACGCGCACGCATCGACGGCGATCTCTACGAGCTCGACGACCCGCCCGAGCTGGATATCAAGAAGAAGCACGACATCGAGGTGGTGGTCGACCGCTTCCGGGTGCGGCCCGATCTGGCCCTGCGTCTGGCCGAGTCCTTCGAGACCGCACTCAAGCTCTCGGGCGGCATCGCCCGCGTCGCCGCCATCGACGAGCCCGAGCGGCCCATGATCACCTTCTCGGCGTCCTTCGCCTGCCCGGTCTGCGGCTACAGCATCCCGGAGCTGGAGCCCCGGATCTTCTCATTCAACAACCCGGTCGGCGCCTGCCCCACCTGCGACGGGCTCGGCATGGAGCAATTCTTCGACCCCGCCAAGGTCGTCCTTCATCCGGAGATGAGCCTTGCAAGCGGCGCGGTGCGCGGCTGGGATCGGCGCAACTCCTTTTACTTTCAGGTGATCCGTGGCCTCGGCGAGCACTATGGGTTCGATGTCGAGACGCCCTGGAACCAACTCGACAACCCGGTTCAGGAGCTGATCCTCTTCGGCACCGGCAAGGAGAAGATCAAGCTCAAGCTGCCGCACGAGCGCGGCGCAGCCAAGGTACGTCCCTTCGAGGGCATCATCCGCAATATGGAGCGGCGCTACAAAGAGACCGACTCCAGCGCGGTCCGCGAGGAGCTGGCACGTTATCTCTCGCACCAGCCCTGCCCGACCTGCGGCGGCTCGCGTCTGAACGAAGCGGCCCGCCATGTCTTTCTGGAGAGTCATAACCTGCCCGCCGTCGCCGCGATGCCGGTAGGCGACTCACTGCGCTTCTTCGAGGGGCTGGAGCTGCCCGGCAAGCGCGGCGAGATCGGGGCGCGGGTCATCAAGGAGATCGCGACCCGCCTGCGCTTCCTGGTCGACGTCGGGCTCGACTATCTGACCCTCGATCGCAGCGCCGAGACACTCTCCGGCGGCGAGGCCCAGCGCATCCGGCTCGCCAGCCAGATCGGCGCCGGTCTGGTCGGGGTCATGTACATCCTGGACGAGCCCTCGATCGGCCTGCATCAGCGCGACAACGCTCGACTGCTCAAGACCCTGACTCACCTGCGCGACATCGGCAACACCGTGATCGTGGTCGAGCACGACGAGGAGGCGATCCGCTGCGCCGATCTGGTCGTCGACCTGGGGCCGGGCGCCGGCGTGCACGGCGGCGAGATCGTCGCCCAAGGCACTGCCGAGGAGATCGCGGCGGTACCCGGCTCACTGACCGGGCGCTATCTGTCCGGTGGCCTGCGGATCGACATCCCGACGCAGCGCACGCCCAACGACCCGGGTCGGCAGTTGCGCATCCTGGGTGCGCGGGGCAACAACCTGCGCGCCGTCGATGCCGAGATCCCGGTCGGGAGCTTCGTCTGCATCACCGGGGTCTCGGGCTCGGGCAAGTCCACCCTGATCAACGACACGCTCTTCCCCGTCGCCGCGCGTTATCTCAACGGGGCCAGCCTCCAGCCGGCACCCCACACCGCCATCGAAGGGCTCGACTCCTTCGACAAGGTCGTCGACATCGATCAGAGCCCCATCGGTCGAACCCCGCGCTCCAACCCCGCCACCTACACCGGACTCTTCAACCTGGTGCGCGACCTCTTCGCCGCCGTGCCCGAGGCGCGCTCGCGCGGCTACGGACCCGGCCGCTTCAGCTTCAACGTCAAGGGCGGGCGCTGCGAAGCCTGCAAAGGGGACGGACTCATCCGGGTCGAGATGCACTTCCTGCCCGATATCTATGTCCAGTGCGACACCTGCAAGGGCCGACGCTACAACCGCGAGACACTCGAGATCCGCTACAAGGGCAAGACCATCGACGAGGTCCTGAACCTCACTGTCGAGGACGCCCTCGAGTTCTTCTCTCCCGTGCAGCTCATCAAACGCAAGCTCCAGACCCTGATGGATGTCGGCCTCGCCTACGTGCGGCTTGGCCAGAGCGCCACCACGCTCTCCGGCGGCGAGGCCCAGCGCGTGAAGCTCAGCCGCGAGCTCAGCAAGCGCGACACCGGCCGGACACTCTATATCCTGGACGAGCCCACCACCGGCCTGCACTTCCACGACGTCAAGCATCTGCTCGACGTGCTGCATCGTTTCCGCGACCAGGGCAACACCGTGGTCGTGATCGAGCACAACCTGGATGTCATCAAGACGGCGGATTGGATCATCGATTTGGGGCCGGAGGGTGGGCACCGCGGGGGCGAGATCATCGCGGTCGGCACGCCCGAGGAGATTGCAACGAACGTGCGGTCGCATACGGGGCGGTTTTTGAGGCCGTTGTTGGAGCGGGGGTGGTGAGGGGCGGGATCGGATTCGCGGTTGTGGCTCCTCGAGTGGATCACATTGCGAACCGCGCCGACTGCCGCGATGGGGTTCGTTCCTCCAAACCGGATCGCCTCAAAAGCGAGTCGGTGCGCAGATGCTGCGTCTCCTCGTTAACACCCAACGTGAACCCAGAGTAAGATTGACCCGTCGGCGTCGCTTCGATCCGCCCCCGGCCGAATGGTCGTGCAACGAGTGGCCGACTGCCTGTAATATCGCTGACCAGATTAGCCTGGCGCAGGTGGCCGACTAGCTTTGAAGGCGTAAATTAATTGAACCTGACCCGAATGGCACTCAGTTAAGCGGACGTCTTTAGAATCCGATGGTTATGCGAGCACCAACGGCCAAGATACTGTAAAACTGGGCGTGGCTCTCGGCTTTCCAGGTCTCCGACGGCGGCCCCACGAATTTCCCCGGCCTCTACGACCCTCGCAGCCTATTGTTTCTTAAGGGTCCTCGCCTTAACTGAGTGCCATTCGAACCTGACCCCTTAAAATGCACTAATATCAAGCAGCCCTTCACTAGCAAGCAGTTGGAGCCAAGTAAGCATCACAGTTATTGAGGTATGCAATGGCTAGAAACTTTACAAGCTCCGTAGCCAAGCTGCGTCTTTCGCTCTCGCTCCGGCCACAGATTATCACAGCCACAAGAAGGCCAACGAAAGAGACATTCAGGGTTTTGCTTGCGATCCTGAATAGCGTTTCTGCGTAGATAACACGAAACCCTATGATGAAATTCTCCCTCGGTTTTTTGAGCTTGATATGTGCATTGCTCAGTTTTTCTGCCATTAGCCAAACATATGAATACGCTCCAACAGAGGTGACGCTTTACGGGATACTTATCTCAATGCCAGGTGAAGCGCCAAATGGGGAGAGATATATGTACCCCGCGTTAAGGCTGGTTACCCCGATCTCTGTGAAAGGCGAAGACGAGTTTTCACCATTTGAAGGCGGCTTGTTGCTTATTCAATTGGCGCTCAATGATGAAACGATGACGTCGTACAAACAGCTAAAAGGACAGAGAGTGAATATCAACGGAGTATTGTTTCATGCGCACACTGGATGGCATCAAACGAACGTATTGCTTAGCGTGAACGGAATATCTGAATCTCCGTAACGAACAGACTGCATAACATGCGCCCGAACCCGAACCCACACTGCGCGTGCGGACGTATAGGGTCACCATTTAGCTGACCCCGATATCCCTCTTTATTCGTCCGATTATGACAAGCGCTAACTTACAAGAGCCATCGAAATACGCCTCAATGGAATACATCAAACCTGAACTGCGCCTGGAGTTCCGAGAGTTTTGTGTTTCACTTTATTTGCGTCAAATTGATGACATTTTCTCTATGGCGGGGTTCGCCCCTAGAGAAGTTCCTCAGGAGAGGAGCGTAAGTGGAGACAGAAGATATCGTGTGCAGCAATATTTTGAAGGAATAGATTGGGAGAGCCCAGACGATGCGAGAAGATTTCTACGGGTGATCGGCTTGGTCCTTTCGCAGACTTATGTCGATTCCTCACAGAAAGAATCCCTGGCGAGATTATGCGAGCGTTCGGGATTGACCGTGAATGGCGCCGAGGTTTTTATCCCCGAAGATTTGGGCCAAGAAAGCAACCTCTTCAAAAAACAGTTCCCGGCAGGCATCCCTTTTGGAAGACAAAAGCCGAGCTTTGCCATAACCGCAACAATTCATGGTCAATCCTTACAGTACGAACCTCAATCGGGCCAAGGGATCATCAATGACGATGTATACCCAGATTTCACATTTCAATTATTTCAAGATCAGCTTGGCATTCCAAAAGCAGCCAACCTAACGCTCAAGAAGTCGCTTCTGTCGATGAATCAAACCGAGCATGAAAGAACGTTCATGCAGACATATGCTCGGCAGTACAATATGGCAGAAGCTCATGTCCCCCTGCTCATACCCCAAGCATGGATACAATGGCATTCCGCAACTAAGAGAGACTTGAGAGATCGCGGTGCTTCTCATGGAGACGAACTTTACAGAGTAGATTTCGTGGCGTTCTGGAGCAACCGAAGATATGTAGTCCTCATTGACGATATTAGTCATTACGCACGAAAGTCGGACAGCAGATGGTTTGCAGATGAAGAGATTTATTCGATGCGCCTCAAAGAAGACAGGCGCTTACAGAAGCAAGGTTGGCGAGTATTCCGAATTAGCAACTGGGAAGTGAAAAGAGAAGCGATTCTGCAAGATGCAGTAAACGATTTTGGAGACTTTGTCGGTCTTGACGCAGGCGGCGACACCGTTTAGCTGACCCCGATCAACAGGAATCGGGATCTTGTTTTCCAGCATTCTCGGGCTGAGTTGTCTCCATGGCAAGACCACTCCGATTCGAGCTTTTGGCGGGGCTCCGGGGACGGTTTACAAAAAAGCGCAAGCGAATCAGGAAGGCTTGGACAGAATGAGGACCGGGGAAAAGGGAAAAGGGGACAGATTTGAATGGCACTAAGTTAAGACGAGCACCCTTTAAAAACAAGGAAGTGCGCGGGACGCGGAGGCCGCGAAAAGTCGCGGACCACCGTCGCAAGCCGGGAAAGCCGGGCGCGATGACTAGGCTCTATGGTCTCCTAGCCGTTGGCGCCAACGTAAGTCATTGATATTTTAAGATGGCCGCTTAGCTTAGTGCCATTCGGGACAGATTTATTTGTTGCGAAAACGTGATCCGTGCAAACGGGCGGCAGGTAGAGTAGAGAGCAGGCGTCCCGCGACTGTAGGTCCGGCCTATCTGTTGCCGCCCCTTTCGTTTGGTGGTGCCTCACTAGCCGGCCCGAAAAGGGGACGGATTTATTTGTTGCGGACTCCCCGCGGAGTCAAGTCGCATTTTCCAGGGTCATCGGGGTCAGCTAAATGGCGACCCCACCTTCCCCGCGGCCGGCTATTCGGCGGCGGTCATCGAGATCTTCGCGTAGCCCTATATCGACGTGCAGGGATGAATGACTGTCTTTTTAATCACCTGTTTGCATATGATAAATACGTAGAGAAAATCCGTGCTCATGAAAGATAATTCCCAAATCGACGAAGCACCAGAAGATTCAGAATCATCGGCAGATGTCACAGAGCGAAAAAGCGCCCGTTCGTATGCCCCGCTTCGACGACGACTCAAAGAAGAAGAATTGATGAACATTGGAAGCGTGAATCTTTTAATAGATGATATTGAGAGGAAGGACGAAGAGCTTGGCGAGTTAAAAAGAATACGTAGCCAATACAACCAAAACGCAATAGAGACTGCAGTTTTAAAAGAAAAACTTTCTGCATATAGGCTTGGCGAGTTGTCCTACAACATTTCCATCAGTCTAGGCGCACTTTTCGTTGGACTAGC
>NZ_LN848257.1:3791740-3869149 GCF_001499735.1 Thiocapsa sp. KS1 | reverse complement strand
TTAAGAAGGTCGTATAACAAGAATAAACGCCCATGCCATTAGGTAAGCAGCAACGGACCACAAAAAGGGGACACCATTTAGCTGACCCCGATCAATGGCACGCTCTTTTTTGCAGAAAAGGGGACAGATTTATTTGTTGCGGAAACTTGATCCGTGCAAAGGGCTCGGGGTCAGTACCCCACCGAGCAGATCCGACGATACGCCTTAAGGCGCTCCGAATTCGATCGTGCTCTTCCTGCAATCATGGGCGTGCCAGTTGGCCTGATGCCTGTCCGATGAGAGTCCAATCCCAGATCTTGAGTTGATGTCCAGCAGCCTTGGCGAGATGTCTGACGTTGGTAAACACTGCTCGCATTTGGATTTCAGTTCCGCGGCCAGGTGGAGCGCATCCGGTGTCTTGATACGGTGATCGATACGGAGGCGACTCGCGAGATCGAACAGCGGACGTTCGAAGGGGACAAGCAGGCAGCTGCCAAAATAGGCGTCGTAGATGTTGAGCAAGTCGTCTCGTTGATCACTCGCCCGGTGAGCTTTTCGGAAGTGTCGCGCGGAAAGCGTCGAGATTCCCCCGCAGGGTTGCGCTGTCGGCCTGCGTATTCCGCTCGGTTTCGTACAGGACAACGACACGCGCGCGGCCTGTGTGCGCCTCGCTTGGGAGCTAAGGTCTCGCAGCGCCCTTCGATCGCTCCCTCGCCGCTGGTGCGTCGATCCATTCGTGGTCGCACATGACAGCCCCTCATCGACCCGTTACGCTGAGCAGAGATTGCTCGATTGCCGCCGCGCCCATCACACAACAGACTGCCGAGGTCAGCCATGCACCGCCGCAAACTGCCGATCGGGATTCAGACGTTCGCCAAGATCCGCGGCGAGGACTTCTACTATGTGGACAAGACCGACTTCATCCGGCGGTTGATCGACGAAGGCAGCCAGTATTTCCTCTCGCGCCCGCGGCGCTTCGGCAAGTCGCTGCTGATCGACACCCTGGCCGAGCTGTTCGCCGGCAACGAGCCCTTGTTCCGTGGGCTGAAGATCCATCCGCACTGGGACTGGTCGACACGCTATCCGGTCATCCGGATCAGCTTTGCCGAAGGGATGCTGCAAAGTCGCGAAGCACTGGATGCGCGTATCGCCGATCTGCTGCGGATCAACCGCGAGGCACTGGCGGTCGCCGTCCATCCGGATCTCGACATCGCCGGGGCCTTCGGCGAGCTGATTCGCAAGACCCACGCCCATTACGGGCAACGTGTCGTGGTCCTGGTGGACGAGTACGACAAGCCGATCCTCGATAACCTGAACGATCGCGACACGGCTCGGTCCTTGCGCGACGGACTGCGCAACCTCTACTCGGTGATCAAGGGATCCGACGCCCACATCCGCTTCGCCTTCCTCACCGGGGTGAGCAAATTCAGCAAGGTGAGCATCTTTTCCGGGCTGAACAACCTGCGTGACATCACCGTGTCGTCAGACTATTCGGCCGTCTGCGGCTACACCGGGCAGGATGTGGAAACCGTCTTCGCGCCGGAACTGGAAAACCTGGACCGGGATCGGGTTCGCGACTGGTACAACGGCTACAACTGGACGGGGGAGGCAGTCTATAACCCCTTCGATCTGCTGCTGTTGTTCCAGGAGCGCGAATTTCGCTCCTGGTGGTTCGAGACCGGCACGCCGACCTTTCTGGTCGATCTGCTCAACGCGCGCGGCTATTTCACGCCCGACCTAGCCGGCGTGCGGGCATCGGAGGCACTGCTGTCGACGTTCGACGTGGACAGCATGTCGCCCGAGGCGTTGCTGTGGCAGAGCGGTTATCTCACCTTTACCGGTTCGCGACGGATCGGCGCACGGCTCGAATACAGCCTGGGGTACCCGAACCTGGAGGTCGAGTCGGCGTTGAACGACGCGCTGCTCAAGGGACTGATGGGCGATCCCATGCAGGCCGAGCGCGCCGTCAGCCGGCTCTACGACGTGCTGGTGAGCGGCGATTTCGAGGCCCTGCGCGCCCACATCGAGGCGCTCTTCGCAGCCATCCCGCATCAGTGGCATGACGGCCATCCGATCGCCCGGTACGAAGGCTTCTACGCCAGCGTCTTCTACAGCCACCTTGCCGCCCTGGGACTGGACCTGACACCGGAGGATTCCGGCAATCAAGGCCGGATCGACCTGACCCTTAAATTCAACAGCCGGATCTGGCTGTTCGAATTCAAGGTGGTGGAGCTCACCCCCGAGGGACGCGCGCTCCAGCAGATCAAGGATCGCGGCTATGCGGACAAATACCGCGCCACAGGCCAACCCATCCATCTGATCGGCATCGAATTCAGCCGCGAGCGGCGCACCCTGGTCGGATTCGAGGTCGAGACCGTCTAGCGGCGAAACGCGGCCCGAAACCGGACGCCTCCCGGACGATCATCGCGACCCCTTCGATGGGATGGGTATCGCTCGGCCGTTCGACTCTCACGGCATCGACCTGATCCGGAGGCAGATTTGTTCTGATCGGCGCATGGCGGGGTAACAAGCCTCGGGGCGAACGCCCTTGCTCACTGTCGGCCCGGACCTTATAGTCAGACCAGGTCAGACCGCCGGAATCTTCGACCATGAATGCCATTCTCAACGTGACGGACGCGAAGGCCCGCTTCTCCGAGGTCGTCGAGCAGGCCAGCCAAGGCCAGGACATCATCATCACGAGGATGGGTAAGCCTGTCGTGCGGATCACCCGCTATGCGCCCGAGCTGTCGAATCAACGCCTCGGGCTTTTTCAGGGGCAATTGCGGATCGCCGACGACTTCGACGCATGGCCCGAAGAGATCGCACGCGACCTCGGCATGGTCGACTGACCGTGCGTGTTCTGCTTGATACGCACACCCTTCTATGGGCGCTCCATCAGCCTGCCGCGCTCTCGACAACGGCGCAGGAGGTCATCGGGTCGGCCGAGAACCTCGTCTGCGTGAGCCTGGTGTCCCTGTGGGAGTGCGCGATCAAGTCATCGATCGGCAAGCTCGATCTGCCGGCCGACTTCTTCGAGGCTATCCCAAAGGCCGGCTATTGCGTGCTCCAGATCGAGATCCCTCATCTGACGGCCTACCTCGGCTTGCCGATGCATCATCGCGACCCGTTCGACCGGCTTCTGGTGGCGCAGGCACAGACCTCCGGGTTGGTTCTGGTCACGCGCGATCCGGAGATTGCCAAGTATGATGTGCAAACCCTGCTCGCCTGAGCGCTCGCGTCCGACCGCGTCGAGCCGCAACGCAACCGCCCCCCGCCACAGCGAACCAATGCCATGACCCCACAAGCCACCTTCATCAACATCGGCGAACGTACCAACGTCACCGGCTCCGCCAAGTTCAAGCGACTCATCCTCGACGGCAACTTCGACGCCGCGCTCGATGTTGCGCGCCAGCAGGTGGAGAACGGCGCCCAGGTCATTGACATCAACATGGACGAGGCGATGCTGGACTCGCAGGCGGCCATGGTGCGCTTCCTGAATCTGATCGCCGCGGAGCCGGATATCGCGCGCGTGCCGATCATGATCGACTCCTCCAAGTGGTCGGTGATCGAGGCCGGGCTCAAGTGTGTCCAGGGCAAGTGCATCGTCAACTCGATCAGCCTGAAGGAGGGCGAGGCAGCCTTCCGCGAGCAGGCGAAGAAGGTCAAACGCTACGGCGCGGCGGCCGTGGTGATGGCCTTCGACGAGGTCGGCCAAGCCGATACACAGGACCGCAAGTTCGAGATCTGCGCGCGCGCCTATCGCATCCTAGTCGATGAGATCGGCTTCGCGCCCGAGGACATCATCTTCGATCCGAACATCTTCGCCGTGGCCACCGGGATCGAGGAGCACAACAACTACGCGGTCGACTTCATCGAGGCGACCCGGCGCATCAAGCGCGAGCTGCCTTACGCCAAGGTCTCGGGCGGCGTCTCCAACGTCAGCTTCTCCTTTCGCGGCAACGACCCGGTGCGCGAGGCGATCCACTCGGTCTTTCTCTATCACGCCATCCGCGCCGGGATGGACATGGGGATCGTCAACGCGGGCCAGCTCGCCATCTACGACGATCTGCCCGCGGAGCTGCGCGAGGCGGTCGAGGACGTCATCCTCAATCGCCGCTCGGATGCCACTGAACGGCTGCTCGACATCGCGCCGAAGTACAAGGGCGACGGCTCGGGCATCGAGAACAAGCAGGATCTCTCCTGGCGCGAGGCGACGGTGGAGAAGCGCATCGAGCATGCGCTGATCAAGGGCATCACGGACTTCATCGTCGAGGACACCGAGGAGGCACGCCAAAAGCTCGGCGCGCCCATCAACGTCATCGAAGGCCCGCTGATGGACGGCATGAATGTGGTCGGAGATCTCTTCGGCGAGGGGAAGATGTTCCTGCCGCAGGTGGTCAAATCGGCGCGCGTCATGAAGAAGTCCGTCGCCTATCTGGAGCCCTTTCTGGAGGCCGAGAAGTGCGAGGGCGACACCCAAGGCCGCATCCTCATGGCGACGGTCAAGGGCGACGTGCACGACATCGGCAAGAACATCGTCGGGGTCGTGCTCCAGTGCAACAGCTATGAAGTGATCGACATGGGCGTGATGGTTCCGGCCGACCGGATCCTGGCCAAGGCGCGCGAGGTCAACGCCGACATCATCGGGCTGTCCGGGCTCATCACCCCCTCGCTCGACGAGATGGTCCACGTCGCCAAGGAGATGCAGCGTCAGGGCTTCACCATCCCGCTGCTGATCGGCGGTGCGACAACCTCGAAGCTGCACACGGCGGTCAAGATCGAGCCCCAGTACGCGCATCCGGTCATCCATGTGAAGGACGCCTCGCGCGCCGTCGGCGTGGCGGGAAGCCTGCTGTCGAAGGAGATGAAGGAGAAGTATGTCGCCGGCGTGCGCGCCGAATACGTGCAGATCCGCGAGCGCCGCGCCTCGCGTGACGAGGCCCGCGACCTGGTGCCTCTGACCAAGGCCCAAGCCAACCGCACGCCGATCGATTGGGAGCACTATCAGCCGCCCGTCCCCGCCGAACCCGGCGTGCAGAGCTTCCACGACATCCCGCTCGAGGAGATCGCGGCCTATATCGACTGGACCTTTTTCTTCCACGCCTGGGAGCTGCGCGGGCGCTATCCCCAGATCCTCGATGACCCCGAGAAGGGCGTCGAGGCGCGCAAGCTCTTCGACGACGCCAAGGCGATGCTCCACCGGATCATCACCGAGAAGTGGCTCGGCGCCGCCGCCGTCATCGGGCTCTTCCCCGCCAACGCGGTCGGCGACGACATCGCGGTCTACACCGACGAGAGCCGCAGCGAGACCCTGCTCACCTTCCACTGTCTGCGCAAGCAGGGCAAACAGCCGCCCGGCAAGTACAACGAGTGTCTGGCCGACTATATCGCCCCGGCCCAGACCGGCATCCCGGACTATGTCGGCGGCTTCGCCTGCACCGCGGGGATCGGGATCGACGCACGCGTCGCCGCCTTCGAGGCCGATCACGACGACTACTCCGCCATCATGCTCAAGGCGATCGCCGACCGTCTCGCCGAGGCACTGGCCGAGATGCTGCATGCGCGGGTGCGCACCCGCCATTGGCGTTATGCCCCCGACGAGACCTTGAGCAACGAGGACATGATCGAGGAGCGCTACCAGGGCATCCGTCCCGCCATGGGCTATCCGGCCTCGCCCGACCACACCGAGAAGGATCTCCTGTGGCAAGCCTTGGACGCGGAGCGCAACACCGGCATCTGGCTGACCGAATCCAAGGCGATGGTTCCGACCGCCGCGGTCAGCGGGCTCTATTTCTCGCACCCCGACAGCCGCTACTTCGCCGTCGGCAAGCTGGCCCGCGACCAGGTTGCCGACTACGCCGAGCGCAAAGGCATGCCGCTGCCCGAGATCGAGCGTTGGCTGGCGCCGAATTTGGCTTACGAGGCGGACTAAGCCGCCGAAACGAGGACGTGCCTCCGAAAGGGGGTAGCGATCAGTCTCGCCGAATCGGACGCGGCTAGGGCGTTCGGCGTGAAGCGAGCTACCACAGTTTGCCGGCGGCAATGACCAAGCCGCCGACCGTCGCGATGAAACCGATCAGCCACAAGAAGTGGCGGTCGTGGCGACGGATCATCTCGTCGAAGCGCTTGTCGACCTGCTCAAAGCGCTTGTCGATCTGTTCGAAGCGTTTCTCAACCTGCTCGAAGCGCTTGTCGATCTGCTCGAAGCGTCTCTCGACCTGCTCGAAGCGCTTGTCCATCTGCTCGAAGCCCTGACGCATCAGCTCGCGTTGGTGCTTGAGCTCCTCCTCAACACGCACCATGCGCTCGCGCAGCTCGATCTCGTAGACAGCCGGTGGCTTGCCGAGACTCTGCTCGGCAAGCCAAACGGCCATATTGGATTTGATGAAATCGATGTCTTGCTGGGTCAGGCTCATAGCGGACTCCGCTGGATCGCGTACGGGTGCGATTATAGACCGAGCAGTCGCGGATCAATCCCCGGCCGAGATCCCCATCCCGGCCCGCACGCATCGCAGCAGGCCGTAATCGTAGCGGCCTTCGAAGGCTTCGTAGATCGGTTTGAGGCTTATGAGCGCGTTCTCGGGCAGTCGCTCGATGGCGAATTCGATCGCCCGCACGGTCTCCGGGTCGAGACGAACGACATCCTTCACGGCGACGTACCCTTCCTCGATGCAACGCTCCAAGTGCGTGTAGACGGTACTGAGCTTCAAGGCACGCTGCTCGGCGATCGCCTCGACGCTTCGGCCGGAGCGAAAGAGCTCCAGGGTTTCTCGCATGGTGTCGTTCAATCCGGACTCGCGGATGCGTGCACCGACCGAGGCGGGTCTCGCGACCGGCAGTTTAGGGACCGTCGAGGGTCGGCCGTGCTTGGCCGCGTGCGTGGCGAGCAGCTTCAGAAAGCCCTCGCCGAAGCGCTCGAGCTTGGCCTGACCGACGCCGCTGATCCGGCTCAGCTCGTCGCGATTTCGCGGGCGGTAGGTCAGGATCTCGCGCAGGGTCGCATCGCCGAAGATGACATAGGCCGGGACATCCTGCTCCAGGGCGAGTTGACGCCGGTAGTCGCGCAGGGCCTCCCACAAGGCGAGCGCTTCGGGATCGCTCGGCGGCTCCGCGGCGGGTTTGCGACCCGCTCCGGTCGACTTCTTGCGGTCCGGGTCTTGGCGCAGTCGGAGCCTGCGCTCCCCGCGCAGCAGGGGACGGCTTTGCTCGGTCAGGCACAGCGCCCCGTGTCCTTCGAAATCGACCCGGATGAACCCGGCCGCGACGAGCTGGCGATAGACCGACTTCCATTGATCCGCGGCGAGCTCTTGGCCGATGCCGAAGGTCGTGACTTGGTCATGCCCGAAGCGGCGGATGCGCTCGTTGGCCTTGCCGAGCAGGACATCCACCAGATAGCTGCTGCCGAAGCGCTGGCCGGTGCGATAGATGCAGGAGAGCGCCTTGCGTGCCGCCTCGGTCCCGTCCCAGGTGGCGACCGGCTCCAGGCAGGTATCGCAGTTGCCGCAGGGCTTGGGCAGGGGCTCGCCGAAGTAGTTGAGCAGAACCTGGCGCCGACATTCGGTGGTCTCGCAGAAGCCGAGCATGCTGTCGAGCTTCTGCATCTCCACTCGCTTGAAGCGCTCCTCGGCCTCGGAGTCCTCGATCATGCGACGCAGCATCACCACGTCGCCCAAGCCATAGGTCATCCAGGCATCGGCGGGCTGACCGTCCCGGCCGCCGCGCCCGGTCTCCTGATAGTAGGCCTCCAGACTCTTGGGCAGATCCAGGTGGGCGACGAAACGCACGTCCGGCTTGTCGATCCCCATCCCGAAGGCGATGGTCGCGACGATGATCACACCCTCCTCGCGCAGAAACCGCGCCTGGTGCGTGCGACGGGTCTCGGCCGGAAGCCCGGCGTGATAGGGCAGCGCCGTCATGCCCTGGGTCGCGAGATAGGCCGCCGTCTCCTCGACCTTACGCCGCGACAGACAGTAGACGATGCCGGCATCGCCGGGATGCTCGTTGCGCAGGAAGGCGATGAGCTGCTGACGTGGGTTGGCCTTCTCGACGATGCGATAGCGGATGTTCGGTCGGTCGAAGCTGGACACGAACTGCCCGGCCTGCCCCAGACCCAAGCGGGTCAGGATCTCGGCACGGGTCGGCGCATCGGCGGTCGCGGTGAGTGCGACGCGCGGGATCTGCGGCCAGCGCTCGTGCAGCAGGTGGAGCTGGATGTATTCGGGGCGGAAATCATGGCCCCACTGGGAGACGCAGTGGGCCTCGTCGATGGCGAACAGGGCAACCCGGACGCGATCCAACAGCGAGAGGAAGCGCTCGGTCAGCAGCCGTTCCGGGGCGACATAGACCAGGTCTAGATCGCCCGAGACCATCGCCTCCTCGACCGCGCGGGCCTCCTGCGGTGTCAGCGACGAGTTCAGGAAGGCGGCCCGCACGCCGAGCTGCCGCAGCGCATCGACCTGGTCCTGCATCAGGGCGATCAGCGGCGAGACCACCACGCCGACGCCCGGCCGCAGGAGCGCGGGGATCTGATAACAGAGCGACTTGCCCCCGCCCGTCGGCATCAACACCAGGGCGTCTCCGCCGGCGATCAGCCGATCGATGATCTCCGCCTGTGCACCGCGAAAACGGTCGTAGCCGAAGACGCGGTTGAGGACCTGAAGCGGCGTCTCGTTCATCCTGTCACCCCACACCATCGCAACCGCATCGGTTGCGATGCACATTTTAACCCATTCGTGTACGCGCGACCCTCTGACCTCGCGCGCTCTGCCATCCCGAGCGGCATCGACGCACGACACCCGCGATGGCGCCGGCTTCTGGTACCATTTACGCGCCGCTCAGTGTTGGACCCCGCCATGATTGAAGAGCCCGCCCAGGCCGCCGTCGAGACCATGCTGCCAGAGGTCGTCGCAGCCGTCGATCTCGGATCCAACAGCTTTCACATGATCGTGGCCCGCATCGACAAGGGCCACATGCAGGTCACCGATCGCCTCAAGGAGATGGTCCGGCTCGGCGAAGGCTTGGGCGAGGACAAACGGCTCGACCCGGATGTCGTCGACCGCGCCCTGGCCTGCTTGGAGCGTTTCGGTCAGCGGCTGCGCGGATTCCCGCCCGGCAGCGTGCGGGCAGTCGGCACCAATACCCTGCGTCAGCTCGCGCCCGACAGCGACTTTCTTCCCCGTGCCGAAGCGGCACTTGGCCACCCGATCGAAGTCATCGCGGGTCGCGAAGAAGCCCGTCTCATCTATCTCGGCGTTGCCCATGACCTGGCCGCCGGGACCGAGCGTCGGCTCGTCGTGGATATCGGCGGCGGAAGCACCGAGATCATCGTCGGCCTCGGGTTTTCGGCACGCGTTCGCGAGAGTCTGCACATGGGCTGCGTCAGCATGTCGCGTCGTCACTTCCCCGACGGGCGCATCACTGCGCGCGCCATGGAGAAGGCCGAGCTGACGGGAGCCCTCGAGGTGCGACCGGTGCGCGAGCTGTTTCGCCGCACGGGTTGGCAAACGGCGGTCGGCAGCTCCGGGACCATCAAATCCATCGCGGCGGTCGTGGCGGCTGAAGGTTGGTGCGAAGACGGAATCTCCGCCGCATCGCTGCTCCGGCTTCGCGACACACTCGTGGAGACGGGCCGAACCTCCGTCATCGCACTCAAGGGCCTGGCCGAGGAGCGCAAGCCGGTCTTTGCCGGCGGCGTTGCCGTCCTACGCTCGGTCTTCGA
Source organism: Thiocapsa sp. KS1 (assembly GCF_001499735.1). Taxonomy (GTDB): domain Bacteria; phylum Pseudomonadota; class Gammaproteobacteria; order Chromatiales; family Chromatiaceae; genus Thiocapsa. Next base: position 3,859,452 of record NZ_LN848257.1, on the reverse strand, counting down.
GACCCTCGGGATCGAGCATCTGCAAGTCTCGGAGTACGCGCTGCGTGAAGGGCTGATTTACGAGCTGATGGGGCGCAGCCAACACGAGGATGTCCGCGAGCGGACCGTCGACACGCTTTGCCGACACTTTCAGATCGATCAGGAGCAGGCTCAGCGTGTCAGGGCGACGGCTTTGGCCCTATTGCGCCGACTCGCCGTGCCTTGGTCGCTGCAGAACCCAAACCAAGGTCTCATGCTGGCCTGGGCCGCACGGCTCCACGAAATCGGGGTGATGGTCGCCCACAGCCAGCACCAGAAACACGGGGCCTATCTGCTGCGCAATGCCGATCTCGCCGGCTTCACGCGACCGGAGCAAATGCTGCTCGCCGCCTTGGTGCTCGGACACCGGCGCAAGTTTCCCGTCCAGGAGTTCGCAGCCTTACCCCAAGGCATTCGCGAGACGGCACGCAGACTCTGCGTCATCCTGCGACTCGCCGTGCTTCTGCATCGCGGCCGCTCCTCGGAGAGCAAACCCAATCCGACGCTGACGGCCGACGGCGACAACCTCGTTCTGAGCTTCCCGGACGACTGGCTCGCCGATCACCCCCTGACCCGTCTGGAGCTCGAAGAGGAGGCCGAACGCCTGGCATCGGCCGGGATTCGACTGGGATTCGGCTGAACCCGTCTTGGCCGACGCGCATCGGCCCTCGCCACGGCCCGTATCCTTTTCCCCTTATCCTGGTAAAATCCCACGCGCAAACGGGGGCCGGCACGCTCGGTCCCGGGACGGAACACACCGACCGCCGCGGCAACGCGGGCGGTTTCCATGCCGCTAACCTGGAGGACAACAACAATGGCCGCACTTTTTTCCGCCGAATGGATGAACCACCTCAAGGACGCCTGGAACGGCGAGCCGGAGGTCAAGGACAAGCTGGCCGAGATCGACTTCAACTCGGTGATCTATTGTGGTTTCAAGGACGAGGAGAACCCGCGCGGTATCTTCGTCGTCGAGAAGGGCGTCTGCGTGCGCGCCGGTGCTTGGTCGGACAACGACCCGCCGGCCAACTGGGACATGCGTGCCGACCTCAAGGATTGGCTCAAGTGGGTCGAGAAGGGCATCGGCATGACCGGCATGGGCGCCGCCTTCATGACCGGCAAGCTCAAGTTCAAAGAAGGTGATTACAAGGCGATGCTGAAGGATCCGCGCATGGCCAATCCCTTCGTCAAGAGCTTTGGGCTGATGCAGCAGATCCCGACCGACGAGCTCGGCTGAGCCGCGTCAGCAGCAACATGGTCGATTCGAGGTGACTGCGAGGTCACCGCGAATCGACGGACCCGGCGGGACGCGGCTCAGGCTGATTGAAAGGTCTTTCCGGACTTGACGGCTTCGCTTGATGACGACCCTTTTCGGTTCAACCGAGCGCATAGCCCGCGTCGACATTGAGGCAGGCGCCGGTAATCCGGCGTGCGTCCTCGGATGCGAGAAAGAGGACTGCACGCGCCACGTCGCTCGGCTCGACGGCCTCCTGGCGTAGGCGGTGACGACGTTTGACGGTCGAGTCGATCAGGTCGCTCGCCCCGCCCCACATCGGGGACTCCACTACGCCCGGAGCCACGGCGTTCACCCGAATGCCGCGCGACCCCAACGCCATCGCCAGTCGCCGCGTCAACATCTCCAGACCCGCCTTGCTGGCCGAGTAGCTTGTCGATGTGCAGGTCTCGAAGGGGTGCTGCGCACAGGCCGACGACATGTTGATGACGACCGGGGCGGCGCTTTTCTCGAGCAAACCCAAAAAGCCTTGGGTCAGAGCGAAGGGCGCGATCAGGTTGACCTCCAGGGTCGTCCTCCAGGCATCGACCGTCTCCTCGATATCGCCTTGGCTCAGAATCACGCCGGCATTGTTCACCAAGATATCCAGTCGCCCATCCGTGTCGCGAATCTCGGCGACGAGACGCTCGCGGAAGTCCGCATGTGTCACGTCGCCCACGAGCAGACGTAAGCTCCCGCCGTCGACGGCCTGACCCCGCAGCCGGGCGAGTGCGGCGACCTTCTCCGAATCCCGCCCGAAGGTCACGACGCGATCGCCGGCCTCGATGAAGGCGGCGACGAGCCCCGCGCCGATCCCGGATGTCCCCCCGCTGATGCAGACGATGCGCGGCGCCGTAGCGGTCATCGCTCGCGCTGCCCGAGGTTGGCGTGGATAAGCGCCCCGTTCAGCACCGGGGCATGGGCCGCAAAGGCCACGGTCTCGGCGATCTCTTCCGGCTCGATCAGTCGATCGAACGCCGACATCCCCGTCAGGGCAGCAAGGGTGTTCGGATTGCCGCCGATCATGGCGCGGATCTGCTCGGTATCCGTGAAACCGGGACAGATCATGCAGGTGTGGACACCGCGCCCGGCGAGGTCCTGACAGGTCGCACGCATCATCCCGGCCAAGGCATGCTTGGCGATCACATAGCTCGCAACGCCGGGAACCGCCTTCTCCGCCAGGGTCGAGCCAATGTAGATGATGCTCGACCCGGCGGCCATGTGCGGCAGAACCAATTGGTTCAAACCGTTGGCGGCCACCAGATTGAGCTCCAGCACGGAACGCAGATCATCGCTCGGCAAGGCGTCGATGCTGTCGCGTCGCATGACCGAGGCGTTGTGGACCAGGCAGATGCGTTCGGCATCGGCCAACCAGATCCCAAGCGGGGCGGCGATCCGATCGATGGCATCGGGTTGCGCAAGATCGCATGCGAGATTCTCCACCCCACGCTCCGTGCAGGGGCGGCGAGAGAGATTGACGACGACGCTGCCCTCCAACAGGAAGCGGGTCGCGATGGCGCGACCGATCCCCGCGCTCGCGCCGGTGACGACAAGTAGATTCATGGTGTCCTCCAAGACGAAAAGGCCCATTGTCCGTCGCCCGACGAGACACCCAGCTCGATCGCACGCAGATCCCGACCGACCAGCTCGGGTCGCACACGCAGTCGGGTCAGCAGCAGATCCGCCAACTCTTCGATCGTCACGTTTCGAATGGGCAGCACCAGCACGTCGCGCTCGAGAAAGGGCAGGCGTTCCTCGCCGAACCAGGCAATCACCATCCCGACGCCGCGCTCGATGCGCAGATGCGGCGAGCGCTCCGGCAGCAGCAGCCGCTCGTCGAGCTCGTCGCAAAGCGCCTTGAGCACCCGCTTGAGCATGACGTAGTCGAACGCCATGCCGTCCGTGCCGACCGGCGCCGTCACATTGCAGCGAATCCGAAAATTGTGGCCATGGAGATTCTCCCGCTCGGTCGCGGAGAAGATGGTGAAATGGCCCGCGCTGAAATTGAGATATTCCTTGCTGATCTCGATTCGGGTCAGGGTGTCGGTATCCAAGGTCGTCTCCGCTGCGGATCGAGTGCACCGGGTCCGGAGCACCTGTCGGCGAAGGGCGCGATCGCTCGCCGCGCTTATCCGACACTTGGGGGATGTGGGGTCACTCGACCGAATCCAAGCTGAACCACGTCCGAGTTGCACGATGACGCTTGAGTCTACTCGCCCTTTCGAGGACACCAACACGATTGGAGTCGACGCGGTTCAGGGAAAAAATTGAAGGACTTAAACGGCGCCGGCTGCAATCGCCATTGATTCCTGCGAGACCGCTTCAAGGCAAAACGGTGCATATCATGCGGAGGCGCGGTTTAAAGGGGCTCTACCTCGCCTTCGTAGGGCGCGATCTCGGTCACGTCGATCCGATAACCGGCTTCGGCCAAGTCGCTGCTGCTGCGCACCACCCGAAGGGTTCCCGTGACCCAGACGGTATCGAACAGCTCCCCGACATACTCGCGCCCCTCCGGTGCAACCACATGAATGGTTTGGTTCGCAGGTGGCGGAGGGACATGGATGCAGGCGCCGTAATAGGGAACCAACAGGAACTCGGACATCGTCCGCTCATCCATCTCCAAGGGCACGACGAAACCGGGCAGACGGACCTTGAGGCCATCCAGCTCTTGCACCACCGGCGCATCGGCCCAGAGCTGCGTGAGCTTGTCCATCAATTCGACGGCGCGAGGATCGTCGTCGTCCATCCCATCGACCGCATCCAGGTCGAAACCTTCGAGCAAGGTTTCGGGCTGCCAATCGACCGGGATAAGACGGTCCCAGTCGATCTGCTCCGCCTGCACGGCGTCGGCGGCACCGGACTCGGGTCCGGCGGATTCTTCGCCGCAACCCACGAGCCAGAGGGCGAGGATGACAGGGAACAGCCGCGGAAGCAGTCTCATCGTAGGACTCTCAGGGATTTAGGGCCCTCGTCGAGGGCACGTGAACCGGGAAGGTGCAATGGGCGCGACGGCTCTCGCGGAGCCGTGTCACACCCGAATCGACAGCCCGTCCGCCAGCGACAACCGATACGCTCGATAACCCGGGATCAGACCGACCAAGAACCCGGCGGCGAGGACCAGCCCCAACAACATCATCTCATGCACCGAGAGGATTCCGACAGCGACGAAGATCCCCGTCGCCGACAGGATCGCCGGCTGGGCTATCAGCAAGGTCCCGTAGAGCAGACTCAAGCCGACAAGGATCCCGAGCAGGGTCAGTGCAAATGCCTCTCCCAAGATCAGAGAGAAGACATGGGCGGGACGCGCGCCGACCGAGCGGAGAATCGACATCTCGCGTCGCCGCTCGTTGAGGCTCGTCAGCAGCGCGGCCAAGAGACCGAAGAGACCAACCACGACCACGAAGCCCGAAACCAGCAGCAATGCCTGCTCGCTGACCACAATCAGACCCCACAGCTCGGCGAGTGCCACGCCCGGCAGGATCGCCATCAGCGGTTCCTGCCTGAAGTCGTTGACGAAGCGCTGGACCTGGAAGGTCGAGATGCGCGAGGTCAACCCCATCAAGGCCGCGGTGATGGTCTTGGGGGTGAGGTCGATGGCTCGCGTCTCCTCCGCATCGAGGGTCCGTCCCGGCAGCGGCGCTCCGCCATCCCACCCGACATGGATCGCCTCGATGCCCTCCAAGCTCACGTGGACCGTGCGATCGACCGGGGTACCGGTCGGCGCGAGAATCCCGGCAACGCGAAATGGATGATCCTCATGCCGAGCAAAGGCGACGTCCGAGGCACCGTGCGCAAGCACGACGGAATCACCGAGAGCGTAACCCAGCGCCTTGGCCACCTCGGCCCCGAGCACCGCGTCGTAGAGATCGGAGAAGGGCGCACCCTCGGCCACGACCAGCGCACGACCGCGGCCGTAGCGATAGTGCTCGAAGTAGGCCGAGCTGGTGCCGAGCACCGGGTAGCCCCGGTGCGAATCGCCGAGCGAAAGCGGAATGGTCCAGGCGACACGCGGATGGGTCGCGATCTCTCGGTAAGAGGCCCAAGAGATGTTGTTGGTCGCGTGACCGATCCGAAAGACCGAGTAGAGCAGCAACTGAACCGGTCCGGTCCGCGCTCCGATGATCAGGTCGGTCCCCGAGACGGTGTTGGCGAAGCTCGCGCGCGTCTCGGTCCGCAAGCGCTCGACACCGACAAGAAGCGCAACGCTCAAACCGATCGAGAGGACCGTAAGCAGCGCGGTACCGCGGCGATTCAGGAGGCTCTTCCAAGCCAGGATCAGGATGGGCATGGATCCTCGGGACGCCCTAGCTGCTCAGGCCCTCGATCCGGCTCGCCAGCGTGAAGTCCAGTGTCGTGATCCCGCCCGCGTCGTGGGTCGAGAGATCGACGACGACACGATTGTAGACGTTGCTCCACTCGGGGTGATGATCCATCCGCTCGGCCACCAGCGCGACCCGGCTCATGAAGCCGAAGGCCTCGACGAAGTCCTTGAACTGAAAACCCTTATGAAGCTTTCCGTCGACCAGTGCCCAAGGCGACGCGGCCGAGGCATTGAGCTCCGAGAGCGCTCTCGCGATCGATTCGGCATCGAGCTTGGTGCGGCTCATGTTGAACCGCGCTCGGCACGACATGGACTGCTTGAGCATCTGTCAGGCTTCATAAGCATCCCCGGAGGCTTGAGCAGACGCGGTTCAAGAAGCGGACAACATCCAAAAGGAAAATGTCTGCTCTTCTCACCTAAACCGCGTCACAGCTAAGGTTTGTAGCCGCGCCAAAGGGGTGGATCACGCCGCCCCCGACATGAACCCCGAACGCGGTTTAGTGATGAGCAATCTGTTTCTCGGTGAAGAGATAGTCCTTCAGCTCCTTGTCGAACGTGGCGTCCTTGCGACGGATCCATTCGAGCACCATGGCCGCGTGCTCCTTTTCCTCGTCGCGATTGTGCGCCAGGATCGCCTTCAGATCCTCGTCCTTGCAAGCGTCGACCCGCTGGTTGTACCAATCGACCGCTTCGAGCTCCTCCATCAACGAGATGATGGCCCGGTGCATGTCCCGGGTCTCGTCGGACAGTTCTTCGATCGGCTCGTGGTAGCCCTCGTTCGCCATTGACACTTCTCCGAATCGTTTGGTTGACCGTCGTGTGCGTCGCCCGCACCCCGTCGATTGTCGGCCGTGCAGCGAAGAAACACAATCGTCGCCTAGGACGCGCGGTCGCGACGCAGGGTCTCGATCAGGATCTCGCGATTGCGGTAGCGGATGTCCTTGCCCTCGGCCACGTAGATGACCTGCTCGGCGATGTTGGAGGCGTGATTGCCGATGCGCTCCAAGGCATGCGCGCTGGTCAACAGACAGACGATCTGGCGCGGCGTGAATCCGGCAAGATCCTCCTGGCCGAGGAAGTCGCGTGCCTCGTCGGAGGCGTCGAAGAGTCGCGGCTCGTCTTCGAAGACACCGAGCGAAAGCTCCACATCGAAGCCGGCGACGGCCTGGATGCTGCGCTCGAACATGCAGCAGGCGTGGTCGTCGAGGCGTCGGAGCAGCTCCTTGAGTGCGTCCGACGGGATGCCGCCTTGGCCGATGCCGCTTTCACGCAGGATCAAGGATTGACGGGCGATGCGCACCGCCTTGTCCCCTGCGCGCTCGACATCGCCGGCAATCCGGGACAGTGCGAGCACGATGCGCAGATCGACCGCGGTCGGCTGACGACGGGCGATGACCCGGAAGATCTCTTCGTCCGCATCGAGCGAGAGAAAATCGATCTGGGGCTCGCGATCGAGAACGCGATACGCCTGGCTCTCTTCGCCGTCCACGACCGCGGCAACTGCGGCTTGGGTCTGCTCGATGACCCGTTGCCCCATGTCGAGGATGATCCCGCGCAGCTTCGCGAGCTCTTGGTCGTAACGGCGAACCGTGTGACCGCCCGCAATGTCGCCCGCAGGGGAGAGGCTGTTGTCGCCGGCCATCAGCCGAACCGCCCGGTGATGTAGTCCTCGGTCAACCTGTGCTTGGGGTTGGTGAAGATCTGGTTGGTCTCGCCGACCTCGATCAGATCCCCGAGATGGAAATAGGCGGTGCGTTGCGAGACGCGCGCGGCCTGCTGCATCGAGTGGGTGACGATGGCGATGCTGTAGTTGGCCCGCAGCTCGTCGATCAGCTCCTCGATGATGGCGGTGGCGATCGGGTCGAGGGCCGAGCAGGGCTCGTCCATCAGGATCACCTCGGGCGAAACCGCGATGGTGCGCGCGATGCACAGCCGCTGCTGCTGTCCGCCCGAAAGCCCGGTCCCGGGCTGGTCCAGACGATCCTTGACCTCGTTCCAGAGGCCGGCCTTCTGAAGACTGGCCGAGACCAGCTCGTCGAGCTCGGCCTTGTTGTTGGTGAGACCGTGGATACGCGGACCGTAAGCGACGTTCTCGTAGATCGACTTCGGGAAGGGATTCGGCTTCTGGAAGACCATCCCGACCTGTGCGCGCAGCGGCACCGGGTCGAGCCCCTTGTCGTAGATGTCCTGACCGTCGAGCTGGATGGATCCGGTGACGCGACAACCATCGATGGTATCGTTCATGCGGTTCAGACAGCGCAGGAAGGTCGATTTGCCGCAGCCCGAGGGCCCGATCATGGAGACGACCTCGTTCTTGCCGATATCCAGGCTCACGCCCTTGATGGCTTGCTTGGCGCCGTACCAGACGTCGACGCCGCGGCAGACCATCCGCGGGTTTGCCACCGTGACATCCCCGACCGTCGCGCGCGACTCGCGCTCGCCCGCCAACTCCGCCGAGCTCATCGCGCCGGTGCGTCGACTCATCTCATCAACCGTGGTGCTCATGACTAACCTCAAGTGTATCCCAACGCCCATGGACCTCGGGATCCGGTAATGTATGGAAGCCCGCCTACCAGCGCCGCTCGAAGCGGCGTCGCAGCAAGACCGCGGTCAGATTCATCAGAATCAGGAAGGCGAGCAGGACGATGATGGCCGCGGAGGTGCGCTCGACGAACGCCCGCTCCGGGCTGTCCGCCCACAGGAAGATCTGCACCGGCAGCACCGTCGCCGGCGATGTGAAGCCGCTCGGGATGTCGACGATGAAGGCGATCATGCCGATCATCAACAAGGGCGCAGTCTCGCCGAGCGCATGCGCCATGCCGATGATGGCGCCGGTCAGCATGCCCGGCATGGCCAACGGCAGCACATGATGAAACTGTGTCTGCAAGGGCGAGGCGCCGACCCCGAGCGCCGCCTCCCGAATGGATGGCGGCACGGACTTCAGCGCGGCGCGGCTGGCGATGATGATGATCGGCAGTGTCATCAGACTCAGCACCAGCGCGGCCACCAGCGGGGTCGAGCGCGGCACCCCGAAGATCGCGATGAAGACCGCAAGCCCCAAGAGCCCGAAGATGACCGAAGGCACCGCGGCCAGGTTGTTGATGTTGACCTCGATGAGATCGGTCCAGCGATTCTTCGGCGCGAACTCCTCGAGATAGAGCGCCGCACCCACCCCGATCGGGAAGGAGAAGAGCAGGGTCAGCGTCAGGGTGTAGAAGGTCCCCATAAGCGCGCCGGCGATCCCCGCCAGCTCGGGCTCGCGCGAGGTCCCGTGGGTAAAGAAGATGGTGTTGAAGCGCTTCTCGATGCGCCCCTCGGACTCCAGGCGATCGACCCAGCCGACGGTCTGATCCTTCACGCGCCGCTCGCTCTCCGGGAGCGCCCGATCGATGTGGCCCTTGACCAACATATCGATATCGTCGTCCGCCAGCAGCCAGACCTCTTGCGTCGTCCCGATCAAATCGGGATTGGCCATGACCATGTCGCGCAGATGGGCGGGTGCACCCACGCTGATCATCGACGTCAATGCACGGGTGGCACGCCGATCCGAAACCTCGGGGAAAACCTCGCGCTGGGCCTGCCGGATGAGCGCGGCATAGTTGGCCGCCTTGAGGATCTCCGGGTTGCGCGTGCCTTCCGGATCGATCACGGCGGCGTCGAATGTGATCGGCATCTGGATGTAGGTCTGCTGAAAGGCTGTATAGCCCTTGCCGATGATGTCGGCGAACAGCAGGGCGACGAACAACAAACCCAACACCACGGCGCTCAATCCGATCAAACGGAAGCGCCGTTCTTTCGCGTAGCGGCGCTTCAGACTGGCATTGACGATATCGATGGTGCGTTGAGGCGGGGCACCGGCCGCACGCGTATTACTCATATTGTTCCCGATACTTACGCACGATCTGAAGGGCGATCATGTTGAGGGTCAGAGTGACCACGAAGAGGGTTAGACCCAGGGCGAAAGCAGCCATGGTCTTGGGACTGTCGAACTCCTGATCGCCCGTGAGCAGGGTGACGATCTGTACGGTCACGGTCGTGACGCTGTCGAGCGGGTTCGCCGTCAGATTGGCAGCGAGTCCGGCGGCCATGACCACGATCATCGTCTCGCCGATCGCACGCGACACGGCCAGCAAAATGCCGCCGACGATCCCCGGCAAGGCTGCGGGGATGATCACCCGCCAGATCGTTTCCGACTGGGTCGCACCCAAGGCGTAAGAGCCGTCGCGCATCGCCTGAGGAACGGCATTGATCACGTCCTCCGAGAGCGAGGAGACGAAGGGGATAATCATGATCCCCATGACCAAGCCCGCAGCCAGCGCGCTTTCCGAGGCCACGTTCAGACCCATGGCCATCCCCAAATCACGGATAACGGGAGCAACGGTCAAAGCAGCGAAGAATCCGTAAACCACGGTCGGCACGCCCGCCAGGACCTCGAGCGTCGGCTTGGCCAAAGACCGGACGCGGCGCGGTGCGTACTCGGAGAGATAGATGGCCGACATGAGCCCGATCGGGACTGCCACCAGCATGGCGATCGCCGAGACCATGAGGGTTCCCGTGAAGAGCGGCACGGCACCGAAGGCGCCCGAGGCACCGACTTGATCCGCACGCAGCGCGGTCTGCGGACTCCAGAGTGTGCCGAAGAAGAAGTCGAGCGGCGAGATGGACTGGAAGAATCGCAGCGATTCGAAGAGGACCGAAAGAACGATCCCGAGCGTCGTCAGGATGGCGATCGAGGAGAACACCACCAGGATAACCATGAAGATGGTCTCGACCCGGTTGCGCGCACGCATGGTCGGTGTCGTCTTGGCCCACGCATAGGCCATTCCGCCAACCGCAAGCGCCAAGACGGCGAGCCACATCGCCCATCGGGCGATCTGATTGAGCTGGATGTAGCGATCCGCTGCGGCCTGCATCTCCGGCGTCACCGCGCCCGAGACAATCGCGCCCGAGGCGAGGTTCTTGATGTCGTTCACGACCAAGCCGATCTGACCGGAGGACATTCCGTCCAGCAGCGTCGGCGGCAGCTCCGATTTGACGATGGCGACGAGGATCTCGTTCTGGAATCCGGTCCAGAGGCCCATCAGCAACAGAGCGGGAATCCCCGCCCACAACGCCGCATAGAGCCCATAATAGGCCGGCAGCGAGTGCAGCGTGCTGATTCGCGCAACTCCGCCCGCGGTCGAGATGGCACGCTTGCGCCCGAAGTGGTAGGCGATGGCCATCAACCCGAGCAAGACGATGAGTAGCGTCGATGAATGCATGGAAGTGCTGTGCCGTGGCGGGAAAAACACGCCAGCGGCCCGAAGGCCGCTGACCGGTCGGAACGCTTGTGTCGAGCCGACTCCGTTACTTGGCGGGTGCCTTCATGGGCGTGAGCGCCTGAGCCTGCTCGGCCACAGAGGAGCGCATGTCGTCGGGCAGCGGAATCAGACCCTTGTCGGCCAGATAGCCCTCGGGGCCCCATGCTTTGTCGTTGGTGAACTCGGCGACATATTCCTGAATGCCCGGAATGGTGCCGACGTGGGCGTTCTTGACATAGAAATAGAGCGAGCGCGACACCGGGTAGGAGCCGTCGGCGATGGTCTCGAAGGTCGGCTCGACTCCGCCGATCTTCGCGCCCTGCACCTTGTCGGCATTCTGATCGAGGAAGCTGTAACCGAAGACGCCGAGGGCATTGGGGTTGGCGACCAGCTTCTGGACGATCAGGTTGTCGTTCTCGCCGGCCTCGACGAAGACGCCGTCTTCACGGATACCGTGACAGACCGCCTTGTGCTTGTCCTTGTCGGATTCCTTCAGCGCCTTGACGGACGGGAAGCTGTCGCAGCCGCCTTCCATCGCCAGCTCGACGAAAGCATCGCGTGTGCCGGAGGTGGGCGGCGGGCCCAGCACCTCGATTGCGACATCGGGGAGATCCTTGTTGATCTCGCTCCACTTCTTGTAGGGGTTCGGAACCAGCTCGCCGGCGTCGTTCGGGACGTCTTTGGCCAGGGCCTGCCAGAGCTCGCCGAGGGTCAGGTCGATCGTCGGACCGGATTTTGAGTTGGCGATGGCGATACCGTCGTAGCCGATCTTCACCTCCGTGATCTCGGTCACGCCGTTGGCCTGGCACTGCTCGAACTCGGAGAGCTTGATGGCGCGCGAGGCATTGCTGATGTCGGACTTGTCGACGCCGACGCCGGAGCAGAAGAGCTTGAAGCCGCCGCCGGTGCCCAGGGACTCGACCTTGGGCGTGGGGAAGGACGACTCGCGCCCGAAGGTCTCGGCGACCGCGGTGGAGAAGGGGAAGACCGTCGAGGAGCCGGCGATCCAAATGGAATCACGGGCCATCGCCTGGGTCGAAAGCGAGGCCGCGGCGAGGGTGACCGCTGCGGCGATAAGAGTTCTGTTCATGACATGACCTCCGGGAGGGCGTTGATAAGCGAGCCCGAATTTTGCCCTTGCATCATGCCGATTGTATGAAGTTCATGTGACAATTCGATGACGATACCGGGGCACGCACCGCGGCCACGGGCAATCAATTCTTGCTCGAATCGCCCAGCGAGCGGACCAAGCGCATGGTGGCGTTGAAGAAGTCGTCGTTCGGATGGCGCTCGCAATTAGTCCGGATACGGATCATGGCGGCATCGAGCTCGGCGCCTTTCAGCACGTCGCGCCCGGTTGCGAGGTTCAATCCGGTGACGAGCCCCGACAGCCACTCCTGATAGCGTCGATAGCCCTCGCCGGCGATCGCCTGCGCGGTTGCATCGGCCGGTGCGGTGGCCAAGAAATCGGAGCACGGCTTGACGCCCGCCCCCCATAGCACGGGCGCGCCCTCGGCGAGCACGCTTCCGAGCGGTCCGACAGCCAGTGCAATCCCGAGGAGGATCGGAAACATCGGCCCGCGAGGGGAGCAGAGGCGCAGGAGATCGGTCATGTCATGAGTCCTTCATTGGATGGGCTTGGTGATCGACTGCGGGTATGATTCGCCGATTTGCCGACAGCCCGCAAGTCCATCTCATGCGCATCCTGATGATCTCGGACGTCTACTTCCCTCGCATCACGGGCGTGTCGACGTCGATCCAGACCTTCGCGCGGGAGTTCGTCGACAAAGGACATGCGGTCACCCTGATCGCGCCGGACTATTCGGCCGCCGGAGGCGAGTCCGCCCCCGAGCCCTTCGAGGTTCTGCGCATCCCTTCGCGCTATCTAGTCATCGACCCCGAAGATCGGATGCTGCGTCCCCGCGAGATCCGTCGACACGATCGCCTGCTGGCGAGCCGCGGATACGATCTGATGCACATCCAGACGCCCTTCTTCGCGCACTACCTGGGCCTGGGGATCGCCAAGCGACTGGGTGTCCCGGTGGTGGAGAGCTACCACACCTTCTTCGAGCAGTATCTCCACCACTACGTCCCCTTCGTCCCGAGCGCCTGGATGCAGCGGCTTGCACGCGACTTCTCGACCGCCCAGTGCAACGCTGTCGACGCGCTGGCGGTGCCCTCGCACGCCATGCTCGAAGTCCTGAAAGGCTACGGGGTCAAGACACCCGCGACGGTCATCCCGACCGGGATCGAGCTGGTCCAATTCAGCCAAGGCGACGGCGCTCGTTTCCGAAAGACTCGGGGCATTCCGTCCACGCGACCCCTTCTGGTCCATGTCAGCCGCCTCGCCTTCGAGAAGAACATCGACTTCATCCTGCGGGTCCTCGCGCGCATCAAAGTGCAGGTCCCGGATGTACTCCTGGTGATCGCGGGCGAGGGCCCGGCACAACGCCGACTTCAGACCCTGGCCAACCATCTCGGGCTGGCCGACAACACCTTGTTCACGGGGTATCTGGAGCGCGACGGATCCCTGGAAGACTGCTACTGCGCAGGGGACGCCTTCGTCTTCGCCTCGAAGACGGAAACCCAAGGTCTCGTGCTCCTGGAGGCCATGGCCCTAGGCGTGCCGGTGGTCTCGACCGCGGTGATGGGCACCAAGGAGGTGCTGGCGGGCGGCGGCGGATCGCTGATCGCGGAGGACGACGAGGCCGACTTCGCCGAGAAGACGGTCCGGTTACTCACGGATCCCGCGCTGCGTGCGCAACTCGCCGCCGAGGCGGTCGAGCACGCCCGGTCTTGGTCGGCGCCAGTTCTCGCGGAGCGGATGTTGCAGTTCTACGGACAGGTCATCGAGCGGCGGCATTGCGATCGGGCGACCGATCCGGCGGTCGATCCGATCCCGAAGACGGACGACGTCGGTTAACCCGCGCCCCTGCTGAGGGCCGTGGATGCACCGAACGTCGAGCTCACTCGAAAACGAGCATTTCGCTCTGGACGCGGTTTAGCGGACATCAAGACTTCGGCAAGGTCACCCCGCGCTGGCCCTGATATTTGCCGCCGCGGTCCTTGTACGAGGTCTCGCAGACCTCGTCCGACTCGAAGAAGAGGATCTGAGCCACGCCCTCGTTCGCGTAGATCTTCGCCGGCAACGGCGTGGTGTTGGAGAACTCCAGGGTCACATGGCCCTCCCATTCAGGCTCCAACGGGGTGACGTTGACGATGATGCCGCAGCGCGCGTATGTGCTCTTTCCGAGGCAAATCGTGAGGACGTTGCGCGGGATCCGGAGATATTCGACGGTCCGGGCCAAGGCGAACGAATTCGGCGGGATGATGCAGACGTCGGACTTGAGATCCACAAAGCCGTTGGAGTCGAAGTTCTTGGGATCGACGATGGCCGAGTTGATGTTCGTGAAGATCTTGAACTCGTCGGCGCAGCGCACGTCGTAGCCGTAGCTCGAAGTCCCGTAGGAGATGACCCGCCCCTGCTCGCCTTCGCGGACCTGAACGGGCTCGAAGGGATCGATCATGCCGCCTTCTTCGGCCATTCGGCGGATCCAACGGTCGGACTTGATGGCCATCGCGAAATCTCGGTGTGCACGCAAAGCCGGGAAGGCTACACCGCGCAGCCGAGCACAACAAGCCGATGAAGGCCCGACAACGGCCACCCGAAAGTCACCGCGCAGGTGATCAAAATCCCCGGAACGCACCAAAGTCTTTCGACCAAATCGAAGACGCGAAAAGTCCTAAACTGCGCCCGGCTCGACACTCACTGGGAGCCTGCAAGGCCGAAACGAGCTCGGGCCTCGCATACCCCAAAAGGCGCAGTTTAGTTGTTCTGGATCACGATCCGCGGGAATTTCGACGCATAATCCTTGGCTTGCAGCGAAAGCTTTGCGGCGGTCTTGCGCGCGATCTCGCGATAGATCTCGGTGACACGCGAATCGGGCTGGGCGACCACGGTCGGCTTGCCGTTGTCGGTCTCCTCGCGGATGTGGCCGCTCAGCGGAAGCGAGCCGAGGAGATCGATCCCGTACTGCTCGGACATCTTCTGTCCGCCGCCCTCGCCGAAGATGTGCTCCTCGTGACCGCAGGCCGAGCAGATGTGGGTGCTCATGTTCTCGACGATACCGAGCACCGGCACCTCGACCTTCTGGAACATCTTCAGACCCTTGCGCGCGTCGAGCAGGGCGATATCCTGAGGCGTGGTGACGATGATGGCGCCCGAGACCGGCACCTTTTGCGCGAGGGTCAACTGGGTATCGCCCGTGCCCGGCGGCAGGTCGATCACCAAATAATCGAGATCCGACCAGTTGGTGTCGTTCAGCAGCTGCTCGAGCGCCTGGGTGACCATCGGACCGCGCCAGATCATCGGCGTCTCTTCGTCGATCAGGAAGCCGATCGACATCGCCTGGAGATGGTAGCTGTTCATCGGCTCGAGGCTGTTGCCGTCCTTGGATTCGGGCTTACCCGAGATCCCGAGCATGCGGGGCTGGGACGGACCGTAGATGTCGGCGTCCAGAATGCCGACTTTCGCCCCTTCGGCCGACAGCGCCAGCGCCAGGTTGACCGCGGTCGTGGACTTGCCGACACCGCCCTTGCCCGAGGCCACGGCGATGATGTTCTTGATGTTGTCGATCGGCTTGAGCGACTTCTGAACCGAGTGCGACTTGATCTCCCAGGTCACGTCGACCTGAACCATCTCGACGCCCTCGACCTTCAGAACAGCCTCCTCGATCGCCTTGGCGATATCCGCACAGATGGTCTTGGCCGGGAACCCCAAGACGACCTTGATGCGGACCTGACCGCCCTCGATCTCGATGCCCTTAATCGAATGCGCCGCCACTAAATCGCGCCCCAAATGCGGTTCCTTGTAGCCCTTGATCGCGGATTCAACGGCTTCTTTCGTGGGTTCGGACATGAGGTACTCCAGGGTGAGGGTGACGTCCGGGCTCGCCGGGATCGCGTGAGATCCGGGCCCGGGCGGTGCGGGCAATGATGCGCCCGAGACCGAAAAAGATTAAAAGAGTTTTGGTATCGGCGGGCCGTAAATCAAGTCTCGTGGCGGACGGTCTGCGGTCGCCCCTGTCCGCCCGAGGACGGCCCGTGAGATACTCGGCGCCATCGTTCGAGACCCCCGAGCCGTTTCATGTCCCAGCTCACGCATCAGACCCGCGACATCCCGGGCAACAGCCCCCGAGACATTCTCGTCACCAGCGCACTGCCCTATGCCAACGGGCCCATCCACATCGGCCATCTTGTGGAGTACATCCAGACCGACATCTGGGTGCGCTTTCAGAAGATGCGGGGCCAGAACTGCTGGTACGTCTGCGCCGACGATGCACACGGAACGCCCATCATGCTTCGCGCACGCCAGGAGGGCATCACGCCCGAGGCGCTGATCGCGCGGGTCGCCGAGGAGCACAAGGCGGACTTCTCGGCCTTCCGGGTCGGTTTCGACAATTATCACTCGACCCACTCGGACGAGAACCGCCACTTCGCCGAACTCATCTACGAACGCAACCGCGACAAGGGCCACATCAGCCGGCGCACCATCACCCAAGCCTACGACCCGGTCGAGCAGATGTTCCTGCCCGATCGCTTCATCAAGGGCGAGTGTCCCAAGTGCGGCACGCCGGACCAGTACGGCGACAACTGCGAGGCGTGCGGGGCGAGCTACTCGCCGAACGAGCTGAAGAACCCGCGCTCGGCGGTCTCGGGCGCCGTGCCCGAGCAGCGCGAATCGGATCACTACTTTTTCCGCCTCGGCGACTTCGAGCCGATGCTTCGAGACTGGACCCGCGGCGGCGGACTCCAGCCCCAGGTCGCGAACAAGCTCGACGAGTGGTTCGACGCCGGTTTGCAGGAATGGGACATCTCGCGCGATGCGCCCTACTTCGGCTTCGAGATCCCGGACCATCCGGGCAAATTCTTCTACGTCTGGCTCGACGCGCCGATCGGCTACATGGCGAGCTTCAGACATCTCTGCGACAGTCCCCGCGGGCGCGCCGCCGGATTGGATTTCGACCGCTTCTGGGACAAGGACTCGCCCGCCGAGCTGTATCACTTCATCGGCAAGGACATCATCTATTTTCACGCCCTGTTCTGGCCGGCCATGCTCCACGGCGCGGACTTTCGAACCCCGAGCGCCGTCTTCGCACACGGCTTCCTAACGGTCGACGGGCAAAAGATGTCCAAATCCCGCGGGACCTTCATCAAGGCCCGCACCTATCTGGATCATCTCAACCCCGAGTATCTGCGCTACTACTTCGCGGCCAAGCTGGGGCCGGGCGTCGACGACATCGACCTGAATCTTCAGGACTTCACCGCCCGGGTGAACTCGGATCTAGTCGGGAAGGTCGTGAACATCGCCAGCCGCAGTGCCGGTTTCATCGCCAAGCGCTTCGCAGGCCGACTCTCGCCGACCCTCGCGAATCCACAGCTCCATGCCGAGTTCGTGCAGGCCGGCGAATCCATCGCCGTTGCCTACGAGCGCCGCGAGCTCAGCCGCGCCGTGCGCGAGATCATGGCGCTGGCCGACCGCGCCAATCAATACATCGACGAGCAGGCGCCTTGGGTCATCGCGAAAGCCCCGGATCGGGACGCCGATCTTCAAGCCGTCTGCTCGATGGGCATCAACCTCTTTCGGGTGCTGATCGGCTATCTGCGCCCGATCCTGCCGGGCACGGCCGCCGACTCGGAAGCCTTCCTGCGGATCGAGCCGCTGACCTGGGCCGCGATCGCCGAGCCCCTGCTCGACCATGAGATCGCCCCCTTCAAGCCACTGATGACACGCGTCGAGTCGGCCCAGATCGAGGCCATGCTGGAGGCGTCCAAGGAAGACCTGAGCACGACGGCCCCGCCCTCGCCTCCCGCGGATCAGGCTAGCCTGCCGGTGACGCGCGACCCTATCGCCGAGACGATCGACATCGAGACCTTCGCCAAGCTCGATCTGCGCATCGCCCGCATCCGCTCGGCCGGGCTCGTCGAGGGCGCCGACAAGCTCTTGAGGCTGGAGCTGGATCTCGGCGGCGAGACCCGCACCGTCTTCGCCGGCATCCGCTCGGCCTACGAGCCGAGCGACCTGGAGGGCCGGCTGACGGTCATGGTCGCCAACCTCGCCCCGCGCAAGATGCGCTTCGGCGTCTCCGAGGGCATGGTGCTGGCCGCCGGTCCCGGCGGCAAGGATATCTTCATCCTCAGCCCCGACACCGGGGCGCAGCCGGGGATGCGGGTGAAATAGAGTAGGTATCGGCGCCGTCGGCTCCCCGTAGGTTGTGCTGACGATAGGAAGCACAACGCCCACCGACGGTTGGTTGTGCCTCGCACGGCTCGGCACAACCTACGGCCGACCGGTGAAAGCCGTCACCCCATAACCCTTCAGTCCCGGTGTTGTAGCGACCCGCCCCGGAGGCGTATCCTTCGGCGATTTCGCGCGTGCAGCATTTCGCGCCCCGTTTCGCAACGCGACAGCACTGCACTCGCTTCGTCGCACGCCCGAACCCAAAGAGAGCATGACTGAATACGCCCTCATCCTGATCGGCACCGTGTTGGTCAACAACTTCGTGCTGGTGAAGTTTCTCGGACTCTGCCCCTTCATGGGCGTCTCGAAGAAGCTCGAGACCGCCGCGGGCATGGGTCTGGCGACGACCTTCGTGATGACGCTTTCCTCCGTGACCTCCTGGCTGGTGAACGAGTACATGCTGGTGCCGCTCGGCATCGAGTATCTGCGCATCATCGCCTTCATCGTGGTGATCGCGGCCGTGGTGCAGTTCACCGAGACCATGATGCGCAAGACCAGCCCCGTGCTGTATCAGGTGCTGGGGATCTTTCTGCCGCTCATCACCACCAACTGCGCCGTGCTCGGGGTCGCGCTGCTGAACCTTCAGGCCGAGCGCAGCCTCGTGGAGGCGACACTTTACGGCTTCGGTGCCGCCGTCGGCTTCTCGCTCGTGCTGAGTCTCTTCGCCGCGGTGCGCGAGCGCGTCGCGGTCGGGGATGTCCCGGAGCCCTTCCAGGGCAGCGCCGTCGCCTTGGTCACGGCCGGACTGATGTCTCTGGCCTTCATGGGTTTCGCCGGGCTCGTGTCGAGCTGACCGGACGATCGACATGTTGATCGCAATCCTCGCCATGACCGGACTCGCGGCCGCCCTCGGACTGCTGCTCGGCTATTCGGCTATCCGATTCCGGGTGGAAGGCAACCCGATAGCCGATCAGATCGATGCGCTCCTGCCTCAGACCCAATGCGGTCAATGCGGCCACCCCGGCTGTCGTCCCTATGCCGAGGCCCTCGCGCGCGGCGAGGACGAGATCAACAAATGCGTCCCCGGCGGGGAGTCGACCCTGCTCGCCATTGCGGATCTGCTCGGACGCGAGCCCACGGCCCTCGAGGTCGAGGAGAAATTACCCTCGGTCGCGGTGATCGATGCTCAGACCTGTATCGGCTGCACGCTCTGCCTGCAAGCCTGCCCGGTCGACGCCATCGTCGGCGCCGCCAAGCAGCTCCACGGCGTGATCGCCGCCGAATGCACCGGCTGCGAGCTATGCCTGCCGCCATGTCCGGTCGAGTGTATTCGGATGGTCCCGATCGCGACCGACATCCCCCATTGGCGCTGGCCTTACCCCGCCAGCGAGCCCGATTCCCGCGCGGCGTCGCCCGAGCGCGAGGCCGAGGCAGCCTGACCGGAGCCCTGCCATGGCAGCCACGCATTCATTGCCGAGTCGCGAGCGTCTGTGGAAATTCCACGGCGGCATCCATGTCCCGGACGAGAAGTCACTCTCCAACACCCGTCCGGTCGAGGTCATGCCCGTGCCCGGACGCCTCGTGATCCCGCTGCAGCAGCACATCGGGGCGACGGCGCGTCCAGCGGTGAAGGTGGGCGAGCAGGTGCTCAAAGGCCAGCTGTTGGCGCAGGCCGAGGGCTATGTCAGCGCCTCCATCCATGCGTCGAGCTCGGGAACCCTGGTCGCGATCGAGCCGCACCCGGTGCCGCACCCCTCGGGACTCTCCGCGCTCTGTGCCGTCATCGAGACCGACGGCGAGGACACCTGGGCCGAGCTGCCGGAGCCGATGACGCATTACGCGCAGCTGGACGCGTCCGAGATTCGCGAGCGCATCCGCTGGGCCGGCGTGGTCGGACTCGGCGGCGCGTCGTTTCCGACCAGCGTCAAGCTCAACCCAGGACCCGACCAACGCATCCGCACCCTGATCCTGAACGGCGCCGAGTGCGAGCCCTACATCACCTGCGACGATCTGCTGATGCGCGAGCGCGCCGGCGACATCCTGGCAGGCGCGCGGATCATGCATCACCTGCTCGACGGACCGCGGATCCTGATCGGGATCGAGGACAACAAGCCCGAAGCGATCGACGCCATGCGCTTCGCCCTCGCCGAGACGGACATGCGCGGCTACACCGAGATCCGCGCCATCCCGACGCTCTACCCGAGCGGCGGGGAGAAGCAGCTCATCCGCATCCTGACCGGCGAAGAGGTCCCCACCCACGCCATCCCGGCGCGGATCGGCGTCGTCTGCCAGAACGTCGGCTCCGCCGCGGCCGTCGCCGACGCGGTCCTGGAGGGTCGCCCGCTGATCTCGCGGATCGTCACGGTCACCGGACGAGCGATCGTCGAGCCGCGCAACCTCGAGGTGCGCATCGGCACCCCGGTATCCGACCTGATCGCGCACTGCGGCGGCTATCGGGAGCGCCCGCGCAAGCTCGTCTCCGGCGGACCCATGATGGGCTTCGAGATCGCGCACCCCGAGATCCCGGTCACCAAGCCGACCAACTGCGTCCTGGCCCTGACCGAGACCGAGGCGCCCGACCCCGGGCCGGCCCTCGCCTGTATCCGCTGCGGGCGTTGCGCCGAGGTCTGCCCGGCCAAGCTCCTGCCGCAACAGCTTTACTGGCATGCGCGTGCGAAGGATCTCGATCGGGTCCAGGACTACAACCTCTTCGACTGCATCGAATGCGGATGCTGTGCGCAGGTCTGTCCCAGCCACATCCCGCTCGTTCAGTACTATCGGTACGCCAAGAACGAGGTCTGGGCGCGCGAAGAGGAGAAGCGCAAGGCGGAGCTGGCGCGTGCGCGTCACGAAGCCAAGCAGGTGCGACTCGAACGCCAAGAGCGCGAGCGCAAGGCACGGCTACGCCAAAAGAAGGAATCGCTCGAAGCCGGCCCCGCTCGGAGCGGATCCGATCAAGACGCCAAAAAGGCTGCGATCGAGGCCGCGAAACAACGCGCGGCGGCCAAGAAGGCCGCGGCCGCCAAGGCGGAGGAGACCGATGACGCCTGAAACCGGATACAAGACCGCGCCCGCGACCGAGCGGCCCGGCTCGCCGGCGGGCTCGGCATGTGCCGGAACAACGCGGCAGGCACCGGCATGAGCACGACACTCGTCTCCTCGCCCCACGGGTCTCGACCGAACCGGGTCGACCGAGTCATGCAGGAGGTTCTGCTGGCACTGGTGCCCGGCGTCCTGGCGATGATCTGGTTCTTCGGCTGGGGCGTGCTCGTCAATATCGCGCTCGCGGTCGCCGTGGCCGTGGCCGCGGAGGCTGCGGTCATGCGGGTGCGCCGACGCCCGATTCGACCGGCGATCGGCGACTACAGCGCCGTCGTCACCGCCGTGCTTTTCGCCATCTCGGTCCCGCCGACGCTGCCTTGGTGGATGACGCTGCTCGGGATGGTGTTCGCGATCGTGCTGGTGAAGCAGCTCTACGGGGGGATCGGCTACAACCCCTTCAACCCGGCGATGGCCGGCTATGTCTTCCTGCTCGTCTCCTATCCGGTGGCCATGACCACCTGGTTGGCGCCCGGGATGTTGGCCGAGCATTCGCTGTCGCTCATGGAATCGCTGCGGCTCATCTTCGCAGGCGCCTTGCCGAGCGGCATCGAATGGGACGCCATCTCGGCCGCGACCCCGCTCGACGCGATGCGCGGCAAGCTCGACCAGGGTCTCGCCATCCAGGAGATCCGCCTCAGTCCGCTGTGGGGCGACTTCGGCGGACGCGGCTGGGAATGGATTGCGAACTGGTTTCTGCTCGGCGGTGTCTATCTGCTGTGGCGGCGCATCATCACTTGGCACATCCCGGTGTCGATGCTGTCTGCGCTGGCGGTGGCGGCGGGCGTCTTCTGGTTGATCGACCCGACGACACACCCCTTCCCGGCCTTTCATCTCTTCAGCGGCGCGGCGATCCTGGGGGCCTTTTTCATCGCGACGGATCCGGTCAGCGCCTGCACCACACGCAAAGGCCAGCTCCTGTTCGGGGCCTCGATCGGGATACTGGTGTTCGTGATCCGCACCTGGGGCGGCTACCCGGACGCCGTTGCCTTCGCGGTCTTGTTGATGAACATCGCCGCCCCGACGATCGATCACTACACCCAACCCCGGGTCTTCGGACACACGAGAGACGGAGTCAACCGATGAAGACAGCCCCCATCGTCCTCGCCGCCGTCGTGCTGAGCGCCTTCTCGGTGACCGGCGTCGCGCTCGTGGCCGTAACCCACCAGCTGATGGACGGGCGTATCGCCGAGAACCAACGCGTGGCGATGCAGACCAAGCTCGAGTCCATCATCCCGGACGGCCAGTTCGACAACGACCCGCTCGAGGATACTGTCCAAGTGAGTGCCCGCGACCTCTTGGGCGCCGACAGCACGCGCGTCTATCGGGTTCGCAAGGCCGGCGAGCCCACCGCCGTCATCCTGGACCCGGTCGTGCCGGACGGCTACGCAGGTCCGATTCAACTCTTGGTGTCGGTCCTACGTGACGGCACCATCGGCGGAGTGCGCGTCTTGTTCCACCACGAGACCCCCGGGCTCGGCGACAAGATCGAGGAGCGCAAGTCCGACTGGGTGTTGAGCTTCGACGGCAAGTCACTCTCGGATCCGACACCCGAGCGTTGGGCGGTCAAACGCGACGGCGGCGAGTTTGATCAGTTCACCGGCGCGACCATCACGCCCCGTGCGATCGTCCACGCGGTCAAGAACACCCTGATCTACGTTCAACAGCAGGGCGACACGCTCTTCGCACCGAGCACGGACAGCATCGCCGCCGACGGGAGCTCGAGCTGATGGCCGCTCCGCAAAGCTACGGCAGCATCATCGGCGACGGACTCTGGAAGAACAACCAGTCTCTGGTGGCCCTGCTCGGTCTCTGTCCCTTGCTGGCGACCACCACCAGCGCGACCAACGGTCTCGGGATGGGACTCGCGACCACGGTCGTGCTGACCTGCTCCAACGGCACCGTGTCGCTGATCCGTCACCTGGTGCGCCCCGAGGTTCGTATCCCCATCTTCGTGCTGGTGATCGCCTCGTTCGTTACCATCGTCGAGTTGACGATGCAGGCGTTTTTCTTCCAGCTCTACCAGGTGCTCGGGCTGTTCATCTCGTTGATCGTCGTCAACTGCATCATCATCGGACGCGCCGAGGCATTTGCCTCGAAGAACCGGCTCGACCGCGCCCTGCTCGATGGTCTGGCGATGGGCCTCGGCGCCACGCTCGTCTTGATGGTGCTCGGAGGCATGCGGGAGCTCCTCGCCCAGGGAACCCTGTTCTATCAGGCCGACCTCCTGCTCGGACCGTCCGCCAGCGTACTGACCCTCAACCTCGGCCCCGACTTTCAGGGTGCCCTGATTGCGATCCTTCCCCCCGGCGCCTTCATCGGGCTGGGCCTACTGATCGCGCTCAAGAACGTGCTCGACAAGCGACTGAAGCAACGCGCGGCCGTGAAGCTCGCCCAGTCGGCTCCGGCAGCGGTCGGCGCCGAAACAGCACCGGCAACGGGCTGAGGGTCGGGCATCCAGCCTCCAGCCTCCAGCCTCCAGCCGCAGGATTGATGACAGGCGCAGGCGCCATCAAATCGATTGACCGATGACCGGCAACTGGAGGCTGGCGGCCGGAATCGAGCGGAGCGCTGCTTCCAGAACTTCGCGCAGCTCGTCGGGCCTGACCGGTTTCGAAAGAAAGGCATCCATCCCTCCCGACAGGCAGTCCCGTTTGATGTCTTCCGAAGCGTTCGCGGTCAGTGCGACGATCGGCATCGGTCGGTCGGGCGCCAGCGCGCGATAACGTTTCGCGAAGCCGATCCCGTCCAGCTCGGGCATGCGCAGATCGACGATCGCGATCCCGTAGCCACCGGTCAACGCCTCGGCCAAGGCCGCCTTGCCGTCGCCGACGCGGGTCAGCGCAAACCCCATCTTGCCGAGAAAGCTGGTGATCACCTTGGCCGCGATCTCGTTGTCTTCGGCGATCAAGACGCGCCATCTCTCGGCGTTCGGAACTGGTTGCAGACCGCGCGGCGCAGGGGTCGATCCATCCGTTACGACCTCCGCCCCCTGCGTGGATGCACGTCCAACGAGCGCTTCGGCCGCGGCGACGAGATCCTCCGGAAGATAAGGTTTGGCCAGACACGGCGATGCCGTGGCATCGTTCGCCGGACGCCGTCCGGGGTAAACCAGGAAGAGGCAGGGTACCAAGCCGCCCAGTGCCGTCATGAGCCGCGCGCGCGCCGCAACCAGATCCCGCCCTTGCGGATGATCGGCGATGACGAGGAGATCGAAAGGCGTCGTCGCGCGCTCGGCCAACGCGACATCCTCGGGTTCGGCGAGCGCCACGCATTCGGCACCCTCCCGACGGAACAGCCCGGCGGCCACGTCACGATAAGCCGCGTTTCGCTCCAGGAGCAGGATCTTCGAGTCGGCCAACCGCCGCTCTGGCCGAGCGGGTATCGGCGCGGGATCCTCGATCAGGGGCAGCCGAATCCAGAATCGGCTGCCCGTACCCTCCTCGCTCTCCACGCCGATCGTGCCGCCCATCATGAGGGTCAGCTCGCGCGCGATGGTCGTACCGAGCCCCGTCCCGCCGAACCGTCGCGTCGTCGACTCATCCGCCTGTCGAAAGCGCTCGAAGAGGCGCGGGAGCGTCTCCCGGGCGATGCCGATTCCCGTGTCGAGGACCTCGAAAAGGAGGTGCGGCCGGCTCAGCTGCGCGTCGGCCGGCCCGGCGCTTGCGCGCACCAGAACCTGACCCTGCGCGGTGAACTTGACCGCATTCCCCGCCAGGTTGGAGAGAATCTGCCGTACCCGCAGCGGGTCGCCGAGAACCCGATGCGGAACAGTCGGGTCCAGATCGCAGATCAGCTCGATGCCGGCCGCACGCGCATGGCTGACCAGCCCGTTGCAGACATCGCGCACCAGAAGGCGCGGATCGAAGGGAAGACGCTCGAGGACGAGCTGACGTGCATCGATCTTCGACAAATCCAGGATGTCGCCGATGAGCGCGCCCAACACCTCCGCCGAGCTGCCGATCGCCTGCACATAGTCGCGCTGCTCCGCGTCCAGCGCGGTCCCTCGCAAGAGCTCGGTCATACCGACGACGCCGGTCAACGGGGTACGCAGCTCATGCGTCATGAAGGCGAGAAAATCGCCTCTCGCTTGATTGGCCCTTTCGGCCTCGGCACGCGCATCCTGGACCTTGCGCAGCAAGGAGTACTGATACAAGGGCAACAGCACGAGCAGCGCCAGGAAGAAAGCCGCTTCGAAGGTGTGAAGATGCCATTCGTCGAGCGCGATCAAGACGATGTTGTAGGCGACAACCGCGACCGACGAGGCAACCACCAGATGGCGCTTGCCGAATCGGGTCCCGGCCGAGATGAAGACCAGGATGTACAGGAGATAGAAAGGACTGATTGCCTCTCGCGTGATGAAAATCGCCAGACTAATGGCAACGATATCCAGGCAGATCCCGATGTAGACCCGCGCCGGCCATTCGGCACGCCGCGCGATGCTGATCAGGAAACCGACATTGGACGCCAGGTAGATGGCAAAGAGCGTTACATAGTAGGGAACGTCGACCCGATAGTAGTCCGTGAACGCCCCGACGGCGATGTAGAGCGCGCCGAGCAGACAGGCGGAGATGCGCACCAAGGCGGACTGAAACTCGGGGTTCCCCGCCAACCCCTCCGACAGGCCGAAACGCGCGATCATTCCATTCATTCCCTTCCCTCCGAGCCTGCGTTTTCAGATCCGAGCCAGATTGCCGCGAGCGCTGCCGCACAGATCGATCATGGTATATTAGCGAATCGTTTCGAGCATTTCGGCGCGTCCCCGACCCGAAGCCGCGAGACGAGATTGAACGGTCCGCGCGCATCCAGTCCGATTCCAGGTCCGATCCCGGGACCGATCGAAGCCCGATCGCAACCCGATCGAAGCAGGCCGCGACGAGGCCCTCAGCTCAAGAGAACGAGGAGAAGACTATGTCCAAAAAACATCCGATCGTTGCGGTAACCGGTTCCTCGGGTGCCGGTACGACCACCGTCAAGCGCGCCTTCGAGCATATCTTTTATCGCGACGGCATCAAGGCCGCCGTGATCGAGGGAGACAGCTTCCATCGCTACGACCGGGTCGAGATGAAGGCCGAGATGGCACGCGCCGCCGAGACCCACCGCAACCTCAGCCATTTCGGTCCCGAGGCCAATCGCTTCGACCTCCTCGAGGAGCTCTTCCGCAATTACGGCGAGAGCGGCACCGGTAAGCAGCGCTATTACATCCACAGCGACTCGGAGGCCGATCACCACAATGCGCGCCTCGGGACCCAGCTCAAGGCCGGCCAGTTTACGCCCTGGGAAGATCTACCCGAGGGTACGGACGTGCTGTTCTACGAGGGCCTGCACGGACTCGTGGTGACCGAAGACGACAACGTCGCACAACACGTCGATCTCGGGGTCGGCGTCGTGCCGATCATCAACCTGGAGTGGATTCAGAAGATCTTCCGGGACAACGCCGAACGCGGCTATTCCGCCGAGGCGATCGTCGACACCATCATGCGCCGAATGCCGGATTACATTCGCCACGTGACGCCCCAGTTCTCGCTGACGGACATCAACTTCCAACGCGTGGCGACCGTCGATACCTCCAACCCCTTCATTGCCCGCGACATCCCGACCCCGGACGAGAGCTTCGTCATCATCCGCTTCCGGGACCCCGAGCGACTTCAGATCGACTTCCCGCATCTGCTGGCCATGATCCACAATTCCTTTATGTCGCGGCGCAACACCATGGTCGTTCCGGGCGGCAAGATGGGAATGGCGATGGAGGTCATTCTCCAGCCCATCATCGAGCGCATGATGGACGCCCGCAAGGTCTGACCGTCCGCGACATCCGCAGTTGAGCTACACAGGCGCCCGGGACGCACAGAGCGCTCGGCGGCCGGCCTCGCGGGTGAGCTCACCCGCGAGGCACCGCATCGGCGTGCTGCGTCATCGCGTCGATCGGCGCATACCGGGCATTTTTCCGATTGCGATCGTCTTCTCAATGGCGCCAAATCCGCGAGGAGCATCGGCCTGTTAAGCTATCTTCACGGCTTCCACGCCGGCAATCACGCCGACGTCTTCAAGCATTCAGTTCTGGCCTTGCTGCTTGAAGCCCTCCTGGCGAAGCCCAAACCGCTGGTCTACATCGAATCGCACGCCGGCGCCGGTCGGTATGACCTCGGGTCCGAGCAGGCGCTCAAGACCGCGGAGTTTCGGCACGGGATCGAACGGCTCTGGGCGCGGCGCCACGCCTTTCCGGAGCTTTCAGCCTATCTCGGGGCCATCGCGGCGCTCAATCCGGACGGCGGATTCGCAACCTATCCGGGCTCCCCCGCGCTCGCCGCCCATGGTTTGCGCACCGACGACCGACTGATCCTGATGGAGCTTCACCCGACGGAGTGGCAGACGCTGCGCCGCCATCTCGGCGGCGACCGACGGGTGGGCATCCACCGTCGCGACGGACTGGAAGGCCTCGCCGCTCTCCTGCCGCCGAAACCGGCCCGTGGACTGGTCTTGATGGATCCGCCGTTCGAGCAAGCTTCCGAGTACGCGCGCGTCGCCGATGCCCTGATTGCCGCCCATGCACGCTGGCCGACCGGGGTTTACGCCCTCTGGTTTCCGCGGCTGGGGCGCCAACGCGATCGGTCCGTGGAGCTGATCGACCGCATCCGACGCACCATCCCGAATGGACTCCTGTGCGAGCTGGCCGTACGGCCCCAAACCGACGATTTCGGAATGCACGGCTCCGGGATGCTGATGATCAACCCGCCTTGGCGTCTGGAGGAGCGACTCAAGGACCTGCTGCCGCGACTCGCCGACGTCCTCGGGAGCGAGAAGACAGGCCGCTCGGCACCGGCATGGAGGCTCGACCGGCTCGACACGCCGATACCCTGATCACCGGCTGCCCCGATCCGACGACCCGGGCTTCGCGTCACACGGAGGATCGCGCAGTGAGTCAGCGCGCGCGGGATCCGTCGAGACCCGCGCGATCGACCCATCCGCCGCGACAATCGGGGCTGCGCTTGGGAGCGGCCAGGATCAAGGACCCGAGCTCGGCCGAATCCTCGACCACGCCCTTGAGACCGATCCGAAGCTCCTCGATCAGCCCCTCGGAGCAGCTCAGACGCACCCGATCTCCGGCCCCCTTGCCGAAGGCGTTGTCGAATGCGGCCCGCACCTGCGTCGCGCTCAGGCGTTGGTCGATGTTCTCCTCGAACAGCACGCGAACGGCGGATGCATTGAGCTGCTCGAGCAGCATCATGGCATGCCTGAAATAGGTGTCCGCATCCGTGCCGTAGCAGGTCCCGTGCTTCACCCACTGATGACGCTGCAGATCGGATCGGGTTCCGGGCATCAAGGCGTCCAAGCGCGCACGCGTCGTCGGATCCAGATCGAGCACCGGCAAGAGCCGCCAGCGGCCCGAGGTGGAAAGCATCCGCTCCCGCTCGCCGACCCCGCAATAGGTGTTGCCGATGGGCTGGGGCCAGAGGCCATGGAGCGAGAAGCGACGCGCATCCGGGCGCTCGGGGGGCTGGTCGCGACACTCGGGACGCGTCCCGTGCAGCTCGCAGAAGGCCGGCTGCCAACTCGCCGCCAGCACGAGCTGGCCCTCCATCGACCCCGCGCGCGCCGACGACATCTGCGACTGACGAGCATCCGCGGCACGCGCAGTCGCGGGGCCGTCGGCAAGACGACCGCACCGAATCTCGACCCAACGCTCCGTCGGGTCGGCGCCCTCGAACCTCAAGCGGTAGTGGCTTGGATCGGCCCGATTCGTTCCCGCGATAGGGTAGGACTCGCCGGGGACAAGCTGGATCGCCCCCGGATTCTCGTCCCGTTTGATCGAGACCGTCGCCGGGCAGGGCTGCTCGGCGACGAGGACGGCATCAAGGCGCTCGGCAAGGGGTGCAGCCGACCACAGCAGCACAAACACCGACAACAGGAATGGGCGAAGGCGTCGGTCTTGCGCTTGCATGGGTTCCAAGCCCCCGCCCTCAAGATGGACGCGCGGTCTCCTCCGAGACATCGGGCGTGTCTTCGGTGAAATCCAACGCCTCGACGCTCACGAGGTGAACGCGTCGGCTGTCCGCGCGCATCACGGTGAAGCGGAACCGGCCGAGCTCGACCGACTCGCCTTTCTTGGGCAGGTGACCCAGGGCGTTCACGACCAGGCCGCCGATAGTGTCGAACTCCTCGTCCGAGAAGTCGCTGGCGAAATAGGCGTTGAAGTCTTCGATGGTGGTGCGGGCCTTGGCGCTGAACTCGTTCTTGCCGCGCCGAAAGATGCCAGGGCCTTCGTCGTAGTCGTGCTCGTCGTCGATCTCGCCGACGATCTGCTCGAGCACGTCCTCGATGGTCACGAGCCCGGCGGCACTGCCGTACTCGTCGATAACGATCGCCATATGATTGCGGCTCGCACGAAATTCCTTCAGCAGGACATTGAGTCGCTTGCTCTCGGGCACGAAGACCGCGGAACGCAACAGATCACGGATGTTGAAGGCGCGTCCTCCGTGATCTCGACAGAAGGACAGCAGGTCTTTGGCGAGCAGGATGCCGACCACCTCGCCCTTGTCGTCGCCGGTCACGGGGAAACGCGAATGTGCCGACTTGACCGCGACCTGGAGGATTTTCTCGAGCGGGTCGTCGCGCCTGAGATACACCATCTCGGCGCGCGGAATCATGATGTCGCGCACGCGCAGATCGGAGACCTGCAACACGCCTTCGATCATACTCAAGGCATCCGTATCGAGCAGCTCGCGCTCCTTCGCATCTTTGAGCACCTCCAAGAGCTGCTCCTTGTCTTGTGGCTCGCCCCCGAGCATCTGGCCGATTCGCTCGAACCAGTTACGTGAACGCAAGCCCTCGCTAGATCGATCGCTGGCCATCGTGTGCTGCCTGATCCTCGTAAGGTGAAGGAAATCCCAACGCGCCGAGGATACCCGATTCAAGGGTTTCCATCTCCTCGGCATCGCGCTCTGTAAGGTGATCGTAATCAAGCAGATGCAGGACGCCGTGTACCACCATGTGGGCCCAGTGGGCCTGCACGGCCTTGCACTGCTCGCGTGCTTCGCGCTGCACCACGTCGACGCAAATCACCAGATCGCCGAGCAGGTCGGCAATCGGATCCTGCGGATCAAGGCCCGGCGGCAGGTCGAACGGAAAAGACAGGACGTTGGTCGGTCCTTCGCGCCCTCGATAGCTGCGATTCAGAGCAGCGCCCTCCTCGGCATCCACCAAGCGAATAGTCAGCTCGGCGTGCTCGCGCCGACCCGCCATGGCCGCGACAGCCCAGCGCTCGAAATCGGCCGAGGCCGGGAGATCCGAAGCCTCGCAGGCAACCTGGAGATCCAGATCCAGCGTCACGGACATGGCGCCGCTCATACCGTCGACGCCCGCCCACGCAGAGGTACCGGCTGCTCGAAGGCATCGTAGGCACTGACGATGCGCTGAACCAGTGCATGACGCACCACGTCGCGGGCGTTGAAGAAGGTAAAGCTGATGCCTTCGACATCCTTCAGGATCTCGACCGCTTGACGCAGACCCGAGGGCTGCCCGCGCGGCAGATCGACCTGGGTCACGTCGCCCGTGATCACCGCGGTCGAGCCGAAGCCGATACGCGTGAGAAACATCTTCATCTGTTCGGGCGTCGTGTTTTGGGCCTCGTCGAGGATGATGAAGGAGTCGTTGAGGGTGCGCCCGCGCATGTAGGCCAGCGGGGCGACCTCGATGACGTTGCGCTCGAGCAGCTTGGTGACCTTCTCGAAACCCAGCATCTCGAAGAGCGCATCGTAGAGCGGACGCAGATAGGGATCGATCTTCTGGGCCAGATCGCCGGGCAGAAACCCCAGACGCTCGCCGGCCTCCACGGCCGGTCGCACCAGCAAGAGCCGGCGCACGCTGTCGGATTCGAGCGCCTCGACCGCGCAGGCCACCGCGAGATAGGTCTTGCCCGTACCGGCAGGGCCGACGCCGAAGTTGATGTCGTGCTTGAGAATCGCGTGGAGATAGCTCTGCTGATTCGGTCCGCGTGCTCGGATCAGACCGCGCTTGGTCTTGATGACGACATCCGGCAGACGATCCTCGGCCGACTCCAAAAGCGCGTCGGCCCCGGACTCCTGGAGCCAGAGATGGATTGTCTCGGGCGTCAGAACCGCCTCGGCGGTCTCGGCATACAGATCCTGCAGCAACTGCTCGCCGAGGCGCACGCCTTCCGGATCGCCGATCAGACGGAAGTTGACACCGCGATTGCTGATCTCGATGCCGAGTCGGCGCTCCAACTGACGCAGGTGCTGATCGAGCTGGCCGCAGAGATTGGCGAGCCGCACGTTGTCGGCAGGCTCGAGCGCGAGATCCAGGGTTTGCGGTTGGGTGGACAAGGCGGCGGTTGCGCTCAAGCGTCGATTCCGCTCGTGGCCATCCGCGCCGGCGCGGCGGCGACGAGACGGCCACGTAGCGAGTTGGGGAGTGCCTCGGTGATCTCGATGTCGACGAAATCGCCGATCAGCGCGGGCGCGCCGGCGAAGTTGACGACACGATTGTTCTCGGTCCGACCGGCGAGCCGGAACGGATCCTTGCGCGACGGCCGCTCGACCAGGATCCGCTGAAGGGTGCCGACCATCGCTTCGCTGTAGTGCCGGGCATTGTCGTTGATCCGCGCCTGAAGCCGTTCCAGACGTGCCTTCTTCTCGGCAAGCGGCACCGCGTCCGGATAGTCGGCCGCCGGTGTGCCGGGACGCCGGCTGTAGATGAAGCTGAAGCTCTGATCGAAGCCGACCTCCTCGATCAGATCCATGGTCGCCGCAAAGTCGCTCTCGGTCTCGCCCGGAAAACCCACGATGAAATCGCTTGAGATGCCGATCCCGGGCCGCGCTTGGCGCAGCCGGCGGATCTTGGAGCGGTACTCCAGCGCCGTATGCCCGCGCTTCATGGCGGCGAGGATGCGATCCGACCCGGATTGCACCGGCAGGTGCACGAAGCCGACGAGCTCGGGCACGTCGGCATAGACATCGATCAAGCTGTCCGAAAACTCCACCGGATGGCTGGTGGTGAAGCGGATGCGGTCGATCCCGTCGATCGCGGCGACATAGCGGATCAGCAGGGCAAGATCCGCGGTTTCCCCCGCGCCGGCCTCGTCGGCAAAAGCGCCCCGATAGGCATTGACGTTCTGCCCGAGCAGGGTGACCTCGCGTACGCCCTGCTCGGCCAGGGCGGCGACCTCCGCGATGACGTCGTCGAAGGGCCGGCTGATCTCTTCCCCGCGGGTGTAGGGCACGACGCAGTAGGTGCAGTACTTGGAGCAACCCTCCATCACGGACACGAAGGCGGTCGGCCCCTCGGCCCTGGGCGTCGGCAGACGATCGAATTTCTCGATCTCGGGGAAGGACACATCCACCTGGGGCATGTGTCGCTCCCCGAGATTCTCGAGCATCTCGGGCAACCGGTGCAGCGTCTGGGGGCCGAACACGATATCGACATAGGGTGCACGCGCACGGATGGCTTCGCCTTCTTGACTCGCGACGCATCCTCCCACACCGATTACCAGGTCAGGATTCTCGAGCTTCAACGCCCGCCAACGACCGAGCTGGGAGAAGACCTTCTCCTGCGCCTTCTCGCGGATCGAGCAGGTGTTGAGAAGCAGGACATCGGCGTCCTCGGCCCGGTCCGTCAGCACCAGACCCGCAGATGCGAGCAAGACGTCCGCCATGCGAGCGGAGTCATATTCGTTCATCTGGCAGCCGTGGGTCTCGATAAACAGCTTGCGGGGCATTGAAGGCATGAGAGCGAGGGGGCGCGATCGCGCATCAGATCCGGTTGATGGGGTGAGGAGAGGCCATCCACAACCCCCGGCCGTCGTGCGGCCGGCCGAGCAGCACTGCATCGTCCGGTTTCGCTGCCCGGGTGTCAAGCAACCGATCGGTCCATACGCGCATGGCAGGCGCTGTCGAAGCGCAACCGAAGAATGCGCCCGGGTTGACGCCGGTCAACTTCCCGCCAAACTCTTCAACACAGCATCTAGTTGGCGTTATAGTCCACACCACAAGATATAGTGGCAACACACAAGAGACGCCTCCATGGGACACCAGCACAACAGCCTGTCGACCCTGCCCTTGCGGATCCGCAAGCGCGACGGTGTCGAGGTGCGTTTCGATGCCTCCAAGATCGAATCCGCGATTCAACGCGCCGGACAGGCGAGCGGTGAGTTCGGCACGCCCGAGGCGAGTCTGCTGACCGCACAGGTGGTCAAGGTGCTGGCCCATCGCTACGGGGCCGACCGCCTGCCCGACATCGAAGGCATCCAGGATGTCGTCGAGCAGACGCTGATCAGCGCCAACCATTTCGAGACCGCCCGCAGCTACATCGTCTATCGCGAGCAGCACAAGAAACTGCGCGACGAGCATCGCACGCTGGTCGATGTCGGCGGCTCCATCAACGAGTATCTCGACCGCTCTGACTGGCGCGTCGCGGCCAATGCCAATCAGGGCTACTCGCTCGGCGGCCTGATCCTCAACACCTCGGGCAAGATGATCGCCAACTACTGGTTGAGCCACGTCTATCCGCCCGAGATCGGCCAAGCGCATCGCGACGGCGACATCCATATCCACGATCTGGACATGCTCTCGGGCTACTGCGCCGGCTGGTCGCTGCGCACCCTGCTCAACGAGGGGCTGAACGGGGTTCCGGGCAAGGTCGAAGCCGGTCCGCCCAAGCACATGTCCTCGGCGATCGGCCAGATCGTCAACTTTCTCGGTACGCTGCAGAACGAGTGGGCCGGCGCACAGGCGTTTTCGAGCTTCGATACCTACATGGCGCCCTTCGTACGCGTCGACGGGCTGGATTATCCGCACGTCAAACAGGCGATCCAGGAGCTGATCTACAACCTGAATGTGCCGTCGCGCTGGGGCTGCCAGACACCCTTTACGAATCTGACCTTCGACTGGGTCTGCCCCGAGGATCTGCGCGAGCAGGTGCCGGTGATCGCGGGCGTGGAGCAACCCTTCACCTACGGCGATCTCCAGGCCGAGATGGACCTGATCAATCGGGCCTATATCGAGGTGATGACCGAGGGCGATGCCAAGGGTCGGATCTTCACCTTCCCGATCCCGACCTACAACATCACCTCCGATTTCCCGTGGGACAGCGAGAACGCGGAGCACCTGTTCGAGATGACGGCGAAGTATGGCCTTCCCTACTTCCAGAACTTCCTGAACTCCGAGCTTTCGCCGAACATGGTGCGCTCCATGTGCTGCCGGCTTCAGCTGGATCTGCGCGAGCTTCTGAAGCGCGGCAACGGGCTCTTCGGCTCGGCCGAGCAGACTGGCTCGCTCGGCGTCGTGACCATCAACTGTGCGCGGCTCGGATACACCCATCGCGGCGACGAGTCCGGTCTGCTGGCGCGGCTCGACGCGCTCCTGAACCTCGCGCGCAACAGTCTCGAGATCAAGCGCAAGGTCATCCAGCGCCACATGGATGCCGGGCTCTTCCCCTACACCAAGCGGTATTTGGGCACCCTGCGCAACCATTTCTCGACGATCGGCGTGAACGGGATCAACGAGCTGATCCGCAACTTCACCGACGATGCCGAAGACATCACGACCGCCCGAGGCCACGCCATGGCCTGCCGGATCCTGGATCATGTCCGCGCGCGGATGGTCGAGTTTCAGGAGTCGACCGGCAGCATGTACAACCTGGAGGCCACACCCGCTGAGGGCACGACCTACCGCTTCGCGCGCGAGGACAAGAAGCGCTTCCCGGACATCCTCCAGGCAGGCACGCCCGAGACGCCCTACTACACCAACAGCTCCCAGCTGCCGGTGGGCTATACGGACGACCCCTTCGAGGCGCTCGCCATGCAGGAGGCGCTGCAGACCAAATACACGGGCGGCACGGTGCTGCACCTCTATATGAACGAGCAGATCTCCACGACCGACGCCTGCAAGCGGTTGGTCCGGCGGGCGCTGGAGAACTTCCGTCAGCCCTACATCACGGTGACGCCGGTGTTCTCGATCTGCCCCAAACACGGCTACATCGCGGGCGAGCACGAATTCTGCCCGGTCTGCGACCGCGAGCTGATCGCACGCAAGACCGCGGCACTCGAAGAGACAGCGGCCTAGGTCGAGCGCAGGGTCACCGCCAAACGCCCGACCGCTCGACAAACCGACAAACAATCCACATTCACCCGAAACGACATCAGGAGCGAGACCATGACCAACCAAACCATCGAGCTGAAGACCGAAGAACGCACCCGTTGCGAGGTCTGGACCCGCGTCATGGGCTATCACCGCCCGGTCTCGGCCTTCAACGCCGGCAAGCGCGCCGAGCACGCCGAGCGCTGCTACTTCACCGAAACACCCAACGGATCGGCGATCCGCCAAGAGCGCCGCGCCGCCGCCTAGGTCTAAGAGCCGAATCGAGCCGATCGAAGCGCCGCACCCATGTCTCGACAAGCGCCCCGGCCGAGCGACGTCGATCCGCCGGCCTTCGCGGACGCGGCGGACGCGCAGCACTTGCGGATCGGCGGCTTCGTGCCGCTGACGACGATCGACTACCCCGGCGAGCTCGCCGCGGTCGTCTTCCTCCAAGGCTGTCCTTGGCGCTGTCGTTACTGCCAGAACGGCGCCTTGATCGACCCGAGCGCCACGCCGGTTATCGCATGGTCGCAGATCCGTGACTTCCTCGAGCGTCGCCGCGGGCTGCTCGACGCCGTCGTCTTCAGCGGCGGCGAGCCGACCCTCCAGTGCGCGCTGCCCGCAGCCATGACCGAGGTCCATGAGCTCGGGTTCAAGGTCGGCCTGCACACCGCGGGGCCCGCGCCGAAACGCTTGGCACGCCTCTTACCGCTCCTGGACTGGGTGGCCCTCGACATCAAGGCGCTGCCCGAGGGCTATCCGGCCATTACGGGCGTCCCGCAATCCGGCGAGGCGGCCTGGGAGAGCTTGTCGTTGATCCAAGCCTCGGGTGTTGCGCTCGAGGTCCGCACCACCGTCATGCCGCAGTGGACCGCGCTCGATCTCGCAACACTCGCCGCCACGCTCGCGCAACAGGGCGTGCGGCAATATGCCGTTCAGGCCTGCGAGACTCGACACGCACTGGATCCTCTCCTCCCTGCGCCCGCAATCCCGCTCGCACAACTCGCAGCATCTATCGACCCCGCATCCTTTGAGCAATTCGTTCTGCGTGGACACTGAGTTGAACCGACACACGAGGCGTCGATCAAAAGCGTGCCCGCCCGCGATACTCAGTCAGGATCGATAGCCCTTCACATTGGCTCCCAGCATTGCCCCCAGCGCATCACCGTCGACCGGGCGGCTAAACAGATAACCCTGGGCGAGGTCGCAGCCCTGCTCGACCAGGAAATCGCGCTGCCCGGGCCGTTCGACGCCCTCCGCAAGCACACTCAGGCCGAGCGCTTGGGCCATTGCGATGATGGCGCGCGTCAGCTCCGTATCCTCCTGGTTGTCGGGTATGCCCGCGATGAAGCTCCGGTCGATTTTGAGGACATGGAACGGAAACCGCCTCAGATAGCTCAGTGCCGAGTAGCCGGTCCCGAAATCGTCCAGCGACAACCGAATCCCCCGGCGATCCAGATCTGCCAGCAGGGCACCGATCGTGGGGCGGTCACGCAGCAATACCCCTTCCGTAATCTCCAGCTCCAGCAGACTTGAGCGCAACCCCGAACGGCTCAGCGCCAGATCCACCTGCTCCGAGAAGATCTCCGGTGCTTGGAGCTGCAAGGACGACACGTTCACGGCGACCCGGCACGGCGCGATCGACTGCCACCGCGCCGCCGCTGCGCAGGCGCGCTCCAGGACCCAGCCACCGATCTGTTGGATCAATCCGGCGTCTTCGGCGACCGGGACGAGAAGGTCCGGTGAAACGGCGCCGAGCTCCTCACTGGTCCAACGCAGCAGCGCCTCCGCTGCAACGACGCGTCCGCTACGCAGATCGATCAAGGGTTGGTAGAGGAGAGCGAGCTCCCCGCGCTCGGCGGCATGCCGAAGGAGGTTCGCCATCGACAACCGCTCGCGGATCTGCACGTCGAGCCCGGGGACATAGAAGCTGTAGCGAGCCCGCCCGTTGTCCTTGGCCTCCTTCATCGCCAGGTCCGCATTCTTGAGTAGATCCTCCGCGGTCTTTCCGTCACACGGACTGATGGCGATACCCAAACTCACCGTCAGGAAAAGCTCCCGACCCTCGATCGAGAAGGGCGCCGCGAAGAGGCCGAGCAGCGCCTGCGCACGCGAGGCCGCATCGACAGGATCGCGAAGGTCGGGATAGATGATGAGAAACTCGTCGGCTGCAAGACGCGCCAAGGTATCGCCCGCGGACACGCGGGTACTCACCCGCTCGGCCGTCTGGACCAGGACCTCGTCCCCGGCGGCGTGGCCGAGGCTGTCGTTGACCCGCTTGAAGTGGTCGAGATCCATATAAAAGACCAACACGCGATGATCCTCGCGTGCGGTGATCATCAGGCTCTGCTCGAGTCGATCCATCGCCAAGGTCCGGTTGGGAAGGCCCGTCAGGGAATCGTAATTGGCCTGGTAGATCAGGCGGCGCTCGTACTCCTGCCGCTTCTTGATCTCTTCGCGCAAGCGCTCGTTGTGCTCGCTGAGCTTGCGCCGCTGGAGTCGCGCGACATCCATCCGAGTCTGCAATACGAGATTCTGCCGCTGCGCCCCGAGAAGCATCCAACCGCCGGCCAACAGCGCCACGGCCAACAGGATAAGAGCGAACAAGAACCAGCGCGATGTCAGAAGGCGCTCGTCGAGCGAGGCACGCTCGAGACCGACCAGAAAGAAGGGTGTTCCCGACACCTCGATCGGCGCTCCGACCGCGCTCTCGATGTCGGCGACCTCCGCTGCCGAGCGCAGCAATCGATAACGAGCGCCGCCACCGCTCCCGGGATCGAGCCCGACCAGAGCGGCCAAGGCAGTCCGCTCGTTGATCCAGGCGACCAACGTCCCGCGTCCACGCCCCGACATCACGACCGGGGCCTCGACCAAGATGGCGTCGGGGTGCTGCGGCGCATCGACGACCAGTCGGACATGGGTCGGGAGACCCGAATCCAGAGGTGCCCACCGATCCGTCGCCGGGGGGTCGGCCGCCGTATCGACAAGGATTGTCCCGTCGGCATCGAACAGGGCGATCCGATCGAAGAACGGGGCCGAATCCACGCGCTTCTCGCCGACGCGCTCGACCAGGGTGTCTCGAACCGCAACCAGGCTGGTATGCAGGCCGTACTTCATCGACATGCCGAGATCGCGATTCACGAAGAAGGACTGAATCACCTGATCACGACGAAGATTCGCCATATCGCCGAGGCGCTCGGCATAGAAATAGCCTAAGGCGTTGGCGTGGAGCCGAGCATCGAGTGCATGACGGGCCTTGGTGGAATGACTCAGGCGCTCCTGAGCAACCCAAGTGGTGACGAGCAGGAGCGCGAGATAGACGATCAGCGCAATGCCGCCGGCGATGGCGGGAGACAGCAACCAGCGGCGGCGGCCGCCCTTCCCGCCCCGCAGATCGGATCTGACGGATTCTCCCAATGGATTGATCCTAGATGTTTTTCAACGAGGCTCCGGGCCGGGATCGCGGAGCATCCCGAGCCATGTCGAGCGCCTTTCATCTCGATGCGATCGCGTACCATCGAGTGTACAGCAGCCGCGGGCAATGGGAAGCGCCGGACACCGACCTGCTACGGAGCTGCGGGATCCGTTCCTGAAACCGCACCGATCGACAGCCAGCGCTCGCCCGGTCGGGTCGCCACGCACCCGCGGATTTGGGTGGAAGGCTCAGCTGCCCCATGTCTTGCTTACCTGGCCCGGGAACCGAAAAGGCATGAGGATAACGTGCGCGAAATTCTATTAATCGACAACGGCTCCAGGAAGGCCGCTGCCACGCTGAGCCTTAGGCGGATCGCGAGCGCCCTCGCCAAGCGACTCGACGAGACCGTGCACCCCGTCTCGCTGCTGCACTCGGACGCAATCCCGCCGAGCGCACTGCAAGGGCAACCGGCAGACACCTTCGAGCCCTTTTTGCGTCGTCGCCTGAACGAGGACGCCCGGCGCTTCTTGATCCTCCCGCTCTTCTTCGGCCCGAGCCGGGCCATCAGCGACTATGTCCCGGAGTGCATCGCCGCCCTGCAGGAGGATTTCGGGCCGTTCGAGGTCCGGATTGCGCGGGCACTCTGCCCGCTGCCGGAGGGCGAGCCCGACCTGGTCGCGATCCTCCTGGATCGGATAGACGACATCGCCTCCAAACAGGGCATCACGCCGCAACGCATCCTGTTGGTCGACCACGGCTCGCCCATCCCCGCCGTCACCGAGGTTCGGCGTTGGCTTGCCCGACAGTTGGCGCAGCGGCTCGCCGTCGACTCCGGCCGTCTCGTCGAGCTCGGGGAGGCCGTCATGGAGCGACGCACCGGAGCGGAGTACGACTTCAACGGTGCGCTCTTGGAAGAGCGTCTGCGCGCGCTCGCCGCGGATGACATCTCGACCCCGGTCATCCTCTCCATGTTGTTCCTGTCGCCCGGACGACATGCCGGACCGGGCGGCGACATCGCCCAGATCTGTACCTCGGTCGAGCGCGACCATCCGGGCTTTCGTGTCCATCCCTGCGCGCTGGTCGGCGATCATCCCTGGCTGATCGACATCCTGACGGCGCGGGTGACGGAGATAGATACAGCGTCTACCGCTCGGCTCGCCCCCCAAGAGTAGTCCCGGAACGAAACCCGGCCGCAAGGGCTGCCGGCCGACGACCCTTGCCAACGCGCCATCGCTCCGGACCGCAATAGCCTTCGCAGCCCGGGCAGAAAGCGCCTACCAAGAGGTCCGGATTGGCATCCCTTGCGTTGCGGCCCATCGTTTCCGACGGGACAATACTCGAAGGAGCAGCATCGAATGGCCAAATCCGATCGCACCCGCGAATTCCGCTGGCGTTTCCATCGCCTCGGCGGTTTCGACCAAGTCCGCATCGAAACCGGCGCAGACGTCTGTCATCTCGCCGAGCTGGATCAGAAGCTCCGGGCCACCTTGAGCTGCCCGACCACCGGACTCGAGCTCGACGCCCACACCTTGACCCTGCTCGACACGGACGAAGACGGCCGCATCCGCGAGCTTTGTATTCAGGTCAAGGATGTCGATGCTCACAGCGCCATGGCCTCGCTCAGCGGCACCTATCTCGCCTACTGCCATTGCGTGCGCCGCGGCGGGACCGAGACCATGAGTATCGTCGCCGCCTTCACCGGCGGTCATGCCGAGAATCTGGTGATCGGTCGCAACGGCATCTTCGACGACCGACAAGGCCGCGACTGAAATGCCGCGACATCCCAAGAGACGCAGAACGAGGCAACGGACTGACGCGACCCGCAGCCGCTCGTTGCACTCGCCAACCGAGCGACACGGATGCGCGGTACCGAGAATGCCCTCGGAAGACCGCGCATCCAGCACCTTCTCGTCGATCGACACCAATGGCCACGCGCGATTTCCGAGTTTTGTCGGTCCGCAATCTCGCCCCGCCAACCCGCCACCCACCTTCCCGCCACAGCCGAAAGTGTGTGATATCACACAACACCCGGCCGGATTTAACATAGATCAAGTTTCTCGGCGGTGCCTTTTGCTAGCGTGATCAAGGCGAGAGACCGGTTCTAGATCTCGTTCAATGACACCGGAGGAGGGCACATGAATAAAAGAGCGCAACGTTTGACGACCCTGGCCACGGGAGTCGTCCTCGGACTGGGGGCCGCAGGCGCCGCCTGGTCCGAAGACACCCTGAAGGACGTCATGGACCGACGCGGCCTGACCGAGAAGGATCTTCTTGCCGCGGCCAAGACCTATGTCCCCACGGGCGGACGCGACGAGTTCGTGGTCTTCGCCTCCGGCGGACAGTCCGGGCAGGTGATCGTCTACGGCATTCCCTCGATGCGGCTGCTGAAATACATCGGCGTCTTCACCCCCGAGCCCTGGCAGGGCTACGGCTTCGACGACGAGTCCAAGGCCGTGCTCGCGCAGGGTCGTACCCGCGGCAAGGATCTGGTCAACGGCGACACCCATCATCCGGCGATGTCCGAGACCGACGGCGCTTACGATGCCAAATTCGTCTTCATCAACGACAAGGCCAATCCGCGCATCGCGGTGATCGATCTGCACGACTTCGAAACCAAGCAGATCGTGGTGAATCCCTTCTTCAAGTCCGCACACGGCGGCGCCTTCGTGACCCCGAATACCGAATATGTGATGGAGGCGGCTCAATACGCCGCCCCGCTGCTCGAGGACGGCTTCGTGCCCCTGGAGGAGTTCAACGACAAATACCGCGGCGGTCTGACCTATTGGAGCTTCAATAAGGAAAAAGGCCGCATCGAGCCGGAAAACTCCTTCACGCTCGAGCTCGGCCCCTACAGCCAGGATCTCTCCGACGCGGGCAAGAAGGACAGTTACGGTTGGGGCTTCACCAACTCCTTCTGTACCGAGCGTTATGTCGGCGGCATCGAGCGCGGACGCCCGCCCTTCGAAGCCGGGTGCTCTTCGAAAGACACCGACTATCTGCATGTCACCAATTGGAAGAAGGCCGAAGAATTGGTCAAGGCCGGCAAGGTCAAACAGGAAAAAGGGATGTACTTCATCCCGCTGGAGCAGGCGATCGCCGAAGGATTGCTTTACCTGGTGCCCGAGCCCAAGAGTCCGCACGGCGTGGATGTGACGCCGGACGGCAAATTCATCATCGTCGCCGGCAAGCTCGACAGTCATGTCTCGGTGTACAGCTTCGAGAAGATCATGAAGGCCATCAAGGAGGGCAATTTCGAGGGTAAAGATCCCTATGGCATACCGATCATCCCGATGCAGGCGGCACTTCACACGCAGGTCAATCTTGGCCTGGGTCCCTTGCATACGCAATTCGACTCGAAACCCTGCGTTGCCTATACCTCGCTGTACGTGGACTCGCAGGTCGCGAAATACGACTACTGCGAAGGCAAGGTGCTCGACAAGCTGTCGATCCATTACAACATCGGCCATCTCATGACGATGGAGGGCGACACCGTCAACCCGCAGGGCAAGTATCTGGTGGCCTTGAATAAGCTCGCGATCGATCGTCATCAACCCGTCGGCCCGCTGCATCCGCAGAACCATCAGCTGATCGACATCAGCGGCGACAAGATGCAGCTCCTCTACGACATGCCTTTGCCGCTCGGCGAGCCGCACTATGCCGCCGCCATTCGTGCAGAGTTGCTGCAACCAGCCGTACGCTACAAATCCGGTTGGAACAGCCGAACCGATGAGCAGCATCCGAATCGGACCCGCGCCGGCCGCGAGACGACCGAGCGGACCTGCGATGCCGACGGCAACTGCACGACGCGTGTGATGGGCACCGTGATCCGCTCGCATATTACGCCCGAGATCATCGAGGCGGAGGTCGGCGATCAGGTCCATCTGCATCTCACCAACCTCGAGCGTGCTCAGGACCAGGTGCACGGCTTTGCGCTTTACGGGCAGAACGTCAACCTCTCGATCGAGCCCGGCAAGACCTCTTCCTTCAGCTTCGTCGCCGACGAGGAAGGCGTCTTCCCCTACTACTGCACCGAGTTCTGCTCCGCCTTGCATCTGGAGATGCAGGGTTATCTCCTGGTCCGTCCGAAGGGCTATCAGGCGACCCAGGTCTCGATGGTCGAAGGGACGCTGTATTCGCAAGCCGACTACGACACCCAGGTCAAGACCAACCTCGAGACCCAAGCCGTCATCGACCAGGTGGTCGCCTATATCACGGCTCGCAACTTCCAGGACTTCCCGACTGCAGCCGCGCTCGTCGAGGACGCCACCGACCAGCTCGGCTTCGCACAGGAGTCCAAGAAGAAATCCGAGGATGCCGCCGCCAAGGCCGACTGGCAGAACGCCATGCTCTGGGCCAATCAGTGGTGGCAGTACCAGGTGAAGGCCGCCGACCTGGGTCTGCGGGCCAAGAACCTGCTCGATGAGGAGGGCGCGACGGTCAACAAGTGAAGTCGCGTCATTGACCGGGGTTGCGATCCCGGTCAATGACAGCCTCTCGACATTCGCAATCGGCCATGGGCCGGAGATTCTATGATGAACGCCTTGAAGTCCGTTCTAATCTCGATCTCGATCGCCGCGGCGACAACGACATCCTTGCCCGTTCTCGCGATGGACGGCGCGGAGCTCTACGTTGCCAAGACCTGTGTAGCCTGTCACGGCAAGGACGCCAAGACGCCCATTCTGCCAATCTATCCGAGACTCGCGGGACAAAGTCCCGACTATGCCTACAATCAAATGGTGGACATCAAAAGCGGCGCCCGCAGCAACGGCATGACCGCAGCGATGAAGGGTGTCATGCACCTCGTCAACGAGGAAGAGATGCGAGCCATAGCCACCTGGCTGGGAACGCTGAATTAAGCGCTTGCCGCTCGGCGTCTCTCGCATCACCGATCGCTTGAACGGAGCTCGTGTCCCCTCGCGGTGCGCGCATGCTTGATCTCAACACACACGACATCGTGACGACTCGCACGACCCTGCACCGCCGCGTTGAGTCGTTCGACCTCGATTGGAGCAGGTTATGAATCAACGTCATCTTTTTCAAATCGCGATCCTGGCCGCAGCCGTCGGTACAGCCGGAACACTCTCGGCAGAGGAGGCGACCGA
Organism: Thiocapsa sp. KS1; assembly: GCF_001499735.1. Lineage (GTDB taxonomy): Bacteria > Pseudomonadota > Gammaproteobacteria > Chromatiales > Chromatiaceae > Thiocapsa. The sequence goes on along the minus strand of NZ_LN848257.1, from coordinate 3,815,594 downwards.
CGCCGATCGCGTCCATCGCGCCGCGCCGGTTGATTGGAATCAAGGCGGCGGCGAGCAGGATGAAGCGCTGCACAAGACACCGAACCTCGAGAACGGTCGGGACGTCTACGAGGTCTGCGCGGCCTGTCATCTGCCCGAGGGCTGGGGCACGCAGGACGGCACCTTCCCGCAACTGGCAGGCCAGCATCGTGGTGTCCTGATCAAGCAGATGGCGGACATCCGGGCACAGAACCGCGACAACCCGACCATGTATCCCTTCTCGCTCCCGCAGTCGATCGGCGATGCACAGGCACTGGCTGATGTGGTCGCCTACATCGAAAGCCTGCCGATGAATCCGGACTGGGGCAAAGGGCCCTACGGACCGGGGACCGAGGAGTATGCACTGGGCGAGCAGCTCTATAAGGACAATTGCGTGAAATGCCACGGTGCGATCGGGATGGGCGACGTGGAGAAATTCTATCCGCGCATCAACGGCCAGCATTACGCCTACATGGTCCGTCAGTTCGAATGGATCCGTGACCACAAGCGGCGCAATGCCAATCCCGAGATGGTCGAGCAGATCAAGAACTTCTCCGACAAGGATATGCAGGCCGTCATCAGCTACACCTCTTGGCAGCCGGTACCGGAGGAGCAGCTGGCCGATTCGGTCGATTGGAAGAACCCGGACTTCGAGTAAGCCGAGGCGAGATGTCGAATCGAATCCGGCGCTCGGACAGCGCAATCGATCCATCGCGATCACGAGTGCCGATTCAACACTGATTCCGTGACACCGCTGCGGCGGTGTCGCGCCGCTGCTCGGCGCGCCGCCGAATCAATGCCGAAAGCCTCTCACAGCAACGCACGCGCATGGCCGTATCCATCATGAGCACGACATCGACACTCTCCTTTGCAGATCGGCGCACACCCTTGATCTTCGGCTTGAGCCTGATCGGAGTGATCCTGCTCGGCGCGATCTATTTCGTTCCCATCTGGTGGGTCTCGCTGACCGCGCCCAACTATCCGCCCGAGTCCTTTCCGGACGGCGTACGCATCCATTTCCACATGAACGGCGTCTTCAACGGTTGCCAAAAGGTCGAGAAATCCGAGATTACCGAGGACGAGGCGCTTAATTGTGTCCATGAGATGGACACCATCAATCACTATGTCGGCATGTATCCCATCTCGGCCGGCGGCGTGGTCGAGCGTGCCTTTGCACCATTCCTGTTGTCGATGCTCGGCGTCATGATCATCGGATTCGCCATCCCCGGTTCCAAGACCCGATTGGCGGTCATGGGCGCCGGGTTTGCGTTGATCGTCGGCTGGATGACCTTGAGCTTCTACACGGGCGACGGGCTGAAGCTGAACAGCCGAGGCTATCTGAGCGCCCTGGCGTTCGCGCTCGATCAAGAGACAGCGACACCCGAAGCCGAAAAGCGCCTTTCACCCGCCGAGGCACTGATCGCCCAGATGAAGGCGTCGTTGGAGGGGGATGCGGAACCGGAGGCCGAGGCCGTTGCTACGCGCACCGATATCGCCGGCGAGCCGGACAAGGCCGCGCTTGCCGCCAGCCTACGGAGTGCCTTCGAACGCGATCGGGCAAAACAACCCGTCGGCGAACCCCGAGAGTGGACCGGCAGCGGCCACCAAGTGCTGACCTGGCACTACGGCAAGAGCCTCGGGCGTTATTTCAATAACCCGGAAGAGATCAAGCCCATGGTCGGCATCATGAGCACCGCCGCACATGTGGCCTTCTGGGGCATCATCGGGGCCATGCTGCTGCTGCTCTGGGGTGCGCGGCGCGCGCAAGGTCCGCTCTATTGGCTCTTGATCATCGCGCCGCTTGCGCTGCCGCTGATCTTCATCCTGGACTATTCCGCCTGGCTCTGGTGGTACGGCCACAACATGAATGCGATGGGAGCCTTCACGGTGAAGCCCTTCATGCCGACCGTCTTCGGCGACGGCAAGGTGGCTCAATTCGGGACCCATTCCTATCCCTATTGGGGCTTCGGGCTGATGCTGCTGCTCTCGGTCGTGCTGGCAGCGGCGAGTCTGCTGCGACGCAAGCAGCTCAAATCATCGGCATGAACCCAAGGCCGACAGTGGGATGGGCTGTACTGCTCCTGATTCCGGCACTGGGCCAAGCGGCTTACCCGCCGTTGCAGCCTCTGGTCGATGCCGCCGAAGCGGGCTCGGTGCTGGCGCCCGAGCCCGGCACCTACGCCGGGCCGGTGCGCGTGAACAAACCCCTGACCATCGACGGGCGCGATCAGGTGACGATCGACGGGGGCGGCAAGGGCACCGTGGTGCTGCTCGATACCGACGGGGCGACGCTGCGGAACCTGCACCTCACCAACTCGGGCAGCTCGCACAACGATCTGGATTCGGGCGTGCAGGTCCGCGGCAAGTTCAACGTGATCAGCGACAACCGCATCGACAACGCCCTGTTCGGCGTCGACCTGCAGCAGTCCGAAAACAACATCGTGCGGCGCAATCACATCTCCTCAAAGCCGGTCGATCTCGGTGTGCGGGGCGATGCGATCCGGCTTTGGTACAGCTTTAACAACCAGGTCACGGACAACATCATCCGGGACGCGCGCGACACCGTGGTCTGGTACTCGCGCGACAACCTGATCGCCCGCAACGACGCGCGCGGCGGGCGCTATTCGCTGCATTTCATGTACTCCCAGACCAACCGGGTCGAGGGCAACCATTACGAGAACAACACCGTCGGGATCTTCCTGATGTACAGCGACGGCATCATCGTGCGCAACAACCTGATCGCCAACGCCACCGGCACGACCGGCATCGGGATCGGCTTCAAGGAGACCTCGGACGTCGTCATCGAAGGCAATCGCATCCTCTATTGCGCCGAGGGTCTGTATCTGGACGTCTCGCCCTACCAGCCCGGCAGCATCAACCGGTTTCGCGACAACCTGATCGCCTACAACGGCATCGGGATCCGCTTCATCAACGACTGGCAGGGCAACGTCCTGACCGGGAATCGGTTCAAGGGCAACACCACGCAGGTGGTGGTCGAGGGCGGCAAGACCGCCAACCGCAACACCTGGGACGGCAACTACTGGGACGATTACGAGGGGTTCGACCGCAACGACGACGGCGTCGGCGATTCAGCGCATACCATTCAAGCCTTCGCCGATCGGCTCTGGATGGACGTTCCTCCGGCGCAGTTCTTCAAGGGCTCGCCGATGCTCGAAGTCATCGATTTCCTCGAGCGGCTCGCTCCCCTGACCACCCCGGACCTGCTGGTGCGCGACGAGCACCCGTTATGGAGCGTGGACACAGAGGTCGTGCTCGCCGTGCCGCAAGCCGGATTGGCCGACGGCGAGCGTGCAACGGACTGGGAGCTGGATCCGGACGCTGAGGCCGAGGCGCCTGCCCCGGCAGCCGATCCGGCCGCGACGTCCGGCGGCTATGACGCCTACGAGGCGCTGCGCCGCTCGCTCGGGCGGGATTGAGAGGTAAACCGAACATGAAAGAGAAACCGACTGCCCAAACGAAGACGAAGCCAAAACCGAAGCGCAAGACCAAAAAGCTGCGCGAGCAGGGACGACGTGAGTTTCTGCGCAGCACCGCCCTCCTCGTCGGGATGGTCGGGGCCTCGCTCGTCGGACTGATCCCGCTGATCGGACAGGCCAACGCGCGTCTGCGTCCGCCGGGCGCACTCAAGGATCGGCTCGACGAGCAGGAATTTCTCTCGGCCTGCATTAAATGCGGCCAGTGCGTGCAGGTCTGTCCGGTCGAAGCGATCAAGCTGGCCGACATCGACGACGGTGTCGGGATCGGTGTGCCCCACATCGAGGCGCGCGACCAGGCCTGCGACTTCTCCTGCGACGGGCTGCAATGCGTGCTGGCCTGTCCGACCGGGGCACTGACACACGACATCGACTATCCCGCCGAGGCGCGGATGGGACTTGCACGGCTCGCCCGGCCCGGCCGCTGTCTCGCCGTGCGCGGTCAGCCCTTCAAAGGCGCGGCGCGCGGCCTGGATCACCCCGCCTTGCTGCGCTTCGAGTCCGTCGACCGCTGGAACCCGATCCGCCTGGCCGAGCATCCGTTCGAGCTGCCGCTGTGCGATCTGTGTGTCCGACTCTGCCCGATCGAGATCCGCATCGCCCAATGCGAGGCCGGCACGCCGCCCTCGGGCGATCCCAATCAGTGCCCGCCGCTCCACGCCATCCGGTTGGAGCCGAAGCCCGACGGACTCTCCGCGACCCCGGTCGTCCTTGATGGCTGTGTCGGGTGCGGGGTCTGCGAGATGGTCTGTCCCGCCGAGCCCGCAGCCATCGTCGTGGACATCCATCGGAGCGCCGACTTCCAATGAGCTATTTCGTCGACTCTCTGCGCCAGCTCGCGGGGCTTAAACCGGTCAAGCCCACGCCCGAGCAGATCCCGATCCCGATTCAGTTGATCTATAAGGAGAAGCGCAAAACGCCGCTGACACGCGATGCGCTGCAAGCCGTCGAGGCCGGTCACGAGCGCAGCCCGAACCGCCACAAGTGGCGCAATCGCCGCTGGATCACCTTGATCGTCGTGAACCTCTTGTTCGTGGTGTCCTATGTGCTCGACGTCCAACTGATCGAGGGCGCGCTGACCGCCTCGCGCGTCATCGGCTTTCACCTGGCGGATCTCAACTCGGCGCTGCAGGTCACGCTCGCCTACAAGCACATCGTGATCAACCTCCTGATCGGCACCCTGACCGTCCTGGTGCTCTGGATCCTGCTCGGCGGGCGCACCTTCTGCTCTTGGGTCTGTCCCTATCATCTGGTCGCCGAAGGCGCGGAGTCGCTCCATCTGTGGCTCGCCAAACGCGGATGGGCGATCGATATCCAGTTCCATCGCACCGTGCGGGCGGTCTTCTACGTCATCTTCGCCTTGCTTGCACTGCTGACCGGCTACACGGTCTTCGAGACCATCTCGCCGACCGGGATCCTCAGCCGCGCGCTCATCTACGGGCCCGGTCTGGCCATGCTCTGGATCCTCGCCCTGCTGGCCTTTGAGGTGCTGCTCTCGCGTCGCGCCTGGTGTCGCTATGTCTGCCCGATCGGCATCACCTACGGCCTCGTCGGCGTCGTCTCGCCGCTGCGCGTGCAGTACAACATGCAGAGCTGCCATCACGAGGGCGACTGTCGCAGTGTCTGCTTGGTACCCCATGTCCTCGATGTCACCATTCGCGGTCGGGCGAAGGCGCTGACGACCGACATCGGTGCGGACTGCACCCGCTGCGGTCTCTGCGTGGATATCTGTCCGACCAGCTCGCTGAGCTACAAATTCAAGGGACTGGAGAAGGCCCTATGATCCGTTTCGAGCAGGTCAGCAAACGCTTCCGTCGCCAGACCGTCCTGAAGGGGATCGATCTCGTCATCGAGCGCGGACATCGGGTCGCCTTGGTCGGCTCCAACGGCGCCGGCAAGACCACGCTGATCCGCTGTCTGCTCGGGGAGTATGTCTGTCAGGGCAAGGTCCGTGTCGATGGTCTGGACCCGCGCTCGCATCGTCGCGACGTGCTCGGCAAGATCGGCTTCGTGCCGCAGCTGCCGCCGCCGCTCAAGATGCCGGTCGGGCAACTGATCCAGTTTGCCTCCGGGGTCTGCGGCGCCGATCCGCGGCGGATGGAGGCGGTTGCGACACGGCTCGGCCTGGATGCGAAGGCGTTTCGGCACCAGCCCTTCGTCAAGCTCTCAGGCGGTCAGAAACAAAAGCTGCTCATCAGCATCGCACTCGGTCGGGATACCGAGCTGCTGGTCATGGACGAGCCCGCCGCGAACCTGGACCCCGATGCACGGCAGATCTTTTTCGAGCTCCTCGCCGAACGCCAGGGGCGGGTCGCCATGCTGATCTCCAGTCACCGACTCGACGAGGTCGCCGCACTCGTGAACCGGGTCATCGAGATGGACCAAGGGCTGGTGGTGCTCGACGATCGCGTCGCGGACTTGGTCGATCTCACCAGCCGCCTGCGCTGCCGTCTGGTCCTGACCCGTGCCGACGACGCCTTTGCGCGGGCGGTCACCCCTTGGGGTCTGCGCAGCCTCGATCAGGGCATCACCTGGGAAGGCTGGGTCGCCGGGGCGGATCGGCTGCGGTTCATCGGGCTCTTGTCGCGGTATGCGGCGCTGCTTGATTCCATCCGATTGGACGCGGCGACCGAGCCGGGGCTGGCGGAGGTGCGGTATGCGTGAACCGCGTCCGGCAGGATATGAATCGGTTTCGCACGGGCGCTTCGTCCGCGGCGATCAACAGGCGTCGCAGTCGACGCGGTTCAATGATTTATTTCTTCGTTTTCTGAACCGCACCCCGATGGGATCTATCGAGTTGTGCCAGTCGACGAGTTTGCCGCCGAGCCGCCCGTCAGTGCGCGGGACGCGGTTCCGAAGCATCGTTTCGGCGGTTGTGCTGACACTCCTCGTTTCCGCCTGCGGCGGCGATCCGGGTCAGGGACCGGTCGAGGTGAAATGGGACCGTGATGCCTGCGAGCGCTGCCGCATGGTCCTCTCGGACCGTCTGCACTCGGCTCAAGTGCGTGTTCCGACACCGGACGGGCGCTCGCGCGTCTACCGTTTCGACGACATCGGATGCGCCCTGATCTGGCTCGAAGAACGCGCCGAGCGCGACGATCCCGCCACCGAGATCTGGGTCAACGACTGGCGCACCGGCGACTGGATCGACGCGCGCACCGCGACCTATCTGCGCGACCAGGTCACGCCGATGGAATACGGACTCGGCGCCCAACCCGAGCCCGCGCCGGACGGGCTCGACTTCGCCCGGGCCAAGGCGCACATCTTCGACGTCGAGGCCCGCTTCAACGTCCACGGCGGACACCTCCAACCCCGAGAACCCTGAGACGAACAGCGCACAGAGATTCGACCGGGATTCGCGAGGGACGATGCCGCAATGATCGCGCGCCGACATCCCGTAGGTCGGGTTAGGCGCGCCGGCACGTCGTGCAAGGTTGTCCGCCGGAGCCGATGCGCGCCGTAACCCGACGTTCGGCGCCGCGCCGAGCGCTCGGATGTCGGATTACGCTGCGCTAATCCGACCTACATTGCCGACGGAGTCCCGAGACCATGCGTGAATTCTGGCTGACCGCCCAAACCGATCTCCTCGAGTCGTTCCGGGCCAAGTGGTTCGTCGCCTACACGCTCGTCTTCGGCGGGCTGGTGGTCCTGCTGTTCGCCTTCGGGCTGACCGAGTCGCGGATCATGGGCTTTACCGGCCTGTCCCGCCTGATGGTGACCTATATCCAGCTCGCCATGGCCATCCTGCCCGTCTTCGTGCTCATCACGACGGTCCGCTCGGTGGCCGGAGACCGCGAGGCCGGTGTTTACGAGTATCTGCTCTCGCTGCCCATCGGTCTGGCGCCATGGTACTGGGGCAAGCTCGCCGGCCGCTTTCTGGTCGTCTTCCTGCCCGTGTTCCTCGCGATGGTCGGCGCGATCGTCTGGGGCTCGGTCAAAGGGGCCGAGGTGCCCTGGGTGCTCTTCATCTGGTACACGGCGCTGCTGATGGCGCTCGCCTGGTGTTTCCTGGGCATCGGGATGCTGCTCTCCACCCTCAGCCGTTCGGCCGATGTCGCCCAGGCATCCGCCTTCGTCGTTTGGCTGACGCTCCTGCTGTTCCTGGATCTCATCCTGCTCGGCACCCTGATCCGCAATCAGATCCCGCCCGAGACGGTCGTCGGCATCGCCCTTGCCAACCCCATGCAGGTCTTCCGCACCGCGGCGATGCTCCTGCTCGATTCGCAGCTGGTCATGCTCGGCCCCTCCGCCTACGTCATCCTCGACAACTTCGGGCAGGCCGGGTACATGGCCTATGCCATTGTCTACCCGATGCTGGTCGGCACCGCGTGTGCCCTCGGCGGCTATCTCCTCTTCCGTCGGGGCGACCTACCGTAAGACCCAGTCGCGCACGAAACTCGAGCGGGCGCGGCGGGATGTCGTCCCGACACCCGCCGAGCGTACGTCAATTGACCGAGGCGAACTGCAAAGGCGCACCGGAGCGATCGAAGGCCAGGTAGGTGCCGACCTGCCCGATCCGCACGGACTCGACCATCCGATCGAGCGCCTCCTCCACCGCGAGCGGGGTCGGCTCGCGATTCGCGACCCCGGGCAACGCGGCCACGAAGAACACGGCCCAGTCGTCGATATTTCCGTCGGCCTCTTCGACGAAGGACGAGAAACCGCCGATCTCATGCGGCGCCTTGTCCACGCAGACGACCGGCGCCAAATGACCGCCTTGGCCGGCCTTGTAGTGCTCCGCCTGCTCGGGCGTGTGGCCATCCGGAAGCTCGTTGCGCGTGAACACGAACAGCAATTGCTGAGGCTCGGGCTGCCGCCGAGCCAGGTGCAGAAAATCGTCGAAGGACGCCAGCTCGATATTTTTCATCGTTGTTGTGATGACCTCGCCTCTTTGGTGGTACTTGATTTGGTGCTGTCGACCGGCCGATCGCGGGCTGACTTTGGGCAAAGACTCGCATCCAATCAGCCCCTTGCACACGAATAACCAACCGCAAAAGTCAGAGTATCGGCTTCAAGACCAATGCCGTCAATTAACCCCGAAGGCTGATCCCGAGGCGAGATGCAGGAATTGAACTTGGCCCACGTTTCCACAATGCTCGTCGCCCCAACCACACACTGCACGCCATCGCCCGGCGCTCGTGGGTGCGCAAGCCTGGATGTGAGGAGTGTGTGCTGCCGTACAGATCCCCCGTCCTCACGCGGCTACTCTCAAAGTTGACGTTGGTTTTGATAAGTTAAAGACTCCTCCACCCGGCTTACGGACTGACATGGCCTGCAATCACCGTCTTGGCGACCTGGGTATCGCTCGGGAAGAAGTGTCCCGGCTGCGGCAGCGGGCGTTGAAGATCCGGGCCGGCGACGCTGCGTACCGCATGGCGCCGAAGCCGTCTTTGCCGCATCGAGCGCGCCGCAACGGTGCCGCGACACCAGGCCGCCATGAGCGTGCGATGGATGCCGCGAGACTCCGGGTATGAAGGTCTGCCTCGTCCGTCATGGCGAAACCGCCTGGTCGCTTACCGGCCAGCACACCGGGTTGACGGATCTCGCCTTGACACCGCACGGCGAGGATGAAGCGCGTGCGCTCGCGCCACGCTTGCGTCCCATGGGCTTTGCGCAGGTGCTGGTCAGTCCCCGCCGGCGTACCCGCCAGACCTGTGAACTGGCCGGTTTCGGTGCAGCGAGCGAGATCGAGCCGGATCTGGCGGAATGGGATTACGGCGACTACGAGGGCCGGCGCTCCGTGGACATCCACAACGACGTCCCGGGCTGGACCATCTGGCGCGACGGCTGCCCGGGCGGCGAATCGCCGGTCGACGTCAGCACCCGAGCCGACCGGCTGATCGCACGGCTGTGCACGATGCAAGGCACGCTCGCGCTCTTCTCGCATGGTCAGTTCGGCGCAGCCCTTGCTGCACGCTGGATCGGGCTTGCGCTCTTGGAAGGCCAGCATTTCCCCTTGCACACGGCATCGGTCAGCCTGCTCGGCTACGACGCTCACCACCCGGACCAGCGAACGATCGAGCTGTGGAACGAGAGCCGGTCGGCCTCGATTTGATTCCACGAACGGTGACTATCCATCCGAGACACGGCCTGCCTCGCACCTCGGATGCGCTTGCATGGCCCGCATCAACCAATTTTGCCGAGGAACCGGATCACATGAACACGATGTCGAATGCCTATCTCGTGGGTGGGGGAATCGGATCCTTGGCCGCCGCGGCTTTCATGATCCGCGATGGCCATCTACCCGGCGAGAACATCAGGATGGACCACTGCGTTGCCCGGGTCGCCAGGCACGCGGCCTGATCGCGACACCATGAGAGGGTTGCGACACCACACCGAGCGCCACCGCACCGACCGCATTGGCTGGCTGCGCGCCGCCGTGCTCGGCGCCAACGACGGCATCGTCTCGACCGCCAGTCTTTTGCTCGGCGTGGCGGCGGCCAATGCCAGTCACGATAATCTTCTGCTGACCGGGGTCGCGGGCCTGGTGGCCGGCGCCATGTCGATGGCCGCCGGCGAGTATGTCTCGGTGCATTCGCAGGCCGATACCGAGAACGCCGACCTCGCGCGCGAGCGCACCGAGCTCGAACAAGATCCCTCGGCGGAACGCCGCGAGCTCGCGGCCATCTATGTCGCACGCGGGCTCGAGCCTGACCTTGCAAAACAAGTAGCGGCGCAACTGATGGCGCACGATGCCCTCGCTGCCCATGCTCGCGACGAGCTCGGCATCTCCGCGAACTTCAGCGCGCGGCCGATTCAGGCCGCCTTGGCGTCGGCCGCCAGCTTCGCGGTCGGCGCCGCGCTGCCGCTGGCCGTCACGGCCTTGGCCCCCGAACAAGCCCTGATTCCCTGGGTGTCGGGTGCATCTCTCGCCTCGTTGGCCGTGTTGGGCGCCATCGCCGCTCGGGTGGGTGGTGCCGGCATCTTGGTCGGTGCCTGGCGGGTCACCTTCTGGGGTGCGCTCGCGATGGTGGTCACGGCCGGTGTGGGTGCCCTGTTCGGCGGCGCTGTTTGAGCTCTTGGCGGCACACCGGACACCGGATTGAACCACCGGCCCCCCCGCGCGCAATCTGGGGAGCGCTGTCGCAAGTAGGCGGGCGACCGCATGGGGCAGCTCGGGGTAGGCCATGACCTTTGCGCTTTGGGCCATCCTCCTCGGGGTCCTGCTCACCACGATGACCCTCGCCGGGAGCTCGCTGAGGCGGCTCCCGGTGAGTACCGCCATGTTGTACCTGGCTGTCGGCTACGCGCTCGGTCCCGCGGGCTGGGCAGTCATGGCGCCGGATCCCCTCCTCTACGCGACCGTTCTGGAGCGAATGACGGAGATCGCGGTTCTCATCTCGCTGTTCGCGGTCGGCCTGAAACTCGGCCTTCCCCTGACGAACCGCGGCTGGCGTCTGCCCGGGCGTCTCGCCGTGGTCTCCATGAGCATTACAGTGGCCCTGATTGCGGGCATCGCCGTGCTCGGGCTGGGCCTTTCACCGGGCGCCGGAATACTGCTGGGGGCGATCCTCGCGCCGACCGATCCTGTTCTGGCCTCCGAGGTGCAGGTCCACGAAGCAAGCGACCGCGACCGCTTGCGCTTCAGCCTCACCGGCGAGGGTGCTCTGAACGATGGAGCCGCCTTCCCGTTCGTGATGCTGGGTCTCGGCCTGCTCGGTTTGCATGACTTGGGCGCCGACGGCTGGCGCTGGCTCGCGGTGGATGTGCTGTGGGCGACGTCTGCGGGCCTGTTCATCGGCGGTGCCCTGGGTACCCTGATCGGCAGGCTGGTGGTCTATCTGCGCAGCCGCCATCAGGCGTCCGTGGGCCTGGACGCGTTCCTCGCGCTGGGCCTCATCGCCTTGGCTTACGGGCTCGCCGTGGTGTGCCACGGCTATGGCTTTCTGGCGGTCTTTGCAGCGGGTCTCGCCCTACAGCGGGTGGACGGGGAACCTCGGAACGCGCTCGAATTGCCGGCCCCGGATCCCGGCCTGTCTGATCGGGAGGCGCAGGCCACGCTCGCCACCCACGCGGACCATGCCGGGGCGTACATGATGCGGCAAGTCCAGGGGTTCAACGAGCAACTGGAGCGGATCGCGGAGCTCGCGATCGTTCTGGTGGTCGGCGCGATGCTCCCGTACATCGACCTTCCGGTCAGCGCTGCGTGGTTTATTCCTCTCCTCTTTCTGGTCGTGCGTCCGGTGTCGGTTTGGCTTGGGCTCCTCGGTGCGCCGGTCTCACGCGACCAGCGCCTGCTGATCTCCTGGTTCGGGATCCGCGGGATCGGCTCGATCTATTATCTGATGTACGCCATCAGCCATGGTCTGCCGGAGTCATTGGCACGAGATATCATTGCGCTGACCCTCACCACGGTGGTCGTTTCCATCGTCGTGCACGGGATATCCGTGACACCGCTGATGAACCGCTATGCGCAACGCGCGGCGCGGCGCCGGCGGCGTTAGGGCGCCCCCGCGGCTGGCGAGGATACCTGCCCCGAACGACGTCTTCGTCGAAATCCATGCCTTCTGGCATGTCGTACCAGTGTTCGGAGCTGGCCGATACCTGACCTGCCGGTTTGGTCTGATAAAGCCCCTCGCCCCACCGATCACTCCGATCACTCCTACCCCGCACGGCCCACCCCCCGGCGCTACAATCCGCCGATGCAGCCGCCCGCGAGCGCCTCGCCGGCGCCATCGAGCGCGTCACCTTCCACAGCGAGCAATCGGGCCGACCTGGTAGGCTCCGCGGAGGTGCCGACGGTGCGGCTAACCGAGATCTTCCGCCAAGCGCTCAGCTCCCGGATCGTCGTCAACGCGCACCGCATCAACCAAGTCGGGATGCCGCTCGCCCCGGCCAAGGGCGAGACCAGCGACTTCTATCTCATCGAGGCGACCGACCCCGAAGACATCGTCGCCAAACTCTATGCCAGCGTGACCACGCGCATTCCCCGCGGCTTCGGCTTCGATCCGGTCGAGGACATCCAGGTGCTCGCGCCGATGAACCGCGGCGGACTCGGCGTGCAGGCGATCAATGTCGAGCTGCAACGCCTGCTCAACCCGACCGCGGAACCTCGGGTACAGAAGTTCGGCACCACCTATGCGCCCGGCGACAAGGTGCTGCAGCGGGTCAACAACTACGACAAGGAGGTCTTCAACGGGGACATCGGGCGGATCGCGTCAATCGATGCGGAGCAGAGCACGGTGACCGCGACCTTCGACGGCCGGGCGGTGGAGTACGACTTCGGAGATCTCGACGAGCTCGCGCTGGCCTATGCCGCCAGCATCCACAAGTCCCAGGGCTCGGAGTATCCGGTGGTGGTGATCCCGCTGGCTATGCAGCATTACCAGCTGTTGGAGCGCAATCTGCTCTACACGGCCGTGACGCGCGGACGCAAGCTGGTGATCATCGCCGAGACGAAGACGCTGCGGATGGCGGTCAAGCGGCACGAGTCGCAGCGGCGTGTGACGCGGTTGGGGGAGCGGTTGCGGGGAGGGGGTAGGGGGTAGGGGGTAGGGGGTTCGATCCTATAAGCCTGGCCCCTTGAGTGAGCGGCGGCGCGGCCCCGGACGCTGATCTTGGCGGTGGTCTTGATAGGCCGGTACCGGCCACTACCGGTCACTGGCCCATCCGACCTGAACGTTCGGTCAACGCGGATTCCGGTCACTCAAGCGTCTTGGGCGGACTGACCGGATTTGTCGCAAATTTGCCACCCGTGCCCGTCACGCCTTCTTGCCCCCGAGACGCCAGAAATGGAAAAAATGGGAGTACCGATCCGACCACGGCTTGAGACCCGAGTCTGCGGAGAACCCTTGACAGGTACCGCAACTGCGTGCTCAGCTGAGTGCGAGTTGCGGTACCGGAGCAAAGATGAACAGCATCCCCGCCCAAGACATCAAGCGCCGCGGGATCTCCGCTCTCGACGGGCTGCTGCGCGATGGCCCGGTCCATATCATCAAGAACAACCGTCCGAGCTACGTCGTGCTGACCGAGGCGGCCTATGCGGAACTCTTGGATGCCTATCGGGACGCCGCGAGCGAGCGCCTGCGCGAGTCTCTGGCAGATCTGGAGGCCGGTCGAACGCGCCGCTATGACAGCGCCGACGCGCTGATGCAAGCGATCGACGGCGAGGAGCCATGAGCTTCGTGCTGGTCGCGACCCAGCACTTCGAGCGCCGCGCAATCAAGTTTCTCCGCAAGCACCCCGACCTGCGCTCAACCCTGCGCGATACCCTCGACGATCTGAGCCGAGATCCCTTCCAGCCGAAGCTCAAGCTCCATCCGCTCGCCGGTCACCTGGCCGGCATCCAGGCGGTCAGCCTGACCTACGCCTACCGGCTGACCCTACTGTTGCGGGTCACCGAGAAGGAGATCGTCTTACTCGACATCGGCACCCACGACGAGGTCTACCGATGAAGGTGACCGCCAAGGACATCGAGCGTTGGGCAGGGAGCCGCGAGGCCCAAGGCGAGCTGCCGCGGTTGGTTCGGCGGCTGGCGGTTCAGTCGGGCACCGTCATCGAGATCGCCTTTCCCGCAGGCGACTCCGTGAGCCGACCGGGTTGGGACGGGCTGATCCTGAGCAAACACGGCGACCCCTGGGTGCCGGCGGGTCGCTCGGCCTGGGAGATCAGCGTCGAGGCTGGAGTTGGCGCCAAGGCAAACCGAGACTATAAGAAGCGAACCGAAGCAACCGACCAGGGGACGCGACAGCAATCGACCTTGATTGCCGTGACAGCGCGACACTGGGCCAAGAAAGCGGAGTGGGCGGCGACGAAACGCGCCGAGGGCGACTGGCAGAACGTGCGTGCCTACGACGCGGACGACTTAGAGGTCTGGCTGGAATCAAGTCCGGCAATCGCGCTGGCCTTTGCCGAAGAGATTGAACTGACGGGGCCCGGGGTCGAGAGCCTCGCCCGCCATTGGCAGACCTGGGCCAGCCAATGCGCCCCGCCGATCTCGCCCTCGGCATTCTTCGCCGACCGACGGGAGGCGAAAGATCGGCTCATCGCCGATGTGCGCGGCCGAATCGCCGGGGGACGCAACGGCACCTATGCGATCCGAGCGGACAGCGCCGCCGAGGCGGCCGCCTTCGCCTGTGCCGCGCTGCTCGAAACCGAGGATTTGTCCGACCGGGCCCTCGTGGTCACTGGCGAAACGGGCTGGCGGTTCGTCGCGGGCAGGCCCGGCCAGCAAATCGCCATCGCCGCACGTCCCGAGATTGCCCAACGCCCGGCGGGTAATGTCCTCACCATCGTCCCGGTTGCGGCCAGCGATCTGCCGTCCGGATACGGCGGCAAGGGCGGCGAAGGGTTCCAGCTTGAGCTTAAGCGTCCCAGCATCCATGCATTCCGCGACGCGCTGATCGCGATTGGGATCGAGGAATCCGACGCCCGGCGTCTAGCGCTCGCAACGGGCCGATCATGGAGCGTCTATCGCCGTCGCCGCGCCGCCAATCCCGCGATCCGCAGCCCCGAGTGGCTGGGCATACCGGAGGCCGACGCCTTGGCGACCCTGTGCCTGCTCGGTGCCTGGCACGGCGAAAAGGCCGCCGACCGCGCCATCGTCGAGCGGCTGACCGGCACGCCCTACGAGTCCGTCGAGCGGAAGCTGCGCAGGCTCGCCCAATCCGACGATGCGCCGGTCGTCTCCATCGGCAAGATCTGGCGTGCCAAGGCGCCTTTGGAACTGCTCGACCTCTATGCCGATCGGCTCGGCGCGACGGAGCTCGACCGATTCTTCGAGATCGTCGAGGCCATGCTTGTGGCGCCCGACCCGATCCTGGAGCTTGAGCCGGACAAACGCTGGATGGCCCAGGTCTACGGGAAGGTTCGGGGCGAATCCGGGCTCCTGTTCCAAGCCGTCTTCGATGCCTTGGTCAAGCTCGCGGTTCGCGCACGGGACCACGAAGGGCTCACGACGCACAACGTCGGTCTTCGAGTCGAGCGTCTGGTGGAGCGTCTGCTCCAAGACGCGGACGCAACCCGCTGGTTGTCCCTGGCGTCCTATCTCTCGGAGCTCGCGGAGGCCGCGCCCGGCGCCTTTCTCAAGGCAGTCGAGACCAGCCTCGGTCGGGCGGATGCGCCGGTCCTGCGCCTGTTCGAGGAGAGCGTCTCGGCGAGCAGCCCGCTGGGGGGTGGGGCCTGGTTCTATGCGGACCTGCTCTGGGCGCTGGAGTCGCTCGCCTGGTCGCCGCGCTGGATGTCACGGGTTGCTGCAGTGCTGGGGCAAATGTCCCATGTCCAGTTGCCCAACAACGCGGGCAACAGTCCTTTCAATAGCCTGCTCGGAATCTTTCGGAGTTGGTTGCCGCAGACCGCGGCAACTCTGGAACAGCGAATTGCAGTGTTGGACAAGTTGATGTCCATCGAACCGGACATCGCGTTCCAACTGATGGACCGCCTGCTTCATCGCGGGCCCGACGTGGCCTCGCCTGCCAGTAAGCCAAACTGGCGTGAGGACAATGCGGGTACCGCCGAGCGCCCGAGCGGCGATGAGGTCTACGGCATCCTCGCCGCCGCCGCCGATCGAATGATTGCCATGGCGAACGGCAACGCCCATCGAGTCGTCCGACTTGTCGACAAACTGACCCTGCTAGACGACCCCCGGGCGGATCGAGTCCTCACGATGGTCGGCGCATTTACGGGCCCCGATGCAGACGACTTGGAAAGGGAGTCGATCCGCAATAAGCTCCGTGAGCAGCTTCACTGGCATCTGAGCTACGGAAAGAATCATCCGGAGACCGCGCTCGCGCCGGAGCAGGCTGCCCGTTGGCGCGATCTGTACGACGCACTGTCGCCGCAGGATCCAGTAGTCCGAAACCGCTGGTTATTCCAAAACGGCCGGGGCGACTTGCCCATGGAAGAGCCGGAAGATTATCGGGAGGCAGACCGGCTCCGCGAGGAATGGCGGCTGAATGCACTGGAGCAGATCGTCCGGAACCTGGGCCTTGAGGGTGTGCTGCGCTTGGCCGACCTGAGCTGCGATGCATTTATCGTCGGCCGCTGTCTGCTTCATATTGTCCCCGAGCGCGCGGCCCTGGCGAGCTGGATCTTGGGGCTGGACACGGACTTCGGCTTGGGAACGTCTCGCGCGTCCATGATCGCGGGCGTTCTGCGCTTTTTGCCCGCGGACGAGACAGCCACCTTTCTGCGTCAGGTCATCCGGGTCGGCCATGAGCGGGGCTGGCCGGCGGAGCGATTCGCTGCGTTTCTGCGGCTTGCGCGAGACGAGCGACTGACCTGGAGCCTGGCCGAGGAATGGGGACAGGAAGTCGATTCCGCGTATTGGCGCAACGTGACCCCTGGGCTTTGGGGCGTGGACCACACGGATCGTGAGCACGCAGCGACCAAGCTTCTACAAGCAGGCCGGCCGGTCAGCGCGCTGAACGCTTTGATCGACCATTCGGACGACTCCAGCCCCGAGCTGGTGCTGCAAGCGCTCGATACCGCGATGACGCGGGGTGAG
The DNA here is from genome assembly GCF_001499735.1 of Thiocapsa sp. KS1. Classification (GTDB taxonomy): domain Bacteria; phylum Pseudomonadota; class Gammaproteobacteria; order Chromatiales; family Chromatiaceae; genus Thiocapsa. Next base: position 3,798,638 of record NZ_LN848257.1, on the reverse strand, counting down.
CCAGACGCCAAGTTTCCACCCTCGTGGCACCTTGCGAGGCTCATCGAACGCTTAGAGGCGTGGGATGGCATGGACCAGGAGCGCCTGCTCCAAATCGAATTCCAACTGATCCCGGCGTTTCACCTAGACGAATCATCCGCTCTAACGGCCCTGACCGAGGCCATCACCTCTAAACCGGCGCTGTTTACCGAGCTTGTGTGCCTGATCTTTCGTCCCGAGCGTGGCGAGCGCCAATCCGACTCTGCCCCATCGGATGGAGAGCGAGTCGCCGCCGAGAATGCCTGGCGCCTGCTTCACGATTGCCGGCGGCATCCCGGCAGCTTGGATAACGGCGCGATCGACCCGGACGCCTGCATCCGTTTTGTCGATGAGACACTCGCGCTCTGCCGGGCAGCCGATCGATCGACCATGGGCGAGCAGACCATCGGCCAAATCCTGGCCCATGCACCGGAAGGTGCAGATGGGATTTGGCCAGGCATACCGGCCCGAGACATCCTCGACCGTCCGGAACTGGCACAGATGCGCAGGGGATTCGAGACCGGCACCTACAACAAGCGCGGTATCACCTCCCGAGCCATGGACGAGGGGGGTAACCAGGAGCGCGTGCTGGCGGATCGATTTCGACGCTACGCCATCGGTCTGGCGGCGACCCATCCCCATTTGGCGGAGTCGCTTGAACGGATCGCCCGAACGTACGAGCACGACGCAAAGCGCCACGACGAGGACGCGGCCCTGAATCGGGAGCGGTATTGAGAATCGCGACCGTCGGCTTGGGATGCATCGCGGATTAGCCAACAGTCGGCTTCCGCAAACGTGTTGACCTGCCGGCCGCAGCCGCTGGGGGAACCAATCTAACTGGCCGTTCGGAGTAGCACTGGGGTCTAAGTGCGGGAGACCGCAATCACGTGCAGAGCTGCCGCTGAGGTCCGGGAACCGAGCGGCAGATGTGGGTCGTGAACGGACTCGTCCGCCGCCTCTCAGTCGGTGTCGCAATGCGAAAAAAGTTGGCGGAATTCGGGTGGACGAGTCTTTGGAATTGGTGACGAGATACTTTTGGAAACAACACTTATAATCACTCGCGGGGGCGTCCTGCGGCCGCGAGGACACGGTCCTTGGAGGTATCGTTTGTGCCCGGGCTCGCCCTGCGGTCGGTGTCGTGACCAACTCCCCGCTGGTCCGCCGGGCACAGCGCCCTTAAATGGCTTCACGGCGTGCGGGTTGCGCTCTGCATATTGCCTCCGCGTATGCGGGACTACCGCTGGGCGCGCAGCGTAGGAGTTAAACCGTTGCTCTTGCAACCCAATCACCACCATAACCCATTCCCCTTTTTTGTGTGGACTCCGCATTTTCCGAAGACCAGCGTGCTGTGCTGGAGGCCCTATTTTTGCCAACCAATGATTGGCAGCATCGGGATGGTGCGTTTTACCGGTGCTCTCTTTGCGACGTTACCAATAATATTCCTGTATCGTTTCAAGCCGCAATACTCGCTAGAATGCGAGAGATTACCCGGTTGCCACTCGTTGATCGTGTTGTCGTCACTGCTCAACAAATGCTGCCGGGACAAGTCATTGGCATACATAGTGACCGACCACTTTTGGGCTATGAGATTGCGCGGCTGGTCGTGCAATTTAATAAACAATGGCAACCTGATCATGGTGGCGTTCTGGAATTATTCTCATCGCCACATGGCAAAGCGGTGTTCAGTGTTTATCCTGAATACAACAAAGCCTTTGGCTTTCTGCTTCACGCGGAGTCATACCATGGGGTTACCGAGGTTACCCAGCCGCGCAAAACAGTGGTCTTCAATTTTTGGCATGTGGCGAACACACCCGAATTGACTGCGTATATTCAAGCCTTGTTTGCCAACCTTCATTTCTCAGAGTTACCGGCGGTACTCGACCCTGTTGCCTCATCGGCAGAATCCACTCTGCCCGAGGATACGACATTTCGTGCAGGCACGGCGGCGGTTGCACTCCAGCGCTTGGGCTATGACGAGGCAACCATTGTGACCGGTTACCGACACAGTGCCGGGCTTGCTATCTGTGATACCGGCGACGCAGATACCTATGCAGCGGTGCTCCTAGCGGACTGGATGGCGTACTTGTATCGGGAGTCATTTGATCTGGCACGCTGGAATATCTTGCGGAACAAACTTTATAGAGCAGAAAAGGTTACACGCCTCCTGCCCGCATGGCAGCTTTGTCTGCCGGAAGAGAAAGAGGAATTTGTCTTCGTGTGAGGCGGACTCCGGTAATGGACCGTGCGCTTATGACGACAAATTCCGGGCAAGGTGCGGGACAGGGCATTCCGCATTCGGCCTTGCAACCATCAGGGTCACCCGGATCGGCATCACAAGAGCTCAGCGCAGACTCCGGGCGCCTGGAACCGGGACCTTTATATGACTCTCAGTCGACGACGTGTTTTGATCGGGAAGGTCGATTTTTGGGACGTGTTGCCGTGCCCGAAGCGGTTACAGTTTCCTCGGACAGTTTTAGAAACAACCCGCGAAAAGGCTCGCTATGCCAACGGCATACCATAGATCGAACCTTATCCGCCGGAACTGCCGGCCCGGCCGGCTACGTGCGCACCGTCATCTGCTAGTGCTCACCAGTGCCGGGGGCTCGCAGGAAAGCGGCATCCCCAGCTATGCGATGTCCTGAAAGGCTTTTGGGGACGCTTTAAAGGCTAAACGGCCAGGCTCGATTAATTCACTGTTGCAACTCGCCCTGCCCTTCATGGCCGCCTGATGTTCGTTCGTCCAGCTTGCGCAGTTACTGGCGTTGGCCGGTCATGGCCGCGCTCTCTCGATAAAGGCGGTCGTTGCCGATGGGATGGTCCTGATTGATGGCCATCCGCGGGGCGCTGAGTGGCTTGTTGTCGGGTGTACAGCCGCGCCCTCGGCCACGAGGTCGAGACGGTCTGGCCGGGCATCGACGAGGCCCAGATCACCGCGACGCGTACCGGCCAATCGGCTGGTCTGGATCCGGCACGCTACGGCCCCGAAGACCACACAGGTCTTACAGGGACGGGCCAAGACGGAGAACGGCGTGCAAGACGCCCGCAGATGTTCGCTTGGGTTCGCGGGTGATCCAGCATGGAAGTTGCCTCGCTGCATCCAGCGAAACGGCAACCCAATGTCACACAAAAGAAAACGGCCTAGGCGCGAAACGCCTAAGCCGTTGTTTTATTGGCTCCCTGGGACGGGCTCGAACCGCCGACCTAGTGATTAACAGTCACCCGCTCTACCGACTGAGCTACCAGGGATCTATGGGAGCCCGCAATGTTAGCCGGGCACCCAGGTGGAGTCAAGATCGCGAAGATGCTGCTTTCATGCGACCGCAGCGGCGATCCGCTCCAAGGCCTGCTCCAGGTTCGCGCGGCTGGTGGCGATCGAGATCCGCGCGTAGCCGTTCAGGCCGAAGGCGGAGCCGGGCACGAGGGCCACGCCGGCCTTCTCAATCAGGTATTCCGCGAAGTCCAGGTCGTTGGCGATTCCGGGGAGCTTGTCGATCGCACCCTGCACCTTCGGGAAGACGTAGAAGGTGCCGTCGGTGGGCAGGCATTCGATGCCGGGGATCTGGTTGAGGCGCTCGACCACGAAATCGTGGCGCTCGTGGAAGGCATTGAGCATGACGCCGATGCACTCTTGCGGGCCTTCCAAGGCGGCTTGGGCGGCGACCTGCGAGATGGATGTCGGGTTGGAGGTGCTCTGGCCCTGCACCTTCTTCATGGCCTTGATGATCTCGGCCGGGCCGCCGGCATAGCCGATGCGCCAGCCGGTCATGGAGTAGGCCTTGGAGACGCCGTTGAGGACCAGGGTCCGCGGGTAGAGGTCCGGACAGGCGTTGAGGATGTTGACGAAAGGCTCGGGGCTCCAGCGAATGTGCTCGTACATGTCGTCGGTGGCGATGAGAGTACGCGGGAACTCGCGCAGGACCTCGCCGAGGGCTTCGAGCTCCTCGCGGCTGTAGGCCATGCCGGTGGGGTTCGAGGGGCTGTTGATGACGACCAGACGGGTCTTGTCGGTGAGGGCGCCCTTGAGCTGTCCGGGGGTGATCTTGAAGCGCTGATCGGCACCGGCGTGCACGAGCACGGGCGCGCCGCCGGCCAGCAGGACCATGTCGGGATAGGAGACCCAGTAGGGCGCCGGAATCACCACCTCCTCGCCCGGATCCAGGAGCGCTTGGGCGAGGTTGAAGAAGCTCTGCTTGCCGCCGCAGGAGACCAGGATCTGGTCGTGGGCATAATCCAGTCCGTTCTCGCGCTTGAACTTGTCGATCACGGCCTGCTTGAGCTCCGTGGTGCCGTCCACCGCGGTGTATTTGGTGAAGCCGGCGCGGATCGCGGCGATGGCCGCTTCCTTGATGTGGTCTGGCGTGTCGAAGTCCGGCTCCCCGGCACCGAGCCCGATGACATCCTTGCCCGCGGCGCGCAGGGCCTTGGCGCGGGCCGTGATGGCCAGGGTGGCGGAGGGTTTGACAGCCTGAACGCGCGCGGCGAGCTTGATGGTCATCGAGTGTCTTCTCTGGGCTCTTGTGGTGAGGGTGGTTATTGTTGTGACTGGACATGCGGTGTGTCGCTCCCAATCATAACGAAACCGCAAACACCCGGCACGCACTCCGATGTCTGAGCGTCCCTTTCAACTTGTCGCGCCGTTCGCCCCCGCAGGCGACCAGCCCGAGGCGATCCGCCGCCTGGTGGAGGGTCTGAGCGACGGCGAGTCGGCCATGACCCTGCTCGGCGTGACGGGCTCGGGCAAGACCTTTACCATCGCCAGCGTCATCGACCGAGTGCAGCGCCCCGCCCTGATCCTGGCGCCGAACAAGACGCTCGCCGCCCAGCTCTACGGCGAGATGAAGGAGTTCTTCCCGCACAACGCGGTGGAATATTTCGTCTCCTATTACGACTACTACCAGCCCGAGGCTTACGTCCCCTCCACTGACACCTATATCGAGAAGGATTCCTCGATCAACGAGCACATCGAGCAGATGCGTCTCTCGGCCACCAAAGCGCTGCTGGAGCGACCGGATGTCATCATCGTGGCGAGCGTCTCCTCGATCTACGGCCTCGGCGACCCGGACGCCTATCTGAAGATGGTGCTGCATCTGAACCGCGGCGATCTGATCGATCAGCGCGCCCTGCTGCGCCGGCTTGCGGATCTGCAATACCGCCGAAACGAGATCGAGCTCTCGCGCGGCACCTATCGGGTGCGCGGGGACGTGATCGACATCTACCCGGCGGAGTCCGACGACGAGGCGCTGCGGGTCGAGCTGTTCGACGAGGAGATCGAATCGCTCTCGCTCTTCGACCCGCTCACCGGCGAGCAGCTGCGCAAGGTCCCGCGCTATACGGTCTTTCCGAAGACGCACTACGCCACGCCGCGCGAGACCATCCTGAACGCGGTCGAGCAGATCAAGGTGGAGCTCAAGGACCGGCTGACCTGGCTGCGCGACAACGACAAGCTGGTCGAGGCCCAACGCCTGGAGCAACGCACCCTCTTCGATCTGGAGATGATGCTGGAGGTCGGCTACTGCTCCGGGGTCGAAAACTACAGCCGCTATCTCTCCGGACGCGGTCCCGGCGAGCCGCCGCCGACGCTGTATGACTATCTGCCTGCGGATGCCATCGTCGTCATCGACGAGAGTCATGTCACCGTCCCTCAGCTCGGCGGCATGTACAAGGGCGACCGCTCGCGCAAGGAGAACCTGGTCGACTATGGCTTCCGGCTGCCCTCGGCACTCGACAATCGCCCGCTGCGCTTCGAGGAGTTTCAGGCCCGGCAGCCTCAGACCATCTATGTCTCGGCCACGCCGCGCGCCTACGAGATCGAGCACTCGGGGGCCGTGGTCGAGCAGGTGGTCCGGCCCACCGGGCTGGTGGATCCGGAGGTGGAGGTCCGCCCCGCCCTGACCCAGGTCGACGATCTGCTCTCGGAGATCGGGCTGCGGGTCGCCATCGGCGAGCGGGTGCTGGTCACCACGCTGACCAAGCGAATGGCCGAGGACCTGACCGAGTATCTCAACGAGCACGGGGTGAAGGTCCGCTATCTGCATTCGGACATCGACACGGTCGAGCGTGTCGAGATCATCCGGGATCTGCGCTTGGGCGAATTCGACGTGCTGGTCGGGATCAACCTGCTGCGCGAGGGGCTCGACATGCCGGAGGTCTCGCTGGTCGCCATCCTGGACGCCGATAAAGAAGGCTTTCTGCGCTCGGAAGGCTCCTTGATCCAGACCATCGGGCGCGCCGCGCGCAACGCCAACGGCAAGGCGATCCTCTATGCAGACCGCATCACCGGCTCCATGGAGCGCGCGATCGGCGAGACCGAGCGTCGCCGCGCCAAACAGATCCTCCACAACACCGCCGAGGGCATCACACCTCAAACCATCCGCAAGGCGGTCGCCGACATCATGGAAGGCGCCATCCCGGGCGCACCCATGAAGGCGCGCCAGTATGCCAAGGTCGCCGAGGAGATCATCGAATACGCCAGCCTGACACCACAGCAGATGGCCAAGAAGCTCAAGGCGCTGGAGAAGACCATGTACCAGCACGCGAAGAACCTCGAGTTCGAGCAGGCCGCCGCCGTTCGGGATAAGATCAAGGAGTTGCAGGGACGCGGGCTTGCGGCTTGACGTCTTAGGTGATTTCCGGGAAAGGATCTACCGACAGAGCCGGAACGAAGGTGAGTCGTCGAAGGTTTCTACTCGTTGTCGTCGACGAACCAATCCTTCCCTGCACATCCGATCGGCCGGAAGCAACGTCGCGAAGCGGCGTGCCCCCGGGATAGACGACTTGCAGTCGTCCTCTTCCACGGGCCTCGCTCGCACGATGGTCGCGTCAGGCAACATCTGAAAGGAGAGGAAGATCGCGAACGTATGAGCAAAGCGGAAACCGGTGC
>NZ_LN848257.1:3704516-3791640 GCF_001499735.1 Thiocapsa sp. KS1 | reverse complement strand
GCACGATGGTCGCGTCAGGCAACATCTGAAAGGAGAGGAAGATCGCGAACGTATGAGCAAAGCGGAAACCGGTGCCAAAACGCGTTCAGCGCGGTTCTCAAGTGCGTCGCGTTGACCTCGACCTCGCGGGCCGTCGGGCCGGCTGAAGAGGACGACTGCAAGTCGTCTATCCCGGGGGGTGTCGCCGCTTCGCGACGAAACGTGGCTGAGCGAGATCTGGACCGACGCGGTTGCCGACGCCGCCGGGGAGACGGGGCTCTCGGCGTTCCCGAACGACTGTCCGTGGCGACTGACGGACGTGCTCGAGGCGGATTGGCTGCCCGAATGAGCGGTCCGCTGGAATGCGCAGTTCTACCCATCTGTTGCATGTCGCAATAAGCGGTCGACTGCCGGATCGAGGGTGACCGGCTCCGCCGGCTTACGCCGAGGGCGGACCACGCGGGAGCGACGCCGCGGACGTTGCGGCTGGACACGCGAGCGCCGCGGCCGCGCATCCGCCTCGTCGGGAACGCGCTCGAAGACAGCGCAGACAAGGCTCAGGAACACGAAGAGACCGGAAAGGCACAGCAGGATCACGAAAAGGTCGGCAAGGGCGTTCATCGTCGGCTCCGCGGGGTTTGCACTGGACGGAACCACAGCATGCCGCGGGGGGTGGCTCAAAACGTGAGCCCGCGGTCTCCGATGACCGACCGCTCGTCGGCCGGGCGCTTTCGGCATCGCACCGAACGACGATTCGGTGTTTTTCGGGGAGAGCTCGGACGGGTGTTAAACTGGGCATCAGCGCAGAGCGCAGCGAGCCCGAAGAACCCATGCATGGCATCTACGACCCGACCCGATCGACAACCTCCGCGCGACTGGCGCTCGTCTTACGCCACGCAACGGCCGAGACACATCAGGCGGTCGAGCGCTTGCCCCTGATGGCCCGACTCACGTCGCCGAGCGTCACCCGCGAGGACTATCTCGATTATCTGCATGCCTTGGCGGATGTCTACGCGGCCTTGGAAGACAGCCTGCTCGACGCCTTGGACGAGGAGATCCGCAACGACCTGGGGATTCGACCCAAGCTCCCGGCGATCCTCGACGACCTTGCCGAGCAGGGTCAGGCGCACATGCCGCGCGCCTCGGCGCAGCTCGCCCCGAGCGGCTCGGGTGCCGCGCTCGGCGGTCTCTATGTCCTGGAGGGCGCAACGCTCGGGGGGCGGGTGATCGCGAAACATTTGCGCCGCTGTCTCGGCCCGGCGCTGGGCTCGGCGGCTTTCCTCGACTTCCACGGAGAGCACTCCTCGGCGGCCTGGAAGCGGTTCGCGAGCATCCTCGACAGCCTGCCCGCGCATGGCCGCATGGATCCGGCCGAGGTGGTCTCGGGCGCCTGCGAGACCTTCGCGCTGGTTCATCGCCTGCTCGAAGGCGCAGCAACGGAGCGCGCATGCGCGCAGACTGTCCCGGAAGGCGCCGGAAGACGGGACTCGGGAGTCGGGCACCTTGCGAACACGGTTCCGCCAATCCCAGAGGATTGATGAAGGACAACGAGCAAGGGCCGGAAACGACCGAGGTGGAAACCGGAGTCGCCCCTGGATCTCCGGCCACGCCGCGCGGACAGACGCCGCAACCGCGCGTGTTCCGCATCGAGCCCGTCGGCCACAACCGACACCCCCTGAACCGCGTCGGTCGGCTCCTGCTCAAGGGGCTGGGCAATCTGTTGCTGTTCTCGATCCTGTTGGTGTTGACGCTGCGCTGGCTCGATCCGCCGGCATCCGCGTTCATGCTGCGGCACGCCTACAATCTTTGGCGGCTCGACCAGTCGCCGCCCTTCTACCACCAGACATGGGTCCCCTGGGATCGGATCTCCCTGCCGACGCGGCTCGCGGCCATCGCCGGCGAGGACCAGCGTTTCCCGACTCACCTGGGTTTCGATCTGACCGAGATCCGCCTCGCCTGGACCGACTACAAAAACGGCGGTCGCCTGCGCGGGGCCAGCACCATCACCCAACAGGCGGCCAAGAACCTCTTTCTCTGGCCGGGCTCGGATCTGCCGCGCAAGCTGCTCGAGGCCTGGTTCACGCTGCTGATGGAGATCTTGTGGCCGAAGGAGCGCATCCTCGAGGTCTATCTGAACATCGTGCAGTTCAGCCCCAACACCTACGGCATCGGCGCGGCGAGCCTGCGCTATTTCGGTCGGCCGGCGAGCGAGCTGACGATGCGCGAGGCGTCGCTCCTGATCGGCGTGCTGCCTGCGCCCGGACACTATCGTCTGGACAGGCCATCGGAGCGCTTGGAACGACGCGCGGCCTGGATCACCGATCAGGCCAGCCGACTCGGAGGAACCCGATACCTGAATCGGCTTTAACCCGCGCCCGGCTAAAGAGCGCGTCGGCGCGTGACGGCGTCCGCAAGCTCATGGAGCATCGGCACGGTGTCATCCCAGCCGACACAGGCGTCCGTTACGCTCTGACCGAACACCATGCCGTCGCCGGCATCCAGATCCTGCCGTCCGCCGACCAGGTGGCTCTCGATCATGACGCCCATGATGCCGCGATCCCCGCGCGCGATCTGACCGGAGACGTCCTGGCAGACGCGGATCTGTTTCTCCGGCCGCTTGCGGCTGTTGGCGTGGCTGAAGTCGATCATGATCTTGGGCGTCAGGCCGGACTCGACGATCTGCTCCGCGGCCGTGCTCACGCTCTCGGTATCGTAGTTCGGCCGCTGGCCACCGCGCAGGATGATGTGGGTGTCCACGTTCCCGGTGGTGCTGAAGATCGCCGACTGACCCTCCTTGGTGACAGACATGAAGACATGCGGACGCGCCGCCGCATGAATAGCATCGATGGCGACCTTGACGTCCCCGTTGGTGGCGTTCTTGAAGCCGACCGGGCAGGACAGGCCGGAGGCCAGCTCGCGATGGCCCTGGCTCTCGGTCGTGCGCGCGCCGATCGCCCCCCAACTGACCAGATCGGCGATGTATTGCGGGCTGATGAGATCGAGGAACTCGGTCCCGGCCGGGATCTGCATGCTGTTGAGGTCCAGCAAGAGCTTGCGCGCGATGCCGAGGCCCTGATTGATCTCGAAGCTGCCGTCCAGATTCGGGTCGTTGATCAGACCCTTCCAGCCGACCGTGGTCCGCGGCTTCTCGAAATAGACCCGCATGACGATCAGCAGACGATCGCTCAGCTCCTCGCGAAGGACCTTGAGACGCTCGGCGTACTCCAGCGCGGCCCGGGGATCGTGAACCGAGCAGGGACCCGCGACCACCAGCAGGCGATCGTCCCGACCGTGGAGGATCTGTTGAATGGCGTGGCGCGTGGAATAGACGGTCTCCGCAGCCGCCTCCGAGATCGGGAATTCCTGGTGCAGGGCGCTCGGGGAGCGGACTTCTTTGATTTCGCGGATGCGCAGATCGTCGGTCTTTTGCATGGGCTGGAGTTACAACGGCGTCGAAAGCCGGTGAGTATAGCCCAATCAATCCGGCCTCCTCGTCTCGATGCTCACGCAATGCCTGCGCACCGCACGGGAATCGCCGAAGGTTGTGCGCTCATGTCCGCCCCCGTCTTGAGCGCAGCATGTTGGCGAGCGTTCGGGTAACGTTCGGCAGCGGGCGCGGCTTAAAACAGCCTTCGCGCGTTGACCCACTCGATGCTCGGACCGAAACGCCCGTGGCGGACCCGCACCAGCCCGGCGTAGTCGATGCGGATGCGGTACCAGCGGCGCGCATCGGCACCGAGCAGATGCCCGACCAGCGCACGCATCACGCCGGCGTGGCAGACGATCAGCAGCCGGCGGCCCGGATAGGCGGCCAGGTGACGCGCATAGGCATCCGAGACGCGCGTAAGCAAGCGCTCCAACGGCTCGGCGCCGGCCGGGCGCTCGCCGACGGGGTCGCGATAGAAGGCGGCGAAGCGCTCGGGCTCTTCCGCGGCGACCGCGCTGCGGGCGCGCCCTTCCCAGGCGCCCATGCCGACCTCGATCAGACTGGGATCGACGACCAGCGGCAATCCATTGCGCCCGGCGAGATCCGCCGCAAAAACGCGGCAACGCGACATCGGCGAGCTGATGACCTGATCCCAGGGCGCCGCCGCGCCGAGCGCCTCGGTCATCTGCGACCAACCCGCCGGGCTGAGCGGGTCGTCGGTCCCGTTGCCGCGATAGCGCGCACCGCCGACGGGCTCGCCGTGACGGATCAGATCGACCAGGATCTCGGACATGGGCAGACATGGCAGTCGGAGAGGCAAGGCGCTAGAGTGTAGCGGATATCAACCAGGACAGACCCTATGAAGAACAAGATCTACGAGGGCATCGACAAGCAGGAAGGCGGTGCCATGACCCCGACCGCGAACATCATTCGAGACGCCTGGGTGTTCGGCATCATCCCGGAGGAGCAGACCTGCGCGGGCTGGACCATTCAAGGCATCGAGGACCTCTACGACAAGGTCACGGAGGCTTGGCACCCTTACGGTCATCTCGTCTCCAGACTCCCGCCCGAGCTGCGCGAGCGCCATGAGCGGATCTATACCGCGGCGATCGAAAAGGCACGCGAGGCGGGCTGGGATCCGGAGCTCGGCGACAGCGACTGAAGCAGGCACCGCCCGGACGGGCGGCCGATCGACATCCGGATCCGCGGAGCATCCAGACATGGTCGACTATCTGATCCGCGAGACCTTCTTTCGACCCGACGAAGCGCTCGCGTACGAGCAGACACGGATCCCGGCAGCACTCTACAACGGGCTGCAGCTGCTCCTACGTCGCAGCACCGGGAGTGCCGTCTTCATCCCGATCCGCTCCATGCAATATCAGGCCGTGGTCGATCGCGAGGAGGTGGTCTTCGTCGACAGCCACGGCGGGTATGCCTACCAAGACGGCGAAGGCGGCCGCCTGATCCGTATCGCTTGGCGACCGGCGGTCGGACGGGACTCGCTCTCGGCCCCCGTTCCGTGCGAAATCGTCTACTATTTTAGGGATCTACGGGAGACGCAGACGCGGCTGCTCGGCGAGATCCAGCCGATCATCACGCAGATGCTCGAACGGCGGCGAATTGCGGACGGACCGATCGCGGCCCCGCGGATCCTGCCCCTGAGACGCCCCGCTTAGAGCCGGTGCGCGCCCGAGACCAAGGACGGACTCCGACCGGGCAGCACGACAACAAGAAGATGTCCCTTGGTCCGGACGACACAGCGGACCCTGCGCCCGACCCAACCCCGGAGGGCGCGACCTCTCGGCGCCCACATATCGCGGCGTCGGCTGGACGACGGAGGACCCGATGACAAGGCTATTGACTTGGCACGATGAATGGTCACTCAACATCGATGTCCTGGATGCGGAGCATCAAGGGCTGATCGAGCATCTCGCGGACATCTGTCGCCGCTTCGGCCCCGAGGCATCACCGCGACGCTCCGGCGACGCCTTCGCGCTTATCGATGCCTTGACCGATCTCGGCGAGGCCGTCCGGGAGCACTTCAAGCGCGAAGAGGAGCTGATGCAGGCGGTCGGCTACGATGACATCGCCGATCACCGGACCGAGCATGCGCTCTTGATGGCCGAGTACGCCGATCAGCTACGCCACTGGCGGGCGGAGGGAATGAATGTCTTCGGCGAGGACGCTCAGGAAGACGCGCGAGACTGGATCCTCGACCACATCCTGGGTGCGGATCGCGACTTCGCGAAGGCATTCCATGAGGTGGACGATCGCTTGACCTCGACAGTGGACCGTTATGGGATTGCTGCGCGGGCGCGGCTCAACGCGGTCCGAAGAGGTCTTTGATCAACTGCACCGTGGTCTGACGCCCAAGCTCGCCGATCGCCGTCGTCAAGGGGATCTCCTTGGGGCAGACCCGCACACAGTTCTGCGCATTGCCGCAATCGCTCAAGCCGCCGTCGGCCATGATGGCGTGCAGACGCTCCGTCTTGTCGTAACGCCCAGTCGGATGAGCGTTCATCAAGCGCGCTTGGGCAAGCGGTGCCGGTCCGAGAAACGCCGAGTGCGGTCCGAACTGCGGACAGGCAGCCATGCAACAGCCGCAGGACATGCAACGGCTGTAGAGATAGTTCGCCGCCCACTCGCTCGGCCCGATTCGCGGGGCGCCTTCGTGCGTGTCCCAGACGCCGTCGATCTTGATCCACGCCTTGACCTGCTTGAGACCTTGATCGATCCGGCGTCGATCGACCAGCAGATCACGCACGACCGGGAACTTCGGTAAGGGCTCCAGCCGGATCGGCTGATCCAGCTCGGCCACGAGCGCCGAGCAGGAGGGCCGCGGAACGCCGTTGATCAGCATGGCACAGGCGCCGCAGACCTCCTCCATGCAGTTGTGCTCCCAGACGACCGGATCGACCCGCTCACCCGAAACCGTAACCGGATGCTCCCGCAACGCCATCAACAGCGAGACGATGTTGTGGTCGGGACGGCCGCGAATCGCGAACTCCTGCCAATAGGGTACGCTGTCGGGACGGTCCTGACGGCGGATGCGCAGATGGATCGGCTGCTCGGTCATCGGTAGTCCCTCGGCTCGGTCGGCGGACAGACGCTCAAATCCACCTCCCGGTAGCTGAGCCGAGGGCCGTCCTCGGCATACTCGGCAATGGTGGTCTTGAGCCACTGCGCGTTGTTCGCGTGCCAGCGGTCGCGATACGCCTCGAACGCGGGGTCGCCCGCAAAGGTCCCCTCCGGGATCGGGATATGGAAGGCCGGCTTGTAATGGGCGCCGCGGCACTCGTCGCGTGCCAGCGCGCCCTTGGTCACCACGGCCGCCAGCTCGATCATGTCGCGCAGTTGGCGCGCGAAGGCCAGACTTTGATTCGCCCAGGTGCTGGACTCGCCGAGGCGGGCGTTGCTTAGCCGCTCCCGCAGCACCTGAAGCTCGCCTAGGGCGGACTCCAGCTCCGGGTTCGAGCGCACCACGCCGACCTTGGCCGTCATCAGCGCACCCAACTCCTTCTGGATCAGGTAGGGCGTGTCCGCCCCCTCGGCCCGCATCAGCTCGACGTTGATCGTCTGCTGGCGCGCGACCTCGGCCTGCGGGATCTCCGGCGCCAGCGCGCCGCGATCGGGGGAGAGACCCTTGAGGTAGCTCACCACCGACTCTCCCGCGACGCGTCCCGAGTAGCTCGCCGAGAGGAGCGAGTTGGCACCCAGCCGGTTGGCCCCGTGATAGGCGTAATCGCACTCGCCGCAGGCATAGAGTCCGGGGATGTTGGTCGCATGATTGCGCGGGCTGTCGGGTTGAATCCCGCCGTCGGCGGAACGCTCGAAATCCACCCAGAGGCCACCCATCCCGTAATGCGCCGCCGGAAAGATCTCCATCGGCTCGGTCATCGGGTCGACACCGGCAAACTTGCGGTAGATCTCCAGGATGGCGCCCAGACGCGCGCCGATGAATGCCGCATCCAGGTGTGTCAGATCCAGATAGACCCGGTCGCCGCCGTCACTGTCGATACCGAGCCCCATCTGCCGGGTCACCGTCCAGATAGCGCGCGCCGCCTCGTCGCGGGCGACCGTGTTGCCGTAGGCCGGGAAGAACTCCTCCAGAAAATAAAAGCGCTCGGCCTCCGGGATGGTCTTGGGCGGACGGCGGTCGCCGGGCGTTTTCGGCACCCAGATGCGCCCGCCCTCCCCGCGCGCCGCCTCGCTCATCAGCCGGTTCTTGTCGTGCCCCATCATGGCGGTGGGGTGGAACTGGAAGAACTCGGCGTTGGCCATCCAGGCGCCCTGTTGGTAGCAGCGGCTCGCCGCAGCGCCGGTCGAGTTGGTCGAGGTCGTGCTCTTGGGCGCGTAGAGCTGGCCCATGCCGCCGCTCGCCACCACCACCGCGTCGGCCGCGAAGGCACGCACCTCCAAGCTTTTCAGATCCATCGCCACGATGCCGCGACAGACGCCGTCGGCATCCAGCAGCAGGGACAGAAACTCCCACCACTCATGCTTGACGACCTTTCCCTCGGACTCCAGACGCCGGACCTGCTGGTCGACGCCGTAGAGGAGCTGTTGTCCGGTGCTGGCGCCCGCAAAGCAGGTCCGCTTGTTCTTCACGCCGCCGAAGAGACGCTGATCGAGCAGACCCTCGGGTGTCCGCGAGAAGGTCACGCCCATGCGCTCGAAGGTGCGGATCAAGCCCGGTGCATCCTCGCACATGGCCTTCACCGGCGGCTGATTCGCCAGATACTCGCCGCCCTTGATCGTGTCGATGATGTGCTGACGGATCGAGTCGTGCTGACCCTTGGTGTCGAGCACGGCATTGATGCCGCCTTGCGCACAGACCGAGTGACTGCGCTTGACCTCGAAGAGCGAGAAGAGCGTGACCGGAAAACCCGCGTCGGCGATCCGCAAGGTCGCCCACAGCCCGCCCAGGCCGCCCCCGATGACGATGACGTTCGGCGTGCTCATGACAGGAACCCCATCAGGCCATGAACACCCATGGCCGCCAACAAGACACCGATCAGGACGCAGACCCAACCGAACAGCGCTTGGGCGCGGACCGAGGTCGTGAGCCCCCAGACGATCGCCATGGAGGCGAGCCCGTTGGCCAGATGAAAGACCGAGAGCAGCAGACCGACCAGATACAGCGCGAGCATCCAGGGCTGGCTCAACATCGCCTGCATGTGGGCGAAGAGATCATCGCCCACGCTCGGGTCCCAAATCCCCGCAATCCGCGTCATCCCCACATGCAGCAGCAGAAAGAGCAGGATGCCGATGCCCGAGACCCGCTGCATCCAGTAAAGCCGATTGCGCGCATAGCCGTACCGAGCGAGCTCCGCACGCATCTGAGCCGTGATCACCAACCCGTAGCTGGCGTGGAAGAGCAGCGGCAGTGCGATCATAAAGATCTCCATCAAAGGCAGATAATTCATGCCCTTGAGCGCCGCGACGACATGCTCGTTGTAATGCTCCGCACCGAAGCGCGACTGAGAGTTCTCCCAGAGATGGAAGATCAGAAAGGCGCCGACAGGGAGCAAGCCGAGCAAGGAATGCAGACGACGCAGGAGAAAATGCGGATTCTCGATGGATGCGGACATAGGCGATCGGACAGCGGGGATCAGGGGACAGCTTAGCCGGATCAGGCCGCCGGGGATCTGATCGGGCTCAGTCGAGGGTGATGTTGGTCCTTAGGACAGCTTGCTGCGGCCGACCGCCAGGTGTGAGATGTCGGCTTCCGCCCACCGTCCATGATCGACGCGACCGATCGCCTTCGACTACCGCTGGCGGCTGGCGGCTGGCGGCTCCCCGGGCAGCTCGCCTTCAACCATGATCGGCTTGATCGCATGCAGGATGTTGGCGAAGAGATGGCTGTGCTCGGCTTCTTCGCGGGCCAACAGGGCCTTCATGTGCTCGCGACGGGTGGGCATCGAGAAACAGGCGGGACAGGAGTCCATGACGACCGGAAGCTCGGCACGCTCGGCATAGTCGGCGGTCTGGCGCTCGCGGCAATAGACCAGCGGGCGGATGATGCGCACGTCGCCCTCGTTGTTCAGGTAATGGGCCTTCATGGTGCGCAGTTGGCCGCCGTGAAAGAGCGACATCAGCAGACTCTCGGCGAGGTCGTCGAGATGCTGGGCCAGGGCGAGCACGCCGTAGCCCTGCTCGCGGCAGATGCGGTACATGATGCCGCGCTTCATCCGCGAGCAGTAGGCGCAGAAGGAGTCGCCGTCCATGTGCTCCTTGGCCTGCTCCATGAGTGGCTGCTGCTCGTAGAACCAGGGCACGCCCAGGCATGCGTAGTAGTCCTTCAGATGCTCCGGATCGAATCCCGGCACCTGCGGATCGACGGTGAGCACCGCCAGATCGAAGCGCACCGGGGCGTACGTCTGCAGGTGCTTGAGGATGTGCAGCAGGGAGAGCGAATCCTTCCCGCCCGAGACACCGAGCAGGATGCGGTCGCCCTCGCCGATCATGCGGAAATCCGCGATGGCGCGGCCGACGAGGCGCAGCAAGGATTTCGGGGGCTTGGGCTGATTGCGGTCGGAGGGGCTCATACGAGGGTTGTCTTTACGCGCCGTGCGCCTTGGCGGTTCGGGTCCGGGGCCTTGGAGCGGCGGGTTGCGAGGAAGGCGAACCGATGGACCTCGACCTGCCACTCGGTCTCGCCTGCGGTCAAGAGAAGGCAGGAAGGTCCGCCGTAGGTGCGGGTTCGACCGGCCGCGCCCGGATTCAACACCCAGGGCGCCGTCTCCATGTCCAGAACCAGCCGATGGCTATGTCCGTAAACGATCGCCCGTGCCGTCGGGAAGCGGGCACGCAGCCGCGCATGTCGGTCGCGCGCCGGACCCTGATGGCCGTGGATCACGACCAGGCACCCGCCCGGCAGCGCGAGCTCCACCCATTCCGGGAGCTGACGCAAGAGGTCATGATCCCGCTCCGGCCATTGGCGCGAGACATCGTTGTTGCCGAAGACGGCGAAGACGCGGCCGAGACCGGGTTGCATCCGGGCGAGGACGTCGGCGTTGCCGATGTCCCCGGCATGGATTGCCAGATCGCAGGTCGTGACCATGTGCTCGATGCACGCGTCCAGATCGCCGTGTGTATCGGACAGGATCGCGAGGCGCAGGCTGCGGCCGGGAATCCGAGCGATCGTCCCCGCAGCGCCGGAGCCCATCGTCCTAATCCATCGTCAGCGCGAGCTTGCCGGTCACGTGCCCCGTCTCGATGCGCTTGTGCGCCTCCTGAGCCTGCGCGAGCGGGAAGGTTTCGGAGACATGGATGCGCAGATCACCGTGGTCGATCAGATTGGCGCAACGGCGCAGGATCTCGCCCTGATGGGTGCGCGCGCGCGGCACATCACGGAGCATCGGGGTAAGCATCAGCTCGAGACTGATCCGCAGATTGCGCACGCGCGCCTCCTTCAGATCCAGATCCGGGCCCGGATCCAGGATGGTCACCAGGTCCCCGTAGTGCGCCATCGCCGGAATGGTCTTGCGGAAGACCTCGGGGCCGACGGTATCGAGCGCGATATCCACGCCATGCCCTTCACTCCAGTGCATCACGGAGTCGACCAGATCCTCCTCCTTGTAGTTGATGCAATATTCGGCACCGAGCGCATGGGCGAAATCCGCCTTCTCCGGGCTGCTCACGGTCGTGCAGACGCGTGCGCCCGCCGCCTTGGCGAGCTGAATGGCCACATGCCCGACCCCGCCCGCACCGGCATGGATCAAGACGCGCTGCCCCTCGGTCAAGCGAGCCCGGTCGTGCAACGCCTCCCAGGCGGTCAGCAGCACCAGCGGTGCCGCGGCGGCCTCCACGAAACCGATCTCGCGCGGCTTTGCCTGCGCCAGATGGTTGTCGAGCAGGATATACTCGGCATAGTTGCCGACCGGACCGCCGATCCCGCCCCAGCAGAACCAGACCTCGTCGCCCGGCTTGAAGCGGGTGACCGCAGCACCTGCCGCCTCGACCACGCCGGCCCCGTCGCAGCCCAAGACTGCCGGCAATCCGTTCGGCAGCAGGGCGCCGTTGTTGCGAATCTTGGTGTCCACCGGATTCACACCGGCGGCCTTGAGCCTGACCAGGATGTCGTCCGGCCCGCCGATCTCGGGACGAGGCCGATCGACCAGTTGCAGAACGGCCGGTCCGCCGGTCTCGCGCATCTCGATTGCCTTCATGGACGTTTCACCTCGTGTCGTGGGTCGTCTTGACGGATCACTACCGGCGGTAGCACACGCCCTCATGCTAGCCTCACCGGCACGTTCGGCACAATCCGAGGAGCCGGCCGCTACCCGATCAACGTCCGACCGAGCTGGGGCTCGACCGGTGTCACTTGCAGCGGAGCAGTAGACATGCCCAGCACATCCAAGTCCAAACCGACCAAACCGCCCTTGATCGTGCGCAACGCCCGAGTCAAGGACATCCCGGCCATTCGCGCACTCGACGCCCGCGTCTACGGGGCGAGCGGCATGGGCTCCTATTCGCGGGCGATGCTCCTGGGGCAGATCCACAACTTCCCCGAAGGCCAGTTCGTCGCCGAGTACGAGGGGGCGATCGTCGGCTATTGCGCGACCTTCCTGATCGACGCCGACATCGCGCTCAAGCCGCATACCTGGCATGAGATCACCGGCGGCGGCTATGCCTCTCGACATGACCCGGAGGGCGACTATCTCTACGGCATGGAGGTGTGCGTCGACCCCGCCTACCGCGGTCTGCGGATCGGCCAGCGTTTCTACGACGAGCGCCGCAAGCTCGCCCGCGCATGGGACGTGAAGGGGATCGTCTTCGGCGGACGGATTCCAAATTTAACCAAGTTGTTGCGCCGTTTCGGCACACCCGAAGCCTATCTCGAAGAGGTCAAATCCAGCCGCTTGCGCGATCCGGTGCTGACCTTCCAGATGCGCAACGGCTTCGAGGTCCTCGGCCTGCTGCCGGGCTACCTGCCCGAGGACAAGGAGTCGGGCGGCTATGCCGTTCACCTGGTCTGGCGCAATCCCAATGCACCGGACGAGAAGGAAGAACGGCGCGCGAAGAGCTACGGCGCGCGACTCCAGGATACTGTCCGCGTCGCGACCGTGCAGTACATGCAGCGTCGTGTCGGCTCCTTCGACGAGTTCGTCGATCTGGTGCGCTATTTCGTCGATGTGACGGCGGATTATCGCGCCGACTTCGTCGTCTTTCCGGAGCTGTTCTCCTTGCAGCTCCTGTCCATGGAGGATCAGCAGCTCACGCCCGCCGAGTCCATCGAGGCCCTGACCAAGTACACCGAGCCGCTCAAAGAGGCACTGAGCAACATGGCGGTGCGCTTCAACATCAACATCATCGGCGGCTCGCACCCGACGCGCATGCCCAACGGTCGGGTCGAGAACGTCTGCTACGTCTGTCTGCGCAGCGGCGAGGTGCACGAGCAGGCGAAGATCCATCCGACCCCCAACGAGGTCTATTGGTGGAACATCGAGGGCGGCCACGCACTGAACGCGATCGACACGGACTGCGGTCCCATCGGTGTCCTGATCTGCTACGACGCCGAGTTTCCGGAGCTCGGCCGTCATCTGGTGGATCAGGGCGCCAACATCGTCTTCGTGCCCTTTTGTACCGACGAGCGCCAGTCCTACCTGCGGGTGCGCTACTGCGCCCAGGCGCGCGCGATCGAGAACCAGTGCTATATCGCCATGTCCGGCAACGTGGGCAACCTGCCGAACGTGCACAACATGGATATCCAGTACGCCCAGAGCTGCATCCTCACCCCCTGCGATTTTCCCTTCGCGCGCGACGGGATCGCGGCGGACACCACGCCGAATGTCGAGACCGTTGCCTTCGCCGATCTGCGCCTGGAGGCCCTGCGTGCGGCACGCAACTCAGGGACCGTGCAGAACCTGAAGGACCGCCGGCACGATCTCTATACGACCGTGTGGCGGGAGCGCTGAGGGCTGTGGCTCACTCGTGCAGACCGCACGCGCGCTTGAGTCCGAAGAAGCGGGTCTGCTCGGCCGACATGCCGGGGCGCGGCGGATCGGTCGAGTGCCAATCGCCGACCGAGACATAGAGGGCATCGGTGTCGATCGAGTCGACCGGCACGGGCTGGCGGATGCGGCGCAGGACCTCGACGGCGTCGCCGCGCCGGATCATGGGTATCCAGGGCGTTATCGTTTGTTGGCGGGATACGGCTGTGCCGGGGGAATACGGTTCCGGGCGACAACGCATCGCCGGCTCTGCCGTGTGCTGTCGGCGGACGCCGTGTCGCCGGGCAGCCAGGTACTCTGGAGCATGCGGAGCAGGTCCAACCCCTCCGGCCAGGGTCCGAAACCGGATTCCGTATTGATGTGCCCGGCCCGACCGATGTCGACGACCACGCTCTCCCAACACCGCGCCCACTCGGCGACCTTGGCCGAGCTCATCCAGGGGTCGTTGGCGCTCGCCACCACCAGACTCGGAAAGCTCAGCGCTTCGCGCGGCAGACGAGCGGCGATGGAGGGCAGATCGTCGTCCCGCCCTGCCTCTCTCGCCCCGAGAAGCGAGAAGCGCTCCGGGTCGGCCGGCGCCACCAGCATGGCCCCGGCGATCCGTGAGGAGAGACCCGCGGCTGCAGTGATCGCGGCAAGACAGCCGAAGCTGTGAGCCACCAGCCAAACGGGCCGGGACGACCGGCGAATGGCCACGGCCACGGCGTCGGCCCAGGTCACGAGCATGGGTGCGTCCCAGTCGATCTGCTCGACCCGGCGGGCACCCGATACACGCGGCTCCATCCAGGTTTGCCAGTGGTCCGGGCCGCTGCCGCGGAAGCCGGGGATCACGAGCGTGGTCGTATCCATCTCAGGACACCGCCCGTGTCGGCATGGACACCCGATCTCGGAACCAATCCCCCTCGACCAGCTCCGATCCCGAGGCAGTCGCCTCCGCGAGATCGCCCGGGTGGGCGATCTTGTCGAGCCAGATGCCGAGGCCATGCGCCTCTGTCCGGGCGAGCCAGTCGTTCAGAACGTCCTGGTCCCGGAGGCATCGAAGCGCGGCGACATCCTGCAGCACCCAGCGCACGCCGATGCGGTGCAGGAGATCCCAATCGGTCGCGCCGAAATCCGGCCGAGTCGCTACGAGTCGGTAGCCCCGACGCGCAAAGCTGCGGGCTGCATCCTGGACGTGCGGATCGCGTTGCAGCGCCCGGCCGTCGAGGCGCAGCAGGATCTGGCTCGGAATCAGGCCAAGCCGAGCGAGTAGATCCTCGAACACCTGGCCGTGCTGCTCGGGGACCGCGCTCACATGACGCAGGTGCACATCCAGAGCCAGGCTGGCCCCGGGATCATGCCCGCACCCGAGATGGTGCAACGCGTGAAAGACCCGCAGGAACCGGTCGAGGAACACCACGTCCTCGGGATCCCAGGCTTGGACATAGAGCGCCTCGGCTTGAACGGGATGGCCGCGGCCGGTCTCCACGATACACCGAGCGCTGTAGGCGACCCGCTCCCCGTCGATCGCTCGGACCACCGGGACTTGGTCGGGCCGGAGTCGAAAGCTCGCGACGCCTGCGGTGAGGACGCCGTTGCGGTACCGGAAACCCGCCTGCTTGCGCAAACCTGCTGCGGGATGCAGTTGGTGCAGGCGCTCGTTGAGATAGTCGACGACCTGAGTCAGCGGCATGGCGGTGGTTTCTCTCTCGTCGCGTCAAGGAACAGGGCAGCTTCAGCGTCGGGGCCTTGCGGAGGCCCTCGGAAAGCCGGGAAAACAACTGCAATCGACGATAGCGTCGAAGCGGTTCTTTGCCGAGGATCGTGCCCGGCAAGCGTCCGCAGTGATCGTTCGTCGGCGACCCCTTTGGTTAGGGGTCGCTTGGTTAGGGCTCGAACCGACCTCGAGACCCTGGTCGCCGGTCGCCGGCTATTCGTTTGCTGACAGGCGCCGTCAGCCTATGGTCAGCACCCCTGCGTTACCTTGCACCCAAGGTCGCGATTCCTCGCGGCCAAACCCCTTCAAGGCAACAGCAGGAGCGCGAACCATGAACACCTCTTCAATCCAGCATTTCGCACAGACGAGCGCGATCGGCATCATGCGGACACGCAGCGGTCTCTCGGCCAGGGGTGTCCGTACGCCATCCATCCGGCAGCGGCCCACGTTCGTTTCGCGCCGCGCAGTCGAGCCGACCGTGTCGATCGAGGAGGCGATCGCGCGTTACTTGGCCGATCAGCCCCCGCAGCTCTATCGCAGCGGCGCCTGATCGTCGCGTCCGGGATCAAGGCAGCGCCGCTTTGGGGAACACCGCCTCCTTGATCTGCTCCGCGGTCAGCGAGGGGGCGCATTCCAAAATGAAGCGCACGGTATAGTCACGCAGGTAGTGACCGCGTCGCAGACCCAGGCGGGCGGTATTGACCTCGAACATGTCCGGGGTGTCGAGCAGGCAGAGGCCCGCGTCGCGGGCGGGGTTGAAGGCCATCGCGGCGATGATGCCGACTCCCAACCCCAGCTCCACGTAGGCCTTGATGACATCGGCGTCGAGCGCGGACATGACGATGTCCGGGGCGACGCCGGCGCGGGCGAAGGCGGCATCGATGCGCGCACGCCCGGTGTTTCCCGGGTAGTAGGTAATGATCGGATAGTCCGCAATCGCGCTCAGCGTCAGGGGCGAGACGCCGGCCAGCGGATGGGTGGTGGGGACGATCACCGCATGCCGCCACCGGTAGTAGGGGAAGCTGACCAGGTCCTCTTCGCTCCCGAGCGCCTCGGTGGCGATCCCGATGTCCACCTGACCGTCGCGCAACAGGCTGACGATCTCCCCCGGCCCACACTCGTGGAGCTCCAGATAGACCTTCGGGAACGCCTGCTTGAACCGGGTCACCACGGCCGGCAAGGCATAACGGGCCTGGGTGTGGGTCGTCGCGATGGCCAGGTGACCTGTATCCTGCTGCGCGAATTGCTCGCCGAGATGCTTCATGTTCTGGGTGTCGATCAGGATGCGCTCGACGATCGGCAGCAGCTCTTTGCCGGGCTCCGTCAACCCGAGCAACCGCTTGCCGCGGCGCACGAACAGCTCCATGCCGAGCTCGTCCTCCAGATCCTTGATGTGTTTGGAGACACCGGATTGAGCGGTATAGAGCGCGTTCGCGACCTCGGTCAGGTTGAAGTTGCGCCGGACCGTCTCGCGGACGATCCGCAGTTGCTGGAGGTTCATCTCAGGCCGCCTGACTCGGGAAGACGCGAATCTGGGACGGGACCAGCCGCACCAGTTGTCCGCGGGTCAGCGCCAAGGCGTCGACCTGCGCACGCGGCATGACGACCTCGTAATGGGCAGGCTCTCCACGCACCGCGGCACCCGGCAGACTGTCGAGCTCCACCCGAACGTCGGCGCCGAAGGTCAGGACGCGCTCCACGACTGCCGCGACCCCGTGCGGCGTGTCCGGATCGGTCACGATCCTCAGCTCATGGGGCCGCGAGAACGCCACCGCTTCGGCCCCGTGGATCACCTGTGTCTGCTCGTGCGGCAGGGTCGCCTCGCCGACGCGCAGATGCGGCCCCTCGATGCGGCCGTGAAAGACATTGACCGCGCCGAGAAACCCGTAGACGAAGGGGGTGGCCGGGCGCTCGTAGACCTCGGTCGGGGTGTCGACCTGCTCGACGCGGCCACGGTTCATCAAGACCACCCGATCCGCCACCTCCAGAGCCTCTTCCTGGTCGTGCGTGACGAAGATCGAGGTCACCTGAAGCTCGTCGTGCAATCGCCTCAGCCAGCGGCGCAGCTCCTTGCGCACCTGGGCATCGAGCGCACCGAACGGCTCGTCGAGCAGCAGAACACGCGGCTCGACGGCCAAGGCACGGGCCAGCGCGACGCGTTGGCGCTGACCGCCGGACAACTGCGAGGGGAAGCGCTCGGCCAGCGCGTCGAGCTGGACGAGATCGAGCAGGCGATGGACCCGCCGGCGAATCTCGGCGTCGTCGGAACGTTCGCGCCGCGGCTTCACGCGCAGCCCGAAGGCGACGTTCTCGAGCACGGTCATGTGACGAAAGAGCGCATAGTGCTGGAAGACGAACCCGACCCGGCGCTGGCGCACATGGGTGTCGGAGGCATCCTCGCCCTCCAGGATGACGCGGCCCGAGTCGGCCGTCTCCAGGCCCGCGATGACGCGCAACAGCGTGGTCTTGCCGCAACCCGAAGGTCCCAGCAGCGCCGTCAAGGCACCGGTCGGGAAATCGAGCGACACCTGATCCAACGCGACGAATTCGCCGAATTGCTTATGAATCTCTTTGACTTGGATGCTCATGGATGGGTCCTTAGACGGTGTCCCGAAGGCCGCGCTCGACCTTCCACTCGATGAAGGTCTTCAGCCCCAGGGTCACCAGCGCCAGCAGCGCCAGCAGCGAGGCCACCGCGAAGGCCGCAGCGAAATTGTATTCGTTGTAGAGGATCTCGACGTGCAGGGGCATGGTGTTGGTCTGGCCGCGGATATGGCCGGAGACGACGCTCACCGCACCGAACTCGCCCATCGCGCGGGCGTTGCACAGGATCACGCCGTAGAGCAGGCCCCATTTGATGTTGGGAAGCGTCACCCGCCAAAAGGTCTGGAAGCCGGAGGCGCCGAGCACGACCGCCGCCTCTTCTTCCTCGCGACCCTGCGCCTCCATCAACGGGATCAGCTCGCGAGCGACGAAGGGAAAGGTGACGAACACGGTCGCCAGGACGATCCCGGGGACGGCGAAGATGATCTTGATGTCGTTCTCGAACAGCCAAGCGCCGAACCAGCCGTGGGCGCCGAACAACAGGACGAAGATCAAGCCCGCGATCACCGGCGAGACCGAGAAGGGCAGATCGATCAGGGTGGTGAGAAAACGCTTGCCGCGGAACTCGAACTTGGCGATCGCCCAAGCCGCGGCGACCCCGAACACAAGATTGACCGGCACCGAGATGGCCGCCACCAGCAGCGTCAGCCGTACCGACGCCAAGGCATCCGGGTCGGTGATGGCCGTGAGATAGGTCAGCCAGCCCTTGCGCAGGGCCTCCGTGAAGACCGCGATCAGCGGCATCAGCAAGAACAGCAGGAAAAAGGTCAGCGCCGCCGTCAGGATCAGCCACTTCACCCAGTCCGTCTCGCGGGTTGCAGGATTGGCCTCGTAACGACGGGCATCGCCCCGCCCGTACACGGCGCCGACGGCAGTCATCAGCGATTCCTCCCGGTCCGTTTCGCGCTCCAGGCCTGCAACAGGTTGATGGCCAGGAGCATGAGAAAGGAAAAGACCAGCATGACAACCGCCACGGCGGTCGCGCCGGCATAGTCGTACTGCTCGAGCTTGGTGATGATGATGAGCGGCGTGATCTCGGACACCATCGGGATGTTGCCGGCGATGAAGATCACCGACCCGTACTCGCCGACCGCCCGGGCAAAGGCCAGCGCGAAACCGGTCAGGAGCGCCGGCAACAAGGTCGGCAGCAGCACCTTGGCGAAGGTCTGCAGGCGGTTGGCGCCCAGACTCGCCGCGGCCTCTTCCAGCTCGGTCTCGAGGTCTTCGAGGATGGGTTGAACGGTACGCACCACAAAGGGGACGCCGATGAACACCAGGGCCACCAGCACACCGAGCGGGGTGAAGGCGACCTTGATGCCGAGCGGCGCGAGCAGGCTACCGATCCAGCCGTTGCCGGCATAGAGCGCGGTGAGGGCGATGCCGGCCACCGCGGTGGGCAGCGCGAAGGGCAGATCCACCAGCGCGTCGATCAGCTTCTTACCCGGGAAGCTGTAGCGAACCAGCGACCAAGCCAACATCAGTCCAAAGACCGCATTGATCGCCGCAGCCAGCAGCGAGGCACCGAACGAGAGCTTGTAGGTGGCCACCACCCGCGGGGAGGAGACAATGGCCCAGAACTCGCCCCAGGACAGGGTCGCCGTCTTGATGAAGACCGCCGACAGCGGAATCAGCACGATGAGCGACAGATAGACCAGAGTGTAGCCGAGTGCAAGGCCGAAGCCGGGCAGTACGCGGGTCTGACGCGTCGGGTTAAAGAAGGTCACAACGCCCATGATGTCTTTACCGGGTTCGGACCAAGGGTGCCAACATCGGCGGAGGGTCTGGAATCCAATGTCATGGCAGCTGGTCTCGGGATTCGGAGAACGGGTCCAGGCTAGTGCAAGACGGACCTCTCCGGAACCGTCGAATCCTGATTTGGTTATCAGGTTTGACGATAAGAGCGGGTGCCCCGGGATCGCGCCGGGCCGCGTCTGCTGCGCCGCCGGTGATACCTGCAAGGCCGAGCCGACGCGAACGGACTCGCGTCGCGCCGAACGCAATTTAGTCGATAAGGTTTGCGGATTTCGTTGGTGGGCGCGGCTCGACGATGGTGCTTCAATCCAGGTCTCGATCCCTTCTCGACAGCCAAAAGGACCAAACTATGACCGCTACATTGCGCCCGAAATCCCTACTCGCCGCCGCTGTGCTGGGCCTGTCGACCCTCGGCATCGCGCAGGCCGACACTACGCTGCTCAACGTCTCCTACGACCCGACGCGCGAGCTCTACCAGGAGTTCAATCCGGTCTTCAGCAAACACTGGGAGGCGAAGACCGGCGAGAAGGTCACGATTCAACAGTCGCACGGCGGGGCCGGCAAGCAGGCGCGCGCGGTCATCGACGGATTGGAAGCCGACGTCGTGACCCTGGCGCTGGCCTACGACATCGATGCCATCGCAGCCCGGGGATTCCTGGCCGAGGACTGGCAGTCGCGACTGCCTCTGAACAGCTCGCCCTACACCTCGACCATCGTCTTCCTGGTCCGCGAGGGTAATCCGAAAGGGATCAAGGACTGGGGAGACCTGGTCAACGATGGGGTCGCCGTGATTACGCCCAATCCCAAGACCTCGGGCGGCGCGCGCTGGAACTATCTGGCGGCTTGGGCCTGGGCGGAGAAGGCATACGACGGCGACGAGGCACGGGTGAAGGACTTCATTGCGCGACTCTACAAGAATGTCCCGGTGCTCGATTCGGGTGCCCGTGGCTCGACCACCACCTTCGTGCAGCGCGAGCTCGGCGATGTCTTCCTCTCCTGGGAGAACGAGGCGTTCCTCGCACTGAAGGAGTTCGGCGAGGACAAGTTCGAGATCGTCGTCCCATCCCTGTCGATCCTCGCCGAGCCGCCGGTCACGGTCGTGGATCGCACCGTGGACAAGAAGGGGACACGCGAGGTCGCGACGGCCTATCTGGAATTCCTCTACTCGCCCGAGGGCCAGGAGCTTGCCGCCAAACACTTTTATCGCCCCACCGACCCGGAGGTCGCGGCACGGTACAAGGATCGGTTCGTCCAGGTCGATATGGTGACGATCGAGGACCTAGGCGGCTGGAAGGCCGCGCAGGAGAAACACTTCGCCGACGGGGGCATCTTCGATCAGATCTATAGCGTTCGCTGACTAAACCGCGTCTAGAGCGACATGCGTAGTTTTCATTGTTCGTTTAGCTTCGGAGATATCCTTGATCCCAGTGGGACGCGGTTTAGAATTTAAGATTTTCAATACTTTAAACCGCGCCGGCTCCGACAGTCGTCGGAGCCGGCGCGGCCAAGCCATCCACCAAATGACGCATACCGTACCGGGCGCGGTTTAAAACGACATCGACAAGGACTCGATAATCGCCTCGGCCGCCTCCTCGGCCGAGAGCCGGGTCGTATCGATGCGGATCTCGGGTGCCTCGGGTGGCTCGTACGCGCTGTCGATGCCGGTGAAGTTCTTGAGATCGCCGCGACGCGCCTGCTCGTACAGTCCCTTTTGATCGCGGCTCTCGGCCACCTCGATCGGCGTATCGATGAAGATCTCCACGAACTCGCCTTTCGGAAATAGCTGCCGGACCATGCGTCGTTCGCTGCGGAAGGGCGAGATGAAGGCGGTCAAGACGATCAGCCCGGCGTCGGTCATGAGCTTGGCCACCTCGCCGATGCGCCGGATGTTCTCGACCCGGTCGGCATCGGTGAACCCCAGATCCTTGTTCAGCCCCTGACGGACATTGGTACCGTCCAGCAGAAAGGTGTGGCGCCCCATGGCGTGCAGCTTCTTCTCCACCAGGTTGGCGATGGTCGTCTTGCCCGAGCCCGACAGACCGGTGAGCCAGAGCAGTCGTGGCTGCTGATTCTTGATGGCGGCGTGGGCGTTGCGGTCCACGTCGATCGTCTGCCAGGGCAGATTGTGGCTGCGTCGCAGGGCGAAATGGATCATGCCGGCCCCGACGGTCGCATTGTTCAGCCGGTCGATCAGGATGAAGCCGCCCAGGTCCGGATTCTCGGCATAGGGCTCGAACGGAATCGCCTTGCTCGTGGCGATGTTGCACACCCCGATGCCGTTCAGCGCCAAGATCTTGCCCGGCTCGTGGGCCATGGTGTTGACGTTGACCTGGTATTTCTCGTCGGTCACCGTGACCGTCGCCTGCGTCGTGCCGATCTTCATGATGTAAGCGCGACCCGGGATCATCGGCTCTTGCGCCATCCAGACGATGGTCGCCTCGAACTGATCGGCCACTTCGAGCGGCTGGCCGGCCGGGGTGATGACTTGGCCGCGCGAGCAGTCGATCTCGTCCGCCAGGGTCAGGGTGACCGATTGACCGGCGCCGGCCTCGCTCAGATCTCCGTCCATGGTGACGACGCGCTCGACGGTGGACGAGGTGCTGCCGGGCAGGATGCGCACGGCGTCGCCCGGCTTGATGCGCCCGCTGGCGATCTGGCCCGAGAAGCCCCGAAAGTCCAGGTTGGGACGGTTGACCCACTGCACCGCCATGCGGAACGGCCGCTCGATCATCCGGGACTGGTCGATCTCGACCGTCTCGAGATAGTCGAGCAGGGTCGGGCCTTGATACCAGGGCGTGGCATCGCTCTTGGACGCGATGTTGTCGCCCTTGAGACCCGAGATCGGGATCGCCTGAAAGCCGTCGATCCCGATCTGCTCGGCGAAGGCACGGTAATCGCCGATGATGCTGTCGTACCTGGCCTGATCGTAGTCGACCAAATCCATCTTGTTGATCGCGAGCACGATGTTGCGGATCCCGACCAAATGGGCCAGATAGCTGTGGCGCCGTGTCTGGGTCAGCACGCCCTTGCGTGCGTCGATCAGGATGACCGCGAGATCGGCGGTCGAGGCGCCGGTCACCATGTTGCGCGTGTATTGCTCGTGCCCGGGGGTGTCCGCGACGATGAATTTGCGCCTGTCGGTGGCGAAGAAGCGATAGGCGACATCAATGGTGATGCCCTGCTCGCGCTCGGCCGCCAAGCCGTCGACCAGCAGGGCGAAATCGATCTCCTGGCCTTGGGTGCCGACGCGTTTGGAATCCGCTTCGAGCAGGGCGAGCTGGTCCTCGAAGATCATCTTGCTGTCGTAGAGGAGCCGGCCGATGAGTGTCGATTTGCCGTCGTCCACGCTGCCGCAGGTGATGAAGCGCAGCATCGTCTTATGCTGATGCTTCTCCAGATAGGCGTCGATGTCCCGCGCGATCAGCTCGTCGGTCTTGTAGATGTCGTTGGCCATCAGAAATACCCCTCCTGCTTCTTCTTTTCCATGCTGGCGGACTGGTCGTGGTCGATGGCGCGACCCTGGCGCTCGGACGTCGTGGTGAGCAGCATCTCCTGGATGACCTCGGTCAGGGTCGCGGCCTCGCTCTCGACCGCGCCGGTCAGGGGATAGCAGCCGAGCGTGCGGAAGCGGATCGAGCGCATGCGGACCTCTTCGCCCTCGCGCAACGGGAAACGATGGTCATCGACCATCAAGATCAAGCCGTCGCGGATCACGGTCGGGCGCGGGGCACTGAGATAGAGCGGGACGATCTCGATCTGCTCGAGATGGATGTATTGCCAGATGTCGAGCTCCGTCCAGTTGGAGAGCGGAAAGACCCGGATGCTCTCGCCCTTGGCCTTGCGGGCGTTGTAGAGCTTCCAGAGCTCGGGGCGCTGATTTTTGGGATCCCAGCGGTGATTGGCCGAACGGAACGAGAAGACGCGCTCCTTCGCACGGCTCTTCTCTTCGTCGCGCCGCGCACCGCCGAAGGCCGCATCGAAGCCGTATTCGTCGAGCGCCTGCTTCAGCCCTTCGGTCTTCCAGAGATCGGTGTGCAGGGAGCCGTGATCGAAGGGGTTGATGCCGCGCGCGAGCGCCTCCGGGTTTCGGTAGACGAGCAGCTCCATCCCCGCCTCGCGCGCCGCCTTCTCGCGCAGTCGGTACATGTCCTGAAACTTCCAGGTGGTATCCACATGCAGGAGCGGAAAGGGCGGCGTGGACGGATAGAAGGCCTTCTTGGCCAGGTGAAGCATGACGGCGGAATCCTTGCCGACCGAGTAGAGCATCACGGGGCGCTCCACCTCGGCCACCACCTCGCGCATGATGTGGATGCTTTCCGATTCCAGGCGTTGCAGGTGTGTGAGAGTAGTCATCAAGTCCTAACCGAGGCTGGTGGCAAAGACGATCGCGGATGGGTGTTCCGGGCATGTCCGACCGGCGTGGATGGATGCGCCGGGGAGCGATACACGGCTCCGAGTCTATCAGGTCCGGATCGGCCGGCGCCGGCGGCATTCCCGCGACTCTCCAAAATGCGGCCTCCCCGATGGCGCTTAAACAGCGGGGCGCCGACCATGCACTCGGTCAACCGTTGGCGACCTTGGCGATCGGCTGCTCCTCGCCGTAGACCGCACGACAAAATGGCGCGGTACCGAGACGATCCCCGGTCTCGGCGAAACGCTCGCCGCCGCGGCGGTGGCTCAGATAGACCCCGATCAACCGCTCGACGGCCGCCGGGATCTCCTCGCCGGACAAGGCCGGGCCGATGACCGTGCCGAAACGCGCCGCGTCGCCGGCATCCCCGCCAATGCTGATCTGATAGCAGGCCCGGTCATTCTTCTCCACGCCGCGGATGCCGATGTGGGCGACCGCATGATGCGCGCAGCCGTTCACGCACCCCGAGACATTGAGCGCTAGCTCGCCGATGTCCTGCGCGACGCCCGAGTCGGCGAACCGGGCCTGGATGGCTTGTGCGAGGCCGATCGAATCGGCCTTGGCCAGGTCGCAATACCGCCCGCCCGGGCAGGCGATGATGTCCGTGAGCAGGCCGCGATTGGGCGACGCCAAGCCCGCCGCACGGGCGGACACCCACAAGGGATAAAGGTCGCACTTGCGGACATGCGGCAAGACCAGATTCTGCTCGTGCGTGATGCGCACCTCGCCGAAGCTGTAGTCGTCCGCCCAGTCGGCCACCTGCTCCATCTGGTCGGAGGACAGATCGCCCGATGCCGTCTGCGCGTGCTTCGTCGAAAGGGTCACGATCCTATATCCGGGACGCCGGTGCGGATGGGTGTTCCGGCGCGTCCAGGCCGCGAACGCGGGGTTCCCCGAGAGCCGGCGTCGGTGCGCGACATCGTCCTCGGGCCGGTCCTGATAGGGGGGCTCGAGGAACCGCGATCGGATCGGATCGAGATCGGCCTCGGTCAGGGTCAAGGAACCATCCGCGAGCGTCGCCCACTCCTGCATCACCAAGCGCCTGAGCTCGGCCGTTCCGAGCGAGCCGACCAGGGTTTTGAGACGGGCCTTGTAGGGGTCGTCGCGGCGTCCGTGGCGATCGTAGACGCGCACGATGGCCTCGCAGAAGCTCACCAGGTGATGCCAAGGCAGAAAAGGCTCCAGCTCCCGGGCGAGCGCAGGGTTGCGGCCCAGACCGCCACCGACCAAGACTCGAAAACCTGGCTCCCCGACATCGTTCGTCAGGATCTCAAGTCCGATGTCGTGCACCCGGATCAGCGCCCGGTCCTGCTGCGCGCCCGTGACCGCGATCTTCAGCTTGCGCGGGAGTCGGCCGAAATCCGGGTGGAGCAGGCTCCAGCGGCGAAGGATCTCGCACCAGGGGCGGGGGTCGATCCGCTCGTCGGCGGCGACCCCGGCAAAGGGGTCGGAGGTGATGTTGCGGATGCAGTTGCCGGAGGTCCGTACGCTGTACAACCGCACCGCCGCCAACTCGACCAAGATCTCGGGAACATCCTCGAACGCGACCCGATTAAGCTGAACGTTCTGGCGCGTCGTGAAGTGGCCGTAGCCGCGGTCGTAGGTGCGGGTGATCCGTGCGAGGCGACGCAGCTGGAGGCTCGAGAGCACGCCGTAGGGAATGCCGATCCGCAGCATGGGCGCTTCCCGCATGACATAGAGTCCGTTCTGCAGGCGCAGCGGACGAAACTCCTCCTCCGTCAGCGCCCCGGCACGATAACGCCCGATCTGGGCAAGAAACTCGGCCACCCGCGCGTTCATCTTCCGTTGCTCGTCGTCGTCTCGGTCCATAGCGGCGCTCGCTGTCTCGCTGGTCTGATTGTCGGGGTGCCTCGGGCCGTCCGATTTCGGACGGCCCGAGCGGCGTATCGACGACATCCTAGCGAGTCGTTTTTTGCCACAGAAGGAATTTGAAGTTAGATTGATATAGCGATTGGTTATTTGTTATTCGAAGATCCAGATGAACCTGCAACAGCTGCGCTACATTCAGGAGGTCGTGCGTCACGGGCTCAACGTCTCGGAGGCCGCCGAAGCGCTCTTCACCTCGCAACCAGGCGTCTCCAAACAGATCCGACAGCTCGAAACCGAGCTCGGGGTGGACATCTTCGTCCGCCACGGCAAGCGCCTCGTGGAGGTGACCGAGCCGGGTCGCCAGGTCTTGGCGATCGCGGCGCGTATGCTGGGGGATCTGGACAATCTGCGGCGCGTCGGCAAGGAGTTCAGCGACGAGACCGCCG
The DNA here is from genome assembly GCF_001499735.1 of Thiocapsa sp. KS1. Classification (GTDB taxonomy): domain Bacteria; phylum Pseudomonadota; class Gammaproteobacteria; order Chromatiales; family Chromatiaceae; genus Thiocapsa. Next base: position 3,765,539 of record NZ_LN848257.1, on the reverse strand, counting down.
GTCGATTGGCCATCGCCACCACCCACACCCAAGCCCGCTATGTCTTGCCCGAAGCGATTCGCCGCTTCATCGAGGAATACCCCGGGGTCCGGCTCTCGCTCCACCAAGGCACGCCGAGACAGATCTGCGAGATGGTCCTGGCAGGCGACGCCGATCTCGCCATCGCCACCGAGGCGATCGCGGACTACGACACGCTGCTGATGCTCCCCTGCTATCAGTGGAATCGCTGCATCGTCGCACCCTTGGGCCATCCGATTCTGGATGCGCCGGCGCTGACCCTGGAGCAGCTCGCGCGTTGGCCGATCGTGACCTACGACAGCGCCTTCACAGGCCGCGGCCAAATCAACCGCGCCTTCCTGGCCCGCGGCCTCGAGCCCCGGGTGGTGCTGAGCGCCTCCGACGCCGACGTCATCAAGACCTATGTTCGGATGGGACTCGGCATCGGGATCCTCGCCCACATGGCCTACGATGCGAGCCTCGATACCGGCTTGGGCATGCTGGACGCCGCGCATCTCTTCGATTCGAGCACCACACGCATCGGCATCCGCAAGAACGCCTGGCTCCGCGGCTATGTGTATGCCTTTATCGAAGGGTTCGCGCCACATCTCACACGCGCGGTCGTGGAGCGGACCTTGGCCGGCGGGGGCAGCACCTTCGCTATTTGAGCCGACCGCGGGGCAAGGCCGAGTCTCTCGTATGGAATGGACGGTGTTGCGGCTCGTCGCTCGGAAAGGCGCAGATCACGGCGTCGCGATAGGCTGCATCCCGACCGCGCGCAACGCCTGGCCCACGAGCCTCGCCGGGGTCTCGCCGCCGAGCTCAAGGCTCCGTTTTTTCGTTGCGTAGACTCTCCAGAAGCTCCAGCAAAGGCGCCGCCTTGTCGAAGGTTTCGCGATACTCGGCCTCCGGCTCGGAGTCGGCGACGATGCCGCCGCCTGCCCAGAGGCGGATGACGCCGCTGGAATAAACCAATGTGCGGATGACAATGTTGGTATCCATCGCACCGTCGTAGCCGAGATAACCGATCGCGCCGCAGTAAACACCGCGACGGTGGGGCTCCAGCTCCTCGATGATCTGCATGGCGCGAAGCTTAGGTGCGCCGGTGATCGACCCGCCCGGAAAACAGGCCCGCAGGAGATCCACCGCGTTGCGCCCCTCGACAAGACGACCGCGGACTGTGCTGACCAAGTGGTGAACCCGCGTAAAGCTCTCCACCTCGAAGAGCGTTGGAACATGCACGCTGCCGATGGCGCAGACCTTTCCCAGATCGTTGCGCAGCAGGTCGACGATCATGAGGTTCTCGGCTCGATCCTTCGCGCTATGGCGCAGTGACTCCGCAAGCCTCCGGTCCTCGGCGGGATAGCTCCCGCGCGGCCGCGTCCCTTTGATCGGCATGGTTTCGACCCGCTCGCCGCGCACCCGCAGAAAACGCTCGGGCGAGGAGCAGAGGATCCGGCAATCGGGGGTCGCAAGATAGGCCCCGAACGGCGCGGGATTCAGCCGCCGAAGACCCTTGTAGGCTTGCCAAGCGTCGCCCTGCGCCGGGGCGGCGAAGCGTTGCGCGAAATTGACCTGGTAGCAATCGCCCTCGTATAGATAGCTCCGGATGCGATCGAGTGCGCTCAGATAATCCGCGCGACTCATGTTGGACCGAACGGGCGCCAAGACACGGAACACGCCCTGCGCCGGACCCGGGCCGGACAGGGCGCGGATCAGACGCGCGAACACTTCGTCGAGGCGGGCCGGATCCTGCGCGACGAGCCTGGAACGGCCACGCGCGTGATCCACCACAAGCGCCCAGTCATAGATCCCGACGGCCATGTCCGGGATCCCCTCCGCGTCTTCCGCGCGACTCGGGATGCGTTCCAAGCGGCGGGCGAGATCATAGGCGAAGTATCCGATCGCGCCCCCGCAGAAGGGCAGACCGGGGATGCGGGGTCGTCGCGGCCCAAGCGCCGCGTCCAACAACGCAAAGGGATCCGCGGGTGAGCTGCGCATGCCTTGCGCGTCGCGAATCTCGGTCCGATCCCCGCGCGTGACCAAGGTTAAGCGCGGGTCGGCGGTCAGGATATCGTAACGCCCCCGTGTGCTCGCCGGCCGGCCACTGTCGAGAAAGACCGGCCAAGCCCGGCCGACAAGGATTTCGAAGACGGGACTGCTGTCGGGCCGATAGGGAAACTCGCGTACACAGGTGGGCATCAACCTGAATCCGACAATTGAAGGCGCTTGGGCGTAAGACATTGCCTTCCGGGTCGTTGCCGCATGCGAGGGCGAGCGTGGCAAGCGAGCCGCCGGCAAGGGACGCCACCGCAGCCTCGAGCGGGATCGCCTCTGCCGAGCAGGGTCAGCCCGGTCCAAGGTCGCGTGGTCGGAGCCTTTCCGATCGGCAACCCAGTCCGGGATGACTGACGGATTCCTTCAGCTCGACCGCTCGCGGGCGATGGCGCGATAGCCGATATCGCGCCTGAACTGGCAGCCCTCCCAAGCGATCGTCTCGACACCCCGATAGGCCAGAGACTGGGCGGCCGAGACGCTGTCTCCGAGTGCGGTGACGCAGAGGACGCGTCCGCCGTTGGTCAGGATCGCCGATCCATCCGCCCAGGTGCCGGCTTGGAAGATCTTGACGTCCGAGGGCAGCGCGACGTCCAAACCGCGGATCGGGTGGCCGGTCTCGTAGCTGTCCGGATAACCGCCGGCCGCCATGACCACGCCCAGCGCGGGTCGCGGATCCCATGTGGCTGTGACCTGATCGAGACGACCTTCGGTCGCGGCAAGGCAAAGCTCGACCAAGTCCGATTCCAGGCGCATCAAGAGCGGCTGGGTCTCGGGATCGCCGAGCCGGCAGTTGTACTCGAGCACCTTGGGTGTCCCGTCGGCGGCGATCATGAGGCCGGCGTAGAGAAAACCGACGTAATGGATGCCCTCGGCCGCGAGCCCGGCAACCGTCGGCTCGATGACCTCGCGCATGACGCGATCGTGGATCTCGGGGGTGACGATCGGGGCGGGTGAATAGGCGCCCATGCCGCCCGTGTTGGGTCCGCGATCGCCGTCGTCGCGGGCCTTGTGATCCTGAGAGGTGGCGAGCGGCAGGACGTGCTCACCGTCGACCATGACGATGAAGCTCGCCTCCTCGCCGGTCAGGAATTCCTCGATCACCACCCGGTTGCCCGCGCTGCCGAAGCGCCCGGCCCCGAGCATGTCCTGTACGGCCGCCTCCGCGGTCGCGAGATCCTCGGCGAGGATGACGCCCTTGCCCGCGGCGAGTCCGTCGGCCTTGATCACGATGGGCGCACCGACGCGACGCAGATAGGCGAGCGCGGGATCGGTCTCGGTGAAGACGCCGTAGGCCGCCGTCGGGATGCGATGGTGCGCGAGGAAGTCCTTGGCGAAAGCCTTCGAGCCTTCGAGCTGCGCGGCATCTCGGGTCGGCCCGAAACAGCGCAGACCGGCCGCCTTGAAGGCATCGACGACGCCTGCGACCAGCGGTGCCTCCGGGCCGATGATGGTCAGGTCGATCGCCTGCTCGGTCGCGAAGCGCACCAGTGCAGGCACGTCGTCCGCGGCGATCGGCAGATTCTCCACCCCGGGCTCGTGCGCGGTTCCGCCGTTGCCGGGCGCAACGTAAACACGTTCTGCCATCGGCGATTGTGCGGCCTTCCAGGCAAGGGCATGCTCGCGCCCGCCATTACCGACGATCAGGATCTTCATACCTGCCCCTTACGCTTGAAACGAGACGACGCCGCGTCGGCTCGACTGAATGAATTGAACGATGGCTTGGGTCTCGGGTCCGGGATACTCCTGCTCGGCTCGGGCGAGTGCCTCGCCCGAGCGCAGACCGGAGCGGAAGATCAGCCGATAGACAGCCTTGATGCGCGTGCGCTGCTCCTGCGAGAAACCGCCGCGGCGCAAGCCGACCACGTTGAGCCCCACGATGCGCGCCCGGTGACCGTCGACCAAGGCGAACGGCGGCACGTCCTGCGCGACACCCGTCACCCCGGCGACCATCGCATAGGCTCCGATCCGACAGAATTGATGCACGGCGACCTGCCCCGAGAGAAAGACCCGCTCAGCGACCTCGACATGACCCGCAAGCGTGGCCGTGTTGGCGAAGATGTTGTGGTCGCCGACGATGCAGTCATGGCCCGCATGCGAGAAGGCCATCCAGTAGTTGTGGCTGCCGATCCGGGTCCCCGCCTCGGACTTGATGCCGCAGCTGATATTCACCCCCTCCTTGAAGTGATTGTGGTCGCCGATGAGGAGCGGCCGCGCCAGCTCGGGCTTGAAGCCGAGATCCTGAGGCTCCGAGCCGAGCGTCGCCCCGTGACAGACCCGGTTGTGCGCACCCATCCGCGTCGCGCCGTAGATCCGCACGCAGGACTCGATCCGACAGCCTTCGCCGACGACGGCCCCGGACTCGATGATCGAATAGGGGCCGACACTGACGGAGGGGTGCAGCTCGGCACCCTCTTCGATGATGGCGCTCGCATGGATGCCCATTGAACCGCGTCCTGTGTGAGTCAAGGAGGTGATGGCGTTGATCAATGTCGACGCGTCATGAGCGCTCTGAGTCGACGCGGTTCAAGAGATTAAGAAATTTAAATATCTTAAACCGCGTCGACTCCGACGCAGATCAGTTGCTCGGATGTCGAGCCTGAACACAAACCGTGCAGATCGCACGGGGCGCGGTTTAATGCCTGAAGTGACGCATCCCCGTGAAGACCATCGCAATCCCGTGCTCGTTTGCCGCGGCGATGGTCTCCTCGTCGCGCATGGAGCCTCCGGGCTGGATGACGGCCGTGATGCCGGCCGCCGCGGCCTGGTCGATCCCGTCACGGAAGGGGAAGAAGGCGTCGGAGGCCATGACCGCGCCGGGCACCGCGAGGCCCGCCTGCTCGGCCTTGATGACGGCGATGCGCGCGGAGTTCACACGGCTCATCTGGCCCGCACCGACCCCGATGGTCATGCCGTCGCGCCCGTAGACGATGGCGTTTGATTTGACGAACTTGGCGACCCGCCAGGCGAAGAGCAGGTCGGCCAGCTCCTGCTCGCTCGGCGCGCGCTCGGTGACGGTCTTGAGCGACTCGGTCAGACGTAGGTCCGCGTCCTGGACCAGCAGCCCGCCGTTGACCCGCTTGAAGTCGAGTCGATGGACCAACTCGCTGTCCCAGGCGCCGCATTCAAGCAGGCGGACGTTCTTCTTGGCCGCGACCGCCTCGCTGGCCTCGGCGGTCACGCGGGGCGCGATGATGACCTCGACGAACTGGCGCTCGACGATGGTTCGGGCCGTCTCGCCGTCGAGCTCGCCGTTGAAGGCGATGATGCCGCCGAAGGCGGATTCGGGGTCGGTGCTGTAGGCGCGCTCGTAGGCGTCCAGCAGGTTGGCGCCCAGGGCGACGCCGCAGGGATTGGCATGCTTGACGATGACGCAGGCCGGCCCCTCGGAGAACTGCTTCACGCACTCGAGCGCCGCATCCGTATCGGCGATGTTGTTGTAGGAGAGCTCTTTGCCTTGGATCTGGCTGGCCGTGGCGATGCTGGTTTCCAGGTCGCCGTGCTCGATATAGAAGGCCGCGTTCTGATGCGGATTCTCGCCGTAGCGCATGGATTGCTTGCGGCCGAGCTGCAGGCTCAGGGTGCGCGGGAAGGCGCCGGGGACATCGGTCGCGAGCCGTGCGCCGAGATAGTTGGCGATGGCGCCGTCGTAGCGGGCGGTGTGCTCGAAGGCCTTGACTGCCAGATCGAAGCGCGTGGCCTCGCTCACCCCGCCGTGCGCGGCGATCTCCGCGGCGATGCGCGGGTAGTCGGCCGAATCCACGACGACGGTGACACTCGCGTGGTTCTTCGCCGCGGCGCGCAGCAGGGTCGGGCCGCCGATGTCGATGTTCTCGATGGCCGTGGCCAGATCGCAGGCCGGATCGGCCACCGTCTGCTCGAAGGGGTAAAGATTCACGACGACCAGGTCGATCGGCTTGATCTCGTTCTCGCGCATGACCCGGTCGTCGACACCGCGCCGACCGAGGATGCCGCCGTGGATGCGCGGATGAAGGGTCTTGACCCGACCGTCCATCATCTCGGGGAAGCCGGTGTAGTCCGAGACCTCGGTGACGGGGATACCTTCTTCGGTCAGGAGCCGAGCGGTCCCGCCGGTGGAGAGGATCTCCACACCTTTGGCTGCAAGGTCGCGGGCAAAGGCGGCCAAACCGGTCTTGTCGGACACGCTGATCAGGGCGCGATGAATGGATGGCATGTGGATCGATCCGAGTCTGATGATCTGAATGAGGGCCGACGGTGCGGCCGGCGATGCGGGTTCAGCGCGCGCGCTCGATCCCGTAAGCGGCGAGCCGTTTGCGCAGGGTCGCACGGGTCAAGCCGAGTATTTTCGCGGCGTGACTCAGATTGCCGTTGGTGTGGTCCAGAACGGTCTCGAACATGGGGCGCTCGACCTCTTCCAGCACCAGGTCGTAAAGATTGACGACGTCATGGCCCGCCATGTTTTCCAGATAGAAGCGCAAGGCATCCCCGACACATTTGCTCAAGGGGTCGGTGCGATCCGCCTCCACCACCTGCAGCCCCGTTGCGGTCGGTGCGGATACGCTGTCCAAGGCGACTGAATTCATGCTGCTTGATTCTCCGTTTCGGGGCATTGCTCGAAGAACGCGGCGACCCGCGACAACTGCTCCGCCGGGGTTTCTGTCCCGTTGACGATGTCTCTGAAGGCCGCTGCACCCGGTAAGTGACGGCAGTACCAGGAGATGTGTTTGCGTGCGATCCGCACGCCGGCATGGGCGCCGTAAAAGCGATACAAGGCATCGAGATGCTCGCGCAGCAGCGCATGGATCCAGTGCCTTTGCGGCTCGACCGGCAGGGTACCCGAGGTCAGGTAGGCCGCGACGTCGCGGAAGATCCAGGGACGCCCCCGGGCCGCGCGTCCGATCATGATAGCATCGGCGCCGGTGCAGTCCAGAACCTGTTTTGCCCGTTCGGGGCTCGCGATGTCGCCGTTGGCGATGAGCGGCAGCGTCACGGCCGCGCGGATGGCACGGATCGTGTCGTACTCGGCGGGCACCCCGTAGCTACAGGCGCGCGTGCGTCCGTGCACGGTCAAGGCAGCGATCCCGGATGCCTGCGCGATCTGCGCGATCCGCACGGCATTGCGGGTCTCGGGCGACCAGCCGGTGCGGATCTTCAAGGTGACCGGAACGGCGACCGACGCGACCACCGCCTCCAGGATCCGCCCGACCAGAACCTCGTCGCGCAGCAGCGCGGAGCCCGCCGCACGTTTGCAGACCTTCTTCGCGGGACAACCCATGTTGATGTCGACGATGTCGGCGCCCAGGTCGACATTGATGCGGGCCGCTTCGGCCATGTCGAGCGGATCCGCGCCGACGATCTGCGCCGACACCGGACCGGTCTCGCCCGCGTAGTCCAGACGCCGCACCGATTTGCGCGTACCCCACAGCGCGGTATTCGACGAAACCATCTCAGCGACCGCAAGCCCCGCCCCCAGGCGCCGACAAAGCGCACGGAATGGCCGATCGCTGATCCCGGCCATCGGCGCGAGGATCAGATTGCTCTCGAATCGGTGCGGGCCGATGGTGAAGGTGCGGCGCATGGGATGACTCGGCACAACAAGTAACGTGTCGGAAATCAGGTGAGCATCCGATCGAATCGTTGTCGTTGTCGATTACGACAACGACAACGATAAAGGTGACAAGGTATTCTCTCGTCGAGTTGTTTTACTGATCGCTGAGCCTTTCCTAAACCGCATCGTGCGCGGTTTAAAGGCGCGTACCGCAGATGAGCGCCCAATCCTCCGGTCTCGGTGACCTGTCGCTGGATGCGCAGTCGTTTAAAGGCGCGTACCGCAGATGAGCGCCCAATCCTCGCGCAGGCGTGTCGGCGCAAGGGCGATCCGTTCGGCATAGGCCGCGCGGACCGTTTCGACCTGCTCGGCAAGCACACCCGAGACGGCCAACGCGCCGCCCGGTCGCAGCGACTCCATAAGCCGAGGTGCCAGCGCGATCAAAGGTCCGGCGAGGATGTTGGCGATGGTCACGTCGACCTTCAGCTCGGGGACCTCGTCCGGCCCGTAGATCGCGAGCCGGTCGGCGACCCCGTTGGCGAGTGCGTTGTCGCGCGTCGCCTCCAGGGCCTGCGGGTCATGGTCGACGGCGATCGCGCGCGCAGCGCCCAGGCGCAGCGCCGCGATCGCCAGGATCCCCGAACCGCAGCCGTAATCCAGGACGGTCTTGCCGTCGAGGTCGGTACTGTCGAGCCACTCCAGGCAGAGTGCCGTGGTCGGATGATGCCCGGTCCCGAAGGCCAGACCCGGATCCAACGCGACCACGACGGCCTCGGCGATGGCCTCGGGATCGTCCGGATCCTGCCCGTGCGGACAGACCCAGAGACGTCGACCGAAGCGGGTCGGCTTGAAGGTGTCGAGCCAGACCCGCTCCCACACCTGATCCTCGATGCGCTCGACAAGAGCCGGGCCGGTCGCCCCGGCGTGTGGCTCATTCACCAGTTGATCGACTAAGCGCGCGACCAGCGCCTCGCTCTCGGGGTCCGCATCGAACAGCGCCGAGACCTTGACCTGCGACCAGAGCGGCGTCTCGCCCGGCCCAGGCTCGAGCTGCGGCTCGTCGGCCGCATCGGCGAGGGTCACGGAGAGTGCGCCGGAATCCTCCAGGAACGCGGCGATCCGCTCCGCGTCCGGCTTCGAGACCTCGATCGAAAGCTGTAGCCAGGCCAATTAAATCGCGTCCGGCAGAATATGCGCTGTGGTCATTTGGTCTCGATCTCGCAGGAATACGTAAGCGTCGGAGTCGACGCGATTTAAGTGATTAAGAGATTGGAATAATTGCGTTGCACGATGGCCGCGGCGAGTCCGACAACTCACCGAACAACACCACATGTCCCGGAGCCGGTCCAAGTCATTCGTTGTTCTTTTTTCCTGAACCGCGTCGCGCCGAGCCATCAAATCGCGCCGAGGCTGGCCTTACTTCGAACATCGCATGTCGCTCCAAACGCGGTTCAGCATTACATGCCGAGCTTCTTTTCCAGATAGTGGATATTCGCCCCGCCCGCCAGAAACGCCCCGTCCCTGAGAATCGACCGCTGCAGCTTGATATTGGTATTGATGCCGTCGATCACTGTTTCGCGCAGCGCATTGCACATCCGCGCAATCGCAGACTCGCGATCCTCGCCGTGGGTGATCAGCTTGCCGATCATGGAGTCGTAATAGCGCGGGACCGTGTAGCCGGTATAGATGTGTGTTTCCAGCCGCACGCCGGGGCCGCCGGGGGCATGGAACTCGGTGATCTTGCCCGGACTCGGCATGAAAGTCTCGGAGTCCTCGGCATTGAGACGGCACTCCACGGCATGACCGCGGATCACGATGTCGTCCTGCTTGTAGCGCAGGGGCTCGCCGGCGGCGATCAGGATCTGCTCTTTGACGATGTCCACGCCCGTGACCATCTCGGTCACCGGGTGCTCGACCTGCACGCGCGTGTTCATCTCGATGAAATAGAAACAGCCGTCTTCGTAGAGGAACTCGAAGGTACCGGCACCGCGGTAGCCGATGGTGCGGCAGGCCTCCGCACAGCGCTCGCCGATCTCGTGGCGTTGGGCCTCGGTGATGCCGGGCGCGGGCGCCTCTTCGACGACCTTCTGGTGACGGCGCTGCATGGAGCAGTCGCGCTCGCCGAGATGGATGGCGTTGCCGTGCTGGTCGGAGAGCACCTGGAACTCGATATGACGCGGGTTCTCCAGATACTTCTCCATGTAGACCATGTCGTTGTTGAAGGCCGCGGCGGCCTCCGCCTTGGTCAGAGAGATCGCATTCAGCAAGGTCGCCTCGGAATGCACGACGCGCATGCCGCGACCGCCCCCGCCACCGGATGCCTTGATGATGACGGGATAGCCGATCTTTCGGGCCATCTCCAGGGTACGTTTCTTATTGTCGTCGAGCGGACCGTCGGAGCCGGGCACGCAGGGCACGCCGGCCTTGTTCATGGCGGCGATCGCCGAGACCTTGTCGCCCATCAGACGGATGGTCTCGGGCCGCGGGCCGATGAAGATGAAGCCGGAGCGCTCGACCCGCTCGGCGAAATCGGCGTTCTCGGAGAGGAATCCGTAGCCCGGGTGGATGGCGACCGTGTCGGTCACCTCGGCCGCGCTGATGATGGCGGGCACGTTGAGATAGCTATGCAGCGAGGCGGCCGGGCCGATACAGACCGACTCGTCGGCCAGGAGGACGTGCTTGAGGTCGCGGTCCGCTTCGGAGTGCACCGCGACCGTCTTGATGCCCAGCTCGCGACAGGCGCGCAGGATCCGGAGCGCGATCTCGCCCCGGTTGGCGATCAGGACCTTCTCGATCATTGCAGGCATGGTGGCGATGTCTTTGCTGGAGGAGGCGCGGCGCATCGGAGGGTGCGCCGGCGCTTGACGACGGGGGCGCTGCCCTCCGCCCTTATTCGATGACGAACAGCGGCTGGTTGTACTCGACCGGCTGACCGTTCTCGACCAGGATCCGTCTGATCGTGCCGCCTTGCTCGCACTCGATCTGGTTGAGGATCTTCATCGCCTCGATGATGCAGAGCGTGTCGCCGGCCTTCACGCTCTGGCCTTCCTCGACAAATGCCTTGGATCCCGGGGAGGGGCGACGATAGAAGGTGCCGACCATGGGCGAGCGCACGACCTCGCCTTCCATCTCGTCGAGATCCTCTTCGTCGGAGGCTTTGGCGGCCGGCGCCGCAGCCGGTGCGGCACCGATCGCCATCGGCATCGCTTGAGGCATGTACATCGGCATGGCGCCGCTGCCGTGTCGGCTGATGCGGACCGATTCCTCGCCCTCGTGGATCTCGATCTCCGCGACGTCGGATTGCTCCAACAGCTCGATCAGCTTCTTTACCTTGCGGATATCCATGGTCAGTGGTTCTCGTTGGAAAGGTCCGGCGCGAGCCGACCGGCCGCGGCGCGCAATGCTGAAAAGTAGCCCTCGGCCCCGAGTCCGCTGATCACCCCGACGGCGATGTCGGAGAAATAGGAGTGGGCCCGAAAGGGCTCCCGAGCGTGCACGTTGGAGAGGTGCACCTCGATAAAGGGAATCCCGACCCCGAGCAGCGCATCGCGCAGGGCGACGCTGGTGTGGGTGAAGGCGGCGGGATTCAGGATGATGAAGCGGACCCCCTCGTGCGCGGCACGGTGGACCGCCTCGATCAGGACGTGCTCGGCGTTGCTCTGGATGCACTCGAGCGTGAAGCCCTGAGCCCGTGCCGCATCCTCCAAACCTTGGTGGATCTCCGCCAGCGTGGCGCGGCCGTAATGCTCCGGCTCGCGGGTTCCGAGCAGGTTGAGGTTGGGTCCGTTCAGGACCAGGATCGCGGCCATCCGGTCAATGTGCTCCAACGCGTCCGAGACTCAGTGTACCCGCCGGTCTGTTTGGGATCGGCAGCAAATCGGCGCGAATTGTGCGGATTTTACGCGATGTTGTCCAGCTAAGACGCGTCCTCGTCGGGTGCCGGACGGTCCTCCGCCTTGACCAGCGCGTCGAGCTCGGCCTTGAGCTCGGCGGCCGTGACCTCACCGGTGCGGCTGAAGACGCGGCGCCCGCGGCGGTCGAAGATGACCGTGAAGGGCAGTCCTTCGACCCGGTTGCCGAGTCGTTTCGAGAGCGCGACGGCCTCCGGGTTGGCCATCAGGATGGGGTAGTTGACCGGGTAGTCGGCGACGAACTTCTCGACATCTTCGAGACGATCCACGGCGATGCCGACAACCTGTACGCCGGCCGCGCCGAGTGCCTCCTGGGTTTCGATGAACAAGGGCATCTCGCGGACGCAGGGCGGGCACCAGCTCGCCCAGTAGTTGATCACCACGACCTTGCCGGCCCACGCCTCGCTGCTCACCTCCCGTCCGGCGAGGTCGGTCAGGCCGAAGTCGGGCAGGGTCTGAAGAGGCGCAGGCTGGCGAACCGCCAACCCCGCCTCGGGTTTCGGCGCTTCGATCCAGCGTTGGCCGACGACGGCGACCCCGATGCTGATTCCGCCCGCGAGCAGGATCACCATCCCCACCCGAACCGCACTCATGGCGCGGCCCGGCGCAGATGCTCGACGAAGGCATCGGCGGGCTTGAAGCCCACCAAACGATAGTTCTTGAGCTCTTGCCCTGCGGTGTCGAAGTAGAGGATGGCGGGCGGCCCGATGATGCCGAAGTGCTTCATCAGGGCCTGATCATCCGCGTCGTTCGCCGTCACGTCCGCCTTGAGCAGGACGAAGCGCTCCATCTCGGCGATCGCCGCAGGGTCGCTGAAGGTATAGCGCTCCAGCTCTTTGCAGGTCACGCACCAGTCGGCATAGAAGTCGAGCATGACCGGCTTGCCGAGCGCGCCCGCCTTGGCAACCTCGCGATCGAGGTCTTCGAGCGTCTTCACGGGGGTAAAGACCGCCTCGGCAGCGGCGCTACCGCCGCCGCCCACGGCGAGCCCGCGCAGCGGTTGGACCGTATCCTTCCCGCCGGCCGCTGCACCGAGCAGCATGAGCGCGCCGTAGATCAGCAGGAAGACGCCGAGCCCCTTCCAGAGCTTGCTCCAGCCGCTTGCACCCTGCGGCAGTTGGGTCAGTGCGCCCATGTAGACCGCAGAGCAGATCAGCAGCAGCCCCCACAGCAGCATGGCGACCGCCGGCGGCAGGATCCGCTCCATCATGAAGATAGCCACGCCGAGCAGGGCGACGCCGAAGACCGCCTTGACCGCATCCATCCAACCGCCCGCGCGCGGCAGCAGCTTGCCCGCGGAGGTGCCGATGGCGATCAGCGGCGCGCCCATGCCCATACTCAGTGCGAACAGGGCGATGCCCCCGAGCACGGCGTCGCCGGTCTGGCTGATATAGATGAGTGCGCCGAAGAGCGGCGGAGCGACGCAGGGCCCGACGATCAGCGCCGAGAGCAGACCCATGACGGCGACGCCCAGCAAGGTGCCGCCCTCCTGCTTGTTGCTGATCTCGGCCAGCTTGGACTGGAAGCTCGACGGCAGCTGCAGGTCATAGAAGCCGAACATGGACAACGCGAGCAGCACGAAGATCAGCGCGAAGGAGGTCAGAACCCAGGGGTTTTGAAAGGCCGCTTGGAGGTTGGCGCCGAAGAGGCCCGCCAAGACGCCGACCACCGTGTAGGTCAGGGCCATGGCCAGCACATAGACCAGCGACAGCGTGAAGGCCTTGCGCGTGGTGATGTTCGGACCCTGACCGGCGATGATACCCGAGAGGATCGGGATCATGGGGAAGACGCAGGGCGTGAAGGCAAGCAAGAGCCCGAAGCCGAAGAAGGCCGCCATCACCACCCAGACGCCGCTGTTGGCGAGGACGGAGGCGATCCGGTCCTGCTCCGAGACCGGCTCGTCCGTTACCGGCCGAGCCGCAGCGGGCGTGGCGCTCGCGGGCGTCGCATCGGCTGTTGCGGCCGCCGCCGTCGGCAGAGCCGCCGTGACCAGCGCCCCGGGCAGGCTCAGGGTCACCCGTTGCGTCTGCGGCGGATAACAGATGCCGATCTCCGCGCAGCCCTGATATTTGGCGACGAGGGTCACCTCGGTCGGGGCGCTCGATCCGCGCAGCAGGGGCAGGGTCAGGTCAATACGGTCGTGATAGACCTCGACATCGCCGACGCTGCCGTCCGGAAGGATGGAGTCCTTCTTGATGTCGCCGGCAGGGCGCTCGAAGCTCCCGATGGCGACCTCGCCGCCGTCATCGACGGCCAGCTCGAGCATATGACTGTAGAGATAGGTTCCCGGGGCAATGTCCCAGGTCAACCGGAGCTGATCCGGGCCTGCGACCTCCGCGGAGAAACGGAATGCCTCCTCGGCGGGGAGGATGTCGTCGTCCGCGCCGAGGCCGAGCGACTGACCGACGCCCGCCAAGCCTTTCAGCGCTTGCTCGCCCTGGATCGGTGACGGGCGTTCCGCGGCAGACGCGGTCTCGACCGACTCGGCCCCGGGCGATGCAGGCGCGACGGCAGCCATCTCCGGCAGCTCGAGCAGCAGGCGCTGGCGATGCGGCGGGTAGCAGAGCCCGGCATCGGCACAGCCTTGCGAGGTGGCCTCCAGGGTCAGGAAATTGCCGGACCCGGTCGCGCGCGTGACCGGCACCCGAACCTCGACATGGTCGCGATAGATCTGGACCTTGCCGAAGAACTCGTCTTCCTTGGTCTCGGCGGCGGGCAGGCGCGGGCTGCCGGCGGAGATCCCGACGGTGTCCGCCCGGAACCCGAACTTGCTCTGATACATGTAATAACCGTCGGCGATCTCCCAGCGCACCCTGACCGCATCCGGCCCATCCGCCTCGCCCGAGATACGGAAGGCCTGATCCGGCATCAGGAATTCGTCCTCGGCCAGGACGAGAGGCGCCGCGCCGGCCGCGACTAGCCAGATCAAGGCGACAGCCAGGAGTCGTCCCGCGACGGACATACCCCGGGATGACCGGCCCCACGGACCCGGTTGCTCGGTGGCGGTGTGGTCGATTGCGGCTTGGCGCCGCTCGCCGGCGGCCCCGATCCGAGGGCTCAGTCGTTGTGGTCGGTGCATGTCGTTACCCAGCTCAGATAGTCGGGAAGTCCCTCGATGATCGGGACTGCGATGATTTCCGGAATCGCGTAGGGGTGCAGCTCGCGCAGGCGATCGGTCAGCGCGACGACCCGCTCGCTCGTCGTTTTGATCAAGACCAAGACCTCGGGATCGCGCTGGACAGCACCGTTCCACCGATAGATCGAGGTGATGCCCGGCAGCAGATTGACGCAGGCGGCAAGCCTCTCCTCGACCAGGGTCTCGGCGATGCGCCCGGCGACGGCGGCGTCGGGGCAGGTACAGAAGATCAGGCTGTGGTGTGCCGTCATACGATGACTCGGCGGCGTTTCATCGGGAACAGGGTTCCACTATCCTGCAACGGATCAGCCCTCTTCTACCACAATGTTTGTCGGTCTAAAGAGTCTCGGTGGACCGAGCGCCGACCGACCGGCCACCTCAGGAGACCATTATCGTGCCTTTTCTGCTTCTTTTGATCATCGGAATTCCGATCATCGAGATCTACGTCATGATCCAGGTCGGCTCCGAGATCGGGGCGTTTCCGACCATCGCCCTGACGATCCTCACCGCCATGGTCGGGATCTGGCTGGTGCGGCTCCAAGGCTTCGGTCTTCTCATGCGGGTGCGCGAGATGACCGACCGCGGCGAGGTTCCGGCACTGGAGGTGCTGGATGGCGCGCTGCTTCTGATTGCGGGGCTCTTCCTGCTCCTGCCGGGCTTTTTGACCGACACGGTCGGTTTTCTGCTGCTCGTCCCGCCGCTGCGGCATTGGATCGTCGGGCGCTATGTCCGGGTGATCCCCGTCCGGCCCGGCACGCCCCCCGGCGGCGCAGAGGGTCCGAGGGTCATCGAGGGCGACTATCGGCGCGAAGATTGATGCCCGCCGAACCCTCCGACGCTTGACAGACAGGGATAAGGCTCTACTATTAGCACTCGTTTGAGATGAGTGCTAACAGGGTGGACCGACATGGGCTGCCCGAGCGCGCTCCCGATCCGTCTATCGCACGAGGAGACCACCACATGAAGATTCGTCCCCTGCACGACCGCGTTGTTGTCCGTCGCATGGAAGAAGAGCGCACGACCGCCGGCGGCATCGTGATCCCGGACTCCGCCACCGAGAAGCCGATCCAGGGCGAGATCATCGCCGTGGGCAAGGGCAAGATCCTCGACAACGGCGAGAGCCGCCCGCTGGATGTGAAGGTCGGCGATCGCGTGCTGTTCGGCAAGTATTCCGGCACCGAAGTGAAGCTCGACGGCAACGAGTTCCTGGTGATGCGCGAAGAAGACATCATGGGCGTCGTCGAAGGCTGATGCCGAGCGCTTCCCTTCGGGAAGCCCGCATCCACGCCACACGTAAGCCCCGCCGGCGAGCCGTACCGGCTCCATCGGCGCCCCTCAACATATCGAATTCCAAAGAATCGGATCAAGGATCAACACCATGAGTGCAAAAGACGTCAAGTTCGGCGGTGAAGCCCGCGCCCGAATGATGGAGGGTGTCAACATCCTCGCCAACGCCGTGAAGGTGACCCTGGGTCCCAAGGGCCGCAACGTGGTCCTGGAGAAGTCCTTCGGTGCCCCGACCGTGACCAAGGACGGCGTCTCCGTCGCCAAGGAAATCGAGCTGAGCGACAAGTTCGAGAACATGGGCGCCCAGATGGTGAAGGAAGTGGCCTCCCACACCTCCGACATCGCCGGCGACGGCACCACCACCGCAACCGTTCTGGCCCAGGCCATGGTTCGCGAAGGCTTGAAGGCCGTCGCGGCCGGCATGAACCCGATGGATCTCAAGCGTGGCATGGATAAGGCCGTCGAAGCGGCCGTGGAAGAGCTCAAAAAGCTCTCCAAGCCCTGCACCGAGTCCAAGGCGATCGCCCAAGTCGGCACTATCTCGGCCAACTCGGACGAGTCGATCGGCCAGATCATCGCCGAAGCGATGGAGAAGGTCGGCAAGGAAGGCGTCATCACCGTCGAAGACGGCACCTCCCTGCACAACGAGCTGGATGTCGTCGAAGGCATGCAGTTCGACCGCGGCTACCTCTCGCCCTACTTCATCAACAATCAGCAGAGCCAGAGCGCCGAGCTGGATGACCCCTTCATCCTGCTGCACGACAAGAAGATCTCCAATATCCGCGAGCTTCTGCCGGTGCTGGAATCGGTCGCCAAGGCCGGCCGTCCGCTGCTGATCGTCGCCGAGGATGTCGAGGGCGAGGCGCTGGCCACCCTGGTGGTCAATACGCTGCGCGGCATCGTCAAGGTCTGCGCGGTCAAGGCGCCGGGCTTCGGTGATCGTCGCAAGGCCATGTTGCAGGATATCGCCATCCTCACCGGCGCGACCGTGATCTCCGAAGAGGTCGGTCTGTCGCTCGAGAAGGCGACCCTGAACGACCTGGGTACCGCCAAGCGCGTGCAGGTCGCCAAGGATGAGACCACCCTCATCGACGGCGCCGGCTCCGAGATCGACATCAAGGCGCGCTGCGAGCAGATCCGTGCCCAGGTCGAGGAGACCAGCTCGGACTACGACAAGGAAAAGCTCCAGGAACGTCTGGCCAAGCTGGCCGGCGGTGTTGCCGTCATCAAGGTCGGTGCCGCTACCGAGATGGAGATGAAGGAGAAGAAGGCGCGCGTCGAAGACGCCCTGCACGCCACCCGTGCGGCCGTCGAAGAAGGCATCGTCCCCGGCGGCGGTGTTGCGCTCGTCCGTGCCCAGACCGCGGTCAAGGGCCTGGTCGGTGCAAACCACGATCAGGACGTCGGTATCACCATCGCGCGTCGCGCCATGGAAGAGCCGCTGCGTCAGATCGTTGCCAACGCCGGCTGCGAGCCGTCCGTCATCCTGCACAAGGTCGTCGAAGGCTCGGGTAACTTCGGTTACAACGCCGCCAACGGCGAGTACGGCGACATGGTCGACATGGGTATTCTCGATCCCACCAAGGTCACCCGCTCGGCGCTTCAGAACGCCGCGTCGGTTGCCGGTCTCATGATCACCACCGAGGCGATGATCGCCGAAGAGCCGAAGGACGACGCCCCGATGCCGGGCGGCGGCGGCATGGGTGGCATGGGCGATATGGGCGGCATGGGCATGATGTAAGCCATCCGTCTGCGTCTAGCCGCAGATGAAGGCCCCGCCCCGATCCTCTATCGGGGCGGGGCTTTTTTGTTGGGTGCTTGTTTGGATCAGCGCTTACTCAGCACGATTTCAGCCATGGTTCCGAATGAACGGACCCGTACCGTCGGGGCCAACAGGCAGGCGCCCTGCGCCAAGCTGGATCGAACGGCCGAAGCGCACCCGAAGGTAGGCTCCGCCGACTAGACTTGTTTGCATCGACCCCCTGCATCGATCGAACAGACGGGGATGATCCGCTCGACCTCCGCGACCATTCGACTCCTGATCCTGCCCTACGCCGGCCTGCTGTTGCTTTACGTGCTGGTCGTGATCGGCGCGGGTCTGTGGCTCGGGCACCAGCCACCAGGGAAGGCTGCCGCCGCCGGGCCGTTGCTGTCGCTCGTCATGGTGCTCGCGCTGGCGGGCGGGGCCGGCATCCTGATCGGGCTGACGATCGCGCTTGTCGCGGTCGGGGAGAGCCGGCGCGCGGAGGGGCACATCCAAGAGATCTATCGTCGCGCCTCGCTCACCGAGATGGCGGCCGAGCTGGTTCACGACCTGCGCAACCCCCTGATGGCTCTGCGTGCCAATGCCAAGGCGCTGCTCGTCTCCCCCGAGCAGACCGCAGAGATCGTCGCCGAGATCGATCGGGATATCGTCGCACTGAACCGAAAGCTGACGGGCTTCCTGGACCTGACCCGCAAGCAGGACGAGATCTTCGCGCCGACCGATCCGGGAGCGCTGATTGCCGACGCGGTGCGCCTCGCAGCGCCGATCCTCCGGAAACAGGGGCTCGGGATCCTGCTCGACATCGAGTCGACGCTGCCAACGGTCGCTCTGCAGGCCGGAGCAATCCGCGATGCGCTGCTCAACCTGCTGATCAACGCGGCACAGAGCGGTCAGCGGTCCGGATCGATCCGGGTCGGGGCGCGGGCGGTCCGCCAAGGGTTGCGTATCGAGGTGGACGACCGCGGGTCAGGCATCGCCGCCGCTGATCTGCCGCGGCTCTTCACACCCTTCTACACGACCAAGGCGGACGGGAACGGGCTCGGACTCGCCATCGTCAGGCGGATCGTCCAGGCCCATCACGGTCGGGTCTGGCTCGACAACCGCGCCGGAGGCGGGGTGCGGGTGACCCTGATCCTTCCGTTGAAGCAACCGGAGATCCCCGGATGGTGGACGTCTCGAACGATCGACTCCCGGACCTGAGCGGTCTCTTGCTGCTTCTCGTGGACGATGATCCCGGCATCGTGCGCGGTCTACAGCGCGTGTTCGCGGGACTGGGTGCCCGCGTAAGCGGCGTGGGGAGTCTGCGCGAGGCGCGGCGTGTGCTGGCCGAGACCACACCCGATGCCTTGTTGGTGGACCTGCGTCTGAAGGACGGGAGCGGACTCGACCTCCTGCCGGAGTATCTGGCGCGCGGTCCGGACGCGGCCTTCTACGTGATCACGGGTCACGGCAGCGTGACCAACGCGGTCGATGCGCTCAAGCAGGGCGCCCGCCACTACTTCGAGAAGCCGGCGGATCCGCTGGAGCTCGCGACGCGCCTTGAGGCCGACTTGGCCGGCAAGCGGGCGCGCGACGACCTGGCCGAACGGCTCTCGCCGTATCTGTGGTTTCGCGATGCGGTGATGGTGGACGCATTGATGGAGCTGCCGCGCTTCGCTTTGAGCGCCGAGCCCGTGCTCATCGAGGGCCGCACCGGCACGGGGAAGGAGCTGGTGGCGCGGGCGCTGCATGGACTGGGCCCGCGCGCCCAAGGCCCGTTCGTCGCGGTCAACTGCGGGGCCATTCCTGAGACCATGCTCGAGGCGGAGCTGTTCGGTCACGAGAAGGGCGCCTTCACGGGCGCGACGCGACTGCACCGCGGCCGGTTCGAGCAAGCCCACGAGGGGACGCTCTTCCTCGACGAGATCGGCGAGATGACCCCCGCCTCCCAGGTCAGCCTGTTGCGGGTTCTGGAGACGGGGGCCGTTCAGCGCCTCGGCGGAGAGCGCGACATCGCCGTCGATGTCCGAGTGGTCGCGGCGACCCATCGTCCGCTCGAGGAGCGGGTCGAGTCCGGCCTCTTCCGTCAGGATCTGCTGTATCGGCTCAACGTCCTGCCGCTGCGTCTGCCGACCCTGCGCGAGCGTCCGAAGGACATCGGTCTGCTGGCCGAGCGATTCCTTGCCAACGGGCTGCGCGACATGGGCTGGATGGGAGCCGCACCCAAGCTGGATCCGGAGGCTCTGTCTTTGCTGGAGCACTACCACTGGCCGGGCAACGTCCGCGAGCTTCGCAACCTGATGGCGCGCCTGGCCGTGCGGCTTCCGCCGGATGTGCGCGAGATCGGCCCCAAGCTGCTCCAACCCGTCCTTCCACGCTCCGCGATCGAATCCCGTCCGCCCGGCGACGGGGTGTTCGTTCCCAAGGGCACCCGACTGGCGGATGCCGAATGGCTCTTGATCGAAGCCGCGCTCACGGACAGCGGACACAACCGAGCGCGTGCCGCCAAGACCCTCGGCATCGGCGAGCGCACCCTGCGCCGCAAGCTCAACGGGGGGTGAGCCGCCCGCCATGTCATCCGCATCGCTGAGCCCAAGTGTGGCTCCGCCCCGACAAACCCACCGCCCGACCCCGGCCATTCCGGCCGCTTTTAGGGCTCTGAACCGGTCAGACTGACCGCTCCGACGGCTCGTGAGCCGTCGGAAATCCTTCCAAAACAGGTCTCTGTTGTCTGGCGCGCCGAATGCATCAGAGCCATTGAGTGTATGGTTCGGCTGCGGCGACCCCGCCGTACGCCGCGTCTTCAACCTCGAAACATCGAGAGGAGGCACGTCATGTGGGGGTATCTCAGAGGCTTCGATACGGATCTGTTCAGCCAACTCGAGCGGATACGCGATGAGATGGACGCCGCCTTTGGCTCACGGTCGGGGATGTCGGGGATCCGCTCCGTCGCGGCCGGAACCTTCCCGGCGATCAACATCGGGGCATCGCCGAGTCGGGTGGATGTCTATGTGTTTGCGGCGGGCGTCGATCCGAAGGGTCTCGACATCTCGCTCCAACAAAACCTGCTGACACTCTCGGGCGAGCGCAAGGCGACGCTGCCGGGCGATGTCCAGCTCTACCGGAACGAGCGGTTCGACGGTGCCTTTCGGCGCGTGATCACGCTGCCCGACGACGTCGATCCGGACAAGGTTCAGGCCACCTATCGCGACGGCGTGCTGCAGGTGACGATCGAGCGGCGCGACGAGGTCAAGCCGCGCCGCATCGAGGTCAAGTAGGCCGCACCGGCCGGGCTTGCTCCGGTCCGGGTCACAGCGTAAACGAATCGACACCAGCGAGGACTTTCACCATGAGCGAGAACACAGGCATGCAGGCACGAGCGCCGAGCGAGATGCAGGCCGCGCGTGCCGAAGAGGCGGCGTTGCTGCCGCCGGTGGACATCTACGAAGACGCCGCCGGGATCACCCTGGTGGCCGATCTGCCGGGCGTTTCGCGCGAGCGTCTCTCGGTCCAGGTCGACAAGGACACCCTCCTGATCGAGGGCGAGGCGGCGATCGAGATGCCGAGCGAGATGGAGGCACTCTATGCCGACCTGCGCACCACCCGGTTCCGGCGCAGTTTCACGCTGAGCCGAGAGCTTCAGGCAGACCAAATCGATGCACAGATGCAGGACGGCGTTCTGACCCTGAAGGTGCCGAAACGCGCCGAGCTTCAGCCCCGTAAGATCCAGGTCAATGTGGGGTAAGGTGGCAACACGAGGGGCGCGGGGCGAGCTGCCTCGCGCCCGGCGATCCCGGCGCCCGAGACCGATGTCCGGTCCATACGAAGGATTCGAGAGGGCCTTTGTGCGCCGGGGTCCGGATTTCCGGAGGGCACTATGTCGACACTACAGCAGATCGGACACGACATCACACGGGCATGGGACCATGTCCGCGACGGCTGGGAGCGACTCTATGATCAAGCCGCCGGGGCCGTAACACGCTTCACGCACAAGGGTGCGAGACCGACCCGCGAGCACGCAGGGCGAAGCCTCGACCTGTGGGGCGGCTTTCCCGCTCCGGCCTGGCGCGCTCCCGCTTGGGGCACGTTGCCCGGCGGCGGTTGGGGCGTCCTGGCCGCGGAGGTCTCGGATGACGACGACAAGATCGTCGTGCGTCTGGAGGCCCCCGGTATGGCCAAGAACGACTTCGAGCTTCAAGTTATGGACGGCTACCTGGTCGTCCGCGGCGAGAAGCGGGTCGAGCGCGAAGAGTCCAAAGGCCGCTACCACGTCACCGAATGCGCCTACGGCCATTTCGAGCGTGCCATCCCCTTGCCCGACGAGGTCGAAAGCGACAAGGCCAAGGCGAGCTACAAACACGGCGTCCTGCGGGTCGAGATGCCGAAGGACAAGGCAAGACGCCGAGAGCCGATCAAGGTGAGCGTGCACTGACACCGGCTCCGAGAGAATCGGGTCCGGGTTGAAAATCGCCCGGCGTCGTCCATGTCGTGCTCTCCGACCACCACGGAGAGACCGATGAGACGACCCGGTTGGCCCGGCCACGCCGACGATGCCCCGCGGGCCGAGACGCCGACTCGGGCGGCCGGCCTTGCGCGTTTGGCGTCCTTCGTCCCGCACGCGGCGGCCTACTCGCGCGAGCGCAATCGGGTCGTCCCGCCTCATGATGGGGTCTCGCGGCTCTCGCCCTATCTTCGGCATCGTCTGATCCTGGAGCGCGAGGCGATCGCTGCGGTTCTGGACGCCCATCCGCGCGATGCGGTCGATAAATTCGTCTCCGAGGTGCTGTGGCGGACCTATTGGAAAGGCTGGCTCGAACAGCGCCCGCAGGTTTGGGACACCTATCTCGACCAGCTGCGGCGCGACCGCGACGGACTCGTCGGGACCGCGTCGACTCATTACGCCGAGGCGATCGCCGGCCGGAGCGGGATCGCCTGCTTCGATGCCTGGGCGAGCGAGCTGATCGAGACCGGCTATCTGCACAACCACGCCCGCATGTGGTTCGCAAGCATCTGGATCTTTACCCTGCGTCTGCCCTGGACGCTCGGTGCGGCCTTCTTTCTGCGACACCTGCTGGACGGCGATCCGGCCTCCAATACACTCTCTTGGCGCTGGGTCGCGGGGTTGCACACGCGTGGCAAACACTATCTGGCGCGGGCCGAGAACATCGCCCGCCACACCGACGGGCGCTTCTACCCCCAAGGCGAGCTCGACGAGCAGGCGTTGCCCTTGACCGAGCCGCCGCTCGATCTCCTGCCCCGTGCGCTTCCCGCGTCGGTCGAGCCGGACATGGACACCCCGAGCGGACTGCTGCTGACGCCGGAAGATCTCGCCCCGGAGATCTCGCGCCTGTCGAGGCTAGCGTTTCGAGGCGTGGCCGGTGGCTGGGATGAGGGGGTCGAGGACGGTCTTGACCTAGCCCCACCGGTCGTCGACTTCTCGCGCATCGCGATTGCCGATGCCTTGTCGCGCGCCGAGGCGCATTTCGCGGTCCCGTCACACGCCTTGGACGAGGGCGATTGGCTGGCCGCGACCGAGGCATGGGCCTGCGGTCTGGCGGTACGCCAGGTCGTCACTCTCGAGGCACCGGTAGGCCGCTGGCGGGAGCGTCTCGATCAGCTCGACGCGCGACTCGCCAAGCACGGCATCGCACTCGTCCGCGCGCGCCGAACCTGGGACAACAGACTGTGGCCCGGTGCGACACGCGGCTTCTTCCCCTTCCGCGAGCACGCCTACCGCCAAGCACATCTCGATTGTCCGCCCGGCGCAGCAGACCCCGAGCTCCCGAATCCGAAGGTCGTGCAGAGTGCTGCGGATCACCCGAGCGGATGATGGCGCGCCGAGCGATATCGCCCATCGGAAACATACGCTGCCGAATATCGCCGGGCTGAGATCTATCGCGCGAGGAAAGCAAAGGTAGCCATCACGGACTCACCGGCGAGAGATGCCGGCGTCAGCTGGTAAACCCGCCCTCGATACAACACAAACGTGGAGCAGCCGGGTGCAACCATCGTCGATTGACAGACCTTTAATCCCTCAACATGCTCGATGCGAGCGGAATCCCCGAAACGTTCATTCTGCGGCGAGACAAACTGCGCCGACACCAGCCATTCCTTCAGGGTCGGTGCGGCACCGGCGTCGTAGATGCGGATTTCCAGGTCCGGAGGCTCGATTCCCGCGAGGTCTCCGGACGCCATCGTGGGATTCATGACATGAAAGGATGCCAGCAAGTCGGTCGCATCCGGCCCGGACCGCGACACCGCCTGTGACCGGACGACGAAGCCTTGCTCGTACTCGATGGTGAAGCCGTATACTGAATCGACAAACATTTCTCGCCCCGCTGCCCCGATCAAAACCTCGGAGTGAACGGCGCTGCTCGTCGGCGTCGCCGAGTCCACAGCACCGGCGACCGAGGCAGACAGAAGCACGGCCGCGGCTAGAGCCACAACAGGGACGGCGATTCGACGCATGGATGATTCCGACAGGGTATCGATTGATGGCGGACCGGTTCCGGCAGTACTGCCGGAACCGGAGGGCGTCTCGATTGCGTCCGGACCCGATCCCGGACGCACGCAATTTGACAGATTCGGCTCAACAGCCTGCCGCGGTGCACAAAGGCACTATGTTGTTGCTGTTGAATCTGGCCCCATAAAGATTTTGCGCTCCGATGAAGAGGCCGGAATTCACGCTGTTGACCTGACCGGACACTTCAATGGGCTTATATCCAACGAGCCAGGAGCCTCCGCTGATACCACGACCCCAATTGCAGCCGCCGCCCAATGTTTCCGTTGTTTGCAAGAACGTTTCGGCCGTACAGGAGCGCAGATACTGTGCCGGCCCGTTTCCGATCAGAGCATCGGTGTAGGTGCGGGCCGGGTAGCCGTTATTGAAGACCAGTTGACTGGAGCCTGCGTTCCAGAGACGCCCGGCCCAGCCAACTGCTTGATTGAGGGTCTGACCGGCTGCATTTTTGTTCATCTTGCAGACTGCCACGTCATGGCGCGCCCAAGTGTTGATGCTGTAGGCTCCACTGAGGTTCACCCACGCGGTCAGCACCCAACAGGTGTTTGCGGTAAAGGTTCCATAGGGCGCCGTGCCGTTCCTAAAGCCCGGCGTAAAAGCCCAGTTTGAATAAAACCGGTTGCGAGAGGGAGTATCGTAAACGCAATGGGCAGCGGTCACGATATTGTTTCCGCTGATCGCCGTCGCCGAGCAGGAAGAGGTGCCGCTCGGGGTCGCAAAGGTCAGCTTTCCGGACCAAATGTGCGGATAAATCTTCCAGAGTGCTGCTTTGGTGTTCACGTCGTAGGACGTATAGATTCCGGCGGTTCCCGCCATTGAATCGGCCGGCACATACAGAGAGCCTTCCTCGGACAACCCCTCGTCGCCCGCTTGGATGGCATCGTCCAAAGTCAGCCAATCATCCATAAAGTAAGCGCGCGCGATGTCGTCGGCTCCAGGCGCATTCATGCCGGCCGGGGAGAATCCGGCTGGCTCTTCGGATCCGACCATGTCTTGGAGCAGTGCCTCGGTATCGACCATACCATCTCCGAAATCGACCTGCGCAGCCATCGCAGGTGCATCCGCGATGCGCTCGCGCGTCCAATAGGCCGCTGCCGCTGCCTGCTCCTTCTTGGAAATCACCTTCGCGACCGTCACCGAGTCGCCCTTGCGCGCCATTGCGCCGCTTTGGTCAGCGGGATCGCTTGAAGCCGCACTCAAGCTCAACGAAATCGCCCACAACATCCCGACCAGCGCGAAAGACAAAACACGATTGATTTTGCTGTTCATGACCGCGCCCTTGCTGATGATTGAGAGACGGTGAAGGTTCTCACCGGCAATCGGGGAAAACGTCTGTCTGTTACCTCGAAGGATCGTCGTTCAGGAACTCGGCCCCGAACAGCGCCGTTCGGGTTACCGGCGTCGCCACCGTGCACGATTATTCACCTGCGCCCGTGCAGCGGCTCCCAACTTCCCGACGATGGTCGAATGCCCCCGACAAATTAGGTATAACTCAGTTTTTTACTTTGGAATAGCGCCGCTCGTCGCTTAAGCCTTAGTCGTCGTGGCAGGCAATTTGCCTTTCGATTCGGGTCGGATTGATCAATCACCAGCCGCCCCTTCGAAGTCAAATTGCCGGCTCTGCGGAGCAACAGGTTTCCGCCTGCGCCGAACGCCAACCTTGCAGGCATGAGACCTTATCTACCGGCCGCATAGCCCGGTGTCAATCAACGCACGCCTTCCATCTCGGCGCCGGTCGCGACCAAAGTCGTGTACGATGCCGCGTTCTAAGGGGGTGGGCCGAGGACAGCGTGCCCCGGAGCGGGATTGCGATCGAGGCCCGAACGGGCTCTTGTCATTGCGTGGTCATGCCGTTTGCCCGTATAAACAGCGGCGCTTTTGTTTCCTTCGATCCTCACCACCAAAGAGTTCAAGCATGCACCTGTTCATCAAGCTGGTCGCCGCGACGACCGTCACTCTGACACTCGTCGGTACTGCCTTCGTCATCGCCGCCGAACCCGCCCCCGGCGAACCGACTCCGGCCGCAGTGCCTGCGGGCGAATCCGCAGCCACGCCGGCGGACCCCGCGGCTGTCGTCGTCAAAATCAACGGCGTCGCGATCTCTCGCGCCGAGCTGGATCGCACTATGCGCCCCTTGCTGGCTAAATTCGGCTCCGCCGATGCCCTCTCTCCCGAGCAGATGGCACTCGTCGAGGAGACTGCGAAAGAAAACCTGATCCGCACCGAGCTCCTCTATCAGCTCGCGATGAAGCAGGACATCCCCGATCTCGAGAAACAGGTCGAGGAGCAGCTCGCCATCATCAAGTCCCGTTCGGCGAGCGAAGAGGAGTGGAACGACGCGCTCGCAGACAACGGCATCACCCTGGATGAGCTGCGTGAGCAGCTCAAACGCGCGATCCTGATCAATGCGTTCGTCGAGAACGACGTGCTGCCGAAGATCCAGATTACCGATGCACAACTGCAGGCCTTCTACGACGAGCACCCCGAAGCGTTCAGCAAGCCGGAATCGATGCGCGCGAGCCACATCCTGATCGGAGTCGATGCCGGTGCCGGCGCCGAGGAGAAGGAGAAAGCCAAGCGAAAGGCCGACGAGGTCCTTGCACAGGTGAAGTCCGGTGCCGACTTTGCCGAGCTGGCCAAGAGCGTATCGACCTGTCCCAGTGCCGAGCAAGGAGGCGACCTCGGCGAGTTCGGACGGGGTCAAATGGTTGCGCCTTTCGAAGATGCCGCCTTCGGTCTTGACGTAGACGCCGTCAGCGAGGTGGTGGAGACTCAGTTCGGATATCACATCATCAAGGCAACGGGCAAAAGCGCGGCTGAAGTCGTACCCTTCGAGGAGGTGAAGGAACGCATCGAGAAGCAGTTGAAGGCGCAGGATCTTCAACAGCAGGTCATGGCTCAGGTCGAGGAGCTCAGAACGACGTCCGTAATCGAGCTCCCCGACCGGAATCAGTAACCCTCCTCGGCAACGCTCCGTCCAGGTCCGCAACCGAAGTCCGGATTCCCCCGGCAAAGCCGGGGGGCACGCGGTAACCGGAACGCCCCGTCGCGCCAAGAAGCCTTCGATGTGCCGGCCGGGGCAGGTCCGGTTTCTTCGGACCCACCATCCGCTCCGCCGTCATGCAGCCTGTCTGGATACCCTGATGCTCCACCGACCCTGCCGTCGGGCGCCTTGCGGAGCAGCGGTCCGGGAGCTACGCTCGCGGCCACCCGTCGTGATCGGGCTCGGTCGTCCGCCGAGAGCGTGGGGTATCGGATGCCGAGCGCCCGCGCTCGGCGGTCCGCAGAAACCTTGACCACATGGGCGTTTCCAGACGAATTGCCCCACCGACCCGGAGGATCATCCATGGACATCGAGGCATTGAACGCCGAGCACGGCATCGACGGCATCCTGCGTTTCACCGAAGGCCGCGGCGGCCTGACCATGATCGAGATCGCCAACGCGCAGGCGACGGCCCTGATCTCGCCCTATGCCGGACAGGTCTTGGCCTATCGACCGCTCGATGCGGCGGATGACCTGCTCTTCGTGAGCGAGCGGGCCTATTTCGCCGAGGGCAAGGCGATCAAGGGCGGCATCCCGATCTGCTGGCCCTGGTTCGGCGCGGATCCGGAGGCGAAGGGGCGACCGGCCCACGGTTTCGTGCGCGCCTGGCCCTGGACGGTGCTCGCGACCGAATCGCTCGCCGACGGCTCCACACGTGTGGAGCTGGGGATCGCGGACGACGCCGACACCCGCGCCATCTGGCCGCACTATTTCAATCTCCTGGTCGACATCCATGTGGGCGCGACCCTGTCGGTGACCTTGAGCACGCTGAATGCCGGCGACCGGCCATTTCACGTCACCCAAGGTCTGCATGCCTATTTCAAGGTCGGCGATGCGAGTCGGATCCGGGTCAAGGGGCTCGACGGACGCAGCTACATCGACAAGTCCGCCGGCGGCGGCGATGCCGTGATCCGTCAAGTGGGGCAGGTCGCGTTCGAGCGCGAGGTCAACCGCATCTACGAGGATGTGCCGCCCGTGCTGACCATCGTCGACCCGACCCTGGATCGACGCATCCGCATCGAATCCGAGCACAGCCGCACCGCCGTGGTCTGGAACCCCTGGATCGAGACCGCCAAGGCGATGGACGACCTCGACGATCAGGATTACCGGCGCTTCGTCTGCGTGGAGACGGTCAACACCGCCTCGGAGGTGATCGAGATCCCGCCCGGCGAGACCTATCGTCTGGCGGCACGCTATGCCGTCGAGCCGCTCTGATCGCATCTGAATGGACAGCTTCCGGAATCTCGACCCGGCAGCCGAGGCCCATTGGCAGAGCTGGCTCGCCTGGGCCGCAGAGCAGGGCCTCGACCTGCCGGACGCCCCGGCCTTCGCCGAGGCGCGGGCACGGGTTTGGGAGGCGAGCGACTATGTGGCGGTCTCGGTCGCCCGTCATCCCGAGGTGCTCGCCGATCTGATCGCGAGCGGGGCGCTCGAGCAGCCGCACGACGCCGTCGCGTTGGCGAGCAGCCTCGATGCCGCATTGGCCGAGACGACGGACGAGCCGGGGCTGCAGCAGGCCCTGCGTCGTTTCCGCCGGCGCGAGATGATCCGCATCATCTGGCGCGACATCGCCGGATGGGCCGAATTGGCGGAGACACTCGAGCATCTCACAGAGCTGGCAGACCTTTGCATCCGCGGCGCGCTGGATCGGCTGCACGCCTGGACCTGTGCGGAGCTCGGCACGCCGCGCGACGCAACGGGGCGCGCCCTGCAAATGGCCGTGTTGGGCATGGGCAAGCTCGGCGCCCGCGAGCTGAATCTGAGCTCGGACATCGATCTCATCTTTGCCTTTGCCGCCAACGGGGAGACCGAAGGCGGTCCGCGCGCCCTCACCAACGAGCAGTTCTTCATCAAGCTCGGGCAACGCTTGGCCCAGGCGCTGGGCAGCCAAACGGTCGACGGTTTCGTCTTTCGCGTCGATACGCGCCTGCGTCCCTTCGGCGAGTCCGGGCCGCTCGCTATGAGCTTCAACGCGCTGGAGGATTACTACCAGACCCAGGCGCGCGAGTGGGAGCGCTACGCGATGATCAAGGCGCGCGTCGTCGCCGGCGACCCGGACGACGCGCGCGAGCTGATGGCGATGCTGCGTCCCTTCGTCTATCGGCGTTATCTCGACTTCGGTGCGATCGAGTCCCTGCGTGATCTCAAGCGGATGATCGCCAAGGAGCTGTATCGCCGCGGCATGGATGCCAACATCAAGCTGGGTCCGGGCGGCATCCGCGAGATCGAGTTCATCGGTCAGGCGTTCCAGCTCATCCGCGGCGGGCACGACGCGGATCTTCAGATCCGCCCCATCCGCGAGGTGTTGGCACTCCTGGCGCAGCGGCAGTTGATGCCCGAGTCCGCCGTGCAGGGGCTGGACGACGCCTACTGTTTTCTCCGTTTGGTGGAGAACCGCATCCAGGCGTATCGCGACAAACAAACCCATCTGCTGCCTGCCGACGAGCCGGGTCGGGCGCGTCTGGCGCGTTCGATGGGATTTGCCGACTGGACTGCCTTTGAAGCGGTCCTGGAGGCGCATCGTCGCCATGTCCAGGGCCAGTTCGACGAGGTGTTCGCCGCACCCGAGGCCGACGAAGTGCCGCATGAGCTGGGGTTGGTCGCGCTCTGGCACGGCGAGGGCGATGCAGCTCACGAGGTCTCGGCACTGGCGGAGGCGGGGTTCGCCGAGCCCGAGGCGATCCAGGCTCGGCTGATCCAGTTTCGCGATTCGATCGCGCGCAAGGGGTTGAGCCGGCGCGGTCACGATCGATTGGAGCGGCTGGTGCCGATGGTGCTTCGCGAGACGGCCGCGAGCGAGCAGCCCGACATCGCCCTCGAGCGGGTGCTCAAGGTGCTCGAGGCGGTCGTGCGCCGGACATCCTATCTGGCGATGCTGAGCGAGCATCCGGTGATCTTGGCGCAGCTTGCG
Source organism: Thiocapsa sp. KS1 (assembly GCF_001499735.1). GTDB lineage: Bacteria > Pseudomonadota > Gammaproteobacteria > Chromatiales > Chromatiaceae > Thiocapsa. The sequence continues at coordinate 3,735,405 of NZ_LN848257.1, read as the reverse complement.
CGCCTGGCGAGCATGAGCCCCTGGTTCACGGATCGGATCTCGCGTCATCCGTTGCTCCTGGACGAGATGATCGACCTGCGCCGCCTTTATGCGCCGCTGCGGCGCGCCGATCTGGAAGCCGAGCTCGATGCCCTCCTGCTGCATGTCGATCCCGATGACCTGGAGCAGCAGATGGAGCGTCTGCGCCAATTCGCGCAAGGCAACATGCTGCGCGTGGCCGCCGCCGACCTGACCGAGGTCATCCCGCTCATGGTGGTGAGCGACTATCTAACCGAGATCGCCGAGGTGTCGATCCGTCGTGTTCTGCGCTTGGCCTTCGATCATCTGGTGCAGCGCCACGGCCGCCCGACCGAGATCATCGGGGAGGAGACCGGCTTTCTCGTGCTGGGCTACGGCAAGCTCGGCGGGATCGAGCTGGGCTACGGGTCGGACCTGGATTTGGTCTTCATCCACGGCACCGAGTCTCAGACGGCCATGACCGACGGGGCGAAGGAGATCAGCAACGAGCAGTTCTTCATGCGCCTGGGCCAACGCATGATCCACATGATGACCACCCAAACGCCCTCGGGCGTGCTCTACGAGATCGACATGCGTCTGCGCCCGGACGGGAATCGCGGCCTGTTGGTTCGCTCGCTCAATGCCTTCGCGGCCTACCAGTCGAACGCTGCCTGGACCTGGGAGCATCAGGCCCTGATCCGCGCGCGGCCCGTGGCCGGCGATCCGCAGTTGGCGGCGCGTTTCGGCGCGCTGCGGCGCGAGATCATTTGCCGTGAGCGCGACCCCGAGCAGCTGCGCAAGGACGTGCGTGAGATGCGGGCGAAGATGCGGGCGAATCTCGACAAGAGCGGCGGCGGTCGGTTCGATCTCAAGCAAGGCGCGGGTGGTATTGCGGATATCGAGTTTATGGTTCAATACGCGGTCTTACGTTGGGCGTCGGAGCATCCGGCGCTGGCCGACTGGACGGACAATATCCGCCTGCTCGAAACACTCGGACGGCTCGACCTGCTGCCCGGGCGAGCGGCCGAAGACCTGACTGACGCCTACAAGACGCTGCGCGCGGCCTATCACCGCAGCGCCCTGCAGGAGCAGCCCAAGACGGTCGCGGACGCGGAGCTGCTGCCCGAGCGCGAGCGCGTCCAGTCCCTGTGGCACACCTTGATGGATGAGCCGTCGTCCTGACGGCGGTCTCTGCGAACGAATCGAAACGGGATCCTGTCCCGATGCAACCGGAGCGAGCAAGCACATGGCAACGATGGCGGACCGTGATGGCCTGATCTGGCACAACGGCGAGATGGTGCCTTGGCGGGAGGCCAAGACGCATGTCCTGACTCACACCTTCCATTACGGCATGGGCGTCTTCGAGGGCGTGCGCGCCTACCGGACCGAGCAGGGGCCTGCGATCTTCCGTCTGCGCGACCATACCGATCGGCTCTTCGACTCCGCCCATATCCTCGGCATGAAGCTGCCGTTCGACCGCGAGACCATCGACGAGGCCCAGCGGATCGCCGTGCGCGAGAACAATCTCGATTCGGCCTACATCCGACCGATGTTCTTCTACGGCCCGGAAGGCATGGGTCTGCGTGCCGACAACCTGGAGGTGCATTGCATCGTCGCCGCCTGGGAGTGGGGCTCCTATCTCGGCGAAGAGAACATGAAGCGAGGCATCCGCGTGCGGGTCTCCTCCTTCACGCGTCATCATGTGAACGTCACCATGTGTCGCGCCAAGGCCAACGGCAATTACATGAATTCCATGATGGCGCTCCAAGAGGCGCTGCGCGACGGCTACGACGAGGCCCTGCTGCTCGATACCTCCGGGTTTGTCATGGAAGGCAGCGGCGAGAATGTCTTCATCGTGCGCAAGGGCGTGCTCTACACGCCTGATCTGACCTCGGCCCTCGACGGCATCACCCGGCGTACCGTCATGACGCTGGCAGGCGAGCTCGGGATCGAGGTGGTCGAGAAGCGCATCACCCGCGACGAGGTCTATATCGCCGACGAGGCATTCTTCACCGGCACTGCCGCCGAGGTGACGCCGATCCGCGAGGTCGACGGTCGGGTCATCGGCAACGGCGGGCGGGGTCCCATCACCGAGCAGCTCCAGAGTCTCTACTTCGATCTGGTGCACGGACGTCTTCCGGCTTACCCGGAGTGGCTCACGCCGGTTTAAATCGCGCCCGGTGACCGTTCGGCCCGGTATCGGTTGGGTTGATGCCGGAGCCCTTCGTCACCGCCGGAGCTGACGCGATTTAAAGTGAATGACCGCGAATCAGGGGCCTCATCCAATCGTTGCGGCGCCTGCCCGATCACCTCATCCGATGGAGACTTTGCCGATGTCCAACGCCGCCGTCGAGACGCGGAACGCGCATGAGCTGATCGAGGTCAGCCGCAAGGATCTGCCGCTGTCCTGCCCCCTGCCGGGTGCGCCCGTCTGGAATATGCACCCGCGGGTCTATCTGCCGATCGACGACGAGCCGAGCCACGAGGCGACCTGTCCCTATTGCGGGGCACGCTATCGGCTGGTTTGAGATGAGCGAGATCACGGAGCTTTGCATCGCCCGACCGGACGATTGGCATCTGCATCTGCGTGACGGTGATGTCCTGGCGGATGCGCTCGCCCACACCGCGCGTTGTTTCGGGCGGGCGATCGTGATGCCCAATCTCAAGCCGCCGGTCGTGGATACCGCCCGGGCCTTGGCCTACCGGGCACGCATCCTGGATGCACTGCCGCCCGGCAGCGATTTTCAGCCCTTGATGACGCTCTATCTCACGGACGAGACGAGCTCCGCCGAGATCGACGTGACCAAGGCGAGCGGGCACGTCTTTGCGTGCAAGCTCTATCCGGCCGGGGCGACGACCAACTCGGAGAACGGGGTCACGGACCTGCTCGGACGTTATCCGGTCTTCGAGGCGATGCAGCGCGCCGGTCTGCCGCTCCTGGTGCACGGCGAGGTCACGGACGATCAGGTCGACATCTTCGACCGAGAGCAGCGCTTCATCGAGGAGCGCTTGGAGCCGATCGTCCGGGCATTCCCGGAGCTAAAGGTCGTCTTCGAGCATGTGACGACCGCCGAGGCGGTCGACTTCGTGCGCGACGGGCCGCCGACCCTGGCTGCGACCATCACGCCCCATCACCTGCTCTACAACCGCAACGCCATGCTGGCCGGCGGGATTCGCCCGCATCTCTACTGCCTGCCGATCCTCAAACGCGAGCGTCATCGGCTCGCTCTGGTCTCGGCCGCGACCGGCGGTCATCCGCGGTTCTTTCTCGGCACCGACAGCGCGCCGCATGCGATCGAGGCCAAGGAGAGCGCCTGCGGATGTGCCGGGGCCTTCAGCGCGCACGCCGCCATCGAGCTTTATGCCGAGGTGTTCGAGCAGGTGGGGGCGCTGGAGCGTCTGGAGGGGTTCGCGAGTCACCAGGGCGCGGATTTCTACGGCCTGCCGCGCAACACCGACACCATTCGTCTGAGCCGCGAGCCTTGGACCGTGCCGGCGTCCTATCCCTTCGGAACCAGCCAAGTGGTGCCTTTACGTGCCGGCGAGTCCGTCGCTTGGCGTCTGATTCCCGGAGAGCGCCAAAAGCTCACCCCCTAAACCGCGTCGACGCCGGACCTCGTTGGTCGCTCATGCGTCGACTGCCCGCTCGAACCAACGCACACCGCTGCGGACACGGTTTAGCCGGGATCCTCGTTGAAGTCGATCTCGTCCCAGAAGTCCTCTTCGCCGTCGAGCGCAGGCGGATTGCCGTCGTGCACCCGATAGTGGCGCCGCTGGAGATAGGCGTCGCGCAGCAGGATGTAAGGATCGATGGCCGCATCCTCGAGGATCTGAGTCGTCGACAGATAACCGGCCCGACGATCGATGGCCCTGAGCGCGATCAGACCCCAATAGATGTGATCCCTCGGGAGACCGAAGACGGGCTCGAGGTTGAACAAGGGGTCCGTGAAGATATCGCCGACATCGCCGAAGGCATCGCGCACGCTGCTCGGTCCCAACAGCGGCAACATGATGAAGGCGCCTGAATCGAGCCCCCAGTAGCCGAGCGTCTGACCGAAGTCCTCTTTGTAGCTCGGCAGTCCGACATTGGTCGCGACATCCACGAAGCCCAGGACGCCGACCGTCGAGTTGATGAAGAGCCGCCCGACGTCGCTGCCGGCTCGCGACATCTTGAACTGCAGCACGTTGTTGACGACCGAGGTGACGTCGCCGAGGTTGCCGAAGAAGTTGGTCACCCCGCGCTCGACCGGATCCGGCGTGATGGCCTTATACCCCTTCGCGACCGGCTGAAAGAACGCCTTGTCGAAGTCGGTATTGAACCGGAAGACGGCCCGATTGAATGGCTCGAGCGGATCGCGGGGCTCGGAGATCCGACTCGGCGTTGTTGTGCAGCCGGTACCGACCAGCAGGACGGCCACGACCCCCAGCCACGTCAGCCGTCGACAGGCACGTAAATCCCGGTCCTTCATGCGTAGCAGATCTCTCGCGACACGTTGTGCAAATGCTATCACAGCGGATGCTCGACCTGGCCGCAGCGACGCAAACCATGTCCGACCGAGCGTGGCGTGCCGCCGCAGCGCGGGGCGGCCGTTCAAGAAGATAGCGGGCGCCAACCGGGACGCGGCTCAGAAGACGATCGTCACCTCGTGGCCGCGCCGTCGGAGCAGCTCGACGATGCCCTGATCGCCGGGCAGGTGCAGGGCGCCGATTGCGATGAACCAGCTACCTTCGGCGAGCAAAGGCGCCATGCGCTCGACCATACGGCGGTTGCGCGAGTCGATCACCACCTCTTGGAAGATGGCGGCGAGAGCGGGCTCGCTCTCGGCGAGGTAGGCTTCGCTCAGGGTCTGAAGGCCCGCGACATCGCGCTCGAGGTAGGCGGCGATCAGCGTGTCGAAGATCAGCGGCAGCCGCTCGCGCGAGGCCAGGGTCTCGCGCAGCAGCGCGATCTGATCGGTTTCGGAGAGCTCGTCGAAGACGGCGAGCTGCTCCGCCATGGTTTCGAGACCCGCGATCCGCTTGCCGTCCTCGACGGCCCGGCGATAGATCAGCATGTCCAGGAACTCGCCCGTCTCCGACGGCGGACTGCCGAGCAGCGTCACCACGGCCCAGGGCTTCAGGTCCTTGAACGCATCCTCGGTCATCCCGAGCGTACCGAGGGCTGTTGCGGTCTCCCGGTAGAGATCCTCCGGAAGCACGTCGCGGAGACGGCGGCCGTCGGTGTAGGCCATCGTCACCATGGCCTTGATGATGGCGGAGGCATCCGGAACGACCTCGAGCGCGACATTGGAGCTCGCTTCGAATGCGGAGCGCACGGGCGCGGGCAGGTCGAGGACGCGCTTGTCCTCGCTGTGGATGGTCCCGAACAGAAAGCTGGGCGCAACTCCGGTCGGGGGGCGAATCTCGTAGAGGATGCCGCGCGGCGTCGCGGTCTCGCCCGCAGTCGCCTGCGGAATCGCTCCGGCGGCGAGCCAAGTCGCGAGGATTCCGAACAAAAGCTGTCGGAGGTTCACCCGCCACTCCGCATGGCGGGGTCGGCTGCGCCGAAAGCGCCGAGGCTCGGACTCCTGCCCCGATCATCCGCGCGCCACCCACGCGACGCATCTCCGTCACCATCACTGTGTTTGGCATTCATCCGCGCGCCACTTATGCTGTCGACATGAACCAAGAGCCAAAGATGAGAGAAGGGATTGCCGCGCGCTTTCGGGGCTTCTTGCCGGTGGTGGTGGATGTCGAAACGGCCGGTTTCGATCCCCAGCGGCACGCCCTATTGGAGATCGCCGCGATCATTATCCGCATGCTGCCGGACGGTCGACTCGAGCCGGCCGCACCCATTGCCTGCCATGTGATGCCCTTCCTCGGCTCGGAGATCGACCCGAGCGCGTTGGCCTTCAACGGCATCGATCCGCACCATCCCTTTCGGGACGCGATCTCCGAGTGGGACGCCTTGACGCGCGTCATGACACCGATCCGCAAGGCGGTGAAATCGACGGGTTGCAACCGGGCGATCCTGGTCGGACACAACGCCCATTTCGACCTGGGGTTCGTCAAAGCCGCCGTCGAGCGGACCGGTTTCAAGCGTAATCCCTTCCATTCGTTCAGCGTCTTCGACACCGTGACGCTCGCCGGCTTGATGTTCGGTCAAACCGTGTTGGCGCGCTCGGCAAAGGAGGCCGGTCTCGGATGGCAGAGCAGCGAGGCCCACTCGGCGATCTACGACGCCGAGCAGACCGCTCGCCTCTTTTGCACCGTGGTCAATCGCTGGCGAGAGCTGGACCCGGTTCGGGTTTGGGAAGACACCGGGCCCGCCTGATGGCGCTCGACGCAGGACGCGTTACGCGTGCTTTGCAGCCGCCTCTTCCATCATGCTCTTGAGCTGTCCGCCCGCATGAAGCTCGAGCGTGATGTCGCAGCCGCCGACCAGCTCGCCGTCGATGTAGATCTGCGGGAAGGTCGGCCAGTCGGCATAGCGCGGCAGATTCTCGAAGATCTCGGGGTCCTGCAGTACGTTCACGTAGGCAAAGGGAATCCCACACTCCTGCAAAGCAGCGGATGCTCTCATCGAGAATCCGCACTGCGGAAACTGGGGCGTGCCCTTCATGTAGATCACGACGGGGTTACTCTTCACCTGCTCGCCGATTCGCTCCAAAACATCCATCGTTGACCTCGTGCTCTCGTTGACAAACCATCCGACGAGTGTCGGGACGGTAAAGGGCATTTCAAGCTACCCCGAAAGGGGAATGGTCATCCCGCCCGGTCGGGCGATCGCCCTTCTATCGGGCCGCATCGACGTTGCGCTGCAGCCACAGCTCCAGCAGTGCGAGGTGCCAGAGTTTGTTGCCCTGGATGCGGGTGTGGTGCATGTCGGGCGCGGCGAGCAGCTGATCCAGATAGGTCTGCCGGTAGAGACCGCGCTCCCGGCTTGCTCGCGATGCCAGCACGTCGCGCATCAGCTCCAGGAAAGGACCACGCACGTATTTGAGAGCCGGCATCGGGAAATACCCCTTGGGCCGGTCGATGACGGCATCCGGGAGCAGCCCGCGCGCCATCGCCTTCAGCGGATATTTTCCGCCCTCGCGCAGCTTCAGCTCGGGCGGGCAGCGCGCCGCCAGCTCGACCAGGTGGTGATCCAGGAAGGGCACACGCGCCTCAAGGCCCCAGGCCATCGTCATATTGTCGACCCGCTTGACCGGGTCGTCGACGATCAGGGTCGTTGCGTCCAGACGCAGGACCGCGTCCAGCAGCTCGTCGGCATCGGGCTCGGCCAGGCGCTCGGCGATCAGCGCGGAGGTGTGGTCCTCGCCTGCATAGGCGTCGGTGACCATCCGCAGGTATTCGTCGTGATCACGGTCGAAATAGTGTTTGGCAAAGCGTTCGACCGGTGCACCCTCGCGCTCCGCGGCGATGCGCGGATACCAAAAATAGCCCCCGAAGACCTCGTCCGCACCCTGCCCGGACTGCACCACTTTGACCTCGCGCGAGACCTGCTCGGCCAAGAGATAGAAGGCCACGGCGTCCTGACCGAACATGGGCTCGGTCATGGCGTCGATCGCCTCGGGCAGACGCTCCAAGACCTGCGCGTTGGGGACCAAGAAGCGGTGATGCCGCGTGCCGTAACGCTCGACGACCAGATCCGAGTATTGGAACTCGCTCCCGGCCTCTTCGGGCGTGTCCTCGAAACCGACCGAGAAGGTGCGCAGGTCCGGCACGCCGGCCTCGGCGAGCAGGGCAACGAGAAGGCTTGAATCCAGCCCGCCCGAGAGCAGCACCCCGACCGGGACGTCGGCCACCTCGCTGCGGATCTTCACCGCCTGGCGAAGGGCGACGTGGATCGCCTCCAGCCAGTCCGCGTCGCTCCGGGGCTCGGCCGGGCGCGTCGCATCCAGCCGCCAATAGGTGCCTTCGGTCCGGCCGCCGCGCGCGTCGAACCGCAGCCAGTGTCCGGGCGTGAGTTTGCGTACCCCGCGCAGGATGGTGCGCGGCGCGGGGACCACGGCATGCAGGGTGAAGAGATGATGCAGTGCGACCGGATCGATGGCCGCATCCACCCCGCCGCCCGCCAGAAGCGCCTGGGTGCTGGAGGCAAAACGCAGCGTTCCGCCTTGCTCGGACCAGTAGAGCGGTTTGATCCCGAAGCGGTCGCGCGCGAGAAAGAGCACCTGCTGATTGGCGTCCCAGACGGCGAAGGCGAACATACCGTGCAGTCGCGCGCAGCAGTCGGTTCCCCAGGCGTGCCAGGCCTTGAGGATGACTTCGCTGTCGCCCTCGGAGAAGAAGCGGTAGCCGAGGTCTTGCAGCTCGCGACGCAGCGCCCGGTAGTTGTAGATGGTCCCGTTGAAGACCAGCGCGAGACCCAGCTCGGCATCCACCATCGGCTGATTGGAGCGCACCGAGAGGTCGATGATGGACAGGCGCCGATGTCCGAAGCCGAGCGCACCGTCGCTGTAGCTTCCGCCGTGGTCCGGCCCGCGCCGTACCAGCTCGCCCATCATGGCTTGGATGGTCTCCAGGTCGGCCGGCGCGCCGTCGAATCTCAACTCACCGCAGATACCGCACATCGGACCGCTCCCGTCAGGTCGGGATCGCTCGTCGGCGATCCCGTGTTGTGATCCTGAATTTGAACCGCAAAGGCGCGAAGGACGCAAAGGAAATCAGCGAAGGCGAGCCTTCGGCGGCGTCGGCTCCGTTCCCCAACCACCCCCGCCGGGTGTCTCGATGGTGAGGCGATCGCCGTCCTCGACATGAAGACTGACCTTGGGCGGCAGATCCCGACCGTTGAGTCGATTGCGACCGCACCGCGCCGGACCACCGCCGGCGATCCCCCAAGGCGCAATGCGGCGCCGCTCGGTGAGCAGTGTCGTCTCGGCCGGTGCGAGGAAGGTCAGCTCGCGAATCAAACCCTCGCCGCCCGGACGCGCGCCTCGGCCACCCGATCCGGAGCGCAAGGCGTAGCGTGTCACCCGTAGCGGGTAATGCGCCTCCAGAACCTCGATCGGGGTGTTGAGAGTATTGGTCATGTGGGTTTGGACGCCGGACCAACCGCCGCCGGTCGCCCCCGCGCCCATCCCGCCGCCGATGGTCTCGTAATAACTCCAAGCGGCACCGGGCGCGGCGCTGCCGACAGCCAGGTTGTTCATGCTGCCCTGACTCGCCGCCGGGATCCGGTCCGGGATTGCTCGGGCGAGCGCACCCAGCACGACATCCACCACACGGCTGCTGGTCTCGACATTGCCGGCGGCCACCGCCGCCGGACACCGTGCATTGAGTAGGCTGCCGAGCGGGGCTACGAGGCCGATCGAGCGGAAGGTGCCCGCGCAGGCGGGCGTCTGCGCAGGCATCAGGCAGCGAAAGGCGTAGAGCACGGCTGCGGCGGCGACCGAGAGCGGACAGTTGATGTTGCCGGGGACCTGATCGGCGGTTCCGGCGAAATCGACATGGATCCGCTCGGGCAAGACCTCGATGGAGACCCTGAGCGGGATGTCCTCGGTGCCCTGCCCGTCGTCGTCCATCCGGTCCTCGAAGCGATAGGTCCCGAGCGGGATCTCGCGCAGAGCCGCTCGGGCGAGACGCTCGGCGTAGTCGTCGAGCTCGCGGATCGCGGCCTCGTAGGCCGTGACGCCGAGGCCCTCGATCAGACTCGTCAGGCGTGCCAGCCCGGCACGATTGGCGCCGATCTGGGCGAAGAAATCGCCGCGGGCGTCGTCCGGATTGCGTGTTGCACCGAGGATCCGTGCCAGCAGGCCGTGGTCGAGGTCGCCGCGCCGGATCAAGCGGCTCGGCGGGATGATCAAACCCTCTTCGTCGAGTGTCCGGGAGACCGGCATCGATCCCGGCACGCTGGCCCCGATGTCGGCATGATGTGCGCGGTTGGCGACGAAGGCGACCAGCCGGCCCTCCGCGAAGAGCGGGGCCACCAGCGTCACGTCCGGCAGATGGGTTCCGCCGAGGAAGGGGTCGTTGAGCACCACCATATCGCCCTCGGCCCAGTCGAGCGCACCGACGATGTCCGCCATAGCGTAGGCCATGCTCCCGAGATGCACCGGGATGTGTGCAGCCTGGGCGCTGAGACGCCCGTCGCGATCGAAGACCGCGCACGAGAAGTCGAGTCGATCGCGGATGTTCGTCGAGAAGGCCGCCTGGCGCAGAACCACGCCCATCTCCTCGCACACGGACTCCAGGCGGCTGGCGAAAAGCCCGAGCTCGATGGCGTTCATCGCGCGGCATCGCCCCCGGGCCGGCGTGCGCCCGTCATGGCGAGCGGTGCGCAACGACCGCGGTATCCTGCGAAAGTTTCGTGTCCGGCGGCCGGTCCCCGCAGACGCGGGTTGAGATACCGGAACGCGGGCCAACATTGCGGATGACCGTCGACCACCACCGATTCCATCCTTCGAGGAGGTTTGAACATGTCCCATGAGCTCCCGGCTTTACCTTACGAAAAAAACGCACTTGAACCCGTGATCTCCGCGGAGACCATCGAGTATCACTACGGCAAACACCACCAGACCTACGTCAACAACCTCAACAACCTGATCCCCGGCACCGAGTTCGAGACCATGAGTCTCGAAGACATCATCATGAAATCCTCGGGCGGTTTGTTCAACAATGCCGCTCAGGTCTGGAACCACACCTTCTATTGGAACTGTCTGAGTCCGAACGGCGGCGGCGCCCCGACCGGCGCACTGGCCGATGCGATCAGCGCCAAGTTCGGCTCGTTCGATGAATTCAAGAAACAGTTCTCGCAAGCCGCCGCCACCAACTTCGGCTCCGGCTGGACCTGGCTCGTGAAGAACGCCGACGGCTCCATCGAGATCCACAACACCTCCAATGCCGGCACCCCCATGACCGCGGGCAAGACCGCTCTCCTGACCGTCGACGTCTGGGAGCATGCCTACTACGTCGACTATCGCAACGCTCGGCCGAAGTATCTCGAAGCGATCTGGGACAAGATCAATTGGGAGTTTGTGGCGGCCAATTACGGCGGCTGATCGAGTTGTATTTCTTCATAATTAAGTCCCGAACTGAATAATTAAGTCCCGAACTTCGGCGACCCCATGAAGAAGTAAAGATCCGAAATGGCCCAGCGCAATGCTGGGCCATCGTGCGTTTTGAACGGATTTTGAACAGGCGTGCGGAATCGCCCCGTCTTCGCAAGCGCGTGAATCACTCCTGCTCGAACCCCTGACTCGTAAACTTCAGCGTCCGGCAATTCTCGGTCACCGTGCGCACCACCTGATCCGGCGCGCCGTCGGGCATCTCGGCCTCGATCTCGATGGTCACCGTCACCTTGGCATGAACGAGACCATCCAGATGCGCGATGACCTCTTCGGCGATGCGGCCGGCGTCGCGCCCGACGCGGGTCGCGTCGAGAAGGACGGTGCCGTGGAAGCGCTTCGGCTTCGCTGCCGGGGTCGGGGTGTTCTCGCCCGGCGTGGGCTTCTCGGGCGCGACCACCGTCGGCTCGTCCACGCCGCCAGGGTTCGGATCGGCCTTCCCCGGCTGCGGAGCGGTCGGGCGCTCGGCATCCATCTGACGCGCGGCCACCTCGGGTTTGACCAACAGCCCCGGCGTTTGGCTGTCGACCAAGGTCAGCATTTGCCCGGCGCGCAGACCCTGGTAACGCCCCGCTTCGGCATCGTATCCGTCGGCGAAGGCAAAGCCATCCTGCACCCAAGTCAGCAGGTTGACCCCGTCGCTCATGGCGTGGAGCAGCACGCTCGGGTCTTTGAGACGCGGCAGGTAGAGATAGCGCGCGAAGTCCTCGACCAGTTGCTTGACCTCGACATGATCGCCGCGCCAGAGGGGAATCCGGTCCAGGTCCATCTTCAGGCGGGTAGCGCCGAAGCTGGTCAGGTACAGCTCGTCCGAGCGTAACTTCTTGCTGACCCGCACGGCCAAGGCGTCCGGGACGCTCAAGCGGCTCGCCTCCCAGGTGACGGGCGACTGCGGGGTCGCTTGGACCGGCACCAGCAGCCATTGGTAGGTCTCCGGAATGCGGGCGAGCATGGTGCTCTCGGCCACGCCACGCTGGGTCTCGGCTTGGGTGACCTGATAGGGCGTCAGATCCAGGTGTGTGCGGTCGGCAAGGATCGACTGCCAGGCCAGGTATTTGCGCGCCGCCTCGTCGAGATCCTGCAGGCGGGTCTTGTCCGCGGCCAGGAAGACCAGGGTATTGCGATAGATGCGCGGGCTGGTGCCGCGCGTCTCCAGGATCGCCTTGGCGGCGACCTCGGCGGCGCTGTCGGGCGTCTTGGCGTAGGGCTGACCGATGCCCAGCACCACCAGGCGTGCGTCCAGATCGTCCGGGACATCGGCGCTGGTCTGCGGCATCGGATGGATGCGGGTGAAGGCACCCTTGTCGGTCAGATCCTTGCGCAGACGCTGCTCCAACTCATGGGCAACCTTGTCCGGCTCGCGTTTGAACTGCTCGGCACGGTCCTCGGCGAGCTTGGTCACGGTCGGCTGGGTCGAATACCAGTAGTGCGGCCCATCCTGATAGAGATAGGTCGCGGCGGCAGCCATGCGGCGAAGGGCATCGCCAAACACCGCCGGGGACTCGCCCGGCATGACGCAGCCGAGTTTCACGCGCCGGTCCTCGATGCCCTTGTGCGCGGCCGCCGTGGTCGGCGCCGAGCCCATGTAGACCGCGCGCGCCACGCGGCGGCAAGCCGAGAACTTACCCAGATTCGGCAGCTCGCTGTCGAGCTTGAGCGGCAGAGAACTCGGGCCGTCGACGTCCTTCTCGATCACCGGCACCCAGTTGTCGGAGAGATAGCGGGTCAACTCCGACTGCACGCGCGCGTCGTCGATGGCGACATTGGCGGGCAGGATGAGCGGGTTGCGGTCGCCCTTCTCCCAGAGGCTGTGGATGACGGCGGCCATCAGGCGCAGCACGCCGCGGGTGCGCTGGAATTTCACCAGGGTCGACCAGTCGGTATAGAGCCGGTCGAAGACCTCGGGATGGATCGGATAGGCGGCCTTGAGCCGCTGCTCGTAGCCGGTCTCGCGACACTCGGGAGGAAACTCGGCCTGCTGAGTGCGGTACAGCTCGGCGAAGGCGCGCGCAGTCACGTCGCGGTCTTTGAAGTGCGCGGGGTCCGAGATCGGCTGGAACAGGCGTCGCCGCACGATCTCGAAGCCCTCCTCGGCGGTGGCCGGGCGCCAGGAGGATTCGAGGCGTCCCACGACATTGCGCAGCCGGTCGAGCGCCTCGCGCCCGCGGGTGCCGCCGACCTCCACATCGTCCGAGTGCGAATGGGCCGTGCCCGAGGTATCGGACGCGGGCAGGCTGATGACCAGCAGACAATTGCGCGCCAGCTTGGCCGATTCGGTCAGCACTTGGGCGAAGCTGAACTGGGTCTCGAAGCCGCCGGCCGGCAGATCGCTCTGATCATGGAGCTGGCGGGCGTAGGCGACCCACTCGTCGATCAGGATCAGACAGGGGCCGTAGTCGTTGAACAGTTCGCGCAGCACGTCGCCGGGGCTGGTCGCGTTCGCGTCGTCGGCCGCGACGCGGGCATAAGCCTCCGGGCCGCCCAGTTGCCAGGCCAGCTCGCCCCAGAGGGTGCGCACCACCGTGCCGTCGGGTTTCACCGAGGGGTTGCCGGGCGAGATCTTGTTGCCGACCAGCACCACGCGACGCGCCGTCGGCAGGCGGTCGATCCCGGCGGCGGCCATGAGGGCGTCGACGCCGGCGAGACCTGTCCCGAGGATGCCCGACACCAGGTGATAGAGCGCCAGCATCGCGTGGGTCTTGCCGCCGCCGAAGTTGGTCTGCAACTGAATCACCGGGTCGCCGTCGCCGACGATCAACCGACGCAGCGCGCCGATCAGCATCGCGCGCAGGCTCTCGGTGAGGTAGGTCCGACGGAAGAACTCCTCCGGGTCGCGGTACTCGGGCGTGCCCTCGCCGAGATGCACCTGCCACAGATCGGCGGCGAACTCGGCCTGCTGATAGCGCCCGCTCGCGACGTCCTCGTGCGGCATCACCACCTCGCGCCACGGCTTGAGGTTGCCGCTCGCCCCGCTCTCGATGGCGATCCCGGCCGACTTCCGTTTCTCCCCGCGCGCCTGCTCGTCGAAGCGCACCCGCAGCAGCTCCATCTTCATCTTGTCGACATCCTCGGCCTCGGGGGCGGAGACGGCGGACAAGAGACGCTCGACGGAGTCCAGCGCACGGTAGGCGTCGTCGCCGGAGAAGAGTTCTTGGTGCGCCCAACGGTTGCGCACACTGATGATCTCGTTGACCAGACTGCGCTCGGCCTTGCCGAGGATGTGGCGAAAGACCTCGCCCCATTTGCGATCCATGATCACCAGCATGGCGGCGACGTCTCCGGTGGGATCGCTCTTGCCGTCGCTCAGACGGGTGTCGGCCAGAATGTCCTTGGCCTCGAAGGCCCAGCCCTCGCCGTATTTGGCCTTCAGCTCGCGCTCGACAAACGGGCCGAGACCGGCCTTGAGCAGGGTGAGTGATTTGCCGACGCGTTCGTAGTTGGTGATGGCCATGTTGCGCTCTACTGTTTCCCTGTGAGTGTCCTGAGCTGCGCCAGCAATGCGGGGATCTCCGCGGTAACGGCGACCCAAAGAATGTCCGCATCGATGTCGAAATAGGCATGGATCAGACGATTGCGCATGCCGATGATGGCCTTCCAGGGGATCTCGGCGTGGGCGCTGCGGGTCTGCTCCGAGACCTTGCTCGCCGCCTCCCCGATGATCTCGACCGCGCGCACCAGCGCGAACAGCAGCATTCGATCGGAATCCAGATCCGCACGGGGACGATTCGCGATGAACCCCAATGCGTCCTCGGCCGCCTCGATCATGTGGCCAATGCGAACGCTGTCCTCAGGCTGCATATTGAACCTCGGCCGTCCGCACGACCTCGTCACGGAAGAAATGAGACAGATCCGCCGCCGTGCGCAGATCGACCTTCCGGCCCCCGAGGAGGCCCGATAACTCGATCTCCATGCCGGCAATCCCCAGCAAACCGGGGATATGCTCCGGGTCGAACTCGACCAATAAATCAACATCGCTGTCGGTCCGTGCAGTCCCCTTCAGCTGCGAGCCGAACAGCGACAGACAGCGGATATGATGTTTCTCGCAGAACCGGGCGAGAACGGTCTCATCGAGATTCAAGACCTGATGCATGAGAGGTTCTCCTGTAGCGCGCGGAAGCGGTGTCGACAGCCACCCGCGCATCGGATCGAGCTGGGCACCCACGGCCAACCGGTGCGATCCACAGTGATCACGACAAGGGTGCATCGAACAAATCGTCGATCGCCCTGGGTGCCTTGCTAGCGGTCTCCCGCGCCAGTCGGGCGATCTCGGGCCAGCTCTGCACCAGGGCGTTGTAGGCCATGGCCTCGTTCGCGCGTTTCTTGCGCTCGCAGAGGGTGTAGAGTCGATAGCACAACTCGCGTGCCGTCTCCGATTCGCTGCCGAGCTTGGCGAGCAGGGCCGCCGCTGCAGTCTCGCCCCCGGATTCGAGCGCGCGGATCAGTTGGTGCACCATCTCCCAGACGGTGAGACGCTTGTCGGTCGTCGGATCCCAGTCGGCGGGGAGCTCGGCGGGCTTCAGCAGCCGGACCTTCCCGGGCTTGGAAACCAGGATGCCGGCCTGCTCCAGTCCCGCGACACTGGTGATCTTGGACTTGGAGAGCTGCTCGGCGATGCCGTATTCGCCCTCGTTGAAGGCCATCTGCTCGAACCAGGTCAGGGCCCAACGGGTATCCGAGTCGAAGTCGCCCTCCTGCTCGGCCAGCGCCTCGTCGAGGGTTTGATTGATCAGGGCCAGTGCGGCGCGCACCGGCAGCGGTTTGCCCTCGGCATCCAGCACCTGACAATAGCGGGTATAGGCCGCCATGCCGGGGCCGATGGCTGCCTGAGCGAGGTCCACCGGGGCGATGTTGCCGCGTTGTAGGTGAGCGAGTGCGGCGGGTAGCTCGGTCTTGAGTGCCGTGATGAATTCGCGGCGGGTCGCGGTTGGGGCGTCGACGGGACGTTGGCGGCAGGCGAGGACGATACTGGAGGCAAGAGCACTACGTTTCGTCTTGAGATTGCCCGTGTACTCTGTCCGCAGCGGCCAAGTACCACTAATTGTGAATCCGGCCTGAATCACCGCACCGAGAAACGTATCCCAGCCCGTGCTGGCGGTTCCATCCGTACCATCAGTCTCTGCCTGCTTGAATGCATAGTAAATGGTAACTGGATAAGCGGGGTGTGTCTGAGAGGCCAAGCGATGCATTGCCTGCGTCATGCCATCGAGGAAGAAGGTCTCGGCTTTAGCCTTGCCCCCATGGCGGTAGGGAGTGGCGACTAGTTCCTCCGCTTTGGGTACAGCCAGCGTCGCGAAAGTGTCCGGGAAGATTGGCTTCAAGGAACGACGCAGCCAAACGTAGAAGAAGTCGGAAAGATCCGCATAACCGATATTGTCGTAATATGGCGGATCTGTGGAAACAATTTTCAAGTCACTGATAACTTGCACGGAAGCATCTTGAGAGATTGCTTGTCCTTTCCCTCGCTGGGGAAGACCTAGAACCGCTTTTATCAGGTAATTAGCCTGCCCGAGAAAATTCCCGCTTGATTCGCTAAAAGGATTTCCTTCGACGAAGTCCCAGGTCATTGATAGCGCTTGGCGTGCGAATACTTGTTGAACGTTCTCGCCTTTGTTATCCCAGAAACACTGACTTGATGAGCGATTCGCCAACCTGCTGACACACAACCCTAGGTACATGCCAATCGCATTAGCATAATCTCCCGCGCTTATTCCGCCTATGGGAAGATGCTTCGTGTCAGGGGATAGCTTGACTGCGAGCGCATCGCGCTTAACACGCTCCCGTGCTTCCCGCACTAAGTCGGCAAAGGTCGTTAACCCGACAAGCTGCCGATCGGTAAACAGATCGCTCCACTTCGTGAGTCCGTAGTTACCGATCCGAAAGCCAAGCGCTTGCTGGAGGAACTCGACCTCTGGCTTCCAGTCCGGAGTTGCCTGCATTGCAGCTCGTTCGGCTTGATCGTTGGGCGATAAATAAATCCGGCCACCCTTGCCCTCGACGACAATAGCCATCATTCGAGCCCCTATGGACCCTGCCTTCCCTTCCCTCATGAGGTAGTCGCTTGCGATAGGCGTTCTCGACATTAGACAGACAAAGTTTGTTCGAGCGAGCTTAGTACCATTTTTCGCAGCTTCCACATCCATCGGCTTACCGATCTTCACTGTAAATCGATAATCACCATTCTCGATCACCGGCTCGACATACGCCTCCCTTCCGGCCTTAGTCGAGAGCATAAAAGTTGATGCCAAAGGCACATCGACATCAGCGAAGGCCGGGTTGGGGCTTTTTACCGTGCGAGCCCACAGCCAGGCGATCACGGTTAGCTTCCGGCCAAGATAGGGCTTCAGGTCGGGCCGCGGATTCAGCGGATCGTCGACCATGGTGGCCGTGACCTCGATCTTGGGATAGAGATGCCCGATCCGCCGTTCCGCCTCGTCCCGCATCCACTGCCCGTAGTAGCGCACATCCTCCGCCAACCCCTCCGCCCCCTTCCACTCCCGCTCGAACAGCTTTCCCGGTTTCTTTCCCGATTTGCCGTCCTCCGCGACCTCCGGGTGCACCGGCGGCCGCCCGGCAAATCGGGGCGGGATCTCGATCATCGCCTTGTTGATCAACACCGCCACCGGGTTGAGGTCCGAGGCATAGGCTTCGAGCCCCAGTCGTTGCGCCTCCAACGGCAGCGAGCCACCACCTGCGAACGGATCATGAAAGGCCGGCAGTTTGTACTGATCGAACAACTCCTTCGCCCGCGGATGGTCGGCATTCTCGGCACAGGTATAGCGCCAGCTTTGCCAGATCTCGTCGCGCGCCTGCTGCAGCACGGTCTCGTTGGTCGTGTTCTCCCACAACACCAGATCCTCGATGATCCGAAACAGCCGCTGCCGCTCCTCCTCCTGCGCCTTCTCGGTCGGGAACAGATCCGGATGCGCCGAAGGGTCATCGACCATCTGCGCAAAGATCACCGCCCGCGCCGCCGCCAAGGGCCGCCGCGCCCACCACAAATGCAGCGTCGACGGATGCCCGTGCCGGATCGACTTCTCCCGCGCACTGGCCTTGTTGATCGCCTCAAGCGGCAGGGCGACTTCGATGAGCTTTTTCTTATAGGTCACGGATCCGGATCCTTGGTTTTCCACAGGCCGCTACAGCAGGGATGAGCAGCAACACAGCGGATCATTCGATGCACGCCCGCACAGGGCGCAAGGTTCGTAATACAGCCGCTCCTCGTCCTGAATCTTCGGCGGATTTAGCCGCACGTCGAAGTACGCCGGATGATAGCTGTACAACAGTTCGCCGGGTATCAGAGTCGGATCGACGCGATCGCCGATATTGGAGCGAAGAGCGAGGTCCCCTGATTGATGACCGGCGGATTGAGCATCAGCACCGATGACCTCGCGGCCTTTTGCCCATGCGGACTGTCCGCCGGGAAGAGCAAGCCCGAACTCAAGGTCGTGGATCTCTTTCTGATCAAGGCTGCGCTCGTTCAGCGAGCGTGCTTGGGCATGCAGGATGAGGTTGTCGTCGATCTGGATATCCAGCTCCAGCCGCTCGCGAAAAGGACGAGACTGTTTGTCGACCTTCACCATGAGATTATCGAGCGGATTACGACGGTCGTTCGCCAGAACCTGCGTTCCCGGGACGACAGGACTACACAACTGGAACTTAGCAAAACCATCGCGTGGATCGGCGCAGTAGAGATGAAATTGATCCTTGCAGACGTGACCTTCGGTAGGCATCGCGGTGCCGGCCTTGATCATGGGCATGTACGAATGCCGCGCCAACAACAGCTCGACATGCTTGGCGAGATGTAATCTGGCGCGGTCATGAGCAATCCAGGCAGCCCCTTCGGCGATCAAGGTTCCGCTGCGGTCGGAGATCTCGACGCGCTGAGCGCCGAACCATTCATGCAGGCGTGACTTGATGGCGGGCATATTTGCCATGCCTCCTGTTGCCAGACAAACGGCGACTTGGGCAGGCGCGACATCAGCGGAATCCAGTAATTTCGTGATACGATTCAGGCCCTTATTGAGTAATGGGCTTGAGATCTCCTCCAATTCCTCTCGTGTCAGCGTGTAGTCAAGATCTTCGTCACCAATTCCGCGGAAAAAACTACCGACATAGATCAACGCACTCGTACGCTCCGAGAGGTCGATCTTCGCCCGTTCACAGTGGTGGAGAAGACGCGCTAGGGCGTCCGGTTGGATGCGGGTCGTCTCATCGAGCCCGCGACGCTCGAGGACACGTCGGACAATCTCGTTGCGGAGGTACTCATCGAAGGTGTCTCCACCCACCTCATCGGTGCCGTCGTTCCGTATTTGAACAAGCATTCCATCGATGAGGCGACACAGGGTCAGATCGAGTGTCCCGCCTCCCCAATCGAAGACAAGCATCAGCTTGCGATCGTAGTGTCTTAGGGTCGCAGCGCGGTCGTTTTGAGACCGGAAGAATCCGTAGAGTGCGGCTAGGGGCTCGTGGACAAATTGGACGATCCTTAATCCGGCCAACCGAAACGCATCGCGCAGCGCCGCACGCCGCCGTCCGTCCATGTTGACCGGAATCGTCACGACCGCGCCGGATATTCCATCAAGCTCCCGGCTGCGGCTGCCGAGTGCTTCCCGCACGATGTATTCGACAACGTCGCGCACGATATCGATCGGGTTGCGCTCGACGCCTTCTATGAAGGTGCTGTCCCGACCTAGAAGCACTTTCGGCGAACGCACCACGTTCCCCTTGATTCCAAGGCCGGCCTCGGCAAGTCGCTCCTTCGCTGCGCGCCCGACGATGGTTTGGGCGCCCTCGTAGCAGACAACGGACGGCACCGGGAGACCCTGAGCGTCGAGGAAATTGATTGCTCGCCCTCCCTTTATCAAGGAAATTAAGCTGTTGGTCGTCCCGAAATCAAACCCTACTACGCTGCTCTCACTCATCGTCTTCCAACTCCTTGATTGCTTTGCGCAACGCATCGAGCGCGCGCTCGGCATGATCTTCCATTACATGAACCTTGGGAGGATCGCGTCGAAGTGCGTGCAAGCCCTCCGTCAATAGGTTGACCTCGGCCTTGATTCGCCTTAGTAAGCGGGTCCGGAGCTGTTCGAAATCGTCCTGAAGATGAGCGCGTGTGTGCGCATGATCACGGCGTTCGGACTCCAATGCTTGATCCAAGGCGGCCAGGCGTCGGTCGCGCTCATCCAGATCCCGCCGAAGCTGCTCGTTTCTCATTGTCAGGGCAGTGACGTGCTCCGAAGCGTTGGTCAGCTTTTTCCCTGCATCCGCCACAACGTAAGCCATTTCATCGGACTGTCTTTTGAAGGTCGCGCAAGCAAGACCGACGCCCGCAAGATCTCGGATCTCGGTTAACGAGCGCAACCTCACTGTCTCGTCCTTGGCGCCAGGGGACATTGGGCGCCAAAGGGTCTCATATAGAAGTTGATTGATCTTTTCGATCGATAAACCCCGCGTTTCGGTAAACCATACCGCAAGGCAGTACGCAGCGTTGGCCCGCAATTCATCAAAATCTTTAGACCTAAGCGGCTTATCCCTTTTCAAGTCGGGCAACGCCGAAAAGTCGCTCGTGACCAACATGGCCATCGCGCTTTCCGGGCCGGGCGCGTCAGGCTGATTTCCGAGTGCGGATTTAAGCTCCGGCCTGGAAAATGCCGGGTGCATCTCCAACACCTGCCTGACGAAGTTGCGCATCTCGCTGTTGAGAACGGGATAGCCTGCAATGTCCCGGACGATGAGCAGTAATTGGCGCGGGACAGCAAGCAACAGATCGTCACCAGCAAGCCGCAGAAGGCGGCTGCGGGCTTCTTCAGACAATTTTGGATGTCGGCAGATCGCCTTCTCAACAGCTGGCTTGAGTGTGATCCGTTGTCCCTGGCGGGAATATGCGTAGGCAATGAATTGCTCTAGGTTCTCGACAGGTGGACCTTTCTTTTTGTTTACATCCTGGGTCAGATCATGACCAGATGCCGCTGGTTGAGATGAATCGATGTGTTCAGCCGCGAGCGTATTCGCGATCGGGCTATCTTGCCGTTCCGACGGAAGCTCACTCGCGGTCGCACGATCATCTCTCTGGGCTGTTCGCGGTTTCGCTGCCGCCTGGACATTTGCCGCCTTTCCCATCGTCAGCTTGCCGGTCGACTTGTTCGTGATTGGAATCTTACGTGACTGGGTCATCTGGCTATTCAATCTCACTTAAACGAGCGAGCAGATGTTCCGCCCAGTCGCCTAACGTTGGGCTATTTCGCAGTTCGCGTGCGTAGCGCCGTGCGCCGCTGACATTTCTGGCGTGCGCGTATACCTCGGCAAGCAGGATTGTCAACTTTGTCCGATCGAACTCGGCAAGATCCTGCCGTAACATGGCTTCCATATCTTGGGTGTGAGCCCGCAGCATGTCAGTTCCCTTGACGCTCCAAGCAATGATCTTCTCCGCCTCTAAATCCGTGAGGAGTCGTTCAAAATGTTCGTTGTGAGGTCGGCTGAGCAGGGCCTCCGCACCGATAGGATTCCCGGTAAGCCAACGCTTGAAGCGCGCTGACGCGATTTGGATCCTGGATGTAGGGGCGCAGCCGTTAAGTTCGTGGAAGTGGTTGAAATGAAAAGCGATCAAATCACAGATCATGCGACCTAGAGGCCGATCGAAATCCTGCAAGACATCACTTGCCCTCGTAAATTTCTCGCGATAGCTGCCATAAGGCAATGAGGATTCCCTCGACCGCTCCTTGGTCAAGACCCCGTAAAAGTATTCGCAGATACCATCGCAGTAGCGTATCGCCGTCGGGTGCGCATGTGCTGCTGCGATGAAGTCTTCCACTGAACGTCGGTCGAGGCGACCGCGGCGTGCGACTTCCGCAAAACACCGATCGACGCCTGCGAGATCCTCGTCCGCCGCGATCTCGAAGCAAATCGTGTAGTCAGCGGCAATATCTTTGTTGATCAACCTCAATTTCGCGGTGTCGTTCGCGATTGCTGCCAATGCGAAACCGAGATTTTCTGGAGCAACCGCTACCTGGTTGAGCCAAACACGTTCGCAGTGTGATGCGACGACCTCGTCGGGGTTGATGTGGCGAGTAACGCGCGCAGGCGTCGTCCCGACTTCACGGCCGGCGAGAAAGAGGGTTGGTCGGTTGTGGGTATGATGCTCGAAACGGTGCGTCCGCAGAGCCTCCGCTGTGTTGAAGGTCGCGTCGCACTGTTGGCAGCGATAGATCGTCGGACCCGGCTTGTAGGCGCCTTCAAGATCCAGCGGATCCTTGAACTCAAAATACCCGGTATGCCAGAACCCCATGGTCTCCTCCTGGAACCCTCATGGTGTCGATTCACTGGTCCTGTCGGCGTTAGGCGCGGACGACACCGGAAGCCGATACATCGGAACTGGAATCGGCGGGATACCCATGCGCGCGCATGTGTTCTGAACATACTCACGCCAATATGGCCAGACGTGATAGCCAACGTTATACCGTCCGAAGGTCTCGAGGGCAGAGCGAAGCGCTTCATCCTCCTCCGGGACGCCGTTCCCGTCTAGGCTGTATTGCGCACAAAACGTGGCCGCGATTTCGACATAGGCTACGTCTTCTCCAAGGTTCGTAGCTGTTTCGGTGGCTTCTGGTGTAGGACCGTCAACAAGTCGCACTGCCGTCTCGTAAAAGAAAAGGACAGTCGTTTTGCGATCGCCTGTACCCTTGACATCTGCCGTAACGACATGGAATTCGCCTTTTGGAAGGGCGCGATATTGCGGGACGAGCGACATATCCTCCTCGATAAAGCGGGGCATAAATCCCGTTCGACAGTGAATCTCGCCGGCCCGCAGGAAAACGCCTTCAATACCGAGCGCATTCTTGGCACGTTCCAGCAGTGCGGTATCCATGGTTCAGGCCGCCAATGGCCAGTGGTCAAGCGGCTCGATGAGGTTTCCGGTGCGCCGGTAATGAAGTTTCGACGGGCCGGCGGAAATGTCCTTCGCTGTAAGCGTTTGCCATGCGCCTCCATCCCCCTTGGGATAGACACTGATGGTCGGTTTCTGATTCAAGACGCAACAAAAATCCGACAGAGTCCGAAGGGTCATATTGCGCGACCCATTCAAGACTTGGGAAACGTACCCCTTCGTCGAACCGAGACGATTCGCCAACTCGGTTTTCGTGATTCCGGCCGCTTGCATGGCCTCCCAGATTGCCTCCGTGACCTCGGCGATCAGTAACTCCTGGGCTGCGAGCTTGGCGTTCTCTTCGCTCTGGCTCGCCCAATGTTCCAAGAAAATGGTCATGGTTGCTGTTCCTCGAACTTTCGCCAATTTGCGATGACGCGGTTTGCGTCCGAACTGGCGAGTTTTTGCCCTTTCTTGAAGGCAAAATGACTGATGAAGAAGACGCCCTTGTGCCGTATCGAGAACCACCCGTAGGCGCGGATCTTATCGACCTTGATCGCGTAGAAGCGTTTGCCGTCGGGCGTTTCACCCTCGGTGTTCCAGTGATCCGGCGATCGAAGTTGCGCCTTGTCTGCCAGGATCGTTTGTCTCGCCAGCATCTTGGCGAAGATGCTCCCGTGCTTCTTCGCGGGGATGTGCGCGAGTGCCTGATCCCAACTCGGTGGACTCCATGCGCTCGGGTCGACGCCTTGCGGCGGTTGCTCACAGTATCGGATGGTGAGCCTGATCCCCTGATATTCAAGCACGGGGTTTACATCTAAGTAAACATCTTTCAGGAAAGGAAAGCAGTCTGCCGATCATGACGGCAGAGTTGCCCGTGCGATCAGCTCGGCAAAGTCGTAGTTGACGCTGCTGGCGTGGAAGTCCGGCTCCCGGCGGAAAGGTTCTCGAAGGTAGTGCACTCGGTGTGTGTCGCCCTCGAGAAACTCCACCATGGCGAGGATGAAGTCGTCAGGCTTGTTGAGCGAGTAGAGGACCTCGTTGCGCGTCACGGTGATGGTCTCGGCGCCGGACACCCGGCCCTTGACCTCGATGAAGCGCAGCTTGCCGGTTCCGGGAACGCGGCTCTCGATGTCGTACCCGAGCTTCTCCAATTCGCGGTCGGTCGGCTCGAAGCCGAGGCCGCGCTCGACCGCCATAACGACCTCGCGGGCGCGGGCGGCGCTGGCTTGAGTGTCGATCGGATGGGTCGGCTCGGTGCCGGTCTGTCCGGTCATGGCTCGGATCAGGCCGATCGGCACCACCAAGAAACCGCCGAGCACCACCGGCGGGAGCGGGGAGAGCTGGGCTTCGAGCTTCAGGTCTTGCAGCCGCTTCTGGAGCCGCCCCTGGAGTAAGTCGGCGCGCTTGCGAGCCTCGCCCGAGTTGAGTTTGGCGTTGACCTTACCGGCCTGCTCTTGGAGCTTCAGCTCCTCGGCGCGATGGTCCCAATAGGTGATCTCCTTGGTGAGGCGGTCCTTCACAGCCGCCTCGGTCTTGGCAATCAGGTCGAGCTTGCGCGCCTTCACCTCGACCAGATGCTCCGGCACGACGTGGGCGATGGCGTGACCCTGCGCCTTTTTCTCCAGCTCGCGGTCGATCCAGCGGCACTCGGGTCGGTCGAGGATGGCGTCGATGCCGGGCTCGTCCGGAGCCGGCGGACGGTAGTCCAAGTAGGGCGCGTAGTGGACGTGGCGCGTGGCGCCGTCGGCGTCCTGCTCCACATAGAGCATCCGCTTGGAGACGATGCGGCGCTCACCCGCGCGGGTGAGTCCGGCATCCTGGATGGCG
Organism: Thiocapsa sp. KS1; assembly: GCF_001499735.1. GTDB lineage: Bacteria > Pseudomonadota > Gammaproteobacteria > Chromatiales > Chromatiaceae > Thiocapsa. The sequence goes on along the minus strand of NZ_LN848257.1, from coordinate 3,710,667 downwards.
TGCTCAAGATAGAACACCACGCGCGGCGCGGTGCCGGAGTCGCGCTCGTCCACCAGCAGGGTTCCGCGCTTGAGCAGGTCGCGGTTGCGCTCCAGCGTGAGATCGATCACGGCGTCGAGCAGCGGATGGCCGGGGCAGACGAAGGCGGCCAGCGGCTGACCCTGCGGGGCGACCAGGGATTTTTCGAAGGCGATGCGCTCGTAGCGCGGCAGCACCGGTTCGCCGATGCCGATCAGGCGATCGCGGTTGCGCACGGCGGCGGGCACGTGGGTGATTTCGTAGCGCCGAGGCTCGCGCTGCTTGGCCGTGCCGCCGAGTCGTTTGAAGGCATCAAAGAAGAAGGACTCGATGTAATGCGGTTGCAGGCGGCGGGCGTCGGCGCGCTCCATCTCCTCGCGGATGCGCTGCACGCCGCTGGCATCCATGGCATCGTGGGCCAGAACACGTTCTTCGAGCAGGCCCTGCAGGTGACCGCGGTCGAGTGCCGTATCGAGCACGGTGGTGAGGAAGGCCTGGACCTCGGGCCGTTCGCCGTAGCGGATCGCCTCGATCAGCAGGTCGCGCAGTGATTTACCCTCGAACTGAAGCTTGCCGAGCACGTCGAAGACCTGCCCGCCGAGGGCTTGGCGCGCCTGCTCCAGCTTTTCGAGCAGCCGGCGGTAGACGTCGCCCTCGCGGGTCTCCTCGGCGACCAGGTTCCACAGGTGGCAGACCTCGGTCTGGCCGATGCGGTGAATGCGCCCGAAGCGCTGCTCCAGACGGTTCGGATTCCATGGCAGGTCGTAGTTGACCATGAGATGCGCGCGCTGCAGGTTGATGCCCTCGCCGGCCGCATCGGTGGCGAGCAGGACCTGGACCTCGGGGTCGTGCTTGAAGGACTCCTGAACATTCAGGCGCGCCTCGCGGCCGATGCCGCCGTGGATGATGACCACGGCGTCCTTGCGGCCGAGCAAGGTGGTGATACGACCCTCCAGATAGTTCAGGGTGTCGCGATGCTCGGTGAAGATGACGAGCTTCTGATGCGGCGAGGGCGTGGGCGGCGGGATCGGACCCGCGCCATAGGCGACCTTGGGCTCTTCGGCGCGGTCGGCCAGGGCGGCGGTGGTGAAGATCTCACCCAGCAGGCTGGCCAGCTCGCGCCACTTGGTGTCGGTGCCGCTGCGGCAGACGGCGAGCGCTTGCCCTTCGAGGTGCTGGAGCGTGGCGATCTCGATGCGCAGCTCGGCGATCGAGCGTGCCGCGGTGGCTTGGTCGAGGATGGTTTCTTCGAGGGCGGCGACTTCGTTCTCGGGGGCCTCGTCCAGATCGTCGACGTCGTCGCTGTCCAGCGCCGGAAGGGACGCTGCAAGGATCGGCGCGGCTTGGCCGCCGCGCTGCAGCACTTCAAGCTCGCGCAGGCGGCTTTCCAGGCGCTCGCGCCGACGGCGCAGCGATTGATGGATGGCCTGGGGAGAAGAGGCGAGACGCCGTTGCAGGATGGTCAGGGCAAAGCCGACGGTGCCGGCGCGCTTGTCATTCTCCAGGGCTTCGGCACGATTGAACTCCTCGCGCACATAGGCGGTGACGGCCTGGTACAGGGCGGCTTCGGCGTCCGAGAGCTTATAGGGGACCGTGTGGGCAATGCGCTCGGGGAAGAGCGGTGTGCCGTCGAACGTGAGCAGGCTCTCCTTGACCATCCGGCGCATCAGGTCCGAGACATCGGCGGTGTGCACGCCGTCGCGGAACTTGCCCTCGAAGCGGTCGCCGTCGAGCAGCGCCATGAAGAGCTGGAAGTCTTCCTCCTTGCCGTTGTGGGGCGTGGCCGACATCAGCAGGAAGTGACGCGTCAAGGTCGAGAGCAGTTGGCCGAGGCGGTAGCGCTTGGTGTATTTGACCTCGTTGCCGAAGAGGGTGGCCGACATCTTGTGGGCCTCGTCGCAGACCACGAGATCCCAACGGCAGTCCGGGGCCTTGAGTTTCTGCTGCACCTCCTCGTTGCGCGAGAGCTTGTCGAGCCGGGCGATGACCAGGTTCGTTTCAAGGAACCAGTTGCCGGTGCGCGCCGCTTCGAGCTTGTCGTTGGTGAGGATCTCGAAAGGCAGATGAAAGCGCCGATACAGCTCGTCCTGCCACTGCTCGGCGAGGCTGCCGGGGCAGACGATCAGACAGCGTTGCAGGTCCCCGCGCGCGACCAACTCCTTGATCAGGAGCCCCGCCATGATGGTCTTGCCGGCGCCGGGATCGTCGGCGAGCAGAAACCGGAGCGGCTGGCGCGGCAGCATCGCCTCGTAGACCGCGGTGATCTGGTGCGGGAGCGGATCGACCAGCGAGGTATGCACCGCCAGCACCGGGTCGAACAGATGCGCCAGCCGGATGCGGTGCGCCTCCGAGACCAGACGGAACAACGCACCGTCGCCGTCGAAGCTCCACGGCCGGCCCTGTTCGACCAGATCCATGTTCGCTTCGTCGTCGCGATAAAGCAGCTGATTGGCGACCTTGCCGGCCGGGGTCTTGTAGGTCAGCTCCAACGCCTCGGAGCCGTACCACTTGATGCTCACGACTTCGACCAGGGCATCCGGGAGGATGCCTCGGATCATCGCGCTGGGCTGGAGCTGTTCGAGCTGCATGGTCGGAGCGTCCGTGTTCTTCGTCTGTCCGGAAGTGTCGCACACTTGGCGGATAGGTGCCGCCTCCACCTAGGATCCTAGGGGCCTCGTTTTCAAATCGGCTCATACCTCGGTCCAGGCCCGAGTATCGCGACTTCCTGGTTTGGTCGGGACTCGATCCGGGAGACCACGACGCGCTGGAGCTTCTCGGCAAAAGCGGCGGCGCGCGGGCGACCGACGCGTTACAGGTGTGCCCCTGCCCAAGGTGACGGTTGCCGGCGTGAACGCGGACGCACCGCTCCAGTTTCGGCTGCGCTGCCGCCTGAGCCCACCCTGGCCGGCAGGATTCACCGCCTGCTCGGACGAGGTGTTCAAGGCCCTCGGTAAGCCGCCTTCGGGTGCGTGGTGATTCACGGTGCCTCGTTCGCCGGATGACCTCGGATTGCCTGCTCAGCTCGCAGGATCATCGTCCGCGCTGGAGGGTTCATCGATCGAGACCTCGGGGACATCCGTGTTCGCCAGATCGATCCAGAGCGGTGTCAAGAGCGAGAGTGAAATGAAGTGCGGATCAGTCGTGACAAACCTGCCGCAGCCATAGTGGTTTGCGATCGCGATATGCACCGCATCCATCGCCTTGAGTCGCTCGCTTTCCGCGATCGAGAGGGCATCGGTGAACACCGACTTGGGTGTTTTCAGAACAGGTGTCGTCTCCAGGATGGCACGGTAGGCCATCGCCAAGGGTGCTTGCTTCTTTCTCAGAGGCCCGATCAACACCTCCAACCGCACCGCGTCCGATGTGCAGAGCACCCAATTGTCCAAAGCCAGATTCTTCAATGCAGCGCGGATCTTGGGTTGATAGGTGGTGAGTCCCTCGACCAGACTGATCCAGACGCAGGCGTCGACGTAGGCCAGTTTCATGATCCCTCGCGAAACCTTCTAATCTCGTCGATGATTTGAGGATGGCTGCGACCGTGTGTGCCGAGCTGATCGAGCCCGTCCAAGACCTCGGACAGCTTGCGCCATTGCGCAGAGGCTGCCTGATCGTCGGCTTCTTGAATGCTGACGCGGACGCGCTTGCCGCGATATCGCTTCGGGACCTGAATCGTCACAGTGCCGTCTTCTTCGACGTCTGCCTCGATGTTCATGAATCGGCTCCTCGATGGGTTCCACTGTTCAGCCAGTATAAAGTGCGGTCGTGATCATTTTCGATCGCGGCACCCGCAGGCGGGTTTGCGTTCAGGCCCCTCCACCGCACTACCCGGCAAGGATGCCGCCAACACCCGCCGAGCGATGCCCCATCTACCGGCGGGAGGGGGCTGAGCAGCTCTTGCCCATGACCCTCAAACGTGATCATTGGCCAAGGCCCCCGCAAGCAGGCGCGCCGCCTCGGCATCGCGCGCCCACGGCGGCATGGGTAAGCCGCCCAGGAAGCTGATCATCTCGACCAGGATCTCGCGCTGGGTCCAGTAGTCGCGGATCTCGGTCTTGAGATAGTTCAGACCGACCTTGGTACTGTCTTGATCCGCCGCCTGGTAGACGGCGAACAGCGCATGGCGCAGCAGGGATGAGCCGAAGCCGTCGGTGCCCCATTCGCGACGCTTGAATTCGGTGGCGGTCTTCAGGCGTGTCTGATTGGCCTTGCCGCTTTCGAGCATGAAGCGATAGTCGCGCACACCGAAGCCGCGGGCGAATTCCTGGAAGACGCCGCTGCGAGAGTCGCCGTGTGATTCCACCTCCAGACACTTGAGATAGAGTTTTTCCTCCGGCGTGAGACGCTTCCAAAGCTGGGCGTCGATACCGTTCGGGACCAAAACATTACTCGCGGTCCGCACCGCATCCTCGATGATGCGCTCGATGGGCGACTCGGCCCCGCGCTTGCGCTCGCGGGCCAGCTCACAGGCCACGTCGATGTCCTCGATGCCTTTGTATTGGGTCAGCACACGCAGGGCGGCGGCATAGGCGGCGAGCTGATAATCGGCGTCGGAGAAATTGGGATCCTCCTTGTCGTCCAGGTCCAGCATGGACTTGAGCTGGTGCTCCACCTCGATCTCGACCTGCGGGACGATCTCGTCCAGGAAAGCGACGGCATCGGAGGTCTGCTTGCGCAGCACCATCAGGACCGTCCCCTGCACATAGTTGCCTTCCTTGAGCGCCGACTCGGTCTCGGTGGCGATGGTCCAGGCCGCGGTCACCCGCAGGCCGGCGGCCCAGAGGATGAGGGCCAGGTCAGCCCAGACGCCCGCGTCCTGGTGGGTGAACATGACGATCTGCATGCCGTTGTCCGGCATGTGGACGGCGAGGTTGCTGTAGGCGTCGACCATGCCTTCGCGGAAGTCCTTGCCTGAACCACGGATGGCGAGGGCGCGCTTGCTGTCCGCGTACCAGTCGGGGAAAAGCCTGGGCAGATGCCTTTCATACCAGGCGAGGAAGAATTCGGAGAGTTCGTGGTAATTGATGGCATCGGCATAGGGGGGATCGGTCAACCAAACATCACAGAGCTCACTAATAGATCTGGCATCCCCGAGCTGTACAGATTTGCTCCCGATGCAAAGGTAGTCACGTTGTGCGAGATACCATGAAGAGTTCAACGATGGCAGCGCACGCACGGCATAGACGGTCATCGTGTTCAAAGCTTGATTCTGAAAAGTCGCGTTCGACTTCTCGTTGGCAGCGCTTGGATCCCATCCCGTTAGCCGCGAAGTCCAGTTGATCGATCTTGAGATTCCTAGTAGACATGCGGTTAGCTCGATCTTTTGGGTCAACTCGCCGATTGCGAAGGAGTTGAGTGCTCCAAAGGCCACAAGCTGCCTCGGTGTGAACAAATGATGCCAATGCGTCCACCCGCGCGTTCGAATCGGCTCGTCGGTCTTGTCCCCCGGTGTAATAGGTCGGCTCGGGATGTAACCCTTGGCCTGCCAGTCGTCGAAGCGCTCGCGCAGCAGGCTCAGAACCAACGCCTCGCGCTGCAGATCATCCGGCTCGACAGCACGATACAGGGCGCCCGGCAACCGATCGGCGAGCGTCTTGAGGTCGGCTGCGCGCTCAGCTTGAGCGGTGATCAGCGCAATCAACACCTTGTTTTGGGCATCGATCCGCGCCTTGGGCGCCTTGGCCGCCCGCAAGGCGGCACGCTCGGCGCCAGCGGCCCCCAGCCGCGCATCCTCGGCCAGCCAGTCGCGCGCACGCAACGCGTCCAGGTCCAGCCTATCGCTCGCGTCCAGGAGCGCCGCGAGCCCATCGATTGCCCGGTCGAGCGGGGCCCAATCCGGAACGGGCCGCGGATCGGTCAGGTCCGCGCGCTCACGCTGTTCCGCCCAAAGCAGGGCCTCCAGATCGGGCAGGCGCCAGCGGACGCAGTAGAGTCGCTCCTGAAAAGTGTCGTCCGGCCGAGGGACCAGATCGCTGTTTTCCCACTGACGCAGTCCGTAGTCGGAGGCGCCACCGCCGCGACGGTCGCCCCGAATGGCACTGATGGCGGTGGACTGGCCGCAATGGGGGCATTCCAGACGCGAGCTGCGGACCGTGCCGGTCTTCGCCGCCTTCAGCTCGACGGCACTGACGCCCTG
>NZ_LN848257.1:3662794-3704416 GCF_001499735.1 Thiocapsa sp. KS1 | reverse complement strand
GTGATCTGGCGATCCACGGCCGCGTAGACCTGCTCCTGCGCCTCCCGGACCTGTTTGGCGACCGCCTCGCCGCCGCCGACGATGTTGAGCGCGCCCCAGGTCAGCAGGGCGGCCACCGGGTTCAGGTCGGAGCCATAGGCTTCGCAACCGATGCGCGCGGCCTCGAAGGGGACGCTGCCCCCGCCACAAAAGGCGTCACCGACCCGCGGGACACGGCCGAAGCGACGCTCGCCGAGCGCGCGGACCAGCTCGGGGAGGCTGTGCGCTGCGGTGCCGAGGTGGGCATTGATCGCCTCCCAAGCCGGCTCGGACGGCCCCTCGATCTGCTCGGGTCGGTCGCAGTAGACCAGCTTCTCGTCATAGCCCATGCGCTCGAAGACCAACCGTTGCAGATGGGCCTTGTCCTCGGCGGTGGTGCCGCGGCGGAATCTCGGTTTGGGTGCATTCGGGTCGAACCAATCCGCGCGCTCGTCGGAACGCAGGCGGTCGAACAGCTCGGCCAGCGGGATCGCCTTGCTCTTGCGCCGCCAAAGACCCTCCGGGTCCATGGTCAGAAGCATGAGAAAGATTTCGCGATCGCGCTTGGGGTCCGCGCTCGCCGGGAGCAGCAGCCCCAGGATCGCCGCCCGGACCATGATGAGCGGCTTACGTCCCCACCACTTGCCGAGGCTGGTCAGGGTTTGTCCGACGTGACCTTTGCGCTCGACATAGCTCTCCTTGGAGAGCTTGGAGACGGGGAACTGGGTCTCGATGAAGGTGGTGTCCGTGCCCTGGCTCAATGACTGTCTCCGCGGATGCCGACTCGCTGATGAGTCCTCGGTGCCTGATCACGACTGCGAGGCAGCATCAGACCGCCCAGACGGTCTGCAGATTCGGGTACTTCCGGATCGCTTCATCGGCCGTGACGAGCCGAGCGCTGTATTTCTGAGCAGTGGCGATGATGATGCGGTCTGCTGGATCCTTATGGATATCGGGCAATATCGTGGAGGCGTGGAGCAACTGTGGCGTCACGGGGATGCACTGGATTCCGGCTTCAGTCAGCGCGGCGTCGAACCAAACGGGCATCGGGAGCGGCAAATCAAGAACGCCCTTCTTGACAAGCTGAGACACTTCCAACGCCGAGATCAACCGATACAGCCAGTGGAGCATCCGCGGCTTCAAGCCATTCACGTAGCCCCAGTGGCAGCGCTTGGTTGACCTCCGGGTGAAGCCAGCGGACCCATGCATGCGTGTCGAGAAGAATCATCGGTAGAGATCTCCCCAGTCCTCTAAGGGAAACGCCGGGGCGATGTCATCGCCATGCAGACAGGCGCCCTTGCCGGCAAGGCTTGCCGGCGGTCGATGTTTGACGGGTCCGGGTTCCGTTTGCGGGTCGGCCTCGAACAAGACGATGACGCGTGCAGGCCCCGGCCGGCGCGGCTCGGGCAGCTTGATGTGGATTTCGCCGTTGTCGTCGATTTTGGTGTCGATCTCGATGGCTTGCATGGGATGTCTCCAGGGGCGCAGCTTGCCGATCCGTGCTTGCCGGTCGTGGGAACGGGGCTTGGTGGTCATGGTGTCGTCGTGCGCTCCAAATCACCGTCCGGCGGTATCCGGTTTGGCGGACTTGGTCCTCGGACGCGTCGTCCGTTGTGCTTTGACAGGTTCCGCCGCGGTCTGTCCGCGTACCGCCAATTCAAACACAGGCAGGGGCTCATGGTGTGAGTCCGTGACCGGGTTCTCCGTCAGCGCATAACGCACCGCCTTGCGCCAGCCCTTATTGCGCCCCTGGATGGCATGCCCGGTGGCCGCGCAGGTCATGGTAAAGAGCCACCAGCGCTCCTCGGGGACCAGGCCGAGCCAATTCTTGATGGCGGTCGCGGTGAGCGCGGGATCCGCCTCTTCGATCGCCCAAGCGAGGAGGACCAGCTCCTTGCCGAGGAGGCGTGAGACGGGATTGGTACCGGTCTTCCAGCTCCCGGATTTGCGCCCGTCCCGCTTGAGGCGTTGGTTGAATTCCACGCGGACATCATCCGCGATGGCGTCCCATTTGATGCGGGGAAGGAGGACGCGCAGCTTGCCCTCGGGCTCACCGACGGCGAAGGTCGGGGGCATCGCTGCGCTCACCTCGTCCCAGGTGAAATGCTCGGAGATCAGCACGTCCTCGCGGTTGCTCGCCGGGATGGTGACCAGGAAGTGGTGTGTCGATTCGTCGGGGCAGAAGCCAAAGCCTTGGCAACTTGGCTTTTTAGGGTTCGTCAATGGCGGTTCCGCAGGCTGTCAGGCGTCGCTGCTCGCCAGATCGAGGCGCTGCTCGATGCGGCGAGCCAACGAGCCCGGGGTTTCCCGGTCACTTCCAGAGAGGGCGTAGAGGCTGCCGAGGGTCTGCTCCATAGCCGAGAGACGTAGCTCGATGCCGCCCAGCCGTTCGCCGTGGTCGCTCAGGATGCCGCGGATACTGCGCAGATGTTCAAGAGCCAGGCTGTCGACCTTGTCGCTCATGGGTACCTCCGATCGATACACGGGATCGCGGCTGGCGTCCCCGAAGAATGCAGTCAGTCTAACCTCAAGGTTCCACCTCGTCGCGCGGAAGCTCCACGGCAATCTCATGGACGTAGTCGAGGAGCTGCTGTCCGGTCGGGAACCACAAGGCGGCCGCCTCGATCGTCACCTCGCCTTCGCTGACCAAGCCGCGCAGATGCTCGACCGTCGCGCGGATCTGCTCGCTGTCCAGAAGCAGGTCGTCGGCAAGCTGCAGATCCGCCCAGCGACCGTCGAGCACGGCGATGCGTTGCGCCGAGGCCTTGCCGGCGTGTTTCTTGAGGCGCTCGATGAATCCGTACGCGGCCTGGGTGGTATTGAAACGGAAGACCTTCTCCGGGTGACTGACAGGCGTCCAGGTCACGGGCGCGTTGGTGTCGATGGGTTTGGTATCGATCGGCCTGTCCCAGTTGACCGCAACCTGGTGAACCTCGGAGGGTGTGCCCTTGTCTTCCGCGACCGCCAGGACGAACCGGGTGCCCGCGGGGAGCACAACGGGTTCGTTGTAGGCGCCGCCCGCCAGCTTCGGATCCGATCCGTCCGTGGTGTAGCGCAGCGGGGCCGGCGGTGCCGTGCGCAGCTCCACGACCTTGTCTGCGCCATGGTCGTAGACCCGACTCTTGATGGTGATGCGGTTGTGCCAGGTGAGAGGCTCTCCGGTCTCATGCTGACCGGTGGAGTCGACGGCGAGGAAGGACACAACCATCTCGGCCGTTTCATAGTCCCGTCCCGAGAGCCGTTGCGAGGCGGTGGTCGCCGGAGCGCCGATTTCGACATAGATGGTGTCGCCGTTCAGCGGGGTGGCGCGCAGCTTCACCCGGCCCGTGTCGTCGTCGCGCAACAACTCCTGGAGCTTGACCTGGGTGGCGGGCTGGGGGAATGGCCCCTTCTCCACATAACCCCCGTCCTCGCGCCAGGTGTCCTGATGCACGCACTCGGCCTTGAGCTTCTCCAGTGCGTCCGCGCGGTGCCACTGCCAGGCCGGGTTGGTGGCCGCACGGCGTTTGATCTCGTTCCAGGGCATCGCCTTCTGGGTGAAGAGGCGCGCTTCGACCTTCTTGACGAAGGTCTCGCCCGTGACATCGTCGGTGTACTTCATCTTGGCCTTGAGGGTGCGGATGACCTGGTCCTCGCCATCGTAGCGGTTGGCCGTGAACTCCATGGGGAAGTCGGCCGACATAAGACGCTGCGCGCTCGGGTAATAGAGCGTGGAGAAGGTCTCGCGCAGTGCGCTGCCGAACTGGTTCTGGATGCGGTCGAGCAGGTCGCGGGCCTGCATGAGCTGCGGGTCGTTGTCCGGGGTTCCTTCGGATTTGAGCTCATCGATGATGTGGCGAATCGCCTTCAGCTCTTTCGCCGCGTTGAGCAGGCTGTCCGCGCTGCGCTGGCCGGTGAGGAAGCACACGCGGTTCTTGAAGTCGATATTGTCGTAGAGGGTTTGCAGATCCGGGTGAAGACCGCCAGGGTGCGGGTTGGCGATAACCAGGACCGTCTTATCCTGCGCGATATCGATCTCGTCGACAGCGGGTAGAGCCTGGACCTTTTGGTAACACCAACCGGTATCGGGTTTGAACAGCTCGCCCAGCCGCTCCCGCAGCTCCTTGATCGACTGGTCGTGCAGATAACTTTCTGCGGTGGTGCGCAGACGGGCCACCAGATTCTGGACGTTTTTGATGAAGAGCCGCCCATCGCGACCGGTATGGAGATACCAGGCGGTGGTGACGAGCCGATTCAGCACCTCGTTCTTGAGCTTGGAGATGTCGCGTCCCGGGGCGCAGAGGTTGGCGACCAGTTCCGGAAGCGTGAGCCCCTTTGTGCCTCCGGCCACGCTGGAGAGCGATGCGACCAAGAGCAGCTTCATGACGTCTTGCGAGTCGTTCCCCCCGAGGTTGGTATCCAGGATCTCGGCCACCGATTGCCCGCCCGAGGCGATGTCGTGAGAGACCGCATTCTCCAGGCTGCTGTTGATCTGGTTGATCTCGGAGAGGGTCTCGCGGTCGTTGAGGTCGATGTCGTAGGCGTTGATGAGGTGGACGCTCTGAGCACGACCGCTGCCCCACAGCCGGGAGGCGACGATGCGCATCAGCCGGATCAGGCCCCGCGTTTGCTGAAAACCCGGGTTCTCCTTGAAGCGGGCATAGAGGTCCCGAATCGAGGGATGAAAGGGGTAGGCTTCCGCCACGCGGGCGGCAAACTGCTCGGGCGAGGCATTGGTGACGTCCATCTGGCGCGCGTCACGAATAGACTTGGCGTACGCCTGGGCAACCTCGGCGATCGTCTCTCTGTCGGGCAGCTCGGCAAAGATGCGTTTGCGCAGGATCAGATAGAACTCGTCGGTGTTCATGCGCACCGGCTCCAGGCTCATTGCGGAGCGGCCGGTTTCTTTGTCCAGATCGTTGAGGGCCTGAATGATCTGCTGGCTGCCGCCCGCGTAGGAGGCCGTGAGATCGGTGATGACGAGGCAGACGTTGGACAGCTCGTCCTTGCCGATGGCAACCAAGAGGTTGGAGAGCGCCGTGGCGCTGACGACCGAGAGGTCGGAGTTGCCGATGGACTTGGACTTGGCGTTCTCGAAGTAGGGCGGCAACTCGTCGAGCATGATGACCAGCGGATCGCCCCGCAGCAGGTTGACCCAGGCGGTCTGGCCGGGGGCGGAGAGCGGCGAGTAGTAATCCGCGAACTGCTCCTTCTTGCCGAGTTGAGTCGCGATTGAACCCCAAATGCCGAGCGGGGCATCGCTCTCGCGCCCGGAGAAGGCCACCACCCTGACCGGTCCGGTCTCGCCCGGGGTGTAGAACGCCTCCATGACGGCGCGGCGGAATTCCGGGTGCTTCGCAAGTAGCCCGAACGCGATCAGGCTGTGGGTCTTGCCCCCGCCCATGGCCTGGGTGAGCTTGAAGACGCCTTGGGTCGTTTTGCCCTCCAGCCGCCGGAAGCCCTCCGTCAGCAGGATGCGCATCCCCTCGGTGACATGGTTCTCGCGGAAGAATGCCTCGGGCTCGATGCGGTCCGCGACCAGATCCGAGAGGTCGAGGACGGTGTCTCGCCGCGACGCGTCGAAGATACTGTCGCGGGGTGTGCAGGCGCGAGCAAGAGTCTGCATGATCGATCCTTGTCTTGGTTTCCGGTATTTCCGCGTCGGCCGAGGGCGAAGATCTCTCGCTCGGGCCTCTAATTTGATGGGCGGCCTGCCCCCGTTGGGCAACTCCATGGCACAGCAAAGGCCGCGCGGAGAGTATGACACGACCAGGCGGAACGGTAGCGTCGAGGCGTTCCCCCCATCGGGGATCGGCGGCGCGTTGCGTCGGATGGTGAAGCAGCTGCGAGACCGTTTGAGTGCCCACTTTCGGCTCCTGTGAGTAAACACTTGGAGGAGGAGCCCAAGGGGGAGGCTTGTGTCGGTGCCTATTAGTCCTACTTTAGGGCGAGTAGGGCGCAAAAAACGGCATTGGATGGCTCAAGGAGAGATGAGCCACCTCGGTACGCACGGAACATTTCGCCACCCACGTAACTCATCGCCTCAATGTCTCTCGGAGGACTGGATGGAGACCCTGCGTTACAACTCTGCTCAGCGACTTCTGCATTGGTTGATTGCACTGCTTGTTTTGGGTTTGCTCGCCGTCGGCTCCCTGCTGGGCACACTCGGGTTCGAGGGACTCAAGGAGCTCGTCGGGTTGGAGATGACCAATCAGCTCTACGGGTACCATAAGACATTCGGCATCCTGCTGCTGGCCCTGATGATCTTGCGTCTTGCGATGAAGCGTCTCTTTCGGTCACCGCCCTATCAACCGCCGCTGACCGGGTTGGAGCGCGCGGCCAGTCTCACGGTTCATAGCCTCTTGTACGCGGCATTGATCCTGATGCCGGTGCTGGGCTGGCTGGGTACCGCGGCAGGCGGTTTCCCCGTGCAGTTCTTCGATCTCACCCTGCCCGGTCTGATCCCGGAGGATAAGGAGTTGAGCAAGACCCTGTTCGGTCTTCACGGGATCGTCGGCGGGGTCATTCTGGGGCTGATCCTGATTCACGTCGGCGCCGCTATCTACCACTGGCGGATCAAGCGTGACGGCGTGATGAGACGTATGAGCTTATTCTGACGCTGCGGTTGGACGGCGCGACCGATTTAATCGGCGCTCGCTTCACCGGCGGGCGGTGCGGGCTGGTCGCTGCCGAGCTCGCGCCTGCTCGGGATCACCGGTGATCCGGTGTCTCGGGTTCTTGTCGCTCAGGTTCCTTTCGCGCTATATTCCCCGGCTTCGCCTTTGAGCAGAGGCGGTTTCCCCAGCGGAGGAACCGCCTTTTTTTGTTTTCCGGAGACGCAGCGGGGTCTGCCGCAATGACCGAACCCTTGATGGCCACTTATAAGCGCTTGCCGGTCGCCTTCGCGCGCGGCGAGGGCGTTTGGCTTTGGGATACGGAAGGCCGACGTTATCTCGACGCGCTTGCGGGTATCGCCGTGTGCGGGCTCGGACATGCACACCCGGCGGTTCGCGATGCGCTCTGCGAGCAGGCGGGCTTGTTGGTGCACACGTCCAACCTGTACCGAATCACAGAGCAGGAGCGCCTGGGCGCGATGCTGACGGAGATGTCCGGGATGGATCGGGTCTTCTTCGGCAACTCCGGTGCGGAGGCCAACGAGGCCGCGATCAAGATCGCGCGTCTCCATGCTCACAGGCACGGGGTCGAGAATCCTGCGATCCTGGTCGCCGAGAACAGCTTTCACGGGCGCACGCTTGCCACCCTGTCGGCGACCGGCAATCGCAAGGTCCAAGCCGGCTTCGAGCCGCTCGTGCAGGGCTTCGTGCGGGTTCCGTACGACGACATCGAGGCCATCGAGATCGCGGCGGCCAATCGCCCGAATATCGTAGCTATTCTGGTCGAGCCGATCCAGGGCGAAGGCGGCATCCGCATCCCGGCGCCGGATTACGGGCAGCGTCTTCGAGAGCTTTGCGATCGGCACGGCTGGCTGTTGATCTGCGACGAGATTCAGACCGGGATGGGACGCACCGGGCGGTGGTTCGGCCATGAGCACGGCGGAACCCTCCCCGATGTCGTCACCCTGGCCAAGGGTCTCGCCAACGGCGTACCGATCGGCGCCTGTCTTGCACGCGGTGCCGCGGCCGAGGTCTTCGGTCCGGGCTCGCACGGCTCGACCTTCGGCGGCAACCCGTTGGTTTGCCGTGCAGCGCGCGCAGTGCTGGAGACGATCGTCGCCGAGGGTCTGATCGCGAATGCGGCCGAGCAGGGTGCCTACCTCCTCGACGGGTTCCGGGATGCCTTGGCGCATGTTCCCGGCGTGGTCGATATCCGCGGACGGGGTCTGATGCTGGGGATCGAGCTGGATCGCCCCTGTGCCGACCTGGTCGGGCAGGCGCTCGAGGCGGGCCTGTTGATCAATGTGACGGCGGAGCGTGTCATCAGACTGCTGCCGCCGCTGATCCTGGCGCGTCCCGAAGCCGACCAGCTCCTCCAAGGACTGAGCGGCTTGATCAAGCGCTATCTGGGCGATGCCTGAGCAGCGCCCCGCCGGAGAGACGATGCCCATGGATGCCCGTCAAGCACGCTGCCGTCACTTTCTGTCTCTGCTGGATTTGAGCGCCGAGGAGGCCCGCGGATTGCTCGCGCGGGCGACCGAGCTCAAGCGTATGCTGAAGGCCGGCGAGGAATATCGACCGTTTCCGAACCGCACCTTGGCGATGATCTTCGAGAAATCCTCGACGCGGACCCGGGTGTCCTTCGAGGTCGGCATGGTCCAGCTCGGCGGTCACGCCTTGTTCCTGTCCCCGCGCGATACCCAGCTGGGCCGCGGCGAGCCGATCGAGGACAGTGCGCGGGTGCTTTCGCGGATGGTCGATGCGGTCATGATCCGGACCTTCGACCACGCCATCGTCGAGCGATTCGCCGCGCATTCTCAGGTGCCCGTCATCAATGGCCTGACCGACCGACTGCATCCCTGCCAGCTGCTCGCGGATGTTCAGACCTATCTCGAGCATCGCGGGGATATCCGCGGACGGCGCGTGACCTGGATCGGCGACGGCAACAACATGTGCCATTCCTTCATGGAGGCCGCGCAGCTGTTCGACTTCGAGCTGCGGGTCGCCTGCCCGGAGGGATTCGAGCCGGACGCCGATCTGCTTGCTGCCGTCGCAGGCCGTTGCAGGATCCTGCGCGATCCGCTGGAGGCCGCCGAGGGGGCCGATCTAGTCGTCACCGACGTCTGGGCCAGTATGGGCCAAGAGGAGGAGCAGGCGAGACGCGAGACCCTGTTCGCGCCCTTCCAGGTGAACGACGCCGTGATGTCCCGCGCAGCGCCGGACGCGCTCTTCATGCATTGCCTGCCGGCACACCGGGGCGAAGAGGTGACTGCTTCCGTCATCGACGGTCCGCAATCCGTCGTCTGGGACGAAGCCGAGAACCGTCTCCACGCTCAAAAAGCGCTGCTGGAATTCCTCCTTCTGCCGCAGGCGTGACAGGCGGCAAGTCCTGGTGTAGTTTGCCCTTTTCGCCGACCCGAACCGACCGATCGACCCGATCGCGTGGGCGCGCACGTCAACCCTACGCCTCGCCGAGGATGTCCCGTGAGACGTTTTCTGCTCCTCTGCGTCTGCCTCCTGAGCATTCAGGCGGCTCGGATCCCGATGGTTTACGCCGCGACGCGCTATGTCACGGATTCAATCGAGGTCACCTTGCGCACCGGCGAGAGCAGCCGCTATCGCATCATCCGCATGCTTCCGAGCGGCACGCCGCTCGAGGTCATCAGCGTCGACGAGACGACCGAATATGCGCGCGTTCGGACCGAAGACGGGACTGTCGGCTACGTGCTCGAGCGCGAGCTCCAGGATGAGCCGGCGGCACGCGCACGCGTTGTCGAGCTAGAGAAACGTCTGGTCGAGCTCCAGGGTGAGCCGGACAGTCTGGCCGCAAGGCTTGCGGCGCTTCAGACGTCATACGACCGACTCGATGCCGACTACCAGGCCCTCGAGCGCGAAAAGGTCCGTCTGGAGCAGGAGCTTGCCACCATTCGCCACGCCTCGACCAATATCCTCGACATCACCGGCGACCGAGAGCGTCTGCGTATCCAGGTGAGCGAGCTGACGCGCGAGCGCGCCGACCTCGAGCAAGCCAACCGCGACCTGGGGAACCGCACCAATCAGCGCTGGTTCATGATCGGCGCCGGCGTGATCCTCGTCGGCGTCCTGATCGGCCTCTTTCTTCCGCATCTGAGCTTTCGTCGTCGCCGCGGCTCTTGGGGATCGCTTTGACGACCCCGGTCTTCCGCATGCGCCGCTGCGATGATGCTTCCCGCGCCGGTGCGCGATGAGCCCCGCTCGGGCTTGCGCGGATTCGATGTCCAAGGGCAGCCGTCCGATGGCCCGATCGCTTCGGCGGCGATATGCCGAGCGCACCCGGGTTTGCCCGTCCCTAGATCCTCCAACCTTGCAGGAACCCTCATGTTAAGAGAATGGTCCGACGTCTACCTCATCGGCATTGAAGAGATCGATCGCCAGCATCAAGGATTCTTTACCGCGTCGCACCGGCTGTACGAGGCGATCCTGGACCGCGAGGGTCGAGAGGGGGTGATCGAGGCCGTCGCCTTCATGCGCGATTATGCCGAGAGCCATTTCGACACCGAAGAGGCCTTCATGCGCCGGCATGCCTATCCCGACCTGGCCGATCATCTGCGGCAGCATGTCGCCTTCATGCGGCATCTCGACGACCTGGAAAACGATCTGCGCACCTTCGGCCCGAGCCAGGAATTGGCGGATCGGGCCTTGGAGATGACCCAGGATTGGCTGATCGACCATATCGCCGACGAGGACGTTCTCTACGCGTTGCACGTGAAGGCGGGGGAGCTCGGGGATCAAGCGGGCTGACGCCCGAGCGATCCACGATCGAGGGAAGGTGAAGGCGGATTCGGCACCGGCTATGCCTTGCGCGCGACGCCGCGATCGCTCGGAGCAATGCCGATCGAGCGCGACGAAGTCGGGCCGATCTCGTATCCGACCGGCCGCGAGAGGGGCTTGCTCATAAACTCGGCCACGTCGCTGGTCGTAGCGTAGGGTGGACAAGCGCAGCGCAGTCCACCGGCGCCTGCGCGGGGTTCGGTGGACTTCGCTCTCGCTCGTCCACCCTACCCTAGGGCTGGGATTATGAACAACGGCCGCGAGGCCGTTCCCCGGCAGATTGTCCGAGCGGAGCCCCCCCGACGAGCGGGTACCGCTCGGACGGATCACTCAGGACGCCTTTTCGGGTGCACCCTCGGTGCTGGCTTCCGGGGCGACCTCCTTCTTCTTGCCGGTGCTGCGGCAGTGGCTCGCCACCTCGATTCCGTCCTTTCGTGTATATCCCGCTTGCCAACGGCAGGCTTCGGTGGTCTCGCACACGGGCTGCTCCAGACCCTTGCATGCGGATTCGGCGAATGCGGGACCGCCGACAGCGAAGGAGATGATAGCCGCAGAGGCGGCGAAGAATGTGACAGTGCGAGCAGTTGTGGGTCGCATGGGCAATGATCCTTGTTTGCGGTTTCGACAATCACGCCGGGCGGCGTAAACGCGACGTGCGCGCAAACGATAGATCGGAAAAATACACAAATCAAGGACGATTTGCGCCTGCCGCGGGTGCCGGCAGGGCGGCATCAACGCAGGTCGGTCGAGCCTTCAGGTATCCCATCGGGTCAGGAGCTCGCGGATCCGGGCGATCGCGCTCGGGACTGCCGCCTCCACCGCAGGGGTCAGACGATCGCCCCAGCCGACAAACTCGGGCTCGATCCCGACCAGTGCGCGCCGGACAGGCAGTGTGTCGGTGAGACGTGCGATGTCCATGAGGTCGGAGAGACTGACCTCATGCACGGTCTTGGCATTGACGCTGAGCTGGCGATCCATCGCCGCGTCCTCGAAGACCCGAACGCTGCCGGGCGGCTCGCCCAGCGCCGCGGCATCAACGACGATCAGATGCGGGCACTCGCCGATCGGCACCGCGAGCGTGAAGCTCAAGGTCCCGCCGTCGACGAGCATGAGTGACGCATCGGAGCCGATCTCCTGCTCGAGTCGGCGGACCACCTCGGCGCCGACCGCCTCGTCGGTCATGAGGACGTTGCCGAGGCCGAGGATGAGGGTGGTTGGTTGCACGGCGGGGACCTTCTCGGGCTGATGAGGGGTGATCGGACGATCGTTTGATCTGAGTCCTTGCAGGGGTAGACGGTGCGGCTTAGCCTGCGAACCCATGATCGACTTCGCTTGGGGGCTTGTCCATGTGTCTCGGTATCCCGATGCAGATCCAGTCCGTCGACGGCTTTTTGGCCCGTTGCACGGCGAAGGGCGCGGTGCGCGAGGTCAATCTCTTCATGCTTCAGGACGAGACGATCGGCGTCGGCGACTATGTGGTGGTCCACTTGGGCCACGCGATCAGTCGGATGACGGCGGAAGAGGCGGCATCCGCCTGGGAGATCTACGATGCCATCCTCGCGGCACAGGACGTCGATCAGGTCGCGCTCTGATCGGGCGAGTGCGCGGCCGAGGGTACTCCGCCGAGGGCGGCGCACGCGCCGGCCGGCGCCGAGCGGGATGCCCCGTCCGCGCGGTGCTCAGCCCAAGAACGCCTCGGCCAGCGCATACTGATGCTCGGCCTCGGATGTTTCGGGCGCGTCGTCCTCCTCGATGAGGGTGCAGTTGACGGCCATGCGGGCCTGCATGGCGGCCTTCCAGGCGCGGTTCTGCTTCTCGGTCAGGAGCGCGTCGGGCGTCAGGGCCGCCGCGGCGGAGGCGGCGACGAAGTGGTCGGCTTGGGCCAGCCAATCGGTGTCTTTGCCGCAATCGGTGTAGGTCTTGGTTGCGTACGCCTTGGCGGCCTTGAAGGCGTCTTCCAGCTCGCCGGGTGCGACTTGGTCGCGCATTCCGACCTCGATGGCGCGGTTGACCCGCTCGTCCTTGCTCAGCTGCATGACATGCCGAGCAAAGCGGGAGCCGAGAATGCGTTGTTGCTCCGCGTCGAGTCCGTTGAGGGCATCGCGCAGCGCGTGGTCGTTGTTGATCTTGGGCATGGGAAGCTCCTCGGCCTTTCGGTGGGCCGGCCGGGCGGCGTGCCGGCTCGGCGAAGATCGGTCGCTCTGCGGACCGAAACCGTTCTCGGGTGGTGCGGCGCACCCGGCATCCCGGTCGCGCCGACACGCTGTCGTGATCAGCGCTCCTCTATATCACCAAATTCCAATATACACTGCATTGACTTGCATCACTCTGTCAGGGCCTATGAATCGCACCGTCTTTTTTGTCTCCGAGAGCACCGGCATCACCGCCGAGACGCTTGGCCACAGCCTGTTGTCGCAGTTCGATACCATCGACTTCGAGCAGGTTTACATGCCTTACATCAACACCGATCTGCGTGCCAAGGCGCTGACACAGCGGATGCAGGAGGCCGCCGACCGCGACGGGGTGCGCCCGATCGTCTTCGCGACCATGCTCAACAACGAGATCCGCGAGATCCTCGAGAGCGGCAACTGCTACTACGTCGAGCTCTTCGAGGGCTTCGTCGAGCCGCTCTCCAAAGAGCTGGGCGTCCCGCCGAGCCGTAAATCCGGGCGTAGCCACGCCATCACCAAGCCGAGCTACTACACCAAGCGGATCGAGGCGATCAATTTCGCCATGGCCAACGACGACGGGATCCGACCGGACAATTTCCACCGTGCCGATGTCGTCCTGATCGGTGTTTCGCGCTCGGGCAAGACCCCGACCTGTCTTTACTTGGCCATGCATTATGGGCTGCGCTCGGCCAACTATCCGGTCACCGAGGAAGACTTCGAGCGCGGGGATGTCCCTCAATTGGTCTGGGACTGCCGCCACAAGCTCTTCGCGCTCACGATCGATCCGCAACGGCTTCAGTTGATCCGCGAGGAGCGGCGCCCCGGCAGCAGCTATGCATCGTTGGAGCGGTGCCAGGAGGACATCCGCATGGCGACGCAGATCTACAAGCGACTCCAGATCCCGGTGCTCAACACCACCAGTCAGTCGATCGAGGAGATCTCCTCGCACATCATCAAGGCGCTGCGCGGGAGCGGGGAGCGCTGAGGGTGCGCAGTCCGCGTCCTGGCCCGACTGCGCCCCGCATCGGTGCGCGGGTGGTTGCGGCGACTGGTCCCCGCACCGATAATGCGCGGGTTTTTGCCGCTCGCGGGCGGCCGACCTGCGGATAGGACGACAGAGCGATGAAGATCGGAATTCCCTTGGAGACCGCCCCCGGCGAGACCCGTGTGGCCTCGATCCCGGAGGTGGTCAAGAAATTGATCGGGAAGGGGTTCGAGGTCGTGGTGGAGGCCGGCGCCGGTGTGCGCGCCGGCTATCCGGACGAGGAGTATGCGGCGGCAGGTGCGAAACTGACCGACCGCGCAGGCGCCTTCGATGCCGACCTCCTGCTCAAGGTCCGTCGACCCGATGCCGCGGACGTCGAGGCGCTGCGGCCGGGCGGACTCTATGTCGGTCTGTTGGAGAGCTGCGGGGAGGACGAGATCCTCTCGGCCATGCTCGCCAAAGGGGTCCGTGTCCTCGGGATGGAGCGGATGCCGCGCACCTCGCGCGCCCAGTCCATGGATGCCCTGTCCTCGCAGAGCAACATCGCCGGCTATCGCGCGACCCTCGAGGCGGCGGCGCGCTACGGCCGTTTCCTGCCCATGATGATGACCTCCGCGGGCTCGGCGAAGCCGGCCCGGCTGGTCGTTTTGGGCGTGGGTGTGGCGGGGCTTCAGGCGATCGCCACCGCGCGCCGACTCGGCGCCGATGTCTACGCCTACGACGTGCGCCCCGAGACCCAAGAGCAGATCCGCTCCCTGGGTGCCAAGCCGATCGAGCTGGACCTGGGTGAAAGCGGCTCGGGCGAAGGCGGGTACGCCAAGGAGCTCTCCGAGGAGGCGAAGGCCAAGCAGCAAGCCGCCTTGAGCGATCAGCTCGCCAAGGCCCACATCATCATTACCACGGCTCTGATCCCCTGTCGCCCGGCACCGATTCTGGTGACGGAAGAGGTCGTGAAACGCATGCGGCCGGGCTCCGTCATCGTCGATCTGGCCGCGGCCAACGGCGGCAACTGCCCGCTGACTGTCGCGGGCGAGATCGTCGAGCGCCACGGCGTGACCATCGTCGGCCTGACCAACTTCCCCGCCTTGGTCCCGGCGGACGCGAGCGCCTTCTACGCCCGCAACCTCGCCAATCTGATCGAGATCATGGTCACCCCGAGCGCGTCCGGCCCGGTCCTGAAGGATCTCGCCGAGGACGACATCACGGCGGCCATGCTGGTGAAGCCCGCGGCCTGAGATCGGTTCGAGACAACGCGCCGCAAAGGCCGCTTTGCGGTTCAATCGCCTTTTCTGCGATGACTGACCACGGATCATCGGCGACGCGCCCATGATCACCGTCCAACCGGAGTTACCCCTATGCCCGAGGCACTCGATCCCTCGCTCGTTGCCCTCTACGTCTTTGTTCTGGCCTGCTTCATCGGCTACTGGGTGGTCTGGGGCGTCACGCCCTCGCTGCACACCCCGCTGGTGGCGCTCACCAACGCCATCTCGGGTATCGTCCTGGTCGGCGCCCTGCTCGTCGCCGGCGATCCCGAGGCGGGGCTCTTTACCCAGATCATCGGCTTCATTGCCGTGCTCCTGGCGTCCATCAATGTCTTCGGCGGCTTCCTGGTGACACACCGGATGCTCTCGATGTTCAAGAAGAAAAAGTAAGGACAGGCCGTCATGACGCTCTCGGTTAATCTTCAGGCGGTGGCCTATCTGGTCTCGGCCGTGCTCTTTATCCTGGCCCTCAAGGGCTTGACCCATCCGGCATCCGCCCGGCGCGGCAACCTCTACGGCATGCTCGGCATGCTGATCGCCGTGGTCGCGACCCTGATGGGCGATCAGGTCCAATCCTACGGATTCATCATCGTCGGGATGACGCTGGGCGCCATCATCGGCGTCATCGTGGCCCTGCGCATCCAGATGACGGCCATGCCGCAGTTGGTAGCGGCTCTCCACAGCTTCGTCGGTATGGCGGCGGTCATGGTCGCCATCGGGACCTTCCTCGCCAAGCGGGGCGCGGGCGAGCTGAACGCGCTGCTGATGGGAGAAATCTCCGCGGGCGTGGTCATCGGTGCCATCACCTTCACCGGATCGGTCATCGCCTTCGGCAAGCTGCAAGGTCTGCTCGGCGGCAGCCCGGTCAAGTTCAAGGGCCAACATCTGCTCAATGCGCTGTTGGGGATCGCGACCCTCGCCCTGGCCGTGCATTTCGCCATGACCGGCAGCTTGATCTCGCTGACCCTCATGACCCTGCTTGCCTTCACCCTCGGCGTGACCCTGATCATCCCGATCGGCGGGGCAGACATGCCGGTCATCATCTCGATGCTCAACAGCTATTCGGGCTGGGCCGCGGCCGCAACCGGCTTCACGCTGCACAACAACCTGCTGATCATCGTCGGTGCGCTGGTCGGCTGCTCGGGCGCGATCCTCTCCTACATCATGTGCAAGGCGATGAACCGCTCGATCCTCAACGTCGTCTTCGGCGGTTTCGGCTCGGACAGCAGCGGCGAGGACAGCGCGGGTGCGGTCGCAGCCGGCAAGGGCGTGAAGTCGGCCGCGGTCGAGGATGCCGTCTACTGGATGGAGGACGCCAACCGCGTCATCATCATCCCCGGCTACGGCATGGCCGTTGCGCAAGCGCAGCACGCACTGAAGGAGCTGATGGAGCTGCTGGAAGCGCGCGGCGTGGAGGTGAAGTTCGGGATCCATCCGGTCGCCGGCCGCATGCCCGGCCACATGAACGTGCTGCTCGCCGAGGCGGACATCCCCTACGACCGCGTGCTCGAGATGGACGAGATCAACCCCGACTTCCCGAGCACCGACGTAGTGCTGGTCGTCGGCGCGAACGACGTCGTCAATCCCGCGGCCAAGGAGGACAAGACCAGTCCCATCTACGGCATGCCGATCCTGGAGGCCGGCCGCGCGCGTCAGGTCTACTTCCTCAAGCGCTCCATGCGTCCGGGTTATTCGGGCGTCGACAATCTGCTCTTCTACCAGGAGAACACCTCGCTGGTCTTCGGCGATGCGAAGGACACCATCGAGGGCATGAACAGCGCGCTGAAGGGCGGCGGGCACTGAGATTGGACCGCGTCCCGCAGGGAATGCGGGGTCGGTGTTCGGTCTTTTTCAAGAAAGATGTCGCATCTCGGCGGAAGATCGGACGCCGATCGTCAGTACGCCCGCCGTCGGCGGCGATCGCATGGTCCCCTCGCCGCCTCATGTCCCGACGCGCGGGGGGCGCTCCCTACCCTCCGAATAATCCACGCCCTGGGTTTCCGTCGTGAAACTCATTTACGGGTGGCGACTGTCGTAAATATGACTGCAGATCGTTCAAGTAAAATATTGGCGGACTTGAGACACTGTCTGCAATTTTTTTGGAGCACGGCTGCCGGACCTTGACTTAGGGATGCTTTAGGCTAGCTTTATTACGTATTGCTTTCCGTTTCGATCGAGTCTGGAGTCTCTTCTTTTTCGGAGCATGCTGTGATGCGAGCTCGCCTTGTTGTTTCCGTATTGGGATTCTGTTTTACATCGATTCTTTTCATTACTCCCGCCGATGCATCGCGCTACGGCATGATGCGTATGACCGATGCGGATGAGCGCGAGCTTTCAGCTTGGATTCAGGGCTTGGATCTTTACGAGGCGCCTGACGCCTATTCGCCGGCGGGCGGCTCGCTCTCGCTCTTGAATCACTTTCACTACAACCCGGAGCTCCGCGATCAGACGCCGACAGGCACCTGCTGGATTTGGGCCAGCACGGCCATGATGTCAATGTACTTCGATCGGCAGTTCAACGGCGATCCGGAGTTACAGAATGGTCTTTCGGTCCAATTCCTGGCATCGAATGCCTGGATGGTCGGCTCGAATCTCAATTCCGGCGGGCATGTCGGGAAGACCAAGGCATTCTACGACATGATCGGCTATGCCATTCCTTCATCGAATGTCGGCGCAGCTTGGGATACGACGTTCGCTGTAGGCGAGGTTCGGCCCTCGCTCATCGAATCCGGGACTCCATGGAGCCCTTTCGGAAGTACCTCTTTCCCGATCTCCAGCATTGCCCTGTCGCAAGTCAAGACCTGGGACATCGACGGCGCCGGCCAGGTCGATGCGATCAACAATCTCAAGAGTGTCCTGGATTCCGGGCACCCGGTCGGCTTGCTCTATTTTCTTCCGACGACGGCCGATTGGGATCGATTCGATGAGTTCTGGGCCAACCAGCCCGTCGAAACCATCATCGACTTGGATTACGCCAAGGGTCATGCCTGGGATAAGGGTGGGTGCGGGCACTGGGTCGTTCTCGTGGGCTACAACGACGAGGATCCGGACCCCGCCAAGCACTACTGGATTATTCTGAATACACACGGCACGGCCGACGGCAAGCGCCCGGATACAACCTTCCGTCTGGCGATGTATATGGACTACAGCGCGCAAATCACCAATAACCCGGATTTGGCCCTCCCTTATATGTATTTCTGGGTCATCATGGATACGGTCTTCGCCGAGAGGAACAGTCCGGCTCCCGCTAAGGGACTGCGCAACGTCACTTTGGCGTTGGGGGGCAATGACCGTCGGTATTCCGATATGGGCAGCGTGTTCGTAAGCGGTGCAAGCTTCTCGGATCCGCCTGATTCGATCGATTCGGGCAAGCTCACGGTGAACTTCCTCGAGATACCCTGTGACTCGCAGACCGGTTCTTGGAGCGAAAGCGTATGGGGATTCCGCTTTGCCACGAAGGCCGGCTACATGCCTGCGGTCAGGCTCGCGATCAACACGCAGAACAACACATGGTCGGCCTGGATTCGGGGAGACAACCTGGTCCGCCGAGTCAATTCTGCAGACGGACTGGTCGGTAAATTTGAATACAAAGAGGATCCACTGGACGAGGACTTCACTCTCTTGAGTCAGCGCGGTGCCGTCTTCGATCAGATCAAGACGACAGCGAGATCCTCACTCAAGGGACCCTAGAGCTTTTGAATAGCCCGGCGGCTCTTCGGTTCGCTCGGTTCCCGATAGAGATGTGCGAGAGGTTTGCCGCGGCGCTTGCAGCCGGTAAGGCACCAGGACGTGTCCGGGTGCCGCCGTTCGATGCCGTCGAGATCGATCTAGGCTATGTGTTCGGCAGCCCGGGATAGTCGACTTGCAGTCGACCCGCTGGCTTTTGGGCCGGCGGAAGAGGTCGACTGCAAGTCGACTATCCCGGGGGCTCGCTGTTCGGCGACGATTGCCCGTATCGCCCGCCCTCACCAGGTGAGATTCAACTCCGCACGCACGAAATAGGATTCGTCGCGCCGGTTCTCGGCGTAATAGTCCCCGGGCCAGAGGTATTCGGCGACCAGGTGCCCGGCGACGTGCTTGCTGAGCTTGGTCTTGACCCAGACGGCGGCGAGATGTCCGCGGAAGCGGCTTTCTCCGCTGAGGTTGACCAACTGCGCCGGGGTGCGGGTGGTCATCTCGTCGGCCCAGAGTGCGTGATAGTCGACCGTGACCAACGTGGTCGGGTGGGCCTGGATGCCCCAGCCGAGATTCAGGCGACTCAGGTTCGTCGCCTCGCCGACACGACTCTCCAGCGGCCACTGATAGATCATCAGCTCGCTCCATTGCGGCCAGCGGCCCCAGAGCGGGTCGAAGGCTTGGGTGCCGTTGCTGTCGGGGTCGTTGCCCGAGAGAAACTCGTAGCCGAGATGAAACCGGTTGGCGAGCGGATCATTCAGGCTGTAGGTCGCGCGTGCGTTGAAACCGAACGCATCCAGATCCGCGTTGTTGCGGGTGCCCCACTGGTAGGCGCCCTCGGCGCGCAGCGCCCAGTGCGAGGTCGGCTTGGACTCGGCGCGCATGCCGAGCGTGTAGGCGACGCCTGAATCGGGCGGCGAGGGAAAGGGTGCGCCGTTGTTGACCCGAATGTTGCCCGGCGTGTTGTCCGGCGTGCTGCTCTTGTAGATCAGATAGGCGTCGAGGTCGGTTGCCTTGACCAGGCTCTTGTTGCGGGCGTAGAGGATGGCGCCGGTCTCGTACTGCTCGATCTGATCCTCGATCACGCCGTTCAGGGGGCTCGGAAAGCGGCCCGTGTCGGCGTCCTGATTGAGGTAGATGAGGTCGAGCGTGGTCCCGATGGACGCCAGATTATAGGTTGCGCGAGCCGCATCGAAATAGATGGTCCGCGAGCCGTCGATCGGCGTGCCTTCGAGCACCAGCCAGCCGTTGCCGAGGATGATCTCCTGGCGACCGAGCTTCACCGAAAGCGGCGTGCCGCCGATGTCGTTGAAGGCGACCTCGAGCAGATCGAAGAAGAGTCCGCCGTCGTACCAGGTCTCGAAACCCGGCACCGGCCATTGATTCTCCTTGGGCTTGTTGTAGTGACGGCCTTCCCACATGAGGCGTGCGGTGCCGACGATATGGTCGGTCGGTGCGTAGATCCCCCAAATACGCCCGCGATATCGCTGGAAGGTCCGGTCGGCGGTCGGGCTCTGGTCGTTCAGACCGACATTGCCGATGAAGACCTGGCGCAGCCGCAGATCAGCCCCCGGCTTGAAGCCCGAGACCGTCTCGGTCTCCTGAGTGGCGGCCGAGACACCTGCCGAGAACAGCGCGGCGGCCAGTAGCACCAGCCATGTCGATGGGCATTTAGAAGTCATCGTCCACCTTCTTCTCGTCGAGCGCCCAAAGGCGATCCTCGGGAGTCACCTCGTCGCGTGCCGCGTTGCGGCGGACGAGCCCGTAGATGATGCCGATCACGGCCATCGAGATGGCGCCGAGATAGGCCATAAGGACATACGGATCATCGATACCCAGCATCCCATGCGCTCCTGAATTGAATTGCGTCCGAGGCTACGGTTGATTCCCGGTGCAGGTGGGTTCCATCGGGGGCACCAAAGAAATCCTAGCCGACGCAATTCAAACAAATTAAAAACTTAAACCGCGTCTGCGCCAAGATTCATTGATGGCGAGAACGCAGCAGCACCCCGAGACCTCTCATATCCCACCAAGACGCGGTTTAACGCGGTTTAATCGGGGAAACAGCGACGCAGATGCGCCGCATCCGGCGGTCGCGTCACCGCACTGACCAGGATCAAGGTCAGAACGGCTGCCGGCAGCGCGATGATGATCGGATCCACCGACGGCCAATTGGGATAATCCGCGAGTAGGCTGGTCTTGCCGTCCGTGACCCATTGCACCAGGCCGATGGCGCTGGCCTCGCGTGCCTTGATGAGCAGCAGCCAGAAGAGCGAGACGCTCATGCCGACGGTCATGGAGGCGAGCGCGCCGGCGCGGGTCACGCGCTTGGAGACGAGCCCGCCGATGTAGGCGGGCAGGAAGCTCGCGGCACAGAGTCCGAAGAAGATCGCCGTGAAGCGAGCGATGACGTATTCCTGCCGGACCGTGTAGCTGATGGTCACGGCGATGATGAGCCCGACCAGGATGGCGAGTCGCATCACCAGGATACTCGGCTCGCGGCTGTGCCCCTTGTCCGAGATGCGCTCGTAGAGGTCGCGTCCGGCCGCCGTGCCGATGGTGTGGAACTGGCTCGACATGGTGCTCATGGCGGCGGCGAGCAGGGCGAGGAAGAAGATGATGCCGAACCAACGGGGCATCGCCGCCATGATGAAGGCCGGGATGATCTTGTCGGCGTCGCCCTTGGTGTAGGTCGCGGCGATGGAGCGGCCGGCGACCAGCTCGAAGGTCGCTCCGTCGCCGTCTTGTGCCGATGAGCGCTCGCCGATGATCATGGGCGCCCGAGCCGGCGCCTGCGTCTTGGGGTTGAGGATCGCCGTCCAGGTTCCCGATTCGTTCTTCTGCATCAGCTCGACCAGAGCGCGGTCCTTGTCGGCATCGATCACCTCGACGACCTTGCCCTGAAGCAGCGGGCCGTTCTGGGCGAACCAGGCGTTCGACAGACTGCCCACGACGAACGGCGTCCCGACCATGAGCAGGATGAAGACGGCGCCGATCGGTACTGCCCGGTCGAGCTCGCGACGGCTGCGCACCGTCATGAAGCGCACCACGAGCTGAGGCTGAGCCAGCACGCCGATCCCCACGCCGAGCACCAGCGCGGTAATCACGGTCCACCAGAGATCGTAGGTGGGGGCGCCCCAGCCGAAGGCAGGCATTGCGGTCCAACCCCGATGCCCCATCTGCGCAAGTGGCGCCGGCACCAGATCCGCCATGTCGGTCAGGGCGCGGTGGGCCTCGGTGATGCCGCCCAGGCTCATGTAGGTGAAGATCAACAGGACGATCATGGCGAAGACCATGATGAAGCCCTGCAGGGTATCGGTATACATCACCGCCTTGATGCCGCCCGGGATCACGTAAGCCGCGGTGATGAGCGCGAAGATCAGGAGGGCGACCTCGAAATCGATCCCGAACTGCGTGGCCGCGAAGATGCTGCCCCCGGTCATGACCGCGGCCGAGTAGAGCGGCATGAAGAGAAAGATGAGCGCGCCGGCAAAGATCTGGATGCCGCGACTCTGGTAGCGTTGACCCAACAGCTCGGGAAAGGTATGGGCACCGAGATGATGACCGAGTCGCCGGGTGGGCTCGCCCAAAAATATGAAGGCGATCAGGATCCCGAACCCGATGTTGAGCACGGTGAGCCAAAGAAGACTCATGCCGAAGACTCCGGCTACTCCGCCGAAGCCGACGATGGCCGCGGTCGAGATAAAGGTGGCCCCGTAGGAAACCGCCATGATGATCGGGTGGGCCGAGCGCCCGCCGACCAGAAAGTCCGCTGCCGAGCGAGTGCCGCGATAACCGAGCCAGCCGAGATAGCCGGTTGCGAAGAGGTAGGCCAGAATGACGACGATGTCGACCCAGCCTACGGAAGAATGCCCCGTCATGAGTCCCCCTCGGGATCCCGAAATGTTCGTTGTTGTCTTGTCAGGACGCGCGGGGGCGAAAAATAACCTGGAAATTAGTACCGTTATATAGATCCAGCGCAGTTAAACGGCGGTTTTTGACCACCAGATGACGCATCGATGACCAGGAGAGCCCGTTCGTGGAGAGTTTCAAAGTCGTTCGCCCCGAATTTTTGAACCATTACGGCTATCTGTTCGGGGGATTCTTGTTGAAGTGGGTCGACGAGATCGCCTGGATCGCGGCCAGTCGCGACCATCCCGGCTGCCGCTTCGTCACCATCGCGATGGATCGCGTGGAGTTCCACCGCAGCGTGAAGCAGGGCGCGGTGCTGCGCTTCGACGCGATCGAGAGCTGTCGCGGCAACACCTCGATCAGCTACTCGGTCCACGTCTTCGCCGATGATCTGAAGACCGGCGACGAGGAGCCGATTTTTACCACCTGCATCACCTTCGTGCGGGTAGACGAGCAGGGGCAGAAGATCCCCTTGTCGCCGCCAGGCACCTGAGAGACCGCGCGGGCGCCCGTCTCGTCACTGCGGGCGGTCCTCGTGCAGGTAGGGCAGGATGGCGTCGCGAATCTCGGCGGAGAGACTCGACGCGGGCGAGCCGTCCCGATTGATCTGGAGATGGACGGTCTTCGCCGTTGCGGCGAGCGTTCCGTCCTGCGTTTCGAAGCGATAAGCCACGGCGAAGGAGCGGGTGCGAATCTCGGCGATCGCCAGCGCGATCCGAGCTCGATCACCCTGGCAAAGCGGTCGCTGATAGTCTGCCTCGGCATGCACGAGCGGGAGCAGGATCTCGCCCTCGCGGATGAGGCGCTCGAGCGGGAGGCCGACCTGTGTCATGAAGGCCTCGTAGGCATCGTGCGCATGACGGAAGAGGTGGCCGAAGAACATGCGCCCGGCCGCATCCGTATCGTGCAGTCTGACGCTGAAGGCATAGGCGAAACGGCATGGATCCATGTCTGACTCCGGAGGTGTGTGGCGACGATCGAGTTTAACCCGGCGCCGATCCCGGCTCGCCCTCCTCGGCCGACTTGCCGGCGCGCGATCGCGTGCGACATGATTGGGGCACGATCAGATTCGAGGAACCGCAGTGAGATTGCTCGCAATTCAATCGCTCGCTGTCCTGGCCGGCTGTGTCGGGATCCTCTATGCGCCGCACCTGCTTGCGCAAACCAAAGGTGATCCCGAGATCGGTGCGGGCATCGCGGCGCGGGTCTGCATAGCCTGTCATGCCGATGACGGAACCAGCCCCATCCCCAATACGCCTCGCCTGGCCAGCCAGCACGCGACCTATCTCGTCAAGCAGATGAAGGACTATCGCGAGGGGCGCCGTACCAGCGAGGTGATGGGCAATTTCGTCGGTGCATTGACCGACGAGGAGATCCCGCATGTCGCCGCTTACTATGCCGCCCGGGAGGCCATTCCGGGCGTGGTGACGGATCCTGCGCTGCTGGCGCCGGGCCGAGCGCTCTACGACGACGGCAATCCCGGCAGCGGCGTACCCGCCTGCTCCGGCTGCCACGGCGACGAGGGCGAAGGCACGCGACGCTTCCCGCGGCTCGCCGGTCAGGATGTCGGCTATACCCTCGAGCAGATGCGCCGTTATGCCGCCGGGGAGCGAACCAACGACCGAGGACTCATGCAGGCAGTGGCCGATCGCATGAGCGAGGCCGAGACCCTGGCGGTCGCCCAATACATCGCCAGCCTGACGGTCCTCGAAGCGGAGGAGGATTGAACACCATGATGACCCGTCTCGTCTGTCTCGGGCCGATCGCCCTTTTGGCCGGCATCGCCGCGGCGTCTCCGCCGGTGCAACCCCATGCGCCCGGTATCGAATCGCCCGGCTATGTCTGGAACGCGCCGAACGAGGAGCAGATGATCGCGCTGGCCCATCGCGCCGATCCCGCGAACGGCGAGGAGGCCTACGCCGTCTGTCGCGGCTGTCATCAGGCGGATGGCTCGGGGCGCGGCGACGCCATCTATCCGCAGTTGGCCGGCCAGCATGCCAGCGTCCTGATCAAGCAGATGGTCGACGTGCGTGCCGGGCGTCGCGACAACCCCAAGATGCACCCCTTCGTCGCCGAGTGGGTCGTGTCGTCCGAAGAGGTTGCCGATATCGCCGCCTATCTCGCGCAGCTCCCGATTCCGCCGACCAATCTCAAAGGCGAGGGTACGGACCTGGCGCGCGGCGAGTCCCTCTACGTGAAAGACTGTGCGACCTGTCATGGCGCGCAGGGCGAGGGCGATGCCGCGGAGTTTTACCCCCGCGTCGCCCATCAGCACTACAGCTATCTCGACCATGAATCCAAGCTCATTCGCGACGGCGGGCGGCGCAATGCGAATCCAGAGATGGTAAAGGCGATCAAGGGGTACAGCGACGCGGATATCGCGGCGGTGAGCGACTATATGTCCCGATTAACGGCTGAATCGCGTCCCGAGTGATCGGTGAGTAGGAGAGACTTAAGTCGCCCCTTGTACCTTGCGGCGTAAGGGACTCAGTTCCACGCAACCGACCGACGTGCTCGTGACACCGCTCATGCGGTGTCACGCCTCTCTTGGCGCTCCGCGCCACGGCCGGGACGCACGAGGCCCGTCCGCGGCAATAACGCGGCCGACAGTCAACAACGACAATCATCTCGGTCGACGCCAGGGGGCGCATTCGCATGGGTCAGCTCTTCCGCATCACCGGTTTCGTCGCCTATATCGGCATGATTTTTCTCAATGCCTTCGTGGACTTGGGTCACAAGATCATCATCCAGAACACACTCTTCAAGACCTACGACGGCGATGCTCAGATCCTGCTGACAGCGATCGTCAATGCCCTGATCCTGTTGCCCTTCGTCCTGCTGTTTACGCCGTCGGGCTTCCTGGCGGACCGCTTCCCCAAGCATCTGGTGATGCGCGCGAGCGCCTGGGTGGCGGTCGCCGTCACGCTCGCCATTGCGCTCTTCTATTATCTGGCCTGGTTCTGGGCGGCCTTCGCCATGACCTTCCTGCTGGCGGTGCAGAGCGCCTTCTATTCGCCGGCCAAATACGGCTATATCAAGGAGCTGGTCGGCAAGGAGGCACTGGCCTCGGCCAACGGCTGGGTCCAGGCGACGACCACGACGGCGATTCTGGCGGGGATCTTCTTCTTCTCGGTCCTGTTCGAGGGACGTCTGGTCGGCATGAGCTACACCACGCCGGACGAGGTGATGGGGATGATGGCGCCGCTTGGTTGGGTGTTGGTCGCGGGGTCGCTGATCGAGGTCGTGCTGGCCTACCGCCTGCCCGTACGCGCCCCCGGCACCGAGATGCGATTCATCTGGCCGGATTACGCCAGCGGGCGTTATCTGCGAAACAATCTGCACGCCGCCTGGGACAACCAGGTGATCTGGCTCTCGATCGTGGGGCTTGCGATCTTCTGGTCGATCGCGCAGGTGATCCTCGCCGCCTTCCCGGCGTTCGCCAAAGAGACGCTCGGCGAGACCAATACGGTCGTGATCCAGGGCGTGCTCGCTTGCTCGGGCATCGGCATCATCCTGGGCTCGGTGGTGGCCGGGCGGGTGTCGCGCAATCATATCGAGACCGGCCTGATCCCGGTCGGCGCGCTCGGCGTCTCCGCGGCGCTATTCGTCTTGCCGGGGCTGGGGTCTGCCTGGGCGCACGGGTTGAACTTCCTGCTCCTCGGCTTTCTCGGCGGCGTCTTTCTGGTGCCGCTCAACGCTCTGATCCAGTTCAACGCCGGCGAGCAAGGGCTCGGGCGTGTGCTCGCCGCCAACAACTTCATCCAGAACATCGTGATGCTGAGCTTCCTCGGACTCACGGTGCTGGCGGCCTATCTGAAGATCGGCGGTCTGACGGTGATGCTCGCGCTCGCCGTCGTCGCGCTCTGCGGGGCCATCTACACCCTCTATCAATTGCCCCAGTCGATGGTGCGCTTCCTGATGGCACGCGCCATGTCGACCCATTATCGGCTCGACGTCATCGGCCTGAAGAATATGCCGGCCCAGGGCGGCGTGCTGATGCTCGGCAACCACATCAGTTGGGTCGACTGGGCAATGGTGCAGATGGCCAGTCCGCGGCCGGTGCGCTTCGTGATGGAGCGGGTGATCTACGAGCGCTGGTATCTGCGCTGGTTCCTGGACTTCTTCGGCGTGGTGCCCATCTCGGGCGGGCGCAGCCGCGAGGCGATCGAGACCGTCTCGCGGCTGCTCGACGCCGGCGAGGTGGTGTGCATCTTCCCGGAAGGCACCATCAGCAAGAACGGGCAGCTCTCCGAGTTCAAGCGCGGCTTCGAGAGATCCGCCCGCGCCGCCACGTCCGGCGTCATCCTGCCCTTCTATCTGCGCGGTTTGTGGGGGAGCCGCTT
This sequence comes from Thiocapsa sp. KS1, assembly GCF_001499735.1. GTDB lineage: Bacteria > Pseudomonadota > Gammaproteobacteria > Chromatiales > Chromatiaceae > Thiocapsa. The sequence goes on along the minus strand of NZ_LN848257.1, from coordinate 3,677,647 downwards.
CTCCTACGCCAAGGAGAAGCTCAAGGCCAGTCGCCGCGAGGGCCGAACCCGCGACGTGCTGGTCGCCTTCGGCCGGCCGCTGCCCCGCGAGGCAAGCGCGGAGCAGGTCAAGCAGGCGGTCTTCGAGCTCTCGGTGACCTCCTGGCAGACCCACATCGCGACTTTGCCGACCCTACCCGCGGCCTGGCTTGCGGCGGCGAAGCAGCGTCTCGGCGAGGTGGCGGTGATCGATTCGGCCGGGACTCGTCTGACCAATCGGCGCCTGATCGCGGCGGTCCTGCTGTTCGCGCGCCGGATCAAGCGCCTCGCCCCGGAGCCAGCCGTCGGCATTCTGCTGCCCGCGAGCAGTGCGGCGGCGATCGCCAACCTGGCGGCGTTGCTCGTCGGCAAGCAGGTCGTCAATCTCAACTACACCGCCAGCAGCGAGGCCCTGCTGGCCGGAATGCGCAACGCCGGCGTGCGCCATGTCGTCACCTCCGAGCGCTTCCTCGACAAACTGCAACAGCGCGGGATCGATCTCGACGCGGCCTTCACCGAGGCGACGCTGCATCCGATGGAGGCCCTGCGCGCCGAGATCGGCAAGGCGGAGGCGTTGGCGCTCCTGGGCATCGGCATCCTCCTGCCCGCCCGCCTCCTGCTTTGGCTGTTCGGACGGCCCGGTCGGCCCGACGACACCGCCGCCATCCTCTTCTCCAGCGGCAGCGAGGGCACACCCAAGGGCATCGAGCTCAGCCATCGCAACATCATGGCCAACGTCCGGCAGATCTCGGACGTGCTCAACACCGAGCCGGACGATCTTATCCTCGCCAACCTGCCGCCCTTCCATGCCTTCGGGCTCACGGTCACCACCTTCCTGCCGCTGCTCGAGGGCATCCCGATGGTCTGCCATCCCGACCCGACGGACGCCGTCGGCACCGCCAAGGCGATCGCCCGTTATCGTGCGACCGTGTTGTGCAGCACCTCGACCTTCCTGCGGCTCTTTATCCGCAATCAGCGCGTTCATCCCCTGATGCTCCAGTCCGTGCGAGTGGTGGTGGCCGGCGCCGAACGGCTCGCCCCCGAGGTGCGCGATGCCTTCGCGATCAAGTTCAACAAGCCGATCTACGAGGGTTATGGAGCGACCGAGACCACGCCGGTCGCCAGCGTCAATGTCCCGGATGCCATGGAGACAGAGACCTGGAAGATCCAGGCCGGCTCGCGTCCCGGCACCGTGGGCCTGCCGCTGCCCGGTACCAGCTTCCGCATCGTCGACCCCGAGACCCTGGCGACCCTGCCGCCGGGGGAGGACGGGCTCATCCTCATCGGCGGTGTGCAGGTGATGAAGGGCTATCTCAACGACCCGGAAAGGACCGCGGACGTGGTGGTCGAGCTGGACGGTCAGCGTTGGTACAAGACGGGTGATAAGGGCCATCTGGACCCGGACGGATTCCTCACCATCGTCGATCGCTACTCGCGCTTCGCCAAGCTGGGCGGGGAGATGATCAGCCTGGGCGCGGTCGAGGATCAGATCCGCCGCATCCTCGGCCAACCCGAGCTGGAGCTGGCCGCCGTCAACCTCCCCGACGAGCGCAAGGGCGAGCGCATCCTGCTTCTGGTTGCCGGTGAGATCGACGCCGATGGTCTGCGCAAGCAGCTGCTCGAGGCCGGGATGAATCCGCTGAGCATCCCCGCCGAGGTGCTTCAGGTCGCGGCGATCCCCAAGCTCGGCAGCGGCAAGACGGATTTCGGTGCGGCGAAGCGACTGGCGTTGGCGGCTTGAGGTCGGCGAGCCCCGGGATCGTCGACTTGCAGTCGACCTCTTCCGCCGACCTGAAGACTGGCGGTTCAAGCCCGGCGCCGGCGCTGATGGACTGTGCCGCGCTGGTCCAGTGCATTCGTGCCCGGCTCGGACCTCTGGGTGACGTCGACCTCCCGCAACCGAAGCGCGAAGGCATGCGTGAGCCGCCCGTCCTAGGCGGTGGAGTCGCCGATGATGGTCCTCGTCACGATCAATCCGTGGCAGCCGTGATGTCGTTCAGTGCGTGCGAGGGCAGCAAGCCTAGGCCTCTGAGCTATACTTTAAGTGGGAATAGAAGACAGGAGGGCTGCCATGAAAACCAAAAGCAAAGCGATTGGCGAAGCGGTCCCGCGTCGTGAGACGACACTCTTCGACGAGATGGATCGTGCCTTCGATGACCTCATGCTGGGCGGCCCGCCGCGCGGTTGGCGGCATGGTTGGATGCATCCGTTCCGTGAGATGTGGCCGGAGTGGGCGCGCCTCGAGCAGGCGGTCGAGATGACCCCGAAGGTCGACTTGATCGATCGCGAAGAGGAGCTTCTGGTACGCGCCGAGGTGCCGGGCGTCGAGAAGGATGATCTCGAGATCGAGCTGGTCGGCCAAGTGTTGACGCTCAAAGGCGAGCGTAAGCATGAGAAGACCGAAGAGAAGGGTACCTACTACCGGTCCGAGATCGCGCGCGGCAGTTTCGTGCGGTCGCTGCGACTGCCCGAGAACGTGGACCTTGAGAACGCCAAGGCCGAGTTCAAGGATGGTGTGCTCGAGATCCATCTGCCGAAGACCCAGAAGACGGAGCGTCGGCGGATCGAGGTTGCGTAATCGACAAGGCGCCTTGAGCGCCCATCGTACACCATCGCGTGTGCGCCGACCGCCCCCGGTCATCCGCGAGAACGGATGCCGGGGGCGGTCTTTTTGCGGATGCGTTCGAGGCGGCTTCCATGACCCGGATTGACCCTTCCCCCGGCCGGTCGACCCTAGGTGCGCCGGTCGCCGTCTGGATCGGCCTCGGCAGCAATCTGCAGGAGCCGGAGCGGCAGGTGAGCGCGGCCATCGGCGAGCTGGCCACGTTGCCCGAAAGCCGTCTGCTGGCCGCCTCGCGCCTGTATCGGACCGCGCCCGTCGGCCCGCCCGGCCAACCCGACTACATCAATGCGGCGGCCCGTCTCGAGACCCGCCTGGCCCCGCAGGCACTCTTGGCGGAGCTCCATCGGATCGAGCTGGCCCATGGCCGTCGGCGCGACGGCACCCGTTGGGGGCCGCGCATTCTGGATCTCGACATCCTCGTCTACGGCGACGCGCGCATCGACGAGCCCGGCCTGACGATCCCGCATCAGGAGATGGCCCGACGTGCCTTCGTGCTGGTCCCGCTGGCCGACGTGGCGCCGCCCGAACTTGCGATACCCGGCCTCGGGATTCTGGCCGAGCTGCTTGAGCGCTGCGAGCGCGACGGGGTCGAGCCCTTGGGTGACTCGGATCCGGCGGAGTAAGCGTCGCGGAGCGGGTCGAGCCCCATCGGAACCTCCGGCGGGCACTCCTAGATTCGACCGGGTTGGATCGGTGCCGGCTGGATGTCCTCCGCGTGAAGTCTGGTGCCGGGCAGCACGCAGTCAGCGAGCTCCGGTTTCTCGCCAGTGAACATCCAATCCACCAAGTGCGCAAGCTGATGGGAGATCAGCGGCGGGACTGCATCCCCGATGTGGCGGTACTGGTTCGACAGCGACCCGCCGCCGAACCGGTAATGCTTCGGAAACCCTTGGAGCAGCGCAAGCTCCCGGATCGTGCACAGGCGATCCTGCTCCGGATGGCTGTAGCGACCATTGCCGACGTGTGCGCATTCGCGCTTGATCGTGACCGCGGGTCGGTCCCAGGCCATCCGCCCGTAAACATCCGGATGAGACCCGAAGTCCTCGGCTGCGACGTATCTCTTCATCGCCGGAGTCATGAGTCGATCGGCGTCTCGATGGTCCCTAAGATCGATCCACGAGCCTCCATCGGAGGGGATCGCTCGGATGCGATCGCGTGTTTCGCCGTTCATCTTGGGTGAGACGTGGAAGGGGTCATCCGGGTGGCGCTCTCCCGCGGATACCGCCGGTAGGTGAGCGATGCATCGGCGAACATGGGTGGCCTTTTGATCGATCTCGAAACCTTGCCAGAGGTCTTCGAGGTCTTTGGCGCCGATCGGGAGCCTGGTTGCGACCACCAATGCGCGCTCCCGCCGCTGGGGGAGGCCGAATCGATCCAGCATGTGGATCGTCGCTCGCACGTCGTAGCCCATCCCCTCAAGCTGCCGACGAAGCTCGCGGAAGTGATGTGCGAAGTTACCCTTCAGAAGCTCTCGGGCGTTCTCCATGACGAGCACCCGCGGCTTGAGAATGCGCACCCATCGCGCCGTGCGCACCACCAAGCTGTTGCGCTCGTCGTCATCGAGGTGATTGTTCGGGTTGGCTCTTGAAAATCCGGTGCATGGCGGGCAAGCGGACAGAACATCCAGATCCAGCCCGCCGAGACGGTCGCATCTCGCGGCCTCGATATCGGCATCCTCGACCCGGGCCAGATCGACGGGGGTCGGGGAAAGCCCGATGTTGAGACGAAACGTCTCATTGCAGCCCAGACGCCCTTTCCCGCTGCTCGGCTTGCCGAATTCGCCGTCGAACGCTCCGACGACCCGGAACGAAGGGTGCGTGTGGAAGCCGTAGGTCATGCCGCCGGCACCCGAAAACAGATCGATGAAGGTGCGGCGGGGGCTGTCCGAGGGGCGGACGACGTTCATTAGGATTGCCCCCTGGTGATGACTCAGAATATCAGCGTGGCCGTTTAGAGACAATCGGAGGAAATCGGAATGTCGCCCCACTCCGACCCGCGCATGCTGACGTCGCCGGATTGGCGCATTCGGCGGGTGTTTCTCCGAAGCCAATCCGGACGGAGATTTCCGAGATAAAAAAAAGCCCGGCGGGGAGCCGGGCTGGAAACGTCTCATGATGAGAGAGACGAGGAGGACACTGGTATCGATCTATAAGGTCATGGGCTCGGCGTAGCGACGGCAGGCCCAAGACATCGATGTTCTGAATTCCGACGTTCGATTTCTAAACCGCGTCTCGCCGAGGTCGTTGTCTGCGGCGAGGCCGACCTCACCTGGCGCCGATTTTAACGACCCCGGACGCGGATTAGATGTGACGAGCGCCTCAGTGCATGAAGAGACCGCCGTTGACCGGCAGGTTCGCACCGGTGATGTAGGCGCTCTCGTCGCCGGCCAGGAAGGCGATCGCCGCTGCGATCTCGGCAGGCTGTGCCATGCGGCGCATCGGGACGCCCGAGATAATGCTGTTGCGCACGGTATCGTCCATCGCCAGGGTCATGGCGGTCTCGACATAGCCGGGCGAGACGGTGTTCACCGTGACACCCTTGGACGCGCCTTCCTGGGCCAAGGCCATGGTGAAGCCGTGCATACCGGCCTTGGCGGCGGAGTAGTTGGCTTGACCGAACTGTCCGCGCTGACCGTTGACCGAGGAGATGTTGATGATCCGACCGAAGCCGCGATCCAGCATCCCTTCCCAGACGTTGCGCGTCACGTTGAAGACGCTGTCCAGGTTGACCCGCATCACCGCTTCCCACTGCGCAAGCTCCATCTTCTTGAAGGTCTTGTCGCGGGTGATACCGGCGCAGTTGATCAGGATGTCGACCGGGCCGTGCTGCTCGGTGATCTCCTTGATCATACGCGCGCTGTCTTCGAAGGAGGACACGTCCGCGGCGATGGTATCGATGGCAAAACCCTCGGCCTCGCGATCCTTCTTCCAGGCTTCCGCAGCAGCGGCCTCGGACGGATGATGATTGGCGATGACGGTGCAGCCGTCTTGTGCCAGACGGGTGCAGATCGAGGTGCCGATTCCGCCGATGCCGCCGGTCACGAGTGCGATACGAGCCATGTCTCTATTCCTCCGGGTTGTTATTGATTTGTGGTTTGCAAAAGACCGGAGCGATCAAAAAGCGATCCGCTCACGGCGTTGAATACCTTCGGGCCTCACACGCCACACGCAACGCCCCGCGCCGGAGCGTTGCGTGTGGCGGTCCGTCCTTGGACCGCCGAACCGGGCTTATTCGGGAGGATCCCGATTAAACCGCAGGAACGGCCTTGCGCAGGTCGGCGGAAACGTCGGCCATGTTCTTCTCGAACCAGTTGCGGTAGTCGTCACGCACGTCGCTGACGGCCTGCATGCTGGTCTTGCCTTCGGCCAGGACGCGCTCGCTCAGCTCTTTGGTGGCTTCGACCTGGCCCTTGAAGAACTCATTGTAGCCCTTGGACTCGGTCGCGAGCTTCATGACACGCATGGCATGCTCCATGTAGAGGCTCATGGCATCCATCTGACGCGCGGACATCTTCTCGAAGATGCGGACGTTGAGCTCGCCGAGGCTGGTCATACGCTCGACGTTCTTGGTGTTGATTTCGTTGACGGTGTTGATGGTGTCGTTGGTCGTCATGCGAGTTGCTCCGATATGTTGTGCAGTGCAGCAATTGTTGCAGTGCACAATAGTCGCCTCGCCGGCAGCTGTCAACCCCGGATTCGTCAATCGAATGGATTGACGATACGAAGCCTTGCCCGCCCCCGCTCGAATCAGACGGATTCGTCACGGCCTTTGCTCTCGACGTCGGTCGGGGCCGGCGTCTTGCGATCGGCTTTACCCCGACGATCGCCGCCGAGATCGAATCCCGCCGCGCGCATCAGCTCGCCTTGGATCTCCGACCAGAGCTCGACGTTCTTCTGGGTCATGCGTGTCATGGCATCGAACGGGGTCTCGCCCAACGAGCGGACCAGCTCGTGATGCTGTTTGGAGAAGAGATCCAGCGAGCCTTCCAGATAGCGGGCGAACATCCCTTGGAGGGTACCGCCGTAGAAACGGATGATCTGAGACAACATGGTCGCGCTGAACAGCGGCTCTCCGCCGCTCTCCTCCTCGAGCATGATCTGCAGCAGGATAGAACGCGTGATGTCGTTGTCGTTCGCCGTGTCGACCACCTTGAAGGCAGTGCAGGTCATGACGAGATCACGCACGTCGGCGAGGGTAATGTAGCGACTGACTTCGGTGTCGTAGAGGCGCCGATTCGGGTATTTCTTGATGATGCGCTCGTTTTTCATGGGCATCTGGGCCTTGTCGTCCTTCAGTCCGGCGAAGTGTACCCCAGCCGAGCCGGGGTACGACCTGCGGGGCACGGCGATCCCTCGCCGGCAAACGCCCCGCCTGCCTCGGATCAGACCCGCTCGACGGCCAGGGCAACACCTTGACCGCCGCCGATGCAGAGGGTCGCGAGCCCCTTCTTGGCATCGCGCTTCTGCATCTCGTAGAGCAGGGTAACCAGCACGCGCGCGCCGGACGCACCGATCGGATGGCCGATCGAGATGGCGCCGCCGTTGACGTTGACCTTGCTCAGATCCCAGCCCATCTCGTGATTGACCGACATGGCTTGGGCGGCGAATGCCTCGTTGGCCTCGATCAGATCGAGATCCTTCGGCGTCCAACCGGCCTTTTCCAGACACTTGGTCGAAGCCGGGATCGGGCCGGTGCCCATGATGGCCGGATCCACACCGGCGCTCGCGAAGGCGACCAGGCGAGCCATCGGCTTCAGGCCAAGCTCCTTGGCCTTGGACTCTTTCATCACGACGACCATCGCCGCACCGTCGTTGATGCCCGAGGCGTTGCCGGCCGTCACCGTTCCGGCCTTGTCGAAGGCCGGACGCAGCTTGCCGAGCGTCTCGGCCGTGGTGCCGGGGCGCGGAAACTCGTCCGTGGCGAAGACGACCGGGTCGCCCTTACGCTGCGGAATGCTGACCGGAATGATCTCGTCGGAAAAACGCCCCGCCTTGATGGCCGCCTCGGCCTTCTGCTGCGATGCGGCCGCAAACTCATCCTGTGCTTCGCGGGTGAATTCGTACTTCTTGGCGATGTTCTCCGCGGTCACGCCCATGTGGTACTGATTGAAGGCATCCCATAGACCATCGACGATCATGGTGTCCTTCATCGACCAATCGCCCATGCGCTGTCCCTCGCGCGAGCGCGGCAGGACGTGCGCCGACTGACTCATGCTCTCTTGGCCGCCCGCGATCACGATGTCGGCGTCGCCGCAGGCCACCGCCTGCATGGCCAGATGAACCGCCTTGAGCCCGCTGCCGCAAACCTTATTGATAGTCATGGCCGGCACCGAGTGCGGAAGACCCGCATTCAGGGTCGTCTGACGCGCCGGATTTTGGCCCACGCCGGCGGTGAGGACCTGGCCGAGGATGACCTCGTCGACCTGATCCGGGGAGATTCCGGTGCGCTCCATCAACGCCTTGAGCACGGCGGCCCCGATGTCGGTCGCGGGGAGTGAAGACAGGCTGCCGCCGAAGGTTCCGACTGCGGTACGGCCCGCATCGACGATCACGATGTTGTCGCTCATGGTGTGAATGCCTTATGAATTTTGGAGTGGACGCCAATTCGGAGGTGGCGGGTCGTTACGCGAGGACCTGCCGCGGGGTCTAAAATGCCCCGCTCACGCCGATTGAGCAACTCCGAATCTTACGCCGCTTTGTTGCAGTGCACAAATCGACGTGCTAACGTGGCTGGCAAAGTAACCCAAAGGAGGGCAAAACCATGAGTAACGATACCTTTTTCAACGACACCTGGCTGGATCTGCAACGCAAATACTGGGACAGCTGGACCGAGATGAGCCGCAAGGCTATGGGCACGGAGGGCGGCATGGGCCAGCTCACCAACCCATGGGAGAACGCGCTCGATACCTGGTGGAAGGCACTCGCGCCGGCCGCACCCGATACCTCCAAGGCATTCATGGAAAAGATGATGGAGCAGGGCAAGGTCTTCTTCCGGTTCGGCGAGGCCTTTGCCTCCGGCAAGCCGGGCGACACCGCCTCCCCGGCCGACGGCATGGCGTTCTGGACCAAGGCGTTGGAAGACATCCAGAAGGGCTTCAGCGGCTCGCTGGACGACGGCGGCAATGTCATGCAACGCATGATGTCCTTCTGGGAGATGCCGCTCGACAACTGGCAACGCATGATGTCCTCGATGTCGCCGATGCCCGGCGATGCCCTGCGCTACATGCCGCACGACCAGGTCAAGGACAGCTTCAATCGCGTGCTGTCCGCGCCTGGGCTGGGCTACACCCGCGAGGAGCAGGGCCAGTATCAGGAGCTGATCCGCGCCTCTATGGACTACCAGAAGGCGCTCCAGGAATACAACGGCTTCTATGCCCAGCTCGGCGTCAAATCCGTGCAGCGGATGGGCGGCTACATCCAAGAGGTCATCGACAGCGGCAAGAGCATCGATTCGGCGCGCGCGCTCTATGATCACTGGGTCATGTCCTGCGAGGCCGTCTATGCCGAGGAGGTCGCGACCCCGGAGTACGCCCAGATCCACGGTCACCTGGTCAACGCCCAGATGGCCCTGAAGAAGCGCATGGCGGTGCTGGTCGACGAGAATCTCGGCGCCATGAACATGCCGAGCCGCAACGAGCTGCGCACCCTTCAGGATCGCCTGCAGGAGACCCGGCGCGAGAACAAGAAGCTCAGCCAGAGTCTGCACGCGCTCGAGCGGCAGGTTGCGGCCCTCGCCGGCACCCCGCTGGAGTCACCCGCAACGGCTATCAGGGCAATCGCGCCCGCAGCCAAGGCACCGGTGCGCAAGAAAGCCCCGACCAAGACCAGCACCGACTAGATCGGGCCGTCACCATACCCAACGCACCCTCCGGCCCGCCTCCCTAACCGAGCGCCGGAGACGCGAATCCAACGAATACCGCGAGGAACCGAACCGTGATGCTCCCGATCGATATCCGGCCCGACAAGCTCACCCAGGAAATGCTGGACTACTCCCGCAAGCTCGGCCAAGGCATGGAAAACCTGCTCAACGCCGAGAAGATCGACACCGGCGTGAGCCCGAAGGAGCCGGTCTACACCGAAGACAAGCTGGTGCTCTACCGCTACGACACGCCCGAAGGGGTCACCCCCGATCCGGTCCCGCTGCTGATCGTCTACGCCCTGGTCAATCGGCCCTACATGACCGATATCCAGGAAGACCGCTCCACCATCAAGGGTCTGTTGGCGACGGGTCAGGACGTCTATCTGGTTGATTGGGGCTACCCCGATCAGGCCGACCGCGCCATCACGCTCGACGACTACATCAACGGCTATCTCGACCGCTGCGTGGACTACATCCGCGAGGCGCACGGGATCGACAAGATCAACCTCCTCGGCATCTGCCAGGGCGGTGCCTTCAGCTTGATGTACACCTCGATGCATCAGGACAAGGTCAACAGCCTGGTGACCATGGTCACCCCGGTGGACTTCAAGACCCCGGACAACCTGCTGTCGGCTTGGGTCCAGAACGTCGACATCGACCTCGCGGTCGACACCATGGGCAATATCCCGGGCGAGCTGCTGAACTGGACCTTCCTGTCGCTCAAGCCCTTCAGCTTGACCGGTCAGAAGTACGTCAACATGGTCGACGTGCTCGACGATCCGGACAAGGTGAAGAACTTCCTGCGCATGGAGAAGTGGATCTTCGACAGTCCGGATCAGGCCGGCGAGACCTTCCGTCAGTTCATCAAGGACTTCTATCAGCGCAACGGCTTCATCAACGGCGGCGTCATGCTGGCGGGCCGGGAAGTGGATCTGAAGAACGTCACCTGCCCGGTACTCAACATCTATGCGCTGCAGGACCACCTGGTGCCGCCGGATGCCTCCAGGGCGCTGAAGGGCTTGACCGGCAGCAGCGACTATACCGAGCTTGCCTTCCCCGGCGGCCACATCGGTATCTATGTCAGCGGCAAGGCTCAGAAAGAGGTCACCCCCGCCATCGGGAAGTGGCTGCACGCGCACTCCGCGTAACGCACCACCCGGAGGCCGGAGGACGCCTATCGGGCGCGCCTTCGACCTCCGCACGGACTGCCGCGGCTACGCGGCAGCCGACCTCACATCCGTACTCACGTCGGCCCGCTCCTCGGGCGTCTCCTCGATCGGCTCCATCGCCTGATCCACATAACGGTAGTCGGGCCGCCGCGTGTCCTCCCTCACCCGTCGATACAGCCGCCACACCTGCCAGGCGTAAGCGATCAAGCCGCCGTAGGTGGTCGCGACCTCCCGAACGCGACGCGGATAAAAGACCCACGCAGACTCGATAGGCAGCTCCGAGCGCCGCTCCGTGCGGATCTTGCGACGCAGAAACCCGCCCTGCAGCGGATGCACCCGCTCGAACCTGAAGCAACCGTAAAACTCCAGTGCGATCTCCATGATGCGTTTCGGGTTGCGGTTGAAGGCCGCGGCGCGGCGCATCAGGGTCTCCAGATGCGCCATCGAGTAGTAGCTGTCCCAGGCGCGGCGATAGACACCCTGCCACTCCTGCGCGCTCATCCTCGGGTGGGTCGTGCAGACATGCTCGAGGTCGTAGCGGTTCAGATCCGGGTCGAGCGGAGCGCCCTTCGCGTGCAGGGCCTGATGGTCGGCGGAGCCGGGCAGCGGCGTCAGACAGAAGAACTCCAGGATGTCGAGCGGCAGCTCGCGCTTGATTGTCTCGATGTCGTTCAGGATGCGTTCCGGCGTGTCGTCCGGAAAGCCCAGGATGTAGCCGCAATAGGTGGTCACGCGTTGCTGCTGCCAGGCGAGCAGCATGTTGCGGTAGTTGGCGATCTTGTTTTGCTTCTTGTGGGCTGATTTCAGATTGTCCGCGTTGACGCTCTCCAGCCCGATGAACACGCGCGAGACACCCGCCGCCCGCGCCTTGGTCACGAACCCCGGCAGGGTGTGACACATGGTATCGACCTGGATGGTGAAGTTGAGTTTCACGCCGAGCTCGCGGCGCAGGGCTGCGATGCGATCGAAGATCGGCTCCCAGTTGCGGTTGCGCGCGAAGTTGTCGTCGGTGATGAAGTAATGGCGAATGCCGTGGGCCAGATTGGCGCGCAGCAGCTGCTCGATGTCGTCCGGGTCGCGGAAGCGGGATTTTCGGCCCTGCACGTTGATGATGGTGCAGAAGCTGCACAGGAAAGGACAGCCGCGTCCGGCGTCGAAGGTCCCGGGCATAGGGGCATAGCGTCGCGCCACCTCGGGCGGGAGATAGGGCATGGTCTTGCCCTGTAGGTCCGGGAGCTCCGCCATGTGGTTGTAGAGCGGCTCCAGGCGCCCTTCATCGGCCGCACGGAGCAGGTCGGCGAAATGCTCCTCGGCCTCGCCGGCAAAGAGGGTAATACCCAGATCCATGGCCTCCTGCAGCTCCGGGGGTACGCCCGGGAGCATCGCCAAGGAGCCGCTGACGTGGAAACCGCCCATGACGACTTGGAGTCCTGCCGCCCGGAAACGTCGCGCCAGATCCATCGCGCGGGGAAACTGGTTGGACTGGACCCCCACCAGGCACACCAGGCCCCGACCGCCGTTGGCTTGGATGCGATCGATGATCCGCTTCACCGGAATCACCGTGTTGGTCTCGTCGTAGGCATTGACCTCGATGCGCACGCCCTCGCCCAAAACCCCGGATCGGTCGGCGGCGCGGGTCAGGCCGTAGAGGCTCGCGAGCGAGTTGGACGGGATCCATGCCTTGACCCACTGGATGACATAGCCGTCGTCGTCGTAGTGCGAAGGCTTGATCAATTCAACCTGAAAACGGGTCGCGGACGCGCTGCTCGGACGCATGAGGGTCCCTCGTCGACAGAGAAAGGGTGACCGCCGGTGACTGGACCGCCTGCGGCTCCCACCACCGAAAAACCCGGGTCCGGGGAAAAAGAAGGCGAAGATTCAGTCGTCCAGGGTGGATTCCGCACGATGCTAGTCCCGAAAAAAGGCACGGGCAAGCCTCGTAGGCCGCCGCGAAAGGCGCCGCATCGGGACGACCCGCACGAGTAACGCCTCTCCACCGCACGCCCGATGCCGCGGGGCTGTCGCCCTAGCCTTCACCCGTGGCATGATCCGGCGCTGGATCGACCGGGGATCATTCCGATACCCCGGCCTTGCAAGGTTGCCGGGCATGCACTCCGAGATCACGCAGACTGCACAGAGTATTGAACCCCGGCCGGTCAGTGCGGCACTCGTCGCATCTTGCCTCGACTTCGACGACGCCCCCCGGAAGCCTGACCGCGGCCTCGGCAGGAACCCACGCGGAGAGGCCAGGCGATGAGTCGGCAGGACTGGGACACGACGGACTTCGACCGCGCGGTGCGCACACACGACGAGGCCGTCGCGGCCATAGGGCCGGCGATCTGGGTGGGCACCGAGCCGACCTTCACCGACCGTTTCTCCGAGGCCCCCGAGTGGCTGAGCACCGCCATGGGCGAAGACAAGGAGAAACGCGCCGAGCAACTTTTGTACGCCTTGCAGAGCCGCATGGGCGGCTTGGTCCTGCGCACCCAGGGCCGGCAGTATCCCGGCGAGGATCGGCCGCGCTGGAGCCTCGGTCTCTACGCCCGGCGCGACGGCACGCCCATCTGGCACGGACCGCCCGACCCCGCACTCGGCGCGATCCCCGACACCGACTGCGATCTCGGCCTACTGCAGAGCGAGCTTTGTGCAAGCCTGCGGGGGATCGGCTGCGGTGCGAGGTCCATCGCCGGAGACGAGGGCTGTCTCCATGTGGTCGTCGTGTTTCCGGCCAACGTTGGCGCGGCTGTCGAGGACGACCCGCACACCGACCTCTTCGATCAGGGGCTTGCGGATCCCGATCGTGCCGACGACGCTCTCGACGACACCAACGGACGGCCCTGTTTCGTTCTCGACCGCATCACCTGGCAAGGGGCGAAGGTGGCCCGAATCGAGCTGCCTGATTGCGAGTCGGTCGAGCAGTTTTCACGCTGCCTTGCGGCGATCGGTACGGCGGCCACGAACGCCGATCTACCGGCGCTCCTGCTGACCGGCCACCCGCCACCCGTCGATGAGAGCGTCTCCTGGACCACGATCACGCCGGATCCGGCCGTGATCGAGATCAACATGGCGCCTTATCCCGACGTGACCGGGTTGCTCGCCGCCACGCGCATGCTCTATGCCGCCACCACCGAGCTCGGACTCGCCCCCTACCGTCTCTACTACAACGGCTCGGTTGCGGACTCGGGCGGCGGCGGACAGATCACCTTCGGCGGACCCGGCCCGCAGGAGAGCCCCTTCTTCGTCGCGCCGCGTGTCTTGCCGCGACTGGTGCGTTATCTGAACCGACACCCGGCACTCTCCTATCTCTTCGCCCACGACCATATCGGCGGCTCCGGGCAAGCGGTGCGGGCCGACGAGCGCGGACGCGACGCCTTTCGCGAGCTGGGCCTCGCACTCGCCTTGCTCGAGCGCGGACCGCCCCCCGACGCCGAGACGCTGTGGGCGGGGCTGTCGCAACTACTGACCGACGCGGTCGGGAACAGCCACCGCGCCGAGCTCAACATCGAGAAACTCTGGAATCCCTATATCCCCGAACGTGGAAAGCTGGGTCTGGTCGAGTTCCGTGCCCTGCGCATGCAGCACACGCCCGAGCGCGCCGCGGCGCTCGCCGCACTGCTGCGCGCCATCATCGCGATGCTCTCCGCCCGAGACTTCGACGCCCCGCTGTGCGATCACGGCGACGAGCTGCACGACCGCTACGCCCTGCCCTACTACCTCGAACGCGACCTGGAGGAGGTGCTCGGCGATTTGAACGCGGCAGGCCTCGGCCTCGGGGCGCCCTTGGCCGAGCTGCTGAGGCGTAACAGCCTGCGTCTGATCGCCGGCGTGCGGCATCGGGACTGCGAGCTGACGATCCGTCGCGCGGTGGAATTCTGGCCCTTGATCGGCGATGTCGGTCGCCAGGATCAGGAGACCTCGCGCCTCGTGGACGCGAGCACGACGCGTGTGGAGATCCGCCTGCGCGCCGTCGAGGGGGCGGCCGCGGATGACTTCGCCGACTGGCGGATCGCCGTCGGCGATGTTCGACTGCCCTGGCGCTTGGAGCAGGACCCGCAGGGGTCGGTAAAGGTCTTCGGCCTGCGCTATCGCAGCTTCGTGCCCTGGCAGGGTCTACACCCCGCACTGCCCGCCCAAGGCCCCTTGTCGCTGACGCTTTGGCATCCGGCGCACGCCGATGCCCTTCAC
>NZ_LN848257.1:3639209-3662694 GCF_001499735.1 Thiocapsa sp. KS1 | reverse complement strand
CTGCGTCGTCGAGCCCGCATCGCCCCCTGCGCCGGAGACCCTGGACAACCCGCCGCCCGAGGCCCTCACGCCCTATGCCTTGGACCTGCGCTGGCTTGGACTTGACGCACGACAGCAGCTGTAAACCGACGGGGCGTGCGCTTGTCCGCCCAGCTCGCGCGCTGCGCGACACTGGAAGCTGCAATCGGCTGCACACCGGCGGGCGAGCATCGCAGACCGAGACGGGGCGAAGGGGCCGAGCCGCACCGACTGCACGACGACGGCCAGGGCAACGGCCGACGACGGATCGACTGGAAGGCCTCTGCGCGGTTGCGTAAGCTTAGCTGCCCGCGCGTGCGAGGACGACAGCGATCGATACCCCGGGCATGCTCCGCGCCGAGCCCACGACCCGTCCACCGGGTCCAAGAACGGCTCGCACGGCGAGGATCTCATCGGGATCACCGGCACCGTCTCGGGGTGGAAATCCCGGACCTGCATGCCGGCGCAGGTACAGGATGCGCCGGTCGATCGCGATCCCGGCCGTAGGGTGGACGAGCGAGAGCGAAGTCCACCGAACCCCGCGCCGGCGCCGGTGGATTGCGCTTGTCCACCCTACGGCTACGACCGGAGCGACGTGGTCGAGTTTATGAGCAAGCCCCTCCGAGACGGTTGGTGCACACAGCGCGACCGGATCGAAATCACATCACACGAGGAACCGAAGAATGCGTTATCTGCTCGGCGTGCTCGCGCTGGCCGCCTCCATCCCGGCTCAGGCCGCGATCCCCGCGACGCCCGTGATGTCGGTCTACGAGTTCAACGGCCCGCTGGAGGTGCCTTACTACAACGCCGACAGCTTCGCCCGATCGGGGGCCACATCCTCCGCCGGCACGCTGACGCAGGGCACCTCCGTGATCCCCTGTCTCGTGATCCGCAACGGCGAGCCGCTGACGGATAAGTCCGGGACACCCTATGTGGGTTTCGAGGTCGTCGTCGATCCGCGCAAGGCCACTCGTTCGTCCACCGAGACCTTCAAACGTGCCGTCGCCGAGCGCAAGTCGATGAAGGTCCAAAACCATCACTGCCCGTCGAACGTGAAGAACGTCGTCAATGTCCGCAATCTCTACGCACTCGAAAAGGCGCCATTCTTCGATCCGCCGCGCAGCGGTGGTGCCGGCAACCCCGGCGGCGCAAGCGAGCTCGATCGCATCGTGCGCGCCTTCCATGCCTCCAGCCAGTGCGAGGACGCCAATCGCCGCCTGATCGGTCGCCGCGCGGCGCTCGAGCGGGCCTGGGGCGACTTCATCCGCAGCAACGGCCGCCTCGGCTCCGAGGCTACCCTGGCGCGTGCCAAACACCTCGACTACGGGATGCGCACGGCCATCTACGAGGGCCATCTGGAGCGCGGCTGCAATGCCTACGGGGCCTGCGAGCGCAACATCATCCTGCTCTCGATCCGCAACCGGGCCGTCGGACAGTGCCAATCGCGGCAGGGCTGCAAGTTCCCGGGCGATTTCCAAGGCGCGTCCTCCTCGGTGTCCCAGTACAACATCTGGGACGAGTACCTGACCCAGATCTCCGGGCTCACCGCCTGCTACCTGCGACCCGACCTCGCGAACAACGACCGCTATGCCAAGCTACAGGCCATGTACACCCAGTCGGTCGGGGACGCCGAGCGTATCCTCTTCGGCAGCGAGCGTGATCTGCAGGCGGTCTTTCCCGAGAATCGGCTGTCGGATCTGACCTCGATGCGCCACTACTATCACGCACCCGCCATGGGCAAGTGCTTCCCCGATCACGACCGCGTCGAGTACATGACAGGTGCAGTCGCGCGCAACGGGGATGATTTCGCCCTGATCGCCAACACCCGGATCAAGGTCGGAGCCGCCGGCGACGACGGCTATCGATTCGAGGAGTTCCGCTTCGATGAGACCCCCGAGCGCGATGTCGTCCGCACCGAGAACAACTATCCGGGCTTCATCGTCGACGGGCGCAAGGTCTCGCTGCGCGAGCCCAAGTCCTGTCCGCCCTACGGCATCCCGAGCGGCTGCCGCTCGGGCAACGTCGGACGCTACCGCACGACGCCGAGCTGGCTCTCCTCCGGCAGGCCGGTGGAGATCACCTGCAGCATCCAGGACCGGGGCGAATCCTGCCGCGGCAGCGCCACCACCCGAACCGCGAGCGTCGGCGGTGTCTGCGACAAGGAGATGCGCCCGGTTGCCGGCGTGAACTGACGGGAGATTGCACCCCATGAGCACGCTTCCGACCACCTACCTCGACATTGTCGGTCCGCTGATCGATACGGCACGGGAGATCCTCGAGCGCGGCGAGAGCCTGAGCCCCTTCGCGTTCGTCGGCAACCTCACGACCCGCGAGACCTTTCCGGTCCTGCTGAGCACGGGCACGGACGAGGAGAAGGACGCGGCGGCGGCCGTGATTCGCCGGCTCGCCGAGCTGCACGAGGCCGATTTCATCTTCATGATCATGGAAGCCTGGTCCTTGCCGCCGGGCAAGGTCGGGCAGTTCAAGGAGATCATCGAGGAATACGGATCGATCGGCGCCTCGCCCTACCGGGTCGACGTCGCCTCCTTCGCGCTCGAGACCCGGCACGGGCTCTGGGTGACCCAGATCCCGATCGAGCCGAAGGGCGCTTCGAAGACGCAGCGCACCTTCGGCCGACCGAAGTTCCAGCACTTCACGGAGGCCGAAGGTCGATTCGTCGATCTGTTGCCCGTGAAGGACGGCGAGCGGGAGCCGCCCCGAACCCTGCATTAAACCGCGTCAAGCGCGGTATGCGATGTTTTTGGATGGGATTGGCCCCGGCAGACTTGACGAGCACTGGAGCCGGCGCGGTTTAAGATACTAAAAATAGGTAACTTTAAACCGCGTCCCCGCTAAAGGCCGTGGATGCACTAAACGTCGAGCCCACTCGAAAGCGAGCATCTCGCTCCGGACGCGGTTTAAACCTCGCGCCGCGTCGCCGTCATTCCGAGCGAGGCGGCGAGCAACCGGACCAAACCGGTCTCGATCTCGGGCATCGACGCGCCCGAGGCCAGGTCCGTCACCCGGGTGACGGCAAGGCCGGGATAACCGCAGGGGTTGATCCGACCGAAGGGGTCGAGATCCAGGCTCACGTTCAGGGCAAGTCCGTGATAGCTGCAGCCGTTGCGGATGCGCAGACCCAGCGAGGCCACCTTGGCGCCAGCAACGTAGACGCCGGGCGCATCCGCACGGCGCTCGGCCGTCACGCCCAGGGTCGCGAGCAGATCGATGACGGCCTGCTCCAGGAGACCGACCAAGCGCTTGACGCCGAGTCCGGCCCGACGCAGATCGAGCAGGACATAAACAACCAACTGTCCGGGACCGTGATAGGTCACCTGCCCCCCTCGATCCACCTTGATGACCGGGATGGGGCCCGGATCCAGCAGATGCTCCTCCCGGCCGGCCTGACCGAGCGTGAAGACGGGCGGGTGCTCGAGCAGCCAGAGCTCGTCCGGGGTGTCGGGGCCGCGCAGGTCGGTGAATTCGCGCATCGCCTCCAGGGTCGGCAGATAGTCCCGATAGCCCGGCAGACGACGCACCAGGAGGCGGCGCGGGGCATCGGGCTCCGGGCTCATAGCACCCAGACGACCGACTCGTGGGCGGTGAGATCGCAATAGATGGCGTCGAGCTGTGCTCGGCTTTCGGCCTGGATGGTCAGGGTCACGGACACCCACTTGCCGCCGCTGCTCAGGCGGGCACTCACGTCCGCTTCCGCAGGTCGCGGGGCGTGCCGGCTCACGATCTCGACGACCAGCGCCTCGAAGCTCGCGTCGGCAAGCCCCATGGCCTTGATCGGGAAGCGGCATGGAAAGACGAGGACCGGCTCGGACACCTCCGGCGTCGGAGCCGGCGCCCCGGACGGGATGGGTCTCGACGGGGGTTTAGATTCGGCCATCTCGCACCTGTGCTTTATAGCGCTGATACAGCCCGTCCATCCTCGCCCACACCGCACCGGGTCGGCCGTCGCCGACCGGGCGATCGTCGAGGCGGGTCACCGGCAACAGCTCGCGCGTGGAGCTGCTGAGCCAGATCTCGTCGGCGCGTGCCAGCATCTCGGCCGGGATCGGCTGCTCGGCGAAGCGGATCTCGCCGCTGCGTGCGAGGTCGAGCGCCAACGCGCGCGTGATGCCGGGCAGGATCTCGTGACCGGCAGGCGGGGTCAGCACTTGGTCGCCGAGGACGACGAAAACGTTCGACGCCGTGCCTTCGGTAACCAGGCCATCCCGGATCATGATGGCCTCGAGCGCACCGGCGTCCTCGGCCTCGCGCCGCATCATCACGGCCGCCAGCAGCGAGATCGTCTTGATATCGCAGCGCTGCCAGCGAATATCCGGTCGGGTGATACAGACCACCCCGAGCGACGCGATATCCGGACTGCGCGGCTTGATGGGCTTGGCCAGCGCGAAAACCGTCGGCTCGACCCCGTCGACGCACAGATGATCCCGCTCCGGCGGAGTGCCGCGGGTCACCTGGAGATAAGCCGCCTGATCCGGCGCGGGCGGCGGGCCGATCAGGCGCGCCAGCACCGAGCGCCACGCGTCCCGGCTCAAAGGGTTGGACAGGCGCACCGCCGCAAGACTGCGATCGAGTCGGTCGAGGTGCGCATCGAGGCCGAGAAAATGCCCGCCGTAGCTCGGAATCACCTCGTAGACGCCGTCGCCGAACAGAAAGCCGCGATCCATGACCGAGACCCGGGCCCGGTCGGACGGGACGAACACCCCGTTCAGATAGACCTCGTTGTTGCGCATTTGGATCTCGACCGGCACCCGATCAGAACAATCTGAGAACACTGTCCTTAGCCATCTGCCAGAGGCTGCCTTCTCCGATGTCCTCGAGCGCCACCAGCGGTACGCGATTGAGCTCCTGCTCGCCGAGCATGACCACGATCTCCCCGACCTGCGTACCGCGCGCGATCGGGGCGGTCAGACTGTCCTCGGCCTTCTCCAGACGCGCGGTCAGCTCCGCGTAACGCCCGCGCTGGAAGGTCGCGAAGACATCCGCCTCCGGGCCGACCGGGAGCATCTCCTTGTCACCCATCCAGACGCGCAGCGTCTCGACCGGCTCGTCGGCCGGGTACAAGCGGTGGCTCTCGTAGAATCGGAAGCCGTAGTTCATGAGCGCGAGACTGGCCTCGGCCCGTGCGTTGGGCGTGGGCGAACCCATCACCACGCCGACCAGTCGCATGTCGTCGCGCTTGGACGAGGACACCAGGCAGTATCCGGCAGCCTCCGTATAGCCTGTCTTCACGCCGTCGGCGGTCTCGTCCCGGGCCAGCATGGGGTTGCGGTTCTTCTGGGTGATCCCGTTGTAGGTGAACTCGCGCGTGCTGTACCAGGCGTAGTACTGCGGAAACTCGCGCATGATCGCCATGGCGACCGTGGCGATGTCGCGTGCGGTGATATAGAGCTCGGGGTCGGGCAATCCATGCGGATTGGTGAAGTGGCTGCCGGTCATGCCGAGTCGCTGTGCGTGGGTGTTCATGAGATCCGCAAAGGCTTCGACGCTGCCCCCGACATGCTCGGCCAGGGCCACGCTGGCATCGTTGCCGGACTGCACGATCATGCCCATCAGCAGGTCTTGGATGGGCACCTGCTTGCCCACCTCGATGAACATCTTGGAGCCGCCGGTGCGCCAGGCCCGCTCGCTGACGAAGGCCTTGTCGGTCAAGGCGACCTTCCCGGCCGCAATCTCGCGAAACACCACATAGCCCGTCATGATCTTGGTGAGACTCGCCGGCTCCAAACGCTCGTCCGCGTTCAGCTCGGCCAGGATCTGCCCGCTGTTGAAATCGATCAGCAGATAGCCCTTGGCCGCCACCTGGGGCGGATCCGGAACGGGCTGCTGGGTTTGCGCCACGGCGACCGGCAGCACGAAGGCGCAGATCAGCAACACGAGCTTGGAGACGAACAACTTCATGGGGGATATCCGGGGGTCGAGATGATGGGCGGTTGGCCAGGGTCCATTCTAACCGTCCACCGGTGCATTTGGCATCCGCGTCGGGCGGATCCCTCCTGCACCTGCGGAATGAACAGCGACATCGCCGTTAAGGTTGATCCGGCGGTTGATCCGGCGGCTGCTCCGGCGAGCGCTCGTAGCCTGCGCGGATCGCTTCCCCGAGCTGGAAGACCGCCATCGCGTAGAGGTTGCTGTGGTTGTAGCGGGTGATGGCGTAGAAATTCTCCAGTCCGATCCAGTATTCGTCCTCGACCCCGTCGAGTCGAATCAGGCTCACGGGAACGGCGGCGTCCAGGGGCTCGCGCCACTCGACCCCCGCGGCGCGTAGCTCGCCCGCGGTCGTGTCGGGTGGGCCGGGGGTCTTCTCGAACACCGTCATCCCGGCCGGGACGCCGGCGCGCAGCTCCGCCGCAAAGGCGACCGGCTCTCCCGGTCGCCAACCGTGCTGCTTGAGATAGTTGGCGACGCTGCCGATCACATCCGCATTGCTGTCCAGGAGATCTCGCCGTCCGTCCCCGTCGAAATCGATCGCATAGTTGCGATAGCTCGATGCGATGAATTGGGGCTTGCCCATCGCCCCGGCATAGGAGCCGACGGCCCGCGCCGGATCCAGCTGCTCCTCGCGGCTCAGGAGGAGAAATGCCTCCAGCTCGCGGCGGAAGAAGTCGGCTCGTCTTGGATAGGCGAACCCGAGCGTGGTCAAGGCATCGATCACCCGATGCTTGCCCGGGTTGGCGCCGTAGTTGGTCTCGACCCCGATGATGGCGACGATGATCGCTGCACCGATACCCAGCTCGGCCTCGGCGCGGCCGAGCAGATCGGCGTTCTCGCGCCAGAAGGCCACACCGCCGGCGATGCGCTCCGGGGTGATGAACAGCGCCCGATAGTCGCGCCAGGGCTTGGCCTCGTAGGGTCGATCCATCGCATCGACGATGGCCTGGCTGTAACGGGCATCCGCCAGCACGCCACGCAGCTCGACCGGGTCGAATCCGTGGCGCTCGACCATCTCGCGCGCGAAGACGTCCGCTTCGACTCGATAGCCGGCCGGCTCGGCATGCAGGCTCGACGCGGCGAGCGCCGCACATGCAGCGAAGAAAAAGTCACGGGCGATGGGCATGGGCCGTACCTCGTTTGACCTGAATCCAAACCGGACTCCGATCGCACGCGTCAACCGCGCGCGCGTATCCGATGGGTATGTACCCCCATGATCATGCCGAATCCCGCCATCAGGGTCACCATCGAGGTGCCGCCGTAGCTGATCAAGGGCAGCGGGACGCCGACCACGGGCAACAGGCCCGTGACCATGCCCGTGTTGACGAACACGTAGACGAAGAACACCAGGGTCAGAGCACCGGCCAACACGCGGCCGAAGCGATCCTGCGCCTGCGAGGCGATGATCAAGCCGCGCAGGATGATGAAGAGATAGAGTGCGAGCAGGGCGAGGATCCCGGTGAACCCGAACTCTTCGCCGATCACGGCGAAGATGAAGTCCGTATGGCGCTCGGGCAGGAACTCCAGGTGCGACTGGGTACCGTTCAGCCAGCCCTTGCCGTCGATCCCGCCCGAGCCGATGGCGATCTGGGATTGGATGATGTGATAGCCGGACCCCAGTGGATCGGACTCGGGATTCAGGAAGGTCAGGACGCGATCGCGCTGGTAGTCGTGCAGACCGATCCAAACGAGCGGGGTGACGGCGGCGACGACGGTCGCGAGCACGAAGATCGTGCCCCATCCCATACCGGCCATGAAGAGAACCGTGATGCCGGCGCTGGCGACCAGCAAGGAGGTACCCAAATCCGGCTGCTTGGCGATCAGCACGACCGGGATCAGGGTCAGCACGGCCGAGAGCATTACCCACGGGAGCTTCGGCGGCAAGGCTCGGGCGCTGAGCATCCAGGCGAGCATCATGGGTACAGCAAGCTTCAGCAGCTCCGAGGGCTGAAAGCGGACGACGCCGAAGTCCAGCCAACGTTGCGCGCCCTTGCCGATATCCCCGATCAGCAAGACGGCGATCAGCATCGCCACCCCGACCCCGTAGAGCAGCGGCGACCAGCTACGCAGACGTGCCGGCGGGATCTGAGCAACCGCGACCATCAGACCGAAGGCAACCCCGAGCCGGATCAACTGACGCTCGACCACGGCCGGATCCTGATCGCTCGCGCTGAAGAGCACCATCAGACCGAAACCGCACAGTGCCAGCAGGGCGACCAACAACGGGGCATCCAGGTGGACCCGCTGCCAGAAGCCGGGCTGCCCCTGGTCCAGGGAGTCGTCCGGGAAGACGCCGCTCGACCTAATCGCCACGCTCGCCTCCGTCATCGGTCAGGACCGTCGCGCCGCCCAGATAGGCATCCATGATGCGACGCGCGACGGGCGCCGCCGTAGCACCGCCGCCGCCGCCGTTCTCGACGATGACCGCGATCGCGATACGCGGATCCTCGACCGGCGCAAAGGCAACGAACAAGGCGTGGTCCTTCAGGTGTTTGGGGAGCGTCGCCGCGTTGTAGCGCTGGTTCTGGCCGAGACTGAAGACCTGCGAGGTCCCGGTCTTCCCCGCGATGCGGTACTGGGTGCTGCGGATGCGCCGGGCGGTGCCGGATTCGACGACCTTTGCCATTGCGTTGATGATCTGATCCCACTGCTGTTTGTCGCCGAGCTCGATGGCGTGCGAGACCATCGGCAACTGCTCGGCCGAAGGCGCGCCGGGTGCCTGCGCGGCGCGCGCGACCTGCGGCCGGATCACCTTGCCGTGGTTGGCGACCGCCGCCGTAGCGACCGCCAGTTGCAGCGGTGTCGCCAGGAAGGAGCCCTGCCCGATGCCGACGATCAGGGTCTCGCCCGGATACCAGGCCTGCTTGCGGACGCGTTGCTTCCATTCGCGCGTCGGCATCAGCCCGCCCAGCTCGCCCGCGACATCGATCCCGGTCAAGGCGCCGAAGCCGAAGTCCGAAAGAAAGCCCGAGAGTCGATCGATGCCCATCCGGTTGGCGAGATCGTAGAAATAGACGTCGCAGGACTGCACCAGCGCCTGCTCGAGGTTCAGGGAGCCGTGACCGCCGCGGCGCCAGCAACGAAACCGATGAGAGTGTCCCGGCAGACTGAACGAGCCGGGACAATGGGTGACACGTCGCGGCGTGGTCACCCCCGAGGCAAGCCCGGCGAGGGCCACGAACTGTTTGATGGTCGAGCCCGGCGGATACTGTCCGCGCACCGCTCGGTTGTACAAGGGTTTGTCCGGCGAGCTCAGCAGAGCCTGATAATCCGTTTGGCTGATCCCCTCCACGAACAGATTGGGATCGAAGCTCGGATTACTCACGAGGGCCAAGACGCCGCCGTTGCGCGGATCGATGGCGACCACGGCCCCGCGCTCCTCGCCCAGCGCCTCCGTCGCCGCTTGCTGCAAGGCGATATCCAGATAGAGATGGAGATCCTTTCCGGAGACCGGCGGGCGACTCTCCAAGGTGCGGATGACCCGGCCGCGGGCATTGACCTCGACTTGTTGGTAGCCGACCTGGCCGTGCAGCAGCGCCTCGTGGGCCTTTTCCAGCCCGCCCTTGCCGATGAAATGGCTCCCCGCATAGTTGCTCTTGTCGATGCGGTCGAGCTCCTGCTCGTTGATCCGCCCGACGTACCCGAGCACGTGGGCCGTGTGCTCGCCGAGCGGATAGGTGCGAACCAGCTCCGCGCGAATGTCCACACCGGGGAAGCGGTGCCCGTCGACCGCGAAGCGCGCGACCTCGGTCTGGGTGAGATTCAGCCTGATCGGCACGCCTTGGAACCGCACCCGCTGTCGCTTCTGGCGCTCGAAACGCGCGCGATCCTGCGGCTCGATCCGGATCAATCGGGACAGCTCATCGATCGTTGCATCCAGATCGCCCACCTTCTCGATGGTGATCTCCAGAGAGAAGGACGGGTGATTGTCGGCGAGCAGCACGCCCTTGGCGTCGTAGATGAGTCCGCGTGCCGGCGGCAAGGGCTGGACCTTCACCCGATTGTCCCGAGACAGCACCGTGAAATGGTCGTGCTGATCGACCTGAAGGTGCACCAGCCGCACCA
Organism: Thiocapsa sp. KS1; assembly: GCF_001499735.1. Classification (GTDB taxonomy): domain Bacteria; phylum Pseudomonadota; class Gammaproteobacteria; order Chromatiales; family Chromatiaceae; genus Thiocapsa. The sequence goes on along the minus strand of NZ_LN848257.1, from coordinate 3,652,665 downwards.
CGACGAGCGACAAGGCCACAATCGCCAGCAGACCGGCGATCAGCGCTCGGCTCGTGATCAAGCGCGCCTCGCGTTTGCGGTCTTCCAGATTCGCTTCGAGCATTAAACCGCGCTCGGGGTAACGGTCGGGGTCGGGAGGTGGACCGTGCCTTTGCGGGTCCCCTCGGCCTTCGAGTCGGCGCGGTCTAAGTACATGGAATTCAAAATTCTAGACCGCGTGAAACTGCGTCCGGAGTTACATGCTTCATTGTCATTTTGTGTCGGGCTCAAGGATGTTTCCGAGCTTTGTGGAGACGCGGTTTAAAATTCAACCCTTTTTTATCCTTTAAACCGCGCCGGCTCCGACAGTTGTCGGAGCCGGCGCGGCCAAGCCAATCCAACAAACGACGCATACCGCACCGGGCGCGGTTTAGACCAAACCGACGCGGCGACCGAGGTCGCTCAGGATCACGAACAGCCAGGGCCAGAGCAGGAGACCGAGCAGGGTCGGTACCCAATAAATCAAAAACGGCATCGGCTGGCCGGTCGCCGCAAGAACCCACAGATTGAGCAGTCGCTCGACCAGCAGCAGCACCCAGACGAAGAGCGCCTGCTGCCACAAAGGAAAGAGACGGATCCGTTGATGAAGCTCGACTGCCCCGTAAGCGATGAGCGAGAGCCCCAAGGCATGCTGCCCGAACAAGGATCCCGAGGCCACGTCCAACGCCAACCCCGTGGCGAAGGCCGAGAAAACGCCGAAGCGCTCCGGGACGTTCAGGCACCAGTAGAGGGTGACGAGCGGGACCCAGGGCGGTCTGAAGGCATCCACCCCGACCGGCATGGGCAAGATCTCGAGGAGCAGGGCGACCAGCAGACTGGCGAGGATCAGCCAGCCGCCGCGCGGCAGGGCATCGGTCATTGCGAAGCGCCTTCGCTCGACTCGGCGTCGGTCAATGCCTGCTGTTGCATCTGCGGATCGAGGGTCCAGACCAAGAGGACCTCGCGGCTGCGGTCGAGCCGGGCGGTCGGCTCGGCCAGCACGGTGGTGAATGGGTTATCCGGATCCTGACGCACCGTCGTGACCCGCGCGACCGGATAGCCGGGCGGAAAGCGCTCGCCCATCCCGGATGTCACCAGCAGATCGCCTTCGCGGATGTCGGCGTTCTTGGGGATATAGAGCAGCTCGAGCCCCTGCCCGATGCCGGATCCGGCGGCGATGCTGCGCAAACCGTTGCGATTGACCTCGACCGGGAGGGAATGATCCGAGTCCGTGATGAGCAGCACGATAGACGAAAAGGGATTGGTGCGGATCACCTGCCCCATGACGGCATTGGCATCCAATACCGGCTGCCCGACGAAGACGCCCGAGCTCGTCCCCTTGTTCACCATCACCTGCTGACGCGAAGGCGTGAGATCCACGGCGAGGATCTCCGCGATCAGCACCCGCTCGCCGATATTGAAGGAGGAGCCGAGCAGGTCGCGCAGGCGCATATTCTCGGCCTCCAACGACTCGAACTGCTGCAACCGGGCCTTCAGGAGCAGATTCTCGCGATTCAGCGCGGCATTCATCGTCCGCAGCTGCGCCGCGTCCGTCAGCCGCTCCTGCGCGGAGCGGATGAGTGCGGACGGAACGTTCACGGCCAAATGCAGCGGGTAGGCCAAGAGCGACAGCAACGAGCGCACGCGGTCGAGGTGGTCGAACCGATGGTCGGCGATGATCAGGCCCAGCGCGCAAACCACCGCCAGGATTACCCGGAGGGTCGGCGAGGGACCGCGAATGAACAGCGGTTTGATGGGATCACTCGGTCGTAAAGAGATCGATTCCTCGCGCGTCCAGCATCTCCAGCGCCTTGCCGCCGCCGCGCGCCACGCAGGTCAGCGGATCCTCGGCGACGACCACCGGCAGGCCCGTCTCCTCCTCGATCAAGCGGTCGAAATCGCGCAGCAGCGATCCGCCGCCGGTCAGCACGATGCCGCGCTCGGCCACGTCCGAGCCCAGCTCGGGCGGGGTCTGCTCCAGGGCCATCTTCACCGAGCCGACGATCGCCGCCAGAGGCTCCTGAAGGGCCTCGAGGATCTCGTTGCTGTTGAGCGTGAAGCTGCGCGGGATGCCTTCGGCGAGATTGCGCCCGCGCACCTCGATCTCCAACACCTCGTTGCCCGGGAAGGCCGAGCCGATGCTGTGCTTGATCCGCTCGGCCGTCGCCTCGCCGATGAGGGTGCCGTAGTTGCGCCGGACGTAGTTGATGATGGAGTCGTCGAAGGTGTCGCCGCCGACCCGGATCGACGCGGAATAGACGATGCCGTTGAGCGAGATGATGGCCACCTCGGAGGTGCCGCCGCCGATATCGATCACCATGCAGCCGCGCGGCTCGTGGACAGCGAGCCCGGCGCCGATCGCCGCCGACATGGGTTCTTCGATCAGAAAGACCTCGCGCGCCCCGGCACCGGCCGCCGACTCCTTGATGGCACGACGCTCTACCTGAGTCGAGCCGCAGGGCACGCAGATGAGCACGCGCGGGCTGGGCCGGATGAGACGCGACGCGTGCACCTTATGGATAAAGTACTGGAGCATCTTCTCGGTGATCGTGAAATCGGCGATCACGCCGTCCTTGAGCGGGCGAATCGCCGTGATGCTCTGCGGCGTGCGCCCGAGCATCAGCTTGGCCTCTTCGCCCACGGCGACGACCGTCTTGCCCCCGCCTTTGCGCTCGTGACGGATCGCGACCACCGACGGCTCGTTGAGGACGATCCCCTGGTCACGCGCATAGATGAGCGTGTTGGCCGTACCCAAATCGATCGAGAGATCGTTCGAGAAGATTCCACGAAGACTTCTGAAGAACATCAGGTGCGTACCTTGCGGGAGATAGAGGAGATCGCCGGCTCTCCCGCGGGCATCCTGGATCAGGATCCGCCGGGAAATCCATCGGAAAACGGCGAGCTAATCTAACAACGCAAGGGATGATCGGCAAGGCGGGTGTTCACGCCGTGCACCCCGGCGACACGCTGCGAGTTTAGTGGCGATGACAAGACCGAGACGCTCGGGTCGGCGGCCGGCCCCCTTCGGGTAGCCGGCGCACGCGGCTGGTGCAGCACGGCAGAGGTGTCGAGACCGTTCGTTGTCGTTGTCGTAATCGACCATCGACGCGACCACGATTACGACGACGAAAATAATTGCGGACGGTTTCTGAAGCTCTGCACCGCGCCGCTAGCTTTTCGGCGGGACGTAGCCCTGGGGCATCTCGGCGCCTTCGCCGAAGAAATATTTCTCCATCTGCTCTTCGAGAAATTTGCGCGACTTGGGATCCATCGGGCTGAGGCGATTCTCGTTGATCAGCATGGTCTGGTGGCGGAGCCAGTCCTGCCAGGCCTGTTTGGACACGTTGGCATGGATGCGCTTGCCGAGCTCGCCCGGATAGGGCGGGCGATCCAGGCCCTCCGCTTCGCGGCCGAGCTTGACGCAGTGAACCGGGTGGGTCATGAAACGTCTCCGTTTTGTTGCGGACGACCGGCTTGAAAGGCGTCCAGGATGGCTTTGACAGGGGCGGGCATGCCGAGCGCTGCGAGATCGCCCCGGCTCAGCCAGCGCCGATCCCTGTCGTCGGCGATGCAAGCGGGCATGGAGTCGAGCTGCACGCGCACGATTCGGATATCCAGGTTGAAGTGGCTGAAGGAGTGACGGCGTGCGCCGATCATTTCAACCCGCGCGGGCAGAACACCGAGGCGCGAGAGGCACCAATCGCGCGGCTCGGCGCCCGGCGCGATCTCGGGCAGACTCCACAGACCGCCCCAAATGCCGCTCTCGGGTCGCCGCTCCAACAGGATTCCGCCCGCCGGATCGACGAGGAGCAGCATCAGGGTCGCGCGCTCCGGCTGGGTTCGGCGCGGACGCGGCGACGGGAGCTGGGCTTGACGATTCGACCCGCGGGCAATGCAACGCTCGGACAGCGGGCAGCGGTCGCAGGCGGGGGCACGCCGCGTGCAGAGTGTCGCACCCAGATCCATCATGCCTTGGTTGTAGGCGCCGACCCGTCGCGTCGGCGTGAGCTGCTCGGACAGCGTCCAGAGTCGGTCGAGGACCGCACGTTGGCCGGGCCAACCCTCGACGCCGAAGGCGCGCGCCAGCACGCGTTTGACGTTGCCGTCGAGGATCGGATGGCGTTGATCCAGAGCCAGCGAGAGCACGGCGCCGGCCGTGGAACGACCGATGCCGGGGAGAGCGAGCAAGAGGTCGATCGCCGCGGGGAATGCGCCGCCGTGCAGATCCCGGATCAGGCGGGCGGCACGATGGAGATTGCGGGCACGGGCGTAGTAGCCGAGCCCGGACCAGAGCGCCATCAGGCGATCCTCCGGTGCCCCGGCAAGGTCCGCCACGGTCGGGAACCGTGCGACGAAACGCTCGAAATAGGGGATCACGACCGCGACCTGCGTCTGTTGGAGCATGATCTCCGAGACCCAGACCCGGTACGGGCTCGGATCGCGCTGCCAGGGCAGGTCCTTGCGCCCGTGCCGATCGAACCAGGCGAGCACGGCCTCGGCGAACCACTCGGAGGTGTCCGCGGTCATGGCCACACACCATCCTCGGTGCGACGGGAGGGGTGCGCTGCTGTCACGAGCCGGTCTCGGCGCGTCCCTGTCCGCAATTCCAGCAGAGGTCGAAATCGCCGTCCACGGATTCGCCGCACCCTGCGCAGTGCCAGGTCGCAGCGTCGCTCCGGCGCAACGCATCGGCCTGAAACCGGCCGAGCAGCTCCCGCCCACGCGCGAGGTCGGCGTCTTCGACGACCCAGAGTGTGGGGCCGATGTCGACGGGGAGACCGCCCGCTGCGCCCGAGAGATAGTCGCCCAAGATGACGACCCCGACACGATGCCGATTCAAAAAGTCGTACAGGAGCTGGGCCTCGATGCGATCTCGGGGCTCATAGAGGCGCTGCATGGGGGCTTAGGAGACCGGCTCGGCTGCCGAAGCAGCGGGGTGTGTAGCAGACAAAGATGGAGCGGGTGATGGGAATCGAACCCACGCTATCAGCTTGGGAAGCTGAAGTTCTACCATTGAACTACACCCGCTTTGAGTCGTTAGTTTAGGCGCTGCCCGCCGCGCAATCAAGATCGAGAACCGATCCGTTCCCGCTCGGTTCCGGGGCAGGCCCCGGCCCGATCAGGTATCCATCCGGTACATCTCCTCGATCTCCTCGCGATAGCGCGTGACGACCATAGCGCGCTTGACCTTCATGGTCGGCGTCAGCAGACCGTTGTCGATGGACCAAGGCTCGAGCGTCAGGGTCGCGCGACGGATCTTGGCATACCCCGGAAAACCATGCAGGGCCGAGCGGATCCGATTAAGAACCAACTTGTTGATCCGAGGATCGCGCAGGCTCTCCCGACGCTCGGGATCCAGGCCATGCTCCCGGGCCAAACCGGGCCAGAGATCCGCGTTCAGCACCAGCAGGGCTGTTAGATAGGAATGCCCCTCGCCCAGTACAACCACCTGCTCGAACAGGGGATCCATCGCGATCGCCATCTCCATGTCGGCGGGCGGGACCTTCTCGCCGTTGGATAAGACCAAGATATCCTTCAGTCGCCCGGTGATATGGATGTGCCCGTCCTCGAACCGCACCTGGTCGCCGGTATGCAGCCAACCGTCCTGCGTCAGCACCCGGGCGGTGGCCGCGTGATTATTCCAGTAGCCGAGCATGACGTTCTCGCCCTTCACCAGAAGCTCGTCCTCCGCCCCGATGCGCAGCTGGATCCCGCGCAGCGGCACGCCGACGCTCTCGGGGATGTTGTTCTTGAGCGGGTTGAAGCTGATGACCGGGCTGGTCTCGGTCAGGCCGTAACCCTGCAACAGGGGCAGACCCAAACCGATGAAGGTGTGCGCGACCGCGCCCGGCAGGGGCGCCCCGCCGCTGACGGCGACACGCAGCCGACCGCCGAGCTTCGCGAGCACCGGTGCGGCGACCTTGCGGCGCAGCACCGGCCAAAGCAGCAACAAGGGGTGCCAACCCCCGCGCCCTTGCTCGCGCAGAAACGCGCGCCACCCGGATGCGACGGCGAGCCTGAACAGCCAACGCACGGGCAAGGGGCGGGTGCGCAGCTGGTCCAGGATGCGCTGGTGCACCCGCTCGAAGACCCGGGGAACCGCGATGATCACGGTCGGCCGGATACTCTGCATGTCGTCGGCAAGCTGCGCGACCGAGCGCGCGAAGGCCACGCAGGCTCCCGCCATCATCGGCAGATAGTAGCCCCCGGTGCGCTCCAGGGTATGCGACAGCGGCAGGAAAGACAGAAACAGATCCTCTTGGTAGCAATCGATCACGGTCAACGCACCATGGGCGTTGCCCAGGATATTGCGGTGACTGAGCATGACGCCCTTGGGGCGCCCGGTCGTCCCCGAGGTATAGACGATGGTCGCCAAGGCATCCGGATCGCCGACGCGCTGCACCAGCTCCGGCGCCGTATCCGGCAGCCACTCCTCGGCGACCACGACCCGCGGATCCGCTGCCGCCAGCTCGCTCGCGGCGGGGCTCGGCTCCAGGATGACCACGCGTGTCGGAAAGGGCGCATCGCCCAGACTCTCGGCCAGCCGCTTCCAACGTCCGGCGTCGTGGATCAACAGCAGCTTGACCGCCGCATCCTGCAGGATATAGGTCGCGTTCTCCGCCCGGTCGTCCGTGTAGAGGGGCACGGTCACCAGCCCGAGCGACAGCGCCGCTTGGTCGAACACGACCCAATCGGGACAGTTGCGCAGCAGGATGGCAACCCGGTCGCCGCGCTCGAGCGCCTCGCCCGCGAGCGCCCGATGCCAACGCGCCACCCGCGCGCTCATCTCGGCCCAGGTCAGCTCGGTCCAGCCGCCGTTGCGCTCGAAATGGCGATAGGCGATCCGCGTCGGGGAGCGCTTCACGCGTTGCAGAAACAGGCCGTCCAGGGTCTTGGCGCGGTCGATCGGGATCAGGTCCTCGGACCATCGGCTCACGCAGCTGTCCTCGTGGCATCGTCTTCCCGTGGGCGCACGGGACCTCCGATCCCCGGCTCGGCTGTTTGAAACAGCTCTGGCGGCCTGCTTGCTGTGGTTTGCGCGTGACATGACACAGCACCGACCGGACCGAGGATCCTGATGCGCGACATTGTCGCTGCGAGATGCCTCGGGTGCCAGCACCGAAGGCCACTCCCGACCTGCTCGCCCGACCCGGAAAAATCCCCGGCGGTCGGGATCCCTCTGCTATCGTCTCCCTCGAGTCGAGAGACCGGACATCGCATCCGATCCGCGTCGGTTGCCCGGGATTGCGCAAGGCCGGCTAGGCGAATCAACTGCCTTGTTCCGCCGATACATTCTGTTAATATAAGCTAATTCTAATATTCAACGAGGTTGCCACCATGCATCTCATTCCTTTGCGCGCGCCGCTCCTCGTGGGCCTGACCGCGCTCGCTGCGCTGAATCTGCACGCAGACGAGCCGGTCGTGCTCGACACCGCGCCGGCCGAATACCGCACCCTGCCGCGCGAATATCGGCTCGACGGCATCGTCGAGGCGGTCAACCGCACGACCGTCTCCGCCCAGACTCAGGGACAGGTGCAGGAGATCCTGTTCGATGTCGAGGATTTCGTCGAAAAGGACATGATCGTCGCCCGCCTGAAGGATACCGAGCACCGTGCGCGTGTCGCCCAAGCCGCCGCCGATCTGCGTTCGGCCTCGGCGCGCCTCGAGCAGACGCAGGACGAGTACGCCCGGGTGCTCGGACTCTTCGAGAAGAAGAACGTGTCCGAGTCGGCGATGGACCAGGCAAAGGCGGACCTCGCCGCGGCCGAGGCCGAGCTTGAATCGGCGACCGCCCGCCTGGAGCAGGCACAAGAGCAGCTGGAATACACCCAGATCCGCGCCCCTTACTCGGGCATCGTGACCCATCGGCATATCGAGGTCGGCGAGACCGCGAGCCCGGGGCAGCAGATCATGAGCGGCATCTCGCTCGATCAGCTGCGCGTCATCGTCGACGTGCCGCAGAGCGTGATCGCCGCGGTCCGTCGGGGCGGCAGCGCCCGCGTCTATCTCGGCCCGGACGAGGTCATCGAATCCAAGGGGCTCACCATCTTTCCGTTCGCCGACATGGGCTCCAACACCTTTACGGTCCGCCTGGAGCTCCCCGAGGGCACCAAGGCCCTGTTTCCGGGGATGTTCGTGAAGACCGGATTCGAGATCGGCGCCAAGGAAGAGCTGACGGTACCGGCCGAGGCCGTGGTGCAACGCTCCGAGGTCACGGCCGTCTATGTCGTCGGCGATGACGGACGGGTGAGTTTTCGCCAGATCCGACTGGGACGTGCCGTCGAGGGCGGCGTCGTCGTGCTCGCGGGCCTCGCCGACGGGGAGCGGGTCGCGCTCGATCCGATCGCCGCGGGCGTGGTTCTGAAGTCCCAGTCGAGCCGAGGCGCAGCGGCGGAGCACGCCAATGGATGAGCAGCTCGGCATCTCGGGCCGCATCGCCCGGCGCTTCCAGAACACCGAGATCACCCCGCTGCTCGCCCTGGTCGGGCTGCTGCTCGGGCTGTTCGCGATCACGGTGACGCCGCGCGAGGAAGAGCCGCAGATCAACGTCACCTTCGCCGACATCTTCATCCCCTTTCCGGGCGCCTCGGCGAGCGAGGTCGAGCATCTGGTCGCCGGCCCGGCCGAGCAGGTCTTTTCCGAGATCAAGGGGATCGAGCACGTCTTCTCGGTCTCGCGCCCCGGCATGGCCGTCGTCACCGTCCAGTACAGGGTCGGCGAGGACAACACCGACGCCGTGGTACGGCTCTTCAGCAAGGTGCTGGCCAATCAGGACTGGCTACCGCCGAACCTGGGCGTCGGCACGCCGATCGTCAAACCCAAAGGGATCGACGATGTTCCCATCATCACGGCTACGCTCTGGCCGCGGGATCCGAGCATGGGCGCGTTCGAGCTGGGACAGGTCGCCCATGCGCTCGAGCAGGAGATCAAGCGGGTTCCCGGCACGCGCGATGTCTACACGGTCGGGGCACCCGCGCAGATGGTGCGCGTGCTGTTGGACCCGCAGGCACTCGCGGGCTACGGGATCGACCTGAGCGACCTGCGCCGCACCTTGCAGGCCGGCAATGTGATTCGGGACAACCTGACCCTGACCGCCGACAACGAGGAGGTGCTAGTCCAGGCCGGGACCTTCCTCACCTGCCCCGAGGAGCTTCATCAGCTGGTCGTCGGTCTGCACGGCGGGCGACCCGTCTATCTCGGCGACGTCGCGACGATCGAGCGCGGGCCGCAACAGCCCGATGCCTATGTGCGGATGGGGGCCGGACCGGGCGCCATCCACACGGGTCTTGAGCTGACCGGAAGCACGCCTGCCGTGACCATTGCGGTCGCCAAGCAGGAAGGCGTGAATGCCGTTGCCGTCGCCGAGGACGTAATCGCGCGCTTTGCCCAGCTCGAAGGCACCTTCATCCCCGACGGCGTGCAGGTCACGGTCACGCGCAACTACGGCGAGACGGCGGACTACAAGGCCAAGAAGCTGATCACCAAGCTGGCCTTCGCCACCGCTTCGGTCGTGCTGCTGGTGTGGCTGGCGATCGGTTGGCGCGAATCCATCATTGTCGGCGCGGCGGTTGTGGTGACACTCGCCCTGACCCTCTTCGCCTCCTGGGCCTGGGGTTTCACGCTCAACCGGGTCTCGCTGTTCGCGCTCATCTTCTCCATCGGCATCCTGGTCGACGACGCCATCGTGGTGGTCGAGAACATCCACCGGCACATGGCGATGAGCAAGGCGAAGCTGCTCGAGTTGATGCCCAAGGCCGTGGACGAGGTCGGCGGACCGACGATCCTCGCGACCTTCACGGTCATCGCCGCACTGCTGCCGATGGCCTTCGTCAGCGGCCTCATGGGGCCCTACATGAGCCCGATCCCCATCAACGCCTCGATGGGCATGCTGATCTCGCTGGTCGTCGCCTTCGTCTTCACGCCCTGGATGACCAACGCCATGCTCGGCAAGCGGCATGCAGCGGGCATCGGGCATGCCGACCACGAAGGGCCACACGAGGACCAGGTCGGGGGGCGTCTCGGCACCCTCTTCAACCGCGTCATCGGACCCTTTCTGGTCGGTCGCAAGGGCAATCTCAACCGCTGGCTGCTGCTGGCGGGAATCCTCGTCCTGATCGCCGCGTCGATCTCGCTCGTCACCAGCCGAGTCGTGGTCCTGAAGATGCTGCCCTTCGACAACAAGAGCGAGTTCCAAGTGGTGCTCGACATGCCGGAGGGCACCAGCCTGGAGCAGACGGCGCGGGTGCTGGGCGAGATGGGCGACTTTCTCGCCGGTGTCGAGGAGGTCACCAACTTCCAGATCTATGCCGGCACCGCCGCCCCGATCAATTTCAACGGCTTGGTGCGCCAATACTATCTGCGCGAAGGCGCGCACCTGGGCGACATCCAGGTCAACCTGGTCGACAGCCATCACCGCGACCGCCAGAGTCACGCCATCGCGGCCGAGATGCGCGAGCCCTTGCAGGCGATCGCACTGCGTCACGGCGGCAATGCCAAGATCGTCGAGATCCCGCCCGGCCCGCCGGTGCTCTCGCCCCTGGTCGCGGAGATCTACGGGCTGGATTACGACGGTCAGATTCGCGCCGCCGGCGACATTCGCGAGATCTTCGAGTCCACGCCAGACATCGTCGATGTCGACGATTCGGTGGAGTATCCCTCGCGCAAGCTCGTCGTGGTCGTGGATCGCTCCAAGGCATCGCGTCTGGGCGTGCCTCAGAGCACCATCGCACAGGCCCTTCAGACGGTGCTTGACGGCGAGGACATGAGCTATCAGCACTGCGCCAACGTCAAGTACGCCGTGCCGATCCGCGTGGAGTACAGCGAGGCCGACAAGGCCGATCTGGAGCAGGTGTTGGCGCTGCGGGTCCTCTCCCTGTCCGGAGCGCTCGTGCCGCTCTCCGAGATCGTCGAGATCCAGGAAACCCAGCGCACCCACAGCATCTACCACAAGGATCTGCTGCCCGTGGTCTATGTCACCGCCGACATGGCCGGCGAGACCGACAGCCCGCTCTACGGGATGTTCGGCATCTCCGAGCGACTCGCCGAGGAGCAGGATTTGGAGCAGTGGTTCATCCAGCAGCCGGACAACCCCTACGAGTTCAGCCTCAAGTGGGACGGCGAGTGGCAGGTGACCTACGAGACCTTCCGCGACATGGGGATCGCCTACGGCGTGGGCCTGCTCCTCATCTATCTACTGGTGGTCGCGCAGTTCCGCAGCTATCTGGTTCCGTTGGTCATCATGGCGCCGATTCCGCTGACCATTATCGGGATCCTGCCGGGACATGCCCTGCTGGGTGCACAGTTCACCGCAACCTCCATGATCGGCATGATCGCGCTCGCCGGCATCATCGTGCGCAACTCGATCCTGTTGGTCGACTTCATCAACCAACAGGTTCGGGAAGGCAAGGCATTCGAGGACGCGGTCGTCAACTCGGCCGTGGTGCGCGCCAAGCCGATCGCGCTGACCGCCGCCGCGGCCATGGCAGGGGCGCTCTTCATCCTGGATGACCCCATTTTCTCGGGGCTCGCGGTGTCTCTGCTGTTCGGCCTGTTCGTCTCGACCGTCTTGACCCTGGTCGTCATCCCGGTGGTCTATTACGGCGTGATGCGCAAGCGTGTAGAGTGGATCCGTACCGCGACAGGCTGATTCTCTCGGAGAGCGGGTCGTGATCCGGGGCGTCTTGCCCCGGATCCCGATCGATTCGACACGCCCGCTCAACCCCTCCGAAGCAGGATGACGGAGGCACCATCTGCCCGCTTGATCCGCAAGCACAACTCGACATAGCCGTTCACGCCGAATGGCTCGTCCCCGCAGCTGCAGCCGCCGACGCTCTCGGTAAAGAACACCCCGACGGCAACCTCGATCCGTTCGGCATCGGCGCGACTCGACAAGAGGGTCAGCCCGAGGCTCGCGGGATCGATCAGGCCCCCTTGCTCACCCGCAATCGGCAGAACCCCGTCCGGCAGGGCCAGAAGCTCGCGCCTCAAGACCTCGGCAAAGGCCGGGGTTCCGAAGGCGCCGACCGATTCCACGAGCTTGAAGGCCGACCGAGACATCCCGTCGCTGGACCGACGCTCCACCGACACGACTCAAAATACCGCCAAGCCCGCAGGATCATCCGGCAGATGGATCCGCAACCAGTCGAGGATCTCGTGGCGAGACCGCGCACCGCTGAAGCGCGCCAGCTCCTCGCCCCGATAAAAGAGGATCACGGTCGGGAAGCCGCGCAGCTTGTACTGCCCGGCGAGCTTCATGTTCTCGCCCTCGTCGACCTCGACCTTGGCGAGCCCGATCCGCCCGTCGAGATCCGCCACCACCCGCCCTAAGTGCGGTGCCAAGGCATGACAGGGCGCACACCAGTCGGCCCAGAAGTCCACCAGGACTGGCCGGGCCTCGGACGCATCGAGAACCTCCTGTTGAAAGCCGTCGAGATCGACATCGACGAGATGCGCAGACGGGTCGCCCGGGTTTGTCATGGAGAGCTTGTCCTTCTCGTTTTCATGCTTCGGAGCACCCGCGCCGCTATTCGGTCGGCGCCCACAGATCGTCCAAGGCGATCGTCACCGCATCGAACGGCGCGACCGACACCTGTGCGCCGCCCGCAAACCGTCCGATCTCGCGCCAGTCGCCGCCCTCCAGGGCATAGGCTTCGAGCGTATGCGCCCGGGGATCGATCAACCAGGCGTAGGCGACCCCGAAGTGCGCGTAGATCGGCATCTTCACCTCGCGATCCTTGCTCTCCGTGGATGGCGACAGGATCTCGCAGACCCAGTCCGGCACCACGGTGAAGCGATGATCCTGCGGAATCCGCGGCAGGCGGCTGCGAAGCCAACCGGCCAAATCAGGCACATCGACCTCGGTGTCGTGGGTGAAGTGCAATTCCGGCTCGTCGATGATCCACCAGCCTCCGGGGCCGCCGCGCCCTTTTTGAAACGGGCCGAACAGCTCGTAACCCAAGGCCGACGCGGTCACGACGTGCGCACCGCTCGGCCGCGGCTGAGTGTAGAGCTGGCCATTGAGAATTTCGCCCGTCAACCCTTCGGGTAAGGCTTCAAGCTGCTCGTAGAGACTGGGGCGGGTCTTCTCGTACGCGAACATGAGTCGGGCTCCCGTGTCGTCTTGATCGGTGAAGCATACTCGCCAGCCTGAACGGACGCGGCGATGGCGCGGGCCATCCTCGGCATCGAGCGCGACGATGCATGCAGCCGATGACTCCGATGCACCCGTGAACAGCGCTCCGTCCGCACCGAAGCGGGCCGCCACACTGGAGCCATCCGAGCGCCTGAGCTATTGTAACGGCCCTGAGCGCCGGGGTGGTCCCGGCCGCGCCGGAGCCGACCCCGAGGCCATCCCATGCCCGATCGTGACACCCATCGTGCCGACTTCCCCATCACCCGTATGCGCCGGATGCGTCGCGATGCCTTCTCGCGTCGCATG
>NZ_LN848257.1:3631417-3639109 GCF_001499735.1 Thiocapsa sp. KS1 | reverse complement strand
TGCCTTCTCGCGTCGCATGATGCGCGAGACGACCCTGACCCCGGACGATCTCATCTATCCGGTCTTCGTGCTGGAAGGCTCCGGGCAGCGCGAGTCGGTCGCCTCCATGCCGGGGGTCGAGCGTCTGAGCATCGATCTCCTGGTGGAGGACGCGATCGAGGTCCAGCGCCTCGGCATTCCGGCCATGGCGCTCTTTCCGGTCACGCCGCCGGAGGTCAAGTCGCTCGACGCACGCGAGGCGTTCAATCCCGACGGCCTCGCGCAGCGCGCGGTACGTGCGCTGAAGGCCGCGGTGCCGGATCTCGGGATCATCACCGACGTCGCACTCGACCCCTTCACCACGCACGGACAGGACGGCCTGATCGACGAGACCGGCTACGTCATGAACGACGAGACGGTCGAGGTCCTGGTCCGCCAGGCGGTCTCGCACGCCGAGGCCGGTGCCGACATCGTCGCACCCTCCGACATGATGGACGGTCGGATCGGCGCCATCCGCACCGCGCTGGAGGCCGAGGGCCACATCCACACCCGCATCCTCGCCTACTCCGCCAAGTATGCATCCGCCTACTACGGCCCCTTCCGCGACGCCGTCGGCTCGGCGGGCAACCTGGGCTCGGGCAACAAATATAACTACCAGATGGACCCCGCGAACTCGGACGAGGCCCTTCACGAGGTCGCCCTGGACCTGGCCGAGGGCGCCGACATGGTCATGATCAAGCCGGGCATGCCGTATCTCGACATCGTGCGACGCATCAAGGACCAGTTCGGCGCGCCCACCTTCGTTTATCACGTCAGCGGCGAATACGCGATGCTCAAGGCCGCCAGCATGAACGGCTGGCTCGACGAGCGCGCCGTCGTGCTGGAAGCCATGGTCTCGATGAAGCGCGCCGGTGCCGACGGGATCCTGACCTATTACGCAAAGGACGTGGCGCGCTGGCTCGCTAAGGCGTAGGTCGGGTTAGGCGCGCAGGACCTCCTACCCGGAAAAGCGAGAACGTCTCGCGCGCCGTAACCCGACATCGGCCTCGGAGCGTCGGGTTACGCTGTGCTAACCCGACCTACGCAACCGATAGCTGATGGCAGGAGGCCGAAAGCTCCATCTCGATTCACACCAGAGGTCCCTACACGCCCATGCCGGACCACTACGCCGTCATCGGCAACCCCATCGCCCACAGCAAGTCGCCGCTGATCCACGCCGCCTTCGCACGCGCGACCGGCCAGGATCTCGACTACGGGCGCATCCTCGGCGATCCGGATGACTTCGCCGGCGAGGTCCGGCGTTTCCTCGCAAGCGGCGGTCGCGGACTCAACGTCACAGTGCCCTTCAAAGAGGCTGCCTGGGCGCTCGCGGACGAGCGCTCGCAGCGCGCCGAGATCGCGGGCGCGGTCAACACCCTGATTCGGCTCGACGACGGCAGGCTCCGCGGCGACAACACCGACGGGGTCGGTCTCGTCCGTGATCTCGCCGACAACCACGGCTTTCGCTTCCCGGGCACGCAGGTCCTGTTGCTCGGGGCCGGCGGTGCGGCGCGCGGTGTGCTCGTGCCGCTGCTCGAGAGCGGACTCGCCCGCCTGATCATCGCCAACCGAACCCCGGGCAAGGCCCAACAGCTTGCGGATCTCGGTGCCCCCTTTGGACCCGCGCAGGCACGCGGCTTCGACGCATTGGATGGGGAGCGATTCGACCTCATCATCAATGCGACATCGGCCGGCTTGAGCGACGCCGTCCCGGCCATCCCCGAGGACTGTCTCGCTCCGGGCGGCTGGACCTACGACATGCTCTACGCCGACACGCCGACGACCTTCCGTCGATGGGGACAAAGACACGGCGCCGCCCGGTCGCTCGACGGGCTCGGTATGTTGATCGAGCAGGCAGCCGAGTCCTTTTGGTTGTGGCGCGGCGTCCGTCCGGACACCGCCGCCGTCATCGCAATGCTGAGACACCCGGAGTACGGATGATGAAAACCGCCGTGTTGGGCCTGGGTCTGATGGGTTCGGAGATCGCCCTGAGGCTGAAGCGACAAGGGCGGGAGGTCATCTGCTGGAACCGAGGCGAAGTCAATCGCGATGCCGCTGCGCGCCGCGGGCTCGACCTGGTGCAAACACCCGCCGAGGCCGTCGCGGACTCCGAGTTGGTTCTCCTCGTCCTGAGCGACGCGGCCGCAATCACGGACACCCTTTTCGATCCAGCCGATCCGGTCGAATTGCGCGGGCGCGTCCTCATCCAGATGGGCACCATCGCGCCCGAGGAGAGCCGAGCGATCGCCGAACGGGTCGCCTCGCTCGGCGGCGACTACCTGGAAGCTCCGGTACTGGGCAGTCTGCCCGAGGCGCGCGAGGGGACCTTGATCCTCATGGCCGGAGGCGAACGCGATCTCTTCGAGCGCTGTCGGCCTATCCTGCGGGATCTCAGTCGCGACCCGCAGTGGATCGGCCCGGTCGGTCAGGGCGCCGCGCTCAAGCTCGCCATGAACCAGCTGATCGCGGGGCTCACCGCCAGCTTCGCGACAAGCCTTGCTTTGGTCCGCCGCGAGGGCATCGATGTCGAGCTGTTCATGACCCTGCTGCGCAGCAGTGCACTCCATGCCAAGACCTTCGACAAGAAGCTCGACAAATATCTGAGCCACGACTACGCGGGCGCGAGTTTTCCGCTCAAGCACCTGCGCAAGGATGTGCGCCTCTTCGCGCGTGTCGGAGAGGCCGCGGGCTTGGACACGCGAGTGATCTCGGCGATCGAGGCGGTCTGCGCCGACGCGGCGGCCGCGGGTCTCGCCGATCAGGACTACTCCGCGCTCTACGAGGTCCTGAGCGCGTCAACACCCGCGAAGGGGTGACCGACGGGAGCGCCGAAGGTTGTGCCGAGCCGTGGCGAGGCACAACCAACGGTTGTGCGTATTCTCCGGAAATCGCCTCACGGTGCGATGAGACAGGGACCCTCAACCCGCAAAGCGATCGCGACACCATCGACCACATCCCACCTTACAAGGCCTCAGAATCCCCATGAAGCTCCCCTTCACCCACAAACCCGGTCGGCGCGAGCGTCATCTGAGGCGCCGACACGAGAACCCGCTCTTCGCCTGCCCAGCGCAAGAGGTCTCGCCCGAGGATTTGCTGGCGGCCCAGCAGGCGGATCACAAGGAGATGGAAGCCTTCCGCCGGGACTTCCGTGCACTCGTTCAGAAAGCCGTCGAGCTGCCGCCGGATGCCGGCAGCGAGATCGTCCTGGGTCTTAAGGAGTCGCTGGAGCGCCAATACGAGCAATCCTTCGGCCTGCCGGAGACCCACACCGAGGAACGCGCGGCCATCCGCAAGCTCATCGCCCTCATCATGCAGGCCGTCAAGCGCGCAGCGGGTGTCGATCCGCTTGCAAGACAGGAGCTTGCCGAGGAGGAAGAAGCCCGCGAGATCCACTTCAGCCTGCTTGAGCACCCGCTGGTGGCCGATCTGCTTCACCCCGAGTCGCCGATCGGCCCGGACGATCTGGCTCCAGCCGTTCTCTCTGCCACGCTCGACGAGGCATTGGCCGTGCTTGAAATTCTCGACACTACCCAACAGTGCGAGCTTGCCGATCAGGCGATCCGCCTGCTGGAGGACCGTGCGACGCGTGGCGTCGACGTCTCGTCCGCGAGGCAGCGGCTCGCCTTGATTACCGCAAGCATCGGAAGCGACCGAGCGTTTCGGCGCTGAGTTTTGTTGCATAAATTCCAGGGCGGTAGTTGTTCACAAAAAACATGCTTTCAGATTGCCTTTTACCCATTTCGCGCTAGGCTCCTTGTTGGCGAGACGCTCACCGATGCCGTTGGATCTCCGATGTTGAGTCTTGTCGTAAAAAATCGATCGCCATAGTCAACCCTAAGGGAGCAATACAAATGGAAACAAGCACTCGAGCGTCAATACCATTCATGCTGTCCTTGGCAGCCGCAGTTGCCTTTGGCGGCTTGGTGTCCGCAGATGTCTTCGCTCAACAACAGACTGTTGCCACCAAAGGACGGGTCACACTCTATGCCCCGCCGGCTCAGGAGCGACAGGCCACAAGCCTCGACGATATCGCCAACGCCCAACCGATGCCATTGCCGACCATCGACTTCATGCCGATTGACGCGATGGAAGCGGATATCGCTCCTCTGAGCCAAGGGACTCCGGGATTCAGCGCGGGGAGCCGGGGCACCGGCCAAAAGACGCCGGTGACTGTCCCGGTCGAAACCCTGCTGTTGGACGAGGAGGACGCCGGCATCGCGCCCCAGGAATACGGAACAGCCAACCACCCGTATACAACCGCACGGGTCGACACGTCCGGCAATAATGTAACGCAGACCTACCCGTTCCGCGCTGCGGGGAAACTCTATTTCAGGGACGGCGCATCGAGCTTTGTGTGTTCCGCCTCGCTGATTAAGCGGGGAGTGATCGTTACGGCTGCCCATTGCGTTGCCAAATACGGTGCACGCCGCTTCTACACGAACTTCCAGTTCGTGCCCGCGAAGTACAATACCCTGGCGCCTTACGGTACATGGACCGGGGCGCTCCCAGCTGTCATGACAGCTTACTTCAACGGCACCGACGTTTGTGCCGCGGGCGCCGTCGGCGTCGTCTGCCGGAATGATGTCGCCGTGATCCGCCTCGCTCCGCAATCGGGTCGGTTCCCCGGAACGAGCACGGGTTGGTTGGGTTATGGCTGGAACGGCTTCGGCTTCACGCCGAACAACCTGGCCCTCATCAACCAGCTGGGTTATCCGGTGTCGCATGATTCAGGCAACATCATGCAGCGCACCGACTCCCAAGGCTTTGTCTCCAGCAGCCTTGCAGGGAACACGGTTTGGGGTGGACGGCAAACGGGTGGCTCCAGCGGCGGCCCGGAGGTCGTCAACCTAGGGATCCGCGGCGCGCTGTCGACACCGCTGGGCAGCGAGAGCGACCCTAATATCGTTATCGGAACGACCAGTTGGGGATATACCAATCCCGCTGTAAAACAGCAGGGTGCCAGTCCCTTCCTCTCGACCAACATCGTTCCGTTGGTCAACCAGGTCTGTGCGGCGAGCAATCCAGCCTGCCTGTAGTCGAAACCGGCCCGCACCAAGTTTCGACTTGGGCGGGCCTGTAGGTCACAACACTCGGATTCACGAGAGCACCTGGACCACGAGCGGGAGGGAATGACTAGAAGTACGATCTGACTCTCTGGGTTAGGTCGAAGTTTTTTTCTGGCGTGGACGGTCGAGCTATCGAATGACTCAGAATCCTCCGCCGGTTCGAAAGCCACCGCCGCTACCCCCGCGTCTACCGCCACCACCTCGGGAGCTCCCGCGACCCAAGCCGCCAAAGATGTCGCCTTGGCGACGCGCATCGCCGAGACCGCCGCCCCAGACCGTACCGCGACCGAAGCCGCCGGAGCCGAAGCCGGGGTCGGAGCGCTCCGGGCGATAGCGCTGCTGCTCCTGCATGACGCGCCAGAGGTTGCGGCGGTCCAGGACGCCGCTCAGGAACTGCCCCAGCATCATGGCGATCATGGCCTCGTCCCCGAATTGCGAGTCGGCGCGGTCGTAGCTGTTGCGTTTGAAGTCCGTCCGCAGGGTCTCGACCTCTTCCAGACGCTGCCGATTCCGGGCGAGCGACTCCCGCAACGCTTGGAGCGAGACGTCGAGCCGACGGCGCTCGTCCTCGCGCTCCAACAGGCGGGCCACGATCAGGTCGTCCTCCGGAAAGGGCGTGGCGAGGGCCTCGCGGCGCAGCTCCATCAGGTCGTCGCGCTGAAGTTCGGACGCCATGAGCTCCAGCGCCTTGCTGCTGTACTCGTCCTGACCGGCGGCGTAGAAGGCCTTTCGCACCTCAAGACCCTGGAGGTCGCTCCCGGCTTGGGCGATGCGCCGGTCGATCGCCTCGAGCTCGGCCTGCGCCTCGACGAGCTGCGCATCGAGGGCGGGGATCCCGTCCGCGACCCGGGCGGCTTCGTCCAGTGCCTTCAGGTCGGCGAGCTCGGACTCGGCCGCGGCCTGGAGCGCCGCGGCGTGCTCGCGCAGGCGCTCGGGAATCTCGTTCAAGCGGGCATAGTTCGCGCGGGCATCGGCAAAGCCGATCAGACGAGCGACCTTGCCGTCGAGCCACCGGGTCAGCCCCCATGCCCTGTATTCGGGCTGACCATAACGGCGCTTCCAAAGATACATGAAGAGCGGATCCTCGCGGTAAGAGACACCTTTCTCTTCGCGCTCCTCCTCGCTTCGGTCGGCCTTCTCGGCAGCGTGCGCGGCCTTGCGCTCCGCATCCGTCGCACGGTCCCGCCGGGCCATGTAGTCGGGATCCACGTCGAGCCGGGCCTGTGTGCCGGCCTCGGCTGCGTCCACCGCTCGAGCCGCGGAATCGACCCGCGCCGCCTGAGCGCTGCGCTCCGATTCCAGGGTCCGAAGCCCGGACTCGGCAAGCTGAATCTGCTCCTTCAGTTGCGTGAGCGCGACCTCTCGCTGCGCCAAGAGCGCTGCGACCTGCTGCTCGGACTGGTCCAGATGCGTGACCAACGCGGCGTCGGCAAGCGCCCCCAGTCGCAGCCGCGCGAGCGCCTTGTAGTCCTCGACCTGCCCCCGGCGTTGCGCCTGCTGTTGCTGCTCGACGGCCTCGATCCGCCCCTCGACCGCGGCGACCTGCGCGCGTGCTTCGTTCAGAGCCTGGTCGATCGTGCCGAGGGTTTCTCTGCCGGACATCATGCGGGGTCTCCAGGGCTAGCGGCTTTAGTCGCGAAAGTAAGGCCCCTAAGGAGCAACCGAGCCGCGCCGTCGGGGTCTCGGTTCGAACGTCGGATCCCCGGTCACCATCTGGTGATGGCCCCGCCGGTCGTGCTCATGTCGTACCGCGGAACCAACGCTCCGCGGGCCTTGTAGCCGAAACGGTCGCGCTCGATGATGCCGTCGTCCCGCTTGTCGCGCGCAACCGCGTTGAAGGTATTCTCGTCCACGCGCAGGCCCCAGATGTCCACGGTCTCGGTCTCGCGGGTCTCTTCATTGAGGATCGGCACGGCGAGCACGCGTCCGGTCGGATCCACGGCCTCGACCAGGATGTAATAGTTGCGTGCGCCGCTATTGAGATCCGGGATGCGCCAGACACCGCTCCGCTCGCCCGGACGATTGACGATGCGCAGGCTGTACTCCTGGCCCAGGACCGTCCTGGCCGCTTCCAGCTCGCGCAGCGCCATGCGGGCCCCTTCGGTATCCTCGTTGCGCAGGGCGGACTGACCCGCACCGAGATAACGCTCCAGCGTCTCGCGCACACGGGCGTTTCCGGCCAGCGCGACCGCCTCCGCGTGGACGCGCACCAGGTCATCCGGCAAGGCAGCATCCGGGGCCACGAAGGAGACATAGTGGATGACCGCGGCGAGGACCATGATGCCCAGGATCCCGCCGACCCACTTACCCCAGTCGCCTCGCTTCACGTAGAGCCGGGCAAGCCGGGTTGCGAGCGAGCGCGGCGGCGGGGAATAGGTGAAGCGTCCCTCCTTGAGCGCCGCCACGCCCTGCTCGATCACATGGTCCGGCACATCGATACCCTGAGCCGTGTAGATCTTGCGCAGACGCTCCTTGAGATCCTCCTCGCGACCGAGGTCGTCGAGCTCGGTCTTCACGAGACGCTCGCGGCGTCGCAGCGTATCCACGACGTCCATCGCGAGCATGACCTCGTCGAGCGGATGCGTGCTGCCGGCAACCGCGGCCTGCG
>NZ_LN848257.1:3629096-3631317 GCF_001499735.1 Thiocapsa sp. KS1 | reverse complement strand
CACCGCGTCGCGGATCTCCTCGGCGTTGCGGGTGCTTTGTGCACGCATCTCCTCGATGATCTCGTGCGATCGGGTCTGCCAGGTCACCACCGAGTCGACCAGCTTCTTGACCGCGTCGGCGCGCACGGTCGGCCCGTAGCCCGCCCGAACTGCCGCTTCCTGGACCTTGCCGCCGATATCGGCCAGGACCTCGAGCGACTGACTCACGCCCTCCTTCATCGCCTCCACCGTTTGCGTGCCCTCGTGCAGCCCGAACATCCCGGTGAAGGATGCGGTGAGCGCGGTCAGAACCACCTCGTTGGTGCTGAAGAAGCTCACGGCCTGGGCATAGACGCGCTCCTTGGCGTTGGTCGTCTGGAGCAGACGCGCCATGACCACCTCGGAGGTGTTGTAGGAGATGGTCAGGTTGTCCGACAGATCCTTCGCGATCTGATAGCGCTTCTCTTCGAGCTGCAGTGCGCGCACCTGCTCGTCGCGGGCCAGCTCGTAACGAGCGCGCTCGGCGGGCTCGGCGGACGCATTCGCCTCGACCTGCGTCATGGCCTGCGCCAGCGCCGCCTTCGCCGCGTCCAGCCGAGCTTGCGCGGTCTTAAGGACTTCGAGCGCCAGCACCTCGGACTGCTTCAGGGCGCCGCGGAAGTCTTGATAGGCTTCGAGAATCGCATGCTCGCGCCGAATCTGGTCGTCGGTGGAGGCGGTGACGTCCAGATAGCTCGTCTTGATCTTGTCGAAACGCGCGGCGATGTCGCCGCGCGTGACCTTCATCCAGACGTTGCTCATCCGCTCGAAGGTGTCGAGCTTGCCGTCCTCGATCTGATCCACCATCGTCTTGGCATCGTCGCGGATGCTGTTGAAGGCGTTGGTGATGTCCTCGTAGCGACTGCCGATCTCCATCGCCTGGACCTGCCGGCGAACGACGTCGTTGAAGAGCGACGCCTGGCTGAGTGTGCGCGCGATGGCGGCGACGCGCCCTTCGTCGAGGGTCGAGATCTGGCTCAAAAGCGCAATGATCGGGTCGGCCTGTCGATCGCCCTCGGCCGGGAGCAATCCCAGGTCGTGAAGGCCGTTCATGGCCTTGTCCAGATACTGCATGGGGGTCGCGCTCGCGACGGCAGCGGTCTCTGTCGTGCTCATGGTGTCCTCCGCAAGGCCGGCGGATCCGCCGACCTCGGACTGTGGTGAAGGTCATCGACAGCGCAGGTGCGCAATGAATGGCCGGGCGTCGTTCCGTGTGCTAGTTTTAGCCTTGCCGCATTGGCGGTCAAGGCGTTACAAACCACCGGAGGACACCATGGGACTCTTCGATTTCGCAAAAGACATCGGCAAGAAGCTCTTCGGCAACGAGGCCGAGGCCAGCGATAAGATCAAGGCGGAGATCGAGCGGGACAACCCCGGGATCAAGGGACTGACCGTGAATTACGACAAGGGCGTGGTCTCGCTGACCGGCGAGGCCGAGAGCGCGGAGGCGATGGAGAAGGCCGTGCTCATGGCCGGCAACGTCAAGGGCGTCGCCGAGGTCAAGGCCGACCAGCTCACCGCGCCGCCCCAGACGGCCGAGGTCGACTTCTACATCATCGAGAAAGGCGACACGCTCTCGGCCATCGCCAAGACGTTCTACGGCGATGCCAACGCCTACCCCCGCATCTTCGAGGCCAACCGGGAGGTCATCAAGGACGCGAACCTGATCTACCCGGGGCAAAAGATCCGGATTCCCAAGTCGGCCGGGTAGGATGAAGGCGGCAGGGTAGGCGTGTATGAGCAAGGCGGGCCACTCCCCTCGTCTGCCACGCCGACGGGATCGGTACTTTACCAGCCCGGGATAGTCGACTTGCAGTCGACATCTTGCGCTGGCCTGACGGCCAGTAGGTCGACTGCAAGTCGACTATCCCGGGGATCGGCGTCCGGCGCGCTCTCGGACTCACCCCGGAGCGACACAACCGCAATTCACAAGCCTGCGTTCATGATCCTAAATCGCGTCTCCGCCGAGACATCGCCCCGCTCCGCCCCTGCCCGCCACTCAAACCACGCTTGCGGGTCGAGCGCTCGCCGATCGCGAGGAGCTTACGCCGCCCCTTCGGTTGATCGAGGCTCAATGCCGCGATGGCGCGTTGCAGCGCCATGATCGGCGGGTATCTCGGAACAGGATTGAGAGCGCGCGAAGGCGAGCAAGAGCGGCACCAGCGGATCACCCGAGAGGGCACGCGCGCGCTCCAGGTCCCGC
>NZ_LN848257.1:3612568-3628996 GCF_001499735.1 Thiocapsa sp. KS1 | reverse complement strand
GCGGCATCGCCGGCTCGATCGGCCGCCTGCAGCAGCTTCAGCTCCAGCCCGCAGCGACGGCACTGATCGGAGCCGTCGAGACGGGCGCGACAATTGGGGCAACGGTCCATACGACTCGCCGCGCCGGACTCAGGATTCCAGATAGAAGATCAGATCGGAGAGCCCTTCCATCGCCTCGTGGATCGCGACATCGTCATGCGCCGCGACCGCATCGCGCAGCGTCTCGATCAGGTTCACCAGGTCTTCGCGGTCCTCCGCATTGGCGGTCTCCATCAGGCGCTCCGCCTTTTCGATCAGGGCCGTGGCCTGAACGCTGTCGCGTCGCTCGGCGCTCGCCGCGACGCTTTCCCCGAGGGTCGCGGACCCATCGCTCGGCTCGGTGTTGAAGTCGCCGTCGATTGAGTGCGCCGATGCGTGCGCGTGCGGCGGCCATGGTGTCCTGCTCGAAGCGGGCGGTGGCGTTGTCGATGACGATGCGCTCTCGAGCCCGGTGCGCTTCTCGCGCGAGGTCACCTTGAGGATGCCGTTCACGTCGAGCGAGAAGGTGGTGACGATGACGTTGCCGGCCGGCGCGTCGCTCAGGCCCTCGATGCGGAAGGCGCCGATCTCGGTGTTGTTGAGCGCGTCCGGGTCCTCGCCTTGGTAGACGCGCACGTCGATCGCGGGCTGGCCGTCCTCGATTGTGGAGAAGGCCTCGCTCTTGGTCACCGGGATGGGGGTATTCTTGCGGATCAAGGGGACATAAACGAAGGGATAAACGTCGCCGTTGAGCTCACCAAGGGCACTGGTCCCGAAGGTGTAGGGCGTGACGTCCACCAGCACGCGCGAGACGCGCTGACCGCCGATCACGGCTGCCTGGATCGCCGCACCGCTCGCCACGCACAGATCCGGGTCGACCTCGTTGCGCGGCTGCATCCGCAGCAGCTCTTCGAGACGCTGCTGGATCAAGGGGGTGCAGGTCGCACCGCCGACCAGCAGGACCTCGCTGAGATCCCCGATGCCCAAACCAGCCCCTTCGAGTGCGGTGTGCACCGCGTCCATGGTCTCGTCGATATAGGGCGCGATCATCGCCTCGTAGTCGTCGCGCGAGAGCTCAAGGGACAGATTGACCGGTTTGCCCTGATGCTCGAGCAGATATTCCTCGTCGATACGCACGAAGGGGGCGTCGCTGAGCGCGATCTTCGCCGTTTCCGCCGCGCGGGTCAGACGCGCCATCGCGACGCGGTTCATGCTCGGGTCGGTGCCCTGCTCCTTCAGATGCGCGACCAGGTGCTCCAGGATCTTCCCGTCGAAGTCGTCGCCGCCGAGCTGGTTGTTGCCGTGGCTCGACAGGACCTCGGTGACCTCTTTGGCGAGACGCACGACCGAGACGTCGAAGGTGCCACCGCCCAGATCGTAGACCAGGATGGTCTTGGGCTCCTGATGATCGACCTCGTAGGCGAGTGCGGCTGCCGTCGGCTCGTTGATGACTCGGCGGCACGCTTGAGCCGGCCGAGGATGAGCGCCGAGATCTCCTGCGGGCTGTAGCGCTGTGCGCCCATCTCGATGACGGTGTCCTCGCCCATGCGCCGCTTCACCGAGCGGATGGTGCGCTCCGGGGCCAAGATGTATTGATTGCGTGCGCTCTGGCCGACCAACAGGGCGCCGTCATCCGCGATCCCGACCACGGAGGGCAGGATGGGGCTGCCGTCGACCGGGATGAGTCGGACACGACCCTCCTCGACCACTGCGATCTCGGAGTTGGTGGTGCCGAGATCGATGCCGATGATGATGTCGCTCACTGGGGATGGTCCTCGAATTTGTTGACGATGACGTCGTCGAGACGCAAGAGCGACTCGCCGCGCCGATAACCGGTACGCAGCTCCGCGAGCACCGTGCCGATCGGCAGGGCGGGATCGCGCCCGACCTCGAGTGCTCGCATGATCCGCGGATCGAAGGGCTGCCCGACGGTCTGGATCGGACGCACCTCGCGCCGATCCAGGGTCTCGTCGAGAGGGCGCAGATTCATGCTCAAGCCTTGGGTCATCCCCGTGATGAACTCGGCGGCACCGCTGGCGTGGGCAAGCCAATTCGGCCGATAAGCGGCGGCCTGACCGCGGCCGTCCCGCAGGCGGTCGCGCAGCTCGATCAGCTCGAGCAGGGAAGAATCCACCACCGAAACCACCGCGCGGCGGCGCACCGAAGGGCAGGGAAGGTCCGCTCAGGATCTCGATGAGCCGATGCACGAGACGGGAGTCGCCCTTGTCGCGCGCGCGCGCGAGCGCCTGCTCCAACCGCAGCGTCTCGCGCATCGGGATGTTCCAGGGCACGACCCCGCCGTGACAGGCCTCGAATGCATGGAGCTCGAAGACCGGCTCGCCGCGCCAGCGCTTCAAGGCGGCATCTGCGAAGGCGAGCCGTGCATCGTGCAGCTCGGTGCGTCGCAGGGTTTCGCAGATCGACTCGATCTCGCTCTGATCGAGCTTGAGACGTGCCGCCTGCTTGAGCGGCCCCTGCAGCTCGCGCCCGACCTCGCTCGGGAGCTTGGACACGGACGGGGTCGTCGGCGGGCAGGGCCTCGGCAATCCCGGCAGTGCCGGCGAGCATCTGGGCCGCCAAGTGGCCGAGCAGCAAGGCTCTGGACTCGGGATCGGACTTCAAGGAGGCGTCGTCCAGCATCGGCATGACCTGAGCGACACGTCCCAGACGGAGCAGACAGACCGCATGCTCCGGATGTACCGGGAGCAACCCAGCGCGGCGCGGTTCTCCCACATGACCAGCGCCTCCTTGTGCATCCCTTTGGCGCCGAGCTGGCGCGCGCGTCCCGCGTAGGCATCGGCAAGCCCGCCGCGAAGTCCATCGCTGTCTTCGCCCGCCTGAGCCTGCTTCAGAAGATCCTTAAAGCCCGCCATCGCCTCCCGAAAGCGCCCCGCATCGAGATCGGCACGCGCCGACTCGGGCGTGACCGCCGACGCCTGCTGACGGGCCTTGACGGAAGGTCGCTTCTGTTTCTTTGCTATATCGAATCGAGTGGGGAGATCGAACGGAGAGGGTCGCCGGCCGCTCAGTATAAATCGGCTTCCCGGCGGCCTTCAGCTTCGGAAGAACGCCGCGAGGTAGCGGGCAACGGCGTCACGGCAGACCTGGGCGAGGTGCGCATCCTGCGCTCAGAGGGTTATCCTTCGAACCATGCAGACGTCCAAACTCCTGACCAAGCTCCTCGTGATCCTGGCACTCGGTCCCTCTTTCACTGCCGCCGAGGGTCTCTGGAGCGGGCTCAAAGCCGGGGCCGGAAGCACCTACGAGCGAGGCCGCTCGCTCTCGCTCGACGCACTCGCCGCCGGCGCCGACCTGGCCGCCAAGGGTATCGATCGGACCCGTCGTGCCACCGAGGATGCCTCCGCCTTCCTGCTCCGCGAGGGGACGCCCGAGGAGCAGCGGGCCTTTGTCGATGGCTTGGCGTTCGGCACGCTCGATCGCCTCTTCTCGACCGACCCGGAGATCCACGCGCTTTTCGATCGCAGCTTCGGCTGGGCAGCCTTCAGCGTTCGCCAGATCGCGGTCGGCGCGACGGCGGGTTACGGGTACGGCCTGGCCATGCGGCGCGACGAGACCGAGCGGATCTACATGAAGATGGCTACCGGCGGGGCCGGATTCAGCTACGGCATGGGCGGTTTCGCCTCCGAGCTGGTCGTGCTCTTCGAGGACGAAGCGGCCTTCACGCGCTTCGTCGTGGAAGGCTTCGAGGTCTCCGCCGAGGCACGGAGCTCGGTCGGGGGCGAGAGCGCCGATGTCGCCAAACCCTTCGGTCGCGGGATCTCCATCTATCGCGTCACCGAGTCCGGCATGCGCCTGGAGGCGACCCTGTTCGGGACGCGATTCTGGCCGGACGAGGCGCTCAACGAATCACTCGACTCGGGATCAAGGCCACCGTGACTCCGTCCTGTAGCGAGCCGCCGACGATGCGACCGGATCCTGCCGCGCCGTTTTCCACGAGGATCGCAAGCGGCTCCTTCTCTGCTCGGCGATCACTCGGATTTCCCGCATCCTGCAATTGCTCCTTCCGACCCGAGCATTCAGTCCGCCCGGTTGCCGCCCGTGCAGAAAGGTTCTAACCTCTGCCGGATACGAACCAACTCCGAAGGGCACGCCATGGATTTCGTCGCCGACAAAGATGCCGATCTGATCCCGTTCGTGTTGTCGCAGATCCTCGACACCTCGATCAACGGCATTACACTCTCGGATCCGGATCAGGAGGACAACCCGATCGTCTACGCCAACGAGGCGTTCGAGCTGATCACGGGTTACAGCCGCGAGGAGATCGTCGGGCACAACTGCCGCATTCTGCAGGGTCAAGACCGTGACCAGGATGGACTGGAGAAGGTCCGCGAGGCGATCCGCGAGCACAAGCGAACCACGGTCACGCTGCGCAACTATCGCAAGGACGGGACGCTGTTCTACAACCGATTCTCCATTCGTCCGTTGTACGATCGCCAAGGCAAGCTGATCTATTTCCTCGGCGTCCAGTACGACGTGACCGAGCAGGTTCATGCTCGGGAGGAATTGGAACGGCTCAAGGAGATGTTGCGCGTGGCCGATCGAGAGACCCGGTAGGGCCGCATCGGCGCCTGGATCGGTTCGTCGTCGCCGGATCACCGAGCAACGACGGACGCACTCGACTGCGCTTACTCAGACCCGATGTCCGGGTCGATTCCCAAGGCACGCAACCGCTCGGCCAATCGCTCGGCACGCGCCTGCGCCCTGTCCGCCCGCGCCTCGGCCTGTCGGGCGCGCTCCGCTTCCTGCTCGGCCCGTGCACTTTCCTGCACTGCTCGCGCGGATGCATGGACGGCTCGTGCCTGCTCCGCGTCGGCCCGTCGCGCCAACTCGACCGAGGTCAAAAACGGCCGTCCGGACGGATCGAACAACTCCAGCGTCGCCGGTGCCACGGAAAAGCGCACTCCCAAGCGTGGACTCGTCCATCCGCGCACATGGGACTGAGAGACCAATCGCGACGCACCATCGTCGATCCGACGCCGTATCCGGATCTCGAGCCGGTTCTTGTCGGGATCGTAGAGGTAATACTCCTCGACGCCGTAGTGATCGTAGAAGGCCAGCTTGTCCGTCATCTCCTTGGCGCTGTTGGACGGCGACAGGATCTCGAACACGACCTGCGGCGCGATCCCGCCCTCCTCCCACTGCCGATAGGAGCCGCGCCGTCCTTTCGGACGACCGAAGGCAACCAGCACGTCCGGGGCGATCGGCCCGGTCTCGCGCCGATCCGGCACCGGATACCAGAGCAGATCGCCGGCGATGAAGACATCCGGGCGGTCGGCAAAGAGGATCTCCAGGTTTTCCTTGATCTTGACGATCCACTCGTACTGCTCGGTGTTGTCCGCCATCGGCTGTCCGTCGCTCTCGGGATAGGGGTCGTCCGGGTCGATGTGCAGCAAGGGATTCATCGGCCTGCTCCGGTTGTGCTTTCCAGGCTGGTGTCGTCGGATTCTACTGCGTCGGTTGAAGGCGGGAATACACGAAAAGAGTTCCATTGGTTGTGCCTCGCTCTCGCTCGGCACAACCTGCGACGACCTACGGGTTACATGCGTTCGATGCCGAGACGCCGCAGGATGCCCTTTTCGATCACCACCGCGAAGAAGGCGAAGACCGAGAGACCCAGGATCAGCCCCCAAACGGCAAGATCCAAGCCGGCGGTATGGAAGACGGCCTGCATGGGTGGGGCATAGGTGAAGAGGAGCTGTAGCCCGATCAAGACGAGACTGGCCCAGAAGGCGACCGGATTCCCGTAGAGGGTGTGGCGCGCCATGGTCGGTGCGGTGAATCGGCGCACGTTGAACAGATACACCAGCTCCCCGAAGACCAGCATGTTCACCGCCGCGGTGCGGGCGACCTCAAGGCTTTGGCCGCGCATCAGCGCCCATTCGTAGACCCCGAAGGTCAGGGCAATCATCAGCACGCTCACAAAGACGATGCGCGCGAGCATTACCCGGGTGATCAGCGGCTCTTTCGGTGGGCGCGGCGGACGGCGCATCACGCCCTCCTCCGCCGGCTCGAACGCGAGCGCCAACGCCAGCGTGACGGCGGTGACCATGTTGACCCAGAGGATCTGGCTGGCGGTGATCGGCAAGGCCACGCCGGCGAGCACCGCGACCAGGATGACGCCGGCCTGCGCCCCGTTGGTCGGCAGGATGAAGACCAACGATTTCTTGATGTTGTCGAAGACACGTCGGCCCTCGCGAACGGCTTGGGCGATGCTGGCGAAGTTGTCGTCGGTCAGGACCAGGTCGGAGGCCTCTTTGGCCGCGTCGGTCCCGCGATGGCCCATGGCGACGCCGATCTCGGCGGACTTGAGCGCAGGCGCGTCGTTCACGCCGTCGCCGGTCATGGCCACAAACTCGCCCTCGGCCTGGAGCGCGGCGACCAGGCGCAGCTTGTGCTCCGGACTGGCGCGGGCGATGACATCGGTCTCCCGGACGCGCCGCCTCAGATCAGCGTCGCTCATCGGACTCGAAGGGGATCTCGTCGAGCCGCGGGTGCTCGGCATTCTCGACAACCGGATCCAGACCGGCTTTGAGCGCCAAGGTCATGAGCGCGCCCTCGGTCGGATCGCCGACCAGCGTCCAGTCGCCTTTGTCGTCGCGGCTCAGATGCGCGTCGTTGCAGAGGAGCGCGCAACGCGCCAGGCCCAGCAGACCCTCGTCGCGACGCGGGTCGAGCGCTCTGCCGTCCCGCTCGAAGCCGCCGTCCGGGGCATAACCCGCACCGCTCACCTGGATCTCGCGATCCGGCAACAGCACACGGACCGCCGTCATCTCGTTCTTGGTCAGGGTGCCGGTCTTGTCCGAGCAGATCACGGTGACCGCCCCCAAGGTCTCGACCGCAGGCAGGCGCCGCACGATCGCCCTCTCGCGGGCCATGATGCGGGTGCCGATCGCGAGCGTAATGGTCACGATGGCGGGCAAACCCTCCGGGATGGCCGCAACCGCAAGGCCCACGACGGCGAGAAAGATCTCCGCCGGGGGCATGGCAACGATCCAGTGCCCGTAGACATAGGTCAGCGTGCTTAACACGAGGATGAAGAGCGTGATCTGAAGTGCGAACTGCTCGAGCCGACGCGTCAAGGGTGTCGCCAGGCTGGTGACACCCGAGACCATGGCGCCGATGCGTCCGATCTCGGTTGCCGCACCGGTGGCGACGACGATCCCGCGACCCTGCCCGTAGCTCACCACGGTGCCCGAATAGGCCATGTCCGTGCGATCGCCGGTGGATGCCTCGACATCGACCGGCTCGGTCTGCTTCTCGGCGGGGACGGATTCGCCGGTCAGCGCGGCCTCGTTCACCCGCAGGCTCTTGACACGCAGGAGCCGCAGATCGGCCGGCACGCGGGCACCCGAATCGAGCACGACGATATCGCCCGGCACCAGCCCCTCGGCGTCGATCTCCCGCCGACTGCCGTCGCGCAGCACGGTCGCCTTACTCGCCAGCATGGCGCGTACCCCCTCCAGCGCCTGCTCGGCCTTGCCCTCCTGAACGAATCCGATGAGCGCGTTGATGATGACCACGCCCAGGATGACCGCCGCATCGGCGTAATGATCAAAGAGAAAGGTGACGACGGACGCGACCAGGAGGACGTAGATCAGAGGATTGTGAAATTGCAGCAGGAGCCGCACGAGCGGTCCGCGGCGCTTCGGCTCGGGCAGACGATTGGGTCCGTACGCGGCAAGACGCCGCTTGACCTCCTCGCCCGCGAGACCCTGCGCCTCGCCGGTCTCGAGTCGGTCGACGACCGCCGATGCCGGCACCGCATGCCAGCTCTCGGCGGATTGCTTGATCGGATGGGCGAGATCCTCGGTCATGGTTGCTCCCTCCGCAGCCGGGTCTCGACCGGCGACGGCGATGGTCCGCGCGAGCACGCTTTGCTTTTGAGAAGGGGTACGGAACAATGGGGCAATCCGTGAGGGAATTGGTTCCGCTTCCCGGGCGGCCGGCGACCTTGGAGTCAGAGCCGGTCGATCAAATCATGTCTCGGGGCGATCGTACCCGTCCTTCTCGGCTATGCTGAGGGCGTGGGCCAAAAACCGGGGATCCGCTCACCGAGCCGGCGACCACGATCGCCGGACGTTCGCCAACCCTGCGTCGAGTCGACCCAATGCTCTCGGGTACGCACCGGGGCGTCACCGTCGGAGGATCAGAAGGCCATGGCACCGTTCCGAAACATCCTCTTCGTTACCGATCCGATGCCGCCGAAGCGGTTCGCGCTCGACCAAGCGGTGCAGCTCGCCCGCAAGGCCGGCGCCTCGCTGACCCTCTTGTCCGTCGTCAAGGATGCCGCCGAGATCCCCGACGAGGCCCGGGCAGGACTGTCCGGACGCGACCTGACGGCGCTGGTCGTCGCGCATCGGCTGCGCACCCTGACCGAGCTGACCCGGGCTCCGACCCGACAGGGCATCGACATCCGCATCGGCGTGAAGACGGGGACGCCCTTCATCGAGATCATCCGCGCGGTCGTGCGCAACGGGCATGACCTGGTGATGATGAGTGCGGAGGGCCGCAGCGGTCTGAAACAGCGCCTGTTCGGCACGACCTCCATGCACCTGATGCGCAAGTGTCCCTGCCCGGTCTTGGTCCTGAAGCGCAAACAGGGTCGCGGCCCCATGCGAATCCTTGCGGCGGTGGACGTGGCCGATGGTTGGTTCGGCAAAACGAATGCGACGACCGACCCGGAACGGCTCTCGCTCAACCCGCGGATCCTGGCGTTGGCGGGTGAAATCGCCGCAAGCGAGGGCGCGGAGCTGCATGTGATTCAGGCCTGGTCGTCGGATTTCGACGGCTATCTCGAGGTCCGCAGCGAGCTGGGCGACGATGCGATCCGCCAACTGCGCAAGCAGACCAAGCAACGGTTCGCGGAGAAGTTCAATCGCCTGATCGCCGGCGCGGATACCGCGGGTGTCGCCGTCAACCCTCACCTGGTTCGCGGCGACCCCGCAGAGGCGATCATCGCGTTGGCGCGGCGCGAGCGCATCGACCTCCTGGTGATGGGCACCATCTGCCGCACCGGGATAGCCGGGCTCTTTGTCGGCAACACCGCGGAGAAGGTGCTCGCCGAGCTGGACGCGTCCGTTCTGACGGTGAAGCCGGCGGATTTCACAACACCGGTCGAGGCATGACGGGAGCCGCGTCCATGACCGAACGACTGGATTTTCAAGCGGTCCGTTGCCCGAGCGCCTGTCGTTGCAGCACATCGATCCGATGTCTGATGAAAATCACGGCGCAAGACAAACCGCAAGACTACACTTAGCCGCTGTCGCGGACCCGTCTCGGACTGTCGTATGGGTCGCCTTGGATCCCGCTTCGGCTCGATCGGCGCCGTCATCCCGAGCCGGCCGCAGCCGGGACATCGACGACCGGTTCGTACAGCAGCCATCAGGAATCCATCATGTCGAAGGTAATCGAAGCCGAGCAGCCGCAGGGCGAGCAGGGGCGCACGGGCCAGTTTCACGGCTATGTGGTGGCCATCGGTGCGTCGGCCGGCGGGCTGGATGCCTTGGAGCGTTTCTTTCAGTCCCTGCCGACCGATCTGGGCGCCGCGTACGTGGTGATCCAGCATCTGTCGCCGGATCACAAGAGCATGATGGCCAATCTGCTCGGCCGACACACCCAGATGCCGGTCGTGACGGTCGAGCACGACATGCGCATCGAGCCCGACCGGGTCCATCTGATCCCGCCGGCCAGCATGATGAGTGTCTCGGGCGACGCCCTGCGCCTGACCCCGAAGAACCCGCGCGGACTCACCCTGCCGATCGACCTCTTCTTCACCTCCGTGGCCAAGGAGTTCGGCAAACACGCGATCGGCGTGGTGCTCTCCGGGACCGGATCCGACGGCACACGCGGCGCCGTCGCCATCAACGACGCCGGCGGTCTGCTGCTCGCCCAGGAGCCGGAGTCGGCCAAATTCGACGGTATGCCGCGCAGCGCGATCGCCACCGGCCTGGTCGACGCCATCCTGCCGCCGGACGAGCTGGGTCCGCGCATCGTCGAGCACATCCATCAGGTCCCTCGCGCCAAGGTCCAACCCGAAGGGCGCGCCTTGGGCATCGACAAGGACGACGCCTTCGAGGAGACGATGCACCTGCTGCAGCATCAGGGCGGCATCAACTTCCGCGAATACAAGCCGGCCACCGTGATGCGCCGGATCGAGCGGCGGATGCAGGTTCGTCACACCCCGGATCTGGCCAACTATGTCCGGCTGCTCGACAACGATCGGGGCGAGCTGGCCGTCCTGCGCCGCGAGATGCTGATCCCGGTGACCAGCTTCTTCCGCGACCCGGAGACCTTCGACATCCTGGCCGAGACGGTGGTGAAGACCATCGTTGCCGAACGCGGCGAGAACCAGCCGATCCGGGTCTGGGTGGCGGGCGCCTCCACCGGCGAGGAGGCCTACAGCCTGGCGATCCTGTTCGCCGAGGCCTTCGACCGCGCGCGGCGCTGGCCGAACTTCAAGCTCTTCGCGACCGACGTGGAGCAGCAGAACGTCGAGGTCGGCGGGGCCGGTGTCTTCTCCGAGGCGATCACGGCGGAGCTCTCCCCGGAACGGCTCGAACGCTTCTTCTACAAGCGCGGCAACCACTTCGTCGTCAAGAACGAGATCCGCCAGAGCATCGTCTTCGCCAAGCACAATCTGCTCGAAGACCCGCCCTTCACGCGGATGGATCTGGTCTCGTGTCGCAACCTCCTGATCTATTTCCGCACTCAGGCCCAGGAGCGGGCGCTGCGCCGCATCCAGTACGCGCTGGCCCCGGGCGGATTCCTCTTCCTGGGACCGAGCGAGACCTTGGCCGAGCTTCAGTCGGACTTCACCGCCGTCAGCTCCAAGCACAAGATCTACCGGATCCTGCGCCATGTCTCGCTGCCGCTGGATCTGGCGAACACCCCGCTCGCACCGCGCGCGGCCGGCATACCCGGGCGGCGGCTCGGACGACGCGGTCATCAGCTCGCCAGCGATGCCGCCGTCATCGATGCCGGACAGTCCATGCTGCTGCGCGGCTATGCGCCGGCCAGCCTCTTGCTCAGCAGTCGGTTCGAGCTGCTCCACGTCTTCGGCGAGGTCGGCGACTATCTGCGCATCGCCGAGGGCAATGCGACCCTGGATGTCGCCAAGCTGCTTGCAGCACCGCTCGCCCCGGTCGCCCAGGCACTGCTGCACAAGGCCGCGCGCAGCGCCGCGCCTTTGCGCTCCGATGTCCTGACCCTCGGGCTCGCGAACGGCGTCTCGCGCCGGTTGCGTCTGGTGGTGAGGCCGTTCGACGTGATTCAGGGCGAGTCGCATCTGCTGCTGTCGTTCGAGCCGGAGCCCGAACCGCTGCCGACCGAGACGCTTGCGATCACGGCCGGCATGGAAACCATCAATGTCGATCGCGAAACGCTCCAGCGCATGGAGACGCTCGAGCGCGAGCTGAACGCGACCCGCGAGAGCTTGCAGGCCACAATCGAGGAGCTGGAGACCGCGAACGAGGAGCTGCAGGCGACCAACGAGGAGCTGATGGCCTCCAACGAGGAGCTGCAAAGCTCCAACGAGGAGCTTCAATCGGTCAACGAGGAGCTTTACACGGTCAACGCCGAGAATCAGGAGAAGATCGAGATCCTCAATCGGCTCAATGCCGACCTCGACAGCATGGCGAAGGCCGCCGCCATCGCCACCGTCTTCGTCGATTCGTCGCTGCGTTTGACCCGCTTCACACCCGAGGCAACCAGTCTGTTCAAGATCCGCAACGGGGATCTCGGGCGGCCCATCGACGACTTCGCGAACCTGTTGCAGTATCCGTCCTTCATCGACGAGCTGCATCGCACCGTCGACAGCGGCGAGATGCTCCAGCGCGAGATCCACGCGGCCAACGGGCGCGTCTATCTCGCGCGCGTCCTGCCCTACGCGGTGCGCCCCGGCGACGCGCGCGGCGCGGTGGCCACCTTCGTCGACATCACCACGCTCTACGATGTCGAGCGCATGCAGGCGGTGCTGGACTCGCTGCCGGAGCATGTCGCCGTGCTCGATCCGAACGGCGTCATCACCCTGGTCAATCGTGCCTGGCGCGAGTTCGCCATCGCCAACGGCGACCCCGACCTGAAGTGCTCGGGCGTCGGATCCAACTATCTCTCCGTATGCGATGCCGGCTCCGGCGGCGACAATCCGGGCGGCCGCGCGGCACTGGAGGGCATCCGCGCGGTCCTCGAGGAGCGCCGTCCCGCGTTCGCGATGGAATACCCCTGCCACTCTCCGCACGAGCGACGCTGGTTCTCCATGCATGTGGCGCCGATTCGCCATCCGGGCGGCGGCGTGATCGTCAGCCACATCAATGTCAGTCAGTGGGCCGATGCCGGCAACGAAGGCTAGCGGCGTGTCGACAGCAGGCGATCAGCCGGGAACGGACGCCGGCAACCCGTTCGAGATTCCCGACGAGGAGCTGCGCACGCGCGCGCTTCTCGCGCTGCGGCAGGGCCGCTTCGATCTGGCCGAAAAACTCCTGGTCGGCAAGGACGTCGATCAAGCCGCGCTGGTGGAGAGCCTGCGGATTTATCAGGCCGAGCTCGAGATCCAGAACGAGGAGCTTCAGCGCAGCCATCATCAGACCCAGATTGCTCTGAACCGCTTCATGGCCTTCTTCGACAGCCTACCCGTGGCCGAGCTGGTCGTTGACGGACAGGGGCTCGTGAAGGAGGCCAACGAGGAGGCACGGCGTCTCTTCGGTCTTCGCGACACGGTCTACCACCAATATTTTTTCATCCGGCTGATCGAGGAGCGCGACCGGGGGCCAGCCATTCACGCGCTCGCGCATCTGCGCCCGGAGGAGCCGATCGATCTGCACGAGCTGAAATTCCGCGCCAAAACCAACGAGGTCTTCATCGGCGACCTCCACATGGCTGCGCTGCCGACCGACGAAGATGAGGGGCGTCGCGTCCTCTGTGCCGTCGTCGACCGAACCGAGGCCGTCCTGCAGCGCGAGGCCTTGCGCGAGAGTCGCGAGCGCTATCGGATCATCGCCGAGTTCAGCTCGGACTGGGAATACTGGATCGGGCCGGACGCGCGCTATCGCTATGTCTCGCCCGCCTGTGCCCACCTCACCGGGTATCCATCGGCGGCGTTCGTCGCGGATGCGGAATTATTCGGCCGTTTGATCCATCCGGACGACCGCCATCTCTGGGAGCACCACCTTCGGGCCCATCTCGCCGACGAATCGGGCAGCGCCGCACCGATCGAGCTGCGCATCCGTCACCTCGATGGCCATGAGTATTGGATCGAGCATTCCTGCACCCCGGTCTTCGGCGAATCGGGCAACTTTCTGGGGCGCCGAGGCGTCAATCGCGACATCACCGAGCTCAAGCGCTCGCGCGAGCAGCTGCGCTTTCTCGCACAGCACGACGCACTGACCGGTCTGCCCAACCGCAGCCTGTTCCGCCAACGGCTGGAGGAGGCGATCCCGCGCACGATTCGACGCGGCTCCGAGATGGCGCTCCTCTTCCTGGACCTGGATCGATTCAAGATCGTCAACGACACCCTCGGACACCCGGTCGGGGACGTCCTGCTCAAACAGGTGGCCGCGCGCCTGGCGCAAGGTGTGCGTGCAAACGATACGGTCGCACGCTTGGGGGCGACGAGTTCGTCGTCATCTCCGAGGACGTCCAGGAGCCGAACGATGCGGCGATCCTGGCCCGACGCCTGCTCGATCTCTTTACGGCGCCCTTCGATGTCGAGGGCCGCGAGCTTTTTCTCAGCCTGAGTATCGGCATCAGCATCTACCCGCTCGACGGAATCGATACCGAAACCCTGATCGGACATGCCGATATCGCGATGTATCGCACCAAGGCGGCAGGTCGCAACGGTTTCAGCTTCTTCGAGCCGGCGATGTCGGAAGGCGCCGCCGAGCGCCTGAGGCTCGAGCAGGAGCTGCGCAAGGCGCTCCCGCACGACGAGCTGATGCTCGAGTATCAACCCCAAGTGGGCCTGCCCGACGGCGACCTGCGCGGGGTCGAGGTCTTGTGTCGTTGGAACCATCCGAGGCTCGGCCTGCTGTCGCCCGCCCAATTCCTCCCCTTGGCGAACGACATCGGGCTGATCGACCAACTGGATCTCTGGGTTCTGGAGCATGCCTGCGCGCAGATGGCCGCCTGGGATCGGGGCGGATTTTCGGTCCCCAGGCTTGCCGTGAATCTCTCCGTGCACAGGATTCAAAGCGACGATGTGTCGGCGGCAATCCAGTCGGTCCTCGCTCGAACCGGCATCGATCCGAAGCGTTTGGAGCTGGAGCTGGTCGAGGCATCGATCACGGAGCACTCTGCGCAGACGATCGCCAATCTGGAGCAGCTCAGCCGGCTCGGCATCGGCCTCGCGGTCGACGACTTCGGCACCGGCTGCTCCTCGCTGGGGTGTATCAAGCGCCTGCCGATTCGGCGCCTGAAGATCGACCGCTCCTTCGTCGCGCGGCTGATGTCGAACGCAGACGACGCCGCTATCGTGCGCGCCGTTATCGGTCTCGCACATAGCCTGGGACTGGCCGTCCTCGCCGAGGGGGTCGAAACCTCCGCACAAGCGGAGCTGCTGATTCGCGAGGGTTGCGACGAGGCGCAGGGCTATTTCTACCGTAAAGCCGTCGGCCCGGCGGAGCTCGCGTCGGGCTATTGCATCGACGCGGTTTAGATCGGGCAGTCGAGCGCTTCACGCATCGAGGGCGTGGGTCTCGAGGTGACGGCGAGCCAGAGCGACTCCCCGTTCTTGCGCTTCATATCCAGCACCAGGGTCCGCGGCAACTGCCTGACATGCCGCGTGATCACATCCATGACCCAACCGTGCGTGACGAGGAGGACCCGCTCGCCGGGATGTCGTCCGGCAATCTCGTGC
Source organism: Thiocapsa sp. KS1 (assembly GCF_001499735.1). Classification (GTDB taxonomy): domain Bacteria; phylum Pseudomonadota; class Gammaproteobacteria; order Chromatiales; family Chromatiaceae; genus Thiocapsa. The sequence goes on along the minus strand of NZ_LN848257.1, from coordinate 3,614,109 downwards.
AGGGCCGCGATGATCCGATCGGCAAAATGATCCGGCGACTCTCCTTCGTCGAAGTGACAGGCCGGGTCTCTGCGCATGATGTCCGCGTGCAGACCGGGGTGCAGGATGGACAGATCCCGCTTGGTCATGCCTTGCATGAGACCGAAGTTCCTCTCCTTCAGGCCATCGGACCGCAGCGGCGCGGGTAGCCCCAAAACATCTGCAATGATCTCAGCGGTCTCCGACGCCCTGCTCAAGGGGCTGGTCCAGATCCGCGAAAACCCGCAGACCTTGAAGTTCTCGGCCATCTCCAAAGACTGCCTTCGACCGTTCTCGTTCAAGGGGACATCGATCCACCCCTGCAAGACACCGGTGATATTCCAATCGGTCTCGCCATGTCGGGTGACGCAGATGGTCGTCGAGGCGTGCGCGTCGTGTCTTGAGGTCATGGTGGATACGGGGCCCTGATTCAGATCCAATCCTAGGCGGGTCGGCGCCCTTGTGATAGGTTCGGGCGCCGAATCCGCGGGGCGTTCGACACCATCATCACACGAGACAGGGGACGACGGCATGAGCGAGAACATCAATCTGGTGCAACGCCGCCGCGCGCAGCTTCAGGGCGCGGTGGGCGACTTGGGAAAGCTGGTTATCGACGCCCTGAACCAATCCGTGGACTGCCTGACCCGACATGACCTGGACTTGGCCGAGCGCATCATCGAGGCGGATGCGCGCATCAACCAACAGCGGCGGATCCTCGAGCAGGAATGCCTAGTGACGCTGGCGGCCTACAAGCCCGCCGGCGTGGATCTGCGGGCCATCGGCGCCTGCATGGAGCTGGTGTCGGAGCTCGAGCGCATCGGCGACTATGCCGCGGATGTCGCACGCATCCTGCGCAAGAGCGGGCCGACACGGTTTCCGAGCGAGTCGGTCGAGGCCATCGTCGAGGTCGCCGAGGATGCGATCGCCATGCTCGGCGAGACCCTGGAAGCCTTTACCTGCGGGGGCGACGAGCAGAGTGCACGGGCGAGCATCGCACGTGAGGATCAGGTCGACCGCAACGAGAAGGCGGTGACCGAGCGCGTCCTGGCGATGATGCGCGCCGATCCGGATTTCGCCGCGACCGGGACCTATCTGCTGTGGATCGTGCACAACTACGAGCGGGTCGCGGATCGGGCAACCAACGTCGCCGAGCGGGCGGTCTACGTCGCATCCGGAGAGACGCCGGAGCTGGGTTAGGTGCGGATCGGGCGTCCGGCACGGTGTCGTCCGACGCACCCTGCCGGACGTCGAGCTCACTTGATCGGGATCGTCATCGCATCCTTGCCGTTGCGTTTGAGCAGGGCGCGAACCTTCTCGACGGCAGCCTTGTCGGCATAGGGGCCGGTACGGACGCGGTGATAGGTGTCGCCGCCCGGAACGGTCGCGACCTCCACGCGGCTGGAGATCCCCAGGAGCGCAAGCTCCGCCTTCAGTCGTTCGGCGTCCGCCGCGCGCTTGAAGGAGCCGACCTGCACCGCGAAGCCCTTGCCGGTCGTCGAGGTCGGCACCGCCGGCGGCGTGAC
>NZ_LN848257.1:3598282-3612468 GCF_001499735.1 Thiocapsa sp. KS1 | reverse complement strand
AAGCTCGGGGGTGTCGGCGCGGGCCGCTCCACCTTCGCCGGCAAAGCCGCCGTCGGCGCCTTCATGGCATCCGGGTTCTGGGTCCAATAGAGCCCCACGCCGAAGGCGCCGAGCATGCCTCCGAGTAGGAACGACCAGAGACAGGAATTGCCCTGCTTGCCGCGACGCGGGGTCGGTCGCGCGAGACCGGTCCGCCGAAATTCCCTGCTCATCTCACATCGCCTCCGGGGCGGAAACGCCGAGCAGGCCCAGACCGTTGCGCAACACCTCGCGCACCGCCAGGATCAGCTTGATGCGCGCGTCGCGCAGGGCCGCGTCGGCGACCAGGAACTGGTGGGCGTTGTAATAGGTGTGAAGCTCGTTTGCCAACTCGCGCAGATAATGGGTCAGCAGATGCGGCTCGGCCTTGAGTGCCGCCGCCTCCACCACCTCCGGATAGCGCGCCAGGGTGCGCTGCAAGGCCAGCTCGTGCGACTCGATCAGTCGCTCCAGATTCTCGACACCCGGACTCGGCTCCACCGGCATCCCCTTTTCCGCGGCCTGCCGCAGCACGCTGCACACCCTCGCGTGGGCGTATTGGACGTAGTAGACCGGGTTGTCGGAGGACTCGGACTTGGCCAGATCCAGGTCGAAATCCAGATGCTGCTCGCAACGTCGCATGACGTAGAAGAAGCGCGCGGCATCGCGCCCGACCTCCTTGCGCAACTGGCGCAGGGTCACGAACTCGCCCGAGCGGGTCGACATCTGCGCCTTTTCGCCGCCGCGATAGAGGATCGCGAACTGCACCAGGAGCACCTCGAGCCGCTCGGCGTCGTCGCCCATCGCCTGGAGTGCGGCCTTCACGCGCGGGACATAGCCGTGGTGATCCGCGCCCCAGATGTCGATGACGCGCTCGAAGCCGCGCTCGAGCTTGTCCATGTGATAGGCGATGTCGGAGGCGAAATAGGTGCTCTGGCCGTTTTCGCGCACGACCACCCGATCCTTCTCGTCGCCGAACGCACTGGATCGGAACCAGAGCGCGCCGTTTTGTTCGTAGACGTGACCGGCCTCGCGCAGCCGCTCGATGGCCTTGGTCACGGCACCGCTCTCGGCGAGCGTGCGCTCCGAGTACCACTCCTGGTACTCGACACCAAACTCGGCGAGATCCTCGCGGATGTCGTCGAGGATGGTGTTCAGCCCCAGCTCAAAGACATAACGGTAGCGGTTGTCGCCCAACAGGTGCTTGGCGGCGGCGATGACCCCGTCGATATGGGCCTCCTTGTCGCCGCCGTCCTGTCCGTCGGGCAGCGCGTCGGGCGGAAGACCGGCAAAGACCGTCGCGGCCTCCACCCGATAGGCGTCGCCGTGCTCGCGATGCAGGGTCGCGGCGATATCCCAGACATAGTCGCCCTTGTAGCCGTTGCTCGGGAAGGTCAGCTCCTCGCCGCAGAGCTCCAGATAGCGCAGCCAGACCGAGCTGGCCAGGATGTCCATCTGCCGCCCGGCGTCGTTCACGTAATATTCGCGATGCACGTCGAATCCGACGGCCGCGAGCAGATCGGCGACGACCGCGCCGTAGGCGGCCCCGCGGCCGTGCCCCACATGCAGAGGCCCGGTCGGGTTGGCCGAGACGAACTCGACCTGCACACGCCGCCCGGCGCCGAGTCGGCTGCGCCCGAAGGCGTGACCTGCCTCCAGGATCTCGGGGACGAGCCGACGATAGGCGTCTTCGGCGAGGAAGAAGTTGATGAAACCCGGCCCGGCGATCTCCACCCGAGCGACCAGCGGCGAGTCCGGCAGCGCATCCACCAGACGCTGTGCGACCTCGCGCGGCTTGGCGCCGAGGCGTTTGGCGAGCACCATGGCAACATTGGTCGCGAAATCGCCGTGAGACGTGTCCTTGGCTCGGTCGACTTGGGGTACGGGCAATCCGGTGTCGCCCACGGGCGCCTCGACGAGGCTCGCGAGGGCCGTGCGGATCAGATCGGTGATGGCCTGTTTCATAGGGGCTTCATTCGGCGTTCGGTCGAGGCTTAAGGCAAAAGACGACGAGGCGGGTGACGTGCCGCGAGCGGACACGCCGACAGGCCGATAGAATAACCGAATCCCGGCCCGGAGGGATCGGCCGACTGCATCTTCAAGGCAACGCCCACGCCCATGCGCCAAACCTCACCCCATCTCATCCTGATCGTCGAGGACGAGGAGCGTCTCGCCGCGGTCGTCGCCGACTATCTGCGCGCAGCCGGCTATCGGGTCCACCACCTGCCGACCGGCACCGGCGCCGTCGACTGGATCGAGCGGGAGCGACCCGACCTCGTTCTCCTCGACCTCATGCTGCCGGGCCGGGATGGACTGAGTATCTGTCGCGAGGTGCGCGGTCGCAGTCAGGTCCCCATCATCATGACCACTGCGCGGGTCGAGGAAATCGATCGCCTGCTGGGTCTCGAGCTCGGGGCCGACGACTATGTCTGCAAACCCTACAGCCCACGCGAGCTGGTCGCGCGCGTCAAGGCCGTGCTCAGGCGAGCGTCGCGCTCGCCCGAATCCCCGACGCCGGGCGTCCTCGCGCTCGAGCCGGACCGGCTACAAGTCTCGCACGGGAGCGCGGTCATCACGCTGACCGCCGTGGAGTTCGCGCTGCTCGCAGCACTGCATCAGGCCGCCGGCCGCATCCTCTCTCGGGACTTCCTGATGGATCGCATCTATTCGGACGGCCGCATCGTCGCGGATCGGACCATCGACAGCCACATCAAGAAGCTCCGCCGACGGCTCGGCGAGCTGGTCCCCGATACCGAGCTGATCCACTCCGTCTACGGCGTCGGCTATCGCTACGAGGAGCCGGACCCGAACCTGGTCGGACCCGAAGGCAACCCCTGAAACCGGTCGTCCCTCCACCGAATTTGCGCATTTGCTGCACGGCTCCTGCACCCTGAGCACCTAGCCTGTCCCTCGCCGGGACAGCGTCCCGGCATCGCCTCGGGAAGACCCGACGGCGAGACCCGACGTCTCAAAGGTGACAGAGTATGACCACACGCAGCAGCATCCAAACCGCCGCCCTGGCGCTCGCAGTCTCCGGACTCTTCGCAACCCACGCGACCCTGGCCGGTCCCTTTGCGCACGGCCAAACCCCCGAAGCCTTCGCGAGTCAGCGCATCGAGCGCATGACCGAGCGCCTGGATCTGACCGCCGAGCAGCAACGCGAGATCCGAGCCATTCTGGACGCGCAGCAGGCCGAGTCGGCGCGGCAGCGCGCCGAGACTCGGGCACGGGTCGACGCCGTTCTGACACCCGAGCAGCTTGCCCGGACCCACGAGCAGCGCGAAGCCCGCGAGGAACGCCACCTGGATCGGCTCGCCAAACAACTGGCCCTGAGCACGGAACAGATCGCCCGGGTGCGCACCATCATGCAGGCGAAGGGCGACGACCCGGAGATGGCTCGGAACGAGGTCCGCGAGCAGATCAAGGACGTCCTGACCGCGGAGCAACGCAGCACCTACGAAGCCTCGGGAGCGGACAGCGAGCGGCGAGGTCCGGGCAAACCCTGTCGCCCAGGCCCCGCATTCTGATCAAAACAGAAAATAGCGCTGGGCCAGCGGAAGCACCTTTGCAGGCTCGCAGGTCAACAGCTGACCGTCGGCGCGCACCTGATAGGTCTGCGGATCCACCTCGATGGTCGGCTGGTAGTCGTTGTGGATCATGTTCGACTTGCGCACCAAACGGCTGTCGCGGGTCACACCGATCAAGCGCTTGAGGTCCAAACGTTGCGGCTCGCCGGCCTCCAGCGCCCATTGCGAGAGAAAGGTCATGCAGGTGGCGCCCAGCGCGCCGCCGAGCGCACCGAACATGGGTCGGTAATGGACCGGCTGAGGCGTGGGGATGGATGCATTGGGATCGCCCATCGCTGCTGCCGCAATGAAGCCGCCCTTGATGACGAGGCTTGGCTTGGCGCCGAAGAAGGCGGGCCGCCAGAGCACCAGGTCGGCGAGCTTGCCGACCTCCACCGACCCGACCTCGTGTGCGATGCCGTGGGTGATCGCCGGGTTGATGGTGTACTTGGCGATGTAACGTTTGGCGCGGAGGTTGTCGTGCCCGGCGGGATCGCCGGGGAGCGCGCCGCGCTGGACCTTCATCTTGTGGGCGGTCTGCCAGGTGCGGCAGATGACCTCGCCGACCCGGCCCATCGCCTGGGAATCCGAGGAGATCATCGAGAAGGCGCCGAGATCGTGCAGGATATCCTCGGCCGCGATGGTCTCGCGACGGATGCGCGACTCGGCAAAGGCGACGTCCTCCTGGATCGACGGGGACAGGTGATGGCAGACCATCAGCATGTCCAGATGCTCGTCGACCGTATTGACCGTATAGGGCCGGGTCGGATTGGTCGAGGACGGCAGCACGTTCGGCAGACCCGCGGCCTTGATGATGTCGGGTGCATGGCCGCCGCCCGCGCCCTCGGTGTGATAGGTGTGGATGCAGCGATCCTTGAAGGCGGCGATGGTGTCCTCGACGAAGCCGGACTCGTTGAGCGTGTCGGTGTGGATCGCGACCTGCACGTCCATCTTCTCGGCAACCCCCAGACAGCAGTCGATCGCCGCCGGTGTGGTGCCCCAATCCTCGTGCAGTTTCAGCCCCATAGCCCCGGCACGCACCTGCTCCTCCAGGGCATTCGGCAGACTGCCGTTGCCCTTGCCGAGGAAACCGAGATTGACCGGCAGGCCCTCGGCGGCCTGGAGCATCCGCCGGATATTCCAGGGCCCCGGCGTGCAGGTGGTCGCATTGGTGCCGGTCGCCGGTCCCGTGCCGCCGCCCAGCATGGTCGTCACGCCGGACATCAGCGCCTCGTCGATCTGCTGAGGGCAGATGAAGTGGATATGGGCGTCGATGCCGCCGGCCGTGATGATCTGCCCCTCGCCGGCAATGACCTCGGTCCCCGGCCCGATCAGGATGTCCACGCCGGCCTGGGTATCCGGATTGCCCGCCTTGCCGATCCCGGCGATACGGCCATCCTTGATCCCGATATCCGCCTTGACGATGCCCCAATGATCCAGGATCAGCGCATTGGTGACGACCAGATCCACCACCTCGTCGGTCTGACGCTGGCACTGCCCCATCCCGTCGCGGATCACCTTGCCGCCGCCGAACGTGACCTCGTCGCCGTAACGGGTGCGATCCTCCTCCACCTGGATGAACAGCTCGGTGTCGCCCAGACGCACCCGATCCCCGACGGTCGGGCCATACATGGAGACGTAGGCCGCCCTGCTGATTCGGCTCATGGCTGATCTCCGTCGAGTGCGCCCATCACCCGGGCGTTGAAACCGTAGACCAGACGGTCGCCGGCATAGGGCACCAGTGTCACGGTGCGCGATTGACCCGGCTCGAAGCGCACGGCGGTGCCGGCGGGGACATCGAGCCGCCAGCCTCGGGTCTGCTCCCGATCGAAGGCGAGTGCGGAGTTGGTCTCGTAGAAATGATAGTGCGAGCCGACCTGGATCGGACGGTCGCCGGTGTTGGCGACCTGGATGGTCAGTCGGGGTCGGCCGGCGTTCAGCTCGATGTCTCCCGGAACCGTGATGATCTCACCTGGAATCATGGGCCTACTCCTGCACTAAACCGCGCCTGGTGCGGTATGCGTCGCTTGTTGGATTGGCTTGGCCGCGCCGGCTCCGATCACTGTCGGAGCCGGCGCGGTTTAGGTCATCAAATCCGAAAAACACATGAACCGCGTCGGCTCCGAGGGTAGCGAGTCGGTTCAAGCTCGCTCCCGATCATGGACACGCCATGTCCGACCGGACGCGGTTCATCAGATGATCGGATCGTGGACCGTGACCAGCTTGGTCCCGTCCGGAAAGGTCGCCTCGACCTGGATGTCGTCGATCATCTCCGGGATGCCGTCCATCACATCCTCGCGGGTCAAGAGGGTGCGCCCGTAATCCATCAGCTCGGCCACGGTGCGGCCGTCGCGCGCGCCCTCGAGGATTGCACAGCTGATGTAGGCGATCGCCTCGGGATAGTTCAGCCGCACGCCCCTGGCCTTGCGGCGCTCGGCGAGCAGTCCTGCCGTAAAGAGCAGCAGCTTGTCCTTCTCTCGGGGGCTAAGGTCCATGGTGGGCTCCTGATCGTCGCTGTCTGGATGCGCAATGATATACCGAGCGCGCGTGGGCGCCGCCCGATCAGCGTCGCTTCTGCCGGACCCGGCTCAGGTCGCCCAAATCCGTGGCGGACAGGCGGGTAGACCGAGCAGATTCGGGCGAAGATCAGCCCACAGATCGACGAAGAGACGTCCGACCGGCTCGACCTCCGGCGCCAGCACCCGAACCAACAAGAGGTCGTCGATCAGGGTCGCGCCGACCGGATAGCCTGCTGCCTCGCTCAGCCGATGCCGCGCCGCTGCAAGTGCGTCCGTAGCGGCTCCGGACGCGATAAAGGTGGCGCAGACCGGGAAACCGCGCAAGCCGGCGAGCCCGTCCAGGCTCGACGCGCCCGCCACGCGCAGGCGATCGATCAAGAGTGGCCGGGCATCGCGCAGCACGGTCATGCCGATCTCGGCGCGCCCCGCGCCGAAGCGCTCGCGGATTGCCGGGCGTCCGAGACACTGAATCTCCCGACCGATAAAGCGGGCGTCGCCCGAGAGCTCGATCTGTGTGTGCAGGCGAACCGAGGCACCGGGAAAGAAGATGTTTTCGTGCGGGAACCATTCGAGCACGCCGCCCGGTGCAACAACGAGGCGCTGTGTCTGCCGGCCGAGGGATCCGGCACTGCGGTAAAATTTGGTGGCCCCTGGCGCCGTGACCAAGGCATGTGCGCCGCCCGCCACCTGGATCTCAAGCTCGAGCCGATCGCCGCCGACCACCCCGCCGGGCGGATGCAGGAGATAGAGATGACAGGGGAGACCCTCGGGATAGAAGGGGCGTTGAATCGTCAAGGGACCGAGCTGCCGCTTGCCGACGACCCGGCTGCGCCCGGCACGCGCGGCGATCTCGAGCTCCAGGCGGCCGTGCCAGCCGCCCGAGTCGGCCGATGCGCCCTCAAGCGGCGGGCTCGTCACTCGGTCTCGCTCGACGAGCGCAACCCCCGAACGCGCCGGCGAGGTGCAGCTCGGCCCCTACAGAGCACGTCGGCACCTCGGTCCGAAGCCGCCGGGATCAACCCTCGACGACATAGATCTCGACACGGCGGTTCTGAGCCCGCCCCGCAGGGGTGGCATTGTCGGCAATCGCGCGCTCCGGTCCCAACCCTTGCGCCGTCAACCGGCTCGCCGCGACGCCCCGTTTCACCAACGCTTGCTTGACGGCCTCGGCACGTTGTAGCGACAGGGCAAGATTGGTCGCGGCGTCGCCCTGGCTGTCGGTGTGACCCTCGATGCGCACGTCGAGGTTGGGATGGGCAACGAGCAGCTCGGCGATCCGATCCAGACTCGGGAGATCGTCGCTGGTCAGGGTCGCCATAGCGGGTTGAAAGCGCAGCTCGGTGTTGGCCAGCTTGAGCAGCATGCCGCGATCCGTATAGGTTCCGCCCAGCTCGGAGAAGCGTTGGTAAAGGCCGCGCAGCTCGGCCAGCATCCGATCGGCCTCCTCGCGCATGGACGACCTGACCTGACCCGATTTGCCGCGCTCCGCTTCGATGGCGGCTTCGAGGGCGGCGATCCGCGTGCGCGCCTGCGTCAGCACCTCATCGCCGGCACTCTCCGCTGCCTGCCGCGCACTGCTCAACTGCGTGCGCACCTCGGCCAGCTCCGTCTCGGTGCGGGCGAGCGCCTCCTTGAGCTCGGCGGCAGCGGCCTCCTTCTCCGTCGCGATCCTTGTCCGAGCGTCCTGCTCGCTCGCGAGCTGCTCGGACAGGGCAGCAATGCGCGCCTCCGCCTCGACCAGTTGTCGGGCGGTGGTCGTGCCGGCCGCTTCGAGCGCGGCGGCAGCCTCGCTCCGGGCCATGGCCAGCTCGGCTTCGGTCTGCGCAAGACGTTCCCGGAGTGCGGCGAGCGCCTCCTCCGACGCGTCCTGCAGCGACGGCTCGGCAAGCGCTGCGCGAGCCGTCTTCAGCTCCTCTTCGAGTGCAGCGATCTGTGCGCTCTGCGTCTCGCGAGCGGCCTCGGACTCCGCCTGCAGTGCTTGCAGCGCAGCCTGCGTCTCGGCCAATTGGTCGGCGAGGGCGCTGGCCTCCTCGTCCAAGGCGACGGCTTCCGGCAGCAAGCCGGCCGCCTGCGCGGCGCGCATCAGCTCGGTATCCTTGGGTGTCGCTTTCGCAAGCTGCACGCGCTCGTTGAGATGGCGCTCGAGCGCTTCGATTTGCTGGCGATGCTCGAGTGTCGAGTCCGCAATTACCTGCTGGAGTCCGGTCAATTCAGCCCGCAGGCTATCGGCTTTTGCGACGGCCATCTCGTACTGGCCTTGAAGCGCTTTGAAGGCAGCGATCCCGCGATCGCGCTCCTCGATCACCGCGGCGGTCTTGGCCTGCTCGGCGGCGAGTGTGCCCGCGTCGGTTTGGCGGAGCCTCTCGAGGGCTTCCTCGAGCTGGGCCTTGGCCTGCTCGGACGCCGCGATCCGATCCTCCAGCTGCTGCCTCTCCCCCGCATGCAGATCGGTCAGCTCCCGAATGCGTTCGTTGAGCTGCGCAACCTCGCCCTGGATCGATCCGATCCGCGCCTCTCGTTCTTTGATCTGCGCAACCGCTGCGAGGATATCGGCCTCTTTTTGATCCAGCTGAGCCGACAAACGACCCGAATGCCAGTCATAGAGCAGATACACGCCGACCAGGGCCACCAGGAGGACCCAGGCGATCGAGCGCACCAACGAGGGATTGGATCCGGACATCGTCATCTCCTAAGGCGGTCGTTGTTCTAAGTATGCAAGCCCGCGCGATTATCCCGGAAAGGGGCACCGGTCTCCAGCGCCCGGTTCCCTGCCTCGGGCAGCTCAATCGCGCGACACCTCCGCTGCCGCCGCGAGCGACTGCTGTGCGATCTCCAGCTCCTCGTTGGTGGGAATCACCAGCACCTGCACGGCACTCTCGGGTGTGCTGATGCAGCGCTCGCCGCGCTCTTCGAGGGCGTAGTTGGCGGAGTCGTCCATCTTGATCCCGAGGTTCTCCAGACCCTCGCAGGCGCGACAGCGGATCTCGGCGGCGTTCTCGCCGATGCCGCCGGTGAAGACGACGGCATCGACCCGGCCGAGCTCGGCGTAATAGGCGCCGATGTACTTCTTGATGCGATGGGCCGTAATGCCGATCGCCAGCTCCGCGCCGTCGTCGCCTTCCTCGGCCAGACGGTCGATCTCGCGCATGTCGTTCACGCCGCAGATCCCCAGGAGACCGCTCTGGCGATTCAGAAGATCCTCGATCGCGTCCGTATCCATGCCGAGATTCTTGGCGAGATAGAAGAGCACCGCCGGATCGATATCGCCGCAGCGCGTGCCCATCACCAGGCCTTCCAGCGGGGTGAGACCCATGGAGGTGTCCACACTTTTGCCGTCACGGATCGCCGTCGCGCTGGAGCCGTTGCCCAGATGCAGCGTGATCAGGTTGCAGGTCTCCAAAGGCCGGCCGAGCATCGCGGCGGCGCGCTTGGCAACATAGTAGTGCGAGGTGCCGTGAAAGCCGTAGCGGCGGATCCTGTGCTCTTGGTACAGCCACTCCGGGATCGCGTAACGATACGAGGTCCTCGGCATCGTCTGATGGTAGGAGGTATCGAAGACCGCAACCGAGGGCACCGTCGGGAAGAGCCGGCGGGCCACCTCGATGCCGGCGAGATGGGCCGGATTGTGCAGAGGGGCCAAGGGGATCACGGCCCGAATGCCGTCGGCGACGGCATCGTCGACGATGGTCGGGCGCTTGAAGTGCTCGCCGCCGTGGACGATGCGATGACCGATGGCGGCCAGCTCCGAGACATCGCCCAAGACCCTGGTCTCGTGCAGCGCCTTGACGATGCGATCGATACCCTCTTGGTGGGTCGGAATCGGCACCCGGGCGCGGCCCGACTGCCGGATCCCGGAGGCATCCAGCCACTCCTCCTTGATCTCGCCCTCGGGCTCGCCGATGCGCGTCACCGACCCGGAGGCGAGAGCGACCCAATCGTCGCTGCGGAAGAGCTGATATTTGATCGACGAGCTGCCTGAATTGAGGACGAGTACCTTCACCTGAGTCTCCTGATCAATCCCGAGTCGCGCCGATGGTATCGCTGTCGACTCCCGCCGTGGCGAGCGCGTGATCGTTTTGTGCCTGAATCGCGGTGATCGTCACGGTATTGACGATGTCGGTTACGGTGCAGCCTCGACTCAGATCGTTGACGGGCTTGTTCAAGCCCTGAAGCACCGGGCCGATGGCCACGGCGTTGGCGCTGCGCTGCACCGCTTTGTACGTATTGTTGCCGGTATTGAGATCCGGAAAGATAAACACGGTCGCATGTCCGGCGACCTCGCTGTCGGGCATCTTCGAGCGCGCCACCCCGATGTCGACCGCCGCGTCGTACTGGATCGGCCCCTCCAGCTTGAGGTCGGGGCGACGCTCGCGTGCGATCCGCACCGCCTCGCGCACGCGCTCCACGTCGGCACCCTTGCCCGAGCTGCCGCTGGAATAGGAGAGCATGGCCACACGCGGCTCGATCCCGAACGCGGCGGCGGTCCCGGCCGAGGTGATGGCAATGTCGGCCAGATCCTCGGAGGTCGGGTTCGGGTTGACGGCGCAGTCGCCATAGACCAGCACCTGGTCGGCGAGACACATGAAGAAGACGCTCGAAACGAGCTTCACGCCAGGCTTGGTCTTGATGATCTCGAAGGCCGGTCGAATGGTGTGCTGGGTGGTGTGCAGGGCACCCGAGACCATCCCGTCGGCGTCGCCCGTGTGGACCATCATGGTGCCGAAATAGCTCACGTCCTCCAAGGCGTCGTGCGCCATCTGCTCGGAGATGCACTTGTGCTTGCGCAGCTCGAAATAGGTTTGCGCGTAGCGCTCGCGATCCGGGGCGGTCGTCGGGTCGATGATCGGGATCCCGTTCAGCTTGAGTCCCAGCTCGCCGATCCGGCGGCGGATCTTTTCGGGGTCGCCGAGCAGGGTCAGATCCACCACCTGGCGCAGCGTGAGGATCTCCGCCGCCCGCAGGATCCGCTCGTCGGTGCCCTCGGGCAGCACGATGCGCTGACGACGCGTCTTGGCGCGACGCACCAGCTCGTACTCGAACATCAGCGGCGTGGTGCGGTCGGAGTGTCGCACCGCGATCCGAGCGCGCAGCTCTTCGACGTCCACATGGCCTTCGAAGACGCCGAGGCCGGCCGCGATCTTGCGCTCGTCGCCGGGGAGGATGGTCGCCTCGATACCGTTGACCTTCATCGCGGTGGTGAAGGTATCGGTCGGCACCCGCAGGATCGAGACCTTGGTGCGGCGAAGCCCCTCGAGCAGACGCTGGACGTTCTCGGCCGGCTGCAGCCCGCCGGTCAGCAGCAGTCCGGCCACGCGCGGGAAGGACGAGGAGACGTCGGCCGCGAGACTCGCGAGGATGATGTCGGAGCGGTCGCCGGCGGTGATGATGAGGCAGCCGTCCTCGATGTAGCTGAGGAAATCCGGGACCTCCATCGCCGCGATCTTGTAGTTGGAGACGACCTGATTCATGGCATCGCCGTCGCCGCAGAGACACTCGCAGTCCAGCGCCTGGCGGATCTCGCCCACGGTCGGCATGCCGAGTGCGGCCTGTCGCGGCAGCACATAGACGTTCTCGCGCTCCGGCAAGAGCTTGCGGGCACGGGCCTTGACCGTTTCCACATGCTCCGGGTCGACGCCGTTGATGACGCTCGCGAGGAAGTCTCCGCCGCGATTGCGCATCGACTCGTGGGCCATGTAGAGCGCCTCGAGCGCCTCTTCCGGGCTGCGCCCGAAGCCCTTCACCACGACCACGACGTTGCAGCCGAGGTTGTTCGCCAGATCGGCGTTGAAGTCGAACTCCAGGGATGGCACCAGACCGTCGAAGTCGGTCCCGGCACAGACGACGAGGTCGCAGTTCTCTTCCAACATCTTGAACTTATTCAAGATCATCTTGAGAAGCTCGTCGTAATGCCCGGCGGCGACCAGGTGACTGGCGGTCTCCGCCGTGCAGCCGTAAAGCATCTCCGGGGAGAAAGGCAGGTCGTAGCGGCTGCGGATGAGCGTGGTCAGGTTGTCCTGCTCGACGCTCTTGGAGACGATCGGGCGGAAGAATCCCACCCTCCGATTGACGGCATAGAGCATCTCCATGAAGCCTAAAACAACGACGGACTTACCGCTGCCGGAACCGGCACCGGCGATGTAGACGCTTTGCATGGATCTTCCTCTTGCGCGAAACAGGCCGGACGGGGTCGAGCGACCCGATCGAATGATTGGATGCTTCGGCACGACGAGCGCCCCGAATGCTGCACTGCGCAAAAATACCAGATAACGCCTACCGGCCGCGACCTTCAAACGAGCAGGCGTTTCATCTCGTCGGCAATCCTGCTCAACGCGGCCTCCGTGCTCAGCTCCGACTTCTTCTTGATCCCCTCGCCGACCCGGGCCGCCGCGTCCAGGGCGGCGTTCAGCAACGGGGCCGAGGCCGTATCGACCCAGAAGCTTTCGTCGCTGATCTTGCGTTTGACAACGAACGGGACGAAGGCCGTCGCGACCTGCTCGTAAATGACGGGGACCTGCTGCACGGACATGCCCCCGCCCTGAGCCAACCGCTCCGCGACCAGCTTGCGGCAGGCCTCGAGCTCTTTCCAGAAGTTCTCATCGGAAAGGCCCGTCTTTTGGCGTCATTTGATGAACCCGAAGGCTGTTCTGAGGGCCAGCGCCGCTTGGGCACGCCCGGAGCGCTCGTTGTCCGACTCGACGCCCGTCACATGGGCGGTCAGGCGATACTCCTCGTCGGCCATCGCTTGCAGTTGTGCGACAAAGGGCGCGGTGTCGGCCTACGACACGGTGACCGTCTCGCCCAGAGACAACACCGCAAGCGCGTCCAAGTCCGTGATGAGGCGCAGCGCGGTCCCCTCGCCATCCGCAATGGCGGCGACGAACGCCACGTACTCCACATCCAGCCCGTGTGGTGTGACGGCGATCCGTCGGACGCACCCGGGCGGTTGCCAGTCGCCACTCATGGCCAGGATGGCATCGAAAACAGGTTCGCCGTAGGTTGCAAACCGTAGACACGGCCCGAGTGACGCGATCCCGTCGTCATAGAGCTTGCGGTCGATGGTCAACGCGGTCCCGTCGACAATCCCCGGCAGCCCCCTCAGCAATAGAGGCTCTTGCGACTTGCCCGACAGATTCGCGGCAACGCAACACCTTGAGCAACAAATCCACCTAATTCAGTACCGTCAGGGACGGATCGTCCTGGAAGGGGCCGACGCGCCGGGTCAGGCGAAACAGATCGTAGACCTCGATCGGGTCAAGCTGCATGGGCGTGGCGGTGGCGAGCCACAGGGCGCGGACGCGCGGTCGCAAGGTCTGCTCGAGCGCCCGGTAGAGATCCCCGTATCTCGGCTGCACCACCAGTCCGGCCGTCGAGTTGCTGCGGCGGGCATAGTGCGCCTCGTCCACCAGGGCGATATCCCAGGTCTGCCCGGCCAGCTCCTGCTGTCGCTCCTTGCGCCGAACCAACCCGGTAGAGACGATCACGCACGCGGGGCCAAACACCGACTTGGCCGGGAGCTGCTCCTCCAGCGGGTGGGTGTAAAGATGCCGAACTTGAGGGCCGGAAAGCGCTCGCCCGAAGCGCAGGAAAACTTCTTCGCCAGCTCGCTTTGCCACTGCCGAGCGAGACTCGCAGGCGGCGCAATCAAGACGCGTCGCGCCAGTCCCGAGAGGATCAGCGAGCGCAAGGCCAAGCCCGCCTCGATGGTCTTGCCCAAACCGACTTCGTCGCACAACAGAAAGCTGTACGGGTAGGCGGTGATCAGGCGCCGTGCGACGATCGCCTGGTGCGGCCAGGGCGCGACCGGAGCCGTCGCCATCCCGACAAAGCGACCGTTCGGCATCCGCGGTACCTCGCGCAGGATGGCGAATTGCAGCCACTCGCGCGCCGTCGGTCCAGCGACGTCCGGCGGCAGCTCGCTGGAGCCGTCGATCTCCTTCGGGCGGGTCACGATGCCGGCGATCTCGATCAGGCGTTCGCGCACCGCCAGGGGCAGGTCCAACACATAGAGCCCGGGATCCCGGTTCTCCCAGATGGTCTCGAAGTCCCCGGCATACAGATCCGCTCTGGCCGTTTCCCGGGGGCC
>NZ_LN848257.1:3591870-3598182 GCF_001499735.1 Thiocapsa sp. KS1 | reverse complement strand
GTCGGCGTGCACGCCGATGTTTTCGGCATTGATCTCCAGTGCCGTGCACGACTCGTTCAGGGATCCCTCGGCGATCAGCCGATGACCCTCGGCATCCGTGAAGACGGCCCATTTCTCGTGCACATAACCATCGACGCGCGAATCGTAGGGGAGGGGGCGCCGGTCTTGCGATGTCGGCGCAACGCCACGCGGATCTCCAGACAACCCGCCTTGAGCATCCACGCCAACAGCACCAGGCCGTTCTCGACGGACTCGGGCCAACCTTGCCGGTCGGCCAGGTTCGCCAACAAGGTCGCGGCGAGACGCCCGTTCGCATGAAATCATCGGTGTTTCGGGTCACCAAAATCAGGTCGCGATTCATGGCAACCGCGGCAATCAGCGTATCCATCTGCGGGAGCGGCGCCCCCCTCTTTGAGTGCCGATCCGATCATCCGACCCCAACGCTGCAGGTCTTCGAGCTCCAGCGGGAGGATGCGTTCTCGAAAGCGGGGTACCAAACTCGATTGCAGCCAAACCTCCAACGCCCGCTGACGTTTACCCTGCGGCATCCAGGCGATGCCTTTCTCGATTTCACCGATCGTCACGACGCTGATCACCATCGCCTGCTCGTCGCCATGCGACAGCCAACGCAGAATACCGGGGTTCACCTCGTCCTTGGCAAACTCAGACACGACATTGGTGTCGAGGAGGAACCTCACAGATCCAAATCCCGTTCGAGATTCTGGTCTCGTTCGATGCGGATGCCGCTCCGACGCAACGGCGAGTGCATCAGGAAATCCGCCAGCGTGTCGGAGGGAGACTGCAACCGGCGGTATTCCTCGATAGAAACGACCACGGCGGTCTCTTCGCCGTTGGCGGTGATCACCTGTGGTCCTGCGCGCAGGGCCTCTTCTACTATTTGATTCAAGCGATCCTGTTGTTCTTGGAGCATGGATACCTCCTGTCGTTCGTCAATCTCGCAGATCACCCGGTCGTCCCCAACGCGATAACACCACAAATCACTCGGGGAGCCGGGCGGTGCCTTGCCGGTACTGCACGGGTTTTTGCTCTGGTCAGATCCAGGGTTGGATCCTAGTCCTCGCCAGGCTGTCCGGCCGCCTTATTCACTAACCCAAGCCCCCTCTCGGCTTTGCCGTATCCCCGGCGAGCTCGGGCACGAAAGCGGCCCTCGGCGTCCGACTCCGCCACCATCAGGGCCGCCATATCGTCGAAGAGCCGATCGATACTGGTACCGCGCAAGCGCGCGATCTCGTCCAGGCGCCGGTAGGTCTCGTCGGGCAAGCTGACTGTCACTGAGATCATGTCTGCAACTCCTTCAGAAAGTCCTCCGGGCTGACCGCCCGCAAGGAGGGAAACCGCAGCTCCATGCGCGAAAAGTCGCTGAGGTTGCGCGTCACGATCAAACACGCACCGCCGGAGACGGCCAACTCCACCAGATGATTATCGCCCTCGTCCCGGAGATTGGGGCGCCAGCCGAAATAGATCGGCGTCCACTCGCACACCGCCAAGAAGATATCCAGCAACTCCTCACGCTCTTCGACAGTGAGAAGGCAGCGGGAGAACAGCGATGAGCGCCCGTGGATATCCTCGTACTCGGCAAGCAGGGTCGTGCCCATGAGCGGAACGGCTTGACCGCGCAGGCACGCCGCGATGGCGGCATTCGCCGCCCCACGGCCGAGCATGGCGCCGAGGAAGACGTTGGTATCGACGACAACTCTCACCGCCCAAGGCCATAGAGTGCGGCACGCGCCTGTTTCTTCAGATCGGGATCACGCGCCTCCGCCGCCCAGACCTCCAGGAGGTCGAGAATGCGCTCGGCATTCTCGGCGGCGTGCGTTTGAAGGTAGGCGCGAGTAACCGGGATATTGCCGTCGCGATAGGCCGCGATCAGGCCCTGAAGACGATTCCAATCGGTCTGCGGGGCGGTCAGACGGGCGCCGTGACGCTCTTCCGGCAGGGCCAGACGGAGTTTGGAGCCGGCGATGAAGTCCTCGGGCTTGACCGGCGGGCTATCCAGCGCGATCGGCGCCAGGGTGGCCTTCGCACCTTTATCCGGGATGCATTCCGGAAGCTCTACCTCGGAGAGGATCTCGAAGTTCAGCGCGCCCGCCTTGACGACCTTGCGCGAGGTCTCGTTGAGGAGATCGGTCACGCGCGTGTTGCCGCGCAACGCCCGCCGAATGTCGGCCAAGACGCGGTTGATCGACACGCCGGTGCTCGCGTAATAGCGTCCCTCGGTCTCCGAGTACCGCAGGTAATAAGCATGGGAGCGCAGTGCGTCCAATGTCGTTTCCACCTGTGGCGGGGTCATGCCCGGAAAGGCGGTCGCGAACAGCACGTCCTGCTTGGCGATACCGAAGACGTTGGAGGCGAGCCCGTCGCCGAACCCCGCCAGTCTATGCAGGAACACGGTCTTCCAGGCGTATTCGTGGAGGGGGAAACCGTCCGGGTGTGCGTTGGCGCGATCGGCCAAGGCGGCGTTGCTGTCCTCCGCCTTGAGATCGCCGATGTCGGCGTTGACGATCGGCATCAACTCGGCGCTGTCGGTGCGGCTGACCAACTCGTCGGCGAGGCGCGGGTCACGCAGATCCAGATGACAGGCATGGATCATCGGAGCCGCAGCCTGACGACGCCAGAGGTTGGCGACCGACAGGGCGAGGATGCGCAGCACGCCCCGGATCCCCTGGAAGGTCTCGACGGTCGCGAGCTTCTCGGTGAGGAAGTCGATCAGTGTGGGATGGAAGGGTAATGGGCGATCAAACGCTCCCGGTAGGACTCCTGGCGGGCCTGCTCGGGCAGCAGCATGGCGGTGCGCCGGTACATGTCCATGTAGGCATCGGCCGTCGTGGCGGCGCCCTGCCGGTCGATGTTCTCGAAGAGACGACGCGCGAGATTTCCTGACCGCGCATCGGGGTGACGGTGGTTTCGTCGCGTGCGCTGACTTTGCGTACTTCACCGTAGGCACGGTCGGCGGCGCTGGTCTGCTCGCCTTTGGCCTTGGAGACCAAATCCGTAAGGATGGAGGTCTGGCGCGCAAAGGCGTCCTTCTGGCTGGCCAGCGTGATGATGACGGACAGCCCGATATGCTCTTTGGCATACTGAAACAGAGACATCAGGAAGGTCGCCACGCTGCTGCCGCCGCCGGCACGCGCGGCTTCCACGCGGGTCGCGTAGGCGGCCAGCTCGTCGAGCATGATCAGCACCTTTGGATCGCCACCCGATCGCCGGCGATCCCGACCACCGGTGCGTCCGTGTAGAGGTTCTGAACCACATCGGTCTCACCGCGATAGTGGTCGATCACCTGCATCAGGTTGGCGGTGAAGATCTCCGGGTTGAGGGTGCCGGCGAGGAGATCCTTGCGGGGCCGGCAGTATTCCAAAATCGACATCTGTTCCCTCCGAATCGGCATTTGGCGCTGTTCGCGTGCCGATGGACATCCTTTCGTACTTCGGTTGCGTCTGCACGGCAACGTATCTCCATCTTGAACCGCGTCGACGCCGACGCCCGGTGGGATTTACGAGGCAGAGGCGATCCCCGTGCCGTCCAGGTCACGCCGGACGCGGTTCAACCGCGGCTCAACGTGCCTCCGACATCCGCCACTCGCCGAAGCTTTCGGTGAGGTACGCTTTGCTGCTGATGTAGTTCAAGACGTTGCGGAGTCGATAGAAACGCACGACCGAATCGACCCGCAGAAGCTCCTTGCCGCGCTCGTCGAAGAAGAGGATCGACGGGGCGTAGAAGAGTCCGAGCTCGGCGGCCCAGTCGCGTGCGGTGGTGCGCTCGCCGGACGGTGTGATGACGGGCGTCTCGGACCACATGTCGAGCTGGACGCTGTCGAAGTCGCCGAAATAGCGCGTAAGCGCGGGCTCCTTCAGGGCTTGGCCGTGCAGCACGTCGCAGGCGTGACAGTCGCCCTGCTCGAAGAAGACCGCGAGCGGGCGCTCGCTCGGGAAGCGTCGATCCAGGTTGTACGGGGGTTTGGCGAAGAAGGGCTGCTCGTTGAGATCCTCGGGCTCGAACACCATGCGATCCTCGCCGCGGGCGAGATAATCCCGAAAGGTCTCGCGGGAATAGTGTCCGTCGGCGACATACTCGAGCGCGGCCCTGAACTGATAAGGCGGGTAGTAGCCGCGCAAACTTAGGGCCAGCTTTCCCTCGGCATCGTAGAAGAGCAGAGACGGCGTGAAGTTGGTTTCCTCGCGGACCGAGAAGTCTCGTTCGGTCATCACCTCGCCGTCGATCGTGGTGACCTCTTCGACACCCCACACATCGATCGCGACCAGATCGAAATGGCGCCGGGTGTACTCGAGGATATCGGACAGGCCGAAATTCTCGTTCAGAAGCTTGTGGCAGTAGGCGCAATGTTTCTGGCCGAAATAGACGATGAGCCCCTGCTTGCCCGCAGCGATGGCCTCTTGAAGATCGCTCGGCAGATCGAGAAAACCCGTCTTGAACCAAGCCGGATGCTCGATGAGATCCTCCCGCGGGAAGTCGTCGAAGCTGTAGGCGGAATCATCGGGCGGGGGCGTGTCTTCGGCCTTCGCGCCGCCGATGCCCGTCAAGAGGCCCGCGTGGAGACCAAGCGTCAAGACGATCGCCGAGGCGGCGGATAAACGAAACATGCCTGATCTCCGTTGGGGTTGTAGTCGTCAACGCCGTCCGGGGCGCATCCGGATGACCGGATTCGGAATCCTCTTCTCGGTCAGGGCTCGCGATCCATGACACGCAAGGCGATGAACAGGGCCGCCACGGATCGGGCCTCGTTGAAATCCTCGCGAGCAAGCAGCGCGTCGATCGCATCGAGTCTCCAGGGCACCACCTCGATCGGCTCCGGCTCGTCGCCGGGGAGTGACTTGGGATAGAGGTCGCGCGCCAGCACGATGAGACTATGATGCTCGATGTAGCCCGGCACCAGCGAGACGCGTTTGATCATCCGCAGATCACGCGCACCGTAGCCGATCTCCTCCTGGATCTCGCGATCGGCGGCGGCCAAGGGATCCTCGCCGGCCTCCACGACGCCCTTGGGCAGGCCGAGCTCGTAACGGTCGCTGCCGGCGCCGTATTCGCGGATCAGGAGCACCGTCTCGGCATCGAGCATCGGCACGATCATGACCGAATCCGTGCCGCCGGGCACGCGCTCGAAGGTGCGACGCGCGCCGTTCGCAAACTCCAGATCGACCTCCTCCACCCGGAACAAGCGGCTCTGGGCGACGATGCGCCGATCCAGTATTTTCGGTTTGCGAAGCATGAGCACAACTCCGATGGGTCAAGTCGCTGCACGGCGACGTTACAAACACGAGGCGACGAGGTGTGGCGCATGATCGACTGGAATCGGATCGACACCGTCTTCCTGGACATGGACGGCACCCTGCTCGACCTGCACTTCGACAATCATTTTTGGCTTGAGCATGTCCCCGAGCGCTACGCGCAAGCCCGCGGGCTTACGGCGGAGGCCGCCAAGGCCGAGCTGCTCGCCCGCTATCGGGATATCGAGGGCACGCTCGAGTGGTATTGCGTCGACCACTGGAGTCGCGAGCTCGGCCTGGATATCGCCCTGCTCAAGCAGGAGGTCGAGCATCTGATCGCGGTCCATCCGCATGTGCTCGACTTTCTGGAGGCACTCCAGCGACGCGGCAAGCGCCGGGTCCTGGTGACCAATGCCCATCAAAAGGCGCTTGCGCTCAAACTTTCGCGGACCCGGCTCGGCGGACACGTCGAGCGAGTCATCTGCTCGCACGATCTGCGGGTCGCCAAGGAAGCACCGGGATTCTGGTCGCTGGTTCAGGCGATCGAGCCGTTCGACATCGAGCGCACCCTCTTCATCGACGACAGCCCGAGTGTCCTGCGGGCGGCACGCGACTTCGGCTTTCACTGGTTGATGGCGGTGGTGGAGCCGGACTCGAAGGGGCCGAGGCGCGAGGTCGGCGACTTTCCGGCGATCGCCCACTTCGGCGATCTGCTGCCGGGTCTGCATACCGACTGACGGGCGCAGGGATCGCAGACAGCGGCCGGGCGCCTCAACCGACCGGCTCGGGGGCCGGGGCAGGGTTAGACGTGTAGGTGCCCTCGGCGTCCGGCTTCTTGGAGCGACGCCGCCGGCGTCGCTTCTTCGGCTCGCCGGTTGGGACATCCGAGGCCCCGACATCCGCGTGCAGTGCACCCGTCTGCGGGCCGACGGACATCGCCGCAGCGCTCGCCACGGACGGGGCGGTCAATGCAGCGACCTCCGGCTGTCTCCGGGGCGCCGAGACCGGCGTCTCGGCGGGAGTCTCCGAGGACGGCGCTTTCTGCCGCGAAGGCGACCGACGACCG
>NZ_LN848257.1:3524408-3591770 GCF_001499735.1 Thiocapsa sp. KS1 | reverse complement strand
ATCCTCTCGGTCCGGGCGCAGCCGGCTGCGCGGGTTCACCTCGGCGAGCAATGCGGGATCGACCGGCTCGACAGGGATCTTCGCCCCGATGAAGGCCTCGATGTCCGGCAGGCAGAAGGCGTAGGTCTCGCAGACGAAGCCGATCGCGTCCCCGGCAGCACCGGCACGCGCGGTTCGCCCGATGCGGTGGACATAGTCCTCCGGATCCTCGGGCAGGTCGTAGTTCACGACATGGGTCACGTCCGGGATGTGCAGCCCGCGCGCGGCCACGTCGGTGCCGACCAGCACGGGGAGCTTGCCGTCGGTGAAGTCCTTCAACAGCTTCAGGCGTTTCTTCTGGGGCACGTCCCCGGAGAGCACCGCAGTGTTGATGCCGTTGCCCTGGAGGAAACCCCAGACGCGATCGGCCTCGCGTTTGGTGTTGACGAAGACCATGATGCGCGCATCGTCCCAGCCGCGGACCAGGCCGAGCAACAGGGCGATCTTCTCCTCGTTGGAGGTCATGTAGCAGCATTGGCGTACGCGATCGGCCGTGATGGTCTCGGTCTCGATCTTCACGAGCTGCGGGTGGTTCATGTGCTCGTAGGCCAGCTCGGTGACGCGATACGAGAGTGTCGCCGAGAACAGGAGCCCCTGACGGTTCTCCGGCGGCGGCATGCGCCGGAGCAGGAAGCGGATGTCCTTGATGAATCCGAGGTCGAACATGCGGTCGGCCTCGTCGAGCACGACCGCCTCGATCGCCTGAAGATCGAAGACCTTTTGCTTGAAATAGTCGATCAGGCGCCCGGGTGTGCCGATGAGGATATCGACGCCGCCGGCGACCTGATCGCGCTGCTCCTGATAGCCCGCGCCGCCGTAGACGACGGCGATGCGCAGACCTGTATGCTTGGCCAGCAGCTCCGTATCCCGATGGATCTGTACGGCAAGCTCGCGGGTCGGGGCGAGGATCAGCGCCCGCGGGCGCGCGATCTGCGCCGGGGCGGGTCCGGGATTGGTCAGCAGGCGCTGCATCAGGACGATCAGGAAGGCGGCGGTCTTGCCGGTACCGGTTTGGGCCTGGCCGGCGACATCCCGACCCGACAGTGCGATCGGCAGGGTCTGCTCCTGGATCGGGGTACAGCGGGTAAAACCCGCTTCGTCGAGTCCGTCGATGATCCGTTGATCGAGCGCGAAGCTGTCGAAGCGGGTCTGAGTGAGGTGTTTGTCGGTCATGCCGTGGGGAGTCCCTGGAGCTACGCGCCTCGCGGATTGGCAAGGCTTGCAAATTCTCTTCGCTTTGGATCAAATAGCATCTTACTCAAGGGCACATTCCAACGCCAATTCGCCCGCCTGCTCCTCGACCCGTTCGCGCCGCGCCCCAGCGACCCCGCTCCGCCGTCATCCGCCGAACGTGATATCGAAACAACCGCCCGTGCCGCAACCACCCTATGGGAGATCACTTCAGTGAGCGATAGCATCGTCCATGTGACCGATGATTCATTCGAAGACGAGGTTTTGAAATCCCTCGAACCCGTGCTCGTGGACTACTGGGCCGACTGGTGCGGACCCTGCAAGATGATCGCACCCGTGCTCGACGAGATCGCCGGAGAGTACGCGGGCCGCATCAAGGTCGCAAAGCTCAATATCGACGAGAACCCCAGCACACCGCCGCGTTACGGCATCCGCGGGATCCCGACCCTGATGCTGTTCCGCCAAGGCGAGGTCGAAGCGACCAAGGTCGGCGCGGTGTCCAAATCGCAATTGACGGCCTTCATCGACAGCAACCTTTAAAGGCCATCGGCAACGGCATCCGGTTCAATCTCCTGGCCGCCCCGCGGACCGGATCCGATACCGGCACCCATGGCCACCGATCGACACTCCCGAGGGGCCGCCGCCAAGGCGCCCCGTCCCCGTAAAGCGACCACCCCCAACCGCGTTCCCCCGCAACACGGGCCCTGCCCCGGGGCGTTGCCGAACACCCCCTCACCTCCGCCGACGACAAACAATGTGATGAACCTAACCGAACTGAAGAAAGCGCCCGTACCCGAGCTGGTCGCACTGGCCCAATCCATGGAGATCGAAGGCGTCGGGCGGTCGCGCAAACAGGACCTGATCTTCGCCATCCTCAAGGCGCAGGCCAAACGCGGCGAGGATATCTACGGCGACGGGGTGCTTGAGATCCTCACCGACGGCTTCGGCTTCCTGAGATCCGCGGACGCCTCCTATCTCGCCGGGCCGGACGACATCTATGTCTCCCCGAGCCAGATCCGCCGCTTCGCACTGCGCACCGGCGACACCATCTCCGGGAAGATCCGCCCGCCCAAGGACGGCGAGCGCTATTTCGCGCTGCTCAAGGTCAACGACATCAACTTCGACCGGCCCGAGAACGCCAAGTCGAAGATCCTGTTCGAGAACTTCACCCCGCTGTTCGCCAACAAACGGCTCACCCTCGAGATCGGCAACGGCAGCACCGAGGACATCACGGCACGCACCATCGATCTGGTGGCCCCCATCGGCAAGGGCCAGCGCGGACTCATCGTCTCGCCGCCGAAAGCCGGCAAGACCATGATGTTGCAGAACATCGCTCAGTCGATCGGCCACAATCACCCCGACTGCTACCTGATCGTGCTGCTGATCGACGAGCGCCCGGAAGAGGTCACCGAGATGGCCCGCTCGGTGCGCGGCGAGGTCATCTCATCGACCTTCGACGAGCCCGCGACCCGCCATGTGCAGGTCGCCGAGATGGTGATCGAGAAGGCCAAGCGGCTGGTCGAGCACAAGCGCGACGTGGTCATCCTGCTCGACTCCATCACCCGACTGGCACGCGCCTACAACACGGTTGTGCCTTCCTCCGGCAAGGTCCTGACCGGTGGTGTCGACGCCAACGCACTACAGCGTCCCAAGCGCTTCTTCGGTGCCGCGCGCAACGTCGAGGAAGGCGGCAGCTTGACCATCCTGGCCACCGCGCTCGTGGACACCGGCTCGCGCATGGACGACGTCATCTACGAGGAGTTCAAGGGCACCGGCAACATGGAGATCCACATGGATCGCCGCATCGCCGAGCGCCGCATCTTCCCGGCCATCAACATCAACCGCTCCGGCACCCGCCGTGAAGAGCTGCTGATGAGCCCGGCCGATCTGCAAAAAATGTGGATCCTGCGCAAGATCCTGCATCCGATGGACGAGTTGGCCGCGATGGAATTCCTGCACGACAAGCTCAAGGCGACCAAGACCAACGACGAGTTCTTCTCCTCCATGAAGGGTTAAATCGCGTCTCGGTGTGATATGAACCGCTCCGAGCAGGTCCGTCGGCCTGACATGAACCAGCGAGCAACGCAGTCGACGCGGTTTAAGTCTTTTTTCTATTTATTTCTAAACCGCGTCCGACTCGGATCTCACGGCATCCACCCGACGGTAGTTCCAGACGCGAGCTCAAGGTTCGCTCGGGACGCGGTTTAGCCATGTACGCGCCCAGGCCGATGCGTCCGCTTTGGCCGCCGCGGCTCAAGCGGGACAAGCCACCGAAGCCCGAACGCACCGAGGATGCCCGGCGTCAGCCGAGAATCCCGCTCACGCATCATGAGATCCTGGCCCTTGCGGAGCCCTTCACGCGTCGGGGGCGGCATGTCGATCTCGCCGGGAGCGACCGGCTGGTGCGCCGTATCCACTTCAAACCAACCGAACATTCGGGCACGCCGGATCATCCGGGCGCACTCACGGAGACCCTCGTCCTCGAAAATCCGGGCCGACAGCACTTCCGACTGACTCGGACGCTGACCGACGCGGCGGGACGCGTCGCGATCCTGCGCAGCGACGGGCCTGACCCGAAGCTCCTGATCGAGCGGGTCGATGCGGTGGATCCGAGACGTCAGTTCCCGACGCTCGGCGGCGTTTGCGTGGCGTGCAGCTATCGGGTCGAGACCGACCCGGACACCGATGGCGGCTCGAACGGGAAGGCGCGTCTCGTCCTCCTACGCGCCTCGACGGACCTCGACGGGATCGGGGTCGATCTCGACGCACAGGTCGGGCATGGGATGCCTGCCGAGATCCGGCTCCTTCCGACCCCGCAGCGGACGATCAATCCACCGGAGGATCTGCTGGCGGTCTTGGGGTGGGCGTGGCGGTCGTTACGTCCGATCGACAGAGGCTGGCGGGCCCATCTGCGCATCCCCGCTGCCGAGCCGGCACGCACCCCGGATGTCGAGGCCAAGCTCGCGCGGACGTTGGAGCATCTTGTCGCGACATTCGGCGCCCAGCCCGCCGACTTTCACCGCACCTGGCTGCGGCAGCGCTGGTCCGCGTCGGCGAGAAGGACGCTCGGACTCATGGCAGTCGCCAGCCTCCTGGTGATCGGTCCGGCGATCCTGATGTTCGGTGCCCCCGAGGGCTCGCCGCTGCGCCTTCTGTCGTTCCTGATGCCTGCGCTTCTGGTCATGATCCTCGTCTCGCGACACGAGTCGCCGAACCTGAAGATCCCGCCGTTACCCCGGCCCTTGCCCGGAAACGCCTGGGAGTCCGAACAGGTTCACCGAGACGGACTCCCCGAGGCAGGTCGTCGGGATCCATCCGTCTCGCGATAGAAGCCGACCTCGGCGATACAGACATCGGCGTGAAACACGCGACCGATGCCGAGGACCCCGAGCTTGGTCAGTCGACGGGTATCGAGCCACTGGACCAGACGATACGGCTCGAAGGCATCGAAGGGCAGATGTACCTCGCGCCACTCGGGGCCGGCGACGAAGGTGGCACGATAGGATTGCCACGGCAAAAGGGTCGCCGTGGATTTGAGATGGAGGTTGTAGACCTCGCGGTTGCCGTGCACCAGGAGCCGAACCCCGTCGAACGCGCTCGCATCCAACCCGGTCTCGGGACCGCCCGGCGGTGTCAGGTCCAACATCGCCTGTACGAAACCGCCGTTGTTCGCCAGGCTGACCTCCCCGGTTAGACAAAGCGCCTGCCGCCCGTCGAGCACTCGGCGCACGATGGCCCCCTCCGAGCGCCCGCCCATCACCTGATCGGTCACGGCACGCCAAGGCGTACCCAGCGCCGAGAGTCCGTCCGGGCGTGAGAAATCATCGATCAGACCCTCGTCCGCGAGGGATGGATTGAGGATGACAAGCATGAGCAGCAACCCCGCGATAATGGAACCGAAAGAGCGACCTTGATACATTGGCTGACTGAAAGATAGGTGATTCCCGATATCACGCAACCTGGATGCCCCCCATGATCGACCGAGTGAGAAGCCTGATTCTCATCGTCCCGGCCGCCACTGCGGCACTCTGGTTGTCCATGAACATCGCGATGGGCGATGCCCCGGCGACCGAGCCCCAATACCTGCCGATCTCGGCCAAGGCCGAGGTGGGCTCGGAAACCATTCTCTTGGAGGTCGCACGTACGCCGCAGGAGCGCGCACGGGGACTCATGTTCAGACCGACCCTTGCGGAGGATCGCGGGATGCTCTTCCCCGCCGATCCATCGCGTCCGATCCGGATGTGGATGAAGAACGTGCCGGTCCCGCTCGACCTCGTCTTCATGTACGAAGGCCAGGTCGTGGCATTGGCCGAGCAGGTACCGCCCTGCCTCGAGGCGTCCTGTCCGAGCTACGGTCCCTTCAAGCGAGCGGTCGATCAGGTGCTCGAGCTGCGGGCGGGGCGCGCCGCCGAGTTGGGGCTCAGTCCAGGCGATCCGATTCGAATCACGGATGCGGCCCCGTAAGCGAGGACTGACGATCCATCGTCGTCTATTCGCTTCGAAGCGTTCAAGACTCACGGGGAGTGACGGCCGGGGGTGACCACGGCGGTCAGTCTTCTCCACGCTCCCCCTGCTCGAAATCCACCTTATCGTAGATCTCCCGCATCGCGACCCGGCACCCGAGAGAGGCGAACGCCACCTCCGCATCCAGACCCTCGGTCTCGCTCAGGATCCAGCGGCCATCGGGCTGGCGGGTAAAGACTTCGACCAGGGGCCGGTGCTGGCTGACCAGGACATATTCTTCGAGGCTCGGCAGTCGGCGGTAAGTCGCGAATTTGCCGCCGCGATCGTAGGCCTCGGTCGATGCGGAAAGCACCTCGACAATCAGCGCCGGGTTCAACAGCACATCCTGTCGATCGTCATGGAAACGAGGCGCTTCGCACAGGGCAACCAGATCCGGATACTTCCCGGCGTTCGCCGCCTCGATACGAACCCGCATGTCGCTCGGCAACACGTGACAGGGTGTGCCCTTCAGGCGAGCGCGCAGCTCGCTTCCCAGATTGAGCACGATCAGGTTGTGAGTGAATGAGGCGCCCGTCATGGCGAACACCTCGCCGTTCACGTACTCATGCTTGACGTCGCAACCCGCGCGCTCGGCAGCGAGGTAGTCCTCGAATCCATACTGCGGTTGGGTCTTCAGCGTCATCGACCTTGTCCCGTTCGGAGATGCTGCACCGCCGGAGTCGTCAGGCTACAAGAGTCGGCTCAGAGCACTCAGAAAGGCCGCGTTCTCCTCGGCCCGACCGACCGTCACCCGCAGACATTCATCCAGCATGGGGTACGCGCCGTTGAGGTTCTTGATCAAGATACCCTGATCCTTCAGGCCCTTGAAGATGGCGTCGGCGCGACCCTCTGCGACACGCATCAGGATGAAATTGGCCTCGCTCGGATAGGCGTGGACGCCGTTCAGGGTCGTGAGCGCGGTCTGGAGACGTTGACGTTCCGCCCGAATCATCCGTGCCTGCTCGTCGAGGAGCGGCTTGTACTTCAGTGCGAAGACCGCCGATGCCTGAGTCAAGACGTTGATGTTGTACGGCAGGCGCACCTTGTCGATCTGCTCGAGCCAGGCGTGCGGACCGACCAGATAACCCAGCCGGATCCCCGCCAACCCCATCTTCGAGACCGTGCGCATGACCAGGAGGTTCTGCCAGTCGCCGAGGAGACCCAGGAAGCTGCAATCGGTGAAGGGGGCATAGGCCTCGTCGACGATGACCAGACCGGGCGCCGCCTCGATGATGCGTACCATATCGTCGGCATCGAAGCGATTGCCGGTCGGGTTGTTCGGATAGGCCAGATAGACCAATGCCGGCTGCTCGCGCTGGATGGCATCGAGCGTCGCCGGCAGATCGATCGAGAAGTCGTCCGGGCGCAGGGGCACGCCGACATAGTCCATGCCGGCAAAGCGGGCAATCATGCGGTACATGACGAAGCCCGGGTCGAGCGACAGGACCTTGCGTCCGGGCTGGGCGACGGCGACGGCGAGCATCTGGATCAGCTCGTCCGAGCCGTTGCCCAGGAGCAACCCCATGTCCGACGTGATGCCCATCGCCTCGCGCAAGGCCGCCTGGACTGCCGAGCCCTGCGGGTCCGGATAGCGGTTCAGGGCGAGCTCGCGCAGGACCTCGAGCCACTCGGCCTTGAGTGCCTCGGGCCAACCGTAGGGGTTCTCCATGGCATCGAGCTTCACCAGTCCCGCGGGGTCCGGGATGTGGTAAGCCGTCAAGGCACGGATATCGGGACGAATGAGCTGGCTGATCAGGTCATGCATGGGCGTCTCGCGAAAGTCCTAGTGCAGCGCGGCACATGTGTCGAGATCGTTCGTTGTCGTTGTCGATACGACCACGATTACGACAACGAGGATGAACTCGGACGGTCTCGGAATCTCCTCTGCACTGCTCCACTAGGCTGAACCAGGCTCGGCCGGTGACTGCGCCTCGCCGCGATATTCGGCCGAGCGTGCATGTGCGGTGAGCCCCTCCCCTCTAGCCAACACCGAGGCGGTCTTGGCCAACTGCGCCGCCCCGGCAGCCGAGGCCATAATCAGGCTCGAACGCTTCTGGAAGTCGTAGACACCCAGCGGGGATGAAAAGCGCGCCGTGCGCGAGGTCGGCAAGACATGGTTCGGCCCGGCGCAATAGTCGCCGACCGCCTCGGCGGTGTAGCGCCCCATGAAGATGGCGCCCGCGTGGCGGATGCGGCCCACGATGGCCTGCGGGTCCTCGACCGACAGCTCCAGATGCTCGGGCGCGATCCGGTTGGCGACGGCGATGGCCTCCTCCAGGTCGCGCGCCTGGATCATGGCCCCGCGTCCGCGCAGGGCCGTCGCGATGATGGTCTCGCGCTCCATGGTCGGCAGCAGCCGCTCGACACTCGCGGCGACCCGATCCAGGAAGCCCGCATCCCAGCTCACCAGGATGGATTGGGCGTCCTCGTCATGCTCGGCCTGCGAGAAGAGGTCCATGGCGATCCAGTCCGGATCCGTCCCGCCGTCGCAGACGACCAGGATCTCGGAGGGAC
Source organism: Thiocapsa sp. KS1 (assembly GCF_001499735.1). Taxonomy (GTDB): domain Bacteria; phylum Pseudomonadota; class Gammaproteobacteria; order Chromatiales; family Chromatiaceae; genus Thiocapsa. The sequence goes on along the minus strand of NZ_LN848257.1, from coordinate 3,583,523 downwards.
CGGCGACCATGTCGATGCCGACCTGCCCGAACACCGCGCGTTTGGCCGTGGCGACATAGATGTTGCCGGGCCCGACAATCTTGTCGACTGCCGGGATGGTCTCGGTCCCGAAGGCGAGCGCGGCGACCGCCTGTGCCCCGCCGACGGCGAAGGCGCGATCCGTTCCGGCGATATGGGCTGCGGCTAGCACCAGCTCGTTGAGCTCCCCGTCGGGCGTGGGCACCACCATGATGAGCTCGCCGACGCCGGCGACCTTGGCCGGGATGGCATTCATCAGGACCGAGGAGGGATAGGCCGCCTTGCCGCCGGGCACGTACAGCCCGACACGATCCAGGGGCGTGACCTGCTGACCCAGCAGCGTCCCGTCCGCCTCGGTATAGCTCCAGCTCTCGAGCCTTTGGTGCTCGGCATAGGCGCGGATCCGCGCGGCGGCCGTCTGCAGGGCCTCGCGTTGCGCCGCCGGGATCCGTCCCCATGCCGCTTCCAATTGCGCCCGTGGGATCTCCAGATCGGCGGCGCAGGCGGGTGTCCAGCGGTCGAAACGCGTTGTGTAGTCGAGCAGCGCCGCATCGCCGCGCGTGCGCAGGTCGCGGATGATCTCGGCGACCGTCTGCTGGACCCGGTCGTCCGAGACCGAATCCCAGGCAAGCAGGCCGTCCAAGTCGGCCTGGAAGTCAGGGTCGGTCGTCGAGAGACGTCTGATGATGCTCACGGCTGCTCAGCTCCCCGGTCCACGCGACCGGTCCGATTGAATTTGGGCCGATTGGGTCGGTGTCGATCGGCCGGCGACGGCCTCGCGCAGCGCGTCCAGCAAGGACGTCACCGCGCCATGTTTCATCTTCCAGGAGGCCTTGTTGACCACCAGGCGCGAGCTGATGTCCGCGATATGCTCGAGCGGGACCAGCCCGTTGGCCTTCAAGGTGTTGCCGCTCTCCACCAGATCGACGATGCGATCGGACAGATGGACCAAGGGGGCCAGCTCCATCGAGCCGTAGAGCTTGATGATCTCGACCTGCTCGCCCTTGGAGGCGTAGTAGCGCTCGGCGCTCTTCACATATTTGGTCGCGATGCGCAGCCGGCGCGTCGTCGGAGCCGCCACGTCCGGCAGGCCGGCGACCATCAGACGACAGCGCGCGATGCCGAGGTCGAGCGGCTCGTAGAGCCCCTCCCCGCCGTGCTCGAGCAGGACATCCTTGCCCGAGACGCCCAGGTCAGCGGCGCCGTACTGGACATAGGTCGGCACGTCGCTCGCGCGGATGATGAGAAAGCGCACGTGCGCCATGTTGGTCTCGAGGATCAGCTTGCGGCTGGTCTCGGGGTCGTCGACCGGCTCGATCCCGGCATGGGCCAGGAGCGGCAGGGTCTCGTCGAAGATCCGGCCCTTGGAGAGCGCGATGGTAAGCGGCGTGTCGAGACTCATGATGTCGCTATCCTGTTGGCTGCGAGTAGCCCCTATCGGCTCGTACCTGCGCCGGCACCCGGGATTCGGCGAATCCCCGCGCCCAGGGCCGAGAGCTTTGCCTCGATGTTGTCATAACCGCGGTCGAGGTGATAGATGCGGTCGATCAGCGTCTCGCCCGAGGCGACAAGCCCGGCCAGCACCAAGCCGGCCGAGGCGCGCAGATCGGTGGCCATCACGGGTGCCGCGGTCAAACGCTCCACACCGCGGCAGATGGCGACATTGCCCTCGATGCGGATGTCCGCTCCCATGCGCTGCAGCTCGAGCACATGCATGAAGCGGTTCTCGAAGATGGTCTCGGTAATGGTCCCGACCCCTTCGGCGATGCTGTTCAAGGCACAGAACTGGGCCTGCATGTCGGTCGGAAACGCAGGATGCGGGGCCGTGTGGATATCGACGGCGCGCGGGCGTTTGCCCTGCATGTCGAGCCGGATCGAGTCCGTGCCGACCTCGATCTCGGCGCCGGCCTCGCGCAGCTTCTGGAGCACGGCATCCAGACAATCCGGCCGGGTGTGGGTGACCGTGACACAGCCGCCGGTCATGGCCGCACCCACCAGGAAGGTCCCGGTCTCGATCCGATCGGGCATGACATCGTAGCTGCCGCCGCCGAGGCGGTCCATGCCCTGCACATAAATCCGGTCGGTTCCGGCACCCTCGATCCGCGCGCCCAAGGCGATCAGGAAATCGGCGAGATCGATCACCTCGGGCTCGCGCGCCGCGTTCTCGATCACCGTCTCGCCCTTCGCCAGTGTCGCGGCCATCAACAGATTCTCGGTGCCCGTGACCGAGACCATATCCATCACCAGACGCGCGCCCTGCAGACGTTGCGCACGCGCACGGATGTAGCCGCTCTCCACATGGATCTCCGCGCCCATGGCACGCAACCCGTCGATATGCAGGTTGACCGGCCGCGCACCGATCGCACAGCCGCCGGGCAAGGAGACATCCGCCTGACCGTAGCGCGCAAGCAAGGGTCCGAGCACCAGGATCGAGGCACGCATCGTCTTCACGAGCTCGTAGGGCGCGGCAAAGCTGGTCAGCTCGCGGGGTTGTACCTCGACGCGGCAACCGTCCTCGAGCGACAAGGAGGCACCCATGCGCCCGAGCAGCTCCAGGGTCGTCCTGATGTCGCGCAGACGCGGGATGTTGCCGAGCGTCACCGGCGCATCGGCCAGGAGGGTAGCGGCGAGGATCGGCAAGGCGGCGTTCTTCGCGCCGGACGCCCGAACCTGACCCTGCAACGGGGTACCGCCAGTGATGAGAAGCTTATCCATTAAGACCTTAGTAACGTGTCGGAAATTAGTTGAGTATCCAATCTAATCGTTGTCGTTGTCGTTGTCGTACTCGATTACGACAACGACAACCGTGGAGAAGGCAATCTCTCGTCGAGATGTTTTACTTCGGCTTTGAACCGTTTCTTAGGGGATGAAGGCCCGGAAACGGTTGGGTTGATGTGGTCGACGGCGGGATCGCGCAGCCGCGTCGACATCCGGGCAAAGACACTCCGTGGTGCCGGAGCCTCAGCGATCGATGGCGGATACCATGGGCAAGAGTGCGGCGAGGTTCGACACGGCAGCGATCCGCACCAGCGAATCCGGCAGGTTCCGATAGGCCAGACGGGCACCGCGCGCGCGGGCGACGTCGAGCCATTCCAACAGGAGAGCGAGCCCGGCGCTGTTCGCCGACTCGACACCGGCAAGATCGATGTCGACCAGGGCATCGCGTCGAAGCAAGGCGATGCCTTTGCCGGCAACACGGGTCACGGTCGCGAAGTCCAGCACGCCGTCCAAGGAATAACGCCCCTCGCCGAGGGGCGTCAGCCGAGCCTCGCTCATTCGCGGATCCGGGAGTTCATCTCGCCGAGCTTGGCGATCAGACCATCGATTCCGCCTTGGCGGATCTCGTTGGAGAAGCTCGTGCGGTAGTTCCCGACCAGGCTGGCGTTGTTGATCACTACGTCGTAGACCTTCCAGCCGCCGGCGTTGTTGTGCATCCGATAGTCCACCGGGATCGGCGCGGCACCGGGCGAGAGGATCTCGGTGGAGACGGTGACGGTGGAGGGCTGGCGACCCGGCTTGACCGGAAGGTAGCGGATCTCTTCGCCAGAGTAGCTCAGGATCGAGCGCGCATAGGTGCGGATCAGGACCTGCTTGAAGCCGTTGACCAGGGCGCGTTGCTGCGCCGGGGTCGCGTCGCGCCAGGGCTGGCCGACCGCGCCTTGGGTGATGCGCTCGAAATCGAAATGCGGGGCGACCCCGCTCTCGATCATCCCGAAGATGAGCGAAGGATCCCGGTCGACCTCGGCGCGGCGCGCCTCCAGGGTCTTGAGCATGTTCTCGGTGGTGCGCTTGACCAGCGCCGTCGCGTCGTCTGCATAGGCAAAAGACGCGCTCGACCAGAGCGCGCCGAGCAGGGCAAACAGAAGGAAGAAAGAACGTCGATAGGGCATTATTCGCCTCCGGCTTTACTGAATAGGAATTGTCCGATCATCTGTTCCAGGATCAGGGCCGACTGGGTGTGGGCGATCTCGTCGCCGTCGCGCAGATATTCCGGGCTCCCGCCCGGCTCCAGGCTGACGTACTGCTCACCGAGCAATCCCGCGGTGAAGACATTCGCGAAGGTGTCGTCTGGGATGGTATCCACACCCGGGTCGATCCGGATGGTCACCACCGCCTCGTAGGTCTCCTTGTCGAAGCTCACGTCCTCGACCCGCCCGACGCGTACACCCGCCATGCTGACCGGCGACCTCGCCTTGAGGCTGCCCACGTTGGAGAAGCGCGCGGTCAGGCGATAGCCCTCGCTGTTGACCGCCGCACTCAGATTACTCACCTGCATCGCCAGGAAGAACAGGGCCACGAAGCCCGTTGCCATGAACAGCCCGACCAGGATCTCGATGCCGCGTTGTTTTCCCATCTTACTCAGTCTCCGAACATCAAGGCCGTCAGGACGAAATCCAGCCCGAGCACCGCAAGTGCGGCGTGGACCACGGAGCGGGTCGTCGCCCGGCTCACGCCCTCCGAGGTGGGGACCGAGTCATGCCCCTGAAACAAGGCGATCCAGGTCACCACGACACCGAAGACCGCGCTCTTGACCACGCCGTTGACGATGTCCTCGTGGAAATCGACCTTGGATTGCATCTGACTCCAGAAGGATCCCGAATCCACGCCCAGGAGGCCGACCCCGACGAAATAGCCGCCGAGCACACCGACCGCGCTGAACATAGCCGCGAGCAACGGCATGGCGATCAGTCCGCCGAAAAAACGCGGCGTCAGGATACGACGCACCGGATCGACCGCCATCATCTCCAGCCCCGAGAGCTGCTCGGTCGCCTTCATGAGACCGATCTCCGCGGTCAAGGCAGAGCCCGCGCGCCCGGCCACCAGAAGCGCGGTCACCACCGGGCCGAGCTCGCGCACCAGCGAGGCGGCGACCATCACCCCGAGGCTCTCCGCCGCGCCGAACTGGGCCAGGACGTAATAGCCCTGCAGGCCCAGTACCATGCCGACGAACAAGCCGGAGACCCCGATGATCAGCATCGAGAGCACGCCGATATTGAAGACCTGCGCGGCGAGCAGACCCGGTCGACGCAGGATCTCGCCGACGCCCAGCAGCATGCCGGCCAGCAGCAGATGCGCGCGTCCGAGCCGCTCCAGCGCACCCAGGCCGCTGCGTCCCAGCCGCGCCAAGCCGTCCAGAAGCATCAGACGACACCTCGGGGCAGAAGATCGTCGACCAACGGCGGCGCAGAATAATGAAAGTGCACCGGCCCATCCGGGATGCCGTCCATGAACTGACGCACCCAGGCCGAGCGGTCCGCGGCGATCTCCTCCGGCGTCCCTTGCGCGATCACCTCGCCGTGCGAGATGACATAGATGTGGTCCGCGATGCGCGCCGTCTCGTCCACGTCGTGAGATACCAGGACACTCGTCAGGCCGGCGGCATCATTGAGCTGTCGGATCAGGGTTACCAGCATACCCTTGGAGATCGGGTCCTGCCCCGTGAAGGGCTCGTCGTAGAGGATCATGTCCGGGTCCAACGCGATCGCACGGGCGAGGGCGACGCGACGCGCCATCCCGCCCGAGAGCTCGCCCGGCATCAGATCCCGCGCACCGCGCAGACCGACCGCTTCGAGCTTGAGCAGAACCAGCTTGCGCAGCATCGAAGGGCTGAGATCCGTGTGCTCGCGCAGGGGATAGGCGACGTTGTCGAAGACGTTTAGATCCGTCAGAAGGGCGCCGCTCTGAAACAGCATGCCCATGCGCCGACGCAGCCGAAAGAGCGCCGACGTGCCGAGCGTGTGGACGAGCTCGCCGTCGATCTCGATGCTGCCCGCGTCCGGAAGTAGCTGCCCGGTGATCAGCTTGAGCAGTGTGGTCTTGCCCGTGCCGCTCGGACCCATCACCGCGGTCACGGCGCCTCGGCGGATATCCATGTCCACCCGATCGAGGATGACCTGCGAGCCGCGTCGAAAACTGAGCCCGCGGATCTTGACCAGGATGTCCCCGCAGGGACTCGGAGGCTGCTCGGGCGCTGCTGCGTCTTGCGCTGCGGTGTCCAAGGGATCGGCGGCGTCGGTCGCGGAGGCTGTTGCGCGGCTCTTGGCCGGGGGCGTCGACTTCCCATAGTGCTGTCGCTGTCGGCGCGGCTGTAAAACACGGCATTTTGGCGGCCTTGCGCCGGAGCGTCAACCCACACCGAGCAACTGCACCAGGGCCTGCCAACGGCGAACGTCCTCGAATCGGGACTGCCCCATCAAGGCGAGCGCCGGCCGACCTCGCGCTGCCGCGGCATAGGTCTCCAGCCAGGCGCGTGCCGCGCGCAGGTCGGTGACGAGCCCGTCCGGCACGGCGCAGGCGAGGGCCGGGGCCCGTGAATCCGCCGCCGCGGTGACGGCATCAACCATCGCATAGCAGGACCCTCGAAGGTCTGATTCCCCATGCCGATCCGGGGGGACGAGCCATCCGCCCAAGCGCTCTCCCAGACATCCATGAAGCGATGAACAACCGGAGAAGCCTTCACCGGATTCCTCCGTGCGAAGATAAAATCGGAAGGAGTCCGGCACATCGCGACACCATCGCTCCATGAGCTGCGCATCGGCCTGTCGCCAGATATCCTCGCCGAGCAGCACGGCATCGAGCGCGTTGGCGAAGTAGGTCAGCCGCCACTCCTCGGGGAGGTCGTCGGGATAAAACGATGTGTCGTCGGGACCCGGGTCCCAACTACTTCTGAGGGGTAGGATGCGACTCATGGTTCGGAGCGATTCCCCGAGGATGGATGACGATGGATTCGGAGACGGCCAGACCCGCGCTCACCGGGATCCCCGGGGACATCGGGCCTCTCGTTGGTGTACTTTTGCGATGCGCCCTTTTCGATCGGCGAGACGGCGCAACTGAGAATTCCAGGTTAAACCGCGTCCCCGCCGAGGGCTGTGGCTGCACCAAACGTCGAACTCACTCGAAGATGAGCACCTCGCTCCGGACGCGGTTTAGCATGACAGATCCACGCAGACTCGGCAGCCCGCAGGTCCCGCTTGAGCTCGGCGATGCTGCCGAGATCAAGGCGCTCGGGCGCGCCGTCATCGAGACCGAGGCCGCCGCGGTGACGGCTCTGGCCGAGCGGATCGACGACGACTTCGTCGCCGCCTGCCGGTACATGCTGGCCTGCGAGGGCCGCATCGTCGTGCTCGGGATGGGCAAGTCGGGCCACATCGGCGGCAAGATCGCCGCGACCCTGGCCAGCACCGGGAGTCCCGCCTTCTTCGTGCATCCGGGCGAGGCCAGCCACGGCGACCTCGGCATGATCACGCCCCGCGATGTGGTGCTGGCCCTATCCAACTCGGGCGAGACCGCGGAGCTGCTCATGCTCTTGCCGCTGCTCAAACGGCTCGGCGTACCCTTGATCAGCATGACCGGCAAATCCGCCTCCACCCTGGCTCGGGAGAGCGATGTCCACCTCGACGTGAGCGTCGCAAGCGAGGCCTGTCCGCTCGGCCTTGCCCCGACCTCGAGCACCACTGCGACGCTGGCGATGGGCGATGCCTTGGCGATCGCCCTGCTCGAAAGCCGCGGATTCACCGCCGAGGACTTTGCCCGCTCCCATCCTGCAGGCAGCCTCGGGCGCCGGCTGTTGCTGCGTGTCGGAGAGATCATGCATCGCGACGAGCGGCTGCCCGCGGTCCCTCTCGGCACGACCCTGCGCGAGACCCTGGAGGAGATGTCGCGCAAGGGCTTGGGCATGAGCGCCGTGGTCGACGCCGAGGGCCGGCTGGCCGGCATCTTCACCGACGGCGATCTGCGACGCGCACTCGACCGCGGGATCGATGTGCATCGCACCGCCATCGACACGGTGCTGACCCGCAACTGCATCACCATCCAGGCCGACGCGCTTGCGGCCGAGGCATTGCGTCTCATGGAGTCGCGATCCATCAATGCGCTGGTGGTGGTCGACGCGTCCGGGCGGCCGATCGGAGCCTTGAACATGCACGACCTGTTGCGCGCCGGGGTGATGTGAGGGAGCCGCCAGCCGCCAGCCGCCAGCCGCCAGCACGATGATCGTGGATGAAAGCAGATCGCCAATCGCAGTGAGCTGGAAGCTGGAGGCCGGAGGCTTTCCCGATCCCCGACGCAACACCAACAAGAGGACCGACCCCATGCAAGACATCCTCGAACGCGCCGCCCGGATTCGCCTGGTCATCTTCGATGTCGACGGGGTGCTGACCGACGGCAGCCTGTATCTCGGCGACGACGGACAGGAATACAAGGCGTTCAACTCGCGTGACGGACACGGCATGGTGATGTTGCAGCAGAGCGGGGTGCGGATCGGCGTCATCACGGGGCGCACCTCGCAGGTGGTGCGGATCCGCATGGAGGGCCTGGGGGTCGCTCACCTTTTTCAAGGATGCCGCGAGAAGCTGCCGGCTTACGAGGCGCTCAAACGCGACCTTGCGCTCGAGGATGTGTCCATCGCCTATGTCGGAGACGACCTCGTGGATCTGCCGATCATGCGGCGGGTCGGCTTGGCCATCGCGGTCGGGGACGCCCACCATCTGGTGCGGGGTCATGCCCACTTCTGCACCCAAGCAAACGGAGGGCGCGGCGCCGCGCGCGAGGTCTGCGAGCTGATCATGGAGGCCCAAGGCACCTGGGCGCGGATGGTGGCGGGCGAAGGATGAGCGCACGTATCCGGGTGACCGGCCTGCCGATCTGGTCGGCACAGCAGTGGATCCTCGGCGCCTTCTTCGTCGCATCCGGGCTGTTGGGCTGGTGGCAACTCCGGCCCGCACCGGATGTGCCCGTGCCCGAGATCGTGCGGGCGCGACTGCCGGATTATGTGGTCGCGCGCTTCACGGCGGTCGAGACCGACGCCACGGGCAAACCGAGCCGGCGCCTGATCGCCGAGGAGCTGCGTCAGTACGTCGAGGAGGACCTCTCGGAGCTCGACCGACCGCGCATGACCCTGTATCAACGCGAAGACGAGAGCGACGGGGAACCCTGGCGCGCCCGTGCGGACACCGGCCTGGTCCTCGCCGGCGGCGAGGAAGTGCAGCTTCGGGGGGCGGTCGAGCTCGAGCGCGACGGCACCGCGACCCGTCGCGCGACCCGCATGGAGACCGAGCTGCTGCGGATCTGGCCCAAACGCGCCTTCGCCGAGACCGACCGCCCGGTGCTCGTCATCAGCGAGCTGGACCGACTCGCCGCGACCGGGATGCACCTCTGGTACGATGACCCGGTGCATGCCAAGTTCGACGGTCGAGCACACATCTTTATCGCACCCGAGCAAACCGAGGATCCATGAACGACAGAGGATTTTGCGACCCGCGATTCCGAGGCATCGCCTTGTCGGCAACTCTGGCCATGGCGGTCGCCTGGACGCCGGCGGGCTCGCTCGAGGACGACGCGAGCCAACCCATCCTCATCGAAGCCGACGACGTGGAGGTCCTGGAGGCGGAGAACACCAGTATCTATGTCGGCAATGTCCAGGTCGACCAGGGGAGCATGCGGCTCCTCGGCGATCACGTGACCGTCTATCATCGCGAGGACCGGCGCCCGCGCTTCATGATCGCGCTCGGTGCGCCCGCCAGCTTCAAGCAGCTCCTCGACAACAACGAGGGCGAGGTCCTCGCCTTCGCCAAGCGGATGGAATACGACGCCGACAAGGACGAGCTGACGCTGATCGAGGATGCCCTGCTGATTCAGGGCGCCGACCGGGTCGCGAGCGAGCGCATCGTTTACGATCGCGCCCGCGCCCATTTCCGCGCCGGCGGGAGCGGACGGGTCAAGATCACCATCACGCCGGAGGGAGAATGAGCTCAAACCGCGCCGGACGCAGCCAGCGAGGTCGAAACGGGACCGGATCTCCGACGTCACCCATAGCCTCCGAGCCAGCGCGGTTTAGATGAACGCTATTCTTTCGGGCAGCCGGTCCAGCACGCTGCGCGCGGAGCATCTCAAGAAGAGCTATCGCGGCCGGCAGGTCCTGCAGGACGTGAGCGTCGGTGTCGATGCCGGCGAGGTGGTCGGCCTGCTCGGACCCAACGGTGCGGGCAAGACCACCTGCTTCTATCTGATCGTCGGCCTGATCCCGGCGGACGAGGGCCGCATCGCGTTGAGCGGGCAGGACATCACCTTGAAGCCCATGCATGCCCGCGCGCGCGCCGGCCTGAGCTATCTGGCGCAGGAGCCCTCGGTCTTCCGCAAACTCACGGCACGCGACAACATCCTCGCCATTCTCGAGGCCCGCGGGGATCTCTCGCGCGCGGACCGAAGGCTGCGCTGCGAGCGCCTGCTCGAGGAGCTCGGGATCGCGCATGTCGGCGGATCGCTCGCGCTCAGCCTCTCGGGCGGGGAGCGGCGGCGTCTCGAGATCGCCCGGGCGCTCGCCGTCGATCCTCTGGTAATGCTGCTCGACGAGCCCTTCGCCGGGGTCGATCCCATCGCCGTCGGGGATATCAAGGCGATCGTGTCGCACCTGCGCGATCGCGGAATCGGGGTGCTGATCACGGATCACAACGTCCGCGAGACGCTCGACATCTGCGACCGGGGCTACATCATCAGCTCCGGATGCGTGATCGCAGCCGGGACCCCGACGCAGCTGCTGGCCGATCAGCAGGTGCGCGACGTCTACCTGGGAGCGGATTTCTCGATGTAGAGCGCCATGTAGAGCGGGCGGATGCTGGCTGCTCTTTCGCCGATGTTGGGTGTAAGATGAGAATCCTGCCTCGGCTGACGACGCCCTCACTGGACTGAAACGGCTGGAATCGAGCAGGATGTGCCATGGTGGCGTCCTGACCGAACACCTTGAGAACGCATCCGCGATTCATGAAGCAATCCATCCAGCTTCGGCTCGGCCAACACCTGACCATGACGCCTCAGTTGCAGCAGGCGATTCGTCTGTTGCAGTTGTCGACGCTTGAGCTCCAAAAAGAGATTCAGGAAGCGCTCGACACCAACCTGATGTTGGAGGAAGGCGACGAGGCGGATCGCTTCAACGCGAGCGATGCTCGGGAGTCGGGCACGATCGAGAGCGAGGATATCGAAACGCCTCGGGCGCCGATCGAGCAGGCCGTCGACCGCGAGGTGCATGCCGAATCCAACGAGATGCCCGACGATCTGCCGGTCGACACCCTCTGGACCGACGTCTTCGACTCCTACCTGCCGAGCACCTCGCACGGCTCGGACGACGGCTCGGATTACGATCCATTCGCCCAGCAGAGTCGCCCTCAGACCCTGCTCGATCACCTTGCCTGGCAGCTCAACCTCTGCCGCCTGAGCGAGCGCGACAACATGATCGCCCAAGCCGTCATCGACTCGATCGATGCCGATGGCTATCTGCGCATCGATGTCGAGGAGCTGCTCGCGACCATCGATCATCCCGAGGTCAGCTCCGAGGAGGTGGAAGCGGTCGTTCACCGCGTTCAGTCATTCGACCCGCCCGGCGTGGGTGCCCGCAATCTTCCCGAATGCCTGCTGATCCAGTTGAGTCAACTGCCCCCCGACACGCCCTGGCGCAGCACCGCCATCGCGGTGTGCCGCGACGGGTTCGAGCATCTGGCCAGGCGCGACATCGCCTCTCTGGTACGTCAGTTGAAGGAATCCGAGGAGACCGTTTCGGGCGCGCTGACCCTGATCCGCCAGCTCAATCCGCGACCCGGCAGCCTGATCGCCGGTACTCCGGCCCAATATGTCATCCCTGATATCTTTGTCCGCAAACGCGACGGGCGCTGGTCCGTCGAGCTAAATCCCGAATCGACGCCTAAACTCAGAGTGAACGCCGATTACGCACGCCTGATCCGACGGGCCGATCAGAGTGCGGACGGCGTGACCCTGAAGAGCCATCTCCAGGAGGCACGCTGGTTCATCAAGAGCCTAGCCAGCCGCAACGACACGGTCCTGCGGGTCGGCGCCAAGATCGTCGAGATGCAGCAGGAGTTCTTCGAGCACGGGGACGAGGCGATGAAGCCGATGGTTCTGCGCGATGTCGCCGAGGCGTTGGAGCTGCATGAGTCGACCGTGTCTCGGGTGACGACGCAGAAGTACATGCACACGCCGCGAGGGACATTCGAGTTCAAGTATTTTTTTTCCTCGCACGTCAACACCGCTTCCGGCGGCGAATGCTCGTCGACCGCCATTCGTGCCCTGATCCGCAAGCTGATCGCCGGCGAGTCCGCGAGAAAGCCCATGAGCGACAGCAAGATCGCGCAGGAGCTCGCCGATCAGGGGATCAATGTCGCGCGGCGAACCGTCGCCAAGTACCGCGAGGCCATGGGGGTTCCACCCTCGAACGAGCGCAAACGCCTGGATTGACAGGCCGTTTGAACCATAAGGAGTCACAAGATGCAGATCAACCTGACGGGTCATCACATCGACGTCACCGATGCGCTGAAGGGCTACGTCGACACGAAGTTCGAGCGCCTCGCGCGTCACTTCGATCATGTCATCAACGCGCACGTCGTACTCAGCGTCGAGAAGCTTGCCCAGAAGGCGGAAGCCACACTGCATATCAACGGCAGCAAGGTCTTTGCCGATTCCGTCCATGAGGACATGTATGCCGCCATCGACGGTCTGATCGACAAGCTCGATCGCCAAGTCCTGCGTCACAAGGAGAAGAAAAGCGATCATCGCGGCACCAGCCCGAAGGTGAGCGAGGGCGAGGAGCCCGCGCAGGGCTGAGACGCACGGCGTCGCACAGACGCATTCGACACCTCCGACGGGGCGAACCTGTCCCGTCGAAGGTCTCTTTCGATTGGGATCAGGCAGGAGCTCGGTCTGCGGGATCACCGACTTCGACCCTATATCCGAGGATATTCAGGATCCATGACCAGACACCCTCGCCCGCCGTCGCTACGCGGGCTTCGATCCAAGAGCCAGCCGCGGCGCGGCGCGCCAGCGGCTCACGGGAGCCGATGCCGATGCTCAGCCCCGATCTGATCAACGAGGCACGGATCGGTCGGGGTCTCGAGATCTCAAGCAAGAAACGCTTGCTCGAAACCCTTGCCGAGCTGCTCGCCAAGGACCATCCGCGCTTGAGCACCGAGAATGTCTTCGAGCGGCTCTTGGAGCGGGAGCGTCTCGGCAGCACCGGACTCGGTCACGGCGTCGCGCTGCCCCATGCGCGCATCAAAGAGGTTTCGCAGGTGCTCGGCGCCTTCGTGCAGACCACCCGAGGGGTGGACTACGACGCCGCCGACGACGAGCCGGTCGATCTGGCCTTCGCGCTGCTGGTTCCCGAGACCGCGACCGAAGAGCACCTTCAGCTGCTCGCCTACCTGGCGAGTCGCTTCAGCGAGCCGGCGACACGCGCACGTCTGCGCGAGGCGACCTCGCCCACGGCCATTCTGGATCTCCTGAAAGCGACCTAGCGGTCAGCCGGGCCGCCCGCGATGATCGAGAGCCTCCAATCCCTGATCGCCCAGGCCGGTCCTCGGCTCAAGCTGCGCTGGCTCACACCCGAGCCGGCCGCCCCGCGCCCGTTGCGCGGCGACGATCCAGGCAGCTCCCGGCAGTCGCTCATCGGATCCCTGAACTGTATTCATCCCAATCGTCTGCAGGTCATCGGGCACGCCGAGCTGATCTACCTGGCCGACCTTGGCCGGACCGCCTTCGGCGAGACCATCGAGAAGCTCTTCTCGGATCATCCGACCGCCGTGATCTTCTCCGACGGCATCGATCCGGAGCCCGCCTTCCGCGAGGCCGCCGATCAGACACGCACGCCGTTGCTCGGCTCGGCTCTCGGCGACGAGGAGCTGATCAACCATCTGCGCTATTTCCTGACCCATGCGCTTGCCGAGCGCCGCACGGTCCACGGGGTCTTCATCGAAGTCCTGGGCATGGGCGTCCTGCTGGTGGGCAATCCGGCCGTCGGCAAGAGCGAGCTGGCGCTCGATCTGATCGCGCGCGGCCATCGACTCATCGCCGACGACGCGCCGCGTTTCGCCCGCATCGCCCCGGAAACCCTGGAAGGCACCTGCCCCGAGGCGCTGCGTGACTTTCTCGAGGTCCGCGGCCTGGGGATCCTCAACATCCGGGCCATGTTCGGCGAGGGCGCCGTCGTGCGCAGCAAGACGCTGAATCTCATCATCGACCTCCAGCCGCTCGATCAGCAGCAGCTGGAGTGCATCGATCGGCTCAGCGGCAGCCTCTCGGTGCGCAACATCCTGGGGGTCGCCGTACCCAAGATCACCATGCCGGTCGCACCCGGCCGCAACCTGGCGATCCTGGTGGAAGCGGCCGTGCGCCATCAGATCCTGCGCATCCGCGGATACGATGCCGGCGTCGACTTCGTCGACCGCCAGGCACGCGCCATCAGCATCGATCGACCGGACCCCCCGAGGTCGCCGTCATGACACAGCCGCCGGCAGAGGAGCACGCGCGCGCGCAAACGCAGACCGTCGGCAAGCCGATGAGACTCGTCATCCTCAGCGGACTGTCCGGCTCGGGCAAGAGCGTCGCCCTCCACACCCTCGAGGACGTAGGCTTCTACTGCATCGACAACCTGCCGCTCTTCTTGCTGCGGGATCTCGCCCTCGGCCTTCACGAGGGACTCGACGAGGCCTTCACCCTGACCGCGGTCGGGGTCGACGCCCGCACCAGCCCGAGCACCGCCCCCGACGAGCTCCAACGTCTTCCCGAGCTGGTTCAATCCGCCCGCGAGCGAGGGATCGGCTGCGATGTCCTCTTCCTGGATGCCCGGACCGAGACCCTGATCAAACGCTTCAGCGAGACCCGCCGCACGCATCCCTTGACCCGCGGCGACCGCTCGCTCCCGGAGGCGATCCAGCTCGAGCGGCGTCTCCTGGAGCCGATCCGCCGCTGCGCGGACATCTGTATCGACACGACCCAAACCAACGTCCACGAGCTGCGCGACCTGGTCCGCAGCCGCTTGGTCGGCGGTGCCTCGCCGAAGGCATCCATCCTGCTTCAGTCCTTCGGTTTCAAGCACGGCGTCCCGCACGATGTAGACTTCGTCTTTGATCTGCGTTGCCTGCCCAACCCGCATTGGCAGCCGGAGCTGAGACGCTTGACCGGACGCGATCAGCCGGTGATGGATTTCCTCGATTCCACGGAGTCGTTCCGCCGAATGCGCGCCGACATCCAGGGTTTTTTCGATCGCTGGATCCCCAGCTTCGAGACCGACGGGCGCAGCTATCTCACTATTGCGATCGGCTGCACGGGCGGGCAGCACCGCTCGGTCTATATGACTGAATCCTTGCGGCATCACTTCGAGTCCGGCGGCCATCAGGTGATGGTTCGGCATCGGGAGCTGCCTTGAGCGTCGGTCTGCTCATGATCACGCATCGGCCGTTCGGCGCCGACCTGCTGCGGGTCGCAACCGAAATCCTGGGCGGCCTCCCGCAGGGGGTCGAGGCGATGGAGGTCGTCAACGACGTCCCCTGCGAGGTCTTGATGGCGGAAGCCCTCGAACGCCTGGAACGCCTGGACGCAGGCGACGGTGTCCTGATCCTGACCGACATCTACGGCTCCACGCCGGCCAATATCGCGGTGGCGCTGCTCGCCACGCGCGACCGGCTGCGGGTCATTGCCGGATTGAATCTACCCATGTTGTTGCGCGCCCTGACCTATGCCTCGCTCGCCCTGGATGCCGTGGCGGAGAAGGCGTTGCAGGGCGGCCGCGACGGTGTTTTGCTCTGCTCGCAACGAGACGACCGCACATGATCCGCAAAGAGATCGAGATCCTCAACAAGCTGGGTCTGCATGCCCGTGCGGCGGCAAAGCTCGTGCAATGCGCCGGGCGTTTCGCAAGCCACGTCGAGATCGAGCGTCGCGGGCAGAGCGTGAACGGCAAGAGCATCATGGGCGTCATGATGCTGGCCGCAAGCCAAGGGACCCGGATCACGGTTGCGGCCGCGGGCGAGGACGAAGATGCCGCGATGGCGGCGATCGAGGCATTGATCGGCGATCGCTTCGGAGAGTCCGAATGACCACGGCTTTTCAGGGGATCGGCATCTCCACCAGTCGCGCGCTCGCACTCGGACCCGCCTTCGTGGACGGGCGCGGCAGCAACAGCGTCTCGCAATCCTCGATCGCAGCCGACCAGGTCACCGCAGAGATTGAGCGGCTCGACCAAGCGGTCGCGGCAGCGCGGCAGGCCCTGAAAGCGGTGCGCAACCAGATCCCGCGCCATACGCCCATCAACATCGCCGAGTTCATCGATACGCACCTCCTGATGCTCGAAGACGCGGCATTGGTCGAGGAGGTGCGCCGCATCGTCGCCGACGAGCTCTGCAACGCCGAGTGGGCGCTGCAACGGCAGCGCGACACCTTGGTGCGGATCTTCGACGAGATGGACGACCCCTATCTGCGCACCCGCCGCGACGACGTCGAGCATGTCGTGCAGCAGATTCAGACCTTCCTGCAGGGCGTGCTGCCGCCAAGCGAGCTCGCGACTCAGGACCTGGAGGGTCGCGTCGTGGTGGCGCGCGACCTCACCCCGGCGGACGCCATCCTCCTGCGCCATCGCGGGGCGGTCGCGTTCGTGACGGAGTTCGGCGGACCCATGTCCCACACGGCGATCCTGGCCCGTAGTCTCGGCGTACCCGCCGTCATGGGCATCCACAACATCACCCGCTACCTGCGCCAAGGCGAGCTTGTCTTGGTCGACGGCGAGACCGGCACCGTGCTCGCCGACGCCGATCCGCTCACCCTGGCGTTCTTCCGCGACCGGCTGCGCGCCGCCGAGGTCCGCCAGATCCGGTTGCGGGGCCTCGTCGGACGACCCTCGGTAACACGCGACGGGACCGCCGTCAGTCTGCTCGCAAACCTCGAGCTTCCCGAGGACGTCGAACTGGCGAAGGCCAACGGGGCCGCCGGCGTCGGCCTCTACCGCACCGAGTTCCTCTATATGAATCGCCGGGGTCTCCCGAGCGAGGAGGAGCACCTGGCGAACTACGCCGAGATCGTCGCGGGGCTCGACGGGCTCCCGGTCACCATCCGCACACTCGATCTAGGCGTCGATAAACGCGTGGATTCGGTTCCCGAGCCGGGGCCGGGGGTCTCGAATCCGGCCCTCGGCCTACGCGCGATCCGGCTCTGCCTGAAGGAGCCGGATCTCTTCCGGCCGCAGCTGCGGGCGATCCTGCGTGCCTCCGCGCTCGGCCCGGTCCGCTTGATGCTGCCGCTCGTCTCCAACGTCCACGAGGTCGATACGGTTCTCGCGCTGATCAGGCAGATCAAGGCTCAACTCGACCGCGACGGTCTGGATTACGACCCGAACCTCCCGATCGGCGCCATGATCGAAGTCCCCGCGGCAGCCCTGGCCGCGCGCGCGCTGGCACGTCGCCTGGACTTTCTGTCGATCGGGACCAACGACCTCATCCAGTACACACTGGCCATCGATCGACTCGACGACAGCGTCAACTATCTGTTCGACCCCACCCATCCGGCCATCCTGCGCCTCGTGCGAATGACCATCGAAGCCGCTCGCGACCTGAACCGACCGGTCAGCATGTGCGGCGAGATGGCGGGCGATCCGCGTTTCGCCCGTCTGCTGCTCGGGATCGGGCTGCGCGAATTCAGCATGCAGCCGGGCGCCATCCTGGACATCAAAGAGGTCGTATTGCAGGCCGACACACGCGACCTGAAACGCCGCACCGCCGCCCTCTTCGCCCGTCTCGACGACACGGACCCGGGCGTCTTGATCGACGAGCTCAACGTCGCTTAAACCGCGTCCGACGGTCTAAATCGATGTCGACCCGAAAACGGCACCCTCGCGGCCATCAAAGACCTTATCCCTGACGCGGTTTAAGAAGAAAACCTTAAAGTCTTTAAAATCCTTAAACCGCGTCGCGCCAACGGCTGTTGGCTGCTATGAGGCCGCACCGACAAACAAAGCGGGCAAGTCATGCCGAACGCGGTTTAAGCACGCCAGCCGGCGAGGATCTCCATACAGATCCGATTCATCTCCTCCGCGCGCTCCGGGCTGTCCGCCTCGGTGTAGGCCCGCAGCTCGGGCGCATTTCCCGACGGGCGCAGGTGTGCGATCTCGCCGCTCGCAAAGGTGATTCTCAAACCGTCGGTGACATCCAGATCGGCAACCGGACCGAATGCAGCACCGAAAACGGCCTGCGTGGCGGCCCGGTCTCGGGCAGGTTCACCGCGATGGATTTCGGCGAGACGCGCCCGAGCGATCTCGGTCGGGAAATCCTTCAGGCGATCGCTGCGCGTGAAGCGACGCGGGAGATCGGCCGAGAGGGCCGACACCGGTTTTCCCTGCTCCACCGCGGCACGCAGGATGGCGAGCGCGACCACGACCGCGTCGCGGGTCGGCAAGGCGGGTAGGATGCGCCCCTCCTGCTCGATGTCGGTTGCGAGCAGGAAGCCGCCGTTCGCCTCGTAGCCGAC
Source organism: Thiocapsa sp. KS1 (assembly GCF_001499735.1). Lineage (GTDB taxonomy): Bacteria > Pseudomonadota > Gammaproteobacteria > Chromatiales > Chromatiaceae > Thiocapsa. The sequence goes on along the minus strand of NZ_LN848257.1, from coordinate 3,565,208 downwards.
CACAGGGTCCATGCCTCGGCCGACCAGATCCTGCATCCCTTCGATGACGAAGGGCGAGCCGATACGGGTGCGCAGCACCGCCTCGAACCAGCCGGAACGCTCGACCGCCGTGTTGCTGCTGACGGGCGTCACGACCCCGCGCGCGCCGAGCTGGCGCGCGCACAGGACCCCGGCGATATCTCCGCGCAGCCACTCTCCGGTCTCGTCGCCGACCAGAGGACGGTCGCCGTCCCCGTCCGCCGAGACCAGGGCGTCGAACCGTCCGCTCGCCGTCCAGTCGCGAGCCAGGGTGACGTCTTCCGGGCGGATCGCCTCGGTATCGACCGGAACAAAGACCTCCGAGAAGCCGAGTCGCGTGACCTGTGCGCCAAGCCCTTCGAGCAGATCGACGAAGACACCGCGAGCGACACTCGAATGCTCGTATACGCCGACCCGCAGGCCGCCCAGAGAGCCCGCCGGAAAGAAGCTCAGATAGCGAGTCAGATAGTCGCGATAGGCGCCCGAGTCCTCTCTCGGCAGCGCCGCGGACTGGTCTTCGACAAAGGCGCCGGCCGCGTCGAACAGGTCCTCGGGAACCCGAAGCGGCTGCTCGCGGATGCCCTCCTCGTCGCGCTTGAGGATCTCGCCCGTCGGCAGATTGAATTTGATGCCGTTGCGGTCGTCCGGGATGTGGCTGCCGGTCACCATGAGGCTCGGAGCACCGCGCGTCATTCCCCAGGCGGCAACGGCCGGACTCGGGATGCGCCCGAGGTAGCGGGGTCGGCAGCCGAGATCGCGTGCCGCGCGTGCGCAGGCGGCCAGGATCCCGGATGTGCTCGGCCGCAGATCGCCGCCCAACCCGATCTCGGCAGCCGGCGCGAGCAGGCCGCTCGCCCGAAGATAGCCGAGAAAGCCGGCCGTATAGGCATAGCACACCCGATCGGTCATGGCCGTTGCGAGCCCGCGGGCACCGCTGGTCCCGAACGCCACGCCGCTCGTGTTCATCAAGTCGCCGATCTGCATTCCGTCTCCTCGTGTCGATTTCGGGGCATCGTAACCCGCACGGCCTATCCTATCCTGGGCGCGCGTCCGTGGCTCCCGGCAGCACCATTCGTCGCCGGACGGACTCGGATGACAACCGATCGTCCCGGCGGGGGATGTTCCTCGGGGTCACGCATCGGTTAAGCTCGCAGCGGTTGCCGACCCGCATCTCGGGGCATCCGCCCACCCAGCAGAATCATAACGGCGAAACTTCCGGGCGGGCAGGGCAACCGCGCTGTTGCAGGATCGTGGATAGGGGCTCGGCGACCCGCGGCAATGCCTGCCCGGCCAAGCGACACCGAGCCGAAGGCGACGGATCCGCCGAACATCCCGGACGACCACCACTTCGAGGAGTAGCTCCATGCCCGACACGTCTCGCATGATCCCTCTTATCTCGGCGGCAACGCTGGCGCTCGTCATCGGCCAAAGCGCGTTCGCCGATCCGCAGGCGACCGCCACGACCCCGGTGCCGGCCGAGCCGGCAAACGAGCCGGCTCCGGCTCCGGCAGCTGCACCGACCGGTGTGCCGACACCCGGCGAGGCGGCTCGAGCGAAGGCCGAGGAGCGCCGCGCAGCCATGATGGCCGAGCGGGAGAAACGCTACGAAGAGCTACGCGCACGTGCCGCCGAGATCGGCCTGGCACTTCCCGAAACACCGCCGTGGGAGTCCGCCGATCGCCCCGCGATGCCGGAGTCACCGGCCATGCCGGAGCGTCGAGGGATGTCGCCGGAGGACATGGAGGCGATGCGCCAACAGCGCCAAGAGATGCGCGAGCAGATGCGCTCCATGACCCCGGAGGAGCGCCGCGCCATGCGCGACGCCCATTGGCAGCAGATGCGCGCCGACGCGGCGGAACGCGGGATCGAGATGCCGGAGACGCCGCCATGGGCCGAGGCCGAGCAACGCCGCAAGGAGATGGAGGAGCAATTCGAGGCGTATCGCAAGACCGTCGAGGCGATGAGCGAGGAACAGATCGAAGCGGCTCGCGCCCTGTTCGGAAGCGCTCCCCCGATGCCCGAGGGTCCGCGTATGCCGCCCTACGGCTATGCGCCCCACGGCTATGGATACGGCTATGGCCCGCAGGGCGGCTATCCCGGCGGCATGGCCTATCCGGACGAGCCCGGCGGTATGGGGCAAGCGCCCATGATGCCCGGTTACGGTGCCCCGGGTTATAACCAGGGTCCGCCGCCGCAGGGCATGGGCAACTGATCCGAGGTAGGACATCGCGGGCCGATGGAGCGCGGTATCGAACCGATCGACTTCCTCGGCCCGCCATCGACGGCTCACATTCGGACGACGGGGCCTTCGGGGCTCGGGCCTCGGAATTCAGGCTGGAGGCGCGCGCTCCGCCGCGGGCGCAAGCGATTCGCGAGGCGCTTCCACCCGGCCGGCAAGCCCTATACTCCTCACCCGCAAGCTCGGCGTCAGTCGGACGGCCGTATCCGGGGCAGGGTATCGGGCGGCTCGATCGCGGCGCCCACCTCCAGCCAACGATCGAGCCGCCCCTGGACGGGCTCGACACCTTGGCGCTTCAAGGCGGAGAACAGCATCACCTCGACCCGCCCCGCCAGCTCCGAGACGGCGCGCTCCACGGCGTGCTGCGTCGCGCGAGCGGCCCCGGTCTTGAGCTTGTCGGCCTTGGTGAGCAAGAGAAGCATCGGCAGATCCGCCCGCCCGCCCCAATGCAACATCTGACGATCGAACTCGGACAGCGGATGCCGGATGTCCATGACGACCACGAGGCCGGCGAGTGACCGGCGCTGCTCGAGATAGGCCGCCATGTGATGCTGCCAGTCGCGCTTGACGGAATCCGGGACCTTGGCATAGCCGTAACCGGGGAGATCGACCAGACGGCGCGCCTCGTCGAGCTCGAAGAAGATGAGCTGCTGCGTGCGCCCCGGCGTCTTACTCGTGCGGGCGAGCGCGCTCTGATGACAGAGCGCATTGATCGCACTGGATTTACCGGCATTCGATCGCCCCGCGAAGGCGACCTCGCGCCCCTCGTCTGCAGGGCATTGCTCGACCCGAGCCGCAGCGGTCAGAAAATGGGCGCGTTGGTAGAATGGATTCATCGTAAGCCCGGACCGGACGCGGCTTAGCTCCAACACTTGGAGCCGCAGAAATGCAGATGGTCCCACATCCGTGTCGCCCATGACGCCTTCTGGTGTCTGGACAGGGCACCCGAGGCGAGAAAGAAACGGCTGTAATCCTGGTCGCTCTGAAGAATGTGATCGAGCAGCCAGTGCCTGAGATGCCGCATCAGGCTGTCGTCGACCGGCGTCTGATCCAGAGCCAGTCGATGCTGCAGGTCCAGCATGTTGCGGATGAGCCCCTCGTGCTGCCCCTTGTGTCGCTCGTAGTCCGGATAGCCGAAGATGCGCATCAGGCTCTCCTCGACGGCGAAATGGATCTTGGTGTACTCGGCGAGTCTGCCGAGGACCTCGAGCTGCCGCTCCCGTTCCACACCCTCGACGACCGCATCCTGCATCTCGTTGATCAGGTCGATCAGGGCCTGATGCTGGGCATCGATCTCGTCGATTCCGACGCTCAGCGCAGCCGACCACTCCACGAATTTGTTCATCTCCTTGCTCCGTTACGCCCCGCGTTCCCGAGAGACGCGTTGGTCGGCGTCACCGTCGGTGACGATTCAACAGGGCCCCTCGGCGGACTCGACCACCCTCGCCCAGTGTCCGGATTGTCCACCCTCCTTTTCGAGCAGACGCACATCTTCGATGGTCATACCCCGATCAACTGCCTTGCACATATCGTACACGACAAGAAGACTGACCTGCACCGCGCAGAGCGCCTCCATCTCCACCCCGGTCGGCCCGAAGGTCTCGACGGTCGCACGACAACGGATCCTCGAGGAGGCGACCTCGGGATCCAGATCGATGGCGACCCGGGTCAGGCTCAGCGGGTGACACAGCGGCACCAGATCGGCGGTGCGCTTGGCACCCATGATTCCGGCAATTCGGGCAACCCCGAGCACATCGCCCTTGCTGTGCTCGCCGCTCAGAATCAGCGTCAGCGTGGAGGGCTCCATCCGGATCCTGCCCTCGGCGACGGCCCGGCGCTTGGTGGCGGCCTTGTCGCCCACATCCACCATGTGGGCCGCACCCTTCTCGTCGAAATGTGTGAACGGCATCGGCAGTCCGCGGAATCGAGGGCGTCGGTGCTCGGCAAGGACGCCGATGGGAGGTACGGCAGGCGTGTGGGCGAGAAGTCCGGCCGAGTGCACCGGAACAAGCGCTCGCCCTCGGGACGGGCGAGCGACGGGCCCGTCAGAACGCCGGCTTCTCCGGCGCGTCTTCGAACATCTTCACGCTGTTCATGATCTCTTCGCGGGCGTCTTCGCGACCACCCCAGCCCAGCACGCGAACCCATTTACCTTCGTCCAGATCTTTGTAATGCTCAAAGAAATGGGAGATCTGATCGAGCAGATGGGGAGGCATGTCGCGGAAGCTCTCGATATTGCGATAGCCCTTGAAGAGCTTGTCGATCGGCAGCGCCAGGATCTTGGCATCATCCCCGGATTCATCGGTCATCTTGAGGACACCGATCGGACGACACTTGATGACGGATCCCGAGATCAGCGGATAGGGGGTGACCACGATCACGTCGACAGGGTCGCCATCCGCGGAGAGCGTATTCGGCACATATCCGTAATTGCAGGGATAGTGCATCGCCGTCGACATGAAACGATCGACGAACATGGCGCCGGTCGCCTTGTCCATCTCGTACTTCACCGGTTCGGCGTGCGACGGAATCTCGATGATGACATTGATTTCACTCGGGATATTATCGCCGCGTGGTACGCGCTTCGGATCCATGGGTCAACCTCTGTGGTTCGGATGGGATCGCCGAGACTCAACCGGGTCGCCGCTGCGCGGCGGGTCGCGTTGGCGGAGTCAGGTCGAATGTTCGTGATTGTAGCCCATCCCGGGCCGGCAAATCCCAATGATTGCGCTCGGACTGAACCGCGTCCGGCGCCTCTCCCGAAATTGCCTCGGAATTCGATCGCCAAGCGGATCCTGCCACCCTTTTCCCCGACGCGGTTCAGGCCATCATGACGCAATGGCCTAAACCGCGCCTACGACAACGCCTGTCGATGCTCGCGAGCTTCAAAGCCACGCGAAAACAGCGCATGTGCTCGGGGCGCGGTTTAGCGGGCCACGCCGGAGAAATCGCGTCCCGGCACGAGTCCGAACGCCTTCTCCAGATCCAATTCGCGAATCAAGCCGTCCACCGCCGCCTGCCCGTGCTCGCGCTGAACCTCTCCGAGGAGCAGGCGCACGGCATTGCGGTTGTAGCCGCTGCCGAATTGCAGTTGAGTGCGGATCAGCTCGCGCGCGCGATCAAGGGTCATGGCGTCTCCGGTTCGTGGTGCCGCCTGCCTTAAGGCTGAAAGCGAGAGGCAAAAAGCCGGCGGCAGGAGGCCGGCGGCCGGCTCGCCACGAGCCTCCTCAGATCTCGAACGCCGGCAGCCGCTTCTCGACCGCCAGGTTCTTGAGCGTGACGAATTTCGGCAGTCCCTTCTCGAAGGGCGGATAGTCCTCGCCCTGGATCAGCGGGATCAGATACTCCTTGCAGACCGGGGTAATTCCGAAACCGTCGTCCGAGATGAAGTCGCGCGGCATGAACTTTTCGACGTTGGCCACCTCGGACAGGGGCGCCTCGCCGACCTCCCAGCGATAGGGGTCCTGACTGACCCGCTTGATGGTCGGCATGATGGCGTTGTGTCCCGCCAGCGCGAGCTCGACCGCGGCCCGACCCATCGCATAGGCCTGCTCGACATCGGTCTTGGAGGCCAGGTGACGGGCGGCGCGCTGGAGATAATCGGCGACCGCCCAGTGGAACTTGTAGCCGGTCGCATCCTTGATCATGTTGGCCACGACCGGCGCCGCGCCGCCCAGCTGGGCATGGCCGAAGGCATCGCGCGTGCCCTGCTCGGCGAGGAAGCGCCCGTCGGGATACTTCGCACCCTCGGAGACCACGATGGTGCAGTAGCCGTGCCGCTCGACCTTCTGCTTGACCGCCGCGAGGAAACGCTCCTGATCGAACTCGATTTCGGGAAACAGGATCATCACCGGGATGCCGTGATCCTCGACCAGTCCGCCGGCCGCCGCAATCCAACCGGCGTGGCGGCCCATGACCTCCAGGACAAAGATCTTGGTCGAGGTCTTGGCCATGGAGCGCACGTCGAACGAAGCCTCCAGGGTCGAGGTGGCGATGTACTTGGCGACCGAGCCGAAGCCGGGGCAGCAATCCGTGATCGGCAGGTCGTTGTCGACGGTCTTGGGCACATGCACCGCTTGCACGGGGTAGCCCATGGTCTCGGAGAGCTGCGAGATCTTGTAACAGGTGTCGGCCGAGTCGCCGCCGCCGTTGTAGAAGAAGTAGCCGATATCGTGGGCCTTGAAGACCTCGATCAGACGCTCGTACTCGCGCTTGTTGGCCTCCAGGCTCTTCAACTTGTAGCGGCAGGAGCCGAAGGCGCCGGAGGGGGTGTAGCGCAGTGCGGCGATCGCCTCGTCCGACTCGCGACTCGTGTCGATCAGATCCTCGGTCAGCGCACCGATGATGCCGTTGCGACCGGCGAAGACGTTGCCGATCCGGACCGAGTGGAGCCGCGCCGTCTCGATCACGCCGCAGGCCGAGGCGTTGATCACCGCGGTCACACCGCCGGATTGGGCATAGAAGGCATTCTTGGTCGTCATGTCAGTCCTCGTGTCTCTCTGATAGGTGTTGTCCGACGATTCGGGACGGGTTCCCGGTGCGGGCTCAGCGCGTGCGGGCGGGAAGATCTCCGCGCTGCTCGGCGACATAGTCGGCCTGAGCCTGGAGCAGGGCGACGGCACATTCGGCCAGATCGTCATACTCGTCGACGCCGGTTCCCATCTGTTTGTAGGGTTTGTAGAAGAACTGGCACCGGTAACGACGCTCCCCGGCCTTGAAAACCACGAAATTGCAGCCGTCTTCGGCCTGCCACACCACGACCGGACACAGGGTCAGCTCGCGATCGGAGGCATGGAGTCGGATCTCGGCATCGGCGAGCTGGAGCTCCGAATCACGACCGTAGCGCTCGCGCAGGGTCGTGCGCAGGATCCATTGCTCGGTGTCGGTGATATCCGGGATGGTGGTCAAATCGAACCTACCTCGCGAGGAATGCGGGAGACGCCCCCGGCCTTCGGCGCGGCCAAGAGTAAGCCATCGTCGCGGAAAAAGCATGCCGGACTAAAGCGCGCATCGCAGAACACGCAAGCCTTGCTGGATGCGCAGCGCCGTGCAACTGACGGGTTTCGAGCCGGACGCGGCTTAGAAACCAAGAACCAGGGACTCAAGCAGCTCCTATCGCGCTCTCCCCGCGACGCGAGAACCCGAAGATGCATGTCGAACACGATCTGCTGCTCGGGGCGCGTTTTAAAACGGACGCGCCAGCGGCGGCAGATCGCTCCCCAGCCCCAGCGCACGCTCCATGAAAAGATTCTTCAGCGGACCGATCCGGTCGGTCAGGCTCAACCCGAGGCTGCGCGCCGCAACCACCGGAGGGCTCTCGTTGCCGAAGGTCCGCTTGATCAGATCCATGGCCGCGAGCATCGCGAGGTTGTCGCCGCGGCGCGCACGCTCGTAACGGCGCAGGGTCCAGAGACCTGCGATGTCGCGCCCGCGATTCACTGCGACATCGATCGCCGCGGCCAACTCCGCGGCATCGAGGAACCCCAGGTTGACACCTTGCCCGGCCAGCGGATGGACGGCGTGGGCAGCGTCGCCGACCAAGGCCAACCCAGGGAGGACATACTGCTTGGCATGCTGGAGGCGCAGCGGAAAGGCGGCGCGCGGACCCTCGACGACGAGTGCGCCGAGCCGCGCCTCGGAGGCATCCGTCAGGGCCGCCGAGAAGGCCGCATCGCCTATCGCCAGCAACTCGGCGGCACGCTCCGCGGTGGCGGACCAGACGATCGAGCAGCGCCCGTCGGCCAACGGCAGCAGCGCCAAGGGCCCGGTCGGCAGAAAGCGCTGCCACGCGGTCTCTTCGTGCCATTCCTGCGCTCGGACGTTGGCCACGATTGCGCGTTGGTCGTAGTCCCGGCCTTCGGTCTCGATGCCGGAGAGCTCGCGCACCAGGGAGTCGCGCCCGTCCGCGGCGACGAGCAGGCGACCGCGCAGCGTCCGTCCGTCCCCGAGCATCAGGCGCGTGCCGGCGTCGGTGCGCTCGAGCTCGGCGATGGACGCCGGGCAGACCAGCGTGATATCGGGCGAAGACTCCAGCGCCTCCCAGAGCGCCAGCTGGATGACGCGGTTCTCGACGATGTGCCCGAGATCGGGCTCGCCGAGCGCTTGAGCATCGAAATGAATGCTCCCGCCCCCGAGTGCGTCCCACACACACATCCTGCGATAGGGGTTCGCGCCCAGTGCCGCGATGCGCTCCCAAGCGCCCAGGCGCGCGAGGATGCGTTGGCTCGCCCGGCTCAACGCCGAGACACGCAGGTCGATCTCGCCCGGCGGCCAATCGCGCTGCGGCGCCCGGGTCTCGATGACCGCGATCCGCAGTCCTTTGCCGGAGCAGGCTCGGGCGAGCGCCGCGCCGACCATGCCGCCGCCGACCACGAGCAGATCGAACGACGATTCCTCCGACAATGTCAGGTCCTGCACGGTCGGGGAGACGGACTCGTTATCGCGCATCGGCCTTCTCCAAAGGGACACCGCAGGCGAGGCGGGGCAAGCGTCCGCCCACGCCCATGAAACGCTGTGCCACGCGGTGGCGCGCCGGGGGGATGAGATCCAGACCCAGCATGGCCGCATTGCGCGCGAGCCGCAGCGGCGCCCAGGGGTTGACGAAGACGCGGGCGAGCAGGTCGGTCAGTCGCGCGGTGCTCGGCTGATCCGAGCCGCGCCAGCCTCGGTAGTCCGACAGCGTCGCCGGGCCGCCGAGGTCCGCGCCGGCCCGCACGCTTTGGGCAATCACCTCGGCCAGCGCGGCGACGTCGCGCAGCCCCAGATTGAAGCCTTGGCCGGCGACCGGATGGAGGGTGTGTGCGGCGTTGCCGATCAGCACGATGCGCGGCTGAACCGGGTTGCGGGTGAGCACCAGCTTCAACGGATAGGCGCGACGCGGGGCAACCTGCATGAAGCGTCCGAGCCGATAACCGAAGCGCGTTTGCAGACGCGCCAGGAAGGCGTCGTCCGAAAGCTCGATGAGCGCGCTCGTCTCGTCGCGATGGCAGGTCCAGACGACCGAATAGCGCCCGCCCCTCATCGGCAGAAGGGCCAGCGGGCCGGTGTCGGTGAAACGCTCGAAGGCCACGCCGACACGCGGGCGATCGGGGGAAACCGTGGTGATGACGGCGTCCTGATCGTACCGCTCCTCCCGGGTCTCCAGATCGAGCCGACCGCGCACCGCCGAGTCGCCGCCGTCGGCCGCAACCAAGAGCGCGGCGCGCAGACGTCGGCGCTCGCCCCCGCACTGCACCTCGAGCTCGATCCCGTCGGCGACGAGGCGATGGTCCAGCAGCCGCGCCGGACAAAGCAGCTCGACATCCGGCGAGAGCGCCAGCGCGGAACGAATGGCGACCCCCATCGCGCGCGCCGGAGCGACATAGCCGAGGGCCTCCACGCCCGCATCCTCGGGACCGAGCCGGGTGAACCCGCAATGCCCGCGATCGGAGACATGGACCTGGCGAATGGGCTCCGCCTCCGGGGCGATACCCGGCCACACGCCGATCGCGTCGAGGATCCGCCGACTGCCCCACGACAGGGCAATCACCCGCTCGTCGTAGCTCGGCTGGTGCTCGGCCGCGGCCGGTACCGCCTCCACGACCGCGATCCGCAGACCGCAGCCGGACAGGGCGCAGGCCAAGCTGCCGCCCACCAAGCCCCCGCCGACGATGACCAGATCGTAGTCGTGCATGGTTCGCTCGCCTGTGAATCAGCCTGCCATGAGGGATTCGATCGCGTCGGGATCCTTCGGTGCCGCGGCCGAGAGGATTTCGTTGCCCGTCTCCGTGATCAGGACATCGTCCTCGATGCGGATCCCGATCTGTCGATAGGGTGCGGGGATCGCGTCGGCATCCGAGAGGTAGAGGCCCGGCTCCACGGTCAGCACCATCCCGGGCTCGAAGGGCCGCCAGGCGCCGTGCTGCTTGTAGCTTCCGACGTCGTGGACATCCATCCCGAGCCAATGTCCGGTGCGATGCATGTAGTAGGGTTTGTGGGCCTCGTCCTCGATCAGCTTGGCGAGCTTGCCCTCAAGGATCCCGAGACGGACAAGCCCCTTGGTCAGAACCTTGACCGCCTCGTCGTGCGGCTCGTTCCAGAGGTTGCCCGGCTTGGCCTTGTCGATCGCCGCGGTCTGAGCCTCGAGCACCAGCTCGTAGATCTCGCGTTGGGGCGGACTGAAGCGCCCGTTGACCGGGAAGCTCCGGGTGATGTCCGAGGCGTAGCCCCCGAGCTCGCATCCGGCGTCGATCAGGACGAGGTCCCCGTCGCGCAGGGGCGCCCGGTTCTCGACATAGTGCAGGATGCAGGCATTGGCACCGCCGCCGATGATCGGCGAGTATGCCTGGTCACGCGCCCCCGAGGTGGCGCAGACATGGTGGAACTCGGCCTCGAGCCGCGACTCGTTCATGCCTGGCTCGCAGATCTGCATCAGCCGCCGGTGCGCCGCCGCGGAGATCTCCGCGGCTCGGCGCATCTGCTTGATCTCGGCAGGGCTCTTGCGCAGCCGCATCTCGTGCAGGAGCGACTCGACGGTGACGAAGGTCTCGGGGGCCACGGCACCGGCGCGGACGTTGGCCCGAACCCGGTTGACCCAGCCCATGACCCGGGCATCGAGTGCCGTGTCGACGCCGATCGGAAAGTACAGCCGTGCGTGTCCGTCGATCAGGGTCGGCATGACGGCGTCGAGCTCGCCGAGCGGGTAGGCCTGATCGGCCCCGAAATCGGCCGTCGCGCCTTCCACTCCGGCACGCCGGCCGTCCCACTGCTCGCGCTCGGGATCGCGCGGCCGACAGAAGAGTACGTACTCGCCCTCTTTGCGCCTGGGGGCGATGACGAGAAAGGCGTCGGGCTCGGAGAAACCCGTCAAATAGACGAAGTCGCTGTTTTGGCGAAAGGGGTAGTGGACGTCGCGATTGCGTACGACCTCGCGCGCGGCCGGAACGATCGCGATGCCCTCGGGGCCGATCGCCCGGGCAAGCGCACGTCTGCGCCGCTTGTACTCGGCCGCCGTCATGACAAGGGGGAGGCGGCGCGGGCGACGACGCGCTCTTGATACATCAACATGGCCGCAACCCGGATGAATTCGCTCACTTCGGTCAGTGCCTCTTCGTTTTGCTCGCCCTCGTCGAGTCGATCGAGATCCATGCGCGTGACATCGGTGAAATCGCGCAGGATCTCGCGCGTCTCCGCGGAGGGGTCCGCGCCCGCGTGGTCGAGCGTGCCCCAGGCATACAAAAAACCCGCGAACCCAGTCATAGAGTGCCAGGGCGCGTTCTGCAAGGGGTCGGGAATCGTCGGGCAGGAGCAGAGTGAAACCGAATTCGGACGCCTCGAGCTCCTCGCGGGTCAGCCGCGCGAGCGCCGCGAGGGCCTCGCGCCCCTCCTCGATCAGCAGATCGCCCGCCTCGGACTCGGGCAGGAGCTGACGCAGCCACGTGGACTCGGGATCCGCATCGCCTCCGCACATGAGGCCGCAGAGGATGCCGTGTGCCTCGCTGGGGGTCGCGCAGAGGGCACCGGCAGCCAGATAACGGGCAAGCCGATCGTCGTCGATGTTCGTGGCGACCTCCGTTCGGAAAACAGTGCGGGATACGAGGATGGAGTCCGGGAGATCGGGATCCCGAACGCCGTGCGATAATAACACGCACCTCCTTGCGATTGACCGCCCTCCGCACGCCTTCTATAGTGCGTCGAACTTCAACGGAGTCGCGGACTTTGGCACATTTCGACCTCGACCAATTGGAACAGCAGGTGGATACCCTGATCCGTCTGAACCAGCGTCTGCGCGACGAAAACAGATCCCTGCGGGCTCGCCAGGATACCCTGGTTGCCGAGCGCGGCGAGCTGATCGAAAAAACCGAGCAGGCACGCAGCCGAGTCGAGGCCATGTTGTCGCGGTTGCGCGCGATGGAGGAGAGTCTGTGAGCAACGAGCCGATCCAGGTCAGCATCAGGATCCTCGACAAGGAATACCGCATTGCCTGCGCGCCGCACGAGCAGGACGGATTGCGCGAATCCGCCCGACTCCTCGACGGCAAGATGCGCGAGATCCGCAAGACCGGTCGGGTCATCGGCACCGATCGCATCGCCGTCATGGCGGCGCTGAATCTCGCCCATGAGCTGTGTCAGCTTCAGAGATCGCGCTCCGTCGACGGGGCCGAGATCGACCCGCGGCTCGTGCTCCTGCAGGAGCGGGTCGCCCAAGCCCTGGCTGCAGAACCTGCGCTGGACGCGTCCGGCGAAAGGGTATAGCCTTCTGATCAGACATCCCCTGCAGTGTTCGACCGTGGCCTGGGTATTTTCTTGAGCCTAATCGCTGCCCTGGGGACATAGAGGAGAGGCTGTTGTGCATGTCCGCCTTCGAGCGGGAAGCCTGAAGCCAAACCGCGTGTTCCCACTTGAACCTCTTGGTTCAAGAACAAAGGCCTTCAACGGCACAGGCGGGGGATGTCCCTCCTTCACCCTCACGCATCGCTTCATGCCCCGGCTCCTTGTCCGCGTTGAAATCGCTTCGCCGAACGCTGCGCGACTCTCGCCGTAGCCTTTCCGCCCGGTGCCAACGCGCCCACGCGCGCCGCGTCTGCGGACTGCTGCGGCGCGACGCCCGTTTTCTGCGCGCACGCAGGATCGCCGCCTACTGGCCGACCGACGGGGAGCTGGACCCCCTGCCGCTGGTGCATCAAGCCCTCGAGCGCGGCAAGGCGGCCTATCTCCCGATCCTCGGTATGGCCTTCGGGCGCGAGGGCCGAGCCAAGCTCCGATTCGCCCGTTACCTGCCGCGACAGCGGATGCGGCCGAATCGCTTCGGAATTCCCGAGCCCGGATTGCGGGGGCGTCACGTTCGCCCCGTCCGGGATCTCGACCTCATCCTGATGCCGCTGGTGGGATTCGACAGCAACGGCAATCGCATCGGCATGGGCGGCGGCTTCTACGATCGCACGCTGGCCTATCTCAAAACGCGCAGGCACTGGAGACGACCCCGACTGATCGGACTCGCACATGAGTGCCAACGCCTCGAGACGATCGTGCCGAACCCCTGGGATATCCCGCTCGACGCCGTCGTCACCGAACTGCGTATCTACTTCAGATCGCGTCCCGAGCGATAAAGCTGTCCGACGCTTGTTCCCGGAAATCGCCTCGATCGCCTTTTCATCATCTAAACCGCGCCACGCCGAGACCCTTGTTCGCGAAGATGAGCGGTCACGCCGCACCCGCGCACATCACTCCGAGCGCGGTTTAGATCCGGCAAAGATCCGATACGCCGGATTCTCGCTCTCCTCCCAATATTGATAGCCCAAGGTATCGAGCGCCTCGCGAAAGGCATCCGCTTCGTCCGGCGGAATTTGGGCGCCCATCAGGACCCGACCGTAGGCGGCGCCGTGGTTGCGATAGTGAAACAGGGTGATGTTCCACCGCTTCCCGAGTGCCGAGAGGAAGTCCAGCAGCGCACCGGGGCGCTCCGGGAATTCAAAGCGCACCAGTGTCTCGTCCTCGACCCCCTCGGCATGGCCGCCGACCATATAGCGGATGTGGAGCTTGGCCGTCTCGTTGTCGGTCATGTCGAGCACGCCGAACCCCTTCTCCCCCAGACGCATGATCAGCTCCGCACGCTCCTCGTCGCCGCGCGCCAGCTCGACGCCGACGAAGACTTGCGCCTTCGCTGCATCGGCATAGCGGTAGTTGAACTCGGTGATCTGGCGTCGTCCGATCACGCGACAGAAGGCGAGGAAGCTGCCCGGCCGCTCCGGGATCTCGACCGCCAGCAGGGCCTCGCGCCGCTCGCCGAGCTCGGCACGCTCCGCGATATGCCGCAGGCGATCGAAGTTGACGTTGGCGCCGCTCTCGATCGCGATCAGATGCTCGCCCTTGATCCGATGCGTCTCGACATACCGCTTCATGCCCGCGACGGCGAGTGCACCGGCCGGCTCGGCGATCCCGCGGGTGTCGTCGAAGATGTCCTTGACCGCCGCACAGATCTCGTCGGTGCCGACGAGGATGACCTCGTCGACCCGCTCGCGCGCGATGCGGAAGGTCTCCTCGCCGATCAGCTTCACCGCCACCCCGTCGGCGAAGAGCCCGACCTGCGCCAGCTCCACGCGCCGACCCGCCGCCAGAGACGCATGCAGCGTCGGCGCCTCTTCGGGCTCGACACCGATGATGCGCACCTCGGGCATCAGCCATTTGACATACGCCGCGACCCCCGCGATCAGCCCGCCGCCTCCCACCGGGACGAAGATGGCATAGGGCGGGACCGGGTGTTGGCGCAGAATCTCCATCCCGATCGTGCCCTGGCCGGCGATGACGTCGGGATCGTCGAAGGGGTGCAGGAAGGTCAGCCCTCGTTCCGCGACCAAGGTCATGGCATGGGTGTAGGCCTCGTCGTAGGAGTCGCCGTGCAGGATCGCCTTGCCGCCGAGACGGCGCACCGAGCGGACCTTGATGGCGGGCGTGGTCCGCGGCATGACGATGGTCGCCGGCACGCCGAGCTTGGCGGCACCGAGCGCCACCCCCTGCGCGTGATTCCCCGCGCTGGCGGCGATCACGCCGCGTGCGCGCACATCGGGATCCAGATGGATCAGCTTGTTGTATGCCCCGCGCAGCTTGAACGAGAACACGGGCTGCAAGTCCTCGCGTTTGAGAAAGACCGCGTTTTCAAGTCGCGAGGAGAGCTGTGGCGCGTGCGTCAGCGGTGTCTCATGCGCCACATCGTAGACGCGGGCACGCAGGATCCGTTCGATATAGGCGTCGGGCATCACGATCTCTGGGGTTGGGGGGCTCTGCTATGATACCGCCGAGGTTTGAAAAGGGCAGTCGGGGCTCTGAGCCACCAGCCACCAGCCACCAGCCACCAGCCACCAGCCACCAGCCACCAGCCACCAGCCACCAGCCACCAGCCACCAGCCACCAGCCACCAGCCACCAGCCACCAGCCAGTATGAGCCGAGGCCCGAAGCCCACGTAAACAAAGATGCCGCTCGTGACCGAGCCGATGCGATGCCTCAACATTCCGGGAACTACCTCGCTGGCTAGTAACTGCAAGCTGAAGGCTGAAGGCTGAAGGCTGAAGGCTGAAGGCTGAAGGCTGAAGGCTGAAGGCTGAAGGCTGAAGGCTGAAGGCTGAAGGCTGAAGGCTGAAGGCTGAAGGCTGAAGGCTGAAGGCTGAAGGCTGAAGGCTGAAGGCTGAAGGCTGAAGGCTGAAGGCTGAAGGCTGAAGGCTGAAGGCTGAAGGCTGAAGGCTGAAGGCTGAAGGCTGAAGGCTGAAGGCTGAAGGCTGAAGGCTGAAGGCTGAAGGCTGAAGGCTGAAGGCTGAAGGCAGGAGGCAGGAGGCAGGAGGCAGGCAGCAAAGTCTCACGCTCGACCAACACATCGGAGGACACATGAACACACAAGACGCCATGAAGAAACAGGCCGCCGAGGCCGCGCTTGCCTATGTCGAGGACGGCATCGTCGGAGTCGGCACGGGCTCGACCGTCAATCACTTCATCGATGCGCTGGCCGGCATCAAGGGACGGATCGAGGGCGCAGTGTCGAGCTCGGTCGTCTCGACCGAACGGCTCAAGGGACACGGGATCCCGGTTTACGACCTCAACGCCGTCGGCGAGCTTTCGGTCTACGTGGACGGCGCGGACGAGTCCAACGCGCAGCTCCAGCTCATCAAGGGTGGCGGCGGCGCGCTCACGCGCGAAAAGATCGTCGCCGCGGCGAGCCGGCAGTTCATCTGCATCGCCGACGAGAGCAAGCTGGTCAAGGTCCTGGGTGCTTTCCCGCTGCCTGTCGAGGTCATTCCGATGGCACGCAGCTATGTCGCGCGCGAGCTGGTCCAGCTGGGCGGCACCCCGGTCTGGCGAGAAGGCTTCGTGACCGACAACGGCAACCTGATCCTTGACGTGCAGCATCTGGAGATCATGGAACCCGCCAAGCTGGAGCAAACCATCAACAATATCGCGGGTGTGGTCACCGTCGGGATCTTTGCCCTGCGCCCGGCCGATGTCTTGATCCTCGGCACTCCGGATGGACCCAAAACCTTGCGGGCCTGATCCAAAGACCATTCGGCGTTGTTCGGAGCGCTGGCCGATAGGGTGGATGAGCGAGAGCGAAGTCCACCGAGCCATGCGTCGGCGCTGGCGGACTGCGCTGCGCTTGACCACTCGTCAGCACGCGGGTCCAAAGAGCCCGAGAGGCCATAAAAAACGGGGCCCGAAGGCCCCGTGATGCATTTCATACCAAGCCGGTAGTCGGCTTAGAAGCTGTGCATCATACCGAGCGAGAAGCCATCCCACTGGGTGCCGTTGATTTCCTGGGAAGCGTCGTCGTCGACCTGGGTGTAGAGCACATAGGCCTTGGTGCGCTTGCTGAAGTTGTGATCGAAGCCGACCGCCCAGGTGTAGTAATCACCGTCCAAGCTGTTCTTGTAGGGGTCGATCTCAGGCAACGCGTTGTCGAAGTTGCTGTCGCGCGAGCCGGCGCCGTACATGGCCTTGACCATGTTGTTGCCGAAAGCGTAGCCGGCCTGCACCTGCCAGATCTGCAGGCTGGTCGGGGCTGCGAAGTCGCTGCCGCCCGACTTCCAGAGCTGACCGTCGACCTTGTCGGACTGATCTTCGTAGATGGCCGAGAGGGTGAAGCCATTCCAGTCGAGCAGACCCAGGCCGATACGCCAGACGCTGAAGTCATCGGCGACGAAGTCCGGATTGGCAACGGCTTCGCCAGTGACCGGATCGATAAAGAGCGGATCGCCGAGGAGCACGGTGGTGGAATCCATAAACAGATCGTTCCCGAACATCTCGTAAGCGGCCGAGACGTAGAAGGGACCGTTGCTGTAGATACCGGCAGCCGACCAGCCTTCAGCAATGCTGTCGGCGAAGATGTTGCCGTTGGTGGCACCGGTGCCTGTGACGGTCGAGCCGCCGCCCGCATGCACCGCAGCCATCAACTGGAAGCCGCTCAGGCTCGGGCTGATGTAGGCGATGGCGTTGTCGACACGGACGTCGTTGAAACGCGCGGTGCCGTTGTAGTCGGCCATGGTGTCGGAGAAGAGATCCAGCTTCGCGGTGGAGATCTTCAGCGGGGTGTCGTGACGACCGACCAGGAATGTACCCCAGTCGCCGGCCAGACCCAGGAAGCTGTTACGCATGGTCGGCGAGTTGTTCGCGCCGGTTGCGGCCAGTTGGCGAGTCTCTTCGGTCATCTGGATGCCGAACTCGACCTGGTAGATCGCCTTCAGGCCGTTACCCAGATCCTCGGAGCCCTTGACACCGATGCGGTTGGCGCGCTTCTCGCCGGGGATGTAACCGCCGCCGTTCACGCCCCAGCCTTGGTAGTTTTGATCACGATCCGGGATCGGGTCGATCAGCTGCTCGCCGGTGTCCGGGTCAACAACCCCGGGGAACACGGAGCCCTGGGAGATGGAGTTGGTGACGTCGGCCCAGTCGATGGACATGTTCAGCTTGCCGTACAGGATAGCTTCGGCCATCGCGGCGCCCGGGGCGACCATCGCGGCAGCGACCGCGAGGCTAAGGATCTTTTTGTTCATACTCTTCTCCGCTGTTGTGAATTTGTCAGGTAGACTGCAGAAACCAAACGCAATCATGCTTTGCGCACTGAACTATAGTGTAAGGCGGAGTGTTTTGCAACAGAGTGGGCCAAAAAAAGACACACGCCCAAAATGTGTTGCTTTTTGGCATCTACGCAGACGATTCACGCTCCGAAGCATCTCCCGAGCACACGAAGAATCCCGCAGAGGCGCGTCCATGTTGCGGATACGCCAAGGTCCAAGCACAGTCGGGATCGAGCGCCCTGCCGAGCGGTCTCGCAACAATCGCGTCCCCGGCGCCCCGAACCCGATCCGATGAAGTCACGAGGAAGGCTGCCGAAACGGCCGACGGGAGGACTTACCGGATCATTCATGGATTCGGCGCCACATCCACGAACTGTCGCGTAGGGCGTACACCGAGAGAAGAAATGCGCCGAGGACGAGGCGGAGTGATTGCGCGGGATGTTGAAGATGTGGGCGGGAGGTGGCTGGGGGACTAGGATTCGAACCTAGGTTGACGGAGTCAGAGTCCGCTGTCCTACCACTAGACGATCCCCCAATTCGGATCGCGTCGCCGGCATCGAGATTACTGCATGGCCGGCGAGCCGATCGCGAAGAGAAAGCCGATTGCGTTGCGCAACCGACTCTCCTTCGGTCGAACGTTTAACGCTTCGAGAATTGCGGACGCTTGCGGGCCTTGTGAAGACCAACCTTCTTACGCTCGACCTCGCGGGCATCGCGGGTCAAGAACCCGGCACGCCGCATAGGCGAGCGCAGGTTTTCGTCGAAACGCACCAGCGCCCGGGCGATACCGTGGCGAATTGCTCCGGCCTGTCCGGTGTTGCCGCCGCCGGCAACGGTGACCTTGATGTCGACCCGATCGAGCAGACCGGCGGTCTCAAGCGGCTGGCGCACGACCATCCGTGCCGTCTCGCGACCGAAGAACTGGTCAAGCGGACGATTGTTGACCGTGATGTTGCCGGACCCGAGGGTCAGGAAAACCCGGGCGGCGGACGTCTTGCGTCGACCGATGGCGTGTTGTCTCTCGGACATGCGTCTGATTCCTAAACGTTGAGCTCAAGGACTTGCGGCTGTTGCGCCTGATGACCGTGCTCCGGCCCGGCGTAGACACGCAGCTTCTTGAACATGGCCCGCCCGAGGGGTCCGCGCGGCAGCATCCCTTTGACGGCGACCTCGATCGCTCGCTCGGGCTTGGACTCGAGCAGCTTGGCGAGATTCGTCGACTTCAGGTTGCCGATGTATCCGGTGTGGTGGTAATACATCTTGTCCTGGCGCTTGTTCCCGGTCACCCGCACCTTTTCGGCATTGATGACGACCATGTAGTCGCCGGTGTCGACATGGGGGTGTATTGCGGCTTGTGCTTGCCGCGCAAACGAAGGGCCAACTCGCTCGCGAGCCGACCGAGGGTCTTGCCGTCGGCATCGACCAGATACCAGGCACGGCGGACTTCCGCCGGTTTCGCACTCACTGTCGTCGTCATGTCCTTCGCTCCGGGATGCCCTGCTCGCGTCGACTCGACATCGAAGCCTTGCACGGCATGAAGCCGATGCTGTTCGAGTGCCTAAGCGCGCGCGGGCCGTCGATTTCGTTTTCTGTGTCGAGAAAGACCGCGAAGTCTACGTGACGAAACCGTCGTACGCAACCCAAAATTTAAGCCGCGATTCAGGCCGGTAGCAGCAGCCGTTCCACCACCCGCCCGCCGATCAGATGCTCTTGGAGGATCTCCTCCAGGTCCTCGCTGTCGACGTAGGTGTACCAGGTGTCCTGCGGGTAGACCACGATCACGGGTCCTTCCGCGCAACGGTCGAGACATCCGGCCGTATTGACGCGGACGCCGCCGGGTCCGGTCAAGCCCAGCTCTTTGGTGCGGCGCTTGAGAA
Organism: Thiocapsa sp. KS1; assembly: GCF_001499735.1. Taxonomy (GTDB): domain Bacteria; phylum Pseudomonadota; class Gammaproteobacteria; order Chromatiales; family Chromatiaceae; genus Thiocapsa. The sequence goes on along the minus strand of NZ_LN848257.1, from coordinate 3,545,538 downwards.
AATCCCGCATCGCCGTGGCTGCGCACTGATTGCAGCATTGGCTGCCGTCCTCGCGCTGATTGGTGCAGAAAAAGACATGGTAGCGGTAGTACGACATCTTAAATGACCTGAATTGCCCGCAAGGCGACCGCGGAAGGTTAACATAATCAAGGTCCGCAGCGACCGAGCGCCACGTCCGAGGCAACAGGTTCGCCGGCATGGACGCACCGTGAACGAACCGACCGACCCACTGGACGACATCCCGCGATTGAAGACCTCGACCGGAGACCGACGCAGCCACTCGCAAGCCCGCGCAACCCATGAGCTGTTGCAGCTTGCCGATCAGTGCGTCAAATGCGGACTCTGCCTCCCGCACTGCCCGACCTTTCAGCAGGCGCGCCAAGAGGCGGACTCGCCGCGCGGGCGGATCGCCCTGATTCAAGGGTGGGCGGGCGGGCACTTGGCGATGACGCCGACCCTCGCCGGGCATCTCGACGGCTGCTTGGGCTGCCTGAATTGCGAGCGCGTCTGCCCATCGGAGGTCGCCTACGGGCGGATCGCCGACCAGGCAAAGGCACTGCGCACGGCCGCGTTGCCGGCACCCAGGCGGACCTTGATGCGCCTCGCGCTCGGCGCCTTGTCGAACGCGCGGCTGATGGGCCGATTCGCCAGGGTCCCGCGCCTGTACCGCCGCCTCGGTCTGGCGCGACTGGCGGAGCTGCTCGGGCTCGACCGCATCCACGCGCTGCGTCCCTACCACCGAATGGCGACTGCGATGGGGGCCGTCGCGCGGCCGATCGCCCCACGCAATCCCGAGCGGGCGAACATCGATCTCTTCCTCGGCTGCATGGGCTCCGCCGCGGAAGGACGTGCCGTCGAGGCGACCCTGAAGGTTGCGGCTCGACTGAATCTGCGCATTTGCATCGTCTCGCCCGACACCTGCTGCGGCGCGATGTTCAGGCACAACGGATTGCCCGCGGAGGCCGACGCGCAGCGTGATGCCTGTGTGCGAGTGCATGGCGAGCGCCCGCTCGTCGGTCTGGCGAGCGCCTGCATCGCCGAGCTTCGGGGGGATCCGACGCTGCGCGACACGCTGGAGCTGTGCGCCTTTCTGGACGGGGTCGAGTGGCCGCAGACGCTGCGGATCCGACCCGATCGGCGTCGCGTCCTGGTCCACGAGCCCTGCTCGCATCGCAACCAGCTCGGCGGGAATGCCGCCGTCCATCGGCTACTCAAGCGTATCCCCGGTCTCGCGGTGGCGCCGATGCCGCCGGGTCAAGGCTGCTGCGGTGCAGCCGGAACCTACCTGCTCCGGCACCCGGTCATGGCCGAGGCGCTCCTCGCCGACCTGCTCGCACCGGTGCGCCTGGACACTCCGGACGTGATTGTCACCACCAATCCGGGGTGTGCCCTTCACCTGGCCGCGGGCGTTCGCAAGGCCGGGCTGGACATCGCGGTCCTGCATCCCGTCGAGCTGATCGCCGCCGCACTCGGCCCGGAACCTTAGAGGCCGCAGGTTGGGCACGTTGTCGTAATCGTGATCGACAACGACAACGACAACGACAACGACAACGACAACGACAACGACAACGACAACGATTGGATTCGATGTTCGACTGATTTCCTACACGTGACTTAAATGCACGGCGACGCGCTGGAAGCCAGCCCTGCTGCCCGCATACTCGTCACGCGGCGCCGAATCCCCGATACTGACCGCAAAGCAACGCCTTTCGACCGGAGCAACCCATGACGACACGCCGTTTGACGCCCATCGACCAGATGTTGATCAACGCCGATCACGCCCTGAGAACCCTGTTCGGGCGCCCGCAAACCACCGAACGACCCAACCCGGCCGAGGACATCCCGGAGGCGGACCTTACCGACGAGCAGCGGCGGCACGTCGCCCGCCTGATGCGGATCAACCACACCGGCGAGGTCTGCGCCCAGGCCCTCTACCAAGGTCAGGCGCTGACCGCCAAGCTGCCGGATACGCGCAAGCGCCTGGAGCGCTCAGCCAAGGAAGAGAACGATCATCTCGCCTGGTGTGCCGCACGCCTGGATGACTTGGGGGACCGCAAGAGTCTCTTGAACCCGCTCTGGTACGCGGGCTCCTTCGCGATGGGCGCGGCGGCCGGGTTGGCCGGCGACAAATGGAGCCTCGGCTTCGTCGTGGAGACCGAGCGTCAGGTCGAGGACCATCTCGACGAGCATCTCGCCCAGATCCCGCTCGACGACGAGAAGACGCGTACCATCCTCGAGCAGATGAAGGCCGACGAGGTCCACCACGCGCAGATTGCCCATGCCGCCGGCGGCGCCGAGCTGCCGGCGCCGATTCGTTCGGCGATGCGGCTGACGTCCAAGGTAATGACAGGCACGGTCTACTGGGTCTAAACCGCACTGAATTCCGCGATCGCGGAATTCAGCCGAGATATTCGAGATTCCGCCCGAGATTGCGCCCGTAAAAAATCTCGCTCAGCTCGCGGCGCAGCAGCTTCTGAATCCGCTGGTGCTCACGTTCCGAGAGATCATTGGCCTCGACGCAGAAGAGATAGTCGTCGAGCCGGAAGTGCTTGATGACCATCTTGGTGTGAAAGAGGTTCTCCTGGTAGACGTTCACATCGACCATCTGATAGCGGTTCTTGGTGTCGCGCGACAGATAGTTCTGGATCGAGCTGATGTTGTGGTCGATGAAATGCTTGCGCCCGCCGACATCGCGCGTGAAGCCGCGCACCCGGTAGTCCATGATGACTACGTCGGACTCCAGAGCATGGATCAAATAGTTCAAGGCCCGCAGCGGGGAGATCCGCCCGCAGGTCGAGACATCGATATCGGCGCGGAAGGTGCTGATCCCGGTCTGGGGATTGCTTTCCGGATAGGTGTGGACGGTGATGTGGCTCTTGTCCAGATGGGCGACCACGGCCTCGGGCAAGGGGCCGGGCGAGGCGGTGTTGGAGATCTGCCCCGCTGCGATCGGCTCCTCCGAGATCAGCATCGTGACCGAGGCGCCCTGCGGGTCATAGTCCTGGTGCGCGACATTGAGGATGGTCGCGCCGATGATCTCCGCGACGTCCGTCAGGATCGCGGTCAGACGCTCGGCATTGTAGGCCTCGTCGATATACTGAATATATGCCTCGCGCTGCTCGTCCGAGTCCGCGTAACAGACGTCGTAGATGTTGAAGCTGAGTGTCTTGGTTAGGTTGTTGAACCCCTCCAGACGCAGCTTTTTCAGAGTCGTGGGCATCGGCGTGAGACCTCCTGGACAACGAGAGCGCGCACGCTACCGTTCCGGTTCGACGGATGCAAGGGCGGCATCGCGGTCGCGGATCTCGAAGTCGTGCGTGACGGTCGCGGTCGCGCCCAGCATGATGGATGCCGAGCAGTATTTTTCGGCACTCAGCTTGATCGCCCGCTCCACGCGTTGCGGATCCAGGCCGCGTCCGGTCAGGATGAAATGGACATGGATCGTCGTGAAGACCTTGGGGTCCGTCTCCGCGCGCTCGGCCGTCAACTCGACGACGCAGTCCGTCACCGCCTGGCGCGCCTTGCGCAGGATGAGCAGGACGTCGAACTGGGTGCAGCCGCCCAAGCCGATGAGCAGCATCTCCATCGGGCGCACACCGATGTTGCGCCCCCCCAGATCGGGCGGTCCATCCATCACGATGGCATGACCCGAGCCTGCCTCGCCCAGCATCGCTGCCCCTTCGATCCATTTCACACGCGCCTTCATCCGAGCTCTCCGCCGTCGTTCATCCCGCACAAAAAGAAGACCCGATGCGCAACGCGCTCGCGCTCGGGGGCATGCGACGGCCGTGCGCCTTGCCTTCGTCGGTGTTCGACAAGGGACACAGGCGCGCCTAGAATCCAGGCCATAGCCCGGGACAGACAGGCACAGCGATCCATGACCATTCTGACGCCGCCCAAACAAGATCCCCGTTGGTTGGAGCCCTTGCTGCGTTACTGTCATGCCAAGAGCTACGACAAGAACGTGGACTTCATCCGTCAGGGCGAAGCGGCCGACACACTCTATTATCTCATCGAAGGTTCCGTCGCGGCGATGATCGACGACCCCGAGGAGCGTCGCGAGCTGCTGCTCGCCTACATCAACAAGGGCGAGTTCATCGGCGAGATGGGCCTCTTCGTCCCGCAGAAGACACGCAGCGTCATCATCCGCACCCGTACCAAATGCAAGGTCGCGGAGATCAGCTACCAACGGCTCGATCGCCTGCTCGATGTCGAGCTCAAGGAGTACGCGAAGGATTTCCTCTACAGCGTCGGACTCCAACTCTCCCAGCGCCTGCGCCAGACCAGCCGCAAGGTCGGTCACCTGGCCTTCCTGGACGTGACCGGCCGCATCGCCGGTACCCTGCTGGATCTCTGCAAACAGCCCGACGCCATGACCCATCCCGACGGGATGCAGATCCGCGTCACCCGACAGGAGCTCTCCCGCAATGTCGGCTGCTCGCGCGAGATGGCCGGGCGGGTGCTCAAGAGCCTGGAGGAGCAGGGGCTGGTCAGCGTGAAGGGGAAGACCATCGTGGTGTTCGGGACACGGTAGGGAGGCGTCAGCCGCCAGCCGAAGGATGCTGCCGGATCAAACGCGATTCCGCCCGCATGGGGGATCGTCGGGTTTGGGTGATTTCCGAGAACAGAGCTAACCGCGTGTAGGTGCGAATTTATTCGCACGCACAGCCCTCAAGGTCTTCCAAGCATGCGAAGACGGGATGCTAATTCCCGGAAATCACCTGAGCCCGTCAGGGCGGGCGAAGAGTCGACTGCAAGTCGACTATCCCGGGGGGAGTCGGCTCGGCGATCGACGACTCCTGATGCATCGCGCCGCTCAACGCATTCCGAAGAACAGCCGCGCCAATTCCTCGCCCGGATCGTCGGCCCGCATGAATGCCTCGCCGACCAGGAAGGCATTCACACCGCTTGCGCGCATCCGCCCGACGTCGTCGGGGGTCAGGATGCCGCTCTCGGTGACGAGGAGCCGGTCGCTCGGGACCCGATCGAGTAGCCCGAGTGTCGTGTCCAGGGTTACCTCGAAGGTCCGCAGATTGCGGTTGTTGATCCCGATCAGCCGCCCCGGGACCGCCAGCGCCCGTTCCAGCTCTTCCGCGTCGTGAACCTCCACCAGCACGTCCAACCCTAGCTGTCGGGCCAAATCATTGAGCTCGGCGAGCCGAGCATCGTCCAGACAGGCGGCGATCAACAGGATGCAGTCCGCACCCAGGGCACGGGCCTCGTAGACCTGATAGGGGTCGACGATGAAGTCCTTGCGGATGACCGGAAGCACGCAGGCCGCGCGCGCCGCCTTGAGATCCTCGTCGCTCCCCTGGAAGAAATCACGGTCGGTCAGCACCGAGAGACAGGCTGCGCCGTTGCGGGCATAGCTCTGCGCGATCTCGGCGGGCCGAAAGTCCGGGCGCAGCACACCCTTGCTCGGACTGGCCTTCTTGATCTCGGAGATCACCGCGGGGGCGCCGGCATCGACCTTCGCGCGGAGCGCGTCGGCGAAACCACGTGGCGGATCGGCCTCGTGTAAGCCTGCAGCGAGTCGATCGAGCGGCACGCGCGCCGACCGGGCGGAGACCTCTTCGACCTTCCGGTGAATAATCTTTTTGAGGATGTCGGGCGTGTCGCTCATCGTCAATGACCGCCCTTCGCCCGATCGAAGCTCGCCGTCAGCTCGATCAAGCGTTCGAGCCGACGCTGCGCCTCGCCGCTGGAGATTGCGAAGTCCGCGCGCGCCAGTCCGGCGGCGAGACTCTCGGCTCGGCCGGCGGCATAGATAGCTGCGCCGGCGTTGAGCTGAACGATATCCCGTGCCGGCCCCGGCTGGTTGGCGAGCACGCCGCGCAGTATCACCAGGCTCTCGGCCGGATCCCCGACGCGGATCGCATCGAGATCCGCACGCTTGAGGCCGAAGTCTTCGGGATGGATGGCGTAGCGGTGGATCACGCCGTCCTTCAGCTCGGCCACGTCGGTGCTGTCACCAATGCTGATCTCGTCCAAACCGTCGCGGGCATGGACCACCAAGACATGACGACTGCCGAGGCGCTGCAGCACCAGCGCGAGCGGCTCGAGCAGATCCTCGCTGAAGACCCCGAGGACCTGGTTGGGCGCGCCGGCCGGATTGGTCAGCGGACCCAAGACATTGAATATCGTCCGCACGCCCAACTCCTTGCGCGGACCGATCGCGTGCTTCATGGCGCTGTGGTGGCCCGGTGCGAACATGAAGCCGACACCGACCTCGCGCACGCAGCGGGCGACCTGCTCGGACGTCAGATCCAGTCGTACGCCGGCCGCTTCGAGCACGTCGGCCGCACCTGAGCGACTGGAAACCGACCGGTTGCCGTGCTTGGCGACATGACAACCGGCCGCCGCCGCGACGAACATGCTGGTGGTCGAGACGTTGAAGGTCCCGGACGAATCGCCGCCGGTACCGACGATGTCGACCACATGATCGAGCCCGCCGATATCCACGCCGGTCGCCAGCTCGCGCATCACGCCCGCCGCCGCCGCGATCTCGGGCACCGCCTCGCCCTTCATGCGCAGCGCGATCAGAAAGCCGGCGATCTGTGCCGGGGTCGCCCCGCCGGTCATGATGGTGCGCATGACCGTCGTCATCTCGTCGGCGGTGAGATCACGGTGGGCAAGGCAGCGGTTGATCGCCTCTTTTATCTCCATTAAAACGCGCTCTTTGGTTTATGAGAGATCTTGATGTGAAATTGACCTTATCGCAACTTTCGTCTGCCGGAGCTGCGTGTTTTAAGTGATTATTTTTAATATTTAGAATCCTAAACCGCCTCTCACCAACCCATTGGAGAACTGCTGCGTCGACATCGCCGCCGACATCAACAGTCGGGATGGACGCGGTGTAGCGCTGTAGGGTGGACAAACGCAGCGCAGTCCACCAGCGACGGCGCAGGAATCGGTGGACTTCGCTCTCGCTCGTCCACCCTACCGGGCTGCGGCATTTGAATTGCCGCCGACGTCATAGGTCGTGATGGACGCGATTGAGTAAGAAGTTGCGGAGGAGGTCGTGCCCGTGTCGGGTCAGAATGGACTCCGGATGAAACTGCACGCCCTCGACCGCAAGCTCGCGATGGCGCACGCCCATGATGGCCTCGCGCTCGCCCTCGGCGGTCTCGGTCCAGGCCGTCACCTCCAGACAATCCGGCAGGGTCTCCTGCTCGATCACCAGCGAGTGATAACGCGTCGCCTCGAAGGGGTTATCCAATCCGTGGAACACGCCAACGTCCGTATGATGGATCGCCGAGGTCTTGCCGTGCATCACGCTCGGCGCCTTGATGATGTGTCCGCCGAACGCCTGGCCGATCGATTGATGCCCCAGACAGACGCCGAGGATCGGCACGCGCCCGGCCATCGCCTGGATCAGCGGGACCGAGATCCCGGCCTCGTTCGGCGTGCAGGGCCCGGGCGAGATCACGATCCGCTCGGGCGCGAGCGCGATCGCCTCGTCGAGACTCAGCTCGTCGTTGCGCACCACGCGCACCTCCGCACCCAGCTCGCCCAGGTATTGCACCAGGTTGTAGGTGAAGGAGTCGTAGTTGTCGATCATCAGCAGCATAATGAACGCCACACACTCTTCAGAAATGGGAATGCCATCATCCGCGATCGAGCTCGGCGGCGCCAATCACGACAACTTGCGCCCGCCGTGCCTTTTTAAGGCCGGCATCGGCGGTCATACGAGAATCCCGTCACGCCGGATCGTCTCGATCAGACCTGGATTCGCGAACCCCTCCGGATGCTTCCACTCCTCCAACCAGATCGGCAGAGCGTCGATCAGAATACCCGTCTCAAGCATAAGATCGAAGGCAATGCCTGCCATGTCGACCGCCGCATCGGCGCGATTCCCTTGCGGGCCTCCGAGCAGCACGGCAAGGTCGGCGTCGCTCAGATCGTCGGCATCCCCACGGGCACGGCTGCCATAGAGCAAGGCACCGGCGACGTCGTACCGCTCGCGCAACCGATCGACGAATCCTCTGGCAGCACTTTCAACATTTGCTTTCATCCGACCGTTGCCTCCATGCGCTCGAAGTCGCTGTCGCGTCCGGCACCCCGCTCGATCCCGGCCTCGGCCAAGGCCACGGCGCGAAAGACCGCGCGACCCTTGCTCATGGTCTCCTTCCATTCGGCGTCCGGGACCGAGTCGGCCACGATGCCGGCGCCGGCCTGGATGTGGAGCATGCCGTCTTTGATCACGGCGGTGCGGATCGCAATCGCCGTGTCCATGTTGCCGTTCCAGGAGAGATAGCCGACCGCGCCCGAATAGATACCGCGCTTGACGGGCTCCAGCTCGTCGATGATCTCCATCGCACGGATCTTGGGTGCCCCGGAGACGGTCCCGGCGGGGAAGGTCGCACGCAGCACATCGATGGCGTTCATGCCCTCGCGCAGATCGCCGACGACATTGGAGACGATGTGCATCACGTGCGAATAGCGCTCGACGATCATCTTGTCGGTCACCTGCACGCTGCCGATCTCGGCCACGCGCCCGGCGTCGTTGCGTCCCAGGTCGATCAGCATCAGATGCTCGGCCAGCTCCTTGGGATCGGCCAGCAGCTCGGCTTCGAGCGCCTGGTCTTCCGCCTCGGTCTCGCCGCGGCGACGGGTGCCGGCGATCGGACGGACCGTGACCACGCCGTCCTCGAGCCGGGTCAGGATCTCGGGCGAGGAGCCGACGATGTGAAAATCGCCCAGATCGAGAAAATACATGTAGGGCGATGGATTGAGCCCGCGCAGCGCACGATATAGATCCAGCGGCGGCGCCTGGAAGGGGATGGAGAGACGCTGCGAGATGACGACCTGCATGCAGTCGCCGTCCAGGATGTAGTCCTTGATGCGCTCGACCGCGTGCTTGAAGCCGTCCTCGGTGAAGCCGGAGACGAAGTCGGTCTCGCTTACCGTGCGCCCCTGCTCCGCCGAACGTCGCGGCGCACCGCAGCGCATCCGCTCGCACAGGGCGTCGATACGCGCCTCGCCTGCCTCGAGGGTATCCCCGGCGCTCGGATCGAGGTTCAGGATGATGTACATCCGCCCGCTGAGATTGTCGAAGACGACCACCTCGTCGGAGACCATCAGCAGGATGTCCGGCGTCTGCAGCTGGTCCGGGTTGGGGCAGGTCGCCAGACGCGGCTCGATATAGCGGATGGTGTCGTAGCCGAAATAGCCGACCAGACCGCCGGTGAAGCGCGGCAGACAGGCGAGATCGGCAACCTTGAAGCGCTTTTGGTAGGCGTCGATCCAGGCCAGCGGGTCCGCCGTCTCGACGGACTCGATGACCGCGCCGTCACGTTCGACGCGGATCGCGCGCCCGCTCACCCGCAGCAGGGTGCGGCAGGGCAGGCCGATAATGGAATAACGCCCCCACTTCTCCCCGCCCTGCACGGATTCGAGCAGGTAGGAGTAAGGCCCCTCGGCGAGCTTAAGATAGACGCTGAGCGGGGTGTCGAGGTCGGCAAGGACCTCTCGCAGAATCGGAATACGGTTGTGGCCCTGGTCGGCAAGGGCGCGAAAGGCAGCGGGGGTCATCGGGGTCTCCGAGCAAATGGGATTAGGGCAGGTCGGAACTCAGTCTCAACCTCGCCATCGCCACCCGTTCATCGCTCGCATCGTCCGAAGCCTCATGTTCAATCTTCAAAATCGCGACCCCAAACGTAAGCCGCAGTCACCACACACATCAACAGCCGTAGGATGGGTTTCGCTGCGCTCTACCCATCCTACGCGGCCAGAAATTGCTTGAGCTCGATCATGGAGTCGATCACCGCGTCCGGTTTGGCCTCGCGGATATCCTGACCGTGATTGTAACCGTAGCTCATGCAGATGATCCCGAAGCCGGCGGCACGCGCCGCCTTCACGTCGCTCACCGAGTCGCCGATCATGAGTGCCTCTGCAGGCTCGACCCCGAAGTGTTGCGCCGCATGCAGCAACGGCATGGGATCCGGCTTCTTTTTCGGTAGCGTATCACCACTCACCACCAGGCCGAAATTGTCGCGGATCCCGAGATCACGCAGCAACGGCTCGGTGAACTGAGCGGCCTTATTGGTCACGCACCCTAGGGCGTAACCCGCACCCTTCATGAAGGCGATGCCCTCGGTCACGCCCGGATAGAGCACCGAGCGCTTGGAGGTATTGTCCGCATAAAGCTCCAGAAAGATCGGGAGCGCCGCCTCGAAATCCGCCTCGTCCGGCTCGCCGTCCAGTTGCCCGATCAACGCCCGGCGCACCAGACGCTCGACCCCGTTCCCGACCCAATTACGCACGGCCGCTTCCCCGTGGGGCGGACGACCGAGTCGGTCCATCATGGCGTCGACGCAAAAGGCCAGATCCGGGACGCTGTCCACCAGCGTGCCGTCCACATCGATCAGGATCATCTTCGGTCGCAGCATGCGGACACAGCTCCACCAACCATCAAGAGAGAACCCCCGTAGGCCGGATAAGCGCAGCGTAATCCGACATCCGGCCTCGGAGCAGACCGCCGGCGTCGGGTTACGGCGCGCGCCTAACCCGACCTACAAGACCAAACAATCGAACTCACCATTCAAGCCGTTGATCACCTAAACCGCGTCAACTCAAAGATCGGAGGGAAGCTCGACCGCATCGACCAAGCTCCCACTCCGACCCGAGCCTCGGACGCGGTTCAGCGCGCCATCTGCTCGCGCATCTCACGAATAATGCTGTCATAGCGATGCGGATCGCTGTCGCGGCCCTTGCCGAAGATCCCGGAGCCGGAGACGAAGGTATCCGCACCCGCTGCCTTGATCTCGCCGATGTTGTCGGCCTTCACGCCGCCGTCGACCTCGAGCCGAATGTCGAGCCCGGAGGCGTCGATGATCTTGCGCGCCGCGCGCAGCTTGTCCATCGTCGCCGGAATAAAGCTCTGCCCGCCGAAGCCGGGGTTCACCGACATCAGCAGGATCATGTCGATCTTGTCCATCACATAGTCGAGGTAGCTCAGGGACGTGGCCGGGTTGAAAACCAGACCGGCCTTGCAACCTTCGTTGCGGATCAACTGAAGCGTGCGGTCGATGTGCTCGCTCGCCTCCGGGTGGAAGGTGATGTAGGTAGCGCCCGCGGCGGCAAAGTCCGGGATGATCCGATCGACCGGCTTCACCATCAGGTGCACGTCGATCGGTGCGGTCACGCCATGCTTGCGCAACGCCTCGCAGACCAGCGGGCCGATCGTCAGGTTCGGCACGTAGTGGTTGTCCATCACATCGAAATGGACGATGTCCGCGCCGGCGGCGAGGACGTTGTCGACCTCCTCGCCGAGTCGAGCGAAGTTCGCCGACAAAATGGAAGGTGCGATCAGATCAGGCGCCATGCTGGTGTCCCCTAAGATCTCGTTCACCGCGGCACACCCGCCCCGGCCCGGATCCGTTTTGATGTTGAGAGTGCCGAACTCTAACCGAAGCGGACCGGATTTTCACTCGGCACGCGGACGCACACGCCTAAGCCGCCCGCGCCTCCTTGATCGTCTCGTAGGCCCGGCGGATCTCCTGCGTCTTCTGCGAGGCCATCCGCATCGCCTCCTCCGGCAGCCCGCGCGCCATCAGCTTGTCCGGATGATGCCGGCTCATCAGGCGCTGATAAGCCTTCTTCACCTCGGCATCGCTCGCCTTGGGTCCAACCCCAAGGGTCGCGTACGCACCGGCGAGCGGAGCCGCTCTTGCCGCTGTCGACGCGGACCCGCGGCCGGCGCTTCCGGTCGCGCCGGCATACATGCGCTGCTGAAGCACCAGGAGGTTTTCGAGCTGGCGATAGGCGAAGGCCGAGACGCCGAGCCCGCGCCGGATGGTCTCGAGCGCGCGCCGCTGGTCGGGCGTCGGGGCGCCGTCCACATAGGCGGTCAGGAGCTGCACCTCGAGGAACAGGTGAATCAAGGTCACCTGGCCCGTGCAGACCGCCTTCAGCGCATCGATGGCCGCAGCCAGATCGAAGTCGGGCGACTTGCCTTGATTGAAAAGATCGATCGCCACGCGGCGCTGCTCGGTGCCCAAAGACATCCGATCCATCACCGAACGCGCCAAGGCGACCTCCGCCTCGCTGACCCGCCCGTCGGCCTTGGCGACATGGCCCATCGCCAGGAAGGTCGTCTCGAAGAAACGTGCCTGGACCCGTGTCCGTTGCGCACCCGTCAAGCTCGGGCGTCGCGCACCGCCGATCCAGCCCCGATCCACACCCTGCCCGACGGCCGCACCGAACACCGCGCCGACCGGACCTCCGACGGCGAACCCGATGGCACTCCCGACGGCTGTGCCGAACCAACCCATGTCGAAAAACCCCTTTATTTTCCCTTCAGATACTGTTCATCGCTGAAGGAGTACACCCACTGCGGCTTGAACGCGACCAGAACGGCCAGGATCCACCCGTTCAGAAACGCCTCCGGCATGAACATCAATGGGAAGAAGGGTAGCACCGTTTCGCTGAGATCCGCGAAGCTGTAAGCGCCGCTCGCCACCAGCAACCAGGCGGCCAGATAGCCCGTTATCACACCCACCAGACCCGCGGTCAGAAACCCGTTCACCAGCACATAGACGAAGAACTGCTTGGGCAGATACCAGCGGATCAGGATCAAGGCGACCTGGGTCAGGGTCGCCGGCACGACGCCCACCAGGATGGCGTTGAGCGCAAACCCCTCCCAGCCCGAACCCGCATTCAGAGTCACCCCGAGCAGGATCAACGCAGCCCCGATCACCGCCAACGACCACCCGAACATCAAGGTGATGGCCGTCACCCCGAGCAGGTGAAACGACAACCCGGACTGCACCTGAACATCCATGTGCCAGAGCACCAGCAGCGCAACGACCGCCCCGAGAAAGACGTTCAGCTGCTCCATGTCGCGAAATTTCCGCCACGGCGTCAGCCGCAAGGCCAGCAGCAGGATCAAGGCAAAGAGCAGATTCATGACCCAGAGCAGGGCCGGCGAGAAGAGCGTGCCGTCGATCGTCATGTCGAGCCTGTCGGAGATGGTTTGGTCGGGATGACCTCATCTGTTGGAAATTAGGTAGATTTTCGTCCGGATCAACTGTTCTCGCATGGCCGATGGGACGGCACCGGGCGACAGCCGACGCAGGCGCCCACACCCCGGAACCGGAGCTTGGCCAAACCTTTGCGACTGGAGTTTGCCGGTGCGCTTCATCGCGGCACGGCGCAAGGCATCGAGCGTCGCCTCATCGTTGTCCCTGCGGGGATCCGAGAGCGAGAGCCCATCTTCGTCACCGGAACCGTTTTGCCGAGGTTTGGCGACGCGACCGGGGGCGAAAGTCGCGCAGCAGATCGGCGAGCGCGGCCAAGGTGTCGCGCGGATCTCCCGGTCCGTACCGCGCAGGGATATAGAGATCCATGAAGCGCTCGACCGTCGGTGCGAGATCCGGCCGTTGCGCAACAATCCGGCCGGCGTAGTCCATCGGTCCTTCGTTGGGCAGACGATCGAGCCCGATCCGGGCGAGGCGTCTACAGAAACGGGCGTATTCGCCTTGAAGCGGGTCGAGCGGTTTACGCTCGCGGATCGAGGCGAGCACCAGGATTCCGAGGGTCAGACCGAGCGCGGCGAGCATCAGCGCGACCAGTCCGTACTCGCGCAGCTCGCCCAGCCGCAGCCGTTGCAGCAAGGCCAGTTGATCCTCGACCGAGAAGCCCAGCACCCAATCCTGCCAGGCGGCATCCAGGCTGTCGGCGAAGAGGCGCATGTTGCGCACGAAGCGAGCGATGGCATCGGCTTGCTCCAGGGTGAAGCGCACCGAAGGACCGGCGCCGAGCATGCGCGAGGCCCCGCTGTTGTCGACGCGCGAGGGATCCACGGCGGCGGTGGGATCGACCCGCACCCAGCCGCGCCCCTCGATCAGCACCTCCACCCAGGCATGGGCGTCGGACTGCCAGACCATGTGATAGCCGCCGACGCGGTTGAGCTCGCCCCCGAGATAGCCGAGGACGATTCGCGAGGGGATGCCGGCCATGCGCATCAAGACGGCAAAGCTACCGGCGTAGTGCTCGCAGAATCCACGTTGGGTCTCGAAGAGGAACTCGTCGGTCGGATTCGCGCCGAGGCGCGGCGGCATCAGGGTGTAATGGAAAGACTCGCGGTTGAAGAATTGCAGCCCGGACTGGACCAGCGCCCAATCGTTCTGCGATCGGCTGCGCCACTCCTCGACCAGCCGACGCATCCGCGGCGTCACGTTGTCCGGGACTTGCAATCCGGCGGCGAGGCGTGCCGGATCGGGCGATGCGGTCCGGTAGTCGAGCGCGGAGGTCACCCGGTAGCGCTTGACCGCGCTCACGACCTGGCGTGCGATCAATTGGTGATCCGGACTGATAAAGGCCCCGTTCGGGACGCTGTCCGGCATATCCAGCGCGAAGAGCCAGCGTTGATCGGTCGGCTCCAGGGTCACCTCGTAGCCGATCGGGCGCGCCGCCTCCAAGAGCGCACCGGCGGGGTCCGTGCTCGCGATGTCCTTCCCGACCGACCAGCGGCGCCCGTCAGTCTCCCAGAGCACGGGTCCGCGCCAATAGAGCTGATCGGCAGCGGGCGGCGTGCCGTCGAAACGGGCGCGAAACGCCAGCTCCCCGTTGAGCACCAGCTCGCTGATCGCGCCCGGCTCGAGGCTGTCCGAGATCCCGGTCGTGGCCTTGCTCGGATCCAAGCCCAGACTCCACAGCGGGGCACTGAGGCGCGGAAACAGCAGAAACAGGATGAGCGTCAGCGGAAGGGCCTGGAGCGAGAGCCTCACGGCGACCGCGACGGCACCGCGCCGTCGCGCCTCCCCGAGTCCGCCGTTCAGATCCACCAGCAGGGCGATGCCCCCGAGCACGACGGCAGCCAGATAGAGCACCAACCAGGGCGACTGGTCGAACAGGAACTCGACGACCACCAGAAAGCCGATCAGGGTCGCGACCAGGCGGATGTCCGACTTGCGCCGCAGTTCCATGAGCTTGAGTACCAGCATGGAGACGAAGAGTGCCGTTCCTGCGTTCTGTCCCGACCAGCCCTGATAGGTCACCGCCGCGTTGGCGACGCCGATCAGGGTCAAGGCCGCCAACGGCCAGGTGCCCGGAAGGACCGCGGGCCAGCGCAGCGACGCAAGACGGATCGCGAAGAGCAGTCCGACAAAGGCGCTGATCTGTAGTGCCAGATGCCCCGCGAGCGGGAGATAGGCCGCGATCAGGACCAGCGTGACCCAGAGGATTTGGGTCCGCTCAGGCCGCTCGTTGGAGGGGATCGTTCGCTTGGACATGATCGTAGAGCGCCAGATGTGTCAGGCAGCGTTGGAGATGACCGGCGCCTCGCCCCGGGGCTTCTTCGAGACCGGGCAGTCGCAAGCCGTATCGGACTTGGGCCTCGGCCGCGTCGAGGACCTGGCGCGTCAGCAGACTGATCCTGGTTTCCGGATCCGTCGCGGTCAGTCCGGCCCAATCGATCCAGACCTCCTGGCCTTGATCCCCTCCGAATTGCTTCACGACAAGCCCGCGCTCGCGCGCATACGCCTTCCAGTCGATTTGCGCGGGTGAATCGCCGTCGCGATATGGCCGTGGACCCAGATAATCCTCCATCCCCTCCGGACCTTGCCGGGGGCGCGGCTCGGTGTCGCCCGCCGCGGATCCGGGCTCGGGCGCGACCTGTGCCGGCTTCGGATAGACCAAGGTCGTCGCATCGGTCTGCACATAGCACCAGGCGCGAAAGAGGTGCAGCGGGTAGCGTGTCTCGACCGTCACCTCGTCGAGCGCAGACAGACCGCGTCGGTGCGTCGGTCGAGCGATGTGGATCGTGCCGCAGTCACCGCCCGGGATCGCGATCGATTGATGCCGCGTCTCGCCCGCCGGAATCCCGATGTCGCAGCGCGCCCGCTTCCCTTCGGTGCCGATGAGGACCTCGAAGCTCGCATCGTCCCCGGCGAAGACCGGCGGGCCGCCGCGAGCCTGCACCGAAAGCCCGAGCAGGTTGAACCAGGTGTGATGCATAGCCACGAGCGCCACGGAGGCGAGAAAAAAGGTAAAGAGCAGCCCCAGGTTGTTCTGATAGTTGAGCGAGCCGAGCAGCATGACGAAGAGCACCGCAGCGAAGCGCAGCCCGTTCCCCGTCGGCAGGATATAGATCTGACGACGCCCGACCCGCACAACCCCGTCACCCCCACGCACCACCCGGCGAAACAGACTACCGAGCCACCTAGCCTTAAAGCGCGTCCAGTCGAACATGCGTGATCCTCACCCCGAAAATCCTCGCTTAAGCGGCGTCAACGCCGACAGTATTGGGTCGCTCCAGCGGTCGCGTCTGCTCGCGATATCGTGGGTACCGCCGGACGCCGCTTAAGCGAGTGCGACATGATCCAGGATCGCACTCACCACCGTCTCTTCGTCCAGTCGCCCCCCATACTCCGAGGCCGCCAGTCGATGCACGACGCAGGAGGGCAGGACGGCCTGGATGTCCTCCGGGATCACGTAATCGCGGTCGGCAAGCAGCGCCCAGGCCTTCGCCGCGCGCAGCATCCCGAGCCCCGCGCGCGGGGAGAGCCCGTGTAGAAACCGCTCGCTGCTGCGCGTGAGTGCAAGGATGGCATGGACATACTCGATGATGGCGGGCGCGGCGTGGACTTCGACGACCTGCTGCTGCAACGCCATCAGTTGCGCTCCTGTCAGGGCCGGCTGCTGGCGTGCGACCATGGTGCGTCGATCCTCGCCCGCCAAGAGGGCCTTTTCCTGCTCGGCCGCGGGATAGCCGAGCCGAATCCGCATCAGGAACCGATCCAACTGGGACTCGGGCAGCGGAAAGGTGCCGACCTGAAAGAGCGGGTTTTGGGTCGCGATCACGAAGAAGGGCTCGGGCAAAGGTCGGGTCTCGCCCTCGACCGTCACCTGGCGCTCTTCCATCGCCTCCAGGAGCGCGCTTTGCGCCTTGGGCGTGGCGCGGTTGATCTCGTCGGCGAGCACCAGCTGGGAGAAGACGGGGCCGGGATGGAAGCGAAAGGACTCGGCGGCCCGGTCGTAGACCGACACCCCGATCACATCCGCGGGCAGCAGATCGCTGGTGAACTGAATGCGGGCGTACTCCAGACCGAGCAGGCGTGCGAGCAGGTGCGCCAAGGTGGTCTTGCCCACGCCGGGCACATCCTCGATCAGGAGATGACCGCGCGCCATCAGACAGGCCAAAGCGAGCCGAAGCTCATGGTCCTTGCCGAGGATCACGGCCCGCGCGGCCTCGAGCACGCGCTCCCCGAGACTGGCCGATTCGTGCGGAACGCGCCGGGTCAGATGCATCGCCATAGGGGAATCCGTGCGGGCTTCTGGGTTAAACTGCGTGGTCTCATAGACTTGGGTTTCCCTTCATGATGGTCGGCGATCCTTACGACGTGGTGGTGGTGGGCGGCGGTCACGCGGGCACCGAAGCGGCGCTTGCGGCGGCTCGCTGCGGTCTGCGCACACTCCTTCTCACCCAGAATATCGAAACGGTCGGCCAGATGAGCTGTAACCCGGCCATCGGGGGAATCGGCAAGGGCCATTTGGTCAAGGAGATCGACGCCCTGGGCGGGTTGATGGCCCGTGCGGCGGATCGCGGCGGTATCCAGTTTCGCATCCTCAACGCCAGCAAGGGTCCGGCGGTGCGGGCGACGCGCGCCCAAGCCGATCGTATCCTCTACAAGGCCGCGGTGCGCTCGGCGGTCGAGAACCAGCCCGGGCTCACACTCTTCCAGCAGGCGGTCGAAGACCTTCTGATCGAGCAGGACCGGGTCGTCGGTGTCGAGACTCAGATGGGGTTGCGCTTTCGGGCACATGCGGTCGTGCTCACGGTCGGGACCTTCCTGGGCGGTCGCATCCATATCGGACTCTCCAACTATGAGGGCGGACGGGCCGGCGATCCACCGTCGAATGCACTCTCGCGGCGCCTGCGCGAGCTGCCGTTTCGCGTCGAGCGGCTCAAGACGGGCACGCCGCCGCGCATCGACGGGCGGAGTATCGATTTCGCACGCCTGGCCGAGCAGCCGGGCGACGTGCCGGTGCCGGTCTTCTCCTACATGGGCAGCGCGCTCGATCATCCGCGCCAGGTGAGCTGTTACATCACCCACACCAACACCCGCACCCATGAGATCATCCACTCGGGCCTCTCGCGCTCGCCGCTCTATACCGGCGTCATCGCCGGCGTCGGACCGCGCTATTGTCCCTCGATCGAGGACAAGGTGGTGCGCTTCGCCGAGAAGACGTCGCATCAGATCTTCGTCGAGCCCGAGGGGCTCGAGACCCATGAGGTCTATCCGAACGGCATCTCCACCAGCCTGCCTTTCGATATCCAGCAGGCCTTGGTGCGCTCGATCGTCGGATTCGAGCAGGCCCATATCACCCGCCCGGGCTATGCGATCGAGTACGACTTCTTCGATCCGCGCGATCTGAAGCCCTCGCTGGAGACCCGCCATATCCAGGGTCTCTACTTCGCCGGCCAGATCAACGGAACGACCGGCTACGAGGAGGCTGCGGCGCAGGGCCTGCTGGCCGGGGTCAACGCAGCCCTTGCGGTGCAGGGCCGCGACCCTTGGCTGCCGCGGCGCGACGAGGCCTATCTCGGCGTCATGGTCGACGATCTCATCACGCGCGGGACGGCCGAGCCCTACCGGATGTTCACCAGCCGGGCCGAGTATCGACTGATGCTGCGCGAGGACAACGCCGACCTGCGCCTGACCGAGTCGGGCCGACGGCTCGGCCTGGTCGGCGATGCGCAATGGCGTCGCTTCGAAGACAAGCGCGAGGCGATCGAGCGCGAGCGCCAGCGGCTGCGCGAGACCTTCGTGCGTCCCGAGCAGATCGATCAGGCGCTCGCCGAGCGCATCCTCGGCGAGCCGCTGCGGCGCGAGGTGCGCGCCTCCGAGCTGCTCGCTCGCCCCAACGTCGGCTATGCCGGGGTCGCGGCCCTCGCCGGCGATCCGCCCGAGCCTCTGCCCGCCGAGGTCACCGAGCAGCTGGAGATCCAAGCACGCTACCAGGGGTACATCGAGCGCCAACGTGACGAGATCGACCGTCATCGTGATCAGGACGCACGAGCGCTGCCCGAGGATTTCGACTTCGATCAGGTGCGGGGTCTCTCGACCGAGGTACGCGAGAAGCTCAATCGGGTGCGACCGCACACACTCGGTCAGGCCGCACGCATCCCCGGCGTGACCCCGGCGGCGGTGTCGCTGCTGCTGATTCATCTGAAGCGGCGCTGCGCCTGATGACGACCGCACCCCTCGCCGCCGCCGAAGGCGCATCCGCCTCGGACCTGTCCGAGCGGCTGGCCCGAGGTGCAACGCAGCTGGGTCTCGCGCTGGACGGCGCGGCGCATGAACGCCTGCTGCATCTCGTCGCCCTCCTGGCGCGCTGGAACCGGGCCTACAACCTGACCGCGGTGCGCGATCCCCTTGAGATGGTCTCCAAGCATCTGCTCGACAGCCTCGCGGTTGCGCCGTTTCTGTTCGGCGAGAGCGTCCTGGACCTCGGCACGGGTGCCGGTCTGCCCGGCCTGCCGCTGGCGATCGTCGAGCCGCAACGGCGCTTTTGGCTGCTCGACAGCAATCAAAAGAAGCTGCGATTCGTCCGCCAGGCGATCCTCGAGCTGCGGCTGGAGAACGTCGAGACCGTCCATGCTCGGATGGAGACATACCGGCCGGGGCGAAACTTCAGTACCATAGTGAGTCGTGCCGTCGCGGCTGCCGATCTGCTCGGTGCCGCTCACCGGGATCTGCTGGCGCGTCCGGGCCGATTGCTCCTCATGAAGGGGCGCGACCTCGACGACGTCGCGCGCATGCAAGACCTGTCGGACGGGTCCGTGCACGTCCACCCGCTGCGAATCCCCTTCCTCGACGTCGAGCGCCACCTCATCGAGCTCCGGAGTGACTGAGTCCCCTATGGTCAACATCATCGCCATTGCCAACCAGAAGGGCGGCGTCGGCAAGACCACGACCGCGGTCAATCTGGCGGCCTCGCTGGCCTCGCTCAAGCGGCGCGTCCTGCTGGTCGACCTCGACCCGCAGGGCAACGCCACCATGGGCTGCGGGGTCGACAAGCACAACCTCGCCAACTCGACCTGTGATCTGCTGCTCGGCGACGTCGCGCTCGCCGATTGTCTGTGCCGCGTCGATGACCCCTCGCCGGGCTTCGATCTGCTGCCGGCCAACGGCGATCTGACCGCGGCCGAGGTCGGGCTGCTCGGCTCGCCGGATCGCGAGCGGCGCTTTGCGAAGGTCCTGGCCGATGCGGTCGCCGACTACGAGCTGGTCATCGTCGACTGTCCGCCGTCGCTCAACATGCTCACGGTCAACGCACTGGTCGCGGCCGGAGGCGTCCTGATCCCGATCCAGTGCGAGTATTACGCGCTGGAGGGTCTCTCCGCCCTGATGGACACCATCGAGCAGATCCGTGCCAACCGCAACCCGGAGCTGCGGGTGGAGGGGATCCTGCGGACCATGCACGACCCGCGCAACAACCTCGCCAATCAGGTCTCGACCCAGCTCGTCACCCACTTCAAGGATCAGGTCTATCGCACCATCATCCCGCGCAACGTGCGACTGGCGGAGGCGCCGAGTCACGGTCTGCCCGCCCTGCTCTATGACCCCGCATCCAAGGGTGCGGTGGCCTATCTCGCGCTCGCCAGCGAGCTGTTGCGTCGTCGCGAGACGCGCAAGTCCGCGGCCTGAGGTGGACCAACATGGATAGCGAGCAGAAATCGCCGCCGAAGAAGAAGGGGCTGGGTCGCGGGCTCGATGCCCTGCTCGGCGCCGCCCGTGCGCCGATGGTCGCGGTGTCGAGCCCGGACGACGCGTCGTCCGCTCCCATGGTCGGCGAGCATGGGAGCGAGCGGATCACCCGCCTGCCCGTGGAGTGCATCCGGCCCGGACGCTACCAACCCCGCCACGACTTCGACCCGGACGCCTTGCGCGAGCTCTCCGATTCGATCCTCGCGCAAGGCGTCATCCAGCCGATCGTCGTCCGCCCGCTGGCCGGGGAGACCTACGAGATCATCGCCGGGGAGCGGCGCTGGCGGGCCTGTCAGCAGGCCGGCCTCGCCGAGATCCCGGTCGTGGTGCGGGAGGTTCGACGAGCAGGCCGCGCTGGCGATCGGACTGATCGAGAACATCCAGCGCGCGGATCTCAATCCGCTTGAAGAGGC
>NZ_LN848257.1:3505994-3524308 GCF_001499735.1 Thiocapsa sp. KS1 | reverse complement strand
ATCGAGAACATCCAGCGCGCGGATCTCAATCCGCTTGAAGAGGCCGGGGCGCTCGAACGTCTTCTCAAGGAATTCAACCTGACCCATCAGCAGATCGCCGATGCGCTGGGCAAGTCGCGCTCGATGGTGACCAACCTGCTGCGTCTGCTGGATCTCAACCCGGACGTCCGCGATTTTTTGGAGAAGGGCCTGCTGGAGATGGGCCATGCCCGCGCCCTGCTCGGCCTGCGGGGGCACGACCAGAGCATGACGGCGGCTCAGGTTGTCAGGGGCGGCCTCTCGGTGCGCGAGACCGAGCGCTTGGTGCGCCGGATCCAGCAGTCCGGCGAGGGGCTCGGCGCCTCGGAGCACAAGCCCGATCTCGATCCGAACATCCGAAGGCTTCAGACCGACCTGACCGACAAGCTCGGCGCACGGGTCCAGATCCAACAAGGCAATCGCGGTGCCGGAAAATTGGTGATCGCCTACAACAGTCTCGACGAGCTCGACGGTATCCTGGCTCACATCAAATGATTCGCCGCCCCGGTTTCCCGGCAGACCTAAACCGGCGACGGGAAGCGACTATTGGCGCGATCAATCATAAGGATCGCTTGCGGATGCGACAGGAAACTCCGACATCGCGTTGACCCTATATGGGCGACCCCTTATACTGCGCGCCGGTGAGCGGTGTGCTCAACCAAACCATGACGATCTGATGCATCAGCCGGACACGCTCCAGGCCAAAAGGGTCCTGAAACTCCAGAGTCTCCTTGGCTTGGCCTCGGTGGTCTTCGCCCTCCCGTTCGGCGTCTCGGTTGCCGTCTCGGTCCTTGTCGGGGCCGGCTCTTGCCTGGTGGCCAATGCCTTGTTCGCGGCCCTGGTCTTTCGCGGTTATCGCGCCCGGGAGCCCGCGCGCTTGGTCATGCGCATTTATGGCGCCGAGATACTGAAGATCGTATTGATTCTAGGCTTGTTCACGATCGCCTTCGTGACCCGGGACGACCTCAACCTCCCGGTGTTGCTTGGCGCATATCTCGCGGTCCAGGTCATTCCGACCTTGATTGCGGCTCAAACGCCCGAACGAACCACGAAGTGAGAGACGATCGATGGCTGCTTCCGAAACGCTCACCTCCCAGGCTTATATCCAGCACCATCTCACCAACCTGACACTCGGCGTTCATCCCGAGCACGGGTTCGGTTTCGCGCATTCGAGTGCTGAAGCTGCCGAGATGGGATTCTGGGCGATCAACGTCGACACCATGTTTTTCTCGATCCTGCTCGGATACCTCTTCATCTGGTTTTTCCGGCGCGTGGCCGAGCAGATGACCGCCGGCGTGCCGGGCGGGGCACAGAACTTCGTCGAATGGATCGTCGACTTCGTCGAAGAGAACGTCCGCGGCTCCTTCACCGCGAAGAACCCCATGGTCGGCCCTCTGGCCCTGACGATCTTCGCCTGGGTCTTCCTGATGAACCTGATGGACTTAATCCCGGTCGATCTGCTGCCGTATCTCTTCGGTCAGCTCATGTCGGTGTTCGGTGCAGACCCGCATCATGTCTTCCTGCGCGTCGTGCCGACGACCGATCCGAATGCGACCTTCGGGATGGCGTTGGTGGTCTTCGGTCTCGTGCTGTACTACAGCTTCAAGATGAAGGGCGTCGGCGGCTTTGCCGCAGAGCTGACGATGCAGCCCTTCGGCAAGTGGGGCATGCCTGCCAACCTCCTGCTCGAAGGCATCAGCCTCCTGTCGAAACCGCTCTCGCTGGCACTGCGTCTCTTCGGCAACATGTATGCCGGCGAGATGATCTTCATCCTGATCGCGCTCCTTTACGGCGGCAGCATGGTGTTGAACGTGACCGGCGGTTTACTGCAATTCGTCTGGGCCGTGTTCCATATCCTCATCATCACGCTGCAGGCATTCATCTTCATGGTGTTGACCATCGTCTATCTCGACATGGCTCACCAGGAGCATCACTAACCCGTTTTTTCTGCTCTAACACCGTTAATTACTGGAGAGAATCATGGAACTCGAAGTCGCTAACCTGTTCGCCGACGTCATCAAGTTCATCGGCGCAGGCTTGATGCTGGGTCTCGGTGCGGTCGGCGCCGGTGTCGGCATCGGCATCCTGGGCGGCCGCTTCCTCGAAGGCGCAGCTCGTCAGCCCGAGCTGATCCCGATGCTCCGCACCCAATTCTTCATCGTCATGGGTCTGGTCGACGCGCTGCCCGTCATCGCGATCGCCATGGGTCTGTTCGTGATGTTCGCTGCCTGATACCCATCCCACTTCCGCCGGGGTCGAGGCTGCTGGCCCTGTTCCCGGACGCGGTATGAGGCATAGGCACGAGGCAACGCTATGAATATCAATCTGACCCTGTTCGCCCAGATGATCGCCTTCGCGGTGTTCGTCGGGTTCTGTATGAAGTTTGTCTGGCCGCCGATCGTCAAGGCCCTGGCAGAGCGCAAGGCGAAGATCGCCGAGGGTCTCGCCGCGGCCGAGCGCGGTCATCAAGAAAAGGCGCTCGGCGAGCAACGCGCCCTCGTTCTCATCAAAGACGCCAAGGCCGCCGCCGCCGATATCGTCGCGCAGGCTCAGAAGCGGGCAACCGAGATCGTCGAGGAGGCCAAGGCCGACGCGCGCAGCGAGAGCGGCCGTGTGGTTGCAGCCGCTCAGGCCGAGATCGATCGCGAGACCAACCGTGCCCGCGAAGAGCTTCGTGAGCGGGTTGCCGCGCTTGCCGTCGCCGCCGCCGAGAAGATTCTCCGCAAGGAGATCGACATCAAGGCGCACCAGGGCCTCGTCGATTCGTTCGCCAAGCAGCTTTAGGGACCACCCATGGCCGGAGACATCACCACCATCGCGCGGCCTTACGCAGAGGCCGTGTTCGAGCGCGCGAAAGAGGTCGGTCAGTTGGACGCCTGGTCGCAAGCTCTAGCGATGCTCTCGGCCGTCGTGGGCGATCCCCAGATGGCCGAGCAGATCGCCAACCCGAACGTGCCCCGCGAGCGTATCCGCGACATCATTCTCGAGGTCTGCGGTGATGATCTTCCGCCGGAGGCATCCAACCTCCTGGGGTTGCTGACTCAGAACGCCAGGCTTGCGGCGTTGCCCGAGATCGCTAGGCTTTTCGAGACCAGCCGGACCGCCGACCAGGGCGTGCGCCACGTGCTGATTCGCAGCGCCTTCGACGTGAGCGAGTCCGAGCGAACGGCGGTTGCCGCCGCGCTCGCGAAACGCTTCGGTGGGCAGGTCGAGGTCACCGTCGAGACCGACAGCGCCCTGATCGGCGGGATCGAGATTCGCGCCGGGGACCTCGTCATCGACGACTCGGTCCGCGGCAAGCTCAAGCAACTGGCTCACGCATTGCAATTCTGAACGGGACACCGCCATGCAACTGAATCCTTCCGAGATCAGCGATCTCATCAAACAAAAGATCGAGAAGCTCGATCTTCAGACCGAGGCGCGGACCGAAGGCACCATCGTCAGCTTGACCGACGGTATCGTGCGCGTGCACGGTCTCTCGGACGCCAAGTATTACGAGATGCTGGAGTTCCCCGGCGACGCCTTCGGGCTTGCGCTGAACCTCGAGCGCGACTCGGTCGGCGCGGTGGTCTTGGGTGAGTACACCCATCTGTCCGAGGGCGATTGGGTCCGCTGCACCGGACGCGTTCTCGAGGTCCCGGTCGGCGAAGGACTGCTCGGGCGCGTCGTCGATGCGCTGGGCAACCCGATCGACGGCAAGGGTCCGATTCAGGCATCGGGCACCTCCCCGATCGAAAAGGTCGCCCCCGGCGTTATCGCCCGTCAATCGGTCGACGAGCCGGTTCAGACCGGTCTGAAGGCGATCGACGCCATGGTTCCGGTGGGTCGCGGTCAACGCGAGCTGATCATCGGCGACCGCCAGACGGGCAAGACCGCTGTCGCCGTGGATGCCATCATCAACCAGAAAGGCACCGGCGTTAAGTGTATCTACGTCGCCATCGGGCAGAAGAACTCCTCGATTGCCTCGCTTGTGCGCAAGCTCGAAGAGCACGGCGCGATGGACCACACCATCATCGTCGCCGCCGCCGCCGCCGAATCGGCCGCCATGCAGTTCATCGCGCCCTATGCGGGCTGCACCATGGGCGAGTACTTCCGCGACAAGGGCGAAGACGCCCTGATCGTCTACGATGACTTGACCAAGCAGGCGTGGGCCTATCGCCAAGTCTCGTTGTTGCTGCGTCGTCCTCCGGGCCGCGAAGCCTATCCCGGCGACGTCTTCTATCTCCATTCCCGTTTGCTCGAGCGCGCCGCGCGCGTCAACGCGAACTACGTGGAGCAGGCCACCGGCGGTGCCGTGAAGGGCAAGACTGGATCCTTGACCGCACTGCCGATCATCGAGACCCAAGCCGGCGACGTATCGGCCTTCGTTCCGACCAACGTGATCTCGATCACGGACGGTCAGATCTTCCTCGAGACCGACCTCTTCAACGCCGGCATTCGCCCCGCCATCAATGCCGGTTTGTCGGTATCGCGTGTCGGCGGTGCGGCCCAGACGAAGATCATCAAGAAGCTCGGCGGCGGTATCCGTCTCGCGCTCGCTCAATATCGCGAGCTCGCGGCCTTCTCGCAGTTCGCGTCCGATCTCGACGAGGCCACGCGCAAGCAATTGCAGCGCGGCGAGCGGGTCACCGAGCTGATGAAACAGTTCCAGTACTCGCCGATGAGCGTCGGTCAGATGGCGGTGTCGCTCTTCGCAGCCAACGAAGGCTATCTCGACGACGTCGACGTCAAGAAGGTCGTCGACTTCGAGCAGGCGATGCAGAGCTATATGAAGTCCGCTCAGGCTGCCTTGATCGAGCAGATCGATACGACCGGCGATTACACCGCGGAGATCCAGACCGCGATGCACGAGGCCATCAAAGCCTTCAAAGCCAACAACACCTGGTAGTGAGTCGCCATCCCCTCGCCGCCTGCCCGTAGAGGGCGCGGCGGGGCGGATACGGTTCGGCATGCATCAATACCCCACCGCGCCCGGATACAGACTGGCGGCCGGTGACTGAAGGCCGGGAGCACAAGAATGGCAGGCGCCAAAGAAATTCGCACTAAAATTGCGAGCATCAAGAGCACGCAAAAGATCACCGGCGCCATGCAGATGGTGGCGGCTTCCAAGATGCGCAAGGCGCAGGACCGGATGGCGGCGTCCAAGCCCTATTCCGAGAAGATGCTCCAAGTCATCAGCCACTTGGCTAGGGCGACGCCCGAATACCGACATTCGTTCATGGCGGTGGAGCGTCCGCACAAGCGGGTCGGCTATATCGTGGTCTCGTCCGACCGCGGTCTTTGCGGTGGATTGAACAGCAATCTTTTTCGTCGCCTCGTCATCGACATCAAAGAGAAGCGTGCGGCCGGAGCCGAGCCTGCATTCTGCACCATCGGATCCAAGGCACTGGGCTTTTTCAAGCGCTTCGGCGGGGACGTCAAGGCACAGGTCACCAATCTCGGCGACAAGCCTCACATCGAGGATCTGATCGGGCCCGTGAAGGTCATGTTGGACGCCTTCGAGGCCAAGGAGCTCGACGCCATCTATGTCGCGAGCAACGAATTCGTCAATACCATGACCCAGCGTCCCATGATCCGGCAATTGGTGCCGATCGTCGGTGAAGAGCAGTCGGCGATGCCCTATCACTGGGACTACATCTACGAGCCCGATGCACGCACCGTGCTGGATGCCCTGTTGACCCGCTATATCGAGTCGCTCGTCTACCAAGCGGTCGTCGAGAACGGCGCCTGCGAGCAAGCCTCGCGCATGGTCGCGATGAAGTCTGCCTCGGACAATGCCGGCGACCTGATCGGCGAGCTCCAGCTCGTCTACAACAAGGCCCGACAGGCCGCGATCACCCAAGAGATCTCCGAGATCGTGAGCGGCGCCGCTGCCGTGTGATCGCCCGATACGTCGCAGTCGCTCGCGTCCTGCGCTCGGACATCGAGCGCTCGGACACAAACAGAATCGCTATTGGCCGAAAGGCATAAGAGGAAAAGACTATGAGCTCTGGTAACGTGGTGGAGATCATCGGGGCCGTCGTGGACGTTCAGTTCCCGCGCGGCGAGATACCCAAGGTCTATGAGGCGCTCAAGATCGAGTCGACGGGCCTGACCCTCGAGGTTCAGCAGCAACTCGGCGACGGGGTCGTGCGCGCGATCGCCATGGGATCCACCGATGGCCTGCAGCGCGGCATCCCGGCGGTCGCCACCGGTGCACCCATTCAGGTACCGGTCGGGCAGAAGACGCTCGGGCGCATCATGGACGTCCTGGGCAACCCCATCGACGAGCTGGGCGATGTCGGCTCCGAGGAGCGCTGGTCGATCCATCGTGCCGCTCCGCCGTTCGAAGATCAGGCGACCTCCACCGAGATCCTGGAGACCGGCATCAAGGTCATCGACCTCATCATGCCCATCCCCAAGGGCGGCAAGGTCGGACTCTTCGGCGGCGCCGGCGTGGGCAAGACCGTCACCCTGATGGAGCTGATCCGCAACATCGCGGCCGAGCATTCCGGCTTCTCGGTGTTCGCCGGCGTCGGCGAGCGGACCCGCGAGGGCAACGACTTCTATCACGAGATGAAGGAGTCGAACGTTCTCGACAAGGTGGCCCTGGTCTACGGCCAGATGAACGAGCCGCCCGGCAACCGTCTGCGCGTCGCGCTGACCGGTCTGACCATGGCCGAGTTCTTCCGCGAAGAAGGCCGTGACGTCCTGCTCTTCGTCGACAACATCTACCGCTACACCCTGGCCGGAACCGAGGTCTCGGCGCTCTTGGGCCGCATGCCCTCCGCCGTGGGTTACCAGCCGACGTTGGCCTCCGAGATGGGCGCGTTGCAGGAGCGCATCACCTCCACCCGGACCGGCTCCATCACCTCCTTCCAGGCGGTGTACGTCCCCGCGGACGACTTGACCGACCCGTCGCCGGCGACCACCTTTGCGCATTTGGACGCGACCCTCGTGTTGTCGCGTCAGATCGCCGAGCTGGGCATCTACCCGGCCGTGGATCCGCTGGACTCCACCAGCCGAATCCTCGACCCGAATGTGGTCGGTCAGGAGCACTACCAGACTGCGCGTGCGGTGCAGGGCACCTTGCAGCGCTACAAGGAGCTCAAGGACATCATCGCCATCCTCGGCATGGACGAGCTCTCCGACGACGACAAGCTTGCCGTGTCGCGTGCCCGCAAGATCCAACGCTTCCTCTCGCAGCCCTTCTTCGTGGCCGAGGTCTTCACCGGCTCGCCCGGCAAGTTCGTGACCGTCAAGGACACCATCAAGGACTTCAAGGCGATCGTGAACGGTGACTACGATCACCTGCCCGAGCAGGCCTTCTACATGGTCGGCGGGATCGAAGAAGCGGTGGCCAAGGCCGAGAAGATGGGTAGCTAAAACGCGGCCTGTGTGACGTGCGCTGTGCGTGACCTTGGTCCGGCGGCGCAGTGCTCCAAAGATGTCGGAGCTGCCGCGTTTTAGGAGTTTATTTTTTATTCTTGAACCGCGTCGGCACAACGCGATTGAAGCCGCTTCGGGCGGATTCCGCGAGAACGTCGTGTTTGACAACAGGACGCGGTTCAACAGGGGTGCACTATGGCGATGACAATTCACGTCGATATCGTAAGCGCCGAAGGGGCGATTCATTCGGGTCAGGCGACCATGGTGTACGCGACCGCCGAGCTTGGCGAGGTCGGTATCGCGCCCCGACATACCGCCTTCATCAGCCGTCTGAAGCCGGGTGACGTGCGGGTCGAGAACGAGCAAGGCGAGCAGGAGCACTTTTATGTCTCCGGCGGCATGCTCGAGGTCCAGCCGCATGTCGTGACCGTCTTGGCCGACACCGCGATCCGTGCGCGCGACCTCGACGAGGCGGCGGCACTCGACGCCAAGCGCCGTGCCGAGGAGGCGCTCGCCGGTCACACGGCTCAATTCGAGTACGCCAAGGCGCAAGCCGAGCTGGCCGAGGCGATCGCGCAGTTGCGGGCGATCGAGAAGCTTCGCAAGATGAAGGGCTGATCCGTCCGGGTCGCTCCTTGAGTTTACGAATCCTTTGGCCCGCTCGAACATGAGCGGGCCGTTCGTTTTACGAGGCATCGCCTCAACCCCCTTCCCGCTCCCCTTGTCCGCCAAGCCCGACCGGCGCCCGCGAGGGAGCCCCGCCGGCCCATCCTGACCCGGAGGCGAACCCCGACATGCCAGACCATCTCATCAGTGCCGGCAAGCTCGTCGCACTGACCTACCGAATCGAAGACGGCCAGGGCAATGTCCTGGAGCAAACCGATATCCCAGTCAGTTATATTCACGGCGGCCAGACGGAGCTCATCGGCGGAATGGACGCGGCCGTCGACGGCCGACGTGCGGGAGACGAGGTCGAGCTGATCCTGGGTCCGGATCAGGGCTTCGGCCCGTACGATCCCGATCTGACCTTTACCGACGCTTTGGAGAACGTGCCGCCCGAATTCAGGTTTGTCGGTGCCGAGGTGCAGATGGAAAACGAGGCCGGAGAGACACGCCAGTTCCATGTGACCCGGATCGAGGACGGCAAGCTCACCGTCGACGGCAACCATCCGCTCGCCGGCAAGACCCTGCGCGTGCATGTCCGGATCGAAGAGGTCCGCGACCCGACACATGCGGAGTTGACGGCCGACCTTGGCGGGGGTGGAATGCTCCCCGGCGGCGGTCTGCACTGACCCGGCGTTCGAAGAGGACGAAGCGATGAGGCTTGGTGTCGTGATCTTGGCGGCGGGGCTCGGCAAGCGGATGCGCTCCGCCCTTCCGAAGGTGCTCCATCCCTTGGCCGGCAAGCCCTTGCTTGCCCATGTCCTGGACACGGCCAAGGCGATCGGTGCCGAGCGCATCGTCACCGTCTACGGTCACGGCGGCGAGCAGGTCCGCACCGCGCTGGCCGATACCGGATGCCTCTGGGTCGAGCAGGCCGAGCAATTGGGCACCGGTCATGCCGTCATCCAGGCCATGCCGCAGGTCGCGGACATGGATCGTGTCTTGATCCTTTACGGCGACGTGCCCCTCATCTCGGCCGAGACCTTGAGGCGTTTGCTCCAAGTTGCCGCCGAGACGGACCTCGGGATCCTGACCGCCGATGTCCCGGATCCCGCTGGATACGGGCGGATCCTGCGCAACACTGCGGGACAGGTCGTCGGGATCGTCGAGGAAAAGGACGCGACACCCGACCAGCGCGCCGTTACCGAGATCAATACCGGCATTCTGGTCGCCGACCGAGCGAGGCTCGACGGGTGGCTCGCCCGCATCGACAACGACAATGTTCAGGGTGAGTACTATCTCACCGACGTGACCGCGCTCGCCGCCGCCGAGGGTGTGGCAGTCGCATCCACCCGGCCCGGACGCCTTGCGGAGGTCGCCGGCGTCAACGATCGGGTTCAGCTCGCGGCCCTCGAGCGCGACTATCAGCGCCATGTCGCGGAAGACATCATGCGCTCCGGCGTCACCTTGGCGGATCCCTCGCGGTTCGATCTGCGCGGCGTCCTCCATGCCGAGCCGGATGTCGGCATCGACATCAATTGCGTGTTCGAGGGCGTGGTTCGGCTCTCGAGCGGCGTGCGAATCGGCCCCAATTGTCTCCTCAAGGACTGCGGCATCGGCCCGGACACCCACGTCCTGGCCAACTCCGTGATCGAGGGTGCCTCGGTCGGCGCCCATGCGCGGATCGGTCCCTTCGCGCGCCTGCGCCCCGGCACCCGCTTGGCCGACCACACCCATGTCGGCAATTTCGTCGAGATCAAAAAGACGAGTCTCGGGGCCGGGAGCAAAGCCAACCACCTCACCTATCTTGGCGACGCCGAGATCGGCGCCGGTGTGAACGTCGGCGCGGGCACCATCACCTGCAACTACGACGGCGCGAACAAGTCGCTCACCCGCATCGATGACGGGGCCTTTATCGGCTCCAACACCGCCCTGGTTGCGCCCGTGCGGGTCGGCGCCGGCGCGACCATCGGCGCCGGCTCCGTGATTGCGCGCGACACCCCGGCGGACCAACTCACGCTGACGCGCGCCCCGCAGAGGACGATTCCGGGATGGACGCGGCCACGGAAGCGGCCGGTCACCTGATCGGGTCGGCTCGGTAGAAGACACACGAGGGATAAGTCATGTGCGGTATCGTCGGTGCGATCGCCCAGCGTCCGGTCTCGGCCATCCTGCTCGAAGGGCTGAGGCGTCTCGAATACCGGGGCTACGACTCCGCCGGCATCGCGGTGCTCGAGGCACCCTGCCGGATCAATCGCGCCCGCACGCTCGGTAAGGTGGCACGCCTCGCCGAGGCAATAGCCGCGCGGCCATTGCCCGGCACGCTCGGCATCGCCCACACGCGTTGGGCGACCCACGGCGAGCCCGCGACCCGCAACGCCCACCCTCACGTCTGTCGCGACCGCTGCCTGGTCGTGCACAACGGGATCATCGAGAACCACGAAGAGCTGCGCCGCACGCAAACCGCCGCGGGACACCGCTTTACCTCGGAGACCGACACCGAGGTCGTCGTCCATGCCGTCTACGACGAGCTCAAGGCAGGTCATCCCCTGATCGATGCCGTGCGCCGGGCGACCGCCCGCCTGCGCGGCGCCTATGCGCTCGGCGTGATCGATGCGCAGGATCCCGAGCATCTGGTCGCGGCACGCCAAGGTAGCCCGCTGGTCATCGGGGTCGGATTCGGCGAGCATTTCATCGCATCCGATGTCTTCGCTCTGCTGCCCGTGACCAACCGCTTCATCTTCCTCGAAGAGGGCGACATCGCCGAGCTGACCCGCGACACGGCCCGCATCTGGGATCGCGACGGCAACCCCGTCGTGCGACCGGTGAAGACCTCCGCGGTCTCGGCCGATGCCGCAGAGCGCGGCGAGTATCGCCATTTCATGCTCAAGGAGATCTTCGAGCAGCCGCGTGCGATCGCCGACACGCTCGAAGGTCGCCTGGTCGGCACACGGGTCCTGCCCGAGAGCTTCGGTAATCTGGCCCCCGCGATCTTCGCTCGGGTCAAGGCGGTCACCCTGGTCGCCTGCGGCACCAGCTTCCATGCCGCGCTGGTCGCACGCTATTGGATCGAGGCCCTCGCCGGCCTGCCTTGCACCGTCGAGGTCGCGAGCGAATACCGCTATCGCAAGCAAGTGGTGCCGGCCGACGCCCTGTTCGTGACCCTGTCGCAATCGGGCGAGACCGCCGACACCCTCGCAGCGCTGCGTCTGGCGAAGTCCTCCGGCTATGCAGCGACGCTGGCCATCTGCAATGTCCCCGAAAGCTCCCTGGTGCGCGAATCGGACTTGGTGCTCTTGACCCATGCCGGCCCCGAGATCGGCGTTGCCTCCACCAAGGCCTTCACCACCCAGCTGGTCGCCTTGCTGCTGATGACCGTCGCGCTCGGCCACGAGAACGCGATGGGCGAGGCCGCCGAGGCCCATGTCGTCGAGCTGCTCCGTGCGCTCCCCGGCAAGGTCGAGGCGGTCCTGGAGCTCGACGATCGGATCGCCGCCCTTGCCGAGGTCTTCGTCGACAAGCAGCACACACTCTTTCTCGGGCGCGGCGAGCAATATCCGATCGCCATGGAAGGCGCGCTCAAGCTCAAAGAGATCTCCTACATCCACGCCGAGGCGTATCCGGCAGGCGAGCTCAAGCACGGCCCCCTCGCCTTGATCGACGAGCAGATGCCCGTGGTCGCCGTCGCGCCCAACAACGCCCTGCTGGAAAAGCTCAAATCCAATCTCGAAGAGGTCCGCGCACGCGGCGGCCAGCTTTATGTCTTCGCCGACCTGCATGTCCCCATGGTCGAAGAGGAAGGCGTGACCGTCATCCGTCTTCCCGAGACCGACGATCTGATCGATCCCATCATCTTCACCATTCCCCTGCAACTGCTTGCGTATCACGTCGCCGTCCTCAAAGGGACCGACGTGGATCAGCCACGTAACCTGGCCAAATCCGTGACCGTGGAATGAGCCGTTGCGGTATCGGCTAGTGTTGTTCTCGGACAATTAAGTCTGTACCTTGGCAATAAAGTCTGTAATTCCTCGCCAAAACGGATAAAAGCCAAAGTCTGTACCAAGGGTTGCTGTCTATATATTTATGTTTATAAAGGGTTTTTTCTTCTTGCGAGGCTTCTTTCGGCGCTTCAAGCCACGAAGCTTGCCCGAGAAAGCAAACAAATCGTCAAAGTCTGTACTTACCCGTCGCCACTAAAGTGTTAGTTGTAAGTGATATTTTTGTGACAACACCACCGGCTCGGGATTGAGGCGACTCGACGCCCGACATAGGGCTCGGCAGCGACCGCTGGACGCGCACAGCGGTCACCGATGGACTCCACCGTCGGAGCGTCGATGTCACGCAGAAGCGGACGTTCGACCGATGATTCCGATCGGGGCTGACTGACTTACGCAGGCTCTTCAGGCAGCCGCCAGAGCCGCATGTTATCCACCAACGCGGGACGCCTCTTGAGGGTCGAAAATGGTTGTCCGATGCCTCTCGCATGGGCAAAGGGCAACGCGCCCATCGAGCGATGCTATCCGCGGCGGTGATGGGTGAGGCGCGGTCGACGCCGTTGCCGATTGTGGCCGTCGGAGTGCGCGGCTTTGCCCATTTTTTGGCGCTTGTTGGATTGTGGCGTCCGTGGAGAATCCTGTCTCCTGGTCAGGGTTGCTCGATACCGAGCCGCTCCAATAGCCGTGCAGCGATCTTGGTGAAGTTTTCGCGGCAGCGGGCCACCGCCTGGATTTGGCCGCCGCCGATGCCATCGGCCTGCTTGAGGTCGAAGATCGGCTTACGCGCCTGCTGAGCAATGGGGACGAGGCTGGCGTAGTGCGGGATCATGGCAAGGCAGTGCTCATCCTCTTCAAACGATACTCCCCCGGCGCAGGATCCTGTCCCAGCACGTATCGGCGGTAGTCGCCGGGGATGCTGCCCGCCCAGCGGGCATAGCCGGCTACTGGCCTGTCTGAGCGAGCGAGGTGTTGCTGGACCAGGTAGCCCAACGGCAGAAAGTCATGGGGCGGCAACTGTTCTTGGGGCTTTCCCGCGATGCCCCGCTCCCGGACGGTGTGCCAATCCTGGCGCCACTCCTTGAGAGTTGGGCCGACGTTGCGCAGTCCCTGGAGGCTGAACAGGTCGGGCGCCACCGGCAGCGCGACATGGTCGCAGGCGAGCAGGGCGGCTCGGTTCAGGGCGCCGAGGCTGGGACCCACGTCCAGGATCAGCAGGTCGGCGTTTGCCCGTTCCGCAGCCAGGTTCGACAATAGATCCAGCGAAGTCGTAACGTCCAAGGCGCGCTCGTTGTTGCTGCTCAGGGTCTTGGCGAACTCTTCCGCCAGGGTCTGCTCGAAACGGCTCAGGGCCAGGTGACCTGGTAGCAGCCAGAGTCCGTCCGCCACCGGCTCCAGGACCGGCTCCAGTACGTCGCCCTTGCCGCGGCGTACCGGCTCTAGGCAAGCGGTGACGGTGTGTCCGCCGTCCTGATTCTCCCAGATCTCGAACAGTCGCGGCTCGTCCAAGAAAATCGCCGAGATGTTGCACTGGGGGTCGTAGTCGATGACAACCACGCGTATGCCCTGTCGCGCGAGGACGTTGGCGATGTTGAAGGTAAGCGTAGTCTTACCGACTCCCCCCTTGTTGTTGAAGAAGACCAGCGATTTCATGGACGTCTCCTCACAACTACGCGGGTGAATCCGTCCTTCTCCACCTTCAGTGGCGGGTTGCCGTTGCGCTCCAGCAGCAAGCGTACCCGTCGGACGCCCCTTCCCAACTGCTGCACGTAGCCCATGTCCACCAACCCGGCGGTGACGATGGGGTTGCGGTAGTCCGAGTGCTCCCCCAACTCGCCTTCGCTGGCCCGCCCGAAGGGCCCTCCCGGATTGGAGAATTCGATGCGATCGGCATACCATTCCACCCGGCCCGGGGCGTGGGTCGACTCGTACAGGCGGTGCTGGACCAGGTTGCGGGCCAGCTCCTTCAATGCTTCCAGGGGATATTCCGGGACGAATCGCTCCACCATGCCCGTGTTCCCGGCCTGGTCGGGGACCGAGGCCAGGTTAGCATTGATCTGGGCCCAGATGCCCTCCAACTGATCCGCCAGTGTGCCGGTGATGGTCTTGCGGGCCACAACGTCGCTGTCGATGTCGCTGCCGGCGTATCGGACGAGCTCGATTGTCGCACCGGGCAGCCAGGACTGGGGACTTACACCATACAGGAGCAGGGCGGCGGGATTCGGGCGCCAGACCCCCGACACGACGCGTCCCAGCTGGTGCTGGGTCAGCCAAGCCTCTAGGGCGGGGAAGGTTTCGGTGTCACTGTCGCCGATGCGCTCAGCGGCGTGCTTGGCCCTGAGCAGATCGAGGTCGAGATCCTCAACGCTTGCCGATGCAAACGGGCGTATATCGAAGGGCTGCGTGTGCTCGGGGCGGCGTTCGTTCAAGCGTTGCAGGTCCGCGGCGCTGGCCCGGCGTGTGGAGCTGCCCTGGCGAACCCACGCCACGCCATCGACTGTTACCACCGGAGGGACAGGGTACGGCGCCACCGCCACCACCACGACGAACCCCTCTCTGTCAAATCGATGAACGGCAATATCGCAGCTGGGGGTGGGCTGGATCTTTACGGAGCGCAGGCGGTTCGCCAGGTCCTGTTGAACTTGGTCCAGCCGGTCTGGTTCGAGCGGCCGTACCTTGCCGTCCTTCTCCAGGCCGATGACCAAATAGCCAGGACGTCCGCTGGCACCAAGGTCGTTGGCCAAGGCGCAAGCCGCGCGAAGGATGCCCTCGCTGTCCTGGGCCGAACGCTTCCACTCGATTCGATCCGTTTCGGACAGTCGGAGCTGAACGGGTTGCATGGGCGGCAACTCTGGCAGTTGTTGTGATACGGCGAATCATACATGCCCCCTCGGTGGCGCAGGAAACCCTCCTTGGCGAAGGCACGCCAGCCTCAGTTGACCCCAATCCCTTTTCTGAGAAGCGGGGATTGAGTTTGGCTCCTTTCCTCTGCTCAGTGGTGCGTCCGCTTTCTGGAACTTCTGTCGGGTCGCTGCTATCGCGGCCAGTGGCCGTATAGCGTCCTGACCTGCCGCTCCACCTTGCTCTGTCCTACGGCTGCTTACGGCACCGATCACTTCGCGCGGACAGCTGTCAGTCGAGTCGCCGAGGTCGACGACGGCTGGGCCCCATTACCCTAAAAAGAGCAGTCATTCATTACCTCGAGCGACCCAAGCCGCAGAAATAGCGGCGCAAGGAGGTCCCCATTAACAACCCGATCCCTCACCCGCAGGGTGAACCCGAAACCACGGCATTGGTACCGCATGCCGGCCCGGTTGCGGTGGACACGTTTGGCGACCGCGTCCACGTCTAGCGGGATGCGCAGGCGGCGGTTACCCCGCTGGGGCAGCTACCGTTCTTCAACGAGTTTCTGCGCCTGGGCGGGCGATTCGATGCCTGGGTCGAAAGCTGCGCGCTGAACCTGACCAGCCCGAACGCCCCGAGCGCGCGCCACGTGCTCGGTACCTGCGCATGACCTCCAAGGTCAAGCACACCGTCGAGCGCCTGATGCGCGATGCTGATTTGTGCGATGCCGGTCAAGGCTGGCAAGCGGCCGAGACGACCCTGCGTCTGTCGGGCTGGAGCCGCGCACGGCGCGCCGTCGTGCTGCGTCGACGCATCAAGGCCGACCTTGCCGTCGTCGAGCAGGGTGATCCCGAGCAGCTGCGTTTGAGCTTCGCCGAGCTCGCCGACCAGTCGATCGTCTACGAGTACGCCGTGCTGGTGACCTCGTTGCCCCACGAGATCCTGTGTGTGGCACAACTCTATCGCGATCGCGCCGACGCGGAGAATCCCTTCGACGAGATCAAGAACCATTGGGGTTGGGGCGGCTTCACCACCCAAGACATCAAGCGCTGCTGCTTCATGGCACGCATCGCCGCCCTGACCTACAACTGGTGGAGCCTGTTCGTGCGCCTGGCCGACCCGACTCGGCACACCGAGGCGATCCCCAGTCGCCCGCTGCTGCTCGGTGCACCAGCGCGCCTGATCCGTCACGGCGGGCAGACGCGCTTGACCATCAGCCATCCCGATGCCGAAGCGGCGTGGGTGGAGGCGGCCTGCCGCGAGATCCCGGGCTTCTTCAAAACGCTGCGCCGCACTGCGGAGCAGTTGAGTCCCCTGCAACGCTGGTACCGGCTGCTCTCGCGTGCGCTGGTGAAGCACCTCAACGGCCGCCAATTACAGCCGCCGGCCGCGCTGCCGGCTCTGGCGTAGCCGCTGAACCAGTCGCTATGTGTACTCGCCCGCAAGGCCGGAAACGGCCCGCGACGGGCGCTAACTGCTCTTTTAGGATAAAGAGTCATTTAAGATGCGGCGAGCCTGCAAATCGCACCCTATGGCTCTGTGTCACGTCTTGATCGATTGAGCCACCTATTGGACGCTCAGCGCAATGGCCGGCGCGATGTCGACCTGGCGGGCCGATCTATCGCCGCCGCCCGTCCTCACTCCAGAATCGCAGCGAGCTTTGCCAGCACCTCATCCATGATGACGGTCGGCACGCTTTCGAGCTTGCGCGCGTTGCGCGACCCCAGATCCATGGCACGAGGCTGATCGCACCGCACAACGCCTGCCGTGTTGGTTCCCGCCGCCATCAGCGATACGGCAAAACCGGCCGTGCGCGCGAAATGGCCTCCGCGGGTGATGGGCAGCACGACCGGCGTTTTCGTCAGTTGATTGAAGGCCGACGCAGACACGACCAGAACCGGCCGCGTGCCTCGCTGTTCATGTCCCGAGGTCGGGTCCAGCGAGACGAGGTAGATGTCGCCGCGCTCCATTACAGCAACTCGCTGCCGACCGGCCCGTCATCAAGCCAGGTGCGATCTTCCTCGCTGATGTCGGCCGATGCGTCGCATTGGGCCAGCAATTCGTCCAGGCTGTACCGTTGCCGCGGCGCCGGCTCAATCACCAGGCGACCCGCGTCGACGCTCAAACCGACGGTGGCGCCGGCGCGCAGGTGCAGCAGATCGAGGATGGCGGGTGGGACGGCCAGCATCACCGAGCCGCCGACCTTTCGCAGAGTGGTCTGGTGCATGTTGCACCTTTGTTGGTGAGGTTATATCAATATATAACTCTTGATCGCCCGAACCGCAAGCCCGCGCCTCTCGGAAAAACGACTGCTTTTTTGGTTGGGGAACCTCATCCCGGTCATGCGCAGCTGAGTGCGAACGGTCCAGATCTCATCGGTCATGCAACTTCAGCGGCGGCTTTTGGCCAATCAGCTTGCCCTTGTTCCACGGATCATGTGCGGTCCGCGACGAATCACTGGTGGTCTTCATGGTCTGTTTCCTCGTCGTAGGAAGGGGAAACAGAAGCATGGTCTGAAGTCAGGTCAGCGGCTTAGCCAGAGGAGCTGTCACTCCTGCTTGACTGCTCTGAGGTCGCATCGCCCCAGGAGCGGTCACTGGGTCCGGGATGTCAAAGGGAAAGGACTCGGCCACTTCCCGTCGCGCATGATAGC
The DNA here is from genome assembly GCF_001499735.1 of Thiocapsa sp. KS1. GTDB lineage: Bacteria > Pseudomonadota > Gammaproteobacteria > Chromatiales > Chromatiaceae > Thiocapsa. The sequence goes on along the minus strand of NZ_LN848257.1, from coordinate 3,506,830 downwards.
TTCACCACTGTTCGATAGGCGCCCGATTGCAGTCATTGGCGCCAGAAATGCCGACTATGTCAGCCGGCCGGACAACGCACCTTCCCTCGGCCCATCGCCTATAAGTCGACTGGTCTGTCCCCGGTTTCTCGCTCGACGCGAGGGGCCTCGCGGTCGCTGCGCCGCCGCGGCCATAGTGCCCGGGGTGGCGCTGAAACGGGCAACAGTGGCTGCACCACAGTCGCGAGGCCGACCATCCGGTTCAGACCCGCGACGGGCGACGGTGGCGACTATGCTGTACATAAATACAGTATCGCGCCGGCGTCCAGCCGGATACCGACATGGACAGGGTCGCGGAACGGCAGGGATGCGGACCTGTCCCTTACTGTCGCCGCCATCCCGAGAGAACGAGCCTGTATCGGGTCGTGCAGCAGCACCTGGAGACCTACCTCGCGCTGGCCGGGGAAGAAGATTGGGACGGCCAGCGGGTGCCCGTCTACGTGGAGCGGGAGTTTCGGCGTTACCTGGAATGCGGCATCCTGGCCTACGGCTTCGCTCGGGCCCGCTGCCCCGCGTGCGGACACGCGTTCCTGGTGGCCTTCTCCTGCAAGGGGCGCGGCGTCTGCCCCTCGTGCAACGCTCGGCGCATGGCCGAGACCGCCGCCCACCTTGTCGATCGGGTCTTCCCGCCCCTGCCGGTGCGCCAGTGGGTGCTGTCGGTGCCCAAGCGGCTGCGCTGGTACCTGGAACGCGAGCCAAAGGCGGTCACGGCCGTGCTGCACATCTTCCTGCGGGTGGTCGAGGCCCATCTGCGCAGATGCTCTCCCGGGGCCTCGGAACGGGCCCGCTTCGGGGCA
>NZ_LN848257.1:3468012-3505894 GCF_001499735.1 Thiocapsa sp. KS1 | reverse complement strand
CCTTGGCACTGACGCCAGAAACGGTGGCCACGATCGAAGCGCAGGTGCGCCGCCGGGTGCTGCGCTGGTTCTCCCGCCACGGCCTGCTCGATCCCGAAGACGCCCGCGACATGCTCGCCTGGGACAACAGCGGCTTCTCGCTCGACGCCTCGGTGCGCATCGCCGGCCACGACCGGCCCGGACTGGAACGGCTGCTGCGCTACTGCGCCCGCCCCCCTTCGCCCTTGAGCGCATCGAACAGGTCAACGAGGAGCGGATCGTCTATCGCCTGCCGAAGCCCCAACGCGACGGGCGCACCGCGCTGTCCCTCACCCCGCTGGAGCTCATCGATCACCTCGTCGCCCTGATCCCGCCGCCACGGCTGCACCGCCACCGCTACCATGGCGTGCTCGCACCCAATGCGCCGCTGCGTCTGGCCGCCACCGCCTACGCGCGCGATGCGGACCCGGATCTGATTCACCCACCGCCTGTGGCGGCTTCGCCGCCACCTTCACCGCCCGCTGCCGCGGCACCAAGCGGCCGCTCCCCGGCGCGCTACCCCTGGGCACTGCTCATCGCCCGCCTATTCCTCACCCTGCCCCTGGTCTGCCCGAACTGCGGTGCGGACATGCGCATCGTCGCCTTCAGTACCGAGGCCGCCCGGTGCGGCGGATTCTCTTGGCCCTAGGCGAGCCCGCCGAGCCGCCGCGGATCGGCCCGGCCCGCGGGCTACCGTCTTCAACCAGGAAGTGCAATGGTAGCCTCCTTCCGTCGTCGCCACCCACCAGCGACCTACCCCTCCCTGCATCCAGGTCCCGGCAAACCACCCCTCACGCCCCCTCGGCCCCCTCCGAGAGGGCTACCTCGCCCCGTTCCTCCCCTCGTCGGCGCCCTCGCCGGACTTGCCGGGGCTTGCCACACCCCTCCCGGCGATGCTACGTTTCAGCCGGCTTCAGCCGCCCGTGCGGTTGGATTTCCTATCCCTTTGCATGTTCAGATCCGTCGGATCGGCGTCGCACTCCTTTGGGCGTTCATGACAAACATCGCGCACGCTCAGGCACCGCATCCCGGAGCCAACCCTCAGAAAGTCGTGTATCCCGGCGAATCGATCATCGAGGCCGCGGGCTATCCCGCTCTTGTCAAATTCGAGCCCGGCGCGGCGAACGCGCCGCTCGTCGTCTTCATCACCGGAGGCGGTGTGCTGGCGCGCGTTGCCTACGGGCATCCGGAAGGAAGGTCGGCCGACTTTCTCGCGCACTGGCTGAAGCAGGAGGGGACTCCTTTCCTCGCCATCTCCTATCCGATGGGTCATCCGGTTTTCGCCAAGGCCTATCCGGACTTCTCCATGACCGACTGGGGCGAGCAGAGCGCCGAGATCGTCGCGCGGCACGTGAAGGCGAATGATCTTCCCGCCCGCGTCGTCGTGCTGGGCTGGAGCATGGCGGGACGCATAGCGCAGCCGATCGCGGCGTCGCTGCGCAAGCGCGGCATCGAGATCGAGTTGTTCGTTGCGATGGCAGCCGCGACCGCGCTGCCGAATCTCCTGCCGGGGCTTGCGACGGTGAAGCCGCAGCCCTCCGGACTCGCGGGCGTGGCCGGCGCCTACACCGACGCGCTGCTGCTCAATCTCAGGGAGCGCAATGCCGAGACCGGACACACCGTCATCGATCCCGCGATCTTCCCCGCGCAGTTCATGGGCGACTATCCGATCCGGCTCGCGGCCGCCGCGCTCAAGTTCGAGAACAGCGCGTTCATGCCCGATCTGCTCGGCGATCAAGACGGCACCGGCGCGTGGCGATATGCGTCCTTCCCGCCGCTGGCACTGCTGACGCACGAAGCGGCGGCCGATGCGCGCCACGCCCTGATGGATCGCTCCACCTGGGGCTTCTACATCTCGCAGAACCTGTCGGAGACGCACGTGTTCGCGCGCGTGAAGAACCTGCTGAAACTCCCGCCGGACCGGTGGCGACGGATCAATGATCTGGTCTATGGCGCGCCAGCGCGCCTGACGATTGTCATGCAGGGCAATCACATGTTCTTCGTCGGCGAGACAGGCGCAAAGGCCACGGTCGCGGCGCTGAAGGACCTGCGCGGCCGGGCGGTGGCGCTTGACGCCGAGCTCGACGCGGCGACGAAAGAATGACGACGAATGCCGATCCCGGATCTCTACGGACCGGGGTCTGGCGTCCGATGACCTGAGGTCATCGCGCATCCGCAGGCCGGCCGCCCTTTGGCCAGTCCTTGCTCTTCGCGCCGAAATCCGGTCTGGGCTGTGCCGTGAAGTAAGAGGCCAGGTCGATAGTGAGGTTCCCCCGAAATTTAGTCTTCCAAGGGTGACGTAGACTGACTGTCACACTGGAGACGATGATGCGGAAGATTCCGAAGCAAGAGTGCACCGCCGAGTTCAAAGAACAGGCGGTCAAGCGGGTCAAGGACGGCAAGAGCGTAAGCGCGGTGGCCAAGGAGATGGGTCTGGTCGAGCAGGCCCTGCGCAACCGGGTGAAGGCGTTCAACGTCGGCAGGCTCAACGGTGCGGGCGCAGCGAACGTCACGCCGGAGGCGATGGAGCTGTCGCGTCTGCGCGCGGAGAACGCGCGTCTCAAGCGCGAGGTCGAGATCTTAAAAAACCCTCCTCGGGGTGCGCCCCGCTCCTGTAGGCGCACAAACTCCTTTCGGCATAGACTTTGGGGCGCCTTCGAGAGCCGAGGCCGTCTGCTTTTCGGTGGCGCTGACCCCGTAAAAAACGTGGCCCGGGGACTGTTGCGAGTCTGCGTGTGGTGACGCCGTTTGGCGATCCCGAATAGGAAGGTGATTGCTCTCGCTGTCCCTGCTCTCGATCCTGTTTCTCCTGTCGAGAGCCATGCCATGAAGCCGATCCCGTCCAAGAAGAGCCGTCGTGCCGAACCGCTGTCCACCGTCAATCCCCGTGCGGCGGGGATCAACGTCGGTGCGGAATTCCATGTTGTTGCCGTCCCGCCGGAGTGCGATGCCGAGGCGGTGCGCACCTTCCGAAGCTTCACCGGCGATCTGCATCGACTCGCGGACTGGCTGGTCGCCTGCCGGATCGAGACGGTCGCCATGGAGTCGACGGAGGTGTACTGGATTGCACTCTACGCAATCCTCGAGGCACGCAGGATCCGTGTGGTCGTCGTCAATGCCCGCGACGTCAAGCCTGTGCCGGGGCGCAAAACCGACGTCAACGACGCCCGATGGCTACTGCAGCTGCATGCCTATGGCCTGCTGCGCGGCAGATGTCATCCTCCGGGCGACATCGCCGCCTTGCGCGCCGACCTGCGCCGGCGCGAGCGTCTGCTCGATGACGCAGCCTCCCATATCCAGCACATGCAGAAGGCACCGACGCAGATGAATTCGCAGCTGCACCATGTCGTCTCCGACAGCACCGGCAAGACCGGGAGGCGCATCATCCGTGCGATTCTTGACGGGACACGGGATCCGCAGGTGCTCGCGAGCGATCGCGACGGGCGCTGCAAGGCATCGGTCGAGACCATCGCGCAGGCGCTCGAGCGCAACGATCGACCCGAGCACCTCTTCGCCTTGGAGCAGGCGGTCGCGCTCTACGACGCCGATCAGGAACGGGTCGCCGCCTGTGATCGGCGCATCGAAGCGGGGCTCGCACAGCTGACGCCTCCCGAGCCGTTGCCCGCCCCCCGGCACAAGACTCGCCAGCCCAATGCCGTCAACTTCGATGTTCGCGCCGCGCTGCATGCCGTCATCGGCGTGGATCCGACGCAGATCCACGGCTTCGGCCCCTCTCCGGCGCTCAGGCTCGTCGGCGCATGCGGAACCGACCTGTCCGCTTGGCCGACGGCCAAGCACTTCACCTCCTGGCTGTGCCTCTCGCCCGGCAACAAGATCTCCGGCGGCAAGGTGCTCTCGGCACGCACCCGCCGCTCGCACAATCGCGCCAGCGCCTTGCTGCGCTTGGCCGCCGTCAACGTCGGCAAAACCGACAGTGCCCTTGGCGCCTGCTATCGTCGCCTGGCGATGGGTGTGGGCAAGTCCAAGGCCATCACCGCCACCGCACGCAAGCTCGCGGTGCTCTTCTACAACACGCTTCGCCATGGAATGGACTACAGCGATCCGGGAGCGCCCTACGACGAAGAGCGGCATCGCCAACGGGTGGTGCAGAACCGCGAGCGTCGCGCCAAACCCCTTATGGTCGCCACGGGCATCGCGGGCGATTCGGCAATCGAGCTGGCGCCTGGAACCTACATCGTTCGCATCGACGGTGGCGGTGCCCGCAGGATCGTGCTCGCGGCCGGCGAGACGACCATATTGTCGGTACCTTTCCGACGCTCGCCGTTCGACCTGATGGTCAGCCGGATGGACTTTCCGGATAGCGCGGCGGTGCGTGTCGGCAAGTAGACCCAGCGCGTCGCCCGTGCCTCGTGGCGATCGTCGCCGCGAGGAAACTCCGCTTCCGGGCCATCCACCCGGCCGTCGCGCACGGCACCGGTCGCGAGATCGATCCTCATGCGGTGAAGCCGCGGCGGATCCCCGCCTTGTCTCCCCCGCTCCGCGAGATCGAGGTTGGCGTGGCGGACGTAGTCGATCGCGATCTCCCCGCTCAGCTCGAATCCGTTGGCGAAATGGAAGACGAAGAAGGCGTTCGTATCGACCCATCGCAGCGGCGATCAGTCCAGCGGCACCAGCGCGATGCGGGTTCCCATCTGCGGTCGCCAGTCGAGCGGCGACCCCCCGGAAAAGGCCGCCTGAAGGTCGAATACAGCCGGGCAGGCGAACAGCACCGCGTGCCGCTCGGTCAGCACGAAGTCGTGCATCATGGTCGGCGCTTCCAGCGGGACGGTGCGGGAGGCCACCGGCGTGCCGCCCGTGTCGATGTGGCGGAGCTCGACCCAGGGGTTCTCCACGTCGTAGGCGATGGCGAGCAGCGCCCCCGTCGATGGATAGCGGCGGTTGTGAGCCCCCGGGGCAATCGGCCGGTCCGTGCCCGCCCGCCGCTCGCCCGGGGTGCCGAGATCCATCGTCATCGCGTAGGCGATATCGGCTTCGGGCAGCACCGGCAGATGGCCGCAGTGAGCGAGCACGTCGATGAAGGCGCCGTTTGTGAACGGACCCGGGTCGTCGCCCGGGCGAAGGGACGCCGGGTCGACCGGCCGCGGCCGCATCACCCCGCCGTGGATCGCCCGCCCCGCCCGTTGCTCCGCCCGGAAGGCGCGGGTGCGTACCAACCGGTTGCGGTATGTGCCCTGCTGCCGGAGAGAGCGAGCGCGTGGATCATGTGCCGTCGCCGTCGAACGGAGAGGCATAGGAGAGCGGCTTGAAGCGCGGCTTGGGGCCGTTGCGCATGTACACGCCGTCGAGCGTGGGCGGGATGGCGCCGGAGCCCGGCGCGAGTTCCGCCGCGTCGATCTCCTCCTGGATCGGCGCGAAGTTCCCCGGCAGATGGGGATCGTCGGAGGTCCAGACGGGTGCGCTCATGGGCCTTAGCCGCCGTCCGTGTCGGGAGCCGCAAGCGCGGCCAGATCCGGCGTCCGCGACTGGACCTCGGCCCAGGTTGCGGCATCGACGCCGTCGCGGATCTGGGCGAGCGCCGCGACCAGCGCGCCCCGGGGCAAAGACGCGGCCATGTTCCGGAGGCGAGCCTCGAGGTGCTCGGGCGTGAGGGCAGCGGCGACCCATGGCTGGAGCCCGGGATCGGCAGGGAGCGCAGAGAAGATGGTGCCGAGCAAACGGGCCTGCTCGTCGGGCGCAAAGAGACGATCGACCTGGCCGAGAACTTCGTCCTCCTCGAGCGCGAGGTGATGGCGCAGGGAGTCGCGCAGCGCGGCGGTCGCACCCGCGAGCGCGGCCAGGGCCTCCGGCGTCCTGGCTGCCTTGGCATGCAGGAGCGCGCAGCCGAGGTCGTAGGTGCGTCCCTGCTCCTCGCGGTGCTCGGCGCCGAGTCGCGGATCGACCGCGCCACCGCGCTCGGCAACGGCGGGGAACATGATCCCGTCCTCGACCTCCGAGTGGTTGCGCAGCTCCCGCTCGAAGTAAGCGAACCGCTCGGCGAACGCGTCGAGCGAGTCGAGGGTCAGGTGGGCGGCGAGGTCGGCGAGAACACCGATCTCGTGGCCGAGGGCCTCGTGGAGGTCGTACCAGGTCTTGAGCGGTCCGGCGATGCGGACGGGTTCCTGCGCTGTGGCCATCGGGTGTTGCTCCTCGTCGGGGTTGTGAACGGATCAAGAGATCCAGTCGCTCCGCCCGCGTGGGGACGAAGCTATTCGGCACGGGCAGGCGGGCGATCGCGCCCAACGGGCGAGTCGATGCCGCACAAACGCATCTCGCAACGCAGTCCCATGATTGCCCGGGTGAGGTGCGCGTTCTCTGCCCGCGACGCCGACATCTCGGACAGCTGCGGTCCCTCGCGATGTAGGCGAGCACGTCGTTCTTCTCGATCGGATCGCGGATCGGCAGCGGCTGCGCGATTACGCGCATCTGTTGATTGCCATCCCGCGGAGGTATACGGTTTCGCAAGTGTGCGGATACGTCAAGGGCAAGAGTGCGATCCCTATGAAGACCCGAACCGGCGGCGAGCTCATCCAGGATTTCCTTGAAACCTACGAAATTCCGTTCGTCTTCGGCAATCCCGGGACCACGGAAACGACCTTCCTGGCGGCGGTGGCGGCATCGAAAGCCACCTATGTCCTGTCCCTGCACGAATCGAGCGCCGTGGGTATCGCCGCTGGCTATGCGCTCATCGCGGGCAAGCCGTCCATCGTCAGCCTGCACACCTATCCGGGCCTTGCCAACGGCATGTTCAACATGCGCAATGCCCTCATGTCCGGCGTGCCGATGCTGGTGATCGCCGGGCAGCAGGATTCGCGCTTTCTGATCCACAATCCGGTCCTCGGTGCGCCCAACACCCGGCTGGCCGAGACCGCCACCAAATACGCCTACGAGGTGACGCGCACGGACGATCTCGCCGTCGCCCTGCAGCGCTGCTACCTGCAGGCAAGGCTCCAGCCGACCGGGCCGGTGTTCCTGTCGATCCCGATGAACTTCATGCTGGAGCAGACCGAGCACACGCGCTTCAAGAAGACGCGGATCGTCGAGGATACGGTGCCCTGTGCCATCGGCGAGGTTGCCGGTGCGCTCGAGGCGGTGCCCAGGGGCCAGCTCGCCATCGTCGCAGACTATGCCGTGGGCGCGGCGCACGGCATCGAGGCTATAAGCCGCATTGCCACCGGGCTCGGCGCGGACCTCTACGCGGCCCCCTTCCACGTTCAGGGAACGGTGGATCCGCTGCATCCCAACTTTCGCGGTCAGCTCCCGCCGACGACGCGCAAGATCAACGAGACGCTCGGTCGGTACCAAACCCTGCTGCTGATCGGCGAGAAGGTCGACAGCTTCACCTACGACGGCCTCTCCGCGCTGCCTTCTGCACTGCAGGTCATCCAGATCGCGCCCGCGGCCAACCAGCTCGGGTTCGACTTTCCCTGCGACATGGCGGTGCTCGGCGACATCCGTGCGACCCTGGACGCGCTGGCGACGGCGCTGGGCGCTCCGGCCGAGCCGACCGGCACGCGGACGGTCGACGAGGCGGCGCTGGATGCGCGCTATCCCGCCTCGGGCGAGCGTCCGACCGATGCGCTGATCCTCGGCGTGCTCCGCCGTCTCGACCGGGCGACCCACATCGTCACGGAAGGATCCTCCGAGGACGCGATCGTGCAGGACATGGCTGTCCGCTTGGGATTTCGCAACGTGCATTTCTCGCCCCGCGGCGGTGGGCTGGGCTGGGCCATGCCGCTCGGCGTCGGGATCGGGCTGGCGACGGGAAAGCCGGCCGTCTGCTTTGTGGGCGACGGCGGCAGCCTGTTTTCGATCCACGCGCTTTGGACGGCGGCGAAGTACCGCATCCCTTCCATCTTCGTCTGCTTCGTGAACAACGAATATCGGCTGCTGAAAGACTTGTGGTGCAATGCGATGGGTACCACCATCGAGACCACGCGCTTTGTCGGCTTGGACTTCAGCGATCCGAATGTGGATCTGCAGCGGATCGCCGAGGGCTTCGGCGCGCGCACCGAACGGATCCAGGATCTGGCCGGGATCGGCGACGTTCTGGCGCGCGCGATCTCCCATCCCGGTCCGAGCTTCCTGATCCTCGATCGCGAGCCTTGACCGCCGCCGGGTCCGCGGCGGCACCGGCGTCTGCACGACGCAACGCAATCGCAGCTGGATGGAGGAGACTTCAATGTCCGGCGATTTCGAACGTGAGCTGACCAAGCGCATCTGGACAGACGACGCGTTCGCCGCAAGGGTGGAGCGCGATCCGGTCGAGGCCCTCAAGTCCATGGGCGTCGAGGTGCCGTCCGGCGTCACGGTGAAGGTCGTGGTGCAGCGACGCGACACGATCTACTTCACCATTCCCCCCGCCCGCGAACCTCGGGCGCCAACGCCAACCGCACCACTCAATCAGTTCGACCTTTGGTCCAGCGCGGGGCTGTTCGTCTGGGTTGTTCCCGTCGCCGCCAAGTTCAAGCTCCTGGCCCTGCGCAACGCCGCCCGAACGGAGGATCGATCGTGAGCGAAGCCGATTTCGTCGAGCAACACTATGAGCGTATCGCAAGCGATCCCGACTATCGCGCCAAGCTGCTCGCCGACCCGGTCGCGGTCGTGTGCGAGGAGTTTGGCTATACGCCTGGTCCCGATCTGAGGATCGAGATCGTCGAGCAGGCGGAAGACACGATCGTCATCCTGGTGCCGCCCAAGCCGGAGGCAGGCGAGGACTTCGAGTCGGCGCTGGTCCGGGTGACGGAGCAGTCCTTCGACCTGCTGTTCTCGTCCGGGATCGGCGGTTTCTTCGTTCCGGACGACGCCCAGAAGTGGGTCCTGCGCGAGATGAGGCTGGCCTCGCAGAAGAAGAGCGGTCTCGATCTCTCCGAGACTTAGCCGCTCCCGCGAAGGGATGGCGGTCGGCTCCCAAGCGGCGCGGGCTCGCAGCAGACATGGGCGGCGACAGGCTGACGTAGAGGGGGAGGCACGTATGAAAGCCAATCGCGGCAAGCGCCGTTCTTGGGACAACCTCATTCCGCTCAAGGGCGGGCTTTTCGGGGAGCAGCTGGCGGGCTGGACGCCCGGCCCGCCGGCGAAATCGGGACTTGGCTGCCGGATCCTGGCGGACCAGGCGATCGAGGTCGCCCCATCCGTCTCCCTGGCGGCGGACGTCTATCTGCCGAAGGTCTCGGCCCGTTATCCGGCCATCGTCTCCTTTGGGGCCTACTCGAAGGAGCTGCAGGCCGCCGGCGTACCCGCGGGCAGCAACGAAACCGGCAGCCCGCCGGCCTTCACCGACCGGGGCTATGTCCATGTCATCGTCGCCCGTCGCGGCATGGGGCGTTCCGGCGGGGCCGAGGCCGTCTATCTCAACGACACGGACGTGGAAGACTACGCCCGAGCGATCGCCTGGGCCGCGGCGCAGCCCTGGTGCGATGGGCAGGTGGTGCTCTTCGGCACCTCCTATTACGGACTGACCCAGCCCCAGGTCGCTCGCCTTCGTCCGCCCGCGCTGAAGGGCTTCTTCGCCAATGAGATGTGCACGGACTTCTTCCGCCACATCGCCATGTTCGGCGGCGCGCCGCAGCCCGACTTCTTCGCGCTCTGGATGGGCGCGAACTTCACGCCGTTTCAGTTCGCCCTGCGCGTGTCGCCGCTCGTCCGCGCGCTGGTGAGCCACATCACCAACTCGCCGCTTAAGCGGCTGTGGTGGCCGCAGCTGAAAAAGCGCATGACGCGGATCATGAAGGGATTCCAGCGGCAGATTCCGACACGGGCGACTCGGGACTTGTTCGCCGAGCTCATGCTCGACGGCAAGACACGGGCGACCTTTCCGATGCCTCAAGGCCCGAGCGGCAGGCTCTCCGACATCGTGGTTCCATTCGTGGTGGTACAGAATCCGGGCTACCTCAACCTGCACCAGTTCGGTGCTTACGACCTGTTCGAGAATGCGGGCACCCCGCGCGATCGAAGGTGGTTGATCGTCGGACCTGCGAGCTACGATCTGCCGGTCTATCACTGGCAGCTGGAGGCCCTCGCCTTCTTCGATTACCTTCTTTACGGAGCCGACAACGGCTACTCCGCGCAAGCCCGGGTGCGATACTGGACGCAAGGCGCCGGTGTCTATGGATCTGCCGACGATTGGCCGATTCCGGGGAGCACGCCGATTCGACTCTACCTGGGCTCGAACGGAGCGGATGCCGAGACGCACCGGCTCGTCCGCGAGCCGGGACAGACCGGGGCGAACCGATGGGCAGCCGTCCCCCTCGGCGCCACGGTGACAGCCGGCTTCGACGAGGTGGCCAACCAGTGCCTCAGCTACGAGATGGGCGTCGAGGAGGAAATCGAGCTGACCGGCCCTGTGACCCTGAGCCTCTCCTTCAGCTCCAACGAGATCGATTCCCACGTGGTGGCCCGCACCGGCCTCGTCTTGGCGGACGGTTCCTACCAGCTCCTGTCCCTGGGTACGATCCGCCCGGCTTGCCGCAGGATCGACGAGGCGCGCTCCACCGCCACCGAGATCGCCATCGACATCGATCGGCCCGAGCCCCTGGTGCCGGGCGTGCCGGTGACGCTTCGCTTCAGCCTCACGCCGCAGCCGGTGGTGCTGAAGCCGGGCGAGCGACTGCGCCTGGACATCGCCAGCCGCACCGATCTCCTGCGCAGCGACGTAAGCCACGGGCACGCCCAGTTCGACATGCAGGTGCCGCCCTATTTTTCGCGCAACACCCTGCACTACGGCCCGGACAGCTTCATCCAGATGCGGCAGCGCAGCGCGGCCTAGACCTCGGCGGAGGGCGCAGGAGCGCTCTCCGGCGGCCGGCCAACAAGCCGAAGACCGGTCCTTATCCCTCGATGGCTTGGAGTCTGGCTCTGCCGTATGGACCAAGCGCAGGCAATACGGACCTCGGTCGTTACCGAGGGACCGGGGCCCTCGCGGCCGTCGGCGTCGCCGCCAGGGCCGCCCTGAAGAGCGGCTTCCATTCCCGGATGTGTCTGGCGATAAGCGCGGCAGTTCCTTCTGTATCACCGGCGCTGGCAAGCTCGGCAGTGACAGCTCCGAGCGATCCTGAGTCCACAACGGAGAATGCACGATGCTGACGCTCTATTCTTTCCCGTCGCTGTTCGGCGTTGCAGACAACAATGCCTATGGGCTGAAGGTTTACGCATTCCTACGGCTCGTCGGGCTGCAATTCGAGCATGTGCACATCTTCGACTCATCGAACGCTCCGCGCGGCCAGCTCCCCTACATTGTCGACGACGGCGATACGGTTGGGGACAGCGAAACCATCATTGCCTATCTCATCCGCAAGCATAGCCTGACCATCGATTCCGCACTCACCCGCTCACAGCGCAACACGAATCTGCTGATGACCCGCATGCTGGACGATCTTTACTGGGTTATGTCCTATTCACGCTGGCAGGACGATCGCTACTGGCCCGCCTTCAGTTCGGCACTGAAACGCGAGCACCCGAGCTTGACCGACGACGATCTGCTCAAGGCCAAGGAATTCAACCGCCAGCGCTATTACTTTCAGGGCATCGGCCGTTACGAGCCCGATGATGCGATGGCGCGCGGACTTGCCGATCTGGGGGTGCTCGCCGATCTTATTCCGACCCAGGGCTACGCACATGGCGACACGCCAACCAGCATCGACGCCAACATCTATGGCTTCATTGCCAACATCCATTTCTACGAAATCGATACGCCCTTGAGGCGATTCGTCGATGAGCATGAAAATCTCGTCTGCCACTGCCGTGACATCCATGCGCTCGTAAGCGTCCCCAGGAATCGATTGCCCGGGGAAACGACCTCCATTTAGGGGTAGACCAAAGACTCGTGTCATGAGTCGCCGCTTCGGGCGCGGCACACGCACGTCGGTCGGCTGAATGCGCGTGTCATCGCGTCGTTGCCGGGCACTCGCCTCGAGTATCGGGCCTGCCCGGAGGCGGCAGGAAGCTGCCGCTCTGTCGAGCGGCAGTTCCGAACGCACTGGAGAACGTCGCGGTGAACCCGGTGGGCGACGCTGATCGGCGAGGTTCAGCCACCGAGGTTTCCGGGGCTAGTGGCAGAGGTCGAGTGTCACGGTTTCAACATCCGTCCTCGTCGGTGGCGGTCAAGATCGACGATCCGGATCAGGTGCCGGCGATCGGGCGCAGGGTCGATCGCTGGACCGACCAATGCGAGACATGATCGCGATCTCGCGACGAAAGCCGCGATGTCTCCGAGATTCCTCGAAGCCGTGGACGAGGGATCCTTTCCCGAACCCCCTGGAACAAAGTGACTCCCACACTCCCTATCGAAAAAGCAAAAACGATAGCGAAAGACGATTTCGAATATTTCGAATGTGGCTAAGATGGATATGTCTAAACGCGTAGCGCGAATAACAAGCCCACATCAGCTAGAAGGCAAGCCACTCATGTCCATGTCATCCGTCAAAAGTCCGAGCCTTCCAACCGATAACGACGTTCTGCTCGCCGCCGAGAGCAGCCGAAAACTTGCGGCGATCATCGGAAACGATGACAAGGCACGACTGTGTCTGATCGATGGCGATGAAAAGCTCGTCGTTCCAGTGTCCGCCATCCGGCTGCTGGCGGACATCCTGAACCAGATGGCACAAGGGAATGCAGTGTCTCTGCTGCCCATCGGGCACACCCTGACAACGCAGCAGGCGGCCGATATGCTCAACGTCTCCCGACCGTATCTGGTGAAGCTCCTCGAGGCCGGAGAGATCGGATTCACCAAGGTGGGGCGTCATCGTCGCATCAAATATCAGGATCTGATGGCCTACATGGAAAAGGTCGACGACAACAGCCGCCAGTCGGTCGATACCCTGAGCCGGACGGCCCAAGATCTCGGCATGGGGTACTAGTTGGCCAACTTCACGGTTGTCTATGATGCCTGCGTCTTCTATCCGGCACCCCTTCGCGACATCTTGGTGCGTCTCGCGCTGACGCGGCGTTTCCGTGCGCGATGGACTGCGCAAATCCACGCCGAGTGGATCGCAAGCCTGCATGCCAAAAGGCCCGAGATCGCCCGGGAAAAGCTCGAAGAGGTCGCCGACTTAATCAATCGGGCCGTGCCTGATTGTTTGATTACCGGTTACGAGCACATTATCGACCGTCTGGATCTACCGGATGCGCAGGATCGCCATGTGCTTGCTGCCGCGATACGCGCGGGCGCGGGCGCGGGCGCAATCGTGACCATGAACCTGAAAGACTTCCCGAGTAGGATTTTGGATGAGTTCGGGATCTTCGCGATCCATCCGGATGATTTCATCCTCGACCTCGCCGATCTCGAGCCGCAAGTGTTGGAACGGGTCGCAAAAGAACAACGGATGGCACTGCGCAATCCGTCGATCGACGCGGAGTCATTTGTCGCCACCTTGCGTCGCCAGCAATTGCCTGGGGTCGCTGCTTTTCTCGAAGCTCGAATCGACCTGATCTGATTCGAGAAGCGAGAACAACCGCTGCGCTGGGGACACCTGCTCAGTGACGAGGACAAAGGAAACAGAGCTGCCCATGCACCCTTTCCACGACTACCTTAGCCGGCACCTGGACGACCTGCTCCGTAGGCGCTCGGTGGTCGTCTTCTACGACCCGCGCAGTGAATTCACCCCCCTTTTTCGACCGTGAGCTGGAGCTGCTCGATGGCGGTCCGCTGCCGCGTGTGACGATCGGCACCAGCTCCCCCTTTCTCGCCCGCTACGAAGGCAGCTTCTTCGGTCTGCGCGGGGCGGTCGAGTCGATCGTGGCGGCCGATCAGCCGGAACCCTTGATCCTGTATCTGCCGGGCATTGCCAAGGATCGGCAGGGCTCCGTGCTGATGGAGCTGGAGCGGGCCGGAACCTGCTACGAGCCGCAACTCAAGCGGCTGGGGCTCAACGTGCTGCGGCAGCGGTTCACCGACGGGCAGATCGACGAGATGCTGAGGCCCTCCGCAGTCACCTATGACGATATCGTTGCCTTCCTCGGCCAGGGCGGACAGGTGGCTTCGGTGCTCCACACCCTGTTCGGCGGCGCCCAAGGCGAGGTGCTGCTAACCGAGTGGTTGGCGTCCGACGCCAAGGACGGGGCCCTGCTGGAGAAGGATGCGCTGCCCGAGCTGCTCAAGCTGATCAAGGTCCGATTGGGCCTGGACCTCACGGCGGACTCAAGTCTCTCGAAGGCACGCGAGAGGACCTGCCGTTATGTGCTGGTGAACGAGTTCCGTGCCGATCTCTCCTGCGCGCCGCCGAAATTTATCGGGATGGTGCCGGACCCACCGGGCCAGGAGCACGCCGAGCGTATCCGCGATATCGCGGAGGGTCTGCGACGGCGCTTCCCGGATGCGTACATCGGCCTGGCGGATTCCGTAGAACAGGACCAGGGTCTCGCGGGGCCGGTATCCAGGCCGCAAACCTGGGTGCCATCGACACCTTCCGTTTCGAGGAGGAGCGGCTCCTTGCCCATGCCGCGGCGCTGATTGCCGGAAAAGGCTACGACGCGGCACTCGCGATCATCGACGCGCGCGTGCGCAGTTTCTGGGTCGACCGCGACGTACGACGCCAGGCGCAGTGGGGCGCCTGTCGGCTGATGGCCGAGCTTGGGCATGCGCTGGAGGGAATTCGGTCGGCGCTCGGCCGGATGGGAAACGATCCCGCGAAGTGGCTGGCGGCCTATGTCGCGGAGGACGGATGGCACCGTGCCGACGGTCTGCGGCGGCGGCTGGAGACCTGGGTAGCCGGGATGGACGACGAGCCCGAGGCGGAACAGGCCCTGGCCGTTGTTCGGCAGGAGCATGAGCATCTGCTGCGCGCGATGGCCGACGGCTTTACCAAGGCGTTCAGAGCGTCCGGGTGGACCGTCGCCGGGGTGTTGCACCAAACCCGCATCTATCCGGAGGTCGTGCAGACCATGGGCGGACGGGTCGCCTATTTCCTCGCCGATGCCATGCGCTACGAGATGGGCGTAGAGCTGGCGCGCCAGATCGAGGGGGCCAGAGATCTGACGGTGCGCGCGGCGATCGCGGCGCTGCCCTCGATCACCCCGGTCGGCATGGCGGCGCTATTGCCCGGAGCGGCGGCAAGCTTCGACGTGGTCGACGCCAAGGGGAAGCTCGCGGCACGGATCGAAGGCACCGAGCTCAAGGAATCACCCGACCGCATGCGTTTTCTCAAGACCAAGGTCCCGGACGCGGTGGAGATGACGTTGGGCAAGCTGCTCGACAGCGCTCAGGCCAAGGTTGCGAAGGAGATCGGCACGGCGCCGCTGGTCGTGATCCGCTCTCAGGAGATCGATCTCGTCGGCGAGATGGACGTCGACCTGATCGCGCGCCAGATCATGGACAGTCTCATCGGCAACCTCGCCCGCGCGGTGAAGAAGCTCGCCGCCGCCGGTATCGAGCGTTTCGTGATCACGGCCGATCACGGGCACCAGTTCTCGATCCGCAAGGACGACGACATGAAGACCGACAGCCCCGGCGGGGTCACCCTGGATCTGCATCGGCGCTGCTGGATCGGACACGGCGGCAGCACGCCCTCGGGTGCGGTGCGCGTGCCCTGCGCCGAGCTCGGTTATCGGACCGATTTGGATGCGGTCTTTCCGAGCGGTCTCGGTGTCTTCAAGGCCGGCGGGGGTTTGAGCTTCCACCATGGCGGATTCAGCCTGCAGGAGTTGGTTATCCCGGTGATCAGCCTGCGCCTGACCGCCGGCAAACCGGCCGCGATGCCCGGCATTCAGGTGCGCATCGAAGGCTATCCGACGGCGGTGACCAATCGCACCTTCGGGCTCAAGCTCGCCGCAGCGGGTGATCTGCTGGCAACCGAGCCGCTCCTGGTCCGCGTTCTTCTGATGGCCGGCGCCGAGGAGGTCGGGCGCGCCGGGATGGCGGTCGGCGCCGACCTCGATCGCGTGACCGGCACCCTGACCTTGGCGCTGGGGAGCGAGGCGAGTGTGGGCATGATGTTGACGAACGACACCTGCCAATCGCTGCGCGTCGTGGTGCTGGATGCACATACGGACAGCGTGTTGGCCGAGTCCGACGAACTGCCGGTCAACCTGGGGATTTGAGGGATGGAGTTCGGGGCTCAGGGTTCAGGCTTCAGGGTGCCCGGTGCGGCAGAACTTGCTCCAGATTCGATCGGTTAACCCTCCGCTAAGATTTTTCTATTCGCTGCAACAGGATGCGTTACATTTTCCCTGAACCCCGCATCCTGAACCCTGAACCCCGAGGCCCCAATGAACCTAGCCTTCGACATCGATCCAAGCGTTCTGGCCAGCGTCCGCCGGGATCCCGAGGAATTCGTTCGCGAACTGCGCCTGGCGGCAGCGGTGAAGTGGTATGAACTGGAACGTGTCAGTCAGGGCCGTGCTGCGGAGATCGCCGGCGTTTCCCGCGCCGAGTTCATCGATGCCCTCGGCGAATACGGCGTGACACCTTTCCAGCAGACCGGGGAAGAGATATTGGCCGACCTGGATGCGCTGAAACGCGTTGACGGTCCTGAGAATGGCTGAACAGCCTGCTGTTACGGCGCTCGTCGTCGACACCTCCCCACTCGTTGTCCTCAGCAAGGTCGATCGGCTGGACTTGTTGCGGGAGTTTGCGAAGGCGCTGCTAGTTCCATCCGCGGTCGCAGACGAGATTCGTGCCGGCCCGGTGCAGGACCCCGCGCGGGTCGCTCTCGAGTCGGGGCGATTCGGGGAGCCTATCCACGTCGATGTGCTCCCGATGGTCATGGAGTGGGGGTTGGGGGCAGGAGAGACCGCTGTCCTGAGTCTGGCGGTCACCAGTGGTGCTGTCGCGGTGATCGATGATCGCGAGGCGCGGCGGGCGGCACACGCGTTGGGTGTGCCGGTGGTGGGCACCTTGGGTCTCGTATTGCAGGCTACGCGTGATGGGCGCGTTGAATCGCCGGCAATGCTGGTCCAGGCACTGCGTGATGTTGGTCTACGCCTTGATGAGCGAGCGGTCGCCCATGCCTTCCATGCCATCTTGGGTGAGCCCTGAACCCCGAACCCCGAACCCCGAACCCTATTACCAACTCCCCACTCGCCCGCGACGCCCTCGACGACAAGACCAACCGCGTCTTCGCCGGCAAGGTGGTCCGCAAAGATCTGGTCCGCAAGGTCAAAGTCGGCGCCAACGTCCCGGTCTTCGTCCTGGAGTACCTGCTCGGGAAGTACTGCGCGTCATCCGACGAGATGGCGATCCAGATGGGTCTGCAGGTGGTCAACGACACCCTGGCCGACAACTACATCCGCCCGGACGAGAGTACGAAGGCCCAGAGCAAGGTCAAAGAGAACGGTCGTCACACCTTCATCGACAAGGTGAAGGTCCGTCTGGTGGACTCCCAGTACCGGGCCGACGTGACGAATTTCGGGCACAACCACGTCCACATCCCTGACCACTACGTGCGCGACTTCGATCGGCTTCTGACCGGCGGCATCTGGGCGCAGGTGGACATGCGCTTCGAATACGACGAGGAGACCAAGGGTAAGAACCCGTTCTGGATCGACAAGCTCACGCCGATCCAGCTCGCCAGTTTCGATCTGGATGAGTACCGTCGGCTGCGCGCGGAGTTCACCACCGAGGAGTGGCTCGACTTCATCCTGCGCAGCATGGGTTACGAGCCGACGGCCATGGAGCGGCGGCTCAAGCTTCTGTTCCTGATCCGCCTGATCCCGCTCTGCGAGCGCAACTACAACCTGGTGGAGCTCGGTCCGCGCGGCACCGGCAAGAGCTACGCGGTGCAGGAGCTCTCGCCCTACGCCGCCCTGCTCACCGGCCCGACGACCGTGGCCAACCTGTTCGGCCACATGAACGGCAAGCAGAAGGGCATGCTGATGATCTGGGATGTGGTCGGCTTCGACGAGGTCGCCGATCTGCAGAAGATGCCCAAGGAGGTCATCACGACGCTGAAGACCTTCTGCGAGTCCGGCCAGTTCCAGCGCGGCCAGGAGGCGATGGCGGGCTACGCCAGCATCGCCATGTTCGGCAACACCCAGCAGCCGATCGACGTCATGGTGCAGATCGGTCACCTGTTCGCGCCCATGCCGGACGTGATCCGCGACGACATGGCCTTTATCGACCGGCTGCACTTCTACCTGCCGGGTTGGGAAGTGCCGAAGATGCGCAACGAGCACTTTACCGACCACTATGGCTTCGTGATCGACTATCTGGCCGAGGCCCTGCGGGAGCTGCGCAAGCATAATTTCACCGAGATCATCGACCATTATTTCGCTCTGGGATCACACCTGAACGCCCGCGATCGCAAGGCGGTGCGGCGAACCGTCTCGGGCCTGGTGAAGATTCTGCACCCGCATGGGCAGGTGTCTCGCGAGGATCTCGCGGAGCTTCTCGAGCTGGCCCTGGAAGGCCGTCGCCGGGTGAAGGAGCAGCTCAAGAAGATGGGCTCCTTCGAGTACTACCAGACCTCCTTCAGCTATCTGGTGAACGACACGGGCGAAGAGAGGTTCGTCGGGGTGGCGGAGCAAGGCGGTCGGGATCTCATCTCGGCCGATCCGCTGCCGCCCGGGACGCTCTACACCGCCTCGGTCAGCGGAGACGGCACGGTCGGACTCTACCGGGTCGAGATCACGCTCTCGTCGGGAACCGGGAAACTGAAATTCGCCGGTGGCGTGAGCGGATCCATGAAGGAGTCCGTCAACCGCGCCTTCAGCTTTCTCTGTGCAAGCAAGAGCGCCTTCGGCGTGCCGCGCGAGCTGGACACCTCCGACTTCCACGTCGAGGTCATCGATCTGCTCGGCAACAAGGTCGAGGCGGAGATCGGCGTTGCGTTCTTTGTCGCGGCCTATTCCGCGTTGCGTAAGGCGCCGCCCCAGCCTGCACTGCTGGTGCTCGGAGACATGAGCATCCAAGGCAACATCAAGCCCGTGCGCTCTCTCACCGAGCCGCTGCAAGTCGCCATGGACAACGGCGGCAAACGCGCGCTGATTCCGATCGAAAACAAGCGGCAGTTCCTGGACGTGAACCCGGACGTGCTCGAGCACGTCGATCCGGTGTTCTTCGGCGACATGCGCCAGGCGGCGTTCAAGGCGCTGGGGCTGACCTGACTGCGAGGGATTCGCCTTAAGATCGATCGGATGAGGACGAAATCCGCGCGGTCGTGGCTGAACCCTCGGTCCGCTCCGTTTTTTGATATTCTCACGAAGGGGAAGTCCCCTAAGGCTTGCGGCAAAGTTGGAGCATCGTTGCGAATGCCGAGCCACGGCTCGGCTTGGAAATATCTCTACCGACGCCGGTGGTGTCGGGCTGCAAAGCCACTTGCGATTGCCGGGCCACGGCTCGACTTGCTGATCGGGGCCGAGCAGGATGCTCGGCCGCCGGAGCATTCTCACGATGCACCGTACTTGGCTGTAGCGCCCTCCGGAAATGGGGCGCTGGCGCTGAGCGGTGCTAGTCTTCTGTGGGGTGTCGCGCGTTTTCGCCATCGCACCATCTCCGGATTGCACCGTCCTTCCAGCACACCATGGCGTCTCGGGAAAACCAGGCATCGGAGCATCCGACGTGTCTGTCGCCGGGGTGCCGTTCGCGACGCGTTGGTTTCCGGCCGCTCGGACCCTCGCCGAAGTGATGCGGGTATGGTCCAGCGCAGACATCTGCAGGGGTTCGGAATGCCCCTATTTCGGGGGCAAATTTGGTACAGACTTTAATTTGTTTGTACGAAATTCGGTTATCAATTAAATCAGTTAGTTGGGCGTGGCAAAATTACCGACTTAATTAGGCGAGAACACTAGACTAGTCTCGTCTGGGCTTTACATTCGAGACCTGCTTCCATGGCCGACACTTCCACCACCTCCACAGCTCCTCCGCTCGAGACGCCCGACGTCGTCGGCGGATTGGCGCCGACGGATGCGACCGCCCTGCTGACCGGCTGTCGGGATCGGCTTGCACACGGTTTGGCGACCGTTTTCGCGCAGCATCTCGGCGGTGCGAGCGAGGATTTTCTCGGCATGGCCGACCGGGCGACCAGTATGGAGCACCAGCAGCTCTATTTCTCGGCAATGAATTTTCTCGACAACCGCGGCCAACAGCTCCTGCAGCAGTTCCGCAGTGCCTATGTCGCCTATTTCGACGCCAGTATCGCGGTCTTGCGGTCGACGCCGGAAGCGGTGGTCATGCGCGAAACCGACGAGCTGCGTTTGGTCGACACCGACGACTTCGAGCGTGATCTGGCCATCGGCAAGCTATCCGCGCGCGCCGCCTGCAATTGCTCTCAACAGCTCACCGCCCTTGATCGTCGTCTCGCAGCACTCCTACGGGTTCCGCGGATCAGTCAGGACGACAATCCGCTCTATCCGCGAACCCTGTTCAGCGCCATGCTCCAGGCCCTCAACGAGATGGATGTCCGCGAGCAGCTCGCCCTGATCCTCCTGCACGCGTTCGAGCGCCAGACCTCCGTCGAGCTTCCGGCTGTCTATGCGGATCTGAATCGCTTCCTCGTTCAGGCCGGCGTCCTTCCGACCATTCCGCTTGCCGGACCTGTGTCGGCCCCGCGCAGCGAGACCCCGGATCAAGCCGTCAGCGTCGACGGGATGTCCGGGTGGACCGGGTTCGAGCCGTCGGAGGATCCGGCAGTGACCGAGCAGCAGGAGCCGGCACTCGCCGATCAGGGTGGGCCGGCCGAAGCGCAAATCGGTTTGGAGCGCATCGCGCGTCTTCCGAACGACGATGTCTTCGGCCAGTTGGCCCGTGCGATCCAGACCGCGAGTCGCGGACGTATCTCCCGACCGACGATGCAGGGCGGCACGCCCAAGGTCGGCGCGACGGCCATGCCGGAGTCCCCTGCGCTTGGACTCGCCCAGCTGATCGAGGCGTTGAACGGGCTTCAGCGGGGCTATACGGATGTTCGGCAGATTCCGGGCCTGAGATCCGCGAACATCGATCCGCGGAGCGGAAACGTGCTTCAACAGATTCGCGCGACGCCGATGATGATGTGGTCGCGGCCGCTCGATGCCATGACCATCGACATCGTCGCCATGCTGTTCGACGCCATCTTCAACGACCCCGAGCTCTCGGCGACCGTCCGCGCCGAGCTGGCCAAGCTGCAGATCCCCGTGCTCAAGGTCGCCTTGGTTGACAAGTCCTTCTTTTCGGACCGCAGACACCCCGCACGGCGGTTGCTCGACGTGGTCGCCAGCTCGGGCATCGGTCGCAACGAGAAGGACGAGCCGCATCTAGTCGACAAGGTCCGCGAGATCGTCGACGCGGTCGTCGAGGGTTTCGATTCGGACTTGAACGTCTTTGCGATTCAGACCTTCAAGCTCGAGGAGTTCCTGCGCGAGGAAGAGGAGCGTGCCCACAGCAAATCCAAGCGCGTCTTCGATCAGCTCGAGCAACGCGATCGCCAAGAGATCGCCGCGACGCGGGTCGGCGAGGAGTTGGCGGCGCGCACCGCCGACACGGCGCTTCCCGTCTTGGTCACGGCGTTTTTCGATCGTTTTTGGCGGCGGGTGCTGAGCGACGTCTTCATCCGAAGCGGCGACGCAGGCGAGCCGTGGCGAGACGCGCTGGCGACGATGGACGACCTCATCTGGAGCGTCAAGCCGAAGGACACGGCGCAGGAGCGCAACCGTCTTCTGACGGCGCTCCCGGATCTCCTCAAGCGGCTGCGCCGGGGTCTGGAAACCGTCCATCTCGAAGAGGCTTGGGATCCCTTCTTTGACCGCCTGATCCGGCTTCATATGGGCGCCCTGCACAAGGAGCTGCCGCCCGACCAGGCGTCGGACCAGGATGTCTTCAGCGCGCCTGCGTCCGAGGCGCAAGCAACCTCGGCGGCGGCGACGGCGTCTTCCGCCGCCGATGAGTTGGTGCTCGGCGAGGATTCGCGGCCGTCGTCCGACGACACCGAGTCACCGGATCAGTATCTCCTACTCGCGCGATCGCTCGAGGTCGGCGATTGGGTGGAGTTTCAGAGTTTTCGCGGCACGCGCAAGACCTTGCGGCTCGGCTGGGTCAGCAAATATCGCGGGGTTTATCTCTTCACAAACCGTCAGGGGGACAACGCCCTGACCTTGGCCACCACCAGCCTCGCCGGACATCTGCGCAAGGGCACGGCGCGGGTGTTGAGTCAGGATCCGCTGACCGACCGTGCGGTGGCCCAGGTGTTCGAGCAGGTCATGCCGGAGATGGCGAAGACATCGGACTGACGTCCCGACCCGTTTGCGGTTCTCGGCAGCGACGCCGAGCCACCCGAGCCAGTCCGGTCGACCGGCTCAGGTATTGTCTCCCGGACCAGCCGCGAGCGTGCGCACCAGCGCCGGAATCTCCGTCTCGAGCGTCCACCGAGGCCGAAAGCCCAAGTCGCGCTCCAGCTTCGTCGACGAAAACCAGGCATCGCCCGTAAGCTTGCCGAGCCCGTCCAGGGTCAGCGGCATCCGTCTCCCCGTCAGGCGTTCGCCGAGCGTGCCGACGGCGGCCGCGGCGCGGAGCGCTCCGGGCGGCACGGTCCAGCGCGGCAGGGATCGGCCGAGTGCGATCAGAGTCTGCTCGTAGATCCACCGGGTGGAATAGGCACGGCCGTCCGTGACGAGATAGATCTCGCCGGCGGTCTCGGGATGGCCGGCGACCAGGATTGCGGCGGCGACCGCGTCCTCGACGTGGATCGCGGCGCGATGGTTTTCGATTCGAGGCCAGGGCGGGAAGCGTCCCGCCGCAACCGCCTTGACCATGCGCGGGATGTTGCCGCCGTCGCCGAGCCCGTAGACCATCGGAAGCCGCAGGACCGCGGTCTGTCGGCCGGTTGTCCGACCAAGGTCGAGGACACTGCGCTCGGCGGCCAGCTTGGCGCGACCGTAGAGACTGTCCGGAGCCGGGACAACCGACTCGTCCGCGGGCCGCCCGAGCGCACCGGCTCGGTCGCCCATCGCCTTGATGCTGCTGAGATAGATGACTCGCCGAATCTCGGACTGAGCGACCTGCGCCATCAGATTGGCGGTGCCCTCGGCGGTCACCGGCCAGTGGGAGGGTGCCTCGTAGATGTCCGGCTCGTCCGGGCGCGGCGAGTAGCTCGCGAGGTGGAACAGGGTGTCGATGCCGTCGCAGGCCGAGGCCAGGGTCGACGGGGCGGTCAGGTCGGCGGTGCGGATCTCGGGACCCGGACCCGGCCAGAGTGTCTGCGCCGCATCCGAGGAGCGCGTGACGATCGCCACCCGATGACCGTTCCGCAGCAGCTCCGCGACCAGCCGTCGGCCCACCTTGCCGGTCGCCCCGGTGACCAGGATCGATCCGAGCGGCGTGCTTGAGTCTCGGTCCATGATCAGTCTGCTTTCCCTGGTCTCGGGCGACCGAACATCCGGCTCAGGGTGTCGACGAGGGCGCGGCTCCAGTAATGCGCTCGGATGCCGAAGATGACCAACCCATTGAAGAGCGTCGGATACCCCTGCGCCTGGAACTTGCGATAAAAGCGCTCCATCCCGCGATGCTTATGACGCTCGACCAGGAGTGGGCTACGTCGACTGCATGCGCCCTTATGGTGGATGACGTCGACTTCCGGGACGAGCGCGATCGTCCAGCCGGCCTGTCGAAAACGCACGAACCAGTCGAGATCCTCGCAGTGCAGGAAATAACCCTCGTCGAGCGGCCCGACCGCGTCGAGCGCGCGCCGGCTCACCAGCATGAAGGATCCCGAGATCGCCTCGACCTCGATCGGCTCGGCGGGCAACGGTTCATGATGCAGATTCAGGCGGCGTCCGCCCCGATTGGGCAAGAGACGATCGAGCTGCAGGATGCGCTTGAGCGCGATCCAGGGGTCCGGAATCGCGCGGCGGCTGGCCACCTGCTCGCTCCCGTCCGGGTTGCGCACGATGCAGCCGGCCATGCCGACGTCCGGTCGGCTGTCCATGAAGGCGAGCATCCGCCCCAGGGTGTCGGGGCCGACCAGACAGTCGGGATTCAGGAACAGCAGACGATCGGCCCGGACCAGCGGCAAGGCACGATTGTTGGCCGCGGCGAAGCCTAGATTGGCCCGGTTCTCGAGGATGCTCAGGCGCGGATCCGCGCCGAACAGCGCGCGCAGATGTGCGAGGCTCCCGTCGTCCGACCCGTTGTCGCTGACGACGACCTCGACCGGTACATCCGATCCGAGCGCCGCCCCGACACACTCGCTCAGCAGATCGCCGGCGTTGTAGTTGACGACGATCACGCTGACGGCGGGGACCGATGTGCCCGCGCTCATGCGTTTGCCTCCAGATCGAGCGCATGTCGCAGCGCCTGTTCGGCCGCAGCGAAGCCGAAATGGGTTTCCATCACCCGGATGCCTCCGTCTGAGAGACGCTGCCAGAGCACCTGATCCCGGGCGAGCCGCGCGATCGCCTCGGCGAAGGCGGGCGCATCGTCCGCGATCAAGACCGATTCGCCGTCGACGAGGTGCATGCCCTCCGCGGCGACGCGGGTCGCAACGACGGGAAGCCCGTGGGCGAGGCTCTGGTTGATCTTGCCTTTCACGCCGGCGCCGTAGCGCAGGGGCGCGACCGAGACACGGCATCCGGCGAAGAAGGGCTCGACATCCGGGACGTATCCAAGGATCTCGATGTCCGGCCCGGCGCAGGCAAGGACCTCGCGCGGCGGATCCGCGCCGATGACGCTGAGCCGGATGTCCGGGATCCGCTCACGCAACAAGGGCATGATCTCGCGACAGAGAAAGAGGACGGCGTCCGTGTTCGGCGGGTGTGCGAAGGCGCCGATGAAGAGGATGCCGCGCCGCGCATCGTACGGCTTGGCCGAGCCGAAGACGCGGTGGATGTTCGAGACGACATGGACGCGGACATCCGGCGCCTCCGCGGCCAGGATGTCGCGCTCGGCCTCGCTGACCACGAAGGTCAGATCGGCACGCCGCATGAGGTCCAGCTCCTGCGCCTTGCGTCGCTCGGCGACACGCAGGGTCGCGCGATCACCTTGCAGCTGCGCGAGCCGCCGCTCGCGCAGGAAGTGCAGATCGACCGTATCGAAGACGATGCGTGCCTTGGCGCAATGGGTCCGGGCCGCGTCGAGTGTGGCCGCCGCCGCATCGGCACGGCTCAAGATTACTAGGTCGTAATCGGCGCCTCGGCTCACCAGATGGTCGCGGATCCGGCGCACGTAGGGCCGGTAGAGCACCTCCACGCCGATGCGCTGCAGGTCGGCGACATAGGGCTCGGGTGCCTCCAAGTTGGCCGCGGCAAAGGTCACTTTGAAGCCGAGCCCTTGCAGGATGCGGAAGAGGTTGATCATCCGCACCGAGCCGGACTCGCGATCCGGGGTGATCATGTAGTTGTCGACCACCAAGGCCCGGCGTCGCACGCCGCGCTCTTTCGCCTGCTCCAGATCCTCGCCGCGCTCGCCGAAGCCGGCCAGGACATCGGCCCAGCGCGTTCGGAAGGTTTCGGCGTTGATGCGCTGATAGCGCTTCAAACCCGTCTCGGTCCGTTCGTCGCGTCCGGCGCTGATCCCCTCGAAGTGTACGACGCGGGACAGCGGCTGGTAGTAGACCGCACGTCCGGCTGCACGCACCCGGAAGGCCAGATCGACATCCTCGTAATAGGCGGGTGCGAATGCGCTGTCGAATCCGCCGAGACGCCTGAAGAGCGCGGTCTCGATGGCGAGTGCGGCACCCGAGCAATAGTCGACGGCGCGCCGATAGCTGTATTGGGGCTTGTCCGGGGCGTCGAGGTGACCGTAGTTCCAGGCCGTGCCGTCGGCGAAGAGGATGGCCCCGGCCTCTTGCTGCCGGCCGTCCGGATAGAGGAGGCGGCTGCCGACGATCCCGGCGTCGGGCGCGTCCTCGAAGGTGTCGATCAGCGCATCCAGCCAGTCGGGTTGGACCTGGGTGTCGTTGTTCAGAAAGACCAGATAGGCACCCTGCGCGGCCTCGGCCCCGCGATTGCAGGATCCGACGAACCCCAGATTCTCGGGGTTGCGGATCAGACGCAGACCGGGGTAGCGCGCGAGACGCTCGGCGGTCCCGTCGCCCGAGCAGTCGTCGACGACGATCGTCTCGAAGGGCCGTTCGGCGCCGACCCGAGCCAGCGCGGCGAGACAGTGGTGTGTGTAGCTGAATTGGTTATGGACCGGGATCACCACCGAGACCAGCGGCGCAGCGCTCGGCGCCAGGTCGACGGGCTCGAAGGGCTCGGCGAGCGCGAGCAGACGCGGCGGGTCGGCCACGCGCAGCGGCGTGGTGCCGAGGCGGCGCTTGAGCTTGCGCAGCAGGACGGCGACGCCCTCCGTGCGCAGGACATGGAGGGCGCGAGGGAAATAACGGAGGATGATGTCCAGGGCGTGCGTTCCGGCAGTCGATCCGACGGCCGCCATCCTACCATCTACCAGGAGACGGCGGCCTCCGAGATCGCCTTGAGCATGTCCGCGACCTTGGCCATCGCCGGGCTGGATTCGACCTGATCGGCCGGGATCTCGCGGTGGGCGACATAGGTCGTCCCGGTCTCCTCGGGCAGTGTGTAGACGGCGATGATGAAGGGGCAATTCACCACATGGGCCGGGTTCTCGGTGCTCATCTCGCGCGAGAGCACGGCGCTGCAGAACTCGATGGATTCGGCTTGCGCGTAGAGCGGCGTATCCGTGCCGAGATCCTTGCCGGTGCGTTCGAGCATCTCGCCCATGTTCATCACGTTGTTGATGTACATGCCGCGCTCTTGGATCGCCATCTTAAGCCCTTCGAGCACGTCGGCGAACTCGGAGTCACTGGTGTAGACGGCATAGCCGCCTCCCCCGACGGCCGTCCCGGAGATCACGCCCCCGGCCAGCGATACACCGATCAACCACCGTTTGAGTTTGGACATCCGTCTGGATCCTCGCTGGTTAATCCGCGTC
This sequence comes from Thiocapsa sp. KS1, assembly GCF_001499735.1. Taxonomy (GTDB): domain Bacteria; phylum Pseudomonadota; class Gammaproteobacteria; order Chromatiales; family Chromatiaceae; genus Thiocapsa. The sequence continues at coordinate 3,479,088 of NZ_LN848257.1, read as the reverse complement.
TCGCCCGCGATGCCGGCCTGCTGCCGGATTGCGGTCGCCGATGGTCCGTCCGCCTTGCGGTCGCTGTTGCTCGGACGCGGATGCCCCGCCGAGCGGCGGGGCAACGGGCGACAAGGCCGGAAGGCCGACCGGTCAGTATTGATTCATCGGGCGGAAGGCCGGTGCGGACGGCCAGTCGCCCGCAGGCGGTGCCGGCGGCGAGGCCGAGCGTTGCTGTTGTGCCGCCTCCAGCTCCTCGACCCGCCGCTTGAGCGCTTGGACCTCGGCGCTGTCCGCGGGGGCGACACCCGCCGCCGGTGCCTGGCTCGGAGCAGGCGCAACTCCGGGGGCCGCGACCGGTACGCCGGGATAAGCCGGTGCAGCATACCCCGGGACAGGGGCACCGTAACCGGGTGCTCCGTATGGCCCCGGGGCACCGTATCCGGGCGCGTAGCCGCCGTAGGGATAGCCGAACCCGGGGCCGCCGTAAGGACCACCGTAATAGCCCTCGTCGTAGTCGTCGTAGCGGTCGCCGCCCATCCAGCGGCTCGGATTCATCATGTTGCCGAAGTTGAAGGCTTGGCTGACCGGGGCATAGACGGTCAGCGCAGCCAGTGCGGCGAGTGACACGGCGGACAGGGTCCTGATCGGTTTGATCGGCATCGGGGTTCCTCCGGGGTTGGTGTGATTTCTCTCGTGTCGCGCATTCGGAAATCTTCTCGGGTTGCCGCCTGTCGGCGGCAACCCGACCACTAATTACACCCAACGGCAAGGCGTCGCAATAGGCTCAGTCCCGCTCGTGGGCGTGGGTGTGATGATGACGGGCGTGACCGTGCTCATGGTCATGATGATGATCATGGAGATGGCCCTGCTGATGGTCATGGGTGTGTCCGTCTGCCGCGTGGCCGTGCAGGCGTGCCCCGTCTGGCTGCACCGCGGGGCGAATGGTCCGCCCGAGCTCAAGGCGCGAGCGCTGGGCCGCCAGCTCGTCGCTCAGCCAATTCAGCCAAGGCTCGATATTGCCCTCGCCGCGTGTGGAGACCGACTCGAACGGCACCACGCTGGCGAGCCGGCGCAGATGGTGCTCCGCGCGCTCCACCGAGAACTCGGGCAGGACTGTGAGCAGATCCGACTTGGTGCAGAGCACCAGGTCCGCCGCGCGGAACATGACCGGGTATTTCGCCGGCTTGTCGTCACCCTCGGGTACCGACAGGAGCGTGACGTTGCGGTGCTGCCCGAGATCGAAGCTGGCGGGGCAGACCAGGTTGCCGACATTCTCGATAAAGAGGATGTCGACCTCGTTGAGGTCAAGCCGATGCAGCGCGTCGTGCACCATGTGCGCATCCAGATGGCAGGCGCTGCCGGTGGAGATCTGCACGGCCGGAACACCCTTGGCGCGGATGCGCTCGGCGTCGTTCTCGGTCTCGAGATCGCCCTCGATGACGGCGATGCGCACCTGACCGGCAAGGGCGTCGATGGTCCGCTCCAACAGACTCGTCTTGCCGGCACCGGGCGAGGACATGAGATTCAACGCCAGCACCTGATGACGATCGAAATGCTCCCGATTGTGGGCCGCTTCGTGATCGTTCTCCGAGAGCAGGGCCTGGAGCACGGTCACCGCCGCACGGCCGTCGGCCGTCTTGGCGTGTTTGCCGTCCGCCCGGACCAGATGCTCGTTGCCGGGGGTGATGTTGCAGCCGCAGGTATCGCACATGAGTGATGGCTCCATAGACACCGCCCCGACCTGGGCTCTAGGGGCCAGGTGGGGCCGGGGCATTCGGATCTCGACATCGAGCGAGGCCGACTCCGGGTTCGTCGCGCGTCGCCGCTCCGGGCGAGCGCATGAGTCCGAGTGTACGCCTCTAAAACGCGTCAAGCATGTTATGCACGCTGATCGGTCTGGGCTTGCCCCGGTATCCATCCAAGAGCTCGGTGTTGACGCGTTTTAGAAAATTTTCTTTTTTTCCTAAACCGCGTCGCGCCGGCGTTTAGGATTCATGCGAGGCCAAATTCCGCGCCAAAGGCTCCGGATGAACGCAAAAACGCGGTTTAGTCCGGGATAGTGAGCTCCAGGTTTGCCAACAACAGCTCATCCCCGCTCACCAGCCGCGTCTTGTAGCTGCCGCAGTCCCCGCACAGCAGTCGATTCGGGGTCGCGTCGGTCTCCGCGCCGCAGTCGCTGCAGGCCACCCGCACCGGGGCCGTCTCGATCACCAGCTCCGCGTTCTCGGCGATGGTCCCCGCTGCGGCCAGCGGGTAGGCGTGCCGGAGCAAGGATCCCTCCACACCCGCGAGCGGGCCGACCCGCAGCAGAATGCGCTCGACCCCGCTGGCGCCATGCTCGGCGGCGATCCGCTCGACCTGATCGAGCAGCGCCTGACAGATGGAAAGCTCATGCATGGCTCAACTGCCCAGATAGGTGTAGCCGTAGAGCCCGGCCTTGAGCTCGACGAAGAAGTGCTCGCGGGTCGCCCGGTCCAGACCGGCGGCGTCCAGCTTGCGTCGATAGTGCGCGAGCAGGGTCCGCGGCTCGAAATGCACATAGCTCAGCAGCTCGTCGGTGGAGTCGCCGCGCTCGGCATCGAGCAGACGGTAGCCGCCCGGCGCGCTCGCATCCAGCTCGACGTTCACGGCATCCGTGTCGCCGAAGAGGTTGTGGATGTCGCCGAGGATCTCCTGATAGGCACCGACCATGAAGAAGCCGATGAGATAGGGTGCGTCCGAGCCGGCGCCGGCATGCACCGGGAGACTCGCCTCCACGCCGCCTTCGTCGACATAGTGATCGATACAGCCGTCGGAGTCGCAGGTCAGGTCATGCACCATCGCCCGGGCGTCCGGCAGCTCGTCGAGACGCTGGATCGGGACAATCGGAAAGATCTGGTCGAGCGCCCAGACGTCCGGCATCGACTGGAACAAGGAGAAGTTGCAGAAGAGCTTGTCCGCCAGCAGTGCGTTGACCTCGTCGGCCAGCTCGCGGTGGCGTCGGATGGCCGGATCCAACCGTCCGGCCAGGCGCCGACAGATGGCGAAGAAGAGCTCCTCCGCGCGGGCCCGGCCGGTCAGGTCGAGTCGATCCGCCGCAAAGCGCTCGCGCGCGGCCACCATCAGCTCACGTGCCTCCGAATAGACCTCCTGCGGCGGTGCCTCGTCCGCGGCCCGAAGCTGTCCGGCCAGCGCATCGAGCAGCGGATCCCCCTCGTCGGTCTTGGGCTGGACACCTTGGCCGCCGGCCTCTTCTCGATCGATCACGTTGGTGATCAAGACGGCATGATGTGCCGTGAGTGCGCGGCCGGATTCGCTCAGCAGGTCCGGCTCGGGCAGGCCGCGTCGCCGACATTCGGCCGCGACACTCTCGACGATCGCGCTCGCATAACCCGCGAAGCTGTAGTTGACCGAGCAGTAATTGCGCGTGCGGGTCCCCTCGTAGTCGACACCCAGCCCGCCGCCGACATCCAGGATGGCGATCGGCGCGCCCAGTCGGCGCAGCTCGGCGTAGAAACGCACCAGCTCGGAGACACCGGAGCGGATGTCCTGAAGATTCGGGATCTGAGAGCCCAGGTGTGCATGCAATAGATTGAGCCAATGCAGCCGTCCTGCGGACTCCAGCGTGCGGACCAGGTCCAGGATCTGATTGGCCGAGAGACCGAACTTGGCCTTCTCCCCGCCGCTGCTCTGCCAGTTCCCGGCCGCCGCGGCGGCGAGTCGCGCCCGCACGCCGAGCAGGGGCTCCACGCCCAGCCGCTCGGCCTCTTCCAGGATGAGCGCAACCTCCGAGGGCTTCTCGATCACGATCTGCACCCGCAACCCGAGCCGCCTGCCGATCAGGGCGAGCCGGATATACTCGCGGTCCTTGTAGCCGTTGCAGACCACCAGACCGTCGGGCGGCGAGAGAGCCAGCACCGCCATCAGCTCGGGCTTGCTGCCGGCCTCCAGACCCGCATGACCGGAGCGCAGGATCTCGCGCACCACGCCGGCCTGCTGGTTGACCTTGATCGGGTAGACGGGCTGGTAGCGGCCGCTGTAGCCGCTCGCCGCGCTCGCATCCACGAAGGCATGGTGAAGCGACTCGACGCGATGACGCAGGATATCGTTGAAGCGCACCAGCACCGGCAGGGAGAGTCCCTCCGCGTCGAGCTGCTCGGCCAAGAGGGCCAGATCCACCTCGGTCGCGCCGTTCGGATTCGGTCGCGCATAGAGATGGCCGGCGGGGTTGATCCCGAAATAACCCTCGCCCCAGCGGTCGATGGCATAGATCTGATTGCAGCGCTTCACACCTTGGTCCATTGCGAGGAGGTCTCGTTCGGTGATGTCGATGGGAGGATGGTAAGGCATGAACGTGAAATCCGTGCGGTTCCGCCGTCGCTTGGCGCTTCTCCTGATCCCGATCGGTCTCCTGCTTGCGGTCGCAGCCTGGACCTGGTGGGCCGAAGGGCATCCGCGCGAGGAGCGCCGCCTACGGGTGCTCGTCCATGACCGGCTCGATGAATGGTTTCCGCAGGCGATGGCGCCGGTGGACGGCTGGCATGGTCTGATCCCGCGCATCCAGGTCGTCCCCGACGGGGCAGAGCCTGCCCTGCCGCGGGTCCTGCTTGTCCATGGGCTCGACGAGCCCGGCGACATCTGGGACGACCTCATCCCCGTGCTCGGCTCGGCCGGTTTCGAGGTCTGGGAATTCCGTTACCCGAACGATCAAGGGGTCGATCGCAGCACCGATCTGCTCGCCGCGCATTGGCCCGAGCTTGCCTCCGACCGGCCGGTGGCCTTGATCGGACACAGCATGGGCGGGCTGATCATCCGCGACTTCGTCACCCGCTGGCGCAACCCGGTGGGCGCGCCCGCGCGGGTCGAGGGTGCCGCCGTGCGCGGCGTCATCCTGGTCGGCACACCAAATCAGGGCTCGGAATGGGCGCGTCTGCGCATCTGGCTCGAGATGCGCGACCATCTGGCCGCCGGACCGGAGCGACGCTTCTCGCTCTTCGCCGGACTGCGCGACGGCATCGGCGAGGCCAAGGTCGACCTGCGACCCGGCAGCGCCTTTCTGGAGGATCTGAACGCGCGCCCTTGGCCCGAGTCCGTCCCCGTCCGACTGATCGGCGGTCTGCTCACGGAGCCGCCCGAGTCGATGGCCGCGAGTCTCGAAGCCATCTCCGCCGAGCTCGGATCGACCGATCTCGCCGAGGTGCTCGAAGACTGGTGGTCGAGCCTCGGCGAGGGTCTGGGCGACGGCGTCGTCCCCCTCGCGTCGCTGCGGATCCCCGGCGCCGCGCCGCCGGTCCTGGTCCGTGCCTCCCATCGCGGGATGCTCGCACGCCTGTTCCCGAACGACCCGCAGCCGGAGGCGATCCCGCACATCGTCGCTGTTCTCGAGGAGTGGTCCGGGCGATGACTCCGAATCTACCGCCGATCGCTCTTCCCGATGCAGCCGTCGAAGCGGTCATCCCACCGGACATCGAGCGCGCGCTCGGGGACAGCTCGATCGCGACTCAGGGCGCCCGCATCCGCTGTTGGAGATGCTGCGCCTGACCTGCCGTGAATTCGTCGGGTGTGATTCGCCCGTCGGCGTTCAGATCGATCGCCTCGAACGACGGCGCGTTCGCTAGGTTTCGCATCGGATAGCCTTGTTGCGAGCGCTCTTTGATGCGATTGGCCCGCGCCTCGTAAAATTCCTGCTCGATCAGAACACCATCGCTGTTCAGGTCAAACTCGGCAAAGGCCGGCATGTTGCGGCCCATGCCCGCTCCGGGCCCCATCCCCGGGCCTGGTCCCATGCCGCCGCCGGGACCCATGCCGCCGCCCGGTCCCATCCCCCCGCCGGGCCGCCCCTGCATACGGGATTGTTGAGCCGTCGCGAACTCCTCCGGCGTCAGTCGCCCGTCGCCGTTCAGGTCGAAGGCCGAGAACGCCGGGGCGTTGGCCGCCCCCCGCATCGGCGCGCCCTGAGCGGCACGCTCGGCCATGCGTTGAGCCCGTGCGGTGTCGAACTCCACCTCGGTCACGATCCCGTCTCCGTCCAGATCGAACGCCGAGAAGGTCATGGGTCCGCGCGGTGGCGGGGGTTGCTGAGCGAGCGCCAAAGGTGCGGCGAAGGCCGCCGCGACCGTCACTGCCATGATGGATCTACGCATCGTCGTCTTCATGGAAACCTCCGTGGGTCGATCGGGTGAAGGTCCGCGCCGGTATCGGCGTGATCCACTCACCTCTACATCCCTAATTGAAGCACCTGAAGTTGCAGAGAGTGTGAAAACACGCGGGTGCCGCATGTCAGCCGTCCACCTTGCGGAAGCGCAGGAAATAATTCCCGCGCAGCTTGATCGGCTCGTCGATCAGCTTGAAACCCGCCTGCTCCACCTCGCCGATCACCTCCTCCCGACCGGCCCTCACGTGCCCCGGGATCCAGCGATTGCTCACCCCCGGCTCACGCCTGAAATCGATGATCGCCAGTATCCCGCCGGGCACCAGCGCCGTGCGGATCGAGTCGAGCATGGCGCGCGGATACTCGAAGTGGTGATAGGTATCCGAGGTGAACACCAGATCCACACTTTCGGGGGGCAGCTCGGTGCTCTTCTGCTGGCTGAGCACCGGGAGCACATTACCGAGGCCCGCCTGCGCCGCGCGAGCCGCGATCGCCGTGACGAAGCTCTCCGAGATATCCACCGCGAACACCCGTCCGCCCGGACCGACCGCCTCGGCAAACAGCATCGTGTAGAGCCCCGAACCGGCGCCAACGTCCGCGATCCGCATGCCGGGTCGGATCTTCAGAGCCTCCAGGATTTCGAACCGCCGATCGTAGACCTCCCGACCGTCGCTCTCGAAGATGTCCCGCCACCGGTCATGGTCGGCCCCGTGATAGTAGGCGTTCATGTCCGGGGCGACGGCCGGAACCTCGGCGCGCGAGGTGGGATAGCCGAGCAGAATCAGCGGCAGGAGGAGTGCCGGTAGACAGCGAGGTGCAGGCATGGGGAAAGACGCCAAGGATGGTGTTGGTACACGAAGGATAACGATCCGGCGGCGCCGACAACACGGACAGCCTCTCCGATGTGATGCCCCGAAAGCCGGATCGATACCTCGGGGAAAGACCCCGAGGTCTCCTCTCAACCCCGAGGAATCGGTCTACACCTCCCCGCGGTTGTAATCGGGCTGCGCGGTGATCTTATGGATGCTCAGATCCGCGCCGATGTATTCATCCTCTTCGCTGAGCCGCAACCCCATGACCGCCTTGATGCCGCCGTAGATCAGGAAGCCGCCGCCGAAGGCGATGGCGACGCCGCTCAATGTACCGGCCAGTTGGCTGCCGAAGGTCACTCCGCCGACGCCGCCGAGTGCCTTGAGCCCGAAAATTCCGGCTGCAAGGCCACCCCAGAGCCCGCACAGCCCATGGAGCGGCCAAACGCCCAGCACGTCGTCGATGCGCCATTTGTTCTGGGTCAAGGTGAATGCGTAGACGAAGATGGCACCGGCAACGGCACCGGTGACCAGCGCACCGATCGGGTGCATCAAGTCGGAGCCCGCACAAACCGCCACCAACCCGGCGAGCGGTCCGTTGTGCAGGAAGCCGGGGTCGTTCCTGCCGACGACCAGTGCCGCCAGGATGCCGCCGACCATGGCCATGAGCGAGTTCACCGCCACGAGACCGCTGACGGCCTCGACGGTCTGCGCGGACATCACGTTGAAGCCGAACCACCCCACGGTGAGGGTCCAGGCACCGAGCGAAAGGAAGGGAATCGAGGACGGCGGATGGGCGGTGATGCCGCCGTCGGTGCGATAGCGTCCCTGGCGCGGGCCAAGCAGCAGGACGGCGGCGAGCCCGATCCAGCCGCCGACGGCGTGTACGACGACCGAGCCGGCGAAGTCGTGAAAGGGCGCGCCGAAGACCCCGGTGATGAAATCCTGAGCGCCGAAATTGTTGTTCCAGACCATGCCCTCGAAGAAGGGATAGAGCAGGCCGACGATGATGAAGGACGCGAGCAACTGCGGGTGGAACCGCGCCCGCTCGGCGATACCGCCCGAGACGATCGCCGGGATGGCGGCGGCAAAGGTCAGGAGGAAGAAGAATTTGACCAACGCAAAGCCATGCTCGACCTGGAGCGAAGCGGCGTCGCTGAAGAAATCGACCTGGTAGGCGATCCAATAACCGATGAAGAAATAGGCAATGGTCGAGACGGCAAAATCGCTCATGATCTTCGCCAGGGCATTGACCTGATTCTTGGCGCGGACGGTGCCCAGCTCCAGGAACGCAAAGCCGGCGTGCATGGCGAGCACCATCACGGCGCCGATCAGGATAAATAGGACGTCGCTGCCGCCCCTGAGTGCTTCCATGGAAAACGACCTCTGTGTGGATTGATGATTGTGTGCGAAATTGGTGCAGCCGACAGCAGGAAACGTGCCGGACGATGGCAAGCACGCCGACGGAACCTCGGACTGCATCAGTCGCCAAGGGCGGCGACGCCGAGGGATGCCGTTTGCCGAGACATCGGCTTTTCGCCTTCTGCACAGGCCATTGAAAACGTGGCCATACGGGTCTCGCTTTCGGTTCGGTGGGGTTTCCTTTTCCGGGGATCGGTTGAATCGGCAGTCAGCCGCGAGCGCATCGATATGGTGCGAGCGGTGCGCCGCAAGGGCGTCCATGCACCGAGTTGGACGGTGCGAGAGTAGGAAGGGTCGGGTTCAATCGGTCTCGTTTTGGCGACGTCGCCGAACCGGCCGGGCAGTGCGGCTCGGCCGATTTCGCGATCCCCGAGACGCGGAGTATTGCTCCCTTAGGAGCAGAGTCGGCCGTCTTCGATCCGTACCACGCGGTCCGCCAAGTCCCCGACCCGAGGGTCATGCGTGACCACGACCACGGCGCGGCCTTGCTCGTGGGCCAACTCGCAGAGCAGGTTCACCACTGCACGGCCGTTGGTCGAATCCAGGGCTGCGGTGGGCTCGTCGGCGAGCAAGATCGGCGGGTCGCCCGCGAGGGCCCGAGCGATGGCGACGCGTTGTTTCTCCCCCCCGGACAACTGCCGCGGGAAGTTGTGCAGGCGTTTGCCCAGCCCGACACGCTCCAGCAGCCCGGCTGCATCGTTCAGGTCCCGGCCCTTGAGCTCGAGTGCGACCTGGACGTTCTCCGCTGCCGTCAGGGCCGGGAAGAGATTGTAGCTTTGGAAGATGAAACCCATCCGCTGGAGGCGCAGCCGACCCAGATCCCGGTCGGGGAGGTTGGCGATGGCCCGTCCTTCCACCCAAACCTCCCCGCTGCTGGGACGCAACAGGCAACCCAGGATCATCAGCAGACTGGTCTTGCCGCTCCCCGAGGGGCCCATCAGTGCCAGGACCTCGCCGGCGGAGACCGCAAAATCCACCCCGTCCAGGGCCGTCACAGCGGTCTCCCCGCTGCCGTAGACCAGCGACAAACCGCAGGTTTCCAAAGCGGATCCCGGATGTGCATTCGTTTGCGGCAAGACGTCTGTGCTCTGCTCAGCGCTGAAAGACCATGGCCGGGTCGATGTCCATCGCCTTGCGAATGGAGACCACCGAGGCCAGCACGCACATCGCCAGCGTAACCCCGTAGAGTCCGACCGCGAGCTCCCACGGGATGAGGATGACGGCGGCCCCGGCCTCGCTGGCCTTGGCCACCGCCAGCGCCAGCAGGATCCCGGGCAGGTGCCCCAGGGTGGCGCTCAGGACGGCCTGCCCCAGGATCACCTTGTAGACGAAGGCACGCGGGGCCCCCATGGCCCGTAGCGTCCCGAACTCCGGGAGATGGTCGACCGTGGTGGCGTAGAGCACCTGGGCAACGATCACCATGCCGACAAGGAGACCCAGTACGGCGGAGACCAGCACCGACGCCCCTGCACCGGTCGTAAACATCCAGTAATCGCGGGTCCGGGCGGCGAACTGCTCGCTTAAATAGACATCGGTGCGCGGCAGGGCGGCGACCAAGGCCGCACGGACCTCGGCCGGGTCGGCATCGGGCGCCAAAGTGCCGATGACATAATTGGTGTCGGTCTCGGGGAAGCCGGTCAGGTGCTGCGCCGTGCGATAGGAGGCGAAAACCCAGGGCGACGTGGTGAAGGAACGGATGCCCCGGGTAAACCCGACCACCCGCGCTCGCCGACCGAGGATCTCGACAGTCGTTCCCACCTCGTGGACACCGAGCTTGTCGGCAAAGACGAGGTCGATCATCACGGCATCCGGCCGCCGCAGGTCTTCGAGGCGGCCGGCGACGATGTTCCATGGCCCGGCCAGCCCCGTGTTGAGATCCGTACCGACCACCAGGACGCTCTCGTCGCCGCCGCCGGGCCGCTTCCAATTGCCGAACTGGACCAGCAGCGGCTCCGCGGCGGCGACCCCCGGGACGGAGCGCGCCAGGTAGATCTCGCGCTCGTTGATGGGCAGGGTGACCTCGAAGTTCTGCGAGCCCTTCGCCACGATCCAGAAATCGGCGCGTGTATGGCGGATGACGTTGGTGGTGCTGTCGGAGAACCCCAGGAAAAGCCCGATCTGCATGGCGATCAGCACCACGGCGAAGATGATCCCCACCAGCGTGACGATGAAGCGCGAGCGATCATGCGCAAGGTTGCGCCAGGCGAGAAGCCCGGCCATTCCAAGGCCCCACCGGGTGCGCTGGCCCTTCATCGCCGGGCAGGCTCAGGGCGAGGGCGCGAGCCGGATATAGGCATCGACCCGCAGCCCGACCGGCATCGAAACCCCGGGTTCCAGATCGATCAGGACCTCCAGCACGCGTCTGTCCTTGCGCTCGGCCGGATCGTCCGAGACGATCTGCTTGCGGCCCATGAGCTCTCCGAGCCGCCCGACCGTGCCGGAGATGCGGCGATCCCCGTAGGCATCGGCCTGGATATAGGCATCCTGTCCCGGGCGCACGAGCGCGATATCGGCCTCGTCCACCTCGGCGCGCACCCGCAGATGCGAAAGGTCGCCCACGGCCAGGATCGGCGTATCGCCCATCTCGGTGACCTGCTCGCCGGCGCGCCGGAAGCGCCGCAGCACGACCCCGTCGATCGGGCTGCGCACCAAAGACTTCTCGAAGACCGCATGCGCCTCTTGAAGTCGGGCCAGGGCCAGGGCCAGCTCCGCCTCCGCCCGTTCCCGCTCATC
>NZ_LN848257.1:3417486-3467912 GCF_001499735.1 Thiocapsa sp. KS1 | reverse complement strand
GAGGCCCAGCTGCCGGGCGACCTCTCGCTCGGCGCGGGCCAACACGGCCTCCGCTTCACGGACGACGGCAGCGGCCTCCTCTCGCTCCGACGTGCGGGCCCCGTTGATCACCCGGTCCAAGGACGCCTTCGCGATCGCCACGTTTGCCTGCGCCGCCAAAATCCGAGCCTGGTGGTCCGCGTTCTCCAGCGTGGCCACGATCTCCCCCGCGCGCACCGACTGGCCCTCGTCGAACCGCACCTCGGCGAGTCGCCCGGTCATGGCCGCGGCGATACGGATCTCCTCCGAGACCGGCTCGACTCGACCAAGGGCAGCGATGATGGTCCGCGGCGCCGGCGCGGGCAGGTCGCCTGTGCCTGGATCGGCCGCTTGGGCCGCAGGGTCGCCGAGCAGAAGACTCAACAAGACGAGGGGGATCGAAATTACACGGCACTGCATTGGGTTCCCTGCCGCGGAGCCGATGGACCCGGTGTGCTCCGGGGGCCTGACTCTCGTAGGGTAACCCGAGCACCCCCGGCCGGTCGACCGTCGCAGGCTGCCACTGCGGTCTCGATCGACCTCGAAAGAGCCGATCCGTTCGCTACTGCACAGAGACGGGGTGACGATCGAACTGCCCCCTGCAGGTCCCCGGTCCCTCCCTCGGCGTCTCGACCCGTGCCGCCGGGCTCGCCCGGAGCAGGATTACCGACAGGACGAGGAAATGGCTCTTCTCAGCTCGACCGGTTCGCCGCGGCGAGCCGGTCGAGGCGCAGTCGCTGGCGGTCGTCGAAGAGGCGGCGCGAGCCGATCCAGACCGCGGCCATCGAGCCGAGTCCGGTGCCGGCGGCGATGAGGAACATGATGAGGAGCTGGTATTTGGCGGCTTCCATCGGCGGGCTGCCGGCGAGGATCTGGCCGGTCATCATGCCCGGCAGGCTGACCAGGCCGGCGGTGGCCATGGCGTTGATGATGGGGATCAGGCCGGCGCGCAGAGCGTCGCGCCGGACCTCCTCGATGGCGTCGTCCCAGGTGCCGCCGGCGAGGAGCCGTGCCTCGATGCGTCCGCGTGAATCCCAGGCCTGGCGGGTCAGGCTGTCGAGCGCAACGGCGATCCCGCTCATGGTGTTGCCGAGCAGCATGCCGAGCAGCGGGATTAGGTACTGCGGCTGATACCAGGGCTCGACCCCGATGATGACGGTCAAGGCCAGCAGCGTCACGGTGAAGGCTGACAGGAACATGGAGAGTGCCCCGATCCCGTAACCCCAGATGCCCCGGTAGCGGCGTTTCTGTCGCTGCATCACCTCGAAGCCGGCGACGCAGAGCATCACCAGGGCCATCAGAGCGATCAGGGGCAGACTGGTCTGGGCGAAGAGCACCTTCAGCACCAGCCCGACGAGCATGAGCTGGACCGTGCTGCGCGCGGCCGAGATCAGAACGCGGCGCTCGATCCCGAGGCGCAGCCGCCAGGACATGGCGGCGAGCAAGAGGACCAGGATGGCTGCGAGGCTCAGGTCGAAAGGACTCAGATGGATGAGGGTCACGCTTCGGGCTCCAGACGCGCGTTGCGGATGATCAGCGAGCGCCCGCCGATCCGCTTGCGTTGCTCCGGGTCGTGGCTGACCCAGAGCACGGCCGCGCCGTGCGCCTCGCGATAGGTCTCGACGAGGGATTCGACGCGTGCGCCATTGCTCGGATCCAGGTTGGCGGTGGCCTCGTCGAGCAGCAGCGCCTCGGGGGTCTGTGCAAGCAAGCGCACCAGCGCAAGCCGTTGACGCTCGCCGGTCGAGAGCCGCGCAACCGACCAGCCGAGCACGTCGGGTGCGAAGCCGAGCCTGTCGAGCCAGTCGGCGATGGCGGAGGGATCCGGCAGCGCCGGGTGATTCGAGACGTGTCGGGGAGCGCGATGCAAGGGCTTGGCGAGGCGGACGATGATCGGTGGAATCCGCGACCCGAGTCGCGATCCGATCGGGGCCGTCGCCCGCAGGGCCTCTGCCGACGTTGTGACGGGTAGGTGCTCGCCGACGCTCTCCGCCCACCAAAAGGCTTCGGCAGGTAGAAGGCCGACCCGCCGACGCCAGCGTGATGGGCTGATGCGCGAGCGCGGCTCCTCGCCGAGCCAGACCTCGCCTTCATGCGGATCCAGGTCGGCGATGGCGCGCAGCAGGAGACTCTTGCCCGAGCCGGACGGACCCGACACGAAGACCAGCTCGCCCGCAGCGACCGTGAGATCGAGCGGCCCGAGCGCCCGCGAGCGGATCCCGTCGAGTCTGAGTCCCGACATCGGCGCCCCGACGTTCAGCGCCGACGAAACATCAGGTCGCGGACCCGATGGCCGAGGCGCTCGCCGCGTTGCTCGAAGCGGGTGAGCGGACGTGCCGCCGGGCGGGGCGAGAATCCGCCGGGTCCGGCGAGATTCTCGAAGGTCTCCGAGGACGCTTCCAGGATCTCGAGCATCTGCTCGGCGTAGGGCTCCCAATCGGTCGCCGCGTGAAAGACGCCGCCCGGGCGGAGTGCGTGCGCGAGCAGTCCGATCAGCTCGGGCGTCAGGATTCGACGCTTGTGATGACGGCGTTTCGGCCAGGGATCGGGAAAGAAGAGCTGAACGCGGTCCAAGCTGCCGGGCGCAATGCTGCGGCCGAGCACCTCGACCGCGTCGTGCCGAATCAGTTTCAGGTTGGTCAACCCGCGCCGCTCGATCTCAAGCAGCAGGTGCCCGACACCGGGGCGATGCACCTCGATCCCGAGCCAATTGCGCTGCGGATCCTGCTCGGCCATCTCGGCGAGCGAGTCGCCGTTGCCGAACCCGATCTCGAGGACGACGGGGCGAGCGTTGCCGAAGAGCCCCGCGAGGTCGATCGGCGTGTCGGGCGTCCAATCCACCCCGTAGAGTGGCCAGAGGTCCCGAAAGGCGCGCTCCTGCGCGGAGGTCAAACGACCTTCGCGCAGGACGAAGCTCCGGATGGGACGCAGGAATTTAGGCGTGGTCTCGGCCGTCATGAGATCCTGACAACTGGCCTCTCGGCCGTACATCACTCGACCGCTTTCGCGGCCGGAGTGCTCCGAGGCGATTTACGTGATTAGGCATCACGACTGCGCATGCCCGGACGATTTGTCGGGCGAATAAATTCGCCCCTACACGCCGATGGATCCTTTCCCGGAAATCACCTACCACTGTATTTAATCATTCTGAACCGCGTCCGGCACGGACCTCGCCCGTAGCCTCGGACGCCCGCCCCACAGCGACCATCGCATTCCGCTCGGGACGCGGTTCAGTGCTGGAAGAACAGCCCTTCGATCGGCGAGGACGCCGAGGCGAACCGCTTCGGGACCATGCGCCCGGCAAGGTACGCCTCGCGCCCGGCCTCGATCCCCTTGCGCATGGCGCTGGCCATCAGGATAGGGTCGCGTGCAGCGGCGATCGCGGTGTTCATCAGCACCCCGTCGCAGCCCAGCTCCATCGCCACGGCGGCATCGGATGCCGTGCCGACACCGGCGTCGACCAGAATCGGGACATGGGCGTTCTCGACGATGGTGCGGATGTTGAGCGGGTTGCGGATGCCGAGCCCCGAGCCGATCGGAGCGGCCAACGGCATGACGGCGATGCAGCCGATCTCTTCGAGTTGTCGAGCGACGATCGGGTCGTCGTTAGTGTAGACCATGACCTGGAAGCCGTCCTTGACCAGCTCCTCGGCGGCCTTGAGCGTGGCGATCACGTCCGGGAAGAGTGTCTTCTCGTCGCCGAGGACCTCGAGCTTGACAAGGTTGTGACCGTCCAAGAGCTCGCGCGCCAGCCGGCAGGTGCGCACGGCGGTCTCGACATCGTAGCAGCCTGCGGTATTGGGCAGGATGGTGTAGCGCTCGGGCGGCAGGATATCGAGGATGTTCGGCTCGCCCGGGGTTTGGCCGAGGTTGGTGCGGCGCACCGCGACCGTGACGATCTCGGCGCCGCTCGCCTCGATGGCCCGTGCGGTCTCGGCCATGTCTTTGTATTTGCCGGTGCCGACGAGAAGTCGGGAGCTGTAGTCGCGTCCGGCGAGGGTGAAGCGATCGGTTGCGGCGGTCTCGATGGGCATGGGTGTCGTGGCCAAAATCAAAGAAAGATTCAGGATAAAGGATTCGGGGCAGGTCGCCCAAGCCAGGTCATCCGCCGCCGACGGCGTGGATGATCTCGACCTGATCCTGCGGCGCGAGCCTGTGCTCGGAGAAGCGGCTGCGCGGAACCAGCTCGGCGTTGACCTCGACGGCCAGACGGCGGTCGGCGAGCCGAAGCTGTGCGATCAGCTCGGCCATGGTGAGGGCATCGGCGACCTCGGTGACGGCGCCGTTCAGGATGATCTGCATCGGGTGCGGTCCTCAGCGGACGTGATTGGCGTCTTGTCCGAGCATCTCGGGGGTCACGAGTGTGACGCCGCCCTCGCTGACGTAGAAGCCCGCTTTACGATCCGCGTCCTGGTCGAGGCCGATGACGGTGCCCTCGTCGATCTGGCAATAGCGGTCGATGACGGCATTGCGGACGGTGCAGTTTCGGCCGATCACCACATCCGGCAGCACGACCGAATCCTTCACGTAGGCATAGGAGTTGACGCGCACGTTGGAAAACAGCAGTGAATGACGAACCGTAGACCCGGAGATGATGCAGCCGCCCGAAACCATGGAATCGACGGCCATCCCGCGTCGGTCTTCGTCGTCGAAAACGAATTTGGCCGGCGGCAATTGCTCTTGATAGGTCCAGATCGGCCAGCTCTTGTCGTAGAGGCTCAACGGCGGTGTAACGCCGATCAGCTCGAGGTTGGCCTCCCAAAAGGCATCGAGCGTCCCGACGTCGCGCCAATAGGCTTGCTCGCCGCTGCGCGGATCGCGGAAGGTATGGGCCATCACGCGATAGTGCTTGATGACGGACGGGATGATGTCCTTGCCGAAATCATGCGAGGAGCGCGGCGTGTCGGCGTCCTTGATGAGCTGCTCGAAGAGGAAACCGCGATTGAACACATAGATGCCCATCGAGATGAGGCTCTTCCCAGGAGATCCGGGAATGGATTCGGGATCCTTCGGTTTCTCGGCGAAGCTCCGTACTCTGCCCTCCGTGTCGACCGACATGACCCCGAACTCGCGCGCACGCTCGGTTTCCATCTCCAGGCAGCCGACGGTCATATCCGCGCCGGATTCGACGTGGTAGGCGATCATGGCGCCGTAATCCATCTTGTAGATATGGTCGCCGGCGAGAACGAGGATATAGTCGGGATTGTGATCACGAATGATGTCGAGGTTTTGGAACACCGCGTCGGCTGTCCCTGCATACCATGCGGTCTCCGCGACGCGCTGCTGGGCGGGCCATAATTCCACGAACTCCCCGAACTCCCCGCGCAGAAACCCCCACCCCTTTTGAATATGCAGAATCAACGAATGCGCCTTGTATTGTGTCAAGACGCCGATGCGGCGAATCCCCGAATTGATGCAGTTGGAGAGCGGGAAATCCACGATCCGAAATTTCCCGCCGAAGGGAACGGCGGGCTTGGATCTCCAGGCCGTGAGGTGCATCAACCGCGAGCCCCGACCGCCGGCCAGGATCAGCGCCAGGGTATTTCGGGTCAGGCGGCTGACGAACCGGGGGTTGGTCTGGGGCATAGGTCCTCCTGTTGGCGTCTAGGCGAGGGGCATGAGAGTAGTCCCCGCTATGGTAACATCAAGACCGTCCGGAACGTCGGAGCAGCGCCCTGCGGTCGGATTCTTCCCGCTCCGCACCTCGAGACCACGGGTCCCGACGCGGCACTGAAAACCGCCGCACCCGGCGGCCTCCCGCCCGCAGATCCCAAGGCGCGGTCCCGCGAAATCGGGTCGTCGTACCGTGGCAGCGCCGATCACAGGCGACATCTAGAGCCGACAGCTTAGGAATTACTCCAGAATGGCAACCGCGACACAGCAGGCCCCCAAGGTTCCGGAACCCTTGCAGCGCATTATCGAAGCGCGTCACCACGATCCGTTCGAGGTCCTCGGTCGGCACCTCGACGGCGACCGGGCCGTCATCCGCGCCTTTTTGCCGGACGCCGAGGCGGCCAGCCTGGCCGAGGCCGCCGAGCCGTTCGTGCGGATCGAGGGAACGGATTTCTTTATTTGGGAGGGCCCTGCCGCGAAGGTTCCCGAGCGCTATCGGATCGACTGGGTCGACGCTGCCGGTCACCGTCATGTTCACCACGACCCCTACTGTTTTCCCCCACAGCTCCCGGATTTCGATCTCCACCTCTTCGGCGAGGGCCGCCACTGGCACGCCTACCGGTTTCTGGGCTCCCACCTGGCCGAGGTCGACGGCGTGGCGGGCGTGCAGTTCTCGGTATGGGCGCCCAGTGCCGAGCGGGTCAGCGTTGTCGGCGACTTCAACTCTTGGGATGGCCGCGCGCACCCGATGCGCGTGCGCGGCGGCACCGGCGTCTGGGAGCTCTTCATCCCCGGCATCGGCCAAGGCGGTTTCTACAAATACGAGATCCGCGATCGCGCGACCAACATCCACATCAAGATCGATCCTTACGCGCAGGCCTTTCAGGAGCGGCCCCAGACCGCCGGGCTTATCTGCCCGGAAAGTCGCTTCCGTTGGGCCGATCAGGCTTGGATGGAGGCACGCGCCGCGTCGGATTGGCAACACCGGCCGTTCTCCGTCTACGAGGTCCATCTCGGGTCCTGGCAACGCAGCGCCGACGGGGCGTTCCTGAACTATCGGATTCTCGCCAAACAACTCGCCGACTATGTGATCGAGCTTGGCTTCACCCATGTCGAGCTTCTGCCCATCACCGAGCACCCCTTGGACGCCTCCTGGGGCTATCAATGCACCGGGTATTTTGCGCCGAGCGCCCGCTTCGGCTCGCCCGATGACTTCCGCTTCTTCGTCGATTACCTGCATCGCCGCGGCATCGGCGTGCTGCTGGATTGGGTGCCCGCCCATTTTCCAAAGGACGCCTATGCATTGGCGCGCTTCGACGGCACGGCCCTTTACGAGCACGCCGATCCGCGCATGGGCGAGCACAAGGATTGGGGAACCCTGATCTTTAATTTCGGCCGCAACGAGGTGAAGAACTTCCTGCTGTCGAGTGCGCTCTATTGGCTCGACGAGTTTCATCTCGACGGCCTGCGTGTCGATGCTGTCGCCTCCATGCTCTATCTCGACTACTCGCGCAATGCCGGCGAATGGATCCCGAACAAATACGGCGGCAACGAAAATCTCGAAGCCGTGGATTTCATCCGCCAATTGAATACCGTGACGCACGAACAGCACCCCGGCACCCTGATGATCGCAGAGGAATCCACGGCCTGGCCCGCGGTCTCGCGGCCGACCTATCTGGGTGGCCTGGGCTTCAGCATGAAGTGGAACATGGGATGGATGCACGACACCCTCTCCTATATGCAGAAGGATCCCATCTATCGTCATTATCACCACGATCTGCTGACGTTCGGCCTTCTCTATGCCTTTACGGAAAACTTCGTGCTCCCCTTCTCGCACGACGAGGTGGTGCATGGAAAGAAGAGCATGCTGGATAAGATGCCGGGCGATGCCTGGCAGAAATTCGCGAGTTTGCGCCTGCTCTATACCTTGATGTTTAGCTATCCGGGCAAGAAGCTGTTGTTCCAGGGCTGCGAGTTCGGGCACGGCGCCGAATGGGACTTCGACGCGGCGATGGATTGGGATCTGCTCGAGCGACCGCAGCACGAAGGCATCAAGCAGATCGTGTCGGATCTCAACCGGCTCTATCGGGAGCAGCCCGCGTTGCACGAGGTCGACTTCGACGGTGCCGGGTTCGAGTGGATCGATTGTCACGACAGCTCCCAATCCGTGCTCAGCTATCTGCGCAAGGATCTCTCCGGCGAGCAGATCGTCGCCGCCGCATTCAACTTCACTCCGGTGCCGCGCACCAACTATCGGATCGGCGTACCCGAGCCCGGTTTTTATCGCGAGGCACTGAACTCGGACGCAGCGCTCTACGGCGGCAGCAACGTCGGCAACCAGGGCGGTGTCGAGGCCGAGCCGGTGAGCTGGATGGGACGGCCTTATTCGATCCCGATCGCCCTGCCTCCGCTCGCCGGGATTATTCTGGTGCACGAGCCGATGTCCGCCGCCGCCGTCGAGAGCGAGACGGATGCCGGGATCGCCGATGCCGATGTGTCGCCTGTGACGGCCGAGGCGAGCTGACGGGTTCACTGCGGGTGGAGATCTGGGTCGACGCCGACGCCTGTCCGAACGCCGTGAAGGAGATCCTTTTTCGTGCCTCGGAACGGCTCGGCGTCCGGATCACGCTGGTGGCGAACGCGCCGGTGAGCACGCCGCCCTCGCCCTTGGTGCGTTCGGTCCGAGTCTCCGCCGGGTTCGACGTCGCCGACAACGAGATCCTGAAGCGACTCAACCCCGGCGACCTGGTCATCACGGCGGACATCCCGCTCGCGGCGGAGGTCATCAATCGCGGCGGCCAAGCCCTGAACCCCCGCGGCGAGCTCTACACCAAGGACAACATCCGCGAGCGCTTGACGATGCGCGACTTCATGGACACCCTGCGCGGCAGCGGCATCAACACCGGTGGCCCGCCCGCGTTCGGACCGCGCGATCGGCAGGCGTTCGCGAATGCCTTGGACACGATTCTTGAGCGATCTAAACCGGATCTGCCGCGGCCGTCTTGAGTCGGTGCGAGGTGGAATCAGCACGGAAACACCGCGTGTCGCCCCGTACGCAGCTTAAGGGAAGCCGATTTTTCAACGCTCTTGGAGGAATCCTCGGATGGCAGTACTCGTCCTCGGTTTGATCCTGTTTCTCGGTATTCACTCGGTGTCCATCATCAACAGTCAGTGGCGCACTGATCTGGTCGCGCGATTCGGCGAGATCCCATGGAAGGGCGTTTACGCACTTCTGTCCCTGGTCGGGTTTTATTTGATCGTCTCGGGTTACGGGGCCGCCCGTCTGTCGCCCGTCGTCATCTACGAGCCGCCGGCCTGGATGCGGCATATCAACCTGCTGTTGATGCTGCCGGTCTTTCCGCTGCTGCTCGCCGCCTATCTCCCCGGTCGGATCCAGTCAGCGACCAAGCATCCGATGTTGCTTGCGGTGAAGATCTGGGCCACGGCACATCTCCTGGCGAACGGCACGCTCCCCGACATTCTGTTGTTCGGGAGCTTCCTCGCGTGGGCCGTCGCCGATCGCATTTCGCTCAAACGCCGGGTCGCGCCGACCGTCTACGGGGCGCCGCCGAGTCATATCAACGACGCCATTGCGCTCCTCGGCGGTATCGGGCTCTATCTGCTCTTCATGTTCTGGCTGCACAAGCTCCTGATGGGCGTGGCCCCGATCGGTTGACCGAGAGGCACAACGCCGGACGTCTCGCTGCTCCTCGAGCAGCGAGACGCTCACGACGGTGGCGATCAGAATTTGGTCACGACGACGTTGACGCCGTCCTCTTGACCCAGGTCGAAGGTGTTGTCGCCGAGCTTGGCGACCGTGCCGATCGTGTCGACAACAAAGGCGGGATCGGCCCCCGCGTTGACGACGAGACCATTGCCCGAGCCATCCTCGATCACGAGGGTCGCGGCATCCGGCCGAGTGACCGAGATGCCGTCGGCAGGCGAGACGATGGTCAGGTCAGCGTTCAGGAAGCGCACCGTCAGCGCCGAGGGATCGCGATTGGCCTCGACGAAGGCATCGGCGGCGTCGACTGCGCCGGTTTTGACCTTCTCGACCAGACCCATCGCCGCCGCTTTCGCCTTGCCCGCGATATCCCGTGCGTTCTCGCTGGTGGCGGCCTCTCTGACCGCAGCAACCGCTTTGTCGAGTTGTTCTTTCCAGTTCATCGTCGTTTCCTCTTGGTGGATGATCGAACGAAACAGGGACTCGGAGCACGACATCGGGCATGATTCAAGCCCGAGCGGTTCTCCGTCGGCGGGCGGTTCGATGCCCGGATCCGAGAGAAGGCCGGCGGGAGCCGAGGCGAAACGCTCGCACTCGAAAGTATAGGATCCCCTTGATTCCTCTGCCGGGTGGACCGGGGAGACCGGGGTTGAACCCCGGACACCAGCGTCGGAGAAACCGAACATGCAACGCATTCGAGTTCAACGCGACCTGTTCGACATTGCGGAGGAGCAAAAGATTCTCTCCCGCGACAAGCCGCAGGTCGGCGCCGTGGTCACCTTCATCGGACTGATGCGCGACATCAACGAAGGCGCCGAGGTGGCCGCCATGACCCTGGAGCACTATCCGGGGATGACCGAGAAGGCACTCGGCGCCATCGCCGAGGAGGCCGCGCAACGCTGGGATCTGGAGGACATCAGCATCCTGCATCGCGTGGGCGAGCTGAGGCCGCAGGATCCGATCGTCTTTGTTGGTGTCAGCAGTCGACACCGGGGCGATGCCTTCAGTGCCTGCGAGTTTCTGATCGACTACCTCAAGACCCGCGCACCCTTCTGGAAGAAGGAGCAGACCGCACAGGGCGAGCGGTGGGTCGATGCGCGCGTGACGGACGACGAAGCGGCCCGGCGCTGGGCGGAGGTATCTTCCGACCCCTAAACCGCGTCCTGAGCGAGATGCTCGTTTTCGAGTGAGCACGACATTTGGCGCATCCACGACTCTTAGCGGGGACGCGACTTAAAATAATATTATTTTTTAATATCTTAAACCGCGCCGACTCCAGCGCTCGTCAAGTCTGCCGGGGCCGACCCCATCCAAAAACATCGCATACCGCGCCGGGCGCGGTTTAAGCCCCGAGCATCCCCTGATGCTCGATGAAGTCGAGGATCCTCTCCAGTCCCTCGCCGGTGCGCAGATTCGCGAAGACGAACGGCCGCTCCCCGCGCATGCGTTTGGAGTCGCGCTCCATGACCTCCAGCGATGCCCCCACATAAGGCGCCAGATCGATCTTGTTGATGACCAGGAGGTCCGAGCGAGTGATGCCGGGCCCGCCTTTGCGCGGGATCTTCTCGCCTTCGGCCACGTCGATGACATAGATCGTCAGGTCGGCCAGCTCGGGGCTGAAGGTGGCCGCGAGGTTGTCGCCGCCGCTCTCGATGAAGACGAGGTCGAGGTCCGGGAACCGGATTTGCAGATCCTCCACCGCGGCCAGGTTCATCGAGGCGTCCTCGCGGATGGCGGTATGCGGACAGCCGCCGGTCTCCACGCCGACGATACGCTCGGCCGGCAAGGCCTGCGAGCGGATCAGGAACTCGGCGTCTTCGCGGGTGTAGATGTCGTTGGTGACCACCGCCAGCTGATAGCGGTCACGCAGCGCCTTGCAGAGCGCATCCAGCAGCGCCGTCTTGCCGGAGCCGACGGGACCGCCGACCCCGACGCGCAGGGGTGATGCATCGACCATGGTGTCTCCTTCAGGAACGAAACAAGCGGGTGTATTGGGTCTCGTGGGCGGAGCTGGCGATCGCCAGAGCCGGGGTCGAAGCGCCGATCTCCTCGTCCGAGACTTCCAGGGCCGCGGCGACCGCGCTCGGGATGAGGGTTGCCAGTCGTGCCAGCGTTTGTTGGCCGCGGGTCTGGCCCAAGGGCACGAGCTTGATCCCGGCCAGAACGAGATTTTCGAGCCAGCTCCAGGCATAGCCCGTCGCCGCGTCGTGCGGCTCGATCCGCCATGCCGCCGCGGCGAAGGCGAATCCGGCGGCTTGGCTCCGGGCGAGCTGCGGTTTCCACACGAGCGCATCCTCGAGCCCCCAGGCCACCAGCAGATCGGCGAGCGCGCGTCCGCGGTCCGACTCCTCGCGCCGCAGCTCGGCGGTTTCACGTCCGGCCAAGAGGCGATCGACCCAACCGGCCATCGCTGCTCGACCGCGATCGAGCGCCGCCGTCTGCATCCGCACCAAGAGCGGGAGGTCCAGATACCGAAGGCTGCTCCCGATCTGATCGGCCATCCAGCCTTCCAAGTCGTCGGCATCGCGGATCCAACCGGTCTCGACCGCCCACTCGATGCCCTGCGAGTAGGTGAAGCCGCCGACCGGAAGCCCTGGACTGGCCAGGTGCATCAGGCGCAGCAGGGGTAAGGCCCCTTCAATGCTCGTGCGCATGTCCGCCATGCTCCGCGCCATGACCGCCGTAGGCCCCGGACTCCGGCTCGAATGCGGCATCCACGAGCCGGACCGCGAGCCCGAGACCGCGCACCATCTCGTCGAGGACCTGATCCTGTCGGTAGCTCAGGCGCCCAAGCTCGATCTGCAAGGGCACATGCCGGTTGCCGAGGTGGTAGCAAGCGCGCGCGAGCAGCAGCGGATCGGCGCTCTCGACACGCGAAAGGTGCTCAGGTGCCGCGATGATGCGCGCGACCAGTCCGTCCTCGGCGATCAGGCCGTCGCCGTGATGCAGAATGGTGCCGCGCGGCAGAAAGAGTCCGGCCTCGCGGCCGTCGTCGAGCAGCACGCGCAGCCGGCAGCGGGTGCGTTGCTCCAGGTTGAGCGTGAGTGTCACGTCCGCCGGGATGTCTGCGGTGGTCGTGCGGATAAAGCGGATCAAGGGTTCGGATTGCGGCACGGCTTCGCCCCGGTTGTGGTCAAGACTGCGGTCCTCGCAGACGGTTGTCGATCGCTCGGGACACGTTGTCGATCGGGGCCGATCAGGGGTCGACCCGGATCACCTCGCCGTCGCCGGTTTGCAGGTCGAGCTCGGGCAGCGGATCCTGCGAGGGATGGACCCGGATGTCTCCCGAGTCGATCCGGACCTCGACCCGATCCCACTCCTTCGCGACGATCCCCATGACGACCTTGGTATCCTTCTCGGTGAAGATCCCCTGATGACTGACCCGATAGGTCAGCGCCTGGTTGTCCTGCGTCAACTCCGGCTCGACCTTGCTCCAGGGTAGCCCGAAACCGCGCGCCTCCAAACGCATCTCGGCCGTGCGGTGCGCGCCCCCGGGCCAGAAAAGGATCACGTAAGCCTGATCGGCGACCAAGCGCAAGACCTTGGGCGGCGGATCGAAATCACCCGGCCGGACCCATTGGATCTGCACGTTCTTCAGCGGCGTCGCCAACAACACGGCGCCGACCATCAGGGCTGCGACGACAACATAGGCCGCCGCGGTCAGCTTGGGGCGTCGCAGGTTGAGAGCAGGTGCCGGCGAGGCCGCCTCGGCGGCCTCGCGCCGCGGGATGCGCAGGACAAAATAATACAGCCCCCAGGCAATCCCGTAGGCGATGACCCCGGACCAGATGACGTCCGACAGGAAGTGATCGCCCGCCGCCATCCGCCCGATCCCCAGCAGGGTGCCGAAGGCGAGAGAGCCCGCCAGCGCGGTCCAGGCAAGCGCCGGCCTGCGTCTGCGCCAGATGATGAAGAAGACGCCGAGCATGTAGCCGATCGAGCTGTGACCGCACGGGAAGGATTTGCCGTCGCCGTGCTCGGAGATTGCGAGCGGCGGGACGTAGTCGCGTGTCCCGCCGAGCTGCTCGATCTGATGCGGTCGTGGCCGCCCCCAGTTGTCTTTGAGGACGCCGTTGACGATGAGTCCGGGTCCCAAGACGGTCGCGGCGATCAGCAGGATCGCGTAACAGCGCAGCCGTCTGAACGACGGCCAGATCACCCCGGCACCGAGAACGAGCAGGCCGCCGAGCATGACGAAGCCGGTCAGGAGCGGCGAGGCAACATAGAGAAATGACCACAGCGGCGCCTGGGCCTCGTACCAGGGATCATCCGCCTGCGGGTGATAGAAGAGCGCGGCGGCCTGGATGTCTAGGTCGGTCAGCCAAAAGGGCAGGGTGCCGACCAAGGCAATCAGGAGAAGGGCGATGCCTTGCGGGATCCAATCTCGGCGCGGTGCGGTGGTTTGCGACATGGGGCGTCTCGGTGGCGCTCAGTCGAGATGCTTCAGCCAGAACACCATCGGTTTCGGTGTTTCTTCGGCCTCGTCGAGATCGCGCCAGGAGAAGGTCGTGCGCAGCTGCGGCTGTTTCACGAAGCCCTGTTTCGCCCAAAGACCGTCGAGCGGACGATAGTGCCGCGGACGCTGCGGGTGGTCGTGGGGTCGCTCCACGGCGCAGAAACAGGCGAGGTCGAATCGGCCGAGCGCGCGGGCATGGGCTTCGCGCTCCTCGAAGAAGCGCCGCCCGAGTCCCAGCCCTCGATACTCCGGCAGCAGGACCGATTCGCCGTAGTAGAAGATCCGGTCGGGCGCATAGCCGTGCGACTTGAAGGGCTCGATCACGTTCGGGGTCTCGGCCGCGAGCGGCAGCGCGCTCGATGCACCCACCACCCGATCGCCGTCGCGCACCACCACGATGACCCCGTCGGTTGCATCGGCATAGGTTCGCAGATAGCGCTCTTCATATTCCGCGTCACCCTTGTAGAGGTAAGGGTACTCACGAAAAACCTGGATGCGCAGGCGCGCGAGCGCCGGCAAATCGGCGATAAGATCCGCTCCGGTGCGACACTCGACATGCAACTGCGACATTGAGACCCCTCGTTTCGCCACACGTGATTCCGACCGGTCCCGCGACGGCGATCGCGCGTGGCGGCCGTGGCGACACTTTCGGTTCGGCATGATAACCCGGTCGGATTTGATTTGATCCGCCGGTGTTGCCACACTCCGGCGGGCTTCGAGCCCTCGAAACGCCGAACCGCAACCTAATCCCCCGGGACCGCCTCAGCCATGACAGAGACCACCGAAGCGCCACGGCTGCGTTGGACCCGCGGCCGACCCGGCGAGACCCTCGACGTCAACCGTCCGGTGGTCAAGGCGATCGGGCGCATGATCAAGGCGGGCGAGCGCGAGGAGATTCGCCGTCTGCTGCGAACCTGGCATCCGCGCGACATCGTCGAGCTCTTGGTCCAGCTTCCACTGAAGCGTGCGCGCAAGCTCTTTTTGCTTCTGCCGGCCGGCCCCGCCGCCAAGGTGATCGCCGGGCTCAACAACGATTTTCGCGGTGCCCTGCTCGAAGACGCCACGATCGAGCGCCTCGCAGAGATCCTCGATGGCCGCGACGTCGAGGACGTGGTGCAGGTCCTGACCGAGCTTCCCGACGAGGTCCAGGAGCGGCTCATCCCGTACCTGCGCGAGGCCGACACCATCCGCGAGCTCAAGGCGTATCAGGAGGATTCGGCCGGCAGCATCATGACCCGCAAGCTGGTCGCCGTCCCGCCGGACTGGAGCGTCGGGCAGGTTGTCGCCGAGGTGCGTCGTCGCGCCGATTGGATCAAGAAGCTCTCGGCTGTCTATGTCGTGGATGCGGACCGCAAGCTCCTCGGCTATCTGAAGCTGCGCGACCTGTTGCTGCGCCCGAGCGACATCCCGGTGGAGCAGGTCATGCGCACCGATCTCGTCGCGGTCAGCTCGGATATGGATCAAGAAGAGGTCGTGCGGGTGACCACGGAGAACGACCTCATCACGGTGCCGGTCGTGGATGCCGAAGGTCGTCTGCTCGGGCGCATCACCGCCGACGAGCTGCAGCGCGTGGTCCGCGACGAGGCCGAGGAGGACGTGCGTCTGCTCAGCGGCGTCTCCCCCGATGCACGGCCCAACGACCCGGTGCTCGGCATCGTGAAAAACCGATTGCCGTGGCTGCTCGCGGGGCTGGTCGGCGCGCTCGTCTCGGGCAGCGTCATCAACGCCTACGAGGCGCAGATCGCCGCCGCGGCCATCCTGGCGAGCTTCATCCCGATCGTGATGTCGATGGCCGGCAACGCCGGCATCCAGGCCGCGACGGTCGCCATTCAGGGCCTCGCGGCCGGCACCCTCTGGATCGGCGATCTGCCCTGGCGGCTCGTCAAGGAGATGCTTGCGGCTCTGCTGAACGGGTCGATCGCGGCCCTGATCCTCGCCTCGATCGTCTTTGTCGCGGGACCCCTGGTGGGTGTCGCGGAACCGCTGCGTCTCGCGCTCACGGCAGGTGTGGCCCTGACCCTCGTGACCCTGCTTGCCGTGACCATGGGCGCGGCGGTTCCCTTGATTCTTCATCATTTCCGCATCGATCCGGCGATGGCCACGGGGATCTTCATCACCACCGGCAACGACATCATCGCCGTCCTGGTGTTCTTCCTGGTCGCCTCGCTGCTGTATCTCTGAGAGCCTTTTGCGTGAAACGGCATCCGCCTTGCGGCGAGCGGTTGCCCTCAACCGAATCGTCATCCCTTCGTCGTCGAACGGTCATACCCGATCCCGATAATCGGGGACTTTCACCCGACGAGGATC
Source organism: Thiocapsa sp. KS1 (assembly GCF_001499735.1). GTDB lineage: Bacteria > Pseudomonadota > Gammaproteobacteria > Chromatiales > Chromatiaceae > Thiocapsa. The sequence continues at coordinate 3,451,794 of NZ_LN848257.1, read as the reverse complement.
CCTGCCCCATGTCATTCACGACCGTCTCTCGGCTCGCCGCCGGCTGCGCCTTGGCGCTCGGTGTCGCCGCCACCCAAGCAAGCCCTCCCGCAGCGCCGTTCGCGATCGAGATCGCGCCGATCGGCACCTACGCCTCCGGCGTCTTCGCCCGCTCCGGCGCCGAGATTGTCGCCCACGATCCCCGGAGTCAGCGCCTGTTCGTGGTCAATGCGGCCAGCGGTTTGGTCGATGTGCTCGGTGTGCACAGGGCAGCGAACCCGCGCCTGTTGTTCAGTATCGACCTGTCCGAGTACGGCGCGGTCGTGAACAGCGTTACCGTACACGATGGGCTGGTCGTCGCGGTCGTCGCGAACGCGGAGCGCACCAAGCCCGGCCGGGCCGTCTTCATGCATGTCGACGGCCGGATCTTGGCGAGCGTGGAGGTCGGCGCGCTGCCGGACATGGTGACCTTCACGCCGGACGGAAAGCGGGTGCTGGTGGCCAACGAAGGCGAGCCGAACGACGATTACTCGGTGGACCCCGAGGGCTCGGTGAGCATCGTCGATCTGCCGCGAAACATTCGAAAGCTCGCACAGGCCAACGTGCGCACCGCCGATTTCCGCAAGTTCAACGACGCGGCGCTCGATCCCTCGGTGCGGGTGTTCGGTCCGAACGCAAGCGTGGCGCAGGACTTCGAGCCCGAGTACATCACGGTCGCCAAGAACTCGAAGACCGCCTGGGTGTCGCTGCAGGAGAACAACGCCGTCGCCGTCCTGGACATCAAGTCCGGTGACTTCACCGCCATTCACGGCCTCGGTTTCAAGGACCACAGCCTGGCGGGCAACGCGCTGGACGCGAGCGACCGCGACGAGGGCATCAACATCGTCAACTGGCCGATTCTGGGAATGTATCTGCCGGACGCGATCGCGAGCTACGAGCACCGCGGGCGGACCTACATCGTGAGCGCCAACGAGGGTGACGCGCGCGATTACGACGGCTTCGGCGAGGAGGCGCGCGTCAAGGATCTCGCTCTCGATCCGTCGGTCTTTCCCGATGCGGACGCCTTGCAGGAGGACGAGAATCTCGGCCGATTGACCGTCACGACGACCGGCGGCGTCGATCCGGTCACAGGCATGCAGGAGCAACTCTACGCCTTCGGCGGTCGTTCCTTCTCGATCTGGAGCGCCGAGCTGGAGCAGGTCTACGACAGCGGCGCGGACTTCGAGCGCATCACTGCGGATGCCTATCCGGAATTCTTCAACTCGGACCACGAGGAGAACAAGCTCGACAACCGCAGCGACAACAAGGGCCCCGAGCCCGAGGGCGTGACCGTCGCCAAGCTGTGGGGACGGACCTATGCCTTCGTCGGCCTGGAGCGCATCGGCGGCGTCATGGTCTACGACATCACCGATCCCTTCGCGCCGACCTTCGTTCAGTACCTCAACAACCGCGATTTCGGTGCCGAGCCGGGCACGCCGGAGGCGGGCGATCTGGGGGCCGAGGGGCTGACGGTGATCGAGGCGTCGAAGAGTCCGATCCGCGGGGTGCCCTTGTTGGTTGTCGCCAACGAGGTGAGCGGCACCACCACCCTGTTCCGCATCGAGCGGGTCCGGCGCTAGGACGTCGGGGCTTTTGCCTCGGCCTCAAGGACTGCGGTGATCGTCGCAGGCGACGGTCACCGCATCGATGCGCGCATCAGGGCTCCGCGCTCTGCTTGCGAGCCTCGTCGGTCGGGAATGGGTCGGGTCCGGATGGGTCGGTCGGAATCGCGCAGCTCCCGCATTCCGACTGCGCCAGTGCGCCTGCGACCGCTACGATCCGGCCATTCATGGCATGCCGCGTCTCCCCGGCGTGACCGGCGAGGTCATCCCGATCGTGCGTCATGGGTTGGCATTTCGCCGTTGGCTTCCGCCTCGGTGGACGGTCGCCCACCTTCCCGGGGAGCGAGCGGCTCGGCCGCAGACTCGGGCAGCGGAGTCGCCAGGACCTTGTCGATGCGCCTGCCGTCGAGGTCGACGACCTCCAAGCGCCAACCTTCCCAGGCGGAGATGTCGCCCGTGCTCGGCAAGCGGCCGAGCAGCCACATCATCATTCCCGAGAGCGTGTGATAGCGGCCTTTCTCTTCCTCGGGGACACGCTTGATCCCCAACCGGTCCTTCAGCTCGAGGATCGGAATCAAACCGTCGAGCAGCCAGGAGCCGTCCTCGCGTTGCACGGCCCAGGGTTCCTCGGTGCTCTGGGTCAGAAGCTCGCCGGTGACCGACTCGATAATGTCGCGTAAGGTGACCAAGCCCTCGACCCCGCCGTATTCGTCGACCACGAAGACCATCTGACTGCCCGAGCTGCGGAACTGCTCCAGCAGCTCCATCCCCGTCAGCGATTCCGGGACATAGACGGGCGCCTGCAAGTCCTTCACCAGATCGACGGGCTCACCCTTGAGCGTCTGGTTGAAGAGCTGCTTTGAGCTCACGATGCCGATCATGTCGTCCAGGCCGCCCTCGCACACGGGGAAGCGCGAGTGAAACGACTCGGCGATGAGCGCAAGGTTTTCTTCCGGCGGACGATTCACATCAAGCCAGACGACCTCCGAGCGCGGCACCATGAGCGAGCCGATCTGGCGATCGTCCAGTCGGAAGACGTTGCGCACCATCTCGTGCTCGGTCTTCTCGATAACGCCCGCGTCCGAGCCTTCTTCCAGCATTGCGTGGATCTCCTCCTCGGTGACGGTCGGCCCCGGGGTCTCGCGTTGACCCAGCAACCTCAGGAGCAGCGCGGTCGAGCCTGCGAGCAAGTGGACGAATGGGCGCGAGGCGATCGACAACATATACATGGGTCGTGCGACCAAACGGGCGATTCGTTCCGGGTTGATTTGGCCGATGCGCTTGGGAACGAGCTCGCCGACGACGATCGCGACATAGGTGATCATGACCACGACCAGAATCGTCGAGCCGATCTCGCTCGCGCGCTGCTCCAGGCCAAGCCCCTGCAGCCCGATCGCGAGTGGCTCGGCGAGTGCCGCCTCTCCGACGATGCCGCTGAGGATACCGATCGAGGTGATGCCGATCTGAATTGTCGACAAGAAGCGGTTCGGCTCCTCGCCGAGTCTCACCGCAACGGCAGCGGAGCGATCGCCGTCCTCGGCGAATCGGGCAAGGCGCGCCCGTCGCGCGGTGACGAGCGCCATTTCGGACATGGCGAACAGGCCGTTGAGAAGGATCAGGGCGACAAGGAATAGGATGTCCATGGTATCTGGTGGAGGTCAAGGATCAGCGCGCATCCTCCGGCTCGGCATCCCGATCGGCGGTTGTGTCCGGCATCTCGAACGTCAGGGTCGCCTGGCGGACACCACGTCCATAGAGACCGCTGACCTCGAAGCGCAGGCCGTTCCACTGGACAGCATCGCCGAGCACGGGCGGTCGCCCCAGCTCGCTTAGGATCAGCCCGGAGACGGTGTCGATTTCGGGGTGCTCGAGCTCACGCCCGATCAGGTCGCCCAGGGTGTCCAGGCGCACGGTCCCTTGGACCTGGTAGCCCGCAGTGCCCACCGGCAAGACATCCGGGACGTCCTCGACACCCTCCTCGATATCCCCGACGGCCTCGGCGCAGATGTCTTCCATGGTGAGGATGCCCGCGGTCCCGCCGTGCTCGTCCATCACCACGATCATCTGGTTGTGCACCCGATCCATTGCGGCCAAGACATCGTCCAGGGTCGCCGTTTCGGGCAGGTAGGCCGTCTCCCGGACCGCCGAGGGATCAAGGCCGGTGCCTGCACGCAGCAGCGCCATCAGATCCTTGACGTGGATGGTCCCGATGATCTGGTCGAGACTGCCCTCGTAGACCGGGTAGCGGGTATGGCGATGCCGATGCAGGATCTCGCGGAGCATGGCGTCGGTTGCGCCGACCGGGATCCCGCTGGCGCGCACCCGGGGCACCATCGCCTGCACGGCGGCGATCTCGCTGAAGTCGGCGAGCTCGAGGAAGATCCGACCGCTCTCCTCGCTCAAGAGGCCGCTCTCTTGGCTCTCGCGGGCGAGCGACTCCAGCTCGTCCTGGCCCAGATAGTGGGCCGCGCTGCGTCCGCGCTTGAAGCCGACCAGGCCGAGCAAGAGATTGCCGGTCAGATTGAGGGCGCGGACCAAGGGGTAGAGGATCAAGCCGATCAGCAGCATGGGCGGGGTCACCCACATGGCGACCGTCATGGGCCGGGTCAGCGCGAGCGCCTTGGGGATCATCTCGCCCAGGACGATGTGCAGATAGGTGATGGCGGTAATGGCCAGCACCGCCGCGAGCCCGTGCGCGGTCACGAGCGCACCGAAATCGGTGAATCCCGCAAGCAGAAGCCACGCCTCGAAGAACCCGGCCAGGGTGTGCTCGCCGTACATGCCGAGACCCAGGCTCGCGAAGGTGATGCCGAGCTGAGCCGTGGCGACATAGCGATCCAGTCGCGCCGGGTCGTCGAGGATGCGGGTGATCCGCTGCGCCAGGGCATCGCCGGCCTCCGCGCGCGCGGCCGCCGCAGCGCGGGAGGTGCCGATGATCGCGAACTCGGCGGCGACGAAGAGTCCGTTGAGGGCCACCAAGGCCATCACCACGACCAGGACGATCACAAGCTCATGCATCCTCGCCTCCCGATGCGGTGCCGACGACGCTCACCAAGACGGATACGATCGCCGGACCGTCCATCTCCTCGATCTCGAACGCGAGGCCGATGACGTCGAGACTGTCGCCCGCCTCGGGGATGGTTCCGAGCTGCTCCAACAACCAGCCGGCGAGGGTTTCGGCTTGACTGTCGTGCCAAACGGCCGGGTCGGTATAGGGGCGGGCCCATTCGATCGCTTCATCGAGCGGGAGACGTCCGGGCAGGCGCCAACGCCCGTCGGCAAGCGGCTCGAGGGCGAGCTCGGTGTTGGATTTGAACTCGTCGGACAGCTCGCCGATCAGCTCGCGAACGATGTCTTCCAGGCTGATGAGACCCTCGACGTCGCCGTACTCGCTCACCACCAGCGCGATGCGGGCGCGCCGATCGCGCATCTGTCCCAGGACACGGTCCAGCGTCAAGCGGTTCGGCAGAGCCAGAAGCGGGCGGACCAGAGGCTGCAGGGCGTGGATCTCGCGACCGCCGGCGGTCGCGATCGCCAGATCCTTCACGTGAATGAAGCCACGCACGTTGTCGAGCCCGCCCCGGTGGACCACCAGGCGGGTATAGGGCGATGCGTCGATCTCGGCCAAGAGTTGATCGAGCGGCGCGGCCAGATCCAGACTCGCGATCTGGCGCCGCGGGACCATGAATTGACGCACCGTGTGGCGACTCAGGCGCAGCACCTCGCGCAGACGTTTGCTCGCCTTGGCCTCCATCACTCCGCCTTCGTTGCTCTCGCGAATCAGCAGCTCGATCTCGTCCGGAGAATGGACATGACGATGGCTGACCTGCGGGTCGACGCCGAATCCTCTCAGGATCAGGTTGCCGCTCCCGTTGAGCAGTCCGATGAAGGGGTAGAACAAGACCAAGGACCAGCGCATCGGCAGGTAGGTGTACATGGCCGTTCCGACCGGGTATTGCAGGGCGACCGTCTTGGGGATCAGCTCCCCGAGCACGACCTGGGCCGAGGTCAGCACCACCAGCACGATGGTCGCCGACAAGGCATAGGCGCCCACCGTCTCCATGCCCCAGTCCGAGACCAGCAGTGCACCGAGCGCCAGTGCGATCGTCGCCTGTCCGAAGGCGCCGAGGATCAGGCTGGAGAGCGTGATCCCGATCTGGCAGGTGGCGATGTAGCGATCCAGGCGTGTCGTATCCTTGACGATGGGCAAGAGTGCCGCGGCGAGTCGATGACCCTGCCGGGCAAAATGCTCGACGCGACTGGCTCGAGCGCCCACGATCGCGAACTCGGCCGCGACATAGAGCGCATTGATCAGGATCAGAAGGCCGACGACGAGCAACATCCAGACACTCATCGGGCGGCTCCGGCAGGGTGGGGATGCCGTCTCGAAGGACGAGACGCCGGATCGGTCGGGTGCTGTGGGGTGGGGATCAAGCCCGGACTGTGGGGGTCCGCGGAGTCGGCATCGTCGGGCTCGCCGACGACGAGCAGGGGTGTGTGGTTCATGGCCGGGAGTATATCAGGCAAGCATAGGGGGGCAAACGTCGTCGTGTGTGCACCCGAATCGGCCGAATCCGGCTTCGGCCGACCCGAGCGCTCGGCTTCAGGATCCGGCGCCCGTTTGCTTCGACAGCGCGCGGCCGTCCAGGAACTGCAAGGTTCCCACGCCCAGCAGGCCGCCGATGACCATGACCAGGTAGATGACGGTGACCGGCTGCTCCATCAGCGCAAAGCCCAAGAGGCCGAGACCGGCACTCAGCTCCAGGAGTCCGTTCGGCCAGCGCACCATCCTTCGCGGGCCGACCGTGACTGCGCCCTTCGGTGTACGCACGAATGGGCTGCGATAGCCGAGCAGGGCCTCCAGGCCGGCGCGCGCGTTGGAGAGAAGCAGTCCGGTGGTCAGGAAGAGCGCACCGAAGACCTCGGTCGCCGTTGCCCTGACCCCGGATCGGATGCCCGCGAGTGTCAGGAAACCGATGGGGGCGGCGAAGCCGAGCATCGAGGTGACGATCGCGACCCGCCCCAGCGTCTCCCCGGCGACCGCTGCACCGGCGATGAAGGGGAGTCCCAAGACCACGCAGACCGCACCGATCAGGAACGCCAGGGGTTGCCCGAGCTGGAAGCTGATCATCAGTTTTTGCCAGCGCGGCAGCGCGGGACTGGCCCAAATCGTCGGCAGCAGCTTGACGAAACATTGAGCAAAGCCCTTGGTCCAGCGGAACTGTTGCGTCCGCCAAGCGCGCACCGAGACGGGAAGCACGCCGGGGACCGGGAGGTCCTTCATGAAACCGGAGCGCCACCCGCGCAGACGGGCCCGCAGGCTCAGGTCCAGGTCCTCCGTGAGGGTATCGCCCTGCCAGCCGCCCGCGTCGTCGATCGCGCGGCGACGCCAAACGCCGCAGGTCCCGTTGAAAGGGACCGGCAGACCCAGGCGCCAACGCGCCTCCTGCTCGACTTGGAAGTGCGAATCGAGCAAGCGCGCCTGGGTGCGGGTGAGCAGGCTGTCGTCCCGGTTGATGTGTGCCCAGCGGGCTTGCACGTAGGCGAGATCGGGCTGCGCAAGCAGGGGTCCCAAGGTCTGCCTGAGGAAACTCGGCGAAGGCATGAAATCGGCGTCGAAGATGGCCACGAACTCCGCATCCGAGCGCTCGAGGCCGGCGGCCAGCGCACCGGCCTTGAAGGCGGTGCGTTTGATCCGATGCAGGAGCTCGATCTGCACACCTTCCCGGCGCAGCTTGGCGACGGCCCGCTGGCTGAGCGACAGCGAAAACTCGTCCGTGCTGTCGTCGAGCACCTGAATCTGCAAGCGCTCTCTTGGCCAATCTAGGGCCATCACCGCCTCGAGGACGCGATCGACCAGCTCGCCCTCGTTGAAGAGCGGGAGCTGAACCAGCACCGTCGGGCGATGCTCGCCGGTGGGTGGCGTCGTGACGAGACGGCGAGTCGGCATCAGCAGGCGTGCGAGCATCAGCCCGAGGAGGTTGAGCGACGACATCGCCAAAAGGATCAAGCCAAGCGTGAGGAGCAGCTCGACAATCGGTTCCGCTGCGAGCATGGTTTTATATCCGTGAGATCCAAAGCGGTTGAAGGGGGAGTGACCGGCCGGCGGGGCGAGGGACGGGGCGAGCCGGATGGCCGACTTCCCCGACGAAGAACCCTGCACGGGGCCCGCAGCAGGTCCGGGTTTAGAGTCGGCGATCCATCGGATTCGGCCGCACGCGCAACAGCATAGAGCGAGCCCCCTCGAAACGGCAAGGCCCAAGTCGGCGACAGGCGACGACCGTTTGGGTGAGCCATGGACGAAAAAGACCCGATGCGGAGGCCATCAAGGTCGTAAAATCGGGCTCCGGCGGCCAAGACGCGCCCGGCACGCGCTGCAAGCGGCCGTCGTTGCCCGCGCGATACACTCGAAGAGCTTTCCGTCCCGCGCGCCGATACCCTGTACCCGCCGACGCATCCTCATTCGACAAGGCACCGCCCCATGCTCGACCTCATGCAGCATATCGCCGTGCGATGCGCACCCGCCCGAGCCGTCTTGATCGGCCTTGCCGTCGTCGGAGCACTGGCCGCCGGGATCTCGCTGATCACATTCGAGGCGGCGAAGGGTGATCTGGTCCTGATGCCCGCGCTGGTCGTTCTGCTTTGGGCCGTGCTGGCGGTCGTCTTTATCGACCTGTTCACCCACGTGCCGAAGGCGCCGGAGGTCGGCGGGTTACGCTGGCATGGCCTGATGAGGAAACTCTCCCGCAGCCTCTACTGGCTCCTTGCCATGGGCTTCCTGATGCTGGGGCTGATTGCGGTGGATGTCAGTTTCTCCATCACACGCGAGTGGCTGGAGGACAGGACTCCGGTTCAGCCGGAAAACGGGTGAGCGCCGCCTGCGCCGCGTGCGGCGCAGGCGGCATCGCTCAGGCTTCGACCTGCTGGATACCGGCGATATACCAGTCGCCCTCGGCGCCGTCCCAACGATGCTGGACATGCCAGATCTCGCTGAAGGCATCGGCAGCACCCTTCTCGTCCTCGCGGATCAGGCCGGAGAAGAGCACGCTCGCCACCACAAGATCGCCCTCGCGACGCACCCCGATCAGCTCGGCGTTCAGACGCACGACCTCGGTGGATTGGCTCCCTTCGGTCTTGAGACGCTCGCGCTGCAGATCCGCGAAGAGCTCGGGCGTCATGTACTCGCGGATGCCGTCGAAGTCGGCTTGATCCCAAGCCGCCTGAAGGTTGATGAAGTGCGACTTCGCACCTTCCAGGAAGCCGGCGCCGTCGAACCAGGTCGGTGACTGGTTGTCGCCGGCCACGGGGCCGCCCTGAGCGCCCATGCCGGGATGCAGGATGCCGCTGTCCGCCTGTCCGCGGCGTTCGTAGGCCGGAGCGGGTCCGGCGTGCGGGAATCCGCCGCCTACACCGGCCGCAGCCATCGCCGGTTTGGCCTGATTGCGCTTCCACATCCGGAACAGCATGAAGCCCCCGACCGCAAGCAGCGCGATCAGCAGGAAGTCCATGATCTGGAACCCCTCGAAGCCGTCGCCGAAGAACATGGAGGCCAAGAGACCGCCGGCCGCAAGACCGGCCAAGGGGCCGAGCCAACGGCTTGCACCGCTTGCCGGGCGCTGTCCGGCCGCGGCGGCTTGCGCCGCGTTGGGCTGAGCCGGACGCTGCGCTGTCGCGGCCGGCTGAGCCTGGCGTTGCATGCCGCTCGACTGCTTGCCGAGATTCATGCCGCCACCGAGGCGCTTGGCCTCGGCGTCGACCGGAACGGAGAGAATACCGACGGCAATCATGGTGACGGCCGCGGTCATGAGCGTTTTGAATCGCATCTGGATCGGGACTCCTCGTTGGCTGGATGGAAGGATGAAGACAAGATTCGACAGCGACCGTTCAGGATCCGGGCTGCGACGAGAAAAACAATTCGGACCTGACCGTCGCAATCGCCGGATTCACCGAACCTCGGCGTGTCCGGTCCCGCGCGGGTCGCTCGCGGCCTTGACCTGACCCGTGCTGCGATCCCACAGGATCGCGTGCATGTCCCCGATCGGGCGGTCCAGAGGCTCGAGTCGGTGACCCATCGCGGTCAGCTCGGCCTGTTCGGTCGTGCTCAGTGCCCCGGACTCATGCTCAAGGCGATCCGGGAGATATTGGTGGTGGATGCGCGGTTGCGCGATCCAGTCCTCGATGGGGACGCCGTCGACAACACCCAGGATGCCCTGCAGAACCATGGTGACGATGCGGCTGCCGCCGGGCGTGCCCAGGATGGCGACGGTCTCGGGCGACTCCAGAAAGGTCGGCGACATGCTCGAGAGCATGCGCTTGCCGGGAGCGATGGCGTTGGCCTCGCCGCCGACCAAGCCGTAGACGTTTGCGGCTCCGGGCCGGGCGGAGAAATCGTCCATCTCGTCGTTCAGCAAGACACCGGTCCCGGGCGGGACGAACCCGGAGCCGAAGGGGTAGTTGATGCTGAGCGTCGCCGCGACCCGATTACCCTCGCGATCGAGGATCGAGAAATGGGTGGTGTCGCGTCCCTCGGAGAAGGCCGTGTCGGTCCCGGCGACCTGGCTCGGCGTCGCCCGGGTCGGATCAAAGTCGCGGATCAGACCGGCCGCATAGTAGGGATGCGTCAGGCGCTCGATCGGCATCTGAACGTGGTCGGGATCGCCGAGATAGCGTGCCCGGTCGCGATAGGCGCGGCGCATCGTCTCGGTCAGCGCGTGGATCCGCTGCGTGCCCGATTCCGGCTGCGGCTCGATCGCGTCGAGCATGTTGAGGATCTGGGCGAGCAGCACGCCCCCGGAGGAGGGCGGCGCGGCACTGACCAGGCGCCAACCGCGGAAGCGCGCGACGATCGGCTCGCGCTCGACGGCGCGGTATTCCGCCAGATCCTCAAGGGTCCAGATCCCGCCGGCGGCGCGCACGCCGGACACCAAGAGATCCGCGGTCGCGCCGGCATAGAAGCCCGCATGCCCCCTGCTCGCCAGACGACCGAGGGTGTCGGCGAGATCCGGCTGGCGCAGCCGATGTCCGCGCGGCGGAACCTCGCCGTCGACGAGGAACTGAGCGCTCGCCGCCGGCGAGGCCCGGAGTGCGGGCAGACGCCATGCGGCTACGCGCCGATAACCGTCTGCGATTTCGAAGCCGTCGCGCGCGTGAGCGATCGCCGGAGCCAGGGCCTGCGCCAGCGGCATGCGCCCGTAGTGCTCGGCGAGCGCAACGAGTGCGGCAGGCGTGCCGGGGATGCCGGCCGACAGAGGTCCAACGAGGGCCGCCTCGGGGACGAATCGCCCTTCGTCGTCGAGAAAGAGATCGCGATGTGCCGCAAGGGGCGCACGCTCACGTCCGTCTAGCATCGTCTCGCGGCAGTCTTCGGCGCGGTGGAGCAGCCAAAAGCCGCCGCCGCCGATCCCCGATCCGAAGGGCTCGACCACGGCCAGGACAGCAGCAACAGCGACGGCGGCATCGAAGGCGTTGCCTCCGGCCTCGAGGATCTTCAAACCGGCCTCGGTCGCCAAGGGATGAGCGGAGGCGATCGCGGCTTGAGCAGGGCGGATGTCCGGCGCGTCGCACGCGGCTCGAATACCCGGCGAAACGAGCAGGAGCGCGGCGATCCACAGGCAGCCACACCGGATGGCGCGGCTGCGGTGCGCGGCGCTCCCGGCGACGTCAGCTCTCGCCGGTGATGCGCTCATACTTGGCCCGAAGCTCCTCCTCGGTCTCTTCGTTGTCCGGGTCCTTGATGATGCAGTCCACCGGGCAGACCTCCACGCACTGCGAGGTCTCGTAGTGACCGACACACTCGGTGCAGAGCGCGGGGTCGATCACGTAGATCTCGTCGCCTTGCGAGATGGCGCCGTTCGGGCACTCGGGCTCGCACACGTCGCAGTTGATGCATTCGTCGGTGATGATCAGTGACATGAAATCACTCCTGGTCGAGGGGTTAGGGTGGCTGAGCCCAAGGGGCTGTATGGGGTTGCGCGGATCTTATCCAAACCGCTCCTTCAGTGCAGCCTGCACCGCAGGTGCGACAAAGGTCGAGACATCCCCGCCGAGCCGAGCGATCTCGCGCACCAGCGAGGAGGAGATATAGGAGTAGGTCTCGGCCGGCGTGAGAAACAGCGTCTCGATGTCCGGTGCCATCCGCCGGTTCATCCCGGCCAGCTGGAACTCGTACTCGAAGTCCGAGACGGCGCGCAGGCCGCGCATGATCACGCTGACACCGACTTGTCGGGTGAACTCGACGAGCAGTCCTTGGAACGGCACCACCTCGACGTTCTCCCGCGGCCCGAGCGCCTCTCGGATCAACGCGACCCGCTCCTCGGTCGAGAACAGGGGTGTCTTGCCGGTATCCACGGCGACGGCGACGATCACACGGTCGAAGAGTCGCGCGGCGCGCAGGATCAGATCGGTATGACCATTGGTGACGGGATCGAACGTCCCCGGATAAACCACGCGTCGCAAACCCGTTTCCTCGCTCGGATGAAGGCCCCGGGCCCCCGGGCCGTCGGCGGCCCGCACGATACCACAGCGGAGGCTTGGTTAGGAGCAAGGTGGTTGCGAGGATCGCCGGGGCAGTGTGCTTTCGGCGGAGCACGCGGCGAGGCGACGCCTCAAGCCGGCGCCTCGACCCGATACCTCAACCCGCTTCGGATGCACTCGCCCGGGCGGCGACCGCGTTCGAGCCGACGATCACGAGTCCGTAGCGCACCTGCCCGGCCGTCTTGTCGCGCACGAGATTCCAGTCCGGCGGCAGATCCGGAAAGCCGATCCGCATCGGGGCCTCGAGATAGACGCGACTGCCCGGCTTGAGCCAGCCTCGCCGATCCAGGCGCGCGATCGCGGGAGTCCAGAGCGCCTCGGCGAAGGGCGGATCGAGGAAGACGATGTCGAACGGGGACCCCGCTCCTTCGAGCCAGCGCAGCGCGTCGCCCTGCACGATCCGCGTCTCGCCGGCGCCCAGCCGACGGGCGTTCGCTTCGAGCTGGCGGGCAACCGCTCCGGACTGCTCGATCAGCACGACCTCGCCCGCGCCGCGCGAGACGGCCTCGAAGCCCAGCGCACCGCTTCCGGCGAAGGCGTCGAGACAGCGCGCACCCGGCATCACGGGTGCCAACCAGTTGAACAGGGTCTCGCGAACCCGATCCGCGGTCGGCCGCAACCCCGACTCGCTCGGGATCGGCAGGCGGCGGCCGCGGTAGCGGCCGCCGACGATGCGCAACTCCCCTCTAACCTTCGCCACCGACGCGCGCGGCCTGCTCGGTGCCGCCCCCGACCACGACGATGGCCAGCCGATCCGGATCGAGCCGACGGGAGAAGGCGTCCTTGATCTGCTCGGCCGTCACGGCTTCGATGCGGCCCGTGAAGCGGTCGAGATAATCCAACGGCAGATCGTAGAAGCCGATGACGGCGAGATAACGGACGATGTCCGAGTTGCTCGCGATCCGCAGAGGGAAGCCGCCGGTGATGTTCTTCTTCGCCGCGGTCAGCTCGGCCTCGGTCGGCCCGGACGCGATGAAGCGGCGCAGGGTGTCGAGCATGACCTCGCGCGCCTGAACGGCCTGGTCGTTCTTGGTCTGCAAACCCATCAGGAAGGGTCCGGGCTGGGCCATGGGCAGGAAATAGCTGTAGGTGCTGTAGGAGAGCCCGCGTTTCTCGCGAATCTCCTCCATCAGCAGCGAGACCAGTCCGCTGCCCCCGAGGATGTGGTTGCCCACATAGAGCGTGAAATAGTCCGGGTCGCCGCGGCGCATGCCGGGCTGGCCCGCCATCACGGTCGTCTGGCTGGACGGGAAGACGATCTGCTCGGTCACTGCGGCACCCAGGTCCGAGACACCCGGCAGGGGCGCCGGGGGCTCGCCCTTCGGAAGGCCGGCGGTGATCCGATCCGCCAGCGCCTCGGCTTGCGGCCGGTCGAGTGCGCCGACGATGGCGACGAGGGCGTTGGCCCCCGTGTAGTGACGCCGATGGAACGCGACCAGATCCTCGCGGGTGATCTGCGCGACCGTCTCGGCCGTTCCCGAAGGATCTGCTCCGTAGGGATGGCTGCCGAAGATCTTGCGGTAGAGTGCCTTCTGTCCGACGGTGCGCGGGGATTCCTCGTCCTGACGCAGCGCGATGAGACGATTGCGGCGCTCCCGCTCGAGATCCGGATCGGCAAAGGCCGGCGTGCTCACCAGGGTCGCGAGCGTCTCGACGGCCGTGTCCATGGCAGGCCGCCGGGTCAATGTGCGCAGCGACACCGTGGTCATGTCGCGATCGGCGCTCGCGCCGAGTTTTGCACCGACGGCCTCCAGACGTGCGGCGATCGCGTCGGCGTCCCAGTCGCCCGCGCCCTGGGTCAGCATGTCGGCGGTCATGGATGCCAGGCCCGAACGCTCGCCGTCGCGGGCGCTGCCGGCGTCGAAGATCAGGTTGACGTCGACCATCGGCAGCTCGGGCGAGGCGACGAAGAGCACCCGGGCGCCGCTCGCGGCTTGCCAGGTCTGGATCTCGGGGGCGGCTTGCAGGGGGCCGGCGACACCGAGTGCGGCGCAGAGCGCGAGGGCGCTCGTGCAGACGGAGAAGCGGCGGAGTCGATCAGTGCACATTGGTCTGCATCTCCAGCGCGACCGGGGCGCGCGCGGTTTTGGTGTCGTCCATGGGCTGCGGGTCCAGGATGCCGACGGTGAGCTTTTCGGGGATCAGGTACTTCTGCGCGACCGCGCGGACCTGCTCGGGCGTGACGGCCGCAAGTCGCTCGACATAGGTGTCGGCGAGCTCCCAGCCTAGACCCACCGTCTCCAACTGGCCGAGGATCATGGCCTGATAGAAGAGCGAGTCGAGCTCGTAGACCTTGTCCGCGATCAACTGGTTGCGCACACGCTCCATCTCCGCGTCTTCGACGAGATCGGTTTGAACCCGCTCGATCTGCGCGAGCAGCGCGGCCTCTACCTGCTCGACGGTTTGGCCCTTGGCGGGGACACCGCTGAGCATGAACATGCCCGGCAAGCGATCGAAGGCGCTGTAGCTCACACCTGCCGAGGAGGCGATCTGGCTGCCGCGGACCAGCTCGCGCTCCAGGCGGGCGCTGCTGCCGCCGTCCAGGACCGAAGCCAGGACCTCGAGCGCGTAAGGTTCCCAAGCCGCTTGGGCATCGGCCTCTCGAACATCGATCGCGGCCGGTGCTTTATAGCCCATCAGGAGATAGGGCTCTTGAGCGGGCGCCTTCACGACGAGTCGCTTCGCGCCGAGCTGCTCGGGCTCGGGCTGCATCTTGGGCGGTCGGATCCGCTCGGGCTTCAGGGGGCCGAAGTGTTTCTCGGCCAACCGGAAGACCTCTTCCGGGTCGACATCGCCCGCGACCACCAGGGTTGCGTTGTTCGGGGCGTACCAGAGACGGTACCAGTCACGCAGGTCCTCCACACTCGCCTGCTCCAGATCGCCGGCCCAGCCGATGACCGGGTTGCGGTACGGGGAGGCGACGTAGGCGGTCGCGTTGAAGCGCTCGAAAGCGAGCGATTGCGGGTCGTCGTCGGTGCGGGTGCGCCGCTCCTCCTTCACGACCTCCAGCTCCTTGGCGAACTCCTCCGGAGCCAGGACGAGGTTGCGCATCCGCTCGGCCTCGAGCTCGAAGGCGATCTCGAGTCGGTCGTTTGCGAGCGACTGAAAATAGGCGGTGTAGTCGCGCCCGGTGAAGGCGTTCTCCTCGCCGCCGTTCTCGGCGATGATGCGCGAGAACTCGCCCGGGGCGAGCCGCTCGGTGCCTTTGAACATCATGTGCTCGAGCAGGTGCGAGACCCCGGTGATCCCGCCATACTCGTAGCTCGACCCCACCTTGTACCAGACCTGGGATATGAGGATCGGGGCGCGCCGGTCCGGCTTGACCAGGACCTTGAGCCCGTTGTCGAGCGTGCGCTCGTGGACGGTTTCGGCCGCCGACAGCGGCAGGGCCGGCAGACACAAGATTAAGCTGAGAAGGATTCGTCGCATGGAGACTCCGGTCGGATGCAATCGGCAGGCGGGAAGACGCCGCTGCGGGGAATGTTAGGGCAGGACCGGGACCTTGGTAGTTCCCGGAGATGACGGTTTGTTAAGCCCGGGTCCCCGGGGTCGGGCGGGCGAGGCCCGGGCGATCTGATCGCGGCGATCTGATAGCATTGCGACCACACGGGCGGGGCGCCCTCTCCTGCGGTCTTGTCGCAGTACCCGTCGAACCCTCGACGGATCGCTCGCCTGCCCCTCGCCGTTTCTCTCCCCCTTCAGGCATGTCGTTATGTTCGGTTTCGGAAAAAAGCACAGGAAAGCCGCGTCGCCGGAGTCGGATCAGCCGGTCGCGCCGGAGCCGTCGCTCGGATCGGGCTCGGCGGCTCCGTCGGCCAAGGATCGGCCCGTCGCGGATCAGGCGTCTCCGGGACCGATCGGCGTTTCGCAGTCCGTGCCGACGGCGGAGCCGGCTCGTCCGAAGCCCGCCGTCTTTGCCCATCCGGAGCCGGCCGAAACCGAGCCGAGCCCGAAACGTGTCGGGTGGTTTCGGTCGAAACGCCAGCCGGTCGAGGCAAACACGCCGAGCCCTTCTCCCCCGCCTGTCGCCGACATCATCGCACCGGAGCCTGTGTCCGTTGCGGTTTTCGAGGAGCCGGCCGAGAAAAAGCCCGGCGTCTTCTCGCGACTGCGCGAGCGCCTGTCGCGGACCCGCGAGACGCTCGGCGAAGGTCTGGGAACGCTCTTCGTCGGGCGCAAACGGATCGACGACGACCTCATGGAGGAGCTCGAAACCCTGCTGCTCACGGCGGATGTCGGTGTCCCCACGACCGCGCGCATCATGGAGGATCTGGCGAGCCGCGTGAAGCGCAAATCGCTCGCTGATCCGCAGGCACTCCTGCAGGCGCTCAAGGGCGAGCTGCGCGCCGTTCTGCTGGCGGCCGATGCGCCGGTGCGCCAGCCGGCAGCCGGTCGCCCTCAAGTGATCCTCATGGTCGGCGTCAACGGGGCCGGCAAGACGACCACGATCGGCAAGCTCGCCAAGCGGCTCCAGGAGGAGGGCAACAGCGTCATCCTCGCCGCGGGCGACACCTTTCGCGCGGCGGCGGTCGAGCAGCTCCAGACCTGGGGCGAGCGCAACCGGGTGAGCGTCGTGGCGCAGCAGACCGGGGCGGATTCGGCGTCCGTGATCTTCGATGCATTGCAGGCGGCCACGGCCCGCGGGGCCGACGTGCTGATCGCCGATACGGCCGGACGTCTGCACACCAAATCCAACCTGATGGAGGAGCTGTCCAAGGTCGCGCGGGTCATGAAGAAGATCGACCCCGACGCGCCTCACGAGGTGATGCTGGTCGTGGATGCCACGACCGGTCAGAACGCGCTCAACCAGGCGCTGAACTTCCATCAGGCGGTCGGCCTGACCGGGATCACCCTGACCAAGCTCGACGGCACGGCCAAGGGCGGCATCCTGTTCGCGATCGCGGACCGCCTGAAGGTGCCCATTCGCTTCATCGGTGTCGGCGAGACAATCGACGATCTGCGCCCCTTCGACGCGGACGAATTCCTCGACGCCTTGCTGAGCTGAGGAGCGGGCGCCGTGATCCGTTTCGAGCACGTCTTCAAACGCTATCCGGAACGCGGCGAGGCCCTGAGCGACCTCAGCTTCGAGATGGAGGCCGGCGAAATGGCCTTCCTCACCGGACACTCGGGCGCCGGCAAGAGCACCCTGCTGCGTCTGATCGGGCTGCTCGAGCGCCCCAGTCGCGGCCAGGTGATCGTCAACGGGCGCAATCTCGCCGCCCTGCCCAGACGCAAGATCCCCTATCACCGCCGGGAGGTGGGGATGATCTTCCAGGATCATCGTCTGCTCCCGGACCGCAGCGTCTTCGACAACGTCGCCTTGCCCCTGGTGGTCGCCGGTCTCGGGCACAAGGAGATCGGTCGGCGGGTCCGTGCCGCGCTCGATCAGGTCGGTCTGCTCTCGCGCGAGCGGGCGACCCCGGTCGCGCTCTCGGGCGGCGAGCAGCAGCGCGTCGGTATCGCGCGCGCCGTCGTCGGACGCCCCCCATTGGTGCTGGCGGACGAGCCGACCGGAAACCTGGATCCCGACCTCTCGCGCGAGATCTTCGGACTCTTCGAGCGTTTTCATCAGGTCGGCGTGACCCTCCTGATCGCCACCCACGACCTGGGTCTGGTCATGTCCATGCCCTATCGAACCATCACCCTCGCCGACGGGCGACTGGCAAACGACTCGGGGACCTGGTGACCATGGCCAAGCTCAAGACGGCCAAGGCCAAGGCGTCCAGGCCCAAGCCGCACCGCCGCAGCGGTCCCCGCCTGCTGGACCTGCCCGGCCTCTGGGCGAACAGACATCTGCAAAGCGCGGTCGCGACCCTGGGGCGACTCCTGCGCACGCCGCTGCCGACCGGGATGACGGTCGCCGTGATCGGGATCTCTCTGGCCTTGCCCGCCGCGCTCTTCGTCGTGACCGAGAACCTGCGCACCATGGCCGGCGGCTGGGACCAGGCCGCCGCCATCTCGCTGTTTCTCAAGCAAGATGTCGACGACGCCGGGGCGGCCCGTCTGGCTGAGCAGTTGCGCGCTCGACCGGAGCTGGCCCAGGTTCATCTGATCAGTCGCGAGCAGGCGCTCAACGAATTTCGGGCACTCGGCGGATTCGAGGATGCCCTCTCGCAGCTCAAGAGCAACCCCTTGCCGGCGGTCCTCGCCCTCTATCCGCGCGCAGCCTCCTCCGCGCCCGAGCGACTCCAAGCGCTTCACGACGAGCTGATGACACTGCCCGAGGCCGACTTCGCGCGGATGGACACGCTCTGGCTGCAACGCTTCCAGGCCATCCTCGACCTGACGCAGCGTGCCGTTCTGCTGCTCGGCGGGCTGCTGGGTGTCGGTGTCCTGCTGATCGTCGGCAACACCATTCGGCTCGAGATCCTGA
This sequence comes from Thiocapsa sp. KS1, assembly GCF_001499735.1. GTDB lineage: Bacteria > Pseudomonadota > Gammaproteobacteria > Chromatiales > Chromatiaceae > Thiocapsa. Next base: position 3,433,308 of record NZ_LN848257.1, on the reverse strand, counting down.
ACCGGCGCATCGAGATCGAGATCATGGAGCTGGTCGGCGCGACCGGGTCCTTCATCCGTCGCCCCTTTCTCTATGCAGGGGCCTGGTACGGGCTGCTCGGCGGCCTGACCGCCTGGTTCCTCGTGACGATTGCCGTCGTGCTGCTTCAGCAACCCGTATCGCGCCTGGCGACCCTGTATCGAAGCGAGTTTCCGCTCACAGGTCTCGGCCCTCTGGCGATGCTGGTGATTCTCTCGGGGAGCGTGCTCTTCAGCCTGATCGGCAGCTGGATCGCCGTGAACCGTCATCTGCGCGGCGCCGAGCCGGGCTAAACTGCGTCTGGAGCGGTATGCACGGTTGTCGGTTTGGATCGGCCACGGCCGGAACCATCGGTGTCTGAGCTGACGCGGTTTAGGCGATCGCTGGAGTTAAAGAACTTTAAACTGCGTCACCGCCTAAGCTCCGGGATGCACTCACCGTCGGACGCGTTCGGAAGTCGGAATCTCGCTCCGGACGCGGCTTAGATCCGACTCAACCCCTGAATCCATTTAGGACTTTTTCACCGATGTCGACCGTGACTGCGCGACCGCGCGTCAGATTGCCCCGTCTTACCCTCGTGCAGCGCCTCGGGCTGCTCCTGGGCTCGATCGCGTTTCTCGTTCCGCTCCTGATCCGGATCCCGGGCCTGGAGCCCGCCGGGCATCGGATGCTGGCGATCTTCCTGCTCGCCATCCTTTTCTGGGTCACGGAGGCGATTCCGCTCTATGCCACGGCCGTGCTGGTGATCCTGCTTCAGGTCCTGATGCTCTCGGACCAGGCACTGGTCGGCGGCGCCGGGGCCTTGCCGCCCGCGGCGACCTACTTCGCCACCCTGGCGAATCCGGTCATCATCCTCTTTCTCGGCGGTTTCCTGATCGCGGACGGTGCCCACAAGTTCGGACTCGACCGCAGTCTTGCGGCCGTGATGCTGCGACCCTTTGCCGGCAATGCCCGACTCTCGCTGCTCGGGCTCATGATAATCACGGCGCTGCTGTCGATGTTCGTCTCCAACACGGCGACCACCGCGACCATGTTCGCCGTGGTCATCCCGATCCTGGCCGCCCTGCCTGCGGGCTCGGCGCGCACCGGCGTGGCCTTGGCCATTCCGATCGCGGCGAATATCGGCGGGATCGGCACACCGGTCGGATCGCCGCCCAACGCCATCGCGCTGGGTGCGCTCGAGGCAGCGGGTCAGGGCATCTCCTTCATCGGCTGGATGCTCTTGGCCGTTCCGCTGATGGTGGTCGTCCTGCTCTTCTCCTGGTGGTTCCTGTCGCGTCGCTACATCGCCGCCGATACCCCGATGTCGCTCGAGCTTTCGGCCGACTTCGACCGTTCGCCGGCTGCGATGATCTTCTACCTGGTTGCGGGCACCACCGTGCTGCTCTGGCTGACCGAGCCCCTTCACGGCATCTCCTCCTCGACGGTCGGCTTTCTCCCGGTCGTGGCACTGCTCGCGACCCAGGTCATGGGCGCGGAGGACATCAAACGGCTGCAATGGCCGGTGCTCTGGCTGGTCGCCGGGGGGATCGCTCTGGGCGCCGGTATCGGCAAGAGCGGACTGGATGTCTGGCTGCTCGGGCTGGTGGCTTGGGAGACCTTGCCGCTGACGCTCATGATGGTGCTGCTGGTGGGCGTGTCGGTGGGACTCTCGACCGTGATCTCGCACTCGGCGGCGGCGAACCTGTTGGTGCCCCTGACCCTGAGCCTGGCCGTCGGGCTGCCGATCGATCCGACCGCGGTCGGGGTAATGGTCGCGCTCGCCTGTGCGCTCGGCATGGCCTTGCCGATCTCCACGCCCCCCAACGCCATCGCCTATGCGACCGGCGAGGTGCCGACCTCCGAGATGATCGTCAGCGGGGTCGTGATCGGGGGCTTCGGTGCACTCCTGCTGGCGCTCGTGATGCCGACGCTCTGGGGCGTTCTGGGTCTGCTGTGACCGGGCCCGCCGATCGCACTGGACTGGAGCGGCCGCGAACGGGCGATCGGCTCGCCCCCCTCTGTATCCTGATCGTGGCGCCCGAGCCTTTGGCCGCCGCGATCGCGGAGGAGGTGGCCCGCGGAGTGACCGACATCGCGGAGGTGGTCTGCGCCGCCGATGTCGCGGCGGCCTGCGCCCTGGTGGCCGCCCATCCCGATCGGGTCGTGCCGCTGGTCCTCATGACGGCCTCGCCCGAGTCAACGGACACGCGGATCGCTGTCCTGGACGAGCAGGCGGTCCTGCGCCGAGCGAGCATCCTCCTCTTGACCGACCGAGCGCGGCACGATGATCTGTCCCTGGCGGTCGACCGCGACCGGCTGCATGCCGTGATTACGACCCCGGGGTCACCAGGCATCCTCGCCTGGCACGCGCGGGCTCAAACGGTCCGCTGGCTGAGCGTGCACCGACCGGCCGACCCGCGGACCCGCGCCTTGGTGGCCGCCGACGGTCGCCCGGTCGCCCAGCCCGAGAGCGATCTGCTGCGTCTGCTCGAGCTCGACACCCAAGAGGTGGCGATTCAACTGCTCGCCGGGGTCGAGCGCGTGCTGGGCTCGCGCCCGCGTCTGCTCCTGCCGGCCGGGACGCGTCTGATCCACGAGGGCGTCGACGTGGACGCCGTTCTCGTCGTCCTGCGCGGCCGGGTCGCGCTCGATCACGCCTCCGCCGCGGGCGATCTGCGTCTGCACCACGACTCGACCGGGTCGGTCGTCGGTCTGCTGTCGCTGGCCCAGCAGCAGCGCGCCTTCTTCACCGCGCGTGCGACCACCGAGGTGGAGGTCGTGCATCTTTCGTTCGAGCAGCTCGATCGCGCGCTGGCCGTCGACGCCTCGCTCGGTGCGGCGATGGCGGCGGTCTCCATCCGCGCCCTGGCCAAACGGCTGCGACGCGCCGATCAGCTCCAGGTCGAGAAGACTCAGCTCAACCATGTCCTGGAGCGCGAGCGCCGGCAGCTCTCCGAGGCATTGCATCAGCTTGAGCAGGCCCGCTTGGAGCTGGTCGAGCAGGCGCGCTACGCCACGCTCGGGGAGCTGGCGGCCGGGATCGCCCACGAGCTCAACAATCCGGTCGCGGCCATGCTGCGTGCGACCACCTATGTCGGCGAGGATCTGGAGCGTGTGCTGGCGAGCCATCCGCAAGGCCGGCTTGCCGGCGAGATCTTCGCAGCCGAGCGGGATCGCACGCCCCGCAGCACGCGCGAGGAGCGCGCGGCGCGCCGGAGGCTCGAAGCCGCCCTGGGCGACACCGGACTGGCGCAGCGTCTCTTCGACGCCGGTATCGAGGATCCCGACCGGGCACGCGTGCTTGCCGCCGATCCGTCGAGCCTTGACCTGGTCGAGGCGGTCGCCGGCATCGGCTCGGCGGTGCGCAACCTCGAGGTCGCCTCGCGGCGGATGTGCGAGCTGGTGACGAGCCTGCGCGCCTATGCCCGCCCCAAGGGCGAGCCCGTCGCGGGGATCGATGTACATGCAGGTCTCGAAGACACGCTGCGTCTGATGGCGCATCGGCTCCACGCTGTCGAGGTCGTGCGTCGCTACGGCGATCTCCCGCCGATTCGCTGCCACCCCGGCGAGCTCGAGCAACTCTGGACAAACCTCCTGGCCAATGCGCTCGACGCACTCGGGGACAACCGCGGCGGAGGCGGGCGCATCGAGCTGATCACGGATACGCCGGACCTGCGGCATGTGCGCGTGCAGATCCGAGACAACGGGCGCGGTATCGATCCGCATATCCTCCCGCACGTCTTCGAGCCGCGCTTCACGACCAAACAAGGCGCCGTCCGCTACGGGCTCGGGCTCGGGCTCGCCATCGCGCGGCGGATCGTGGACGCCCACGGCGGCACGATCGACCTGCGCTCCGAGCCGGGCAGCACCCTGGTGACCCTGGTGCTGCCCGTGGACGGACCACCCGACGACGAGGACATCGAGACATGAGATTGGCACTGTTGATTCTGGAGGACGAGCGTTCGGTCCGCGAGGCGCTCAGACGCGACCTGGCGGTGTTCGCGGGCCATGTCCGCATCGAGGAGGCAGAGGATGTGCCGACAGCATTGGAGGTCATCGCTGAGATCGACGCGGCAGGCGACCGGCTCGCGCTGGTGATGGCGGATCACCGCCTGCCCGGAACCAGCGGCGTCGACTTCCTGATCGACCTCGCGACCGACGAGCGGACCCTGGCCACACGCAAGGTCCTGGTCACGGGCCAGGCGGATCAGAGCGACACCATCCGCGCCATCAACGAGGCCGAACTTGACCGCTATGTCGCCAAGCCATGGCAGCCGGAGGCCCTGCGCGACATGGTCCGCGACCAGCTCACCGAGTTTGTCGTCGTCGCGGGGTTGGACCCGCTTCCCCATCTTGCTGTCCTGGACGCCGAGCGCGCACTCTGCGTCGTGCACGAGCGCGGAGACCTTTGACTCGGACGAGAAGACTCGAGCCTATTCATTTCCGAGCATGCGTCGTCCGGGTCTCCGCCAAGCCCAAGGCCCCGAGGGCGGCACCGACCCGGCGCAGCGTCTAAGAGTTGAACAGGTTCACAGCATTCATTCCCATGATTGTTTAGGGTTCAAAGGAACGCCGAAGCGCCCATCGAGAATCCGAATAAACAGACAATATATTGATTTATATCGCTATTTTAGAGTCATCAGCGCTGACGATGACAATCATCGGAACATACGATCTCGATTCCGTCTGTCGGTGTCTTGTCGAATTCCCGAACCTCTCCTAGAGTCTGGTGAACTTTTGTCGCGGTCCGGGCTCCAAAACCCCGCCGAAAGTGCTGGCAAAATCCCGAGCGCACTGCTAGGATATTTTCCAAGGTAACTAACTCAGGTGTTGGAACATGGCCAAAGACTTCGCTCTCATGCCGACGGGTACCATCGACTCCTACATCAGCGGCGCCTACCAGATTCCGGTCCTGACCCCGGAAGAGGAGAAGTCGCTCGCGATTGCGCTGCGCGATCATGGCGATATGGACGCGGCCAAGCGGCTCGTGACGTCCCATCTGCGGTTCGTGATCCGGATCGCCCGCGGCTACCTGGGCTACGGACTGCCGCTCCCCGATCTTATCCAGGAAGGCACCGTCGGTCTGATGAAGGCCGTGCGCCGATTCGAGCCGGACATGGGCGTGCGGCTCGTCTCCTTCGCGGTTCACTGGATTCGGGCGGAGATCCACGAGTACATCCTGCGCAACTGGCGCATCGTGAAGGTCGCGACGACCAAGGCGCAGCGTAAGCTTTTCTTCAACCTGCGCAGTGCGAAGAAGCGGCTGGGCTGGTTCACGAAGGAAGAGGTCGAGGCGGTCGCCGCAGATCTGGGCGTCAAGCCGGAAACGGTGCTTCAGATGGAATCGCGATTGGCCAATCAGGATCTGTCGTTCGACGGCTTGGAAGACGACGACGACGACGCGCCCTCCGCGCCCTCGACCTATCTCCCCGACATGCGGATGGAGCCGGCCAAGATGCTCGAGCGGCAGGACACCGAGCGCGATCAACATGATCGGCTCCACGCCGCCCTCAAAGGGTTGGACGAGCGCAGCAAGATCATCCTGCGCGAGCGCTGGCTGGCCGAGAAGAAGCAAACGCTCCATGAGCTGGCCGAGCAGTTCGGCGTCTCCGCCGAGCGTATTCGTCAGATCGAGAAAAATGCCATGAAGAAGCTTCGGCTCCAGCTCGAGGTGTAACATGGCCCGGATACCGAGGGCGGTGCACGCCGCGTCGCGTGCGCCCTCGGCACTCTGATGCGCAGCCGCTCGGCATGCATTTGCAACGCCTGCGCCTATCCATTCAAAGACGGTGGTCCACCTGATCGGTGACCGCCGTTTTTTTGTTTTCCCCGATGCCATGATGACCGCACCCGACATCTTCTCCCACCGTAAACACTGGGCACACAAGCTGGGGACCGCGCCCGAGCTGCCCATGTCCCGTGCCGAGATGGACCTGCTCGGTTGGGACAGCTGCGACGTCGTGATCCTGACCGGGGATGCCTATGTAGATCATCCCTCCTTCGGGATGGCGATCATCGGGCGGTTGTTGGAGGCACAGGGGTTTCGTGTCGGCATCATCGCTCAGCCGGACTGGACCTCGGCCGAGGACTTCGGGCGGCTCGGGCGGCCGAACCTCTTTTTCGGGATCACCGCCGGGAACATGGATTCGATGGTGAACCGCTACACCTCCGATCGGCGCCTGCGCTCGGACGATGCCTACACGCCGGACGGTGCCGCCGGGCGCCGCCCCGACCGTTCGGTGACCGTTTATGCCCAACGCGCACGCGAGGCCTTCAAGGGCGTGCCCATCGTCATCGGCGGCATCGAGGCGAGCCTGCGACGGATCGCCCACTACGATCATTGGTCCGAGCAGGTCCGCCGCTCAGTCCTGGTGGATGCAAAGGCCGATCTCCTGATCTACGGCAACGCCGAGCGCGCACTGGTCGAGCTGGCGCATCGCCTGGCGCGCGGCGAGCCGATCGAGCAGATCCGCGATCTGCGCGGGACCGCCTTCATGACCCGCGGGCGGCCGGAGGGCTGGGCCGAGATCGATTCGAGCGGGCTCGATCGGCCGGGCCGGGTGGATCCGCATCCGGATCCCTACGCGGTCGCCCCGAAAGAGACCGACGCGAACGCGTCCGCGGCGACCCCCGACGGGGTGCAGGTCATCCGTTTCCAGCCGCGCCCGCAACGCACGGATCGGAGCCGCACGGTAGTGCGTCTGCCCTCGTTTGCGCAGGTCCGCGAAGACCAGGTGCTTTACGCCCATGCCTCGCGGGTCTTCCATCTGGAGACCAATCCGGGGAATGCGCGTGCGATGGTTCAGGCCCACGGCGATCGCGATGTCTGGCTGAACCCGCCGCCGATCCCGCTGACCACCGCCGAGCTCGACCGGGTCTACGAGCTGCCCTACAGTCGCCGCCCGCATTCGAGCTACGGCGAGGCGCGGATCCCGGCCTGGGAGATGATCCGCTTCTCGGTGAACATCATGCGCGGCTGTTTCGGCGGCTGCACCTTCTGCTCGATCACCGAGCATGAGGGTCGCATCATCCAGAGCCGCTCGGAGGAGTCCATCCTGCGCGAGCTCGAGGAGATCCGCGACCGCACCCCGGGCTTCACGGGCACCATCTCGGATCTCGGCGGACCGACCGCCAACATGTACCGGCTCGCCTGCAAGGATCCACGCATCGAGTCGTCCTGTCGGCGTCCGTCCTGCGTCTATCCGGATGTCTGTCCGAACCTCAACACCGATCACGCCCCGCTGATCCGGCTCTATCGTCGCGCGCGCGCCATCCCCGGCATCAAGCGGGTCCTGATCGCCTCGGGGCTGCGCTATGACCTGGCGGTGCGCTCGCCCGAATACATCCGCGAGCTGGTCACCCACCATGTCGGCGGTTATCTCAAGATCGCGCCCGAGCATACCGAGGCCGGACCGCTCAGCAAGATGATGAAACCCGGGATCGGGACCTACGACCGCTTTAAGGAACTGTTCGACCGCTATTCGCGCGAGGCGGGCAAGGAGCAATATCTCATCCCCTATTTCATCGCGGCCCATCCGGGCACCAGCGATGAAGACATGATGAATCTCGCACTCTGGCTCAAGCGCAACGGCTTCCGTCCCGACCAGGTCCAGGGTTTCCTGCCGACACCGATGGCGACCGCCTCGGCCATGTATTACTCGGGCAGGAACCCGTTGAAAAAGATCACGCGTGATTCGGAGCGGGTCCCCGTGGTGCGCAAGCAGCGTCAGCGGCGTCTGCACAAGGCATTCCTGCGCTACCACGATCCGGAGAACTGGCCGCTGTTGCGGGAGGCACTGAAGGAGATGGGCCGTTCCGATCTGATCGGCAACGGCAAGCGTCATCTGGTGCCGGCCTTCCAACCCGCCGGCACCGGGCTGTCGCCGGAGGGGCGCCGCCGTCCCGGTCGAGCCGGGGGACGGGGGCGGCGTTGAGAGGCGCTGCGCTCAGCCGTAATAGATGTCCCGATAGCTCGTGTAGATGGCGATGGTCAGGACGGGCAGCACAACGAGGAGCCCGAGCATCAGGGGCAGCGACCCGAGCATCACCAGCAGCAGTGCGACCAGCCCGTAGATCAGGAAAGGCAGGATGTTCTTCAGGCAGCCGGAGAAGCTCAGCCCGAACGCCTTGATCACGGGAACCCGATCGAGTGCGACCAGGCTCGGTGCGAAGAACATGGCCATCGCGAGCGGGATACCCAGCAGCATGGCCACCAAGACGGGCAGGAGGATGATCGGGTTGACGAGGAGCATCTCGATGTCGTTTGGATCCATCCCCGACAGATCCACGGTGGTTCCCATGAAGGCAAATACCGCGGCGAAGAGCAGCCCCGCGAGGATGCCGATGCCCGCGGCCAGCAGCAGATAGACGAGACCCACGAGGGCGAGCGGCCCCGGACTCTCCGACACGCCCGCGAAGAGGTGACCGATCTCGAAGCGACCCTCCCGGTACTGGCGGTGTGCACCGATCACGAGTCCCGCGCTCAGCATCGGCGTGAGAATGGTCACGGCCAAACCGCCGACCCAGGGCACGATGCTGACCAGGATCAGGATGATGTAGAAGAGCACGACCGCGCCGATCCAGGCGCCCGGTTGCGCCTTGAACAGCTGCCATGCCTCGGTGATCCACAGCCAACCGTGCCCGGCAGGCCGGGACGCCGGCGTGTCCAATTGGTCCTCGGTGGCGGCGAGCGGCGTCGGCGTCGCATCGGCCCGCGGCGGTGCATAAGGGTTGTCGACCCGACTCGGCTGGCTCGGCTGGCTCAGCCCCCGGTTGGCGCGGTAGCGCTCCGCAACCACCCCGCAGGCCTGACAGATGCCGGTGAGCTCCGAGACTGCGTCGGCGCCGCACTTCGGGCACTTCGTCGGTCCGCCGGCATGTGCGATGCCGCCGGTGCGTCCCGCGTCGTCGGGTCGATCCGATACCGCTGCGTCAAACAGCGGCGGCGCGACGACCGGATCCGGCCGGATGTCCGCGGGTGCCGGCGCAGCGGATTCGGGCTCGATGCTCACCTGGAGTCCGACGGCATTGAGCGCATCCCGATAGCGCTGGGCCTCGTTGGACGTCAAGCTGTGCTTGAGTACCCGGCCACGCCCGCCGAGGATCAGGTCCCGCGCGGTCTCTTCCTGCAGCTTGAACTTGGCCGCCAGGCGCGGCACGACCTCCTGCAAGGCGCGGCCCGGCATCAGCTCGCCGGCGTAGAGGATCCGATAGTGTCCTTCCATCGCGTTTCTCCTGAATGGCAGTGGCTCGGGCAATCCATCTCGAACAGGCGGCCGGACGGGCGAGGCGCAGCCTCCCCGCCGGGCATGCTCAAGCGGTCAGGCGCCTCAGCCAGGCAAGGATGCCCGGCTCGGCCTCCCAGACATCGCGCATCGCCTCCCGATACATCCAGGCCTGGTCGTCGACTCCGGGAAGGGTCCCGGCGGGGGCGAGCCGCGGACGTTTGATGCGCTTGCGGGTCAGGTAGTGCGGGATACGGGGCAGGCGGTGGACCGCGGTCGTCAGCACCAGGCGTGCCCGGTCCTGCCGCCCGAGACGGTAGAGGGCCAGCACCTCCCCGTAGGCGAGATCCGCCAGTCCATCGTTCGGAAAGCGCCGCGCCAAGGCGAGCGCGAGCTCGTCCTGGCCGTCGCGCAGATAGTGATTCATCAGCTCCGCGCGCACGCCGTGGTTGTCGCGCGGATTGAGCCGCAGCAGGCGCTCGAGCGTGCGCGCCGCACCGTGTGGCTCGTCTTCGTCGATCTGGCAGAGATACTGCCGGAAGAGCAGCCGCAGCGCCGGGCGATTGGGGGGCGCCGACCAGGGGATGTGGTGTGGCGCATCTTCGGGCAACGTCCGGTCCAGGATGGCCCGAGCGCGCTCGAGAAGCGGACGCAACAGGAGGTGCGAGATCCACGGCAAGGTGCTCTCGGGGTGCAGATAGAGGGCGGTCGCCAGATCGTCCAGGACATCCAGACTGTCGGCGAGCGCGGGGTTTGCCAGCAGGTGGTCGAGCCAATCCGGGGTCGACCAGAGGTCCACCTCCTCCTTCGGAACCAGCTGCGTCGAATCGGGTTTGGCTGCCGGAAAGACCGCCTTCCAGCCCGCCTCGAGCTGGCGTACTGCCGCGGGAGCACGCAGTTGAGCCGGGCCGGAGGCATCCTGCGATTGGCCGAGGATCGCGTTCTCGGCGGCTCCGTCCGGCAGCGGGGCGTCGAGGTCGTCGAACAGTGCGAGCTGGCCGGGGAGCCACCCGGGGGCGTGGGCACTCGACGGCTCCACGCGATAAACCGGCAACGGGCGGGACTGGATGAGCGTAATCCAGTCGTGCAGATCGAGCAGGACGGGGTCAAGCGCATCCGAATGGCTGTCGACCAGTGCTTCCTGCGGATCCTCCACGGCATGCGTCAGGAACTCCAGGACACCGGGATGCGCGAACCCGACCTGACGAAACCGGAAGAGCCAGAAGCGGGCGCGCTCGCGGGCGATCCAATCCTTGTGCTGAGCCGCCAGAAGGGTGATCTCGAGGATCGCGGTGCCCGGATTATCCGGGTCGCTGCGCAATGCTGCGGTAAAAGCCGCAGCCGCCGCGGGGAAATCGCCCTCGTCGATCGCCATGGTGCAGCGCCGCTGCCAGGCCGCAGCGCGCAGGGGCCGGCTACCTTCGTTGCAGATACGATCGAGGAATGCCTCCTTTTTGCGCCGATGGTCGAGGCGATCATAGGCATCGCACAGGATGTCGATCGACGGCTCGAATTCCCCGTCGAGCTCTTCGAGGGATCCCGCAAACAGAGGCTCCAGGAGTGCCGCCGCGCGCTTCGGGCGATCCTGCGAGAGCCAGCGATCGGCGATACGCGCGAGCAGGGGCTCGGGCACGGCATGCAGGGCCAGGGCATCGCGCAGCCCGTGCTCGGGCAGCTCGTCGAGCAGGATCTCCCAGACCAGGTCGCTCGACAGCTCCGGCAGATCTTCGAAGGCGCCGCAGCAATCGCCGTAACGGCTTCCGGATCCGCAGGAGCAGGGTTCTTCCGGGGGGTGAGGCGTCATGAGTCGGGTCTGGAAGGCGCAGCTCGGCTGCGGCGTCGCATTCCAGATCGCGGTTCCGAGCAGATTCGCGAGCCGCCGACGCTCGACCTCGTCGAACTGGGCCCCGGACAATCCGAGCATCTCGGGCAGATGAGCGCGCGCCCAGTCGAGGAAGCTGTCCGGATCCGGGGCAAGCAGGATCTGTCGCACTGAACGCTGAATCACCTCTTCGAAGCGTTCGGTATCGGCCATGTCGTGGTCCAGCATCGCGATCTCCTCCGCCGGATGGAGGCAGTTTGGGGATGCGCCCGCCGGGGCCGAGCCCGTTTACGGCGGATCCTGCATCGCTTGGCGTCTGTGCAGCGCGCTCGGCGCGCTCCTTTCAACGCCATGGGTGGCGCTTCGGGTAGGTCTCGCGCAAAGTCGGGGTTCGTGGTCCGGATCGAGCGCTCGATCCGATTGTAAACCCTCCGGGTCCACCTGTGTCGATGACCTGCTCGATACGGCACGGATCGAGCGCCTCCGTGCATCCCCCGACGCCTCTCCGATCGGGGCCGGCCGAGGCGACGGCGGTGCGCTCCGGGATTCGGCACGTCCTCTGGGTATATAGTTGCGCCATCTCCGCTCTCGATCACCCCCATGACTGAGCACAAGGTCAGAATCTTCGTCTCCTCGCCGTCCGATCTGGAGCATGAGCGTGCCCTGGTGAAGGACGTGATCGAGGCATTGGCCCAGGAATATCTCCCCTATTTCCGCCTGCTGGCCATCCTCTGGGAAGAGGAGGCTCTGACGGCTGCGCAGAGCTTCCAGGCCGGATTGCTGCGTCCGTCGGAATGCGAGATCGTGCTGGTCATGCTTTGGACGCGGCTCGGGACCCCGCTCGCCGAAGACCCCTACGAGGGCATGACCGGAACCGAGTGGGAGTTCGTCGACGCGGTGCGGGAGTCGGCCCGCACGGGTACTCCCGAGGTCTTGGTCTACAAGAAGACCGCGCCGCGCATGGTGGACGTCAACAACGCCGAGGCAACCCGCGAGGCGCTCGCCGATCGGCATCGGCTCGAAGAGTTTTTCCGCATCCACTTCTTCAATCCGGACGGCAGCTTCAGCCGCGCCTTCAGGCAGTTCGGCAACGATCGGACCTTCCGCGAGCTGCTCGAGACACAACTGCGCAAACTCCTGAACCGACGGATCAGCGCCGAGCGGCGCCTGGCCTCCGTCGCCGGCGACTGGCGCGGCAGTCCCTTCCGCGTCGGCAATCCGTTCGAGCTGATCGACGACCGTGTCTTCACGGGCCGCGAGACCGAGACGCGCGAGCTGGTGACGCGCCTCGAGGCGCTGCAAGGCCCCGGACGCGGGCTGCTCCTGGTGAGCGGTCCCAGCGGGGTCGGCAAGAGCTCCCTGATCCGCGCCGGCCTCCTGCCGCGTCTGATCAGGCCCTTCCTCTTCCCCGGCATCGCCGGGTGCCGGTGGGGTTTCGTGGAGCTGGATGATCGCGATCCGATCGAAGCGCTGGCGAATACCCTCGCCGCGCCGGGCATGTTGGGTCCGGCGCTGGAGGCCTTCGGGCTGGATGTCGGTCGCTTGACCCGACTCTTGACGAGCGAGCCCGGGGTCGCTGCCGATCAGGTCCTGGCCGCGCTCGCGCGGGTGGCCGATGATCCGGCGAGCAGCAGCGACGGCTCCGACGGACGCTTGCAGCTCGCGGTCATCGTCGATCCGCTCGATCGCCTGTTTACCGAAGAGCGGCGAGGGACGCCCCGCACCCGAGCCTTTTTCGAGGCGCTGTCCTTGCTTGCGGCCCGAGACGGGGTCTGGGTGATTGCAACGCTTCGCAGCGATTATCTGTTCCACCTCGCCGACATGCCCGGCCTCGCGTCGCTCTTGGACGAGGAGAGCTGGTTTCGCCTGGAGCCGCCGCCCGCAGCGCGTATCAGACAGGTCATCGAGATCCCCGCCCGGGTCGCCGGTATCGAATACGAAGGCATGTCCGCCGGCAGCGGGCGAGGCCTGGTCGAGATGCTGGAGTCCGAAGCAAGCCTTCTGGAACACTGGCCCGCCGTCATGGAGCCGGCGCTGGGCGAGATCTACCGTCGCGCGCTCGAGCACTCGGGCGATGCGCACGCCGCCGGGAGCCGGCTTCTGACGGTCGCCGATTATCGCCGTGTCGGCGGACTCTCCGGCGCCTTGTTGAGTCGCGCCGACGCCATCTGGGAGGCTTGCGATCCCGAGATCCGGGACGCCCTGCCTGTCCTCTGCCGCGGTCTGATCGCGCTCGAGGGCGGAGGCACGCCGGCGCTCGCCGCCCGGCACGGCGACCTTCGCACCCTGGCCCGTAATCCGGCCGCCGGCAGACTCGCCGAGATGCTGATCGAGGCTCGCCTCATGGTCGCCGAGGGCGTGGCCGATCCCTCGGCTCGACTCGGCTGCACCCGGGAGGCGCCGCGCCTCGTGGATGATCTGCGGCGCATCATGATTCAGACCGGGGAAGAATGGCGCGAGCGGCTGCGCAGCACGCGCGGCAGCGCCGGGATCGATGCCCTGGTGGATGCCGATGCCGGTCGGGTCACCGCGCCCGATCCCGCCGGCATGGATCCCGGCGCCGGACGTGGCGGCGACTCCGACGCCGCTCCGGTCCTTCACTGGGAGGACTATCGTCCGCTCGCGCGCTTCATCCACCCGGCCTTGTTCGAGCAGTGGCGACCGGTCAGGGAGTGGCTCGCCGATCCGGACAACCGTCGGGACCTGATCCTGAGGTATCAGATCTCCCGGCAGGCCCGTCTCTGGCGACGCACCGACTGCAATCGCGAATATCTGCTCGGCGAGGCCGGCTATGCTGCCGCCCGACACTTTGCGACTGCTTACGGCGAAGAGCTCGAGCCCCTGGAGCAGGAGCTCCTGGAGCGGTCCCGCCAACACCTTGTGTTCCAACGACGGCGCAATCGCTGGGCGCGCATCCTCGGCCTGACCTTGGCCACGCTCCTGGTGCTTGCCACCGCGGCCGCCTTGTGGGCCTGGGACGCCTCGCGCGAGGCCACCCTGAATCTCCAACGCAGTCTGCTCAAGGCGGCCGACATCGCCGTGCGGCAAGGCAATACACCCGAGGCGGTCCGCCTCGCGCTCAATGCCGGCCCCTATCTGCCGGAGGCCGCGACCGATACCCTGAGTCGCGCCTTCACCACCAACCGCATGATCGCGATGGTCCAGTCCGAGGTGACGGCGGACAACCAACCCCTGCCGCCTGCGTTTCGAGACGACGGGGAGCGCCTGGTGACTCAATCGCGGGCCGAAGGCGCACAGCTGTGGGCGCTGCGCGGGCATAGCTTTCAGCCCGAGGCGCGCCTGTCGGGTCCGGATATCCCCATCCACTCGGTGCGATTCGTCGGCAGCGGCGAGCCGCAGACGATCCTGGGGATCGGCGAGGCCGGCGTCTGGAGGCTGCCGGCCGAGCCCGGCCGGCCTCCCGACTGGAGCTGCGGTGCGCGCCCGGATAGTCCGATCGCGCTAGACCGGGACGGCCGCTTCCTCGCCCTCTCCCACGGGGCGCCGCAGGACCGCTATGCCGTCTGTCTCCTCGATCTGGGCCGTCCCGGGGCACCGCTCTGGGACGCGCCGGTCCATGCCGGCGAGGTGCGCAGCCTTGCCTTCGCGCCGGACGGCGAGCTGCTGGTCACGGCTTCGCGCGACGGCGCCGCGCGCGTCCTCGAGACCCGCACGGGAACCGAGCGCGTGGTCCTGCCGACCAGCGGCTCGCTGGGTCGGCCGGCCAACGATGCCAAGTTCGACTCGGCAGGTCGGCGGATCGCCGTCGCCTCCGCGGACGAGCGCATCCGTGTCTATGACCTCGGCGGCGTGGAGCTTGCCGAGCTGGGCGTGATCGAGCGCGCCGGCCGGCAGATTCGCATCCACAAGTCCGCGGTACGCGAAGCGGTGTTCTCCCCCGGCGGTCAATACCTGATCGCCGGCGACGACGCGGGGCAGGTGGTGCGCTGGGATCTGGAGACCGGCCACGCCGAGGTGCTGGGCCATCACGCTCTGAGCGTGGAGCATGTGCGGGTCTCCCCGGGCATGGACGACGAGGATCGCGAGCCCCTCGTCCTCACGGCCTCGCTCGACAAGACCGCGCGGCTGTGGGGACTGCTCTCCGGAAAGGAGGTGGCCGTCTTCAGTCATGACGCGGCGGTCTCGGATGCGCGCTTCAGTGCCGATGGCCGCCGTGTCCTGAGCTATTCGGATCCGGGCGGGTCGGCGCGACTCTGGTCAGTCAAACCCACCGAGATGCTGGCCTTTCATCTCCCCAGTGCCGACCATGTCTGGCATCTGGCGATGGCCGCGACACCTGCATCACCCGATGCGGGAGCGCCCGAGGACGGGGCGACGCAAACCGAGTCGGTCATGTTGGCGACCGCCGCCTTCGACGGACGGGTCGAGGTCTGGCAGTACGATCGGCACGAGGATGCGCCCCCGCCGGTGCGAATCTGGAGCCTGACCGGTCATCAAGGGCGCGTGCGTCGCGTCAGCTTCTCCCCGTCCGCGGATCGACTGGCAAGCGCGGGGCACGACGGTTCGGCCTGGGTGTGGGATCTGGAGACCGGCGGCGGCTGCCGCCTTGCGGTGACCGCCGACGGTGCACCTTGCCGCCCGGATGGCGGGCGCACCTGTCCGAATGTCCATCAGGCCATCTTCTCTCCCGACGGGCGTTGGCTTCTGACGACATCGAGCGATCCCGAGCAGCCGGTGCGGCTCTGGGATCCGCTGGCGTGCGGCCCGCTCGACGGCGCTCCCGCCCGGGGCGGCGGCAGCGGGGTTCAGGCCGCG
>NZ_LN848257.1:3372555-3417386 GCF_001499735.1 Thiocapsa sp. KS1 | reverse complement strand
TGTCCGGGTCTCGCGCCTGGACAGCGCAGGGGTCTGGGCCCCAGTCTGCGCCGAACAATGGCATACGAACGTGGTCACGGACCTGGCCTTCTCCCCGGACGGCCGGTGGCTCGCGAGCGCGAGCGAGGACGGCAGTGCCGCCGTAGTAGCGCTGACCGACCACGGCTGCGCAACGCCCCGCTATCTCGAGCCTCAAGCCGGCATCCTCTACAGCGTCGCGTTCGCACCGGACAGCCAGGCGCTCGTGACCGCGTCGTTGGATGCGAAGGCACAGGTCTGGGCCCTGGACGGCACCCTCCTCGCGGAGCTCGTCGGGCACAAGGATCGGATCTATGCCGCCAAGTTCAGCCCGGACGGACGCTGGCTGCTCACCGCATCGCGTGACGGCTCGGTCCGCATCTGGATGCGCCCCACGGCTCCGAGCACGCTGCCGGAGGAATCCTTCCTGAGCCTCGCCGGTGAGCTCGGCGGCGTCGCCTACGCCGACTTCAGCCCCGACGGACACAGCATCGGCGCCGCCTACTGGGAGAATGCGACCTTGCTCTGGCGCCTTTGGACCGAAGACACCGTGCGGGACCGCCGTCTCGAGGCCATTTGGGGTCGAGACCGCGCCCGCCTCGCCCTGATCCGCGAGGCCGAGCGCTTCAAGAACGAGAACCGACTCGACCGGCGCGAACGCGACAGCGAGGATGCGGCACCCCCGGTCGAGTAGTCGGGATTATCCGTGGCCGCCGTGTCGATGATGCGCCGATCTGCGTCGATGCCGGCTGCCCTTGCCGGCCAATCGCTGTCGACTGCGTCGGCGAGCGGCGCGCCGTCGCGGCCCGGGTTCGGCCATCGCCTCAGTGCTTGGTCGTCGGCACCGCGTGGGGCGCTCGGTGCGCGAGCGCCAGCGCTTTGGCAGCGGCGAACTCGGCGTCGCTCATCTGGCTGCCGATGATGTTGCGCAGGAGATCGGCGTCGGTGTCGCCTTGGGCGATCGCCAAGGACAGCCAAAAATGTGCACGGGCGAGATCGATCTCGACCCCGCGGCCCTCGGCATAGATCAGGCCCAGTGCGTACTGAGCATCCATCTCGCCGCGCTCGGCTGCCTCGCGGACGCGGGCGACCTTGGCGGGGTCGTTGCGAAGTAGAATCAGATCCTTGAGATAGCTGTTGTCGGCCATGGCGGCGATGTCGACTCATTCGGTCAGTTTTCGCCCGAGTATAGAGCAGGTCTTGCGCCCGGTCGGCATGCTTGTTCGGAGCACAGGCGACCGAGCGCGCTCCGGCACCGGGCCATTTCAGCCGCGGATCGAGCCGAGCTGATACCATTGCGGCGCGGACCCAGCCATCCCGCGCCACATCTATTCTCGTCCCGACGACACAACGGTGAGTTACCCCATGTCCCTGATCAAACCCTTCGCGGCATTGCGACCGGCTCCGGGCCGAGCCGCCGACGTGGCCGCCCCGCCCTACGACGTGATGAGTGCCGCGGAGGCGCGTCGGATGGTCGAAGGACGCCCGTGGAGCTTCCTGCACATCTCGCGGGCCGAGGTCGATCTGCCCGAGGACGTGGATCCCTACAGTGCCGCGGTCTACGCGAAATCGCGCGCCAATCTCGATCGCATGATCGACGCAGGCGTCCTGTTGCGCGATCCGACGCCGAGCTACTCCATCTATCGCCTGACGATGGGCGCGCATCGCCAGACCGGCTTGGTGGCCGCCGCCTCGATCGAGGCCTACGACAACGAGCGGATCAAGCGCCACGAGCTCACGCGTCCCATCAAGGAAGACGACCGGGTTCGCCAGATCGATGCCCTGAACGCGCAGACCGGGCCGGTGCTGCTGGCCTGCCGCGCGCGGCCGGACATCGATGCACTGCTCGCACGCCTGGTCTCGGTCCCCGCCGAGACGGACATCACCGCCGCCGACGGGGTGCGTCATGAGCTCTGGCCGGTCGCCGACGCCGCCGTCCTCGCCGAGCTGACGGCCGCCTTCGAGGGTCTCGACGCGCTCTACATCGCCGACGGACACCATCGCTGCGCCGCGGCATCGCGCGTCGCCGCCATGCGCCGTGCCGCAAACCCGGATCACACCGGGGCCGAGCCCTACAATTTCATGCTCGCGGTGATCTTCCCGCACGATCAGATGCGGATCCTGGACTACAACCGCGTGGTCAAAGACCTGCACGGACACGGCGTCGACGCGTTCGTGCAGCGTCTTTCGGTCGTCTTCGCGATCGAGGGCGCACCGGGTCCGGTCAGGCCCGAGCGACCCGGCGAATTCGGGATGTATCTCGGCGGACATTGGTATCGGATGACCTTGGACCCGGCGCGGATCCCCTACGACGACCCGGTCGGGCGGCTCGACGTGAGCCTGCTGCAGGACAACCTGATCTGCCCGATCCTCGGCATTCAGGACCCACGCCGCGACGACCGGATCGACTTCGTAGGTGGTATCCGCGGGCTGGAGGCCCTCGCCGCGCGCGTGGATTCGGGCGAGATGGCCGTCGCCTTCGCGCTTTTTCCGACGCGCATGGAAGACCTGATGGCGGTCGCCGATGCGGGTGAAGTGATGCCGCCGAAATCGACCTGGTTCGAGCCCAAACTGGCGGATGGGCTGGCGAGTCACCTGCTGACGGATTGACTCCGCGGGAGCCCCGAGGCGCAGTGATCGTGCCGGGGCTCGGCGAGTCCTCGGCGCGTCCGTGCCTCGATTCACCACTCGGTTTGATCCTTTCGTTTTCGTTGCGCCGCTGCCCCCGCACGGTTCAAATCCAGGGATTTCACGGTCAAACATCCAGACCGACCGCCGCCACCAAGAGTCGCTTCACCCCCATGGTCAAACCCACCTACAACCTGCCCGAGTCGCATTGCGGCGACGACGACGCGATCCGTCACTGGCTCGACGGGCTGGCGAGCCATTACCCGGTCGAGGAGCTCAAGCAGATCGCCGGCGCCTGTGCGGCGCTCACGCGTTGTCGCGGCGACCGGCGCATCGAGACCGGCGAGACCCATGTCCGCCATGTGCTCTCCACCGCGGACATCCTGGCGCGTCTGCGGATGGACGCCGAGACCCTGATCGCGGCCCTGCTCAACGGCTGCTTGAGCGACAGCGACCTGACCGAGCCGCAGCTCGAAGAGCGATTCGGTCCCGGGATTGCCCGCATGGTCGGAGACCTGGCCCGTATCGGCCAGATCGCCAACGTGGACGCCATCATCGCGGCGAAGGACCAAGACGAGCACGAGGAGAATCTGCGCCGCCTGCTGCTCGGCATCGCCGAAGACGTTCGGGTGGTGCTGGTCGTGCTCGCCGAGCGCGTGCACCTGATGCGGGCCATCAAGAACCTGGATCCGGAACGCCGGGCCAAGATCGCACGCGACACCCAGCGTATCTATGCCCCGCTCGCCAACCGGCTGGGTATCTGGCAGGTCAAGTGGGAGCTCGAAGACCTGAGCCTGCGCTACCTCAACCCCGAGGAGTACAAGCGCATCGCCAAGCTCTTGGCCGAGCGCCGCGAGGAGCGCGAGCACTATATCGCCGCCGTCATCCAGACCCTGCACGACACGTTCGCCGAGGCCGGCATCGACGCGGAGATCACCGGCCGCCCGAAACACATCTACAGCATCTGGCGCAAGATGCAGCGCAAGGAGGTCGAGATCGCCGAGATCTTCGACCTGCGTGCGGTACGTATCCTGGTCGGAACGGTCGCGGACTGCTACGCCGCGCTCGGACTGGTGCACGGACTCTGGAAGCACATCCCCAAGGAGTTCGACGACTACATCGCCACGCCCAAGGGCAACATGTATCGGTCGCTCCACACGGCCGTCGTCGGTCCGGAGGACAAGCCGCTCGAGGTGCAGATCCGCACCCACGAGATGCATCAGCATGCCGAGTTCGGTGTCGCCGCCCATTGGGCCTACAAGGAGGCCAAGGGCCACGACGCCGAGTTCCAACGGCGTGTCATCTGGATGCGCAACTGGCTTGAGCTCAAGAACGAAGGCGACGAGACCGGCGGCTTCCTCGAACGCTTCAAGGCCGAGTTCGAGCCGATCCACATCTATGTGCTGACCCCGCAATCCAAGGTCATCGAGCTGCCCAAGGGGTCCACGGCACTCGACTTCGCCTACGCCATCCACTCGGAGGTCGGCAATCGCTGCCGCGGCGCACGCATCAACGGGCGGATCGTGCCGCTGAACTACGAGCTGCACAGCGGCGAGACCGTCGAGATCCTGACTCAGAAGAACGCCTCCCCCAGCCGCGATTGGCTCAGCCCGCATCATGGCTATTTGACCACGGCGCGCGCCCGCAACCGCGTTCGCCAATGGTTCAAGCAACTGGACCACGATCAGCATCTGCAAGGCGGTCGCGTCACCCTGGAGCGCGAGCTGAGCCGACTGGGTATCGCGGAGAAGCCGAATCTCGAAGAGCTCGCGACCCGCTTCAACTTCAAGCGCGGCGAGGATCTCTTGGCCGCGATCGGGCGCGGCGACCTCTCGGTCGGGCAGGTCGCGCGTCAAGTGGGGGAGCGCAAGACCGAGGAGCTCAAGGAGATCGAGCCCAAGCCGCGCCAGCCGCACAAGCCGCGCGCGGTCGGCGCGACGGACGTTGTGGTGGAAGGGGTCGACGACCTCATGACCCATCTCGCCCCCTGCTGCAAGCCGGTGCCCGACGATCCCATCGTCGGGTTCGTCACCCGCGGACGCGGCGTCACCGTCCATCGCAAGGATTGCAGCAACCTCAAGAACCTGCCGCCCACCGAGGCAGAGCGCCTCATCAACGTGCGCTGGGCGGATCAACCCGCCAATGCAGGCTACTCGGTGGACGTGCTGGTGATCGCCGCGGACCGCAAGGGTCTGCTGCGGGATGTCTCCTCCGTTCTCTCCGACGACGACGTGGACGTGCTCGGCGTCAACACCCATTCGGAGCGGTCCACGGATACGGCGGCGATGCGCTTCACCCTGGAGGTCAAGAACATGGCGCACCTGGCGAAGATCCTGGCAAAACTGGAGCAGATACCGGATGTTCTGGACGTGCGGCGGTCCTACTGAGATGCGTCGGGAAGCGCGCGCCGAGGCGCGGCAAGCACCGACGCTCGCAGCGCTCGCGACCATCGCCGAGGCATTCGAGATCCCCTCGCCTGTCGTAGCGATCGAGCCTTACGGGCGCGGGCTGATCAACGATACCTTTCGCGTCGCGGCCGGCGGAACGCGTTACGTGCTCCAGCGCATCAACGGCGCGGTCTTTCCCGATCCGTTGCGGATCATGTCCAACATCCAGGCGCTCGATCGAACGGCACGGCTGCACCCCGATCTCGGATTCCGGGTTCCGGCGTTGATCGCGACCCGCGCGGGCGACGCGGGTCTGCGCGCGCCGGACGGCAGCGTTTGGCGTCTCATGACGCTGATCGAGGATGCGGTCAGCCTGCACCGGATCGAGGAGCCGGAACAGGCCCGCGAGGTCGGCAGGCTCCTGGGTCGCTTCCATACCTTGCTGCAATCGCTGCCCGCCGAGGTACTGGGCGTCACCCTACCCGGATTTCACGACACGCCGGCCTATCTCGCCCGCTTTTTGTCGGTCCTTGCACGGCTCGAAGGCGCCCGCAACGACCCGCAGATCGAGACCGGCATCCGGTTCGCGCTCGACCGCCAAGCGCTCGCGAGGCGACTGGCCGATGCGCGCGACCGAGGCGAGATCCCCGTGCGCGTCATCCACGGCGACCCCAAGCTCGACAACATCCTCTTCGACCGCGACAGCGGGCGTGCACTCGCCCTGATCGACCTCGACACCCTGCAGCCCGGCCTCATCCTGCACGATATCGGCGACTGTCTGCGCTCCTGCTGCAATCGCAGCGGCGAATCCGCGGATGGCCGCACAGCGGTCGCGTTCGATCTCGCCGTCGCCGAGCCGATCCTCCGTGCATACGCCGAGCAGACGCGCGCTTGGCTGAGCGCCGAGGAGATCGCCCTGATCCCCGAGGCGATCCGCCTCATGCCCTTCGAGCTCGGCTTGCGATTCCTGACCGACCATCTGGAAGGCGACCGGTACTTCAAGGTCGCGGAGCCGGGCGAGAACCTCCGCAAAGCGGGGATCCAATTCGCATTGGTCAGGGATATCGAAGGCAAGGCCGAAGACATCCGAGCGATGGTTAGCCACTGTTTTCAGACCCCGTAGGTTGTGCCGAGCGGAAGCGAGGCACAACTAATCACCGTCGGCTGTTGTGCGTCCCAACGTCAGCACAACCTACGCGCCAACCGACGCTTGCTCTTCAGACTCATCCATGGCAACACCCGCAACCATGACCGCATCCGATGCCCGACGGCTGTCCTCCCTCGGCCACCTCGCCGAGCTGCTCGCCCGCATCGGGCACCCGCGCGCCGCGGAGGTTGCGGATCTGATCACCCTCTTCGCGCAGTCACCCGAGCGCGTGCGACACCGTCTCGATGCCAATGACTGGTGGGCCGGCGCCGGCTCGCTGGCGGCCGAGACCATGGCCGACAATCCCGGCATGTCCGAGGCGGTCTGGCGCCGCGAGGTCCGCGCGTTTCGGGAGCTGATGATCGAGATCGGCGAGGGATTGCAGGCCGAAGGCGCCGCTAATCCGGGCATCTCCTCCTGGCTCCTCGCCTTCAACAACTGGAACGCGTCCGAGGTTTGAGATGACGCGCCTGGCGCGTCGGCAGCGTGCCCTCGGTCTTCGGCGACGGCGGCGGGATCCGCCGCGTCGGGTCGAACGACAGGCGTCCACGCGCACCGCAGGCCGCATAGTCGCTGCGCAATGACTCGGTGGCGGACTCCGCCGTCCCCTGCAGCGACAGCCAGGCGTGCAGGCCCTCGTAAAGTTGTTCGAGCGGGATGCCGTGTGTCCTGCCCGAGTCCGCGTAAAACCAGTCTGACCAGGCGAGAAAGCGTTCGAAGGGCGCATCGCCCAGCAGGAGCGGCAGGGTGCGACCGAAGCGCCCCGAGTTGCCCACCAGATCCCAATAGCGCGCGAACCGCGTCAGCCGCTGCATGGTCGCCTGGTCGATACGGTCGCTGGCAAGCAGGCTGTAGGGCGGATCCGGGCTGAAAACCAACCCGAACCGCTCGGCGTGCCGACAAACCGGCGCACCGCGCAGCCGTTTCAGAATCCCGACCTGGATCTCGTGCGGCCCTATCCCCATCAGCCGATCGAAGCCGGCCCCGAACGAGGCGGGATCCTCGCCCGGCAGACCGATGATCAGATCGGCGTGCAGATGCGCCGTCGTGTGTGCATGCAGCCAGCGCAGATTGGCCTCGGCCTGCAGATCGTCCTGACGCCGCGAGATCAGCGCCTGCACCTCGGGATTGAAGGTCTGCACGCCGATCTCCAGCTGCAGCGTGCCCGCAGGAAATGCCGCGAGCATCCCCTTCAGCCGCTCCGGCAGATGATCCGGGACCAGCTCGAAGTGGAGAAAGGGCAGGTCGCCCGGACGCTCCCGGATGCGTTCCAGAAAGAACCCCAGGATCGCCGAGGCGTGATCGATCTTGAGGTTGAAGGTCCGGTCGACGAACTTGAACCGGCGAGCACCGCGCGCATACAGCCGCTCCAGCTCCGCGATCAGCGGCTCGAGCGGAAAAGGCCACGCGGTCCGATCCAGCGCGGACAGACAGAATGCACACTTGAACGGACAGCCGCGCGACGCCTCGACATACAGATTCCGCCGTCGCAGATCCAAGTCCGAGAACTCGTCGTAGGGAAAGCGGATGCTGTCCAGAGGCGGCTGCTCGCCTGCATGCACCTTCATCTCGGGCCGCTGTCCGTCCAGGATCGCGCGCGCCAGCCGGGCGAAGGTCACCTCGCCCCAACCCGTCACCACATAGTCCGCCAGCGCGCAGATCCGCTGGGACTCCACCTCGTGACTCACCTCCGGACCGCCGAGCACGACCACCACATCCGGCGCCGTCTCCTTGAGCAAGGCGACGACACGCGTCAAGGGCGCGACGTTCCAGATGTAGACGGACAACCCCACGACGCGCGGTCGTTCGGCCAGCAGCTGCTCGACGACCTCTTCGGGTGCAGCGCCGAGCACGAATTCGCACAGCATGCTGACCTCGCGCAGCGGCCCCAGATTCGCCCGCAGATAGCGCAACGCCAGCGAGGCATGCGCATAGCGAGCGTTCAGGGTGGCGAGGACGATCGGGGTCGGCATGCAGGGGCTCCTGGTACAGTGGACAGGTTAACCTGCTTTCCGGGAAAGAATCGACCGAGCGGTAGGGGCGACTTCAGTCGCCCCGTGATCTTGCACCCAAGCCCAGTCGGGATGCCTTAGGCAAGAAATCACCGAATGACTCTCGTCCTAAACCACACCGAGTCGAGTCCGCCGTGACCGCAAGCGCCGCATGATCGTGTCGGCGTCGTTCGCTGGAACGCTCACCCAAACCCTCAAGATCTCGTGACATCCGCTCCGCGGTGTCACGCATGCCCTGGCGCTCCGCGCCACGTGCCACGATGACCGGGGGCACGACCGATGCCGATCGTGCCGATCGGTTGAACGCGATTACACGAGTCGCGTGGAACAGATCGGAATCACGCCATGACCACGACGAACATCGGAGGTCGATGACGCAGCCCCGATCGTTGCTTTCGGCGGACTGAAATCCGCCTGTCCCCGGGGCCGGTTGAAACCGCCGAACCCGAACGCCGATACCCGGACCTCAGTGGCCCCAGGCACGCCGACTTTTGTCGCATCTTCGCCTGGCCGAGCATCGGTCCCGGAAACACGCCCCGGTTGGATCGTGGCTGAACCTTTCTCTAATCAGGATCTTCTTTCTATTAAACGCGGTCTGTTCCTGGCTATTCAGTACTCAGAGCTGATCCAGAATCCGCTTGCGAATCGACTGATATTCTTCAACGCTGATTAAGCCCTGTCTGCGCAACCCCTCCAATTCCTCCAGACGCTGGGCCGTCGCTTTGCTTGCCCCCGGAGAAGCCCGCGTTGCCGCGGCCGGCTGTGCGGGCATCGCCGAGGACGCGGTCACCATCGGCGCGTCAGGGCGGCACTCCAGATCCACGGTGAGGCTGCGACTGAGCAGATCGTTGTCGACCTCCATGGTCTCGGGCGTGCACCCGGATCGCTCAAGCGTAAGGGTTCCTTCCCGATGCCAGTCTAGACCCTTGCGCTTGTGCGGAAATACGCGATCCGCGTAGATCTGCATGGGCGTGGTCCCGATCACCTGGCCATTTGCCAACACGGTAGCACCGGCTGGGTCAGACCGAAGATTGACGGGAATCGACAAACAGCCCTGCAGCGTCAACGCCAGGGCGGTGACGCCCAAGACGGCGACCTTGGATCGGATAGTAGTCATGTTGGCTTTATGTTCCCAAGGCCGGTTTTACGGACGCTCAAAGAGCTGGCGCGGCACCTGCTCGGCCACCAAGGTAGCTTGAGCCATCAGCAGCCGGGCCAGATTGTACGCCACCAAGGAGGCCCAAAGCAGCGCAGGTCATGCTCTCTGTATCTCGCATCCTACTTGCGCAGTATGGGGTCGGCTCGAGGTGCGTGTTAGGCGTACATTAGTTTTCCGCGCGGTTCAGGAGCAGTGCGATCCAGCTCGTGCGCAGTGTCAATCCATTCTTGAATTATTATCTCCGCGTTTTGCAGGGCTTTTTGATAGCTTTCCCCATCAGCCATACAACCAGGCAGTTCTGGTACTTCCGCGAGGTAAGCGTTATCCTCATTGCTCCAGTAAATTATGATCTCGTATTTAGCTGCCATGTATGTCACCGAGTTTGTACTTGAGGATAACAGTGCGTACCTGTTTGATTGGTAAGCTTTCGCTGGTGCGCCGATTGGCTGAATATTAAAGATGTCTTCAATCTGCGGCTTCATGTAAATGAAATGATCTCGTCGTACCCCTTCTGTAAAACCAAGTGTTTTGAGCAGATTGCACGGATCCTTGAATGATATTTTTGCGTCAGACGTGCCGCGCAAGAGTCGCAAATAAACAGTATCTCAGGGACAGAACACGGTTGTTTCATTCGTTTTTCTTACTATTTAAAGTGGTCTGTCCCTGGTTATTCCGGGGCTCAGATATGCTCGACAGACTCATGATTCATGAGATGTGTGTAATGGGATGAGCCTAACGTGGAGTTGAGGCGCCTGCGCGGCTTTTCGCGCAGGTCGTCTCGAACGCAGGGTTAGATTTCACTTTCGCGCGAGACACGCAGAGCATTTGCAATAGTGTCGCTACGGCACTCACTTGGCTCGATGCTCCCCACAAAGGTATCGTTGTGCTTCGTAACCAGGCTGGCTACTTGCAGTCCGAGGGTCTCGTCGTCAACAGATGTGATCATTTCTCTGCATGTGTCCATAGCGGCGAAACGGTTCATGTAGCAGGCCGCGCGAATAGCGAGATCAAGAGCTAGTGCCTTATGTGGGACGGGCACGTCTTCACCGGAGAAAATGGTTTTCATATTCTTTGCGATAGTCTCCGCGTAACTCCAAGAGTAGTCCTGACTTTCCACCAGTCTGTCATAGACCGCTAGGAATCCGGGGAGGCTGGCAATCACTGGTTGTTGTCGGATTACTGCAAAGAACCTCTGTGGGATTTCAAAGCAGATCTTGATTTTGTCGCGCACATCGAGAAGAGCAAGCTGCTCGACAAACTGCGATACCTCTTGTGTGGTGTACTGGTGGTCTTGCTCAAGGCGGTCGTCTATT
This sequence comes from Thiocapsa sp. KS1, assembly GCF_001499735.1. Lineage (GTDB taxonomy): Bacteria > Pseudomonadota > Gammaproteobacteria > Chromatiales > Chromatiaceae > Thiocapsa. The sequence goes on along the minus strand of NZ_LN848257.1, from coordinate 3,406,722 downwards.
GCCGATAAGAGTTGCTTTACTTTGCCGACACCTCCAGCCCGACCGAGCAATACGTCGAAGGCAGCAACTACCGACTGACGAAGTTCAGCTAGGCTTTGATATCGCTGGGCCTTCGGGATGCTGCAACAACGCTCGATGATATGAAATATCGGGGCGGGAATGTCATCGCCAACCAGATATAGCGGATCACGCTGTGTAAGTAACACATAGATGGTCTTTCCAAGCATGAAGACGTCGCCTGCGGCATCGGCATGCTTGAATCCGCCGGTCAAGAATTCGGGCGGGATATAGCCATGCGTACCCCAGAAAACGGAGCTTCTTGTAAATCCGGTTTCCGAGCCTATCTCGGTAGTCAGACCAAAGTCGGATACTACGACTTGGTTGCCATCCAACAAGAAATTCTGTGGTTTTATGTCTCGGTGGAACTCGTCGCGAGAGTGGAGTTCTTGGATGCAGTCGATCATTTGCAGAATCACATATTCCTGCGCTTCGAGAGACTGCGTGATCGTCGGTGCATGTTTGAGAAGGTCGCCATCATCGTAGTACTTCATCACGAAATACGGTGGGTCATGGTCAAGGTTGTGGTCAACGATCCTGACGACCTTAGAGTTTCCCTTGAATGAGGCCAGAAGCCGGACTTCTCTTCGAAATCGCTTCAGTTGCTCATCCGCAGTATCTTTGCAGTACTTGAGTACCACCCTGAATTTTAGAACGTTCTTCCTCGGGGTGACAAATAGAACTGTGCCCATGCCACCAGCATTGCTGCATACACCATCTATGATGTACTTGGCGTCAATTACATCTCCGGCATCGAGCATTTGAACAGCTCCTTGGTAGTTATGAAATCTAACGCCTGGACTCACCGGCAGCCAAAAGCGAAGCGGCTTGTAGCGTAGCGGAAAGCCGCGTAGCTTTTGGATGTCCGGTATAGCCCACTGTTATAAGCGAATTTCATACAATATATCCGTGAAAGAGTTTTGTACGATCTTCCAAGAACCATAAGGCTCAGTTCTGACCATCGCATCGTTATCAGCATCTTGGTAAATTGCTCGAACAGAAGCCTGCTTTGAAATTGGTTCGCCTTCTCCTTCGAACATTAACTCAACTTCAACGTGAGACACTGCGGCAGCCTGATCTTCGATGGAGATGACTTTATACGATGTGGGTACGCGCCTACCAAAATCCTCCTTAGCTCTTCCAGATTTCTTTCCCAATGAATCATCGGTGAAATATAGAAGTGATTTTGCTATCAAACCGTACCTATTTGCTATCCAGTTTTCTATAAACTCAGCCACAGCACGCTCCGGCGTGCCTAATGGTAGGTGACTTGCGTCACCTTCATGAGGCAAATATGGTATTTCCTCATTATTACGTGGCCTCCGTTCCTCCAACAGATTTTTCTGGCGCCTATTTTCGGATAGCTGAGCAAATATTCCAGGCCACGACTTTTCTTCTTTTGGTCTAGGTATTTTTTTACCATTAGCTAGAGCGACAGCCCAATCTCTAGCTGCAAATAGAGCAGCCCAGACCTTTGCAGCCACCAGCTTATTGTCAAAAGCAAGCTCTCTTCCGTGTAAAATTCCATGCCTAAAGGGAATGGAGATTGGGTCTTCATTTGTCTTGTTTCTTCCCTTCGTCATAAGAGCAGACAAGGCTTGCAGTCCGGATTCATGCGCCGCAATGCAATCCCAAGCCGTTACGTCTGTTGACTCTGCAAAGAAACCGACATGCTTTGAAACATCATTTACAAGCCCATCTAGCATACTAAGAAGTAGAGGAACGCAAGCATGATAGCGACCCGCCAGGTAGTCTTCCCGTGCTAGTTCAGCCAGACGCATTCGGCGACGAAACTCTTTGTTCCCATTAAACCAACGTATACCCCACTCTAGGCAATCTGCATCATATGAATCTGCGAGAAATTGCTCCGCTGCATCCTTGCCGTCCGTGTCGTATACCCTTATTGCTTCCTGCATCACCTCCATGCTCATAGATTCATATGCTATCCAACCAAGGCTTGCGAACCGTTCATTGAAACGATCAGGAGCTTTTAGTATTTCTGCTTGTTTCTTAATCTTCTTGAATTCGTTGAAGGCTTGTTCCAAGCTTGGAAATAAGTGTCGAGCAAACGGAAAAGCCCTGAATAAAGCATTCAAGCTTTCAAATGCTTCAAATTGCTTTAGCAACTCAGCACTTGTTGGATTGTCGATGATTTTCTTTGGATTGCTCACCGGACTTCCTTGAGCTTATGACAGCTAATTAGATAGAGTGTCGATCAGGTGAGATAGGCAGATTCTGTCTATCCCTGTCGGGACAGGTTGTGCCTAGCCGATGCCTGAGCACCCCGGCCGCCGTCTCATCGTGTGTAGAACGATCGTACACAATCTCCGGCATGGAGACACTACCCGAATGTGGATCACATCTACCGACTCTTCGCCCGCCGCTTCAACCAGACCTCCAGCCCCTGCGCATTAAGCTCCGTATCCAAGCTCAGCAGCTCGGCGATGGCGTCGTCCGACAACGCGACACCGTGGGCGCGGGCGCCGGCGACCAGATAGGCACGCACGGCGCTCTTGATGCGGGACTCGCGGTCGGCGTCCACGTTGTCCGCCTCGGCCAGTGCGATGTCGGCGAGGGCGCGGATGCTGGCGCGCAGGTCGTCGACCAGATCGGCGGGGTGTTGGACTCGGCCGTAGTGGGTGAGATACATGGCCTGTGGTGCGTAGGCCATGAGCTTGTCGAGGCTGGCGAGCCAGGCATCGGGATCGAAGGCGACCGGGGTGGTCGGGGCGAACAGCCAGGGGCCGGCGGCGGTGTCGAATTCGCGGTAGGAGATGCCGAAGGTGTCGCCGGTGAAGAAGCTGCGGCTGGTCTCGTCGTAGATGCAGCCGTGGTGATTGGCGTGACCGGGCGTGTCGATGAACCTCAGCGTGCGGCCGGCGAGGTCGAAGGTGTCGCCGTCTTGGGCGATGACGATGCGCTCTTCCGGCACCGGCGTGAGTGCGCCGAAGTCTCGTGCGAAGGCGTCCTCGCCGTAGACGGCGGTGGAGCCGGCGGTCAGGCGGCTCGGGTCGATCATGTGGGTCGCGCCTTTCGGGTGGATCACCAGGCGCGCGTTCGGGCAGGCGGCCATCAGGGTACCTGCTCCGCCGCCGTGGTCGAGGTGGACGTGGGTCGGGATGACGTAGTCCACATGCTCCGGAGTCAGACCCAGGTCGTCGATCACGCCGAGCAAACCCGGAACCGAGTTGGCGGCGCCCGTGTCGATGAAGGCAAGCCGATCCGCAGAGCGCATCAGATAGCAGGCAGCGAGGCCGTGCCGGTAGAGACCGGTCTCAAGGCAATAGATACCGGCGTCGATCTGTTGGTAGGGGCGGGTGCGGTGGACATGCGCGTGGGTGCTCCGATTCGAATCGCGTGTTTGGGATGGGGGCCGAGTCTAAACCAAGCGCCATCTTGATGCAGCGCAGCACCCATCGGGATCCGGGGTTTGCATCGGGTAAGGCCTGAGCTTCCATCGATTTTTTTCCATATGAACAGACTCCGGCATGACGTAAGCTCATCCTCCGGGGACTCCGAGTCGCGTCGCGCGTTGCTGCAAATGCGTTGGAAATCCATCGCCGGTCCAACTCGGACCGCGTCGCATCCGAGGCATCTCGGGATGCGCCCGAGGAGGCTGTGTCTGCACGTCGACCTTCGCACCGCCTCCAGGCTCAACCCGCTTGCCTTTTGCGGAAACCTTGTAGAATCTTAGTGCCTCACTCAGCCTTCGCTTAGGGTCGTGTTGCTCGGGACCTGAAGGATTGCCGACCCGCGGGTCGGCCGATACGGCAGATCCGGACAGCCCCCCTCGCCGGTTTCCATAACAATATCGGAGGAATCAGGATGGACAACACCGCAGTCGCGGACGAGCCGCGCCACGTGGACCCTCGGGTCAATAAGATCACCCTGGATCACCCCTGGCAGTGGCTTGCCAAGGGCTGGCAGGACATCAAAACGGCACCTGTCTACAGCCTGAGATACGGCGCCATGATCGTGCTGCTCAGCGGCCTGATCGTCTGGCTGACGGTCGTCGGGCATTTGACCTTCTTGATCCCTTTCTTGACCGCGGGCTTCTTCCTGATGGCCCCGTTCTTGGCGATCGGGCTCTATCAGATGAGTGCGCATCTTGAGCGCGGGGAGCCGGTGGATCACTGTCAGGCACTGGAGGCATTCAAGCGCAATCAGGGGCAGTTGGGGATCGCGATGGGGTTCCTCCTGATGACGATGCAGCTCTGGATCCTGGCATCCGTGTTTCTCTTCATCATGATGTTCAACGACCCTTTTCCGCCGTTCTCACGCTTTATTCCCGTCGTTGTCCTTTCGGGCGAGTACATGGGGCTCATGCTCGCGGTGATTCTGGTCGGCGCCTTTTTCGCCATCTGCGCCTTCTGTATCAGCGCCATCTCGGTCCCGATGCTCATCGACCGCCCGGTCGACGGATTCACCGCGATGCGCACCAGCGTCCGCGCGGTGGCACTCAATTGGCTGCCCATGCTGCTTTGGGCTGCGCTGCTGGTCGGGATCGTCGGGATCGGACTTCTGACCTTCTATATCGGGCTCTTCATCGCCGTTCCTTTGGTGGGGCATGCGACCTGGTATGCCTATCGGGATTTGGTGCCGAGAGACTGAGTGACTCCGGACCTATGCCGAGCGCGCGTGGCGCGGAGCGCCACGGGACATGCGTGACACCGCGGAACGGTGTCACGAGCTCCTGAAGGTTTCGGTGGCCTGTCTAATGAGCCAGCGCCTGCAACACAGGGAGCCGTTGGGCACGCTGCGCTTTGCCCAACCTACGGCGGATGACGCTCACGCATCTTCAGAGTTGTTTTTGAATCGTCTCTTATCGTCCTAGACCACGTCGGCGAGGATCTCGTTGATTTCTCAGAGGCCGATCCAGTCCCGAGGCCGCGCATAAGCCCCCGGACGCCGTCTAGTCCCGCTCGAATCGATAGCCGAGCAGCTCGACATCCGCAGCGAAATGTCTCGCGACCAGCTCGGCGGTTGCATCCGTGTAATACCCCCGATAGTCCTTGCTCCGATCGGTGGCCTTGCGGGCATGCGGAAGTGCCGGCGCGGGGATCCCGATACGCTCGCACGCGATCGCGAAATCCTCGTGCAGACGCTCGTAACGGCCGATGAAATCGACGATCACGGCCCCGTGCAGGTCGATCAGATAGTCGCTCTGCAGCTCGATCGAGGTATCGACGTGATATTGGTAGGGCCGCTCTGGGTCGAGCTTCCAGCGCAGGAAGGGCTCGAACTCGGTGTGGCCGCCGAGGTACTGGGGTCGCTCGCGTCGGATGTGGTGGAAGGAGCTGACCTGAAGGTCCCAGGGGTTGCGCACGAAGGCGAACTTGAACAGCCCGTCGAAGACCTCCTTGGGCAGCATCTCCTTCGCGGCGATCGCCTTGGCATGGCGAGGCAGCTTGGTGGCGATGCGGTGTCCGCTGAGGTGGCTCAGACGACTGCACAGGAACATGGACCAGTACCAGGGATCGCGCCAGCGCAGCCCTTCCAAGGCGGCGCGCACGCTGGTTCCGCCGGTCTTGGCGATGTGGACGAAGAGAAAGCGGTGTTTGGGTGAAAGGAGCATGGTCTCGGGTCAAGGGTCGATAAGCAGAGCTGGAAAGGGCAGCCTCGGGGTAGGTCGGGTTAGGTCCGCGCGGCACGGCCTCGTGGTCTTGTCTCCGTGGCCCGGCGCGGGCCGTAACCCGACGACGTTTGCGGCCGGCTGCGCGATTTCATGTCGGATTAGGCTGCGCTAATCCGACCTGCGGGGTTTCTTTTTGGCGCGCGGGTGGGCCTGGTCGTAGACCTGCGCAAGATGCTGGAAGTCGAGATGGGTGTAGATCTGGGTGGTGCCGATATCGGAGTGGCCGAGCAGCTCCTGAACCGCGCGCAGATCGCCCGATGACTCCAGCAAATGGGTCGCGAAGCTGTGACGCAGCAGATGCGGATGCAGGTCGCGCGTCGCGCCTTGCAAGCGGGCCCATCGGGCGATGCGTACCTCGACCGTGCGCGGGTTGATCCGCGTCCCGCGGCTGCTGACGAAGAGCGCGGGCTCCCCGGCCGCGGCCAGATTGGCGCGTACCCGCATCCAGCGTTGGACCGCCTCGCGGGCCTTGAGGCCCACGGGCACGCGCCGGGTCTTGGCTCCCTTGCCCAAGACGCCGAGCTCGCCCTCGGCCATGTCGATGTCGCCGACATTGACCGAGACCAGCTCGGCGAGCCGCAGGCCGGACGAGTAGAACAGCTCGACCATAGCCTGATCGCGGATCGTCAGCAGATCGTCGTCGGCCGGGTGATCCAACAGGCTGCAAAGTTGATCGGCATCGAGCGTCGCCGGCAACCGGCGCGGGCTCTTCGGCGCCCGAACCCCGACGGCCGGATTCGACACGGCCAGACCCTCGCGCAGCAACCAGCGATAGAGACTGCGCAGGCTGGACAGCTCGCGCTGCAGGGTCTTTCCGGAGGCACCCCGACGGTGCCGCCAAGCGAGATACTGGCGCACGGCCTGCTCGTCGAGCGTCTCGATCGCCGGCGATTCGGTCTCGCTCAGCCAGGCATGCAGACGTTCCAGGTCGCGGCGGTAGGCAATCAGGGTCTGCTCGGACAGCCGACGCTCGTGGGCGAGGTGGCCGAGGAAGGATTCGATCAGGTCGCCCGATGTGCTCATGTCATGGTGGTGAGTAGTGAGTGCAGATCCGAGCTTCGGCGAGGACGCGATTTAGGTCGTCTCGTCGCAGTGCCCCAGCGGCACGACGCGCAGCTTCTGTCCGAGGATCTCCCCGAGCCGGTCGAGCAGATCTGTGCCCATGTCCGGGCGAAAGCGCTCGCCGTCGCGGCTGCCGATTGCAAGAACCCCGGCATGCCCGTCCGCGTGGACGGGCACCAGCGCGGCCGATCGGATCTCGGCCCCGGCCTCGCCGAATAGGATCTGCGCCTTCTCGGCATTCAGCGGACCGCACAAGGCATGGTGGCGATCGACGAAGTCGCGAAACGCCAGCGTCAGCGGATCCGCTCGGGCGCCGCTTTCCTCATCGGTCTGGAAGAGCTTGAGCGTCATCGCCTCGGCCGAGAATTCGGTCAGGAGCGCATCCTTGAGCAGGGCACAGATCTGCTGCGAATCCTGCGCGGCGATGAGCTTCAGGACGAGATGGTGGAGCCGCCCGGAGAGCGCCTCGTACTCGCGGGCACGCGAGATGAGATGCGTGAGGCGGTGGCGCTCGGCCTCCAGCTGTTTGCGCAAGAGGCGGACCTGCTGCTCGATCAGAGAGATCGCGGCCCCCGAGTCGTGCGGGATCTCCAGTGCCGCCAAGACCTTCGGGTTGCGGACAAAGAAGGTCGGATCACTCAGGAGATAGTCGATGACCCGCCCTTCGAGGTCCGGGGTTTCGGCGGATAATGGCGCAGGTTCGAGTGGGCTCATGCGCTATACCTCCCTGCGGTGGTGTCGCTCCGCGCGGGCTTGGCCCGATCTGCGGTGACTTCTCATAGATCGATCTCGCCGTCAAAGACCTGCACCGCCGGGCCTGTCATCCAGACGACCTGTCCGGGACCCGGCCACTCGATCAGCAGATCACCCCCGGGGAGGCTGACCCGAACCCGCGCATCGACCAGATCGCGTTGGCGAGCATGGACCATGGCCGCGCAGGCGCCGGTGCCGCAGGCCAAGGTCTCGCCCGCGCCGCGCTCGTAGACACGCAGGCGCAGATGATCGCGGGCGAGGATCTGCATGAAACCGACATTGACCCGCTGCGGGAAGCGTGGGTGCGATTCGACCAGCGGGCCAAGGCGTGCAACCGGCGCAGTGTCCACATCCTCGACCAAAATCACCGCGTGCGGATTGCCCATCGACAGGGCGCCGATGATCAGAGGCTCGCCCGTGACATCCAAGACATAGGTCAGGGTCGGGCGATCCGCCATAAAGGGGATCCGCTCGGGCAGAAATTCGGGCGTGCCCATATCGACACGGACTTGACCTGCGTCCTCCAGATAGAGCCGGATCGGGCCGGCAGCCGTCCCGACCGGGATCTCGTCGTGCTCGGTCAGGCCTCGGTCGCGTACGAACCGGGCAAAACAGCGCGCACCGTTCCCGCATTGCTCCACCTCGGAGCCGTCGGCGTTGAAGATGCGATAGTAAAACTCGGTACCCGGCAGGCGCGGCGGCTCGACCAGCAGGATCTGATCGCAGCCAACCCCGAAGCGCCGGTCGGCAAGCCGGCGGGCGAGCGCGGGGTCGAGCGCGATGGGGTGCTCGGTGGCATCCAGGACAACGAAGTCGTTGCCCAGGCCCTGCATCTTGCTGAAGGCGAGTCGCATCCCTTCACTCATCCCGGCAGGCGCCCCGAGACGGCGAGGTGCCGGTCGCTGACGACGCCGACCTCGAGGCCGTCGAGCCCCGCAACGGCCAGCTGCTCGGCGACCTCCGCGGGCTCGAAGGCCGCGAAGAGCGAGTTGCGGAAGTCGTCGCGCAAGACCTTCGGCTCGCCGTCGGCATAGGTTGCCACAAGTGCCTCCGCCCAACCGGCCGAGGCCGGGCGCATCAGGTCCATGACCAGCACAAGCGCGCCGGGCTTGCCGGTCTCGATCAGGGTCTGCCACAAGACCTGCGGGTCGTGCAGATGGTGCAGCAGGCTGTTGGAGATGATCAGATCATAGCCGCCGCGATCCAGGGCCGCGGAGGGGATCCGGTCGCAGATCAGACGGCAGCGTGGCGCCACACCGGGCAGCGCATCGAGTGCCGTTTGGGCCAGATCGAGCATGGGTTGGGAGCCGTCGAGCGCATCGCAGGTCGCCAGGGGCCAGGCGCGCAGGAAGCGGATGCTGATGTCCGCCGGCCCGCAGCCCAGATCGAGCACACGCGCGCCGTCGAGCGGACCTGGGTCGAGCCGGCGCAGCAGCTCGATGAAGAGTGTGTTGGATTCGTTGAAATCCGCTTGGGCATAGGCGAGCGCCTGTGCGTCGTCGTCCATCAACTCGGGCTCGAGGCGGCGTTTCATGACGGTAGGACGGACTCTCCGGCAAAGAGGCTCGCGACGGTCTCGCGCTCGCGCACCAGATGCATGTGATTGCCGTCGACCATGACCTCGGGGACCCGCGGGCGGCTGTTGTAATTGGAGCTCATGGTGAAGCCGTAGGCACCGGATCCGCGCACGGCGAGCAGGTCACCCTCGCGCAACGCAAGCTGGCGGCCTTTGCCGAGGAAGTCCCCGGTCTCGCACACCGGGCCGACCAGGTCGTAGCGTGCGGGCTCGGCGTCCGTGTTCTGCACCACCGGCACGATGTCCTGAACGGCCTGATAAAGCGCGGGACGAACCAAGTCGTTCATGGCCGCGTCCAGGACCGCAAAGTGGCGCTTGCCGTTGTCCTTGAGATATTCCACGCGGGTGAGCAGCACGCCCGCGTTGCCGGCAATGGCGCGGCCCGGTTCGAGGATGATCTCGTAGGGGCGATCGCCGAGCAGGTAGCTCATGGCCGCGGCGTAGGCGGCGGGTTCCGGGGGATGCTCTTCGGTGTAGCGGATGCCGAGTCCGCCGCCGATGTCGAGATGCGCGATCGGGATGCCGATCTCGCCGAGCCGCTCTGCCAGCGTCAGGACGCGCGAGAGTGCGTCGATGAAGGGGGCCAGGTCCGTGAGCTGGGAGCCGATATGGCAGTCGATACCGGTAACCCGCAGGTTCGGCATGGCCGCAGCCCGGAGATAGACCTCCTCGGCCGCGTGGATATCGATCCCGAACTTGTTCTCCTTCAGGCCGGTGGCGATGTAGGGATGGGTCTGGGCATCGACATCCGGATTCACGCGCAGCGACACGGGCGCGACGACGCCCATCTCCCCGGCAATGCGATCGAGTCGGACCAGCTCGGACCCGGACTCCACGTTGAAGCAGCGGATCCCGACCTCCAAGGCGAAGCGGATCTCGTCTTCCCGCTTGCCGACCCCGGAGAAGATCACCTTCGCCGGGTCGCCGCCGGCGGCGAGCACGCGCTTGAGCTCGCCCAAGGAGACGATGTCGAACCCCGAGCCCAGACGTGCCAGCACGTTCAGCACCGCCAGGTTCGAGTTGGCCTTGACGGCGAAGCAGACCAGGTGCGGATGATCGCGGAATGCGCGGTCGAAGGCCCGCCAATGGCGTTCCAGCGTCGCGCGGGAATAGACATAACAGGGCGTACCGAAACGCGCGGCGATGTCGGTGAGCGGGACATCCTCGGCATGGAGAACGTCGTCGCGGTAATTGAAATGATCCATGCGGTCTCGGCAGGCTCTCGGCTTGATGTGATTGGGGGCGATTCGGCTAGGGTCTGTCGGGAGGTGCGGTCGATTCCGGAAGCGGTGCGACGGCGCTCGGGACGTCCGAGCCGATATCGGCTGCGGGGGCCGGTACTTCGACAACCGGCGGCTCGGGCAGATAGAGCGGGCCTTTCTGACCGCAGGCGCCGATCATACTCGCGATGCCGAGCAGGGCGACGAGGACGTAGAAGGCTGTTCCGGCCCAGCAGTGCATGCGTGCCTCGTTCGGGTCTGTCCCATGACGACAGGGAGTATAACCGGACTTGATGTTGGTCGGGCGGCTCCTCCCGGGAGCCGCCCGACCAACATCAAGGTAATTTTCGGGAGTGGGGCGCTCTCCACAGCCGCCCTTCGGAGCCAGGGAGATTTCCAAAAATGCGGCCCCGTGGGTGTGCTGACGTCAGGAAGCACAACGCCCGCCGGCGGTGGGTTGTGCCTCGCCACGGCTCGGCACAACCGCCGCCCTTGATTCCCCGATAGGACTCAACGCCCCTCGGCCGCCTTCGCCGCCTCGGGGACGACCCGGAAATGCGCGGCAGTCGCGCCGTCCTCGGTCGTCAGCCAGAGCTGCTCGCCCTCGATGCGATAGCCTCGCACCAGCCCGAGCGCCGCGGCATAGGCTGCGGCCTGCTCGGCGACCGTCTCGGGACCCCGGCAGGCCATGCGGGTGGTCGCGATCGGGCCGATCATGAGCCGACCCTCCTCCAGGGTGTAGCCGCTCATGTAGCGGTTGCAGCCGTCGGAGCCGGAGAGGGTGCCGTCCGGGGTCAGGGCGAGTGTGATCTCGGTCCCCTTCACCATCGAGACCAGCGCGTCCTTGCCGTTGTTGTAGGTGTCCAGGCGCCAGGTAACGCCGACCAACGGGGTCTCGACCAACGCTTCGAGGAGGATGAGTGTGGTGCCGTCGGACGCGAGCAGCTCAAGGGTCGGACCGGCCTGCCGATATCCGGTCACGGCGGCGAGATGCGTCGTGATGGCCTGCTCCAGTGCCATCAGGGACTCCTCGCAGGCCATCATGGTCATGGCCATGCGCGGATCGATCGTCAGACGATCCTCGGCCAGGCTGTAGCCGCCCGAGAAGCTATTGCAGCCCACATTGCCCGAGACGCGACCCTCGGCGAAAGAGAGCTGCGGCGGTACCTCGCGAGGCTCGATGGACAGGAGGTCGGCACCGGATCGATAGGCGAGGATTCTCCACGGCGTCGCGTCGATGGCGGAGACGGCAGCCTCGCCGCTATCCGCAGGCAGCGCGTCGGTCGCAAACGCCGGAATAGCCATGCCGATCAGGCCGAAAAGGACCAGGGGTCGAAGGGTGGACATGCGCAGGATCCTCACATGAGTCGAGTGGGCTTGATCGTCGGTTCGGGCGTCGACGCCCGGAGCCCGCAGTGGCTGACGCCTGCGTCGGACATTCACCTGATTAGACCGGGTGAGCGCACCGTCACCGGGGCAGTGTAACCCTGCCCGAGACATCTGCCGAGTCGCCTCGGGAAACCCGAGCGAATCCCTTGAGCCGCGACCCGGAATCGGCTTAATCTCCGAGGCCAGACGTCCGGGGGCACGGATATCCGCCCGACGCGGGCAAGTCGACAACACGATGCGCGAGGCGGATCCGATCCATGACAGGGCCAACGTCCGAGACGGCAACATGTAGGGATCCACACCCATGAGGACGCGGGCGCGGTGGAGCTCGCGCGGCGGCCGGTCCTTCGTCCTGCTCCTGGGAGCCCTGCTCGCTGCACCGGCGTCGGCCATCTCCGACCCGCTCGGTTTGGACGAGGCGCTGGAGAGCGCGTCTCGTCACCCGCGGGTCGAAGCGTCTCAGGAGCTGACCAGTCTGCTGCCACGCCGCCAATCGCTCTATCTGGATTGTCAGCGGCTGGCCTTCCGCAGCTCGAGCGTTGCCGACCCGGACCGCAACCGCCCGCTGGAACCCCTGATCAGCTCGCAGGACGCGCAGCGGCTCGAGATCATGGAGCGTTTCTTCGACGTGCTCCTCGCCGATCTGAGCTTCTCCACCGAGAGCGAGGCCATGGCGGTCGCCTACATCCAGTTCGACCGCGCCTCCGTGCGCAACGAGCTCGGGCAGATCTCGCCGCTGCGCGTGCTGGAGCTGGAATCGGTCTATCAGGAGATCCTACATCGGCGTGCCGCGGCCGAGATCAGTCAGCAGCTGACGCGCGCCCTGCTGGCTCAGGCCATCGGGAATCCCGCCGCACTCCCGCGCAACCTGCTGGAGCCGACCCTGTCGCTGCCGCCCGAGACGCCGCCGAGCCTCGACGAGATCCTGGCGCAAGCCTCCGAGACGCCGGTCGTGCGCGCCTTGATGCAGGGGCGCTCGCAGGCGGATCGGGACCTGATTCAGATGGAGCTTCGCCAACAGGCCCTGGAGCTTCTGCTGCGTCTGCGTGCATTGACGGCCGCCGAGCGCAACCTGCGCACCGAGTCGGCCTGGCGAGATCTGAAGCTCGACGAGAGCCGGACCCTCTACGAGCAGGAGGTCACCGCCGACCTCGGTTACTCCATGAGCCAACAGACCCAGACCCGGCAGCAGAGCCGGCGGGTGAGCTACTGCCTCGCACTGGTGTGGGCGGAGCTTGAGGCCCTCGCCGGCCGGCCCCTTACGGAAGACGGAGATCGGGATCGATGAAGAGATTCGCTTGGTTGATCGCGCTCGGCCTGCTGGCTTTCGCCGCGCACCTGCCTGCTGCCCAAGAGCTGAAAGGCTGGCTCGAATGGGTGCACGAGGTCGAGATGCGCGTGCTCGAAAACGGCGTGGTCGACGAGGTCCTCGTCAGCGCGGGTCAGCATGTCGCCAAAGGCGACCTTCTGCTGCGGATGGATCAGCGCGAGGCGCAGGCCAAGCTGCTCGAAGCCAAGGCGCGGGTTGCCAGGGCGCGGGTCGAGGTGGAGAAGGCAGGGCGGGATCTCGTGCGCAGTCAGGAGCTGTTCGATCGCGGCTTGATCGCCATCGAGGAGCTCAAGGACGCCGAGCTCCACCAGCTCGCCGCGGCGGCCGAAGAAGAGGCCGCGAAGGCGACCGAGGCCACCAGCCAGGTCGCACTCGAGCACACCGAGCTGCGCGCCCCCTTCGACGGGATCGTGGTCACGCGCAAGGTCTGGAACGGAGCGGTGATCTACAAGACCATCCAGCAGGAGCCTCTGATCGTGATCGCGCCGGACGATCAAATGCTGGCCCGCGCTCTGGTGACCGCCGGCACCCTGCGGCGCTTCAAGCCCGGTCAGCCGGCACAGATCAAGATCGACGGCGCCATGCGCGAAGGGCGCGTCTACAGCCTCGGCGTCCAGGCGGTGCGTGTGGAGCTCGAAGGCGCCGTCTATTATCTCGACATCATCTTCGACCGCCGCCCCAACGAGCTGCTGCGGCCTTCCGAGACCGTGCAGATCGTTTTGCCCTGAGCACGTGAACACGGCGAGCACATCGCGTCCGGGGAAGGCCCAGGTGAGCGTGCGAACCCCGGCGTAGCGCCGACGCAGGGATGCCGGGGTGCGCTCTGCTCACCCCACACCCGACGGGCGGCGCGGCCATGTTGCGACGCCGCGTCAGCGCTTCGTCTGCTGGTCCAGCAGTGACGTGAGGCGGGCGATCTCGGCGAGCGCGGATTCCTTAGGCTTGGCGCTCGGCCTCCACCGCTTGGAGCGCCACCTGCTCGGCGGCGCGCCGCTCTTCGAACTCCTGTGCGACGGCGCGCTGCACGCGCAGTGCCTCCTGGCGCGACTGATACCGGTGGTAGTCGCGCTCCTTCTCGGAGAAGGTGTTCAAGGTACTCATGGCGGATCCCATGATGGGGGGCTGCATCCAGGCGGGGAGCCGGGTCGGATCCAGGGTTTCTCCGAAAGATTCGCCGCGCCGCGTCGCGCGCCTTCACGTCGACGACCGTCAGCTTGTCGTCGAGTGTCTCGCGCTCGTTGCAGGATCACCGACGCCAACGGATATCGCAAGGCCGTCGTGTTGCCGCCCGAAGAATACGAATCGCTGATCGAGGATCTCGCAGACTTGGCCACCGTCGCCGAGCGCCGCAGTGAGCCAACACGTTCCCGCGAGGCAGTCATAGATGAGTTGAAACGCGATGGCGTCCTATCGGATTAAGTGGACGGAGTCCGCGCTGCAAGGATATCAAGCACATGAAGCGAGGCACCCCTCGGCGCATTCTAAACGCAGTCGTGTTACTCAGCGTCGACGCGAGATTAGACGGTTGCCGCAAACTGACCGGGGCCTCAATGACCTACGGATACGGGTAGGACAGTATCGCGTGGCGTACACGGTCGCAGATGACCGCCTGATCGTCGAGATCGTCCACCTCTGCCACCGGGCGTCGTCTGTCGAGCCTGATTCCCTCGCGCGGCGCGTAGTTACAAGACCTTAGGGATTGCGCGCAAGTGCGTTTTGGAGTGGTCTGGACATGGAAAACTCAGCTCTGAGACGCAGGATTACAAGACCCTCCGCTCTTTTTCGCCGACCACTGATCTCGCACGCATAGGGCGGTAATCCTTTGCCGCCGCGGCTTCTCCGGTCCTCGTTTTCTTCCTCAGTTGACCAACACGGGAATGAGCGAACGGATTCCGAAATTTCGGACTCCGGTTAGGCCGCCGGGCTCGGCCGGTTGACAGTCAGGCGCGAAGAAGATTGTTTTTTGAGGGTAATCGAACGAATAGGTACTGGGATCTGCGGGGTTGATCGGTACCTTTTTGTCTTTTGCAATCTTCTCAAGGCCCTGGATGTTGAAAGAGCGAATGAAGTCGTCCCAGCGCACTTGGCCGTCGGTTGAACTATTGGACCAAGTGCCGTCGTTCGGATCGATATAGCGCATCATTCTTGGCGCGTCTTCATTGATCTTGTTGTTGTTGTTGACGATCCAGAGCACGCTGACGGACACGGTCCCGACGACCGGGGCGCAGGGTCTGTTTCCGGCGCAGGCGATCACAGGGAGAACCATATTCCAAGGCACCGTCTTTTCGGTCTCGTCTTCCCAACAATCAAATAGACCCGCGAACGCTGATTGGACTTCACCATCGTTTGTTTGAAGCTCCAGGCCGAACAAGATCCGATCGCTGTTGCCGCCTGCGCAGACTTGGGACCTTAGATCGCTCGCATTCGCGGCGCCGCCGCAGGTCTCGTTCTGCTCGAGATTCGCCCATCGGGCGGTATCCGTGGTCGCCGGAATGAACTGTCCGACAGAGCATTGCGAGAAATCACCATTGCTGTCCAGCAAGGACTCCTGACAGATGGCGATGGGCTGGTCGACCTCCTCCGGCTCGATGGATCCGGAAAAGCCACGATAGGCAACCGAGACCGCTTGGGTGTTGTAGCCATCGAAGCCCAAGATCTGCCCGAAGAAGGCTTGGACAGGCGTCCCGCGGCGTTCAGTGATGACCTGTACGGCGTTGACGTCTCTCGAGCAGAAGTTGTTCAGGTTGTCGCAGCTCGATGGGTCTCCGGAGAACGACTTGCCGATGAGGTTGTCTGCGGGAGGGTCGGACGCTTGGGCACGAAATGTGCCGCCCCCACCGGTCTCGAAACTCCAGTGTCCGACAGTGACACTCGCGACTTCGACAGCATCGCCGCGTGCATTGTTGGCTGTGGCGGCTTCGCGGGCGCGGGTGTTCACGAGTCCGCGCCGGATCACGCTGCCGTCATCGTCATCGAAAAGCTCGCGCGCGCCGGCCAAGGCGCCCGCATCGGCCGCGTTCTGTAGTTCGGACGCTCCGACAAAGATGTTGTTGCCATCCAAAGCCAGTGCTCCGACACCAAGCAAGCCGATTAAGCCGAACAGCCAGAACACGAACGTCGCGCCCCTTTGGCGAATGCGTGGATTACACATCAATCGGTCCTCCCTAAATCACGCCGAGATCACTGGCAGTCTATCGATTACGGGTCATCCGCGAGGGATCGACCGGTGAAACCGGCCGGGCGCCGGATCTTGTTTACCGCCGCATCCGCATGTCGGTGCGGGCGACCAGGTTAATGTTGGCGATGCCGTCCGCGAAGCTTGGTAGAAGCAGAAAACGGTGAGGGTAGGTCAGGGTTACGGTGACCTGGCTGCCGCTGGATGTCACCTGAACCATTCCCGCCGTCAGGTCCCCGGAGCCATTCCAGTTGATCCGGCCACCGTTGAACGCTGCAAGAGCGGCGTTTACGGGAGTAACGCGAGGCTCGGGCACACGGATGGCCTCGCGTGCAGCGGCCCGGCTGGCGTTCGTCAAGATCGCCTGATTGAAGAAGCCCACCGAGATTTCGACAATGCCGACCATAAGCGGAAGTGCGATGAACAGAGCCAAGATCGCGAGCTGGACCATGTCGGCGGCGCCGGCCTGATCCCAGCGTCGTGCGATCGACCTCAGCCCCGCGATACGAGGACGGCCGACAAATCCGGAAGATCGCTCTGATCGATGGCTCTTGATCGTCATCTTCACCTACTCCATCGGGAGCTCATTCCACGCGCATGACGGCTCGCGCACGTTGGGTGTAATCGAACGCGCCGGAGAGCACCGAGGTGACGGGTCCCCTGAATCGGAATGCGTTGTCGATGCGCACCTCGTCTCCCGGTGCGACCACTGGGGTTGCTGCCGCGACCGTGGCTCCGCGCAAGCGGAGCACCGGGTCGCCGGGATCCTCGGCGGTGAATGACACGACAAAGTTTTCCGTCCAGTCCGTGATGGCATCCAAGATGGTGTCGCGATGGATCCGCTGGTCCTGCCTCGGATCGCTATCCGATGTGATCTGCGGCGGATCCACCCAAAAGAGCGATGCTTCGCGGGCGCCCAAACGGGTCGCGTGTACCAAGACGCCCTGGTTATACATGGCCACCGCAAACTCGATGATAGCGAACATGAGTGTGAGGCTGAGCCCGATCGTCAGGGCGAACTCGACCGTCGTGGCACCGTGCTGAGACCCGCGCCCGATCGAGCGGTGGAGTCCTGACCTTGTATGTCCAATGTCGGCATTCATTTGGCGACCTCCTCAGGGAGAAGCGGAATGCCCCTGCATCAACTCGACCCGACGTGAGTTGGTATCCGCCAGGGCGTAAAAACTCGGAGAGAGTCGTTTCGCCTCGTCGAAATAGCTGCGCGCCTTGTCGAGCTTGCCGTCGACCATCAGGAGATAACCCACGTCGTTGTACGCCTTGGCTTCGTCCTGTACCTTCGTCAATGCCTCGATGGCCTCGTCGTAGTGACCCTGGCGGGTATAGACCAGGGCGAGGTTGCGCCAAGCGAGCTCGTAATTGGGGTCCATCAACAATGCCTCCCGGAACGTCGTGGCCGCGCCTTTGAGATTGCCGCCGAGATACCGGGAGTAACCGAGGTTGTTCATCAGCGAGGCCGATGCGGCACCGGCTTCGATCGCCATCGAATAATGACGTTGGGCGCGGTCGTAATCACGGTCGAGATCGGAAATGACTCCGAGTGCATTCTGTGCCGGTGCGATTCGGGCATCGATACCGACTACCTTCTCAAGGTGTGTCCGACTTTCTGCATACTCTCTTTTCTTCAAGAGGAGCACACCCAAGCCGGTAAGCGATCCGAGGTTGTTCGGATCCTCCTGGAGCGACCACCGGTAGGCCATCTCGGCCAATGGAATATTTCCGCGTGCCGAGTGGATGATGCCGATCTTATAGAGTGCATCGGCATTCTTGGGATCCATGTCCAAGGCCCGGATGTACTCGAAGAGCGCGCGGTCCATATCGCCCTGGCTCAGCGCAAGGTCGCCGCGTTGGATCGCCTCGGCCGCCGAGGCGACGGGGAAGAGGGTTGCGAAGGCGACGTCGGACTTGCCGTCGTAGAGGCTTGCGAATACCCCCATCTCGCTTGTCGCCGGTTTGGTCGGGGAGGAGACGCAGCCCATCAGCAATACCGTGATGGCGATTGCGCCTGATATCCCGAGGGCGGCGCGCCTATTAGGTACTGATCCGTTCATCATCGATCCCCTGTATTCGCCGTGATCCGCGTCGATCATTTTCCGAAACCCATCTCCGAGAATGCCTTGAAGAGCCCGATCATCGCGGGTCCCAGGACCACCAACATGAAGCTCGGCAAGATGCAGGTGACCAGCGGCAAGAGCATAAGCGTACTGACCCTGGCCGCCTTTTCCTGGGCACGTTGCAGGCGCTTGTCGCGCAGCTCCGCGGAATAGATCCGCAAGGTGTCCCCGATACTGGTCCCGAAGCGCATGGATTGGGTGAGTGTTGCGACCAGTGCCTGAATGTCGTCCAGGCCGGTTCGCTCTTCCATGCCTTTCAGCGCGTTCCGGCTGTCGATCCCGGCACGCATCTGCATGGTGACGAGCTGAAGCTCGTCCGCCAGATCAGGATGCGTAATACCGATCTCCTTTGCGACCCGCTGGATGCCGGCGTTCAATCCGAGGCCTGCCTCGGAGCAAACCACCAAAAGGTCCAAGGCGTCCGGAAGGCCGTGCTTGAGCCTGTTCTGGCGGCGTTTCACCAAACGCTTCAAGACGATATCCGGCATGAGGAAGCCGAGCACGAGGGCGCCGAGGGTCAAGGGGACGGCGTTTGCGAGCGGCATCGCCTTGGTCGCGGCGAGGGCTCCGAGCGTCAAGAGCGGTACAAGAAGGGTGACTAGAAGCTTGATGCCGTAGAAGAGCTGCGTATCGCCTTCGCCACGAAAGCTGGCATGCTGCAGCATGGTTGCGACTCGAGCACGCCGCGTGATCGCCTTCGGGGTGAGCACGGTTCCGAGGGTCTTCAGAAAACTGTTTGACGGCTTCTTCGTTTGCTGCGGCAGATCCGCGACTTGAACCGATTGAATCCGCTTCTTGAGTGGATCGAACAATCCGCCGAGCAGGAAATAGGCCGCCAGGATGAGGGTGAAGACGGCCACCCCCAACAGACTGGCGACCAGGGCGCGGAACTTTTCCGGGTCGCTCGTCGCGTCTCCCATCCAACTGCCGATCGCGATTACCCAATCCATTGATCAGTCCTCACACATCGATCCGCACGATCCAGCGCAACCAGAGAATGCCCACCACGAGAAATCCGAACGCCGCCATGACGATGGAGCGTCCGCCCGGATCCTTGGTGAGCATCGGCAGGTACTCGGGATTGATCGCCGAGATTGCGCCGGCCATGAGGAACGGCAAGGAGATCAGGATCCAAGCGGATAGGCGGCCCTCCGCACTCAGGGTGCGCACGGTGCGTTGAAAGCGGAAACGCTCGCGCACGACCGACGCGAGCTTGTCCATCACCTCGGCTAGATTTCCTCCGGTCTCGCGTTGAATCAGGACCGAGGTGACCATGGCCATCACCGCGACGCTCGGCACCCGCTCGAGCATGCCGAGCAAGGCCCCTCGCAGGTCTCCGCCGTAGTTGACCTCGGTGAAGACGATGCCGAACTCCTTCCCGACCGGCTCAGGCATTTCTTGGGACACCAGCTTCAACGCCTCGCCGAACGGCAAGCCCGCACGGAGTGAGCGGGCTGCGACGGTCAGGGCGTCCGGGAGTTGTTCCTCGAATTTGGCGATTCGTTTCGCGCGCTTCGTCTTGAGCTGCAGGATGGGCAAGGCCGTCCCGATGAGGCCGATCAGGAGTGCACCGAGTCCCCAGCCGAACGCGGTACCCGCAGCCATGCCGGCGGCGACGCCCATCGCGACACAGAGGATAAGGACCCGATGCGGCGGCTTCTCGGCCCCGGCCTGCGCGATGAGCGCCTGGAGTCCATCCATCCCGGGCAATTTCATCAATGCGCGCGCAAAGGGCGAGAGGTCACGAAGATAACGGTCGCGCAGGAGCGAAACCTGTTCCGCTCCCGTCGCATCGTCCGAAAGATCGCGGATACGCTCGCGCAGGCGCCGCCTGGCCTCGCGTCCCGTTCCCATCAGCGGCCGGACGAAGGCCTGGCTCATCAGGAAACCAACGATGAAGACCATGACGATAAAAAGAGTTTGGTCCGACATGGCTAGTTTCCGAGTTCCATCAGGGTTGTCCCGGCTGGAAGACGCCGATATCCAGGTCCAGCCCGCGCTTGCGGATCTGCTCGTAGAACTTCGGCACCAGGCCGGTCGCGGTGAACTGCCCCACGACCTTGCCCTCGCGGTCGACCCCCTCGCGCTCGAAGCGAAAGATCTCGGACATGGTGATGATGTCGCCCTCGACCCCGTTGATCTCCTGGATGCTGACGATCCGGCGGTGACCGTCTTCGTGGCGCTCGAGTTGGATGACCAAGTCGAGCGCGGACGCGATCTGCGCGCGCAACGGCCGGCTCGGGAGGTTGACGCCCGACATGGCGACCATGCTCTCGATTCGGGTCAAGGCATCGCGGGGTGCGTTCGCATGGATGGTGGTCAGCGAGCCGTCGTGCCCGGTGTTCATGGCTTGGAGCATATCCAGCGCTTCGGCCCCGCGGACCTCGCCGACCACGATGCGGTCCGGGCGCATACGCAAGCTGTTGCGCACCAGATCGCGTTGGGCGACCTCGCCGCGGCCCTCGATGTTGGGCGGGCGGGTCTCGAGCCGTACGACATGGGGCTGCTGAAGCTGCAGCTCGGCGGAGTCTTCGATGGTGACGACACGCTCGTCCGGGGGAATGAAACCGGAGAGGACGTTGAGCAGCGTGGTCTTGCCGGTGCCGGTGCCGCCGGAGATCAGGATGTTGAGTCGGCCTCTGACCGCCGCCTGAAGCACGCGACCGACCGTCGGGGTCAGCTCGCCGAGCTCGACGAGCCGTTCCATCGTGAGCCGATCGACCGAGAAGCGTCGAATCGACATCACGGCGCCGTTGAGTGCCAGCGGCGGGATGATGGCATTCACGCGGGAGCCGTCCGGCAGCCGAGCGTCGACCATGGGCGAGGACTCGTCGATCCGGCGCCCGACACGCGAGACGATACGGTCGATGATGGTCATGAGATGACGGTCGTTGTCGAAGCGCGCACTCGACAATTCCAGCCGACCGTTGCGCTCGATATAGATCTGGCTCGGCCCGTTGACCAGGATGTCCGAGATCGCGGGATCGGCCAGCAGACCCTCCAGCGGACCCAGACCCAGGATCTCGTTCTGGATCTCTTTGATGATCCGCTGCCGGGTCTGGGTATTGAACGGCAGCGACTGCTGATTCATGAGGCGCTCGCACGCCTCTTGGATCTGGGTGCGTGCCTGGGCGTCCTCGAGGTTCGCGAGGAGCGACAGATCCATCATCTTGACGACGTTCTGCAGAAGATCGTATTTCGTCTCCTGCTCGGACTTCGAAAGCCCCTCGCCGAGCCGACCGCTCAGACCGCGCCGACGCAACGCGAATTCGTCGTCGGTGAGGCCGGGCGGTGTGCCGAGATTGCCGGAGCGATTGCCGAACATGTCCATAGATCAAGACCTCAGCGACGACTGCGTGACACCCAAGGCCAAATCGCCAGAGAGGATGTCGATGCCTCCTCAGGCTTGGCGTGAAGGCTTGCGATCAGCTCTAAGATGCGACGGCTCAGCGGTGCACGCGGCTCCATTTCGAACAGCGGCACGCCCAGGTTGATGCTCTTGGAGACGTTGCGATAATCGTTCGGGAGGGTCTCCAGGCGCAGCCCGGGCAGGGACTCCTGAATATCGGAGAGCGTGACCTCGCCGTGCTTGCTGAACCGGTTGACGACCACCACCACACGATCGGGACTGATGCCGAGCTGCTCCGTAATCAGCGAGGCCAACCGTTTGGCGTCGTGCAGATGGGCGACCGTCTGCTGGGTGACCAGCATGATGATGTCGGAGCGGTCCAGGATGGCCGCGGTAGCGCGATCGATCCGTCGCGGCAGATCGACGACGAGCTGCTCGTAGGCCTCGTCGAGGATGGCGAAGAGCTTCGCGATCCGATCTTCGTGCACGTCCTCGGGCAACACCATGCCTTCGGAGGCTGCGGCGAGCAGTGCAAGGCCGCTGGGGTGCAGCTGCAGATACCCTTGAAGTGCGGTGACGTCGAGCGTGTCGACCAACTCCAGGGCCCGAATCAGGCCATTGCGCGAGCGCAGGTTGAAATAGGTCGGAAGGCTGCCGAACTGAAGCTCGAAATCCATGAGAACGGTGCGCCGTTCATGCGCCTTCACCAGGACATGAGCGAAGTTGGCCGCCAGGAAGCTGGCGCCGCTGCCGCCCTTGGCGTTGATGCAGGTGGTGACCTCGGCGGAGAGACCGCCGCGGCGCTCGTGCTCTTCTTTGCCGATTCGGTCGAGGGCCGGGATGAGATCGCTCGACCCGACGGGTAAGGAGAAGTAATCCCGTGCGCCTACCCGCATGATGGCGCGCATGAGCTCCATATCGTCGGCCGGACCGACCACCAACAGCGGCTTGACGGCAGGCCCTTCCTTCGCGAAACAGATCTGGAGCGTGCGGCGCCAGTTTCCGGTCAGCACCAGGACGATGACATCGCATGGGTCCTGCAGCTCCGAGAGCACCGGATCGGCACCCATACCGATGACCCGTTTGGCCACGAGCATCTGCCGATGCTCGGCAAGCAAGGCTTCGACCTCCGAGAAGGGAGAGCTCGGCTCGCCGACTAGAACGACTCTGAGTGGATGACGCATCGCTTTGGCTTAGGGCTCGATGGGTGACTGCAGGCTGCCTGGTCTCGGAGCGTGACGGGTCATGCCGTCATTCCCCGAGATTGATGTCGATGAGCTCCCGCTCCACGGTCTGCTGCGGCTTCGCCACCTGCTCGCGATACGCACGCAGGGTCGCGGTCGCCTTTTCCCCGTCCAAGCCGGTTCCGCCCGTCCAGGGATCGGCGGTTTGGAGGGCGATCATGTGACGCACCGATTGACCGAAATCCGGATCCTGCGTGATGTCGGGCTCGGTGGCACAGCCGAGCAGAACGACGCTGCACGCAAGCGCGAGGAGTCCAAAGGTCCGTGCGAGGGTGTCGACGTTCATGTCCTGTCCTCGTGTCGCGCAATAGGTGTCGGTGTCAGAGATCATGACCGAAGTGTCCCTCGCTGCCGCTTTTGTCCGGGCCCATCCCGGTCTCGGTGCTTAAATCGGAGCGCTGCTCGGGGGGCCTGGCCTTGAGCCTGCCCATGAGATAGAACTCCAGGTCACTCGGCTCGACGAAACTGTCGGTCGGCAGCTTGACCTGAGTCGGGTCGAACGAGCGGGCAAGCCGAGGTGTCACGAAGATGACCAGCTCGGTCTGTCCCTTTACGAACTCTTGGCTGCGGAAAAGCATACCGAGCACCGGCACATCTCCGAGGCCGGGAAACTTGTCCACGTTCTCACGCAGTGTCTCGTTGATCAGACCGGCGATCGCGATGGTCTGGCCGGTTTGCACCTCGACGGTCGAGTTGGCGCTGCGTTTCGTCAGAGCCGGGATGACGAAGGTGTTGCCGGTCACGCCGACGGGCAGGGCGAGAGAATTCTGCGACGTCAGCTCGGACACGATCACGTTCAGGGTCATGCTGATCACGCCCGAGTCGAGGACAACCGGGATGAACTCTACCCCGACACCGAACTCCTTGTACTCGATGGTGATGTTGCCGAAGTCCTGG
The DNA here is from genome assembly GCF_001499735.1 of Thiocapsa sp. KS1. Taxonomy (GTDB): domain Bacteria; phylum Pseudomonadota; class Gammaproteobacteria; order Chromatiales; family Chromatiaceae; genus Thiocapsa. The sequence continues at coordinate 3,382,903 of NZ_LN848257.1, read as the reverse complement.
GGGACCGGAATGGGAAACTCACCGCCGGCCAGAAACCTGGCCTGCTGACCGCTCAAGGTCGTTAGATTCGGCTCGGCGAGGATCTTGGCCAGGCCCTCGTCTTTCGCGGCATCGATGATCAGGTTGAAGAGGAAGTTCCCGTTCAGCGAATTGATGAAGAGCCCCCGGTCTTGAATGACCGGCCGACCGGGCGCGATCTCCGGAATGGCGGGTCCCCAAACCCCGGGGCTCGAGAACTGAGGAAGTCGAATATCGCCGACGAATGGATCCTTGAAGATTGCATCCGGAAACCTGGTGCCGCTCCCCACAGTGCCGATCTGGATACTCCCGCCGTCATAGAAGCTGGTGAAGTTCACATCCAATCGCTTTGTGAGTGTGCGTGAGATCTCTGCAACCTTGACCTCCAGCATCACCTGCTGCGAGCCGCCTACCTGGAGCATATTGAGCACGGTCGGCTTATCCGCGCCGCCTGAAGCTTGCGCGAAGCTCTCGGCCAAACGCACGGCCGCCTCGGCATTGCTTGGGCTGGAGACCTGACCGCTCACGACGATGGAACCCTGGGAGGAGCGCACCTGAACCCGCTCGCCGGGCAGGAGTTGATGGAGCTTGGTCTTCAAGAGATCCAAATCATGGGTGACCTCAAGACGAAGCATCCCACGGACCCGATCGTTGTCGTCCCAAAGGACGAGGTTGGTCGTGCCGAGCTGCTTTCCGACCACATAGACCTGACGTGGATCCAAGACCACGATGTCGACGATCTCGGGGTTAGCGACCGAAACGCGGGTGGCCGCGGTCTTGAGCATGATGACGCGCGATTGATTCAGCGCGACCTCCAGATGGTCGCGATTCTCGAAGACGCTGAGCGTGTCGCCGGCATCGGCCGCATGAGCCCGGTCGGGATCCGGGAACCCGCCCGCCAGAGCCAGGCCGACGAGGATCAGGACCGTAAACCCTTTTGCCTTCGGCGAGCTGAATCGACCGCGAGGAGGCTGACGCTTCCGTCCGGGGTATTCACACCCCCGATCTCTCTTGTCCCGACCACGCATCCTAAAGCCTCCCGATCCTGAACACATGCGGATGCCATCCGCCCCAAATCCCGAAACCAAACCCCTTTGGCTTGTCGGTCGGACTTACCCGGATCAACCCGACGTCCCTCTCCGGCCGAGACGCCCGCCGGATCCGGCTACTGCGCCTTATCGAACGTCAATGAGCTCAAATCCGTCCCGCGGATCAGATCAACCGTCAAAGTCCGGGGAACCGTCGCGAGCATCGCCGTGGCGGCCGGATCCGTATCGGCTCCCTCGTTTCCGAGATCGGCGACGGCCACTTGATCAGCGCCCTCGAGGGGATTGCGCAAGACCAACTGCACCTTTCCCTCCTGGGTCCATTGAACGATCTCTTCGGCTTGGTGGGGTGTCGCCTCCAGAGTGACCGCTCGCACGACGACCGGCGTCTCCTTGTCCGTGGCGGTGCTCTGATCGACCGCGAGGACCCTGAGATTCTCGATGAGTGTCTTCGCCTCCGAGCTCTCGCTCGCACGCCCACGGCGCGTCGCGATCACGTCGACACGGTTGCCGGGGAGCAGAAACCCCGCGACGCCGACGACATCGTCGACCCGCACCGTGATGGCCCGCATTCCGGGCTCTACGACTGCAGCCAAGGCGCTACCGCCGAGGGTCTCGACGACCCGACCTGCGATCAAGATCTCGCCTTGGTAGATCGGCTGAACCGCGATCAGGCCCAGGGTCTCGTTGACGTCCGTGAAGGCGCCTTCGGGTACCGATTCCGGCGGCAACTCGATCATCTTGAGGTGGGTCGCATCGATCTTGGTGCCGAAGGGGATCTGGGCCGCGGCCGCCACCACGCGGCTCAGCTCGGCGTCGTCGGCAGCGGCCGCGAGCTGATCCGCCATCCATCGATTTGCCCAGACCGCCGCGGCGCCGGCGAGCGCGAGCGACACCAGCAACATTAAGACGCCTCTAAATCTCATGGCTTCGCTCCATTACTGCGCCCGCGTTTGATCGACATCCGATACGAAATAACTGTCCCACGCCCACAGCAATGCTGGCTCGCCCATTGGCTCGCCGGTATAGGTCACGTAGTCCACCGCCAATCCAAGGAGGTCACGCGGGTGGCAGGCCAGCAGCGGGACGCCTCGCGGACCATGAAGCCCATCGACGAGGTAGCTCACTAACCCGGGATTGTAAATAATCCCGCGCTTCTCGCACTCCTGTTCGAAAATGGCTGCATAGTCTTCAGGAGACGATTCCTTGAAGTGGACCTTGTAGCCGATGCGGCGCAGAAATGCCTGGTCGGCGAGCTCCAGCGGATTGAAGTTGGTTGCGAAGATCAGAACAAGATCGAATGGCACCGTGAAGAGCTGGCCAGTCTTCACCGAGAGGTGGTCCTGATTCTCCTCAAGCGGAATGATCCAGCGGTTGAAGAGTGAAACCGCCGGCAGCCGCTGACGACCCAAGTCATCGATCACCAGCAGGCCGTTGTTGGCGCGCAACTGCAACGGCGCTTGGTAGAGGCGGGTCGCCGGGTCGAAGGCGAGGTCGAGCCTGTCGAGCGTCAACTCGCCCCCTGCCACGATCACCGGGCGCTCGCAAAGCACATAACGGGGGTCGAAACCTTCACACAGCATCAGGGATCGGGCCACTACACCCTCATCAACCGGTCGATGCACGCCGGGGTCATAGCAGCGTACGACACTGTCGCCGAAGAGGATGGCGTAGGGTACCAGCACGGGCGGCCCGAGCAGGCGACTCAGCCGGCGGGCGATATAGCTCTTGCCCGTTCCAGGCTCGCCGTGGATAAAGACCGGGCGGCCAGAGTTGACGGCCGGACCGAGCCGGTCGAGCACCTCCGGACGAATAACGGTGTCGGCGAAGGCGGAGTGGACTTGCACCCGGGTCAGTGGATAAAGACGCACGGATTGGGCGTCTACGACACGGCGATACTCTGGAAGCGTGACAGGTGCCGGTCCGACATAGCCATCCCGCGCCGAGGCGCTCGCTGCCGCGATGCGGCCGCGATCGGTCAGTCCGAAGCGAACAAAGGGACTGCCCCCTTGTGCACCCAAGACCTCGACGCGTCCTTCCGCACGGAGAAAGCCGAGCACTTCTTCGACCAAGGACCCCAAAAGCCCCAGGCGCTGGGCCAATGCAGCGAGATCCAGCACCCCCGCCTCGGCAAGATGTTTGCCCACGAGGTCTGGCAAGACATTCTCCGGAAGCCCGGTCGCCCTCAGTGACCCGGGGCGGGGAGCCAGATCAGTCGTTGTGTTCGCACTGCTTTTGTCCATTCTCGTGGTCCGTGACCTCGGGCACCCATCGAGTTGATGCCACTGTCAGCCTATATAGCCAGCGTCCTTAATGTTCGCTCGTCAAGAGTGTTTCTTCGAGACCAGGCCGACATCACGTTTTCGGGAAACGAGCTTACGCCGGCCAGAAGGCGGCAACTGTTGTCCCGATCGCAATCGGCACACCGAAAGCGAACCTTTGACCCATGATCTCGTCCGCAGCAGGCGGAATGTAACTTAAGCGGCCCGTCGTGAAGAGAAACCGCATCATTTGACCGTAGCGTTCGAATGGGCTATGTGCACCCTTGAGGCGCCAAGCCGTCAGCGCGTAACCGATCCCGATCAAAGCGCCGCTCAGAATGGCGACTACAAACGCCAAGAGGACACCCTTGGGTCCAAGCAAGGCACCGACGGCGGCCATGAGCTTTACATCACCCGCACCGGTCGAACGTAAGAGGTATCCGGGAAGCAGCAGGACGGCTCCCAGCCCCAACCCCGCAAAACTCCGCACGAGCCCTTCGATCCCGCCGAGTTCAAGAGCAGTCAGCAGACCAAGGCCGATGCCAGCAAGCGAAATCGGGTTGGGAATCCGTCGGGTACGCAGATCCACCCAGGCTGCTGCCCAGACGATGAACAGCGCGATGACAGCGGCGATGATTGAGGGCGTTCCAGCCAAAGTCTTGTCCAAATCCAGCGGATTAGAAAATCGTCCTAGGTCGGCGTCGAGACGCCCCTGATGAAACGCGCTGCGTGCTTGGACCCCGAGTTAATCCAAAACAGCTGTGACCGCCTCCGTGATGGCCGTCACCACTTCGCCCAGGTTGTCTTGGAACTGACTCCATGCGCCAATCGCGATCAGGATGATCAAGGCGACCATAAGAGGCCATTCGACAGCCTCACCGCCGTGATCGTCAGAGCAGAATTTCCTGCACCGTTCAGCCGTGATTCTCGAGAATACCGTATCCGACTCATCATCACGGCTAGTCATGTTCGTGAGTCCGGTGATTGAAGTGAGCCTTTAGAAGGCTTCCACCCTCTAGGGTAGCCAGCCGAAAACTGGCGCGAACGCCTCGCGCTCGGCGGACGTCCGCGTCAGTTCGACCCAATCTACTCGCCCGTATGCCGCGAGACAGTTGCTCAGGGCGCTGGCGCTAGGCGAGCGCGTCGGTTAGCTCATCGATGATTGCCTGCAAGACATTGCCGATCGCGGTGCCCAACCCCTGCCAAAGCACAACGAGACCGATAACGATTAAGGCAACAACCAGCGGCCACTCGACGGCCTCGCCACCTTCCTCATCCATCCAGAACTTCTTCAGAATTGCGATCATGAGATTCATCCTCGATTACAGTTGATGCCAGTACCTAGCGTCCTGCGCCCGGACCCTTTTCTTTCTTCGGGTGCGAGCCATCGGATCCGGTCGCCTTGCGAGACCTCGGGCGTCTTATGTCCGGTCGCCCCTGGTTCTCGTCTGCGAGTTAAAGTATGTCCGTACATTGAAACGAAACAATATGCGAAGAGTTAGCTTATGTTATAGCGAACGATATATACCTCGGCTGAGCCCGACGATACCCAAGTCGTCACGCGATATCGGATCCGGCCGGAGCAGCAGGGCGTTGATACGCAATATGCTTCGGTCCACGTCCAGGGGAAATACCGAAAACTACTGAGGATGGCCAGCATAAAAGCGTAATCCGATCCGGTCTGCAGGACGAGCAGGAGAGCGACGGAGTCTGGGGAAGGTCGATTACCGATGGTTGCATTGCCTGCTATGATGATCGAGCGGTCGCAGATTATCCTGCGCGGGTATTGATCATCATTCCTGCTATCTAGATGGCCTTATGGCCCGGGTCTCCTGCGAGGAGTGTTTGGGGCGTCCTGAATCGACCGTATCGGGCATCGTCTTAGGAGTCGTTTGCGCATGAGTGTTCATGGAGTCATGCATCGGCGGATTGGAACTATCTGCCTCTTGGTTATGTTCTTGTCCCTATCGATGCTGCCGATCCGAGGAGGCGCGGCAGCCCCGCCCTTCGAGGCGCTCATGGAATCGACCGATGCTGACCTGCTCTTGGAATGGGGCAAGCAGCATCAATACGGCGTGCGGGTCCAGCAGAGCATCGATCGCGCGATCCAGCTCTACTGCGCGGCGGCGCGGCTCGGGCACACCGAGGCCCAGTTCCGGTTGGGCGAGATCTACAGCCGTCGACTCGCCGGCAAGCAGGACGAGGTTCTGGCGGCGGCTTGGCTGCTCAAGGCGTCGGCGGGCAACTCCAAGCCGGCGAAACAGATGTTGGCGCGCTGGGATCTCTCGGCGACCAGCTTCCCCGCTCAGCCGGAGTGTGTTCTGCGCGACCAGATGGTCGCGCGAACCCTACCGGCGGCGCGTCCCGCGGTGGCGAGCGCTCAACCCGCGGCGAAGCCGGTCAAGGCGACCAAGCCCGGCATCGTCGGCCGTCATCCGCGCCGCGCGGAGATCGCCGCGATGGTGGAGCAGTTGGCGCCGAGCTATCGGCTCGACCCGGAGCTGGTGCTCGCGGTCATTCAGGTCGAATCCAACTTCAATCCGAAGGCGGTTTCGCCCAAGCAGGCTCAGGGTCTGATGCAGCTGATCCCGGCGACGGCCAAGCGGTTCGGTGTTGTGGACCCCTACGATCCGCAACAGAATCTGCACGGAGGCATGGCCTATCTGCGCTGGCTGATCGACCACTTCGACGGCGATCTCAAGCTCGCCCTGGCCGGATACAACGCGGGTGAAGGGGCGGTGAAGCGCCACGGCGGCGTGCCACCCTTTGCGGAGACGCAAGCCTATGTGAAGCGTGTCGCGCAGGTGCTCGGTGTCTCCGAGGACGGTCTCGCGGCGCACGGCGCGTCGCTCGGGATCTCCCGCGGCCGCTCGACCGGCACCGGCGTGAAAGGACCCGGCAAGGCGGACACCGACTGGGAGACGCGTTTCTTCGAGACGGGTGTCTCCGGCTAAGCGCGGCGGAGACCCGGCCGGTCTTCTCCGATGTGATCCGGGAACGAGGGTGAGGTGACGTCCTTGCTGCGTGGCCGAAGGCCCGAGCGTTCGGAGCGATTCGCACGGCGTGTCGGGACGGTCGTCGGCCTGCTGCTCGTTCTGCCGCTGCTTGCGCTCTTCGCGCTTGCTGTCTTCGTGGCGATCACCCTGCATGATCTGCAACGCAGCGACCTGCTGGCCGACATCCGGCTGCACGAGCCGCTGCGCATCTACTCCGCAGACGGACTCCTGATGGGCGAATTCGGGATCGAGCGGCGCGAGTCCGTACCGATCGAGCGCATTCCGCCCCTGTTGATCGATGCCTTCCTGGCCGCCGAGGACAGCCGGTTCTTTGCTCACGAGGGGATCGACGTCGCCGGGTTGGCGCGGGCCGTACTCGCGTATCTGCGGACCGGCGAGCCCCGGCAGGGCGGCAGCACCATCAGCATGCAGGTGGCGCGCAACCTCTTTCTGACCTCCGAGAAGACCTTCGATCGCAAGTTTGCGGAGATCCTGCTCGCCTGGCATCTGGAGCGCACCCTCTCGAAGGAGGAGATCCTGGCACTCTATCTCAACAAGATCTTCTTCGGACATCGTGCCTACGGGGTCGCCGCCGCGGGGCGCTTTATTACGACAAGACGCTCGATGAGCTGACCTTGGCCGAAGCAGCGATGCTCGCGGGCATCCCCAAGACGCCCTCGACCAACAACCCGGTTTCGGATCCGCAGCGGGCACGGATCCGGCGCGACTATGTGCTGGGGCGGATGCTGGAGCTGGGGCGGATCGACCCCGCGGCCTATCGCGAGGCGCGCGCCGCGCCGGACGCTGCTCGGCTTCATGGCCGCGAGTTGGAGTTGGATGCGGGTTATGCGGCCGAGATGGTGCGACGTGAGATGGCCGCGCGTTACGGCGAGGAGGCGTATCGCGCCGGCTATCGGGTGACGACCAGCATCGCGTCGGAGGCGCAGCTTGCCGCGCAGGATGCGGTTCGGCGAGCGCTGCTGGCCTATGACCAGCGCCATGGATACCGCGGGCCCGAGCGCCGCATCGACCTGATGCAACGGGATGCGGCAGATGGAGCGGATGGGCTGTCGGATGCCGATCTCGATCGCGTGCTGGACGGTGCCGATCGCGTGGCCGGGCTGACTGCGGGCATCTCGGTCGGCGTGCAGCGGGATCGCGCCGAGGTCTATATCGGCCGGGGGCAGCGCGTCGCCCTGCGCACGGAAGAGGTCCGCTGGGCGCGGCCGTTTCGCGATGCCGATCGGCGTGGCTCGCCCCCCCGGGCGATGACCGATGTCCTCTCGGTCGGCGATCTGGTGCGACTGAAGCAAGATGCCGAGGGCCGCTGGATGCTCGCTCAACGGCCTGCGGTCTCCGGCGCCTTGGTCTCGGTGTCGCCGCTCGACGGGGCGATCCTGGCCATCGTCGGCGGCTACGCGTTCGGGGAGAGCCAGTTCAACCGCGCCGTGGATGCACGCCGCCCGGCGGGATCGACGTTCAAACCCTTCATCTATGCCGCCGCCTTGGATGCCGGCTGGACGCCGGCGAGCCTGGTCCGTGACGAGCCCGTCTCGCGGGTGGCGAGCGGATCGCAGGGCTGGCGGCCGCGCAACTTCGACGGCAAGAACCTGGGGCCGATCCGACTGCGCCCGGCGTTGGTGCAGTCGCGCAACCTGGCGGTGATCGATCTGCTCGATCAGGTCGGCGTGGACGAGGCCATCCGCTTTGTCGCGCGCTTCGGTTTCGACCCCGCGGCCATGCCGCGCGGTCTGTCGCTCGCGCTCGGGACCGCCGAGATCTCGCCTTTGCAAATGGCCGGCGCCTATGCCGTGTTTGCGAACGGCGGCTACCGGATCGAGCCCTATCTGATTCGGCGCATCGAGAAAGCCGACGGTAAACCGGTCTTCGAAACCGCGCCCCGGCGGGCCTGCGAGGAGTGCTGGTTTCGCAAGCCGGGGCGCTCGGCGGCGACCGATGCGGCGCCTGTCCCGGGCCGTGCGGCTACGCGGGTGCTGCGAGCACCGGAGGCTTATCAGATGCACACCATGTTGCAGGATGTCGTACGGGTCGGTACGGGTGCGCGCGCTCGGGCGCTCGGCCGTGAGGATCTTGCCGGTAAGACGGGCACCACCGACCAGGTGCGTGATTCCTGGTTCTGCGGCTATCAGAAGGACTTCGCGACCGCGGCCTGGATGGGATTCGACGACTTTTCCCCCTTGGGTTCCGGCGAGACCGGCGGCCAGGCCGCGATCGAGATGTGGATGGATTTTATGGCAGAGGTTTTGGCAGGACGCCCGGAGGCGATCCCGGATGTCCCACCGGGCATGGTGCAGGTGAGGGTCCATCGGGCCAGCGGCACACTCGCATCATCGACCGATAGTACTGCGGTGCCGGAGTGGCTCCGCGAAGACCAGGTCGGCTCTCTGCTCGACCCCGAGCCTCGAGAGGGGATCGAGATCGAGGGGGTGAGACGGATCGAGGTACCTTCGGTGATCGAGCACGTCTATTAGTACACGGCAGCGAGTCCGGCTCGGCAATCGCAGCGCGACAGGCGGGATCGCGTCTGTCCATCACGACAGTCCGTTGTCTCTGACGAAGTTGGTCAATTCAACTCGGCTCCGGATGCCGAGCTTGATGTAGATGCGGTGCAGGTGAACCTTCACCGTGCCCGGCGCAATCTTCAGCTGCGCGGCAATCTTGCAGGTGTCGTATCCGGTCGCGACCAGCCGAGCGAGCTCGATCTCCCGAGGCGTCAGGATATCGGCGACCGTCTTTTGCCGACGCTCCCGCCTGAGCATCATATCGAACGCGAGACCGAAGGACGTCTTCTCGTGCCATAGCTCGCCGGCATAGACCTTGCGGAGGCACTGAACGAGCAGTGAGGGGGCCATTTGTTTCAACATGACGCCCCGAACCCCGAGGCGCATGGCCTGCAGCAATTCCGTCTCGGTCAGCGATCTCGTGAGGATGACGATCTTGGTCGCGGGTTCGTTTTCCGCCAGATTCTCGAGGAGACTCCATCCCGCGCTGTTCGGGAGCGACGGATCAAGGATCACGATGTCCGGTCGAGATCGCCCGACGGCTTCGAGACACCGAGCCCCATCGGTACAGGATGCTTGAATGCTGAAGTTCGGCTCGGTGGACAACACCTGCTCGATACCCAAGAGAATGAATGGCTGATCGTCGAAAATGACGATTCTGATGCTGTCGGTCTGGTGACCGCCCATATCCAGGGCCATCTACAGCTCTCCCTTTCTGCCGATATGCGCGGGATTCATGTTGTCCTGACCAATCGGGTCGACGCGGCGGTTGTTGCTGCTTTACTCCACGCTTGAAGCGCTGCCGTGGCCGAATCGATATTGTAAGCCAAGCGTTGACGATATTCGTTTAGCGGACACGTGAGCGTGGTTATTGTTGATGCAATATTATTTCGTTCCATTATGATCGACGCGAGTGAAAACACATTAACCGAATCTATCATAAGCATTATTGTGTTCGCCGGAAAGAGCACGGCAGGGCTTCGCCCTGTTCCGGAAGACAACCGTTTTGTTGATGAAAGTACACGAATCGATTCGATTATCCTGCTGCGGTAGGATATTACCAAGGCATTGCCAGGGTCGATGGCGCTTGCACGCCGATCTCCACCCGACCACAGAACACGCATTGTATTTTTGGTGAGATTCCCCCAATTTCCTTTTTTATTGCACCCTACGGGACCAACATCCGCCGAGCAGAGGCAAACCAGCTCGCATCGACATTTTCCCTTCGTCTTCACGACCGAAGAGAGTCGGACGCGATCGCAAAGAATGGCGCCGTTTCATCGCGGTGCACCGGTCGGAAGCTTCCGTCACGATGCCTTTTTCTATCCGCACCAAGGTCTTCCTAACCCTCCTGCTCGCCTGCGTCCTGGTGCTGCTGGGTACGCAGGCGGTCGTTCACTGGTCTCTGCAACGCGGCCTGATCGAGCTGGCCGACGCGCGTGAGCAGGCACGGATCGAGGCGATCGCCGAGCGTCTCATCGAGATCTATGCCGCTCACGAGACCT
>NZ_LN848257.1:3370897-3372455 GCF_001499735.1 Thiocapsa sp. KS1 | reverse complement strand
GGGGCGGCGGAAGGTCGTCGTGGTCGGCCCGGCGACGGCGAGCGCGCGCCGCACTGGATGCGTCGCTTTCTCGGGCCGCAGCGTGACCCGGGCGGCGGCGGCTTCGAGTGGCCGCCGGCGCCGGCGCTGGAGAAGAATCGAAACGGTCGGGGTGCGCCGCTCGAGCTGCGCCTGATGCTGCTGGACGGCGACGGCAAGCTGGTCTACGGACGTCCCGATCTCCTTCCGAGCACCCGGCGCTTTCCGTTGGATCTCGACGGGACGCCGATCGGCGCGCTTGCCCTGATCCCCGGGCCGCCGATCGCAGAGCTTGCGGATCTGCGCTTCGCCGAGCGCCAAGGCGGGCGGCTCTGGCTGATCGCCTTGGCCATGCTTGCGCTCGCCGCCGCACTGGCCTATCCGCTGTCGAGCCGCCTGATGCGTCCGGTGCAGGGCTTCCAGCAGGCCGCCCGCCGACTTGCCGCCGGCGACTATGCCGCCCGGGTGCCGGTCGCCGGCAGCGACGAGATCGCCCGCCTGGGTCGCGATATCAACGCCCTGGCCGGCGCCTTGGAGCGCAACGACCTGGCGCGCCGTCAATGGGTGGCGGACATCTCCCATGAGCTGCGCACCCCGATCGCCCTCCTGCGCGCCCATCTGGAGGCGATGCAGGATGGGGTGCGGCCGCTCGATCGCACCGAGGTCGATCGCCTGCACGCCGATCTGCTGCGGCTCTCGCGTTTGGTCGAGGACCTGAACGATCTTGCCATGACCGATCTCGGCGCACTCACCTACCGAATGGAGGAGATCGATCTCGCACAGCTTCTCGCCGCCGATGTCGATGCCTTTCGGACGCGCTTCGAGGCGGCCGGGCTCGCCCTAGTCTTCGAGAATCGACTGATCGGGCCGGCGCCGCTGTGGGCCGATTCGGGTCGCATGTCGCAGCTCTTCGGCAACCTGCTGCGCAACAGTCTGAGCTATACGGATTCCGGCGGCGGCCTCCGGGTAACGCTCGACAGGCCTGTCGGCGGCGGCTATCGGATCGCCTTCGAGGACAGCGCCCCGGGCGTTCCGAGCCAAGACATGCCGCGGCTCTTCGACCGTCTCTACCGCGTGGATGCCTCGCGCAGCCGCCATACCGGCGGCGCCGGGCTCGGGCTCGCGATCGCGAAGAACGTCGTGGCGGCGCACGGCGGCACGATCGAGGCCCGCGCAGCCGCGGCAGGCGGCTGTGCGATCCTGATCGCGCTTCCGGCGAACGGGGCGGGATCGGCAAGCGCTACGCCGTCGCTTGGATGAGGCACGGGCTCCGGCCGGGCGCCGGGGATGCTGCGGCTCGCAAGCTCGTCCCCGTCCCGTCAGTCGATACTCCCTCGCGAGGTACGCCTTCTCAGCGATGCTCGAGACGATCAGTGCATATCCTGCGGATCGACGTCCAGCGACCAGCGCAGCCCCTTGGCGCGAGGCAGGGCGCGCAAGGCGAGGCTCCAGCCTGCGAGGAAGCGTTGGAGCCGGGGTCGCTCTGCGGATTGCACGAGAAGCTGCGTGCGGTAACGCCCGCCGCGCCGCTCCATCGGGG
>NZ_LN848257.1:3369737-3370797 GCF_001499735.1 Thiocapsa sp. KS1 | reverse complement strand
GGGCCTGATCCAGGAAGGCCGTCGCAGTCTCGGCGGCAGGGGCCTCGGCGCGCAGCAGTGCGAGATGACTGAAGGGCGGCAGCTCGGCCTCGCGCCGCTCCGCGAGCGCCGCCGCCGCGAAGCCGGTGTAGCCATCGAGCAGCAGACTCCGGAGCAGCGGGTGCTCGGGGTGCCGGGTCTGGAGCACGACCCGTCCGGGGCGCTCGGCACGTCCGGCTCGGCCCGCGACCTGCACGATGAGCTGCGCCGTGCGCTCGGGGGCGCGGAAGTCGCTTGCGTAGAGCGATTGGTCGAGATCCAGGATCCCGACCAGGGTCACGCCCGGGAAATCATGTCCCTTGGCCAACATCTGAGTCCCGAGGAGGATCTGCACCTCGCCGCGGCGGACCTCGTCGAGGAGGCGCGCCAGCTCGCCGCGACGTCGGGTGGTGTCGCGGTCGAGGCGGGCAATGGCGACACCCGGAAACAGGGGGCGCAGCTCCTCGTCCAGTCGCTCGGTCCCGCGCCCGAGCATTCGCAGATCCGTCCCCTTGCAGTCCGGACAGACGTTCGGCAAGGGTCGCGTCCAGCCGCAGTGGTGACACCAGAGGCGTCGGCGGGCCAGGTGAAGCGTGAGGCGGGCGTCGCAATGCGGGCAGTCGCCGACCCAGCCGCAGCTGTGACAGGTGAGCACCGGGGCATAGCCGCGTCGGTTCAGAAAGAGGAGCACTTGGTTGCCGGCGGTGATCTCGGTGCGCATCGCCTCGCGCAGAACCGCCGATAGACCGGCTTGAAGCGGTTGATTGCGGATGTCCAGCAGCGAGATGCGCGGCGTGCAGGCGGCGCCCGCACGCTGTGGAAGACGCAACCAGCCGTAGCGCGCGGTCTGAGCGTTGTTGAGCGTTTCGAGCGAGGGCGTCGCCGAGCCCAACACGACCGGGCAATCGACCAACTGGGCGCGACGCACGGCGACGTCGCGCGCCGAGTACCGGAAGCCCTCCTGCTGCTTGAGCGAGGCGTCATGCTCCTCGTCGACGAGGATCAGCCCGAGTCGGGGCATGGGCACGAAGACCGCCGAGCG
>NZ_LN848257.1:3365421-3369637 GCF_001499735.1 Thiocapsa sp. KS1 | reverse complement strand
CCAGCCCGGAATGCAGGACCGCCGGCGGATCGGGCAGGCGAGAGGTCAGGCGCTCGCGCAACTGCGGGGTCAGGCCGATCTCGGGTACGATCAAGAGCGTCTGAGTACCGCGGGCGGAGGCGGCCTCGATCAGCCGGATATAGACCTCGGTCTTGCCGCTGCCGGTGACGCCTTCGAGCAGAAAGGGGTTGAAGCCGCCGAGCTCGGCCGTCACCCGACGCACCGCTCCGGCCTGATCCACATTGAGCTCCGGGCCGGGGGCGGGCACGTCGCGGGAGGCGCCCGGAATGCTCGGTGCCGCGGAGAGGCGGCAGGTTTCCACCAGGCCCAGCGCACGCAGGCTGCGGAGTGGCGCGGCGCAGGGTCCGACCCGTGTGGCCAGATCGGCCAGCGCGACACCGTCGGGTGCTGCTCTGACCAGGGCCAGGAGCTCGCGTTGTTTCGGCGCCCGCCGCAGCGTGTCGAGGTCCAGGGTCCGACCGGCGGCGGTCGCCGAGACGCCTGCGATCTGCTCGTCCATGATCGGGTTCGGCTGGCGCAGACGGGCGGGGAGGGCGCTGAAGAGCACCTCGCCGATCGGCTGCCGGTAGTAGTCCGCCGCCCAGCGCAGCAGGGTCAGGTCGGTCGCTCCCAGGACGGGGCGCGGGTCGAGCAGGCGCTCGACTGGCTTGAGGCGTGCCGCATCCTGATCGGAGGTGTCGCGCAGCTCGAGCAGAATGCCCACCCGCCGACCTTGGCCGAGGGGCACCAGCACGCGCTGCCCGGGCATCAGGGAGGGGGTTGCCGTGCCGAGGTCCGGTTCCGGAGACGGCGGCAGATAATCGAAGGCGTCCATGAGCGGCGCCGCGACGGCGACACGCAGGATCGGACCCGGCGTTCGGGATGAGGCGGGCGGCATGGCGTCGAAGCGAGCTGTCGGAGGATGGGCGGCCGTCGTCGATTAGGCGATGGAGGTCCGACCCGTACTAGGAAACGTCGGCAATCACTTGTCGTGAAACATGAAACCCGGGCAACTCACAATTCCTGTGGATAAGTCTGGGGATGACCGCTGTAAACCCGATGCGAGCAGGCGTCGTTGTTACGGTTTTGTTCGTTTGGAAACTTTTTGGCCAAATAAAAAACATATTTCTTAATCAGTAGGTTGAGCGTTCTGCGAACGGCGGCTCAGGGGCGAGAGGCGGGTCCGGCAACCCTGTTCGACGCATTGCGCGGCGGCTGTGAATGATCAACGGGTTAAAGGGATCACATCGGAACCCTTTCGCCACGGAATGCAGACCGAGCCGTGAGTCCCGCCTCTCGAAACGATCGGCGGCGCCGGGTTGCGCGAAAGGGGCAACTGTGTATCATGCTCGCAAATTCCGAGCCGTAACGCCGCTATGTTGTCATTGAATCAACAGGTACTGCGAACGGATTTGGCGGGCATGCCGATGGAATGGGTGGACTACCGGGTCGCCGCCCGACTTTATTTTCTCGGGCAGGTCGCCTATGCGTGCGGCGACGCCTTGTTCGAGCTGCGCGGCGGCATCAATTCAAACACCCACCGACAGAGTCGCCTGGAGATCCACTCCATCATCGCGACCTACGGCACACATCACACCCTGAACAAGCTTCAGGATGATTATGCACCACCCCTGTCGAACCGCACCCTGTTTCACCGCGACGACCACATGTGCATGTACTGCGGCAGTCGTTTCTCGGGGCGTCATCTGTCGCGCGATCACGTGCGTCCCACCAGTCGGGGCGGCAAGGATGTCTGGAACAATGTCGTCACCGCCTGCGTGCGCTGCAACAACTTCAAAGCCGGGCGTACGCCGGAGGCCGCAGGGATGGAGCTGCTGGCGGTGCCCTTCACGCCGACGCATGCCGAGTACATCTTTCTGATGGGACGTCATGTCCTGGCGGATCAGATGGCCTTCCTGCGCGCTCATTTCCCGCGCTCGAGCCCCTTGCATCGCCGCATCGCTCGGGTTGTCGACGAAACCGCCGATGAGTGATCCCGGTGAATGATCCGGAGACGATCGCGAGCCATATCGCGAGCGTGACCGGACGGCCCTTCCGCATTCAGCGACAGCAATCGGTCGGAGGCGGCTGCATCAATCGCGCCGTCGTCCTCGTCGACGGCGCGCGTGCCTATTTCGTCAAGCTCAACAACGCCGACCGGCTGGCGATGTTCCAAGCGGAGTCCGAGGGTCTCGCCGCCCTGCGCAAGGCGGAGGCGATCCGGGTGCCCGAGCCTGTCTGCACCGGCATCGCCGGTGCTCAAAGCTATCTAGCGATGGAGCATGTCGACCTGATCGGGCGTTTGGACGGCGCGCAGGCGGGCCGTCGACTGGCACGTCTGCATCGCTGCACCGCGCCCGACTTCGGCTGGCATCGCGACAACACCATCGGCTCGACCCCGCAGCACAACACACGGGCCTCCGACTGGGTCGCCTTCTGGAGAGAGCGTCGGCTTGGGTTCCAGCTCGGTCTGGCGGCCCGCAACGGCCACGGCCGGGCGTTGCTCGACACGGGCGAGCGGTTGATGTCGGTCCTCGACGATCTGATCGGTCACGGTCCTGCGCCGTCTTTGCTCCACGGGGATCTCTGGGGCGGCAACATCGGCGCGAGCCGCGAAGGCGAGCCGGTCATATTCGACCCCGCTGTCTATTTCGGCGATCGCGAGACGGATCTGGCCATGACCGAGCTCTTCGGCGGTTTCGGATCCGACTTTTATGCGGCCTATCGGGAGGCGTGGCCGCTGCCGCCCGAGTACGCCACGCGCAAGATCCTCTACAACCTCTACCATGTCCTGAATCATCTCAACCTCTTCGGCGGCGGCTATCTCGCGCAGGCCAAGGGGATGATGGAGCGGTTGCTGGCGTCCGCGTGTTGAGATGCCGATGCGGGCGGCGGTCCAGGACGAGACAGGCGGGCTGCCGGGAGAATCCTCGTTTCCTTGTAGATGACGGATATGTTAAAAGACCGGGTATCCTGTTCAAGGCCCGTTCGACCCCTGCTTGAGTTACGCCGACCCATTCTTCTCCATGCCCAGAGAGCTCCTCATCCTGCGCCACGCCAAGTCGGACTGGGACTCCGTCGCTTCTAGCGACTTCGAGCGTCCCTTGACCAAACGCGGAAAGAGCGATGCCCCCAAGGTCGGAGCCTGGCTCTATCGGGAGGGCTTGGTTCCGGATCTGGTGGTGAGCTCCCCGGCCGAGCGCGCGAAGCAAACCGCGGCGAAGGTCTGCAAGTGTCTCGACATCAAGAAAAGGCAGATCCTCTGGGACACCGACATCTACGAGGCCGAGGTCCCGAAGCTCCTGTCGGTCTTGGGCCGCTGTTCCCCGGACGCAGCGATCGTCCTGCTGATCGGCCATAACCCGGGTCTCGAGCAGCTCCTCATGCACCTGGTCGGCGAGGATCTGGAGATCCCCGACGACGGCAAGCTCCTCCCCACCGCCACCGTCGCCCGACTGGAGATGCCGGACGATTGGAGCGCGCTGCCGTGCGGGAGCGCTCAGCTGATCTCGATCACCCGCCCGCGCAGTCTCAAGGGCTGATCCGGTCGCGACCTCCCTCATCCGCAGGGTCCCGTGCGCATCCGCGAAAAATTCCTTTGTACGTTTTTCTCCTGAACCGCGCCCTGCCAAGTCCGCTTGTGTCCGCCGAGGCCGCAGCGATCCAAAGTCTCGGCATGTCGTGCCGTGCGCGGTTTAGACGTCGAACCGATCGAGCTCCATGCTGAACTGTCCCCTCCCTTGGGTGAGGCTACGCAGCGCGGTGGCGTAGCCGAGCAGGGGCTCGAGGGCGGCCTCCGCGCGGATCGTCACGTCCTCGCCAACCGATTCGGTACCCTGTATCAGTGCACGCCGCGCCTGTAAATCGCCCAAAACCGTGCCGAGGCTCGGCTCCGGAATCACCACCTCCACGCGCATGACGGGATGCATCGCTGCCGGCTCGGCGTGTTCGAGCGCTTGGCGCAGCGCCTTGGACGCCGCCGCTCCGAGCGCCTCGGAGGTCGAGGCCGGGCCGAAAAGCCCAACCTCGGTGATCCGCACGAGGATGTCTTGGACCTGGGCGGCAAGCAAGGGCCCGGCGGCCAGGGTCGACCTCAGCGACTGCTCGATCGCCTCGCGTTGTGCGAGGCTCAAGTCCGCCCCCTCGGGTAAGACCCGACCCCCCATTCAATCTGCTCGCCGGTCCCGCGCGGGAGCGGCCGAATCGCAAGCGCGAC
>NZ_LN848257.1:3339683-3365321 GCF_001499735.1 Thiocapsa sp. KS1 | reverse complement strand
GACCCCCCATTCAATCTGCTCGCCGGTCCCGCGCGGGAGCGGCCGAATCGCAAGCGCGACACGCGCCATGAGATCCTGCCGACGCGGATCCGGGGTCGGCGGCGGGGCGAAGAGGGCGTCGGCGGACGCATCCCGGCGAACGGTCTCGCGCACGGCAACGGCGGGTTGGCCGGTACGGACATGCACGCCGAACTCGCGCTCGATGCGCTCGAGCACGATCTGAAGGTGCAGCTCGCCCATCCCGCGAAGAAGCCGTTGGCCGGTCTCGGGATCCTCCTCGACGCGCAGCGTGGGATCCTCCTGCTGGACCTTATCCAGGACCTCGAGCAGCTTCTCTTCGTCTGTCCCGGCCGTGGGCTCGATGGCCAGCCCCAGCACGGGAGCGCGGGCCTCGATCCGCTCGAGGCTGAGCACATGACCCGGGGCGCACAAGGTGTCCCCGGTCGAGGCATAGCGCAGTCCGGCCAAGAGGACGATCTCGCCGGCCTCGGCTCGGTCGATGCGCGTCTTCTTGCCCGCATCAACATCGAAGATGCGCGCAACCTGCTCGCGCCTGGCAGCGCCGGCCGGGGTCGGAAATTCGACCGCGTCCCCGGGCATCAAGACCCCGCGATAGATGCGCGCAAACACGTGGCGGCGTCCGTCCCAGAGTTGGACCTTGAAGGCGAGGGCCGCCAAGGGACCCTCGCCCCCCATGACGATCTCCTCCGAGGTTCCGTCCGGGAGGGTCGCATGCGCGGGCGGGCGGTCGAGCGGGGCGGGGAGGAAGTCGACCACGCCGTCAAGCACGGGCTGAACCCCGAGATTCCGCAGGGCGCTTCCGCCGTAGCAGGGACAAAAGCGGCCCGCCAGTGCCCCCCGGCGGATCGCGGCGCGCAGCGCCTCGGCGGGCGGCTCCTGGCCGGCCAAGACGCAATCGGCGAGACCCTCGTCCACCTCGGCGGCGGCGAGATACAAGGACTCCCGCAAATCCGCCACCTCGTCCCAAAGCGACTGCGGACATGGCTCGACGACGAGAGACTCTCCCTGCTCGCCGACGAAACCAATTCGCCTGCGCTCGATCAAATCCACCACCGTGCCCTGATCCGGGAGTGGAACCGTGATGGCGATCGGCTCGATCTTCAGGCGCCGTCTGACCGCCTCGAGCGCTCGCCGGTAATCCGCCCCGGGGCGATCCATCTTGTTGACGAAAACGAGTACAGGCAGTTGGAATCGGGTACGTTGACGCCACACCGTCTCGGTCTGCGGCTCGACGCCGCGGACACCGTCGAGCACCAGGATGCAGCCATCGAGCACGCGCATGGCGCGCTCCACCTCGATGGTGAAGTCCACATGGCCGGGCGTATCGACCACCTGCAACAGGTGATCGCGCCAGGGCGCCTTGGTCACGGCGGCGGTGATGGTGATGCCGTGCTGTTGCTCTTCGGCCATGTAGTCCATGTGAGCGGCGCCGTCGTGCACCTCGCCGATCTTGTAGGAGGCGCCGGTGTAGAAGAGGATTCGCTCGGTCAGCGTGGTCTTGCCCGCATCGACGTGGGCGGCGACGCCGATGTTGCGGACGTGAGACAATCGCGACACTTTTTTCATCCGATTTAAACCAATACAGAAGCGAGAGAGTCTATGAGAGATTTTGATCTTGGCCGACGCAAACGAGCGTGGATCGCAACCTCGGTCTGCGCGTCCCTGCTGGGCCTGGGAATCATCGATGGCGCCGGGGCCGAGACCTTCCGACTCGAGAACCCGAACGACTCGGTGGTGGGCGTCCCCTTCTACTTCAAGGCGCGCGCGAAGGATACCTTGCTGGACGTCGCCCGCCAGAACGGCCTGGGTTACGACGACATGCGTC
This sequence comes from Thiocapsa sp. KS1, assembly GCF_001499735.1. GTDB lineage: Bacteria > Pseudomonadota > Gammaproteobacteria > Chromatiales > Chromatiaceae > Thiocapsa. The sequence continues at coordinate 3,363,475 of NZ_LN848257.1, read as the reverse complement.
AAGCAAACCCCAAGGTCGACGTCTGGGTGCCCGGAGACGGCACGGACGTGATGGTCCCGGCCTTTTATGTCCTTCCGGACGCGCCTCGGACCGGCATCGTGATCAATCGCGCCGAAAAACGTCTCTACTTCTTCCCGCCCAATGACCCCAACGAGGTGCGGATCTACGCCATCAGCGTCGGCAAGGACGCGATGGGTACGCCGCTCGGCAACTTTAAGGTCATCGAAAAACGCAAGGACCCGACCTGGACACCCGGCCCGAACGTGCGCGCGGCGCACGCCGCGTACGGCGACATCCTGCCGCCGACGGTCCCGCCCGGGCCGGATAACCCTCTGGGCAAGTATGCCATGCGTTTGAGCAATCCCGATTACTTGATCCACGGGACCAGCCAGCCTTGGGGGCTCGGGATGGAGGTCAGCGGTGGCTGCATCCGCATGTATCCGGAGGGCATCGAGGAATTGTTCGGTCTGACCGACATCTCGACGCCGGTGAACATCATCGACCAAGCCTACAAGGTCGGATGGCGTGGAGACGACCTGTACTTGGAGGTTCAGACCGGCGAGAAGAGCGTGCGACGGACTGCGAGGGAAGCGATCCCGGAATGGGTGAGGAATGCCGAAGGCGTGACGATCGACTGGGAGGCGGTCGAGCGGGCGGTTGAAGAGGACGCCGGCATCCCACAACTCGTGGGAAGCCGGCGCAGTCCCTCGGAAGGGTCTTACTTGCCCATGATCTTCTGATACATGCGGTCAAGACGCTCGGTATTGGCGTTGCAGCAAGCCTGGGCACTGTTGGCAGTGTCCATGGCTTGTTGAGCCATGTCGCGAGCGGTTTGGTCGGTGGTGCAACCACCCAGCAGAGAGACGCCGAGAACGGCGACGGCGGACAGGGAAGCGAGCTTGACGATCTTGGTCATCGTTGTAAATCTCCTAGAGTTGGCCATTAGGCCCTATTTATATAACACATAACCACGGGTTTTTCCGAACCTCGAACCTGCTCCGGCCCCGGGGGGATCAGGTCGGAATGGTTCGAGGAACGTTACTGATCGCGCGCTTGTTGCTTTTTCCCCACCTACATGTGCATGAGGCGTCGGCACCAGACGCGAGTCGCAGTACAGATTGAGGCAAATTTGGCCACGTATCAAGTCCGCAACGGCTTTAGGTGGCATTTTTTTTCGTCGGCTTCGCATCCATCCCGCTCGTCGTAACCTCGCCGAGCCGCGATCCGTGTTTCCGACGCGGACCGCCGGACGTCCGCGCTGGCATGCCGCACCGTCGTGGGGCAGAATTCCGCCCGGTCGAACGCGCAGATCATCCGTCGGGTGACGTCCCCGCCGGCCACGAAGGAGACCCAGATGCGCCGTTACTACGGTCGTTCAGTACTTGATGAAGGGACCGGATCCGTGCAGGCATCCTTCCGGTGCGACGGTTTCGTGCGCGACGGGACCATCGCGGCGCCCTCCGGCGATCCCGTGCCGCTCCACCTGCTCCCGCCATTCCTGCGGGCACTTTTGGTCACGGACGGGACCGTGACCAAGATCCTCGAGGCTTTTTTTTGGGAGCCTGTCACGGTCGATACGCTGGAGCAGCGCTTCGAGGTCGCGGAGGAGCCGGTTCCTGCGATCCAAGTCGAGCCCGGCGATCACTGTCTGATCCGCGATGCGCGGCTACGCGGAACGGATTCGGGCCGGAGTTTTGCCGAGGCGTTTTCGCTGATCCGCGCCGAGTTGATCCCGGCCGGGTTCCGCCAGCGCCTGATCGACCGCGAGATCGGCATCGGCGTGCTGATTCGCGACAGTGGCCTGGAGAGCTATCGCGAGGTTCTGGACGTCGGAATGGAAATCGACGCGGACGGGCGCCGCGCCGTCTGTCGGACCTACCGCATCATCATCGAGAGACGCCCGGTGATCCTGATCACCGAATGCTTCCCGCTCGCCCTTTACGCAGGGGAGCAGGACGGTATCTGACCAGGCTCGGTGTAGGTGTGTCTTGCTCTTGAGCCATCGTCGCCGACGGCACCTTTACCTTTCCTCTGTCCAAACGCGACCGCGCGGACGAAAACCGCGGGATTCAACGATCGTCAAGGCCAACCAACGGCGTCGTTATCCGGGGCTTCGAACATCACGAAAACGACGAGGCCGGGCTCAGGGTGCGATGGTCGCGACCCGATTTCGCCCTCTGCGTTTCGCCTCGTAGAGGGCTGCATCCGAGGCCCGGATCAAATCCGCTGCCGAAGCGACTGATGCATGATCCGACGATGCGACACCCAAGCTAACCGTCACGCGCTCGGCAACCGGCGAGGCCGCATGAGGCAGGTTCAGGTCCCAGACGGTCTCGCGGATCCGCTCTGCGACCTGCTCTGCGCCGAGGAAGCTCGTCTGCGGGAGAACGAAGGCGAATTCCTCTCCGCCGATGCGGGCTGCTGCGTCACCCGGTCGTTGCAGGGCGGATGCCATGGCCCGTGCGACACCGATCAGGCAGCGGTCGCCTGCGGGGTGTCCGTAACGGTCGTTGTACGCTTTGAAATGGTCGACGTCGGCTGAAATGACCGCAAGGGTATTGCCTGCGCGATCAGCCCGTTTCCATTCATTCGCGAGCTGCTCTTCGAAGAAACGCCGATTGCCGATACGTGTGAGCTCGTCGATACGCAGCATCTCCTGAAGAGCCGAGCCTTCCGCAATGGACGAGGCAAGCTTCAAACGCATGTCGGTGGCATCTTGAAACAATCGCCTCACCCGAGCGGATGAAGACAGCATGGCGATGCCGAACACCAGGATCATCAACCCCATGATCAAGTGCACTCCGTCGCCGACCAAGAGCATGCTGAAGGTCGTGGAAAGCACGATCGGGATCGCAAAACAAGGATAGGCGTGCTTCAGAGGAGACAGCAGCGGGACGCCTCCGGCGACCATTCCGCCGAGCACGAAGGCAAGAAAGACTTGATGCGTAAAGGAGCTCGGGTGAAACAGGAAGATCCCTGCTCCTCCCCACACCAACCCGGCTGCACACGCGCCCGTTACGAAGTCACGCCGCCAAACGGCGTCATCGACGCGCGCCCGCCGTAGTGGATCGAGAAACGCATGCTGGGCTCGGAAGCGAAACGCCGTCACCGAAACCAAACAGACTAGCCATATGAGAAGAGTCGCCTTCTCGATCGCTCCCCAAAGAACGCCTGTCAGGAGGAGAGCGTTGACCAAACTCACCACCAAAGCGATCGGAAGTTGTCGATAAGCTTGCTCGATGAGTGCGGAGAGAGTTGCTTGTTCTCTCAAGTCGATGCGATCAGGGTCTGCGGAAACCAATCAGGATCTCCTCCAGCTCGACTGCGGTGGTTCGAGACACCGTCCTGCGGGGGCTTTCCCGCAGACTGGACGGTCGAGAGATCATACCCTCGGTCAAGTGCTCGAAGCAGGGGCGCTTCACTCATCATCGACGTCTAGGATCGATGCGTCGTGTCAGGCATCGGTGCATTCACCGCGCTATCATCAGGCCATGAAAAACCTCCGCGAGTCCATGGCCGAGCACGGCTTCGAGTCCAACGACGACTACGACTTTCAGGTGCGTTGTCTGCTGAAGGGGGCGCCCAACCGTATTCGCGCCTTGAGTATCCAAGGCGACGGCGAGCGGCGCAAGACCGCCTTCGCGACCGCGCTCGCCCATGCGCTCGATACCCCGCACATCCTCTATCACGATTTTTCCGACGCGGAGCCTCCCACACCGGAGGTGATCTTGCCGCCGGGTACCGACGAGTACGGGCGCAAGGCCTCTGCGGTCGACCCGCTCGACGACATCGCGAGCCAGGCCTGTGCGCTGAGCGAGGCCGAGTCCACGGTGCTGATCCTCGGCCAATTGCAGGCAGCCGATTTCCGAGAGCATATCCGGGTGCATCGCTTGATCCGCGACCGGCACTGGCTGGTGCGCGACGCGCCCTATTACGCCAACCCGCGCAACCTGCTGTTGTTCCTGATCAGCGAGACGCCGCTCTACCACTCGCTGCAACGCGAGAGCTTCCGGGTCTGGGTTGGGCGCGTCTCCGAGCGGCGGGTGACCTTAAGCCCGGCGGAGCTTGGGCTCGATCCCGACGCGGCGCTGCTGCTCGACGCCCTGAACGACCTGTTCAGTGCCCTCGATGCCGCGCCGACACGCAGCGAGGTGATGCGGCTGTTCGACGATCTCACTGCGCTCGTCCAGACCGAGGAGCACCTGATCCACGCCTTGTTCGGCCGTTGCGAGGGTATCGACCGCGAACGGATCAAGGATCCGGATCTGGCGCCACTGCTGAGCCGCGTCATCGAGCAGCTCCGCGACTCTCTCGGCGTCGAGCGGATCGTTGTCGGAAGCGCTCGCGGAGATGTCGAACCGGGTTAGATGGGCGTTAGTCCGGGCGTTGTGTAGCTTCCTTTTGTTGTCGGCGATCCCGGAATGGCATCCCGGAGCGACATCGGTCGAGGGCAACCGGTCGCGGCGCTCCATCAATCCACCAGAACGACGTGCAACCGCCGCGGCCCATGGGCGCCGAGTTGGATGGTCTGCTCGATGTCGGCCGTACGCGAAGGGCCAGAGACCAGGTTGACGGCCCGCGGCATGCCATCTGTCCGCTCGCGCAACGCTGCCCAGGCGTCCTCGAAGTGCCGGAGGATCCGCGCGGTCTCCAGAACCACGACTTGGTTGTCCGGGACGAAGTTGTGAGTGGTCGGGCTCTCGGGCGAGGCGAGAAGCATGAGGGTGCCTGTCTCGGCGATCGCCGCGAAGGCCGGGGTCACCGAGAGTGTCTCCTCGATACCGGCGCGGTCGTGATGGATGGTCCAGTCGGCGGGCCAGGCGAGGTCCTTCAACCCGGCGCCGACGGCGGCGCACCGGGCAAGGCCGTGAGTTGACCTGAAGGTCTCCACGGCGGCCGGGATCTGCGCTCGGCCGGCGACGCGTGCGACTGTGCCCGAGCGGCTTGCGAGCTTGCGGATAAAGCGTGCGGTCAGGTCTTCGTCGAAGGTCGGGCGGAGATGTCGGACCGGTGTGGAGATGCGTGCATCCAGTGTTGCGCAGGTGCGCGCATCAAGTGGTTCGCGCCCCCGTGCGCGACGCACGGCATCCAGAATGTCCTCTCGCGCGGTGTTCATGACTGTCCTCGCTCGGTTTGCCAGCGTTCCAGAAAGGTTCGGCCCGGCGGGGCGGGGAGGTCGCGTCCTTCCGTCCAGCCGCGGGCTCCCGGCAATCGGCGGATGCGCCCCGCACGTCCGCCGATTGCGGCGAGCGCACGCGCGGTCAGCCGCTCCAACGCATGGTAGAGCTTGGGTCGGGTTGCCAGAAGACGCCAGGCGGCGAGCGCGTGGCGCTGGCGACGCGGGGTGATCGCCTGCTTGAACTGCTGGTGGCGCAGCCGTCGCAGGAGATCCGGCAACGGGATCTTCACCGGGCAGACCGAGGCGCAGCGGCTGTTCAGCGTGCAGGCGTTGGGAAGGTCATAGGCGGCGTCCAAGCCCTTGATCAACGGGGTCAGCACCGAGCCCATGGGGCCTGGATAGACCCAGCCGTAGGCATGCCCGCCGATCGCGCCGTAGACGGGGCAGTGATTCATGCAGGCGCCGCACCGGATGCAGCGCAGCATCTCGCGAAAGGGTCCGGCGAGCATCCGGGAGCGGCCGTTGTCGACCAGGACGACATGGTATTCCTCCGGCCCGTCGAGGTCGGCCGCGCGCTTGGGTCCGGTCGAGAGGGTCGTGTAGGTCTCGGTCTCTTGACCGGTGGCACTGCGGGCGAGTAGGCGCAGAAAAAGCGTGGCGTCGTCCAGCGTGGGCACGACGCGCTCGATCCCGGCGGTGACGATGTGTACCCGCGCCAGGGTTTGGGTAAGATCGCCGTTGCCCTCGTTGGTGACGATCAGGCTGGAGCCGGTCTCGGCGATCAGGAAATTGCCCCCGGTAATGCCGACATCGGCCTGGAAATAGCGCTCGCGCAGCGCCAGACGAGCCGCATCGACCAGGTCCGCAATCTCGGTGAGGCGCGGTCCGCCGTGGGCCTTCTCGAAGAGATCGGACACCTGCTCGCGGGTCTTGTGCACGGCCGGGGCGATGATGTGCGAGGGGGCCTCGCCTGCAAGCTGGATGATGTACTCGCCCAGATCGGTCTCGACCACGGTCAGGCCGGCGTCGATCAGTGCCGCGTTGAGACCGATCTCCTCCGACACCATCGATTTGCCCTTGGTGACGGTGCGTGCATCCACGCGTTTGCAGATGTCGAGGATGATCCGGCGGGCCTCGGCGTCGTCGCGGGCCCAATGCACATGACCGCCGGCCGCGACGACGGCCGCCTCGTAGCGTTCCAAGTAGTGATCGAGATGGTCGAGGACATGGTCCTTGAGCGTCTTGGCCGCCTCGCGCAGGGCCTCGAACTCGGACAGCTCGGCGACCTGGACCGCGCGCTTGGCGACGAAGCCGTCGCGCGCCTTGTCCAGCGCCTGTTGGAGGCTGGCGTCATGGAGCGCGGCGACGGCGCGTGCCTGAAATTCATGTGAACGGATGTCCAATGACCCTGCCCTCGAAGCCTTGAGTTTGCTTGTCGGATTACGCTGCGCTCATTCGACCTACGGGTTCAACATCGTCCTGAACCGCGCCGGCACCGACGCGTTTTGGGCTAGCCGATGCTGTCATGTATCCGATGACACTCAAGGTCACGCCAGGCGCGTTTCAGCCAGGACCTCGGCGACATGATAGACCCGGATCGGCGAGCCAATCCGGGTCAGGCGCCCGGCGATGTTCATCAGACATCCGAGATCCCCGCCGATCAGGATATCTGCCCCGGTGGCGCGGATGTTTCGGATTTTGTCGTCGACGATCTTCACCGAGATCTCGGGATATTTGACGCAAAAGGTTCCGCCGAATCCGCAGCAGACCTCGCTGTCCTTCATCTCGCGCAGGGTGAGTCCCTCGACACCCGCGAGCAGTTGCCGCGGCTGGCCCTTGATACCGAGCCCACGCAGCCCCGAGCAGGAGTCGTGATAGGTGGCAACAGCGTCGAACCTGGCCTGGACACTTGTGATGCCGAGGATATCAACCAGAAAAGACGTCAGCTCCCAGCTTTTTGCCGCAACAGCCTCGGCGCGGTCTCGCCAGTTGCGGTCTGCGGCAAAAAGCACGGGGAAATCATGGCGGATGGTGGCCATGCAGGAGCCCGAGGGACCGACGAGATAATCATAGTCCTCGAACGCGGTAATGACCTGCTTGGCCAGCGCGCGAGCGGCGTCGTTGTCGCCCGCGTTGTAGGCCGGCTGTCCGCAGCAGGTTTGGCTCGCAGGCACCGAGACGATGCAGCCGGCGTCTTCCAGGAGCTTCGCGGTTGCAAAGCCGATGCTCGGACGGAAGAGGTTCATGAGACACGTCACGAACAGGCCGACAGTTGGCGATGCCTTCGGTGTTTCGATCATCTGGCGCGGCTCCGTTGGACCTGAACGCAATGCGTGATCTGCCGAGATCGGTCAATTGGAACCGGAAAGACACACGGGTGCAAACGCAGGCACGGTGAAAAAAGAGCGCATCAGGGCTCGCTAAAGCCGAACGAGGCGCAGGGTAGCGTTACTTCCCGATGCAGAAGGTCGAGAAGATGCGCCCGAGCAAATCCTCGGATGTGAAGCGTCCGGTGATTTCACCGAATGCATGCTGGGCCTGGAGGAGATCCTCCGCAACAAGCTCTGACGCAGAGGTTTCAGTCAACGCATGATGAGCTGATTCCAGATAACCAAGACCACGACGCAGGGCATCAAGGTGACGGCGGCGCGCAACGAAGGCGCCTTCGGGCAAGGCGCCCAGACCGGCGAAGGCCTTCAGATGCGATCGCAAGAGATCGAGTCCGGCTCCGGTCGTGGCGGATAGGGCGATCTCGGAGCCGGTCTCGACCTGTGTGATCGCCGGCAAGACCTTAAGACGGTCAATCTTGTTGCGTATGCGGGTCACCGGGATTCCGCTCGGCAGGCTCTCTCGAGTCAACGCATCGGGACCCTCGGCCGCGTCGTAGACCCATAGCACCAGGTCGGCCTGGTCCAGCTGAGCGCGAGCACGCCTTACTCCCTCCCGCTCCACGACATCCTCGCTATGACGGAGTCCTGCGGTATCGACGATCCGAATCGGTAGCCCGTCGACCTGGATATCGAGCTTGAGCAGATCGCGTGTGGTTCCGGGAATCGGTGTTACGATCGCGGCATCTTGACCTGACAACGCATTGAGTAAGCTTGATTTTCCTGCGTTCGGAGGTCCGGCGATCACGACCGCGAGACCCTCCCGGATCACTTGTCCCTGGCGCGCGGCTCCGATCAGATCCTGAGTCTGCGCGATGATCGCGCGGAGATCGTCCGAGATGCCTTGGTCACCGGAGAGGCCGAGCTCGTCGTCGGGGAAGTCAAGCGTAGCCTCGAGGAAGGTTCGCATCCGGACGAGGCGCTCGATGAGATCGTCGATCTGCCGGGAGAAAACGCCGTGTAGGCTGCGCCCGGCAAGTCGGGCGGCGAGGGCGGTCGAGCTCTCGATGAGATCCGCAATCGCTTCGGCCCGGGCGAGATCGATCTTGCCGTTGAGAAAGGCGCGCTCGGAGAATTCTCCTGGGCGGGCAGGGCGGGCACCGAGCTCCAAACAACGCTGGACAAGGAGGTCCAGCACGACCGGACCGCCGTGGCCTTGTAGCTCGAGAATGTCCTCGCCCGTGAAGGATGCCGGACCGGGGAAGTAGAGCGCGATGCCTTGGTCCAACAGCTCGCCCCGTGCATCGCGGAAGGTTGCCAGGTTCGCGCATCGAGCCGGTGGCAGCCGACCCAGTATCCCGGCCGCAATGTCGGAGACGAGGCTCCCGCTGACCCGCACGATGCCGACCCCGCCGAACCCGGGCGGGGTCGCCACCGCAACGATAGTCTGGTTCACCATCGCGGTCGACGGACTCGACTTACTTCTTCCGTTTGGCCGCGGCCGCCTGCTTCTCGATCGTACGGGTGATATGCCATTGCTGTGCGATTGAGAGGAGGTTGTTGACTGTCCAGTACAGCACTAAGCCCGATGGGAAGAAGGCGAAGAAGACCGTGAAGACGAATGGCAATGCCATCATGATCTTCGCCTGCATCGGATCCGGCGGCGGCGGATTGAGCTTCATCTGCACGAACATGGAGACACCCATGATCAGCGGCAGAATGAAGTAGGGGTCAGGCGCCGAGAGGTTGTCGAGCCAGAGTACGAAAGGCGCATGGCGCATCTCGACGCTTTCGAGCAGAACCCAGTACAGGGAGATGAAGACGGGGATCTGGATCAGGATCGGCAGACAACCACCGAGCGGATTGATCTTCTCCGTCTTGTACATCTCCATCATCGCCTGGTTGAGGCGCTGCTTGTCGTCGCCGTAACGATCCTTCAACGCTTGGAGGCGTGGCGCCAACTGGCGCATGTTGGCCATCGATTTGTAGCTGGTCTCGGAGAGCTTGTAGAAGGCCAGCTTGATCAAGATCGTCAAAAAGATGATGGCCCAGCCCCAGTTGCCGACGACCAGGTAGATCTTGCTCAGTATCCAGAAGATGGGTTGGGCGATGACGGTGAGCCAACCGTAGTCCACCGCGAGGTCCAAGCCGGGCGCAACGCTCGCGAGCTGATCTTGGAGCTTCGGACCCAAGAAGAGCTCGTTCTCGAAGACCTGGGTAGCGCCGGGCGCGATGCTGACGGCAGGCGAATACTTGCCGATGATGTACCGGGAGTCGCCGAGCACGTTGGTGTAGAAGGTTTCCAGCACGCCGGCCGGCGGGATCCAGGCCGCCAGGAAGTAGTGCTGCATCATCGCGATCCAGCCGTCGACGACACTGCGATCGAGATTGCCTTTGCGCATCTCGTCGAACGACACCTTCTTGTACTTATCCTCCGGGCTGTAATAGACGGCACCGGTGTAGGTGTGGATGAACCGCGACTCGTTCGGATCGTAGAGATCGGTGCGCTGCAGCTGGTTGTACTGACGCGCCACAAGCGGCGAGCCGGTCGCGTTGGTAACCGACTGACTGGTGCGGATGACGTAGCTGCCGCGCTCGAAGCTGTAGCGTTTGCGTACCTCGATACCGGCATCGCTGACCCACACCAGCTCGACGTCGAGGGTGCTGTCGTCCGGTCCGAGTCTGTAGAGGGGCTGAGAGCCGGTAAAGATCGCCTCGTGCGTCGGCAACAACGCGGGGTCATCTCCCAGCAGACCCGACTGGGCGATGAACATGTTGGGCGGGACCGGTTTCAAGAGCTGAAACGGGTCGTCCGTGCGCTCGGCAACGGTCGAGTAATCCAGCAGCCACGCCGCGGAGATGGTTCCCCCGCGCGGCGAGATCTCGATATGGAAGACGTCCGTTTCGACCCGGATCGGAGTCTCGGTCGGTGCGGCCGACGCCTCGACGGAAGACATGCCGGGGCTGAGGGCATCGGGGGTCGTCGCGACCTGCGGGACATCCTGCGTAACCGAGGAGGAGGGAGCATCGACAGCTAAACCGCGCTCCTGGGCCACCTGAGGTTGAACCGGGCGTCCGTAGTCTTCCATCCAGGCCGAATAGATGAGAAACAGCACGGCGGCCAAGGCGAAAAACAGGATCAAACGCTGGTTATCCATGAGAGCTAGTCTGCCTTTCGGTTGGGACTGGATCGAAGCCGCCTTCGTGCCAAGGATGGCATCGGGAAACCCGGCGCATCGCCAGGCCTCCGCCATGCAACCAACCGTGGCGCTCGATTGCTTCGACGGCATAGTGCGAGCAGGAGGGATGGAATCGGCAATGCGGCCCCAGAAATGGGCTGATGCCGTACTGGTAGGCACGAATCACGGCGATCAAGATTCGACGCATGGTTGTTTCTCGATGGTCTCCCAGGCGTGGGCGAGGGTAGCGAACAAGCGATGATTCGGCATGGTCGGTGCGCCGGGCGCACAGAGAACAACGATGTCCCAACCTCGGAGACGCGTACGGTTTAGCCGGAAGCTTTCGCGGACGATCCGTTTCAAACGGGTTCGGTCGACAGCTCGGCGCGCGCACTTCTTTGCGATCGCAAGTCCGAGTCGTGGGTGCCCCAGATTGTTCTTGCGATACAACACAAGAAAGCCGGCGCCGCTGCGGCGTCGCGGTGCGGCAAAGACATCACGAAACTGTCGGGAAAGAGTGAGTCGACAGGTCCGCGGAAAGGTCTGATCCGGGTCCGCGGGCAGCTCGGCGCGATCCTCCGCGCGCTTCAGGGGATCAGGCGCGCACGGCCCTTGGCGCGACGCGAATTGAGGACCTTTCGGCCGTTCTTGGTCGCGCTGCGAGCGCGAAAACCGTGGGTCCGCGCGCGCTTGATGCGGCTGGGTTGGAAGGTGCGTTTCATGCTCGGTGCTCCGGGAGTCTCGTCGTCGGGGACTCGGCTGAGCCCCTCCTTAAAAGGCGCGGAAACATAAGCAATTTCGGCCGGGAAGTCAATGCCGATAGACCGCCGCGCCCGGAACCGTGGTTGTGGATAAGTCAGGTCCGGGAGGCTAGACTGCTGCGACACCGGCCCGGCGCGAGGGCTACGGAGATAGACCTCCCGAACGATCGGCCGAGCCATCGGGACCGCCTCGCGATCGATGGTCTTGCTCGACAACAACAAGCGGGTTTTGGGGAGTTACCGTGGGCGTATGGGAACAATGTGTAAGACAGCTGAAAGGGGAGTTGACCTCGGCTGAGTTCAATACCTGGATTTTGCCGTTGCAGGCGCAAATCGACGAAGGGCGGCTGCGGTTGTTCGCGCCGAATCGATTCGTTTTGGATTGGACGCGCCAGCATTACGAGGGACGGTTGCTCGACCTGTGCCGATCCTATAGCGACGGGGCCATCGGCAAGCTGAGCTTCGAAGTGGGAGGCTTGGAGTCAAAAACGAGCGGCGCCGCTGTGCATGGAGCCGCCACGCTCTCGGTCGACACCGACGGAGAGCTTGCCGCCCGACGAGCCAGCGCCAACTTGAATGCAGACTTCACATTCGACAGCTTCGTCGAGGGCAAGTCGAATCAACTGGCCCGAGCCGCGTCGATCCAGATCGGACAGAATCCCGGAACCGCGTATAACCCGCTCTTCATCTACGGCGGGGTAGGCCTGGGCAAGACCCATCTGATGCATGCCGTCGGCAATATCGTGCTCGCGACCAACCCGAGCGCACGCGTCGTCTACCTGCATTCCGAACGGTTTGTAGCCGAGATGATCAAGGCGCTTCAGCACAACCGGATCGATGAGTTTAAGAAGACATATCGCTCCGTAAACGCATTGCTGATCGACGATGTTCAGTTCTTTGCCGGTAAGGAGCGTTCGCAGGAAGAGTTTTTTCACACCTTCAACGCGCTGTTCGAGTCGCGCCAACAGATCGTCCTGTCAAGCGACCGTTTTCCGAAAGAGGTCGTCGGGCTTGAAGAGCGGCTTAAATCCCGTTTTGGCTGGGGGCTAACCGTGTCGATCGAGCCGCCGGACCTCGAGACAAGCGTCGCGATCCTGCACAGCAAAGCCAGCCTTTGGGGGGTGGATCTCCCGGAAGATGTGGCCTTCTTCGTCGGGAGGAGGATACGTTCCAACATTCGGGAGCTCGAAGGGGCACTCCGACGACTGGTGGCAAACGCTCAGTTTACCGGCAAACCCATCAGCATGGAGCTGGCAAAGCATGCCCTTCGTGACATGCTGGCGGCTCAGGACAAACAGGTCAGTATCGAGAACATCCAGAAAACCGTGGCGGAATACTACAAGCTGAGGACCGCCGATATGCTCTCGGCGAAACGCAGCCGCTCGATTGCTCGTCCGCGACAAGTCGCGATGGCGCTTGCGAAGGAGCTGACCAAACACAGTCTCCCCGAGATCGGACGGGCCTTCGGCGGCCGTGACCACACCACGGTGCTGCACGCAACTCGAACCATCAAGAATCTTCGCGACAGCGATGCATCGATTGAAGAGGACTATAAGAACCTGTTGAGAACCCTGACCTCATAGCTGTGGGTAGCTTGTTGATGGAAGTCGACGGTAGTTTGAAACGAAACTTATACACAGGCTGCCCAGAGGTTATGCCTCTTGCGGATCGATGCGATGTTGTTGATCCATCGTCAATTATAAACTGCGGCATACTTGTGCACAGCACTTATTACAACAGGTTTTTTAAATTACTTAAGGTTTAGGAGATCACGATGGAGCTGGTTGTCAACCGTGAGAGATTGCTGCCTGTGCTCAGCAAGGTCGTCGGGGTCGTGGAGCGAAGACAAACGCTTCCGATCCTCGGGAACCTATTGTTGTCGGCACGTGAAGATCGGGTGGACATTTGCGGGACCGATCTGGAGGTCGAGGTCAAAACGAGCTGCGTCGCGTCTGTCCCCGAAGAGGGAGAGACTACCCTTCCTGCAAGAAAGCTGATGGATATCTGTCGTAACCTAACCGAGGGTGCAGAGATCCGGTTCCGTCTGAGCAACGAGCGCTGTGTCGTCACGGCGGGACGTGGACGGTTCACGCTCGGGGTGCTGCCGGCAGCTGATTTTCCGCTCATGGACGCAGACATAGATGGGCTGGAGGTGAAGATTCCCGAGGGGATTCTGCGGCAGATTCTCGACAAGACGTCGTTTGCGATGGCGCAACAGGATGTGAGGTATTACCTGAACGGGCTCCTGCTCGAGTGGGAGCGCTCGGGGATCACCGCCGTCGGGACGGACGGGCATCGATTGGCGAAATTTCATAGAAGCTTGGATTTGGAGATCCACGAGCGAGTTCAGGTGATCGTGCCGAGCAAGACGATCCTGGAGCTTCGCCGACAGCTTTCATCAACCGACGAGGAGGTCTGCGTTTCGGTCGGCTCAAGGAGTATTCGGCTGGCGGTCGGTGGCATGGTGATGACATCGAAGCTGGTGGATGGACGCTATCCGGAATACGAGCGGGTCATTCCTCGCGAGCTCGGGAAGGTCGCAAGGGTCAGCAACGATGCGCTGAAGCGCGCCCTGGCGCGTACCTCGATCCTGTCTAACGAGAAGTATCGAGGTGTTCGGTTGGCCTTCGAGGACGGTGTCTTGAGACTTCAGGCGCATAACCCGGAGCAGGAGGAGGCGGAGGAGGAGATCGAGCTTGATTACAAAGGCGAGTCTATTGCCATAGGCTTCAATGTCGCCTACCTGTCGGATGTCTTGGGGGCGGTCAATGGCACGGAGATTGAGGTGAGGTTCAGCGATGCCGGCAGCAGCTCGGTATGGCGTGGGGTCGGTGCGGAAGACGAGACCTATGTCGTGATGCCCATGCGACTGTGATTCAGGGAATCGATGGAACGGCCGAATAGTCCGCAGCTCATGTCGCTGCGGGTCAGAAATCTAAGAAACCTCCGCAGCATCGATCTGGGGTTAGGGGAGAGCCCACACCGGATTCTGCTGACCGGTCCCAACGGTGCCGGGAAAACCACTCTCCTGGAAGCCGTTTATCTTCTGGCGCGCGGCCGTAGCTTTAGGGGCCGCAAGGCGGGATCCCTCACGACCGTCGGAGAACGTCGGACACTCATCGAGGGGCGCTTTCGGGAGGAGGGCTCACCGAACGAGTCGATTTTGGTTTTCGAGCGGAGATGTCGCGGAAGTCTGAGACGGCTTGACGGGGTTGAGATAGGTTCGCTTGCACCATGGGAGAGTCCGCTGAGGGTCAAGTTGGTGGGGGAGAATCCCCAGGCATTGCTGGAAGGTGAGCCGACCCTTAGACGGGGTCTCCTGGACTGGAACTTGTTCCACGTGGAACATCAACTCGGCCAGTTGCGGTTGGAGCTTCGCCGTGTGCTTGCCCAACGAAATGCCGCACTTCGAAGTGGAGGGGAAGGCGTATCCCTTTGGAACCCGACGTTCGTTGAGCTCTCCGATCGGATTACCGCTAAACGTACTGCCTTCGTTGCTCTCTGGAGGTTGCAGCTCCTTTCCCTTTCCAGCGATTTTCCGTTTCTTGAGGGTTGCGACCTCCTCTTCGAGCGGGGGTGGTCGATGGACCACGACCTGCTCGACATCCTGGAGCGCGGTCGGAGTGCGGAGATTCAACGTGGTCAAACGCTTGTCGGACCGCATCGGGCCGACCTGATGATCGTTTGCGCCGGCGCGCCTGCGCGATTGTCGCGCGGTCAGGCAAAAGTCGTGGTTTGCCTGCTCCAGCTTGCAGCAGAACGAGTTCATCGTGGCGCAGGTTTGGCGCCGTCGCTCTGGCTCCTCGATGATATCGACGCCGAGATCGACAACACGACAGCTAAGCGCTTGTGGGAACTTTTCGAAA
Source organism: Thiocapsa sp. KS1 (assembly GCF_001499735.1). Taxonomy (GTDB): domain Bacteria; phylum Pseudomonadota; class Gammaproteobacteria; order Chromatiales; family Chromatiaceae; genus Thiocapsa. Next base: position 3,348,223 of record NZ_LN848257.1, on the reverse strand, counting down.
ACCTGGATGCACAGCGATTTGTGACCCGGTTGATGTCGGAGCCAACCGGAATCGCTGATCAACACGCCATGTTCCACGTGGAACATGGAATGTTATCGACGATAGGCATATGACGACGTGGTTCCGAACGGAGCCACCGGGTCACCGGACGCGGTCATTCGTTTTCTGTTTCCGCCGAATGTCGCGAGCGGATTTCCCGTGCGAAGCTCTTCGCCCCATGAGCGATCCATGGCGCTGCGAGTGCGTGCGGCTCCCGATTGGCTAGTCTCGGCTTGGGTCGCGATAGCGGGTAAGGCGCTTTGTTGGCGCCGAAGTCATTCTGTACGTAAACAGCCGGCTGAAACGGTCGCGGAGAAACAGGCGTCGCGGCCAGCATGTTGATGACATCCACGGCGGTAACGAGGCACAGGCTACGGCCAGCGAGGTAGGCGGCTGCGCGGAGTGTGCCTGCCCGCCCGGCCCCCACTCCCTAAGGCGCTGCGGTGCTCCTTCCCGTATAATGCAACATCTCTAGGGGGCGGCCATGCTCCCGGAGTCGACTGAGCCCGAGAGCAGTGAGGAGCTGCCCCGCTGGCGGCGTGATGCCCTGGACGGATACCGGTCGACGCCACATCACTTGCGCGCTCCCCCACCGTTCCAGCATTTCGATCAGGCCACATGACCTACGATTCAACGAGCATCAAAGTCCTTCGCGGACTCGACGCGGTCCGCAAACGGCCGGGCATGTACATCGGCGATACGGATGACGGTACCGGCCTCCACCACATGGTTTTCGAAGTCGTCGACAACTCGATCGACGAGGCACTTGCCGGCTACTGCAACAACATCCGTGTCATCCTTCACGGCGACGGCTCCGTTTCGGTCATCGACAACGGGCGCGGGATCCCAGTGGACATCCACTCGGAAGAGCAACGATCCGCAGCCGAGGTGATTTTGACCGTTCTGCATGCCGGCGGAAAGTTCGACGACAACTCCTACAAGGTCTCCGGCGGGCTCCACGGCGTCGGCGTCTCGGTCGTCAACGCACTCTCCGAGCGACTCTTCCTGAAGATCTCCAGGGGCGGGCGCCTCTATCAACAGGAGTATCACCTCGGGGAGCCTCAGTATCCGCTGAGGCTCGTAGGAAAGACCGATGCGACGGGAACAGAGATCCGTTTCTATCCATCAGACCAGACCTTTACCCATATCGAATTCCACTACGACATCCTTGCCAAGCGACTCCGAGAGCTCTCCTTTCTCAACTCGGGTGTTCGTATCGAGTTGTTCGAAGAGTCAAGCGGTCGCGAGGACGTTTTCGAGTACCAGGGCGGCATCCGCGCCTTCGTCGAGCACCTGAACCAGAACAAGGAACCGATTCACCCGAGCGTCATCCACTTCAGCGCAGAGCGCCAGTCGGTCACGGTCGAGCTGGCGATCCAGTGGAACAACGGCTATCAAGAAACGATCTTTTGCTATACCAACACGATCCCGCAGAAAGACGGCGGCACTCATCTTGCCGGACTGCGTGCAGGGCTCACTCGAACCTTGAACGGCTATATCGAGCGCGAAGGACTCGACCGCAACCAAAAGGTCCGCCCGGTCGGCGACGACGCCCGGGAGGGCTTGACCGCGGTCCTGTCCGTGAAGGTTCCGGACCCGAAGTTTTCATCTCAAACAAAGGACAAGTTGGTCTCCTCCGAGGTCAAGGCGATCGTTGAATCGCTCGTGGTCGAGCAGTTGAATATCTTCCTGGAGGAGCAGCCTACCGAAGCGAAGGCGGTCGCGAACAAGATGTTGGAAGCCGCGCGGGCACGCGAGGCAGCCCGCAAGGCGCGCGAGATGACACGTCGCAAGGGTGTCCTCGATGTGGCAGGGCTACCCGGCAAGCTGGCCGATTGTCAGGAAAAGGATCCGGCCAACTCAGAGCTGTATCTGGTCGAGGGCGACTCTGCAGGTGGTTCGGCCAAACAGGGGCGTGACCGGGCCTTCCAGGCGATCCTCCCGCTCAAAGGAAAGATCCTCAACGTGGAGAAGGCGCGTTTCGACAAGATGCTGTCGTCCGCCGAGGTCGGGACGCTGATTACTGCATTGGGATGCGGGATCGGGCGCGAAGAGTACAACCCGGACAATCTCCGCTACCACCGCATCATCATCATGACGGACGCCGACGTGGACGGCGCCCATATTCGGACCCTTCTGCTGACCTTTTTTTATCGTCAGATGCCGGAGCTGGTCGAGCGCGGGCACATCTTCATCGCCCAACCGCCGCTCTATAAGATCAAAAAGGGAAAGCAGGAAGAGTATCTGCTCGACGATGCAGCACTGAATCGATCGATGCTTCAGGCTGCGCTCGAGGGTGCGGATCTCCATGTCAACGCGGAAACCGTGCCCCTGGCCCGCACGGCGCTCGAAACACTTGCACGGGATTATCAGGTCTTTGTCTCGATCATCAAGCGCTTATCGACACGCTATGACGCGGTTTTTCTCGAGGAATTGGCCAAGGCACCCACGCTGGACGATAAGCTGTTGGCTGATGCTCGAGCCTTCGGCGATTGGCGTAACGATTTGGAGCGCCGTCTGAATCAACTTGAGTCCTTGTCGTTGCACTATCAACTTCGTCTTGCAGATCCGACATCCGTTCGGCCCGGATCGTTGGAGCTGGTTCGCTTGATCCATGGGATTCCCGAGACCCGGATTATCCCCCTGGATTTCTTCCATACGGCGGACTACGCGAAGATCCTGGATTACGGCCGGAAGGTCGAGGGCTTGATCGAATCGGGCGCCTATATCGTGCGAGGCGAGCGTCACAAGGAGATCAACGAGTTGGGTGAAGGGATCCGCTGGCTTCTCGCAGAAGCGCAACGCGGTCACAGCATCCAGCGCTACAAAGGGCTGGGCGAGATGAATCCGGATCAACTCTGGGACACGACGATGAATCCCGAGACCCGTCGACTTCTGCGGGTGACCATCGAGGATGCGGTGGGTGCAGACCAGATTTTTACCACTCTGATGGGCGATCAGGTCGAGCCGCGGCGTGAGTTCATAGAGCGTAACGCGCTCAATGTCGAGAATCTCGACGTTTAAGCCGCCTCCAGGTCGACATGCTTCACTCGGGCTGAGATCGGCTACATCTCGTACAACCTGGGTGAAGCGAGACCCGGTTGGATCGATGAGATCCGCCTCTCTGCGCATTTCTCGAGCGGCTTGCTTGACGGCTGTCCCGTGCCGGACCTCTAGGTGTCAAGCCGCGTGAGGTGGATTATCACTACGACGGGTGCAAGCGTCTGCTCCGGGCAGCGAGGCAACTGTCGTTTCGATCCACTCTTCCGCGGCCGCGTTGATCTGCGCAGCGGTCAGGCCCGCGGTCGCAATGGTCGGTCCAATGACAAGATCGATTGTTCCTGGGCTCTTGCGCATGCTGCGCCGTCCCCAGAAGCAGCCCGCATTATGCGCGATCGGTACGACCGGCCGACCACTGCGTTCCGCCAGGACGGCTCCGCCGATGGCATAAGGGTGGCGGCAACCCGGTATCACGCGCGTCCCCTCCGGAAAGACGATCACCCAGCGTCCGGTCTGCAACAGTCGCAGACCTTCGCGTACAAGCTCGACGATTGCGCGACGACCGGCGGCACGGTCGATCGGAATACAGCGCAACCGCTTCAAGCCGGCACCGAAGACCGGGATGCGCATCAACTCTTGCTTTAAGACCCAGCTCTGCCGAATCGGCAGCACTGCACGCAGTGCAATGATGTCCCATGCCGACTGATGCTTGCTCAAAACGATCGCGGTCTCGACGGGTAATCGCTCCAACCCGCTGACACGGCAGTGCAGGCCACAGATCCATCGCAGGGCCGCTAGATTGAGCCTTGCCCAGTTTCTTGCGAGGCGGTCCAGGCCCTGCTCCGATGCGATCGGGCCGACGATAAGAAGGAGACTGGAGTAGACGATGACCGACGCGACCAGAACGGCCTGGTAAAGGACCGAACGGGTCAGGGTCAGTCCAAGTGTTAGTCCGGCTGTGAGTCTAGTCATGGAGAATGGCATCGACCACGGATGCGAGGTCATCACGGACGGCGACCCCGGCAAGATGCGGAGATCGGCTCGCCAGGGTGTCCTCGCCTTTTCCGGTGCGAACCATCCACGGCTTAGCTCCGACAGCCCTTGCCGCGGCGATGTCGCCGAGCGAATCGCCGACGAAAGGGATACCGGCAAGATCCACCGACAACCTTCGTCCGATCTCCTCCAGCATGCCCGGTCTAGGCTTGCGGCAGCCACAACCCTCGTCGGGGCCATGCGGACAGTAGACGATCATCTCGATTCGCCCCCCCTGCTCCGCCAGAAGGTCTCGAAGTTTCCGATGCATGCCGTCGAGGTCTGCCAGCGTCAGCAGGCCACGAGCCAATCCCGACTGATTCGTCGCGACTGCGACCCGATAGCCGGCATGGGAGAGGCGTGCGATTGCATCGATGCTTCCGGGCAACGGGATCCACTCGTCGATCGACTTGACGAATTGCTCCGAGTCCTCGTTGATGACGCCATCCCGATCCAGAATCACGACCCGATCACCCATCACTGTTGCCCTCGCACACCCTTGCGTGCCCTCCCATGCAGATGCTCCGCCGATGGCTATTGGAGACGGGAGATATCCGCGACCAGCAAAAACAGCCCGACCAAGGAACGGAGCAGCCGGATGCGGTTCTCCCGGACATCGGAATCATCGATCATCACCATGACCTGATCGAAAAAGGCATCGAGATCTCCTTCCAGCCCTGCGAGAAGACCGAGCACGCCGATGTAATCTCGGGCTTCGGCGAGCGGCCCGACGAGCGAGGACAGCTCCTCGACCTTTGCGGCGAGTCGCATTTCGGCGGGGTCTTGAAGCAGTTGCGCGTTCGGTCCGGGATGCCCGGCACCGATGTCGATCCCGGCCTTGCTCAGGATATTGCGAATTCGTTTATTCGCTGCCGCAAGGGACGTTGAGCCGCTCAGAGTGCGGAAAGCCGTTACGGCCGTGATGCGCGCGTCGAGATCGGCGGGTATGGTGACACCAGTTTGGAGCACCGCCTCGACGGTATCGGCAGAGACGCCGCGCTCCTGGTAGTAGCCGCGCAGCCGATCCAGCACATAGGCGAGGGCCGCAGACTCAACATCCTTGCTCAAGAGCCCGGCAGGATAGGCGGATGCGGCGCGCGCAATAAGCTCGCGCAGGTCGAGCTCCAAGGGGCTCTCGATCAGGATACGGAGTACGCCGATCGACGCGCGCCGCAGCCCGTAAGGATCCTTCGCGCCTGTCGGACGCAACCCGATGCCGAAGATCCCCACCAGCGTATCGATGCGATCGGCAATCGCCAACACACGCCCACAGGAGTTCGCCGGGAGCACATCCCCCGCGAACCGCGGCAAATACTGTTCCTCCATTGCTGCACTGACACAGGGGTCTTCATTCGCGTGCAGGGCATAGTAACGGCCCATCGTCCCCTGAAGACTGGGAAATTCGTAGACCATCGAGGTGACCAAATCACAGCGCGACAACCGCGCCGCGCGGGCAGCAAGATCGGGATCGACGCCGAGTGTCGGCGCCAGATGACGGGCTAGGCTGGCTACTCTCGCGCTTTTCTCGGCAAGGGTCCCGAGCCGATCCTGAAAGACCACCGTTTCAAGCCGAGCGGCATACCCTTCCAAAGGCTGCTTGAGGTCTTGCGCCCAGAAGAACGCAGCATCCGCGAACCGAGGACGAATCACGCGTTCGTTGCCTGCTCGCACCTGATCCGGATCCCGGCTCTCGATGTTGGTGACCGCAATGAAGGACGCCTGCAAGGTTCCGGAGGCGTCCTCGAGCGGGAAATACTTCTGATTCGACTGCATCGTCTCGATCAGAACCTCGGGTGGAATGGCGAGATAAATCGCGTCGAAGTGCCCCAAAATCGCACTCGGCCACTCGACCAAGGCCGTGACCTCGTCGAGCAGCGCCTCATCGATGCGTGCGTGCAGACCATTTGCCGAGGCCAGCTCTTCGACCTGGCGGAGGATCAGATCGCGCCGCCGTTTGAAATCAGGCTCGACCGATCCCCGCGAGCGCAGCAACTCCGGGTACTCGGTTGCCTCCGGCAGGTTCATCGGCTCCGGATGATGGAAGCGATGGCCGTGCGTCTGCCGACCTGCCTCGATGCCCAAAATGCGCCCCGGGATCGCCTCGGTGCCGAGAAGCAAACAGACCCAATGGACCGGACGAACGAACTCCTCCGTGCCATCACCCCAGCGCATTCGCTTGGGGATGGGGAGGCCGGCGAGCGCAGCCTCGGTCAGACCGGGCACCAGGGATGCCGTGGTCGCGCCGGGCACGGTGCTACGGAATGCCAGCCATTCGCCCTTATCCGTCGTCTCGCGAGCGAGTGCGTCGAGTGGTACGCCGCAGGATCCGGCGAAGCCCAAGGCGGCTTTGGTCGGATGACCGTCCGGCCCGAAGGCCGCTTGCACGGCCGGGCCGCGCCGCAGAATCTCGCGATCCGGTTGGCGGGTCAGGATGCCGCGCACTAAGAGTGCGAGTCGACGCGGCGAGGCGAAGGGCTCGATCGTCTCGAAGCAGACGCCGGCAGCCTCGAGTTGATTCCGAAAGCACTCGGCAAAGGCGTTCGAGAGCGAGAGCAAGGCGGTCGGTGGGAGCTCTTCGGTTCCGATCTCGACCAAGAGATCACTGGTTGCGTCCACTGTCGTCTCCCGTTAGCGGGTCAGCATCGGGAAGCCAAGGGCCTCCCGGCGGTCGAAATAGGCTTGGGCAACGGCCCGAGAGAGGGTGCGCACCCGCAGGATGAATCGCTGCCGCTCGGTGACGGAGATGGCCCCGCGTGCATCGAGGAGGTTGAAGGTATGCGATGCTTTCAAGACCTGCTCGTAGGCTGGCAGCGGCAGGCCCTTCTCGACCATGGCGGCGCTGGCTGCTTCGCAGGTCTCGAACTGTCTGAACAAGGCGTCGACGTCGGCATGCTCGAAGTTGTAGGCGGACTGCTCCACCTCGTTCTGATGATAGACGTCGCCGTAGGTAACGATGCCGGCCGGGGTGCGGCTCCAGATCAGGTCGTAGACGCTCTCGACGCCCTGCAGGTACATGGCGATGCGCTCAAGGCCATAGGTAATCTCCCCGGTAACCGGGCGACAGTCGAGCCCGCCGACCTGCTGGAAATAGGTGAACTGGGTCACCTCCATCCCGTTGAGCCAGACCTCCCAGCCTAGTCCCCAGGCGCCCAAGGTCGGGGATTCCCAGTTGTCTTCGACGAACCGGATATCGTGCACCAGCGGATCGATCCCGAGCCGGCGCAGCGAATCCAGGTAGAGATCCTGGATCTCGAGCGGCGACGGCTTCAGGACAACCTGGAACTGGTAGTAATGCTGGAGTCGATTCGGGTTTTCGCCGTAACGCCCGTCGGTCGGACGGCGTGAGGGCTGGACGTAGGCACTGCGCCAAGGCTCCGGCCCGATCGATCGCAGAAAGGTCGCCGGATGGAAGGTTCCGGCACCGACCTCCATATCGAGCGGCTGAAGGATGACGCATCCCTGCTCGGCCCAATAGCGCTCCAAGGCAAAAACGAGGCCCTGAAAGGTCGAGACATCCTCGCGATCGAGACTCAAGATCGTACTCCTTCGGCCCAGGGTGGACGAAAATCGAGGAGTATAGCTCCGATCGAGGAGGTCACGCCAAAGTTACAGCACTTGTCCAGCAATTCCCGCCGTGTCAGCCCGGAATCGATCGAGGCTGGCGTGCGTGCGCGTGGAGAGCATTCGGGCATAGCCTGCCTCTCGCCGCCGGGCGGCGCTGCTGAACGGCTGGTGTGGTGACCCCCTCAAGAGTGGCTTCGAGCACAGTCGTTCACGGCCGGTGACTAGGAGGTGTCGAGCCACAAGGGGATCTGCGGCGGGTGGAGAATGGACCGATAGAGCACCTCCCGGCTTTGAATCAGGCACAGATCGAAACGGTTGCGCAGCTTGCGCCACAGCCGGGTCTTGCTCTTGGCGGCCGTCAGGGCGGCCTCAAACAGCCGGCAGCAGCGCTGTTGGATCTGATCGATCAGAAACGCCAGCATCATCAGGTGCTTGAGTACGGTGCTGAGATACTGTTTGCCGTGACCGAAGTTGTGCTCGAAGTGATCGCCTTGGTTCTTGAGGGTGTTGAAGGTCTCGTTTTCGATCTTCCAGCGTTTCGATCTTCCAGCGTGCGCGGGCACCTCGCATCAGGGTCGTCAGGTTGGTGTTGTCGACGGGGAGAACGGTCACCCGAGAGAAGTGGAGGACGCTGCCGTCGGGGGCGTGTTCCCGGTACTCGAGGACGTTCACCTCGAGGTCGAAGTTGGCGTCGTTCAACGGCACGCCGTCGAGGTAACGGAAGCGGTGGCGGAATCCGTTCTCCTCGTCGAAGCTCGCCTCGGCGGTGCGCGCGCTGGCCGCCACCCAGTCGAACAAGAACGCATGAGTCGTTTTTCTTCGCCCCGTCGGGTTTGAGGATCGGCGCGGGGGCGAGCGGGAAGACCTCCGCGCAGTCCGGATGCACCGGCACCGCGCCGAGCATC
>NZ_LN848257.1:3319458-3339583 GCF_001499735.1 Thiocapsa sp. KS1 | reverse complement strand
AGCTGGGCGAACAGCGTCTTGTAGAGCGGACGCAGGTGGCTCGGATCCAGCTCATCGAGGCGCTCGCGAAAGCGCGTGTCGCTCGGGGCGCGCTCCACGCCGTAGAGTGCTTTGAGATTCGCCCGTGTCGTCTCCTCCCGGCCGTCGTGCTCGAACTGCAGCAGCGACGGATACTTCAGCCCGCACACCGCCAGCCCCGATGTCGGATGATCGACCAGCGCAATCGTGTTGCCGGGCGTATCGGGAATCGTCCCGAACACCTGCCGCGCCGTGTGCAGCAGGCCTTCGGCGCCGAGTTGTTTGCGGACGAAAGGGACACTCGCCGGAACCTGCCTCGCAACCTTAGGCTTGCACGGCAGTATACTGATTTCGCGTTGAAAGTTTACGAAGACTTTTTTCGAGACTGAACTAACCAACCGTTTTAGAGTAGGAATTTTTTTCGGCGGGAATTGCTGGCACTGGTCGAGGGCGTCCGATTCGTGCCGGTCGGCCCCTGTGATCAGCGTGACCGAGTGCCCTGTCCGCGCAAAGGTGCCTCGCGCCTGCTACCCTTTCTCGGATGCTCAAGCGACGTCCTCGGCGAAAAACCGCCCGTGAAACGCCACCTACCTTAGACCCGCAACGCCATGCGCATCGACAAAGACTCCTCGGCCGAACGCCGTCATGCCGTGACGCATACGTCGATCGTCGGGGCGGCGATCAATCTCGTGCTCTCGGTCGTGAAAATCATCGCAGGCGTCTTCGGGCACTCTCAATCGCTCGTTGCCGACGGGATCCATTCGCTCTCCGACCTTTTGTCCGATGCGTTGGTGCTCTTGGCGGGCCGTCGGGCCAGCCAAGGTCCTGACCACGATCACCCCTACGGGTATGCTCGCTATGAGACGGTTGCGACCCTGGTTTTGGGTTTGCTGCTCGTCGCCGTCGCCGTCGGCATTGCCTGGGATTCCATCGAGCGGCTGTTTCAGCCGGCGGCCTTGCTCCGGCCCGAACCCCTGACCCTGCTTGCGGCCCTGGCATCGATCCTGGTCAAGGAATGGCTCTACTGGTGGACGCTCGGCTACGCCAAGCGCGTCAAGTCGGATCTGCTGCGCGCAAACGCCTGGCACCATCGCTCGGATGCCGTCTCTTCGGTGGTCGTCCTGATCGGAATTGCGGGAACCATGGCCGGTCTCGTCTATCTGGATGCGATTGCTGCGGTCGTCGTCGCGATCATGATCGCAAAGATCGGCTGGGAGGTCGGGTGGGAGGCGATCAACGAGCTGGTTGATACGGGTCTGGAATCGGAACGGCTGAGTGCGGTCAAAGACACCATTCGATCGGTCGGAGGGGTGCGCGACATGCACATGCTGCGCACCCGCCGTTATGCCGGGCAGGTCTCGGCGGACGTCCATGTGCTGGTCGACCCACTCGTCAGTGTCTCCGAAGGGCACATGATCAGCCTCTTGGTGGAACATCGGCTCAAGTGCGAGATCGACGAGATCACGGATGTGACCGTGCATATCGATCCCGAAGACGACGATCGGTTTCCTCCCCCGATTGGCCTCCCGCTGCGAGCCGAGGCAACGGCTCGCCTCGCCTCGCTTTGGTCGGCGATTCCGGAGGCCGGCTCGCGTGAACGAATGGTTTTTCATTATCTCCGAGGGAAAATCGACATTGAGGTTCATTTCCCGCTTGCTGCCTGCCAGCGCGGCGGCGCACAGGTCGATGATCTGCGTGAGCGGCTCGCGGCAGCGATCCGCGAGGAGCCGGTCTTCCGGGATGTGCGCATCTTCTTCGGATAGTCGCTGCACGATATAGGCGCGTTTCCGATGAACGCGCACCATTGAGGTGCGTGCGATGCCGGGCATGCGACGGATGGTCCTGCCTGCACGGCCTCGTCGACCGACGGCGGGACGTACAGATCGCTCAGCGGCCACGGCTACCCACGAATTAACCATACAGAAACAGAGCCTTGACGCGATGTCTCGGAGTGATTCAGACGGCGCTTAAGGTCGATTCCGGGAGAGGGTTCCGTCGATCGAGGGTTGGCTCGCTAGATGCTAGACGGCACGGAGGTGATCGATAGCGCCGGCCGTCCCCGCTTAATCCGATGCGGAGGATCTCCCTACAGACCGAATCACCGCGACCCGCCGATGCGTCGCGAGTCGTGCAGCCTGATTGGCGACCTGCTAGGCTCCGCCCGCCTCGGCGCGCCCGAAGGCGACCGGCCCGACATGCCGCCGACCGGCCATGTATCCCCCGAACCCACAGCAGCGGAGAAATCCCAAATGACAGACGTGATCAAAATGATCAAGGACAACGACGTTAAATTCGTTGACCTTCGCTTCACCGATACTCGCGGCAAGGAGCAGCACGTCTCCATGCCGGCCAGGGTGGTCGACGAAGACCTGTTCAAGGACGGCAAGATGTTCGACGGCTCTTCCATCGCCGGCTGGAAAGGAATCGAGGCATCCGACATGGTCCTGATGCCGGAGCCCAGCACCGCCGTGATGGACCCCTTCACGGACGAGAACACCCTGATCATCCGCTGCGATATCCTGGAACCCGACACCATGACCGGGTACGAGCGCGATCCTCGCTCCCTGGCCAAGCGTGCCGAAGCCTATCTGAAATCCACAGGCGTTGCCGATACCGCTTACTTCGGTCCCGAGCCCGAGTTCTTTATCCTCGACGACGTGCGCTGGGGCGCAGACATGAGCGGGGCCTTTTACAAGATCGACTCCGAGGAGGCCGGGTGGAACTCCGAACGCGTCTTCGCGGACGGCAACATGGGCCATCGCCCGAGCACCAAAGGCGGGTACTTCCCGGTGCCGCCGGTCGACTCGCTGAATGATCTGCGCGCCGCCATGTGTCTGGCGCTCGAGGAGATGGGCGTCCCGGTCGAGGTGCATCATCACGAGGTCGCGACCGCGGGGCAATGCGAGATCGGCACCCAGTTCGACACCCTCGTCGCCCGTGCCGACAAGAATCAGATCACCAAATACGTCATTCAGAACGTTGCGCATGCCTACGGCAAGACGGCGACCTTCATGCCGAAGCCGCTGGTCGGCGACAACGGCAGCGGCATGCACGTGCACCAGTCGCTGAGCAAAGACGGCCAAAACATCTTTGCCGGCGACAAGTACGCAGGCTTGTCCGATACCGCGCTCTACTATATCGGCGGCATCATCAAGCACGCACGCTCGCTCAACGCCCTGACCAACGCCTCCACCAACTCCTACAAGCGTTTGGTGCCCGGCTTCGAGGCACCTGTCATGCTTGCCTATTCGGCGCGCAACCGCTCGGCCTCCGTCCGCATCCCCTACGTCGCAAGCCCGAAGGGCCGCCGCATCGAGGTTCGCTTCCCGGATTCCACCTGCAACCCTTATCTGGCTTTTGCTGCCATGATGATGGCAGGTCTGGACGGCATCCAGAACAAGATCCACCCGGGCGATGCCATGGACAAGGATCTCTATGACCTGCCCCCCGAAGAAGCCAAGGCCATTCCCACGGTCTGTCACTCTCTCGACATGGCCCTGGACTACCTCGACAAGGATCGGGATTACCTGACCGCGGGCGGGGTCTTCACCGACGACCTCATCGACAGCTATATCGCCCTGAAGATGGGCGAGGTCACCCGCATTCGCATGACCACTCATCCGGTCGAGTTCGATATGTACTACAGCCTCTAAGCCCAGTTCGCCGGAGCTTGATCACGAGGCCCCGCGAGGGGCCTCGTGCGTTTCGGGTTGAGACCGAAATCCGGGTCGACTATCCTCCGGTCATGGTCAGATATGCGTTCGTCGTCCTTTGTGTGCTTGCGACCTCGGCTCGGAGCGCTGAAATTTTTCGCTGGGTCGACGCGGAAGGGCACACACACTTCTCGGATCGGCGTCCTGCGGATGCCGAGGTGCAGCGTCTTGTCCCCGAAGCGGGTATTCGCCCTGACCGCCCTCCCGACGGCACGGAGTCGGCCGGCGACGTGCCGAGTCTCGGACCCTACAGGGCCTTCGATATCCTTGCACCGACCGCAGGAGCTGTCCTGATTCAGCCGATCGACACTCTTGATATCCATCTGCAATTGGATCCCCCGTTGCTCGAAGGACATCAGCTTGACCTCGTGCTCGACGGCCGTGCGATCGCCATCGCGTCGGGATCGACGCAGCTTCAAATGGAAGGCGTCGGTTTCCAAACGCATCGCCTCCAGGCCCGCGTGCGGGACGCACGGGGTACGATCGTTGCCGCGACACCGTCACATGAGCTTGATCTGCGCCGGTCCACTCCTCCGGGGGTTTTGCCCTAACTCATCCGTGTTCCGTCGCCCGAATCGGCGTGAGCCGACCTATGATGGTATGAGTTTCGCTTAGATACGGGAGCGAGTCGTAGGCATCGGACTTCGTGCCGCCCCGTTCGCCTGCGTACAACCTCCGCAGCCAGATCGTAGACGCCAAACCTTCCATCGTCGTGTGGGCGCTCCGTCACGCGCGAGCCCGTCAGCTGTTCGGATGAGAGATCATGAGCATTCAGCCAGCCAACAAGCCGGCCCTAGAGCGGACGATTCTCGATCACCTGAACACAGCCGTCCTGCTTTTCGACAAGGACTTACGTCTCCTGTATCTGAATCCAGCAGCGGAGATGCTTTTCGAGGGTAGTGCTCGGCACATGATCGGACACCATGCCTTGAACCTGCTTCCCTGTCCGGACGACCAAGTCGAGGAACGCTTGAAGGCGGCGTTGGAGTCGCGTCGTCCCTTTACGGAGCGAGAGATCAATGTTGTTGCGGGAGATGGGCGCACCAAGACAGTGAACTGCACGGTCCTCCCTCTGCACCATTTTGATGCGGATGACCAAGTGCTCGTCGAGCTCACCCAGGTCGACCGTCAGATTAGGATCACGCGAGAGGAGCATTTGCTGTCGCAGCACCAAGCGACCCAGGCCCTGATCCGTGGTCTGGCGCACGAAATCAAGAACCCGCTCGGCGGGCTTCGAGGTGCTGCGCAGTTGCTCGAGCAAGAGCTTCCCGACATCGGTCTGCGCGAATACACGCGAATCATCATCGACGAGGCCGACCGGCTCCAGGATCTCGTCAACCGTATGGTCGGACCGAGCCGTCTGCCGCGTCGCGCTTTGATCAATGTCCACCACGTCCTGGAACATGTGCGAGGTCTCATCCTGGCGGAGTCGCCGAACGGTCCGCGCGTCTTGCGCGACTACGACCCCAGCATTCCGGATTTCATGGCCGACCAGGACCGCCTGATTCAAGCCTTTCTCAACCTTGCTCGCAATGCCGCCGCGGCCGCGGGAAGCAACGGACACATCGAGCTGCGCACCCGTGTTCTTCGCCAATTCACGATCGGAAGCCGTCGCCATCGCCTCGTGCTCCAAGCCCAGATCCGAGACGACGGCCCGGGCATTCCCCCGGATATCGAGAATCGAATCTTTTTTCCCATGGTATCGGGGCGCCAAGGCGGCACCGGGCTTGGCCTGCCCATTGCCCAAGAGCTCATCAACCAACACGGGGGCCTCATCGAGTGCGAAAGCCGGGCCGGCGAGACTACGTTTTGCGTCTATCTGCCGTTGGAGACGGACTATGAGTAATAGGGAGCCCAAGGTTTGGGTCATCGACGACGACAGGTCCATCCGTTGGGTCCTCGAGCGTGCGCTGCGAAAGGCCGAGATGCACGTGACCTGCTTCTCCAACGGAGTAGGCGTCATGGAGGCGCTCCAGCGCGAGCAGCCCGATGTCATCCTCACCGACATCCGTATGCCGGGGATCGACGGCCTGGATCTCCTGCGTCAGGTCTCGGCGCGTTACCCGGGACTGCCGGTGATCATCATGACGGCACACTCGGACCTCGACAGTGCGGTCTCTGCCTTTCATGGGGGCGCCTTCGAGTATCTGCCCAAGCCGTTCGATCTCGACGAGGCCGTCGGGCAGGTCAATCGCGCCTGTCGACGGGGTCGCGACGAGCGACCGGAGGAGACGGCGACCACGAAGGCACCGGACATCATCGGCGAGGCCCCTGCGATGCAGGAGGTCTTTCGGGCGATCGGTCGACTCGCTCGCTCCAACATCACCGTGTTGATCAACGGCGAATCCGGAACCGGCAAAGAGCTGGTCGCGCGCGCCCTGCATCGCCACAGTCCACGCAGCGATCGGCCCTTTATCGCCCTGAACATGGCCGCGATACCTCGTGATCTCCTCGAGTCCGAGCTGTTCGGCCATGAACGAGGCTCCTTCACGGGGGCACAGAGTCGCCGCGAGGGACGTTTCGAGCAGGCCGACGGAGGGACCTTGTTCCTCGACGAGATCGGCGACATGCCGGCCGAGCTCCAGACCCGACTCCTGCGGGTGCTCGCCGACGGGGAGTTCTACCGGGTCGGCGGTGTTGCGCCGACGCGGGTCGATGTTCGCATCATCGCGGCGACCCACCAGAACCTCGAAGACCTGGTTCGACAAGGCCGTTTTCGCGAGGATCTGTTCCATCGTCTCAATGTCATCCGAATCCATCTCCCCGCCCTGCGCAATCGACGCGAGGACATCCCCGTGCTGATGCGCCATTTTCTTGCCCAGGCGGCCTTGGAGCTGTCGTGCGAGCCGAAGCTGCTCACGCAGAGCGCGATCGATCATCTGAAGCGCCTTGACTGGCCCGGCAATGTTCGCCAGCTCGAGAACACCGCTCGCTGGGTCACCGTAATGGCCTCCGGCAAAGAGATCCACGCCGACGACCTTCCGCCCGAGCTCAACGCGTCCTTTTCCGAGCCGGTCCGCGACGAGCCATGGGAGACCGTCTTTCGCCGTTGGGTCCGTCAAAGTCTCAAACAGGGACACGGCGCCTTGCTCGACACGGCCATGCCGGCGTTCGAGCAGATCCTTATCCAGACCGCCTTGGAGCACACCGGTGGACGTCGACAAGAGGCTGCGCGACTCCTCGGCTGGGGCCGCAACACGCTGACCCGGAAGATCAAGGAGCTGCAGCTCGATATCGAGATCGACCCGGAAGAGCCAAGCACCGATGAGGATTGAGGCCTGCGTCCCCATATCGCGAAGACGGCTTAGGGCGGGCTCGGTACTTGCCGATTCGCTTGATCGACCGTCGGAATCGAATGACAGATTCGGAGAATGACTTGGACAGTATCAGTATCGACCTGAAAGGCTCGGAGATCTCCTCGATCGATCTGAAGGACCACTGTCTCAGGCTGCATTTTTCACGCGCTTATCTCGTGAAGACGATGACGGGCTCGCATGAGCGTACCCGTTGGTGGCAGGCAGGGGATCTCGTGATCGAGGGCGCCGAGGTTGCTTCGACGATCCCGAGCGGCCCGCTCGTCTGTGTGGGGGGCGATATCGAAGAGAACATCTACACCTATCGAGACATGATCCCGATCCCGCTGGCGAGTCGAGGTCATGCGCGCTGTGTACTGAGGTTCGATGGGATCGCGGATCTGTTTGTCGCGCAGGGAAGGGAGATCAGGCTGGAGATGCGGGATACACCCAAGTATATCGAGCATGTACGCGCAAGCGCGTCCGGCACGGCTTTCGGGGAATCTCCGTCTCGCCCCGATTAAGAGCGATGCGGCTCGGATCAGCGGGAATCATAAGAAGCGCGAGTCCACGTCCGATACATCGGACGCAGACTCGCGCTCAGGCATGTGTCTCTGCTCAGTTGCGCGACGAGCCGACGATCTCGTGCGCGATGTCCACGACACGGTTTGCCATATCCAGATAGTCTTGCCGGTAGTTCACGAGCAAGCCGTCGGTCGCAGCCCAGTAGTCCTTACCCGAAACCCCGTGCTCATGCTCGTACTCGATGAACTGCTTCTGCATCCCGAGCATCTTCTCGATCAACTCCTGCTTTTCCTTCTTCAGCGCGGCAATATCGCTCATGTCGGTGTCCCCCACAGGGTTATAGGCCGCCCCAAGACGGCGATGTTAGAAGTTTC
This sequence comes from Thiocapsa sp. KS1, assembly GCF_001499735.1. Taxonomy (GTDB): domain Bacteria; phylum Pseudomonadota; class Gammaproteobacteria; order Chromatiales; family Chromatiaceae; genus Thiocapsa. The sequence continues at coordinate 3,331,660 of NZ_LN848257.1, read as the reverse complement.
ACAAACCTTAATATAGCATGCGTCGAGACACGTCGGTCAACCACGGGGGATCGGCTCCTCGGCGCAACGATTTCGCCGCACGTTCTTTGTTTCTGCATGCCCGATTGACCTGGATTCGCGATGTTTGATGTCATCCTCTACGAGCCCGAGATCCCGCCCAACACCGGTAATGTGATACGGCTTTGTGCGAATGCCGGTCTGCGGCTGAACCTGATCGAGCCCCTCGGTTTCGCACTGGAGGATCGTCTGTTGCGGCGCGCCGGGCTGGATTATCACGAATGGGCCGAGGTAAAGGTCCATCCCACCTTGGATGCCTGCCTTCAAAAGATCTGTCCGCAGCGCCTCTTCGCGCTGACGACCCGCGGCTCGACCCTCTACACGACCCCGGCTTATCGGGCCCGCGATGCCTTTCTGTTCGGCCCGGAGACGCGTGGTCTACCGCAATCCTTGCTCGAGACCTTCCCGCCTGACCGCCGCCTCTGCATCCCGATGCGTCCCGGCAATCGCAGCCTCAACCTCTCGAATGCCGTCGCGGTCGTGGCATTCGAGGCGTGGCGCCAAACCGGGTTCGAGGGTGCTGTCCAGCGACCTTGACGCGGCTCAGCCGAACTCCGCTTTGGGCTCGCGCTCGAGCAAGGCGCGGGTTGCGCTTTCGGGAGAGACCCCTTCGTAGAGCACCCGATAGACCTGCTCGCTGATCGGCATCTCGATGCCCAGGCGACCGGCAAGCCGATGCATGGCAAGGGCGGTGATGACGCCCTCCACCTCTTGGCCGATCTTCGCCTGCGCATCGGCCAAGCTTGCCCCGCCGGCGAGTGCGAGCCCCATCCGTCGATTCCGCGACTGGTTGTCCGTGCAGGTCAAAACCAAATCGCCGATTCCGGCGAGACCCATGAAGGTCTCCTTGTGCCCGCCCAAGGCGGTACCGACCCGAATCAACTCGGCAAGGCCCCGCGTGATGAGCGCCGCGCGGGTATTGGCCCCGAACCCCAAGCCATCGGCGATTCCGGTGGCGATTGCGAGCACGTTCTTGGCCGCTCCGCACACTTCGACACCGACCATATCCGAGCTGGTATAGGCGCGGAACCGTTCCCCGTGCAGAAGCAGCGCAAACCGCTCGGCGAATATGGCATCCGCCGAGGCGACCGTCACCGCTGTCGGAAGCCCGTGCGCAACTTCCTGCGCAAAGCTGGGTCCGGACACCACCGCGAGCGGCCTGGCGTCGAGGACATCCTGCGCAACGGCGTGCAGCAGCTCTCCGCTTGTCGGATCGAGACCCTTGGTCGCCCAAGCGACGCCCATTCCAGGGGGTAGCTGTCGTGCACTGCGCTCCACGACCGATCTGAAGGCGTGACTCGGTACGACGATCAGGCAGTCGCTCGCCTCGGCAAGCGCCTCGTCCAGGGACACAGTCGCGATCAAGCTGTCCGGAAGCGGGACGCCCGGCAAGAAAAGGCGGTTCTCGCCGTCGCGACGCATGGCGTCGATCTGCTCGGCCTCATGGCCCCACAGCCGCACACGGTGGCCGTTTCGGCAGAGCAGGATGGCGAGCGCCGTGCCCCAGGAACCGCAACCCAGGACAGCGATGGCGGCCTGTGCGGAATCGGTCGGCACGGCGTCGGCGCGCACGCTGTTGCTCAATGTTGGCTCGGCTGCGCCGCCCCGTCGCCCCTGGCCCGTTGCATCGCTTCTTGCTGATGCTGCGCAAAGAGCGCATCGAAATTGACATGCTGAAGCACAAGTTGCGGGAAGCTGCCCTTGGAGACCAGATCCGAGACGACCTCGCGCGCATAGGGAAAGAGCAGGTTCGGGCAGTAGGCCCCGACCATGGCGCCCATTTCCTGCTCCGCGAAGCCGCTGATGCCGAAGATCCCGGCTTGCTGGACCTCGACGATAAAGGCCGTCTTATCCCCGAGCTGCGCCGATACGGTCACGGACAGCACGACCTCGTAGAGATCGTCCTGGATGCGATTCACCTTGGTGCTGACGTTGAGCTCATGTGTCGGCTTCCACTCGCCGCGGAAGACGTCTGGCGCGTTCGGAGACTCGAAGGATGCGTCCTTGACGTAGACCCGCTGAACGGAGAACTGTCGCTCCGATTGGGCCCGGGGTTCGTTGCTCTGCTCGTTCTCGGCCATGTTGCGGTTCCTTATCGAAGATATTGAGGTAGGGGATCCGGCACCGACACGGCCGGCGGCGGATTCGGGGCTCCTCGCCCGGCTCAGCGTTTCTTGCGCGTGAGCGGGAGACTTGCCGCCTCCCAGGCCATGATGCCGCCGCGCAGATTGAAGACCTGCTCGAATCCCTCTTTGCGCAACTGGCCGCAGGCCATCGACGACTGAGCGCCGGAACGGCAGTTCACGATGATCGGCTTGCCCTTGTGTTTCGTCAGCGTGGCGATCTGGTTCTTGAACCCATTCATGGGGATATTGATCGCGTTGATGATGTGGCCCTTGGCGAAATCGGCTGCGGGCCTCACGTCCACCACGACCGCCTCCTGATGGTTGATCATCTCGGTCGCCTGCAACGGCTCGACGCTGCCCTTGCCGCCGACAACCAGGTTGTACGTCAGCAACCCGAGGATGACGATCAGTGCCAGAAAGAGATACCAGTGGCTTCCGACAAATTCCACGATTTGGTCTAACAGCATCGCTCTGCGATCTCGTTGCGTGGGCAGCGACACGCGACCGGCACGTCGACCTGTGGTCGCACGCCGGGGTCGCGTTTGCTCGCGACTGCCCCTGGGATGATTAAGGTGGCGAAGTATAAGGAGATAGGGCGCGGGCGTCATCCCGCAGTCGGTCGATTCCCCGGGCGTGCTCAGTGGGCGTGCTGGCAGAAAACCTCGCGCATCATCCCGATCAGCCGCAGGGTTCGCCCGTCGCTGACCCGGTAGTAGACGCGGTTCGCATCCTTGCGCGAGGCGAGAATCCCCTTGTCGCGGAGGATCGCCAAGTGCTGGGAGATATTGCTTTGGGAGGTCCCGACATGGTCCACGATCTCTTGGACGCTGACCTCCTGGTCACCCAGGGTGCAGAGGATCTTCAACCGCAGCGGGTGTGACATGGCTTTCAGCGACCGCGAGGCACGCTCGATATCGGCATCGTCTGCGAATAGATTGATCTCGTCACGGTCGTCGACCGGGTCGTTCAGGACCGGGCGGGAAGGCTGGCTCAAGTTGCTCACCATCTGATCCTGTCTCATCAATTGTTAACAATACAATAATAAACTCTTTCCGGCGGTGTGCGAAGCGCATGTCATTCCGTCGCCGGGGGGCTCCCCGCGACAATCCGATCCGGGGAGCAACGAGACCGAATCGGTCGGTCGCCGAGTCTACCCGGCATGCATGGGTACCGATCGGGCCTCGGGCGGCGCGTATAATCGCGCGACCGATTCGCACGACGATCTCCTCACCGCTGTGCTCAGGACCGTTGCAACACCTCATTTCGATCGGCTTCGCCGCGGTCTGCACGAGCGCACGCCTGTTCGAGCGCTCGACCGGATCGGTCATGGATTCCTCGGCCTGGTGCTGGCGTGCCTTCTGGTGCCGACGCCGACAATGGCGGAGACGGTGTCAGACGAGACATTCGATACCCGCGCGAAGGACCTCCAGGAGATTCGGCGGCAGGTCGAGTCTTTGGGCCAGGAGCTGACCGCGCAGCAAGCGGACCGACGGGCCCTGATCGAAGAGCTCGAAGCACGGGAGCGCGAGGTGGCCGATGCTGCCGTAAGCGGTCGCGAGCTGGCACTCGCCGTGGCCGAGCAGACCCGTGTGGCCGAGGCCCTGCGGGTGCGGCACCTGGAGGAATACGCGGCCCTTGAGCAGGAGCTTGCGGTCTGGGCGGATCTCGTACGCACCGCGTACGTCATGGGCAGGGCCGATCGCTTGCGGCTGCTTTTGAATCAGGAAGATACGGCGCAAGCGAGCCGTATCCTGTCCTATTTTGCCTATCTGAACCGAGAACAGCTTCGCAGGATTACCGCCATCCAGGCGCGCGTGGAGCGCCTCACGCGCTTGGCCCATGATGCGGAGCGGGAGGCAGCGCGCTTGATCGAGCTTGCGCAGCGTCAAGAGGCCGCGCGGCTTCGCTTGGAGGCCGCGAGGCAAGAGCGAGCCGACGTGCTGAGTCGGCTGGAAGCCAGCATCGCCGGCCGTACCGAGGATCTGGAGGTTCTGGAGCGGGATGCCGAGGCGCTGCGACTCTTGGTCGAGCACCTGCGTCAGCGCGCCCAGATCCGCGCCGAGCTCGAGATCCAGCGTGATCCATTCCCGGCACGTAAGGGCCGCCTGGCCTGGCCGCTGCTGCACGGCGACATCCTCGCCGCGTTCGGATCGCCCAAGCCGGACTCCGAGCTGCGTTGGGACGGCGTGCTGCTGGCCGCGCGACAGGGCGAGGAGGTGCGCGCCGTCCATGACGGGCGCGTGGTACACGCCGACTGGCTGCGCGGGTTCGGACTGCTCATCGTGATCGACCACGGCGAGGGCTATATGTCGATCTACGGCCACAACGAGGCGCTCCTGAAGGAAACCGGCGAGTGGGTGGCAGGCGGAGAGGTGATCGCCCTGAGCGGAGACAGCGGAGGTCGCGAGGAGCCCGTGCTCTACTTTGCCATTCGTCACAACGGCAAGTCGCAGGACCCCGCCGCCTGGTGCGGCGGGCCGGGTCGGCCCGAACCCCTCTCGGAGGCGGGGCGGGGTAATCTTTACGGGCTGCGGGAACGCGTCGGCGGGGAATCGATCAAACCGCATCGGAGGCAGCCCGTCGGCAAGGTATCCTGTGCCGAAATAGCCGGACTGACCTCGCATCAACCTGTCGAGAGCAACGAAAACATGCGATGCTAGATTGTCGCTCCGCGTTTGCGGGACCGCGATGTCCGGCTTCGATATACACGCCCCGCCGAGCGGCGTGCCGACCCCAACCGACGTGACTTCATGATGCATGCCATAACCCGACGCCTACCTTTCGCCTCGACATTGATTCTCGGGATCTGCCTCGTTTGGCCGGGCGCACGGGGCGATCGCGCCTTTGCCGAGACGGTCGAGATCCCCGCTCCCCCCGAGACCGCGACGACCAAGGTCGAAACCGAGAATGCGCTCCCGCTCAGCGATCTTCGAACCTTTGCCGAGGTCTTCGGGCGCATAAAAGACGAGTATGTCGAGGGCGTTCAGGACAAGGACCTCCTGGAGGGTGCAATCCGCGGCATGCTCGCGGGTCTCGATCCGCACTCCGCTTACCTCGACAACGAGGAGTTCCAGGATCTGCAGGTGGGCACCCGCGGGGAGTTCGGGGGTCTCGGGATCGAGGTCGGAATGGAGGACGGATTCGTCAAGGTGATCGCGCCGATCGACGACACCCCGGCCCAGCGTGCAGGTCTTCAGTCCGGCGATACCATCGTACGGATCGATCAGAAGCCGGTTAAGGGGCTGAGTCTGAACGATGCGGTGACCCTGATGCGAGGCGAGCCCGGGACCAAGATCGAGCTGACCATCATGCGTTCGAGCGACGAGCGCCCGTTCGACGTCACGCTCGAGCGGGCGGTGATTCAGGTCGCAAGCGTACGCAGCCGAACCCTCGAGCCCGGCTTCGGCTACATCCGCGTCTCGCACTTTCAGGCGCGCACCACCGAGGACGTCCTCGCCGCGGTCGAGACGCTCAAGACGGCCAACGACGGTACCCTGAAGGGTCTCGTGCTCGATCTGCGCAACAACCCCGGCGGCGTGCTCAACAGTGCGGTCGGCGTGAGCGATGCTTTCCTGACCGGCGGACTGATCGTCTACACGCAAGGCCGCCAGGAAGACAGCAAGCTCCAGTTCCAGGCCGGACCGGACGATATCCTGTCCGGTGCCCCGATCGTCGTTCTGGTCAACGGCGGCAGCGCTTCGGCATCGGAGATCGTCGCCGGCGCGCTGCAGGACCACAAACGCGCCATCGTCATGGGCAACCAGACCTTCGGCAAGGGCTCGGTCCAGACCATCGTCCCGATCGACGACACCTCCGCGCTCAAGCTCACGACCGCACGTTATTTCACGCCCGCCGGGCGCTCGATCCAGGCCCAAGGCATCACGCCGGACATCGCGTTGGAGCGCGGCGAGTTCAAACCGCTGGAGGCCGTCGAAGTGCAGGACCTTAAGGAGTCCGATCTGGTCCGTCACCTGGAGGAGCAAACCCCGGAGTCGGCACCAAACGAGGAGGCCGAGAAGGTTTCGCTCGTCGCCGAGGATTTTCAGCTTGCCGAGGCGCTCAATGTCCTGAAAGGTCTCACGATCTTGGGCCGGGCAGGCACCCCCTAGCCAAGCCATCCGAGCGACGCACGCCGAGGCGTCCTCGGTCAACACCGGAGTCGATCATGCCCAGCGTACTCGTCCCGCTTGCTCAGGGATGCGAAGAGCTCGAGGCCGTGACCATCATCGATCTGCTGCGACGCGACGGGATCGAGGTCATTACGGCCGGGCTCGACAACCGACCGGTGACCGCGAGCCGGGGCACCCTGCTGATCGCGGACACCGGACTCGACGACGTGCTCGAACGGACCTTCGACATGATCGTCCTGCCGGGCGGACTGCCCGGGGCAGACTATCTGGCCGCGGATCCGCGCATTATCGATCTGATCCGCAGACAGCACGCGGCGGGTCGTTACACGGCGGCGATCTGCGCCGCCCCCAAGGTCCTCGCCGGTGCCGGAGTGCTCGACGGGCGATCGGCGACCCACTACCCCGGAGCCGTCGACCCGTCGGCCTACCCTCGGGTCAGGTTCACCGACGCAGCGGTCGTTGTCGATGGTACCCTCGTGACCTCGCGCGGCCCCGGCACCGCGATGGACTTCGCATTACAATTGATCGAGCTATTGCTCGGGCGCGAATCGCGCGACCACGTCGAGCGCGGATTGGTCCGAGCCCCCTGACCTGCGGCCGGAGCCATCGGCCCGGACATCCGAGAGCCAAGGACAACAAGGACCATGCCCCTCGACACGCCGATTTCGGCTGCCGCAGCCTTCGCCTCGTTTCTGTTGAGTGTCTCGGCAACCCGCTGGCTGGCCTTGCACGGCGCCAGACTGGGACCGGTCGATCACCCCAACGCGCGCTCGCTCCACAGCACGCCTGTACCGCGCAGCGGCGGCCTGGCCGTCTTGCTCGGCTTGGGCGGGCCGCTGTTGGTCCTGGCCGCGCTGGGGATCTCCGCACCCGAGCTGGGTTGGATTGCGGCGGCCATGCTGCCGGTCGCGGGGATCGCCTATCTGGACGACCTCGGGGAGGTGTCGCGCCGTCTGAGACTCATCGCCCAGATCGGCGCCGCCCTGCTGTTGATGAGCGGCGGGTTGCGCTGGACCCTGCTCGAGCTGCCCGGATGGGTCATGGTGTTTCCGGGGTGGGTCGCCGTCGTGCTCAGCCTCGTCTATATCGTTTGGCTGATCAATCTCTACAACTTTATGGACGGAATGGACGGATTCGCGGCCGGGATGGCGTTGTTCGGCTTCTCCGCATTCGCGGTCCTGGGCTGGTCCGGCGGCGAATCGCTCTTTGCGATCGCTTCGGTCTGCGTGGCCTTGGCCGCTGCCGGGTTCCTGACGAGCAACTTCCCGCCGGCACGAATCTTTCTCGGCGACTCGGGTTCGTCGAGCCTGGGGCTCTTGGTGGCCGCCTTCTCCCTGTGGGGGAGCCATCTCGGCCTCTTTCCGCTCTGGAGCGCCTGGCTCGCCTTCTCGCCCTTCATCCTGGACGCGACCTGGACCCTGTTGGCGCGCTTGGGTCGGGGCGAGCGCATCTGGGAGCCGCACCGATCCCACCACTACCAGCGGCTGGTTCTGGCCGGCTGGAGTCATCGCCGAACCCTGCTGCGCGCCTACCCGATCATGGCCGCCGCGGCAGCCTGCGCAGTGGCCTCGCCGAGCCTCCCGCCGCGCGAGCAATGGCTGCTGATTGCGGCCTGGGCGATGATCTTTGCCCTTGTTCATTTGAAGGTGCGACTGGTCGAGCGCGCTGCATCGATGGGTCCCTCATGAATCCGCTGCTCGACCGTTTGCGATCGCGTACCGCGGCCTTCTCGCATGACCTGCTGATGATCCCGGTCGCCTGGCTACTGGCGTACTGGCTGCGCTTCAACCTGGGCGGGATTCCGCCGGAGTTCGTGGAAGGCGCCTTGCAGTCGTTGCCTTGGGTTTTGGTGATCCAAGGCACCGTGTTCTGGCTGTTCGGGCTCTATCGCGGGGTCTGGCGTTTCGCCTCCCTCCCCGATCTGGTGCGCATCGTCAAAGCCGTCGCCACGGGTACCCTGTTGACGGTCGTTGCGCTCTTCATCCTGAACCGAACCGCCCTTGTCCCGCGCTCCGTGCCGGTGCTCTTCCTGGGTCTTCAACTGCTCCTGCTGGCCGGCCCCCGGCTGCTGTATCGTTGGATCAAGGATCATCGGCTCAACCTCAGCGCCGGTCAGCGGGTCCTGATCGTCGGCGCCGGGCGCGCGGGCGAGATGCTGGTGCGCGACATGCTGCGGGATTCCAGGCGGGCCTATTTTCCGGCCGGTTTCGTCGACGACAAGCCGCGTCGGCAAGGCGGCGAGGTCCATGGTGTCCCCGTGCTCGGACCGACCGAGGCGATCCCGGAGATCGTCGCCCGCGAGGAGATCGATCTGCTGCTGCTGGCCGTCCCCAGCGCGACGGCCAAGGAGATGCGCCGTCTGGTCGAGCTCTGCGAGGGGACCGGTCGACCGTTCCGCACCGTCCCGGAGCTGCGCAACCTCATGTCCGGGCAGGTCAGTATCAGCCAGCTGCGGCCTGTCTCGATCGAGGACCTGCTCGGTCGCGATCCGGTCAGTCTGGATTGGGAGGGCATCCGCTGCGGGCTCTCCGGACGCGTCGTCCTGGTGACCGGGGCCGGTGGATCGATCGGCTCCGAGCTAGTGCGCCAGCTCGCGGCTGCCGGCCCGTCTCGCCTCATCCTGGTCGACAACGGCGAGTACAACCTCTACCGCATCGAGATGGAATTGCTCGAACGCTTTCCGCAGCTGCGTTTCACCCGGCATCTCGTGGATGTCGCGGACGCTGCGGGTCTGGATGCGGTCTTCGCGGCCGAGCGCCCGCAGATCCTCTTCCATGCCGCAGCCTACAAACATGTTCCCATGCTCGAGGATCAAATCCGGGCCGCGGTGCGCAACAACGTCACCGGGACACGGCTCGTCGCCGAGGCTGCCGCACGTTGGAGCTGCGAGCGTTTCGTCTTGATCTCGACCGACAAGGCCGTTCATCCGGCCAATGTCATGGGCGCGACCAAGCGAGTGGCGGAGGCAATCTGCCAGGTGCTGGACCAGCGGTCCGCGTGCCGCTATATCACCGTTCGCTTCGGCAACGTCCTGGGGTCCGCGGGCAGTGTCGTGCCTCTGTTCAGCCGCCAGATCGAGCAAGGCGGGCCCGTCACCGTCACCGATCCGCAGATCGAGCGTTTCTTCATGACCATCCCGGAGGCGTGCCAGCTCATCATGCAGGCGGCCGTGATCGGGGACGGCGGCGAGATCTTCGTCCTGGACATGGGCGAGCCGGTCAAGATCCGCTATCTTGCCGAGCAGATGATCCGACTCTCCGGACGCGAGCCCGGGGAGGATATCGCCATCCACTACATCGGATTGCGCCCGGGCGAAAAGCTCTACGAAGAGCTCTTCTACGACTCCGAGGATCTGATCGCCACGGGTCACCCGAAGATTCGTGTCGCCCGAGGCAGCGACGGGCTCATCGCGGCCGCGCCGCACGAGAATGTCGCGGCGCTGGAGCAGGCTGCGGCCGTCGGCGACCAGGCCGCGATGGTGACTGTTCTGCGGACCATGCTGCCGGGATGGCACCCTGAATCCGTCCCTGAATCGGACGCGGGCTCGGACAGGACGCCCCGTTCGACCGAGGCAGTCCGAGACCGGAGGAATGCCGATGCATGACGACGCTGTCCTGGAAGAAGCACCGCGTATCAGTGCCACCCGCGATGACCTGGACGACATGTTGCCGGACCCGCAGGCGGTTGCGGCAAGCGTCGTCCCTTCAGCGGCGATGCCGATGTCGATCGCGGAGGAATCCGCCCTCGCTTCACCCTCGGAGACGTCGTCGATCCCCCATCCGGAGCCGCCTGCGGAGGGGCGCGTGGTTGCACACCTGCACTCCGCGGGGAAGCTCTCGCCCGGCGATCTGGCTCGGGCGAGGCGACTTGCCGACGATGCGGGCGAGCCGCTTCTGCCCATGCTCGTCCGCCTGGGACTCATCTCCGAGCGCGACATGGCCCAGGCGATATCCGATGTGCTCGATCTGCCCCTGGCCGACGCGTCGGCCTTTCCCGCCGAGCCGGTGCGCGAGGATCTCTTCAGCCTGCGGTTTCTGAAGGATGCCAAGGTGCTGCCCTTGTCGGAGGATCCCGAGAGTATCCGCGTTGCTTTCGCCCATCCGATCGATCGGTTCGCGGTCGCCGCGATGCAGATGGCGGCAGGCAAGCCCGTGAAGGCGCTGGTCGCGATGCCGAGCGAGATCGAGCTGGCCCTGGAGCGCCTCTACGAGAAGGTCGAAGAGGCCCCGGAGAGCGCCGAAGGGGCCCTCGGCGATTTCGACGAGGAGGACATCGAGCATCTCAAGGATCTGGCCAGCGAGGCCCCGGTCATCCGGATGGTCAACCAGCTGATCCAAAAAGCGCTCGAATCGCGCGCGTCGGATATCCACATCGAGCCCTTCGCCGACCAGCTCAAGGTGCGTTACCGCGTCGACGGGATCCTCAAGGAGGTCGACGCACCGCCCGTGCGCTCGACCGCCGCCGTCATCTCGCGCGTGAAGATCATGGCGAAGCTCAACATTGCCGAGCGGCGTCTCCCTCAGGACGGGCGTATCCCGATCCGGATCCAGGGACGCGAGCTGGACCTGCGTGTCTCCACCGTTCCGACCATGTTCGGCGAGAGCGTGGTCATGCGTCTGCTCGACAAGGAGAGCGTGCGCTTCGACCTGGACGCGCTCGGCTTCGACGGCTCCCCGCGCGAGCGCCTCCGGTTGATCCTGGAGAAGCCCTACGGCATCCTGCTGGTGACCGGGCCGACCGGCTCGGGCAAGAGCACCACGCTCTACACCGCGCTCAGCCGCATGAACACCGAGGAGCGTAAGATCATCACGGTCGAGGACCCGGTGGAGTACCAGTTGGCCGGGATCAACCAGATCCAGGTGAAAAGCGCCATCGGCATGACCTTCGCCAGCGCCCTGCGCGCCATCGTCCGCCAGGACCCGGACGTCATCATGGTCGGCGAGATGCGCGACCTCGAGACGGCCCGGATCGCCGTCCAGTCGGCGCTCACCGGGCATGTCGTGCTCTCGACGCTGCATACCAACGACGCGGCCAGCGGCGTCACCCGCCTGCTTGAAATGGGTGTCGAGGACTATCTGCTTACCTCCACGATCAACGGCATCCTCGCCCAACGCCTGGTGCGCAAGCTGTGTCCGCATTGTCAGGAGTCCTATTCGGCGATCCCGGAGCTGGCGGTGCGTTTCGCCGCCATCGGGGCCGCGCCGGAGGATGTCGAGCTGCACCGCGCCGTCGGTTGCGACGCCTGCAACGGGACCGGCTATCGCGGACGCTTGGTCATCACCGAGGTCCTCTTGATGACCGACCACATCCGCAAGGCGGTGCTCAATCATGCGACCGCGACCGAGATCCGCCGCATCGCGGTCGCCGAGGGGATGGAAACCATGTACCTGGACGGCCTGCGCAAGGCGCTCGACGGTCGAACCACGATCGAGGAGGTGCTGCGCGTCGCCGAATCGGGCGAAGAGGCGAGCGTCGACTGAGCCGCGTCCCGAGCGACGACTCATGTCGTGTCTCGGCGCACCGCTCGGTCGCACCCGAAGGCTCCGAGCTGGACGCGGCTCAGGAAAACACGCTTAGATCTTCAAACACTTGAACCGCGTCCCCGGCAACGTCGAATGCGCGTTTCGACCTCGATACAGTAGGCATCCGGTGCCTATTCCGCCGGACGCGGTTCAATAGAGGACTGAAGTGCCGAAATATTTCTACAAGGCGGTCAAGCTCGACGGAGAGTCTGTCGAAGGCGAGCAGGAGGCGGTCGACGAGGCCGCGCTGGTGCGCCAGCTCCAGTCCGAAGGGCTCATCCCGATCGAGACGCGCTCCTCGGCGGGCTTGCGCGCCCGCTTCGGGCGGGTGCGGCGTCGGCGCGTCAACCAAAAGGAGATCGGCATC
>NZ_LN848257.1:3297344-3319358 GCF_001499735.1 Thiocapsa sp. KS1 | reverse complement strand
GCGGGTGCGGCGTCGGCGCGTCAACCAAAGGAGATCGGCATCCTGACCCGGGAGCTGGCGACGCTCCTCGAGGCCGGGATGACCCTGGACCGATCGCTCCAGATCCTGGTGGATCTCACCGAGGAGGAGCACCTGATTCAGGTCCTGTCGGATCTTCAGGAGCGCGTTCGCGGCGGCGCCACCTTTTCGAGTGCGCTCGACCTGCAGGACGGACAATTCCCCCGTCTTTACGTGAATATGGTGCGCGCGGGCGAGGCCAGCGGTGCCCTGGATCAGGTCCTGAATCGGCTTGCCGATTATCTCGAACGAGTCGCCGAGCTACGTCAAACGGTGACCTCCGCGCTGGTTTATCCATCCATCCTGCTGGTCGTCGCGGCCCTGTCGGTGATCATGCTGCTGGTCTTCGTCGTACCCCAGTTCACGGTGCTCTTCGAGGACATGGGCGAGGCGCTGCCGCTGCCGACCCAAATCGTGGTTGCGACCGGCGATCTCTTCCGCAACTACTGGTGGGCCATGTTGGTCGGCATTGCCTTGATCGCGGTGGTACTGGAGCGCTGGTTTCAGGATCCGGTCGTGCGCGATCGCTTCGACCACAAGGTTCTGGGCGTGCCGCTCTTCGGGGATCTGATCTGGAAGATGGAGACGGCGCGACTCTGCCACACGCTGGCGACGCTCCTGAAGAACGGCCTACCCCTGCTCAGCGCTCTGACCCTTGCCAAGGAGGTGGTCTCCAACCGCAAGCTTTCGGGTCTGCTCGACGAGGCCGGCGAGGATCTCAAGCACGGCCGAGGTCTCGCCGGACCCCTGGCCCGCTTGGAGGTGTTGCCCGATCTGGCACTTCAGATGATCCGGGTCGGCGAGGAATCGGGCAGCCTGGACGCGATGCTCGCGAAGGTCGCAAACATCTACGATCGGGAGACCCGCACCAGCGTCCAGAGTATGCTGACGCTTCTGGAGCCGATCCTCATTATCGGTCTCGGCGTCGTCGTGGCTGGGATCATCATCTCGATCCTGATGGCCATCCTCGGCGCCAACGAGCTGGTGTTTTGACCCGCTACGCCCGGCTGCGCGATCGCTCGTCGGCCCCCGAGCGGCGAGCCGTCATGTCGCCTTGGCCCTGCACCTTCGTCCCCCTACAATAACCACAGACAATCAGCGCCATCCGAGCCTACCTATGCACTCAAACAATCCTAAGCGCCTTCGCGGCTTCACCCTCGTCGAGCTGCTCGTGGTCCTCGCGATCCTCGGCCTGCTCGCCGGGCTGGTCGGCCCCCAGGTCATGAGCTTCCTCGGCTCGTCCAAGACCAAGACGGCCAAGCTTCAGATCGACAATCTTGCGGCGACCCTGGACATGTACCGCTTAGAGGTCGGCCGTTATCCGACTCAGTCGGAGGGTCTACAGGCCCTGGTGGAACGTCCGGCGAATGTCCAGACCTGGAACGGCCCCTACCTGAGAAAGGGCGACGTGCCGAAAGACCCCTGGGGATTCGACTATCAGTACCGTTTCCCGGGCGAGAACGACCCCTTCGATATCTGGTCGCTCGGGGCCGACAATCGCGAAGGCGGAGACGGCGAGAACGCGGACACGCGCAGTTGGGATTGATGGCGTTGCGACATCACCGGCTCGCAGGGACGCTTTGATGCGCCTCCCTGCGCGGGTCGGGAGTCGCGGCTTCACCCTGGTGGAGCTGCTTGTGGTCTTGGCAATCGCTGCCTTGGCCATGTCGGCGGTACCGCCGCTCTTCTCGGCGGCCATGCCGGGCGTGGAGATGAAGGCCGCCGCGCGCCGCACGGTCAGCAGCCTACGCCTGGCGCGCGAAACCGCGATACGTCAGGGCAAGGAGGTCGCCTTGGTCGTGGACGTCGAGCAACGCCGTCTCGAGCTTCCGGGGCATCGCAGCCTGACGTTTCCAAAGCGTCTGAAGGTCATCCTCGAAGCCGCCGATCGCGAGATGCTCGACGAGCAGCGCGGGGCGATCCGGTTCTTTCCCGACGGCAGCTCGACCGGGGGGCGCATCATCCTGGCAAACGACGAGTCCGGCTACCAGGTCGGCGTCATTTGGTTGACGGGGCGTATCCGTATGGCGCCCTGGAGCACGCAGTGAAGGGATTGCGAGGTCAACGTGCTCTACAGTCCGGGTTTTCGCTGCTGGAGGTGTTGGTCGCCTTCGCCATCCTCGCGGTTTCGCTCGGGGTGCTGATGCAGATCTTCTCGCAGGCCACCCGGACCACGCTGCTGTCCTCCCAATACAGCCGCGCCGCCTCCCTGGCCGAGTCCAAGCTGAATGCGGTGGGCACGGCGATCCCGCTGGAGGAAGGTGCGGTCTCGGGCGACCCCGAGGGCGGCATCGCCTGGGAGGTCACCATCCTCCCGGTCACCTTGGGCGAGGAATTCGGCACCGAGCCGCCGGCCACGCCCTATCGCGTCAACGCCACCGCGCTCTGGCAGGACGGCAGCCAGGTCCGCAGCCTGACGCTTTCGACCTTGCGGCTCGGCGAGCGGTTCTAAATCGCATCAGGCATCACATGCGTTGTTGTCGACCAGGTTTCGCCTCGCATCGGTCAACGGCCGTCGCAAGTGTCCGGCGTCGCCGACGCAATGCCGAGGGCTTCACCCTGGTCGAGCTGCTCATCGCCTTGGCCATCGTCAGCCTCATCACGCTCATGCTCTTTTCCGGGCTGAGCCTCGGCTCGCGGGCCTGGGAGAGCGTGGACGCGGTCTCCGAGCGGGTCTCGGAGGTGCGGGTGACGCGCGATTTTCTGATGTCGACGCTGAGTCAGGCGCGGGCGACGACCCTGACGCTCGATGCCGAGACGATCAACGTCTTTGCCGGCGACAGCGAGCGTCTGGAGTTCGTAGCACCCCTGTCCGAGCAGGTGGGCGTGCCGGGACTCTACATCCTGCGCCTGGGTCTTGTGCCGATCGACCGGGATGTGAGCCTGGTGTTGACGCGCTGGCTGGTCCATCCGGAGGTGCTC
The DNA here is from genome assembly GCF_001499735.1 of Thiocapsa sp. KS1. GTDB lineage: Bacteria > Pseudomonadota > Gammaproteobacteria > Chromatiales > Chromatiaceae > Thiocapsa. Next base: position 3,316,379 of record NZ_LN848257.1, on the reverse strand, counting down.
GAGGGGACCGACGACATCCCGACCTGGGAGCCCTTGGATGCGGACTCGGGTCTGGCCCTGGACTCGGCACCGCTCGATATGGATGCCGCTGCCGGCGCCTTTGGTCGGACCCTGCTTCTGGACCGCGTCGCCGAGTTCGGCATCGCCTATTTCGGAACCGCCGACGGAGAAACCGAGCCCGATTGGCACGAGGAGTGGCTCGGACAATCGACCATGCCGACCCTGTTGCGAATCCATATGGCCACCACCGAGCAGTCCTGGCCGGATCTTATCGTCGGCCTGCCGGTGCGCCTCTTTTGAACGCCATCCGTCAACGTGGTCGGCGACAGAGCGGCATCGCGCTGGTGCTGGTGCTCTGGGTGCTCACCCTGCTCACCGTCATGGCCGTCGGCCTGACCGCAACGCAGCGCACCGAGACCGCCTTGAGCGACAACCACGTCTCGGGCGCACGCTTCCGGGCAGCTGCCGATGCAGCCATCGCCTTCACGGTCTTGGTCTTTGCAATGCCGCCGCCCGACGCAACCGAGCCGGACGTTTCCGCCTGGTTGCCCAACGGCGTGGCCGTGCCCTGGCGGTTCGGCGAGGTGGATCTTGCGATACGGGTCTTCAACGAGTCCTCCCGAATCGATCTGAATCAGGTGACGCCCGAGCAGCTGTCGGCACTCCTCGTGACACTCGGCCTCGAGGAGGACCCCGCCGCGTCGCTCGCGGGAGCCATCGTCGATTGGCGCGACGAGGACGATCTGTCGCTCCTGAACGGGGCCGAGGATCGCGACTATCGCGATGCCGGTCTGCTCGTGGGGGCGAAGGATGCGCCCTTCGTCGCGGTCGAGGAGCTGCTGCAAGTCCTCGGGATGACCCCTGAAATCTATCGTCGCCTGCCACCGGAGGTCACCGTCGATGTCGAAGGTGCGGGATTCGACGAGCGCTTTGCCTCGGCGGCGGCGATCGCCGCGACTCAGGGGATCCCTTTGGAGGACGCACAAGTCCGCGTTGCCCAACGCGATGCCCCTTTGTTCGACGACAGCAGCGGACCTCGGGTCGTCGATCGCGCGGGACCCCTGTACCGAATCGAGGTGACTGAAACGGGTTCGGGCGGGAGCGGTCGGCGGATGGAAGCGCTGGTCGAGACGACGCCCGGACAGCAGCCGCCCTATCAGGTCCGGTGGCGTCGTTTCGGGCTTCCCGGAGCGCCGGCGCCGCCGATCGATGCGCAAGCGGATGCCGGTTGACTGGCGTCTCGGCGACGGCTGGACTTACACTGCGCGAGACGCTCGAGCATGCGCGATGCCCGCGCTATCAGACCCTGACCGAAAACGCTTTCGAACTGGCACTCATGTCCCTCAGCGACCGTCTCAAACTCCTCGGGCAGCTCCCGACCGGCTCCGCGACGGGCCTCGACGACGCCTATCGCGTCGCCCGACGTTCGCTCATGATCTGTCTCCCCATCCGGGTCCGGCGTCTCCTCGCGCGCCGCGATCGCCGTTTGATCATCGAGCCGGAGGGATCGACCGCGCGTCTGTTCCTCGCGACAGGCGAGGAGCGCGAGCCTGTCGGAGCGCTCGAGCTCGACGCGACCGTTCCCCTGCCCGAGATCGCGCGAACCGGACAAGAGCGTTCGCCGACGCGGGTTTTGATGTTGCCGCACGAGGACATCCTCACACGCAGCGTCTCGCTGCCGGCACAGGTTCGAGCCAATCTCCCCCAAGTCATCCGCTACGAGCTGGACCGCCTTTCCCCCTTCCAAGCCGGCGATGTCCTGTACGATTTCATCGCCAAGCCCGGTCCGAAAGGCGCCTCGCGTCTGAATGTCGACCTCGCCTTGTGCCGGCGCGATCTTGCCGAGACCTGGGTCAAGCGGTTGCGCGATGCGGGCGCTCCGATCGATCGGATCGCCTGGGAAGGCGCTTGGTCGTCGGCCAACCTCTTGCCGCTCGCGGAGCGCCCGAAACGCCGTCTCGCCCTCTTCAGTCTCGACAAGCTGCTCTGGGCCGCGACGGTCCTGCTGATCGCGGTCGTTCTGGTCGGGCCAGTGTGGCAGCAGAAGCGGATTGCCGATGCGCTCGACGCCGAGGTGCGGAGTGCTCGCGTCGAGGCGGTTGCGGTCGACGATCTCCGCCAGGAGCTCGAGCGGGCGCGCTTGGGAAGTACCGCGGTCCTGCAGCAGAAGTCGGATGCTCCGAACATCCTGGTCCTGTTGCGTGAGCTGAGCGACCGAATCCCGGACGACACCTGGATACAGACGCTCGACTACAACAACGGGCAGGTCGAGCTGCGCGGCGAATCCGGACAAGCGACCGCCTTGATCGCTCTGCTGGAGCAGGCGCCCGGCATCGACGAGGTGTCGTTTCGATCGCCGGTCACGCAGGTTCCGCAGACCGGCAAGGAGCGATTCAATATTTCAATGCGATTCTCGCGCGCGAGGGACGAATGAAGGCGCTGTCGCGGCCGACGATCGTCTGTGTCCTGGCTTGGGTTCTACTGCTGTCGCTCCCGCTACTTCTGATCGGCGGCTTGGCGATCTCCTGGAGCGGCCAGATGGCCGGCCTTTCGGGTCGGATCGCCGACAGCGAGGACCAACTCTCCCGCTTTCGACGCATGATCGGGACCCTGCCGGAACTGCGCGCCGAGCTTGAACGGGTGCGCTCCAACGAGAGCTTCAAGGCGTTCTATTTCAACGCACCGACAGCCGCGCTGGCGGGTGCGGAGCTGCAGCGCCAGGTCCAGGATATCGTCACTGCCGCCAACGGCCGCCTGATCAGTACCCAGATCCTTCCGGGGCCACCCGAAGAGAGTCCGCCTCGCGTGAGGGTACGCACCCAGATTCAGGGATCCACCGAGACCCTCCTGGACGTTCTCTATAATCTCGAGCAGGCACGCCCGTTTCTGTTCGTCGATCAAGTCTCGGTGCGTTCCTCGGCTCGCCCTCAGCAGCCCGCCGCCGACCCGCGCGGCCGTGCCATTCGTCGCCCGCCCGTCAACCCTGCCGGGGAGCTGACGATCAGGCTCGACATCTTCGGCTTCACCCTCGGAGGTGACACTTGATCAAGTGGCTCCCCGGATTCCTCCTGCTTCCCCTCGCGCTGTTGCTCGCGTTCCAATGGAAGGATTGGCCGCCCGGTCCGTCACGCGCCGGGCTGGATGCAGCGGCCCCGGCGACTTCGAATACCGCCGGCGAGGCACCCCCCGACCCCGCGGCGCAACTGGCGCCCCCCGACCCGAAAGACGCCTATGCGAGCGTCGCCGACCGCCCCTTGTTTCGCCCCGAGCGTCGACCCGAAGAGCCCGGCGAGACGGATCCGCAGGCGGTCGCGGGCACGGAGGAGGCGACATCGCTGGAAGGAATGAATCTGAGTGCGGTCATCATCACCCCGACCCTGGTCTCGGCCTGGATTCAGGATCCCAACGAGCCGAGGCTCAGGCGTCTGCGCATCGGCGACGATTTGGGGGGGTGGTCCGTTCAGACGATCCTGCCCGATCGCGTCCTCCTGGAGCGACAAGGCGAGCAGGATGCGCTAATATTGCGCGACTACGGAAACACACCCACCCCGGCTGCCCCGATGCCGGTCCCGCGGCGTCCGCCCAGGGTGCTGCAACCCGCGGATCCCCGGACCAATGATACCCAGGACCACTGAACGCATCGGTCTGCCGAGCCGAGACAACGCGAACCGCACATCGATGGATCCAACGCGTCATTTCGGCGTCCGGGCCGTAACCGGCCGCCTGCTTCGTCTCGCGGCTGTCTTGATCCTCGCCGTCGTCTCCTCGGCGTGCGAGCGCGCCTTCTGGGATCCAACCGTTCGGGTCGATGATATGGGGGAGGATGGTACCCGAGCCCTTCAAGGCACGGCTCTCGGCATCGGATCTACGGCTGGGGGCGAAGCAGCAACCATCGCCCTGCGCGGAGAGGACGAGCCCGATAAAACCGTCGAGCCCATCCAGCGCGGCTCGGGAACCTTCGTCCGCGAGATCTCGCCGCCCAGCGTCGATACCACACCGGGCGACGTGACCCTGAACTTCGACGGTACGGACATCCGGGAGGTCGTGAAGGTTATTCTCGGCGATCTCCTGCAGGTGAACTATGTCCTGCATCCCGCGGTGCAGGGCGTCACCTCGTTGCAGACGGGGCGCCCGTTGCGTCGCGACCATCTGATCCCGACCCTCGAAACACTCTTGAGGATGAACAACGCCGCCATCGTCTATTCGGGCGGCACCTACGAGGTGGTTCCGCTTGCGAACGCCGTTCAGGGTCGCGTGGTCCCCCAGCTCGGCGAGTCCGGCCGAGCGCTCCCCGAAGGCTACAGCGTTCAGGTCGTGCCCCTGCAATACATCGGCGCGGAGGAGATGAGCAATATCCTCCAGCCCTTGGCGCCCGAAGGAAGCGTGATTCGCGTCGATAACCTCCGCAACCTGGTGGTCATCGCCGGAACCAGTCCGGACATGGGCAACCTGCTCGACACCATCCGCGTCTTCGACGTGGATTGGATGGCGGGACTCTCGGTGGGTTTCTTCGTGCTGGAGTACGCCAAAGCCAACGAGGTGGTAACCCAGCTTCAGACCCTTCTGGGCGACGAGGGCAGCAATCCGCTCAAGGGTGTATTCAGGTTCGTCCCGGTCGAGAGCGCCAACGCCGTGCTTGTGGTGTCTCCGCAGGCCAGTTACCTCCAACAGGCCAGCAATTGGATCGAGCGCCTCGACATGGCCGAGGCAACCGGCGACGCGGCCGAACGGCTCTTTGTCTATCGAGTGCGTCACGGCGACGCCGAAAATCTGGCCGATACCCTCTCCCAACTCTTCGGCGGCGAGGCATCACAGCGAACAACCCCTGTCGGCGGCGTCGCGCCCGGTTTAGGCGGCTCCTCGATCGGCTCGACGGGCGACAGCGACAGTACCGGCGACTTAGGCGGCACGGACGGCGGCGGTGTCGGTGGGCAATCGGCACCGCGCCGCAGCTCCTCGCGCGAGATCGAGCTGTCCTCGGCCGTCAGCATCGTCGCCGATGCCACCAACAACTCGCTGATGGTCAGAGCGAGTCCGAGGGACTACAAGAAGATCCTCGACGCACTCAAACAGCTGGATATCCTGCCGCTGCAGGTCTTGGTCGAGGCCACCATCGTTGAGATCAGTCTGGAGGGCAATCTCAAGTACGGGGTCCAATGGAACCTCTTCGGACTCGCGACCAAGGATCAGCGAAGCCAATTCACCTTGGGCTCCGGCAATACGCTCGACACCAGCGTCGGACTGAGCTTCCCCGGCTTCAACTGGGCCGTCATCAGTCGGCCGGATACCATCCGTGCAACCCTGAGCGCCCTGGCGCAGGATAATCTCATCAACGTCTTGTCCTCCCCGTCGGTGATGGTGTTGGACAATCAGACCGCCAAGATCCAGGTCGGCAAAGAGGTCCCGATCGCCACCAGCCAACAGCAGGGCCTCGCAACCACGGACCGCGTCGTCAACACCATCGAGTATCGACCCACCGGCGTCATGCTGTCGGTCAAACCGAGGGTCACGCCGGGCGGGCTGGTTCAGATGGAGATCGAGCAGGAGGTCAGCACGGTCGACGAGGCAGGCAGCGGCGGCTCGGCGCTGGATTCACCCACCTTCTCGACACGCAACATCACCAGCTCGGTTGCGGTACGCTCCAATCAGGCGGTCGTGCTGGGGGGGTTGATTCAAAACGAGCGTAGCGACGGCAACCAAGGCGTGCCCGGCCTGTACAACCTCCCCTTCGCCGGGCCACTGTTCGGGCAGCGCACCAAGGTCTCAAGACGGACCGAGCTGGTTGTCGTGCTGACCCCGAAGGTGATCGCCAGCGATCGCGACGCGGAGACGGTGACCCGCGATTTCCGCAGCAAGGTCCGTGGCCTTCAGATGAAGTTCTGAACGGCCGGCGCGCCGAGCTCGGATCTCCGATCAAGACTCGCTCCGGCCACGACCGTCGGTCGGTTCAACCGAAGTTGATCTTCGCCTCGAGATTGGGGGCGGAGTCGGCGTTGGAGAGTGCCTCTTCCAATGAGATGGCGCCCTTGTGATAGAGCTTCAGAAGGGCATCGTCGAAGGTGGTCGTGCCCTCGTCGCCCTTTGCCTGCATGGCCTCCCCGATCGAATCGATGCGTCCGTCTCGAATGAGATCGGCGATGTGGGGGGTGTTGATCAGGATCTCGATGGCCGCGCAGCGCGCGCCGGTCGTAGTGCGTACGAGGCGTTGCGACACGATGGCGCGCATGTAGGTCGAGAGATCGGTGAAGAGCGTCTTGTGCATCTCCTGCGGGAACATGTTGACGATCCGCTCCATCGCTTGATAGGCGTTGTTGGCATGCAGGGTCGAGATGGCCAAATGACCCGTGCCGGCCAGCTCGATGGCCGCCTCCATGGTTTCGCGGGTCCGGATCTCGCCGATCAGGATGACATCCGGCGCCTCGCGCAAGGCGCTTTTCAGCGCCCGCCCGTAGTCCTTGGTATCCAGCCCGAGCTCGCGCTGGCTGACGATGCACTGCCGATGCGGATGCACGAACTCGATCGGATCTTCGATGGTGATGATGTGTCCCGGCGCCGTGCTGTTGCGGTGACCGATCATCGCGGCGAGTGTCGTCGACTTCCCGGACCCCGTCGCGCCGACCATGAGGATGATACCCCGTTTGTGCATCACCAATTGGCTCAACACCGGGGGTAGATCCAACTCCTCAAGGGTCGGGATACTGCTGCGGATGTAGCGCAGGACCATCGCCCGGTGCCCGCGCTGATGATAGGCGTTGACCCGAAAGCGTCCCCGATCCTCCAAGGCGACGGCGAAATCGAGCTCGAGCGATTCGGCGAGCTCCCGCTCCTGATCCGCATCGAGCAGGGAGGCAATCGCCTCCCGACAAAAGGTCGGCGTCAAAGGCGTCTCGCCGATCGAGCGGATAACGCCTTCGATCTTGATCTTGGCCGGCGCTCCGGGCACAAAGAAGAGATCCGACGCCTTGTGTCGAATCATCATCTCCAGATAAGGGTTGATATCCATCGGTTTACCCTTTCATCCGTCGGCATGGCTCAAGCGATGTCGCGAAGGAACGCGCCCGACGCGCACTGCTCGACCGAGAACGACGCACGGCTCGCAGCTCAGTGCATGATCCGTCTCTAAGGTTTTCGTCCGCGGTCCGCTCCGGGCAATCCGTCGATCATCGCGGAGCTCGTCAGGACCTCGCTGAACAGTGTGGAATCAAACGAGTCGCCATCGCCGTCCCCGAGGATGCTCAGACCGTCGGTCTCGGCAAAGGGATCTCTGCCCTGGGCTTCGTGGCCCTCCAGCTTGATGGCCAACCGAAGCTCGTTCATGGAGTCGGCGCTGCGCAACGCATCCTCGTAGCTGATCTTGCCCGCCTCGTAAAGATCGAAGAGCGACATGTCGAAGGTCTGCATGCCCTGCTCGCGCGAGCGCTTCATGATCGCCTTGATCGACCCGACGTCGCCCTTGAAGATCAGATCCTGGATCAGGGGAGAGTTGATCATCACCTCGACCGCGGCGATCCGGCCTCCGTCCGTACAGGGCAAGAGACGTTGCGAGATCACCGCCTTGAGGTTCAAGGAGAGATCCATCAGCAACTGGGCGCGCCGCTCCTCGGGAAACAGATTGATGATGCGATCGAGGGCTTGGTTGGCATTGTTGGCATGGAGCGTCGAGAGACAGAGGTGCCCGGTCTCGGAGAAGTTGATGGCATGCTCCATGGTTTCGCGACTGCGGATCTCGCCGATGAGGATGACGTCCGGCGCCTGCCTCAAGGTGTTCATCAGCGCGATCTCCCAGCTCTCGGTATCGACCCCGACCTCGCGCTGGGTAATGAGACAATTGCGGTGCGGATGCACGTACTCGACCGGGTCCTCGATCGTGATGATATGGCCGTAGCTGTGCTGATTGCGATGACCCAGCATGGCGGCAAGCGAGGTCGACTTGCCCGAGCCGGTGCCGCCGACGACCAGGACCAGGCCCCGCTCGCCCATCACGATATCCTTCAGCACCGGGGGGAGCGCGAGCCCGTCAAGCTCGGGGATGGTTGCATTGATGGTGCGCAGGACTGCTCCGCAATGGCCTTGCTGGATAAAGGCGTTGACGCGAAACCGACCGATCGTCTGCGGACTGATCGCGAAGTTGCACTCCTTGGTGGCGTCGAAGTCGCGAATCTGCCGGTCGTTCATAATGGAGCGCACCAGCACGTTGGTCTGGGCGGAGCTCAGGGCCTGGTCGCTGATGGGCGTCATGCGGCCGTCGATCTTACAGGCCGGAGGAAAACCGGCCGAGATGAAGAGGTCGGACCCTTTCTTGGCGACCATCTTGCGCAAGCAATCGAGCATGAACTGAGCGGCTTGCTGACGATCCATCTCTCATCTCCACCTTTCGGGTCGATGCTGCGTGCGTGACGAGGCCCGCAGCAGCGCAACTACAGACGAGCTGCTGCACAGCAGAGGACATCGATCCTCAGAGACCGGAACCGCGTCGCCGAGGCCACTCCGGGGCTCCGGCGAAGCCGAGTGGGCCCCAAACGATCCATGGCGTGCGCGACCCGGCTCAACGCCCTTCAGCGCGCCAAATCCGAGCGCCCCATCAACCACTCATCGACGGCCCTCGCACACTGACGGCCTTCGCGGATTGCCCAGACGACGAGTGACTGACCGCGTCGCATATCTCCGGCGCAGAAAACGCCTTCGACCGAGGTGTGATACGCGCCCGGACCGTCCGTGGAGCCCTTGACGTTGCCGCGTGGATCCAGCTCCAGACCGGCTGCCTGGCGAAGCTCGGCGATCATTCCTTCATGGACGGGATGGACAAAGCCCATCGCCAGCAGGACCAAGTCGGCCTTCAACTCGCCACCGCTGTCTGGGACGCTCTGCATTTGCCAGCGACCGCCGTCGGCACGCTCCCACCGTACCAGCTCGTAACGCAGCGCCTTGACCTGACCCTTCTCGTCGCCGACGAATGCCTTGGATGCGACGTTCCAGAGCCGCTCGCACCCCTCTTCCTGCGAGCTCGAGGTGCGCAGACGATTCGGCCAGTCGGGCCAGGTCAACCCCTTGTCTTCCTTCTCCGGGGGCTTGTCCAGGATCTCGATCTGGGTCACCGACTTGGCTCCGTGTCGGTTGGAGGTGCCGATACAGTCCGAGCCGGTGTCCCCGCCCCCGATCACGACAACATGCTTGTCGTGGGCGCTGATGAAGTCGTCGTCGGGGACATAGGAGCCCTGTACGCGCTTGCTGTTGCGCGTCAGGAAATCCATCGCGAAGTGGATGCCCGACAACGCGCGTCCGGGCACCTCAAGATCGCGCGGCTTCTCGGATCCGCCTGCGAGGACCACGGCGTCGTACTCCTCGCGCAATCGCTCGACCGGGATATCGACACCGATGTGTGCGTTGGTGTGAAACTCGACGCCCTCCGTGCGCATCTGCGCCATCCGCCGGTCGATCAGCGACTTGCTGAGCTTGAAGTCCGGGATGCCGTAGCGCAGCAGCCCGCCGATGCGATCGGCCTTCTCGAACAGGTGGACCTGGTGGCCGGCACGGGCCAGCTGCTGGGCGGTTGCCAGCCCGGCCGGACCCGAGCCGACCACGGCGACACGCTTGCCGGTGCGTCGCTCCGGGACCAGCGGCTTGATCCAGCCTTCTTGCCAGGCCTTGTCCACGATGGCGCATTCGATCGTCTTGATGGCGACCGGCGTATCGTCCAGATTCAGGGTGCAAGCGGCCTCGCAGGGTGCCGGACAGATGCGTCCGGTGAACTCCGGAAAATTGTTGGTCGAGTGCAGGACATCGATCGCAGCCTGCCAATCACCCCGATAAACCAGGTCGTTCCAGTCCGGGATGATGTTGTTGACCGGGCAACCCTGATGACAAAAGGGAATGCCGCAGTCCATGCAGCGGGCACCTTGCTCGCTGACCTCGCGATCCGCCATCGGGATCACGAACTCGTTGTAGTGCACGACACGATCGGCGGCCGGCTGATAGCGCCGGTCACGTCGGTCGAATTCAATGAATCCGGTCGGCTTACCCATGATCCACAATCCCCTTCGACTGCTTGATCGTCTGTGGCGGACGGCTTTGCCGCATCTGCATGGTCTCGAGCGCCCGCCGATAATCGACCGGCATGACCTTGACGAATCGGGTTCGATAGCTGTCCCAATCGTCGAGGATCCGCCGCGCCACCTCGGAATTGGTGTAATGCAGATGCTTCACGACGAGCTGCTTGAGCCGCGCGGCATCGTAACGACTCATGTCCTGGCTGAGATCGACGAGTCCGTGGGTCTCGAGATCGCCGCCCTGGTGATCGAGTGCCTCGAGGAGGTCGTCTTCGCGCGCGATCGGCTCGAGCTCGACCATGGCTAGGTTGCAGCGGTCGGCGAAGGAGCCGTCCTCGTCCAAGACATAGGCGACGCCGCCGGACATCCCGGCGGCAAAATTTCTGCCCGTCTGGCCGAGCACGACGGCAATGCCGCCGGTCATGTACTCGCAACCATGGTCGCCGACACCCTCGACCACGGCCGTGGCACCCGAGTTGCGGACACAGAAGCGCTCGCCCGCCACACCGCGGAAGAAGCACTCGCCGCTGATGGCGCCGTACAGCACGGTATTGCCGACGATGATGTTGTCCTCGGCCCGCGCGATCGCGGATTCCGCCGGCGGGTAGATGATGAGGCGACCGCCCGAGAGACCTTTGCCGACATAGTCGTTGGCCTCGCCTTCGAGCTCGATCGTGACACCCGCAGCCACCCAGGCCCCGAACGACTGACCGCCGGTGCCTTTGGCCTTGATGTGGATGGTGTCCTCGGGCAGCCCGGCGTGCCCGAAGCGCTCTGCGACCCGACCGGACAGCATGGCGCCGAAGCAGCGATTGTAGTTCCTGATCTCGGTCTGGATGCGTACGGGCTCGCGGTGCTCGAGCGCTGCACGGGCCTGACGGATCAACTGGTGGTCGAGTGCCTTGTCGACACCGTGGTCCTGGGCTTCGCTGTTGTAAACCGCGACCTCCGGTCCGACCTGGGGTCGTGCGAGCAACCGCGAAAAATCCAGTCCCCTGGCCTTCCAGTGCGAGATCGCTCGGCGCATCTCCAGACGCTCGGAATGGCCGATCATCTCGTTGATCGTGCGGAATCCGAGCTTCGCCATCAACTGACGGACCTCTTCGGCCACGAAGAAGAAGAAGTTGATCACGTGCTCGGGCTGGCCCGTGAAGCGCCTGCGCAGCTCCGGATCCTGGGTCGCCACACCGACCGGACAGGTATTCAGATGACACTTGCGCATCATGATGCAGCCTTCGACGATCAAGGGCGCGGTCGCGAACCCGAACTCGTCGGCCCCGAGCAAGGCGCCGATCACCACGTCCCGCCCGGTGCGCATGCCGCCGTCCACCTGGACCGCGATACGCCCGCGCAACCGGTTGAGCACCAGGGTCTGATGGGTCTCGGCCAGACCGATCTCCCAAGGCGAGCCGGCGTGCTTGATGGATGTCAGCGGGCTGGCGCCCGTGCCTCCGTCATAGCCGGCGATGGTGACGTGGTCCGCATGGGCCTTGGAGACGCTCGCAGCCACCGTTCCGACGCCCACCTCGGAGACCAGCTTGACCGAGATGCGGGCCTTCGGATTGACGTTCTTCAGATCGTGGATGAGCTGCGCGAGATCCTCGATCGAGTAGATGTCGTGATGAGGCGGCGGCGAGATGAGACCCACGCCGGGCGTGGAATGACGAACCCTGGCGATCTGCGGGCTTACCTTGTGGCCCGGCAGCTGACCGCCCTCGCCCGGCTTGGCACCTTGGGCGATCTTGATCTGGATATCGTCCGCGCTCACCAAGTACTCGGTCGTGACGCCGAAACGCCCCGAGGCGACCTGCTTGATGGCCGAGCGTTCCGGGTTCGGCGAGCCGTCGGCCAACGGCTGGAAGCGCTCGGGTTCTTCTCCGCCTTCACCCGTATTGGACTTGCCGCCGATCGCGTTCATCGCCTTGGCGAGCGTGGAATGCGCCTCGGGCGAGATGGAGCCGAAGGACATGGCGCCGGTCGCGAAGCGTTTGACGATGGCGCTGGCCGGCTCGACCTCCTCGATCGGGATCGGCTCGGGTGCGAACTTCAGCTCCATGAGGCCGCGCAGGGTCAGGAGCCGCTCGGACTGGTCGTTGATCAGACGGGAGTATTCGCCGAAGGTCTCGAAGCTCTTCGCACGGGTCGCATGCTGAAGTTTCGAGATGGTCTCGGGGGTCCAGACATGATCCTCGCCGCGCAGCCGATAGGCGTAGTCCCCACCGACGTCCAGGTGCTTGCGGTAGATCTGCTCGCGCCCGTAAGCCTGCGCGTGCCAGCGCACCGCCTCCTCGGCGACCTCCTTCAGACCGATCCCTTCCACCTTCGATTGCGTGCCGGTGAAATAGCGCTGGATGAAGGGCGTGTTCAGCCCGATCGCGTCGAAGATCTGTGCCCCGCAATAGGACTCGAGCATCGAGATGCCCATCTTCGACATGACCTTGAGCAGCCCCTTGCCGATCGCCTTGATGTAGCGCTTCTGGGCCTCTTCGAAGGTCAGACGCTCGGGCAGATGCGGCAGCAGCGACTGAATCGTATCGAAGGCGAGATAGGGGTTGATGGCCTCGGCGCCATAGCCCGCCAGCGTGGCGAAGTGATGGACCTCCAAAGCCGCACCGGTTTCGACCACGATGCCCGAGCTGGTGCGCAGACCGCGTCGGATCAGATGGTGGTGCACCGACGAGGTCGCCAGCAGCGCCGGGATCGGGATGTGGTCGAGATTGGTGTTGCGGTCGGAGAGGATCAGGATGTTGTAGCCGGCCAAGACCGCCTGCTCGGCCTGCTCGCAGAGACGATCGAGCGCCGAGCCCATGCCTTCGGCGCCCTCGGATGCGGCGTAGACCATGTCGAGCGTGCGGGTCCGAAAGGCTGCACCGGCGCTGTACTCGATGTGCCGAATCCGCTCCAGGTCTTGATTGGTCAACACCGGTTGCGGGGTCTCCAGACGCCAGTGCTTGCCGGCCTCGTTGATCCCCAACAGGTTCGGACGCGGCCCGATCATGCAGACCAGCGACATCACCAGCTCTTCGCGGATCGGGTCGATCGGCGGATTGGTGACCTGCGCGAAGTTTTGCTTGAAGTAGGTCGAGAGGTGCTTGGGACGGCTCGAAAGCACCGACGGCGGATTGTCCGCACCCATCGAGCCGACGGCCTCTTGTCCCGTGAGGATCATCGGGCTCAACAGGAACTTGATATCTTCCTGGGTGTAGCCGAAGGCCTGTTGGGCATCCAGCAGGGTCGCATCGTCGGGGGACATGGGTCCGACACTGGTCGGCAGCTCGTCGAGCCGGATCTGCGTCTTCTTCAGCCATTCACCGTAGGGCTTGGCCTCGGCGAGCTGGGTCTTGACCTCGGCATCGTCGATGATGCGGCCCTGCTCCAGATCGATCAGAAGCATCTTGCCGGGCTGCAGACGCCATTTCTTGACGATGCGCTCCTCGGCAATATCCAGCACGCCCATCTCGGAGGCCATGACGACCATGTCGTCCTTGGTGACCAGATAGCGTGCAGGACGCAGACCGTTGCGGTCGAGCGTTGCGCCGATCTGGCGCCCGTCCGTGAAGGCGACCGCAGCGGGACCGTCCCAGGGCTCCATCAGCGCCGTGTGATACTCGTAGAAGGCGCGACGCTTCTCGTCCATCAAGCGGTTGCCGGTCCAGGCCTCGGGGATCAGCACCATCATGGCGTGGGCGAGCGAATAACCGCCCATCACCAGCAGCTCGAGCGCGTTGTCGAAGCAGGCCGAGTCCGACTGGCCTTCCGGGATCAGGGGCCAGATGGTGTCGAGGTCTTCGCCGAGGATGTCCGAGCGCATGGTGTGGCGGCGCGCGGCCATCCAGTTGACATTGCCGCGCAGGGTGTTGATCTCGCCGTTGTGGCAGATCATGCGGAACGGCTGCGCCAGATCCCAGGTCGGGAAGGTATTGGTCGAGAAGCGTTGATGGACCAGCGCGATGGCGGATTCGAAGCGCTCGTCCGAGAGATCCAGATAATAGTTGCCGACCTGGTCGGCAAGCAGCATGCCCTTGTAGTTGAGCGTGCGCGAGGACAGCGACGCGGTGTAGTAGGAGGTCTGGTCGTAGCCGGAGCCGCGGATCTCGTTGTCCATCCGCTTGCGGATGACGAAAAGCTTGCGCTCGAAGGCATCCTGATCGACACAGCTCTCGCCGCGCCCGATAAAGACCTGCTGGATGACCGGCTCGGTCGGCAGCACGCTCTTTCCGAGGTCGCGATTGTCGACGGGGACGTCGCGCCACCCCAGCACCCGCTGTCCGCCTTCCCTGACGTGACGATCGACGATGTCCTGCATCAGGCCGCGAGCGTCCGCGTCGCGGGGCAGGAACACCATGCCCACGCCATACTCGCCGACCGGCGGGAGATCGAACGAGACCTGCGCGCGCAGGAAGGCATCCGGGATCTGCACCAGGATGCCCGCACCGTCGCCGGCCTTCGGATCCGCGCCCACGGCGCCGCGGTGCGCGAGACGCTCGAGGATCTCCAGCCCCTGCCGGACGATCGCGTGGCTCTTCGTGTTCTTGATATTGCAAACGAAGCCGACCCCGCAGGAATCGCGTTCGTTGTCCGGGTCATAGAGACCCTGTGCGGGCGGATAGGCACGAAGGCTCATGATTGACCTCGCTGATACGGGAACATGTTGCTCGGGATTGTGCAGCCGCGACGAACGCGCTTACACCTTCAAAACTGTGCGTGATTGTCGCAACCGACGGCGGATCTCACAATCCCGTCGCCACCCGCCTGTCTTCACGGGGTGAGCACGGAGGTCCTCGTCGATCTTTGAAAAGAGCCGGAGTGACGACGGTTTGCCCGGCAGTTGTCGAAAAACGTCCAAGCATACCGACTCAGCAGATGCTGTGCCACATCTCGCGGCGTGGCTCGTATGCCTGGTGCTCCCACGGCGGACCGCATCGCACTCGGCAGCCGGGTGCCGGAAGTCCAAAAACAGCGGCCGCCATCACGACTGCCGAAGCCACGGATGAATCGGTCGGACCGGCCGCAGCGCATCGCCTCGCGCACTCTCGCAGTGCCTTGGCGACCCGATTCGCCCCGAATCGGTGCAGACCTGTCGACACCGGACAATGCCCGGCGCCGCCAGCTCCGGGGGTCAATGGGCCGTAGCCTCGAGGGTTTCGCGCAGGAGGTTCGGATCGATGTCGCCCGTCACCAGGGCGTCGCCGAGGTGTTGCAGCAGGACCAAGCGCAGTTGACCGCCTTGGACCTTCTTGTCGACCGCCATGAGCTCCAGAAAGCGCTCGGCCGAGAGATCCGCCGGGGCGGCAACAGGGAGTCCGGCGCTTGTTGCAAGACGACGGATCCGCCCGACATCCGCCTCGGTAAGCCAGCCGAGCCGCGCGGATAGGTCCGCCGCCATGCAGATCCCGACCCCCACCGCTTCCCCATGGAGCCAGCTGCCGTAGCCGGTCGCGGTCTCGATCGCATGCCCGAAGGTGTGGCCGAGGTTCAGCAAGGCCCGCTGACCGGCCTCGTGCTCGTCGGCGGCGACGATATCCGCCTTGATCTCGCAGGAACGACGGATGATATAGGCCAAGGCATCGGCATCGCGCGCAAGCAGCTCGGCCATGTGCGTTTCGAGCCAGTCCAGGAAGACGGCATCGCGAATGAGTCCGTATTTCAGGACCTCGGCCAAGCCGGCCGAGAGCTCGCGCTGGGGCAGCGTGGCCAGGGTCGAGGTGTCGGCGATGACCGCCCGAGGCTGGTGAAAGGCGCCGATCATGTTCTTGCCGGCGGGATGGTTGATCCCGGTCTTGCCGCCGACCGAGGAATCGACCTGCGCCAGCAGGGTCGTCGGCACCTGGATAAAAGCGACCCCGCGCTGATAGCAGGCGGCGGCGAAACCCGCCATGTCGCCCACCACGCCGCCGCCGAGCGCAATCAAGGTGCAGTCGCGCCCGAAACGCGCATGCAGCAAGGCGTCGAAGATCCTGTTCCAGACCTCCATCGTCTTGTGCTGCTCGCCGTCCGGGAGGATGACCTCGCCGACCTGATAGCCGATCAGCGCCGCGCGAAGCTGCTCCAAATAGAGCGGCGCAACCGTCTCGTTGGTCACGATCATGACCTGCGAGCCGAGCAGATGCGGCCGATACAGATCCGGATCCGAGAGCAGACCGGACCCGATGTGAATGGGATACGCACGTGCCCCGAGGGCGACGGTGAGGCTCCAGGTCATGGCGTTTCTCCGATCATGCTGCATCCACGCGAGCGGTACTCCCGTGGAGGTCTTCGGGGAGCGGGTGAGTCAGGGCGGCATCGGGAGCGAGCCCGTCTGGCGTGGTCCCGAACCCTGTCCGCCGCCTCGGTCAAGGGTGAAGGCGCTCGTCCGAGTCAACGCCGGGGTGTGCTCGGGAGGCGGTCTAGACCTCTTCGGACTCCAAGCGTCGGCAGATCTCTTTGACCACGGAGCTGGTGCCGCGCTTCTCGGTCGAAACAACCATGTCGGCCACTTGGCGATAGAGCGGCTCGCGCTCTTCCATCAGCTCGCGCAGCTTCGCGAGCGGGTCTTCCGTATCCAACAAGGGGCGATTCCGATCGCGCGCGGTGCGGGCAAACTGCTGCTCGGGACTGCAATGCAGATAAATGACAACACCGCGCGCGGCAAGGTCTTGCCGATTCTCGGCGGACAGGATGACCCCGCCGCCGGTCGCCAGCACGATCCGCTCCTCGCTCACCAGCGCCTCGATCACTTGGCGCTCGCGAGCCCGGAAGCCTGTTTCGCCCTCGAACTCGAAGATGGTCGGGATATCCACGCCGGTGCGGCGCTGGATCTCCTGATCGCTGTCTTTGAAGGTGTAGGAGAGGGTCTCGGCGAGCTGCCGTCCGACCGTACTCTTGCCGGCGCCCATCGGCCCGACGATAAAAATGTTCTGTGCGCGCATCATAGGAAAGGTATGCCAGATTTTCGGCGCGCGGGCAAGGGCAACGATGCCCGACCCACGCACGGTAAGAAAGACGACGCAAGCGCGGAGCGAGCGCCGGTGCGGTCGATCGCGGCCCGGTCGAGACGACGCGAGATCAAGCGCAACCCTTTGAGCTCCATCGAGTATCCGCTGCGGGTCGAGGTTGCCGCTCGATGGGGGCGGGCGCCGCTAGTGCAGCATGGCAGATGTGTCGAGACCGTTCGTTGTCGTAATCGACCATCGATACGACAACGGCAACGATCTCGGACGGTCTCGGAATCTCTGCACTGCTCCACTAGTTTCCAACCAGGTCGCCCTTGAGGATCTTAGGTGTCACGAAGATCAGGAGCTCCGAGTTGTTGTCCTCGCGAGCCTCCCGCTTGAAGAGTCGTCCGAGGACCGGGACGTCCCCGATCCAAGGCACCTGCTCCTTGGAGAAGACCTTGGTCCGTTCGTAAACACCGCCTAGAACAACCGTCTCGCCGTTGTCGACCAGAACCCGCGTCTCGATCTCGCGCGTGTTGATGGTCGGCGTCCCGTCGACGACCCGGCTGAAATCCGGCTCGTCCTTGGTCACCACCAGATCCATGATGATGCGGTCGTCGGGCGTAATCGCCGGTGTCACCTCCAGGCTCAAGGTCGCGTTCTCGAACTCGACATTGGTGCCGTCCTGCGAGACCGTCGAGTAGGGAATCTTCTTGCCTACCTCGATCCTGGCCTCTTTTTGATCGGAGGTAATCACGCGCGGACTGGAGATCACCTCGCCGCGTCCTTCACGCTGCATCGCCGAGAGCTCGAGCTGGAGTAGATAGGAGCCGACCTTGCCGATCAGGAAATTCACCGCACCCGCCGGGTCCGTGGCCGGGAGGTTCACCAGCAGCGAGGGGGTATTGGTCACGACCGGATCGAGGATAATCGAGTTGTTCGGTTGGCCGGCGGTATCGAGCCCGAACGGCCCGGCATCATAGTCGCCTCTGCCGACCAGATTACCGGGCAGGCCGCCGCCGATCAGCATCTCGTTGTTGTAGAGGGCGCCCATCGAGGTCGCTAGGCCGAACCGAACACCGAGATCGCGGGTGAAATCGTTGTTCGCGATGACTACCCGCGACTCGATCATGACCTGGCGGACCGGGATGTCCAAGCGCGCGACGACCTCGCGGATCTGGTCCAGGCGCGCGGCGGTGTCCATGACCAGCAGGGTATTGGTGCGCTGGTCGAAGGTCACGCTGCCGCGCCCGGGTGTCAGGATCGAGTCTTTGGTGGATTCGCTCACGGTGCGATCGAGCTGACGGGTGTCGCGGCCGATCGGGCTGCTTTCCCCTTGTGAGCTGACGCTCGACTTCAGGCTGGATGCGCCCCGGATGAAGGCGGCGATCTCCGCCGCCTTGGCAAACTTGACCGGGATGAACTCCGAGCGAATGGGTGCCAATTCTTCGAGGCGCTGATCGGCGGTCAGGGTGCGCTCTTCGTGTCCGACGATCTCGTCGAAGGGGCCGACCATGATGACGTTGCCTTCCTGGCGCTTGGTCAGATTCTTGGTCTTGAGAATGATGTCCAGCGCCTGGTCCCAGGGAACATTCTTCAGACGCAAGGTGATGTTGCCGCCGACCGAATCGCTGGCCACCAGGTTCAGGTCGGTGAAGTCGGCGAGCAGCTGGAGGACCGCCCGGACCTCGATATCCTGAAAATTCAGCGAGAGCCGCTCCCCGTCGTAGACGACCTTCTCGCGCGCGAGACGCTCCTTTTCGGCCGATGTCAGGGGGCGCAGCTCCAGGGTGAAGAGGTCGTCGGTCTGGTAGGCCATGTACTCGAAGTCGCTGCCGGTCTGGACATTGACCTCGACATTGCGTCCCTTGGGCCGAGACTCGACCGCGACGACAGGTGTTGCGAAGTCCACGACGTCGAGCCGACGAAACAGGCGCTGAGGCAAGGCCGCGTCGATGATGTCGACGAAGACGTGGCTCCCCTGCTCGCGCACGGTGACCCGGGTGGTCGCACTCGGCAGCTTGATCAGGACACGCCCCTCGCCCTCGGGACCCCGTCGGAAGTCGATGTCTCGC
>NZ_LN848257.1:3276629-3297244 GCF_001499735.1 Thiocapsa sp. KS1 | reverse complement strand
CATCCGCCCAGCCGCGGGTGCCGACGGCGGCGGGCGCGCGGCCTCCGACGCGTTCTGGGCATCGATATCGACCCGGACACGATTCCCTTCGGTCGTCACGCGATAAGGGACCGAATCGTTCAGGTTGATCACAACGCGTGCACGATCGCTTGCCTCGACCGCAACCAGACTATGCACCGGGCCGACACCGATCGGGATCGACCTGCGCTCGAGACGATTGGCGACACCTTCGAAGTCGAGTGCGATCCGTGCCGGAGACACGGTGTCGAAGGTCTTGGGCGCACTGACCGGCCCCGAGAAGAGGAGCTGGATCTCGACGCGATTGCCCGGCTGTGCCGCGAATTGCACGTCGGTGAGATCGACGGCGGCAACCTTCGCTGCGCCGATCGACAAACCCATCAGGGCAATAACGGCCAGCAGCCGGCGCAGGATGCCGCGTGGTCCGTGCGGGCTCGGTCGATACGGGCTGTTCATCGCGGCATGCCTCTGCCTGTCACGGGGTGAGTGCGAGCGTGGCCGAACGTTCGCGCCAATCGCCGGGTATTTCGGAAACGATCTCCGTCAACCGGATGGCCTCGTCGGTGATGTCGACGATCTGTCCGTTGTTCATTCCGAGATAATTCCCGACCCGCACGCGATAGACCAAGCCTTCGCGCGTTCGAACCAAGGCCCAACGCGTCTCTTGCTGCTGGACCGTACCCACCATGCGCAGCGAATCCAGGGGATAGCTTTCGAGCTCTTCCTTGGGTCGAAGCGGATCCGGGGCGAGGCCGTTGTCCTTTCCGGCGGCCGCCGCGGTCTGGGTGTCCATCACGAAGGGATCGCGCCGCCCGCCGGGCTCGAAGACGAAGGAGTCGACAGGTTGGATCTCGGGCAAGGGCTCGATCGGCCCCGGGGGGCGGGCCCTGACCTGGTCCACGTAGAACCGAAGCTCCTGTATACCGCTCCGGTCGCACCCCCACAACAGGACCGCGGCCGAGATGAGCAGCGCTCGGATGCCGGGTGCGCGCCATAACCGGATCACTTTTCGGCGCCCTCGTCGAGATAGCGATAGGTCTTAACCGTTGCCTGCAGGGACAGCTTCGCCGCGCCGCTGCCGGTCGTCCCGCCGGCATCGCCGATCTTGGTGTCGTGGACGGTCACGATGCGCGGCAAGGACGCCAGTCCGCTGACGAAGCGCCCGAAGTCGTGATAGCTCCCGGTGACCCTGATCTGTATCGGCAGCTCGGCATAAAAGTCCTTGAGCTGCTCGCTGCCCGGTTGAAACAGCTCGAACTCAAGCCCGGCGGCAAGCCCGGTTTGGGAGACATCCACCAAGAGCGATGCGACCTCGGTTCGATCCGGCAACTGACGCAGCATCGCCCCGAAGGACTCCTTCATCTCCTCGATCTGCTGGCGATATTCGTCGAGGTTCGCCGCCTTGCGCTGCTTGGTCTCGAACGAGGCGCGCAGATCCTGCTCGGTCGCCTCGGCTTGATCGAGTCGACTCAACTGCTCCTGCGTATCGAAGTAGAAAACGGCGCCGGCCAAGGCGATACAGGCGAACAGGATCGCGATGACCTTCACCGCGATCGGCCATTCGCCGACGCTGTTGAGATCGAGTTGGTTGAGCTCGTTCAAGCCCATTCGGAGATCTCCGCGCGACGCCTCATCGGCGACTGTCGGCCAACAGCCGCAGACCCGGCCGGACGTCCTCGGGGATGTCCGTCTGCGTCGATTCCGGGCTTGCCGAGGGACTGACCTGATCGAACCCCAGTCGAAACTCGCTCAGGCCGGTTCCGGTCTTGTCCTCGATCAAGAGCAACCGCGGGCTGCCGATCCACTGCGAGGCTTCGATGTTTCCCATGAAGGCCGAGACCCGTGCATTCGACTGGGCACGTCCCTCGACGACGACGGCTCGTCCGTTCTGCTCGAGCTTGGTGAGATAGACCCCCTCGGGAATCGCGACGACCAACTCATCGAACAGCCGCACGATCTCCGGGCGGCTCTCTTGAAGCTGTTGGATGATCTCCATGCGCGACAACAGATCAGCCTTGATCTTCTCGAGGTCTTCGATCTCCTTGATCTGACGGTTCAATTGCGCGATCTCACCCTCCAGAAGCTGATTGCGGGCCTGCTGATCGCCGATCCTGCCTTCGATCTGCAGGTGGACCAGCACCGCCAGAAGCAGCGTGAAGACCAGCGCAAGACCACCTGCAGCAGCGAACTCCTTGCGTCGCCGTTGCCGCGCCTCTTCTCTCCAAGGCAGCAGGTTGATCCGCGTCATCTAGTCGAACCCCCGCAAGGCCAGCCCGACCGCGACCATCATGCCGGGCGCCTCCCGCATCAGCTCCTGTGGCTTGACGCTCGGCGAGAGCGACATGCGACGAAAGGGATTGGCCACCATGGCCGGCAGCTTGAGACGCTCGGCCATGAGGGTATCGATCCCGGGGATGCTCGCCGGCCGACCGGCGAGCAGGATCCGATCGACGCGATTGAAGCTGGTCCCGGAATAAAAGAACTGCAGCGCACGCCCGATCTGTTGTGCCAGCGCCTCCTTGAAGGGTCCCAGCACGTCGGTTTCGTATCCGTCCGCAACATCGCCGTCGAGGATCTTTTGCATCGCCGCGTCGCGGGTCAGGGCGTAGCGGCGCTGCACCTCGTCGAGCAGCTGCTGACCCCCGAAATTCTGTTCGCGGGTATAGACGATTTGCCCCCCGTGCAGCACGTGCAGCGTCGTCGTCGCCGAGCCGACGTCCACCACCGCCACTGTCCGAGCCGATCCGGACTGCGCGCCGGTCTCCGACTCGGCATCCTCGGACAAGATCAGCGAGCAGGCATTCTCCATGGCGTAGGCTTCGACGTCGCAGATTGCCGGGGTCAGACCGGCCGCCTCGAGGACGGCAACGCGGTCTTCGACGTTCTCTTGACGCGAAGCGACCAACAACACATCCACCATCGACGGATTCCCCTTGGTCGGGCCGACGACCTGGAAATCCAGATTGACCTCCTCCAATGGATAGGGGATGTATTGGTCGGCTTCGAGCTGAATCTGATTCTCCATCTCGGCATCGCTCAGCGTCCCGGTCATGGCGATGACCTTGGTGATCACCGCCGAGCCGGCAACCGCGACGGCCGCTCGCTTGGTTCGCGTTCCGGTGCCGCTCACCGCCTTGCGGATCGTCGTTGCAACACGATCGACATCTGCAATCTTCTTCTCGACCAGGGCGCCGGGCGGGAGCGGCTCGATCGCGAAATGTTCCACGCGAAATGTCGCCGCGGTTTCCACGGGCAATCGCGACAGCTCGATGAGCTTGATCGCGGTCGAGCTGATGTCGATCCCGATCAGGGGTTTAATTTTACTGCCGAGGCCGAACATCGCCATTTCGTTTGGTGATTTCCGTTCTGTTTCGGTGCACCGCACAGGTCCCTAAGCCGTCGTGACCCCGGCCGGCCGGACACCCGAGCGCCGGGACCGGGTCACGGCGAGGCTGGCCCCATTATAGACACGCGCAACGCCGATGCGCGGGGTTTGAACGCATGCTTGATGCGTCGGTGCCCGAGCGCAGATCAACGAGGTACGCCATGTCGACGAGAGAACGCATCGCCGCTCAGCGGGAAAGACTCGCCTACGAAGCCGCCCGCATCCTCCTCGATCAGGGTATGGAGGATTTCGACAGGGCTCGGCGCAAAGCGGCCGAGCGTATCGGTGTTGTGGATCGGCGCCTTTGGCCGAGCAACGAGGCCGTGCAGGATGCGGTACTCGCCCAGCGTCGACTCTTCCTCGGCCGAGCCGACGAGGAATCGTTGCGTCGCCTTCGAGCCGCCGCTCTTGAAGCGATGGAACAGCTCGAACCTTTTTCGCCTCGGCTGGTCGGTGGCGCTCTCAGCGGTGCGCTCGGCTCCGGGTCCGGCATCGACCTGTGGTTGTTTGCCGATCGCGCCGAAGACGTGATCTTCACGCTGCTGGATCGGCGCATTCCCTGGCGTGAAGCCGAGCGTTCGATGCGTTATCCCGGTGGTTTGCGCTGCGCGCACCCGGTCTTTCGCTTCATGGCCGGAGACCTGCATGTCGAGCTGGTGGTTCTGCCGCGGCGCGCATTGCGCAATCCCCCTTTGGATCCGGTGACCGAGCGTCCGCAGCGCGGAGCCGATCGCCATGAGGTGGCTCGCCTGATCTCGGTCGGCGGGCCGGAGGCATGCGCTGCGGAGGCGCCGTGACGTCGCCGCCGCGCCTAGCGCTTGGAGATGGGCAGATAATCCCTTTGCGTGGGGCCGTGGTAGATCTGGCGGGGTCGGCCGATCCGGTTGTTGGGATCGGACATCATCTCCATCCAATGCGATACCCAGCCAACGGTGCGGGCGACGGCGAACATCACCGTGAACATGTTGCGGGGGATGCCGAGCGCCTGATAGATGATCCCGGAGTAGAAATCGACGTTCGGATAGAGTTTCCGCTCGACGAAATACTCATCGCTCAAAGCGATCTCTTCAAGCTTCATCGCCAATTCGAACAAGGGGTTGTTGGTGTCGGCGAGCTCTTCGAGCACCTGGTGGCAGACCTCGCGGATGATCTTGGCGCGCGGATCATAATTCTTGTAGACACGATGCCCGAAACCCATCAAACGAAATGGGTCGTCCTTGTCCTTGGCCTTCTCCATGTAACGCTGCACGTTCTTGACATCCCCGATCTCGTGGAGCATGTCCAAGACCGCTTCGTTCGCGCCCCCATGCGCAGGACCCCAAAGCGAGGCGATGCCCGCCGCCACACAGGCGAAGGGATTCGCCCCGGAGCTGCCGGCGAGCCGCACGGTGGAGGTGCTGGCGTTCTGCTCGTGGTCGGCGTGGAGAATGAACAGCAGATTCATCGCCTTTTCGGCGATCAGTGTCGGCTTGTAGACCTCGCACGGCGTGGCGAACATCATGTGCAGAAAGTTCGCGCAATACCGCAGATCGTTGCGCGGATACATGATCGGCTCGCCGACGCTGTGCTTGTAAGCTGCGGCCGCGATCGTCGGGAGCTTTGCGATCAGGCGATGGGCCGAGATCTCGCGGTGGCGCGCATCGTTGACGCTGAGTGAATCATGGTAGAAGGCGGAGAGTGAGCCGACGACGCCGATCAGGATCGACATGGGATGAGCGTCGTAATGAAAACCGTTGAGGAAATCCTTCAGGTTTTCATTGAGCATGGTGTGACGCGTGATCAAGCGTTCGAATCCGACCAGCTCCTTCTCGACCGGAAGCTCGCCGTACAGGAGGAGATAGGCGACCTCCAGAAAGCTCGCCTTGGTCGCCAACTGCTCGATCGGATAACCGCGATAGAGCAGAATCCCGTCTTCGCCGTCGATATAGGTGATGGCGCTGTGACAACTGGCGGTCGACATGAAGCCCGGGTCGTAGGTGAAGATCCCGGCCTCTTTGTAGAGCGAGGAGATGTCGGCGGCCGAGGGGCCGATGCTGCCGGAGCGCAACGGGAACTCGAAGCTCTCGCCCGTGACGTTGTTGGTGATGGTGATCGTTTGGTTCGCCATAAGCTCGCTCCTGGCCGTCTCCGGGGAGTACCCCCGGGCCGGCATTGGTGTGTTGGTCTCGAGTCTCGATTGCGGCGGCACGACGAGCAAGGCCGGTGCTTCGGGATCGGCCGGCCTCTCATTCAAAGATCGACGACGCCCTCCGCAATCCCGCGGGATGGGCGCGTCGACGAGGTCCCGTCACCTGGGGCTCGACGAAATCCAGCAATTATCGATCCAACGTCAAGACAGTTGCAGACTGCGCAGGCGTTCGATGTCGGCACGCACCGAGCTCGCCGAGCGATCGAAGTCAGCGCGTTCGCGTTCGTTGAGATCGAGCTCGACGATCGATTCCACGCCTCGCTCGCCGAGGACGCAGGGGACGCCCATCGCGATGTCGGTCTCGCCGTACTCGCCCTCGAGCAGGGCGACACAGGAGAGCAGTCGCCGCCGGTTGTTGACGATGGCGTCGACCATCGCCGCGACCGCGGCCCCGGGTGCGTCGTAGGCACTCGAATTCTTGCGCAAGGCGAGGATCTCCGCGCCGCCTTGGCGCGTGCGCTCCATGATGGCCGCAATGCGCTCCTCGGAGATGAAATGCGAGATCGGGATCCCGTTGATGGTGCAGAAACGCGGCACCGGCACCATGGTGTCGCCGTGTCCGCCGAGGACCATGGTGGTGATGTCGAGCGCCGAAAACCCGGTTTCCTGAGCGATGAAGCTGGCCATGCGCGAGGCGTCGAGAACACCGGCCTGTCCGAAGATCCGGCTGCGGTCCCAGCCGGTACGCTGTGCGACCCGATAGGTCAGGGTATCC
Organism: Thiocapsa sp. KS1; assembly: GCF_001499735.1. GTDB lineage: Bacteria > Pseudomonadota > Gammaproteobacteria > Chromatiales > Chromatiaceae > Thiocapsa. The sequence continues at coordinate 3,290,938 of NZ_LN848257.1, read as the reverse complement.
ACCGGATTGGAAACGATCAGCACCATGGCGTCGGGCGCGTACTGCATGATCTGATCGGTGACGCCGTCGATGATGCGGACATTCGCCTCGAGGACATCCGAGCGGGACATGCCCGGCTTGCGCGGAAGCCCGGCGGTGACGATGACCAGATCGGAATCTCTCAGGATCTGCGGATCGTTGCTGCCGTTGATCGAGCAATCGAATTCGAAGAAGGGGGCCATTTGGAGGATGTCGAGTGCGATCCCCTCGGGGATACCCTCTCGAACGTCCATGAGTGCGATCTCGCGGCAGAGCTCTTCCTCGGCCAGGATCTGCGCCGTCGTCTCGCCGACCCGACCGGCGCCGATGATAGTAATCTTGTTCACGTGACTGTTTCTCCGATCAGTGGTCCGTTGACCACGGTCGCGCGGACCAGCCTTGTCGCCGTGGCCTCGAGGGGATCAGGCGATCTGCGCCCCGGACGCTATCTTACACCGGTGCTTTCGTGAGTGAGGGATCGGTCGGGGAGCAGGCCGTCGCATCGAACGATCGATCGGACTGCGCAATGGAAAGCGTCGACGATTCCGGCTGCCGAGCGATCGGCGGCTCACCGGGATGACGCCTGTTGATTTGGCTGGTCGAGGGGCCTTGCCGCCGGGCAAAGTCCAGGCGAAGCGCCTGACTTTGTCCGATTGCACGGCGTCGCGATCCTGTTGCACGGGCAAGGTTCCGGCTCGGCGGACGAGCCGGGGAGCGGACACCGCCGTGCGTTTGCGCGTCAACGCGCGTATTTGCGCCTGAACTTATCGACGCGCCCTGCGGTGTCGAGGACTTTCTGCTTGCCGGTATAGAAGGGATGACACGAGGAGCACACCTCGACGTGCATCTCTTTGCCCAAGGTTGAGCGGGTCGTAAACTCGTTACCGCAGCTGCAGACCACCTTGACGTCGGCGTAGTTGGGATGGATTCCTTCTTTCATGATGACCTTGGCGTTGGCGTTGGCCCCGATCGGGCGCTGAAAAATCGATGGAACGCGGTAGGATACAACCCAGACCATGCACTCGCAACCGCGCATTGCGCATCGGTTGTGCATTCGGGACCGAGATTGCGTGCCGGTGCGACGCTCAGCGCCCGGTCGCGAACCGTGCAATCAGGTCGTCGAGGAAGCGGCGACCCAGCGCGGTGGGCTCGATGCGGTCCGCGAGGATCCGAGCCATTCCGTCCTGCTCGGCACCCCGCACGATGTCCGAGATCCGCGACCAGGGCAGTCCGGTCGTGCGTGCGAAGAGATCGCGCGGGAAACCCTCGGCGAGACGCAAGGCATTGAGCGCGAATTCGAGGACCAGATCGTCCGCGTCCAGAACACGCGCGCTGCTCGCCAAGTCGTCGAGCGATGCGTTCAGGTAAGCGACGGGATGTCGCCGTTTTGCGGTGCGATACACCTGCCGGTCGCCCTGCGCCGGACCCTGCACCGACAACTTGCCGTGCGCGCCCGCGCCGATCCCGAGATAGTCGCCGAATTGCCAGTAATTGAGGTTGTGGCGACAACGCGCGCCGTCTCTCGCATACGCGGAGACCTCGTACTGTCGGTACCCGGCTCGTACCAAGCGCTCCTGCCCCCGCTCCGCCATGTCGGCGGCCAGATCCGAATCCGGCAACCGAGGCGGCCGCGCGTAAAACCGGGTATTCGGCTCAAGCGTCAGTTGGTAGTAAGAGATGTGCTCGGGCTCCAAGGCGATCAGCCCTTCGAGATCCCTCTGCGCCTCTGCGAGATCCTGCCCGGGCAACGCAAACATCATGTCCAGGTTGATGTTGTCGAACCCGGCGGCGCGGGCCATCCGCAGGGTCTCGCGAGCCTCCGCCGGTCCATGGATCCGCCCGAGCGCACGCAAGTGGGTCGCCGAAAGGCTTTGTACGCCGATCGAGAGTCGATTGACCCCGGCCTCGCGATAGTCGGTGAAACGTGCGGCGTCGCGCGTCCCCGGATTCGCCTCGAGGGTGATCTCGATCTCGGGGAGCAGGTCCGTACGTTCCCGCACGCCGTCGAGCAGTCGCCGAACGACCGGTCCGGGAAATAGGCTGGGTGTCCCGCCGCCGATGAAGACGGAGCTTAGCGGACGCCGTGCGCCGGGCCGATCGAGCTCCAGGTCCAGATCCGCAAGCAGCCGTGTCGCGTAGCGCTCGAACGGCGGCGCATCGGCCGCATGCGAGTTGAAATCGCAGTAGGGACATTTGCTGACACACCAGGGGGTGTGGACGTAGAGGGCAAGCGGCAACGCATCCGCGCCGCCGTTGCTCGGGGTGTCGGTCACGCCTGATCGCGTGCCTGCAGGTAGGTCAACTCGCCGATCCCGCTCCACTCCTTGCTTTGGCTGAGGAATTTCTTGTACGAGCTGTAGACGCGGGAGGAAAACTCGTCCTTCTGCGCGATCTCGGCCACGACCTCGTCCGAGAGTGCGCGCAGCTTCAGGACGACGTCGTCCGGGAAGCGCCTCAGCTCGACGTTGTGCTTGGCGATGAGCGTCTGCAATGCCACGGGGTTGCGTGCCGTGTATTCGGCGAGCATGTCCTGATTGACGACCTTGCAGGCGTTCGTGACGATCGATTGAAGATCCGCCGGCAGTTCGTCGTAGACCTTCTTATTGATCATGGCCTCCAGGATGGTGCCGGGCTCATGCCAGCCGGGATAGTAATAATACTTGGCCGCCTTGTAGAGACCGAAGGCAAGGTCGTTATAGGGTCCGACCCACTCCGTGGCATCGATCGTACCGTTCTGCAATGCGGTGAAAAGCTCGCCTCCGGGAAGGTTGACTGGGGTGCCGCCGGCCCGCGCCAGCACCTCGCCGCCCAATCCGGGAATCCGCATCTTCAGGCCTTTCAGATCCTCGACCGAGTTGATCTCCTTGTTGAACCAACCGCCCATCTGCACGCCGGTATTTCCCGCCGGCGCCGGGACCAAGCCGAACCGGGCATACAGCTCGGTCCAGAGCTCCATTCCGCCGCCATGGTAAATCCAGCCGTTCATCTCCTGCGCGGTCAGGCCGAACGGCACGGTGGAGAAGAATTGAGCAGCTTCGCTCTTGCCTTTCCAGTAATAGGCCGAGCCGTGACCCATCTCGGCGGTTCCGCGGGAGACGGCATCGAAGATCTCGAAGGCGGGAACCAGCTCACCGGCGCCGAAGACTTTGATCTCGATACGACCGCCGCTCATCTCGCCGATCAAGGTTGCCAGGTTGTTCGCCCCCGTGCCGAGCCCCGGGAAATTTTTCGGCCAGGTCGTGACCATCTTCCACCTGTACTCGGCCTTGGCATGAGCCGACTTCATGCCGCCGGCCAGCGCGCCGACCGCCAACGAGCCCGCACCAACCCCTTTGATGAAATCGCGGCGTTGCATCCCCTTCCTCCTGTCTGCGTGTTGATGTTCTGCGTGTCGCGCATCCGGGGCCGACGGGCGAACGGCAGCGCGGTCTTCGGCTGCATTCGAGCCCGCCAACACCCGAAGACGTCTATGACTGGCCTTTCTTCAACGATTCGCGCAGAAGCGCACCGAAGCTGCCCATCGTCTTCTCCGGCGTCTCGGCGACGGGTGCGCCGGGCATGACCCCGGGCGCCTGCGATCCGGCTTCGCCCCCCTTGGTCTCGTCCAGCGACAGGCTGATCCGACGCCGCTCCAAATCCACTCCCAGGACAGTTGCCTCGACGCGGTCGCCGATGTTCAGCACCTCGCTCGGATGGTTCACGCGTCGCTCGGCTCCGAGCTCGCTGATATGCACCAGACCGTCGATCCCGGGAGCGAGCTCGACGAAGGCACCGAAGGGTTGCAGCCGACTCACCGTGCCGGTGACACGCTGTCCGACGGGGAAGCTGGTTGCGGCCTCCTGCCAAGGATCGCGGGCGAGGGCGCGGATCGAAAGCGCAATCTTCTCCCGGCCTTTTGGGCCGCTCGGCGGGTCGATCCGCAGGACGGAAACCTCGACCGCCTGGCCGACGCTCAGGATCTCGCTCGGGTGCTTGACGTGACCGAAGGCGAGCTGGCTGATGTGGATCATGCCTTCGAGGCCGCCGATGTCGACGAAGGCACCGTAGTCCTTCAGCGAGTTGACCACCCCGGACAACACCGCGCCTTCATGCAGTTGCGCGCGCGTCTCCGCCGCGCGCTGGCGCTGCTCCTCTTCGAGCAGGACCTTGCGCGACAGGACCAGATTCGGACGTCGGCCGCCCTCGAATTTGGTGATGCGAAAATCAAACCGTTGGCCGACGAGCTCGGAGAGGTCCTCGATGAACCGGATGTCCACTTGAGAGGCCGGACAGAAGGCGCGCAGGCCGGCGACTTGGACCTCGACGCCGCCTTTGACGGCCGCGCTGATCTGACCTTGGACGGGTAGCCCCTGACGATAGGCGCCTTCGACCTCCTCGATGCCGTGATAGCGATGACCGTGCTGGCTGCCGAGAAGCAGCATCCCGGAATCCTCGTCCTTGCCGGTGACGTGCGTCTCAATGGTGTCGCCGACAGCGGACTTGAGGTTGCCCTCGGCATCTTTGAGCACCGAGACCTCGATGCGGCCTTCCGATTTGCCGCCCAGATCAACGAAGGCGAACTCCTCGCCGATCGACACCAAGACGCCTCGCACCTTGTCGCCGACGGCCACCTCCCCGGCGCCGGACTGCGGATGGGTCTGGTCGAATTGCTTGAGGAGGTCTTCGAAGCTGGGTTCGGACATGGTTGCGGAGTGCCGTCGTCGGGTTGAGGGTCGCGGCTAAGCCGCGTCCGGAGTGAGATGCGTCGTCTCGGGATACTCGCTGCCTCGGCGCAGACCAAGGGTGTCGGCGAGACGCGGTTTAGGATTTAAACCGCGCCCGGTGCGGTATGCGTAATTTGGTGGATGGCTTGGCCGCGCCGGCTCCGACGATTTCGGAGCCGGTGCGGTTTAAGGTATTAAAAATCTTAAATTCTAAACCGCGTCTCACTGGGATCAAGGATATCTCCGAAGCTAAACGAACAATGAAAACTGCGCATGTCGCTCTGGACGCGGTTAAGGCGATCAATGTAGAACAATTCGAGCGCGTGTCACAGCGGTGGTCGGATGATCCGTCGTCGAGCCCGAGCACAGTGCGTCAACCCGCAGGCTCGAGCCGAGCATAAGCCAGGACCAACCACTTGGCTCCGGCCTTCTGAAAATTGACCTGAATCCGGGCCGCAGCGCCGCGACCCTCGCTGTTCAGGACCACGCCCTCGCCGAACTTCGGGTGGACGACGCGTTGGCCGAGCCTGAAGAGGCCGGCATCGCCGCTCGACATCGACGCCAAGCTCGGACTCGCAGCGGCGCTTGCTGTCGTGCGCTGGGTTGAGCTGCGCGCCCGGACCTCCTCGACCAACCCGGGCGGGACCTCGCGCAGGAACCGAGACGGCATCGGGGCCTCTTCCCGTCCATAGAGGCGTCGGCTTTCCGCGTGGGTCACATAAAGCTCGCGCATCGCGCGTGTCATGCCGACATAGCAGAGTCGGCGCTCCTCTTCGAGCCGGCTCGGGTCCTCCGCCGACAGACTGTGCGGGAAGAGGCCCTCTTCCAGCCCGACCAGGAAGACCACTGGAAACTCCAGACCCTTGGCACTGTGCAGTGTCATGAGCTGAACACTGTCCTCGAAGCCGTCGGCTTGGGTATCGCCTGCTTCGAGTGCGGCATGCGCGAGAAAGACCGCAAGCGCGTCGGTCTCTTCCTCGTGCAGGTCCTCCTCGAAGCGCGCGGCCGTGTCGACCAACTGCTCCAGGTTTTCCACCCGATCCTGGCCCTTGCCGTCCTTGCTCTTCTTGTAGAAATCAGGCAGGCCGGCCGCTTCGATCAGGGCGGTCACCAGCTCGTGCAACGCCAGACCCTCGCGGGCCCGCCGTTGATCCCTCACCAGATCGATAAAGCCGAGCAGTGCGGCAGCGCCCCTCGGGCCCAAGACCGAGGTTCCGGTCAGATCGGCCGCCGCCTGCCAGAGCGAGACCCGCGTCTCGCGTGCCTGCTGGCGCAACAGATCCAGGGTACGGGCACCGATGCCCCGGTTCGGTGTGTTGACCACCCGCTCGAAGGCGGCATCGTCGTCCGGGTTGGCGACTAGGCGCAGATAGGCGAGCGCATCGCGGATCTCGGCGCGCTCGAAGAACCGCAGGCCGCCGTAAACCCGATAGGGGATCTGGGCCTGGATCAACGCCTCTTCGAAGAGGCGTGATTGGGCCGTGGTGCGATAAAGGATCGCGCACTCGTCGCGCCGATGACCCTCGGTCTGGGTGAAGCGGCGGATTCGCTCCACGACGAAACGCGCCTCGTCGACCTCGTTGAAGGCCGTGTAGCGTCGGATCGGCTTGCCCTCGCCGTCTTGGGTCCAGAGGTTCTTGCCGAGACGGGTCGGGTTGTGGGCGATCAGCGCGTTGGCCGCGGCCAGGATGTTGCCGCTCGAACGGTAATTCTGCTCCAGCCGGATCACCTGGGTGTTAGGGTAATCGCGCTGAAAGGATTGGATATTCTCTACCTTCGCGCCGCGCCAGCCGTAGATGGACTGATCGTCGTCGCCCACGGCGAAGAGGTTGTCGTTCGCTCCGGCCAAGAGGCGCAGCCAGGCGTACTGGATGGCGTTGGTGTCCTGAAACTCGTCGACCAGGATGTGGGCGAAGCGCCGCTGGTAGTGCCCCAGGATATCCGGACGCTCGCGCAGCAGCTCCAGGGTCTTGAGCAGCAGATCGGCGAAGTCGAGCAGGCCCGAGCGTGCGTGCTCCTCCTCGTACTGACGATAGACCGCGATCATCTTGTCGGTGAAGAAATCGCCGCCGCCGTCCAGGTGGTTCGGCCGCAGACCCTCGTCCTTCTGCTTGTTGATGAAGCCCTGCACCTGACGGGGCGGCCAACGGGCCTCGTCGAGCTGCATCGCCTTGAGGATCCGCTTGATCAGACGGAATTGGTCGTCCGAATCCAGGATCTGGAACTGCTGCGGGAGCTGCGCGTCCTGCCAGTGCGCGCGCAGAAACCGATGGGCGAGCCCGTGAAAGGTACCGACCCACATCCCGCCGATCGGCACACCGAGCATGGTCTCGATTCGACCGCGCATCTCGCGCGCCGCTTTGTTGGTGAAGGTGACCGCCAGCACGGCGTAGGACGGCACCTGCTGCACCTGGACCAGCCAGGCGATGCGATGGACCAGGACGCGGGTCTTGCCCGATCCGGCGCCGGCGAGCACGAGAAGGTTACCGGACTCGGCGGCGACGGCCGCGCGCTGAGCGTCGTTGAGGGGATCGAGAAGGGCGGAGACATCCATCGCCTGGATTCTACTAAACCAGCTCCGGCATGACATGTGTTGTTGTCGGGTGGCTCCAGGTGGTGAGGGGTGCAAGACAAGGCGCATAACCGCGGCCGAAAAACGCTTTGATTCAGTCTGTTGGATGATCTTCGGAGCCTTGCGAGCAGGATCGGGCGCTTTTCCGGCCGGAGCCTTATTCAAAATAGTCTAAATAAAAAGACAGCAATCTTAATAAGCTCTGTGGATAACTTCTGCGTTCCGTAAAAGTATTTCAAGTCAATTGTTTGGGCCGATTTTTGGGTGTTCCCCAAGGCATGCCAAACCTGTGGGTAACCAGTGTGCAAAAAGGGGCCGGAAAGATAAGCACACCCTATCCACAGGCTTGTTGGCCCAACCGTGAACAGACTTATACAGCCGCAGAGACCTCGTCGCGCTCCGACGACCGGTCGGTTTTCCGCCTGCTGCGTGACCCTGGGCTCCCGCGCGAGCGGCGGACTTGGGCGGCTGCGTCCTTCGCATCCTCGTCTCGAGCAAAACCCGTAGTAGAATGGGCGCCCGAACCACCGAGACTCTTCTTCTTCGACTGCCCAGGTCCTGCTTCATGACGCCACTCATCAATGACACCTTCCTCCGTGCAGTGATGCGCGAACCCGTTGAATACACGCCGGTTTGGATGATGCGCCAAGCAGGCCGTTATCTGCCCGAGTACCGTGCGACGCGCGCGAAGGCCGGCAGCTTCATGGATCTGTGCAAGAACCCGGAGCTGGCCTGCGAGGTCACGCTGCAGCCGTTGGAGCGTTTTCCGTTGGATGCCGCCATCCTCTTCTCGGACATCCTGACGGTGCCGGACGCGATGGGGCTGGGTCTGTATTTCGCGGAAGGGGAGGGGCCGCATTTCGAGCGGCCGGTGCGCACGCAGGCCGATGTCGATCGGATCGCCGTACCGGATCCGGAGGACGAGCTGCGCTACGTGATGGATGCCGTCTCGACGATTCGACGCGAGCTCGCCGGACGCGTGCCTCTGATCGGCTTCTCCGGCAGCCCCTGGACGCTCGCGACCTACATGGTCGAGGGCGGCGGTGCGAAGAACTTCTCGCATGTGAAGGGGATGATGTTCGACCGTCCGGATCTGCTCCACGCCTTGTTGGCCAAGACCGCGGATGCCGTGATTGCGTACCTGAACGCCCAGATCGCCCGCGGCGCGCAGGCGACCATGATCTTCGATACCTGGGGCGGGGCACTGGCGCCGGCCAACTATCGCGAGTTCTCCCTGGCCTATATGCAGCGCGTGGTCGAGGGTTTGAACCGCGAGGCGGAAGGACGCGCCGTGCCGGTCATCCTCTTCACCAAGAACGGCGGTCAGTGGCTGAATTACATGGCCGATACCGGCTGCGACGGACTCGGCGTGGACTGGACGACGGATCTGGCCGACGCGCGCATCCTGACCGGCGACCGCGTCTCGCTGCAGGGCAATCTCGATCCCTGCGCGCTCTACGCCTCACCCGAACGGATCCGCGAAGAGGTCGCGCGCGTCCTCGCCAGCTACGGCAAGGGCCCAGGCCATGTCTTCAATCTCGGGCACGGGATCACGCCGGACGTGAATCCGGAGCACGCGGGGGCGATGGTTGCTGCGGTGCACGAGCTTAGTCGTGCCTACCACGGCTAAACCGCGTCCGGTGGAATAAAGGAAGTCGTTGAGACTGGGCTTACGGTTGCGTGAGCCCAGGATCTCGGTGGGGACGCGGTTTAGGATATTTTTCGAAAGAGTTGCCCTGGCTCGGCTCTAAGTCGCCGCCCGGATGCCGGGCCTTGATGATAAACCGGCACGTAGGGTGGACTAGCGAGAGCGAAGTCCACCGAGCCTCGCGCCGGCGCTGCCATTTTCATTGGCTTGCGTGGACTTGCTGTCGCTGAAAGCGATGCAGGCCACGCTCGACGCGCTTAGTAGCCGTATCTGCGCGTCGTGGTCGTTGTTGTTTTCGTCGGTTGCACAGGCGCTGCGATCACCGTATCGACGGTGGTCGTTCTTCCTTCCGTCGGAGAGACAATCACGGTATCGGCGCCAGTCCGCCCGGTCTGTCCGGTGACCCCTTGAGCCCCGGCTGGTCCTTGAGGACCGGTGCAGGCACCCAATCCAAGCGCCGTTAGCGTGACGACAGCGGCGAGGATGATCGTAAATTTCATGGTGTGGTCTCCCGGGAAACAGAAAGAATCGTCGGTGGCGCGCCTGATCGGAGTCGCCGAACGTGAGGCGACCATCGCAGGGCCTGTCAGAAGTGGGCTCGGTCGTTGATCTCCCGGCCGGGTTGGGTGGTCGGGAGTGGCGCGCTGCTTCACTGTGATGCCGCCGACTCTAGCCGGGTCGGTCGGTTCTGTCCGTGCGCTGGCAAACATAGCGCTCGCGCACTTTTGAAAATGCGGCGTCATGTTGCAAACGCTTGATTTCTGAAAATGACAAAACGTCTTCGCGGAGGCGTTTTTCACAGCCTCTCGCCGACCAACGGCTTCTCTTCCTCCAATACCGTTTTGCTTTTGCCTCTGAATCGCGCCCCGTCGGACGTAGTTGACGACACGGATGCGGAAACCGCCGCCAGCCCGTCATACGCCCGCAAGGACGCGATTCAGCCTAGACCGCCTCGGCTAGCGCCACTGCCTCCGATTCCGTCTCCACCCCGGCAGCTGTGTCGCCGTGCCCGCGCGTATCCTCGTAACCCATCAACAGCTCGTGAGCGAGCGCCCGCTCGTCGATTCGGGCGCCTAGATAGGACGCGATCGCGCGCATATCGGTCTCGCCGCTGCCGAGACAACTGGTGCCGCCCGGCGAAGGTGTCATGTTGAAGATAAGGCCGGCGTTGTTGGTAATCTTGGCCTCGCCCATGCGCAGTTTGCCGGACACTTTGTCGATCAACTGGGGCCGCAGCCCGCCGAAACGCTCGGCATAGCTGATGTCGGCGGCCTTGATCGAAGGGACGATCTTGCGGATCTCGCGCACGAAGAGATGGCGGTTCAGGCCCGGTACCTCGTAGAGAAGGTTGCGCAGGATATAGTGACGGATATCGCGCTCTTTGAGCATGGCCCAGAAGGCCGCGGCAACCTGGCGATCGAACCTCAGAACCTTGAAGAACTCCGGAATGCTGTCGCGGTTGTAGCGCTCGAGCATCGGCAGCATGAAGGCGGTCGGCCCGAAGCGGGTCTTGCCGCTTTCCTTGATGTCGTGGTCGCCGTGGACCGCGGCGAACGGCAGGCTGGGATTCTGGACCGTGTAGACCTTGCCGTTGAGCGCCTCGGGTGCGAAATAGAAAGATCCGGCAACCGGCATACAGGAGTAGTCCAATCCCAGCCCCATCTCCTGCGCCATCAAGAGCGAGTGTCCGCCCGCGCAGACGACGAGGGCCCGCGCCTTCAACAGGCCCCGGTTGGTCTCCAACACGTAATCCTGGCCGTCGCGCCGGATCTTGTCGACCTTGGTCGAGAACAGCTGGGTGATCTGCTTGGAGGTTTGCCGGTCCAGTCGCACGCAATCGGCCGAGAAGGATTGGGCCAGGGCCTGGAAGTCCACGGCACAATAATCGTTCCGCGTGCCCGTGGCGACGATCTCCTCCTTGCGCCAAGCGCCGTCTATAAGGGCGACGTTGGGTTCGATATCGGCGATGTCCTTGCGCTCGAGCAGCTCCATACGGGGGTAGAGCCCTTTGAAGCGCTCGTAGCGGTCGCGGATGTAGCGACATTCGGCCTCGCCCACGCCCAGCACCATCTTGGGCATTCGGTGGACGATCCGATCGCGATCCCGGGGCGCCAGCTTGGTCGCGTAATTGATCACCATGTAGGCGGTACGCTTGATGGCGTGCGCCTTTTCGAGCGTGTAATTGGTCTCGATGTCGCCGCAGTGAATGGTCTGACTGTTGTTGTGCGCGTGGGAGTTGACCGTGGCGATGCTGTCGTATTTTTCGACCAGGCAAAGGCGATTCAGGTCGGTGAACTTCGCCAGTTGATAAAGGAGTGCGGTCCCTGTAACACCGGCCCCGACGATCAAGACGTCGTAATGGGTAGAAGCAGTCATGGTGGTGTGTTCCTGACGTGCGGCGGTAAAGCCAAGCGCCGGGGCAGATCGTTCCGACCCTTTCGGAACGATTTTTTGTGCGGCGCAACAATTGCGTCACACTAGCCGATGTCGAGACAGGAAAGAACGCCGCCAGGTGGATTTATAGTATTGAGTAAAACAATCGGATTTAGGCATGAAGTTGCCGGTCGAGGTGTCGCGGGCATCCCGAGGTCGAGCCGTGCCGACGGCGCTGTCCGCAACGGCATCCCGATCACGCCCGCATCCGCAAGCGACCGCCGTGTTGGATCGGCGGCGGCAGCGGTTCTCTATGATTCGATAAGTGTACAAATCCCTTGCGTGAAGCAAGTCTCACGCTAAAGTAGACGCATCGAAAATAAACGAGATGTGATCGATGCCGCATGGGACGCGTCTTCGCTTCGGTCTTTCGCTGCTGCTGCTTCTGCCGGTCGTGCTGCGCGGCTATACCGACGCGTCCTACGACGACTCGGCACCAGCTGTCGGGGCTGTCCCCGAGTCAAGCCAGGACTCCGCCGGCCTGTCCTCGACAACGACAGAGGCGTTGCCTGCTCTGGCGTTGGCCGAGGTCTATCGTCCGGGCCTCGATCTCGCCGATTACCTGGTCAGCGAGAAGCTCGACGGCGTGCGCGGCTACTGGAACGGCCGCCGTCTCATCACGCGCGGCGGCCTCCCGGTCAAGGCGCCCGTCTGGTTCACCAGTGGTTTTCCCGCGGTTGCGCTCGACGGAGAGCTCTGGATGGGACGCGGAACCTTTGCTGTCCTGTCGGGCACGGTACGACGATCGGAGCCGGATGAGGATGCATGGCGTCGTGTCCGCTATATGGTGTTCGACCTGCCCGACCACCCGGGGGATTTCGAGACGCGCCTAAACGCGCTGCGCGGGCTGATCGCGGCCACGCCGAGCGCCTTTATCGGTCTGGTCGCGCAAAACCGCGTCGCGGATCATGACGCCTTGATGGCCGCCTTGAACCAGGTGGTTGCCGCGGGGGGCGAGGGCTTGATGCTGCATCGACGCGATTCCGCCTACCGCATCGGACGCTCGGCCGATCTGCTCAAGGTCAAGCCCTACCTGGAGGCCGATGCCCGGGTGATTGCGCATCTTCCGGGTCGAGGCCGACACGAGGGCCGGTTGGGCTCGCTGCTGGTCGAGGAGGCGGACGGCACCCGCTTTCGGCTCGGCACCGGCTTCAGCGATGCCGAGCGCGAGGATCCACCACCCGTCGGCAGTCTGGTCAATTTCAAATATCAGGGGCGCACGACGAACGGCCTGCCGCGTTTTGCGAGCTTCCGGCGCCGGGCAGAAACGCTGTAGGCAGGCCGCACGAGTTTTAAGCCAGGCGACCTTGCGCGATGGCGGGCACCAACCAGTAATGAATACCGCTGCCCCCGAAATCCTCACCCAATCCCGCGAGTACCGCTTGAGCAGTCTCCTGCGGGAGCAGCAGCATGAACATCACCCGGCGACTGCGCCCGGCGACCTGCTCGGCGGTCGTCATGGAGCGTTCGGACGAGCCGTGTCCGGCGACCGCGCTGCTGGTGAAGCCGGGGATGTCCTCGCGCTCCAGAAGCCACTCGACGAGTGCGTCCTCCGCCTGTAGAGGGACAATTAGATGAAGCAGTTGGTGCGGCATATGTCGGTCTCGGATCGGGGCTGGGATGGCATCGATTTGCCTAACGGCGATCAGTGTTCGGCCGAGGTCTTGCCGACCCGGTGCGCCACCTCGATCGCCGCGGTTCCGGGTGGGACGTCGGGAACCAGCGTGGTGAAGCTGGCCTTCTGCGGATTGGATCGCGTCGGCGAGTAGCGAACCATGGAGGTGTCTTTCTGCGCGAGCACCGCGCCGGCGTCGTCGAGCAGCCGGATCTCGACATGGCCGAGTATTCGCCCGGAGTGGGGTTGGCGCTTCGCGACCCAGCCTTTCACCTCGAGTCCTTCGGGCGAGAATCGGTACGTGACGTCGGTCGGGATCACCGATGTTGTCTCGTCGATGAGCAGCTTCAGATCGGCCGCATGGCACGGGTTGACCACTGCGGTCACCACGAACAGTGCCGCAAGGGCATTCAAGGTCACCCTCAACATGGTTGTTGTCCTCCTAAGGGTCATGAGTCCCTGTTGTCGGGCGTCGCCCTCGAACGATTAGATCCGCTCCGCGCCGAAACGTCGGTAGAGGATCGGCAACAGGATGAGCGTGAGCAGGGTGGCCGAGACCAGCCCGCCAATGACCACGATCGCCAGCGGGCGCTGGATCTCGGATCCGGGGCCGGTCGCGAAGAGCAGCGGCACCAGGCCGAAAGCCGCGATACTCGCGGTCATGAGCACCGGGCGCAGGCGCCGCCGCGCACCCTCCACGACCACCTCCTGCATGGGTCGGCCGAGCGCGCGCAGCTGGTTGAAATAGGTGACCATCACCACGCCGTTGAGTACCGCGATGCCGAGCAGGGCGATGAAGCCGACCGAGGCCGGCACCGAGAGATACTCGCCCGTGAGGGCCAGCGCGAAGACGCCGCCGATCATGGCGAAGGGCACGTTCGATAGGACCAGGGCGGCCTGTTTCACCGAGCCGAAGGTCGAGAAGAGCACCAGGAAGATCAGCACCAGTGCCACCGGTACCACCAGTGCGAGGCGGGCCGCGGCGCGTTGCTGGTTCTCGAACTCGCCGCCCCATTCCAGCCGATAGCCGGGCGGCAGCTCGACCTGCTCGGCGACCGCCGCACGCGCCTCGGCGACGAATCCCACCAGGTCGCGTCCGTCGACGTTCGCGATGGCCACCGCCATGCGGCTGCCGCGCTCGCGCCCGATCGCCACCGGTCCCTCCATGCGCTCCATGTGCACCAGGTTGTTGAGCGGGACGGCACGTCCATCGGGTAGCGACACCTGGAGTCCGGCGAAGCGCGCGGGCGACTCGCGCAGGGCCTCGGGACCGCGCACCAGCAGCGGGCGGCGTTTGCCTTCGACATCCAGCGTCCCGAC
>NZ_LN848257.1:3233598-3276529 GCF_001499735.1 Thiocapsa sp. KS1 | reverse complement strand
GAGTCGCCCGGCCTCCAGGCGGTCCACCACCAGATTCAGGTATTGGGCGCCGTCGTTGCGCGGGGTGTAGACATCCTGCGAGCCTGCGATGCCTTCCAGAACCCCGACGATCTGCTCTGCGAGCCCGTTGAGTTGCTTGGAGTCCGGGCCGAAGATCTTCACCGCGAGATCCCCTCGCACCCCGGTCAGCATCTCGGAGACGCGCATCTCGATCGGCTGCGTAAAGGCGTAGTCCATGCCGGGGAAGCGATCCAGCACCGCGCGGATGGCGTCCATCAGCTCTTCCTTGGTCGTGAATCGCCAGGTCTCGTGCGGCTTGAGCACCAGGAAGCTGTCCGTCTGATTCAGCCCCATGGGGTCGAGACCGAGCTCGTCCGAGCCGGTGCGGGCGATGATCGACTCGACCTCGGGCACCTCGGCGAGGATCGCCGCCTGGACGCGTTGGTCGATGGCGATCGACTCGGCCAGGTTGATCGAGGGCAGCTTCTCGAGCTGAACGATCAGATCGCCCTCGTCCATCGTCGGCATGAAGGACTTGCCGACCTGGGTGTAGAGTGCGCCCGCGGCGATGAGCAGGGCCAGCGCCCCGCCCAGCAGAACCCACTGATGGCGCAGGCTCCAGTCGAGCACCGGGACATAAATCCGGGTGAGGATGCGCACCAGCCAGGGTTCGGCATGCTCGCCCCCGCCATGACTCGCACCGGCCCCTTTTCCCAACAGATAGGACGCCAGCACCGGGATGATTGTCAGCGAGAGCAGCAGGGAGCTGGCGAGCGCAAAAACGATGGTCAGCGCCACCGGCATGAAGAGCTTGCCCTCCAGTCCCTGCAGCGTCAGCAAGGGGAGGAAGACGATGATGATGACCAGGATGCCGGAGGAGACCGGCAGCGCCACCTCGCGGGTAGCACGATAGAGGATGTGCAGACGCGGCAGGCGTCCGCCCGCGCTGCCCCGATTGAGCTGCGTGACCAGGTTCTCGACCACCACGACGGCCGCGTCCACCAGCATGCCGATGGCGATGGCCAGCCCGCCCAGCGACATGAGATTGGCCGACAGCCCGAACTGACGCATCAGGATGAATGTCGCCAGGGCCGAGAGCGGCAGGATCAAAGCGACCGTCAGGGCCGCACGCAGATCGCCCAGAAAGAGCACCAGCAGGATCAAGACCAGAACCGTCGCCTCGATCAGCGCCTTGGTGACCGTGTGCACCGCCTTGTCGACCAGGACACCGCGGTCGTAGAAGACATCGACGCTCACACCCTCCGGCAGCGCCGGCGCCAGCTCGTCGAGCTTGGCATGGATGCCGCGCACGACATCACGCGCGTTGGCGCCGCGCAGCGCCAGTACCAGGCCCTCGACCGCCTCCCCGCTGCCGTTGCGCGTCACCGCGCCGTAGCGGGTGAGGGCACCGAAACGCACCTCGGCGATATCGGCGACCCGCACCGGTTGGCGGGGATCGCCCCCGACCACGATGGCGCCGAGATCCTCCAGTGTTTTGATCGCCCCTTGGCTGCGGACCAGCAGCACCTCCTCGCCCGCGCTCAGGCGTCCGGCACCGTCGTTGCGGTTGTTCGCCGTGATCGCGGCGGTCAGATCCGCCAGGCGGATGCCGCGCGCGGCCATGCGGGCATTGTCAGGCACCACCTCGAAGCTGGTGACCAGGCCGCCGAGCGCATTCACGTCGGCTACGCCGGGAACGGCGCGCAGGGCCGGGCGGATGGTCCAGTCGAGCAGATCGCGACGCGCTTCCAGGGTGAGATCACCGCCCTCGATGCTGAACATGAACATCTCCCCGAGCGGCGTGGTCATGGGGGCGAGCCCGCCTTCCACGCCGTCGGGCAGATCGCCCCAGATGCCGCCGAGCCGCTCGGCCACCTGCTGGCGCGCCCAATAGATGTCCGTGCCCTCGGCGAAATCCAGGGTGATGTCGGTCAAGGCATATTTGGCGATGGAGCGCAGCATCGTCTGGTTCGGGATGCCGAGCATTTCCAGCTCGATCCGATTGGTGATGCGCGTCTCCACCTCCTCGGGCGTCATCCCCGGCGCCTTTACGATGATTTTCACCTGGGTGGTGGAGACATCCGGGAAGGCGTCGATCGGGGTCGCCTTGAAGGCCAGCCAGCCGCCGCCGATGAGCGCCAGCATGGCCAGCAGCATCAGAAGCCGCTGGGTCAGCGCGAACTGGATCAGACGGGCGAGCATTATTCGGCGCCCCCGAGCCAGGCCGCCTTGACGGCGACGACACCGGTGACCGCGAGGCGGTCGGCCGTGCTCAGGCCGCCCGCGACTACGGCACTGCCTTCCTCCTCGGCGAGCACCCGCACCGGGAGCGCTTCAAAGCCGCCGTCCCGATTCACGAACACATAGGCGTTACCCGCATGGCGTACCACGGACTCCAGCGGGACGCGCCAACTCTCGCCTTGGGCCTCCGCGCTCAATTGGACCTCGACGAACTGACCCGGACGCAGACGCTCGGTCCCCTCGGTGATCTCGGCGCGCACCAGCACGCCCTGGTCCTGACCATGGACCATCCGCCCGATGGTCACGATGGTCCCGGCGGTGTCTTCGCGGGGCAGGAGGACGCGCCCGCCTTCCTGCACCCCGACGATGCGTTCCACGGGAACATGGATCTCGAGCCACAAGGGATTGAGCTCGGCCACCCGGTAGAGCGGGGCGGCGGTCGCGACCGACTGACCCGTGCTGACCATCTGCTCCAGCACCACGCCGCCGATCGGTGCGCGCACCGGGAGTCGACTGGTCAGCCGCCGGGTGCGCGCGAGCGTCATGATGTCCTCGCTGCCGAAACCGGCGAGCTCCAGCAACTGAAGACGCTGCTCGACCATCGTCGTCAGCTCGCGCTGCTTGGA
The DNA here is from genome assembly GCF_001499735.1 of Thiocapsa sp. KS1. Taxonomy (GTDB): domain Bacteria; phylum Pseudomonadota; class Gammaproteobacteria; order Chromatiales; family Chromatiaceae; genus Thiocapsa. Next base: position 3,273,662 of record NZ_LN848257.1, on the reverse strand, counting down.
CTGGCTCTCCAGCAGACGCCGCTCGGCGATCACGCCTTCGCGAAACAGGGTCCGGTCGCGGGCCAGCTCGGTTTCGATCAGCTCGAGCCGCGTCAATGACTCCAGATACTGACTCTGGGCGTCCACCAGCTCGGGACTGCGCAGCTCGGCCAGGACTTGGCCGATCTCGACCCGCTCGCCCTCCGCAACCAAAAGACTCTCCAGCACACCGCTCTGGGGCGCCGCCACCACGCGCATCTGCCGATTCGGCACTGCCACTTCGGCCGGGTACCGCCGGGTGAGGGTCTCGGCGGCCGGGAGCGGGGAAGCCAGGGTGATGCCGAACGCACTCTGCTGGTCGGCGTCCACGGCGATCAGGCTCGCGGCGTAGACGGTGCTGCCCGGCGCCAGCATGGCGAGGAGCAAAAAGAGGGTCGGCGTTGGGGGGAGCCTCCAGCCTTCTGCCTTCAGCCCCCAGCCTCCTGCCCCCAGCCTCCTGCTGCTTTCGGCAAGCCGGATGTCGCGGCGAGCCTGACGGGACTTGACCTCGGACACGACAAGGCAGGGCAACCCCGTGGCTGGAGGCTGGCGGCAGGGGGCTGGCGGCTGCTTCTCCCCCATTCCTGCGTCGGCAACACGACTGAGAAGGCTCATTCCGGGATCACTCCTAAGGCTTGATTGAGCCGGGCGAGGGCACGGCCCTGCTCCAGGCGACGCAGCTCCAGATCCATGCTCGCCTCGCGAGCGCGCTCCTCGGCACGCAGCAGCTCGGCAAGATCGGTCTCGCCGAGATCGAAGGCGCGGCGCATCAGACGCAACGCGTCCTGCGCGAGCGCATGACGGCGCTCGGCCACGGAGAGTGCCTCGGCCGCGCCGAGGCGCTCGATATCGGCGCTGGCCAGGGCCTGCTCGGCCTCCAGCCGGTTGCGATGCAACTCGGTGAGACGCTCGGTATAGGCGCGTTCGGCCGACGCCAGTGCAGGCGCGGATTGGCTGGCCAGACCGAAAGGCATGCTGACCTCGATCTGCAACGAATCCAGGGCATCCTCGCCGCGCAGCTCCTGTGCGCGTTTGCCGCCAAGGCTCAGGGTCGGATGGCCGCGGCGGTCCAACCCGACCTGCTTGCGGTCGGCGCGCGCCCGGGCCAGGGCGCCGTCGCTGTCGGCCAACAGCGGATGGTTCGGCGGCAGCACCGGCGCTGTGTCGGATGTCGGCGGCGGGGATTCGGTGAGAGGCTCGGGCAGGCGGTCGGTGCCGGTGAGGTGCCGATAGGCGTCATGCGCACGTCGGGCCTCGACCTGCGCGGACTGCAGTTCCACCTCGCGGCCGAGTGTCTCCTGACGAGCCATCAAGAGGTCGACCCGTGCAAGCTCCCCGGCTGTCGTGCGTTTGGCGACCGTTGCCTCCAGGGCACGCGAAGCCTCCAGCGCGATCTCGGCCTGGCGCAACCGGCCCTCGGCGAAGGCGGCCTCCCAGGCGGCTTGTCGAACCCGCCCCGCCATCTCCCAGCGCAGCAGACGCTCCAGTGCACCCGCTTGGGTGTCGATCGCACCGGCCACCTCCCGACGGGCGCCGCGCTGACCCGGCAGCCAGAGCGGCAGATCGACCATCGCCTCCCATTCGTTCGCTCCGCCGCCCTCGGTCAATTCATCGGACAGATACTTCACCCGCAGCGCTGGATCTTGCGCGACCAGGCTCCCCGCTTGCGTGCGGATCGCATCCGCCTCCCGGCGGGTGGCCGTCACCCGCGGCGTCTGCTCGGCAAGCGTCAACGCGGCGCCGACCGCCTCGGCGAGGGTCGTCGCCGCGGCACTGCCGGCACCGGTCAGCAGCAGACCGATCAACGGGATGATGAGAAGTGGACGAGACATGGCTCCGATCGCGACCTGCGTGAGGTGGGCACGACGCAGAGACTAGGGGGTCAAACTGAATCGATGCTGAATCCGAACGCGGCGCGCGGAGGTTCGGCTCGACAATTGTGTCGAGCCGAACGGTCATTGTCGCCGGCTGTCGGCGGCGAAATAACCCAAAGCGATGATGTCGAGCCATTATTGCGAGTGGTGCAGCTTTTGCTCTCGTCAAGTGCGGGATCCAATGCAGACCCGCACTCAAACGGAGCATTCGAATGAAATCTTACAGAACCCTCATGCTGGCGACATTGCTCGGCGCATCCATGACCCTGCCTGTCCTCGCCGGCAACGGCGGACCCGGGAAGGGGCCTGGGGTCGGCGCTCTGCCGCAGATCGATCCGAACGAGGCGGCGACCCTGAGCTTCATGCGCGAAGAGGAGAAGCTTGCGCGCGACGTCTATCTCGACATGAACGATCTATGGGACGCCGTCGTCTTCGTGAACATTGCCGCGTCCGAGCAGCAGCATATGGACACCCTGTTGCAGTTGCTCGACAAATACGGTTTGCCCGATCCGGCCGCATCGGATATCCCCGGCTGGTTCTCAGACCAAAACCTGCAAACGCTGTATGACGACCTGGTGAATCGCGGCCAAGCATCCTATGCTGAGGCTCTGCAGGTCGGCGCCTTGATCGAAGAGGTGGACATCGAGGATCTACAGTTGGCGATCGAGGAGACCGACAACGCCGATCTGCAAAACGCCTACGACAATCTGATGCGTGGCTCGCGCAACCATCTGCGTGCCTTCGTTGCCGAGATCGAGCGTACCGGGGTCGTCTACGAGGCGCAGCATCTTGACCAGACGATTGTCGATGCCATCCTCGACGGCCCGGTGGAGCGTGGCGGATCGAGCAAGAAACGCAACTGAGGGCGACAACCGCTCAATATCCGGAAAGCGGGCCGTTTCCCGACGCGAAGCGGCTCGGCCGGACGTGCCGCGGCTGATCCCCGAGACAGACCGTCGGTGCAATCCGCGCTCAAGCCTCGCGTCGTCGGATCGCGTACTTGCCCATCTTGTAACGCAGCACCCGTTCACTGATCCCGAGCATCTCGGCGGCTCGGGTCTGTATCCAAGCGGTTCGCTCCAAGGCGGACACCAGCATCTCGCGCTCCACGGCCTCGATGCGCTCCTGCAGCAGGCCGTGGTCGATCATCTCGGCACGCCGTACCTCGGGCGGCAAGTCGGCCGGTTTAATCAGGCCTCCGCGCGTCAAGGTCAGTGTGCGCTGAACGATATGCTCGAGCTCGCGCACGTTGCCCGGATAGGCGTACTTGACGAGGACATCCAGTGCCTCGTGCGCCAGGCGTACGGGACGATCCGCGTAGCGTGCGACGAAATGCTCGATCAGCGCGGGGATGTCTTCGCGCCGCTGGCGCAAGGGCGGCAGGTCGATCTCCAGCACGTTGAGACGAAAGAAGAGATCCTCGCGAAACCGCCCGTCCTCGACCATGATGCGCAGATCGCGGTTCGAAGCGGTGATGATACGTACATCGGCGGTCAGATCGCTCTCGCCGCCGACCCGGGTGAAGCGTCCCTCCTGCAGCGCCCGCAGCAGTTTCGATTGCAGGATCAGGGGCAGCTCGCCGACCTCGTCGAGGAAGAGTGTGCCGCCCTGCGCCAGCTCGAAACGCCCGCGGCGCTGTTTCGCCGCTCCGGTGAAGGCGCCTTTTTCGTGGCCGAACAGCTCGCTCTCGAAGAGGTTCTCGGGGATAGCCGCGCAGTTGACCTCGATGAAGGGTGCGTCGCGTCGTGTGCCCAGGAGATGGATCAACCGCGCGATCAACTCCTTCCCGGTCCCGGTCTCGCCGCCGATCAGGACGTTCCACGGGCTGCTCGACACCCGGTGAACGACGGACAAAAGCTCCAGCATCGCGGGGCTCTTGCCGATCAAGCGAAGCGGCAGACCGGGATTCTCCTCGAGCGCATCCTCCACCGCGGCGACCTCTTCATCGACCGCCAGCACCACCTCGACGCGTTGAATCTTGTCGAGCAGGCTCGGCAGGTCCAGCGGTTTTTCGAGGAACTCGTCGGCCCCGAGCTTCATCACGCTCACGGCGGTATCGACCGCGCCGTAGCCGGTGATCATGAAGGCGCGAATCAGCGGATTCAGCGCCTTCATTTCAGCCAGCGCCAGATCGCCGCTCAGCTTCGGCATGCGTTGGTCCAGCAGTACCAGGTGCACCGGCTCAGCACGCACGATCGCGACGGCTTGCGCACCGTCGGCGGCACAGAAGACACGGTGGCCCTGCCGTTCGAGGAAGCCTTGCAGCAGCTCGCGCTGCATAGGGTCGTCGTCGGCGATCAGGATATTCATCGGCGGCACTCGATCGTCGTTAATCGGAAGGTGGATAGAGGGGCCATGTGGGCCTTAGTCCGGCAGCAGGACTTCCACGCGTAGTCGGCCGGGGCTCGGGGAGTCCACCAGCAATTGACCGCCGTGGGCCTGGATGATGCGCAAGGAGATGGCGAGACCCAGGCCCGTGCCGTCGGTCTTGGTGGTGAACCAGGGCTCGAGGATACGCGCCAGCGCCTCGGGTGCGAGCTGCAGACCGTCGTTGGTCATGGTCAACCGCGCGCCCTCGTTGCATGAGGACAGACCGATCTCGAATCGGCCGCCTGCGGGCAGGGCATCCAAGGCGTTGCGCAGCAGGTTGTCGAGCACCTGCCGAAGCAGGTCCGGGTCGCCGCGGACCTTGGTGGGGCGTGCCAAATCTTCCGTCAGATGCACGGCGAGATCCCGGATGCGCTGTCGGTAGAGACTCAGCTGCTCGCTGACCAGTTGGTCGAGCCGCACGGGCTCTCGGCGCGGTCGATAGGCTCGCGCATAGTCGAGCAGGCCCCCGACGGTGTCGTTGGTGCGTCGCAACGCCTCCATGACGACACTCAGCAGCCGCTTTTGGCCCTGATCAAGCCCGTCGGCCTCCATCTGCAGACGTTGCAGCCCCATCGCCATGGCGTTGAGCGGGTTGCGGATCTCATGGGCGATGCCCGCAGCGGCACGACCCAGGCCGGCCTCCTCGCGTTGTTGGGAGAGCTGCCGCTCGTAGGCCCGCAGCTGGCGATCGTGCGCCTGCTGGTGGCGGTAGAGCAACCAGGTGCCGAGCCCGCCGGTCACCACCAACACCAGCAGGAAGCCGGCAAACTCCAACCATATCCGACGGTGTTGCTCGACCAGGCGGTCGGCATCCATGAGGAGCACCAGCTTGCCTCCGTCGACGGGTGTCAGCGCCTCGGCGACCAGCCGTCCATCGGCTTGGCGGCGAATGCGTACCGCCGGGGTACCCACACCGCCGGCTCGGGCGAGCGTCGCATTCGGCTTGCCTTCCATCTCGACCGCCAACACACCGGGTAGGGTTGCCAGGTTTTCCAGTGCGCGTGTCAGACCGACCGCGGCCTTCAGTCGGTCGAGGCCGCGGCTGTCCAAGCCCACGAGCACGCAGCCGTCGATGCCGGCCCGCGGGACGCCGAACATCAGGGTTTGGGTGTCGGAGACGGGGATCAGCCGTTGTAGGACCGCGCATCCCGGCCCGACCTCGTCGCGCCCGCCGAGCGATCCCTGAATACGGCGATCCGGCCCGATCACGCGGATCATGGACAGGCCCGCCTGCGTGGCGAAGGCGCTGAGCTCCTCCTCGGTGAAGGGCTCGATGCCGTCGAGATAATCGACGAAACGTGCGGAGCTGCCGAGCAGATCGGTCAAGATGGAATCGATGGCGTCCTGCGCCAACAGGGCGCCGCGGGCCTGAACCGCGACCGCATCCGAAAGCAGCCGCGCATGCTCCTCCATGTCGGCGACGAAACCCTGCTGGCCCTGTCGTGCCTGGATGAAGAACCAGCCGGCGGCCATGACGACCAAAAGCCCGAACACCAAGAGGTGGCCGATCCAGGATGGCGGAAGTCGGCGGGCTGCGACCTCACCGACCATGCCGGCCGCCCCCGCCGCTGCCTGCTCCCTGTCCTCCGCCAAAAGGACCCTGTCCGGCACCGCGGCCGATGCGCGATCGCACGCCGGTGCGGTCAGCGTCGACGGTGCCGACACGGCCTCCGGCCTGTGGAGCGAGGCGCCAACCCGGGCCTCCGGCAGCGACGTCCGGATCGGACCAGAGCCGCACCCGGGCGCCCGCGGAGAGGTCGCCCGCAACCTTGCCCGGCTCGACCGGCAGACGCACGGGTTGCGCGCCGACGCCTTCGGGCTGAATCAGAACCGAGCTCTTGTCCACCGAGACGACTCGACCGATCAGAGGCGTCTCCGCCAGCGCCGGTGCAACAGCGAGGAACACGCCGGCAGCCAACAGCATCGCGTGCCAACGATGTCGATCACCAACGTTGTCGATCAAAAGCGCCATACCAGGCCACAACGGGTTACCGTCTGTTGGAAGGACTTGATCGCGAGATCGGACTGGTTTTCGAGCCAGCGTAGCTCGCAAAGAACCTCGCCGGGCCCCGCACTCCATTGCAGCGATGCGCCGAGCGCATATCCCGTGTCTTGCCGTCTAAACCCGCTCCTGGTGCGTTCATAATCGGTCCGATACCAACCCGCGTCGATCCGAGCCTGCCACCGCGGCGCCGGCATGAGCGTGAAGGACAGGTCGGCCGCGCAGGCGTCGTATCCATCCGGGACGATGGACGAGCTGTTGCGGGCGCAGCTCAAGGCCAGCGCGCCGGATGCGTCGGCCGACAGATGCCAGCGACCCTCCACCCCGAGGCTGGCAAGCCAGTCTTCGCGATGCTTGACCCCGCCGCTCCAATCGGACGGCTTGGCCGAATGCGCACCGCCCGAGGTGCCGGCACGAGAAGGTCCGGTCCGACCGGGGCCGGGTCGTCCCTCCCAGGGATAGGCCGGGTCCAGGTAATCGAGCCAACGCAGCTCGCCGAACGACATCAGATCCAGGCGCGGTGTCAGGATGCGGTCGAAACGGCCATGCACGGCGAGCTCGTGGCGAGAGTCCGTGGGGATGATCTCGTCCCGATACAGAACCGCCTCGGTCGAGACGGCGAGTGCGCCCGGGATGCGATCGAGCGTCGTCTGCCAGATCCCCGTCGCCGCAACCCGCCCGATGTCGTCGGGGCCTTCGTAGTCCTGGTACCAGGCATCGAGGCGCCAATCCAGTCCGCTCACCCTCCGGTCCATTTGGCCTGCAAGGCTCAGGGCGACGTCGGCGAAGAACAGACCCGGGCCGTCGCTGCTCTGTGCCGGGTTGCTGTCGTACCCGGTGCCGATGGCGCCTTCGATCAGCACGGGTGTTGGCGGCTGTGCGTCCGTCGCACCTGCTGTACACATCCAGGCTGCCAAGCCCCATGCGGGGGCGGTGCCCGACCGTCGGCATCGCGACATCCCGTGGCGGATTCCCGAGCGCACCCTAAGCGTGCCGCTCGATGGTCTTCGGGCGCCCCTCGGGGGCTCGATTACAGGTGAGTAAGCAAGTTTTCATCCAACGATGATGTGTTCCGGTTGCTCCGGCGGTCGGGGCCGCGATGGCTGCTCGGCATTCGACGTCGGTCGGCGGCGACGACGAAATTGTCGGGCCGTCGAGGCCTCATTCACTCACCGGAAGCCTGACCTCTGCACACAAGCCGCCGAGTGCGGACGAGCGACCGAAGGCGATGCGCCCGCGATAGCTCTCGACGATCTCCTTGGCGATTGCCAGGCCGAGTCCGTGGCCGCTGACCTCCTCGTCGAGTCGCACGCCGCGGTCGGTGATGGCGGCGATTTCGCTCTGCGAGCAGCCGGGCCCGTCGTCCTCGACCTTGAAGACCAATTCTTGCGCGTCCTGCCACAGGCTGCACCTTACCCGCGTGTCGGCCCACTTGCAGGCATTGTCGAGCAGGTTGCCGAGCAGCTCCAGCATGTCCTCCCGATCGGCATCGAGCGGGCCGGAGGTGCGGATGTCGAGCTGGATGTCGAGGACCTTCGGGGCGTGGATGCGGCCGAGGAGCCGGGTGAGGGTCGGCAGCTCCTCGTCGGGGTCGAAGCGCAGTCCCGCCCCGCCGGCACCGGCGAGGCGTGCGCGCTTGAGCTGGCGCTCGGCGAGACGGCGCAGGCGCTCGACTTGCTCGATCAGCGCCTCGCGCGTCTGCGCATCGACCGACAGCGCCGGGTCATGAAGCTGTTGTCGCAACAGACCGAGCGGACCCTTGATCGCGTGCGACAGGTTGCCCGCCGCTGTGCGCGAGCGCTCCAGGCGCTGAGCGAACAGCAGCAGCAGCCGGTTGAGTTTGCGCACCAAGGGGAGGATCTCGCTCGGCACCTGCTCGGTCAGGGCAACGGTTTGACCGGATTCCAGACGCCCGATGTCGCGGTAGACGGGGATCAGGGTCGCAAAGGCTCGTCGCACGACGAGACGCTGGACCAGCAGCATCAGGATCAGACCGCCGAGCGCCAGCGCAGCGAACAGCCGTTCGTAGTGCACCAGGGCATGATCCAGCGGCGTGACATCCTCGGCGACCGCCAGCGAAAAGTCGCCGCCGCCCAACCGATAGCCGCCGCCCAATATCAGCAGCCGCTGCTGCTGAGGGCCGACGGCGCGCCAATGTTCCGTCAGGCCCGGCGCAAGCGGTCGTCCGGCAAGATCCTGATCCCAGAGCGAGCGCGATCGGATACGGTGTCCGTCGTGCGTCTCGATCACGAAATAGTGACCGGAGTAAGGCTGGTGGTAGACCGGTGTCAACCGCTGCTGACCGAGCTGCAGTTGCCCGTCGGCATTCCTGGATAAGGCGCCGACCAGGCCCTCGGCATCGTGCGCCAGTCGCGAGAGTACGAAGGCGTCGGCGGTGCGATGCAGGGCCGCGTGGCCGAACCCCCAGAACGCCCCGATGAGCACGACCAGGCTGGCGGCTAAACCAAGTTGAAGACGCGTTTCCAGCGATCTCATCGGCGCGGAAACAGATAGCCTTGGCCGCGCAGGGTCTGGATTCGGTCCTTGCCGATCTTCTCGCGCAGACGCCGCACATAGACCTCGATCAGATTGCTGCCGCGATCCGCATCCAGATCGTAGACGTGATCCATGATCTGGGGTTTGGAGAGGATCCGGTCGGGATTGAGCATCAGGTAGCGGAGCAGCCGAAATTCGGTGCCGGTCAGATCATGGGTGCTGCCGTCGGCGAGGACCACACGTTGCAGATCATCGTCCAGACAGAGCCCGCCGACCTCCAGGCCGCTGCGCAGATTGCCCGCCGCGCGTCGCGTCAGTGCATTGATGCGCGCGATCAGCTCTTCAATGTGGAAGGGCTTGCCGAGATAGTCGTCGGCCCCGGCCTTGAGTCCGTCGACGCGCTCGTGCCAGGCATCCCGTGCGGTGAGCACCAGGACCGGAGTCGTCACACCGCGCACGCGCCAATTGCGCAGCACCGTCAATCCGGGCCGCCCGGGGAGCCCGAGATCGAGGACGATGGCATCGTAGGGCTCGCCGGCGCCGAGCGCTTCACCCGTGATCCCGTCTGCGGCGTGATCCAGGACAAAGCCGGAGGATTTGAGCGCCTTTTGCAGCTCGGCCGCGAGGGCGACGTCATCCTCGACCAGCAGCAGCCGCATTAAATCGTGTCCCGAGCGACAAGCGGCGTCTGCCAGGCTCTCCAACTCCGGAGCAGCAGGAGAGCCTTGGAGTCGACGCGATTTAAGATAATAAAATTCAACATCCTGAACCGCGTCTGCTGCGGCGTCTGTTGGTGACCGAAACCTTGCCCAAGGATACAGGAGTGCATGTCGTGCCGGGCGCGGTTCAGCGCTTGAGTACTTCGCCCGTGGCGGCGTCGAGCTCGAGATTGTGGACGGTCCCGTCGGCGGCCAGGATCTTGATCTCGTAGAGATAGGCGCCGTCCTCGCGCTCGAGCTCGGCCTCGACGAGCTGGCCGGGTTGCACCGTCTGGGCGCTGGCCATCACCTCGCCCATCGGCAGGATCTGCCCGGTCTCGCGCAGTTGCTTGATCTCGTCGTGGTCGAGCCGATCACCGGCGAAGGCACCGCCCGTGACCGACACGAGTCCAGCCGCGACGGCGATTGCCGTCAGCCGTGGTCTCTGCATGCGCCTGGTCCCCTTGGTTTGGATGAGTAGCCTTTGTGGCTCGTCTTCCCTTTGAGGCAGAGCAAGCCGACTCGGTCGAAGGCGACCCATGTGTCGCCTTCGATCCGAATGCAGTCTCGTTCCCGAACCTGAATTGGCGCTGAACTGGATCTCGAATCGAGCGCGGAGGAGAACGCGGGTGGGTTGTGTGTCCACGCCTCGGCGTTCCGAGGTTACCCCGGGGTCATGCGTTTTGCCGCTGCGTTGACGATCACCTGTTCACCGTCTCCGCGATCAGTACCTCCGCGGGAATGCCGAGGTGCCGGTGCAGCCTGCGAATCATGGGCAGCGTCAACGGCCGTTTGCGATTGAGGATTTCGTAGACCCGGTTGCTCTTGCCGATGAAGGGTTCCAGGTCTTTGACGGACAGGCCACTCTGCTCCATCCGAAACTTGATGGCTTCGACCGGGTCGGGGGATCGATGGGGGCGTGCTTGGCTTCGTATGTCTGAACGAGCGTTGCCAAGATGTCCAGTCGATCGCCCTCGGGAGTGCCCCAATCCGGATCAGCCTCCATGAGAGCCGAGATTTCGTCGAGGGTGGCTTTGTAATCGGCTTCGGTGTGAATCGGGCGGATGTCCATGGTGTGCTCTAGGTCGATTAGGCGCTGTCAACCGTTTCCGCGTCCACGGCATCGTATTCCTTGTGAGTGCCGATGAACTTCACGTAGACGATCTGTAGCTTATAGGCAATGGCCACGATCAGCCGGTAGTCATTGCCCTTGATGTTGAAGACGACGCGACGGTTCTTGAGGATACTTGCGCTACGATACAGCGCCTTGATGTCGGATGGCTGCGTCCAAGAGGCATTGGCGGCTTCCTCGAACCAAGCCCTCAGCGGCTGCTCGGCATCTGGATGTCGCTGCCAGAAGGCGCGGAGCGTGGAGACGGCAATGACTCGCATGCAGCGCAGAATAGTCCCGAAATGGGACTAATGCAATCGAAGACGAGATGCGGTGCGCCATCACCCGAACAGAACGGCGCGGCCTGTCAAAACTCAAGCGACGCCCGGGCCCACAGCTGCCGTCCCGGCTCGTTGACCTGCACCGGACCCGGGTTGAAGGGATCGACGTTGGCGCGGTTCACGGCATAGGCGTAGGCGCGATCGAAGAGGTTGTCCACCCCGAGACTGAGCGTCGCGAACTTGGTGATCTGTGCCTGACCATAGAGGTCGAGGATCCACCAGCCGGGTGTCGGGCCGACGTCAAGACCGCTCCCGGTAAGCGGGTCGTCGTCCACGCGGTCCTGGGTGTCGTTCCAGTTCAGCCTGGTGCCGACGGACCAGCGCTCGGCGAGATAGTCGAGGCTGACGGTGCCGCCGAGCGGCGGGGTTTGGGCGATGGGTTTGGAGTCGGTGCGATTCTGTGCATAGACATAGGCGAGCGAGGCGCCGGCTCGCCAGTGGCGGGCAAATTCGACCGAGCCGGTCCATTCTCCGCCGGTGAGCTCGGCATCGATATTCCGATAGATGAAGGTGCCGTCGGCCAGCAAGATCCCCGGCTGGCCATGGGCGCGATCCTGCAGGATGTAATCGTCGACGCGATCGTAAAAGAGGTCGACCTGAGTATTCCAATGGTTGGCGACCTTGGCCAGTGTCAGGCCGACCTGATGATGGGCCTCGGGATCCAGGCCGGGGTTGCCGACCCAGCGTTGATTGTTTGCGACCGTCGACGGCATGGCATTGGATGCGATGTAGCGTTCTGTGGCATCGGCGGAGCGCAGGGTGCGGCTGACCCCGACGGAAAAGGCGAGGCCGTCGTTCAGGTTGTGCGCATAGGTCAGAAATCCGCCCAGATTGTCGTCATCCGCGTCTTCGGCGCCGATACCATAATAGGCCCGATACAACTGATCGGCGGAACGCACCCAAGCCGGTCCGACCGGTACGAGCGCGGCACGCGACTGCGAGACGCTGGCCTCGGTCCGGTCGTAGCGCAGCCCGGCGGTGAGTCGGGATTGCGCGGTCAAGGGCCGCTCGATCTCGACGAAGAGTCCGAGGTCGGCGTTCACCACGTCGGGCCAGAGATAGGAGTTGGGGACATCGACCGCCGCGGAGCGGTAGTTCCAGAAGCGTGTGGCATCGCGATCGACCTGGAGATAATCGGTCCCGAGGGTCCAGCTCATCCCCACGGCCTCCAGATCCGCGGTCAGACGCCCGCCCGCGGTATCCGCGGTGCTGGGGGCGCGCATCTTGAACATCCCGGTCAGTGGCCGGAGGCTGTAGTTGTCCATCAGGTGGTCGACCGAGACGCTGTAGAACTCCGCCTTCATCGCGGCGAACGGACCGATCGGGGTGTCCTGACCCAGCCGCAGACGCCATTGATTGCTGTCGCTGTAGATGCCGTCCATGCCGGCGCCGGCGTAGAGGACGTCCCAGTCGTGGGTATGGTCGTAACTCAGCACGGCACGAGTGTCGTCGTTCGGGGTGAGGCCGAGCGACAGACCGGCGCCTTCGGTGTTGTAGGCGCTGCGCACCGGATTGCCGTTGCCGTCGTCGTAATTGTCCGCGGTCTGATACTGGCCGGTGGCGCGGGCAAAGCCCTCGGGGACGCCGACGGTGACGTCCGCACCCAGGTTGCCGGTGTGCGAGTTGTCGGTGATCCCGCCGGTGAAGCGTGCGCGGTAAACCTCGTCGGGATCGAAACGCGGGGTGTCGCGCTCGAATAGAACGGTGCCGCCGGTTCCGCCGCCGCCGTAACGGACCGTCTGAGAGCCCTTGATGACGGTGACCGAGTCGTAGTTGTCCAGATCCACATAGACCGTCGGTGGGTCCATCCGGTTGGGACAACCGCCAAAGGCATAGGCGCCGTCGATCAGGATATTGAGCTGCCCGGCGGTCTGGCCGCGGATGATGGGGTCGATACCGAGACCGCCCATCCGCGATCCGCTCACGCCGGGGACGGAGCGCAGGAGATCGCCGCCGTCCGCCGGAAGGCCGGGTGCGACCTCCACGATGGGTGCCACGAAGGTCGCGGGCGGGAGATCGTCCGGGCGACCCGCGGTCACCTCCAGCTCGGGCAGGACCACGCCGCCGTCGTCTGCGGTTTGCGCGGTCGCTGTTTCGGCCCGGAGCGCGATCGAAAGCCCCGCCAGCGCAATGATCAGGATGCCGGTCCCGGCGGTGATCCGGTTGCCGAGCAGCGCCCTTTTCGGCGCCCGTATCTCTGTCTTGTTCGCGACCCGGAGTCTCGCCGGGTTCGTGCCTCGGTTCGGGAGTCGATGACTCCAAGACTTTAATCGTATTGTGCTCATTGGATGTACCTCCGCGCGTCTCGTCTGGGTGGTCGAGTGGCGGAGGAGCCTATCCAAGTTCTTTCCCCGGTTGCCGGGATTCGAGGTTTTACTGATCGGAGACAGGAGAGAGCAGGTGATATCGCCGAGCCCGGGCCCGATATCCCGCAAAGTCTCGATCGACTGTTCCGGGGCGTCATCCGGGAGAGATCAAGGCTGAGCCGTCCTGGCGATCTCGATGAGGGGCAGAGTCCGAGCAGACCGCCCGTCGTTGAACCGCGTCCAGAGCGAGATGCTCGTTTTCGAGTGAGCTCGACGCTTGGTGCATCACGTCCGTTAGCGGGGGCGCGGTTTAATTTTTAAATTTCTTAAAATCTTAAGCCGCGCCGACTCCAGCGCTCGTCAAGCCTGCCGGGGCCGATCCCATCCACGAACATCGCAAACCACTCTAAGCGCGGCTTAACCAGGCAAGCTTTCTTCGCCGAGGCTGACCGGATCCTGATGGATGGTGATGTCCGAGTCCGGATGCAGATCACGAATGCGCGCCTCGACATCGAGGGCGATCTGATGGGCTGCGAGCAGCGGCAAGGTGTCGTCGAGCGCGAGGTGCAGCTGAATGATCAGGGATTGTCCGGACCGGCGCGTCCGCAATCCATGCACGCCCCGTACCCCGGGAACCGACGCCGCGAGCTCCAAGAGGGGGCCGCGTGCCTCTTCGGGGAGCTCGCGGTCCATGAGGAGCTGGACGGCATCGACGCCGATCCGCAAGGCGCTGTAGAGGATGTAGGCTCCGATGGCAAGCCCGAACAGCGGGTCGAATCCGGACCAGCCGGCGGAGGCGAGGAGCAACGCCACGACGGTCGCGGCATTGGTGGCCAAGTCTGTCGCGTAATGAAGGGCATCCGCGCGAATTGCCGCCGACCCGGTGCGGCGGATGACGTGACGTTGGAACGCCAGCAGTGCCAAGGTGACCAGGATGGCGAAACCGATCACGAGCAGGCCGACGCCGGCCTCCGCGACGGGTTGCGGATGCAGCAGTCGGTCGACGGCCTGGCTACCCAGGAAGAGTGCCGAGGCGGCAATCAAGGTCGCCTGTCCGAGCGCGGCCAGGGCTTCGGCCTTCCCGTGACCGAAACGGTGCTCGGCATCCGGCGGCATCAGCGACCAATGCACCGCCAGCAGATTCACCAGCGAGGCGCCCGCGTCCATCAGTGAATCGACCAACGAGGCCAGCACGCTGACCGAGCCCGTGATCAACCAGGCCCCGAGCTTGGCGAGGATCAGCAGGCAGGCCGTCGCGACCGAGGCGTAGGTGGCCAGACGCAGCAGCCGGTCGTTCGAGACTCCGGATCCGACTGATCCGGGTGTGAGTGAACCCATTTCGGTGCTCCTTGTAGAGTGACCAATGCCTCCAGCCGCCAGCCGGGTAGGGTGGACGAGCGAGAGCGAAGTCCACCGAGCCCTGCTGCGACTCGAAGCAGAAGGCAGGCGGCTGGTGGCTGGAGCCTCTCTCAAGAAAGCGAACGCCCTGCGCGCCCTAGTCCTCGAACACCAACGCGATCGGCTTCTGCATGAAGGCATGCCTGACCTGGGCATTGTCGAACACCGAGACGGCGAAGGGGTAGGCCGCCGTCAGGTCCTCGAACTGCACGTCGGCCTCGCTGCCCGTGACCAGTTTCCGCCGCATCTCCATGGTCCAGACCCCGTCGTTCCAGGTCAAGCCCAAGGCGATGTCGCCGCGGTCGCCTTCGAAGGGAGCGATCATGATGGAGGCGACCTCGTCGCCGGGCTCGAATCGGCTGTCGTCGAAGGGGACCTTGTCGGCCGCCATGACCCAGTAGGTACCACCCTTGTTCGCGGCTTTGCCGTCACTGTTCATGACGGCGGGTTTGCCCTCCACGAGCTCGATGTCCTCATAGCCACCGCCCGTCTTGGCATCGGTTTTTCGCCCGGCGTTCTTCGCGGTCTCCGGATCGAAGCGCGTGTGATCCAGCCAGCTGTCGTCGACCTGTCCGACGGGGCCGGTGCGCACGGTTTTAAGGTGCCACAGATCGCCGCGCTCGCCCTCGTTTTCCGTGTATTTGTTGCCGTAGGGTTTGGGCGGCTCGTCGTCGTGACAGGCCGCGAAGCAGCCATCCTCCTCGAAATCGGCAATGGAGTTGCCGATCGGCCAGAGGAGCGCGGCCTTATCTTCGTAGTAACGGTTGTTGTCGCCGCCCTTATCCTCCGGATCCTTGAGCTTCTTCCAGGAGCCGTCGGCCTGTTTGACGTAGGGGGAGCGCTGCTCGGACTGTGTCGGATCCTCGTATTGCAGCAGTAAAAAGAACTCGTCGCCGATGCGTGCAGCGCGAATGGTGCCGTCGGTGCTGCCCTTTTCGCCGAAGTTCGCGCCCTTCTTGAAATGGAGCTTCGCCGGGGCTGCTGCGGCCCAAACCGCATCGTCGGCGACGCCGTCCAGGGTCGGCGCAGTGTCGAAGGCGACCGCCGTCACCGTCTCCAACGGCCGGGCGGCGTATCCGGGAGCGGCAATCGTGCAGGTGGCCGCGAGCATTGCGGACAGGGCGGACATTCGGTTGTTACGGTTGGTTATCATCTGCGGTTCCTCCGGGTGGTCGTTCTTGTTGTGGCTCCGTTCGGAGCTGCGGTGGCGGAGAGCCCTCGCACATTGCGCGTTCGCGCTGTCTCTCCGGCCAGGCCTTTCGTGGTTGACGATCGAGCGACGGCCGACCTGTCCAGTCGGCTGTCGCGACACTTCTTGTACCCCCGACCAGGCCGCAACACAATCCCGCCGGCGGGTCCCGAAGCATCCGGCTCAGTCGTCGTCGCCACCCTGCTCGCCGTCCTCGGCATCGCCGCTGCGATGACATTCCACGCAGTCCTCGAAATCGCGGATGCCTTCTTCCAGATGCTCCTCGCGGATGCCGGAGCGTGAATGCTCATGGCATCCGTAACAGGTGTAGCGACTGTAGTCGTCGCTCATGTGGCAGGTTGCGCAGGCGGTGGTGTGGTCCTGGTCGAATCGGAAGAACCGATCGTGGTCGAGCGTCGCCGGTGTCCAGCGCTCTTGAGAGTGACACTGGCCGCACTCGCCGAGGATCTCTCGATGAAGGCCGTCGCCGGGACGCAGATGACACCCGGTGCACTGGTCCCGCAGACCCGCCCGCAACAGGTCGTGCGAGAACTGTCCGATCGGCCGAAACGCCTGCACGCCCCGATGGTCGCTATGGCAGGCGACGCAGTCCTGCTCGATCAGATCCTGATGAAAGGCGACGAGCTTCTGTTCGTCGGCGATCGGCACGCCTTTGGTGGTGACCAGGCCGATATCCGCCGGCTTGTGGCACTGGGTGCATCGGCCCGGTGTACTGCCGATGAAAGGCTGATGACAGGCGAAACAGTCGGTTTCCAGCGCGCGATGAGCCTCGATCAGATTGCCCGGTGCAATCATCAGGTGCGGATAGACAAGCGCGAGCACCAGTAAGACGGCCAGGTTGGCAGCGACGAGATAGGCGATCGTTTTTCCGTTCATTGCCACTGCCAGAAGAAGAGGATGCTGAGGATATGGGCGAGCCCGAGGACGCCGAACGCCATCGTGATCGGGATATGGATCGCCCGCCATTGCTTCATGACATCGACGGTGACGGCGTCCCAGAAGACCTCTTTTTCGATCTCTCCTGCCGCGACACCGCGCTGCGAATAGGTCTCGCGCTTCGTGCCCAGACTTCGTCGGGAGCGGTCCAGCAGGTATTGACCGGTCATCCCGCTTGCCACATTGATCAGCATCGCGACGAGGGCAAGCCAGGGCAGGATGGCGTAGACGTGGACACCGGCGTGGACCAGGATCATCAGAACCCCGAGCCACGCCAGAATCTCGTGTAACTGCAACAGCCGCTTGGGCTGACCGAACCGAATCAGCTTGCGCTTGCGCATCGAGTATCCAAACGACAGCAGGATCAGGATGGTCCCCGGGATGCCGAGATAACGCCCGATCCAATAGAGATCGAGTGTATGGAGCAGGGCATCCGTCATGGCGGTGGCGACGATCAGCGAGCCGAACATTACCAGGAAGGGCAGCACCTCTCGACGAACGATCGAACGGTTCATGATTAGATATCCAGGGTGAGGTCGGTCGACGGTGTTGCGATACACAGCAGACAGTGGCCGGGTTTCACATCCGCGTCGGGCTGCTGCCGATACAGCACCTCGCCCGCCTCGATGCGGGTCTCGCAACAGCCGCAGCTGCCTGCACGGCAGCCGGAATCGACACGAATCCCTTGATCTTCGATCAGTTCCAGAAGCGATTCACTCGCGGAGGGGTCCCACGACACGGAGGTGCCCGACTTGCCGAAGCGTACGGTGATCGGGCTCTTGCCCTGCGCTTGCGTCGACGTGTGGCCTCGATTCAGCGAGGCGGGGCCGAAGGATTCGTAGTGAATATTCCAGGCCGGTACGCCCGCGGTTTCCAGCGCGGGCACCAAGGCCTCCATCATCGGAGGTGGGCCGCAGACGTAGTATTCGTAGCGAGCGAGGTTCAGTGCCTCTTGCAGGAGTCGGATGTCGATGTATCCCCGATGGTGATAGTCGATCCCGGGGATATCCGCGTCGGATGGATCGGCATAGACGACACGCAGATGAAAGCCCGGATGGGTGTCGCGCAGCGTCTCCAGGTGCTCCTTCATGATGTGCTCGGTGCCGTTGCGCACGCCGTAGAACAGCCAGACCTCTCGTGGATCGGCCCAATGGGCCAGGGCGTTGAGGATACTCAGCATCGGGGTGATGCCGATGCCGCCGGCGATCAGCACGATCGGCAGATCCCCGTCCTCGATCAGGTGAAAGTGCCCCGACGGTGCCCTGACGGCGAGGCGCGTGCCTTCCCGAACCAAGTCGTGGAAATGGCTTGATGCCGCGCCGCCGGGAAGTTCGGCCCGTCCGGGCGGAGCAGGCACGCGTTTGATGGAGACTCGATAGAGGTCGGATCGTGGGCGATCCGAGAGCGAATAACACCGCACGACGCTTTTGGTCGATCCGGCATCGCCGTTCGGGATCTCCAGCTTGAAGGTGAGATATTGGCCGGGGCGAAAGGCCGGGAGTCGTGCGCCGTCGGCGGGAGCCAGATGGAACGAGCAGACGTCGCCGTTGCGGTCTTCCGGGGTTCGCCGTTGAACGACAAACTCCTTGTACCCGGTCCAGGCCGAAGGAAAGGCGTCGAGCTCGCCAGGATCGACGTTGTCCTGGTTCTCCTCCTCCGCATCCGAGGGCGTCCGATACGACGGCGCGCGCGGTCCGTCGCCGAACGCTTGGGTTTGCAGCGCGCGGAACTTGCCACGGTAGCGATGACGGGCGACCAGCGCGAAACCGGCCACCTGCCCCAGAATCAAAACGCCGATCAGGCTTGAAAGGGTTGCGGTACTCATGATGCCTGTCCAATCAAAATTGTCCCCGGCGGCCGGCCAACGTAAATGCCTTACCCGGCCACCGGGGATGCGGTCGATGTCCGATCTCGACGTAGCCCGAGCAGGCGCTTAGTCCTCCCAGCGTCCGTAACCGGGGATGGAGACCTGCTTTTCGTTGAAGACACCCTCGGCGGCCCCGCGGTGGCAACTGTTGCATTGGCTGAAGCTGCCGACCTCCGGGTTGCCCGTGACCAGACGTGCCGGGATCTCGTCATGCTCGTGCATGAAGTAGCGGGTCTCGGTGATGCGCGGGAGCGTCGTCCCTGGGCCCGACGCCGTTGGGTTCGCGCTCACCGCAAAGGCCCGCGAGCGCGAACGCTCGGCTTGGTCGGCCGAGTTGTTCAGCAGAAAGGCGGTGATATCGGCGCGGACGTCGTCGGCCAGCGAGGCGTCGTCGCCGTAGTGGTCGCTCAGCCCGGCGGGACTCATGATCTGCGTCCAGGCATCGCCGGGCAGCAGACCCGGCTGATAGGCCATGTGGCAGGAGCCGCATTCCTGGCTGTAGGTCGCATTCGCGACCGGGGCGACATCGGGGCGCGAGCTCACCCAGCCGCCGCCTTTCTCGTGTTTCTCGTGATCGTCGTCGTCTGAATCGCCGACCGCCAAGCCGACGGCGCCCAATGAGAGGATTGCGACGGCCAGCATGGCGACCGTCTTTGTCGATGTGCGCATGGGAGGCAGCTCCTGATTACTGGGTTTGGATGTAACTGATGAAATCGGTCTTCTCCGCGGGGGTGCATTCGCGCCCGAGGGTCCAACGACAATTGCGCAGCAGCCATTTCTCGACCTTGGCCTGATCCGTGAGCCGCTGCGGATTCACCGATGGTGCCATGGGCTCGATGACCTTGTTGGTCACCGCGTGTTGGCCGGGTTTGGTCAGGTCGCGGCCGTGACAGGTGACGCAACTGCGCGCCGGCGAGCCGTCGGCTTGCGGGTATTCCTTGGTCCAGGCCGCAGCACCTGCCGCGGCGTCGCCGGCGAAGGACGCGGTCGGACCTGCCGAGGCGCCGCACACGAGGATCAGAACGGCCAGAGTCGCTTTCATGTCGGGTTTCATTGGATGTCCTTCCGCTTCAATCCGGTGATCATGCCGCCGATCAGGTTTTCCCGATGGGACAGGCTGGAGAAGATGACGCCGGCCACATGGGCGACGATCAGTGCGAGGGTGAGATTGGCCATAACCTCGTGGACCTCCTCGAAGAAGTGGCCCCAGGACCCCGGAAGGCTGCTCATCATCGGCGCCAGCGGGCCTGAGAGCTCTTCCGCGCCGTAGACCGCCAGCCCGCTCAGTCCGGTCAAGACGATCGCAATCATCAGGGCGATCACCATGGCGCCGCCGGCCGGGTTGTGTCCGAGGTAGCGCGGAGCGCGCAGCCGCAGGGCGTCCCGGACATAGGCCAGGACGTCGCTCGGCTTGCGCACGAAATCGCTGAAACGGGCGTGACGGGTGCCGATCAGGCCCCAGACCAGGCGCACGGCAATCAGGCTCAGCACCAGATAGCCGGCCCAGACATGCATGCCGAGGAGGTCGTCCTCGACGATGAAGGCGGTGGCGAAACCGCCGACCAGTGTCCAGTGGAAGATTCGGACGAGAGGATCCCAGACGCGGATGCGTTCCGGGCTTTCGTGTCGGGTGATCGCCGGCGCGATCATGGTCTCGGTGGTCACTTGCTTGCTCTCCTGATCTCTGCGTTGAGGATGGCTCGGCCGCGATCGATCGCGGCCTGGGTGCAGATTACGGGGGAGAGCCTGACGAAACCCTGTGCGCCCTTGTCAGCAAACGGTCAGCTTGGTTCGGTCCATAATGGGTCCCATGCACAGCCAGCCGTTCTTGCGTCGTCGATTCTTGGCCGCCGTCTTGATGTCGGCCATGGCCCCGGCCATGTCGCTTGCGGATCCGTCGGGACACGAGGGCATGGGCGCGGCGCGCCATGATCACGACCGTGCCCGACACGCCTTGCAGCAGGGCGAGGTCCGACCGATCGCCGAGATCCTGCGACGGGTCGCGGACGAGGTGCCGGGGGAGGTCATCGAGGTGGAGCTCGAGCGCGAGATGTGGCTCGGCAAGCGACTCTGGGTCTACGAGATCAAGCTGATCGCGCAGGACGGGCGGTTGGTGGAGGTGCTGGTCGACGCCGCGACGGCCGAAATCCTCGCGGTCGGGAAGGACTGATGCGCCTGCTTTTGGTCGAGGACGACGTGCGGCTTGCCGAGGGCTTGGTCGCCGCGCTGACGGGTGCGGGTTTCGTTGTCGATCACGAGACCGACGGGGAAGTCGCCTGGTTCAAGGGCGATACCGAGAGCTATGCGGCGGCGATCCTGGATCTCGGGCTGCCGAGCATGGACGGGCTCTCGATCCTGCGCAAATGGCGGGCGAACGGGCAGCGGTTTCCGGTGCTCATCCTGACCGCGCGGGGTGATTGGAACGAGCGGGTCGAGGGCATCGACGCCGGGGCCGACGACTATCTGCCCAAGCCTTTCCGAATGGAGGAGCTGCTGGCGCGTCTGCGCGCCCTGGTGCGCCGGTCCGCAGGGCAGGCCAGCGCGGTGCTCGTCAACGGCCCGATCGTCTTGGACACCCGGCGGATGGCCGTGACGGTCGATGGTGTCCCGATCCATCTCTCCCCGCAGGAATACCGCCTCGTCTGTTATCTGATGCAGCACGCCGGGCGCGTCGTCTCCCAGCTCGAGCTCACCGAGCAGCTCTATGCGCAGGACTTCGAGCGCGAGTCCAACGCGGTCGAGGTCCTGGTCGGGCGGGTGCGCCGCAAGCTCGGGGTGGACCTGATTCAGACGCGGCGTGGATTCGGGTATTTGGTCGAGGAGGCGGCGCGTTGAACCGCCGGCTTTCAGCCTCCAGCCTCCATCCTCCTGCTTCCAGCCGCCTGCCTTCTGCTTCGAGCCGTCGGTCGTGGGCTTCCGCCCTTCGGCGTTGCGGAGTCTCACCGCTTCACCTGCGGTCCAGAGCATACCGGCTCGGCCGCAATGCTTCCGCCGCTGGAGGCGGGAAGCAGGAGGCTGGCGGCTGGAAGCTGGAGGCCCTTCTAAGATGACCCGCCGCTCCCTGCGTGCTCGCCTCTGGATCGGAGCCGCACTCTCCATCACGTTGGCCCTGGCGGTGTCGGGGCTCGGCCTCCTGACCCTCTTCGAGCGTCATGTCGAGCGGCGCATCGGCGAGGAACTGCGGGCGCAGCTCAACCAGCTCGCCGCCGCGGTGACGGTCACGCCGACGGGGGAGGTGCAGCTCGCGCGCGAGCCCGCCGACCCGCGTTTCGGACAGCCCTTGAGCGGGCTCTATTGGCAGATCGACGGCGCCTCGGGGCCGGGTCTGCTGCGCTCGCGCTCGCTCTGGGATCATCTGGTGGAGCTGCGCGACGACGACCTGGATCCGGGCGCCGTCCATGCCCACGAGATCATGGGCCCGGACGGTCAATCCTTGTTGGTCCGCGAGCGTCGTATTCGTCTGCAGGCGGTTGACGGACTCACGGCCTTGCGTCTCATGGTGGGGGTCGACCGGGCGGAGCTGATCGCGGCGCGGGATGCCTTCGCGGCCGATATGCTGCCCTATCTCGCACTCATCGGGCTGGTCCTGGCGCTGGCGACCTTCGTGCAGATCCAGACCGGTCTCGCGCCGCTCGACGCGGTTCGACGCGGTCTAGGGGAGATTCGCACCGGCGGGACGCGGCGCCTCGGTGAAGCCTACCCGGACGAGGTCATGCCGCTGGTCGGCGAGGTCAACGCCCTGTTGGAGGCCCGTGAGCAGGCGATCGAGCGGGCGAGGGCCTGGACGGCGGACCTCGCGCATGGTCTGAAGACCCCGCTCGGCGCGCTGGTCGCCGATGCGCAGCGCCTGCGCGAGCAGGGCAACGCACCCCTCGCCGATGACCTGGAGCACTTGGCGATGGGCATGCGGCGGCGGGTCGAGCGCGAGCTGGTTCGCGCCCGGTTGCGCTCCGGTGCCGGTGTTCAGCCGCCGGCCCATGCCGACGTGGTCGAGACAATTCACCGGCTGCTGCGCACGCTGCAACGCACCCCGGAGGGCGCCCGGCTCGATTGGCAGCTGATTGCGCCCGCGCAGGCCCGTGCCGCGGTCATCGCCGACGATCTGCTGGAGCTGCTGGGAAACCTGCTCGAGAATGCGGGCAAATGGGCGCGGACCGAGGTGGACATCCGAGTGACCGCCGGCGATCGAATCGAGATCGGTATCCAGGACGACGGTCCCGGCGTGCCGGCAGACCAGACGGCGAGGCTGGGCGAGCGCGGCCTGCGTCTGGACGAGCGCAGGGAAGGCAGTGGCTTGGGGCTTGCGATTGCCCGGGATGTCGTGGATGCCTACGGCGGGGCGCTCGAATTCGAGCGCGCAAGCAAAGGAGGGCTCTCGGTCCGGGTTTGGCTGCCGATGGATCAGTCCGGATCCAGCGCGTAGGTGCGAATTGATTCGCACGATCCGGCGCATAGGTGCGAATCAATTCGCATCTATGCGCCGGCGAGCGCCGGGTCTCGGATCAGCGGATGTCTCCCGGCTGATCCTTGCTCAGATAGGCCTCTTCTTCCGGCGTGAGATCCACCTCGTCGAAGCCGTTGATCATGGGCATCAGATGCTCGCGGAAGGAGTGCCCGATGGTGAGCATGTAGACATGGATGAGCACGAACGCCAGGATCATAAAGGCGGCGGCCGTGTGCACCACCGCGACGCCGTTGAGCCATTGCGTGGCATGGGGCAGGTTGCGCCACGCGAAATAGAACAGATAGGCGAGCCCGGTGATCCAGATCGCCGGAAACAGCACGATCTTGAGCATGAGATAGGCCAGTGCCTGCAAGGGGTTGTGCTTGCGCCAATAGGCCTTGCGATAGGGGTGGCGCTCGCCCTTGAAGATGCCGTAGCTGTAGAAGCGCAGAACCCCCCACATCCCCGATGCGGACGGGATGAAGTGGCGCCAGGTGCGCGTCGTAAAGAGCCAGAAGACACTGAAGATCCAGAGCACGAGCAGCGCGAGGGCGGCCGAGGTGTGCAGGGTGACGGCCTCTTCGAAGGTGAAGAGGTCATGGAAACCGTGCAGCCCGAAGCCCGTGATCAAGAGTGCGACGATGAGCAGCATCTGGGACCAGTGCCAGAAGCGCTCGAACAGGCTGAAGATCTTGACGCGGCGTGTGGCCATCAGTGCTGCTCCCCCTTGGAGCCATGGGACGGCGAGAAGAAACGGACGAGGCCGTGGATGAGGATGCCGCCCAGGGTGCCGGCGACCAGAAGCGTCCCGATGATGTCGAGCCAGCGGTTATGGTCGCGGCCCGGCATGTAGACGCCCTCGACCGAGGCCAAGCGGCTGCCGGTCGGGGCATGGCAGTCACCGCAACCCAGTGCGTTCTCCTTGGGTGCGACCATATGGGTGATGGGCCACCAGGAGATCGTCTGGATGAAACCGAACTCGCCTGAATAGGGCAGTCCGAAGTCGGCCATGCCCTTGGCGATCGATTCGCCCATGTCGTAGTTGCCCCAGTAGGCGGCATCGTCCTCGCCCCACAGGTGGGTATAGACCAGGGTGCCGTTGCCTTTGTCGTAGGGCTGCCAGGTGTGCATGCGCTTGAACGGCCAGATCCGGGATTTCGGATCCTCGCGCGAGCCGGCGAAGCCGTTGATCTCGATGGACTCGGCCTGCGGGTCGAACTTGGTGTCGATGGTGGTGTAGAGCATCTGGCCATCGAACCATCCGTAGGCCGGCGGGAAATCTTCGTCGTAGGTGAAGTTGCCCTTGATCGACTTGTAGGTGTAACGGTGCTTGCCGTTGCCCTGGATGTAACCTTCCTCGTGATAGCCCGCGCCGTCTTTGGTCTTGCCGGCGGTGCGCCAATCCCAGTCGACGACCGTTGCAACACCGCCGCGTGCGATCTCGGGGATGTGGCAGGTCTGGCAGGCGATGCTGTGCACGTGATCGTTGAGCTTGAAGCCGGCGAGCGAATCCACCGGATGCGGCGAGAGCCCGTGACACGACTCGCAGGTCGCCACGTCGGTGCGCTGGCCCGGCTTGCCCGTGCCCTCGGTGTCCTTGGAGATGACCTGGTAGCGGCTGCCGGCCCAGACATGGCGGTTGGTGATGTGGCAGGCCGTGCAGGCGAAGTTCAGACCGTCGGCACCCATGTGGACGTCGAGCGTCCTCGGCGGGCTCTTTAAGGCCGAGGAGAGATCGCCGTGCTTGACGTTGTCGCCGCCGCCGCCGTTGAAGTGACAGGCCCCGCAGTTGGCGCGTTGCGGAAGCGTCACGCTCTGCGCGACCGCGGCCAGATCGATCGGGGGCTTGCCCTCGAACATGACCGAGCAAGCCGCATTCCCGGCGCTGTTGGGGGTCTTGTAATAGGTGCCGGTGGTCTCGTGGCAGACCAGACAGTCGATCTTGGTCTCGTCGGTGAAGTCGAAGCCCTCGTCCTTCCAGCCGTAGCCGGCATGGCACTGGGCGCACATCCCCTCGTTGCCGCGCGCGTTGGTGCAGAAATTGTTGATCAGATAGCGCTTGCCGAGCTGCTGGCCGGTCTCCTCGTTGGCGTAGGACCAGGTCCAGTGGATGTTGCGCATGAAGTGATCGCCGGCCTCGGTATGGCAGCCGAGACAGGCGACGGTGACCTCCGGCCCGGAGCTGAACGGCCCCTTGAGCTGCTCGAACTTGGTGTGATCGGCGGTTCCGCCCTGCAGCGGACCGGAGATCTGGGGAGGCGGAACGGCGGCTGCCGGCGGTGTCGGCCAGGTATCCCGAGCACCGGAGCTTACGCTGAAGAGTGCGATCAAAAGAAAGCCGGCGACGGCGCCGATCGAGGCTCGCATGATAGTGCTCCGGAAGGTGAGCTGGGGCCGGGTCCGTGCCCGTGCCCGGTCATGGTCCGGACATGCGCTACCGCTGCCGCCCGCCCGTTTACGGTCTAGCAGACTAGTTCAGATGAGTCGTCTTTTCCCTGACGAGGCGCAATGACTTTCATGGTATGCCCCGTATGCCCGGGATCTCCGGGCTGCGGGGCGCCCGATTCGTGCGATGCGGCGAAAAAATCCATTCGCGTCCGCACAAACCTCGCCGTCGATTCCGCGACAACGACCTTCGTTCCGTCCGAGACCCGTCGTGCCCGGCTTGCGATGTCTCCCGGCAGGCCATACCCGGGGAGGGGGCAGAGCCCGATTTTCGGTAAAATGGCGAAAAATTCCCCGAGCGTCCCGTCAGGCGAGATGGTTGTTCATGCTCGGAGGGCTCGGCAATCCCTGTCCGTGGTGCTCCACCTGAAGGTCGCGAAAGCAACGATGACACACTCGGATCAGGTCGAGATCTTCCTCGACGCCCTGCTGGCGATGGACCGCGTCGCGGCGAAGCGTGCACTCGGCGGCCCGACCCCTGCCGATGCCCGGCTCGATGTCGTCGAGCGCTTGGTTGTGCCGTCCCTTGAGCGTATCGGGGCCCTGTGGGAGCGCGGCGAGGTGTCGCTGTCGCAGGTTTATATGAGCGGTCGGCTGTGCGAGGAGTTGGTGGACGCCATCCTGCCTCCGTCGGATCCGCGCCGAGTGGATCAGCCTCCGATGGCGATCGCGGTGCTCGACGACTATCACCTGCTCGGAAAACGCATGGTGTATTCCGTCCTGCGCGCCAGCGGCTACGAGCTGAAGGACTACGGAACGCTCGACGGCGATGCCCTGGTCAGTCGGGTGGTTCGAGACGGCATCGTCGTGTTGTTGATCTCGGTCTTGATGCTCCCCTCCGCGCTGCATATCAAACGGGTTCGAGAGTCGCTGGATCGGGCCGGTTGTCGTCCGTTTATCCTGGTGGGCGGCGCGCCTTTTCGTTTCGACACCGAGCTGTGGCGGGAGGTCGGCGCCGACGCGATGGCCGACACCGCGGCCGAGGGCGTCGCCGTGGTGCGCAAGCTCCTCGAGAATCTGCCGAAGGGGCATCGCGCATGAGCGCTCGACCCATGACCTCGCTCGAACGCGTGCTGACCACGCTCGGCCATCGGGAGCCGGATCGGGTCCCGCTGTTTCTCTTGCTCACCATGCACGGCGCGCAAGAGCTCGGACTCTCCATCGAGACCTATTTCTCGCGGCCGGAGTACGTCATCGAAGGTCAGCTGCGTCTGCGCCGCAAGTATCGTAACGATTGCCTCTACAGCTTCTTCTACGCCTCGGTCGAGACCGAGGCGTGGGGCGGCGATGTCCTCTACACCGACGACGGCCCGCCCAATGCCGGCCAGCCGGTCATTCGGACACCGGAGCGGATTCGCACGCTCGAGCCGCCGCGGGTCGGCGATTGTGCTTGTCTGGTCAAGGTGCTGGAGGCCACCCGTGGGCTCAAGGCGGCCGGCGGCGACGAGGTCCCCATCATCGGCGTGGTCATGTCGCCCTTCTCTGTCCCGATCATGCAGATGGGGTTCGAGGCCTATCTCAATCTCATGTTCGAGCAGCCCGACCTCTTCGAGCACCTGATGCGTCTGAACGAGGCCTTCTGTATCGAATGGGCGAACGCCCAGTTGGCCGCGGGCGCCACCGCCATCTGTTATTTCGACCCGGTCTCCTCCTCGACCATCGTCTCGCCCGAGCATTTTCGCCGGACCGGACTTCAGGTCGCGATGCGCACCCTGGCCGGGATCAAGGGGCCGGTGGCGATGCATTTCGCATCCGGTCGCTGCACGCCGATCCTGGACGATCTTCCCCGCACCGGTGCGGCGGTCATCGGGGTCAGCATGCTCGACGAGCTCGCTGCTCTCAAGCAACGTACCGCCGGCAAGATGGCGTTGCTCGGCAACCTCAACGGCGTCGAGATGCGTCGTTGGACACCGCAGCAGGCCGAGACGCAGGTCAAGGCGGCGATCGCCGCGGCCGGTCACGGCGG
This sequence comes from Thiocapsa sp. KS1, assembly GCF_001499735.1. Classification (GTDB taxonomy): domain Bacteria; phylum Pseudomonadota; class Gammaproteobacteria; order Chromatiales; family Chromatiaceae; genus Thiocapsa. Next base: position 3,246,180 of record NZ_LN848257.1, on the reverse strand, counting down.
CGGGTTCATCCTGTCCGACAACCACGGCGAGATCCCCTACCAGGTTTCGGAAACGACGTTGCTGGCCATCTCCGAGGCGGTCCATCGCTGGGGAACCTATCCGCTCGATCCTTCTCTCGAGCGCGCAAGCGCCCCGCCACCGAAGGGCTCCCGGAGCTGACCGTGGAGGAAACGCTTTGTCTGAGGGTCTGTAGCCATTTTCGACAGGATGTCGAGACCGCGCTGGCGACCCTCGGCGAGGAGAGCGTGCGTGTCCAGGCGTACCCTGCCGTCTGCACCTTGAGTCCCGGACGATGCAGCCTTGGGGATGCACGCGAGACCCCGCCGCCCGAGGGTTCCGACGGCGCTTTGGTGCTCCTCGGGTGCGATGCCGCGACGCGTGCGCCGCCGCCCGATCCCCGCGTGCACCTGGTGAAGCTCGACCACTGCATTCACCTCTTGGCGGGAAGCGATGTCCTGGAGCCCGAGATACAGGCCGGTGCCTATCTCGTGACCGCCGGCTGGCTCAAGCGGTGGCGCGAGCACCTGCACGGGATGGGCTTCGATCGGGAGACGGCGGGTGAGTTCTTCCGTGAATGCTCGCGCGAGCTCCTGCTCCTGGATACAGGCAGCGACGCGCACGCCTTCGAGGAGCTCGAGGCGATGGCGCAGTATCTGGGTCTGCCGTGCCGCAGCCGCTATGTCGGATTGGACTATCTGAGGCTCTTTCTCTCCGGTGCCATCGCCAAATGGCGCAACCTCGCCGCGGAGGCAAAAACCAGAGAGATCCTGACACAGGCCAACCGCAAGGTCGCCGATTACGCCATGGCCTTCGACCTGCTCGTTCGCTTGTCGCACATCACCGACGAGGATGCCACGATCGCGGCGATTCAAGAGCTCTTCGCGATGCTCTTCGGGTGCATCAACTTGGTCTACGCTCAAGTGGAGGAGGGACGGGTCAAGGAGATCTTCGCCGCGGAGGAGCGACCGCGGGATCGTCTGGATCTCCAACAGGCGCTCGATGCCCTGCACGAGGGCTATCTGATCATGCCGTCCGGGAACGGTTTTTTCCTCCGGATCGACTACCAGGACACCGTCCTGGGGCTGATGCTGGTGCGCGAGATCCCGTTCCCGGCCTATCGCGATCAATACCTGAATCTCGGCTTGGCGATCTCCAACCTCTGCGGCTTGGCGATCTCCAACGCACGCACATTCGTGAAGCTCCAGGAGACGGAGCAGAGCCTGCGCCGCGAACGCGATATCAATGCCCGCTTGTTCCAACAGGTCCGTGCCCTGGCCGATACCGATCCCTTCACCGAGCTACTGAACCGCCGTCGCTTTTCCGAGCTTGCAGAGGTCGAGTTTGCCCGCGCCAAACGCTATTCGAACCCGATCGCGGTGATCATGCTCGACATCGATCACTTCAAGCAGGTCAACGACACCTACGGACACGGTGTCGGCGATCAGGTCCTCAAGGCCATTGCCGAGCGGCTGCGCGCGGTTCGCGTGTCGGACATCCTGGCCCGGTACGGGGGCGAGGAGCTGGTGGCGCTGTGTCCCGAGACCAGCGCCGAAGAGGCCGAACGACTCGCCGAGCGACTCTGTCTTGCACTGCGCGAGCGCGATATCGAAACCACGGAGGGGCCGATCCCGATCACGGCGAGCATCGGCGTGGCGACGCTCGAGCGCGGTGTCGAAAACCTCGATGCCTTGATCGATCGCGCCGACCAGGCACTGTATGCTGCTAAATCCGCAGGGCGTAACTGCGTCAGGGTTTACGGCAGGAATGCCGACGTCTCCGGGCCCTGAACACGTCGGTCCACAAGGTGGCGCGGCGCCAAATCGTCGGTGCCGAGCTCGCAGCGTGTGAGGGTTGCGGGGGAAGTGCTTTTCCTGCTCGGTTCCGATAGGCTAATGGACTTGGGTGTGCTGCAGGTCGGCGTGTTTCGGACTCAGGGCTATGATTTCAGAGGTGTTCAGCCGGTTGGTCGGCCGCCACAGATATGGCCGAGAAAGCTATTTCAGCGAACGGCTCATAGATAAGTACGAGGATTTTTCGGCTTATTTCAACCTCTGCTCGTTGTCGGCCTCACGCTCGGCGGTGAGCTCCAGCCGGCGGATCAGCTGCTGCGAGGATCTGACATTCGGCTGTTCGCCGGGGGCTTTCTTGCGTTGCTTCGGCAAGCCACAGCACCATATCAAGCGTCCGAACGACCTGACCGATCTACTCCTCGTGTATCGGCAGCAATGGAACAGCTACAAAGTCAAAAACGAGTTTCACTTCGCTCGTCATGGCCTTTTCTATTTCAACCGGACGTTTTCGCATCTGTCGCAAGCTCAGAAACAGGAGCTGCTCAAGGTGCTCGCGGACAAGTATCACGACGGCGAGTCGATCGATTTTGCGACCGAGAAGCTCGTCGACCCCGTCGGCAATGAGATCATCGTGAGCCAGAATCTGGTCCTCTCCATCGACTATCTCGATAAACAAGGTGCGACCTGCGCCGGGCTTCTGGATACCATCGGACGTTTACGGCTCGTCAAACAGCAGAAGGTCGACCGTCAGCTGGCCCACCTGTACCATCATCTCTAGTCTGCGGTCGCGCCTGGTCTGTATGCCGTCGGAGCCGGGCGAATCATCGGGCACCGGGGTTCTTGCTCGATCACGGGCGAGGCGTCGCTGCGGTAAGGAACTCACGCACCAGTCGGTGGTAATCCTCGGGCTGCTCGATCATCGGGAGATGACCGCAGTCCTCGAGCCGAGCCTCTCGGACATTTCGGATCCGTGCCGCAAGGGCGCGGGCACCGGATGGCGGCATGACGGCATCCGCGTCCGCGTTGACCAGCAGCGTCGGCGTTGCCATCGTCTCCAGTGCGCTCAGGAAGGCCGGACTGCCGGCACCGATTGCACACTCCAGCGCGCTGAGCGGATCCGTGCTCAAGAACTCCCTTACGCCGACACGCACCATCTCCTCGTTCGCAGGCAGCTGACGCAGCACGTGCGCAGCGATTGCACGATACACGAGCGGTTGAGCGCCGAGCCAGTCGACCGCCGGGCGCGAGAGGGCGAGCCAGGGTCGCGACATCGCCAGCCAGGGTCGCCAGAGCGAGAGGGCGAGATTCATCTGATGGTATGCCTGCGTCAAGGCGAAACGCTCGAGGGCGTTTCGGGCCATGCCCAAGCTGGTCAGGACGAGTCGATCGACCCGCTCGGGCCAGTTTGCCGCGACCAGGATCGCAACCGCGGCACCCCAAGAATGGCCGTTCAGGTCGAAACGATCCAGGCCCAGGCGGTCGGCGAAGTCGATGACCAAGTTGGCCATTGCCTCGGGTCCGGTCGCGCCGGGTCGAGCGGGGGTTTCCCCGTGGCCCGGAAGATCCAGGGCATAGAGATCGCGGATGTCCGAGAGGTGCTCCGGGGTCTCCTGCCAATGTCGCGAAGAGCCACCCCAGCCGTGGACAAGCAGGAGGGGCGGTTTGCCGTCGGTGACCTTCCGATAGACGACCGGGCCGTCGGCGAGCGTCAGGCGATGCCGGGTCGAGAAGTCCATCGGCGTTGCTCCATTCAAGCGGGTTGCGAAGCCGGGGTATGCGTCTCGAATTTCCCGGCGGTGTGCGGTGCAGCATAATGGCCCTCCGAGGGGCTCGCAAGGCTTCTTCAGGACCATGCGGCAGCCCCGGATCACTCCCGAGGAGGTTCAACCATGACCAAACGCACGACGGTTTTGCTGCGAGCCGGCATCGCTCTCGCGACGACATCTTTTTTGGTCGCGAGCTGCTCGGGTTCGCGCGAGGATGTGCGCGTGAGCTTCTGCAAGAGTTTGGCGGCAACGCAGGTTGCCTCGCCGAGCTCGCTGCGCTGGACCGGCGTGGAGACCCGAGCCCGCGGTCATTCGGGACTCACGGTCGTGCTCGGGTTCGAGTCCGACGGTGAGAGCCGACCTCGGCAGGCGAGCTGTCACTATCGCTACAACGCGGTCGACGACACCGCGCTGACGCTGAGCGACCCTTTGTCGGCCTATTCGACCTCCCCGGAAACCATGACGATCGACGGCGAGACGCTCTCCAGACCCGCCCTCGCCCGAGCGGTCAAGCAGGCGATGATCAGCCAAGGCAAGGCGATCATCGATCGTGCACAGCAGGGGATCGAGGACGCCGCAGCCATGGCGCGCGACCGGCTCGGGTCCGGCGACGGCAAATGAAGGCCGCCCCGGCCTTCGATGGCGGTCAGAGCAGACGTTCGATCACCTGGATCATCTTCTCGCTCTCCGGGCCGGTGCGGCTGGGGAAGACCTCGACGACCTTGCCGTCTCGGTCGATCAGGTACTTGTAGAAGTTCCATTCGGGGTAGACGCCGGTCTCTGCGGCCAGGTACTCGAAGAAAGGTGCAGCAGCGCCTTTCTTGACCTGAACCTTCTCGAACATCGGAAACTCCACCGAATAGGTCAGACGGCAGAAGTCCCGGATCTCCTTCTCGGAGCCGGGCTCCTGGTTGGCGAAGTCGTTGGACGGGAAACCGAGCACCACCAGTCCGCGCTCGCCGTATTCACGATACAAGGCTTCGAGGCCCTCGTACTGGCCCGTAAATCCGCATTTGCTCGCGGTGTTCACCGCAAGGATCACCTTGCCCTGATAGGCGTCGCAAAGCCGCACTGTCTCGTCGCCGGCGAGCCGACGCATCTCGAAGTCCAGGGCCGGGGCGCAGGCGGCGGAAGCCGCGGCGGGCAGCAGGAGTGCCCCGAGCATCGGGAGCAGGACGAACATTCGCATCTCGAAACCTCATCCGGTTGTTCGTGATTTGGACAAGATCCGAAATAGGGCGGTCAATCCCTGAACGCAATGGCCCGCTGTGGCGGAAGAACAGGCGGCTCGGCGCCCGGGGAGGCAGCTGCTCCTTTCAGGGTGATGGCTTATCGACGCCCTGTGCTGCGTCCGCCGCGCCGGTTTCGCCGAGCGGCGCATCGGCGATCCCGTCTTCGATGCGCTCGATCAGATAGGGGAAGAAGGGATTCCAGGACAGGCGCACCAGCGAGTCCAGACTCATGACCAAGACCCCGCGCTCGCCGCGGATGGCCAATGCCCCGAGGTGTGCACCGAAGTCCTCGTTCGCGTTCGGCTCCAGACCGTAGAGCGAGTCGTCGATCGGAAACGGCAGGGCGACATGCGAGAGCGAGAAGACGTCGCGCGGATAGGTCAGCCCCAGCGCTCTGACCCGCTCGGATGTCTCGCCTGCGTCGGTGACCCGCTCGACGACCTCGCTGCTCTCCGGGCCGGCGTTGGTGATGACGGTCGTCTTGAAGCTGCGCGGCGTCGGCGGCAGCAGGCGGTCGAGCGCGGTCTCGGTGCCGGGTCGCATCAGGGGGCCGAACTTGGTGTTGCGGTTGATATCGAAGAGCACCAGCTCGCTGCCGTTGTCCGGGAGCTGAGCGTAGAGGCTCGTGACGATGGCGCGCGTGCTGACGGTGAAATCGACCACGGACTGGAAGGTGATGATCGGGGGCAGCGCGTCGAGACGCCCCTGGCGTGCGTAGCGGGCGATGCGCGGTTGCAATGCGCGTGTGAGGAGCGACGACTGGCGTGCCCCGTTGACCGGAAACGAGTTGTATTTAAATGGATTGAACTCGGGGATGACACCGAGCCAGGCCGCGCTCGCGAACGCCGGAAAGATCGCGGGTAAACCCGCGAACCCCGCGAACCGAGCCATCTCGGTGATCCCGATCATGGGCGTGATCAGGATCACCCGATCGGCCTGCCTCATGGAGGGATCCTCGACGGCGTCGAGCACGTATTTCATGGCGAGTGCCCCGCCGTTGGAGAAGCCCACCAGCTGTAGCGGCGCCGCGGGCCCGATCCGGCGCACCGCCTCGCGCACGGCTAGGCGCGTTGCGGCCGACCAATCCTCCCAGTGCACCGTCGTCAGGCCGGCCGGGACGGTCCCGTGTCCGGGCAGGCGGATCCCGATCACGACATAACCCGACTCGCGGTAATGTCGGCCGATGTGACGCAGGCTGTAGGGGGAGTCTGTAAGGCCGTGCAGCAGGACGACCGCACCCCGGGGCTCGCCGTCGGGCTCGAGGACATAGGAGCGGTTCCAGTCCCGGGCGAAGCGCCCCGGATAGAGCGGACTGCCCTCGAAGTAGCGGTTGGAGAGGATGCGCTCATCCGGCTCGAGCTGGTCGGTGACCTCGGAGCGCACCTCGTCGAAGAGCATCTGCTCCCGCGCCAGATACGTCGCCCAGTCGGCGCTGTCGAGCTCCTCGGCCTCCATCTCGCTCGGGACGAAGGTGTGCCACAAGGCAAGCGGTGCACTCTGATGCGCGTCGAAGGCCCGTACGGCGAGGAAGGTCAATGCGCTCACGGCGACAAGCTGTGCGACCAACTTCAGGATTCGGGCGGTCCTCGCAAGCATGAGAAAGCTCCTAAACAGGCTCGATTGTGGGTGTTGCTGTGAAAAATCAGGCGACCGAGGCGTCGCGGACGCTCTCGAAGAGATCGATATCCCAGGCGACCAGGTCGCGTCGAACTGCGTCGGCACGCATTCGCGGCAGCAGTCGGGCGAGATCCTCGCCCCCGACGACGCCGACGAGTGCGCCCGGTGCCTCGCGTGCGTACTCGAGCGCATGCCAGGCCAGGATGGCGGCACCGACCGCGGTCGGATAGGAGATATAGGTCGCCCCGGCGTAGGGTGTATTGAGCAGATCGTGGTAGCGCAGGTAGCTCAGGCCGACCGTCTCGATGGCGGTCTGACGGTCGTTGCGCACGACCTCGGAGACGCGGATCTCGGCGGCGGCCGAGAAATGCGCGCGGCGGATCGTCCCGTTGCGCAGATACTCCTCGATCCGTCGCGGCTTGTTCATGCCCGGCAGGATGGCGCGCACCATCGCCTCCACGGTCAGCTCGGGCTGATGCGGCAGGGTGCGTTTGGAGAGCAGGTTGAGCTGGAACAGCGCCTTGACCAGCTCGACCTCGGACCCGCCGGTGTAGATCCCGATCGACTCCACCTCCGGGAAGGATCGATGCAGCGAGAGCAGCTCCTCTTGATACAGCGGGTATTGGCGAATCGGCCGCGGCTCGTGCGGAAAGGCATAGTCCCGCCCGGCGCTGAAGGGTTCCAGCACTTGCATGCGGCCCTTGGCGAGAATGCGCGGGTGCTGCGCCAGCTCCTCGAGCGCGACGATCGGCGACCAGGAGAAGATGACCGAGTCCGAGTCGATGTCTTCGAGCAGGTACAGATCGATACTCTCGATCTCCAGCTCCTTGCGGTCGCCGGCGAGCAGATCGTGAATCCGACGGCCGATCAGGAAGTTGGTGACGCCGGGCGAGATGCCCATGTTGATGAGCGCGGCGACCCCGCGCTCGCGCAAGGCGTGGTCGAACCCGTATTGCGAGAAGGTCAGGGTTCGGTCGGTGGTCGCGTCGTACATATCGGAGGCGAGGTCGACGGTGTGCGCGCCGATGCGCAACGCCAGCTCGATCATCGGCCCGTTGAACTCGGGCAGCGCGGCGTTGACGAGCATCGCGGCGCCCGTCAGCTCGGAGGCGTGTCCCGATTCGAGGGCAAACACCGGGGCGAAATCGGGGACCCCGATGAAGTCGATCCGATCGAAGAGACGCTCGGCGTGAAACAGCGCATCCCGCGCCGCGTCCGGGCTGATGACATAGACCACGAAGCGCACCGGGACATCGTCGCGCTCGGCGAGCTCGGAGAGACAAATCAGCAAGGCCGATCCGACGGCGCCGAGTCCGAAGAAGGCGATCTTGGTGGGTTCCCGGGTCCCCGCAATCGCGGATCCCGTCATCGTGTCGGCCGGCATCGTTGCCCTCCCGTACCGCGTCCGGCATGTCCTGCGCAGCCCTTGCGTTGGCGTGGCGTCGCAAGCGATCCCGAAGCGCCGTCGCCGACGCGGTTTGGATTTTTGATATATCGAGTCGACCCGGTCGAGACCGGTGTCGCCTCTAGCCTCCCGGAGAAACGGCTCCGGAACAACGTCGGCTCTCATCCGCGCGCGGTTCGGCGGAGATTCTGAGCTATCATCGCGGGGCCGGATGTCGGCTCGAAAGGGTCGGAAACGAATACGGCAGACCGAACATCCGATCGCGAGAAGATACGCCGATGCCCTGTGGCGGACAAGCGTGCCCTGGCCGAGCGCCGCGCCGCAGAGACGTCCGGCCGCGACGGCGTCGAAACGGACCCCCTGTGCGGGTCCCGCACGCGTCGGCTCGGGGAGACCGGGCGACGTTCGGCGACTGAAACCCCGTTCCGGGCCGCCTCATTGTCAGATTAGGAGACGCATCTTGAAGACGATCACCATACCCCTGATCCTCGTCGCCGTCGTGTCGGTCGCCGGCTGCGGCAATACCACCGGTGCCCGTGTCGGAACCGGCGCGGCGATGGGCCTCGCCACCGGTGCGGTCATCGGGTCGCTCAGTGCCGAAGCGGGTGCCGGTGCCCTGATCGGTGCCGGCGTGGGTGCCTTGGGCGGCTACCTCGTCGACGAGCATAAGAAAGGCAACCTTTAAGCCCTCGGAGGCAGGCTCGCAACGAGCGGGCACCGATCCGAGACCCGTAGAGCCAATCCCTTTCCCATGATTCGCGGAGACCCACATGAGTGATCTGATCGTCGTTTCCTTCCCGGACGAGCAGCTTGCGTTCGAGCTGCGGGCCGAGCTGGCCAAGATGCAGAAGGCCTATCTCATCGACATGGAAGACGTCGTCGTCGTCACCAAAGACGATAAAGGCAAGGTGAAGCTCCATCAGGCCGTCAACCTGTCCGCGGTCGGCGCGGTCGGCGGCGGCTTCTGGGGCATGTTGATCGGTCTGGTCTTTCTCAATCCGCTCCTCGGCGCGGCCGTCGGTGCCGGGGCCGGTGCCTTGTCGGGCAAGTTCTCCGACATCGGCATCGACGACGACTTCATGAAGGGCTTGGCTCAGAGCTTCCAACCCGGGTGCTCGGCCGTCTTCATCCTGGTGCGCAAGGTCACGGGCGACAAGGTCCTCGAAGGGCTCGGGGAGTTCAAGGGCAAGGGCAAGGTGTTGCAGACTTCGCTCGAAAAGGATCGGGAAGAGAGTCTGAAGGCCTTCCTCGAAGGGACCGGCTAGCCTCGGTGTCTCCCGTCACTGCGCAGCGGCACGCCGAGCATCGGGCGGTTGCCGCTCCGGCCCGATCGCTGTCCGCCGCGACGCGCAGACCGGACTGGGTTATTCCCTACCAGAGCAGGACCGGAAGCGCGACCAGGAGAGCGCCCGAAAAAGCATGCGGATTCGCAATGCGAAAGGGGCGATGCCGCCGAGTCGGTTGAACGGCGAGGGTGGGCGTCGTGCGGCGCAGGGATTCGCCGCACGCGAGTTCTCGGCGTCGGTCAGGTTGGTCATCGGCGTCCGAAAAGCGCTACGGGGACGACCGCCGCGTCGGTGCAGCGCACAAGACGCGGCGGGATGACCGACCGGGGAGGGCGGGTCTAGACGACGACCTTGCCCCCGCCGTATTCGGGCGAGCCTTCGGTCACCCGGAACAGCAGCCAAAGACTGAATACCAAGACCACCAGCTCGGCCAGAACCGTCAGCACCATAGACATCAGACTGAGCATGTCGACGGCCGACACCCAGCTTGTCGGACCCATCCCCGTCGTCTGAATGACCGGGACACCGCCTTGCGGTGCGGACAGAAAGTAGAAGAGCAGATGCGCCACCTCGATGAACATCACCACGATGGTGAAGAGGATCGCCGCGCTGCTCGCGGCGAGTCCGATCCAGATGGTTCCGGCAAGCTCGGTCTCCGTCGGGGAGTCTCCGGGGCCTGCGATCCTGTCGGCGATCCGCGTGTAGCGATAAAACCAAAAGGTGGTGAAGACAAGGATCAGGAGACTCCCCATCGTCAGATACTCGACGATCGGCAATCCGGCGCGCGGCCCCGTCGGGGATTGCGCGAACACGAAGGTGTAGCTCATGAGGATGAGGGGGATCACCCCGACCACGACCTGGATCCAGAGTCCGGTCCAGCCCAGACGCTTGAAGGATCCAGCCAGGCTTTCGCGCGGCAACGTACGCGTCTTCGAGAGCGAGCTCTCGATCCAATTCTTGAACACTTTCAACATGTCGATTCCATCCTTAACCGGGGTTGGTTTTCGAAAAACCCGCGAGCGGGCGGTTGTCTTCAAATCGCTTCAAGCATCGTGATGCGTGTTTCGAGCGGCCCTCGAACGAGATCGATCGGCGTCGGGTCTGTCGAAAACCCCCGGTTTAGCGCGGGAAAAGGATAGTCGCGCCTTCACATGGTCGCAAGCTGTAAGACGTTCGTGCAAGACGTTCTTGAGGCTCGCTCGGCACGTCGCGATCGCGCGGCCGAGACGCTCCGGGCCGCCGAACCGACGGGCGCGGGTCGCAGGAGCCGCGGATACGCCGTCGCATTGGTCGCCGAGCCGGATGGCCGATTTCGAGGCGGTGCTGCATTTTCGGATCGCGCTCCTAGCCCCTCTCGGGGGGCCTCAGTAGCGTTGGAGCAGGTCATCGTAGGCATCGAATCCGACCAGCTCGCGGAGCGTGCGGAAGTCGACTCTGCGCTGCGGTGAGCGTCCGGCGGCCAGGTCGGCGAGGGCCTCGCGCATCGCGAAGACGGCGGCGCTCAACAGGGTCAGCGGGTAGGCGGCGATGCCGTAGCCGATCTGCGCGAGCATTGCGGGCGGCAGGATCGGCGTGATGCCCTCTTCGAGCATATTCGCCATCTTGATGCCGGGGACCTCGGTGCAGAAGCGGTGCATCTCGAATTCGTCGCGCGGTGCTTCGAGAAAGAGGATGTCGGCGCCCAGGTCCGCGAATGCCTGCATCCGCCAGAGCGCTTCGTCCAAGCCGAGGGCGCTGCGTGCGTCGGTGCGGGCGACAATCAGGGTGCCTGCCCCGGCGTCGCGTGCATCCATGGCGGCGCGCACCCGGCGGATCGCCTCGTCGCGCTCCACGACCTCCTTCACCCCGGTGTGGCCGCACCGTTTCGGCATCACCTGATCCTCGATCATGATGCCGGCGAACCCGGCACGGGCATACTGATCGACGGTACGCCTGACGTTGGCCGGATTGCCGTAGCCCGTGTCGCCGTCGCCGATGACCGGGATCCGTACCGCATCGCAGATGGCGCGTCCCTGGTCGAGCATTTCGGTCACCGCGATCAGCCCGGTGTCGGGCAGCGCGAGGCGGCTCGCCGAGACCGCGAAACCGCTCATGAAGGTCAACGGGAACCCGGCCTGGTCGATCAATCGCGCCGACAGGGCATCGAAACAGCAGGGCATGACGAGCATGTCGCCACGATCGAGGAGTGCGCGCAGCCGGGCGGCGGGCTCGTTCAAGGGAGTCGATCCTGTCGTTTCTGCCGGAGCTCGAGTATAGCCGCCGACGGCGACCTGCGTGGCTGCTGCCAGACATTGCTGCGCCTTGACGATCTTCCTCCGGAAGTCTATACATAACGTATATATTTTCTAGTGCCGAAGGTTCTGATGGAAACAGCAAAGCTCTTCTTGAACGGCAGCAGTCAAGCCGTTCGCTTACCCAAAGAATACCGCTTCCGGGGTGATGAGGTGGTGATCAAACGTCTGGGCAATGCCGTGGTGCTCTTGCCCAAGGACGATCCCTGGCAGGTCATGTTCGATGCCCTGGCTGAGTTTCCGAATGACTTGACGCTGACCCGCGAGCAACCGGACACGCAGGAACGGGAGCCGATCGCGTGATCGTCCTTCTGGATACGGACATCTGCATCTACGCGATCAATCAAAAACGGCCGGAAATCCTGAAGCAAATCCGGAACTATCGAATTGGTGAGGTCGGTATCTCGTCGATCACCTACGCCGAGCTGCGTTTCGGCGTGGAGAACAGCAGCCGGGTCGACGACAATTTGAATCGGCTGGAGCGCTTCCTGTTGCCGCTGGAGATCGTTGCGTTCGACGCAGAAGCGGGGCGCCGCTACGGACGGCTTCGCGTCGCGCTCAAACGCGCAGGTTGCCCGATCGGCCCGAACGATCTCTTGATCGCCGCCCATGCCATGAGTCTCGATGCGACTCTGGTGACCAACAACGTCAGCGAGTTTCTGAGGGTCGAGGGGTTACGCGTCGAGCAGTGGGGTTGAGCGATCGCGCGTGCGGATCCATACTTCGCGCCATCCCGAGGATCATCCCGGACATCGACGACACAAAACCATGACTGCATTCACGGCCTATTTCGACGGCGGCTGCCCGCTGTGCAGCAAAGAGATTGCCCATTACCGGCGGATCGACAAGGCGGGAGCGATTCACTGGGTCGACTTACGGATGACGGCGGCGCATTGGCCGAGGCCGGGATCGACCGCACGGACGCCATGCGCCGCATCCACGCCAAAGAGACCGACGGCAGCATCCTGACGGGCGTTCCGGCATTCGTCGCGATCTGGCGTCGACTTCCGGGCTACCGCCGTCTCGCGGTCTTGGTCCAGGGGCTGCGCTTGGTCGGACCTCTCGATTGGGGCTACGCGCACTTCGCGGACTGGCGGTTGAGGCGCCGATGCAAGGATGGTGCTTGTACCTTGACGCCTTGAGGGTGGCGTTGGTTTATTCGCCAGCCGCCAGCCGCCAGCCGCCAGCCGCCAG
>NZ_LN848257.1:3232139-3233498 GCF_001499735.1 Thiocapsa sp. KS1 | reverse complement strand
GGAGGCGGGAGGCGGGAGGCTGCCCGCCAACAGCTCACCCAAACCTAAAGAAGCCCTCGCTCGGCCAGCGACGTCCCCTCGCCGTCGCCGATGATGACGTGATCCAAAACGCGCACGTCGATCAGGCTGAGCGCTTCCTTCAGACGTTGCGTGATCCGCAGATCCGCCTGGCTGGGCTCTGCGACCCCCGAGGGATGGTTGTGGGCGAAGATCACGGCGGCAGCGTTGGTCGCGAGTACCCGCTGAACGACCACGCGAGGATGTACGCTGGCTCCGTCGATCGTGCCTTGAAACAGCTCGTCGTAGCTGATGACGCGGTGTCGGTTGTCGAGGAAGAGGCAGGCGAAGATCTCGTGCGGCGAGCCGTAGAGGCGCAGCTTGAGATAATCGCGGGTGGCCTCCGGGCTGGTTAGGACGTCTTGGCCTCGAATCCGCGAGAGCAGATAGCGGTGGCTGAGCTCGAGGACCGCCTGAAGCTCCGCGAACTTCGCCTTGCCGAGACCTTTGCCCTCGCAAAACCGTTTCTGGTCCGCGGCGAGCAGCCCGACGAGACCGTCGAAGTCCGCGAGCAGCTCGCGCGCCAAATCCACCGCGCTCTTGCCGCGCACCCCGGTGCGCAGAAACAGCGCTAGCAGCTCGGCGTCCGAGAGTGCGCCCGCCCCCCGCTCCAGGAGCTTCTCCCGCGGCCGTTCACCCTCCGGCCAGTCCTTGATCGGCATGCGACCTCCGTCGATGGGTTGCGTTAAACTGCGGCCTGTTCCGCAGACGCAGTGTACACGTAAAGGTCATGGATCCAAGCCCCCGCAATCAGGTGCTGCTCGGTGTCGGCGGCGGCATCTCCGCCTATAAATCGGTCGACCTGGTACGTCGCCTGCGCGAGCGCGGCTTTGTCGTGCGGGTGGTCATGACGCACGCTGCGACGGCCTTTGTCGGCCCTTTGACCTTCCAGGCGGTCTCCGGGCATCCGGTGCGGACCGATCTGCTCGACCCGGCGGCCGAGGCCGGGATGGGGCACATCGAGCTGGCCCGCTGGGCGGATCGGTTGCTGATCGCCCCGGCGACTGCGGACCTGATGGCGCGTCTGGCGGCCGGGATCGCCGACGACCTGCTCACGACCTTGGCCCTGGCGACCGAAGCGCCGCTGATCCTCGCCCCGGCGATGAATCAGCAGATGTGGCGTCACCCGGCGACCCAAGACAATCTGGCCCGGCTGGTGGCCCGCGGTGCGCGGATCCTGGGGCCGGGTGTCGGCAGCCAAGCCTGCGGCGACCAAGGCCCGGGACGGATGCTCGAGCCGCTCGAGATCGCCGAGGCGCTGAGCGGTTCCGACCTGCAACCGCTCGCCGGCGTGCGGGTTCT
>NZ_LN848257.1:3220089-3232039 GCF_001499735.1 Thiocapsa sp. KS1 | reverse complement strand
CCGCTCGCCGGCGTGCGGGTTCTCCTGACCGCCGGGCCGACCCGCGAGCCGCTCGACCCGGTGCGCTATCTGGGCAATCGCAGCTCCGGGCGCATGGGCTACGCGCTGGCGGCCGCGCTGACCGATCTGGGCGCACGCGTGGTCCTGATCAGCGGACCGAGCGCCTTGGCACCGCCTGTCGTCGCCGAGCTGGTCCAGGTCGAGACGGCCCTGGAGATGCACGCCGCCGTGACGGCGCGCAGCCGCGACTGCGACATCTTCGTCGCCACCGCCGCGGTGGCGGACTACAGGCCCGCCGAGCCCGCGGGGAGCAAGATCAAGAAGGCTGCCGAGGCGCTGGAGATCAGGCTGGTGCGCAACCCGGATATCCTGGCCGAGGTTGCGGCCCTGCCGTCGCCACCCTTTACCTTGGGCTTCGCGGCCGAGACGACCGATGTCGAGCAATACGCCCGCGGCAAGCTGAAGGACAAGCGGCTGAACATGATCGCGGCGAATCGGGTCGGGGGCGACTCGGGCGGCTTCGAGCGCGACGAGAACGCACTCTTGGTGCTCTGGAACGGGGGGCAGCGCGCGCTGCCCATGATGTCGAAGGTCGAGCTCGCGCGCGAGCTGGCCATGCTCCTCGCGGAACGTTATGCCCAAACCCATGCTGCACCCTCTTGAGGTCAAGATCCTGGACCCGCGCCTGGGCCGCGATTTTCCTTTGCCGATCTATGCGACCGAGGGCTCGGCCGGGCTCGATCTACGTGCCATGCTCGAGGCCCCGCTCGACCTCGCGCCCGGCGCGGCCGAGCTGCTGCCGACCGGCATGGCCGTGCACATCGCCGAGCGCAAGGTCGCGGGTCTGATCCTGCCGCGCTCGGGTCTCGGTCATCGGCACGGCATCGTGCTCGGTAATCTCGTCGGGCTGATCGACTCGGACTATCAGGGGCCGCTGATGGTCTCCTGCTGGAACCGCGGGACGGCGCCCTTCCGGATCGAGATCGGCGAGCGCATCGCCCAGCTCGTGCTGGTGCCGGTCCTGCAGGCCGCGTTGAGGATCGTCGAGGACTTCGACGCCTCCGCGCGCGGCAGCGGCGGGTTCGGACACACGGGCCAGCACTGACGCGCCGCCGCCCATGGCCGAGGTCACCCCCGCTGCGCCGCCCGAGATCTTCCGCGCCTACGACATCCGCGGCATCCTCGAGCGCCAATTGACGCCCGAGATCATGCGATCGATCGGTCGGGCGATCGGCAGCGAGGCCGCAGCGCGCGGCGATCGCACGGTCATGGTCGGACGTGACTGCCGCGCATCCAGCCCGGCCCTGAGCACAGCCCTGATCGCCGGGATCCGCGCCGCCGGGATCGATGTCGTCGATCTGGGCATCGCCCCGACGCCCCTGGTCTATTTCGCCTGCTGCGAGGCCGGCCCCTCCGCCGGAGCGATTGTCACCGCCAGCCACAACCCGCCCGATTACAACGGGGTCAAGGTCGTCTTCGGAGGCGTGAGCGCGGATGCGGCAACGATTCAGAACCTGCGGCGGCGCATCCTGGAGGGCGACCTCACCAGCGGGGCCGGTGGTCTTGTCGAGCGCGACATCTCGGAGCGCTACCGCGAGCGCATCGTCCGCGACATCCGCCTCGCCCACCCCATGCGGCTGGTGTTGGACTGCGGCAACGCCACCGTTTCCGCGATTGCGCCGACCGTCTTTCGCGCGCTCGGCTGCGAGGTGGTCACGCTCGACTGCGACCAGGATGCCGGGATGGGCGAGCGTGTCCCGGATCCGGCTCGCCCCGAGTGTCTGCAAGCCCTGTCGGAGCGGGTGGTCCAGGAAGGTGCCGATCTGGGTCTCGGGTTCGACGGTGACGGGGATCGCCTGGGCGTGATCGATGCCGCGGGCGGGTTCATCGCGGCCGACCGGATTCTTATGTGTCTCGCCGTCGATGTCCTGTCGCGCCATCCGGGCAGCGAGATCATCTTCGACGTCAAATGCACGGGCCATCTCGCCGAGGTGATCCGTCGCGCGGGCGGTCGCCCGGTGCCCTGGCGCTCCGGACATGCGCCGCTGAAGGCCCGGCTGCGCGAATCCGACGCGCAGATTTCAGGCGAGCTCAGCGGGCACATCATGCTCAAGGAGCGCTGGCTCGGCTTCGACGATGCGCTCTATGCCGGCGCGCGGCTCCTGGAGGTCCTCTCGCGCGATCCCCGCCCGACGGACGCGATCTTCCGCGACTTTCCCGGCGGCATCGCCACGCCCGAGCTGGCCCTGCCGTTGCCCGAGGGCGATGCCGAGCGGATCATGGCGCGGGTGATCCGGCTGGCGGATGGCATCGAGGATCTGACGGTACAGACCATCGACGGCCTGCGTCTCGACGGCCCGGCCGGCTGGGGCTTGGTGCGCGCATCCAACACCTTGCCCAAGCTGGTCTTTCGCTTCGAAGGCGACGACTCGGCCGCACTCCGGGCCATGCAGGAGCGGTTTCGCATGCTCATGGCCGAGGCCGCGCCCGGGCTCACGCTGCCCTTCTGATCCATTCCAACCCGAGCAACATCAAGCCATGTCCATCCTCAACGAACGTGCCCACACCATCGCCCATGTCCTGATCGAGGCGCTGCCCTATATCCGGCGCTTCCGCGGCAAGACCATCGTGATCAAGTACGGCGGCAACGCCATGGTGGACGAGACCCTGAAACAGGGCTTTGCGCGCGATGTGGTCCTTATGAAGATGGTCGGGGTCAATCCGGTCATCGTGCATGGCGGCGGGCCACAGATCGGCTCGCTGCTCAAACGACTCGGCAAGGCGAGCGAGTTCGTTCAAGGCATGCGCGTGACGGACGACGAGACCATGGACGTGGTCGAGATGGTTCTCGGCGGGCTGGTGAACAAAGAGATCGTCAACTTCATCAACCGGCACGGTGGTTCGGCGGTCGGCCTGACCGGCAAGGACGGCGACCTGATCCGCGCCCGCAAACTCCTCTTACGGCGCGATGCGCCCGAGCTGGAGGCCACGGAGATCATCGACATCGGCCATGTCGGCGAGGTCGAGAGTATCGACGCCGCCGTCGTCCACATGCTGGTCGAAGGCGATTTCATCCCGGTCATCGCCCCGATCGGCGTCGGCGAGGACGGCCGCTCCTACAACATCAACGCCGATCTGGTTGCTGGCAAGATCGCCGAGGTGCTCAAGGCCGAGAAGCTCTTGCTCCTGACCAATACGACCGGCCTGCTCGATGCCGAGGGCAACCTGATTACGGAGCTGGATGTCGGCCGCGTCCATGCCCTGATCAAGGACGGTGTGATCGCAGGCGGGATGCTGCCGAAGGTGCAATGTGCGCTCGACGCGGTACACGGCGGGGTGAAGTCCGCGCACATCATCGACGGGCGGGTGGAGCATGCGGTCATGCTCGATCTCTTTACGGACGAAGGCGTCGGGACCCTCATTCGCAGCCGTTGATCCGTGAAGAGCGTAGTTGTGCCGAGCCGAGCGAGGCACAACCAATCGTCGGCGCAAGTTGTGCCTCCTATCGTCAGCACAACCTACAGGCACGGATTGTTTCGGGAAACGCCTATACCCCGTAGCGAGCTCGGTAGGCCCGGACGGCTTCGGCGAAGGCATCGAGCTCGGGCTGCTCGTCGAGGAAGGTCACGAGGTCGGTCAGCCCGACGATGCTGTAGACCGGGATGCCGAAGGTCGCGGTCACCTCGGCGACGGCCGAGCGCCCGTCCTGGCCCTGCTCCTGCCGATCGAGTGCGATCACGACGCCCGCCGGCTCGGCCCCGGCATCGCGGATGATCTGAACCGACTCGCGCACCGAGGTGCCCGCGGTGATGACGTCGTCGATGATGAGGATGCGCCCGGCCAAGGGGCTGCCGACGATCAGACCGCCCTCGCCGTGATCCTTGACCTCCTTGCGATTGAAGGCGTAGGCGGTGTCTCGGCCGGATTGCGCGGCGAGTGCCATGCTGGTCGCCGCCGCCAGCGGGATGCCCTTGTACGCGGGCCCGAACAGCACGTCGAAGGCCGGTGCGGCATCCAGGATGCAGCGCGCGTAGGCGCTCCCGAGCCGGGACAGCCGCTCGCCCGTGTTGAAGATGCCGGCGTTGAAGAAGTAGGGGCTTTTGCGACCGGACTTGAGCGTGAAGTCGCCGAAGCGCAATGCGCCGATCTCGGCGGCGAAGGCCAAAAATTCGCGTTGGTAGTCTTTCATACGGGTTTCCTTATCGAGCCGGTGAGCTGATTGCCGAAGGTCGACCGACAACTGCTCCCTATTGAATGAGGTATCGAGCATGATCGAGACAGCGCCGGGGATCTACCTGACCGCCTTTCTGGTTGGCCTGCTGGGCGGGGTCCATTGTCTGACCATGTGCGGCGGCCTGGTGGGTTCCTTGACCCTGGGTCTGGACCCGCGAATCCGTCGCGATCCCTGGTTGATGTTCCCCTATCAGATGACCTACAACCTGGCCCGCATCGCAGGCTACGCCACCGCGGGTGCGCTGTTCGGCGGACTCGGCGCCTTGCTGCTCCAGCTCGATGCCTTTCAGGTCATGCAGCGTGTCCTTTACGGCCTCGCCGGGGTCGTGATGATCCTGCTCGGGCTCTATCTCGGCGGCTGGTGGCGCCTGATCGCCGTCGTCGAGCGCGCGGGTGCCGTGCTTTGGCGGCGTCTCGAGCCATTGGGTCGACGTGTCCTGCCGGTCCGCAACCCCATGCAGGCCGCGGCCCTCGGTTATCTCTGGGCCTGGATCCCCTGCGGTCTCGTCTACAGCGTCCTCATCACCGCGGTCGCCACAGGAAGCGTCCTGGACGGGGCGCTCGTCATGCTGGCCTTCGGCGCCGGTACGCTCCCGAACCTGCTCGGCATCGGACTCCTTGCCGGCGCCGCCGCGCGCATCTCCGAGCGTGCCTGGGTCAAGCAAGTCGCCGGTATCCTGGTCATCGGCTTCGGCCTTTACGCCCTCTGGCAGCTCCATTAAATCGCTATTAAACCGCGCCTTACAGTGATATGCCCGATAGCAGATCGATCGGTGTCATGTCCACTGGGAACGCTGGAGCGAGCGCGGTTTAAGTATTCAATCTTAATAACTTAAACCGCGTCAGCTCAAAGGTCTGTTAGCGGCCATACCCTTCCGCTTCAGAACAAACCTCTCCTGCCGCTGGCGGACGCGGTTTAATCGGTGAAGAACTGCTGCTGCAGCTCGATCGCCGTGGGTTCGCCACCGGGCGGGGTCACCTGGATCTCGAAATCCACGATCTGAAGATCCGCGATCGGAAACTGGCCGACGTAGGAGACGCCTTCGCCGACGCGGATCTCGCGCATCGGGATCATGCCCGCGGGGCCGTCGCCGGTGCGTGCGGTGGCCTCGACCTGCGCGGGTACGTTTTCACGCGTCCCGTCCGGGTGCGGTTTGACGACCGTGACGGTCAGCACGCCGTTGAGCTTGCTGCGTTGAATCCGATAGAGATTCGCGATCTCGGGGTTGAGCGTCTCGGCCGTCATGGCGTTGGCGTAGATGCTGTAGTCGCCTGCCGTGACCGGGCCTTCGGCCCAAGCGCTTTGGGCGGCGAGCAGACCGGCGGCAATCAGAATCCCAAGGGACCGTTGAATGATCATGGTAAACCTCGTTTGGCGGGTAAGATGAACCGCTTCCGCTGCGACATGCACTCTTGACACGTGGGCTCGGACGTCGATGAATCAACGACCGCCCCGGTAGACGCGGTTCAGAAATCAGGAAAAACGCTTTAAACCGCGCCAGCGCCCGGTTGTCGGGGTTGCTGCAGCACCGGGCACCCGGTGGGACAGGCCATGTCACTGCAAGCGCGGTTCAACCGGGATCGGGAAGGTCCGCGGCGCCTGGATCCGCAGCCGCTTGTATCGCGACTGCTCGCCGCCGATCACGGACACTTTGGACGGCGCGACGCCGAAGGCATCGGCGAGGAATTTCCGCAGCGCCAGATTGCCCTTGCCCTCGACCGGGGGCGCCTTGATGGCGACCCGATAATGATCGCCCTCCGCCCCGATGAAGGCGTCCTTGGGTGCGCGCGGTTTGACGCGCAGCGTCAGCTCCAAGTCCTCGCCGTTCCATCGGTACCAGGACACGGCGTCCAAGCCGCTTGCCGGCACCGTGCTCGAGCGCGGCTTCAGAAGGGGCTGCCGACCAGCCACTTCAGCGGCGGGATCAGCAGCATCTCGAGCAGGACCAATCCGATCATCACCACCATGGGCGAGAGGTCGATCCCGCCGATCGGCTGAATCAGGCGCTGCGCCGGGCGCATGATCGGATCCGTCAGGCGCGTCAGGAGCGCAACCGCGGGGTTGTAGGGATCCGGATTGACCCAGCTCAGGACGACGCGAATCAGGATCCCGAACAAAAAGATGTTGATGAAGAGCTCGACGACCGCAGGCACGGCCCAACCGAAGGCGCCGAACCAAGGCGCGTTCAGCCCCAGCACCGCCACGAGCAGCCCCAGCTCGACGGACTTGAGCAGCCAGGCCAGCACCAAGGCGGCGAGATCCATGCCGGCATAGCCCGGGATCACCTGACGCAGCGGGCGCAGCACAGGCGAGGTCAGCTTGACCACGAACTGGGAGATCGGGTTGTAGAAATCGGCCCGCGCCCATTGCAGCAGGAAGCGGATCGCGACCAGGGTGATATAAAGCCCGAACAGGGTCTGGATCAGAAAGACGGCCGGGTTGGTCAGATAGGACGCGCTCATGCTTGCTCCGACAGGCTCCGTGAGATCTCGACCGCACGATCATGTGCGGCGTGCGCGGCGCGCTTCATCAGTGCGTGTAGATCGGCCTTGAGCAGGTGCTCGAGTGCACGTTCAGTCGTGCCTCCGGGCGAGGTGACACGCTCGCGCAGCTGTCCAGGCGTATCCTCGCTCTCCACCGCCATCTTGGCCGCACCCAGCGCAGTCTGGATGGTCAGGAGACGGGCGGTCTCGGCGTCCAGCCCGAGCGAGATGCCGGCCTCCTCCAGCGCCTCCATGAAGAGGAAAAAGTAGGCCGGACCGCTCCCCGACAGGGCGGTCACCGCGTCGATCTGGGCCTCGGTCTCGACCCAGCGGGTCAGGCCGACGGCGCGCAGGATGGTCTCGGCACGGTTACGGCCCTCCTCGCCGACCTCCGGACTGGCATGCAGCCCGATTGCGCCCGTCTGCACCATCGCGGGTGTATTGGGCATGGCGCGCACGACTGCCAAGGTGCCCCCGAGCCAGCGCTGAATCGCCTGCTCGGGTACGCCGGCCATGATGGAGAGCACGAGCGGCGCGCGTGCGGACGCGGCATCGGCGATCTCGGCGCAGACCTGTGCGGCGAGCTGCGGTTTGACGCAGAGCACGAGTGTATCGGCCTCGGCCAGCGCGTCGCGATTCTCCGCGAAGACCCGGACCCCGTAGCGGGTTTGCAGCATCTCGCGACGATCCGGGTTGGGGTCGGCCACTTGGAGCGAGTCCGGCGCATAGCCGTCGGCAACGAGTCCGGCGATCAGACTGGTGGCCATGTTGCCGCCACCGATAAAGGCAATCCTGGTTGTCGTCATGTCGAGCCCTAAAGAGATCGGAGGCTAAGAGGAACGATCAGCCTGCATTATACGGCCGCGGCCCGAAGACTGCCGTGCCCACCCGAACCAGGGTCGCGCCCTCGAGGATCGCGGCCTCCAGGTCGTCGGACATGCCCATCGACAGACAGTCGAGCGGGCGGCTCGGGGTGGCCAGCCGATCGCGCAGGAGGCGCAGGGTACGAAACGGCACGCGCTGCGCGTCTTCGTCCTCGGCGGGTGCCGGGAGTGTCATGAGTCCGCGTACTTCCAGACCGGGCAGTGCCTCGCAGGCGGCGATCAGGGCCGCAGCCGCGTCCGGCTCCACACCGCCTTTGGATGCCTCGCCGCTGACGTTGACCTGGATGCAGATCTTCAGCGGGGGCAGGTCGCCTGGACGTTGCTCGCTCAGGCGACTGGCGTGGGCCGGATCGGACAGGCCGTGGACCCAATCGAAACGGGCCGCGATCTGGCGGGTCTTGTTCGCCTGGATCCGGCCGATGAAGTGCCACTGGATATCCGTCAGGTCGGCGAGCAGAGCGATCTTCTCGATCGCCTCCTGCACATAGCTCTCGCCGAATGCTCGTTGACCGGCGGCGTAGGCCGCACGCACGGCCTCGGCGCCGTGGGTCTTGCTCACGGCGAGCAGCGCGACGCTGTCCGGCGGGCGCTGTGCCCGCTCGGCCGCAGCCTGGATCCGGGCCTGTACCTCGCCCAGACGTGTCTGGGTGCCGTCCTCGCCGATCGCCCCGAGCGTTTCCATCGTGCGGTCCCGTCAGATGTCGGCGCCAGCCGACTCCAGGAGGGCCTGTAGCGCACGCAGGGCCTGACCCCGGTGGCTCAGCCGATTCTTGGTCTCCGGATCCAGCTCCGCGGAGCTGCAACCGTGGGTCGGCACCCAGAAGATCGGGTCATACCCGAAGCCGTGCTCGCCGCGCGGGGCGGTGAGGATCGAGCCCTCCCAGGTGCCCTGGCAGACGAGCGGTGTCGGGTCGGCGGGATGGCGCAGATAGACCAAGACGCACTGGAATCGGGCGGTACGTTCGGAGGCTTCCACACCCTCCAGGTCCGCAAGCAGCTTCTGCAGATTCGCGGTATCGGATGCCCCGGGACCGGCGTAGCGCGCGGAATAGATGCCGGGCGCGCCGGCAAGTGCGTCCACTTCCAGGCCGGAATCGTCGGCCAGGGCCGGAAGATCGCTGTAGCGCGCGGCATGGCGAGCCTTGAGGATGGCGTTCTCCACGAAGGTCAGCCCGGTCTCTGCCACATCCGGCACGGCAAAATCGCTCTGAGGAACCGCCTTGATGCGGGCGCTCAACAGCAGTTGATTGATCTCACGGGCCTTTCCGGGGTTGTTGCTGGCCAGGACGAGGGCTTCGCCGGCGTGCGGGATACTCATGCCATTCTCCTTGTCTGCTGATCGGGTGGGAGCACCCCTGTCATGCGCGTTCCAGTGCGGCGCGCTGAGCGGCCTGGATCTCGCGGATGCCGGCGGCGCCGATCGCGATGAGTGCGTCGAGCTCGGCGCGGCTGAAGGGCATGCCCTCGGCGGTCCCCTGGACCTCGACGAAGCGGCCTTCGCCGTCCATCACTAGATTCATGTCGGTCTCGGCCGTCGCATCCTCGGCATAGTCCAGGTCGAGCACCGCGACACCCTGCACGATGCCGACCGAGACGGCGGCGATCTGCGTGCGCAGCGGATCGGTCGTGATCTCGCCGCGTGCGAGCAGCCCGTCGATCGCGTCGCGCAGGGCGACCCAGGCACCGGTGATGGAGGCTGTGCGGGTGCCCCCGTCGGCCTGCAGGACATCGCAGTCGAGCGTGATGGAGCGTTCGCCGAGTGCGTTCAGATCCATCGCCGCGCGCAGCGACCGACCGATCAGACGCTGGATCTCGAGCGTGCGGCCGCCCTGCTTGCCGCGAGCCGCCTCGCGCGGACTGCGCGTATCGGTCGCGCGCGGGAGCATCCCGTACTCGGCGGTCACCCAGCCTTTGCCCTGACCCTTGAGAAAGGGCGGGACCTGCGACTCGACGCTCGCCGTGCAGAGGACCCGCGTCTCGCCGAACTCAACCAATACGGAGCCCTCCGCATGGCGGGTGAAGCCGCGGGTCAATCGAATCGGGCGCAGCTCGTCGGGGCGGCGTCCGGAGGGGCGCAGAAGCGCGTTCGCGGATGTGTCTGTCATGGTGTTGCTCGATCTCGAAACCGGGAAGGGTATGGCGGACGGCTGGATCTATGCCGATGCGCTCGACGGCTTGCCTGAAACCCCGTCGGGACTCCGGGCCACCTCTTCGAGCACCGCCGCGAGGAGCTCTCCGGCATCCTGAGGCCGCTCGCCGATTTCCATCGACATCGACCAATCCACCAGCCTGAGCAGTGCGGAAGGATACCGGGTTTTCAGCTCCGTCGTGGCCGGAATCAGGGTATCTTCCTTCCGGCGCTCGGGTGCGGGCGGCGGGGTGCGTCCTTCCATGCAGGCGCGAATGCTGGCCCCGACCGCGTAGACATCGGTCCAGGGTCCGATGTGACCGTCGCGCATGTACTGCTCGATCGGCGAATAACCGGCGGTGATCACCTGTCCGCCACGCGCGCGCCCCTTCACCAAGGGGTGAACGGCGCCGAGGTCGAGCAGCATGGGTCGATTGCCGTGCCTCAGGTGGATGTTGCCGGGTTTGACGTCGAGATGGACCATGGAACGGCGATGCAGTAGCGATAGGGCGTCCAAAACCGGGACGAAGACATCGAGGATGAAGGTCGTGCTGAGCCCGCCGCGACGTTCCGCGACATAGGCCCCGAGGTTGCGTCCCCGCTCGTTGGGCATGACCAGGTAGCCCGTATCGTTGGCGAGAAAGAAATCCAAGACGCGCACGATCGAAGGGTGTTTCAGCGAGGCGAGCGCCTTGGCCTCCTGAAAGAACAGTTTGCGTCCCTGATGGAGATTCTCGGCAAGCTGCGGCTCGCTCGCCATAACGCGCCTGGCACTGTCGCGATGCGCGATCTTCTTCGGCATGTATTCCTTGATCACGACCTCTTCGCCCGAGTCCTCGTCGTACGCGAGGTAGATGAGGCTGAACCCGCCCTGCGCGATGGTCTTGACGATCCGATACGGACCCAGCAGGGTGCCGGCTGGAAGGCTGTCTCGGGCGACGGCCATGATGGTGCCTGTCGGTCTCCGTTCATGGGTTGGCGGTGCGCATCCGGCGGGCCGCGGGAGTGTTGGATCTTCGAGACGAATCCTGCGCCCGGTAGCGTGACAAGGCAATGGATTGCCGGGCGTGCTGCCCCCTTGCGAGCCGGCTTCGGCCGATGCAGGGTGCGAGGGCGCGGGCGCCCTCGCGCACCGTTTCGCCGTTGCGTCGGGCATAGCGACCGGGATAATGGCCGACAGACCATCCGGCACCACCTGCCCTGATCCCGCATGAATGCGTGCTGCCGGTCGGCAAGTCCGCGCGCCCCTTCCACGACAACCGATGAGATGACCCAATGATCAAAAGCATGACGGCCTTCGCGCGCGAATCGCGCTCCGGGGATTTCGGCGAGCTGACCTGGGAGCTGCGGGCCGTCAACCACCGCTATCTCGAACCGCATCTGCGTCTGCCCGAGGAGCTGCGCGCGCTCGAAACCGGCGTGCGCACACGTCTGGCCGCCCGTGTCCAGCGCGGCAAGCTCGACTGCAACCTGCGCTACGTCCCGGCCGTCGGGCTTACCGGGAGTTTGCGGGTCAATCATGCATTCGTCGAGCAGCTTCTGGCTGCGGGGCAGGAGGTCGGCGCCATCATCGGGCGCGGCGTCGAGCCCTCGCCCTTCGAGCTGCTGCGCTGGCCCGGCGTGCTTCAAGAGCAGGACCGCGACCTGGACCAGGTGACGGCCGCCGCACTGGATCTGCTGGAGACCGCCATCGACACCCTGCTGGCGACCCGCGAGCGCGAGGGCGAGCGCTTGGAACGCCTCCTGGTCGATCGCTGCGATCGCCTGCAGGAGAGCGTGGTGCGCGTGCGTGCCCGGATGCCCGAGGTGATGACGAGCGTGCGCCGACGTCTCGCCGATAGACTCGCCGAGCTGCGCGCCGAGTTGGATCCCGCGCGTTTGGAGCAGGAGATGGCCCTGGTCGCGGCACGCCTGGATGTGGACGAGGAAATGGACCGCCTGGAGGCCCACGTCGCCGAGGTCCGCGACGTGCTCAAGCGCCGCGAGCCGGTCGGGCGCCGCCTGGATTTTTTGATGCAGGAGCTCAACCGCGAGGCCAACACCCTTGGCTCCAAGTCCGCCGATGTCGAGGTGACCCGCGAGGCGGTCGAGATGAAGGTCCTGATCGAGCAGATGCGCGAGCAGGTTCAAAATCTGGAGTGACGATGACTCCCGACGGAAAACATGCATTCCGGTATCCCGGCACCCCGGCGCGTGTCGGGCCGGTCGCCGCATTCCTGCT
>NZ_LN848257.1:3153196-3219989 GCF_001499735.1 Thiocapsa sp. KS1 | reverse complement strand
TGGCCACGCCTGATCGCCGGGAGCCGCCGTGCCTGCGAGGGTCCGTGCACGACGCCCTTCGGGCAGGTGCTCGGGGTGGCCGACGGGGCCGAGGCCCGCTCGAACTGTGTCTCGACCTGCGTGCAGCCCGAGCGCAGCTTCCTCGATCTGGCGAGCGGCGAGATCGCGGTGTCGCGGGACACACCGCCCGACAGCCCGGCGCAGTATGTCGGCATCACCTACCAATGTGTCGGATACGCGCGGCTCTGGTGGATGAAGAACCGTTCCCTGACCTTCGGCGACGTGGACACGGCCCACGACATCCTCTATCTGACCGAGGCGACCGATCCGCGTACCGGAGCGGTTATGCCGTTGGGGCGCTCGCTCAACGGTACCGCGCAGCGCCCGCCCGAGCGCGGCGACCTGGTGGTCTATCTCGCCGATCGCGAGGATTCGGAATGGCGCGCCGGGCATGTTGCCGTGGTCGTGGACGTGGATCGCAAGCAGGGTCTGGTCGCGCTGGCCGAGGAGAACTACGACAACCGGCCTTGGGAGGATCCTCAGGCCTTCGCGCGGCGCATCCAGATGTTCGAGATCAACGGCCGCTTCACGCTGCTGGATGTCGAGCCGAGCAGCCGCTTCAGCGCCGACGGCGGACGCATCGCCGGCTGGGTGTATCCGGTGCGCTGAGTATTCTTAGGCCGCCCGCGGTGATCGTGTCCCCGCGTTCGACCCGCGTGCGCGCCCGGCGCAGGCGCGATATTCTGGGATTCCTAAACCATTAGCCGATGTCGTGTGCAGGCCGCCCGATCGCGAGCCTCGTCTTGACCCTCGGTGTCGTGCCGGATGTCTCGGCAGTCCGGCAGTCCGGCAGTCCGGCAGCCATGCGGTCGCGGTCGGTATCGGCCGGACGCCCAAATTCAAAGAGTCGAGCGCAGCATGAGCGAAGGCATCCTCTTTATCGTCTCGGCCCCGTCCGGCGCGGGGAAGACCTCGTTGGTCAAGGCGCTCCTGGCGCGTGATCCGGGCCTTTCCCTGTCGGTCTCCTGTACGACGCGCGCGCCCCGCGCCGGAGAGCAGGACGGCGTCCATTACCATTTCATCGATCAAGCGCGATTTCGGCAGTCGGTCTCCGCGGGTGATTTTCTGGAGCATGCGGAGGTCTTCGGCAACCTTTACGGGACCCGCGAGCTCGACGTGCGTGCCGCGCTCGCCGCCGGGCAGGATCTGATCCTGGAGATCGACTGGCAGGGCGCACGCCAGATACGCGAGCGCTTCGGCTCGGCGGTCGGGATCTTCGTCCTGCCGCCGTCGATCGCGGAGCTGGAGCGTCGTCTGCGCGGGCGGGGCACCGACAGCGACGCGGTGATCGCGGGTCGGATGGCGCAGGCGCGCGACGAGATGGCGCACGTCGAGGAGTATGCCTATCTCGTTGTCAACGAGGTGTTCGACACGGCCCTGGACGCACTCGCGGCCATCGTCGTGGCCGAGCGGCAGCGTTTCGAGCGTCAGAGGCCACGGCTGGGGTTCCTGCTCGATGAACTGACCTGATGCGGGCGCGTCGCTGCTCCCTGCTGCTTCGCCATATATGTTAGGCTCTTAGGACAAGGCTGCCGCGTGGGCGGTCGGCTCGGATGGGCATGAACGGCGCGCCCGTCCGCCTGTCGAAGAACCACGAGTCCTCGCACCCGCGTCCGTCGCATTCCCCGACCTTTGGCGCCGGCGCCCCCGGATTTTCGAGACCCCGATGGAGATGATTTCGCATGGCCAGAATTACCGTTGAGGACTGCCTCAATCACGTCGACAACCGCTTCGACCTGGTGCTGCTCGCAACCAAGCGTGCTCGCCAGTTGGCGAACGGCGTCGAGCCGATCCTTCCTTGGGCCAACGACAAGCCCACCGTGATGGCGCTGCGCGAGATCGCCGCGGGTCATATCTCGACCGCGATGGTGCAGGCCGCGCAGCGCGAGATCGACGAGACCACGGCTGCTTTGGAGCAGGCGCTTGCCGAGGAGCTCGCCTCCGAGCTCGGCGAGGCGGAGCCCAAGGGCGATCCGCGCGAGTAGGCCGGCGATGCGGCCCGACGAGGATCGTCGACCGACCGAGGGGGCCGACCATGCAGCGGTCGACGTCCCGGCCGAGCATGCCTCGTCATGAGCCCGTTCGATCCGCGATCCATGCAAACCGCCCTCGTCCCCGTGATCGACCCGGTCGCCATGCCGCCGGTTCATCCCGTCGCGGTCCAGTCCGAGTGTGCGCCCGTCGCCCGCTATCTGATCAGCGACCTCTGCGCCTTTCTCGAGACCTATCTCCCGCCCGAGCAGGTCAGCGAGTTCTATCGGGCTTATCTGTTCGGGGCCGAGGCGCACGAGGGTCAGAGCCGCAAATCCGGCGAGCCCTACATCTACCATCCGGTCGCGGTCGCGCGCATCCTGGCGGAGATGCACATGGACTATAAGTGCCTGATCGCGGCACTGCTGCACGACGTGATTGAAGATACACCGGTGACGAAGGAGCAGGTCGCGGAGGTCTTCGACGAGGAGATCGCGGATCTCGTCGACGGGGTGAGCAAGCTGTCGCAGATCGAGTTCGAGTCACGCGCCGAGGCTCAGGCGGCGAGCCTTCAGAAGATGCTGCTCGCCATGACGCGCGACATCCGCGTCATCTTGATCAAGCTCGCCGATCGTCTCCACAACATGCGCACGCTCGGGTCGATGCACCCGGATGCCTGCCGACGGATCTCGCGCGAGACGCTCGACATCTTCGCCCCCATCGCCAACCGTCTCGGCATCAACCGTGTTCGGGTCGAGCTCGAAGAGCTTGGATTCCTGCACCATTGGCCTTGGCGTCGCCATGTCATCCAGCGCGCCTTGCAGAGGACCTGCGGCGCGCGTGTCGAGATGGTCGGTACCGTGGAGACGGCCCTCAAACGGGCCCTGCATCAGGAGGACATCCAGGGGGAGGTCGAGGGCCGACGCAAACATCTCTACGGCATCTATCGCAAGATGCGCGAGAAGCACCGCGCCTTCTCGGAGGTGGTGGACGTCTTCGCCTTCCGGGTCACGGTGGATCGGGTCGACACCTGTTATCGGGTGCTCGGGCTGGTCCACAATCTCTACAAGCCGGTGCCGGGGCGCTTCAAAGACTACATCGCGATCCCCAAGGCGAACGGCTATCAGTCGCTCCACACGGTGCTCATCGGCCCGCAGGGCATCCACATCGAGATCCAGATCCGCACCGAGGACATGCAGCGCATGGCCGAGTCCGGGATCGCCGCGCACTGGCTGTACAAGAGCGGCGATCAATCTACGGCGAATGCCACGACGCTGGCCGCCGAGTGGTTGCAGAACCTGCTCGTGATGCAGCGCGGGGCCGGCAACTCGGTGGAGTTCCTGGAGAATGTCAAGGTCGACCTCTTCCCCGACGAGGTCTATGTGTTCACGCCCAAGGGGCGGATCCTGACCCTCAAGCGGGGTGCCACGGTCATCGATTTCGCGTACGCGATCCATTCGGATGTCGGCAATACCTGTGTCGCCGCGCGGATCGACCGGCGCATGGTCTCGCTCAGCACGAATCTGCGCAGCGGCCAGACGGTGGAGATCATCAACGCACCCGGTGCCAAGCCGAATGCGGCCTGGCTGAATTTCGTCGTGACCGGCAAGGCCCGCGCGAGCATCCGGGGCTATCTCAAGAACCTCAAGCAGCGCGAGGCTCAGGTGCTGGGACGGCGCCTGCTGAGTGCGGAGCTCGGGGGATTCGGGGTGGATCTGGACAGCCTCGACCCGATACGTGTCGCGGCCTACCTGGAAGAGGCCAATCAGCGTACGCTCGACGACCTGCTCGGGGACATCGGGCTCGGCAATCGTCTGGCCGCATTCGTGGCGCGTCGCCTGGCCGGGGGAGACGACGACGAGGCGACCCAAGCGATGCAGGCCGACAAGGATCTGCATCCCCACCGCTTGGCGATTCGCGGCACCGAGGGGATGGTGGTGAGCTTCGCGCGCTGTTGTCGGCCGATCCCGGGCGATACCATCGCCGCCCTCTTCAGCCCGGGCCGCGGGATCGTGGTTCATCGCAGCGAGTGCCGCAACCTCGGCAGCCTCGAGACCAAACGCGACAAACGTCTGGATGTCGAGTGGGCCAACGAGCCGGACGGTGAATTCCCGACCGAGATCCGGGTGGAGATCGGCAATCGACGCGGTGCACTCGCGGTGGTCGCCGGGGCCATCGCCGAGCTGGGCTCCAACATCGAGAACGTCCACTCGCGCGAGAAGGACGGCATGACCACCGCGCTGGAGTTTCTCATCCTCGTGAAGGGCCGCGCCCATCTCGCGCGCATCATGCGCCGCCTGAGACAGATCCCGCTGGTCCTGCGCATCACCCGCGTTCCGCGCTGACCCTCGCGATCCCGCGCAGATCTTCCCGTAGGATGGGTAGAGCGCAGCGAAACCCATCTTCCTCGCTCCAATCCCGAGACCCCACTCCCGGATGTCGGGCTGCGGGTTGCATCCGAAAGGCGTCGGCGCCACCTCCCTTACCAGACGGGCGGTTGGAAAGTGTCCGGCCCGCGATCACTCCACAGTGCGTCCTCGGACGCGCCTCAGACAAGGGCCGACTCATGTCCGAACTCACGCTCGACGAGCGCTGCTTGCTCACGCGCCGCATCATGTCGCTGCTGGAAGGCTGGAATCTCGGCGCGAGCGACATCTTGGTGCTGCTTCAGCTGCCGGCCAGCATCAAGGCGCGGAACCTCTCGCGCTATCGGGACGATGACTGCTTTCCGGACGACCCGCAGGTCAATCGCCGGCTCTCGTACCTGGTGCGCATCGAAGACGCCCTGCATACCTATTTTCCGCGCAACCCGGAGATGCGCCATCTCTGGGTCAAGCGCGCCAACAAGCAGTTCAACAAACGCGCTCCGATCGCCGTGATGGTCGAGGACGGCGAGAGCGGGCTGATCTCCGTCCTCTCGCATTTGGACTGCACCTTCGCGTGGGACATGACGGGGTCGAAGGCCGAATACGGCAAGGACTGACCAGCCGCTGCCCTAGAGGATTTCCAGAGAATTCAAACCCGTAGGTTGTGCTGACGGTAGGAAGCACAACGGCCGGCGGCGCTCGTTGCGCCTCGCAAAACTCGGCACAACCTACTTCCCAGCCGTTGCGTCGTCGGCCAGCCAGTCGCGCGGTTTCAGGAAGCGCTCGTAGAGCGCGGCCTCCGGGCTGCCGGGTTCGGGGCGGTAGTCGTAGCGCCAGCTCACCTCCGGCGGGAGCGACATCAGGATCGACTCGGTGCGCCCGCCCGATTGCAGTCCGAACAGGGTGCCTCGGTCGTAGACCAGGTTGAATTCCACATAGCGACCGCGGCGGTATTTCTGGAAGGCGCGCTCGTCGTCGCCGTATTGTTTCGCCCAGCGGCGCTTCACGATGGGCAGGTAGGCCGGCAGATAGGCCTCCGCGACGCTGCGCATGAAGGCGAAGCTGTGATCGAATCCGCCTTCGCTCAGATCGTCGAAGAAGAGCCCGCCGACCCCGCGGGGCTCATCGCGATGCTTCAGATAAAAATAGCGGTCGCACCAGTCCTTATAGCGCGGATAGACGTCCTCGCCGAACGGCAGGCAGGCTTCGCGTGCGGCGCGGTGCCAGTGCCGCACGTCCTCTTCGAAGCCGTAATAGGGCGTCAGATCGAAACCGCCGCCGAACCACCAGACCGGCTCGGCGTCGGGTCGCTCCGCGATGAAGAAGCGCACGTTCAGATGCGAGGTGGGCACATAGGGATTCTGCGGATGCACGACCAAGGACACGCCCATCGCCTGGAAGCCGCGCCCGGCCAGCTCGGGGCGATTCGCGCTCGCCGTGGGCGGCAGGCGCTCGCCGAAGACATGCGAGAAGTTGATGCCGCCGCGCTCGAAGACGGCCCCGTCCTGCATGATGCGTGTACGTCCGCCACCGCCGCCCGGACGTTCCCAGGCATCCTCGCGGAAACCTGCTCCGCCGTCGGTCTCGCGCAACGCCGCGCAGATACGGTCCTGCAGATCG
Source organism: Thiocapsa sp. KS1 (assembly GCF_001499735.1). GTDB lineage: Bacteria > Pseudomonadota > Gammaproteobacteria > Chromatiales > Chromatiaceae > Thiocapsa. The sequence continues at coordinate 3,213,972 of NZ_LN848257.1, read as the reverse complement.
AGCAGATAGGTCTTGACGGCGTCGGCGTCGGGTCGATCGGACATCGCGGCAACTCCTCGCAGGTGCGGTTATCATGAGACGGCTGGTCGGATAGTACCGAATGTTGACCCGTTGAGGTCCCCCTCGCCGAGCTCGACCTGATTGGACCCTCGGTCCTGCGAGTCCCGCGAGCCATAACACCATAAGGAGACAACCCGATGTCCATCGTCCTGCGCTCGCTGCTGATCGCCCCCGTCCTGCTCGCCGGCTCGGCTGCCGCTTCGGCCGATCAAGCCGTCACTTTTCTGACCTATCAGTCGTCCGTCCCGGATGCCTGGGTCGCCGAGACGCCCAAGAGCGAGATGCGCAAGCTCCAGTACAAGGTGCCCGCGTCCGGCGGCGCAGGGGGAGACGGGGCCGAGTTCGTCGTCTATTTCTTCGGACCCGGTCAGGGCGGAACACTGGAGGCCAATATCGAGCGCTGGCAGTCTCAGTTCCAAGGCCCCGACGGCGCGCCGGTCGAGCCGACCGTGACGCAGATCGGCACCGAGACGGTCCCCGCCACCCTGGTCGAGCTGCGCGGCAGCTACGGCCGCAGCGTCGGTATGGGTCCGGGCGACGATGTGCAGACGGATCGGATGCTCCTCGCGGGCGTCATCGAGACGCCGCAAGGCAATCTCTTCCCGCAGATGCACGGTCCGGCGGAGCTGGTCGCCGCACAACGCGAGGGCTTCGTCGCGTTCGTGAAGGGGATCCAGCCGACGGCTGCGGCGACGCCGTAAGCCGACGGCCGAGAGCTGGACGCAGGTGCAACGCATGCCGCGTCGGATCCTCTTGCTCATCGTCGCGATCCTGGCTGCGGGCCTCTTGGCGGGCGCCGGCTGCCTTGTGTGGATCGCCAAGCGCGCCGAGCCGATCTATGCGGGCAGCCTGGCGATTCCGGGCCTCGAGGCCCCGGTGCGCGTTCGCTACGGGCCACAGGCGGTCCCGACGATCGAGGCCGACAGTCTCCATGACCTGCTGTTCGCTCAAGGCTATATCGTGGCGCGCGAGCGGATGTGGCAGATGGATCTGCTGCGTCGCCTCGCCGGCGGGCGCCTGGCGGAGGTGTTCGGGCCCCGGGTGCTGCCGGCGGACCGCTTCTTTCGCACCATGGGACTCGCTCGCGAGGCCGAGCGCAGCCTGGCCGCCTTGAGCGAGGGGGACCGCGGACTCCTCGCGTCCTATGCAGCGGGCGTGAACGCCTTCCGCACCGAGGCGACGGCCGAGCGTCGCTTGCCGCTGGAGTACCTGGTCGTGCGCGCCGAACCCGCATCCTGGACCCCGCAAGACAGCCTCCTGATCGGCGGCTATATGGCCTGGAGCCAATCCTACAACCTGCGCTCGGAGCTCACCTTCCTGCGTCTGGCGGCCCGTATCGGTCCGGAGCGGGCGCGCGAGCTCTTTCCGACCGATGCCGGGATCCCGGCGCCGGAGGTCTCGCCCGAGCTGGTGCGCGAATTGGCGCAGGAGCAAGGGCGCTCCGCGCCCCGCAGCGACCTGCAAGGGCCGACGATCGAGCCCGTGCTGGAGATCGTCGCCGGACTCGGCCTGCCGCTGCCCGCGGCGGCGAGCAACGGTTGGGCGGTGAACGGGCCCCGAACCGCGGACGGCGAGGCATTGCTCGCCAACGATCCTCATCTGGCAGGCTCCATGCCGGGGATTTGGTTCATGTCGGAGCTGATTGGACCGGAGCTGCATGTCGCCGGGGCGAGTCTGCCCGGCGTCCCGCTGGTGATGATCGGCCACAATCGGGATCTCGCCTGGGGCTTCACCAGCACCATCGCCGATACGCAGGATCTCTTCGTCGAGCGTCTCATGCCCGACGGTAAGCATGTGGAGCGCGCGAACGGGCGATCCGAGCCGATCGAGACCCGGACCGAGCGCATTGCGGTCAAGGGTGCCGATCCGGTCGATCTGGTCATCCGCTCGACCGGCAACGGTGTCATCGTCAACGATATCCTGGGTCCGATCACCAAGACGCCCATGGACCTGCCGAGCCTGGACACGCCCCGCCTGCTGGCCCTGCGCGAGACCAACGATCTCCCGGATCGCGCCTTCGCCGGGCTGCTGCGTCTCAACCGGGCCGAGACGCTCGAGCAGGCCGGCGAGGCCATCCTGGAGCTCAGGCATGTCGTCCTGAACCTCATGTCGGCGCACCGCGACGGCGGCATCGCCCTGCAGGTCAGCGGTGTCTTGCCGCAGCGCGGCAAGGGCTCGGGCGCCTTCCCCTCGCCGGGGTGGGTCGACGGCTATGCCTGGCAGGGGCTCGTCCCCCAGACGCGCAACCCGCGGCGTGTCGATCCGCCCGGGGCGGCTTTGATCACCGCCAACAACCGTATCGTCCCGGTCGACTATCCGGTGACGATCAGCAATGCCTGGATGGCGCCCTTTCGCGCCGCGCGCATCGCCGAGCGGCTCGATGCGGCCGGCCCCTTGACGCCCGAGACGATGGCGGACATCCAGACCGATCGCATCAGCACCCATGCACGGTTGGCCCAAGCCGCCCTGCACGGGATCGCGATCGATCTGCAGGCGGTGGATCAGGCCGCTTGGAACATCGCCGCCGAGGAGCTGCTCGCTTGGGATGGCGACATGGCGGGGTCCAGCCGGTCCGCAGCCTTCTACGCCTTGCTCGAGCCGGCGCTCTACAGGGCGCTCTACGAAGACGAGCTCGGGGATGACCTCCAGGCGATGACGGCGATGGCCATGTTCGCCTACAGCCCCTTGCAGGAGATGCTCCGCAGCGGCCGGTCGAGCTTCTGGGACGACGTGACGACGCGTTGGACCGAAGGCCCGGCCGAGATCTGGGCGCGGGCGCTGAAGGCCGCCAAGGCGGACCTCGATGCCCGGATCCGCAACCCGGAGGACGCGCGTCTGGACCGGATTCGCACCCTGACCTTCCCGCATGCATTCGGTACCCTGCCGCTTCTCGGGCGCCTCTTCAACGTCGGCCCTATCGGTGTCGGGGGGCATGCGGACACGGTGAACCTCATGAAGCCAATGCCGCTTGCACCCGAGGCGCCCGTCTTTATCCCCTCGATGCGGGTTGTCTACACCCCCGCGGATTGGGCTCGGACGCGAGGCGTGCTGCCGCTCGGTCAGTCCGGACACCTCTTCTCGCCCCACCGAGCGGATCAGCTCGATGCCTGGTTGACGGGCGGGACCTTCCCCTGGCCCTGGAACGGGCCGAGCGAGCAAGAGACGATCGGTGTTTTGATGCTGGCACCGGGGCTTTGATCGGGCTTGAGGCTGGGTTGTCTTTAGGTCTCCAGCCAGAAGGTCACGGGTCCGTCGTTGACTAAGCTGACCTGCATGTCGGCACCGAAGCGCCCGGTCGCGACCCGGGGATGAGCCGCGTGGGCCCGCGCGACCAGGTCGTCGAACAAGCGCTTGCCCTCCTCCGGCGGCGCGGCGGAGGTGAAGCTCGCACGGGTCCCTTTGCGGGTGTCCGCGGCGAGTGTGAATTGCGGCACCAAGAGAAGCCCGCCGCCGATGTCGCGCAGGCTCAGATTCATGCGGTCGTCGGCGTCCGGGAAGATCCGGTAGCCGAGCAGACGCTCCAGCAGGCGTTCTCCTCGGGCGATCGTATCGCCCCGCTGCACGCCGACCAAAACCAGAAGGCCGCGCTCGATGCTGCCGATCGTCTCCCCCGAGACATCGACATGCGCCCGGGAGACACGTTGCAGTAAACCGATCATGCTGAATCGGGTCCGTGGCGACAGGGGTACTGAGGCGTCTGGATCGGCCTGGTCGTGTTCCATGACCTCGGCGAGACGCGATTCGGAACATTCATGGCGATTTCCGGAAGCTCGACACCGCTAGGTTGCGCTGACGATAGGAAGCGCAACGTCCGCCCAAACGTGTTTCTCTTGGATCAACCAAGCGCATCGGCAAAGCGGTCGGTCGCCGCCACCAAGGCCATGCGGATGCCGGGCTCGAAGGCCGAGTGACCGGCATCCGCAATCACTTGCAGCTCGGCCGTCGGCCAGGCGTGGTACAGATCCCAGGCCGAGCGCATCGGGCAGATGGTGTCGTAGCGGCCTTGGATGATGATGCCCGGGATGTCTCGGAGACGATGGGCGTCTTCGAGCAGCTGATTTGGTCGGAAGAAGGACCGGTTCATGAAATAGTGGCACTCGATCCGCGCCAAGCTCAGCGCCACATGCGGATGGGCGAAGTGCGCCTCGATGTCCGGATTCGCCCGCAGCGTCGCCGTGCGTCCCTCCCAGACCGACCAGGCTTGCGCCGCGGCGAGACGGGTTGCCTCGTCCTCGCCGGTCAGGCGTTTGTGATAGGCGCAGAGCAGGTCGCCGCGCTCCTCGACCGGGATCGGGGCGAGAAACTGCTCCCAATAATCCGGGTAGATCCAGCTCGCGCCCTCTTGATAAAACCAACGAATCTCCTCGTCGCGGCAGAGGAAGATCCCGCGCACCACCAGCGCCGTGACGCGATCCGGATGGGTCTCGGCATAGGCCAACGCGAGCGTCGAGCCCCAGGAGCCGCCGAACACCAGCCAGCGCTCGATCCCGAGTCGCTCGCGGATCCGCTCGATATCGGCGACCAGATCCCAGGTGGTGTTCGCGGTCAGGGACGCGTGGGGTGTCGAGCGGCCGCAACCACGCTGATCGAACAGGACCGCTCGATAACGTTCCGGATCGAAGAAGGCACGGTGGGCCGGCTCGCAACCCGCACCCGGCCCGCCGTGCAGAAAGACCGCGGGGATGCCGTCCGGCCGACCGCATTCCTCGACGTAGAGGCGGTGATCCTGGTCGACGTCCAGCGTATGGGTCGCAAAGGGCTCGACGGGGCGATAGAGATCGGGCATGGGTTTCGTGTTCCAAAGCAACAAACAGGATTCGAGTCGGGTGACACTAGCCGCCGGCTTGATCGTGCAGATAGGCGAAGGGTAATGAGGGGATATTTCGGAACTGCTTGTCGTTGCTTAGAAACAAGACAGCGTTTCGGGCGAGGCTACTGGCGGCATGGATCGCATCCGGCGTCTTGATACCCGTGGCTGCCCGCAGTCGGGCGGCCTGTTTCAAAATCGCGGCGCTTAGAGGTAAGCACTCGACCTCGCTTGCATTCAGCAGTTGTCGGTAAACCTCGGCCAATCCCTCGTCGCCGGCCTGAAATGGCTTGACCAAAACCTCGAGTCTGGTGATCTCGCTCGTCACGATGCCGCCTCGACGCCAGACCGGTTCGAGCAGAGTGCCGTAGGGCTCAATGTGCTCGACGCTGTAGATGAAGCAGTTGGCATCCAGATAGATCAGGCCCTCGTCCGGCGGGATCAATCGTCCCACTGATCGCGCTCCGCGCGCAGGTGTGCGTCAACCTCCTCAGCCGTTTGAAACAGTCGATGTCCGGACGTTCGCGCCAGAATGTCGACCGCGGAGGGGCGGGGCGTGGATTGTTGATCATCGTCCTCGGTCAGCAGGATGACCTTGACGTGCCGGCCTTGCCAAGAGCGATGACGCGCCGGCACTTCGATCATCCCATCGTCGATATGCGATTCGAATTGAATGGCTTGCATGGCCTGGTCAGCGCGGATTCATGATGCGTTACAACAACGCCCCTTTGATGAAATGCCCCACCCTGTTTCTCACGTTGCCGGGTGGGTGTCCGCTCGGCAATGCCGTGTCTTCAAGGCCGGAGACTAAAAATAAAATTAAGTCAGGAGCTTAAAACGTTTACGAACGGCATGTTTGAATGTTCGTCAGCTCCGTCATGCGTTCAATCCTAACCCTGCCGAAGGTCACGGGCAAATGCCGGCTGATAGGCGCCGACATGAAGTGACGATCTAAACCGCGTCCCGCCATCGTCATGGTTCGCATCGAGGCCGAATCCTCGCCCGACCCAACGCGAGTCGCTCCGAACGCGGTTTAGCAGCGGTTTAGCCGCGACTGGCCCGCTTGCGATCGTTCTCGGTGAGATGCCGCTTGCGTACCCGGATCGCCGTGGGCGTGATCTCCACCAGCTCGTCGTCTTCGATGAACTCCAGCGCCTGCTCCAAGGTGAACTTCACCGGCGGGGTCAGTAGGATGTTCTCGTCCGAGCCGGCCGCGCGGATGTTGGTCAACTGCTTGGCCTTGAGCGGGTTGACGGTGAGATCGTTGTCGCGCGAGTGGATCCCGACCACCTGGCCCTCGTAAACCTCGTCGCCCGGGGAGACCATCATGCGCCCGCGCTCCTGCAGACTGAAGAGCGCGTAGCCGAGCGCCTTGCCGGTGCCGTTGGAGATGAGTGCGCCGTTGCGCCGCGGGGCGATGCCGCCCGGATTGGCGGGGCGATAGCGATCGAAGATGTGATACTTGAGCCCGGTACCCGAGGTCATGGACATGAAATCGGTCTGAAAGCCGATCAGGCCGCGCGAAGGGACCTCGTAGTCCAAGCGCACCCGGCCCTTGCCGTCCGGCACCATGTCTTTGAGCTCGCCGCGACGCTCGCCGAGTGCCTGCATGATCGAGCCTTGCGAAGTCTCCTCCACGTCGACCGTGAGCTGCTCGTAAGGCTCGCAGATCTGTCCGTCGATCTCGCGGAAGATGACCTCGGGGCGCGAGACGGCCAGCTCGTAGCCTTCGCGGCGCATGGTCTCGAGCAGGATCGACAGATGCAGCTCCCCGCGTCCGGAGACCCGGAACTTCTCCGGGTCGTTGCCTTCCTCGACACGCAGTGCGACGTTATGGATCAGCTCGCGCTCGAGCCGGTCCTTGAGCTGACGCGAGGTCAGATACTTGCCGTCGCGCCCGGCAAAGGGCGAGGTGTTGACCTGGAAGGTCATGGTCACGGTCGGCTCGTCGACGGTGAGCGGGGGCAGCGCCTCGGCATGATCCGGATGGCAGAGCGTGTCGGAGACGTTCGGCGCCTCGATGCCGGTCAGGGCGACGATGTCCCCGGCCGTGGCGAGCGGGACTTCGTGGCGCTCCAGCCCGAGATAGCCGTAGACGATGCCGACCTTGGCCTTGTAACGCCCGCCGTCCGGCTTGACCACGACGATCTGCTGATTGGGCCGCACGCTGCCGTGGCGGATGCGCCCGAGCGCAATGGCCCCGACGAATGAGCTGTAGTCGAGCGTGGAGATCTGCATCTGGAAGGGTGAATCCGGATCCACCTCGGGCGCCGGGCAATGCTCGACGATCGCCTCGAAGAGCGGCGTCATGTCGCCCTCGCGCACATCGTTGTCCAGTCCGGCATAGCCGTTGAGGGCCGAGGCATAGATGATCGGGAAGTCGAGCTGCTCGTCGCTCGCCCCGAGCCGGTCGAACAGATCGAAGACCTGATCGATGACCCAATCCGGGCGCGCACCCGGACGGTCGATCTTGTTGATGACCACGATCGGACGCAGACCATGCTGGAACGCCTTGCTGGTGACGAAGCGCGTCTGCGGCATCGGCCCCTCCTGGGCATCGACCAGGAGCAGCACCGAGTCGACCATGGAGAGCACGCGCTCGACCTCGCCGCCGAAGTCGGCATGGCCCGGCGTGTCGACGATGTTGATGCGGTAGTCGCGCCAACGCAGCGCGGTGTTCTTGGAGGTGATGGTGATGCCGCGCTCCTTCTCCAGCGCGTTGGAGTCCATCACCCGCTCGACCGGCCCGAAGCGATCCCCCAGCGTCCCGGATTGCTGCAGCAGCTTGTCCACCAGCGTGGTCTTGCCATGATCGACATGGGCGATGATGGCGATATTGCGTAACGTCTCGATCACGAGTGGAGCTCCGGAGGGGATGGCATGAGGGGTGGGGCAGGCGATGTATTCGGATGCGAACAGGGTGATCAGGCACCGAGCCGCGGCACAGTATAACCGATCCGGTGCATTGCTGATTTGTCGTGTGGAGCCGACTGTTCACCCGAAAGGCGGCATCTGGGTGCAAGACTGGACGATCCAGGCACTGACCTGCCGAGCTGATCGCCTCGCTTCGATCTGCTTTATGGTGCGCCCACCGCATCGCCTGCATCGGGGCCCGGCAGCCAGATCCTGAAACACAAGCCAGCACACGAATGCGTGGTCAGGTTCAAGGATCCGCCCTGGTCTTCGATCATGCGACGCGCAAGCGCCAGGCCTAGGCCCTTGCCCGGCGTGCCGTCGGCATTGCTCCCGCGAAACTGGCGATTGAACAGCTGCTCGACCTCCTCGGCAGGCAAGGGCGGACCCTGATCGGCAACCTCGAACCAGACCCCACCGCTGCCACCGCGACCACCGAGCAAGATGATGCGCGTACCGGATGGCGTGTATTTCACCGCATTGTCCGCAAGGTTACGCAGCGCGAGACGGGTGAGATCAGGGTCGCAGAAAACGACCTCCGGCAGGTCGTCGGAGCACACCCGGATCTGGTGCCGATCGGCCCAGAGCGCGGCGGCCGTTGCTGCGTCCTGCAGCAGCACCGCAGGGTCGCACCGCACACGCCGGATCTGATTGCGGACCAGGGAGCGGCGGTCATCGCCGAGTTGATGGTCGAGCAGCCCGGACAGGCGCTGACTGGCCTGGAGGATCTTCGCGTAGCGGTCAAGGGTCGCGGTATCGCCATCCCCGGCATCGAGCAGGAGGTTTTGCGCGATGGTGTCGATCACGGTTAAGGGTGTGCGCAGCTCGTGCGCAATCGTGTCCAGAAAGGTGCGCTGCTCGTCCTTGGCAATGCGCTCGGCATCCAATGCGGCACTGAGCCGATCCAGCGATTGGTTCAGAGTGCCGGTGCGCTCGGCGACCTGTTGTTGCAGTGTCTGCGCATAGTCGCGCTGGAGCGCCTGCTCGCTGGCCTGTGCCACGCGCTTGTCCGTTTCGAGCTGCTTCATACGGGCAGCCAGGGCCAATGCCATCAGCAGAAATTCGAACGTCGAGCCGACAACGACGCTATGCGTGGTGAACCAGTTGACCGGCAGCACTCCGGGCAGGCGCAACAGGTTTATGATCAATCCACCGACAATCAGGAACGACCAGGCGAGCACAAAATAGATGGCCGGCCGGAAACCCTTGCGCAGCACCACAATGCCCGCGACCAGATAAAGCAGGGTGAGTGCGCTGTGCAGGACAATAAAGGTGCTCGTCAGCAGGTGCATCTGTGCGTGCAACTGCGGTGCGCCCGTCGTCTGGACCAACAGCAGGAGTGACGGAATCTGGACCAGCAGCGTCAGGGCGATCAGCAGCCGATGCAGCCGGGGCGATCGCTGCCGGGTTTGCAGATAATACACGACGAAGAGGGTGCCGGGGATTTGCATCAATCCCGGAATCAGCACGTCGAAGGCGTTGTTCCAAGAGGGCTGATCGGGCCACAGCCAGGCGAAACCGAAACCGCTCAGGAAGCCGAAGCTCCAGAGTCCGAACGCACCCAGGTAAAGGCAGTAGTAGAGGAAATTACGGTCGCGCGTCGCCGCGAAGAGCAGCAGGTTATAGGCCAGCAGGGCCATCAAGGCGCCATAATAGGCGCCCCACAGCCAGGTTTCCTGTTTCTGCTTTTTCTCGAAGGTGCCGGAGTCCCAGAGACCGAGCGCGGCGGCGTCATAGACCCCGTCGGCACTCTCGAGCCGGATCAGGATGAGGGACGACTCACCCGCTTCGAGCGCCAGGGGGACGGCGACGGCGCGTGAATGTAGCGGGCGATCGCCGAACGGGCGCTGGTCGCCGGCCTGAAAGCGTGCGACCGTCTGCGTCCCGCGTACCTGATAGACATCCACTTCATCCAGTTGCGGCTCGCCGACCTGAAGGATCAGGTGTCGGGGTGTCGCCCCGCCGTTGCGCAGGTTCAGCCGGACCCACCAGGCGGCGTCTGAATAGCCGAACCGCAGGATCCTGTCGTGGTAGCCTTGCCATGCCTGCGGCGGCAGTTGTAGCACCGCGTCGAGATCGAGCCGGCGCGATGGATCCCGCAGAATCTCGACCTGTTCGGCCAGGTGCGCGAGGTCGATCGTCCCGCCGACATCCATCGGCGCGGCATCCACCTGTGCGGGCAGGCAGAGCGGGATGATGAGAACGGGACCGCACAAGATTACCGCGAGGGCTTGACAACCCGAATCCCATCGCCCCCTCGGGACATGGACAAGGCGTGACAGCAGCCTCCGGAGCAAACCTGCACGACGTAACGTGCACGGATCCATTTCTTGCCGACATCGTTTCACGCGCGATGCCGGAACAGAATTCGCAAGGCATTGGTCATCGACGCCGGATAGTCTGGCGGCTGCGCGCCGGCGCCGGCGTGCCGCGGGCGTGCCGCGCACGGACCATCGGCAGAGCGATGGATCGATCAAGGATTGATTTCACTGTCATCGATGGGCCTGAAATCATGCGTGATATTGTCCTGCTCGAAGACCATCCCATTCTTCGCGACGAGATTGCGAGCTGTCTCGACAAGCACGGCCATGCGGTCACATCAGTCGGGACTCTGGCCGATTTCTGGCCATTGATGCCGAAGGTCAGGATCGCGATCATCGACATCACACTCCCCGACGGCAGTGGCTTCGACGCCGTCGATCGGCTGCGAGCCTTATCCCCACGGGCCGGCATCATTGTACTGACCGCACGCGGCAGTCTCGACGATAAGCTGGCCGGGCTGGCCGCCGGCGCCGACCACTATCTGGTGAAACCCTTCAGCCTGCTGGAGTTGTCCGCCATCATCGAAGCACTGAAGCGCCGCGTAGGGCATGGTTGGAGCCTCGACCCGCAACGGCGCGAGCTGATCAATCCCTCGGGTGCGGCTCTCGCGCTTTCCACTTCGGAGTTTGCAGTGCTCGAGATCCTGGCAAAACACCAAGGGGAAATCGTCGATCGGCGCTTCATCGTCGAGGCCATGGGGCATGACTGGCTGGCCTACGACCTGCGGCGCCTGGACAGCCTGGTCAGCCGCCTGCGGCACCGCTGGATGCGTGAAGTCGGCAAAACGCTTCCGCTGAAGACCGAGCATGGCCGAGGATATCGTTTCACCGAGGGCATCCGCCTGATCTGATGTCGTGCTCCCCCGATCGGGCATCGGCATGCCGTCAGATCCGGTCAGTTCTTCCCCCATCGACTTGCGTTAGCCTTCGCGGCTCATGTCCCGCGGGAAAGGTTCCATGCCCGATCAAGACGACGCACATCTCGGCGAGCTGAGGCTCGTCTCGCACTTTGGTACCACCAGGTATCGGGTACGCATCCTGGGTCGGTTCTTGTGGCTCTGTTATATCGAGGCGATCCAGTTCACCACGCTCAAAGGCAACCGGACGCTCTTGCCGGGGCAGCGCGCGTTTGTGCCGCAGCGGGCTGTTCGTCGTCTCTCGCGCGATGAGACGTAACCGCGTCCACGTTAAGGGCCGTTGATGCACCAAACGTTGAGCTCACTCGAAAGTGAGCATCTCGCTCTGGACGCGGTTTAACGCGATTCAGACCGGTTTGTAGATCTGCGCCCCCTCATTGCGAAACTCGCTGGCCTTCTCCTTCATACCCTCTTCGATGGCGATCTGAACGTCGTCCAACCGATGCGCCAAGGCGTAGTCGCGCACGTCCTGCGTGATCTTCATCGAGCAGAAATGCGGTCCGCACATGGAACAGAAGTGCGCGACCTTATGTGACTCATGCGGCATGGTCTGGTCGTGGAATTCACGCGCGCGTTCGGGATCCAGCGAGAGGTTGAACTGGTCCTCCCAACGGAACTCGAAGCGGGCCTTGGAGAGCGCATTGTCGCGGATCTGCGCGCCGGGCAGCCCCTTGGCGAGATCCGCACCGTGGGCGGCGATCTTGTAGGTCACGATGCCGTCGCGCACGTCCTGTTTGTCGGGCAGGCCCAGATGCTCCTTGGGCGTGACGTAGCAAAGCATGGCGGTGCCGTACCAGCCGATGTTGGCCGCACCGATGCCGGAGGTGATGTGATCGTAGGCCGGGGCGATGTCCGTGATCAACGGGCCCAAGGTGTAGAAGGGCGCCTCGTAGCAGTCTTTGAGCTCCTTGGTGACGTTCTCCTCGATCATCTGCAGCGGGACATGGCCGGGGCCTTCGATCATGACCTGAACGTCGTGCTCCCAGGCGAAGCGGGTCAACTCGCCCAAGGTCTCCAACTCCGCGAACTGGGCGGCGTCGTTGGCGTCGGCGATCGAGCCCGGGCGTAACCCGTCGCCCAGGCTGAAGGAGACGTCGTACGCCTTCATGATCTCGCAGATCTCGCCGAAGTGCGTGTAGAGGAAGTTCTCCTGGTGGTGTGCCAGGCACCACTTGGCCAGGATGGACCCGCCGCGCGAGACGATGCCGGTGAGACGCTCCGCGGTCAGCGGGACATAGCGCAGCAGCACGCCGGCGTGGATGGTGAAGTAGTCCACCCCTTGTTCGGCCTGCTCGATCAGGGTGTCGCGGAACATCTCCCAGGTCAGCTCCTCGGGCTTGCCGTCGACCTTCTCGAGCGCCTGGTAGATGGGCACCGTGCCGATCGGCACCGGGGCGTTGCGCAGGATCCACTCGCGCGTCTCGTGGATGTTCTTGCCGGTGGAGAGATCCATCAGGGTGTCGCCGCCCCAGCGCGCCGACCAGACCATCTTCTCGACCTCTTCCTCGATGCTGGAGGTAACGGCCGAGTTTCCGATGTTGGTGTTGATCTTCACCCGGAAGTTGCGCCCGATGATCATGGGCTCGAGCTCGGGATGATTGATGTTGGCCGGGATGATGGCGCGCCCGCGGGCGATCTCGTCGCGGACGAACTCGGCGGTGATGGTCTCGGGCAGGCTGGCGCCGAAGGAGTGGCCGCGATGCTGGCGCAGGAGCTTCGTGTAACGCGGGTCGGCGCGCAGCGCATCCAGACGCATGTTCTCGCGGATGGCGACGAACTCCATCTCGGGCGTGATGATGCCGGCTCGCGCATAGTGCATCTGGGTGACGTTGCGGCCCGGCTTGGCTCGCCGCGGGGTGCGGATGTGCTCGAAGCGCAGATGTGCGAGCTTTGGGTCGGATTGGCGTTCGCGTCCGAAGGCCGAGGTGGGTCCGTCGAGCAGCTCGGTGTCGTCGCGCTCTTGGATCCAGGGGCTGCGTAGATCGGCCAAGCCGGCGAGCAGATCGATGTGCGCCGTCGGATCCGTATAAGGGCCGGAGGTATCGTAGACCATGATCGGCGGATTCTCTTCGATCCCCGCGTTGGTCTGGGTCGGGGTCAGCGTGACCTCGCGCATGGGGACGCGCAGGTCCGGACGCGATCCCGTGACGTAGATCTTGCGCGAGCTTGGAAAGGGCCGCGTGACCTCGTCGGACAGCTCGGCGGTCTTCTGGGCGAAGGCCTGTGGGATGGCGCTCATGGAATCTCCTCTCGACGGACGCGGGGCGCATGGTGTCGCCGCTGGTATGGGGCCATATCGGCCGTATAGGCTGCGGGGCCGGATCGAAATCCTGGCGGACGATGGCCATTGCCATTCGGCGGGAGGAGCGGCGGGGAGGTCGGGACCCGACCGGATCCCGAGTCGAGGCGGCAGAAACGGAGAGCCGGCAAGGGCCCATACGATTAACTGCCCTGGTCTTCGGGATGCCGTTCGCCGGCGGGCTCAACCCTCAGCTTGATCCGGCAGCCATGATCCGACCTCGTCGCCTGCTTTCCTGCGCCGGCATGATCCGGATCAGGTTCGAAGGGTCTTTCTCAGCCCGTCGCCGACCTGCATCATGACCCGCAGCATGCCGGTCTCACGAGCGACGGGCACCGCGGTTGTAGTCTCAGGTCGCGTGCCGGACACCCCCAGCAGCATGAGCACCGAAACTATCGAAAGGCTGTCGGGATTTCAACCCGATCGAACGGAAGGTACGGCGTGCGCGGCCTTTCGCTTGACCTTTGGGCTCGGGCTGCGGATCCTGACGCCGGCCTTGACCGCGTCTGCTCGGGTTGACGGGGTCGGACCAGGTAACGGCAGACAGGATCTCTCGACGCCTCACGAGTCGATTTCGCTCATGAACGAAGCAGCTATCGCGGTTTCCGAAAACAGGATCTTCTACCTCGGCGTCGATTCGAAGCTGTACACCGGGCTCGCGGACCTGCTCCAGCCGGCCGGCTTGCAGCTCGATGCCTTCGAGGACCTCAACGCGCTCCAAGCCGCGCTCGGGCGTACGCAGGCTCGGGTGCTGATCCTCGATCTACGCCACATCGCGCCCGCCACAAGCCCGTCCGGTTTGATCGAGCGCCTGACGGGCAATGCGGCCGTCAAGCCGGAGGTGGTCTGTATCGCGGACGCCGAGAACATCGAGACGCGGCTCCAGGTGATGCGTGCGGGTGCACGCGGCTATTTTCCGACTCCGGTTGCCGTGTCCGACCTGGCCAAGCGTCTCGTCGAGTTGAGCGGTCCGGCCAAGAGCAGCCAACCCCGGATCCTGGTGGTCGAAGACGACTCGCTGCAGGCCAAATACATCGCCTTGCTGCTGGGCAAGGCGGGCATGGAGCCGCACATCGTCGATCGACCGCTGGAGATCCTGGAGAAGATGCACGATGTCCAACCGGATCTGGTCCTGATGGATCTCTACATGCCGGACGCGAGCGGTACCGAGTTGACGGCGATCATCCGGGATCACGGCGAGTACTTCGACACGCCCATCATCTTTCTCTCCGCCGAGACCGACCCGGAGAAGCAGCTGGAGGCCTTGCGGGTCGGTGGCGACAGCTTCATTGCCAAGCCGATCCAACGCGAGCAGCTGATCGCCGCGATCGAGCATCGTATCCGCATGTCGCGCTTGCTCAAGGACCGCCGGGTCAATGCCGATCAAGGTGATACCGCCCGCGGCTTGCTTTCGAAGGAGGCATTTCTGCGTGGTCTCGATCGCGTGGTGCGCGATCGGGAGCCGCTTTCGCCCGGGGTCGGCCTTGTGTTGATCGAGCTGGATCGGTTTCAGGACGTCTCCGACGCACTCGGGAGCAACGGCTTGGAGCGGTTGTTGCGCCAGCTCGCGGAGAAGCTCGCCGACCAGCTCGTCCCGGACGAGTCCGCGGCACACCTGGATGACTTCACCTTTGCGGTGCTTGCTCGACGGGGCAGCCGCGAGGCGTTGGAGGGTTTCGGGGAGCAGCTCTTGCGCATCTTCGCGGCGACCAAGCTCAGGGCCGCGGACAAACGCCTTTCGCTCACCGCGACAATCGGGATCGGGCTTTTCACTCCCCCCGCCGACGACGCCATCACCATGGTCTCGCGCAGTCGAACTACCGTGGCGCGGGCGAGGCAAGCGGGCGGCAATCGGGTGCGGGTCTGGGCTCCGGTGATCTCTCCCGATCGCGGCTCCGAGTACGAGCGTTTGCTCAAGCAGCTCGTCGACACCGCGATCAGCCAGGACGGACTACTGTTGATGTTTCAGCCGATCGTCTCGCTCGGGGCGAACGTCGGCGAGCTCTACGAGGTTCAGCTTCGGCTGCGTACGCTCGACGGCGACCACGTCCCGGCGGCTGATTTTTTGCCCGTAGCCGAGCGCAGCGGCTTGATGGCGAGGATCGATCGTTGGGTGCTCGAGCATGCGCTCGATGTCATGGATGTGGAACGCAAGACACACCCCAAGCTGCGACTCTTGATCCATCAGTCCGTCGTATCGGTTGCGGCGGAGGAATGGCTGCCCTGGTTCCGCGATCAGATGGTGCGGCGCAATCTGATCAGACGCCGCCCCTTGCTTCAGTTCCAGATGCACGACATTCGAAACCACCTCGGCGTCGCCAAATCGCTCGTCGGGGTCTTGCGACGATTCGGGATTCAGGTCTGCGTCGCCAACGTCACGGGCAGTGCGGCGGATCTCGACCTGTTGGCTGACCTGCCGGCGGCGCTCGCCAAGCTCTCCTTCGCAACCCTGCTCAATACGGACGCGGCCGAGCTGATCCAAGTGGTGCAGCAGTTGAGGACACAGGGCGCCTCCGTCATCGCGGCCGGGATCGAAGACCCGGCGACGATCGCGAGGGTCTGGAATTGCCGGCCCGACTACATCCAAGGCAACTCGGTCCAGATGCCGAGCAGCAATCTGAGCTACGATTTCCATCATTCGACCGACGAGCTCTGAGCCGCGACCTTGCTTTGGCCGGCGAAGGTGTGCGTACACCGTACGGCAAGTGTCGGGCGTGGCTCGGAGGTCCAGGGCTATGACGATGAAGGATCCGAGGCGTGTAGAGGGTGTCGTGCCGCCGTCCAATCACGCGGGTCGTCTGATCCTTGCGCCCCGCGATTCCGAGCGCTGTCCGGATCGAGACCGGCTTGTTCGGACATTGTTCGATGCGGGCTTCATCGCCGATCCGATCCCGGATCGCGCGTGCGCCTTTCTCGTCGGCCCCGAGTTCTCGGCGCTGCTTGCCTTCGTCGGTTGTGCGGTTAGGATCGCCGGCGACCCGCGGGGCGGCGGCCCCTTTTGTCACGTCGTGGTTCCGCAGGCATCGGAACATCCGCGCTGGTGTCATGGCCGCAATACGCGTGCGCCGCGTTGTCCGGCTTGCCGTGCGCGCTCGAGCGATTGGCCGTCACCTTTCGAGCAAGTGGCGCTTGAACTTGCGCGGGGCCATCGGAGCGCTTCGGTGGTCTGCCCGAGCTGCGGTCAAGCCCATCCGATCCGGTCTTGGGATTGGAAGCAGCAGGGCGGGTTTGCGCGCCTGCTCGTTCAGGTCGAGGAGATCTTTCCGGGCGAGGCGGTGCCGACGGATGGCCTATTCGATCTGCTAGAGCGCGCGAGCGGTTGCGCGTGGCGCCACTTCTACGTGCAGGATTGACCGACCCGGCCGAGAGGCTAGCCTTCGTGTTCGCCTTGGTGTGCCGAGAAGGAGACGCCCTCGGGCAGCTCGATCGTCATGCTGATCGGGAGATGATCCGACAAGGCGTAATCGACCACGCGCGCGGTGATGACCCGGAGCGGCCGAGAGACCAGGATATGATCGAGATTATGCGTCGGGCGCCAGCTCGGGAAGGTCTTCAGCTCGCAGTCGAGACCGCGCATCTCTGTCTTGCGGACCATCGCCCGCAGCCCCTTCGAGTCGCACCCGCAGTTGAAGTCGCCCATGATGACGAGATAAGGGTGCAGCTCGGACAGGGCGACCAGGTAGTCGAGTTGACGCCGCCGTGCGCGCCATCCGAGGGCAAGATGCACAATCGCCACGGCGAGCGTCTCGCGGTCCGAAAGCCCGAGCTCCGCCACGACGGCGCCGCGACCGGGGAGGCCCGGAAGCTTGTGCTCGGTGATCCGTTGCGGGCGCAGACGGCTGAGCAGCCCGTTGCTATGCTGCGCGAAGGGTCCGAGGTTGCGGTTGACCTGCCTGTACCAGTGCGGGAAGGCACCGTGGCGTGCCAGATACTGGATCTGATCGATGTAGGCGCTGCGCAGGGAGCCGGCGTCGACCTCCTGGAGCCCGACCAGGTCGAACTGATGCAACAGCTGGGCGATGCGGGTCAGGTTCGCCAGTCGCTCGGGGTGCGGAAGGATGTGCTTCCAGCTATTGGTGAAGTAGTCGCTGTAGCGGCGCGAGTAAATCCCGGCCTGCACATTGAAGCTCAACAGCTTGAGATGTCGCGTCCCCGCCGGAAGCGAGGACGCGTGCGAAACGCTCTGATGGCGTGCATGCGCGGGCACCGCGGCGATCGGCTCGGCGGAGTCAGCCGATCGGGCATGCATTGTGGGCCCGGACGAGCTCGCCGTGCGCACGTCGCCTTCGGCGTCGATCAATCCAGGCTCGGGTGGTCCTGAGTCCAGTGCTCCGATGACCAAATCTCCGAAATCGAAGGAAGTCCCGCGGATACGGTGCGCGAGGCGATGGTTATGGGATCGACTCGTCCGTGAGTCGTCGCTTCAGCCCTGCTCGACTTAGTTGCTCAAGCCTTGAATGTACTGAGCCACCGCAGCGATTTCCTGATCGCTCAACCGAGCCGCCGCGCCGCGCATCATCCCGTTCGGATCATTGGCGCGCAGGGCGCCGCGGAAGTGTTCGAGGGTTTGCTTCGTGTAATCCGCGTGCTGGGCCGAGATCCGCGGGAACTTGGCGAGCGACTGGCCCTGGCCCGCGGGGCCGTGACATCCGCTGCACGCGGGAACGCCGGTCTCGGGGTTGCCCCAGCGGTAGATGGCTTCACCCTTGCTCGCCAACGCCGGGTCTGCCGCGCCGGGGGTCTTGGTCTGCGTCGAATAGTAGGCCGCCAAGTCGAGCACTTCCTGATCGGTCAGGGGCAGGGCCATCGGGGTCATCTGTGCGTTGGCGCGGTGACCGGCTTTGAAGTCCATCAACTGCTTCTTGATGTATTCCGGGTGCTGACCGGCCAGCTTGGGCCAGAGCGGCACGATGCTGTTGCCTTGCGGGCCGTGGCAAGCGACGCAAATGCCGTTTGCCTTCGCCTCGCCGGCCTTCGGATCTCCGGCCTGAGGCGCGCTGGCTTGATGCCCTTCGGACGCCTGGACAGCGCCGCTTACCAATGCCGTTGCCACCGTAACTGTTATCAGCCAATTCTTAACCATGGAGGATGCCTAATCGGGTCGTGATTCATGGCCGCGACACCTTCGCGGATCGACGGCCTGGTCGGGGGGCGAGAAAATCCACGGATGTATATCAGAACCCCCGCATATGGGTCAAACCAGCGGTAGCGTATGTCTGCCGAGATGACACTCCTCGGCACCTGCTCAGAGACAGGCGAGGCGACGGATAATTCCGTTCTCGGACGCCTTGATGACGGGTGGAATGACCATGCGGTTCGTGACGATGCTTGGCGCGGGCGGGGCCGACGGACCGGTCGTCCCAGCCCGTCCCGGCCGTCGGTCCCCCGGGATCCCCCGGCCCGGGCTCAGTGATGCATCGGCTGCATCTCGATTCGGCGCACCGGTGCTTGAACGGGCATGCGCGAGCCGTCTTCGAAGACCAGGGTGAGATCGACCGCGTCGCCCGGCTCCAACGTCTGTTTGAGGCCGATGAGCATGACGTGCAGGCCGCCCGGCTTCAGGGTGACCGTCTCCCCGGCGGGAACCTCGATCTTCTCGATCCGGCGCATCCGCATCATCCCGTCCTCCTCGACGTGCGTGTGCAGCTCGACGACCTCCGAGACCCCGCTCTCGGCGCCGACCAGGGCCTGAGTCTGCCCGGATCGGTTCTCCAGCGACATGAAGACGGCGCTGTTGGGTTGGCCGGGCGGCACCGCGCGGGCGTAGGGGTCGCCGATCGAGACGTCCGCGCCTTGGGCGGCGAGCGAGACGCCAGTCAACAGGGCCGTGGCGAGCAGGCGTGAAAGGTTTGCAGGCATGGTGCGTCCTCTTCGGGGTTTCGGGATGGTCGAGTGTGTTTGCGTCAAGGTGGCCCGCCGTCTCGGACGGGCATCTGCGCGGCGAGCAGATTGCGGATGGCCGCGACGATCTCCGCGGAGGGTGTGGCATGATCGAGGTTGCGTACGAGTCGGCCTTGCGGATCGACGAGATAGCTGTAGGCCGAATGATCCACGACATAGCCCATCGCCGAATCGGCCAGCTCGGTACGCCTGTAGGCCGCGCCGTAGAGCTTGGCGACCTCGGCGATCTGCTCGGGCGTCCCGGTCAGGCCGAGGATCTTGGGGTGAAAATAGCCACTATACTCGGCGAGTCGCTCCGCGGAGTCCCGCTCGGGATCCACGCTGACGAAGAGGACGTGGACCCGCTCCAGCTCTTCGGGTGTCAGTGCCTTGAGCGCGGCGGCGATCAGCACCAGGTTGGTCGGGCAGATGTCCGGACACCAGGTGTAACCGAAATAGATGAGCACCACGTCGCCGCGCAGAGCGGCGAGGTCGACCGGGCCGCTCGCCGAGTCGAGGATGAAGTCCCCGCCCGTCGGCGGTGCCGCCAGATCCAGCGTCCGGTGGATCGGTCCGCCGGCGGCGCCGTCTACCCCGGCGGGCGTCCAGGACAACAGCCATGCCAACAGTCCGAAGAGGACCAGGATAGCGATGATCAACAGCTTTCGCGTCATGACCGGGGATCCAGCGGGCGGCGATCGATCCGATCATCTTGGTCGGCAGCACGCGATTCGCCTTGACGCACGTCAATCATCCGGCGAAGCGCTCGGCCGCGACGGATTTTTGCGCGAAAGGCCGCACGGCCTGCGTCATCCGACCGGTTTCCGCGGCGTCTGTCGTGGCTCTCGGCCGGTCCCGACGGAGGTTCCATGCGGGGTCTGACGGGGTGGTGGCAATCGCGCGTCCTGGAGCGCGAGCGCGCCCGCGTCGATCCGCAGGATTTGGCGCGTGTTCTGGATGCGCTTCCGCTGCTGGACGAGCTGACCGATGAGGAGACACGGCGTCTCGCCGATCTCGCGCTCCTCTTCCTGCGCGACAAACGCCTGGACCCCGCGCAAGGGCTCGCGCTGACGGATGCGATGCGTTTGGCGATCGCGCTGCAAGCCTGCCTCCCGGTCCTGGAGCTGGGCCTGGATTGGTACAGCGGCTGGTACGCCGTCATCGTGTATCCCGAGGAGTTCGTCCCCGAGCGGGAGGTCGTGGGCGACGACGGCGTGGTCTGGACCGAGCGCGAGGCCAAGAGCGGCGAGGCATGGGAGCAGGGTCCGATCATCCTCTCTTGGGCCGATGTCGAGGCCGGGATGGAGCGCGACGGATACAACGTCGTGATCCACGAGCTCGCGCACAAGCTCGACATGCGCGACGGTGCCGCCAACGGCTGCCCGCCGCTGCACGCCGGGATGTCCCCGAAGGTTTGGGCCGAGACCTTCTCCGCCGCCTACGAGAATCTCTGTCTTCGGGTCGACGCCGGCGAGGAGACCCCGATCGACCCTTATGCAACCGAGTCGCCCGCGGAATTCTTCGCTGTCCTCAGCGAGACCTTTTTCGAGCTGCCCGATCTGCTGTACGCGGAATACCCGAAGGTCTACGAACAGCTCAGAGACTTCTATCGTCAGGATCCCCTGATCCGCTTGGGCGGTCCGGCGCGAACGTCTTGAACCAGCGGTTTTCGTGTGAAGTCCCTGCCCCCTCGACGCCCGCTCATGGACACGCCGACGCGCCGGATTCGCTGTTTTCAACCCGCGACGTCGGATCCTGCTCGGCCTCGCAGGCCCATCACCGAGGCCCATAGCCCGAGCCATTCGTTTTGCAGATGCACGGCCTTGGATGCGGCGTCCAGCCAACTCTCCGGGACATCCTCCGCGCTGCCTGCCGTCGGATCCTGAACCGGCGAAAGGTGGCCGATCATGGCCTGGTACCAGGCGTCGCCAAGCTGCCGCTGGGCGTCCATCCAGGACAGGAGCATGGAATCGGATTGTTTGAGCGATTCGAGCCAGAAATCGGACAAGGCCGCTTCGTTGCTGGCGATCTCTGTCTGAATCCTGCGGAAATAGGCGACCATCTCCGCGTTGTTCATCAGCCCATCGGGAATGACCCCCTCAAGTGGCCAGAACGGATGAGCAGAGACCTCTCGGCCGGTGCCGGCCTCGGGATGGAATGCCATGTCCGCCGATCGCGCGTGTTCGTTCATCCTCACCTCAAATCAGGTCAATGACTCGGTAGAGGCAGGATAAAGAGGGTCCGGAACAGCGACCATCCGTGTTGCTACGGAGCGATATCCCCTATTGCCGCGGCGGTGGTGCCGATTCCCACAAAGCGGTTGGGCCCAGGCTGTCGTAATCCCGACAGGCGCACCGGCCCGACACAAGTGTAGCCATTTATTTCAATTGGTTAAGCGATCGCAAAGACTGGGCATGGTCTTTGCTGAAGTGCCTTCCAGAGACATCTTTTCGCGGGGCCCAACGCCCCATCTCCGGAGGCAGCGTGATGGAGTTGAAGGTGATTGCCGATGCCGCGGGCGCGCCCGGCGGCGGTTGCGCGTCGAGCGGCTGCGGTGCCGGCGGCGACAAGCTCGCCCATCTGCCCGAGGCGATTCGCGCCAAGATCAACAACCATCCCTGTTTCTCGGAGGATGCGCATCATCACTATGCGCGGATGCATGTGGCCGTCGCACCCGCCTGCAACATCCAGTGTCATTACTGCAATCGCAAGTACGACTGCTCCAACGAGTCGCGCCCCGGCGTTGTTTCCGAGGTGTTGACCCCGGATCAGGCGGTGAAGAAGGTCATCGCCGTCGCCGCGGCCATCCCCCAGATGACGGTGCTCGGCATCGCCGGTCCGGGCGATCCGCTCGCCAATCCGCAGCGCACCCTGGAGACCTTCCGCCAGCTCTCCGAGAAGGCACCCGACATCAAGCTCTGCGTTTCCACCAACGGCCTCGCGCTGCCCGGTTTGGTCGACGAGATCTGCAAGCACAACATCGAGCACGTCACCATCACCATCAACTGCGTCGACCCGGACGTGGGCGCCAAGATCTACCCCTGGATCTTCTGGAACAACCGCCGGGTGACCGGCCGCAAGGCCGCCGAGATCCTGATCGCGCAGCAGCAGAAGGGACTCGAGATGCTGGTCGCGCGCGGTGTCCTGGTCAAGGTCAACTCGGTGCTGATCCCAGGTGTGAACGCCGAGCACCTCAAAGAGGTCAGCCGGGTCGTCAAGGCCAAGGGCGCCTTCCTGCACAACGTGATGCCGCTTATCGCCGAGCCCGAGCACGGCACCTTCTACGGGTTGATGGGCCAACGCGGCCCGACCAACGAGGAGCTGAGCGCACTGCAGGACGCCTGCGCCGGGGACATGGCCATGATGCGCCATTGTCGCCAATGCCGCGCGGATGCGGTCGGCATGCTCGGCGAGGATCGGGGCGACGAGTTCACGCTCGACAAGATCGCCGCACAGGAGGTCGATTACGCCGCCGCGATGGCCCGTCGTGCGGAGGTCCATGCCGCCATCGAGGCCAGTCGCACGGCGCAGCGCAACCAGTCCAGCGAGACCTTCGTCTCGATCGCATCACTGACCCGGCGTCGCCCCGCACGGCCCGAGCCCCGTCCGGTGTTGATGGCGGTGGCGACCACCGGCGGCGGCGTGATCAACCAGCATTTCGGCCACGCCCGTGAGTTCCTGGTCTACGAGGCCAGCGCGAACGACGTGCGCTTCATCGGTCACCGCAAGGTCGATCTTTATTGCTCGGGCGACGAGACCTGCGGCGACGGCGAGTCCGTCCTGGCCAAGACCATCCGTGTTCTCGACGGCTGCGAGGTCGTGCTCTGCTCGCGCATCGGCTACGAGCCTTGGGGTCAGTTGGAGGCCGCAGGCATTGCGCCCAACGGGGAGCATGCGATGGAGCCCATCGAGGACGCGATTGCCGCGGTGTATCGCGAGATGGGGGCGGCAGGGCTGCTCGAATGCTCCGGCGGTACAGCGCAGCGAATGACCGCCTAAAACGCAGAACCAGCGGAGACCCGCCATGGCTTACAAGATCATCGAAGGTTGCGTGAATTGCTGGGCGTGTCTGCCCCTGTGTCCGAGCGAGGCGATTCGCGAGGCACTCCCGCATTTCACGATCGACGCGCGCGCCTGCACCGAGTGCGAGGGCGACTTCGCCGATCCGCAGTGCGCGAGCATCTGCCCGATCGAGGGGGTCATTCTCGATGGGTTGGGCGTGCCGGTGAATCCGCCGGGGTCGCTGACCGGTATCCCGCCGGATCGCTGGGCGGAGATCCGCACCCAGATCCAGGCGCGCTGAACCGCGCTTCGTAATGTCCGCGAAGTCCGCGTTTGAGCGGGCTTTCGAGCAGTCCGCGGCCTTGGTGGAGCGCGGTTCAGGATACTTTATTCGGGTTTTCGGTGGCGGTCTTGGTCAGCCCGGGGCGGACGGGTTCTACGGCCGAATGGCGACACCGCTCCATCAAACTCGTGACACCGCTCCGGCGGTGTCACGCCTGTGTCAGGCGCTCCGCGCCGAGCACGCCGATCAAGACCGAACCTGTTGGCATAGAAATGAAGGGTGAGCTGATGTCGTCGGTGCTGTTCTACGAAAAGCCGGGGTGCCTGTCCAACGCCAAGCAGAAGGCGTTGCTGGCGTCGCTCGGGCATCGTCTGACGGTGCGGAACCTGCTCTCCGAGCCTTGGACCGCCGAGCGGTTGCGGCCGTTTTTCGGGGATCTGCCGGTGGCTGACTGGTTCAACCCGACCGCGCCGCGCATCAAGCAGGGTGAGGTGCGGCCCGAGACCCTGGACGAGACGACGGCGTTGGCCCTGATGCTGGATGATCCGCTGCTGATTCGCCGACCTTTGATCGAATCGGAGTACGGCAGCGGCTGCGGCTTCGAGCCTGGTTCGTTGCTGACGGCGCTCGGCGTAACGCTTGCGGCCGATCAGGACTTGCAGTCCTGCTCCCGAAGCGGGCCGGATCCTCGGTGCGATCTGCCGACCGACGGAGCGCCCGCCTGATGTCGTCCGCCGCATCGGTCATCGCTCGGGATCGTGCCGATCAGGCTCGGGCCGTCGAGGTCGCGCCCGGCGTCCATTGGGTCGGTGCCCTGGATCCGGGTCTGCGCACCTTCGACATTATCCTGCGCACCGCCAACGGCACGACCTACAACAGCTATCTGGTGCGCGGGGAGGAGGGTGTCGCGGTCATCGACACGGTCAAGGCCGAGTTCGCCGAGGACTTCTTCGCGCGCCTGGAATCGGTTGCCCGTTACGACGAGATCCGCGTCATCGTGCTCAACCATCTGGAGCCGGATCACACCGGGGCGCTGCCCGAGCTGATGCGCCGCGCGCCCCAAGCCCAGCTCTACATCTCCAAGCGCGCCACGCCCATGCTCAAGGCGTTGCTCAAGCCCCGCGACGACCGGCCGTTGACCTACACGACTGTGGGAACGGGCGACGAGGTCTCGCTCGGCGGTCGGACGCTGCGCTTTCTGCACACGCCATTTCTGCATTGGCCCGATACCCAGTGCACCTGGCTGGCGGAGGAGGGCGTGCTCTTCTCGGGCGACGTCTTCGGTTGTCACCATTGCGACGCACGGCTCTTCAACGACCTCTGCGGCGATTTCCGCTTCGCGTTCGACTACTACTACGCCCACATCATGCGGCCCTTCAAGGGCTATGTGGTGGATGCGCTCAAGCTGATCGAGCCGCTGCCGATCAAGCTCATCGCCCCGACCCACGGACCGATTCTGCGCGATCGACCGCGCCGCTACGTCACCCGCTATCGCGAGCTGTCCACGCCGAGTCTGGCCGAGCGTATCGACCAGGGCGAACGCTCGCTGATCATCTTTTACATGAGCGCCTACGGCAGCACCGCGCGCATGGCCGAGGCGATCCGCGCCGGGGCGGAGGAGGCGGGCGGGATCCGCGTCTCGCTCTACGACCTGGAAGGCGGGGAGATCCAGCCCTTCGTGGACCTGATCGAGTCCGCCGATGCCCTGGTCCTGGGTTCGCCGACAATCAACGGGGACGCGGCCAAGCCGATCTGGGATCTGCTCTCCTCGCTCGCCGTGATCGATCTGAAGGGCAAGCTCGGCGCCGCCTTCGGCTCCTACGGCTGGACCGGCGAGGCGGTGAAGATGATCGAGGATCGCCTGCGCGGGCTGAAGCTCCGCGTTCCGGTTGCTGGTCTGCGTATCAAGCTCATCCCGACCGACGAGGAGCTCGAGGAGTGCCGCGACTTCGGGCGAGCGCTGGCCGGAGCCCTCGTGCGCGGGGAGCAGGGGCGAGTCATCGACTTCGCCGACTTGGGCTAAACCCTTTCACCATCCACAACCATCGACAATTCAGGAGTCAGACACCATGGCGAAAGCCAAGATCACATTTACCGACATCGAGCAGACCGTCAACGTCCCCGCCGGAACGCGGGTCATCGAGGTCTCCGAGCGGATCGGCGCCGGCATCATCTACGGCTGCCGCGAGGGCGACTGCGGCACCTGCATGATGCATGTGGAGGAGGGTTGGAACAATCTGACCGAGCCCTCCGTGCTGGAGGAAAAGGTCCTGCGCGAGAACATGGCCAGCCGTCATGACCGGCTCGCCTGCCAGGCTCAGATCCTCGGCGACTGCAAGGTCAAGCCGGCCTGATTCACCGCGACGGTCAGCACGACGCCGACCCGTCGCCCCGTTCATGACCGACCGGAGCCCCGGCGTTGCCGCGCACGGCATCCAGCGCCCGGTCATCGACCCAGAGAGACCCGATACAATGCCACTCGTGACCTTTTCAAGCCCCGATTACAAAGACAAGACCGTGTATGCCGTGGCGGGAAGCCACACCGAGACCATCCTGAAGCTCGCCAAGGAGTACAAGGTGCCCTTGCACCACGACTGCCAGGACGGCGAGTGCGGCAACTGTCTGGTGCGCGTGACCAGTGTCGATCGCAAGGGCCGCATGAGCGGCTTCCTGACCGACAAGGAGCGCAGTGTGCTGGTCGAGCTGGGCAAGCTGACCAAGGACGACATCGATCGGATCGCCGTCGACGACATGCCGAGCGAGTGGCGTCTGGCGTGCCAGATGATCGTGCGCGACGAAGACATCCTCGTGGAGTATTGAGGTCATGTCGGCCCTCGCCCTCGACTCGGAACAGGATGCCGGCCGCATCTATGCCCGCCTCATGGTCAGGGCGATCGGGGCCGGCAACGATCAAGCCTTTGCGAGTATGATCGCGACCCGTGCCGCGGGCGGCGGCGCCATGCCGCCCTGGCTCGGTCTGAATCCGGCCGCGTTTCATTGTTTGATGCGGCACCATTTTCCGGGAGCGGCCACGCGCGATTTCCTCGATGCCATCGCTGGCGAGACAACCTCGTCCGAGGTGCGCGGCGACGAGCGCGAAGAGCTGGTTCGGCTGATGCTCATGCACAAGGCCGGCGACTCCCCGTCCGAGGTCTGGATGGCCCATGTGGTCGCCGCAGGCTGTCTGGCGAGCGACCATCTCTGGCAGGATCTCGGACTCTGGAACCGGGCCGATCTGACCGCGTTGATGCGCCGGAATTTCCCCTCCTTGGCCGGGCGCAACGTCAACGACATGAAATGGAAGCGGTTCCTCTACAAACAGCTCTGCGAGGCGGAAGGGATCTACACCTGCCGAGCGCCGTCGTGCGAGGTGTGCACCGACTATCATGCTTGTTTCGGACCTGAGCACTGAGCTGGCTTGGACGACATCCAAGATCAACACCCTCTATGACCGGGCGGCGGGAGCCTATCTCGGTCTCGCCGTCGGAGATGCGCTCGGCGCAACCGTCGAGTTCATGACCCCGCGTGAGATCCGCGAGGTCCATGGCGAGCACCGCAATCTGATCGGCGGCGGCTGGCTGAGGCTCCGCAAGGGGCGTGTCACCGACGACACCGAGATGAGTCTCGCCCTCGGCAGCAGTATCCTGGCGGCCGGCGGGGTCGATGCGCGCGCGATCGCCGAGGCGTTCAGCGACTGGATGCGCACCAAACCCGTCGACATCGGTCACACGGTTCGCCGCGGCATCAGCCAGTATCGCCTGCACGGCACCCTCGAGGTTCCCGAAAACGAGTACGACGCCGGCAACGGTGCCTGCATGCGCTGCCTGCCGATTGCACTTTTCACGCTCGGTGCCGACGCGGAGACGGTTGCCGAGGCCAACCGTGCTCAATCCCACGTCACGCACCACAACCGCTTGGCCGATGCGGGGACCTTGACCGTCATCCGCATGGTCCAGGCCGCACTGCTGGGGCAGTCCAAGACCGAGCTGCGGGTGTTGGCGGAGGATCTGGTCGCGGCCGAGCCGCAGTACCGCTTCGATCGCCGCCGCATGGAGAACCCGGGTGGTTATCTGGTCGAGACGCTGCGTGCCGTCTTCCAAGCACTCTTCGCCACCGACAGCTTCGAGACGGCGCTGGTGGATGTCGTCAATCGCGGCGGAGATGCGGACACCACGGGCGCGATCCTCGGCATGATCGCCGGGGCGCTTTATGGTCCCGACGCCATCCCGCGGCGCTGGCTCGGCGTTCTGGATAAGGGCAGCGCGCTTGCCTGCGTCGACCAATCGGCGGCACTGTTGAGGGCATCGACCCGGTGCGCCGGAGGGTGGATTCTGCGTACGGAGTGAGTCGGGTCCCCGCGCCGAGACCGGACAAATAACGAAGAATGATGCGATCTTATCCGATGCATCGGCGGATTGCGGCTGAAATCCTGATCAATATACTGAGAATTGAGCTTCAGGCTTTCCCGCAAATCAACCAGGCACCGCACATGCTACCCTTACACCTGCACGACATGGAGACCGCTCCCGACTCCTCTCGCGCCATCATGGCGGAGATGCTTGGCCATCGCGGCGAGCTACCTAATCTTTTGCGCATCCTGGCCGAGTCTCCGGTGGCGATCGACGCCTACCGGCATCTCGCGGCGCTGCTGAGCACCTCCAGCCTCACCCCGATCGAGCAGCAGATCGTCTATGTCGCCGCTGCGCATGCCAATCAATGCCATTACTGCACCGTCCCGAATCCGATCATCGGGGACCACCCACACGCCGGGGAGATGGCCGCGGCAATCCGTCGGGGCGAGCGGCTCGACGACCCGCGTCTACAAGCGCTGCGTCGCTTCGTCGCCGCGATGACCGAGCAGCGTGGCTGGGTGGCGGAGGGGCAGGTCGAATCCTTCCTGAGCGCCGGCTTCACTCGAGAGAACCTGCTGGAGGTCGTCACCGGGATTGCGCTGGTCACCTTGAGCAGCTACGCGAATCACGTCTTCGCCACACCGGTCGACCATCTCGCGGCCTGACATTCCGAGCGCGCAGGGCACGGCGGCATCCAGTCGCCGTGGCCTGTGACGTCTCCCCTCTCTCTACGGATGGCGCGCACCCGACGGGGCTGCGCACCTTCTCGTTTTCATCCGGTCGCCCGATTCTGTCCCGCCGCACCGAATCTCATCCTGCCGGGTCCTTCCGATCCGCAAACCGGACCCGAACCCGGTCAACCGATCCGTCGAGACCAAGGCCCGTGCTTCAGGCTATGCTAGACACGGATCCGGTCGAGGAGGCTCGACCCGGTCTGGATGGAAGATTCGGAGCTTAAACCGCACCTACCGTAAGGTTCGGGGAGTCATGCCAAACCGAGCCGGGCGAGAAGCGCGCATGTCACGCCGGCCGCGGTTTAATCGGGAGTGATCTGTGGATATCGCCGAACTACTTGCCTTCAGCGTCAAGAATAACGCCTCTGACCTGCATCTCTCGGCCGGTCTGCCGCCGATGATCCGTGTGGACGGCGATATGCGCCGCATCAATGTCCCGCCGCTCGAGCATCGCTCGGTGCACTCGCTTGTTTACGACATCATGAACGACAAGCAGCGCAAGGATTACGAGGAGTTCCTGGAAACCGACTTCTCCTTCGAAATCCCGGGACTGGCGCGGTTCCGCGTCAACGCCTTCAATCAGAAGCGCGGTGCCGGTGCGGTCTTTCGGACCATCCCCTCCAAGGTTTTGTCGCTCGAAGAGCTGAGCGCGCCGGAGAGCTTCAAAGAGATCGTGAATGTCCCCCGCGGCCTCATCCTGGTGACGGGGCCGACCGGCTCGGGTAAATCCACCACCCTCGCCGCGATGGTCGACTATCTCAACGAGACCGAGTACGCGCATATCCTCACCATCGAGGATCCGATCGAGTTCGTGCACACCAGCAAGAAATGTCTGGTCAACCAGCGCGAGGTTCACCGCGATACCCTCGGCTTCAGCGAGGCGCTGCGTTCCGCCCTGCGTCAGGATCCGGACATCATCCTGGTCGGCGAGATGCGCGATCTGGAGACCATTCGACTGGCGATGACCGCGGCCGAGACCGGGCATCTGGTCTTCGGGACCTTGCACACCACCTCGGCGGCCAAGACCATCGACCGCATCATCGACGTCTTCCCCGCGGCGGAGAAGGAGATGATCCGGGCCATGCTCTCCGAGTCTCTGCGCTCGGTCATTGCGCAGACCCTCTTGAAGCGCATCGGCGGAGGACGGGTCGCCGCGCACGAGATCATGATCGGCACACCGGCCATCCGCAATCTGATCCGCGAGGCCAAGGTTGCACAAATGTACTCGGCGATTCAAACCGGTCAGGCTCACGGGATGCAAACCCTCGATCAGCGGCTCAAGGAGCTGGTCCAGCAGGGTTTGATTTCGAGCAAGGACGCGCGCATGAAAGCGCAGAACAAGGACGGATTTACCTGATCCGATCTCGCCGGCTCGGGGCGACCTCCCGGCGTGCAGGGTCCCGAGGGCGATGCCCGGCCGACGGCCGGGCAGCCGCCGTCGCCGGCTGGGGCTGTCTCTTCACCTCAACGAGGTCGTGTATGGACCTGAATCGTGCAATCGAGCAGTTGCTGACCATGGTGGTCGAGAGGAAGGCATCCGACCTCTTCATCACCGCCGGTTGGCCGCCGAGCGTCAAGATCGACGGTGCCATCTATCCCGCAGCGAAGCAGCCTTTGTCGGCCGAGCAGGCAAACGACATGGTGCTCGGACTCATGAACGATCGCCAGCGCGAGGAGTTTCGGGCGACCAAAGAGTGTCAGTTCGCGATCGATCGCCCGCACCTGGGACGTTTCCGTGTCAGCGCATTCGTCCAGCGCGAGGCGACCGGGATGGTCTTGCGTCGGATCGAGACCGATATCCCGACCATCGAGGCGCTCAAGCTGCCCGTGATCCTGCGCGAGCTGGCGATGACCAAGCGCGGCATGGTGATCTTCGTCGGCGGCACCGGAACGGGAAAATCGACCTCGCTGGCCGCTCTCGTGGGTTATCGCAACCGGCACAGCTCGGGGCACATCATTACGGTCGAGGACCCGATCGAGTTCGTCCACGCGCACCACGGCTGCATCATCACCCAACGCGAGGTGGGCGTGGACACCGAGTCCTACGAGGTCGCGCTCAAGAACACCCTGCGTCAGGCCCCGGACGTCATCCTGATCGGCGAGATCCGCACGCGCGCGACCATGGAATACGCCATCGCCTTCGCCGAGACCGGCCACCTCGTCTTGGCGACCCTGCACGCGAACAACGCCAACCAGGCCTTGGATCGGATCATCAGCTTCTTCCCGGACGACTCGCGCAACCAGCTCCTGCTCGATCTCTCCCTGAACCTGAAGGCCGTCATTGCACAGCAGCTCGCCCCGCGCAAGAGCGGCCAAGGCCGTCGAGCAGTGGTCGAGATCTTGTTGAACACGCCACTCGCCGCCGATCTGATCCGCAAGGGCGAGGTTCACAAGCTCAAGGAGCTGATGAAAAAGTCCAACGAGCAGGGCATGATCACCTTCGATCAGGCGCTCTTCAATCTCTATCAAGAGGGTGAGATCAGCTACGAGGATGCGCTCAGGTATGCCGACTCGGCCAACGAGGTGCGGCTCGTCATCAAGCTCCAGGGCGGCGCCGCACAGCGTGCAGCGACGGACCGGATGATCGACGGCGTCTCGCTGGTGCATGATGACGCGCATCGGGAGCGGCGGCGCTGATTCGACAGGGCCGCCGGCCCGCGACTCGAAACCTGCAACCGACCCCGAGATCCCATCGCATCATGCACAAACCAGCCGACCTCGATCACGTCACCTTACCGACGGCGCGCGAGGATGCCGAGCGCGCGGCCGAGATCCGCTCCACCCCCCAAACCCGATCGTCCGCATACCGTCTCGCCTACACGGACGTCGACTTTTTAATGCGCGACGAGGCGCGGCCGCTTCGGTTGCAGCTCGAGCTGCTGAAACCCGAGCTGGAGCTTCAGGATCAGCGGGTCGAGTCCACGATCGTAGTCTTCGGCAGCGCCCGCATCCCGGATCCCGAAACCGCTGCGCACAACCTGGCCGAGGCCGAGCGCGCACTGGCTGCGGCGCCGGGAGACGCGCAGGCACGCTCCGCGGTCGAGCGCTGCCGGCGTGCGCTCGATCGCTCGCACTATTATGCGGAGGCCAGACGTTTTGCGCGGATCGTCTCCGAGCAGGAGCAGAACGCGCGGTCGCGCTGCTTCGTGATCGTGACAGGCGGCGGCCCCGGCATCATGGAGGCGGCCAATCGCGGCGCCGCCGACGTCGATGCGATCTCGATCGGTCTCAGCATCACGCTCCCGCACGAGCACGCCCCGAACCCCTACATCACCCCCGAGCTGTCGTTCCAGTTTCACTACTTCGCCCTGCGCAAGATGCATTTCCTGATGCGTGCGAAGGCGTTGGTGGTCTTCCCCGGCGGCTTCGGCACCTTCGACGAGCTCTTCGAGACGCTTTGCCTGATTCAGACGAAGAAGATTCGACCCATGCCGGTCATGCTCTTCGGGCGCGGGTTCTGGGAGCGCGTCATCGACTTCGAGGCGCTGGTCGATGAAGGGGTAATCGGTCGCGACGACCTCTCGCTCTTCAGCTTCGTCGAGACCGCGGAGGATGCCTGGTCACGGATCTGCACGCATTATGGGCATGATGCCCGTAACTGTTGAGCACCCGCGTTGAACGGGTGGCCCGGTGCGGACTCTCGGATCGGTCACCGGGCGAGAGCGTCTCGCCCAAGCGCTGCTGCGCTCCACGTTGCGCGGACTCAGCCGTCCGCTCCCGCGGGCTGCTCCCACGGGAACTGGGGCAGCGCGTAGAAGGCATGTCGAAGGCCGTCGTTCCAGGTCCGAGTCATGGCGGCAAGCTCGGGTGAGCTCTCCTCCAGGCGGAGCCGCTGCAATGGGGCCAGGGCGCCGCTGGGGCAGATGGCGACCTCGAAAGGCGGTCCCACGCTGAGGTTCGAGCGCAAGGTGCCGACGAGCGAGACCAGGCAGACACGTACGCCGTCGTTGAGCGAGAGTCCGGGATGGACGATGTGATCCAGGATCGGCTTGCCGTATTTGCTCTCGCCGATCTGCAAATAGGGTGTCTCCGGGGTGGCCGCGATGGTATTGCCTTGCGGATAGATCAAAAAGAGTCCGTGGGGTTGTCCGGCGATCTGCCCACCCAGGATAAAGCTTGCCTCCACGCTCGCCCCGACCGCGCGCAGCGCCGG
Source organism: Thiocapsa sp. KS1 (assembly GCF_001499735.1). Lineage (GTDB taxonomy): Bacteria > Pseudomonadota > Gammaproteobacteria > Chromatiales > Chromatiaceae > Thiocapsa. The sequence continues at coordinate 3,181,251 of NZ_LN848257.1, read as the reverse complement.
GCCGTGCTCGTTCTGCACCGCCAGGTTGACCTGGCCGACATAGTTGGCTGCCTCGAACAGATAGTCCACGCTCGCGAGGGTGACGGCGGGCGGTGGCTGACTCGGGTTCGGGTGTACGGCCTGATCGAGATCGCGCCGGATGCGGTTGAGAACCTCCTGCGTCGTGGCCAGGTTGCCGGCGGCGAGCAGGATGAACATCCGGTCCGGTGCCGGCAGAAACAGATGCAGCTTGCTGTAGGAGGAGATGTAGTCCACGCCCGCGTTGGTGCGGGAGTCAGACGCCATCACCAATCCTTGGTCCAGGCAGAGTCCAACGCAATAGGTCATTCTGGCATGCCTCCGGTGGATCGAGCAAAGGATCGAGGTCGCGTCGCCGGCCATGTCGGCGGGGTTGGACAGTCGATGATCCGAATCGGAACGGACGACCGCAACGCAGAGCATCCAGGCTCGTTCGGGCGACGTCAAGCCTGCCCAGCGCGGCGCTCGTGATTGTCGCGCCGGCCTGTCCCGATAGACAATGCGCGGGACAATCAACGTTTTCCGGAGGTACCCGATGGAAGAACGCAACGTCGACGTCGCCATCATCGGCTCCGGCACCGCCGGGCTGAACGCCATGGGGCAGGTCCGCCGGGCGGGCAAGAGCTTCGTCCTGATCAACGGGGGCGAGCCGGGGACGACCTGCGCACGGGTCGGCTGCATGCCGTCCAAGGCCATGATCCAGATCGCCGAGGATTATCATCGGAGCACGCATCTGGGCAAGTTCGGTATCGACGGTCACGAGGGTATGACCCTGGACATCCCGGAGGCGCTCGAGCATGTCCAGGATCTGCGCGACACCTTCGTGGATCGCGTCCTCGGCAGCAGCACCGACGACATGCCGGAGGATCTCTTTATCCAGGACTACGCCCGCTTCGTCGAGCCGACCCTGATCGAGGTCGCCGGTCAGCGCATCCGTGCCAAGGCCGTGGTGATTGCGACGGGCTCGCGCCCTTTGGTGCCCGAGCCCTGGAAGGCGTTCGGCGACCGGGTCATCACCACGGACGAGATCTTCGAGCTCGAGGATCTACCTGCGACCATGGCCGTCATCGGCCTCGGGACCATCGGTCTGGAGATCGGCCAGAGCCTGGCCCGGATGGGCGTGGAGATCACCGGGTTCGATGCACTCGACCATATCGCCGGGGCTCAAGATCCGGAGGTCAACCAGTCCGCCATCGAGCTGCTCGGCAAAGAGTTTCCCATCCATCTGGGCGTGCCCGCCGAGATCGTCGAGGAAGGCGACCGGCTGCGGGTCACCGCGGGCGAGCAGAGTGTCCTGGTCGACAAGGTGCTGTGCAGTATCGGGCGTGTACCCAACGTCGAGCGGCTCGGGCTGGAGAACCTGGGCGTTTCGCTCGACCCGCGCGGCATACCGCCCTTCGATCCGAACAGCATGCAGGTCGGCGATCTGCCGGTCTTCATCGCGGGCGACGTCTCCGGATACAGGCCGATCCTTCACGAGGCCGGCGACGAGGGCAAGATCGCGGGCTACAATGCCGCGCGCATCGATACCGCCGCCGCGCCCGAGCGCTTCCGCCGCAAGCCCCCGCTCTTCATCAACTTCTGCGACCCCAACATCTGCGCCGTCGGGATGCGCTGGAACGCGCTCGACCCGGAGACCACCGCGGTCGGACAGATCAAGCTCGCGCCGGTCGGACGTGCGCTCATCATGGGCAAGAACAAAGGGGTCATCCGCGTCTACGGCGACAAGGCGACCGGTCGCATCCTCGGCAGCGAGATGATCGGACCCAAGGGCGAGAACCTCGCCCACCTGCTCTGCTGGGCGATCGCGCAGGATCTGACCGTCGGCGAGCTGCTGCGTATGCCCTTCTATCACCCGGTGATCGAGGAGGCCCTGCAGGCCGCATTCTACGACCTTTACGCCAAGGTCGATGCCAAGAACAGCGGGGGGATTACGGAGTTGGAGCGACTGGCGGAGTGAGGCGACGAGAACCCTATCGGCTCGCATTCTCCCCGGTAAACCGATCGGCGAGATCGACAAGGACTTCAACAGACAAAGAGGGTGCGCCTAATGACCAAATCAGAACGGGCAAGCTAGATCCGGGCAGTGCTGGCCTGGGCGGCTCGGAATCGGCAGACCATGACCTATATGATGCTGGTACGCTTGATCGGTGTGCCGGCGGCTGGACTTGACGAGCTTCTCGAGCCTATTCAGTCCTATTGCCTGATCCGGGACCTGCCACCTTTGACTATTCCTGTGGTCAAGCAGGAGTCGGGCTTACCGGGGGCTGGGTTTACCGGTGCCGGCGCTTCGGATCTGGCTCGGAAGCAGATGGACGTTTTTGCGTTCGATTGGCTGGAGCATGGCAATCCGCAGCGCGACAAGCTCGACGCCGCGGTCCATGATTGGCCGTCTAATGGCTGATCGCCTCGAAAGTCGCTGCCGACTGGAGCAAACGTCGACCGCTGCGCAAGGCTATTCCAAGCTTCACCCGAAACTCCGACGGTTGGGCAAACTCAATATCACGCCCGGAAAGGCGTTCGGTGTCCTAACGGAAGATACGCCTTTCTCAACCCCGAGTGCAGCCTCTGCTGTTATCTTGGGCCGGTCCGACAACGGCCGGACATCCTGGAAGATCGAAGGCACTTAGACCAGTTATGCAGCGTGGCATGATCAGCAGATCCGTGCCATGGAGGATGTCGACACGGCAGAGAACTTGGCTGTATAGACGTGATCCCAAAAATGCATTTGTCTTTGGCAGCCCGTTGGTCACGGGATCGATCGTTACGGCTTATCCGTCGAGTCCTCGTCTGGTTGCAACACCAAAGCCTTCGCCGACAGAAGCGGGATGCTCAATAGTGTGGAGTCATTGGTGTAAAGCTCCGCCTGTAGGTATAGAGCGGTCGCTGCAATTACTGCGTCAGGCAATTTGAGCCTGTACTGACGGCGCAGGGCGATAGCGGATCCCTTGATCTCTCGTGTCAAGTCAACAATGGTCACATCGTCCAGAAAGGCGTGGATCTCTGCTTCCTCGTTGGATCTCAATAAGGGATAGGACAGCAACTCCATTTCCGTGATGGCAGAGACAAAAAATTCGGCGTGCGGCAAGTCGTGAGCAAGACGGCCGGCGAGAAAATACAAGACCGCATTGGTATCCAGAACAACCTTCACGTCCATTCATCTCGCACGACGTCTTGAAATACCAAGGGATCTTGGGTCAGGCCGATCTTTCCCGCATGACGGTTAATGTCTTTGTTCTTGGACTCGTCGGTTTCGGCCGCCAGCACAATCACCTTGACTGGCTGGTCTTCATGCCAATGTTGATAAGCCGGAGGCAGTTGAATCACGCCGTCTTTCAGATGAGCTTCAAATTCTATGGCTTGCATGAGATATTCACCGTCATCAATTTCGGAACTTAACTGCGTAGTCGGTAATCTCTACGCGATGATTTTCCTGCTGCGCATGCCGTCGCGGCTCCGACCCTCAAAGGTGCTCGAGAAGCCGCGTTCTGCCTCGTTCGTAGCATCGACCATAGTGGCGCGTGGCGTAGAGCGCCGCGCGGCCTGCGTGACACCGCGGAGCGGATGTCACAAGTCCCTTAGGGTTTCTGTGGGCGGTCTAGTGAGCGATGCCGCCGCGTTGACAAGGGCATCATCCGCCGAAGCCGCACCGCACTCAAATGGATCGAATGCGGGCAAGCAGGTATCCTCGCGCTTCGTTCGAGTGAGCTGGCACCAGCCGGCCTAACGAACGCAACACTCGCCGAGCTCGGGCAGGCCCCGGCCGAATCGACATCGACCGCAGGTTCAGACGCTAAAGCACCTGCCAGCACGCGCGGATAGACCGAACCCGCGCGGACGCGCGTGCTTTTCCCTCAACAACGACGAGGCATGAGTATGGAGCTGTTGGACGGTATCATCCGGATCGATTCATTCCTGGCCGTGACGATCGGCATCGTGGTGCTGTTCGTCGGCAAGCTGCTGAACACCAAGATCGGTTTTCTGCGCGAGTTCAGCATCCCGGAGCCGGTGACCGGCGGGCTGCTTTTCTCGGTCCTCTTCGGGCTGCTTTACCTCGCCTCCGGGCACGCGATAGAGTTCGAACTGCGCGCGCGCGATATCCTGCTGGTCTATTTCTTCACCACCATCGGCATCAATGCCAGCGCACGCGATCTGCTGGCCGGCGGTCGCCCGCTCTTGATCCTGCTGGCCATCACGATCGCCTTTATGTTCGCGCAGAATCTCACCGGGATCGGCGTGGCCTCGCTCTTCGACCTACCGGCGGCGGTCGGCGTGGTCGGGGGCAGCATGTCCTTGATCGGCGGGCATGGCACGACCATCGCCTGGGCGCCGTCGATCGCCGAGAATTTCGGAATCAGCAACGCGATGGAGATCGGCATTGCCAGCGCGACCTTCGGCCTGATCCTCGCCAGCGTCATGGGCGGCCCGATCGCCAAGTTCCTCATCACGCGCCACAAGCTTACGCCCGCGGCGCAGGTCGTCGAAGAGGTACAGGATGTCGGGCTGTCCGAGAAGCAGCGCAAGGCAGGCGTCGATCACATGGACTTTCTGGGCGCCGTGCTCGCCATCCATATCTGCATCATCATCGGCTTCGCGCTGAACAAGGCGATTGCGGAGGCCGGTCTCATGCTGCCGCTCTTCGTGACCTGTCTCTTCGCGGGCATCCTCATCACCAATCTGGTGCCCAAGAATTTCTCCAAATGGAGCGGGGTGACTTGGCCGACACGGACCCCCGCGGTTGCGCTGATCGCCGACATCTCGCTCGGTGCCTTCCTCGCCATGTCGTTGATGAGCATGCAGCTCTGGACCCTGATCGATCTGGCCGGGCCGATCTTCACCATCCTGGCAGCCCAGTTCGTGCTGGCGGTCGTGGTGACCCTCTTTGTCCTGTTCCCTTTGATGGGCAAGAACTACGACGCAGCGGTCGTCTCGGCCGGGTTCGGCGGCGTCACGCTCGGCTCCACACCCACGGCTATGGCCAACATGGCGGCAGTGACCCAGCGTTTCGGACCGTCGCATCGGGCGTTCATCATCGTGCCCCTGGTCTCGGCCTTCTTCATCGACCTGACCAATGCGATGGTGATCCCCTTCTTCCTCAGGACGTTTTCGGGATAAGCCGACCGACGCAGCCCCGACGGATCCACCGATCCTCGGGGCACTTCTCGCGTTTGGGTGCGACTCACAGGTCTCGCGGGATGTAGACATACGCAGGCGGGACGTCGGCGCCGACGATCTTGATCGCGTTGCTTCCGAACAGGCTGCCGAGGGAGACGGTCTGCCCGGCCGGGAAGTCGCCGATCTTGACCTCGTTCCCGGTCACCTCATAGGTACCGGTGCCGGGCGGCATCACGAGCGAGACTTGGCAGGGACTCGATTGACAGGTGCCGGTCTCTCCGGGCTTGAGCGTGATCTGCATGACCCCGGTCACGTGCTCGCCGCTCGATGCGCAGGCGGCCAGCAGCACGGATGTGCCGGCAAGCAGTGCCGGGCGGGCGAAACGGAATCCTAAACCCGGAAGCTCGCCCCATTGCTTGAAGTTCATCGTGTCTCTCCTCTTGAGTGATGTCCCGAAACGTTTAAACCAAGCCGCGCAACGGATCGCTGCACGCCACGAGGGCCGTAGGTTTTATCGAGTCGTGCGAGGCGCACCCGACCGTCGGCGGACGTTGTGCTTCCTATCGTCAGCACAACCTACGAGTACGAAGGGTGATCGCCCTCGGCCTGTCAAGGTACAGGCCGCGCCATCTGGTCCACATCCAGACCCATCTGGCCGACCTTTTGATTCAGTGCCCGGAAGCGGACACTCATGTCCGAGACGCTGGTCGTCATCCCGCCGACCCGCTGCTCCATCTCCACGAGATGGCCGGTCATTGCGCCGACATCTTCGTTCATCTGCGCCACCTGCATTGCCAATGCCTCCATCTGCTCGCGCAGCACGGGCATGAGACGGACCTCCTGCTCCATGCGGGTCATGTCGTCGCGAATCTCGGACATGCGTCCCGAGACGGTTGCGAAATGGCCGTACATCTCGTTCAGGTTGGCGATGATGGCCCGGGTCTCCATCATCAGTTGATTGACGAAATAGAGGTTGGCGAGGGCCAGGATGCCGATCAGTACGAAGAAGACGCGGGGCGCGATCGCCTTGCGACCGGCCTTTCTCTGCTCGCGGATGCGTTGAGTCAGGTCCGCTTCCGTGCCTTTGAGGATCTCGATGATCCGATCGGTCTGTGCATTGTCGAGCATATCCGTGTTTCTGATCGGTTCAGCGAAACGGGTTCATCTGGTTGAAGAAGCGCATCGGCTTGGACATGTGATTAACGTCCTGCATCAACCGCATGACGCTGTCGTCCATCACGGCGAACGACAGACTCATGTCGTTCACCTGCAGGGTCATGAGGCCGATGTTCGCATTCATGGTCGCCACGCGCTCGGTGATGGTCCCGACCCTGCCGCTCATCTGCCCGACATGGCCCTGGATGTGGTCGACCTGAGCGATGATCCCGGGCAAACTGGCGACATCCTCGGTCATCCGGACCATGCTGCGGCGAATACTGTACATGTCGTCCGACATGACGCCGAAGTGGATGTTCATGGTCGCCACGGCATTGCGAAGCTCGGGCGCTTGAACCGACAGGATGATGACCAGCAGAGAGATCGTCAGGACGACGGCGAAGAGATCGAACAGCGCCAGCCTCGACAGCACCGAGATCCGTCGATCGAGAAACTCTTGTCGCTCGCCGAGCAAGCGGATGACCCGTTGCAGGCGGTCGATCGCCTCGTCGATGCGTTCTTCATCGGCCATGAGGAAGGCGTCCTCGTCAAGCTCGGGTCATGATCGGATCGTTCGGATCGCCGGGATCGGGCGGCCCGCCGCCGGACCGGAGCCGCTCGCAGTGCGCGATCAAGAGCGCACACACCCGATCGTCGGCGGCATAGCGCCGAGCCTCGCTGAAGGCCGCGATGGCCTCGTCCCAAGCGCCTGCACGGTACTTTGAAAAACCCAGCTCACACAAGCGGACGAATTCAGGTTCATCGGTGGCGAGGGTCCCGGTCGCCAGCTGCCGGACGACCTCTGTCGGCAACCGACTCTCCACGAGCACCATCGTATCGCGCATGCCGCAGATCGCCTGGTCCATCTCGCGGATTTCGCGAAATGCCGACTTGACCGGCACGACCTCGCCGGGCCGGAACAGACGCAGCAGCTGGGTGTTGCGGGTGAGCTGCTCGACGGACTCGGCAAAGGTCGCCGCCATCGGATAGACCACGAAGAGTGCCAGCATGACGATGATCGCCGAGACCACGATGGATTCCTGCAGGGCGCGCTGCGCCTCGCTCAGAAGATCCGCCTCGTCCAAGACGATGACCAGCCGCCACGGCAGGCCGAACCCCTCGCCGAAAGAGATCACATGTGCGAGATAGGTCCGACCGTCCGTGACGGACCGATAGGCGTGGTCGGATCGGGCCGCGGCGCCGAAGGGTCCGATCGAGGTCAGGGCGTTCCTGACCCAAGGCAGCCTGATCTCGTGGGTCGTCGGCAGGCCATCGGCTTCCGCCGAGCCAATGTCCGAGCCTCCTGCCGAAGCGCCCTCCGAGCGGACGTCGAGCTGGAGGTGATGCGGATAGGCAATAACGCAATCGCGATCGTCGAGCAGGAAGGCCGCGCTGTTGGGTCCGATGTCCTGGCGCGAGAGAAACGCCGAGAGGCTGTCGAGCGTCGCGTCCGCACCCAGCACGGCCAGGATACGGCCCTCGCCGTCCAGGAGCGGGTAGGTCGCCGTGATCCCCAAGCGGCCGGAGCCGCTGAACCGATAGGCGTCGGTCCATTGCAGGTGCCGCTCCGGGCGCGTGTTGACGTACCAGGGGCGCTCGCGCGGGTCGAATGCGGGCTCCCGCTCGAGGTGCGCGAGGGGTCGGTAGTCGCGATCGCGGACGATGATGCGCTCCGTCGGCGGCGTGACCCCGCGGTCGATGACCCGGGTCGCGGGCTCGGGCTCGGTCCGGGCCTGCACGAAGTTGCCGGCCCGGTCGGCGATATAGATGCCGGTCAGCTCCGGGGCGAAGACCACCTGTTGCCAGAAGAGGTCGGAGAAGAGGACCTGTCCGGGGATGACGCGCGTTGCCGCGGCGACAGCGGCGTTCGACAGGAGGTGGCCTTCCGCCGTCCGCACGATGCCGGCGGCGCGTGCGACCACCTTCTCCCCGATCTCCTCGACGATCCGGCTCGACAGTTGATACACCACCGACTCCGCACGCTCCGACATCTTATAGACGATAGCCATGACCGTGACCATCATCGGGACCAGGAAGAGGAGCAGGATGGCAAATCGAAACGAGGCCAGTCGTCTCGGAAAGAGATGGGTCACGCGGGTTGGTCGGCGGATCGTCATCGGTTAATACAGCGGCAGCAGCCAAGGCACCAAGAGCACGCTCATCATCATCACTAAGAGCGTCAGGGGCAAGCCGATCCGAATGAAATCCGCAAAGGTGTAGTTGCCCGCGGTTGCGACCAAGGTGTTGATCGGCGAGATGGGCGTCATGAAGGCGCTCGATGCCGCCAATGCGATGATCATGGCGAATGGGTAGGGTGATGCGTCCAGGGCGTCGGCGACTGCGAGTGCAATCGGGATCATCAGGACCGCGTTGGCCGTGTTCACGATGAAGAGGCCCAGCAGCACCGTAATCGCGAACAAGACGCCGAGCACCACGTAGGGACCGGCACTCCCGATCCAGTCCACCAAGGCATTGGCCGCGATGTCGACCCCGCCCGTGCGGTCCAGGGCGAGGGCAAAGGGCATCATGCCCACGATCATCACGATACTTCTGAGCTGGATCGCGCGGTACGCCTTGTCCAGATCGATGCAGCGAAACAGCCCCATGAGGAGACAGCCGATCAGCGCGGCCTGGACGTTCGGGACCAGGCCGCTTGCCATCAAGGCGACTACCACGCCGAGCGTGAGGAGCGCATAGGGCGCGCGCTTGGCCGCCGGCAGGTATTCGTCGAACTCCCTCGGGAGGTTCAGCACGATGAGGTCGCGCGTGTCGTCCTGCAGACGGCGGATCGTCTTCCAGGGTCCGACGAGCAGCAGCGTATCGCCGATCTTGAGTGTCTTCGCACGCAGACCGTGCGGTGCGTGCGCATCGGGGCCGCGGCGCATTCCGACCACCGTCATCTCGGAGCGGACCATCAGCTCCGCCTCCGCGATCGTTTTGCCGGCAAAGCGCGACTCGTCCGCGATCATGATCTCCACCATGCCGATGTCCTGCGACCGATCGACGAAATAGCGGCCCGTGCGCGGAAGCTGCTCGACCCCGTAGCGCTCGCAGAACTCGGCCACGTCGATGCGCTTCTCCTCGAGATCGACGTCGATCAAGAGGATATCGTGCGCCTGCACAACGGTCTGCGGCGTGCGCGGGAGCAATCGGCGCGAACGCCCGAGACCGCGCTCGATCAGGACGATCCGCACACCGATTTTCGCGGGCAGATCAAGCTCCCCCAGCGTCTTGCCGAGCAAGGGCGAGTCCGGGCGTACGCGCACCCGATACTCGCGATCGGCGAGCCGGTAGCGCTCGACCCACTGCATCAGCTTCGGGCGCATTCGCGCAGTCGGTGCCTCGGCCGTCTTGGGCCGAAGCCAGCGCTGCGTGATGAGCATGTAGAGTGTCGCCACCAGCAGGATTGGCAACCCGAACGGCGTGAAGGAGAAGAAGTTGAACCCCTCCGCGCCGGTGCGGACAAGCTCGTAGTTGATGACCAGATTGGGCGAGGTGGCGACCAAGGTCATCATGCCGCTGATGAGCGCCGCATAGGCCATCGGCATCATCAGCTGGCTCGCCGGGATGCGGCGCCGGCTCGCGATCCGCAGCACCACCGGGATGAAGATGGCGACCACCCCGGTCGAGCTCATGACCGAGCCGAGAAGGCCCACCGAGAGCATCAGCAGCACCAGAAGCCGCCAGGCACTGTTGCCGCCCCGCTCGGCCAACCAGTCGCCGATGCCGCGCGCCACCCCGGTGCGGGCGAGCGCCTCGCCGATCACGAACATCGCCGCGATCAGGACGATGTTTGGATTGCTGAAACCGGCGATCGCCTCCTGCACCGTGATCACGCCCGTGAAGGGCAAGGCCACCATCATGATGAGGGCCACGGCATCTACCCGCGGCCTGTTGATCGCGAACATCAGGATCGCGGCGCCGAGCATGAGAAGAACAATCAGAAGGTCCTGCGACATGCCGTTTCCCCGTCGTGCCGCGACCCGTGACCGGCCGGGCGAGCTGGCGCCTCGGGTCCGGCGCCCCGCGCTCCGACCCGAAAAGCGTTTATCCTATCGGAAACGGCCATGGATCTCGCACGCACTCCCGTGCGAGCGTCGCTGGCGATGTACGCGGTATGAACCGATCGGCATCGGAGACCAAACCCTATGTCCATGTCCAGTCAGGCCCGATATCGGCAACCCGACCCCGAACCGTCCCAGGATGGCATCATCCATTTCTCCGGCGTGAGCTGGGATGACTACGAGCGCCTGCTCGTGATGCGCGGCGATCATTCCGCCCCGCGGATCGCCTACCTGGAAGGAGAGGTCGAGATCATGAGCCCATCCCAAACCCACGAAAGCATCAAGTCCCTGATCGGCTGCCTGGTCGAGACCTATTGCCTGGAGCGCGACATCGTCTTCTCGACCTACGGCTCGTGGACACTCATGGACAAGGCGCGCAACCGCGGTGCCGAGCCGGACGAGTGCTATGTCTTCGGGACCGAGGCGGCGGAGCGTCCGCATCTCGCCATCGAGGTCGTTTGGACCCACGGCCGTATCGACAAGCTCGAGATCTACCGCCAGCTCGGCGTCGCCGAGGTCTGGTACTGGCGCCAGGGTCTCATCCAACCCTACTGTCTACGTGGCGAGCGTTACGAGCCGGTGAGCGAGAGCCAGGTCCTGCCCGGATTGGATCTGCCGCTCCTGATGCGTTTCATCGACGAGCCGACTACCTCGCAAGCGATCCGCGGCTATCGCGACGCCTTGCGGGGCGATGAAAGGGGCTGATGCCCGAAGGCGTCGCCCACGCTCGCCGTTGAAACAGCCGCCCCTCCCCGGGATAGTCGACTTGCAGTCGACCTCTTCACCCTGGCCCCACGACCAGCCGTTCCGGATCGACCCTCGAACCACCAACCCAAACCCGAAAATCACCTAAACCGCGTCCCCGCAAAGGCTCCAAGAACCCGCAACCCCGGACCAAAACGCCACAGCGCCTACCCCAAAGGACGCGGTTTAGCTTCAGAAACGCCCGATCAAAGACACCCCCAGCATCGCCGCCGGATCCTGGTCCTCCTCGAAAAGCCGTCGACCCTTCTCGTCCTCGACCCTTAGGGTGGTCCCGGTCGCCGCCCCGGCGTAGAGCTTGAAGCTCAGGTTCTCGGTCAGGTCGCGCCCGAGCTGGACGAAGACGGGGATGAATCGGTGCTCGCCGACGCCGTCGGGGAAGGGGCCGTCGGCGTCGAGTCGAAAGCGATAGGAGCGGTAGGCCGCGCCCACGCCTGCGGTCCAGCCCGAATCGAGCGCATAGGACAGCTCCAACCCCGCCGGACCGGCCGGGCCGGCCGGGAAGGGGTTGGTGAGGCGCAAGCGATCGTTGATCCGCCAGTCGATGATCAGGAAGGGGAAGGCACTCGTCTCCTCGATGCGCTCGAAGACGCCGACGCCCAGGCCGAGGGTCAGATCGGGCCGCACGGCGCGTGATACCGAGGCCGTGGCGCCGTATTCCAGCGCGTCGGAGAAGCTCGCGCCGGATTCGCCGGCATACTCGAGCGTCGGTGTCAGGCCCAGCCGCCAGCCGCCCTCGGTCGTGAAACCGTAAGGTACGGAGACACCCGCTCGGTAGAGTCTGTCCCAAGGCTGCGCGCCGCCGAATCCGAGTGGCTTGTCGAAATCCCAATCCTCGTAGTCGAGGCGCAGCCGTACGCCTAGAGACGACTGTTCATCGAGCGCCCAATTCGTTCCGAGCGACATGAGTACCGCGGCATAGGCGGCATCGCCGCCGGAGTCCAGATCGCTGTCGAATTGAACGACCGGAGCGACGGAAAAGCTGACACCCGGAGGCACTTGCGCCATGGAGACCGCGGCAACCCCGGTCGACAGCATGGCGGCACAGGCGACACGGGCGAGGCAAGGCGCTGGCATCGGAAACACTCCTGGAGGGTATGGTGAGGTGATTGAGGAAACGGCGTGGACCATAGCATCCCGAGATCGAGCCGGACCAGCGCTTGAATCGGGTTGGGCGGTGATTCTAATCGCGGCTGGCCCAGACTGAATCTCGACACGAGAAGGACCTTCGCGACCGTCCTGGGCTTCATCAAGACGGAGCTGCTGCAAGGGCTGTCGATCCAGCTCTATGACCGGTTCGGGTCCGATGTCGTGCCGGTGGCGCTCTTGTCCCTGGCCGGGATCGGAATCCTGTCGAGCTTGCTGGCAAACATCCCGGTGGTCTCGGCGGCACTCGTGATGATCACGGGCTATCTGGTCGCGGCCGAGCTGGTCCCGGAGATTGCCTTGGCGAGAGGGTTCACGGAATGGCCGAACGCCGTCATGCCGGTGTTCGTCGCCATGATGTTCGGCGGTACCCTGGGCGGCAACGCCACATTGATCGGCGCCTCTGCCAATGTCGTTGCCGTCGGGATCTGCTCTGCTCGGGGTCGGCGGGTGACCTTCATGCAGTTCCTGCGGATCGGCCTGCCGATTGCCGTCGTGCAGTTGACGGTGGGGGCACTCTATGTGCTGGGATTGGCGCGGATGCAGACCTAAGGCCGAGGTCGGTCGGGGTGTCGATTCGGTTACACTCGGACGCTCGATCAGTTCATCAAAGGAGAGCCGCGGCGTGGTCGATTTCAGCACAGCGAAAGGACTCGGCATGCCCTCGTCGGCTGCGGGCCTGCTGTTTGCGTTGGGCTTGGCGCAGGGCGGCTTCGCATGTGCGCAGGGCTCGCCCCCGAGCATCGCCGATTGCGCGGCGATCCAGGCCGATCAGGCGCGGCTCGCCTGCTATGACCGGGCCAGCGGTCGCCTTCCCGTCGTCGCCCAGACCTCCGGTGACGCGGTCCCGGAGCGCACCGCGATGGCCGCACCCGCGGCACCCCTGTCGGGCGGCGACACGCCGAGCGCCGTCGCGAGCCGAACCCCCGCGGAGACCTCGCTGATCGACAAGGCATGGGCCTTCGATCCAGGATCAAACCCTTTCGACATCAGTCCCTACAACCCCAACTATCTTCTGATCGGCAACTTCACCAACCGCATCAACAACCGGCCGTTCTCGCCGTTGTTCGATGCCCTCGAAGCCGAGGATCAGGACCTGGACACCACCGAGGCGCGCTTTCAGCTCAGCTTCAAGTTCCGGATGTGGTCGACGGATGATCGACGCTGGGGACTCTGGGCCGCTTACTCCCAGATGAGCCAATGGCAGGTCTACAACGACAAGATCTCGCGTCCCTTTCGCGAGACCAATTTCATGCCGGAGCTGATGGTGAGCTACCGGCCCGACATCAGCTTCGGCGGCTTTGATTGGCGCCTGCTCAACGTCGGCTACAACCATCAATCCAACGGTCGCTCCGATCCCATCTCACGCAGTTGGGACCGCATCATTGCCTCGATCGGCATCGAAAGGGGCAATTTTGCGCTGGTCTTGCGGCCCTGGGTGCGCATCGACGAAGGCGACTCCGACGACGACAACCCGGACATCACGGACTACTACGGCTACGGCGATATCACGGCCTTCTACACGTGGCGCGATCACAGCTTCACCCTCATGGGGCGCGGCAATCCGAGCACCGACAAGGGCGCCGCCCAGTTGACCTGGATGTCGCCGCAAGTGCTCGGACCCTTGCGGGTCTATGTCCGCGCCTTTACCGGCTACGGCGACAGCCTGATCGACTATAACTGGAAGCAGAATACGATCGGAATCGGTATGGCCCTGAACGACATTCTCTAAGGCGCGGGATCGGACGGAGCGGTCGCTGCATCGGCGGCGTCCCGCATCATGCTGTCCAGGCCCCAGAGCACATGCTCCAGTGGATAGGTTGAGCGTACGCCCAGGTCGTCCCAGCGCTCGGTGATCCAGGCGTCGGCAGTGCGCCAGCCGATGTCGTGCAGGTACTCAAGGAACGCCCATTCGGCGTTCATCTTCGAGGACACGCCCAGATCGATCAGCTCCTGCTCGGCGTGGATGCGGTGAATGGCCAGATCGCGCAGGCGCTCGTCCTGGTGCTCCGGGGCGCTGCCCAGCAGCTTGAGCATCAGGATCGCGCGCAGATCCTTCACCAGGCTTGAGTTGAAGTCGATTTCGTTGATTCGATTGAGGATGTCGCGCGCGGTGCGGGGCAGGCTCTCGCGCACCAGAGGGTTGATCTGCACGATGACGAGATCGCGCGCGGCGGTCTCCTCGATCAGCGGGTAGAGGACCGGGTTGCCCATGAAGCCGCCGTCCCAGTAGGCTTCCCCGTCGATCTCAACCGCCTGGAACATCAGCGGCAGGCAGGCCGAGGCCATGACCGAATCGACCGTGATGTTCGGCTTCTTGAAGACGTGCGGACGGCCGGTGCGGACATTGGTGGCGCTGATGAAGAGCTTCAGCGGATCGCAGCGGTTGACGCGATCAAAATCGACATTGCCCGCCAGCAGGTCACGCAACGGGTTGATATTGAGCGGGTTCATCTCGTAGGGCGAGACCAGCCTGCTCAGCAGGTCCATGGTCAGGAAGCCCGGCGAGAAGTCGAGCGTCCAGCGGCCGAGCATCTGGTCGAGCCAGGTGCGCTGAATCGGGCTGTTCCGTCCGGCGTTGCTGACCGCGCGCCAAAAACGCGAGAGTGCTTCGCGCGCCCCCTCGCGTCCGCCGGCGGCCAGGCCGTCCGCCACAACCACGGCGTTCATCGCCCCGGCCGAGGTGCCGCTAATGCCTTCGATCTCGATGCGCTCCTCGGCAAGCAAACGGTCGAGCACGCCCCAAGTGAAGGCGCCATGTGCGCCGCCGCCCTGGAGGCCGAGGTCGATTTTTTTCGAAAGGGATTGTGTCACGCCGGGATTCGAGGATCGATTCATTCGGCGATGATAAACTCCGGGCGAACTTCCGAACAGCCTGTTGGAGGGCGCTCTCGTCATGGGTCTCGTTGGTATTCTGTTGGGGCTCGCGCTCCTTATTGGCTTTGCCTATCGCGGATGGAGTGTCCTGCTGTTGGCCCCCGCTGCCGCCCTGGTTGCCGCCCTGTTCGCGGGCGAGCCGCTCTTGGCGCACTGGACCCAGACCTTCATGACCGGCACGGTCGGATTCGTCGCCCAATTTTTTCCGATCTTCCTGCTCGGTGCGCTCTTCGGCAAGCTGATGGAGGACAGCGGCTCGGTTCAGTCCGTCGCGCGTTTCATGGGCGAGCGTCTCGGCGCACGGCGGGCCATCCTGGCGGTGGTGCTCGCCGGCGCCATGGTGACCTATGGCGGCGTGAGCCTGTTTGTCGCCTTTTTCGTGTTGGTGCCCATGGCTCAGACGCTGTTCCGGGATGCGAACATCCCGCGCCGCTTGATCCCCGCGGCCATTGCACTCGGAACCTCGACCTTCACCATGACCGCGCTCCCCGGCACGCCCGCGGTCCAGAACGCTATCCCCATGCCCTTTTTCGGGACCACGCCCTTCGCGGCGCCCGGTCTCGGTTTGATCGCCGCGGCCATCATGCTGCTGTTCGGGCTCTGGTGGCTGGGGCGGGGCGAGGCGTCGGCGCGCCGCGGCGGCATCGGATACGAGAGCGCCGCGGTCGCGATCCCGGATCAGGCCGCGACCGTCGCGGCCGGGGATCCGCTGGTGCGCGAGCGCGCTACCGTCGCCGGGAGCTTCGACCCGCCCGAGGTTCGGCAGGGCCAGGTCAGCCCGGATTTGCCCCCGGCCTTCGTCGCCTTTCTGCCTTTGCTGGTGGTCGTCACGGTCAATCTGGCGATGAGCTTTCTGGTTCTGCCCAACCTGGATCTGAGCTATCTCGCCGAAGAGCGTTGGGGTCCAACTTCGCCGTCGGCGGTCGGCGGGATCTGGTCGGTGATCGTCGCCCTGCTGGCCGCGATCCTTACACTGCTCACGCTGAACTGGCGCCGCCTGCCGCGGTTGCGCGAGACCGTGGACGCGGGTCTCAACGCCTCGGTTCTGCCGGTGATCAGCGTCGGCTGTCTCGTCGGATTCGGTACCGTCGTCGCCGCCATGCCGGCCTTCGAGCTGGTGCGCGACTGGGTGCTCGGGATCGAGGGCGGTCCTCTGGTCTCGCTCGCGGTCTCCACGAACGTCCTGGCCGCGCTCACCGGCTCGGCCTCCGGCGGTCTGACCATTGCACTGGAGGCCCTGGGGCCGACCTACATGCAGCTCGCCGCCGAGCTCGGGATCGACCCGGCGCTGATGCATCGGGTGGCGGTGATCGGCGCCGGCACCCTGGACAGCCTCCCGCACAACGGCGCCGTGGTGACCTTGCTTGCCGTCTGCGGCGCGACCCACAAGGAGAGCTATCTCGACATCGTCATGGTCGCCATCGTCGGCGCCATCATTGCCCTCGGCGCCGTCATCCTGCTCGGGACAGCATTCGGGTCATTTTGAGCGCTCGTGAGCATCGGCGTTTTCCGCGGAAGGAACTGCTCCCGGCGACGCTGATTGCGGTGACTGCGGTCACCGTCGCGATCGCCGCTTCTCCGGGGTCATCCACGACCGTCAGGGTCCGGGATTCCGGTCAATTTGCGCTTGTTCGCGCCGACACCTTCCTTGATCATCATTTCATGTTTGGGGAATGCCGTCCGGGATCGCCGTTCACTCTTCAAATTCAACCGGAGATGCCTTTGTGGAAGTCTTGACCTCATCCCCGCGCGGCGACACGACGCGCCCGGCCTTCGGGACCGGCGCATCCTTGGCCCGTGCCGTCGTGCTCCCGGCGATCCTCGTGCTGCTCACCGCGTGCCAGCCGGCCGAAGAGTTGCAACCCATCGCCGAGCCCATCCGCCCGGTCAGGGTCATCACGGCCGAGGAGCTGCCGGGCGGCGAGACGGTCACCCTCACCGGCAACGTCCAGGCCCAAGATGACGTGAGCCTGGCCTTCCGGGTCGGCGGACAGTTGATCGAGCGCACCGTCAATGTCGGCGACGAGGTGCGGGCGGGGCAGGTCGTGGCCCGCCTCGACGGGGTCAACGAGCGTCACGCCGTCGACGCGGCGCGGGCGAATCTGGCCGCCGCCATGGCGCGGCTGGTCGAGGCGCGCAATACGGTCGAACGCTACGAGCCACTGCTGCCGCGGGGCTTCGTCGCCCGCTCCCAGTTCGACCGGGCGGTCGAGGCGCGCGATGCGGCTCAGGCGCAGGTGACCGCGGCCGAGGCTCAGGTCAGCACGGCAGAGAACCAGCTTGGCTTCACGACCCTGATCGCCGACGGACCGGGCATCGTCACCGCCCGCGGGGCGGAGCCGGGCGAGGTCGTCGCGGCCGGGCGCATGATCGTGCAGCTCGCCCGCGAGGGCGGTCGCGATGCGGTCTTCGACGTGCCGGCACGCGTGATGGAGTCGGCCTCCGCCGAGGACGTGGTGACCGTCGCACTGAGCACGGACCCCAAGGTCACCACCACCGGCCGGGTGCGCGAGGTCTCGCCGCAGGCGGATCCGGTCACCCGGACATTCACGGTTCGGGTTGGGCTGGCCAATCCCCCGGCCGCTATGCGGCTCGGCTCCACCGTGACCGGGAGCATCCGGCTCGGCGGATTGGTGGGGATCGCCATCCCGACCTCCGCGCTCACCGCGTCCGGGGGTGCGCCGGCGGTCTGGACGGTCGACCCGGAGTCGCGCACCGTGGCGCTGCGCAATGTCGACGTGGCCGGCTACGAGCTGGAGCGGGTGCTGATCTCCCGGGGGCTTGCGCCCGGCGAGCTGGTGGTGACGGCGGGCGTCCAGACCCTGCGCCCCGGTCAGGCGGTCCGCCTGCTCGGTGAGCCGGCCGGGGACGCGAGCCCCGAGGCTAGCCCGGAACCGATCGGAGACAGGCCATGAGCGGTTTCAACCTCTCCGACTGGGCCATTCGCCACCGCTCGGTCACCCTGTTCATCATGCTCGCCGTGCTGGTCGCCGGGGTGAGCTCCTTCTACAAGCTCGGCCGCGCGGAAGACCCGCCGTTCACCTTCCGAACCATGGTCGTGAAGGCGATCTGGCCCGGTGCCACGCTCGACGAGACCATCGCCCAGGTCACCGAGCGCCTCGAACGCACCCTGCAGGAGGTTCCGAATCTGGACAACCTGCGCAGCTTCACCCGCGCCGGAACCACCACCATTTTCGTTGATCTGGTGGGCAGCGCGCAGAGACGGGATGTCTCGGACACCTGGTACGAGGTGCGCAAGAAGGTGGGCGACATGCGCCACACCCTGCCGCAAGGGATCGTCGGACCCTTTTTCAACGACGAGTTCGGCGACACCTTCGGGATCATCTACGCCTTCACCGCCGATGGCTTCACTCATCGCGAATTGCGCGACACGGTGGAGGACGTGCGCTCGCAACTCCTGACGGTTCCCGACGTCTCCAAGATCGACATCCTCGGTGCCCAGGACGAGGTCATCTATATCGACTTCTCGGTCGAACGACTCGCCGGGCTGGGCTTCGACCCCGCGACCCTGATCGGCGCACTGCGCGCCCAGAACATCGTCAGCCCGGCGGGCGTTCTGAGCACCAGCGACGAGTCCATCGCGCTGCGGGTCTCGGGCGCCTTCGGGACCGAGCAGGACATTGCCGACGTCACCTTCGCCGTCGGCGACCGCATGCTGCGCCTGCGCGACATCGCCGATGTCCGCCGCGGCTTCACCGACCCACCCCAGCCCATGTTCCGCATCGACGGGGAACCCGCCATCGGGCTGGCGATCGCCATGCGCGACGGCGGCGATACCCTGGCCTTGGGGCGCAACATTGCCCGGGCCATCGCCGACATCAAGGCCGACCTGCCGCTCGGCATCGAGCCGCGACTGGTGGCGGATCAGCCCCTGACGGTGGATCTGGCGATCAACGAGTTCACCACCTCGCTGTGGCAGGCGATCGGCATCGTGCTCGTTATCAGCTTCATCGCGCTCGGTGCGCGCGCCGGTACGGTCGTGGCGATCACCATCCCACTCACCCTCGCCGTGGTGTTTCCGATGATGGACATCGTCGACATCGACCTGCAACGGGTCTCGCTCGGCGCGCTCATCATCGCCCTGGCCCTGATGGTCGACGACGCCATGACCACCATCGACGCCATGAGCCGGCGTCTGGCCGTCGGTGACGACAAGGTCGGCGCGGCGACCTATGCCTACACCCATCTCTCCTTCGCGATGTTGATCGGCACCCTGGTCACCATCGCCGGCTTCGTACCCATCGGCTTTGCCCAGAGCTCCGCGGGCGAGTACACCTTTTCGATCTTCGCGGTGGTCGGGATCGCGCTGATCGCCTCCTGGATTGTCGCCATGATGTTTGCCCCCTTGATCGGCATGACGCTGTTGCGCCCGCCCAAGGCCGGGGCGAGCGACAAACCAAACCGCACGGTCGCCCTCTACCGGAGCTTTCTGACCGCGGCGATGCGTGCGCGCTGGCTCACCATCGGTCTGACGCTGGTGATTTTCATTGTCGCCATCGTGGGGTTGGGCCAGGTGCCGCGCCAGTTCTTCCCCTCCTCGGATCGCCCCGAGCTGCTGGTCAATCTTCAGTTGCCGCAGAACGCATCGATCCATGCCACCGAACGGTTGGTCAATGAATTCGAGCAGATCCTGCGCGAGGATCCCGACTTCGCGCCCGAGATCGAACGCTGGAGCACCTACATCGGTCAGGGCGCCATCCGCTTCTATCTGCCGCTGGACGTGCAGTTGGCCAACCCCTTCTTCGCCCAAGCCGTGATCGTGTCCAACGACATCGAGGCGCGCGAACGTCTCCAGCCGCGACTCGAACAACTGCTGGCGGAGCGCTTCCCGGAGGTGGTCGGACGGGTCTCGCCGCTGGAGCTCGGACCGCCGGTCGGCTGGCCCCTGCAGTACCGCGTCATGGGTCCGAACCCGACCGAGCTGCGCGACATCGCGATGCAGCTCGCGGATCTCGTGGCGGGTCATCCCGGCGCGCGCCGCGTCAATTTCGACTGGATGGAGCCGGGGCGCGAGCTGCATATCCGCATCGATCAGGATCAGGCGCGTCAACTGGGCCTGAACTCCCAGGCGGTCGCCACCGCGCTCAACGCCAATATCTCGGGCACCGGCATCACCCAGGTCCGCGACGATATCTATCTGATCAACGTGGTGGCGCGCGAACGCGGGGGACAGCGCCTGTCGGTCGAAACACTGCGCAGCCTGCCGGTGTCGCTGCCCAACGGTCGCACCATTCCGCTCAGCCAGTTCGCAACCTTCGAGTACGGCCAGGACTACCCGCTGGTGTGGCGGCGTGACCGGGTGCCGACCCTGACGGTCCAGGCGGACGTCACGCCGGGGATGCTGCCGGAAACCGTAGTGGCTGATCTGGCCGAACCCATCGCCGCGTTGAACGCGACCCTGCCCAAGGGCTATCGCATCGAGCTGGGCGGCGCGGTCGAGGAAAGCACCGAATCGCAGGCATCGGTCTTCGCGGTGGTGCCGGTGATGATCCTGTTGATGCTGTCGCTCCTGATCTTCCAGCTCAAGAGCTTCGCGCGTCTCTTCATGGTCCTGAGTCTGGTGCCGCTGGGCCTGATCGGCGTGGTCGGCGCTCTGCTGGTCTCAGGCAAACCGCTCGGCTTCGTCGCCATCCTCGGCATCCTCGCCCTGGTCGGCATGATCGCCAAGAACGCGGTGATCCTGATCGACCAGATCGAGGCCGAGCGGGCGGCGGGAAAGACCGTCTGGGATGCCGTGGTCGAGGCCAGCCTGTCGCGCTTTCGCCCCATCATGCTGACCGCGCTCTCGACCATTCTCGGGATGATCCCGATCGCGCCCACGGTCTTCTGGGGTTCGATGGCCTTCGCCATCATGGGCGGCCTCGCCGTCGCCTCGCTGCTCACGCTGGTCTTTCTGCCGACGCTCTATGTGACCTGGTTCGGGGGTGTTGCGCCGAGCCGCGATCCGACCGGCCGGGAACCGCACGCGAGCGGCGCCTAGCGCAAACGAAGCCGTCATGTCGCGTACGCGATGTGGCGGCTACATCCGTCATGACCGCCGTCGGCGTCATCCTCGACGATCGTCTGGATCAAGCACACAATCGCGGAATGTCCACCCAACCAGGCCGTCTCGACCCGACTCTTCGCTCGGCAGGCGCTCCCTTTACGCCGGGCGAGCAGGAGTTGCTGGCGACCTTCGTCGCAAACAGTCTGCACCGGCTCGGCAGCGCGGCCATCGAGCGTATCCTGGTGTTCGGCAGCCGCGCTCGGGGCGAGGGTGGCGAGGATTCCGACCTGGATCTCGCGGTTTTCGCTTCGCGCGCTGCGCACCGGTCGATCGCGCGAGACCTGTCCGACATCGCGGAGTCTACTCAAGAGGGCTGGGAGGATCTCCCGCACCTGCGGCCCATCGTCATCCGCGACGGCGATCGGACGAGCCGCCGACTGCTGGACGACATCATGCAAGACGGGATCGAGCTATGGGCGAAGACGAGCGCTTAATTGCAGTGACCGATGAGCTTGGGCTGCTGCTCGACGAGTTGCGCAGCTTCCGCGCGAATCGTCAGGTCGGCGTCCATCGCAAGTGCATCTCCAACCTCTATTACGCCGCGTTTCACTCGGTCCGCGCCCTTTTGTTCAGCCACGGGTTGGAGACGAAGACCCACGAAGGCACTCAGCGGCTCTTCGCGGCCCACTTCGTCCGATCCGGGGCGTTCGATCGGCAGCACCTGAAGACGCTCGGACAGCTCGAGGCCGACCGACTTCGTGCGGACTACCAAGGCTTCCACCAATTCGATGCCGAAGACGTTGCTCTTGCCTACACGCCAGTCATTGCGCTCGTCGCCGCCGCGATGGACGATCTGGACGTTCGTGTACCAGCATCCATTGAATCGATCGCGCCGTTGATTCGTGCCGAGATCGCCGGCGACGGTTGATGGACAAAATCGTTCAAGCGTTGTTTGAGTCCGGACCCGGAGCCCTGCCATGTCCCTTCAACCCAAACATCACCTCGATTTCGCCGACTGGCTCGCAGCCGAACGTGCGTCGGATCAGGGCCGTACCGAGTATCGCAATGGCGAGGTCTTCGCCATTGATGGCAGCTCGGAGGCGCACAACTTGATCTGCGGAAACCTGGTGGGCGAGCTTGGGAATAACTTCAAAGGCCGCCCCTGCTACGCCTACATCAGCAACATGAGGGTCCGGGTCGAGTCCGCGAATCTCTGCGTCTACCCGGACGTGATGGCGGTTTGCGGGGAACGGCGATTTTTGGATGACCGCCGCGACGTCATCACAAACCCGGCACTCATCGTCGAGGTCCTTTCCGACAGCACCGAGGCCTATGATCGGGGCGACAAATTCGCCTGCTACCGGTCCATCCCCAGCCTGCGGGCCTATCTGTTGCTCTCCCAGCGCCGGGTGAGCGCCGAGCTCTTCCTGCGCCAGCCGAGCGGTGGTTGGCTACTGTCCGTCTATACCGATCCGAGCGACAGCATACCCTTGACAGCACTCGACACCGAGCTGTCGCTGGCCGAGGTTTACGACAAGGTCGAATTCACCGCCGATCATTAGCGTCGGCCCCGAAGCGTCGATACTTCAGCAGCCGCGGCTTCTGCTCAGTCATGGTATCGACACTGCACAATGATCAGTGATGAATCCTTGACCCGATAGACCAGCCGGTGCTCGCGATCGATACGCCGCGGCCAGTACCCGGACCACTGGTGCTTCAAGGGCTCGGGATCTCCGAGTCCTTGAAAAGGCTGCCGTTGCATGTCCTGGATCAGGGTGTTGATCCGTTTAAGCGATTTCTGAGAACTGGCATCCCGTCTGCGCATGCCGGGAAAACCTATAGGGACTGTCGGGGCGAATGAATTCGCCCCGACACGCCGGTAGATCGTTTACCGGAAATCGCCTTACTTCTCCTTCGCATAAGGCCAGGCGACAACACCGCCTTCCATGACCTTCACGTTGTGCCAGCCGTGGGCGTCGAGGATGGCCGCGGCTTCGTAGCCACGCAGCGAGATCCTGCAGTAGAGGATGATCTCCTTGGACTTGTCCTGCGGCAGCTCGGCGAAGCGGTCACGCAATGCGCCGAGCGGGATCAGGGTCTCGCCGATGCCCAGACGCGTTTCTTCGAATTCCTGGGGGCTGCGGGTATCCAGGATGAAGCAGTCGGCGCCGGTGTCGACGCGGTGCTTGACCTCGCTCGCCGAGAGTCCGTGCATCCGACCCTGGAGCTTGTTGTCCATGACCTGGGCGGAGCTGATCACGTGATCGATGGCGAGCGAGTAAGGCGGGGCGTAGGGCAGATCGGCGTTGACCATGTCCTCGACGGTCAGCTTACCGCGGATCGCCATGGCGACGGTCGCCACGCGCTTGCTGACATCGCCGGGGCCGATGCATTGGAAGCCGAGGATGCGGCCGGTCTTGCGGTCGGCGACGAGCTTGCTGATCAGCAGCTTGCCGCCCATGTAGCCGGGGATGTCGAGCCCGGAGATGATCGCCGTCTCGATGTCGTCGAAACCCGCCTCGCGCGCATCCCTGGCCGAGAGTCCGGTAAAGCCGACCGCGTAATCGAAGATCTTGCAGATGCCGGTCTGGATGATGCCGGGGAAGCTGGCGCTGCCCTCGATCACCAGATTCTGACCGGCGACGCGTCCCTGTAGATTGGCGAGGTCGCCGTAGGGCGCACGCACGGCTTTGCCGCTGATCAGCGAGGTGCACTCCACGCAGTCGCCGACGGCATAGACATCGGGGTCGGAGGTCTGCATGTATTCGTTGACGCGGATGCCCCCAACGGCGCCGATCTCGATTCCGGCCGCTTGAGCGAGCTTGACATTGGGTCTGACCCCGACGGCGATGACCGCGACCTCGCAGGGCAGCTCGGTGCCGTTCTCAAGCTTTACGCCGACGAGCTTGCCGTTCTCCCCGAGCAGCTCGGCAACACCGTTGCCGACGATGATGTCCGGGCCGTGCGCGCGAACGTGGTTCTCGACCAGCTTCGACAGGTCGGGATCAAGAAACGGCAGGATCTGCCGGGTCTTCTCGATCACGGTCGTGTGAATCCCGGCGAGGCGCAGTGCCTCGCAGACCTCGAAGCCGATCAGGCCGCCGCCGACGACCACGGCTTTGGTTGCCTTCTTCTCGTCGCGGACCGCTCGCAGGGCGTCGGCATCGGCCATCGAATGAAGGGTCGTGACCCCGTCGAGCTCGATGCCCGGCACGGATGGACGCAGCGGTGTCGCGCCCGTGGCGATGACCAGGCGGTCGTAAGGGATGGTGGACTGCTCGCCGGTCGGCAGATCCCGATAGGTGACGGTCTTTGCGACCCGGTCGATCTCGGTTGCCTCGGTACGCACCAAGGCTCGGATGCGCTTGGCCTTGCCGTAGAAGGCCGGGTCACGGACGATGCCCGCCGGCGTGCAGACGAGCATGTTGCGGTCGTCGAAGGTGCCGCCGACATAGTAGGGAAAACCGCAGGAGGCCATGGACAGATCCGGCTCGCGCTGAATCAAGGTGATCTCGGCATGCTCGTCCATCCGACGGGCCTTGGCGGCGGCCTTGGGGCCGGCGGCGGAGCCGCCGATGACGACGATACGCAGGGGTTGCGACGACATAAATCAGGTCTCTCGGTTGAGCGGGAACAGGAATAAGGCACTGCCGGCCGGATGCGCAATCGAGCAAGGTGTCGGAGGGTATCGACAAGCGGGCGACCCCGAGCGGCTATCGCGGGCAGTGTGATGCATTCGGCAGCCGTCGGAATTGCGGATCCGCAAAAGGCGGCGAGGCTAGCCTGATCCGGGTCAAGCGCGGTGTAGACGGCCGCTCTCGGCGATCGACTGTCGGGGCGTAGGTCGGGTTGGGCGCGCATGGCGCGACATGATGTTCGGCCGGTGGCTCAGCGCGCCGTAACCCGACGTCGGCGGCCCGTCGAGAGGGGATGTCGGGTTAGGCTGTGCTAACCCGACCTACAGGAAACAGGTGCAGGGTCGCGCGAGGCGTCTCATGCGTCCAGTCGCCAGTTTGACTGGACGCCGTTCCGTGCCGCGTCCCGGTAGGGCCGATCAACTCAGCTGACGGCCGCGGTCTTGCCCCAGGGCACGATCCGATCAATCGCCCCGTCTTTAAGGACATATTGATGCCATAACGCGGCCAGGATGTGCAGGCTGATCAAGACGTAAAAGAAATACTCCATGTAGGGTCCATGTCCCATCTTGGCGATGTCGTGCAGCCAGGGCATGTCGCCGACGATCGAGGGGATCGGGGTCCCGAAGAAATCCGCCGGAACGTTCTTGGATGCGATGCGCAGATAGCCGCCGATCGGCACCAACAGGGTGGCCAGATTCAGCAGCACATGGGCCGCCTTGGCGAGCATGCGGGCGATCCAGAGGCCGGGGAGCGGCTCGGGCTGACGCGTCTGCTTGGTCCAGATCAACCGCATGATCACGATCACGAACAGCAGGATGCCGAGCGACATGTGAAGGTTCAGCCACTCGGTGCGTGCATCCGAGCCTTTCTCGGCCATCTCGCGCAGGACATTCGTGCCGAGCATGGCAAAAAGCAGGGCGGCGACCACCCAATGAAACAGTTGGGAGACGATGCCGTAATGTTCGTTGGTCCGGGTGTCACTCATTGGAGTCTTCCTCTTGAGCTGCGCTTGAGTTGAATGGCGTTCGGACGCCATGAGGCATTGGAGGCTGGCCGCCGCCGAGCGGAGACTCCGGTCGTCTGGATTCGTCGGCCTTCTCTCAATGCCGAGGCGGTCGCGTCGCGGCCGCGTCGCGGATCACGACCGCGCGAGTATCCCCAGAGTTTGTGGGCTTTGCAAACCGGCGCCGTTTGGCGGCGGTCTCGCCGCAGTGTCCGTCTTGGGTCGTTCTTGCGCGCGATCCCTGCCAAGAGGGCTCTCCCGTGCGCGACCCCGACAATTGGCGGTAGACTAAGGCACCACGCGGATCGAACCCGTCGTTCCGAAATGCCCGTTCTGCGTTTCATCCTTCTGACGACCTTATGCACGCTTGCTCTGGCCGGTTGGCGGAGCACCGCTGCACCCACCGACATTGGAGTCGACGCTATGATCGAGCGCGTGCCTGTTGCCGATATCGAGATCGCCTACCGAATCTTCGGTGAGGGGCAAGGCGGGATTCCTCTACTGATGGTCCAGGGCTACGGCGGACTCATGGAGATGTGGCCTCCGGCGATCGTCGAGGCACTGGCGCGGACCCGCCCCGTCATCATCTTCGAGAATCGCGGGATGGGATACAGCACCTCCTCGGATCGGGACTATTCGATCGAGCGCTTCACGGACGATACCCATGCCTTGCTGGACGTCCTGCACATCGACCGTGCGCATGTCCTGGGCTGGTCCATGGGGTCTTACATCGCGCAGGAGCTGGCGTTGCGGCATCCTGAGCAGGTCGAGAAGCTGATCCTTTTGTCGGCCTCCTGCGGCGGCGCGGAGGCGGTCTGGCCGGACGAGGCGGTCTGGCGAAGGCTGGTGGACATGTCCGGGACCCTGGAGGAGCGTATTCGGCGGATGTTCGAGAATCTCTTCCCGGCCGAGTGGCTGCGGGCGACCCCGGATCCGATGCAGGTGTTTCCGCCGATCAATGCACCGATCGACGATCGGAATCTCATGCGCCAAGCCCAGGCACTGCAAGCGTGGCCCGGCGTTTGTCGCAGGCTGCCCGAGATCGCAGCCCAGACCCTGCTGATGACGGGCACCGAGGATGTCGTCATCCCGCCGCGCAATGCCTGGATCATCGGCGAGCGCATCGCCGGGGCCTCCGTGATCCAGATCAAGGGCGGCGGGCACGGTTTTTTCTACCAGTCGCCCGAGCAAACGGCTCGCCATCTCTCGGCCTTTCTCGACGGGGATGGCGCACCCGCGGCGGCTTCCGAACCCTGAGCCGACGGATCTACCGTTCGGACTCGGCACCGTCGATGTTGGTCTCCCACCACGCCCGATAGGCCGCGTCCGGCGCTACCACCTTGGCCGTTGCCTCGCTGATGCGGTTGCCCTCGGGATCGGCGATGCCGATCTGCATCTCGACGATTCCGCCGCGGATCAGGCGCGCGACCTCCAGCGTCACGACCAGCTCGTCGCCCGGATACAGCGGACGGCGCAGGCGCTCGGGCGAGAAGGTTAAGCCGAGGGTCCCGTCGCCCGGAAATTCGGTTCCGAAGAGGGCGGAGATGCGAGTTTGCACGAGTCCGCCCGGGACGACGATGTCCCGGGCATCCGGGAACCGCACCCGTGCCGCGTCGAGGTCGCGATGGATCGCGTTGTGATCGCCGACCAGGGCACAGTAGCGGTCGACCTCCTCTCGGCTGAAGCTCAGGCGCGCCTCGTGGCGCATGCCGACCTCGAGCATCGCGGCGGTCAAGCACCGGGTTGGTGTCATGGATGGGATCTCCCTGCTGTCCGGCCGAGTCCGGAACGGGCGTTCGCGCGAATGGCGCCGAGGCTCAAATGACTTCCAGTGCGCGGATCAGCGCCATCACGTCCGGCTCTTCCGCCAGCTCGCCTTCCCAGACGCGATAGACGCGTGCGTCCGGCGAGGTGCCGAGGGTCAGCTCCGCGATGAAACCGGTCGCGCCTGCGGGTGCCGGGTGCTCTCGGGGCTCGCCCAAGGCATCGATCAGGGCGGCGATCTCGCGGGTCTGACGCTCGTCGAGCACCCCCTGGCGCGGCTTGTGGCTCGTGTGATCGCCGCAGTCGACCCGATAGGCCCCCGTAGGCTCCAGGGTGATCTCCAGCACATAGTCGTCTTGTCCGACGACTCGGTAGTTGACGCGTGGTAGGGACATGAGGTGTTTGCCTCCCTCGTGGTGGTGTGCGGAATCCGAGCGACTTCGAGGTCCTGCCGACGCGTCATAGTCTAACTCGGAGCGGCTTGCCTTTCCCCGAGTCCGTTGGCA
>NZ_LN848257.1:3149381-3153096 GCF_001499735.1 Thiocapsa sp. KS1 | reverse complement strand
AAACAGAATGTTTAGGAGGAATTCGATGAAGTCTCGTTCTTGGCTGCCGCTCCTTCTCCTGCTCGGAGCCGCCGCCGGCGCTTCCGCTCAACCCTACGGTTATGGTCCGCCTCCGATGCCGCAGGGTTACGGCCCGATGCCGATGCCCTACGGAGGTCGCCCCTACCCGGTCATGCCCGAGAGGCCGGTCGCTCCGGCCCGTCCGGCTGCACCGGCATCGGCCCAGGTGCCGGCCCCGCAGGCGGAGGCGCCGCCCGTGATGCCCTCGGGTCCGGCCGCCGAGGCCAGTGCGGTGCTCAAAGAGGGCATGGATAAGCTCCTCGGCTATCTCGCTCGGGAGGAGGTGCCGAATCGGCTTCAGGTCGCCGCCTTCCTCGACCGCGAGATCGCGCCCTATTTCGACTTCGAGGCGATGGCCGACTGGGTCGCCGGTCCGGCGTCCGAAGGCATGAATGCCGAGGACAAGAAGGCGATGGCGGCGCGTCTGGAGGCCGATTTCCTCGGCACCCTGGCGTCCCGTCTGATGGACTATCAGGGGCAGCAGATCCGCATGTTGCCTCCTCGCATGGGCCCTCGGGGCGACGTCAGCGTCAACGTGGCGCTGCTGGGTGCGCAGGGCTATCCCTCCAAGCTCGAGTTTCGGATGTACAAGTCGGAGACGGGCTGGCGCGTCTACGATGTCGTGGCGAACGGTCAAAGCGCGGCCGCCTATTATCGGGTGCAGTTTCAGCGGATGGCCGGACAGGGGGCTGTGCCGACGCGTTGATCCTCGACCGAGCCGCTCCTTCCGGCACAGCTCGGCAGGTGCGAGCTTATTCGCACGGATTGGATCGCACGGACTGATTCAAGAGTGCGAATAAATTCGCACCGACGGGTTCGGCATCCGCGGCCGGGCCCGATCCGAGCGAACCACTTGAAGGAGGAGAAGCCAAAAGGCATACACTGGACCTCGAGAGAGGTCGCGAACGGGGATCATGTCGCCCGACGAGGAGCCGACGATGGACGGACCGATGAACCGCACGCCGCCGGGCGCCGACGACATGCCCTCGAAGGTCGGGCGTGTGATGTTGTTCGCGGCTTGGATCGTCGGATTGGTGCTTCTGGCGATGTTCTTCGACGGCGTGATCACCGGCCGGGACAACCCCAACCCGGATCCGGTTGCGTTGCAGAGCGGCAGCGGCGTCCCCGAGGTTCGCCTCGAGCGCAATCGAGCCGGGCACTATGTCGCCGGCGGCCGGATCAACGGCGCGCCGGTGCGTTTTCTGATCGACACCGGCGCCACCGACGTCGCCTTGCCGCTGTCCTTGGCCGAGCGCCTGTCGCTGCCGCTCGGACCGGGCGGCATGAGCAAGACCGCAAACGGCATGGTGCGGACCTGGACGACGCGCCTCGACACGGTCGACCTCGGCGGATTGGTCGCGCACAACGTCCGCGCGACGGTATTGCCGAACATGCCGGGGGAGGAGGTCCTGCTCGGCATGAGTTATCTGAGACATCTGGAGCTGATCCAGCGCAGCGGTGTTTTGACGTTGCGTCCTCATCCGGGGTCCTGACCCGCGTCGCTCGGTGCCGGCGTTTCTGCCGGGTACGAATCTCGACACCACAACCTCGTCATCCGTGTGGTTTCGGTTTAAGCTCAAGCCTCCCGTGCAGAGGCGTGATGGCTCGACACCCTCGACAGCGACGGGCGGGCAGCCCGCGGCGATCCAGCCCCGTGAACGGGCTCGGCGCAAACGCCGGCGGCGCTTCATTCGTGTCGATCCACCTTACCGAACGATGATCAGACTGCACCGGATCCGAGACAACACCCTCGCTTGGCTCAAACGCAAGCTGCCGATCCCCGTGTTTCTGCTCGCCAGTGCGCTGGTGATTCTGCTGGCACGCGATCTGGCGGCGCGTCGCGAGAATCCGAATCCGAGCCCGGTCGCTTATCTCGGCGCGGGCGACGTGCCCGAGGTGGTTCTCAAAGAGAATCAGGTGAAGCAATACGTGACCACCGGACGAATCAACGGGACCCCCATCGAGTTCTTGATCGATACCGGGGCCGTCGATGTCGCGATGCCCTACATGGTGGCCCAGACACTGGGCTTGACACTCCAACCCGGCGGGGTCAGCAAGACCGGCAACGGCGATGTCCGCACCTGGGTCGCCCGGCTGGAGAGTGTGGATGTCGGCGGCTTGGTTGCCTACGATCTGAGCGCGACCATCCTCCCCAACATGCAGGGCGATCAGGTCTTGCTCGGCATGGCTTACCTCAGACACATGGAGCTGGTGCTGCGCGGGGGGGAGATGACCCTGCGGCCGTATCCGAGCCACTGAGACACTGCGTCGCGATCGGAGCCGCGCTCGCTCCCGCGCTCGCTCCCGCGCTCGGCGAGACGCTCAACCGACCTGGATCGCCGCCCCCGGGCGCCTCGGATCGCCCGCCCCGCGCGTGCTGCCGTCTGGCGCGACCGCTAGGCTGAGTGCGTCGCCGAAGCAGACGCTTTCCCGATTCCAACCTGAGGTGCAACCAAACGGCGTTCATGCGAATCTTGTTCAGTGGATGTGCTCCCGCGAGCAGCATGATCCGACGATGTCGCCCGACGCTCAATGCGAAGCGGGCTTCAACCAACGCGACGCCCCGTGAATGGTCGACGAAACGAACTTGCAGATGCCGGAAGACGATCGCGCCGAGGCCGCATCACTGCGGCAGGCCTTGGGCGCGGTGCGTCGCGAGGCCCAGCAGGAGGTCGCGCGCATCAGTCGCCAATTGCGCGAGCGCTCCGCGATCGAGGGCGGTGCGGCGTCGGCCGCGGAGCAGCTTGCGCTTCGGCAGGAGCTTGAGAGTCTCCAGCGAACCCTCAGGGCAAAAGAGCAGGCCCTTGACGCGATCACCGAGGAGTGTCGGCGTCTCGAGGATGTGTTGGAGGATCAGCATCTGGTTTTCGATGGCCTCCGCAAGGAGGTCGAGCGGCGCGATCACTCCCTGAAGGCCGCGCAGGAGGAGATGGGCCGTTTGAGACAAGCCCTGCTCGATCTACAGGCGCCGTCGAGCGAGCCGGCACTGCTTGAAGCGACACCGCCGCGCGAGCCTTTCGCCCCGGCGCCTCGGCTCCGGCATCGTCCGGTCGGCGTCGTCCTCCGCTTGCTGCTCCTGCCTGCGGCGCTCGCAGTGCTCGTCCTCTTTGTTTGGCTGCGTGCCGATCGCCCGACGGCACCCGCGCCCCCCGGGACCGTCTCCTCGGTGCCCGCCGCGAGTGAGCCCGTTACGGAAGCGGACCCGGCGTTGCCCGATCTCGCGTCGACGGCGGAAGCTCTTGCGCCCTCGAATGTCTCTGCGCCGACCCGGCGAGATCGGCTCCGCAGCAACGGGTTCGGGCCGGCGCTCGTGCGGCTTCCGGGCGGGCGTTTCCGGATGGGACACACGGTCAGCACCGCGAGCGACTTCGGACCGGCGCGGGAGGTCGAGATCCTGCCCTTCTTGATGGGCGTCTACGAAGTCACCTTCGAGGAATTCGATCGGTTTGCCCGCGCCACCGATCGCGGATTTCCGAAGGACTTCGGATGGGGGCGGGGTAAACGCCCGGCCGTCGCGGTAAGCTGGGACGATGCCCGCGCCTACGCGAGCTGGTTGTCGCGCGAGACCGGGCGCGCCTACCGCTTGCCGAGCGAGGCCGAATGGGAGTATGCGGCGCGCGCGGGCGGACACGGATCCTACTGGTGGGGGTTCGGG
>NZ_LN848257.1:3139540-3149281 GCF_001499735.1 Thiocapsa sp. KS1 | reverse complement strand
GAATCGCGCCGCTTGCTTCGATTGCGGCAGTGTCTGGGACAACCGCTCGAGCGCACCGGTCGGAAGCTTTGATCCGAGCCCCTTCGGTCTCTACGACACGGCGGGCAATGTGATGGAGTGGGTCGCCGACTGTTATCAATCCGACTATCGGGATGCGCCGAGCGACGGCCGCGCGCGCACGGACGGCCCTTGCACCTATCGCGTGGCGCGCGGCGGTGCCTTCAACAGGCCATCCTCCTCGATGCGGACCTATGTCCGCGCGCGCTTTGTTCCGGAGACGCGCCTGGACATGCTGGGGTTTCGCATTGCCCGAGATCTCTGATGGTCCGGGGCCGGGCCCCGGTTGCGCTCGGCCCGCCGGGTCCGTGCTGGGTGTCGGCATCGCCGTGCTCGACCTCGTTCAGGAGGTGGCGGTCTATCCCGCCGAGGACGAGGAGGTCCGGGCTCTGGCTCAGCGCAGGGTGCGCGGCGGCAATGTCACCAACAGTCTCGCCGTGCTGTCGCAG
Source organism: Thiocapsa sp. KS1 (assembly GCF_001499735.1). Classification (GTDB taxonomy): domain Bacteria; phylum Pseudomonadota; class Gammaproteobacteria; order Chromatiales; family Chromatiaceae; genus Thiocapsa. The sequence continues at coordinate 3,148,775 of NZ_LN848257.1, read as the reverse complement.
CTCGGGCACGCCTGCCGTTGGATCGGTACCTTGGGCGAGGATCCGGCGGCCGACCTGATTCGCGCAGACCTGACCGGTCACGGCATCGAGACGCGTGACGCCGTGCGCGTGCCCGGTGGGGTCACCCCGACCTCCTCGATCCTGCTCAGCCGCGCCAACGGCAGCCGGACCATCGTCCATTCTCGGGATCTGCCCGAGCTGAGCGCGGGCGACTTCGCCGAGGTCTCGCTCGACGGCGTCGCCTGGGTCCATTTCGAGGGGCGCAATCCGCAGGAGACCGCGCGCATGATTCGGCGTGTCCGCGAGGAGGCGCCGGATGTGCCTGTTTCGGTCGAGCTCGAGAAGCCACGCCCCGGCATCGAGGCCCTGCTGGAGGGCCCGCGATTCTTGCTGGCGAGCCGTGCCTTTGCCCGCGCGGGCGGATTCGAGGATGCCGGTGCCTTTCTGGATGACCTCGTCCGACGCAGCGACGCGGCGCTCTGTGTGGTGGCTTGGGGTGCACAAGGTGCCGCCTTCTTGGCGCGCGGGGATCCTGTTCAGCGCGTGCCGGCCTATGTCCCGAGGCGTGTCGTCGATACGCTGGGGGCGGGCGATGTCTTCAACGCCGGGGTGATTCACGGCCTGCTGCAGGGGCTGCCCTTCGCCGAGGCGGTCGTGCAGGCGGTCAAGCTCGCCGGTCTCAAATGCGGACATCCGGGTGTGGTGATGGCGCGCGAATCAACCCCGACGTCCGGCTGACCTGCTCGTTCGAGCACATCGGCGGCCGATCGGGTCCGCGATCGCACCTTCCAACGCATCGATCGCATCGGGCATCCCGAACCCCTTCGCCCTTTCAGTCCAGGCCCACGCGGCCTGGATGGCGCACAGCAAGGCGTCGAGCCGGTCACCGCTCGGATCCTCGGCGAGGCTCTGGTCTGCCTCGACCGTCAGTCCATAGATGGAACGCGTCTCTCCGCCGAGGATCAGCTCGAGGAGCCTCCTCCTGGCCTGGTCTTGCTCGGCTGTCTGCTTGGATCGCGTGTCCTGTTTGTAGCTTTGCTTGCCGATGAGTCGACGGGCGAGGACGCCGGGATAGGCTTCGACGACGATCCGCTCGGGTTCGCCGTTCTGGAGCCCGGGAATCCTCACGCCGGCCTTGCGCAGCCGTGGTGCGCCCTCGAAGAACATCAGCCCGACCGGCGTGCCGTAAAGTTTCTGAGGGCTGATCGCGCCGGTTGCGCGATCCGTGGCGCGGCGATGCTCTTTGTCGCCCGGCGCACGGGCGGCCCTGTACGCGTCCAGCGCGGCGCGGAAACCCTCGCGGCCGAGTCCGGCCGCGTGATCCACGTAGCCCGCCCAAGTGTCGCGGGCCAGCCGATGTTCCGGATGAAGGTGCGTGACTGGCCGAACGGGAAATCGATCCCGGCGATCCAGGGTCCCGGTCGCTGCAACGTGGCCTCGAAACCCTCGAAATCGCGCCATTCGGTCAACTCGCCGGCCACCAATCGCAGGCCATCCAAACAGCACTCCAGGCAGGTGATGGGCTTGCGGGGACTCGGTCGGCTGGTGAAGTCGATGCCGTAGATCTTCATTTCCGCGCGGTCCGGCGTAGGTGCGAATTGATTCGCACGTCGTACCGTGCCGATGCGAATCAATTCGCACCTACAGGGTTCAAGGCGCCGGATTCGGTTGCCGCGTATGGATCGCCTCGATCTGCGCGATCACCTCATCCGGGAGCGTGAGATTCGCGCTGGCGAGGTTGGACTCCAACTGCTCGGGCGTCGTCGCACCGATGATGTTGGACGTGACGAAGGGGCGGCTCGTCACCCAGGCGAGTGCCATCTGAGCCGGGTCGAGTCCGTGGCGGCGGGCGAGTGCGACATACTCGGCCGTGGCCCGCTCGGCCTCCGGGTTGGAATAGCGGTTGAAGCGCTCGAAGAGGGTGATGCGGGCGCCGGCCGGCCGTCGACCGTCCAGATACTTTCCCGAGAGTACGCCGAAGCCGAGCGGCGAGTAGGCGAGGAGACCGCACTCCTCCCGGACGGCGACCTCGGCGAGGCCGACCTCGAAGGTCCGGTTCAGAAGACTGTAAGGGTTCTGGATGCTGACCATGCGCGGTAGCCCATGCTCCTGCGCGAGCGCGAGGAAGCGCATCAGGCCCCAGGGTGTTTCGTTCGAGACGCCGATCTGCCGAATCTTGCCGGCCCGGACCTGATCGGCAAGGACCTCGAGTGTTTCCAGCAAGGGGACGCTGTGGGCGTCCTCCATCGGCGAATAGCCGAGCTTGCCGAAGTAGTTGGTCTCGCGATCCGGCCAGTGGAGCTGGTAGAGATCGATCCAATCCGTTTGCAGCCGTTTCAGGCTGCCGTCCAATGCCGTCACGATGTTCGCGCGGTCCAGCCGCGACGTGCCGTCGCGAAGATGCGGCAGCCATGCGGCCGGGCCGGCGACCTTGGACGCCAGAACCACCCGGTCGCGACAACGGCGCGACGCAAACCAGGTGCCGATGTAGGCTTCGGTTCGGCCGATGGTCTCCGCGCGCGGCGGCACCGGATACATCTCGGCCGTGTCGATGAAGTTGATACCCGCGGCGAGCGCGCGGTCGAGCTGGGCATGTGCATCGGCCTCGCTGTTCTGCTCGCCGAAGGTCATGGTGCCGAGGCACAGTGCGGTGACGCGGATATCCGAGCATCCGAGTGGTCTGAGCTCCATTCTGTCCTCCTCAAGCGTGTCGATGGTTGGCCGAATCGCCCAACCAGTTGATCAACGTCGGAATCCGCCGGATTCTAGCGAGCCGTACGCGGTTCCGATAGGGTGCATCGGCAAAGGCCGCTCGATCTCGGGTCGTCGGGTGGGGTCGCCCGTGATACACGTCAATGCGCCGGCTCTCATCGAGCCGCAGACTTGCCGAATCCTCAGCATCAAAGCGAGCAAATCACGGCATGATGACGGCCATTACCGATACCTTCACCGAGGATCACCACCGCTGCGACCGCCTTCTCGCCGCCGCCGAAGCCAGTGCCGGCGGCTCGGATTGGGCCGCCATCGGTGCTGCCGCCGCCGCGCTTTCCGCCGCGATGGAATGTCATTTCACGCTCGAGGAAGACATCGTCTTCCCGGCACTCGCACAGGTCTTCTTCGTCGCCGAGAATCCCATCGAGATCATGTGCAGCGAGCACGCGCAAATGCGGCAACTCCTCGCGGATCTCGGCGAGGTGGTTGGGGCGCGCGACAAGAGCGGCTTTCTCGGCATTCTCGAAACCCTGCATTTCTTGGTGCAGCAGCACAACTACAAGGAAGAAGGAATCATCTATCCGATGGCGGATGGTGCGCTACCCCAGCGCGCGGCGGAGATGGCGGCCATGGTCACGGATGGTTGAGGGTGGTTTTCTTGAATCCGGCGAGGTCGGGACGCCGAGTGCAGAGACGATTTCCCTTTGCGTCCTTCGCGCCTTTCCGGTTCAAATGACCCGACCACTTCACCTACCCGAGCTCCGCCTCTCGCGATGGACAACCTTGTCTCCGACGACGAACCCGTGTTGCTCGCCCGCGGTCTGGTCAAGAGCTTCGCCGGAGCGCGCGTGGTCGACGGCGTCGATCTGCGCTGTCGTGCCGGTCAGGTCCTCGGGCTGCTCGGCGCCAACGGGGCGGGCAAGACCACCGCGCTGCGGATGTGCTACGGCTTCCTGCAGCCGGACGCCGGGACGATCCGGATCGCCGGGATCGACCGTGCCCGCGACCCGGAAGCAGTGGCCCGCTTGGTCGGCGTCTGTACCCAGGACGATACCTTCGACAGCGATTTCACCGTGCGCGGCAACCTGGAGCGGGTGAGCCGCTATTTTCGGCCGCGGCTGCCGGATGTGCAGGCGCGGGTCTCGGCGCTGCTGACGCGCTTCGGCCTGGATCGTTACGCGCAGGCGAAGCCCGATACGCTCTCGGGCGGCTATCGACGTCGACTGATGATCGCCCGTGCCCTGGTCCATGCCCCCAAGGTCCTCTTTCTGGACGAGCCGACGACGGGGCTCGACCCGCAGGCGCGGTTCGGCGTCTGGGAGCTGATCGATACCCTCAGGCGGGAGGGTTTGGCGATCGTCCTCACGACCCACTACATGGACGAGGCCGAGCGTCTGTCGGACAACCTCTTGGTCCTGCGCGGCGGACGCGTCGTCGCCGAGGGTCTGCCCCGCAAGGTCCTCGGCGATCTGGTGGGCGAGCACATGCTGGTGCTGGACGCGGGTGACCCGGCCGTCCCGGCGGTCTGCGCTTGGGCGCGAGAGGCGGGTCTACCGGAGCCTGCGCGGGTCCTCTCGGCGCTGCATCTGGCACTCGACGGCCCGGGTCTGGCGCAGTTCAGCGCCCGGTTCGGCGAGCTGCGCTTCGAGGTCCGCAGCCCCTCGCTCGACGATCTCTTCATGAAGCTTTCGGAGCAGGCATGAGCCGCCGCGACCTGACCCTCTCCCGCTATCTCGCCGTCTTCCAGTGGCAGAGCCGGGCGGTCTTGGGCCGTCATCTCAGCGTCTATCTGCGCAACTGGCACACCGCAGCCCTGCCGCCCTTGCTTGAGCCGATCATCCTGCTCCTGGCGTTCGGGTTCGGGCTGGGTGCCTTCATCCCGAATTTCGCCTGGCGCGGCCAGTCCATCTCCTATCTCGCCTATCTCGCACCCGGCATGCTCGCCTACACGGCCTTCATGACCGCCTTCTTCCAAGCGCTCTTTGCGGCCTACATCCGCATGCACTACCAGAAGACCTGGGAAGGCCAGTTGATCACCCAGATCCGGCTGGAGCATGTGGTCTGGGGCGAGCTGCTCTGGGCCGCGACCCTGGGGACCGCCTATGCTCTCATCGTGACGCTGGTCTTGGCGGGCTTCACCCTGGCCGGATGGTTGGATCTCAACTGGACCGGCGCGCTGCTCGCGCTACCGCTGCTATTCCTCGCCTCGCTGGCGTTCGCGACCCTGGGGCTGCTTTTCACGGCGATCGTGCCCAGCATCGATCACATGAACATCCCCTTCTTCCTGGTGATCATGCCGCTCGGATTTGCCAGCAGCACCTATTTCCCGATGGAGGGCGACTCGCCCTGGACACTCGCTTGGCTGACCCTGAATCCGCTGCATCACCTCGCCGAGGGCACGCGGCTGGTCCTGGTCAACGGCGAGATCAGTCTCCATCTCGCCGCGGCGTTCGGGCTCTTTGTGCTGATGATCCTGGTCCTGGTGCCGATTGACTATCGGCTGCTGCGACGGAGGGTGTTGGGCGAGGGCTAAACCGCGCCCGGTGCGGTATGCGATGTTTTTGGATGGGATCGGTCCCGGCAGATTTGACGACCGCTGGAGACGGCGCGGTTTAATCGCGATCGGTCGTGGATGATGGATACAAAGCCGGTATACTCATGCCGTGTTCTCGCCGTCGTCCTCGGTATCGAGACAGACCGCCGGGCGGCGCCTTGAATCCGCGACCATCCAAGCAGGAGCCGACATGCAGATCATCGGGAAGCAACTCGGGTTCACGCTGATCGAGGTCGTGATCGTCGTTGCCATCCTGGGCATCCTCGCGGCGCTGGCCGTGCCTCAGTACCAGACCTTCAGCACGCGGGCGAAGATCGGCGAGGGGCTGGTGCTGCTCGGTCCGGTCAAGCTTGCGGTGGCCGAATATCATGCCTCCCATGGCCGTCTGCCGAACGCGACCAATTGGCTGACCTTGCTCCGAGAGTTGGGTTTGAGCGTCGACACCGACACGGGCGCGGCATCCGGCAGCTATGTCAAGCGGATCTGGTGGAACAATACCGAGCGCGAGATTCGTATCCGCTAAGGCTTCGATCCCGTCGACGACAAGGTTATCTATCTGCGTGCGGATTTTAGTCCGGCCGGTCAGGCGATCTGGACCTGTTTCGCTCCCGGCGGCAACGAGGGTGTGCCGTCTAAATATTTGCCGGGAAGCTGCCGAGCTTGATTGCCTCGGCCTCGATCTCCCGATAGGCCGTAGCCAAGCGCTCCGCCCAAGCGTCGATCTGTGCCCTCGTGCGTAGCCCGTCGTTGCGGATTTCGATCATGACGGCGTGCAGCCCGCGACCTTCGCCATGCACGGGGACCGTGTAGTCGATGGCCTCCTCGATCGGATAAGGCTGGTTGTCCCCGACGACGCCGTCCACCCGGTGACCGAGGGCCGTCGACATGAGCGCCGCGAAGCGGCGGTCGCGCCAGTGCGAGACACCGACGGGCCAGGGCCGTTGTTCGCCGTCCAGGGCGGGCGTGAAGCTATGGATACTGAGCAAGAGGCTCGGGCGATGCGAGCGGGCATCCAAGAGTCGATCGATGGCGTCGTGGTAAGGCCGAAAGAGGGTCTCGACGCGGGCCGCCCTCGCATCCGCGGTCAGTCCGAGATTGCCAGGGACGGGCACGCCGGCACTCTGCTCGGCAATCGATGCCGTGTTGGCGAGCGGGCGGTTGCAGTCGATTACCAGGCGCGAGTAGCCGCTCAGCACCAGTGGCGCATCGAGATGCGCCGAGAGTCGATGCGCCACCTCGGCCGCACCCGGATCCCAACCGATATGATCCGCCAACTGCTCGGGCGCGAGACCGAGTGTGCCCAGTCGACGGGGTATCCGGTTCGAGGCATGGTCGCAGACCAGGACGGCGCTGCCGGCGCCCTGCGCATTGACGACCTCGAAGGCCGGTGGCTCGTCCGGGTCCAACAACCCCGACGCCGCGTGGCCCCGGGGCGCTGCGCTCATACCTCGTCGGTCCAGACCCTGAAGCTCTTCAACACATTCGGCCCGAAGGCATTGCTGATGGCGACATCGGCCGCGTCTCGGCCCTGCGCGATCAGGATTCGACCGATGCGCGGGATCTTGTTGCGCGGATCGAAGGTGTGCCAGCGCCCGCCGAGATAGACCTCCATCCAGGCCGAGAAGTCCATCGGGTCCGGCGAGGCGGGCACCCCGATGTCGCCGAGATAGCCCGTGCAGTAGCGCGCCGGGATGTTCATGCAGCGACAGAAGGCGATCGCCAGATGGGTATAGTCGCGGCAGACCCCTTTACGCTCGTTGTAGGCCTCGAGCGCGGTCTTGGTGGAGCGCGCATGCTGGTATCCGAACTCGATATGGTCATGGACGAAGTCGCAGATCGACTTCACGCGCGCCCAACCCGGGGGTGTCTGAGAGAAGTGCTTCCAAGCGATCTCGGAGAGCCGATCGGTCTCGCAGTAACGGCTCCCGAGCAGATAGACCAAGGTCTCCCCGGGCAGGTTCTCGACCGCGTGCTGCATCGCGTCCGCGTGAATCGGGTCCGGAAGACCGTTGTCCATGACGAGCGCATCGGCTGAGATGCGGATCTCGCCCGCGGGTGCCACGATGCGGGTGCACCAGTTCCCGAAGCCGTCGCGGTAGGCGGTCATGGGGACCGAAGGTCGGGTGACGACGGGGTCGGCCCGGACCATATCGGAGACCCGGCTGAAGTGGACGTTCAGCGTCAGGATCATGGGTGTCGGCTGGGGACACTCGAAGATCATCTCGTATCCGACCCGGATCTGCATTCTTAAAACCTCCCGAGGGGTTGGAGCCGGTCAAGGCCAGTGAGCGAAGATCCCGGGATCGCCGCGTAAAGAGACGCGCATCCGGACATCGATCCTCAGCATAGCACCGAAAGCACCGAGCTCGGCGGCGATGCCGCGGTCCACGCCTGTCGTGCGGAGCCCTTGCCGGGCGCGCGCTCGGCGTGCGCTCGATCAGCGAGACGATCTGCGTCGAAAATCGTTACACTCGCCGTCCATGGCGACTCGTCGATCAGGACATCTCAATGAACAGCAGGCATCGCGATGACGAGGCTGGCGGGGTGCACGCGGGGGCGGTTTCGGATGGGGCCGGTGTAGTCGGGCCGGTCGCTGCCGATGTCCGGGTTTTCGAGAGTCGGCTCGATATGGTTCACGAGGCGGCGGCGCATGTGCGGGCGTGTTGCGACGGCTTGGGTTGGAGCGAGGTCGAGCTCTCGCAGATCGAGCTCTGCGTCTACGAGGCGTTCGTCAATGCCGTGGAGCATGCCTATCGGAATCAACCCGGGCATGAGGTTCGGGTGATGACCGAGGTCGACGCCGAGTTTCTCCGGGTGCGGGTGTGTCAACGCGGTGTGCCGCTCGATGCGGCGAGGGTGGCGGCCACACCGGCGGGTTTCGACGATCTGCCGAGCGGGCTGGACGCGCTCGATTGCGAGCCGCGCGGCCGCGGTATCCGGATCATCAAGTCCATCATGTCCGGCTGCGAGGTGGAGTCCGACGGAGACTCCGCCTGCCTGCTGATGACCAAGCCGCGTGTCGTGCAAAGCTCCTAATCGAGACCGGGTCGGCGCGATGCCGGACGCCAGCTCGAAGGCCGCAGGATGGCGAGCAGCCCCCTGAGCAGATAGACGAGATCGCGTCCGATGCGTCTCTGCCGGGCGTAAAAGACGTCGCTCATGAGCTTTTCCTCGAACGGGGCATCCGCGGGGACGTCGAGCTGGGTCGGACCCACCAGCCCGGCGGGCGCTTGCTCGCGGGTTCGCTCCCAATCATCCTGAAGCCCGTCCGCCTCCTCGGGGGACAAGGGCGTCACGCCGACCAGCCTGAGATCGCCCGAGACCACGGCCAGCAGCCGCGGGAGTCCGCGCAGGACGGGAATAGACGTGCGCCACTCGAGGGCGGTGAAATCGCGGCGTTTGACCTGCCCGAATGCATCGATCTCGCGTTTGTTGCCGCGCAGGACAATGGGTTTGAGCCAGCCTTTCGCGCGGTTCGGGAGCGCGGCCAAGGCCGCGATCGGCCACAGCGGGAGCGACAGAGCCAAAGCCAGGACACCGAGGAGACGGTGGATCGGATCGGCGATGCCGCCGCCCAGGGTCGCCTGCTCCAGATCGGCCAAGAGGCAGGCGTCCGTCACATGCAGAACCGCACCCGAGTCCACCCGAATCATGGTGTTGGCACTCACGATCGCATTGGTGATCTCGACCAGCTCACCGACATAGGTATGGGGCAGGATGACGCTGGAGTTGATGGTCGCGCGCCGGTCGACGATCACGTCGTCGCTGATCACGACCTCGCCCGTCAGCTCGGCGTCGGGTGCGATCCGGCAACGTGCACCGACCAGACAGACACCCTGCTTCAAGGAGCGTGGCGAGACGCGTGATCCGCGGCCCAGGGTCAGTCCCAGCGCGGCCTGGCGGCCGGGCAGGATGAGACCGGGCAGGCGTTTCGCGACGGCATCGAGATTGACTTGATGATACTCGGCG
>NZ_LN848257.1:3086394-3139440 GCF_001499735.1 Thiocapsa sp. KS1 | reverse complement strand
CCTCGACTGCGATCCAGGTCGTCTCCGGAACCGATGCCTCGCGGCGCGGCAGTGGCCAGGATAACGGGGCCAAGTCAAGCGCGCCGGCGCGCCGGATGCCGCAGGCCGCGGACACGCCGTTGGCCTCCGCCCAGACGTGATCGCCGGCCGTCGCTGCCGCCGCCGAGATCCAGGCGGCGACATCGAAGCCGTGGATCAGATCGCCGCGCAAGGCGACGAAGGGGCCGTCCAGGCGCCTGCCCAGACGATCGACCACCACCGTCGGATCCTCCTCCCCGCGGGTCAGCGTGTAGGTCAGACGCAAGCCCCAGCGCGTACCCTCGCCGATGATCCGCTGGACCTCGTCGGCAAAGGGCGAGACCACGACCAGAACCTGTCGAATCCCCGCACGAGCAAGTGCCTCCAGGGCGTGCTCGACCATCGGTTTCCCGGCGACGGGCAAGAGAGCGACGCAGGTTCGGTCGGTCAGCGGCAGGAGCTCCGTTCCGAGCCGGTCGGCAAAGAGGATCGCATGGTCCATGTAGGGTCTCGCGTACGGCGTGATTTAGTAAGCCCCGCGCCCGAACAACACCGCCGGCACGGTCTGCCAGAGCAGCTTGAGATCGGTCAGCAGGGACTGGGATTCGATGTAGAGCACATCCAGCTCCACCTGTTGCGGGAAGGGGATGTCCGAGCGTCCGGAGACCTGCCAGATACAGGTGATGCCGGGCGTGACCTCCAAGCGCCGCCGGTCGGAGAGCGAGTATTCGTCGACCTCCGCCGGAACCGGAGGACGTGGACCGACCAGCGACATATCGCCCTTGATCACATTCCATAACTGCGGCAGCTCGTCGATCGACGCCTTGCGGATGAACCGGCCGATACGGGTAATGCGCGGGTCGCGCTGCATCTTGAAGGTCACCCCGCCGGTCATCTCGTTGTCCGCCAGCAGCTCGGCCTTGCGTGCCTCGGCATCCATGTACATGGAGCGGAATTTATACATGGTGAAGATCTGGCCCCAGCGTCCGACACGTGTTTGCTTGAACAGGGCCGCACCGGGTGATTCCAAACGGATCGCCAGCGCCAGCAGTCCGAAGATCGGCAGGAGCACGAGGAACAGCGGTCCGGCGATCAGGATGTCCAGCGTTCGCTTGAGGACATAGGCCGAGCGCACGACCGTGACCCAGACTAGACGCTTGCCGAGGATGCGCAGTCGCACCAGCCAATCGGGCTGGCCTGCTCGACTGTAGCGCTCGAGCAGAAGCGCCTGCATCGATGCATGACCTTGTCGCTCGTCGGGAGTGCTCATGAGGTGTCATCGCCCCGCGCCTGTCGCCAGACACGATAAAGAAACAAAGGGTTGCCGATTACGTAGCGGCGCCACATGCGACCGGGCTCCTGCATCAATCGCCAGGTCCATTCGAGCCCGATCTCGCGCATCCACACCGGCGCCCGCGGGATGCGGCCGGAATAGAAGTCGAAGAGACCGCCGACCCCCATGCGCACGGGCGGCTTCAGGCGGTGGTGGTTCCGAGCGAGCCAGGTCTCCTGGCGCGGCACCCCGAAGGCGACCAGCAGGATTGCGGCGTCCGAGGCGTTGATCCTCTCGATGACGGCATCTTCCTCGGCCGGGTCGAAATAGCCGTCCTGGACCCCGTCGATGCGCAGACCCGGACACTGCGCTCGCATATTCGAGGCCACCGCCTCGGCAATCCCCGGACGTGCGCCGAGCAGAAAGAGTCCGAGGCCCGTTTGCGCGGCCCGCTCGCACAGCTGCGGAAAGAGGTCGGTGCCGTTGACGTTGGCCTGCAGCGCGACACCGAGCATTCGACAGCCGATGTGGATCCCGATCCCGTCGGGCAGGACGCGCGCGGCCTCGAGCAGGATCCGGCGGTACTCGGCATCGACATAGGCGATGTTGAGGCAATCCGGGTTGACGAAGGCCAGCAAGGCGGGATCCCCGGCGACGGCGCGGGCCGCGATCCAGTCCACGGCCTCGGGCATGGTGGTGTTGACGATCGGGATACCGAAGAACTCGAGCATGGGCGGGGTCGGTGCCTCGCCCCGCCGAGGACCTCGCCGATGAGCGAGCGGACGACCAGCCCGGCATCGCCGCGCGCACTCTGTCCGTAGGCGTAGTCGCTGTCGATCTGCGTCTCCGGCGCATAGGCGACGCCGGTGCGGCTTTTGAGTCGGTAGGGCGAGAAGACGCCGGGTCTGACCGTGAAGCGCACGGCCGCCTCGACGTCGACCCGCGCCGCCTCGTGCGCGGTCAAGGGGCGTGGACCGGCGATGGCCATATCGCCGCGGAGGATGTTCAGGAGGACGGCGAGACTCTGCCCGGGCGCATTGCCCGCGAACCAAAGGCGCTCGAAGGGGGCACGGAAGCGTCCGATCAGGGGCTCGCGTATGAAGACCCGACCGGCACCGACACGGGCGATCAGGCCACGCACCGCCAGGAGCGGGGCGAGCGGGATCAGGAGCAGCAGCGCGAGCGTCAGATCGAGTCCGCGCGAGAGAACAACGCCGATGAGCGTGAGCGGCGGCAACAGTGTCCGTAACCAGAGGGCTCGCCAAGGCCGTTGACGGCGGCCGAGCGGACCCGGGATCTGCAGATCGGGTTTGCGCGTCATGAGGATTGCGATCCCCACGGGGGTTCGGCGGTCTCGGGCCCGGGGTCTCGCCGCGGGCTGATGCGCGCGGGCACGCCGACGGCGATGCAATTGTCCGGCACGTCCCGGATTACCACCGCATTGGCCCCAATGGCGACGTCGTTGCCGATACGGATCGGGCCGAGCACCTTGGCGCCGGCCCCGATGTCGACCCGGTCGCCGATCACCGGCGCCCCGCGCACCCCGCGATGACGCAGTCCCACGGTCACGCCGTTGCGCACCACGCAGTCGTCGCCGAAGACGGCATCCCCGCTGATGATGATGCCGCCGAAGTGCTCGATCAGGAAGCGCCGACCCACCCGCACCTCGCAGGGCAGGTCGATCCCGGTCATGATCTGCGAGAGCACCTTGAGGAGCTTGTAGAGGAACGAGAACGGCCAGCGCAAAACGCGGTTCTCGATCCGGTAGCGCCAGCGCCCGAAGCGATAGACGAGCATGACCCAGAACCCTTGGCGCGCCCAGTCGCGTTCGTAGGTCTGCCAGTCTTCACGGATGTTCTCGAACATGAATTGATCCCGACTCGATACTTACCAGGGTCTCGGCGGCGAGCGACGCCCGCCGGCCGTCTCGCGCCAGGCCCGATCGAGCAGCGCGACGATCGCCGACGACTCGGCACGCTTGGCTTCGCGCTGCGGGCCATCGCCGCGGTTGCGCCAAGCGCGCATCCGATGCCAGCTCGCCTCCAGTTGACGCACCGCCCAAGCGCCGAGCCAGCCGTGGTGCTTGCGATAGTAGAGCAGGCCGCTGCGCATCCGCCAGAGTGTGAGCTGCGCGCCCTTACCGGCCGCGCTCATATCCAGGTCGCCGTGTGTGCGCGAGGACTCGCCGCCGATATGGATCACCACCACATCCGGCCAATAGCGGATCCGCAGGCCCGCCGCGCGGATCCGCCGACACAGATCGACCTCCTCGTAATAGAGAAAGAACGACTCGTCGAAATCGCCGATGCGGGTCAGCAGGTCGCGGCGGACGATCGAGAAGGCGCCGGGGACCCAGTCGACGTCCGCGGGCTCCATCGGGTCTGCCCAGGTGCGGTCAAAGCGACCGAAGAAGCGGCTGCGCGGGAAGCGTGCCGCCAGCCCGGAGAGTGTCAGGAGCTCGATGAGCAAGGACGGAAACATCCGGGCCGAGGGCTGCCATTCGCCGTCGCGCCCGATCAGTCGTGCCCCGCCCAGACCGATCCCGGGGTCCGCATCCATGTAGCGTACCGCGCGCTCCAGCGCACCCGGCTCAAGGAAGGCATCCGAGTTGAGCAGGACCAGGTAGCGCCCGCGTGCCGACTTGAATCCCAGGTTGTTGGCCGCGGCGAAGCCCAGATTGGTCGCGCTGCGGATCAGGGTCGCCTGCGGGAAGCACTCGGCGATCCGGTCCGCCGAGCCGTCGCGCGAGGCATTGTCGACCACGATGATCTCGTAGCTGACCGCGCCGGCCTCGGCGATCAGGGTCTCGATGCAGTCCACGAGCAGGTCGCGGGTATTGAAGGAGACGATGACGACCGAGACGTCGGGTGTGTTTGAATCGGACATTGACATGGCTCCTCTTAATCCTTCTGCTCGGTGTCGTTGCGCTCGGTGCGCACCCAGGCGGCATCGGTTCGGGAGGCCCGTCCGATGGCGCGCAGGATGGTGAGCTTCCACAGGATGTAGAAGGGTGCCGTTGCCAGGGCGAGCAGATCGCGCCAACCGCCGCCCCCGATACGAATCGCCGCAACCACATGTACCCCGACCAGCATCAGGCCGAGCAGGGCGTAGGCGCGCGTCGGTCCGAACGGGGGCAGCAGGGCCGGGAGCAGCAGCAGGACATGGAAGGCCAGCGGCAGCAGCAGGAGCTCGAGCAGCGGTTCGGTCAGGCGCCGCTCGCCCGCAAGGATGCGTCCGAGCAGACGCGGCGACCAGTCGATGATCATCCGGAAGCGCCCGCCTTCCCAGCGTGCGCGCTGGCTCGCCCCGCCGCTGCGCGTCATGGGCGCGTCGGTCCGAACCTCGGTCGCCGCGGCGTAGACCACCCGCCGACCGCTGGCGACCAGACGCAGGTGATATTCCAGATCCTCCACCACGCTGGTCGCCTCGTAGGGAACCGCCGCAAGGGTCTCGCGGGTCAGCCCGAACCCGTTGCCGAGGATGCCGACCGACAGCCCCCAGCGCTCGCGTCCGCGCAGGCGGAGCACGTTGAAGGCCATCCAGGCGATGCCCATCAGGCGCGCGCGCAGACCGGACTCCGGGTTGTCGATCCGATAGCCGCACTGGACCGCAGCGGCGCCGCGGCGCATCAGTCGCCGCTGCTCGGTCACCAGATTCGGCGCGACCCGGGTGTCGGCATCGACCACGACAAAGGCGTCGAAGGACTCGGCCAGCAGGATGCGGAAGGCGAAGTCGAGCGCATAGCCCTTGCCGCGGCGCTGCAGATCATGACGCTCCAGGACGCGCGCCCCGCCCGAGCGTGCCAACTCGGCGGTGGCGTCGCTGCAGTTGTCGGCGATGACCACGACCTCGAAACCCGCATCGCCCGGGTCGCAGGCGCGCAACGAGGCGACGGTTTGCGCAATGCCCTCGGCCTCGTCATGGGCCGGGACCAGGAGGGCGATGCGTCCGATGGGTGTCGTCGTCTTCGGATCTGTTTCGCGCCGCGGCGGGAGGATTCCGCCGAGCGTCAGGAGCAGCAGCTCGATCGTGCCGGGCAGGCTCGGCAGTGCGAGCAGGATGCTGAGCAGCATCCAGGGCCAGACAAGTGCGTCGTGCGTCATGGCATGACCTCCGCCCCGCCCAGGACGACCAGGCTATACGCCGGAACGGTGACCCGGATCCGGTTCTTGCCGATCGCCCGAACGGCGAGGGATTGGGGCTGAACCTCGTCGACGGTCTCGTTGCCTTTGAACGGATCGGAGGCATCCAGGACGCGCCCGAGGGTCGGCTTCGGACCCAGCTTGTCGGGAAAGCGCAGGGTCAGGCGCCGGGGCTCGGGTGCATCGGAGACGATGGCGACCGACCAGCCCTGCGGGCCTCGGAAGGGTGCAACGAGCAATCCAGTGCCCTCGTCGGTCATGGATGCCCGGTGGAGATCACCGCCGATGACCGCGTTGAGCAGGGCGACCGCCCATCCGGTCGGGCGCAGGCGATCGCCGCGGGTCAAGTCGCGCGTGACGCCGAACAGCGGGACCAGACTCGAGCTGCCCTCGAGGCGTGTGTCGAAGCCGGCGAGGGTGTAGACGCACTGGCGTCGCGCGCCGTGGGCCATCGCTTCGAGCAACCGCTTGGCCAGGGCAGGACCGGAGGCGGCGCCGGTGACGATCGCGGCGCGATCGGCGGCGGCCGCGTCGCCGCGTGTCGTGTGCAGGTTGACCTCGTAGACGGCCAGCTCCTGCTCGGCGGGTTGTCGGGCGACGATCTCCTCCAGACGGCCGCCGTCATCCGCGAACAACAGCTCGAGCGCCCGATCCCGATCCGCCGCATCCAGGCGCGGCAGCATGTAAGGGGCGACGGCGAGGATGTCGGCCTTTGTGCTGGCCGCGGCGACCTTGCCCGCCGAGTAGGGGTTGGCGTGCTGGGCGTTGACGACACGGCGCAGCGCCGGATGGTTGCCGGCGCCCTCTTCAAGTGCCGTAAAGAGTCGGTCGGCCGCGGCCCCGTGGTGCGCGGGATCTTGGATGCCGGCCGGGCGGAAGATGGCGTTCCAGTTCTCGTTGCCGAATTCGACCAGGACCTCCGAGAAGCCGTCGGCCTCGATGCGCTCGACGAGCCAGGCGCCGAGACGCCGCGCCTCGTCCGTCGTGAAGGTCGTGGGCATGACCAGCCAGGGGTTGGCCCCGACGGTACGGCTGAGATCGAGAAATTCGGGTAGGCCGTAGCCGTACTCCGCGCCGTTGCCCGGTCGATAACGGCTTGCACGTCGGGCATGCGGCTCGGCCAGACGGTTGTCGAGCGTGTCGCCGAGCTGGTTCTGCCAGTCGCGCAGATAGCCCGGACGCAGCTGCTTCAGGGCGGCGACGACCTCGGGACGGAATGCGCTCGTGGCCGGGGCTGCGGCGCCTCCGGATTCCATGGCCGTCTCGTCTTCCGCCGAGATCGGGCCGAGCCAGATGTCGTCGAGATGGACCTGCCCCGGACCGCTGACCTCGATGGCGAGCTCCAACGCACCGATCGGTCCCGTGTCCACGGCCTCGAAGGTCTGCTCGATGCGCTGCCAGCCCGGCTCCGGGCGTACTGTCAGGTCGAGAAAGGGCGCCGAGCCGTGACGTCGAAAGAGGATACGCACCTGCGGCGGATCGCCGGTCTCGGCATGGACCCAGAGCGAGAACAGCCAGGGGCCCTCGACCGGGAGGAGCTTCCCTGCACGCGCCCCGATGGTGTCGAGATGGCTGCTCAGGCGCAGTGTCGCTCCCGACAGCGGCGTCAGGGACAAAGAACGTCGGCCGGGACTCTTCGGGGCGGTCCGTGCGGCGTCGATCTGCACGCGTCCGTTGGTGCTGTCGGGTAGCCACCAGTGTGTCGGCGCAAGATCGTCGCGAATGCGTGTCAAGGCGACCATGTCTCCCGGGGCGAGTCGATCGTCGAGCCCGTCGGTGATCAGCTCGGGCAGCGCGTGGCGGCCCGCGGCGCGTGAGTCGAAGATGGTCCCCCGTGCACCGGCCGCGGCGCCGGTCAGGATCTCGTAGGCGGCGCCGGACCAGAAGCCGTCCTCGCGGGCGAGCCAGGTCTGATCGTCGCTGAAGCGGTCGTGATCGACGTAGGCAACCCGTACCAAGGCGCGGTCGATGATGCCCTCGAAGCCCGGATTCCCGAGCACATTGCGCGAGAGCTGCTCCGCGCCCCAGTAGGTCGAATGACCGAGGTTCATCCCGATGCGCGCGACGTTTGCCACCAAGGGCGTGGCCTCGACGCGGGCCTCGACCGAGACGGGAGCCGCGCTCGGGATCCGCAGATCGGTCGGCGCTTCGAGGAGGGACTCGGTCCGGGCGACGCCGGTCCCTGCGATCAGGGCGGCCAGCGCGGCCGCGCTCAGCGATCGCAGCGATGTCATGTCGTCTCTCCCAAGCGGCGCCGCAGGATGCCCGCCAAGCGTCGGGTGTTGGTCTCGAGGTCATACTTTTCGATGACCCGTCGGCGTCCGGCCTCGCCGAGCCGGCGGCGGCGCTCGGGATCCGCGATCAGACCCGCGATCGCCTCGGCCAGTGCGGCCTCGTCCGAGGGCGCGACCAGTACGCCGTCGACCCCGTCGCGGATCAGCTCGGGATGCCCGGTGATGAAGGTGGTCACGCAGGGGATCTCCATCGCCATCGCCTCCATCAGGACGACCGGGATGCCCTCGGCGAAGCTTGCCAGCGCAAAACAATCGGCCTCGGCATAAATGGCACGGATGCGATCCTGGTTGACGACGCCTTCGAAGACGACGCGCTCTCCGAGCCCGAGCCGGCGCACCTGCGCCTCGAGCGACGCACGGTCGGGACCGCCGCCGACCAGGCGCAGGCGCACGTCGTGACCCCTGCGCACCAAAGCCGCGACCGCATCGACGAGGATGTGCTGACCTTTGGCCGGCACCAGACGCCCGACGCACAGGATCTGGAAAGGCGACGGATGCTCGCGAAACGGCCGCGGGCCGAAGGCGCTCGGGTCGACCCCGAGCGAGGCGATCTCGAGCTTGGACCAGTGCGCGGGCGGGGAGAGCTTCATGAGCTGACTGCGACAGTAATAGCCGATGCAGCAGATGAAGGCGGCACCCTCGATCTTTTCGGCCAAACGGTAGCCGGGTGCGTCGTAGAACTCGTCCGGACCGTGGACCGACATCGAGAATCCGATCGGGAAGATGCGTCCGGCGATCAGCCCTACGGTGGCGGCCGGGGTCGCAAAATGGACATGCAGATGGCCGAGCCCGCGTCCGGTCAGCCAATCCCCGATCATCACGGCCTCGACGAAATAGAAGAGGCTGTAGGCGAGCTTGCGGATGTCGGTGCCGCCGAGTCTCAGGGCGAAGAGCAGGCCCTTTGCATAGGCGCCGGGACGTGCGCGCAGGGTGGCCCAATGCGCACGCACCGCCCCGCGCACACCGTCCGCCTTGACGTAATACGTCGTCGCCGCCTCCTCGCGCTCCTCCTCGGCCAGGGACTCGGCGGGGCGATCCGGACTGTTGATCGAGGCCACGTCGATGCGGATGCCGAGATCGCGGAGACGGCGAACCTCGCGCAGGATAAAGGTGTGCGAGGCGGCCGGATACTGGCTGACCAGGTAGGCCAGCGCGAGAGGCGTGCGTAGGGTGTCGTTCATGCGTGTTGCGTCCTTGGCGATTCGAGAATGCATGGTCGGCCGCGGCTCATGAGCCGGTGCTCGTCCGGCGCCGGTTGCGGGCCGCGACCGGGTCTGCGAGCAGATCCCGATAGAGCTCGATGGTCGATTCCACCTTCGCGTCCCAAGCGTAGCGCTCTTCGGCGCGGCGGCGTCCGGCCTCCCCGCGCTGTCGCCAGATCTCGGGGTTGCGGACCAGATCGCGCAGCGCGGCAACGAGCCCCTCGACGACCGCCTCGGGTCCTGTCGGCGGCAGCGCCAGACCGACCGCGGGGTCGACGATCTCCGCCGGCCCGCCGAAATCCACGGCGATCACCGGACGGGCACAGGCCATGGCCTCCAAGAGCACGGCACCGCCGGACTCGCGCACCGAGGGCAGACAGAAGACGTGTGCCGCGCGGATCTCGGCTGCCACCTCGGGGGGCGGGAGGTTGCCGGTGAAACGCACCTGCTCGCCGAGCCCGAGCCGCGTGGCCTGCTCGCGCCACTCGCCCGACAAGGGTCCATCCCCGACGATGCTGAGCCGGATCGACATCTCGGGTACAAGCCGCGCAACCGCGTCGAGCAACATGCCAACCCCTTTGAAGGGCACCAGACGCCCGACAAACACCAGCCGCAGCGGCTCGCCCGCCACGCCCGGCGCGCTCGGCCAGGGTGTCGCCGGAAAGGTCTCGAGCTCCACCCCGTTCTCCAGCACGGGCAGGCAGAGGCGATGATAGCGGCGCGGGATGCCGGCGATTGTGGCGCGTGTCGCAGTCAGGATGGCCGTCGCATGACGGGTCCCGCCGGCCAACGCATCGACGACCCGCCCGAGATGGCGCACCGGGTAGAGCCAGGCCGAGTCCGCGCGGAGGATATCGCGGAACCCGGGCGGTAGACCCAGGTTGCCGTTCCAGGGTCCAAGCACGACCGGCAGGCCCAGACGGTGGAGGCGCGTGGCCGCGAGCGGCGAGACCGGGGTCGGGGCGTGCACGATGTCCCATGGCATGCCGTCCCGGGACTCCGCCCAAGCGATGCGCAGCGCCTCGCGGTCGTAGACATAAAAATCCAGAGAGGAGACCAGGAAGACAGCATGCTCGCTCTTGGGGAAGATCCGCGAGGCGACCCGATACAGCGGGCCGGCAAACCACTCGGTGTCGACATAGAGGATGCGGCCCTCGCCGACCGGCCCGCCGGCCGCCTCGATGGCCGGACGGTTGCGGACATGGGTGAGCAGCGTAGTCGGCAGCCTCCGGGCGAGCCGGCTGTACCAGTGCCAGCCGATCTGGGAGACCGAGCCCATGCCGGGGCCGCATTGGTAGGCGGACAGGAGCAACCGTGGTCCTCGTACTGCACTCATGCGTGTCCGTCCTCCAGCCGCTGTCTTCGTTCTCGGGATTCAAGCGATTGAGTGTAGATCCGCGCGATACGGGGCTCCAGTCCTATCGACGGGATCGGACTCGGGGTCGATGCCGGTAGCTTCGGCGATAGCGTCTGCTCCCCGTGTGTTCCGGAGCATCATGGGCGCACCCCCGCCCTTCGGATGCGTTCGCCGGTTGTTCCCCGAGAGGATGGACGAGGGCGCTCCGCGCACCTGCGACATGGGTCACATTTCGACCGGCAGCGGCCCAATGCGCCCGCAACGGGCGGTTGCCCCATTCCCCGGCACTTCTGCCAAGAAAACAGCAAGTTCAACGCCATGTTCCGATGAGGAATCAGGCGGCTTGCAGCCCCGGAAGATCCTCGAACGGGTCGATCGGCCGGGTCAGGCACGATCCGCGACGATCAATTGGTTGGCCGGATCATCGCAGCCTGCGTGGTCCGGTTTATGCCTTCGGTCATGGGCCCGTGATCCGGATGGATCGCGGCCCGCCGTCTCGATCCTTCGGCCGATCCGTAGAATTGTCGGTGTCGGCTGCGGCGCAGGTGCTCGAATCGGGATCACACCAGCTTTTCAAGGGAGCAGGGGTTCGCATGAATCGCCGAATGGACAGCGTGCAGAGGGGTTTCAACCTCATCGAGCTCATGATCGTGGTTGCCGTGATCGGTCTCCTTGCGGCAGTTGCCGTTCCGGCATATCGGGACTACAGCATTCGCTCCAAGGTGAGCGAGGCCTTGGGCATGGCGTCATCACTCAAAACATCGGTGGTCGAGCAATCAACGAACGGTGGTTTGGAGAATCTTCCCGGTGATATCGCCGGAACCTCCGAGCAGGCCAGCCGTTATGTCCAGGAACTCACTGTCGGGGAGCGCGGCGTCATCTCGGTGACGACTCAAAACACCGGGGCGACGGTTGATCCGGAGCTGCGATTGGTTCCGAGCGAGAGCGGCGGCGGCATCGTCTGGAGCTGTCTGAAGACACCGGATACGCTTGCGAGTCAGGTTCCGCCGAACTGCCGGGACGACGTCGCCGTAGGCTACAAGACGTCCACCAAGGCGGAGGACATCAAGGACACAGTCGCGGCGCTTTTTCGAGCGTTTGAGGATTTCACGAAGAAATGGTTGGCGGGCGGTGGGAAGATGCCCGTCTTGCACCGCGACAGTGGCTCTTATTCATGGAATAACTCGACCGATTTCATGAACGCCTTCTTTGAATTCGCAGGCATCAAAGACTTCAATCGCAGCGGATACCAGCCGATCTCGGACTTCAAGGTCTTCTACAAGCGTGACGCAAACGGCAAACCGACATCGGAAGTGGCCGGCGTCTATTTGCAGATCGGCGGCACAAGGCACATTCGCTTCTCGAACGGCACGACGGTCTCCGGAAAACACTACGGCGATTTCATCGACAACGACTCGAAACAGCTCCGGCTGCCTTGACGCGGCGATGTGATCGGAGTGCCCGTCGGGTGCGCGTGCGGGCTCGCGGTCAGGTTAAGCCATCGAGGTAAGACGCAACACGACCTTCAATCGGCAGCAGGAGCCCGCCGCCGGAGGTTGGATCGCCGGGGACCGGCGGTCGAATGCCGTCGAGCTCCTCCCAGCGTCGAGCGAGATAGCTGAACCACAACGCCGGGGCCTCGCCGGTAGGAATCCGCATGCCCACCAGATAATTACCGAGACAGCGGCGTGCGAGTGCCTTCGGGGCGCGAGCGGAGCAGAGCAGATAGGCCAGGTCGCCGAGCGGGATGCCCTCAAAGGTCGAAGAGCCCCAGTCGAGGACACGAAAGTCCGAACCGTCGGCGCGTGTCAGACGGATGTTGTAGATGCCGAGATCGCCGTGCTCGAGGACAATCGGGAGAGACGGCGCGAGCCGCTGCAGGTCATCCAGTGCGGCCTCGGCCCTATGCTGGACGCTACGGGGCAAGATGCCGCGCGCAACCAAGCGCTGCAGGGGTGCGACGTGACGGGTCTCGATGGTTGCCCGCTCGGGCCGCTGTCGGGTCGTGAGTCCGACCGCCGCCAACCAGTCGGCCATGGCGAGACAAAATCGCGTGCGGCCCCGCAGACGCCAGCGGATCCCGAAAAAGGGGTGGGTCGGCTCGTAGGTATAGGCGAGTGCCCAGCGCCCCGCGACCACGGCGGAGTCGGTCGGGCGGATGACTCGGGCGGCTTCGGTCGGCCCCAATGCCCGCTCGATGCGATCGAGCTGCTCGGCCTCGGCGTGCAGGTGCTGCCCGCCTGGAAAGCGCGCGGCCTTGATCAGGCGCTTAGGTCGTCCGTCTTCGTCCAGGCTGAAGGCCAGGATCGGGTTGCCGGGCCCGAGGCGACCCGAGGCCAATAACCAACGCTCCGGAGGCGTCGAGCGGATGGCATCGTCTCCGATGGACGCCAGGGTCCCCCGTAGGGCGGCGAGCAACGTCGGGTGCGGCTCGCCGCCATCGCGACGATAGAGCGCAATCCCGTGCTCGGGCAGGAGTCGAGCCACCGCCCCCGGCGACAGACGCGCGCGCAGACCGGTGGCGGAGCGCGAGGGAAAAAGCCGAAGGTCACGCGCGGCGGCCCGCCAGCCGGCGGGATTATCGGGGATCAGCACCCGGAAGGCCGGCCAGTCCGGATAGGCTCGCCAGCGGCCGACGGGCGTCAGACCGACCGGCATCGCGTCGGCCTTCCGACCGAGGAATCGGCACAGGACACCACCCGGTCGCAGGTGACGTCCGGCCGCGATCTCGTCGGAGAAGACGAGGTCGTAAGTGCCCTCGGGCGCCTCGATTCGGCGCACGCGCTCGGGTGCCGCAAGGGCGGCCATCGCCGCAAGCGTTGTTTCCTGCAATCTGTCGTGCGGGGGCTCGACGACCAGATCGATCATGCCGAGCTCCCCGGCGAGATGGGGGAGAAAGGCCGGCTCCCGCGCGCCGAGCACCAGGGTGCGGATCTCGGGTCCGAGCGGAAGGAGCAGCTTGAAGTCGGCGAGACGATAATCCTCGACGCGCGCCGAGGCCCGCAGATCAGTGCTCATTCGGATGGCCTCTCTTGGGTTGACGTCGAGCACCGCCGAAGCGTCCGACCAAGCCCCCGACCTTGCCGGCGACATAGTCTTTTTCGCCCGAATCGAGCTGGAAGAACCACAGCATGGCGGCCTGGAGTGGGCAGTAGGCGATGCCGGCGACCAAGACCAGCAGGACACTGCCCCAACGGTCGTCGCCGACCGACTCGACCCAGGGTCGAGCCAGCAGATAGAGGGCGAATCCGGTCAAATAGGGCCAGAGACCGGGCAGCAGGGCGCCGCGCACGAAACGGGACTGATCCAGCGCCAGGAAACGATTGGTATAGGCCATATAGATCAGCGCACTCAGGATCATGGCCAAGGCGACCGCCAGGGTGATGACCACCACATCGATGCCGAAGATCAGGAAGCCGGCGCCGACCAGGATGATCACCAGCGCAAGCTGCGACAAGGGGTAGATCAGCTCGCGCGCGGGAATCCCCATGCCGCGGTAGATGTTCGAGGCCGGACCGGTCAGGACGTTGAGCTGGAAGGGCAGCGTGAAGCAGGCCAGGATCAGCGGTGCCAGGGCAAATTCGGGGTTCGGCCCGAGCCAGGCGATCATCAATGGCGCGGCGAAGGCCGCCATGAAGCCCATCATGAAGCCGGTCACCAGATTGATGTAGCGCGCGCCCTTCAGATAGAGCCCGAGCAGCTCGCCGCGGCGCTCCTGCGTGTGCATGTAGGAGGTCGCCGGCAGGAAGACGGCGTTCATGGAAGACGGGATCGAGGTCGCCATCACCGGGAATTTCTGGGCGACGTCGAAGAGTCCGGTCGCCTGCACATTGATGAAGAGCCCTGCGATCAGCTTCTCGATCGAGCGCAGGAACATGCCGAGAAAGCCCGAGAGCTGCACGATCCCGCCGTAGCGATAAAAGAGCGCGAGATCGGCCCGGTTGAAGCGCCGCAGCGAGAGCTTCAAACCCGGGATACCCCGGAAGCAGAGCCAGACGTTGAGGGAGATCGACACCGCATAGCGGATCGCGAAGGCATACAGCAGGCCGTAGACGCCGAAGCCGGCGATCAGGAAGACCACGACCAGCAGGGTCTCGAGCAGGAAAGTCCCGACCCAGACCTGATTCTGCTGCACGATCCGTTGCAGACCGGTGAGCACATAGGCAAAGGCGCCCCAGCTCAGCTCGAGCACGAAGACGGCTGCGCTGCCGAAGATGAGCACGAATGCGGTGTCCTGAAGCTCGGGCGAGACCGAGAGGGCCTCGATCAGGGTCGGCAGTCCCACCCAAAGCAGCGCGAGCGCGACGACACCGACGAGGCTGACCACCGTCAAACCGGTCGAGAGCAGATCGCCGATCCGGTGCTCCTCGCCTTGGGCGTGATATTGGGCGACGTAGCGGATGTAGACGTTGGAGACCCCGAAGGCGCTCATCCCCAGATAGCCGATGAGGATGAAGCACATCGCCCAGATGCCGTATTCCTCCAGGCTGATATAGGCCAGGGTGATCGGCGGGAGAAAGAAGCGGGTGACCAGATAGAGGAGCTTGGCCCCGATCGAGCTGAAGATGTTGCGACTCACCAGACGGTTCATACCGCCCGCGTCGAGCGGCTCGCCGCGTGCGGCGACAGAGGGGTTGTCCTTGGGTGCAAGGCTGTCCGTCATGGCTGTCGGCTCGCTGTGCTGCCGCCTCGGTGATCCGGCTCGGTTGCCCTGAATCCTTGTTCTGCTGCCGATGTCGGTGTCGGTCGCCCGTGATCTATCCCGTACCGGAGTCGCCGTCCGGACGCGACCCTGGCTGCGGACCTAAGGATACATGATGCCGACGGCATCGAGAGGTGACTCATGTCATGACTCGGCGGAACCGATGGGCCGGCGTCGGCTCGGGCGGCGCGGCGGTCTCCGTGCCGATCCCTTCCACCCCGGAGTCCATATAGGCGATGCCCCAGCCGGTAATCAGGAAGAGGAGCGGAACGGTCTGCAGCCCGAGGTAGACGGTGGCGATCGAGAAACCGATCGCCAGATAGAGGCTCGCCAGCGTAAAGGCCAGCGAGCTGCCCCGAGGCTCGGCCAGTGGTTGGCGCATGCCGTGCGCGGTCAGACGCACCAGCATGATCAGGATAATTGCGAGCAGGCAGGCCAGCGCGATCAGTCCGTGCATCAAGAGCAGCAGCAGATAGTAGTTGTCGATCGAAGGCATGCCCGGCACCTTCGGCCAATCGGTCAGGCCCCATCCGAACCAAAGCTGCTCGGCGGCGATCTCGGAGTACTCGGTCAAGAGCTCCCAACGGTAGGCGGCCGATTCCTGAGCGACCGTTTCCGCGCCCTCGCGCCCGACCGAGACATAGTCGAGGAACCAGATCACACCCGGTACGCCGACGAAGAGGAGGAAAGCAACGACGGCACCGATCGCCGCGACCCGTTGGCGCGAGCGCCCGATCATCACCAGCATCGCGGCCAGGATGGCCCCCATCCAGGGGCCGCGCACCATCGTCATGATGACGCCGGCGAGCAGTCCGAGCGTGATGAGTCGGCCCTGACTGATCGGCAACCACGGGGCGAAACGGGGTTTCGGCTCCCAGGCGCCGCTCCATTCCAACCAGCGCTGGATCCGGTAGCCGATCACCATCAGGATCCCGGCCAGGATGGCATGACCGTAGGGGCCGGCGACCCGTGCGAAACCCCAACGAAAGGTCGTGACCCAACGTGCCTGACCGGGAAAGAAGGGGTCCAGAATCATGCGCCAAGGCGTGGTGCCGAAGCGAAACTCGTAGACCGAGATCGCCGAGATGATGAAGAGACAGACCACCAGGGTCTTGGCGAACCGGACCCGATTTCCGGCGGGCTCGATCAGGCTTTTTGCGAAGATGTAGGGCAGCACCACCCAGGTCAGCATGTTGAACATGAGGTTCTGGGCGTCGCTGTACCCGGAGGCTCGGTATTCCGAGATGCTCGCGGCGAGCGCGAAGCCGTAGACCAGGAGATCCATCGCGTGAAAGCGGAAACCGGGCGTTCCGCGCGCGAAGAATGCGACCGCTGTTCCGACGGCAGCGGCTTGACCGAAGGTCGGGTCCGGCAGCCCCGGGGCGTTCCACCGATAGTATTCCGGCAGCAGGAGCATGGTCGGGAGATAGACCATCAGGAATGCCGCGTGGGGTCCGCGGGTCAGTCCGATCCAGGCTGCCAGGAGGCCCGGAATCAGCGCGATGATCGCAAGCACCGGTTCGACTCGCTCGGGCGAGGCGGGGGCTTACCTCGACGCCTCGACCGGTCGGTCCGTCGAGGCCGACTTGACGACGCGTGCCGGGATCCCGACCGCGACCGCGCCGGCCGGGATATCCCGGGTCACGACGGCGTTGGCGCCGATCACGGCACCGTCGCCGATCGACACACCGGGCAGCACGGTGACCCCGCGCCCGATCCAGACCTGACGCCCGATGGCGATCGGACGGCTCTCATGTCCGGACCAGCGCAGCGCCCGATCGGTCCCGGTGCGATGGTTGGCATCGCGGATACTGGTGTATTCGCCGATCATGCTGCCCTCGCCGATCCGGATCCGCTCGAAGGCGACCAGATGGACCCCGCGCGAGATCACCACCTCGTCGCCGATCCGGATCTCGCCCGTCCCTTGGGTCTCGAGGTAGAGGTCGGGGTAGAGATAGAGTTGGCGGCCCAAGCGGATGTTTCCGGTGCCGTGGATCTCGGGGACACCGAGCACGACGACCGAAGGATCCAGCGGGGACGTGATCCGCTCGCGCAGACGCGCATGGCTCCAAAGGCGTCCGAGGGGGGCCAGAAACCGACGTCGCAGCCACGCGACGGGCGTCAGCAGGGCAACCGCGAGACCTTTGATGCCTTTGCTCATTGCGCGTCCTCCAATGCCTGGTGCGCGATCGACATTCAGGCTATTTGTACTCGATCAGGCGTCGTCGGCGTCCGGCGCGACGATCGCGGTAGTAGCTCAACTGGCCGATCAGAATCGGGATCTGCTGGAGGTGCGAGTGCACCCCGTAGAGCAGCCGGGTGACCAGGCTCGGATCCTTCCACTCCACCCGCCGCGCGGTGCGCACGATCAGGCCGAGGTAGAAGGCAACCGGCAACAGCAGCGGCCAGAGGCTCATCTGCACGACGGCGAGAACGATCCCGCCCAGCGCGGCGAGGATCAAGATGGCCGCGTGGATTCGATTGCGACGGACCTCCGCCGACCAGAGCGGATAGTCGCTGTCCCGGAATCGCGACGCGACCTCCGCATAGGCATGGCCGGCCCGCTCGGCACGCCGCCAATACTGCTCCCAGCGGGTCATCGCCAGGTCGTGCAGGGTCATGGGCTGGTCGATGTGCTCGATGCGGTAACCGAGCGTGCGCAGCCGCTGACAGAGCTCCGGCTCCTCCCCGGCGATCAGGCGCTCGTCGAAGCCGTTCACGCGCTCCAAGGCGGCGCGGCGCATGAGTGCGTCGCCCCCGCAGAACTCGCTCGGTCCCGGCGGGTAGATCCAGTCCAGATCCAGAACCCGGTTGTAGATCGACGCCTCGGGATGAAGCTCGCGTCGGTGCCCCCAGACGACGGCGACGTTCGGATCCTTCAGCAGCGGCAGTGCGCGTGCGGCGAAATCCGGATCCAGGATGGTATCGCCGTCGAGAAACAGGACCACGGGCGCCTGTGCGGCACGCCATCCGGCATTGCGCCCGAGTGCGGCGGAGGGGCGCTCCGGATGAACGACGATGACCCGGGCGCCGAGTGCACGCGCCCGCTCGGCGCTCCCGTCTTGGGAGGCCGAGTCGACATAGATGATCTCGATCGGGCCGCGGATATCGCGCATGGCCTGCGCCGAGCGGATACAGCGTACGAGACGCGACCCCTCGTTGCGACCGATGATCACGACCGATAGCGCGTAGCCTGATCCATTCGGGTTCATGACGCGACTCCTTTGAAAAGACGCCGATAATCGGCGATGCGTGCCGCAGCGGAGAAACGGGTGGCCAGTTGTCGGTCGCCGCCCGCGACCAGACGCTTCAGCGTCTGCGCGTCCGAGGTCTGAAGGGTCGCGAGCCGGCGTGCGAGGTCATCGGCGTCGTCGGCGCGAAAGCGCAGGCCGCTGACCCCGTCCTCGACCAAGGATCCTGCACCGCCGCTGTCCGGAACCAGCACGGGGATTCCCGCGGCCATCGCCTCGAGGATCGCGAGCCCGAAGGGCTCGACCGGGCAGAGGTGCAACAGGAGATCGCTCCGGGCCAGCTCTGCGGGCACGTCGTCGGAGAAACCCGCGAAGGTGACGTTGGTATGCGTCGCGCGGGCCCGCTCGCGCAAGGCATCCAGATCCCAGCCCGTGCCGAGGATTCGAAACTCGAGCGACCTCGGCGCGGTATGGCGGTCGAGCGCGTCCAGCAAGAGATCGACCCGTTTGATCGGATCGACGCGGGAGACGACCAGAACACGCCGCACGCCGGGGATCGTGAAGGCCGGGCGGCGCGGGCGCGCGGCGACGTCCTCGGAGCCGAGAAAATTCTCGATGACGGTGATCCGGTCGGCGCGCACGCCGTTGGCGACAAGACGCTCGCGCACATAGTCCGAGACCGCGACGAAGCGGACCCCGGTCCGGTTGAGCACCTTCTTTCGCCCGTAACTGTCGCGCTCGTCGGTACCGCCGTGCACCATGTGGATGTGGACGCCGCGACGCCGATAGAGTGCGTTCAGCGCGACAAAAAGGAGCGAGTGGGTGACCGCCGTCGCCGCAAAGGAGACCGCGCGGCGAGAGGAGAGCTCGCGGCGCAGCAGGAGGGCGAGATCCCGCGGACTCGTGAAGGCGATGCTCGGCACGCCGCGTCGCTGCGACTCGGCATGGACCGGACCCGGCGGCGCGCAGAGCAGCGGATCGACATCCGTCCCGAGACCCTCCAAGGTCGCGAGGGCCATGCGCTCCGTGCCGTAGAGGTTGCCACTGTGCAGAACGTACAAGAGCCGCGGCGTCATCGCCTTCCCCTGATCGGGATGTCGGTTGGGGTTGTCTGGGCATTGCGATCGCTTCCAGCCCGGCTCCGTTCGAGCGTGGCGGTCGGCATCGCAGGTCGGCCGATCATCGGCGACCGGAGCCGTTTCGCAAGGCCGATCGGCGGCGCGATTGGAGGGCGCCGGGAATCCGCATGCCGAATAGTAACAGAACGCGAACCGCGCGCCCTTGTCGGGCTGAAAGCCCGACCTGCGGCGGCTTGTTTGGCGGGTATGGGGTTTTTCGGGGAATCGTCCGAGTGATGCGACCGTCATGTGCCCCGGCGAGGCCGCCGGGGCGTCGTCGACCCGGATATCCGGGCCGACTCGGGCGGGTGGACTTCCGGTTTATTCCCCCCATCCGAACAGCAGTCTGACCTCGTCGCCGCCCGGCGCGATGGCGACGTTCGGGTTGTCCGTGCGCAGACGAATCCTCACGCCTCGATCACTCTGAATCCAAAGATCGTCGCTGCTGACATCCGTTTCCGAAGGGTCGGCCAGAGCTGTGACGAAAATGTCTTCGAGATCCATCAGGTTGGTCAGTCCGCGCACCTCTGCGGTCACGGTCACCGTGACGCCGGCCGCTCCGCCGATGCCCAAGCCGTTCACCCTGACCTCGTAGGCCTCGTCCCCGTAGGTCAGAATGGCCCGTTCCAGCTTCGCACCGGATGCCTCTTTGAGGCCGATGGGCTCGAACGCGAGCTGGCCGACGGCGATCTGCGATGCGCCCGAAGCGGTTGCGGCGATCAACAGGGCGAGTGCCGCCCCGGTCCATTGCGTGATCGATTTCAAGGTCATCATGGGGTTGAATCTCCCGAGTATCCGTGAGCAGGGTTATTCGGCGTAGGCGATCAAGCTCTCGCCGACGACGAGGTCAAGGGTGTCCTGCCGATCCGCTGTCCGCACCACGACCACGACCTCGTCGAGGTGGGCCGGCAGCTGCAGCTCGCCGACGAAGCGGCCTTGCGCGTCGGTGAAGGCATTTTGCAGCAGCCGCAGACCGTTTTCCCCTTTGCTGTAGATGCTGAGCAGTGCAGGGTTGCCGTCGTGCAAGGCCAGGGCGATGTCCACCTCGGTCCAGCGCCCGGTCTCGTACCGAAACCTGGGATCGGGCTGAAACGCGTCGATGTCCGCGCGGACCGAGGCGCTGTAGACGGCTCCGGTCAAGACGAGGAAGGTCAGGCCAATGTTCACCAGCGAGGTCGACAGGGAGCGGCTGAGGGTCATGGTTGCAGTCCTATGGGCAAGGTAAGAAGCGTTGACAAGACATATACAGGTTCCGTGCCATGCGCTTGAGTGTCGATATTATATTGTTTTATATAACAATATTTTGCGCGAGCCGGGTTCGTGCTCAGGGTGCGCGGATGCGCGGCTGCCAAATTTGCAGTGCGTTGGAGGTGGACCCTGCCGGCATGGCAGTCGCTTGCGGTCCGGACCTGCCGGATCGGTCCGGAGGCCATCGCAGGCTCGATGGGCGACGGGCTGCTCTGCCGATTCGGCCGAGATCTCGGGGGCTCCGTGGATTCCCGGCTCCGCTGTGTCGTCCGGGGAAGCCGTATGATGGTCTCGCGCGATACGGCTCGGTCATCGGGCGAAGGAGACCCCGCGCGAACGACGCTTCAGGCCTTCGCGTACCCGAGTCGATCGCTCATGGCTCTCATCGGGTTAAGAAGCCCTTCCCTTGTTTCTATTCGGACGAAAGGATCAGTCATGACCGACCACATCCTGCTGGTGAGCACGAACGAACAGGCCCGCCTCGAGATGCCGGAGGTCCTGCGTCGTTTCGGTTATCAGGTCACCGCCGTTGCCGACGGGAGCGACGCCGGGCGCATCTTGTCCTGCGATGGGCCGGATTTGATCCTGTTGGACGATCCTTGGCCTAAAGACGTCGGCACCGACCTGATGGAGGCGTGGGCACAGGATCTTCCGATCCTCGTTCTCTGCGGCGGGGACGGGATGGAGGCTGCCCTGCAGGCTCTGCGTCTGGGGGCGACCGAGTTTCTGGCCAAACCGGTGGACCCGGACGAGCTGGCCGGTGCGGCTAGACGGATCATCGACAACGTCCTTCTTTACCGGCGCGGCGAGTTCTACACCAGCGTGCTGCGGCATGAGGCCCCCAGCCTCTTGGTGGGCGAGAGCGCGCCTCTGCGACGGCTGCTGGCCGACCTCGCGGCCGTGGCGGCGACGGAGGCGACCGTCTTGATCCTCGGCGAAAGCGGTGTCGGCAAGGAGAAGGTCGCCCAGGAGATCCATCGCCTGAGTCCGCGGGCCGAGGGTCCTCTGGTGGCGGTGGACTGTTGCTCGCTGCCCGAAACGCTGTTCGAGTCGGAGCTGTTCGGGCACGAGCGCGGCGCTTTTACCGGCGCGGCCCAGCGCAAGCCCGGACTGGTCGAGCAGGCGAAGGGCGGAACCCTGTTTCTGGACGAGATCGGCGAGATTCCTGCCCCGATCCAAGCCAAGCTGCTGCGCGTCCTCGAAACCAAGCGCTTCCGTCGTCTCGGTGCAGCCACCGACCTGCAGGCCGAGGTGCGGATCGTGGCCGCCACCAATCGGGATCTCGCCGGGATGGCCCAGCGCGGCGAGTTCCGCCAGGACCTTTTGTATCGCCTCAATACCTTCGTGGTCTCGGTGCCGCCGCTGCGCGAACGACGCGAGGACATTCCGCCGCTCGTGCGGCACTTTCTCGCCCATCCGGGACTGTCAAAACGCATCGCCAAGCGGACGAGCGAGGCGGCCATGCAGCAGTTGGTCGCCTATGACTGGCCGGGGAATGTCCGGGAGCTGCGCAATGTCGTCGAGCGGGCAATCATCCTGTCCGGCAACAAGCTGAAGATCGATCCGGAGCATCTCACCCTCGCCGGGACGTCCACGGTCCAGCCGACGGGCGGCGTGACGCTGACGTTCGATCATGAGCCGACCCTCGCCGAGATCGAGCGACGCTATCTGCAACTGCTGCTCGAGCGCCACGACGGGCGCCGGTCCACGGTCGCGCGGATACTGGGGATCGGCGAGCGCACGCTCTATCGGCTGTTGGCCGATTTGAAGGGGTCTTCGGAGCAGGATCAGGAGCGAGGGGTGAGGGGTGAGGGGTGAGGGGTGAGTAAGCTGACGGCTGACAGCTTGTTGTCACTCATTTTGTTCCACAAGAATTTCTCGGAATGATCCGCGCGAACCTTGCCGGATTTGTCCGCCGCTGTTGCAGGCGCCTGCCAACCAAACGGTTTTGGCTCGGTTCAGGCGACCCTAACGGCAGCAACCGGCCATGCCGCAGCTCGGCGTAAGTCTCGTCAACGACCGCACGACGTGCGTTGAAGACTCCCACGGCTGCTTACCCCACGCGCGGACAGCTGTCAGTCGAGTCGCCGAGGTCGGCGACGGCATGGCCCCATTACCGGTCACCCAGCTCTGGCGGCGATCAGGAAGGAATTCTTAAGGGTTATCAGATGCCTGCCGCCGCAGGATGACGGTGGAGGCTGGCGCGGCATTGAAGGCGGGCTGATGCCTAAGACACGGAGCGCGAGCGGCGGTAGGCGTCTGATAAGCCTCAACAGGAGCGGTCTGTCGCGGCCGCTCGGTCTTGCAGGTCCCGAAGGGATGTTGTCGGCCACTAGCGGTCTCCACAAAGGGATGATCATCGGTGAGCAACCATGCCCGGCAACCGGGGCATGGTGGCTCCGGCATCCAGGCTACGCGTAGCATTTGGCGAGCGGTAGAGCCTCCGGTACGGATCCGCTGACTTCAGCGATAGTTTGCCGCCCCGAGCGGGCGGTTCGCGCGCTCGACCGGAGCGTCCAAGTCCGGTTGAGCACGATCGGTCGCTGCTTTTCTCGGCAATGTTGCCAGGAGGCCGAATCCTTCGGCCAAAACCGATCACCCCTTCAGCGCCGTTACGACTTGCTGGTAGTCGACAATGTTTCCCGGGGACAAATAAGCACTCTGCGCGCTCCGCAGACCATGCACTTTCGGGTATCCACGTAAAGCGGGCACATAGCGTTCCCAGTCCTTACGACGGCGCATGGCGACAATGGTAGCCCCACGGGCGATGGCGTCTTCCACCAGCGAGACGGCATAGCGCTGGGAGGGCATGAGACCACCGCTGAGCCGATTGGGAACCTCTTTGTAGCTCACGGAGTGGTATGGAAACCACTCGACGCAAAACAACTTGTTCACCACCGCGGGCAGCGAAGTGTCCGTGATGAGCCCGTTAAGCTTGCTGCGCCACCAGGCGTACGCACCGGACTGACTGTAGGCCGGGTTGAGCGGGTAAAAGGGGTAGTCCTGCGGTTCGTGACGCAGATTGGCGTGGATGCTGGCGGCAAAATCCGGTCGGGCATGCCACTCCGGGTCGGTCGAATCGAACCCTGGATTCAGGCTTAGCACGACGACATTTGCCTCCGGGTTACCGATGAAGGGTTCCGGCAGGACTTCGAGTCGTATTCGGGTTTGAGGGTCTGTGTAGTGTCGGTTGAAAGTCTCAACAACATCGCGTTCAGATGCCAACACGAATGGAGACGTTGTTGGGAGATTGTGCCAGGGATTTTCCATGCCGATGTTCTCGCCTAGGTTGATCGACGATGAGTGCCAGAAACAGCCACCGGCCGCGACCTGTCGTCGCGAGCCGGCGTTGGGGACTGGGTTTACTGGCCTCCGCGGGACCGGTCGCGCTGTCGCCGACGGTATTGGTGTCCGACGGTTATCAACTCACCCTGCGCACCGGCGACGGCAAAGAGTCCGTCTTTCGATTCCAGCTTATCGGCAGCCCTTCGGAGGTCCCGAGCGAGGCTCCGGCGGCACTTACGGTCCTGAAGGCTGTAGAACACCGCACCTTGATAGTCGTGCGCCTCGACCCCCAGGCTGAGGACAAGGTCGACCACCAAGTCGCTTATTGCGCGCTGCTGCATTCTGGTCTGGGCATGGCATGTCACAGTCATCATGACGCACCTCCATGATCCGTTTCGACAGCCACTGTGGTCGACCGCGAGCCCAGCCGGACCTGCAGATAATCCGCCCGCGGTGCGAGGGGCTCGGTGAAGAGATCTCGGATAACGACCATCTCGTCAGTCTCGACCAAGCTGTCCTCGTCGATCCAGTCGTCCGCTTCCGACACGCGGTAGCAGATCGACATAGGATTGGACTCAACAGACCACGCTCGACCGAGGTCGGATCGCACCCCGAACGCCTGCGCGATCTCATCGACGCAAAGGAAGTCCCGCAAACCTGCGAAGACTTTGAGCGCCGCAAGCGAGGGGCTGCGGGATTCGTCGAAGCCGTTCTCGAGTGGCTCGCCGCCATCGTGATACGCCACGAACACGACCTGCGCGTGCGCTTCGCTTGGCAGCACCCCCGACGCGACCAGCGGACGAATGACTTGATCGCGTATCCGCTCGATCAGAGTCTTCTGCAGCAGATGGAAGTAGGTGGCGCGGCTGGGAAAGCCTTGCTTCAACGACAGCCGTAGGTGTTCGTCGTCCGACAGCTCGATCAGCCGCTCAGCCCGAGCCCGGAATAGGGCGTCGGTCTGCTCCCTGACCTCCTGATCGAGCTGGCGACGGAGAGCCTCGCTGAAGTCCGACACCTCGGCAATACGGGCCGCGACGGATTCCGGCAGTCCAGGTGACAGCCCTTCAGGCAACGCCGTGACACAGTTACCGACATACTCAAGTATCTGCCCCAGATGCAACAGCAGACGCTGCGCGTTCCGCATCTCCGGCGCATCGCTCGCGAAGATCTGAGTGGTTGAGAGCATGTCCCAACCAACTGGCGGGTTCACGAGGGGCTTGAAGCAACCGGTATCCCGAAGCGTTCGGAAGCCCCGAACCATCGCAAACAGGTCGAACAGGTGTCGATCATCCGGCAAGTACCGTTGCCGCTCTGGGCCGCGCAGGCGTTGGACCGCCGCTTCCGGGTCCTGGGCGATGTCCTCTCTGAGGGTCTCGAAGGCATCCATGAATGGAGCGACCAGCGCCGGAAAATCCGCTCGCAAGAACTCTGCGGCGACCGCTAGCTCTCGCGTCATCAGTGGCTCGATCAAATCCCGGGCGCGTTGAGCCAGGGCTTGAAGGTCCTCTCCACGATAGTCGACGGTCACCGAGATGTTCGGCGCGTACTCGTGGACGACAAGATAAAACGCGACCGGGTCGTCGACGCGATCGATCCAGTCCAGCTGGGCATCGAACTTGAAGTAGGTAGCCGCTGTGCGTTCGGCACACTGAAACTTCAGCAACGTCTCGTCGGAGATGTACGCCTTGACGGATACCGAAATGGGGTTGAGGCGCGGAAGCTTGGGACGGGGGGCCGATCTTGCCTCGGGAGCGGAGACCGCTGCTGCGGAATCTGCATTGGCCTTGAGGGATGCGCGGCGAGGCGCGCGAACACGCACGGATGGGGTTGTTCCCATGATTGCTTTACCAAGTTGTCACAATGGGCGAAGGCACCCGCCTTCGGTGAAACCGAACGGTCCAAATCGCCTTGGGTCAAGGTCACCACAGCGGCAACTCGCCAAGTCAAAGGGAACGTCGGAGATCAAAGTATAGGTCGGCACTCCGCGCGCCGCAACTGCGTTGAGCTCAACGGCGGAGTCCGCGACAAAAGGTGCGATCCAGTTAAGGCTCAAAGTGAGGGAACCTCGCGCGCCCAGGCTCCGGGTTGTGAGTGACCGCTCTGCGTCCGGAACGGTCGCTCACGACGAGGTGCCCAGTGGCAGATCCGGGTCGATTTCAACCCTTGCGGACACCCCTTAGGCGGTGTTGCATCATGGGATAGCTCGCCGACGGCGAGGTGGGCGAATTCTAGAAGTTCTTGACGAAATCGTTTTGGAAACAACACTGGGCTGACGGTCTGGGGCAGGCTGCGGGCCTTCGGCGAATGGGCATCCGCGAAACCGGGAGGCCCACCCGCCGACACCGTCGATCAATCGCTCGCCCTAAGGCTGAAACAGCAGTCCTTCGTTGGTGTTGCCGATATACCAGTTCTCCGTCGCCCGTCCGCCGCTTTCCGTCCAGGTGACGAAATCCGGGTAGGCATCCGCTACGTCGTTCCATTCCGCCGGATACTTCCAGGTCTCGGGGACATCCAGTGCCCACGGGAGGTTGTCGGCGGTCCGGTAGAAGCGGCCTTCGGCGGGGTTCGAGGCGTCATCGCCCGTGCCGAAGAGCTTCGGGTCGGCCTTGTCGGTCGGTGGCCGATCCACCAAATGGATCTCGCGGCCCCGCTGACTCCTGTAGATGAAGGGGTTGTACGGAGCGACACCGAGGCGAGACGTGCTGACGGGTTTGCTGAAGTGGATCTCCGCCGTCAGCTGGACGGGCGGACGCCGCGTGCAGTTGCCGATCGTGTTGAAGAAGCTGCACGGCCAGCGTTCACCCGTCTTGGCCAAATCGGGCAGTTTCGGCGCAAGAATGAAGACCGCCTCACGCTGGCCCGACTCCGCCGGCAGCGCGACGGGGGCCTGATTGCCGATCGCGAGCGTGGTCGCGGCAGCGTCGATCAGGCTGCGCTCGATCCCGGGCAGGTGGATACCGAACCCGGTTTGCGCCGTGCCGCCGCGCGCGGTGATCTCGTAGGTCAGCTTCAGATCGGTCACCTCGTTGTGCGCATTCAGGGTCTCGATGACTCGGTAGGCCATCACCACGTCGTTCATGTCGAAGTCGCCCTTACTCGGCCAGTTGTCTTCGAAGGCCAGATAGCCGAAGCCGGTCGCGCTGGGATAGAAGCGTCGCGCGGCGCGCTTCGGATCCAGCGGAAAGGCGTCCAGATCGTCGCTGATGCCGTCCCCGTCCGTGTCCTTCACCTCCTTGGTCAGGGATTGGACCTGGCTGCGATCCACGGCGGAGAAGGGTGTGACCTTGATCGCGATCAGGGCGTCGTTGAAATCATGGTCGCTGCCCGAGTAGGTCCGATTCTGGTCTTCGAATCCCAGCACCAGCAGCTCGTCCTCGGGCTTCGAGAGCAGGACCGTGTGAGCATTGAGATTGTTGACACCGGGCGGTTCCGGATTCAGTCCCTTCAGGGTGTGAAAGATCATGCTGGCCGGCTGGTTCGGATTGACGCCGCTGCCTTTCCATCCGTCGGAGACCACCGTGAAGCCGACGGCCGTGCCGGCCTTGAATTTTCCAAGCTCCACGGCGTTGCCGAACTTCAGCAGCGGCAGCGAGAAGTTCGGGAACATGATCTTGGGAGTGATCGCGCTCGCGGATGTCGGCGTGTTGGCCGGATCGAAGGTGAAATATCCGAGCGAGTTTCGATACCCGGCACCCTCGTGGACGAAGGCGACCGTGATCTCCGCGTCTTCGAGCAAGGTGATATTGGCTCCGAGATCATCGGTGACGAGCTTTGGGTCGTTCTTGCGGATATCCCGGCTTTCCGGCAACCGCGTGTAGATCTCGTCCAACAGGTCGGCCGGAATCCGTTTGCTGAAGTCGACCAGCGTCTTGGGGACCCCGTTGGCATCGTAGGCGCCGACATAGGTCCAGGTCACCGCCAGGCCGGGCTGAGCCGCGGCGCCAAGGGCAAGTGCGGCCAATGAGGTCAAGAGAGGATGGCGAACGTGCATCGATTAGCTCCTGCAGTCGAGGCGTTGAGGATTTCGCTTGAGCAGTACATAACTCGTGCCACCGGAGCATCCAGATTGTGGGTGTCGGTGATGCGTCTGAAAAAATCAATATAAATCATTATTTTAAGTTTATCTGGAACGATGACTGTGCGGGGGCGAGCGATGTGCCGGTCCAGGCGCGCGTCTTCGGTTCCAGCGGCACCGGTCGGGTCGATGCTGCCCAGATCTGAAATCAACGCATTGATTTTAGTAGTGAAAATGGTCTTGTGCCCGGTCTCTGGACACACGAAGCGGCGTC
Source organism: Thiocapsa sp. KS1 (assembly GCF_001499735.1). Lineage (GTDB taxonomy): Bacteria > Pseudomonadota > Gammaproteobacteria > Chromatiales > Chromatiaceae > Thiocapsa. The sequence continues at coordinate 3,111,321 of NZ_LN848257.1, read as the reverse complement.
GGCGGATACGGAATCTCCTGCCGTTTTGGCAGATTTCGACCTGAAGTGCGTGCCGGAACGGCAGGCGGAACACTCGGGGATTCGCTCGGGGGCGCCGAGGTCGAGCGCGATCGTCTCAGCGGGGGTTGTCGCTTTCGGCGCCTCGTTGGCCTTTTGCGACGATGCTTTTTCGGTATTCCTTCAGGATCTGGCCATAGTAGCCGCCCCCCATAAAGACGGTCAGGCCGGTCATGATCAGCCCGACCGCGGGCGGCCCCGCCTTCTCTAGACGCGCGGCGGAGCCCTTGACCTCCCCGATCTGCGCGAGTCGTGCCCGCACCACCAGCCAAGTCGCGTCGCAGATTCCCGCCAGATACTCGGTGTCTGCCGAGAGACGAATCGGCGCGGCATCGATGATCACCATGTCGTAGTCCCTGTTCAGGCGATCGAGCACACCGCGGAGATGGCCGTAGTCGCTCAGGTGTCCGTTGTCCGAATCCCCGGTGCGGATTCGGTCGGGCAGGTTCTCGTCGCTCGGCACGACCGCGAGGGTCGGATCCGGGTCGTTCGACAGGATATCGAGCAGGCCGGGGCGTACCGGGGTCGTTCGATAGCGGGCGTCGGTTACGAAGAGATTCGCTTCGACCACGACGACCCGCAGACCTTGACGGTCCAGCTCGCGTGCCAGATCGAGCACGATGGTGGTTGCCCCGCACCCATGGCGAGCGGCCGTCACGAGGAGCCGACGCACGCCGTTCGTGCTGTACTCGCGTCTCAGCGCCAAGGCGAGCCGTCGCATCTGATCGGCGAGCAGGGCCCGATACGCGGGATCCTGCGAGGGCTCCAGGAAGGCGGCTAAGGGTGGAAAGCCCACGAGCGACTGCACCTGCCGACTTGTCTGAATGCGCCGGTCGAGTAGATCGACCGCGATCGCAGCCACCAGCCCCAGGATGCCTCCGAGCGCGGCGAAGATCACGGCCAGCTTGGTACGCCCGCCGCTCACCGGCAGGATCGCCGGCATGGCCCAGGTCGAGACTCGGATGAAACCCGGTGCGCTCGCCTCGATCTCCAGAAACTCGATGCGGTCGTCGATCGCATCCAATGCCTTGCGCTCGCGTGCGATCTCGTTGCTGACCTCCAGTGCATCGTTGTAATGGGTTGCGAACCAGGCGGCCTGATCCCGTTGCTCGCGAAGCTGCGTGCGCAGAACGTCCTCGACCGCGGCGCGCTCGCGCACGCGCGCCCTGCGCTCCTCGAGCAGCATGGCGGATTTCTCGCCGATCAACTGCGCCGAGGCGCTTTGGACCTCGCTCTCCAGATCGTCGAGCTCGCGTTGCGCGATGCGTCTGACCGGGTGGTTCTCGGTGAGTCCGGTCGTCTGCTCGAGGACCTCGCTGCGTCGCTTGTAAAGGTTGGCCTTGAGACTGTTGAGACCCGGATCCTTGGAGGCGAGATCGCTCGCCGCCGCGGTCAGCGCGAGGCGGGCCGCTTCGCCGCCGATTGCGGCGTCGTAGGTCGCCAGCTCGGCATCCGCAGCGATGCGTGCGCGCTCGGCTTCGAGCAGGGCACTGGTGCTCTCGATCAAGAGGGTGTCGTAGGGGTTGAGCGCGCCCTCGACGAAGGTGGTGACCCCGAGCGTCTGAGCGAGCTCGCCGCGTCGTTCCGTGAGCGACTGGATCTGCAGGACATGCGCCTCGCGGCGCGCGACGAGGATCTCGATGCGATCCTCTCCGGCATAGATCTCTTCCTTTTTCGCCTTTTCCAGGTAGACCTTTACGACACTGTTGACGATCTCGTCGAGCCCGTTCGGATTCTCGGACTCGAGGGCGACCGTGATCAGATAGGTATCTCGGACATCGCGGACCTGCAGTTGCTGCTGCAGGCGCTCGGCGGCCTCCCGCTCGGACTCATCGGGCTTGCGCCAAAGATCGGCACCGCGCTCGCCGAGTCGCTCGAGCGCCTCCAAGACGATGTCGTAGCGGTTGACGGTGCGCGCCTGTTGCTTCATGAACTGCTGAAACTGGGTGAAGGACTGGAACTCGAGCTCCTTGGAATCCTCCAGGATATTGGCGAAGCGAGGCGCGACGTAGATGACCGCCGTCGCGCGATAGACCGCGGTGCCCTTGATGTAGGCCACATAGGTCCCGCCGATCGCGACGATGAACGCAACCAGGACAACCAGGAGCTTGTGATTCCAGATGCTGTCGAGCGGCTGGAATGCACCGGAGGAGACCGGCTGTGCGGGCGGTGCGCTCACGGACGCGCCTCCGCCTCGTCGCACGGCCGATGCGTCTCCCGGCGGTGGAGAAGACACCGTGTCATTCGCCGCTCATCAGCTGATTGATGATCAGAATCGAGCTGAACGGATTGAAGTTTTCCAGGACATAGCCGATCTGCGAGATACCGCTGCGCGGCACATACACGATGTCGCCCTCCTTCATCGCGACGTTCAGCCCCGGATCCGGTTTCAGGATCTCCATGAAGGAGAAGGTGAAATTCACCCGATCCGCCGGGCGGATGACATGGATGCGATTGAGGTTCGCGTCCCGGGTCGGGCCACCGGCCTGGCTCAGCGCATCCAGGAACGACATCTGCGGCGTCAGGCGATAGACCCCGGGGGTCTCGACCTCGCCGAGGACATACACCGGGGTGTCGGTGGAGTCCGGGATGTAGACGATGTCGTTGCGCTGCAGGCGGATATTCAGCGACAGGTCGCCGGTCAGCAGACGGGCGACATCGACCCAGAGGATGCTGTCTCCGCGAATGACGGCGCAGCGGGTCAGGAGCTGCTCGGGACGCAGCAGCGGCAGGCCGCCGGCTTGGGCGAGTGTCTCGAGGAGATTCGGCGGCGTGTCGAACTGCAGCACGCCCGGATTCTCGACACGCCCGAGGACCACGATCCGATTCGAGCCGTAGCGCGTGACGCCGACCGTGACCGACAGATCGAGATAGTAGGGTGCAAGCGCCTCGACCACCCGCGAGGCGGCTTCTTCGCGCGTCAGACCGCCGATGAGGACGGGTCCGGCGAACGGGACCGTGATGATGCCGTCCGGACCGACCAAATGCGGCCCGGAGATCTCGGGGCGGGCCGCCACCGACACGACGAGCTCGTCGCCGGGACCGAACCGATAGACCGGCTCCCCGGCTTGCTCGAATTGCTTTAGGAGCTCGAAGCTCGACGCCTCGATGCGGCGTTCGGGTACCTCGAAGTCGGATGCCGCCGAGGTGGTCGATCCGGGGACGATCTCCCAAGCGCCGCATCCGCCGAGGGCCGAGGCGATCAAAAGGACCAGCCCGACTCGGATCGATCGGCATCGAAAGAGCCGCTTACGTGCGCGTTCGACCAGCTCCCTGATCTCGCGTGCTTGGGTGACTCCGTTCATCCTGGCGGTTGGGTACCGGGCGTTTCCGGTTTAACCCATTCGCGCGGCGGCGCCCTCGGCATCGTCGAAGATCTCGAAGACCTGTTGCAGGCGGGTTAGCTCGATCAGCGCCCGGATGGACGGGGTCAACCCCGCCAAGACGACGTTGCCGCCATTGCCGCGGGCGGCCTTGAGTGCGGAAATCAGCACGGAGAGGCCGCTCGAATCGCAGAATGTCAGTTCGGAGAGATCCAGAACGAGCTTCGAGTCACCTCGTGCGAGGACGTCGAGAATCTCTTGCCGAACAGCCTGTGCGTCGGCGGCGGTCAGACGTCCCGCCAAGGCGACGCTGTCGACGTGGCCGATCTTACGACTCGTCACAATTGCCTTCATCCTCGTTTGCTCCAACGATCGGACTTACGTTTACGCTGCGGGCTCGGTAACCGTCCGCCAACCGACGGACTTGGTGAAAAACCGCAGCCGGGCGGGCTTTTTGGCGGGGCGATCACGATCCTTCCGTGAGATACCGTTCGAGTGTCTCTTTGACGAGACGCATCTGCTCGTGAGCCGCCGCCAGATGTGCATCGGCATCGGCCAAGACGCCGGCTCGGCCGAGAGACTCGAGGTGTCTTGCGCGATCGGATAAACCTACGGCACCGAGGGCCGCCGCACTGGATTTGAGTGTATGCGCCGCTCGATGTATCACGGCGGCATCGCCTTGCGCCACCCCTTGGTCCATTTGGGTCAACAGATCCTCTGCATCCTTGAAGAATCGATGTACCAGATCGGCGAAATCCTCCTCCATCAGATCGCTGATCTCTTCAAGCACAGCCAAATCGACGACGCTCGTTTGATACGGTCCTAAACCCGCCATGGCGACGCTCCACCCTCGCTCGTGTCTGTTGCTGACATGGTTGTCACGCTCGGGATAAGCATAGCGTCCAACGCGATCGACGGGCAGCACCGCCGCTCATCTTTCCATCGCCCCGTGGCCGGGGCGGTGCGCGACTGAGATCCGCTTCGGTCGGAGCACGCTGCCGCGGTCATCGCCGCTCGATCATCAGCAGGGAGATATCGTCCTCGATTTCGCCCGTGCCGCGCCAGTCCCGTAGGGTCGCATCCAACCGAGCCGCCAGGGCCCCGAGAGGAGACTCTTGAAAGTCGCTGGCCAGACGCTCCAAACGTGCGAGGTCAAAGCTCTCGCCGGCGGGGTTGCGACAATCCGTAATGCCGTCGGAGTAGAGGATCAGTCGGTCTCCGGGCTCCAGGGTAAAGGCAACCGAGTCGTAGGGAACGCCTTCGAGCATCCCGACGGCGAATCCACCGTGTCCGACCTGCTCGATCCGGCCGTCGCGGCGCGTCAGTAGCGGATAGGGGTGGCCGGCCTGACAGAGCTTGCCCAGACCGGACGTCACGTCGATGTAGCCGTAGACCATGGTGAAGTAGGGGCTGGTGTCGCTGGACTGGAAACGACGGTTGAGGTCGGCCACTACCGCATCCGGGGACCTGACCCGAACCTCGTCTCCCGCGGGGACGATCAGGTGGCCGTCGCTGAGCGCTGCGGAGAGGGTCCTGCTCAGCGTCACCGACATCATCGCCGAGGGTACACCGTGCCCCGCAACGTCGAGGTGATAGAAGCCGATATGGTGACCGTTCAGGCTGAAGAAGTCGAAAATGTCGCCGCCGATCTCGGTAGCGGGCAAGAATAACCAGTCGACGGCCAGCATAGCGGAAACGTTCGGGTCTTTCGGCAGAAGACTGGCTTGCAAGGCAGCCGCCGCACGCAGGTCGTTCTGAATGCGGTCGAGTGCGGTCTGAAGCTCGCTGTTCATGTCGCCGAGCTTGCGGTTGCGTTCCGCCAGTGCGCTCTCGAGATCCAAGATACGCTCGGCGGCGCGCAGTCGAACCCGCAACTCCTCGAAATTAAAGGACTTGGTCAGGAAGTCATCGGCCCCGGCCGTCATGCCCTCGATCAGATCTTCCTTGTCGTCGCGTGCAGTCAGGAGAATGAAGTAGACGTAGTGTCCCCATTGCGCACTCCGCACACGTCGGCAGAGCTCCAGTCCGTCGATCTCGGGCATCATCCAGTCGCTGATGATCAGACGGATCGACTCGCGCTCCAGGATCTCCCACGCCTCGCGGCCGTTGCTGGCCGTGACGACCTCATGCCCCCAGCGTTTGAGCAGGCGCCGGAGGATCTCTCTCGCGTCGCTTGCATCATCGGCAATCAGGATACGCATGGCTTCCGGTCGGCCTCGCCGAGGACTTGGTCAGTGCGCCTTATATCACAGGCGCCGAGGTCCGGCGTGCGAGCCGTGTCTCCGGATGCGATCGGGATTCGCGGTCCGGCCTCGGAAGTGCTCGTTCGAGCACTTCCGGGCCGGTTCGCTCAGGCGCGCAGGGACTCTGGCGCGACCGACGTGAGATGCCAGATGTCGCGGTTGTACTCGGCGATGGTGCGGTCCGAGGAGAAGTGGCCGCTGTGGGCGGTGTTGAGGATGCTCATGCGCAGCCAGCGCTCGCGGTCGCGGTAGGCGGCTGCCACCTGCTCCTGGGCGTCGATATAGCTGCGGAAGTCCGCGGCGGTCATCCAGGGGTCGTGGGCGTTGCGGATCGAGAGGATGATGTGATCGAAGATGCCGGGCTCGAACTGGTTGAAATGTCCGGACTCGAGCAGGCTCATGACCTCGAGGAGTGCGGCGTCCCCGGCGATGATGCCGTTGGGGTCATAGTGAGCGCGCCGTGCCTCGACCCCGGCGGCGGTCAGGCCGAAGAGGAAGAAGTTGTCGTCGCCGACCTGCTCGCGGATCTCGATGTTCGCGCCGTCCAAGGTGCCGACCGTGATGGCGCCGTTCATCATGAACTTCATGTTGCCCGTGCCGGAGGCCTCTTTGCCGGCGGTCGAGATCTGCTCGGAGAGATCCGTGCCGGGCGCGATGACCTCCATCAGCGAGACACAGTAGTCCGGGATGAAGGCCATCCGCAGCAGGCCCTCGGTCTCCGGGTCGCCGTTGACCACGCGGGCGACGTTGTTGACCAGTTTGATGATCTGCTTGGCCATCTGGTAGCCGGGCGCCGCCTTGCCGCCGATCAGCACGCAGCGCGGTGTCCAATCGCGGGTGTCGCCGCGTTTGATGCGGTTGTACAGATGGATCACGTGCAGGACGTTGAGCAGCTGACGCTTGTACTCGTGGATGCGCTTGACCTGCACGTCGAAGAGCGCGTCGACGGGGAAGGAGACGCGGCAGAGCTGCTCGACGGTGGCGGCGAGGCGGCGCTTGTTCTCCTGCTTGATCGCATGCCAGCGCTCCCGGAAGTCTGCGTTCTCGGCATACGGCGCAAGGCGTTCGAGCTGGCCGAGATCATGCACCCATTCGGTGCCGATGGTCTCGTTGAGCAGCTCGCGCAACCCGGGATTGCACATGGCCAGCCAGCGACGGGGCGTGACGCCGTTGGTCTTGTTGTTGAACTTCTCGGGCCAGAGCTCGTAGAAGTCTCGGAAGAGGCCTTCCACCAGGAGCTGCGAGTGCAGCCCGGCGACGCCGTTGACCGAGAAGCTCCCCACGATCGCCAGGTAAGCCATCCGGACCTGTGACTCGTAGCCTTCTTCGATCAGCGACATGCGTCTCTGGCGGTCGTTGTCGCCCGGCCAGCGGGTCGCCACCTCGCCGAGGAAGCGGGCATTGATCTCGTAGATGATCTGCAGGATCCGCGGCAGCAGGCGCTCGAAGAGCCGTACCGGCCAGCGCTCGAGCGCCTCCGGCAGCAGGGTGTGGTTCGTGTAGGCCATGGTGTGGCGGGTGATTGCCCACGCCTCGGACCATTCCAGACCGTGATCGTCCATCAACTGGCGCATCAGCTCGGCAACCGAAACGGCCGGATGCGTGTCGTTGAGCTGGAAGCAGTTCTTCTCGGCGAAGTGGCTGAAATCCCGTCCGTGCAACCGGATCCAGTCGCGCAAGACATCCTTGATGCTCGCGCTGGCGAGGAAGAACTGCTGGCGCAGGCGCAGCTCCTTGCCGTTCTCGCTCGCATCGTTGGGGTAGAGCACCATGGTGATGTGCTCGGCGGCGTTCTTCTGCGCGACCGACTCGGGATAGCTGCCCGAGTTGAACTCGCCGAGATTGAACTCGTCGGTCGCGGCAGCCTTCCAGAGCCGTAGCGTATTGATGGTGCCGTTGTGATAACCGGGGATCGGGATATCGTAGGGGACGGCGAGCACGTCGTTGGTATTGACCCAGCGTACGACATCGCGCCCGTCGTTGTCCTTGCGGGTCTCGGTGTGGCCGCCGAACTGGATGCGTTGGGTGAACTCGGGGCGCTCCAATTCCCAGGGGTTGCCGTCGCGTACCCAGTGATCGGGCTCCTCGATCTGGTTGCCGTTCTCGATCAGTTGGCGAAACATCCCGTACTCGTAGTGCAGCCCGTAGCCCCTGACCGGAAGCTGCAGGGTGGCGCAGGAGTCGAGGAAACAGGCCGCAAGTCGGCCGAGGCCGCCGTTGCCCAATCCGGCATCGGGCTCGTTGCCGGCAATCTCCTCCAGTGCGATGCCCAGGTCGTAGAGACCCTTGGAGGCGGCATCGCTGATCCCGAGGTTCAGCATGGCATTGGAGAGGGTGCGCCCCATGAGGAACTCGAGCGACAGGTAATAGGTGCGCTTGGAGTCGGCGTCTTCATAGGCGTGTCGGGTGCCTTTCCAGCGCTCCATGAGACGGTCTCGCAGTGCGATCGCGAGTGCCTTGTACGGATAGTAGGCGGACTGGCAGTCGCGATCCCGCCCGAAGGTATAGGCGTAGTAGTGCTGAAAGTCGCGTGCGATGCCCTCCGGTGTCATCGGCAGCGGGGGGAGGTTGAAGAACTGCTCGTTCGGTCGGGCACTGATGATGTTTTTGAACGGTGACATGGTGCCGCTGGATCCTTGATCGGTTGGGGTTGAGCTTGAGCCGAGGCGCCGCGTCGCGTCGGGGGCGATCGGCGAAAACAGTTCGGCCAAGCGGGATCGGTCTGTAAGTGAAGGTCTCCTCGACGGTTTCGTCGAGTCGGTTAAGCAACTAACGGGCCTGCTCGATCGCTTCGGTGACCTCGAGCCATTCTGCTTCGGTGGATTCCAGGTCGGCGCTGACCTGCCGTTGCTCTTCGAGCAACGCGAGCAATCTGCCCTTGGCCTCGGCGGCATAGAGATCCGGGTCGGCGAGCGCCTGATCAATGACCCCGCGGCGGGTCGCGAGGGCCTCCAGGCGTTTCTCCAGTGTCTTTTCCCGTTGTCTCAAGGGTTGCAGCGTCTGTCGCGACTGTGCCGCCTGACGCCGCTGTTGTTTGCGGTCGTTGGCATCGTTTGCTTCGCCCGACGCAGCTCCCGTCGGGCGAGTGCCGTCGGCTCCGCGACCTGTGTCCCGGCTCGCCAGCCAGGCCGGATAGTCGTCCAGGTCGCCGTCGAACGGGCGTACCGACCCGCCGTCGACCAAGAGGAGCGTGTCGCTGGTGACCCGCAGCAGGTGGCGATCGTGAGAGACCAGCACCAGAGCGCCTTCGAAACCCTGCAGCGCCTCGGTCAGTGCGTGGCGCATTTCCAGATCCAGATGGTTTGTCGGCTCGTCGAGCAGCAGCAGGTTGGGCCGTTGACGGATCAGCAAGGCCAGGACCAGTCGCGCCTTTTCCCCGCCGGAGAGCGGACCGACCGGGCCGAGTGCGCGATCGCCTTCGAAGCCGAATCCGCCCAGGTAGCCGCGCAGGGTCTGCTCGGTCGCGCCCGGATCCTGGCGCCGCAGATGGCCGAGCGGGCTGTCGTCCAGATGCAGCTGATGGATCTGGTGCTGGGCGAAATAACCGATCTTCAGGGCCTGAGTGCGTTCCATACGGCCGCTCGACGGGGCCAGCTCGCCGGCCAGCACCTTGATGAAGGTGGATTTACCTGCCCCGTTGCGCCCCAGCAGGCCGATGCGATCCCCCGGGTTGAGGCTGAGTCCAACCCCCTCGATTACGGGTCTGTCGCCGTAGCCCGCAGCGATCGCGTCCAGGCGCAAGAGCGGACGCGGCAGGTTCTCCGCCGGGGCGAACTCGAAGCGAAAGGGCGAGTCCACATGGGCCGGCGCGATCAGCTCCATGCGCTCGAGTGCCTTCAGGCGGCTTTGTGCCTGGCGTGCCTTGGTGGCCTTGGCCCGGAAGCGCTCGACGAAGCTGCGCATGTGGGCGATCTCGCGCTGCTGGCGCTCGCTCGCGGCCTGTTGCTGGGCGAGCCGCTCGGCACGCTGGCGCTCGAAGGCGGAGTAGTTGCCCGCATAGAGGGTCAGGTGCTGGCGGTCCAGATGCAGGATGTGCCCGGTGACGGCGTCGAGGAAGTCACGGTCGTGCGAGATCAGCAGGAGCGTTCCCGGATACGCCTTCAACCAGCCTTCGAGCCAGATCACGGCGTCGAGGTCCAGATGGTTGGTCGGCTCGTCGAGCAGCAGCAGGTCCGAACGGCACATCAGGGTGCGCGCCAAGGCGAGACGCATCCGCCAACCGCCCGAGTAGCTGTTGACTGGGCGGCGCTCGTCGCCGGGCGCGAAGCCGAGCCCGTGCAGGAGACGCGCGGCACGGCTTTCCGCGCCGTAGGCGTCGATCGCCTCCAGTCGTCCCAGCAGCTCGCCCTGATGCAATCCGTCGCCGGCCGCCTCGGCCTGGGCCAACTCGGCCTGGATGCGGCGCAGCTCCGCGTCGCCGTCGAGCACGAAGTCGATCGCCGCACCCGCGCTGTCCGGGGTGTGCTGGGCGACATGGGCGACCTCCCAGCCGGTCGGGATCGTGGCCTGGCCGGCGTCGGCGTGGAGATCCCCGAGCAACAGCGCGAAGAGGCTCGATTTGCCGCAGCCGTTGTAGCCGACCAGCCCGACCTTTTGGCCCGGATAGACGGTGACGTCGGCACCCTCGATCAAGAGATGGGGGCCGCGGCGCAGGCTGAGTGATTGGAGCTGGAGCATGGTGTCGGGTCTAAACCGCGCTCAGAGCGGTATGTGATGTTTGTGGATGGGGCCGGCCCCGACAGACTTGAGGATTGTTGGAGCTGGCGCGGTTTAAGGTTTCGAAAAACAAGACTATCAAACCGCGTCTCCACCAAGGGTGGCGAAGCCCCCAAGGCCGAATACATCATGAAAATGACGCATGTCGCTCTGGACGCGGTTTAGGTGGGTGCCGGATTGCCGCGGTCGAGCCGACGGTAGCCGATCGCCTCGCCGAGGTGCCGCTGCTCGATCCGCGCGAGACCGTCGAGATCCGCGATGGTCCGGGCGACCTTGAGGATCCGGTGATAGGCCCGCGCCGAGAGGGCGAGGCGGGTGATCGCCTGCTGGATCATCTGTTGGCCGTCGCTGCCCAGGGCGCAGTCGCGCTCGATCTCGGCGGGTCCGAGGACATGATTGGCCTTGCCCGCGCGCGCGAGCTGTCGGGCGCGCGCGGCGTTCACCCTGCCGCGGACGACCGCTGTCGTTTCCCTGGTCTCGGACGCGGATTCGCCGAGCCTCGAGAGGTCCAGGCGAGGCACCTCGACGTGCATGTCGATGCGGTCGAGCAGCGGCCCCGAGATGCGTCCGCGATAGCGTCCGACCTGATCCAGGGTACAACGGCAGCGCCCGCTGTTGTCTCCGAGATAACCGCAGGGACACGGATTCATGGCGGCGATCAATTGGAAGCGCGCGGGAAAGCGCGCCTGTCTGGCGGCCCGCGAGATGTCGATGTGGCCGGACTCCAGGGGCTCGCGCAGGACTTCCAGCACCTTGCGGTCGAACTCGGGCAGCTCGTCGAGAAATAAAACCCCTTGGTGCGCGAGCGAGATCTCGCCGGGCCGGGGGTTGCTCCCGCCGCCCACCAGCGCGACACCGGAGGCCGTATGGTGCGGCGAGCGAAAGGGACGCTCGCGCCAGCGCGCCGGGTCGAACAGGTCGCGGTCGCTCACCGAGCGGATCGCCGCCGCTTCGAGTGCCTCGTCCTCGCTCAGCGCCGGCAAGAGCCCCGGGAGTCGATTCGCCAACATCGACTTTCCGGTACCGGGCGGGCCGATCAACAGGAGACTGTGACCGCCCGCGGCCGCGATCTCCAGGGCGCGTTTGGCATGCTCCTGTCCCCTGACCTCCGCGAGGTCGGGATACTCGGGCTCGCCGACGATCCGCTCGCCGGGCACGAAGGTCGGCAGCGGACGGGTCCCGTTGAGATGTTCGCAGACCTCCATCAGATGCCGCGCCGGTCGGATCTCGAGCCCGGACACCAGGGCCGCCTCGGCCGCATTCTCCGCCGGCAGGATCAGCTCGCGACCGGCCTCGCGCGCCGCCACGGCAACGGGCAGAACCCCGTTGACCGGCCGCAACCCGCCCGAGAGGGCCAGCTCGCCGATCCACTCGTAGCGGTGGAGCCGCTCGGTGGCGATCTGACCGGAGGCGCCGAGGATGCCGAGCGCGATGGGGAGATCGAAGCGACCGCCCTCTTTGGGGAGATCCGCCGGGGCAAGATTGATGGTGACCCGACCGACCGGAAACTGAAACCGGCCGTTCAACAATGCACCGCGGACCCGGTCCTTGCTCTCTTTGACCGCCATCTCGGGCAGCCCGACCATCGACAAATAGGGCAGACCGCCCGAGAGATGGACCTCGACCGTGACCGCGGGGGCATGAATGCCGACCCGTGCGCGGCTATGCAGGATGCAGAGGGCCACCTCTCTGCTCGGACCCTGAACCTCAGTCCGCCCGTGTCCCCGGGGTGGTCAGTGCGTGTTCCAGCTCTGTGATGCGCGCTTCGAGCACGGCCAGTTTCTCGCGGCTGCGTGCGAGGACGGCGGACTGGACGTCGAACTCCTCGCGGGTCACCAGGTCGAGCCTGCCGAGGCCGGCTTCGAGCGACGCCCGGAGGTTGCGATTGATGTCTTCCTGCAACATCTGAATGCCCTTCGGCATGGCCGACGCCAAGCGCTGGGCGAGATCGTCGAGCTGTTTCGGGTCCAACATGGGGTTTCCTCTGCGCTGGGGTCTGTGCCTGACCCGGGTGTACGAAGCGGGTGCCGGGATGCGAGGGCCGCTTGTGCAGCGGCGCCATCGCCGCGCGATGCCGCCGCCATTATAGGGCGGCGGGCGCGCGAGTGGATCGGCTTTCAATCCGAGCTCGCATCGGCGCACCATTGCGGTGCGGCGGTCCTCCGGGGGTGTCCGTGGGCGCTCCGCCTTGGTGCGGAACCTTGTTGTGACTTTGGTACATGATGCCGAAAAGCCTCTTTATCGGGGCGCGCAAGAACTTGGCGCACTACCTGCTTAAGCGACATCACACTGTCACAACCGGCGAGGTCAATCTGGCGCCAGCCGGTTTTTTTCAACCTCGCCAAGCAAGGCCGCATCATCGAGAGGCACACAGCAATGACAAGACAACGCATCGGAACCGCCCTGGCGCTCGGAGCGCTGGCCATGAGCGCCGGCACCTTCCGGATCGCCGCCGCCGCCGACGACGAGACGCACAACTTCAGCGCCAACGTCGGAGTGGTCAGCAATTACCTCTTTCGCGGATTGACGCAGACCGACGACGGACCGGCCGTCCAGGGCGGGCTCGATTACGAGCACAGCAGCGGTTTCTATGCCGGAGCCTGGCTCTCCAACGTCGATTTCGGCGACGGCGTCGAATACGACATCGACTTCGACGAGAAGACGTTCGATGTCGTGGAGACCTCCAATTCACCCGGCTACGAGCTCGACGGCTACTTTGGCTTCAGCAAGGCCATCAACGACGATCTCAGCTTCGACGTCAATGCCATCTATTACGCCTATCCCGATGGTCGGGATCTGGACTACGCGGAGATCGGCGGTAGCTCGACCTGGAAATGGCTGACGCTCGGCTTGGCGTACACGGTCTATGGTCAGGCCGACGATGCCCCCGGTGTACCTTCCGGCGAAGCCCTCTATGTCGAAGGCGACTGGTACTACTACGGCAGCCTCGAGTTCGCGCTGCCCTACGACTTCGGCTTGGGCGTTCGCGGCGGCTATTACGACTTCGATTACAACGACGGCGGCAACGACTACGGTCATTGGGGCCTCACCATCAGTCGCGAGGCCGGTGACTTCGGCACCTTCAGCTTGAACTACGACCAAGTCGGGCGCGATACCTACAACGACGATCCGCAATTCTGGGTCGGCTGGCTGAAGGAATTCTAGGCCAGGTCGTCTGCACTCGCGATCCCAAACCCTTGGCCAAGGGGTTCCCCTTGGCCTCTCTAGGAGCTCATTTGCAATGAAACTGGTTGCAGCCATCATCAAGCCGTTCAAGCTGGACGACGTCCGCGAGGCACTTGGGGATATCGGCGTGTCCGGTATCACCGTCATCGAGGTCAAGGGCTTCGGTCGACAAAAGGGCCATACCGAGCTTTACCGCGGCGCGGAGTATGTCGTCGACTTCCTGCCGAAAATCAAGGTCGAGATCGCCGTCGACGATGCGATGGTCGAGAAGGTCATCGAGGCCATCAGCGGTGCTGCCCGGACCGGCAAGATCGGCGACGGCAAGATCTTCGTTTTCGAGCTGCAGCAAGTCATCCGCATTCGCACCGGTGAGACCGGATCGGACGCACTCTAAATCGTCGCCGAGAGGACCTCAAATGATGTTTAACATGAAATCGCGACAGTTGGCCATCCCGACGATGGCGGGTCTCGCGCTGCTGACGCCGGCGCTTGCATTCGCCGAGGAAGTGCCTGTTCTCAATAGCGGGGATACGGCGTGGATGCTCACCGCGACCGCCCTCGTGCTCTTTATGACCATCCCGGGCTTGGCGCTCTTCTACGGCGGCTTGGTCCGTGCCAAGAACGTGCTGTCGGTCTTGATGCAGTGTTTTGCGATCACGGCACTCATGACGGTGCTCTGGGTCATGTACGGCTACAGCATGGCCTTCTCCACTCAGGGGATGGAGCAGGGCGCCATCAATCTCAATACCTTTATCGGTGGATTCGACAAGGCGTTTCTCGCCGGAGTGACGCGAGAGAGTTTGACCGCGGCAATCCCGGAAACGGTTTTTGCCACCTTCCAAATGACCTTCGCCATCATCACCCCGGCGCTCATCGTCGGCGCCTTTGCCGAGCGCATGAAGTTCTCGGCCCTGCTCTGGTTCATGGGGATCTGGTTCACCGTCGTCTATCTGCCGATCGCGCATATGGTGTGGGGCGGCGACGGTGCCTTGATGTGGGATTGGGGTGTGCTCGACTTCGCCGGCGGGACCGTGGTGCATATCAATGCCGGTATCGCAGGCTTGGTCGCCGCAATCGTCCTGGGCAAACGCAAGGGTTATCCGACCACCGCCATGCCGCCGCATAACCTGACCTATACCGTCATCGGTGCTTCGATGCTGTGGGTAGGATGGTTCGGGTTCAACGCGGGCAGTGCGGTTGCGGCCAACGAGAGCGCCGGTATGGCCATGCTCGTGACCCAAATCGCGACCGCTACCGCGGCACTCGCCTGGATGTTCTCCGAGTGGCTGAACCACGGCAAGGCCAGCGTGCTCGGTATCGCCACCGGCGCCGTCGCCGGCTTGGTCGCCATCACCCCGGCATCCGGGACAGCCGGCCCCCTCGGCGCACTGGCGATCGGCGCGGCTTCGGGCATCATCTGCTTTTTCGCCTCGACCAAGCTCAAGCGGGCCTTGGGCTACGACGACGCACTCGACGTCTTCGGCGTTCATGCGGTGGGCGGGATCGTCGGTGCGCTGCTGACCGGCGTCTTCGCTGCCGCGAGTCTGGGCGGAGCAGGTCTGGTCGAGGGCATGACCATCGGAGGCCAGCTTTGGATCCAAACCAAAGGTGTCCTGGTCACCCTGGTCTACACGGCGGTTGTGAGCTACATCATCCTCAAGCTGGTCGATGTGACGATTGGCCTGCGTGTTACCGAGGAGCAGGAAACCGAGGGACTGGACCTCTCCCAGCACGACGAGCGCGGCTATATCCTGTAGTCCTGCCGACGGCCGGGGCGGTGCCATCCGCTTCGGTCGTCCAGGCACGCTCGGAATCCTTTGGAGCATCTCTCTTGGAACAAATCACTGAGCTGAGCTACGCGCTCGATACCTTTTACTTTCTCATCTCCGGCGCCTTGGTCATGTGGATGGCGGCCGGCTTTGCGATGCTCGAAGCCGGGATGGTCCGTGCCAAGAACACCGCCGAGATCCTGACCAAGAATATCGCGCTCTTCGCCATCGCCGCGATCATGTACATGCTGGTCGGCTACGGAATCATGTATCCCGCCGACGGCAACGGTTTCATCCCGGTCATCGACTGGGACTTCATGTTCGGGGGCGACAACAGCGTCGAAGAGGTCATGGGGAGCGACGGGGAGACCTACTACTCCAGGATGGCCGATTTCTTCTTCCAGGTCGTCTTCGTGGCCACAGCCATGTCGATCGTATCGGGCGCCGTTGCGGAGCGGATGAAGCTCTGGGCCTTCCTGCTCTTCGCCGTCGTGATGACCGGCTTCATCTATCCGATGCAGGGTTACTGGAAGTGGGGAGGCGGTTTCCTCGACGAGCTCGGATTCCTCGACTTTGCGGGCTCGGGCCTCGTGCACTTGGCCGGTGCCTCGGCGGCACTCGCCGGCGTTCTCCTGCTGGGAGCGCGCAAGGGCAAATACGGGAAGGACGGATCGATCAACGCCATCCCGGGTGCCAACATGCCGATCGCGACGCTCGGCACCTTCATCCTCTGGTTCGGGTGGTTCGGCTTCAACGGCGGATCACAGCTGGTGATCTCGGACATCGAGAATGCCAATGCGGTGGCGGCGGTCTTCGTCAATACCAATATGTCCGCCGCCGGCGGGACCATCTTCGGCCTGATTACGGCCCGGCTCTTGTTCGGCAAGGCCGATCTCACGATGGCCCTCAACGGTGCACTCGCCGGCCTGGTCGCCATCACGGCCGAGCCGCTCACCCCATCGCCTTTGCTTGCGACCATGATCGGCGCCATCGGCGGCGTGATCGTGGTGTTTGCGATCGTGACCATGGACAAGCTGCGGGTCGACGACCCGGTCGGTGCCATCTCCGTGCATGGCGTGGTCGGCATGTGGGGCCTGATGGCGGTGCCCATCACCAACAGCGAGGCCAGCTTCGCCGCGCAGGCGATCGGTCTCGGCACCATCCTGGGCTGGGTCTTCACGACATCCTTTATCGTCTGGCTGGTCCTCAAGCTCGTCATGGGGATCCGCGTCAGCGAAGAGGAGGAGTACGAGGGTGTCGACATCGGGGAGTGCGGCCTGGAGGCCTATCCCGAGTTCGTCGGGGCTCGCGGCGCCTCCTGATCGTCCGCTTTGCGCTGTTGTGAATTCTTCGGGGCCCGTTGGGCCCCTTTTTTTGGCTTCATGCCGGGCGATGACTTACGCCGATCGGCTGAAGCGGCCTGTCTCAGTCGGCACCGTTTGCCAAGGCCCGGCGGAAGAATTCCGGTTGGGCCAGCGCGGCGCGATGAATCTCGGCGTTGTAGTAGAGGGTGTCGAAACCTTTCCGGGCGGCGTCCTCGACACGAAAGGCCTCGAGCGAGCGGTCGGTGCCGGCCATCGTCGCGCTCCACCAGCCGGAGGGGTAGATCGCCTGGGGGAAGAAGAGTGTGCGTGCGTCGCGGAAGCCGGCGCTGCGCATCGCGGCGTGCATCTCGGTCAGGATGCGCATGTGATAGAGCGGGGATTCGCTCTGCTGAACCAGGATGCCGCCCGAGCCCAAGGCGCGGCGGCAGTCCGCGTAGAAGTCGCTCGTGAAGAGACCGACCGCCGGCCCCACCGGGTCGGTACTGTCGACGATGATGATGTCGAGACTGCCGGCATCCGCCTCCTGGATCCAACGCACCCCGTCCTCGAACAACAGACGCGCGCGCGCATCCCCGTTGGAGGCCGTGAGCTCCGGGAAATAGATCTCGGCGAGACGCGTCACCCGCTCGTCGATGTCGATCTGAACCGCCTGCTCGACGCCGGGATGCTTCAGAACCTCGCGCAAGGTCCCGCAGTCGCCGCCCCCGATGATGCAGACCCGCTTGGGATCCGGATGCGTAAAGAGCGCCGGGTGCGACATCATCTCGTGATAGAGAAAGTTGTCGCGGGTCGAGAGCATGGTGCAGCCGTCGATCACCATGAGGTTGCCGAAGCCGTCGGTCTCGTAGATCTCGATATGCTGGTAAGGACTCTGCTCCTCGTGGAGCTTGGAGGTGATGCGCAGCGAGAAGGCGGCGCCGTCTGCGGCGGCAACCTCCGAGAACCAGGTGTTGGGATCGAGCATGGGGGAGGGCGTCCTGAGTGAAGTGGGCGGCCATTATCTTAAACGGAGCCGCCGGCCGCGAGCCCGGATTCGGCCGGGCACGCCGGAGGTGGACCCGAAGACCGCGCGGCTCGTCGGCAACGCAGGCGCTTCGAAGCCAGGGACTATTTGGGGAGTCGGTCGTCCAGGTTGGCCGGGCACAGCACGTCGCGCATGATGCCGATGAGGTCGAGCAGTTGATCGTTGCGGATCCGATAATAGATGCGGTTGGCCTCCTTGCGGGCGACCACGATGTTCTTGTTGCGCAGCTGCTCCAGGTGCTGAGAGATGTTGCTCTGCGAGGTCCCTGTGCGGTCGACGATCTCGCCGACGGAGAGCTCCTTGTCGCCGAGCGAGCACAGGATCTTCCAGCGCAGCGGGTGAGCCATCGCCTTCAGGGCGTTGGCGGTCAGGGTCGTGTTTTCGTCCTCGGGGGTCTCCGAGAATAGCGGCTCGCTCATCATCTCTCCTCCTTTTGAACTCCGACCTTGTCGTGTTGACGCCCGACCCCGATCGGCAGGGTTTCCGGGCTTGCGTTCTGCTCGACCCGCACATAGCCGGTCATATCCTTGGCGATGCAGATGATATCGCTGATCCGCCCTTCGGCATCCTTCACCGCGGTACGCGAGAAGAGGATCGGGACTCGGCGCCCGTCGCGGGCGATGAAACGGGCCTCGATCCGAGTCAAGGCGCCGGTGCGGATCAGCGCCTCCAGCCAGGTCCCCATAAAGGCGCCGGCCTCGGCGTCGCCTTCCTCCTCGAACACGTCTCCGATGGACATGCCGCTCAGATCCTCGGCGCCGTAGCCGAGCATCCGCCACGCGGCCGGATTGGTGTGCTTGATGGTGCCGCTCGGATCCAAGACCAAGAGTGCCTCGCCCATATGGGTGATGATGTTCTCCAGGTATTGTCGCGCCTCGGCGAGCTCCGCCGTGCGCTCCGCCACCATCTGCTCCAAGGTGCGGTTGAGCTCGCGCTCCTTCTCGATCAACCGAAAGTAGGTGCTGATCTTGTTGATCAGCAGGTTGTCGTCGATCGGCTTGAGCAGATAATCCACGGCGCCGACCGCGAATCCGCGTTGCTGGAACTCCTCGGACTTGAAGGCCGCGGTGAGAAAAATCACGGGGATGTCGCGGGTGCGCTTGCGCAGTTTGAGCATGGACGCGGTCTCGAAGCCGTCCATCTCTGGCATCTGCACATCCAGGATGATGAGGTCGATGTCCGGATGCCGATGCGTCAGGTCAATGGCGTCCTGTCCGGAGGTCGCCTCCAGAACCTCCACGTCCATCTCGCTCTCGATCAAGGTCCGAAGCGTGAACAGATTGTGGGCGTGGTCGTCGACGATCAGCAGCTTGAATCCGGCGTAGCGGGTCATGGCGTCTGCCCTGTTGCGCCCCGAGCCGCGCCGGATCACGTCTCGGACGGCTCACACGATCGGCTCGCGCGGCGCCGCGGATGTCTCCGGAACGGGTCTGTCCGGCAGCACCTCGGCGAGCAATGCCGTCAGTTGATCGGGATCGATGGGTTTCGAGAGAAACTCGACGGCACCGGCACCCAAGCAACCCTGAACTTGGGTCTTGGCCGAACGATCGCCGAGTACGGCAACCGCCGGGTGCGGCCCCGTGCTTCGGCTCAATAGCGTACGAATCGTAGCACAGGTCATTTCGTCGGACATCCCGGCAGCCAGCAGGACCAGCTCGCAGCCCTCCCCCTCGTCCTGCAGGGTCTCCAATGCCTCGTCGAGATCGGCCGCGGTTTGAACGCGCAGACCTCGTCGCGACAGCTCCGAGGCGAGCTGCACCAAGGTCTTGACGTCGCGCTCGACGATGAGGACCCAGCCGCCGCCGGGACGTCCGCCGGAGCTCGCCCCCGGTGTCGAGCGCAGTGCGCTCGACGACTCCCCGGGCGGAAGGGGCGTCATGTGTGCGGGAGACGGCGCGGATGCGGAGACGCCTTCCGGCTCGATGGCCACGGCTGCGACCGGAAGAACGAGTGAAAAGCAGGCCCCGGCCCCGGGCGCGCTCTCGACCTGGATCCGTCCGCCCAGCAACAGGGCCAGCTCGCGACTGATCGAGAGTCCCAAGCCGGTTCCGCCGTAGCGTCGGCGCGTCGACCCGTCGGCCTGCTGGAACGCCTCGAAGATGATCTCCTGTTTGTCGTGCGGGATCCCGATGCCGGTGTCCGCCACGCTCAGCACGATCTGCCGCTGCGGATCCGTTCCCGGCTCGACCGCCAGGGTGATGCGCCCCTGCTCGGTGAACTTGACCGCGTTGGAGAGGAAATTCTTGAGGATCTGCCGAAGCTTGTCCCGATCCGTATAGACCGTCGTCGCCGCACGCGGGTCGATCGCGAGGTCGAGCACGACCGATTTCTCCGCCACCAGCGGCGCGACCAGCTCCATCAGCTCTTCCAGCATCGGACGCAGCTCGACCCAGTCGGGTGTCACGGCGACATGACCGGCCTCGATCCGCGAGATATCCAGGATGTTGTCGATCATGGTCCGCAGATCGCGCCCGGCCTCGTGGATCACCTGTGCTTGGCGGCGTTGACCCGGATTGAGACCGCTGGTCTCGGCGGCGAGCATCTTCGAAAGCAGGAGGATCGAGTTCAGCGGCGTGCGCAGCTCGTGACTGACATTGGCCAGGAACTCCGATTTGTAGCGGTTGGATTTCTCCAGCTCGCGGGTATGGGCCTGGGCGCTCCGGAGGTGCTCGGCGTGGGTCCGTGCCAGAGCGGTGAGCTGCTCGCCGAGCTCGCGGATCTCGCGCGGCCCGCGCCAACTGAAGCGCAGCGGCCGACCGTCGCGGAGCACCTGTCCGATGCCGCCCCGAAGCTCCTCGCCGAAATGCTCGGCACGGGCCGCGATCCAGCGTGCCAACACCATCACCACCAAAACCAGCAGGAAGATGATCGAGAGCACGCGAACGATCAGGGCGTCCCGAAACTCGTCGATCGGCGAGGGATCCACCGCTCGCCCGACCCAGAGCGGAACCCCGTCCTCGGTCAGGAACATGGGTACCCAGAGCAGCTGGCGACCTTGGCGACCGTTCCAAATGGCGAGGGTGCCGCCGGCAAAGATCTCCGCGAGCCCCGGGAAGGCGTCGAAGGCTTCGGGCTGGCCGCTTGCCGGCTGGCCGGGGCGCAGATAGCTGCCGTCGTGATTGACCCAGAGCGTATCGCGGTAGAACTGTGCCAGGCCGCCGACATCGATGGTCATCACCACCACGCCGCGCGGGTCTTCCGCCTTTTCGCCGCCGATCCGGCTGACCAGACTCAGGGTCATGAGCTGGCGCGGGTCTTCGACGCCCGCCAAGGGGTCGATGCGGATTCGGCTCACGATCACCGCGCCGGACTGGAGCTCAAGCCCCGCCTCGAGAAACTTGCGATTCGGGACCTGAGGCGGGGTGGCGGTCGGGCGCCACTCCCGGGTGCGGGCGTCGCGCGCCAACCAAAAGCGCTCCTGGCCGTCGTCGCCGACGAAGAGGATCTGGATGATGTCGCGTTGATCGGCGAGGATCTGATTGATCCAGGCCGTGTATCGCGCACGCGCGACATCGATCTGATCCGCATCGCCTTGCTCGCCGAGGATCAGGCCGGGCTCGGGCAGCTTCGACAGAAGCCGGATCATCTCGTGTCGACTGGCCAGATGCTGGTCGAGATCCCGAAAGTCGGCGCGCAGGTTCTGCAGGTAGGCGCGCTGGTAGAACATTGCGGTGCGATCCAGCACCAAAGGCAGGTTGATCAGCACGGCCAGCACCAGGGGTGTCAGCCCGAAGATCAGGAGAAAGATCAGGATGTAAGCACGCAGCTTGACGCTGCGCAAGGTCTCGGAGCGCACGCCGTCGCCGAGCGATGTCGGGTCCGCCCCGGGTTCGGAATCCGACGCCGAATCGGGCCGGGTTCCGCCCTCGACCGAGGAGATCGCGGTTTGCTCCTCGGTCGGCGGCGAGAGCATCTCGACTACCGCTCCCGGTGGCGGATCAGAGCGCCTGGACCAGCTCCAGGATCTCGGCGGCATGGCCTTTGGGCTTGACGTCGTAAAGCGTGTGGCGGATCACGCCGTTCTTGTCTACCACGAAGGTCGAGCGGACGATCCCCATGCGCTTCTCGCCGTGCGCCTCCTTCTCGCGCCAAACGCCGTAGGCTTCGCAGGCCTCGCCCTCGGTATCGGCGAGGAGCTGGACGGTCAAGCCGTATTTGTCGCGAAAGGCACCGTGACTGGTGCAGGTGTCTCGGCTGATGCCGACGACATCCGTCTGCGCCGCGTCGAAGTCGGGTTGCAGGTCGGTGAAGTCGAGCGCCTCCATGGTGCAGCCGGGCGTATCGTCCTTCGGATAAAAATAAATCACCAGATTGCGTTGCCCGAGGAGCCGGTCGAGACTCACCCGCTCCATATCCGCGTTGGGGAGCGTGAAGACGGGGGCTTGATCGCCTGGGTGCAGCATCGCAGAGGGCTCCGGGGGTGGACGAGGGATCGGTGCGGGTCAGGGTCGGAATTTAGGCACCCTCGGACGGATCGTCAACTGCCGTGCCGTTGCGCGGCGGAAGATCGGGCTCGAGGTTGAAGGGCGGCAGGCGGACGCTCGCGACGGTGCCGCCCCCGCGGCGCGCGCCCAAGTGCAGTTCCATCTGGTTCGACAATGCAAGCTGGTAGGCCACAGCGAGGCCCAAGCCCGTCCCCCCGGTCAGGCGGTTGCGCGAGGTCTCGAGGCGATAGTACGGGCGAAACACCGCCTCGCGCTCGGCCTCCGGGATCCCGGGCCCGCGGTCGAGCACGAAGATTACGGGTGTGGCTGTCTTGCAGTCCAGATGGATCTCGACCAGGTCTTGGCTATAGCGCAAGGCATTTTCGAGCAGGTTGCCGAGGATGCGGCGCAACGCCAACACGTCGACCCGACAACGGCACGAACGCCCCCGTTGCCAGACAACCCGCGGCCGCCCGACGACCAGGTCGTCGATCAGTGCGGCGAGGTCCACATCTTCGCGGTGTCCGGCCCCGAGGCTCTTGCCGAAATCGATGGCTTGCGTGATGAGCGCGTTCATTTCCTCGATGTCGCGCTCCATCCGGGCGACCAGTGCCGGCGCGGTCCCGCGGGGCAGCATCTCCACCGCCAGGCGCAGCCGGGTCAAGGGTGTGCGTAGATCGTGCGAGATCCCGGCCAGCAGCAGGGTGCGATTGGCGATCAGCTCGCGGATGCGTCGACTGGTCGCGTTGAACTGCCGAGCCAGGTTCGCGAGCTCCTTGGGACCGCTCTCGGACAAGACGGCGGGTGAATATCCGAGCGCGACCTGCTCGGCGGCCTTGGAGAGGCGGTTGAGCGGCTGGGTGATGCGCCCCGCCAGGATCAGCGCGCTGCCGACGATCAAGAGCACCGCCACCCCGATAATGACCGACAGGCCCTGGATCGGTCGGGTTTCGACCCGACTGCGCGGAAATCCCGCCCAGATGGTTTCCCCGCCCGTGTCGAGTGCGACCCAGAACCAGCGGTCGCTGTTGGCGACACTGGTGACGATCTCGACCTCGCCGCCGAGGCGCTCTTCCAAGGCGAGCTTCACCTGGCCGAGATACGGAAAGAAGAAGTGGTTCACGTCCGTGAGCGGACGCTCCTCGGCGAGCCGGATCTGATACTCGCGCGCCAGCCTGGCGCGATAGTCGTCGCGCATCTCGAGCGGGAGCTGCAGCAGCGTCCGCGCCGACAACACCATGATGCTCGCCAGATCCGAGGCGGAGCGCTGCGCGACCGGTGTCAGCGCGTAGGACACGATGACCCAGAAGGTGATGAGGCCGAACAGCCCGAAGGTGACGACCAAGGTGAGCAAGGCACGCCCGAACAGACTTGCCGGGATCAGGCGCGCGAGCAGCGTCATGCGTCGCCGGCCGGCGTGAACATGTACCCCTTGCCCCAGATGGTGCGGATGTAGCGCGGGCGTTTCGTATCCGGCTCGATCTTGGCGCGCAATCGCGCGATCTGCACATCGATGCTGCGATCGAAGGGCGAGCGCTCGTAGCCCTTGAGCAGGTCGAGCAGCAGGTCGCGATCCAGGATGCGATCCGGATGCTCCGCGAGGATGCGCAGCAGCTCGAGCTCGCCCGAGGTGAGCACGACAGGTTGATCGCCGCGGCGCAGCTCGCGTTGGCCGAGGTCGAGCCGATAGGGACCGAAGCGAATGTACCCGTCCTCCTCGCGGGTTTCGGGCGACGCGCTGGGGGCTCGCCGGCGCAGCACCGCACGAATGCGCGCCAGAAGCTCACGCGGATTGAACGGCTTGGGCATGTAGTCGTCGGCGCCGACCTCCAGGCCGACGATGCGGTCGATGTCGTCTCCGCGCGCGGACAGCATGATGATCGGGACATCGGCGCGTGCGCGCAGGCGGCGGGCCAAGGTCAGACCGTCCTCGCCGGGCAGCATCAGGTCGAGGATGACGAGGTCCGTTTCATGCTCGGCCAGCCAGGCATCCATCGCGACGCCGTCCTCCGCCCCGGCCACGCCGAAGCCCTCTCCTGCGAGATAGTCGCCGAGCAGGGCGCGCAAGGCCGCGTCGTCGTCGACAACCAGGATTTGGATCGGTGTATCGGGCATTTCAGCGCGGTCTCGTTCGCCGATGGTCAATGGACTGTAACAACTTGTTACAACATTAGACCCTAGTGAAATACTCTATTGAAAGCCGGCGTGCAAGATAGACGGGTACGCGGAGGCTCGGGATCGAGACGGATTCGATCTCCGGGTCTGCGGATCCTTGGAGCAGTCGTCCGATGGAGACGGTGGAGCACGCATGAGCTTCGATGCACTCACGATTACGGGTCTGATCGCCGCCGTTCTTTGCGCCGGCTTTCTGATCGCGCTCATCAACCGCGACGATGCCGGTGCGCCGCGTCCCTCGCGCATACCCGGCCCCGAAAACGCCGATGGATCCGACCGTCGGTCCTGAGTCGGAGCCGCACAAGAGCAGCAAGCCAGTTAGGTCGCCACGGCAGCTACACACCCTGCCGTCGCGACCTTTTTTTGTCTGCGGCCCGGCCCCGCGAGCCTCTGCCCCGGCCATTTTCCCGCGACCTACTTGTTTGCCGCTGCCCGCGAGGCGTGCGGGCGATCGGGTCGAGGTGACCCGACCGGCTCGCCGAACGCCGATCGAGCCGGTTTGACAGGCATCGCGGGGATTCCTAGGATCGCGCGACCTCATTCTCCGACTCGCGTTCCGATCCCATGCCCAGACTCTCGCCGCTGCAGTGGTTGCTGTTTGCCGTATTTCTGTTCTTCTACGGCTTCACGGTCTTCGCCGTCACGCGCGACTACTACATCCGCCACGCTGCGCGTCCCGCCGTCG
>NZ_LN848257.1:3072650-3086294 GCF_001499735.1 Thiocapsa sp. KS1 | reverse complement strand
CCCGCAGGCCATCACCGAGACCAACCCAGACCTCCTCGCGCAACAGGCTGACGCGCTCTTCGTGGAGCGCCGCTATGCCGAGGCCGTGCCCGTCTATCGCCGTCTCCTCGAGCTCAGGCCGGACGACGTCGAAGCCCACAACGATCTCGGGTTGGCGCTGCACTACACGGGCGACACGGATGCTGCACTGACCCAACTGCGCGCGGGCACCGCCAAAGACGCCGCCCATCAGCGGATCTGGCTGACCCTGGGCTTCGTGAGCCTCCAAGCCGGCGATGCGGCCGAAGCCCGCACGGCGCTCGAGCATGCCCGAGATCTCGGTGCCGACACGGGTGTCGGTCAAGAGGCTAGCCGGCTGCTCGATCTGATCGAGGCGCAGTGACCCGGATTGTCCGCTCGCCCGCAAACCGCGGCTCCGATCCTCCGACGCGGTTTAGTCGGGTCGGCACGCAAGCGCAACCGTGTAATGCGGACCCTGCTTGAGCTTGTCGTAATTGCCGAAGACCTCGGTCAGGTTGCGCTTCATGTACTGGCGCAGCCCGTTGATGGTGACGAGATAGAGACGACCGCCCGGGCGCAGGCGGGCATGCGCGTCGTGCAGCAGAAGCGCGAGCAGCTCCTTGCCGACCTTTGCCGGGACATTGCTCGCGATCAGGTCGAACCGCAGCTCGGGGTCGACCTGATCGAATCCGTTGCTGAGCTGCGCGCGTGCGTTCTCCAGCCGATTGAGCTCGAGGTTGCGCGTGGCGTAATCCACCGCGACGAAGTCCTTGTCGACCATCAGGGTTCGGCCCCGAGGGGCGAGTGCGGCCATCGCCAAGCCGATCGCACCGTAGCCGCAGCCGAGATCGAAGCAGTCGTCGTCCGGTTGGACCTGCAGATGCGTCAGCAGCAGACGGGTGCCCTCGTCGATCTCGCGCGGCGAGAACAGGCCCCAGGTGCTGTGAAGCGTCAAATTGCGCCCGCCAAGCTCGGCGTTGAAGACGATGTCTCGGCGAAGGGCAGCGAGTTGGTCGGGTGTGAGCACGTGGGATTGTCCTGCCGGGCTACGACATGGTTGGGCGATCGGCGATACTGCGTCGGGAAAGACATGGGCTACGGTGGGACAATGCGAACGGCCTTCGACGAGGCCGCACTCTAAGTAAAACCCAACGTCTTCACCCGACTCGCTTTTTAAATCCTTAAGCCGCGTCAGCTCCGAGTGATTCGGGCTGCACCGGGCGTCGCATCTACGCCGTTGTCCCGCTCGGGCCACGAACGCGGTTTAAGTTATCCTGAAGCCCGATCGGCTACACTGCAAGTCTTGCATCGCCAATCCCGAGGTCCGCGAGCCGCATGTCCGATCCGGGTGGAAGTCTCGACATCCAATTGACGCCGTCCTCGGGTGGTCTGCTCTGCACGATCGCCTCGACACGTCCGGTCGCCGCCGCGTCGGTCTTCGTCGGGCGCTCGCCGCAGGAGACGACGGCGCGTCTGCCGCTGCTCTTCTCGATCTGTGCGCGCGCTCAAGCCGGTGCCTGTGCGGCGGCATTCGAGCAGGCATCCGGGGTGTTGCCGAGCCCGATCATCCGAGGACGTCGCGAGGCGGCGATCGCCGTGGAGACGATCCGCGAACACCTGTGGCGGGTCCTGCTCGACTGGCCCCCGCTCTTGGGCGAGCCGCCGTGCCGTGACGACATGGCGGCGGTCCTTGCCCTGTCGAACCGCATCCTCGCGCGGCTCGACCCCGCCGGCGATTTGTTCAGCGTCGGTGCCGGTTCGGCGGCGGGTCGAGCCCCCGGTCTCGATGTCCTGCTCGCCGATCTGACCGATCTGCTGACGCGCAAGATTTTCGGGATTGCCCCCGAGCACTGGTTGAACCTGATCGGCGACCCGTCCGGCTTCGAGCGCTGGTGTCGCAAGACGGAGACGGTG
This sequence comes from Thiocapsa sp. KS1, assembly GCF_001499735.1. Taxonomy (GTDB): domain Bacteria; phylum Pseudomonadota; class Gammaproteobacteria; order Chromatiales; family Chromatiaceae; genus Thiocapsa. The sequence goes on along the minus strand of NZ_LN848257.1, from coordinate 3,084,380 downwards.
GCCGCTCGCCTGTTGCGCTCCCTGCTGGAATCGGGAGAGGCGTCGCTCGGACAGACCCCGATCACCGCGCTGCCGAGGCTCTCGGACGAGGATCTGATCGCGCGGATGAGCGCGCCGGATTGGGCCGATTTCGTCGCCCGTCCGACCTGGCAGGGCCAACCTCGCGAAACCAGCCCCTTCACGCGCGTGCACCCACTGCCGCTGATCGAGGTCTACGGGGCTGGCCTCCTGGTGCGCCTTGCCGCTCAACTCACGGAGGTCGCGACCGGCTTGCGGCTGCTCAGCCGCGGATCCGCCGGGAGCGCCGCCGCGCAGCCGATCTTGGCGAGCGCCAACGGGATCGGGCTGGGGCGCGTCTTCGCGGCACGCGGCCTGTTGGCTCATCTGGTCCGAGTCGAGGACGGCCGCGTCCGCGACTATCGGATCCTTGCGCCGACCGAGTGGAATTTTCATCCGCGCGGCGTCGTTGCCCGCGCGCTGGAGAGTTTGCCGTTCGGCCCCGAGGAGCAGTTGCGTCGACAGGCCGAGCTCCTGATCACGGCGATCGATCCCTGCGTGGCCTTCAAGCTCACCTGTTAAAACGCGCCCCGCGCGATAGGCGAGGTCGTCGTTTCGGCGCTGGGTTGTGCCGACTCGATGCCCTTGTGGATGGCGCGTTTTAAGATTTTTAATTTATTGATATAAAACGCGTCTAGCCAAGGTATCGGTTGGCGACGAGGTTGGCCCCAAATCTCCGCGCCTGTTGATCGCCCCGGACGCGTTTTATCCTACGAGGTCTTTTGTCCATGTGTCTTGCCATCCCCGCACGCATCACCTCCATCGATGTCGCCGCCGATACCGCGAAGGTTGCGCTCGGGCCCGTCTGCAAGGAGATCTCGTTGGCCCTGATCGAGGACGCGGTCGTCGGCGATTATGTTTTGGTCCATGTGGGCTATGCCCTCAACAAGATCAGCGAAGAGGAGGCGCAGCGCACACTCGAGATCATCGCCGAGATGGGGCTGCTCGAGGACGAGCTGGAGCTTGAGCCCGGGCCGACGTCGAGCGTCGAGGGAGCCGGGGGCCAACGTTGAAATACATCGACGAGTTCCGCGACAAAGGGCTTGCCCGCCGGCTCGCCGAGACGATCGCCGCCGAGGCGCACCCGGGGCGCGACTATCGCCTGATGGAGTTCTGCGGCGGTCATACGCACGCCATCTTCCGCTACGGCGTGCAGCACCTGATGCCGCCGAATCTGCGTTTTATCCACGGCCCCGGCTGTCCGGTCTGCGTGCTGCCGATGGCCCGGATCGACCACGCGATCGCGCTCGCCACGCAGCACGCTGTCACGCTCTGCACCTACGGCGACCTGATGCGCGTGCCCGCGAGCGAGCGCAGGAGTCTGCTCAAGGCCAAGGCCGAGGGCGCGGATATCCGCATGATCTACTCCACCCAAGACGTGCTGCGGATCGCGCGCGAGAACCCCGAGCGGCAGGTCGTCTTCTTCGCCATCGGCTTCGAGACCACGACGCCGCCGACCGCCGTCGCCGTGAAGAGCGCGCGCGCCGAGGGGCTGACCAACTTCTCGGTCTTCTGCAACCATGTGCTGACCCCGTCGGCACTGCAGACGATTCTGAGCACCGCCGGCCCGGACGGGGTGAAGCTCGACGGCATCCTCGGCCCCTCTCATGTGAGTACGCTCATCGGCAGCCGACCCTATCGCTTCGTACCCGAGCAGTTCGGCGTGCCCGTCGTGATCGCCGGTTTCGAGCCCCTGGATGTGATGCAGTCCGCCTTGATGCTGGTCAGGCAGCTCAACGAAGGTCGTTGCGAGGTCGAGAACCAGTACACCCGCGCCGTGAGCGAGGAGGGCAACCGCAAGGCGCAGGCCCTGATCGAGGAGGTCTTCCGGATCCGCCCCGAGTTCGAATGGCGCGGGCTCGGCTTCCTGCCGAACAGCGCCTTGGCGCTGGCCGACACCTACGCGGACCTCGATGCCGAGCGGCGATTTCCTGTCGAGATCGCCCCGGCCAAAGAGATCAAAGGCTGCGAGTGCCCGGCCATCCTGCGCGGCGTGAAGACACCGACCGAGTGCAAACTCTTCGGCAATCCTTGCACCCCCGACAATCCCATGGGCTCCTGCATGGTGTCCTCCGAGGGGGGCTGTGCGGCCTATTGGAGCTACGGGCGGTTCAGGGCTGCCAGCCACCAGCCAGAGGTTGAAAGCCGAAGTCGAAGCTGATAGCTGATAGCAGGAGGCAGGAGGCAGGAGGCAGGAGGCTTCCCATGGCTGACCAGGTCGTCCCACAACGAGGTCTCAGAATGACATCCGATCGGCGCTTCCCCGTGCGACTCGATCTCAAAAAGGGCGCCGTAGATATGAGTCACGGCTCCGGCGGGCGCGCCATGGCACAGCTCATCGGCGAGCTCTTTCAGCGGTATCTCGACCATGAGCTGCTGACGCTGGGCAACGACCAGGCGCTTTTCACGCCGCCGCCCGGTCGGCTGGTGATGAGCACCGACGGTCATGTGATCTCCCCGCTCTTCTTCCCCGGCGGGGATATCGGCGCGCTCGCCGTGCACGGCACCATCAACGATGTCGCCATGTCCGGTGCTCGGCCGCTCTATCTGGCCGCCGGTTTCATCCTGGAGGAAGGCTTCCCGCTCGCCGATCTGGCCCGCATCGTCGAGAGCATGGCGCAAGCCGCCAATGCCGCGGGCGTGCCGGTGGTGACGGGCGACACCAAGGTGGTGGAGCGCGGCAAGGGTGACGGGGTCTTCATCACCACCACCGGTATCGGCGTGGTGCCGGAGGGCATTCTCATCTCGGGTAATCGTGCCGAGCCGGGGGATGTGATCCTGGTCAGCGGGAGCATGGGCGACCACGGTGTTGCCATCCTCTCCAAGCGCGAGAACCTCGGCTTCGAGACCGAGATCCGCTCCGACAGTGCCGCTCTGCACGAGCTGGTCGCCGCCATGATCGCGGTTGTTCCGGACATCCACTGTCTGCGCGACCCCACCCGCGGCGGCCTGGCGACGACGCTCAACGAGCTGGCCCATCAATCCGGCGTCGGCATGCAGATCCGCGAGGACGCCATCCCGGTTCGCCCCGAGGTGGCCGCCGCCTGCGAGCTGCTCGGGCTCGACCCGCTCTATGTCGCCAACGAGGGTAAGCTGATCGCCATCTGTCCGCCGGACAAGGCCGTGCGTCTGCTCGATGCCATGCAAGCCCATCCGCTCGGGACGGAATCGGCGATCATCGGCGAGGTCGTCGAGGACTCGCATCGCTTCGTGCAGATGGAGACTGGCTTCGGCGGGAGCCGGATCGTCGATTGGCTCGCAGGTGAGCAGTTGCCGCGGATTTGTTGAACCACGCCTCATGCTCCTTTCGTTCAGGGCGGCTTAACGAGCTGCGCCCCCGGTATGCTTGCACGAAAATCGATCAAGTGGTGCGATACGTTTTGTCCCTGATCATAGAGGTTTTGCGCCAGTTCATCGGTACCTTTTTCATGACGTTCAACTGATAAGGATCCTTGCCGCGTACCAAAATGCTTGGAACGAATTCTTCCCTGAAGTTTTTGACCTCGACGTCGGGCCTTGCGTAGCGGCCCACGAAAGCCGAGCGCGTTTGGTCGACGGTATTTGCTCCGACGCCATGCCAGATGCCTCCTCTCGTAAAAAAATACTGGCCCGCTTTCAGCTCCATCGCGATGACTTTGTGGGGTGCGTTTTCCGGATGCAACCGATCCGCCAATGCCTTCATGCTGTCGGAGTTGTTCAGATCACATTCGCCGGCCTTAGCGAGGGCTACAAGGTCGGCATGATATTTATGAGTTCCAGGGATAACCTGTAGACAACCGTTCTGTAACGTCATGTCGGTGATTGCGACTGAAACGTGAACCCCCTTGACCCTCGCATTGATTAAATCGATGTGCCAGTTCTGTCCGGTGCTTCCGGGTTCTCTGTGAATAACCGTTCCTTTCCAAAGCAAGATATTCGGTCCGAGTAAATCAGCGACCTCGTCCAGGATCTGAGGATCGGTGGCCAGATCGTATTCCGGTTTTGACCGAATTTGGTCATGACCGATATGTTGTGTCATCTTGTTCGCCCGGTTTCGTCCTTTCAGTACTTTGGCGAGCCCGTTCTTGAGTGCTGTCTTCAGTCTTGCAAGCCCGCTCTTGGGCCTTTTGTTGTATCCGTTAGAGCCTTTGTGATTGGTCTTCCTTAACTCCTCCAAAACGGCAATGTGCTTGAGATCAAAGGGGCCAAGAAATCCATCATGCTCGAAGAGTGTTACCTTTTCGCCGGCGTCGGACATCCGAGAGTTCTGAGCGGACTGCATAACGATTTCCTTGCCTGCTGGAAGTGATGGCTGCTCATTGCACAACCGTCCGTTTTTGGACGACCGCGTACTTCGATGCCGCCAAGCGAAATCAGCTCGGCAGGGGGCGCCGAGTCGGGGTCGGGGTTCAAATGACGCATTGCAGGCTCACGCTGCGATCGGCGCGTACTCGTTATCGGCCAGCGCAAAAGGCGCTTGCTGTCGAGCGCATCGACTGCTAATTCCGATGCATGAAGCCTTATTCTACGGACATCATCCCCTCATGATCCCTGTGGCCACGAACGCTGTGTCGGCTGATTGGAGGACACACAGTCGATCAAGGGTCGATCGGTTGTAATGAAAATGCAGGGAGACCTTTAGAGCCTGACTCTGCATGACGGAACGCCGTAGGTCAATTCCGTAAAAATACGTATGTCAACAAGGGCAGCGCATGTAATAGCTGGTGATCGTATAGATTGGTGGTGACGTAGCAACGGGTCGAGGATGGTGGGTAAAATCACTACGTAAGGCCGGTATCAGTTTTACGCGGATTCGGCGAACAGGGCCTGTAGAACCAAGGCGGGTCGAGGTCCAAGCCGATCCGGTGGTTTCCTCGAACGGTTGATTGGCTCGCAGGCGAGTAGTTGCCGCGGATCTAATGATCCGCGGCCTGTCGACATGGGATTCCCGAGCTCCGCCCCTTAGCCTGTCCGGCGCCGTCCGGAATCGTTCGGCCGGCGCGATGACGGTCACCGAGAACCAGGAGCCAACTCGGGTCGTCGCTCACCGTAACGCACCGGCGGAGAATCGGATGCGCGGGTGAAACGCCCCCGGTTCACGTCGGCAAATGCACTGATGACTAGCTCGCGGGCATTGGCTTCCACCGGCACGACAAAGGTCACGAGGATCTCGGAGTCGGGCGCAACAGGCATGTCCGGCATGAGACCCGTGAAGGTGTTGCCGCTGAACGACACCAGCGGGACATCGAGCTGTTTCGGGCCCATAACCGCATGCAGTGCATTGTCCACGATGCTCACCGTCACCTGTCCGTAGGCCGGATTGGAATAGGTGCCGGTATAGCGCTCCAATGGAAGGCTCAGCTGCGGACTGACCGCCGCCTGTGTCTCGTCCCGCGCCGGTCTCGGGAAAAACAGACCCGGGCCGGTGACGGCCGCGTAGCCGCTTGTCGATGCGAGGCTTTCGAGCAGGAGACTCGTCTCGTTTTCGGGATGGAAATAGAGCGCATAGGCCTTGGCCAGAATCAGCTCCGGCACGGTGTTCTGTACCGTATTCGTCAGAACCACCAAGCCGACATTGGCCTTCGGAACCAGCGCCACGATGGAATGCATCCCGCTGGTGCTCCCGTTGTGCCACACGACAGGGTAGGGCGAGAACGTGTTGTAGATCCAAGCCGAGGCGTAGGACGCAACGTCGCCGAACACCTGATTTCCGGCGAAGATCTTTGGATCGTGCATCGCGGCGATGTTTTCCGCGCTGACAAGCTGATTGCCTTCGAAGCTACCGCGACCCAGCTGCATGCGGATCCATTTTGTCATGTCCAGCACATTGGAGCGGATGCCGCCGGCCGGCCCGTAGGTATCGATCCAATCCCCGTAGGTCCAATCGTCCGGGATGGGCCAAAGATCTCCCGAGGCGGTGCCGATGTGTCCTCGGGCGATATTGGTCAGGGTCGCGACGACCTCCGGGTTGGCCGTGGTCTCGGTCATGCCCAGCGGGCCGAAGATGGAGACATCCAGGTTGTCTTCCCAGCTCAACCCGGTCTTGTCCTCGACGATCTGAGCCGCTGCCAGGAAGAGGCTATTGACGTAACCGAAGGTCGAGCGAAAACTGCTGATAGGCTCGACGAATCGCACGGCCCGCACGATGTCCTCGCGGTTGAAGCCCAGAAAGGCCATGAGGTCGAGCGAATAGGGCGTCATACCGCTGCGCTGGGAGACGAGGTCCGCGATCTGAAACTCGCGCGTCACCCATGGATCCATCATGGCGAATTCGGGCAGATGCTCGAGCACCGGATCCTTCCAGCCGATGCGATCCTCGTCGTCGAGCATCGCGAGCAGGGTGGTGGTAAACGCCTTGGATGTGGAGCCGATCTCGAACACCGTATGAACATCGACGGGCGCGCCGGTCGCCGCGTCCTTGACCCCGAAGCCCTTGGAGTAGATCACCGCGTCGTCCTTGACGATGGCATAGGCCATGCCGAGGACCTTCTGCTCCTGCATGATCCGAACGGCGTAGGCCTCCAATTCGTCCAAGACGCTGCCGGTTTCGGCACGTGCAGCGCCCGCAAAGATCGCCGATGATATGCAGATCGCCAGAACCAGGCCCGTCGCGCCCGTTCCTCTGAAGCGGATGTTCATTTGATTTTTCCTCGTTGGTGTGGTGTCTTCGCAACGAGGCTCGAGCCTGGTCTCCGACCGTCCAAGCGTGTCCCGCGTCGCCTTTCAAGCATAGACGGCGCCGACCGGTTCGACCGGACGGCGGACGGCGAACTTTGTGACACGGGTCTCGTTTTGCCGCCCGAGCGCGCCTCAGGGCGGTGCCCGGGTTCCGCACGCGTTTTAGGGCCCGCCGAGGGTTCAGGAGGCGAGGGTAATGATCGACATGAGTTGGATCGAGGCCCATCAGGGCCTGCTGTTGTCCTTGGCTGGACTTTCAGTCCTGATGTTCGTGGGATCTTTGATCGCCTTGCCGTTTCTCTTGGCACGGCTTCCTGTGGACTATTTCGTGAGTCCGCGGCGGGATTCAGCGTGGATGAAAAGCCTCCATCCGGTCGCCTCTTTTAGCCTGCTGTTGCTCAAGAACTTGGTCGGCTGGGTCTTGATCCTGGCGGGCATCCTGATGGTGTTGCTCCCCGGTCAGGGGGTCATCACCATCATCATGGGGCTAGTGCTGAGCGACTTTCCCGGCAAATACAAGCTCGAGCGCCGACTCGCCGGCAACCATCGTGTCCTGAGCGGAATCAATTGGATTCGCCGTCGCAGCGGTCATCCCCCCCTTGCGCCGCCGCGATCCTAAAATACATCTCTTTGATACTATTTTTTAATCTTCTGAACCGCGTCTATGCAAAGGGTGTTTGTCGCGGGAATGGCCCGTCTACCGCGAACGTCGGCTTGTTGCAGCCGACGCGGTTTAGGCGGAGAACTTGTAGAGGATGTCCGTCACCCGACCGCGCCAATAGGGGACTCGTCCCTCGGGCAGGATCCAGGCGGCCTCGCCCCGAACCGGGATCCGCATCTCGCTGCGTTCCTTGTAATCGGAGAAGCGGACCTCCCAGGGTGTTTGGATCATCTTGCCGTCCGCGGCGCGATAACGCCCGGTTGCGCGCACCGCTCCGATCAAGCCGGCATCGTCGAAATCGAAGACCAACGAGACGCTCAGATCACCGTCCGCGAGTGTGGCACGCGCCGAGCGATCGTCGATCGGCTCCCACACGACACCTTGGCTCGGCAGGAGCTTGGTCGGATACAGCGGGGCCTCGGCGAGGAAGCGCATCAGCTCGGCATGCGCCAGCTCCAGGCTGCTCGAAACCTTGGCGAGCGGGAAGAGCCCGAAGAGCTCGGCCTTCAGGATACCCGTACCCGCGATGTAGGCATCGCGCACGAAGACCTTCATCGCCGGCCCCATCCGTACGCGTGCATCCCAATCGAATCCGGGCCGCTGCATGACCACGGATTGGGTTGCCACGACGGGCGACCATTTCCCTTTGGCCCGGCCGAGGTCGAGCTCGCCCTCCTGTCCGAGCTCGGCCGCCGCGATCATCGGTTGGCCGTCTTTCAGGCTGGCTCGGAAATAACCTTGAACGGGCGCGGGGAGCCCTGTCAGCTCGGTCTCATCGTAGGTGTTGGGAACGATTCTGCCGCGGCCGGCCTCGAGACGCGATTGAAGGCGCGTTGTCCCGGCCTGCCACCGCGTCACCCCCCAGAGCAGGACGGCAACCGGCACGATGATGATCGCAAGCAACAACAGGAAAACCAGGTTCAGCCACATGTTTGCTTCTCTGCAGTGGGAGGCGACTCGACGACGGCGCCGAGCAGGTTCGAACGACATCGGTGAAAGCCGCCCCCTCGCAGGTGTCGCGGCTCGGCATCGGACCGGCACAGGCTTTTGGATCGGGTCCGGTGCCGACATCATTCCCGGACATTATTCAAGGTGATGGTCGATCCGTCCACCGTCCGATAGGGAGCGGTTTGGCAAGGAGACCCTCAGAGGGTATCGTTCCGTCGCCATGGAAACACTCGCCCGCGTTACCGATCTCAGCCGTCGCTTCGGAGCCCGTCCGGCCCTGTGCGGTCTCGATCTCGAGCTGCGGCAGGGCGAGGTGCTGGGCCTGCTCGGGCCGAACGGGGCCGGTAAGACGACCTGTCTGCGCCTGCTGAGCGGAACGCTCGCGCCGAGCGGGGGGCGGGTCGAGATCCTCGGCATCGATCTCGCGCGGCATCCCGTCGCGGCCAAGCGGCATCTAGGCTATCTGCCCGAGCGCCCGCCTCTGTATCCCGAGTTGCGCGTCGACGAGTATTTGCGCCACTGCGCTAGGTTGCATCGCATCCCGCGCGCCGATGTGGCCGATGCCGTGGATCGGGCGAAGCAGCGCTGCGGGCTCGGTGCCGTCGGTCGCACGCTCATCGCCAAGCTCTCCAAAGGTTTTCGCCAGCGGCTCGGGATTGCCCAAGCGATCCTGCATCGCCCGAAGCTCCTGATCCTCGATGAGCCGACCGAAGGACTCGACCCGGTGCAGATCCGCGAGGTCCGCGGCCTGATCCGCGAGCTGTCGCGCGACTGCGGGATCATCCTCTCGAGCCACATCCTCTCGGAGGTCCAGGCGGTCTGCGATCGCGTGCTGGTACTCCATCAGGGCCGGATGCTGCGCAGCGATCGGTTCGGCGCGCTCGGTCCGACCGCGCTCTGGCGGGTGCGCCTGCGCCCGCGGGGCGCGCCCTGCGCGTCTGCGCAGACGGAGCGCCTCGACCGCCTTGCCTGCGTGGAGGCTGCAATCGCGCTCGATACGGACCGATTCCGGGTGATCCTGACCGAGGGAGCCGAGTCCGCCGACCTGGCCCGCCAGATCCTGGCCGCCGGATTGGAGCTCTGCGAGCTGGGTCCGGAGCGCCCGGACCTGGAACGCGTCTTCTTCGATCTGATCGGCGCGGGAGGGACGGCATGATCGGCATGATCGCGGGTCGCGAGCTGCGCAGTGCGCTGGTCTCTCCCTTGCCCTGGATCCTGCTCGGCGGCGGTCAGGTCGTGCTCGCCTGGATCTTTCTGAAGGTGGTCGACGACTTCACGGGTCTGGGGGCCGACGAGCGGGTCGCGAGCCTGACGACGGAGCTTGCGCTGAACCTCTTCGGTTTCGCCGCGGTGATCCTCATGCTCGCGGTGCCCTTGATGGCCATGCGGATGCTGAGCGGGGAGTTTCGCGACGGCAGCTTCGAGCTGGTGGCCGCCGCGCCGGTGCGCATCGGCGAGCTGGTCGCGGGGAAATTTCTCGCGCTGACGCTCCTGATGACGCCGCTCTGTTTGCTGCCGATCGCCAACATCGCGCTGCTCGCCGGCAGCACCGAGCTTGATGCGGGTCAGATCGCCGCCGCCACGCTCGGGCTCTGGCTGGTCGGCACCATGTTTTGCGCCGTGGGGCTCTATGCCTCCAGCCTGAGCGCGCAGACGGGTGCTGCCGTGATCGCCGCCTTCGCGATCCTGCTGGTCCTCTCCGTTATCGGCCGGGTCGAGGCGCTGGGCGCGCATGACCTCTCGCTCTTCGGCTGGCTCTCCTGGAACGAGCATCTCTTCTGGTTTCTGCTCGGTGCGGTGCGTCTGAGCGATCTGGCCTATTTGCTCGGGTTTTCGGGTCTTTTTTTGGCCCTGACCCACCGTCGACTTGCGAACCGGGTCATACAGTGAAACGCGTCCTGCCCTTCGCAGCAGCGCAGCTCGGGCGGCTCAACCGCCCGCTCGCGGATGCGCTGTTCCTGGTGCTTCTGCTGGCCGTCCTGATCGCGGGCGGCTGGCTGGTCGCCCGTCACGACCGCTATTGGGATTGGACCGCCGTCGGCGCCAACAGCCTGACGCCCGAGAGTTTGGCCATCCTCGCCCGACTCGACGGCCCGCTGCGTGCCACCGTCTTTGCCGACCCCGCGAGCCCGCTCGGCAATGGGATCGAGCGGCTGCTCATGCGCTATCGACAGGCGCTGCCGGGGATGCAGATCGAGGACGTGGACCCGCAGCTCTTCCCGGAGCGCACCCGCGATGCCGGGGTGACGCTGATCGGCCAGATCCTGCTGGACTATCGCGGGCGACGCGAGACCCTGGCCGAGATCGGCGAACGGGCGATCAGTGCGGCCATCGCCCGGCTCGGCGCGAGCCGCGTCCCCTGGGTCGCCGTGATCGAGGGACACGGCGAGCGCGCCATTCAGGGCGAGGGCGGCGCCGACCTGGGCCGACTGGGCGAGGAGCTGGCGGAGCGCGGCTTTCTCGCGCGTCCGCTCGACTTGGGGCGCGTCACCGAGGTTCCGGTCGACACCCGCGTCCTCGTGCTCTCCACGGCAAGCATCCCGCTCTTTCCGGGCGTGGTCGAGCGCCTCATCCAGTATCTGGATCGGGGCGGCAATCTGCTCTGGCTCCTCGACCCCGGCCCGCTCAACGGACTCGAGCCCTTGGTCGAATACCTGGGCCTGACCATCCTGCCCGGCACGATCGTCGACGCGGACGCCGCCGCCTTGGGTGTGGCGACACCGGCCGTCGCGGTGGTCGCCGAGTATCCGGATCACCCCTTTTCGGTCGACCTCGATGTCCCGGCCCTGCTGCCCGGCAGCCTCGCCTTCGGGACCGAGCCCGCACCCGGATGGATGTTGGATACCTATCTGGCCACCGGTGCGCGAAGCTGGAACGAGATCGGTCGGCTCGACGGCCTGATCGACCGCGACGAGGTCATCGGGGAGCAACCCGGTCCGCTCCCCGTCGTCTTGGCCATGAGTCGCCCGGTGCCGGAGGATGGCCGCGAGCAGCGCGTCCTGGTGGTCGGCGACGGCGACTTCGCGAGCAATGCCCAGATCGGCGCCTACGGGAACCGGGCGCTCGCGCTCGCCCTGCTGGCCTGGTTGAGCGATCCCGGCGATCTCACGATACTGCCGCCCGATCCGAGCGCGCCCGACGCGCTCGTCCTCGACGAGCAGCAACGTCTCCGGATCGGGCTGGGATCCCTGGTCCTCTTGCCCGCGCTCTTCCTGATGATCGGGCTCGGCATCCGCTGGCTGCGTTGGAGGGGGACATGAGGGCACGCTGGATCCTCAACCTGGTCCTGATCCTCGTCCTCTCGGCACTCGGCTGGGCGATTCGTCACGAGCTCGCCGTCACGCAAGCCCCGGCGACATTGGCCGGCTCGGGCGCGCCCGAGCCGCACCTGATCGAGATCGCGCGCG
>NZ_LN848257.1:3066432-3072550 GCF_001499735.1 Thiocapsa sp. KS1 | reverse complement strand
TCCCCGCGCAGGCCGCCGCGCTCGACGCGCTGGGTCTGGACCCGGTCAAGCTGCGTCTGCGCCTGGACACGACCGATTTCGCGATGGGCGGGCTGGACCCGATCGAGCAATGGCGTTATGTCATGAGCGACGACCTGGTCCATCTCATCCCGGATCGCTTCCAGCACCTGCTGATCGCGCCGCCGATCGACTATGTGGCGCGGAGGCCGCTCCCGCGCGACCCCGTGCCTGTCTTCGCGACGCGTGACACCGTGCCTTTGAGCGGCGAGACCTTGGCCCGGCTCTCGGGCTTGGTCGCCGAGCGGATCGAGCCCTTGCTCGGCGAGCCGACCGGCGCGCTGCTCGCGCTGAGCGCGATGGACGGGACGCGGGTGTCGTATCGGGTCTCGGAGGACGGTCGACGTTGGACCCGACCGGATCTGCGGCTCACCTACGTCCTGGGCGAGGCCCCCGAGCTGATCGAGGATCCGGGCGCGATCGACCCGACACCGCCGGTCTCTTTTGCCTCGGGCGTTGTGCCGATCGACCCGACAGGGCCCGAGTCCGCGTCGAGTCCGGGGTCGGACGTCTTTGCCCCGGACCCCGAGTGGCGCGAATCGCCGGGCACACCGGATTCGCTGATGGACCCGGATGCCCCGCTTTCCGGCGAGCTGCCGCTCGGCTCGCCGCCCGAGGTTCGGCTGCGCCCGCATGATGTGCTTCGCGAGGAGGTGCTTCGACCGGAGGGTCTCGGACAGGAGGGTTTCGAGGTCGAGTCGGGTCGCGACCTGCCGGACGGATTCGGTCTGGATCCCTTCGCCCCGGATCCTGTCGATCCCGCAGCAGCGGATTCCGACCCGCCGAGGGAGCAACCCTGATGCCCGAGCTCCCCGAGGTTGAAACCACGCTTCGCGGCATCCGCCCGTATCTGCACGGCGGTCGCATCGAGCGTCTGATCGTGCGCGACCCAAGACTGCGCCGGCCGATCCCGCCCGAGACCGCGGAGCGGGTGGCAGGCCAATCCGTGCGGTCGCTGTCGCGGCGCAGCAAATATCTCTTGATCGGCTTGGATCAGGGCAGTTTGCTCATCCATCTGGGGATGTCGGGCAGTCTGCGTGTCGTCCCCGCCGACAGTGCGCCGAAGAAGCACGACCACCTCGACCTGGTGCTCTCCGACGGGCGGTGTCTTCGGTTTCACGACCCGCGCCGTTTCGGTCTCTTTCTCTGGCTCCCCGACTCGCCCGAGCTTGCCGAGAGCCGTCATCCGCTGCTGCGCGACCTGGGTCCCGAGCCGCTGGGGACGGCGTTCGACGGGGAGCATCTGCATCGTCTGAGCCGAGAACGGCGGGTCGCCGTGAAGATCTTCCTGATGGATGCCTCGGTGGTGGTCGGGGTCGGGAACATCTATGCGAACGAGTCGCTCTTCCTGGCCGGCATCCATCCCGCTCGCGCCTGCCATCGGATCGGCCTGGAGCGCTACCGTCGTCTCGCCGAGGTGATCCGCGGCGTGCTCCAAGCCTCCATCACGCAGGGCGGCACCACCTTGCGCGACTTCGTCCAGGAGGATGGCAATCCCGGCTATTTCGCCCAGTCCCTGCGGGTCTACGGCCGCACCGGCGAGCCCTGCGTCGCTTGCGGGGCGCCATTACGCCAGCGGCGTATCGGACAGCGGTCGAGCTTCTATTGCGCGCACTGCCAGCACTGAGTGTTCCCGCCCACGTCGATCCGGCTCGCATCAACGCAGAAGGACCGCGGCCTGGAATCAAGGATGGTCTTTTGCCGCGTCCAGCGCCAACCGCTCCAACGGCTCGGGCCGCCCGTAAAGGTAGCCCTGATAGGCATGACAGCCATGGGCCGCGAGCCAATCCCGCTGTGCCTCGGTCTCCACGCCCTCGGCAATCACCGCCAGCTCCAGCGTTCGGCCGAGCGCGATGATGGTGCGCGCGATCGCGGCGGCATTGGTATCCGTGAGGACGTCCAGCACGAAGGTGCGATCGATCTTGAGCTGGTCGAAGGGCAGTCTCTTCAGGTAAGACAAGGACGAATAGCCCGTGCCGAAATCGTCCAGCGCGAAACCGACCCCGCGGCTCTTGAGTGCGATCATCTTGCCGATCGTCCCCTCGACGTCGTCGAGCAGGAGGCTCTCGGTGATTTCGAGCTTGAGCCTGGACGGATCCGCCCCCGTCTCTTCGATGCAGGCCAAGACCTGATCGACGAAGTCGGTTTGTCGGAACTGACGGGCACTGATGTTGACGGCCAGGGTCAGGTGCGCGGTCGGCGCTCGTGTGGCCCAATCGGACAACTGGATGCAGGCCGTGTGAAGGACCCACTGTCCGATGGGCAGAATCAGCCCGCTCTGCTCGGCGAGCGGGATGAAGACGGCCGGCGAGATCAATCTGCCTTGCGGATCATGCCAGCGCAGCAGACATTCGGCACCGATGACGGTGCCGTCGCGGTCGACCTGGATCTGGTAGTGAAGGCGGAAGCGATCGTTCTGGATACCCAGACGCAGCTGCGCCTCGAGTGCTGCGCGTGCGCTGATCTCCGACTGCATGCTCGGGTCGAAGAAACGCATGGTGTTGCGACCGGCGGCCTTGGCGCGATACATGGCCATGTCGGCCTGCTTCATCAGCTCCTCGACACGGATCGGCTGCGGATCGAACAGCGTAATCCCGATGCTGGCCGCGCTGTAATGGGTCTGTCCGTCCAGCTCGTAGGGCTGACGCAGCACGCCGAGTAACCCGCTGCCGAGGGTCTCCGCTTGTATCGCCGCGTCCACGGGATTCGGGCTCAGATGCTCGATCATCACCACGAACTCGTCGCCGCCGAGACGGGCGAGCGTGTCGGACTCGCGAATCCGTGCCGACAGCCGCAGCGCCACCTGCTGAGGAAGTCGATCGCCTTGGTCGTGGCCCAAGGTGTCGTTGAGTGTCTTGAAGTCGTCCAGATCGATGTAGAAGAGCGCCCCGCAGAAGCCTTGGCGGCGACCGCTCGCCAGGGCCAGATGCAGTCGGTCGAGCAGGAGACGGCGGTTGGGCAGACGTGTGAGCGGGTCGAAGAAGGCCAGCTCGCGGATTTCCTCCTCGGCCGCCTTGCGTTGGGTGATGTCGGTCAGGGTCCCGACATAATGGGTGATCCTGCCGTCGGGACCGGGAACGGCCGTGATCGTGAGCCATTGCGGATAGATCTCGCCGCCTTTGCGACGGTTCCAGACCTCGCCCCTCCATGAGCCGCTCTGCTGGATGCTCGACCACATCGCCGTGTAGAACTCGGACTCGTGGCGTCCGGACTTGAGCAGTCGGGGGGTCTGTCCGACCGCCTCCGCGGCGCTGTAACCGGTGATCCGCGTGAAGGTGCCGTTGACCCGCAGGATGATCCCCGCCGCGTCCGTCACCAACATCCCCTCTTGGGCCTCGAAGGCGATTGCCGCGATGCGAAGCTGCTCTTGGCTCTCGCGCTGCTCCGTGATGTCGCGCGCGATCCCCTGGAAGCCGACGATCGCGCCGGTCTCGTCGCGAAACGGCATGGCGCTGGAGCCGTGCCAGCGCCAGGTGCCGTTCGCGTGCCGGACGCGGTACTCGATATCCCGACGCATCTGTCCCGTCTCGACGACTGCGCGGAAGGCATCCTCGCAGGTGTGCAGGTCCTCGGGGTGGACATAGATCGAGAAGTGAGTGGCCAGGGTCTCCTCGATCGAATACCCCATGAGTCGCGACCAGCTCGGCGAGACGAAGATGAAGCTGCCGTCGGTTGCGAAGAGGTAGATGATGTCGTAGCTGTATTCCAGCAGGAACCGGTACTTTTCCTCGGAGCGCTTGATCGCCGCCTCGGCCCCTTTGCGTGCGCCTATATCGCGCGCCACCATCTGCAGGAGCGTCGCGCCGTCGAGCGGCACCGAGGTGAGCAGCACCTCGACCTCGATCGGATCGCCGGTGTCCCGACGCTGCAAGCACCACTCGAAGTCCCTGTTCTCCCACACGTGGTCCGTCGCCGGATCGACCGCCGGGACAGCGCTGCCGACGGGCAAGGGCGTCGTCGACAAGTCGGTCGGCTGTGTGCCGATCAGGGCGTCGCGATCGCAGCCGAGCAGACGCAGTGCGGCGGGATTGCAGTCGAACAGTCCGCGCTGCGTATCGAACAGCATGACGGCGTCCGTGGTTGCCTCGAACAGCGTCCGGTATTTGGAGGACGAGATGCGCTCCAGGTCCTCCTGCGCAGCACGCAGTGCGGACTCGCGTTGGCCGAGTGCGTCGGCCATGCGGTTGAAGGAGATGGCCAAACGACCGAGCTCGTCGTTGCCGGTGTCGTCGAGACGTCGAGAGAGATCCCCGGCCGCGATCGCCCGCGCAGCGGCGTCCAGGCGCCGGAGTCGTCCGCTGGCCCAGAACGCGAGCGGGACGATCACGAGTAGGAGCGCGCCGAGGCCGATCGCGCCGTTGCGCAGGCTCTGCTCGATCAGACCCTGCCGCGTTTCGGCGAAGATGCCGGTGGAGATGCCGGCGTGAAGGGTACCGTAGGTTTGGCCGACGAGCCGCAGCGGGATGGCGGTCACCCACAGAGCCGCGTCCTCGGGGGCCGAATGTGCGTCCCCGTTCCCGTCCCCGGCGACCGGGTGCGCCGATGCATGCGGATGAGCATGCTCGGCGAGGCGCCGTCCGCGTGCATCGACGACCTCGAGATGATGCACCTCCGGCAGATGCCCGAGCCGGTCGAGCGACTCCTGCAAGGCCGCGATGTCGCGTTGCACGAGCAAAGGGGTCAAGGTCTCGCTCAGCAGCTCGGCCAACACCGTCAGTCGCGTCTCGTGCAGTTGGGCGAGAGCGGCGTTGCTCAGGCGCTGGTTGTCGTTGACGACCCAGGCGATCAGGGCGGCCTGGGTGAGCAGGATGACCAGGCCGAATCTCAAGCCGATCGGAATGCGCGCGAGAAGAGCCCTCATAGCGTCGAGAAAACCTCTCGCGTGGCCGGCAGGAAGGGGTCGATCGCCTGTTGGTCCGTCTCGACGACCTCGCGCAATCCCCCATGCCCCAACACCTCCAGCATGGCGCGCCCCGCCGGGGTGTCCTTGGCGAAGTGCAGGATCTCGCGCGTGAGAAGGGCGCGGTCCGCATCCGTGCTGCCGGGGCCGCACTGGTAGACGATCGACGGAATCCCGCCGACATCGGCGGTGTCGGCGAGGATCCGCAGACGCGCCCGCGCGTCCTCGCCGAGGGCGGCATAGGCGCGATTGGAGACAATGGCCGCCCGGATCGCGTCGTCGCCGAGCAGCAGCGTCAAGGCGTTGTTGTGGGTGTCGGCTGTCGACATCTCGACATCCGTTCCCGGCGTCAGGCCGGCCTGCCTCAGCACGCCATGGCCCATCAGCGTCACGAGTGCCGCGGGATCCGGTGTGACGACCTTGGCACCCCACAGATCGGCGACTCCCGCGACCGGATCCTGCGCACGTACCACCACCAGCGCATGGAGGGGATTGGTGGTCTGCACGATCGACCGGTAACCGGAATCGAGCTCCGCCAGACGTGCCGTGTGGGCGGCGTTGAGGACGAGCGGATAGTCGCCTTGCGCCACGTCCGCGACGAAGCTCCGATAATCCGGGGACGTGACGATCCGAACCGGCCGCTCCAGCGTTTCTTGGAGATGTCGGCGCAGCGGCTCGTAAAACGTAAGAAGGCGCTCGGTGCTGAGGTAGGGGAGCACCGGGATCTCGATGTCGTCCGAGCCGGGAGCGGCGCCGGCCGCTGCGGCGCAGGCGCAGAGCAACCAGCCGATACGCTGAATCAATGCCTTCATCGGGTTCTTCCGTGCCATCGTCTGCGACCTGGATCTATAGCGTTCCCTGTTCGCGAGCGGCATCCGCAGCGCCCTGACCGGGATCCCATCGGATTCAACCGTCGCGTTGCACGCTTCGTGGGTATTCTAGTCCCACTCCGAGCCGATCGGGCATCGCGTATAACCTTGTCCCGAACATGGTCGGCGACTCGAAGACCGGGCCCGTCTCCCCCATCTGCCTTTCATGAATGCCTTCAGCCCCGCCACCCGCCACTGGTTCGCGCAAAACTTCGACGCACCGACCGAGGTCCAGACCCGCGGATGGACGGTGATCGCCTCGGGTCGGCACGCCCTGATCACCGCCCCGACC
>NZ_LN848257.1:3056268-3066332 GCF_001499735.1 Thiocapsa sp. KS1 | reverse complement strand
CCCGGCATCCAGGTACTCTACGTCTCGCCGCTCAAGGCCCTGGTCTACGACATCGAGCGCAACCTGCGCGCCCCGCTCGCCGGGATCGCACGTGCCGCCGAGGCGATGGGCGTGCCGGTGCGCCTGCCGCGGGTCGGCATCCGCACCGGCGATACACCCGCGAAGGAGCGGCAGCAGCAGCTCAAGGATCCGCCCGAGATCCTGGTGACGACGCCCGAGTCGCTCTACCTGTTGCTCGGCTCCAAGGCGGCGGCCAACCTTGCACAGGTTCATACGCTCATCATCGACGAGGTGCACGCGCTCGCGCCGACCAAGCGGGGTGCGCATCTCGCCCTCTCCCTGGAACGCCTGGCCGAGCGCTGCACGGGCGATCCTCAGCGCATCGGACTCTCGGCGACCGTCCGACCGCTGACCGAGGCCGCGCTCTATCTCGGCGGCGATCGGCCGGTCGAGATCGTCGATGCCGCCGCCCCGCCGAAGCTGGACCTGCGCGTTCAGGTCCCGGTGCCCGACATGGAGCGCCCGCCCGAGGCCGTCGCGCCCAAGTTTGAAGGCGGTTCCATCCTCGGCGAGCTGTATCGCCAAGCCGTGCCCCGACCGTCGGCCGAGAAGGGCCTGTGGTCGGCCATCCATCCGGCCATCCTCGCCGAGATCCGCGCGCATCGCTCCACCATCGTCTTCGTCAACAGCCGCGGGCTCTGCGAGCGGCTCTGCCAGCGCTTGAACGAGCTGGCCGAGGCGGACCCGGATTCGGACTCGGCCCCGGACGTTTTGGCCAAGGCGGACCGTCCCGAGTTGGTCCGTGCCCATCACGGCAGCGTCAGTCTCGAGCAGCGCACCCAAATCGAAGAGGGACTCAAGCGCGGCGAGCTCAAGGCGATCGTCGCCACCAGCTCATTGGAGATGGGCATCGACATGGGCGGCGTGGACCAAGTGCTGCTGGTCGAGTCGCCCGGCTCGGTGGCGCGCGGGCTGCAGCGGGTCGGGCGTGCCGGGCACGGGGTCGGGCAGGTCAGTACCGGGCGCATCTTTCCGAAGTTTCGCGGCGATCTGCTGGAATGCGCCGTGATCGGGGCACGGATGCTCGCCGGCGAGCTGGAGCCCTTTCGGATGCCGCGCAACGCACTCGACGTGCTGGCCCAGCAGATCGCGGCCCACTGTGTCGAGACCGAGCGTGCGGTCGCCGACATCCATCGTTTGGTCACCCGTGCCGGTCCCTACGGCGAGCTGTCGCGCCCCGCACTGGAGGCGGTGCTGGATATGCTCTCGGGCCGCTATCCGTCGAGCGATTTCGCCGACCTCAAGCCCCTCTTGGTCTGGGACCGGACCGCGGATACGCTCGGCGTGCGCAAGGGCACCGCCATGATCACCCGCCTGAACGCCGGCACCATCCCGGACCGGGGCAACTATGCCGTGCATCTCGGCGAGGAAGGGCCGCGCATCGGCGAGCTGGACGAGGAGATGGTCTTCGAGACCAAGGCGGGCGACTGCATCCTGCTCGGCGCCTCGACCTGGCGTGTCGAGGCCATCACGCGCGACCGCGTTCTGGTCTCGCCGGCACCCGGCGAGCCCGGCAGGTTGCCCTTCTGGCGCGGCGACGGACCGGGGCGGCCGGTCGAGCTGGGTCGAGCGCTCGGCGCCTTCACACGCGCGGTCGCGGCCATCCCGGCGGAGCGTGCCGCCGACTGGATTCGGGAGCAGACCCCGCTGGACGCACTCGCGGCGGCGAACCTGGCTGCCTACATCCTGGATCAGCGCACCGCGACCGGCCAGGTCCCGAGCGACCGCACCATCCTCATCGAACGCTTCCGCGACGAGCTGGGCGACTGGCGCATCTGTATCCTCACCCCGTTCGGCGCGCGGATCCACGCCCCCTGGGCCATGGCCCTGCAATGGCATCTGGGCCGCCGCGAGGGCTTCGAGATCCAGGTGATGTACACCGACGACGGCATCGTCTTGCGCTTCGCGGACGGCGAGGCCCTGCCGGAGCTGACCGACCTCCTGCCAGCGCCCGAGGAGCTGGAGGAGCGCGTCACCGAGCAGCTTGCCGACACCGCGCTCTTCGCCTCGCTTTTTCGCGAGAACGCCGCCCGCGCGCTGCTCCTGCCGCGTCGCTCGGCCAAGGGCCGACAGCCGCTCTGGGCGCAGCGGCTCAAGGCGCAGAACCTGCTTGCGGTGGTTCGCCGTTATCCGGCCTTTCCGATCGTGCTCGAGACCTATCGGCAGGCGCTCGGCGATGTCTTCGATCTTCCCGGTCTCAAAGACGTCCTGACCGGTATCCGCAGCCGCTCGATCCGCGTCCACGAGGTCGAGACCCGCAGCGCCTCGCCCTTCGCGCGCTCTCTGGTCTTCGCCTATGTGGCCGCCTACATCTACGAGCAGGACGCCCCGCTGGCCGAGCGTCGCGCCCAGGCGCTTACGCTGGATCGTGGTCTCCTCGCCGAGCTGCTCGGCCAGGCGGAGCTGCGTGAGCTGATCGATCCGGCGGTGCTGGATGACCTGGAGCGCGAGCTCCAACACACCTCCGACGGTCGCAAGGCGCGTGATGCCGACGAGTTGCATGATCTATTGCGACGCCTCGGTGATCTCTCTTCCGCGGAGCTGGAGGAGCGCGCCGAGGGCGATCCCGCGCCCTGGCTCGCGACCTTGGCCGAGCAGCGCCGGGCGGTCGCGCTGCGGTTCATGGACGGACCGCGCTGGATCGCGGCCGAGGACGCGGGTCTCTATCGCGACGCACTAGGTCTGGTCCCGCCACCCGGTCTGCCAGATGCCTTCCTAGTGTCCGCGGATGCCCCGCTGGAGCATCTGCTGCACCGCTATGCCCGCACGCACGGCCCCTTTCCGACGCGGGATCCGGCAAGCCGCTACGGGCTGCGACCCACGCAGCTCGAACCCGTCCTGCGCCTCCTGGAAGCGCGCGACGAGCTGATCCGCGGCGAGATCCGACCGCTCGGCAGCGAGCCCGAATGGTGCGACCCCGAGGTCCTGCGCCGCCTGCGCCGCCGCACCTTGGCCAAGGCGCGCGATGCGGTCGCCCCGGTCGATGCGGCGACCCTCGGCCGATTCCTGCCCGCCTGGCACGGGATCGGCGAGGACATCAAGGGGCCTGATCGGTTGATGGAAGCTCTGCTCCAGCTCGAAGGTCTGACGGTGACCTGGTCCCAGCTCGACCGGGTGCTCCTGCCGGCCCGGGTGCCGGGCTACCGATCGGAGGATCTGGACATGCTCGCGGCCACCGGGCAGATCGTCTGGGTCGGACGCGGAGCGGCAGGCCCGAAGGACGGGCGGATCGCGCTCTATCGGCGGGGGAGTCCCGAGCTGGGTGTTGCCGACGACGAACCGAGTCATTCGGATCGGCCAGGCGCTTCCTCGGAGGGGGTCGTGGATGCGGCAGCGCGCGATACCGCTTCGGGCGTCCGCCGGATCCTGCTCGAACACCTGCGCACCCGCGGGGCCTCCTTCCTGATGGAGCTGATGCAGGCCCTCGAACGCGTCGGCTTGAAGCTCGGCAAGGACGCCTTCGAGTCCGCGCTCTGGGATCTGGTTTGGGCGGGCGAGATCACCAACGATACCTTCGCACCCCTGCGCGCGCTTGGCGGGACGCGCGCACCCAAGCGCGGTCGCGGTGCCGTATTGGCCGGCGGACGCTGGTCGCGCGTCGCCGATCTGCGATGCGATGCGACCGACACCGAGCGCCTGCTCGCCCGCGCCCGCATCCTGCTCGAACGCTACGGCGTGGTCAGCCGCGAGGCGGTACAGGCCGAGGGCATCCCGGGAGGCTTCGGTCCGCTCTACCGGGTCTTCAAACAGATGGAAGAGGGCGGACAGGTCCGCCGAGGTTATTTCGTCGAAGGGCTCTCCGGCGCCCAGTTCGCCCTGAACGGCGCAATCGATCGGCTGCGCAGCGCCCGCATCGAGGAGACCCCGATCGAGGGTTTCGGCGCGGACGCGGTCCGGATCCTCGCCGCGATCGACCCGGCTAACCCCTACGGCGCGCTCCTGCTATGGCCCGACCACGGCGGCGGTCCGCCACCCAAGCGCATCAACGGTGCTTATGTGATCCTGGTCGCCGGCAAGCCGGTGCTCTGTCTCGGCTCCGCCGGGCGCCAATTGACACGCTTTCCGAGCTCGATCAGCGAAGAAGGCGGCGAGTTGCCCCTTGCGCTCGCCGCCCTGCATCGCGTCCCGCACGGCGGGCGCAAGCGGCTTGCGATCCAACAGATCGACGGTCTCCCGGCGCTCGAATCACCGCTGCGCGAGGCCCTGCTTCAGGCGGGTTTTGAATCCGACTACGACGCACTCGTTCCGGCGCGTGGTTACAGCACAGGTATCGGCCGAGACCCGAACGCCGTCGCCTGTGCGGGCCCTCGCCGCTGATGCTGGGGCGTCATGTCTTCCCGTACGTCCGGTCGTGGTCCGGTGCAATCGTCAAGAAGCGTCCCTGATCTGGCTCAACACCGCATCTAAGAGGGTGTCGTCTGGCGCATTGGCCTCTGCCCATGCCGGCGCGCTGCGATATCGGCAGAGACCTGCGGTCGGTGCGCCCAGCGCTCGTTGTCGGGGATCACCGTGACGGTTCGTACCAGCAAAACGCCGGGTTCTTGTTTGGTCTTGCGGTCCAGGGTACGGAAGAGGGGGCCGCCCGCGTCCTCGCCGATGCCTGCCGTCTCGATATACTCCCGCAGCCAATCCTTGAGATTGTGCCGGCAGGGCATCTCGTGGCGCTTGCCGCCTTTCTCGTGCAGCCGCCGCGACCTAGCTGGCGAGGACGCTCTTCAGCTCCGCAACGCCCACCGGCTTGACGAGGTGTTGGTCGAAACCCGCTTCCCGCGTTCGCTGCCGGTCCTCGTCTTGGCCCCAGCCCGTGATGGCGACCAGGCGGAAGGCCCGGTCGGGGTAGTCGGTACGCAGCCGGCGGGCGGCCTCGTAGCCGTCCATCACGGGCATGCGCAGGTCCATCAGGATGTGGGTCGGCTGCCAGTGCGCGCAGACGCGCAGCGCCTCGGCCCCGTCGTAGGCGACCCGAACCTCGGCCTTCAGCAGGGTGAAGAGCATGCGCAGGCTCTCGACGATGTCCCGGTCGTCGTCGACCACCAAGACACGGCGCGTCGCAATGGCGTCGGTGTCCGGTGTCTCCTGTGGTCCGGGCTGTGCCGGGAGACTGTCGCAGAGGGGCAGCGAGACGGTGAAGACGGCCCCACGCCCGGGGCCGTCGCTCTCGGCCCGGACCGTCCCGCCGTGCAGCGCGACCAGACTGCGTACGATGCTGAGGCCGACGCCGAGCCCGGCATCCCGTCCGGGCTCCGCTTGGGAGAACATCTCGAAGATCGCGGCGAGGTGCTCGCGGGGGATGCCACGCCCATCGTCCTGCACCCGGATCTCGGCCCGATCGCCCCGGCGCAGGACGCGCAACGTGATCCGGCCGCCCGCGTCGGTGAACTTGGCCGCGTTGTTCAGGAGATTGGACACGACCTGCACCAGCCGTACCCGATCGCCCTCCACCGGCAGCGGCTCGGGCGGGACGTCGACGGCGAGGCGGCGCTCGCCTCGGCGCAGCCCGCTCTCGCTCATCTCCAGCGCGGCATCGATGATCTCCGCCAGGTCGAGCCGCTCCGTGCGCAGCGCGATCGTGCCGCGGCTGATGCGCGAGACATCCAAGAGGTCATTGACCAGATGCACCAGGTGGCGGAGCTGGCGGTCCATGATCCGCAGGGGCTCCTCGCAGGCCACCGCGTCGCCGCACAGCACCTGGAGCAGGTCGAGGCCGGTGCGCATCGGCGCGAGCGGGTTGCGCAGCTCGTGGGCGAGGGTGGCGAGGAAGGCGTCCTTGCGGCGATCGGCTTCCTCCAACGCCGCCTCGGCGCGCTTGCGCTCGGTGATGTCCAGATTCATGCCGAACCACTCGGCCACCTCGCCCCGCACCTCGTGGATCGGCACCGCGTGCACACGCATCCAGCGCCACTCCCCGTCATGGCGGCGAATGCGGTGCTCGTTCACAAACGCGACACCGCGGGCGACGGCGTCCGTCCAACGCTGCGCAGCCGCAGCGACGTCCTCGGGATGAACCGCCGCGCTCCACCCGGTACCGAGCATCTGCTCGGCGCTCTGGCCGGTGAATCTGATCCACTCGGGCTGCGGAGCGACGTGGTGCCCCGAGGGAGGACAGGACCAGGTCACCGCGCCGGTGGCCTCGACGAGGGTCCGATAACGCAGCTCGCTGGCGCGTAGGGCGTCTTCGGCCGCCTTTCGCTCCGTGATGTCCTGCGACAGCCCGATCAGCCGCCGGGGCTGTCCCTGCCCGTCGCACTCCAGGTAGCCGCGATCGGCCATCCAGACAATCCGGCCGTCGGGCTCGCACAGCCGGAATTCGGCCCTGTAGCCCTGCTCCGGGTGGGCCAGTGCGGCGTGGAGATTCGCCAGGAAGCGCTCGCGATCCTCGGGATGGACCGCCGCGCAGAACTCCTCCAGACTGCTCGGGCGCTCCTCCGACGTTTCGGGAGCCACCGCGACTTGGGAGTAATGGCGCCGCACCTCGTTGCGCGGGATATCCCATTCGAACGCGAGGGTGTAGGCTGCATCGAGGGCCATACGCAGCCGCCGCTCGCTTTGGCGCAGCGCCTCCTCGGCCAGCTTGCGCGAGGTGACGTCGTTGAACACAACGGCGACTTCTCGGTTCTGCGGATTGCCGTAGCGCCAGGCGTAGACGTCGTACCAGCGATGAAGCTGCGCCGCGTGGTTCTGGAAACGGGTGGCCTCGCCGGTCAGGGCGACGCGTCCGTAGATCTCGAACCAGTGCGCGTCGAGCTCGGGAACGAGCTCTCGCACCCTGCGGCCCTCGGCGCCGAGGAGCCCGCTCTGGCGTTCGAACGCGGCATTCACCTCGAGAAAGCGGTAATCCACCGGCTTGTCCCGGGCATCGAAGAGCATTTGGATGATGCAGAACCCTTCGTCGATCGATTCGAACAGGGAGCGATACTTCGCCTCGCTTTGCGCGAGCGCATCCTCGACGCGCTCGAACGCCATGGCGTCGTTGCGTACGTTCTCGCCCCCTTCCCCATCCCCTGCTGCGGTGCTCATAGGAAACGCCCGGCCTCCTCGGCAATCAGATACGCCCGACACGTCCTCGCGACTACCAATCCCTTGGAACGAGGAGGTCATGCGGGCCGATGATACTTGTTTCACGCACTCCGGCCGCCTCAACGGCGATCTCGGTCGTGCGGATGGGTCATGACGTCGCCGCGGCCGATTCCGGGCATCCGCAAAGCATCAAACCGAACGAGGCTCGTGGAACGGCTCGGCAGATTGGCGACGGTGGAGTCGTGCGGCAAGGATGGCGCGGATTAAGCCGACAGCGTCCGTTGAAATAGCCTGAGCGACAACCTCCGTGCGTCGCGCCGCAATGTGCGCTCCCGCCGACACCTGCGCCGCCGAGATCGGCCGTAAGCTGCTTTCGCAAAACGTTGACGCATTGCTTCCCGGGCTCGACCCCGAATCGCCGATCGCCGACGACCGGATCGCCAAAGCAGCGAAGTAGCTCAAACGTCCGACATAACAGATCCGCGAGCGCTACGGGCGTCCGGCGAAGCAGTTCGGCCTCGAGCTGGAGTAACCCGCCGCGCGTATCGAGAAGCCCGGCGGTTGCCGCGGTTTAAAACTGCCGCATCTTGATATTCAGCGTCTGGATCCGGTAGGCGATCTGGCGCGGCGTCATGTTGAGCAGTCGCGCAGCCTTGGCCTGGACCCAGCCGGCCTCTTCCAGCGCGGCGATGACGCGCTCGCGCTCGTCGAGATCGGGGTCGTTGAAGTCGATCGCGGAGGTCTTTGCCGGCGTGCTCGGCAGCGGCTCGCTCGCGAGTGCGGCGACGTTCAGGCCGGTCAGCTCGATGACGTCGCGATCGATGATGCCTTGCTCGCTCATGACCGCGGCGCGCTCCATGCAGTTCTCGAGCTCGCGCACGTTGCCCGGCCAGTCGTGCCGCATCAGGATCCGCAGGGCACTGTCCGTAATCGAGAGATCGCGTTCCTGCCGACGCGCAACCTTGTCGACGAGGAAGCGGGCGAGGTCGGGGATGTCCTCGATACGCTCGCGCAGCGCGGGCATGCGGACGGGCATGACGTTGAGGCGATAGTAGAGATCCTCGCGGAATTCGCCCGCGCGAACCTCGGCCTCGAGGTCGCGATTGGTCGCCGCGATGACCCGCACATCGACCTTGAGCGTGCGGCCGCCGCCGACCCGCTCGAACTCGCCCTCCTGCAACACGCGCAGCAGCTTGGCTTGGAAAGCCGGCGTGATCTCGCCGATCTCGTCGAGAAAGAGCGTGCCGCCGTCGGCCTGCTCGAAGCGGCCCTTGCGCTGGCTGATGGCGCCGGTGAAGGCGCCCTTCTCGTGACCGAAGAGCTCGGACTCCAGCAGATTGTCGGGCAGGGCCGCGCAGTTGAGCTTGACGAAGGCGGCGCGGGCGCGCGGCGAGTTGTAATGAATGGCGTTGGCGATCAACTCCTTGCCGGTGCCTGATTCGCCCCGAATCAAGACGGTCGTGTTCCATTTCGCGACTTGGCGCACCTGATCGAAGACCAGGCGCATGGCGTCCGTGTGCCCGATGATGCTGTCGAAGCCGTGGGTGCCTTTGACCTCGCGGCGGAGCTTGTCGCGCTCTTCGCGAAGCGCCTGCTGCTCGGCCTCGACGGTGCGGGCAAGGCGGACCGCTTGACCGATCAGATTGGCAACCATCTCCAGGAAACGCGCGCGTTCGTCGAGCAGGCCGTCGGCGACGCGGGGTTGGGCCGCGAAGACCCCGATCGCTCCCCCTTCGCCGAGTCGGATCGGGACACCGATGAACGGCAGGTCGGGGTCATACAGTCCGAGTCGATCGAGGAAGCGCGGCTCGTCGCCGATGCGCGGAAGGATCCAGGGCCGGTTGCGGGAGAGGATGCTGCCGACCACGCCTTCGCCGGGCTGATAGGCGATGCGGTCCGCCGCGTGCGGGTCGTCGGTATGGAGCGCACTGATCAGCAGCTCGCCGCGATCCTCGCTCAGGAGACTGACCATGCCGTGTCGCAGGCCTCCGCGCTCGTGCAGCACACCCAGCACCTCGCGCAGGGTCTGGCGCAGATCGAGCGAGCGGCTGAGCACGGAGCTCACCTCGAAGAGGGCGCTTAATTGGGATTCGAGCAGATCCAGCCGGCAGGCCTGCTCGGCACTGCCGGGGATGGGGTAGTCGGCATTCATGAGGGGTTCGTGCAACGTCAGTCGTCGGAGGGGGCGGCGGTCAGGGACAGGCGGATTCGGCAGCCATCGGTCATCGTCGGGTCGACCTCGATGCTTCCCCCGTGGGCGTTCACGATCTCCTGGCTCAGGGCGAGGCCCATGCCGGCCCTCCCGCGGCGGTTGCGCCATCCGATGTAGAAGGGCTCGAACACGCGATAACGGTCCTCGGTCGGAATGCCCCGACCATTGTCCTCGATCTCGACCTCGACGGCCCCGTCGACGCGCCTCGTCTTCAGCCGCAGCTCGCGATGCGCGCGGCTGGATTCGCACAGCGCCTGAATGGCATTGTCGATCAGGTGTTTGAACAGCGCCCGCAGCTGGTTCTTGTGGCCCGGAAGCTCGGGCAGCACATGCGCCGGGCGCCAGTCGACCACGATTCCCGTGGCCAAAAGGCGGTCGGTCTCCAGCTCCAGGACCTGACGCAGGAGCTCGTTGACGTTGACCATGACCCCGGCCTCGCGCGGCTCCTCGGGCAGCGCCGAGGTCAGGGTCGCGAGCGCCTTGGCGCCGGACACGCTGATCTGATCGAGCATCCCGGCGAGCGTGTCGACGTTGCCGGCGCCGCCGCGCACCATGGCCGCGGCGGCATTGATGACGTTGAGCGGAACCTGGATCTGATAAATGGCCGCGGCGAGCGCCTCGCGCATACCGTGCATCAGCTGTTGCTCGGCAAGCCGGGCGCGTAGGTTCTCCAGATGGGCGCGCTCGATCTCGCGCCGCCGCGCGGTGACCTCGCTGGCCAGGAGCAGCAGACGCCGGTCTCCGGGGGCTTGGCGACCGAAATAGGTCCGAGCAC
>NZ_LN848257.1:3051256-3056168 GCF_001499735.1 Thiocapsa sp. KS1 | reverse complement strand
GACAGGGGTCCCGGAGCAGGCGAACCAGCGTGGCCCCATCGAGCCCGGAATCTCGATGGCGACCTCGACATCCTTGAAACCGCGCCCCTCCAAACAGGCGGCGAAGGCATCCACGCCGAGCTGCTCGCTGACCGCCGCACGCAGGACATCGGCCGGCTCCTTGCCGCGCAGGTCGCCGAGCAGCTTCTTATACTCCTGATTGTCCAGGATGATCCGGCCCTTGCTGTCGAGCAGAACGACGATCACGGGGGCCGCATCCAGAACGGTCTCGATGCGGGCCTTCTGTTGACGCAACGCCCCTTCGAGCTCGTGGACTTTGGTTGCGTCGCGATGCATCCCGAGGAAGTACTGAAGATCCCCGTCGCGATCCAGGACCGGGGAGATGATCAGCTCGGCCAGGTAATCGAGACCCTGCTTGGTGCGGTTGACCAGTGTGCCGGTCCAGGTCTCCTTGCGCTGAATGGTCCGCCACAGCTGCTGGTAGACGCTTTGAGGCGTCGCGTTGCTCGAGAGGATTGACTCGTTCTGGCCGAGAACCTCCTCGCGGCCATATCCGGTCAAGGTTTCGAAGGCGCGATTCGCATAGAGGATCGCCGCTTTGTGGTCCGTGATGGAGATGGCCACGGGCGACTGCTCGACCGCCTCGAAGAAGAGACGGGGGGGCAGCGGATCCAACGCATTGCCGCCCATCAGAGTCAGCGCCTCGACGACCTCGATCGGGGTTCCGTCCGGCGGGGAGGCCAGAAACTCACCGAGTGCGTTGATGACGACCTGCTGGACGGTGCCCGGGGCTTCTCGGACCGGCACGGCGCTCTCCTGAATACGGATTTGGGTCAGTTGACGGAGCAAAATCGATGCCGGCGAGCGCCCGGGCGGTCGGACGGGTTCCGCCGGCATCGCCGACCGGTCCGTCGGCAGCCGCTTCCCCTCGATACCCTTGTCAGTTTTACGACATTCGACTCGCAGTGCAACAGGGATTTCTGTTGCCACCACGACAGCCCGAGTTTCTCCGGGGTCTTCCGGGACCATCCTGCCGGGTACCGCAAGGCATTCCGGCGGTCGAACCGGCGACGGTGCCGGTGCGGCGCCAAGTCTCTGAGTGCTCGCCGATATCCGTCCGGCGATCGCCCCCCGGAGCGAGACCGGCTCGGCAGGTCCGGGCAGATGGCACTGCATTTGCTGATGCCCCGACATCAAGGTTACGACCCAAGGGCGTCTTCTCGATGGGCGAGTATGTCATGTTGATTCTCGGCACGGCGTTGGTCAACAACGTGGTGCTGGTCAAGTTCCTCGGACTCTGTCCCTTTATGGGGGTGTCGAACAAGCTCGACTCGGCCCTGGGGATGGGCCTGGCCACCACCTTCGTCTTGACCCTGGCCGCGGTCGCGAGCTGGCTGCTCGAGTACTTCGTCCTCCAGCCGCTGGACATCGGCTTCCTGCGCATCCTGACCTTCATCTTGGTGATCGCCGCGGTCGTGCAGTTCACCGAGATGGCTGTGCGCAAGCTCTCGCCGGCACTCTACCAGGTCCTGGGGATCTTCCTGCCGCTCATCACGACCAACTGCGCTGTGCTGGGTGTGGCCCTGTTGAATGTTCAAGAGGGGCATGGATTCCTCCAAAGCGTCCTCTACGGGTTTGGCTCCGCGCTCGGGTTCACCCTGGTGATGTTGCTGTTTGCCGGGTTGCGCGAGCGCTTGGCGCTCGCGCAGGTGCCGGTTGCCTTCGCCGGCACGCCGATCGCCTTCATCGCGGCCGGGCTGCTGTCGCTGGCCTTCATGGGCTTTGCGGGGTTGGCGTGAATCTCCGGAACGCGCTCGGCGCGACAAACAGGGATCGGTGCATCTGCGAGCGTCCGGTCCAGTCAACAGTCCTGGCGGGACGCGTTCCGGAGGATGAGCAATTCGGGGATGCGGCCCACTGCATGGGCTTGGCGGTTTTCGAGACAGATGCCGAGCGGGTTCGGAGCGGGTTCGGGCAGGCAGCGGACCGGCGGTGCCCGGGACGCGTGCTCGACCGCAACCGACACGAGCGATTCTTATCCGAGATCAGATCACGATGATTGCAGCGATTCTCAGCCTCACGACACTCGGCCTGATCTTGGGTTGGCTGCTCGGCCTCGCCGCGCGCTATCTGAAGGTCGAAGGCAATCCGATCGCCGAGCGCGTTGCCGAGCTGTTGCCCGGGTCGCAATGCGGGCAATGCGGCTATCTCGGATGCGGACCTGCGGCCGAGGCGATCGCCTCGGGTGCGGCACCCGTAACCAGCTGCCCGCCGGGCGGCCGTGTTCTGGCCGAGGAGCTGGCGGCTCTCCTCGGGGTCAGTGTGGATCTGTCGGGCGTCGCCGACAAGGCACCGGCGATCGCGCATATCCACGAGAACCTCTGCATCGGCTGCTGCAAATGCTTCAAGCGCTGTCCGACCGACGCGATCATGGGGGCCAACAACATGATCCACAGCGTCTTCGCCGACGCCTGCACCGGCTGCGGGCTCTGCTTCGAGGTTTGCCCGACCGAGTGCATCGAGATGCGGCCGGTCACGCCGACCCTGCAGACGTGGTTCTGGGAAAAGCCGAGCGTGCTGGCGGCTTGAGGCGGGACGAGGAGCCGCCGGCCTCGAGCCTCCAGCCACCGGCTTCGAGCTTCCCAAGGGTCTTCCCTCAGATGCGGAGTCGATGCAGCGCCGCAACAACGGCGTAGCAGCAGGAGGCAGGAGGCAGGAGGCACCTCCCCCGCGACGCCTTAATGATCGAGACGCAAAGGTTAAGAAAGACCCGACTATGAAACTCTTCAAGATTCGCGGCGGTGTGCATCCGCACGACCACAAGCATCTGGCGGCCGAGCAGGCGATCGAGGACCTGCCGATGCCGGCCCTGTTGCATATCCCCCTGCAACAGCACATCGGCGCACCCGCCGCGCCGGCGGTGCGGCGCGGCCAGCAGGTCGCGAAGGGTGATCTGCTGGCGCACAGCCAGGGGGCCATCTCGGCGCCGGTGCATGCGCCGACCTCGGGTCGCGTCATGGGGGTCGGCAGTTACCCGGCACATCATGCCTCCGGACTCTCGGTGCGGACCGTCACACTCAAGCCCGACGGCGAGGATCGCTGGTCCGACGCGATCGAAGGGGTCGCCGACCCCTTCGTGCTGACGCCCGAGGAGATCGCCGCGCGGGTTGCGGCGGCCGGCATCGTCGGCATGGGCGGTGCGACCTTCCCGTCGGCGGTCAAGCTGAATCTACGCAACCGTTATCGCCTGCACACGCTGGTGATCAACGGCGCCGAGTGCGAGCCCTATCTCACCTGCGACGACCGTCTGATGCGCGAGGAAGCCGACGCGGTCGTCGACGGGATCCGCATCCTGGCCCGGGGTCTGGGCGTGGAGCGGATCATCATCGCCATCGAGAACAACAAATCCGAGGCCCAGGCCGCGATGGCGATCGCGGCCGCCGTCGATCCCCGGATTCGGATCGCCCGACTGCCGACACGCTATCCGATGGGCTCGGAGCGACATCTGGTCCAAGCGCTGACCGGGCAGGAGACCCCGGCCCGCGGGCTTACCGCGGACATCGGGGTGGTCGTCCACAACGGCGCGACCGCCTTCGCGGTCCATGAGGCCCTGCGTCACGGACGGCCGCTGGTCTCCAGGGTCGTGACCGTCAGCGGCGGGGCCGTCGCGCGTCCGCGCAACCTGCGCGTTCCGCTGGGGGCGCGTGTGCAGGACCTGCTGGATTATTGCGGCGGCTTTACCGAAGAGCCGGCGCAGTTGATCAGCGGCGGCCCCATGATGGGGCAGCCTCTGCCCGAGACGCGGGTCCCCATGGTCAAGGGCAGCAACGGCGTGCTGGCGCTGACCGCGCGCGAGGTCGCCCGCCGCGAGTCCATGCCCTGTATCCGCTGTGCGAGCTGCGTGCAGGCGTGTCCCTGCGGTCTCGTGCCGCTGGAGATGGCTGCGCATACCCGTGCCGGGGATCTCGAGGGGGCCGTGGGTCTCGGGCTCATGGACTGCATCGGCTGCGGCTCCTGTGCCTATGTCTGCCCGGCCCACATCCCGCTCGTGCAGTTCTTCAAGTATGCCAAGGGCGAGATGGCCGCCCGCGGACGCTCCAAGCAAAAGCTCCTGGAGACCAAACGCCTGGCCGAGCAGCGCACGGCCCGGATCGAAGCGATACAACGCGCCAAGCGCGAGGCCATGGCCAAACGCAAGCGCGAGCAGGCGGCGACTCAAGCCGCCGCCAAGGCCGCGGCTCCGATCGCTCCCGCGGATGTACCCGCAGCCGCGCTCGCCGGAGAGGATTGACCATGCGCGAGACCACCGTATCCACGATCGCCGCACCCTACGTTCACCAGCCGGTCAGCATCTCGAGGACCATGGGCCTGGTGATGTTGGCCCTGGTGCCGACCACACTCTTTGGATTTTGGCAGTTCGGTTGGCCGGCGATCTGGCTCTTCGTCGCCACCCTGCTCGCGGCCCTGCTTGCCGAGACCCTCGCGCTGGGCCTCGCCGGCAAGCGGGTGCGACCGTTTCTCTTCGACGGCTCGGCGCTCCTGACCGGCTGGCTGCTGGCGCTGAGTTTGCCGCCTTGGGCGCCGTGGTGGATCGGCGTGGTCGGCGCTCTGATCGCTATCCTGGTCACCAAGCATGTTTTCGGCGGCATCGGTCAGAACCTCTTCAATCCGGCGATGGTTGCGCGCGTCGCCCTGTTGATCTCCTTCCCGTTGGAGATGACGACCTATGTCGCGCCCACGCCGCTCTTCTCGGCCGGCGCGCCCGGTCCGCTCGACGGACTGGCGATCAGCCTGGGCGCCGGCGCGAGCGACGCCCTGAGCGGGGCGACCCTGCTCAGCCACGTTCGCACCGAGCTCGGGCAGGGTCTGGAGCTGCCCCGGATCCTTGCGGAGACGGGCTCGGTCTGGAGCG
>NZ_LN848257.1:3041733-3051156 GCF_001499735.1 Thiocapsa sp. KS1 | reverse complement strand
CCTCTTGATCCTGCTCGGCGGACTCTTTCTCCTGGCCAAGCGGGTGATCACCTGGTACATCCCGGTATCGATGCTCGGGACCGTCGCCCTACTCGCCGCCCTCATGCACCTGATGGATCCGGGACAGTATCCGGGGCCGCTGTTCCATCTATTCTCGGGCGCCACGCTGCTCGGTGCCTTCTTCATCGCCACGGACCCGGTCACCTCGCCGGTCTCGCGCCGCGGCCAGATCCTCTTCGGATTCGGCTGCGGGGCGCTGGTCTACGTCATCCGCACCTGGGCCGGCTATCCGGAGGGCGTCGCCTTCGCGGTCATCCTTATGAACGCCGCAACGCCCCTGATCGATCATTACGTGCGTCCGCGGGTCTTCGGGCGGGATCGCCGGGGTCAACCACTCACGCCTGCCGAGTCCCCGGCCGTCAAGGCCGCAATCAACAAGGAGGGCGCGCGATGAGCACCCTGGTTTCGCCGCGTCTGCGCGAGGGCGCCGCCTATCGCGGCCTGGTCCTGGGCGGTTTCACCGCACTTGCCGCGGCCTTGCTGGTCCTGGCCGACGCCGTGACCCGCGAGCCGATCGCACTGCGTCGCGCCGAGGACATGAACGCCTCGCTGGCGCAGGTCATCCCGCCGCGCCTGCACGAGAATGACCTCCTCGCCGCCACGCTCAGCCTGACCGACGCGCGGGGCGAGCCGGTCCTGGTCTATCGCGGCATCGCACAGGGACAGGTGAGCGCGGTCGCGTTCGAGGTCGTCGGCTCCGGCTATGCCGGGGAGATCCGTACCCTGCTCGGTCTTGCGCCGGACGGGAGCGTCCTGGGCGCGCGGGTCCTCTCGCACAAGGAAACGCCCGGACTCGGCGACAAGATCGAGGCCACGAAGGACGACTGGATCCTGGGTTTCGAGGGCCTGTCCCTGGGCAACCCGCCGGCCGAACGTTGGGGCGTGAAGAAGGACGGCGGCGAGTTCGATCAATTCAGCGGCGCCACCATTACGCCGCGCGCCCTGGTGCGCTCGCTGAAGGACGGACTGGAATTCTTTGCCGCCCGACGCGAGACCATCCTGACCATGCCGAGCGCGGGCCCGGTCGCGGCGGCGAGCCCCTCGCCATGATCTGCCCGCGGCCACGTATGCGCCACCGTCCGGCCGATCCCGCACCGGCCGATCGAGTGACCTTTGCCGATTTACGTCCGACCGGAGCACAGCGATGAGCAACCAGACCAAACCGACCGAAGAAACCCCCTGGGGCTCCATCGTCCGCGACGGGCTCTGGACCAACAACGTCACCCTGAGCCAAGCCCTGGCCCTCTGTCCGACCCTCGCAGTGACCGGCACGGCGACCAACGGACTCGGCATGGGGTTGGCCACGACGGCGGTCCTCCTGGTCTCGAACATCCTGGTCTCCCTGATCCGCGGCGTGGTCATCCCGGAGATCCGCATCCCGATCTACATCGTGCTGATCGCCACGCTCGTCACCCTGGTCGATCTCGGACTCAATGCCTATGTCCATGAGCTGCATAAGGTCTTGGGTTTGTTCATTGCCCTGATCGTGGTCAACTGCGCCGTGTTGGGACGTGCCGAATCCTTTGCCTCCAAGCAAAACGTCGCGGCCTCCGCGGTAGACGGCTTGGCGATGGGGTTGGGCTTTACTGCCGTCCTCGTCGTCCTCGGCGGCGTTCGCGAGGTCATCGGCAGCGGGACACTCTTCGCCGGGGCCTCTCTCCTGCTCGGCGAGGGCATGGCCTTTCTCGAAACGACCCTCATCCCCGACTATCGCGGCTTCCTGCTGGCGATCCTGCCCCCCGGCGGATTCATCGCGCTCGGCTTCATCCTCGCCGGCAAGCGGCTGATCGACGCACGGATCGCGTCGGCCAAGCAACGCGGCATCGCGACGAAACGCGCCATCGCTTAACCCTTTCAAAAGGACAGATCGCATGCACATCGGCGTTGCCTACGCGGATAAGTTCAAGCAGACCTGGCTGAAGCTCGACGTCCCGGACGGGAGCAGCGCGCGCGAGGCGATCGAGCGCTCGGGCCTTCTCGACCAGTTTCCCGAGATCGATCTGACCGAAAACAAGATCGGCATTTTCGGTCGGCTTGTGAAGCTCGAAACCCGTCTGAGCGACGGCGATCGGGTGGAAATCTATCGGCCGATTACCGCCGATCCGGAGACCGTCGAGCGACGCGACCAGGTCGGCGGGGACGACGACGGGGACTGAGCACGGCGCGGGCGGCACCAAACGGCCCGGTGTCCCCGTCCCCGGTTTGATTCGGTGTCCGCCATTTCGTAGCATCGCATATAGGTTCGAGCGCTGTCGGCCGATACCATAGGCCGGTGGTATCGATTCAACGCGGAGACTTGCGGTGTTGTCTGGGCTGACACATTGGATCGAGCAACGGCCGGCGCTGCATCGCGTCGCCCTTCGTCTTTGGCGCCTCTTCCCGCCGAGACTGGCCGGCATGCTCAAGCGTTTCATGGCCCGCGACTGGATCGTCGGCGCAGTCGGCGTTTTGGTCGACGCGAATCGATCGCCGCCCGAGGTTCTGCTGATCGAGCACAGTTATCGCCGACGCGGCGCCTGGGGCCTGCCGGGCGGGTCACTGGAATCCATGACGCAGCGTCCGCGAGACGCCAAGGATGCCGGATTGCCGGACGACGTGCTCGAACGCACCATGCAGCGCGAGATCTTCGAGGAGCTCGGCATCGAGGTGGCCGGGATCCGCTTGCTGCGGGTCGATGCGATGCCGTTCGTGGAGGAGGAGCCGGGTTCGAATCGGCTCGATTTCTATTTCGTCTGCGAGCCCGCCATGGGCTTCGAGGCGCTGCGTAGACAGATCGATTCCGGGGCCTTTGTTGCCCGCTCCCCCGAGGTCACGAGCGCCCGGCTGGTGCCTCTGACCGAGCTTGAGCGTTTCGACCTTTACTCCCCGCATGCCCGTCTCCTGCGGATCGACCTGCCGCGGTTGCGCCCCGAGCTTGCCGTGTGAGAACGCCGATCGCCGGGTGCGGCGAGGTTGACGTCAGCGGACAAGCTCTCGATACAGGGCCAGATACTGATCCAGGATGGCATTGCGACTGAAATCGCGCTGCACCCGCGCATGGCCGCGCTCGGCGAGGCCGGACCTGAGCGGCGGGTCGGACAGAACCTCTCGAATCCCCCCGGCGAGTGCGACCGCGTCCGCGCAAGGAACGGCCCAGCCGTCTTCGCCATGCCGCACGATCTCGCGCGCCCCGCGAAAATTGGCCGTCACCAAGGGCTTGCGCCAAGCCCACGCCTCCAAGATGACGTTGCCCATCGGCTCCTCGTCCAAGGACGGGAAAACGACGAGGTCCGCCATCTGGAGATAGGCCGAAGGATCCTTCTGCCAGCCGGTCCAGAGGATACGCTTCTCCTGCCCGACCTCCATCGTCTGACGATGCAGATCAGGCCTCAAGGGTCCGTCTCCGACGATGATCAGGCGCAGCGGTCGCCCGTCGATCGTCTCCGGGAGCAGTGCCATGGCATCGACGAGGTGCCGATGTCCCTTGAAACCGACCAATCGGCCCAAGGTGACCATGACCAGGGCCTCGTCCGGGATCGCATACCGAGCGCGCAGCTCTGCCACCCGCTCCGGCGTTACCGGATGCACCGGCTCGGCGAAGTTGTAGATGTGATGGACCCGATCCGCCGGCAGGCCGTTTTGGATCATCCAGTCGCAGAGCTGCTTGGTATTGCCGATCCAGCCGTGTGCATGTCGAAAGGGTCCGAGCGCGTAATAGCCGCCGAGCCGCGCGAGATGGACCGGACCTTTCGACGGGCTCAGGTGCGTCAGCCGTGTCGCCCGTCCCATATAGGTCTGGACGATGTCCGGTCGCACCCGAGCGATCGTGCGCGAGACGGCATCGCGCGAGAGCGGATCCCAGGTGGTGAGAAAGGGCAGACGATGGACCTGGAGCGAGCCGTAGTCGAGATCGTCGAGACCGCTGCCGCGGCGGATCGCCAGGTCGACGGGGGCCCCGCGCTCGGCGAGCGCAAGACTGAAGCGGATCGCCCAGCGCTCGGCACCGCCGAGGGCCTTGCTGGCGACCATTTGGAAACTGGATGGATCTGGCATAAAGGGCTGGAGTCGTTGGTAAAGTCGAAATCCGTTACCCCTGCTCGGAGCGCAGGGCAGGTTTGTCCGACAGCTCGCGATAAACCGCGAGGTTTCCGTCCACCATGGCGTCGATGGAGAACTCGCGCGCCATCAGGGCCTGTCCGCCTGCGCCGAGTTTTCGGCGACGCTCGGGGTCGGAGAGCAGGGCTTCGAGTGCGGCCCTCAATGCCGTGATGTCGCCGGGAGGCACCAGAAGCCCATTCTCGCCGTCGCGCACGGCCTCCGGGATGCCGCCGACGCGGCTCGCGACGATCGGCACGCCCGCGCTGGCGGCCTGGAGCAAGGAGACGCCGAGCCCTTCCATGCGCGCCGGGTGGACGAGCAGATCCAGGCAGGGCATGAGCTCGGCAAGGTCGTCGCGGAAGCCGAGGAGCCGGACACGCCCGCTCAGACCCTTCCGGTTGATCTGTGCTTCGAGTGCGTCCGCGAGCGGCCCCTTCCCGAAGAAGAGCACCTCCAGGCCAGGGTAGCGATCCATCAACGGGGGCAGTGCCTCGATCAGGTCGGCGTGCCCTTTGCGCTGAATCAGTTGGGCGACGACGCCGATCAGGACGGCTTCCTCCGGCACCCCGAGTCGAGCGGCGACCGAGGCGCGCGCGCAGGGCCGGGCGTAGGTGGCGTAGTCGACCGCGCTGCGAACGACCCGCAGCTTCTCGGCGGGCAGACCCTCGGCAAGCAGCACGTCGCGAATCCCCTCCGAGATGGCCACGACCCGATCGAAGAGCCGGTACTTGAGCGCGACCAGCCAGCGCGGCTCGGGGTTGTCGACCCGGCGGGTGTGGATGACCGGCACCCCGCTCAGGCGGGCCGCGATGCCGCCCATGACGTCGGCGCCGATGCGGCTGTGCAGATGCACCAAATCCGGTTGGCTCGTACGGATCAGGCGTCGCAGACGCATGATCATCGGCAGGTCCAGATCGCCCCGCATCCGAAGGCCATAGACCCGCGCAACGGGCGCAGCGGCCTCCGCCAGGGCACATCCGGCGGGGCAGGCGAGGAGATTCTCGTGGCCGCGCGCGTCGAGCCCGCGCAGCAGGTGCAGCACCTGATAGGCCCCGCCGTAGAGATGGCGCCCGCCTTCGACGTGAAGGATCCTCAAGGCGAAGCCCCGAGCACGCCGCGGGCCGCGTCCAGGATCTCGTCGATCGTGATCAGACGCATGCAGGTGAAAGCCCCGTCGCAGGTCGGGCGACGTTTGCAGGGCGAGCAGTCG
Organism: Thiocapsa sp. KS1; assembly: GCF_001499735.1. Lineage (GTDB taxonomy): Bacteria > Pseudomonadota > Gammaproteobacteria > Chromatiales > Chromatiaceae > Thiocapsa. The sequence continues at coordinate 3,045,809 of NZ_LN848257.1, read as the reverse complement.
AGCTTGTGATACAACACCCGGGCGTTTCCGCGGGTGGTGTCGAGATAGGGACAGGTCGAGCCGAAGAGGAGCAGGCTCGGGGTGCCGAAGGCGATGCCCATGTGACCTAGGCCGGTATCTACGCCGATCAGGAGCGAGGCGCGATCGATCAAGGCCGCGGCCTCGAGGAGGCTGGTGCGGCCCGTGAGATCGACCAAGGGGGGATCGGCGGCATCGCCGATCCGTGTCGCGGCCTCGCGATCCGCCGGAGCGCCGAGCACGACCGGCTTCAGGCCGAGATCCGCCTGGATGCGTGCCGCGAGCGGTGCCCAACGCTCCTCGATCCAGTGTTTTTGCGGACGCGTCGTGAAGGGGCAGAGCACGGCATAGCCGTCGCTCAGATCGCGCTCGGCGATGATTCGATCGGCGAAGGTCGCCTCGATCTCGCCGTAACGGACGGCCATCGCGAAGTCCTCGACGGGCAGCCCTAAGATCTGTGCGAGATAGAGATACTCCGATCCGATACGCCGGGGATCCCCGCCGCGCTGAACCGTCCGAGTCATCAGCCACTGACTGCCCTCGCGCGAGCCCAGACCGATCCGCTCGCGAGCACCCGAGAGTCGGGTCAGGGCGCCGCTTTTGAGTAATCCTTGCAGATCGATGGCGAGGTCGAAGCGCCGCTCGCGCAGAGTCGTCCGCAGTGCCGAGATACCGGATATCAGCTCGCGCAGTCGCCGCTCGCGCCACAGGCGCCGCCAGTGACCGAGCGGGCAGACGATGACCTCGTCTAGATCCGGGTGTCGGTCCAGCAGGGTGCGATACTCGGGCTGCACCAGCCAGGCGATGTGCGCCTGCGGATAAGCACGTCGCAGGGCCGCGATCAGCGGCGATGCGAAGACGATGTCGCCGATCGCCGAGAGCCTGACGACGAGGATCTTCACCCGCGGCCGTCTCCCGGCGGCTCCGTCAGGCGCGCGAGACGGAAGCTGTAGGCGGACCCTGCGAGCAGGATCCAGAAGACCATCCAGTCGCTGCGCACCACGCGATAGTTGAACAGATTCCAGATGAGCACGAAGACGAGGGTGATCAGGAAGAGACGGCAGAGGTCAACCGGGAGGCGTCCGGCACGACATTCGTCGCCGGTCGCGCGCACCAGTGCCCACACCAGCGCGACCGCGAGCAGCAGACCGACGGTGCCGAACTGAAACAGGGTCTCGGCATAGGCGTTGTGCAGATGCGGCAGCCACTCGACGTTGTCCATGAGGGTGTCTGGGCGTCCGCTGGCGGCGATCCATTCGCGGCTGGTGCCCGCGCCCCAGCCGAACCAGGGGCGTTCGCGCCATTTCTCGACGGTGAAGAGTAGGGCGTTGACGCGCAGGCCGACCGGGTCGGAGGTCACCTCGGTCACATCGCCGCTGATGACCTGTTGCAGGGTGTCGGTCTGGTCGGTGAGCCGCATCTCGATGGTTTGATACTGGCTCGACAGGATGGCCCCGATGGCGGCGGCGACCAGCAGGATCGCAAGCCAGCGTCGCCGTATCGGTGTCGCCGTCGTTACCTGTCGCGCCCGCCATTCGAGAAGCATCAAGACCGCCAGCCCGCCGAGAAAGCCGAGCCAGGAGCCGCGCGACTGAGACAGGAGCAGGCCTTCCAGCATGACGAGCAGCCAGATGGCCCAGAGCGTCGTTGCGAGCCAACGCTTCCAAGAACGGTCGCGCACCGCCCAGAAGGCACGGCGCGTCGCGAGGAGTCCGAGCGCCCCGAGCCCGGCGAACATCCCGAAGGCGATCGCCGGAAGGTAGGACTCGAATCGGGTCGAGAAGAAGGCGGCGTCGAAGGTCGCCCAGTCGATCTTGCGAAAGGTCGCAAGGGTGAAGCCGGCAAGCCCGAGCAGCAGGATCAGGCGCACCCTGTCCGGGCGTCCGGCGGCCCAGTAGGCGAGCGGGATGAAGAGCAGCAGCTTCACCCAATCCGTTCCGTTGTCGATAACGGCCTGTGAGAGCGCCGGGGTCGGCTCCAGGACATAGGCGATCGCGCTGTGCACGGCGACATAGAGGCCGAATGCCAGGGCCAGCAGGGCGACCGGATCCCGTGCGAGCCGCCGCCAAGCGTCGAATCGAATCAGGAAGACCAGGGTCAGCAGGACCAGGCCGACGGTGGCCGGGGTGATCCCGAGCAGCCCGAAGAAGGCAAAGACATAAAGGCCGAGGAGACCGGCGCGTGACCAGCCATCAAGCGGCGCGACACTCGGCAGGAGGCGGGGCGAATCGGGCAAGGGCGGCGTCTCGACGGGTTCACGGGATGAGGATCTCGCCTCGGGACAGGTATGATATACCGAGCGCACGTGGGTTTATCGCCGCATTGCAGCCGCGTGCACGCCGGGCCGGCGGTGCGTCTTCAGCCCCCGAAGCGTCGAGCTGCCCGCATCGCTCCGATCGCACTGCCTGAACAATTCGACATCCAACACAAGACTCGGCCCGGTGCGACCGCCGTGTCGAGGACGATCAATGCCCGTCATCCCCCCTTCGAATCAACCCATCGCCGAAACCGTGCCGAATTCGGCGTCACGCCCGATCTGCCTCTTCATCCCGAGCTTCGGCGACGGAGGGGTGGAGCGCATGATGGTCAACATCGCCCGCGGGATCGCCGATCAGGGTGTGCCGGTCGACTTCGTGGTCGGTCGGCGCGATGCGCCTTTTCTGGACAGTCTGCCGGCAACGGTGACCCTCCATGCGCTCGGCCGTATCCCGCCGCGGGAGCGACAGCGCTTCCTCGCCGAGTATGCCGAGCGGAGCCGTCCGGCCGTCGTGCTGTCGGCCAAGACCGAGGACGACCGCATCGCGCTCGCCGTCAAGGCGGCCTCGTCGACCGACACTCGGTATTTCCTGCGCCCCGGTACCACCATGTCCGAGCGCTGGCGTGCGCGCGGGAAGAATCGGCTCAAACGCTGGTGGGAGCAACGCGAGCTGCGGAGCCTGTTTAAGCGGGCCGACGGGGTCGTCGCCGTGTCCGAAGGGGTCGCGGCCGACATCGCCGAGGTCACGGGCATCCCGCCGAGCCGCATCCGGGTGGTGCGCAACCCCAACATCACGCCGGAGTTCTATGAGCAGGCACGGGAGCCGCTGAATCACCCCTGGTTCGGCACCGACCAGCCGCCGGTCATCATGGGCGTCGGCGGCCTGCGCACGCAGAAGGACTTCGCGACCCTGATCAAGGCATTCGCCCTGCTCCATGCACGCCTGCCCTGTCGGCTGATGATCCTCGGACAAGGTCGCCAGCAGGGGCGCCTCCTGCGTCTTGCGCGGGATCTGGGCGTGGCCGAGGATGTCGCCCTCCCCGGTTTCGAACCCAATCCCTACCGCTTCCTGGCACGCGCCAAGCTCTTCGCCCTCTCCTCGCTCTGGGAAGGTTCGCCCAACGTCCTGACCGAGGCGCTCGCACTGGGCACGCCCGTGGTCTCGACCGATTGCCGCAGCGGACCAAGAGAGATCACCCGCGACGGTGCCTTCGGCGCCTTGGTGCCGGTCGGCGATGTCGCGGCACTGGCCGCCGCCATGGAGGACACCCTGCGCGATCCGCCGTCGCCCGATGTCTTGAAGGAGGCGGTCCAGGAGTATCGGATGGACATCAGCGCACGACGCTATCTCGCGGCCTTCGGGCTGATTGCCGAGAGTTGAAAAGGGGGGCGGGGTCGGAGCCCTTTGCCGGAACCGCGTCGGGTGCTGCGCAGGTGGCAGGCGATAGGTCAGAGTCCTTCAAGCTGTTGCTGGCGATTTGCGTCAGGCGTTCCGTGCGGTGTGTCGACCGGTTTTTTGACTGTCCCCGCGGTGCCCTCCCGACGCATGTTCCCGGCGTTGCCTCGATGTGTTCTCGAAACCGATCGTTTCCGAGAGGTGTGCCTGTTTGCAGGCAGTCCCTGATGTCCTCCCCGCCTTTCCTTTTTTCAACGACGACCGCGCCCGGCGAGACAGCCGCGCCTCGTCCCTGTGGCGATTTGGCAATGGTGGGGCCAATCGATGATCAGGGTCGCGCAGATCATCAACGCCGGGGTTAGCCCTGCCGTCTCCCCCAATACCATCCTGCCGGTACCAGAAGCA
>NZ_LN848257.1:3035641-3041633 GCF_001499735.1 Thiocapsa sp. KS1 | reverse complement strand
AATTAGCCCAGCCAAGTTCGATTCCGGAGCTTGATGATGAGTGTGCGGGAATCTGGCAGGACACTCGAAATTTCCTACCCTGGGAAGTATAAACTGACCGAGGGTTCGAAAAAATACTCGAAGATCCTGCCGGGAAGTCGCGGCGGGATGTGACGGAACGGGCATCGGGGTCACATGGCTAGACCACTCCGATTCGAGCTTCGGCGGGGTTCCGGAGACGGTGCGGCCTGGCAAGGCCGCGTATCCCGGCGGGTGAGACTCCCGCCTGGGTAATCGCTAGCCACGAGCCCAGTATCGAGCCTTGCGGCGCAACTCGTAACAGGCGCGCCGATGCGTAGACATGACAACACGGATAGGAAAAGGGACTGAGCCGCGAGTCTGGGGCTGGCGGAGGGCGTGTGGTATTCAGGCGAGTTGCACGATCTGGTTGAGAACTGCCAGCACCTCGGCAAAGCGGGTATCGGGGATGCGTTTCATCGGATATGGTGTGCTGCTGCGCAGACGCCAGTCGAAGGATTTGGGCTGGTGGCAGAGAACGTAACTGGTTTGCCCGGCCTTGCGCTCCCCGGCCGCACTGACCGCAACGGCAAAGGGGTTGTCGGCGTTATAGGCGGCGGTGGTCATGGGCAGGCCGATGAACAGCGAGGTCTGTTCGTTGAAGACTTTTGGAGAGAGCACCAGAAAGGGATGAACATCCCGCATCTCCTGCCCGCGCTGGGGGTTGCAGTCGATCCAGATGACGTCCTGTCGGTTCGGTGCCCAGGCTTCGACTGCTTTCACCATTGTTCGGCGCCAAAAGCCTTCTCGGCGGGCATGGCTTCGCCGCCGTGGCGCTCGGGATCGAAGTAGGCCAGGCGTTGTTCCAGGGTCAGTCGTTCGTCGCGGATCGGCGTGATGATGACCCGTTCGCCCTCCACGGTGATGCTGACACGCTGGTCGGCATGCAGATGGGCCGCCCGGGCAATGGCCGCGGGCAAGCGCACACCGAGGTTATTGCCCCAGTGTTTGATGTCGAGAACGATTGAGGTCAAGTTTCGGCTCCAGGCAATGTTGGGTCGGGATCGGGATCGGGATCGGGTCTTTCCTTTTGCCTCCGGGACCGCAGGCTGGGGTGAGGAACGAACCCCGGCATCTTCGGCGCCGCGGTCAAGCCGGTTCGCTCGGCTCATCCCGGCCTTCGGACTCACCATTTGGTTATCATCACTCCATGGTTGGCTATCGTAGGCACCGCGTATGAGTAACGCGTATGAGCAAGATTTCTTCTCTTGGACCCGGGAACAGGCCGCGGCGGTGCGCGAAGGGAATCTCGGGCGTATGGATCGCGAGCATCTCGCCGGAGAGATCGAAGAGATGGGACGCTCCGAGCAACGCGCGCTGGCTGCACGCATAGCGGTCATCGTCGCGCACCTCCTGAAGTTGGAGGTGCACACCAAGCGAACGCCGACCAACGAGAAAAGTTGGCGCAACTCCGTTGCAACCCAACGTCGCCAAATCGAGCGTCTCCTCGGAAAGAACCCGGGGCTTCGCAATCCGGCCATCCTGGCCGAGGCGCTGGAATCGGCATGGGACGATGGCCGCGATTGGGCAATTCGCGAGACCGGGTTGGATCCGGAGCAGTTCCCGAGCGAGCCGATCTATGATCTGTCCGGGATTCTCGGCGAATCTTGCTGATTCGCGACCAAGGTCCGTAGCATCCTCGGCGGAAAGGGAAAAGGGGCCGGAGTTCTTTGCTCGCGGGTCGACGGGGACCCGTCTCCGAGGCCGGACAGCAGCGTTCGCGGGTCTCTGCATACCCGAGCCAGGCCGGCGGCTCTGGATGGCGCGACCGCACCTCGAGGACCGGCCCCTCATACTGCAACTCCTCGCCGAGGGATGTTCCGCGAACGATCCGCAAGAACCAATCGCCCTACCCCGCCCGCCGCGGAAGCCGCATGGCATCCAGATAGGCATCCGTGCTCGCCTCGATCTCGTAGGGTCGAGCGGCGTCCCGCAGCAGCGCCTCCGGCGGCGGTGCGTCCAGGGTCTGCATCATGGCCGCAGCCAAGGCGGCAGCGTCGCCGACCGGCACCAAGGGGCCGATGCGTCCGTCCTGCAGGATCTCGCGCGGGCCGCTCGGGCAATCGGTCGCCACCACGGGTGTGCCGACCGCGAGTGCCTCGATGATGACGAAGCCGAGTCCCTCCCAGCGCGAGGTGAAGGCGAAGAGATCGGCATGGGCCATAAAGGCATAGGGCTCGGGGACGAATCCGGGCAGGGCGACGTCGTCGGCCACGCCCAGCTCGGCGGCGAGCGCGAGCAGGCGCTCGCGGGCCCGGCCTTGGCCCAGGATCATGAGTCGGCAGGGGCGTTGTGCCCGCACCCGCGCGAAGGCTCGCAGCAGGGTCTCGAAGTCCTTGCGTCCGCACAGCTCGCCTGCGCCCAAGATCAGCGGCGCGTCGGACCGGCCGAGCCAGGGGTGATCCGGGCGCGCCAAGGCTTCCGTGAAGAGCGACGCCGGCACCACGGGCGAGGGCACCACGCGGATGCGCTCGCGCGCCAACCCGGTGTAGCTGGCCATGTCGTCGGCCACGCCGGCGCTGGTCACGATCACCTGATCGGCAAAGGGATAGAGACGCCCCATCGAGGTTCTCTGCACCCAGCGCTCGAGCGGGCCGCGGGTCGCCAGATCGATCGAGATGGTCGTCCCCGAGCTGAAGACCAGGCGCGTCGGTACGCCGGCGAGTCGGCGGGCGAGCCAGGCGGCAAGCAGTGCGGTGCGATTCACCCGATCCTTGTCCGAGAGCATCACCGCCGGACGCTCACGGCGCAGATAGCGCACCAGTGCCGGCACACAGGCGTAGGTATGCCGCGAGCCCAGATCGACCACCGAGACCCCCTCCGGGATCGTGTCCAGGTGTGGCCCGTGCCGACGGACCTTGAGCAGATCGACCCGATAGCCCCGACGTGCCAGGGCCGGTATCAGGTGCTTGGCCGCACGGTCGACCCCGCTGTGACCGGAGGTCGAGAAGAAGCAGGCAATTCGGGGGGCGGTGGTCGTCATGGTCAGGTGCTGCTCGCGATCCAATCCAACGGGTCCTCGTCGGGCGAGGGTGCGAGCCCGGGCAGCTCGATGAAGAGCCGATGCCAGATGGCGAACTGCATGAGACCGAACAGCTCGCGGCTGCCGCCCTTGGCGGCCTGGCGGGCGGCGACCAGGGCCGGGATGGACTCGATGCGGAACCACTCGCGGATGCCGCGGCTCTGGGCCAGACGCTCGCCGACACGGGCCGCGACATCGCCGGTCAACCAGTCGCCGACCGGGACGTGGAAACCGCGCTTGGGGCGTGTCAGGTGGCCCGGCGGGAGCATGGGCTCGGCCCAGCGCTTGAGCAGCCATTTGCCCTGATGGCCTTTGACCTTGAGCCCATCGGGCAGCGACAGGCCGAATTCGACGAGGCGATGGTCGAGGAAGGGCACGCGTCCCTCCAGCCCGAAGCCCATCAGCATGCGGTCGGTCTTCACCAGCAGGTTGTCCGGGAGGGCCGTGACCAGATCGGTGTACTGGCGCCGTTGCAGGTCCGACCAGCCCTTCGGTGTCGACCGCCAGGCATGGAGAAAGGGCGCGCGATCCGGCTCCTTGATCGACCCGAGCGCTGGCCCGAGCAGCCGTCCCGACCAGTGTCCGGACCACTGACCACGGGTGCGGAAACCGCCGCTGCCGGGGCTCAGCAGGCCCTTGAGCCAGCGCTCGGCCGGCGGCGGGCGATACCGGCCGTAGCCGGCGAAGACCTCGTCGCCGCCCTCGCCCGAGAAGACCACCTTCAGATCGGCCGCGGCGGTCTGGGCCAGGATCGAGGTCGGCAGGTTGGCATAGTCGCGCATCAGCTCGTCGGCCGCCCAGACCGTATGCGGGATGCGGGCGAAGACCTGATCGAGCTCGAGCTCAAGCGGGCGGTGATCCAGCCCGAAGTGCGCCGCGACCCGCGCCGCCTCGTCCAGCTCGTGCGCCATCGCCGTGCCGCGATAGCCGACCGAGAAGCTCTTGATGCGACCGGCCCCGTGGGTGTGCAGCAGCGCGGCCAGCACGGCCGAATCCACGCCGCCCGAGAGGAAGAGCCCGAAGGGCACGTCCGAGCGCATGTGCTCGCGCATGGCCGCGTGCATGAGGCCGTCGAGCTCCGCTTGCGCCTCGTCGAGGCCGATCGCGCGGGGCGCGATGTCGAGCGCCGACCAGTAGCGCCTGTGCTCGATGCGCAGATCCCGATCGATGATCAGGATCTCGCCGGGCGGCACCCGTCGGATGCCCTCCAGGATGGTCTCCTCGCCGCTCGCGAACTGATTCTGCAGGAATTGTCGCAAGGCGACCGGGTTCACGCGGGGCTGCCCCGGCAGGATCGGCAGGAGTGCCTTGATCTCGGAGGCGAAGGCGATGCGGTCGGGCAGTCGCACGTAAAAGAGCGGCTTGATTCCGAGCCGATCTCGCCCGAGGATCAGCCGTTCGGCCTGCGCATCGTGGAGCGCGAAGGCGAACATGCCGCGCAGCTCGACGGGGAAATCCAGGCCGTGCACGGCATAGGCGTGCAGGATGGTCTCGGAGTCCGAGTCGGTACGCGGCTCGCGACCCTGCGCACGCAGCGCCGCATTCAGCTCGATATAGTTGTAGACCTCGCCGTTGGCGGCCAGCGCGAGTTGTCCGTCTGCCGAGACCATCGGCTGATGCCCGGTGGCGAGCCCGATGATCGACAGCCGTGTCTGCGCCAGTCCGACCGGGCCGTTGCAATGGATACCGTGATCGTCCGGGCCGCGGTGCGCCAGGGTCGCGGCCATCAGCCGCAGCGCGCTCGGATCCGGACGCACGCCGTCGCGCAGCATGAAACCCGCGATCCCGCACATCAGCGGGTCGACTCGAATCGAGGGCGAGGCGGGGTCGGGGTCAACTCCATGGCGGGGCGGGGATCCGAGTCATTGGCCTGGTGCATCCTGATTTGGGCACGACGACCTCGTCGGCGCCCGCCATTGTCGGAGAGCCGATCGGCCCTGACAAGGCCAATGCGCCGCTCCACGCCGCGATTGCCTCCGGTATCGGTGCCTTGGACCAAACTCCGGCATCAAGCAGCAGGATCAGCCCCGCAACCGGAGCTTGAGATAGGTCGCGGTGAGCAGCAAGGGATCAAGCGGCGGGTGCAGCTCGGCGCGGATGGCGCCGTCCGGTCCGATCAGCCACAGGGAGCCGGTGCGATCCTCCACGCCGAGCGGAGCGGCGTCCGGCCCGGCACCCGCTCCGACGTCGATGCCGAGATCATCCGCCAACCGGGCAAGATCCTCCGCGCGGCCCGTTACCCCGATCAACCGGGCATCGTAGGGTGCGAGAAGGCGGCGCAGGTCCGCAGGGGCATCGTCTGCCCGCAGCGACACGACGAGCACCTGTGTGCTCGCAAGCACCCGGGTCCCCGCGATGCGCCGAAGCAACTCGGATAGGGCCGACAGTGTTCGATCGCAGCGCTCGGCGCACCGGCTGTCCGCGACCGCGAGCAGTGTCCAGCGCTCGTGCAGATCGCGCGTGACGAAAGGCCTCCCGTCCGTATCCACGAGCGCGAGGTCGCCGATGGGCCACCCGGCGGACGCCTGACTGAGCGCTTGTTCCGGGGTGTGGGTCGCGACCGAGGGCGTCGTCGCTGCGGTCACGACGAGGATACCGAGCAGGATAGCCGACAGCAGCCGGTTCATACGGCGGCTCCCGATGTCCTCGACGACCGTGCCGTGCCGTCCGCCCAAGATGAGCCGGGGGCCTCGGCAGCCATCTCGGCGCCCGAGCGGCCGTGCAGGGTCCGCGCGACGATCACCAGGCTTGAGCCCGCCATCAATGCGGCGGCCAGCACGGGCTGCAGCAGGCCCGCCGCGGCCAGGGAGAGTGCCGCGGCGTTGTAGCCGAAGGCCCAGACCAGATTGGCCCGGATCGAGCGCCGCACCTTCCGGGCGAGATCGATGACCCAGGGCAGCAGGGCCAGGCCGT
>NZ_LN848257.1:2958100-3035541 GCF_001499735.1 Thiocapsa sp. KS1 | reverse complement strand
AGTCGTGTACCGTAAGCGCCATGACCTGCGGCTTGCCGAGGGTCAAGGTGCCGGTCTTGTCGAAGGCGATGCCTTCGAGACGACCGAGCCGTTCCAGCACGCCGGCACCCCGAATCAGCACGCCGCTCTGGGCCGCGCGTCCGATGCCCAGCGAGGTGGCCAGGGGGCCGGCCAGGCCGAGCGCGCAGGGACAGGCCACCACCAGGACGGAGAGCGAGGCCAGCAGGGCCGTGTCGAGGCCGCCGCGACTCGCCCAGAAGAGGAAGGTGCCGACGGCGAGGATCAGGACCAGGGGGAGAAAATAGCCGGCCACCCGATCGACGGTCTCCCCCGGGAGCGACTTGCGGCCCAGGGCCTCGCGCACCAATCGGCTGATGCGGATCCAGCGGGTTTGGTTGCCGAAGACGCTCGCGCGCACCCAGAGCCGCCCGCTGCCGTTGAGGCTTCCCGCATGGACCGCATCGCCCGGCGTCTTGGGCTGGGGCTCGGGTTGCCCGGAGACGATCGACTCGTCGCATTCGGACCAGCCCGAGACGATCTCGCCGTCCACGGCGATGCGCTCCCCCGGCTCGATGCGAATGACATCCCCGGGTCGGATCCGATCCACCGTCCGCACGGACTCCCCGAGCGGGGTCGAGACCCTGACCTCGGCGCGCTCGGCGGCCAGCATGGGTGCGAGGCTGCGCATCGCCTGCAGGCGCCCCCGGGCCTCCAGGTAGCGGCCCAACGTGAAGAGGATCAGCACCATGGCGACGGTGTCGAAATACACCTGGTCCGACCCCTGCAGGACGCGCCATCCCGAGTAGAGGTAGGCGGCGAGGATCCCGACGCTGACCAGAGTATCGGCCGTCATGCGCCCCGCACGGCCCGCGCGCCAGGCACCCTGCAGAAAGGGTCCGCCCAGCACGACCAAGAGCGGAGTGGCGAGGGCCCAAAGCAGCCAGGGGACCAAAGCACTCACCCGTGGGTCGGACGCGGACAAGGCGTCCGCGTAGAGCAGCAGACTGAACAGCATGATGTTCATGGCGAGAAACGCGCCCACGCCAAGCCGGATCAGCCATAGCGCCGCCTCCGGCTCTTCCGTGGATCCCTGATGGACCTGATAGGCCAGACAGCAGCCGTAACAGCAGAACCAGTGGTCCGTGCCGTTCAGGGTGCGCGGGTGCGCCAGCCGGCCGACCGGGAGTCGGCAATGGTCGCAGAGCGGCGTCGCATTCAGGGGGTGCTCCTGCATGCCATGGGCCTTTGCCGTAACCGACGGCCGTCAATGGAGATGCGCACCGAGGGGCAGCAGCCCCCGGGCGACGGTGACGACGCCGAGCAGGACGATGAAACCCCCGGCGATCTGCACGCTGCGCTGCCGCCAATCGGCGCCCGACGCCAGGCTGCCCGGCCCCATCGACAGGGTCGGAACCGGAACCGCAACCGGTTGCGCACGACGCGCACCCGCCCACCAGCCGATGCCTCCCATCGCGAGCATGGCCGGGAAGGTGCCGAGCCCGAAAGTGGCCATGATCAGGAGTCCCGGCAAGGGACCGCCGCTGCCCGCGGCCTGGGCGAGGAAGGCGTAGACCAGTGGACAGGGGAGAAAACCGTTGAGCACCCCGAGGGCGAGCGGCGCGCCGGGACGGGTCGATCGGGTCAGATGGCGCAATCCGGAGGCGAGCCAATCGAATCCCGCGAGAGGGCCTGCCGGACGCGGCATGACTCCGAGAAACTGCAGGCCGATATAGAGCATGAGCATGCCGGAGAGCAGGGCCAGGGTACGCTGCGCCAGGCTCCCCCAGGTGTCGTCACCGCCATGACCCACCAGCAGGAATCCGAGATAACCGACGCAGACACCCATGAAGCAGTAGCTGGTTACCCGACCCAGGTTGTAGAGGAGGTGACGGGCGAGGGTCGCGAGGCGGCCGCGGCCATCCCTGCCCAGGATGCAGGCGAAACCGCCGCACATGCCGACACAATGCATGCTCCCGGCCAGACCGGCGAGCAGGATGAGCAGGTAGTACTCCATCGATCCCTCCTTTACTTGCGGGCCGCGAGATAGGCCACCCACAGGAAGAAGGCCACCGTCATGATCACGAAGATCCAGAAGGCGATGGCCTCGGGAAGGCTCATCTGGGGCAGCGAGAGTGCGGGGAGGCTCATGACGTGCGCCTCACGACAAGGCGACGCCCAGCACGTTGATCGCCAGCTCGCCGAACAGGAAGACCAGGTTCAGCAGGGCCAAGCCCAACAGCAGTCGTGTCGCCATGATTCGATCTCCTCACAGCCCGAGGTCGAGGCCGGGTCCGAGCCCGCCCCAGTAGCTGAAGCCGTAGTAGAGTGCCCAGAGGAACATCACCAGATAGACCAGCAGCAGCCACCCGTCGACACGCCCGTGCCGGGCCTGGATGCGGCCCCCGCCGTAGTCCTCCGTCTGCCGGTGGTAAGGGGTCTCGCGCGACGGGACTTCGGCCCCGGTGCGGGACGCTTCGGCGAGGGACTCCGGGGGCTCGAGCTCTTCGCCCTTCTCAGGCGTCGTCTTTGGGTTCATTGTCTTCGACCTCCGCGCGAAAGGCCCTGTATTTGATGGCTTCCACGTCCTGGAACAGCCCCGAAAGCACCGCCCAGATGAAGAGGAACAGGCCCCCCAGACTCATCAGCAGCGCGACCAGGAACTGCAGCAGGGTTAGTTTTTCCATGGCGTCTGCTCGGTCCTTTCGGTGAGTGGCGGGCTTGGGTCCTCCGACTCGGCCAGCTCGAAACCGTGCTTCGTCGCCCAGGCCTCGCCGGCGTATCGGGTCACGGGCTCGTCGGTCTTGAGCCGGTAGGCCAGGCGGGATTCGGACGCCTCGAGCTGCGGGTCGTTGAGCGCCTGGCGATCCCGATCCGGGATCGGCAGCGGCTCTCCGGTCAGCGGATCCTGGAAAGCCGAGAGCGACAGCACGTAATAGGCGAGTGCCCAGCGATCCGCCTCCGCGACCGTGTCCCCGAAGGACGGCATGGGGGTGCCCGAGAGACCGGTCGTCAGCGTGCGGAAGATGTCCCGCACGTCGGGCCCGGACTTGAACTGCCCCGTCGTCAGGTTGGCGGGCGGAATCGGAAAGCCGAAGTCGTCGGTCAGACCGGGCGCCTTCTCCCCGTCGCCCCGACCGGCCTGCCCGTGACACTCCCAGCACTTGGACTGTTGCCAGACATCCTTGCCCTTCTGCACCAGCGCCAAGGAGGGTTCGGGCGGCTGGCCGATGAAGATCGGCGCCTTCGGCGACTCCTCCACGAAAAAGAAGTAGGGCTCGGCGGGATTGCTGCGGTCCGCGGCCAGCACATATTTGATGTATTGGATGACCGCGAGCCGATCCTTGTCCTGCAGCTCATGCCACGGGGGCATGGCCGTGCCCCGCACCCCGCGGGTGATGGTGCGCAGCAGGTCGCCGTCGTCCGGGAGCGAGCCCGAAGGTGTGAGACGAAACTTGAACACGCCCCAGGTGAAGTTGCGCGGTCGATCCCGGTGCATGAAGGTCGCGGCCGGACCATTGCCGTCGCCTTGTGCCCCGTGACAGCCGAGACAGCGCCGCGCATAGACCTCTTGGCCGTAGGCGATCCACTCCTCCGAGCGCGGCAGGCTGACCCGGGACGCCTCCATGCGCTGGGGCTCGAAGCGGTCTCGCCACTTGCCCCTGTTGGTGCCCAGTTTCTGCAGATAGGCCACCAAGGCCCGCAGATCCTCCGTATCCGCGACGAGCTGCACACGATCCCCGTTGAATTCGTCGTTCGGGGTGAAGATCACCGGAGACTTGCCGCGCTCCGGGACATAGAGCAGACCCTCCGCGTTGGGTGTGAGCAGGATCTGCTCCGGGGCGTCGAAATCGAACAGCCGTTCGGTCGCCTCGGTGCGCTCCAGGGTCCGCTCCCCGTCGGTGCCTGTGACGATCGATGCCGTGTGAGGTCCCTCGAACAGGGCGGTGAAGCGCGGCATGATGGAGTCCGGGGACAGCATGCGGGGGTCCCAGAAATGGGCCAGGTGCCAGGAGTCGCTGTACTTGAGCCCGACCCTGGACAGGTCCGGGCCGATACGGCGCGTGGAGAACAGATGTGGCAGGTCGAAGGCATACTCGCCGGCCTGCGTGATGGGTCCCCAGCGGCGGGTCTCGCCGGTCACCGGGCGCACGTACTGGGAGTGACAGTACCAGCACCCCTCCCGGATATAGGCGGCTCGGCCGCGTTGTTGCTCGGGGCTGTAGTCTGTGGACTGCCACTCCATCCATTTGAGCTCGCCCAGATCGGTGCGCACCACCCGCGTCACCTCGGCGGTGCGCGACTGGGGCTCCAGCATCGGGAGCAGACCCTGGACGAACGCGGCCAGACTGATGGTCCCGAAGGCGCCCACCAGCGCGTAGTAGCGCAATCCGTAACCGCGTGCGCTCACGGCCGTACCCCCTCGATCCCGGGCGCCCTCGGCAGGGCGGCGGCCGGCTCGTGGTCCCGCGCCGCCAGCATGGTGCGCATCAGGTTGTACACCAGGAGCGACATGCCGATGTCCATAGAGATGCCCGCAACCGTGCGCACCAGCCAATAGGGCCGGATGGCGACCAGGGAATCCAGCCACTCCACGCCGCTCATCAGGCTGAAGCCTTGCTGCAGTCCGGCCATGGTCAGGTCCAGGCCCATCACCGAGATGCCGATGGTGATGAGCCAGAAGGACCAATTCCCCAGCTTGAACGACCAGAGGGGGCGGCCGGCCAGCTTGGGCAGCACATAGACCGTGCCGGCGATTGCCCAGATCACGAAGGTCCCGAAGACGGTCAGGTGCGAGTGTGAGATGACGAAGTCGCTGAAATGGGTCGGCTGCTGGATCGCTCTCAGGGCCTCGACAGACCCCTGGAAGCAGCCGACCAGGTACATGAGCGAACCCATGATCAGAAACTTGGCGGTGAGGTTTCGACCGAAGCTCTGCCAGCGCCCGATCATGGTCCCGAAGAAGTTCTGCAGCACGGTCCACACCGGTACGATCAAGAGCATGGAGGTGATGATGGCGAGGGTCTCGGCCCAGTCGGCGATCGGGCTGAACAAATAGTGGTGGATCCCTACGAAGGGATAGAAGAGCGCAAGAGACCAGAAGCCGATGAGCGACAGCTTATGGCTATAGATGGGACTGCGCACGCTGGCCGGCAGAAAATAATAGATCAGCACATAACCGGCCGGGGTGATCCAGAGTCCCACGATGTAGTGGATGAAGAGTCCGTGAAAGGCCGCGCTGTTGATGCCCGTAATGGTATTGGGCAGGATGAAGCTGCCCAAGATCAGGTTCATCGTGGTCCAGACGAATGCGCCGATGAGATACCAGGCCGAGACATAGAGTTGGGGCTCCAGCCGCCGGGAGATCGTCATCAGAAACTGGACGGTCGTCAGGCCGATCACGAAGAAGATGACGGCATCGACGGCGAGTGGAAATTCGCCGGCCTCGAGCCCTTGGTTGTAGCCGAGCAGCAGCGAGGTCATCCCGGCGACCAGACCCAGGTTCCAGACCCAGACCAGCCAATGACCCCACTCGCCCTTCCAGATGCGGACCCCGCATAGCCGCGGCAAGAGGTAATAGCAGAGCCCGATGAAGAGGGTCGAAAAGGCGCCGAAGATGACGCCGTTGACGTGCAGCGGGCGCAGCCGACCGAAGGTGAGATATTCGGAGGTTCCCAGATAGCTCGGGTAATTGAAGAGTGTGGAGATGGCGACGCCGATGCTCGGCGTGAACATGAGCCAGAAGAGTCCCCAATAGAGCCATGTCCGAATGAGGCCGTGGTCGATCAGCGAATCCGGGTCCGGGAACGCCGGCTCGGGGACATGCTGCGGGGCGGGGATCGCGCTCGCCATGGATCTCTGCTCCTGAAGGGATCGGGATCATCGCGGCCGCGCCCGAAGCGGACGCGGCCGTCCGCTTGCTGACTCAGTGCCGCCCCGGGTCCAGCTTGGAGTTGCGATTGGACCAGTAGATGTAGCTCTCGAGCGCCTTCATGGCCTCGCCGTCCGGGTCGATCTTCTCGCCCTCGTTCGGCTTCTCGATGCACCAGTTGATCATGTCCCTCAAGGTTGCGAATTCCGCCATCTGCTCCTGATACTTGGGGAATTCATGGGGATGGGTGTCGGACGTGTAGGGATGGCACATCGCACAGGCCATTCCGGTATTGGAGAGCTTCACCCCCAGCCGCTCCTCCGTCGCGGGATCGCCGTGGAAGAGCTGGTCGCTCACGATGACCTGGTCCATGAAGACCTGGTGAAATGCCTCCAACTGGTCTCTGGTGTGCGGCGCCTTATGGGCGAAGGCCCGTTCCATATCGGCGGACAGGATAGAGAGTGCCGCCAGGCCCGCAGCCGCGAGCACGATCAGCGGTTTGATGTCTGCCATGGTCTTTCCTCCTCGAATGCGGTGCTCGTCGACCTTCAAATACGATCGGCCACGCGCGGACTCAGCACCTGGTTGCGGTTGTCCCCGGTTCCGGAGTCGAACGGCTCGGTGGCCAACACCTGCTCGCGCCACATCCGATAGTCGTTGTCCACGAGGCCCGACTCGGTCATCGCGAGGACGCTCCAGCCAACGCCGTCGAAATGGTCGCCCGGATCCGCCCGGACCATGGGTTGGGTCAAGACGGGGACCCCTTCCGGCGCATAGGGCCAAGGCCAAGAGGTGGCGAGCATGCCGATGGAGCGCACTTTGCCGATCTCGTTGTAGAGCACTTGATGCGTATGGCCGTGGATATTGGTGACGTTGGCATAGGGCTCGAGGACCTCGTGCACCTGCCGCCAATCACGCACCCAGAAATTCCACGGGGGGTAGTACTCGTAGATCGGGTTGTGGGTGAACAACACGATCGGCGCATCCTTCGGCCAATCGGAGAGGGTCTCGCCGAGCCAGATCAGCTGCTCCGCTCCGACCGCTGCCCAGGCCCCGCCGAGTGTGCCGTCCAAGGTGGCCATGTGGCCCATCCGCTCCTTCGGGCTCATCTTTCGCGAGGTCCAGAAGTCCTCCGCGCGACTGACCGTGTCTAGGCCGATGAAGCGTACCCCCTTGTGGTCGAAGGCCCAGGGTGTCTCCCCGAACATCCGGTTCCAGGTTTCGCCCATGTCGAGATACCAGTCGTGCTCGCCGGGGATGAAGACCTTCTTGATCGTCACCTCCTTGAGCAGCTCGGCGCCGAGCTCGAGCTCGACCGGGTCGCCGAGTTGAGCGAGATCGCCGCCGAAGATCAAAAAGTCGGCGGGCGGGTCCATCGCCTGGACCTCTTCGATGGCACGGACCGTCTTCTCGACGAAGCGGCTATTGAGGTCCCTCGGATAGAGATGCGTGTCGGAGATCCACGCGAATTTGAAGGGCTCCCCGCCGGCCGCGAAGGCAAAGTCAAGCGTATTGAGCAAGGGAAAGAACCCATAGGCCGCCGCACCGGCCGTGCCGAGGACCAGGGACTTATGCAGGAAGATACGACGGGTCATGCGTAACGCGGTTGACGGCTTCTCGCCGGGTCGGCGCAGCAGTCGATCCATGTCATGCCGAGGTAATGCCTGTTCGTTCATCGTTCGGTCTCCTCCAAGACAGGACAGGTGCGTGCGATATCGGCCTCAGGGCTTGCTCAGCTCGATGGTGAGCGCCTGGACATCGCCGCCTTTCACCGTCACGGTCGTTTCGGTGTCGCCCGTGTAGCTCTGGGTCGCCACCAGGGTGTAGTCGCCCGGTGGAATGTCGGTCATGCTGAAATGGCCTGCTGCGTCGGTCAGGGCGTAGTAGGGGTTGTCCGCCACGAAGACATGGGCCAGCATCCAGCCATGGGCATCACACTCCAAACGGACCATCCCGGGTCGCGGAAGCTCTTGGGTGACCTGATCGCCCGCGTTCGGCAGGGCGACGTTGAATGCGGAGCGGCGGCCGTAGAAGGCGCGGGTGTTGTGCAGGACGGGATCCGAGTTGTGAATGTCGATCTCGCCCGCGCGAATGATCTGAATGGCGGGATGGAAGCGGCAATCCTTGTTGTCGATGACCGGCGTCTGCTCGGGCTCGCCCCAAGGCTTTCCTCGGGAGACCTCCTTCAAATAGACGACGGCATCCTGCACGCCCTTGCCCGGTCCCACATACACCTGCGGCTCCTCGCGGGGCCCGCCGCAGACTTGACCGTCTTTCGTGGGGATGATCTTTTTGACCGGGACCCTGCCTTCATAGATAACCCGTCCCTCGAGGGTTCCGCCACCGGCGACGTCGACGGCCTCGTAGGCCGCCGTTGATCCGCAGGCGAGGACCAATGACACGATCCCGAAGCCGCTTGCGAAAGACGTCATGCAGCTCATGATGTTTTTCTCCAGATTCGGTTTCGACAGGGTTCGCCGGTCGATTCGACGCGCTTCGATTTCCGACTGCCTAACTCACCTATACGAATAGGTCAGCGCCCCGATCAAGCCAAATTCATTCTGTAGATCACGGTCATCGAGAAATGCCGATGACCGAGCCGCAAGAACACCGAGGCTGTTCAGTCCTTGTCGACGCAGGCTCGACGCTCAGATGCGGGTCAACCTTGCCGCGTTCTCGAGCGACAGGGGCTCCACGATCGTCGGCAGATTGGCGTGCAGAAATCGCGCGAGCCCCAGGAGCGACGGCGTCCGCGAGTAGCCGCGGCGCCAGGCGACTCCGAGTGTACGGGTGGGCACCGGGGGTGCGAGTGGGCGAAAGCAGACCGCTTCGGGATGACCCCCGACGACATCCGGTGAGGCGGCGAGGGCCGGCAAGAGGCTACAGCCGATGCCGGCCGCCACCAGTTGGAGCAACATCTCGAGACTGCTTGCCTCGATCGCGTCGGGCCGATCAGCGAGGCAGATGGCCAAGTAGGCGCTCGCCTGGTCGCGCAGGCAGTGCTCCGGGCCGAGCAGCAGCAGGGTGTGGCGACACAGCTCCTCGGGGCGGATGTCTGTCCCGGAGGCCAACGGGTGGGCCTTGGGCAATACCGCCAAAAAGGGCTCTCGGAACAGCGGCAAGACCTCGATGCCGCCATTCTCCGTCGGAAGCGAGAGGAGCACGGCATCGAGCTCGTAGTTGTGCAGCCCATCGAGCAGGCGTGTCGTCGGATCTTCGCGAACGACGAGACGGAAATCCGGGAAATCGGATCTCAGTGCGGAGAGCAGTCGGGGCAAAAGAAACGGAGCAAGGGTCGGAATCACCCCCAGTCGCACGGTGCCGTCCATCGGGTCCCGCGCCTGACGCGCAAGCTCGCGGATCTCCCCGACCGCCTCGAGGGCAACGCGCGCCCGCTTGATGACCTCCTCGCCGATCGGGGTAAGACTCACATGGTGATTGTCCCGCTCGAACAGGGTCACCTGCAGGTAATCCTCGAGTTTCTTGATCTGCATGCTCAGCGTCGGCTGTCCAACGTGGCAGATCGCGGCCGCGCGGCCGAAGTTCTTTTTGTCGGCCAACGCTACGAGATAGCTCAGCTCCCGAATCGTCATTGGTGGCCTCTTGCATCGTGCTCGAAGACCGGTGCCTCGGGGCGGATTCGATCGGAGACACTACGCCTAGAGGCGCGAGCCTTCGATCGCGACATCGGCCCTGGACCAGACCTGCTCGAACCTCAGTCTGATCTCCTTGGCCTCCGCTGTTTTTCGCTGCGCGGCCAGACTTTGCTCCAACCCGACCAGCGCCCAACCGTTGTCCGGGTAGATCTCGAGATCGTTTCGGTACACCGCCTCTGCCTCGGCCGGGCGCTCCGCAGCGAGCAGTGCCAGCCCGAGGTGGTGCCTCGCCGGCACGTACCAGTCCGAGGGCTCGACGTAGGTCAGTCCGTCTTCGAGACTCACCGCGGTTGCGAAATGTCCGACCGCGGCATCCGGCTGGCAATCCTCCATCGCGATCTCCCCGGCGAGCACTTCACGCGCGATCGCGAGGATCTGAGCCATGGTGTTGGTCTCCCAGATTCGAGTAGCCGACATCTCGGGATCGTCGGCGATCCAGGTGACCGCAGCAAGGGACTTCCTCGCCTCGTCCAGATCGAACGCACGCGCTTGTGCCAGCCCCCGGGCGAAGTACCAGATGCCGGTCGGGTAGATCAGATCGTCCGCCGGCTTGGGTTCGGCGAGCAGCGCATCCCACCGGCCAAAGCGCACCATGACGAAATACGGCAGCGCCCAATAGTGCTGCAGGGTTTCGTAACCGGCCTCGCGCATGAGCTTCGGATCCTGGTGTGCGCGCATGTGCCGCGCAGCATCGAGGGCCTTTTCGCTTTCACCGATGAAGCTCGCTGCCGCGGAGAGAAAATGATGGTTGTGCGGCATGTAGGCCACCGGGTAGAGACCTTGGGCATGACACTGCGCGATGTAGGCATCGTCGGCAGCGATGGCCTTCTCGTTGGCGAGCACCGCCTCCGCGTAACGCCCGACGCGGATATAGATGTGCCCCGGCATGTGCACCAGATGACCGGCACCCGGCACCAGGTCGCGCAGTCGATCCGCCGCCGCGATGCCGCGCTCGGGATGGATCTTCTCGACGGCATGAATGTAGAGATGGTTGGCCAGCGGGTGATTCGGGTGCTCGGCGAGCACGGTCTCCAGTGTCGCGAGGATGGTCCGGGTGACGGGCTTGGGCGAGCCGTCGTCCTCCCAGTAGTCCCAGGGCGTGGTGTCCATCAGGGCCTCGGCATAGAGGCTCGCCGCATCCGGGTCATCGGGAAAGCGCTCGGCCACGTTGCCCATCGCCTTCGCATAGGCTTGGTCGAGTGCGCTGCGGTCATGGGGTGCCTGCTCGGCATAGCGCTCGGCGAGTGCCTCGATGTAGGCCCTCTCACGCTCGGTGGCCGAGTCCTTCAGGGCCAGGGCACGTTGAGTTGCGGCATAGGCGCGGGGATTCTCGGCCACGTCCATCCCCGCGTTGATATTGGGGCCGAGCACCAATGACTCCCCCCAATAGCACATGGCACAGTCGGGATCCAGAATCTGCGCTTGGCGGAAGGAGCGTGCGGCCTCCTGATGGTTGAAACCGAACGACAACACCAGGCCCTGGTCGAAATAGCGCTGCGCCTGCGGCGAGTCGGTTGTGATCTCGTGATGGTGGCTGCCCAGTCCTTCGAGGAGCGGGGCGATCGGTGGTTCGGGGTCCGCCGCGGCAAGTAGCGATATGACCATGAGCGAACCGAAAGACACTGCTGGAATGTCGCGAAGGTTCATGTTGACCTCCCGGGCGATGGGTCGCCCGCACCGGAGTCGGGGGTGTGCGCACCGGGTAAGTCCTTGTTTGCGAGAGGGGGCCATGGAGAGGATGGGCACGGCTGCCCCGGCCGATCGGACCTTCACCCGGATACTCTCACGCATAACCTTAGCAAAATAATCTGATTCGGCTAGTCGGGATTCTGTGTGGATGGCCCAACGACCAGCACCTCGGCCTGCGCATCCCGGAGCACGAATGGGATCATGCCGAGCAGCTCGACCGGGAATCCAATCCGTGCATCGCATCGGCGTGCAGGATGGTCTCCGAGCTCGACGTTATTCTCCGCTCATGCCCCCGCGCCGCGGCCATTCGGCCCAGCTCATCCTCGTCGGGACGTCCGCCACCGCGCTGCATTCACGGCGGTCGGCTCCATTCGGAGCCGGGGATCCTCCCGTGTCTCGGGCGTCTTGCCAGTCCGCTGCTCAGCGTTTAACGTTCAGGTCCGGTGTGTTGCACCGTCCACGCACGGAATATCGGACTTCGGTCTTTCTCCTTGTTCGCGGGGCCACTTTGATTGTTTTCGGGGACAGGATGGATCGCGCCGATCAGCATGCGCAGGGCCAGCGCAGCGTTGCAGGGCCGGACGGAGTCGAGCCGACCTGGGCAAGCATCAAGGTGCCTGTCGCTGTTCCGCGGGCGCGGTCGCAACATGAGTGACGGCGGCGTCCTCTTGGCCAAACTGGCGTTTGCGCTTCACCAGATGACTTGGCTGGCAACCTACGCGATCGCCGCATTCGGTGCCGGACAACGGCTGCTCGCACCGCTTGCGATGGCCGATCTGGACGCGGGGCTTCGGACCAGCCTCCGGATTGCAGCGGGCATCGGCGTCTTCGTCGTGGTCTTGTTCCTCCTGGCTGCGACCGGCTTACTGGTGTCGAACGCCGTCCTGCTGCCGGTGTTGGCGGGACTGGCAGCGGCCGCGGCACATGGCGTGTCGGTCGTGCGATCCTCGCGCAGGATCCCGGTCTGGATTCGGCCGGGGCAGGTCAGTCTTCGCGCGTGGTTCTGGGTCCTTCTGATCCTCTTGTCGGTCATCCCGCTGCTCACCCGGGCGCTGCAGATCCCGTTTCAATTCGACGAGCTGATGTATCACCTTCCGACCGCCCGCGATTGGGCCCGGGAGGGCGGCCTGACGGTCAACGAGTCGTTGCGCTACCCGCTTTCGGCCTTCAATTTCCACCTGCTTTACGCGGCCGCGTTGGTGCTCGGCAACGACGTCTTTGCGCATCTGATCCATGCCTTCGCCGGGGTGCTCGTTGCCGTCGGGGTTTTCTCGGTCGGTCGGCGCTATTTCGACCGGCGGGTGGGCTTTCTGGCCGCCGTCCAGACGATCGTCGCAACCCTCTGGTTCTACGAAACGGCCTATGTCGATCTCGGTGTCGGGTTGTTCTTGTTCTTCGGATTTGCGGCGCTTGCACTTGCCCGGGAGCAGCGCGATGCCCGCTGGATCTATGTTGCGGCCTTCTTTGCGGGTCTTGCTGTCGGGACGAAGTACCAGGGCCTCTTCTATCTTCCTGTGCTCGCCCTGCTGGTGCTTGCCGTCGAGCGACGGCCGTCTGTCCTGGTACGGGCCGCGCTCGTGCTGTTTTTCGTGGGTGGATACTGGTACCTGCGCAATCTCTGGGTCTCCGGAGATCCGCTGCATCCCATCGGCGGGGGTCTCTTCGGATACTGGCTCTGGAACGCCGATGATTTAAAGACCCAGTACCGGGATCTCGATGGGGTTCGCGGTTGGCCCGAGTGGTCTCTCTGTGTCGCCGCAGCAAGTGTGTTTTTTCTCAAAGGTTCATCGGGGATCTACCGCGGCATGGTCGCGGCCGCGCTCGGCTCGGTCCTGATCTGGATCCTGGTCTCCGGCTATCCGCGCTATCTGGTCCCGGTTTACCCCTTGTTGGCCTTGCTCTCGGCCTTTGTCTTTGTCAGGGTGTTCGATCTGATCGGACTCGGCAGCGGGGTCGGAGCCCTCTCGGCGCGACTCGGCAGGCCCTGGCGCGTCGTGCTCCCGAGCGTCCTGTTGCTGGTCATCGGGTTCAGCTACATCGACGACGCCAAGCTCGGGTGGGGTCGCATCGCGCCGATTGCCGAGGCGCGGGACGCCTTGTTGCGCCAAAGATTCGCCGCCTACGAGATCCTGAGCGATGTCGACCCCGACGCGGGATTGCGCGTTTTCCAGCTCGGCTTCGAGGGAGAGATCTATTACTTTCCCGTGCCGGTTATCGGCGACTGGTTCGGCCCCGGGCGTTACTCGGAGGTGGCCCGTCGTTTGGGCGACGGTGCGCAGCTTGCCGAATATCTGGCGTCGATGGACACCAACGCGCTCTTGATCAATCGACGTCATCCGTCCTTTGCGGATCTTGCGCTTGATCCCGACATCGACCGTTATTTCACGCTCGTGCGCCGGACCGATCGCGCCGAGCTCTACCGCTTGAAGGATCGGGGTTGAGACCGCCGAGACGGTCTCGGTCGTTCCGCCCGGGCTCTTTGCCTGCCGCCGGAGTGCGGGCGGTCGAGGCCGGCGGCGTTGCGTCGAGGAGGCGCCTATGCATCAATTGACCGCGGTCGACGGCTCTGCGCCTGTGCCCGATCCGGATCTTTCGGCGCTGCGCACGGCGGTGCTGATCCCCTGTCACAACGAGGCCGCGGCGATTGCGGCCGTGGTGCGTGATTTCAGGGCGGCCCTGCCGTGGGCGCGGATCTACGTCTACGACAACAACTCGACGGACGACACCGCGGCGCAGGCCCGTCAAGCCGGCGCCGTCGTCCGTCGCGAGTCCATGCAAGGGAAGGGCTATGTGGTCTGTCGCATGTTCAGCGACGTCGATGCGGATCTCTACGTCCTCGTGGACGGCGACGACACCTATTGCGCCGCCAGTGCGCCCGGACTCCTGCGACGCCTCGTCGTCGAGCGTCTGGATATGGTCAGTGCCGCGCGCATCGGAAACACCCGCGAGGTCTATCGCCGCGGTCACCGGTTGGGCAACCGCATCCTGACCGGGATGGTCGCAGGTCTGTTCGGAAATCACTTCCGGGATATGCTGACCGGGTACCGGGTGTTCTCGCGTCGCTTCGTTAAATCCTTTCCGGCCCTGTCCGCCGGTTTCGAGATCGAGACCCAGTTGACGGTCCATGCGCTGGAGATGCAGATGAAGGTGGCCGAGGTCGAAACGCCGTATCGAGAGCGACCGGAAGGCTCGTACAGCAAGCTGCGCACCTTTCGCGACGGCTGGCGAATCGTCAAGACGATCGGGGTCCTGTTCAAAGAGGAGCGACCGCTTGCCTTCTTTTCGGCCTGTTTCGGCGTGCTGGCGCTCGGCGCGGTCGCTCTGGCTTGGCCGATCTTTGCCGAGTTCGCGCACACGGGTTTGGTCCCGCGTTTTCCCACCGCGATACTCGCGACCGGGATGATGTTGCTCGCGTTCCTCTCGCTGGCCAGCGGCTTGATTCTCGACACGGTTGCCCATGGCAGACGCGAGGTCAAGCGGCTGCATTATCTGGCGACCCCGCCCTTGCCGGCGCTGGATTCGGCGTCCGAGGAGGTCGCGTGAGCGCAGCAGGTCGTCCGCAAGCGCGCCTGCGCACCGAGGCGTTGCGTTTCGCGATGATCGGCGCGATCGGGTTTCTGATCGACGCCGCCGTGTTGACGGCTTTGGTGAGCGGGCTCGGCTGGGGACTCTACGAGGCCCGTGCGGTTTCCTTCAGTCTCGCGGTGTCCGTCACCTGGTATCTGAATCGGCGCTTCACATTCACCGACCGAATCTCCGTGGACCGCACGCGCGAGTATGCCCGCTACGTCGCGGTCCAGATCGTCGGCGCACTCATCAACCTCGGGATCTATGCCCTGGTTGCGAGCGGATTTCCGGCACTCGCGGCCTACCCGGTCATCCCGCTGGCCGCCGGCTCCGCCGTCGCGATGCTCTTCAACTTCCTGGCCTCGCGACGATTCGCGTTTGTTGCCCCGAGCGTGCAATTCATCCCATGCGCATCACAGCCGTCTTCTTCGCGTACCTCCTCGCCTGCCTCGTCCTTGCCGCGCTCTTGACCTACCCGGTCATGTCGACCGGCTGGCTCGACGAGGATCCGCAGCGGGTCATGGGGCGTTTGGCGCAGGTCTTCATCCTACTCGGCGTTTGGCCCTTTCTTGCGCGCATGCAGCTCGCGGACCGGACCGCGCTGGGTTACGGCATTGCAAAGCCGGCCTTCCGACGCGCGGTCGCTCTGGGCTGGGTCGAAGGGGTGGCGATCCTCTTGGTGCTCGCGTTGGCCCTCGTCGCCCTGGAGATCCGTCTGCCCGACGCGGACCTCGAGCTCTGGCCCTATCTGGCGAAGAAGGCCCTTCAAGCCCTGATCGGCGGGCTCCTGATCGGGGTGCTGGAGGAAACCTTCTTCCGCGGCGCGCTCTACACGGCGATCCGTCGGCGCGACGGTGTCGCCTCGGCCGTGGTCTGGACCGCGTTTCTCTATATGCTGGTCCACTTCATGAAGCCGAGTGCCTTGCCCGAGGGCGTAGCCTTCGATTGGGCGGGCGCTTGGCAGATGTTCGGCTCGATCTTCATCGACGTCTTCCAGTGGAAACACCTGGGCTCGATGGCCGCGCTCTTTATGGTCGGGGTCTTTCTGGCGCTGGTGCGGGAACACACGGGCCACATCGCGTGGGGTATCGGGCTGCATGCCGGCTGGGTCTTCGTGATTCAGGTCACGCGGCGTGTGACCGACGGCAACCCCGACGCCCCGTTTGCGTTTTTGGTCGGCAGCTACGACGGCATCATCGGCTGGCTGGCGGCGGCTTGGATCGGGCTGCTGGCGGTGGCCTATGGGCGCTGGATGCGGGGAGGGCCGTCGCCCGCGCGCGGCGCACCCGAATCGCGTTGAGCGCCGACCCGGCCTCAGTCCGCATCGCGCATCCGGCGCCGCACCTCCGCGAGGTGCCGGCGACTGACGGGGAGCCGTTCCGGGCAATCCTTCAGTCGCATCAAGGAGGTTCCGTCCGCGCGTTTCTCCAGGCCGGCTAACCTGTCGCGCGCGACCAGTGCGTTGCGATGGATGCGCAGGAAGAGATCCGCGAATTCCTGCTCCAACGCCCGCAGGGATTCGTCGACCAGAAGCTCGCCTCCGATGTGGCGCACGGTCACATACTTATGCTCGGCGCGCAGGTAGAGGATGTCTTCGACCTTCACCGTTCGCAGGCCCCCGCGGTAATGGGCGCTGATCTCGCGACGGCGCGCGGCGTGAGGCCGGTTTGAGTCGGTCTCCGCGACGCCGACGGGGCTTCGGGATTGCGTCCGGCTCTGCACACGCAGCAATGCTTCGTTCAGACGTGCGCCGCAGATGGGTTTCACGAGATAACCTGCCGACTGGTCGCCGAATGCGTCCAAAGCGTCGAGCTCGAAGGCCGTCACCAGGATGACCGCCGGGGCGGGATCCAGTGCGGCCAATGTCCGCGCCGCGTCCAGCCCGTTCATTCCGGGGATCTGCACATCCAGCAACACCAGATCGATTCGTTGCGTTTTGCAGATCTCGATCGCCTGCTGTCCGTCGGCAGCCTCGCCGGCCAGGGTGTAACGCCCGTCGGTGTCGGCCAACAGCCTCCGAAGCCGTTCGCGTGCCTGTGCTTCATCGTCGACGACCAGGATGTTCATAACCTTTTCCATGGATTAGGTCAGGACCGGCTAGACAATGGCGCTTCTGCGGTCAAAGGGAAAAGCGACGGAGTGCGCGCCCGGAGCCCCGCTCGGCGCATCCGGGAGCGGACCTTCCGTCGCCGCGGACGCTCTCGATAAAGATAGCCCATGAGCATCTTGGTCGGGATTATGCCGGATACCGACATCGCGTGTCCGAGCCCGGCGTCCGCTTTGACCCGATGCCGTGCTCAGGATCCATCCGCCGGAACGCCAGCGTGTAGAATCCGCCGATCGACCCAATCCGGATCCCGCCGATGCACCAGCCAAGCTCTTCCGCCAAACCCTGGGCCGGGCGCTTCAATGCGCCCACCGACGCCTTCGTCGAGGCCTTCACCGCCTCGGTCGACTTCGACCGACGGCTCTATCGCTACGATATTCAGGGCTCGATCGCCCACGCCACGATGCTGGCCCGTCAAGGCATCCTGAGCGATGCCGAGCGCGATGCCATCGTCTCCGGACTTGAGACCGTGCGAGAGCGGATCGATGCCGGCGCCTTCGAGTGGTCGATCCCGCTCGAAGACGTCCACATGAACGTGGAGTCTGCCCTGACCGAGCTGATCGGCGATGCCGGCAAGAAGCTGCACACCGGGCGCTCGCGCAACGATCAGGTCGCGACCGATGTGCGGCTGTGGCTGCGCGACGAGATCGATCTGATCCGCGCGGCGATCGCGCGCCTTCAAGCCGCCTTGCTGGATCTGGCCGAGCGCGAGGCCGAGACCATCATGCCCGGCTTCACCCATCTGCAGGTTGCTCAACCCGTCACCTTCGGCCATCACATGCTGGCTTGGTTCGAGATGCTGGATCGCGACCGCGAGCGCCTGGCCGATTGTCGGCGGCGCATGAACGTGATGCCGCTCGGGGCCGCCGCCCTGGCCGGCACCACCTATCCGATCGATCGGGCCTACACCGCCGAGCTGCTCGGTTTTGATCGCCCGGCGGAGAATTCGCTCGATGCCGTGTCGGACCGGGATTTCGCGATCGAATTCACCGCGAGCGCAGCCATCCTCATGATGCACCTGTCGCGCTTCTCCGAGGAGCTGATCCTCTGGTCGTCGAGTCAGTTCGGCTTCATCGAGCTCTCCGACAGCTTCTGCACCGGCTCCTCGATCATGCCGCAGAAAAAGAATCCGGACGTGCCCGAGCTGGTGCGCGGCAAGAGCGGGCGCATCTTCGGACACCTGATGGGACTCTTGACCCTGATGAAGTCCCAGCCCCTGGCCTACAACAAGGACAACCAAGAGGACAAGGAGCCGCTGTTCGACACGGTCGACAACCTCAAAGGCTCGCTCAAGGTCTATGCCGAGATGATGCGCGAGGTCGCCTGCAACCACGCGCGGATGCGCACCGCCGCCGCCCAAGGCTTCAGCACCGCGACCGATCTGGCCGATTACCTGGTCCGCAAGGGCATCCCGTTCCGCGATGCGCACGAGATCGTCGGCAAGGCGGTCGGACTGGGTGTGCGCGAAGGTCGGGATCTGGCCGAGCTGGCGCTGGAGGAGCTGCGCGGATTCTCGGATGCGATCCAGGCCGATGTCTTTGGCGTGCTGACGCTGGATGGCTCGGTTGCCGCACGCGATCACCTCGGCGGCACCGCCCCCGCCCAAGTGCGCGCCGCGATCGTCCGCGCTCGCGCCCGCTTGGCCGACATGGGCGCGCGCGATGCCGGATAGCCTGGATCAGCTCAACGCGCGTCTACTCGCCTTCGCCCGCGAGCGCGACTGGGAGCAGTTCCACTCGCCCAAGAACCTCGCCATGGCCCTGGCGGGCGAGGCCGGCGAGCTGCTCGAGCACTTCCAATGGCTCACCGAGCAACAGAGCGCCGAGCTGAGCGCCGAGAAGAAGCGGCAGGTCGCCCACGAGCTCGCCGACATCCTCAACTATCTGGTCCGCCTGGCCGAGCGGCTGGATATCGACCTGCTCGCCGCCGCGGACGAGAAGATCGCAATCAACGCAGCCCGTTATCCGGCCGATAGGGTGCACGGGGACGCGCGGCGGGCGAGCGAGTATGGAGACGAGGATGCAAGCCTGGACGGTTCTGCTTGACGCGTTGCAGGCAGCAACCGAAGCACGCGAGAACGTCGTCGTCGGTCGGTTTGCCAAATCGGCTCCTGATTGGCAAGGAGATTCAGCTACGCGCCGAATCCACGATTCGGGGCGGGGCCGCAAGCATCAAGCAACCAAAACCATCGAGGGCGAGCGTGGGGAGCCGGTTGCGGCCGTTTGTGTCGAGCGCCAACGGCGCGACCGATGTCAGCCCGGGGCAGCGCCCCGGGTTTCAATCAACCCAAACCCCGAGCCCTGAAAGGGCGGTCTAAAGATGCGGCATGCCGGGGCTGGGGAAGGGGCGTTTGTCGCCGTTCGGCACCTCACTAAAACGCGCGCCCAAGGTCGACACATCAAGGCGTTGGGCCGCCCCTTCAGGCTTAAGCTGGATGGGGGTCGTTATCCCGGGGCGTTGCCCCGGGCTCGCGTGGTGAGCCCCGTTGGGGCAGCCGGAAACCACGGGCATCGATTCATGGTCATGACAGGCTCCGTCCCGGCCATAGGCGGCGAAGACGGCGCGATCGAGGCTCTATACTTTCTCGGACGTCTTCCAATCGGTATTCGCCATGCATCTGCCCCAACCCGATCATCGGCACTATACCTACGCGGACTATTTAACCTGGCCCGATGACGTGCGTTACGAATTGATCGACGGCGTTGCCTACCTGATGTCGCCCGCACCGACGCTCGATCACCAGGATGTGGTCGGCGAGATCTACCGGCAATTGGCCAACACGCTCGAAGGCCAACCCTGTCGCGCCTACGTCTCCCCGGTGGATGTGCGGGTTCCCCATGCCGACGAGGACGACGCGGACATCGACACCGTCGTTCAGCCTGACGTGCTGGTGATCTGCGATCGGGCGAAGACCGACCGTCGCGGGGTGCGGGGTGGTCCGGATTTCGTCGTGGAGGTGCTCTCGCATGGCACTGCGAGCCATGATCATGTTCGCAAACGCCAGGTCTACGAGCGAGGCGGAGTGCGTGAATACTGGCTGGTCCATCCGGTCGACCGCACCCTAACCGTCTACAGGCTGGAGCAGGGCCGGTTCGGCGGGGCCGAGGTGACGGAGCTGGCGGGCGAAACCCCGGTCGGCATCTTGCCGGGCGTGGTCATCGTCCGGGATGCGCTGGTCGGGCGTCTCGCGCCGCCGGAGGACTGAGTCTCTGCGAATTCCCGGTGCAGCGGTTTCTCGAACTCACGACCGGTCAAAGCGTCTTGGCCGAAAAGGTATCGCACGCGGAGGGCTCGCCGGTGGTGAGGCCGCGTTTGAACCAGCTCACCCGCTGTGCCGAGCTGCCGTGGGTGAAGCTGTCGGGGGTAACATAGCCGCGGGTTTGGCGTTGCAGACGGTCGTCGCCGATGGCGGAGGCGGCGTTCAGACCTTCCTCCACATCTCCTGATTCCAGAATGCTCCTCGCTTTGTGTGCGCGGTGGGCCCAAACGCCGGCGAAGCAGTCGGCCTGCAGCTCCAGACGCACCGAGAGCTGATTGGCTTCCGCCTGGCTGGCCCGACGACGGGACCTCTCGACCTGCTCGGAGATGCCGAGCAGATTCTGGACGTGATGGCCGACCTCGTGCGCGATGACGTAGGCTTGGGCGAAGTCGCCGGGCGCTCCGAAATCACGACGCAGCTCGTCGTAGAAGGCCAGGTCGATGTAAACGCGTTGGTCGGCCGGACAGTAGAAAGGCCCCATCGCCGCCTCGCCCAACCCGCAAGCCGAGCGGGTCATGCCCGAGAAGAGAACCAGCGTGGGCTCTCGATACTGATTGCCGCCGGCCTTGAAGATCTCGCCCCAGGTGTCCTCGGTGTCCGCCAGGACCACCGAGACGAAGTCGGCGAGCTCGTCCTTGACCGCCGCGCTCGGAAGCCTGATCTCGGGTTGACCGGCACCGAATGGATCGCCGTAGGGTGCTTGGCCGCTCGGCGCCCGGGAGGTCTCCTGAATCGGCCCCAACCCGCCTTGGGTCAGGAGAAGGCTCGGGTCCACGCCCAGAAGCAACAAGACGACCACCAGGATCAGGCCCCCCAGCCCGCCGCCGATTCCGACGCGGCGCCCGACGCCGAGCGGGCGCCGTCCACCGAAGGGGCTGTCGCCGAGACCGCCGTCGCGGCGGTCCTCCACATTCTCGCTACGCCTGCCGGTCTTCCAACGCATGGGGTATCCTCAGATGCTTAAACCGCGCCGGCTCCAGCGGTCGTCAAACCTGCCGGGGCCAATCCCATCCAAAAACATCGCATACCGCGCCGGGCGCGATTCAACGTAGACAAAAACGCTGAATCAGCGCCCGCAAGAGGTCGAGCGTCGGTCGGATCCGGTCCAGCTCCAGATACTCGTCCGGTTGGTGGGCCTGGGCGATATCGCCCGGGCCGAGCACGATGGTCTCCATCCCGAGTTGGTTGAGGAAGGGCGCCTCGGTGCCGAAATTCACGGCCTCGGCGGTGTGACCGGTCAAGCCTTCCGCGACGCGCACGATCGCCGAGCCGGCCGGCGTCTCGGCCGGGGGTATGGCCTCGAACAAGGGCTCGACGAACCAGGCGAGCCCGCGTCGGTCGGCGACGGTCGCGACCCGGCGACTGAGCTCGGCGCGCACGTCGGCCGCGCTCAGGCCGGGCAGGAGACGCATGTCGACATGGAGCTCGCACTCGCCGCAGATCCGATTGGGGTTGTCGCCGCCGTGGATGTGGCCGAGATTCAGGGTCGGGTGCGGGATCTTGAATCCCTCGTGTCGGTGGGTGTCCGCGAGCTCCGAGCGCCAAGTCATCAGGGCGCCCATGACCTCGTACATGCCGTCCAAGGCGTTGTTGCCGAGGGATGGGTCGCTTGCATGGCCGCTGCGACCGACCAGGCGAATCGACTCGCCCATCACGCCCTTGTGCAGCCGCACCGGCCGCAGCCCGGTCGGCTCCCCGATCACCGCATAGCGCCCGAGCGGTCGTCCGGCCTCCACCAGGGCGCGTGCACCGTGCATCGCGGACTCCTCGTCCGCGGTCGCCAGGATCATCAGGGGCTGTGCGAGATCGGTAGCGGTCAAGCCGCGTGCGGCCTCGATCGCCAGCGCCAGGAAGGACTTCATGTCGGACGTGCCGAGCCCGTAGAGGCGCCCCTGCGCTTCGGTCAGCTTGAGCGGATCGTGGGTCCAGAGATGGGCGTCGAACGGAACCGTGTCGGTGTGTCCCGACAGCACCAGACCGCCGGGCCCGCTACCGAGCGTGGCCAGCAGATTGGCCTTGTCCGGTTGTCCGGGAAGCGCCAGGATCTCGACCCGGAAGCCGGCCGACTCCAGCCAGGAGGCCAACAGGTCGATCACCGCCCGGTTGCTGTGGTCGAAGGCGGGCGTGACGCTGCTCACCGACAGGGTGCCGATCAGCCCTTCGAGCATGGTGGTCAGGGTCGGGGCCTGGCTGGGCATTGGACGCTCCGCTGCATTGAGACACGAGGCTCGGGCACGTCGCCCGAGGAGGATGTGGATTCGATCCGACGGCGCCGACCGCGGACGCCTTGCATTTTCCTGTACGACCTGTAGATTTCGCCGACTCTATCCCGCCTTTCCGGCGCCCGCCAGTCCCCACGCCGTCAGCGAAGCCCGTGTCCAATCCAGTGCCCACCGATCCGATCAGCGACACCGCGCCCCCGCCTGTACGCCTGCGCCCTGCGGTGCTTGCCGACATGGGCGCGCTGCTTCGGCTCGAGGGCGCGAGCTTCCAAAGTGACCGGCTGACCCGTCGCCAGTTCCGCTACATGCTGACCCGGGCGCAGGCGCGCACGCTGGTCGCCGAGGATGCCGAGGGCGGCCTGCTCGGGTATGTCATGGTGCTCTTCAGCCGCGCGACCTCGGTCGCGCGGCTCTATTCGATCGCGGTCGCGGCACAGGCGCGGGGATGCGGGGTCGGTCGCGCCTTGGTCGAGGCGGCGGAGGAGGCCGCCTGGGAGCAGGAGCGCGCCTACATGCGACTGGAGATCCGGCGCGACAACCTCGCCTCCCAGGCGCTGTTCGAGCGCATGGGTTATCGGCGCTTCGGCGTGCTCTCGGACTACTACGAAGACCACATGGAGGCGCTTCGGTACGAGAAAACGCTCTCCCCCGGTCTGAGGCCGGAGCTCAAGCGCGTGCCCTTCTACGAGCAGACGCTCGATTTCACCTGTGGCTCCTCGTCGCTGATGATGGCGATGCAGGCGCTGCGACCGAGCCTCGAGCTCAACCGAACCTTGGAGCTGCGGATCTGGCGCGAGTCCACGACCATCTTCATGACCTCGGGCCACGGAGGCTGCGGCCCCTTGGGGCTGGCGCTGTCCGCGCAGGCTCGCGGCTTCTCGGTGGAGGTCTTCGTGAACAATCCGGGCGTGCCGCTGGTCGACTCGGTGCGCAGCCCGGAGAAGAAGGAGGTCATGCGCCTGGTTCACGAAGACATGCTGGCAGAGACGCAGCGTCTGGGTATCCCGGTCAATCCGGGCACACTCAGTATCGACGATCTTCAGCAGCGTTGGGACGCCGGTTCGGTGCCTCTGGTATTGATCAGCTCCTACCGCATCTACCGCGAGAAATTCCCGCATTGGGTCGTGATCACGGGCTTCGACGAGCACTTCGTCTATGTCCACGACCCCTACGTCGACTACGACAACGGAGAGACCACGCTGGACTCGATCGATATGCCGATTCCCCGCGACGAGTTCAGTCGTATGGCCCGCTATGGTCGGGTCGGGTTGCAGGCCGTCGTCCTCGTCTCCTGCTAAGCCGCGTCCGGCACGACAGGCCTCGTTCGCGTCTGAATCAGAGCTCCGCGCAACAGCCAACGTTATCCCCGACGCGGCTTAGAATTTTTTATCTTTAAATCGCGCCCCTGACCAGTTCTGTTGGCGTGGATAAACCCGGAACCAAAATGCAACGCGAGAAAGACCCTACGAACGAGCGCGATTTAAATGGCTGAGCACCTGTTGTTGGTGGAGCAGCAAGGCGACTGGAAGCCGGGCTTTCCGCGTCTGCCCGTGGTGACCGCGCGCGACTATCTCGCGGGCGGCGAGCTGGCGTCCAAGCGCGATCTGCGCGTCATCAACCTGTGCCGCAGCTATCGGTATCTCTCGGTCGGCTACTACTGCTCGCTGCTCGCCGAGGCGCGCGGCCACAAGGTCATCCCGAGCGTGCGGACCATCCAGGAGCTCTCCAGCCGCGAGCTCTACAGCCTGGCCACCGAGGAGCTGGACGGACTGGTGCAGCGCCTGCTCGGGCGGCGCAAGGCATCGGCCTTGGCCCCCACCGCCTACGAGCTGACCATCTGCTTCGGTCAATGCGACGTCAAGGAGCTGCAGCCGCTCGCGCGCGAGATCTTCGAGACCTTCCGCTGCCCGATCCTGCGGGTGGAGTTTCGCCGTCACGGCACCTGGCGCATCGGGGCCATCAAGGCGCTGCCGCTGGCTGCGGTCACGGCCGACGGGGAGGGGCCGTTGTTCGCGGCGCTCGAGGGGTATCTGTCGCAGCGCTGGCGCCAGCCGCGCGCGCGTCTGTCGTACCGCTATGATCTTGCCGTGCTGCACGATCCGACCGAGGAGCTGCCGCCCTCCGACGGCAAGGCATTGCAACGCTTCGTGAAGGCGGGTAAGTCGCTCGGGGTCAACGTCGAGCTGATCCAGCGCAAGGACTATAGCCGACTCGCCGAGTACGACGCCCTCTTCATCCGCGAGACCACGCGCATCGGTCACCACACCTTCCGCTTCGCCAAGAAGGCCGACAGCGAGGGCATGGTCGTCATCGACGACCCGGATTCCATCCTGCGCTGCACCAACAAGGTCTATCTCGCCGAGCTGCTGGCGGCGCATCGCATCCCGCGGCCCAAGACCCTGGTGTTGCGTAAGGAGAATCTGATGGAGGCCGAAGAGCTGATCGGCTATCCGATCGTGCTCAAGATTCCGGAGGGGTCGTTTTCGCGCGGGGTCTTTCGGGCGGAGGATCGCTCGGGGCTGACACGGATCGCCGGCAAGCTCTTCAAGGAATCGGATCTGATCCTGGCACAAGAGTATCTTTATACGCCCTTCGATTGGCGCATCGGCATCCTGGGTCGCCAGCCCTTCTATGCCTGCAAATACCTGATGAGCCGCGATCATTGGCAGATCGTCAAGCACGAGAGCGACGGTCGTCACGAGCAGGGCGGGTTCGAGACCCTGCCGGTCGAGGCCGTCCCGCCCGCCGTCATGAAGACGGCGCTCAAGGCGGCCGATCTGATCGGCGACGGGCTCTACGGGGTCGATCTCAAGGAAACGCCGGCCGGGCCGGTCGTGATCGAGGTCAACGACAACCCCAGCCTGGATGCGGGCGTCGAGGACCTGGTGCTCGGCGATCAGCTCTACGCCCGTCTGATCGGCGAATTCGTAGCACGACTCGACCGCCGGCGCTCCGGCAAACGCTGACTGGAATACGATGACTCTATCCACCGAATCACGCGCCCAGACCGTCCGCCTCTCGCGCTCGAAGGCTACCGCGCTCATCACGCCCGAGCAGATCGCCGCCTCGCCTTTGGCCCGCTATCGCCCCTTGGTCGACGATTGGGACGCCTTCGCCGCGGCACTCGGCCGACCGCTGTCGCCCTGTATCTGGGCCAACCCCACACGGATCTCGGTCGCCGAGCTGGCCGACCTGCTCACCGAGCAGGGTCTGGATGCGCAACCGGTGCCCGGCCTGCCCGCTGCCTTGCGACTCCCCGAGGAGACCAAGGCCGGGCGCAACTGGTGGTACTGCGCCGGTCTTGCCCATGCGCAGGAGGAGGTCTCGCAACTGCCGGCGATGCTGATGGACCTTTCACCCGGTCAGCGGGTGCTGGATCTTTGCGCCGCACCCGGCGGCAAGACCGCGCAGATCGCCTTCGCCTTGGGCAATCGCGGGACGCTCGTCGCCAACGACATCGCTCACGCGCGGATCAAGGCGCTCCAAGGCAATCTCGACCGACTGGGTGTCGTCAACGTCACGACCACCTGCTGCGACGGCGCCAACTGGCCGAGCGCGAGCGGGCAGTTCGATCGCATCCTGGTGGATGCGCCCTGCTCGAGCGAGGGTACGCTGCGGCGCACCCCGTCCTTGTTGCCCCGGCTCGATCCGGACAGCGCGCTTCGCCTCGGGCCGCGTCAGCGCGCGCTGCTGCGCAAGGCGGTGCAGCGCTGTCGTCCCGGCGGACGTATCCTCTATTCCACCTGCACCTTCGCCCCGGAGGAAAACGAGCTGGTGGTGGCGGACATCCTCGCCGAGCATCCAGGGATGCTGCGCCTGGTGCCTACATCGGTTCCGGGTTTCGTCGCGATGCCGGGTGTCACCCACTGGAACGGACGGGAGCTTCCGCCCGAGCTGGCGCACTGCCTGCGGATCTGGCCCCATCACCGGGACACCGGCGGCTTCTTCATGGCGATCCTGGAGAAGGATGCGGGCTGTCCCGCCGAGCCGACGCCGGAGCCGGCGACCCTGGACGACACGGATGCCGCCGAATGGCTCGCCGGTCTCGACGACAAATACGGGCTGGGGGCGGATTACTGGACCCAGTATCGCGCCAACCGCCAGACCCGACGCGGACTGCACCTGATGGCCGCCGACCATGCGCCGCCCGCGGTGCCGGCGGCCGAGTCGAGCGGTTTGTTCTTCCATCGCACCAACGTGCGGCCGCCCAAGCCCAGCACCGGCGGCTCTCTGCTCTTCGGGCGCGATATCACGCGCTTCGGTGTCTCGTTGAATACCGAGCAGCGCGATCGCTACCTGCGGCGCGAGATCTTCGACCCGACGCCCGAGCAGCGGGCCGCCACGCCGACGGGGCAGATCATCCTGAGTTATCGTGGTCATATCCTGGGTGTGGGCGTGCTGCATCGCTCCGGGGTGATCGAGAGTCTGTTTCCGAGCCGCTGGAGCGGCGGCGCTTAAAACGCGTCCGGAACGCGTCCGGCGGGTTCATGGGGTGTTTCCGTCTCGGTTGCGCTTGTCGTCGGTCCGCTCCATTCGGGGCTGGCGCGTTTTAAGGTTATGAGATTTCTTGTGGGAGGTTTGATGATGATGCGACGACTCGGGATGACGTTTCCGGTTGCGATGATGTCGGGTTGGTTGATTTCGGGGGCGGCGTTTGCGCAGGAGCCGGGCGGGCAGGGGCAGGCCGAGATGCCGGTCGCTCCGCCGACGGTCGAGTGGGCGATTGCGCCCGAAGGGCGGACGCTGCCCGGCGGGATCGTGCTCGAGGAGGGCATGGTGTTGCCTCCGGGGACCGTACTGCCCGGCGGGGCGATCCTGCCGGGAGCGCCTGCTGTTGCCGCGCCAAGCGCGACATCGACCCCTGCCGGAGTCCCTGCGCCTGTCCCGGCTCCGGAGCAGGTGTCCGCGCCGGTGCAGGCCCAGCCGCCCGTGCCCCTGCCCGACACCTCGACGGCGCGCCGGCTGCCGGGACAGTCGAGCCTGGGTGTTCCGCACATCAGCGGCGGGATCGGTGAGTCCGAGCGCGAGGCGATGGAGCAGGTCAAGGATCAGTACAACCTGAGACTCCTGTTCGCCGTGGCCGGCTCCGGTTCTTACCTGTCCAACATTCGGGTCGAGATCCAAGACGCCGCCGGACCGACGCTGCTGACGACCGTCACGGTCGGACCCTGGCTCTACGCCAACCTCACCCCCGGCGACTACGAGCTGAGGGTCGAGCATGCCGGCCGGCTCCAAGTTCGGCCGGTCCGGGTTCCACCGAGTGGAGCCTCGTCCGAGGCATTCTACTGGCCTGCGCTATGACGCTCTCCATTCAGGATCTTTACGACCGGTTGCAGCTCGTCCTCGCGGTGCCGTCCGACGCCCGGATCAGCGGCGTCAATACGCTCGATCAAGCAGGATCGCAGGACCTGTGTTTCGCCGAGGACGCGAGCCAGGCGGATGCGGTGGCGAGCAGCTCGGCCGCACTCGTCTTGGTCAGCGAGGCGTTTCCGGAGGTCGTCGGCAAGCGGCTGCTGCGCGTCGCGGAGCCGCGTAATCTCTTCTTCGATATCGCGGCCTGGTTCGCCCCGGTATCGACGAGCGGGGGCATTCATCCGAGTGCCTCGGTCCATCCGGATGCACGGCTCGATGCCGACGTGGAGATCGGTGCCTGCGCGGTCGTCGACGCGGATACCCGTATCGGCTCGGGCTCGCGCATCGGCCCGGGGTCTTATCTCGGCACCGGGGTGCAGGTCGGGCAGGACTGCCTGATCGGGGCCAACGTCAGCATCCTGCGCGACTCGACCTTGGGCGACCGCTGCATCCTGCATCCGGGTGTGCGCATCGGCGGGGACGGGTTCGGATTCCGCTGGGACGGGGCCGGACACCGCAAGGTGCCGCAGCTCGGGCGGGTGGTGATCGAGGACGACGTCGAGATCGGCTGCAACAGCTGCGTCGACCGGGCGACGCTCGGGATCACGCGCATCGGCCGGGGCACCAAGATCGACAATCTGGTTCAGGTCGCCCACAACGTCGATATCGGCCCGCACAGCATCCTGGTCAGCCAATCCGGCGTCGCGGGCAGCTCGAAGCTCGGACAGGGTGTCGTGGTGGCCGGTCAGGTTGCGATCTCGGATCACGTGACGGTCGGCGACGGCGCCCGCATCGGCGGTCAAGCCGGCGTA
This sequence comes from Thiocapsa sp. KS1, assembly GCF_001499735.1. Taxonomy (GTDB): domain Bacteria; phylum Pseudomonadota; class Gammaproteobacteria; order Chromatiales; family Chromatiaceae; genus Thiocapsa. The sequence continues at coordinate 3,007,008 of NZ_LN848257.1, read as the reverse complement.
GTCAAGGACGTGCCCGCGGGGGTGGCCGTCTTCGGAACGCCTGCGCGTCCGGTCAAACAGGCCCTTCGCGAAAGCGCAGCGCTCGTTCGCCTCCCTGCGCTGCTTAAGCAGGTCGAGCGTCAGCAGCAAACAATCGATCGCCTGGAGTGCCGGCTCGCGGAGCTGGAGCGCACGTCCTTGAGTACCCCATCCCGATCCGCCGCATCCGCGAGTAGCCTCTCTCCAGACGCTGTATCCCTCAAGGACAGTGATTGATATCAATGATTTGTATGTGACAGCTCAATGACAGTCGAATCGCTTTTCCGGCCGATATTTGCTATAAACCTTGCGGTTTTATCACCAAAACGACCGAAGAACTGAGGAGATCCAATGTCTTTCAACGCGTTGATCCCGCTGCTGCTCGGCATGTTCGGGTTGTGGGCGGCCTATTATATTTTCAAGCTTGTCCTGGCCTTCCCTGAAGGGGAAGACAAGGTCAAAAAGATTGCCGACGAGATCCATCTCGGCGCCATGGTATTCATGAAGCGCGAGATGATGCTGCTGGGTATCTTCTGCGTTGTCGTGCTCGTACTCTTGACCTGGTTCTTAGGATGGAAGACCGGGCTGGCCTTCGTCATCGGCGCGAGTGCGTCCGCAAGCGCTGGTTTTCTGGGGATGTTTTCGGCGACCAAGGCCAACGTCCGCACCACCACCGCCGCACACACGCTGGGCGCTCCGGCGGCACTGACGGTCGCCTTCTACGGCGGCTCGGTCATGGGTCTCTTGGTCGCCTCGCTGGGTCTCCTGGGTCTGGGTTTCCTCTATTTCTTCTTCGGCGGTAATCCCGAGGCATCGCATGCCATCCATGGCTTCGGCGTCGGCGCCTCTTCGGTCGCACTCTTCTATCGTGTCGGCGGCGGTATCTTCACCAAGAGTGCCGACGTCGGCGCGGACCTGGTCGGCAAGATCGAGGCCGGCATTCCCGAAGACGATCCACGCAACCCGGGCGTCATCGCGGACAACGTCGGCGACAACGTCGGCGACGTCGCCGGTATGGGCTCGGACATCTTCGAGTCCTATTGCGGCGCGCAGATCGCCACCATCGCGATCGCCGCGACCATGTCGGCCACGACTCTGGCCGTGTTGGGCGCGCAGTCCTCGCTGATGTTCCTGCCGCTGGCGCTGGCCTCGGCCGGTCTGCTCTGCTCGCTGGCGGGTATCTTTCTCGTCAAGTCCGTCTCGGCCAACAAGCCGGCCACGGCGTTGCGCACGGGCACCATCGGGGCCACGCTGCTCTTTATCGCCGTCTCCTTCCTGGTCGTCTGGATGATCGATGTCTCCAACTACATCTGGTGGTCGGTTCTCGCCGGTGCGGTCGGCGGCATCATCATCGGTCTGGTGACCGAGTACTACACCTCTGCCGCGCCGGTGCGCCGCATCGCCAAGTCGGGCGAGACGGGTCCGGCGACCGTCATGATCTCGGGCTTGGCCGTCGGCATGCAGTCGGTCGTCATCCCGGTGCTGACCATTGCCCTGATCATCTATGTCTCGAGCCACATGGCCGGTCTCTACGGCGTGGGTATCGCGGCGGTCGGCATGTTGGCCACGGTGGGCATCACCATGGCCATCGACGCCTACGGTCCGGTCGCGGACAATGCCGGCGGTATCGCCGAGATGGGCGGTTTGGGTGCGGAGACCCGCAAGATCACCGACTCGCTCGACGAGCTGGGCAACACCACGGCGGCCATCGGCAAGGGCTTCGCGATCGGTGCCGCGGCACTGGCGGCCTTGACCATCATCGCGGCCTACATCGAGACGCTGCATGTGATGATCCCGGACTTCGCCTTGAGCCTGGGTGATCCGGACGTCTTGATGGGCATGCTGATCGGCGGTGCGATTCCCTTCCTGATCGCGGCCATCACCATGACCGCGGTCGGCGACGCCGCCTTCGAGATGATCAACGAGATCCGTCGGCAGTTCCACGAGATCCCGGGTCTGCTCGAGGGCACGGCCAAGCCGGATACCGCCCGCTGCATCGACATCGCCACCACGGCGGCGATCAAGCGAATGATCCTGCCCGGCGTCATCGCCGTCAGCGCGCCCGCAGTCGTCGGCTTCGGCATCGGTCCGGAGGCCTTGGGCGGCATGCTCGGCGGCGCCCTGCTCGCCGGCGTGCTGCTTGCCCTGATGATGGCCAACGCGGGCGGCGCCTGGGACAACGCCAAGAAGTTTGTCGAAAAGGGCAACCTCGGCGGCAAGGGCTCGACCGTGCACTCGGCCACCGTCGTGGGCGACACCGTCGGCGATCCCTTCAAGGACACCTCCGGCCCCTCGATGAACATCCTCATCAACGTCATGGCCATCGTCAGTTTGACGATTGCACCGCTGTTGGGCTGATCGCATCCGGTACGGTGTTTGAAAAGGGGCCGTGAGGCCCCTTTTTCGTGTGCGCCGGTTGCGTTCGCGGTTGCTTGTGTTCTTGTTCATGCTCGTGCGAATAAATTCGCACCTACGGATGCGTGTCCGTGTCGTGTAATATCTTGGCCAACGATCAAGCGTAGGTGCGAATTTATTCGCATCGGGTCAAACGCACCGTGCCTTACTATGCCAACAGTACGCCAGAACGATCTCCAGGGGCAGGCGCCCCAATCGCCTGAAACGCGATTTTCAATCAAGTAAAGAGTGCGCGCATGAAAATGTTTCAAAAAACCAGCATTTTGATCCTGACCGTGGTGGGATTGACAACTGGAGCCTCTGTGGCCCCTGCCGCGATTGTCTATGATGACTTTGGCGGAACGCCAAAGAGCTACACCTTTGGGACGACGGCTGTTACTTTCGGCGAGCTGTTGACCCTGGATCTTCCCGGCGAAGCAAATGTGATACTGGCGCAGACCTTTTCGTCACCTCGGAATTTCTTTCAAATTTACTCCTCTACCATGAGCGGCGCAGTCTTTCAGCGAACTGTGGTTGGTTCATTGTTTTATACTTATGCGTTGGCAGTTGGGGAAACTTGGGACGACGGAGTATCTGACACAGGCGTAGTGGTAGGTGGCTTCGGAGGAAATATCACCTCATTAGCTACAGGTAGCAGTGGAAACGCAATATATCTTCGCACAGATCCAACCTACATCCCTTTTCGGTTTGTGGATACAAGCGACAACGGTACGAAATATGGCTACATAGAGACCTTCACCAATCTGACCGGCACTGGAATCGATGCTGAAGTGACCTGGACGGTTAATGGATATGCATACGAAACAGAGGCTGGCAAACAGATCGCGATGGGCGCGCGCGAGGTTTCTGAGCCGGCCCCGATCCCCGTCCTCTCCGCCCCCGGCCTGCTGACACTGCTGGCGGGCCTGCTCGGTCTCGGCGGCTTCTACGCGCGTCGGCGGCGCTGAGCCATGCGCCGGCTCAGGTGCCGGTGACTACCGTAACTCCGACCTCTCACTTGATCAGGACGCCGTTTTTTCGGCGTCCGATTTTGGGCGCCTGACTTAGCTGGAGATAAGGTTCGATGAGATCTCCCTATGGCCTAGTGAGCTTTAAGTCGGCTCCCTGCCGACGAGGGTCTGGTTCCTGTCCCACAGCGAACGCAACGTGTGGAGGCGCGACCGTCCGCTACTGGCCGGTTACTGCCGTTGGGACCGGCTGAACCGACCCAAGACCGCCTGGACCGCAGGCACTCGCAACAGCGGTGGGCGAATCCGGTAGGGTCAGCGCAGATTACTCTGAGAAATTCCCGTGGAATAAAGTAAGCGACAACACGTGTATAGCCGCGTTGGGTCTTACGCGTTTACTCCCAGAGCGTTCGTTGGCTGAACGGAGCCTGTGCCGAGAGTTTAGCCTATGAGCCCGCTACCCATGGCTCGTCGGTCTGAGGCGAAGCCTCGCAATCAATTAATCGATGAAGTGAAGAAAGGGAGGGTCAGCGAGTCAGCCCGCACAAAGCTCCCCCTGGGGTCCCCAAGTTTGAACTCTAAGCGCGTTATGATTGCAAGCCATTGTTTTGATGGTGCCCAGGGGCGGAATCGAACCACCGACACGAGGATTTTCAGTCCTCTGCTCTACCAACTGAGCTACCTGGGCGCTTTGAACTTCACCCCCGTTGCGGGTGGCGAAGCCGCATATTAAAGCCGCAAGAAGCCAAGTCGTCAAGACTTACGATCGAGCGATCAAGCTAAGTTCGGCCCCAAGGTCGAGCCCGTCGCGTCGCGCGGGGCTCCCGCACGTTCCGCGTCTCGCGCGCCTGTGCTATGTTGCGCGGCTTGTCAATCAAGCTGGATCGGTCATGTCATTGGATGCTTCCGACATCGAGAAGATCGCCCACCTGGCGCGGCTCGAGATCGCACCCGAGTCGATCGAGCGCTACGCCGCGGATCTCTCCAACATCCTCGACCTGGTTGCGCAGATGGACGCGGTCGACACCACCGGCGTGGAGCCGATGGCCCACCCGCTGCACATGAGCCAACGTCTGCGTCCGGATCGGGTGTCGGAGCACGACCGACGCGAGCTGTTCCAGGCGATCGCCCCCTTGACCGAGGACGGGCTGTATCTGGTTCCCAAGGTCATCGACTGACGGCGAGTACTCATGCAGAACAAATCGATCGCCCAAATGGCCGCGGAGCTGAGGCTGCGCACATACTCGAGCGTAGAGCTCACCCGTCACTATCTGGAGCGCATCGCGCGCCTGGATCCGCGCCTGAACAGCTTCATCAGCGTCGCGAGCGAATCCGCCCTAGCGGCGGCGGAGCGTGCCGATCGCGCCATCGCCTCGGGCGATGCCGGGCCGCTCGCCGGCATCCCGATCGCGCACAAGGACATCTTCTGCACGGCGGGGATCAAGACCAGTTGCGGCTCGCGGATGCTGGACAACTTCGTCGCCCCTTACGATGCGACGGTCGTCGAGCGTCTCGCAGCAGCCGGGGCGGTCGTCTTGGGCAAGACCAACATGGACGAGTTCGCCATGGGCTCCTCGAACGAGACGAGCTTCTACGGGCCTGTTCATAATCCTTGGGACGCCGATCGCGTGCCGGGCGGCTCCTCGGGCGGATCGGCTGCGGCGGTTGCCGCACGTCTCTGCGCGGCGGCCACCGGGACGGATACGGGCGGCTCGATCCGCCAGCCTGCGGCGCTCTGCGGCATCACCGGCATCAAGCCGACCTACGGGCGCTGCTCGCGCTGGGGCATGATCGCCTTCGCCTCCTCGCTGGATCAGGCCGGCGTGCTGGCCCGTTCGGCGGCCGATGCGGCCTGTTTGCTCGACGAGATGGCCGGGTTCGACCCGCGCGATTCCACCAGCGCCGATGTCGCCGTGCCCGACTACGTCGATGCGCTCGACGACGACATCGCGGGCCTGCGCATCGGTTTGCCGAAGGAGTATTTCGGCGAGGGGCTCGATCCGCGCGTGGCGGCCTCCGTGCAGGACGCGATCAAGGAGTACGAGCGACTCGGTGCCAAGGTGAAGGAGATCAGCCTGCCGAATAGTCCGCTCTCGGTGCCGGTCTACTATGTCGTTGCGCCGGCCGAGTGCTCGTCTAACCTGGCGCGATTCGACGGGGTGCGCTACGGCCACCGCTGCGAGAACCCGAAGGATCTCGAAGATCTCTACAAGCGCAGTCGCGCCGAGGGCTTCGGCGCCGAGGTGCAACGTCGCATCATGATCGGCACCTATGTGCTCTCTGCGGGCTATTACGACGCCTATTACCTTAAGGCGCAGCAGATTCGCCAACTGATCGCCGCGGACTTTGCCCGTGCGTTCGAAGAGGTCGATGTGATCATGGGGCCGACTGCCCCGACCACCGCCTTCCCGCTCGGGGCCAAGATGGACGACCCGGTGGCCATGTATCTCAACGACATCTACACCATCGCGACCAACCTCGCGGGCCTGCCCGGGATGTCGATCCCGGTCGAGCCGGTCGAGGGTCTGCCGGTCGGCTTGCAGATCATCGGCAACGCGTTTCAGGAGGCCCGCCTGCTGAATGTCGCGCATCGCTTCCAGCATGTGACGCATTGGCATCAGGGCGCGCCGTCCGGGTTCGAATAATCGGCGCGCTCGTAGCTTGGCGCGCCCTGAACGTCTTCATAACGTGAGCGACATGAGACGGCAGGTTTGCCGACTGTACGATCGCGACATAGGTTACAGAGCATGCAATGGGAAACCGTGATCGGGCTTGAGATCCATACTCAGCTCGCGACCCAATCGAAGATCTTCTCGGGTGCGGCGACCGCCTTCGGTGCGCCGCCCAACACGCAGGCCTGTGCCATCGATCTGGGTCTGCCCGGCGTGCTGCCGGTGCTCAATGCCGAGGCGGTGCGTTTGGCGGTGCGTTTCGGCAAGGCGATCGGTGCCGCGGTCGCGCCGCGCTCGGTGTTTGCGCGCAAGAATTACTTCTATCCGGATCTTCCGAAGGGCTACCAGATCAGCCAGTACGAGCTGCCCATCGTCGGCGAGGGACGCGTGGAGATCGTGCTCGGCGACGGGGCGGTCAAGTCGATCGGGGTGACGCGTGCGCATCTCGAAGAAGACGCCGGCAAGTCCTTGCACGAGGAGAACCTCGCGGGCGGCGGCTACACGGGCATCGATCTGAATCGGGCCGGCACGCCGTTGCTCGAGATCGTCTCCGAGCCCGATATGCGCACGCCGCAGGAGGCGGTGGCCTACGCGCGCAAGATCCATCAGCTGGTGCGCTGGATCGGCATCAGCGACGGCAACATGCAGGAAGGCTCCTTCCGGGTCGACGCCAACGTCTCGGTCCGCCCGCTCGGTCAGACGCGCTTCGGCACCCGTACCGAGATCAAGAACCTCAACTCCTTCCGCTTCATCGAGCGCGCGATCCAGTTCGAGGTCGAGCGTCAGATCGACGTGATCGAAGGCGGCGGGACAATCGTGCAGGAGACCCGCCTCTATGATCCGGAGCGCGACGAGACGCGTCCCATGCGCTCCAAGGAAGAGGCTAACGACTACCGCTACTTCCCGGACCCGGACCTGCTCCCGGTCGAGCTGGATGTCGCCTTCATCGTCGATGCGGTCGCGGATCTCCCCGAGCTGCCGGACAGCATGCGCGAGCGCTTCCACACTCAGTACGGACTCGGCGAGTACGACGCCAGTCTGCTGACCACCGGGCGCGAGCTTGCGCAGTATTTCGAGGCGGTGGTGCAGGCTACGGCCGAACCCAAGCTGGCCGCCAACTGGGTCAACGGCGAGCTGGCCGCCGCGCTGAATCGCTCCGAGATCGAGATCGCACAGAGCCCGGTCTCCGCGGCTATGCTCGCCGGGCTCATCCATCGCATCCAGGACGGAACGGTGTCCGGGAAGCTTGCCAAACAGGTCTTCGAGGCGATGTGGAGCGGGGAGGGCGATGCCGACAGCGTCATTCAGGCGCGAGGGCTGCGACAGATCACCGACAGCGGCGAGCTCGAGGCGCTGATCGCGGCAATAGTCGCCGCCAACCCCGGCCAGGTCGAGCAATATCGCGCCGGCAAGGACAAGGTCTTCGGCTTCTTCGTCGGTCAGGTGATGAAGGAGAGCAAAGGCAAGGCCAATCCGCAGCAGGTCAACGAGATCCTGATGCGCGTGCTCGCGAGCGACTGATTCCGAATCCCCGGCGACGGGGTGGGTCCGTCGCGCGTTTCAGGCTCGATGGAGCGACATCCCCGCCATGGATCCCTTCATCACGCGAACTGACCCGATCGATCTCGCGCTTATGCGCCGCGGTCACGCGGTGTCGGCCTTGGCGGCCGGCGTCGGGTAAAGCCGCCCATGCCGCAAGACTCGACACCGCAGCGCACATCTCGGCCGCTTGCCCTTGCTGCCGCCTGGATGGGGGTCGCCCTGACCTCCTTTGCCCTGCTCGCCGTCTCCGCGCGCGAGCTGCTGGACACCATGGAGCCGGTGCAGTTTCTCTTCCTGCGGACCGCGCTCGGTCTGCCGCTCCTGGTGCCGCTAGCGCTGTGGTTGGCCCCTGGTTTTTATCGCACCGAACGTCTGCCCCTGCACCTGCTGCGCAACCTCTTCCATTACGGCGGGCAGGTTTTCTGGATCACCGCCATCGGCATCTTGCCGCTCGCCTTGGTCTTCGCGCTCGAGTTCACCACGCCCGTGTGGGCGGCCGTGCTGGCGCTCTTCTTTCTCGGCGAGCGGTTGAATCGAGGACGTGTCGTGGCGCTTGTCCTGGGCGTGGCGGGCGTCCTCGTCATCACGCGGCCCGGCGTGCAGCCGCTCGACCTCGGTGTGCTGATCGGGCTGGCGGCGGCGGTCGGATTCGCCGTGAGCTTGACGGCGACCAAGGGTCTCACGCGCTATGACGGTGTCTTCACCATCCTCTTCTGGATGCTGGCGATGCAGCTCCTGATCGGCCTGGTCCCCGCGTTGCTGGTCTGGCAGCCCCTCGCTTGGGCCGATGCACTCTGGATGCTCGTCGCAGCGGTTACCGGGATCAGCGCCCATCTCGGCATCGCCAAGGCGTTTCAGCACGCCGACGCCACGGTCGTGCTGCCGATGGATTTCCTGCGCCTGCCGCTCATCGCGCTGGTCGGGGCGCTCTTCTACGGCGAGGGCATGGATCCCTGGGTCATCGCCGGAGCATCGCTGATTTTTGTCGGGAACGAGTACAGCTTGCGGCGTGAGCGAAGACTCTCGCCCTAGCCACCGGGGGCGTTGCTTACCGATACGTTGCTCGCGTCGCTTCGACGCGGGTGCCGGCGTCGATTCGCCTACAACAGGGCGGACGGATCAGCTGCGGAGGGCTTGCTTGTCTCGGGCGCGAGATCCTGCTCGTCCTGTCTCGGGCTCTGGTAGGTCTCGACAAGATACAGCGGCCGGCCTTTGGTCTCGTTGAACATCCGTCCGAGATATTCACCAAGAACGCCGATGGCCGCCAGCTGGACGCCACCGAGGAAAAGGATTGCAACCATGAGGGACGGATACCCGGCGACGGGGTCGCCGTAACGCAGTGTTTTGTAGATGATCCAGGTCGCGTACAGGAAGGCAGTCGTCGCCGTGACCAACCCGACATAGCTGGCGACCTTCAGCGGGGCCGTGCTGAAGGAGGTAATGCCCTCGATCGCGAACCCCCACAGCTTGTGATAATTCCACTTGGTCGTCCCGGCGCTACGGCGATCGCGATGGTAGGTGACGGCGGTTTGTCGAAAGCCGATCCAGGCGAACAGGCCCTTCATGAAGCGATGCTGCTCGCGAAGTCGGCAGAGCGCATCGACGGCGCGGCGGCTGAGCAAACGGAAGTCGCCCGTATCCTTGGGGATCTCGATCGGGCTCATGCCCCCGATCACGCGATAGAAATACCGAGCGCTCAGCTTCTTCAGAAAACTCTCGCCGTCGCGCGACAGGCGCGTCGCGTACACCACGTCGTAGCCCTGACTCCAACGCGCCATCAGCTCGCGGATCAACTCGGGCGGATCCTGAAGATCTGCGTCGATGATGACGGTGGCCTCGCCCCGACTGTGGTCCAGGCCGGCCGTCATCGCGATCTCCTTGCCGAAGTTCCGGCTGAGATTCAGGACCGCCACCCGCGGATCGGCGGCACGCAGGCGATAGAGGATATCCAGGGTGGCATCGCGGCTGCCGTCGTTGACGTAGATCACCTCGGCGGTGACGCCCAATCCCTCGATCACGGCCGTCAGGCGCCGATGAAGCTCGTCGAGGACCTCGGCCTCGTTGTAGGCTGGAACGATGACGGAAAGTGTAGGCGGCTCCATGACCGGTGCTACGCTGTTTGAATCGGACAAAAAATAGAGCGAATGGCGATGTTGATGACTCATGTCGCATCGGACTCCCGAAAGGTCCAGAGACTATTCAACACGAAATTAAGCAAAAATACGGCTGCGGTGGCAGCTACTTGCACGAGGATATAATTGAGTCCGAGCATGTCGACGCCCGCGTAGACCGTTAAGGTATTCAACAGCCCCGTGACGAGCGCGATCAAGGCGAATTTTGGCCCGGAGTCGCGATGCGCCTTCGTGCTGTTGAAGGTGTATCGGTAATTGAGTAGATAATTGACCACTGCGCCGAATCCAAACCCAATGGTCGTTGCGGCGACCGGGTGGAAGGCCCAGATCTCTACGAGGAGTATCAGCGCTGCGTAGTGCGCAAGGGTGCCGATGATCCCGATCATTCCAAAGGTTACGAACCTTCCAAAAACTATCTTAACGGATTGTTGCACTTTATGCGCGATCCAAGGCTGGTCTGACCAACGTCATGGTAACCTTAATCGCCGCACATTCGTAACCCCACGTTTTGCATTTGGACAGACCGAAGGTCCGCGAGCCGATCTCGGCGCATGCCGGGGTCTGTTCAAGACTGGTTTCTGATCATGTGCTACTTAAGGAGAAGGACCAATGTCTAAGTGTTCAGTTCTGCGTTTAAGAAATAACCTCTCTGATAGTTCGAAACGAGTTATTTCGCGAAACTGGCGTAACATTTTCTTTGCGCTTTTTCTTGCTATAGCCAGTTCATCTTTTGTGGACATGTTTAGTAGAGTTGCTGCATTAGAATATGACGCTCCATCTTTCTCTGCTGCAATCCTTTGCCAATGGGACTGTGGTTGGTACTCCTCGATCGTTGCTGATGGATACCATCGAAATCCTGTTGCTCACGCAAAGGGTGATGCTGCTAATTGGGCCTTTTTTCCAGCTTTCCCTCTTTTTGCAAGAGCAGTCGTTTTTACCACGGGGGTATCCGCTCAATTCGCGCTTGTATTAACCAGCAAACTTTTTCTTTTTCTCTCGCTATGGGCTTTTCTGGCTCTCGTTGAGAAGGAGTTGGGTGCAGATGCTAAAATGGCCGCTGGCTTAGTGGTTGCCTTTAATCCCTATATTATTTATGCCCATGCTGGATATACGGAAACCTTGTATTTTTTCCTTACAACGCTTTCATTTCTATTCTTGCATGCCAGGCGGTTTATATTGGCAGGTATGGTTGGGGCCCTTCTGTCTGCGACTCGTTTGGTGGGAATTTTTTTTCTCGTTCCATATTTATTGTATTCAAGTAGATTTCTTCGTGAAAAAAATCTACAGTCGTACGTGCCGGCATTCTTACTTGGAATCTTCCTGGTGCCATTGGGGCTTGGGTTATATATGGCTTATCTTCATTCACATGTAGGTGATGCTCTTGCATTTAAGAATGTTCAAGTTGCGTGGGGACGCTCGGTTGAAAATCCTTTTGATACCTTGATAGCCGGGCTCTCGGTATCTGGATGGGAGCGTTTCTTCGCACTATCAGCGCTTGCCTCGTTAGCAATGAGTATCTGGCTAGTGGTTCAGCGCCGTCTTGATTATGCTTTTTTTCTTGTTATCGTGACTCTTATTCCGCTTTCCACCGGGCTCTGGTCAATGCCTAGATATATATTTTGGCAAATGCCGTTCCTTTTTGGCATGGTAATCATTTTCATGAAAATTAGATTGCTTGGCGGATTGTATCTGGTCCTTTCGGGAGGGGTAGGTGCCGTTGTAGTTGTATCGTGGGCTTTAGGAAAGAACTTCGTGATTTAGTGCCATGAAAAACATAAATTTTAACTATCTTTTGATTTTTTTCTTGTCTTTGTTTTATCTCTGGATTGTCTTTTTGATTGTCAATCCAAACGTTAGTGAGGAATATCGTGCATACTATATTGAGCGTATCACAAGCGATTGGCGCCCTTTGCGGTATACGGCAGTAGTTTCTGAGGGCTTTGATTTTTCAAAGCCTGGTCTACCTAGCTTTATCCGATATACTGCTGGTATTTCTTACCATGAGAGCTGGGGTAGGTGGACAGACGCAAGTCTAAAAAAGACGGTGCGAATCATTTATGAAGAACCATTTTTCGGTGATGTGTGTGTCAACATAATGCTGTCACCTGCTTTGCCTCAGATCGGGCGATTGGTTGTTATTCGTTTTGGATCTAACGAACAGCAATTTGTAACTCAAGCTGGGGCGCAATGGTACCAGTTAGACTTTCGTTTAGACGACCCTACCTCAACGCTCGAAATCGAACCTTCTGTGTCTGCAACGCCCGCGCTTTGGGATCCGACGAACAAAGACCTCCGTGAAATTAGTCTGGGCCTTTATCGTCTCATTGCGTTACCGGGAGCCTGCAAAGAATTGGAGAGCTCGAATCTGTGACCCTCCAACCGCCGTAGGTCAATCACAAACTCTGTCGGTACGGCTCTGTGAACTGCAGCTCGATTTATAAGTGCTGGCCAAGGTCGGCGGTTATCAGCAGCTTACATGGATCGGAGCAAGAAGCGATACGTCGAATATGGAAAGGAATCCCAATAGTCCCAGCATCGTCGGTGAGAGGATGACGGAGAGTGGTGTGCGAGCGGCTATCTTCTTAAGAGCGAGCGACAACGGAAGCGTCTCCTCTCTGTATATGAAGTTGTATGCCCGAGGACGATCTCAGGCTGCGGAGTTCAGACCGGCGAACGTCGTTTGTCTTCCGACGGATGTGGCTCGCCGCGATATCCTCGGGCGTAGCCCTCTTGTCGTCATTTCGCAAGACGCGTCCGCAAGGCGTCCGGCATGCTTTAGACTATCGATCGGCAAATCGAAGTATCGGCTATGTTACTGGGGTGAGCGAAATTGAACGGGTGGTTTTGGCGCTTCGCGCGCCCTCTTTTGTTTCGGTTCGACGCCGAGCGCGCACACGACTCGACGCTAGCCCTGCTCGGTTTATGGTCGCGCTGGTTCTCGGGCCGTTTGGGTGCGGAGGCCGTTGCCCGTGCGCCGGCACATGCCGTCGACACGATGGGCCTCCACTTCCCCAACCCGATCGGACTCGCAGCCGGTCTGGACAAGAACGCCGTCGCCGTGCCGGCCTGGCAGGCGCTGGGTTTCGGCTTCATCGAGGTCGGGACCATCACGGCGCAGGCACAACCCGGCAACCCGAAGCCGCGGCTCTTTCGCCTGCCGGCGGACGAGGCGTTGATCAATCGGATGGGTTTCAACAATGGGGGCGCGGATGCGGCCGCGATCCGGCTGGAACGACTACGCGATCGCGGCATTCTGCAGGTCCCCCTCGGCGTCAACCTGGGCAAGTCCAAGGTCACCCCGGCGGAGGAGGCGGCGGACGACTACCGGCGCAGTTTCGAGCGGGTGGGCCACCTCGCGGATTATGTGGTCGTGAATATCTCGAGTCCGAACACGCCCGGTCTGCGGGATTTGCAGCGGGTCGAGGAGGTGACGCGCATCATCGAGGCGATCCAGGGACCCAATCAGCGTCTCCCCCGACCCAGGCCTTTGTTGGTCAAGCTCGCCCCGGACCTTGCGGACGAGGATGCGATCGACTGTGCCCGCGCGGCGCTGGATGCGGGCTGTGCCGGCCTGATTCTGACCAACACCAGCATCCGCTTCGAAGGGCTGCAAAGCAGCACCGAGGGCATGAGCGGCGGTCTCTCGGGTCGACCGATCCTGGAGCGCAGTACCACCCTGCTGCGCTTGGTCCGGCAGGCCGTCGGCCCGAGCCCGGTGCTCGTCGGTGTCGGCGGTGTCATGGACTCGGCGGGCGCATCGGCCAAGCTCGCGGCCGGTGCGAATCTCGTGCAGATCTACAGCGGACTCATCTACCGCGGGCCGGGATTCGTGCGCGAGCTGCTGCGCGGGATGTCGAGCTGAGCCTCGCCTTGTCGGGACTTTTTGACTCGTCGCTTCTCGGTGTTTGCGGGTGCCGCCCTTATGTGGTCCGGATCGGCTATGGTTTAATGCGGGCATGCGAGCCAACGACACTGCTTCAACATGACCCTCGACAGCACTCAGCGTAAGGCCCGGGTCGAGCGCAACACCTTGGAGACCCGGATCCGGGTCGCACTGAATCTGGACGGGTCCGGGCGCTCGGATCTGCACACCGGTGTGCCTTTCCTGGACCACATGCTCGATCAGGTCGCGCGACATGGGCTGATCGATCTCGACATCCAGGCCGAGGGCGATCTCCATATCGATGCCCACCACACGGTCGAGGACATCGGCATCACGCTCGGTCAGGCGCTGGCGCAGGCGCTCGGGAACAAGAAGGGCTTGCGTCGCTATGGTCACGCCTACGTCCCGCTGGACGAGGCCCTGTCGCGTGTCGTCGTCGATCTGTCCGGTCGCCCGGGGCTTGAGTTCAACGTCGACTTCACCCGCGCCATGATCGGCGGTTTCGATGTCGACCTCTTTCGCGAATTCTTCCAAGGTCTGGTGAACCACGCGGCCATGACGCTGCACATCGACAATCTGCGCGGCACCAACGCGCACCACCAGGCCGAGACCGTCTTCAAGGCGTTCGGGCGTGCCTTGCGCATGGCCGTGGAGCCGGATCCCCGGATGGCCGGGATCACCCCGTCCACCAAGGGCGCGCTTTGAGTCTCGAACCACGTCTTCGCCGTTGCCTGATGTCTCGGCAGGGAGGCGCCTATCCGAAATCCGACAGCGAGTGACCGATCCATGTTGCTGATTCCCGCGATCGATTTGAAGGACGGCCGCTGTGTGCGCCTGCGTCAAGGTCGGATGGACGAGGCGACGGTCTTCTCCGACGATCCGGTCGACACCGCGGCACGCTGGGTCGGTGAAGGTGCGCGCCGATTGCATCTGGTCGACCTCAACGGCGCCTTTGCCGGCATGCCCGTCAACGGCTCGGCCATTCGCGGCATTGCCGAGACCTTTCCCGAGCTGCCGATCCAGGTCGGTGGCGGTATCCGCGACGAGGCGACCATCGAGGCCTATCTCAGCGCCGGGGTGACCTACTGCATCATCGGGACCCAGGCGGTCAAGGAGCCGGTCTTTGTGGAGCGCGCCTGTCGATCCTTTCCCGGGCAGATCATGGTCGGGCTCGATGCGAAAGACGGGCAGGTCGCCATCGAGGGCTGGGCGCAGGTCACCGAGCATCAGGCCGAGGATTTGGCAAAGCGGTTCGAGGACGCCGGTGTCGCGGCCATCATCTATACGGATATCGGCCGCGACGGCATGATGAACGGCCCCAACGTGGAGGCGACCCGGGCATTGGCCGGGGCGATCCGCATCCCGGTAATCGCATCGGGCGGCATCACCGTCATCGACGACGTCCGCGCGCTGGCCGAGGTGGCGCGCTGCGGCATCATCGGTGCCATCACCGGGCGCGCCATCTACGAAGGTACGCTCGACTTTGCCGCGGGGCAGCGCCTCGCGGACAGCTTGAGTCCGCGTTGATGCCAAGGCGATTGAACAGGCGAGGGTCCGGCTGTGGTCGTCACGCGGACAGCCGCGAGGAGATTTGAACATGACTGAAGACTGGCTCGATGCCGTCAAATGGGATGCGCAGGGGTTGGTGCCGGCGATCGCGCAGGAGCACGGGACCGGGACCATCCTGATGATGGCCTGGATGAATCCCGAGTCCCTGCGGTTGACGCGAGAGACCGGGCACGCGGTCTACTGGTCGCGCTCGCGCGGGCGGCTCTGGCACAAGGGCGAGGAGTCGGGCCATCAGCAGGTGGTGCACGCCATCCGGATCGACTGCGACGCCGACGTGGTTCTCTTGGAGGTCGAGCAAAAGGGCGGGATCGCATGCCATACCGGGCGCCACAATTGCTTTTTCCGTGAGCTCGACGCAGCGGGGCGCTGGGTCGAGGTCGCGCCTGTCCTGAAGGATCCAAAGGCCATTTACGGCAAGGCGTGACACGCGATGAATGACTTGCTCGAGCGGTTGTCGGATGTTTTGGAATCGCGAAAAGGCGCGGATCCCGGAAGCTCCTACGTTGCGGGGCTCTACGCGAAGGGACTCGACGCCATCTTGAAGAAGATCGGCGAGGAAGCGACCGAGACCGTCATGGCGGCTAAGGACGGTGTCCCGGAGAAGATCGTGCACGAGATCGCGGATCTCTGGTTTCATACCCTGGTTCTGCTCGCGCAGCAGGGTCTCGGCCCGGCCGACGTCCTGGCGGAGCTGGACCGGCGTTTCGGGCTCTCGGGGTTGGACGAAAAGGCCGGGCGCGGCTCCTGATCCTTGAGCGGCCGGCCGGCCGCGGGTCGCCGGGACTAACCGCGTTTACCGGATTGCGGTATGATCCCGGCGCTTCGGGCACCGCAGGTCATGGGTGCCGAAGACGTCGAGTATCCAGCCGAAGGGGTGTTTCCCGTCGGTCTCTCCACTGAATCGAGTCGACCGTCCGACGCGACGGTACGGAGGAAAACATGGGCGTTGGTGGCATCAGTATCTGGCAGCTTTTGATCATCCTGGCCATCGTGCTGCTGCTGTTCGGGACCAAGCGACTCAAAGGCATCGGCTCCGATCTGGGCAATGCAGTCAAGGGCTTCCGTAGCGCCATGTCCGAAAGCGAGAGGGCCGAGCAGGAAGCGGACGCCAAGATGGTCGAGCAGACCGCCGAAAAGCGGGTCGCCGACGGCGATGCCGGGGCAGCCAAGCGCGAGCCGGTCAAGCCATCCGATAAATCCGCCTAAGGCGCTGACTGAGCAAGGCGAACGCCCGAGGTACCGATGTTCGACATAGGGTTCTGGGAGCTTGTCGTAATCGGTGTCGTGGCGCTTGTCGTCATCGGTCCCGAGCGCCTGCCGAAGGTTGCGCGCATCGCCGGACTCTGGCTCGGGCGGGCTCGCCGCACCCTGGCGTCGGTGCAGGACGAGATCCGGCGCGAGCTCAAGGCCGACGAGCTCAAGGAGATTCTCGAGAAGCAGGCGCGGAGTCTTCCGCTCGAGAGCATCCTCGAAGAGCCGGTGAAACGTGCCGACACGCCCCCTCCCGGTATCGATGCGGGGCGCATTCCGACACCCGGCGAGACATCCGCCGGGCTCGGGGAGTCGAACTCGGCCGCCCGGCCCGCGGAGAGAGATATCCCCGCGGGCTGACTGCGCCGTAACGGTGACCTGATCGACCCTCACCGGGCAGGCCGACGCATCGCTCGTCCAGTCCGTCCGCCGAGCCGCCATTCAACCTGCGACGAGAACATCACCCATGCCCCCCGCGATGCAGCCCGACGATCCGGGTGCCGAACAACCTTTCGTCTCCCATCTGATCGAGCTGCGCGATCGACTGATCCGCATGTCGATCGCGATCTTCGTCGTATTTCTGGGGCTCTTCCCGTTCGCAAACGAGATCTACACCTTCGTCGCGGCGCCTCTGATGGCACAGTTGCCGGAAGGCAACACCATGATCGCGACGCAGGTCGCCGCGCCCTTCCTGACGCCCTTCAAGCTGGCCTTGATTGCCGCCGTGTTCCTGTCGATGCCCTATCTGCTCTATCAGTTTTGGGGGTTCATCGCGCCCGGTCTGTACAGACACGAGAAGCGCTTGGCCACGCCGCTGCTGATCTCGAGCATCCTCTTGTTCTATATCGGCGTCGCGTTTGCGTATCTTCTCGTGTTCCCCCTGATCTTTGCCTTCCTGTCGGCCGCCACGCCGGACGGGGTCGCGATGATGACGGACATCTCGGCCTATCTGGATTTCGTGCTGGCTCTCTTCTTCGCCTTCGGGATCGCCTTCGAGATCCCGATCGCCACGATCCTGTTGGTGGCCATCGGGATCACCACCCCGGCCGATCTCGTCCGAGTGCGTCCGTACGTGATTGTCGGCGCCTTCGTTGTCGGCATGCTGTTGACACCCCCGGATGTCATCTCCCAGACGCTGCTGGCCGTGCCCATGTGGTTGCTGTTCGAGCTGGGGATCGTCTTCTCGAAGGTGCTGGTGCGCGAGCGTGCGAAGGCGGAGGACGAAGACCCGGATCCCGACGCATCGGGCAGCGCGGTTTCCCCGGTTCGGTCGGGTCCCGAAGGACCGGCCGGCGGATCGACCCCGAGCGGTGTTGCGCCGCGACCCGGGAGGCCGGTCGCCGCGCGGGAGATCGGGCGCGATCTGGATCCGCATTTCGACGACCCGGATCGCTGGCAACCCTTGAGCGAGTCCGAGATGGAGGCCGAGCTGGATCTGATCGAGGCCGACGAGATCCTGGATGCGCCTCGGCATCCCGAGCCGGACACCGTTCAGACCGCTCAAACCGCGATCCCCAAGGGCGCGTCGGCGATCAATTCGGTCGAGGAGAAGATTCGGCGCGCGAATCGACTGCGCGAGCTCGGTAGCAGCTTCGCGGCACGCACGGTGCTCTACGAGGTTCTGGAGGAGGGCGATGCCGATCAACGCCGGGTGGCACGCAACATCCTCAATCAGCTCGACGAGCCTTGAGGCGGGTTCAAGTCGCCGCCGACGACCGAGACCGGCGTGCGCCGCACGTCGAAAAATGGCTCTTTAGCCGTGTGCAGCCGGTTTGGCCGTAGCTGCGCGCTGTCGAGGGATTCGACGCTTCGAGCCCGGCGGATTCGCGGCCGATCTCTCCTCGCGTTGCACGCGGACAGGCCGATCAAGCACCCTTAGATGCCGGGTTTCCCGCCGCCGCGGCTGCTCCGGATACCGCTCTGCCCTTCCCGACGGTCATTCTGCCTTCATCGCCTTGGTGCGCCCGAGTCCGGGGCTTCGCGCGCGGGCCCGCTCGACCCTGTCGAGTGTGGTCCCAGCGGTCGTTCGCGTCCCTTTCTGGCGCGCAAGCACGGTGACGGTGTGGAGCGCGAGTCTGCCGAAAGTCGGGCTGAAATAATTGCTTCTTCCAATGCCAATGCTGGGATAGTATAGGTTTTTGCCACCATTAAATATCGGAATCGCAATGGGCTCAGGATCCCAGATTCACTATAAGCAGAACCGGCTTAAGCAATTGCGGGCCTTCTGCCATGCAGCGCGCACGGGCAGTGTCAGTGCTGCTGCCGAAAAGATCTTTCTAAGTCAGCCAACCGTGTCCTTGCAGATTCAGGCGCTCGAGCGCGAGTTCAGCACGGTCCTGTTCGAGCGACGGGGTCCCAAGATCAAGCTCACTCCGGAAGGCGATTTGCTGTTCCAGATGGCCGAGCCGCTGGTGGAGGGCATGGACAAGCTGCACGAGGCCTTTGCGACGCAATGCGGCCGTGTCGATCGGGGCGTCCTGAATATCGCTGCCGGCGAGTCGACCATCCTCTACATCCTCCCGGATCCCGTACGGGCCTTTGTCGACCAGTATCCAGGGATCGAGCTGAAGATGCACAACGTCACCGGCCGCGACGGGCTTGCCATGTTGCGCGCCGACCAGGTGGACCTCGCCGTGGGCTCCATGCTGGATGTGCCGGACGACATCACCTACCGCCCGTTCGTCACCTATCAGCCGACGCTCATCACGCCGAAGGATCATCCGCTTGCCGGCAAGGAGTCGGTGACCCTCGAGGAGATCGCTCCGTACGGTTTGATCCTGCCGCCGCGGCATCTGAGCACTTGGCGGCTTGTTGATCTGGTGTTCAAGCAACACAGCCTGGCATACCGGGTGACGCTGGAGGCCGGCGGCTGGGAGGTCATCAAGAAGTATGTCGAGCTGGGGCTGGGTATCTCGATCGTGACGGATGTCTGTCTGACCGGTGACGAAAACTTGAGTAGAATCCCACTTTCTCAGTATTTCCCGAAGCGCAGCTACGGTATTGTACAGCGGCGTGGGAAGTTCCTGTCGCCCCAGACCAAGTGCTTCATGAAAACACTCGATCGAGCGTTTGCCGACCGAGTCGTGGAATTGCAACCTCAAACCGTGGGCGATGTCGCAGAGTGGGAGGACGCTTATCTGGGATGATGACCCTGTTTTCGGCTGCCGAGCACCGTACCGAAAGCAGTCGATGGCGCATCCCCTTGTGGAGTTCTCGCGAGCGCAGATCGAATGTGCTTGATCCGAAATGGATCCGGACACAACTAAAACCAACCGTGTACCACTGACACCAGGTGAGTAGAGCCCAACAACTATGGATCTCACAAAACGCATCGGGCAACGCCTGCGCGCAGCGCGCCAGGACCAAAAACTAAGCCTATCCGAGCTCTCCGCCCGCACCGACTCCCTCTCCAAGTCGCGTATCAGCAACTACGAGCAGGGGATTCGGCGCATGGGACTTGAAGAGGCTCAAGAGCTTGCGGTCGCCCTCGGAACCGTGACCCCGACCTACCTCTTGTGTCTCGACGACAAGGACCCGCTCTCGGCTCGCGAGCGGCAGCTCGTGGAGTACTTTCGGCAGGCCGACGAGCGCGGCAAGGATACGATCGTCAAGGTGGCTTCGGATCAGTCCGGCTTCGTCGCCGACTAGACGCGACATGCCGCCGAGCGCGGCATGTCACCGGAGTCGGGTCTGCACTATTTGTAGGCGCCGACCCCGCAGAAGAAACCCTGGTTGTTCGTCATCACGTAGCTGGTCTTCTCTCGGATCTCCTCCGTGCCGGGATAGGGCCAGTTGTAGTCGACCCAACCCTCCCCCGAGTTACTCGCGACGGCGATCATGTTCTTGAAGAGCGTGTCGCCGTACTTGTCGAAATCAAGCAGATTCTTGCCGACCAGCTCGGGCTTGACGGCGTGCGACAGCATGATCCCGTCCATATCCATGCAGAAGACATAGAGGTCGCGATCCTGAAAGCCGCCGTCCGCCGCGGCGAAGACCGCGAAGGCCTGCTCGCTCCCCATCGTGTTGACGGCGGCCTGAGCCTTTTGAGACATGGTCTTGGCCTCGTCCGGCGAAGCCATGTCCGCGGCAAGCGCGTTGCCGGCCAAAAGCATGGCAGCGGCGGTGAGCAGAAGCGTGTGCATTCTCCGTCTCCTCGGTCGTTCATGTGGTCTTGGCGCCTCGACGATAGTACAGATCTTCAAACGGATCCAGATTGTTCGATCTCGGGGCGTCGAGCGAGCCTCGGCGCACCATTCGAGCTGTCGTTTGCACCGCTCCGGTGCGCTCTTCGGCCTTCGCCGTCGCGAGGAGCCGCCAATCACTGAGCGGCGCTCTTGGCTCGCTTTCTGCTGTAGGCGTGGCTGGACGTCCTCGTCCTCGCATCCAACACCCACGCGATCCACGACGAAAGAGGAGCCTCAAAGCATGCTTAGACGTGATCCGATCAAATCGATCTTGCTCGGTACGGGCCTGGCGTTGAGCCTAGCCGCCGGGCCCATGGCCCACGCCGCGGACGACACCATCAAGGTCGGGGTCCTGCACTCGCTGTCGGGCACCATGGCCATCAGCGAGACGACCCTGAAGGACACCGTGCTGATGTTGGTGGACGAGCAGAACAAGAAAGGCGGCCTGCTGGGCAAGCAGCTCGAGGCGGTTGTAGTCGACCCGGCCTCGGACTGGCCGCTGTTTGCAGAGAAGGCGCGCGAGCTGCTGACCAAAGACAAGGTTGCTGTCGTCTTCGGCTGCTGGACCTCGGTGTCGCGCAAATCCGTGCTGCCGGTCTTCGAGGAGCTCAACGGACTGCTTTTCTACCCGGTCCAATACGAGGGCGAGGAGTCCTCCAAAAACGTCTTCTACACGGGTGCCGCGCCGAATCAGCAGGCGATCCCGGCGGTCGACTATCTCAAGAACGAGCTGGGTGTCGAGCGCTGGGTGCTCGCCGGCACCGACTATGTCTATCCGCGCACCACCAACAAGATCCTCGAAGCCTACCTCAAGCAGAACGGGGTCGCCGAGGAAGACATCATGATCAACTACACGCCCTTCGGTCATTCCGACTGGCAGTCCATCGTCTCCGATATCAAGCGATTCGGCTCCGAGGGTAAGAAGACCGCCGTGGTCTCGACCATCAACGGCGACGCCAACGTGCCCTTTTATAAAGAGCTTGGCAATCAGGGCGTCTCCGCCGAGGACATCCCGGTCATCGCCTTCTCGGTCGGCGAGGAAGAACTCTCGGGCATCGACACCAAGCCGCTGGTCGGCCATCTCGCTGCCTGGAACTATTTCATGAGCGTCGACGACCCTGCCAACGCGACCTTTATCGAGACCTGGCACGGCTTCACCAAGAACGACAAGCGCGTGACCAACGACCCGATGGAGGCGCACAAGATCGGCTTCGATCTCTGGGTTCAGGCGGTCGAGAAGGCCGGCACCACGGACCCGGATGCGGTACAGGCCGCCATCATCGGTCTGGAAACCAAGAACCTCACGGGCGGGACCGCCAAGATGCTGCCCAACCACCACATCACCAAACCGGTGCTGATCGGCGAGATCCAGGAAGACGGTCAGTTCGCCGTCGTCTGGTCGACCGAGGAAGAGGTCCCCGGCGACGCCTGGTCCGACTTCCTCGAAGGCTCGAAGGATTTGACCGCCGATTGGACCCCGCCGGTCATGTGCGGCAACTTCAACACCGTGACCAAGACCTGCCTCGGGGCTCAGGCCCAATAGGGTTGTTGAACCGCGTCCGGCGGGGTCTTTGCGCTCGGGAGATGTGGGCTCGCCTTGGTGCGAGTCCAGGAGCGCAGCGGTGGACGCGGTTCACATGTCTTGTTTTTGGGACGGGCGTTTCCAGACAGCCTCCGACCGCAGCGAGTATCGAGATGCCCATGAGCCCGACAGAGCGATCGCGACGATTCCCGCACAACGCCGGTCTTGGTCTCGTTTATGCGCTCCTGATTTTGATCGTGCTGCCGCTTAGCAGCCTGGCCGATGAGATCGATACGGCCTTGATCGACCTGAGCGACCGTTCGTTCGAGGTCAAGCAGGCCGCGGTCGATGTGATCGCCGCCGGCGGGGACCCGCGCGCGGCGACGCTCCTCGAAGCCCTTTTGGGCGGCAACCTCTATGCCCGCGAGTCGGATCGACGCCCGGTGCTGGTCGCGCCGGCTCCCGGCGGATACCGACTCACCGACGCGCTCGACGGCAGCGATCTCGGCGAGGTCGAGCGCGGTGCTGTCAAAAAGATCACGATCAACAACCGCATGCGCAACCAACTGCGCACGGCGATTGCCGCCCTGACGCTCGCGAGTCCCGATCCGGCGATTCGCCTCAAGGCCGCGCAACAGATGCTGGGCGACGCCAACCCGATCGTCGTCGAGGCGATCCGCGAGCAGCTCGGGCGCGAGGACGATCAGCGCGTGCGCGATTACCTGGATCTGAGCCTGGCACTGGCCAGTCTGCGCGACGAGGCCCCGGCCGCCCGGCTCGTCGCCGTGAACGCGCTTTCGGGGAGTCTCTATCCGGCCGCGCGCAACGCCCTGACCAAACTACTGAGCGAGGAGCCCGACCCCGAGGTGCGTGCTGCCGCCGAGCGTTCGCTCGTTGCAATCGAGCAGAAGCTCAAGCTGAACGCGGCGGCGGAGACGCTCTTCTTCGGGCTCAGTCTCGGCTCGGTCCTGGTGCTCGCGGCCATCGGTCTGGCGATCACCTTCGGGGTCATGGGCGTCATCAACATGGCCCACGGCGAGCTGATCATGATCGGGGCCTATACCACCTATCTGGTCCAGCAGGCGATGCCGGGATTTTTGGACTACTCGTTGTTCGTCGCCATCCCGGCGGCCTTCGTGGTCGCAGGGCTGCTGGGGATCCTGATCGAGCGCACCGTGATCCGCTTCCTTTACGGCCGACCGCTGGAAACCCTGCTCGCGACCTTCGGCATCAGCCTGATCCTTCAGCAACTGGTGCGCACGACCATATCGGCCCAGAACGTGGCGGTGCAGAATCCGTCCTGGATGAGCGGTGCGCTTCAGATCAATCCGGCGCTCGCCCTGACCTACAACCGGCTGTATATCCTGATCTTCGCCTTGATGGTCTTCGTGGCCCTGCTGCTGATCCTCAAGCGCACCGCCTTGGGGCTGCAGGTGCGCGCGGTCGCTCAGAATCGGGCGATGGCGCGCTCGATGGGCGTGCGCTCGGCGCGGGTCGATGCACTCACCTTCGGCCTGGGCGCCGGGGTGGCGGGGGTGGCCGGTGTCGCCTTGTCCCAGCTCACCAACGTCGGTCCCAACATGGGACAGGCCTACATCATCGACTCCTTCATGGTTGTGGTCTTCGGCGGGGTCGGCAATCTGTGGGGGACGCTGGTCGCCGGCCTAACCCTGGGCGTAGCGAACAAGCTGATGGAGCCCTGGGCCGGCGCGGTGCTCGCGAAGATCCTGGTGCTGGTCTTCATCATCCTCTTCATTCAGAAGCGCCCGCGCGGGCT
Organism: Thiocapsa sp. KS1; assembly: GCF_001499735.1. Lineage (GTDB taxonomy): Bacteria > Pseudomonadota > Gammaproteobacteria > Chromatiales > Chromatiaceae > Thiocapsa. Next base: position 2,983,096 of record NZ_LN848257.1, on the reverse strand, counting down.
CTTCCCGCAACGCGGACGCGCCGCGGACGGGTAGACGAGTAGGTCGGGTTAGGCGCGCCGGCACGGGTCTCGATGATTCACGCCGATGTCGATGCGCGCAGTAACCCGACAGCGGCGGCGGTTGACCGCAGCGCCGAATGTCGGGTTACGCTGCGCTAACCCGACCTACAGTCAGGATTTCGAGGTTTCGGAGAGACGCGTATGGGTTTGGACAGTGTCATGAAAGGCGACAAAGGCGGGCAGGCGATGCTGGCCGTCCTGCTGGTCGTCGCGGTCGTGGTGCCGATCCTGAATCTGGTGGTGCCCGAGTCCAGCCCCTGGCATGTCTCCACCTACACGGTGACCCTGCTCGGCAAGTATCTCACCTATGCGCTGCTCGCCGTCGCGGTGGATCTGGTGTGGGGCTATCTAGGCATCCTGAGCTTAGGCCATGCCGCCTTTTTCGGTCTCGGCGGCTATGCGATGGGCATGTATCTGATGCGTCAGATCGGCGATCGCGGCGTCTACGGTCACCCGGTGCTGCCCGATTTCATGGTGTTTCTGAACTGGTCGGAGCTGCCCTGGTTCTGGCACGGCTTCGACCTCTTCTGGTTCGCCGCGCTCATGGCCATCCTGGTACCGGGCGCGCTCGCCTTCGTCTTCGGCTATCTCGCATTCCGCTCGCGCGTGACCGGCGTCTATCTCTCCATCATGACTCAGGCGCTCACCTATGCCCTGATGCTGGCCTTCTTCCGCAACGAGATGGGCTTCGGCGGGAACAACGGCCTGACCGACTTCAAAGACATCCTGGGCTTCGATCTGAAGAGCGACGCGACCCGGATCGGGCTTTTCCTCGCCTCGGCGGGTGCCCTGGCGTTCGGCTATCTGGCCTGCCGCTGGATCGTCACCTCGCGGCTCGGGCGTGTGGCGGTCGCGATCCGCGACGCCGAGGCGCGCACCCGCTTCATCGGATACCGGGTGGACCGCGTGAAGCTCGCCATCTTCACCTTCTCGGCGATGCTCGCCGGCGTGGCCGGGGCCCTCTATGTCCCGCAGGTCGGCATCATCAATCCGGGCGAGTTCTCGCCGCTCAACTCGATCGAGCTGGTGATCTGGGTGGCCATCGGCGGTCGGGCCACACTCTACGGTGCCGTCATCGGCGCCATCCTGGTCAACTACGGCAAGACCTATTTCACCGGCGCCTTCCCCGAGGCATGGCTCTTCGCCCTGGGCGCGCTCTTCGTCATCGTCACACTCTTCCTGCCCAAGGGGATCGCCGGTCTGGTCGGCATGATCAGGACCTGGCGACGCTCGCGGTCCGCGTCCGAACCCCATCCGGAGGTCTCGCCATGAAGGCGGTCGAGCAACTGCGTGAGTCCATGCGCAAGGACCGGCAGTGGAGCTTCATGTACTCCATGCTGGACGTCGACCTGGATGTCAGCCAGGGCGTGATCCTCTATCTGGAAGACGTCAGCGTCAGCTTCGACGGCTTCAAGGCGATTAACAATCTGAACTTCTACGTCAACGCCGGCGAGCTGCGCTGCGTGATCGGTCCGAACGGTGCCGGCAAGACGACGATGATGGACATCATCACCGGCAAGACCCGCCCCGATACGGGCAGCGCCTATTTCGGGCGGACCATCGATCTGCTGCGACTCTCCGAGCCCGAGATCGCCGCGCTCGGCGTCGGCCGCAAGTTCCAGAAGCCGACCGTCTTCGAGTCGCACAGCGTCTTCGAGAACCTCGAGCTCGCGATGGCCGGAGACAAACGGGTCTTCCCGACCCTGTTCGCTAAGCTCAGCGGGGAGCAACGCGACCGTATCCACGAGGTCCTGGGCATCATCGGCCTCCAGGAGCAGACCCGCCGCGAGGCCGGCGCACTCTCGCACGGCCAGAAACAATGGCTCGAGATCGGCATGCTCCTGATGCAGGACCCGCATCTGCTGCTGGTCGACGAGCCAGTCGCCGGCATGACGCACCAAGAGATGGATCGCACCGCGGAGCTGCTGCTTTCGTTGGAGGGCAAGCACTCCGTGGTCGTCGTCGAGCACGACATGGACTTCGTCCGCTCCATCGCCAAGCGTGTCACCGTACTGCATCAGGGCTCGGTCCTCGCCGAAGGCAGCATGGACGAGGTCCAGAACGACCCGCGCGTGGTCGAGGTCTATCTGGGGGAATAGGCCCGGCTAAAACGCGTCTCGTGCAATATGCGATGTAATCGCTTGGGACGAGCCGCCGATGAGCCAGAGACCGCAGCGGGAGACGCGTTTTAGGAATTTTTCCTTTATTTTTATCTTGAATCGCGTCGACTCCGAGGTTTTTCGGGGCGTCGACGCGGCGCCACATGACGACATCGATTCACACCTCGGACGCGATTCAATGCTTCAGATTTCGGGACTCAATCAGTTCTACGGCGAGAGCCACACACTCTGGGACCTTGATGTCGAGATCCCGCAGGGTCAGTGCACCTGCGTCATGGGTCGCAACGGGGTCGGTAAAACCACACTGATGCAATGCATCATGGGGTTACTGCCTTTACGCTCGGGCTCCCTGAGCTATCAGGGCCAGGATCTCGCCCGACTCACCGCCGAGCGCCGAGCACCGCTCGGTATCGGGTATGTCCCGCAAGGCCGGCAGATCTTCCCGCTGCTGAGCGTCGAGGAGAACCTGCGCATCGGCCTCGCCGCGCGGCCCGATCGCGCCAAACAGATCCCGGGCTACATCTTCGAGCTCTTCCCGGTGCTCAAAGAGATGCTCGGGCGACGCGGCGGCGACCTCTCCGGCGGTCAGCAACAACAGTTGGCCATCGGCCGCGCCCTGGTCATCGATCCCAAGCTCCTCATCCTCGACGAGCCCACCGAAGGCATCCAGCCCAACATCGTCCAGGAGATCGGCGACATCATCCGCCGTCTCATGACCGACCTGAACCTCACCGTCATCCTGGTCGAGCAGAAGCTCCCCTTCGCGCGCCGCGTCGCCGATCGTTTCATCATCCTCGACCGCGGACGGCTGATGGCGAGCGGGGCGATGCCCGATCTGACCGAGGATCTCGTGAAGCAATATCTGACGGTGTGAGTCCTTCGGCGCCGGCGCTGGGCTCGGTGGACTTCGCTCTCGTTCGTCCGTCCTACCGGCCGGTCTAATGCCGTGCAGGCAGTTACTCCGTTACCGGCAACGCCTCGCGTTTCCGATACACCGTCCCCTGAAAGAGCGCGATCAGGGTCTGGTCGTCGTCGCGGATGCGGATCAGATAGGTGGCGAGCTTGGGGTTGATCGAGACCTCTTCGGCCTCGGCGACGAGTGTTCCGCCGCGGGCGGCCGTCATGTAGGAGATGGAAACGTTGATCCCGAGCGCGACCGTGCCGTGCGAGTTGGAGGCGACGGCGAAGACCAGATCGGCCAGGCTGAAGATGGCCGCGCCGTGGACGACGCCGACGGCGTTGCGGTGGTGGTCATGAATCTCAAGCTTGGCCTTGGCCCGGCCCGGCGCCAGCTCCAAAAGCTCGATGCCGACGTGTGCGGCGAAGCGATCCTTGAGAAAGAAGTCCTTCAGATCGGCCTGGCTGAGCTGGCTGGGCGTCATGTGTTTCTCCTGCACACCGTTTGGTTCGAATGTCGGCGGATGGTCATGAAACCCCTTCGCCGGACGCGGTGTCGAAGTATACCCTTACAGGAAACCGGGCAACCGGATCGGATAGTGACCCATGATCCCCGTGAACTATCGCGCCCTATGGGCGACGCTTCTTTTGCTCAAATGCGCAGTGCTCTTCCCGGCGACGGCGTACAGCGGGCTGAACGAGCCGCAACGCATCATCCAGCAGGTCTCGGACGGCCTGATGCGGGTGCTGCGCGAGGATCGGAACCTGCTCAAGACCGACCCCGGCTATGTCCATCGTCTGGTCGACGAGCTGTTCCTGCCGCATGTGGATGTTCCGCGTGTCTCGGCCTTGGCGCTCGGGCCCTATTGGCGGGATGCGACGCCGGAGCAGCGCCGGGTGTTCCAAGCGGAGTTTCAGCGGCTCTTGATCCAGACCTACGCCTCCGCGCTCGATGCGCTCAGCTCCTGGGATATCCGCTTCCTCCCTATGCAGTTGGAGCCCGGCGCCACGCGCACGGTCGTTCGCACCGAGATCCAACAGCCGGGCGGGCAGCCCGTGCGGGTGGACTATCGGATGGCCTACAGCGACGGACGATGGCGGGCCTACGATGTCGCGGTTCAGGAGATCAGCCTGCTGGCCTCGTATCGGAATCAGTTCACGTCGGTGGCGCAGCGTCGCGGCCTCGACGGGTTGTTGGAGGAGCTGATCGCGCGGAACGACACGCGGCGTTGACTTGTCGCGGCGTCTCGCGAGTGTGCGGGTCAAAACGGTCGGGCCTCCGCGTGCGGGGCCCGACCGACATCCGTTACGCGACGATTTCCACGGCTTACCGAGCGCGCGTCGGCGTCAGTGCAAATCCGCGCAGGTTCCTTGAGAACCGCTCCAACGCCTGAATCCCCGTCGCCTCGGCCTGCTGGCACCAATCCTGAAGTGCGTTCAGCAAGGCATCCTGGCTGGGCGCTTTGCGGTCCCAGATCTCCTGCAGACGCTCCCGAAACTGATAGACGGTGGCGAGCGTCTGGCTCTTGGCCAGGATCTGCTCCAAGCTGCTGCGTGCGGCGACGTCGAGTCGTTGGCCCTCGGTCAGAAGCAGTCTTCGCGCATGCCTGACCAAGCGTTTGCAGTGCTCCGCGTCGCGACAGAGCTCCTCGCGCGAGACCGGGACCATCACCTCTTTCCCGTAGCGCGCAAAGACGTGCATTCGGCTCGTGATCACCGCACGCAGGGTTTCGAGATCCAGTTGCGATTTGCCCGCGACCACCTGCGGGTTGGGTGCGACCCGGCGGACCTTCGCCAGCCGCAGTGCCGCGAGGGTGCGGATATACATCCAGCCGATATCGAACTCCCACCACTTCGACGAAAGGCGTGCAGAGCTGGGGAAGGCGTGATGGTTATTGTGAAGCTCCTCGCCGCCGATCAGGATGCCCCAGGGGACGATGTTGGTGGAGGCATCCGACGGCTCGAAGTTGCGATAGCCGAAGTAGTGGCCGACGCCGTTGATGACACCGGCGGCGAAGATGGGGATCCAAAGCATCTGAACGGCCCACATCACGATGCCGTAGACGCCGAAGAGGACGAGATCCAGGATCAGCATGAGCGCCAGACCATGCCAGGAAAAGCGGCTGTAAAGCCGACGCTCGATCCAGTCGTCCGGCGTGCCTTGGCCGTAGCGCTCGACGGCCGCACGATCGCTCGCGGCTTGTGCGTACAGCTCCGCGCCCTCGCCCAAGACCTTGCGCAGACCCAAGATCTGCGGGCTATGCGGATCCTCGACGGTCTCGCACTTGGCGTGATGACGCCGATGGACCCCGACCCACTCCTTGGTCACCATCCCGGTCGTGAGCCAGAGCCAGAATCGAAAGAAGTGCGAGACCGCCGGATGCAGGTCGAGCGCCCGATGCGCTTGTGCACGGTGCAGATAGACCGTCACGGCGACGATGGTGATATGGGTCATGCCGAGCGTGATGAGCACGGCGGACAGGATGTCGACGTCGAGCAATCCGTAGGGCGTCATGGATGTCCTGAAGGAGTGGTGGTGGCATGCCGGTCCCAGCGTGGCCGGGCGGCGATCCGTCCCTTTGCCGTTGTCCGACTAGGGTTTTATTGCGACCGTTCTTTGTAGCATCAGGTTCCCGACCGCGTCCAGATCGGCCCGCCAGCCGGGGGCGAGCCAGGTGGTGGCCAGTGCGTCTGCGATGATCGCCGGGCCGAGCAGCTCGTGCCCTTGTCCGAGGTCCTCGCGGGTCCAGCAGGTGACCGGCGTCGGACAGCCATAGGCGGTGGAGCTTCCCGTCGGACTCCGTCGGCCGGACGCGCCGATCGGCGGCAGAGCACGTTTCGGGATAGGACCACGTACGCGCACCCGCAGATTGACCAGCTCGACCGGCAGATCGAGCCGGTGGCCGTAGCGATCCCGGTGCTGCGCGTGAAACCCGGCGATGGTGTCCGCGACACCATCCCAGGGCAGATTGAGCGTATGGGATTGGCCGCGGTAGCGCAGATCGAGCGAGCGCTCGATACGCAGGTCTGCGCGGACCACACCTTCCTGCTCCAGCTCGGCGATCCCGGACTCGGCGAGCGCGACAAGCGCCGCCTCGATTTCGGCATCGCCGGCCTCGGCGAGCAGCCCGAGGCGCGTTCGAGTCAGGGTCCGCCCGGCCGGGGTTATCACCATCCCGAGAGCGGATAGGACACCGGCATGCACCGGAACCATGGCGCGGGTCATGCCCAACGCCTCGGCCAAGGCGCAGACATGCAGACCGCCGGCACCGCCGAACGAGGTCAGGATGAAGTCGCGCGGATCCAGGCCGCGCTGCACCGAGATCACCCGTAGGGCACGCGCCATGTGCTCGTCGGCCAGACGGATCACGCCCAGCGCGGCCTCCTCGATCGAGAGGCCCATGGGGTGCGCGAGTCGAGCGAGTGCCGCGCGGGCGGCGTCCGGGTTCAACCGCATGCGCCCGCCGAGAAATCCGTTCGGATCGAGCCGTCCGAGCACCAGGTTGGCGTCGGTCACGGTCGCCTCGCGTCCGCCGCGGTCATAACAGGCCGGTCCGGGATCCGCCCCGGCGGACTCGGGTCCGACCAGGAGCATGCCGCCGGCATCCAGTCGCGCGATCGATCCGCCGCCAGCCCCGATGGTGTGCATGTCGACCATGGGCAGTGTGACTGGGAAGCCGGCAATCCGCCCGTCGGTGGTGAGTCGCGGCTCGCCGTCGACCACGGCGACGTCGGTGGATGTCCCGCCCATGTCGAAGGTCAGCAGCCGCGGGCAACCCGCGTGCTCCGCGGCGAAGGCCGCTCCGGCGAGTCCACCGGCCGGACCCGAAAGCAGCAGGCGCGCGGTGTGTCGTGCGGCCTGACTCGCCGTCACCGCCTCTCCGCTGCTTTGCATCACCGAGACCCGTGCCCCCGGCAGACCGTCGGCAAGGCGGCCGATATAGCTGGCGACGATGGGTCCGATGCGCGCGTTGATCCAGGTGGCGATCCCGCGCTCGTACTCTCCGACGAGCGGCATGACCTCGGAGGAGCGCGCGACGAACAGGCCCTCGGGCATCGCGTTCTCCAAGGCGCGCTCGGCACTGTCGTCGAGATAGGAGAAGAGCAGATTGATCGCGACCGACTCCGGGGCGAGCCGCATGACCGTCGTCTTGAGCGCGTCCAGGTCGGCGGCGGTCAGGGGTTCGACCCAATCGCCGTCGGCGCCGAGACGTCCGCCGGTCTCGACACAGAGCTCGGGCGGAACCGGCGGAAGCCGTGCCGGCGGCTGGAGGTCGTAGAGATCCGGTCGCGCCTGGCGACCGATGGTCAAGAGATCGCCGAGTCCGCGATTGGCGACATAGAGTGTTCGGACGCCCTTGCCCTCGAGGACGGCGTTGGTCGCGACGGTGCTCCCGTGGATGATGTACAACCCGGCCGGATCCAGACCCAGCTCGGCGATTCCCTGAAGGATCGCCTGTTCGGGCGCAGCCGGTGTCGAGATGACCTTATGCGTTCTTACCGAGCCGTCGCGCCAGAGCACCAGGTCGGTGAAGGTCCCTCCGGTATCGATGCCGACGATGATCATGGCGGATGAGGGTCGCTTGGGCCGCAAAGGCCGAGGATGCTCGGTCTGATCTAGTCGCCGGCCCGGACGCGGGTATCGGCCAACGGATCCTCGGCCTCGGGCGGCGGCGGTGCAATCGAGCGCACGCGCAGATGCAGCGCGGCCTTGGCGAGCAGGTGCGCACTGACCGGGGCCGTGATGAAGAGGAAGAGGGTCACCAGGATCTCATGCAGGCTGAGTCCCTCGCCGCGGGTGCTGAAATAGAGCACCGAGGCGATCAGCAGCGCACCGACGCCGAGGGTGGTGGCCTTGGTCGGGCCATGCAGGCGCGTATAGAAATCGCCCAGCCGGGCAAGCCCCAGGGATCCGATGAAGGTGAAGAGCGCACCGACGACGATCAAAACCGACAACAGCATCTCAAGCATTCAATCGCGTCCTCGCCGTGATCAATAGAGGGTGTGCCGAATCAGAGCCACGTGGATTCCTGAAAGCCTGGAGTCGACGCGATTGAAGAAAGAAAATCAAAAAATTAAACATCATGAAAGCGCGTCGACTCCGACGTGTACAGATGCAGACGACGTTTGCTATCCCCTCGAATATTACAGAAGTCCACCAAAAGACGCGCTTTCATCACTCGATGATATCGCCGCGCAGCAGGTATTTGCAGAGCGCCACCGTACCGACAAACCCCATCATGGCGATCAGAAGCGCGGCCTCGAAATACAGCGAGCTGCTTAGATGGATCCCGAGCAGGACCAGCAAGGCGATCGTATTGATGTAGAGGGTGTCGAGCGCCAGGATGCGGTCCGGCTTGTCCGGCCCCCTGAGTAGACGAAAGAGGCTCAGCAGCAGCGCCCCGGAGACCAGTGCGAAGGCGATGGAGACGGCGATGCTCAGCATGGCTCGAAGACCTCCTTGATCGGTGTCTCGTAGCGGCGCTTGATCTCGGCGATCAGGGAGTCGGGGTCGTTGACCTTGAGCCCATGGACGACCAAAAAGCTGCGATCCGGGCTGAGCCAGGCCGAGACGGTTCCCGGCGTCAGGGAGATCGTGTTGGCGAGCAGGCTGATCCCGAGATCCGTGCGCAAGGCAAGCGGCACGCGGACGAAGGCCGGCTTGACGTGCTTCGGACCGCCCAGGATCAGCGCGGCGACCGCGAGGTTGGCGATCAGGATGTCGTACATGACGACCGCCAAAAATCGCATCAAGGTCAGCGGCTTGTGTATCCTGACCCGCTCCGGCCAGAAGCGCAGCGTGAAGACCGGGATCGCCCATCCCAGGATCAGGCCCAAGAGGATCTGACCGGGCGACAGGCTGTTGACCAGCAGAAGCCAGATCAGGGTCAGCACCGGTGTAAGGATGGGATGGGGCAGCAGCCTGAGCTTCATCGCTTATGCACTCCGCTCAAACAGGTCGGGGGTCGCCCAGCACGGCACGGATATAAACGCCGGGCTCCAGGAGCTGCTCGGCGGTTGCACGGGTGTACTCGGACAAGGGTCCGGCCCAGATGACCAGCGTGACGCAGAGCAGCAGCAGGCCGATGACCGGCAAGAGACGGCCCCAATTCGGGCCGACGGCGGACCGACCGGCGGCGCCGGTGCGCTCGATCAGGCCCTCGGCGCGGTAGAACAGAAGGCTGCCGCTGCGCGCGAGCGCGATGACGCCGAAGAGCCCGGCCGTCAGGATCACGCCGAACACCCAAGGCATGCTCGGCAGGTCCACCGCGGCATTCAGCACCATGTACTTGCCGAGAAATCCAGACAGCGGCGGCAGCCCGGAGACGAGGATGGCGGTGATGAAGAAGAGCGCACCGACCAGGCTGGCGTTGGCGATGATCGGCCCCGGATCCAGACGATCCGCAAGCGTGCCGCGCCCCATGGCGATGATGTCCGCCAAGAGGAAGAAGGCCGCCGCGGCGAATGTCGTGTGCGCCAGATAATAGAGACCTGCGCCGATGCTGGCCTCGGTCCCCAGTGCGAAGGCCGTCAGCAGGAACCCCACCGACACCACCACCAGATAGGCGACCTGCCGGCGCAGCTCATGCGCAGCCAGCACACCCAGGGTGCCGATCGCCATGGTCGCGAGCGCGAGCGGCAACAGCCAGGGGCCGATCAGATCCGCGACCGGACCGGCCTCGGCGCCGAAGATCAGGGTATAGACCCGCAGGATGCTGTAGGCGCCGACCTTGGTCATGATCGCGAAGAGTGCTGCCACCGGTGCGGAGGTCGACGAATAGGCCGCGGGCAGCCACAGATAGAGCGGGATCAGTGCCGCCTTCAGCGCAAAGACTGCGAACAGCAGGAGACCGGCCGCGCGCACCACGCCGAGGTTCTCCGGCGGGATCGCTGCCGCCTTCACCGCAAGGTCCGCCATATTGAGCGTCCCGAGGATGGCGTAGAGGGTGCCGACCGCGAACAGAAAGAGCGTGGACCCCGCGAGATTCAGTGCGACGAAGTGCAGCCCGGCGCGCACCCGATTGGCCCCGCCGCGATGCAGCAGCAGCCCGTAGGAGGCGAGCAGCAGGATCTCGAAGAAAACGAAGAGGTTGAACAGATCGCCGGTCAGAAAGGCCCCGCTCAGACCGAACAACTGGAGCTGGAAGAGCGGGTGGAAGTGCCGGCTACCGGCATCCGTCCCGCGCACGGCATAGAGCATGGCGAAGAAGGCGAGCAGGCTCGTGACGAGCAGCATCCAGACGCTCAGACGATCCGCGACCATGACGATCCCGTAGGGTGCCGGCCAGTTGCCGAGCGCATAGACCAGGATCTCGCCCCCGGCGACACGCTGAGCCAGGAGAGAAACCAGCAGGATCTGGATGACGAGCGCGACGAGATTCAGGCTGCGTCGCACGCGCAAGGGCATGACGCGCCGCAACAGCAGCAACAGGGTTGCCGCAAAGAGCGGGAAGAGGACCGGGGCGATGACCAGATGGCTCATCCGTGCTCTCTCCCGCGCTCATTCGGGGCGTCGCCGCCGTCGAGCCGGCCATCCACCTGATCGGTTCCCAGCTCGGCACGCGCCTTGAGCGCCAGCATGATGATGAAGGCGGTCATGCCGAAGCTGATGACGATGGCGGTCAGCACCAGCGCCTGAGGCAGCGGATCCGTATAGCCGACGGCCTGATCCGAGATCACCGCGGGTTGGCCGACGGTCAGGCGCCCGGTGACGAAGAGGAAGAGATTAACGGCGTAGGACAACAGGGTCAGTCCGATCACCACGGGAAAGGTGCGCGCCCGCAGTGCCAGGTAGACCCCGCAGGCGGTCAAGACACCGATGATTACGGCGATCAGGGCTTCCATCGACGACGGCTCCTCAAGCATGGTTCGGCTCCTGCTCGCCCGGATGGCTGGCGTGGTGCATCAGGCCGAGATGCACCAGGATCAGGAGCGTCGCCCCGACCACCACGAGATAGACCCCGAGATCGAAGGCGATCGCCGAGGCCAGCTCGAAGTCCCCGATCACCGGCCAGTGCACATGGGTAAAGGCGGAGGTCAGGAAGGGATAGCCGAAGACCAGGCTCGCCAGCCCGGTGAGCAATCCGATCAGCAGCCCGGCACCGATGACCGGATGCAGATTCGATGTCATGCGGACGTGTGTCCATTCCACGCCGTTCGCCAGATACTGCATGATCAGGGCGATCGCGGTGATGAGCCCTGCGATGAAACCGCCGCCCGGCAGGTTATGTCCGCGCAGGAAGATGAAGGCCGAGACCAGCAGTGCGAGCGGCAGCAGGAGTCGTGTCAGGGCCGCCATGATGACGGGATGCATGTCCCAGTTCCAGGGCCGACCCCGTGCATCGCAGGTCGGTCCGGGCAGACGCAGATCCTTCAGCATCGCGTAGATCCCCAATCCGGCCAGCGCCAGGACCGAGATCTCCCCCAGCGTGTCGAAGCCGCGGAAATCCACCAGGATCACGTTGACCACGTTCGCGCCCCCGCCTCCGGGCACGCTGTTCTCCAGGAAGTAGTCCGCAATGCTCTCGTAAGGCCGTGTCAGCACCGACCAGGTCAGTGCCGCCGCGCCGCCGCCGGCCAAGCAGGCGACCCCGATGTCGCGGACCCGGCGCGGCCAGCTTGACTCGGCCGGGCTGTACTGCGGAAGGAAATAGAGCGCCAACAGCAGCAGGACGATCGTCACCACCTCTACCGAGAGTTGGGTCAATGCGAGGTCCGGTGCCGAGAACTTTACGAAGATGAGCGACACCAGCAGGCCCAAGGCACCCATGACGATGAGTGCGGTCAGGCGGCGACGGTGCAGGACGACCGTCCAGAGGGCGACGATGATCAGCGCGATCGTGACCAGCAGGCTCACTGCATCGGCCGGCAAGAGGTCGCGATCGCCGGTCAGCGGAGCGCCGCCGCCCAAGAAACCGACCGTCCCCAGGGTCAACGCCGACAGGATGAAGACGAGCAGCATGCGCTGCAGCGAGCCGGTATCCAGGATGCGGGTGACGGCACCGGCCAGCGCGAGCAGCCCCTTCAGGAGCCCATCGAAGACGGCCCTGGCATCGAGGAGCCCTTCGAGCTTGGTGGCGAGGTTGAACAGCGGTCGGCGTCCGGCATAGATGAGGATGCCGCCGATCAGGGCGATGACACTCATGATCAGCGCGGCGTTGACGCCGTGCCAGATGGCCAGATCGTAGTCCGGCGGGGCGGTCTGAAGGACACCCGTCGCGGCCACGTAAAGCAGCGGCGCCACGGTAAAGGCCGGCAGGATGCCGACCAGCAAACAGATCGCGACCAGGATCTCCACCGGCACCTTCATCCAGCGCGGCGGCTCGTGCGGGGTCTTGGGCAGATCGATCGGGTCGCCGTTGAAGAAGACGTCGTGGATAAAGCGCAGCGAATAGGCGACTGCGAAGATCCCGGCGACGACGACGGCGGCCGGCAACAACCAGTCCCAGGTGTGGTTCGCCGAAAAGGTGACGGTCTCTCCGAAGAACATCTCCTTCGACAAGAACCCGTTGAAGAGCGGGACACCGGCCATCGCCGCCGCGGCCACCATCGCCAACGTCCCGGTGTAGGGCATGTAACGCCAGAGACCGTTGATGCGGCGCATGTCGCGCGTCCCGCATTCATGGTCGATGATGCCCGCGGCCATGAAGAGCGACGCCTTGAAGGTTGCGTGGTTGATGATGTGGAAGACCCCGGCGACCGCGGCGAGCGGTGTGCCGATGCCGAACAGGAGCGTGATCAGGCCCAGATGGCTGATGGTCGAATAGGCGAGCAGGCCCTTGATGTCGTGCTTGAAGAGCGCGAAGTAGGCGCCGATCAACAGGGTCGCAAGCCCGGCTCCGATCACCAGGATGGACCACTGCGATGTGCCGGACAGTACCGGGAACAAGCGCGCCAGCAGGAAGACGCCGGCTTTGACCAGAGTTGCCGAGTGCAGATAGGCCGACACCGGCGTGGGCGCCGCCATCGCGTGCGGCAGCCAGAAATGGAACGGGAACTGTGCCGACTTGGTGAAGGCACCGAGCAGGATCAAGACCAGCATCGGCGTGTAGAGCGGGTCGGATCGGATCAACTCCCCGTTGGCGAGGACGACGGACAGATCATAGCTGCCGACCATCTCGCCGAGCAGCACGAAGCCGCCGAGCATGGCGAGCCCGCCCAGCCCGGTGACGGCAAGCGCCATGCGCGCCCCCGTTCGGGCATCCTCGCGATGCTGCCAGTAGCTGATGAGCAGGAAGGACGAGAGACTCGTCAGCTCCCAGAACATCAGGAGCAGGATCAGGTTTTCCGACAGGACGATCCCGAGCATCGAGCCCATGAAGAGCAGCAGATAACCATAGAACCGGCCCATGCAGTCGCGCTCGGCCAGGTAGTAACGGGCATAGAGGATGACCAGCAGGCCCATCCCCAGGACCATCAGGGCGAACAGCAGGCCGAGACCGTCGAGCCGCAAGACGAGGTCGAGCCCCAGGGCCGGTATCCAGGGGATGCGTTGGACAAGGGTCTCGCCGAGGAACGGGGCAGGAAGGCTCGGGGTCAGCGCGATCAGTGCGACAAGGGTTACGCCCCCCGCCATCCAAGCCGATTGAAGCCGGCCGAAGCGCGACACCCACGCAGCCAAGCCGGCCCCGAGGAAGGGAATGAGAACGACGAAGAATAGATTCATGCGCGGGCAGGTCTGCACGAAAGAACGGTGACTCGCTGGCCCAAGGATACCATCGTCTCGCCTGCGAGCGAGGCGATCGGCACAGTGCTCGCGATCAGAGAGTCGCCCGCGGTCCTTCGAGTAGATCCTCCGCCGCTCCGGGGCGCCCGAACAAATAGCCCTGGAAGGCGTGGCATCCATGCTCGCAGAGAAAGCTCCGCTGCTCCTGGGTTTCGACGCCCTCCGCGATGACGCCCAGGCCGAGCGTCTGCGCCAGTGCCACGATGGTGCGTGCGATGGCGGCATCGTTGGGGTCGGTCAGCACGTCGCGCACGAAGGACTGATCGATCTTCAACTGATCGAGCGGCAACTTTTTCAGGTAGGAGAGCGAGGAATACCCTGTGCCGAAGTCGTCGAGCGAGAACCCGACACCGTAGGCTTTGAGCGCGGTCATCTTCGCGATGGCATCGCCGATGTCGTCGAGCAGCAGGCTCTCGGTGATCTCGAGCTTCAGTCGATGCGGGCTTGCGCCGGTCTGCTCGATGATCCGTAGGACCTGCTCGACAAAGCGCGGGTCTCGGAACTGACGCGCACTGATGTTGACCGCCAAGGTGAGATGGGCCGTCGTCGGGTGACGGGCCCAGGCATCGAGCTGGCGCGCCGCCGCCTCGAGCACCCACTGGCCGAGGGGTAGGATCAGACCCGAGGATTCCGCCACCGGGATGAATTCGCCCGGCGAGACCAGGCCGCGTTCCGGATGGCGCCAGCGCAGGAGTGCCTCGGCGCCGGTTACTCTGCCGGTGTCGTCGACCTGAGACTGGTACTGGAGGAAGAATTGCCCGTCCAGCAGACCCTGACGCAGGTCCACCTCGAGCGCCGCGCGACGCGCCAGGACCGAATGCATCTGGGGATCGAAAAAGCACAGTGTGTTGCGACCCGCGGCCTTGGCCTGATACATGGCCAGATCGGCGCGCTTGAGCAGCTCTTCCAGGCTCTCCCGGTGGCCGCAGAAGAGCGTGATCCCGATGCTCGGGGTGCTGTGGTGCGACTGCTCGGCGATCCGATAGGGCGGATTCAGATGGGTGAGAATCTTCTCGCCGACGCGCTCGGCGTGCGCCCCCGCCTGCTCGGCATCCGTGCCCAGATCCTCGAGCATGACGACGAACTCGTCGCCCCCGAGCCGGGCCACGGTGTCGCCCTCGCGCACGCAGGCGCTCAGCCGCTCGGCGACCTGCTGCAGCAGGAGGTCGCCGGTGTCGTGGCCGAAGGTATCGTTGAGTGTCTTGAAGTTGTCCAGGTCGATGAAGAGGAGCGCCCCCTCGTGCAGGGTACGTGCGCTCTTGGCTTGAGCGTGCGCGAGATGCTCGAGCAGAAGCCGACGGTTGGGCAACTGCGTCAGGGGGTCGTAGAAGGCGAGCCGGCGGATCTCCTCCTCGGCGGCCTTGTTCTGGGTAATGTCCTGGTTGACCACGACCGCGCCCTTGACGGTCCCGTCGGCCCCGCGCAGGGGCACGGCCGAGTTGAGCACGACCTTGCGCGTGCCGTCGAAACACTCGATCTGGATCTGCTCGCCGAGCGAGGTCTCGCCGCGCGCGATGGCGCGCGCCGCCGCCCAGTCTTGGGGCTCGATCGCTTTGCCGGTATCGAGCCACCAGGCCTTGTACTCGCCGAAGCGCTCGATTCCGACATAGCGGGCGCCACCCCAGATGCGCTTGCCGGCGTCGTTGACGAATCGAATCTCGCAGTTCTCGTTCAAGAACCAGATCCCGACGGGGAGGATCTCCATGACGGAGTTGAGAAATCCCTCGCTCTCGCGCAAAGCCGCATCGGCCGATTTCTGCTCGGTGATGTCCTGGAGGGTGCCGACGCAGGAGCGGCGCGGAGCCGATGCATCGGGCTCGTGATCGAGGCGCGCACGGACCCAGCGAAACCGCTCGCCGTCGAGCATGCGATAACAGATGTCGAATGCCTCGCCTGCACGGGCGGCCTGCCAGGCATTGTCCGCGACCTCTCGGTCGGCCGGATGGACGGGGCCGAACAGGGCCTCCGCCGTGCCCGGCTGACCTTCATGCGAGCCCAGGATTCGGTCGGCCTCCGCCGAGCGTTGCACGCGACCGCTCGCGAGGTCGATCTTCCAGCTTCCGACCTTGGCCACCGCCTGAGCGCGCGTGAGATCCGACTCGCGGGCACGGATCTGACTCGTCCGCTCGCGCACCTGGTCTTCGAGTCTTCGGCGGTCGGTGGTCGCTTTGACCAGCAGTCCCGCGAGCGCAGCGAGCAGCAGGGCGAGCGCTACGCCCGATGCACCCTTCAAGGCAAGGCCGGCCGGATCCGACCAGCCCCACACCGGGCTGACGCTCAGGGTCCAGGTGCTGTTCGGCAAGACAACCGGTTGGTCCACCGGGTCGATCAGATCCGCGGGCGAGGATCCCGCGATGACCTGCGCCGAGCCGCTGCTCGGGTGCGTACGCCAGAGTGCATACTCGAACCCCCGCTCGCGCAGCTGCGACAGTCCGCAGGACTCGAGTGCCGAGGGTGCGCGCATCATCGCCATGGTGAATCCCCAGAAGCGGGATTCGCCCTGCGCGTCGTGAAGGAAGACAGGCAGGCGACCGACCAGACCCTCGCCGCCCTGCACCAGCTCGAAGGGGCCCGCCAGGGTGAGCCGGCCGGTATCGCGCGCAAGGCGTGCCTCGGTGTGCTGATCGGGGTTTTCCAGCAAATTCAGGCCGACCACCGCCTCGTTCTTCTCCAAGGGGAAGACCTGCCGCACGATGCCCTCGGGTGCCAGGTAGATGGCCTCGACGCTCTCGTACAAGGGCAAGAGTGCACGGGCGATCGTCTCGAACCCCTCGATCCGTCCGTTGCCCTGATGAACCAGTGCAGCCAAGGCATAGGTTACCGACAGGGCACGATCCATCCGGACCGTGAGGATGTCCGCGTAGTCGTCGGCGATCGCCGCGGCATCCGCCCGTGCGAGCTGCACGCGTTGATGCTCCGAGAGGGCGATCGTCGCGCCGGCGAGGAGAGATGCCGCCAGGAAGACCGCAGCCGCGACCACCCCGGGTCGGGCTGGGACGCGCAGGGGTGAGTGAGTCATCGCGGTCGAGCTCCATATCTGCCGAGTCCGGCACACGGACGTGGTCGGCCTCCTCGCCGGTGAAACGACGGAGCCGGGCTCCCAATATACCCGTGAGCGAGGGCAGTTGGGTTTCGGTTCGACTGTGCGATGTCTAATCGTATTTATCGTGCTTGACGTCTATCGCGGGATTCGCGGCCGGCCGGTCGGCTTTGTCGGGTCCACACCTCGCCTGCTCTTGTCCTTCGTTCCCGATGCTCGCCCCGGTTGCGAAGAGTGCGTCCGCCGGACCGGGCTGCCCGAAGAGGAAGCCCTGGAAGGTCCGGCAGCCATGATGGACCAGATAATCGCGCTGCGCCTGCGTCTCGATACCCTCGGCCATGATCGCAAGTCCAAGGCTTTCGGCGAGCGCGACGAAACTCTCCGCAGTGGCATCGTCCTGCGAGCTCTCGAGGACCTCGTGAACGAACGCCGGGGCGAGCTTCAACTGATCGAGCGGCAACCGCTTGAGATACGACAAGGAGCAGTAGCCGGACCCGAAGTTGTCAAGGGTAAAGCCAACGCCGGTCTCCTTCAACGCCCGCATCTTGACGAGTGAATCCTCGGGGTTGTCCAGCAACGGCGATTCGGTCAGCTCCAGGCGCAGTCGCCCGGGGTCTGCACCGCTCTCCGCGAGTGCCCGGCGGACGTCCTCGACGAGCTCGGGAGAGCGAAAATGGGCCCCGCTGATGTTGACCGCCAGGGTAAGCTGCGCGGTCTCGGGTCGGGTCGCCCACTCGGCCAACTGGGCGCAGGCGCTCGCAAGCACCCAACGGCCCAACGGCAGGGTCAGTCCGAGCGTTTCGGCCGGCCCGATGAACTGCGCCGGTGCGATCAGGCCGCGCTGCGGATGGCGCCACCGCAGCAGCGCCTCGGCCCCGGTGACGCGACCCGTCGTGTCGACCTGCGATTGGTAGTGGAGGACGAGCTGGCCATCCCCGATGGCATGACGCATCTCACGCTCGAGTGCCGCGCGTTGGTTGACGCTCGCCTGCATCTTGGGGTCGTAGAACCGCAGCCGATTGCGCCCGGCTGCCTTGGCCTGGTACATGGCCAGATCGGCGTGCTTCAGCAGCTCCTCGGCGCTCTGAGGCTCGCGGTTGAACATGGCGATCCCGAGGCTGGGGGTGTTGGTGTGCTCGGTGCCCGCAAGCAGATACGGCATCCCCAAGGCGGCGATGATCTTCTCGCCGACCCCTTCGGCCAGCGCGGCGGCCGGCGCCGGATCCTCGCCCAGATCCTGGAGCAGGACGACGAATTCGTCGCCCCCGAGACGGGCGACACTGTCGCTCTTGCGCACCGTCTCGGTCAGCCTCCGCGCCACCTCCTCGAGCAGGAGGTCGCCGATCTGATGTCCGCGGGTATCGTTGAGCTGCTTGAAGTTGTCCAGGTCGATGAAGATCAGCGCGCCGTCCTGGTGCGTGCGGACCGCGGCGGTCAGGGCGCGACTCAGTCGGTCCAGCAGCAGTCGGCGATTCGCCAGTCCGGTTAGAGGGTCGTAGAAGGCGAGCCGGCGAATCGCCTCTTCGGCCTCCTTGCGTTGGGTGATGTCGGTCAAGGTACCGACATAGTGGGTCACGTGCCCGAGGTTGTCCTTCACAGCCGTGATGGTCAACCATTCCGGGAAGATCTCGCCGCTCTTGCGTCGATTCCAGATCTCGCCTTCCCAGTGTCCGTGCTCGAGGATGTGCTCCCACATCTCGGTAAAGAAGTCTGCGTCGTGCCGACCGGAGCGCAGCAGCCTCGGGGTCTTGCCGACCGACTCCGTCGCCGTATACCCGGTGATGTCGGTAAATGCCTTGTTGACCCGCAGGATTCGCTCCTCGGCGTCGGTGACGAGCATCCCCTCCTGCGCCTCGAACGCGATTGCGGCGATCCGACGCTCTGCCTCGGCCTCCTTCTTCGCCGTGATGTCCCGTGCGATGCCGCGCACGGTCAGGATCTTCCCCCGGGTGTTGCGGATCACCTCTCCCATGGCGTGCACCCGACGCACGACACCATCGATCGGGCGGATGATACGATGTTCGATGTCGTAAGAACGGCGTCCGTCCAAGGCTGCCGCGAGGGCGCCTTGCACCGCATCGCGCTCCTCCGCCGGGACGAGCGCTATCATGTCCACCGAGGATTGCGGTACCTGCCCATCGATGCCATGGATCGCCGTCCAGCCCGCCGAGAATGTCCAGCGATCTGCGACGACGTCCCACTCCCAGGCGCCGATATTTGCGATCCGCTCGGCCTGCTCGAGGAGACGCCGCTCCTGCTCCAAGATGGCCTCGGCTTGCTTGCGCGCCGAGATGTCGGTGATCATGGCCAAGGCCCCTGTGACCTCGCCGTCGTCGCCGCAGAGCGGGTTCGTGGCGACCAGCGTCCACACGTGCGAGCCGTCGAGCCGTCTGAAGCGGAACTCGTGCGTTTCGGCGATCCCTGCCCGGCGTTTCGCGAGGTTTTGCTCGGCGACCGCGCGGGTATCGGGGTCCATGAAGTCGAGAAAGGATCGGCCGACGAGTTGATCGGTGCGACATCCCAAGAGCTCCGCCATGCGGGGATTGGCGAAGGTGGTGCGACCCGCGAGGTCGATCGCCCAGACGCCCTCGCGCGCGGTTTCGAGAATCTGGCGAAGACGCGCCTCGCTCCGGCGCAGGGCTTCCCCTGCCAGCTTGCGCTCGGTGATGTCCTCGACCGAGCCGATCGCGCGCAGCGGCTTTCCGCTCGGGTCGAATTCCAGGACAGCACGTTGCCGCAGCCACCGCAGCCTGCCGTCGACAAGGGTTCGGTGCTCCACGTCGTAGGGCTCGCCGCGAAGCGCCGCTTGCCAAGCTGCCTCGATCGTTGCGCGGTCCTGTGGGTGAACCTGCTCCAGGAAGAGCTCGAGGCTGAAGGGCGTGAAGGGCCTCACGCCGGTGATGCGGCAGGCGACGGCCGAAGCGGTCGCCCGGTTTGCCTGGATATCGAAATCCCAGCTCCCGACCTGCGCGATCTCCTCGGCGTGCTTCAGGTCCGCCTCGCGCGCCCGAACCTCGGCGGTCCGCTCGGCGACCTTCATCGCCAGCCGCGCCTCTTGTGCGCGTGCGTCGGCCAGCAGCTTCGCCAACGTCGCCAACAGGAGGCTGAAGAGCAGGCCCAGCCCGGCCCGCACAGCGAGTCCGAGCGGATCGCCCCAGCCGTGGATCGGGCTGAGGCTCAGGGTCCAGGTGGCGTTCGGTACCTTGAGCTGAGTCTCCACCGGGGAGACCGGCTCGACCGGGGATGCCTCGATGATCTGTTTTTCGCCGGTCGACGCCTTGGTGGTCCAGAGTCGGTAGGCGATGCCGCGCTCGCCGAGCTGCGACAGGCGGCTGGGTGCGATCGCATCGGGGAACGGCATGCGGGCGATGGTAAAACCCCAGAAGACGGGATTGCCCTGTGCATCGTCGAGGAAGACGGGCAGGCGCCCGATGATGCCGATCTGGCCCTGCACCAGCTTGTAGGGACTGGACAGGGTCAGCCGGCCGGTCTCCAAAGCCAACCTGGCATCCGGGCCGCGTAGTGGATCGTTCAGGAGATCAAGACCGATTACCGCCTCGTTTTCGGCCAGAGGCACCCCCTCCTGAATAACGCCGCCGGGCGCCAGGAACAGGGCGTCGACCCCGGGATAATGGGGGAGCATCGCCTCGCCGATCTCTTGGAAATCGGAGATCCGGCCTTGGCCCTGTTGCACGAGCGCGGCCAAGGCATGCGTTGCCGACAAGGCGCGATCGATGGTGGCCGCGATCGTGTGTGCGTACTCCTTCGCGAGGACCGCGGTATCCGCGCGCATCAGCTGCACGCGCTGCTGCTCCGTATAGATCACCACGCCGACGGACACTGCCAGGGCAACCAGCAGGGTCGCAAGTGCGATCGTCGTGGATGAGGTCGTCTTGGGTGTGTCGCGATCGCGCATGCTGTTCCGGCGATCCTGTGTCGCCCTTTCGTGTAGGGCTGGGCAGGGTGCTTCGGTCGAGTCGCCTCGCAAAGACGGCATACCGGCCGTGTGCTCGATCTCTCGAACGGTATCGATGGATTTTGGCCGCTCTCGTGTACTTCAAGAGTAGACCTTTCGACGGGTCGGCGTCGATCGCGATCGATCGAACGGTGGTTTGCATGCTCGGCAACCTGCGCGCTGCGGCATTGGGGCTTTCCAATTTCCTTCCGAGCGCCGATGATTCGCCTCTATGGACGTCTTCCCTCTCCCCATTGCACGTATCGGCATCATCGGCGGCGGTCAGCTCGGCCGCATGATGGCCAAGGCCGCCAAGCGGATCGGCTGCACCTGCGTGGTGCTGGACCCGACCCCGGGCTCCCCGGCCGGGCAGGTTGCCGGACATCAGATCGTGGGTGCCTATCACGACCCTTCCAAGCTCCGCGAGCTGGCCGAATCCTGCGATGTCGTGACCTTCGATATCGAAGACATCGATGCCGAGACACTGATCCAGCTCGGTCGCGAAGGGCACAATATTCAGCCGCCCCCGACCGTACTCGCCTTGATTCAGGACAAGCTCACGCAAAAACGGGCGCTGAGCGCGGCCGGCATCCCGACCGCGCCCTTCGAGCCGATGCCCGAGCCGTCGGCCGAGGCCTTCGCCGCATTCGGCTATCCGCTGGTGCAGAAGGCCTGCCGGGGCGGCTACGACGGCCGCGGCGTCTCGATCCTGGACGGCCCCGAGGACTTCGACGCACATCTGCCGGTGCCCTCCCTGGTGGAGCGCTTCATCCCCGCGGCCAAAGAGCTGGCGGTGCTGGTGGCGCGCGGGCTCGACGGGGATCACCGATGCTATCCCGCGGTCGAGATGTGTTTTCGACCGGGCGAGAACGTGCTCGAGATGCTGCTGGCCCCGGCGCAGATCCCGGCCGAGACGGCCGCCGCGGCGGAGCAGCTCGCGGTGCGCACCGTGGATGCCCTGGGCGGCGTGGGCATCTTCGGGGTCGAGATGTTCCTGACCGAGGCGGGCGATCTGCTGGTGAACGAGGTCGCGCCGCGCACCCACAACTCGGGGCATCACACCATCGAAGCGAACATGACCGACCAGTTCGAGCAGCATCTGCGCGCCGTCGTGGGGCTGCCGCTGGGGTCCACCGAGCAGCTCTGCCCCGCGGCCATGATCAATCTGTTGGGTGCGCCCGGTCATCGAGGGCGCCCCGTGATCAAGGGCATGGCCGAGGCCTTGGCGATTCCGGGCGTCTGTCTGCACCTTTACGGCAAGGCGGCGACCTCGCCCTTTCGCAAGATGGGCCATGTCACCGTCCTGGACCGGGATATCGAGCAGGCCCGCATCAAGGCCGAGCGGGTCCGTCGTCTGATCGAGATCTCGGGAGAGGATCACCCATGACCGCATCCAACCCATCCCCGTCGTCGGCGGATTGCCCGGCCCGCGTCGGCATCATCATGGGAAGCGATTCCGACCTGCCGGTGATGCAGGACGCTGCCACCGTGCTCGGCGAGCTCGGCATCCCCTACGAGATGACCATCGTCTCGGCGCACCGCACGCCCAAGCGGCTCTACGACTACGCGGAAAGTGCGGTCGAACGCGGCCTGCGTGTGATCATCGCCGGTGCCGGCGGCGCGGCACACCTGCCGGGCATGGCCGCCGCCATCACGCCGCTGCCGGTCATCGGCGTGCCGGTGAAGACATCTAGCCTCTCGGGGCAGGACTCCCTGCTCTCGATCGTGCAGATGCCCGCCGGCGTGCCGGTGGCCACGGTCGCCATCAACGGTGCCAAGAACGCCGGGATCCTGGCCGCCCAGATCCTCGGCGCCTCGGATACAGAGGTGCGCGAGCGGATCGTGCGCTTCAAGCAGGAACTGGAAGCCACGGTGATGGCGAAGGTCGCGGCGATGGAGCAGCCGACATGAACCCGCTCGCCTATTTCGATCCGGACGATCCCTACCCCGAGAGCGATGGACAGCCAATGGCGGAGAACACGGAGCAGTTCGACTGGATCGTCAAGATCAAGGAAAACCTGGAGATCCTCTTCGCCGATCGGCCGGACGTCTTTGTCGCCGGCGATCTGCTTTGGTATCCGGTTGCGGATCGGCGTGTCTCCGGCCCCGTCGCACCGGATGTCATGGTTGTCTTCGGGCGGCCCAAGGGCCGACGCGGCTGCTACAAGCAATGGGAAGAGGGCGGGGTGGCACCGCAGGTCGTCTTCGAGATCCTGTCGCCCGCCAACAGCCTCAAGGAGATGGCCGATAAACTGGCCTACTACGCGCTCTACGGCGTCGAGGAGTATTACCTCTACGACCCCGGCACCAACCGCCTCGAGTTGTGGATCCGTCAAGGCGAGCGGCTATGCCCGATCAGCCACATCAGCGGCTGGGTCAGCCCGCGGCTCGGGATCCGTTTTGCGCTCACGCCCGAGACTCTGGAGATCTTTGGCCCGAACGGTCGTCCCTTTCTAACCTCGATCGAATTAGCGCGGCGCGCCGATCACGCGGCCGCTCGGGCGCAAGAGCAAGCAACCCTGGCGCAGCAGGAGCGCGAACGCGCGGAGCGTCTCGCCGCACGACTCCGCGCCCTCGGTATCGATCCCGACGCCGACATCTGATCTGCCGTACCCCGGCGCATGACAAGCCAAGGTGATACCCCGGAAAGGAACTATCGACGTGTGGATGCGAATGAATTCGCACCTACGCCCGCTTTTCAGATCCTGAACCGCGTCGGCACCGAGGCCGATCGATACAGACGACGCCGACCCGACGCGCAGACCTGACATATTGCAGCGGACGCGGTTCAGTTCAGCAACCGACCTCGTGGGTTGCCGGGATCAAGTCCGCGACCGCGTCGCGCCGGTTCGCCGCAGCCAGCAGATCCGCAATATCCGCCTCGACGACCTCCACCCCCTTGCTCTCGCAAAACCGCCGTTCCTTGTCGGTCGGATCCGGGATCAGTGCCCAGCCGGCCGGCGTTCCTGCCCCGTAGATCAGGTCCGACATCACCATCCGCTCGGTATCGCGCAGCAGACGCAGCCCCAGAAACAGGTACTGGCGTTCCTTCCGATAGGTCTTGAGGAACGCGGGGATCCCGAATCCGCCCATCAGCTCGGTCAGGTAATCCACGAAGTCGGCGTCCGAGGCGATATAGGTCGCGTCCGGTCTCGGGCTGCCCAGCGGTTTGAAGAGCACGGGAAGGCGCTGATCGACCTCTTCCAGCTCGATCTGGCGGTAGGCCGCCCCGTCGTAGTGGTCGAGTCGAAAGCGATAGTCGGTGCCGGCAATGCGTGCGATGCCGCGCACCAGTGTATGCGGGACGCCGAGGTAGGAGTCCTGCAGCTGGGTATCTCGATTGATGTCGATGACATAGCGCGGCTGTAGGTCCTTCAGCCAGTCATGCAGCGGTGCGCGGGTCCAGGAGCGCTGGCCGTAGGTGGTGTCGAGAAAGCGGTTCACGGCACTGCGGCCGCGTTTGAGCTCCACATCCATGGCCGCGCGGGGAAATTCCCACATGAGACGCGGCGACATGGGCTTGCCGTTGTTCATCGCGAGAATGAGGCTGTCGCTGTCCGCCGGGATGGGCTCGCCGGTGGCGGTATCCACCACGCCGGCGAGTGCACCTGGGCCGAGATAGGGAATCAGATCACCGCGCGTGAGCGCGGCTGCGAGTCGTTGAAGCATCGTGGGACCTATGGCGACCGAGAGAGAACATGAGCTGGCAAGCAAAAACAACGCCACCAATCAAATCCCACGATCACGGGCCGACACGGGCGGTGCGGCACCCCGAATGTCCCCGATCCTCCGCCCCCGTGTCCCCTTCCCGACAATCCAATCCCTTTCGCCTTTGACCTTTGACCTTTGACCTCCTGAACCGCGTCACTCCAAGTCCAAGCCGGTACTCAACCGCCCGCACCGGACTCAACCCTCGAGCCGAACCCCGGACGCGGTTCAGCCGGGATCCGGCCGCTTGCGCTTGCGCTCCTGATGGAATCCGGCCTCCCGAGGCTTGCGCTCGTAAGTCGGCTGATCGGGCCGCGCGCCGCCGGGGCTTTCTCCGCCGCTGCGCCGCGTCCCGCCTGCCGCCCCATCCGCGAGCGAGATCCGCAGCGCCTGTCCGCGGACATACACCCGCTTGAGATGGTTGAAGATCTCGCGGGGCATGCCCTCCGGCAGATCGACCGGCGAGTGATCGTCCCGGATGTCGATCCGG
>NZ_LN848257.1:2944489-2958000 GCF_001499735.1 Thiocapsa sp. KS1 | reverse complement strand
GATAGGCCAGCGCCGCGGCGATGTCCATCATCTCCAGCTCCTGCTCCGTCGCAAGCCGTGCGACCAGGCGATAGAAGAAGTCCAGATCCTGCTCGGTCAGGGTCTTGCGCAGCTCGGCGGTGAAGCGGTCGATGCGCGACTCGCTGAGCTGAGAGGCCGAGGGCGGCTCCATCGCCGGCACGGTGCGTCGGATGGTGCGCTCGATCGCGCGCAGCAGGCCGCGCTCGCGCGGCTCCACCAGCAGGATGGCGCGCCCGGCACGACCGGCGCGCCCGGTGCGTCCGATCCGGTGGACATAGGCGGAGGGATCGGTCGGGATGTCGTAGTTCACGACATGGCTGAGCCGCTCCACGTCGAGTCCGCGCGCGGCCACGTCGGTGGCGACCAGGATATCGAGCTGGCCCTGCTTGAGGCGCTCGACGGTGCGCTCGCGCATCTCCTGGCTCATGTCGCCGTTCAGGGGCTCGGCCGCGAAACCGTGGGCCTTGAGCTTGTCGGTCAGCTCGACCGTGGCGGTCTTGGTCCGCACGAAGATCAGCATGCCGTCGAACGGCTCGAGCTCCAGGATGCGGGTGAGCACGTCCAGCTTATGGAAGCGGGTGACGACGCAGTGGTGCTGATCGATGGTGTCGACCGTCTCCGAGTCCGCCGTGACGCGAATCTCGACCGGATCGGACAGTCGGGTCTGGGCGACCCGGCGGATCCCCGCGGGCATGGTCGCGGAGAAGAGCGCGACCTGACGTCCGGGTGGGGTCTGCTCGAAGATCCAGTCGATGTCCTCCGCGAAGCCCATGTTGAGCATCTCGTCGGCCTCGTCCAGGACGAGCGTCTTGAGCACGTCGAGCGCCAGGGTGCCGCGCTTGAGATGATCCATCACGCGTCCCGGCGTGCCGACGATCACCTGCGGATTGCGTTTGAGCTGGCTGAGCTGCAAGCCGTAGGCTTGGCCGCCGTAGATCGGCAGGACGAGAAAGCCCTTCAGATGCTGTGCATAGCCTTGGAAGGCTTCGGCGACCTGGAGCGCAAGCTCGCGGGTCGGTGTGAGCACCAGAATCTGGGGTCCGCGCTGCGTGGGATCGACGCGGCTGAGCAAGGGAAGGGCGAAGGCGGCAGTCTTTCCGGTGCCGGTTTGGGCCTGGCCGAGCAGGTCGCGCCCGGCGAGCAGATGCGGGATGCATTGGAGTTGGACGGGGGTCGGGGTCTCGTAACCGAGATCCTCGACGGCTTGTGCAACGGCGGGGGCTAGGCCGAGCTGGCCGAAGCCGATACTCGTGTCGGGGGTGTCCATCGTGGGGCCTCGAAAAGAATGGCGCGTCCGGCGGGAAGTCCGGCGGACCATCCTGGGGGATTCGCAAAGTAACAGGGTATTATCTGCGTGGGATGCGGCTGGATCAAGTTTGATTCGCGGCTAGGGGTGCGGCGGACCGCACGTCTGTTTGCGTGAAATCATCACCTTTAAATAAAAGCGGGGCCTGCGCGCGAATCGCCAGGACGTAGGAAAAGCAGTCGCCGAAATTGAGCCCTGCGGGGTGCAGCCCCTTGCCGAATCGGCGGTACGCGTCGGCTGCTGCATCGGCCAGCGCTTCATCCAACGGGATCGTACGAATGCGCTGCATGCGCAGGAATTGCTTGGCGCGCTCGACTCCGGGATCTCCGAGGCGCGATTGGATCACCAAGAGAAGCTCGGTGCGATTGGGTGCGCAGAGTCCGGGGCGGGTTGCTGCGGCCAGCCGGTGCAGGATCGCAGCGGCTTCGGGCTCGCCGAGGAGGACCGCGGTCAGCGCGCTGGTGTCGACCGCCAGGTCAATCACCAACCGAGGTGCCGGTTTAGGCGAAGTGGCCATCGGCGTTGTAACCGAGGATCTCCTCGTCCGTGCGCCGGTCGAGTACAGGCAGCGTCCAGACCTCGCGTCGCAGCCAGTCCAGCGTCTCTTCGGGCGAGGCTCGCCCCCGAGAGGCGTCGTGGCATTCCAATCCGGCCTGAAGAGAGAGAATCGCTTCCTGCGTCATGGAGCGGCGGTGGTTCGCGGCGGACTCCTTCAGTTCTCGGTAGATGTCGTCGGGGACGTTGCGCAGGACCAGTGTGTGCATCGGCGCTCTCGCTGAACAGGTGCAAGCAAAATGCTAGCAACCTCGGTCGGCATGCGCAACGGTTCCGGCCACGCCACTGCGATTCCTCATCGTTGCAGTGCGGATAACTCGATACCATGTCCAACCTTTGGTCTGGACGGGATCCGGACGCCGCCGATTCTTTTTCGAGGAAACCCAATGTCCAGCACACCGACCCGACCCGGCATGGCCGTCCCGAGCACGCGTTTGAGTCGTCTTTGGCACCTCGGACGGGCCACCGGTGATCTCGCCGCCGGGATCGGCGTGAAGGGTCTGATGGAGCTTGCCCGGACCCGTCGCAGCGCCGAGCCGTCGCGGATCAGGCTCTCGCCCGAGCACACCCGCCGCTTTACCGATCGGCTTGCGCGCATGCGCGGTGCCGTCATGAAGATGGGGCAATTGATGTCGATGGACGGCTCGGACATCTTCACGCCCGAGGCCGCGGAGATCATGAGCGCCTTGCGCGAGCGGGCCGAGCCGATGCCGATGAGCCAGCTCGCCGGGGTCCTGGAGCGCGAGTACGGACCGGGTTGGAATGAGAAGTTTAAGCGGTTCGAGTTCACTCCCGTGGCCTCCGCCTCGATCGGGCAGGTGCACCGGGCCGAGACGCGCGACGGGCGCCGGCTCGCGCTCAAGATTCAGTTTCCCGGCGTTCGCGAGAGCATCGACAGCGACATCGACAACCTCGCCTTCTTGGCCCGGACCCTCGGCATGGCCCCGGCGGGCGTCGATCTGACGCCTTACTTGGAGGGCGCGCGCCGACAGCTCCATCAGGAGGCGGACTATGGCGCGGAGGCGGATTCGCTCGAGGCGTATGGGGCCGGTGTCGGCGCGGATCCGGACTTCCTCGTCCCGCGCGTGCATCGCGACCTCTCCACATCGCGCGTGCTGGCGATGGATTTCGCCGAGGGTGTCCCAGTCGATCGTTTGGCCGACAGCGGCTACAGCTGCGAGGAGCGCGACCGCGCCGCAACGGCATTGACGCGTCTGTCCATGCGCGAGCTCTTCGAGTTCGGTCTCGTCCAATCCGACCCGAACTTCGGCAATTATCTCTACGACGCCGACAGCGGGCGGATCGTGCTGCTCGATTTCGGTGCCGCGCTGCCCGTGTCGTCCGAGCTGATCGAGCGCTATCGGCGGCTTGCCCGTGCTGCATTCGCCGATGACCGTGCCGCGATGCGCGCGGCCTCGATCGACCTGGGCTATGTCGGCGCGAACGACCCGAGCGAGCAGGTGAACGCTCTGATCGATCTCCTGCGCATGTCCAGCGAGCCGCTGCGCAGCCCGGGCCGCTACGACTTCGGCGTCTCCGACCTCTTCGAGCGTGTCTATGCGCGCGGTCGCGAGATGTTCTACTCGGGCGCCTTCAGTACCGTGCCGGCCCCGGAAACCATGTTCCTGCACCGCAAGTTCATGGGCGCTTTCATGTTGTGTCGGCGTTTGCGCGCGCGGGTGGATCTCGGGGGGATGCTGAGGCCGTATCTCTGAGGTTAGCCGCCTGCCTCCAGCCTCCAGCCTCCAGCCTCCAGCTTTTGGTATCCGGCTAGTCTTGAGGCAGGCGGCAGGAGGCTGGCGGCAGGAGGCTGGAGCATCACCGCGCCAAACGCGCGAGCCGTCCCTGATACCGCCGCATGACCAGAAGATGCGCAACCGCCTGTGTCCAGAGATAGACATACCAGGGCAGGGCGGGTGCGTAGTCGTGGATGGCGGCCATGGTGTAGCGATCGTCCAGCAGGGTTTGGAACTCGAAGCGGGCACGGCCCTGTCCGTCCGTTCGACTCAGCAGACCGCCGACGATGGCGTAGACCTGGCGTTGCGGGCTGCTTTCTTCGGCCAGCCATTGCAGCGTCAGCAGGTGCAGGCGCGGGACGCGGGTATAGACACTGCATCTCCCCGTCGCGTCGATGTGGGTGCAGACCATGGGCCAGCAGCAGGCGCCGAGCCAGCGGAAATAGTTGCCGGCGACCCAAGCGGCATCCTGGCCGGGCGGTAGGATCACCCGCTGGATGGAGCGCACCAGCCGCGCGCGTCGCATCAGCTCGCGGCTCTGACCCTCGATCGGCTGGCGTGGGCTCGGCAGCAGGTGTCGGCCGGTCCGGTCGAGTCCGGCGCGCAGCGCCTCGCTGAACGGGATCGCTGACGGGTCGATTGCGCGCTGCACCGGGTTGTCGCGAATCACCGTGTCCTGAGGCAAGCTCTCCAGTGCCGGGCCGACCACGGCCGAGGGCGCACCGCTGAAGAACCGAGCGGCGGCCGAGGCCAGCCAGAGCGGCATCCAAGGCAGGGTCAGGATGCGTCTGCGCAGCCTGAGCACCTCGGCCGTTTGACGCAGCATCTCTTCATAGCTCAAGCACTCGGGACCGCCGATGTCGTAGGCGCCCCGACAGGTCTCCGGTTGTCCCAGGCAGTGGCGCACCGCCCGCACAAGATCCACGAGCGCGATGGGCCGGGTCATCGAGCGGGCACTCGGCGGCAACAGCAAAACCGGAAGACGCCGGACCAGATCGACCAGCAGCCGCGGGGCCGATCCGCCGGGGCCGACCACGAGCCCGGCACGCAGGGCGGTGACCGGTGTCCCGCGGGAGGCCAGCACCAGCTCCACCTCGCGCCGACTCCAGAGCAGCGGCGAGATCCGGAAGCTGTCCGGGATCAGCCCGCCGACGACAATGATCTGCTTCACCCCGTTGGCCGCCGCGGCCTGTGCGAAGTTATCGGCCAGGATGAGATCCATGTCGCGTGGATTGGCCTGCGTCAGGCGGGACGAGGGTGCCAGCGAATGCACCAGATAGATGGCGTAATCGCAATCCGCGAGCCCCTCGACCAGGTCCGGTGCGGAGAAGAGGTCGCAATGGCGCCAGGTGACGCGCTGATCCGGGTCGGGTGTCTGTGCCCGCGCGGGCGATCGGGTGAGCGCCCGAACGGAGAAGGCGTCCGTCAGGGCGCGGCAGACCGCGGTGCCGATAAAGCCGCTGGCACCGGCGACGGCGACCCGCGGCCGCCGGGGTGGATTGGATGGCATGGCGTCCTGTCTCTCGGGGGATGTCTCGACCGAACGCCATAGGATATACCGCCCGAGGAGCGCTCAGGCTTCGCGTGCAACCCTTTTGGAATTTGCCCCCTTGGAATTTGGTAGAGTCGCGGCATGGAGCTCAACAGCTTTGTCCTTTCGGCGATCTCGCTGCTGACCGTGGCGGCGCTTGCCGTTGCCTTGTTCAAGCACCTGGGTCTTGGCTCGATCCTCGGGCTTCTGGTGGCGGGGATCGTGGTCGGACCGCACTCGCCCGGTCCATCGGTGACGGCGCATGTCGAGGACGTGCGCAATTTCACCGAGCTGGGCGTGGTCATGCTGCTCTTCCTGATCGGTCTGGAGATGAAGCCGCGACGGCTGTGGTCGCTCCGTCGCGAGGTCTTCGGGATGGGCTCGGTGCAGATCCTGGTCTCCGGCCTTCTGGTGGCGGGCTACATCTCGCTTTACGACTACTCCTGGCAGGCGGCGCTCCTGATGGGCCTGACCTTGGCGCTCTCCTCCACGGCGCTGGTCATGCAGCTGTTGCACGAGCGCGGCGATCTCGCCACCCGCCACGGGACAGCCGCCTTCGCCGTCCTCTTGATGCAGGACCTGGCCGTGGTGCCGCTGCTCGCGATCGTGCCGATCCTCTCGGATGTCGGCACCCTGTCTTCGGAGGTCCCCTTCTGGCAGCAGATCCTCGTCGTCCTCGGCATGGTGGCTCTGATCTTCGGCTTCGGGCGTTACCTGGTGCCCGTCGCGCTCAAGTATCTGCTGCGCCAGCACAATCGCGAGGCCTTTACCCTGGTCGTGCTGCTGGCGGTCTTCTTGGCGGCCGGGGCGATGCACGAGGCGGGTCTCTCGATGGCGCTCGGGGGCTTCATGATGGGGATGCTGCTCTCGACCTCGCGCTTCAGCTTTCAGATCCAGGCCCAGATCGAGCCCTTTAAAGGGCTGCTGATGAGCCTCTTCTTCGTCGCCGTCGGCATGTCCATCGATCTGGACGCGATCGCGGCTCAGCCCCTGTTGCTGGCCCAGCATGTCGCCGTGATCCTCGCCATCAAGCTGGTCGTACTCCTCTTGATCGGCATGGCCTTCGGACTGCCGCGCGGCACGGCGACGCGCGTCGCATTCATGCTGGCTCAGAGCGGGGAGTTCGGTTTTGTCCTTTTCGGCTCGGCCAAGGCGCTCGGGGTCATCGACGATGCCACATTCGTCATCGCTGTGAGCGTGATCTCGGTCAGCATGCTGCTGACGCCCTTGTTGGTGCGGCTCGGCGACGTCTCGGCACGGCGCCTCGAGCATCGAACGGCGGCCCCGATGGCCTTCGAGTACCCGGCGGTCCCCTCGGGGCAGGCAGGGCAGGTGGGTCGGGTCGTGATTGCGGGTTACGGGCGCGTCGGTCATACGGTCGCGACCCTCTTGGAGGCCAACAATATCCCTTTCATCGCCTTCGATACCAACCCGGCCCACGTCGAGCGCGGCGAGCAGGACGGTCGCGCGGTCTATTTCGGGGATATCGGGGATGTGGAGCTCCTGGAGGCCGCTCAAGTAGACAAGGCGGCCCTGGTGATCCTGACCATCGATCACGGTCCGACCGCCTTGCGGGCCGTCTCCCATATCCGCACCGCCTACCCGAAGGTGCCTGTGATCGCCCGCGCGCGGGACCTGGAAGCCTGCGGCAGTCTCATTCGCGCCGGCGCGACCCTGGCCTACCCCGAGGCGATCGAGAGCAGCCTGCGTCTGGGTGCGGAAGCCCTGCAGATGCTCGGCATCGCCACGAGCGAGGTCGACTCCTTGCTGCAGGGTGTGCGCAGCGAGGGCTATGCGCAGGTGGTCGAGTAACCAGGCGCGGGCTTGGCCTCATGAGCGGCTGATGCTCGCTATCAGCCGCCGGCCTCCAGCTCTCGGCTACCACCTTTCACCTTTCACCTTTCACCTTTCACCTTTCACCTTTCGCCCTAACCACCATCCCAAGTTGCTCGATCCGCCCAAACTCAGTAGGCTTCCGAGCCGCCCAGAACAAGAAGACGAGGACTCGATTCCGATGGACATCACCGCCGAGCGCGCGCGTTTCAACATGATTCAACAGCAGATTCGTCCGTGGGATGTCCTGGACGACCGGGTCCTGGAGGCGATGTCGGAGGTTCGGCGCGAGGCATTCGTGCCCGATGCCTATCAGGGTTTGGCCTACGCCGATATCGAGATCCCCATCGGCGAGGGCGCCTGCATGCTGGCGCCCAAGGTTGTCGGGCGCATGCTTCAGGCGCTTGCCGTGCAGCCCGGCGAGCGCGTGCTCGAGATCGGTGCGGGGACGGGTTATGTGAGTGCCTGTCTCGCTCGTCTGGGCGGGCGGGTGATCGGGGTCGAGATCGATGCCGGTCTGGCCGACGAGGCGCGTGCGCGGTTGGCCGGCTTGGGCCTCGAGTCGATCGAGATTCGCACGGGCGATGCGTTGAGCGAGCCTGTCGAGGGTGGGCCGTTCGATGTGATTGCGGTGACCGGCTCCATGCCCACCGAGGCTGCCTTGCCGCTGCTTCAGGGGCAATTGGCTAACGGCGGGCGTCTGTTCTGCATCCTCGGGGTGGAGCCCGTGATGGAGGCCCTGCTCCTGACCCGTGTCGGCGACCGCGGTTTTCGCCGCGAGGGGTTGTTCGAGACCGCGACGCTTGCCTTGAAAAATGCAGCCGAGGCTGATGCGTTCGAGTTCTGAGCCGTGCTGAACCGCGTTCAGCGCGTCATGCGGGGTTTGCGTAACTGCTCGGTGTCGTCCGAATCAACGGGCGTTGCAGCAAACGCGGTTCAGGAAAGTGGCAAGAGAGGATCGAGCTACTGTGGCGCCTTTACCGGGGGCTGGCTGCTGACTTCGGGGTTCGGTAAGCCGACCCTCGGAAACAGCATGCCCGTCGGTCGTGACTGAATACGGGGGTTGGCGATGCGTCGGATGGGGCCGGGAGAGGTTGCGCAGTTGTTGGCCGCGGACGGCGAGCCGCCGGTCTTGCTCGATGTCCGCGAGCCGTGGGAGCTTGCGATCTGTCGGATCGAGGGGTCTATGTCCGTCCCGATGGGCCAGATCCCGGCGGCCGTCTCGCGATTGGATCCGAATCGAGAGACCGTCGTGATCTGCCATCACGGCATTCGCAGCTACCAGGTCGCCCGCTATCTCGAGCAGCAGGGCTTTACGCGCCTGATCAACCTGGACGGCGGTGTGGCGGCTTGGGCGCGCGATCAGGATCCCGCGATGCCGATCTATTGAGCCCGGAAGGTTGCCGACCACGTCCGCCGCGGGCGTGCTAGCCGCTTTTTCCTTGATTCCCGTCGGGAAACTGACGCACACTCTTCTGCGCCCCGGGCGATCAGGGTTCCGGGCGATCGAATAACAATATCGCGAGGACACGTCATGAGTACCCATCAAGCGCAGATGCCGCTCTGTCAGAGGGCCTTTTCCCAGCTTCTGATCATCGACGCCCAGGAGCGTCTGGCGCATGCAATGCCTGCCGACGAGCTGGACCTGGTCGTCGGGAACATCAATCGGCTGGTTTCCGCCGCCAAGATCCTCGGGATCCCGGTCATCGCGACCCAGCACAATTCCAAAGGGCTCGGACCGGTCATGGCGACCATTCGCGACAACATGCCCGAGGGTGCGGATCCGACCGAGAAGACCGCGTTTTCCTGCTGCACCGCGCCCGGATTCGAGCGCAACATCTCCGCCCATCCGGACCGGCGTCAGTTGATCGTCGTCGGTATGGAGGCACATATCTGTATCGTCCAGACCGTCTCCGGACTCCAGCGCTGGGGATATCAGGTGTTTGTTCCGGCCGATGCCATCATCTCGCGGAAGTCGGTGTTCAAGCAGAACGTACTGGATCGCATGCGCCATGCCGGGACCCAGGTCGTCTGCACCGAGTCGGTCGGCTTCGAATGGCTCGGGGACTCGACCGACGCCCAGTTCCGGGAGGTTTGGTCGCTGTTCAAGGCAGCGGATTGATGTGCCGGGGCGGCCGATCACGGGTCATCCACTCGGCCCGAACGTCGCTCGCCCTCGGTTGATCCCCTTTATCCTCGTGTCTTGGGCAAGCGGGCTTCGATCAACGTCATGAGCCGATCGAGTGCGCCGCGATTCGCCTCGACGATGCGACGGCCGTTCTCTCCGATGCGCGCCCGCTCGGTGGCGTTGCTCAGCCAAGAGATCATGAGCTGCGCCAGTGCTTCGGTGTCGGCGACCTCCGTCGCGCCCTCTTCGGTGCACAGCAGCTCCGTAATGGCCGCAAAGTTGAAGTGGTGCGGGCCGATGGCGACGGGGACACCGGAGGCGGCGGCCTCCAAGAGGTTGTGACCGCCGGCCGGCACCAGGCTGCCGCCCATAAAGGCGGCGTCGGCGGCGGCGAGAAAGACCGGGAGCTCTCCCATGGTGTCGCCGAGAAAGACCGCCGTGCTCGGTGCGCATGGCTGCTGTCGGCTGCGACGGGCGAGCGCCAAACCCTGTCGTGTCACCAGCTCGGCGACGCGATCGAAACGCTCCGGATGGCGCGGAACCAGCACCAGCAGGGCCTCGGGTAACACCGTGCGAATGCGTTGGTGAGCATCGAGGATGGGTCCGTCTTCCCCCTCATGGGTGCTGGCCGCGACCCATACCGGGCGTTGGCCTCCCCACGCGCGTCGCATCGCCTCGGCCTGATCGAGCAGACTCGCCGGTTGGCGCAGATCGAACTTGATACTGCCCGTGACCTGGACCCGATCGAGGTCGGCCCCCAGTGCGATGAAGCGCCGGGCGTCCGGCTCCGCTTGGGCGGCGATCAGATCGAAGCCTTGCAACGTCTCGCGTGTGAGGCGCGCGAACCGTCGATAGCCTCGCGCGGAACGTTCCGAGAGCCGGGCGTTCGCCAGGATCACCGGGATGCCGCGTTCCGCGCAGGCCGCCAGCGTGTTGGGCCAGATCTCGGTCTCCATGACGATCAGCAGCGCCGGGGTTGTTCGGCTCAGGAAGCGGTCGAGGATTCCGGGAAGATCGTAGGGGGTGTAGCGGTGCGCCACGCTCTTGCCGAAGCGCTCGCGCAGCTGCTCGGCGCCCGTGGGTGTCGTGGTCGTCACCAGGACGGACAGCGGCGGATCATGCTCGATCAGGCGCCGAATCAGGGGCTCCGCGGCCTGGACCTCGCCGACCGAGACGGCATGGATCCAGACCTGCGTTGCCGGTCCTGCCGGGCCGAGCGCGAGCCGCTCGCGCACGCGCCGCCGATAGGCAGGGGACTTGAGGCTGCGCCAATAGAGGCGTAGGAGCGCGAGCGGCAGCAGCAGGCGCAGCAGGAACGTGTAGAGGCGTCGGGTCATCGGCGTCCGGTCGGTTATCGGTGTGCGGTACGGGGCGGCGTGTCTGCACGGGCTCAGATCTGCGCCGCGGCAGCCCGGATGTTTCCCAGGATCCGCGTGGTGGAGCGCCCGGGCAGCAGATCGAGGACGCGCACCTCGCCGCCGTTGGCACGCACGCAGTCCGCCCCGGCGATCTCCTCCGGCCGGTAATCCCCGCCCTTCACCAGCAGGTCCGGCTTGACCCGGCAGATGAGTGCCTCGGGCGTGTCCTCGGAGAAGGCGCAAACCCAGTCGATCGAGGCGAGACCGGCGAGCACGGCCATGCGTTGCTCGATGCCGTTGATCGGTCGCTCCGGGCCCTTCAGCCTGCTGACCGAGGCATCGTCGTTGACCGCGACAATCAGCCGATCGCCGAGTCGTTTGGCCTGCTGCAGGTAGGCGACATGGCCCTCGTGGAGGATGTCGAAGCAGCCGTTGGTCATGACGATCCGCTCGCCGGCAGCGCGCGCCGCCTCGACCGCGTCGACTAACGCCTCCTGGTCCAGCACCGTATGCCATTCGCTGCCCTGATAGGCGCGCTCCAACTCGCGTGCGGCGACCGTCGCGGTGCCCAGTTTGCCGACCGCGAGACCGGCGGCGCAGTTGGCCAGCGCGCAGGCCTCGTCGAGTGCGACGCCTGCGCCCAGCGCAGCCGCCAAGGTCGCGATCACCGTGTCGCCGGCACCGGTCACGTCGAACACCTCGCGAGCCCGTGTGGGCAGGTGCAGTGCTTCGGTCTCCGGGCGCAGCAGCAGCATGCCGCGCTCGCCGAGCGTGATCAGCATGGCCTGAAGGTCGAGCTCGGCACGCAGCCGCTGGCCCCGCTCGATGAGCACGGCATCGTCGGTGCAGACGCCGACGATCGCTTCCAGCTCGGCCCGGTTCGGGGTCAGGAGTGTGGCACCGCGGTAGCGCGTGAAATCCAGTCCCTTGGGATCCACGAGCACGGGTTTACCGCCCGCCAGTGCAAGAGCGATGAGGCGCTGCGGGTCGGCCAGCGTCCCTTTGGCATAGTCCGAAAGGACCAAGAGGTCGCAGGCATCGAGGCTCTTGGAAACCAGCGCGGGAAGCGGGTCGTCGCCGAGCGGCGTCAAGGGCGCCTCGAAGTCCAAGCGGATCAGCTGTTGATGCTGGCTCAAGACCCGCAGCTTGGTGATGGTGGGCACATCCGCGCGTCTGTGCAGTCGGTTGCGGATGCCCTGCACATCGAGTCGTGCGGCCAGCACATCGGCCGCTTCGTCGTTTCCCGTCACGCCCGTCAGGGTGACCTGGCAACCCAGCGCGGCCAGGTTCAGCGCCACGTTCGCGGCACCGCCCGGGCGGTCTTCCACCCGTGCGACATGCACCACCGGCACCGGGGCCTCGGGCGAGATCCGACGGGTCGCACCGCTCCAATAGCGGTCGAGCATCAGGTCGCCGGCCACCAGAATACGGGCGCGTGAAAAATCCGGGAAAGGATGAGTCGAGGTCGGGGGCAAGATGGGCTCCAGGCGAGAGGACGCAACGAGTCTAGCCGGAAGACCGGGAAGTTTCGAGAACGGCTTGGTGGAGCAGTGCAGAGATTCCGAGACCGTCCGAGATCATTTTCGTTGTCGTTGTCGTATCGATAGTCGATTACGACAACGAGAACGAACGGTCTCGACACATCTGCCGTGCTGCGATGCCTGCCCCTCAAGACTCAAACCACTCACCACTCCTTTGGGTTTATGCTTTCACGAGATCAACAGGATTCTATTCGAGGGTCATCGTCATGGGACAAGCCGCGCTCAAGCAAGAGGTCGACACGCTGCGGGAGTACATGAAGGAGCTGAGCTACCAGGCAATGCGCACCGAGATGTCGCTCGCTCGTCTGTCCGAGGAGATGCTCGAGTTCAAGGACGAGATGCGCGGGTTCAAGGACGAGATGCGCGAATTCAAGGACGAGATGAGCAGCTTCAAGGATGAAATGCTTGCGTTCAAGGAAGAGAGCCAGCGCGAGCGTCGGAGCATGAACAAACAATGGGGCGATCTCGCCAATCGCCTCGGCACGCTGGTCGAGGACATCGTGGCGCCCAATCTTCCGCGGGTGGCGGCCGAGCTCTTCTCCTGTCCCGTGGCGGATCTGTTCGGGGTCCGCGTCGTGCGCCGCTTCGGGGGCGAGACGCGCGAGTACGATGCGCTTCTGGTCTGCCCGGAGGTGGTCTTGGTCAACGAGACCAAATCACGCCTGACGGATGCGCATGTCGAGGGCATTCTCGAACGGCTCGCCGAGATCCCCCGCGTCTTCCCGGAGTACGCCGATCGTCGTGCTGTCGGAATCCTGGCGAGCCTCTATCCGGATGCGAGTGTCGTGCGTTGTGCCACGCGCCGCGGCGTTCTGGTGATGGGCATGGGTGACGAGACCATGCACGTCTTGAACCCGGAGGCACTCGAGTCCGGCGGTTGAGGCCGCTTCGGAACCGGCCCTGCCTCGATCAGCGATCGCTCGCCCGCTCGAAGACGATGCGCCCATCCAATACCGTGGCCCTGACGCGCCCGTGCATCTGCGTGTGAAGAAATGGACTGTTCTCGCCGTGGCTCAGGAGTGTGTCCGGCGTCGGTATCCAGCCCTCATTCGGATCGAAGAGACAGACATCCGCCGTTGCCCCGGGCGAGAGATGCCCGAGGTCGAGACCCAAGATCTCGGCGGGACCGACCGTGAGTCGGGCGACGACGCCCGGCAGGTCGAGCACGCCTTCGGTGACCAGTCGCAGCGCGAGCGGCAGCAGGGTCTCGAGTCCCGAGATGCCGGGCGCGGTCTCGGGGAAGGGAAGCAGCTTGGCATCGGCATCGTGCGGCTGGTGGTCCGAGCAGATGGCGCCGATCTCGCCTGCCGCGAGCGCATGACGCAGGGCATCGCGGTCCGCCCGGGTGCGCAGCGGCGGTACCAGGTGACAATTGGCGTCGAAGCCGTCCAGGTCGTCTTCGGTGAGGAAGAGTTGGTGGATGGCGACGTCGCCGCTCGCCTGCACCCCGCGGCCGCGCGCCGCGGCCAGCATCACGGTCGCCCGTGCGGTGGATAGACCGC
>NZ_LN848257.1:2939671-2944389 GCF_001499735.1 Thiocapsa sp. KS1 | reverse complement strand
AAATGGATGCGTGCGCCGGTCTGGCCGGCCAACGCGAGGTCGCGGGCGACGGCGACCGTCTCGGCGGCCTCGGGGATGCCGGGCAGTCCCAGTCGGGCGCTTACGCGGCCTTCGTGGGCACAGCCGCCGCTGGTCAGGTCCGGGTCCTGCGGATGCAGGAAGAGTGTGAGTCCGAAGGTGGCGGCGTACTCCATCGCCCGTCGCTGCACCTGGGCGCTGCGAATCGGCCGATCGGCCTGGCTCAGCACCGGGCAGCCGGCGAGCTTGAGTGCGGCCATCTCGGTGATCTGTTTGCCGTCGAGATCTCGGGTCATGGCGCCGGCCGGCACGACGCGCGCGAAGCCGTGCCGCTGTGCGGTCTGCTGAATCAGCTGTGCGACGGCCGGGGTATCGATGACCGGCGACGTGTCGGGCGGACAACAGAGCGTCGTGATCCCGGACGCCGCCGCCGCCCGAGTCTCGCTCGCGATCGTCGCCTTCTGCTCCAGACCCGGCTCGCGCAGCCGGGCGCTGAGGTCCACGAAACCGGGGCAGACGATCAGTCCCCGCGCATCGAGAACGCGCTCCGGCTCGAATCCGGAAGGTGCCTCGCCGATCGCGAGCACGCGCCCGTCGGCAAGATGCAGATCGACCTCTCGATCGATCCGGTTGGCCGGGTCGATCAGGCGCCCGCCACGAATGCTGATGCGCTTGACCTCAGCCATTGGGCTCACCATCCGTCTTAATGTCCGCCTGCAAGGCGATGTTCTGGGTGCCGATGCACATGGACATGACCGCCATGCGGATCGCGATCCCGTTGGTGACCTGCTCGAGGATCACCGAGCGGGGTCCGTCTGCGACCTGAGACTCGATCTCGACCCCGCGATTGATGGGCCCGGGATGCATCACGATGGCCTCGGGATGGGCCGCGGCGAGACGCTCCTCGGTGAGGCCGTACAGATGAAAGTATTCATGCTCGCTCGGCAGGAGCGCGTTCGTCATGCGCTCGCGTTGCAGGCGCAGCATGATGATGACGTCGACATCGCGGATCCCCTCGCGCAGATCGTGAAAGACCCGCACGCCGAGCGCCTCTTCCGCGAATGCCGGAATCAGGGTGCGCGGGCCGATCACCCGCACCTCGGCCGCACCCAAGGTATTGAGTGCGAGGATCTGGGAGCGCGCCACACGCGAGTGCAGGATATCGCCGACGATGGCCACCCGTAGGTTCGCGAAATCCCCCTTGTGGCGGCGGATGGTGAACATGTCCAACATGCCCTGGGTGGGATGCGAATAGCGCCCGTCCCCGGCATTGATGACGCTCACGTGCGGTGCCGCATGGGCGGCGATGAAATGGGCTGCACCGCTCGAGGCGTGGCGCACCACGAACATGTCGACCTGCATCGCCTCGAGGTTGCGCAGCGTGTCGAGCAGGGTCTCCCCCTTGGCGGTCGCCGAGGTGGAGATGTTGAGGTTGAGCACGTCCGCGGAGAGCCGTTTGGCGGCAAGCTCGAAGGTGGTTCGGGTGCGGGTGCTGGTCTCGAAGAAGAGATTCGCGATGACCTTGCCGCGGCACAGCGGGACCTTCTTGACCGCTTGCTGTGTCACCCCGAGGAAGCCTTCGGCACGGTCCAGGATCTCGACCAAAAGTGCTCGGCTCAACGCCTCGATCGTCAGAAAATGCTTGAGGTTGCCCTGGCCGTCGAGCTGCGGGTTCCCTGTCTTCATCGGCGAACCTCGTCCTTGGCGGCTGAAGCAGGGGGATCCACGGGCGCCTTGTTGGCCTTCGACGCCGATTTCTTCGCGCTCTGCCCGCGCAGCAGAACGAGCGGGTGTGGTCCGCTGAGCTTGATCTGCTCGCCCGCCTCGAGCTTGGCATGCAGGCCGACGACGTTCGGCTCGATCGGCAGCTCGCGCCCGTCGCGCTCGGAGAGGGTGACCAGGATGACCGAGGCCGGCCGGCCGTAGTCGAACAAGACATTCAGGGCGGCGCGGATGGTGCGGCCGCTCTGCAGGACATCGTCCACCAGGATCAGATGGCGGTCGTCGATCCCGACCGGCAGATACGAGGGGCGCACCTGCGGATGCATCCCGATGCGGGTGAAGTCGTCGCGGTAGAAGGAGATGTCCAGATGACCGAGCGGCTCGGTCAGCTCAAGCGCCTCGTGCAGCCGATCCGCAACCCAGACCCCGCCGGTATGGATGCCGATCATCAGCGGGGCCTCGATTGCGCGTGCAGCGATCAGAGACCGCAGCTCGTCGGCCATCCGACCGATGATGCCGTCGATCTCGGCGCTGTCCTTCCAGATCTCGGAATTGATCACTGACGAATGCTCGGGTTGGATGCTTTAAGGTGATTTCCGGGACTCATCATCCCGACTGCGCATGCCTGGAAGAACTGAGAGGCTGTAGGTACGAATTTATTCGCGCACTCGCCGATTTCCCACCGCGAGGCGCTCGGCAACGCCACCGCCCGGGCCGTGCGAATAAATTCGCACCTACAGGCCGGTCGTTCCTTTCCTGCAAACTTACGCAGCGCCGTGCTCGCATAGCCAAGTCTCCAGGATCAAGGCGGCGGCAACCGCATCGACCGCATCCCGGTCGGCCGAGCGTCCTCGCGGCGTCTCCGCGAGTTGCCGTCGCGCCTCCATCGTGGTCAGGCGCTCGTCGATGAGATGCACCGCGAGGCGGAAGCGTCCTTCGAGCTGACGCCCGAACCGATGGACCTGCGCGGACCAGTCGACCTCCTTGTCGTCCATGGTAAAGGGCAGCCCCAAGACGAATGCCTCGGGCTGCCACTCGCGCACCAAGGCGGCGATGCCGTCCCAATCCGGCTTGTCGTTGCGGCTGCGGAGCGTCGCGAGGGGTGTGGCCGAGCCTGTTATGGTCTGGCCGACCGCAATGCCGATCTTGCGCGGACCGAAGTCGAAACCCAGTAGGGTGGTCATGCGGTTTTCGAGCGCGCCCGATCCGAGGAATGTCCGTCCGGACCCGATCTACGCGTGTCCGGCCTCGCCGCTGAGCAGGTTGAGGTCGACCCCCAGAAGCTGCGCCGCGGCGAGCCAGCGCGCACTCGGGTCCATCCGAAAGATGATCTCTTGACTCGCCGGGCCGCTCAGCCAGGCATTCGCACTCATCTCCTGCTCCAACTGACCGCTGCCCCAGCCCGCGTAACCCAACGCGACCAGAGTCTGCTCGGGGCCTTCGCCCGAGGCGATGGCTTCCAGCACGTCGCGCGAGGTGGTGACGCTGATATCCGATGTGATGCTCAAGGTCGAGTCGAAGGTCGGACCGGCGGTGTGCAGGACGAACCCACGGTCCGTCTGGACCGGTCCGCCCTGATAGACCGGGATCTGCTCCACGCTCGGGCGCAACGCGACGATCTCGAGCTGGTCCAACAACTCGCCGAGCCTGACATCGAGCGGGCGGTTGATCACGATGCCCATGGCGCCCTGATCCGTGTGCTCGCAGACATAGGTCACCGTTCGCGAGAAATTCGGATCCTGAAGACCCGGCATCGCGATCAGGAAGTGGTTGGTGAGCGAGGTGCTGAAGGACATGGCATTAGTATCCCGGTCGAGGAGATCTCAAGCAAGCCCGAGCGTGCGCTTGAGGTTACCGGATGGCCGGGGGTAGGTTCCGCAACAATGCGTGTCCCCGGGCTCGAGAGTCCGGGGGGCACAACGGGCGTCGGCGTTCTCCTGCTCGCTTGAGTGCATCTGCGATGCGACCGGCACGGGAGCCGAGCCCCGAGGAGGTTCGGTTTTGATCCGGGCGGCAGAAGATATCGGGCTTATCAGTGAGAAGCTTAGGTGGCTCGCCGAGGTCTCGCTCGGCAAGCCGCCCTCCGTTTATGACAGCGAGCTGGTTCGCTAAGGGATCGCGCGCCTCAAGAGATGCGGTATGTTCATCTTGCTTTACGTTGAAATTATTGTGCGTGTCGTCTAGACTTTCGGCGATTGTGCGACGTTGCGCGTTTGCTACATCGAGTATCGGTTGACGGTATGGTGAACGAGCTGATTGGTTTCGAGCAGTCGGCAGACCCGTCCCCCGGCTCGGACCCCGGGCGAATGGCTTTACCTGTGCCGCGCGTTATTGAGGGTGCGGATGCGGGCGAGGCGCGTGTTGGAGCTTGGATGGGTCAACGGATTGACAGTTTGATGAAGTGATTGACCGTTCGTTATTCCGGGCGATTCCGCGGCTTCACCCGGGTCTCACATAAAAGACACTGCCGCTTGGCGCCGCCCTCGGATCAACGAATTTGACAGTGTCACGCGCTCGTTTATGTAACAGGGAGTCATTGCTCATGCGAACTCGTTTGGCCCTTCCTTTGACCGGACTGCTGTTTGCGCCGTCGTTTTTCTTATCCGGCGCGGTGTTTTCTGCCGACTGCGTCCCGGGTGTCGCCACAGCAGGAACCTGTACGGTTCCTGCCAATGTGTTTAAGGTCAGCGTCGAGGCATGGGGCGGCGGTGGCCGGGGTGGAGCGGGTAGAACTGTCGTCGTAGCTAATACCGGCGGCGGCGGCGGCGGTGGCGGTTCGTTCTGCGGAAATCTCGACGTTCCGGTACAGCCCGGCGACGAGCTCACGATCACGGTCGGTGCGGGCGGTAACTCGACCTCGGGCAACGGCGGCGTCTCAAGTGTCGTCTCCGGCGCCGAAACGCTGGTCACTGCAGCGGGCGGCGCCGGCGTGGGCAGTTCCGAAACAGGCGGTGCAGGCGGCGCGGCATGCACGATTG
>NZ_LN848257.1:2926373-2939571 GCF_001499735.1 Thiocapsa sp. KS1 | reverse complement strand
GGTGCCTTTACTGCAATCGCTGCGGTCGCCGGCTCGGCCCCTGGCGGTGGCGGCGGCGGTCGATCCACGTTGAACAATTCGCGAGCAGATGGCGCCGCCGGTCGCGTCGCCTTGGCTTTCACGGTTTCCGATCCCGATCCGGCACTCTCCGGAATCACCGTCGACGGCGGGCTGGGTCCGGTCAACGTGCCTGCCGATGGGGTGTCCTCGGCGACGATCGCGGTCACGGTTGTGGACGGGGACGAGAATCCGCTCTCGGGCTCGGTTGTCCTGAGCGCGGACAGCGCGACCACCGTGATTACCCCGCTTGTTGCGCCGACAGCCACCGGGACATTCGCGCCCGCGGTCGGCACCTCCGCAACGGCTTCCTTGATCAGCGGTGTTGCGACCTTCACCGTCACCAACACGGTCGTCGAGAGCGTCACCTACAGCGCGGTCGCCTACACCGACCCGGATCAGCCCCAGCCGGCGAACGGATTCGCACCGGCCGCCATTGCCGACATCGGCGAGGGTGTGGTCGTGACCTTCGACGCTCTGCCTCCGCCCGTGGGGACCGCCATCCCGACCATGAGCGCCTACGGCCTGTTGGCGATGACCGGTCTGATTGGCCTCCTTGCGGGCTGGCATCAACGGCGTCGGCGCGGCTGATCGTCTCCGTCCGTAGAAAGGCCGTCGGCTCCGCCAAGGGGCTGGCGGTTTTTTTTGCCTGGTCTTCGGCGGCAATCCCGATCCCCGGCGGACCAGAACCTTCTTTGCGGCTCACGTCATCCAGGTCGAGTCGACGCATGCATCGTCCAAGAACGCCTCGTCGTACTGCCTCCACTCACTGCTCCCACCCCAGCCCGCCGCCGCGCAGGAATTGCCAGGTTCGCACGATGTCGAGCACGTCGGTCTCCGCGGCGATGTCGGGCGGGAAGGGCGCGTAGGGCGCCGCCAGCTCCACGATCCGCACGGCCGCTTCGTCGAGTAGGTCGTAAC
The DNA here is from genome assembly GCF_001499735.1 of Thiocapsa sp. KS1. Classification (GTDB taxonomy): domain Bacteria; phylum Pseudomonadota; class Gammaproteobacteria; order Chromatiales; family Chromatiaceae; genus Thiocapsa. Next base: position 2,938,593 of record NZ_LN848257.1, on the reverse strand, counting down.
CCGACGAGCGCACGACCCGGATCTGCTCGACACTGCCGTCGGAGCGCACGGCGACGTGCAGGATCAGGCTGCCGAACATGCGTTGATCCCGGGCGGCTTGCGGATAATTGAGGTTGCCGATGCGCTCCACCTTGCGCGCCCAGGCGCCGAGATAGCTGGCGTAGCGAAACTCGCGCGTACTCGCGCTGACCGACTTGCGCCGGACGCGGCTTGCGTAGGCGGCGGTCTTGGCCTGGAGGTTGGCGGTGAGCCGATCGATCTCCTCGCCGCGGCTGGCGAGGATCTGAGCCGCGTCGATCGGTTTCCCCGGGGCGTCCGCAGGGGTAGGAAGAGGCGGGGGCGGGGGCGGGGGCACGGGCGGCACTTCCGAGGCCGCGAGGTCCGGGATGTCGGCAGGTGGCTCTTGCGTCTGCGTCGGCTCCGAAACCGGGGTCACGACGGCCGTCGGCTCGGCAGGCGGCTCGACGGCAGGCGTGTCGACGCTACTCGGCGCAGGCTCGGAGGCGTGCTCGTCTCGCTCGGCCGATGGCTCTGGCGCCGGCTCTGCTGCGACAGGCGTCTCCTCGCTCGACTCCGCGCGAGGCTCGGGGATAGGCGCCGGAGGCTCCGCAGGGTCGATGGCCTCCGAGACGATTGCAGGCGGGTCGTTGTCGACCGTGTCTTCGCCGGATGATGCGCCCGAGCGGTCGCGCCGAGAGAGGGCGGCGGCCTCGGTCGGTGCTGCCGCGTCCCGACCGTCGTCTCCGAGGATCAGGATCTCCATTGCCGACTCCGAGACGGTGCCCGCCTCGCGCAGCGGCGCATCGAAGGAGACGAGCGTGATCGCGCCGACATGCAGCAGTGTCGCGGCCAAGAGTGCGAGCAGGAAGGTCAGGCCCGAGGCATCCCGACCGGGTGCCGCGATGAGAATGCGTGGAATCTCGGGATCGGGCGAGCGGATGGGCATGGATGTCGATGGAAACCGGGGTAGCAAGGACTCGGATCACGCGGATGGGGCGACGCGGCTTTGCCCGTTCGGTGGCGGCAGCCGATCGGGTCTTGGGTCGCGGATGGCGGGGGCGGGTCCGCCGTCCCGCCGTTCCGTCCATCACTCTCTGCAAGTTATCTAAGGGTCGGCGGCCTCTTGCTCTTCGGCGGATTCGCGCGCCGGCGCGATTCGAGCACTGCTGTCGACCAATTCGATTCGCTCGGCCATCGCCTGACTCATATGGAGTGTGCCTTCGGCGTCGACCAGGAGGACGTAGCCGATCTCCATCCCGCGTGCCACCGCCTCCCATTCGGTCGGTCCCGCAATGAACAGGGCTGTCGCGGCGGCGGCTGCGGTCGTCGCATCCTGGTGAAGCACGGTCACCGAGCGGGTTCCGCGCGCCGGGGAGCCTGTGCGGGGATCGATGATCGCATGATAGATCTCGCCCTTGAAGACGAAGTTCCGGTCGTAATCGGCCTTGGTGACGAGGCTCTCGTCGCCGCGCATCGGCACGATGGCGAGCACGCCCGAGCCGCTGGGTCGGCGGATCGTGATCCGCCAGGGTTGGCCGCTGCGATCGCCGATCACGCGGACCTCGCCGCCGGCCTGCACCAATGCACTCTTGATGCCGAGCTCGCGCAGGTGCTCGATCGCCAGATCCAGTGCATGCCCCTTGGCGATGCTGTCGAAATCCAGCTTGATGGCCGGGTTGTGGCCGTGCAGCTCGAGCCCCTCGATATCGATCTGGGCCATGGCGGGCGCGGCTTCGACCAACCTTGCGATCTGCTGGCTCGGCGGCGGCGGGCGGCTGCGCACGGCGTCGGCATGGAAGCCCCAGAGATCCATCAGGTACCCGATGGCCGGATTGAACAGCCCGCCGCTGCGTGTCTCGAGCTCCTTGCTGATGCGCACCAACGGCATGGTCGACGGAGGCGCTACGAAGGGCTCCTCGGTCAGCAGCATCTGATTGACACGTCCCATCGGGCCGGGCTGCCAGGAATGCCATGCCTCCTCCAGGAAGGCGAAGTCCTGCTGAACCAAGGAAGCCGCCTGCTGGGCCTGTTGGCGGTCGACGCTGACCAGGCTCAGGTCGACCTGAGTCCCGAAGGCGTCGAAGCGGATGGTGGTTACCGGGGTCTCTTGCCCGCAGGCCGCGAGTCCGAGGAGGGCGGCCGCGATGACGCACGACAGGCGCGCGCGCCGAGACCGGCTGGAACGGGAGGGTGAATACGGCACGGACACCTCCGGGAATGGGTTGCCGATCGCACGGGTTCGACGGGCCGAACGGGTCGCGTGATCGGTGAGCAAGGTCTCAGGTGCGGCGCATCACCCGGGCCTGGATCGCCTCCATCAGATCACCCGCGATGTCGGTGCCGTAGGCGGCATCGATCTCGCGGATACAGGTCGGGCTGGTCACGTTGACCTCGGTCAGGTAGTCCCCGATCACGTCCAGTCCGGCGAAAAGGATCTCGCGGGCGCGCAGCTCCGGGCCGACCTGCGACGCGATCCAGCGATCCCGTTCGGTCAAAGGACGTGCCTCGGCGGATGCCCCGGCGGCGAGGTTGCCGCGGGTCTCGCCCGGCGCCGGGATGCGCGCGAGGCAGTAGGGCGCGGGCTCGCCGTCCACCATCAGGATGCGTTTGTCGCCGTCGCGGATCTCGGGGATGAAGCGCTGGGCCATGCAGAAGCGTCGGCCGTGCAGCGTCAGGGCCTCGATGATGACGCTCAGGTTCGGGTCGTCCTCGCGCACGCGAAACACCGAGGCTCCGCCCATGCCGTCGAGCGGCTTGAGGATGATGTCGCCGTGCTCTCGATGGAAGTCCCGAATGGTCCCGGAGCGACGCGTGATCAGGGTGGGCGGTGTACACTGAGGGAAGGCCGCAGTGAAGACCTTTTCGTTGGCGTCGCGCAGACTGCGCGGGTGATTGACGACCAAGCAGCCGGCCGCGTGGGCCTGCTCGAGGAGATAGGTCGTGAAGATATATTCGATGTCGAACGGCGGATCCTTGCGCATCAGCACGGCATCCAGCTCGTCGAGCGGGCGCTGGACCTCGGTGCCGAGTCGATACCAACCGGCCGGGTCGTCCATAACCTCGAGCGGGCGCATCCGCGCCAGGGTGCGCCCGTCGCGCATCGACAGATCGGCGACCTCCATATACCACAGCGGCCAGCCGCGTCTTTGCGCGGCCAGCAGCATGGCGAAGGTGCTGTCCTTCTTGATATTGATGGATCCGACCGGATCCATCACGACGCCGAGATCGATAGACATGCCTGCGAGTGTACTTCAGTGGTCGGGGGCTTGTCAGGGATGGTGACGACAATGCCGACCGCCGCCGATCCGAGCCTGTCCGACCCGCAGACTGATCTGCCGACCGCCGCCTGCGTCGCCGGGAGCGATGTCCGCATCCTGCTGGCCGCCGAGCGGCCGGCTGCGCGCTGCTTCGCCGCCAAGCTCCTGCGCGATTTCGGTTATCGTGTCGAGGTGGCGGTCGACGGCTTCGATGCGCTGGGAATGCTGGCCGAGGTCAAGCCCGATCTGCTGCTCCTCGATGGTCGGATGCCGCGACTGGATGGCTTCCAGGTCTGTGCGCTCGTCAAACGACACCCCGGGTTTGCCGCCATGCCGGTGCTCATCCTCTCGGACGGCGGCGGTCTCTTCGCGCGCGTCCTTGCCCGTCTGGCAGGCGCGCGGTCGTGCCTGCCCAAACCCTTCACTGCCGAGGAGCTGTTGCAGGCCGTCTCCGGTACGCTCGTCCATGAATGATCCGAACGCGCCCATCGATCGGGACTTGATTGCGTCGCCGGGTGCGACGAGCTTGCAGACGCTCGCCGAGGTGATGCGGCGGGTGCGCCCCAGATTTCACCGCGGTCTGGTCGACTGGTATCGAGACGCGGCGGATCCACGCGGACCGGCCCGACTTGCGGCGCTGTTTGGAAAGGTGAAGGCCGGTCTGGGCAGCGGTGTTCTGGCCGACCTCTTTGCTCTGGCCGAGACCCTCGCGGCGGCACTGCGCGACGGGCGATTGGGCAGCGACCCGGGCACGCGATCCTTGATGGGGCAGCTCGATTGGGTCTTGAAGCCACTCGTGCAGCAGCCGCCGGCGTGGCCGGAGGCCGATGCCCGAGCGCTGATCGATCGGCTCTTGGATCTGCTGGCAGGCTTGGAGCCCGGAGATGAACGCGTGCTCGATCTCCTCGCAGTCTACCGCTCCTGCGAGCCGATTCAGGCGGCGCGCCGTGCGCGCTCGGATCGACCCACGTCTTCGGTGGATGCCAGGGGCGATCGCGACGACGGGAGGCTTGCCGAGCTTGTCGCCGCCGAGGAGCTGCTCGAGCTGATCGATCGCGGGGCGTTCGTCGATCCGGCCGCGCTCGATGCCGCTTATGCCGCACTCCACGAGGTCGTCGGTGTCCTGGATCCAACCGACGCCTGTCGCCTAGCGCCTCGTCTGGCCGGGATCGCGGATCAGGTGAAGGCGCTGGCATCGGCCGACTCGACCACGCGGCCGACGCGTCTGGAGTCCTTGGCTATCGATTTGCTCGCCCTCGAGGCGATCCTTCAGGCGCGGGTGGACGCGGGCAATTCCGCCGAGCCCCCTCCGCTCGCCCCCGGGATGGATCCGACCGAGCTGACGCTCGCCGGCTTGCGCGAGCTGGATCGCGAGCTTCTGGGTGTGACCGAGGCACTCGCCGGCCCGCGCGAGGCCGAGGAGGTGTCGACGTGGTTGGGTCGGGTCGTGACCATGCTCGCCCGCATCGCCGGCGTCCTTCAGGTGCTCGGGAGGGACGACCTTGCCGCTCTCTCGGCAGCCTGCGCTGATTGGTTACGTCGACGCGGCGACGCCCCCGATACGCAGTCGATCGATGCCGGCAGCGCGGCGTTGGGCGAGGCCCTGGCCTGCTTGAGGCGCGAGATCGGCGTCGGCTTTGCCGGCCGGCATCGGGTGCCGACCCCGACAGGGTGTGCGGAGCACGCGCTGATCGCGCTCGAGCAGACGTCCGCGCAGACGCCCGAGCGGTCGGTGCCGACGATCGACATATCCTCGGAAGAACCAAGTCTCCCGCGTGTCCCGGTGCCTGGCGAGACGATCGCCCCGGCGCTCATGGAGATCTTTCTCGAGGAGATCGACGAGGAGATCGCCTCGGCTCGGGACCGGCTCGCACGATGGTCGCTCGACCCGCGAGACGCAACAGCCATCACCGGGCTGAAGCGCAACTTTGCCGTCGTCAAGGGCAGCGGTTTGCTCGTCGGCGCCCGGCGGGTCGCGGAGGTCGCCGAGGCGGTCGAGGGGCTCTTGGTCCGGGTTACGGCGCAGCCGATGCGCGATCCGGCGGCGACGAGCTTCATCGCCGAGGTGCTGGATCAGCTTCCCGCACTGGTGCACGGTGCGACCGAGGATTGCGCAACCCTTGTCGAGGCACTGGTCGCGCGTGCCCGGCAGATCGCGCAGGCAACGACGGAGGACGACCTCGCCGTCGACGGATGGTCCGCGTTGGTTCCCTTGGATGAGCCGGCGGGCATGGGTGATGCGTTGCAGATCCCCATCGAGGACCTGCTCGATACCTTCGAGGACACGCCGGAGACCCCGAGGGGCTGGGTTCTGCCCGATGACGCCGGCGCGACCCGGGCTCGTTTGGTTTCGGGCGACGCGCTCGGGCCCTCCGATCAGGCCCCGGAGGTCGAGCTCGACCTGTCGCTCTTCGGGCCGGTCGACCCGGCGGCCGAGCCGATGGCTGATCCGAGGGTCGCCCCCTCGTCGGCGCGACGGCCGGAGGCGGACGCGGTCTCGCCCGCTGCACCCCTGGTGGAGCAGGTTGCCGAGATGGCCCGGTGTCGCGCCGAGTTGGACGCCACGCATGCCCAAATGGTCGCGGGCCTGGATGCCCTGGATCTCGGTCTGGCCCGCTTACGCGGCCTTGTCGATCGCCTCGCGAGCGTGCGACACCCGACCGGGGAGCCGCTTGGCGAGGTTGCGGACGGAATGGGCGAGGCGATCGGGCTGCGCGAGTTTTGCGGTCGCGTGGGCGAGATCCTCGACGACCTGGAGAGCGTCAGGCGCGGCCTGATCGCCGACCGACAGGCGTCGGACGCGCCGCGGGCGCGACAAGCGAAACTCCTTGAAGCCGTCTCGGACGCGCTGGTCAAGCTGGATCTGGAGTCGCCCCCCGACCTGATGCCCGGAGCGCGGTTCAATCCCCGAAATCCCCCCAGAGCGCTTGGATGACGGCGATGGCGGCGAGCGGGGCCGTTTCGGTACGTAGGATCCGAGGCCCCAAACGCACGCCTTCGAAACCGAGCGCGCGAGCGCTTGCGCGCTCGCGCGGGCTGAGCCCGCCTTCCGGGCCGATCAGCAGGGTGACCGCCGCCCCCGGTGCAGGCAAGGCGGTCAAGGGGCGCGGTGCCTCCGGGTCGAGCAGGAGTCCCCCACCCGAATGTCGGGTCAGCCAATCCGCGTAAGTTGCGGCAGGTGCGAGGTGCGCAAGCCGTCGCCGCCCCGACTGCTCGCAGGCTGCGATCAGGATGCCGCGCCAATGATCGAGTCGCCGGTCGAGTCTCGGCCCGCTCAAGTGGACCTGACTGCGCTCGGTGAACAGAGGTGTGATGCGGCCGACACCGAGCTCGACGGATTTCTGCAGCGCGTAGTCCATCCGCTCGCCCTTGGACACGCCGATCGCAAGGTGAATGTTCAAAGGCGCAAGCGGCTCGGGTGAGCCCGGCGGTCCGACCAAGACGCTCGTCCCGTTCCGGTCCGCTCGGGTCAGATGCACCGAGTAGTCCTGACCGTTCCCGTTGAACAACACCAAAGGCGCATCGGGCGGCAGGCGCAGGACCTGGCTGATATGACGGGCTTGGGCCGCGGGCAGCTCGAGGCTGGCGCCGGGCTCCAACGGCAGGTCGACGTAGACGCGCGGGATTCGCATCGGCGAGACGTCAATCGGCCCCTGACTCGGAGCCCTTGTGACCAGGCCCCCGGACACGCCAAGCGCCGACCAGGAGGAGGGACCAGGCCACAAGTAAGAACAGGCCGCCGATCGGAGTGATCATCCCGATTGCACGCTGGTCGGTCAGCACGAGTGCGAAGAGGCTCCCGCTGAAGAGCAGGATACCGACCATGAAGGCGCCGGCGGCCCGGTGGATCAGCCGATCGTCCGGCCGCTGCAGCAGCCACAGTCCGCAGGCCAGGATCGCAAGCGCGTGCAGGCCGAGATAGTGCGTTGCGGTGGCCCAGTTTGCGAGTCGTTCGGCGCTGACCAGGTCACGTAGACCGTGTGCCCCGAAAGCTCCCAAGGCGACCGTGAGAAACCCCCCGGCCGCGCCGGTCATCAACCAAAACCGCTGCCGGTTCATCTGCCGCGTGCTGCCGATCCAGGAGCCATCAGAATTACCTAATAAGGTAGATTTATGAAAGGAGGCCAAAATTCTGTTTTGACCACGAGGGGGCCAGTCTCTAACCTCGTTGCACTATCTCATTCGATCGGGCCGCCGCAAAGCACCTTAAGATGCGACGACGGCGGGAAGCGCCTCGGAGCGCGAATCGGACACCGACCGAACAATCGACAATGTTTGAAGAGCTTCGGAAGACGAACAGCTTCCGAAACCGCCGAGCCGCCTACCGTGTCACCGTCCAGGGCGGCCACCACTGCTAGTGAGACGCTAGGAGATCGAGCATCATGCCCACGTTCGTCCGCACAGATAAGTGTGATGGTTGCAAAGGTCAAGACAAGACCGCCTGCATGTACATCTGCCCCCACGACCTGATGAAGCTGGACCAGGACGGCTCCGAGACCGGCCATGCCATGAAGGCGTTCAACCAGGAGCCGGAGCAGTGCTGGGAGTGCTACTCCTGCGTGAAGATCTGCCCCCAGCAAGCCATCGAATGTCGTCACTATGCCGACGTCGTCCCGATGGGCGCCTCCGTGCAGCCGCTGCGCGGCACCGACTCCATCATGTGGACCATCAAGTTCCGCAACGGCAACATGAAGCGCTTCAAGTTTCCCATCCGCACCACCCCGGAAGGCTCCATCGATCCCTACGGCTCCAAGCCCGAAGCGGACATCGCCAAGATCGGCGAGCCGGGTTTCTTCACGCTCGGCGGTGTTCAGAAGGCCGGCGACCCCGGTGAGCTGATCCGCAAGTAAGCCGCTGCGTCGGATGACGAACCAGAGGATCCGGAACGGCAAGAGCCCGGATCCAAGATCGCAAGACTTCTGAGGTAATGCAAATGGCTGGTGAATTCGGAAACCCGGAAATCGTCGAAGAAGAAGTCGATATCCTCATCATCGGCGGCGGCATGGGCGCGTGCGGCGCGGCCTACGAGATCGGCCCCTGGCTCGATCAGGCCAAGAAGGAAGGCTACGACCTGAAGGTCAAGCTGGTCGACAAGGCCGCCATGGACCGCTCCGGCGCCGTGGCCCAGGGCCTCTCCGCAATCAATACCTACCTCGGCGAGCAGGATCCCGCCGACTATGCCCGCATGGTCTCCAACGACCTCATGGGCATCACCCGCGACGACCTGGCCTACGACCTGGGCCGTCATGTGGACGACTCCGTGCACCTCTTCGAGGAGTGGGGCCTGCCGATCTGGAAGCAGCCCGGCGACGAAGGCAAGCCCTTGGTCGAAGGCGGCAAGCCGGTGCGCTCGGGCAAGTGGCAGATCATGATCAACGGCGAGTCCTACAAGTGGATCGTCGCCGAGGCCGCCAAGAAGGCGTTGGGCACCGAGCGGATCCAAGAGCGCGTCTTCATCGTCAAGCTGGTCAACGACAAGAACGACAGCAACCGCATCGCCGGTGCGATCGGCTTCTCGGTGCGCGAGCACAAGGTCTATGTCTACAAGTTCAAGGCGTGCCTGCTGGTCGCCGGCGGCTGCGTGAACATCTTCCGTCCGCGCTCGGTCGGTGAAGGCACGGGCCGCGCCTGGTACCCGGTGTGGAATGCCGGCTCGACCTACGCGATGGCCGCGGAGGCCGGCGCCGAGCTGACCATGATGGAAAACCGCTTCGTGCCCGCCCGCTTCAAGGACGGTTACGGCCCGGTCGGTGCCTGGTTCCTGTTGTTCAAAGCCCAGGCGACCAACGCCTTCGGCGAGATCTACATGAACACCAACAAGGCGCTCCTGGACGACTTCCCGCCCTACGGTCAGGCCAAGGTGCCGGCATCCTGCCTGCGCAACCACCTGATGATGAAGGAAATGCGTGAAGGTCGCGGCCCGATCTACATGGACACCGTCACCGCGCTCGGCAAGCTGGCCGAGACCATGACGCCCAAGGAGATCAAGCACCTCGAGGCGGAAGCCTGGGAAGACTTCCTCGACATGTGCATTGGCCAGGCCGGTGTCTGGGCGGGCGAGAACATCGAGCCGGAGAAGAAGAACTCCGAGCTGATGCCGACCGAACCCTATCTGCTCGGCTCGCATTCGGGCTGCTGCGGCATCTGGGTCTCGGGTCCGACCGATCTGGGCGCGCCGACCTCCGAGGATCATGCCGAGGCCGACAAGATCCCGGGCCACCTGCCGTCCGGTTGGAGCTGGGGCTACCGCTCCATGACCACGGTCAAGGGTCTGTTCACCGCGGCCGACGGCGTGGGCGCCTCCGGCCACAAGTTTTCCTCCGGCTCCCATGCCGAAGGACGGCTCGCGGCCAAGGCCATGGTCAAGTTCTGCATGGACCACAAGGACCACAAGCCCGAGCTGGCTGATTCGGTCGCCGATCTGGTCGACCAGATCTACCGCCCGGTCCGCAACTTCATGGAGAACAAGGACTACACCACGGCGATCGACGTCAACCCGCACTACATCACGCCCAAGATGCTGCAGTTCCGTCTGCAGAAGATCATGGACGAGTATGTGGCCGGCGTCTCGACCATGTATCAGACCAACGCCAAGATGATGGAAGTGGCGGAGCTGAAGCTGGAGATGCTCAAGGAAGATGCGCTGAAGATGCGCGCCAAGGACCTGCACGAGCTGCTGCGGGCCTGGGAGAACTACCACCGCATCCTCACGGCCGAGGCCCACATGAAGCACATCCAATTCCGTGAGGAGAGCCGCTACCCCGGCTTCTACTACCGGATGGATTACAACTTTGTAGACGAGGAGAACTGGAAGTGCTTCGTCAACTCGGTCTACGACAAAGAGACCAAGACCTGGACCTGCTTCAAGCGTGCCCATGTCGATGTAGTTGACAAGAGCAAACTGTTCAAATAACGAAGCCAACCGGGCCTCGCGCCCCGAGTCGGCTCGCCATTGACCGGACGCCGCGAGGCGCCCGGTTTTTTTGTGTGCGCGAGGATTCGGTTCTGCCGTCCGGGAGTTGCCCGGCTACCTCGGCGTGACGATGAGCTGCACCGCTGAATTGGCACTGGTCCCGGTCGCGTTGTACGCCCTCAGGCGAACGTAATAAGTCGTCCCCGCCTTCAGCCCGGTGACCGAGCGACTTGCAACGTTGCCGACATTCAGATTCTTGTACCCGCTCACGTAGGTCCTGAAGGTGCTGTTGGTGGCGACATCGATCCGGTAGCCCGCCGCGCCGCCGACGGGGCTCCAGTTGGCCAGAAAGCTCGTCCGGCTGAGATTCAGGGCAGGGTTGAGCGTCGGGGCTTTGGGCACCGCGATCTGCGTCGTCGCGTTGCGTGTATTCGAGCTCGGTCCGGCCCCGCCCGTGTTGTACGCGCGCACCCGATAATAGTACGTCGTCCCCGGATTCAGACCGGTCACTGCCAGGCTCCGGACGTTGCCGACATCGCGATCCCGGTAACCGTTGACGTAGTTGGCGAAGATGCTGCTCGAGGAGACATCCAACCGATAGCCCGCCGCGCCGCTCACGCTGCCCCAGTTCGCGGTGAAGCCGCTGACGGTGATTTGGCTTGCAGCCAGTGCATTCGGCGCGACCGGGGCGGGGGACGTGGCGCCCTTCAGCACGGCAACCGCGCTCGCAACCTCGATGCGCGGTTTGGATAGGTTGTTCCGGGTGTCGAGCACCGTGCGGCCCGTGCTCCGAAGCGCACCGAGGACCTCGTCGACACCGGCGCTCGGCTTGACCGACTTCAATACCGCCCAGGCCCCTGTCACATGGGGCGCCGCCATCGAGGTACCGCTCCAGGTCGCATAGTTGCCGCCGGGGATCGATGAGTTGATCGCGCTGCCCGGTGCGAGCAGATCCAAAAAGGACGCGCTGTTGGAGAACGAGGAGACGCTGTCCGACTTGGTCGTGCTGCCGACCGTCACCGCGGTCGAGATACAGCCGGGCGAGCTGATGGCGTTCACGTAACCATTGTTCCCGCTGGCGATCACGGTGGCGATCCCGGCCGCATACAGCGTATCGATCGCCGGCTTGGCCAGGTCGCTGTCGCAGGCTGTGGTGGATCCGCGACCGCCCAGGCTGAGGTTCGCGGCAGCAATCGCATAGGTGGTCCGCAGGGCGTTGACGCGTTCCAATCCTCGGATGATGTCCGACGTATAGGCCATCACGCAGGGTGCCGTGCCGCACGCGCTGCTCGGAAACAGGCTGAAGACTTGGATCGCGATGATGCGTGCGTCGCGAGCAACACCCGAAAAACTGCTGCCCTGACCCGCTGCGATTCCGGCGACATGGGTTCCGTGCATGCAGCCGCTCACGCTCGTGTCGCAGTTGCGTGCCGATCCGTCCGCGGTCGAGGCGGTGACCCTGCCGGGGCACAGTGACGTGATTTCGGACAACGGGTAATCGGATGAATAACACGCCTCGGAGACGACCTTGCCGCCGAGGAAGGGGTGGCTCTTATCCACTCCGGTATCGAGGATGGCGACAACTTGTCCCAGCCCGCTGTAACCCGCGAAAGAGCCGCCGAGTGCGCCGACGAGCGGCACGCTGGTCAAGAGTGCCGGAGGATAGGCGACGTCCTCCAGGACATCGAGCACCGCGGGGTCGTCGGCCAGATCCATCAGATCGATCGCGTCCGCCTGCATGGCGAGGCCCGAAACCTCGCTGAAGCGTTTGACCGGCGCCCCGAAGCGGTCGCGCCCGTTGCCGATCCCGAGCCGTTGCAGGATGCCCTGCTGAGCGGCCGACACGGCGGCGCGGCGTTGCACGCTGTCGGCGCGCATCTGAGGTGTGTCCGGGGTTCTGAGCCGCACGATAACCGGGACCGAGCCTTCCGTCATCGCGCGCTCCAAGAGCGCGGTCTGTTGCTCGGCCCGCGTCATGCCCACGCTCGCCCGCGTCGTCGTCTGCGATGCCGACGCCGCAAGCGTTGCGGAAAAGTCGGTATCGATGTCG
>NZ_LN848257.1:2915114-2926273 GCF_001499735.1 Thiocapsa sp. KS1 | reverse complement strand
GGGTGAATGCAGATGGAATCGGTTCGGAGAAGCGGGCGCGAGGCACCAACCTACGAATCTCACGCTTGACCATGGCAGGTTCGTCGGGCGGAAACCGAGAAGCGGCCCGCACTTCGGCAATCTGATGTGCGGTCGTCTCGGATGGACAAGCCCCTTGCTCAGGTGCCACTTGGGTGGCACATTAGCTCTATGACCTCCAGCGTTGCCCTTTACGAAGCATTGACCACCGCACCGGATGATCGCACCCGCGCACGTGTGATCGCCGAGGCATTCGAGCGGCTGGAAGAGCGTTATCCGCACTTGCGGGATCTCGCCACCCAAGGCCACGTTCGCGAATCCGAGCTGCGTCTGCTGAGGGAGATCGAGCGGATCCGTGCCGAGCTGAAGGCCGACATCGAGCAGATCCGCGCCGAGCTGAAGGCCGACATCGAGCAGATCCGTGCCGAGCTGAAAGCCGATATCGAGCAGATCCGCGCCGAGCTGCATCAGTCGGAGCTTCGTCTGCAAAAGGAGATCGAGCTGGTCCGATCCGATCTTAAGCTCGATATCGAGCGCTTGCGCACCGAAGTGGCACGCACCAAGGTCGATCTCCTGAAGTGGATCGTTCCCTTGATGCTCGGCCAGGTGGCCTTGATCGCGGCCCTTGTGAAGCTGCTTTAGGCTAAAGCTGCTTTAGACGGCAGGCGACGTCACCCGACACGCCCCGTGCCTGCTCGGAATCGGACGCCGTGGGGCGCAATATCGGATACGGCCCGACGCATTGAACGGTGTGGCGGGTCTGCATCCCGAGACACCGTCATCCCAATTCATTCGTCGGTGCCCTCCATCCAAATTCCGGTGCTTTTCGCCGACCCTGTCTACTGAGCTCACATGAACGACACCAAACCCAATAGCCCCTTTCCCGATATCCCCTTTCACAGTGCCGTATTGCCCGAGGCGATGCAGGCGGAGACCAGGATCCAATTCCGGTGCCATAAAGGCATTTCCTGCTTCAACGCCTGCTGCCGTCAGGCCGATATCACCTTGGCCCCCTACGACATCCTGCGCTTGAAACGTCGACTCGGGCTCACCTCCACCGAGTTCATTCGGAAATACACGGTTCCGTTCCAGATGGACGGCGACGGCATGCCCGGCGTCAAGCTCAGGACGGATGAAACCGGAACCTGCCTTCAGCTCGACGGCGACAACGGCTGCGGTGTCTACAGCGATCGCCCCACCGTCTGTCGCTACTACCCGGTCGCACTGCTCGCGTTGCGCGAGAAGGACTCGCCCGAGGCCAAAGAGCGCTATTCGCTGGTCAAGGAGGCGCACTGCAAAGGCCACGAGGAGCCGCGCGAGATCAGCATCGCGGACTATCGCACCGAGCAAGGCTGCGAGGAGTACGACGCGCGCAATCGCGAGTGGTATCGGTTGGTGCTCAAGAAGAAGTCCGCCGGACCGACCGTCGGACGGCCGCCCCAGGCCAGTCTTCAGCTTTTCTTCATGGCCTCCTACGACATCGACACCTTCCGTCGTTTCGTGCTGAGCGAGAATTTTCGCACCACCTATCAGCTCCCCGCGGAGTTCTACGCCGAGGTGGAGCAGGACGACGAGGCCCTGCTGGAGTTCGCCTTCCGCTTCCTCCGGCAGGTCCTGTTCGGCGAGCGGACCGTCCAAGAGGTCGCCGATGCCTGGGAGCGCCGCGTTGCCCAGCGCAAAGAGGTCTGGGATGCCCGCAAGCAGATGGAGATCGAGCGTCGCATGGCCGCGGACGACCAGAAATACACCGAAGGCGGCGACGGCTACTGTGCCGACAAGTGACCGAGACCAGGCAGCCATGATGGACCCGATAGACCGACAGGAGCCTGAAACGCGCGTGGCCGTCCAACCGTCGCAGCAAGACCTTTCCGCCATGCTCGCCGAGCGACTCGGCGCGACCGCAGCCCTCGTGGAGGCCGTCCGGGGTGACGCCGAGCTGCTCGCAGCGACCGTCGACGCCGCGGTGCGCACCGCCGAATCCATCCGCAACGGCGGCACACTCTTCATCTGCGGCAACGGCGGCAGCGCCGGCGAGGCCACCCACCTCAGCGGCGAGCTGATCGGTCCCTTCCTGAACAAGACCCGCCGCCCGATCCCGGCCGTTGCCCTGGGCTTCGACACCAGCGCCTTGACCGCCGTTGCCAACGACTTCTCCTTCGCCGAGATCTTCTCGCGCCCGCTCGCCGCACTTGCTCGGCCGGGCGACGTGCTCTGGGCGCTCTCCACCAGCGGTCGGTCGCCCAACATCGTTCGGGTTCTCGAGACCGCAGCCGAACATCGGGTGCTCAGCGTGCTCCTGACCGGCGCACGCCATGCCGAGCTTGTCGCGCCGGCCGATCTACTGCTCTCGGTGCCGTCCCGCGAGACGCCGAGGATTCAGGAGCTTCATCTGGTGTTGGGTCATTTTCTATGCGAAGCCGTCGAGGCGCTGGCCTGCTGAGTGCGTTCCGGGCGCCGAGTCGCCCGACGGTTGCGAGTCGCGACCGTCGTTCCGGCGATGGAGAAGATAATGGACGAGCGGGTTGATATTGGCAGCGGCGACGTCGGGATGGCTCGACAAATAGCCGGGCATGTCGAAGCCCGGGTTGGGGGCACGCCCTTCAATCCACCCCGCTCTGAGAAAATGTGTTAAGGGGTTGATCCCCGATTGGGCAACGTCGGGATTCCGTTCGAGGTACCAGCATGACGAAAAGTGCGGGTGAGGATTGCGTCCCTCGAATGCGCCACGACCGAAGTAATGGAGCAGCGGATCGATTTCTGCCTCCCGAACGTCCGGATTATGCTCGAGGTACCAAGCGGTGTCGAAGAGCGGATTTGGACAGTACCCTTTTCTCCAGCCGATCAGAGACCAGTGAATCGGCGCACGATATCCGCTTGCCAGCATCTCCGGATAGGTCCTGACATACCATCCTTCGTCAAAGAGTCCGGACGCCTGGATTCGCTTCATCTCGGCACGCAGTCGAAGGCGGCTGCGAAGTCGCATTGTCAGTGTCCAAGAGATCACTTTCGGGATCGCCAAGAGCCGGCGGAAGGTCGCCGGAAATCGTTGCTCGGCTGCAAAGAGGTAGCGGCCGAGCTGCCAAATCGCACTGCTTTGTAGCGCATAGAGTCGAAATACAACCTGGTCGCGCTGCTGCTCCAGTCGATCGGTGCTTTCTGCGATCTCGGCGCGCAGGTCCTCGGCAATGCATCGGTTTCGAGCGAGCGCCGCCTCAAGCTCGGTTGCTCGACTCTCGAGAGCGAGAATCTCCGAGCGGAGCTGATTTGTCTCCGACCGATGTCGGGCCAACGCGCACTCCAGCTCCTGGACACGCACCTTTTGCCGGTCAAGGCTCTGTGTGACGACGCCGACAGTGCGAGTCAGCCGTTTTCCGGCAATCGCCTCGAGCTTAAAGACGGGTCCGATGGCCCGGTCAGCCTGCCGCAACTCTTCTCTGACACGGTCAAGCGCACAGAGTGCGTCCGCAGAGTCGGGTTGATCGACGAGCTCAAGCAGCGATGAGAAGGTTTGCTTGACCCATCGCGGTACACTCGTGTCCTCGTCTAGGTCTTGTGTGGATGCGCGATTGTGTCTCAGGCGCTCCTGTAGGAACCGGTCGATCTCTTGAATAGCTTCTGTTCCGACATCCCGTGGCCAGGTTATCCCCAGGTGCTGTTCAATCCGCGTCGCACAGTTTCGCCAATCCGACATGAGGTGGTCGAAGGTGACGATGGATCTGCGGGAGTCGCGTGTTGCAGCCTCGGCATCAAGCGTGTGTCTCAACCACAAGAGATAGGATTTCGCCGGATCAAAACCATCGCGCCTTCTCAGCGATGCAGCGACCTCGAGGGGGTTGCGCACCGGGAGCAGGCACACGACATCCATCGCCATGCCCTGGAACGTCTTTTGCCAGAACGGGAAGATCCGGCAGATTCTTGGATCCTTGACGATGATGAGGTCTCGTGAGCCGAATGCTCGATTTACCGCTTCGGTCGCCCGCCGCTTGAATCCATCGGATACTTGAAGACGCGCCCAGTCGAACGACAGCTCGCGCCAGTCGTCCCAGCGCGAGCCTGCGCAACGGAGCAGGGTGTCGTTCAGGCGATAGATCCCCATCGACTCCCAGAAGCCCGCCTCATTGTTGTCGGGCACCGGCGGCATCAAATCCCCGGGGAGGGTTCCGCCGAGTAATCCGGCAACCCGAGTGAAGGCCGACGTGCCGCTCCGATGCATGCCCAGGACGACAATGGCCGTTCTGTGGCGTCGTGGCGCCGTGGTAGGCGCATTGCACGGATCGTCGACAGCTCGCAATGTTGTCGTCTCGGTCTCGGTCTCGGTCTCGGTCTCGGTCTCGGTCTCGGTCTCGGTCTCGGTCTCGGTCTCCGTCTCCGTCTCCGTCTCCGTCGGGAAACCAAGCTTGGCCACGGTTGCGATGTCCTGCGGATCGAGTAGGGAGGTGTCGAAATCTCGATAACGTCCGATCGAGGCCGGTGGGTGAATCAGCAGCGCCAACTCGTCGATGGGCGCCCGGCTCGGATCGACATCGAGGAATGTGAGCATCCCGTCGAGATGCCTGCGCGGATCCTCGCAGAGCCGGTCAAAGTTGAGCAGGAGGCATCGGCCCGGGAAGCATTCGAAGACCTCGAGGAGGTGTTCATGCACACGGCACCAATACTTCAGTGAGTGCCTTGGGTCGATCGGTATCGGGTCAATACCCAAGAACCTCGGACCCCAGAGGCGAAGCTGGTTCTGGTTTTGGCTATAGGCCATGTCCAGACCGCTGCGGACGACGTGAATGTACTTGAGCGTCGGCATCGACCGCATCAAGCGCGCCAAGACGACATGGGTATTGGGTTCTTTCCAACCCCATCGACCAGTGCGAGCAGTATCGGACGACGGGCTGAAGAAAGACGCGACGCGGCCTTCGAGCCACAGCGAATCGTGTTGAGGCCGGTTCGCCCGAGCGAGGCGTTTCAAGAATGCCCGGTCGGCTGCGGGGAAATCCGTGCGACCACGCATGCGCCGGGCGAAAAGGTCGACACAGGTCTGAAACTCGGCGTCCGAGCAGTCCAGGATTCCGATGCGTTTAAACAACAACGTGAACCAAAGATTGTCCAGCGATTCGTTGAGATCGCTGCCGACAAAGAGGCCTGCACGCATCAAGAGCTCGGCGACCAGGCGCGTTCCGCTCCCGCCGACCCCTCCGATGGCCACAGGCCCTCCAATATTGACGTTCGACATCATAAATTCGCTGAAACGATTTGCGGTGGCTCGATCTTTTTACCTTCGCGGGTATCTCGGCGACGATCCACCGCTGCCGACAAACTTATCGTGCAGTACGTCTGCCCGGACACGGATCTCAAATGTTTCCGCCCTTTCCATCGCGCCGAGGTGCATACGCTCGGATGAGGCGAAGACGGTGCCGATATTAACGCCAATTGAAGCCCGAGGCGGCTCGTGGCGTCGAGTCGGACGACGAACCCGGTCGACATCGACCGCATCGTCGATGATGCATATTTTTCTCTTGAGAAGATGCCTCAGATCAACCCGCAAAACGATTTTTAGGTCCTACCTCACGGTCGGCCCGGGTGCTTATCGGTATGCTGAGAGCGCAGGGTGAAATGCCTGCTGGGGTTGCCTGCTGAGAAAGGCTCAATCAGGCAAATCCGTTTCTTAAGGCTATCGGCAAGGAGATTAGGATGTTGAGATTCCTGAGCATGGCGGTCGTGCTGCTGACCGTGAGTCCTGTCGGTCTGTCTCAGGACCGGGGCGATCCCGCTCCTGGGCCTGTATCCATGCCACCGGAGCAACAAAAGACACAAGCGGGCGATGTTCATGAGTACTGGACGCCCGAGCGCATGCAGAATGCCCAGCCAAGGCCCCTGCCGGGGGCTGCTCTATCCGATGAGCAGCTTCGCCGACCAGCCCAAGAGGCGGACATTCCTGCGGGGCCGCCGACTCTTGTGCCGGGTTGGTCTCCGGGGAGCGGTGAGCCTCCTCCCTTGCAGGGCGACGGCGAACTGCTGGACCTCGATCTTGAGACTCAAGATATCCTGCTGCAGACCTACGGGGCGGCTCCGACGAACCCGAAGGACGGACCTTACGGGCCTTTTCAACGCTGGACCATGCAGGGTCGGTACGATACTTGGCCGAGATCGATTCACGGGAAGTTGTTCTTCTCGATCGGCAGCTCGAACTACGTCTGCTCCGCAAGCGTCATCGGGAGCAACGTCATCGCGACGGCCGGACACTGCGTCAGCACGGGCGACGGCGCTTGGGCGACAAACTTTCGGTTTTGTCCAGGCTACAGCCAGAGCGGGCCAATGTCCGGTACCGGGTGCTGGGGCGTCCGAGACGGCGCAACCAGTTCAGCATACTTTCTGTCGGCCGATGTCGACTACGATTTTGCGTGCCTCGTGACCAATCCGACCGGCGATCAGTTTAACGGCCCGATCGGCGCACGAACCGGATGGGCGGGAACAGCGTATAACTTTGCCTCGTCCCAGCCAGTCGTCCAATTCGGCTATCCACAGGGCGCTCCCTTCGATGGCAAGACCATTCAACAGGTTGCTTCGACCGAGTGGTATGAAGTCGACATGGGGTCGGGAGGGCAAAAATCGAAATATATCGGCAGTGATCTGACCGGCGGGTCGAGCGGGGGAGGGTGGTTCCTGAGTTGGCGTCACCCCTCAACCGAATATCCCGATACCGATAATTCGATCGTGACCGATCCCGCGGGGGCCCGGAACGGTCCCTACATCAACGGGGTCAACAGTCACAGCCGGTGTCGAGCGAGTTGCAGCAGTCCCCCGACAGCAACAGCGGGCGTTTTCTGGGAGGAAATGGGGTCGCCGCAGTTCCTCAGCTCCGCGTCGGATAATCAAGACGTCTCGGATGTTTTTAAGTACTGCTTTGATACGCAATGAGAGCGGCTCACGAAAGTGAGCTCCTTGAGCTGATGTCCGGGGCAGGCAATGCGCGGGGTGCCTAGCTTTCAACTCAAGGCGGGATCGAGCCGTCGCCGTCCTCTTCGGGGGGCGGCGTCTCTGTTGGAGGCACCAAGCAGCCGCGAGCGAACGCTCGGGGCTTCGCCGTGCTCCTTTTCGGTTGAACATACGTGCCTGGATCGACTAAACGAACCCGCCGCCAGCTTAGGAAGATCGTCTCGGTTTTCGGCTCGCGCCGAGCGAGATGGTTGCTTTGGCGCGAGCGATGGGGAGACCGAAGCTTGGTCTCCATCGAGTATCGCGGGCGAAAACATTACCTTCGACTCAACAGCACCGACCCCCTAGTTTGGTTCAGTGTTTTCCGTCAAGAGGACTATGCTGCGGCCTTGCCGTTCGAGCCTCGGGTCATCCTCGATGCCGGTGCTTATACCGGATTGTCAGCTCTCTACTTCGCCGAAAAATACCCCGCTGCGAAGATTATCGCCGTCGAGCCGGATCCGGAGAATTTCAGGCTCTTGACAAAGAACGTCGGATCCTATTGCCGCATTTACCCTGTCCATGCCGCACTCTGGTTCGAAGATGCCGAGTTGACGCTGCGACGTCGACCGGAGGGGCACTGGGCGTCGTCGGTTCACTCGGTCGAGCCCGGAGCGGGTTCCGCTGTTGCCGATCGGCCGATCCCTGCTCTCCGAATCGAGACGCTCATGTCGCAATTCGCCGTCTCGGAGATCGACGTGCTCAAGGTCGATATCGAAGGGGCTGAGAAAGAGGTCTTCGAGCGCAGCGCGGCTTGGATCGACCGCGTCGGCGCCATCTTCATCGAGACGCACGACCGATTCAAAGCGGGCTGCTCCGAGGCGGTTGCGACGGCCACGCTGGGCTTCCGTTGCGAGCCGACATCGCCGATGACGCTCCTGCTCATCAATCCGAGTCGAGAGAACGCGGCGCAGCGCGGATAATCTGTGGCGTTGTCGCCTCGGCGAGGTTAAATTGCGGTTCCGTGGGCAACCTCACACCTATCGCGGCTCGGTGTCGGTGCGACGGGTAAGCACCGGGTGGCTCGACAGCGGATCGGAGGCATCCAGCTCTGTATCCGAACGATAGAGTCGCAGCTCTCGGCTGCTCAGCAGGGCGATGTCGGTGGCTCGCAGCTCCGCCCGCGAGCGATGCCATCCGCGTTTGAGCTCCTCGGGGTCGTAGATGCGATCGACCCATTTGGTCTTCGCGTGCGCGGTGCTCAGAAACAGGTAGTGGCGCATCGGAAAATCGGTCGGCCAGACGCGGATTCCCTCGAAGTCGACCCGATGACCGCCTGATGCGGCCAGTTCGACCGGCACGGGCGTGCGCTTCCACAGATTCAGTCGATGATGCATGCATGGGCGTAGCGGATAATACCACCGCATGGTCGACTGGAAGTCGGGATGCTCGTGATCCGGCGCCTCGAGCGTCGGAACGAAACACAGCTCCACGAAATTGATCGCGTTGTAACCCTCCGAATCAATCCTTTCAATGGCCTCGAGGATCGTCCCGAAGTCGGGAGGCGGAAGCCGAATTTCATCGGCATCCACATGCATCACCCAGTCGTGCTCGCAGTCCCGCGCTATCTCGACCTTACGCTGAAGGATGCGCTCCCAACTATAGATGCCGTGGCGCACCAGCGACTCGATATGAATCAGCCCATGCCCGACATACTCTCGTGCGACATCCAGCGTGCGATCCGTCGACTCGTTGTCGATAAGGTAGACCTCGAAGCCTTGCCGAATCAGGTTCTTGAGGCATGCCCCTACAAATCTCTGTTCGTTATAGGTTGCGAGGACAGCGAGTGCTTTTTTGGGTATTTTGGTCATCTTGGCTTCGGACCTGTCCTGGTTTTGAGATTGTCGCTCCCCCTAGGCTTGCCAAGATGTCGGCATCGTCTGTGCGAGCGCACTTCAGAGAGCGAGGACGTTTGCGCATGTATACGCCTGACGGAATGCGGCTCTTTTACTTGAAAACATCTCGCGGAACAACTAGCCTTCGCGGCGCCGCGATACAAGATACGGAAGCAGCCCGATGATCAGATTCATTTTGACGTTTTTCCTAATCGTCATCATTCTCTTGGTCGCCGAATTATCTTCGCCGGTGCAAACGGGGTTCGTTCTGCCTTTTACCTCTGGGATCACTCATGTGAGTGTCTGGATCATGCAGGCATTCGACGACCAGGTCCGAGCGCAGGGCAAGCTGATCTGGGACCAAGTGTCCGGATTCGCGGTCTCGATCGAGGCAGGGTGCAACGGGGTCGAAGCGGGAATCGTGCTCCTTGCCGCTATGTTGGCTTTCCCCGCCTCGTGGCGACACAGGGCAATTGGTATCGCGCTCGGACTGCTGACGGTTCAGGCGCTCAATTTAATAAGAATAATTAGCCTCTTTTATCTTGGGCAATGGAATCAGACTTTTTTTGAGTGGGCGCATCTCTACTTGTGGCAGGCATTGATCATGCTTGATGTCCTGTTGGTGTTTTTGGTCTGGTTGCGTTGGATATCGGGGCAGCACCATGGAGATCGCTCGCATGGTTTGGCGTGATCTGAGCTTACTCACTCGCTTTACAGTTTACACATTGCTATGGCTTCCGGTCTGCTTTGCAGCCTGGTACTTCCTCTCGATCTTATCGGTCCTGCCGCTGTCATCGCTTATGGACTTTATCATGACCAACGTCTATCCGCAGCTGATCGGGGGGGTTCGTTCCAATGGTAATGAGCTGTTGGTCCAAACCTTCATGGCAATACCGAACCCTCAGGTGCCGGGCGGACCCGATGTTGCTGCTGTCTTTGAAGTGAACCCGCTGCCGTATGGATACGGTGTTCCAATGTACACTGCATTGGTGCTCGCGTCGCCGATTCATGTCAGAGAGAAGGCTTGGCGATGGGCTGTCGGCCTGTTGATACTCGGTCTGGTACAGGCATTCGGTGTGGCGACAAACATCACCAAAATCCTGGCCTTCCAGATGGGAGAGGGTGCCCGTGAGCGTCTTGGTTTCTCGCCGTTGGCCTACGAGGGTGTCGCGATCGCGTATCAGATCGGATACCTGATCCTGCCGGCAGTCTCTCCGATCCTTATTTGGGTCTGGCAGTTCCGGGGGTTCGTTTCGACGTTGACAGAGTCACCTTCATCTCGTTCAAAAGCGCCATGGTTGCGCAAGGGTGCCTAATACGCATCTCGATTTCCAATGATGTCCTTGCTGCCCGAGATGCTCAGCCGCTCCGCAGCTTAGGGTTTCGCCGTTTCGATGAAGTGTACTGATCCTGAGTCCGGAATCAGCCACAGTTGATAGTCGGGAGTTCAGGTCGTGAAAGAGTCGCTCATGTCCGGCACGGTAGGGGTTTCGTCCAAGTGGTGGTTCCTGCTCTGCGTCTTGATCGTCTGCGGATCCTTGGCCGTTGCGTGGATCGCCGGGGTCTTGAGCTCACTTCCGGCGGGACGAAACGGTCACGTCGTGGAGTGGCAGGCTGCCGATCTTCGTCACGCCACCGGTTCCGGTTCCAGCATTCCGGGGGCTCATCGGCTGGTGCTTGATACGCAGGGTCGAGCTCTGCTGCCACTGCCTCTAGCGGACCTGTCGGCTGACGCCTACCGGTTTCTCACGATCGAGGCGGAGAGCGAGAGGAGTTTGACGCACGCTGTTTTATTGTGGTCCGTCAGATCCAGGCATGATCCACTATTCATTCAAAAAAGTCCGCCAATTGGCCCGCTGCAGCAGGCGTCGCTGCCGATCTATGGCTGGTCCGGGATTTGGCTTGATCTGAGTAGCCTGCCCGAATGGTCGGGTGATCTTGCCCGTGTGGGTATTGCCCTGCAAGGGCCCCCCGGCGCGGAAGTATCGATTCATAAGGTGCGCCTTGCACCTGATACAATGGCCAATCGACTTGCATGGTTCTTTGCAGGTTGGGCTCGATATGACCCGTTGGCGCAGTGGTCGATCAACGTATTCAAGGGAAATGGTATCGACCCGCCCATCAAGTTTCGTATGCCCTTCGTTGTCACGTTTCTCGCTGTCGGACTCTTTTTGTATGCGCTACTGCTGGCCTCGCGGCGTTTCCGGTCGGCGTTTGATTGGCGTGTCGCCGGGGGGTTACTGTTGATTGCCTGGTTCGCGCTGGATGCGCCGTGGCAATGGCAGCTATGGCGACAGGCTATGGACGCTGAAGAAGCGTTTGCGGGAAAAACACAAGACGACA
>NZ_LN848257.1:2895711-2915014 GCF_001499735.1 Thiocapsa sp. KS1 | reverse complement strand
AGACGACAAGGCGCTGAGTGGTCCGGACGCTTCGATCTATCAGTTGACTCGGGGGATTGACCCTCTTCTGGGGCCGCCGTCTGCGCGAGTCTTCATTGCGACCTCGCAGGAATATCTCGGTCTTCGCGCGGCGTATCGTTTGTACCCGCATAATCCTTACTGGGCCCGCGGTCGCGAAAACGAGCTCCCATCGGCAAGTCAGTTGAAGCCGGGAGATTTCGTGCTGACGCTTCGCTCGACGGTCGTCAAATATGAACCGGAGTCAGGCGAGCTACAGTGGCCGGATGATCAGCGGATCTCTGCGGAGCCTTTGTACGCGGATCCCACCGGTCAGTTGTATCGGGTGCACTAATGGATCTCCTTCGTATTTCTTTTGCCTTGGGTTTTCCATGGCTGCTCGGTGCGCTCGTTGTGCATCGCATTGTCCCGGTCGCGATGGCGGGACGCCGAGCCTTGGTTCTGGGATACGGTTTTCTCGTCGGTGTCATGCTCTTGACGCTGGTCATGCGTGGTCTCGATGCGGCCGGTTTCGGGCTCCATCTGATCTTCTTGGTGCCCGTCGTGTTATTGCTGATCGCCATCGGCGTGTTGCTGGAGTATCGGTACCCGCGGTCTTTCGGCGGTGTGTGGCTGAGCCAGGATTACCGTGATCTCCCCGTCTGGCAAAAACTCCTGATCGCCGTACTGCTGACGATTCTCGCGATCCGACTTGGCGGTCTTTGGCTGGAGGTGTATTGGCGTCCTTTATTTCCCTGGGATGCGTATATGCACTGGGCAACCAAGTCTCGGGTTTGGACCGATGCGCAAGCGATCGTCCCTTTCGTCGACTATGACAAATGGCTGGTGCTTCAGGGTCGGGGTGTCTTCACCGACAATCACCCCGGCTATCCCATTACAACCCCCTTGCTGCAAACATGGATGAACTTGATGCTGGGCCGATGGGATGACGCCTTGATGAACCTGCCTTGGGTGCTGGTGGCCGCTGCCGGGGGCATGGCCTTTTTCGGTCAAGCCAGAATGGCGGGAATCGGTCCGCTTGCGGCGCTCGTATTCTGCTATTTCCTGCTCAGCATGCCGATCCTCAACTTACAGGTTGCACTGGCGGGGTACGCGGATGTCTTCATGGGCATCTTCTACTTGGCGGCGCTTATGGCGTTTTATCATTGGAGCAACACGCGCTTTTTCTGGCAAGGTCTGCTCGCGCTCCTCCTCGCTGCGGGGTGTTTTTTGATAAAGAACGAGGCATTGTTCTGGATCCTTGCTTTGCTGCCCGGCCTCGCCGCCGTGTTCTTCATCCTGCGCCGGCTGATCCTTTTGGTTGGTTTGGGGATATTGTTTGGTGTTGGGGTTTTGTTGTTTTTCCCGCCCGACCTTGAAGTCGCCGGTCACACCCTGGCCGGGCTGGGGCTCCAATTCCATTCGGACGCAGTCATCCCGCTTCTGCAGAGCCTGTTTTGGTTTTCCAACTGGCACTTGTTGTTTTGGATGGTCGGCTTCATGCTGCTGGCGAGGGTCATAATCGGCTTCCTGTCCGGCACGCGTTGGCCGCGACCGCTGTTGGCCCTGAGCCTGATACTGAGTTCAGCATTCGTGTTGTTTCTCGTGCTTTTCCTGTATACCGGATACGCCGTCACTGTTGTCGGTCAAACATCGGTCGGTCGCATTGCTTTGCAGATCGCGCCTTCCTTTGTTTTTCTCGCGATGTTGCTCTATCAGGATCTCGCGAGGTTTCCCGCTATCGCCTTTCCGGCGAACAAGGAAAGAAGCAGCTTGGAATAGAGTCAATTCGGTCGTCTCAGTGCATATCAGCGCCGATATCCAGTCGTCTCCGCCTCCCGAGTGCGGATCGTTTAAGCTGAAGCCGTCGCATAATCTGACGTGAAACTCATTATTCAAATCCCTTGTTTCAACGAGGCCGACACTCTGTCCGTCACGTTGGCCGCATTGCCGCGCCACTTGGACGGGTTCGACGAGGTCGAATGGCTGGTGATCGACGACGGCAGTATCGACAACACCGCCGAAACCGCACGTCGGCTAGGCGTCGATCATATTATTCGCCACACTGCCAATAAGGGGCTGGCGCGCGCCTTCATGACGGGACTCGATGCCTGCCTGCAGCTCGGCGCCGACGTCATCGTCAACACCGACGCGGACAATCAATATAATGCAAAGGACATCCCGGTGTTGGTCGCGCCGATTTTGGCTCATGACGCCGACATCGTCGTCGGGGCACGTCCGATCGAGACGATCGAACATTTTTCGCCGGTCAAGAAACTGCTTCAGAAAATGGGGAGCTGGGTGGTGCAGTTGGCGAGCAAAACCGATATCCCCGATGCCCCGAGCGGCTTTCGCGCGATGAGTCGTGCGGCCGCACAGCAGTTGATCGTTTTCAGCGATTATACCTATACGCTGGAGACCATCATCCAGGCCGGCCAGAAGAATATGGCCATTCGCTCCGTTCCCGTGCGAGTGAACGAAGATTTACGCCCGTCGCGGCTGGTAAAAAGCATCCCTTCCTACGTTAAACGCAGTATCGTAACCATCGTTCGCATCTTTGTTATCTATAGACCATTCAGATTTTTTGCCACGATCGGGATTGTCTTGTTTACCGCCGGCTTCCTGCTTGGCCTTCGGTTTACGTGGAGGTGGTTGGTCGGAGACGGCGGGGGTCGATGTGCAGTCACTGATCCTTTCGGCTGCGTTGCTGGGGATGGGCTTCCAGACGCTTCTTGTTGCTTTCCTCGCCGACCTACTGGCAGCGAACCGAAAACTGTTGGAGGAGCTTCGGTATTTGGCGCGCAGCGAGCGGTCGGGCGTTTCTCAGAGGCGGGTAAGCTGGTCGCGGCGTTCTCCATCGCGACAGGATCGCGAGCAATGAGTGGCCTGGTGCTTGAGTCGTTGCAGGGCGTATCGCGTCAGGCATCGCTGCGTATCGGATTCCTACTGGGATGGCAAGGGAGGCAGTGGTGAGTCAACCAGTGGTTCGCAAGAACAAACGCGTCGTGCTGGTTGGTCCGATTCTTCCGTTTCGTGGCGGAATCGCCCAGCACACAACGATGTTGCATCGGGCTTTGCGCCCCCGGGTAGATTTGCTGACGCTCTCCTACACGCGCCAATATCCGGCCGCGTTGTTTCCCGGAGCGAGCGACCGTGATCCTGGCTACCTCGGGCATGTGGAGCCTGGGGTGGATTATGTTCTGGATTCATTGAATCCGGCGTCGTGGTGGCAGTCGGCGCGACGCATCGCCGCCCACGATCCCGATCTGATCATCATCCCCTGGTGGACCGTTTACTGGGCTGTCTGCTATCGATCGTTGATCGCGATGCTTGGCAGTCACAAGCACTCCCTGTTGCTGCTTTGCCACAATGTCTTTGATCACGAGGAAAGTCTGCTCAAGACGATGCTCGCCCGGAGTGTCCTCAGGCGAAGCGGGCGGTTTCTTGTACATACGCATGCCGAGGCCGATCGGCTAAAAGCGGCGATGCCAAAGGCTGATGTCGTTGTGAAGGCGCACCCGATCTACGATCATTTCCCAGCGTCCACAGAGGTGTTACCGCGGCGCGCGCGCACGGAGCTCTTGTTTTTTGGATTCGTCAGACCTTACAAAGGCCTGGACCTGCTTTTGGATGCACTTAAGCTATTGTCGTGCGAAGACCTGTTTCTGTCGATCGTGGGCGAGTTTTGGCAGGGTCTCGACGAGACACGACGCCAGGTTGCACGTTTGGGTTTGCAGCATCGAGTCGAGATCGTTGCGAACTATGTAACAGAAGAACAGGCGTCGAATTTTTTCCAGCGCGCCGATTGCGTAGTGCTTCCTTATCGCTCAGCGACCGGCACCGGGGTGATCCCGCTGGCTTACCACTACAATAAGCCAGTGATCGTGACACGGGTCGGTGGCTTGCCGAACCTGGTCTCAGAAGGCAAGACCGGCCTCGTCGTGGAGCCTGATTCCCCTGTCGCACTTGCTGACGCGATCCGGCATTGTCATGAATTAGGTGTAAAACCGGAGGATTTCACTGCGCAAAAGATGGCGATGTCCTGGGGGGCGTATGCTCAGGCACTCATTGACGGACGTGCGGAAGAGGTCTACGACGACAAACTCGAATCTTGTAAAAGCGGGTAAATTGGTTTTGAAGATTGCATTCGTTGCAGGGTTATCGGACAAGAAACTTCGTCAGAAACTCCAGCCGCTGCAAGCGCTGTCGATCGTTGAGCACATTGATCTTTATCGACGGCAGCCCTACGCGGACCACAAGATTCGGTGGCAAAAGCTGCCGCACTGGGCCGTGCGGGGACGGGTGGTTGGCGAACTCATGCGTTTTGCGCTGTTATTGTTTCGTGCGCGACGTTATGACCTAATTGTTGCATGCCACCAGGAGTATCATGGTGTCATGGCTTGGCTGGCGGGGAAAATCAACCGGCGTCCGGTCGTGCAGATGATTATTGGCGAGGTCGATTGGATATGGGGTAACCCGATCTTTCGCCGCGCCGTATCCGCCGCTAGCGGCTGTGCGGTGCGCGGCGGAATCTCGGTCGACCGGCTGAAGCATTACGGTTATCAGGGGCCGGTCGCCGTCATCGGCAACCCATATTCCGGACCGCCCGCAACGCAGGCGCAGCGCACCCCGGAATCGATACGCTACGATCTGATTTGCGTCGCCGCCATCGTCGATGCGAAGGCGCACTGTTGGCTACTCAATGAGGTCGCCGCGGTCAAAACGGAGTTGCCCGCAATCAGGCTCGCGTTGGCGGGAGTCGGCAATCTCGAAAGTATCGTCCGGCAGCAGGTTGAGCGACTTGGGTTGACCGACAATGTGAGCTTCTTGGGGTGGTTGGACGAGCCTCAACTCCAGGATGCCTATCGATCGAGCCGGGCGCTCATACTCAGTTCATGGCACGAGGGGCTGCCGATGTGTGTCGTTGAGGCGATGTCGCTCGGTTTGCCCGTGATCGTAACGCGTGTGGGCGAATTGCCGTGGCTCGTCGAGGACGGGGTGTCGGGCATCATGGTCGAATACAACGACACCGGTGCACTGGCAGAGGCGATTCTCGCGCTTTCTCGCGATCCGGAAACGGCGCACAGGATGGGTGCGGCCGGTCAACGGCGAATAGCCGATCTCTTGGTGGAGTGGCGTGTGTCGGCGATATCGCAGTCCTGGCAGACGTTGCTTTCCAGTGCCTGCGCCAACGCTTCCCGTGGCCACGCGGGACGATCATGAAACGCCGCGAATGAAGGGGCGCCATGCCGGCACGACTGCAACCAAGCGAGGCGAGAATCAAAGTTTCGGCAATCACTGCCGATGCCATAACCCCGTCGAGTCGATTTCGGGTCCGGCAGCATACTCAAGCGCTCGCCGATTATGGTATCGATGTGACCGAACATTTACCTCTTATCGGAAAGAACGCGACGCTTCCCGGGTTCCTGGGGCGAGCGCGACCTGCTGCGGTTGTCCCTATACTCGCCCCCTTTATTGCAGCCAAGGTCTTGGCGCGGGTGCCCGGCGTGATCTGCAGTTATCGATCTGACCTGACCTGGCTGCAACGCGAACTGGTCAACGCGGCCTACACCTTCGAGGGGCTTCTTAAACGGCCGGTTATATTCGATGTCGACGATGCGATCTGGTTGACGCGACAATTCATCCCGCGAATTGCAGGCCAAGTAGACTGTGTGATTGCGGGGAACAGCTTTATTGCCGACTGGTTCTCCCGACACTGTGCGGATGTTCATGTCATACCGACCGCCGTCGACACCGATCGCTTCGCGCCTGCCAGTCAGTGCCGGGCGGCCGAGTATTTTGCAGTGGGATGGACGGGCTCATCCTCGACGCTGAAGTACCTGCTGGCATTGGAGCCGGCGCTGGCGAGATTTCTCGCCGTGGCGCCGCGCGCCGAACTCAGGGTCCTCTGCGACCGGCGTCCGGAGTTTCGCATCATTCCGCCGGATCGAGTCCGCTACTACTCCTGGACACCCCAGAACGAGGCGAGCACGGTCGCCGCATTCGATGTCGGACTGATGCCGCTGGAGGATGTCGACTGGTCGCGGGGAAAATGCAGCTTCAAGATGCTTCAATACATGGCGGTTGGCATCCCTACGGTGGTCTCCCCGGTGGGGATGAATCAGGAGATCCTGCGGATGGCAGAGGTTGGTATCGGCGCGCGGAGCGATGACGACTGGACCCAGTCGCTTCTCGCGCTTTATGCGGACAAGGCATTGGGTTGCCGGATGGGTCGGGCCGGTCGCCTGCTGGCGTGCGAGCGATTCGCAGTCCCGGTCGTCAGTCATCAACTTGCGGCTCTGTTCAAGAGTTATGCGTGACCTTGTTACCGCCGGCATGTCCAGGTCCATGGTCCGGTCGGCGGACGTGCATTTCCGCGGGGACAAGGGTAGCGGAGTTGCGGCGTGAGGCGAACACTGGTCCTGGGCGTTTTGTCCGGCAGCAGCGTGCTCATGCAGTTCGCAATGCAGTGGTATGTATTGATCACGATCGGGCCAGGCGTGGATACCGACGCGCTCTTTGCCGGCATGACTATTCCCCAGCTCATTTTGGCGGTGGTCAGCACATCGCTGTTTCATGTGCTCGTGCCGATCCTTTCGATCGGCGACGACGAGGCGCGGAGGTCCAATGCTTGGTCTTTTTTGTTGCCGTAGGTTTGCTGTTCGGCGTCTTGGCGCTCGTACTTGCCGCGACTGCACCGGCCTGGGTAAAAGTCTTACTTCCGGGCTTCGACGCTCATGGTTTGGCACTGACAACGACGATGACGTGTATCCAGCTTATCGGCATGCTGGCCTCTGCGTTCAATGCCGTGCTCTGGGCGACACTGAGTGCCCGGGGGCGATTCGTCCAGATCGAAGTGACTGGCGTCATTGCCTCGGGTATCTCGCTTGTGGTGCTCTTTTTGGCGTTACCTGTGTTTGGTGTCTACGCCGCGGCCTGGGCGATGACGCTGAGGTTCGCGCTGATTACTGTGTTGCTCTGTCCGGCGCTTGGACGGATACAGTGGCCGGTATTCATGACCGCAGAAATGCGTTTAGCAGGTCGCCGCATGGCTCCGCTGCTCTTGGGTAGCGGCTATTATAGCACCGGACCATTGGTCGACCGCCTACTGGCCTCGATGGCAGGCCCTGGAGATCTGTCGCTGCTGAATACCGCCCAACTCATGTATGGCGCAGGTCAGCATGTGATTGGCAAAGCAGCGATCAGCCCAATCGTTCCAAGGTTGTCTCGATGTTACGCGGAAGACCGTTGGAGCGAGTATCGTGAGATACTCCGGCAAACGTACTGGTTGGTTTCGCTGTTCTTGCTGGCCTGCTACGTCTTTCTGATCATCTATGGCGATACCATCTTAGGTCTAATATTCGGTGGTGGTTTTTCCCCCGATCAGCTTGCGCATCTTCGTCTCCTCTTGCTGAGTCTGCTCGGGTTTTGGGTTGGAGGGGTGCTGGGACAGGTTGCGTCTTCGTCGTTCTATGCACGAGGAAACACGGCGACGCCTACTCTCATTGGCGTTGTTGGTTACACGATTGGAATTCCTCTCAAGCTTCTCGGGTTCTATTTCTTCGGTGTGACCGGTCTCGCTCTTGGCATTTCTGTATCTTATTTTATTACGGTGGCGTGGCTCTTCGTGAGTTCGACGAAAACGATTCCTGGTGCAGCGGCAGCGGTGGTGTCGGCAAACGAAAGTCGTCGAGAAAAACGAAGGTCGAAACGATGAATGTATCCATAGTCTCCGCGCCGTGCCCGCTCGGATGTCAAGACCAGGACGAAATTGTCTTTTATGCACACGACCGGTTGCATAATTTGCCGGGAGAGTATGCGGTGGTGCGCTGCAATCGATGCGGTCTGATGAGAACGAATCCTCGGCCGACTCCCGATACGATCGGATTCTATTACCCGGACGACTATGGACCTTACCAGACAACCAAGGTTGCGTCTGCGACGTCCTCTGCCGGCGGCGAGGGCATCCGATCCGTTGCGCGCCGTCTGCTCCACAAGTTCGTCGAGTACAACGCGCAACGCGTGCCTAATACAGCACCCGGAAGCATGTTGGAGTTTGGCTGTGCGTCGGGCAGTTTCCTTCACGTCATGGCAGGTCGAGGGTGGGACGTCCAAGGAATCGAGTTTTCGCCCTCGGCAGCAGAGGCGGCGAGTTCGCTCGGATATCGAGTGCATACCGGCAGCATCGAAACGGCCCCGAATCCCGGTCGGAAATTTGATCTGATCGTCGGCTGGATGGTGCTGGAGCATCTGCACGAACCCATTGTCGCCCTTGGCAAGTTGCGCGAATGGATCGAGGACGAGGGTTGGCTGGTAGTGTCGGTTCCTGACATCGATGCTGTCGGGTTTCGCCTATTTAGAGATACGTGGTATCCGCTGCATGTGCCGGCGCATCTTTATCACTTTACCCCGCGGACACTGCGAGCGGTTCTCGCCGCAGCCGGGTGGACGGTCGAGAAGGTGTTTTACCAGCGTGTGTTGACCGACTATGTGGTCAGCCTGGGCTACGCCCTACGCGATCGACACCGGTTGCCGAGACTGGCGGAATTCCTCGTCGAGCGTTTTCCCAGATCCGGGCTGGGCAGTCTTGCACTTTATCCTTTGGCCTACCCGCTCAGCAGGATGGGTCAAACTGGCCGTATCACGGTCTGGGCACGAAGAACGCGGAAGGCTGCTGAGTAAGTGCGTCTGGCTTTGGAGGTGCCGCGACTGATGCGGCAAGAGTACACCGGCACAGAGCGGAAGGACGGGGTCACACTGACAGGGCAGTCGATCCGTGTCGGTGCGAGGCGTGGTTGTGTTGGCGTCAACCGGACGGTGTGAGCCTCCGTCCGGCTGATTCTCCGCGTGAGTTACTTCTGTTGGAGTCCCTGGCCCTCCGAGGTGCCCGACAAAGGCGACGGATCAAGGAGCGAGCTGGATCCGACCAACGACCCGAACACCTCGATCTCGACCAAGCGGGCGTAGCCGGCCAAGGCGCCGTTCACCAGGACGCGAATGCGATCGGTGGTGACCGGCGTGAAGCTCAGGCGGCGCCAGACCTTGTTGTTGCCGGTGACCGCGGCGCCTGGAATCGTCGCCCAGGCGGTGCCGTTCCAATACTGCACCGTAAAGGCGGTGACGCCGTACTTGCTGAAGGCGAGGCTCTCGCTCGGCTCGACCGGGGCGGCGTAGTTATCCTGTAATGTCAGGATATTGACCTCGTCGATGCTGGCGGGTCCGGCAAACGCGATCTGCGCCCAGTCGGGATAGCTGTTGGACGTGGCATCGTTCCAGCCGCCGCCGTTGCCCCAGTTCACGCCGCGCCGATCGCCGTCGTTGAGCGCCGTGACCGGGTAGGCCGCACTGTGCGTCGAGGATGCGGTGGCGACGCCGTTGTTGGCGCGCGCCGCTAGGTTGACACGCGGGTTGGTTGGCGGGTCGGGCGGGTCCGGCGGATTTTGCTCGACCAGGGTCCCGAAGGCCTCGATCTCGACCAAGCGGGCGTGGCCGGCCAAGGCGCCGTTGATCGACACGCGAATGCGGTCGGTCGTGACCGGCGTGAAGGTCAGGCGGCGCCAGACCTTGTTGTTGGCGGTGACCGCGGCGCCCGGAATCGTCGCCCAGGCGGTGCCGTTCCAATACTGCACCGAAAAAGCGGTGACGCCGTACTTGCTGAAGGCGAGGCTCTCGGTCGGCTCGACCGGGGCGGCGTAGTTATCCTGTAATGTCAGGATATTGACCTCGTCGATGCTTGCGGGTCCGGCAAACGCGATCTGTGCCCAGTCGGGATAGGCGTTGGGCGTGGCATCGTTCCAGCCGCCGCCGCTGCCCCAGTTCACGCCGCGCCGATCGCCGTCGTTGAGCGCCGTGACCGGGTAGGCCGCACTGTGCGTCGAGGATGCGGTGGCGACGCCGTTGTTGGTGCGCGCCGCGAGGTTGAGGCGCGGGTTGGTCGGCGGGTCGGGCGGATCCGGCGCGACCAATGTCCCGAACGCCTCGATCTCGACCAAGCGGCTGTAGCCGGCCAAGGCGCCGCTGATCAGCACGCGAATGCGATCGGTGGTGATCGGCGTGAAGCTCAGGCGGCGCCAAACCTTGTTGTTGCCGGTGATCGCGGCGCCTGGAATCGTCGCCCAGGCGGAGCCGTTCCAAAACTGCACCGTGAACGCGGTGACGCCGTACTTGCTGAAGGCGAGGCTCTCGCTCGGCTCGGTCGGGGAGGCGTAATTGTCTTGCAGTGTGAGGACATTGACCTCCCCGATGCTTGCGGGTCCGGCAAAGGCGATCTGCGCCCAATCGGGATAGGCATTGGACGTGGCATCGTTCCAGCCGCCGCCGCTGCCCCAACTCACGCCGCGCCGATCGCCGTCGTTGAGTGCCTTGACCGGATAGGCCGCGCCGTAGGTCGAGGACGCGCTGGCGACGCCCCCGTTGGCGCTGGCCGCGAGGTTGATGGCCTCGGCGTCGCGGAACGCTGCGCCGACGGTCTTGTCGGCGTTCATTGCGACCGTGCAGCTCGCGATGCCGCCGCTGCATGCGCCGTCCCAGCCGCTGAAGATGCTCTCGCCGTCGGCTTGAGCCGTCAGCACGACGCTCGTCCCGTTCGCGAATGCGCGAGCGCAGTCTTGGCCGCAGTCGATCCCTGCCGGGCTGCTGGTGATGCGGCCGCTGCCGCTGCCGGTCGCGCTGACCGTAAGCTGATGATCGGTCGGCGGGGCCGTATAGCCGACCGAGAGCGTCACGCCCGCGAAGGGCGAGAAGCCGTAGAGGCCGATGTACCAGGTACCGGGCGTGATCGGTGTCGGGAAATCGTCGCAGACCTCGGTGTTTCCGATGTTCCAGGGTCTACAGTCGTAAGCCGACAGCGTCGGCAAGGTCCCGTAGCGCACATAGAGATCGACGTCCCCGGTGCCTCCGCTCGTGCCGATGGTCAGGTCGGTGGCGCCGCTCGGAATCTGCACCCCGTAGTATTGCCATGCGGCTTGCGCGCCCGACAGATTGGACCGTGTTTCGCCGTTGTCCAGAGTCGGCGGGGGTGTGGTGAATGTGGCGGTCACCAGTTTCGACGTGTCCATGGACAGGATGCACGACGCCGCGCCCGTACAGTCGCCGCTCCAGCCGTCGAAGCTGTCGCCGTCCGCGGGCTCGGCATCGAGAACGACGGTCGCGCCGGGCGCGTCGTCATAACGCTCGGAGCAATCGCTGCCGCAATCGATGCCGTCCGGGGTACTGACGACCACACCTGTTCCCGAGCCGCGCTTGGTGACCGAGAGCGCGATGGTGCCGTCGTTGCGGGAATGCAGGAGGCGGTTGGGCGAGTCGGCGATGGCGTTCGTCACCACCCCCGGAGTCGCGTTCGCGGCGATGCCGGCGGCAACCGTTGCGGGTGATGCCGTCGGGTGGTCATCAAGATAGAGTGCGACGGCGCCGGCGACATGGGGTGCCGCCATCGAGGTGCCGTTCCAGGTTCCGATGGAGGTGTCGGAGCCGTTGGTCGAGGAGGTGATCGCGGAGCCCGGCGCGAAGAGATCCAAACAAGCGCCGTAGTTGGAGAAGCTCGAGCGCCCGTCCGCGTTGGTGGTGGCGCCGACCGTGATGGCCTCGGGCGCGGACGCCGGCGAATAACCGCAGGCATCGGCGTTGTCGTTGCCGGCGGCGACCACCATCGAGATGCCGGCCAAGGTCGCTTGTTTGACGGCGAGATTCAGCGCGCTCGAGTAAGAGCCGCCGAGGCTCATGTTGGCAACGGCGGGTGCCTCGTGGTGCTCGATCACCCAATCGATGCCCGAGATGACGCCCGACGTGGCGCCGGACCCATTGCAGTCGAGCACCTTGACCGCGACCAGGCTCACGGCCTTCGCGATCCCGTAGGTCGCCCCGCCGACGGTGCCGGCGACATGCGTACCGTGACCGTGGCAATCCCGATCGGCGCCGTCGCCGGTGGTGTTGGTGCCCCACTTTGCGCGCCCGGCAAACTCCTGATGCGTCGTTCGGATACCCGTATCGATGATGTACGCGGTGACGCTGCCCCCATCGGCGTCGTAGACATAGCTGTTGTCGAGCGGCAGGTTGCGTTGATCGACGCGATCCAGGCCCCAGGTCGCCGGGCTCTGCTGAACGCCCGCGTAGACGTAACCGTCCTCCTCGACGAGCAGAACCCGAGGATCTCGGGCGAGTGCCTCGGCGGCATCGGCGCTCATCTGCACGGCCATGCCCTGTAGCGCCCGACTCCATTGTGCCTCGATCTTGGCGCCTTGACGGCCTGCGAGCGATTGATTCAAGCCTTCGACGGCGTTTCGCAGCCGACCGATCGATGCGCGCGCCCCGGATGCAAAGGCCGCCTCCTTATAGATCACGATGTACCGATCCGCGACGGGGTCCGCCACCGTGTGCACGAGCGTTTCGCCCGGGTCAGCGTCTGTAAATTGCCGTACCTGAGCAACCGAAGGGCCTGCTCCCGCCCCCGTCATGCAGAGGATCATCAGCAGGATCAACACCCGGGCCGGGGTGCCGGCGCGGTCGGTACGCGGGCGTTCACTGCGTGTGCGCGCCTCGGCGTGCGTCGACGGCCGTAATGATCCTCTTGTGTCCATCTGCGTCACCATCTGACTCGATTGTCCGTTTATTCGACGAGAACCCGTGGCCAACCCCGAAGAATCGACGCACGGGCCCGGCCGAGGCCGCACTTGAAAAATCCATTGGGCCGGGTAATGATTCAGCCAAGGGACCTTGCTCGGGCCCGCCGGCGATGTGCTCAAGCATCCCGAATCGACCGGAGTGTTTCTCACGGAGATGACAGAGATCCCATCCAAGTCGCCGGCAAGTCCTATGCCCGGCGACACGGCGTTGGCGCTGAAGCGCGGCATCGAGCTGTTTCGCGGCGGTCGGCTGACCGATGCCGAGCGGCTGATGCGCCGCGTGATTCAACATGCGCCCGCTGCCCCCGACGCGCTGCATATCCTGGGGCTCGCAGCCGCGCGGGCCGGTCGGCTCGACGAAGCCGAGCGCCTGCTGCGCCGCTGTGTCGCCGTTGCACCGACGTACGTCGATGCCCACAACAACCTCGGCAATGTCCTCATGGCGCGGGGCGGGCTCGACGCCGCGCTCCGCAGCTATGCCGAGGCCGCTCGGCGCGCCCCCGATTATGTCCTCCCGCAGTACAACCTCGGCAACGTGCTGCGTGCGCTGGGGCGATTCGAGGAGGCCGAGACGGCCTATCGGCGTGCGCTCGCGCTGGCCCCGGACTATGCCGATGCCCGGGTGAATCTCGGCAACCTGCTCCTGGAGGTCGGTGCGGACGCGGAGGCCGAGGCCATCGCCTTGGATCTGCTGGCGCATCGCCCGGATCGCCCCGAGGTCCGGCTGAATCTCGGAAACATCTATCGCCGGCGCGGACGCCTCCTCGAGGCGCGGACTCAGTACGAGATGCTCCTGGCGGTCCGTCCGGGGCATCCGCGCGTCCTGCTCTCGTTGGTCCTTCTTGCCCTGGACGAGCATGATCTCCCCGAGGCCGAGCGCCTCTTCGCCTTGGTCGGGGACTCGCAGGCTGCTCCGGCGCATGAGCGCTTGGCGGCCCTTGCCTTGCTGCGATCGGCCATGCAGGACAAGGCAGGCGCGCTCGACGCCGCCCTCCAGGCCGACAGGGCCGGCGGCGGTCCCGAGCATGCCGTCATGCTCGCCGGGCTGCTCTCGGAGCTCGGAAACGGCGCCGCAGCAATCAAGGTGCTCCGCCAGACCCTGGCGCGTCACGGCGCGCGTGCCCCGCGTGCCTCGGTGATGTTGCTCGACGAGCAACGCGCCGTTTGCGACTGGCGTGACTGGGCGCGCAGCCTGCCCGAGGTTCTGGAGCGCATCCGCGGCTCGGATCGCGTGCTGATCGAGCCCTTCTCCGCCCAGTCGCTGCCCGGGCTGA
Source organism: Thiocapsa sp. KS1 (assembly GCF_001499735.1). Taxonomy (GTDB): domain Bacteria; phylum Pseudomonadota; class Gammaproteobacteria; order Chromatiales; family Chromatiaceae; genus Thiocapsa. The sequence continues at coordinate 2,901,123 of NZ_LN848257.1, read as the reverse complement.
GCGCCGCGGACCTCTGTCGGATTGCGCGGCTGCACGCGCGGCGGCTTCAGCCCTGGATGGAGCGCGGACCGCTCGCGGGCTCGGTCGTGCTGGATCCCGCGCCCGACCGGCGCCTGCGCATCGGTTATCTCTCGGCCGATCTGCGCGAACATCCCACCGCCTATCTGAGCGCAGGCGTGTTCGAGCTTCACGACCGGGAGCGCTTCGAGATCTACGCCTATGCGATCGGCCCGACCACCGACGGACCCATGCGCCGACGCTTGCGTGCGGCCTTCGACCAGTTCATCGAGCTGAGCGACCTGAGTCACGAGGCGGCCGCGCGACGCATCGCCGCCGACGGCATCGACATCCTGGTCGATCTCGGCGGCTATACCAAATATTCCTGCCCGGAGATCCTGGCGCTGCGTCCGGCGCCCATCCAGGTCGGCTGGCTGGGTTTCCCGGGGACCCTGGGCGGGGCGTTCATGGACTACCTGATCGCGGATCGGGTGGTCGCGCCGCAAGAGGCGGCGGCCGGCTACGCCGAGACCCTGGTCTACCTCCCGCATTCCTATCTTCCGGTGGATCATCGGCGCACGGTCGGCCGCATCCCGAGTCGCGCCGAGCTCGGTCTCCCGCAGGAGGCGTGTGTCTTCGGCTCGTTCAATCAGCCGCATAAGCTCACCCCCGAGGTCTTCGCGTGCTGGTGTGCGCTGCTCGCTGCCGTTCCCGGGTCGGTGCTGTGGATCTATGTCAAAGACGCCCGCGCACGGGAGAATCTGCTGCGCGAGGCCGGCGCGCGCGGCATCGCCGCGCAACGGCTCCACTTTGCCGGATCCTGTCCGCAGCCGGAGCATCTGGCGCGCCTCGCGCAAGTCGATCTCATCCTCGACACTCTGCCGTACAACGGTCATACCACCACATCGGACGCCATTTGGGTCGGGGTTCCGGTGCTGACCTGTACGGGCGAGACCTGGCCATCGCGCGTGGCCGCCGGCCTTCTGACCGCCGCGGGCATCCCCGAGCTGGTTGTGGGCACGCTCGATGCTTACCTGGAGCGTGCGATACAGCTCGGCAACAACCCGGCGATGCGGGCGGACCTGCGCGCCCGCCTGGCGGCGTCCCGGTCGTGTGCGCCGTTTTTCGACACCCGGGGGTTCGTGCGGGCGCTCGAAGCGCTCTACACAGGGATGCGGGCAGGGCGTCGAACGGAGCAGGGGTCGGGGTAACGGCCCGCTCCGAGCGGCGCGTGCAAAGGGGTTCGTGACCAAATGCGCCGCTGTTGCGTCATCGCGACAGGGGCGTGCGAGCCCTTGATGGTGCAGCATCGGAGCGGGGGAGGCGTCGGAAACAGGCGCTCTGCTTTTTCCGTCGGTTCCTTGACAGGGCGTAAGTGTGGTGTAAACTTCGCGTTGTGGCGATTGAGTCCGAGAGGTGCTGGACAGGATGTCGGTAGCTCGGTCCCACGCAGTAGGTCAGGTCGGGGTTCATTCGCTCAGATCACGCTGAAGGTGTGCCGTCAAAGCCGGGGGATTGCAGCTCTGGCCGGGGATGCGTAAGATCACGCTCAGTGCGTTCAAGCCAGTTCATTGATTATTGGAGATTCATGATGTTTGCAAAGAATAAACTTTCAGTCGCCGTGGCGATCGCCGCCGGATTCGTGGGCATGCAGTCCGCTCAGGCCGACAGCGTCTTCTTCCCCTATGTGGTCGGCAGTGAGACCGTCTCCACTATCATCAGCGTCGTCAACACCTCTAGCGATCTGGTCGGGTTGGATGACAACGGGAACAACAAGGCTGGCACCAACAACATCCACTATGCCCTGATCTACAAGCAGAGCGAAGGCGGTGTTGTCGACAACGCCGACGTTTGCCAAGAGACCAACTACGACCTGCCGACCAGTTACAACGACATCCAGACGAGCGATCTGACCGGCTATTTCGCCGACAACGCGCAGGCGCCCTTCACCCCGAACGACCAGGGCGTGCTCTTCAACGATCCCAGCTTCAACAATAACTGGGTCGCTTCCGGTCGTGACTTCGCGCTTGGCCGCGGTCTGGTGACGCCGGGCGAAGGCTTCCGTGGCTACATGCTGGTCGATAACTCCGTCGATAACTCCGAAGATACCTCATCCGGCATCTCGACCGTGAGCGGCGAGGCGCTGTTGCTCGAATACGCAAATGGCTCGGCTTGGGGCTATCAGGGCTTTACGCAGCGTGGTGACGATTTCGATACCACGACCACTGCCAACAGCGAGTTCGATTACTTCTATGCGCGTACTCAAAGCCCGGTGCCGGTCAGCTTGCCGCCGGTCGACGAGTTCAACGTTGCCTTCCTGGTGACCCCGCTGAACATCAACGACACCGTTGCAGCCGCTCTCAGCGCCAGTGCAGTTCCTCCGTTAACGGGAGCAGCTGCTGCCCTCGGCGAGAATCAGTCGCAGTACTGGAACCTGTCTGCCGCGATCAAGTTCACCTCGGAGGGTGACACTAACACCTTCGCGCTCTTCGATCGTGACGAGAACCCGATCTCCGGTGCGCAGGAGCAGGTCGTGACCTGTGTGGGTCGCGTCCCGGCCGGCTCCTTGGTTGGCAGTGCGTCGGCTCAGCGTCTGGTCGACGGAGGCTGGGGTAACCTGGCAAGCCGCCGGACGAACGTCTATGACACGCCGGCACACTCCTGAAGCCACTTCTGCAGCCGCAGTTCGCCGACAACGGCATCTACGGCGGTGCGGTCATCTTCAAGCATCAGGTGAACCTCGGCTCGACCTTCAACGGGGTGCCGATCAACGGCATCTTCAACGACGGCTCCTTGCTGATGCCTGCGCCGGTGGCCCCGGCTATCCCGTAATCGGATGTTTGGACCTGATCGGCCCCGGCTCGGACGCTAAGTTCTGCCGGGTGAGACAAAGCCGCCTCCGGGCGGCTTTGTCGTCTCGCGAGTCGCGCCACACGCGGTCGCTGTTGATGTCAATCCTGAAGCTGCCCAAGAGAGATCGCATGACATTAAGGATATCCGCTCCGACTCGAGGTGTTCGGGTTCGAGCCGGGGTCGCGGTGTTGATCGCCGGCGCCCTGCTGCTGCCGTTCGCCCTTGCCGCAGAGACGCCTTCGAGCCCGACCCCTGCCGTTGCGCTCACCCCCTACACCCTGACCTGGGACACGAGCTGGCAGCAGCGACTCGATGCCACCGGACAGTCCTGGCTCGGCTATTACGACCAGTCGCGCATGCTGCGTCTGCGTCGACCCGAGGGCGAGGTGACCACCATGCTGCCGGACACGGAGCGCTCGCAGGCGCCCTCCGGCCTGGCCATGACAGGTCTGGACGCGGGCGCTGCCGTGCTTTGGCGCGACAAGTTTCCGGTCAAGGGCCTGTATCTGGGCCGGCTGGATGAAGCCGGTGAATCCAGTGCCGCCCCGCTCAAGATCGGCGACGAGACCGAACCTCTGGCGCGCCTCGAGCTTGCGCGGTTCGGCTCGCGCCTGCATGCACTCTGGTACGGCGAGAAGAAAAGCGCCCCCGATCAGCCGCAGTACAACCTCTACTATCGCGCCTTCGATCTGGAATCCAGCGCGCTCACGCCGATCGAGACGCTGATGCCCGGCATCTATCCGGTGTGGGCATCCAACCCCCAGGGCGGCCTGATGGTCTTCAGTTGGCTCTACAACGAATCCCCGCGACGCATCGCCGCGCGCTTTCGCCCTGCCGGCGCCGAGGCCTTCGGCGAGACGGTGACGGTCGCCGAGGTCGGGGAGATCACACCCATCTTCAACGCCTTTCGCAGCGGCGAGCGCTGGTTCGCGGTCTGGGTCTCGGAGCGCGAGGGTGCGTGGCAGCTTGAGGGTGCGCGCTCCGACGACGAGGGCAAAACCTGGACGGCTTTCACCTTCGAGGATCTTCGTGACTTCGACATCGGCTCGATCTCGATTGCGGCGAACGATGCCGGCACCATCCTGATCGCTGTCGACGGACAGCCCGGACGCGCGGTGAATCGTCCCAAAAGCGACGTGCGTCTGATCCGCTCGACCGACCGCGGGGAGACCTGGTCCGCGGCACGCTCGCCGCGTCCGGCGGAAATCGCCGCCGGGTATGGCGCCCGCAACCCGATCGTCGCCATCGGGCCGGAAGACGGCCAGGTCCTGCTGATGTGGGAGGATTGGCGCGAGATCCGTGTACGCCCCTATGCCAGTCTGTCGCTCGATCACGGCGAGACCTGGACGCAGCAGAACGTGCCCCTGCCGTTCGAGCCCAACACCAACCTGGGGCTGCGGGCGAACCCCGGGGCGCTCGATGTCCGGGACGGTCGCTTTCACTTGATCCTGCTTCAGTCGCCCGACGACGCCGTGCAAAGCGCACGCTTGGTCGAGGCGAGCTTCGGGGCGGCGGATCTGGCCGAGTTTGCGCGTATCGCGGCCGAGCATGCGCCGCCGTCCTCCGACGAGGGGCTGCGCGAGCGCGTCATGGCCTATTGGAAAGCGATGATGGAAGACGATTACAGTGCATCGTATGCGCTGTTCGATCCCTTCTTCCGCGGTCGCAACGAGCTGATGATGTATCTGCGCCAACTCGGACGGATCAAATACAGCGACGCGGCCATCGACGCGGTGAAGATCGACGGCTGGCGTGCCGAGGTCAAGACCCGCGTAACGGCGACGATTCCGCCCTTCACGTCGAAAACCGGCGAGGTCGTCTCGCGACCGCCCCGCGAGGTCGAGCTTACGGAAGTCTGGCTCTGGATGGGCGACAACTGGTACCGCGAGTACTACAGCGAGGCGAACGACGTGAAGTACACCCGTTACTGATCGCGGGTCGTCCGTCATGCGCTTGGTCCGGATGGCTCGGTGCTGCCGGCACGTTGCGGCACCGAGCCAACGTTCACGGCTGGACCCGGCGCCCTCCGGAAGGGCCGGCACGCCGGGCAACGGAACAACATCGAGGTGTGACGATGGGGGAGGGTGCGCTCGGAATGGACGCAGTGTATGAGGTCCGCGACGTAGGCGAAGACCGCGTCGAGGATCTGTGTCAGCTGTTCAAAACCGTGTTTCACGCCGAGATCACCCCCGCGGCGTGGCGCTGGAAGTATCAGGACGCCGCCCTGCTCGGGCATGTCAACGTGGTGCTGGCCGAGGGCGAGCAGATCCTCGGGCACGCGGGCGCCCTGATCCTGCCGGGCGTGCTCGACGGCGCGCCCGTTCCGATCGCGCAGGTGTGCGACGTCATGCTCTCGCCCGACGCCCGCGGAGGCGCCGGTCCTCGGGGCGCCTACGCGGTCTTCATGAACGGATTGATCGCCGCCCTCCAGACCCGCATCCCCGAGGGGATGTTTTATGGGTTTCCGGGCGAGCGGCCGTTCCGACTCGGCGAGCGGCTCGGGTTCTATCGCGGCACCGGGCGGATTCACGAGTATGTGCGCCCGACCGCGTCCACAGGGCG
>NZ_LN848257.1:2829569-2895611 GCF_001499735.1 Thiocapsa sp. KS1 | reverse complement strand
CCGGTTGCCGGCTGGTGCGAGACCGCCGTTATCTGGCATGGCGGTATGAGCGTCACCCCGGCCGGACCTACCAACTCCTGGGGATCAGGCATGGTTTATCCCTGGTCGGCTGGGTCGTCTTGCATCGCCGCGACGATGAAATCCTGATCGTGGATCGGCTGATCGACGAAGCCGCACTCGATCGGGTCCTCGGCGTCGTCGGCGGGTGGGCCCACGCGCAAGGCGCTCGGCAGATGGTGTGGTGGCAGGGCGATCTGTCGAACCGCCCCCCGGCAGGTGCAACGGCCCGGGATACGGGCATGATCGGTGTCGTCATGCCGTCCAGTGCGGCGCGCTTCGCGCACAGCTCTCCATCCTGGCAGCCCGGCGATACCGATGTGCGTTGAGTAAACGCAATTCCCGTCAGGCCGGCCGTTGTCGCGTTCCGATCCAGCCCCGGGCAATGCCATGCAGCTGACCGAGATCCACTACATCCCCTATTCCGCCTCGCCCTTGTTCCCGGGGCCCTGGATTGTCTTCGCACCGCACCCGGACGATGAAACCTACGGGATGGGCGGGACCATCGCCGCCGCACGCGCCGCCGGGATCCCGGTGCACGTCCTGGTGGTCACCGACGGGGCGCTCGGCGGCACGCCCGGGGAGGATCTGATCGAGACCCGCGAGCGAGAGGTCCGCAGGGCTGTCGAGGTGCTCGGCGGTACATCCTTGACCTTTTGGCGTGCTCCCGATCGCGGACTGCTTCCCGCCGCGAACCTCATCGAAGCGGCAGAGGCCCTCCTGCTCGGACAGGCCGGGGGCACGGTCTTTTTCCCGTCTCCCGTGGAACCCCATCCCGATCATCGCGCCACGTCCGTGCTGGTCTGGGAGGCGTTGCGGCGATGCGATTTTGCGGTCACGCCCGTGGGCTACGAGATCTCCGTGCAAGGGCCCTGCAACCGCCTGATCGACGTCACCCCCTGGATCGAGGTCAAGCGTCGCGCGATGGCGGAGTATCAATCGCAGGAGTCGGAGCGTCCGTATGCGCGTCGGATCCTCGCGCTCAACACGACGCGCTCCTGGTCGTTGCCCGACACGGTGGAGTTTGCCGAGGGCTTCTACGCCTTTCCGCTCGAGGACGCGCCATTGGACGTGGTCCTGACGCGACTGCGGCAACGTGATGCAGAGGGTGTACGTCTCGACGCCGAGACGGTGCCGAGCCGGGACGACGAGGTGACCGAAGCCGAGGCCGCGCAGCTTGAGCTGGCTCGGATGAAGGCGAGCCGCTCCTGGCGATGGACCGAGCCTTTGCGTGCCTTGGCCCGCCGGCTGCGCGGTGATGACAGGGCGCAGCCTATGCCCTCGACGCAGACGGCGTCGCGCCCGATCCTCTTGATCGTGCTCGCGACGAATCATGTGGGCGGTGTCGAGACGCAAAGCCGGATTCGTTTTCATGGCTTGGCCTCGCAGTTCCGACTCGTCGTGCTGACCCACGAGGCGCTCCGGCCACACTTTGCGGACCTATTGGCTCCCGAGGCGGCGGATCAGGCCATGGATCTCGTGACCTTCGAGTCCTTCGGTCTCGTGAATCCATTTGATTATCGACCCGAGAACTTCTTGGCCTATGCGCGGGCCATCGCGGTCACGGCGCGCGAGACCGGCGCGTCGCTCCTTTACGGGGTGATGCATAACTCGACGCTCTACATGACGATTGCCTACTGGCGCCATTACCGAACCCTACGCGGCAGACGCTTGGTCGGAAGCCTGCACGGCTCTTTGCTCGGCTATTTCAAGCAGCGCGGACATGGGGCGAGCGTCACCGAGCGCGCGCTGATCTGGCTTGCCCTGAAGACCTGCGACGCCGTGATTACGCCATCCGTCGGCGTCGGGCGCGAGCTCGTCGAGCGCTTCGGCGCCCGTCGCTCGCGGATTGCGAGCATCTACAACGGCGCCGACCTGGCGCACATCCGCACGCTCGGCGACCGTCCGCTGACCTGCGAGAAGACGCGCCCCTGGATCCTGACCTGCTGCCGTTTGGCCGATCAAAAGGATTTCAGGACGCTGATTGCCGCCTTCGCCCGGGTCGATGTCGAGCCGTTGCCGCTCCTGGTCGTTGTCGGCGAGGGTCCGATGCGCGCGCAGATCACGGCCTGGGCGGAGGAGTACGGTGTCGGCGGGCGCCTTTGCCTGACCGGCTTTCAGGACAATCCATTCAACTGGATCCGGCATGCGGACATCTTCGTGCTCTCGTCGCATTACGAGGGATTCGGGAACGTGCTCGTCGAGGCCATGGCCTTGGGAGTTCCCGTCGCGGCCAGCGATTGTCCCTGGGGGCCGGGCGAGATCATCCAGCCCGGAGAGAGCGGCGCGCTGTTTCCGATCGGCGACGACGCGGCGCTGGCGCAGATCCTGAATCACTGGTTGGCCGATCCCTCCGAACGCGCGCGGTTGGCCCTGGGCGCGCGGAACCGCGCGTCGGCGTTCTCGGCCGAACGGATGATCGACGACTACGCGGCGCTGTTTCATCGCCTGTCATGATCATAAGCGCGGCCCCCCTCGCAGCAGCGCTCATCCGCTTGATCGCGCGCGCCGCCGTTCTCGCTGGAAATGGCGGTCGTCTGGTTGAGCTTTCCCCAGAATCCACGATCAAGGACGAAATCCGGCTTCACAAATTCGATGAGATCTTCGATCCGGTTCCGATCGATATCGAAACACAGGAAGCGATCGTAATCTCGAAAGTGTGTCTTCGCGCGCTGCGTGTGGCTCGCCAACTGGTCGCGCCAATACGCCTCAACCGCTTCCGGGGCCAGGTTCAACGCGGTGCAGACGCGCGCGGCAAACAGATAGTGATTGAACCTGCTGCGAATCCAATCGTCCTCGTTTCTGGTCTGTAAAACGAAATAGGCATTCGGGTACTCGGCGTGCAGTTCTTCGAAATAGCGATTGCCTTCGATATAGTGTGCATCGCTCAAATAGGTGAGGTCGCTGTAGACGTCGGCATCGTCGAATCCAGCCAAAAGCGGCTTTCCGTCTTGGCTGTTTTTTTCCATGTTCAGGGCAAGATTCCAGCCATCGATATTATGGTGATGGCTTTTATAGCCGCTGCCGACGAAGAGCGCGTGGAACGATGTGGTCGCGGTCTTGTTGAAGCCGATAAAAAACACTTTCGTGTTGGAGTGTCCCATAATGATACCCGTTGCATTATAAAAGGTGAGATCGCCATGCAAGATCAGTCACGATCCGAGATCGTCGAGCAGTTGTTCCGGGATCTGCCGCAGGTCCATACTGAGCTGGGCAACCCCGAAGGCGGGGTGTGGCGCACCGATCGGCCCTGTTATGAATTCATCGCTAGTCACTGCGGGCCTCGCTCGCGAACCCTCGAGACCGGCCTGGGTTTGTCGACCCTGCTTTTTGTTCTGCTGGGTACCGAGCATACCTGCGTTGCGCCCTGGACATCGGAGATCGAGGGTTTGTTCTCGCACTGTCGTGAGCGTGGGATTGCGACCGATCGATTGACCTTGAACCAGGGCTTCAGCGACGAGGTGCTGCCGACCCTGCAACCAAGCGAGCTGGATCTCTTCTTCATCGACGGCGGGCATGGTTTTCCGACCCCGATGCTCGACTGGTACTATGGTGCCGGACGGCTGCGACGTGGCGGTATGCTCGTGATCGACGACATTCACCTGCCGGCCGTACAGATGTTGCTTGATTTTCTTGATGCGGACCCGCGCTGGCAATGTGTGGACAAAACCCGGAAGTGGGCGGCGTACGAGCGCCTCGGCGAGGGGACGCTGCGGGAAGAGCATTCGCGCCAGCAATTTCTGAAACGACGGGAGCATGCCGGGCGCGCGTCGGACTAACGGATGGACCATTGCCGAGCGTCCGGTGCCTCGAGCATCTATGCCGCCTCGGATCTTCGATCGGACGGCGCGCTCGGGCGCCGGTCCGGTTAGACCGTATTGACTATCGGGATCAATAGAGATGATGCCGGAAACACCTCTTCAATATCTGTGTATCGTGACTTACGCCCGCTCGGGTTCGACACTGCTCCAAGCGATTCTGAACGGTATCGATGGCTATTGCATTCGCGGGGAGAACAACTTGGCGATTCTGCCGCTGTTCTGGAGCAGCAAAAGGCTTGCCCATGCCAAGACAACCTACTCGGAGAACAGCAATTGCGGCAATCACCCCTGGCACGGGATCGGCGGCGTCGATCTAGGGCGCTATACGCGTCGTTTGATCGAGACGTTTCGAGACGAAGTCTTACGTCCCCCGCCGGGTTGCCGGGTCGTCGGATTCAAGGAAATCCGCTATTTCGAGGAGGAGAATCTTGCGTGTTTCTTGGATTTCATTCGGTGCGAGCTTTACCCCTGTAGGCTGATCTTCAACACGAGAGATGCCGACGCGGTCGCGCGTTCGGCCTGGCATGCGGAGCGTGATTCTGCCCCGATCATATCCATGGTCAGACGTATGGATCAGGCATTTCATGCCTATCGATCAGAGCATCCGGACGACTGTTTCGTTTTGGATTACGACATGTACAAGAACGATCCCATGGCGCTTGAGCCGCTGTTCACGTTTCTGGGCGAATCCTTCGATGTCCAAGCCGTTTCGAACGTCCTTATGCATCGCCTAACCCACTGAAACGCAGGCTCCAGGGGCGACGAGGTGCCGTGTCTCCGAGGTGATCGGCGTGCGCTGCCAAGCGCGAGTGGACCCCATGTTTACGTCCTCGCGGCGGCGAGAAGAGGCTCCTCCTCTTTGCTTCCCATAAAGAACATTTGCGCCGGGCCGAGATGGCCGAGCTCAACGGATGCGTAGAAGGCGCACGATGGGTTGCTGAACCCGACACCGCGGATGGCGTCGATCAAATTCCAGCCGAAATGATAGAACGCCAGGCATCCGTCCGGGCGCAACGGATCGCCGTGATATTCGGGCTCTGTGAGGTGCTCGATCGATCCGTCCTCGAGGATCCGCGCTCTGATCAGTGTTTCGGGAGCATTCGGTCGGAAAGGCACACTCAGCAGAAGTCTGCCGCCGGATCTCAGGACACGGTGGAATTCGGCCAAGGCGGCGGGATAGTCGGGTACATGCTCGAGGACGTCGAACGAGAGGACGTAGTCGAAGCTGTCGTCCGCGAAGCTCAGGTGAGTCACGTCTTCGTTGCGGATGCCGCGGTCGTCGACCGATCCCCAAGGCCGGTCGCTACCGAGAAACTCGCTGCCGATGACACCGGGATAGCGTTTGCGCAACAACGCATGGAATCCGGTGGCCTGCTCGGTGATATAGATGTCGGCCTGCGGTCCGGGCCGGCATTCCTGCTCGAAGACGTTGATGGCGCCTCGCATTCGGTTGTTGAGCCCGCAGCCCGGGCAGATCAGCGTTTCACGCCAGTTCGGCGTCAGCTTGCCGTCGAGCAGATAAGCATGAGCGAAATCAACCTTGAACCGAACGGGCTTTTCGCAGACATGGCAAAAGCCCTCGATCTCGGTCGCTTGGCCGCTGTCGATGATGCCTGCTTCAAGCGCCGACGGCTCGGCGTCCGAGTGGTCGGCGGTCGATGCGAATGCGCGGTATTCGTCGAGGCTTGCGCAATGCGTGATCGACAGGATCGGGGTTGCGCTGCGGCGGCGGTGCGCGTCTCGCGACGGCGCCTCCCGCAAGGGCGTGGGTTGCGCTGCGGCGGCGCCGAGCTTGCGCTCGATTGTGCCTCGGATGCGGTTGGCTCGAAAAGCCGCCGCATAGAACTGGTGAAGAAGCTCCGTCGTGACCGGATCGATGTGCAGGTCCATTCGCGCGCGCGCTTGTGCGAATCGATCCAGATCCCCTGCGGCCTTGATGAGATCGTCGAATCGGGGGGCGATCTGCGCCCATTCCAGCTCCGCATGATCGATTTGGGCCCAAGCCTGAACGGCCGGGTCCGGATGCAGTTGACTGAATGCCCAATTGGACTGGCCTTGCAGGCGACACCTTCGGCAGAAATCCTCGAAGGTGAGGGTTCGGATCATGGAGCTGATGGCTGTTGCGTTGTAGACGACGCGAAGGCCGACCTTCTCGAGCCGGAAACCCAGCTCGATGTCTTCCGCGCCGAAACGAAAAACCGGGTTGAAGACCCCGTATTCGAGAAGAAAGCCGCGTTTGCACGATGTACGACCGCCCCAGAAATAGCTGAAGTCTAGGATCGACTCATGCTTGATGTGCGGGTAGGAAAAAAGCTGACAGCCGACATCCGTGACATAGCGCATCAGCGGCGAGCGCGCCGGCTCTTCGGCCAGCCCGGTGTAGCCCAGCACCGCGTAACTGGGCTGCGCAAAGCGCTCATGGGTCTTGTGGTGCTCTTCGAGGCAACGCGGATCCAGAACGTCGTCGTCGTCGAGAAACGCGACGATCGGCGCCCTCGAAAGGAAGAGTCCGTGGTTCTTCCCGCTGGCGAGCCCGGAATTCGCCTGATAGGCGTAACGCAAATGGAGCACGCCGGAGAAACGCTCGGCGACCGCGCGCGTATCGTCGGTCGAGCCGTCGTCGACGACGATGACCTCGAAACGATCGAGTCCAATCGTCTGCGCGCAGAGTGCACCCAACGCCTGCCGAAGCAGCGGTGCTCGATTGTAGGTGCAGATGACCGCGCTGATAAGCGGCTCCGCGACGGATGGGGCAGGCTGTTTCACGATCGTTCGTGCCTTTCTGTGTGCTTCCGTGGCAACGCGTGCACAGGATGCGCGCGCTGAGCGCCGATGGGTGAGGCGAGCGTCAAGGCTGTCCCGATCGATGGCCGTCGTCACGAGCGGGGTCGGATGGGCGAATCGGGTAGGTCTCGAGTGCGACGAATGCCGCAGCATGACTCAGGTGCTCGCGATCGCTCAAAAATCGCGCCATCGCTGCACTGGTTTCCGTGTAGTCGTAGGTGGTGACAGGCTTGCGGAGTGCATGGCGCACGGGCGCCGCATCGATGATGCCGAGGCGACAACCGTCCGAGTCCAACTGGACGGGCCAGACGAAATCGAGCCCCCAACCCATGGGTGCCTCCTCGTCGAACGGCAGCAGGCGCGCAAAACCGTCGCGGCGTATGGAGAAGACGGGACCGATCTCGACAAATCGCGTCTGCCGTGCCTCGACCCCGAGGAGTTGAGCCACGAAATAGTGATCGATGTAGCTGTCGTGGGTTCGAGCGGGCTGTGCCAAGGTCAGGCCATGCGCCGTTTGAGAGGCGAGAAAGCGGTCGAGAAAGCCTGATTCCAGCTCGATATCGTCGTCGACGACCACCAAAAATCGATAGGGGGCGAGGTCGATCTCGGCCAGCAGTCGATTGAGGATGCCGAACTTGGGCATTCGCTCGATCATACGCAGAACCGTGAGCTCCCTAAGCCCGTCGGGGATGTCTCCTTCGCCGACCGCCGCCCACCGCAGATCGACCTGCCATTGGTTTCCGGCGAGCAGATCAGCCGAGATCCGTGCTGCGTGGTTCGGGACCGACGGCAGATAGACGCCGAGAACCAGAACGCGATTGTCTTTCGGATCCGACATGAAACCCCGGGTTTGAAGGGCTGAAGATGAAGGGTTGGGTGTCGTCATGGCGGCTTCAGGTCAAAAGAGGCAGCAGCATCGGTGCAACCGCCGCTTTCGAGTAGCGGCGTTCGATCAGAGCCTGCCCGGCGGCCGACATGCGGTGCCAGAGTGCGTCATCGGTGTAGAGGCGTACCACGGACTGCGCGAACACGAGCGGATCATCGGCAATCAAGGCATCGACCTCGGCCGTGAGGCCAATGCCCTCGGCACCGATTCGCGTGGTGACGACCGGGAGTCCGTAGCTCAAGCTCTGACCGATTTTACCTTTCATGCCCGCGCCGTGTCGCAGCGGCGAGACGAAGACGCGACTCTGCTCGAACCAGGGGGTCACGTCCGGGACATAGCCGACCGGGTTGACAAGGTCGGATGCGAGTGCCCGGATCGCATCGGGCATATCGCTGCCGACGATGTTGAACCTGATCTCGGGGCGTTGCGCATGTACGAGCGGGAGGATGTCGCGCACGAAGTAGATGACTGCATCGACATTCGGCACATGGTTGAATCCGCCGATAAAAAAAGATCGTGCCGAGCCGAAGCGGGTGTAACGCACGGACAGAGTCGGTGTACATTGGGGACCAGCTCGACGTGAAGCGTCGGTTCCTGCTCGAGGAGCGCCATTTTCTCCTCGGGCGTGATGGCGATCGTGATATCGGCAGCCCTTGCGTTGGATAACTCGATTCGGCGATAGCGTTCGGCCATCTTTGTCAGGCGGTCCGGATGGTCGTCGAAGGGGATGCCGCGCTCGAAGCGAATCCAGTGCAGATCGACCGTGTCGTAGAGCACGCGGGCCTTCACGGCGAAGGCACGCACGATGGGCAGATAGATCTCGGCAAGCTCGGGGCGGGCGATCCAGACCGCACGGTATCGACCTCCGTTGCCTTGCAAATGGGCGATTGCGGCCTCTTGTCCGGTGACGACTCTAACCCCGTTGCTCGTGAGTGCACGGGCATAGCTCGGGTCCTCGGCCGGACGATCCGCGATGAAGTCGACGCCCCGGGTGGCTTCGCGGATGAGCTCCAGGATCATCGACATGCGATAGGATCCGGAATCGCGATCCGGGGTGGGAGGCTTCCAGTCGATGACGAGGATACGCTGCGGAGACGACTCGGGCGTCGGGAGCAGGGTTTCCCAGTACTGCTGCCATTCGGCGAGCGATCCGTTCTGCGGGGGCGGCAAAACCACAATAGGATCGGGACCCGCCAGGGCGTCGGCCGGATCCTTCTTGTTTGCCTCGGGACGGGGCAAACGCCCTTCGGCAGCACCCGCGATCACATAGTGAACCAATGGATTCATGCACCGGGTGTCGGGATAGATCGTCCGATACCAGTCGGTATCGAATTCCGCGCTCGGATTACGGCCCTGATCTGCACCGAAGATGAGATAGTCCACCAGAGGATTGCGTCCGCTGGTGGCCACCTCCGGATATTCGCGTAAATACCACGCGGAATCGAAGAGCGGGTGAGGTCGACGTCCTTCGGCCGCACCCGCCGTCAGATAGTGATAAAGCGGGTTGACATCCAGGATGTCCGGATTCTCGCTTCGATACCAGTCGGTGTCGAAAAGCGGGCAGGGGTCTCGGCCCTCGGATGCGCCGGCCTCTAGATAGTGTGCGAAAGGATCGATGCCCGCCGCGCGCACGTCTGCATTGTGCTCCAGGTACCAGGCCGTATCGAACAACGGATGAGGGTTCCGTGATTCGGACCAGCCTCGGCATACGTAATGCCAAAAGGGATCGATACCGGCCTGCGTCACGTCCGGATTGGTCGCGCGGTACCACGCGCCGTCGAACAGAGCATGTGGATCCATTCCCTGCGCCATTCCCAGCGTGACGAAATGAATCAGGGGATTGACGCCGGCAGCGACGACATCGGGATTTCGCTCGAAGTACCAGGGGATATGGAACAGGGGATGCGGATCGCACCCGGCGCGAGCGCCATCCTCGATGAAATGGATCAAGGGATTGACCCCGGCCGCCGCGACATCCGGATTCCGATTCAGATACCAATCCACACGGAACAGCGGATGCGGATCGCGCCCTTCATGGACACCTTGCTCGACGAAATGGACCAAGGGATTGATTCCGGCCGCCGCGACATCCGGGTTTTGCGCGAGATACCAGTCGAGGTCGAAGAGCGGGTGCGGGTCGCGGTCCTGTGCGGATCCGTTGCGGAAAAAGTCAGCCAGCGGATTGGCGTCGCGTGCGGCAACGTCGGGGTTGTTCTCGAGATACCAGCGTGAGTCGAACAATGGGTGCGGATCTCTACCGGACTGAACCCCGTGGTCAAGATAGTCCAGAAGCGGATCGAAACGCGGATCCGCCAGGCTCTGCGTGTCTGCTACGGTCCGGGCTAGATACCGGGATCCGTCGAAGAGCGGATTCGGGTCTCGGCCTTCACGCGATCCGATCGTCAGCCAATGAAAGATCGGGCGATAGCCGCAGAGCAGGACGTCCGG
Source organism: Thiocapsa sp. KS1 (assembly GCF_001499735.1). Taxonomy (GTDB): domain Bacteria; phylum Pseudomonadota; class Gammaproteobacteria; order Chromatiales; family Chromatiaceae; genus Thiocapsa. The sequence continues at coordinate 2,885,615 of NZ_LN848257.1, read as the reverse complement.
ATAGCGCTGCGCGTACCAGGTCTCGTCGAACAAGTCGGATGCCAGGATGCGGCGTGCCAGCGCGCGTCGCTGCAGTGCTTGGCGCCAGCTCAGGGTGAGCGTCCACCATGTGGCCCGCGCCACTGCGAACGCCGCGCGGGTCAGCGCGGGAAGACGTTGCTCGATCCGGATCAACCGACCGGTCAGAGACCAGCTCGCGCTGGTCTGCAGGGCACTGATCCTGGCCACGAGCCTTTGTCTTTGGCTCTCGGTCGAGCTTGCGTTGTCCCGTGCTGCCGCGAGTGCGCGCTCTAGGCCGGCGCCCTTGGACTCGCACTCGAGAATGATGTGTCGGAGCTCATGGATCCGCTCGCGCCCCGCATCCAGCTCGGATCGTGCGGACAGGAGTTGCGTCGTCGAGTCATGAAGCGACGCTTGGAGCTCCGTCATTGCCTTCTTGTGTTCGGCGAAGGTGTCGGAAAGGTTATGGATGCGCGCCGATTTTTCTGCGTCATCGGCTTCGAGCTTGACGACCCGAGCCTGACAGCTGACCAGTTCGGCCATTACTGTCTTCTTGTCTTCGATTGCGTTGTCGAGCTCGTGGATGCGCGCCGATTTTTCTGCATCATCGGCTTCGAGCTTGGCTACCCGCGCCTGACAGGTGGAGAGCGCTGCGGACAACCGGCCCAGATTCGTGAGTCGGCCGTCGGTTGCAATCTCCAGGTTGGCAATGCGCTTCTCGCGCGCCTGAAGCGTTGCTTGCAGTTTTTCGACGGTCTGTTCGAGTGCCTCTTGTTTTTCCGCTGTGGCGTGCAAGGCGCTAAGCTCGGCTTGCACGTCGGCTCGGTACTGCCTTGAGTCGGCCCGCGCCCTCTCGGCCTGGTGCTTGGTGTAACCGGCGATCGCGATGACTTGCTCCAGTGTCCAACGGGTACGCCAGCGGGCAAAAAATGCCTCCAGCCCCCTCCGCGTTTCAGGATCGGACGTGCGGACCCCAAACCCGCTCGCCGGCGCGATCCTGTAGACGGCCGTAATTCGATCGACATGGACAAAAATGGATCGAGTGCTGAGCTGAACCCAAAAATCCCAGTCCTCGTAAACGTTCAGGGTCTCGTCGAAGCGTGTGTCGGCGTCGACAAGCGACCGCTCGAACAGCACTGCGTGAATCGGCAGGTAGTTCTCGATCAGGAGCCGAGTCGCATCGTGGGGCTCGTTGAAGACATGGACGATCTCCCAGTCGCCGGACTCCGTTTGCCGTCGGCATTCGATTCCGGAGTACGCGATACGCGAGGTGTCCGATCGCTGAAGTGCGTTGACGAGGCAGGCGACATGGTCCGGCAGAAACCAGTCGTCGTCGTCCAAGAAAACCACATAGTGCCCGGTTGCGGCCATGATCCCGACATTCGCGGCAGCACCGCGACCGAGATGCGCCCCTGTCGATGCGGTGCGCAGCGGAAATTGCCCGCACCAAGGCTCGGGCATCAGCGCTCCGTGCCCTTCGACGTCGACCAGGATGACCTCGATGTGCCGGTAGGTCTGGGTGGCGATGGAATCGAGGGCATCGGCCAACTCGGGCCGATTCGCGCTCCGAATCACGACGGAGACCAAGGGCCTGTCCGACGGAGATTCAGTCCAGCTTTTCAGGCGGGCCGAGGTGCCTGCGACCGGTCGGGAGAGGTCTTCGGCTCGGACGAGCGTGAGTCCCTCCGCGGCCTCGACTGCTCGGGGAAGCGTATAGGCACGCAGGCGATTCAGCGCAGCGATTTGCTCGCTGCGCGACTGGTTGTCGGATCGCGAGCCGAAGCAAGCCATCGCGGCTTGTTTGAGATCGAAGACAGGCGTGATGTCAAGGAAAAGAGTGGGCTGGAGCGGAACCTCGACCTCGTACACGGCCAAAACGCAGTCGGTCGACATGCGGCGGACGGCCTCGCGTGCGACGAGACCAAGTACGGAGCGTGTCGCATCCGGGTCGTGAACGGACGGTGCATACAGAAGTCTCGCGCCGGTTTCCGAAGCGAGCTGCGCAAGTCGGCGGACCATCTTTTCGCCGTACTCGATACCGGTTGGCGGCTCGGCCCAGAAAATAGGCTCATGATAGTCAATAACTTGGGCCGCTGCGCGGCATTCGGACTCGAGGTTAAGCCGCAACTCCGGAAGAGTGGACGGGTCGCCAACATCGGGACAGCCGTCGGTTACGACCAAAACGTAAACATCATCCCCGGCTTCGGAGTGTCGGCGACAGGCGCCGCCACAACCGAAGACCTCGTCGCCCGGCTCGGCGGCGACAACGAGCACCGGTCCGGAGCCGAGGGCGGCCCCCGATGAATCCGGAAAAAATGCCTGAGGCAGGTTTTTCATCATACACATCGAGGACGATCGAGCGAAGGGTGGGCGGTTGTTGTCGGTACCGTGCGTTGGTTTCGCAGCTGATTCGGATCGACTCCTTCCGAGGATTTTCGGCCCTGCATCTGCCGTGCGGAACGCTTGTGTGCGGGCACCGGGTAAGTTGTCCCACCGTCGCAGCCGAAGTCCAAAACGCATGATTGCGCAAGCGGTATCGAATCGAGGGGGCGATCGTGCTTATTCGGTTCTACCCGCCCGATTCAGGGCGAGTCGCACGCACGGATGATACTTGAGAACCCATACCGGGCGCTAATCGCCGAAGACGACCCGCGCCGACTCCGTCGGTTGGGGCGAAAGACGGCGACGGCGCGACGCCGACGCAAGATCCATGCTGGCTTGTCTCAACCCTGCTGGTAAGATATCGGTCCTCGGCAGATCGTCTCCGCGCGCTCAGGTCGATCTGTTTCCCGTTTGTTCCGGTCTGCGCCGTCGCCGTTATCCCGCATCTCCTGTGTTTCGGGGCGGCTTAGCCGAAACGGTTACGGCTGCTGCATCGGCGGATCGAGGCTTTTCGGGATCCGATCGATTTCTGGGTAGAGTCCTAACCGGTGTTGTTGTTGCTTTGACATGAAAATCCTCCGCTCCCTGCTCGCAAGAGCCTTCGTCCGTCCTAGAGCGATCGTCGGGCGAATCCTGCGTGCTGTCTATCACCGTCTGCCGCTGACTCCCGGCGGAAGATCCTTCCTTAAGTCGGTTTCTTATCGCGTCTTGTCGCCCTTGATCGAGAACACGGCAAGCTATCGCCACTGGCGCGATGAGCTGCAGGCCAAGACCGAAGTTGAGGTCGAGGTCGTCGCTGAGCAGGATGAGCCGATCTCGCCCATCACTCCGCCGCAGATGTTCCCGGCACTCGAGTCTGGGCTCGTAGAGGCTGCTGCCGGTCTGGTGCTGCCGTTGGCCGCGGATCCGGAGGTCAGCATCCTGATGCCGGTTCACAATCAGGCAGGATTCACGCTCTGCTGCCTGCAGTCGGTCGTCGCGGTGTTGCCGCAAGCGTCGATCGAGATCATCGTGATCGACGACGCCTCGACCGACGAGACACCCGAGCTGCTGAGGTCCGTGAAGGGAATCCGCTACCTGCGCAACGAGACCAACCAAGGCTTTTTGCTGAGCTGCAACCGGGGCGCTGCTCTGGCACGCGGCCGTTACCTGCATCTTCTGAACAACGACACGCAGGTTCAAGCGGGATGGCTTGATGCGCTGCTCGAGGTCTTCAGGGAGGAGCCCGAGACGGGCATCGTCGGCTCCAAGCTCATTTATCCAAGCGGACATCTGCAAGAGGCGGGTGCGGCGCTGAAGCGGGATGGCCGTGTCGAGTTGATCGGGCTCAATCAAGACCCCGCGGAACCGATCTATAACCGGCGTCGGCGGGTCGATCACTGCTCGGGGGCGAGTATCCTGATCGAGAAGGCTCTGTTTGATCGCATCGGCGGGTTCGACGAGGTTTACGCACCGGCTTATTACGAGGATTGTGATCTCTCTTTGCGTGTACAAGCCCTCGGTCGCCACGTCGTTTACGAGCCGAGCTCGGTGGTGGTGCATCATCTGAGCGTCTCGACGAATGCGCGACCGGCCGAGAAGATGGCGCGTATCGCCGCCAACAGCAGGATCTTCCTGGAGCGCTGGCAGGCATCGCTCGACGATCTCGACGCCGTCCGACTCATTGCATTTTTTCTGCCTCAATTTCATCCGATCCCGGAAAACGACCGTTGGTGGGGCAAGGGTTTCACCGAGTGGACCAACGTCACCCGCGCAAAGCCGAATTTTGCCGGGCATCAACAGCCACATCTTCCGGCGGATCTCGGCTTCTACGATTTGAGGCTCGCCGAGACACGACAGGCCCAAGCGGACCTGGCCCGCGACTACGGCATTCAGGGGTTTTGCTATTACTATTATTGGTTCGGCGGTAAGCGGCTGCTGAACCGCCCTCTCGACGAGATCCTCGCATCCGGAGAGCCGGATTTTCCCTTCTGCATCTGTTGGGCGAACGAGAGCTGGAGCCGGCGCTGGGATGGTCGCGAGTCCGATATCTTGATGGCGCAGCAGCATTCGGAAACGGATGATCTGGCGTTTATTCGTCATCTGCAGCCGCTGCTCCGAGATCACCGTTATATTCGGATCCACGGACGGCCATTGATCCTCGTTTATCGGATCGAGCTGTTTCCCGATCCTGCCCGCACCGCAGAGGTCTGGCGCGAGTATTGTGCGCGGTCGGGACTGGGTGAGGTTTTCCTCGCCTGCGTTCAAAGCTTCGGGTTGACCGCCGATCCGCGGGATTTCGGATTCGATGCGGTTGTGGAGTTTCCGCCGCATGATCTCTCCGTCCCTCTGGACCCGCAGCCCGAAATGGACAATCCGGATTTCACCGGATGCATTTATGATTATCGAGCCACCGCCGAGCGTTTCATGCAGCGTCCGCTGCCCGAGCATCGCTTTTTCCGCACGGCGATGCCGAGCTGGGACAATACTGCGCGACGACAGGATGCAGGTACGATCTTTTTGGGTTCGACGCCTGCGCTTTACGAGCATTGGCTTTCCAGGCTGATCGAGCAGACGCGACAATTGAATCCGCCGGGCGAGCGGTTCGTGTTCGTCAATGCCTGGAACGAGTGGGCGGAAGGAAATCATCTGGAGCCGGATCAGCTGCACGGTCACGGCTATTTGGAAGCGACACGCGCGGCGCTCGGGGATATGGTGCCGCGTCGACCTGAGCGTGCTCGTGAAACCGCCATGTCGGCCGTCTCGGCGCGGTCGACCTTATCGGGAAGAACCAAGGCATGTTGATCAGAGCACGTTATCTGCTCGTTCGCCCCGATGATTTCTTGGCGGCATTCAAACGGCTTTTCATGGCTGCTCGGATGCGGGTGGGCGGGCGTCTGCGCGATCTGCTCCGGGACCTTCGGAGCCGGCGATTCGGCGGCATTCCGCCCTTGTCGGTGAGCCAAGGCGCCGAGCGAAGGGAGTCCGGCTCGTGTCGACCTGTCTCGCGCTCCGCGAAGGCACCGGGCGCACTGCTGATCGGGCATCCGTTCGCCGTGCTCGGACGCGCAGAGGATATTCGAACTGCGGCGTCCGCCTTCGATGCGGCCGGAGTGCCGTTCGCCATGCGAAATCTCTATGGCGATTACGGTCGCGAGTTGTCCGGAATGCACAAGGATTTCGACCTGATGCATCGCGAGGATACCGAAGCGGTCTATCGCGCGAACATCCTCGTCCTGAATGCGGACGAGATGGAGATGGCGTGGGAGCACCAGCGCACGAGTCTCGAAAGCGGATCCTACAACATCGGTTATTGGGCCTGGGAGCTGAGTCACCTCCCGGATGCCTGGCTTCCGGCGTTGCGTGGTCTGGACGAGATTTGGGCGCCCTCTCGCTTCATTCAGCAGGCGGTTGCCGACAAGGCGGACTGCCCCGTCGTCTGGATGCCGCTTGCGGTCGAGCATCGACAGACCGAGGTTTCAAGCCGCGAATCCCTTGGACTGCCGGAAGGCCGATTCCTCTTTCTATTCTTTTTCGATTTCCGCTCCTTCGTGAGCCGTAAGAACCCCATGGCCGTCGTTCGGGCGTTCGAGCAGGCTTTTTCAAGCTCGGATGACTCGGTCGGTCTTGTCATCAAGACCAACGGCATGTCGGAGTGCTCGGATGCGTACGAGGCATTCAAGAACGGGGACGTGACGGGCGATCCACGCATCCTTTGGATCGATCGGGTCATGGACGATCGTGAGATCAGGTCTTTGGTCGGCCAATGTGATTGTTTCGTCTCGCTGCATCGCTCGGAAGGTTTCGGGCGGGGCTTGGCGGAGGCGATGTTGATGGAGAAGCCCGTCATCGCGACCGGATACTCGGGAAACCTTGATTTCACCAACGAAGAGAACTGCTGTCTGGTCGATTATGTGCTGGTGCCGGTGGGCGAGGATGAGTATCCGTTCGGCGCGGGTCAACTCTGGGCCGAGGCCGACGTGGATATGGCGGCCGGTTTTATGCGTACCTTGGTCAATGATCCTGCATTCGCTCGGGAGAAGGGCGAGGCCGGGGCGCGCTACATCCGTCGCTACCACAGCTTCGCAGCGGTCGGCTCGCGCTACCGTCGGCGTCTCGAGCAACTGGGTTTGGTCGAGCGGTCGAGTCCTTGACGTCGGGAGCAGCTCGGCATCAAGCGTCGAGACCGCAGGCCGCGGCTGCGAGCGATTCGAGCAAGACCATTCCGGATCAGAAGATGCGACGTCCCGATTCGTTTCTAAAAGGCGCGCTTGAGCAGTGGAAGGGTGCCGTCGGTCGTGGTGTGCGATCTTTGTATCGTCTGCTTCCTCTCGGCGATGTCGAGCGAGGGCGGATCAAAACGGCCGTTCATTCCGTCGGGCGGCCGTTCGCGAGGCTGCTCGGCTCGCGGGAGCCCGAGTGGTCGAAGCTTGTACCTGATTGGGACGGGAGTTGGTCGTCCCTTTTCCCGCCTGTGGAATCCGATGCTCGGCGTCTCTTGGTGATCGATTGGAAGCCGCCGACGCCCGATCGCGATTCGGGCTCGTTTCGGATGCGGATGATCCTGGAATTGATGTCCGAGGACGGTTGGGTCATCGATTTCATCGGTGACCGTCGTGCCGAGGATCTCTCCTACGAGGCATCCCTCCAGGAGCTCGGGATCCCGGTCATCATCGGCCAAGAGGCGGCATTTAGGCATCTGACCCATCATGGGAGCGCCTACCGAACCGTTTGGATCTCGCGCCCCGAGATTGCCGAGCGCTATTTACCGATGGTGCGTGCGCTCGCGGTGCAGGCCTGGGTCATCTACGACACGGTCGATCTGCACTGGATTCGCTTGCGGCGTGGCATGCCGTTCAGCGATACGCCGGAGGTGCTTCGTGTTGCTTCCGAGCGCTATCGAGCGATCGAGCTGTGCAACGCACGCTGCTCGGATTTGACGATTGCCATCACAGACGATGAACGAGCTGCGCTTCAGGAGGCGTCGCCGGGATTGGCCGTTGCCGTGTTGCCCAATATTCATCGGGTTTGTCTCCATGTGGCGCCGGTCTCGACGCGATCCGATCTGTTTTTCATCGGCAGCTTCAATCACCCTCCGAATGTCGATGCAGTGATTTATTTCGCGCATGAGATCTTTCCTCTGATTCTCCAACAGCTGCCTGACGTGCGTTTTCATATCGCCGGCAGCGACATGCCGTATTCGGTGCGAGCGCTCAAGTCGAGGAGAATCGATCCGATCGGATTCGTCCGAGATGTGACACCCTGGTTTCAACGGGCTCGTGTATTCGTGGCGCCGTTGCGGCACGGGGCCGGAATGAAGGGAAAGGTCGGGCAGAGTCTCGCCTTTGGCCTTCCCGTCGTCACGACGCGGGTCGGAGCGGAAGGTATGGGACTGACACACGAGATCAACGCCATGATTGCGGATGACCGGGTGGGCTTTGCTGAAGCGGTGATTCGGCTCTATTCGGACGATAGGCTCTGGCTGCGTTTATCCTCCGCGGGTCGGGAGCTCGTCGGGCGATCCTTCTCGAGGGAGGCCGTCAGGCGTGTCCTGACCCCCGTGCTTGGCTCGAATGAATAAGGGCGAGTCATCGGACGTGAAAACGCCTAGGGCGACGCGATCGACACCTTTGATAAGTGTTGTCATCTGCAATCCGGACACCGGGGATGCGTTGCGTCGCTCGTTGGATGCACTCCGTGCTCAAAGCCTGGGCGCCGATCGATTCGAGGTCTTGGTCGTCGACGAAAGCTCCGAGGAGAAAGCCCGAGCCGGACTTGAAACAGTCTCGTCGGCTCTGGATCTTCGATGTGTGCAAAGGACGGGTGAAGTGCATGTCGGCGGACGGAATCCGGGATTGTCCTTGGCGCGCGCACCCATCGTGCTGTTCGTCGAGGGGGACGAGATTCTGGATCAAGGGTGTTTGGAGGAGCACTATCTCGCGCATGAGCGGCACTCGGAGCCTCACCTTGCGGTCCTCGGTTATACTGGTTTGCGCGAGGAGGCGGAGCATTCCCCGTTGATGCGTTATCTTGCCGACACCCGCTGGCGGAATGTCTGCTGCGCCGAGCCTTTGGGTCCCGATGCCGTCGATGACCCCGGGTTTTGTGCTCGCTTGCCGTCCTTCAAGCGGCGCTACCTCCTTGAGCACGGGGCCTTCAACCCGCTTTTTCCGCTCGGAGCCGATGTGCGCGAGCTTGGCTTTCGACTGGGTCGGACTGGTCTGCGGGTGATTCACAGCACGGAGGCGACGAGTGTCTTGACCCGGTCGCGGGGCCTCGACGAGGTCTGCAACCATTGCTCTTTGCTGGGTAAGGCCGATTGGTTTCTGACTCAAATGCATCCGGAGCAAGAGGCCCGGTCATGGGCGCGCATCGATGGTGTCGACTCGGAGTGGGAGGCGATTGCGCCGCTTTTTCGCAACATCATGAAATCGGCTCGCGCGCTCGATCGTTTTGCCCATGAGCGGTGTCGCGCAGGCCTCGCGCTGGACGACTTGACGACACGTCTACTGTATCGAGCCTATGCGGCTGCTTTACGGGCAAGCCGTGTCCTCGGAGTGGTCGAGGCGATGTCCAAACCCGGATTCGATCCTTTCCATTCGATTCCTCTGCGCGTTGAAGGCTGAGTATGGTTGTTCGATCACTCTTCCGGGTTCGTCACCCGATGCGTGCGCGGAAACCGAATGACGTCGGGGCCGCGCGGTCTCTGGAAGCAACTCATGACATCTAGCACCACCAAGGTTCAATCGCCGCTGCTTCAACAGCTTCGTCATGGTCTGGAGCCTGAGCAGTTCAGGAATGCGTGGCGCGACATTCTCGATGGCTGGCATCGTCGGGAGCTCTGGGCGACGCTTGGCCTGCACGACGTTCGCCAGCGCTACCGGCGCTCGACGCTCGGACCCTTCTGGATCACCATTTCCATGGGTGTCATGGTCTTCGCTTTGGGGCTTCTATACGGACAGATCTTCGGGCAGGAGCTGCATGAGTATCTGCCGTTCCTCGCCGCAGGCTTCGTGATCTGGGGCCTCCTCTCGGAGATGATTCTGGGAGGCTGTACGACCTTTATCGCCGCCGAGGGCATGATCCGTCAGCTCAATGCGCCCGTGTCCATCTATGCCTATCGCGAGGTGTGGTCGGCGGTGATTGCTTTCGCCCACAATATCTGGATCTTCTTTGCGGTCGCTTGGTGGTATGACGTCGGTCTGAGCTGGAACGTGCTCTGGGTGCTGCCCGCAGTCTTGATTCTTCTGCTCAACGGTTTCTGGATGGCGCTCTTCTTCGGTCTCTTGAGTGCGCGTTTTCGGGATGTTCCTCTCATTATCGGCAGCCTTGTCCAAGTGCTCTTTTTTATGACTCCGGTGATCTGGCGACCCGAGATGTTGCCGGATCGCGCCTTGTTCCTGCAGCTCAATCCCTTTTATCACATGGTCGAGATCCTCCGGGCTCCGATGCTTGGTCATGCGCCTGCTTTCGAAAACTGGTTTGCGGTCTTGCTCATCGCGGTTTTCGGGTGGGCGATCACGCTCTTTTTCTATTCCGCCTATCGTTGGCGGATCGCCTACTGGGTCTGAGGATAGGGACGATGGCATCGATCATTCTGGAACAGGTCTCGGTTTCCTTTCCGGTCTATAGCTCGGCGACGCGATCCATCAAGAATCGTCTGATCCAGAGTGCGACCGGCGGGCAGATTCGCTCGGAATCGGGCTCGGATCGGATCTCGGTCGTACAAGCATTGCAAGACATCAATCTCCGTCTCGAGAGTGGCGATCGAATCGGGTTGGTCGGTCACAACGGCGCAGGTAAAACGACACTCCTTCGCGTGCTCGGCGGTATCTACGAGCCGAACGAGGGGCGCGTATCCATCGAAGGTTCAACCGTACCCTTGTTCGATATCAGTCTCGGGATGGATCCGGAGAGTACCGGCTATGAGAACATCGTGCTCCGCGGGCTCTATCTGGGCCTGAGTCGCTCCCAAATGCGGGGGCGATTGGAGGAGATTGCCGAGTTCACGGAGCTTGGAGATTTTCTCAACCTGCCGATCCGCACCTATTCCGCCGGGATGCGGATGCGCCTCGCCTTTGCCGTGTCGACCTCGGTCGCCCCCGACATCCTATTGATCGACGAGGGTATCGGGGCCGGTGATGCGGCCTTCCTTCAGAAGGCAAGCGAGCGACTGAAGCTCTTTACGGAGCAGGTTTCCATCATCGTGCTCTCCTCTCATTCCGAGGCGTTGATCTCGAAGATGTGCACCAAGGCCGTGCTCATGGAACATGGTCGCGTGGTCGGGGCAGGGACGACCGCGGAGGTGTTGGAGCAGTATCGGGAGTCGCGCGATGGTCCGCTGAAAGCCCCGGCGCCCGAGGCCGAAGTCCCTCGGGAGCCGGAGACCCTGGCGGAGCAGTCTGCTGTGACGGCGGCGCGCGAGGGGTCTTCCGAGGGCTCGTCGGAGGAGCGCGCCGACTGGGCGGATCGGACTGCGCATCTGCTTCGCGAGCGCCGCTGGCAGGATGTGGATCTGGACCGTCTTGTGGGGGAAGTGGAGTCGCTCGCCCGTCCTCGGCCTTAGAATCGAACGCCTAAGCCTGCCGCCCTGCGGAGAAGAACAGCAGGACGCCCGCAAGGTAACACCCCGCGACCACCGCAACCCCGGTCGTGGCCGGGAGCCAGGGGCCGGGGCCGAGCAGCAGGACAAGTGTGCCGCAGATGAGCACCGTGGCACCGCCCAGTGCTCGGACCGACTGGGATGTTGCTGCGGCCTGGTCTTGGCCGGCGCTGCGGCCATGGTTTCTGAGTGATTCGGCCTCGGCCGCCCGCAGTCGCTTATCGTAGGTGCTGAGGATCCGGTAGGCCATTAAGGGGATCTCGGGGGTCTGATCGGCGACCGAGATGAAGTTGCGCTTGGTCCGGTCGAGTAGGCCGACGACCCCGATCTGGTCCTTCATCCAACGTTCCATATAGGGCTTCGCGGTCGTCCAGAGGTCCAGCTCGGGATAGAGCTGACGGCCGAGGCCCTCGATGTTGAGCAGCGTCTTCTCGAGCAGCACCAATTGGGGCTGGATCTCCATGTCGAAGCGCCGGGCGGTCTGAAACAGCCGCACGAGGAAGTGCCCGAACGAGATCTCAGCCAGCGGTTTCTCGAAGATGGGCTCGCTGACGGTGCGGATGGCGGACTCGAACTCGTCGACACGCGTACCGGGCGGGACCCAGCCTGATTCCACGTGCAGCTCGGCGACGCGCCGATAGTCGCGCTCGAAGAAGGCAAGCAGGTTCTCGGCGAGATAGCGTTGATCCTCGGTCGTGAGTGTACCGACGATGCCGAAATCGATCGAGATATAACGCCCGGAAGGCTCGACGAAGATGTTGCCCGGGTGCATGTCCGCATGGAAGAAGTTGTCGCGGAAGACCTGGGTGAAGAAGATCTCGACCCCGCGTTCGCCGAGCTGTTTCATGCTCACGCCCTGGGCCTTGAGGGTCGCGACATCGCTGACCGGGGTGCCGTAGATGCGCTCCATGACCATGACGCCCGGGCGGGTCCAGTCCCAGTAGATCTCCGGGATGTAGAGCATCTCGCTGTGGATCCAGTTGCGACGCAGCAGCGAGGCGTTCGCGGCCTCGCGTTGCAGATCCAGCTCGTCGTAGATGGTCTTTTCGTACTCGCGGACGACCTCGACCGGGCGCAGCCGACGCCCGTCCTTCCAGTAGCGCTCGGCGAGATGGGCGACGGTGTACATCAGCCCCAAATCACCGCGAATGGTGCGCTCGATGCCGGGGCGCAGCACCTTGACCACGACCTCAGTCCCGTTCTTCAGGCGCCCGGTGTGGACCTGCGCGATGGAGGCGGAGGCGAGGGGGACGGGGTTGAACTCGTCCAGGACATCGTCGACCGAGCAGCCCCACGCCTTCTCGATGATGGCGCGTGCCTCGGCACCGTCGAACGGCGGCACCCGATCCTGCAGCTTGGCCAGCTCGACGGCCAAGTCGTCGGGCAGCAGATCGCGCCGGGTCGAGAGGATCTGCCCGAACTTGACGAAGATGGGTCCCAAATCCTCCAGCGCGAGGCGCACCCGCACCGGGTAGGAGGTCGGCAGGTCGCGGCGAAACCAGTGCCAGGGCGAGATGTACATGACCCACCGCAGCGGCCGAAACAGATGGGTTGCGAGGATGACCTCGTCGAGACCATGGCGCAGGAGGATCCAGTTGATGCGGAAGAGCCGCAGGGCCTCGCGGGGACCGATCATGATCGAGTGCCGCGCTCCGCAAGCGCTCGGGCGAGCCGCTCCATGCGTGCCTCGGCACGCTCGATATCGTCGCGCAGGATGTCGACCTGCGCGAGGAAGGCCTCGATCTCGTAGCGGGTCGGGGTCAGTCGGGCCTCTTCCTGAAGGTATTCCTGAAGATCGGCGGTCAGGGACGCGGAGGTCTTGCGTGCCCACTGCGCGGCTGCACGCGCTTGGTTGCCGACTTGGTGGGCGAAGGGGTCGCCGATGATGCGTGCGAGCTGCTCCTCCCAATCTACATCGAGGCCGGCGATCGCACGGTTGAAGGCTTGTGCCAGGGAGGTGTCGCCCAGGATCTCGACCTCGCCCTGGATGATCTGTGTCTCCTTGCGCTCGGCCATGCTCATGCGGGCGAGGGCAAGCGGGGTGCCGCGGATCAGGCAGTCGGGCTCGGCGTCGTAACCGCCGAAGAGTTGGAGGCGCCGCTCACTCGGGATGATGGTCACGCGCGTGCCGAACCCCGTAAGCTCGATGCCGATGATCCGTCCTTCCATCGCGGCAAAGGCGGCAGCGCCCTCCGGATCAAGCTCGATATAGCGATTCAGTGCCTGCTCGACGACGGCCAGCACCGCGTCCGGGATCTGGATGCCTTCGGTCACAGCTTGTAACCTCGGTGGATCGCGACGATACCGCCGCTGTGGTTGAAGTAGTCGCAACGCTCGAACCCGGCGGCTTCCATCATGGCGCGCAGCGTCTCTTGGTCGGGGTGCATGCGGATGGATTCGGCCAGATAGCGATAGCTCTCGGGGTCATTCACGACCAGTCGCCCGAGTGTCGGGAGGACCGAGAAGGAATAGAGATCGTAAACCTTGCTCAGTGGGCGGCTGACCGGGTGCGAGAACTCGAGGATGAGCGCCCGTCCGCCCGGTCGCAACACCCGCTGCATCTCCACGAGTGCCGCCTGCTTGTCGGTGACGTTGCGAAGACCGAAACCGATGGTGACGCAGTCGAAGTAATCCGACGGGAACGGCAGCTTTTCGGCATTGATCAGGGCGTAGTGCAGGTTGCCGACGCGTCCGCGGTCGAGCATGCGCTCGCGCCCCTCGGTGAGCATGGAGGCGTTGATGTCCGACATGACCACCAGCCCCTGCGCGCCGACGATGCCGGAGAAGCGCTCGGCAAGATCGCCCGTTCCGGACGCGAGATCCAGCACCCGCTGACCGCGCCGCACGCCCGACAGCTCGATGGTGTGGCGCTTCCAGAGCCGATGGATGCCCAAGGACATGAGGTCGTTCATGAGGTCGTATCGGGAGGCGACCGAGTCGAACACCGCGCGCACGCGCGACGCCTTCTCCTCGACCGGAACCTGCTGATAACCGAAATGTGTCGTCTTGTCGTCGGACATGCTGTGTCCCTGCTGAACCGCGCTTGATTGGATCTGCACCGCTTCGGGGTCTGCTTGGCCTTGTCGTGAACAAGGGCCGTCGGCGGCGCGGTTCAGATCAATGAGTGTTTTCGAAGGCCGAGGCCCGCCCGGGGCGACGGCCGTGTGATCCGGGTCGGTCGACGCGACGCACGTCGGCGCGATCCCGAGCCGCTAAGTTTACAACAACAGCGACTCGGATCAGGACGCGCGGACCTTTCGCTTCTGCCCGGCCTTCTCCAGCTCGTCGAGATACGCCTTCCAGAGGTGCTCCTGCTCGACACCCAGCTTGTAGAGATATTCCCAGGAGTAGATCCCGGTATTGTGCTCGTCGTCGAAGTGCAGGCAGATGGCGTAGTTGCCGACGGGCTCGATCTTGTCGACCCCGACGTCCTCCTTGCCGAGCTGCAGGACGCGCTGCCCGGGGCCGTGACCCTGGACCTCGGCCGAGGGCGAGTAGACACGCAGGTACTCGCACGGCAGGTTGAAGTGCGAGCCGTCGTCGAAAGTGATCTCGAGGATCCGCGATTGTTGGTGCAGGTTGAGCTCGGTCGGTGTCGGCATTGGTTTCTCCGGCGCCCGCGACACTGCCGCGGATGTTGTTTAACGGGATTGATCGGGTGAGGAAAGATATCGCTCCAAGACGCGTTCCGACGCAGTGTGGGTCGGACTTAAGTCCGACTCGGCGGCGCCTGTCGGCTGATGTGCGTCCGAGGTTCCTCAACACCAGCGCATGTCGCACCGACGCGGTTTACAGGATATACCGCGACAGGTCCTCGTCGGCAGCAAGCCCCGCGAGGTTTTGATCGACATAGGCCGCGTTGATGGTCACGGTCACGCGATCCAGATCCGACGCGTTGTACGAGACGTCCTCGAGCAGCCGTTCCAGGACGGTATGCAGCCGTCGCGCCCCGATGTTCTCGGTGCGCTCGTTGACCTGCCAGGCGATCTCGGCGAGTCGACGGATCCCGTCCTGCGTGAACTCCAGGGCGACGCCCTCGGTGGCCAGCAGGGCGCGGTACTGATCGGTCAAGGAGGCGTCCGGCTCGGTCAGAATCCGCACGAAATCCTCCGTGGTCAGGGCCTTCAACTCGACGCGAATCGGCAGGCGGCCCTGCAGCTCCGGGATCAGATCCGACGGTTTGGAGAGATGGAACGCACCGGAGGCGATGAAGAGGATATGATCCGTGCGCACCGAGCCGTGCTTGGTCGAC
This sequence comes from Thiocapsa sp. KS1, assembly GCF_001499735.1. Lineage (GTDB taxonomy): Bacteria > Pseudomonadota > Gammaproteobacteria > Chromatiales > Chromatiaceae > Thiocapsa. The sequence continues at coordinate 2,870,400 of NZ_LN848257.1, read as the reverse complement.
ACGGTGCTGCCCTCCACGAGCGGCAGGAGGTCGCGCTGCACGCCCTCGCGTGAGACGTCTGCGCCCGCCATGCCTTCGCCGCGCTTGGTCACCTTGTCGAGCTCGTCGAGGAACACGATGCCGTTCTGCTCGACGTTCTCGATGGCGCGCAGCTTCAGCTCTTCGTCGTTGACCCGCTTGGCGGCCTCCTCGTCCTTGAGCAGCTGCCGGGCGTCGCGGATGCGCAGCTTGCGGCGCTTCATCCGACCCTGGCCGAGGTTCTGGAAGAGCCCCTGAAGTTGATTGGTCATCTCCTCCATGCCGGGCGGGGCCATGATCTCGACCCCCATCGGCGAGGCGGAGACCTGGATCTCGATCTCGCGCTCGTCGAGCTCGCCGGCGCGCAGACGATCGCGGAATTTTTCGCGGGTCGCCGAGCTGGTGGTCGAGCGGCTCTCTTCCTCGAAGCTCGACGGCGGCGGGAGGAGTGCGTCGAGGATGCGCTCCTCGGCGGCGGCTTCGGCCTGTCCCGCGAGCTTCGCCATTTCTTGCTCGCGGGCGAGCTTGATTCCGATGTCGGCTAGATCACGAATGATGGATTCGACATCACGCCCGACGTAGCCGACCTCGGTGAACTTGGTCGCCTCCACCTTCAGAAAGGGCGCATTGGCCAAGCGGGCCAGGCGCCGCGCGATCTCGGTCTTGCCTACGCCGGTCGGGCCGATCATCAGGATGTTCTTCGGCGTGATCTCCGAGCGCATCGGCTCCGGGATCTGAGCCCGACGCCACCGGTTGCGCAAGGCGATGGCGACGGCGCGTTTTGCCTCGTCCTGACCGACGATGTGCTTGTCGAGCTCCGAAACGATGCGTTGTGGGGTGATTTCCGACATCTGGATCTGTCCGTCGAGAGGGTCGCCCGGATCGCGCGACCGAATGGATGGAGGATTGACCTCGCGAGGCGTCGTCGTGGAGCGGTGTCGGGTCAAGGGCCCGGGCTGCGCCGCGACCCCGTTCGTGACACGGGTGAGTGGCTCGTGATGCCGTGGCAAACCCGCTTCAGCGACCTGTGTCGAGCTCTTCGAGCACCAGATTATGATTGGTGTAGATGCAAATGTCCGCGGCGATGTTCAACCCCTTCTCGACGATCGCACGGGCTCCGAGGTCCGTGTTCTCGAGCAGCGCGCGGGCCGCGGCTTGTGCGAAGGCTCCGCCGGACCCGATGGCCATGAGGTCGTTTTCGGGCTCGATCACGTCGCCTGTTCCGGAGATGATGAGCGAGGTCTGCGCGTCTGCGATGCAGAGCAATGCCTCGAGCCGACGCAGCATGCGATCGGTCCGCCAGTCCTTCGCCAGCTCGACGGCGGACCGGGTCAGATGTCCCTGGTGCTTCTCGAGCTTGCCCTCGAAGCGCTCGAAGAGCGTGAAGGCGTCTGCCGTGGCGCCGGCGAACCCGGCGATTACCTGGCCCTTGAAGAGACGGCGGACCTTGCGCGCGTTGCCCTTCATGACCGTCTGCCCGAGCGAGACCTGCCCGTCGCCGCCGATCACGACCTTACCGCCCCGCCGAACCGAGAGAATCGTCGTACCGCGAAAACTTTCCATCGTCGTGCTTCGCTGCTGTTCCGATCTGGCTATTCTACGGCATCGGCGGGCGAAACGATGCGCTTCGAGGCCGTGCTGTCGGGCTCGATCTTGGACTTGATGTCGGTCCGCACGCGCCGGTCGGAGCCATCGGCCCCCGGCAGTCGTTGCCTGTGCGGTGCCCTTCGCCCGGCAGGCGATCTCGATGGCGTCGCCGCCGACGGGCTGTTTCTCGGCAGCTTGATGTGAGCAATCCAGAGATGGCGGGGCTCCGAGCTAACTTGTCTCGATTCCTGGCTTCCTGCATCATGGCGAGGTGTCCCGCCGAGCTCTCCACGAACCGGTAGTCGTGCTCCCTGCCTCGACGTGCATTGCCGGAAGCTGCCTCCTGCCCATTGCGTTCATCAAGATCGATACATGCCCTGCAATCAGGCGATCGAATAGGCCAAAACATGCGTTCAGTTTGTAAGTGTGCGTCCCCGTCGTTCAGGTATTCCGTGTAATGAAGGTCCTTATTGTCACCCATGGCTCGGCATTTCAGCCCGACCAGGTCCTGTCTGGCAACTCCATCCGGGCGTATTACCTCGGCCGAGGGCTTGCCGAGCATGGGGTCGATGTCGTATTTGCCTATCCGGGGTCGCGGTCCTCTCATCGGGAAGGCCGCAGCGAATCCGGCGCTTCGGAATCCGATATCCGGTACTTCGGAAACAGCACGGAACTGCACACATTGATTCGCGAGGTCAAGCCTCAAGCGATCCTGGTCGGTTATTGGGAGCTGCTGGAATCCTTCCCGTACGATTTCGAGATCCCGCTGATCGTCGATCTGATCGCTCCCCGGATCCTGGAGATCCTGTTTCAGGAGGGCGAGAATGTCGGCCACTATGCCGGTCGAATGCTGGCACAGTATCGCAAGGCGAGCCGCTTCATTTGCGGAACCCGGCGCCAGCGCCAATTCCTGATTCCCTGGTTGATCTTGGCTGGATTCGACTGTCGATTCAATGCTCCGATCGATATCATCCCGATCTCCACGGAGCCTTTTTCTCCCCTGCCGCGCCGGCGATCCTCGGATGAATGGGTGGTCGTGACCGGCGGCGTGTCCTGGCCCTGGCGGATGGGCGAACGTTATCACCGATCCATCCGTGAAACGCTTGCCGACGGCTCCAAGATGCGGGGGAAATTGGTTGTCCTATCCGGAGGCTATGTTCACAAGGCGGCGTCCGGCGATGCACCGGATGCAAATGGCGAGCCGCTGCCTGATCCCGATTCGATACCCAAGACCCCGGGGTTGCTGCCCTATCGCGATATGGCGCAACTCTTCAGGGATGAATGCGACATCGGGATCGAGTTGTCCGACTACAATATCGAACGGGATTTCAGCGCCTCGTTCCGGTCCGTCGAGTTCCTACGCTGCGGCCTGCCGGTGATCTGCAATAGAACCCTGGATCTGGCTCGGGATCTCGCGGACTACGACGCCGGCTGGGTCGTCGATGATCCGGAGGATCTGCCCGAGTTGCTCGGCTCGATCTCCGGGGCGGCTGCCGACTATTCCCGGAAATCGGAAAACGCCATCCGTCTGGTCAACGAGCACTTCCATTATCTGAAAACGATTCGGCCGCTCGTCGAATACCTTCAGTGCCCGGAACCTCCCGCAAAACAGACGGATTGGCTTTTCATCGACGCCGAGCCTCAGCTTGCCAGGCTCAGTCAGGAGGTTCTCGAGCTCGATCGTCAGGTTCGACTCAGGGACGAATGGATCGACGAGCTGCGCCATCATGTGGAAAAACTACAGCATCGTCTGGACGAGGTCATCAACAGCACGAGCTGGCGACTGACCGAGCCGCTCAGGATGGCCTTGATCAATACGCGCGGCTGGGTCGGTTCATTGCGTCATCGCCTATGGCAAGCGATCAGGCTGGCTTGGGAAGAGCCCGCGCCCTCGGATGCCTTTCACGCATCGGGCGATCGATACGCGGCTGCTGCCGAAATGGCGGCGAAGCCCGACGATGGCGAGCGCCGATCGGGCTATGTCGCCATCGTCTCGCGCGAGGATATCTTTCCGACCAATCATGGCGCGGCGGTCAAGATCGAGCGAACCGCTTGGGGGCTTTCTCATTTTGTCGATGGTGTCCTTCTGATCAGCGGTGATTGGGGCCGTTACTACCTCTTCAAGGCCGGTGTCGCCGAGGAGCATCTCTTTCCGCGATGGATCCGTCTGACCGGTCTCATGAATCGGTTCAGCCGCAAGAAGGTCCTGCGCTCGGGCATGCCGCTGAACGAGGCTTACATCTATCAGGCGTGGCATGATTGGAGCTATACCGCGAGGCTTCTTTACCTGGCATTCAAATACAGGATCATCCTCTACCAGGCCGAGTTTCCAGCCTATGCCAAGCCGTGCTTGCAGGTCAGTCGTTTGAAGCCTGCCAAGACCTTGCTCGTGGAGCACAACGTGGAGTGCGACCGCATCCGGACGCAATATCCGGCGACGACACCGAAAGCCTACGAGTGGTTGCGGAATCTGGAGATCGGTGTCTGTAATCAAGTCGATCATGTGATCGCCGTATCGCAGCCGGATCGCGATCTGCTGATCGCACATGGGGTGGAGCCATGGAAGGTGCAGGTGGTACCGCATGGTGTCGACCTACGACTCTTCGATCGGAACTATTCATTCGGTTTGCGTGATCTCTATGAGGTACCCTCGAGCAGTCCCATCATCGTGTATCACGGGATCTACAGCTATCGACCCAATCTCGAGTCGGTCGAGTTGCTCGCGTCCGAGATCCTGCCGCGCCTGCGCGCGCGAGGTATCGATGCCAGGGTGTTTGCGATCGGTCCGGAGCCGCCCGTCGAGAGCCCGCATCCGGATGTTGTCTTCACGGGGTCGGTCGATAACCTCGCGCCGTATCTGAAGAGCGCCGACATTGCCGTGGTGCCGTTGCAAAAGGGTGGGGGCACGCGTATGAAGATCCTGGAGTATTTCGCCGCGTCCGTGCCGGTCGTGACCACCAGCAAGGGGATCGAAGGGATACCCGCCGAACCGGGAATCCACGCCGTGATCGTCGACGATTTCGAAGGAATCGCGGACGCGGTCGTCTGTCTGCTCGAGCATCCGCAAGAAGCGCGAGCCATCGCCGAGCGTGCCAAGGCCTATGTCGACGCGTTGGACTGGACGTCGATCGCGAAACGCTATTTGGACCTGCTGAATCCTGAATCCGGCACATCGACATAAGCGGGAATCGACACACGCATGAGGATCAAGGCCGGTACCGTACAACACCTCCCTCGGGTGGAGCCTATTGGATCATGACGACTCCCATGCGCACGGCTCCAGGCTGGCTCGCGAATGTCATCGGGCTCGTCGCGCGCCTGCGCCGGGTGATCTGGTGGACGTTGACGTTCGAGCTGCTGAATAAGCTCGACAAGCGACGCCTGCTGCGGGCCTTCGTCATTCCCAGGGTGCGCCCGGAATATCGGGTCGAGATCAGGATCCCGGATTATGTCAGGGAATCAGCCGCGCCATACCAGATCGAGGAGTTTCGCGAGCTCATCGAGCGTGTCGATATTCGGGGGAAGCGAATCCTGGAGATCGGCAGCGACTATCATATGTGCTCGGCGCGCCTTTTCCAGGCGAACGGCGCGCGCGCTGTCGTCGGGACCAACATGGGCGATTGGCGCAGCGACGAGGCCCTGCCGGCGGGCGTCGAGCTTAAGGTTGGCGATGTCTCCGACGTCGCATGCCCGCCGGAGAGTTTCGACATTATCTATGGGATCGCGGTACTGGAACATATTGCCGATCTCGAAAAGGTTTGCCGTGCGATCAAGACCCTCCTGCGCCCCGACGGCGTCGTCTATCTCCAGGGTCAGCCACTGTGGTCCGGGCCGTCGGGCCATCATGTCTGGTATCACCCGGAGCCTTCTGCCGAATCCGCCGCCTCGGCGCATGGTCGGGTCGATGTGCCGGTCCTCTACCGCTTCGATCAGGCCGAGAGGAATCCGATACCCGATTGGGCCCATTTGGTGCTTGATCACGATGAGATGGAGGGGCTGCTGATTCGGCAAGGCGTGCCGGCGTCGCACGCGGCCGGGATCACCCGATTCGTTTATAATCTCGGCGACGCAAAAACAGGTTCCAGCTCCAATTTCAAAAGCGCCAGCGCGATTCTCGAAGAGCTGGCTCGGTTTTTTGATATGGAAGTGGAACGGATCCCTTTCGATCTCGACGAGGAAAAGATCCATTCCTCCACGAGAAAGAACACATACTATCGCCGGGCGCTTCGGCGCTATTCAAAAGAAGATCTTTGGACACAGGGCCTCAGAGTCTGGATGCGGCACAAGACGGAAGGTCGTGCGGCGTTTCGCATCGAGCGCGACGCGCTTGAGTCCGGCAACCCGGCATCCGGATGATCGACGCCTTGCCCGGATCACCGACCGATTCTCAATGATGGGGCAGCGACCTTGATTCAGATCAACGAACCCGCGCGCGAATATGCAGCGCTCGCATCAAGCATCGAGGCCGCCGTCCTCGCCTCGTTGCGCAGTGGCCGCTGGCTTTTTGGCGAGGCGACCGAGGGTTTCGCTCGGGACTTCGCCCGTTATCTCGGCGTGACGCATGTCCTGCCCGTGGCCAACGGCACGGATGCGCTGGAGCTGGCCTTACGCTCGGTCGGGGTCGGCGCGGGCGACGAGGTCGTCACCGCCGCGAATGCCGGGGGTTACACCTCGATTGCCTGCCGGGTCATCGGGGCGACCCCGGTCTACGCGGATATCCTGATGCCGACGATGACCCTTGATCCGAGCGATGTGATCGCGCGTCTCTCGGATCAGGTGAAGGCCGTTGTGGTCACTCACCTTTACGGAAATCTCGGAGAGGTCGATGGGCTGCGCGTCCTGCTCGACGCGGCCGGTCGTGCGGATATCGCAATCGTCGAGGATTGCGCGCAAGCCCATGGCGCACGGGTGGGCGAGCGACTTGCGGGCAGCCTCGGGGATATCGCGACCTTCAGCTTCTATCCGTCCAAGAACCTCGGCGCGCTCGGAGACGGCGGTGCCGTGGCGACCGCCCGCGACGACTTGGCGCATCGAATCCGCCTGTTGCGCCAATACGGGTGGGAGCCGCGTTATCACAACGTTGCCGCCTACGGTCGCAATAGCCGGATCGACGAGGTCCAAGCGGCCGCGCTGCGGATCAAGCTTCAGCATCTGGATGCCATGAATTGCGCACGCCGGGCGATCCTTCAGGCCTATCGCGATGCCCTCCCCGATGGTTATCGGCTCTGTGTCGCGGAGGGCGAGGCAACGGTCGGTCATCTCGCCGTGCTGCTGTGTCCGAATCGTGAGACCGCGCAGGTTCATCTGAACCGGATGGGGGTTCAAACGGATATCCATTACCCGACCCTGGATCCCGATCAGCCGGCCTGGCGCGATCTGCCGATGCGCTCCGGCCCCTTATCGACCTCGCGTCTTGCGGTCGAGCGTATCCTGACCCTGCCCTGCTTTCCCCATCTCACCGAGGCCGAGATCGCCCGGGTTTGCGAGGCGCTTCATTCACTGCCGTCGGCGAGTCAAACTGATGCCGCAGCCCATTGACCAATCCATCGTCATCCCGGTTTACCGTAACGAGGAGAATGTTCCGGATCTCCTGAAGGCGCTGGAAACCCTCACCGCGTCGATCGAAGGCAACACCGAGGTCGTCTTCGTCGTCGACGGATCGCCCGATCGTTCGGGGGAAGTGCTGCGCGATGCGCTGGCGGGTTGTCCCTTTCCGTCGCGACTGGTGTCGCATAGTCGAAACTTCGGATCCTTCGCGGCCATTCGCACCGGGCTCGTGCATGCGCGGGGCGAGCGATTCGCCGCGATGGCCGCCGATCTGCAGGAACCGCCGGAGCTGGTCCTCTCCTTCTTCGAGATCCTCGCGCGAGACGAGGCGGACGTGGTCTTCGGTCATCGCGCCGAGCGTCACGATCATGCGACCAGCAAGCTCCTGTCGAATCTGTTTTGGGGCTTTTACCGGCGCTTCGTTCTGCCCGACGTGCCGCGGGGCGGGGTTGATGTCTTTGCTTGTAATCAGAAGGTTCGCGATGCGCTCCTGCGCATCGAGGAAAGCAACAGCTCGCTCGTCGCCCAATTGTTTTGGGTAGGGTTTCGGCGCAAGTTCGCGACCTATACGCGGCTGGCACGCGAGAAAGGCAAGAGCGCCTGGTCATTCAAGCGCCGTTTCAACTACATGCTCGACAGCATCTTTTCTTACTCGGATCTCCCGGTCATGGTCTTGTTATGGACCGGTATCATCGGGATTCTCTTCTCGTTGATTCTATCGCTGGCGATCCTGGTCGCGAAGATGCTGGGGTGGATCGAGGTGGCGGGTTATACGCCCGTCATGCTCACCATTTTGATCATGGGGAGTTTCACTCTGTTTTCGCAAGGGTTGATGGGATGTTATCTGTGGCGCACCCTGGAGAATACCAAGCACCGGCCACTCAGCCTGGTATCGGACGAGCAGGATTTTCAAGGTCGTATCGAGGGCCAGCCTCATGACTGATCAAGCCTATTTCGTTCATCCGGCGGGGATCTGCGAAAGCAGCACGATCGGTGCGGGAACCCGTATCTGGGCCTTTTCTCACATCCTGCCGGGTGCGCGGATCGGCAGCGAATGCAACATCTGCGATCACGTGTTCATCGAGAACGATGTCAGCCTCGGCGACCGCGTCACCATCAAGAGCGGGGTCCAACTCTGGGATGGGGTTCGGGTCGGCAACGATGTCTTCATCGGCCCGAATGCGACCTTTACCAACGATCGGTTTCCGCGCTCGAAACGCTATCCGGACACCTTTGCGGTGACGACCCTCGAGGATGGTGCTTCGATCGGGGCAAATGCGACGATCCTGCCGGGCTTGACGATCGGGAAGCGTGCTATGGTCGGTGCCGGAGCGGTGGTGACGCGGTCTGTTCCCCCGAACGCGGTCGTCGCCGGCAACCCGGCGCAGATCATCGGGTATCAGTCGGCGTCCGAGACCAAGCAGGCGCGTCTCGGTACCCTGTCGGTCCTGGAGGCGAGCCGCCTTGCGGTCGACGGACTGCCGACGCTCTCGGTCAAAGGCTGCACCCTGGTGCAATTGCCGGTCTTCAATGATCTGCGCGGCGATCTGATGGTGGCCCAATTCGACGAGCATCTGCCGTTTTCGCCGAAACGTGTCTTCTTTGTCTACCATGTCCCGAACGATCACGTCCGCGGCGAGCACGCGCATCGCGAATGTGCTCAGTTCTTGGTGGCCCTCAACGGTGCCCTCTCGGTGGTCGTGGATGACGGCGCTGCACGACAGGAGATCCGACTCGATCACCCCGGGGTCGGTCTCCTGATCCCGCCGCTGGTCTGGGGAATTCAGTACCGCTTCTCCGCGGACGCCGTTCTGGCGGTGTTCGCGTCGCACGCCTACGAGGCGAACGAATACATCCGTGACTACGACGAGTTTTTGCGATTGGTGACCGCGTCTGCATTGCCGACATGATGAAAAGCCTTTTGGGCGGTCAAGGTCTGCTCGGCGACGGTCTGCGGTTCGCGCTCGTCGGTGCAGGCAATACGCTGTTCACTCTTCTCGTTTTCCAGCTCCTGCTGTTTTGGCTATCGCCCTTGGTCGCCTATTACCTGTCTTGGGCGATCGGCTTGGCGGTCTTGCTGGTGGCTTTCCCGCGGTATGTCTTCAAAGGCAGCACCGCGACGGCGTGGCGTGCCGCATCCACGGTCGCCATCTACCTCGCAAGCCTCTTGATCGGCGGCGTCCTCTTGAGTGAGCTGATCGCGATCGGGATGAACCCACGTCTCGGCATCCTGATCACGATCGGCTTCACGACCCTCTTTAATTTTGCGGCGTCTCGGCTGGTGTATCGTTTGATTCGACGGCATCCGGCTTAGCCGGGCTCGACGATGCGCTGCTCCGAGCGCGCTGCTCGGCCAAGGTGCTCAAGTAGGCGGAGAAATCCAATCGACGGCTGCTTAGAAGCTCGTCGCTCAAGGTCTCGGGATCGAATGGCTCCCATCCCTTTACGTCCGAAGCAGGATTCGCGATGATCGTTTGGACGCGGCCGTCGCGTGCGAGAACGGCGCTCATGGTCGGATAGGTCCACCCCCAGCTCATATTGACGAACGTCCGTTGGAGCTCCGGCGACAGCTCGCCGAGGGCTTGCTCATGCGTGACAAGACCACGCTGATCATCTAAAAGGCCGCGAAAGGTCGTGATGTAATGTCGCCATTCGTTTGTCGCGGCGACATTCCATCCGAATTGCCCAAGCGCAAGTGCAAGGAGGACACCTGCAACAAAGCCGGACTCGATATAGGCTTTGGCTTGCGCCGCGCGTAGCGAGACGACTGCCATCAAGAGAACCAACGGCGGAATCAGGATCGGTCCGTAGCTTCGTGCGTCGAACTGAAGCTTGGCCGACAGCGCATGCTCGGCGATCAGCGGGGAGATTGCGGCCGCGAGGGCTGCGAGCGCGACGGCGATCAACAATGCCCGCTGGATCTTTATGCGCCCGCTGCGCGTGACATAAACCCCGGCAAGCAGAATCAAGCCGGCGATAATGCCGAGAATGGCCGGCGGATTGTAATAGCCGTAGCTGCGTATGAATGCAAGCGATGTGATGGTGGAAAAATACGACAGAGAGCGACTCTCGTAGTACTCGGATTTCGGCACCAAGATAAATGAAAGGACGACGACAACAACGGCGATCAAGAGCGCCGTCAGGGCAGTGAAATAGAGACGATCATTGGTACTCTTCGATCGAAAGAGCCGGTACAAGGCCGCCAACACGAGCAGCGGCGCCATCAGGACGAAGGTTTCGTGGATGACGAAGATCGGAAGGACGAGAACGAAGACGAGGATATTGGTGAAGAGCCCGGTCCTGAAAAACAGGATCGTAAAGAAGAGGAGCCAAAAATAGCTTCCGGCGAGTTGCGCCTCTCCGATTGCGGAGAAGGCGCCGGCCATAACGCCGGCCAGATAGTAAAACACCGGGAAGATGAAGAGATGCTTGTACTCCTTCGGGAGCACGAGATACGACAGTGCGATAAAGACGATCGGGGTCATCAGCATCGTGAGGCCGTGGATGCGCGCCAGCACGATCAGATCGTCGATGCCCAGTTTCATGGCGAGGACTGTCGCCCACTGGTGCAAGGCGTAGGACGCGTTGCGGGGTGTCTCCCAGAACAGAAACTTCTCTCCGGTTGCGAGACTCAGGAGATGAAAGGCGCCGTCGGCATGCAGGCCGCGCAGTGCATAAGCGCCGTAGGCCGCAGCGATCGCGCAGAGCAGCACGGAAAGAAATAAGACGGACGCGGTGTAGGATCGGGTAGCCGGCGGATTCTCGGTAACGAACATGGTGACGGGTCCTTGTAGTCCATCGAGACGTCGGCCCGCAGGCCGACGACTGAACGATTGCAGAGGCTGGGCTTTACGACGGGCGCAAGGCGTTTCGAAGCATGCCTTCTCAAAACAGCTTCGGGATGAGAATCAGCGCCCAGACGACAACGGCAAACACGATACTCGAAAACACCGCGGCGGAGGCGATGTCTTTGGCGCGTGCCGAGAGCTCGTTGCGTTCCATACCGACACGATCGACGTTTGCCTCGATTGCCGAATTCAGCAACTCTACGATCGGGACGATGAGCAGACTGCCGACGAGCATCGCACGCTCGACGGCGGTGTCGCCGAGCCAGAGGCCCAGCGGGATGAGTGGAATCAGCAGGAAGACCTCCTGGCGGAAGGCTTCCTCCAGCTCGAAGCACGCCTTGAAGCCCTTCATCGAGTAGCCGAAGGCGTAGACAACCCGCCGCCAGCCCTTGGATTGTCCCTTGGTCATGTGGATCCTTGCTGTTGTCCTTGTGGGTGCCAGGCCAGATCCAGCTGCCGTGCGGCGCGCACGTCGTCGAGTCGGCGCACCGGCATCGTGTGTGGAGCGGTCTTGACCAGCTCGGGGTTGGTTTGGGCCTCCTCGCGGATGGCGATCATGGCGGCGACGAAGCCGTCGAGATCTTCCTTGCTCTCGCTCTCGGTCGGCTCGATCAGCAGACACTCGGGAACCAGCAGCGGGAAGTAGGTGGTCGGGGCGTGATAGCCGTAGTCGAGCAGGCGTTTGGCGAAATCCATCGCATTGACGTCCAGCTCCTTCGCCTCGCGCTTGAGCGTGATGATGAACTCGTGGCTGGCACGCCGTTGCGGGTAGGCGGCATCGAATCCTGCCGCCTTGAGCCGTGCCATCAGGTAGTTGGCGTTCAGGGTCGCGAACTCGGAGACGCGGCGCATCCCCTCGCGTCCCAGCAGCCGCGCGTAGATGTAGGCGCGCAGCAGGATGCCCATGTTGCCGCCGAAGGCAGTGAGGCGCCCGATGCTCTCGGGGCGCTCGTGCTCGGCCAGCCAGCGGTACTCGTCCCCGTCGAAGGCGACCAGCGGGACCGGCAGATAGGGCTCCAGGCGCGCCGAGACTCCGACCGGGCCTGCACCCGGACCGCCCCCTCCGTGTGGCGTGGAGAAGGTCTTGTGCAGGTTCATGTGGATGACGTCGAAGCCCATGTCGCCCGGGCGCACCTTGCCGAGGATGGCGTTGAGATTGGCCCCGTCGTAATAGAGCAGACCGCCGGCCGTATGGACGCGCGTGGCGATCGCCTGGATATTGCGGTCGAAGACGCCGACCGTGCTCGGATTGGTCAGCATGATGCCGGCGGTTTGTGGCCCGACGGCCTGCTCGAGCGCGGCGAGGTCGACATCGCCGTCGGGTCCGGTCGGGATCTCGCGGACCTTGAAGCCGCACATGACCGCGGAGGCCGGATTGGTACCGTGTGCCGCGTCGGGGACCAGGATCTCGGTGCGGGCGAGGTCGCCGCGGGCCAGATGATAGGCGCGGATCATGGCTACACCGGCCAGCTCGCCTTGTGCACCGGCCGCCGGGGCCAGGGAGACCGCGTGCATCCCGGTCACCTCTTTGAGCATCTCTTGCAGCTCATAGAGACAGGCCATGAAGCCTTGGCTGTGTGATTCGGGTGCCAGTGGATGCCGCGCCAGGAACCCGGGCAGCATCGCCAAGCTGTTGCAGGCCCGCGGGTTGTACTTCATGGTACAGGAGCCCAACGGGTAGAAATGGGTGTCGATCGAGAAGTTCTTCTGCGACAGCCGTGTGTAGTGGCGTACCGCCTGAAGCTCCGAGACCTCCGGCAGGATGGGTCGGCTCCGACGTCGCAGCGCCGCCGGGATGTCGGTGACCTCGGGCGTGGCGAGCGGTGCCTGCGCGGCGGCGCGGCGTCCGGGTCTGGAGCGGTCATGTATCAGCATGGCAGTCGGCTTCGGTGAGTGAGTCGAGTCGGAACCGCAGAGGCGCGAGCTTGGCGCGAGAACTGCGCTACCGGACAACAGGCCCCGGACGGGGCGCTTCCTTTGCGCCCTTCGTGCCTTTGCGGTTCAGGAAGATGCGCTTTAGAGAGCAGCCAGCGCCGCGTCGTAATCGGGCTCTTCGGTGATCTCGGGTACGAGCTGGGTGTAGACCACCTTGTTGTCGGCATCCAGGACCACGACGGCGCGGGCGGTGATGCCGGCGAGCGGACCGTCCTCGATGAGCACGCCGTAGTCCTTCGCGAAGCTGCGCGAGCGCATCATGGAGAGTGCCACGACGTTGTCGATGCCTTCCGCCCCGCAGAAGCGGCCCATCGCGAAGGGCAGGTCGGCCGAGATGACCAAGGCGACGGCGTCGGATTTACCGGCCATGGATGTATTGAAATGCTTGGTCGAGGTCGCGCAGACCGGCGTGTCCAGGCTGGGCACGATGTTGAGCAGCTTCTTCTTGCCGGCGAAATCGGCCAATGATTTGTCGCCGAGGTCCTTGTCGACCAGCTTGAAGTCCGGTGCGGTGCTGCCGACGGCGGGCAGGTCACCGGAGAGCTTGACGGGGTTGCCTTGCAGTGCTGTTTGAGCCATGAGTCTATCCCGATCGTTGGTGGTTGGGAGGTCCATCCGCGTCGGTCGAGCGAGCGTACTGGGCCCGACATCCGGCGGTTGGCGTGGCTGCGAGCGTCGGGCCTTGCTCCGCGTGGCCCGACCTGCAGGATCTGCTCGGGTGTCCCTAAAATTTGGGCGCGACCGGGCACGGAGCCTGCGTTCGCGTGGCGATGATACGCCCGAGCTTGCTCGCGTAGGACTGCATCTCCTCCTCTGTTCTCAGCTCGGTCGCGCAGACCAAGATCGCGGGGTCGAGCTCCGGATACTCCACGCCGAGATCGAACCCGCCCAAAACGTTGTGTGCTGCCAACGAGCGGAGGATGTCCGCCGCGGGTGCAGGCAGACGCAGCGCCTGCTCGTGGAAGACCGGACGGTTGAACAGGGGTGCCACGCCCGGTACTGCGCAGAGCAGCTCCGCGAGTCGTCGGGTATTGGCATAACAGGCCGCGGCGACACGCTCCAACCCTTCGGCGCCCAGGAGGGTCATGTGGATGGTCGCGGCGGTAACCAGCAGGCCCTGATTGGTGCAGATGTTCGAGGTCGCCTTGTTGCGCCGGATGTGCTGCTCGCGGGCCTGGAGGGTCAGGGTGAAGCCCGGCTTGCCGTCGAGATCGAGCGTGCGTCCGACGATGCGCCCGGGCAATTGGCGCACGAATTCCTGACGACAGCAGAGGAAGCCGGCATAGGGTCCGCCGGAGGCGAGCGGCATGCCCAGAGGTTGTGCCTCGCCGCAGGCGATATCGGCGCCCGCGCTGCCCCAGTCGCCGGGCGGGGAGAGCAGGGCGAGTGCGACCGGGTTGACGACCCCGATCACCAGGGCGTCGCGGTCATGGGCCCAGTCGGTGAGCGCGTCGACGTCTTCGAGCACGCCGAAAAAGTTGGGTTGATTGACGACGAGTGCGGCATAGGGGCCTTGCTCCGCCAGCGCATCCAGGGCCTCGATGGCGGTGTGTCCGCCACGCGCGTCGAACGGGACCTCGACCAGCTCGATGCCCTGGGTGGAGACGATGCTGTGCAGTGTGCGGCGATAGGCCGGGTGCAGCGACCGCGGCACCAGGACCTTCTCCGACTTGACCTTGCGGTTCGCGCGCACCCCCATCAAGACCGCCTCGGCCAGGCCCGAGGCGCCGTCGTAGAGCGAGGCGTTTGAGACGTCCAATCCGGTCAAGGCGACCATCATGGACTGGAACTCGTAAAGCAACTGCAGGGTGCCTTGGCTGGCCTCGGCCTGATAGGGCGTGTAGGCGCTGTAGAACTCCCCGCGGCCGGCGATCTGCCAGACGGCGGCCGGGATGTGATGATCGTAGGCACCGGCGCCGATGAAGCAGAGCGGCTGGCCGTCGGCCCGTGCGCGCGACTGCATCAATCGGCCGATGTCCATCTCGGCCATGCCGGCGGGTATGGCCGCGAGCTCCCCGATCCGAAGCTCGGCCGGGATCTCGTCGAACAGATCATCGATGGAGGCGACGCCGACGGTGTCGAGCATCGCGGCGATGTCGTCCGGGGTGTGGGGTACAAAAGGCATAGCTCAGGGTTCCGGCTGAACCGCGTCTGGTGCGGTATGCGTTGTTCGAGTGTCGGTTCGGCCGCGCACCCATTCACGAGCCTTGCAGCGGACGCGGTTCAGAACAATAAAATCTTTTAAACACTAAACCGCGTCACTTGCGGGCGTTTGTGGCGCCTGCTTGGCCCGATCACATGACTGCATTGCATGTCCTACAGGACGCGGTTTATCTAGGTCTCGTCGTCGACGACTTGCTGATAGGCGGCCGCGTCCAGGAGTCCGGAGAGCGCGGCCATGTCGTTCGGCGCGAGGCGGAAGATCCAGCCTTCGTCGTAGGGGCTGTTGTTGATCGCGTCCGGGCTGTCGTTCAGGAGCGCGTTGGCCTCGATGACCTCGCCGGCGAGGGGTGAATAGATATCGGAGGCGGCCTTGACCGACTCGACCACGGCGCAGGCCTCCTCGGCATCCACCTCGCGGCCCTGATCCGGGATCTCCACGAAGACGATGTCGCCGAGTGCCTCCTGGGCATGGTCGGTGATGCCGACGGTGACGGTGCCGTCGCCGTTGTCTCTGATCCACTCGTGGCTCTTGGTGTATCTCAGGTCAGCAGGGGCGTCGCTCATGGTTCTCTCCGATCAATCGACGGGTTGTCTGTGCGCTCTTCGCGCCTTTTGCGGTTCAAATGTCCGGGTACTGACCACGGGGGTCAGAGCTCGATGCAGATCCGGCCGTGTCGCACGAACGGCGGTTTGACGATGCGTGCGCTCACCGGTTTGCCGCGGATGTCGACCGCGCAGTCCGCGGGTGTGCCGGGTTCGACCCGCGCGAATGCGATCGAGCGCTCCAGGGTGGGCGAGAAGCCGCCCGAGGTGACCTCTCCGACCACCCGACCGTCCGCGAGGACGCTCTGGTGCGGTCGCAGGACGCCGCGGCCGGTCAAGAGGAGGCCGACGAAGTCACGTCGGTCGGGATGATCGCGCCGAGCGGTCAGGGCCTCGCGGCCGATGAAGTCGCGCTCCTCCGGCTGCCAGGCGATGGTCCAGCCCAGACCGGCGTCGAGCGGGCCGACCGTCTCGTCCATGTCCTGTCCATAGAGGTTCATGCCGGCCTCCAGGCGCAGGGTATCCCGAGCGCCGAGGCCGCAGGGGCGCACGTCCGCGGCGACCAGCGCGCGCCAGAGTGCGGCGGCGTCCGCGCTTGGCAGCATGATCTCGAAGCCGTCCTCTCCGGTGTAGCCGGTGCGCCCGACAAACCAGTGTGCGTCCTCGGCGGCGAAGAAGGGCCCGACCTGCATCGCCGACGCGCGCAGCCCGTCTGGCAACAGCGGCTCGACGCGGGTACGCGCATCCGGTCCCTGCACGGCGATCATGGCGAGATCGTCGCGACTTTGAATGCTCAGCTGCCGGCCCTCGGCCCGAGCCTGCATCCAGGCGATATCCTTCTCGGCCGTGCCGGCGTTGACCACGGCGCGGTAGCGCTCGGGTCCGCGAAAATAGAGGATGAGGTCGTCGACCACGCCGCCCTGCGGATTGAGCATGCAGGCGTAGAGCGCCTTGCCCGGCGCGGTCAGCTTGGCCGCATCGTTGGCGAGGAGATGTCGCAGGAAGGGCAGGGCATCCGGCCCCTCGATGTCGACCGGGCGCATGTGCGAGACATCGAACATCCCGGCGGCGCGGCGCACCGCGTGATGCTCTTCGATCTGAGATCCATAGTGCAGCGGCATGTCCCAGCCGCCGAAGGGGACGATCCGGGCGCCGAGACGCTCATGCTCCGAAAACAAGGGGGTGCGCAATCCCATCCGACTCTCCGTTCGCCTGGTGGCTCGCCCGGCGGGCTGGCCTGTTGAGTCGGCACCGCTCGCGAGGCGTCGACCTGGTTCAATATCGGGCGCAGATGCGCTCGGTATAACGGGCGAAGGAAGCGGGTGATGCGCGAAAGCCGCGTGCGAGTCAGCCGTCCGATATGAGACGGCGTGCCGGGATGCGAATGCGCTCGATGGCGCGACCCCGGAAGCGGGGACGACTGAGCAGGCGCGCGTCGCGTTCCGGACTCGTGCAGGCACAAGCCTTCGGGACCCACCCGGATCCTCGACACCGCCCCTCTGTCCCAGACCTGAGAGTTTGCAGGCGACCGAACGCGTCGGTCGCTGCTGCCCCTTCGGTGGGTCCCGACTGTCGGTGCAGTCCGGACCGCTCTCCAGAGTCGGTCGTTATTCCCGCGGTCCTTTTGCCTGAGCGATTCCGGGCAGTGTTGCGCCTTCGGCGCCGGCCGAGGCCGGACTCTCCCGCGGGACTTGACGCGAAACCGGACTATAAGCGCGGTGCGGTTGGATTTCCAGAGATGGCTGTTGCGGACTTAAACCGCGCCCGGTGCGGTATGCGTCGTTTGCTGGATTGGCGTGGTCGCGCCAGCTCCGACAACCGTCGGAGCAGGCGCGGTTTAAGGTGAGTCCCGGGACAGGAATGACCTGCGTGTAGGTGCGATTTTATTCGCAGTACTGCTTACACATGACTGATGCGTCTGTCTGGATCCGTAGCCCGTAGGTTGTGCCGAGCCGTGCGAGGCACAATCAACCGTCGGCGGAAGTTGTGCTTCCTATCGTCAGCACAACCTACGGGTCTGGAATTGTCCCGAAAACGCCTAAATCGCCCGCTCCATGGAGTCTCCGCCTACGGGCAGGAACTCTTATCGCCCGCGACCTTGCCGGTCAACTGCAGAAAGGTGTCGAACGGCCCCATGACGCCCATGGCCTCCATCTTGGGCCCTTTGAACTTGAGCTTGCCGGTCGTCATCGCGCCCATCGCACCGCAGCCTAAGCGGCCTTCGCCCATGCAGGCCCAGTCCTCGTCGGTCGCATTCATCAGGTAATCGACCTTCGGGTCGAGCGTCGTGGTCTTCACCGCGCCGCCGTAGGTGCACATGGCCTTGCCGTCCTTGTCGCTGATTTGCAGCTCCACGCGGCTGCCCTCGCCGCACTTGGTGCGGTAGAGCTGGATGACCTTGTATCCACGACCGGCGTTGTTCGCCGCCCATTCTTCTCCGGCCAGACCGGCGGTGAGCGTGCCGGCCCCGTTCCATGCCTGGCAGGCGGACGCCGCCCAATCGGCGTCCATGAAGGTTGCGGCCTGAGCGCCGGCGGAGACGGTCAGGGCGAGAGCCGGGAGAGCGAGCGCGATGCGGCTGATCATGATGATGTCCTCGTCTGGTGTTATATGCGGGCATCGACTGTGTCCGCTGTTGGTGTTGTCCTACGAGCGCTTCGATGCTAGTCGGCGCGGGGCCTGCAACGCAACTGCGGGGCGACGAGCTGATCGGGTTGGCTCGCGGGGCCGGGTTTCGTTCGTCATTTCGGCGATGGCGGCACGTGGCGCGGAGCGCCAAGGGGCATGCGCGACACCGCGGAGCGGATGTCACGAGTTCCCGGGCGAGCCCGCGCCGAGGCCGGATTCAGCCCTTGTTGCGGGGCTCGTCGCTGCGCCGACGGAAGGTCATGCCGCCGCAATCGGCGCAGGGCGGGATGCGTCCGGCCTTCACGAAATGGGTTTCGGCCCCGCAACGGTCGCAGATCAGGGTTCCGGGGCCCGTCACCTCGCCGGCCTGATAGAGACTCAATTGACGCGCGACCTCGGCCCATTGGGCGAGCTGTAGGCTGGTCTGATCCGCGACCTTGGAAAAGGCGTCCATCATGCGCTGCTCGATCAGCTGTAGATCGAAACGCCACCAATCGCGGATGTCCTGGCCGGTCTCGGCGATATAGTTGGCCGCGTCCTCGATGTCGCGTTTGACGTAGTCGGAGACCTTTTCGGCCTCTTCGCGGGTCAGCTCGCCGAGCTCGACCATGTTGTCGCGGGCCTTATCGAGGATCTCGCGGAATTTGGGTACCGTTTCTTCCTGGGTCTTTTCGATGGTCTCGTGGGTTTGCTTGAGCATCCGCTCGTAGGCATCCACCAGTTTGTCGGTCGTCGAGCCTTTGTCTTCTTCGTTCATCATCCTCTCCGGTGGGTAGAGCGCGGGGCAGCGCTTGCCGCTGCGTCGGCGGCTGACGCGTGGATTCCGAGACCGTCCAAGATTATCTTCGTTGTCGTAATCGATGGTCGACAACGACAACGAACGGTCTCGACACATCTGCCGCGCTGCACGAGGTTAAAGTGTGCAGTATGGCCGCGATTTCGCAAGGAGCGGTTGCATCGGCGGGTCTCGCGCCGCCGTTCCCGATGTGTCCCGGTTGTGTCCCTGGTCGCCGCGGATCCGTTCGCTGCGGTATCCTAACGCGCATTGCCGTCACCCCCCCTTGCCGGAAGACCGAACATCCATGCAGACCGACTACGACCCGCAGGCCGTCGAGGCCGCGGCCCAGCGCTATTGGGAAGACAACCAGTCCTTCAAGGCCGTCGAGGACCGCTCGCGGGAGAAATTCTACTGCCTCTCGATGTTCCCCTATCCCTCGGGGCGGCTGCACATGGGCCATGTGCGCAACTACACCATCGGCGACGTGATCGCGCGGCATCAGCGGATGCTCGGCAAGAACGTGCTCCAGCCGATGGGGTGGGACGCCTTCGGTCTGCCGGCCGAGAACGCGGCCATTCAGAAGGGCATCCCGCCCTCGGAATGGACCAAGTCGAATATCGACTACATGCGTACCCAGCTCAAGCAGCTCGGCTTCGGCTATGACTGGGACCGGGAGCTTGCGACCTGCGATCCGGACTATTACCGCTGGGAGCAATGGCTCTTCACGCGTCTGATGGAGAAGGGTCTGGTCTACCGCTCGCAGGCGACGGTCAACTGGGATCCGATCGACCAGACGGTGCTCGCCAACGAGCAAGTCATCGACGGCAAGGGGTGGCGCTCGGGCGCACCGGTGGAGAAGCGTGAGATCCAGCAATGGTTCGTGCGCATCACCGACTATGCCCAGGAGCTGCTCGACGCGCTCGACGGCCTGGAC
This sequence comes from Thiocapsa sp. KS1, assembly GCF_001499735.1. Lineage (GTDB taxonomy): Bacteria > Pseudomonadota > Gammaproteobacteria > Chromatiales > Chromatiaceae > Thiocapsa. The sequence continues at coordinate 2,850,419 of NZ_LN848257.1, read as the reverse complement.
GGCTGGCCCGAGCAGGTGCGCACCATGCAGCGCAACTGGATCGGGCGCTCCGAAGGTGTCGAGATGCGCTTCTGGATCGAGGGATCGGACGAGACGCTGGAGATCTACACGACCCGTCCGGATACGCTCATGGGCGTGACCTATGTCGCCGTTGCCGCCGAGCATCCGCTCGCGCGACGTGCCGCCGAGGATCAGCCTGCACTCGCGGCCTTTATCGATGAGTGCCGCAAGGGCGGGACTTCGGAGGCCGAGATCGAGACGATGGAGAAGAAGGGCCATCCGCTCGGCCTGAACGCCCTGCATCCGGTCACCGGCGAGGCGGTGCCGATCTTCGCCGCGAACTTCGTGCTCATGGGTTACGGGACGGGTGCGGTGATGGCGGTCCCGGCGCACGACGAGCGCGATTTTTATTTTGCGCACAAATACGGCATCCCGATCCGGCCCGTGATCGTGCCCGAGGATTGGAAAGATCTCGCGTTGGAGGTCACGTCCGCTGCCGGAACGCCCGCGGAAAACCGCCCGGTCATCTCCGCGCCGGGAGACGCGGCACGCGTCCCGCTGGACTGGTCGGATTGGGACGAACGTTTCGAGCAAAAAGGCATCCTGATTAACTCCGGCCCTTTCTCGACCTTAACCAGTACCGAAGCGTTCGAGTCCATCGCCGCCTGGCTGACGGAGCACGACAAGGGCCGCAAGCGCGTGAACTTCAGGCTGCGCGACTGGGGCGTCTCGCGTCAGCGCTACTGGGGCTGCCCCATCCCGGTGGTGAACGGCCCCGACGGCAGTCTGCGCCCCGAGACCGATCTGCCGGTGCGCCTTCCCGAGAAGGTCGTCGTCGACGGCTCCGGCTCGCCGCTCAAAAAGATGCCGTCCTTCTCGGATCTGCCCGGCGGCGAGATCCGCGAAACCGACACCTTCGATACCTTCTTCGAATCGAGCTGGTACTACGCCCGCTACTGCTCGGCCGATTGCGACACGGCCATGCTCGACGCGCGGGCGAGCTACTGGCTCCCGGTCGATCAGTATGTCGGCGGGATCGAGCACGCCATCCTGCATCTGCTCTACGCGCGCTTCTTCCATAAGCTGATGCGCGACGAGGGTTTGGTCGATTGCGACGAGCCTTTTGCCCGGCTCTTGACCCAAGGGATGGTGGTCGCCGAGACCTGGTATCGCGAGGACGCGGACGGGCGCAAGCAGTGGATCAATCCGGCCGAGGTGCAGACCGAGCGCGACGAGAAGGGCCGGCTGGTGCGCGCCTGGCTCGCGGCCGATGGTCTGCCGGTCACCTTCGGCGGCATCGAGAAGATGTCGAAATCCAAGAACAACGGCGTCGACCCGCAGGCCCTCACCGAACGCTACGGTGCCGATACGGTGCGGCTCTACACCATGTTCACCTCGCCGCCCGAGCAGTCGCTCGAATGGAACGACGAGGGTGTCGAGGGTGCCTTCCGGTTCCTCAAGCGGCTCTGGTGGCTGGCCACGTCCGAGGCGGAGACCATTCGCGGCGCGGACGATCCGGCGGCGAGCGATCTCGATGAGGTCGCCGGCGACGCCAGGCGCGAGATCCATAGCGTGCTCAAAAAGGCGCGATTCGACTACGAGCGCCAGCAGTTCAACACGGTCGTCTCCGGCTGCATGACCCTGGTCAATGTCCTCTACAAGCTCGACCCGGACTCGCCCGCCCGCGGCACCCTGTTGCGCGAAGGTCTGTCGATCGTGCTGCGTCTGCTCGCGCCGATCGCGCCGCACGTTACCCATCATCTGTGGCGCGAGCTGGGGTTCGGCGAAGACATCTTGGGTTCGACCTGGCCCGAGGTCGACGCCGCCGCACTCGTGCAGTCGACGATCGACTATGTGGTGCAGGTCAACGGCAAGCTGCGCGATACCGTGAAGGTTCCCGCCGATGCGGATCGTGCAACCATCGAGGCCGCTGCGCTGGCGAGCGAGAACGCGCGCCGCTTCATCGGCGAGGCCACGGTGCGCAAGGTCATCGTGGTCCCGAACAAGCTCGTCAACATCGTCGCCAACTGATGCCGATGTCCCCGTATCCGCCCGATCTTCGGACCGAGAAGCGCGCTCAGGCTCCGGCTGTCTGGCGATCCGCCTTCCCGGGGCGCGGACGACCCGTGATCCTGGGCCGAGCCGCCGTTCTCCTGATCCTGGGTCTGGTCTATCTCGCTCAGCTCGGCTGCGGTTTTCGCTTGCGGGGTGTCGTGGAGATCCCGGCCGAGCTCAGCCCGATCTACATCCAGGCCGCCGGCAGCTCGCCGGTGCGCGACGCCCTCGTCGATCAGCTCGCGGGCAGCGACGTCGCTCTTGCAGCGAGCGCGGGCGAGGCGAAGCTGATTCTGCGCATCCTCTCGGAGAGTCGGTCTTCTCAGGTGGTTGCCGTCGACTCGGGCGGTCGGGTCCTGGCCTACGAGCTTCACTATCTGGTGAGCTACGACGCCGTGACGCCCGACGGGGCTCAGAAGGTGCCGGGGCAGTCACTCGACCTAATCCGCAACTTCGACAACCCGGACGTGGAGGTCCTCGGCAAACAGCTTGAAGAGGCGCTGATCTATCAGGATTTCGCGCGCGACGCCGCGGATCGGATTCTCATGCGTCTGCGCGTGACCCTGATTTGACGGGTCTCGAACCCATGCGCCTGCGATTCAATCAGCTCCAAGACGCCTTGTCCCGCGGCCTGGCCCCGCTGTACCTGGTGTGCGGCGACGAGCCCTACCAGCTCGGCGAGGCGGCGCGTCTGATCCGCGAGGCGGCTCGCCGTCAGGGTTTCGCCGAGCGCGAGGTCCTGGATCAGGACGCCGCATTCGATTGGCAGGCCTTGGCCGCCTCCGCCGATGCCATGTCGCTCTTCTCCTCGCGCAAGCTCATCGAGCTGCGCATCGGCACGGTGAAGCTCGGCAAGGACGGCGGTGCCGCGGTGCGCGCCTATTGCGATCGGCCCTGCCCGGACAATCTGCTGTTGATCATCGCGCCCGAGCTGGATCGCAAGGAGCTGCAGAGCCAGTGGGCCAAGCGGGTCGAGTCGGTCGGCGCACTGGTGCAGGTCTGGCCTCTGAAGGGGCGCGAGCTGGTGCAGTGGCTCGGTCAGCGTCTGCAGTCGGTCGGGCTCCAGCCGGGACCGGGCGTGGCCGAGCTGCTCGCCGAGCGTGCGGAGGGCAATCTGCTGGCGGCGGTGCAGGAGATCGAGAAGCAGCGTCTGCTGCGTGATCCCGGGCCGCTTGGGCTCGCCGATCTGCTCGGGAACCTCGCCGACAGTGCCCGTTTCGACCTCTTTTCGCTGACCGACGCGGCCTTGTCCGGAGACCGTGCCCGCACCCAACGCGTGCTCTCGGTCCTGCGCGCCGAAGGAACTGCGGATGTTCTCGTCCTCTGGGTCTTGGCGCGGGAGCTTCGGACCCTGGCCGAAGCGGCCGGGGCGCGGGCGGGCTGCGCGCGTGCGCCGGGTGGCGCGGATACGCGAATGCCCCCGCAACGTCTCCAGGCGATGGAACGCGCCCTGTCGCGTCTCTCGCCGACCCTGCTGCGCGTGCTGCTCTATCAGTGCTCGCTGGTCGATCAGTCGATCAAGGGGCTCGCCGTCGGCGACCCCTGGCACCGCTTGGCCGTGGTCGCCGATGCCTTGGCCGCCGGCGGCTTTCGGGCGGGTCGGCCGATCCCGCAGCGCTGAGACGCGTTCGGCCCGGCCTTCTCGGTTTCGGCGCGGAGACGGCTTCCGCCTGATATCCGGCTCTTTTCCGGCTATACAGACCCCGGGTGCCGTCTTACACTGATCCCATTTATTATCCGTTGGGTTCGAGATGAGCGAACGACAGATCACCGATATCGACGCCTATATGAGCGATCTTGGACGCCGAGCCCGTGCCGCGTCGCGCGGTTTGGCGCGGGCGACGACCCGTCAAAAGAACGATGCGCTGTCGGCGATCGCCGACGCGATCGATGCCCGGCGCGGCGCCATCGCCGCGGCTAACCGGATCGACCTCGAACAGGGTGCCGCCAAGGGTCTGGATGCCGCGCTGCTGGATCGGCTTGAGCTGACCGAGGGGCGTATCGACACCATGATCGAGGGTCTGCGCCAGATCGCGGCCTTGCCGGATCCGATCGGCGCCATCACGGATCTGGATTACCGCCCGTCCGGTATTCAGGTCGGGCGCATGCGCGTGCCGCTGGGTGTCGTGGGCATCATCTACGAATCACGACCCAACGTGACCGCGGATGCCGCCGGGCTCTGTCTCAAATCGGGCAACGCAACCCTGTTGCGCGGCGGCTCCGAGGCATTCGAGTCGAATCAGGCGATCGCGGCCTGTATTCAGCAGGGCTTGGTCGAGGCCGGTCTGCCTGCCGACGGCGTGCAGGTGGTCGCCACGACCGATCGCGCGGCCGTCGGTGCCATGATCGCCATGCCCGAATTCGTCGACGTCATCATCCCGCGCGGCGGCAAGGGTCTGATCGAGCGGATCAGCCGCGATGCACGGGTCCCGGTCATCAAGCATCTCGACGGCATCTGTCATGTCTTCATCGACGCCGATGCGGATCTCGACAAGGCGTTCGCCATCGCCATGAACGCCAAGACGCAGCGTTACGGCACTTGCAACACCATGGAGACCCTCTTGGTGGACGAGGCCGTTGCGGCGAGCATCCTGCCGCGGCTGGCGGCAGCCTATCGCGAGAAGGGGGTGGAGCTGCGGGGTTGTCCGCGCACCCGCGAGATCCTGCCCGAGGCGATTGCCGCGACCGAGGCCGACTGGGACACCGAGTATCTGGCCCCGATCCTCGCCATCCGGGTTGTCTCCGGGCTCGATGCGGCCATGGATCACATCGCCGCGCACGGCTCGGCCCATACGGATGCGATCGTGACGGAGGACTACAGCCGGGCTCGCCGTTTCCTGCGCGAGGTGGATTCCAGTTCGGTCATGGTCAACGCCTCCACGCGCTTTGCCGACGGGTTCGAGTACGGCCTGGGCGCGGAGATCGGGATCAGCACGGACAAGTTTCATGCGCGCGGTCCGGTCGGGCTCGAGGGTCTGACCTCGGTGAAGTTCGTGGTGCTGGGCAACGGCGAGGTCCGCACCTGATGGTCGACGGATTTCTCGGTGGTGTGTATTTGTTTGTCGGTCGCACCTCGACGCCTTGATGATCGGCATCCTCGGCGGCACCTTCGACCCCATCCACTTCGGACATCTGCGCCCGGCGCTCGATTGTCTCCAAGCGCTCGGCCTGGACGAGATCCGACTCGTCCCGCTCAATGTCGCGGTGCATCGTGCGCCGCCGGTCGCCTCCTCCGCGCAGCGCCTGGCCATGTTGGAGGCCGCGATCGCCGGGCAACCGGGTTTCGCCGCGGACGCCCGCGAGATCGATCGGGCGGGCGGCTCCTACACCTACGACACCCTGATCTCGCTGCGCGCCGAGCTGGGCCGGGAGCGCCCCCTGTGTCTGCTGGTCGGCGCCGACGCCTTCGCGGGCTTCCTGGACTGGCATCGCCCGGCCGAGATCCTGGACTTGGCGCATCTCGTGGTGATGCGGCGACCGGGTGCGTCCGACGCGCTGGATCCTGCCCTGCAGGCGTTTTGCACGGGGCGTATCCGGGATCGGGCCGACGACTTGGCCGAGACGCCGGCCGGCCGCATCCTCTTTCAGGCGGTGACCCAGATCGATGTCTCGGCAACCCGTGTGCGCGAGCTGATCCGACAGGGTCTGAGTCCGCGCTGGCTGCTGCCCGATGCGGTGATCGCGATGATCGCGGCGGAAGGTTTGTATCGGTAGGCCGGAGGCCCCCCGACCCGAAGGGCTACGTTTGCACCGTCGCCCGTCGGACCCGGCCAAGGAGGGTGTGGTCGTCGCCGCGGCTCGCGGTGCGACGCAAACCCCTGTGCGACCGCTCGTGTCGCGCCCCTAATTCAAAAGCAGAGGAGATCGCATGCAGCTTGAGACACTTCGGGAACTGGTCGTCGAGACCTTGAACGACATGAAGGCCCGCGACGTCGAGGTGATGGACGTGCGGGGTAAGACCGCCATCACGGACTATATGATCGTCGCCTCCGGCACCTCGGATCGGCATGTGAAGGCCATCGCGGAGACCGTGGCCTACAAGTCGAAGGAGGCGGGCGAGACCCCTCTGGGGATGGAGGGCGTCACCGAGGGCGAGTGGGCGCTGGTGGACCTCAACGGGGTCGTGGTGCATGTCATGCTCCCCAAGGTGCGTGACTTCTACAACCTCGAAAAGCTCTGGGCCGCACCGGCTGCCGTCGCGAAGGTCGCCGCCGTTCCCGTTTAGGGCCGACCCGGTGGACCGCTTCGACCGGATCTTCGAGCTCAACCGCATCCTTCAGGCGGCTCGGCATCCGGTCTCGCGGCAGCGATTGGAGGAGGCGCTCGAGTGCTCGCGCGCGACCATCAAGCGGCTCATCGAGGACATGCGTCTGCATCTGCACGCCCCGATCGTCTACGACCGGGATCACAACGGCTATAGGTACGATCTGGCCGACGGTGCGATGTACGAGCTGCCCGGTCTGTGGTTCAACGCCTCGGAGCTGCACGCCCTGCTGACGGTGCAGCAGCTCTTGACCAGCGTCGAGCCCGGTCTGCTCGATCCGCATCTCAAGCCACTGCAGAAACGCATCGGCGATCTGCTCGAGCTGCAGCGCCCCGGCTTCGACGGGCTTTCGGCGCGGGTGCGCATCATGCGGGTGGGCGCGCGTCGCGGCGGTCGACACTTTCAGACGGTCGCCGGCGGCTTGGCTCAACGTCAACGGCTCTGGATCCGCTATTTCAATCGCGGCGACGATCGGCACAGCGACCGCGAGGTCTCGCCCCAGCGTCTCACCTATTACCGCGACAACTGGTATCTCGATGCCTGGTGTCATCTGCGCGAGGGTCTGCGGACCTTCGCCCTGGATGCGATCGAGACCGCGCGTCCTCTGTCCACGCCGGCCTTGCCGGTGGCGGACGAGGAGCTCGATCGACACTTCGCCGTCTCCTACGGGATCTTCGCCGGCGCGCCGCAACAGACGGCCGTGCTGCGATTCAGCCCGGAGCGCGCCCGCTGGGTCGCCAAGGAGCAGTGGCATCGGGATCAGACGGGGCGATTCCTGGAGGACGGACGCTACGAGCTGCGCATCCCCTACAGCAATGCGCTCGAGCTGACGATGGATGTGCTCAGGTACGGGCCGGATGTCGAGGTCGTCGAGCCGGCGATCCTACGCGATCTGGTTCGGGATCGCCTCGCCGCGGCGCTGGCGCGGTACGGCAAAGGCGATTTCCCGGCATGAGTACACCGACTGCTCATGCCTGCAAGACCTGGAGGGGGCCGTCATGCGAATAAATTCGCACCTACACACCGGTAGCTCCGTAGTCAGTTGTGCCGGGCCGAGCGAGTTTAGGTGATTCCGGGAAAGGAACCACCGACGTGTAGGTGTGAATTGATTCGCACGCGCAGCCATCAAGACAAGGTGATCCGCCATGACATCGACCGAATGCCAAGCTCCACCCCTCTGCCTGGTTGCCGCGATCGCGGACAACGGCGTGATCGGTCGGGAGAATCGCCTGCCTTGGCATCTGCCGGCCGATCTAGGGCACTTCAAACAGCTCACCCTCGACAAGACGATCGTCATGGGGCGACGGACCTGGGAGTCTCTGCCCGGGCTCTTGCCGCGCCGACGCCACATTGTCCTGTCGCGTGATCCGGCATTTCGTCCGGAAGGTTGTCTCGTGGTGGATTCTCTGGATGCCGCGATCGATGCGGCCGGGCCGGTTCCCGAGCTGTTGATCGTCGGCGGGGCGGCGCTCTATGCGGAGACACTTCCGCGGGCGGACGGTCTCTATTTGACCCTGGTGCATGCCGCTATCGAGGGCGATGCCTGGTTTCCGCGCTGGGATCCGGCGGATTGGGCCGAGATGAGCCGGGTCGAGCGTCCGGCCGACGCCCGCAACGCGCATGCCATGACCTTCTTGGAGCTTCGCCGCGTACCCGCGCGTCACTCCGACCCAGGCCGCAGATAGCCCGCGCAGTCGATCTGGATGGGTGTGATCGGCCGTTTATCGTCTGCGTTGCCGCCGCCGTCGATCCGGATCGCGGTGAGTGCGCCGCCCCAGAGGCAGCCGCTGTCGAGTCCCCAGACATTGTGCTCGGCGAGATAACCGATGGTGGACCAGTGGCCGAAGATGATCCGATCGCCATGGGTGTGCCGATCCGGCATCCGAAACCAGGGTCGGAGTCCGGCCGATTGGCTGCCGATCTCGCCCTTCTCGCCTAGGGCGAGTGCGCCGTCCGGCGCACAGAACCGCAATCGCGTCAGGCAGTTGGTGATGAAGCGCAGGCGCTCCATGCCGGTCAGCGCGGGCGACCAGCGTTTGGGTTTGTTGCCGTACATCTCCATCAGAAAGGTGCGATGGTCCGGACCGCGCAGGGCCGCTTCCAGCTCCTGTGCGTAGGCCTGCGCGTCCGCAAGGCTCCATTGCGGTGGCAGACCGGCGTGGATCATGGTGAAGCCGATGTCCGAGTCATGGTGCAGCAGCGGGCGATGACGAAGCCAGTGCAGGAGCGCGTCGCGGTCCGGCGCCCGCAGCACCTCGTCGAGTGTACTCTTGCCGGCGTGCCGGGTGTTGCCTTCGGCCAGGGCGAGGAGATGCAGATCGTGGTTGCCGAGGACCGTGACGGCGCAATCGCCCAGATCGCGCACGAAGCGCAGCACGGCCAGCGATTCCGGCCCGCGATTGACCAGGTCGCCGACGAGCCAGAGCCGGTCGACGCCCGGTTCGAATCGGAGCCTGTCGAGCAGTTGCCGGAACTCTCGATAGCACCCCTGGATGTCGCCGACGGCATAGATGGACACGGGCACGTCGGCTCCGGCAGACCCGCTTAGTGGATGGTGGTGGCGGAGGCGAGCGAGAAAGCGGGAATGTCGGCATCGAAGCGGGTCCCGTCGTCGCCGATCATGCCGTAGCTGCCGTGCATGCTGCCGATCGGGGTGGCGATGATGGTACCGCTCGTGTACTCGAAACGTTCCCCCGGCTTCAGGTGCGGTTGCTCCCCGACGACACCCTCTCCCCTGACCTCTTGGGCCTTGCCGTCCGCGTCGGTAATGATCCAGTGCCGATCGAGCAGGCGCGCCGATCGGTCGCCGTGATTCTCGATCACGATCGTATAGGCGAACACATAACGCCCCTCGCCGGGGGAAGACCGCTCCGGTTGGTACTGACTATTGGCGGAAATCTTGATTGAAAACTCGTTCACCTGAACCTCCACGTCGCAGACAAGCGCATCGGATCGCGTGATAATACACACGGGCCCGTCGCGCGATCCAGGCGCATCGGAGCCCCTACGCCATTTCGGTGTCTCGCAAGGACAGCGAGCCACGCAGCCAGAGTCGCAACATCAGGTCGGTTTGCCCATGCGTCCCAAGTCATCTCCTCCCAAGCCCGATCTCGTGGTATTGGTGATCGCTTTTGCGATCATCGGGATGGCGGCGACTTTGGCGTACCAGATCGGGCTCTACTCGGGTGTCGAGCGCACCCCGATCGCCAAGCAGGCGGTTGCGCCGAACGATTTCGGCGGCTGAAGACAACCGCTTTCCGGGAGTATCGACGCGACAACAACCGATTCTCGGGACGCAATGCCGCATGCTGTGCGCCGGCGGCCTGTCCGCGAGAGTCTCCGAGACTCATCAATGCATCCGGTCGCAGCCTATGTCCGATAAACTCCGCGTCGCCGTCATCGGTGTCGGCTATCTGGGGCGTTTCCATGCCCTGATCTACTCGCGCATGCCGGATGTCGAGCTGGCGGGCGTGGTCGACGTCGACCCGGCCCGCGCCGCGGCGGTTGCCGCCGAGGCCGGTTGCGCCGCCTGCGCGCGGATCGAGGATGTCATCGGGCGGGTCGACGCGGTCAGCATCGTGGTCCCGACCACCGCGCATCTGGAGGCGGCAGCGCCTTTCCTCTCGCGCGGCATTCCGGTTCTGCTCGAAAAGCCGATCGCGGCCAGCCTGGCCGACGGGATCGAGATCGTCCGCCTGGCGCGCGAGCATCATGCAATCCTTCAGATCGGTCATGTCGAGCGATTCAACGCCGGCGTCATGGCGCTCGCGCAGCGCATCCACGCACCTGTCTACATCGAGGCCCAACGGATGGGCGGCTTCACCGAGCGTGCGACCGATGTCGATGTGGTCTCCGACCTCATGATCCACGACATCGATATCATCCTCTCCCTGGTCGGGGCGCGGATCGCCAACATTTCGGCCGTGGGCGCCTCCGTGCTGACGGATCATGTGGATATCGCGAGTGCCCGATTGGAGTTCGACCAAGGGACCGTCGCCAACGTCGTCGCCAGCCGCGTCTCGGAGAAGACTACGCGCCGGATCCGGGTCTTCCAACCGGGCAGCTACCTCTCGCTCGACTTCATCGAGCAGACCATCGATATCGCCGCCCCCCGCACGACCGCCGGAGCGACACGCCCGGAGATCACGCGCGAGCGCATCAGTGTCGAGCCGGTGAAGCCGCTGGATCTGGAGCTTGCCGAGTTCGTGCGCTGTATCCGCGAGGGATGCCCTCCGCTGGTGGACGGACAGACTGGACTGAACGCACTCGAGGTTGCTCTGGAGGTTCGTGCTCGTACTGGTCATTGAGCGACGATTCGCAAACAAGGTGAACACCTTGTTGACGGGTAGGATGGGTTTCGCTGTCGCTCTACCCATCCTACATATCGCGGTTTTCTTGAACTGTTCCTAACACTCAACCGCGTCCGGCGCGACATGCGTCGGCATCCGTTCGGCCCCCCGCACCCCGCCGGATCAACCGCCCGCGCGCGACCCGGATCGCTGCGGCCGACATGTCGCCTCTCAGCCCATGAATCGCTCATACAGGGCTTCAGACTCCCCGTAACACCCGCAGGCTGCCGCTTTCAGGCCGGCCCGATCGAGAACGCGGATGTCGCCGCGGCTGTAGTGAATGAGATGGCGCTGCTGCAGCGCCGTCGCGGCCTTGGTGACACCGACCCGGCGCACCCCGAGTAGAAGGGCCAGGAACTCATGGGTGGCATGGAAGTGATCAGAATGCGCCCGGTCCTGAGTCATCAGCAACCAGCGGGCGAGACGCGCTTCCAGCACATGGAACCGAGTGCAGGCAACCATCTGCTCGACCTGGTTCGTCACCACGAAGAGATAGCGGTTCAGGGTGGTCCGGAGTGCGATGCTCTTTCCGAGTGCCTCTGGAAACCGCTCCGCGGTCATGCGCCAAGCGGGACCCCCGCCGCGGACAACGGTGCGCAGCAGCGTCACGTCGATCCCCAAGACCAACGGTGTCCCGACCATTCCCTCCCTGCCGACCAGTCTGACCTCCAGACCGGCGTGATCGATCGGTCGCGTCACCAGCGAAAAGTAGCAATCGGTGGGGAAGTAGACATGGCGGATCTGCTCGCCGGGTTCGTTGATTACCTCGTCGCGCGCCAGCTCGACCGAATCGCAGCGCTTCAGCACCTGCCGATGATCCTCGTCCGGCAGCGACGCGAGAAGACGATTGTCGAACAGAGCGGAATTCTTCTCGGGTTGCACGTGCGGTCTCCTCGTAGGCCGGTTGGAACGGAAACACTCGGCAAGCGGGGCGCGTTGCCGTGGGACACGGGGGGCGAAGGTTTGCCGTCCAGCGCCAAGCCGTGATCCCGATGGGTCGCTGAACCCCGTCTCGGCCTGCGGGGGTCCGTCAGCTTTCGAGCTTTAGCATTTACGTCAAAAAGCGCCTTTATTCAGTGCGCTAACAAACATAGCGCGTCGATCGGCGCCTTTATGTGCGATGGCGTACAGACCGGGGCGGCGACGCGTGTCAACCTGCCCCTCATCCTGTATGACCCTCTTCGACCGTGAGCAGAGGGGCGCCGTGAAAACCGGCCGGTTCGCGACGGTACCACGTCCCGAGGGCTTCTTAACCATCATGGGAGACTAGACATGAATTTAATCAACTTGGTCGTCGTTTTGGTCGTCATCGGGGTCATCCTGTGGCTGATCAACAATTACATTCCGATGGATGGAACCATCAAGAAGATCCTGAATGTGGTGGTCGTGATCTTCGTGGTGCTTTGGCTGCTGTCCGCTTTCGGACTCCTCGGCTCTATGTCCGGAATACGCATCGGCTAATCGTGCGGACAGCAAACGGATATCCATATCGGGAGATGAGATGAACGCACTCAAGATGGTCGGTGTCGTGCTGATAATCGGCGGTGGTCTGGGATTGGCGTATGGTGGATTCAGCTATACGAAGGAGACCACGCAGGCCCAACTGGGTCCGCTCGAATTGACGGTCCAAGACCGGGAGACGGTCAATATTCCGATCTGGGCCGGCGTGGCGTCGATCGTGGTCGGCGCAGCTTTATTGCTCGTGCCGAGGAACACTTGAGGTTCATCCTTCGGAAGGCATGGGTCTCGGTCTCCCGTGCGGAGCAATTCACTTGCCGGGAACCTTTTTTCCGGCCTCTTTCACGTCGGCGAACGAGACCCTTAAAGATGACCAACAAAACACTGCAGGGCTTGATGGCGATGGTGTTGATGTTCGGCGGCGCAGCGGTGCAGTCCGCCGGACCGGAGCCGTCGGGCAACATGGAGATGCCCATTCCGGGCGTGCGGGATCTGCAGCTCGCGGAGACGCGGACGGAGTACGGGATTCGGCCGGCCGAGACTCTCGGCTCGCCGACGTCCACGGATGTCGCCGCCCCCGGCCGGGAGTCGACGGGGGACACGTCGTCGGAAATCAAAACCGACGGCGACATTCGCTATGTTTCGGGCGGTATCGGGGAAAGCGAGCGCGCCGAGCTCGATGCCCTGTCCAGTCAGTTCAACCTGCGCCTGCTCTTCGCGACAGAGGGCAGCGGCGAATATCTCTCGTCGGTCCAAGTGAACATTCTGGATGCGCACGGCGGGCCGGTCTTGACCGCGAAATCGAAAGGACCTTGGTTCTTCGCCCAACTGCCGCCGGGCGACTACAACCTGGAGGTCACCCCAACGGGTCTACGCGGTCGGGACGAGACACAGCGCAAGACCTTCAAGGTGGATGGTTCCGGCCAATCGCGTTTGGACTTCTACTGGAAGAAGTAGGCACGGCGAGCTCGACGGCCAAGGGAATGGCGAGCGAATACTTGAATTCCGGCGTTTCGCCGGGTTGACGATCAGAAACAGGAGCAAGAACCCATGCTGACGAAAGACGAATTTATTGCGGACATGAAGACGCGGATCGACGCCTGGAATGCCGAAATCGACGTGCTTCAGGAAAAGGCGCACGACATCAAGGAAGAGGCCAAGGTGAAATACGAAGAACAGCTTGTGGCGCTACGCGCGACGCGTGCCGAAGGCGAGAAGCGGCTGGAGGAGATGCAGGCCGCTACGGAAAGCAACTGGGAGCAGCTCAAATTGGAAACCGAGCGGGCCTGGGATGCCTTCAAGGACTCCTTCAATACGTTCAAGTCGCATTATAAGTAAAGAGTCAGTCCATCGCGTTGCATGAAACGCAACTGTAGGGTGGACAAGCGCAGCGCAGTCCACCGGCGCCGGCGCCGGGCTCGGTGGACTTCGCTCTCGCTCGTCCACCCTACTGGCCGGTTGGATGAAGAGGCCGTCGAGCGTGACCTTCGTCCGCAGAGGATGGCCTCTCCGCGTCGGAGATCGGACGTTTGAAGGAGAGTCATTTGGCGATTCGCGACACCCTGCTCCAATTCAGGAGATGGCTTCCCGGTCAGGGTTTGACCAAAGCGTCTGTCGGCGACGAGCCGCCGTTGCGCTCGGAGCTCTTCAGCGCCGTGCAGATGGAAGAGCACGGCAAGCGACTCGCCGAGGCGCATGCCTTGATGCCCGGACACCCGCCGGACCGTCTGCTCGCTCGCCTGACCGAGAATGAAACCATCCTGATCGGCGTCTCCCGATTGCTCATGGCCGCGGTCACGGAGAACCGCCGGATCGCGCCGGCCGGCGAATGGCTGCTCGACAATTTCTATCTGATCGAAGATCAGATCCGCACCGCCAAGCGACATCTCCCCAAGGGCTACAGCCGGCAACTGCCGCGCCTGCTCCAAGGACCCTCCGCCGGACTGCCGCGCGTCTATGACCTCGCGCTGGAGATCATCGCCCACGGCGACGGCCGGGTCGATCCCGAAAACCTCAACTGTTTCGTGTCGGCCTATCAGACAGTCACCACGCTGCGGCTGGGTGAGCTATGGGCCATCCCGATCATGCTGCGACTGGCGCTGATCGAGAATCTGCGCCGGGTCGCGGTCCTCATTGCCGCCAGCCGGACCGACCAGAACCTGGCCGACGGCTGGGCCGATCGGATGATGGCGATGGTCGAGCAGGACCCCAAGAATTTGATCCTCGTGATCGCCGACATGGCACGCTCGAACCCGCCCCTGTCGAGCGCCTTCGTCGCGGAGCTTGCGCGTCGGTTGCAGGGCCAGAGCTCCGCATTGGCTTTGCCGCTGACCTGGATCGAGCAGCAGCTCGCCGAGTCGGGTCTGGCGATCGAGCAGTTGGTGCAGGCTGAAAACCGGCAACAGGCCGCCGATCAGGTGTCCATCGGCAACAGTATCGGCAGTCTGCGTTTCCTCGGTGCGCTGGACTGGCGCGAGTTCGTGGAAACCATGAGCCTGGTCGAGCAGACCTTGCGCGAGGATCCGGGCGGGATCTACGGCCGGATGGACTTTGCGACCCGCGATCGTTATCGGCATGTCGTGGAGAAGATCGCGAAGAACAGCGCCCTGTCCGAGGCGGAGGTGGCGCGCCGGGCGGTCGCGCTGGCGCGCGAAGGCGCGGCCGTGAACGACGGCGCCGAGCGTGCGGCACACGTGGGATTTTATCTGATCGATCGCGGATTGCCGCGACTCGAGCGCCGGGCGCGCGCCTGCCTCTGTACCCTGGAATCGCTGCAACGACAGAGCCGGCGGTTCCCCTTGTTTCTCTATCTCGGGGCGATCCTCGTGTTGACGGCGCTCTTCGCCGGGGCGCTGCTGGCGCAGTCCGGCAGCCTGCCGGTTTGGTTGCTCCTGCTCCTGACGGTCCCTGCCGTGCTGGGCACCAGTCAGCTCGCGGTGGCGCTGGTGAACTGGCTGGCCACCGTGCTCGCGACCCCCTACCCGCTGCCGCGCCTGGATTTTTCGCTCGGCATTCCGTCGGAATCGCGCACCCTGGTGGTGACCCCGACCATGCTCACCGGCGCGGCGGGCATCGAGGCGCTGCTCGAGGGGCTGGAGGTGAGGTTCCTGGCCAATCGGGACGAGCGCCTGCACTTTGCCCTCTTGACCGATTTTCGCGATGCGCCGACGCAGACCCAGCCCGACGACGCGGCACTGGTGCGGTTGGCCGTGGACGGGATCGAGGCCCTGAACGCGAAATACCCACGCGAGGGCGGGGATGGCTTTTTTCTCCTACACCGCCCGCGCCGCTGGAATCCGCAAGAGCGGATCTGGATGGGTTACGAGCGCAAACGCGGCAAGCTTGCCGATCTGAACGCGCTGTTGCGCGGCGGGGCCGCCGATCGCTTCGCAACGATCGTGGGAGAGACGCGGATCCTGCTCGGCGTGCGCTACGTCATTACACTGGACACCGACACCCAGCTCCCGCGCGATGCGGCGCGCGAATTGGTCGGGACCCTGACACACCCCCTCAATCGGGCGTACTACGACCCCGAGCGGCAGGTCGTCTCGGAAGGCTACGCGATTCTGCAACCGCGCGTGGCCGTGAGTCTGCCCGGCGCGAATCGCTCGCGCTATGCGCGGCTCTACGGCGACGACGCCGGCATCGATCCCTATACCCACGCCGTCTCCGATGTCTACCAGGATTGGTTCCACGAAGGCTCCTTCATCGGCAAGGGCATCTACGATGTCGCTGTCTTCGAGCAGGCGCTCGAGGGGCGTTTTCCGGAGAATCGCATCCTCAGTCATGACCTGCTCGAAGGCTGTCATGTCCGCTCGGGGTTGGTCTCCGATGTGCAGTTGTACGAGGACTATCCCGCCTGTTACAGCGCGGACGTCAGCCGCCGCTACCGCTGGATTCGCGGCGACTGGCAAATCGCGCGCTGGCTCTCGCCGCGCGTTCCCGGTCTCGACGGACGCCTGCGGCGCAACCCGCTCTCGGCGCTGTCGCGTTGGAAGCTGGCCGATAATCTGCGGCGCAGCCTCGTACCGGCGGCCCTGACGCTGCTGTTCGTGCTGGGCTGGACGCTCACGGCGTCTCCCGGACTCTGGACCCTGGCGGTGCTCGGGATCTCATTGATTCCGTCGTTGCTGACCGCGCTCCTGAACGGTCTGCAAAAGCCGGGCGACGTGCGCTGGCGCGACCATCTTGCCGCCGCGCTCCGCGCCGCGATCCGGCAGTCGGCGCAGGCGCTGTTCACCGTCGCCTGTCTCCCTTACGAGGGGTACTTCGGCCTGGATGCCATGATCCGCACCCTCTGGCGGATGCAGGTCAGCCATCGACGCCTGCTCGAATGGACCTCCTCGGGCGATCTGGATCGCTCGCGCCGGGACATCCTCGCCTTTCACAGGCGGATGTGGATCGCCCCCGTGCTAGCCCTGGTTACGGGCTCCGTGCTGGCTTGGCTCGACCCGGCCGTGCTGATCGTCGCGGGGCCGATCCTCGTGCTCTGGCTGGCCGCGCCCACCATCGCCTGGTGGATGAGCCGCCCGCTGACCCGTCGCGAGGCCCGTCTGACGGCCGATCAAGTGCACTTTCTCCGCACGCTGTCCCGCAAGACCTGGGCCTTTTTCGAGCGGTTTGTCGGGCCGGAGGATCATTGGCTGCCGCCGGACAACTACCAGGAGCATCCCGTGCCCGTGGTCGCGCATCGCACCTCGCCGACCAACATGGGGATGTCGCTGCTCGCGAATCTGGCCGCCTATGATTTCGGCTATCTGTCGGCGAGGGGACTGATCGAGCGCACGGCCGGTGCGCTGGGCACGATGGCCGGCATGGAGCGTTATCGCGGCCATTTCTTCAATTGGTACGACACCCGGACGCTCAAACCGCTCGCCCCGCTCTATATCTCCTCGGTGGACAGCGGCAATCTCGCAGGTCACCTGCTGACCTTGCAGCCGGGCCTGCTCGCGCTGATCGACGCGCCGATCCTCAACCCGCGCTGGCTGGACGGGATCGAGGACAGCTTCGGGATCCTGACGGACGCGCTCCAAGCCGGTCCCGAGGCGCATCGAGACGGCGTCCTGCCGGCCGCACTCACGCCGTTGCGTCAGATCCTGGAGTCGGCCGCGCAGTCGCCGCCCGCCACGCTGGCGAGGGCATGCCGGTGTCTCGAATCGCTGGCTTCGGCGGCCGAGTCCGCGGCGTCGGCGTTGGATGCGCACACGACAGGCGCCGCGACTGAATGGGCCCATGACCTGGTCCGTCAATGCCGCGCCCTACTGGATGACCTGCTGGTGCTCGCCCCCTGGCTGGCGGCCCCGGTTGCGGTCGAGGGAGAAGGGGCTCACGACCTGTCCCTGACGCTGCGTCAGCTCGCCGGTCTGGACGCGGACCGGAACCTCGACGGGGCAGCCGGCGAGCGGATCGCCGCGCTCGAGCGCCTGGCCCTGCAAGCCGGGGAGTTGGCCCGGGCGGACTACGACTTCCTCTACGACGCGTCGCGTCATCTGTTGGCGATCGGCTACAACGTCGCCGAGCGGCGGCAGGATGCGAGCTTCTACGACCTGCTGGCCTCCGAAGCGCGGCTGGGCAGTTTCGTGGCGATTGCGCAGGGCCATCTGCCGCAGGAGAGCTGGTTTGCCCTGGGGCGTCTGCTGACCGTCGCGGCCGGCGAGTCGACGCTCCTGTCCTGGAGCGGCTCCATGTTCGAGTACCTCATGCCGCTGCTGGTGATGCCGACCTACGACAACACCCTGCTCGACCAGACCTATCGCACCGCGGTGGCCCGGCAGATCGAGTACGGCAAGCAGCGCGGGGTCCCCTGGGGCGTCTCCGAATCCGGTTACAACACCGTCGACCTGCATCTGAACTATCAGTACCGCGCCTTCGGCGTGCCCGGCCTGGGGCTCAAACGCTGGCTGGCCGAGGATTTGGTCATCGCACCCTATGCCAGCGCACTCGCGTTGATGGTCGCGCCCGAGGCGGCGTGCCGGAATCTCCAGCGGCTCGCCGCGAACGGGTTCGAAGGCCGTTACGGCTTTTACGAGGCGATCGACTACACGCCGTCCCGGCTGCCCCGCGGTCAGACGAGCGCCCTGGTGCGCTCCTTCATGGCCCATCACCAGGGCATGAGTTTCCTGTCGCTGGCCTATCTGCTCCTGGACCGTCCGATGCAGCGGCGCTTTATGGCGGCACCGATGTTTCAGGCGACCGCCCTGCTGCTCCAGGAACGCATCCCCAAGACACCTTCGTTCTATCTGCACGCGACCGGCGAGCCCACCGACATTCGCACCACATCCGAAAGTCAGGATGCGGAGATCCGCGTGTTTACCAGCCCCGATACGCCCATCCCCGAGGTCAAGCTGTTGTCCAACAGCCGCTACCATGTGATGGTCACCAACGCGGGCGGCGGCTACAGCCGCTGGAAGGATCTGGCCGTCACCCGCTGGCACGAAGACACCACCCGCGACCACTGGGGCACCTTCTGCTACGTGCGCGACCTGGCAAGCGGCGACTTCTGGTCGACCGCCTATCAGCCGACGCTCACGGAGCCGGACAGCTACGAGGCCATCTTCTCGGAAGGCCGCGCCGAGTTTCGTCGCCGCGATCGGGGGATCGAGTCCTATACCGAGATCGCCGTCTCCCCGGAAGACGACATCGAGCTGCGCCGGGTGCGTCTGACCAACCGCTCGCGCAGCCCCCGGGTCATCGAGGTCACCAGCTACGCCGAGGTCGTGCTCGCCCCGCCCGCCGCGGACGCCTCGCATCCGGCCTTCAGCAACCTCTTCGTGCAGACCGAGCTGCTCGACCCGCAACCGGCGATCCTCTGCACCCGCCGGCCGCGCTCGCGCGAGGAGTCCTCGCCCTGGATGTTCCATCTGATGGTGGTGCGCGGGGCCGAGTGCGGCGCACCGTCCTACGAGACGGACCGGATGCGCTTCATCGGGCGCAACCGCAGCGTCGCCGACCCGCAGGCGATGCACGGATATGAAGGCCTCTCGGGCAGCGCCGGCTCGGTGCTGGATCCCGTCGTCGTCATCCGCTACGCCATCACGCTGGAACCGGATCAATTCGCCGTCATCGATCGGGTCACCGGTATCGGCGAGAGCCGCGAGAGCGCCGTGAGCCTGGTGGAGAAATACCGGGATCAGCGACTCGCCGATCGCGTGTTCGATCTGGCCTGGACCCACAGCCAGGTGGTGCTGCGCCAGATCAACGCCACCCAGTCCGACGTGCAGCTCTACGGACGCCTGGCCAGCTCGATCCTCTACGCCAATGCCTCGCTGCGCGCCGAGCCGAGCGTGCTCGGCCAGAATCGGCGCGGACAATCCGGGCTCTGGAGTCATGCGGTGTCCGGGGACGTGCCCATGGTGCTGGTACAGATCGGCGACCCGGAGAACATCGAGCTGGTCCATCAGCTGGTCCAGGCGCATGCCTATTGGCGCCTGAAGGGACTGACCGTGGATCTGGTGATCTGGAACGAGGATCGCGCCGGTTACCGCCAACAGCTCCAGGATCAGATCCTGGGTCTGATCGCCGCGGGTGCGGATGCGCATGTGATCGATCGGCCCGGCGGCATCTTCGTACGCCCGGCCGATCAGATCTCCAACGAGGACCGCATCCTCTTCCAGACCGTGGCACGGGCCATCCTCAGCGACACCCGGGGCACCCTGGCCGAGCAGCTCGCTCGGCGTGCGCCGCCGCAGGTGCGGGTCCCGCGCCTGCTCCCGACCCGCAGCCGTTTTGCCGAATGGAGTCGCGGCATCGAGTCCCGATCCGCCGGCGACGCGGATCCCGACGTCCGCCCGCCGCGGCTCTTCGACAACGGCCTGGGTGGCTTCTCCCCCGACGGGCGCGAATACCTCGTCACGACCCAGCCCGGCCAAACCACACCCGCGCCCTGGGTCAACGTCCTGGCCAATGCTCACTTCGGGACGGTCGTCTCGGCGAGCGGTATGGCCTACACCTGGAACGAGAATGCCCACGCCTTCCGCCTCACGCCCTGGCACAACGACCCGGTCGGCGACACGAGCGGAGAGGCATTCTATCTGCGCGACGAGGAGAGCGGTCACCTGTGGTCGCCTACGCCGCTGCCCGCCGGCGGTGCGTCGGAGTATGTCAGCCGGCACGGCTTCGGCTACAGCGTCTTCGAGCACACCGAGGACGGGATCGAGTCTGAATTGTTGGTCTATGTCGCGGTGGACGCACCCATCAAGTTCTCGGTGCTCAAGCTGCGCAATCGCTCCAATCAGACGCGCCGGCTGTCCGCGACCGGCTACGTGGAATGGGTGCTCGGGGATCTGCGGCCCAAGTCGACCCTGCACGTCATCACCGAGATCGACCCGATCAGCGGCGCGCTCTTCGCGCACAACCCATACAACACCGAGTTCGCCGACCGTCGCGCCTTTTTCGACGTGGACGACCAAACGCGCACCCTGAGCGGCGACCGGACCGAATTCATCGGGCGCAACGGAACCCTCGGCGCCCCGGCCGCGCTCACGCGCGTGCGCCTGTCCGGGAAGGTCGGTGCCGGGCTGGATGCCTGCGCCGCGCTCCAGGTCGGCATCGATCTGGCCGCCGGGCAAACCCACGAGATCGTCTTTCGGCTCGGCGTGGCCGGTCGGCGCGGCGCGGACGATGCCAGCCTGCTGGTGAATCGCTACCGCGGGGCGTCCGCCGCTCGCGCCGCGCTGGAGGCGGTCCAGGCCCATTGGACGCGCACCCTGGGCGCCGTCCAGGTCG
>NZ_LN848257.1:2818052-2829469 GCF_001499735.1 Thiocapsa sp. KS1 | reverse complement strand
CTGGCTCCTCTATCAAACCCTGGCCTGCCGCCTGTGGGCGCGCAGCGGTTACTACCAGTCGGGCGGCGCCTTCGGGTTCCGCGACCAGTTGCAGGATGCGATGGCGCTCGTCCACGCCGAGCCCGCACTGCTGCGCGAGCACCTGCTGCTCTGCGCGGGGCGACAGTTCTCCGAAGGCGATGTCCAGCACTGGTGGCATCCGCCTTCGGGGCGCGGGGTGCGCACCCGGTGCTCCGACGACTATCTCTGGCTCCCGCTCGCGACCGCTCGCTATGTCCTGGCCACCGGGGATGCCGAGGTGCTGGATGAAACGACTCGGTTCCTGGAAGGCCGCCTGGTCAGCGGGCAGGACGACTCCTATTACGATCTACCCGGTCAGTCCGAGGACTCGGCGAGTCTCTACGGGCACTGCGTGCGGGCCATCCTGCACGGTCTGCGGTTCGGCGAGCATGGCCTGCCGCTGATGGGATCCGGCGACTGGAACGACGGTATGAACCTGGTCGGGATCCAGGGCCGGGGCGAGAGCATCTGGCTGGGCTGGTTCCTCCATGAGGTGCTCGTCCAGTTCAGCGCGGTGGCGCGCCTGCAGGGCGACGCGCCCTTTGTCGAGCGATGCCTGACGGAGGCCGCCCGGCTGCGCACGAACATCGAGGCGCATGGTTGGGATGGCGGCTGGTATCGGCGCGCCTATTTCGACGACGGCACCCCGCTGGGCTCTGCGAGTCAGGAGGAATGCCGGATCGATTCCATCGCGCAAAGCTGGTCGGTGCTCTCCGGGGCCGGCGATCCGCAGCGCGCACGCACGGGGATGGCGGCGCTGGATGCACACCTGGTGCGCCGGGATGCCGGGTTGATTCAACTGCTGGATCCGCCCTTCGACACCTGCCGATCTGAATCCGGGCTATATCAAAGGGTACGTGCCCGGCGTGCGCGAGAACGGCGGGCAATACACCCATGCGGCCATCTGGGCGACGATGGCGTTCGCGCGCTTGGGCGATGCGGCGAAGGCCTGGGAGCTCTTCTCCCTGATCAACCCGATCAACCACGGACGCTCGCCCGAAGACATCGCGATCTACAAGGTCGAGCCCTATGTCGTCGCCGCCGATGTCTACGGCGTCGCGCCGCATGTCGGGCGCGGTGGCTGGAGTTGGTACACCGGCTCGGCGAGCTGGATGTATCGGCTGATCCTGGAATCCCTGCTGGGGCTGCGCCTCGAGGTCGATACACTGCATGTCGCGCCCTGTCTGCCTGCGGATTGGGATGGGTTCAAGCTGAGCTACCGTTATCGGGAGACGCTCTACCGGATCGCCGTGACGCAACGCCGCGAGGGCGAGGGCGGGACGCGGATCACGTTGGACGGTGTCGTGCAGGACGCGCCGACGATTGCGCTGGTGGACGACCGGCGGGAGCATCGGGTCGAGGTGGTCGTTCAGGGTGATCGGTCGGGGTAAGCGAGCCGCGCCCTGTTTCTAGGACTCTTCCTCTGCGCCCATGTTGGACTGCCGGCTCTTGGCGAATCCATGAGACGAAGAAGGCACGATGCGCCTGGCGGTAGAGGCTCAGAGTCCGATAGCCCCCGAGCGACCTTGCCGCGGGCGAGAGCATGCCGGCGCCGGTGCAGGACGTGATGCTGGCCGCGCCGACCACGCACTTCGTCACCGCCGCCCGGGCCATCCTCCAGCCGAAGGGCTTGCCCTCGGCAGTGACCGGGTGCCCGGGCTTGTCGGAATAGGGGGCCGCCCAGTCCTGCCAACGGTAAGTTTGGTCGTGTTGCGTAGCATGGCGGATCAATCCCGCATCGACGGGTTTGTCGTCGCCCAGGCGACGTCCAGGCGTGCGGTCAGCGCGGCCAAGCGCTTGTCCAACGTCCACAAGCGTGCGCCGGGCGTGAGCTGCGTGGCCGCCAACAAGGCGATGTCGACCATTCCGCAACCTTGGCCGTAGAGTGCTTCGCGCTCGATAAAGGCCAGCAATTCGGCGGTGTTGGCCTGCCGCGCCGAGCGCAAGCGCGCCAGATCGGCTAACGTGCGCTCCCGTGGGGCAGGCGGGGTACCACAGGCCAGTTCCAGCCGCACAAAGGGATGCGTCAAGACGGCGTCCTGCGCCAGCAGGCGCGTCAGTTGGGCGTTGCCGTGACGGAAATGATCGATCCAGACACTGGTATCAACCAGCACGGCGACGGCGGCGATCATGCGGTTTCCGACATTTCGCGGCGGCGCGGCACCTCGGGCATCTCGGGCATCGCGCCACCCAGTGCGGCCAGCCGCTGAGCGGCTTGCACGCGGATGAAGGTACGGATGGCCTCGCGGAACAACTCGGCCTTGTCCATGTCGGGGTCGGCAAGTTCGAGCGCCTGTTGATACAAGGTGTCATCGATTGTGACGGTGGTACGCATGGCGAAAGCTCCTGATGTTGGCGTCGTTCATGATGACATATTGCATCAATACAGGCATCGAACGATCGCGGTCTGGATCGCGGCGAAATACGTTTGTCGGCCACGTCCTGACCAGACGGAAAAGTCCAATGGTCTGTGATCAGTGCCTCGGATTTCACCTGTTGCATATCGCGCACACGGACGATACCGGGCCGATTGCGCAGCACCCGCTTTCGCGATCCAGGCTCGAATTCCGCTCGATAACGGTGAGGAGCCGAAGCGCCGGCCCACCGGGGCGTTTGACGCCGCGTTCCCAGTCCGAGACCAGGTTCTTGCTGACATTGAGGTAGCGGGCAAAGACCGGCTGAGAGAGATGCTCGCGTTCGCGCAAAGCGCGGATGGCCTCGGGGGAGAGGGGCTCGACCGCCGTCAGACAGGTCTCATCGAACTCGCGCATGGTCTGTTTGTCGATGGCGCCCACCTCGTGGAGGGCCGCCATGGTTTCGTGGAGCGAGGCCAGCGCGTCGCTGCGATACTGCTTAGCCATCGTGATCAACCTCCAAAAATTGCCCGTTCCGGATCAGCGCTGCAAGCTGCTCGTCCGTCAGCTCCAAGACGTGCGTCGCCGCCTTCTTGAATGCGGCCTCTTCCTCTTTGCCGATGTTGGACTGCCGGCTTTTGGCGAGTCCATGGACGAAGAAGGCGCGATGGACGTCGGACCACAGCGCCCGTCAGTCCGAGTGACCTTCATGAGCCGCCTTGGCCAGTACCCGCGCAGCCCATTGATTGAGGCTGGTGCGACTGCGCTTGGCGGCCTTGAGCGCGGCCGCATGAATGGCCGGATCGACACGCAGCATCAGCCGGCCCGAGGCGGGCTTGTCGGGCTCTTGGTCGAGCTTGGCGCAGGCTTCCAGGTAACTGTCGATCGATTCGCGAAAGGCTTGCTCGAATTCGCTGACCGATTCGCCATGAAAACCAATGATGTCGTCGATATCCAATACGCGCCCGACGATGATCTTGTCGTCCGGGTCAAAGGTCATGCTGGCCTGATAACCGCGATAGTGCATCACGTTGGTTGCGCTCATGGAGTCATGCCGAGTTGTGTGAGGTATTCGCGCACCTGCTTGACGCGGTATTTAAGCGCCTCTTTGCGCGGGTGCGGCCGATGAAAGTTGGCTTTACGGCCGTCTTTCTCGAAGGTGAGGCGATTTCAGTTGCCGCCCCTTCTCGAAGCGGCGACACCCCCGGGATAGACGAATTGCAGTCGTCCTTTTCGGCCGCCCCGACGGCTCGCGGGGCATCATCCCACCACCCGGTAACCATCGTTCGCGCACTCGACCTTGCCGAGCTCCTCCAGCGCGGCCAGGGCTTCGACGATCAGGGGCGTGGTCTTCGCGGGGTCCTTGAAACGGGCGGACAGGTCTTCCAGCGTCAGGGTCTGGTTGCCGAGGGTGTCGCGCACGGCGGCGATCTGCTCGCGCATGCCTTTCGGCCAGGTCAGTTTGCCGACCTTGGCGGCGGGCGTCGCGGCGGTTGAGTCTGCGGTGTCCAGGTCGGCGGCGGTCTGTTCGGGCACGGCGGCGTCGGGACGCTGGTAGTCCGGGCGCAGCCACCGGATCCGGCCCCTGGATTCCTCGGCTGCGCGCTCGGCATTGAGTGCGACGAGACGGCGCAACAGGTCTTCCTCGACTTCGGTCTGGGCGGCAGGCTTGTCCGGCAGGGGCGTGGTGGCGCCGGGTAGACCGACCAGTCGCTCGGCCAGATCGTCCCAGCCATAGGCGGCGAAGACGGCGCGGTCGAGGTTGTCGTGCAGCTCGCGCAGGAGCGACACCAGCCCCTGCGTGTGAATGGTCTTGTCCTTGGCGGTCAGGGTCGCGCCGGCGCGCAGTTTTTCCAGCACGTTGTACATCCCGGTCAGGGTGAGCTCGGGATGGGCGGCCTGCTGACGCTTGCGGTGGGCGTCGAGCTGTTCGGCGAGTGCGCGGATGGTTGTTTGTTGCTCGGGCGTGGCGTCGGGGAAGGGGAAGGTCTCGAAGCAGGTGGTTTTGACGTAGACCGGATCGTTACCGACGCCGAGGCGGCTACCCGCTGCAAGCGCCCAGGCAACGTGCAGGCGGCTCGACAAGATGCCGAACACGCCTGCGTCGTCAATCGCGATATTGACCAGCTTGTTGTCAGGCAGGATGACCGCGTCAAGGAACTGGAAGGTTCGGTGTCTCGCGGTCTCGACGGTCGCGATGAAGCGCGGCAGGCCAGTCAGCATCTTCCGTAAATCTTCGCGCGATCGTCGATGAAGCCACCATTCGCGCTGTAGGCGGGGATCACGGTTTTGATCTCGTTCCGGTTTGACTCGCTCCAGTAGCCATTGGTAGATCGCTGGATAGCGGTTCCGCACTTCTTCTACGCTCAGACCGAACAGGTCGATGACCATCGCACCGCGTGGTGACTGCGTGAGATCGCGGCCATTGCGGTAAGCGCGGATAGGCTGTCCCACATCTTCATCGCGCCCATGGCCAAGCGAAGCAACCTCTTCGAGCGTGACGATAAAGCCCGAGTTGCCGAGTTCAAATCCACGCTGGCTGACGTCCTTGTTTGCTTGGAGCTGAGTCGCCGCCGCCACGTTCGCGCCGATGTTCAGGTCGGCAAACATCCGCCCTTGGCGTTCCTGCAACTTGACCTCGATGTCGTCATGGTCGCCGTTGACCTCATCGCACACCTGAAGCAAGCGCCCTTCCTGCTCGCCCGCCGCCCCGACGGTCATTGCAATCCGCACCTGCGCACCATCCGCCGCATCCACCCAGGGATGATCGGGAATGGCGAACGCGAGCGAGAGCGGATCCTTGGCTTCGAGTTGCGCCTGAATCACCCGCCGATTGAAGGTCTGTCGAATCGAGTTGGTGGTGATGAAGCCAAAGCGTTTGGCCGCTCCGGCGCGGATCTGTTCAACGGCGATGTGCCACCAGTGCATGACGAAATCCGCGGACTCCGGCACCTCCGGCCAGGTGCGGCGCACGGCGTCCACATAGCCATCGCCCAGGGCGCGACGCATGGTGGATGCACCGATGAACGGCGGATTCCCCACGATGTAATCCGCCTGCGGCCATTCGGCCTTGCGCGGGTTCAGATAACGGACCTGTTCCACCTGCGCCGCCTCGTCCGGGATCTTCTCGCCGGTGACGGGGCTGGTCTTGAAGGTGATGCCATCCCAGCGCGTCACCGGCTGGCCGTCGGCGTCGCGGACGACTTCCACGGCGTCGTAGTCGATCAGGGCGTCGCGGTTCTCGATGTTGTGAAAGTCGCGCAGCACCGGCTCGGGCGGGTTGACCTTGCCGTAGGTGCGAAAGTGCCATTGCAGATAGCCGATCCAGAGCACCATCTCGGCGATGCGCGCGGCGCGCGGGTTGATCTCAAGCCCGATGAACTGATGCGGATCCACGGTCAGCCCTTCCAGCTCGAAGGAGCCGGATTTGACCAGGCTGCCGAGCACCTCCAACACCTCGCCTTCCAGACGCTTCATGTGTTCCAGGGCGACGTAGAGAAAATTGCCGCTGCCGCAGGCCGGGTCGAGGACGCGCGTCTGGCATAGCTGATGGAGGAATTTGCGGACTTCGGCCACTGCCTCCTTGATCTTGCGCTGCTGGCGATAGGCCAGCGCGGCGGCCTGAACCTCGGCCCATTCGGCGCGCAACGGCTCGATGACGGTGGGCAGCACCAGCCGCTCGACATAGGCGCGCGGGGTGTAGTGGGCACCGAGCTTGTGACGCTCTCGCGGGTCGAGGGCGCGTTCCAGCAGGGTGCCGAAGATGGCCGGCTCGACCGAGCGCCAGTCGGAACGGGCCGCTTGGAGCAGCAATTCGATCTGCGGTGCGGTGAGCGCGATGACCCGGGAGTCGGCAAAGAGTCCGCCGTTGAAGCGCACGACCTCGGCGTCGAGTGCAGGCGAGAAGCCGCCTGCGTTCATGGTCTGCCACAGGCTGTGTAGTTGCGGGCAGAAGGACTCCGGCTTGTCCTTGAGACGCTCCAGCAGCGCGCTGAAGCTGCGCTCCGGCAGCAGACCCACGTCCTCGGCGAACATAGTGAAGAGGCAGCGCATGAGAAAGGCGGCGACCGGCTCCGGGGTGTGGCCGTCGGCTTCGAGAGATTTGGCCAGGGTGGCGAGCCGGTCGGCGAGGACGCGGGTGATCTTGCCGGCGTTGCGGGTGGGGTCGAGGCTGAGCGGATCGAGCCAGAGGGTGCGCAACAGCTCGCGCGTGTCGGGATCGCGCAGCTGCTCCAGGCGGATCGTATGACGGCGCGCGTCCGGGAAGGCGACATAGTAGCCGCCCGAGCGGCTGAACTCGGCGTAGAGCGTAAAGGATCGGCCGACATCCACGACGACGATGAAGGGCGGGCGGCCCTCTTCGGGCGGCAGGAGACGGGCGTAGTTCTCGGATTGGTTGCGCGCCTTGACGATGGCCGCGTCCCAGCCGCTGCTGCCGGTCTGCTTGCCGGTGTCCTTGCCTTCGAGGATGAAGCAGCCGCGCCGGTAGAGGTCGGAGGAGCGCACGGTCTGACCGCCGTCGGCGGTGGGTTCGGTGAGCTTGCGCTCGAAGACGTAGGCGTTGTCGCCGACTTTGGAGCCGGACGGGTCGGGCTGAGGCAGATCGAGCAGGGTGCAAAGCTCGGTGATAAACATTTGCAGGTTGGCGCGCTCGTTGCCGCCGTAGCTGATTCCGCCGCCCCAGCGTGTGATGAATGCCTCGACGGCGTGCTCGATCATTGTTCTGTACTCCCTGAACGCGCAAAGGGGGCGATTATAGGCCGGGCGGTCCTGGAAAGCCCCCCGTCGTCTCATCGGAGCGATGGACATACGCCAAGCAGGGTATTCGCGACAAACTCATTGACCACCGGCACTACATCGCCGAGCATGGGGAGAAACTGATGCAGGGGAGGGTTCGGACATGGGTGAAATCGAGTCACCGGCAACCGGCGGCCAACGCCGGGCACGCGCTCGCAACGGGATGCAGGCATTAAGCCTGTGTTGCGTTCTGTTGATTGTCGGGTGCGGTCCGCGCCTGGCGACGAAGGCGGACGATGCCGCTGCGCTGTCCAACCCGATGCTCAATGCAAGCTATACGCAAGAGGCCGAGGTTCCGTTCGTGATGGAACCAAAAACGGCCAAGCCATTGAGTTCCAAGCGGGCTAACTTTGGGTCGGAGCACGCCTCGCGCAGGACGCGGGAGACGGCGGATTGGGTTGTCGCCTCAAGAGACAATCTCAACATGCCGTTCGCGATTGTCGATAAGGTCAACGCGAAGGTCTATGTCTTTAGCGCGGACGGACAGCTCAAGGGCGCGGCCCCCGTGCTGCTGGGTATGGGGAAAGGTGATGACGTCGCCCCCGGCATCAGTGACATGCGGATGTCACATATCCCCCCGGCGGATCGTACAACGCCCGCGGGTCGTTTCCTGACGGCCATGGGTCGCAATTCCCATGGCAAGGAAATCCTCTGGCTGGACTACAAAAACGCCATCTCCATGCATCCGGTCGTGACGAGCATACCCGAGCAGCGCCGACCGCAACGCCTGGCCAGTCCATCGCCGCTCGATAACCGTATTTCCTTTGGCTGCATCAATGTTCCACCGGAATTCTTCACGGACGTGATACATCGCCTGTTTGCCGGGACGGCCGGCGTTGTGTATGTCATGCCGGAAACGAAACCGCGCCCCGCGCTGTAGGCGGTTTTTTTGGATTGGAACAACCTCGGCAGCCCGGCTGTGCTCATCACGCCGGCCACTGCGATAACTTTGCGCTGTAGGATGGACAAGCGCTGTAGGGTGGACAAGCGCTGTAGGGTGGACAAGCGCTGTAGGGTGGACAAGCGCAGCGCAGTCCACCAGCGTCGGCGCGGGGTTCGGTGGACTTCGCTCTCGCTCGTCCACCCTACCGGTCGCCTTGTGAACGACGCCGGCAGCCACGTCGGAGCAGGCGCGACTTCGGCGGGTTGGATCATCATCGTAAGGAAGACTCCGCTGCCCTCGAGCTGCCCGGCGGCTGCGTCTCGCATAGCTCGTCGATGGAGTGCGGGGTCGCATTCAGACGTTCGAAAGGCGGTTTCCATGCCTTCTTCTCGTCGATCCAGCTCGCCAAGGGCATGACCATCGGCAGATGACCGTTCGGGCGATACCAGGAGTCGACGCTCCAGTGACGCCCACTCTCCGTATCGATAATGACGGCCGTCCAGTGAACCGCAGTGATATCGAAAGGGCTACGCACTTTGGGCGACGAGACCGACCAACCGGCCAGTTCACCAATATCGCGGAGAACATGCAGATAATTCGTGGTATTGCTGGTGTTGTCGACGCAATCCATCCGCCCTTCAACTCCCGCCTCGAAAATGTTGATGGCAAGATCGTTGGCCAACAACGGCTGATACTTCTGTGCCAGCAATTCCATTTGCCAGATTCCGATACGCACATGCTGTAACCGATCGTGCAGACTTGTGCCCCGGCAAACCGCCAGATGCCTTTTGAGGACAGCCATATCGTCTGGAGTGAAGGTCATGGTCTGTCTGCGCGCACAGGACCAGTTAAAGCAAATCCGCAGCACGACGGACCCGTCCTGGCCGATCGCGTACTCCGGTGGAAGCGGTCTCGACACCGAGGATCCCTGCGCGTGATCAAAAACCGGCGGCGATCCTGCGGCGCCGACGAAACCGGTATGGCCGACGAGTATGGTGAAGAAACCGATCACCGCGGGCCGGAACAAGATCGATGTCACGACAACAGTGCGCAAAGGCTTGTGCCGACGTGAAATTGACGGGCTTCCTGCGTCACCCTGGATTCCATCCTCAAGCTTCGCTGTCGACTTGGACGTTTCAATGTCGTCGTCGACAGCGAATATGGTGGCAACCGGTCAGTGATCAGTTGCGATCAGGTTTTGGCTCGTACATCGGTGCGGCGGCGGCCGGGGCTGGCTCATACTTCGAGGCCGTGCTGCACGCCGCAAGCAGCAGCACGAAAGCCATGGTGATAAGAAGGGCGCTTGTCGAGATCTTGTTCATTTGTCGTGGCCTGTTTGAGCGTTTCTCTGGAAAAACGCGCGACTGAAGATACGACGGCGATGTCCATGCCTGACTGCCGGCATCACCTACGATCACCCGGACAGATCCGTCTGTCTGTACACGAACGACCCGGCATCCAATCTCGGTGCCATGATTTCAGCATCACCTTGACGAAGCCGTGCGTCCGTGCGGTAGCGTACATTGGAAGCCCCGTCGACGCATAGACCTTGTTCGTCATTTCGGCCGAAATCGGTCGAGTGTCCGGTGTGCGGAGCGATGTCGACCAAACGCGTCATCGCTCTGTTCGCTAGCGTACGGAATATCCGCAAACTTCCGCCTAGTCTGGCAACGGGAAACGCTGACGAGAGGTCGGCACGACAGCCATAGACGTCGAGCAGACTTGATGTTCCATCCACCCGTTCCACAACGATTAAGGATATGCATATGAGCAATCTACAACACACCATGAAACACCTCCTTCTTGTCGCGGCTGCCGCATTTTCACTGACTGCTTTCGGCGGACAGGTGTTGGCCGCAACGGCGGAAGACCTGAATAAAGACGCGGCCGAAGCGTTGCAGCTCTTGTATCGGACCAATCCGGATGCCGCCGCGATCGGCAAGACGGCAAAGGCGATTCTGGTGTTCCCGAATGTCGTCAAGGCCGGACTCGTCTTCGGCGGAAGCTATGGCGAGGGTGTTCTGATGAAGGGCTCCGAGGTCGCCGGCTACTACAATTCCGTATCCGCGTCCTGGGGCTGGCAGGCCGGCGCCCAGTCCTACAGCTATGTCGTCTTTCTGATGAACGACAAGGTCCTGAGTTATCTCGATAAGTCGGAAGGATGGGAAATCGGGGTCGGGCCGACCGTGGTCGCGGTGGATGCAGGAGCGGCTAAGAACCTGTCGTCGACGACATTAAAGGACGATGCCTACGCCTTCATTTTTGATCAGCAGGGTTTGATGGCCAGCCTCAGTCTCGAAGGGACGAAAATTACTCCCATCAAGCGTTGAGTGGAGGTCGCGCGGCCTTGCCCGCGCGCCGATGATGGCCGCTGCGACGCGCTCAAAACCCTGCGCCGAGGGGGCGGGTGGGCTCCACAGCACTTGTTCAGCCGACAGCGCACGTCAGCCATGCTGAGCGTGTCCACCCTGCCGCTCCGATCAACGACCTGGTGGGGTATGAGAGGAAAGCCCGCCGGGCATTCATCGTGAGCGGTCACCATCGAAAACATCTTCAATTCGGAACGAGGGCTATAGCGATGGGCCAGTTGAAGAGCACGTCAATCACGCGAAGCAAAAATAACCGACCCAATCACCCTATGGCGGAATCGGTCGAAGACCGCCTCTCGCAGGTCAAGGGTTTGATCCGCGAGCGCCGCAGACTCGCCCTTGCATACCGACGCAGTCGGAATGAGATCGACCGCGATCACCTGGAAAGGATCGATCGCGAACTCGCCGAATACAACATCGATATTCCAGCCATCCAGCAATCTGTCGCCCGACGCAGAACCTGAAGCCGTGACTCCGACCCTCAAGAAGAAACCGATCCGTAGATGTTGAGAAATCGCATCGGCGCCGGTCTCGAACCCTAGGCCCTATTGAAACAACGGTGTTCTCGGGCGCGACGCGGCGAGGAGATCGATCCTGTGGACGGCGGTCGTGTCTACCGGAATTGCATGGAGCTCGAACGGCCAGCGCACCCGGCGCGCAACCTCGGACCGTTGTCGTCATCACGGATTCTGCCCTTCATTTCGCATTTTCTCGAAATCCTAACTTGACGGCCGGGGTAAACCCGAGGAAGGTGAAGAGGGAAGAGCCGACTAAATACGTCTTCAGCCATCAAACAGCTCCCTGTCTACAAGGCTTCGATCTGCGTCACAGTCGGTGGTCATCATTCTGCCATAATGCATGAGGCTTGGTTACACATTACAAGCCTGGTTGTGGCTGTCTGACTCAATCCAACACCTTTGAAGGTATTCCCGAATGATCAACTCTCGTCAACCC
>NZ_LN848257.1:2805246-2817952 GCF_001499735.1 Thiocapsa sp. KS1 | reverse complement strand
TTAAGCACCCATCGCAGTTTCGGTGGGTCGGTCAGCCGATACGTCCTGACCGGACTAATCGGACTGTCGTTCGTCTTGGCACTGTCGCCCGTTTTCGCTGCTGCGGGCAACGAGCTCGTGGTATTCGATTGGAACCGACCGGTTATTCAGGCCGACCGGGGTTTTCCGAAGGTCGAGCCTGTCGCTAAGTTGAATAATCGGATCTTCCAGATGCTCGCCGGCTCGAACGGTAACTGGACATCCCCGATCAACTATGCAGGCGGCACTCTACATATGCGTGTGCAGATCCGAAGCCAACCTGTTGCGCAAGCGATGCAGCTTCAGTTCTGTATCTGGCAGTGGAAGACTCCGACCTCAGGATGGTCGGGGGCTCGGGAGACCTGCACCCCGACGGCGAACGTTCAAGGCAAGTCTGGAACCCAGGTCACCTGGTCTCGCGACATCCCGAGCATGTGGAAAAAGAACGGCGTTCCGATTGTCTGGCAGGATCCGCGCACACGGTACGGCGTTGCTATCAAGAATAAGAACGGGGTCCCGGTAACCGATTATGCTGGCTTTAAGAAATGGGCCGGTGAGGATCCGGCGAAATGGTATCCCCTCGACATGCGTTTCATGGTGGTTGCGGTGCCGAAGGGTGCGACCTTCAGTGGGTGGTCGAACTACTAGGCACGGGGTATGGGGCGGGATAACCCTTGGCCAATGGCGTTGCGTATTCGGCGCTAGGAGGCACTCCCATCCCGATTACCGGAGCGACCTTGGTCGCTCCGGGCCTGCACCCAAAGAGGCATCGTTCGTAACCCCGGCCTGATTAGCATGTGGCGCGGAGCGCCACCGGGCGCGCGCATACGTGACCCCGCGGCCCGGGTGTCACGAATCCCTAAGGCTTGAGTGGCCGATATCCAATGAGCGAGGCATCCAAGGACGTTCAAGGTCGTCTTGCCGGTTGCCGAGAAACCGTGACGAGTGCCGCTCACATGCTCTTTTGAACCTCTTTGGCCGTATCACTCACTGCCTCGCCGCCACGTTCGATATCCTGGCCTGCTCCGTGGATCGTATTGCATCCGATCAAGACTCCGATCGACAACAACATCACTAGCACAATAAGTTTCTTCATCATCGTCACCTGCACTGATAGTCGTGAAAATCCGAGCATCGGCAACGCGGGATGCTCGGCGCCGAATGGGTCATGAGGGCGACTGCCCGGACGTTGGATTGGCGCCGACGCCATGACCCGGTTTGTGAGCGATCTGCGCGGCAATGTCATGCTGCATCTGCATCACCTCCTTTCGCAGGGCCTGGTTGGCCCTTTGCATGTCGGTCAATGACGGGCGCAGCACCGAGGCCAAGCTTGGATCACGGAGGACGGCGGTGCGTAGACGGACCAAGGCGATTGCGCTGCTTTGGTATTCCTGAAAGACACCCAGCAGGATAAACAGGCTTCCTGCCAAGTCGTTCTCCACATGAACACCTATTTTCCTGCCGGCGATGTGCCGATCGGCTTGCTCGTCACCTTGCGTCATGGCTGGGCCTCTCTCATGGGAACGCCGATGGTGGTTACGGGGTTGCTCACAAACCCGGCCCCCCGCTGATCGCAGTCGTAGGGTGGACTTCGCTCTCGCTCGTCCACCCTACGGCCGGGATTATGAGCAACGCCGTGGTTACGCTTCCATGGTCCTCTCCGCTGCCCTCCGTCCGAGGAGGGCACACTTGCCGGGCCTTTCGCTAACCCTCGATCAAGAGCCGACGCAGATCGATGATTGCCGCATTGGCGCGCGAGATGTAGGAGGCCATCACCAGGGAATGATTACCCATAGGTCCGAAACCGGTGCCGTTGAGGATCATAGGGCTCCAGATCGTGTTCTGGGTATTTTCCAGCTCACGCACGATCTGCTTCAGGGACACCAGGGCGTTTTTGTCCTCGAGCACCGGGGCGAAGTCTGTCTCCATGGCCGTCAATGTCCGCAGCAGCGCCCAGGTATAGCCCCGCGCCTCGAAGAAGACATCGTCGATCTCGAGCCAGGGTGTCTTGTTCCAGGTTTGTGCGGCTGCGGGTGATGCCTTCGTGGCGCTCGCGTCGCCTGCCAAGGTCGTATCGAGCGGGGCTTGGCCGACGGCGTAGGACAACCGCTGTGCAAGACTGCCGAGCCGCTTTGCAACGACTTGCAGATAGGCCGCCAGATTATCGGCACGGGCAAAAAATTCGCCATCGCCGGTTTTTTCGTCGGCGAGTCGCGTCATATAACGATGCAGAGCCGCGATCCCGTCGCGGTATTCCGACTCTGAGGACGGGAAGATCCAGGATTGGGAATCGTAGTTGAACTTCGGCTCCGCAATCTGGAGATCCGCGTCTTCCACCGATTGCGTCTGCGCACGACTGAAGTCATTGCGCAGGGCGCGGGATAAATCGCGAAGCTCGGTCAGTGCGCCGAATTCCCAATTCGGGATGTTGTCCAGAAAGATACCCGGAGGCGCAATATCGTTCGTCAGGTAGCCGCCCGATTTATTCAAGAGGGTCTCGGCGATTCCGATCGCCGCGGTCGTGGTCATGGTGCCGGGCACCAGCTTGGCGGAATCCTGTCCGACCTGCTGCATGGCGTATTCATTGACATCGATCGATCCTGGCGAGCGCGACCAAACGAGGCTCAGGATGACCATGACCAACAGGTAGGTCACCAGAAAGAGACCCGCTGTCCACCACAGACCTTTTTCCTTCCAGGTGCGTGGATGATAATAATTTGCGACCTTGACGACCCGATTCTTCAGCTGTGGGGCTCTCGTTTTGACTTCGGTGTCCATCTGCGTCTCCTCTCGTGGTTGTAGGGGCTCCTCGGAAACAGAGGAGTTTCCGAGAAGCGGTTCGTTCCTTCAGGTGCTCAGATGGAGTTGCAACGCTACTGGGGGGCCTTAACCACCAGCTCGTTTCGGACCGATTGGACGTTCTCGACTCCGCCGGCGATGGCTTGACTTCTGTCGATGCTCGCCTGCGAGTCGACTTCACCGCTGAGCGTGACGACACCGTCGGTCGTCGTCACGCCGATCTGAAGCACCTTGAGCATCGGGTCGGCTAAGAAGTCTGCCTTGATCTTGGCGGTGATCGCCGCGTCGTCGATATAGGCACCTGCCTCCTCCGCCTTCTCGGAAGCGGCCTCCTTGGCCTCCTCCATCTTGTCGCCGGCCTTTTCGGCCGTTCGATCGATCGATTGCCCGACCCTTTCGGCCGGACCCTCTTGCTCGCAACCGACCGACCCCAGTGCGAAAACCAGAATCACCGACAACATCAAAGCGACGTTGTAGGAACGATTCATGCCGGAATGCTCCGCGTTATTTCGTGGCTGCATCCTTGATGTCCTCCATCTTGTCCCCGGTCTTCTCGACGGTTCGATCGACCGTTTGTCCAGCCTGCTCGGCCGGACCCTCCTTCTCGCAACCGATCGATCCCAGCGAGAAGCTCAGGACAAATAACGACATCAAGATCGCTTTATAGGATAGTTTCATCGGGGTATGTGCCTCTCTCAATGGTGATAGGGGACAGATCCTTCGGGCGTTTTCGCCTGCGGCGAACCGACCGAAG
Organism: Thiocapsa sp. KS1; assembly: GCF_001499735.1. Classification (GTDB taxonomy): domain Bacteria; phylum Pseudomonadota; class Gammaproteobacteria; order Chromatiales; family Chromatiaceae; genus Thiocapsa. The sequence goes on along the minus strand of NZ_LN848257.1, from coordinate 2,814,381 downwards.
GTATCCGCAGGTCAGAGCCGACCCAATACAAGCAGGATCAGCAGAATGACGAGGATCAGGCCGATCACGCCCGAGGGGGCGTAACCCCACGACCGACTGTGCGGCCAAGTCGGAATGACACCGACCAGGATAAGGATCAGGACGATGATGAGAATCGTGCCGAGTGACATGTGCTTACTCCTCTAGTGCGGGCGCGCGGACCCCGTTCGCTGCTCGGTAGCTGTTCCGAACGAGGCCGAACGGCTCAAGTATGTGACTCGTCCTAACCGTCAAGCTTGTTGGTCTCCTCCCACTCCTTGACCTGTTTCTCGGCTTCTTCCTGCGCAATGCCGTATTTCTCCTGAATGTGCCCGACCAGGACGTCACGTTTTCCGGCGATGCGGTCGAGGTCGTCGTCCGTGATGTCTCCCCATTTCTCCTTGACCTTGCCGGTGAATTGTTTCCAGTTGCCTTGTACTTGATTCCAGTTCATTAAAATGCCCTTTCGTGTTGATAAAGTTGAATCGATAAAGGGTTGTTCGTTCTGCCGGACCGCGGGGGGCAGGCAGACTGCACATCTCATCGTCTAGGCGGATTGATGTGCTGTGTGCTCCATCACATTCAGTATAGCTGTTCGGGACGTTTCTGCTGAGTTTGTTGGCTTCTGATCGTGAAAAGATGGCTGCTCAGGAGGGTGTTGCTTGGGTTGTGAGACCATTCAGGGCAAGGATGGCTGAGCTTATTGATATGACCTAATGAAAAAGCAAAAAAAACGCCAAGATGTCGATACGCGACGGGCAGTCGCCGGCGCGGGAACGGCGTCCGCCTTTCATCGCGCGGGGCGAGATCAACGAATTCAATCAATCAAGCGTGCGAGCGAGTGCTCTCGCCACGGACCTCAAGTGGAACAGGCCGAAGCTCTCCTCACGGCGGTGAACCGAGCGGAGGCGGCGGGTCGCTTCCGGGGGCGGGCAGCCGGCGGCGATACCAGTCGGCGAGCTCGTCGCCCGTCATGGGTTTGCCCAGATAGAACCCCTGTGCCCGGTCGCAGCCCAGGTCGCGCACGGCGCCGAGCTCCGCCTCGGTCTCCACGCCGATCGCGGTGACCTTGATCTGCAGTGCGTGGCCGAGACGCACGATGGTCTCGACGATGGTCGGGGCGCGCGCCCCGTCGTCCAAACCCTGCACCAGGGTCCGGTTGATCTCCAGGGCGTCCAACGGCAGGTCTTTGATCTCGCCGAGGCAGGAGGATCCGAGGCCGAAGTCGTCCAGTGCCACCCGCACCCCGAGCGCATGCAGCTTGTCCAGAAGACGGCGCGATGTTGATGTGTCCTGCAGCAGCGTGGCCTCGCCCAGCGCCAGCGACACCAAGGCCGGGTCGACCCCGCCGTCGTGCAGCGCGTCCGTGATGCGCTGCAGAAACGACTGATGGCGGAATTGGCGCGCCGAGACGTTCACCGTCACGGCGATCGGCGGCAATCCCTCGGTCAGCCAGGCGCGGTGCTGGCGCAAGACCTCCCGGAGTACCCAAGCACCGAGGTCGTGGATGAGTCCGATCGATTCGGCGATCGGCAGGAACACCAAGGGTGCGATCTCGCTGCCGTCGGCTTGCGGCCAGCGCAGCAGTGCTTCCACCCCGATGACGGCGCCGCTGCGCAGATCGAGCGCCGGTTGGTAGAGGAGGCGAAACCCGTTGTGCGACATCGCCTCGCGCAGCCCGTCCTTCAGCGCCGCGACGGCGCGCGACTGGCGTTCGAGTGCGGCCGTGGCGAACTGAAACTGCCCCGGACTGACCTGTTTGGCGTGGTACATGGCCAGATCCGCGCACTTGATGAGGGCGTCGATCGTCGCTGCGTCGTCCGGATAGAGGCTGATCCCGATGCTGGGCAGACAGGTCAATTCCTGCTCGGCGACCGGGTACGGGCGCGAGAGCGCGGCGACGGCGGTACCGGCGGCGGTCGCGGCGTCGTCTTCGTCCCGGATGTTGGCCAGGACAATCACGAATTCGTCTCCGCCGAGCCGGGCCACCAGGTCGTCGGCGCGGAACGACGCACGCAGCCGTTGCGCGGTCTGCCGCAACACCTCGTCGCCGACCGCGTGTCCGAAGTCGTCGTTGATGGCCTTGAACCGGTCCAGGTCGACGAACAAGACCGCGAGGCGTTTACCCGCGCGGCCTGCGCCGGCAAGCATCTGCGCGGCCATCGGGGCGAGCAGGCTTCGGCCCGGCAACCCTGTCAAGGGGTCGTGCTGCACCAAGTGCAGTGCACGCTCCTCGGATTCCTTGCGTTGGGTCACATCCTGGTGAACGATCAGGACCCGATCGAGCCGGCCCCGATCATCCATGATCGGCTCCAGATAGGCCGCGAACCAGAGGTAGTCTCCTTTCTCGCTGTGTTGGCGATAGTGGATCTCGTGGGGCGCCTCGCCGTCGGTGGCGAAGCGGGCGAAGGCGGTGCGGACCGCCTCGCGATCCTCCGGATGCAGCCGGGCCAGCCAAGCGTCCAGGGTCTGCGGGGCCGCGGCGTCCTGCGCATCGCTCGTCGAGGAGTGCACGGCGGGTTGCAGGAGTACGGTGCCGGTGCGCGGATTCCACTCCAGGAAGCCGACATCGGCGATCCCCGCCACCCGTTTCAATCGCGCTTGGGCGTCGAGCAGCCGCTGCTCGCCTTCTTTGCTCGCCGTGATGTCGCTCAGGGTGGCCCGCCAGTGGCCTTGATTGCCCATCCGATGCGGCTCGAGACAGCTGTCTACACGGATCCAGCGCCCGATGCCCTGCGTCTTGCGCAGCCGCAGCTCGCAGCTTTGGGGCTCGCGCGTGGCTCGGAGCCGATGCCGGCACCCATAGAGGATGTCCTGGTCTTCCGGGAGGATGAACCGGGTCAGGGGGCGGCCGACCAGGCCGACACGCGGGGTTTCGAGCAGGGTGGCGGCGGCAAGGTTGGCCTCCCGGATCATGCCCTCTTCGGTCAGGGTCAGGTAGCCGATCGGCGCCAAATCGTAGAGATCGAAGTAACGTGACCGGGCGGTCTCCAGCGCCTCTTGGGTGCGTAGCAGCTCGTCGTTCTGCAGCTCGAGCTCGATCTGATGCACCTGCAGCTCGTGGATCAGGCGTTCGGCCTCCTCGGGTGCGAGTGCCGGGGGTGCCGGTGCGTCGGATGTCGGCAGACGCGCTTCGGCCTCTCGACGCAGCCGCGCCGAGGTCTCCTCGCGGGAGGGCGCGCGCGGCGGGGTGTTTGGGTCGCCCGGATACGTCCTGTTTTCGGAATCATGGGGGTCGGTCATGGTCGATCCTCGGACGTCGGGGGCGATTCGTTCGGCATGTCCGCAGCGAGGTGAGCGCCGCCCGTCGTCGTAACGTCCTCCAATGCGAGCAGGATCATGCCGGGCTGACCCTCGCCGGGGTCGATGCGCCGGGCGTTGAGCCGCAGCGAGCGGGCTCCGATGTCCGGAAAGTCCTGCTCCAGCGCAAAGTCCTCGAAGCTGCCGCCCTGCGCCTGGATCTCCTGCAGGCGATCGCGCAGTGCCGGGATGTCCCAGCGGTGGTGGCTCAGCGTGAACAGTAGCCGGTTACGGGTGTTCGATTCGCTCAGACGGAAGTGGCGGTAGAAGGCGCGGTTGGCCGAGACCACCCGCAGGTCGGCATCCAGAACGACCAGGGGCTCGCGCACCGCATCCACGATCGCTTCGGCGAAGGCGCGGGCCGCGCGGACCGCGTCCTCGCCGCGTTTGCGCTCGGAGACGTCCACGAAGGTGATGACGGCGCCCTCGATGACGTTCTCCAGGGTGCGATAGGGTCCGATCCGCATCAGGAACCAGGCACCCTGCCGGGTCTGAACCTCGTGCTCGCGGGGCAGCAGGTCGCTCAGAACGGCCTGCACGTCGTCCGTGAGATCGGTGTAGTCGACCAGGTTGGAGACGATGTCGCCGACCGGTCGCCCGATATCGGCCGCGATCAGCTTGATCAGCCGGGTCGCCGTCGGCGTGAAGCGGGTGATGCACAGCTGGTGGTCGACGAACAGTGTCGCCACCCCGGTGCCGGCGAGCAGGTTGTTCATGTCGTTGTTGGCGCGCGAGAGATCGGCGACCTTGGTCTGGAGCTCGGCGTTGACGGTGGCCAGCTCCTCGTTGACCGACTGCAGCTCCTCCTTGGAGGTCTCCAGCTCCTCGTTGGTGGATTGGATCTCCTCGTTGACCGACTGCATCTCCTCGTTGGTGGATTTCAGCTCCTCGTTGGAGGTCTCCATCTCTTCGCGCGTGGATTGCAGGTATTCCTCCTTCGCCCGCAGCTCGAGCTCCAGCTCGGCGATACGGGCGTTCGGTTCCGGGTTGGCATCGGCGGTGTCCGGCGCGGTCGTACCCGGCGCGGTCGGCTCCGATGTGGCCGTTTCCAGGACGATTAGGTAGAAGTCCGTCAGCAGGATCCCGTCCAGCTGCGTCTGCTCCGGGCGCACCGTCAGATCGATGCGGCTGAAGTCGCCGTTGGTCTTTACCCGCAGCCCCGTGCGACGAACCGCCTCGCGGTGCGTCACGGCGCGGTGCAGCGCTGTCGTCAGATCGCGTCGCAAGCCCTCGCGCGCCATCGCGAAGACGTTCATGGCGGCATCGCCGGGGGCGGGCTCCAGGTACTGCCCGGTTCGACCGTAGATGTGGAGGATCTCGCCGCGGCCGTTGACGAGGATGCCGACCGGGTCGCCGTGGCGCAGCAGGGCTTGCTCGGTGAGTGCGCGCAGATCGAGCTTGCCCTTGTTCCGACCTGCTGCGGCGGGCTGCAAGGGTTGCCGGTCGCCGGTGGACGCCGGCGGGGGCTCGCGCATGACGGAGGTCGGGACGAAGGCGCCGCGCGGTCGCTCCAGACGGCTGTAGAGCTTCCATTTGCGGTTGAGCGGTGCGAACAGGGCAGGGACCTCGCCGACGGTCTCGGAGGTGCCGAGAAAGAGCACGCCGTTCGGACTCAGGGCATAGTGAAAGAGCGCGATCAGGCGCGCTTGCAGATCGCCGTTGAGATAGATCAGCAGGTTGCGGCAGCTGATGAGATCCATCCGGGAGAAGGGTGGGTCCTGCACGAGGTCCTGCTCGGAGAACACCAGGAGATCCCGCACCACTTTTTGAACGCGGTAGCCCCCCTGCGGGTCCTCCGAGAAGAAGCGCGCCAGCCGCGCTGCGGAGACGTCGGCCGAGATGCTGCTCGGATAGAGTCCGGTGCGGGCCTGGTCGATGGCGCGTGGATCGATGTCGGTCGCGAAGACCTGCACCTTGTAGGCCTGCTTGAGGGTTTCCAGATGCTCGCGCAGCAGGATGGCGATGGAGTACGCTTCCTCACCGGTCGAGCAACCGCACACCCAGACCCGCACGGTCGCGCCTGCCGGCTTGTCGTGAAACAGACGCGGAATGACCTCCGCCTCGAGGGCGGCGAAGGCATCGGGATCGCGGAAGAAGCTGGTGACGCCGATCAGCAGGTCGCTGAACAGGGCCTCGATCTCCGCCGGATCCTGCCGTAGGAAGCCGACATAGTCGCCCAGCCGATCGATCCGATGCAGCGCCATGCGCCGCTCGATTCGACGCCTTAGGGTAGTCTCCTTGTACTGGGAGAAATCATGGCGAGTCTTGTCGCGCAGCAGGATGCAGATCTTGGTCAGGGCATCCTCGGGCGTGGCCGACGGGGTGATCGGCCGGGTTGCCTTGCCGAATGCCTGTGCCGCATAGGCGATGAGGTGCGCCGGCATCTCCTCCGGGGGCAGGACGTAATCGGCATGGCCGCTGGCGATAAGGCTGCGCGGCATGCCGTCGTAGGCCGCCGTCGTGGGCGACTGCGCAATGACCAGGCCGCCTTCGCCCTTGATCGCCCGCGCGCCGAGGGTGCCGTCGCTGCCGGTACCCGAAAGCACGACACAGATGGCACGCTCGTGCTGGTCCTGTGCCAGGGACCGGAAGAAGAAGTCGATCGGCAGGCGCAACCCGTGCGGCGCCGTGGGCTCGAGCAGGCGCAGCGCGCCGTTGAACAGCGCCATGTCGTTATTGGGCGGGATGATGTAGGCACAGTCCGGCTCGACCCGCATGCCGTCCTCGACCTCCTGGACCTGCATGCGGGTGTAGCGCTTGACCAGCTCGGTCAGGATGCTCTTGTGGTCCGGCGCGAGATGCTGCACCAGCACGAAGGCCATGCCGGTCCCGATATCGCGCGGAATGGCCGAGAAGAACGCCTCGAACGCGGCCAGGCCGCCGGCGGAGGCACCGATGCCGACGATGGGGAAGGGCTTTGCTGCGCTCTGCTCGGGCGGCGGCCCCGTGGCATCCGGGTCTTCGGCCGCGTCGGTCGGGATCGGCGGTTCGGGCGGCGAGAACGGCTCGACGGACTCGGACGAGGCGCCATTTGAGGTTGCAGGCGACGGGATGTCCTGTCCTTTCTCCTCGGCGCTCGTCGTGGTCATGGCTGGTCTCCGCGGGGTCAGTGGGGGCAACGCATACAGCGTTTGTAGGCTTGCCGCAGGGAGGTCGGTCTTTCGTTCAGGCACCGCGGCCAAGCTCAAACCCGGCCAGGTCGCCGATCGAAGCGGCAGCGGTTGGGTGGACAAGCGTCGCCGGGTCATGGACACGCGCCGTAGGGTGAACAAGCGCAGCGCAGTCCACCAACCCCGGCCGACCTGCTCTCGACCTCATTGATTAAGTGTAGCGGAAGCGTCGGAATGGCTCTGTTCGGGATCGCACATAGGGAGGCGATACCAAGCATGCCGTGCTATCGTTTTTCAATGATCCATCGTGAAGTCGCCGGAAAGCCTATGCCCATCGTCACTCCGGACCCGCGCCAAAACCATCTGCTCGCCACACTCCCCGCGCCGGAGTATCGCAAGCTGCTGCCCCACCTGGAACGGGTCGAGCTGGTCCTCGGGCAGACGCTCCACGAGTCCGGGGGGACGTTGAATCACGTCTTTTTCCCGACTACCGCCATCGTCTCCCTCCTGTATGTCATGGAGGACGGCGCATCCGCGGAGATCGCCGTGGTCGGCAACGACGGCATCGTCGGCATCGCCCTCTTCATGGGCGGGGGGACCATGCCGAATCGTGCCGTGGTACAGAGCGCCGGGGAGGCGTATCGGCTCAGCGGCCCCTTGCTCAAGCAGGCATTCGCGCGCACCGGAGGACGTCGCGAAGCGGTTCTGCCGCCGCTGTTGCTGCGCTACACCCTGGCGCTGCTGACCCAGATGGCGCAGACCGCCGTCTGCAATCGTCATCACACGGTGGACCAGCAGCTCTGCCGCTGGCTGCTGCTCAGTCTCGACCGACTGCCCTCCAACGAGCTCCATATGACCCAAGAGCTGATCGCCAACATGCTGGGTGTGCGGCGCGAGGGCGTGACCGAGGCGGCGGGACGCTTGCAGCGTGCCGGGTTGATCGACTACAGCCGAGGCCGGATCACGGTTTTGGATCGACCGGGCCTGGAAGCGCGTGTGTGCGAGTGCTACGAGGTGGTGAGGAAAGAGTTTCGCCGGTTGCTGCCCGAGGTGATTCCGCCACACCCCACACCCGAGTCCGTCGACGGTCGCAACGATCAACGGCACCTCTGACGAAGGTGATTTTCGGAATTCGCCTCAGAGCGATGCCGCAGTCAAAAATCGGGCCATGCCCAGAGCGGCCCTAAGGCTCCCGAGATCCGCCCGATCCGTTCCGGCCAGATCCAGTGCGGTGCCGTGATCCACCGAGGTACGGATGATCGGCAGGCCGAGCGTGATGTTCACCGCCTGACCGAATCCCAGGTGCTTGAGCACCGGCAGACCCTGATCGTGGTACATCGCCAGGACCGCGTCGGCGTCGGCGAGCGTGTCGGGGACGAAGGCGGTGTCGGCCGGCAAGGGCCCGATCAGATGCCATCCCGATTCCCGCAGTGCGTCGAGGACGGGCTCGATCACCTCGATCTCCTCGCGTCCCAGGTGACCGCCTTCCCCCGCGTGCGGGTTCAGCCCGCAGACCAGGATGCGCGGCTCGGGGATCCCGAATCGCCTCGATAGGTCCCGGTGGAGGATCCGGATGACCTCGGCGAGATGCTCGCGGGTGATGGCGGCACTCACATCGCGCAGCGGCAGGTGTGTCGTGACCAAGGCCACACGCAGACCCGGCGTGGCGAGCATCATGACCGGCTCGGCGCCGCAGCGCTCGGCGAGGAATTCGGTGTGACCGGTGAAGGGTAGACCGGCGTCGTTGATGACGCCCTTGTGCACCGGGCCTGTCGCCAGGGCGTCGAAGGTGCCTGCCAGGCAGGCGTCGCAGGCGATGCGCAGGGTGTCGAGCACATAAGGCGCATTGGCGGTGTCCAGGCGGCCCGGGGTAACCGGCTGCCGCAGGGCGACCGGCAGCACGGTCAATCGTCCGGGTTGCGGCACGACGGCGCGACCACCGGGCTCGAAGCGCTCGATGTGCAGCGGCAGCCCGAGCCGTTGCGCCCGCTCGGCCAGGAGAGCCGGGTCGGCGATCGCGACGATCGGCGTGTCGGACGGCTCCTGCGCCAAGCGCACGATCAGATCCGGTCCGATCCCGGCGGGCTCGCCGGGCGTCATCGCGATCACTGTTGATCGTCCTCGTCGAGTCGGATCTCCACGTACGCCTCGTCGCGCAGCTGACGCAGCCACTCCTCGGTCGCCTCCTCGGCCTTGCGGCGCTGCAACGCCTCGCGGGCCTTGATCCGCATGAACTCGCCCTCCTTGTCCTGGTTGCGGCGCTCGATCACCTGAACGATGTGCCAGCCGAACGGGCTCTGGAAGGGCTCGCTCACGCCGTTCGGAGGCAGCGCGTTCATGGCCTCCTCGAAATCCGGGACGGTGTCGCCCGGATTGACCCAGCCGAGGTCGCCGCCCTTCAGGGCGGAACCGGTATCGTCCGAGTTGGAGCGGGCGAGGGCCGCGAAGTCTTCGCCGCCGACGATGCGCATGCGCAATTGCTCCAGACGTCGTTTCGCGTCGTCGTCGGAGACCAGCTCGTTGGTTCGGATCAGGATGTGGCGGGCGTTGGTCTGCACGACATCGGCCGGCGTGGCGGCCTTGATCTCGGTGAGCTTGATGATGTGATAGCCGCTGGGGCTGCTCAGCGGCTCGCTGATCTCGCCTTCGGCCATGGTGAAGGCAAGCTCGCTCACCAGGCCCGGGACCGCGCCCACCTCGAACCAAC
>NZ_LN848257.1:2800478-2805146 GCF_001499735.1 Thiocapsa sp. KS1 | reverse complement strand
GGCGATCAGGATGTGTTGCAGCCTGACCTGCTCGCGCTCGATGAGACGGCTCGACTCGCGTTCCAGAAAGCGGTCGATCTCCTGGTCGGTGATCTGGATCTTGTTGACCACCTCTTGGTTCTGAAGACGGCTGGTGACGATCTGGGAGCGGGTGTCTTCGCGGAAGTCGGCGAAGCGAATCCCCCCGGCCTCGAGCGTGGCCTGCAACTCTTCGAGACTCAGCCCGTTGCGCTGGGCGATGTTGGTCAGGGCCTCGTTGAGGGTCGCCTCCTCGACTTGAATCCCCAAGTCCCGAGCGCGCTGGGCTTGCAGGCGTTTGAGGATGAGCCGGTCGAGCACCTGCTTTTCGAGCTGGGGACGCGGCGGCGGGGCGGTGCCGGCCTTCTGCATCTGCGGGAGGATCAGGGCGATCTCGGTGTCGAGCTCGCTGCGCACGACGACATCGTCGTTGACCACCGCGATGATGGCGTCCAGCTCTTGGATGGACGCCTGGCTCGCTGCCGGCGCCGATGCGATCAGCAGGCAAGCGAAGAGTGAGCCGACGGCGGCGACGCGGCAGGCGTTTGCCCAGTGATGTCCGCGGCTAGTCCGTGTGATAACCATAGATGCCTCGTTCCAGGAGTTTGTCGATCTGGTTTCCGAATGAGCCGAGTCCGGCAAGCTCGACCTGCAACATCAGGCTGGTGTTGCCGCTGTCGTTGCCGGTTTGCAGATGTTGGCCGAGTACCCGCAGACGCCAGCAGCAGCGGCCGAACTCGATGCCGGCGAAGGCCTCGACGGTTTCCTCGTTGAGCATCGAGTAGAGCCAGCGTCCGACCAGCTTCACCTGCGAGCCGATCGGTACCTGCAGCGAGACGTCGGTGTCCTCGTAGCGCAGGTCCGGCTGGTCACCGTAATTGAAGCGGTAGGCGAGGTTCAGCCGGCTGCCTTCGGTCGGCGCGTATCTCAGTTGCAGGACTCGTTTCTCCCAGGGTGCTTCGGTGTCGTTGGGGTTCCATTGCAGGCTTGCTCGCGCACTCCAATCGTCGCTGATCCGGGCCGCGAATTCGCCGGCGACCGAGGATTGGACATCGTCCTCCACCGAGTTGCCGGTCAACTGAACGCGACGGTCCTCGAAGAAATAGATCTGTCCGACGCTGGCCCGAAACAGCTCCTGTCCGGACTGGTTGGCGATGGTGCGCGAGGTCAGGCCCAGCGTCAGCCGGTTCTCGTCGCCGATCCGGTCGTACCCCGTGAAACGGTTGGGACGAAACAGACTGGCGAAGGTGAAGTCCAGCGGGGTGGTGTCGAACAAGGGTGCGTTGGATTGGTCCTCGAAGGAGGTCAGTACATAGTAGGCTCGCGGCTCGAGGGTTTGGAGTGTCGGGGTGCCGAACCAGGCGGTATCGCGCTCGAAGACGAGTGTGCCGTCCAGGTCGAAGCTCGGGATCGCATAGGATTGGCGCGACGGCAGACCCTCGGCCTGCTCGACCAGATCGTAGCCGGTGTAGTAGAGCCGTGCGCGCGGGATGATGTGTCCGAAGCTGCGACGCATCGGCATGCGCAAGGTGGGAACCGCGACCAGGCGATTGCCGTGGACGCGCGCCGAATTGTCGAAAAAATCGTACTGACCCTCGAGATCGTACTCGATCAGGTCGTTCCAGCGTCGGGGAACAAGGTCCAGCTCGACATGCGGCATCTGACCGTAAGGGCGGTTGGCCGGCGTGATCGCGGCATCGATCGTCTGAAACTGCTGCACGCGCGTGAGTACACGCCAGCCCTCGCCGGCGTAGTAGACGTCGCCGCGCTGCACCAGGTTGCGCAGACTCGTGGCATCCAGGCGATTGCCGAAATCCTGCAGATACTGATCATCCGAGACCGACGCGAAGTCGATCGCGCTCGACCACCGCGGGCCGAGTCGCCCCGTTTGCTCGATGCGCACCGCACCGCGCGTGCCGAGCTCGGTGGCCCGGCGGTCCTCGGGCAGAACCTCGGCGTTGATCTCCACCTGCTGAAAGCGATCGAGGTAGCGCAGCTGCGTACCCATCATCAGGCCGCGGGTGCTCATGATGCGCGGGGTGATGGTCGCGTCGATGTTCGGGGCGATGTTCCAGTAGTAGGGGATGCTGATGTCGGTGCCGGTCGTGTTGGACGAGCCGAAGCTCGGGATCAAAAAGCCGCTGCGGCGCCGATCGTCGATCGGGAAGAAGATGTAGGGGGTGTAGAGCACCGGGATCTTGCCGATGCGGATCCGGGCGTGGTGGGCATAGCCCATCCCGCTCTCCTGATCGAGCTTGAGATCGCGCGCCTTGATCGACCAGTCCGCGTTGCCGGGCGGGCAGGTGGTGTAGGTGATGTTGCGGTAGCGGCTCTGCTGCTCGGAGAGGATCTCTGCTTCCTCGGCCGTGCCCAGCAGATTCGCACTGCCGGAGAGGCGATAGCGCGCGGCGTCGATCGTGCCCTGTCGGGTCAAGACGTTGTAATCGGCTCGATCGCCTTGGATGCGCAGTCCGCGGGTCTCCAGGAAGACGTCTCCGCTGGCATCGAGCCGACCGCTGCGACGGTCGTAGGTCGATTGATCGGCCAGCAGCCGTTGATCGGTCTGTACGACATCGACCCCGCCGCGCAACTGGATGACCTCGGTGTTGCGGTCATAGTCGACGCGATCGGCGACGATCTGCACCGGGATCCCTGCGGTGCCGGTCGGGGCCGAGGGCCCGGTGAACCCGGCCGCGCCGGAACGGGGTCCGCAGAACTCCCAGGGGAGATCGGCGTGCAGTCGCGGGTCCCAGGCCGCGGGCAGCTCGAGTGCGTGCGGTGCGAATTCGACCGCCGGTGCCTCGGCTTGCGGGTCGCGAGGGGAGACGAGCAGCGGCAGGACGTCTTCCGAGTCGCCCTGCGGATCCCGGCGGTCGAGGTCCGGCAGCAGACCGTCCCGGGCATCGGGCGCCAGAGGTTGCAGCGGCGGCAGGAGCACGGGGACGGCGACGGTTGCGTCGCTCGACGTCGGCGTGCTCGGATCACCGACGGCATCATCCGGCGTGCCACCGGACTGGCCGGTCGGATCGTCTGTCGGATCCGGGACCGACTGCGGGCCGGCGGCGGTTTCGGGAGCAGCCGTCGTCTCGGCCGCCGGGCGGTCGGCCGCGACCGCGGTCGCGGCGACGGCACAGAGGATGATGGCCAGTGAAACGAGGCGCACGTTGGATGTCAGGTCGACTCAAGCCGGCGGCGGTCCAAGGTCGAGGTCTTGGATCGGTGGACGGGTTCGCATGAACCTGCAACCATGGCACATCTGTAGAAGCTCAGCAATCTTGAACCTGTCGCGGGCCGGTCGGCCCGCGGCGCCGAACCGTCTGATCGGGGTGTCCGTGTCTGATCGATATGCGTCTATGCGCCGCTGGGCGGCGGGGATCTTGGGGTCGGAGGACTTCGAGCTTGAGCCCGCCTCGTCGGACGCGAGTTTTCGTCGGTATTGGCGGCTCCGACATGCCGGTGCGACGACCGTACTGATGGATGCGCCCCCGGACCTCGAGGACTGCGGGCGCTTCGCCGATCTGTCGCGACGGTTTCGCGCGGTCGGGCTCAACACCCCCGAGATTCACGCGGAGGACCGCACCGCCGGATTCCTCATGCTCACCGATTTCGGCGAGCGGGTGTATCTCGGCGAGCTGACCGAGGACACGGCCGACCGGCTCTACGGCGACGCGCTGGGCGCCTTGGCGACCATCCAGGCGTGCGGCCCGACGGATGGCCTGCCGAGCTACGACGAGCCCTTTTTGCGCCGAGAGCTGGGTCTCTTCAGCGAGTGGTTTCTGGGGGCGCTGCCGGGCCTCGTGCTCTCGCCCGAAGAATCCGCTGCCCTTTCTCTCGTGGAGGATCGGCTCGTGGCGAGCGCCCTGGAGCAGCCGCGGGTCTGCGTTCATCGCGACTATCACTCGCGCAACCTGATGCTGACCGAGGCGGGCAATCCCGGCATCCTCGATTTTCAGGATGCGGTGGTGGGGCCCGTCACCTACGACCTGGTCTCGCTCCTGCGCGACTGCTACATCGCTTGGCCGGTCGAGCGGGTGACCGATTGGGCCTGCGGCTATTTCCATCTCGCCCGTCAGAGCGGTGTGCTCCAAGAGGATGATCTCGGGCGGTTCCTGCGTTGGCTCGACCTCATGGGCGTGCAGCGGCATCTGAAGGCCTGCGGGATCTTTGCGCGGCTCGATCGTCGGGACGGAAAGCCGCACTATCTTGCGGATATCCCGCGCACCCTGGGCTATGTGCGCGAGGTGTCGGGTCGTTATCCGGAGCTCGACGGCCTGTCGCGTTTGTTGGACGAGCGCGTGCTGCCGTCGTTGGATGCCTTGGTCGCGCCGGCGCCGATCTCCGGGATCTGATCTCCGGAGCTGGGCTCCGCGCGCGTGGTTTGCCTCTCGGCGGGTGCCGCTGCGCGCGGATCACTCCGCGGGCGGCGGGCGAAGGTCGGTGGTGGCGCGCGTGAGGATCCGCTCGCTGCCGCGCCAGACCTCCAGATCCAAGGCGGCATGGGGACCGGCGCCGGCGACCGCGTCGAGCAGATCCTGCACCGTGGCGACGTCCCGGTCGTCGATCCGGGTCACCACGTCTCCCGGGCGCAGGCCGGCCTGCGCCGCCGGACTGTCGCGCAGCGTCGAGCCGACCAGCACCCCGCGCGCCGTT
>NZ_LN848257.1:2785606-2800378 GCF_001499735.1 Thiocapsa sp. KS1 | reverse complement strand
AGCCGCGCGTGACCCGGCCGTGCGCGGCGAGCGAGCGGGCGACGTCGATCGCAAGCTCGGTCGGGATGGCGAAGCCGATCCCCTGAGCCGATCCCGTCTCGGTGAAGATGGCGGTGTTGATGCCGACGAGCTCGCCCTGCGCATTCACGAGCGCGCCGCCCGAGTTGCCCGGATTGATGGCGGCATCGGTCTGGATGAAGCGCTCGATGCTGGTGATGCCCAGCTCGCCTCGTCCGGTTGCGCTGATGATCCCCATGGTGACGGTCTGGCCGACGCCGAAGGGGTTGCCGATCGCCAAGGCGAGGTCGCCGACACGCAGCGTCCCCGAATGCCCGATCGGGGCTGTGGGCAGTCGGTCTGCGTCGGCCTTGAGAACCGCCAGATCGGTGTCGGGGTCGACACCCACGAGGGTAACCGCGAGCGAGCGGCCATCGGCAAGGACGGCGCGGATGTGATCGGCGTCCTGCACGACATGCCGATTGGTGAGGATCAGTCCGTCGGCCGCAAGGATGACCCCCGAGCCCAGGCCGGTGCGGGAGGCGGCCGCACCGGGCGGCCCGCGATGCAGGCCGGGATAGGTCGGAGGGGACGATCGGGAGGGGCGAGGCTCGCCGTGTGTGGCGAAGATGCTTACCACTGCCGGGGCGACACGCGACACCGCTCCGGCAAAGCTCGGCAAGTCGCCCGCGGGCGGCGCCACGGCCCCGCGGTCGGGCGACGGCGCGGTTCCGGGTTCGACCTGGGCGAGCCAGAGTGTCATGGCGGCACCCAAGGCCCCGCCGACGACGGCCGCGATCAGTAGAGTGGTTGGACCTGTCTTGATCATCCGATATAAGCTTAGGCGGGCCGGGCGCGTACGGTGCAGGCGGGCGAATCGGGCTAAGCCCCATGATTGATTCTAAACCAGATCCAGCGGACATCGAGAACCTGTCTCGGGTCGCTGCCGAGGCGAACGGTTCGGTTGAAACGGTCCCGGCGCCGCTCGGCGTCGGATCCACCGCGGCCCGCATGCCGCCGACCGCGCTGTCCCGAGCCCCCGCCGCGCGGTATGGCGAAACCCCCGCAGGAGCCTGAGATGGTCGAGCTGCATCCATTGATTGCCTACTGCGACCGTTTCCTCGCTTCGGGCGACTTCGACGACTATGCCCCGAACGGCTTGCAGGTCGAGGGCGAGCGGCCGATCGTGCGGCTGGCCAGCGGCGTGACGGCCAGCGCGGCGCTGATCGAGGCCGCGACCGCTTGGGGCGCCGACGCGATCCTTGTCCACCACGGTTGGTTCTGGAAGAACGAAGCGCCCTGCCTGACCGGCATCAAAGGGCAGCGCGCAAGGCGATTATTCAAGGCCGGGTGCAGCCTGATCGCGTATCATCTGCCGCTTGACGCGCATCCGCAGGTCGGCAACAACGCCACCTTGGCGCGGCGGCTCGGATGGATCGACGCCGAGCCGGTCGCCGATTGCCGAGGGTTGCTGTGGTCCGGGCGCCTGGCGCTCGGGTGCGCGCCCGAGACATTGGCCGCCGAGGTGTCGAAGCGGTTGGGGCGTCAGGCGACGCTGATCGGTGCAGGCAAGGAGCGGATCGAGCATTTGGCTTGGTGTACCGGCGGAGGGCAGGGGTATCTCGAACAGGCCGCCGCACTCGGTGTGGATGCCTTCGTCAGCGGCGAGATCTCGGAGCAGACGACCCACCTGGCGCGCGAGCACGGGATCGCCTTCCTTGCTGCGGGCCATCATGCGACCGAGCGCTACGGAGTCCAGGCGCTTGGCGAGCATCTTGCCGAGAGGTTCGGGCTCGTGCATCGGTTCATCGAGATCGATAACCCGGCCTAGGCGAGTTGCAGACAGGGGTCTTGGCCTGCTTTGCCTTGACCGATCCGACCGGAATCTTAGACAATGCCCGGTCGATTTTGCAGAGAATTGGCATATTCCGATCTTCCTTACCATGACCATGCGTGAGCCGGCAGCCGATCAGCTGACCAGGGTGCTCACGCCATCCGGGGATTAGTGGCTTATGAGCGCACAAGGCGTGAACAAAACCAGGCGGCGTGTGCTTGTCGCCGCGACCAGCGTGGTCGGAGCCGTGGGAGCCGGCTTCGCTCTCGTTCCATTCGTCGAGTCCATGAACCCAAGCGCCAAGGCACGTGCCGCGGGTGCGCCGGTCGAGGCCGACATCAGTCAGTTGGAACCAGGTGCGATTCTTCGCGTCAAATGGCGCGGTAAACCGGTTTGGGTCGTCAGCCGTACCCCGGAGATGCTCGAGGCATTGCCGACACTGGATGGGCAGCTGGTCGATCCGGCATCCGGCGTACCGCAGCAGCCGGAGTACTGCCAAAACGCGACGCGCTCGATCAAGAAAGAGTATTTCGTCGTGATCGGGATCTGTACGCATTTGGGCTGCTCGCCGACCTTTCGGCCGGAGTTCGCGCCGGACGATTTGGGCGGCGGATGGCGCGGCGGGTTCTTCTGTCCCTGCCACGGCTCCAGGTTCGATCTTGCCGGCCGTGTCTTCAAGGGTGTTCCGGCCCCCACAAATCTGGTGATTCCTGTGCATACCTACATCAATGACACCACCATCTTGGTCGGTGAGGATCGAGGAGCTGCTTGATGAGCGCAGAAAAGTCCGAGAACCTCAGCTGGATCGATAAGCGATTCCCGCTGACGGAGACCTGGAAAGCACACCTTTCCGAGTATTACGCCCCGAAGAATCTCAACTTCTGGTCGTTTTTCGGCTCGCTGGCGATCCTCACGCTGGTGATCCAGATCGTCTCCGGGATCTGGTTGGCAATGAGCTACAAGCCCTCCGCCGTGGAGGCATTCGCGTCGGTCGAGTACATCATGCGCGACGTCGAGTGGGGGTGGTTGATCCGCTATATCCATTCCACCGGCGCATCGGCCTTCTTCATCGTCATCTATCTGCACATGTTCCGTGCCTTGCTCTGGGGCTCCTATCGCAAGCCGCGCGAGCTGCTCTGGATCATCGGTGTGGTGATCTATCTGGCGATGATGGCGACCGCCTTCTTCGGCTATCTCCTGCCCTGGGGGCAGATGTCATTCTGGGGCGCCCAAGTCATCGTCAACCTGTTCGCGGCGGTTCCCGTGATCGGCGACGACCTTGCCGTCTGGGTCCGCGGCGATTACGTCATCTCGGACGTGACCTTGAACCGGTTCTTCGCCTTCCACTTCCTCTTGCCGTTCGTGCTGGCGGCCCTGGTGTTCCTGCACATCGTCGCACTCCACCATGTCGGCTCCAACAACCCGGACGGTATCGAGATCAAGGAAGGTCCGAAGGGCAATCGCTGGAGCGACAAGGCGCCGGCGGACGGGATCCCCTTCCACCCCTACTACACGGTCAAGGATACCGTCGGCGTCGTGGTGTTCCTCGCGATCTTCTCGGCCATTGTCTTCTATGCTCCGACGATGGGCGGGCTCTTCATCGAGGCGCCGAACTTCCAGCCGGCCAACCCCTTCCAGACCCCTGCGCACATCGCACCCGTGTGGTACTTCACGCCCTTCTACGCGATGCTGCGTGCAGTGCCGCCGATGTGGGGGTCGCAGTTCCCCGGGGTAGTCGTCATGTTCGCCGCAATCTTGATCCTCTTCGCGTTGCCTTGGCTTGACCGCAGCAAGGTCAAGTCGATGCGCTACAAGGGGCCGATCACCAAGGTCATGACCGGCATATTCGCGGTGTCCTTCGTCGTCTTGGCCTGGCTCGGATTGCAACCGGCGGATCCTTTCCTGACCCTGTTGGCGCAGATCTTCACGTCGCTCTACTTTGCATATTTCCTGCTGATGCCGATCTACAGCTCGATCGACAAGACCAAGCCCGTTCCGGAGAGGGTGACCTCATGAGAAAGCTGATCATTGCCACCCTGGTCCTGTTGCTGCCCGCCGTGGGCTTCGCCGCAGGCGGACAGGTCAAGTTGGAGAAAGCCGATATCGATCTGCACGATCAGGCATCGCTGCAGCGCGGAGCGAAGTATTTCACCAACTACTGTATGGCGTGTCATTCGCTCGGTCACATGCGCTATTCGCGCATGGCGGAGGATCTGGGGATCGACGATAAGTCACTGCGCGAGAACCTCTTGTTCGGTGACGCGCAGCCGACGGACATGATGAAGAACTCGATGAGGCCCGCCGACGGGGAGGTCTGGTTCGGCGTCGCGGTGCCGGATCTCACATTGGTGACCCGTTGGCGTAGTCCGGACTGGGTTTACACCTACCTGAAGAGCTTCTACGCGGATCCCACCCGGCCCTACGGCGTGAACAACGTGGTCTTCCCCCTGGTGGGTATGCCTCACGTCCTCGGTGATCTGCAGGGTGTACAGGAGGCGATCGTCGAAGAGCATGCCGGTCACGGAGCGACCATCACCGGCGTGAAGCTCGCGCAGCCGGGAAGTATGGCCCCCGAGGAATACGACAACATGGTGCGCGACATCACCGCGTTCCTCACCTATGCCGGCGAGCCGAGCCAATTGGAGCGGCGCAGGATCGGCATCTATGTCCTGCTCTTCCTCGGCCTCTTCTTCATCGTGGCCTTTGCGCTGAAGAAGGAGTTTTGGAAGGACGTCCACTAACGGTCGTCGCATACCGCATCGGCCTCGATTCGTCGGGGTCGATGCGTCTCCCCTCGAGTTGACGGGTGGACCGTAAGCAGCGGCTCCTCGCGACACTCCCGACGCAGTGTTCATAGACGAGCGCAACGCTCAAGGCAGCTGACCCGGACGGTCGGCGATACCTGTTCCTCGGGCCCGACCGGGCTTTGTCCACACGCTTGAGAAGGGAAGAATAGCTGTGGCTGCGAGTAGACGATCCGTGATGACGCTATTTTCCGATCCCACCTGTCCCTATTGCCACCGTGTCCGGATGGTGCTTGCCGAGAAGGGTATCGCGGTCGACGTGGTCGATGTCGATGCGAACGACCTACCGGATGAGGTGATGGACTTCAATCCGTACGGGACGGTCCCGACGCTTGTTGATCGGGATCTGCGGCTCTACGAGTCGCGGATCATCATGGAGTATCTCGACGAACGTTTCCCGCATCCCCCGTTGCTGCCGGTCGACCCGGTCTCGCGTGCCAGTGCTCGACTCTTCATGTATCGCATCGATCGGGATTGGTACACCCTGATGGGGCGTATCAAGCTCGGGAGTCCGGCGGAAGCCGAGCAGGCGCGCAAGGAGCTGCGCGAGAGCTTGATCGTGACCGCGCCGGTCTTCGGTGCCCACACCTTCTTTATGAACGACGAGTTCTCCCTGGTCGACTGCTGTATCGCGCCGCTCCTGTGGCGGCTGCCGGTCCTCGGCATCGAGCTGCCGGCCCAAGCCGACGCGTTGCGCGTTTACATGCGGCGCATCTTTGCCTGCGACGCCTTCCGCAAGAGCCTCACCGAGGCCGAGAAGGAGATGATCGCCGACGTGTCCTGATGGAGCGCCCGATGCAGAGCGAGACCGACACCATGACCTCGACCAAGCCTTATCTCATCCGTGCGATCTACGAGTGGATCCTGGACAACGATATGACGCCGCATTTGGTGGTGGATGTCCGTTACCCCGGCGTGCTGGCGCCGAAGGAGTTCGTCGAAGACGAGCGCCTGGTGCTCAACCTGTCGCCGAGCGCGGTCAGAGGCTTGGTTCTGGGCAACGAGCAGATCGAGTTCAACGCGCGTTTCGGCGGGGTGGCTCGCGACGTCCTTTTGCCCGTCGATGCGGTCCTCGGGATCTTCACGCGTGAGAACGGCCAGGGGATGGTCTTCCCCGAGCTTGCCTATCCGCTTCCCGGCGAGCCTGCGCCAGACTTGGCTGCGGAGACCGAGCCGGAGCGGACTAGACCGCGATCGCTTGGTCGGCCGCGAGGCGTGCAGGATCCCCGAGGACCGAAGTCGCCGTCGGGTAAAGGAAAAGGCAAGGGTGGTCCGACCCTGAAGGTCGTCAAGTAAGCCGGGCGCTGCTCAGGCATCCCCGGCCTGCGTCGGCAGACCGAAGCTCAGATCCTCGAGCGTCATGCCCCGCATTACCAGATAACCGTTACGGCGTCCGACGCCCTCCTCGCTGAAGTCGAAGCGATACACCCGACGCATCCTCAACCCCTCCGCCTTCCAGGCGAGACCGAGTCGTCGCAAGGCCACCGTCTGATCAAGAAATTGCAGCTCGCGTCGGGCGCAGGCCTCCTTGCAGATCTCGGTTGCGATCTCCCGTGCGCGCAGGCTATCCAGCCAGAACCACCCGAGCAGGAGCAGGAAGAAGACGGCGAGCAGGTTGCTCATTCAGACAGGTCCTCGATCGCGTGTGATGGGCTGCAAGGGTGACGTCCGGCGCACCGGGTGCCGCCACCCGAATATGTCTTCGCACGGCGGGACCGTTCGGTGTCGCGGCGACGCTCGATCGGCACGACTGCGCGTCTGCGCGTCTGCGGGCGGCTTCAGTATACTGTCTGTCCATCGACAACGACGGAGTGACCGAGATGAAGAGACAGACCTTGTCGGCCCTCGTCGCGTCATGGACCGCTGTCGGCCTGATCGCCTGTGATCGAGACCAAGCGTCGGTCGAGCAGGTTGCCGCGCCGCCCGCCGAAGAGTCGAGGATGCTCGATCGGGCGACGGAGGCGGTCAAGGGTGCCTCCGAGCGGGTCGGCGAGGCGGCGACCGCGACGCGGGATGCGGCCTCGGATGCTGCGGCGGCGGCGATGGATCGGGCCGATGGGGTGCGCGGTCATGCCGAGGCGCAGACCAGGGAGATGATCGGTCGGGTCAAGAGCTTCCTGGCCGAGGATCAAAAGGAGGTGGCGCGCGAGCTGATGAATACGCTGTCCGCCATGAAGGATTCACTCTCCGACGGGCTGCGAGCCGAGATCGAGCGTCTCGAGGCCATGTTCTCCGAGGCTTGAGCAGCCGCCGGATCAAGACAGCGGGGGCGCCGTTCCTCGGGTCGGGGTCGGGCAGGTCTTGCGCGCTCGTCGTTTTGATGCCTGCTCAGCCTCGGATACGCCGGGGCACTCGCATGGTTTCGTTTTTCTCACTCGAGCCTCGGCGATCGTTGCAGCGTCGCATGGGATGCCGGTTGGAGGTCGCTTATGGCTTGGCTCTATCTCGTCGTTGCCGGTATCTTCGAATGGGGTTGGCCGGTCGGCCTGAAGCTCGGGATGACGGATGCCGGCCTGCGCTGGGGCTGGATCGGGTTCGCCGTGATCTGCATGGTCGCCAGCGGGACGTGTCTGCTCGTCGCTCAGAAGAGCATCCCCATGGGAACAGCGTATGCGGTCTGGACCGGTATCGGCGCCGTGGGGGCCTTTGCGATCGGGATCATCCTGTTTGCCGAGCCGGCGACCCTGCTGCGTTTTCTGTTCGTGGGCATGATCGTGCTCGGGATTGTCGGATTGAAGCTGGTCTCCGGGCCTTAAACCGCGCCCAGTGCGATATGCGATGGCTTTGGGTGGGATCGACCCCGGCAGTGTTGACGACCGCTGGAGACGGCGCGGTTTAAGAGATTAAAAATATATTATTTTAAACCGCGTCCTCGCTAAGAGTCGTTGATGCACCAGACGCCGAACTTACTCGAAAGTGAGCATCTCGCTCTGGACGCGGTTTAGAGCCGAGCGTGACGATCGCGGGGACGACGCTCAACAGGGAGCGAAGCCCGAGGCTTCGCGCCGTACTTACCGCGTCGTGCGGCCCGTTCCGCCCCGGGCAAACTTCGGCAGGCCCGAATGGAGCCACCAGGTGCCCATTCTGTCGTCCCAACGCCAGACCTGGCGATCGGTCAACTGTTTGACGACTTGAGCGTCCTCGAACAGGTAGTCGATCACTACGATCTGCGTTGCGCTGTCGTCGGCCTGGATGATCGGTGGCTGGGCTACGTCATAGCCGGTGACCCGGAGCTCGGCGAAGATCTCCGGGATCGCGCCGGATTTGCGTTGGTCCGGCGGCAGGAAACCGAGTGCCGTGTCGTAATAGCCCCAGCGCAGCGCGGATTGGTAGCCGCTGGTGGCGGCTTGTAGCCCGACGGCGCGTCGATCCTTCTCGACCACCGCACAGCCCACGCCTGCCGGCGTCGTCAGGAGCGCGGCGAGCAGCAGGGCAACCAAGCCCCGGCCGAAGCCAGGTGCAACCCGCGGCGTCTTCCACCTCCCCTTTGAATCCTTTGACCGACCCATGGCGCCCTCGCAGAACGATCTCGTGTGCGTGCGCATGATAAGGCAAGCCCGGGACCCGACCAACGTCGGGGCGCGTCCGATGATCTGGGGTATCATTCGGCGCCTGCATTCTTGCCCCCAATCGATTCCAGTGTATGCCTGAATCCATCGAGCCGAAGCGCGAGATCGCCGTTGCCGACGTCCGGCTTACGCTTCTCGGGACAGCCCACGTCTCGCGTGCCAGCGAGGAAGAGGTCCACAGCCTGCTGCGAAGCGGGGAGTACGACGCGGTGGCGGTGGAGCTGTGTCGCAGCCGCTTCAGCGCTTTGATGGATCCCAAGTCGCTGTCGGAGATGGACCTTTTCTCGGTGATCCGCCAGCAGCGCGTCTACATGGTGGTCGCGAATCTCGCCCTGTCGGCCTATCAGCAACGCCTTGCCGATCAGTTCGGGATCGAGCCGGGTGCCGAGCAGCGCACTGCGATCCGCGTCGCCAAAGAGATGGGTCTGCCGGTCTTGCTGATCGATCGGGAGATCGGGATCACCCTGAAACGCATCTCGGCCAATCTCGGCTGGTGGAAGCGTTACATGCTGTTCACGGGACTCTTGGCGGCCATGTTGACCTCGGAGAAGGTCAGCGAGGAGGAGATCGAACGGCTCAAGGAGGGCGATGTCTTGGAGACCACCTTCGCCGAGTTTGCCTCTGATCGGCGGGATTTGTTTGTTCCCCTGATCGAGGAGCGCGATCGCTACATGGCCGCGAAGCTGCGCAGCGAGTCCGCGCGAGCCGGCGTGAAGCGGGTGTTGGCCGTCGTCGGTGCCGGGCATCTGAAGGGCATCGCCGAGGCGCTGGAGAAGGACGCCGCAGACCCGGCAGGCGTGACGCGAGCGCTGGAGCAGGTCCCCCTGCCGAGCCGGTGGCCGCGGATCCTAGCTTGGGGGCTGGTCGTGCTGATCCTCGGTGGGTTTGCGTTCGCCTTCTCGCAGAGCACCACGCTGGGCTGGGATCTGGTTGTCGCCTGGGTTGTCATCAACGGCGGGCTTTCCGCCTTGGGTACAGTGATCGCCGGCGGGCATCCGCTGACTGTGGTGTCGGCCTTTCTCGCCGCGCCGCTGACCTCGCTCAACCCGACGATCGGCGCAGGCATGGTGACGGGTGCCGTCGAGCTGTCGATGCGCAAACCCAGGGTCGCCGATTTCAGCCGACTGCGTCTGGATGTCGTGACCTTGCGCGGCTGGTGGCACAATCGTGTCGCGCGGGTCTTTCTCGTTTTTCTCTTCAGTACCCTGGGTTCCGGGATCGGTACCTATGTGGCCGGCTTCCATATCCTGGATCAGTTGTTTCGCACCCCCTGAGGGCTTCGCCGAGATCCCGAACGACCGCCTGGCGCGCTCATGATCCGGCGCGGCGATCGAGATGCTCCCGGACCGTCTCGATCGCTTCGTCCAGATGCTGAAAGGCATGATCCCCGCCGTCCCAGACCATGAGACGGCCGCACCCGGCGTAGATGCGCTCGGCGACGCGCGCATCGATGACCTCGTCCCCGCGCTCCAGGAACAGGGTGGTCGGCGTGCCGTCGCAGGGGTGATCGACGCCGTAGGCTCGGGTGCTTTCGATCAGGGCTTCGCTGACCCGATAGCGCTCCCCGTCGGCCGTGGTTATGGTTTCGCCGATGTGATCTCGGAAGAGACTCCAGGGTGTGAGTGCCGGATTGATCATGAACAGATGCGAGAAGCGAAACCGACGGGCCAGATACTGGCCGTAAAAGCCGCCCATGGAGCTGCCGATCACGGCGGGCTCGATGCCCTGGTGTTGCCCGAGCAGGTCCGAGAAGAAGTCCTCCAGAGCAGAGACGGCATCCGCCGGCCGATGTGCCGGGTAGTCGACGGCGACGACCGTGTGGGGTGCCAGCCGCTCGCGCAGGCGATTGGCCTTGAAGGATCGGCTTGAGCTGTTGAGTCCGTGGATATAGATCAGCATGGCGTCTTCGCACTCGCAAGGATTGGGTGCCGGGGTCTTCGCGGCAGGCCTGCAAACCGGGATGTCACACCTCGGCGAGATCGCCTTGGCACGAGGTCGACGGCTGACTCGTCGTCTCGGCACCGGTCGCGCTCGGCGGATGACCGAAAAAGGCGAGCCGAAACCGACGGCAACGCTCGATGAACTCGTGCGTGCTCTTGGGCATCGGCACCCGAGCGCGCACGATGTAGCCAATGAGCTCGGTCCCGTCGCGCAACAGCGCGACACCCTCCATCGCCTCGCGCGTGGCCTCGGCGCTTGCGTCCGGGGGCAATAGAGGCGTGATTCGGCCGAGTCGCTCGACCGCAACCACGAAGGCCGGCCAGACATCGAAGATCGCCGGGTCGGTGCGCAGGATCTCGCACTTGCGTTTGGCGGCATCGGCCAAGTCGTCGATCGTCGCGTCGATCTCGGTAATGAGGCGACTCCGGGCGAATGTCTCCTTGAGGACGACCGCGATACGGTCGATGTCGCGCATGGTGAGTGCGATCTTGAGATACCGGCTGTCGTAGAAATCCTCGATCGTCATGGAAAACGCTTTGAACGGCTCGCCCCACAGCTCGTCGATACCCTCGTCCCCGCCGCGATGCCGAACCATCTTGCCGAGCTCCAAGGCATCGAGCAGACACTGCCCGCAGTCACGCATCAAGCTGTTGTCGGGACCGATAGCGACCCCGGCGGATTGCAGATCGACCAGGCAGGTAAAGATATCCGCGGCCCGGTTGAAGAGCGCGCCGGCGAGCATGGCCCCGTTTACCCGTTTGCGCTCGGCATCGTCTTCCGACAGATAGGCCGCGCGTGCCTCCTCGAGCCTGGAGCCGGGGATGTTGATGCCGTGCTCGACATGGTTGAACAGACGTCGGGTGAGCGCATGGATCAGGCGGCGTTTGGTCTCGAGAGTATCGCTCGGCGGTTTGTAGGACTTGATCCAGTAGCCGTCGTAGAACACGCGCTCCTCGCCGAGGATGATGTGCCGAGTGCCGTTGCTGGGTTGGTTGGACATGCCTGGGTGAAGATCCTGGGCGGGTTGGGTCGAGTGATGGCTGAATTCGGGGATCAGCAGGATACCGGTGCCCCGGTCGGGCCGGCGACTCCGCAAGCCTCGGCAGGTCCTGTTCGGCGGCATTGCCTATGACCTTGAGGTCCACTCGACTATAGTGGCACCGTCGGGCGCACACGCAATGACCTACTCAATCCTCGTGCCGTCCGGCTGGCGGCCGCTGCGATTATGGGCTTCGCGTGGTTTTTAGACCAATATCGAGTCGTCTCACCGAGGGGATATGCGAGCGAAGGACAAGATTGCATCCATCATTACGACACTCTTCATCTGGGGCCTCGCGGGGGCGCTGTTCGGCGCGTTGTTCGGCGGTTTGTACCAGGTCCTCGCCGTACTCGGGTTGACGAGCTGGGAGCCCTTGGTCATCGCAGCGGCGGCCGCCGCGATGACGACTTCGGCCTTTTACAGTGCAATGCCCGTCGCCTTGGCCGGTGCCATGGCCGGGGTTCTGGCGTCCATCGGCTATCTGATCGTCAGTGGGCAGAGCGTCGAGCTTCTGCGTATCGCCGGGACAGCGGGTGTCGGCGGGGTTCTTGCGGGCATTTTCTATGCCTGGATGGTCACCGGCGGAGGGCGTCCGCTCGCCGAGACCCTCACTGGCTTGCTCTCGGGCTTGTTGGCCGGTGGAATCCTCGCGGCCCTGTTCGCGACGCTGGGCATTCAGGTCAGTCTGTTTGTCTTGTCTGCCGGCGTCGTGGCGCTCGTCGGAACCTTCTTTCAGGTCTCCGAGCGCTGGTTGGTCGCACGCAGTGCACGCTGGTTTCCGGCAGCCTTGTCCGCGCCCGTGGTTGCGGGACTCATCGCGGCCGTGGTCGGGGCAAGCGTCTGGATCGTCGGCGGTACGACATCGACCATGCTGGGCAGCAATGCACAAAATTCGGCAAACCAGATCCTGAGCGCGGTCCCGCCCGGATTCCTGGGTGGACTGCTCGGCGGTGCCGTGACCGGTGTCATCTTGCAGATCCTCGGTTTTCGTCCCGAGCAGCCGCATTGAGCCCGGAGAGCATTCGTCCTCGGTCGAACGGAAAAAGCGCTAAAACCACATATTTTTTGTGATAATGCGTCGCCACTCGCGTACAGGACAGACCGGTGCGTGAAAGGCCCGTGCAGGAAAGGGTCCCGTGGTTACGACCTACCCTCAACTGAAATGGAGGAGACCAGATGTTCGCCGTTCTCATTGCAGTCGCCATCGGTATCGTCATCGGCTGGAACTGGCCGCAGCCGCCTTGGGCCAAGGATATCCAGGACCGTGTCGTCGAGACCTTCCAGTCCTTCACCAACAAGGGCCCGAAGTAATCCGTAGGCCGATCCCGCACCGGTATCGACCAAGGGCGACAGCTCGCGCGGTTTCGCTGCCGAGGGCTGTCGTTCTCCGGTGCGGTCGGCGTCAAAGCGAGTCGAGAATCAGCAAAACCGCAATGGCCCAAAGCGCCCGATTCAACCAGCGCCGGTAGGCGCCCTGATCGAGCCGGCGGCGCACCCGAATCCCGATCCACAACACGATCAGCACGGCAGGCAGCGCCCATAGCGCGAGCTGAATAACGGTCGGATCCAGGGCGTCCTGGAG
Organism: Thiocapsa sp. KS1; assembly: GCF_001499735.1. GTDB lineage: Bacteria > Pseudomonadota > Gammaproteobacteria > Chromatiales > Chromatiaceae > Thiocapsa. Next base: position 2,787,612 of record NZ_LN848257.1, on the reverse strand, counting down.
CGCGAATCCGGTCAGTTGACCGCTCTTGCTGGTGATAAAGCTCAGGTTGAAGGTCGCGACCATCAGACCCGGATGCATCCGGGTGTAGAGCGCGAAGGCGACGACGATGGGCGAGAAGACATTCACCAGGCCAGCCAAGAGGCCCATCCCCAATCCCAACAGCGCAAGCCCCCAGTGCGGGATCCGATGCTCGGGTCCATCGCCGCGCTTGCGTTGCAGGATCAGAAAAACGATCAGCACCAGGGCCAACAAGAGCCTGAAGGGCTCCGGGTCGACACTCAACAGGATCCGCGTGCCGATCAGGCTGCCCACGGCCGTGAAGACCGGGATGGGCCAGAAACGGCGCAGTGCTTCGAGCCAGCGTCGCTCGGTGGCGATGCTGACCAGGTTGATGGCAATCGTCGGGATGAGCGTCAGGAGCACGGCTGCGCGCATGTCCATGATAAGCACGAGCAGCGGCGTGGCGACTAGCGGGAAACCGAATCCGAAGGCGCCATGCACGAAGGCCGCGATCAGTAGGATCCCGATCGCCGCCAGATCGATGAATGCGAACGTGTCCAAGATTTCGATCGTCTCCTGCGGTTTCCGCCTTTGCGTGCAACTGACATCCGGCCGCCTGCTTTCCGGGGCAAAAAAAGCCCGGCGGGTGCCGGGCGAATCGTCTCATGAGAGACGAGGAGGACATCGGTGTCGAGCGTCCGTCGCGGAGAGGGCGGACGCTCGCGAATGGACCGGGTTGGTGACGAAGCGGTCTACTGTCTGATCCAGGTCAGAAGGCGTCCCCGGGCACCCGCACCCAGCCTTCCATCAGTACCCGGGCGCTGCGGCTCATGATGGCCTTGGTTACGGTCCAGTCGCCGTTGACTTGGGTTGCTTCCGCGCCGACGCGCAGTGTGCCGGAGGGATGACCGAAGCGCACTGCCGTGCGCTCCCCGCCGCCGGCAGCCAGGTTGACCAGGGTGCCGGGGATGGCGGCGGCCGTGCCGATCGCCACGGCGGCCGTGCCCATCATGGCGTGGTGAAGCTTGCCCATTGAGAGTGCGCGTACGCACAGATCGATGTCGCCGGCGGATACCTGCTTACCGCTGGAGGAGACGTAATCGGCTGGCGTGGCGACGAAGGCGACCTTGGGGGTGTGCTGGCGGGTCGCCGCCTCGGCGACATTCTTGATGAGGCCCATCCGCAGCGCGCCGTAGGCGCGGATGGTCTCGAACCGTTTTAAGGCATCGGCATCGCCGTTGATGGCATCCTGCAGCTCGGTGCCTGTGTAGCCGATGGCCGCCGCGTTCACGAAGACGGTCGGGATTCCGGCATTGATCATGGTCGCCTCGAGCGTCCCGACCCCGGGGACCTCAAGGTGATCGACCAGGTTGCCGGTCGGGAACATGGAGCCGCCGTCCTCGCCGTCGCCCTCGTCGGCAGGGTCCAGGAACTCCAACTGCACCTCGGCGGCCGGGAAGGTCACGCCGTCGAGCTCGAAATCACCCGTTTCCTGCACGGCGCCGTCGCTCATGGGCACGTGCGCGATGATGGTTTTGCCGATGTTGGCCTGCCAAACGCGCACCCTCGCCATGCCGTCCTTCGGCAGCCGGTCGGCGTCGACCAGGCCGGCGCTGATGGCGAAGGAGCCGACCGCGGCCGAGAGGTTGCCGCAGTTGCCGCTCCAGTCGACGAAGGCCGTGTCGATGGACACCTGGCCGAACAGATAATCGACGTCGTGATCGGGCCTGCTGCTCTTGGACAGGATGACCGTCTTGCTGGTGCTTGAGGTCGCTCCACCCATGCCGTCGATCTGCTTGCCGTAGGGGTCCGGGCTGCCGATGACGCGCAGCAGCAGGGCATCGCGCGCCGGGCCCGGCACTTGGGCGGCCTCGGGCAGGTCTTGCAGGCGGAAGAAGACGCCCTTGCTGGTGCCGCCGCGCATGTAGGTGGCGGGGATGCGGATCTGGGGTAGGTGGGACATTCGATTGATCTCTGAAATTGATCTATTCACTCCCCTCTCCCCT
>NZ_LN848257.1:2768709-2785506 GCF_001499735.1 Thiocapsa sp. KS1 | reverse complement strand
AGAGGGCGCAGACAACTCCAGCGCTGCAAGGATGCTCGACAGCACCCCCTCCGGATTCCGCAGGATGTCATGGTTCCAAAACCGCATGACCCTGAAGCCTTGCTCCCCGATCCATGCGTCACGCACGGGATCACGATCGCTGCCGTTATGTTGCCCACCGTCGGCCTCGACGATCAACCGGGCGCCAAAATGCACGAAATCGACGACATAGGGAAGGGTCCGATCGGTTGCTGGCGGCGGAACTTCTGCCCATCCAGGCGATGGGCGCGCAGATGCCTCCAGAGCAGTTGCTCGGCGTCCGTCATGGATTGGCGCAGGGTCTTGGCGAATTGGCGTTGCTCCACTCTCACCCCCTCTTCCCAACCCCTCTCCCGCGAGGGGAGAGGGGCTTTTCAGGCCGCCTTGTTGGATTCCAGGAAGTCTTGGGCGAAGCGCTGCAGGACGCCGCCGGCCTCGTAGATCGCCAGTTCTTCCGCAGTATCGATGCGACAGGTGACCGGCACCTCCATACGTTCGCCGTTCTTGCGCGTGATCACCAGGGTCAGGGTAGCGCGCGGCGTGCGCTCGCCGAGCACGTCGTAGGTCTCGCTGCCGTCGATCCCGAGCGTCTTGCGGTCGACGCCAGGTTTAAACTCCAGCGGCAGCACGCCCATGCCGACCAGGTTGGTACGGTGGATGCGCTCGAAGCCCTCGGCGACGATCGCCTCCACCCCGGCCAGACGGACACCCTTGGCGGCCCAGTCGCGCGACGAGCCCTGCCCATAGTCGGCACCGGCGATGATGATCAGCGGCTGCTTGCGGCCCATGTAGGTTTCGATCGCCTCCCACATGCGCATGACCTTACCGTCCGGCTCGACGCGGGTCAGCGAGCCCTTTTTGACTTGGCTATCCACCACGGCCATCTCGTTGACCAGTTGCGGGTTGGCGAAGGTGGCGCGCTGGGCGGTCAGATGGTCGCCGCGGTGCGTGGCGTAGGAGTTAAAGTCTTCCTCCGGCAGGCCCATCTTGGCCAGGTACTCGCCGGCCGCGCTGTCGGCCAGGATGGCGTTCGACGGGGACAGATGATCGGTGGTGATGTTGTCCGGCAGGACCGCCAGCGGACGCATGCCCTTCAGTGTCCGCTCACCGGCCAGTGCGCCTTCCCAGTAGGGTGGACGGCGGATGTAGGTGCTCTGCGGGCGCCAGTCGTACAGCGGACTCTTGGCCTCTTCCACATGGCCCAGATCGAACATCGGGATATAGACCTGCTTGAACTGCTCCGGCTTCACGCAGGTGGAGACGATGGCGTCGATCTCCTCGTCGCTCGGCCATAGGTCTTTCAGGGTGATGGGGTTGCCGTCCCGGTCATGGCCCAGCGCATCCTGCTCGATGTCGAACCGCACGGTCCCGGCGATGGCGTAAGCCACCACCAGCGGCGGCGAGGCCAGGAAGGCCTGCTTGGCATAGGGGTGGATACGGCCGTCGAAGTTGCGGTTGCCCGACAGCACGGCGGTCGCGAAGAGATCGCGGTCGATGATCTCCTGTTGGATCTTCGGGTCCAGTGCGCCGGACATGCCGTTGCAGGTGGTGCAGGCGTAGCCGACGATGCCGAAGCCGAGCTGTTCCATCTCGGCCAGCAGGCCGGCCTCTTCCAGGTAGAGCTTGGCGACCTTGGAGCCCGGCGCGAAGGAGGTCTTGACCCAGGGCTTGCGCGTCAGGCCCAGTGCGTTGGCCTTCTTGGCGACCAGGCCGGCGGCGACCACGTTGCGCGGGTTGCTGGTATTGGTGCAACTGGTGATGGCGGCGATGATGACCGCGCCGTCCGGCATCAGGCCCTCCTGCTCTTCGGCCAGCGCCTTGTCCAGATCCACCGCGATGCCGCGCTCGTGCAGCGCGCTGGTCGGCAGCCGACGATGCGGGTTGGACGGGCCGGCCATGTTGCGCACGACGGTCGACAGGTCGAATTCCAGCACGCGCTCGTACTCGGCGCTGACCAGCGCATCGGCCCAGAGGCCGGTGGTCTTGGCATAGGTCTCGACCAATGCGACCTGCTCCGGCTCGCGACCGGTCAGCGTGAGGTAGTCGATGGTCTGCCGGTCGATATAGAACATCGACGCGGTCGCGCCATACTCCGGACACATGTTTGAGATGGTGGCACGGTCGCCGATCGTGAGGCTGGCGGCGCCCTCGCCGAAGAACTCGACATAGGCACCCACCACGCGCTCCTTGCGCAGGAACTCGGTCAGGGCCAGCACGATATCGGTGGCGGTAATGCCCGGCCGGCGCTTGCCGGTCAGCCGCACGCCGATGATGTCGGGCAGGCGCATCATCGAGGCGCGGCCGAGCATCACGGTCTCGGCCTCCAGGCCGCCGACACCGACGGCGATCACGCCGAGCGCGTCGACGTGCGGGGTGTGGCTGTCGGTCCCCACACAGGTGTCCGGGAAGGCGACGCCGTCGCGGGCCTGGATCACCGGAGACATCTTCTCCAGGTTGATCTGGTGCATGATGCCGTTGCCGGCCGGGATCACGTCGACGTTCTTGAACGCGGTCTTGGTCCACTCGATGAAGTGGAAGCGGTCTTCGTTGCGTCGGTCTTCGATGGCGCGGTTCTTCGCGAAAGCATCCGAGTCGAATCCGCCGTACTCCACCGCCAGCGAGTGGTCGACGATCAGTTGGGTCGGCACCACCGGGTTCACCTGCGCCGGATCGCCGCCTTTCTCGGCGATGGCGTCGCGCAGCCCCGCCAGATCGACCAGCGCAGTCTGGCCGAGGATGTCGTGGCAGACCACGCGGGCCGGGTACCAGGGGAAGTCCAGATCCTGGCGGCGCTCGATGAGCTGCCCGAGTGCATCGGCGAGGCCGGCCGGGTCGCAGCGGCGCACCAGGTTCTCGGCGAGCACGCGCGAGGTATAGGGCAGCTTGGCATAGGCGCCGGGCTGGATCGCGTCGACGGCGGCCCGGGCGTCGAAATAGTCCAGAGCGGTTCCGGGCAGGGGTTTGCGATAGGCGCTGTTCATGATCGATGCACTATTTTAAGAGTGGAGACGTCGCCGGACACGCCGTGGAGCGCTAATGGCGATGTGATGTTGCGATAAAGACAGCCGGGCATGAACGCCGCTGAACCACGGCGTTCTGATCTGGGCCCTGGTCCTCCGCTCAGCGCTTCTCGATCGGCACCCAGCTCAGGTTCTCCGGCCCGACATAGTTGGCGCTCGGGCGAATGATCTTGGCGTCGATGCGCTGCTCGATCACATGGGCAACCCAACCGGTGGTGCGGGAGATGACGAAGATCGGCGTGAACAAGGGGGTCGGAACGCCCATCTGGGCGTAGGACACCGCCGAGAACCAGTCGAGATTCGGGAACATGTGCTTGATGTCCCACATGACGGTTTCGAGGCGGTCGGCAACCTCGAACATGCGCATGTCTTCGTTGGATTGGGACAGGCGACGTGCGACCCTCTTGATGACCTCGTTGCGCGGGTCGCCGGTGGTGTAGACCGGGTGACCGAAGCCGATAATGATCTCCTTGCGCCCGACCCGCTCGCGGATGTCCGCCTCGGCCTCGTCGGCGCTGAAATAGCGGCTCTGAATCTCGCAGGCGGCTTCGTTCGCGCCGCCGTGCTTGGGTCCGCGCAGTGCGCCGATCGCGCCCGTGACGGCGGAATAGATGTCCGAGTTGGTGCCGGCGACCACGCGTGCGGCGAAGGTCGAGGCATTGAACTCATGCTCGGCATAGAGGATCAGCGAGGTGTGCATGGCGCGCACCCACTCGGCCGAAGGCGTCTTGCCGTGCAGCAGATGGAGGAAGTGCCCGCCGACCGACTCGTCGTCGGTCTCGACCTCGATGCGCCGGCCATTGTGGGCGAAGTGATACCAATAGAGCAGCATGGAGCCGAAGCTGGCGACCAGGCGATCGCCGATGTCGCGTGCCGCGGCGACCGGCATGTCGTCCTTCTCGGGCTCCAGCGTGCCGAGCAAGGAGGCGCCGGTGCGCATCACGTCCATCGGGTGCGCCGAGGGCGGGATCTGCTCGAGTGCGGTTTTGAGCGCCGCCGGCAGGCCACGCAGCGAACGGAGCTTACGCTTGTAGGCCGCGAGCTCGGCGGACGTCGGCAGATGTCCGTGGATCAGCAGATAAGCGATCTCTTCGAACTCGGCCTGGTCGGCGAAATCGAGGATGTCGTAGCCCCGATAATGCAGATCGTTGCCGGTGCGCCCGACGGTGCAGACGGCGGTGTTGCCTGCGGCGGTGCCGGACAGGGCAACGGATTTCTTGGGTTTCGGCAGTTGGCTCTCTTGGTTCTCGGCCATCTTGTTCTCCTCGATCGGTGTGAAGTTGGGGAGCCTCCAGCCTCCAGCCTCCAGCTATCAGCTATCTGGCAGGGGTGTTCATGCTGGAGGCGGGGGGCTGGCGGCTGGCGGCTTTCTTCAATCCTTGCCCTGCGTAAACAGCTCGTCGAGCTTCTGCTCGAAGCCGTGGTAGTTCAGAAAGTCGTAGAGATCCATGCGGGTCTGCATGGTATCGACCACGGCGGCCTGGGTGCCGTCGCGGCGGATCGCCTCGTAGACTTTGAGGGCGGCCAGGTTCATGGCGCGGAACGCCGACAGCGGGTAGAGCACCAGCGAGACGCCTGCCTTGCCCAGCTCGGTGGTCGTGAAGAGCGGGGTGGAGCCGAACTCGGTGATGTTGGCCAGGACCGGGACCTTCACCGCAGCGATGAACTGCTCGTATTGGGCCAACTCGGTCATGGCCTCGGGAAAGATCATGTCCGCGCCGGCCTCCACACAGGCGACGGCGCGCTCGATGGCCGAGTCGATCCCCTCGACGGCCAGGGCATCGGTGCGGGCCATGATGACGAAGTCGTCGGTGCGGGCATCGACGGCGGCCTTGATCCGGTCGACCATCTCCTCCTTGGAGACGATCGCCTTGCCGGGCCGATGGCCACAGCGCTTGGCCGCGACCTGGTCCTCGATATGGCAGCCGGCCGCGCCGGCCCGGTTCATCAGTCGAACGGTGCGGGCGATGTTGAAGGCGCTGCCCCAGCCGGTGTCGGCGTCGACCAAGAGGGGAAGGGCGGTGGCGTCGGTGATCCGGCGCACGTCCTCCAGCACGTTGTCCAGGCTGGTCATGCCGAGATCCGGGATCCCGAAGGAGCAGGCCGCGACACCGCCGCCCGAGAGATAGAGTGCGCGATAACCGGTGCGCTCGGCCATCATGGCGTGATAGGCGTTGACGGCGCCGACCACCTGCAGAGGATGCTCCTCTTTGACGGCGAGCCGAAGGCGGGCGCCGGGTGTCAGTGTTTCGGTCATGCGGGTGGTCTCCTTCTAAACCGCGCTCGGCGCGGTATGCGGTGTTTTTGGATGGGATCGGCCCCGGCAGATTTGACGACCGCTGGAGCAGGCGCGGTTTAGGTGATTAAAAAATATATCATTAAGATCTGGCGGCTGGCGGCTCCGCACCGCTCAACGCTCGACCGCCAGCCGGCGCTCGATTGCCCGTCGCGATGCACGGATATGCCGCCGCATCAGCCATTCGGCCAGCTCGCCGTCGCGCTCGGCGATGGCGTCGGCCACCAGCTCATGCTCCTTCAGCGCATCCGCGGCCCGGTCGCTCTTCATCCCGAACTGGCAGCGGTACATACGCGCCAGGTGGTAGAGATCGTTGCAGAGGATGTCGATGAGGCGCCGGTTGCCGCTGCCCTGGACGATGCGAAAGTGGAAGTCGAGATCGCCTTCCTCCTGGAAGTAGGTCTGCCAGTCTGCACGCGCGACCTCGCGCCTGTGTTGCTCCAGAAGGCCCTTCAAGTCTGATATGGCGGCATCGGACATGCGTTCCGCGGCGATGCGCGCGGCCATGCCCTCGAGCGCCTCGCGGATCACATAGATCTCCAGAAGCTCGTCGTTCGACAGGGTGATGACACGCGCGCCCAAGTTCGGGCGGCGTTCGACGAGATTGGTGGATTCGAGTCTGCGCATGGCTTCGCGCAGCGGGCCGCGGCTGATCCCGTAGCGGGCCGCGAGTGCGGGCTCGCTGAGCTTGCTGCCGGCGGGGATCTGGCCTTCGACAATCGCCTGGCGTACCTGACCGAAGACGCGATCGGCGATCGTCGAGGTCTCCTCGTCCAGGGATTCAGCTGTAGCGGATGTCATGATTGTCGACACTTGGTCCGGAGATGGCCTTAATTTAGACCATTGCCGGGACGTGTCAAGTTTAAGTGTCGACAGAATTTCGCCCAGGTCGAGAGGCGAGCCCTGACCCGGGCGATTTGGCGACCAGCCGGATCAGCCGTGCTGCGCGTAGCCGATCTTACCCAAGGCCGTTTCGATCTCTGCCAGGATGGCGGGGTCGTCGATCGTGGCGGGCATGCGGTAATCCTTACCGTCGGCGATCGACTTCATGGTGCCGCGCAGGATCTTGCCCGAGCGGGTCTTGGGCAGGCGCTGCACGACGACCACGGTCTTGAAGGCGGCAACGGGTCCAATCTGATCGCGGACCAGATTCACCAACTCTTTGATGATCGAGGCATCCTCGCGGACGACGCCCGACTTGAGCACCACCAGGCCCAGCGGCAGCTCGCCCTTGAGCTGGTCGTGCGCCCCGATCACGGCGCATTCGGCCACATCCGGATGGGAGGCCAGCACACCCTCCATCGCGCCGGTGGAGAGTCGGTGACCGGCGACATTGATGATGTCGTCGATGCGGCTCATGACGAAGAGGTAGCCGTCCTCGTCCAGATAGCCCGCATCGCCGGTCAGGTAGTAGCCCGGCTGCGCCGAAAGATACGACTGGATGAAGCGTGCGTCGTTGCCCCAGAGTGTTGGCAGGCAGCCGGGCGGCAGCGGTAACTTGATCATGATCCGCCCGATGTCGCCGGCCTTGACCTGCTCGCCTGCATCGTCCAGAACCTGAATGTCGTAACCGGGGACCGCGCGGGTCGGCGAACCGGGCTTGACCGGGAGCTGCTCGATGCCGAGACAGTTCGCGGCGATCGCCCAGCCGGTCTCGGTCTGCCACCAATGGTCGATGACCGGGATGCCCAGGATCTTCTGCGCCCAGCCGAGTGTATCCGGGTCGCACCGCTCGCCCGCGAGGAAGAGCGCGCGCAAGGTGCCGAGATCGTAACGACCGAGATGCTCGGCGTTCGGATCATCGCGCTTGATCGCGCGGAAGGCGGTCGGCGCGGTAAAGAGCACGGAGACCTTGTGCTCGGAGATCACGCGCCAGAAGGCCCCTGCGTCGGGCGTGCCGACCGGTTTGCCTTCGTAGACGATCGTGGTGCAGCCCGCCAGCAAAGGCGCATAGACGATGTAGGAGTGTCCGACCACCCAGCCCACATCGGACGCGGCCCAGAAGACCTCGCCGGGCTTGACGTTGTAGACGTTCTCCATGCTCCAGGCCATGGCGACCGCGTGACCGCCGTTGTCGCGTACGACGCCCTTGGGCTGGCCGGTGGTGCCGGAGGTGTAGAGGATATAAAGCGGGTCGGTCGCGGCAACCGAGACACAGGCGGCCGGTTCGGCGGCGGCGAGCGCCTCGACCCAGCCGAGGTCGCGTCCGGCGATCAGGGTGCCGGGCTCCTGCTCGCGTTGCAGGATGATGCAGTGCTCGGGTTTGTGCTCGGCCAGATTGATGGCCGAGTCGAGCAGCGGCTTGTAATGGACGACCCGGTTCGGCTCGATGCCGCAGGATCCGGCGACCATCACCTTGGGCTTGGCGTCGTCGATCCGGGTGGCCAGCTCGCGCGCGGAGAAACCGCCGAACACCACCGAGTGGATGGCGCCGATACGGGCACAGCCGAGCATGGCGACTGCCGCTTCCGGCACCATCGGCATGTAGACAATGACCCGATCGCCCTTGGTCACGCCGAGCGCCAGCAAGGCCCCGGCGAAGCGTGCGACCTGATCCTGCAGCTCCGCGTAGGTGATCACGGTCTTGGATCCGGTGACGGGGCTGTCGTGAATGATGGCGGGCTGATCGCCCCGTCCTGCGGCCACGTGCCGATCCACGGCGTTGTAGCAGGTGTTCAACATCCCGCCTGCGAACCAGCGATGAAAGGGCTCATTGGAGCTGTCCAGGACCTTGTCCCACGGCCGATCCCAGTCGATAAGCTCCGCGGCTTCGGCCCAGAACGACTCCGGATCCTTCATCGATCGCTCGTAGACGGCTTGATAACCCATGGTGACTTCCTCGGTAGGTAAGCGATGGCCTTCGCTAAACCGCGCCGAGCGCGGTATGCGATATTCTTGGATGGGATCGGCCCCGGCAGACTTGACGGCCGTTGGAGCCGGCGCGGTTTAAAGTATTAAAAACAATTTCCTAAACTCCTAAACCGCGCCGACTCCAGCGCCGGTGGGTTGCACCGGCGCCGAGCCGACCCGCGAACGGCGCATGTCGCGCCGGGCGCGGTTTAGCGGGCGATGAGGGCAAAACTCTGCTCGGCCGCATCCAGCGTCGCCTGGATCTCGGCCTCGCCGTGCGCCATCGAGACGAAACCGGCCTCGAACGCGGACGGCGCCAGATAGACCCCGCGCTCCAACATGGCATGGAAGAAGGTCTTGAACTGGTCCTGATTGCAGGTCGTCGCCTGCGCGTAATTGGTGACCTTCTCGCCGGTGAAGAAGAGTCCGAACATGCCGCCGGCCTGGTTGGTGCTGAACGGGATTCCCGCGGCATCGGCGCGCGCCTGCAGACCGGCGAGGAGCTGTGCCGTGGTGGCGCTCAGGCGCTCGTAGAAGCCGGGCTCGCTGAGTAGCTCGAGGGTCTTCAAACCGGCTGCCATCGCGATCGGGTTGCCCGAGAGGGTGCCGGCTTGATAGACCGGGCCGAGGGGGGAGATGCGGGACATGATCTCGCGCTTGCCGCCGAAGGCGCCGACCGGCATGCCGCCGCCGATGACCTTGCCGAGCGCGGTGAGGTCCGGGGTGACGCCGAACAGTTCCTGCGCACCGCCGCGCGAGACGCGAAAGCCCGTCATGACCTCGTCGAAGATGAGCACGGCGCCGTATTGGTCGCAGATCGCGCGCAGACCTTCGAGGAATCCGGGCACGGGCGGGATGCAGTTCATGTTGCCGGCGACCGGCTCGACGATGATGCAGGCGATCTCGCTGCCGATCTCGGCGAAGGTCTTGCGCACCTGCTCCAAGTCGTTGTAGGCCAGCGTGATGGTCAGCTCGGCCAGGGCCGCGGGCACGCCGGGGGAGCTCGGCTCGCCGAGTGTCAGTGCGCCCGAGCCGGCCTTCACCAGCAGCGAGTCGACATGGCCGTGATAACAGCCCTCGAATTTGATCACCTTGTCGCGACCCGTGAAGCCGCGGGCCAGACGCAGGGCGCTCATGGTCGCCTCGGTGCCGGAACTGACCATGCGGACCATATCTATGCTCGGGACCAGCTCGCAGACGCGGTCGGCCATGATCGTCTCAAGCTCGGTCGGGGCGCCGAAGGAGAGGCCCTTTTGGATGCGCTCCTGCACGGCCGCGATGACTTGCGGATGGGCGTGCCCGAGGATCATGGGGCCCCAGGAGCCGACATAGTCGACATAGCGTTTGCCGTCGGCGTCGATCGCGTAGGCCCCGGAGGCGCTGTCGAAGAACACCGGATCGCCGCCGACGCCGCGAAATGCGCGCACCGGCGAGTTCACGCCGCCGGGGATATGGCGCTGCGCGGCTTGGAAGAGATCATGGGATCGGCTCATCGGGGGTCTCCGTCGACAAAGAGTGAGGCATAGGCGCGGGCCGCGGCGGCGAGGTCCGGCTGCGCGAAGACGCCGGTCACGACCGCCAGCATCCGGGCGCCCGCCGCGATCAATAGCCCGCCATTTTGTGGCGTGATCCCGCCGATCGCAACCGCGGGAATGCGAAGGCTGTCGCGCGCGGTGCTCAGAAGCCCCAAAGAGGCCCATGCCGCATGCGGTTTGGTGGCCGAGGGGAAGAAGCTCCCGAAGGCGACATAGCTGGCCCCGGCTCGCTCGGCGGCCTGTGCCAGGGTCATGTCGTCGTAGCAGGAGACGCCGATGATGGCATCGGCTCCGAGGCGCCGACGGGCCGCGATCGGGTCGCCGTCCTCGCGGCCGAGATGCACGCCGTCGGCGCCGATCTCCGCGGCGAGTGCCACATCGTCGTTGATGACGAGGGGGACGCCCGCGGCACGGCAGACGCCGAGTACGGCGATGGCCTGGTCGCGTCGAAGCTGCTGATCCGCGCCCTTATTGCGATATTGGACGAGCCTGGCCCCGCCCGAGATGGCCTGCGCGACCTGTTCGGCGAGAACGTCGGGGTTGTCTGCGGTGTCGGGGGTGATCAAATAGAGTCCGTCGAGGTGCGTCATGGGTCGAGTGCGTAGAGGCGATTGGGTGTGAGCTGACAGCGGCCGGTCCGGAGCGCCCGATCGAGGCTCTCCCAGGTATAGGCTTGGGCCTCGGCGACGGCCTCCGGCATCGCCGCCCCGAGCGCGAGGCGGGCGGCGATCGCGCTCGCCAGGGTGCAGCCCGAGCCGTGATACTCGCCGGGCAGGCGCGGCCAGTCCAGGCGTTGTTGAAGTCCCTCGGAGTTGAACAGCCAATTGGTGACGTCGGCCGTGTCGTCGTGTGTGCCCGTGATCAGGACCCAGGATGCGCCGAGCGAGAGCAAGCGCGTTGCGCAGTCGGACGGGCCGAGGGCGCCGGTCAAGGTTTGCGCCTCCGGCAGATTCGGCGTGACGAGCGTACTGCGGCGGATCAGGCTCACCCGCAATCCATCCAGTATGGCGGCGTCCGCGACCCGCTGCCCGGCGCCGCTGGCGAGGACGGGGTCGAGGACCACCGGAAGGCCGGGGTTTTCGTCGATCAGCGTGCCGAGGAGGTCGATCAGCGGGGCGCTACCGATCATGCCGATCTTCAGTGCTCTCGGGGTGCAGTCGCGCAACAAGGTGCGACAGTGTGCGTCGACCTGCTCGGCCGCTTGCGGGTGAATGCGCGAGAGCCCGCAGGTGTTCTGCCCGGTCAGCGCGGTGACTACGGTGACCGGGAAGGCGCCGGCGGCCCGGACGGCCTCTGCGTCTGCGACGATGCCGGCCCCGCCGCTCGGGTCGTGGCCGCCGATGCAGAGAACGACGGGTCGATTTGCGATCCTGCCCATGGGTCGAGCCCCTCTTGTGCTGCCGGGTTGACGTCGTCCGGCGTCGTCGCCGGTTCGGATTGCGTTGCGCGGAGGATCGGGCGTGATTCGCCCGACTTTCGTTGAAATCCGCGTCGATCCGCCCGACCATTGGACGAAATTAAACCCCGGCGCGGTCATGGATGTCGATCCCGACAGACCCTTGCGCCGGCGGCCTGAACTACGACGGAGCGACTGGATGAAGACCTATATGTGTGTGATCTGCGGCCTGATCTACGACGAGGCGCAGGGTTGGCCTGACGATGATATTCCGCCTGGGACACGCTGGGACGATGTCCCGCTCAACTGGAAATGTCCCGAGTGCGGTGCCGGTAAGGATGATTTCGAGATGGTCGAGGTCTGATGTACCGCGAGCCTGGGGATCCCGCGACGCCGGGCGGCGGAGCAACGGCAGAGAGCGAACGGCCGCACGGTCTCCGTAGTTGCCGCGCATTGCGGATTTTCTCGTCTACACTCGTTGACATGGACGCGATCGCGACAAAACACCTGGGCGGCCTCGCGAGCCTTGAGATGGCCGGGCTTGCGCAGCGGTATTGCGGCCTCATCGAAGCGTCGGCGGACGAGCATCGACGGCGGTGGTTGAGGGACGTCGCGAGCCTGCTGCCGCGTCTTCAGGCGGCGATATCGTCGGTGTCGGCCCCGGTTTCGGGCGCTTCCGCGACGAGCGCGGTGGATCTCGACGCGCGCTTCGAGCTGTTCTGGCGCCTGCGTCGGCTGCTCGCCGATCGCGACGGCTACTGGCTTGAGTTCGACCGGGCCAGCGAGGGCGCCGAGGGGATGACCGGGAGCCTGGCGGACGATCTCACCGATATCTATTGCGAGCTGAAGTCGGGGCTGGGGCTCTACACGCGGAGCCCCGAGCTGGCTCTGCGGGCCTGGGTCTGCGGATTCGATCGTCACTGGGGCCGGCATCTCGTGGATGCCGAACGCCACCTTGCCCTGCTCGCGGCGCAAGGGCGGCTTGAGTTTTGACCCTCGATCTTGCAGTAGTATAATAGTCGGGTTTTCTGCTAACCTCTCCCGCTGAATCGATTTGTCAAGAGGTCTATCCCTATGTCCGCGGTGCTGAATGAAATGGAGCTGACGCTGACCGCGCCGGCTCAGGCGAAGATGGCAGATCTGTTCGGGCAAGTCGACGACAGCGTCCAAGGCGTGCGGGTGTTCGCGACGCCCGGCGGGTGCAGCGGGATCAGCTTCGGGATGACCTTTACCGACGCCATCAACGACGACGACGGCGTTTTGGCCTACGACGGTTTCAAGGTCGTGGTCGACGACGGCACGCTGCCCTATCTGCGCGGTGTGGAGATCGACTTCGTGGATCAAGGCGACGGCAACGCGACCTTCGTCTTCAATAATCTCCCGCAGATCGGCGGCGGCGGGGGCTGTGGATCCTGCGGATCCTCGTCGTCCTCCGGCGGCGGCTGCTCCTGATCCGGGAGACCCCGCGTCATCTCGAAAACAAGAAGCGGCTGATGCCGCTTTTTTCGTTGCGGGATCCACTATCGCGTCCTGCATTGCGTACGTATGGAGTCGAGCCGGTATGGTGAGGGTCGGAATCGTTGGCGGTACGGGTTACACCGGCGCGGAGCTGTTGCGGATCCTGGCGCGGCATCCCGTCGCCGCCGTCGCGGTGATCACGTCGCGGACCGAGGCGGGGACTCCTGTTGCCGAGATGTTTCCTCATCTACGGGGTCGGCTGGATCTCGCGTTCACCGCCCCGGACGAGGGTGCGTTGGCTGAATGCGATCTCGTCTTTTTCGCCACGCCCAACGGAACGGCCATGCAGGCGGTGCCCGAGCTGCTCGAGCACGGCGTGCGCGTGATCGATCTGGCCGCTGATTTTCGTCTCAAAGATCCCGCGCTTTGGGAGACCTGGTACGGCATGCCTCATACCTGCCCGGAGGTGTTGTCCGAGGCGGTTTACGGGTTGCCCGAGCTCAATCGCGAGGCCGTGCGGGGCGCGCGACTGGTGGCGAATCCGGGGTGCTATCCGACGGCGGTGACGCTCGGGTTCATGCCCCTGCTGGCCGCCGGAGTGGTCGACACCGGCTGGCTGATTGCCGATGCAAAGTCCGGCGTAAGCGGTGCAGGGCGCAAGGCATCGACAGGTCTGTTGATGGCCGAGGTCGGCGAAAGCTTCAAGGCGTATTCGGTCGCGGGGCATCGCCATGCGCCCGAGATTCTCCAGAACCTCGAGTGCGTTTCCGGCTCCGCCCTGAATCTCACCTTTGTACCGCACCTGGTGCCCATGATCCGCGGGATCGAGGCCACGCTCTATGCGCGCCTGACGGAAGCGGACGTCGATCTCGACGACCTCTTCTCGACCTATTACGCGGACGAGCCTTTTGTCGATGCGATGCCTGAAGGATCGCACCCGGATACCCGCTCGGTGCGCGGCGCGAATCTGTGCCGGATCGCAGCGACGCGTCAGGGCACCGGCGGTGTCGTCGTCGTCCAATCGGTGATCGACAACCTGGTGAAGGGCGCGGCGGGTCAGGCGGTCCAAAACATGAACCTGATGTTCGGCATCGAGGAGTCGGTCGGGCTGGACGCGTTGGCGCTCCTTCCCTGAGGGTCTGGTCCGGTTGATGTCGACCGAGTCGGGGTCCTCGATGCGCAATCGACTCCTCCCCCGGGGCGTCGGTCCGGGAGTGTCCGAGCTCTATGGCTGATTCAGCGCGGCGCCTCTCCTACAGGCTGCTTGCGACCGGTCTCTACGCGGTTCTCTTGGCCGCAGCACTCTGGGCGGGCTTCGAGCTCGGCCAAGAGCGGGTCACGTCGATCGTGCAGCCGGAGGTGGCCGCGCTCGATGCGGAGCGGCTTGCCCTGCTCGCGGAGCGCGATGCGTTACGCGACGAGCTGGCCTCGGCACTGCGCGAACGGGTCATTTCGGAGCGAGATCGTCAAATCGACCGCGAAACGGCACGCGCGCTGACGGATCAGCTCAAGCAAGCGCAGGACGCACGATTGGATCTGAGCCGCGAGCTGTCGTATTTGAAGCGCCTGGTGCAAGAAGGCGGGCGCGGTGCAATTCGGGTCCAGGATCTGCGTCTCGCCTCGGATGGGCGACCCAAGGCGTTTCGCTATGCCTTCACGTTGACGCAAGTCGTGCCGGGGTTCGGCGAGTCCGTCGGGCAGATTCGATTCGAGATCGAAGGGCGGAACGCCGGGGGTGAGGCAACACTGTCGCTGAAGGAGCTTCCGAGTGCAGAGCCGCGCGCCCTGCCGATCGCGCTCGAATATCTCCAAAGCCTGTCGGGGAGCTTCGAGCTTCCCGATGATTTCGAGCCTACCGGTCTACTGATCGGGATCGAGCCCTCCGACAATCGCTTGATACCGACGTCGGAGTCCTTTCCTTGGGCGCCGACGTCGGACGCGCCGACGCCACCCCTGTTGCTCGAGGAGGCGCTGCCTCGGGGTTCTTGATGTGACCCCAGCCCCGAGCGTCGAGGCGATCGGTTACTCTTGCTCGGGTCGCGCGCTTGAAAAAGCCGACGGAGAGCATAGGATAAGAGAAACTGAATTTTTTAACCCGAGAGCCGGACTTGCCATGACGACTGAAGTTGCCGCCGATCTTCCGCTGGTGTTTACCACCTCTGCCGCATCCAAAGTAGCCCAACTGATCTCCGAAGAGGGCAACCCTGCGTTGATGCTGCGCGTTTATATCCAAGGAGGCGGGTGCTCGGGTTTCCAGTACGGCTTTACCTTCGATGAGGAGGTGCAGGACGGAGACACCGAGGTGGTCACCGACGGCGTCACCCTGTTGGTCGACCCGATGAGTCTTCAGTACCTGATGGGGTCGGAGATCGACTACACCGAGGGTCTGCAGGGCGCCCAGTTCGTGATCCGCAATCCCAACGCAACCACGACCTGCGGGTGCGGCTCGTCCTTCTCGACCTAATCCTTCTCGGGCGGAGTCGGCCTTGCGGATTGGGCCGCAGCCTCCGGCGCTCGGGTCGACTGATTCGGTGGAATGGTGAGCGGGATGATGCGGGTATCGGACGACTTAGCAGCGCCTTCGGTTGGCGGTCGGGTCGAAAACCACTGCCATCCCGCATACCCCAGGAGAGCAAGGGCAAGTGCGGCCAAGATCCCCGCGACTGCTCTAAGCGTTTTACTGCGCGCCTTGCGTCTGGGCCATTCCGTTTGTCTAAATTTGTAGTCTCGCATCATCACTCGATCACAAGGCTCGGAAAAATCGAAGTTTTCCAGGTGCCTCCTAGTGTAGACCCAAAAAGGGCCGACCGACAAGCCGCGACCCACGCCCCCGGAATCGGAGGCCGCCGGCGACTTGTGGGCATCTTGTCTCCGTCGTAATCTCCCTCGCTTTTAGCCGATGCCCACCGGGTTGGACGATCGAACATCATGGAGCAACTCGAACGTACGTTTGCGCTGATCAGGCGCGGGACCGACGAAATCCTCCTCGAAGATGCGCTTCGCCGGAAGCTGGCCCTCGGCCGTCCGCTACGGATCAAGGCAGGATTCGATCCCACGGCCCCGGACCTGCATCTCGGGCACACCGTCCTGCTCAACAAGCTGCGCCAGCTCCAAGATCTCGGGCATGAGATCCTCTTCCTGATCGGTGATTTCACCGGGATGATCGGCGACCCGACCGGCAAGAGCGCGACGCGCAAGCCGCTCACCCGCGAGCAGATCCAAGAGAACGCCGCGACCTACCAGGATCAGGTCTTTCGAATCCTCGACCCCGATCGAACCCGCGTTGTCTTCAACTCCCAATGGCTCGAACCCCTCGGGGCATCCGGCTTGGTGCAGTTGGCCGCCCGACACACCGTTGCCCGCATGCTCGAGCGCGACGATTTTGCCAAACGTTACAAGGGCGGGCAGCCGATCGCGATCCATGAGTTCCTTTATCCACTGATACAGGGCTACGACTCCGTCGCGCTGCATGCGGATGTGGAGCTCGGCGGGACCGATCAGAAGTTCAATCTTTTGGTCGGGCGCCAGCTCCAGGATGCCTACGGGCAGGAGCCACAGGTCGTCATTACCTTGCCGATCCTTGAAGGTCTGGATGGCATCCAGAAGATGTCGAAGTCCCTCGGCAACTATATCGGCATCACGGACTCGCCCGACGACATGTTCGGGAAGATTATGTCGATCTCCGACGACCTCATGTGGCGGTATTTCGAGCTGCTCAGTACGCGCGATCTCTCCGAGATCCAAGCTTGGAGAGACGCGGTGGACGAGGGTGCGAATCCGCGCGACATCAAGTTCGAGCTGGGTCTGGAGCTCGTCTCTCGATTCCATGACGCGACACAAGCACGCCAAGCGCTCGAGCGGTTCGTGGCGCGCTTTCAACGCGGGGCTATGCCCGAGGACATCCCCGAGCAGACTCTGTCGGCCGGGGGCGCGGGTGCGCTGCCGATTGCCAATCTACTGAAGGCGGCGGGTCTGGTCGGCAGTACCTCCGAGGCGATCCGCCTGATCGGGCAAGGGGCGGTGCGAGTCGACGGCGAGCGGATCGACGATGCTCGCCTGGTCTTCGCCGCCGGCAGCCGGCACGTCTACCAGGTCGGCAAGCGGCGCATTGCGCGCGTCCGGTTGTCCAACGACTAGATGGTTTCGGCAATGCCTCCCGCGGTTGGCCGCGCGGTGCGCTGTAGAGATCTTTCGTAGTGATTTTTCGCCGTTGTGTAACGCGGA
>NZ_LN848257.1:2742834-2768609 GCF_001499735.1 Thiocapsa sp. KS1 | reverse complement strand
GAGGACACTGGCGACCCAAGTGCTCCACGGTGTTTGCTGACCCTAAGGCTATTTCCGGGAAATGCCATACCTGTAGGCTGTGCTGACGATAGGAAGCACAACTTCCGCCGGTGGTTGGTTGCGCCTCGCACGGCTCGGCACAACCTACAGTGCCCTCAGCGTAGAGTGCTCCGATGCGCAGCTTGGCATAACGGTTTCAGGAATTCGCCTTAGTTGTGCGTGTCGCGCGAAAAACGGCTATCTGCCGTGCAGAGCATGGCCAATCGCGATCTTCTTGACGCACTCAATAGAATCAACCCGCCGAACTCCTTCGACTCCTCCGAGCACCCTTCCCCGTAACCCCATTTGTCTGCTTAGCGGTCCGACTCTTTGCCGGGGTGGCGGGTTGACCATCGGAGATAGCGAGGAGCAAGCCTACACCGATGAATCCCGTGATCAGACTGCTTCCGCCGTGACTGATGAAGGGCAAGGGTAGGCCGGTGAGAGGAACGAGCTTGGTGACTCCGCCGATATTGAGAAAGGTCTGGGTTGCGAGTACGGTCAAGAGTCCGGCCCCGACCGCGCGGCCATAGCCGTCGGCTGCTCGGGATACGACCAGCAGGCCCCGGCCGAACAGGATCAGGAAGAAAAGGATCACGATCGCGCACCCCGCGAACCCCAATTCCTCCCCGATGACCGAGTAGATGAAGTCCGATTGGGCTATGGGAGTGTATTCCGGGCTTCCGCGTCCGAATCCTTCTCCCCAGAGTCCCCCGGAGAACATTCCGGACAATCCTTGCAGGATCTGCCAGCTCCCTCCCGTGGGATCTCGGAAAGGCTCAAGCCAAGCCGTCACTCGGCGCTCCCCGTGGGGCAAGATCTTTAGGACGACCCCAGCCAGTGCGACCGCGCCGATCCCGCCGAAGAGCATATAGCCGAGGCGCCCGGTCCCGACGAAGAGCATCGTCAGCAAGGCGATGCTCAGAATGATGAAGAGTCCGAGGTCGCGTTGGATGACCAAGAGGCCCGCCAGTATCAGCCAGAAACCGGCAAGCGGAAGCAAGGCCCGCCATGGCGGCAGCGGCAACCCCTTTCCCCAAGCGCCGAGTGATTTTGCGTTGCGCGCGACAAAGCCCGCCACGAACAGCACGATCGTTACCTTCAGGATCTCGCTCGGAGTGACCAAACCGGCGGCATAGACGCCGCCGCGAAAACGCTGCCCGAACAGCAGCAAGACCGCCAGGAGCCCGAGCGAGAGCATGGCCCAGACCCAAATCAAATGCCCCTGCGCGAGGGCTTGATAGCGTCCGCGCATGAGGAGGATGACGGTTGCTCCCATCAGGATCAGCCCGATCGGAAAGAGAGCTAAATTGATAGAGAGCGTTCCCTGGGTTTTGAAGGATCCCATCCGGTATTGGGCAAGCATCCCGAATCCCGATAGAAAGGCCACGGCGACCAGGATGAGTTGATCGCCCCTGAATCGAGCCGTTACCAGGATGAGATGCAGGGTCAGCAGCGAAAGGGCATAGAGTCCGAGCGGCAAGAGGTCGAGTCTGTCGATCGTGCCGCCGCCGACGTGCGTCGAGCCCCAAAGCATGACGAATCCGAGCGCGATACAGGCGAAGCACCAGACCAAGAGTGAGCGCTCGGGCGCACGCAGATCCCAAGCGTCCGCGATGTCGATCGGCCCGTTCACCCGACTCATTCGATCAACCCCAGATCGAGAGCACGCAACAGCAGATCTCGCGCGATCGGCGCAGCGGTTGCGGACCCATAGCCGCCATGCTCGACCAACACCGACACCGCAAGCTGAGGCCGCTCGGCGGGTGCAAAGCCGACAAACCAGCTGTGCGATGCGCCCTGCGGGTTCTCGGCAGTGCCGGTTTTTCCCGCGATCGCGAGTCGTGGGGTGTCGATCCCGCGGCCGGTCCCGCTGATCACGACCTGCCGCAGCATGGCCGATAGGCGTTCGGCGACGGATGTGCTCATGAAGTAGGCTAACGGCGCGGGTTCGTCCGTCTCGATCAACCGTGGTCTGATGGCGAGGCCCTGATTGCCGATCGAGGCGGCGATCAGGGCCATATGGGCCGGTGTCACCAGCGCGGCGCCTTGACCGATCGACATCTGGGCAAGGCCATACCGGTCCGAGGTATCGAGCCGCGGGATCTCGCCCGTACGCATCGACCAGGCCCCGTAGGGCGTCTCATGCAGGACGATCCTGCGATTGAGCTGCATCTGCTCGGCCATGGCGTAAAAGGCCTCGTGCCCGTAGCGCACGCCGAGCTGCGCGAAAAAGACATTCGAAGACCGCGCGAACGCCGTGGCGAGATCGAGGCTTCCCTGTCCCGTCCAGGTCGAGCCGCTCTTGCTGGCCGTATAGTATTCATGGTCCCGGATCTTGCGATAGCGCGGCGAGGTCGTGAAGCCGTCCGCAGGACATTCGAGCGTCCCGGAGAAGCCCTGTTGCAGCGCCAAGGCGGCCAGCAGGATCTTGAAGGTCGAGCCCGGTGGATAGAGACCCTGCGTGGCACGGTTCAACAAGGCCGCGCCCGGGCCCGAATCCTGGAAGAGTGCCGAGGTGATCCGGTTCGGATCGTAGGAGGGTGCGCTCACGAGCGTGCGGATCGCCCCGTCCTCTGGCCGCATGGCGACGATTGCCCCCTGTTTTCCTTCGAGGAGACCGAAGGCCATCCGCTGGAGCTCGGCATCGAGCGTGAGGGTCAGGTCTTGGCCGCGCGGGCGCTTGTCCTGCGTGACGAGCTGGCGACCGAGCTTCCCCCAGTCGCCGAGTCCGTCCGGCGCGCCGCCGTTGAGTCGCACGTTCGCCACCGATTCCATCCCCGAAGCCCCGAACCAGGGATGGCTATAACCGACGACATGTGCAAAGGCAGGCCCGTCGGGATAGAGCCGATAGACCTGTCCGAGGATCTCCTCGCTGTAGGCGAGGACCTCGCCGCGATGATCCAGGATCCGCCCGCGCTGGATCCGGTGCGCCGGGTTCAGCGCGCGCCTGTCGTGCAGCTGCATAAAGGCGATGAACTCCGGGCGAGACGTACCGATCAACTGCCATGTCGCTTGATAGACCAGGATCCCGATGAACAAGAGGGTCAAGAGGACGATCGGAACCCGCGCGGACCATTTGGGGCGCGGCAGATGGCGTAGCTCCGTGACCGAACGGGCGTTGAACATCGACCGGAGCAGATAGGCGGCAGCAAAGAAGAAGCCGACATGCAGCCCCACGCGAATCAGCGACCAGAGCTCCGGATCCAGGTGTGTCGTCATGCGGGGACTTCGATCGAAACCTTCTCGGTCTTGGTCTTACTCCGGGTTCGGATCCGGATGCGGCTTGAATCCGGAGCCCGGTCGGTCGGAGAGCGACAGGTGTGCGCCGGTCAAGCGCGGCGCGACCCCGAGATCCGCGGCCAGCCAGTCCGCGGTGGCGAGTCCATGCGGGAGCGCGCTGCCGGTGGCGGCGGCCAGCTGAGCAGTCGGCCAGAGCCCGGCGGCGCTCTCGACGATACCGGTGACCACGACCTCGATATCGGCTGTGGCGGCACGTCGGGACAGGTCGAGTGCGGAGCGAAGCCCGCCCACGACGGCCGGCTTGATGACGATGCGCCTTACACCCAGCCCGCCGAGATCCGCATCGGCAGAAAGCCCCGCCAGGCTTTCGTCCCGCGCCAGCGGAAAGCCCGCTCGCTCCTGAAGCGCATGCAGCCGGTTTGGGTCCGGGATCCGCAGCGGCTCCTCCAGCGACTCGATCGGGAGTCCCGCGACTCGATCGATGATACGGCATGCCTCGTCAAAGCCCCACGCTCCGTTGGCATCGAGCCGAAGTCGCATGTCGGTCGGCACGAACGGCGCGAGCGCTTTCAGGCGGCCAATCTCCGAAGCAGGCTCCTCGACGCCTACTTTGATCTTCACCACCCGAAAACCCGCCTCCGCGGCCTGTTGAAGATCAGCCGCCGTCAGGCTCGCAAGTGCGCCGAGGATCCCGTTGACCGGGACAGCATCCGAAGCATCGCGCGCCAACAGCCTCCGCAAGGGAACGCCTTCCGCTTGGCTTAGAAGGTCGAGCAGGGCGCATTCGAGCGCGAAGCGCGCGGCCGGCGTTGCGGCGTATCCAGTGTCCAGCATCTCCAGGATCTCGCCGACCGATCTGCCTGGCGCGCAGGCACACGCATTCGACAATGCGGACTCGGCCGATTCGGGATTCTCCGTTCCCGCTGCGGGAAGCGGTGCACAGTCGCCGAAACCGATCGCACCATCCGTCTCGGCGCAAACCAGCCAGCCGCGTCGTCGCTGAAACCCGCCCCGAGCACTGCGCCAGTCACGACGCAGCGGCAGGTCATAGGGACGTATCCGGAATCGATCGATCCGGAGTCGATCCATCATGCGATGCGACTCAGACCGAATCCGAGGAGCAGCAGCACGGTCACGGCCGCCTGGAAAAGCCCGGTTTGTCCCAGGAGTGGATTGATCTGTTTGCCGGTGGCGCCGCGAACGAGCTTGAGGGTGAGAAGGGTCCCGAGCGGAACGGCGGCCAGCAGAGGCCACGCGATGAGCGGGCCGAAGGTGAAGAGCAGGATCGCAACCGATGTCAGCAGCAACAGACCGTACAGGAGTCGCGCACGCGGTCTGCTCAAGTAGTGGCACAGTGTGCGGCGTCCGGCGATGCGATCGGTCTCCAGATCCCGGTAATTGTTCAGGAGCAAGACAGCGGCGGCCGGTAGACCCAAAGCGATGCCGACCATGAATGCCGACCAATCGAAGCTCAATGTCTGTAGATAATAGGTCCCGCCCACGGCGGCGAGCCCGAAGAACAGCAGAACATAGACCTCGCCGAACGGGCCGTAGGCAATCGGGCGCGGACCGCCGGTGTAGGCATAGCCCGCGACCAGGGAGGCGATCCCGATGGCGAGGATTGGCCAACCGCCGCGCACGACGAGGGCGAGACCGATGACGAGAGCGAGCCCGAACGCCAAGTGTGCCGCCCGCTTGACCTGCTCGACACTGAACCAGCCTTCGGCAGTCGCCCGTGGCGGGCCAAGACGATCGGCGGTGTCGGTCCCGCGCTCGTAATCCGAGGCATCGTTGTGTAGGTTGGTGCCGATCTGGATTGCGACCGCCGCGATCAACGTGAGCAAAGCCGTGACGGAGGCAAGCTCTCCGGTCTGAAAGACGGCCAGCCCGATCCCCGCCACGACCGGGGCCACGGCAAGGACCAATGTCTTCGGACGCGCCGCCGCGATCCAGAGCGCGAGATTCGACCCGGAGCCCGACACGTCAGGGACGCCGCGGGAACTTGCCGAAATCGGGCTCGCGTTTCTCGAGGAAGGCATCGCGTCCTTCTTGTCCCTCGGCGGTCGTGTAGAAGAGCGCGGTGGCATTCCCGGCCAGCTCCTGGATACCGGCGAGTCCGTCCGTCTCGGCGTTGAAGGATGCCTTGAGCACACGCAGCGCGGTCGGGGACAGCCGGTTCATCTGGCGGCACCAATCGAGCGTGACGGACTCAAGCTCGCGCAGCGGGACTACGGTGTTGACGAGGCCCATCGCGAGCGCCTCCTGCGCGTCGTACTGACGGCACAGGAACCAGATCTCCTTGGCCTTCTTCAGACCGACGGTGCGGGCCATGAGTCCGGCCCCGAAGCCGCCGTCGAAGCTGCCGACCCGCGGCCCGGTCTGGCCGAAGCGAGCGTTGTCCGCCGCGATCGTCAGGTCGCAGATCAGGTGCAGCACGTGCCCGCCGCCGATCGCGTAGCCCGCGACCATGGCCACGACCGGCTTCGGTAGGGTGCGGATCTGACGTTGCAGCTCGAGCACGTTCAGGTGCTCGACCCCGGCCTCGTCGCGGTAGCCCTCGTCGCCCCTGATGCGCTGATCGCCGCCCGAGCAGAAGGCCAGATCACCCGCGCCGGTGAGGATGATGACGCCGACACGCCGGTCCAGATGTGCGCGTCGAAAGGCGTCGATCAGCTCGCGGACCGTCTGCGGCCGAAAGGCGTTGCGCACCTCTGGCCGATTGATGGTGATCTTGGCGATCTGCTCCGCCTGTTGGTAGAGGATGTCTTGGTAGAGGTCGCCGGGGGGCGTCTCCCATACGACGGGGCTCGGTTCCTCGCTTTCGGTTTGACCGGCCTGCTGACTGAACGCTGACGACACCTTGGAACCTCATTCACTCTCGATGATGGATTGCTCGCGAACGCCGTTCCAGAACGCGCAGTGCGTGTGGAGGCTCAACTCCGCATCCAAGCGGACCTCGATGAGTCCGGCCGGCTCTCCGCGTGTTCCGGCGTCCATCGCCTCGGCCCGGGCCTGCGCAAAACCCGAGGCATCCTCGACCGACCGATGCTTGAGTCCGAAGGCACGCGCCAGGGCAGCCGGCTGCACGCGCGGCGGCGTTCGCCAAAGCGGCTCGAACCCCGTCAGTCCGCGCTGCGGTAGATAGTCGAAGATTCGGCCGCCGCCATTATTCAAGACAATGCACGGTCGGTCGAGCCTCTCCATCAGGAACAGACCGCTGAGGTCATGGATGAAGGACAGATCGCCCAAGAGTCCGGTGACGCCCCGTTCCGGTTCCGCACGCCCCGCATTCAGGCCGGCGAGCGTCGAGGTTTGTCCGTCGATCCCGCTCGCACCGCGATGACCGAAGAATCGCAGCGGTTTGTCCGATTGTCCCGACCAGGTGTCGAGCTGACGGATCGGCAGCGAGTTGGCGCAGAAAAGTCCCTCCCCCGCGGGGAGACGTTCCAGCAGATCGGCGATGAGATGGCCCTCGCACCAGGGCGACTGCTCCAGGAAGGCGCGGGCGAGCCGGTCGAGCGTCTGCTCCGCCGCGGCCCAGCGCTCTGTCCAGTCCCCGTCGCCTAGGCTGCGAGGACGCTTGCCGTTGATCCCGTGCGCCTGCAACAGCCTGCGGAACGTTACCGGATCCACAGTGATTCGCGCAGCAAGGTCGTGGGTCGGATCCGTCCAGCGCTCGCCCGGATCGACCAGAATCGCCGGGACGCCCGCGAGCCAACTCGACAGCGTCTTGGAGACCGCTGTCCCACCGAACCGGATCACCCAGTCCGGTCTCAGCGCCGCCGCGGCCTCGGGATTGCGCAGGAGGCTGTCGTAGCGCGTGATCCGAGCGCCCGGCGCCGGTCGGAAGCGAAGGCCGGACAGCGGGTCCGCCAAGACCGGGGCGTCGAGCAGCTCGGCGCAGGCGAAAATGGCCTCGGCCGCTGCGTCCGATGGCCGCATGGGACCGCAGCAGACGATTCCGCGCCCGGCGAGGAGGGGCGTGAGCTCTCGCGGCCAGTAGGGTGTGTCCAAGGAACGCGCCTGATCCGTCGCCGACGAATGAGCCTCGGGTGCGACATGCGGGTCGCTCTCGGGCACTCCGAAGGATCCGAGCGGCTCGGCCGTGCAGGGCTGCCCGGGCACGAGCGGCTCGCGAAAGGGGAGATTCAGATGCACCGGACCGGGCCGCGGACCTCGACTGACGAGCGCGGCGCGCAGGCCGAGTGCCCGTATCGCCTTGAGCGCGGCCGGACCCTCTTCGGCCGGGCCCGGATCATGAAATTCGCGCGTGAAGCCGCCGAACAGACGTGACTGGTCGATGGTCTGGTTCGCGCCCCAACCGCGCAGCTCGGCCGGGCGATCCGCAGAGAGCAGGATCAGCGGGATGCCTGACTCGGATGCCTCGATCACGGCCGGAAACCAATGGGCGAGGGCGCTGCCGGAGGTGCATACGAGCGCAACCGGCCGAGCGGACGCCTGCGCCAGCCCCAATGCGAAGAAGGCGGCGCTGCGCTCGTCGAGGATGGGGGTGAGCTCGACGAGGGCTTGTCGCTGGGCCGCCAGCACCAGCGGGGTGGAGCGCGAGCCGGGCGAGAGCACCACCCGACGCACACCCCCGTGCACGAGCCCGTCGAAGAGCGCCAGGGCCCATTGCAGATTGCGACAGCCCTGATCGGGCGTCTCGGCGTCGCTCATGCGAATTGCAGTGCCGTCGACATAGCTGCGAGCTTGTGCTCGGTTTCCTGCCATTCCGAGTCCGGATCCGAGCCGGCTACGATCCCGGCCCCAGCATAAAGGTCGGCGATGCGATCGTGGATACGGGCGCAACGCAACAGGACCCAAAGCTCGCCGGTGAGGTCCGGCGCGATGATGCCAGCCGCCCCGGTGTACCAGCCGCGTTCGATGGGCTCCGATCGGTGCAGCCAGGCCCGTGCGCGCGCACAGGGGTGACCGTTGGTCGCCGGGGTAGGGTGCAGCAGCTCGGCAAGCTGGAAGACATCCATGCCGGGATCCAGCTCGGCCCGGATAAGACTCCAGAGATGTTGCGCATTGTTGAGCTGCATGACGCGCGGCCCATCCGGTGGCTCGATGCGGCGACTGCAATGCGCCAGGGCATCGTTGATGGCATCGACCACGACCATGTGCTCATGGAGCTCCTTGCTCGAGGTGCGCAGTGCATGGGTGAGGGCGGCATCGCGATCCGCACTGGGGGCGCGGCAGACCGTTCCAGCAATCGCATCCACCTCGATGCAGTCGCGTCGTTGCGTGAACAGGCGTTCCGGTGTGGCAGCGACGAAGCTGGTGACGTCTCGGCGAATCGTCACCACCTGACAGGATGGGAAAAGATAGGCCAGTGCCGCGTTGAGCCGTGTCAGATCGAAGCGACGATGCCCCTCGAGTCGGAGCCGACGACAGACGACGACCTTCTCCATGTACGCCTGCTCGATCTGCTCCAGGGCCGACAAGACGAGATCCTGCCAGCGCTCGGCATCGGGTTCCGTCGGACCTTGATCAAGCCGTGCCGGTGTCAGCGGATCGAGCGCGGGCTGATTCAGACGCGGGATGATCTGCTCCAGCCGGGCCTTCCAGCGCGCGAAGATCTCCTCGCGCGCAACGGGAAGCGCGGTCGATAGGATAACGGCCGCCTGGCCGGCGCGCGAGGACAGCGCAAGCTCGGGAAGCCACAAGAGTGCGTTGGGCAAGGCCCGCGGCTCGGCCGCCGGCTCTTGAATCGGGGATGCCGCGAAGCCGAGCATCGCAAACCCCGAGAAGCCGGTCTCGTCCGGGTCGAGATGTTCCCAGTGCGCCGACATCCGCTTCGCGTGCGTGCGTAAGGTCTGGAGGCGCGCCTCTCCCTGCGCGGTCCATTCGCCGGCGATGCCGTAGCCGGCGCGCACCTCGCCGCGATGATTGTGTGCGAACTGAAACTGCGGGCCGGGGATCTCGGGCGCGATCGCCAGGGCTTGAGGCAGCTCCAGGACGAGGGAGACGAACCCCTCGGAGCGCGAGAGCGGCAGGCTGTCGATCGTCTCGGCGAGGCGCGCGAGGATCTGCTCGAGGGTCTTGAGCGGTGCAAGCATGAGTGAGTCTGAAGAACCGGCGGTCTGGTGTCTCGGCCCCTGGCGCGGCGTCAAGCGCCGCACCCGGGGCGGGGCATCCTCGAAAAGCTCAGGCAGCCTGAGGGATCGACCAGAAGCGATCGATCGCAGCCGCCGTTTGCGCCGGCTGCTCCCACTGGAGCAGTCCGCGCGTCGGCGCGATGCGTTCGGCCCGCCAGTTCGAATGGTGGCTCAGGAAGTCCGGAAGCTCGTGAAAGTCGATGTTCGGATCGCGATCGTAGAGTACCAGCACGGGCTGAGTCACGTTCGCGTAGACGCTTTCGCGTGCGTTCGGGGTAAACAACTGACCGGACAGGAAGTAGAGCGGCGCGTACTTGGCGCCAGGCTGATGCGAGGTCGCGTAGGCGTACTCGATCATCTCCGGCGGGATGGTGCCGTGGAACGCCTGATTGTAGAAAAACCGAATGCTCGGCCGCGAGGTCAGCAGGGCAAAGACCCCGTCGTTCATGACCGGCACGCTCAGGACCTTGTAGGCGCGTTCGGCGGCCTGGCCGGTCGGCAGCCGGCGCGCGCTGAATCCGGTCGGGGAGATGAGAACCAAGGACTCGACCAGCTCCGGCTTGATCAACGCAGCCTGCGCGGCGAACTCGCAGCCGAGCGAGAAGGCGACCAGATCGCACGGCTTGCCGACCACCTTCTCCAGAAAGTCGACGATGGCGTTGGCGAAGAGACTCGGCGAGTAACGCCGGTTGCTGCGATCGGAGTGGCCGAAACCCGGCAGGTCGAGCGCATAGACGGGCCGCTGCGAGCGATACTGCTGGAACAGCGGCTTCATCTCGAAGGCGCTGGGTGCGGCATTGATGCTGTGCACCAGGACCAGCGGACGTCCCGTGGCCGAGGTGTCTGCGTAGTAATGAATGCGTCCGCCGTGCTCGGTCGCGAGATCGTGCCGCGGGGCGTCCAGCGCGGCCGGAAGGGCGACCTTGCCGGTCTTGGCGGCGGCTCGCGGTTGCGGAAGTGCCGAATCCTTACCTGTATCCATGTCGATAAAACCTCGTTATGTACTGCTTTCGATCGGGCGTGGTCTGCGTTGCTCCCGCTCGGCGCGGCGACAGATCTCACGCGTGAGTCCTTTGAAGACGAAGCGGTGAATGGGTTCCAGTGAATACCAGTAGAGCAGCCCCCAAACCCCGGCCGGGTGCCAGTAGGCCGTCGCCGTGAGGCGTGTGCCCCCGTCGGGCAGCGGGGTCAGGTCGAATTCCATCACGCCGGCACCGGGCGCGCGCATGCCGAAGGCCAGGCTGAGGCGTTTCTCGGGCTCGGCGCCGAGCACCTTCCAGTGATCGATGCGGTCGCCCGTGCGTACGTTCTGCGGATGGCGTCGGCCGCGCATGCGTCCGGGGCCGCCGATGGCCCAGTCCATCCACTCGCGGATGGACCAGAGCGCGTCGAGATAGTAATACCGGTTGTCCCCGCCGATCGCCGACACCAGTCGCCAGACCGCCGCCGGATCCGCGCGGGTCTCCGACGCGCCCGAGGCGCGCTTGGCATAGTAGGCGTAATCGATACGTTGATTGCGCACGGCGAAGGCACCCTCGGTCCAGCGTGTGATGGGCTCGCCGCTGCGCTCCAGCGCAAATGCGGCATCCACGGCCTCGCGAAACCCCAGGAGGCGTTGAGGGGCCAGCCGCCGTGCCTCGGCATCGTCGGCGTAGAAGTCGTGGCGCAGGCCCTCGATCAGGGCACGCGCCACGTTGGTCGGCACCGATGTGATGAAGCGCAGCCAGTGCGCCGAGAGTCCCGGTGACAGTACGGGTACCGGGATGATCCAGGGGCGGCGTTTGCCCGCGGCGTCGGCCAGGATGTACATCATCTGCGTGTAGGTCAGGGTCTCTGGGCCGGCGGTGTCCAGGTTCAGCGACGCGGCCTCCTCCACCCAGGGCAGCCGAACAAGATAGACCAGCAGATTCTCCAACGCGATAGGCGGCGACTTGGCGCGCACCCAGCGCGGCGTGACCATGACCGGGAGATGATAAACCAGGTCGCGCATCACCTCGAACGCCGCCGAGCCCGGACCCACGATGATCCCGGCGCGGATCTCGGTCACGGGGACCGAACCGCGGCTCAGAACCTCTCCCGTGTCGCGTCGCGAGACGATGTGCTCGCTCACGGCATCCTCGGGAACGAGTCCGCCGAGATAGACGATGCGTCGCACGCCGGCCTTGGCAGCGGCATCGGCAAAGTTGCCGGCTGCTTCGAGGTCCAAGCGCCCGAAATCGCGCCCCGATGCCATGGAATGCACCAGGTAATAGGCGACATCGACGTCCTGCAGCGCCGCGGGCAGGGTCTCGGGCGCCAGTGCGTCGGCCGGTACGATCTCCACGCCGGGCCAGCCGCGCGCTTCGAGCGTCTCTCGGCTGCGCGAGCTCGCCCGCACCCGTCGTCCTTCGGCGAGCAGGCGCGGGACCAAATGACCGCCGATGTAGCCGCTGGCGCCGAAGACCAGACACAGCCCTCCGGCGCCCACGGGTGCGGGCGTCTCTTGATCCTGCGCAGGCGTCCGGATCTCGCCTGCGCTTACGGCCGTCGCTTCTGCCATCGGGATCCTGCTGCGGCGGTTGTCGCCGGCATCGGAGGTTTTTTCGTCGCTGGTCAGCCACACTTCCCGTTATGGGGGCGAATGGGTGGACAAGCCCAGTCAGACGGACGAGCGCTGTAGGGTGGACAAGCGCAGCGCAGTCCACCAGCCTCGGCGCAGGCCTCGGTGGACTGCGCTGCGCTTGTCCACCCTACCTGACCTTTCACAGAACCTGCCCTTCTTGACCAAGGCAAGGAGGAACCGAGCCTGGGTTCCGGTACCTATCCTCCGCCAGTCCGGGCGGACCCGCGTTGATGCGGCGCAACAAATGTCAATTCATCATGACGGGCCAGGTGTCAAGTGAAGTTTACAGCTATTTTGTGTGTTTGTCTGGTCCTGGCGGGCTGTTTCGGGCTGGTCGCGCGGGAGGACGAACGCACGACGTCATTCGACAAGGAAGTCGCCGAGGCGTTGCCCGGCGCATCTTTTTCGCCGGGAGGAGATCGTTCCGACACGCACGTCGAGACCGGTGCGGTTGACTCGGCGACCGGTTGCGCACTGCATTATCGCCTCTATCGACCGACAACACCGCGGACCGAGGATCTAGTCGTCCTCGGGCATGGTTTCCTCCGCAGTCAGGAGCGCATGGTCGATCTTGCCCAAACCCTCGCCGAGGAGGGCATCCCGACCGTGACCCTGGACTTCTGCAACGCGCGGTTCTGGGACGGGCGGCATGTCCGCAATGGACTCGACATGATCCGGGTGGCGGACGCCCTGTCTGCGAACCAGGTGGTCTATGCCGGATTCTCGGCAGGCGGGCTGGCGGCACTGGTCGCGGGCCGCAACGATCCACGGACACTCGGCGTGGTCGCGCTCGATCTGGTGGACGCCGGTCGGCTCGGCAAGGGGATGGCCGCCGGTCTGGATCGCCCGCTGATCGGTCTAGTCGGTGATCCCTCGCCCTGCAACGCCGAGAACAACGGTCTCGCCGTCTTCTCCGCGACCGACCGGGCGGTCGTGGAGCGGGTGACGGGCGCCGAGCACTGCGATTTCGAGTCCCCTACCGACTGGCTCTGCCGGCTGGTCTGCAAACGCGACGCGTCCGACGCGGCATCGCCACGTCGCGACATCATCGCGGCAGCCACCGAGGCGGTTGTTTCCTTGGTCGAGGCTCCGTTGGAGGGAAAGCAGGCGGATCGATGGGCCGGCGGATGATGTTTCGGTCTCTCGACTTTCGAGCCCGGCCGAAAGGCTTGAATCGAAACGTCCCACCAGGATCAGACCCGCCAAGCCGCCGTAGAAGCAAAGCGAGCCGAGCGGGATACTTGCGAGCGTCCAGAGCCAGGCGAGCGCCGCCGTCGAGACACAGATCATTGCGCCGTAGCCGATCGCGACTGGACGCGCGATCGGATGCCCGAGCCGCCAAGACACCAGCGACGCGGCCGCCAAGGCGATGATCCCCTTGATCCCGACCATGGCGTGGAGGAGCCGCACCAGATCCGGATCCATCCCGTCGGCCGCCGAGAAGGGTGCGGTCACGACGGCCGTCGCCGCGGCGGTGACGGCGATCGCGAAGACGAGCGCAACCCTCCGAGCAAGAGGGCGGTCGCCGGCATCGGGCGGGGTCCGGATGAGAGCGCGATCCAGAACGGATGTCAAAGACGCATACATACTCATACGATCGCCCCCGTTAGCTGTGGAGAACAGGTCTAAACTCAGAGGCAGGCTAGATGCCGGCAGCCGAGACTTCAACCCCACCCGATGCGATTGAAATCCAAACCACGCGACACCCCGACAACCGCGGCAAGCTCCGACGGAGGCCGCCGATGAGCCGCTCTCAGCCCGACGAGCAGGACTATCTGAACCTCTTCCGGATCTACGGCGACGATCTCGGCTCGCTCTACCGCGAGCCCGACGACGACCGCTATGCGCTCCTGTTCGAGCAGGTCGTTCGGCTGTTGATCACACCTTCACCGTTTAATCGGTCGTTGCCTGAGCCCTTCCGTGTTTCCGCGCGACGCTATCACGAGGGCGACCCGGCCACGGTGAAGCATCTCGGCCATCCCTCCAACCGCCACTTCATGCTGTGCGACTTGCATGATCTGATCAGACTGCGGAGCCGCATCGCCCGGAGTCGCCGAAAGGATCATCCATGAACGGTACATCGGTAAGAACGGTCGTCTTGTGGGCCGGATCACGCAGGCCCCTCTCATGACCAGACGCCGTCGCTGGCTTCTCGCCGCAGCGATCCTCGTCCCCGTCCTCGCCGTCGCTACGGCTGGATGGATGTTCGTCGGCGGCGGGAACCTCCAGACGTTGGCCGGTGCGGTTCAAAATCTGCTGGGCGATGCGGCACTCCCGGATGGCTTTGCCGTCGGCAACGGCCGGATCGAGGCGACCGAGGTGGATGTCGCGACCAAGCTCGCCGGGCGGCTGGCCGAGGTGCGGGTACAGGAGGGCGATCGGGTCGAGCAAGGGCAGGTCGTCGCCGTGCTCGATACCGACGCCTTGGAGGCGCTGCAGCGCCAGGTTCGCGCCGAGCTGCGGCAGGCCGAGCAGGAGCGTCAGCATGCACTTGCGGTGGTGGAGCAGCGCGAGAGCGAGCTCGACTTCGCCCGCCGCGATCTCGACCGGCTGCAGCGGCTCTCGCGCACCGATCAGTTCGTCTCCGAGGAGCAGGTCGATCAGGCCCGCACCGGCGTGCGCAGCGCCGAGGCGGCCTTGTGGGCGTCCCGCGTGCAGGTGGCTGCGGCCGAGGCGGCGATCGAGGCGGCGCAGGCGGGTCTCGAGCGCGTCGAGGTCGACATCGCGGACAGCACTCTCCGGGCGCCGCGCGGCGGACGGGTCCTTTACCGCTTGGCTGAGCCGGGCGAGGTGCTGGGCGTGGGCGGCAAGGTTCTGACCCTGCTCGACCTCGGCGACGTCTATATGGTCATCTTTCTGCCGACACCGGCGGCCGGACGGGTCCCGTTGGGTGCGCCGGCGCGGATCGTCCTGGACGCCGCTCCCGAGTATGTGGTCCCCGCGGAGGTCTCGTTCGTCGCCCCGCGCGCCCAGTTCACGCCCAAACAGGTCGAGACGCAGAGCGTGCGCGAGTCGCTCGCCTTCCGCGTCAAGGTGCGGATCGCCCCCGATCTGCTCGCACGCTACGAGACGCTGGTGAAGACCGGGCTCCCCGGGGTCGCCTACGTGCAGCTCAGCCCCGACGCGTCCTGGCCCGAGCATCTGGAGCCGAGACTACCGCCCCCGAGGTCATCGCTATGGCCGAGCACGTCGCCGGCCCCGTCGTCCGACTGAGCGGGCTGAGCCACGCCTATCCGGGTGTCGACGCGCTCCGGGAGGTGGCGCTCGAGCTGACCGCCGGACGGCTAACGGGCCTGATCGGGCCCGACGGGGTCGGCAAGTCGACCCTGCTCGGGATCATCGCGGGGGTGCGGCAGATCCAGTCCGGTCGGGTCGAGGTGCTGGGGCACGACCTGCGGCAGAGCCGCGAGCGCGACGCGGTCATCGAGCGCATCGCCTACATGCCCCAGGGCCTCGGTCGCAATCTCTACCCCAGCCTTTCGGTGCGGGAGAACCTGGATTTCTTCGGTCGTCTGTTCGGACAGGACAAGGCGACCCGGGCGGAGCGCATCGCCGAGCTGACGGCCGCCACCGGCCTCGCACCCTTCACCGAGCGTCCCGCGATGCACCTCTCGGGCGGAATGAAACAGAAGCTCGGGCTCTGCTGTGCGCTCATCCACGACCCCGAGCTGTTGATCCTCGACGAACCGACGACCGGGGTGGACCCGCTCTCACGGCGCCGCTTCTGGGAGCTGATGGAGCGGTTGCGGCGGCGTCGCCCGGATCTGAGCATCCTGGTGTCCACGGCCTACATGGAGGAGGCCGAGCGCTTCGATACCCTGGTGGCGATGGACGCCGGCCGGGTGCTTGCCGCCGGCACCGTGGGCGAGCTGTGTGCACGCACCGGCGAGCGGGACATGGAGTCGGTCTTCGTTGCCCTGCTTCCCGCGGAGCGCCGCGGCGGGCATCGGCGCCTGGTGGTACCGCCGCGCACCCCCGACGGGGAGGGGTCGCCGGCCATCCGCGCCGAGGGCCTGACCCGGCGCTTCGGCGATTTCACGGCGGTCGATCGCGTCAGTCTCTCGATCCACAAGGGCGAGATCTTCGGCTTCCTCGGCTCCAACGGCAGCGGTAAGACCACGACCATGCGGATGCTGACCGGCCTCCTGCCGGTCACCGAGGGCGAGGCGTGGGTCTTCGACCGACCGGTGGATGCGGAGGACACCGTGCTGCGCCGGCGTCTCGGGTTCATGTCACAATCCTTCTCGCTCTACGGCGAGCTCAGCGTGCGGCAGAACCTCGATCTGCACGCGCGTCTTTATCGACTGCCCGCGAAGGACATCCCCGCGCGCATCGCGGAGCTCGCCGAGCGCTTCGATCTCGCACGCGTGATCGACGCCCGCGCCGAGTCGCTGCCGCTCGGCGTGCGCCAGCGTCTGTCGCTTGCCGTGGCGGTGATCCATGCGCCCGAGCTCCTGATCCTCGACGAGCCGACCTCCGGGGTCGACCCGATCGCCCGAGACGGCTTCTGGGAGCAGCTCCTCATGCTCTCGCGCGAGCAAGGGGTGACCATCTTCATCTCGACCCACTTCATGAACGAGGCCGAGCGTTGCGACCGCATCTCGCTGATGCACGGTGGTCGGGTGCTCGCCGAGGGTACGCCGGCGGACATCAAGTCTCGGCAGGGCGCGGCGACGCTGGAGGATGCCTTCATCGCCTACATGGAGCAGGGCGCGGCCGACGCGGGCGCGGAGAGTGCCGCCGATCGGGAGGCCGTGCGGGATCCCGCGCTTCCCCCGCTGCTGCACAAGCGGTCCCGATCCACGGGCTTTTCACTGCGCCGGCTCTGGGCCTATGCCCGGCGCGAGGGTGCGGAGATTCGGCGCGACCCGATCCGACTCGCCTTCGCCCTGCTCGGCCCTGTGATCATGATGATCGCCATGGGCTACGGGATTTCGTTCGATGTCGACGAGATCGCCTACGCGGTGCTCGATCACGATCGCACCCCGGCAAGCCGCGACTACCTGGAGCACTTCGCCGGCTCGACCTGGTTCTTCGAGCAGGCGCCGCTGGCCGACGCAGAGCAGATGTGGCGGCGGCTCGCAAGCGGTCGGTTGGCCGTGGCGATCGAGATCCCGCCGGGATTCGGCCGCGCCTTGGCGGGTGGCTCCGGCTCCGAGGTCGGCCCCGAGGTCGGCTTCATGATCGACGGGGCCGTCCCCTTTCGCAGCGATTCCATCGGCGGCTATGTCGAGGGCGTGCATCGCGGGTATCTGGAGGCTCGCGGGGCCGATCCGTCCGCCGGCCTGTCCGCCTCTCCGGTCAGGGTCGAGACGCGTTTTCGCTACAACCAGGACTTCAAGAGCGTCTACGCCATGGTGCCCGGGATCCTGATGCTGCTGCTCATCATGATCCCGGCCACCATGACCGCGGTGGGGGTGGTGCGGGAGAAGGAGCTGGGCTCCATCACCAACCTCTACGCCACCCCGACCAAGGGCGGGGAATTCCTGCTCGGCAAGCAGCTGCCCTACGTGGGTCTGGCCCTCCTGAGCTACCTGATGCTGCTGCTGATGGCGCTCTTCCTGTTTCGGGTGCCGCTTGCCGGGAGTCTCCTCGGGCTGACGCTCGGGGCGGTGCTGTTCGTCTTCGCGAGCACCGGGCTCGGGCTGCTCATGTCCACTTTCATGCGCACCCAGATCGCGGCTGTATTCGGAACGGCCATCGTCAGCTCCATGCCGACCATCCTCTTCTCCGGCATGCTGGTGCCGGTCTCCGCGCTGACCGGACCGGCGCGCATCATGGGCTACGGCTTTCCGAGCGCCTGGTTCAATCACGTGAGCGTGGGGAGCTTCACCAAGGGGCTGACCCTCGGTGATCTCTGGTTGGACTATCTGGTGCTTGCGGCCTTCGGGCTCGCCTTTTTCCTGCTCGGGCTTGCCCTGCTGCGCACCCGGGAGCGCTGAGATGCGACTCGCGAACGTCTACCGCTTGGGGCTCAAGGAGCTGTTCAGCCTGCGCTACGACCCGGTATTGGTCTTCCTGATCATCTATGCCTTCACCTTCGCCATCATCGCCCCGTCGCGCGGGGTGAAGCTCCAGCTCGAGCATGCCTCCGTGGCGGTGGTCGACGAGGACCGCTCGCAGCTCTCGATGCGTCTGACGGAGACCCTGCTCCCGCCCTATTTCCAGGCGCCCGAGCAGATCGGGGTCGACGAGATCGACGCGGCCATGGACGCGGGCCGCTACACCTTCGTGATCGATATCCCGCCGCGTCTCCAGGCCGATGCCTCGGAGGGGCGACGCCCGGCCGTGCAGGTCATCGTGGACGCGACCGCCATGGCGATGGCCGGTGCGGGGGCGCGTTATCTGGAGCGGGTACTGGCCGAGGAGCCGATGCTCTACCTCCGGGGCGATCGAGCCGAGTCGCCTGCGGCGGTGGGGTCGGTGATCCGGCTCGCCTTCAATCCGAACGGCGAGTCGGCCTGGTTCATGTCGGTGATGCAGATCGTCAACATGGTCACCCTGCTCGGCATCGTGCTCACCGGTGCGGCGCTGATCCGCGAGCGCGAGCACGGGACCATCGAGCATCTGCTGGTGATGCCGCTCACCGCCGCCGAGATCATGCTCGCAAAGGTCTGGGCCAACGGTCTGGTTATTCTCCTCGGCGCGACCTTCGCCATGGTCGTGATCGTCCAGGGCCTGCTCGGGGTGCCCAATGCAGGCTCGCTCGGGCTCTTCGTGCTCGGTCTCGGGGTCTACCTCTTCTCGATCACCGCGCTCGGCATCCTGCTCGCCACGCTCGCCCGGACCATGCCCCAGTTCGGGCTGCTCTCCATCCCGGTGTTCCTGGTGATGTACATGCTCTCGGGCGCCAACACCCCGCTCGATGCCATGCCGGAGCTGCTGCAACGGGTGATGCTCGTCTCGCCGACGACCCACTTCGTCGCCTTCATCCAGTCCGTGGTCTTTCGGGGTGCCGGGCTTGATCTGGTCTGGCCGCATCTGGCCGCAACCTTGGGGCTTGGGGCGCTGGCGTTCGCCGCGGCTCTGGCCCGTTTTCGGCAGACGGTGAGTCTCAGTCGGCTTTAATCCCGCATCTCGCTCTGGACGCGGTCTATGCCGCAGCGCCCTCGCGCTCGACATAGTCTTCGTAGTTCCCGCGGAAGTCGACCACGCCGCGGGGTGTCAGCTCGATGATCCGGGTCGCGAGAGACGAGATCAGCTCGCGGTCGTGACTGACGAAGATCAGGGTGCCCGGGTAGTCTTCCAGCGCGGTGTTGAGCGACTCGATGGACTCCATGTCCAGATGGTTGGTCGGCTCGTCCATCAGCAGGATGTTGGGCTTCTGCAGCATCAGCTTGCCGAAGAGCATGCGCCCTTGCTCGCCGCCCGAGATCACGTTGACGGGCTTCTTGATCTCGTCCTGCGAGAACAGCAGCCGACCGAGTGTGCCGCGGATGACCTGCTCGTCGTCGCCGGGTTGTTTCCACTGGTCCATCCAGTCGTACAGGGTGGTCTTGTCGGCGAAATCGGCCGCGTGGTCCTGGGCGAAATAGCCCAGGGTGCTGTTCTCCGACCATTTGATCTCGCCGCCGTCTGGCGCGAGGTCGCCGGCGAGGCTGCGCAGCAGTGTGGTCTTGCCGATGCCGTTGGGGCCGATGATGGCCACCCGCTCGCCGACCTCCACCGTCAGATCCAGACCGCTGAAGAGCGGTTTGCCGTCGTAGCCTTTGGCGAAGCCCTCGACCTCCAGCGCCAGGCGGTAGAGCTTCTTCTCTTGGCCGAAGCGGATGAAGGGGTTGACCCGGCTCGAGGGCTTGATGTCCTCGAGCTTGATCTTCTCGAGCTGGCGCTGGCGCGAGGTGGCCTGCTTTGCCTTGGATGCGTTGGCCGAGAAGCGGCTGACGAAGGTCTGCAGCTCGGCGATCTGGGCCTTCTTCTTGGCGTTGTCCGAATAGAGCCGCGTACGCGCCTGACTGGCGGCGGTCATGTACTCGTCGTAGTTGCCGGGGTAGACGCGCAGCTCGCCGTAGTCCAGGTCGGCCATGTGGGTGCAGACACTGTTCAGAAAGTGCCGGTCGTGCGAGATGATGATCATGGTGCTGTTGCGCGCGTTCAGCACCTCTTCAAGCCAGCGGATACTGTTGATGTCCAGGTTGTTGGTGGGCTCGTCGAGCAGCAGGATGTCCGGATCCGCGAACAACGCCTGAGCGAGCAGCACGCGCAGCTTCCAGCCGGGTGCGACGGCGCTCATCGGGCCTTCGTGCTGCTCCAGCGGGATATCCAGGCCGAGCAGCAGCTCGCCGGCACGCGCCTCGGCGGTGTAGCCGTCCAGCTCGGCGAAGTGTACCTCCAGGTGCGCGACCTCCATGCCGTCTTCCTCGCTCATCTCCGGCAGCGCATAGATGCGGTCGCGCTCCTTCTTGATCTGCCACAACTCCTCGTGGCCCATGATGACGGTGTCGAGCACCCCGTAGTTCTCGAAGGCGAACTGGTCCTGGCGCAGCTTGCCGAGCCGCTTGCCGGGCTCGACCGAGACGTTGCCGGCGCTCGGCTCCAGATCCCCGCCCAGGATCTTCATCAGGGTGGATTTCCCACAGCCGTTGGCGCCGATCAGGCCGTAGCGATTGCCTCCGCCGAACTTCACGGAGACGTTTTCGAACAACGGCTTGCCGCCGAACTGCATGGTGATGTTGGCTGTGGAGATCAAAACAGGGTTCCGCAAGAGACAAAAAAGAGAGGGGCGGTCCGGCGACATTCGACGGACCGAAAACGCAAAAAGCCCCGCAGGTGGCGGGGCTTTTTAAGCTCAGGTGACGGGCACCTGAAGGCTGTTTTTACTTCGGTACGACGTTGGTCGCGCTCGGGCCCTTCTGGCCTTGCTCGACGTCGTAGGAGACGCTTTGTCCCTCGGCCAGCGACTTGAAGCCACTGCCTTGGACGGCGCTGTGATGGACGAAGACGTCCTTGGAGCCGTCGGAAGGAGCGATGAAGCCGAAGCCCTTCTCGTCACTGAACCACTTAACTGTGCCTGTAGCCATTTACGGTATTTCTCTGTTTTGAACGAAACGTGTGTACATATGCAGGCGACTGTCGGGAGATTACGGAAGGATCTGCCACGTCACGCGGAGAGGAGTAACAACCGAAATACTACAAGGAAGCACTGCACAAGACGCATCATGCCGAATACCGAATCGTTTTTCAATGTTTTTTTGTCGGTTTTTCGGCAGGCACGGGTCGATGCGAGAATATGCCGAGCACACGCGGGTTCTTCGGAAAGCAGGGTGCGTCCCGCGCGTGTCGGGACAAGGCGCGCCGACGAGGCGTAGCGGTCCCAACGGCGAGGAGGCGCAACGCCGGCCCGGCGCGCGCGGGGCGTGCAATGCGGCGAAAAATCCGCGTGTGCTCGGTAGATCGGCACAGGCTCCACGACAACCCAAGAGGTCACCCGGATGAGAATCCTCCACACCATGCTGCGTACCGGCAACCTGCAGCGCTCCATCGCGTTCTACACCGAGATCCTCGGGATGACGCTCCTGCGTCAAAAAGACTACCCCGATGGCGAGTTCACACTGGCCTTTCTCGGCTACGGCGACGAGTCGGCGCACACCGTGATCGAGCTGACCTACAACTGGGGTGTCGAGCACTATGACTTGGGTAGCGGCTACGGCCATATCGCCATCGAGGTCGACGACGTCTACGAGGCGACGGACCGGATCAAGGCGAAGGGCGGCAAGATCCTTCGCGATGCCGGGCCCATGAACGCCGGCAGCACGATCATCGCCTTCGTCGAGGATCCGGACGGCTACCCGATCGAGCTGATCGGCGCGCGATAGCGGGTTTCAACGGCTCGCGGATCTCCTGACCCACCGCGCCGAACCGCGCGTCGGCTCTCCTCTGATTTCCGGGACCAAACGCCCCGACTGCGCGAGCCTGCAGGACCTGTCACGGCGATGTCGGACGGATGTGGGGGCGACTTGAGTCGCCCCGGGCAGGTAGATACTGTACCGAAATCCAACTCAGTCGCCCGCAACGCCCGCCTTGAACGCGTCCACCTCGTCCGGCGTGTAGGCCCGGGTCGTTTCCAGATGCCCCCAAACGGGTTTGGGCCAGCAGGGATCGCTCGGGCTTCGGCCGATGACATGGACATGCAGTTGCGGCACCAGATTGCCGATCCAGGCCACGTTGACCTTGGGGCATCCCAGAACGGTCGTCAGATAGTCCGAAACGCGCTTGCAGTCGGCGAGGACCGCGTCGCGCTGCGGGATCGGCAGATCCAACAGATTGGCTAGGTCCGTTTCCGGAACCAGGATCAACCAGGGCACGGCCGCGTTGCGATGCAGGAGCAGGTGAGTCGCGGACAAGCGGCCGAGCTGATGACAATCGGCAAGGAGTCGGGGATGCAGGGTAAAGTCGGTCGTGACCATCGGGCTTCGTTCATCCAAAGGCGGTAATCGATCATTCAATGGAGTTAGGGTACATCATGCAGATCAACGATCCGA
The DNA here is from genome assembly GCF_001499735.1 of Thiocapsa sp. KS1. Taxonomy (GTDB): domain Bacteria; phylum Pseudomonadota; class Gammaproteobacteria; order Chromatiales; family Chromatiaceae; genus Thiocapsa. Next base: position 2,746,143 of record NZ_LN848257.1, on the reverse strand, counting down.
ACGCCTACCGTCGTTGCGAGGAGATCGAGCTCATCGGCGACTTGATCGAGGTGCGCGACCGCCATGTCCTGGAGCTGGGTTGCGGCGCCGCCTACATGACGCGTGCGCTGGCCACCCGGTTCGGCGCGGCCCGGATCACGGCGACCGAGGTCGATCGCATCCAGCACGCGCGCAACCTCGCGATCGCGGATCTGCCGCAGGTGACCTTTCGCTTCGGCGGCGCCGAGTCGATCGCGGATCCGGATGCCAGCTACGACCTCGTCGTCATGCTCAAGTCGCTCCACCATGTCCCGGTTGCGGCCATGGAACAAGCGCTGCGCGAGATCCATCGCGTGCTGGTCCCGAGCGGTCTGCTCTATGTCTGCGAGCCCGTCTACTGGGGCGATTTCAACGCCGTCATGCGCCTGATCGACGACGAGCGTCTGGTCCGCGAGGCCGCATTCGAGGCCCTCCGGAATGCCGTCGATGCAGGGCTGTTCGAGCTGGTGGAGGAGGTCTTCTTCGAGTCCGAAGGCATCTACCCCGACTGGGAGAGCTTCGCCGCACGCTTCATCGACGTGACCCACAGCGAGCGAAACCTCGACGTCGCCCGCCTGGCCGAGATCCGCGCGGCCTTCGAGCGCCATCTGACACCGCAAGGCGTGCGCTTGTGGAAGCCGCATCGGATCGATCTGTTGCGGCGAGTCGACTGAAGCGACCTGGAGCCGACCATGATCCGATCGCGCAATCCGAACCGTATCGACCGAACCGGAGCGTCATGAGCACAGCCCTCGTGGCCCCGCCCCGCATCGCCTTCTGGCATCGCAAGGGCGGAACGGGCAAGACCAGCCTCGCCATTGGCTGCGCGGTGCGTCTCGCCTGCGGCTTCGCTCCGAACGGTGACGCAGAACGGCACTCGCCCGCGCCCGGTGCGCGGGTGCTGCTTTTGGATACCGATCCCCAGGGCACAGCTGCCGCCTGGGGCGAGCGCTTCGCCGACCGGTTCGGAATCGCCGTGCGGGCGGACAGCGGGTTCGCGCTCTGGCGCGACTGGGCCGAGCGCGCCAACCGCTTCGATGCCGTCTTGGTCGATTGCCCGCCGACCGTCAGCCCCGAGGTCGTGGGGATCCTCGCGGGTGTCGATCGACTCCTGGTCCCCACCCGCCCGGCTTGGCCTGATGTGTGGGCGCTGGAGTCCGTCGCCGATCTCGTCGCGGATCTTCATCGGCGAGGGGCGCGACTCGCGGTCAGCGTCGTCTTCAACCAGGTCGGCGACGAAGCGCTCGCGCCCTTCGCGGCCGCAATCGCAGACCTGGGCCTCGGTCTTCTTCCCGAAGCCATCCCGCGCGACGACGCCTGGCCCGCGCTCTTCAGCGGCGGGGAGCCGCCAGACCGCGTTGCGACTCTTGTCGGGAAGCTGGTTCGACCAACGGGAATCCAACTGACCTGAAGGCTTTTAGCCCGGAGACCGTGGTCCAGTCATGCTCCATTCCAACTTGCATGCAGTGGGTGCTTGCATAAGCATGATGCGTCATTTGGGTCAATCACCGGAGGAGGCTATGGCTATCATTACAGTGCGCCGGATCGATCGAGCGGACAAAGAATGGCTGTAAAGAGAAGCCGCGCGGCAAGGCATTTCGATGGAAGAAATGGTTCGGCGTCTGATTTGTGAGAAACGCCAACAGTCTGTGGCGCAAGCAACGCCTTCTGAGATTGTCAGGCGCTATTTTGGGCCGCTGGGTGGCGTCGAGCTGGGTGAGAGGGCAGGGTTCGGCTTTAAGGTTCCGGATTTTCAGGCCCCGAGCTCGACATGAGTGGCTTGCTCTACCTGCTCGATACCAGTGTTCTCTCCGAGTTGATGCGCCCGGAACCAAGTCCCGCAGTCCTCGCCTGGATCGATGGCACAGGTGTGGAGGGATTGGCGCTCGCGGCAGTCAGCCAGTGGGAGATTCGCTACGGCTTGGCGCTGCTCCCGGAGGGAAAGCGTCGTGATGATCTGGCACGTCGGTTCGATGGTCTTGTCGCCGATCTCTTCGGTGCCGGCGTCTACGATCTCACGTCGGCCGCAGCAGAGCGCTGTGCGTCGATCATGGCGCGAAAGCGATCAATGGGCGAGTCCCTCGACGACCACCTGCCGGATGCCATGATCGCCGGGATTGCTGCGGATGCGGGGCTGACGTTGGCTACGCGAAACCGGGCAGAATTTCGCAACTGCGGCATTCCGCTGGTCGATCCTTGGTCTGGGGCGGGTTGATGCCGCGAAAATTGTTGTCTGTCCCCGGTTATTTTTGGCACGTGCGCTCATGGAGGCGCTTGATCGTGTGGCGCAGCACGATGGTGCCGGGCTGATGGTCTTACACCGGCGAGGTCGGGTCTATAAGACTGGCCCGTAAGTCGCCGAGTGTGATCATGAGGGTCATGGGATCCAGCGACGAAGGGTCAAAGCCAAGGCGCTGGTAGAACGCCTTGGCGGACTCGTCCAGGGCATGGACGAGCAGGCCGCGTATGCCGATGGCGTCGGCAGCGCCGAGCACGCGTCGCCCGGCGTCCCGCACCAGGGCCCGGCCCAGACCCAACCCGTGATACGGACGGTCTACGGCCAAGCGGGCGAGCACGACGACCGGGATGGGGTCCGGCATGTTGCGCCGCAACCGGCCGGTCGCGAGCTCGGATGCCACTGCACTCGATGCCAACGCGTAGAAGGCAACGACCCGCCGTGCCTCGCAGACGACGAAGGTTCGCGAGGCCCCGCTTGCCTGATTGCGCAACGCACGTTGCTTGAGCCAGGTGTCGAGCATCTCGCGGCCACACATGAAGTCGGCGCAGTCATGCAGATCGGTTAGTGGCTCCGGTGCTCCGACCGTCAAGGTTTTTCCCAAGGCGCCACAGTCTGCATGGTCTTGCAGAGTCGTTCGTTGGGATGAGGCGGCGCATCGAGCCGGGCCTGGAAGGCAGCAAAGGCATCGCTGTCGACGCGCAACAGGGCCCGGTCGAGCAGGGTCTCCTCTGCCGCCCGGCGGGTGGCGTCGAGAATAAACTCGGTGCGATTCTTTCCCGTCGCACGGGCGGCGCGATCGATCAGATCACGCTCCTCGGCCTTGATGCGCAGGTTCAGAGTCTGGCGTTTGGCGGACGGTTCGTGAATCGTGGGCATGGCGGTGTCTCCCGTATGCGTCGATCCTAGCACGTACGTAATGACGGCGTCATCACAACGTCGAAGGTCACGGGGTCGAACGGCGCTACCGTAATCGCAAGAAATTGAAAGTTAAGGGTGGACCGGCTTGCGAGTTAGGTATTGTCTGGCCTTGCTCGGTTCTGGAATTAAGGAAC
>NZ_LN848257.1:2738955-2742734 GCF_001499735.1 Thiocapsa sp. KS1 | reverse complement strand
GAAAACGGTCCCCGGAATTCGCCCCGGTTATTGTGTCCCCAGTTATTTGCGAAACCGGGCAGAATTTCGCAACTGCGGCATCCCGCTGGTCGATCCTTGGGCTGCGGCGGGTTGATGCCAACGCAAGTGCTATCACCTGCAATGGACGGCGGCCGTTCGCAGTGGTCCGAGGTCCCCTATTTCCACTACCCGGAACTCCCGGCCTGATGCACTGAAATAGGGGACTCGGGCTGTGCGGGACTCCCTCACCCCATCCCTCGTCGATCGCCCTCGAACGTCCGGGACAGATTCAATGCGACGCCGAGTCGGCCCCGTGTTACGCTTGTTATGAGTATTGCCGGGGCGGAGCGCATCACCGTCCGCCTGCCGCTGTCACCGATCCGTACAAGCCATTCATATCCGTCTTCCGTGGGCAATCTCACTTACATCGAAGCGACGAACTTCCTGAGCTTGGCGAAGGTACGCGTCGACCTCGGTCCTCTCAACGTGCTCGTCGGCCCAAACGGGGCAGGCAAGACCAACCTGCTGCGCACGATCGCATTTCTTGGGGAAACCGCGCGTACGGACTTGGTCCCCGCAGTAACCCGCTTTGGCGGCTTCGATGCACTCTTCTTTCGCGGCGACCTGGGTAAACGCGCTCGCAGCATCCGTTTGGCAGTCGGCGCGCAGATCACTCGCTATGCCAGCTCCAACGCGCCGGACGAATACGAGATCGCGTTCTGGGAGCAATCTCTTTCGGGAAAGGCGCCTGTGGGATCGATCAAGTGGCTGCAACGCAACGAGACTTTTACCTTCAAACGGACTAGCGGTCAGGGACGGCGAATCGCAATAAAGGGCTCCCATGTCGATTTTACAGGCGATTCCGAGGACCGTTCTCCAACGCGCCTGAGTATGGCGGCCGCATCCTCGGGTCTTTCGACATTGCGCCGATTGGGAAAGCAGTATGGCGCCGAGCAGGTCGACGAGCTCGCGAACCTGCTGGAGTCCTTTCGCGTCTTCGAGCCCGATGTCGCCAAGGCGCGCCAGCCGCATCGGTTGGTTGCCGGGGAGCCGGTGCACTTGGCCCCCAATGCAGCGAATATCGCGGCCTATATAGCGTGGCTGTCGGAAGCTCATCGCGAAGTCTTCGAGGCGCTGGTCGATGACCTCCGCTATATCACCCCCGGTCTCGCGGCGCTGCGTCTGGTGCCGCTCGGTGGCAGCAGCCCAGGCGTTTCTATCGAGATTAAGGAGCGGGGATTGCGCGGTACCACCTCGCTCGCCGCGGCGTCCTTCGGAACCATACGCGCTTTGGCATTGCTCGCCATGCTGCACGACCCCGACCCGCCCAAGCTGACCTGCGTCGAGGAGGTCGATCACGGCCTCCACCCTTACGCGCTCGACCGTATCGTCGAGCGTCTGCGCGACGCCAGTGCCCGCACTCAGGTTCTCGCCGCAACGCATTCCCCCGCGCTAGTTAATCGACTGCGAGCGGAGGAGCTGATCGTCTGCGAGCGCGATCCGGAAACCGGGGCATCGCGGATACCGGCGATTGCCCCGGCGGACGTGCGCAAGATGTTCAGCGAGGATGAGCTACGGCTCGGCGAACTCTGGTTCTCCGGCGCGCTTGGCGGGGTCATTTGACATGGCGGAGCCGGTAGTCGTACTGGTGTTCGGTGAGGATGCCAACGACACCGCCGCAATGAAGGAGCTAGTCCTGGCGCTGCGACCGGAACGGGTTAGAGTCGAGCAACGCCGTACGCCGCTGGTTCTGGTCAAGGGCAAAGACAAGGCGTGGGATCGGAAGAATCTCGCAGAGATCGCGGCCGTCGTCAGAGCCGAGCGGCGGCGAGGCAGGCGTTGTGCCGTCGTTGCGCATCGCGACTGCGACGACATAGAACCGGCACACGAACGGATCGCTGCTGCGGTTGAGCAGGGTTTGCGCGATGAAGGTATCGATCAGGCGGTCGCCGCGGCGGCGGCCTGGGAGATCGAAGCTTGGTGGTTTCTATGGCCCGACGCGGCCTTGGCGGTCAACTCCAAATGGCGCCGACCCGAGCCGCCGAGACGCGATGTCGGGCGAATCGAGAACGCCAAAGAAACCTTTCGGCAAGCGCTTCGCCCGAAGACTAAGGACGCGCGTCCGCCACGCGATTATGTAGGTAGCGACTCTCCGAAGATTGCTGCGAAGGTACGCGAACTGGGGATCGTCCAGAGGCGTGCAGCCAATGTCGTTAGCCAATCGTTCGATCGGTTTGCCGAGCGGGTGGGTCAGCTCGCGCTCACTTAGACACAGCACGGGCATCTCGGCCCCGAGGGCCGTATGCGCTGGACTCGCTTCAGTGAATTAGCGGCTTACGATGCCGCGCTGTCCGCAATCCGGGACTGGCTGGCGCATCCCTATTGTTGGCTGCCGTCAATACTCCGCAGTCTGCTGGGGGAAATGGGAGGCGGGGAAATAGGGGACGTACCCTGAGGTATCCCCACGAATTCCTGCCCCGCCGGCACCGTCGGCGAGCAGCCCGTCATGATCGCTCGCAACTAATTGGTCCGGTGGCGCGATGGTCGCGAACAGCTCATCGAGCACATCACGGCTACTGTCGAGGACAAGCAGCAGGCGCGAACGGGGATCGGGGTCGGGTCTTTCCTTTCTTTCCTTTTGCCAGTAGGGACACTCGCCTTTTCTCCCACTCCTGCAGGGCTTCCCGAACGACATCGCTGAGGACAGTCTGGCCATCTCGGCTCCTGATCAGAAAGGACCTTCAGCTAGCGTCGCCGAGTGGGTCCGTACCGTCCAGAATGCCGGCATCCGGCGCCGACACTGGGCAGATTCCGCTCTTTACAACGGGCTTGATTGGCTGTTTTCCCAGCCGAAACGGTAGTTGGCTGAAACATGTTTCTAATCAGGTCTCGGCTTGAAGCCAGCCGCAATTTCGTCGGCTTTCACCGGAACTCCGTGCTCACCGCCCGGACAGCCCTCACGACGCGACCCAGCTCACGACCGCCAGCCCGAGCACCGGCTCGAATTCTCCGGTGTTGTGGGTGACCAGGGTTGCGTTCTCGGCCAAGGCATGGCACGCGATCCAGAGATCATGTCCACCGATCGGGGTCCCGGCAGACTCGAGTCGGGTGAATTGGGCTGCGTAGTGGTGGCAGATGCTGCGGTCGGTCGGGTAAGAGACCGGGACTTGCCGGGCGAGGCCCTCCATGCGCCGCAGGACCTCGTATTTCCGAGTACTGCGTTCGGCTCCTTTAAGCAGCTCGGCGTAGGTCACGAAGGACATGCACAACACATCCTCGGCCGGCAGGGCATCGATGCGCTCGGCGATGCCCGGCGGACGATTCTTGATGAGATAGATCAGGATGTTGGTGTCGAGCATGTATCGCATAGATCCTCCCTGTCCTGCGGCAACTGCCGTTGCGTACGATCCTCTTCCAGTGCGGCGACAAAATCCTCGTCGAATCCCTCGAGAACCCCCAGCAGTGCTCGACCTCGGCCTTCGTGCAGCGGGTGCAGGATCAGATCGCCATTCGTGGTTCGGGTAATCTCGACCCGGTCGGTATCGAGTCGCAGCTCCGCGGGAATCCGTACCGCTTGGCTGTTGCCGTTCATAAAAACGCGCGTGGTCAGAGTGGTCATGGTTGCCTCCCAAAGCGTACATACGCTAACGTATGAACGCGAGGATACAAGCGATCAGGGGCAGCTTCTACTGCCCTCTGTCTGTCATGCTCAATCGCTCCGCGTCGACGTCGCTCGATACAGCGACGCCACTCAGCGGCCCGCGCGTGACGTCCCCTAA
>NZ_LN848257.1:2732211-2738855 GCF_001499735.1 Thiocapsa sp. KS1 | reverse complement strand
CGCGTCACGGACTTCGCCGCGGGTCTCAGATATGCGCGACAGGCTCATGATTCATGAGATGTGTGTAATGGGATGCCCCTAAGGTTGGCGCAGAAGTCGCGCCATCAGGGCTCGAGGCCGCGGGGAAAAGCGGTCGGAACGGTTTCCGAGTCGAAGCGACTCAAGCAATGCGCTGGACGGCATCGGCGGCGGTCACGATGGCGATGTCGCGAAAGCGACCCGGATGGGGCAAAGTTCACTTGGCTGATGCCGGCAGCCGCAACAACCGTTCGCTGCGCCAAACGCGGACGATACGAACCCGCTTCGATTCCCGGCGATAGACGATCCGGAAGGGCGGATGGATCAACTCGCGCAGGAATGATTGGTCAAACTCCGGAACAATCCGGCCGATGTCCGGGTGGTCGGCGAGCACCTCCACCCGCTGGAAGATCTCGGCGACGAGCCGATCGCCGATCTCCGGCACCCCTTCCGCGGCGTACCATTCCTGGATGCCCGCCAAGTCGCCGAGCGCGGAATCGGCGAAGCTGATCCCGGCGATGCCCATACCGCTATTTCAAGCCGAATCGTGCCTTGGCCTCGGCTAGAGAGAGCTCGCGGCCGGCGTCCAAGTCGGCCAATCCCGCGACCACCGCGCGCATGAAGGCGCGTTCCTCTGTAGCCAGTTCGTAGTCGGACACGGACTGGATGACGGCGACCCCCCGTCCCCTGCTGGTGAGCAGCACGGGCCGATGGGCCTCGACAGCGTGTTTGACCACGCGACCGGGGTTGACCTTGAGGTCAGTCAAGGGGACCACGTCTTCGGAGAATTTCACGCTCATGGACGCCTCATCATCTGGGCTTGTTTGGCGGTGAAAATAGCACCTGTTAACTGGTCTGCCAACAGAGCCTTGGTTGGAGGGTGCCGCAGCCTCCTGCATCGACACCCTCCGCGAGCCACAGTGCCCTGCTGATCCCTCCGACGAAGACTCCGCCGCCGCCGTCGGCGCCAGCGGCCTCCTGAAGGTCTGGTTCGGTGGATGGCTCAGACGCTCCATGTCGCGCGGCGAGCTCCCGGCGAGTCAAAGCGGCCGCTCGCAGACCACGGCGTCACGAGCGCTTGCGGGACATTCCTCTCGGGGCTAGAGTGTAGTCAGCCTGACCACCTTGGAGTCGAACCATGAGCCCTCGCCGATCTCAGCAAGCGTCTCGCCCTGATGAGACAGGCTGCTGGCAGCTTCAGGAAGCGAAAGCCCGGTTTAGTGAAGTGGTCCGCCGGGCCGTCGAATGTGGGCCCCAGCATGTGACCGTCAATGGGGAAGAACGGGCCGTTGTCCTCTCGGCGGAGGAGTACGTTCGTCTGCGAGGACAACCCACCGGCCGCGCCTTGGTGGATCTCATGGCGGACTCGCCACTCGGAGATGTCGTCTTCGAGCACCCACAGGTCAAGGGGCCGGTTCGGGACGTGACGCTGTGAGTGGTTGGCTGCTGGATACCAATGTGCTCTCGGAGCTACGGCGAAAGAAGCCGTCACCCGCCGTCGTTGACTTCGTCAGCGCGCTACCGCTGGATAGCCTCTTTGTCAGCGAGGTGACCTTTGCGGAGATCCGGTTCGGAATCGAATTGGTACCCGAACCAGCCCGCCGCGCCGAGCTTGGACACTGGCTGGACCATCGACTCAGGCCCATGTTTAAGCATCGGGTGTTGGCCATCACCGAAGACATCCTGCTGGATTGGCGTCTCATCATCGAGACCGGTCGAAAGGCCGGGCATACGTTCAGCCACCCGGACGTCCTCATCGCAGCCACGGCTTCCCGACATGGCCTGGCGGTGGTGACGCGAGATCCCGGCGATTTCGTTGCTGCGGGCGTGACCGCCATCGATCCCTGGATTTCCAAGGTGCCGTAGCAGTCACACTCACCCACCTTGCGGCAGCAACGCCAACACAAGCAGCCGGAATCGTCGTGTTTTTTCGCCCTTGGATAAAGGGTGCCGCAGCCTCCTGCATCGACACCCTCCGCCAGCCATAGCGCTCCGCCTATCCCTCCGACGAAGACTCCGCCGCCGTCGGCGCAAGCGGCCGGCCGAAGGTCTGCTCGTAAAGCTCCGAGTAGGGCTTAAGCGTCTCGTAAACGTGGCCGGGCACCACGCGCGACTCGAACTTCGGGAACTTGCTGCGGACGTAGTTGAGGTTGCGCAGCAGCTTCATCTCGATGACGGCGCGGGCGAACTCCAGGCCCTTGGGTCCGCGGGTGCGCTGGAGCATGGCGACCAGCTTTCGAACCGGCATCGGCGGGCGTTTCTGTCCCGGCGGGTGGCTCAGGCGCTCCATGTAGCGCGGCATCCCGCGGTTGCGGTCGCCGGACTCGGTCAGCTCGCCGATCTCCAGCTCCGGGCGGAGCATCTCGAAGAGCTCCTCGCCCGTGGGCGTGCGTACCATCACCCACTGCCAGCCGAGCGGGGCGCCCATGTAGCCGATGGTGATGTCGCTCAGAGTGTTGGCGTAGTCGAAGCAAGAGAGACAGGACGACGGGAAGATCCCATGCAGCTTGTCCATCGGGAAGTCGATGTAGTTCAGGCGCTCGACGTGACCGTCCTCGTGGCGCATCCAGAGGCTGAAGTCCTGCATGAACTCGTGATGGACGACGGTCTCGGGCGACTTGGAGACCTGGGTCAGGAAGTATTCGAGATCCGGATAGCTGACGTTGTCGCTGCAGGGGATGCCGATGACGTAGAGGCGCTCCAGACCCAGCTCGGCCTCGGCGGCGCGCAATTGATGGACCTGGCAGCCGGTACCGACGACGGCGAGGCGTTTGATGCCTTGCTCGCGCACCGCGTCGATCAGGCTCAGCGCGGGCGAGAGGCAAGGTTTGTTTCCGGCAGTCGCCAGGACCTCCTGCGGGGTGCGCGCCAGGATGGGCTGTGCCTTGAAGCGGGTCCCGGGTGCGGCGGCGGTGGTGATGACGGCGTCGACCTTGCCCTGCTCGAGCAGGCGTGCGCCAAGCGCCGTGACCATGCCGGTCCATTGCGCATTAGGGTTGGGACGGGCCATCCGTGCGGCGTACATGGCGCGATAGATCCCGAAGCGGCCTTCTTCGCCGGCGTGGCGGGTGCGACCGTGCAGACGCTGCTCGATACCGCGGGTCTGGTTGCGTACGAAGGTGCAGGTCTGCGACATTAGCAGCTTGAGGCTGCTGTCGCAGAAGCCGCAGTCGCTACACAGACGCGGACGCCCCTTGAGCCGCTCGTCGCTGCTGAGCAACGAGATCTGGTCGAGTCCCTTCGAAGGACCTTCTTCCATCGGCGCAATGTCGGTGCTCGTCATGCGCTTGCTCCCGGGAGGTCGTGCCGGGGCTCATGCCCGGCGACGAGCGCCCCGCTCGTGATTGGGCTCGTCATTGAAGGAACGGACATGCTTCGAATTCTCCTCAGGGTGTTGGCTGGTCTCGTTGTACTTGTCGTCTTGGCGGTTGTCGCCGGGCCTTTTCTGATCTCGGCGAAGCCGAGCGACGGGCTCGCCTCCAACGCCGAGGCGGCGTCGGCGGAAAGTCGTTTCGTCGGGATTCCGTTCGCGGGGACCACGGGGCTTGCGGTCCACTATCTCGAGCCGCCGTCGCCGGCTTCGTCCGACGCAACGGCCTTCCTCCTGCTGCACGGCTTCACCTTCAACGCCTGGACCTGGCAGTCGGTGCTCGACACCTTCGCTGCTCGGGGCCGGGCGGTCGCCTACGATCAACTTCCCTATGGCCTCAGTGCGAAGCCGCTGCGGGCCGACTGGAACGGGCCGAATCCTTACTCGAAGGATGCCGCCATCACGCAGCTCTTCGCGGTAATGGACGCCCTCGGGCTGGAGCGCGCGGTCCTGGTCGGGAATTCCTCGGGCGGGACGCTCGCCCTGGAGGCTGCGTTGGCGCACCCCGAGCGGGTGTCGGCCCTGATCCTGGTGGCCCCGTGGGTCTACGCCACGCGTCCGACCCTGCCCGAGTGGTTGGCCAGTCTGCCGCAAATGCGTCGTCTGAGTCTATTGATCGCGCGCAAGTTGGGCGAGAATGGCGCCCTGCTGGATCTGTCCTACGCGGATGCGTCCGGGATTACGGAGGAGCGTCGCGCGCAGTTCGGGGTTCACGCCCGGGTGGCGGGTTGGGATCTCGCCTGGGGCGAGCTGCTGGCCTTGTCGCTCTCGGCGCCGGTGACGGTGAGCGCACATCTGGCGGAGGTGAAGGTCCCCGTGCTGCTGGTCAGCGGGGAAACCGATCGGCTGGTGCCGATCGAGGACAGTCGGCGCGTGGCCGAGGCGCTGCCGGACGCGAGCTTTGCGGTCATCGAGGGCTGCGGGCACGTCCCGCAGGAAGAATGTCCGGAGGCGTTCGAGGCGGTCGTCGGCGAGTGGCTGGATGCCCGAGGCTTGTGACGACCCTTCCGAAGCCTGCCCGGAGCCGGTCTCCGAGCCGGGCGGGCCCAAGCGGATGCGAAAAGAGCTCAAATCGCGCGCGACTTGCGCAAAAACGCCTTCGCATTGACCGACTCCGCTTGACCTGACTGAAGTCGGGGCGCTAGGGTCGCGCCCCGTATCCTTCGGTCCAAACACACTGCAATCCAATCTCACTGCAACCAGGTTCGCCGCGTATGCCCATCCCGTTTCCGTTTTCCGCTGTCGTCGCCCAGGAGGAGATGAAGCGCTCCCTGTTGATTGCGGCCATCGATCCCTCGATCGGCGGCGTTCTCGTCTTCGGTGACCGCGGGACGGGTAAGTCCACGGCGATTCGTGGTCTCGCGGCGCTGCTGCCGAAGATGCGTGCGGTCGACTGCGTCTATAACTGCGACCCGGAGGCGGGCGAGGACGCGCTCTGCGCCGAGTGCCGAACCAAACGCGCCAAGGGTCCGCTGAAGAGCCGGATGGTGCCGGTGCCGGTGGTCGATCTGCCGCTCGGTGCGACCGAAGACCGCGTCATCGGCGCGCTGGATCTGGAGCGCGCCCTGACCAAGGGCGAGAAGGCCTTCGAGCCCGGACTCCTGGCCCGTGCCCATCGCGGTTTCCTCTACATCGACGAGGTCAATCTGCTGGAGGACCATCTCGTCGACTCGCTCCTCGACGTGGCCGCCTCGGGCGAGAACCTGGTCGAGCGCGAGGGTCTGAGTATTCGCCATCCCGCCCGCTTCGTGCTGGTTGGCTCCGGCAACCCGGAGGAGGGCGAGCTGCGCCCGCAGCTCCAGGACCGCTTCGGTCTGTCGGTCGAGGTGAAGACCCCGCAGGATCTGCCGACCCGCATGAAGGTCGTGCGGCTGCGCGACGAGTTCGAGCGCGACCCGCCGGCCTTCGTGCTGAAGTGGAAGCGGCAGGACAGCAAGGTCCGCAACCAGATCCAAAAGGCGCGTGATTTTCTGCCGACCGTCGAGGTCCCGGACGCGACCTTGGAGCAGGCGGGACGGCTCTGCATCAAGCTGGGTACCGACGGACTGCGCGGCGAGCTGACCCTCATCCGCGCGGCTCGTGCCTTCGCTGCACTCAAGGGCGATGCCGTGGTGCTGGACGAGCATCTGGTTCAGGTGGCCGCGTCCGCCCTGCGGCATCGGCTGCGCCGCGATCCGCTGGATGAGTCCGGCTCGACCAGCCGTGTCCAGCGGGCGGTCGGGGAGTTGTTCGGGGAATGAGCAGTCCTGCGGCGATGCCTGAGTCGGAGCCCGAGCGTCCGCGCGGCGAGGCCGGGGTTTCGCGCTGGGGGGATGCCGTGCTTGCGGCCGCCCTCATGTCCGTGGACCCGGTCGGGACCGGCGGGGTCGCGTTGCGCTCGCTCGCCGGCCCGGTGCGCGATCAGTGGTTGGCGATCATGCGCGACCTACAGCCGCCCGGTACGCCGATGCGGCGCATCCCCCTGCATGTCGCCGACGGGCGCCTGCTCGGCGGTCTGGATCTGGCCGCGACACTGAGCGCCGGCCGACCGGTGGCCGAGCGCGGTCTGCTGGTCGAGGCCAACGGCGGGATCGTCGAGCTGGCGATGGCCGAGCGGATTGCCGCCGGCACCGCGGCGCGTCTCACCATGGCCTTCGATTCGGGCGAGGTGGTCCTCGAGCGCGACGGTCTGGCGATGCGCTCGCCGGCGCGCTTCGCCGTGGTCGCGCTGGACGAGGGTGTCGGCGACGACGAGGGGCTGCTCAACGCGCTGCTCGACCGGCTCGCCTTCCATCAAGATCTCACGCACATCCGCGTCCACGAGGCGGTCGCCTGCGACTACGACGCCGACGAGATCCTCGCCGCGCGCGCCCTGCTTCCCGGGATTCAGGTGAGCGAGGCGCAGATCGAGGCGCTGTGCAGCACCGCCTTGGCCTTGGGGATACCCTCGCTGCGCGCATCCATCTTTGCCGCCCGAGCGGCCTGTGCCGCCGCTGCGCTTGAAGGCCGCACCGAGGTAACCGACGAGGACCTGGCCGTCGCCGGCCGACTGGTGCTCGCCCCGCGCGCGACGATGCTGCCGCCGATGGAACAGCCGCCGGACGAGCCGCCTCCGCCCGAGCCCGAAGAGCCCGATCAGGAGCAAGACAAGGGAGAGGATCAACAAGAGCCGAAGGAGCTCGAAGATCAGGTGCTCGAAGCCGCCAAGGCGGCGATCCCGGCCGATCTGCTCGCGCAGCTGCAGCTCGGCAAGCTGCGGCGCTCGCGCGCCCGTGCC
>NZ_LN848257.1:2724335-2732111 GCF_001499735.1 Thiocapsa sp. KS1 | reverse complement strand
GCAGCTCGGCAAGCTGCGGCGCTCGCGCGCCCGTGCCACCGGCAAGGCCGGCGCCGTCCAGAATGCACCCCTGCGCGGGCGACCGGCCGGTGTCCTGCGCGGCGAGCCGCGTGCCGGTCTGCGTCTGAACGTGGTCGAGACATTGCGCGCCGCCGCTCCTTGGCAGCGTCTGCGTCGCGAAGAGGTCGCGCGCTTCGGAGGCGAGTCCAACCGCATCGAGATCCGTCAGGACGACTTCCGCATCACCCGCTTCAAGCATCGCTCCGAGACCACAACCATCTTTGTGGTGGATGCCTCGGGCTCCTCCGCGCTGCATCGTTTGGCCGAGGCGAAGGGCGCGGTCGAGCTGCTCCTGGCGGACTGCTACGTGCGCCGCGACCGGGTCGCGCTGGTCGCTTTCCGCGGTCAGTTCGCCGAGGTGCTGCTGCCGCCGACACGCTCGTTGGTCCGGGCCAAGCGCTCGCTGGCCAGCCTGCCGGGCGGGGGCGGTACGCCGCTCGCATCCGGGATCGATCTGGGGATGATGTTGGCCGATTCGGTCAAGCGCCGCGGCGGCACGCCGATCCTCATCATCATGACCGACGGTCGTGCCAACGTGGCCCGCGACGGCACCGGCGGGCGGGCACGGGCCAACGAGGACGCACTCTCCGCGGCGCGGTTGGTGCGTTCGGTCGAGATCACCTCCTTGGTGATCGACACCTCGCCGCGTCCGCAGCAGCAGGGGCGTGATCTGGCCGTCGAGATGGGTGCGCGTTACCTGCCCTTGCCGCATGCCGACGCGACCTCGCTGTCCCATGCCGTGCGCGCAGCAGGATAAGCCCGGGAGCGCGCTGATGGCCCTCAAAGGCGCAGAGCCCGGGATCGTCGAGTTGCACTCGACTCTACGGCAGCGATGTTTCAGCAGAGCGTCGCGTACCACTCCACCGCCCCGTGATCGGCTCAGTCTTGCGGGTCGGCATGATGTCTGATACGCCGCGCTGGGACATCGAAGGTCGCGACTGGCCCAATCGTGGGGCCAGCCGCTTCGTCGATGCCGGCGGCCTGCGCTGGCATGTCCAGCAGATGGGCACGGGGCCGACTCTCCTCATGCTCCACGGCACGGGTGCCGCGACCCACTCCTGGCGCGCCTTTGCCCCGGCGCTCGCCGATCGCTTTACCGTCGTCGCGCCTGATCTCCCCGGCCACGGGTTCACCGGCGCGTTGCCGTCGAAACGCATGTCCTTGCCCGGCATGGCCGCGGCGGTTCACGCCCTTCTTCGCCAACTCGATTGCACGCCCGATCTTGTTCTCGGGCACTCGGCGGGTGCGGCGATCCTGATCCGGATGACGCTCGACGGATTCATCCGGCCGCGTGGTCTGGTGAGTCTGAACGGCGCACTCATGCCCTGGCGCGGACTCCCGGCACACATCTTTTCACCCGCAGCCAAGCTGATGGCCGCGAATGTCCTGGTCGCGCGTCTTTTCGCCCGGCGTGCCGCCGACCGGCGGGTGGTCGAGCGTCTGGTCGAGAGCACCGGCTCGACCCTGGAGCCGGCCGGCGTCGACCTCTATCAGCGCCTCGTCCGCCATCCCTCGCATGTCGGAGCCAGCCTCGCCATGATGGCCAATTGGGATCTGGCCGCGCTTGCGCCCGACCTGAGTCGTCTCCAGCCGCCGCTTTTTCTGGTCGTCGGCGAAGGTGACCTGACGGTGTCCCCGTCCGAGGCCCGCCGCGTGCGCGAGCGCCTCCCGAGTGCGGAGGTCATCTCGTTGCCGGGTCTCGGGCACCTCGCCCACGAGGAGCGTCCCGAAGAAGTTGCGGACCTGGTCAAGGGTCTCGCGGACCGGTTGGGTCTCCCGGACAGCAGGCGCACGCCACCCGAGTAATCCCCCGCCTGCCGGGGGCGTCGCACGGCACCTCGGACCGGCGTCCGCTCCTTGCCGATCTGCATCGCGAGATTAGCGCCGACTTGATCCAGCAGGGGCTGACAAGCGCCCATTCCTGCTATAATGTCAACCAACATTGACATTACTGAAGGTCATGCAGACTTGACACTCCCGGAATCACAGGTCTCCGAGCACAACCCCGGTCGCAGCAAGCCGCATGCGGTCGTCATCGGCAGCGGGTTCGGCGGACTGGCTGCCGCGATTCGTCTGGGTGCGCGGGGCTATCAGGTCACCGTGCTGGAGCGTCTCGACGCACCCGGCGGGCGTGCCTATGTCCACAAGATCGACGGCTTTACCTTCGATGCCGGTCCGACCATCATCACCGCGCCCTTCCTGCTCGACGAGCTGTGGGGGCTGTGCGGACGCAGCTTCTCCGAAGAGATCGATATCCGCTTGATGGATCCCTTCTACCGGATCCGTTTCGACGACGGCAAGGTCTTCGACTACAACGGCGACGCGGATGCCGTGAAGGCGCAGATCGCGAAGTTCTCGCCGCGCGACGTCGAGGGCTACGATCGGTTCATGGAACATAGTCAGGCGATCTTCAAGATCGGTTTTGAGCAGTTGGGCCATGTGCCCTTCAACTCCTGGACCGACATGCTCAAGATCGTCCCGGACATGATCACGCTCGGCAGCCATCGCAGCGTCTATGCAATGGTCTCCAAGTACATCAAAGATCCCTACATCCGCCAGGTCCTGTCCTTCCATCCGCTGCTGATCGGCGGCAATCCCTTCTCCGTCACCTCCATCTACACGCTCATTTCCTTCCTGGAGCGCAAATGGGGCGTGCACTCGGCGATCGGCGGAACAGGCGCGCTCGTCAAGGGGATGGTCAGCCTCATCGAAGGCCAGGGCGGGACGATTCGCTACCGCGAAGAGGTCGAGCAGATCCTGGTGAAGGACGGCACGGCCACCGGTGTACGGCTCAAGTCCGGCGAGACGCTCGACGCCCCGGTCGTGGTGTCCAACGCAGACGCCGCCTGGACCTATCGCTATCTCCTGCCGGCCGAGCATCGCAGCCATTGGACGGATCAAAAGATCGATCGCGCCCAATACTCCAACGGGCTCTTCGTTTGGTATTTCGGCACCAAGCGTCAATATCCCGACGTCGCCCATCATACGATTCTGCTCGGCCCGCGCTACAAAGGGCTGCTGGACGACATCTTCAAGAACAAGCGCTTGGCTAAGGACTTCAGTCTTTATCTGCATCGCCCGACGGCGACGGATCCGGGTTTGGCACCGGAGGGTTGCGACACCTTCTATGTCTTGGCCCCGGTTCCGCACCTCAAAGGCGATGTCGACTGGGAGAAGGAAGCCGAGCCCTATCGCGCGCGGATCGCGAAGTATTTGAGTGAAACCGTCCTGCCGGGGTTGGAAGACGAGATCGTCGCCTCGCTCGTCACGACACCGCGGGATTTCCAGGACAGGCTTCTGTCCTACAACGGGGCCGGGTTCAGTCTCGAACCCATCCTCTTGCAGAGTGCCTGGTTCAGACCGCACAACGCGAGCGAAGAGGTGAATGGCCTTTACTTGGTCGGTGCGGGGACGCATCCGGGTGCAGGTGTGCCCGGTGTCCTATCGTCGGCCCGTGTCCTCGATACGGTGGTACCCGATGCCTCAACCTATGCTTAAGACCTATCATGCGAGCGCGGCGGACATCGCCGCCTGTCGCCAACTCCTGCGGACCGGCTCGCGTTCGTTTTACGCGGCCTCCTTCCTCTTGCCTCAGCGCATCCGCGATCCGGCCATCGCGCTCTACGCCTTCTGTCGCATCGCCGACGATGCGATCGATTGCGCGGGCGACGAGCCCGGTGCGCAGACGCGCGCGCTCGAGGAGCTTCATCATCGTCTCGACCGCATCTACGACGGCGATCCGATCGATGAATACACCGATCGGGCCTTGGCGGATGTCGTCGCCTGTTTCGGGATGCCGAAGGCGCTGCTCGAGGCCCTGCTCGAAGGCTTCCAGTGGGATGCCGAAGGCCGGCGCTTCGAGGATCTTTCCGGCGTCTACGATTATTCGGCGCGGGTCGCGGGTACCGTCGGTGCCATGATGGCGGCCCTCATGGGTGCGCGCAGCACGCAACTGGTAGCGCGGGCCTGCGATCTGGGCGTGGCCATGCAGTTGACCAATATCGCACGCGATGTCGGAGAGGATGCCCGCAACGGCCGTCTCTATCTGCCGCTGTCCTGGATGCGCGAGGCCGGGATCGATCCCGAAGCCTGGCTGAAGGAGCCCGTCTTCAACGATGCGCTCGCCGGCGTGATCGAGCGTCTGCTGCGCGCCGCCGACACACTTTACGTGCGTTCGGATGCGGGCATTGCCGGTCTGCCGATGGGCTGTCGGGCCGGCATCAATGCCGCGCGCTATCTCTACGCCGAGATCGGCCGTCAGGTTGAGCGCCAGGGTCTGGACTCCATCTCTCGACGTGCCGTGGTGCCTGGGAGCCGCAAGGTGCAGCTCTTGGCCCCGATCCTCGGCACCGCCGTGCTGTCTCCGCGCTACGTCTCGGCTCCGCCGCTCGACGAGACACGCTTCCTGGTGGACGCCGTGGTCTACTCCGCCCATCGCTCCAACGAAGAAGACGCCGAAGCCCCGGCGGGCTTGGGCGGTCGTGTGATTTGGGTGCTGGAGCTCTTCGAGCAGCTTGAGGAGCGCGAGCGCGCAGTGGCGAACTGACGCGCGTCTCGCGGGATCGGCGCGACATCCGCGGATGTCGCGCCTGAAGGTTTTTAGGTGATTGCCGGGAATTGATGCGGGGGGATGAGCGCGGCCTCGACCGAAGGCAGCCCTTGAGGGGTTGCTCGGCCGGGGTCGGACGCCGGCCGAAGTCCTGCCGCGGTGCTGGTGGACTGCGCTGCGCTTGTCCACCCTAGGGCGCTTGTTCGCCCTACCGCCCGGATCAAGGATGCGCGCTGCCGGGCGGAGATACCTGCACACTCATGTCGCGCTCGCCGTAGCCTTGCGGGATCTCGAAGATGTCGGCAGGGATCGCCTCCTTGCGGATCACGGTGACCTCGGTTTCGGTCTCCATCGTGGTGCCCATCATCTCCATCTTGGTCTTGGTCAGGATGGGGTAGCCTTTGATCTTGCTCATCTCTTCACGCTGGGCGATGCCGGCCGGTGAATTCGCCAGCATGCCGCCGGGTCCGGAGAGGCTCATCATGTCGGTGTAGCGGGTGACATCGAGGTCTACGTCCTCGGTCGCCCAGATCTCCTGATCCACGCTCATCATTCCGGTCTTGGTCACCCGATACTGCTTGGTGTTCCAGTCGCCGATCTTTTTGGTCTCTCCGGTTGCTTCGACCTTCACGGTCATCTCGCCCATCATGTTGCGCATCTGCTCGGCGGCAGGCCCCGACATGCTTTCCATCACGGACTTGACGTTGATCGGGAGATATTCCTTCTCGGCGTGATTGATGAAAACGATAGTACCGGCCGTCGGATCCATGATCATGTCGGTGGCGTCAGGCCCCTCGTTGACCACCTTCATCTTGTCGTAGGCCAGATAAGTCTTTGACAGGTCTTCGCTCGGCGCTTCTCCCATCACCCCGGCACTTCGATTCATCGTCTCGACATAGTAGCCCTCTGCATCCGCGATCGCCGCGGACACCGGCACCAGAGCAGCCAACAGGAGTGCCAGCCCGAGACGACCAGTCTGGATCGGCGAGCGCGTGCTGCGCGAGCCTTGCGGATTCAACATGCGTATTCCTCTGCAGTGATTGGATTGTTCTTGATGCGCGCATCGACCGGACGCCCATCCCGACGCGCGATCAGGGTAAGCGATGGAGCGCGCGTTCGGATAGGTCTATTCGCCGAGATTGCGCCGGTCGAGCACCCGCTTGGCCTTCCCGACGAAGCGCTCGATGCTGCGGGGCTCGACCAGGTCGACATGGGCGCGGATGCCGGCGACCGTATTGATCTCGCGACTGATCCGCTCGCAGAGCGCCTGCATGCGGTCCATGCGGTCCGAGAAGATCTCGGGCCGGATCTCGACCTTGACATGGACCTCGTCGAGCGTGCCGGGGCGGGACACCTCGATGAGATAGTGCGGCGTGGTACCCTCCACACGCAACAGTGCCTCCTCGATCTGGGAGGGGAAGACGTTCACGCCGCGGATGATCAACATGTCGTCGGTGCGCCCGGTGATGCGGCTCATGCGTGTCGTGCGTCGCCCGCAGGCGCAAGGCTCGCGATAGAGACGGGCGATGTCGCGGGTGCGATAACGGATCAGCGGCATCGCCTCGCGGGTGAGCGTGCTGATCACCAGCTCGCCTGGCTCGCCTTCCGGGACCGGCTCCAAGGACTCCGGGTCCAGACACTCGACCAGGAAATGATCCTCCTGGATGTGCATCCCGGTGCGCTCGGGACACTCGCCGCTGACGCCCGGACCGATCACCTCGGAGAGCCCGTAATTGTTGAAGGCGGCGATGTCGAGTTGATCCTCGATCTCGCGGCGCATGTCCTCGGTCCAGGGCTCGCCGCCGAAATGGCCGAAGCGGATCGGCAGGGAGCGCGGATCGATCCCCAGCTCGCGGGCCGAATCCGCGATGGTCAGGGCGTAGCTCGGCGTGCAGATCAGCACCTCCGGGTCCAGGTCGCGCATGATCTCGATCTGGCGACGCGTGTTGCCCGCCGCCGCCGGGATGATCGCCGCGCCGACGCGCTCGATGCCGTAATGCAGTCCGAAGCCGCCGGTGAAGAGGCCGTAACCGAATGCGACCTGAGCGGTGTGCTCGGGCCTGAGCCCGCCGGCGACCAGGAAGCGTGCGCAGAGGTTCGACCAAGTTTCGAGATCACGCGCCGTATAGGCGACGAAGGTGGGCCGCCCTGTCGTGCCCGAGGAGCCGTGGATGCGCGCAAGCGCCTTGCGCGGGACGGCCAGAAACCCAAACGGATGCTGACGACGCAGATCGTCCTTGGTGGTCAGGGGCAAGCGACGCACATCGGCGAGCGAGCGGATGCTGTGCGGCCCGATCTCGCGATGGGCAAAGTGGTCGCGGTAGAAAGGCACCCGCGCGACCCGCGTCACCAGCTCGCGCAGACGCTCCAGCTGCAACGCCTCGATGCCGTCGCGCGGCAGGGTCTCGGCATCCGGATCCCAGATGCGGTGCTCGATCTGCCGACGGGCCTCATGAATCTGCGCGGGCATAGTCCTTGATCCGTTGATGGGTGTTGCATCGGTGCGAAACCGGTCGCTTCCGAGAAACTCGATGCCCGTTGTGCCTCGCACGGCTCGGCACAACCTACGGCCGCGATGCCGAATTCAGCCGGAGACAACGCTCAGCAGCTCGTCCCCGTCGACGACATGCAGCCCCTTCTCCAGCAGGACGGCAATCGCCCGGTCCGGATCCTCGAACCGGAAGATCAGAATCGCCTTGTCGCCACGCCGCAGCGAGAAGGCGTACATGTACTCGATGTTGAGACCCGCGCCTTCCAGCACCGCCAGCGCCTCGGCCAGCCCGCCCGGCCGGTCGAGCACGTCGACCGCGACCACCTCGGTCAGGTTGACCACCCATCCGGCATCCTCCAAGACCTGCTTGGCCTTGTCCCATTCGCGCACGATCAGGCGCAGGATGCCGAACTGGGCGGTATCCGCGAGCGAGAGCGTCAGGATATTGATGCCTTCCTTCGCGATGGCCTCCAGAGGCGCACCGAGACGTCCCGGGCGGTTTTCCAGAAAGAGCGAGAGTTGTTGCAGTTTCATGGGTTCGAGTCCTCGTGGTGCTCGGATGGTCTTTTTCAGCCGCCAGCTGCCAGCTTCCTGCCTCCAGCTATCAGCAATTAGCTATCAGCGGTGGGCTGGTTTTTTTTCCGCTGCAGGGGTTGAGCCATGGGTTCGGATCGGC
>NZ_LN848257.1:2679569-2724235 GCF_001499735.1 Thiocapsa sp. KS1 | reverse complement strand
CGATCGCCTTGGCCAGACGCGCGCGCACGTCCTCGAGCGCACGGATCTTGTCGCTGAAGACCTCGGGGGTGACCTCGACCTCGACCGACATCTGGTCCAGACCCTGGTCGCGGGTGAGGATGATCTGGTAGTGCGGGAGCGTGCCCTCGACTGCCAGAAGGGCCGCCTCGACCTGGGACGGGAAGACGTTCACGCCGCGAATGATGAACATGTCGTCCGAGCGCCGACCGATGCGCCGCATCCGCCGGATGGTGCGCCCGCACGCGCAGGGCTCGCTGATCAGCGCGGTGATGTCGCGGGTGCGGTAACGGATCATCGGCATCGCCTTTTTGCTCAGCGTGGTGAGCACCAGCTCGCCCTCTTCGCCGTCGGGCAGGGCCTCGCCCGTCTCCGGGTCGATGATCTCGGGATAGAAATGGTCCTCGAAGATGTGAAGGCCCTGCTGGGCGGAGCATTCGCTCGCCACGCCGGGGCCGATGATCTCCGAAAGGCCGTAGATGTCGTAGGCCTTGATCCCCGCAGCGGCCTCGATGTGATCACGCATCCCGTCGGTCCAGGGCTCTGCCCCGAAGATGCCGGCGCGCAAGGGGAGCGAACGCATATCGACGCCCAGCTCGGCTGCACGCTCGATCAGATAGGTGAAATAGCTCGGGGTGCAGCAGAGTGCGGAGACGCCGAAATCGCGGATCAGCATGATCTGGCGGTCGCTGTTGCCGCCCGAGATGGGGACGACGGTCGCCCCGAGGGCCTCCGCGCCGTAGTGGGCGCCGAGGCCGCCGGTGAAGAGTCCGTAGCCGAAGGCGTTCTGCAGGATGTCCCCGCGGTGCAGCCCGCAGCAGGCGAGGGTGCGCGCCATGACCTCCGACCAGACGCCGACGTCCTCGCGCGTGTAGGCGACGACGATCGGCTTGCCGGTGGTGCCGGAGGAGGCATGCAGCCGAACCACGTCGCTCATGGGCGTGGCGAAGAGGCCGAAGGGGTAGGTGTCGCGCAGGTCGGTCTTGACCGTGAAGGGGAGCTGCTGGATGTCTTCGAGCCGCTGGATCGAGTCCGGGGTCAGGCCGCGCTCTTCCATCCGGGCGCGAAAGAGGGCGACGTTGTCGTAGGCGAGCGATACGACCGCGCGAAGCCGTCGTAGCTGCACCTGCTTCAGCGCCGTCTCCGGCAGAAAATCGGGCGCGCTGGCCGGGTGGAAACCGCCCTCGGCGTCGTTCCAGAGCTCTGTCAGCATGGTGGTCCTCTCAGTGTTGAGCGATCGAGCCTTGGAGCGCGGCCTCGCGCCCCACGGCGAAGGCCTGGTCGTTGACCTTGTGCAGCTTCTCGGCCAGGTTGGCGTAGATGGCCGCCATCCAGTGCTCCTGCGGGATGTCCAGCACCGTGGAGACGGCACCGAGCAGGGCGACATTGAGGCTCTTCTTGTTCTTGAGTGCGCCTTCCGGCAGCAGGTCCGGACCGATCAGGACCCCGCCGGCGCGCAGCATCGGGCGATTGATCTCGATCTGGGTCGCTTCCAGGATCAAGAGCACATCCGCCTCCCCGGCCGGGACCATCGGGCTCAGGACCTGCTCGCCGTAGCGCACGTCGCTGCTCACCGAGCCGCCGCGCTGGCTCATGCCGTGCAGCTCGCTCTTCTTCACATCGAAGCCGGCGCGAAACGCCGCCTCGGCAAGCATGTCGGAGGCCGTCAGGACCCCCTGGCCGCCGAGTCCGGCGATGACGATGTTCTTCACCTTCTCCATCAGTGTCTCTCCGATCTGAAGTCAGTCCGCAACCGCCGCGGAGCAGGTGTGCCCGCGCGCCGACTCGGCCGCAGCCTTGTCGTAGAAGCGGATCTTGGGCGCGGCCAGGACGCAGGGCTGGCGGGTGATCAGGAGCGAGGTCTCGGGTTTGGCAAGCAGCTCCGCGATCAGGTCCTTGAGCGACAGGCTCTTGTCCGTGGTCTCGACGACCTGCACGTTCTGCACGCCCATGGCGCGCGCAATGCCCTCGAAGCTCAGCTTGTTGGTCGTGGAGTGATCGAGCAGGCGTCCGGTCCCCGGGTGCTCCTGCAACCCGGTCATCGCGGTCGTGCCGTTGTCGAGGATCATCACCAGATGGCCCGTCGCCGGCGGGTTGTAGACCATCTCCGCGATCCCGGTCAGCCCGGAATGCACGAAGGTCGAATCACCGATCACGCTGACCACGCGACGCGCCTGGTCCTCGGGCAGCGCATGCCGCAGACCCAGTCCGACGCCGATGCTCGCACCCATGCAGACGCAGGTGTCCATGGCCGAGAAGGGCGGCAGCACGCCGAGGGTGTAGCAGCCGATGTCGCCCGCAACGATGCAGTCGAGGTCCCTGAGCGCCTGGAAGACCTCGCGGTGCGCACAGCCCTGACACAGCTCGGGCGGCTTGCCCTTGGGCGGGACGGCCTCGGGGCTGGTATCGCCGGCCAGGATGCGGCGCACGCGCGCCACGTCCAGCTCGCCGAAGCGATACATCTCCGGCTTGCCTTCGGCCTGGATGCCGGCGGCGCGAAGATCCTCGACCAGGACGGGATCGCCCTCTTCGACGACGACGAGCCGCTCCACCCCCGCGGCGAAGGCGCGGATGCGCTCGATCGGCAGCGGATAGGTCATACCGACGGTGAGATGGCTCGCCTCCGGGGCCGCCTCGCGCGCATGCACGGCGCTGATGCCGGTCGCGACGATCCCGAGCGTGGAGTCGCCGGCGTCGATCCGGATCGGGCCCTCGGCCTCGTTCCAGGCGGCGATCTCGGCGAGCTTGGTGCGCAGACGATGATGCGCCGGCTTGGCGTAGGCCGGGATCATGACGCGCGCCGGGATCTTGTGCTCGAAGCGGGGCTCGGCCACGCCCGCGACGGGTCCGCGCGGAACGACGATGGTCTTGGCGTGACAGACCCGCGTGGTGAGACGCAGCAGGACCGGGATCTTCCAGCGCTCCGAGATCTCGAACGCCAGCAACGTGAAGTCGTACGCCTGCTGGGAGTCGAAGGGCTCGAGCGTCGGGATGGCGGCGGCGCGTGAGTAATGCCGGTTGTCCTGCTCGTTCTGGCTGGAGGCCATGCCGGGATCGTCGGCCGAAACGACCACCAAGCCGCCTTCGACGTCGGTGTAGGCGGCGGTAAAGAGCGGGTCGGCCGCGACGTTGAGCCCGACGTGCTTCATGGTGACCAGGGTGCGCGCCCCGGCGAAGGCGACCCCGAGCGCGACCTCCAGCGCCACCTTCTCGTTCGGCGACCATTGCGCATGCCCGCCGAGGCGGTCGAAGGTCTCCAGGATCTCGGTCGAGGGGGTGCCGGGGTAACCCGTACCCAGGCGCACCCCCGCATGCAGTGCGGCGAGGGCCACCGCGTCGTCACCGCTCAGTAATTGCCGTTCTGCGGTCGTCATCGTCGACTTACTCTCTGTCAGGGCGTCACGAATCCGCCATTATCCGCATCATTGCTGCCGTGCAGCAAGCCACCTCGGTCAATCGCGGGGTCGTACGTACTCCGGATTCCTGTCGGCTCGCCGATGCCGTCTGCTCCACGTCGATCGGAGCGTCTAGCCGCGACGCGCAAGCAGGACGGGCTTGTCGTCGATCTTGAGGAGAAGCGCCCCCGTGGGATCCAGCTCGAAGGCACGAACCTGGGCAAGCAGAGCGAAGACCTTGCTCTCTTGATCCATCAAGGCAGGCGCGCAGGCCATCATGGTCGTCGCCGAGAGCGCGAGTGTGAGACTCTCGCCGGTCAGGGTGTAGTCGCCCTGGTAGGTATTGCAGGAGGCCCGACCCCAAAGACGGCCGTCGGCGCCGAAATTCAGCGTGACGCGCGAGCGATCGATGATGCCGCCGCCGCCGATGTCCTCGACCACCCACTCGGCTCCTTGAAGCAGCGTGGCGGGATCCCCGCCGCAGCCCTCGAGCCTGCGATCGTCGAGCTGGATCTCGACCGTCGCGGGGAACGGCATACCGCTCATGGTGTCCACGCAGGGTCGATCGAAGATGCTGATGACGAGCTCTCGGTTCTCCAGCAGATTTTGATAGCGGCGCCCGTCTTCGAGCAGCTCCTGCTCGGTCAGCCCGACATCGATGCGGGTCTCCCCGAGATCCGTGATCAGCTCGACCCGTTTGTCGCCGAGCACGAGGCTCCAGAAGGGCTCGTTGCCGGTGGCGCGAAACGGCGTCTTCGCGGTCTCCACCGGGATGCATTCCGGATAGGCGGTGCCCGCGACCTCGAGCATCCCGCGGTCCCCCTTGCTCCAGAAGGAGGTGGTCGGGTCGGCGAGTGCGACATAGCGGGCGCCGGAGGCCGAGACCGCCTGTCGCAGATCGAAGGTCCGATCGCCGACCTGCAGGCGCATCCGGTCCTCCAGAACGCCGACGCGGATCGGCTGATCCCCGCAGACGAGCTCGCTCGCGAAGGGAGGCGGCTCATAGGAATGCATCATGATGACGCCCAGGTCGAGCGACTCGACCGACGGGACGAGCGGCACCTCATCCGTGAGCCACGCCGCCAGACCCGCGGACAGGATGGCGCCCCGGATCAGGTAGGTCTGCTCCGGAAGCAGCGCACCGGGCTCGACGACGAGCTCGAAGGGGATCGGAACCTGACGGCCGTCCAGGGCGATCCGCTGCTCGGCGACTTGACGCCCGCCCGGCACGCTCGGATCTCTGAGCTCGACGATCGCAAGGGCGTCCGGCGGCAGGGCGACCCGGGCCTGATAGCTCAGGGATCCGGTGATGTGCAGGCTCGATGCCGCATCCGAGCCGTCGGCCGTCGTCGCGAAGAGGGCGCGCGCGCCGACCATCAGGGTTAGGGCCAACAAGAGGATCGCGAGCGTGGTGCGACGGATCAGCGACATCGGGCAGTCTCCCGGGAGGATGAAAACCGGACTTGGTCAGCCGATACGCGCTTGACGCGAGTCAGGGTTTGGAAGGATCGTTTCCAGCGATGCGGTCGGGCGGCGATCGCGCCGTGTTCCGCAGGGCGATTCTGCCCTTGATCTCGCGGATGATCCAGGGCAAGCGCTCCGAGCGACGGGGCTCTTTCGGCTGACGCCGCGACCGACCTGTCGGGCCCCGGCCTCGCCGATCCATCACCACGACCCGAGTCACAGCCGACCCATGCCCCAAGAGCCGACACGCACCGACGTACATTCCTCGCCGGATCTCGATGCAATCCACGCGGAGCTTTCTCGCTTTCGAGCCGGGTTCTCGACGCTTTTGATGGCGACCTGCGCTTTGGACGGCGAGCCCGACGCGAGCTACGCGCCCTATTTGGAGGTGGGAGGCGACTTCTACGTCTTCGTGAGCGAGCTCTCGACCCACACAGCCAATCTCATCGAGACGGGTCGGGTCAGCGTGCTCTTCATCGAGGACGAGGCATCGGCCGCTCACGCGTTCGTGCGCCGACGTCTGACCTTCAGGTGCGGGGTCGAGGAGGTCGCCCGCGGTTCGGACATGCACGACAGCGTCCTCGATGGTTTGGAGACCCGCTTCGGCGGCCTCGTCGCAACCTTGCGTGCCCTGCCTGATTTTCATCTCCTGCGATTGCGTCCGGAGCGCGGGCTTTACGTGAAGGGTTTCGGCAAGGCGTTCGCCATCGACGACGTCCAACTCGCCCGTATCCGGCACGTTCGGGAGAGCGGTCGTCGCGACGTTCCCCGAGGGGATGCCGCAACCTGAAGGCGGATGCGAGTCGAGCTATTCCGACCCCGCGACTCAGCCTCCGGCTGCGCGGACCACCCACGCCACATCCGCCGCCTGGCGATTGCCGGCGACATCATGTACACGAAAGACCTTAACGCCGGCCATGACGCCGATCGCGGTGGTCGCGCAGGTCGCGGGCATGAGTGCGGCGAGATCCGGCTCCCGACAGATGGCGCTCATGAAGCGTTTGCGGCTGGCCCCGAGCAGAACGGGCGGCCCGAGGCGGACCAGCTCGCTCAACCCGGCCATCAGGGCGAGATTGTGCTCGAGCGTCTTGCCGAAGCCGATACCCGGATCGGTCAGGATCTTCTCCCGGGCGACACCCGCGGCCAACGCCGCCTCGATGCGCTCGACGAGAAATCCCCGAACCTCCGCGACCACGTCCGCGTAATGCGGGTTCTGCTGCATTGCGTCCGGCATCCCTTGCCGATGCATCAGGACGATCGGCACGCCCCTCTCGGCCGCCAGTGCGAGCATCGCCGGATCGTCGCGTCCGGCGGAGGTGTCGTTGATCCAGTCGGCACCGGCATCGAGCGCGGACTCGGCCACTCGGGCGGAGGTGGTGTCGATGCTGATCAGGGTTGTGGCGGGCACGCATTCGCGCAGACGCTGAATCACCGGGATGACCCGGTGCTCTTGCTCCGGCGCGGGTACGGGCTGCGAGCCCGGTCGCGTGGATTCCCCGCCGATGTCGATCAGGTCGGCACCCTCGTCGATCATCCCGAGGGCATGCCTCACCGCAACGGCGGTTTCCGAATAGCGCCCGCCATCGGAAAAACTGTCCGGCGTGACGTTGAGAATGCCCATAATGAGGGGCGGTGTGTCGTGCCTCGACGGCGTACTCTTCATCTGCCGGACTCCGGTCGATTGGTTTTGACGTTGCGCGGGCGATGCGTGCATGATCCCGACGCGTTGCGCGGTCGTTGAGTATCGCCCGCGCGTTGCGGCGGGTGGGTTGGATCGGCGAGTCTCGCCGGCAGGATAACGCCGACTCGGCCTTGCGCACCGATCGGGATCTCGGACCGGGATCGGGGCGACGCCCGGCTCGGACGAGCAAACGGAAAGGGTACCGAAATGAGCAGTGTCAGGATTGGCTTGATCAGCGCCGTTGCGACCATCGCACTCACCGCGGGCTGCGCCACGGGTGGACAGTCAGGCACCTTGCCGACCGTGACCAACCCGGCCGAAGCCGCGAACATCACGCTCTACCGAGACGGATCCTTGGCCGGTTGGTTTGCGACCATGCGGGTCGAGCTCGACGGCCAAGAGATCTATCGCATCGGTCGCGACGAGGCGTTCACCTTCACGGTCGATCCGGGTCAGTACCTGCTGGTCTATACGCTCGGCTTCAACGAGTGCCGCCGGATCATTTGGGCCGATACGCGGCAGAATCAGCGGATACGGTTGTCGCCGACCTGTGCTTAGGCTATTTCCGGAAATCAGCATCCCGCCTGCGCATGCCCGCACGACCTGAAGGAACGCGGCCAAGCGGCGCTCCACCGGGATCGACGACTTGCAGTCGTCCTCTCCCGCCGACCTCACGGGCAGCGAGGTCTCGGGCGAGACTCTAGGGTCCCTGAAACCGCGCTGAACGCAATCGGGGGCCGGAGGAAGTATCCCGACTGCGCATGCCCGGAAGAGCCGCAGGTGCGAATGAATTCGTATGCCATCCTTTCCCGAAAATTACCCAAGGTGACGGACGGGGCGAGTGTCCCGTCCTGCCGAGTTTGATAAGCGCGGAAATCATCACTGGTTCAAGACGAGGCTTGGGTTTTATTTGCAGCCCGGCCATCCGGGATAGCAGCACGCAGTCTCGCCTCCACGTTTCCCCGGCTTCGACAGCCATCCGCTCGGGCAAGTGCCGTCGGGTGACCGACAGAAACTGCCCTGCGCTTTGAACCCATCAGGACAACCGCCGTCCACCGGAAGCTTTGGTACTGTCGGCTCCGGCTCCGGCTCCGGCTCCGGTTCCGGCTCCGGTTCCGGCTCCGGTTCCGGCTCCGGTTCCGGCTCCGGTTCCGGTTCCGGCTCCGGTTCCGGCTCCGGCTCCGGTTCCGGTTCCGGCTCCGGTTCCGGCTCCGGTTCCGGCACTGGATCCGCACCTCCACACCTTTCGCTATCCCGACAAGACGCCGGCATATACCGCACTTCGATATCCGGGCTGTAACAACACCAATCGATCGCGCCGCCGCGCTCCGTCGCGGCCAGCATGGCGCTTTTGCCCGCGAGTTGCGGGACGGTGCCGTTGAAGGTGACGCGGATGTTGCCGCCTTTTTCGATCTTGACCGACTCGACGTATTGGCTTTCGAAATCGCCTGCATCGGACAGTCCTGCCTCGGCATTGCTCCCCGGCAAGCTGCCGTGGCTGAAGGCGGACACCACCGCGATCTTGGCCGCCGAGGCAAAGCCGAGCCCCTCGCTGACCTTGCTCCGAACCGTGTAGTCCTGATAGGCAGGCAGCGCGATGGCGGCGAGGATGCCGATGACTGCGACGACGATCATGATCTCGATCAGGGTGAAGCCGCCGATCCGCGTTTTGCTGCTCATCCGATTGATTCCGTATGTTTGGTTCCGTGCATATTTCGGCTGCTCGATCGACGAGCGTCCCGGCGCTTACTCTGAGAGCGCGCCGAAGAGGTCGGGGAGGGCGGCACGCTCGGCGACGCTCCGCGGCGGTTTCAGCCCGAGGTGAAGATAAGCCGCTTGCGTGGCGACACGCCCGCGCGGGGTGCGCATCAGATAGCCTTGCTGAATCAAGAAAGGCTCCAGCACGTCCTCGATGGTGCCGCGCTCCTCGCCGATCGCCGCCGCGAGGCTTTCCACGCCCACCGGCCCCCCTTCGAACTTGCTGATCACGGCGTCGAGCAGCCGTCGGTCCATGTGGTCGAAACCCAGCGCGTCGACCTTGAGCATCCCGAGCGCCTGGTCGGCGACCTCGGCGGTGATGCGCCCGTCGGCACGCACCTGGGCGAAGTCACGCACCCGACGCAGCAGCCGGTTGGCGATGCGTGGTGTCCCGCGCGAGCGCCGGGCGATCTCGGCGGCGCCTTCGGCCTCGGTCTCGATGGCGAGGATTCGGGCGGATCGACGGACGATCCAGGCTAGATCCTCCGCGTTGTAAAACTCCAAGCGCTGCACGATTCCGAAGCGGTCACGTAGCGGCGAGGTCAGGAGCCCGGCCCGCGTGGTCGCGCCGACCAGGGTAAAGAACGGCAGATCCAGCTTGATCGAGCGCGCGGCCGGGCCGTCGCCGATCATGATGTCGAGCTGATAGTCCTCCATCGCGGGATAGAGCACCTCCTCGACCACCGGACTCAGGCGATGGATCTCGTCGACGAAAAGCACGTCACCCGCATCGAGGTTGGTCAGGATGGCCGCAAGGTCGCCCGGCTTTTCCAGCACGGGCCCGGAGGTCTGACGCAGATTGACCTGCATCTCGTGCGCGATGATGTGCGCGAGCGTGGTCTTGCCGAGCCCCGGCGGACCGAAGATGAGCACATGATCCAACGCCTCGCCCCGCCCGCGCGCGGCGCCGATGAAGATCTCCATCTGCTCGCGCACGACCGGCTGCCCGACATAGTCTTCGAGCTTGCGCGGGCGGATGGCCCGGTCGAGTGCCAGCTCGTCGCTGGCCGGGTCGGGGTTGATCAGGCGTTCGGGCTTCGCCATCAGTGCGGGTGCCGATGCGTGTGATCCGGAAGC
Source organism: Thiocapsa sp. KS1 (assembly GCF_001499735.1). Taxonomy (GTDB): domain Bacteria; phylum Pseudomonadota; class Gammaproteobacteria; order Chromatiales; family Chromatiaceae; genus Thiocapsa. The sequence goes on along the minus strand of NZ_LN848257.1, from coordinate 2,714,842 downwards.
TGCCGATACTCCGAGCACCGTCGCGGCGTCGGTACGCCCTTGCCCGGGTTCAGCAACCCCTTCGGATCGAAGGCCGCCTTGACCGCGTGGAACTGCCCCAGCTCCTCCGGACTGAACTGGACGCACATCTGATTGATCTTCTCGATGCCGACACCGTGCTCGCCCGTGATGGTCCCGCCGACCTCCACACACAGCTCCAGGATCCGCCCGCCCAGCTCCTCGGTCCGCTCCAGCTCGCCCGGCTTGTTGGCATCGAAGAGGATCAAGGGGTGCATGTTGCCGTCCCCGGCATGAAAGACATTGGCGACCCGCAGCCCGTACTCGCGCGACATCTCCGCCGTGCGCCGCAGCACCTCGGGCAGGGCGCGGCGCGGGATGGTGCCGTCCATGCAGTAGTAGTCCGGCGAGATCCGGCCCACCGCCGGGAAGGCGGCCTTGCGCCCCTTCCAGAACATCAGCCGCTCGGCATCGTCGCGCGAGGTCCGGACCTCGGTCGCGCCGCTGACCAACAGCAGGTCGCGCACCCGCATGACCTCCTCGGAGACCTCCTGACTGGTCCCGTCGATCTCGCAGATGAGGATGGCCGCCGCGTCCGTCGGATAACCGGCATGCACGAAGTCCTCCGCCGCCTGGATCGCCGGCCCGTCCATCATCTCCAGACCCGCCGGGATGATCCCGGCCGCGATGATGTCGCCGACCGCTTGACCGGCCTTCTCCACGTCGTCGTAGGCCGCGAGGATGGCTTGGGCGCGCTCCGGCACGGGCAGCAGCTTGACCGTCACCTCGACCGTCACGCCGAGCATCCCCTCGGAGCCGATGAAGAGCGCCAAGAGGTCGTAGCCCGGCGCGTCGAGCCCGCCCGATCCCAGCTCGATCAGCTCGCCCTCGATCGTCACCAGCTTGACCGCAAGGACGTTGTGCACCGTCAGCCCGTACTTCAGGCAATGCACCCCGCCCGAGTTCTCCGCGACGTTGCCCCCGATGGTACAGGCGATCTGGCTCGACGGATCAGGCGCGTAATAGAGCCCATGCGGCGCCGCGGCCTCGCTGATCGCCAGATTGCGCACCCCGGGCTCGACCCGCGCGGTGCGTGCGACCGGATCCAGATCGAGGATCCGGGTGAAGCGCGCCAGACTCAGCAAGACCCCGTCGCCGCGCGGCAAGGCCCCGCCGGAGAGCCCGGTCCCGGCGCCGCGCGCCACCACCGGCACATCCCGCGTATGACAGAGCCGCAGGATGCGCTGCACCTCCTCGACCGTGCGCGGCAGCACCACCAGCAAGGGCAACTGCCGATAGGCCGAGAGTCCGTCGCACTCGTAGGGCTGCACCTGCTCTTGCTGCTCGAGCACCGCATCTGACGGCAGGAAGGCTCGCAGCTCGCGAACGAGCTCAGCCCGTGTCGCGGACAGCTCGGGATCTTCGAAGTCGATCCGGGTCGGTTGAATCAAACTCATGTCAGTGACCCTGGTCGTAGTGTCATCCTGGGAATAGACGGAGCCTAGGGCCAGACGGGTTCCGAGTAAACACCGAGAGCGCCTCGGACGGAGCGGCCTCGGATCGGCTTCGCCGGGCCGCTCGCCAGCCGCGCACTCCCTCGTGGGCTCGCGCTCATTGAGCGGCCATCGTGCTTGACTGTAGAATGGCCGGATAGCCCGGTCTTCGGACACAGGCGCATCCTGTCTCGCTGGCGTAGCTCAGTTGGTAGAGCAGCTGATTTGTAATCAGCAGGCCGTCGGTTCGAATCCGTCCGCCAGCTCCAAATGAAAGAAAGGCTTCGGCGGTCCGTGCCGAGGTTGCTCGTCCTGAAGTCACCGCTCAGCAGCCGATACCTTGGATTTCGCGCTCCTCTGGTGTCGGGCTCACGCGCGGAACGTAACTGCCACTTACATCCGCGACCTCTCCGCAACAGCTGCGACAGGCCGGCTCGAGGACCATCGCCGAGCCGGACCGATCCTTTGGCGCTGCGCATGCTCAGTTTTCGAATCCAGCCCTTGCGGAACGCGGACGAGGGCGCATTGGCCGCCGCCCTCGCTCAATCCTTGCCGATCTCCGTCCGGGTCTTTTCGCGAGGCCGGTTGATCTCCGGCGGAATCGCCCCTCGGATCGTCGCATTCCGTTCTTCGATCAGCCATTTTCGGTAGATGAGCGAGGTGTTTGTCCGCGGCTGCTGTTCTTTGGCGGGATCTCTCGTTCGCTGCCGATCAAGTCGTGCCGGAGGTTGCGCCGGCGGATACGGGTTCAGGTCGGATCCTTGATCCGGTGAGGGGCTCGCCGGTTTGCCGGGCATGTCCAGCATCTCCGCGGCTGCATCGTGAGGGCAGGCGACGTCGCTGAAGGAGACTTTCCCGTCCTTGCCGATGCACTTGTGGATTTCAGCTGCGATCGGTGGCGAGAACCCGCCGACGGCAATGGCGAGAATTACGAGGCTATCTTTGCAGCGTCCCGGCATGTGCTTCCTCCTTGCTTACGATGAAGCGTCTTGGTCGCCCTATTCGCTCCCGGCGGGGCGATAGAGCTGAACGGTTTCCTGCTCGTTGGCGTTGTTGCGCGCGACGATGGCGAGCGCGGGTTCGGTGTCGCTCAGATTTCTGGGTTGGTGGGGTACACCCGCCGGAATGAAGATGAAGTCGCCTTCGTTGTTGACCACCGATTCCCGGAGGTTCTCGCCGTAACGTGTCTCGACGCGGCCCTTGAGCAGATAGATGGCGGTTTCGAAGCCCAGGTGCAGGTGGGGCTCGGCCTCGCCTGCGGGCGGGATGACCACCAGGTTCATCGAGATCCCCGCGGCCCCGGCCGTGGCCTCGGAGATGCCTACGAAGTTGGGCAGCCGCTGCAGCGTGTCGGTGGGATGCTCCGGGCGGACCGTCACGATCTTTGCGTTCATGACCTGGGTTCTCTGGTTCGCTGACGTCTCTCCGATCATGGGGGTCGCGACCTGCCGGAAGAAGGCGCCCAGGTCGCAAAGGATCATCGACCGCAGGGTCACAAGGCCGAGCTTCAGGTCTCTCCGCCCTCGACCTCTGCCCACGGCGGAATGCGCGGCACGCGACGTGCGCGGGCGACGACATCCTCGAGACCGGGGCTGCCGGGGGAGATCGGAAGCGGAAATCCTCGTGCCTCCAAGGCCACTGCCCGTGCCTTCTCCCAATCGACGATATCGGGGCCGTCGGCGGTTTCGGACTCGATCGCCTTCTCCATCGGTTTCAGGCTGCCTTTCCAGCGCTTTTCGTCCTCGGCGAGCGGCGCGTGTGCCTCCAGGTAGACCTCGCCGGCGCGCGATCCGACGAGATAGGGCTGGTTCACGACAGTGACCTTGGTCCCGATCGGAACCTCCGCGAACAGGCGCGCGATGTCCTCCGGGTAGAGTTGGATGCAGCCGTGGCTCACGCGCATGCCGATGCCGAACGGTTTGTTCGTGCCGTGGAGCAGATACTGGGGCCGACTCAGGCGCATCGCGTGAGCGCCGAGCGGATTGTCGGGTCCTGCCGCGACGACACCGGGGAGCTGCTCGCCCCGCTGCGCGCGCTCCCGACGGATGGATGCAGGTGGCGTCCAGGTCGGGTTCTCGGTCTTCTGGATGATCCGCATCTGCCCCAATGGCGTTCGCCAACCCTCTCGACCGATGCCGATGGGGTGGGTGACGACGACCTGTGGCTCGCCTTCCTCGCGCTTGGGAAAATAGAACAGCCGCAGTGTTGCGAGGTTCACGACCACGCCTTCGCGCGGGGCATTCGGCAGAACGTACTGGGTCGGAAGGACCACGCGCGTTCCGTCTCCCGGAAGCCAGGGGTCGACGCCGGGGTTTGCCGCGACGATCTCGTCGTGGCCCAACCCGTAGCGACGTGCGAAATCCGGGAGCGTGTCTTCGTATCGAGCAACCACGACCTGGACGTCCCCGACAACGTCGGTCTCCTCGTCCGGCAGGACGAAGCGATCGGCACGCTCCGGCTCCTTGACGAAGAGATGCGAGTCATGCAGCGTCGCACAGCCGCTCAGGGCGAGGGCGGCAAGAAGTATCGAGCCCCGGCGCAGCGCAGCGTTCGCTCCACCGCGGTCCGCCGAGCTTGCCTCGGTAAAATCCCGATCCTGCGTGTATTGGGTTTGGTTAAACACCGAATGACCTCGCTCAGGAAGAGACAGCCTATAGGTTGGCCGTTCATGGCCCCGCTGGCAAGCGATCTGCCGCCGCGCGTACTACACTCGAGCGATTGCGAATGCCGGCCGGCGCGGTAGGATGATCGACCTTGTTCCGTGCGAGATCGTTCGGGCAAACGCCGCCCCGCAATCGGCCGGGATCCGGCCCGACGCGATCGGGCGACCGCGTCATGGGCCTCGAAGAAAAAACGACCACAGGGATGCGCAGGCGTCACACCACCACCGGAGGCGAGCGTCGAGAGATGAACAGTGGCTATATCCTCTCCATCGATGAGGGCACCACGGGTACGACGGCGTTGATCTTCGATCACGCCGGGTCGGTCCGCGCGCGTGCCTATTCCGAGTTCACCCAACATTATCCCAAGCCGGGCTGGGTCGAGCACGATGCGGAAGAGATCGTGGTGATCACGATGAAGGTCATCGCGGAGGCGTTGCGTACCGGCGGCGTTCCGCCCGACGAGATCAAGGCCATCGGCATCACCAACCAGCGCGAGACGACGCTCGTGTGGGAGCGCGCCTCGGGCCGTCCGGTCGGGCGCGCCATCGTCTGGCAGGATCGGCGTACCGCACGCTATTGCGACGAGCTCAAGTCACGCGGTCTCGAGGAGATGGTCCGCGCCAAGACCGGCTTGGTCATCGATCCTTATTTTTCCGGCACCAAGCTGAAGTGGATCCTGGACAACCAGACGGGGCTGCGCGAGCGGGCCGAACGCGGCGAGATCTGTTTCGGCACCATCGACTCTTGGCTGGTGTACCGGCTGACGGGCTGCCGAGTGCATATCACCGACTATTCCAACGCCTCCCGCACCCTGCTCTACAACATCCGCGACCTGCAGTGGGACGCGGAGCTGCTGGAGTTATTCGAGATCCCGGCCGCCATGCTGCCCGAGGTGCGTCCCTCCTCGCAGATCTACGGCGAGACCGATCCGCAGATGTTCTTCGGCACGCACGGCATCCCGGTCGCCGGCATCGCCGGGGATCAACAGGCGGCCTTGTTCGGCCAAGCCTGCCATAGCCCCGGGATGGCGAAGAACACCTACGGGACCGGCTCATTCGTGCTGATGCATACCGGGACCGAGGCGGTCGCGAGCGACGAGCGATTGCTCACGACCATCGCCTGGGGTGTGGGGGACGAGCCGGTGGAATACGCGCTCGAGGGTGCGATCTTCGTGACCGGATCGGCGGTGCAGTGGCTGCGCGACGGGCTCGGCATGATCCGCCATGCCTCCGAGACACGCGAGCTGGCGCGATCGGTAGCGGAGAACGAAGGGGTCTACTTCGTGCCGGCGCTGGTGGGGCTCGGTGCCCCGCACTGGGATCCCTATGCGCGTGGCTTGCTGATCGGGATCACGCGGGGGACGACCCGGGGCCATGTCGCGCGTGCGGTGCTCGAGAGCATGGCCTATCAGACGCGCGACGTCATCGAGGCGATGGAGCGCGACTCCGGCATTCATCTCAAGGAGCTGCGCTGCGACGGCGGTGCGGCGGTGAACAGCGTCCTGATGCAGTTTCAGGCCGACATCCTGGGCGTCAATGTCGAGGTCCCGAGGATCACCGAGACCACGGCGCTCGGCGCGGCCTATCTCGCCGGCCTCGCCGTCGGCTTCTGGGCGAGCCGCGAGGAGATCGCCGAGAAGTGGGCGCTGGATGTGCGCTATCACCCGCGCTTCGACGCGGCCAAGCGCGAGCGTTTGTTCAAGCGCTGGCACAAGGCCGTCGAGCTTTCCAAGGGCTGGGCGCTCGATGACGACTGATGCCATGACGCTGCGCGAGAGCAACATCGCCAAGCTGCGCGAAGGTGTGGTCTATGACGCGCTGATCATCGGCGGCGGGATCAACGGGGCGGTCTCCGCCGCCGCACTGTCGGGCAAGGGCGCCCAAGTGTCGCTGATCGACAAGCGCGATTTCGCGGGCTTCACCAGTCAGCAATCGTCGAACCTGGCCTGGGGCGGCATCAAGTATCTCGAAAGCGGCGATTACCTGCTCGTGCGCAAGCTGTGCCTGAGTCGCAACGAGCTGATCCGCAGCTATCCGAGCCGGGTCAAGGAGATCCGCTTCTTCGCGACGATCGACCGCGGATTTCGATTCTCGCCCTTCTTTCTGTGGCTCGGCACCTGGGTCTATTGGCTGTTCGGCAACGGCTTCACGCGGATCCCGCGCTTCCTCACCAAGGAGCGCATCCACCGCGAGGAGCCGGTCGTGAAGACCGACAAGGCGGCCGGCGGATTCGAATACTCCGACGCCTATCTGCACGACAACGACTCGCGCTTCGTCTTCCAGTTCGTGCGCTCGGCGATGGATCGCGGCTGCATCGCGGCGAACTATGTCGAGTCACTCGGTGCGCGGCGCGACGGGGAGCTTTGGATCACCCGTGCGCGCGATACCCGGACGGGCGAGACCTTCGAGATCCGCTCCAGGGTCCTGATCAACGCCGCCGGCCCCTTCGTCGACGAGCACAATCAAGTCACCGGGGAGCACACCGAGCATCAACATCTGTTCTCCAAGGGCATCCATCTGATCGTGCCGCGGATCACGCCCCATCAGCGGATCCTGACCTTCTTCGCCGACGACGGACGGCTGTTCTTCGTCATCCCGATGGGCGTGCGCACCTGCATCGGCACCACCGACAACCGCGTCGACACACCCGAGACCGAGGTCACCGACGCGGATCGCGACTTCGTGCTGGAGAACATCAACAAACGGCTCGCATTGGCCGCGCCGCTGACGCGCGAGGACATCATCGCCGAGCGCTGCGGGGTGCGGCCGTTGGTGGTGAAGCGCCAAGGCGGCGACGGCAGCGGGCGCGACTGGATGCAGCTCTCGCGCAAGCACGAGATCGACGTCGATCGCACGCGTGCGCATCTGTCCATCTTCGGCGGCAAGCTCACCGACTGCGTCAATGTCGGCAACGAGGTCGCGCGGATCGTCGCCGGGCTCGGCATCGACCTGCCGCATGCCGGGTACCGCTGGTACGGCGAGCCGCACCGCTCGGTCTACGATGAGTACATGCACCAGGCGCGCTTGATGAATTTGGACAGCTATACCTCGCCCGAGTCCATCGAGCCGCTCTCCAGCCGGCTGTGGCGGCGCTATGACCAGCAGGCGTTCGAGCTGCTCGCCCAGATCCGCGAGGATCCGCGCCGGGCCGAGGTCTTGATCAAGGGGACGGATTATCTGCGCTGCGAGATCCAGCTCGCCAAGCGTCAGGAGATGATCGTCACGCTCGAGGATTTCCTGCGTCGTCGCTCCAAGATCGCCCTGGTGGTTCCGCGCCGCCAGATCCAGGAGGCGGAGGGCTTGATGGAGGCTTGCGAGATCCTCTTCGGCGAGGCCGCACAGGCGCGATACGCGGAGTATTTCGGCGAGTCTCGAAGCGTCACGCGGGCGCAATCCCGGCACATGGAGTCGGATGCCGCCTGACGTCGAGTCGGCGCTCCGTGCCGGGACTCCGCGCCAGACTCCGAGCCAGACTCCAAGCAGGTTCCGCGACGACAACACCACCCGAGGGCAACAGCCATGACCCCATTCTTTGGAGAGCTTATCGGCACCGCCCTGCTGATCCTGCTCGGCAACGGTGTCGTGGCCAACGTCCTGTTGACCGGGACCAAGGGCCAAAACGGCGGTTGGATCGTGATTGTCTGGGGCTGGGGCATGGCCGTGTTCGTGGCCGTGTTCACGGTCGCCGCATTCAGCGGCGCACACCTGAATCCTGCGGTGTCGGTCGGCCTTGCGGTCGCCGGCAAGTTCGAATGGGGGCAAGTGCCCGCTTATGTCCTGGCGCAGTTCATCGGCGCCATGATCGGTGCGCTGCTGGTCTGGCTGACCTATTGGCCGCATTTCGCGCGCACGGAGGACCCCGACCTCAAGCTCGCCTGTTTCTGCACCGGACCCGCCGTGCGCAACGCGCCATCCAATCTCTTTTCCGAGATCATCGGGACCTTCGTCCTGGTGCTCGCCGTGCTCTTCCTCGCCGTGTCGGTCTTCGGCCTGGGGGCTCTGGATGCCTTGCCGGTCGGTCTGCTCGTCCTGGCCATCGGTTTGAGTCTCGGCGGCACGACCGGTTATGCGATCAATCCGGCGCGCGATCTCGGGCCTCGGATCGTCCATGCCCTGCTGCCCATGCCGGGTGGGAAGCGCGACAGCGATTGGGGCTATGCCTGGATCCCGGTGGTTGGCCCGCTGGTCGGCGCCGGGTTGGCCGGTCTCCTGTACCTCGCGCTGCAAGACCCGACCAGCGTGCAGTTTCGGTGACGCCTGCGTCCGCGCGAGCGAAGCCGATGGGAGATATCCGATGAGTCGACGCACGCGAGAGCAACTCAACCTGACGAGCCGGCGACGATTCCTCGGGGCTGCCGTCGCGCTGCTCGGCGGCGCGGCGCTGCCCGGTCTTCCCTCGGCCCAGCAGTCCGCCAGGCCGCCGGCCGACATCGATCCGGCGCGATCGGCTGCCGCGCGTCGCTGGCTGACCAGCGAGCTCACGCCCTCGACCCTGGACCCCGACGCGCAGATGGCCGAGATGCAGTTCTTCATCCGCGCGGCGGCACCCTTTCGGGGGCAGCGCATCCATGTCGTCTCCGAAACCATCTCGACCCATGTCTACGAGCAACGCATCCTGGCGCGGGCCTTCCATGAGATCACAGGCATCCAGGTCCAGCACGACCTGATCCACGAGGGCGAGCTCGTCGAGCGCATCCAGCGCCAGACCCGCACGGGGCGCAACCTCTACGACGCCTATGTCAACGACTCGGACTTCATCGGCACGCATTTTCGCAGCGACGCCGTCGTGCCGCTGTCGGACTGGATGGTCGGCGAGGGCGCCGAGGTCACGCTTCCGACGCTGGATCTGGATGACTTCATCGGTCTCTCCTTCACCACAGGTCCAGACGGCGTCCTCTATCAATTGCCCGACCAGCAGTTCGCGAACCTCTATTGGTTTCGCGACGACTGGTTCCGGCGCGATGACCTGAGACGCGGTTTCGAGACCCGTTACGGCTATCCGCTCGGCGTTCCGCTCAATTGGAAGGCCTACGAGGACATCGCCGACTACTTCACGAACCAGGTCCGCGAGATCGACGGGCGACGCGTCTACGGTCACATGGACTACGGCAAGGTCGACCCCTCGCTCGGTTGGCGCTTCACCGACGCCTGGCTCGCGATGGCCGGGGTCGGGGATCCGGGCCTGCCCAACGGCACGCCGGTCGACGAGTGGGGCATCCGGGTCGAGGACTGCAGGCCGGTCGGGTCTTCCGTCTCGCGCGGCGGCGCGACCAACAGCCCGGCCGCCGTCTACGCCCTGCGCAAATATCTGGAGTGGCTGCGCGCCTTCGCGCCCCAGGAGGCGTCGAACATGACCTTCACGGACGCCGGCCCGGTGCCCGCACGCGGCGACATCGCCCAGCAGGTCTTCTGGTACAGCGCCTTCACGCCCGATCTGGTCAAACCCGGCTCGGCCGTGATGGACAGCGACGGACTACCCAAGTGGCGGGTCGCGCCATCGCCCCACGGCGCCTATTGGGAACCCGGTATGAAGCACGGCTACCAGGACTGCGGCGCCTGGACCCTTCCCGCCGCGACGCCGCTGGATCGCCGTCGCGCGGCTTGGCTGTACGCCCAATTCTGCGTCTGCAAGACGGTGTCGCTCAAAAAGACCCTGGTCGGACTGACCCCGATCCGCCACAGCGACCTCGCCTCCGAGGCCATGACCGCGGCGGCGCCTCGACTCGGCGGGCTGGTGGAGTTCTACCGCAGCCCGGCACACCTGGCATGGACCCCGACCGGACTCAATGTCCCGGACTATCCGAAGTTGGCGCAACTCTGGTGGACTCGCATCGGAGACGCGGTCCGAGGCAAGACCGATCCCCAACAGACCATGGACAGCCTGGCTGAGGCCCAAGATCAAATCCTGGCGCGTATCGCGGCCTTGGGCCTGTCCAAACGCTGCGCACCGCAGGTGTCGGCACCCGAAGACCCTGCCGTCTGGCTCGCCCGACCGGGCGCCCCGAAACCGCGATTGCCGGACGAGGAAGGGGTCGGAAAGACCATGGACTACGAGACACTCTTGGACGCGTGGCGGACCGGAGCCGTCGGCGTCTGATCCGACGGTGTGTTGAGTGCCGCCCCCGGGATAGTCGAGTTGCACTCGACCCGCTGGCCGTCAGGCCAGCGCAAGACGCCGATCACACCTCTGCGCCCCGAGTATCGACCGATCCGCGGGGGCGCCAAAGATGCATCGCGGCGCCGCACGACCTGTTTCCAATGTCTCGACGGGCCACCGCCTACCGCCGACCACCGATACGATCGCGCTCCAGGATGACCAAGGCGATCCCGCCGAGCACCGCTGCCGAGGCCAGCACGAGACGCAGCGTGATCGGCTCACCGAGCAGGGCGACACCGCCGATCGCGACGATCACCGGCACGCTGAGCTGCACCGTGGCTGCGCTGGTCGCGCGCAACATCGGCAGCACCCGGTACCAGAGCGCATAGCCGAGAGCCGAGGTCAGGGCGCCGGAGGCGACGGCATAGCCTGCGCCGATCGCATCCACCGAGACCTCTGCGATCGTCAGCAGGCTCAACAGCGCCGTGATCGGCACGGTCAGCAGAAAGTTGCCTGCCGTGACGCGGATCGGGTCGCCGGCGCCCTTGCCCCGCACCGAGTAGACACCCCAGGCCATGCCGGCGCCGATCATCATGAGCGCACCGACCAGCGGCGGCGCGGACAGCCCTGGCAACAGCAGGCCGACGAGTCCGCCGAAGGCAAGTGCGACACCGGCGATCTGAATTCCGTCGAGGCGTTCGCCGCCTCGGAGTCCGAGTGCGATCATCGTCACCTGCACGGCACCGAACAAGAGCAGCGCACCGGTCGCCGCGGTCAAGCTCAGGTAGGCGAACGAGAAGAGCGCCGCGTAGCCGAACAGGGCGAACGCCGAAGGCCAATTGCCCGCACCCGCGCGTGCCTTGCCGGTCAACCACACGAGCAGCCAGAGCATCAGCGCGCCCGAGATCAACCGGATCGAGGTGAAGCTGGCCGCGTCGATAGCCGTATCGCGCAGTGCCGCCCGGCACAGCCAGGAGTTCGCGGCCAGAGGGATCATCGCGAACGCGGTCAGTCCGATGAGGCGCGGGTTGGTCATGGCTGTGTCGGCACCCTAGTCTTCTGCCCGATGGTGATCTGTTTGGTCGGCCTACTCGCGCCGACCCGAATTGTTTGCAACCGGGTGCCCCGTTGCCTCCGCAGTGCGCCGACTTCGGGATGGCGTCTCAAGCCTCAGTCGACCGATGTTGCGCTACCTGCCGGCGCCAGGACCAGATCGGTCTGCGTGAAGTGGAAGACGAAGCGCTCGCCGAACGTACCATCGATCGCGGCAAGATAGCGGGCCATCGACTCCTCGACGAACGCACGGCGCCGCGCCTCCGGCAACCTCCGGGTCCAGGCACCGAACCCGGCATTGCAGAAGCCGAAGAAGGCGTCCTCGGTACGGAAGTCCCAGCGCTTGGCCGCGCTGCAAAGCGACAGCTGCTTCAGGCCCAGGCTTTCCGCCAGCGCTGCGTACTCCTCGGCGCTCAGGCGCAGATAGGGATCGCTGAAACCCGCGAAGGCGCCGGCCCAGTGCGGCTCTCGGCGAACCTCCTCGGCCACCTCTTCCAGGCTGACGAGCGCGGCGCGCGTGACCAAGCGCAAGCGCGCCAGTCCCTCCGGCTTCAGTGCCCGGCGGATGCCGCGCAAGGCATCGGCGGCCTGCGGCACCCAGTGCAGGGCGTTGAACGAGACCACCAAGTCGAAGCACGCCTCGAAACCGAGGCGGCGGGCGTCGGCCACTTCGAAGCGCAGGTTCGGGCACCGGTCCGCGCCGAACTGCCGTTGCGCGTAGGCGACCATGTCGGCCGACGCGTCCACGCCCAGCACGGCACCCTGGACGAGCTGGGCGGCGATGCGCGCGCTGATCTTTCCGTCGCCGCAGCCCAGGTCGAGCACCTGCTCGTCGCCGAGCAGCTGCATCTGCGCGAGCACTTCGTCCGCCATCGCGGCCTGCAACCCGGAGTGGTGCGCATAGTCGGCACCGTGCCAAGGATCCGGCGTCGGACGGGACGGCTCGCCGGCTGGATTCGACATGCGCTGTCTCCTCGTTTCGGTGAAAGGTGCGCAAGAGCGCATGCCGGCGTTAGTCATAGCTCTAGTATCCGGGCCCGAATGCTGTCGCCTTCGAGTTCGAAATCCAGTTTGCTGCCGGGTACGATTCCGAGCCGCCGACGCATCGCGGCGGGGATGACCACCAGGGCCTTTTGCAACACGGTCACGGTCGGTCCCTTCTATGCGGTTGCCGCCCAGAGATCGCCCAGGTTGATGGCCACCGCATCGAAGGGTGCGACCGATACCGAGGCCGCACCGGCAAAACGGCCGATCTCTTTCCAGCCTCCATCTTCGAGTGCGTAGGCTTCCAATGTGTGTGCTAGAGGATCGACCAATCACGCGTAGGACAGGCCACGCGTAGGACAGGCCGAACTCCGCGTAGATCGGCATCTTGATATTTCGGTCCTTTCTTTCGGAGGACGGGGACAGGACCTCGCAGATCCAATCCGGGACGATCTCGATGCGGTGAACCGGCGGATGGTTGAGCATGCGCCCGCGCCGCCAGCCGGCCAGATCCGGCACATTGACCTCGGCGTCTCGGGTGAAATGCAATTCAGGCGCGTCGACGATCCACCAACCGCCGGGGCCGTCGCGCCCCCGTTGGAAGGGTCCGATCAGCTCGTAGCCCAGCCCGGAAGCCGCCACGATGTGGGGCCATGCCGGGCGCGGCTGGCCGTAGAGTTGGCCGTCGAGGATTTCTCCTACGACCTCTTCGGGTAGGCTTTCAAGGTGTTCGTAGAGACCGGGCCGAGGTTTTGTACGTGGGTGTATCGCGGGTACTCCCCGCGGGTTGTCCCGCATTTTCGGAGAAGTAGGCGTGCAATCTTACGCCGATTGAGCCAACCCGACGCCGGGGGGATCCGCCGCAGCACTCATTATGATCGCGCTGTATATCCGAAGGCGGATTCACACGCGCTCAACGGCCATCATAGTGACCACCGACCGCAAATTGGTTGACGGTGACGGTGTCCATCTTTCGGGCTCTTCTGCACGGAAATTCGGTACGGAATAGAGTTCAGGATCCCGAGAAGACAAAGCCCGCTTCAGCGGGCTTTGATCCTCGATGGACAGGGTCGTCGCGGCGGATCTACTTCCCCGCAATCTCCTCCAACTTCTTCGCCGGGATGATCTGCCCGTTGAGCGCGGCGTCCTTGGCTGAGCGTCCGTAGGCGACGGCTATCAGGGTCGAGTAGTAGACGACCGGCATCTTGAACTTGGTGCCGTAGGTGGCGTTGATCTGATCCTGGTAGACCTCGACGTTCATCTGGCAGACCGGGCAGGGGGTGACGATCATGTCGGCGCCATGGTCGTAGGCGGCCTCGATGATGCCCTTGACCATCTCCTGGGACTTCTCGGGCTCGGAGAAGGCGAGCGCGCCGCCGCAGCATTGGACCTTCTTCTCGTAGTCCGGGATGGAGTCGCCGCCGAGTGTCTCGACCAGCTTGTCGAGATATTTGGGGTTCTCGAAGGACTCGCCCGAGATGCCGAAGGGGCGGTTGGTCTGGCAGCCGACGTATCCGGCGATCTTGATGCCTTCGAGCGGCTTCTTGACCTTGGCGCCGAGGGCCTCGTAGCCGATGTCCTCGATCAGCACCTCGGCCATGTGCTTGATGGGCATCTCTTTGGTGAGCTTCAGCCCGGCCTCGGCGAGTGCCTCGTTGGCCTCGGCGAGCAAGGAACGGTCTTCGTGCAGACGCTCCTGGGCCTCGCGGGTGGAGAGCCAGCAGGCGGCGCAGGTGGCGACGACGTCCTGACCCGGGTTGTGCTGCTCGGAGAGCGCCAGGTTGCGGGCCGAGAGTGTGAGGCGCGGCAGCTCGCCGCCGCCGGCATAGCCGATGGAGGCGGCGCAGCAGTTCCAATCCGGGATCTCGTTGAGCTGGATGTCCAGCTCCTCGCACATGGCTTGAACCGAGATCAGATAATTGGAGGAGGAGGCGCCTTTCTGGGAGGAGCAGCCGGGGTAGAAGGAGTATTCACGGGTTGCCATTTTGGGGTGTCCTCCGCTGCTTATGCCGAATGGGCGGCGATGCGCTTGTCTTCGAGCTCCTTGGCCTTCGCAAGCACCTTGTGGAATCCGCCGAGATCCTTCACGGCATGTCCGCCGAACGCCTCCATCGGATTCATCCGCCCGGTCTTGAGCATCCCCAGGCCGATCTTCTGGTTCTTCATGGCGACCTTCACGCCCTCGGCGGCCCCGTTCATGAAGTAGAGGTTCAGGCCCAGCTTCAGCTCGTTGACGCGGCCCTTCTGCATCAGGTTGTCCCAAAAGAGCTGGGCAAACTTGGCGGTCGGCTGGTTCTTCGGCGCCAGGCCCAGACGCGCGGCATAGTGCGCCAGACCGTGCATGATGTGGGTGATCGGCAGCTCGCGCGGACAGCGGACGATGCAGTTGTAGCAGGAGGTGCACATCCACATCGAGCTGGAGCTCAAGACCTCCTCGCGCTTGCCGGCGCGGATCATCATGAAGAGCTCTTGCGGCGGATGGTCCCAGAACTTGCCGAGCGGGCAGGAGCCGGAGCACACGCCGCACTGCATGCACATCTTGACCCACTCGCCCTCTTCGACGTTCGCCTCCACCTCCTTGAGGAAGCGGTTGCGATACTTCTCGATCATCGCGGTATTCAGATCGCCCATCGGAGTGCTCCTTTGAGCCGCGTTTTGCGGTCTATGCCGGATTTGGAGTGGCTTCGGGGTTTGCGCCACCCACCGACGTCTACGCGGACGCGGCTCAAAAATAATAAAAAATCTTAAATTCTGAACCGCGGCAGCGCCGAGTTATGTGAGATCCACAGAGGTCGACTCACTACACAAAGCTCGCACCAAGCCCCGGCCACGGTTCAGAATTTAAACGGGCTCATGCCGATCTTCTCGATCGTCGCCGCCATCTCGTTGAGCAACCCGGGCGCGCGCTGCAGATCCGTAATCGCGACCTCGTGCACGGCGACCCGCTCGGTCTCCAGGTTGAGCTGGGTGAGCGTGTCGCCGACCTTGCTCAGACGCTCCGCCGCCATCGCCGAGCCACGCACGAAGTGGCACTGATAGTCTTCGTCGCGCCGGCAGCCCATGAGCACGATGCCGTCGAAGCCCGAGTTCAGGGCGTCCGTCACCCAGGAGAGGCTGACCGAGCCGAGACAGCGGACCGGGATGACGCGCACGAAGGGCGTGAGTGCAACGCCGGCTTGTGCGGCCATGTCGAGCGCCGGATAGGCGTCGTTCTCGCAGGCGAGTGCCAGGATGCGCGGCTTCTCGGAGAACTCGTCCGGGATATCGACCGCCTTGATCTGCTGGTTGACCGTGTCGATCGAGTAGTTCTCGAAGGAGATGACACGCACCGGGCAAGCGCCCATACAGGTTCCGCAGCGGCGGCAGCGCGACTCGTTGAAGAGCGGGTAGCGCTGCTCGTCCTCGTTGATGGCGCCGAAGGGACACTCGACGGTGCAGCGCTTGCACTGGGTGCAGCCTTCCTTGCGGAAGCTCGGATAGCTCAGATCACCCACCCGCGGATGTACGCCGGTCCCGCGGCCCGCGTTCTCGGCGGACTGGATCGCCTTCATGGCCGCGCCGACGGCGTCTTCCATCGCCTGCTTCATGTCCATCGGACGCCGGACCGGACCGGCGGCATAGATGCCGGTGCGCCGCGTTTCGTAGGGGAAGCAGATGAAGTGGCTGTCGACGAAACCGTGCTTGAGCTGCGGCAGATCCGTGCCCTGACGATAGTCGAGGTTGAGGATCGAAGGCGGGGCGACCGCGAGCTTGCGCCGTGCTGCCTCCTTCTCTTCCTCGGTTGGGGCCTCGTCGACCGCGAGCTGGGCGTAGGGATCCGGGCCGACGTTCGGCACCTGACCGGTCGCGAGCACCACCAGGTCGCAGTCCATCTCGGTGTCTTCGTTCAGGATCAGATCCTTGAACTTGACCTTGAGCTGACCGTTTTCTTGAACCACCTCGGACGCCTTGCCCTTGGTGAAGGTCACCATGGCCTGTTGGCCGGAGCGGTAGAAGTCCTCGCCCGCCGCGCCGGGGGTGCGCAGATCGTCGAACAGCACCGTGGTGTCGCAGTCCGGGTTCTGCGCGCGGAAATACATCGCCTGCTTGATCGACTCGGTGCAGCAGAAGCCCGAGCAGTAGGGCAGATGGCCCTCCTTGTCCGAGCGCTGACCGGCGCACTGGATGAAAGCGACCGACTGCACCACCTTGCCGTCGGACGGACGCTTCAAGGGCCCGCCGTCGGCGGCCTTGGCGAGGCGCTCCAGCTCGAAGTTGGTGACCACGTCCGGGGTCTTGCCGTACGCGAATTCGGGCAGCTTGTTCGCGTCGTAAGGTTTGAAGTCACTCGCCTGGACGATGGCGCCGAAGTTCTCGGTGACGGTCGACCCGGACTCGGCGCTGATGTCGGCGGCGAAGCGACCGGGCGCGCCCGAGGTCCGCGTGAGACGCGAGTTCAGATGCAGCGTGATGCGCGGATCGGCCAGCACCCGCTCGATCATGTCCGCGATGCCCGGATCCTCCGGTTGCGGCAGGTCGACATCGCGCCCGTTGGGCACGTCGGAGGCCGCGGCGCGGAAGGGCACGCGCTTGTAGAGATCCTTCCAGGCACCGCCCAGCTCGGGCTCGTCGCAGACCAGGTGAACCGGATAGCCGGCCGCGGCGGTCTCGAGCGCGGCGGTCATGCCGGTCACGCCGCCGCCGACAACCAGGATCGCCTTGTTGACCTCCTGCTCGCCCGAGGGGGTCGGGACGGTCATGTACTTGACCTCGGCGCAGGCCATGCGGACGTAGTCGTCCGCCATCTCCTGCGTGGTCTCCTGCTGTGCCGGGTCATCCGGACGCGACCAGATCACGCCTTCGCGCAGATTGGCGCGCGACATGGCGGCATCCGGGAAGCTGAAGGCCTCGACCTTGGAGCGGCGCGAGCAGGCGGCGATCATCACGTGGGTGGCGTTGCCCGCGGCGATGTCGTCGCGGATGAGCTGCACGCCCTCGGGCGAGCAGAGCATGGCGTGCTGTTTCACGCTCGCCATCTTGCCTTCGCGGCTGGCGATGGTCTCCAGCTGGCCGACGTTCAACCGCTCGCCGATGCCGCAGCCCGTGCAGATGTAGCCGGCGAATTTCTTTTCGACTGCCATGGCTCAAGCCTCCGCTCTGGCAACGCTGTTGACGACCTGGATGGCGCGCAAGGCCGCTCCGGTGGCGTGCTGGACCGCCCGGTTGACATCGAGCGCATCGGATGCACTGCCGGCCGCGAAGACGCCGCCGTTCTGGGGCGATGCCTCGATGAAACCCTCGCGGTTCAAGACAATGGGCACCGGGAAGGCGTCCTTGTCGACCGAGGGCTCCATGCCGATGGCCAGCACGACCAGGTCATGCGGCTCGGCGAAGCGGACATACCCCTCGGTGTCGACGCCGTGAACGACCGGGTTGCCGTCCTTGTCGGCGACGACGGAGGCCGGCTTGGACTTGATGAACCGGATGTTCTGATTGGCCCGGACCTTGGTGTAGAAGTCCTCGAAGCGATCGATGGCACGCAGGTCGATGTAATAGATGTTGATCTCGGCGTCGTCGGCGAAGGCGTCGGCGACATAGGTCGCCTGCTTGAGCGAGGCCATGCAGCAGATGCGCGAGCAGTGCAGCAGGTGGTTGCGGTCGCGCGAGCCGGCACACTGGATGAAGGCGACCTTTTTGGCCTCCTTGCCGTCGGACGGGCGCACCAGCTTGCCGCCGGTCGGGCCGTTCGGGTCGGCCATGCGCTCGAACTCGACGCTGGTGACCACGTTCTTGATCCGATCGTAGCCGTAGGGTTGGATCTTGGCGGCATCGTAGGGACGCCAGCCGGTCGCCCAGATCACCGCGCCGCAGCGAAACTCGAGCGTCTCCTCGCGCATCTCCAGATCGATCGCACCGTATTTGCAGGCGGCCTTGGCCTTCTCGGCATCCGGGGTGCCGATGATCGCCGGATCCAGCACATAGCGCTGCGGATGGGCCATGCGGTAGGGCAGATAGGCGCCTTTGCGCTTGCCCAAGCCGTAGTTGTACTCGTCGTCGAACTCGGCCTCGACCGCCTTTTCGCAATCGCCGCAGGCGGTGCAGTGCTCGTTGACGAAGCGAGGGGAGAGCTTGACGGTGGCGCGGTAGTCGCCCTTGGTGCCGGCGAGATCCGTGACCTCGGCCATCGTGAGGATGGTCAGGTTGGGATTGGTCTTGGCCCGGCGCTGGTTGATCTCGAGCCCACAGGTGGGAAAGCAGAGCTTGGGGAAATATTTGTACAGCTGGGAGACTCGGCCACCCAGATAAGGACGCTTCTCGACCAGGACGACCTGCTTCCCGGTCTCGGCGGCCTCCAGTGCAGCGGTCATGCCGCTGATGCCACCACCGACCACCAGGATGGTCTCGTTGGTTGCGACGACTGCCGTCATGGACATTACCTCCGTCTTCGCGGAATGGCGTGGCGAGCGGCCCGGGACAGTCTCGATCAGTGGCGACCGGTCAGTGGCGACAGGGCGGGACGCTTCGTCGTTCGGAACATTCAAGGCGCGAGGGCGCCCGAATATCGGGATTGGCTAAGATACCCCTGTCGAGCGGCAGCGGCTACGGCAAGCTATTGAATGGCTCTATCGTAGTTTTTGATGGTTTGATAGAGCATCGTTATGCTGCTCAAATCGCGTCTTGGAGTGGTCTGCGGGGTTTTCGCTTGGATCGCGCTTGGTTTCGATCAACAGGCGTCGGAGCGGACGCGATTCGAGGATGTTCGTTTATTAGGTCCGGGCGATGCGATGATCGGGTGTCGTTTACTGCGGGGATGCGTCGAGGGGGGCTTGCTCATAAACTCGGCCACGTCGCCGGTCGTAGCCGTAGGGTGGATAAGCGTGGTGCAGTCCACCGGCGCCGGCGCGGGGTTCGGTAGACTTCGCTCTTGCTCGTCCACCCTACGGCCGGGGTCATGAACAACGCCCGTCGAGGGGGATCGATGGATCTACAACAGCTTGTATTGCGCTCGGATGAGCTCGGGGTGCGGCTCGAGGTCGTCAATGGGCTGGCGATCTGGGAAGCGCAGCCGCTGTATCGGCACCAGAAGCATGTCGAGCGGATCGCGTCTTCGATCGGGCGGTCGGAGGTCGGCGAATGCGGCTGCGTTCACGCGCTGGATGTCTACATCCAGTTCCCGAACGGGCTGAAGCGACCCGACATCTCCATCTTCTGTCGCGAGCCCGGCGAGGCGGAGCAGGACAGCGTCTTGACGATGGTGCCCGAGGCGGTCGTCGAGGTCGTGAGCAAGGGATACGAGGCCAAAGACTTGGAGATCGGCCCGCCTTTTTACCTCTCTCAGGGCGTCAAGGATGTGCTGGTGTTCGACCCGCAGACGCTCTTGGTGCTGCACGTCCGTCAGGGACAGGCGCGCCGTTTCATCTCGCCTGTCGTCATCGATCTGACGTGCGGGTGCAGAGTCGTCATCTGACGATCTGACCCGCGCAGCACCCGCCGTTGCGGGTGCATGAGATTCAAACCCGGCGGGAGACGTGGCGAGCTCCGCCGGGTACGGGTCAGCCGAGACCGCGCAGGACGTCGGCCTCGATCTGGCGCGCATAGGGGCCGAACCGTTTTTTCTGCTCGGTCGCCCACTGCAGCTCGGCCCAGGTCTGCATCCGTAGCTCAGGCTGGCCGTCCAGGCGGTGGCATTCCGCCGAGCGGGGTCGGGCATCGTGATCGTCTCGATCGAGATCGCTGTCGTACATGGCTGGATCCTCGGTGCTTCTGGCTGAAAAAGGTCGAAGACGCGGATCCTGAGGCAAAGACTGCACCAAAATCCTACGACGCCTGTCATTCTTCGGAAACCCTGAGTCCATTCATCGGGAAATTCAATCCCGAGCGGCGGTGTCGCCGTCGGCGTCGTGCTGCGAGATCAATCAGGTCTTGCGAGGTTGGAAGTGGGCGAGGGGCGGATCATGACCGGTTCCGTGCGCGCGCCGGGCTCATCGCGGTGCGGAGGGTTCGGTCGGTCAGGCAATGTCTCGGGGCCCGAGGTGGCCCCGAAACGGTGCGATCCTCGACCCGAAACGGGTCGAGGGTCCTATCGACCTCAGAGCGCGCGGCAGTCCGCGAGGACGACCTCGGTCTTGGTTCCGCCGGAGCGCGAGCCTTGGGCCTCCATCGCCTCGACGACATCCATGCCCTCGACGACCTTGCCGAACACCACATGCTTGCCGTCCAGCCAAGGTGTCGCATCGACCGTGATGAAGAACTGCGACCCGTTGGTGTTGGGGCCGGCGTTCGCCATTGAGAGCATGCCGGCCTCGGTGTGCTTCAACTGGAAGTTCTCGTCGGCGAACTTCTCCCCGTAGATGGACTCGCCGCCCGTGCCGTTGCCGCGGGTAAAGTCGCCGCCCTGGATCATGAAGCCCGGGATGATGCGATGGAAGGGACTGCCTGCATAGGACAGCGGCTTGCCGCTCTTGCCCATGCCCTTCTCGCCGGTGCAGAGCGCGCGGAAGTTTTCGGCCGTCTTCGGGACCACGTCGGCGAACAGCTCGATCGTGATGGTGCCGGCGGGCTCGCCGCCGATCGTCACGTCCAATGCAACCTTGGGATTGTCGGCAAGTGCGGGTGTCGTCATAGCAGCTAAGAGTACCGTGGTGAGGTAGAGGGATGGTTTTGACATGGTCGGTTCCTGTCGTGGTGAAACGTTGTGAGCAATCGTCGGAAAAAAAGGCCGGGGATAGCCGTGTCTCATGCGAGCGGCGCCTCGGCCTCGCTCCCGACGAGCCCGTCCGGCGGCGGACAGCGTACGACCAACGCATCGGGCAGCTCGCCGCGGCCGGCTTGGTAGAGTGCGCCGGACTCGAGCATGATGGTGACCATCACCGCAAGCAACAGCGGAACCACGCCGATGCGTGCCCAGATGGCGCTGGCCATGTCCTGCGACTCGATCTTGTGCCGCTCCATCTCCTGCATCGCCGGCGGCAGGGTCTTCAGCTGCGCCGCAATCTCGGTCTCCTCCTGCTTGCCGACCAAGGCGATGCTCAGGATCGCCGCACAGACCAGGTAGGCGATCAGGATCAGTCGATAGCGGCTTGCCGCCAACCGCCAGTGGGTAGCGGCGAACCAGCTCGCGCCTTTGCCGGGTCGCCGCGATCTGATCCAGGTGACGCCGATGATCGCCAAGGAGAGGGCGAGCGGGATCGAGACCGCAAGCCACTTGTAGCGCCCGAGCAGCGAATCCGGCTCCGCCATCGAGCCCGCGAGCAGCGCCACCCCGATCAGGAGGTTGAAGACGATCAGGTTGACCATCGCCAGCTCGTGCGGCGTCTTGGCCTTGCGGCGGGTCGTGTCGTCGACGGGGAAGAACATGGCTGTCGCGTCCGTAGAGGTCAATCGGAACGGCCGATCCGGGTCGCGCCAAGCGCGCACCCGAAGCCGGCGTCATTTTGGAGCCTCTGCTCCCGAGAACGCAAACCCGCGGGGTCCGGACCTACGCGGCGGCGCGCTCGGGTTTGTGCGATCATCGCTCGACCGTCACGACAACGAAATCACCGAGGAGCCAGGACGAGGATGCCCGAGATCACCCCCTACGCGGACAACAGCGCCGAGGCCATGCTGCGCGTCATCTCACTCTTCATCATCGGCGATGGCGAGGTGAAGGACGAGGAGATGGACATGCTCGAGAAGCTCGGCGTCTTCGAGCGCTTCGGCGTCGACCGCGATGACTTCGCCAGGATCTTCGACGGTTACTGCGACGACCTCATTGCCCATGCAGGCACCGCGCGCTTCGTCGGGCTCGCCGACCCGGATTGGGTCGACACCATTTTGGCGCCGGTCACGGATCGCATCTCCCGTCGGACCCTGGCCCGGATCCTTCTGCTGCTGGCGCGCTCGGACGGCTTTTTCTCGGACGCCGAGCTCGTGATCTATCGCCAAATGCTCGACCGCTGGGAGATCGACATCGACTCGCTCGCCGAGCCGGACTGAGCCTCGGCCGATAGGCTCCGCGGGCAGCGTGCCTCGCCGGGCTCGGCACGCGCGATCCGGGCGAGACCGCTCAGCAGCGCGGACAAGGCTCGACCGGCAGTCTCTCTTGAATCCAGCCGGCCCCGGCATTGCTGCCCACCATCCCGCCGACGACGTTGTACACATTCGTGAACCCGCGCTCGATGAGCGCCTGCTGCATGTGGCCGCTGCGGTTGCCGGTGCGACAGATGAGTGCGACCGGGGCATTCTTGTCGCCGCCGACCTCGGCCAAAATCTGATCCGCAAAGCCCTCCGGGCCTTTCGGGTGGCGCATGTCGATGCGATGCGCGCCTTCCGCGACACCGGTTTGGCGCCACTCCATCGGCGTGCGGATATCGATCAAGGTCACCTCTCCGCTTTTCGTGCGCTCGAATGCCTCGGAGACGGTCAGGGTCGGTCCCGTCGTCGGGAGACATCCGGCCTGCAAAAGCACGGCGGCGACCGCCGCACCGGCGAGGTGTGATCCGGGTTGTGTAAACGTCATCTGAAAGTCCCTGCAACAACATTGATGAAGACTGCCGCGCTACATAGGTGCGAGACGAGGCGACACAAGGCCGCGTGCTCATGGCTGGACGCGCCCGGGTATACTTGACGCCCCGACCGATCGGCGCTGCATCTCGGCGCGTTGCCGGTCGCGGTTCCTCGGATCATCCACATTCGCCATACACGGAGTGCCTGACATGACCCAGTCCATCCTCGTCGGCAAAGGGCCCGAGCCGGTCTCGATCCTCTCGCGCATGGCCAACCGGCACGGTCTCGTCGCGGGTGCGACGGGTACGGGCAAGACGGTGACGCTCCAACGGCTCGCCGAGCAATTCAGCCGCATCGGCGTGCCTGTGTTCCTCGCCGACATCAAGGGTGATCTTGCGGGCATCAGCCAACCCGGGGGCGGCAACAAGCGGGTCGCCGAGCGGGTCGCCGAGATGGGGCTGGAGCAGGAGGAAGGCTTCGTCTTTGCGGGCAACCCGGTGATGTTTTGGGACATCCAGGGCGAGCAGGGGCACCCGGTCCGCACCACCTTGACCGAGATGGGACCGCTGCTCCTATCGCGTTTGCTCAATCTCAACGAGGTGCAGGAAGGCGTCATCAACATCGTCTTTCATGTCGCGGACGAGAATGGCTGGCTGCTTCTCGATCTGAAGGACTTGCGTGCCCTCTTGGCGCATGTGGCCGAGAACGCCGCGGAGCTCCAGACCCGTTACGGCAACGTCTCGTCGGCGAGCGTGGGGGCGATCCAGCGTCGCCTGCTGGTGATCGAGAAGCAGGGCGGGGATCTGCTCTTCGGCGAGCCCGCGCTCGCGTTGCAGGACATGATGCAGACCGACGAGCAGGGCCGCGGCTACATCAACATCCTGGCCGCGGATAAGCTGATCCATACACCGGAGATCTACTCCACCTTCCTGCTTTGGCTCTTGTCCGAGCTGTTCGAGGAACTGCCCGAGGCGGGCGACCAGGACAAGCCGAAGCTGGTCTTCTTCTTCGACGAGGCGCATCTGCTCTTCAAGGATGCGCCCAAGGTTCTGCTCGACAAGATCGAGCAGGTCGTGCGGCTGATCCGCTCCAAGGGTGTCGGGGTCTATTTCGTCACGCAGAACCCGATGGACGTCCCGGAGACCGTCCTCGGCCAGCTCGGCAACCGCATCCAGCACTCCTTGCGCGCCTTCACGCCGCGCGACCAACGCGCGGTGCGGGTCGCCGCGGAGACCTTCCGACAGAATCCGGCGCTCGACACCGAGGCCACCATCACCGCGCTCGGCGTCGGCGAGGCACTCGTCTCGACCCTCGACGAGCAGGGAATTCCGGGCATCGTCCGGCGGGTCAATGTCGCGCCGCCCGGAAGCCATCTCGGGCCGATCGAGCCCCAGGTTCGCAGGGCCGTCATGGATCAGTCGTTGGTGAAGGGTGTTTACGACGTCTCGATCGACCGCGTCTCCGCCTACGAGATCCTCGAGCAACGCGCCGAGCAGGCCGCCGCAGCCTCGGCCGCACCCGAGATCCCGGATCTGTCCGAGTACTTCGGCCGTAGCGGCAAGAGCGCCTCGACGTCGTCGACCGGCAAGGCCCCGGCGCGACGCGCCGGCACACGCCAGACACCGGTCGAAGCCTTCGCGACCAGCGCCATGCGCTCGCTCGGCAGCCAGATCGGCCGTCAGTTGATCCGCGGGATCATGGGCTCGCTGACCGGCGGGAGTACGCGCGGGCGCAGGTGATGCGGATGAGGCGGATCATTGCGCGCCGGACGCTATGCACTCATCGCTTCGGATGCGGGTTCGGGTTAACTTGGACGGATGGTCCGGGTGACGGAACGTCCGGACCGGCTGCTGCGGGTCACGGCTCGTCTCGGACCGGGAGTCGGCAAACCAATCCCGTCACAGAGCCCTGATCGGCGAGCCGCCTTGCTGCGACCCGGACCGGTCCCCACTATCGCAAGAGAAGGCGTTGCCGAGCAGCCCGCCGGAACGATTCAAGTCCCCCATTCGTTGTCCTGAACCGCGTCTCGCCGTCGTCGTGATTCGAGACGCGGTTGACTCCGGCTCGAACGAGATCATTTCACCCCGGACGCGGTTCAGCAGGCGAGGAGGTCAGCGGTGCAGCATGTGCTCAGAGTCCTGAAGCCCGAGGACTATTTCATCGAGGACGAGCCCTATTACGAGCCCGTCGGCGACGAGATCCCGGTCTTCGAGGCCGCCTATCGAAACAGCCTGCCCATCCTGCTGAAGGGCCCGACCGGATGCGGCAAGACACGTTTCATGGAGCACATGGCGTGGCGCCTGCACCGCCCGCTGATCACCGTCTCCTGCCACGATGATCTGACCTCGTCCGATCTGGTCGGGCGCTTCCTGGTGAAGGGCGGCGAGACCATCTGGGTCGACGGCCCGCTCGCCCGCGCCGTGCGGGCCGGCGGCATCTGTTATCTGGACGAGGTCGTCGAGGCGCGCAAGGACACGACCGTGGTCATTCACCCGCTGGCCGACGATCGCCGCGTGCTCCCGATGGAGAAGCTCGGCGAGCTGCTCGAGGCGCCGGATACCTTCTGTCTCGCCATCTCCTACAACCCGGGCTATCAGAGTGTCCTGAAGGATCTCAAACAGTCGACGCGCCAGCGCTTCGTCGCCCTGGAGTTCGACTATCCGGGCTCCGCCTTGGAGCAGAAGATCGTCGAGAAGGAGTCCGGGATCGCCTCCGCCCTGGCCCGTCAGCTGGTCAAGTTCGCGCACATGACCCGGAATCTGAAAGGGCAGGGATTGGACGAAGGTGCCTCGACCCGGCTGCTGGTGCACGCGGCCAAGCTCATGGTCTCCGGTGTTGCGCCTGTGGTGGCTTGCCGCAGTGCCATTGCTCAGGCGCTGACGGATGACCCGGATATGTTGGCGGCGGTCAACGAGCTTGGCGCTTCTCTGTTTTGAAGCGCGTCTCGCGCGCTATGCGCTGTGATCGAATTGGTGCAGCTTCGCAAACGTCTGGATACACGGCGGTGGACGCGCTTCGAAAGACGCGCTTCAAAACAGAGGACTCAAGACTCTTGACATTTGCATGTTGTGTGCTCGCGACACGGTGAGACGTCCATGGCGGATGCAATTGCTGCGGAATGCGCTGGAAGAGGCTCGATGAAGCTCGATGCGGCACTCTCCGCCGACGCTCTCGAAGAGTTGATGGAGGCGTATCTCGACGCCGCACTCTCCTCGCGCCGCGACGCCTCGCAGCCGGCTCGCGATCTGGCTGCCTTCGGCCGGCGAGGACAGCAGTTCGTTCTCCACTGGGGCGCGGTTATCGCCAAAGACAACGCGGAGCTGGCCTATCAGTTCACCGCCTTTGCGCCGCGGGCAATGCGGTTGATGGATCTGGACGCGGTCGAGTCTTGGCTGCTCTACGCCATGGACCTCTACGACAAGAAGGGCCAGATCCCGGCCATTCGCGCCTTCCAGCAGGTCGCCGACTTTGCGGCCAACATGCAGGAGCGTCTGGCGGGAATGGCGCTGGAAGACTGCTCCGCGGTGCTTGAGCGCTTTGTCTGCGGGCTGAACGGGCGCCCGCTCAAGATCGCCCCGGCCGACATTCCCTATACCGACACCGAGAGCGTCTTTCTGCCGCCCATCTTGGGCCGTCTTCCGGACAAGGAGGCGAACTTTCGTCTCTACAAAGCCATGGCCGTTCATCAATGGGCGCAAAACTGGTACGGAACCTGGCGTGCCGGTCTCCTTCTGGAGGCACTCGATTCGGGCCGGCTCGCGCCGCGCGATCTGGCCATCTTCCACGTCCTGGAGACCTTCCGGCTCGACGCCTGTATCGCGCGCGATTATCCGGGTCTTCGCCGCGATATGACCGCCCTACGGCTCGAGCTGGACGGCGAGGACAGCGGCTGGCGTAGTGCGGTTGATCGACTCACCGAGCCCGGCAGCGACGTGCGCGAAACGCTTCGTTTGGTCGAGGCGCTGCGCGGCCGTCCGCCGCGCCCTTGCTGTTATCGGGGCGAGCTTCAACCCGATGCGGTGCGCACCCGGCTCGCGATCCGCAGCGCACTGGAGCAGGACCGTTTCCGCATTGCCCTGGCCAAAATGCTGGAGGATCAGGACGGGGCGCCGCCCGGCGAGGACCGACCGGAGGCCGAGACCCTGCCCGAGACCCGCGATCGTCTTGCAACCCGCCGACACGAGGACCCGGACAGTCCGAACGGGGTTCGATTCGATCTCATGCTGGACGGCAAGCCCGTCGCACCGCCCGAGGATGTGATCTCCACCATGGAGAGCATCATCCAGGATCACGGCGAGATCCCGCCCGAGTATCTGGTCGCCGCCGGGCCCGGTCTCTACAAGCGCGGTCTCGGCGACGACGAGCGCGCAGCCGAGTCGGTCTGGGCCGGGACCTATCACGAGGACGGCGCCTTCCCCTACGACGAGTGGGACCACAGCCGACAGCATCACCGCAAGGGCTGGTGCATCCTGCGCGAGCATCCGGTGCCGCCGAGCGACCCGGACTTCTATTATCAGACGCTGCGTAAATACGGCGGGCTGATCAAATCCATCCGCCGCACCTTCGAGGTGCTGCGCGGCGAGGACCGGCTGCTCAAGCGTCAGAGCGACGGCGAGGATGTCGACATCGATGCCCTGGTCGACGCCTATGCGGACGTGCACGCGGGACTGGAGATGACCGACCGGCTCTTCACCCGCATGCACAAGGACGAGCGCAACATCGCCGTCATGCTGATGGTCGATATGTCAGGCTCAACCAAGGGCTGGATCAACCAGGCCGAGCGCGAGGCCCTCATCCTGCTCGCCGAGGCGCTCGACACCCTCGGCGATCGTTTTGCCATCTACGGCTTCTCCGGCTGGACCCGCAAGCGCTGCGAGGCCTACCCGGTCAAGACCTTCGCCCAAGCCTACGACGAAGACGCCAAGGCCCGCATCTGCGGCATCGCCCCGCGCGACTACACCCGCATGGGGGTGGCCATCCGCCATCTCAGCCACCTGCTCGCCGAGCAGGAGGCCCGCGTGAAGCTCCTGATCACGCTCTCCGACGGTAAACCCGACGACTACGACCACCAATACCGCGGCGAATACGGCATCGAAGACACCCGCCAGGCCCTCTTCGAGGCCCGCCTGAACGGCATTCACGCCTTCTGCATCACCATCGACGAAACCGGGGCCGACTATCTGCCGCACATGTACGGTCCGGCCAATTACGCCGTCATCTGCGATGTGAGCAAACTTCCGCTCAAGGTCTCGGATATCTATCGCAAGCTGACGAGCTGAGGCGTTGCGATCATGCACGCCGGGCCGCCTTCCTTGAAAGTGTCGGTCTCCTGGTCGATCCTATCCTACAGTGTACGAACGTCGGGTCATCCGGTTGGTCGGTGAAGCGCGCTGGAGGGCGAGCGCCCCGGACGCGGGCATCGCATGGATCGAACGCACCGATCGCGGTGGCTACGACGCGTAGGACAGCAGCACGCGAGCGGTCTTGGCGAAGGTCATGTTCCGCTTATCGAGGTGCAACCGACCCGGAGGAGATGCCATGTACGTCGTCACCAACCGCAAGGTCAACAACCGTAAGGAAGGGCTGGAGGTGTTTGGCGATACGCCGAACACGGTCGGTCCCAACGAGCTGAGGCTCGTCAAAGTCACCAGGCAAGGCTCCCACTACACCACCGAGCTGCTCGCCGATAAGCTGACGCAGGCCGAGGTGCGGGAGCTGAAGCGACGGCATGCGCTCGACATCGACGAGCGGTCGGATTGGTACGCGAGCCTGCGGGTCGCCTGCGATCTCATGGAGCAGGCGGCACGCGAGAAACGCCATCTGCTGGTCTATGTGCACGGATACAACAACGACATGAAGGACGTGCTGGGCACAGCCGAGACGCTTGAGGCGCTCTACAACGTGATCGTTTTGCCCTTCAGCTGGCCGGCGAACGGCGGCGGAGCGGTCAGCGGGACGGCGGACTACCTCGACGACAAACAGGACGCGCGGGTCTCGATGGACGCGCTGAACCGCTTCTTCGAGAAGGTGCAGTTCTACCATGAGAAGCTGACCGAGGCGCGTCGCGAGGCATTTTGGCAGCAGGCGCTGGCGGAGGACGGCGGCCGGGGCAATCGAGAGGCCGTGCAGGCGCGCTTCACGCAGTTGTTGGCCGAGGACTGCAAGGTCACGCTCAATCTGATGTGCCACAGCATGGGCAACTATGTGCTCAAGTACGCCCTGCAACCCAGCGCTGCGGCCGCTGCGAAGCTGATCTTCGACAATGTCT
Organism: Thiocapsa sp. KS1; assembly: GCF_001499735.1. GTDB lineage: Bacteria > Pseudomonadota > Gammaproteobacteria > Chromatiales > Chromatiaceae > Thiocapsa. Next base: position 2,685,824 of record NZ_LN848257.1, on the reverse strand, counting down.
CGCTGGTCGCCGCCGATACGAACAACGCGGCTCACGAGACCTGGGTCCAGCGCATCCAGTTCCGCAACCGTCTCTATGTCGTCATCAACGAGAACGACTTCGCGCTCGCGTGGTCGCGTCGCAAACCGGGCGAGGCGCAGCGGGCTCGGCTCGGCCATTACCTCAAGAACCTGTTCGCGGCGAACACACGTTACATCGACATCACCCGTGCCGATGGCGTGGGCAACGCGCACGGCTATTTCGCGGGTGAGCCGGTAGCGCGCAACGCGGCGCTCAAGGCCGTGTTCAGCGATGCCTTCGAAGGCGGGCGGGCGGAGGATCGGTTGTCGTATGCGGCCGATATCAACGCCTATCGGTTGATCTAGCCGTGCATCTCCGGGTTTACGCGGGCTCCCTGGTTCTGTCCGGACACGCGGACATCGGCTCGTCGGAGGACCACTCTGTCCTGCTCCATAATCCCCCGGAACGATTCGCTCGCAGCGGCCCAATCCACGATATCGACACGCCAGGGCAGGTCGGACTCGGAGAAATCCTCGGCCAGCGCGGCGCGGACATCCAGTGAAAGGGGCTTGTCGGTGATGATCGCGAGATCTAGATCCGAGTAGGGCCTGGCCGTCCCTTTGGTGCGCGAGCCGAAGGCCCAGACCTCGTAGTTCGGGAGATGCCGATCGAGGATGTCGCGGACGATGGTCCAGTGATCGGGGCTGATGTCGATCGGGGGGGCTGCGGTCGTCTCCGTCATCGTACGCGTTCCTTCAAGCGGTCACGCAGATAGGTCGCCTCGGCGAGAAATGACGGAATGGCGTCGACGACCGCAAGTGCTGTGTCTTCGTCGTCTGTGTGGCTGGTCATACCGCGCATCTCGCGGTATCGGCGCCAAGTAGGCCAGTCGCCCTGCAGCAGACCCTGTGCGTTGCCCGAGCGGATCAGGTCCTGAAAGGCTATGCTTTGATAGGTTTCGGGGCTGGGCGAGACAGATACAAGATAACGTTTCAGCATCTTATGGCTGAGCTCGTAGGTGAGCTCGAAGCGCTGAATCAGGCCATCATGGATCTGTGTGTCCGTGATGTCCTGTTGATACCGGGCTACGCCTTCCGCCAACCGGGCGATGGCTTTCTCGAGGGCGCTGATGTCGAGCATGAGGACGCGTCTCCCTCTCCCTATGCGGCTTGCCGATCGTGAGCGCGCTTAGCGTAACATGGGGGCGTCCTCCCGCTTCGCACCTCGGTTGCGCGCGATCAGAGCAGCACGCTGACCAGCCGCACGGCCGAGCGTTCGACGGCCTTCTGCATGACGGCGCCGACGAGGGCCTTTCCGAAGACCTCGTGCACGCGTGTTCCACCCAAATCCGTGCGGATCGAGGCACCGAGACAGCCGACCTGCTCAAGTCTTTCCAGGATCTGCGCTTGGGTCAGGCGTTCGGTCTCGTAGTGGACGGTGATGCTGCCTGCGCGCGGATTCACGCGCACCTCACGAACCCCCTCGGTCGCGCGCAGCTCGCCCTCGGCCAGACGCGCACTGACCGGGTCGCAACGAAAGGAGCCGGAACGAATCCGTAGGCGGCCGGGGACGTGATGGATATAGTGGCTCATGGACGGATGCCTCGCGATGGGAAACCGAGTGACGACGCTTGAATAGTATGTCCCGAATCAGGCGAATGCAAATCCTTCGCATTAACGGTATTCTTTCCGGGTCTTCGGATCCGTAAGACAGACACTCGACCGGGGGGCCGCGCCGATTCTCTTCAAGCGGTCGGCTCCAAGACACGCGCAGCAGGGCTTGACCGGTCCATGCATCAGCTTTTACGACGAGAATGCGCACGATGAACAATGACGATGATTGGTTGGTCTTCCAGCTCGAGGAGCTGATGGCACGCGTAGAGCCGGGAACCCTGTCTCTTAAGGAGTTTCTGCGTACACCCTCGCTCAGCTGCTCGGTCTATCACCTCCCCGCCGGATCGCGCGACATGGCGAGCGCGCACGAGGAGGACGAGCTGTATCTCGTGCTCGGCGGGCGAGGGCGACTGCGGGTCGGGGACAGCGAGCATGCGGTGCGGGAAGGTACGCTGATGTACGTGCATGCCGCCTGCGATCATGCCTTTTTCGATGTCGAGGAGGATCTGACGGTCCTGGTCTTCTTCGGCGCGCCGGTCCGGCTAAACCGCGCCGGGGGCACCGACAAGGACGTTGACTGATTCGGTCCGCCGAAGGGATTTGGCTGTCACGCCGGCCCGGTAGGGTAGACGAGCGAGAGCGAAGTCCACAGAGTCCTGCGACGGCGTTGGTGGACTGCGCTGCGCTTGTCCACCCTACCGATCCGATCAGCGCCTGACGATGTCTTTGATCTGCGCCAGTCGGGCACTCATCGACCCGTCGGTTTCTCCTTCGAGCCGCACACCCTTCAGTGCATTGAAGAGGATGCCGATGGTGGTGCCGTTATGCAGCAGCGCGCTGGCGACCGGCGAGAGGACACCGCCGATCGCGCCGGCGAGGATACCGGTGTTGATCCCGATGGCCGCACGGAAGTTGCCGCGGATCAGGGCCATGGTCTTGGTCGCGATCTCGCGGGCGTCGGCCACGGCGCCGAGGCGGTCGTCCATCAACAGGATATCGGCGGTGGCGCGGGCGATGTCCGCGCCGCGCGGCATGGCGATGCCGACGTCTGCGGCGACCAGTGCCGGACCGTCGTTCACTCCGTCGCCGACGAAGGCCACGCGGCTGCCGTCCGCCTGGAAGCGGGCGATCAGGTCGGCTTTTTCCTCCGGCGCGACCTCCGCGTAAAAGGCGTCGAGGCCCAACTCGCGGGCCAATGCCTCGGCCTTTTGGCGGCGGTCGCCCGTGATCATCACCAGACGGCGAATCCCTTGTGCCCGTAGACGCTCGAGCGTCTCGCGCGTCTCGGCCCGCAAGGTGTCGCGTAAGGCGATCAGCCCGACCGGTCCATGGGCGTTGCCGACGAAGAGCAGGATCTTGCCCTGCTCTTCGAGACGGGCGATCTGCTCGGCATGGTCGTCGAACGCGATTCCCCGATGCTCCTCCAAGTAATGGCGACTGCCGACCAAGATCTGCTCGCCCTGGACGTCGGCGGACAGACCGTGCGCGACCAGATAATCGACCTCGCCGTGCGAGATATGCTGTAGATCGCGCGAGCGCGCCGCTTCCACGACGGCGTTGGCCACCGGATGGGCGGCGTGCTCCTCGACCGAGGCGACGAGTGCGAGGAGTGCCGTCTCGGTGCAAGTGGCCTCTTCCCTCAGGACGACGACATCCGTGACCTCGAGCTCGCTGTGGGTCAGCGTGCCTGTCTTGTCGAAGACGATGGTGTCAACACCCGCGAGGTGCTCGATCGCCTCGCCGCCTTTCATGAGGACGCCGTGCGCGGCGGCCTGGTACATCCCGGACTTGAAAGCGACCGGCGTGCCCAGCTTGAGCGCACAGGAGTAATCGACGAGAAACACGGATTGCAGGCGGGTGAGGTTGCGGGTCACCCCGTAGACCACTGCACCCGTCCCCAGGGTCAGATAGACCCGCTGATCGGCGAGTCGGTCGGCCTCGCGCTGGGTGTCGGAGCGCTTGTCGAGCGATTCCTGGATGAAGCGCGAGATGCGTGCGGTCGTGGTCTCGTCGCCGACCTGCGTCGCCTCGATCCGCAGCCGGCCCTCGATCAGGACCGAGCCCGAGATCGCGCGGCGCGGCGCCTCCTTGCGCACCGGGACGTCCTCGCCGGTGACGGCGGCCTGATTCACCAGGGCGCTGCCGCCGACGACCCGTCCGTCGACCGGGATGGTCTCCCCCGTGCCGACCACGACCACCTCGCCGGGCATGACCTGATCGCCCGGAATCTGCGTCAGCTCGCCGTCGCGCTCGACCCAGGCCATCGCGGGCTCGGGTCGCAGCAGCTTGCGCAACAGACGGTCCGACTGGCGCTCGGTGCGCCGCTCGAGGAAGTTGCCGAGCGCGAGCAGAAAGTCGGTGATGTTCGCCGTGTAGAGCTCGCCCCTGGCCGCGGAGAGGCCGATCGCAAGCGCGTCGAGGACCTCCACCTTGATGCCCTCGCGGATCAGGGTTTCGGCCCCGGTCCCCAAGGTCGAAGCGACGTTGGCCACCGTCAGCGCGACCTGGAGCGGGCGGCTCAGAAAGGGCAGGAGTGCGATGGTTGCCGCAGCGGTCACCATGGGGAAGATCTCGGCGTCGCGCGAGCCGCCGCCCGTGACCCCGGGCTCGGTCCGCGGCGAATAGGCGTCCAGTCGCCGAAGCACGCTGTCGCGTGCGCCGGCGGACTCGTGATAGACCACGACCAAACTGCTGGCGCCGCAGCTCGCACGTGCGCTCGTGACAACGCCGAGCGGATCCATCCAGTCTTCCAGGTCGTCGGGGTCGAAGCCCGGCGCGCCGAGCGCCGGGATGCGCAATCGCAATCGCCCGGGAAGCTCATGGACGATGCGATAGCTCAGGCCGACTGGCGGCGAGCCGGCGCTCATCATCGGGTCAATCCACATCCGACGTGTCCTCTGCGCAGACCAAGCGGGCTCGGATGCGCCGCGAACGACGGGCGTTGCAGGACAGGTGTCCGAGCAATCGAAGTCATCGAACATCTAAACCGCGTCCGCCACCGAGGCATCGGGCCGCGGCAACGTCGGGCCCAAGCCCGAACAACCCATGTCAACACGAGGACGCGGTTTACTTGGACTGAGCCGCGTGGTGCAACTCGGCCTCGGCGTCGTGGAAGCGCTCCTTGGCCTCTTCGATCCCACCTTGCAGGGCAGACCACACCTGCACGACCCCCTTGATCGCCGTGCGCTGCACGCTCTCGTTGGTCAGCAGATAGGTCGCGGCGGCGCCGATGAGCAAGCCCTTGAGAAAGCGGTCGTTGCCGAAATTCAGAAGGCTGCTCTGCCGGGACATCGGTTGGCCCGCTGCTTGAGGCGCGGCGTATCCCGTCTGGGTCATGCCGTAGCCTTGAGCGTAGCCGTAGCCGGGGTATGCGGCCATCGCGGGGCCTTGGCCGACCGCCGAGTGTTGCCCTTGGGCCTTGGGCGATCCCATGCCGCCCGCCATCGGATAACCGTAGGGATTGCCGTAAGGCTTATAGGAGCTGCTCATGTCGATCCGTCTCCGTGTGATGCTGTCCGCACCGCTGTCGCTGCGCGGTTTGTAGTGATAGGGAACCAGGCTCATCCGGCGCCTTGCGCGGGCTCGACGCTCGGGGCTTCGGGAGCCGCGGCCCGCTTTTTGAGCAGGGACCGAGCAAGCAAAACGAGCGCGATACCGGTCAGGAGACCGCCGATCCCCTCGACCATATTCTTACGCACGCCGTGCCGTTGACGCTGTTGTTGACTACTCATCGGTATCCGTCCGGGCCTGCGACCAACGTTGCAGTCCGTAAAGAGTCAGGGTGCCGGCGGCGAACATGATGCCGAGGCGCATCAAGCCTTGTTCGGCGATGCTGGATGCGGCGGCCCCGCCGATCGCGGTCGCCACGGCGGCGGTGAGCGCCGTCTTGCCTGTCTCGGCAACGGCATGTGTTGCCGTCAGGTCGCCGACCTGGACACGCTGCAGATTGGCGGCGGCGGCGACGCTGCCGCCGACGACCGCACCCAGGGTTGCAAGCTTGACGAGCGTCGCGCAGTCGGTTCCACCGCTCGATGCTCTCGGGTAGGTCGACATCCGAAGGAGATCGTGGTCAGACATCCTTCGTCTCCTTCGTCTCCTTCGTCTCCTTCGTCTCCTGCGGATTCGCGTCGCCCGATTGACGCACGCGCTCCTTGACGCGATCCACACCTGTCTTGACCGCGGCTTTGGTCTTGGCGCCGGTCTTGAACAGGGCGCCCTGAACCGACTCGTTGGTCAGCAACAGGACGGCTGCGGCGCCGAGAAGCGCACCTTTCCAGAACTCGGAGTCGTCGAAATTGAGCATCTTGCCGAGGCTGGAGAGGCCGTTGCCGCCGTTGGCGATCTCGTCGACCAAGTCGGCCATCCCGGCACCGTGTCCGGCACCGTGGCCCCCGCCGGCCATGCGGCCCGCTCCGCCCTGCTGCTCGAGTCCGGGGCCGTAGCCCGGCCATATCGCCTGCGGCGGAGCCATTCCCGCATAGGGACCCGCATAGGGGCCGGCATAGGGGTAAGGCGGCGGGGCATAGGCCGCCTGCGCTTGGGCGTGGTAGGCCCAGTAGGGATCGACGCCGGGCGGGAGGCCATAGCTCGCCGGGTGCGGTGCACCCCCCGGATGCATGCCGGGCGCGGCAAACCCCGCTTG
>NZ_LN848257.1:2676219-2679469 GCF_001499735.1 Thiocapsa sp. KS1 | reverse complement strand
GCTTGCCCTTGCGCGTTGGCCTGCGGGTGTACGCCCAGCTGCTGCCCCTGCGGGGACGGGTGGCCGGAAGCCGTCGGTCCTCCCGCCTGACCCTGCTGACCCTTGTCGTGCTCGCCCATGCTCAGCGCTCCATGAAGATGTCCGATGGGGTCGGTTGTCGACCACCCATACCGTGACCTAGGAGCGATTAATGATAACGGTTCTTGTTTGCGTGATCAACCGAGTGCGAGCCGCGGGCTTTCGGCACGCATGAGCCGGACCGTGCGGGCCGCGGTTTAAGCGACCTGCGCGCTGTCGTCTGTCGGAATCGCTCGGGCGGCGGACTCGCCGTCGGATCGGATCGCCGGGGTTACCCAGACGCGTCCCATGCCGGGTCCGAGCGTCAGCTCGAAGGGGGTCGGGATTCGGTCCATGGGTGACTCGGGCGAGACGTCCAGCATCGGGTCGGTTGTTCGAGCGACCTGGCAGATGTCCTCGATCCGCAGGTGCTGCTGATTCCACGGATCCTTGCTCAAAGCGAACAATGCCGTCTCGCGCCCGTTATCGGTGGTCTTTCTCAGCAGCAAGATCGCTGGATTCGGGTGATGCAGGCGCTCGATCGGCCCCTCCTGGCGGAACACCGCAAAGCGATCCTTGATCCGATTGACGTCGGCGATGAACCCGGTGAGGTCCAGATGCGTGTCTTCCCAATCTTCCGGGCGCGTGTCCACGACGTCGAGCCGACGACGGAAGCCATGCTCGTACCCGATCGGCATCATGACGCCCGCCGAGAAAAGCGCGGCGAACAGATAGCGCTGCTTCATGGCGTTCGGGTTGCCGCCGGACTCGTGGAAGAGGCGTTCGGTGTCGTGACTCTCCGGGAAGCTGATGGAGGGAACCAGCCGGCGCGTCTGCTCGTATTGCTCAAGCAGCCAGCCGCCCTCGAAGTCCCACCATTTGGAGCTGTTGAAGATGGCGTCGAAGCCGGCCGATGCCGTTTCGCGCGTCTGCTCGGGCGAGCAGCCCAGGGTCTCGGCGACGAAGACGACATCCGGATGCGCCTTGCGGATGTGCGTGATCAGATGCTCCCAGACCGGCCTCGGGATCTGGTAGGCGGCGTCGCAGCGGAAGCCGCGAAATCCCAGATCGATCAGGTACTCGACCATCTTGACGCAATAGGCAAGCAAACCTGCGCGATCGGGTGAGCCGCGGTGATCGAATTGCGCTAGGTCGTGCCAAACGACGCGGTTGCCGTCGGACTCGACACAGAAGGCGCTGGCGACGGCGTTGCCGTCGCGCACGAACCAATCCGGGTGTTCCTGCACCAGTCGCGAGTCCTTGGCGCAATGGTTGATCACGAGATCGATCATCATGCCCAGACCGAGCCGATCGGCCTCCGCGACCATGGCGCGAACCTGCTCCTCGGGGGTCCGACCCGTACCCGGGGCGACGAAGGTGGTGTTGATCGCGAAATGATCCGCGATCGAGTAGAGGGACCGGGATTGGCCGAGCACCTGGATCGGGTTGACGAAGATCCAGTCGAAACCCATGCGGGAGGCCCGCTCGAGGTGGGGTGTCCAGTCCTTGAACTGTCCGGCGAGCCTTGGAAACAGATTGTAGATCTTCATCGAGCCGATGCGCTCCTTGCCGCGCCGAGGCGCGGCGGATTGGGGGGCGAGGACGTCGTGCGGCCTGTCAGCCTTCGCGGATATAGTCATAGATGTTGAGATAATCCTGGCCGGGCGTGTTCCAGGAATAGTCGCTGCGCATGCCGTTCTTCATCAACTCCCGGAAATGCTCGGGGTGGTTGCGATAACAGGCGATGGCGCGGCCGAGGGCCGACTCCAGGCCGGCGTTGTCGAAGTCGCGGAAGACGTACCCGTTGCGCTCGTGCAGCGGACGGTGCGAATAGTCCTTGTCGAAGACGGTGTCGGCGAGGCCGCCGACCTCCCGGACCACCGGCACCGTGCCGTAGCGCAACGCGATCAACTGGGTCAGTCCGCAGGGCTCGAAACGGCTCGGCACCAGCATCATGTCCGCCCCAGCATAGATGAGGTGCGAGAGATCCTCGTCGAAGCCGATCTCCAGATGACAATCCGGGCTGTCGTTGAGCATCCGTTTAAGTCCCCAGAAATCGCCGTTGATGCGATCGTCCGGGCTGGATCCGAGCAGCACGAACTGGGCGCCGCGCTCCAGGGTGTAGAAGATGGCGTGACGCACCAGATCCAGACCCTTTTGCGGGTCGAGTCGGCCGATGAAGGCGACGATGGGCTTTTCGTTGTCGGCGAGCATCAGGCGGTGACGCAGGGCGCGCTTGTTGTCGTACTTGCCGTCGATGCTCTCCACGCTGTAGCGCACCGGGATCTGACGGTCGACCTCGGGATTCCAGATGTCGTAGTCGATGCCGTTGACCACCCCGCCGTATTTCACCTGATGGGTATGCAGCGTCGGCTCGAGGCCGAAGCCTTGACCCTGGTCCTTGGTCTCGAAGGCATAGCGCGGCGAGACCGTGGTGATGAAATTGGAATAGACGATGCCGGCCTTGAGCAGATTCAGCGCCTTGGGATAGGTGTTGTCGGCCATCCGGTCCTGATTGAAGAAGCGTTCCGGGCGATGCAGCCCGGTCGCGTGCAGGATCTCCACGCCCGTGACCCCTTGATGGGCGAAATTGTGGATGGTCAGGCACACCCGCGGATGGGTCATCCCGAGCGGCTGATAAAACTCGTAGAGAAACACCGGGACCAAGGCGGTCTGCCAGTCGTGCACGTGGATGACGTCCGGATGCTTGCCCGCCTTCCAGAGGAACTCCATCGCGGCACGCGAGAAGAAGGCGTAGCGCAGGACGTCGTCCTTGAAGCCGTAGATGCTGCCGCGGTTGAAGAAGTTGTCCTGCGAGTGCGGCTCGATGAAAAAGCACTTGCGCCCGTGCACGAAGCCGAAGAAGACCGTGCAGTGGATGGCGCCGTCGTACCAGGGAACCCAGAGGTCTTTGTAGACCTCGTGCATCTCGAAGATCTGATCGTGCCGCAGGGTCGCGTACATCGGCAGGATGATCTCGACATGATTGCCGCGGATCGCCAGCTCCCGGCTCAAACCGAAGACCACGTCGGCCAGCCCGCCGACCTTCGCGACCGAGGCCAGCTCGGGCGTGATGTGGACGATGAAGAGGCTCGGACGCGCGGGCGCGGGCGCATATGCCGGCTCCTGTATCGGCGCGGGTACAGAGGTCGGCTCGGACTCCGATTTGAGTTCCGCCGCCGGTTCCGGCGGG
>NZ_LN848257.1:2644607-2676119 GCF_001499735.1 Thiocapsa sp. KS1 | reverse complement strand
CGATCGATCCCGCGGATGGCTGTGTTGCCGCCGGCGGTGTCGTCGCCACCGAGTCCGCAGGCGGCTGCGTGGCGGGTGCGGCCGTCGCCGGTGCTTGTTCCGAGAGCGAACGAGGGGAAGGAGAAGGTCTCCGGCGAGGTGCTCTCGGGTGACTTGGTCTCGGGTGCGACTGGAGGTGACGCGACCGGCGCGGACGGCGTGCCATGATCCGGCGCAGACGAGCCCGATGTCGTCGCGGCCACGGGCGCCGGTTCAGAAGGCAGCGGCGGACGGTCCGATGCTGCGGTTGCTGCGACGGTGTGCTTGGATCCAGTCGGCTTTTTCGCCATGCCTCTTTCTTCCTGCAGCGGTGTTCGTTCCGGGTACAACTCGGCGGCCAAAGGCTAGTGTACCGCAGGCGTCGGGTGCGCAGTCGGCGGGCCGGCTCTTGTGGGCCGCCCTTTCGGCTCCTCCCGCTGCCTTCGGCAGGGTGCGTTGAAATCCCTGCTCTACGGACGTTCTCGGCACCGGAGGATCAGATCCCGATAGGCGAGCGCGCTGTCCTTGAGCAGACGCCGCTGGGTTGCGAGGTCCACCTGCACCAGGCCGAAGCGTTTCGAGTAGCCGTAGCTCCACTCGAAGTTGTCCAGCAGCGACCAGGCGAAGTATCCGCGCAGGTCGACCCCTCGGCGCAATGCCCGGGCGGCGGCCAGCAGGTGAGTGCGCAGATAGGCGACGCGCGCCCGGTCATGGATGCGGCCGTCGACGGCCGGCGGATCCTCGAAGGCCGCGCCGTTTTCCGTGATGTAGAGCGGCGGGTTGCCGTACCTCTCCTTCAGCCATACCAGGATGTCGGTCAAGCCCTGGGGGTAGATCTCCCAGCCCATCGCGGTGTGCGGGCGCCCCTCTCGGTGGACCCGGCCGGCCTTGACCGGCCAGTCGGTCGGATCCTGCTGCACGACCGAGCGCGAGTAATAGTTCACGCCGATGAAGTCCGGCGGGGCGCACAGGGAGTCGAGCGTGCTCCGGGTCCGGTCCGGCCATGCCGCGCCGAAGATGCCCTCCAACTCGCTCGGGTAGGTACCCAGAAAGAGCGGATCCAGGAACCAGCGATTGATGAAGGCGTCGCGCCGAGCCGTTGCGGCAAGATCCTCGGGTGCGCGGCTTGCCGGGTATTGCGGCTCGAGGTTGACCGCCAACCCGATGTTCGGGATGCCTTCGGCGCGGCCTGTCGTGAAGGCGGCTGCATGGGCCCGCAGCAGGTTGTGCGCAACGACCGGCGCCTCGCTCAGGCTGCGATGCCCCGGTGCCAGATCCCCGAAAAGGTAGCCGCCGGCCGTGACGACCCAGGGCTCGTTCAGGGTAATCCAGAAACGCACGCGGTCGCCGAGTGCGCGAAACAGGATCCGGGCATAGTCGGCGAACCACTCCGGACTCGCATCGCTCGTCCAGCCGCCGCGCGCATCCAGCGCCTCGGGCAGATCCCAGTGGTAGAGCGTGAGCATGGGCTCGATCCCCTGCTCCAGGAGCCGATCCACGAGCCCTCGGTAGAAATCCAGCCCCCGTTGATTGAGCTGCCCCGTGCCTTCGGGAAGGATCCGCGCCCAGGCGACGCTGAAGCGATAGGCGCCGAGGCCGAGTGCGGCCATCAAGGCGACATCCTCATCGGATCGCCGGTAATGGTCGCAGGCGAGGTCTCCTGTGTCGCCGTTCAGGGTTCGCCCGGGCGTGTGCGAGAAGCGGTGCCAGATGCTCGCGCCAGCCCCGTCGGCGAGCGGAGAGCCTTCGATCTGATAGGCCGAGGTGGCGGCACCCCACAGAAACCCCGGCGGCAGGATTTCGGCGGGCAAGGCGATGGCGGATTCGGTCATGTCCGCCACGTCCAGGCGCCGTCCTGGGCGACGAAGAGTACATCGTCGTAGGCGTCCGGATCATCGTCGTCGTCGCCGAGCGTGATGTAGGTCATCCCGCGCTTCCGGAGCATCTCGAGGAGCTCGTCGATCTGGCATTCGCTCAAGGCCCTGGTCGGGTGATCGAGCATGACGAAGGCGGGCTCGGCCAGGATGACGCGCGCGAAGGCGAGCAGCTGCTGCTCGCCGAGCGACAACAGCTCGTTCCAGTTGCGTTCCCGGTCCAACCCGCCGGCCCGAACGAGCGCTGGCTCCAGGTTCAGCGTGCGCAGCGTCGCGAGGATCCGCTCGTCGGTGAAAGAGCCGTTCGAGTCGCTCGGGGTGACGAGTTGACGCAGCGTCCCCGGCGGCAAGTAGGGTCGTTCGGGCAGGAACATGAGCGCGCGGTCGTTGGGGCGCAGGATCCGTCCGACGCCGGCATCCCAGAGACCGGCCGTCGCGCGAAACAGCGCCGTCTTGGCCGATTCGTTCGGGGCGATGATGAGAAGTCGCTTCCCGCGCGGGACGGACAAGGACAAGTCCTTGACCAGGTCGCGCCCGCTCCGCGGCGATCTCAGGGTCAGACCGTCGAATGCGATACGCTCGCAGTCGCTGCAGATCTCGATCGCCGGCTCCCGGGGACTGCCGTTGTCTTCCATCGCCTCGCGCAGACCCGACAGGCGCGCAATGACCGCGGTATAGGTCGAGATCGACTGAAACTGCGTCACGATGAGCGAAAAAGCGCCCAGCAGGTGGGCGAAGGCGATCGCGGACTGCGCGATGATCCCGAATTGGGCATCGCCCTTGATGAAGAGCGGGGCGACGATCAGGGCCGGGATGATCTGAATCATGTAGTTGTAGCCGGTGGTGAAGAACCCGAGGTTGCGGTTCACCAGGATGATGCGTTGGAAATTCGCCGTGAGATCGGCGAGCCGCTCGAGCAGCTGATATCTCAGTCTGGCCTCGCGCCGCAGCAGCGCGATGGAGTCGGCATTCTCGCGGACGTGGATGAGACGCGAACGAAAGTTCGCCTCTTTGTCGAGCTGGTCGTAATTCAGACGGATCAGGGGTTTTCCGAGGAGCACCGTCATGAAGGAGCCGAGCGCGGCGTAGGAGACCGCGACAACGAACAGCAGCGGGCTGATGCTCCACATGACTCCGGAGAAGGCGAGCACCGTAAAGCTTGCGTTGAGCAGCATGAGCACGAAAGACAGGGTCGTCGCGGTCAAGGAGCGGATGTCTTCGCTGATGCGCTGATCCGGGTTGGCCAGATCCCCGGTGTCCTGTAATCGGAAATAGGTCCGGTTGTCGAGATAACGCTCCACCGCCCTAGCGGTGAGCCAAGTGCGCCAGACCAGCCCCAATCGCTCCTCGCTGTAGCGATAATAGACAGCCACCAAGGTCGAGAGCGCGAAGACGCCGACATAGAGTAGGGCGAAGTCCCAGAACCTGCCCATGTCGCGATTCTCGATGGCCGTCATGAAGTCCCGGCCGACATAGCTGTTCAAGACGTTCAGGGCGTTCATGCCGAACAGCAGCAGGATCAGAAACGCGAACAGCAGCTTGGCCTTTCCGCCGACCTCGGAGCGCGCGAGCATCGCGATCATCTCGAGGAAGCGTTTCCAAGTCGTGCGGCTGATGGTGGAGCGAAGTGCGATCATGTGGAGCCGAAACCTTCGGGAACGGAGAATCGAGCGCCGGCGGAGCGCACGACGACCGTTCCGGCTACCCTGGCCCAACGTCGCGGGTGACGTTGGCCGGCGGCGAGTATAGCCTCACGCCAAGGTCGGTTGCGCGGGATCCGGTCGCAGATTCCGCGGTTTGCTGCGGCTGATCGGGTTTTACGCGTGGAGGGAGGCTGTATTCCGGCCATCCGGCCGAGCCTTCTCGCCGATCGGCCGAGAATCCGGATCCGTTACCGGCTCGCGGACGGGCTGTCGGGGGCGACCGCCGCCGGACGGGCGCGGATCACCCCGCCGCCTCGCGCGGGACGCACCCTGCTTTCCGAAAAAACCACGTACGCTCGGCATCGATCGATCTCGGATGGGCGAAGGGACTTCACGCCGGCCTGACGCTCACTTAAGATGTGCGTGTATATTGACCTGCCTGATGGCGGTGGAGATGAAGCCGGGACATTCCGCTTCGGATCGATGCCGCGTCGCACGTCAGGGTCACCCTCACCCTCGCGGTGCTCACCGCGGGTCGACCGACCGGTCGACTCCGCGGCGGCCGTGCGTCGACGGCGAGCCCGCGGCGAGCGACCCGTATCCCTCCCTAGCTGATTCCGCTTTCCGGCTCCGGCGGGGAATCGCGCCTCTCCATGTCTGCCTGCCGGACCGCGCGAGAAGGCGTGCCGGGGCACGGCAGCTCCGTCATGCGCACATTTATCGATTACTGACCTGCATCATTCATTGGACAACCTGGCGCTTCCGACTATGAATCCATCTCGCGACCTCAAACGAATCTCGGCCGGCCTGCTTTTCGCATTTGCGATGGTGCTGGCGGGAGAGGGCGTTTCCCAACCCGCTGCTGCGCCCGAGGATGCGGGCGTGCCCGGGCCATTCACCTTTGCCAACGTCGTGCGCCGTGCCGCCGAGCTGGCTCAGGCACCTTACCAACGGGATGCGCCGGAGCTGCCGGAGGCGTTCGCATCGCTGGACTACGACGGATTCCGCGACATTCGCTTTCGACCGGATCACTCGATTTGGCGCCAGGACGGGCTGCCCTTCCAGGTGCAGTTCTTCCACCGTGGATTCATGTTTCAAGACCGGGTGACGATCGACGTCATCGACAACGGCGAGGTGGCTCCGATCGAGTTCTCGACCGAGCTGTTCGATTACGGCAAGAATTCGGTTCCGGATCAGATCCCGCATGACTTGGGTTTTGCGGGTTTGCGTCTGCTCTACCCCATCAATCGCGACGACCTGTTCGACGAGGTTGCCGTCTTCCTGGGGGCGAGCTATTTCCGCGCCGTGGCCCAGAATCTCAACTACGGGATCACCACGCGCGGTCTGGCGATCGACACCGGTCTGTCGACCCGCGAAGAATTCCCGCTGTTTCGCGAGTTTTGGATCGAGAAACCCGCCGAGGACGCCGTCGAGATCACGGTCTACGCCCTGATGGACAGCCCCAGCGTGGCGGGGGCCTATCGTTTCGTGATCAAGCCGGGCCTCGAGACGACCATGGACGTCAAGAGCCATCTCTATTTCCGCGAGTCGGTTCAGAAAGTCGGCATCGCACCCCTGACCAGCATGTTCATGCAGGGCGAGCAGACCGAGCGATTCATGGACGATTTCCGCCCCGAGGTCCACGACTCGGACGGACTCATCATCGAGACCGGGACCGGCGAGCGGATCTGGCGCCCGCTGACCAATCCGCTCGGTTTGCGAATCAGCACCTTCCAGGTGGAGAACCCCCGCATGTTCGGTCTGCTGCAACGCGACCGCGACTTTGCGCATTATCAAGACCTCGAGGCCCACTACCACAATCGTCCGAGCGCTCAGGTCGAGCCCATCGGCGAGTGGGGCAAAGGCGTGGTGGAGCTGGTGGAAATCCCGAGCGCCTCGGAGCGCTACGACAACATCGTCGCCTTCTGGACGCCGGAGCGTCGTGTCGAAGCGGGCGACGAGATGGAGTTTGCCTACCGCCTGAGATATTCCGCCGATCCCGAGGCACGCCTGACCGGTGGACGCACCCTGGCGACCCGCATCGGCGCTGCGGGAACGGATGTGCTTGATTCCAATCGGCGCAAATTCGTCGTGGATTTCGTCGGCGAGAACCTCTCGAAGCTGCCGGCGGAGACGCCGGTCATGGCGACCGTGACGACCTCCTCGGGCGAGCTGTCCCCCCCGATCGCGCAGCACAATCCGGAGACCGGTGGTTGGAGGCTCTTCTTCGAGCTGACCCCCGAGCGCGGTCGATCGGCCGAGCTGCGTGGCTTCATCTACGACGGCAACGACGTGCTGTCCGAGACCTGGAGCTTCGAATGGATCCCGCAGTGACCGGATCGGTCACCGATCCCCTGCGCTCCAACGGCGAGGCGGGTGTCGTCGCCGCCGACTGGGCGCAGGCGGCGCCGCGCGTGGCGCATTATCTTCGCGCGCTCGGCGTGCGCGATCCGCGGGACTTGGATCGTCTAATGGAGAGCGTGCGCGGACGCTTCGAGCGTCAGGTGGAGACCATCCTAGTGGCGGACGCCATCGAGACCGGAATCGAGGAGGCGTCCAAGCTGCTCGACGAGTGGCTGGCTGCCGAGCTTGGCCCGGAGGTGCCCGGGCCGATGAGAGGCGTCGCCAGGGCCGTGGTCCTGGGTGGTGCGGTTCCGGGTTGGGTCGGGGTCTGGTCGGGGCGCACGCCCCGGCCGATCGCCGACCAGATCCGCGCAAGCAGTCTTGCGCCGGTTCCCGATCCTGCGCCCCTGACGATGGCGACCCAGAGGATCGATCCCTGTTGCCATCGTCTCGTTCGGCGGATCGCGCGGCTGCTGCGCGGGCTGAATCCCGGACCTCTGCATCGGCGTACGGATCTCGGGCAATCGACATGAAGGGAGCCTCCTCGGATCGGCGCAAGGACCCCGCGTATCGTCGCGTCGTCTTCTTCTCTCTGGTGCTGCTGACCACGCTGGGCGCGATGAGCCTGCTGAGCGGCGTTTTTCAGGACGGCGGCGTCACCCCGCTGGAATTCGCGCTCCTGCTGCTTTACGCGATCTTGATCCTCTGGATCAGTGCGTCCTTCTGGACCGCCGCCATCGGTTTCATCCGTCTGCTGTTCCGGGACGAGGATCCGTCACCGACCGTGCGCGCAGCCGCGCAGACACCGGAGGTGGGTTTTAAGACCGCCCTGGTGATGCCGGTCTACAACGAGGACCCCGAGCGGGTTTTCGCGGGTCTGCGCGCCATCGACCGATCCCTTCAAGAGACCGGACAGGCCGAGGGTTTCGAGATCTTCGTGCTCAGCGATACGCGCGACCCGGACATCTGGGTCGAAGAGGAGCTGCAATGGCGTAAATGGGCCGTCGAGCAGGGCCGACCGGAGCGTGTCTTCTACCGCAACCGGGTCGAGAACAAGAGCCGCAAGAGCGGCAATCTCGCCGATTTCTGCCGCCAATGGGGCGGACGCTATCGCTACATGATCGTGCTCGATGCCGACAGCCTCATGTCCGGCACGACCCTCGTGGAGATGGTCGCGTGCATGGAGCGCAACCCGGACGTAGCACTGATCCAGGTCCCGCCGGTCCCGGTCAACCGAGTCTCGCTGTTTGCGCGTGTCCTGCAGTTCGCAAGCAGCCTCTACGGGCGCATCTTCGTCGCCGGTCTGAGCTACTGGCAGGGCGATACCAGCAACTACTGGGGACACAACGCCATCATCCGGGTCGAGGCATTCGCGGCCCATTGCGGACTGCCCGAGCTGCCGGGACAGGAGCCGTTCGGCGGCGAGATCCTGAGTCACGACTTCGTGGAGGCCGCGCTCCTGCGCCGCGCAGGCTGGAAGGTCTGGCTCGCCGACGACTTGGGCGGTAGCTACGAAGAGATCCCCCCGACCCTGATCGACTATGCCAAGCGCGACCGGCGCTGGTGCCAAGGCAACCTCCAGCATGCCCGGCTCGTCTTCGCGGGCGGCTTTAGGCCCTTGAATCGGGTCCATCTAGCGATGGGCGTCATGTCCTACATGGCCTCGCCGCTGTGGCTCCTGTTCCTGCTGCTCACGGGCGTGCAGGCTTATCTGAACAGTCTGGATGTGCCCGTCTATTTCTTCGGGGACTATCTGCTGCCGATCTGGCCCGTGTCCTATGTGGTCGAGATGGCGACGGTCCTCTGGGTGACGCTGGCCATGCTCTTTCTGCCGAAGCTGTTCGCCCTGGTCCTGCTCGCGGTGCGGCCGCGCATCGGTGCAACCTACGGCGGATTGCTGCGCGCCACAGTCAGCGTCCTGCTCGAGAGTCTGCTGTCGGTCCTCTATGCGCCCGTGCTCATGCTCTTTCAGAGCAAGTTCGTCGCCTCGATCCTGCTGCGCAAAGTTGTCGGTTGGCCGCCCCAGCAGCGGGGCGATCACGGGACCGGGTTGACGGAGGCGGTCGGCGCCCATGGCGGTCAGACCCTATTGGCGGTCGGCGCAGGACTGCTGACCTACTATTACGTCCCGGCCTTCTTCTGGTGGTTCACGCCTGTCTTGGCCGGGCTCCTGCTCGCGATCCCGGTCTCGATGGCGACCAGCCGGGTCTGGCCCGGGGAGCGGTCGAGGGCGCTCGGGCTCTTTCTGACGCCCGAGGAGTTCGCCCGGCCGCGTGTGCTCGAGCTGCTGGCCGAGCAGATGAAGGACACCGGAAGCGCCCTCTGCTCGGCGGAGACCGGCTCCGAGGCGATCGCCGGCGATCTCTGGTTTCGTGCAGTCATCGACCCCTGCGCCTATGCCCTGCATGCCTCCCTCTTGCCCGAGGAAGTGCCCAACCGGCGACGCAGGCATTATCTGGAAGGCCTGATCTTCCAGCTCCAGGACGAAGGGCCCGGTAGCCTGAGCGCGTCCGAAAAACGCGTGCTCCTGTCGCATCGCGACGGGCTCGAGGAGCTGCATCTGCTGCTCTGGTCGGCGCCGGCAGGTCCGGTCGCCGTGACGGCACCATCGCCGCAGCCGAGCTGACGGAGTCGGCGCGAAGGCGAGCGGCGCGCCTGTCGAGAGGGGTCGTTCATCATCCCGGCCGTAGGGTGGACGAGCGCGAGCGAAGTCCACCGAACCCCGCGCCGGCGCTGGTGGACGGCGCTGCGCTTGTCCACCCTACGGCGACCTGGCCGGGTTTATGAGCAAGCTTTGTCGAGACTCAGGGCAAGGTCAGGCCGCGGGGTTTTGCGGTCTGATTCAAACGCCGGTCGAAGCAGGAAAAACAGAACGGCAAATCCGACTGGACCATGGTGTCATCCTCGATCTTCTTGGACCAGCTCCGAGAGCAAGGGGCCATCAGGTGAGAGCCGAATATCGGCGCCCGCTGGTTTGCCGCCGCTTCATTGCGCCGCCCCGACGACAAGGAGTCGGCCGACGCCTTGCGTGTCGCCGTTCGGAACGGCTGTGAGCCGCGCAATCATCCGGCGGTGCGCCATGCATTTACGCAGCACCGAGGCTCCGGGTCAGCCGCCACCGCGCGTGTTGAAGGCGACGTTCCACTGCTCGTCCGGCGTGTCGACCGGGATCGCCGTCAGCTCCAGGGTGCCGACCTCGGTCACCGTGGCCTGAAGCCGCACCGCGACGACCTCGCCCTTTTTGTGATCCTTCGCGGGCAGGACGGTCTGGATCTCGGCGAGCTCCTCGAGCTCATCTTCGCGCCACTCTTCCAGCAGCTCGCCGACCTCGTCCTCGCGTCGGACGCTCGAGCCGAAGAAGCGGAAGCGCACCTGCTCGCCCACCACGAGACCGAACTCCTGCGGCGGGGCGACCGGATCCGAGCCCTCTTCGAGTCCGAACGGCACCAGGCAGAGCGCCTGGATCTCGGGTTCCATGCCGGGGATGGCCGGCATGGCGCTCTCGACCCCGACATAGTAGGAGTGGGACGTGCCGCCGCGGATCCGAACCCCGCCGTGACGCCGGACATGGGCATAGAAGGCGGCCCCGCGGGCGACGGCCAGGTCCAGGTCGCGTGCATCCAGGAGCCGAGCTTGAGGCGCGTCCTCGGCGGCCAACCACTGGTTGAGCACCTCGAGCACGCGCTCTTGGAGGACCGGTGCCTTGAAGACGCCGCCGTTGAAGAGCACGGCGGTCGGATGCAGGAAGCTCGCGCCCGGTGTCTGGGCCACGAAGCCCTGCAGGTCCTCGGTCGCCCCGGTTTGGCGGCCGAGGAAGGCGGCTAGATGGCGGGTCACGGCAGGGTCCTGCGCATAGGGCAGGCCGACCTTGGTGATCGCGCCGCGTGCGCGGACGGCCGGGCGACTGTCGGCGGCGACCGCCGGGAAGAAGCCCTCGATCAGGGTCGAGCGGACCTCCTCGCGGGTGAGCTCGGTGCGGATACTGCCGCCGATCAGACGCGAGCCGCGGCTCGGGACCACGACCGGGATGCTCTCAAGATCGGCATCGGCCAGCAGGGACTCCTTGGCGATGCGGCAGCCGTGCGTCAGCGCCTGCAGCTGCCAGCGATCCAGCTCTACGCCGCTCTTCGCCAGCTTCTGCTTCAGCAGATGGGCGAGGGTCAGGTCCATGTTGTCGCCGCCGAGCAGGATGTGCTCGCCGACGGCCACGCGCGTCAGCTCGAGCGCACCGTCCTGCTCGGTGACCGCGATCAGCGACAGATCGGTGGTCCCGCCGCCGACGTCCACCACCAGGATGATGTCGCCGACCTGCACCTCATGCCGCCAAACGCCCTTGGTGTCGTTCACCCAGGAGTAGAGCGCCGCCTGCGGCTCTTCGAGCAGCACCAGGTGCTCGATGCCGATCGCACGGGCCGCCTCGGCGGTCAGCTCGCGCGCCGCCGGATCGAACGAGGCCGGCACCGTGACCGTGACCTCCTGACGGTTCAACTGGTCGTACGGAAACTGCCCGTTCCAGGCATCGCGCAGATGGGCGAGGTAATGCACGGTCGCATCGAACGGGGAGATCCGCGGGATCTCGTCCGGCGCGCCGGCCGGCAGGATGGCGGACTTGCGGTCGACATCCGGATGACACAGCCAGCTCTTCGCACTCGAGACCAGACGGATGGGGGTCGTGGTGCCCTGATTGCGGGCCATCTCGCCGCAGATGCGGGTGGGGTCGGTCTGCCAGGGCAGGCCAAGGTCCGCGGCTTTGAGCTCGTCGGGATGCGGCAGATAGAGACAGGACGGCAGCAGGGGGCGGGCCTCGACGGAGCCGGGCCCGATGAGCTGCGGGATGGAGACGAGACCCTGGACGATGTTCTCGCCCTCGCTCTTGTCCGAATCCACGAACGAGAGCGCGCAATGGGTGGTCCCCAGATCGATGCCGACGGCGTAGCGATGGTGACTCACAGCTCCACCTCCGCGGCGGCGAGGATGCGCAGGTCATGTCCGCCGGTGGTTTTGGGCAGATCCATCTCCGTGACACGCCAGCCGCGATGCACGAGTGTCCCGTGAAACGGCGGATCTCCGACGACATTGCCGGTCGGTCGATTGGCCGAGGCGTCGAATCCGGGCGCCAGGGTGACGCGGCTGCCCTCGGGCTCCTCGCGCACCGGCGCGATCTTCAGATGCGTATTCAGGACGTCCCGACAGCCTTGATGGACGATGCGCGCGGCGGCCCCGATCTCCTGATCGGATGCGCCCTTGATGTCTTCCTTCAGAAAGTCCACCAAGCGACCCTGCGTTTGCAGCAGACCGAGCAAGAGCAAGGCCGAATCCGGTGCCGCGCTCGCCAACGGCACCGCGGCGGGTGCTGCGGGTCGCGCTAATGCGTGCTCGCCCTCGCCTTTGGCGAGCAGCCCGACGGCGCGGGCGAAGCCCGGATCCTTCAAGATACGTTTGAAGCTGGTGAAGGCGATGAGGGCCCTCCGGAAAAAGGAAGGCGTTGCTGAGCCCATGGAAGCATCCTCGTGACGGCCGGTGTAATCAGATCGGGCGGCGGGCGATCGCGCGCCGTCCCGAGGTGCGCATGGTACCGCGCCGCTCGCCGTCGCTCGACCGTGGATTTTTTACCGAAGCGCGGTATCGCTTGCCGCACCCGGCTCGATGGCATAATCGGGGCATCACCAACAGCCCGGATCGGGCAACAGCAGGGGTTTCGGTCGATGAACCCGACGAGCATACGGGCGCCCGGCGCGCCGACCACGGACGAGCGCCGAAAGATGGTCGAGATCGCGGCCTATTTTCTCGCCGAGCATCGCGGTTTCGCCCCGGGTGGGGCGGATGCCGACTGGCTCCGTGCCGAGCAGGCCATCGACGCCATGCTCGCGGACGGCGCGGGTCGAGCGGCGTTGGATCACGGAGACCTCGCCGAGGGGATCCGAAACGCACTGAAGCTGAGCCCGGGACCGACGCATCGGGGCGAGCACGGATGAGCGGTGCGCCGTTCGCTCGCGAGCGCCCGAAACGGCTGGCCGCGTATCGGTCGGCTTAAGGGTTTCGGCGGAGGCCACTCGAGGCAAAAAAAAGCGCGACGAGCGTCGCGCTTGAAATTACCACCAAAGGAGGATGGAGGAGTGCACCGAAGCATGGAGCTTCAGTACATCACCAGTTTCTTATTTACTGTTTCGCTTGTCAACCCCCGCCGCGGTTGCCGGTCGACTCTCGGCGCTGCCTGCGAGTCGTTCATGTGTCTACGGTCGCCGGCAGGTTCGGCGGCATCTGGTGTGCAACCGGTTGCGCCCCAAGATCCCGTTCCGAGCGCAGAGCGCACCGATGTGGCATTCGCTCTGCCGACCGACTCGGTCACGACATCATGAGGAGCGAGCAATAGATGGGGATGCAAACAGCGACACTCGGCGGCGGTTGCTTCTGGTGCCTCGAGGCGGCCTTCCAGGGCCTCGACGGCGTCGGATCAGTGGTCTCCGGGTATGCCGGGGGAGCGGGCGAGCGGCCGACCTACCAGCAGGTCTGCACGGGCACGACCGGCCATGCCGAGGTGGTCGAGATCGGCTTCGACGACACCCGGATCGACTTCGAGACACTCCTCGAGGTCTTCTTCACGATTCACGACCCGACGACCCTGAACCGCCAGGGTGCGGATGTCGGCAGCCAGTACCGCTCGGTGATCTTCTATCATTCGGATGCGCAGCGCGAGATCGCCGAGCGGGTGATCGCGCGGCTGAACGCCGAAGGCGTGTGGCCCGATCCCATCGTCACACAGGTCCAGCCCGCCCCGACCTTCTACCCGGCCGAGGCATACCATCAGGATTACTACCGCCGCAATCCGGGGCAGGGTTACTGCCAGGTCGTCATCTCGCCCAAGCTGGCCAAGCTCCGGGCGCACCATGCCTTGCTCTTGGCCAAGTGATCGCGGTCGACGAATCGGCGCGAGCGGTGCAGGATAGCGCCATGCCCGATTCATCCTTTCGTCTCATCACCCTGGACCTGGACGACACCGTCTGGCCCTGCGTGCCCGTGATCCAAGCGGCCGAGGAGGTTTTTCACGACTGGCTGCACCGGCATGCGCCGCGTCTGGCCGAGGCCCACGACCTGACCAGCATGCGCCGGCACCGTCGCGAGCTGATGGACGCCATGCCCGAGATCGCGCATGACCTGGGGCAGATCCGCCGCCGATCCTTGGCCATGCTGCTGGAGTCGTTCGACTATGCGGTTGGGCTGGCCGAGGAGGCGCTGGCGCTCTTCGACGAGCATCGCAATCGTGTCGAGCCCTTCGAGGACGTGGCTCCGGTGTTGCGGACGCTCTCCGCACATTACCGCTTGGTGTCGCTCACCAACGGCACCGCCAACCCCGAGGCAACGCCCCTGCGCGGGTTGTTCGAGCGCAGCATCACCGCCGCGGATGCCGGCGCCGCCAAGCCCCACCCGGCGCTCTTCATGCGTGCCCTCGAGCACGCCGGTTGTGCGCCGAGCCAGTGCCTGCACCTCGGCGACGACCCCTGGATGGATATCGAAGGGGCGCGCGCGGTCGGGATGACCGCGGTCTGGGTCAATCGCTACGGGCGGAACTGGCCGGACGAGCTGGCACCGCCGGCTCTGACGGTGACGACCCTTCATCAATTTCTGGATTGGCTCGACGCCGAGCCGCAGCGCGACCCGAGGTAAGTACGCATGGACTTTGATCTCCTGGCCGTCGATGGATTGGCCCGGCGCGGTCGTTTGAGCTTCGCGCGTGGGACGGTCGAGACCCCGGCCTTCATGCCGGTCGGGACCTACGGGACCGTCAAGGCGATGACCCCGGAGGAGCTGACCGATCTCGGCGCCGAGATCGTTCTGGGCAATACCTTCCATCTGATGCTGCGTCCCGGCACCGAGATCATCCGCCGCTGCGGCGATCTGCACGGCTTCATGCACTGGGAGCGGCCCATCCTCACGGATTCGGGCGGCTTCCAGGTCTTCAGCTTGGGCGAGCTGCGCAAGATCTCGGAGGAGGGCGTGCACTTTCGCTCGCCGGTCGACGGCAGCCCGGTCTTTCTCAGTCCCGAGATCTCCATGCAGGTCCAGCGCGCGCTCGGCTCCGACATCGTCATGATCTTCGACGAGTGCACGCCCTATCCTGCCGACGAGGCGCAAGCGCGGGCCTCGATGGCGCTCTCGCTGCGCTGGGCGGCACGCTCGCGCGAGGCCCACGGCGATAATCCATCGGCCCTTTTCGGCATCGTCCAGGGCGGTATGCACGAAGGACCGCGTGCCGAATCCTTGGACGGGCTAATGAGCATCGGCTTCGACGGCTATGCCGTCGGCGGCTTGTCGGTCGGCGAGACCGAGGCCGAGCGACTGCGCATCCTCGATTTTCTCGGCGATAGGCTACCGACGGATCGGCCGCGTTATCTGATGGGTGTCGGGACACCGGAGGACATCGTCGCCGCCGTCGGGCGCGGTATCGACATGTTCGACTGCGTCATGCCGACCCGCAACGCCCGCAACGGCGACCTCTTTACGCATCAAGGCAAGGTCCGGATCCGCAATGCTGCAAATCGCACCGACGAGGGTCCGTTGGATCCGCTTTGCGACTGCTACTGCTGCCGCCATTACAGCCGCGCCTACCTGCACCATCTGGACAAATGCAAGGAGATCCTCGGGGCGCGCCTGCAGACGATCCATAATCTCCACTACTACCAAACCCTGATGCGCGGCCTGCGCGAGGCCATCGCCGCAGGCCGCTACGCCGCGTTCGTGGGCGAGTTCGAGGCGCTCAGGGCCGGATCCCGTTCCAGTTGATCCCGATCCGACCAAGCCGTGTCCGGATCAGGTTTCGAGTCGCGGCGAGGCGCGACTCGAAACCTTGTTCGCCGCGATGGACGCGTCTTGCCCGACGCTGCAACTTGCTCCGCGCTATGCCATAATTCGGCGCCGAGTTTTCGAGAGGTTGCGCGGCCTCGTCGGCCCCGTCCTCGTCCTGACCGCCGGATCGCGATCGGGCGATCCCCAGACCATAGGCTATCGAATATGAGCTTCCTGATCTCCGATGCACTCGCCCAGGGCGATGCACCTGCCGCTGCCGGCGACCCCTTCTTGGCCCTGCTCCCGCTGGTGCTGTTTGCGGTGGTCTTCTACTTTCTGTTGATCCGCCCGCAGGCCAAGCGCCAGAAGGAGCATCGCAAGATGGTCGAGTCCTTGGCGAAGGGCGACGAGGTGGTGACCATCGGCGGCATGGCCGGACGCATCGCCGACCTGGGCGACAACTTCGTGCTGCTCGATATCGCCGAGGGGGTCCATGTGAAGATCCGCCGCAGCGCGGTCGAGTCCATCATGCCGAAGGGAACATTGAAGGATCTCTGAGGCCCCCGTTGCCTGCACCTCGGCCGCGGCGCCTTCGGGCGCCGCGCTGCCCTGACCGGAACCCTCCGGATTCGGTCGCAGGCGCTCCTCGTGGCGCCGGCCGCTGTCCGGTCCATCCCCGATCGCGCCCGCTGTTGCGACTGGAATTGCAATGAATAAATACCCCTTGTGGAAAAATCTCCTGATCCTGGGCGTCATCCTGGGCTCCTTGCTGCTGGCGTCTCCCAACCTGGTCTCTCAGGACCCTTCGATCGAGATTACCGCTGCCCGCGGCTCCGATGTCACGGAGTCCAGTGTCGGCGAGGTGAAGGCAGCGCTCGAGAACGCCGGGGTTCCGTTCAAAGATGTGGAGTTGCGCGAAGGCGCCAAGCTGCTGGTGCGCTTTGCCGATTCCGGTAATCAGCTCAAGGGGCAGGAGGCCATCGAGCAGTCATTGTCGGAGCGTTACCGCACCGCGCTAACCCTCTCGGCGGACTTGCCCGGTTGGATGCGTGCGCTGGGACTCAAGCCGATGAATCTTGGCTTGGACCTGCGCGGCGGTATCCACGTCGTAATCGATGTCGACATCGATGCAGCCGTGGATCAGGCGCTGGAGCGCTATCTCGGGGACGCGCGTACCCAACTGCGCGACAACAAGGTGCGCTACCTGTCGGTGAGTCGCGAAGGCGGGAGCGTCGTCGCGAAGTTCAGCGGTGCCGAAGCACGCGACGCGGGTGCCAAGGTGTTGGGTCGGGAATTTCGGGATCTGACGCTCCAGTCGAGTCAGGAAGGCGACCAGTATCTTCTCAAGCTCAGTCTCCCGGAGGCCGAGCAGAAACGCATCAAAGACTTCGCGTTGGAGCAAAACATCACGACCCTGCGCAACCGGGTCAACGCGCTCGGCATCGCCGAGCCGAGCATTGCCCGTCAGGGCGAGCGGCGCATCGTGGTGCAGTTGCCGGGCGCCCAGGACCCCGGGCGTTTGAAGGAGATCCTCGGCGCGACCGCGACCCTGGAGTATCGGTTGGTCGATACCGAGGCCAGCGTCGCGGACGCCCTGGAGGGACGAGTTCCGGTCGGCAGCAGACTCTATTACGAGCGTGACGGCAAGCCGATCCTGCTCAAACGTCGCGTCATCGTCACGGGTGACCAGATTACCGACGCTTCGGCCGGATTCGACAGTCAAAGCGGCTCGCCCGCGGTGTTCGTCAACCTCGATACCGCGGGCGCTCGCCGGATGCTCGATATGACGACCGAGAATGTCGGTAAACCGATGGCGGTCGTCTTTATCGAGAACCGCACGACGACCGAGAAGGTGGACGGCAAACCCGTGAAGAAGACCCGCAAGGTGGAAGAGGTCTTCAGTGTCGCCACCATCCGCGAACCTTTCGGAAAACGCTTTCAGACCACCGGGCTCGAAAGCAGCGAAGAGGCGCACAACACCGCCTTGCTGCTGCGCTCCGGTGCGCTGGCGGCGCCCATTCAGATCGTCGAGGAGCGCACCATCGGGCCCAGCCTGGGTCAGGACAACATCGATCAGGGTCTCCTCTCGGTGGTGATCGGGCTTGCCCTCGTCATGGTCTTCATGGGTCTCTACTACCGTGTCTTCGGGATGATCGCGAACCTGGTTCTGGTGTTGAACCTGGTGATGATCGTCGCTGTCCTGGGTGCGCTGGGCGCCACCCTGACCATGCCGGGCATCGCCGGCATGGTGCTCACCATCGGCATGGCGGTCGACGCCAACGTTCTGATTTTCGAGCGTATTCGCGAGGAGATCCGGTTCGGAAACTCGCCCCAGGCGAGCATCGCGGCGGGTTTCGACAAGGCGCTTTCGAGCATCATCGACGCCAACGTCACCACCTTGATCGCCGCGCTCATGCTCTTCAGCTTCGGTACCGGACCCGTCAAGGGCTTCGCGGTCACCCTGACGATCGGTCTCCTCACCTCCATGTTTACCGCCATCACCTGCAGTCGCGCCGCGATCAATCTGCTCTACGGCGGCAAGCGCTTGAAGACCCTGCCCGTTTAAGGACATCACCATGCGCGCCATCAAGCTCCCCAATCTGGACTTTCTGTCCCAGCGTCGCAAGGCACTGGTTCTCTCGGGCATCATCATGGCCGTGAGCCTGCTCTCGCTCGCCATCTTCGGGTTGAACCGCGGTCTGGATTTCACCGGCGGCACCCTGATCGAGGTCGGCTACAAGGCCCCGGTCGATCTCGCGGAGGTGCGCTCGGCCTTGAGCGAAGGCGGCTTCGGCAATGTGATGGTGCAGCAGTTCGGGACCACGCGCGACGTGCTCCTGCGCATCCCTCCGGTGGGCGAGGTGAACGATGCCGAGCTGAGCCAGCGCGTGCTGAGCGCCCTGAACGAGGCGGCGCCGGATCAGGTCGAGGTCCGTCGGGTCGAGTTCGTCGGGCCGCAGGTCGGCAAAGAGTTGGTCGAGCAGAGCGGATTGGCGGTGATCTTCTCGATCATGGGCATCCTCGCGTATGTCGCGATGCGCTTCGAGTGGCGTTTCTCGGTCGGCGCCGTGGCGGCGACGGTGCATGATGCCATCCTGATTCTCGGTATTTTCTCGCTGTTTCAGATCGACTTCGATCTCAATGTCCTGGCGGCGGTGTTGACCGTGATCGGTTACTCGCTGAACGACACCATCGTCGTCTTTGACCGGGTGCGCGAGAACTTCCGCAAGAATCGGAAAGGCAGTGCTCTGGAGATCATGAACCAGTCGGTCAACGAGACCATGTCGCGCACCATCATCACCGCCGGTACGGTGTTGTTGGTCGTCGTGGCGCTCTATGTCTTCGGCGGCGAGACCCTGCGCGGTTTCTCGCTCGCCCTCATTATCGGTGTCGTTTCAGGCACCTATTCCACCATCTACATCGCCAGCGCCACGGCCATCATGCTGGGGGTGAGCCGGAGTGACCTGGTGCGGCCGCCCAAGGAGGGCGCCGGGGCGGATAGTCGGCCCTGACGTCCAAACGACACGAATCTTCCGGTGTTTTTTAAGCCGAATCTGGATTGGATGGTCATGGGGGTGCTCGGGGTGGCGAGCGTCCTCGTGATCATCAGTGTGTTCGGACCCGAATGATGTGCGCTTTCTCTGCCGGAAACTGAGCCATGTCGCCGTCTCGGGCTGGCCTCGGGACTCCTAATGATGGACAGTGCAGGCGCCGATTATTCAGTCAGGAGTTGCCCATTTGGCCGCTCGAGGTTTCTCGCTCGACCGAATCTTTCCCCTGCTGCGCATCATTCGAGGTCAGGACCGGACGACAGTCAGGCGCGATCTCGTTGCCGGACTCACTGTCGCCCTTTTTACCATCCCCCAGGCGATGGCCTATGCGCTTGTCGCCGGCTTCCCGCCATCCACCGGGATCATGACCGCGGTGGTCGCATCCATCCTGGGTGCGGCCTTCGGCAGCTCTGAGTTTCTCGTCAACGGTCCGACCAACGCCATCGCGGTGATGTTGGCCGCGCACATCGCGTTGAGTGCCGCCGACCTCGGCGATCCGGTCTCCGAAATCATTGCCCTGACCCTCCTGATCGGCATCCTTCAGCTGCTTGCCGGAACCCTGCGATTGGGAAGCTTCACCCGCTTCGTGAGCGAGCCGGTGCTGACCGGCTTTACCGCGGGGGCCGGGATCTACATCGCAGTGAATCAGCTCCCGTCGGTCCTGGGAATCCGGAAGTCCGATCTTGTTGCGGATCTTTGGGGTTGGGTCCCGCCTCAAAACGCCTTTTTCGATCTCCTGCGCACCCTGGCCAGTGTCGCGAGCAGCAACCTCACTGCGGTTGCGATCGGCGCTGCCACGCTCGTAATGGTGCGTTCGCTCCAGTGGGCCGAGCCCCGTTTGGGGTACCGCATTCCGGCGCCTTTTCTCACCGTCGTCATACTGACCCTTGTCGCCTACCTACTCGGCTTGGGGGACGCGGATCAGGGTATGCTGCGCCTGGTGCGCGACATCGAGCCGGTCGCCCGCGAGTTGCCGACACTCGTCCTTCCAACATTCGACCTGCACCAGCTCGTCGATCTGTTGGGTGCCGCGATGACCATCGGCTTGCTCGGGGCTGTCGAGGCGATCGCCATCGGCAAGCTGCTGGCCGCGCGTGCAGGGCACCCCTTCGACGCCAACCGCCAGCTCGTCGGGGAGGGGATGTGCAATCTGGGCGCCTCCTTGGTGGGCGGCTTTGCCTCGTCGGGCTCATTCACGCGGACCGCGGTAAATTTCGAGGCCGGTGCGGTGACACGCCTCTCGGTCATCTACTCGGGGGTCTTGGTGCTCGCGATCGTCTGGCTTCTGGCCCCGGCGGCCGATTACATCCCGATCGCGGTCCTTGCCGGAACCTTGATCCACATCGGTCTGAAGCTCGTCAATCTCGGGCGGATGCGCTGGTTTATGCAGACGACCGCTGCCGACCGAACCGTACTGCTCGTGACCTTCTTCGCGGTCCTGGGCGCCACCCATCTGGAGTATGCCCTGTTGCTCGGTGTCGTCGTCTCCATCTTCCAAGCGCTGCGCCGTGCCGAAGGCTTCAAGCTGGAGCTGCTCGCCGAGGGGCCGGACGGACATCTGATCGAGCTGCCGCTCGAGGCGCCGCCCGGCGGACGCGTCGTGGCCATCGATCTCCAGGGCGAGCTCTTTTTCGCCGGCGCCGAGGAGCTCGAACAACGTCTTAAAGAGATCTACGACAGCGGAACCCGGGCCCTGGTGCTGCGCCTCTCTCATGCCTACAACCTCGACGCGACCTGCGCCGAGGCCATTGCGCAGGTGGCCCGCTACGCCCGGTCGCGACGGGGTCATCTCATCCTGGCAGGTGTGAAGCCAGGGATGTACGGAACGCTCGAGCGCGCCGGCCTCGTCCGCGAAATGGGTGCGGAGGCGATCTTCCGTCATGAGCCGCTGCTACTGTCGGCAACGACCAAGGCACTCGCCTACGCGCATGCCCTGGTCGGCGAGGATGAAGCCCCTGGCCGAGCGGCGGATCCGACGCATTAGAGTGCTTCGGGAAGTTTCGCTTGGATCGACCCGGTGGTGATGTCCCGAGGGCATTTGAGTCAGTCCGGCAAAATCGGCCCGTCGGGTGTTCGATTCATCGGGAGTATGCAATGATCCGCGCCCTGCGGCCGGCACGGATTCAATGCTCGCCCGGATTGGCCCCGTAGACCCGGATCGCACGTCGGCATCGCCTGCATGGGGCGCCGGTGATGGATCCCGACCCGACAACAGACTGTGAAGGCAACGTATTCATATGGAATGGTTAGCGGACATCAACCCGATCGGCGCTTTCGTCGAGCTCGATGCAATCCTCTTGCTCAAGGCACTGATCCTCGGGATCGTCGAGGGACTGACCGAGTTCCTGCCGATCTCCTCGACCGGGCATCTGATCATCGTCGGCAGCCTGCTCGGCTATACCGACGAGCAGAGCAAGGTCTTCAAGATCGTCATCCAATTCGGGGCCATCCTGGCGGTCTGCTGGCTGTATCGCGAGCGGATCGTGCGCGTGGTGCGCCGTATGTGGTCGCCCACCCCGGAGCGGCGTTTCGCGTTGAACATCCTGATCGCCTTCCTGCCCGCCATGGTGCTGGGGGTCCTGTTCCACGACACGATCAAGACCTACCTGTTCAACCCGCTCACCGTCGCCGGCGCGTTGATCGTCGGCGGCTTGGTGATTCTCTATATCGAGCGACGCCCGCCGCGGGTGCGGTTCACCGAGGTCGACGACATCGGGTGGCGCGAGGCGCTCAAGGTGGGCTTCGCCCAGACGATTGCCATGTTCCCGGGCGTCTCTCGCGCCGGCGCCACCATCATGGGCGGGTTGGTCTTCGGGCTGTCGCGCAAAGCGGCGACCGAGCTGTCGTTCTTCCTGGCCATTCCGACCATGCTGGCCGCGACCCTCTACGATATCTTCAAGTCTCGGGATCTGCTCGCGATGCACGACCTGCCGGTCTTCGGCGTCGGCTTCTTCGCCGCCTTTCTCGCCGCCATGCTCAGCATCAAGGTCCTGCTGCGCTATGTCTCCAACCACAGCTTCGAGGTCTTCGCCTGGTATCGCATCGCCTTCGGCCTGTTGGTGCTGGCAACGGCCTATACCGGGCTGGTGCAGTGGTGACGCGGACGCCGGCCGAATCTCAGCCTCGGGGCGTCGGCTCGGCGATCCATTCACGCCAGACGGCAAGCAGGATGGCGATGACGATGGGGCCGATGAAGAGTCCGACCAGACCGAAGGTCGCAATCCCGCCGAGCACCGAAAAGAGGACCAGGATATAGGGGATCCGCGCGGCACTGCTGATCAACAACGGACGAAGGAGATTGTCGATCTGCCCGACCACCAGTGCGCCCCAGGCGGCGAGGCCCGCAGCCGGTAAGATCTCCCCGGTCAGGAACAGCCACAGACATACCAGCGCGATGACCAGCGGTGTGCCGAAGGGGATCAGCGCCAGGAAGGTGGTGACCACGCCGAGCAGGATCGGCGTATCGATCCCGGCCACCCAATACCCGAGTCCTGCGAGCGTACCCTGAATCAGGGCCGTCAGGACCAATCCGTACAGGACACCGCGCGTCGTGTCGCCGATCGCCGTCAGATAGGACTCGGCGCGTTCGCCGAGCAGCCGCAGCAGGAACCGGCGCGTCTGCTCGAGCAAGCGGTCTCCGTCGCGGTACAGAAAGAAGGCGGTCAGTACGGCGAAGCCGAACTTGAAGGCCGTCGCCCCGATGTCGCCGACCAGTCTCAGCGAGTCGGCCACCAAGGGCTGGAGCCACTCGAGGATCTGGTGACGTAGCGCCGTGGGGTCGTCGGCGGCCATCGCCAGCAGGCGCTCGAGCTCGGCGCCGATCCAGGGGAGCTTCGCGACGCCGGGCGGAAGGATCTCCGGCCCCTGTGTGAGGAGGACGGCCGCCTGGGAATAGACCGCCGGAACCTCCGACTGAAGCATGAAGAGCACCCAGAGGACGGGCAGCACGAAGACCAAGGTGAGCAGCAGGCTCATCACGAAGGCGCTCACGCCGACGTAGGGGCTCAGGAGTGCTCTGAGTCGCCGGTGGATGGGCCAGGTGAGAAAAACCAGGATCAGGCCCCATGCGACCGGCACGAGGAAGAGGTGCAGGACCCGGTAGCTCAGGAACAGGAGTCCGATCGAGAACGCGGTGAGGGCGATTCGACCGCCGAGTGCGCCGGTAAACCCTTTGTCGATCATGGTACGAGGATGCCCTCCCTGCGCGGATAAATAGATCGTGGTCGCCAAAGATACGCGATATCGAGCTGCAGAGCCGATGCCGT
Organism: Thiocapsa sp. KS1; assembly: GCF_001499735.1. Lineage (GTDB taxonomy): Bacteria > Pseudomonadota > Gammaproteobacteria > Chromatiales > Chromatiaceae > Thiocapsa. The sequence continues at coordinate 2,653,641 of NZ_LN848257.1, read as the reverse complement.
TCGCAGCTCAGACGCGCTGTTCGTAAGTGGTGTGTGATCCGTATCGCGAGTCGGCATGTGTTTCGGAGCGGGTGCTACAATCGCGCCGTCGATTCGGGGGCGAGGTGTTCAGGTTTGGGACCGGGCCGGTCGCGCCCGTCGCCACGCGCAGTTCTTAATTCACGAGGTAATCTGAAATGGGTGTTTCCGGCATGAGTGTCTGGGAGCTTCTGATGGTGCTCGTCGTGGTGGTGCTCCTGTTCGGATCCAAGCGCCTTCCGGGCATCGCGTCGGACCTGGGCTCGGCTATTCGGGATTTCCGGCGCTCCGTCTCGGGCGACGGAGGTTCTGCTTCGAGCGCTTCGGACCAGGCCGACGACCGGAGCTCGGCGTCCACTCGGCAGCCGTGAACGAGGCGTGGATGGGCTCGTTCCGGTGTGTGCCGCGCGCTCCGGCTGCTGTTGATCTGCGCAGAGACGCGAGACCCATGGGTGTCATTGCCGCCCTGTTGTCCTTGGGCGCGTTGCTGCTGGCCGGCTGCGGCGAGCGCGCCGCCCCTTCGATCGAGATCGAAGGCCCGACGATGGGCACCTACTATTCGGTCAAGGTCGCCCGACCTCCGCTCGGGATGACCACGGATGCGCTCAAGCGCGAGGTGGAGTCGGTCCTCGATCGGGTGATCGCCGAGATCTCGACCTACGAGCCGACCTCCGAGCTGTCCCGGCTCAACGCGAATCCCGGCACGGATTGGATCCCCGTCTCGCCCGAGCTTCATGCCGTGATCGCGGAAGGCCAGCGCATCGCTGCCCTGAGCGACGGTGCCTTCGATATCACGGTCGGCCCCTTGGTCAACCTCTGGGGTTTCGGGCCCGAGGAACGACCGGACGCGCTGCCGACCCCCGAGCAGATTCAGGCCGCGCGCGAGCGCGTCGGTTGGCGCAAGCTGGAGCTGCGCGCCTCCCCGCCGGCCATCCGCAAGGCCCGGGGCGATGTCTACATCGATCTCTCCGCACTCGGAGAAGGTTACGGGGCCGACCGGGTCGCGGCGGATCTCGATGCGCGGGGGGTGGCCGATTACATGGTTGCGGTGGCCGGCACCATCCGCGCGAAGGGTCTCAACCCCAAGGGTCAACCCTGGGCCATCGCGATCGAGGAGCCGTTGCCGGATCGGCGCGCCGTTCATAGGATCGTCCCGGTCTCCGACCGGGCCATCTCGACCTCGGGCGACTATCGCAACTTCTTCGTGAAGGACGGCAAACGCTATTCGCATGAGATCGACCCCGCGACGGGTGCTCCGATCGAGCGCAATCTGGGGTCGGCGACGGTGGTGGGCGAGCGCGCGACCCTCGTCGACGGATTTGCCACCGCCTTCATGGTGCTCGGCGAGCAGCGCGCGTCCGCACTCGCCGTCTCGCAGGGGATTGCAGCCTATTTCATCGTCCGCGACGGCGATGCGCTGCGCGGTGTCGCAAGCCCGGCATTCGAGGCGTATCTCGCCCGATCGACCCCGCAAGAGCGCGCAGCCGGCACATCGGAGCAGCCCGAATGACCTGGACATCCACGCTCTTCCGAACCAAGGCGATCGACGCCGATCACCATCGCGGCGACACGGGGTTGCGTCGCGTCCTTGGCCCCGTTGATCTGACACTGCTCGGGATCGGGGCCATCATCGGCGCCGGCATCTTCGTGCTCACCGGCGTGGCTGCCGCCACGCAGGCCGGCCCGGCCATCGTGCTGTCCTATCTGGTCGCAGGTACCGCCTGTGCCTTTGCCGCCCTCGCCTATGCCGAGCTCGCCGCGGCGATCGGTGGCTGCGGCAGTGCCTATGGCTATTGCTACGCCGGGCTCGGCGAGCTCGTGGCCTGGATCATCGGCTGGGACCTCATCCTGGAGTACGGCGTGGCCGTCTCCGCGGTGGCGATCGGCTGGTCCGGATACGCCAACAACGCGCTGGAAGCGGTCGGCTTGGGCCTTCCGGCCGTTTGGCTGCATGGGCCCGCGGAGGGCGGTCTGGTCAATCTGCCGGCTGCGGCGATCGTGCTGACGCTTGCGCTCCTCCTGGGGGTGGGGATCCGCGAGAGTGTCCGGGTCAACGGCATCATGGTCTTGATCAAGCTCTTGGCCATCGGTGTCTTCCTCGCCGTCGCGGTGGGCCGAGTCGACCCCGCCAACTGGGTGCCCTTCATGCCCTTCGGCTGGAACGGGGTGATGGGTGGCGCCGCGCTCATCTTCTTTGCCTACATCGGCTTCGATGCCGTCTCCACCGCCGCGGAGGAGGCCCGTCATCCGCAGCGCGATCTACCCATCGGGATCTTGGTTTCGCTGGCCGTCTGTACACTCATCTATATCCTGGTGGCCGCTGTCCTGACGGGGGTGGTGCCTTACCCGAGCCTCAATGTCGGCTCGCCGGTCGCCGATGTCATGCTGCGTCTCGGTCACTCCTGGGCGGCCGGCCTGGTGGCGGCCGGCGCCATCGCGGGTCTCACGACCGTGATGCTGGTCCTCTACTACGGGCTGAGCCGCATCGTCCTGGCCATGTCCCGCGACGGGCTCTTGCCGCCCGTCTTCGCGCGGGTGAATCGACGCACGCAGACGCCGATCCGGGTGATCTTTCTGGTCGGTCTCGCCATGGCTGCGGTCGCCGGTCTGACCCCGATCGGGGAGGTCGCCGAGCTGGTCAACATCGGCACCCTCGCGGCCTTCTTTCTGGTCTGCACGGGCGTGATCGTGCTGCGTGTCACGCAGCCGGACCTGCCTCGGCCGTTTCGCACCCCTTGGTCCCCCTTTGTTCCGTTGCTGGGCGCGGCATCCTGTCTCTATCTCGCACTGAGTCTGCCCTGGGTGACCTGGCTGCGGTTCGGGCTTTGGTTGGCGGCGGGACTTGCGATCTACGTCTATTACTCGCGTCACCACAGCGCGCTTGCGGCGCAGCACACCTAAGAGCAATCAGCCATGTTGCATGCTTCGATCGACTGGATTCTGGCCACGGTCGGCGACTGGGGCTATCTCGGGATTTTCGTGTTGATGGCCTTGGAGTCCACTGTTTTACCGGTTCCAAGCGAGCTGGTGGTGATCCCGGCGGGTTATCTGGCCTATCAAGGCAAGATGAGCCTGGTGTTGATCCTGCTGGCCTCCACCCTGGGCAGTCTCGCAGGCGCCCTGATCAACTACTGGTTCGCGTTGCTGGTCGGTCGTCCCTTCCTGGAGCGCTACGGGCGTTGGTTCTTCGTGCGTCCCGCGCTGCTGCACAGAACGGATGCCTTTTTTCTCAATCATGGCGCCATCTCGACCTTCACCGGACGCCTGATCCCGGGGATTCGGCATCTGATCTCGCTCCCGGCGGGACTCACCCGCATGCCGATGCGGACGTTCGTCGTCTATACCTGTCTGGGGGCCGGCATCTGGTCGACGATCCTCGTCGCGATGGGTTATCTCATCGGCGGCAACGAGACGCTGATCCAGGACAATCTGCCGCTGGTCACAGCCGCGGTGCTCGGGTTCGTCGCGCTGACCCTGGTGGGCTACTACCTCTGGCGGCGACGGCTCGCAGCGTGAGGACCATGCCGCGAGACCAGGCCGGAATACCGATTTGCCGTTCGAGCTTCCGGGGTTAGCGCTATGAAGATCGTCATCCTCGGCGCCGGCCAGGTCGGCAGCTCGGTTGCCGAAAGCCTGGTCTCGGAGGACAACGAGATCACGGTCGTCGACACCGACCTGCCGCGGCTGGCACGTCTGCAGGACCGCCTGGATCTGCGGATCGTCGTCGGCAATGCCGCCCTGCCGGCCGTGCTCGAGCGCGCCGGTATGGCCGACGCGGAGCTGCTGGTCGCCGTGACGCAAAGCGATCAGACCAATCTCTGTGCCTGCCGCACCGCGGCGACGCTCTTCAACACACCCACCAAGATCGCCCGGTTGCGCTCGACCGACTACGGTCGCTATCCCCAATTATTGGACGCGAAGAACTTCGCGGTGGACTTCAGTATCTGTCCGGAGCAGATCGTCACCGACTATATCGTCAAGCTCCTCGAGTTTCCCGAGGCGCTCCAGGTGCTCGAGTTTGCCGACGGCTTGGTCAGCCTGGTGGCGGTGCGCGCCTTCACCGGCGGTCCGTTGGTCGGTCATCCGGTGTCCGACCTGCGTCGTCATATCCCGACCTTGGACGCCCGAATCGCCGCGATCTATCGGCGCGATCAACCCATCATCCCCGACGGAGATACCCTGATCGAGGCCGACGACGAGGTCTTTTGCCTGGCCGCAACCCGCGATATCCGCCAGGTCATGACTGAATTGCGTCGACGCGAGCGGCCCACGCGACGCATCCTCGTCGCCGGCGGCGGAAATATCGGGGAACGTCTCGCGACCGCGACACAAAGCCGCTTCCAGATCAAGATCATCGAGCTCAACGAAGAACGTGCCAAGACCTTGGGCGCCGGCCTCGAGCGCGCACTCGTACTCATCGGGGATGCGACCGACGAGCAATTGCTCGCTTCGGAGGGGATCGAGGACATGGACATCTTTCTCGCCCTCACCAACGACGACGAAGACAACATCCTGTCTGCCTTGCTCGCCAAGTACATGGGGGCGCGACGGGTGCTGGCCCTGATCAACCGGCGCGCCTATGCCGACCTGGTTCAGGCCGATCGCATCGACATCGCCATCTCGCCTGCGCAGATCTCGATCGGCTCGCTGCTGGCCCATGTCCGACGCGGCGACGTCGCCCGTGTGCATAGCCTGCGTCGCGGGGCGGCCGAGGCGATGGAGTTGGTCGTCCACGGCGACACCGCAACCTCCAAGGTGATCGGCCGGCGCATCGATGAGCTCGACCTCCCTGCCGGGGTCACGGTCGGTGCCGTCGTGCGCGGACCCCGTCCCGAGCCGGGTCGCGCGGATCGTCGTGAGGTCATCATCGGGCATCACGATCGCGTCATCGCGGCCGATGATCACATCATCCTCTTTTTGATCAACAAATCGCTGGTGCGCAAGGTCGAGCGTTACTTCCAAGTGGGCTTTGGATTCTTCTGATGTCCGGACTGCCGTCGGTCATCAACGCGCTCGGCCGATTGCTGCTGGTCTTCAGCCTGACCTACCTGCTGCCCATCGCCTGTGCCCTGATCTACCGCGACGGGACCTTTGCGACCTTCGTGACAAGCCTGCTCGCGTGCGTCGCCGTCGGCGCCTTGTTGGTCATCGCGACACGCCGTCATCTTCGCGAGCTCAAGTCCCGCGACGGTTTCATTTTGGTCGCCGCGGCCTGGACCCTGACGGCCGCGATCGCCACCGTGCCGCTCATGCTGCACGAGCAGTTGAGCTTTGCGGATGCCTTCTTCGAGACCATGTCCGGACTCACCACGACCGGTGCGACGGTCATGGTCGGGCTCGATCAGGTCGCGCCGTCCATCAATCTCTGGCGCCACACGCTCAACTGGCTGGGCGGCATGGGGATCATCGTGCTGGCGGTGGCCATCCTGCCGCTCCTGGGCGTGGGCGGTATGCAGTTGCTGCGTGCCGAGGTCCCCGGTCCGATCAAGGACTCCAAGCTCACCGCGCGCATCGCCGACACCGCGATCATCCTCTGGACGGTCTATCTGTGGATCACGATCGCCTGCGTCGTTGCGCTCAAGCTGGCCGGTATGGACTGGTTCGACGCCATTTGCCATGCCTTCGCAACGCTTTCGCTCGGCGGCTTCTCGACCCGCGACGCCAGCATCGGCGCCTTCCACTCGCCGCTTATCGAGGTGGTGATCATCGTCTTTATGGTGATCGCCGCGCTCAACTTCGCGACCCACTACACCGCTTGGCGGGCGCGCAGCCTGCGCGCCTATTGGTGCGACGCCGAGGCGAAAGGCGTGCTGGTGGTCCTGCTCGTCAGCACCTTGGGCTGCACCCTCTATCTCTTGATCGTCGGCACCTACAGCGATGCCCTGACCGCGCTGCGCGAGGTGAGCTTCAATCTGATCAGCATCGCGACCGACTGCGGCTTCGTCAGTGTCGACTATGCGCAATGGCCCATCTTCGTGCCCTTCTGGATGCTCTTCCTCTCCTGCGTGACCGCCAGCTCCGGCTCCACCGGCGGCGGCATCAAGATGATCCGCACCCTGATCCTGACGCGCCAGAGCTCGCGCGAGATCAGCCGTCTGATCCATCCCACGATGGCCGCCCCCGTCACGGTGGGCGGCGTTCAGATCCCGAATCAGGTGGTCTTCGCCATCCTCGGCTTCATGTTTCTCTACGCCATGAGCATCGTCGGGCTGACCTTCCTGCTGATCTTCGGCGGCCTGGACTTCATCTCCGCCTTCACGGCCGTCATCGCCTGCATCAACAACGCCGGCCCGGGCCTCGGACAAGTCGGCCCGGCCACCAACTATCAGAGTCTCACCGACTACGAGATCTGGGTCCTGAGCTTCACCATGCTGCTCGGGCGGCTCGAGATCTTCTCGCTTTTGATCCTCTTTACGCCGCGGTTCTGGCGCAAGTAAGGCGAGCGGGTCGACCCCGTTGCCGACGCTCGGCCGTTCGGGACGCGTGTCCGGATTCAGCGCTTCGCCAAGCTTTCGCACGGCCGCCCGGGCTGGGTTATCATCGCGCGCTTTGATCCCGCGCCGAGCCGAGCGCCGCTCTGGACCCACCGCCCATGCCTGATCCCGCCGAGACACAACCCCGCCGCTCCGTTCTTCGCAGCACCCCGATACCCTGGATGCTCGGGGCGCTGATCCTTTCGCTCGCGATCGCGGCACCGGTGCTGGCAAGCGCCGCCGAGGGCGTCTTCGAGCCGGCTCTGATCGAGATCCGCATCCCGGTCGAGTTCCTGTTGTTCGGACTCACATTGCTCGGCGTGGCGGTGTTTCACAGGTACACGCTCCAAGTGGCGCTGACCGGGCTCTTGGTCATCACCGGTTTCAAGGTCATGTTCACCGGCTTTCACACCGGTCCGGGTTGGCTTGGGCTGCTCGGTCATCTCGGCCACGAGTGGGTGTTGCTGACCAACCTGCTCGGCCTGCTGCTCGGTTTCGCGCTGTTGGCCCGGCACTTCGAGGACAGCCAGGTCCCGCACCTGCTGCCGCGCCTGATGCCGGCGGGCTGGCCCGGGGGATTCGTCCTGTTGGCGCTGATCTTCGTGCTCTCGGCCTTCCTGGACAACATCGCCGCCGCACTGATCGGCGGCACGGTCGCCGCCGGGGTGTTTCGCTACCGGGTCCACATCGGCTACCTCGCCGCGATCGTCGCGGCCTCCAATGCCGGCGGTTCCGGCAGCGTGGTCGGTGACACCACGACGACGATGATGTGGATCTCCGGGATCGCACCAAGCGACGTGTTCCATGCCTACGTGGCCGCGGTCGTCGCCCTCGTCGTCTTCGGCATCCCGGCGGCGATGCAGCAGCACCGGCACTCGCCGATGGTCCGCGACGTTGCCGCCGGGATCAGGGTGGACTGGGCGCGCCTCGGCATCGTCGCCGCGATCCTGATCACTGCCGTCATCGCCAACGTCCTGATGAACCTCTATTTCAAAGCCGCGGCGGAGGTCCTGCCGCTGCTCGGTCTGGCGGTCTGGGCAGCGATCCTCGCCACTGCGCGGGTGCGCCGTCCGGAGTGGTCGCTGTTGCCGGATGCCCTCAAGGGCAGCGTCTTCCTGCTCTCCCTGGTGGTCTGCGCCTCGATGATGCCGGTGGAGCAGTTACCGCCGGCCTCCTGGCTGTCTGCGATGTCACTGGGCTTTGTCTCCGCGGTGTTCGACAATATCCCGCTGACCGCCCTGGCGCTGAAGCAGGGCGGCTTCGATTGGGGTGTGCTGGCCTTCGCGGTGGGCTTTGGCGGGTCCATGCTCTGGTTCGGCAGCTCCGCCGGTGTGGCCCTGACCAACCTCTTTCCGGAGGCGAAGTCGGTGGGGGCCTGGGTACGCGGCGGCTGGCATATCCCGGTCGGCTATGTCGCCGGCATGGCCGTGCTGCTGTTGACCCTGGGCTGGAACCCCCACGACACCACGACGACGCCGGCACCGCACGCACCGCCGGCCGAGATCGGCTCGACTCCGACGACGATGCAGGTCGTGGCAACAACCACCATAGTCCGGGAGGTCCATTGATGCTGAAGTTCCTGATCCCTTTCGACGGCTCCGAGCAGGCCCAGCGGGCGGTCGCCCACGTCATCCGCATCGCCCGCCTCGGGGGTGAGCCTCGGGTCCTTGTCCTCAATGTCCGCGAGCCGGCAAACTCCTGGCAAATCCGCAGCTTTCTCAACCAGGAGGAGATCGCGCACATGCAGGAGAGCGAGGGCGAAGCCGATCTGCGCCGGGCCCGCGAGCTGCTCGACGAGGCCGGCGTCGCCTACCGGGCCCTGGTCGCCGCCGGTCCCATCGCTCAGACCATCGCCGAGGTTGCGGAGCGCGAGGGGTGCGACCACATCGTCATGGGAACCCACGGCGTCGGCGGCATCGCCGGGTTGCTCCTGGGATCGGTGGCCTCGAAGGTCATCCACCTCGCCCGTGTTCCCGTGACCGTCGTCAAGTAATGTCGGTCGATACGCGCAGTGGAGTCGCGGCGGATTCCGGTCAGGATACGGCATGGCTGCTGTACCTTAATGAGCCAGGATAAGCGGTTATCGTAGCGTGCCGGGTTCAGGCGATCCCGATTTTGCGGTCTCTTTGCCTTCGTCCCTTTCCAGGCTTTGCCTGACGCAACGATCCGATGAACAAGGCGAGCGAGGTCAATCCACGACCGGCTCCCAACCCTCGCCGGGGTCATAGGCGTCGATGGCCTCGGCGACAGCGGCGGTGTCCTCGCCGAGATCCGCCTGATAGACCAGGCCGCGCTGGTTGACCTGGAAGCTCATGATCCCGGAATTGCCGTAGCTTGCAGGCCAGGCGAGCAGACCGAAACCGTCCGCCAACTTGCCGCCTTCGAGATAGGGCTTGGCCCCGCCCGGCGCGCTCGGTCCCTGTGCAGTCAGGATCTTGAAGTAATAGCCGTGGTAAGGCCGCCGTCCCTCCCCGTCGTCGCCGACCTCGTAGCCCTCCTCGATGGCATCGTCCACCAGGGGCCCCATGGGACTCTCGGGCTCG
>NZ_LN848257.1:2637080-2644507 GCF_001499735.1 Thiocapsa sp. KS1 | reverse complement strand
TCATCGAGGTCTTCATGGTCATCGAGCCAGCGCTTCGCCTGCACCACGTCCAGCGGATAGGTGCTGGCCATGAGGATCTGGGCGATCAGGGCATCGGGATAGAGTGCGATGGGGGCAACGAGCTGCTCGATCTGCTCCGCGGGGAAGGCATCGGCCGGCGGCGTGGTCGACTCCGCGCCGAGCACGAGCGGTGCCGTGACGCCAACCCAGAGGACGACAATGACGAGGGCCAGGGATCGGCCGAGACGGTGTAGTAGGTTCTGCATGCATGTCCTCCCAATGGTGTGCGCCCTCCCGGCGCTTGGTTTGAATGCGAACCGCAAACGCGCGTCAACGCGAGGAAAAACCTACTCATCCGGCTGGGATCCGTGCGTCGGCGGAAACAGGTGCGACCAGGCATCCTTCATGGAGACCAGCACCCAACCGTTCTCGGGCGCCAACGCCAGGGCCTTGTCGAGCCTGCCGAAGTGGCTCCCTCGGTCGTAGGCATACTCGCGCTCGGCGTCGGTGTGATGGAGGATCAGACCAAGACTCGGGCCGGGCGCATCGGTGGTCCATTGCAGCATTTGGATGTCTCCGTCGGAGTTGCCGAAGGCGAGGATCGGGCGGCGCCCGATGTGGCGTTGGATGCCCACCGGCTTGCCGGCCTGGTCATCGATGAAGGCCACCTCGGGCTCGCGCACGATCACAGCTACGCCGTCGCGTATCTCGAACCGCTGCGCGATCTCCGAGCCGATCACCTGCTCCGGCGGGACGCCATAGACCGCCTCGGACCAGGGGCGCATGAAGTCGGCCCCGCCCCCGGAGACGATGAAGGTCTTGAAGCCGTTCCCGCGCAAATACTCGAGGAGCTCCAGCATCGGTTGGTAGACGAGTTGCGTATAGGGCTGCCGGAAGCGCGGGTGGCGGGCAGCACCGATCCAGTCCAAGGTGGTCGTCTCGAATTCGGCACTGGTCATGCCGCTGTGGGTCGCCATCACGAGTTGCAGCAGACCCTCGCTTCCGGCGGCCCCCAAGGTCGCCAAGTCACCTTCCAAGGCGGCCTTGAAGGGCTGCTGCTCTGTCCACTCCGGGTGCGCGGGCGCCAGGACCTTCAGCCGATCCATCACGAAGGCGAGTTGGGTGTACATGGGCTGCTCCACCCATAGGGTCCCGTCGTTATCGAAGACGGCGATGCGCTGGGCCGGCGGCACGAAGTCCTCGCTCCCGGCGTTCGTCACCTCGGTGACGAACCCGGTAATGGCTTGCTTGGCGTGACCGTCCTTCCAGGAGGGTAGCGGGTCAGCAGCCACGGACAGGGCCGCGAGGACCAAAACGGCGAATAGAGGGAGTCGGTGCATTGGGTGTCTCCTATTGCCCGGCGACGGGCGGGAATTTCCAGGTGACCTTGCCGGTCTGGATCAGCTCGCGCCCCGGTTCACCAAGCCGCTTGCCGTAGCGGAGCATGGCGATCAAGTCCGAGCTAACCCGGGGATTGGTGGTGAAATAGGAGTGCCCGAAGAGGTCGGTGCGGTCACCCTCGTAGGTGATCAGATCGACCTTGCCCAGCGTTTCGAAATACGCCTGGGCCCTCGGCGGGAGGTCCTCCGGGCGCAATTGGCCGACCCGATTGCGGCTGCGGAAAAGGATCTTGGAGACCAGCAGCGCCCGGTCTTCCGGAGAGGCATAGATCGTCATGCGCCCCTTCAGGATGCGCGGCAGTCGGCCCTCGGGCCAGACCGTGACCAGGTCCGGATCGGACAGGAGACCGGTAATCTGCTGGGCGGCGATGTCCACGTCGATGTCCGGCGACATCAGCACCAGGTTGTCGATCCCGTAGACATTCATCGGCTCCTGACCCGCGGAGATGGCCTCCTGGCCCAACTCGCGCACGGCGCGCAGCATGACCGCGGTACCGCGGCTGTGGGCCAACAGTTGCAGTCCCTCGACCCCGGGAGTGCGGGCGATCATGCGGATGGTCTTCTTCAGGTGCTCCACGGCATAGTCCGCGGACTCCGTGGTCGTGGTGTAGGAGGTCAGGAAGTTGCCGCTGGAGGAAGCGGGCCAGGTAAAGAAGGCGCAGACGTCCTCACGGCCAAGGAAATGGCACAGCTCCGCGGCGGTGTAGGCGGCGGAGGCGAAGGTCTCGTTGAAGCCATGGACGTAGAGCATGACGTCCTTGGATGATGACTCCGCCAAGCGGCGCTCGATCTCCCGGGTCAGTCCCTCTTTGGCCTGCGCGTGGCGGGCCAATTCATCACGATCGCGTTCGATCAAGCCATTCGCCAGCCGATGCAGTTGGTAGGGCTCGTTCGGAAATTGCCCTAGTTCTTTGACGGCACCGAGCTCCAGATCGATCTCTCGGGTGCGCTTGCCCAGTTGGCTCTGCTCGCGCAGGGCGTCCCAGGTGATGGCCGGCGTCAGGCGCACCCGGGCTGTTCCGAAGCGGATTTGCCGGGCGCGGACCTGGCCGTAAGGGATCGTGGTGCCATCCGCCGTGGTCTCCGGGCCGCGGTCGGTCACGTACAGCAGGTCCACATCCGTGCCGTGCCGTTGGACCGCCGTGCTCTCGAAGACCGGCACCCCTCCGGGTTGCCGATACAGTTCCGGGGTGGGCATCAACTGGCGTGCAGGGGTCGCACAGCCGGCCAGCAGCAGGAAGGCCAGCAGCAGGGTCGCTCGCTTGGGGATCGATTGCGTCATGGCATGCTTGCCCTTAATTCCGCCAACGTATGGTCAAAGGTATCGACCCGAATCAGATCGAGCCGGGGGAATCCCAGATCGACGATGAGCTAAACCGCTACCGCCGTCACACCCGCGAAACCGAGGATGCGAAGCCAATCGAATACCGAGCCGCCGGCCCAATTCCAGCATCGCCACGATGCCCACAAGCCGCATCGAAATGGAAAAATGAGACGATTCGGGACCGGGCGGTCGCCCGGTCCCGCCCGCGAGGCCTAATTGCCCATCGGCTTATTCAACTGCTCTTGGATCTTGCTCAGGTTGAAGGAACCCGGGGTCTGGCTTGGCGGATAGTCCTTCAGCGTCATGAGGAACTTCGCGGCCATGGCCTGGATCGGCGCGATCACAAACGGGCGGTCGAGGAACCAATCGTTATAGGTGTTGGAGTTGTGTTGGGCCTTCTCGAATGGATCGCGGCGCAGATTGAACAAGAGCGGGACGCGCAGCTCCGTGAAGGGCTCGCGCCAAACCCCGAATGCCTCGCCTCGGTTCTCCAGGAAGACCACCTTCCAGTCCAGGTAGCGGGCGGCGACGACCTGGCCGTCGTCGTTCACATACCAGAACTCGTTGCGCGGCGATTCCTTGACCTTCCCGGTGAGGTAATCGAGCTGGTTGTAACCATCCAGATAATTGCGGTAGTGGCGGCCGTCGAGGTCGGTGCCATTGAGCAGCCGCTCCTTGATGTCCGGTGCACCCGCCACGGCGGCGAAGGTCGGCAACCAGTCCTCATGGGCGACGATCCCGTTGAGCGTGGTGTTCGCGGGTAAATGCCCAGGCCAGCGGACGAAGGCCGGCACGCGATAGGCGCCTTCCCAGTTGGAGTTCTTCTCGCTGCGGAACGGCGTGGTGCCGGCATCCGGCCAGGTGTTGTAGTGCGGGCCGTTGTCCGTGGAATACAGGACAATGGTGTTGTGGGCCAGGCCCAGGTCGTCGATCGCCTTCAGCAATTGCCCGACCTGGCCGTCGTGCTCGACCATGCCGTCGCTGTATTCGTCCTGTCCGGAGATGCCGCGACGCTCCGCCTTCACGTGGGTGCGAAAGTGCATGCGGGTCCCGTTCCACCAGACAAAGAAGGGCTTGTCCTCCTTGGCCTGGCGGGTCATAAAGTCGATGGCGGCGGCGACGGTTTCCTCGTCGATCGTCTCCATGCGCTTTTTGGTCAGGGGGCCCGTGTCTTCGATCCGCTGCCCGCCCTGGCCGTCCGCCCAGGTATGCAGCACGCCGCGCGGTCCGAACTGCTTCTTGAATTCCGGATTCTTGGGGTAATCCATATTCTCCGGCTCTTCCTCGGCATTGAGGTGATACAGATTGCCGAGAAACTCGTCGAAGCCGTGCATGGTGGGCAGGTGCTCGTCACGATCCCCCTGGTGATTCTTGCCGAATTGGCCGGTGGCATAGCCCTGGCTTTTCAGCACCGTGGCCATGGTGACGTCGGTCTTCTGCCAGCCTTCCTTCGCACCCGGCAGGCCAACCTTGGTCATGCCGGAGCGTACCGGCACGGACCCGCCGATAAAGGCCGCGCGGCCCGCCGTGCAGCTTTGCTGAGCATAGTAATCGGTGAAACCGAGGCCCTCGTTGGCGATCCGATCGATATTGGGCGTCTGGTAGCCCATCATGCCGCGGTTGTTGTGGCTGATGTTCCAGGTGCCGATGTCATCGCCCCAAATGACCAGGATGTTGGGCTTGTCGGCCGCGCCTGCCGGGCTGATGACGCCGAGCGCGGCACCGAGCGTCGCCAGGGTCAAGACCAGCGCGGTCAGACCGCGCCGTCTACCCGCGCGGTCCCGCGGGGCAGTTGAATCGATTGGTCGTTGCTTCATCGTTCTCTGTCCTCTGTTGGTGTTGAATGGATGCCGTGGGGTTGGCCGCGTACGGCCTTGATCATGATTCCGTCCAGGTACAGGTTCCCGGGAGCGCGGTAGCACTGACGATCAAGGCCGCCCCGTACTGCGCTGGCCCGGTCCTGATCGGCGTGCCGCGGACACCCGCGTCGCGTGAGTCTGGTTCTCGCGTTACACGCCGGGTTTGTGCTCCGCGCTCGCGGGACCGAGTCGCAGGGTCAGGTAGGCCGAAAGACCCACGAAGCTCGCCCCGGCCGCCCGCAGCCGTCGCAGGGCGGCCAAAGATGCCTCGTCCGCTTGTCGCAAGCCGCGCAGATCCAGGGTCAGCCCGGCGGACGGGTCCCCGCAGGCCTGTTCCAGCTCGGCAAGCCCGTCGACCTGTAACCACCCGTCGACCTCGAGGATCGTTCGTCGCGGGTCGTCGACTCGTGTGATCCGAAACGTCATGCGCAGTCACAGAGCAGGACACGGGCCATAACCGACAGAATCGCTTGGGAGAAAGGCAACCGATTGAAAAGAATATTTTTGGCTTCGACCGGTGTCGCCGCGGAGACGCCGTCCCGGGCGTGAAGCGACGACATTCAACGAGACTGTTCGCGATATATCGTTTCTTACGAAATATCGTGTCCTGCCGATCGGCAACGTGGCGATGCCCCCGGCCATCACACTGCCGATGACGGCCTGATCAAACTCGGGTAGGCTCTGTCGCGAAATATCGTGATGCGCGCCGCCACCCCAGGGGACCTCCCGGAGGACGCCGTGAATGATCCAGCACCGCTTGCCCGCGAACCCGGGGAAGCCGCGTCGCCCGACTGGGCGGCTCATTCCGAGACCAGCTTCGAGGACCTGCTGACGGATCTCGCGGCCTCCTTCATCAACGTGGAGGCCAGCGCACTGGACGCCCACATTCAGGCCGCGCTGCGCCGGATCGTGCGGTTCCTGGGGCTCGACCGCTGCACCATCGGGCGCTTCGACGACGCGTTGGCACAATGGACCGTCACCCATTCCTGGGCGCAGGAGGGCATCGCACCGATCCCCTCGCCGCTGGCGGAGGCCCACTTTCCTTATCTGGTGGCGCGGGTGCGGGCCGGGCTCCCGACGATCGCGCAGCGGCTGTCGGACCTGCCGCCGGAGGCGTCGCTGGACCGCCAATCACTGCTGCGTCTCGGGCAGAAGTCTCTGGCGGTCTTTCCGCTGTCCGCGGACGCACAGGTGCTCGGTTGGGTCTCGTTCGGGGCGGTACGACGGGAGCACGCCTGGCCCGATGACCTAGTGCGGCGGTTGCGGCTCATCGCCGGTATCTTCGCCAATGCGCTGATGCGCAGACGCAAGGAGACGGCGCTCAAGGAGGCCCTGGCGGAGAACGTGGCCCTGCGGGAGCGGGTGGAGGCGGAAAACGCCGTGTGGCGGGAGGAGGCGCTGCTCTGCGGCAGTTTCGATGACCTGGTCGGCGAGAGTCCGATCCTGCGCCGGGTCCTGCTGCAAGTCGAGCAAGTCGCCCGAACGGACAGCACGGTGCTGGTGCTGGGCGAGACCGGCACGGGCAAGGACCTGATCGCGACCGCGATCCACCGGCGCAGCCGACGGGCGGAACACCCGCTGATCCGGGTGAATTGCGCCGCCCTGCCCCCAACCCTGATCGAGAGCGAACTGTTCGGCCACGAGAAAGGCGCCTTTACCGGGGCCATCGCGCGCAAGATCGGGCGCTTCGAGGTGGCCCACGGCGGGACCCTAGTCCTGGACGAGATCGGCGAGCTGCCGCGGGAGTTGCAGGCCAAGCTGCTGCGGGTCTTGCAAAGCGGCGAGTTCGAGCGGCTGGGCGCGACGGCGACCCGGCGCAGCGATGCCCGGGTCATCGCCAGCACCAATCGGGATCTGGAGGCCATGTCTCGGGACGGCAGTTTCCGCCCGGACCTCTTCTATCGTTTGAGCGTCTTTCCGATCACGGTACCGCCCCTGCGCGAGCGCAAGGAGGACATCGCGCTCCTGACGGCCTATTTCGTCGAGAAGCTGCGGGCCAAGCTTGGCCGACCGGCGCTGCGCATCCCGGACCGGGCCGTCGCGGCGCTGATGGCCTATGATTGGCCAGGCAATGTGCGGGAGTTGGAGAATATCGTGGAGCGATCCATGATCCTGTCGCCGGGCGCGACCATGGTGGTGGACGTGCTCCCGCGCACCACGACGGGCGCTCGGGCAACGACGGACAACCGGTCCGCCGGGACCGACAATCGCACCCTGGACGAGGTGGAACGTGACCACATCCTAGCCGTCTGTGCCGCCTGCGACTGGCGGATCAACGGGACGGGGAACGCCGCGGAACGTCTCGGGATCAATCCCAACACCCTGCGCTCGCGGATGCTGAAACTGGGGATCGCACGGCCGCCAGGGTCTCGCCCCCGGCGGCCGTAAGCCCGGTTCGAAGCACGCCGGCGCAAAGGAAGAAACCCATGACCCCTCTCGATCCGCTTGCCGACCTGGCCGTTCCGGCACTGGTCTGGCTCTTGATGTTGACGGTGGGGCTGGAACTGACGCCGGGGGACTTGCGGCGCGTCGTCGTCTACCCCAAGGTGGTCCTGGTGGCGACCCTGGGCCAGCTCCTGCTGCTGCCCGCCATCGCCGCCGCGCTGATCTGGGCACTGCGCCCGGAGCCGACGGTCGCAGCCGGGATGATCCTGCTGGCGGCAAGCCCCGGCGGCGCGCTCTCCAATGTCTATACCTACCTGGCGCGGGCCAATCTCGCCCTGTCGGTGACCCTGACCGCGCTCTCCACGCTCCTGGCCCTGATCAGCATGCCGCTGCTGACTGCCGCCGGTATGGCCCTGTTTCTCGATCGGCAGGACGCGATCCCGGCCCCTCGTCGCGCAT
>NZ_LN848257.1:2636304-2636980 GCF_001499735.1 Thiocapsa sp. KS1 | reverse complement strand
TGGTGCGCCGCGCAGGGCGATGGCTGCGGCGGCTCAGCCTACTGGGACTGGCGATCCTGGTCGGCGCCATTCTTTACACAGCGCGGGCAGACCTGGCGAGCGGCATGGGCCCGATGGTCACGGCGGCGCTGGTCTTCTCCGTGACCGCCATGCTGACCGGCTGGGTCCTGGGCTGGCTGGTCGGGCTGAATCGGCGGGACCGCTTCACACTCCTGTTGGAATTCGGCGTGCGCAACCTGGCCCTGGTCGCGCTGATCGGGATCACGGTCTTCGGGCGGGTCGAGCTCGTGCTGTTCGCCACGCTCTTCCTGGTGGTGGAAATGCCTATTGCCCTGCTGTTGGCGGGGCTGCATGGACGCCGCGCCGGGCCAACCGACACAGTCGAGCTGGCGGGCCGGGAACCTGCTTCACCTTCGCACGACCGGAAGACGAACGCCCAGGTTCACTAATATCGGATCCGGGGTGTCTGCGGCTGCCTCGTAATACATCCACTTTCTGGGTCGGCCGGGAAGAATCAACCGGCACCAATCGACGAGCCGAGAATCTCGCAAGGGGTCGTCTACGGGGTCCGCCGCGCAGATTGACATAGGGGTGACCTCACCTATCTCGGAGCTTTGAGCCATGTTTCTCGATCCTTTCCACGTGGCCGAAGACGGCACGTTACGCATCTCCGCGG
>NZ_LN848257.1:2635291-2636204 GCF_001499735.1 Thiocapsa sp. KS1 | reverse complement strand
TTGGAGGTGACGGGCAAGCGCGGCGAGGCCCGACTCGGGTTCCGCTTGACGGCCGCCGGGGAGCCGGTCGGGCAGGGCGCAAAGACCCTGATCCTGAGCGGCTTGCGGGCCTACGAGCCCGAGGCGTTACAGGGGTTGGTCGAGCGCTATGCCGGGTGGAAGGCAGCCTATCTGGCTGGCATCTGACCGCCTCATGGATGCTGGCTCGGGGGCTGCTCGGGCGGAGCTGGAAATGCCCCCCGCTCATCGACGTCGGCAAGACTCAGGCTGCAATCCATGTCGGGCACATGTCGGGCAGGGCGATGCAGTCTTCCATCTTCCAACGCGGGTTTTTTGGCGGTTTGGGCCAAAACCCCATGTATCGGCCGCGACGGACCGCTAACAGGATCTAGCCGAGGCCGGCTCGGAAAAGGCCAGTGTCCAGAACTGGGACTTTGTCGGCACTCGGGTTCGTTGGCCGGGCCTGTTTCTGACCGTGACCGAGCGATGGTGCAATCGACCATGAGAGGCATCGCTGGTCGTACCCCGCCGCGGGTGGCCCCTCGCTGCTCAACCCCCGGACCGAATGCGCTTGCGTGCGCTTGCGAAGGTGTTCGAGCATATCGGGCACCTTGGCAACCCCGAGCTCGTCATGCACCTCGCACACCGTCTGCTTCTCGCCCTGCTGATCGTCGTCGTGGACACCGCGGCCTTCGCGGTTCCGCTGGCCGCACTGCTGCTCGCGTACGTTCTGCTCGCGCGTCCCGACTGGTTCCGGGACTGGGTGGATCGGCTGTATCGCGGGGTCTCCCGCTAGCCAGCCCCGAACGCAGCAGTGCGTTCGGGGCCACCCGGCCGGTCGAGACGGCATCAAGCCGTCGGGTACCTCGCGCGCAGATCAGCGCTTACGCGCCAGGGTCAGCCCGTCGCCGAT
>NZ_LN848257.1:2631435-2635191 GCF_001499735.1 Thiocapsa sp. KS1 | reverse complement strand
AGACTCAGGGTCACGCGCCGGTCTCCCAGCAGTCGGTCGTTGAGCGCGCGGATCGCCCGGGTCTCCTCGTCCTGGTCCTGAGGATCGGCCACGCGGCCGTCCCAGAGCGTGTTGTCGAACAGGATGAGACCACCGGGCCGCACCAGCGTCAGGCAGCGATCGAAGTACCGGGTGTAGTTGCCCTTGTCGGCGTCGATGAAGGCCATGTCGAACTGACCTTCCCATCCCTGTGCCAACAAGGCATCGAGCGTCTCCATCGCCGGTGCCAGACGCAGGTCGATACGCTCCTCGACCCCTGCCTCGCGCCAGAAGCCGCGGGCGATGTCGGTCCACTCCTCGCTGAGGTCGCAGCAGATCAGCCTACCGTCGGCCGGCATGGCCTCGGCCATGCACAGCGCGCTGTAGCCGGTGAAGGTGCCGATCTCGATGATGCGCCGCGCACCGATCAGCTCCACCAGCAGGGCCATGAGCTGACCCTGCACCGGGGCGATCTGCATCCCGCTCTGCTCCAAGGAGGCCGTGACCTCGCGCAGGCGCCGTTTGACAGCGCTCTCGCGCAGGGAGTGTTCGAGCAGGTAGCCGTGAAGCCGCTCGTCGATGGGGATCGTTCGATTACTCATGCGTTTGGACCTGTTGGCACCTGAATGTGCGTATCTGTCGAATCCTTGGGTTAAGGGCGCTCAGGGCACCACCCGCACCTCGGCTCCGAGCATGCGCCGCAGGGTGCCGTCCCGTTCGATCAGGTGGTGCTTGAGGGCGCCGACGCTATGCAGAACGACGACGCCGATGATCAGGTAGCCGCCCCAGCCATGCAACGCGTGTCCCGCCTCGGCCAGAGTCGCGTTCAGGGCCACGACCTCCTGCGGATTGGCTGGATCCGGGGTGCGTGCGATCAGCTCGCCGCCGAAGAAGTGCACGCCGTGTCCGCCCATGGTGGACATCATGAAGCCGGAAATCGGCATCGGCACCGTGCCGATGATGAGTCGCCAGTGGACGAGCTTCGACACTCGCTTCTCCACCGAGGTGTAGTCGCCGACAGGCTTGGGCCAGCCGTTGCGGATACGCCAGGCCACGCGCAGCACCACGAATAAGACGATCAGTCTTCAGGCTGCCGAGGCGCTTCGCCGAGGAGCTCGTGTGCGGCTGCAATCCGGTGCTGCGAGAGGCCCTGCCGTGGATCGACATCGCGCTCACCCACGTCTACCTCTACCGGCACGAGCGCCTCCACAAAAGAGCCCATCTGTATGTGGATCCGCGAACAACTCAAGGCCGTCCAGGCATCTGCCGTGGACGAACGCTAGGGCGGGGACCGACTGAGCACGCGTTGCGGTCGGCCAAGCGGCCCCTGCGGGAGACCGCGGCCAGGCTTCGAGCCACCGAGATCAGTCGTCTGCCGGCTTGCGCCCGACGATCTGCACGACATGACCGCGTCCCCGATGGTAGCGACCTTCAAACACCTCACGCTCCCGCTCTCGCGCGACCTCGAACACCAGGCCGGCGAGCTCGTCTTCCAGGGTGGCGAGGTCCATGGTTAGCTCGGCGACGGGAGGGCCGCCGGTGCCGAAGCGCAACTGCTCGGGGGTGTAGGCTTCCAGGATCAAAACGCCGCCCGGTCGCAGCCCCTCCACCACGCGCTGGTGCACTGTGCGGCGCAGGTCCGGCGGCACATGGGCGAAGATCGAGACGATGCCCGACCAGGCGTTCGGCGCGATCTCGAAGTGCGCGAGATCGCAGCAGCGCGTCTCGATCCGCACCCCGCGCTCGGCGGCCAGTCGATGCGCCTTCTCCAGACCGACGGCGGAGGCGTCCATCGCGGTCACGTCATGGCCGCGCGCGGCCAACCAGACTGCGTTGCGCCCCTCGCCTTCGGCCAAGCACAGGATCGGCCCTTCCGGAAGGCAATCCGCCTGCTCGACCAGAAAGTCGTTCGGCGCGGTGCCGTAGGCATAGTCGTCCTCGGCGTAACGTTCATTCCACACGTGCTCGATGCTCCTCTTGCGTTGTCGTCGCGGACTTCGCGGCAGCCGGATCTCGCGTATCGCCTGCGTCGTCGCGGTTGATGGCGGGCGCGGCCTCGGGCGGCTCGATGATCCGCTTCGCCTGCAAGCCGGCGCGGACGAGGCCTCGACGCAAGGGCAGATCGGCGGCACCGCGGGTGTCCATGTTCAAGGCGAAGATCCAGGTCGCCTCGGGCGTCTCGGTCTCGACATACCCGACATACCAGCCGATCTGCGGTGTCGCACGCGCGGCCCAACCGGTCTTCGCAAACAGGCGGTGCTGCTCGGTCGTCTCGGCGAGCATGACCCGGCGCAGGCCCGCGTAGCTGGTGTCCCGATACGGCAGGGTGCGCAGAATCACCCGACGCAGGAACTCAACCTGCTCCAGGGCACTGATGGCGAGGGTGCCGTCGAGCCAGAAGGCCACGGGATCGAACGGGTCCGCCAGCTCGCCGTAGCCCGCGCGCTCGAGGTGGCTACGGTAGCGCTCGGCGCCGATCGCTCGAGCCAGGCTCTGATAGCACCAGACACACGAGGTCGCAAAGGCACTGGAGAGGGTGTGATCGCGATTCCAGTCGGGCATGTCGTGCAGACGCCCGTCCCACGGGATCAGGGCATCGGGTCCCGCGATGACGCCCTCATCCAGGGCGATCAGGGTGTTCAAGATCTTGAAGGTCGAGGCCGCCGGGAACCGTTGCGCGGCCCGCGGGGCGTTGTGCACCTGCACCGAGTCGCCGGCGAGGTCGGCGATGATGAGGGTGCCCTCGACGCCGGCCGCGGCGAACAGCGCGGCGAGGTCGGCGTCCTCGGCGTGACCGGGCGTGGCGATGAAGAGCGCCGCGAGCAAGAGAAGAAGCCGTGGCATCGGGAGATCCGGGTTCGAATGAGCAACGGCGTGAGCTTACACCTGCCCGTCGGCATCCACGCGATCCGGGATGGCCAGGGCGCGTGTCGGAACCGCGGTGGCCGCGGGCGCCCGAACCGATATGCGATCCGGACCCGGCGCAGTCTTGCTCTTGCCTTGACAGGTCTTTGGACGGTCCATAGCCTGACGCGGCGTTCATCGTCGGCGGTGCGATGCGGGATCGGGTCTCGGATCGCGACAAACCTCGCCGTAACCACCGATGAGAATCCCCGGGCGTGCTCGCCCGGTTGCCGGCGCCTCGCGCCATGAGCCGGGCGGGCAGGCTCGTTTTCGGGCCCTCGGCTGGCTTGGACCACGCGAGTGCGCGAGGGACGACGGGAAGCATCCATATCCGAGTGTTCATATCCGTTTCGCGACCGGACGGAGTCTAAACCGCTTTTATCGTTGTTGAAGTGGATACCGTTCCGACGGATCTGTTGCTCACGGGGCGATCGTATGTAGTCGGGAGTCGGCTCGGTCTACCAGTGCACCATCGCCATACATGCGGTCTTCGCCCTGTCGACGGTAGTCGCATTCGCACGGCGACGGAGCCTCGCGCCGGAGAGCCGCGTGTCGCTCGTGAATCCGTCCGGGTGATTGCGGTTGCCCGGGCTGAGCCAGCGGGTCTTGCGTCCGGCGGCGACTGTCGAGACCATCGGACCTGGAAGCCACACAACACCCACGCCATCCGGAGCGCCTTCATGCCCGAACCAACAAATGTCTTCGCAGAGACCCTGGAAACCTGTTCGCCGGGGCCGCGCGCCGGCTTCACCCGCGGCGGCAACTGCGCGACGGCGCTGCAGGCGATCGGCTCGCACACCATCTGCGACCGGGCGGACCCGGCATGCCACCCGA
>NZ_LN848257.1:2600751-2631335 GCF_001499735.1 Thiocapsa sp. KS1 | reverse complement strand
TGGATCTCTCCTGATGTTGGTCTTCATGCCGGAGGGCGTGTTTCGGCGAGGCTTTCGGCTGGCGCTCTGGGGCTGCGTCCTGGTGGTGGCCTGGCTTGCGTTCGCGCCGGTCGCCGAGCCGGCGGGCTTCTCGTGGGACAAGGCCAACCACGTTCTGGCCTTCTTCCTCATGGCTGCACTGGCGGACGGCGGCTATCCGGGTCGCGAGCGGGAGTTGCCGCGCTGGGGGCTGCTGCTGGGCTATGGGCTCGTCATCGAGCTGGTGCAGTGGCAACTGCCCTATCGTGAGCCTTCCTGGCTCGACCTGGTCGCGAACGTGGTCGGCGTCCTGCTCTACATCGGCCTTCGCGCGTGGGTCGGCTGGCGCCTCCGGCGCCCGCGCGCGCCGAGCCGCAGCCGGCCATGATGCCGGGGCTGAGCGTCACTGGGCAGGTGGGTGTCCTAGCGCTCCGGTTTCGGTCATTGCCGATCGGAGGACCAATGTCGGTTCCGGGGCGTGACCGGTCCCTCGGTCGCTGGCCGGTGGGCAGCCCGTATCAGGATCTACCGGTCCGGCAGCGTCCTGTCCCGAGCGGAGCTTGCCGGCACGCTTGAGGCATCGGCCTAACGCGCTCGCTGTCATGCGGGTCGCTTTGGGGTATGGTTCCGAAACGACGGAATGATCCCGCGCTTCCGGATGACCGAACACGATCCTTCCTACAAGCTCCTGTTCTCGCATCGCGATCTGGTCGCGGACTTGATCCGAGGCTTCGTGCACGAGGATTGGGTCGAGTAATTGGACTTCACGACCCTACAGCGCGTCGGCGAGATCGGCGTCAGCCACGACCTACGCGAGCGCGAGGACGACATGATTTGGCTGCTGCGCTGGGGCGAGCGCTGGGTCTACGGGCCGATCGCGTGCTGGAGTGCGGGACGCTGGAAGACGTGCTCAAGGATCCGGGCTGAGAATGGGTTCCGCGCCGGGACCCATGAACAGAGCCCCCGGTGGCGCCCAGCCAATGGCTGAGCACCCGCCTCTCCCTCGGCACTCGATGTGCTCGGTGATGTCGAGAGCGTCGTCAACCTCCACTCCCAAGTCGCGCACGGTGCTTTCGATCTTGCGATGCCCCGGCAGCAGCTGGAGGGCGCGCAGTTTCTTGGTCTGACGGTCGATCAACGTCGCCTTGGTTCCGACGCAGCGAGTGCGTCCCGTACTCCTGCGGATCAGCGCCTATGAGTCCGATCCATCGTTTCACGATGCGCGCGTACTGACGGGCGGACAAGTGCGGCGAGCCGCTCTGCCGACTGGGGAAGAGATAATCCCCATTGGAGAGTGCGGCCTCTTTGATCCAGGTCTGCACGGCTTCGCGGGTCTGGTCGGTCAGCTCGAAGCGCACCGGCTCGCGGGTCTTGTGCTGGACAACGCTGGTCCACGCGATCACGTGGTTGCCGTGAGCGATATCGCGGGCCCGCAGGGCGACCAAGTCGCAGCCGCGCAGATTGCTGTCGATCGCCGGATTGAACAACGCCAACTCTCGCGTCTTCCCGGCCATGCGCAGCTGTGTGCGAACGGCCCGGATCTCGTGCAGCTTCAGCGGCGGCTTTTGCCCATCAGCTTGCCTTTGTTCCAGGGCTCATGGGCTGTCCGGGACGCAGCACTGGCGGTCTTCATGGTCTGTTTCCTCATAGTAGGAAGGGGAAACAGAAGCATGGTCGGAAATCCGGATAGCAGTATGGGTCGTGAGCAGTCGTTTGCGGGAGCCGCCGGGGCCCGCCGCAATGCGCGTCGAGCAGTCGCCGACCTGACGCATGCCGAGCGATCGCTGGCCGACCCCGGCCCCGGCGGTAGAGGCGGCAGGGTCTGCCATAATTTGGTCGAGGGGGACGACGCGTTGGCTCGAAGCGATATCGCCCCGGCGGCGCGTCGGGTCGGTGACCGCGGCATGGGCCCGACCCCCCATCGATCCATCGATCCAGGCGCTGCGGACGGTCGCTATGCTCCATTTCGCCTACGACGGTTCCATCAACGGAGACTGGGTCAGCCATTACGCCGTCCAGTTGGCGTCTGCTCTGCACGACAGGACCTTGCGGTTGATCCACGTTCGCAGCGAGCAGATCCTGCCGGCGATGCTCGAGGACAAGCTGGGACGGATTCTCCGGGAATGCGCGCATCAGCGGGTCCGGCTCATCAAGGAGATCCTCCCGCCCGCCGAGCACACTCTGGAGACTGCGATCCGGTCCGCCGTCCCCGCGGGTCCGGAGCATTTCCTGCTGTGCGGCACGCCGGCACGAGCGCCGGGCCACGGTGCTCTGCGCGAGACGATCGCGGGGCGGCTGCTGCGCTCGGGCCACTGCAACATCCTGGCCGTGCGTGTGGTCCATCCCGGCTTGTTGGGATCGCCGCGCCGGTTGCTGATTCCGGTCACCGAGCGCCCGGACGGTTTTCGCTCGGGCATGCCGTTCCTGAGGCTCTTCGCCCCGCAAGTGACGCGCCTGCACATTATCTTGATCGCACGCGTCGGCCGCCGGCGGTTTCTGCGGATGTCGCATGAGGGGGCGGAACGCCTTCTCGGGCCGGGCCAAGCCTATTGCGAGCGCGTCGAGAAGGAGATCGTCGAGCAGCTTGGCCTGGGGCCCGAGGTGATGGATGCTCAGGTCGTGGTCTCGGACCAGGTGGCGCGCGAGATCTTGATCGCGGCGCACCGCACCAAGTCGCGACTGGTGTATCTGGGGGTGTCCGAACGCCACCCGGCCGAGCGGTTCCTGTACGGCGATCCGGTCGAGCAGGTGCTGCGCGACGCGAGCTGCGACGTCGCCATCTACCGCGGTGCGGCCTGATGGCGGACGGGGCACAGATCCATGAGGTCGCCTCCGAGCGGGTCTTCGACCTGCTGCGCAGCCGCCCCTCCGGACTGACGCAGAGCGAGGTCGCCGCGCGGCGGGCCGAGATCGGTCCCAACCGCCTGCAATCGCCCCCGCGATGGCGCTGGGTGCGGGTCTTGCTCAAGCATGTCGTCAATTTCTTCAGCATCCTGCTCGACATTGCCGCCGTCGTCTGTTTCGTCGCCGAGGCGATCCAGCCGGGCGAGGGCATGCGTGTGCTCGGCTGGGCGCTGCTCGGCGTCTCGGTCCTCAACGCCTTGTTTGCCTTCGCGCAGGAGATGCGGGCCGAGCGCGCCATGGACGAGCTGCGCCGCTTTCTGCCGCAGCGCGTGCGCGTGCGCCGCGAGGGCATCGAATGCACGGTGTCGGCCGAGGATCTGGTGCCGGGCGATGTCATGCTGCTGGAGGAGGGCGACCGTGTCGCGGCCGATGCGCGGCTGGTCGAGGCGGACGATCTGCTGGCGAACAATGCGCCCTTGACGGGTGAATCCCGCTCGCAGCCTCTCGCGACCCGACCCGCGAAGGGCCGACTGATCGAGAGTCCCAACATCGCGTTCGCCGGCTGCAGCCTGCTGCGCGGCAACGGGACGGCGGTCACCTTCGCGACCGGTCATCGCACGGAGCTGGGCAAGATCGCGGCCCTCGCGCGCGATGTGCGTCGACCGCCCTCCCCGCTGCAGCGCGAGACCAACCGGATGGTCCGGGTGCTGACCCTGATCGCGGTGGTGATGGCGCTGGTGTTCTTCGTTGCGGGGATTGCCGCCGGCCGCTCTCTCTGGGTCAGCATCGTCTTCATGCTCGGCATCATCGTGGCCAATGTGCCCGAGGGACTGCTCCCGACACTGACGCTGGCGCTCTCGATGGCCAGTCTGCGCATGGCGCGCAAACAGGTGCTCGTGAAGAACCTCGAGGCGGTCGAGTCGCTCGGTGCGGTCCACACGGTCTGCACCGACAAGACCGGCACCCTGACCTACAACCGGTTGGCGATCGCGGCGTTGGTCGATCCGGTGCGGGGGCTTCCGATCGAGGATCCCGACGCGCTGCGCGTACTCCTCGATGCCGCGCTGATCGCCTCCCAGGTCCGGCGGGCGACTGCCGCGCCGCACGGGGATCCGGGCTGGTCCGGCGATCCACTGGACGTCGCCATCGCCGAGCGCTACGGAGCGCTGTTCGGGCCGCCGGATGCGATCCTCGTCGAGACGCGTCGTCACTTCCCGTTCGATCTGGCCAAACGGCGCGAGGCCGGTGTCTTCGTCGATGGCTCGGAGGCGCGGTTCGCGATCAAGGGGGCTTGGGAGTCGCTGCGATCCATGGTGAGCCGGCTCCGCGACGGTGAAGGTCGCACCATCGCCGTCGACGAGCCGATGCTGCTGGCGTGCGATGCGATCGTGCATCGTCTCTCGGCACAAGGTCGGCGCGTGATCGCGGTCGCCTCGCGGGTGCTCGATCGGTTGCCCGATCCTCAGGCGCCGGAGGAATCCTTGGGGCGCAGTCTCGTCCTGCACGGCTTCCTGGCGCTGGATGATCCCATCCGCCCCGAGGTTCCCGGCGCCGTGGCCCGTTGCCACGCCGCGGGGGTGCGCGTGCTCCTCATTACCGGCGATCATCCCGACACCGCCGAGGCGGTTGCGCGGGCCTGCGGCATCCTGCGGCCGGACGAGCCCGCCGAGGGGCGGATCCTTCACGGCGGCGAGTTGGAGCGCTTGCGCGAGCAGCAGTTGGTCGCGCGGTTGCGAGATGGGGTGACCGTCTTCGCCCGCAGCACGCCCGAGCAGAAGATGAAGATCGTCCTCGCGCTCAAGCGTCTGGGCCGGGTCGTCGCCATGACCGGCGACGGCGTCAACGACACCCCTGCACTCAAGGCGGCCGATGTCGGCATCGCGATGGGCGTGAGCGGGACCGACGTGGCGCGCGAGGCGGCCGACATCGTGCTGCTCGACGACAATTTTGCATCGATCGTTGCCGGCATCGAGGAAGGGCGCGCCGTCTTCTGCAACATGCAGCGCTTCACGACCTATGTCCTGGCCAGCAATATCCCGGAGATCGTGCCCGTTCTGCTCTATATCCAGCTGCCGGTTCCGCTGGCGCTGACCATTGTCCAGATTCTGGCGATCGACCTGGGGACCGACATGCTGCCCGCCATCGGGCTGGGCCGGGAGCCGCCCGAGCGGGACCTGATGCAACAGCCGCCTCGGCGCCTCGATGCACGCCTGCTCTCGCCGCGACTGATGCTGACAGCTTACCTGTTTCTGGGCCTGATCCAGGCGGCCTGGTCACTGAGTCTCTTCTTCCTGGTTCTGTACGAGGGCGGCTGGCGCTGGGGGCAGGAGCTGGCGCAGAACGCGCCCCTCTATCACTCGGCCACCGGAATCACCCTGGCCAGCATTGTCCTGATGCAGATCGGCAACGGCGTCGGCCGAAGGTCGTTGCGACACAGCGGTCTGGATCGCGGTCTGCTCGCCAACCCTCTGCTGCTCTTGGGAGTCGCGACCGAGATCCTCTTCTCCTGGGCCATACTTTATGTTCCGGCCGTTCAGTCCGTCCTGCACACGGGCCCGGTCGCCCCGGCGATCTATGCGCTCGCCTGGCTCGGCATCCCGGTGCTGTTCGGTCTGGACTACGCCCGCAAGCGCCTGGCGGCCCATTGGGATCGGCGCCGCGACCAACCGAGCTCTTAAACCGCACCCAGTGCGAGATGCGAATTTTCGAGTGAGATCGACATTGGGTGCATCCACGACTCTTAGCGGGGACGTGGTTTAAAATGATATATTTTTTAATATCTTAAACCGCGCCGACTCCAGCGGTCGTCAAGTCTGCCGGGGTCGATCCCATCCAAAAACATCGCATACCGCGCTGGGCGCGGTTTAACCGCCGTTGGCCTTGCGTCGGCCGTTGACGTGATGCCTGGCGAACAGGACCGCGAGGGTGATTCCGGTGAGCGGCAGGACGAACCAGAGCATCGCGGTGCCGTAGAGATCCAGCGCCGTGTGATGCATGGCCGCCATCACCACGTAGGCCGTATAGGCCAGGTAATAGGCGAAGAAGAGTCCGCCTTCCCAGCGGGCGATCTCGCGCCCGGTGACGAAGATCGGCAGACAGGCGACGGCGACCGCGATCATCACGGGGATATCGAACTGCAGGGCTTGCTGTGCGACTGCAATCCCGGAGGGCGAGACCAGGCTGGCCAGCCCCAGTACCGCAAGCAGGTTGAAGACGTTGCTGCCGACCACGTTGCCGACCGCGATGTCGCGCTCGCCGCGGATGCTGGCAACGACCGAGGTGGCCAGCTCCGGCAACGAGGTGCCGGCGGCGACGATGGTGAGTCCGATGACGAGCTCGCTCACGCCCAACGCCTGAGCAATGCTCACCGCGCTCGTGACCAAGAGGCGCGATCCGATCACCAGGATCACCAGGCCGCCCAGCACCCACAGGGGATCGATCCACCAGTGTGTGCTCGACAGGCTCGTGTCGCCCGCGTCTGCCCTGTCGGCGGCGGAGGTGCGCTCGCGCAGACCCTGGCGAATCTGGAAGCCGGTGTAGAGGATGATCCCGGCGAAGAGGATCGCCCCGTCGATCCGACCGATGTGACCGTCCAACGCAAACAACAGCACCAGGATGGAAGCGCCGATCATCAGCGGCACGTCGACTCGGATCAGTTGACTGCCGATCGCGAGCGGCACGACCAGCGCCGAGAGTCCCAGGATAAAGAGGACGTTGAAGATATTGCTGCCGACCACGTTGCCGAGCGCGATGTCGGCCTGGTCGGACCAGGCGGCCGCCACGCTGACCGCCATCTCGGGCGCGCTGGTCCCGAAGGCGACGATGGTGAGCCCGACGATCAGCGACGGGATACCCAGGCGCGTGGCGATGTTGGATGCCCCGCGTACCAGCGATTCCGCGCCCGCCGTTAGAAGGACCAGGCCGACCGCCAACATCAACAACGTCATGATCATATGGATCGCCCTCTGCGGCGGCTGTCTCTCGGGGCGCGGAGCATGACATGCGGTCGATCGGCCGACAACATCAGCGCCATGCCCGCCTTTCGTGCACTCGGTCGTGGGTCGACAGACGATCGATGCAGCCGGTTGACTCGGCGCTCTCAGGTCTCCATCGGACGCTCGAATTTCTCATGGTCGAGCACCGCGACATCGGACACGAACACGGTCAGGTGATAGCCCTGGCCGATCAGCGCGTCCAGGTCATCGAGCAGGGTGGACATGCGATCCGGCGGCAGAATGACCTTCAGAAGCAGGTTCGTGTCGATCTCCAGGTTGCCCGACTGCAACCCGTCGGAGCCGGCGCCGCGAGCGCGCAGCAGGGTATAGCCACTTGCGCCGCGACGACGCACCGCGGCGACCAGGCGGTGCTCGAGCACGTCGGTGGTGATGACGGTGACGAGTTTTTCAGGGACAAGGCGGTGCATCTGCGTAGGCTCCTGCGGCTTGCGATGAGAACGTCCGACGGGACAGGCGGGTGGCCGCGCCGCGTGCGTCGATCAGGCCCCGCCGGCCACCAGCAGGGAGAGCTGGTGATAGATCGGGATGCCGAAGACGACATTGAACGGGAAGGTCACGCCGAGCGACAAGGTCAGATAAAACGACGGATTGGCCTCCGGTACCGCCAAGCGCATCGCGGGCGGGACCGCGATATAGGAGGCGCTTGCACCGAGCACCCCGACCAGCGTCGTGCCGCCGACGCCGAAACCAAGCATCAGGTGTCCGACCAGCACGCCGATCACGCCGCCGATCAGCGGCATCACCAGTCCGAAGGCGCCGAGGGCCAACCCGACGCGCCGGAAGTCGCCGAAGCGCCGCCCTGCCTCGAGTCCCATCTCCAGCAGGAAGAGGCAGAGCATGCCCATAAAGATGTCGGTGGTGAAGGGGTGCAGCGACTCCATCGCCTTCGGGTTCGCGATGGCGCCGATCAGCATCGACCCGATCAACAGCACCACGCTGCCGTTCGTGAAGGCTTCGCGCAGGATGTCGCCCATGTGACCCGTCCCGCGGTCGGCGCGAGGGGCGCCGCGATCCGGTGCGGCCTTGGCAATGCGCCCCCGGCTCCAGCTCGCGAGCAAGAGACCGACGACGATGGCCGGTGACTCCATAATCGCGAGCATGATCAAGGGATAACGCTCGTACTCGATCCCTTGGCTGCCGAGGAAGGCGATCGCGGTCAGGAAGGTTCCTGCGCTGACCGAGCCGTAATGCGCGGCGATCGCGGCGGCATCGAGCAGACCGACCCGCCGCGTTGCGAGCAAGAGTCCGAAGCCGATGATCGGCAGCAGGAGGCCGAGCAGCAGCGCCCAGATCACCGCGGCCAAGGCTTCGCCGAGATCCGCCTTCGCCAATTCCACGCCGCCGTGCAGGCCGATGGAGACCAGCAGGTAGATGGACAGGATCTTCGCCAGATCGGGCGGAAAGCGCAGATCCGATTTAATCAAACGTGCGATGAAGCCCAGTGCGAAGAAGAGCACGGCCGGGATCAGCAGATTGGAAAACGCGGACATCGTGCCTCCAGGGTCCCGGACGGGGGCTTGGATGATCGGGATGAGATCCGGAGATTAATGCTGTAGAGACTTCGATAATAATCGATGTTTTTGATGTAAGAGATCAACGAAGATAGATGTGTCTGCCCGGCCTCGAGCACGGCGGTCGGGCGGGTTGCAGGATGTTCGTGATGCCCGGGGTATGCGATCATTTTGCACGGTCGTCGCCCCCTCGCTGTTGATCCGGCAGGATCTCGAAGGGCCAGGCGAGACATCGGATCGCCGAATCGCACATCGTCCTCACCGACATGCACTGCCGGTGACGAGCCTTTCAAGTCAGCAACAACCTCGCAAGGTCACGAATTCGTATGGAATGGTTATGGGATATCAATCTCTGGAGTGCCCTGTTGACGCTGACGGTGCTCGAGATCGTCTTGGGCATCGACAACATCATCTTCCTGACCTTGCTGGTCTCGAACCTGCCCGAGCATCAGCGCCCCTTTGCCCGCCAGTTCGGCCTGTTGGCGGCGATGGGGACACGCATCCTGCTGCTGCTGTCGATCGCTTGGCTGGCGCGCCTCGTGGAGCCCTGGTTCGAGGTGATGGGGCATCCCGTCTCGGGCCGTGATCTGGTCCTCCTGCTCGGCGGTCTCTTCCTGATCTACAAGGCGGTGATGGAGATCCACGGCAGCCTCGAAGGCGGCGAGGAGCATCAGGCTCCCAAGCATGTCGCCACGCTCCTTCCGCTCGTGATTGTCCAGATCGCCGTCATCGACATCGTCTTCTCGCTGGACTCGGTGATCACGGCGATCGGTTTGGCGGACGAGGTGAGCGTCATGGTCGCGGCGATCGTGATCGCGATTGCGGTCATGATGTTTGCGGCCAAGCCGATCGGGGAATTCGTCGATCGCCACCCGACCGTGAAAATGCTCGCGCTCTCGTTCCTGGTCTTGGTCGGCGTCGCGCTGGTCGCGGAAGGGACCGGGCAGGAGGTGCCCAAGGGCTACCTCTACTTCGCGATGGCCTTCTCCTTCATGGTGGAGATGCTCAACCTGCGCTTGCGCAAGAAGTCGACCGAGGTCGTCCAGCTGCACCGCCTCTACGAAGAGCCCGAAGTTGCCCCGGATCCGACGCCGTCCGGCGGGCCGATCGGCCTAAACTCGGAGATCGTAGCCGAGAGCAAGAGCAAGGCGATGTGATGATTGCGCGGCTCGCCTGTCGGGCGAGTCGCGCGGCAGACCTCGGGCGGGGAAAACACGGGTGTTTCCTGCGCTCGGGCTGCTCTCCAGGGGCTCAGCGGTGGTATTCGCCCGATCGTTCGGGTTGGTAGGTCACCTCGTCGATACGCACCCGCAGCGTGCCTCCGCCCGGTTTCGGCCAGTCGATCTCGTCGCCCTCCGACAGGCCCAAGAGGGCGCTTCCGACGGGGGCGAGGATGGAGATGGTCCGACCGCTGTCATCGACGTCGCTCGGGTAGACGAGCGTCAAACAACGCTCCTCCGAGGAGGATTCGATGCGGAACTTCACGGTCGATCGCATGGTGACGACCTTGGGCGGAATATCCTTCGCATCCACCACGATCGCCCGAGAGAGCTCGGCCTCCAGGTCTGCTTTGCCGGGAAAGCCGGCCTCGTCGACGGAGTCCAGGAGTCGCTCCAGCCGCTCGGCATCCGTCGTCGAAAGAATGATGTTGGGTCGCGTGCTCATGTCGTGTCCTGACTAACGGTAGGGTCGCAGATACCACCATTCGAAACCCAGCTTCATCCAATGGAAGAGCCGTGTCGAAGGGAGCACCCAGTTGTTCTTTTCGGTACGCGCGACCAGCATGCCCGTGTCGTTTGCATCCACGATGCAGACCAGCTCGACCTTGAAGGTCTCGCTCGGCGCGCGGCCTTGCAGCTCGCCGAGCAGATTCTTCACCGCCGCGCGCGCTT
Source organism: Thiocapsa sp. KS1 (assembly GCF_001499735.1). Lineage (GTDB taxonomy): Bacteria > Pseudomonadota > Gammaproteobacteria > Chromatiales > Chromatiaceae > Thiocapsa. Next base: position 2,621,054 of record NZ_LN848257.1, on the reverse strand, counting down.
GCAGGTCCGCCATGTGGGCCTGCTTCGGCATCCAGTCCGGACCGGGAAAACTACCCGAATCGCCCGCGACATAGACCCGCTCGTAGCCGGCGACCCGGCAGTGTGCATCGGCCTGCAGCAGTCCGCCCGGCGAGCGCGGCAGGGCCGTGTTGTCGAACCAGGTGTTGCCGGTCATGCCGGGCATGAAGAGGATGAGGTCGGCGTCGAATTCCCCGCCTTCGGTCGTTACCTTCGACTCCGAGAACGACTTGAGTTTGTGGCCCAGATGGGTCTCGATGCCTCGGCGCTTCATCTCCGCGAGGATGCCGTCGACCGCCTTCGGGCCGAGCCTGTTGCCGGGTCGTTCCGCCGGGGTGAAGAAGTGCAGGCGGAAGCGGTCGCGACGCCCTTCCTTGCGCAGTTGGCTATCCATCCCGAAGATGAACTCGAAGATGGGTCCGCCGCGCATCGAGCTCGGCTCGTTGGGGTTTCCCGCGAAGCCCATGGCGATGCTGCCGCCGTCCATCGCCTTGACGCGATCGCGGATCGCCTCCGCGGCGGCGATGCCCTCGCAAGGTGTGATGGCGTGCTCGATGCCGGGGAGTTTCTTGATGAAGCGTCCGCCGCTGCCGATGACGAGTCCGTCGTTCTCGACCGGGCCGGCGGTGGTCTCGAGGGTGCGCCCGTCTACGCTGAGGCCGGTCGCCTCTCCGGCGAGATGGCGCACGCGCATCCGCTTGAAGAAGGGGCGTAGATCGATGCGCAGGTCCTCGCCGCTGCGGATGCCGCAGGGCACCCAAATCAGGCCCGGATAGTAGATGAATTCGGGCTTTGCGCTGACGAGCGTGATCTCGGCGTCGGGTGCGCTCCGTCGGATGCTTTGGACGGCCGTGAGGCCGGCGAATCCGGAACCGACGATGGTGATGCGATGCATGGATGACTCCGGTGACCCTTGGATGGGACATTGCGATGCGTGAGATTGTACCCCGATCCGGTGGCGAGACCGGAACGAGTGGACACGGACGCGTAGGTCGGGTTAGGCGCGCCGGCAGGACGTTGAATGTTGTCCGCCGAGGTCGATGCGCGCCGTAACCCGACGTTTGGCGCCCCGCCGAGCGTTCGGTTGTCGGATTACGCTATCGCTAATCCGACCTACGGGTCTACTTGCCTCCGGACCGCAACAGCTTTAGCGATTCGCCTCCAGCAGCGGCTCTAGGACCGGCCAGACGTTGTCCAGGATGCGCGGCTGCGCCTCGGCGGTCGGGTGCAGACCGTCGGCCTGCATCAGATCCCAATTCTCGGCGACCCCGGCGAGCAGATCCGGCACCAAGGGGACGGATTCGGTCTCGGCGACCTCCCGGAACACCGCTTGAAAGCCGTCGGTGTAAGCCGCACCGTAGTTGGGCGGGAGTCGCAAGCCGGTCACGACGACTTGACTAGCAGCCGCGCGGCTGCGCTCCACCAGCGTCGTTAGATTGTTGCGGATGACCTCGAATCCCAGCCCGCGCAAGCCGTCGTTTGCACCGAGCTCGATCAGAACGATGGCGGGTGCGTGGTCGTCGAGCAGCGCACCGAGCCGCGTCAGGCCACCGGCTGTCGTATCGCCCGAGACGCTCGCATTCACGACGCGGTAGGCCATTCCACGCTCGCGCAAACGCTCCTCGAGGAGCGACACCCAGCCGCTCTCGCGATCCAAACCATAGCTCGCACTCAGGCTGTCGCCGAGGACCAGAATGACCGGCGGGACGACCGGCGCGTCGGTCGCGGTTTTTCCGAGCGTCAGGGCGGGCAACAACAGACAGGTCAGCAGGAGTAGACGGATCATGTTAGGGCAAAGACCTCGAGCCGTGTCGAAAGCGGTCGCAGTGGGGAAGCATGTTACGGGGCCGGCCGGCGGCTTGACCATCTTGGAGCGCCTCGACCTGGAGATCCAGGCCGGCGAGGCGGTGGCCATCCTCGGTGCATCCGGCTCGGGCAAGTCCACATTATTGGGGCTCTTGGCCGGTCTCGACAGTGCCACCTCGGGCGAGGTGTGGCTGTGCGGCCAGCGCGTCGACGATCTCGACGAGGACGGACGCGCGGCGCTGCGCAGCGGGCGAGTCGGCTTCGTCTTCCAGAATTTCCAGCTCCTGCCGACCCTGACCGCACGCGAGAACGTGCTGCTTCCGCTCGAGCTGACCGGGACGCGCGACGCCGCGCGCCGCGCCGACGAGGCCCTGGATCGGGTCGGTCTGACCCCGCGTGCCCGACACTACCCGCGCCAACTCTCGGGCGGTGAGCAGCAGCGTGTCGCGATCGCTCGGGCCTATGCCCCGCGCCCCGAGGTGCTGTTCGCCGACGAGCCGACCGGAAACCTCGACCAGGTCACCGGCGAGCACATCATCGATCTCCTCCTGGACCTGCGCAGCGACGCCGGTGCCGCATTGGTGCTGGTCACCCATGATCCGCGTCTCGCCGAGCGCTGCGATCGGCGTCTGCATATGACCGCCGGCCACCTGGAGCAAGGCTCGTGAAGACCTGGCGGATCACCCTGCGTCTGCTCGGTCAGGATTGGCGCAGCGGCGAGCTCTATCTGCTCGCCTCGGCCCTGATCCTGACCGTCGCCGCCATCACGGCGGTGGGCTTCTTTACCGATCGTGTCGAAAGCGCCATGGCCCGTCAGGGCGGTGAGCTGATCGCGGCGGATCTCGCCCTGGAGTCGGCCACCCCGCTGCCGGCCGACTACCGGGAGCAGGCGGACCGCTTGGGTCTGACCACCGCCGGGATCGTCGAATTTCGCAGCGTCGTGGTGGGCGAGGGCGGACCGCAGCTCGTCCAGGTGAAGGCCGTCGACACCGCCTATCCCTTGCGCGGACGATTGAGCGTCCGCGATGCCTTCGACGCGCCGGATCGCGAGGTCGAGACGGGACCGCCGCCCGGCGAGGTCTGGGTCGAGTCGCGTCTCCTGCCGTTACTCGGTGCGGCGCTCGGCGACGAGGTCGGTCTCGGCGAGTCGCGTCTGCGCATGGGCGCCATCCTGAGCAACGAGCCGGACCGCGGCGGTGCGCTCTTTGCGCTGGCCCCGCGGGTCATGCTGAGCCAGTCGGATCTCGCGGCGACCGGACTGATCACCGAGGCGAGCCGGGCCGAGCATCGGCTTCTGGTCGCCGGCGAGGCTGCGGCCGTCGAGCGCTTCAAAAGGGCCATCGAAGCCGGTCTGCCGGTCAATATCGATCTGATCGACGGCAGCACCGCCCGACCCGAATTCGAATCCGCAGTCGATCGTGCCTCGCGTTTCCTGCATCTGGCCACACTCGTCACCTTGCTGGTCGCCGGGGCCGCCATCGTGCTGGCCAGCCGTCGCTTCGTCGAGCGCCAGACCGATGCCGTCGCCGTGATGCGCTGTCTGGGTGCGCCCAATCACCTGCTGATGCGTGTCTTCATGATGCGCCTAGTGCTCTTCGGCCTGATCGCCAGCCTGGTGGGTTGTGTGCTCGGTTGGCTGGGACAGCTCGGTCTGATGAGCCTGCTCTCGGAGTGGTTCGCGACGGATCTGCCGACGCCCTCGCTTGCGCCCGTCGTCGTCGGCGTGGCGACGGGTCTGGTCGCGCTCCTGGGTTTTGCGCTCCCGCCCCTGTTTCAGTTGGCGCAGGTCTCGCCGTTGCGTGCGCTGCGTCGCGATCTGGGTGCTCCGCGCGGCTCGGCCATCCTGACGGTGGTCGGTGCCGCTTCAGCCCTGGCCCTCTTGATTATCTGGCAGGCGGATGATTTCCAGCTGGCCTGGAAGCTGATGGCCGGCGTGCTCGGCGCGGTGGCGAGCTTGGTCATCACGGTGCTCGTGCTGGTGCGTCTCGCCGGCGGGCTTGCCGGGCGTGCCCGCGGCGTCTGGCGACTCGGTCTCGCGGCCTTGGCACGGCGACCCTCCGCGGCCGTCCTGCAGATCTCGGGCCTGGGGCTCGGCATCCTCGCCTTGCTGCTGCTGGCGGTGGTGCGCGTCGACCTCCTCGCGGCCTGGCAGGAGACCCTGCCCGAGGGCGCGCCGAATCATTTTCTGATCAATATTCAGCCGCAGGATGTCGAGCCGCTCGGCCGGTTCCTGCGCGAAGGCGGGCTGGGCGAGTCGGCCATCTACCCGATGATCCGCGGCCGGCTGGTACGGATCAACGACCGTGAGATCGTCCCGTCCGACTACGAGAATCCGCGGGCCGAGCAGCTCGCATCGCGCGAGTTCAATCTGAGCCAGGGCGCGGACCTGCAATCGGACAACCGCATCGTCGCCGGCGCCTGGTGGTCCGGCGCGGATGCGGCTCCGGAGTTCTCGGTCGAGGAGGGCATCGCCGAGACGCTCGGTATCGCCTTGGGCGACGAGATCGCCTTCCTGGTCTCCGGGCGCGAGGTGAGTGCACCCGTCACCAGTCTGCGCGAGGTCCAGTGGGACAGCTTCAACGTCAATTTCTTCGTGATCTCCTCCCCGGCGCTTTTGGGCTCCGAGCCCGCGACCTACATCACCAGCTTCTATCTGCCCGAGGAGCGCGAGACGCTGATCCCGGAGCTGGTCAAGCGTTTCCCGAGCGTGACTTTGCTCGACGTCGACGCCCTGCTGACGCAGGTCCGTCAGGTGGTCGATCGCGGCGTGCTGGCGGTGGAATACGTCTTCCTCTTCACGCTCGCGGCCGGGATCCTGGTTATGTACGCCGGCATCCAGGCCAGTCTGGAAGAGCGCCGGCTCGAGCACGGCATCCTGCGCACACTGGGCACCGGGCGTCGGGCGCTGCTGACCAGTCTGGCCGTGGAGTTCACCGCGGCCGGCATCCTCGCGGGCGCGCTCGCCACCATCTTTGCCGAGCTGACCGGCTGGTTGCTGGCCGAGCAGCTCTTCGGCCTCACCTTCAGCTTCAACCCCATGCTCTGGCTGATCGGCGTCTTCGGCTCCGGGGCACTGATCGGAATCGCCGGGACCTTGGCGACCTATCCGTTGTTGATTCGCCCGCCGTTGCACACGCTGCGGCAGGCGGGATAGGTACCCGTTCGCCGCCGAGGCTGCTCCTCCTCGTGTAGGTCCGCATCCTCTCGATCATCGGCGAGCAGGCACAAAAAAGGCGGGTCACCCCGCCTTTTCGCGTGCCTGCATCCGGATCAGGCCTTGACCCAATCCTCGAAGTTGTCGGTATTCTTCTCTTCGCCGTCGCCGTAGCCGGCCTCGTAGGCCTCCGTGAGGCGCTGCTCTTCGCGTTTCGGATTCTGGAGGAAACCGCACTGCCAGCCTTGGATGTACTCGTCGTCGACGCCGAGTTGTTCCATCTTGGTCACGGCATCGTAGTAAAACTGGTTCATTTCCGCTCTCCGGGCTCTGTCGTTGACGAAGGGTAGGTTCAGGGAAACCTCGCCTTCAACTTCTTATTGGCAACATGGATTCGGATGTGTCGATCCGGCATCCAGGTGGTCCCCTCTCGAGTCTCCTGTGGAGCCTTGCCCGCACATCCATGAGGGTCATGCGGGGCGAGAAGAGAGATAAGAATACAGCGTTTTTCTTATGTGTGACAAGGCGATCGCGGACTCGGCTCGGCACGCGCTGCGCCGCGTCCCGGCATCGCCTTGTGAACGTCGGCGCCAAAACCCACTCTCTTACCGATCGAATTGTATTCGCGACCGTCACGGGTGACCTGCGTCTCAGGTCCCTCGACATTGAACCCCCGAGAGGAAGACGATCCGCCATGCGCCCAGCCCAGTTGCTCCGTGTTCTGGAACGAGAGTTTTCGAGCACCGCGGAAGGCCATCATACGCCGGTCATGCTCTGGGGGCCGCCGGGCGTGGGAAAGTCACAGATGGTGGCTCAAATCGCCGAGCGCCATCGCGTGCCTATGATCGACATCCGTCTGTCGCAGATGGAGCCGAGCGATCTGCGGGGCATCCCGTTCCGAGCGGGCGATCGGGTCGAATGGGCGATCCCCGCCGTTCTGCCCGATGCCGAGCGGCACGGGCCGGCTGGGATCCTCTTCCTCGACGAAATCACATCGGCCCCGCCGGCGGTGTCCGCGGCGGCCTACCAGCTGATCCTGGATCGCCGGCTCGGCGAGTATCGCGTCCCCGACCGGTGGGCGATCTTCGCGGCCGGCAATCGTCAGGGCGACCGGGGCGTAACCTACAGCATGGCCGCACCGCTGGCCAATCGCTTCTCGCACTTCGAGGTCGAGACCCATCTGGACGACTGGGTGGCCTGGGCCTATGCGCAGGGGATCGACGAGCGTGTGATCGCCTTCCTGCGGTTCCGGCCTGAGCTGCTGTTCGATTTCGATCCGGCGCACAACCCGGTCGCTTTCCCGTCGCCGCGCTCCTGGGAGTTTGCACACCGCTGTCTGAAAAAGTTCGGGGACATCCCCGAGCTGCTGCAGGGCACCCTGCAGGGTTGTGTCGGGCCGGCCGCGGGGATCGAAGTCGCCGCCTTCGTCGACAGCCTGGATCAGATGCCCGATCTGGATGCCATCCTGGCGGGCGAGAGCGTGCCCGTACCGCGCGAGATCGACCTTCAATATGCCGTCGCCGCGGCCCTGGTCGGGCGTGCGATCCGCGCGCAGGGACAAGCCGACACAGACCGGGTCATCGGCAACATCCTCGCCTACGCGGGTCGTTTTCCGCAACGCGAGATGGGTGTCATGCTGGTGTCGGACCTGCATCGCGCGGTCGGCAACAGCCTCTTCGAGGTGCCGGCCTTCGCCGATTGGGCCGCGGTCGTCGCCGATGTGATGCTCTATGAATAAGGGCTCTGGCCCTCCGGGCAGCGTGGGATTGTCCGATGCCGAGCGGCGCGGGATCGAGACCAAGCTTGCGGCGGCCCGCACGCGGTTGATCCTGGATAAACCCTTCCTCGGGGCCTTGGTGCTGCGCCTGCCGATGCATGCATCCGACCCCGCTTGGTGTCCGACCACGGGCACGGATGCACGTGCCTTCTATTACAATCCCGAATACATCGCGAGCCTGAGCCTCGATCAGACCCAGTTCATGCTCGCGCACGAGGCCCTGCACTGTGCGCTGTCGCATTTCGCGCGTCGACAGCATCGCGTGAAGCACAAGTGGGATCTCGCCTGCGATTACGCCATCAATCCGCTGCTGATCGGCGACGGGCTGAGCCCCCCGCCGAACGCCTTGGTCATGCCCTTCTACACGGGCATGACGGCCGAAGAGATCTATCCGCTCATCGACGACAACGACCAGTCCGAGACCCTGGACAAACACGCCTACGATCGGGAAGACCGGCAGGGCGGCAGTCGGTCCGGGATGACCGAGAAGGATTTCGATCGCAAGCCCGAGCAGCCGCAATCGCAGCGAGGCGAGGCGAACGAGGGGCGGGGAACGGAGCGCTCGGCGCAACCGAGTCAAGCCGATGGGTCCGATGGCGGCGCTGGCGAACCCAAGTCCGAGCCCCGGCCCCTGACCCCGGACGAGCAGGAGACCCTCTCGGTGCAATGGCAGCAGCGTCTCGCCGGAGCGGCACAACAGGCACAGCAGGCCGGCAAGCTCGGCGGGGAGATGGCGAGGATGATCGACCATCTGCTGCAACCCCGATTGCCCTGGCGGATGCTCCTGGCCCGCTACATGACGGCCGTCTCGCGCGAGGACTACAGCTACGCGCGCCCCTCGCGTCGCGCCGGTGACCTCATCATGCCGAGCCTGCGCAGTCAGCAGATGGACGTGCTGGTCGCGGTCGATACCTCGGGCTCCATCAAACAGGACGAGCTCGACGCCTTCATCGGCGAGATCGATGCCCTCAAGGGGCAGGTGCGTGCCCGCGTGACCCTCTTGCCATGCGACGCCGCGCTATGTGAAGGTGCGCCCTTCCGCTTCGAGCCTTGGGAGACCTTTCGTCTTCCCGAGCGGATTCGCGGGGGCGGCGGCACCAGCTTCCGACCGGTGTTCCAGTGGGTCGAGCGCATGGGCGAGCGGCCGGATCTTCTGGTCTATTTCACCGATGCGCAAGGCGACTTCCCGCCGGTCGAGCCGCCGTTTCCGGTGATCTGGCTGGTGAAAGGGCGGGGTAAGGTGCCTTGGGGGCAACGCATCCAGCTCAACTAAAACCGAATCGCGTCCGGAGGGCTATGGGTTGTTTGGAGTCGGTTTTGCCATTGCAGGAATCAAGGCCCTCGGAGCGACGCGATTCAGGAGATTTCTTTCCCCGAGAAGCGCCTCCGCCACGAAACTCGCGGAGCGCGGAGCGCGAAAAGTGAAGGTCGCCGAAGCCGACGACGGGTTCGCACGGCGCGCGCTTTCAGGAACTACGAGGTGCGGATTACGTCTCACCAAACCATGATGATCCGCATGTTTATCGGTCGGTGTCGCCGGTCGGCGTTGGGCGGGCTTGCGCTCTTGGCGGTCTTATCCACGCCGGTCTCCACGCCGGTGTCGGCCGATGCCTACAGTCTTCCCGATATGGGCAGCTCCTCGGACAGCATGATGACCCTGTCCGCCGAGGCGCGGCTCGGCAAGCTGTTCATGCGCAGCGTGCGCAGTGCATTGCCCGTGATGGACGATCCGCTCGCCACCAGCTACATCGAATCCTTGGGCGCCACCCTGGTCGAGGCCGATCGAACCGCCGGGGGCAGCTTCACCTTCTTCGTGATCGACGAGCCGGTCGTCAACGCCTTCGCCGGCCCCGGCGGCTATATCGGCGTCTACGGCGGCTTGATTTTGGCCGCCGAGACCGAGAGCGAGCTCGCCGCCGTCATGGCGCACGAGATTGCGCATGTCACCCAGCGTCACCTGATGCGCTCGTTCGAGGACCAGAGCAAGCTCAGTCTCCCGACGACGGCCTTGTTGATCGCCGCGGCCATCCTCGGCGCTCAGGTCTCGCCCGATGCGGGAGCCGCCGCGATCGCGGGCGTACAGGCCGCGGCGCTCCAGCGGCAGATCAACTTCACCCGCGACAACGAGAAGGAGGCGGATCGCATCGGGATCCAGACCCTGGCGGGTGCCGGCCACGACCCCTTTGCGATGGCCGGCTTCTTCGAGCGACTCGGCAAGGCGACCCGTGTCTACGAGACCGATGCCCCGGAGTTTCTGCGCACGCATCCGGTGACGGCCGATCGTATCTCGGACTCGCTCGGTCGGGCCGAGAGCTTCGGCGCACGCCAGCGCGCCGACAGCCTGCGCTTTCAGTTGATCCGTGCCAAGCTGCGCGAGCGGTCCTACCAGCGTGCCGAGCAGTCGGTCGCACACTTCGAGGACACCTTGCGCGAAGGGCGCTATCGCCAAGAGGTCGCCGAGCGTTACGGATATGCCTTGGCCTTGCAACGGGCGCGTCGCTTTGCCGACGCCAAGCGCGAGAGCGATACCCTGCTGGCGACCCATCCGAGCCAAGCCGAGTTCATCGTTCTGGATGCCGAGCTCGACATGGCGCTCGGCAAGAGCACGGAGGCCCTGGCGCACCTCAAGCAGGCAACGAGCCTCTTCCCGAGCCAATGGCCGCTGCGGGTCTCCTATGCCGAAGCACTCATGGAGGCGGGCCAGCCGGCGCGTGCCGTCGAGGAGCTTACGGCCGTCGCTCGGGTGCGTCCCGGTAATGCCATGCTCTACGAGATGCTCGTGCAAGCGGCCACCAAGGCGGGCGATCAGACCAATGTCGATCGGTATCGTGCCGAGAAGCTCTATGTCGAGGGCGATCTCGAGCCTGCCATCAGGCACCTCGAGATGGCCTTGCGACGGCGCAACCTGCCTTATCACGATGCCGCTCAGATCCAGGTGCGACTCGACGCTTGGCGCGAAGAGGAGCGCGACGAGAAGCGGCGGGGCGGCGATCCGCTTCGTGCCGCACCCGCGGGTGCGAGATGAAGTGCGTTCCAAGTCCCGAACGAGTGAGGTAACATTGTCCGGGCGCAGATGTCGGGAAAGTACTCGAAACGACCTGATACTGCGTTCGGTACGGCCGAGATCGGCGTGCCGATGACGAAGATCCGTCAAGCGAATCGATAATAAGATCGAGATGATGTGGAGGATTTCACTGTTCATGTCCCACGCGGGTCGGATCGGGCAGCAACGGCTCGAACGTCCAAGTCGTCATTTCCCAATCTCGGCCGAGCGGCGGCATCCGGATCGATCGATTCCGCCTTCGTCCGGTTGCCTGTACCCAGTTGCCCCGGCCCATCGATGACGTCGGTGCGGCGCCGACCGCACAAGGTCCCGACGCGAACGATGCTTAGCGCATCCCAGTCCAACCAACCACGCTCCATAGGAGATGTCCCATGATCGATGCAAAACGTCGAATCCTGCTCAAGGGTTCCCTCGCTGCAGGTACCGTCGGAGTTGCTGTCGGTGCTGGTCTGCTGTCCCCCGGCCTGGTGCTTGCGAGCTGGAACGAGGCGGCATTCCAAGCCAAGGAGCTGCCGGCAGCCCTCAAGAGTCTGATGGGCTCGGACACCACCGAAACCAGCGAGGCGATCAAGATCAAGGCCCCGGATATCGCCGAGAACGGCGCCGTGGTGCCGGTCACCGTCGAGACGGATATGGAAGGCGTCAAGTCGATCGCCATCGTCGCCGACGCGAACCAGACACCCCTCATTGCCTCGTTCGACCTGGGCGAGTCTGCACTTCCCTTCGTCTCTACGCGGATCAAGATGGCCAAGACCTCCAACGTTGTCGCCGTGGTCCAGACCGCCGACAAGCTCTACAGCAACAAGAAGGAAGTGAAGGTCACCATCGGCGGCTGCGGCGGCTGATCGAATCGATCGTCCCGAGACAGGGCACAGACACCAAACCCGAGGTATACAGAGATGTCAGACATCAAGATCCGCGCCAAGCTCAAAGACGGCGAGACCGAAGTCAAATGCTTGATGAGCCACCCGATGGAAACCGGTCTGCGCAAGGACAGCAAGACCGATGAGCTGGTCCCGGCGCACTTCATCCAGGAGGTCGTCTGCAAAGCCAAGGATCAGGTTGTCATGACTGCCAGCTGGAGCGGCGGCGTGTCCAAGAACCCCTACCTGGCGTTCAAGTTCAAGGGCGGCGAGGTCGGGGATCCGATCGAGGTCACTTGGACCGACAACAAGGGCGAGACGCAGACCGCGGCCGACAAGATCACCTGATTCGCGGTCTCCTGCGAAGCGCACAGGGATGTGCGCAAGCCGTCCCGTGCGGGACGGCGCCGCTACCCCGACCCGGCGTGAATCCACCGGGAGGCCATTGCAGATTCGGTTTCGTATCCGGATTCGATCCTCGGTTCAGGCCTCCGCGCCGCGATTCACCTGCTCGGCAACGGTGTTCGGACTCAACCCGGATGCGGCTCCGGGGGGGCGGCCGGGTCGGGTATCGACCGGCGCAGGTGCGAGACCTGAGCCAGTACCCGTCGATCCGCGAGCGGCCCGTTGTAGATCCCGGGGGCATCGTTCGGGCGTCGTCGGAAGCGCTTGTAGGGCCACACGTATTGGTCGGGGCAGACCGAAACGCAGAGCTCGATCCCGCGGTTCAATGCGGTTGCCGCTTCGACGTCGTCCTCGCTGTCGATCCCGGCCGGTGCCGGGATGCAATGCATTCTGAATCCTCTGCCCCCCTTCAATCGCTCCGCGAACATGAAGATCACGGGTGCGCCTGTCCTGCGCGCCAGTCGGTTGACCAACAGCATGGTGAAGGCAGGTATCCCGAAAAAGGGAGCGAAGACTGCGCCTTTGTCGGCCTTCGGCTCCTGATCCGGGAGGATCCCGACATAGTCGCCGCGCTCCAGCGCCTGGACCAGCACCCGGATCCCCTTTGCGGTGATGGGCGCGAGCTCGGCGCCGCTGCGGGCGCGCGAGGCGAGGATCAGGTCGTCGATGTACTTCTGAGGTTTGTAGAAGATCGCCGTCGGTCCTTGCGCCGCGAGGTGCAAGCCGGCGAGCTCCCAGGCACCCAAGTGCGGCGAGAGCACGATCAGACCCTTGCCGTCTCGCCGCTCCAGCAGCTCGGCCCCTTTCACCTCGCGCACGAGCGAGAGAACCTCGTCCGCCGGGCGTAGCCAAAGGGAGGCGATCTCGAGATAGGTCTTGCCGAACTCCCGCAGATTGCGGTTGCGCAGCCGCACCTGTCCCTTCCGATCCAGCTCGGGGAAGCAGAGCCCGATGTTGATGAGGGCGTTGCGTCGTTGCTTGTTGGGCCACCACGCGATGAGCGTTCCGACCACGGCCCCGAGTCGATGCAGCAGGCCGAGCGGCAAGCGCGCCAGAAGATGCATCAGATTGCGTACCAGGGCCTCGCTCAGGCCGGGGCTCTTGGGTTGCTCGACAGGTCGCGCCTTATGCCTCAAACCGATCTCCTGCGGCGTTCTCGCCCGGTCGATCCTTACTCGGGTACGACCCTGCGTCGCACCTCGGATTCGGATGACAGATCCGAGTACCTTGTTAAACTGCAAGCCGCCGCCTGTCTCCGGGGAGACCGATGCGGCGACCGAACATTAAAACGACGACCACCAAACGAGGTATTCCGCGTGAACGACGATCATCCGAGACCACTGACGCCCCAAGAGGCCTTCGAGATGCTCGAAGAGCATCCGCAGGCGGTGCTGGTCGATATCCGCTCCTCGATGGAGTTTCTCTTCGTGGGTCATCCCAAAGGTGCCGTCCACGTTCCCTGGATCGACGAGCCGGATTGGGTGGTCAACCCCCATTTCGTCACGGAGATCCGCAAGCTGCTGCTCGGCGGTGCAGTCTGCGAGCCCGGCGGGACGTGCGCGCCCGTCATCCTGATCTGCCGCAGCGGGAAGCGTTCGCTCGAGGCAGGCAAGGCGTTGATCCAGGACGGCCTAAAAGCCGTTTATCATGTCGACGAGGGTTTCGAAGGGGATCTCGACGACCATCACCACCGGAGCACCCAAGGCGGCTGGCGCTTCCGCGGTCTACCCTGGGAGCAGTGCTGATTCCGCTGCGGATCGTCGTCGCCCGATCCCCGATGGGTCGGGCGACAGGACTTCAGGATCGGAGCGCCAGCGCTGCTCGGCGATCCTCCGCGTCGCGTCGACAGGTCCCGACGAGCTCCAGCCGCCGCAGGATCTCACGCGCCGCGGTCAAATTCTTCGGGGATGGATCGGCGAGCAGGCGCTCTAGATCCTTTTCCAAAGAGGCCCCCTGCTCTGCGAGCTGGGTCAGGATGGTCGCGACCGCTGCGGCCGCGTCCGGTCGGCTGACGGCCTCGTCGAGACTCTCCCGAAGCTCGATCTCCGCCATCAAGACGGCGCCGAGGCTGTTGTGCTCCCCCGCGCTTGCCCCGAAACCCTCTCCTCGGCAGTCCAGGAGGTCGAGGAGGTATGCGGCACGGGCCAGGGGATCGACCAAGGTACGATAGGCCAGCTCGATCTCGATCGGCGACTGCTCGGGTTGCGAGCTGATTTCCGGACGACGGACGCTCCCGAACAGCGTCGAGCCCCCGTCGAGCAGGGCACGATAGCGCTCGGAGAGCCGGCTTCGGTCCACGACAAACCCGATCGGCAGCTCGAAGAGATCGAAATAGTTCTTGGGGCCGCCCAAAACGGCGGAGATCGTTGCCACCTGCGGTGCGCCTCGACCCGAAATCCGACAACCGAGGCTGAATGCTAGTGCGAGCAGGTCATTGAAGGCAAGCCGCGGGCGAGATTCGGCGGTCTGCGCGGGCCTTCGGCTAGGCGTTGGCGACGATCCGTTGCACGCCGAGCTTGACGTCCACGGCGGTGCAGGAGGTGCCCGGACGATGTCCCGATTCGTCGCGACGATCCACGAGCTGCTGAAGGCTGATGCGGTTTAGATAATCGTAGATACGGTCGCTGAGGTCGTGCCAGAGGTCGTGGGTCAGGCAGGGGCCGTTGTTCTGGCAGTTGTGCGCACCGCCGCACCGGGTCGTGTCGACGTTCTCGTCCACCGCGGCGATGACCTCGGCGATATGGATGTCGGTCGCCTGGCGTGCCAGATTGTAACCGCCGCCCGGTCCGCGCACGCTGGTCACGAGCGCGCGGCGGCGTAGCTTCGCGAACAGTTGCTCGAGGTAGGAGAGTGAAATGCCTTGGCGTTGGGCGATGTCGGCCAGCGCGATCGGGCCTTGCCCTTGATGGATGGCTAAATCGAGCATTGCCGTGACCGCGTAGCGGCCCTTCGTCGTCAGTCTCACGTGCGCCTCGCTGCGTTAATCGATATCTCGCAACATGATACGGTACCCGACCACGACGATCAATTAATCCATACGGATTTTACGATTAAACCGCGTCCGAGTCGGTCGCGGGCGGGATCTCGACCTGGTCCAGTGTAGGGTCGTGCTCGAAATGCTGCATGATGCCGCGGCTTTCCAGCGCCTGGGACATCTGCTCGACGCGCTGATCCATGTGGTGGATGTGGTCGAGCATGCGGTTGATGGCGTTGGCGATCGGGTCCGGCGCGTCGCGCGTCGCGCCGTAGGCATCGAAGCCGATCCGCTTGGCCGTGTCCGCGCGCCGACGGGTCGTCGCGTCCTTTGCAGGCTCGATGATGCGCCCCGGCACCCCGACGACCGTCGCGCCTGACGGGACCGACTTCACGACCACGGCATTCGAGCCGATACGCACGCCGTCGCCGATCATGAGCGGGCCCAGGACCTTCGCCCCCGCACCGACCACCACGTCGCGTCCCAAGGTCGGATGACGCTTGCCCTTTTGCCAGGTGGTTCCGCCCAAAGTCACCCCGTGATACAGGGTGCAGTCGTCTCCGATGACCGCCGTCTCCCCGATCACCACACCCATGCCGTGATCGATGAAGAAGCGCCTGCCGATGACCGCGCCGGGATGGATCTCGATCCCGGTGAAGAGCCGCGCGACATTCGACAGCACGCGCGCGAGCCACTTGAAGCCGCGCTTCCAGAGCCGGTGTGTCAGCCGGTGGATCAGCACCGCGTGCAGCCCCGGGTAGGTCGTGAAGACCTCGAACCCGGTGCGCGCGGCCGGGTCGCGCTCGAACACGCAGGCGATGTCTTCCTTCAGTCGTTCGAACATAAGAGCAGGTCTCTGAAGCGTCGAGTCAGTCGGTTGGAGGCGTCGGCCGTGTCGCGCTCTTGCGCCCCTGCGCAGCGCTGAGAATGCCGCGCAGGATATTGATCTCGACCCGATCGGGGCGCGCGCGATTGAAGAGCCGACGCAGCCGCAACAGCAGCTTCTTGGAGTTGTCCGGATCGCCGAAACCGATCTCGCGCAGGGTGTCGGCCAGGTGACCGTGCAGGCCTTCGAGCTCCTCGGCCGTGGCGAGATCGCGCGGCGTCTCGCCCGAGGCGGTACTCGATGGGATGCCTGTCGACTCCGGGAGGTCCTCGCGCCAAGAGCGGCGGATCTCGTAGGCGAAGACCTGTGCTGCGGCCGCCAGATTGAGCGAGCTGAAGTCCGGGTTCGTCGGGATGTGGACCAGAAATTGGCAGCGGGCCAGCTCCGCGTTGGTCAGACCGGAGCTCTCGCGCCCGAGCAGCAAGGCAACCTCGCCCTCGGCTGTCTCCGCCAGGAGTTTTCGGGCCGTTTCGGGCGGCTCCAGGGTTTCCCAATCGAGTGTGCGTCTGCGTGCGCTGGTGCCGATCACCAGACGGCAGTCGGCGATCGCCTTGGGCAGATCGGCATGGACCCCGGCGCGTTGCAGCAGGTCGTCTGCCCCGCAGGCCCGGGCCAGTGCCTCGGCATCGATGGGCTGCTTGGGCGCGACCAGCTCCAGACGCGACAGACCCATGGTCTTCATGGCGCGGGCGACGGCCCCGATGTTGCCGCTCAGGGAGGGCTCGACCAGGACGAAACGGATGCGCGCGAGCGCGTTGTCGGGATTCTTTGTCATCGTGATGCAAGTTCTTCAGAAGATCAGTAGATTGTCAATCTTTGATCGGTGACGCGCATCGGTTATCTTGCACCCTATGCAACATCCCAGTCTCAATATCGCCATCCGCGCCGCACGCAGTGCCGGCAAACTTCTCCTGCGCTACATGGATCGCGTCGACTCGCTCAAGGTCGAGTCCAAGAGCCGCAACGACTTCGTGAGCGACATCGACCGCGGTGCCGAGGCGCTCATCATCCAGGAGCTGCGTGCACGCTTTCCGGATCATGCGATCCTGGCCGAGGAGAGCGGTGCACAGGGTCGCGGAGACTTCCAGTGGATCATCGACCCGCTCGACGGCACCACCAACTACCTGCACGGTTTTCCGCAATTTTCGGTCTCGATTGCGCTCAAGCATAAGGGTCAGCTCGAATGCGGCGTGGTCTATGACCCGCTGCGCGAGGAGATGTACAGCGCCGCACGCGGTCAGGGTGCCCAGCTCAACGACCGCAAGATCCGGGTGGCCAATCGTCCCTCGCTCGAAGGTGCCCTGATCGGGACCGGCTTCCCCTTTCGCGACCAGCGCCACATCGACGTCTACCTGCGGATGTTCAAGGACATGACCCTGGCTACCGCGGGGCTGCGCCGTCCCGGCTCGGCTGCGCTCGATCTCGCCTATGTGGCGGCCGGGCGCACCGACGGCTTCTGGGAGATCGGTCTGGCCGAGTGGGATTGTGCGGCGGGTGCGCTCCTCGTCACGGAGGCCGGCGGCACCGTGACGGATCTCGCAGGCGGGAAGACCTTTCTCGAGACCGGCAATCTCATCGCCGGGAACCTCAAGGTGCATCGCGCGATGCTGGATCTCCTGGCGCCGCATCTCACCGACCGGTTGAAGGCTTAAACCGCGTCCGGCGGGATATGGGCTCAGGTCGCTTGCGCTCGGCTTTGCATAAACCTTCGGCCGCAGGCGAAGACGCGCTTCAACGGATTTCCCCTGTCGCCGTCATTGTTTCGAAGCGTGTCTCGACGACCCGTGTCGGACCACCGAAGCCTTGATTTCGAACAGGGTGCCGGGCGGGCGACGAACGCGGTTTCGAGGCTACGGATCGCGGTGAAGGGTCTAGACTTCTCTGTGGGTCAATCCAGCGGAGGACGTCATCATGCCGATCTCAGGCAGGCTCGAGTCTCATCTCAAACAGCAAGGCATCGACTATACCTTGGTCGGTCATCCGCATACCGGGGCGAGCATGCAGACTGCGCAGGCGGCGCATGTCCCGGGCGAGCGCTTGGCGAAGGCGGTCGTCGTCAGCCAAGAGGGGCGATTTCTCATGGTGGTGGTGCCCTCCGACCACCACGTTCACCTGGGGCGCCTTCACGAGTACCTCGGCGAGACGGTGGGGCTGGCGACCGAGGCGGAGTTGGCCGGGCTGTTCCCGGATTGCGAGCCGGGTGCCGTGCCGCCGATCGGCGCGGCGTATGCGCTGAGGACGCTCGTCGATCGTCGTCTGACGGACCTGCCGGAGGTCTACTTCGAATCCGGCGACCACGAGCACCTGGTGAAGATCACCGGTGCTCGGCTCGCCGACCTCATGGAGTCGGCCGAGGTTGTCGACGTCGGGCGGCATAACTGATGGCGTCCGGGGCGCCGCTCGTTCGCGAACGGCATGATCCACGGGCTGCCGTTCGGGGATAATGGCGCGCCGATGACGCCGACCCTACAGATGCTGGCGTTGGTGGTCTGGGCGAACGGCGTTCCGGTCTTGGCCCGCCTGCTTTCGGGGCATCGCTTCGGGCGTCCCCTCGACGGCGGGCGCATCTTCCGCGATGGTCGCCCCTTGCTCGGTGCCTCGAAGACCTGGCGCGGTCTCGGGGCTGCCCTGCTGACGACGCCGATTCTTGCGACGCTCTTGGGCCTGCCCTGGCTCCTTGGTTTGATCGCCGCCCTCGGCGCCATGTCGGGGGATCTTTTCGCGAGCTTCATCAAGCGACGCCTGGGGCGGCGACCCAGCGAATCGGTCTTGTTCTTGGATCAGATCCCCGAAGCACTTATCCCGTCGCTGGCCTTGCAGGGGGCTTTGGGCCTCTCGGCGCTTCAGATCGCGATCGTGTCGATCGGGTTCACGCTGATCGATCTGCTGTTGACGCCGGTTGCAGCGCGGCTGCGCGGTATGTTCGGTCGATCCCTCGCGAGGTCGAAACGTGGATGATGTGTGCGCTCTATCGCGGGCACGCAGCTGCGCCGGCGCGCGCGCGCCGGAGGGACCGACGGGCGGCGCCGGATGCCGTCTCGCCGAGATCGCCTGCCCATGGAGATGACAACACTTCTGATCGCCGGCCTGGCGATCTCGGTGGCGACCAACATCGGCATGGCGACGGTGCTCTTTACACGTCGCACCTATCCGGGTTTTGGATATTGGGTGCTCGGTACCTTCTGCCGAACCCTCGGGGGCATTCTGATGTTGTCGCGCGGCGAGCTCTCGCCGTGGTTGACGGTCGTGCTGGCCAACGTCCTGTTGATGGCGGATCTCACCTTCTATCTACGGGGTTTACAGTTGTTCCGCGACCGCCCGACCGATCTCCCGACGGAGATCGGCGTGCTGCTGTCGTTCGGTGCCCTGTTGGCCTGGTTCACCTTCAGCGTGCCGAGCATCAATGTGCGGGTCGTGCTCTTCGGCGTCTACTCGAGCGCGGTGCAACTGTGGGCGCTTCGGGTGCTCCTGACGCAGCGCCCTGCCGACTTCGGCTCGGGGGATCGCCTGCAGGCCTTTACGCTGGGTATCATGACCCTCGCAGAGCTGACGCGCGCGCTCTACACCGCCTTCTTCGCCGCACCGATCGGAGACTTCCTCGCCGCACCCCCGACACAGGCGGTCCTCATCCTTTGGGGGATGATGTCGGTCCTGCTGCTCGCGCTCGGCCAGATCATCATGAATGCGCAGCGCATCGAGTACGACTATCACCTGGCCCAGCGCCGCCTCGAGCAGGATCTCGCCGAGCGTGAATCCGCGGCGGCGGCCCTGAGCGCGAGCGAGACCCGATTTCGGCTCGCGTTCGACAATGCCAACACCGGCATGGCGCTGGTCGATCTTCAGGGCCGCTTTCTTAAGGTGAACGACCGGATGAGCGCCATCTTCGGTTATCCGATGTCGGCGCTCGAGGGGATGTCGGTCAATGACCTCGCCCTGCCTCAGGACGCTGCGATCAGCGCGGACTTTATCGCGCGCGCGGTTTGCGGCAAGGCCGACAGCGCCACCTTCGAGAAACGCTACCGTCATCGTCTGGGCCAGATCATCTACGGACAGGTGTCCTCCTCGCTGGTGCGCGATCCCGCTGGAGAGCCGCTCTACTTCATCTCCCAGGTGCAGGACATCACCGAGCGCAGAGAGGCCGAGGAGGCCTTGCGACGAAGCCACTTGGATCTGCAACGCCACGATGCCCAAATGGTCGCCCTCAATCGCATGAACGAGCGGCTGCTGTCGTGCGAGGGACGTGCCGCGGCCTACGGGATCTTCGCCGACAGTGCCGAGAGCCTCTTCGGCCCCCACGGCGGCGGGCTGGTCGTCTCTCGCGAGCAAAGCAATGGGTTGGAGCTCGTTGCATCCTGGGGCGAGCGCCATGGCCTGCGCCCGCGTTTCTCCACGGGCGACTGCACGGCCTTCCGGCAGGGCGGGATCTTTACTGTCTCCGATCCGCGGGGATGTCGCGGATGCACACGTTTCCAGGGACTGCCGCAGAGCCGCTATCTCTGCATCCCCCTGATGATCCAGGAGCAGCCCCTCGGATTGCTTCAGATCGTGGCGTCCGATGCCTTGTGCGACGGTGGCTTCGCGGAGCTGCGTACACTCGCGGTGACGGTCGGTGAATCCATCAAGCTCACCTTGTCGAACCTCGCGCTGCGCGAAGCCCTGCGCGAGCAGGCGATTCGAGACCCTTTGACCGGTCTTTTCAATCGCCGTTATCTCGAGGAGACCCTGCCGCGCGAGCTCGCGCGCTGTCAGCGTCTCGCCGAGCCTTTGACCGTCGCCATGCTCGATCTGGATCATTTCAAGGGGTTCAACGATAGCTACGGTCACGAGGCCGGCGACCTCGCCCTCTCCTCGGTGGGGCGTCTGCTGGGTGAATGGGTGCGTGAGAGCGATATCGCCTGCCGCTACGGCGGCGAGGAATTGATGTTGATCCTTCCGGGCACGACGTCCGCCGATGCCCGCGGTCGCTTGGATGCACTGCGCTTGGCCGTCATGAGCACCCGGTTGCGCTGCCAGGGTTCGGTTCTGCCCGGAATCCGGGTCTCGATCGGATTGGCGGCGGCGCGTGCGCACGAGATCGAAGCGACCGACCTGCTGCGCCGCGCGGATGTCGCGCTCTACCGTGCCAAGGAGCAGGGGCGCAACCGCGTCGTCGACTTCGACGGCTAGGTCGGCATGCGCTGCAGCTCGTGTATCGTGACCTCGGGCAGGCAGTTGAGTCGGGCGTTGACCACCGAGGTGCCGGCGCCCACCGAGGTGTAGCCGATGAGAGCGCCGTAGCGCCACGGACCCGAGGCCATGGCGCGCGGGCAGCGGGCGTCCCAGACGATCGGAATGCCGCCGGGCAGACAGATCTGGC
>NZ_LN848257.1:2579565-2600651 GCF_001499735.1 Thiocapsa sp. KS1 | reverse complement strand
GGGCGTTGACCACCGAGGTGCCGGCGCCCACCGAGGTGTAGCCGATGAGGGCGCCGTAGCGCCACGGACCCGAGGCCATGGCGCGCGGGCAGCGGGCGTCCCAGACGATCGGAATGCCGCCGGGCAGACAGATCTGGCCGCCGTGGGTGTGGCCGCTGAGCATGAGGTCGAAGCCGGCGTGCGCGGCCAGCCGATAGATCTCGGGGGTATGCGAGAGCAGGATGGAGACCGCCCCGTCCGGGATCTCGGCGGAGGCGCGGTCGATGTTGTGCACCTGGTAATAATGAGCATCGTCGACGCCGGCGAGGTGGATCAGCTGGCCGGCGCGCTCGATCACGACGGCCTCGTTGAGCAGCAGCCGGATGCCCAGATCCTCCAGGCCGGGCACCAGGCGCAGGGTGTCGTGGTTGCCGAGCACCCCGTAGACCGGATCCTTGAGCTGGAGTCGGATCGTTGCCATGCCGGAAAGCACACGGTCGATCGGACCGAAGGTGCGGGCGCGGTAGTCGCCGGTAAGCACGCACAGATCATAGTCCAGGGCGCGCACGCACTCGCTGATCGCGTGTGTGTTGCGACTTTCCATGTCGACATGGAGATCGCTCAGATGCAGGATGCGAAAGCCTTCGAAGGCCGAGGGCAGGTTCGGGACGGCAACGCGGTGGTGTTTCACCCGAAGGCTGCGGGCGTTGCGCTGGGCGCGGCCGTAGAGGCCGCTGATCCGCAAACAGGCGCGAATTACGCCGTGGACCGAGTACCAATTCTCGGGGTAGAAGAAGTGGGCACCCGGGCGGCAAAGCGAGAAGACCTCGTGATCGCCTTCCAGGCCCAGGCGTTGGCGCAGATGGGTGCGACCGATGCGTGCGGCCAATCCGGTGAGGTCGATCCCGTTGAGATCGATCGTCTTGTCTTCGGTGTCCATGACGTGCTCGATGCCTTCGCGGTCGCGGAAAGACGGGGTCGGGAGATGTCGTGTCCGGGGCGGTGCTCCGGTCGTGGTCGAACCTATCACAAGGCAGGGCTCGAAAGCGTGACCCGCATTCGAAACGCGGCCGATGCCTTGTCTCTTTCCGCAGAGTGTCTGGTCGGGGAGATTTCAGGACGATGCGAATCCAATTTCCCGAGAATCTGATCTGGGGCGCCGCGACGGCGGCCTTTCAGATCGAAGGTGCGCCCGATGCGGACGGGAAGGCGCCTTCGATCTGGGATCGCTTCACGGTGCGCCCGGGTCGTGTGCAGGACGGCAGCCATGCCGGTGTCGCGTGCGACCATTATCGCCGCTACGCCGAGGATCTGGATCTGATGGCGGCGCTCGGCTTGGGGGCCTATCGCTTCTCGATCTCTTGGCCGCGCGTGGTGAGCGGACCGGACAGGCGCGTGAACCGGCGCGGCTTGGCGTTCTACGACCGGCTGGTCGACGGACTGCTCGAGCGCGGCATCCGGCCCTTTGCGACCCTGTATCACTGGGATCTCCCCTGGTTCGAGGAGCAGCGCGGCGGCTGGGAGGCGCGTTCGACCGTCTGGCGTTTTGCCGATTATGCGGAGGTCGTGGCACGCCGTCTCGGGGATCGCGTCAAGCACTGGGTCACGATCAACGAGCCCCTGACGGTCGTCGCCGCAGGCTATGTCTCGGGCGATCACGCCCCGGGTCGGCGCAACCCCTTGATGGCGTTTCGTGTCGCGCATCATCTCTTGATGGCGCATGGTGCGGCGCTGGAGCGCCTGCGCGGTCTGGTCCCGGATGCCCGTGTCGGACCCGCGCTGAACCTCTTCCCGGTGATCCCGCGGCGGCGCGGCGATGTCCGGCTCGCCGAGCGTATCGATGCACTGGCGAATCGCCTCTTCGCCGATCCCATCCTCGCGGGCAGGTATCCGACCCCGGTTCGGCGTCTTCTTTCGGTCTTCAACTGGACCCTGCGTCCCGGAGACCTGGACCTGATCGGGCAGCCGGTCGACTTCGTCGGCGTGAACCATTATTCGCGCATCATCATCGAGCGCAGCCGCTTGCCCTGGCTTGGTTTTCGGCTGGCGCGCAGCCCGGATCCGAAGGCGGTGCATACCGACATGGTCTGGGAGATCTACCCGCGCAGCTTTCTTGACACCCTGACCTGGTTGCGCGAGCGTTACCACAATCCGCCCGTCTACATCACGGAGAACGGTGCGGCCTTCGCCGACCGGGTGGAGCCGGACGGCAGCGTGCGGGACGAGGCGCGGCGCGATTATCTGGAGGCCTATCTCTTCATGCTGCGCAAGGCCATGGATGCCGGCAGCGATATCCGCGGTTATTTCGTCTGGAGTCTGTTGGACAATTTCGAATGGGCCTTGGGCCTGTCGAAACGCTTCGGGCTCGTCCATGTCGACTATGCGAGCCTGAAACGCACACCCAAGTCGAGTGCGCACTGGTACGCATCGGTTTGCCGTACGGGCGGGTTCGATCTGCCCGAGCCCATGTACCGATCCTTGCTGGCCACGGCGCTCGACGACTCGCTTGATCTGATCGAAGAGCATGAGCTCGCGAGGGCGAAATCATGAAGGCAAGCATCGTCATTCCTACCTTGAACGAGTCCGGTCTCCTGCCCAAGCTGCTCGATCGGCTCGATCGTCAAACCTTTCGCGACTTCGAGATCATCGTCGCCGACGCCGGTTCGACGGACGCCACGCGCGAGATCTGTCGCACGCGCGGGGTGATCTTGACCGACGGGGGCATGCCGGGGGTCGGGCGCAACCGTGGCGCGGCCGTCGCGAAGGGCGAGCGTCTGTTCTTTTTCGACGCCGATGTCCTGCCTCCGGATGATTTTCTGGAGAAGGCGCTGGGGGAGATGGACGCCGAAGGGATCCGGCTCGCGACCTGTTGGTTCGAGCCTGACTCGAACAATCCACTCGACGATCTGCTCTTCGAGCTGGCCAACTATTTCGTCAAGCTCAGCCTCAAGACCGACCCGCATGCCGGCGGCTTCGCGATCTTCGTCGATCGCGAGCTATTCGACCGTGTCGGCGGTTTCGACGAATCGCTGCGCCTCGCCGAGGATCACGATTTCGTCAAGCGTGCTGCCCGCCATGCGCCTCTGCACATGCTCGAGTCGACCCGGATCCGCATGAGCGTGCGGCGGTTGGAGAAGGACGGGCGCTTCAGCTACAGCGCCAAATGTATCCAGGTCGAGCTGTATCGACTCTTCAAGGGCGAGGTCACCGAAGACATCGTCGACTATCGATTCGGCTACGACGAGGACGACAAGGCCGCGGGAGCGGACGAGGCATTGAAGCGTCTGCGCGAGCGTTTGGAGGATTGGCGGCGCGAGCATGCCGCAGCCATACTCCGAATCTCCAAAGAGGTCACCCCGGACGTCCAGGATGCCATGACCGAGATCAGACGGAGCTTCGACACCCTGAAAGAGGCGGTCCGAACCTACCTCTTGCGTTGAATCCCGGCCAGGTCCCGTGATCAGCTCTTGTTGCGGGCCTGCTCGCCGTCCGCGGTCTGCGACGCGGCCGTCCCTTCGTCTTCGCCCCCCGGCTGCTCCGAGCCGGGTGTCGGCTGCTTCAACGCCTTCATCTGCGCGTAGGCGAACCAGAAAACGCCGCCTGCGATCAACAATACCTCAAGCCCCTTGATGGATCCGCCTGACATGGTAAGTCTCCTCCGGATGTGAATTGGATGGGCAAATGTTGTGCAAGGTCGTCCTCGATCTTTGTTGGGATATCTGCGGATCCCGATTAAATTCAAGGATTCAAGCCTAATTGAAGGTCAATGAAGCCTTGAGGAACGTATTCAGGCTGGGTCGTCAAACCTGAAAAAGGCTGAATGACCATGTTCTGAAAATAGTATTTCTTGTGTCTGTTCAGGCTGCCCTAATTGTTGACCGCGTCGGTAGGTAAATGTGGTGGCAAGGCGGACACGGGTGCCGCTCGTCACCGATGCAGTCCTTCAACATGTCCATCCAACGCAGAGGTATTCGACGATGAGCACCGAAAACGCCCCCGAGAGAAATCCTTGGACCATCGCCGTCGTCCTGGCGGTCGCTCTGGGTCCGCTGACTGCACTCGCGCTCGGCAGCAAGTATGCGGACGAGGAGACCCGTGAGCGGGCGCGTGCCGGCTTGGTCAACGCCACGCCGTCCGATACGCTGGACCCCTACGACACCACGCGCTCGCCCGGTTATGCATCCGAGAAAACGCTCGGCGACATCACCGGCGGGTCGGCAGTCTTCAGCCAGCTTCAGGCGGCGATCAAGGCGGCCGGGTCCGAGGACATGCTCGAGGGCGAAGGTCAATACACCGTCTTTGCGCCGAGCAACGAGGCCTTCGCACGGGTTCCGAAGGAGCAGCTCGCGGCGATCATGGCAGACCCCACGGCACTTCAAGCGCTGATCTCCGCACACATCGCCCCCGGTCGCCTGAGTGCGACCGAGATGATGCAGGGCCTCACGGCCACCAACCTGGCGGGACAGCGGGTGCCGGTGGGTGTGCAGGGTAATATCAAGGTGGGCGAGGCGACGGTCTCCCAGTCGATTGTCGCGAAGAACGGCATCGTTCACGTGATCGATCGCGTGATGCTGTAATCGGACAGGGCGGGCATTTGATGTCCGCCCTCTGTCTTGGGGGGCGTGCCGACAGGGTCCAGACCGGTCGGCACGCCTTTTTTTATGACCGGCCGAGATCTCGGATCGGCACCTTCAGGCGGCTGCCGCGCACGCCTCAGTCGATCCGATCGTCCCGCGGCACAATGAGCTGACTGCGCAACAGCGCCTCGATCTGCTCGGCCGGTTCAGGTCGACAGAACAGAAAGCCTTGTGCTTCGCGGCATCCATGATCGACAAGAAACATTCTTTGAGCCTCTGTTTCCACCCCTTCGGCGATGACGCGAAGACCGAGGTTCGCACCCAACCCGATGATCGCCTTGACGATCGTTTCGGCCTGAGATTTCCCGTCTTGCCCGCTGCCGATCTCGGCGAGGAACGAGCGATCGATCTTGAGCGTCTGCACCGGCAGCCGGTTCAAATAGCTCAAGGAGGCGTAGCCGGTCCCGAAATCGTCGATCGCGAGGGCGAATCCGAGGTCGCGCAACTCCGACAAGACCGCGACCGCTTGGTCGATCGAGCGCATGGCCGTGCTTTCGGTGACCTCGAGCTCCAAGAGCCCCGGATCGACCCCGATCTCCATGGCGAGCTCCGAGATCCTCCGAGAAAACCCCTCCTGATACAGCTCGGCGGCGCTGAGATTCAGCGCCACGGGCACCGGCGGGACACCGGCAGCCCTCCAAGCGGCAATCTGCTCGCAGGCGAGTCGCACGACCACGGGTCCGACGAGCAGGATCAGTCCGCTCGATTCGGCGATCGGGATGAAGCGACCCGGTGCGATCAAGCCCAGATCGGGATGATCCCAGCGGACCAATGCCTCCAGACCCTGAATGCGTCCGCTGACGATATCGACGCGCGGTTGGTAATGGAGAAGCAGCTCGCCTCGATCGATCCCGCGACGCAGTGCTTGCTCGAGCCGAAACTGCTCCTGAAAATCAGCGTTCAAGGCCGACGTAAAGAACCGATGAAGTCCGCGGCCTTCGATCTTGGCGCCGTGCAGGGCGGTATCGGCATGACTGATCAACTCTTCTGCGGTCTCCGCATCGTCCGGATACAGCGCAATGCCGATGCTGCAGCTCACCACGATGGCCTGCTCGCCGAGGACGATCGGTTGTGCCAGTGCATCGCGGATGCGATCGGCGAGCAGGGAGGCGTCCTCGACGCGCCGCAGCCCGGTAGCCAAGGCAATGAAGTTGTCTCCGCTGAATCGGGCCAGGGTATCCTCGTCGCGCAAGAGCGGCTGCCAACGCTGGGCAACCGCGCGCAGCAACTGATCTCCCGCCGGGTGACCCAGCGAGTCGTTGACCGCTCTGAGATCGTCCAGGTCGATCGAGAGGAGCGCGAGGCCCCGACCGGAATGGCGGGCGGCGATCAGCGCCTGCTCGACGCGCTCGCGCATCAGGGTCCGATTGGGCAGGCCGGTGAGCGGATCGAACTGGACCAGGTAGCTCACCTTCTCGGAGAGCGCTTTGCGGTCGGTGATATCCTCGGCCAGCTTGACATAATGTGTGATCAGGCCCTGCCGATCGCGCAATGGCGTGATCTTGGCGTGCTCCCAATAGGATTCTCCCGACTTCTTACGATTCTCCAGCTCTCCGATCCACGCCTCGCCGCGCCCGAGCGTGCTCCACACCTCGGAATCCTCGTCCAGGGTGCGGCTGGCGGAGCGCAGGATGTCGATGGATTGCCCCAGGACGTCCTGCGGTCGGTACCCGGTCGTGCTGCAAAAGCGCGCATTGACGTACTGGATCGCCCCCGAGGTGTCGGTGAGCAGAGCGATGCTCGGGCTTTGCTCGACCACCAGGGCAAGCCGCTCGATCTCGGCCTCCCGCAGCTTGTGCTCGGTGATATCCACCAGGCCGCCGTAGAGCCGCAGCGCCCCGCGATCCGCCTCTTCCGCGAGACATTCGGTCGTGGCGCGGAGCCATCGAATCGCCCCGTCTTTGCGGCGCAGGCGCAGCTCGCAGTCCGCCCTGGTTCCGGGTGAGAGTCCGGAGACCTTGTCTGCGAAAACTCCGGCATCCTCCGCGATCACGAGGCGGCCCCAGCATCCCATCTCTCGGACCTTGTCCAAGGAATACCCGGTCAAGGCCGCGACCGATTCGGTCATCCAGTCGATCCGGAACCCCTCCCCCGGGTGCCCCAAGCAGGAGTAAGCGACATCGCTCATCATGGCGGTGACGCGCCGATAGCGGTTCTCGCTCGCCGCAAGGCGGACCTCGGACTCGGTTCTGAGCAAGGCCCCTGTGATCGCCTCGCCGATCACCTGCAGCATCCGGATCGCGTCGATGCTCCAGGTGCGCACTCGGGTCACCGCATCGAGCCCGAGCGCGCCCCAGATGCGGCCGTGTCTGGTCATGGGGACGGTCGCGATCGAGCGCACGCCCTGGCGCTCGAGCTCGGCGCGCTCGGCCGCGGCCTCCGCGGGGAGCGCCGAGACCTCGGGGATCAGTACGGGATCCCGTCCCGCCAGGCGCTCGCCCCACCAGCGATACCGCAGTAGCGAAAGGTCCTGGCATTCGACGATGAAGGACGGTATGCCCGCGGCACACCATTCGTGCGTCATGTCCAGGCTCTCACGGTCGTTGGCGAGTCGCAGCAGATAGCTGCGGTCGGCTCCGAGCGTGCAGCCGATCCGCTCGAGCGACCAGCCGATCGCCTGTTCGAGCGTGTCGCCCGTAGCATCGATCAGTCGGGAGGAGACCTGCGCGACCAGCACCTGAAGATCCAGCTGGTTTTTCAGGTCTTGCTGCGCGCGTTCACGCTCGGTGACATCGGTCACGACCCCGTGAAAATAGGCGAGGCGACCATCCGGGCCGAAGACGTTATGTGTCTCCTCGTCGACCCAATGCTCGGAGCCGTCGGCCCAGAGAACCCGATAGGTCTGTCGGAAGGTGTCGCGTTGGGACTCGCTGAATGCCTCGAAGGTATCGACCAAACGACCGCGGTCGTGCGGATGGACGAGATCGAGGTAGGTCAGCTCGCGCGAGATCAACCGCTCGACCCCGTAGCCCCAACGGCGAACATTCGCCGAGGCGTAGAGAACGGGCCAGCCGGGCTCGGGTGCCCAGTGAAAGGCGATCGTGGAGCTGGCATCGATGACCTCGGAGGCCCTGTCGACCGCCGCTTCGAGCGCGACCCTGTCGGTGACATCCAGATTCGAGCCGCGGTGTCCGAGGGGACGTCCGCCGTCTCCGGTCACCGGAGTGCAGAGATGCTCGATCCAGCGCAGCTCGCCCGTGCGGGTATGGATACGAAACCGCAGCGGCTTGAATCTGTTGTCCGCGTGCTCGCCATGCAGATGCGCGAGATAGCCTGCACGGTCATCCGGGTGGATGATCCGCATCAAGAGCTCGGGGTCCTTCAGAAAGGCCGCGGCCGGGTAGCCGCTGATGCGTGCGCATGCCGGCGAGACATAGCGGTAACGTCCGTCCTCGCCCATCCAGTAGGCCCAGTCCGGGGCAAAATCGGCGACGACGTGGTAGCGCTCCTCCTGGATGCGCAGGCGGCGGTTGGCGGCGATCAAGTCCTCGCGCTGCGCGACCTGCTCGGTCTGATCGACGAGGTTGCAGAGGATCTCCGACGCGTCGCCGTCCATCTCGGGGAGACGGATCAGGCGCAGATCGGCGATCAGGGTGCCGCCCGCCTGGCCCCGCAGGCGAATCTCCCTGCAATCGCCTCGACCGTTGTTGCGGGCATCGAGCAGGGCGTTCTCGAGCAGTCGCGTCTGGCCCTCGATTGCGAGATGGCTGAAGAGGCGACAATCGAGCGGGAGCAGCCGATGCGCCGCCGCGTTGCCTTCCTTGATACGGCCTTGTCCGCTGATCAGCACGACGGGGAAGGGCAGCTCGCGGTAGAGCCGGGTGAAGCGGGCGAGTGCGCGCTCGGTGAATTGCTGGCTGTCGCACAGAGCCTGTTGCTGGATGTACAGCTCGGCATGATAGATATGCAGCTCTTCCAGAAGCCGCTCGAGATCGAGCTCGCCCTGGTCGAAGGCTGCGATGGTTTCGTCGAAGGTATGGTCGCGCAGGATCCGGCGTGCGCGCTCGCGCAGATCCGTCATCTCGGCGGTGTCGATCTTGTGCATCGTCATGTCGTTATGTCGTCGTAACGCCTCGCCGAGCAGCCCCCGCGGCCATTAGGAGCGCGATGCTGTGAATTCGCCCCCGCCGGGTCGTTTACCCGAGCCCGTCAAGCGCGCCGCAATTATAGGCCCCTCATGACGAAGTCATGACCTATTCGAGGACACTGCCTTTGCGCCGACCACGCGTGCGGCCGGACAAGGTTTGCCTCGGCTCAGCGGCCCGCGAGCTACGACAAGAGCAGGGCGACGGCCTCCGGGGGCACCGGCGGACTGAAGAGGTAGCCTTGCGCGCGGCGGCAGCCGACCCCGAGTATGAACCGTCGCTGTGCCTCGGTCTCGACCCCCTCGGCCAGGACATCGAACCCCAGGCTGTTGCCGAGTGTGGTGATGGCGGTGACGATGGCGGCGCTGGCCGGGTCGTCCGGCAATCCGCTGATGAAGCTCCGGTCGATCTTGAGTGTATCGAAGGGCAGGCCCTTGAGATACGCCAGCGATGAATAGCCGGTCCCGAAATCATCCATCGCCAAGGCGATCCCCAAGCGCTTGAGATCGCCGAGCAGGCGCGGCGCGTCCTGGCGCAGATCCATGACGAAGGTCTCGGTCAGCTCCAGCTCGAGACGTGCGGCATCGACTCCGGTCTCGTGCAGGATGGATGCGAGCGTCTGCGCGAAATCGCTGCGCTGGATCTGAATGCCCGACACGTTCACGGCGATACGCCCGAACGGGATCCCGGCCGCCTCCCACGTGCAGGCCTGGATGCAGGCGCGTCGCAACACCAGGGCGCCGAGGGGGATGATGAGTCCGGTCTCTTCGGCCAACCGAATGAAGCTGTCCGGCAGGACCATGCCGCGGTCGGGATGCTGCCAGCGGACCAACGCCTCGAGTCCGGCGACCCGGCCGGTCGCGGTCTCGACCAAGGGCTGGTAGTGCAGGATCAACTCGTTGCGCTCGATCGCGCGGTTCAGCTCCGAGGTCAAGGTGACGCGCTCGCGCGCATAGTCGGTCAGGCTGCGCGCATAGTGGCGGTAAGTATTGCCGCCGGCCTCGCGGGCTTGATACAGGGCGGCATCGCAGTTCTGCATGAGCTCGGAGACGTCGGTGCCGTCCTCGGGATAGACGGCGATCCCGATGCTTGCACTCATGAAGAGCTCGGCGGCTTTGACCGTGAAGGGTGTGCTCAGACTCGCGCGGATGCGCTCCGCCATCAGCGCGGCTCGGGTGTCGATGTCCTCGTCGCCCTCGATCAGCAAGGCGAGCTCGTCGCCGCTCAGGCGTGCCACGGTCTCGTCGATGCGCACCAGCGCGGTCAGGCGTTTGGCCACCTCGCGCAGCGCAAGGTCGCCGACCGCGTGTCCGAGGCTGTCGTTGATGTGCCGGAAGCCGTCGATGTCGACCAGGAGCATGCCGACGCGGGCGCGGCTCGTGCCGGCGCGCAGCAGGGCCTGTTCCAGGCGGGTACGGAACAGCAGCCGGTTGGGGAGATCGGTCAGCGGGTCGCGGTGGGCCAGTCGCTCGATCTGCGCCTCGGAGCGCTTCACGTCGCTGAGATCCGAGAAGACCCCGACATAGTGGGTTGTGACACCGCTCCCGGAGCGCACGGCGTTGATATTGACCCATTGAGGGTAGATCTCGCCGTCCTTGCGTCGATTCCAGATCTCCCCGCGCCAATGACCCTGCGCAAGCAGCTCCGACCACAAGGCTTCGTAGAATCCTTGCTCATGCCGCCCGGATTTGAGCAGGTTGGGATTGCGGCCCAGGACATCCTCTGGCGTGTAGCCGTTGATCTCGGTAAAGGCTCGGTTGATCGCGATGATCTCCGGGGTCGTATCCGTGATGACGACGCCTTCGCTGGTATTGTCGAAGACCGCGGCCGAGAGTCGCAGCTGCTCTTCGGTGTTTCGTTGTTCGGTGATGTCCTGAATGGCGCCCTGTACATGCGTGATCCTGCCGGCCTCGTCGCGGACCGCTGCGCCTATGGTGCGCACCCAGCGCCGGTGCCCTCGGGCGGTGATGATTTCGAGCGCTTCGTCGAAGCCGACCCCGTCGCGTGCACAGGCGCCGAAGGTGCGGGTGATCCGCTCGCGCCACTCGGATGCGTAATAGGAAACCCCGTCCTCGATCCGGGGGCTTGTCCCCATTGGCTCCTCGTGGAGCCGACACACCTCGTCGGACCAAGTGATTCGGCCGTTGCTCAGATCGACCTCCCAGCCGCCGATCCGTGCCAGGGAGGACGCCGCCTCGACGATTCGCTCACTCTCGCGCAGCTTCGATGCGGTCGCCTTGGCCTCGGTGATGTCTTGGCCGGTCGACTGGATCTCGGTGATCCGGCCCGCGGAATCGAATAGCCCGCGATTGAGCCAGCGCTGCCAACGCAGCTCGCCGTCGGCACGAAAAGCCCGGGCCTCGGTCACGAAAAAGGCATTCTCCTTGTCAGGTGACGCGGCGAGCCGGCGCAAGTTGCCGGCGAGCTCTCGGTCGATCCGTTCCCGATCCTTTCGGGGGGCTTGCGGTAGGACGCGTTTGCCGATCAGGTCCTCGTGCGTCCGGCCGAAATAGCGACAATAGTTGTTGTTGACATAGGTGATGGTCCCGTCGGGCAACCATCGGCAAATCAGCTCCGGGAGGTCTTCGAGGATGCTCGCGTAAAAAGACTCTCGCCGAAGGGTCTCTTGCTCGGCCTGCTTGCGCTCGCTGACATCGCGCAGATAGACCACGGACATCGGCTGCCCGTCCATCGCCATGTCGACACTGCGCATGTCGGCCGAGGTGATCTCGCCGTCGGCGCGCGCGATCTCGACCTCGGTAGGTTCATCGGGGATCACGACAAATCCGAAGACTTGCTCCAGCAGGGCCTCGATCGGGCGGTCGAAGAGCCGTTCCGCGGCTGCATTCGCGTAGCGAATCACGCCCTGATGGTCCAGCACCAAGATGGCGTCCGAGGCCAGGGCCACGATCTGCTCGAACTGAACCCATTGCCGATTCATGGGATTTCCCGCAGCTCCAGGCCCACCAGCACCTTCTCGCGTTCGCACAGGTCGCCGACGACACGCCTGACCGGCGGGGGCAGCTTCTTGATCACTACAGGTGTGGCCAGGATGCGTTCATCCTCGGCCACTTGCGGGTGCTCCAGGATGTCGATGACTTCGATCTCGAGCTGCAGATCCTCGCGGCCGACGTCCAGGACGATGCGCTCCAGGTTGTGTATGGCGCGGTCGGCCGCCTGCGTATGACCTGCGATATAGAGCCTCAGGACTTGTACGGTCATGCGCGTCCTCGACCGATTGCCGCGCGAGTGCGCTCGCTGGCGGCCAACCGTTGCTCGATCCGGGCGACCTGGCGGTCGAGATCCGCTGCCTTGGCTTCTTGCTCCGCGCGCATCAGTCGCTCGCTGGCGGCCTGAATCTCGTCCAGATCCGTGCGCAACCGACGCGCCCGTTCGAGCTCCTGGTGGAGTTGCCCGATCGTCTCCTCGTCCTCCGTCTGACGGGCCAGGCGTGCGGTTCCGTAGACGATCCCGCCCTCGCCGATATAGGGATCCTCGATCCGCAGCCCGTTGCTTGTTATGCGGAACTCCTTGACTTGGTCCGAGATGGGTAGGCCCCGTGCCTTCACGACGTAGATCAGCCGACTCATCTCGCCGTCGTGCTCATGCCGGCGTAGCTTGATCCAGACATCGATCATCGAGGAGACGTCCAGATGGCTCACCCCTTGGCTGTCGTCGCCGAGCAGCTCCGTGGCGACGGTCGTGATGCCCTCTTCCTTGACGAGGTGCAGCAGGCGCAGCAGGATCTCCTTCGCCTCCGGCCCATCTCCTCGCCCGGCCAGGCTGCTGACCGGGTCGAGAACGACAAGCGCCGGGCGATGACGTTTGACCAGATGCATGACGCGCATCAGATGCTCCTCCAGGCCCAGCTCGACGGCCCGGATCGGCTGCATGACCAAGAGTCCCCGGCTTTCGTCTGCGAGATACCGGCCGATGTCGATCCCGAGACTGCGCTGATTGCGGGTGAGCTCGGCCACGCTCTCCTCGAAACTGAGATAGAGGACGGGTATTCCGCTCGCGCATGCCGCTTGGGTCAGACTACAGGCGATGCTGGTCTTGCCGGTCCCGGCTTGACCGGAGAGCAGGATGGTGGAGCCCTGGTACAGGCCCTGTCCGCCCAGCATGGGCATCCAGGCCGGGAATTCCGGTCGAGAGGCGCTGGTCCGAGACCGGGGCCCCGAGGACCGTGCCGGTGACCGGCACCAGGAAGAGTCCCTCGGTGTCGAGCAAAAAGGGATACTCGTTGGTTCCATGCCCTCGGCCGCGCCGCTTGACGACCCGTAGGACGCGCGTCATCACGCGGTGATTCACCTCTTGCTTCAGGGCGATCACGCAATCGGCGATGTAGTCCTCGAGGCCATAGCGCGCGCTGAACTCGGCGTGCTCGCCGGTGGTGATGAGACTGGTGACCCCGCGGTCGCGAATCCAGTCGAAGACCCGGGTCAGCTCGGCGCGCAGGCTTTGCGAGCTTTCGAAGCCCGCCTCCATGGCGTCGATCGCATCCAGGACCAGACGCGTTGCACCCGTGCTGTCCAAGGCATGGCCGATCCGGGCGAGGATTGCGGTTAGCTCGATCGTGTCGCCGACCTGCACCTCGTTGCGATCCGGGCGCATGTCGAGGATTCGCAAGTTCCCCTCGGCACGATGACGCCGGGCGGGAAAGCCGAACCCCTCGGCGTGCTCCAACAAGGCTTCGGGCGACTCGTCGAAGGTCACCAGCACCCCGTTGTCTCCGGCGGCGATCCCCCTGCACAGGAAGGTCAGCGCGATGACGGTCTTGCCGGTGCCGGCGGCGCCGCGCAGCAGGGTAGGGCGCCCGGCCGGGAGACCGCCTTGGAGGACGAAATCGAGCCCTTCGATGCCGGTGGCGATCGGGTGCTTGCTCAAGGATTCTTCGGCCGAGTCCGATACAGGGACGTCGGCGTTGCTCGGTGGTGTGGTCATGGCGACCTTCTGTTCTCTTGTCGTAGCGATGATCATCATCCCGTCAGGACTTGGGTTCTGGTTCTGGTTCTGGTTCGGGCGCCGACGCGGATCGAGCGGCCGACAGACGCGCGCTGCCCTCGATCATGGACCAGCTCTCCATGAACGCCCCTGCCGCCAAAGGTCGACCATACAGGTAACCCTGTCCTTCTTCGCACAATTCGCGGCGCAGAAAATCGTGCTGCGTGCGGGTCTCGATACCCTCGGCGATAACGCCGAGTCCGACGCTGCGGCCCAACGCGATCACGGCGCGGGCGATCGCCTCGTCGTCGCGGTCCTCGCCGAGCCGCTCGACGAAGGACTTATCCATCTTAAGGCGGTTGAGCGGGAGCCGCTTCAGATAGGTCAAGGATGAATGTCCGGTTCCGAAGTCGTCCAGTGCCAGGATCACGCCCAGCGCGCGCAAAGCATCGAGTGTGGTGATCGCCACATCCGGGCGCCGCATGATCATCGACTCGGTGACCTCCAGCTCCAGGCGATCCGGCGCCAGGCCGGTGCGCTCGAGCGTGCGGCGGACCCGGTTCACCAGGTCGGTGCGCTCGATCTCGCGCATCGGCAGATTCACGGCGAGACGCGGTATCCGGAAGCCGACCTGATCCCACAGGATGAGCTGACGGCAGGCCTGCTCGAGCACCCAGGCGGTCAGCTCGCCGATCAGGCCGCTGTCCTCGGCCACGGGGATGAACTGATCCGGGGCGACCAGTCCCAAACGCGGATGCTGCCAGCGGCAGAGCGCCTCCACGCCGCGCAGGCTGCAATCGCTCAAGGCGACCTGCGGCTGGTAGTGGAGCATCATCTCGCTGCGCGCCAAGGCCCCGCGCAGCTCGTGCTCCATGCGCAGCCGCTCCGCGGCGCCGGCCGACATGGCGGGCTCGTAGAAATTGAAGCCGTTGCGGCCGTTCTCCTTGGCCCGATACATGGCGATATCGGCATGGCGCAACAGGGTATCCATGTCCGCGCCGTCCTCCGGATAGATGCTGATCCCGATGCTGGCTGTGATGTAGAGCTCGCGCGTTTCGGTCGCGAACGGCTGGTCCAGTACCCCGAGCAGACGCCGCGCGAACCGGGCCGCAAAGCGCGGCTTGCCGACATCGTCCATGATGACCACGAACTCGTCCCCGCCGAGACGGGCGATGGTGTCGGAGGAGCGCACCTGCGCGGCGAGTGCCGCGGCGACCCGTTCGAGCAGCTGGTCGCCGACCGAATGACCGAGGCTGTCGTTGACGTACTTGAAACGGTCCAGATCCAGGAACAGCAGCGCGACCTGCGTGCCGTTGCGCGCGGCGCGTTGCAGACACAGCTCCAGGCGCGCACGGAAGAGGCTGCGGTTCGCCAAGCCGGTCAAGGGGTCGTGATGGGCCAAAAACTCCAATTGCTCCTCGGAACGTTTGAGATGGCTGATATCCTGGATCGTGCCTTGGAGCTTGGTCACGCGATCATCCTCGCAGATGGGCTGACAGGTCGTCTGGACCCAGATCTCGCGACCCGCGGCCGTGGTCATGCGCAGCTGCAGGTCGTAGGCCTCGGCGCGCGCGATGGCGCGCTCGATGCGATGTTCGAGCAGCTGCCGGTCATCCGGATGGAAGAAGCCCAATGCCAGGGCCAGGGGCGGATCCTCGGACGGAGGCAGGTCGTGGATGCGATAGGTCACGTCGGTCCAACGCACCCGGCCGGTCGGCACATCCATCTCCCAACCGCCGACCTTTGCGATCTCTCCGGTGGCGTTGAGAAAGCTCTCGCTGCGGCGCAGGCGCTCGGTGGCTTCGGCGAGCGCCCGGCGTTGACGCGCCGATTCGGTGCGGTCGAGCACCGCGCAAATGTAGGTGGGCGCGTCGTCGAGGATGCCGGGGAGCGTGGCGAGATGCAGATCGCCGATGAAACGATCCCCTTCGAGCGTCTGAAAGTGCAGCTCGGCAAGCTCGCGCGGCTGATCCCCGGCGAGGCTCGACCAGGCGTGGATCACCTCGCCGCGGTCGGTGTCCGCGATCAGGCGGGCGAAGAAGTGCTGGTGCCCGGGCCGATTGCGCAGGCCGAAGAGCGTGCGAGCCCGTTGGTTTGTCTCCTTGATCAAACCCTGTCGGTCGATCACCAGACCGGCCAAGGGTAGATTGTTGAAGAAGGCGGAAAAGCGCGCGAATGCATCCTGTGCGTGCCGTTGGCTGAGTTGCAGCTCTTCGTTCTGAATCTCGAGCTCGGCCTGATAGATGCGGAGGTTCTCCACCAGCTTGGCCAGCTGAATCTCCTGGCCGTCGACGCCGGCGAGGAGCTCGTCCGCGAGGTCGAAGCGCCCGCTGTCGAGGGCCTGTGCCGCTCGCTCGCGCAGACGCTCGATGGCCGCCGCGTCGGCTTCGTGCCCGATCGCCCCGAAAACCGCCTGCGGGGGTCGTTCCTTGTCGTTCCGATCGCTCGTCATGGTCTGTGTCGCCGTGAATCGGGTCCGGTTCGGCCTGCCGTCATGCCGCGAAATCCGCGGCGGCTGCTTGCCCTTGCGCATCGACACGGTCTTCCTGCGGGAGCCGTCGGGGGTCGAGGAGGATGGCAAGGTCGTCTGCATCCCCGATCGAGAGGCGGACGACGCCGCGCACGCACGGCAGGGCCGACAGCGCCGCCATCAGAGCGGGCAAGGGATAGAGTGCGCCGATCGGTGTTCGGCAAAGTGCGACCGGTTCCTCGACTCGCACATCGAAGGTCGCTGTCCGCTGCCCTGCCGCCCGATTCACGCGCAGCAGACGCTCGCGCGATCCCCCCGTGCGCAGCGGGCCGAGGGCGGAGGCACGGGCGGGTGTCGGTCCGAGCAGATCCGCGAGCGCGGGCGCCGTCGTCTCGCGGCTCCGGTCGGGGTCGGGAATGCTCCGAATGTGGATGGCCTCGACGGCGAATCTCAGCGTGCCGACGCTGAAGCTCAGCAGGGCGATGCCGTTGTCCTCTTGAACGATCTCCCGGGTCCGTTCCATCGGATTCATCTCTGATCGGACAGCAGGGTCTGAAACACCCGATCCAGATCGAGCAGGATCACGACCTGTCCCTGATGCTCGAACACCCCGGTTGCGAGTCCGCGCAGGGGCTCGGGCAAGCTCTCCGGCGGTGCCTGAATGGACACCTCCGCCACGTCCAGGACATCGACCACGCGGTCGACCCTCAGGCCGCTGCGTACCTGCGTGCCTTGGCCGAGCAGGATAGCCGAGCGACGGGCTGAAGGGGCATGTGTCATACCGAGCAGATCACCGAGGCGGACCACCGAGGCGATATCGCCGCGGACATTGATGATGCCCTCCAACGCCGGCGGGCAGCCCGGGACGAAGTGGATGGTCGTGAGCGGGAGGATCTCCACCAGCACCTGTGCCGGGAAGGCGAGCAGCGCCTCGCCCACGACAAAGATCACGAGCTTGATCTTGGCGGTCTCGACCTCGACGACCTGCGCGTCGGTTTGGCACCGCCGATCCAGGATCCTGTCCAGCTCGCTGCGCTCGGGCACATCGGTGTCCGGCAGGGTCGACTCAAGAGCCATCGGAGATCCCCGCCGATTCGAATGAAGGCTCGGACAGTGCGTCTTGCGCCGAGGCGATCTCGACCCGGTTGCGGCCGCCTTTCTTGGCCCGGTAGAGGGCCCGGTCGGCGGCCTCGGTCATGGCGTCCGGGCTGTCGAAGGTCGGAAAGTCCGACACCCCGACGCTGAAGGTGCAGCGGAACTCCTGTCCGTCCGAGTAGAAGGTCACGTTGGAGAAGCTGGTGCGCAAGGCATCGAGGATGCGCTTGGCTTGCTCGATGTCCACGCCGTTCAGGACCACCGCGAACTCCTCTCCGCCGTAACGTCCGACGAGATCGTCTTCGCGCAGGCGCAGGCGCAGCGTTCGACTCAACGCCATCAGCACCTGATCCCCGGTGGGATGACCGTAGGTGTCGTTGACCGATTTGAAGTGATCGACGTCGATCATGGCGAAGCAGAGCGCGTTCTCGGCGCGGCGCGCGTTCGCCACGGCGACCTCCAGAAACTGCATGATGGCGTTGTGGTTGAAGAGCCCGGTCAGTCCGTCGCGGACCATCAACGAGTGCAGGATGCGCATCCGCTCGGCACGCAGACCGACCTCGGCGACCAGTCGGGCCGGCTCGATCGGTTTGGTCAGGAAGCCGTCCGCTCCGACCGCGAGCGCCGCGTGCTGGCGCCCCACGTCGGTCTCCGAAGAGACATAGATGATCGGCAGGCTCACATGACCCGGAATCTGGCGCAGGACTCGCGACAGCTCAGGCCCCGAGCAGTCCGGCATGTACATGTCCATCAGCACCAGGTCCGCATCGAAGGTGTCGAGCAGACTCAGCACCTGCTCCGGATCGCTTACCGCCTTGGCGACCATGCCGGCCTCTTCCAGGACGGTCGCATGGAACTGGGCCAGCTCGCGGTCGTCGTCCACCACCAGGACATTGATGGGCTCGGGCGGATGGGGGTTGGTGAGTCGGTCGAGGAATTCCAGCAGCTCGACCGTCTTGATCGGCTTGGTGCAGTAAGCGCTGCCGCCGGCACGCACCGCTTGCAGACGCCCGCCGAAGTCGTCGCGACAGGAAATGAAGATGCAGGGAATCCTTTCCTCCTCCCCTGCCCTCAGCTCGGCCAGCATCTTCGGACCGGCGTTCTCGTCCTCCGGAAAGACGACGTCGAGGATCATCGCCGAGGGGCGCTCGATGCCGACCGCCTCGCGCAGGTCGGCGAGGTTCGTGAAGGCCCGCACACGATAGCCGAAACAGCCGAGCTGACCGGCCAGTTGCGCGGCGAGATCCTGGTCGTCGTCGCAGAGATAGACCATCCGCTGGCTGCGATCCGCGGGTTGCCCGGGGCGTGCGCCGGATCCCGCTTCGGACGCAGGCTCGGGCTCCGACTGGGGCAGCTCGAAGCCGGGGGTCAGGTCCGGGTCGATCTGCACCTCGGCGGCTCGCGCAAGGGCGTCCAGATCGTCCATCAGGCGCTCGAGCTCGGCCGGCAGCGCGGCCTCGACACGACCGCCCGAGTCCATGGCGTGGCGCACGGTCTGCTCGGCGGTCTTCGCGGCATCGCTGATCTGTCGGAAGCCGAAGGTCGCGCCCGAGCCCTTCAGGGTGTGGAAGAGGACGTAGAGACCGTCGAGCTGCGCGTGATCGCTCTCGCCCGCGCGCAGCTCGGCGACGGCACGGCGTGCATCGGCGAGGCGTCCGGGCAACAGGGCCAGAAAGGACGCGCGCAGACGCGCCTTGCGGATCTGAAAGGATTCGGCCTTGTTCGGCGCTGCGGGCGTGGGGGCGTTTCCCCGTTCGGTGGCCATGGTTTCTTCGTTAGAGTCCGGCGACGGCGGCCGGCAACGTGGCCTCGAGCGACGCATCCTTCATCAGGCAGGCGGCGAGTCCGGGCGCCTGCGCGCGCAGCGGCTCCGGATCGTCCCCGGTCAGGAGGACGAAGGGGGTGGCGTCGCCCCGATCGCGCATCTCCCGGAACAGATCCAGACCGCTTAAAAGCGGCATATGCATGTCCGAGATGACCAGGTCGAATCCGTTGTGTTCCATGGCGACTGCGTCCAGGGCCTCGATCCCGCTCTCCACGAGCAGACAGTCGTGTCCTTCGGCATCCAGGATGGCCTCGGCCATCGCTCCGGCGAAGGGGTCATCGTCGACGATCAAAATACGCATGACAAGTGATCCTCAAGGATAGGGAATGAGATTCAGCCGAGCAGATTCCGCAAGGTTTCGACGAGATGGGATTGGTCGAAATCGCCCTTGACGATGTAGGCGTCGGCGCCGACCTGGATGCCGCGTTGTTTGTCCTCGCGGGTCTGGCGCGAGGTGACGATGATGATGGGCGTGGCGCGGTATTTGTCGTTCTCGCGCAGCTTGGCGGTGAGCGAGAAGCCGTCCAGACCGGGCATCTCGACATCGGTGAGGACCGCATCGAAGCGCCCTCCGACGGCCTTCTGCCAGCCGTCGAGGCCGTCCTCGGCCAGGGTGACGCGGTAGCCGGACGCCTCCAGGACCTCCTTCTCGATCTCGCGTGTGTTCAGCGAGTCGTCCACCACCAGGATGTGCTGGCCCTGTTGTCCTTCGTGCCGGTGCGTCGAGTCCTTCACCGCCGCCTTGATCGCCTCGCCGCGGAGACGTCGCGCCGCATCCAGCAGGGCAGGGGCCTGGAGCAGGCTGACCAGCGCATTGGCGCCGGTGACGACCACGCCGCCGACCAGGCCGCCGAAGGCGCCCCGGCCGCGCATATGCTCGGGCAGCGGCTTGAGGACCATGTCGCGCTCGTCGACGAGCTGATCCACGACCAGCCCCAGTTTCGCCCGACGCACGCCGATGACGACGACCAGGAGCGCATCCTCGTCGAGTCCGCGCCGTCGGCGCGCGCGTGATTCGGCGGGTGCGGCCAGACCCAAGAGGTCGGCCAGGGGGATCAAGGGAACCAGCTCGTTGCGGAGCACGATCGCCGGGCGACCGGCGACCTGAATCGTCTCCGAGCGGGAGGTGCGGATCAGCTCCGAGACATGCGGCGCGGTGAGGCCGAAGCAGTGTCCGGCCGATTCAAGCAGCAGGATACGCATGATGGCCAGCGAGAGCGGGAGCTTGAGGGTCAGGGTGGTCCCTTCGCCCGCGCGGCTGTTGATTGAAACCGAGCCTTGCAGGGTGTCGGTGACGGTGCGTTTGACCACGTCCATCCCGACACCCCGACCCGAGACCTCGGTGATGATGGCGCTGGTGCTGAAGCCGGGTTGAAAGATGAGGTCGGCGACCTGCTCGTCGGTGACCTGCCGACTCTGGTCGGGCTCGATCAGGCCCTTCTGGAGCGCTTTGTCGAGGATGCGCTCGCGGTCGAGTCCGCGGCCGTCGTCCGTCATCTCGATCAGCACGGCGCCGCCCTCCTGACGTGCCGAGAGCCGGATCTGCCCGTGCGCCGGCTTGCCCCTCGCCAGGCGATCCTCGGCCGACTCGATGCCGTGGTCGATGGCGTTGCGCACCAGATGGACCAGCGCGTCGCTCAGGTGATCGATGATTTGACGGTCGAGCTCGATCTCGCCACCGCTCGTCTCGCACCGGATCTCCTTGCCGAGCGAGCGGCCGAGCTCGCGAGCGACCCTGGCGATCGGGTCCATCACGGTGCCCAGGGGCAGCATCCGCATGTGCAGGGCGCGGTCGTTGAGCTCGCCGATGAGCCGCTCCTGATCCAGGGTCAGGTCGCGCAGATCGAGCGTGAACCGATGCAGTGCGCGGGCGATGTCGGCCGACTCGGAAGCCGGTGCGGAGATGGTGCGGGCCGTGTGCGCGCGCGCCTCGGTATCGAGGCGGCGGGCCTCTCCCAGAACGTGGCGGAGCCTCGCCTGGTTGGAGACCATCTCGCCCATCAGCTTGACCAGCGTGTCGAGCTTGTCCATCCGCACGCGCACGCTGTCGG
>NZ_LN848257.1:2578675-2579465 GCF_001499735.1 Thiocapsa sp. KS1 | reverse complement strand
ATGGTGTGCGCGGAGCGAAACAGGGCGTCGATGCCGTCCCTGCCGCCATCGTGCGCCGTCCCGAGCACACCCAATCCGGTCTCCAGCCGGGCGACATGCTCGCGTGCTTCCTCGACGAAGCGGCCGATGAATTTGGTGATGTCCAGCGCCACGACGTAGGTCTCAGGCCGCGCTGTCGGCAAGACGGGCCAAGCGCGCTTCGCACAGGAAGCGCAGATCCTTCGCCGACAGGAGCGACGGCAGCGCGCCCGTGCCCTGTATCGCGAGTGTCTCGTCGTCCAATTGACGCAGCACGATGCGGTATTCGCGTCCGGCCGGATCCTTGGCGCCTTGCTCGCGATAGGCTTCGGCGAGCTGAAAATGGGCCCGCCAGCAGCTCGGTTTGTCGTAGACCACTCGACGCAGCGCGCGGATCGCCTCCTCGACGTCGCCGCGCAGACGCGCACACCGCCCGAGCAGCAGGAGCGCCTCGGAGGACCAGGGATCACGCGCCAAGGCTCGCCGTGCGGCGGCACTTGCGCCTGCCGTGTCGCCGCGCTCGAGCAGAAGGTGGGCCTGAAGGGCGAGATGCTCGGAGGCCGGGTCCTTGCGGTCGCAGAGCGGCATCAGGTGTCGAATCGCCTCCTCGAAACGTTCCGATCGGGCCGAGGCCAATGCCTGCGCATAGCGTTCGGAATCAGCCGGGTTGTCGGCCGGCGCCTTCGGTCCGAGCGCGTCCGGGCAAGGCTCGGGCGCGGCCGGATCGAGCCGAATCCGTCCAGCGGATCGCGCTCCGTCGGGTCGTGGCGGG
>NZ_LN848257.1:2563341-2578575 GCF_001499735.1 Thiocapsa sp. KS1 | reverse complement strand
TTTCCGGCCGCGCCCGAGTCACGCCCAGACCGAGCGCCGGCGCGCTCGCGCGGCGACTCGGCCGGACTTGCGTCGAACAGGAAGACGCCGTCCAGTGCGTGCAGGCGCATCAGCCCGAAGTCGTTCGCCAGTGTCTCCGAGGCGCCGACGATCAGATGGCCTCGCGGCTTCAGCAGGTCCCGCAGCCGGGCCATGACCCTCTTGCGGGTTGCCGTGTCGAAGTAGATGGAAACATTGCGGAAGAAGATGACGTCCTGCTGCTGCATCGTCTTCGGGTAGGCGGGCGCAAGGAGGTTCCAGGAGATCAGATCGACCTGGCGCCTGATCCTGTCGTCGAGGCGGCGGTGTGATTCGTCGACTGCCGAGAACCAGCGATCCCGCAGCTCCGCCGGCAGGGCGCGAAAGGCGAAGGGTCCATAGACCGCCGCGCGTGCGCGTTCGAGTGCCGTCTCGTCGACATCGACCGCGGTGATGCGGAACAGATGCTCGGCAAGATCGCCGTAGCGCTCGCGCAAGGCGATGGCGATCGAATAGGGCTCCTCGCCCGTGGAGCAGCCCAGCGAGAGGATTCGGATCGGCTCGCCGTTCACGGCCTTTGCCAAGAGCGCGGGTACGAGCCGGTCGACGAGTAGATTCAGATGCCGAGGCTCGCGGTTGAAGTAGGTCTCGTTGACCGTCAGCTGACTGGTCAGATGTTGGATCTCGGCCGGATCGGCGTCGACGGCATGGAGATAGCCGTCGAGAGAGCCGGCGGCCGTTGCCGCCATCCGTCCTGCCAGGATGGCTTGGAGGCGTGCGTCGGCATCGGGGCCGAAGTGCAGCCCGAGGCGGTCCTTGACGAAGCGCTTGAAGGACTCGATCGGCATCAAGCCCTACCCGCGCCGACCGGACCGCTGCGGCGTACGAGTGCTTGGAGCTTGCCGGCGATCAGATCGAGCGGCAGGGCCAGTTGCACGCCGCCGAGCAGAATCGCCTCGCGGTTCATGCCGAAGATCACCGAGCTGGCCTCGTCTTGAGCGATGGTCGTTCCGCCCGCCTGCGCGATCGCCAGCATCCCCCGGGCGCCGTCGCGCCCCATCCCGGTGAGGATGACCCCGACGGCATCCCGGCCGACCTGCGCCGCGACGCTCGCGAGCAGCCGATCGCAGCTCGGGCGATACATGTCCGAGTCGGCACGTGGCTCGAGCCGGATCCGTCGTCCGGCACCGAGCGTCATATGGGTGACCGAGTCGGCCAGATAGATGCGGCCGGGCATGAGGGCTTCCCCCTCGAAGGGGATCTTGACCGGCAGTGCACAGAGATCGTTCAGCCATTCGGCCATCGCGCCTGCGAACCCGTCCGAGATGTGTTGGGCGATCAGAATCGGGGCCGCAAAATCCGCGGGAAGCTCCGGGAGGAGTCGGGCCAGGGCTTGGGGGCCGCCGGTCGAGGAGGCGATGGCGATCACGGGCGAGCCGGGTCGGCTCGGGTCGGTCTGCACCGGCTCGACAGGGTCGTCGCGGGGCGCCGGATCGGCGGGGCCGAGCCTGAGGGCCAGCGCACCGTTGCGACGGATATGGCGGATCACCGGGATCCGCGCCAGGATCCGCAGCCGCAGTGCCAGTCCGGCACCCTCGTCGAAGGCCGGCTTGCGTGCGGCCTCGAGCGCGCCGCGCGCAACCGCGGCCATGGCGTTGTGGGCATCGGCCACGTCGGAGAGGACCAGGATGGGTACGGCCTGTTGCGCCATGATCTCCTCGATCGCCTGCATCCCGTCCATCTCGGGCATCTGCAGGTCCATGGTGACGATGTCGGGCTTAAGAGCCAGCGTCTTCTCCACCGCCTCGCGACCGTTCGCGGCCTCGCCGCAGACCGAGAGCCCGGGTGCCGCCTCGATGAGCGCGCGGATCAGCTCCCGTGCGCAGCGGCTGTCGTCGACCACCAGAACCCTGACAGGCTGCATCGCCGACTCCGGGATCAGCTCGGGCTTGTCACGCGGGGATCGGCGGTCGGCGCTTCGACCTCGGCGAGCTTGAACTGATCCATCCGCTCCTTCAATTTGGCCGAAAGCTCGTTCATGTCCCGAGCGACCCGGGCAATCTGCCGCACCGCCTGTGCGGTTTCCGAGCTGGCGGTCACGATCTCGCGCAAGGCGACCACGACCTGGTTGCTGGCGGTGCGCTGCTGCTGTGTGGACAGACTGATCTGCTGGGCCGAGCTCGACGCCTCGCTCGCGGCATCAACCAAGGCACGGAGTGCGTCGGCCGTGTCGGCGGAATCCGCGATCCCCTGCTGGATGCCGGCCGAGCCCTTCTCGGAGCTGATGACGAGCCGGTTGATCGACTCCTGGATCTCGCCGACCTTGCCGGTGATCTCGCCGGTGGATTCGGTCACCGAGTCGGCAAGCCGACGGATCTCCGCGGCGACCACGCCGAAGCGCTTGCCGGCCTCGCCCGCGGAGGATGCCTCCAAGGCGGCGTTGAAGGCGATCAGCTTGGTCTGATCCGCGACCGTGTCGATGATCCCCATGATCTTTGAGATCTCCTTGGAGCGGGTGCCGAGCTCGAGGATTTCGTTCAGCGCGTTCTGATTGTCCTGGCCGATGCGCTGCATCTTCTCGACCAGGCGCTGCATGGATTCGGAGCCGCGCAGGCTGTCGTCGTAGGTCCGGCCGGCGATCGAGACGACGGACTCGGAGTATTCGGCGATCTGGGTCGAGGAGGCCG
Source organism: Thiocapsa sp. KS1 (assembly GCF_001499735.1). Lineage (GTDB taxonomy): Bacteria > Pseudomonadota > Gammaproteobacteria > Chromatiales > Chromatiaceae > Thiocapsa. Next base: position 2,575,870 of record NZ_LN848257.1, on the reverse strand, counting down.
AAAGCTCTTCCATAGTGGAGGTGATCTCGGCGACCGACGCCGACATCTGGCTGGAGGTTGCCGCCTGGCCGTCGACCGCGCCGGCAATCTCGCGCGATGCGGCGTGGACCTTGGATGCGCTGTCCTCGACCCCGGCGACCAGCGCGTTGAGATGACAACGCATCCCGTCGATGACACGGGCGAGGTCCGCCAGCTCGTCGCGGCCGTCGATGACGGCACCGCCGCTGAGGTCACCGTCGGAGACGCGTGTGATCTCCTTGGCCAGCCGGCCGATGCGTTTCGTGATGGCTCGGGCGGCGAGGAGCGCGATCCCGATGCTGAAGAGCGCCACCAGCACGCCGATGACCGAGGCCTGAATCGTCGTCTTGGTGAGGGCTGCGACATAGGGGGTACGGTCCATCGCCACCTCGACGACGCCCAGCGGTGTCCCCGAATAATCGTGCACGACCTCGGCGTAGGCGGCATAGGGCACCCCGCCGAGGTTGATCTCGACCAACCGGGACGCGCCCGCGAAGGCGGCCTCGATGGCCTCGGGGGGCAACAGGCGTTGACCCTCATGGGTGCTCGCAAGGGTTTCAAGCGCACCGTCGCGGAGGATGTAAAAGGTGGCCTCGACGCCGTAGTCGGCCTTGAAGTCATCGAAGAAGGCTTGCTCGAAGGACATGCCGAATTCGACCGAGCCGAGATGGCGCGCTGCGTCCGAGACCGGCACCACTCCGCGCACCCCGAGGCCGCCGACGCCGAATTCCAGCCCGCGGTGTGGTTTGACGTCGCGGTTGGTGTCGACGACGGATTGGCGGAAGCTCGACAGATCGTCGCCGAATTTCTCCGGCTTGTGCAGACGCAGAAACGACACGGCTGGCGGGGTATGGAACTGGAACTGAACGGCGCCGAAGGCGCGCTCGAGCGCGACGAAGGGCGCGCGAAACTGCTCGATGAGCCAGTCGCGATCGCCGGCCGCGAAACGCGCCTGCACCTCGGGCATGCCGGCGACCAGGGTGCTCAGCGCCTCCGCCATGCGGGCCTCGTCTCGAATCCGGCTCTGCACCATGCCTGCAAACTGACGCAGCTCGGACTCCTCCGCCGTTTGGCTGAGGGTCTGGAGGTTGTTCAGACTCACCAGCGTGAGCGTGGTGATGGCCAGGACGATCGCCGCACCGATGACGAAGAGGATGTTGGCCCATAGACGAATTTGCTTGAACATCCGAACGCGTCTCCGCAGTTGCAACGGGCGCCCGATGTCGATCCGGCGCGGAAAATACGTCGCGAGTGTAGCTGAATTCCAATCGGCAACGCTGAGAACCCGCGAGCAATCCCGCGCGGTTTTTCGGCGGCGCTTTGGGTAGACTCGCGGCTTTTATTCCTTGCGCAGTCTTTGGAGTCACGGCATGCACCGCACCAGCGGCATTTTGCTCCACCCCACATCGCTGCCCGGTCCCTTCGGGATCGGCGATCTCGGGCACTCGGCCCGACGTTTCGTGGATTTTCTCGCGCAAGCGGGGCAGGGGCTATGGCAGATGTTGCCGCTGGGTCCGACCGGTTACGGGGAGTCGCCTTATCAGTGCACCTCCGCCTTTGCCGGCAATCCGTTGTTGATCAGTCCGGAGCTCTTGGCGGACGCCGGTTGGCTCGGCCCCGAGGATCTGGATGCCCCGGATTTTCCGAGCGACCAGATTGATTTCCATGCCGTCATCCCGTGGAAACGCGCGCTGATCGCGCGTGCGGCCCATGCTTTTCAGGAGCACGCGAGCGAGGCCGACCGCGAGGACTATGCGCGTTTCCGCCATGCGCATACCGACTGGTTGGAGGATTTCGCCCTCTATCACGCCCTCAAGGTTCACCACGGGCATCGTCCCTGGACCCAGTGGCGTGCCGACCTGGCGCGACGCGAGCCGGAGGCCCTGGCGCGCTGGAGCAAGGTGCATGCACGCGAGCTCGACGCCCAGCGTCTGATCCAATACTTCTTCTTTACGCAGTGGTCCGGGCTGCGGGCCTATGCCAACAGCCGCGGTGTCCGCCTCATCGGCGACATGCCGATCTTCGTTGCCCATGATTCGAGCGAGGTCTGGACCCATCGGGAGTGGTTTCAGCTCGACGAGGACGGGCATCCGACGGTCATCGCCGGTGTGCCGCCGGATTATTTCAGCGCGACCGGGCAGCGCTGGGGGAATCCGCTCTACGACTGGCCGCGGGTGGCGGCGGACGGCTACGGCTTTTGGGTGCAGCGCCTGCGGCGTGTCCTGGAGCTGGTGGATCTGGTGCGGATCGATCACTTCCGCGGATTCGCCGGCTATTGGGAGATCCCGGCGCAGGAGGAGACCGCCGTCAACGGCCGCTGGATGCCGGGTCCCGGGATGGCGCTCTTCGACGCCTTGCGCGCGGCGCTCGGCGAGGGTCTGCCGCTGATCGCCGAGGATCTCGGCGTCATCACCGATGACGTCGAGGCATTGCGCGACGGGCTCGATCTGCCCGGCATGGCGATCCTGCAATTCGGGTTCGAGGACACGGAAGGCGGGTTCGGGCGTTCATCCTTTCTGCCCCACAATCATCGTCGCAGCCTGGCCGTCTACACCGGCACCCACGACAACAACACCCTGCTCGGATGGTGGGCGCAGCGAGACCCGGCAACCCAAAAGAATGCGATGCTCTATCTCAACAGCGACGGCAGCGAGATCCACTGGGATTTCATCCGCGGCGCGCTCGGATCGGTCGCCGCGCTTGCGCTCTTCCCGATGCAGGATGTGCTGGGTCTGGGTGCCGAGGCGTGCATGAACCGCCCCGGCACCTCCGATGGCAACTGGCTCTGGCGCTATCGCGAGGAGATGGTGACGGACGACGCAGCCGAGCGGCTGCGCGTCTTGAGTCGGATCTACGGTCGGTTACCCTATTCGAGCTGAAGGCGTCTCCCGTAAGCGGTGCGTTGTGCCTCGCAAGCTCGGCACAACCTACGCCGCTGAGCCGCTCGCGGTTTAGCAGGAATGGCAGTAATACCGCGGCAACCCCGCAAGACGACAGGCCTGCTTGCAGCCACCGTTCGGAAAGAGCCCTTCCAGGTGCTTGCGCGAGCAGGGCGTATGCGGTGAAACATGCGCGCCGACGGTCTTGATGACGACCTTCGGGGAGGGCGGCATCTCGTGGGTTGCGTAATAGTCGCGGAGGAAGTTGATGACCGCCCAGTGACATTCGGTGAGGCTCAAGCCTTCCTCTTCCGCTAAGGCCGTCGCGACCGAAGGCTCCCAGTCGTCGAAATAGGTCAGATGACCTTGTTTGTTGATCTCGAGCTGCCGTCCGGCGATCTGCATGGCTGACATCGCGTGCTCCTCCACCCGGCGGGTGGTCTGGTACTGATTGGTGGTTTTGCGCCTGTCCGATGGCTCTGCATCCCTGTTCGGGGTCATGCCGGACCAATAGCGGGTCCGACTAGACAATTGTCAATGCAATTTCCGCTAATCATGGACCGAAATCCTGCGGATGCAACCGGATCCAGATCAACGGGGCGGCGGATTCCGAGCGGAATCGCCTGATTGCGGGCCTTCGGTCCGCCGATCTCTGCGGTCCACAACGGCCTCTGCGAGGGCGAGCAGGCTTAGCGGCGCGGAGCCCTCGGCCTTGTTGTTGACGATGACGAAGACCTCCTGCCCGGAGTCGAGCGCCTCGGTGGCCAGGTCCGCGACGAGGCGGCGGTTGTCCGGGTCAGGCTCGCGGATGCGGTCGAAGGGCCGATAAAGAGTTCTGGCCTCATCGTAACCACGGTTCGTGCGGAGCACCCAACGAACGATCAGAGGCCCGGGCGGCTGATCGGCAAACAGTGCACGTTGACGGGCGAGGCCGGGCAGACGCGGGTGGATGCCGAAGGCCGGTCGGGCGCCGCCGTGCCGCAACGCCTCGGCCAGGTCACGGGTCAGCAGGTCCGAATCGCGCAACTCGACGGCATAGACAGGCCCCGGGGGCAGGCGATGCAGAAAGCGGTAGAGGTCCTCCGCGAAGCGGCGCGGGTTGGATGTGATGCCCGGACCCATCGGCGGGAACTGAAGCAAGAGCGTGCCGGTGCGATCGCCCAGCCCTTCGAGCACGGGTGCGACCACCTGCTCGAGCGCCAACGCTTGATTCAGGAAGGATGGATTCAGGCCGGTCGGCCGACCGCCGGGGCCGCGCTCGAGCGGATCGGTGAGCAGGGCCGGCGCCTTGATCAGGAAGCGAAACCCCGCCGGAACCTGAGCGGCATAGCCGGCCAGCCGTGTCGCGCTCGGCAGCGCGTAGAAGGTGCTGTCGATCCCGACGGTCCGCAACCAAGGATGCGAGGCATAGGCGCTCAACCCGAACCGCGAGAGCCTGCCCTTATCGGCCTCCTCCGCGTAGAGGATTCCGCTCCAGCCCGGAAAGGACCAGGACGAGGTGCCCAAACGCAGCCTCGCCGGGAGTCGATCGGCCAAGGCGAGGATCGACGGCATGTCGGTGCAGGGCCGCACGGGCGCTGCTACTCGGCGTGTCGGACCCCGCGGCTCGTCCGGCGTGTATTCGAACAGATCCAGTTGTTGGCTCAAGTCGGATGACCGTCGTCCGGTCAGCGCCGCGCAAGCACGAGGAGATCGTCGCCGCGTTGGATGCGCAGGGTCAGGATGTCTCCGGTTTGGCGCAGGACCTGCGTGACGTCCCGCAGGCTCGCGACCCGTTGGCCGTTGACCTGGAGCAGGCGGTCGCCTTCGCGCAGACCCGCGTTCCACGCGGGACTGCCGGGCTCGACCGTCCCGATCGGGAGTGCCGGTACGCCGCCGCGACGATCGATCTCGCCGAGCAAGGCACCGGCGAGGCCGGGGGCAATGCGGCGACCCTCGACAAAGGACCGGTAGGGGTCGGCAATCGTCCCGGTGACCCGGCGGGTCTTGCCCCCGCGCGAGATCTCGAGCTCGACCCGCGCGCCGACCCGCAACAGACCGAATCGGTTGCGCAGATCGTCGGCCCCCTTCACCGCGGCGCCGTTGATCGCAAGGATCACGTCCCCTTCCTGAAGGCCGGCGGCTGCCGCGGCGGAGTCGGGCTCCACCGCGTTGACGACGGCCCCGTCGTGTCGCGCGATACCGAGTGCTGCGGCCAGCTCGGGCGTCAAATCCTGGATGGCGACGCCGAAGAGACCGCGTCGCACCGCGCCGTGCTCGACGAGCTGCTCCATGACGGCCCGGGCCATGTTTGCCGGGATGGCGAAGCCGATCCCGATATTCCCGCCGCCCGGAGCAAGGATCGCGGTGTTGACACCGACCAGCTCGCCCCGCAGGTTCACCAGCGGACCGCCGGAGTTGCCCGGATTGATGGAGGCGTCGGTCTGGATGAAGCTCTCGTAGCCCTCGATCCCGAGACCCGAGCGACCCAGCCCGCTGACGATGCCGGAGGTCACCGTTTGGCTCAGACCGAAGGGGTTGCCGATGGCGACCACGAAATCGCCGACCTTGAGCGCATCCGAGTCCGCGACCTTTAAGGCCACCAGATCCTCCGCCGGGATGCGCAGGACCGCGATGTCGGTCTCGGAGTCCGCTCCGACCAGCTCGGCCACCAGGGTGCGCCCGTCGTGCAGGGTGACCCGGATCTCGGTCGCTTTGGCGATCACGTGCTGATTGGTCAGGACCAGACCGCGTTCGGCATCGACGATGATTCCGGAGCCAAGACTGTTGCCTTCGCGTTGTTGGTGCTCGGGCGGCATCTCGAAGAAGCGACGAAAGAAGGGGTCCCGCATCAGCGGGTGCTCGGAGGCATCGATGCCGGTCACGGTCGAGATGTTGACCACGGCCTGGACGGTCGGCTCCAGCATGGGGGCGAGGCTCGGCAAGGGCCGATCATCGACCAGGAGAGGCAGAGCTGCGTGTGTACCGCCGCTCAGCACGGCGAGCAGGATCCAACACAAACGGATCGAAGAGTAGAGACGCATGGGTCCGAGCGTGATGTCGAGGTGTTGATCGAGGAATCTTATTTGAACCGCAAGGGTGCAGCGGATGCAAAAAATTTCAGCCTGTTGAGCTGGTCTGTCGTCGGGCGGAAGGCCCGCCTCGACCCGAACGAGGGTCGAGGCGGGCCGCGCTGCACAAAGACAAGCCGGGCGATTGCCCGGCTTGTTTCATGATCGACGTTCCTGATCGACCCGGTGCGTCACGCGGTCGAGCCGCGGGACGCACCGCCTTGGATCACGCGGCGGCTTGGGTCTTTTGGGTCTCGCCCTCGATATACCGGCCTGTCTCGCCGCGGATTTCGATCTTGCGGGGCTTCATTGCCTCCGGGATCTCGCGACGCAGGTCGACATGCAGGAGGCCGTTCTCGAGCCGCGCATCCAGCACCCGGACATAGTCGGCAAGCTGAAATTTGCGCTCGAAGTTGCGGTTGGCGATCCCGCGATAGAGGAACTTGGATTGACCCTTGTCCTCGTCGTCCGACCGCGCACCCGAAACGGTCAGGATGTTCTCCTTGACCTCGAGGGAGAGATCCTTTTCGGTGAAACCAGCGACCGCCATAGTGATGCGGTAGTCGTTCTCGCCGCTGGCCTCGATATTATAAGGAGGATAACCGCCGGGCTCGGAGCGGTAGGCCGTCTCCAACGCGGACGACATCCGATCGAAGCCGATCATGGAGCGGAAGAGTGGTGAGAAGTCGATGTTTGTCATTGACATATCCTCTGTTGAGCAATATGGAAGTTGCGCGTTCTCGTGAACCGCGGTCTCTGCAGACCTCTTGCGAGCGCCTGCGTTATGTAAAGTAGAATCGCGCCGGGTCGATGTCAAGGGGGCGCCGCGAAAAATGTTATGTCAACTTAATCTGCGGGAGTCGCAGGCTCCGAGCGTCGGCCAAAGAGGTCCTATGAAACAGCTTGATCGGTGTCCGTGCGGCGCACCGGCGGAGTATCCGGCCTGTTGCGGGCGCTATCTGGACGCGAAGCTGTGTCCGGACACCGCCGAGGCCCTGATGCGCTCGCGCTATGTCGCCTACGTCCGGGGGCGGACGGATTATCTGTTGCGCACCTGGCATGCCTCCACGCGGCCTCCGACGCTCGATCTAGAGGGCGAGCCGGCGCGTTGGCTCGGCCTGCAGGTGCGTCGGGTCGAGGCGGGCGGTCCGGGCGATCGGCACGGGGTCGTCGAGTTCGTCGCCCGCTACAAGATCGGCGGCCGCGCACATCGTCTCCATGAAACCAGCCGGTTCGTGCGTGAGGACGGTCGGTGGTTCTATCTCGACGCGGCGGTCTGAACCCTCGATGCCGGCGTCCGGTCGCTGTTCAGGCGCCGTTCGCCGACGCCCCGAAGATCTCGGATTCCGAGGTGGCGCCGATCGCCTGTCGCAGCCATCGGCGTAATTGGTCGGGATCGACGCACTCCCGGATCTCCGCATGCCGCTCGGGCTTGAGGCTTAATGCCCGTTGATCCAGGATCAGGGTGAGTGCATCGCGTAAGGCTGCCAGCTCGCCCTCGCTACGCCCCTCGGCTTTGCCCTCTGCCTTGCCTTCCAGCTTGCCTTCTATCTTTGCGTCTTCGCGCACCTGCTCCAGATCGCGATAACCTTTACGTTGCAACAGGTTCCGTAAGGTCACCTCATGCGCAGCGTCGCGGTCGAAGAGGGCCGCGACCGGCACGGGATTGCGCAGGATGCCGGGGGCTTCGAGCATCTCGCCGGGATAGGCGAGTCGCATCGCGCACTCGGGTGCATGGATCTCGACGCGGTGCGGGCCGATCAGCCTCACCACCCAAATCAGGCGCGTTCCGGCCGCCAGCAGGTCGGCGATCTTGGCCGTCAACTCCGCCTCGTCTTGGCCGGTGTCCGCATACTCGACCGCCAACGGCGGTGCCGCGCCTTTCACCCAGCCCGGCGCGTCGGTGACATTGCCGACCGCGACATCCGGCGCGCGCAGTGTGTCAGGCGTCAGTGCGAAGCCGGTGTCGACACCGGCGGACTCGACGTCGGGATCGCTGTCGAGGATGGTGGCGCCGATCAGGTTGGCGCGCGAGCCGCGTCCTCCGACCGGCAGGCACTCGATGGGGTGTCCCCCCGAGAGCTCGTAGGGGTCGCCGGGCTTGAGCTGATCCGCCCGGAAGGGTCCGGGGAGGTTGAAACCGGCAAGCTTTCTGGTCATGGCGCGCGACTCCGTCGGGGAAGGGGTGCGGTTTGCGTTTTCAGGGTCGAGTTTGCGCCTGATTTCGAGAATCGGTAGGTCCGCAAACGATGGAATTCGGGGCGAGATGCCCTGGCTCCAACGTGCCCGCCATCCTGCGAGATCGAACGGCCCGAACGGCGCTAAGCCCTCTAAGCCCTCGTCACCATGTCCTATACTGCCATGAGGCAGCACGATGTCCAGCCCGATGCTCAAGTCCGCGGGAGGTGCCGATGAACGCGTCCGCAGTCGTCACGGTCGAGGGGTTCGTGGCGGAGTCTCTTGCAACCCATGGCCGAGATCCGCGGCACCTGCTTCAGCATCTCATCCGCGTCCAGCAGCGTTTTTCCTATGTGCCGGACGCTGCGGTGGAAGCCTTATCCGCGGCCCTGGATGTCACGCGCACCCAGGTGCGCGCCGCGGTAGCCTTCTACGCCTTCCTGCATGAGCGCCCGCGCGGCGCCTTCGAGATCCGTTTCAGCGACAACATCACCGACCGGATGCTGGGCAGCCGGCGTCTGATCCGTCTATTGATCGAGCGTCTCGGACTGAGTGGGCTGCCGGCGTGGGGGCGTGACCTGATCCGAGACGACGGACGCGTGAGCGTCGGTCTCGCCTCCTGTACCGGGATGTGCGACCAAGGCCCCGCACTCTTGGTCAACGGTCAGGCCGTGACCAACCTGGATGCGCAGAGGGTCGATCGGATTGCCGATCTGGTGCAGGAGGGCATCCCGCTCGAGCGTTGGCCGGGCGAGTTCTTCCGGGTCGAAAACAACATCCGTCGGCGCGGACTTCTCCTCGGCAATCCGGCGACCGACGGCGCTGCGTTGCGTCGGCTTGTCGATGAGGGCGCAGACGCGGCGCTCGCGGAGGTGGAGCGCTCCGGATTGCGCGGACGCGGCGGGGCGGGATTTACCACCGCGCTCAAATGGCGCTTCTGTCGCGAGGCTCCGGGGACCGATCGGTATGTCGTCTGCAACGCGGACGAGGGCGAGCCCGGGACCTTCAAGGATCGCGTCCTGCTGACCGATTATGCGGATCTCGTGATCGAGGGTATGACGGTCTGCGCCGGGGTCATCGGTGCCCGTCGGGGCTTCCTCTATCTGCGTGGCGAGTATCGCTACCTCTTGCCGCATCTCGAATCGGTGCTGCAGCGCCGTCGCGCCGAGGGTTTGCTCGGCACGAGGATTCTCGGACGCGACGGCTTCGACTTCGACATCGAGATCCACCTGGGTGCGGGCGCCTACATCTGCGGCGAGGAATCGGCGCTGATCGAGTCGCTGGAAGGCAAGCGCGGTGTCACGCGCAAGCGCCCGCCCTTCCCGGTGACCAGCGGCTTCGACGATCAGCCGACCGTGGTGAACAATGTCGAGACCTTCCTTGCCTCCGCGCGGGTGGTCCAATGGGGCGGCTATTGGCTCCGCGGCGAAGGCACCGATCAGTCCGCCGGCAGCAAGATCCTCTCGGTCAGCGGAGACTGCGCACGGCCCGGTATCTACGAGTATCCGTTCGGCACGCCGGTCCATCGCGTCCTGTCCGACTGCGGGGCGGAGAACACCCAAGCGGTCCAGATCTCGGGCGCAGCGGGTGCGACCCTCTCGCCGGCGGAGTTCGATCGCATCATCGCCTTCGAGGACCTGCCGACCGCCGGCTCCTTCATGATCTTCGACGACAGCCGCGACCTGCTCGACATGGTCCGCAACTTCGCCGCCTTCTTCGCGCACGAGAGCTGCGGCTTCTGCACACCTTGTCGGGTCGGCGGGGCGCTCCTGCGCAACCTGGTCGAGAAGGTCGCCGCCGGGCAGGGTTCGGAATACGACCTGAGCGAGATGCGCCATATCGGCGCGGTGATGCGTGAAGCGAGCTATTGCGGTTTGGGTCATACGGCGCCGAACCATGTGCTCAACACGCTGGACAAGTTCCCGTCGATCTATCGTCGGCGCCTGGCGCGGGAGGCCCACACCCCGTCTTTCGATCTGGATGCGGCGTTGTCGGAGGCCCGAGGAATCGCGGGCCGCGATGACCCCGGCACGCATATCCACAAGCTATCGGGAGAGACGGCATGAGCAAGACCTTCAAGCTCGACGGCCGCGAGATCCCCTTCGAGACCGGCCAGACCATCATGGATGCGGCACTTGCCGCCGGGGTCTATATCCCGCACCTCTGCCACAACCCGGAGTTCGCGCCGCACGGCAGTTGCCGTGTCTGCGTGGTCGATGTCGGCGGGCGCCAGGTCTCGGCCTGCACCGCCGCGGCGAGCGAGGGAATGGAGGTCGACAGCAGCTCCGAGGCCATCCAGGCGACGCGCCGAGCCATCCTGCAGATGCTCTTCGTGGAAGGCAATCACGTGTGCCCCGCATGCGAGAAGAGCGGGGCCTGTCAGCTCCAGGCGGTGGCCTATTACACCGGGATGTTGGCACCGCACTTTACCCACTTCTTCCCGCGCCGGCCGGTCGATGCCTCGCACCCGGATGTCGTCATCGACTTCAACCGCTGCATCCTCTGCGAGCTGTGCGTGCGTGCCAGCCGAGACCACGACGGCAAGCGGGTCTTCGCCATCAGCGGACGGGGGCTCGAGAGCCACCTGGTGATCGACTCGGCCAGTGGTCTGTTGGGCGATTCCAGCTTTGCCGCGAGCGACAAGGCGGCGCATGTCTGTCCCACCGGCGCCATCCTGCCGAAGGGCCGCGGCTACGAGACCCCGATCGGGGAGCGTCTCTACGATCGCGAGCCCATCAGCATCGTCGGCGACGTGCGCGCTCACGAGGAGGAGGTGCTCTGATGGCCGAGAAGCCCCGTGTCGCGACTGCCTCGCTCTGTGGGTGCTTCGGCTGCCATATGTCCCTTTTGGACATCGACGAGCGCATCCTGCAGCTGGTCGATCTGGTGACCTTCGACTGCACCCCGTTGACCGACATCAAGATACTCGGCGACTGCGACCTGGGTCTAATCGAGGGCGGGGTCGCCAACGCCGAGAATGTCGAAGTGTTGCGCGAGTTTCGGCGTCGCTGCAAGACCCTGGTCGCCGTCGGCGCTTGCGCGGTCAACGGCGGGATTCCGGCGATGCGTAACCAGTTCAGTCTCGCCGAGTGCCTGCGCGAGTCCTACTGCTATGGCATCGGGGTTCACAACCCCGGCATCCCGAACGACCCCGAGATCCCGCTGCTGCTCAATCAGGTGCATCCGATCCACGAGGTGGTTGCGATCGACTACTTCTTGCCCGGCTGTCCGCCCTCGGCCGATGCGATCTGGACCTTCTTGACCGCGTTTTTGGAGGGGAGGCCGATCGCGTTTCCCTACACGCAGATTCATTTCGATTAGCGGGGTAGGATTCAGGGTTCGGTGACCGCAATGCCGAGCCCCGAACCCGCCCGAGGTTTCCGTCATGACCACGAATCTGGAGACCGCCCGGCATCCCGAGACCTTAAAGCGGGTCTGCATCGAGCCGCTGACACGCGTCGAGGGGCACGGAAAGGTGACCCTTTTGCTCGACGAGGACAACCACGTCAAGCAGGCGCGGCTGCATATCGTCGAGTTTCGGGGCTTCGAGAAATTCATCCAGGGCCGGCCCTATTGGGAGCTGCCGGTGCTGGTGCAGCGCCTGTGCGGGATCTGTCCGGTCAGCCATCACCTGGCCGCAGCCAAGGCGTGCGATCGGCTCATCGGTGTGGATCGGTTGACTCCGACGGCCGAGAAGGTGCGCCGCCTGATGCATCTGGGTCAGGTACTCCAGTCGCACGCGCTGCATTTCTTCCATCTCTCCTCGCCCGATCTGCTCTTCGGCATCGACGACGCGGTGGCCCACCGCAACATCGTCGGCGTCATCCGGGATCATCCCGAGATCGCGATGCAGGGCGTGCTGCTGCGCAAATTCGGGCAGGAGGTCATCCGTGTGACCTCTGGCAAGCGGGTCCACGGCACCGGCGCGCTGCCGGGCGGGGTGAACAAGAACGTGAGCCTCGAGGAGCGCGATCTCCTCTTGGCCGACATCGACCGAATCCTCGACTGGGCCGAGAAGGGGGTTCAGCTCATCAAGCGCATCATCCTGACGCGCCCCGACTTTCACTACCGCTTCGCCGCCGTCGATGCCAACACACTGAGTCTGGTCGCCCCGGACGGCGGCTTCGAGCTCTACGACGGTGGCCTGCGCGCGCGCGACCCGCAGGGCGAGACCCTCTTCGATCATGCGGACGATCAGGGTTACGCCGAGCTGATCCACGAGGAGATCAAGCCTTGGAGCTACATGAAGTTTCCCTTCATCGTGGCGCTTGGACCCGAGAAGGGCTGGTATCGGGTCGGCCCGCTCGCGCGCGTCAACAACTGCGCGCGTTTTCATACCCCGCTCGCCGAACAGGAGCGTCAGGACTTCGCGGCCGCCGGCGAGGGACGCCCGCTGCNGGCCGC
>NZ_LN848257.1:2525438-2563241 GCF_001499735.1 Thiocapsa sp. KS1 | reverse complement strand
GCGCGGTATGATCGAGCTGCTGCACTGCGCCGAGGCGATCCGCGATCTACTTGCGGACCCGACCTGCAGGGCACCGACCTGCGTCGCGACGGCACGCTGCAAACCACCGGTATCGGCGTGCTGGAAGCCCCGCGCGGGACACTCTTCCACCACTACGAGATCGACCCCGACGGGCTGGTGACCCGCGCCAACCTTATCGTCTCCACCACCAACAACAACCAGGCGATGAACGAGTCCATCCGCCGTGTCGCCGCCGACGATCTGGACGGACACGCGCTCACCGAGCCCTTGCTCAACCGCATCGAGGTCGCGATTCGGGCCTATGACCCCTGTCTCTCCTGCGCCACCCACGCGGTCGGCAAGATGCCTCTTGAGCTCGAGCTGCTCGCTGCCGATGGACAGCGTGTCGGACGGCTGGAGCGGCACGCCGATGGCTCGATAGTCCCCTGAATCGGCGGGCCCGACGACACGCAGGGCCGGGTTCCAACCGGCCCTTGCGAGACGGTCTCCCTCGGTGCATGCTCCGCGCCCAATAACCTGCACACCCGGAGCAACCACGCATGAGCAAGATCCATTTCATCGGCGGCGAGAAGGGCGGGGTCGGCAAATCCGTGCTCGCCCGTTTGCTGGCGCAGTACCAGATCGACAACAACCAACCCTTCACGGTCTTCGACACCGACCAGTCCCATGGAGCCATGCTCCGCTTCTACGGCGACTACTCCAGATCCGTTTCGCTCGACGCCTTCGACGATGCCGATCTGCTGATGGAGGCCGCGCTCGCAACGCCCCAAAACGTCCTGGTGGACCTGGCTGCGCAGACCTCCGCACCCTTGTTCCGCTGGATCGATCAGAACGACTTCCTGACGCTCGCCGCCGACGAAGGGGTCGGAGTGGTCTTCTGGCATGTCATGGACGACGGTGCCGACGGTATCGGCTTGCTCCAGCGCCTGATCGACCGCTACGGGGATGCGGCCTCCTATGTCGTGGTGCAGAACTACGGTCGCGGGAAGGATTTCTCCGCGTTCCGCAACTCTCCGGCCCGCGTCGCCGCCGAGGCCGTCGGTGCGCGCTTCATCGAGCTGCCCGAGCTGCACGCGGCCACCATGCGCAAGGTCGACCATCTCGCAGCGAGCTTCTGGGCCGCCGGACAGAGCCGACCGGGCGGACTCGGTTTGATGGATCGCCAGCGTCTCAAGGTCTGGATGCGCAAGGCCAACGAGCAGATCGCCTCCTTGGGTCCGGTGCTCGCCGTGCAGCTGCCGGCCGAGTCCGTTCATGAGTGGTTGACGGGCGCATTGGACGAGACCTCGCCCGGCTGAGCGGACTCCGGCGGTGTCTGCCGGTGGGGTCGTCGGTCTGGATTCGGGTGTCGAAACTACCCTAAGAAGCGCCAGTAACGGTATCATGGGGCGCCAAAATCGGAGAGAGACACATGGCGCAGGCGACACGATACGGGCAGTTGACGTTCAGCGATTACGTGGAGCGCGCGCTCCGCGAAGGCGCCATGTGGACCCTCATGGTCGTGGCGCTCTATCTGGTGCTCGCCTTGGCGAGCTACTCTCCGGATGACCCCGGTTGGTCCTACGTGGGCGACGTCTCGCAGGTCAGCAACTCGGCCGGTCGGGCCGGCGCCTGGTTTGCGGATGTCGCGCTCTTTCTCTTCGGGTTCTTCGCCTATCTGCTTCCGGTGATGGTCGGTTGGAGCGCCTGGCTGGTGTTCCGCGGTCGCGGCGAGGAGCCGGCGCCGCGCACCTGGATCCTCGCCCTGCGCTGGATCGGGTTCTTCATCACCATCGTCGCCGGCTGCGGCTATGCCGCGATCCATCTTGCCGAGCTCGGTGCCCCTCTGCCGAACGGAGCCGGCGGCGGTCTGGGGCTCTTCGTCAGTCATCACATGCTCGCGGCCTTCAACACCAGGGGTACCGATCTCTTGCTCGGTGGTGCCCTTTTGGTCGGCTTCACGCTCTTCTCCGGGATCTCCTGGCTCAAGGTGGTCGACAGCACGGGTGGTGCAGTCCTGCAGGCCGTCGGGTGGGTCTCGAATGTCGTTCAGGCTGCGGCGACGCGTCTGGTTTTGCGTCGGGAGGCCGATGCGGCGGCGGAGCCGACCGGGTTGCCCGAGGCGTTGAATCTGATCGACGCCCCGACCGAATTCGACGGGCCGATCAAGGCCGGGTCCGATCTCGAGGAGCCTGCGCGCGAGCCCGGGGCGCGACTGGGGCGTCGTCTCGAGGGACTTCCGCGACGGGTTCGGGAGGCCATGACCGAGCCCGAGACGTTGTCGCTCGACGACCTCAAGCGCGGTCAGAAGCCGGTGCCTGCGGCGGCGCCGCGGATCAAGACGCCGCTGCGTCCGGTCACTCGGCCCGAGCCGCCGGTGCCGGCAGCTCAGGCGGCGTCTGCTCAGCCCGCCTCGCTTGCACGGGCGGACGAGGTTTGTCTCCCTCCGCTCGAGCTTCTCGATGCGCCGCGGCCGAGCGGCCGTGCCTACTCGGAACAGCAGATCGAGGAGCTTTCCAGACAGGTCGAGCTCAAGCTTGCCGATTTCGGGGTGCAGGTCCAGGTCGTCGCCGTCTATCCCGGACCGGTCGTCACGCTCTTCGAGCTGGAGCTTGCACCGGGCATCAAGGTCAGCAAGATCACGGGGCTGGCGAAGGATTTGGCCCGCGCGCTCTCGACCATCAGCGTGCGCGTGGTGGAGGTCATCCCGGGCAAGTCCGTGATCGGGATCGAGATCCCCAACCAGCAGCGCGAGACGGTCTTTCTGCGCCAGACCTTCGGCTCGGCGACCTATCAGGACGCCAAGTCGCCCCTGACCTTGGGCCTGGGCAGCGACATCTCCGGTCTGCCGGTCGTGGTGGATCTGGCCAAGATGCCGCATGTGCTGATCGCCGGGACGACCGGCTCGGGTAAGTCCGTGGCCATCAATGCCATGATCCTCAGCCTGCTCTACAAGGCCGGACCGAAGGACGTACGGCTCATCATGGTCGACCCCAAGATGCTCGAGCTCTCGGTCTACGAGGGCATCCCGCATCTGCTCACGCCTGTCGTCACCGACATGAAGGAGGCGGCCAACGCGCTGCGCTGGTGTGTCGGTGAGATGGAACGGCGCTATCGCCTGATGGCGAAGCTGGGGGTACGCAATATCGGCGGTTACAACCGGCAGATCGCCGACGCGGCGGCGCAGGGTCGCACCGTCCCGGATCCCACCATCGCGGCGGATTTCGCCGCCGAGCAGGGCATCGAGGTGCCTGCCTTAGACCATCTGCCCTATATCGTCGTCGTGATCGACGAGCTGGCGGACATGATGATGGTGGTCGGCAAGAAGGTCGAAGAGCTGATCGCTCGTCTGGCTCAGAAGGCGCGGGCTTCCGGCATCCATCTCCTGCTTGCCACCCAACGTCCCTCGGTCGATGTGCTGACCGGGCTCATCAAGGCCAACATCCCGACCCGGATCGCCTTCCAGGTCTCCTCGCGAATCGACTCGCGCACCGTCTTGGATCAGATGGGCGCCGAGCAACTGCTCGGCAACGGCGACATGCTCTATCTGCCGCCGGGGGGGAATATCCCGCAGCGCGTGCACGGCGCCTTCGTGGACGATCACGAGGTGCATCGGATCGTCGAGCACCTCAAGCAGTTCGGTGCGCCCGAGTATCTGCAGGACGTGCTGCGCGAGCCGACCGAATCGCTCCCCGGTATCGACCCCGAGCCGCGCGGCGACACCGAGGACACGGATCCTCTGTTCGATGAAGCGGTCCAGATCGTTGTGGAGAGCCGGCGCGCCTCCATCTCCGGGGTGCAGCGGCGCCTGAAGATCGGGTACAACCGAGCCGCGCGCATGATCGAGGAGATGGAGCGCATCGGGATCGTGGGCGCTGCGGAGACCAACGGTAACCGCGAGGTCTTGGCGCCTCCGCCCGTCGAGGATTGAACTGAATCTTTTGCGTGTTTTCGTGTCTTTCGTGGTTCAAGTTGCCGTATTCAGGATTTTTGTATGACAGTTTTCGTTCCCGAGGTTGATCGGTTCGGGCCCCGCCCGCGCCGGCTTCAAGCCACCGGTCAATCATCGCGGTCGCGAACCGTCGTGCTTGCCTTGCTCTGTGCGCTGATCCTGCTGTCCGGGATCGGGACCGCCGCGGCCGAGGACGGGGCGAAGCGGGTCAACGACTATCTGGCCGGACTCACCAGCCTGCGCGCCGATTTCGAGCAGTTCACCTTCAATGCAGAGCGCACCCGGATGATGGAATCGCGCGGCACCCTCTATCTGCAGCGCCCCGGCCGTTTCCGCTGGGAGTACAGCACCCCGAACCGCCAGGTCATCATCGCCGACGGCAGTCGAGTCTATCTCCACGATCTGGAGCTGAAACAGGTCTCTCATCAGAGCCAGAGTCGCGCGCTGAGCGGAACCCCGGCCCTGCTTCTGGCCGACGGCGGGCCGATCGAGAAACACTTCGAGGCGTCGCCGATAGAAGGCACCGACGGCAGGACCTGGGTCGAGCTGGTTCCCAAGGCGCAGGACACCGATGTCGTTCGGATCGAGCTGGGATTCGGCAAGGACAACCTGGAAAGTCTCATCATGGAAGACAGCTTCGGGCAGACCACCCGGCTGAATTTCACGGGTGCCGAACGCAACGCCACGCTCAGCCCGGATCTGTTCAAGATGGAGCAGGGGGCGATGGACGATTTCCTCTCTTTCGACTGAAGCGCGTCTCGGTATGACCTGTACTGTTTGCTGTTCGGATCGCCCTTGCGGATCTCAATGGGCGTCGGCGCAGACGCGCTTCAGGAGTTTAATTTTTTCTTCTGAACCGCGTTCGCCGCGAATGTCTCAAGTACTGCCGGGCGTCGGGCTCCGGTGGACCGGTGGTAACCGCTTCGGACGCGGTTCAGAATGACTGATGCGCCACTCGCCGAGCGGATGCGTCCAACGACATTGGACGGATTCTTCGGTCAGCAGCACCTGCTCGCGCCGGGCAAGCCGTTGCGTGAGGCGATCGAGTCGGGTCAACTCCATTCGATGATCTTCTGGGGGCCGCCCGGCTCCGGTAAGACCACGCTCGCGCGACTCATCTCGCGGGTATCGGGTGCGCGCTTCCTCAGCTTGTCCGCCGTCCTTGCGGGGGTGAAGGATATCCGCGACGCGGTTGCCACGGCGCGGACGGTGCGTGATCTGGAGCAGCGACCCACATTGCTGTTCATCGACGAGGTGCACCGTTTCAACAAGGCGCAGCAGGACGCCTTTCTGCCGCATGTCGAAGACGGCACCCTGACCTTTATCGGCGCCACGACCGAAAATCCATCGTTTGCGTTGAACAATGCACTGCTCTCGCGTGCACGGGTCTATCTGCTTCACGCCTTGGAGACGGAGGACATCGAGCGCGTCCTGGCGCGCGCCCTCTCGGACCCGGTTCAGGGACTCGGCGATCGTGGCTTGTGTCTGTCGGAGGAGGCCGCGACTCTGCTTGCGCGCAGTGCCGACGGCGATGCCCGCCGGGCGCTGAATCTACTCGAATTGGCGGCCCGGATGACGGCGGGCGAGGAGATCACGTCGGCGACCGTCGCGGAGGTGATCGCCGGCAGCGTGCGACGCTTCGACAAGGGCGGGGATATCTTCTACGACCAGATCTCGGCGCTGCATAAGTCGGTGCGTGGATCGGACCCAAACGCCGCGCTTTATTGGCTGGCGCGGATGATCGACGGCGGTTGCGATCCGCTCTATGTGGCGCGGCGCATCGTGCGGATGGCCAGCGAGGACATCGGCAATGCCGATCCGCGTGCACTGGACCTGGCGCTCAACGCCTGGGAGGCGCAAGAGCGGCTCGGCTCCCCGGAAGGCGAGCTCGCGCTCGCCCAGGCGGTCGTCTATCTCGCCTGCGCCGCCAAGAGCAACGCGGTTTATCTGGCCTGGAACGCGGCCCTGGCCGACGCCCGGTCGTCCGGCTCGCTGGATGTACCCGTCCATCTGCGCAATGCCCCGACCAAACTGCTCAAAGAAGCTGGGACATGGCCGTGCCTATCGCTATGCCCACGACGAGCCCGAGGGATATGCGGCAGGGGAGACCTATCTCCCGGATGCCTTGTCGGGGCGACGCTATTACAGGCCGGTCGATCGCGGTTTGGAGATCCGCATTCGCGAGAAGCTGGAGCGTCTCGAAGCGCTCGACAAGGCAGCGGGACGAGACTGAGCGTGGCGCTATCATGTAGGCGACTTAAACCGCGCCCTGTGCGGTATGCAATGTTCTAGGATGGGATCGTCCCCGGCAGTTTTGACGACCGCTGGAGTCGGCGCGGTTTAAGATATTAAAAAATATATTATTTTAAACCGCGCCAGCTCCGACGGTTGTCAGGGCTGGGGCGGCCCAGCCAATCCAACAAATGACGCATACCGCACCGGGCGCGGTTTAGAGGAAATCCGGCAGGCTCTTGCGGATCGCCTCCGGGCTATGGGTCGTCAGGTTCTTATCGACCTCCCCTGCGACCAGCTGCTTGAGCGAAGGGGACTGATGTTTGCGCAGCATCCCCAGGAAAGCCGGGGCAGCGATGACATAGAGTTTTTGAAGCTCCCCCTTGTTGCGCGCGTTCTCCAGCGTCTCGCAGACCAGACCGGCGAAGCGTTCGGCATTCTCCTGCTTGTGCGCCTCCTCGCCGTTGATCCCGTGCGCGCCCGACATGGGGTCGTGACCGCGACCGCCTTTGTCGGTCGTCAGATCGCCCTCGTGAAGCCGGCCTTCCGGGAAGGTCAGCGTGTGGATCTCGCGCAGCGCCCCTGCTGATTTGTCGGTGGCGAAGATGCGTGCGCGGCTGTTGTCGGCGGCCAGTATCCAAGTCAACATGATCTCGTCTTACTCCCGTGCTGAGCCCGGCCGCGATGCGGTCGGAGCCTTGGATGAGACGGGACGATCGCCTCTGTGATGCGGGGTCATGCGTCGCCGCGCCCCGCTCTATGTCGGCCGGCTCCCGTCTCTTTCAGTGTAACAGGCCCGTCACGAAAATCAGTGGCCCGGTCGACTCCCGCCTGCAGCGCGTTCCACGCATTCGAGGTACACCGCGGCGTCGAAGGGCGCTTGGTTGCGTTGCAGCGTCCAGAGCGCCTCGGCAAGGCATTCCATGATGCGGTGCTCGGTCTCGTGCGGGTCGCCGGTGGTCTGCATCAGGCGGCGATAGAGCTCACGGATGCCCGCAGGCTGATCGACGCTCAACTGCTCGAGGATGGCGAGGTGCAGGCCCATGTGCAGGAACGGATTGGATTCGCCCTGCTCGGGGAGATAGTCACGCTCCAGGGTCTTCTCGGTCTCCGTCATGAGACGATGATATTCGGGGTGTCGGTGCAGGACCTCGACGATCTGAGCTTCGACCGGCTCCAGGGGTTGCCCGGCTAGGGCCTTCTCCCAAGCGGTGATGAAGGTGCGACGATGGCTTTCACGGTCGTTTGCGAACATGGCGTCGAGGATCTCGAAGGAGTGTCGGTGTAGGGGATTCGGGCTCGGTGCAGCTTGCGTTCGATCTTGCCTCACGGCGGCGGCGTCTTGTCCCGATAGTCGCAGAGATCCGCGAGCGGGCATTCGGGACAGCGCGGTTTGCGTGCGGTGCAAACATAGCGCCCATGCAGGATTAGCCAATGATGTGCGTCCTTCAGGAATGCCTTGGGAACATGACGCAGCAATGCCTGCTCGACCGCAAGCGGGGTCTTCCCGGACGCGAGACCCGTACGGTTGGCCACGCGGAAGATATGAGTGTCCACGGCCATGGTCGGCTCGCCGAAGGCGGTGTTGAGCACCACGTTGGCCGTTTTGCGCCCCACGCCGGGGAGCGCCTCCAGCGCGCTGCGATCGTGCGGAACCTGTCCACCATGCTCCGCGACCAGGATGGAGCAGGTCTTGATGATATTGCCGGCCTTGCTGTTGAAGAGGCCGATGGTCCGGATATGCGCCTTGAGACCCTCTTCGCCGAGGGCGAGGATCGCCTCGGGCGTATCGGCGACCGCGAACAGGCGCGCCGTGGCCTTGTTGACCCCTTTGTCGGTCGCCTGTGCCGATAGGATCACCGCCACCAGAAGCTCGAAGGGCGTGCGATAGACCAGCTCCGTCGTGGGCGTCGGATTGGCTGCGCGGAGCCGCTCGAAGATTCGCCTGCGTTTCTCTTTGTTCATCGGCTGTATAAAATAACAGCTTCCCGGGTCCAAGGATGTTCCGACATGAGCCACGACCTGACCCCTCGGCAGCAGCAGATCCTGGAGCTGATCAGGTCGCACATCCGCGAGACCGGCGTCCCGCCGACCCGTGTCGAAATCGCGCGGACGTTCGGCTTTCGTTCCGCCAATGCCGCGGAAGACCATCTGCGCGCCTTGGCGCGGCACGGCGCCATCGAGCTGACGCGGGGCCGTTCACGCGGCATCCGGTTGGTCGAGCATGCCGCTGCGGCCAATGACGGCGAGCTGCCGATCATCGGACGGGTCGCCGCCGGAAGTCCCATCCTGGCCGCCGCGCATATCGAGGACGCGTGCCCGGCCAATCCGGACCTGTTTCGTCCACGCGCGCACTATCTGTTGCGGGTCAGCGGCAGCAGCATGCGCGATGCCGGCATCCTCGATGGCGATCTGCTGGCGGTCCATGCGACCTCCGAGGTGCGCGACGGCCAGATCGTGGTGGCACGGCTGGGCGACGATGTCACGGTCAAGCGGTTGCATCGCGATGCCCGCTGGAGCTATCGGGTGTATCTGGTGCCAGAGAACCCGAGCTTCGAGCCGATCCTGGTCGACCTTCGCGAGCAAGCGCTGATCATCGAAGGTATCGGGGTCGGTGTGATTCGGCGTTGCGCCGACAGTCCGATTCAAGGGATGACCAGTGTCACTCCGGGCATCAGTTGATTGGGATCTTCGAGCACGTGGCGATTGGCGTCGAACACGGCCCGCCACTGACTGCTGTCGCCGTAGCAACGACTGCTGATCAGCGCCAAGGAGTCGCTGGGGCGGATCCGATAGGCGCCTTGCGCATCCAGAACGCGTGCCAGCATCAGCTGGCGCTGGTGCAGAACCCGTTCTGCGGACGTGACCGTCGCCTCTTCTGTGGTCGCATCCCCGCGTGCTCCCTGCGCTGCTCAGCAGGGCGTCGCGCAATGCCGCGTAGGCCTCGCGTGCGGCCTGACGGGCCTGCTCCGGGTCGAGTGTACCGCCGTCCTGCGCCGGGACGCGTGACCGCAACGCCTCGAAGCGTCGTTCGAGTGCCTCGTGGGCGGTGGTGAGCGAGAGCCTCTGCGCATCGAGTTGAGAGATCCGCCGGTCGCGCTCGCTTAAGGTCCGCTCGAGCTCGAGCTGAGCCTCCTTGAGGCGCTGCACCTCGCCGTTCAGGCGTTCGATCTCCTGCGAGCCTTCCGCGAGGCGTCGCTCGGCCTCCATGCGGGCTTGATCCGCGCTCTTGCGCGCATGCGCGGATTCCTTGAGCTTCCCCTCCATGCCGAGCAGACGCAGGCTCAGCTCCTCGACCTTGGTTTCCGGCGCGACCGCCGGCTCTTGAACGCCCGCCGGCTCGTCGGCGCCACCGGCCGCAGTCGCAACGAGCATCATTAAGATCGCCGTTAAGGGCACTGCACGCCGAGAACGATCCCGGGTCATCGTGATTCTCCTGGCGTCGCCTCGGCTTGCGCTGGCCTGCCTGCGATCTAGCCGATGCTCGGTAGCCCCGACAACGCCATTGCGACCTCGTCCTCGGCATAGGTCAGATCCTTCAGCTTGCCGGCCAGGTAATCGGTATAGGCCTGCATGTCGAAGTTGCCGTGTCCGCAAAGGTTGAAGAGGATGGTCTTGGCCTCGCCGGACTCGCGGCACTTCTCCGCCTCGACGATCGCGGCCTTCACGGCATGGTTGGCCTCGGGCGCCGGGACGATGCCCTCGGCCTTGGCGAACTGGATACCGGCGGCGAAGCAGTCGAGCTGATTGTAGGACGTCGGCGTGATGTAGCCGAGCTTGGTCAGATGGCTGATCTGCGGCGCCATGCCGTGATAACGCAGCCCGCCCGCGTGGAAGCCGGGCGGTACGAAGCTGGAGCCGAGCGTATACATCTTGACCAGCGGGGTCAGCTTGGCGGTATCGCCGTAGTCGTAGGCGAAGAGACCCTTGGTCAGGGTCGGGCAGGCCGATGGCTCGACCGCGATCAGCTCGATGTCGCGTCCGCCGCGCAGCTTCTCGCCCAGGAAGGGGAAGGCGATGCCGGCGAAGTTACTGCCGCCGCCGGTACAGCCGATGATCATGTCCGGGTAGTCGCCGGCCATCTCCAGCTGCTTTTGTGCCTCCAGACCCGTGACCGTCTGGTGCAGCAGGACATGGTTCAGCACGCTGCCGAGCGCGTATTTGGTGTCGTCGCGCTGCGCGGCCAGCTCGACGGCCTCGCTGATGGCAATGCCGAGACTGCCGGTGCTGTCGGGATGCTCCGCGAGTATGGCACGTCCGGACGCGGTCGTGTCGCTCGGGCTGGCGATGCACTGGGCCCCGAAGGTCTCCATGAAGGCGCGTCGATACGGCTTGTGGTGGAAGCTCACCTTGACCATGTAGACGACGATCTCGAGGCCGAACATGGACCCTGCCAAGGCGAGCGACGAGCCCCATTGACCGGCGCCGGTCTCGGTGGTGATGCGTTTGACGCCTTCCTGTTTGTTGTAGAAGGCCTGCGGGATGGCGGTATTGGGTTTGTGGCTGCCGGCCGGGCTCACGCCCTCGTACTTGTAGTAGATCTTGGCCGGCGTCTTGAGCGCCTTCTCCAGTCGACGGGCCCGGTAGAGCGGCGAGGGGCGCCACTGCCGATAGACCTCGCGCACCGGCTCGGGGATCTCGATCTCGCGCTCGGTGCTCATCTCCTGCTCGATCACGGCACGCGGGAAGATCACCGCCAGATCGTCCGCGGTAATGGGCTGTTGGGTGCCCGGGTGCAGGACCGGATCGAGCGGGGTGGGGAGATCGGCGTTGATGTTGTACCAGGTGCGGGGGAGATGCTGCTCGTCGAGCAGATATTTGACTGAGTCGCTCATGCTGTGGTCGGACCTCAGGGGGTGAGTGGGTGACCGGCTGTCGTTGCGGCCGATCTCTAGCGTCCGTCGGCAAGTGTGCCAGTTTTGTGACCGATCTTGAATCCCATCCGAGCCTCTACTGTCGGCGATCGACACGACTCGCGGGGCCGTTACCCCCAGGAAGCGGCCGGAAGATTCGCGTCAGGATTGCTTTACCGTGGGTGCCGCAGCTCGGGCTCGCCGCAAGAAGCGCAGGCCCGCCGTGGCGAGCAGGACCTCGCGCAGGAAAAACAGCAAGGCTGCGATGAACGCGAACATCGCGGCGATGAAGAGCAGGGCCACCAGAACGGCTGCATCGAAGGTCAGAAAGGCACCGAGGAACAGGATCGCGATGACCGACGACACCAACAAGGCGGTGATGGTGCAGAGTCCGATCGAGAGTCCGATCAGTTTTGCGCGCCTCGACAGCAGCTCGATCTCGGGGTCCGGGTCGGGAGTCTCGGCAGGGTCTGTTTTGGCCTCTGATTCCACCCGGCGAGCCCGATCCACGATACGAGAGAGGCGGTTGGTCATGACCGCCAGCATCGCCCCGATGCCGGAGAGCAGAAACACCGGCGCGACCGCGAGCTCGATGATCTGGGCGATGTCGGTGATGGGGGATTCCTGAATCACGTCGATCCTCGGTCGAGCGCAGTGCGGCCGGTAGGGGGATCCGATCGGTATTTTTCGGCACGCTCAGCCAGCGGGCTTCGAGATCAGTAGGCGAGCTCATGGGCGCCGATATCGAAAGCGCCACGTTGAGGCAGGCCCGTGCCGTAAAAGTCCCGCGTGCCGGTCGATACTCCGAACCGGGCTTTCAGGTCGATTCCGCGGTTGATGAGCGGTGAGTTGGCCGTCAAGCGATATTCGAGCATCTTCGTCAATGCGCTCGGATTCTCGATGGTTCCGCCGCGCCCGGGATTGAAGAGTCCAGGATCGATATTGAACCCGGTCGGAACCGCGTTCAGCATTTCTTGCCCGGTTCCCCGAAAGGCCGAGAGGCTCGAGTAGAGTGTCGATCCCCACTGGATCTTGAACGGGGAGCCGTTTGACCAATAGGAGTTGCCCTGGACGGCAAGCCCGCTCTGGCCGCCCGCAACACAGAGAAGAGGGGCTCCGCCTGTCGTGACGATGATATTGTTGCGAACGCTCAATGACGACGTCGGGGACGCTACCCGGATACCGCAGACGTTTCCTGTCGTCGAGGGCGAGATAAAAATCGTGTTGTTGTAAATATGGCTATTCACGATTTCCAGCGGCGACTTGCTCCAGACCATGATCCCGCTATAGGTGTTGCGGCGCCCGTCGTTCTGGGAGATGTTGTATCGAATGACGTTGTTTTTGAATAACGGGGCCGAGTCGTATTGCGCCAAAAGATACCCTGCACCGTCGTTCTCGTGCGAATAGTTGTACTGCAGGTACGAATTCGTTACGCCGCCGTCGAGATCGAAGCCACCGCCGTCGGCGGCTCCCGACGTTGTGCGGTTTCCGTATGACTCGTTGAATTGGATTGTGATTCTGTTCGCGCGCCACGCCCATATTCCGATCGGGCCGCTGCTCGATGTGTTGCGCGTACCGTTGGAATGGGCCACGCATCGCGCGATTCGGCCACCATCGACGTTGGACATGACGATGCCGTTGCCGGTTGGCTCATTCACCCCGGAAAGTCCCTCGTTTCGGTACGCGAAGCTTCCGGTAATGTAAACCTTGGAGTGGGCGTAGCCCTTGAATCCGGGTGCGTCATATCCCCAAACGGTGATCCCGTTTTTGGCGTTGTCGTATGCGCGTACGCCGTCGACGGCGACATTCGTAAACCCGGTCGTTCCGTTCCACGCGCCGATCTCGACCCCTGCATGATCAAACCCGCTTGCATCGAGCTTGCTCAAGGTGATGCTGTCGAGCTTCACGCCTCCCGGTAGGTCGGTGTAGAAGATAATGCCGGCGCCGTCGTTGGCATCCGCGCCGGATCCCCTGACGTTGAGGTTGGAAATGACGAACCCGGCGGTGTTGTAGGCAAAGATGCCATCGCCTTCCCCGGCCTGGATCGTTGCCCTCCCGGTTCCATAAGAGCCGACACGGATCGGGGAGGCCGCGGTTCCTCGATCGTACGCATCGAAGAACAAGGTTCCGTAAAAACTGTCCCCTCCCCGCATCAGTACGCGATCGCCGGGGAAGAGGATCAAGCCATTGATCTTGTCCAAGGAGCGCCATGGCGCTTGAGGTGAGGCTCCGGAGTTTGTATCTCGACCTGCGGCACTGAGATAGTAATCGGCCCCGAGGCCGATCCGGGGCAGCAACAGGAGGGCGAGCAACAGTGGAATCAGCATGACTTGCTTCCGTTTCCGATTGTCGCTTATCGCTTGCGATTCACGAACGTCTTGAGACGCTGGCGGTGCTTGATCTGGCTTGGGGTGAGCTTGTTGCGGCGACCCGCGAAGGGGTTGGTGCCGCTTTTGAACTCGATCCGCAAGGGGGTGCCGAGGAGCTTGAGCTCGCGTCTGAAGCGGTTGATCAGATACCGCTTGTAGGTGTCCGGGACCGACTCGGTCTGGTTGCCGTGGATGATGATGATGGGCGGGTTGCGTCCGCCCTGATGAGCATAGCGCAGCTTGATGCGCCGCCCGTGCACCAGCGGGGGTTGATGCTCCTGGACGGCGTCCTCGAGCAGTCGCGTCAGCTCGGGTGTCGAGAGGTTGCGGGTGGCGTTGGCATAGGCCTTTTCGACCTCGTCGAGCAGGAGGCCGACACCGCTGCCGTGCAGGGCGGAGACCAGGTGCATCTTGGCGAAGTCGAGGAAGGCGAGCTTGCGCGCGAACTGGGTCTTGATCTGCTCGCGTTGGTCAGGGGCCAGCCCGTCCCACTTGTTGATCGCGACCACCAGTGCGCGTCCGCGCTCGATGATGTGTCCCGCGAGCGTGGCGTCCTGCTCGCCGACGCCCTCGTGTGCATCGAGCACCAGGATGACGACATTGGCCGCGTCGATCGCCTGGAGTGTCTTGATGACGCTGAACTTCTCGATCACGTCGTCGATCCGGGCGCGGCGGCGCATGCCCGCGGTATCGATCAGGGTGTAGTGCCGACCTTGCTGCTCGAAGGGGACGAAGATGCTGTCGCGCGTGGTACCCGGACTGTCGAAGGTGACCAGCCGATCGTCGCCGAGGATGCGGTTGATGAGCGTGGATTTGCCCGCGTTCGGGCGCCCGACAATCGCGACCCGGATGCCTTCCTCGGTCTCCGCCGCCCCGATCCCCTCCTCGTCGGTCGCCGGGAATCCGCCGAAGACCGCGTCGATGAGGTCTTGCACGCCGCGGCCATGGGTGGCCGAGACCGCCCTGGGCTCGCCGAGACCGAGTCGATGGAAGTCGCCGGTGGCCAGCACCGGGTCCATGGTGTCGCTCTTGTTGACCACCAGGCTGACCGGCTTGCCCATGCGGCGCAGCCGTGCGGCGATCTCGATGTCGCCCGGGGTGCAGCCGTCGCGCGCGTCGACGAGGAAAAGCAGATGATCCGCTTCGTCGATCGCGAGCTGGACCTGGCGCTCCATCAGGGCCTCGACCCCGTCGACGGCTTGACTGATACCGCCGGTGTCGACGATCACGTAGCGGCTTGGTCCCACCACGCCGATCCCGTACTGGCGATCGCGGGTCAGGCCGGGAAAATCCGCAACCAAGGCATCCCGGGTGTGCGTCAGGCGATTGAAGAGCGTCGACTTGCCCACGTTGGGGCGGCCGATCAGTGTGATGACGGGCAGCATGCCGTTCAGGGGCTGGACTCCGGTGGTGCGGATCCCGGCGAATCGGCCGGTGCGGTGTCGACATCGCGCGAGGCTGCACCGGCGTCGGCTGGCGCGCTGCCGCGCAGGCCCATCTTGGCCGCGGGCGCGACGCCGATGCTCAATGCGGCCAGGGTGCCGTCGTCGGCGAAGACGTAGAGACGGTTGCCGACGACCAAAGGCCGTGCCGTAATCGCCCCTTTGCCGGACATGCGGGTGCGCCCGACCAGGCGCCCGTCCGAGCGCGTGAGCAGGTGGACATACCCTTCGAGGTCGCCGACCGCGATCAGGTTGCCGACCAGCGCGGGGGCGGTTACCTGACGGTAGCGCAGACCCTCTTGGCGCCAGCGTCCGGCGCCGTCGCTCGGGTCCGCGCCCCAGATCTGGTCGTTCGAGTCCGTAATGAAAAGGTCGGAGGCGTCGGCGGCGAGTCCGGCGTGTGCAGAGAGCTCGCGCCGCCAGATGATGGTGCCGGTGGTGATGTCGACGGCGGCCAGATCGCCGTTGTAGGAGCCGACGAAGGCGATGGTTCCGATCACGACCGGGTCGGCATCGATGTCGGCGATGCGCGAGAGCTCGGAGCGTCCGCTCGGGCGGGTGATGGCGACCTCCCAGAGCGGGGTGCCGTCGGCCGGGTCGAGGTTCAGGAGCTTGCCGCCGGAGAGGCCGACCAGGACCCCGGCAGGCGTCACGACCGGACTGCTGCTGCCGCGCAAGGTGAGCACGGGCGCCGGATAGTTGACGCGCCATTGCTGGGCGCCGGTGTTGGCGTCGATCCCGTAGATGCTGTCGTCGAGGGTATGGACGATGACTTGGGCGGTGTCGGTCAGGCGCGGGATCGAGAGGATCTCGCTGCCGAGCTGTGTCTTCCACAGCTCTTTGCCGTCGCTGCCGGAGAAGGCGAGAAGCTCGCCCCGGCTGGTGCCGATGACCAACCGATCGCCCTTCACGTCCGGGCCGCCGCTGAAATGCAGGTCGGTGTCGCGCTCCCACAGCACGCGTCCGCTGTCCGCGGCGACGGCGACCAGCCGACCGCGCGAATCGGCGACATAGAGGCGGTCCGCAGCAAGCATCGGAACCAGATAGAGCCGCCGCCCGGCCGTGCCGCGCGTCACCCGCTCGGACCAGAGGGTCGTCAAGCCGACGCTCTGGACGATCTCCGTGAGCTTGGTCGGCGGGGTCGGATCCTTGTCGGCGCCGAGCCAGGGGATCATGCCGCAACCGCTCAATAGGCCGGCGAGAAGCAGTACCCCGAGACGGGCGGCGCCCGCTGTCGATTGCTTGACCATAGGCGGCTCTGTGACCACTAACCGGCTGCGGGCAGGTTGTCGAGCTTGAGACGGATCACTTGCGAGAAGCCGCTCTCTTTGGCGATCGCCTGCTCATAGGCCTCGCGTGCCGCGGCCGTATCCCCGCGTGCCGCGGCGATGTCGCCTCGGACGGCGGCGAAGTCGCCGGCAAACTCCGGACTGGTATCGTGGGCGGCAACGGTCTTGGCGGCCTCGTCGAGCTGCCCCTGAGCGACCTGAATTCGTGCCAGCCTGAGTGCCGCGATGCGGGCCAGGGCCGGATCCGGGGCGGCGGCGATCACGCGTGTCAAGGCCGTCATCGCGGCGTCGGGCTGACCGGACTCGTAAAGCGCCTTCGCTTCGACCAGAGCGCCCAACGCGGCGTAGGGTGTCGACGCGAAATCGTCATTGAGCACGCGGGCCTGCGCCATGACCGCGTCGGTTTGACCCGTGCCTGCGCTTGCGAGGACCTGGTCGAAGACCGTCGAGCCCTGACCGGCGACGCTGTCGCGATAATCGCCCCAGGAGCGCCAGCCGACGATGGCGGCAAGTCCGATCGCGATGCCCATGACGATCGCGACTCCGTTCTCCTTCCACCAGGCCTTGATGGCTTCGACTTTTTCGTCGTCGGTTTCGTAGCTCACTGCTCTCTCCGTCGTGATAGGGATCCCGGGGCGGCTTGACGGCCGGACGTGCCCGCGTCCATCAGTCCTGTGTCTCTGTGTATCGGTTCAGGAAGTCGACCAGATCGTCGAACCCGAGCTCCTGCTGGCCGCTCTCGTCCCGCAAGGGCTTGACGCCGACGCTACCCTGCGCCAACTCGGACTCGCCGAGGATGAGTGCGTAGGCCGCTCCGCTCCTGTCGGCCTTCTTGAACTGGCTCTTGAAGCTGCCGCCGCCGCAGTGGGACATGAGGCGCAGCCGCGGCAAGGTGTCGCGCAGGCGCTCGGCCAAAAGCGGGGCCTCGCGCTGGGCCTGATCGCCGACCGCGACCAGGTAGGCATGCACCGCGGGCTCGCCGGCATGACCGGCGAGCGCGAGGAGCTCGACCAATCGCTCGAGCCCCAACGCAAAGCCGACGGCCGGTGTCGCTCGCCCGCCGAGCTGCTCGACCAATCCGTCATAGCGTCCGCCGGCACAGACGGTGCCTTGCGCGCCGAGATCCTCGGTGATCCACTCGAACACGGTCCGGTTGTAATAGTCCAGACCTCGGACCAGCCGCGGGTTGAGGCGGTAGGGGATGCCCGCTTGGTCGAGGCCGTGGCGGATGCCGTGAAAGTGCGCCAGGCTGTCCTCGCCGAGGTGATCCATCAGCGTCGGCGCATCGGCGACGACCTTCTGTGTCTCCGGGTCTTTGGAATCCAAAACCCGCAGGGGGTTGGTGTGCAGGCGCCGCAGACTCTCGGCGTCCAGATGCTCGCGATGTGCACCCAGGTAGGTCACCAACTGCTCGCGATAGAGTCGGCGCTCCTCGGGGTCCCCGAGACTGTTGATCTCCAGACGAAGGCCGTTCAACCCGAGCGTGCGCCACAGCCGTGCGGTCAGCAGGATCAGCTCGAGATCGATATCCGGACCCGCGAGCCCGAACACCTCGGCACCGATTTGATTGAACTGCCGATAGCGCCCGCGCTGCGGGCGCTCATGGCGAAACATCGGTCCGCGATACCACAGGCGCTGGGGCTGTACGAGCAGCCCGTGCTCGATCGCGGCACGCACGCAGCTTGCCGTTCCTTCGGGACGCAGGCTCAGGCTGTCGCCGTTGCGGTCCTCGAAGCTGTACATCTCCTTCTCGACGATGTCGGTGACCTCGCCGATGGAGCGCTTGAAGAGATCCGTGACCTCGAGGATCGGCGTGCGGATCTCGGCATAGCCGTAGCCCGCAAGGATGCTGCGCGCGGTGTCCTCGATGCGATGCCAGGTAGCGACGGCCTCGGGCAGGATGTCGTGCATCCCGCGAATGGCCTGGATGTATTTGCTCATGTTCGGTGGCTCGATGGGTGCGGGCGACGGGCCGAGCGGCTTCGGTCCGGGCGCGCCGTCACTCGGGCGACTCCGGATCGAGCGAGAAGCGCGCGACGTTTCCGCGCGAACGACCCTCGAGGTCGAAGGGTTTGCCGTCGACCGTCATGCTGCTGTTGTTGACCCGTCCCACGGTAAATCGCAAGGGCGCTTGCCCGGTCACCTCGCGTCGATCACCTGCCTTCATCTCGCCGGCGATGATCCGCTGTCCTGCGGCATCGCGGACCTCCAGCCAGGACGGGCCGGTAAATTCGAGGACGATGCCCTTCTCCGCTGCCTGAGCCTGAGCCTGCTCGGGCGTGGGCGCAGGCACGGCGGCAGCGACGACGGGATCGGTCGGGATCTGAGCCGGTGCGGGCGTGGCCCCCGGGGACGGCGCCGGGGTCGTCGTACGAGCCGAGGGTGTCTCGCTCGGCCCCGGGGGAGCCGTTTCGACCGCGCTCGATGCGGTATGAGAACCTGTTTCGGATGTCGGCGAGGCGACTGCGGCCCGGGCCTGCTCGGAACCAGGCTCGGAACCGGGCTCGGCCGCGTCGGGGATCGGGGACTCGCGCGATTCGGGTATCGCGACGCGATCCCGATCCGATCGGTCCACCGGCCCGGTCGCGGTGTCGGGCGTCTCCTCGGCAACCGCCGAGGCGCTCCCGTCGATCGACCGGGCATCCAGGGCGAGCGCGGTCGCGTCCGGGCCAAGCTCGGTCGCGGCGGGGCTCAGCTCCGGTGAAACCTCGGGTCGGTCGTGCCACCAGAGCGCAATCACGGCGATCACTGCGGCCGCCAAGGCGAGGCTGACGAGGCGCACCAGGAACCGGGTTCCGCCCGAGTCGAGATCCGCGCCCGGTATGGGGCGGGTCGGCTCGATGCTCTTGGGTGTCCCCGCGTGGGCCTGATAGGCGGCGATCAGCGGTAGCGGGTCGAGCCCGAGCATGCGCGCATAGTTGCGCAGATAGCCGGTGATGAAGACCGGATCGGGCAAGAGGTCGAAGCGGTCTTGCTCGAGTGCCTCGACGATCTCGGGCTTGAGATGCAGCTGCGCGGCGATACGCTCGACCGCCAGGCCGCGCGATTGGCGTTGAACCCGCAGGCGTCGCCCGGGGCTATCGCCGAACTCGACCACGTTCTGGTCGTTCGGGTCGGTCGCTTGTGTCTGGTTTGTCACTCTTGAGGTCCCTACAGCTCACGGATCTCGGGCGAATCGGGGAAGTTTGCGCGCAGCACCTTCTCGTACTCGGCAGCGCGGGTCCGGTTACCGAGTGCACGCTCGGTTTTCACGGCGCTGACGAGCGCGGTTCGGGCCGTCGCCGCGGTTCGCAAGGTGGTCGGCTCGAAGTAGCGGTCCAGATAGACCTTTGCCGCCTGCGCATTCCCGCGCTTGAGCTCCAGCTCGGCGAGCTTCGCGAGCGCCGGCCCGAACCCCGGGTTGGCCGCCACCGCAGCGCGATAGTAGCGTTCCGCCTTGGCCGCGTCACCGGCGCTGCTTGCGCACGTCCCCGCATTGGTCATTGCGACCCAAGGCGTTGCATAGAGCGGATTGTCCAGCGCCTTCTTCAGGTAGACATCCGCCTCGGCATAGCGCTTCTGTCGACACCGATAGGCGCCGAACGCATAGAGGACCTCCGAGTTGTTCGGCGCGAGTTGGAGCGCGCGGTCGTAGTGCGTGGCCGCGAGATCCGGCTTGCCCATCTCCTCGTACATGAAGGCGAGCCACACATGGGCCTTGGGGTAATTCTTGTCCGCCTCGATCGCTTGCTGGGCGCGACGGAAGGCGACCTCGGTCTGACCGCGGTTGTAGTACTCCTCCGCCATTTCGACGTAGAGCGACGCGGGGCTGTCCTGCGGATCGAGCCCGAGCGGATCGTCGTCTTGTTGGGTCGCTTTGCTCGCGCAGCCGACCAAGCCGAGACAGAGTGCGGTCGGCACCAGGACTCCGTGGGTCAAGAGACGGCCGGCAAGAGGGCTCGTCATGGCGTCGCCGCCTTCCCGGGCCAGGCCCTGCCGGCCGGCGGGATCTCAGCCGGCATCGCGACCGCGACGCGTCCGAGCCGACGGGTGCGATCCTCGACGCGCCCGACGAGCTGTCCGCACGCGGCGGCGATTTCGTCGCCGCGGGTCTTGCGGGTCATGGTGAAGATGCCGGCGCCGGCGAGCCGAGCGCGAAAGGCCTCGATGCGCTCCGGCGGCGAGGTGCCGTACTGGTTTCCGGGGAACGGGTTGAACGGGATCAGGTTGACCTTCGACGGGATCCCCTCAAGGAGGCGGATCATTTGTTTGGCGTGCGCGAGGCTGTCGTTGACGCCGTCGAGCATCACGTATTCCCAGGTAATGCGGCGGCGTTTGTCGGTGCCCACGTACGCCTTGCAGGCCGGCAGCAGCTCGGCGAGCGGGTACTTGCGATTGATCGGCACCAGCTCGTCGCGCAGGGCATCGTTGGGCGCATGCAGCGAGACGGCGAGCGAGACGTCGCTCACCTCGCGCAGGCGATAAATATTCGGGACGATGCCCGAGGTGCTGAGCGTCAGGCGCGTCTTGGCGATCATGTAGGCGAAGTCGTCCTGCATGATGTCCATCGCCTTGACGACGGCATCGAAGTTGGCCAGCGGCTCGCCCATGCCCATCATGACGACGTTGGAGGGCGCGGCGCCCATCTGACGTGTCGCATGCCAGATCTGACCGGCGATCTCCCCGACCGTCAGGTTGCGGTTGAAGCCCTGCGTGGCGGTCGCGCAGAAGGAGCAGTTGAGCGCGCAACCCACCTGCGAGGAGACGCAGATGGTGGTGCGGCGACCCTCCGGGATGAAGACGGTCTCGATGCGCTGGCCGTCTTCGAGCTCCATGATCCACTTGACGGTGCCGTCCGCGGAGGGCTGATCGTGGATGATCCGCGGCAGGCGGATCTCGACGGTTTCGCGCAGCGTATCGCGCAGCGCCCTGGACAGGTCCGTCATGGCGTCGTAATCGACGACGCCGTGCTTGTGGATCCATTTGAAGAGGCTGCGGCCGTGAAACGCCTTGAAACCGAGCCCGAGCACCAGTCTCTCGCAGTCGGCAAGATCCAGGTCGAGCAGATTGGGCTTGAGCTCGGCGTTGACCACGGGGATCCTCAGCGGGTGCGCGGGCAGACGCCTTCCGGGAACAAGAAGGCGATCTCCACGGCCGCGGTATCCGCCGCATCCGAGCCGTGCGCCGCGTTTTCCGTGAAGGAGTCGGCGAAGTCCGCACGGATGGTGCCCGGCGCGGCGTTGGCCGGGTTGGTCGCACCCATGATGTCGCGGTTCTTGGCAACCGCGTCCTCGCCTTCGAGGACCTGCACCATCACCGGACCGGACGTCATGAACTCGACCAGCTCGTCGAAAAAGGGCTTGCCCTGGTGGATCCCGTAGAAGGCCGATGCCTGCTCCTTGCTCATGTGGAGCATCCGCGCGGCAACGATGCGCAACCCGGCTGCTTCGAAACGGCTCAGGATGGCACCGATGGCGTTCTTCGCCACCGCGTTGGGCTTGATGATGGATAGCGTCTGCTCGATGGCCATGGTGGTTCCAAATAGAGGATGCGTAAAGAGGTTGGGTCGGATCGCCGGAATCGCGAGCGGGGTTCTCGGGGCAATCTGCCCGTCGGCTCGCCATGCGCACCGTCCCCGTCGGAGACTTGAGTGGATTGCAAAGTCTACCGATCGCGAACGCCTCGAGCAACGCCGACTAAACCGTGCCCGGCGTAAACAGCGTCGGAGGGCATCGGCGAGCGCGGATGCGGATTTGGATCGACCGGGCGGTTGGACGGATAATCGGCCGACATCCTTCCGCACGCAAACGGTTTTCCAGATGAATCATTACGATGTCTTCAACGGCGACGCAGACGGTCTCTGTGCCCTGCAGCAACTGCGTTTGGCCGAGCCGATCGAGAGCATCCTGGTCACCGGTGTGAAGCGCGACATCGCCCTGCTCGAGCGGGTCGACGCGGCCGAGAGCGACCAGGTCACCGTGCTCGATATCTCGTTCGACAAGAATCGCGGGGCGGTGGAGCGTTTGCTGGGGCAGGGCGCGCGCATCCGCTATTTCGATCACCACTTCGCCGGCGAGATCCCGGCCCACCCGGCGCTGGATGTCCACATCGAGACTTTGCCCGACAAGGGGACCAGTCTGTTGGTCGACGACTATCTTCAGGGCTCTCAGCGTGCATGGGCCGTGGTCGGAACCTTCGGGGACAATTTCGACGCGTCCGCACGACGTGCCGCCGAGCCTTTGGAGCTGACCGAAGGGGAGCTCGGCCTGCTGCGCGATCTCGGCATCTACCTCAATTACAATGGCTACGGCGAGACCGTCGACGACCTCTTGTTTGCCCCGGACGTGCTTTTCCGCAGCTTGCAACCCTACGCCGATCCCTTGGCCTTTATCGTCGAGGATCCGACCTTTGCCGCTCTGCGCGACGGCTATGCCGACGACATGTCCCGAGCGCGTGCCGTCGCGCCCGTGTTCGAGAGCGAGCGGCATCGTCTCTTCATCCTTCCCGCCGAGCCCTGGGCGCGTCGTGCCAGCGGCGTTTTCGCCAACGAGCTGGCCCAACAGGCGCCCGAGCAGGCGCACGCCATGCTGACCCGGTTGCCGGCGGGCGGGTTCCTCGTCAGTGTCCGCGCGCCGCTGGCGCGCCCGGACGGTGCGGATGTGCTCTGTCGCGGTTTTCCGAGCGGCGGCGGCCGCAAGGCGGCGGCCGGGATCAACCTGCTCCCCGATGCGGAATACGACACCTTCCTGGAGCGGTTTCGCGCCGCGTTCGGATAACGAAAAGCCGCAGCGCCTCCGAAGAGGCGCTGCGGCATCGGACCCGGGCTCGGCTTGAGTCCTACTCGACGTCGGCGATGAAGTACCCCACGGCCTCCGGCGTGTGGGTCATCTCTCGGTCGCTCGACTGCTCTTCCTGTACTCGCAGGTCCACCGACTCGACGTTCAGATTCCGCCACCGCAGGGCTGCCGTGTCGTCGCCATGGGTCGTCTGCATGTCGGCCACGAGCACCGGGGGCCGCACGAAGGCTGTTTGATAGACCAGGTTGTGCACGTCGTGGTTGACCTCGCTTGCGGTACGGCCGACCTCGTATCGAAGCCCGTCGACGACACCCGAGGATGCCTCCCAAGCAATGAAGTCGACACGTTCGGGCAGATGCTGTTGGGCGTTGGCCTCTTGCTCGCGCAACCCGACGTCGAAGCCGTCGGTCTCGATGGCGTGCAGCCGTGCCGTGACGGCGTCGCTCTCGTTGAAGCTGGCGACGGTGGCGAAGATCACCGGGGCGTCTTCAAAGGGTGCACTGAAGAGATGACGTTGGAACGCCTGCGTCTTGTCCGTGACCAGCGAATCGGCCTCGACCCACACCCCGTCGGGGAGCTGATGGCGTCCACGCTCCATCACGAGGTAGGAGACGGTTTCCAGTTCATGCGCGCCGTCGAGAGAATCCCACTCCTGAACCCGGATCGAGAAGCCCTTGGAGTCGATCGCGTCGACCCGGACGATCGCCGGCTCGGTGTCGTAGCTGCTCAACGCCTTGACCACGACGACCGGGTCTTTGAACGCGCGCCGGAGCTCGACGCGCTGCCATTCCTGATTGATCTCCACCTCGCCGATCTCGATGGCCGGAGCAGTCGCTGCGACCGTGCCCGCAGCCGTGGCTGCGGCGGTCGTTTGCGTGGATTGGGGACTGGCCGTCTCCGCCATGGCTGTGACCTGAGCCGTCGCGGCGGCGGTGCTGTTCCGCAGGGTTGCCGCCTGGATGGAGACGTTGCCGCCGCTGATGGCCTGGGTGTAGCGCACGATCAGGGTCTGGCCTGCACTGGCTGCGCGATAGTTCAGGGCGAGGCGTCGATCGAATGCGGCATTGAGATTCTCGACCGTTTTGGTGTACGCCGGTGCGCTGTTGTCGCTGAGACGAACCTCGATCCGACCGCGTGTCTTGGAGCCGCCGAGGTAAAGGGTCAGGGTCCGTGCGTTCGTATCCGCCGGTACACGCAGCTCGTATCCCTTGTTCAGACCGCTGATGTAGAGACCTGCGCGCGTCGTCGCGCTGGCCTTGGGCGTTCCATTGGTCCAGCTATAGGCCAAACGAGAGGTTGTGGAGAAGCGCAGCGGGCTTCCGCCGATCACGCTCAAGGCGCCGATCCGGGTGGTCGCACTCGCCTTGCGGCTGATGCTCGCGGGCTTGTCGATACCCCAATGGATCCAGTCGATCGCACCCTCTGCCGTCAGGTTTGCCGTGCCGCTCGGGGTGGTCAATGCCGGCGTCAATTGCGGTGCGGCCGGAATGCTGACATTCACCTCGTTGGAGAAGGCGCTGCAGAGCGTTCCGTCGCTCGTGCATGCGCGTGTTGCGAAGAAATATTTCGAGCCGCCTGCCAGACCGGACACGGTGGCCGATGCCGTGGTGACCTGCACCTTCGATTTGTATGTCTTGCTGGCGGTCCCGTAGTGCACCTCGTAGCGCGCCACTCGGCTATCGTTCACCGCATTCCACGCGAGTCGGACCTCGCCCGCTGTCGCTGCATCGGACATGCTGCTTGCCGATGACAAAAGGAGCAGTAAGAACAGTTGTACGAACAGAATGAAACCGAGGTGGATGTCGGTCCGAAGGTGATCTTGGAGCGTCCGAGTGCGTAGCATGGTGTTCACCGTTTTCGTGCGAGTGACGAGACCTGCTCTCGGAATCACTCTGTCTCAGCGTTGGCCGGAGGGGCTTTGAGGGCTCGGGAACCGAATCGGATGGCTCGTCCCCGATCGGGCGCCTCTGCGGCTCCGGATCCTTTGTGCCGAGTTAATCAGTTGCGGCGAGACGGATTTGCGATGTAGGCGGCAAAACGCGGTTGAAGGGGGCGCGGGGGCAGTGAAGTGTGCGGTCGGTCACATCGGCGACGTCGCGCGACGGGCAGGGCGAAGCAGCGGAGGGATAAGTCGACGCCGTTGCGTGAACGGCGATGGACACGCAGACGTTGCAGGATGGGGATGGCGCTCGGGCGAGGCCGCTCAAATCAGTGTCGAACGATCCGTCCGTCTGTCCCGACACTGACCGGGCTTTCGGTGCGGAAGCCCTCGATGACCATGTCCGAGATCAGGCGCCCGGTCATGACGGGCTCGGACATCTCTTCGAGCATGTCGTAGCCGTCTCCGCCGGCCGCGAGGAAATCCGAGGTGACGACCCGATAACGGCCGGCGGGATCGATCGGGGTGTCGCCGATCGCGGCGTTCGCAAGCCGGCCGTCGGCGATGCGGTAACGCACCCCGGAGACCTGGAGAAAGCCGCCGGGGTTGTCCAGCGGATCCATCTCGGCGCTGCGTGCCAGTGCGGCGAGCAGTTGCGCGCCGGTCAACTCGCCCAGGACCAGCTCGTTGCGGAAGGGGAAGGCTTGGTAAATCGACTTGAGCGTGACGGGCCCGGCGGGGATGTCGGCCCGAAAACCGCCGCCGTTGAGCAGCGCGACGTCCGCCAAGGTGATTTCACGCGCCAGATCGGCCACGAAGTTGCCGAAGGGTGCCTCTTCACGCCGAATCAGCTCGCGTCGGGCGCTGAGCTCCCGGGTGCTGAAACCGACCTCCTTGTCGAGCTCCCGCTCGGCGTCGAGGGTGATCCGCCGGACCTCCTCGGCGATCTGCGGATCCTCGGGGCTCGCGGCGTCGATCGGGATCAGGGCGTAGTCGGTGGTCGCCAAGCGGCCGTCGCGGCAGCGGAATTCCATACGGCCCAGCCAGCCGCCGCGCTCCCCCGCCTGGACGATGGGCACAGTCTCCACGAACACCGGCTCTGCATAGAGGTTGTGGTTGTGTCCGCCGACGATCAGGTCGATGCCGGGCACGGATGCGGCGAGCCGGCGATCGTCCGCAATCCCCATGTGCGAGAGCACCACGACCAGATCGGCCTCGGCCCGCAGTGCCGGCACCAGACGCCGGGCGACGGCGACCGGCTCTTCCACGCTGATGCCCTCGAGATTGCGCGGATGCGTTGCGGTGGCGAGGTCCGGGGTCGTGAGTCCCAGGACGGCGACCTTCGGCCCGCTCGGCTGCTCGATGAGGATCGAAGGTCGCACGGGCAGCGGCGCCGAGTCGGACGCCACATTGGCACTCAGGAAGGGAAATGCGGCCTCGTCGGTCAGATGGCGAAAGACCGCCTGGCCGTAATCCAGCTCGTGATTTCCCATGACGGCCGCGTCCACGCCCATCCGCCCGAGCAGCACCAGGTCGGGCACGCCCAGGAAGAGGCTGGAGGACAGCGTCCCTTGCAGAAGATCGCCGCCGAACAGCAGGAGTACCCGGCGTTGCGGATCCTCCGCCCGAACCTCGGCTACCGTCGCGGCGAGGCGGGCGATGCCGCCGCGCTCTGTCCCGTCATGCGGGTCTTCGTAGGGCTCGAGCTGACCGTGGATGTCGTTGAAGTGCAGGAGGGTGAGCGCCTGTCCCGGCTCACAGGCCGCTCCGGCAATGGGAGGTGCCAGGCCGACGAGCAAGAGCCACGGCCGAAGGGGGAGGGGCCATCGCAAGCGCATTGTCCGAAGCCTTGAAGTGAATCGATGAACGGCGGTGCGATTATCGGATGGTGAGGTTCGGCAACACGATGCCAGCGAGGCCGAATGGTCGCAACCGATCTAACGCAATCGGTAAGCGATCGGGACCACGATCTCCAGCCTGGACTGGCCCATGCGAGCCGGGATCGCGGGCATCGGGGACGCGCGTCTGAGCAGCTCCGAGGCGGCATCATCGAGCGCGGTATGGCCGGAGCTCGTTTCGATGCGATGCGAGATCACCCTCCCGTTGCGGTCGATTACGAAGCGGACCCTGACGATGCCTTCCTGGCGCATCTTTCGGGCCAGAGCCGGGTAGCGCTTGTGTCGCTCCAGCCAGGCGGCAAGCTCTGCGTAGTAGCGGTCTTTGGATTTGCCTCCTTCAGCCTTTCCGGACGTTCCGCCGCCGCCGCCTGCTCCGGCCGCGGACGCGGCGCCTCCGCCGCCCGCGCTTGGTTTTCCGGTCACTTTGCCGGTGGCGTTTGCATCGACGGATGCCGACCTCGCAGCGTTCGGCCGGGGCGACTTGATTCGGGGTTCCGTCGCGGGTTCGGGTTCGGGTTCGGGTTTGGGCTTGGGTGCGACCCGGGCGGTCCGTGGCGGCGGGGTCTCGCGGCTGCGGACCGTCTCGGCCTTCGGCTTCGATCTCGCCGGCTCCACGGCTGTGATCGGGGGAGGCGGTGCGGGCTCGGCGGCCCGGATGACCTCTGAGACCGAGGCGACGGCGGATGGGCTTACAGCCTGGATCGCAGCGGCCTCCACCAGGGCCGTTGTCGGGATGGCGTCGGCTCCGATCGAGTCGACGGCGTCGTTCGCGCCTTTGCTGCCGCCGGGCCCGGCTCCTCCGAGCGAGAGACGGATGCCGGGATCGCTCGACGCGATCTGCGCCGGCGGCGCGAGCAGCTGCGCGACGGCGAGATGCGCCACGAGGGCGAATAAAAGGGCGAGCACCCATTGATGGCGCCGCGGCTCCATCATCCACCTCGCGCCAAGGTCAGGAGGTCAACCTCTTCGGCCCCCGCCGCACGCAACTGCTCCAGAAGAGCTACCAGACGCAGCGCGTCGAGGGCCGCGTCGGCTTTGATCTGTATCCGCCGGGGACCGTCCGCGAGGATCTCGGCGATCCGCCCGGCAAGGGTCGTATCGTCGAGCGGCTCGCCGTTCAAGCGAATCCGGCCCGCTCGGTCGACGAGCACGACCAGCGGCGCCGCTCGGGCGCCCTGCGGACTGTCGGAGCGCAGGGGCTCCAAGGCGATCGGCTCGGTCGGCGCGAGTCTTCCTGCCAACATGAAGAAGATCAGCAGCAAGAAGACCACATTGATCAGCGGGATCAGATTGGCTTCGCTGTCGCCTGCGGGCTCGGGGCGTTTCAATCGCATCGGGCTTCAGAGACGCAAGAGGGTCAGATGCGTTGCCCCGACGTTGCGCAGGAGATCCAGCACGTCGACCAGACGCTGGAGGCCGACGCCGGGCGAGGGTTGAACCAGGATGCGTTGCGCCGGGTCTTCGTCGATCCGCGCGGCGACCCGCGCGGCGAGCGCGTCGGCGGCGAGCGTCTCGGCGTTGAGGTCCAGGCCATCGGGCCGCACGCGCACCAGCCAAGACCCGATCACCGGGGTCCCGGCCGCCGCCGAGGCCGGCGCCTCCATCTCGAAGGCCCGCCATTTGACCAGGCTGGACGCCAGCATGAAGAAGACGAGCAGGATGAAGACCACGTCGATCAGCGGGGTCAGCCCGATCAGTCGGCGGCGTGGTCCGGGTGACTCAAATCGCATCGGAGATCCCGGACGCGGCAACCGGCTGTTGTACCGAAACGATCGGCTCGTCGAGGCGTAGCCCTCCGGTGAAGACACGGGTCACCTGATCCTCCAGGCGACGCGTGACACCTTCGAGGAGACGTTCGAGCCAAGTCAGCGCCACGACGCTCGGGATGGCGACGGACAGCCCTGCGGCCGTGGTCAGCAGGGCCACCCAGATCCCGCCCGACAGCACCGATGGGTCGACCTGGTTGCCGGCGGCTTCGAGGGCACGAAAGGCGTCGATCATTCCGATCACGGTTCCCAGCAGGCCGAGCAGCGGACTGAGGCTGGCGATTACTTCGAGCCCGCGCAGATGGCTGCGCAAGGCGGCCAGAAGGCGTCCGGCCAGGCGCTCGACCTCTTCGCGCAGTGCTGCCGGATCGTTTGCGTTGAGGCTTCCGAGCATGGCGGTCCGAACGATCCGTGCGAGCGGATTGCGTGCCCGGGCGAGCTGCTCGGCCGCCTCGCGCTGTCGACCCGCCTGCCAGTCATCCAACGCGCCCTCGATACGCTCGGCGCCGTCGGCTCTCAGGCGCGCAAACTGCCAGAGCTTGATCAGGACGATGGTCAAGGCGACGACCGACATTCCCGCGAGTATCAGCATCACCGGACCACCCGCGTCGAGCAGGGCGCGCAGCGGCTCGGGGATCGGCACCGGGAAGGGCAGGATCGTCTCGAGCCAGGATTCGCTCCCTGGACCGAGGTTGGGGCCATCGGACGTCGCGGGGCTCGGAGAAGCGGGTGCGACGGCGGTCTCCGTCTCAGGCATCAGGTGGCTCCGCCGAGCGGTGCAGCATCGTCGGTCATTTCACCAACTGCGTCTCGGCGCGCGTCGACAATGTCAGGCGCTCGATGCAGTCGGCGTGCGCACCGTCGGCGTCGCGACACTCCAGCACCTCGTTGATCAGGACTCGGCGGATATCGGTGCAGGCGAGATCCGGGATATCGAACAGCTTCACGGTCGTCTTGGATGCGCGCAACGGCGCCGTGTCGACCGCCAGACGTCGGGCGATCACGCCTGCTTGGTCGAACAGGATCAGGTCCAGCTGCAGGGCCTCGATCGCCGGTCCGGCGCTGTTGTCGAACACCAGATAGGCGCGACAGGCGTTCGTCTCCGGCTGGGGCTCGAGCTTGTTGAGCTCAAGCTTGATCTCCTGCGCGCTGCCGATGCCCGCGAAGATACCGAAGGCCAGGAGCAGGAGGGCCTGCATGAGGTTGCGGTGAGTCATCCGATGGATCCTGTCAACTGACGAGCCAAGGATCTTCGCTGCCCTCCGGGGCATCGGTCAATCGGGGTCGATCGGATTTCGCAAATCAACGAGGCCGGGCTCCTGCGGATATCGATGCGCTTAGTCGACGACGCTGACGAGGTCCCCGATCTTCATGCGCTCGAACAGGAAGCGCGCATCCTTCTCGCCGACACGCACGCAGCCGG
This sequence comes from Thiocapsa sp. KS1, assembly GCF_001499735.1. Classification (GTDB taxonomy): domain Bacteria; phylum Pseudomonadota; class Gammaproteobacteria; order Chromatiales; family Chromatiaceae; genus Thiocapsa. Next base: position 2,533,362 of record NZ_LN848257.1, on the reverse strand, counting down.
CTGAATCCGGATAGCCCGGGAGCCAGCCCTCATGGAGAAAATAGTGGCCGTAGAATTGGATGGAGTAGGGCATCCAAGCCTGCAAGCCGAGTTGATTGGTATAGCGCGAGGAGACCTTGTCCTTCTGCTTGCTCAGCACCGAGAAGGTGCCGCGCGGCGTGCCGTGACCCTCGCGTCCGGAGGAGATGGGGCCGGTTCGGACGACTTGATCGCCCTCCGAGTAGACGAAGGACTGGCTGCCGATCTGGATCGTCAAGGCGCGCTTGGTCTCTTCCGCGGTCGATTCGGCAACAGGTTCGACGCTCGCCTCGCCGTCGGCCTGATCCGTTTCCCGGTCGGATGCGCGCGCGTCCTCGGCACTCTCGGACACGTCGCTCGGTTGGCGCTCGGGCGCCGGTCTGGTCGGGGATTGAGCGCAGCCGACGATGAAGGCGGCCGCGATGAGCAGAGGCAAGATCCGGTGCAAAAAAACCATCATATGCGCGGGCTCCCGTTGACGGACAGCTGTCCTTTAAGCGCCCCATATGAGGTCGCGATCGTCTCGGCACCACATTCCCGGGGTCGAGTGCGGGTCACTTTGCCCTCGGATTCCCGAATCCGCAGGCTTTCGGCGCCGTACAGCCGGATCGTGCGGGCCTTGTGGTTCGAGCCGCTGCGGTCGTTCTAAAGACGCCCCCGGGCTCAGGCAACCGCTGCGGCAGCGGCCTCTCTTGCCCGGTCGTCGATCGCCAAGCTGCGGCCGGCCAGCCAAACCAGGAGAACCACCGGGACGCCGATCAGGGTCGTGAAGACGAAGAAGCCCGGATAGCCGATCGCGTCGACGATCGAGCCCGAGTAGCCGCCCAGGACCTTGGGCAGCAGAGTCATGAGCGAGCTGAAGATGGCGTACTGCACGGCGGTGAAGGAGACGCTGGTCAGGCTCGACAGGAAGGCGACGAAGGCCGCGCTGGCGAGTCCGGCCGCCAGATTATCCGCTGCGACCGCGATGTAGAGCCAGGTCAGGTCAGGCCCGGCGAGCGCCAAGACGACGAAGATGAGGTTGGTGGCGGCGGAGAGGATTGCCCCCAGCATCAGGATCCGCATGACCCCGTAGCGGGTCGCCATGAGTCCGCCGAGGAGCCCGCCGAGGATGCTGACGATGACCCCGAAGGTCTTGACCGCGGTCGCGATCTGCGGCTTGGAGAAACCGATGTCTTGATAGAAGACGTTGGAAATGACGCCGAGCACGATGTCCGAGATTCGATAGAGCCCGATCAGAGCCAGCAGGAGCAGGGCTGTTTTGAGACCATAGCGGCGGAAGAAATCCAGAGCCGGCTCGATCCAGGTCTCGCGTGCCATGACGGCGTTCACGGCCCCGGCGGCGACCATCAGCCACCCGACAGCGACCGCCGCGGACACGGCAACGGCAAAATGCAGGGTCTCCAGGAGGAAGCCGGTAATCGGCCCGCTGCCCGCCCACGTCTTGAGTCCGGCGAAGGCCCCGCCCGAGACGAAGAACCCACCGGCAAAGGCAGCCGCGGCCACCAGGAAAACCCCGACCAGCCGCAGATAGTCGGATGCCCCGTAGACATGCGCGTCGGGACGCCGAGTCTCGGGCTCGGAGATCAGCAGCGTCGTCACCACCCCGATCAGCATGGTGGAGGCCATGATCAGATAGGTAAGCTGCCAGGCGCGAAAGCTGTAGTCGCCTGCCTCCGAGCCGAAGAGTGCGGCCAGATAGAGCGCGCCCGCGCCGGCGACGACCATGCCGATCCGATAGCCGGCGATATAGGTCGAGGACATGAGACCCTGCAAGCGGGGCGCGGCGGATTCGATCCGGTAGGCGTCGATGACGATATCCTGGGTTGCCGCGGAGAAGCCGAGCAGCACGGCCGCGATCGCCATGCGCGTCACATGGCCGGTGCCGGTCGCCGGGTCCACCAGCGCCATGCCGACGATGGCGAAGATGATCGCGAGCTGCGAGACCAGCAACCAGGCGCGTCGCCGTCCGAATCGACGGGTCAGGAGAGGCAGCGGCAGCTTGTCGATCAAGGGCGCCCAGACGAATTTGAACGAATAGCCGAGTGCCGCCCAACTGAAAAAGGTGACCGCCTGGCGCTCGACGCCGGCCTCGCGCAGCCACAGCGAGAGCGAGGAGAAGATCAGCAGGAGCGGGATCCCTGCGGAGAAACCGAGAAAGAGCATCGAGAGCACTCGCGGCTTGGCAAGCTCGCGCGCCGTCGTCTTCCATCCCCCTGTGTTGCTTGTGTCGACTGGCGTCATGGGGCTCTCGATGTCGCCGTTGCGCCGACCGGAGCCGGAGCAACGGCGACTGCAAATGGGCAAAAATGCCACGGAGGATACCGTTCGGCGAGTCCTGCACTCAAGGTCGAACGGACAGTCTTCGCCTGACGCCGGGCCTCGGACGTACTACCATGGTCTCCGTACGGGAACCGACAGGGTAGGCGTGGTCAGCCGACAGGTGGGTTGTGCTCGTACAATGCAAGCCGCGACTCGAGTGACGGACAACCATTAGGAGACTCAAACGTGTCGAATGCAAACCAACCCAGCCTGACCCAACCCGATGCCGGCCAGCACGGCGGCTTCGCTCGTCTCATGCTGGATCAATGGCCCTACGTTCTGCTCTTCGTCGCCGTCGTTGCGGGCGTCGCCTTTACCGATATGCGGTTGGAGTTTGCGCTGCTCTACTGGCAGATTTTGATCCCGGTCTTCGGTCTCGTTGCGCTGGCGATCGGCTGGAAGGGGGCAGGGGAAGACGCCCAGGCGCGGACCGCGTTTGCGGTCAAGACCATCCTGCATTGGGGGGCATTGTTCGCTTTGGTCTGGATCCTCTATCTTCCGCAGCTCGTGGATGTCCTGACCGCCGAGACCACCGGACTGCAGATCATCTTCCTGCTCGGACTGACGGCGTTCCTGTCGGGGATTCACGGCAACCCGCGAATGTCGGTCGTCGGCGTGTTTCTGATCGTCAGCGGAATCGTGGTCGCATTTATCGATGACGCCGCGCTCATGATGTCGGTGCTCGCCGTTGCGGTTTTGGTGGGATTGATCCTCTGGCAGAAATTTGCAGGGGGCAAATCCTCCGATTGAAACGCCGTGCCGCGTAGGCCGAAATCTTTGAAAGGCGGCCACTGCAACCGTGGGCTGCAGTGGCCTACGCCGGACCCGTGCGCGTGGAGCTGTGCGTCCTCGGCGGTCACCGCCTTGGCCTCCCTGCTCACGAGCCCGAACGTTCGAGGGACGGATTCGCATTCCCGAAATCGCCCACGTCACGTGAATATCATTTCCCGTGCCAGGTGATGAACTGCGGGATTGCAGGTTGCAGGGCCTCATAGCGTGGACTCGACTCTGACCAACCCTGTCATCTGGTGACGGTTTCCGGCTCTGCGTTCTCGACGTGTGCTTCTGTCGCTGGGTATTCGCGCAAGTGATTAATCAGTAAAGAAAAAGGCCATCGTGCTCGCCTCGGCGAATCACGATGGCCTAAGTCCGGGGACGGGCGGAGGAGGGGACCCGGCCCCGAGGGCTTGCTTGGCTTGGCTGAATTTCGTCGTTCGGGGGTGGGCTCGGACCACCTTCCCGATCGATCACGTTTCGAGCGTCCTTCGGCGATTCCGAGGCTGTACCTTTGGGGTCGCCTGCGATTGCGTCTTCGAGACCTCCTGTCGATGTTGCCGCGGGGCAATTCGCTCGGCCCACGACCGAGCGAATTGCCGATGCTCCCTGCGTGGTTCCATCCTGATTCCTGCCGAGTCCCTTGGTTTCCTGTCGACGCGTTTTTCTGCCTTCGCTGTCCTATACGCAGCGGACGTGCCAATGTTCGAATGGGTGCAACGACAGGCCGGAGCTGCCGATGGGCAAGCCCCGCCGATTGCTTGCTGCGCAGCTCTTTTTGAATGTAACTGGCTGAATATGAAAAATTAAAAAACCGCCCGGCGGTGGGCGGTTTTTTGTTCGAGAAGAACCGGAGTCGCCGGCCGAGGCGAGCGGCGGACACCGATGCGTGCTGCCGGAGTCCGCCGTCGATGACCTAGGTCGTCATCCGATGACGCGTTTGGGTCATTCGGCCTGCACAGCGGCCAAAGCGGTCATATTGAGCAGGCCCCGCACCGAGGTGCTCGGCGTCACGATATGGGCGGCACGATCGGCACCGAGCAACATCGGGCCGAAGGCGCCGCCTTCGTTGATGGTGCGCAGCAGGTTGAAGGCGATGTTGGCCGCGTCCTGGTTGGGCATGATCAGCAGGTTCGCGCGACCGCTCAGCTTCGAGTCCGGGAAACGCGACTCGCGCACGACGGCGTCCAGGGCCAGGTTGGCGTGCATCTCGCCTTCGACCTCGAGGTTCGGGGCGCGGGTGCGCAGGAGTCGCATCGCTTCCTGCATCTTCCGAGCGGCCGGCGACTCGTGGCTGCCGAAGTTGGAGTGCGAGAGCAGCGCGATCTTGGGCCGCAACCCGAAGCGCTGAACCTGCGCCGCGCACAGGAAGGTGATCTCGGCGAGATCCTCGGCGCTCGGGTCCGACTGCACATAGGTATCGGCGATGAAGAGCGGCCCCGCCGGCAGGACGATGGCGTTCATCGCGGTGAGGTGACGCACGCCCGGCGCGGTGCCGATCACCTCCTCGACATGCTTCAGGTGTCGTGCGTAACGTCCGACCACGCCGCAGATCATGGCATCGGCATCCCCGCAGCGGACCATGGTTGCGGCCAGTACGGTAGGGTCGTTGCGGATGTACTCCTGTGCCTCGTCGGGCGCGTAGCCGCGTCGCTGGACGCGTTCGTAGAAGGTCCGCCAGTGCGTGTCGAAGTTGGTATTCTCGCAGGGCACGATCAGATCGAAATCCCGATCCGGGCGCATCGTCAGGCTGAGATCCTTGAGGCGGTTTCCGATGACCTCCGGACGGCCGATCAGCATCGGGCGGGCGATCCCCTCGAGGATCGCCTGCTGAGCGACCTGCAGAACGCGCTCGTTCTCGCCCTCGGCGTAGATCACGCGTTTCGGTGCGGCGCGCGCCTGGTCGAAGACGGGCTTCATCGTCATCCCGGTGCGATAGGCCCGCAGATGCATGGCGGTTCGATAGGCGTCCAGATCGGCGATCGGTCGGGTGGCGACACCACTCTCCATCGCGGCGCGCGCGACCGCGGGGGCCAGATTCTCCATGAGACGCCGGTCGAAGGGTTTGGGGATCAGGTACTCGGGCCCGAAGGTCAGCTCGCCCCCGCCGTAAGCCGCTCGTACGATGTCCGACGGCTCTGCCATGGCGAGATCGGCGATCGCCTTGACGCAGGCGATCTTCATCGCCTCGTTGATCTCGGTGGCACCGCAATCGAGCGCGCCCCGGAAGATGAAGGGGAAGCAGAGGACGTTGTTGACCTGATTCGGAAAATCCGACCGCCCGGTGGCGATGATGGCGTCCGGTCTGGCGGCTCTGGCCAGGTCCGGCATGATCTCGGGGACCGGGTTGGCCAGCGCCATGATGATGGGCGCATCCGCCATCTTGATCAGCCACTCGGGCTTGAGGATGCCGGCAGCGGAGAGTCCCAGGAAGATGTCGGCGCCCTCGATGGCCTCCTGCAGGGTGCGCTGCTCGGTCTCGATCGCATAACGTCCCTTGTACGGGTCCATCTCCTCGGTGCGGCCGCTGTAGACCACGCCGGCGATGTCGGTGAGGGTGACGTTCTCTTTCGGCAGTCCCATGCTGACCAGCAGGTCGACACAGGCCAGCGCGGCAGCCCCTGCGCCGGCCGTGACCAGGCGCGCCTTGCCGATGTCCTTGCCTACCACGCGCAAGCCGTTGAAGATGGCCGCTGAGACGACGATGGCGGTCCCGTGCTGGTCGTCGTGGAAGACCGGGATGCCCATCCGCTCTTTGAGGGCGCGCTCGATGATGAAGCACTCCGGCGCCTTGATGTCCTCGAGGTTGATGCCGCCGAAGCTGGGCTCCATGCGCGCGACCGTCTCGATGAACTTCTGCGGGTCGCGTTCCTCGATCTCGATGTCGAACACATCGATATCCGCGAACTGCTTGAACAGAACCGCCTTGCCTTCCATCACCGGTTTGGAGGCGAGTGCGCCGATGGCGCCGAGTCCCAGCACCGCCGTGCCGTTGGTGATGACCGCGACCAGGTTGCTGCGAGCGGTGTAGAGCGATGCGGTCATCGCGTCCTTCTCGATCTCGCGGCAGGCCGCCGCAACCCCGGGCGAGTAGGCCAGCGCCAGATCGCGCTGGTTGCCCATGGGCTTGGTCGGTTTGATCTCCAGCTTGCCGGGCTTGGGATAGCGGTGATAGTCGAGCGCGTTCTGATCGAATGAGTCCGGCATCTGGGTCTCCGTTGAGTGGTGTGCAACGTCCTTGACCTGCCGGTGTCTGCGGCGGTCAGGCTCTGGTCATTATGCTGCGGCGCAACAGGTTGCTGCAAAGGTTTCAGTCGGGTTTGTCTCGAGCCGTCTTCGCGATCAAGCGCGTCATTTCATCGTTCATGATCTTTGCGAAGCGTGGACTGACTTTCGGTTGGAGGCCTGCGGCAACGCCGATCGGATCGGGCCGATGCGACAGTCACTGTCGCGCCCCGGCGCTAATCTGACCCCATGCCGAGTGCGCGGTCGGAGCCGCGCCCCTTGAATGAGGACACCGCCGTGCCCCCGACCTATCCCCTACCTGAGTTGATTGCACGTCGCTCCCGCGAGCTGGGTCTCCGCGTACGCAGCTCGCGCTACGCATGGGCTATGCAAACGTCACCAAGGGATTGCGACGGTTGTCGGCAATCGAACAGGGAGACCTGCGGCACTCCGGCCAGTTTCACGGCCCGCTCGCCGCGGCCCTGGAGATCCCGCCGGAGGCGGTCGAGTACGCCTTTGCGGCAAACCGGGCCGCACTCGACGCCGAGCAAGAGGCCGCCTACCGCGACGCGTTTCGTCCCCATGCGGTGATCCTGACCGAGCGCAGCGTCCCGAGTCCCATCTTCGTCGCCGCCTTCATGGGCGTGGAGCGTCTGCTGCGTATTCGTCTGGATACCGACGCTGCGCCCGACACCTTCAGTCGACAGGCTCGCGAGCGCCTGCCGCCGGACGGTGGAGTGCCCGCATTCGGCCGGATCATCGGGTATGTGGTCAATTACAACCCGGATGAGGCGGTGCAATACGACCTCGAGGAGCACGAGGCCGCGCGCTTCGGGCGGGCGATCCGCCTGGGGCAGACGACTGTCCGCATCGGCGGACGCACGGTGCCGTTGCGTTCCCTGATGGGGTCACGCGGTTGACCGGGCGTTTTGTCAGAGAATCACGCGAATGACGCGATATGAAACCAAATCCGGAGCACATGTTTTGAAACGCGAGACACAAGAACGCCAGGACAAATCCGAACACCAAAAGCCCAAGACGGAGCGCAGTCGTGACGAGCGCTGGGGCGACTGCAATGTTTCGGTCGAGACCATGCGCAAGATCAAGAAGCTCATCGAGTCCGGAGAGCTCAAGCTCGACAAATCGACCGGGTCGATTCCCGCATCTCGCCCATGACACAGCTCCGGACACTCGGCAAGAGCTCGGTACTGGTCGGGTGAGTGCAGCGAAACCCGCCGACTTCGCTCTCGTCTGACGCCTCGCAGGGGATCGACCGAAGTCCGCTTGTCGCTCGCGCCCGAGACCAGGGACGGCGTCCGCCAACAGCACATCGAGAGCAAAGGATCGGCCGCCATTGTGTTTCAGCTAGATCGCGTCCACCGGGCTCTTCACGGGCAGCACCCCCGGTCGGTTCAGCGCATGGGTGTAGATCATGGTCGTCGACACGTCTGCATGCCCGAGCAGCTCCTGCACGGTGCGGATGTCATATCCGGCCTCCAGCAAATGGGTCGCGAACGAGTGCCTCAACGCATGGGAGTTCACGCGCTTCGCGATCCGCGCCGCGTGTCCCGCGGCCTTGATCGCG
>NZ_LN848257.1:2508490-2525338 GCF_001499735.1 Thiocapsa sp. KS1 | reverse complement strand
GGCCCCTTTCCCGGCAGGAACCTGCGCCAAGTCAACCAACAACAAGCGCAAGGAATCGACAATCTGACGCATCTGCCAGTCCGCCGGATCGGAACGTGCCGACATGCGTCGCAGGTAGTCCGTGACCTGCTCGGCCGTCAGCGCCGACAAGGCCCCCGGCTTGAGGTCCTTCAGGAAATCCTCGACCCGTCGGACGTACCATTGCCGGACCTTCGCCGGAACCTGACGACGGATTAGGAGATCCAGGTAGCGATCCCAGTTCGACGGCGAACCGTCCTCACGGCGTGGCTTGACGGGGTTGACGTAGGACATCCGTAGGCTACTCTTGCGCTAGACTGCATGCAGTCTAGTACACGGATCGATGCATGCAACCTAGAACACGCTGGTTTCACGGAACGTGATAGGCATGGAGCAATACGCAGGCGTTTATTGCGGCGAAACCGAAAGAAGCTGACAAATCTCAAGATCCGTGCTATTCGGAGAACCAAAAACGTTTCAGTATAACGAAGTTGATACTGAAACGTTTTTGGTTCTCCGAACGGAAAGAGCTTTGTCCGCTGCTCTTGGGCGCCGCAAACCGGTATGCAACGGTTGGAGCGGTCTGATAGACATCGAAACCAGCGGGTCGCTAAAGCGGAAATCAGCCTCGCTCCCGCTCGGCTGATTCCGCTTAGCTCCAACGTTAGCGAGAAAAGAACGGTTGTTGCGTGATCGCCGCCAGAGCACGAAACCGTTTGTAATTGTCTGGCGCGCGATCAAAACACAGCGACACATAAGCGCCGCCTCCCATGATGATCGGATTACCCTGGAATCGAGCGTCCGCAGCGCCGACAAGTCGCTGAATCGTTTTTAGAGTATTCGTCTTGAACCAAAACGTAGCGGTCATATAAACCTCGCTAACAATAATTTACAGCGGACGCCACGGACGCCAGCGTTTATTCAGCGGCGCCGTCACGGGGCGCCGCTGAAATTGTCGTTAGCCTCTTATAACCAGGAGATCCCGTTGCCAGAAATTGGAACCGCTCTTGTTACACTGGCCACGGCAACCGTTACTGGTGGCGTTGCTCTCTTAGGTGTCTTTATTACCAACAGGGCAGCGGCACAACGCACTCATGAGCAGCGTCTCTATGAAGCGAAGGAACGAGAAAGGGAGGAATTGCTGACTAAGGCAGAAGAACTTTACCAACTCACGGACAAATGGCTCAGCGGGTTCTCTACCAACTTCTTGCACCTTGCGCCAGTTATGCGCGGCCAGTACGACTATAATACCTATTTGGACTCGATCATCGATTACGGAAAATCACAAGAATCTAAGTTTGTCCGCATTGAAATGCTAATTGCTATATATTTCGAGGACCTGCGAAAGCCTTATGAAGGGGTGTTATCTCACCGAGAGGCATTTGGCAAAATTGTCGGCGCACACAAGGAAGCCTACAAGCAGGGAGAAATAGCAGCTGAACGTTTCATCGAGCCTTTTACTAAGGCGACATTGGCGCTCGATTCGGCGGGCGAAGCCCTGAAACACGCTATCGCAGCTACTGCCCGAACAATAGTCAAGGCACCGTAACCCGGAAGGCAAGACTAGAAATGCGAATTCCGGGGACAGTGCGGCCTGGCAAGGCCGCGTGAACTAGCGGGTGGGAATCCCGCCTGGGTAATCGTGCGCCGCGAGCCCAGTATCGAGCCTTGCGGCGTGGACGAATTACGGTGACAGTTTACTAAATGTATTTTTTACTTAATTCCAGAACCAAGAAGCGCATGTAGAATGCCTAACTTTCGGCCAAAGAGCGAGCGCGCGCCACGTGCGTCGTGCTGGTTTGCAGGTTCATCGGTGGCGCGCGCCGCCTTGGCCTGAACGTTAGGCCAACCAGAAAATGGATGAACCTGAAGACATCGACGGTTATGACCCACCGTATAAAAGCTGGAGCGATCTCGATTTCAGCGTGATTACTATGGGGATGAAATGGCTGCCCTTCTTTGAAGACGACTTGTATCTCGGGATGCAAGCAATGAACGTAGGCGTCGTTGATTCGGTTGTAACTGAATATGAATATGCTCTACTGAGAGAATGGTTTAAAATTGAACGCACACCTACAGAAACAGCTTTGGCTGTATCAGCAATGTCTCAGATGTGGGTTTATGGGTTATATGAAGTGCTTCGCATGTGGCGCGATAGAAGATTCCAATTTAATAAGCTATTTCAGAATGGAGGCGTTGATCTGAAAATCGCCAGCTTGTCTGACGACGATCCAATTAACTTAACTATTGAAGTTCGTAAGAAGCAGCTAGCGCGTTACAAAGACGATGCGATTTACAGGTCATCAATAGATGAGACGTGGGAAAGAATTGAGCCTGTTTACCGTATGGCCGAGTTGTTTCGCATGAACCTAGCCAAGCACAATGCGCCTGGTAAAGATGGCGTGATACCGAGAGCGCCAGGCTACGGAAGAATTAACAAGTGGTGTGGCGCCATGGACTATGAGCTCATAGAGAAAGATGGCTTTTACACCACTATGAACCGAAGAGATATTGCTGATGCACTGCGAGCAACCCTTGAAAAGGCCTAACAAGGCGCTCGTTCGGACGCAAACTACGCTGCGCTTCGTTTGCGCCGCACAGCTTCAACGTTATGCGTTAAAATAGACATAACCAATCACTGAGGTGAAAACATGATAAATGCAAAAGATGTTGCTGAATTCTTCATTATGAAAGGGATTCAAGATGAAGAGGAGGCAGGAATATCAAATTTAAAGCTACAAAAGTTGCTTTATTACGCAAAAGGCTTTCATCAAGCTATTTTTGAGGAAGCATTATTTCCTGAAAAGTTGTGGGCATGGACTCATGGGCCTGTTGTCCCAGATATGTATCATCAGTATAAAAGTTACGGCGCTGGGCCGATAACAGCACAGGAATACGATCCAAGCTCTAAGTTTGATGAAGAGCAATTAGAATTATTAAATGAAGTGTGGTCTGTATTCGGACAATTCAGTGCATGGAAACTAAGAGATATGTCGCACAATGAAAAACCTTGGTTAGATCATGAAAAAGATGCTTCAATGATAGAGGATAATGAGTTGGCTTCTTATTTCAAGACCAGGGTTAAGTAAATAATGGCAAAAAGTAAAAATAAGCTAAAAGCGCAATCGAATAAAGGTAGCCGCCTAACAGTAGAGGAACCCGAAGATTATAATAAAATGGTTCCTCTTTTTTCGTTAGAACGGCTGCAATGTGGTATGTACTGTTTATCCAGCCTTGAAAAAGATGATAAAGCTGCCTTTGCTGATTCACTATTTAAGCGTAAAAATGTAACTTGGAATCAAATTCAACAAATGGATCGCCATGCTTTGGGATATGAGAAAATTTCTGTATCAAGCATAAAAACAGCAGTTCCGAAGTTTATAACTGAAGATCAAGATAACTTAATTGCATTTAGGTTTAATGGTCTAAAACCAATGGTTGGTTACAGGTCGAAAAATATATTCTATGTATTATGGTTCGATCATAATTTTACAGTTTATGACCACTGAATTTCGCATAACAAGGCCAATCAAATCGGACAATTTACTACGCTGCGCTTCGTAAATTTCCGGTTATTGGCAACGTTGGGGCTCTCAAGGGCACGCTAGAGGTCGATGACTGAATACCTCACGAATCCAGTGTTCAAATTTGCAGTCCTTCCAATCGGGACTGCGGTCTTAGGCATTGGCTTGAAGTTTTTCACACGAAACGACCGATACGCCCAGTTTCGGAAAGAGGATCTCGCTGTTGGTCTAGACCTTACGCTTACTGCATGCCTGATGTTTGTCGTACTGACTACTGACCGGGCGGCCACTCTTATTCAAGCAAACAAGAGACTGGCGGATGTTCTCGCACAGAATCCGATTGACGGGACGCTGGCTGGCAAGCTTCAAGCCGAAGCGCAGGCCGTGTCATCTCAAATTGCAACATCGGGATGGATCATAGCCATACTTTTTCTCGGGCTCGGCGCAATGTCAGCGGTGGTGCGCCGATGGGGCTGGCAATCGGAAACGGAACTCAAACCAGTGGTCGGAATAGCAGTTCCGCTCCTGTATGGCATATTGGCAGTGATCGGGGTAATGGCGAGTGCAGTTCGATGAGCATTCAGGTAAAGACAAAATTCTCTGATGTCCTAGCCATCCTTGGAGCAGTGGCATCGACAGTCGGTCTAGTACTCGCAATCGTTTCCTGGCTTGACATCTCGCGCGACCTACTGATTTCCGTAATTTCTTCTCTTGTCGCATTCCTCGCGGGTGTCTTCAGCTCCCGCCTTGCGACGCGGGTGAAGAGCCTGATGGGTTCCCCTCGCGTGTTTTTGTCTTATCCAGCAGCGCTGACCGTTGAAGTAAAAGCTATCGCTGAGTTGCTTCGAAGGCGCGGAGCGCAAGTCTGGCTGGATCAGGAACGGTTGAAACCAGGTCAAGACTGGCGGTCTGAGATTGCACGCGCGATGGAAGACGCTGACACACTTTTAGTCTTCATCGGCGACGAGCCTTCTCCGAATGTTGCCTTCGAACTGGGGCTGGCGGAGGGACGTGGCAAACGCATAATTCCTGTGAGGGCCGGGGGAGCGGAGTTGCCTTCCGACATTCAGGGGCTCAGATATATCGACTTGCGTGCGGATCGAGACGTCGGACTGGAGCAGCTAATCGAATCGGCGACGCACTGACCGGCCCCAACAAACCCGCCAGCCTGACGCCAAACTGCGGCCGGCGCTTCGCGCGTGGCCGCAGTTTGGCGCGGGCTGCGGTTGACGTTAGGCCAAACCCACTACTGCACTTGCGTAGCAATCAATTGAGAATCATGAAATTTGTGCCTCCAGAATTCAAGCTAGAAGCATTTCATTGCCCAGTGTGCGGTACATATGCTCACATGGAGTGGTATCTACTGCTTTCGCAAAATCACATGAGCCTCTACTACGAAGCAAAGTGCTCTTGCTGCAAGAAGCCGAGCCTTTGGCGCGTTACCGAGTTCAATAGCTCTCAGTTTGGTAGGCATGACACCGCCGGCAGTCTGCTATTTCCCGATAACGGGGCTGCCTCATTAGCCGAGCACGACATGCCTGATGACGTCAAACAGGACTATCAGGAAGCCGCTCAGATTTTCTCTCGCTCGCCGCGAGGGGCTGCTGCCTTACTTCGGCTTGGCCTTCAAAAGCTATGCAAGCATCTTGGTGAGGACGGAAAGAACATAAACAGCGACATACGCAATCTTGCTGCTAAAAATTTACTACCGCCCCTTGTTGTCAAGGTTGCAGACACCGTACGCATCACGGGAAACAATGCCGTCCACCCAGGCGAGATGTCTGACGAGGACTTTGACCACGTTGCATCGAAGATGTTTGATCTTTTGAACTTTATCGTGAAGAAGGCCATCACTGAACCCAAGGAACTACAGCGCCTTTACGAGTTAACCCCAGAGGGGCCCAGAATGGACGCAGAGTTACGCGATCTAAAAGCCAAAGGGGAGAAATAATGTTCATGCCTCTGTCTTACAGCTGAGCCTCAAACAACAAGTGCAACACCGTGGGCCGCTCATCCGCTCAAGCATCTATCCAGCGCCTAACTCGGCGTTCAACTGGACATCAACGTGCTGCGCACGTTGCTGCCAGTTAACTGGGGCGTTAGCCTAGAAAAGCGGTGAGTGCTGCAACAGAAGGCGACAGATTCATTCTTACAGGCAAGAATAGATTTGCCCCCGTATTAAATGACTCCGTCCCCTTTTCGCGTCCCCTTTTCGGTCTTCGGCTTCTACAGGGACCTCATTGAGCGTGCTCATCGTTTTCCTCTAGTTGTGGCTCGTAAATACGTGACAATCGAGCTCCGGTTCGGAAACTGCCGAGTGTCGAGATCCGGACCTGTCCAGCGCGGGTAATCTTCGACGACCTTGTGCTCTTTCATGGTGCCGATCTGTGCGCTGCGGTTTGGCCGCCATTGCTGTCGACACAGCAGAAGTGCACGTCCACAAGGTCGCGCTCCCCGTCCCAGCGGTAGGCGCAGAGCTTCCCGCCCGCGGCAACGCTGTAGTCCAGGCAGGCGACGCGCGCGGACAGCGGGCGCGGGGTACCGCTCATCCAGTAATGCCCGACGAATACCGGCTTGTCCCCGTCGTAGCCCGGCAGGACATGCTCGGGCGCCGGCTCGTGCGGGATCTGCGGGATGACCTCGGTCGGTGCGATCGCGAGATCGCGATAGGTGATCGGGTGGTCTTTCCACCAGCGGGTGCGGACCCGCCGGCGGATCTTGCCGTCCTTGTCCTTGAATTCGACACCCTTGGGAAGCGGGATCTCCAAACCCTTCAGCACCGTCTCCAACGCCTCGTACGCGAGGTCACCTCGTCGGGTAAGCGTGACCCAAGCCGCCTCGTCACGGATCCGGCGTCGGTCGTCCAGGTGCTCGGTCAAGATCTCGACGGACGGCGTATGCCAGCAGGCGTGCACGACACGCAGACCGGGCAGATCCAGCCAGAGCGGCAGGCCGCGAAACCAATTGATCAAGTCCTCGTGGAGCTGACTGGCCTCGCCGACCTGCGCGAGGAACTCCGCGTGCTGTTTCCGATTGTCATCGGTGTGCGGTCGCAAATAATTGCCCGAACCCGTTGAGATCGGCGTCGCCCAAGCCACGGCGTTGAACTCGTGATTACCCATGACCGTCAGTGCCTGCTCGGCATCGACCATTGCGCGAACGATCTTCATCACCTCGACCTGCTCCGGTCCGCGATCGATGAAGTCGCCGAGGAAGATCACTTGGCGTGTCGGATGCCGCCAGACGCCGTATCGCGCGCTGTAGCCCAGCTTTGCGAGCAGCGCCTTGAGCTCATGAGCACAGCCGTGGATGTCGCCGATCAGATCGTACATTTTCGTTCCTCTGTTGACCCTGTCGATCGACTTGCGCACGCGGGTCGATCGATGCTCCGCGGGACCTGGGCTCAGTTTGATCACCCGGATGTTGATACTGCGGGGAACCTGATCTCGGTCGCCTCGCCCCCGTTGGTCCACCAACAGCGCCGCTCCGGAAATTGCACCGCCAGCAGTCCACCCCCGTGATCCGAGGTCGCCGAGAGACAGACCCGTCGCGGTGCGGAAAAAATTGCCTGTCCGGGCAGATGGGTATGGCTGCTCACCACGACGCGCTCCCAGGCCGGATCGTGCCGAGTCGCCCTCGTCTTGTCGCGCAGGGCGTCGGGCATGAAGGACGGCTCCGTCGGCAGTGTCTTACGTTCGAGCGCGGTACGCTGCGGGGCGATCGGGCCGACGTCCAACCCCGCGTGCACGCAGAAGACCTCCCCGTCGTCGAACGACCAAGGCAGGTCGGACAAGAAACGCCGATGCCGCGCGGGGAATGCCGCGGCGAAGCTCGCGAGGTCGTGCGCACCATAGGCGTTGGCCGTGCCGAGTCCGGCATTCCAGTAGCCTCCGCTCCAGCGTGCGTACCAGGCCCTGTCGGGCACGTCTCCCGGCCAGCCGAGCGCCCGCAGCAACGCAAGATCATGGTTGCCGAGGATCGGAAAGAAGCGCCCGGGTCGTTCGGCCTGCAGCGCGATCAGGCGATCCAGGAGAGCGGGAATCTGCGGACCGTTGTCGACATAGTCGCCGAGGGTGACGATCCGTGCGTCCGGCACCTCGAGGTCGATCCGTTCGAGCAGACGCTCGAACAGATCCAGATGGCCGTGCAGATCGCCGATCGCCACCAGCGGCGGGCGTGTGGCCGTCATGCGTCGAGCCCGAGCAGGCGATCCGCGAGCCCGGCAATCTCGTCGCGCTGCGGCAGGGTATCGAGCCACTCAGTCGGGATCGCCGCCGTACCCAGCGCCGCGCCCAGCAGTGCGCCGGCGAGACAGGCGACCGAATCCGAATCCCCCCGGATCCGCGCAGCCTTCTCGACCGCCAAACCCAGATCCTCCGGCCAGCGCAGCGCAGCCGCGACCGCAAGGCCCAGTGCACTGCCGGAGCGCCAGCCGCCGTCGCCCGGCGGGATGGACTCTTCGTCGAGCCAGTCCTCCCCGCGCTCTGCCCACGCGATGGCCGCGCGCAGGCTTGCGGCGACCTCGCCGCCTTGATGCCAAGGCCCGTCGAGCCCGAGGATCGCCTCGTCGACCAGTACCGTGTTCCAGCGTCCCGTTTCCAGGATCGCCCGCACCAGCCAGGCCCCGGCAATGGCCGCCTCGACTGCATTCGGATGGGCATGGGTGAGCAGCGCCGAGATGCGCGCGGCCGTGATCAGGTCCTCGCCCCGATAGGCCAGCGCCAAGGGCACGGTCCGCATCACCGCCCCGCAGCCGTCGGACTCGCGCACGCCGCTGGTAGTCCAGTCGCGGTCGCGCTCGAAGCGGGCGGCCCCGGTCAGGCAGGTGTTGCCCGGCGCGGTCGATGGGGTCATCGGGTCATGGCTCCAGCGCACGAAGGCCTCGCCGACCAGCGTGCCGAATCGGTTGGACTTCAGCGGCCCCGGTCCGTGCTCCAGAATCGCCTCGCCCAGATAGATCGACATGTGGGTGTCGTCGGTCCAATGCGCCAACTGGACCGGCCGGGTGCGCACGCTCGCGTCCTTCACGAACTCAAGCGGGGCGCCGAAACGGTCGCCGCAGGCATGGGCCAAGAGTGCCGCGTGGGCGCGGTCGGCAAAGGTCGAGACAGCGGCGGTTCGGGTCATGGGGTTCTGCTCCATCGGGTTAGGCTCGGTCCGGTCCGAGCACGGCATCGGATGTCCAGCGTTTCGCATGAAGATCGGGAGACGCGTTGATCCACGCTCATCCAGGTTCGAAGGATAACGCCGTGGTGCGACAGAAGACGTCGCAAACGGACGCGGAGTCTCCGCGATGGCGGCTCCGATTCGGGCGAAACGATGCGAACGCTTGGGCGGCGAGCAGACTGCCGAAAAGATAGAGGATGCGTGAACGCGCTCGCGAGGAGCGCTCAGCGCCGCGCGCGGAAGAAGGCTCGCAGGATCTCTGCGCAATCCTCGGCCAGGATTCCGCCGCGACAGTCGGTCCGATGATTGAAGCGGCTGTTTGAAGGCAAGAGCTCGAAGACGCTTCCGCAGGCCCCCGCCTTGGGGTCGGGCGCTCCGTAGATCACCCGGTCGACGCGCGCATGGATGATGGCGCCGGCACACATGACGCAGGGTTCCAGGGTGACGTAGAGGGTCGTGCCCGGGAGGCGGTAGTTGCCCAGGCGTTGCCCGGCATCGCGCAGGGCCTGGATCTCGGCATGGGCGGTCGCGTCGTGGGCACCGATCGGTCGGTTCCAGCCCTCTCCGATGACCGCGTTGTCCAGGACCAGGAGCGCACCGACAGGGACCTCGCCCTCGGCTACTGCGCGCTGCGCGAGCATGAGTGCAAGATGCATCCGGTCCTCGTCGGCAGCTGGCGCGAGCACGATGGGCCTACAGGGATGTATCGGGTGCGCAGCCGTTCGGAGAGGATCGACGGGGCCGCGTGATCGGTCGGTGGGGCAGGCGTCGGGCCGAGCAAGACGGACGCGCCCACGGAGCTCGGGTGCCTACCCAAGACCCAATCGAGGGGGCGTTGTCTATCCTGCGAGAAGTTGGTGTTTCGGGGCCGGTCGCCCGGCCCCGATCCGTCATTCCCACTCGATTGTCCCCGGCGGTTTGCCGGTGATGTCGTAAACGACGCGCGAGACACCGGGCACCTCGTTGACGATGCGCCGGCAGACCAGATCCAGGAAGTCGTAGGGGAGGTGGGCCCAGCGGGCGGTCATGAAGTCGAGTGTTTCGACCGCGCGTAGGGCAATCACATGCGCGTACTGGCGGTTGTCGCCGACGACGCCGACGGAGCGGATCGGCAGGAAGACGGCGAAGGCTTGCGAGACCTGATCGTAGAGGTCGGCGCGGCGCAGCTCTTCGATGAAGATGTGGTCGGCCTGGCGCAGCGTGACGGCGTCCTCCTTGTGGACCTCGCCCAGGATGCGCACGCCGAGGCCGGGTCCGGGGAAGGGGTGGCGATAGACCATCTCGGAGGGCAGGCCGAGCTCGATGCCGATCTTGCGGACCTCGTCCTTGAAGAGCTCGCGCAGGGGCTCGACCAGCTTGAGGTTCATGTCTTCCGGCAGTCCGCCCACGTTGTGATGCGACTTGATGACGGTGGCCTTGCCGCTTTTGGCGCCTGCGGATTCGATCACGTCCGGGTAGATGGTGCCTTGGGCGAGCCACTGCACATTGGCGAGCTTGCTCGCCTCGTCGTCGAACACCTCGATGAAGGTGTTGCCGATGATCTTGCGCTTTTGCTCCGGGTCGGTGACGCCCTTGAGCCGGCCGAGGAAACGGTCTTCGGCATCGACCCGGATCACCCGCACGCCCATGTGCCGCGCGAAGGTGCTCATCACCTGATCGCCCTCGCCGAGCCGCAGCAGGCCGTTGTCCACGAAGACGCAGGTCAGCTGGCTGCCGATGGCGCGGTGCAGCAGGGCGGCGACGACGCTGGAGTCCACGCCGCCCGAGAGTCCGAGCAGGACGGCGTCGCTGCCGACCTGCTCGCGGACCTTGGCGATGCTGTCCTCGATGATGTTGCCCGGCGTCCAGAGACGTCCGCAGCCGCAGATCTCGTGGATGAAGCGCTCGATGATCCGCTGGCCCTGGCGGGTGTGGGTCACCTCCGGATGGAACTGCAGGCCGTAGAAGCGACGCTCCTCGTCGGCGATGCCGGCCAGCGGTGCATTCGCGGTCTCGGCGATGACCTGGAAGCCCGCCGGCAGGGCCTCGACCCGGTCGCCGTGGCTCATCCAGACATCCAGCAGGCCGTAGCCTTCCGAGCTGGTGTGGTCCTCGATGTCGCGCAGCAGGCGCGAATGCCCGCGGGCGCGCACCTGTGCATAGCCGTATTCGCGATGGGCGGCCGGCGCGACACTGCCGCCTAGCTGCGCGGCCATCGTTTGCATGCCGTAACAGATACCCAGCACGGGGACGCCCAGATCGAACACCAGCGGATCGGCGCGGGGCGTCGAATCCTGATGGACGGATTGGTGACCACCGGACAGGATGACGCCGCTCGGTGCGAAATCACGGATTGCCGACGCCCCCATGTCATGCGGGTGCAGCTCGCAATAAACCCCCGCCTCGCGCACCCGCCGCGCAATCAGTTGTGTGTACTGCGACCCGAAGTCGAGGATCAGGATGCGATCGGCGTGAATATTGGTCATGGCGTTGAGATGGTTCCGGACGACGAGCGGGGAAGAAGGAGGAAACAACGGCCATCCGGCCAACGAAGTTCACACAGACAGCCTGCTAAGCCTTGAAAACCCTAAAAAGCATCTTGCTTTCTTGCGCCGGATTGTGCCCAAAGCACAATCCGGCGCAAGAAATCAATTGTCGATCCGATAGTTGGGCGCTTCTTTCGTAATCTGGACATCATGGACATGTGACTCGCGCATCCCGGCCGAGCTCACGCGCACGAACTGCGGCTTGGTGCGCATCTCCTCGATCGTCGCGCAGCCGGTATAGCCCATGCTCGAGCCCAGACCGCCGACCAGCTGGTGGATGACGTTCAGCACGCTGCCCTTGTAAGGCACGCGACCCTCGATGCCCTCCGGGACCAGCTTCTCCTTCTCGGTGTCTTCCTGGAAATAGCGATCGCTCGAACCTTCCGATGCGCCCATGGCGCCGAGCGAGCCCATACCGCGGTAAGACTTGTAGGAACGCCCCTGATAGATCTCGACGTCCCCGGGCGCCTCGTCCGTGCCGGCGAAAAGGCCGCCGATCATCACGCTGTTGGCCCCGGCGGCGATGACCTTGGCGACGTCACCGGAGAAACGCAGACCGCCGTCGGCGATCAGCGGGACACCCGTGCCTTCCAGCGCCTCGTTGACGTTGGCAACCGCCGTGATCTGGGGGACGCCGACACCGGCCACGATGCGGGTGGTGCAGATGGAGCCCGGGCCGATTCCGACCTTGACTGCATCGGCGCCTGCGTCGACCAGCGCACGGGCTGCATCCGCCGTGGCGATGTTGCCGCCGATGACCTGGACCTCCGGATAGCGGACCTTGACCCACTCGACCCGATCCAGCACCCCTTGGGAGTGCCCGTGTGCTGTATCGACCACGATCACGTCCACCCCGGCCTCGACCAAGGCGGCGACGCGCTCGTCCGTTCCCTTTCCGACGCTCACGGCCGCACCGCATCGCAAGCGCTCCTGGGCGTCGCGCGAGGCCTTCGGGAAGTCCTTCGCCTTCTGGATGTCCTTGACCGTGATGAGGCCGCGCAGCTCGAACTTGTCGTTGATCACCAGAACCTTCTCGATGCGATGCTCATGGAGAAGTCGCACAACGTCCTCGCGACTTGCGCCCTCGCGCACCGTCACCAGGCGTTCCTGCGGGGTCATGATGGTCGAGACCGGCTCGGCCATGCGGGTCTCGAAGCGCAGATCCCGCCCCGTGACGATGCCGACGAGCAGGCCGTTCTCGGTGACCGGCACGCCCGAGATGTTGTGCGCGTGGGTCAGCTTCAGCACCTCGCCGATGCTCGTCCCGGGGTCGACCGTGATGGGGTTGCGGATGATGCCGCTCTCGTAACGTTTGACCGCCATGACCTCGCGGGCCTGGCGCTCGGCGCTCATATTCTTGTGGATGATCCCGATGCCGCCTTCCAGCGCCATTGCGATCGCCAGGCGTGCCTCCGTGACCGTATCCATCGCGGCCGAGACAAGGGGAATCTTGAGCGAGATTCCGCGGGTCAGCTTGGTCTGGAAATCGACCTCGTTCGGGAGCACCCGCGAGTGCGCCGGAACAAGGAGGACGTCGTCGAAGGTGAGTGCTTCCTGGATCAGGCGCATGGGGAGGCTCCGCAATCAGTGACCAGAACAGGAAAGTAACCCGAAAGTATAGAATTTCAACGGGCGAAGGTAAACTCTCTATCCGACGTCAACGTCTTGAAGCCTTTGATTGCGAATCCTGCCCATGCCGCTCGAACGTCCTGCCCGCGCCCTCGACGATCACCGCGATATCTACAGCGTCGCCCGCCTGGCGAGCGAGGTGCGGGCCGTGCTCGACGGGAGCTTCCCGGTGCTCTGGGTCCAGGGCGAGGTCTCGAATCTGGCCCAGCCGGCCTCCGGTCACATCTATTTCACGTTGAAGGATGCGGCGGCACAGGTCCGATGTGCCATGTTTCGGCCCAAGCGGATGCTCCTGAATTTCCGCCCGACCAACGGTCAGGAGGTGCTGGTCCGCGGTCGGGCGACGCTCTTCGAGCCGCGGGGCGATTTCCAGTTGGTTATCGATTACATGGAGCCGGGTGGCGAGGGTGCGCTCCGGCTCGAATTCGAGCGCCTGAAGCGCAAGCTGGCGGCTGAAGGCTTATTCGACGAGGTCGCCAAGCGGCCGATTCCGGCCTTTCCGCGACAGGTGGGTCTGATCACCTCGCCGAGCGGTGCCGCCGTGCGCGACCTGCTCGCCGTCTTGAAGCGGCGGTTCGCGGCCTTGCCCGTGGTCATCTATCCCGCGCAGGTGCAGGGCGAGGCCGCACCGGCGTCGCTCCTCGCCGCGTTGGCTGCGGCCAATGCCCGTGCCGAGTGCGACGTGCTCATCCTGGCCCGCGGCGGCGGCTCGCTCGAAGATCTCAACGCCTTCAACGACGAGGCCCTGGCGCGTGCGATTCGCGCCTCCGCCATCCCGGTCGTCACCGGGGTGGGGCACGAGAGCGACATCAGCATCGCCGATCTGGTCGCCGACCGGCGCGCCGCGACCCCGTCGGCCGCGGCCGAGCTGGTGGCGCCCTCGGGCGAGCATCTTCGCCATCGCCTGGTGGCCTTGACCCGGCGACTGGACGCGGCCCATGCGCGTCATCGCCTCGCCGCACGCCAATGGCTGAACGCCGTCGTGCGTCACTTGGCGTTGCTCCACCCGGCCGCGCGCCTGCAGCAGCGTGCGCAGCGTCTTGACCAGCTCGAGCAGCGCTTGGTCTCGCTCCTGTCGAATCGGCTGGCCCGGGCACAGTCTCGACTGCGCCCGGCGGCGGCGCGCCTGATGTTCGTCTCGCCGGGGCGACGTCTGGAGGGGCTCGGAATCGCCGTCGATGCGCTCGCCGAGCGTCTTGCCCGCGCCTGGGCGCGTTTCGCCGAGACCCGGCGCGAGCGGTTGATGCGCGCCGTCGCCGGCTTGGAAGCCCGTAGCCCCTTAGCGACGCTTGCCCGCGGCTATGCCATCGTTACCCGCCTGCCGGACGGCGAGATTGTGCGGGCACCCGAGGAGGCTCCGCCCGGCACACGCATCGAGGCACGTCTCGCGAAGGGCCGATTCACCGCAATCGTCGAGCCCGAAAACGCCGACTGAGCACATCCCAAACGAGCTAGCCAAGCAACCGCCTCGAAAAATCCGGTCTTCCCCTCCCGAAATAAAATCATAAACCGCGTCACCACCGAGCCCCGACCGTGCTCGGGATCCCGAGCGTCCACTCGATCCTCACATGTCACGCCGGACGCGGTTTATTCTCAGAGGTTGTCCGGCCGTTGCGCATACCCCGTCATCTCCAAATATCCGCGTCCGATCTCCTGCTCACCCTCGTAAACCCTGACCGCACCTTCCCAATAGACGATGCCGGTCGAGCGTTGGCCGTCGAGCTCCTGATCGTTCATCAGGGGTTCCAGGCGGAGGGTGCGGCCGTCGATCTCCAGGGTCCACTCCACGGGATACTCGGCGCCCGTGCGGGGCGACTGCCAGCGCCGCCGAGGAAGAAGGCGCACCTGCTCGGGCGCGAGGATCTGCGCCGGCTCCGTGCCCTCGCGCAGCGTCGCGGCCGCCCAGAGCGGCGAGCCGTCCTCCCTGCGCATCCGGAAGGCCATCAGCGAGCCGCCGTCGTGCAGGTTGATGCCCATCCAATCCCAGCCTTGGGCCTGCGCCGGCATGATCTCGCTCGACCACTCGTGGTCGAGCCAGGCGTGCCCGCTGACCTTCAGGTCCGCCCCCTCGATGCGGATTCGCCCGTCGACGACGAGTTGCGGGCGACTGTAGTAGTAGCTCGCGTTGCTCGGATCCGGTGTCTTCTGGCTGAAGCCGTCTCGGCCGTTCAGCACGGGCGAGCCTGGCGCCACCAACGCGAGGTCCAGGTCGAAGGCGTCGGACCTGATCCGCGTCCGATACTGCGTGCCATCCTCATCCAGCACCAGATCCCAATCGCCGATCCAGGCGCGGGTCCGCCCGACGGCTGCACCGGCCAAGGGATCGAGCGCACGCTCGACGCGCTCGGCATGGATCAAGGCTCCGGTGGCCGGATCGGCGATCGCCGCATGGGCCAGGATGAGCTGGCGCGGTGCGAAGCGGCTCGGATTCTCCGCGCCGATGCCGGTCCCGACCCGGAAGAAGGTGACCTGGAAGCCGCGTTCGGTGCCGGCCTCGTCGGTCAGCCAGCCGGTGATGTACCACCACTCGGTGCGGAAATCCGGGTGTGCGCCCGTGTCCGCCGGAAAGACCAAGGGCCGACCTTCGACCACCGGGGCGAAGTCGCTCGCCGAGACGGACGCGATCGGCCAGCACAACAGGAGGGCCAGCGCAAGCCACCACGCGCGCATCACCAATCCTCCCGCACCGCGAGCACCGCGTCCTGCCGCATCGCCTGCCCACCGGCGAGTCGGGCGGCGAGCGCGGCGAGCAGGATCATCGTCGAGCCGAAGATCAGCAGCAGGCCGAACGGAAGCTGCATGTCCATACTCCAATGAAAGCTCTGGGGGTTGATGACCTCGATCAGCACCAGCGCGATCGCCCCGCCTGCGACCAGTCCGACACCGACGCCGACCGCGGCGGTCAGTGCCGCCTCCAAGGCTAGAAGCGTCCCGATCCGGCGTCGCGGCAGACCCAGATGGCGCAGGATCCCGAACTCCTTTCGGCGACTGGTCGCGAGCGCGGCGAAGGTGGTCCCGATGCCGAAGAGACCGATCGTCACCGCGACGGCCAGCATCAGATAGGTGGCCAGGAAGGTGCGATCGAAGACCTGGAGGATCATGGCGCGCAGCTCTCCGGGCAGGATCATCTCGCTGACCCGATCGCCGAGTGTTGCGCGGATGGCGGTCATCACACCGACAGGATCGGTCCCGAGCGTTAGGGTCAGGCCGAGATCGTTGGTGCGCCGATCGCCGGTCAAGGCGCGGAAGGTTTCCAGCTCGATCACCGCCGCCCCCTGTTGGCGTGCATAGTCCCGCCAGATGCCGACGACGCGAAAGGTCTGCCGCTGCTCGCCGATGGGCAGGGCGAGCGAATCCCCGATACCGAGATCCAGCCGATCGGCCATCGCCTCCGAGATCCAGGTCGGCGGATCCGTACCCGGCCCGGCGGGCGGATCAAGCGTGCCTGCGACGAGCGGCAGGCCCGAGGTGTCCTGAACCGGTCGAGCGATAAGCGCAATTGCCTCGCGCACCTCGCCGATGCGCAGGCTCTCGAAGCGCACCGGGCGCACCGCCTCGACACCCGACAACGCGGCCACGCGCGCGACGGCATCCGGATCCAGATAGCCGCTCGCGCCCGAGTCAGATGCGCGCAGATAGAGATCGGCGGGGAGCATCCGGGTCAGCCAGTCGTCGAGCGAGTCGCGGAACGAGTCGACCATAATCGCCATCGACACCGCCAAGGCGACGCTGGCGACGACCCCGACACCGGCCACGACCGCTTGACCCGGAGCGGCGGCGAGTCGTGCTCGCGCCAGTCGGGTCACGAGCGAGCCCCGCACCGGCAGAAGCCGCATCGCCCCGACCGTAGCCCCGGAGATGGCGAGCACGGCGCCGACCAGGATGAGTGCGACGGCCAGATAACCCGACACCGGAACGCCGCCGACCGGCGGCAGTAGACAGAGCAGTACGGCGACGGACAGCGCGATCAGTGCCGCACCCCCAGC
>NZ_LN848257.1:2439655-2508390 GCF_001499735.1 Thiocapsa sp. KS1 | reverse complement strand
GGCCTCGCGGGCCGGCAGCCAGGCGCCGGCCATGCCCGCGAGTACGCCCAGCGCGAGATAGATTAGGGTCAGCCCCGGCTCGACGCGCAACTGCGGGGCGACGCCTCGGAAGAAACCCGCGCCCAGATCGCCGCCGATCAGACTGAATGCCAGCGCGGTCAGCAGATAGGCCAGGATCACGCCGATCACGCCGCCGACCAGCCCGAGCAATGCGCCCTCCGCCAGCAGCCCGCGCCGCAGGCTGCCGCGCTCCAGCCCGAGCGCACGCAGAAAGGCGAATTCGCGGCGCCGACGCACGACCGCGAGCCACTGTGTCGAGAAGACCAGAAATCCGCCGGTCAGGAGCGCGATGGCCGCCAGCATGGTGAGATTGACCCGATAGGCGCGCGACACGCCCGTGACCTCGGACGCCGTCTCCTCGGGTGTCAGGAGTGTGACGCCCGGCGGAAGCAGGATGCGCAGCTGCTCCTGGGCCGGACCGCGCTCGATCCCCGGCGCGAGGCGCAGATCGATCCGGGTCAGGCGACCGATCCGATCGAAGGTCTGCTGCGCACCCGCGATGTCCATCACGGCCAGCACCTGCCCGACGCCCGCGGCCGGCACCGAGCCCGCAACCCGCAGACGCGTCTCGCCGATCCCGACCTGGACCGCAACCGCATCTCCGGCATCGAGCTCGAGTCGCGTGCCCGCGGCAGGGCTCAGGAAGAGTGCGTCGGGCTGGAGTGCAGCCAGTCGATCGGGGCGATCCGCGTCGGAGCTGTCGGGGGCATCGTCGCCATCCGCCGAGGCCGTCTCGACGATGGGCAGCAACGAGGGGGTGACCTGCGCGACGCGGAAGAGATCGATCCCGAACACCCGCAGCGTCTCGTCGCGACCCGGAAGACGCGCTTGAATCTCCAGGAGCGGGCTCGCCGCGGCCACCGCCGGATGCAGGGCGATCCGCGCATAGGCCGCGTCGTCGAAGCCGCTGCGCGGGCCGACCACCTGAAGATCGGCCTCGCCGCTCAGCAGGCGCATCCCGCGATCGAGCTCGTCGAGCGCGGCGGTATGGATGAGCTGCACCGCCAGCCCGAGCGCCACGCCGAGCGCGATGGCGAGCAGAGACAGCGCGGTCGCGAGGCGCCGCCGCCGAAGACTGGCGAGAAAGACATGCCGCAGTGCAGCACTGTTGCCGGATCCGAGGAGGCCCATCGTCCTACCCCGCATCCGCGACCAGGCCGCTCGCGGTCAGGCGCAGGATGCGGTCGGCATGGGCGGCCGCCGCACGCGAGTGCGTGACCAGGATCCCGATCGCCCCGGCGTTGTGGATGCCCTCGAACAGCAGCTCGAGCACGTCCTGTGTGCGCTCCGGGTCCAGGTTCCCGGTCGGCTCGTCGCACAGCACGACCGTCGGCGCATGCACCAGTGCGCGCGCGATGGCGACACGTTGTAGCTCGCCGCCGGAGAGATGACGCGGCCAGTCGTCGCCGCGCCGACCCAGTCCGACGCGCTCGAGCATGGCGCGGGCGCGCCGGTCGGCGACGGCCTCCTTCTCGTCGAGCAGCCAGAGCGGCAGGGCGACGTTCTGGGCCAAGGTCAGGTGCGGCAGGACATGGAACGCCTGGAATACGAACCCCAGCTCGCGCCGGCGCAGCCGCGAGCAGGCGTCCTCGTCGAGTGCGGTCACCTCGGTGTCGCGCAACCGGATGCGGCCGCCGTCGACCGTCTCCAGACCCGCGATGCAGTTCAGCAGGGTCGACTTGCCCACGCCGGACTCGCCCATCACGGCGACCGATTCGCCCGGCGAGAGGTTCAAAGAGACCTGCTCGAAGAGGGGGTGATCGAGCGAGGTGTCGAAACGCTTCGAGAGGTTTTCGATAGACAGCATCGGTGATCTACATCCGGTCATGGGCGGGCGCCATTCTATATCGAGGCGGACCCCGAAAAATCTTTGCGTCCTTCGCGCCTTTGCGTTTCAAATTAGGCCGCGCCCGCCAGCTGCCGACCGCTAGGCGGGCCGCGACCGACATGACCATCCGCCAAAGAGGCCATCCATGAGGGTTCAGGTCCTGCAACACGTCCCCTTCGAGGACATCGGCGCGATGGCGCCTTGGATGGCGGCGCGCGGCGTAATCCCGGACTACACGCGCTTCTACGACGACGGCATCCTCCCGGCGGTGGATGGCCTCGACCTGGTCATCGTGATGGGCGGTCCGATGAGCGTCAACGACGAGGCGCAGCTGCCCTGGCTGCGCGCCGAGAAGCAGTTCCTGCGCGAGGCGATCGCACACGGGGTCCGGGTGCTCGGGGTCTGTTTAGGTGCACAACTGATCGCAAACGCACTTGGTGCCCGCGTCTATCCCAATGCGGAGAAGGAGATCGGCTGGTTTCCGATTTACGGGGTTTCCGAGGACGCAGTCCCGGGTGATGCCTGCTGCCGCTTTCCGGCCGAAAGCCTGGTTTTCCACTGGCACGGCGAGACCTTCGATCTACCGCCCGGCGCCGTGCGTTTGGCGCGCAGCGCAGCCTGCGAGAACCAGGCGTTCCGCATCGGCCGGCAGGTAGTCGGGCTCCAGTTCCACCTGGAAACCACGGCAGAGAGTGCTGCGGCGATCCTCGATCACTGCGGGGACGAGCTGGTGCCCGCGCCCTGGATCCAGGCCGAGGCGGCCATTCGCGGGGTCGATGCGGCCGTCTACGCCGAGGCCCATCGGCTGATGGGCCGCATCCTGGACGATCTCGTCGGACCGGGGAGCGCCTGATCCGCCCGATTGACGCGAGTCGCGCGGCCCGCCAGAGTCGAGGCCGCACCCTGAGCTTCAACCAAACCAGCAGAGGTGACACATCGATGGAGATCCCGAGCTTCCTCGTGCAGTGGCCGTTGCAGGCCGTGCTCGCGATCGTTGCGGGCCTGATCATCCTGATCGTTCCGCGTGTCCTCAACTACGCCGTTGCGACCTATCTGCTCGCGGTCGGGGCGCTCGGGCTCCTGCTGGTCTATCAGGGGCAGGCGGTGAAGGCGCAGACCATCATCGCGCTGGTCGCCGGCGTGCTCATCCTGGTCAAGCCCAACATCCTCAATTATGTCATCGGGATCTACCTGATCCTCGTGGGTTTGCTCGAGGCCGGGGTCATCCGCATCTAAACCGCGTCCGGAGCGGCATGCGTCGTTTTTGGATTGGAGCTGCCTCCGTCGGATCCTTAGAACGTCCGAGCTGACGCGGTTTAGGATTCTGAAAAACAAAAACTTTAAACCGCGTACCGGCCGAGGTTCAGGCGTGCACCCACCGTAGGACTCACCCGGAGCTCAGCAACTCCCTCCGGACTCGGCTTAATCGCTCATCCGGTGCGGGTCGATCGCCAGGGTGCGCGCATCGCTCAGCCTTGCGCGCTGACGCACTGCGTGCCGGCAACCCAAAGATCGTCGACGGCGGCTTGAACTCGCGGGACGGCAATGCCAGACTCCCGCAGCTTCCAACGACGATCCTGTGGTTATGGACCTGAACTTTCTCGACTTCGAACAGCCCATCGCAGAGCTCGAGGCCAAGATCGAAGAGCTGCGCCTGGTCGGCTTCGACAACGAGCTGAACATTCAAGAAGAGATCGAGCGGCTTCATACCAAGTGTGTCGCGCTCACCGACTCCATCTTCTCCGCGCTCAGCCCTTGGCAGATCTCGCAGCTCTCGCGGCACCCGCTGCGGCCCTATCTGCTGGACTACGTGCGGCGGATCTTCGACGAGTTCCATGAGCTGCATGGCGACCGCGCCTTTGCGGACGACCGTGCCATCGTCGGCGGGTTGGCCCGGATCGAGGGTCGGCCTGTGATGGTGATCGGTCATCAGAAGGGCCGCGACACCAAGGAGAAGATCCTGCGCAACTTCGGGATGCCGCGTCCCGAGGGCTACCGCAAGGCGCTGCGTCTGATGGAGATGGCGGAGCGCTTCGGCCTGCCGATCCTGACCTTCATCGACACGCCCGGTGCCTATCCGGGTGTCGGTGCCGAGGAGCGCGGCCAAAGCGAGGCGATTGCGCGCAACCTGCGCGAGATGTCCAGGCTGCGTACCCCCATCCTCTGCACGGTCGTCGGCGAGGGCGGCTCGGGCGGAGCCTTGGCCATCGGCGTCGGCGATTGGCTGGGCATGCTGCAGTTCAGCACCTACTCCGTGATCTCGCCCGAGGGCTGTGCATCCATCCTTTGGAAGAGTGCCGACAAGGCCCAGCTCGCCGCCGAGGCGATGGCCATCACCTCGGACAAGCTGCTCGAGCAGGGTCTGATCGATCAGATCATCAAGGAGCCGCTCGGCGGCGCACACCGCAACCCGGAGGCGACCGCGGCCTCGATCAAGGCCGCTCTGGTGGCCCGTCTCGACGAGCTGTGCGCAACCGACCTGGATGTGTTGATCGCCGGGCGCTACAAGCGCTTGATGGGCTACGGCAAGTTCAAGGACGAGCGTCCGGCGCCGCGGTGAGGCCATGACCGGGGGCGTCCCGGAGCGCTTGGCCGAGGTGCTGCGCCGACTCGGCCCGTTCGGCGACTGCTGGGTCGCCTTCAGCGGCGGAACCGATTCGACTGCGTTGCTTCACGCGGCCGCCACCCGCCCTGATCACGCGCCCGGCACACTGCGGGCCATCCACATCGACCACGGTCTTCACCCCGACTCGCCCCTGTGGGCCGAGCACTGTCGCCGCATCTGCCACACCCTCGGCGTGCCTCTCGTGGTGCGCTGTCTGAATCTCGAACCCATCCCCGGAGAGAGTCTCGAGGCGACTGCGCGCGAGGCGCGCTATCGCGCGCTCGCCGAGGTGCTGCGCCCCGGCGATCTCATGCTGACGGCACACAATCAGGACGATCAGGCGGAAACGTTGCTGCTCGCGCTCTTGCGCGGGAGCGGGGTTCACGGGTTGGCGGCGATGCCGCGCGAGGCGGGTCTCGGGAGAGGCCGTCTGGTGCGGCCCCTGCTGGATGTCCCGAGGGCGACGCTGGAGAAGTATGTCCGCGCCTTCGGGCTGTCGTGGATCGAGGATCCGAGCAACGCATCGGATCGGATGGACCGCAATTATCTGCGCAACGGCGTTGTACCCTTGCTGAGGGCGCGCTGGCCGGGATTCTCCGCAACCCTCTCGCGCAGCGCCGCTCATTGTGCCGAGGCGGCGCAACTGGTCGATGGCCTGGCGTCGGAGCTCATGGACGTTTGCGCCGGCGCGCATCCGGGAACGCTCGGCATCCGGGCGCTCATGGCGCTGGAGCGCTCGCGCTGCAAGGTGGTCCTGCGATTGTGGCTGCGTCGCCGCGGGTTCGCGCTGCCCGATCGGCGTCATCTCGCGCGCATCCTCGACGAGGTCCTGCCGGCCCGTGCCGATGCCGATCCGCTGGTCGCCTGGTTTGGCTGCGAGGTGCGTCGCTATCGTGACGACCTCTTTGCACTGGATCCCTTGCCGCCGTCGCCCGGTGCATTGACGATCGGTCGAGCGCCGAGCGGCACGCCGCCGGTGCTTGAGCTTCCGCCTGGGCTCGGATGGCTGCAATGGGAGGATACGAGCGACGGCTCGGAGCTGGCTCCGACGGTGCGCTTCGGCTTGACCGAGCAGACCTGCCGGCCGCGGCCGACATCCCGTCAGCGTACCCTCAAGAACCTCTTTCAGGAAGCCGGCATCCCGCGCTGGCTGCGTCCCTACGTCCCCTTGGTGTTTTCGGGCGACATCCTGATTGCCGTCGCCGGCGTGTGCGGATGCCACGACGCGTCACGGGACCAGACCACGCATGAGGTACCGCAATGGCATGGCCATCCTTGGGAGAGCCTAGGCCTATTTCGAGATCAAGCTCAATGACCTAGAACGCAACCCCATGATAATAAATTAAATCCTTGAGCCGCGTCGCTCGGCGATTGTTGGTGCGCGCCAAGCGGGAGTCACCTCAAACGCACAACGATCACTCGGCACGCGACTCGAGACTCAGTAAAGCGCATTCATCATCTTGGCACGATACCCCGCGACCAGGTCGCCGCCGCCGAGCAGATCGAAGATCGCCAGCATCCCTTTGCGTGCGGCGTCGTCCTGAAAGGCGCGGTCGCGTTTCATGAGGGTCAGAAGGTTCTCCAGCGCGGAGGCATAATCACCGCGCATGACCTGGTGTGCGGCAATCTGGTAGCGGGCGAGGCTGTCCTTGGGGTCGCCCGACAGCCGCGCGATCAGATCCGGCTCCGGTGGCGCGTCTTCGAGTGCCGTTGCGAACCGCAGCTGTCCGCGCAGCGCCAAGACCTCGGGCTCGCCTGCAAGCTCGATCGGGAGCTTGTCGATCGCGGCCTGCGCCTCGGCGATCTCGCCCCGAGCCGCTAAGAGTTGAAGCTCGGCGAGCGCCAGGCGGGCGTTCTCCGGATCCGCCTCTCGTGCCCGGTCGATCAGGGCCCGGGCGCCGGCGAGATCGCCCGCGACCAGAAGCCCCTGCGCCTGTGCCAAAAGCCCGTCGGATGCACGCGGGATGTGCCGGTCGAGGAACTCGCGGATCTGACCCTCGGGAAGGGCGCCCATGAACTGATCCACGGGTCGCCCGGACTTGAACAGCTGCACCGTCGGGAGGCTGCGGATACCGAACTCGGCGGCCAGCGCCTGTTGCTCTTCGGTGTTGACCTTGGCCAGAATGAATCGTCCGCGATACTCGGCGGCCAGATTGGCGAGGATGGGCATCAGCATGCGGCAGGGCGCGCACCAGTCGGCCCAGAAGTCGACCAGGACGGGACGCTCGAACGAACCCTCCAAGACGACCGACTGAAAATTCTCCGCCGTGACGGTCACAATGTATGGTGAATCGGCCATGATCGGAACACTCCTTAAAGACGGATCGGATGGCGTGGATCTAACCGTCGAACATAGTTGTCGGATGATGTCGATTCAAGCCGATCGAGCCGGGTCTCCGGAAACAACCGCAAGGAGTCATCGCCATGTCCGAATCGCTTCACGTTGTCTGCCCCGCCTGCGATGCGGTCAACCGGGTCCCTCGGGAGCGTCTCGGTGCCGCCGCGAAATGCGGCAAGTGTCACGGTCCGCTGTTCCTCGGCCAGCCGCTGGCGTTGGACGAGTCCCGCTTTGCGCGTCATCTCTCGCGCAGCGATCTGCCGCTTCTGGTGGATTTCTGGGCGCCTTGGTGCGGGCCCTGCCGGATGATGGCGCCGGCCTTCGAGGCCGCCGCTGCTCGGCTCGAGCCGAACCTGCGTCTGGCGAAGGTCAACACCGAGGAGGCGCAGGCGCTGGGTGCGCGTTTCGGCATCCGCAGCATCCCGACACTGGCGCTGTTTCGCGGGGGTGCGGAGGTTGCGCGCACGGCCGGCGCGATGGATACGAACGGGATCATTGCCTGGGTGCGGCAGGCGCTCTAAACCGCGCCCGGTGCGCTATGCGATGTTTTTGGATGGGATCGGCCCCGGCAGTTTTGACGACCGCTGGAGTCGGCGCGGTTTAAGATATTAAAAAATATATTATTCTAAACCGCGCCCCCGCTAAGGGCCGTGGATGCACCAAACATCGAGCCCACTCGAAAGCGAGCATCTCGCTCTGGGCGCGGTTTAGCACGGAATCCGACGCCGGGTCCGAGACGCAGATCTGGTTGCGGATGTTGCGGCCGGCAGCGCGGGCAGTTTTCGGTCCTGTCGTTCTGCGGCCTGTCGTCGTTCGTCATCACGGTGCACATGGACACCCGCGCGCGGCTTCTTTAGAATTCCGGCGGGTCAGGGCGGTGCCCGTGTGCCCGCCCAGGCGTCATCTCGCCATGACGCGCCTTTGCGTCGCGGCCGTTGCACGCCCCCGCCCGGATCGGAGAAACCCTTGAGCAAACCCGCGGTACTCGTGCTGGAGGACGGCTCCGTCTTCCGGGGAACGTCGATCGGCACCGATGGATCGAGCGTCGGCGAGGTGGTGTTCAACACTGCCATGTCCGGATATCAGGAGATCCTCACCGATCCCTCCTATCTGCGCCAGCTCGTCACCCTGACCTACCCCCACATCGGCAACGCCGGGACCAACCCGGAGGACGAGGAGTCCGACCGCGTTCAGGCCGCCGGTCTCATCATCCGCGACCTGCCGATCCTGCCCAGCAACTTTCGCATGACCGAGCGTCTCGACGCCTATCTGCGGCGTCAGGGCATCGTCGGCATCGCCGATATCGACACCCGTCGGCTGACTCGGCTGCTGCGCGAGAAAGGTGCCCAGAACGGCTGCCTTCAGGCCGGCCACGGGATCGACGAGGCGGCGGCTCTGCGCGCCGCACAGGGCTTTCCCGGCCTTAAGGGCATGGATCTGGCGAAAGAGGTCTCGACCTCCGAGACCTATTCCTGGACCCAAGGCGTCTGGGTCCTGGGCGAGGGACATCCCGAATCCATCCATCCGGTCGGTGACCGTCTGCCCTTCCATGTAGTCGCCTACGACTACGGCATCAAGCGCAACATCCTGCGGATGCTCGCCGCGCGCGGCTGTCACGTCACGGTCGTCCCCGCGCACATGCCGGCGACGACGGTACTGGGCCTGAAGCCGGACGGGGTGTTTCTGTCCAACGGCCCGGGCGATCCGGAGCCCTGCGACTATGCGATCGAGGCGATCCGCGAGCTGCTCGACACCGACATGCCGCTCTTCGGCATCTGTCTCGGCCACCAGCTGCTGGGCCTCGCCTGCGGCGCGCGCACGCTCAAGATGAAGTTCGGCCATCACGGCGCCAATCACCCGGTGCAGGATCTCGCCACCGGCGAGGTCATGATCAGCAGCCAGAACCACGGCTTCGCGGTCGACGAGGAGAGTCTGCCCCCGACGGTCGAGGCCACCCATCGCTCCTTGTTCGACGGCAGTCTGCAGGGCATCCGGCATCGGGATCGCCCCGCGTTCGGATTCCAGGGTCACCCCGAGGCCAGTCCGGGTCCCCATGATCTCGCACCGCTCTTCGATCGTTTCATCGAGCTCATGCGCGCCCGCAAGGCCTAAACCGCGCCCGGAGCGAGATGCTGATCTTCGAGTGTGCTCGACGTTTGGTGCATCCACGGCCGTTAGCGGGGTCGCGGTTTAAAATGATATATTTTTTAATATCTTAAACCGCGCCGCCTCCGGTGCTCGTCAAGTCTTCCGGAGCCGATCCCATCCAAAAACATCGCATGCCGCGCTGGGCGCGGTTTAACCGGCGAATGAATCCCCATGCCTAAGCGTACCGACATCTCCAGCATCCTGATCATCGGCTCCGGGCCGATCGTAATCGGTCAGGCGTGCGAGTTCGACTACTCCGGCGCGCAAGCCTGCAAGGCGCTGCGCGAGGAGGGTTACCGGGTCATCCTGGTGAACTCCAACCCCGCAACCATCATGACCGA
Organism: Thiocapsa sp. KS1; assembly: GCF_001499735.1. Classification (GTDB taxonomy): domain Bacteria; phylum Pseudomonadota; class Gammaproteobacteria; order Chromatiales; family Chromatiaceae; genus Thiocapsa. The sequence goes on along the minus strand of NZ_LN848257.1, from coordinate 2,499,070 downwards.
CCCCGAGATGGCGGACGCGACCTACATCGAGCCGGTCACCTGGCGCGCGGTCTCGGCCATCATCGAGCGCGAGCGCCCGGATGCGCTGCTGCCGACCATGGGCGGGCAGACGGCGCTGAACTGCGCGCTCGATCTGGTGCGCGAGGGCGTGCTCGAGCGCTTCGGCGTCGAGTTGATCGGCGCCTCGCGCGAGGCGATCGACAAGGCCGAGGACCGCGACCTCTTCCGCAAGGCGATGCGCAAGATCGGGCTGGACATGCCGCGCTCGGCGATTGCGCACAGCCTGGAAGAGGCGATCCAGGTCCAGGCCTCGATCGGCTATCCGACCATCATCCGCCCGTCCTTCACGATGGGCGGCAGCGGCGGAGGCATCGCCTACAACCAGGAGGAGTTCGAGGAGATCTGCCGACGCGGGCTGGATCTCTCCCCGACCAAGGAGCTCCTGATCGAGGAGTCGGCGCTGGGCTGGAAGGAGTTCGAGATGGAGGTGGTCCGCGACCGCGCGGACAACTGCATCATCATCTGCTCGATCGAGAACTTCGATCCGATGGGCGTGCACACCGGAGACTCCATTACGGTGGCGCCGGCGCAGACCCTGACGGACAAGGAATACCAGATCATGCGCGACGCCTCGATCGCGGTGTTGCGCGAGATCGGGGTGGATACGGGTGGGTCGAACGTGCAGTTCGCGATCAATCCGGCCGACGGTCGCATGATCATCATCGAGATGAACCCGCGGGTGTCGCGCTCCTCGGCGCTCGCCTCCAAGGCGACCGGTTTTCCGATCGCCAAGGTCGCGGCCAAGCTGGCGGTCGGCTACACGCTCGACGAGCTGCGCAACGAGATCACCGGCGGGACGACGCCGGCCTCTTTCGAGCCCAGCATCGACTATGTCGTCACCAAGATCCCGCGCTTCGCCTTCGAGAAGTTCCCGCAGGCCGACGCGCGTCTGACCACCCAGATGAAGTCGGTCGGCGAGGTGATGGCGATCGGCCGCACCTTCCAGGAGTCGCTTCAAAAGGCCCTGCGCGGTCTCGAGATCGACCGCTACGGTCTCGAGGAGATCGTCGATCCGCGTGAGCCGGATGCGGCCAAGCGCGTCCGACATGAGCTGCGCCAGACCGGGGCCGAGCGGATCTTCTATCTCGCCGATGCCTTCCGTCTGGGGATGAGCCTGGAGGAGATCCACGAGCTGTCCAAGATCGATCCCTGGTTCCTGGCCCAGGTCGAGGATCTGGTGCACACCGAGGCGCACGTGCGTACCGCCGGTCACGAAGCCTTGGGCCGCGAATCCCTGCGTCTGCTCAAGCGCAAGGGCTTCTCGGATCGGCGGATCGGGCACCTGGTCGGCACCACCGAGCATGAGATCCGGGCGCTGCGGCATGGGCAGGGTCTGCGGCCGGTCTACAAGCGCGTCGATACCTGCGCGGCCGAGTTCGCCTCCAGCACCGCCTATCTCTATTCCACCTACGAGGAAGAGTGCGAGGCCGAGCCGGGCGATCGCAAGAAGATCATGGTTCTGGGTGGCGGCCCGAACCGCATCGGCCAGGGCATCGAGTTCGACTATTGCTGTGTTCATGCCGCCTTCGCCCTGCGCGACGACGGTTACGAGACCATCATGGTCAACTGCAACCCCGAGACCGTCTCGACCGATTACGACACCTCAGACCGGCTCTATTTCGAGCCGCTGACCCTCGAGGACGTGCTCGAGATCGTCGCCAAGGAGAAGCCGCTCGGCGTCATCGTCCAGTACGGCGGTCAGACCCCCTTGAAGCTCGCACGCGATCTGGAAGCCGCCGGCGTGCCCATCATCGGCACCAGCCCGGACAGCATCGATCTGGCCGAGGACCGCGAGCGCTTCCAGCAGATGATCCAGGAGCTGGGGATTCGCCAGCCGCCGAACGCAACTGCCCGCAGCGAGGCCGAGGCGATCGAGCGGGCGGCCCGGATCGGCTATCCGCTGGTGGTGCGTCCATCCTATGTGCTGGGCGGACGGGCGATGGAGATCGTCTACGACGAGTCCGAGCTCAATCGTTACATGCGCGAGGCGGTGCGGGTCTCCAACGAGTCTCCGGTCCTGCTCGATCGTTTTCTCGACGACGCCATCGAGGTCGACATCGATGCCATCTGCGACGGCAAGGACGTGCTGATCGGCGGCATCATGGAGCATATCGAGCAGGCCGGCGTGCACTCGGGCGATTCGGCCTGCTCGCTGCCGCCCTACACCCTATCCCCGTCGATTCAGGACCGGATGCGCGAGCAGATGGCGCAGATGGCTCACGCGCTCAAGGTCGTCGGCCTGATGAACGCGCAGTTCGCCGTCAAGGGCGAGGACGTCTACATCCTCGAGGTCAATCCGCGTGCCTCCCGCACCGTTCCCTTCGTCTCCAAGGCGATCGGTCTGCCGCTCGCAAAGGTGGCCGCGCGCTGCATGGTCGGCAAGACGCTCGCCGAGCAGGGGCTACGTCGCGAGCGCATGCCCAAGCATTATTTCGTGAAGGAAGCGGTCTTCCCCTTCATCAAGTTCCCGGGCGTGGATACCCAGCTCGGTCCCGAGATGAAGTCCACCGGCGAGGTCATGGGTGTCGGCGAGTCCTTCGGCGAGGCCTATGCCAAGGCGCAGGAAGGGGCGGGCACGCTCCTGCCGCGACTCGGCGGGACAGCGCTGTTGAGTGTCCGCTTGGCCGATCGGGCGCGCCTGATCCGCGTCGCGCGCGATCTGGTCGCGTTCGGTTTTACGCTCTACGGCACCCACGGCACCGCACATTCCCTGCGCGAGGCCGGTCTGGACTGTATCGGTGTCAACAAGGTCGCCGAGGGACGTCCGCACGTCGTCGACATGATCAAGAACAACGAGATCGACTTCATCGTCAACACGACCGAGGGCTCTCAGGCTATCGCCGATTCGGCGGCGATTCGTCGTTCCGCGCTCCAGCACAAGGTCAGCTACACCACGACCATCTCGGGCGCCGAGGCGACCTGTCTGGCACTGAAACAACTGGACATTCTGAGCGTCAATCGGTTACAAGATCTGTCCTGACCGATCTCGCGGGCGCCATTCGGCGCCCGCGACGTTTTCTATGCGACACCCCTAAGATCCGACCCGCCGAAGGCCTCCGGCCCGATCCGCGACCGTGACGAAGGCGGTGCATCCAGACGAGGAAATCACCCATGAATCAGGTCCCTCTGACCGTCGGAGGCGCTGAGAAATTGCGCGAAGAGCTCGAGCGGCTCAAGCGTATCGAGCGGCCCCGCATCATCGAGGCGATCGCCGAGGCGCGCGCACACGGCGATCTGAAGGAGAATGCCGAGTACCATGCCGCGCGCGAGCAGCAGGGCTTCGTCGAAGGGCGCATTCAGGATATCGAGGGCAAGCTGGCGAACGCGCAGATCATCGACGTGACGCAGCTCGCCGCCAACGGCCGGGTCGTCTTCGGCGCGACCGTGCAGGTGCTTGAGCTGGACAAGGATGTCGAGCATACCTTTCAGATCGTCGGCGAGGACGAGGCGGATCTGAAGCAGGGCAAGATCTCGGTGGGCTCGCCGATTGCGCGCTGTCTGATCGGCAAGAGCGAGGGGGATGTGACCTCGGTGCAGGTGCCTGGCGGGGTGCGGGAGTTCGAGATTCTGGAGGTGCGTTACGTTTAAACCGCGTTCGGCAGTCCGTGCGATGGCGGTTGGTGGGGCTGGCCTTGGTTGATCTCCGCAGTGTCGGCGGGACGCGGTTTAAACGGATGTTTTTCGGATATCACTAAGGCGATTTCCGGAGTAGCCAAGCATCGCGCGGCGGTGCTCCCTGGTTAGACGACTTGCAGTCGTCCTCTTCCACCGTCCTGACGGCCGACGGGGTCGCGCTCATCGCGATGATCTCGGGAACCGCGCTGAAGCGCTTCGGTCGGTCGGTCGTGCAAGCGAGGTCCGCCGGGCGTTCTTTCCCCGGAATAGCCTTGACCGAAGAGCAGCGGGCGACTGAAGTCGCCCCTACACGCCGGTCGTTGCTTTTCCGGAAATCAACTCACCACTGACCACTATAGACGGAGCTGCAGGGTCGGGGACCATGCCTGCGGCTATCGTGTCTACCCGGCGCCGCCGCGTGAGATACGCGCGATGACCCAATCCAGGGCGCTGTCGGGCAGGATCCGGGTGAGCACGCCGAAGAGGTGAGTGGGAAAGGTGACCGCATAGCGAATCCGCGGGCGTGAACTCTCCAAGGCATGGATGAGCTTCTTCAATACGGCCTCGGGCGGGAGCGTGAAAGGCTGAGCGGCGCCTGCCTTGGTGAGTCGCAGCTGCGCACGCGCGTAGGCTGCGTGGTGGACGCTGTGCTCGGTGTCGATGTTCGCCTTCAAGGCGGCGTAGGCATTCTCGCGAAAGCGACTCAGGATGGGGCCGGGCTCGATCAGGGAGACCGAGATCCCGCTGCCGCGTAGCTCCAGACGCAGGGTGTTCGTGAGCCCTTCCAACGCGTACTTGCTCGCGACATAGGCGCCGCGAAAGGGGAGCGGGATCAATCCCAGGATCGAGCTGTTTTGAACGATGCGCCCATGCCCTTGCTTGCGCATGACGGGGATGACGCGGCAGGTGAGGTCATGCCAGCCCAGTAGGTTGGTCTCCAGTTGGGCGCGCAGAACGTCTCGGCCGAGATCCTCGACCGCGCCCGGTTGTCCGTAGGCGCCGTTGTTGAAGAGCGCGTCGAGTCGCCCGCCGGTGATGTCGAGGGTTTGGGCGAGGGCCTCGGCGATGCTCGCCGGGTCGTCCAGGTCGAGTTGCACCGCCGTGAGACCCTGCTCCTTCAGACGGGATACGTCGTCCGCCTTGCGCGCGGATGCGATAACCAGCCAGTCGCGTTGAGCCAGACCCAGCGCGCAGGTGAGTCCGATGCCGCTGGAGCAGCCGGTGACGAGGATGGTTCGCTTGATCGAGGATGTCATCGGTGTTTTGAATCGGCGCTCAACAGGGTCGGGGATTGTCGCTCTCGGCGGACGTAAAGGGATTCCACACCCGCATGGATCCGATCGTCCATCCGTCCTGAAGGTCTTCCGTGATCAGCAGGTGAGCCTTTTCGGCCAGTGCGGTCTCAACGATCAGGCCGTCCCAAAAGGAGATCCGCGCGTCAATGCTGCGGCTGATGCCCCGAGTGACCAGGTCTTGGGTGATCACCGCGACAGGATAGGTCTTGAGGTGTTGCACGGCGGCCAAGCCTTGTCGGGGCGACATCGGGCGCCCCAGTTTGCGGGTGACCGCGACAAAAAATTCAGCAAGCACCTGGGTGCTGAGTCTAATCCCGGAGTCGTCGCGTAATAGCCGCTCGGCAATGGCCTGTTTCGTCGGCTCATCGTCGTCGAAGAGATAGACCAGCACATTGGTGTCGAGAAAACGGATCTCACCGCTCATGCAGATCCTCTCGCGTCCAGGTTTGTCCGGCGCGGCCGCAGCGGCACTGCTGCGCCAACGCTAGGAGGGCGTCGAGCGCATCTTGGCGCCGTTGTCGGGCCTCGTCGGCTCGCGCGTAGTCCTGCAGATAGCGCCCCAGTATGGCGTTGACCGAGCTGTTCTCTTCCAGTGCGCGCATTCGCGCCTGCTTGAGAACCTCGTCGTCGACTGTGATTGTCAGATTGGCCATGATCGTCTCCGCACGAGTACACTGGATCAGTGTAGCACGGGGCTGGTCGCGTGGAGGTTGTCGCCATGCGTTGGTCTGTGTCGTGCGGTATGCAATCTCGCGGAAACGCCTGATAATTGGCCCCAGCTTGCTTTTGTCGAGGAACGAACGATGCCGATCTACGAGTACCGCTGCGAGGCCTGCGGTCATGAGCTTGAGCAGATTCAGAAAATCAGCGATCCGCCCCTGGTCGACTGCCCCGCGTGCGGTCAGCCGACGCTGCGCAAGCAGATCTCCGCGGCCGCCTTCAGGTTGAAGGGCGGCGGTTGGTACGAGACCGATTTCAAAAAGTCGAATCAAAAGAATCTGCACGACGCCGGCGAGAAGAAGGAGACCAAGTCGGGCGAGAGCGCGGCTTCCGGCTCGAGCGCTGGCTCGGGCGACAAGGGCGGCACCACCACGGCGAAGCCGGACGCGAGCGCTACGCCAAAACCGAAGCCGGTCGAAAAAAAGCCCGCGGCTTGAGCCGGACGCGGCGACCGACCTTTCCCCACCCCATCACGCAATAAACCTGATCGAGCGACGCGCTTTTGCGTCGCTCGACGCGAAGACACGAGGCGAGACGACGATGCGCACGCAGTACTGTGGAGAACTGAACAGCCGCCACGAGGGCCAAGAGGTCGTCTTGTGCGGCTGGGTGCATCGGCGTCGGGATCATGGCGGGGTGATCTTCATCGATCTGCGTGACCGCGAAGGTCTTGTGCAGATCGTCTTCGATCCGGATCGCCCCGAGGTCTTCGCCCGTGCCGAGCAGGCCCGCAGCGAGTACGTGCTCAAGGTCACGGGCCGGGTGCGCGCGCGTCCGGCGGGGACAGTGAACCCGGATCTGCCGACCGGCGAGATCGAGATCCTGGGCCTGGATCTGGAGATCCTCAACGCCTCCGAGACCCCGCCGATCCAGCTCGACGAGCACGGCGCCGACGCCTCCGAGGAGCTGCGTCTGCGCTACCGCTATCTGGACCTGCGCCGCCCCGAGATGCAGGCGCGCCTGCGCACCCGCAGCCGGGTGACACAGGCGATGCGCTACTTCCTCGACGCGCAGGGTTTTCTGGATATCGAGACCCCGATCCTGACCAAGTCCACGCCCGAAGGCGCACGCGATTATCTGGTGCCCAGCCGCACCCATCCGGGCGAATTCTTTGCGCTGCCCCAGTCGCCTCAGCTCTTCAAGCAGCTGCTCATGATGTCCGGTATGGACCGCTACTATCAGATCGCCCGCTGCTTCCGGGACGAGGACCTGCGCGCCGATCGCCAGCCCGAGTTCACCCAGCTCGACATCGAGGTCTCCTTCATGACCGAGGACGAGCTGATGGCGATCATGGAGACCATGATCCGCACGCTCTTCCGCGATGTGCAGGGTGTCGAGCTGCCGGATCCCTTCCCGCGTCTGACCTACGCCGAGTCGATGCGCCGTTTCGGCTCGGATCGCCCGGATCTGCGCGTGCCGCTGGAGCTGATCGATGTCGGCGATCTGATGGCCGGGGTCGACTTCAAGGTCTTCGCCGAGCCGGCACAGGATCCGGAGGGCCGCGTGGTTGCTCTGCGTCTGCCGCGCGGCGGCGAGCTTTCGCGCAAGGAGATCGACGGCTACACCCAGTTCGTCGGCATCTACGGGGCGCGAGGTCTGGCCTATATCAAGGTCAATGCCTGGGCGGAGAAGGGTCGCGAGGGCCTGCAGTCGCCGATCCTCAAGTTCCTGCCCGACAGTGCGGTCGACGCCATCATGACCCGCACCGAGGCCGTCGACGGCGACCTCATCTTCTTCGGCGCCGACAAGACCACCGTGGTCAACGAGTCGATGGGCGCGCTGCGGGTGCGGCTCGGTCAGGATCGCGGCTTGCTCGCCGAGGGTTGGCATCCGGTGTGGGTCGTGGACTTCCCGATGTTCGAGCGCGATGCCGTCAACCAACGCTGGGTCGCCCTTCACCATCCCTTCACGGCACCGAAGGAGGAGCAGTTGGGCCTGCTCGAGAGCGATCCGGGCGCCTGCCTGTCGCGCGCCTACGACATGGTCCTGAACGGCACCGAGATCGGCGGCGGCTCCATCCGTATCCATCGCGATGCGGTCCAGCGGCAGGTCTTCAAGCTACTGGCCATCACCGACGAGCAGGCCGAGGACCGTTTCGGCTTCCTGCTCAAGGCGCTGCGCTTCGGCTGTCCGCCGCATGGCGGCATCGCCTTCGGTCTGGATCGTCTGGTGATGCTCATGACCGGCGCCACCTCGATCCGTGACGTCATGGCCTTCCCCAAGACACAGAGTGCCGCCTGTCTGCTCACCGACGCGCCGTCGCCCGTGGACGAGAATCAGCTCAAGGATCTTGGGTTGCGGGTCAGGCCGCGGGCCTGAGCCGGGGATGCGCGTCGAGGCTGCCGCGATGGTGGACGGACAGGATGGTGGCGCCGGGGCTCCGTCGATATCGGAGCCGCTCGGCTCGATCGGCACCGAGGACGATGACCTGACGGAGCGAGCGTGCATGCCCGGCGAGACCCGCAAGCGTCCCCAGTCGGTCTTGGTAGTGATCTGCACCCGCGGAGGCGAATTCCTGCTCATGAGGCGGACCCGCCCGGCCGACTTCTGGCAGTCGGTCACCGGGAGCCTCTCGCCGGGCGAGACGCCCCGCCATGCCGCGGCGCGCGAGGTCTACGAGGAAACCGGTTTGCTTGCGGGCGGAGCGCTGATCGATCTGCGCCACTCGACGCTTTTTCCGATCATCCGCGCCTGGCGCAAACGCTACGCACCGAACGTCTGCTTCAATCGCGAATATTGGTTCGCGCTGGTCCTGGAGACGCGCCGCCTCATCCGGCTCAACCCGCGCGAGCATTCGGAATACCGCTGGCTCCGGGCGGGCCCCGCACATGATTTGGCGACCTCCTGGACCAATCGCGACGCGATTCGCACGCTGGCCGGGATGGCGCGGTCGGGCGGCGGTTAGCGTTTTGCTCCGGCCTCGCGCTCGGACGCGGCCGGATCAACGCTCGGATCCGGAACCGAACGACCCCTGGTTTTGAGCCGCATCATCTCCTCGGTGCATCGAAGGCGGCCGGGAAAGGGATGAAGTCGAACCCCGTGACGGCGATGTCCACCGGCGTCTCTTTTCCGATGCTGCCGAACACCAGGGAAACCTCTTCGATCCCGCTCAGCGCAGGTGTTGCGGGCAGAACGATCTCGATCCGATCGTCTTGCGTCTGTTTGAAACGGGCGCCGATCTCGACCGGGATGGCCGGCAGCGGGAGGGGATCGTCCTCTGCTCTTTTGAATGAAACCGAGACATTCGTCAACGCCTGTTCCGACCGGTAGCGGATCAGCAGTTTGCCGTTCGACAGGCTGATGGTCTCGCCATCCGGGACAACGAACGCCATCCCGCCGACTCCGGCGAGGTCCGAGGCGAAACGACACATCCCCGCTTCCCGCGAGAATTCAATGCGACTCCGATCCGAGGTCCAAGGGAGAATCCGATTCGCGTCGGCCAGGAAATCGACTCGGTTGCCGGGTTCATAAAGGGCTTCGAGTGCTCCGTCGAGCGAGTGCGCGTCGAGATAGCGACGCATGTTCTCTTGCGCGGAGTTGATACCTCCGAGGATCAGAGACAGGGTGTGGACCGTGGTCTGGAATGGGATGATCCGGTTTGTCGCTGTGTTCCAGCCTTCCCATGGCCCGTGTGCGGTAAAGAGCCCGGAGACCCTCGGCCAATGCTCCTGCAGAAAGCGCTCAGTCCTCTCGGGGGCGATCATGTAGGCAACGCCGAGCGTATAGAGCGAGGGGGAATGCGTGATGAGGGGCTTGTCGGTCACCGCGATGTCTGCAATCCCGATGAGCCCGGTGTATTCGGTCCCGTTGCCGCTGTAGGATTCGGATAGGAACCCCGGCAACCCGTGCGTCGTCGAGAAATCGAGCTCGATGTCCACGAGCCTTTCCAGATTGGCTCTCCAGCCCGGATTGGCGAGCTCCTCCATGAACAACGAAAGCCCGAGCAGCTGGAAGGCCGATCCATCCCAGGCGGCCAGGGCGTAGGTGTCTTTTCCGTCGGCGTAACTGTAAGGCTTGATCTTGAATCCTGCATTCCGAATCGACGCCGTCGGCAGCCCGTATCGCAATACGGCGAACGTCCAGGGCCCGCGAAACTCGTTGATGAAGTAATTCATCTGGCCGTACACCCAGTTTCCGCGGCCGTCGCTCCAGCCGACAAACCTGTCGGCGACCGGATCCCAGCCGAACGCAAAGGTGGCGGTTGCAGGATCGTAAAGGTGGGAATAGCCATCTCCCTGCGCTTCGATAAAGCGCTCGATCTGCTCTCTCAATCGGGCGGCTCTCGGATCATCCCGGATCTCTGGCCGCAGGAGAGCGCCGATGGACCTGGCAAGCGAGGCGGCGAGATTGGCGTTGTCGCCGAAGATGATGGTGACGACCCTTTGATCCAGGATCCTCATGATCGCCGATCTGAGAGGCTCCTCCGAATAGGGCGCAAGCACTCCGTCAAAGTAGGCTGACCCGTAACGATCGCCTCTGCGAATGCTTCCCTTCCGGCCATTGTCTTCCTCCCGCAGCCAGCCCTTTGCCACGATGGCCGACCAGATGGCCGTACCTTCGTCATCGCCGAATGCCTCGATGAACTGCCGTCTCTCGACCGTTTCCAGAAGGGGACCGGTTCTGACTCCGTCTTCCAGGCCGAGGAAATTCACGAGTAGCCCCTTTGCCGCAAGCGTGGGGTTGCGTTGGTCATCCAGCAGGGCCGCCACCGCGCGCGAGAGACCGCTCAGCGCGGCGTCCTTCGAGAGGTAAGGGTTGTCCGCATAGCCGGCGGCGACATTGGCGAGCAGCTCGACCCATGCGCCGATGGCCGTGAGCTGGGTGAACGAGCGCAGAAAAAGCCCGTTCTCGGGCTCCTGATTCCAGCCTTCGGCCGGATATCCGGAAACGGGATCCAGGATTCCATGAGCCGGGTTCACATACTCGAATGCGTTGTCCAGCAGGAGGCGCATGTGTCGATGGCTTGGAGACACGTTGGGATACTTGAGCGAGGTGTTGTCGATTGGCTGGCCGGCCTCCGGATTCTCCGCAGAGAACAAGGTCATGACGCCGGATCCTGCAAGGATCAGGGCCATTGCCGCAAGGGTCAACCGCACCGCTTTTCGATTCATACGCATCGCAGACTCGAGTGTCGAAAGGTCATCAGGCGTCCCGACCCGCTCGGAAAGGGTTTTGCGCCCGATCCGGCTGGTCACACGAGATCCGGCGTCGGTGGTGCGGTGGGGGAGGTCGGCACGATCCCGATCTCGTCGCCCTCGTGCAGCTTGGTGAATGGCTCGGTGAACTGTTTGTTGACCGTCACCCGGACCCGCTCCGGCTCGAACAGCGCGGCGGCACCGCGTTTGCGGGTGCCGAGCCAGCGCAGCAGGGAGGCGACATCGGTGACGTTCTCGGGAACACGAAGCTCCTCGGATTCCCGGCGCATCTTTCTGGCGAGCCAGGCGAAGTAGAGGATTCGCAGACGCTTTTCGCCGGCATCCGGTTCTTCGCGGCGGTAACCGATGTGCTCGAGCCGGGCGAGGTATTCCGACCAGTTCTGCGCGTACTCCATCCCGAGCCGATAGAGGGTGTCCCAGGAGTAGATCCCGGTGTCATGCCCATCGTCGAAGACGATACGCACGGCATACTGCCCCTGCGGCTCGATTGCGCTGATGTTGACCCCTTCCTTTCCGGTCGGAGGCTGATCGAGCGTACGCACCTCGGCGGCGCGCGAGAAGACCCGCAGGTACTCGCAGGGGAGATCGAAGGCCGTACCGTCGTCGAAGGCGATTCCCAGGATACGGGATTTCGTGTGCAGCTTGATGTCGGTCGGATGGTGCTGGGCGGGTTGGTCTGTCATGTGTGCAGGGGCCTGCGTGATCGATCAGCTCGGCAAGAGCGGTTGAGCCGCAAAGGCGCGGAGGATACCTCGAATAAGCTATCCGCAACGGCACCCTCGAGCAGGTCTTTGCGGGCTCTGCGGCTCGGATGTCCGAATCGCCCGAGAGCCTCGATTCGGCCACGGGTTGCTCGACCCCTGAATCAGCCGCTGCTGATATAGTGCTCGAGCTGCTCGATGATGAACTTGTGCTCCGAGATGATGGACTTGATCAGGTCGCCGATCGAGATGAGGCCGACGACCTTGCCGTCGGCGATCACGGGGAGGTGGCGAACACGTTTCTCCGTCATCAGCGCCATGGCCTCCTCCAGGGTCTGATCCGGTTTCGTACAGACCACGCGCTTGGTCATGACGTCGCGCACGTGCGTTTCCTTGGAGGTCCGTCCCCGCAGGATGACGCTGCGTGCGTAGTCGCGCTCGGAGATCAGGCCGATCATGCCGCTGTCGTCCATGACCAGGAGTGCGCCGATCTGCTTCTCGGCCATGAGCACGAGTGCGTCATAGACGCTTGCATCCGGGCCGATCGACCAAACTTGCGAGCCTTTGTCGCCGATCAGTTGTTGAATCGTCTTCATCGTCTCTTCGAGCTCCCTCGGTGGTGGGGAATCGACTCCTGCTGTGTTGTCGGCGCTCCTTGCCTCGGCCCGGTCACGGTCGCAGACCGCGACGCGGTTGATACGAGGTTAGCAGAGGGCTACCCGATGGGCCTAGTCGGAAGCGGTCACGCATGACCGAGCCGTATGCCCGAACTGCGGATGCTCGGGTACCGAGCCTCTTGATATCCAGCGGAAAATCCCCGCTGTCGGCCCAACGAGATCACATCGATGCGCGAACAAGCTGCAACACCCGACGACCGTCCCGCGACACGTAATCTTGGAGCCCTGCGCCGGCTTCTTGGTTTCACCCGACCGTATGGCTGGCAGCTGGCGGGTGCCGTGGCGGCACTCTTCGTTGCGGCCGGATCGGTGCTCGCCTTCGGTCAGGTGATCCGCACCCTGGTGGATTCGGGCCTGACCAGCGGGTCGACCGAGGCATTGGACCGGGCACTGATGCTGTTTCTGAGCGTGGTCTTGGCGACGGGCATCGCCGTCGGGGTGCGCAGCTATCTGCTCAACTGGATCGGCGAGCGGGTGGTCGCGGACATCCGCAAGAGTGTCTTCGATCGGGTGTTGTCGCTGGATGTCGGCTTCTTCGAGACGACGCGCGTCGGCGAGGTGATCTCGCGCCTGACCAGCGATACGGCGCTGCTCCAGGTCGTGGTCGGCTCGACCCTGGCGATGGTGCTGCGCACCGGCCTGCTGATGATCGGAGGCATCGTCATGCTCGCGATCACCAGTCCGGCCCTGACCGGCCTGGTGCTGCTCGGGGTGCCTTTCGTGATCCTCCCGGCTTGGCTCCTGGGCCATCGGGTGCGGCGTCTCTCGCGCGACAGTCAGGATCGGATCGCCGATGTCGGGGCCTATGTCGACGAGGTCATCCACGGGATTCGCACGGTGCAGGCGTGCTGTCACGAGCCGATCGACCGCGAGCGTTACGGCACGCAGGTGGAATCCGCCTTCGAGGTCGCGGCGCGGCGTTCACAGACCAGCGCCTTGTTGGCGGCGGTGTCGACCCTCCTGACCTTCGGCGCCATCGGCGTGGTGCTCTGGGTCGGCGGTCGTCAGGTGCTCGAAGGCGCTCTGAGCGGAGGCGAGCTCTCGGCCTTCCTCTTCTATGCCGTGGTGGTGGCCGGCTCGGTCGGCTCGCTCAGCGAGCTGATGGGCCAGCTGCTGCGCGGCGCAGGGGCGAGCGAGCGGCTGATGGAGCTCTTGCAGGCACAGCCGAGCATCTGCTCGCCGGCCGAGCCGAAGGCGCTTCCGCTGCCTGCCCGCGGACGGGTCGAATTCGACGCGGTCCGCTTTGTCTATCCTGCGCGCCCGGACACTCCGGCGCTGGATCGGCTCGATCTGGTCATCGAGCCGGGCGAGCGGGTCGCGCTGGTCGGCCCCTCCGGCGCAGGCAAATCGACCCTTTTTCAACTGCTGTTGCGCTTCTACGATCCCGTTGCCGGTGCGGTGCGGTTCGACGGGTTGGATCTGCGCGATCTGGCGCCCGCCGAGCTGCGCCGACACATGTCGCTGGTCCCGCAGGATCCGGTCATCTTCGGCGCGAACGCCTGGGAGAACATCCGTTACGGTCTCGCCGACGCGAGCAATGCGGATGTGCGCCGCGCCGCCGAGGCCGCCCACGCGGCCGAGTTTCTAGAGCGTCTACCGCAGGGTTTCGATACGTTTCTGGGCGAGCGCGGGGTCAGGCTCTCAGGCGGCGAGCGTCAGCGCATCGCCATCGCACGCACGGTGCTGCGCAATCCGGTCCTGCTCTTGCTGGACGAGGCGACCAGCGCCCTCGATGCGGAGAGCGAGCGGCTGGTGCAGGAGGCGTTGGAGCATCTGATGCAGGGCCGCACCAGTATCGTCATCGCCCATCGGCTGGCGACCGTACGCACGGCCGACCGCATCCTGGTCCTGGATCAGGGTCGGATCGTGGCGAGCGGGCGTCATGAAGCGTTGATGGCCGAGGACGGGCTCTACGCGCGGCTGGCGTCGCTGCAGTTCCAGGATACGCCCCCCGCACGCCCGGTCTTGCGCCTTGCCGTACCCTAACGAGCCGGCCGGTCGCGCCGATCAAGCGCCGGCCTCCAGGTGTCCGGTGCGAACGAGCCGGTTGTAGACCGCCAAGAGGGGCTCGACCGGATAGCGCATAGGCAGCAGCCGCTTGTGAACTCCGGCGAGGATGTCGACCCAATCCGGATCGGCGCTGAAGATCCGAAATTGGCGTGCACCCTCGTCGGCGTCCAGCGTGCGGCTGACGGCCGAGTATCCCGGATGGGCGCCCAGGACACTGGTGGCCGTCTCCGCCAAGCCGAGGCGTCGGAACATGCGGGTCAGCTCGCGCCGACGGAAGTCGCGGCTCGATGTGCCCTCCGACGGATGACGCGCCCGCGCCAGACGATCGGCCAGCTCCGGATACAGATCGATATCCACGAGCGTCTGCCGTTGCTCTGCTTCGATCGGCGGTGCGGCGTGGGCTGCCAGGTAACGCGAGGTGACCGCGACCACGGGCAGTCGTTCGTAGAATCGCCGCATCGCATCCCGGTAGTCGGGTCCCCGAGCCTGATGCAGCGCCTCCTCCCACAGCGACCCCTGCGGCAGCCCCGCATGGCTGATCTCTTCGGAGAAGCTGTCGTGACGTCCCCGCAGATAGAAGACCCGTTCGGGAAATCTCAGCTTGAGCCGAAAGATCAGATCCATCATCAGGATGGAGCTTTCCATCTCCGCGGCCTGCTCCGGTCGATCCGGATGGACCGCGCTGCCCAGAATAATCAGGATGGCGCTGCCCTCTTCGAGCGCCTGGATGAGTCCGTTCTGGGTCAGGACGACGAGCAGATTGTCGATGCGGGCGCGCAGATCGCCGACGAAGACCGGTGTCGCGCGATCAGGCAGGATCAGAAGACCGCCGGGACGTCCGAGGCGATCGAGCGCGCGATAGGGCTCCCGATCCATCAGGCCGATGACCTGCTCGATCAGCTCCGACGCGGGCGCACGCGGCAAGGGCTCGATCGGCCCGTCCAGCTCCCTGGATAAGCGGATGAGCTGTCGGCGACGCCAACGCGTCATGCGCTCCGTGAGATCGGTCGCGGTCAGCGGCGCGACGCAGACGCCCCCCGCCGCGGACTTGTTCTTGATGGCGAGCCCATCGTCCGAGAGCCTCAGGCGGAGGTGCCGCCGCTCGACGGTGCGCGGATAACGCAGCAGCAGACGCTGCGTCGCGTCGCCACGGCCCAGGGTCAAGGTCTCGCCTTGTCCGAGTCGCATGAATCCGCCGATGTCCGAGAAATGGGTTATGGGGTCGATCAGCAGATAGCTGCCGCGATGCCGCATGCGGCCGTCCGCGTCCAAAACCAGCTCCGGATAGAGGTGCAGCCGACAACCCTGCTCGCCGCCGAGCAGGATCTGCAGCGGCAGCGCCGGCGGCGGAAGCCGGAGCGTCGACGTGCCCAAACGCAGCGAGCCCCGAAGGTCGATATCGGCGCAGGGCTCGGTCTTGCGGATCAGACCCCGAAAGTGTCTGAGGAAGCCTTGGCGCTTGGCGTGGCTCAGGTCCGACATGGGCGGGGCGAATAATCCTCCGGCTCCGGTGCGGCCTGCGACGGGTCGGTTGCCCGAGCCTCGTACCCCGGCTCATGCGCATCGATCGTGCGGTGTCCTCCGCGACGGTCGGCAGGCACCTTCCGTTGCGGTAAGCTGGCGTGCGATCGGTGAGACGCCCGCGATCGACCGGACGCGTCAGGTCCAGGAGCCAAGGTGAGCAGACTCGCGAGCAGATTGCGTATCGGTGAGAAGATCGGGCTGGGGTTCGGTCTGGTGATCCTGATCTTCATCGGGGTCATCGCTCATGATCAATCGGCATTGGCGGGTCTGAGCGCCGACTATGAGCGTCTTCATGCCGTCTACGGCGCGCGTCAGTCCTACGCCTTCGGGATCGAGCGGCGACTCGGCGCCATCCGCGCGGCCCGGGCCGATTTCCTCATGACCCGGAGCCTGGATGCCGCCGCCGAGGTGAGGCGCCAAGCAAGGGCCTTGGACGCCGAGGCCGAGGGGCTTGCGGGCCTCGACGAGACCTCGTTGCAGGCCGCAACCGAGATTCGATCGCTCGTCGCCGATTATCTTACCCGCTTCGAAGCGATCGTCGAGGCATGGCGGATCAAAGGGCTCGACGAGGACAGCGGGCTTCAGGGCGCATTTCGCCGCACCGCCCATGAGCTCGAGGAGCTTGCCGCGTCCTCCGAGCAGATCGCGGGTCTCGAGACCGCGATCCTCCAGCTGCGGCGCAGGGAGAAGGATTATCTGCTGCGCGGCGACGACGCCTACGTCGCGATGGTGGACGAGATCCTGGCGCGCACCGCTGCGTTGGCTGCGGAGGCACCGCTCGCCGAGCCGGATCGAGAGGCTTTGAAGGCGCGTCTTCGTGCGTATGGCCGGGATTTTCACGCCCTCATCGAGCAGGATCGACGTATCGGCGGTCTCACGGGCGCGATGGAGCAGGCCGCGGGGCGCATCACGCCTATGGTGGAAGCGAACCTGGTCGAGGCCGGTCGGCTCATGGACGAGATGACGGCAGCGATTGCGCAGCGCGCATCCACCCGGGCACGGGTCAACCTGATGATCGCGCTCGGGGCGACCCTGCTCGGCGCCGTCTTTGCCGTCATGATCACCTCCAGGATCGTCCGGCCGGTGCGCAAGGTCGCGGAGCTCCTGGATCGACTGACCACGGAGACCCCGCGCGAGCGCATCCCGACGGTGCCCGGCGCGCGTGACGAGATCGACGCCATGGCCGCCTCGCTCAACACCCTGGTGGATCACAAAGCGACCTTCGTGGCCTGGTGGCGGGCGGCGATGCGCGAGGCAGTGGCGCTGCGTGATCTGCATGCCGCCGATGCGACATCCGAGTGCGCGCGTGCTGCGCTCGAGCTGCGTTCGGCGGTCGTGGCGAGGCTCGAGCAGATCGAGGACGCGTGCGCTCGGATCCGCGACTACGGCGAGCGCATTCACCGCGAGGCCGACCGCCTCGCGGTCTCCGGGAAGGGGGTTTCGGCCGACCGACTGTCCCCGCTCAGAGAGGTCGCGACCGGCCTGGCGTCACTGTCTAGCCTGCTCGAGGCGGAGTCGACGGATGCTTGCGGTCGCGGGCACGACCGGGACCGAGGGCGGCATTGATGCCGCCCGGACATTCATCTCGAGGGGCGTCGTTTTGGATCCGCCCCGGCCGCGGCGGCGACCTTCAAGGCAAGGCTTCGATGGCCTTCATCTTTTCGTCGTACCGCGCACGCAGCTGCGCGGGCAGATCCGAGTCCTTCACCCCGGCACACCCGCCGCTCGCGCGGAGTGTTTCGAGGAACTCGCGCTGGAGCCGCTCCTGGACCTTGCGGTAATTGCGCTCGGGGAAGACGTCGTCCTGGACCCTGAGCACGGTCATGCGCATGCGGCTGGCGAGCAGTTTGTTGAGGTTCTCGGTGCGACGATTGGAGCTGTCGCTGCGACAGCGGGCGTGATAGAGGTCGACTGCGGCGGCGGCCTCCACCGCTTCCACCAAGAGCTGCTCGGTCGCCTCGTCCAGGGTGGCGGCATGGGCACTCTGGATGCTTGCGCCGGCGAGGAGGAGGGCGGTCGTCAGCCAGCGGCGCAACGATCGATTCGCGGCGTGCGGCCGGCCCGAGCGGGCGTGATGGGTGTTGGTCCGGCCTTGTGTCGGCGATGGCACGATTCGGGTCAGCTCCGTCCGTAGACCGGCACTGCGGCGCCTGTGACGCAGCGCGCGGCATCCGAGGCCAGAAAGAGGATGACGTCGGCGAGTGCGTCCAACGGGACCCAGCTGTCGTGATCCGCATCGGGCATGGCCGCGCGATTTTGAGGCGTATCGAGGGTTCCCGGCAGGATGCAGTTGACGTTGATCCCGCGCTGTTTCAGCTCGTCGGCAAGGCTCTCGGTCAGGGTGATCACGGCGGCCTTGGATACGCAGTAGGGGGCCATGTGTCCAACCCCACGGGTTGCGGCTCGCGCGGCGATGTTGACGATGCGCCCGCCGCCCGCGCTCGGAAGCTCGGGGATCGCCGCCCGAGAACAGTTGAAGACGGTGCGCAGGTTCAGATCCATCATGGCATTCCATTGTGCGTCCGTGGTCTCGTGGACAGCAGGTCCCATCGCAAAGCCGCCGGCGATATTGACGAGCACCTCAAGGCTGCCGAAGCGAGCCTTCACGCTCGCGATCATGGCCGACACCGCCGCCGGATCCAAGAGATCGGTTGCAAAGACGGCGGACTCGCATCCCTCGGGCAGGGCCTCCCGTGCCGAGCGCAAGGCATCGGGGTCCAGGTCGATCAAGGCCAATCGGGCGCCTCGACGGGCGAAGGCCAGTGCCGCGGCACGGCCCAGATTCCCCGCGGCGCCGGTGACGACAACGGTCTTTCCGGTGAATTCCTGCACGCTGATGACTCCTGGTTGCTGTGCCGGCGGTTCGACGCGCCCGGCGGCTCTACGCTCGTTTCACGAAAGTTGGGGGCCTCGGGCCGTATGCCCAACCCGCGTGGGCTCGGCGAGTCTCGAATCCGCGCGGCTTCCTCATGCGGGCGGACCGGGTTGCCTGTATCATTTGAGAGGTGAGCAGTTTACCCGAATCAGCATATCAGACCGGTCGCCTGCGCGCGGGCGACGGCGGCCTTCCGTCCATTCTCGGGCAAGGCCGGTGGCGCCCGTGATCGAGCTGCTGTTTTTGCTCCTGCCGATCGCGGCGGCCTCGGGTTGGTGGGCCGCTCGGCGCGGTGCACCTGCCCGCCGCAGCCGCAGGAACCCGCCGCATCCCGCATTTCTGCGGGGATTGAATTACCTGGTCGAAGAGCAGCCGGACAAGGCCATCGACATGTTTCTCGAGCTTGTCGAGGTCGACGGCGAGACGGTCGAGACCCATCTCGCGCTCGGCAGTCTCTTTCGCCGACGCGGGGAGGTCGATCGCGCGATTCGCATCCACCAGAACCTGATCGCCCGGAAGAACCTGGCTGCGGAGCAGCGCGGCGATGCCCTCTTCGAGCTCGGCCAAGACTACATGCGTGCCGGACTGTTGGATCGCGCCGAATGCTTGTTTCAGGAGCTGGTCGGTCTGGGTTTGCATCGGCAGCGCGCGCTTCAGAGTCTGCGCGAGCTCTACGAGCAGGAGCGTGACTGGGCACGGTGCCTGGAGGTCGCCGAGCTGCTCGAGCCGACGAGCGATCCGTCCATCAAGGTCGCGATCGGCCAGTACCATTGCGAGCTGGCGGAGGATGCACGCCGCTGCGGCGACGCGGCACGCGCGATGGCCCAGCTCAGCCTGGCCCGAGGGGCCGACCCCGACTGTGTCCGCGCCACCATGCTTGAGGGGCGTGCTGCCCTGGAAGACGGCGACCCGGAGCGTGCGCTTGCGCTCTTCATGCATGTGGCGGAGCAGCGCGCATCCTATGTCCCGGAGATCCTGCCCGAGCTGATCGATGCCTTGCGGCGCCTCGGACGTGCGGATGTGCCGGCCGTCCTGGAGGATCTGGCGCAGCGCCATTCCAGTCCCGCGTTGACCTTGAGTCTCTGCGATGTCGTCGCCCACAGCCGCGGGAAGGAGGCGGCGATGGATCTGCTGACGCGTTATCTGTCTCGCCATGCAGACCTGGCCGCGCTCGAGCGTCTCCTCGAGCTTCAGGCCGAGGAGTCGTCGCAAGGGCAGGGCAGCAGGGTCGAGCGGACGCGCGTTGCCTTGGAGGTGACGCGGCATCTGCTGGCGCGTCAAGCGGTGTACCGCTGCGATCAATGCGGGTTCGAGGCGCGCTCGTTGCATTGGCAATGTCCGAGCTGTCGATGCTGGGGGTGCGTCGTGCCCGTTCAGCCGGAGCCGATCGTCGGCGAGGAGGTGTTGCATGAGCGTCGGCTTGCCTGAGTCTGCCGCTCGGTCCGCAATCCCCGGCCCGGAGCCGTTTCAAGCACAAGAGGACCGGTCGTGACGGAAACCAAACGAATCATCGTCGCGCTCGATTTCGCGACCGAGACCCGGGCCATTGCCCTGGTCGAGCGTCTCGATCCGGCGCGCTGTCGGCTCAAGGTGGGCAAGGAGCTGTTCACGCGATCCGGGCCTGCGTTCGTCGAGGCGCTGCAGGACCGGGGGTTTGAAGTCTTCCTCGATCTGAAGTTCCACGATATCCCCAATACGGTCGCCGGGGCCTGTGCCGCAGCGGCGGATCTCGGGGTCTGGATGGTCAACCTGCATGTCTCGGGCGGGCCTCGGATGATCGAGGCTGCGCGGATGCGGCTCGATCGCATGTCGAGCCGTCCTTTGCTGATCGGCGTGACCGTGCTGACCAGCCTGAGCCGGGATGATCTGAGCGCCGTCGGCTGTCCGGGCGAGCCGAGCGAGCGGGTGCTTGCGCTCGCCGCGCTCGGACATGCCGCCGGTCTAGACGGCGTGGTCTGCTCGCCCTTGGAGGCGGCTGCGGTGCGTGCCGCGGAGGGCCCCGGTTTCCGTTTGGTGACGCCCGGCGTCAGGCCGGCCGGTGCGGCGCTCGACGATCAGGTGCGTGTGATGACGCCGCGCGAGGCGCTCGCGGCCGGTGCGGACGACCTGGTCATCGGGCGTCCGATTACAGCGGCCGACGACCCGTCCGCGGCACTCCGGAGCATCGAGGATTCGCTCATGAGCTGAATCGGTCCCGGCCCCGGCGTCACCTGACTCAACCGTGCAGCTCGGTACTCATCCGAGCTGCGCGTCTACATTGACCGATCTTGAAGGAGAAGACGCGATGGCGAAGATTCGAAAGGCAGTGTTTCCGGTCGCCGGACTCGGAACCCGATTCCTTCCGGCCACCAAGGCCAGCCCCAAGGAGATGATGTCGGTCGTCGACAAGCCCTTGATCCAGTATGCGGCGGAGGAAGCGGAGGACGCCGGTGCCACTCAACTGGTCTTCATCACCGGACGCAACAAGCGCTCGATCGAGGACCACTTCGACAAGGCCTACGAGCTCGAGGCGGAGCTCAAGAGCGCAGGTAAGCAGCAACTCCTCGATATCGTTCAGAATGTTATGCCGCCGAGTGTGACCTGCATCTATGTGCGCCAAGCCGAGGCGTTGGGTCTGGGTCACGCGGTACTCTGCGCCAAGGCGGTCGTCGGCGACGAGCCGTTCGCGGTCATCCTGGCCGACGACCTGATCCGCTCTCAAGGCAAGGGCGTGGTGGAGCAGATGTCGGACGTCCACGAGCGCTTCGGCTGCAGTGTGCTGAGTGTCCAAGAGGTCCCGCGCGAGGAGACCAACAAGTACGGCATCGTGAAGGTCGAGCCCGGCCCGGACGGGGAGCTGCGCGTGGTCTCGATCGTCGAGAAGCCGGCGCCGGCGGATGCGCCCTCGAATCTGGCTGTCGTCGGGCGTTATCTGTTGACGCCCAAGATCTTCGAGAAGCTCGAGCAGACCCGGGAAGGTGCGGGCGGGGAGATCCAGTTGACCGATGCCATCGCCGCGCTCCTCGAGGACGAGCCGGTGATTGCCTATCCTTTCCAGGGCAAACGCTACGATTGCGGCAGCAAGCTCGGCTTTCTCCAGGCCAACGTCGAGTTCGGCTTGGCGCACCCCGAGGTCGGCGAGCGCTTCTCGGCCTATCTGCGGGCCTTCGGTCAACAATAGCGGTGCGGCGGGCCGGCAGCCGGGCTGTCGGCCCCGAGCGGGTTCGGGGCAGCTCCGCCCGGCCCCGAGTCGGCATCCGTCTCCGAGCCTGCGCGACCTCAAGCCGCGCACGACTTGCGGATGCTCGGCGTCAGCGCCGCCGTCTCGCGGCCGTTGCTCATCCAAACCTCCCCGCCGTCGATGGTGCACTGCAGATCCATCGAGCGCTCGACCAGGCTGCTCAGGGACTGAATCTCGCTGCTGTCCAGGTCCATGACCCGCAGATTGCGCAGGCGCTCCAGGGCGTCGCTGTTCTGCTGCCACCACAGATCCGCCGCGCGCCCGGCGTAGGTGATCACCACCACCTCCCGAGCGCGTCCGCTCGCCTTGCGCAAGCGCCGCTCGTCCGGTTGACCCACCTCGATCCAGCGCTCGATCTCGCCGCTCAGGCTGCGTTGCCAGAGGTCCGGCTCGTCGTCGGCGCTGAGCCCTTTTGTGAAGGCGAGCTGCGGATCGGCGTAGAGGCAGAAGGCGAGGAGCCGGACCATCATCCGCGCGTCGGTTTCCGAGGGGTGTCGGGCCAGGGTCAGCGTGTGGCTCTCGTAGTAATGTCGGTCCATGTCGCTGATCTGAACCTGCGCTTTGAAGACGGTTGCTTTGAGTGCCATCGGGTCATTCCGGGGTTGAAGTGCGTCCGGGCGGGTCGGGCGCTCGCGGTGATGAGGCGGTCGGGCATGCGACCGATGTTTGGACCGGGACGCACGCGATCCGCCACATGGGGATCGCCCAATCCCAAAAGGCATCGGCTTGGAGATCCGCGGGCGGGGGTGTTTGCCCGAGCAGGGTCCAGGCGGCACCTAATGCCGGCAGCGGGTCGCGCGCGTCCACCGGTGCTGCCGCCAATGATTTGCTGAGCTTTCGGCCGTGGGCATCCAGGACCAGGGGAACATGGGCGTAGCCGGGTCGGCCGAAACCCAAGGCGTGCTGCAACAGGATCTGGCGGGGCGTCGAAAGCAGCAGGTCCGCGCCGCGTACGACCTGCGTAATCCCTTGCATGGCATCGTCGACGACCACGGCGAGCTGGTAGGCGTGGAGCCCGTCGGCGCGTCTCAACACGAAGTCGCCGACCGCGTCCGTCACGATCTGCTCCTGTCGCCCCTGGATGCGGTCCTCGAAGGCCAATCGGCCGGGCGGCGTGCGGAAGCGTTCGGTGCGCGCACGCCGCCCGAGCCGAAGTCCGGAGCGGCAGGTGCCGGGGTAGACGGGGCCTTCGGGTCCGGCGCGTCCGGCTCGGGCAACCTCCGCGCGGCTGCAGCCGCAGGGGTAGGTCAGGCCCCGAGCCTTGAGTGTGTCGAGCGCATCCCGATAGGCGTCGGTTCGGCGGCTTTGGTAGACGACGCCTTCGTCCCAGTGCATCCCGAACGCACTCAGGGTGCGGAGGATCAGGTCGGCCGCCCCCGGGACCTCGCGCGGGCGGTCGATGTCTTCGATCCGCACCAGCCAGATGCCCCGGTTGGCGCGGGCGTCCGCGTAGCTGGCCACGGCGGCGAGGAGCGAGCCGAGATGAAGCGGGCCGGTCGGCGACGGGGCGAAACGGCCGCGATAGGCGGCCCGACCGAGGTCGTCGGGACCGCGCATCGGCTCACGACCGAGGCCGGGATCGCGCCCGATCCTTCATCCGCGCTGCCGTTCGCGGATCTCGTCGAGTGTCTTGCAGTCGATGCAGAGTGTCGCCGTCGGCCGCGCTTCGAGACGACGGATGCCGATCTCGACCCCGCAGGCCTCGCAGTAGCCGTATTCATGGTCGTCGATTCGACCGAGCGCCTCGTCGATCTTCTTGATCAGCTTACGCTCGCGATCGCGGGTGCGCAGCTCCAGGCTGAACTCGGATTCCTGCGTGGCACGATCGTTGGGGTCTGGGAAATTGGTCGCCTCGTCCTGCATATGGTGTACGGTGCGGTCGACCTCTTCCATCAGGGACTGCTTCCAGGACAGAAGGATCTCGCGGAAATGCGCCTCCTGCTCGGGACTCATATAGTCCTCGCCCGGGCCTTGGCGATAGGGCTCGAACTCGGATGTGCTGGCTTGAGTGGCGTTCGCTTCGGCCATGAATGTACTCCCGAAGGCTCTTGTCGTGGATGGCATGCGCCCGATCCGACTGCCGGACCTGCCGCGAAAAACACGCTTAAGTACCAGAACATCCGTCGCCGGGCAACTCGATCGCCGACAACGGTGCTGTCATGGGGTTTCGGTCCGTCTTACCAGGTCGGAATGCTGCCGGGGGGCGGCGGTGGCGGAGGCGGCGGAAGCAATCCGCCGTCGGCGATCCACACGGCGGCGAAGGCAACGGCCAAGGCCGCGAGGAAGGCCAGCCAGCCGCCGCCGGTCGCCGGTGTCGCCGCGGCTCTCGAGACCCGCTTATGTCCGTGGATCATCGGCAGGATCAGATCGTCTTTGCGCAGGAACGTGTAAAAGACGACCGCGCAGATGTGCAGGGCGACCAATCCGCCGATCAGCCAGATGTTCTCGCGATGCAGCCCGGTGAGCCAGTCGCTGGTCGACTTGGAGACGACGGCAAAGAGCGGTCCCCTGAACGCGATATCGTCGTTGCTCATCAGGCCGCTGATCGATTGAAACAGCAGCAACGCGAGCAACGCCAGAACCGAGAGGGCCGCCAAGGGACTGTGTCCGGACCCTTGCCATCGACCGCGGATGTAAGCGAGCACCGCGCCGGGTCCGCGCACGAACTCGGCGAATCGCGCATAGGTGGATCCCAGGACGCCCCAAGCGAGTCGAAAGGCGAGCAGACCCAAGATCAGAAGGCCGATGCGCCCGTGCCACACCATCAGGTTCCCGCCCTGCAGACCGGTCACGAAAGCCGCCGCGACGAGCGATGCCAGCAACCAATGAAAGAGGCGAGTGGGGAGGTCCCAGATCAGGATGCGACGTTCGTTCAACGCATGGACTCCTTTGTCGTGCGAATCGATTTCGTGCCGACCTTCTATCTTGACGCCCGCGCTCGCCGCGGGCAACCCGATCGGCGTCGACGCGTCGGTCGCGCGGCCGGTCGCGGGGTCGAAGCAGGTTGCGCTGGCGGTGAATTAAGACTTGACGGCGAGCGAGTTTTCGATTAGATAGCGGCGCATATCACCCGATGACTGTTTGACCCGAGGTAATGGAGATGCTGGACAACGAAAGCAGCTATGGCGAGGAGGCCAACGAGCGCGTGCCCTCGATGACCGGCCCGGATTCCAGGGCCCCCGCGGGGAACCTTGTGGTTCGCCGTCGGATCGAGCACATGCGTGAGCTCAAGCGGCTTCGCGAGCTGCTTGACGACCCCGAATTCGACGAATTGAGCTGAGCCCGATGGCCCGCCGTCCAGGCGGGCGGCTTCAGAACCCGTATCAGCCTTCCGAGACCGTCTCCCCGGTTCGATACGCCCCCGGATCGACCTTGCTCAAGCGAATGTCCAGTGGCTCGCGCTGCGACAGATGCACCTCGCGTTGCGGAAACGACATCCCGATCCCCTCTTCCCGGAAACGGTCGTAGATCGCCTGATGCAGCTCGGTCACGACGCCGATTCGGCCGTCGAGCGCGCTGAGGTAACAGCGCAGCACGATCGTCAGCGAGCTTTCGCCGAACGCCTCGAAGCTGATCAAGGGGGCGGGGTCTTCGAGCACCTTTTCATGCTGCTCGGCAATCTGAGACAGGATGCTCAGGGCCTTGCGCGTGTCGCTGCCGTAGTCGATTCCGATCGGGATGCTGATGCGGTTTTGCTGATCGGTCAGGCTCCAATTGAGCAGACGTTCGGTGATGAACTCCTTGTTCGGCACCAGCAGCTCCTGCTTGTCCCAATTGCGGATGGTGGTGGCGCGGATCTGGATGTTGGTCACCACGCCCGTGGTCTCCCCGATGGTGACGATATCGCCGACCCGCACCGGGCGCTCGAACAGGATGATGATGCCGCTGATGAAATTGGCCACGATCTCCTGAAGCCCGAAGCCGATACCCACACCGAGTGCCGCCACGAGCCATTGCACCTGACCCCAGTTCAGCCCGAGCGTGCTGAAGGCGAGCAGGAAGGCCGCGACCGTGATGCTGTAGCTCGCCAGGGTCTTGATCGCATAACGTCCGCCGGCCGAAACGGATTCGGTCTGCAACAGCAGGATCTCCAGCAGGGCCGGGAGGTTCTTTGCCGCGGCGGTCGCAACGAACAGGATCACCAGCACCAGCCCTAGGTTGGCCGCCGTCACCGGTACTCGCTGGGCGACACCCTCGACCATCCCCTCGTAGTACCAAAGGGGGATGCGCTCCAGCATGGACAGGGCCGGCAGGACATCCGACCAGGTCAGCCAGACCCCCAGCAGCGCGGTGAAGAACACCGAGGCGTTGAGCAAGCGCCGTGTCTGCTCGTCGAGCGCGGCGAGATCCGGCTCGGCCTCCTCCACCTGCAGCTCCGAGGCGGCCGGGGCGGTCTCCTTGCGCTCGGCATCGGCCTGCGCGCGGCGCGCACTTGCGCGATCGACCGCGGCCTGCAATGCCAAGCGCCTCCGCGTGACGATGAGCCACCGGACGATGACTTGATGCAGGACGATCAAGGCGAGCGCCAGCCAGGTCTGCTGCACCAGGGATTCGAACAGGATCCCCGCCGTGTAGACGTAGCCCAGCAACGCCAACACCGCAAGCCCGAGGGGTGCGCCGACGACGAGCGGAAACCAGACATGGCGCAATCGGTGGAACCAGCCTTTCGGATTTTGCGCGAGGACCTGTTTCAAGACCCCCCGTGTGGGACTGAGGAGGCGCGCGAAGAAGACCGAGAATCCCAGCATGGTCGCCACCATGGCCAGGCGTCCGAGACTGCCGCTGAAGGCGGGGTCGCTGTCGTTGTAGAGCACCATGGCGGTCAAGGCGACCGGGACGATGTAGATGCTGAACCAGTCGAGCTCGCGTCGGATCATCTGGAGGGTCGCCTGGCTCCAGCGAAAGTGCCGGTCGGCGACCCCGCCGGTCATGCACAGGGTTCGGAAAAGGCGCAGATAGTACAGACCCACCGAGATCCTGACGAGGGCCGACCCGAGCGCGCGGGTGAAGGCGGTGGCCTCGGTCGATGTCGACAATTGCAGTCCGGTCACCCACAACAGCAGCGGGACCGGTAATGCGGCCAGGAGGGTGAGCCCGATCGCTTTGGCGGTGTGGCCGAGTCGATCGGTGCGGATCTTGCGCAACGGCTCGGCGGTCGCGCGGATCGCGCGCCGCAGCGTCGAGAGCTTCCAAACGAGGACGACGATCGCGAGCGACACGGCCCAGAGCAGGGGCGAGTGCAGGCCCGCGTGCGCGAGCACCCGTGCGACCTCGATCCAATGCTCGGGCGCGACGAGCCAACCCAGCGCCGACGGCAGTGTCGCGAGGGTCTCGAGCCCGACCGGGAGTGTGCTGCGCACCCACAGCAGCCGTTCGGCGAGATAGCCGTCGTAGCCCTCGGCCGTTTGAATGAGCTGGTCGGCGGCATAGTTGAGCTCGCCGAGCTGGCGGATGTAGTCGTCCTCGACGATCAGCGCCTGCGCAATCAATCGGATTCGTTGGTCGAGCGACTCGGTCAATTGCGCGCGCACCTCCGGGGCCTGCGCGGTCGGATCTCGCGTGACGAGGTCGTCGAGATAGGCGTCGAGATTGCGCAGATGGCGCTGCTCTTCGCGATAGCGGATCTGTCTGAGCGTGGCCTCGGCGATCGCGTCTTCGCGCTCCTCGATCGCCCGGCGGTATTGGCGCAGATCGGGGATCTGATCGCGCCGCTCCACCAGGACCTGACCGAGCGCCTTGCTGAGCCCGGCGGCTTCGATGCGCTGCTGTGCCGCCTTGAAATCCTGCTCGACGCGTTTGCGCTCGGCCTCGATATCCTCGATCTCCAAGTCCAGGTCTTCGAGGCTGCGTGCGAGGTCGCCCGTAGAGGTGGTGATCTCGGCGTTTTCCCGCGCTGCCTCCTGCACCAGAGCATGCTTGTCGGCGGCCTCGATCCGTGCGCGCTCGGACTCGCGCTGGGCGGCATCGGCCTCGTCGAGACGCCGCTGGTTCTGCAGCTCCTCGAGCTGGCGCTGACGGGCGCGCAGGGTCTCCCACTCCAAGGTGGCCTCCTCGCGCTGAGCACGATAAAGGGCTTCGCGCGCGGCGTGACTCAACAGCTCCTGCTCGAGCATCCGGCCCTCGGCCCAGAGCGACGCGCGACGGGTCTCCAGCGCCCATTGGCGCGCATTGACCGATGCACTATCCGCGCCTTCCGTCTTGGGTTGGCTCAGATCGGCATCGATCTGCGCGAGCGCGGTCTTGGTCTCGGACAAGCGTGCGCGAACGGCGGCGGGGCGACTCGCGCTGCGCTCGATGGCCTTGTCGAGCTCGCCGATACGCGTCTCCTCCACGGCGGCGTCGGCGAGGATGATGCTCAGGCGCTGCGTAATCTCCTCCGTCGGCAAATCCTTCCGGATCGCGACGGCGTCGCCTTCGGACGGGTTGCGCTGTGCCAGTCGTTGCTGGATCGCGGCGGTTTCGGCGGGTGCAGCTGTCAGAGACGCGGCGAACTCGTTGGCTTGTGTCTCGAAGGTTTTAACCGCCTCGAGGTTGGCCAGCGCCCGCCGATACTGCTCGGTCAAGGCCGCCTTGCCGGCCTCGTCGAGCGCCGTATCGGCCGCGACCTCGGCAATCTTGGCCTCGATCTGGTTGACCGAGGGAAGACCATCGGGGCTGCTCGCGGGGGCCGTCGGGGCCGGTCCGGCCGGGGTCGACTCGGCCGCGAGCACGTTGCTCGCGAGGCCGGTCGAGAGTGCGAGGAGAAGCGGCAGCAGGGCAAGGGCCTTTGCAGGCGGCCGTTGCCGCGCCTGGCGAGGCGCGCCTGCCGGCGTGGACGTCATCGGGCTCGACATCATCATGATCCGGTTGCAGAGGAACGGCTCGGCCCGTGCCGAGCGAGGCGGCAGGGTCAGGAGCTCGAACCGACAAGAATTAGAAAAATACAAAAACTCAAATCGCGTCCACTCCGGCATCGTTTGTCGTGCACGACGCCGAGCCAACAAACAGCCCGAGCATGTCATGCCGGACGCGATTCAAAGCGCCTTGATGTAGACCTGCGAGTTGCGCTGGAAGTTGTACAGGGCTTGTCGCTCCATCGGCAAGGCGGCGATCGGCGCGGGCTCGAACCCGCGTTCCCGGAACCAATGCGCGGTCTGGGTGGTGAGGACGAACAACCGGCCGATCCCCAGGGTCCGGGCGACCCCTTCGGTGTGGGCAAGCAGCCGGTCCCCGCGCCCGGTCGCCCGATAGTCGGGGTGGACCGCCATGCAGGCGAGCTCGGCCATGCCCTCGCTTGCGTAAGGGTAGAGTGCCGCGCAGGCGGTGATCAAGCCGTCGCGCTCGGTGAGGAAGAACCGGTCGATCTCGGTCTCGAGGCGCTCGCGCGAGCGGCGGACCAGCACCCCGCGCTCTTCGAGCGGTCGCAGCAGCTCGAGGATGCCCGCGACGTCGTCGATCCGGGCCGGGCGTAGATCCTCGTAGGGCTCGGCCGAGATCAGGGTGCCGCTGCCGTCGGGTGTGAAGAGCTCGCGCAGCAGAGCGCCGCCGCGCCGGCGGCGCACCAGGTGGACGCGCCGGATGCCGTTGCGGCAGGCCTCGGCCCCGGCGCGCAGACACTGAGCGATATCCTCCGGGATCCCGCTCGCCCCGGCGAGCAGGCCGTCGATATCGCGTGCCAGGAGGTTCGACCCGAGCAGATCCTGGGTTTCCGTGCCCGCAGCGCTCTTGCTGCCGGGATCCTCGGTGAGAAAGATCAGCTTGTCGGCGCCCAGTGCGACTGCCGCGCCGCGTGCCACGTCGGCCGAGCTGAGGTTGAAGACCTCGCCGGTCGGTGAATAGCCGAGCGGCGGCATCAAGGCCACCGCGCCCTGATCGAGGACCGAGCGCAGCGTCTGACGGTCGACCCGGCGCACCGCACCCGTGTGGGCATAGTCGACCCCGTCGATCACGCCCAAGGGACGCGCCGTGACGAAGTTGCCCGAGACCACCGGGATGCGCACGCCGGCCATGGGCGAGTTGGCGAGTCCGAGCGAGAGCAGGGCCTCGATCTCGACCCGGACCACCCCGGCGGCCTCCTTGACGCAGGCCAGTGCGGTCTGGTCGGTGATGCGCAGGCCGTTGACGTAGCGCAGCTGCGCACCGCGTCCGGCGAGTCGGGCCTCGATCTGGGGTCTCGCCCCGTGCACCAGGACGAGCCGGATGCCGAGTCCGTGCAGCAGGGCGATATCGTGGACCAGGTCCGGGAAACGCGGATCGGCGACCGCCTCGCCGCCGAACGCGACCACGAAGGTGCGTCCGCGGTGGGCGTGGATGTAGGGTGTGGCCTGACGCACCCAGTCGACGAATGGGTCTCGTGCTTGGGCGGGGTCGTTCGGGTCGGGGCTCGATGCTGTCATAGTCGGTTCGGTCGCGACCGGCGATCGGCTACTCGATGCCGAGCTTGGCGAGACGATAGCGCAAGGATCTCAGGGTCATGCCCAGTTTCTTCGCGGCGGCGGTGCGGTTCCAGCGGGTCTCGTCGAGCGCATCCAGAATCGCCTTCTTCTCGATCTCGCCCAGGTAGTCCTCCAAGGGCACTCGATCGTCGATCTGCACCTGCGCCGGGATCGGGCCGTCGGCCTGCGGAAGATACAGATCCCCGACCTCGATGACTGACCCGTCGCAGAGCGCGGTCGCACGCTCGAGGATGTTCTCGAGCTCGCGCACGTTGCCCGGAAAGCCGTAGTCCATCAACGCCTCGAGCGCCGCGTCGGAGAGTGTCAAGGCCGCCTGGCCTTTGTGATGCCGGGCGATGCGTTGCAGCATCCGCTCCGCCAAGGCCGGGATGTCCCGCGGGCGCTCGCGCAATGCGGGCATCCGCAGCTCGATGACGTTGATGCGATAGAAGAGGTCCTGCCTGAAATGTCCCTTGTCGACCTCCAGGTTCAGGTCCCGGTGACTGGCGCTGATGATCCGCGCATCGACCGCGACCTCCTGTTGCGCCCCGACGGGGCGCACGCTCTTCTCCTGGACGGCGCGCAAGAGCTTCACCTGGGCCGGCAGCGGCAGATCGGCGACCTCGTCGAGAAAGAGGGTGCCGCCCGAGGCGGCCTGGAAGAGTCCCTCCTTATCGCTCACGGCACCCGTGAAGCTGCCTTTCTTGTGACCGAACAGCTCGCTCTCGACAAGGTCCTGCGGGATGGCTCCGCAGTTGACGGCGACGAAGGGCCCCGCGGCGCGCGGGCCTTGTCCGTGGATGAGTCGGGCGGCCAGCTCCTTGCCGGTGCCGCTCTCGCCGGTGATGAAGACCGGGGCCTGGTTGCGCGCGAGCTTGCCGATCATCTGACGGATCTGCTCCATGGCGCGCGAATCCCCGATCAGATTCGCGCCGGCGGCGCTGCGGCTGTCCTCTCCGGCGGCCGCGGTCTCGCGCAACCGCAGCGCGGAGCCCACGAGCCGGCGCAGGAGCTGTAGGTCCACCGGTTTGGGGACAAAATCGAAGGCGCCGGCCTTCATGGCGGCGACCGCGGATTCCATGCTGCCGTGGGCGGTAATCATGGCGACCGGCAGGTCCGGGTAGTGCTCGGCGATGTGGCGAATCAGGTCGATGCCGTTCCCGTCCGGGAGGCTCATGTCGGTCAGGCAGAGGTCGAAGCGATTGCGCTCGAGCTGATGCTTGGCGTCGATCAGCGTCATGGCCGTGAGTGCGCGGACGTCCATGCGACCCAGGGTGATCTTCAGGAGGTCGAGGATATCGGACTCGTCGTCGACGACCAGCGCTTGAGCCTTCGTCATTAGGCCAGCTCCCTCGGTGTGGTCCAGGTAGTTGGGTTCGGGCGCGTTACCACGATGCGTTCCGTGCGTGCCGGCGACATCGGGATGCCTCCGGCGCTTGCCGTGCGTCTCATCGCCAAGCATAGCGCGTGGATTGGTCCGACAGAAGCGGTGTGGCCCCTTGACGCGCGCCGGCGTCCCCGTCAGGCGGCGAACTCGAGTCTGAATCGGCTTCCGTGCGGCTCGGCGGGTTCGTAGGTCAGATGAATGCCGTTGGTCTCGGCCAGCTCGCGGGCGATGTAGAGACCGAGTCCGGTGCCGGACGTTTTCGTTGTGAAGAAGGGATTGAAGATCTCGCGGGCAGTCTTGGCGTCGATCCCGGGCCCAGCGTCGGCGATCTCGATCAGGGGTCGACCGACGTCCTCGGCGGCCGGAACGAGTCGGATCTCGATCCGGGCCGGCTGATCCAGGTATCCGCCGTGAATCAGGGCGTTTTCGCAGAGGTTGGAAACGATCTGGTGCAGGTGGCGCGGATCCACCTCGACCGGATCGGGCGAGAAGGCGATCTCGACCCTGAGTCGTTCCGGCGCGAGCCGATGGGTCTCGCGAAACTCTTCAGCGAGCTCCTCGATCCAGCGTGTCAAATCGAGCGTCACCGGATTCATCCGGTCGCGGCGCGAGAGCTGCAGCACGCTGCGCACGGTCTCGTCGATCCGCGCACTGTTGCGTCGGATGATGTCGAGCAGGTGACGGTCGTCCTCCGGCAGGTCCTTGCCGTCGGCGAAGAGTTGGCTCGCGTGTGTGATGGCACTCAGCGGGTTGCGGATGTTGTGGGCGATACTGGCTGTCAAGGTGCCGAGGGCGGCGAGCTTGATCTGTTGGGCCTCGCGGGTGATCTCCTGGTTGTCTCGCAGGTAGATGAGTGCGCCGGAGGCCCGATAATCGCCGAGCAGCTTGAGCGATGCGCGCAGCTCGCGCTCGCCGATACCCACGACAGTGCCCTCGGGCGCAGGATCCCGAACCTGGTCTTCGAGCCATTCGGCGAGCTCCAGGGAGAGATCGCCGAGCGAGTTGCCGAGCCGGGCGCGGGCCCTGTCGACATCGAGGAGATTCAGGGCCGCCGTGTTCGTCAGGCGCAGATGGCGCTCGCCGTCGACCACGAGGATGCCCGTGCCCAGATTCGCGATGATAAAGGCGTTGAGCTTGGTCAGATTGGCGATGTCGACGGTACGTCGCGCCGCCATCGCTTCGGCCTCGCGCACGCGCCGATAGAGGACGTGTGCGAGCAGGGCTACGGCAAAGAAAATGCCCCCGAGCAGACCGGCCTGGGTATAGCTGGCGCTCGCGAGGTTTCCGTGGAGATCCGCGTAGATCTGCTCGGTCAGCACGGCAAGTGCGGCGAAGGAGGCGAACAGCAGTGCGAGGCGGCCCTCCATCAGGAGCGCTCCGGCCGCCACGCTCACCCCGATCAGGATCCCGAGTCCGCTCGCGACGCCTCCCGCGGCATACATCAGGATTGTAAAGGCGATGATGTCGATGTAGATGGCGAGTTGGACCTGGCTCGCGCGGCTCGGCCAGTGCGCATAGAGGTTCATGCCGCTGAGCAGCACCAAGATGGAATAGAGGATGAGGACGTTCCAGGCCAGCGCGGCGTTGGCGGTCGTAATCAGGGGGTCCGGCCGGCCGGGCGAGAACAGCAGGATCAGCCCGATCAACAGCAGCAGTCGAAACAGAAACAACCAGCGCAGCGCCAGCCATGTCGGATGGGGATGGCCGTCCCGGCGGGGGCTGCGGCGGCTCCGGGTGAGCGTCGCCGGTTCCGGGTCGTCACCCTCGGGTTCGGAAGAAGTCGTCATTGCTGGTCTCTTGCTCGGACATGTCTTCGGGCGGTGCATTGCAGTCTCGCCGGCAATGCGCCTTTGCCAACCTGCCGCGGATTAGACCAGAATGGCCGCAACGCGACCATGCGGTCGCGGCGCTTCCGGATTCGGCACACTGCGACGGCGGGTATACCATGAATCTACACGAGTACCAGGCAAAGCGGCTGTTCAAGGATCACCGGATTCGCATTCCGGACGGGTTGACGGCGAGCAGGGTCGAGGAGGCCGTGGCGGCCTGCAGTGCGCTCGGCGGCGAGCGGTGGGTCGTGAAGGCACAGGTCCATGCGGGCGGACGCGGCAAGGCCGGCGGTGTGGTGATGGCCGAGGGTCCGTCCGAGGTCGAGAGCGCCGCGCGGCGTTTGCTCGGTACGCGTCTGGTGACGGGCCAGAGCGCGCCGGACGGCTTGCCGGTCGATACGCTTCTGATCGAGCGGCCGATGGCGATCGCGCGCGAGCTCTATCTCGGGTTGCTCTTGGAGCGCGAGACCGAGCGTGTCCTCTTCGTCGCCTCGGAGGCCGGAGGGATGGATATCGAGCGTGTCGCGGCCGAGACGCCGGAGCGCCTCCTGCGGGTGCGCGTTCATCCGGCGGTCGGGCTGCAACCCTACCAGGTGCGCCGCTTGGGTTTCGGGCTTGGTCTGGAGCCCGCTCAGCTCAAATCGCTCGGTGTGCTGATGGAGGGCCTGTACCGCCTCTTCGTCGAGAGCGATGCCAGCCTGGTCGAGGTCAATCCGCTGGTGGTCGACGATCGCGGCGAGCTGATCGCCTTGGACGCCAAGATCAACCTGGACGACAACGCCCTTTATCGACACCCGGAGCTCGAGGTATTGCGCGATCCTGGCCAGGAAGACCCGCGCGAGCTGGCTGCGAAACGCCATGAGTTGAGCTATATCAGCCTCACCGGCAACATCGGCTGCATGGTCAACGGGGCCGGGCTTGCCATGGCGACGATGGACCTGGTGCAGCTGCACGGCGGCGCGCCGGCGAACTTTCTCGATGTCGGGGGCGGCGCCACCGCGGCGCGCGTGGCCGAGGCGTTCAAGCTGATCCTCTCCGACGCCAACGTCCGCGCCGTGCTGGTGAATATCTTCGGCGGCATCGTGCGCTGCGACCTGATCGCGGAGGGCATCATCGAGGCCGTTCGGGAGGTTCAGGTCTCGGTCCCGGTGGTGGTGCGCTTGGAAGGCACCAATGCCGCGCAGGGTCTGGAGATGCTCGCGCGCAGCGGGCTGGCGGTCGAGACGATGGCGGGTCTCGGCGAGGCGGCCCGGCGGGTCGTTGATGCGGCAGCCGGTCGACCGGCCGTCGCCGGAGGTGTCTGACATGAGCGTTTTGGTCGACAGCAGCACACGGGTCATCTGTCAGGGCTTCACTGGCAAGCAGGGCACCTTCCACAGCGAGCAGGCGATCGCCTACGGGACCAACCTGGTCGGCGGGGTGACGCCCGGCAAAGGCGGGCAGCAGCATCTGAATCGGCCGGTCTTCGATACCGTGCACCAGGCGGTTCGCGACACCGGCGCGGATGCAACCATGATCTACGTCCCCGCAGCCTATGCCGCGGATGCGATTCTGGAGGCCGCGGACGCCGGGATTCGGGTCATCGTCTGCATCACCGAGGGGATCCCGGTTCTGGACATGGTGCGGGTGAAGGCCGCGCTCGCGGGCAGCCCGGCGGTCCTGATCGGTCCCAACTGTCCCGGCATCATCACGCCGGGCGCCTGCAAGATCGGCATCATGCCGGGGAACATCCACGCGCCCGGCCGGGTCGGGATCGTCTCGCGCTCCGGGACCCTGACTTACGAGGCGGTCTGGCAAACGACCCAAGCGGGCCTAGGCCAGAGCACCTGCATCGGCATCGGCGGTGACCCGATCCAGGGTCTGGATTTCATCGCCTGTCTGGATCTGTTCGAGCAGGATCCGCAGACCGAGGCGATCATCATGGTCGGCGAGATCGGCGGCAGCGGCGAGGAGGATGCGGCGGAGGTCATCCGCGAGCGGATCTCCAAACCGCTGGTCGCCTACATCGCCGGGGTGACCGCGCCCGCCGGCAAGCGCATGGGGCATGCCGGTGCGATCGTCACCGGCGGACGCGGGACGGCCGAGGGCAAGTACGCGGCCCTTGAGCAGGCCGGTGCCGTCACCGTGCGCTCGCCGGCGGAGATGGGGAGTCGACTGGCGGAGCTTCTCGGCGGGTGACGAGGGGGCGAGGCTGGCAGCCGGCCGCGAGGCCACCCGCTGTCAGCCTTTCACCTTTCACCTTTAGCTTTTCGAGTCGAGACGACGGCCGGCGGTGTACGGCCACATCAGGCTTCCTATCACATCAAGAGGACCCCGCCGTGGGATGTCGTATCCGGATCGCGCAGTTGAATCTCGTCGTCGGGGATGTCGTCGGCAATGCCGATCGGGTGATCGCCGAGGCGGCTGCTGCGTGCGCCGACGGTGTCGACCTGTTGGTCTTTCCCGAGCTGACCCTCACCGGCTATCCGCCGGAGGATCTCTTGCTGCGCCCCGAGTTGATACAGCGGGTCGAGTCGGCCTTGGAGCGGATTCGTGCCGAGTGCCGAGGGATCACCCTGGTCTTGGGTTATCCGTCGAGGGCCGTCGGCGGTCTCTTCAATGTGGCCGGCGTGTTGCGCGACGGCGAGGTGATCGGCGAGTACGCGAAGCAGCATTTGCCCAACTACAGCGTCTTCGACGAGAAACGCTATTTCCAGGCCGGCACGACCCCTGTGGTGCTCGACCACCTGGGCCTGAGGATCGGTCTGAGCGTTTGCGAGGATATCTGGCAGGAGGATCCGACGCGGCTGGCGGTCGCGGCCGGGGCGCGGATCCTGATCAACATCAATGCCTCGCCCTTTCATGCCGGCAAGCGCGGGGAACGCGAAGCACTGGTCGCACGCCGTGCGAGCGAGCACGGCATCCCCGTTGTCTATGCAAACCTGGTCGGGGGGCAGGACGAGCTGGTCTTCGACGGCGCATCCTTCGTCGCGGATCGCACGGGCCGGATCCTGCATCGTGCAGCGGTTTTCGAGGAAGACCTGCTCACGTTCGAGCTCGATGACGAGGGTCGGCCCGTCGGCCCGGCCCGCGACGGCAGCATGCCGTTGTTCGAGGGCGACGCGATGGAGGAGGAGGCGAGCATCTATGCCGCGCTGGTGCTCGGCGTGCGTGACTACGTGCGCAAGAACGGCTTCGGCGGCGCGGTGCTCGGTCTCTCCGGCGGGGTCGATTCGGCGCTGACGCTTGCCATTGCGGTGGATGCCCTGGGCGCCGACGCGGTCGAGGGCGTCTTGATGCCCTCGCGCTATACCTCGGAGATGAGCAACGCCGACGCCTTCGAAGAGGCCGCCTCGCTCGGCGTCAAGACGCAGATGATCTCGATCGAGCCGGCATTCCGGTCGTTCCTGGCGATGCTGGAGCCGGCCTTCGAGGGTCGGGCCGCGGATGTCACCGAGGAGAACATCCAGGCGCGCTGTCGCGGCATCATCCTGATGGCGATCAGCAACAAGACCGGGCGCATCCTGCTCACGACAGGCAACAAGAGCGAGATGGCGGTGGGGTACGCGACCCTCTACGGCGACATGGCGGGCGGTTTCGCGCCGATCAAGGACGTGCCCAAGCTGCTGGTCTATCGGCTGGCGCGCTATCGCAATCGCCGCTCGGCCGTGATCCCGGAACGGGTGCTGACACGCCCGCCTTCCGCGGAGCTGCGGCCCGATCAGACCGATCAGGATAGCCTCCCTCCCTACGCGGTTTTGGATGCGATCCTGCGGCTCTATATCGAGGAGGACGAAGGGGTCGACGCGATCGTCGAGCGCGGGTATCCGGTCGACATCGTGCGTCGGGTCACCCGACTGGTGGATCGCAACGAATACAAGCGCCGGCAAGCCCCGCCCGGCGTGCGGATCTCGACCCGTGCCTTCGGGCGCGATCGCCGCTATCCGATCACGAGCGGGTTCTGAGCCGAGCCCCGCTGTTCATCGGCGTGCACCGAACATATACTCCTCGCCTTCGGTAGCCGGATCCCACAATGGAGAGCGTCATGAAGAAGGTCGAAGCCATCATCAAACCCTTTAAGCTGGACGATGTCCGCGAAGCGCTCTCCGCCGCGGGCATCACCGGGATGACCGCGATCGAGGTCAAGGGTTTCGGGCGGCAAAAAGGTCACACCGAGCTGTATCGGGGTGCCGAGTACGTGGTTGATTTCCTGCCCAAGGTCAAGATCGAGCTGGTGCTCACCGATGATCTGGTGGAGACCTGCATCAGCGCCATCACGACGGCCGCTCGGACCGGCAAGATCGGCGACGGCAAGATCTTCGTCTCGGATGTGACGCATGTGGTGCGCATCCGCACCGGGGAAGAGAACGAGGCAGCGGTCTGATTCGTTCCCCCCTCGCCAAGGGTCGCGCAACTTAAACCGCGCCCAGTGCGGTATGCGATGGTTTTAGATGGGATCGACCCCGGCAGTGTTGACCACCGCTGGAGACGGCGCGGTTTAAGATATTGAAAAATATATTATTTTAAGCCGCGTCCGCGCTGAAGACCGTAAAAGTGACCATCTCGCTTTGGGCATGGTTTAGACGCGTCCGGCCGGTCAACGACGGCTGAGTCGAGTCGGCCTTGCGCAACGCCTCGGCAATGCGCTCGGCTGCCGCGTTGTGCGGTCAATTCTCGTCGAGACTGAGATACTCCCAGACCTTGCGTGCGAGACTGACGTCGCCGGGTTCGGGCTCGTCGGAGATGAATCGGCCGGCATCTCGGTTCACTTGGAGAACGCGTTTTGCGTCGGCTGCCAGCTCGGGTTTGTCCAGCGCCGTGTAGGCGTCGACCAAGATTTCGAGCGCACTTTCCACGGCGCTTGTTCGCTGGAAGCGCTCGATGACATAGTTCGCGCGATTGGCTGCAGCGAGGTAGGCACCGCGGCGCATGTAGTAGCGCGCGACGTTGACCTCGTGCTTTGCAAGATTGTTGCGCAAATAGAGCATGCGCTGGCGTGCGTCTTCGGCGTAGCGGCTGTCGGGGAATCGCTCCACCAAAGCGGAAAAATCCACGAAGGCATCCAGCGCAGACCCCGGATCGCGTTGCGAGGCATCGGTCGGAACGTACCGATCCAGGAATCCGACGCTGCGATTGTAGTTGACGATCCCCTTCAGGTAGTAGGCGTAATCGACATAGGGGTTTTGCGGGTAGAGCTTGATGAAGCGGTCCGCCGCGGCAATCGCGGCCTCGGGCTCGTCGGCGCGATAATTCGCGTAGGCGACGTCGAGCTGAGACTGCATTGCGTAACGCCCGAACGGGTAACGCGCCTCCAGCTTCTCGTAATACTCGATCGCCTTGGCATAGTTGCCCGAGTCCAGCTCGGAGGATGCCTCGGCGTAGAGTCTTGGGGCAGTCCAGTTTTCGGTAAGATCGATCTCTTTGCCGAAGACGCCGCAGCCGGCGAGTGCGACGGCGAGCACGAGCGCCGGCAGTCGTGTTAACGTTCTTCGCATGAATCAGAGATACCTGTTGATTTCCGCGCGCAGTATACCCGAAGGCAATCGTACTCGCGCGCGAGGATGTGCTTCCTGCGGATCGGCGGATCGGCCATGACGCAAGCAACGCCCGACATTCCGCCGCTCGCCGCTCCGGGCCTTGCGCGCATCCGGCGTGAGATCCGCGTCGAGCCGCAGCTTGCGGCCCGCCGGCTCGATCAGGTGCTGGCGTCTTTGATCCCGGAGCTCTCGCGCAGCCGGCTGCAGCTCTGGATCGAGTCCGGACAGGTTCGGGTCGACGGGATGCCGCGGCGCTCGCGCGACAAGGTCTGGGGCGGCGAGCTCATCGAG
Organism: Thiocapsa sp. KS1; assembly: GCF_001499735.1. GTDB lineage: Bacteria > Pseudomonadota > Gammaproteobacteria > Chromatiales > Chromatiaceae > Thiocapsa. The sequence continues at coordinate 2,459,780 of NZ_LN848257.1, read as the reverse complement.
CTGGACGCGCCGATCGAGCCGGTCGGGGATTGTCTCGCCCAGGCGATCCCGCTGGATCCCGTCTTCGAGGACGAGCAGATCCTGGTCCTCGACAAACCGGCCGGTTTGGTCGTGCATCCGGCGGCGGGGCATCGCGACGGGACCCTTCAAAACGCGCTGCTGAACCACGCCCCGGAGCTGGCGAGCGTGCCGCGGGCCGGCATCGTGCATCGTTTGGACAAGGACACGACCGGACTTCTGGTGGTGGCCAAGACGCTCGAGGCGCATCACTCCTTGGTCGCGCAGCTGCAGGCTCGGCAGGTGCATCGCGAGTATCGTGCCTTGGTCATCGGCGAGGTGGTCGCCGGCGGCCGGATCGAGGCCCCGGTGGGACGTCATCCCACGCAACGGACCCGCATGGCCGTGGTCTCCAACGGGCGCCCGGCGATCACGCATTACCGCGTCCTGGAACGATTCGCCGGTCACAGCCTGCTCGCCGTCGAGCTCGAAACCGGCCGGACTCATCAGATCCGCGTTCACATGGCGCATCGTCAGCATCCGCTCGTCGGGGATCGCGCCTACGGTGGCCGGCCGCGCCCGCCCAAGGGGGCATCCGCGGCGCTTGTCGAGGCGCTCCAGAGCTTCCCGCGCCAAGCCTTGCACGCCTTGCGTCTCGGTTTGGAGCATCCGACGCTCGGTGTTGCGATGAGCTGGGAGAGTCCGATGCCGGCGGACCTCGCGGGGTTGCTGGAGCGGTTTCGAGGCGAGGCATCCGCGTGAAACCGATCGCGCCGAAGCTGTTCGCGCCGAAGCCGAGCAAGCCGGAGCTGATCGAGCCCGACTGGCCCGCTCCGGGCCGCGTGAGGGCCTATTCGACCACGCGCGACGGCGGCGTCGGCAGCGGTGTCTACGCGAGCTTCAACCTGGGTGATCATGTCGGCGACGCGCCCGACCGGGTTGCTCGGAATCGCGCCATTTTGCGCGAGCATCTGAAGCTCCCGAGCGAGCCGTTGTGGCTCCGGCAGGTGCATGGCTGCACCCTGGCGGGCGAGGATTCCCCGCTCTACGGCGATGCGCGGGCGCTCGGCGGCTGCGAGGCCGACGGGGCGCTGTCGAGCGAGCCCGGCGTGGTTTGCGTCGTCATGACCGCCGATTGTCTGCCGGTGCTCCTGTGCGACGACCGGGGAACCCGCGTCGCGGCCGTGCACGCGGGCTGGCGCGGTCTGGCCTCGGGCATCCTGGAGCGCGCGATTGCGGCCATGCGGATCCCGTCCGAGCGCATCCTGGTCTGGCTCGGTCCGGCGATCGGTCCGGATGCCTTCGAGGTTGGTCCCGAGGTGCGCGATCGCTTCCTGGAGGCCGATCCGCAGTCGATCGACGCCTTCCGTCCCTCGTCGGAGGGTCGCCTCTTGGCCGATCTTGCCGGTCTGGCACGCCGCCGGCTCGCCCGGCTCGGGGTGACAGGAATCTATGGAGGCGGTTACTGTACTCACTCGGACCCGGGGCGTTTTTTTTCATATCGGCGTGACGGCGTCACCGGGCGAATGGCGAGCCTGATCTGGCTCGACGCCGAAGACGCCGCATCGGGAGACGCAAGCCATGCCTGACTGGAACATGCTGACACTGGTCGGCGCCGACCGCCCGGGGATCGTTTCGCGCGTGACGCGGGCGCTCTACAGGTGCGGATGCAACCTGGGCGAGGCGTCGATGATCCGCTTGGGCGGGAATTTCACCATCATGCTGATGGTGAGCGGCGAGCGCCCCTGCGAGGAGATGATGGCCGCGGTGCTCCCCGTGGCCGAGGAGCTCGGCCTGCGGATCCATTTGGATCCGGTGCCCGGCGGGCTGCACCGGCACCTGGTTCCGAATCTCCAGGTCCGGGTGTTCGGCGCCGATCGTGCCGGCATCGTGGCCGATGTGACCGAGATCCTTGCCGAGCATGGATTCAACATCCTGGAGCTCGAGTCCGATGTCGCGGGCGATGCCGAGCGACCGGTCTACATCATGAACATTCAGGGCTACTGCGAGCGAACCATCGAAGAGGTGGAGACGGCGTTGTCGGCGCTGAGCGCTGGTGGTGTCTCCGTCGATGTCGCCCCCGTCGACGTCCTGATCGGCTGAGCCATGGCGATCCTCGACATCCTCAAGCTTCCGGACCCGCGCCTGAAGCAGGTCTCCGAGCCGGTGGAGCGTTTCGACGAGGACCTGCGCGGTTTCGTGGCTGACCTGGAAGAGACCCGTCTGGCCGGGCCGGCCGCCGTCGGCATCGCCGCCCCTCAGGTCGGATGCTTTCGGCGCATCGTGATCGTGGATGTCTCGGGTCGCCCGAAGACGCCCAATCACGGCCATCTGATCCTGGTGAATCCCGAGATCGTCCATTGGGAAGGTTACGCGATCGGGCGCGAGGGCTGTCTCTCGGTGCCGGACTACACGGGCAACGTCATCCGGGCAACCGGCATCCGCTTGAAGGCGCAAGACCTCGACGGCCGGGATCACGAATTCGCGATGGAAGGCTACGAGGCACGGGCGGTCCAGCACGAGATGGACCACCTCGACGGCCTGCTTTTCGTCGATCGGGTCGTGAGCCGCCGCACCGATCTGTACCGCCGCAAGGTCTATCAGACCTGAATGCACATGAATAGAGGCGGTTGCGGACCCATATCGACTCTGCGGGCAGTGGTCCGCTCGGTGTTGGATGAAGGTCTTTGCGGCATGGACCAGAAACCCCGTTCAACCAACGTTGTCTCTCTGCCAAGAGATCGATTTCGAGAATCGCCTATGAGACCGCGCCTGTTCCGCCTTGTCTTCGTCGTCGCTGCCGTGCTGGCGGCAACGATCGCCTACGCAGCCCCCCGCGAGGTGCCGCTGTCGGAGCTGTTTCCCAACCCCGCCCAGACCAAGTCGGCGGTCGTGATCAACAAGGTCCTGGAGCGCTTCCACTATCGCAAGGTGACGCTCGACAACGACTTTGCGCAAGGCGTCCTCGACAGCTACCTGGATGCGCTGGATCCGAGCCGATCCTTTTTCCTGGCGCGCGATGTGGAGCGCTTCAAGGGCGGTGCGAGACGACTGGAGGAAGGGCTGCGGCGCGGCGAGCTCGATCTCGCCTTCGACGTCTTTCGGGTTTACCGGATGCGGGTCGACGAACGGGTCATCTATGCGGAAGGCGTTCTGAAGGGGCCGTTCGACTTCGATCTGGACGAGAGCTATCGGCTGGATTCCCCGGATGCCCCCTGGGCCAAGGACAGCGCCGAGCTGGACGAGATCTGGCGCGGGCGCGTCAAAAACGACTTCCTGACACTGCGCATGACCGGTAAGTCGGACGAGGAGATTCGCGAGCGCCTGAGCGAGCGCTATCAAGGATTGGTCCGGCGCACGCATCAGTTCGACGGCAACGACGTCTTTCAGACGTTCATGAACGCCTACACCCAGACGCTCGAGCCGCATACGAGCTACATGTCCCCCAGCACCTCCGAGAATTTCGACATCAGCATGAAGCTGTCGCTCGAGGGGATCGGTGCCGTCCTGCGCGCGGACAACGAGTATACGGTCATCCAGAGCACGGTCCCCGGCGGTCCGGCCCGCGAGTCCGGCCAGGTCCAGACGGGCGACCGCATCGTCGGAGTCGCCCAAGGGCCGGACGGTGCGATCGAGGATGTCGTGGGTTGGCGGCTCCAGGACGTCGTCGACAAGATCCGCGGACCCAAGGGCTCGGTCGTGAGACTGCAGCTGCTGCCCAAATCCGCGGCCACCAACGGCGGTGTGCGCGAGGTTGCGATCGTGCGCAACGAGATCAAGCTCGAGGACCAGGCCGCAAAGGGAATCGTCCTGGACAACATGTCCAACGCGCCGGGGATTCGCATCGGTGTCATCGAGATTCCCGCCTTCTATCGGGATTTTCAGGCGGAGGGCTCGGGTGATCAAAATTTCCGCAGCACGACCCGGGACGTGCGACAACTGATCGACGACCTGGTCTTGAAAGGCGTCGACGGCATCGTGATCGACCTGCGCGGCAACGGCGGGGGCTCTTTGGCCGAGGCGACCTCGCTCACCGGTCTGTTTATCGACACGGGCCCCGTCGTGCAGGTGAAGGACGCCTTCGGCAAGATCGAGGTCGAGACGGATCCCGAGCCCGGCCTGGCCTACCGTGGTCCCTTGGCCGTGCTGGTCGACCGCGACAGCGCCTCGGCCTCCGAGATCTTTGCCGGCGCCATCCAGGACTACGGGCGCGGACTGGTGATCGGCGAGCCGACCTTCGGGAAAGGCACGGTGCAGACCCTGATCGATCTCAACCGCTATGTCCCGGGGGAGCAGAACAATCTCGGCCGCCTGCGTCTGACGATGGCCGAGTTCTTCCGGATCAGCGGCGGGAGCACGCAGCTGCGCGGTGTCGAGCCGGATATTCGTTTTCCGACCGCCGAGCTCATGGCCGATCACGGCGAGCGCTCGCTCGACAATGCCTTGCCCTGGACCCGGATTCGACCGGCCGATTACAAGAAAGCGGGCTCGGTCAGCGTCGAGCTGCTCGCCCTGCAATCGGCCGAGCGGGTCTCGCGCGATCCCGGCTTCGCGATGCTGATCGAGCGCAGCAAGCTGATGCGCGATGTCGAGGCCCAAACCCATGTCTCGCTTCAGGAGCGGGCGCGTCGCGAGGAAGACGAGCGCCGCGGAAGCGTCTTCAAGGAACAGCAGAATAGTTACCTGCGCGCCCGCGGCATCGCTCCGGTCGACGAAGATTCCGAGGAGCAGATCGACGAAGACCTGCTCGATGCCCAACGCGAGGCCATCGCGCGCATCCAGGTCGACGAGGCGGCGCGCATCCTTGCCGACGCCATCCTGCTCGAGCGCACCGAGCGGCCGCGTGCCGTGATGCGGGACTGAATCGCGTCCCCCAATGACATGCGCCGTTTTCGCGTTGAATCGAGGTTGCATGGATTCACGGGCGTTGCAGCGGACGCGATTCAGGTTTTCGAATCATGATTTCTGTTTGCCCGGATGGTGCGCTGGGCTCTGCCGCATCCTGTCGCCGAGGTTTATTAGCCGGTCGTCGGCCATCGCCCGGGCTGGGCACGGCACACTGCCGATCTGAAGGGTCATTCATTGAATCAATCTCGAAAGGATCTTGAAGCGCGGGTCGAGCGACTGCGCTCGGCCGGCGCCGCCGTGCAGCTCCGCGGCAATCGCATCGGCTTGGAGAAGGAGGGCCTGCGCGCGTCGGCGGCCGGCCATCTCGCCATGTCGCCGCATCCGCGCGCGCTCGGCTCCGCCTTGACCCATCCCTACATCACGACCGATTTCTCCGAGGCCCTGCTCGAGCTCATTACCCCCCCGACCTCGCGGGTCGAGGAGGTGTTGGAATTCCTCGCCGACCTCCATGCCTATGTCTATCGCCATCTCGGCGACGAGCTGATCTGGGGGACCAGCATGCCCTGCGTGCTCGAGGGCGGCGCGGGCATCCCGCTGGCGCAATACGGCACGTCGAACGCGGGGACGATGAAGACCGTCTATCGGCGTGGATTGGGCAACCGATACGGTCGCACCATGCAGGTGATCGCAGGTCTGCACTTTAATTTCTCGTTCGCGGACGCTTTCCTGGATCTGTACCGGGATCTCCAAGGCGCCGGCGGGGACGAGGTCACCGCCTTTCGCTCCGAGGCCCAGATGGGGATGATCCGCAACCTGCAGCGGGTCGGTTGGCTGGTGCCCTATCTGTTCGGCGCATCCCCCGCGGTATGCTCGAGCTTCGTCCGGGGTCGCGAGACCGATCTCCAGGTCTTCGATCCCTACACCCTCTACTATCCTTTTGCCACCTCGCTGCGGATGGGAGACATCGGTTACCAGAATCGGCAGGAGGAAGGCACCGGGATGAAGGCGAGCTACGACAGCCTGGACTCCTACGTGCGCAGTCTCACCTGGGCGATCGAGACCCCTTGCCCGCAATACGAAAAGATCGGCGTGAAGGTCGGCGATCGTTACGAGCAGCTCAACGCCAACGTGCTCCAGATCGAGAACGAGTACTACAGCACGGTCCGCCCAAAACAGATCACCGAGTGGCTGGAGCGCCCGACGCTGGCCCTGCGGCGTCGCGGGATTCGCTACGTCGAGCTGCGGTCGCCCGACATCAACATCTTCGAGCCGGTCGGGATTTCGGCCGAGCAGATTCGCTTCCTCGAAACCCTGATGCTCTATTGCCTGATCCTGGACAGCCCCCGCATCGGTGCGGGGGAGCGGCGCGAGATCGACGAGAATCAGGTTCTGACCGCCCATCGCGGACGCGAGCCCGGGCTCGCGCTAACCCGTCTTCGCGAGGCGGTTCCCTTGCGCGTCTGGGCGAGCGAGATCCTCGATGACATGATCAGGGTTGCCGAGCTCCTCGACGGGGTTTCAGAGGGGCTTCATGTGCAGAGTGTCGAGCGGCAACGCGACAAAGTTGCGGATCCGGACGCGACCCCATCGGCCCGTATCCTTGCGATGATGCGGGAGCGGCAGGAGGGCTTTTTCAGCTTCGCTCGGCGTCTTACCGAGGCCCATCGGGAGACCCTCGGGCACCACCGGATCGACCCCGAGCGCGAAGCTCTCCTCGACCGGCTTGCCCGCGAGTCGATCGCGCAGCAAGAGGCGATCGAGGCCGCCGACGATCGCAGCTTCGATGAGTTTCTTGCCGACTATTTCAATCAGGGCCGAGCCACCGACATCGGTTGGGATCCCGCAGTTGATCGATTCGAGGTTCAAGAAAGGGTTTGAGATGAACCCGGCGCGAGGCCGTTCGGGTCATCACCCGAACAAGGCCGTCGAAACGACGAAGACCCCGTTGCCGGGGTCTTCGGGTCATGTGCGAGGCGACTCTTCGAGCTAAACGCCTCGGCGTGCCGGATCTTTATTGCGCAGTCGCGGCAGGTGCCGGCGCAGCGGCCTGTTGCTCGGGAGCCTGGACCTTGGGCGCGCAGTCATGGCTCGGCATCATCGCCGGGTGCATGTGCGGTGCATAACCGGCCATGTGGGTGCGCTCCATGGCACGCGGATGTTGCGCGCGACGCTGCTCGCTCTCCGCCTTGAAGGCGGCGCGACGCTCCTGAATCCCCTGCTGAACCTTGGCGCGATGGGCATCCATCTCATCCATGCGCGTCTTCACGAATTCGGGCATCGCCGGAAGCTCCGGGATCTGACCGAGCTCGGGCATGGCGGGCATTTCCGGCATCTGACCGAATTCAGGCATGGCCGGCATCTCCGGCATTCCGGGGTACTGAGCGAATTCAGGTACCGGCGGCATCTCGGGGAATCCGGAGTCGATGCCGGAAGGCATCCGCGCAAAATCGGTTGCGCGTTGCTCCATCATCTGCCGATGCGCCTCCATTGCCTGCTCGATGGCCTTGTGCTGCTGCTCGGCCATCGCCTCGTGCTGCGCGGAGATGGTCTGCATCTGCTGCTCGGCCATCTCGGGGGTCATGACCGGCGCGACGGGGGCGTTGTACCAGGCACCGGCGGAGGACGCGGCGGCGGCAAGGGCGATGATCGAGGCTGCTTGGACGAGCTTGGACATGAACACACCTTTATGAATTGAAAATGATGGGTTTTGGTCGTCTTGCGAGTCCTCCCCGTGGATCGGGAAGCCGTTTCCGCCCGACGTATCGGTCGAGCGGGACTCGCGGGTCTTCATCAGGAACGGACGCGGGCAACGTCGTCGGGGTCGCACCGTCCATCGGCGTCATGGTCTCGGGCTACCCGCGCCATGATGCGGGTGTCGGCAGCAAGCTGATTATTGTCGTTGCCCTTCGATCGCCTTCCTGATCAGGGTATCAGTATATAATGATTCTCTAACATATCAACCCAAAGTTGATCCTACGACGTGCCACGCCGGCCGCCTAGGCTTAACTCATTGATTTTATTTTTTCCTGCGCCGCGTCTACCGCGAAGTCCGTTGATCGGAAGGATGCCTCATCCACATGAGAGGTTGCATGTATCTCGGGACGTGGTTCAGCTAGAAGAGCCGATTCAGACCGTTGAGCGCCGCGACCCGATAGGCCTCCGCCATCGTGGGATAGTTGAAGGTGGTCTCGGTGAAGTACCGAATGCTGTTCGCCGCGCCGCGTTGGGACATGATCGCCTGGCCGATGTGCACGATCTCGGCGGCCTGCTCGCCGAAGCAGTGGATCCCCAGGATCTCCAAGGTCTCGCGGTGGAAGAGTAGCTTGAGCATGCCGACCGTGTGTCCGGTGATCTGGGCGCGGGCGATGCTTTTGAAGTCTGCCTGAGCCACCTCGTAGGGGATCTGAAGAGCGGTGAGCTCGCGCTCGGTTCGGCCTACGGAGCTGATCTCCGGGACCGTATAGATTCCGGTCGGGAATTCCTCGATCAGCGACCAGTCGCAGGCGCCGTCGGCGATGTGGGCACCGACGAATCGTCCCTGATCGTAGCCGGCACTGGCCAGCGCCGGCTGACCGACCACATCGCCGGCGGCATAGATGTGCGGCAAGGCGGTCTGATAGCTCTTGTTGACCTCGAGCTGGCCACGCTGATTGGGTGTCAGCCCGATGGTCTCGAGCCCTAGATCATGGGTGTTGCCGGTCCGCCCGTTGGCCCAGAGCAGGATGTCCGTCTTGAACTTCTTGCCTGACTTGCAGTGCAGCACCACCCCGTCGTCGCCGGCCTCGACACGCTCGTAGATCTCGTTGTGTCGAATCACCACGCCCTGCTGGCGCAGATGATAGCCGAGCGCGTCCGTGATCTCGTCGTCGAGGAAGGACAGGAGTCGGTCGCGTGTATCGACCAGATTCACCTTCACATCGAGCGCACCCATGATCGAGGCGTACTCGCAACCGATGACGCCTGCACCATAGATGGTCATGGACCTCGGCGTGTGCTTCAGTCCGAGGACCGAGTCGCTGTCGCGGATGCGCGGGTGCGAGAAATCCACGTCCGGCGGATGGTAGGGACGCGAGCCGGTCGCGATGACGATGTGCTTCGCGTGCAGCTCCTCCGTGACGCTGCCCGGGCGCTGGACCTCGATCAGATTTGGACCCAGGAAGCGCGCGCGCCCGAACACGACCTCGACCCGATTGCGCTGGTAGTAGCGATAGCGGGTGCGGACCTGGTCGTTGATGACGCCGTCCGCGGCGCGCAGCAGATCCGGGAACGCTACCTCGATCTGATGCTGGGTGTGCTGGAACAGGGGGTTGCGCCGATAGTCGGCGAGCATCTGGATCGAGTGTCGCAGCGCCTTGCTGGGGATGGTGCCCCAATGGGTGCAGCCACCTCCGACGGCATTGTGGGCCTCGACGACGGCGATCCGATGCCCGGCCTTGGCGAGCTTCATCGCCGCGCCTTCCCCGGCGGGTCCGGTTCCGATGACGATGCTGTCGAATTCTCTGATGGTCATCGCGAGGGACTCCGGTTGAGGTTCCAAAGGTTAGCCAGAAAAATAAAGCACGGAACGGGCCATCTTGATGGGCGGATGGCCGCGCCCTGACTGATCGCAGCTGCAGGGCAATGATTAAGCGGGGTAGGGTGGACAAGCACGGCGCAGTCCACCGAGCCCCGCGCCGGCGGACCACGTCCCTATCGGCTGGTCTGCTGACCGGTGCCGCTCGGCCACAAGCCGCTTGCGTTCGTCGCCGCAGTTTATCGACCCCGGTCGAGACGGTTTTCCAGTGCAGCGGACAGGACGAGTCCGGCAAGGACGAAGCCGAGGAAGAGATAGAAGCCGGGCTCCAAGGAGGTGCCGTTGGTCGTCAAGACGGCGACGGCGTCGCTCGCGCCCCGAAGGCTGCCGAGCTGGTTGCCGACCAGTGCATCGAAGCCGATGTAAGCCATGAAGATAGCGACGACCATGACGTCGGCCATCGACCATTTGCCTGACTTGAGCGCGAAGAAGCGGACTATCGACGATCCGCGCGAGCCGTGCCAGTCGTAGTAAAACGCATAGGTCGCCAAGAGCTTGAGGGCGGGGAAGACCACGCTGAAGAGGGTCAGGAGCACGGCGACCAAGAGCATGTCGGCCTGACCGGACTCGAACAGGATCCGCATCACGTCGAAGATGCTCTTGGTTTGGAAATAGAGCACCTGATCGGTAAAGACGACCGGCTCGCCGAGAAGCTGAAAGGTCAGCTCGCCGATGCGGGCATCGACCTCGATCATGGGTGTGGCGAGTCCGCCGACAAGCAGCAGGAAGGTCGCGCAGACGAGTGCGAAGAGCAGGACCGGGGCGAGTCGAACGCTTGTCCTGTCAAAAGGTTCCCGGCGCGGTGCGCTACCGACCAGCGAGATCAGAAATATCAAGCCGACCAGCCCGATCACGGCCCCGAGCTGTTGTTGGATCCGCGGTCCGAGCGCGCCGATTTCGGTCTCGATCAGGCGCGAGCAGGCATCGACATCCGCACAACCATAGCGCACCAAGACGGCCTCCAGCGGGCGCCGATCGGTCTCCGCGCCGCTCGACGCCACGGCATCGTTCAGCAGCACCCGCAACCTGGCCTTGATCTGCTCCTTCACACCGGGGACGGAGAGCTGCTCGACGAAGGCATCGGCGTACTCGGGCACCCGATCGCGCAGACGCGCGACATCCAGCAGCAGATCCTGCAACCCCTGCTGAAGTGCGCCCTGCAACTGGTCCAGCCAGCTGCCGCCGGGGTCGGGACGCCGCTGACTGAGATTGCGCTCGATCTCGCGGATCAGGGTATCCAGCAACTGGGTCACCGCAGCCGTCACCTGCTCCCGACTCGCCTCGGTGAGATCCAGCTCGTCGACCCGCTTCTCCAGGATCTCCCCGATCCGCGCGACCCAGACGTCGGCGTCCAGCAGACCGTAGCGGACATGGTGGATCTCGGCGAGATCCGTCTTCAGGACCTTCACGCGGTTCAGGTCGCCGACCAGGTTGATCAACAACCACCCGGCCCCGATCAGCAGGGCGAGGGCGAAGACCTGTCGAACGAGGCGTCCGGTCTGCATCAGCCCACCGCCGCCAGACGGGGACGTTGCGTCTCGCTCGGCGCCGCCGGCAGCGGCGAGCGTTCGTAGACGACCCTGACCGCGTCGCCGCCGAGGAGCTGTCGCAGACGTTTCAACAGGGCATCGGTCGGCTCGACACGCCAGGCGTCTCCGAGCACCAGCTCACCGGCTGCGCCGGGGCGACGATAGCGCAGCCGCACCGGAAGATCCCCGTCGCGAAAGGCCGCCAACGCAGCGCGCAAGGCATCGAGCCGGGCGAGGCCTTCGGCATGCGCCGCGGGTTCGGATAAATCCAGCTCGATCCGCAGGTGGTCGGCCATGGCCGCCCGCGCGTGCTCGAAGATGCGGACATCATCCGCACGCAGTGACCAGCTGTCGCGGTACTCGTCGAAATTCAGCGATCCGGAAACCTGGAGGATCTGATCCGGGATCAAGAGATGGCGCGCCTGCTCGTAGAGCTCCGAGAAGACGGTGACCTCGATCCGCCCGGTGCGATCGTCGAGCACCACCGAGCCCATACGCCCGCGCTGAGTCTTGCCGTGCCGCACCGACACCACCAGGCCGGCGATACTGCGCTTCTCGCGATCGCGCCGGTCGCGCCGACCCAGCTCGCGATCGGTCTCCAAGAGCTTGGCAATCCGGCTGACCGCCATCGCTTGAAGCTCCGACTCGTAGCGATCGATCGGATGTCCAGTCAGATAGAGCCCGAGTGTCTCCTTCTCGCCCGCCAGACGCTGCTCGTCCTCCCAGTCGGCGCGGACCTCGGTCGCGAGTTGGGGATCGGGCTCGGGCGAGGCGACCGGCTCCAGTGCACCGAAGAGATCCGCCTGGCCCGCCGCCCGGGTTTCATGGTGCTGCTCGGCGAGCTTGAGCGCCAAGGGCAGCTCGGCCATCAGGGTCGCGCGGTTCGGCCCCAGCTCGTCGAGTGCACCGGCGCGGACCAGGGCCTCGAGGACGCGTCGGTTGGCCTTGTGCAGATCGATCCGCCGACAGAAATCCCAGAGATCGCGGAATGGACCTTCGGCCGTGCGTGCCGCGATGATCGCCTCGATCGCACCCTCGCCGACACCCTTGATGGCGCCCATGCCGTAAACGACGATGCGCGGATCGGCGACGGTGAAGCGGTAGGCGGAGCGATTGACCGCCGGCGGCTCGACCCGCAGACGCAGCGCTCGACACTCCTCGATCAGGGTCACCACCTTGTCGGTGTTGTCCATGTCCGCACTCAGCACCGCCGCCATGAAGGCCGCCGTGTAGTGCGTCTTCAGCCAGAGGGTCTGATAGCTGACCAGCGCATAGGCGGCCGAATGAGACTTGTTGAATCCGTAACCGGCAAACTTATCCATCAGATCGAAGATATAGGTCGCGACCGCTCGGTCGACCCCGCGTGCCACCGCCCCTTCCTCGAAGATAGCCCGCTGCTTGTCCATCTCCGACTGTTTCTTCTTGCCCATCGCCCGGCGCAGCAGATCGGCGCCGCCGAGCGAATAGCCGGCGAGCACCTGGGCGATCTGCATCACCTGCTCTTGATAGAGGATGATGCCGTAGGTCGGCTTGAGGATGGGCTCCAGATCCGGGTGCGGATAGGCGACCTCGGCGCGGCCGTGCTTGCGGTTGATGAAGTCGTCGACCATGCCCGATTGCAGCGGACCGGGGCGAAAGAGCGCCACCAACGCGGTGATGTCGCCGAAGCTGTCGGGCTGGAGCTTCTTGATCAGCTCCTTCATGCCGCGCGACTCCAACTGGAAGACCGCCGTGGTCTCGCAGCGTTTGAGGAGCGCGAATGCCTCGGCATCCTGCGGCTCGATCCGCTCGATGTCGATCGGCGGCTCGCCGGCCTCGCGACGCAGTGCGTTCACCGTCTTGAGCGCCCAATCAATGATGGTGAGTGTGCGCAGACCCAGGAAGTCGAACTTGACCAGTCCGACCTGCTCCACGTCGTCCTTGTCGAACTGGGTGACCAGGTTCTCCCCGCCCTGCTCGCAGTAGAGCGGCGCGAAATCGGTCAGCTTGGTCGGCGCGATCACCACGCCGCCGGCATGCTTGCCGGCATTGCGGGTCAGGCCTTCGAGCTTGCGGGCCATGTCGATCAGCGCCCGAATCTCTTCGTCGTCTTCGTAGGCGGCCTTCAGATCGTCGCTCTCGGCGAGCGCCTTCTCCAGGGTCATCCCCAGCTCGAAGGGCACCATCTTGGCGACCCGGTCGACGAACCCGTAAGGATGACCCATAACGCGCCCGACATCGCGTACCACCGCCTTGGCCGCCATGGTGCCGAAGGTGATGATCTGGGAGACCGCCTCGCGCCCGTACTTCCCGGCGACATAGTCGATGACCCGGTCGCGGCCTTCCATGCAGAAGTCGACGTCGAAGTCGGGCATGGAGACGCGCTCGGGATTCAGGAAGCGCTCGAACAGCAGATCATGCTCGATCGGGTCCAGATCCGTGATCTTGAGCGCATAGGCGACCAAGGAGCCCGCGCCCGAGCCGCGTCCCGGACCAACCGGGATGCCCTGCGCCTTGGCCCACTGGATGAAGTCCGCGACGATCAGGAAGTAGCCGGTGAAGCCCATCTGGGTGATGACGGACAGCTCCAGATCGAGCCGCTCGGCGTAGAGCCGTCGCTGCTCTGCGAGGTCGGGCGACTCCGGGTCCAGAATCCGTTCGAGACGCTCGTCGAGACCTGCCTTGGACGCCGCGGCGAAGTAGCTGTCCATCGTCATCCCGGCCGGGACAGGGAAATCCGGCAGGAAGTTCTTCCCGAGTGTCAGCTCCAGGTTGCAGCGCTTGGCGATCTCCACCGAGTTCTCCAGCGCCTCGGGCAGATCGGCGAAGAGCTCGGCCATCTCCGCGGGGCTGCGCAGAGACTGCTCGGCGCTGTAGCGGCGCGGGCGACGCGGATCGTCCAGGGTGCGCCCTTCGTGGATACAGACCCGCACCTCGTGGGCCTCGAAGTCATCGGGATGGAGGAAGCGCACGTCGTTGGTCGCCACCACAGGCACGCCCGTGCGGATGGCCAGATCCACGCTGGCCTCCACCAGCGCCGCCTCCTGCTCGCGTCCGGTGCGCACCAGCTCCAGGTAATAGCGGTCGCCGAAGACCGCGACCCACTCCGCGAGCCGACGCTCGGCGGCCTCGCGATGTCCGTTCAGCAACAGTTGAGCGACATCGCCCTGCGGACCGCCCGAGAGCGCGATCAGACCCTCGGCGGCGGATTCGATCCAGTCGCGCTCCACATGAGGCACCCCGAGGTGCTGGCCCTCGACATAGGCGCGCGAGATGAGCCGAGTGAGATTGCGGTAGCCAATCGCATCCTGGACGAGCAACACCAGACGATGCGGTTTGTTGGCATCCTCCGGGTTGCGCACCAGGAGATCGGCGCCGGCGATCGGCTTGAGTCCGGCCGCGACCGCGGCCTTGTAGAAGCGTACCAGGGCGAAGAAGTTGCACTGGTCCGTGATGGCGACCGCCGGCATCCCCAACGCGGCGACACGCTTGACCAACGGCTTGATCCGCACCAGTCCGTCGACCAGGGAATACTCGGAGTGCAGATGCAGATGGACGAAGCTGGGATCCACGGGTGTCCTGATCGGGGTTCGACGATGGCGGCAGGGGATGCCGGCCGCTTAGTCTACCGGTCCGTCGGCGTCGCGCCGATTCGGAAAAACAGATCGGATTCGGGATCCGGGTCGGGATCCTCGACAGGGTCGTTCGCCCCGGCCGCATCCCGCGCGCCGTCCACCCGGGAGCGACCCCGACGACGCGCCTGATGCCGATCTGATTTTACGGACTTTTTACGGGAGCCGAGTGCGAGGACATGGAGAATGTCGATCGATCACCCTTCGGTTCGGATGTCCTCTTGCATGCAGGCCGCGCTGGTCGCTCGAACGCTCGGAATCTTCCTCGTCCTCTTCAGCGCGGCCCTCTTGCCTCCGTTGGCGGTTGCGCTCCTCTACGGCGACGGCGAGGCGGATCACGTCGCCTTGTCCATGCTGGTCAGTCTCGCCGTCGGCCTGCTGCTCTGGCTGCCGACGCTGAGATATCGCCAAGCGATGCGCCACCACGACGGGTTCGTCATCGTGGCCATGCTCTGGATCGCGATGAGCCTACTCGGCAGCCTGCCGTTCGTGATCGGCTTGGGCTTGAGTCCGGCCGATGCGGTCTTCGAGTCGGTCTCCGCCTTCACCACCACGGGGGCGACCGTCATCGTCGGACTCGACACTCTCCCGCCGTCGCTTCTGTTTTTCCGCCAGGAGATGCAGTGGCTCGGCGGGATCGGCTTCGTGGTCTCGGCGATCGCGCTCCTGCCGATCCTCGGCGTGGGCGGCATGCAGCTCCTGAAGGCCGAGACACCGGGACCGATGAAGGACGACAAGCTCACGCCGCGGATCGCCCACACCGCGCGCGCACTCTGGATCCTCTATCTGTCGATTACGGCACTCTGCGCGCTGCTCTTCTGGATCGCCGGGATGACGCCATTCGATGCGATCGCCCATAGTCTGGCCACGGTCTCGACCGGCGGCTTCTCCACCCACGACGCGAGCCTGGCCTACTTCGACAGTCTCTTCATCGAATGCATCGCGACCCTCTTCATGCTGATCGGCGGGATCAGCTTCAGCGTGCATTATCTGGTCTGGCAGCGGGTCTCGCTCCGGCCCTACTGGGACAGTCCGGAGGTCAGAGTCTTTCTCGCCGTCGTTCTCGGTGTGGTCCTGATCGCGACCCTGGTGCTCTACCTGGAAGGGGCGAAAGCCTCGCCGGGCGAGGCCCTGCGCTACTCGGCCTTCACGGTCGCCTCCGTGATCACCAGCACCGGCTTCACCATCGACGATTTCTCGGTCTGGCCGACACTCCTGCCGATGCTCCTGATCTTTGTCAGCTTCATCGGCGGCTGCGCGGGCTCGACCGCCGGCGGCATCAAGGTTATCCGGTTCGTCGTCCTCGGCAAGCAGATCGGCATCGAGCTGCGTCGCTTGGTTCATCCCTCGCACGTCCAACCCCTCCTGGTCGGTCGACAGGTCATCAAGAACCGCACGCTGGAGGCGGTCTGGGCCTTCTTTGGGCTTTATGTCGGGGCCTTCGTCGTGCTTATGCTCGCCCTGATGACGTTGGGCATGGATGCGATCACGGCATTCGGCTCGGTGGCGACCTGCATGAACAACATGGGTCCCGGGCTCGGCGAGACCGCTGCCAACTTCGCCGCCGTCTCCGACGCGGAAAAATGGATCTGCGCCCTGGCCATGCTGCTCGGGCGGCTGGAGATCTTTACCCTGCTGGTGTTGTTTACGCCGGGGTTTTGGAGGGATTGACTTAGGCCGCCAGCCGCCAGCCGCCAGCCGCCAGCCGCCAGCCGCCAGCCGCCAGGAAATTGATGAAGACTGATGGCAGGAGGCAGGAGGCAGGAGGCAGGAGGCAGGAGCCGGGAGGCAGGCGACCGCTCACCGCTCCCCGATGAACCGATACCCCACGCCCGGCTCGGTCTCCAGATAGCCGGGCTCGCTCGGATCGTCACCGAGCTTCTGCCTTAGCCTGCCGATCACGATCCGCAGATAGTGCGTGTCCTCGACGTGGCTCGGCCCCCAGATCTCGCGCAGCAGCTGGGTTTGGGTGACGACGCGACCGGGTTGGGCGACGAGCGCCTGCAGGACGGCGTATTCCTTGCGCGAGAGATGGACGGTCGTCCCGTCGAGCGTGACCAGACGCAGGCCGAGATCGATCCGCAGGTGACCGTCGTCGAAGAGTCCGCCGAGCTTGGCCGCGTCGCCGACGCTGCGCAGCAGATTGCGCACGCGCGCCAGCAGCTCCTGAACCCCGAAGGGCTTGGTGACATAGTCGTTGGCACCGCCGTCGAGGGCCAGGACCTTCTCGGTCTCCGAGTCACGCACCGAGAGGACGAGGACCGGGACCGTCGACCAGGCGCGGATCTCGGCGAGCACCGTCTTGCCGTCCGCATCCGGAAGCCCGAGGTCGAGGATCACCAGGTCCGGGGTCTGGGTCGCGGCCAAGCCCAGACCCGCCTCCGCGTTGTCGGCCTCGATGACCTGATAGCCCTGGCTCTTGAGGCTGATCCGCAGGAAACGCCGGATCTGCTCCTCGTCGTCGATCACCAGGATACGGGCGGTGGTCACGGGTCGTCTCTCCTCGAGCGTTCCGCCGACCGGCTCCTGTCTGAATCCCGGAAACAGTGATGCGGAGCCGCACGCAGGCCCAAGATGCCGGCGGTGCGTTGGGCACGCTGCGCTTTGCCCACTAACCTACGCGTAGCCCCGCCTCCGGAAATCGCGTTGGATTCACCCACCGGCGACCTCCCCGTCGGTATCTGCACCCTCGGCTCCGGCGTTGCGCGGCATCTCGATGATCGGCAGCGCGATGGCGATGGTCGCACCGCGACCGCCGGGGCCTTCGAGCGCCTCGATCCGTCCGCCGTGCGCCCCGATCATCCCGCTGCAGATCGCGAGTCCCAAGCCGCTGCCCTGCTTGCTGCGATCGCCCTTGCTCCCAGTGAAGAACATGTCGAACACCCGTTTGCGGTCCTCCTCGGGGATCCCCGGACCTTGGTCGGAGATGGTCAGGCGCAGACTCTCGCCGGCCCGCGTCGCCGTCAATCGGATCTCGCCGCCGGGCGGCGAGAAGCGCGCGGCATTCTCGATCACGTTGACCAGGGCCTGCTCGACGAGCGCGGGATGCACGTAGAGCAGCGGCAGGTCCGGGGCGATGGCTCGGGTGACGCGCAGACCCTGAAGCGGCTCGCGCAGACGGCGCAGCGCCGCGTTGATCAGGTCGTCGATGCCGATCCAATCCCGCTCGATCCGCAGGGTGCCGTGGCCGAGCCGGGTCATGTCGAGCAGGTTCTGGATGTAGCGGTTCAACCGCTCGCCCTCGCTCAGGACGGCATCGAGCAGCTCGGCGCGGTCCTCCGGGGAGATCTTGTCGTCGAGCGCGCGCAGGCTGCTGGCCGCACCGATCATGGAGGCGAGCGGCGTGCGCAGGTCGTGCGACACGGAAGACAGGAGCGCCGAGCGCAGCCGCTCGGTCTCCTCCGCCATCTTGGCCTGCTCCAGACGATCGGCCAGCCTGGTCCGGGCCATGGCGAGCGTGGCCTGACTGACCAGCACATCGAGTGCGGCCAACTGCGCGGACGAGACCTGCGGCGTGCCGGCGAGGTCGAGCCCGATCACCCCGAAGGTCTCCTTCTCGATCGCCAGCGGGAGAAAGCGCCAGGTCAGGCCCGACAGGGTCTCGGTCCGGGCACCGCTGGGTTGACGATGGTCGTAGGCCCACTGAGCCGCGGCGCGCGCCTTGTCGTCCAGCACCGCCGCGCCTGCATCCGTATCCGATCCGATCGCTTCCCGCAAAGCGCCCGAGTCATCCGTCGGCGCGAGCAGGACGGTGCGTACACGCAGGTACTCGGCCAGGGACCGCACCGTCTCGCGGCGCACGCTCGGCAGATCGGCGGCGGCCGTGAGACGCCGCCCGAGGTCCAACAAGGTCTGAGTCTGGGCATTGGTCGCGCGCAGGGCGATCATCTGCCGACGCAGGCGACTCGCCAACTGACCTCCCGCCAGCCCCATGAGCAGGAAGAAGACGATGGTCAGAAGGTCGTCCGTGCGATCGATGAAGAAGGTGTAGCGCGGCTCGGTGAAGAGGAAGGTGTAGAGCGCAGCGCTCACGAGTGCCGTGATCAGGGCGGGTCCAAGCGTAGAGCGCACGGCGACCCAGAGCACCCCCGCCAGGAAGACGAGCGACAGATTGGCCAAGGGCAGGAGCGGCTCGAGGAGCGCGGCGATTGCCGCCGACGCGGCGATCACGCCCGCGGCCACGAGATAATCACCCGCCTCGGCGAGCCGGTGCCGACCCGGCTCGCGATGCCGTGCGCGGGCGACGGAGGAGGGGACGAACGTGATCTCGAACTCGCCCCCCTCGCGCAGCAGACGCTGGCTCAGGGTCCGGCCGAGCACTCCGGCCAGCCGACGGCGCCGACTGCGGCCCATCACCAGGGTCGTGACGTTGCGGGCGCGGGCGTAGCTGAGGATCTCCTCGACCGGATCCTGTCCGCGCAGCGTCACCACCTCGGCGCCCAGACGCTCGGCGAGATGGAAGACCCGCTCCACCCGCGCGCGGCGCTCCGGGCCGCTGTCCCTCGCCTCGACATAGACCACGCTCCAGGGCGCACGCCGACGCTCGGCGAGGCGCCGCCCCAGGCGCACGACCTCCTCGTTGTTGCCCACGCCGTCGATCGCGACCAGGATCCGGGTGCGCACCGGCCAAGGGCCCTCGACGCCGCGTCGCCGCATCGCCGCGCGGACATCCAGGTCGATGCGCTCGGCCACTGTCTGGAGCGCCAGCTCGCGCAACGCGGCCAGGTTGGAGGGGCTGAAGAAACCGTCCAAGGCGGCGCGCGCCTGCTCCGGCACATAGACCTTGCCCTGCTTGAGGCGGTCGATCAGCTCGCTCGGGGTGAGATCCACCAGGACCAGATCGCGTGCCTTGGCGATCAGTGCGTCGGGGACGGTCTCGCGCATCCGCACGCCGGTGATGCGTGCGACGGCGTCGTTGAGGCTTTCCAGATGCTGGATGTTGACCGCGGTCCAGACGTCGATACCGCGTCCGAGCAGCTCCTCGATGTCCTGGTAGCGACGCGGGTGGCGGGTGCCCGGGATGTTGCGGTGCGCGAGCTCGTCGACCAGCACGACCGCGGGCGCGCGTTGCAGGATCGCATCCAGGTCCAGCTCCTCGAAGACTCTGCCGCGATAGGGGATGCGTTGCCGCGGGATCAGCTCCAACCCCTCGGCAAGGGCCTCGGTCTCGGCGCGCCCGTGGCTCTCGATCAGTCCGATCACCAGGTCGACACCCTCGCTCCGGGCCTCTTGGGCGGCCTGCAACATCTTGAAGGTCTTGCCCACGCCGGGGGATGCGCCGAGGAAGATCTTCAGTCCGCCGCGACCCTCCTGCGCGACCTCCGAGAGCAGAGCCTCGGGATCCGGACGATTCGGGTCCGACTCCGTCACTGCGGTCCTCTCGGCCCGAGCGCGTCGAGCGCCAGGTTTAGCCGCAACACATTGACCCGAGGCTGACCCAGCACGCCGAGCAGCGGGGGCTCCACCTGTGCCGTGACCAGCTCCGCGACCTGCGCCTGCGGCAGACCGCGCACCTCGGCGACACGTGCCGCCTGCATCCGGGCCGCCTCCGGGCTGATGTGCGGGTC
>NZ_LN848257.1:2434717-2439555 GCF_001499735.1 Thiocapsa sp. KS1 | reverse complement strand
CGCCTGGGATCGACAGCGTACTCGGCGGCGAGGGCGTGCGCGGTCGTCTCGGCGCGTGCCCGAAGCTGCGGGTTGCCGGGGGACAGATTGGAGCCGGCCACCCGGAAGGGGTCATATCCAGCCGCCGAGGGTCGACCCCGAAAGTAGCCCGGATCGACGAAGGACTGACCCACCAGCGCCGAGCCGACGAGCGCGCCCTCGCGTTTGATCAGACTCCCGGTCGCCTGGTGCGGAAAGAGCGCGGCCGCGGACCAAACGCCAATTAGGGGGTAGAGTCCGCCGCACAGGAGGATCAAGACCAGGGCTGCGCGCATGGAGCTCAGCCACCCGGTTGCGGGGAGCTCGGCGGGCGGTGTGTGTCGGTGCGCTTGGCGTTTCGCTGTCATCATAGGCTCCTAAACCGCGTCTGCTCCAGCGGTCGTCAAGTCTGCCCGGGCCGATCCCATCCAACAACATCGCATACTGCGCCGGGCGCGGTTTACATCACCAGACTCAGTCCGAGGTCGATCCCCTTGATGGCGACGAAGGGCAGCAGCAGACCGCCTAGGCCATAGATCGCCAGATTGCGGCGCAGCAGCGCATCCGCGCTCGACGGGCGGATGCGCACCCCGCGCAATGCAAAGGGAATCAACAAGGGGATCACCAGGGCATTGAAGATGACCGCGGCCAGGACGGCGCTCGCCGGACTGTGCAGCTGCATCAAGTCCAGCGCCGCCATTGCCGGCACCCCGGCGACAAAGATCGCGGGGAGGATCGCAAAATATTTGGCGACATCGTTGGCCAGCGAAAAGGTTGTCAAGGCCCCGCGCGTGACCAGGAGTTGTTTGCCGATCTCCACCACCTCGAGCAGCTTGGTCGGGTCCGAATCCAGGTCGACCATGTTGCCTGCCTCCTTGGCTGCCTGCGTGCCCGAATTCATGGCGAGGCCCAGATCCGCCTGGGCCAGGGCGGGCGCGTCGTTGGTGCCGTCGCCCATCATGGCGACCAAGCGCCCCCCGGCTTGCTCGCGGCGGATCAGCTCCAGCTTCTGCTCGGGCGTTGCCTCGGCGACATAGTCGTCGAGCCCGGCCTCCGCGGCGATGGCCGCGGCTGTCAGCGCATTGTCGCCCGTGATCAGGACGGTGCGCACGCCGAAGGCACGCAGACGCGCGAAACGCTCCTTGATCCCCGGCTTGATGATGTCGGCGAGCGGGACGACCCCGAGCACCCGTCCCCGATCCGCTGCAGAATCATCCGCAGGCAGCAGCTCGGCCACCACCAGCGGCGTCGCCCCGCCACGCGCGATCTCCTCGACGACTCGGGTCGTCTCCTCCGGATAGATGCCGCCGTTCTCGGCGACGAAGCGCCGGATCGCATCCGGGGCACCCTTGCGGATGCGCACGCCGTCGGGCCGGTCGATCCCCGAGAGCCGGGTCCGCGCGGAGAAGGGCACAACGCGGTCATCGAGCCCGGCCTCCGCACTCGCCCCGCGTTCGCGGGCCAGGGCGACGATGGATTTGCCCTCCGGGGTCGGGTCGGAGAGCGAGGCGAGCAGCGCGGCATCGCGCAGCCGCGTCTCGGTCGCCTCCCCGACGGGGCGGAAATCCGTGGCATGGCGGTCGCCATAGGTCACGGTCCCCGTCTTGTCGAGCAGCAGGGTGTCGATGTTGCCCGCGACCTCCACCGCCTTGCCCGATTTGGCGACCAGATTGGCCCGCATCGCGCGGTCCATGCCGGCGATGCCGATCGCGGGCAGCAGTCCGCCGATCGTGGTCGGGATGAGGCACACCAACAGGGCCACCAGGACGGTCGGCGACACCTCCGTGCCGACGAACCGGGCGAAGGGCAGCAGGGTCGCGACCACGACCAGGAAGACCAGGGTCAGGGCCGTCAGCAGCACGGTCAGCGCGATCTCGTTCGGCGTCTTCTGTCGCTTCGCCCCCTCGACCAAGGCGATCATGCGATCGAGCAGGGTCTGCCCGAAGACGGCCGTGACCTCGATCAGGATGACATCCGAGAGGACCTTGGTCCCGGCTGTGACGCCGCTGTTGTCTGTGCCGGCCTCGCGCAGAACGGGTGCTGACTCGCCGGTGACGGCCGACTCGTTGATGCTCGCGGCACCTTCGACGATCTCGCCGTCCGCCGGGATCAGCTCCCCGGCATGCACCCGGATCCGATCGCCGATGCGCAGATCCCGGGCGGGGACCTGCTCCTCGCGCTCGCCCGCGAGTCGGTTGGCAAACAGATGGTCTCGGGTGGAGCGCAGGCTGTCGGCCTGGGCGCGACCGCGTGCCTCGGCGATCACCTCGGCGGCGTTGGCGAAGAGCAGGGTGAAGAGGAGCGTCGCGGTGATCGCCAAATCGAAGCCGAAGGGACGACCGTCCACCAGTGCCTCGCCGGTCAGCCAGAGGGTCACCAGGGTGCCGACCCCGACGACGAACATGACCGGGTTGCGCGCCAGGGAGCGCGGGTCCAGCCTGACGATCTCCTGGCCGACGAGCCGGAGGAGGCTGCGGCCGGTCAAGGGGGCAAAGCGGGTCCGGGGCTTGCGCGATCTGCGCAGGACCGAGGCCATGCTGTCGTCCGGCTGCCGCGACAGGCTGCTCATGGCGCAAGCCCGAGCTGCTCGGCCACGGGACCGAGGGCGAGTGCCGGAAAAAAGCTTAAGAGTGCGAACATCAGGATCACCCCCAAGGTGAGGACCGCAAAGGTGGGTGTGGCCACGTTCAGACTGCCCGAGGTGGTCGGCGCGACCCGCTTCCCGGCCATGGCGGCGGCAATCGCGAGCGGAGCCAGGATGGGAATAAAGCGGCCGAGGATCAGGGCAAGCGCGCAGCTCAGATTCCACCAGGGCGTGTCGTCGCCCAAACCTTCGAAGCCCGAGCCGTTGTTTGCATAGGCCGAGGTGTATTCGTAGATGACTTGGCTCAAACCGTGGAAGCCGGGGTTGGAGGTCTGCGCCAGGCCGGGGACCGTCACCGCGACCGCGGTCAGGGACAGGATCAATAGCGGCTGGAGCAAGAGCGCGATCGAGATCAGCTTCATCTCCTTCGCCTCGATGGGCCGGCCGAGGAACTCGGGCGATCGCCCCACCATGAGACTTCCGAGGAAGGCGGCCAACAGAAGGAAGAGGAGATAGTTGATCAGACCGACCCCGACGCCGCCGAAGGTCGCATTGATGAACATGCCCATCAGGGCCGCGAGCCCGCCCGATGGATTGAAGGAGTCGAGCATGCCGTTGACCGACCCGTTGGAGGTCTGGGTGGTCAGGCTGCCCCAGAGCGCCGTGGCCGTCGCACCGAAGCGGACCTCTTTTCCCTCCAGGTTCGGCCCCTCCGCAGCGAGACCGACGAAGGCGGCATTCGGCTGGTTCTCCGACCAGATCGCCAAGCCGCTCAAAGACGCCGAGAGCGCCAGCATGACCGCGAAGATGGACAGGGCCAGGCGTCGTTGCCCGGTCAGAGAGGCCGCCATGACCAAGAGGGCGACCGGGATGAGCAGGATCGCGACCGTCTCGACGAGGTTGGACACGGGTGTCGGGTTTTCCAGCGGCACCGCGCTGTTGGCACCGTACCAGCCGCCGCCGTTGGTTCCGAGCTGCTTGATCGCGACCATCGGCGCGACCGGTCCGATCGGGATGCGCTGCTCGGCGAGCGCGGCGCTCTCGTCCAGGGGCTTGACCACCCGCGCCCCCTCGAAGCTGCTCGGGACACCCTGCCAGGCAAGCAGAAACGCCGTCAGGAAGGCCAGCGGCAGGAGAAATCGAACGATGGTGCGCACCAGATCGACATAGAAGTGCCCGACCGCGACCTCGCCCGATGCCGTCTTCTCCTGCGCAGCCTCCGGCCCGAGCAGGGTCCGCAGGATGGCGACCAGGGCCGCGAGACCCGCCGCCGGCGTGATCACCTGCATGGCGACGACGGCGAAGAGCTGCGCGAAATAGGACAGCTGCGCTTGACCCGCGTAATGCTGCTGGTCGGTGTTGGTGATGAAGGCGGCCGTAGTGTGCAGCGCCAGGTCCCAGTCCATGCCCGGGATCCCGTCCGGGTTGAGCGGCAGCCAGCCTTGCAGCATGAGGATCGCAAACGCGATCAAGGCAATGACCAGATGCAGCTCGAGCAGCACCTTGCCGTAGGCGACCCAGCCCATCCTGGCGGCAGGATCGATCCCCATGGCGCGATAGAGGATGTGCTCCAAGGGGCCGAACACCCGATCCAGCGGGGTAGGCGTGGATGCATGGACCCACGCGAGGTAGCGCCCCAGCGGCCAAGCCAGGAGCAAGACGAGGGCGTAGACCAAGAGCACCTCGTTCATAGCCGGTCCACCCAGTCGATGAAGAGGAAACAGAGCCCGAAGAGACTCAGAAGGATAAAGACACCGAGGATCGCCAAGATCATCACCACGGGCTAAAACCGCTCGGGATGGATCAGGGCAAACAGCAGGTAACCCATCAGCGCGATCACGATCAGAAGGAGTGCGATGTCCATGCGATGCCAGGCTCGGTTGAAGGTCGACGCAGGGTCAGTTTAGGAAGAGCTCGCGTAAAGCGGCTAGGTTGGCCCGCGGGCGTCGGCGTTAAATTCTCGGAAAAAACAGAGCGGTCTCGGGATCCTGTATCGGATCGGTCATCGAGCCAGCCGAGTCGGTCGCCACCGCGGCTTCGGCACCGAGCACTGCGTCACTCCGAGAGGCCCGACAACCGGACGAGTCGACCCGGGCTCACGTTTTGAGCCACCCCCCGCGATACACTCACCAGACACGCCGACTGTCGGGAATCGCAAGCCGACAGGCGGCGATCCGATGACCGCTCGGCCGACCCAGGATGCCAAAGAGGGAGCAGATGAATGGACGACGTTTCC
>NZ_LN848257.1:2424499-2434617 GCF_001499735.1 Thiocapsa sp. KS1 | reverse complement strand
AGAGGGAGCAGATGAATGGACGACGTTTCCTGCAATAATCGCCCGATCGCACACGCCGCCAAAGACGCGAACGGGCAGTGGCGGCGCCCGCACCACCTGGAGGATCACCTTGCCGGAGTCGCGGCGGTCGCGGGTTGCCACGCCCGCGCCTTCGGTGCCGAAGACTGGGCGCGCCTCGCCGGCCTTTGGCACGACTTGGGCAAGTACCGACCGGCGTTTCAAGCCTATATCCGCAATGCCAGCGGGTTCGAGGCTGAGAATGCGCATATCGAAGGTGTTGGCAAGCGGGTCGACCATTCCACGGCTGGTGCTGTTCATGCCATTTCGGAACTCGGCGAGGGCGGTGGGAGACTGCTGGCCTACCTCATTGCCGGCCACCATGCCGGCCTGCCCGACTGGAACCGTAGCAACGCCAGTCTGTTTCAACGGTTGGAGGCGGCGCGACAGCAAGGGCATCTCACGGAAGCTTTGGGCCAGCAACCATCGCCGGCCATTCTGCGTGGTCAAATCCCGACTAGCCGCCCGAGAGGCAGCGCAAAAGACCTGCATCTCTGGCTGCGTCTGCTGTTCTCATGCCTGGCGGACGCGGACTTTCTCGATACCGAACACTATATGAACCCGGAGCAGGCGCTTCGGCGCGCCTGCCATCCTCCCCTTTCTGACCTGCTCGGGCGTTTTACCGACCATATCGATCGGCTCTCCGCCGGAGCCGGATCCAGCCCGGTGAATCGGCTGCGCGCAGCCGTGCTCAAGCAATGCATTGAGCGCGCGGGCGAGGATCGGGGTAATGGGCTGTATTCACTCACCGTTCCGACCGGTGGCGGCAAGACTCTTTCGTCACTCGCATTCGCCCTGCATCATGCGATCAGGCATGGAAAGCGTCGCGTCATCTATGCGATTCCCTATCTCTCGATCATCGAGCAGACGGCGGACGTCTTTCGCGGCATCTTTGGCGAGGATCTCGTCGAGCATCACAGCAACCTGGATCCGGACAGGGAGACACTCCGCAGTCGGCTGGCGGCAGAGAATTGGGATGCGCCTTTGATCGTTACCACAAACGTGCAGTTGTTCGAGTCGCTGTTTGCGGCGCGGACCTCGCGTTGTCGCAAGCTGCACAATCTGGTCGATTCCGTTGTGATTCTGGACGAGGCGCAGCTCCTGCCGACGGAGTTTCTGGAACCTTGTCTCGCTGCCATCCGCACCCTCAGCGCCCACTATGGCGTGACCTTCGTCCTCTGTACGGCCACCCAGCCCGCTTTTGCGCCCCGCGCCATCAACGGCAAATTTTTTGCGGGCCTGCCCGATATGCGCGAGCTAATGCAGGGTGGCCCGCATGTCCAGTCTCCTCATGATCTCTTTTCACAGCTTGAGCGGGTCGAAGTGCGCTGGCCGGATACGCGGCAAGTCACTCAATGGGACGAACTGGCGACCCGCATTCGCGCGCACGATCAAGCACTCGTCATCGTCAACCGCAAGCGCGATGCCCGCGACTTGGCGCAGCAACTGCCGGACGCGCTTTATCTCTCCACTGACCTGTGCGGCGCCCATCGGGCCGAGCGCATCATAGAGATCCGCGACCGTCTGGCAGCGAATCGCGAACGGATCCAGGCCGGACTTTACCCTCTCCCGCTGCATGTCGTCAGCACGCAGTTGATCGAGGCGGGCGTGGATGTGGATTTTCCGGTCGTCTTCCGGGCGCTCGCCGGGCTGGATTCGATTGCTCAGGCCGCCGGGCGCTGTAATCGCGAGGGGTGCCTCAAGCAGGGTGATCATCCGGCAAAAGGTCTGGTCCAGGTTTTCGTGGCGCCTGAACCGGCGCCGCGGGGGCTCTTGTTGAAGGGAGAGCAGGCGACGCGAGAATTGCTTGCCGGGGATGCCAGTCCAACCCTGACTCCGGTCCTGTTCGAGCGCTATTTCAGGCTCTGGTTCGCTTCGCTCAGCACATTTGACAAGGGAGGCATTCTCGAACTGCTTCAGAGCGGAAGAGGAGTGGAAATCAGTTTTCGCGAGGCAGCCGAGCAGTTTCGACTCATCGCGGACGAGGGGTCCCCGGTCATCGTGCACTGGGGCGAAGCCGCAAAATGGCTCGGTCGGCTTCGGTCCGATGGACCCGACCGCTGGCTCATGCGCAAGTTGCAACGCTACTGCGTCAACGTGCGCCACGACTGCCTGGAGCGACTGATCGCTCAGGGAGATGTGGCTGAAATTCTGCCTGGTCTCTACGTCCAAGAACACGATCTGCTTTATGATCGACAACTCGGCTTTTTGGGCTGCGCCGACGAGGTGACGCCCGCTGCCGGAAATTTCGTCGTTTGATGGGAGGATAAGGATGCCGAAGCCACTCTGCCTCAAGGTCTGGGGCGACTTTGCCTGTTTCACCCGTCCGGAGATGAAGGTCGAGCGCGTCTCGTATGACGTCATTACGCCATCGGCCGCTCGCGCCATCTTTGAGGCCATTCTGTGGAAACCCGAAATCCGCTGGCGCGTCACCAGAATCGAGGTACTCAATCCCGTCAAATGGATCTCAGTGCGCCGCAATGAAGTTTCCTGCGTCGCTGGTTGCCCGGATGGGTACTTCGTTGACGACATTGACAGCCAAGGAAAACTCAAGTATCGCCAGCAACGCGCGGGCCTCTTTCTGCGCGATGTGGCCTATCGACTCCATGCCGATTTCGAGGTCATCGATTCATCCAAGCACCACCGAATTTACCCCGGCTTGCATCAGGATAAGCCGGTCGAACCGGAAGAGAATCAGCCCGAAAACCCCGCCAAGTACCTGTCCATGTTTCAGCGCCGCGCCCGAAAAGGCCAGTGCGCCTGGCAACCTTACCTCGGCTGTCGCGAGTTCTCCGCTCATTTTGAGTTGATCGAGGATATCGACCTCGCGCGGCAGGAAGAGCCGCCCATCCCGGACAGCCCAGATCTTGGCTGGATGCTCCACGACATCGATTATGCCGACGGCATGAGATCCGGTTTTTTTCGGGCGGAGATGAAGCATGGCGTCATCGCTCTGGACGCGGTTGAGGTGCGGAGATGATTCTTCAAGCGCTTCACGACTATTACGAGCGTCAACGCGACGCCCTTCCTGGCCTTGGCATCGAACTTAAGGAACTGCCTTTTCTGCTGGTTCTGAACTCGGATGGGCAGTTCGTTCATATTCAGGATACACGCGAAATCGAAGGCAAAAAGATACGCGGGAAGCCTTTTCTCGTGCCGCAGGCCGTCAAGAAATCCGTCAATGTGGCCGCGAATCTGCTTTGGGGAAACGCCGAATATGTGCTTGGCATTCCTGATCCCAAGAAATTGGCGGAACAACGCCAGAAAGGAAAAGAGTCACGCTATCGCGAGCGACTTGCTCAGATGTGTGCCGAATTTTTGGCCGAGATTGACGGATTGCCACCGGATACACTCACCAGCGCTGCGGTATCGTCGGTGCGGGTTTTCCTCTCGCGAGGCGACTATTCAGCCGTACTGGCCGATCCGCTCTGGTCTCAGCTGGTTGCGGAGGGCGCCAACTTCAGCTTCAAGATAGCCGGAGGCGAAACCCCCGTTTGCAGCGATCCGCTGGTCTTGGCTGCGACCGAATCCGTCGATCCGGGCGCAAAGCATCCACAAATCTGTATGATCACCGGCCGTGCCGATGTGGTCGAACGCTTACATCCGCCCATCAAGAAAGTCTGGGGTTCTCAAACCAGCGGCGCCAATATCGTTTCTTTTAATCTTCAGGCATCTATGTCCTTTGGTCGCGAGCAAGGAAGCAACGCACCTATCGGAAAACGCGCGGCCTTTGCATACACCACGGCGCTCAATCACCTCTTGGATTCCAGACAACGTATGCAGGTTGGCGACGCTTCGACTGTTTTCTGGTCCGAGTGCTCCAACCCTTTGGAATCACTCCTTGCGCAGTTCTTCGACGAACCGCCCGAAAGCAATCCCGATCAGGGCACGAATGCGGTCAGGGCATTGTTTGAAGCCCCCAAGACCGGCGCCTCAGCGATCGAGGACGACGGAACCCGATTTTTCGTGCTCGGCCTCGCACCCAATGCTGCCCGGATCGCCGTCCGCTTCTGGCTTGCGGCCACCGTGGGCGAGCTGGCCGGGAACATTCGTCAGCACTTTCGCGACCTGGAGATCATCCGCCCGAAGTATTCAGAAACCCCCTTCCTGTCACTGAAGGCGCTCCTGTCCTCCCTGTCGCCATCGACTTCTCAGCGTCCCAACGGTGATATCGACAAACTGCCGCCGAATCTAGCCGGGGACCTCATGAAGGCGATCCTGTCCGGCGGGCCGTATACGCGCACCCTGCTGCAAGCTGCACTGCGTCGTATCCGAGCCGAGCAGGCCAAAAAAGACGGCAGGACAGGCAGACACCGCGACCATGTTCCCCATGCCCGCGCCGCGCTCATCAAGGCGTGGCTCAACCGGCAAACCCGCCATGCAAACCCAAGTCACGAAAGGGAGATCGAGATGGCCCTAGACGAACAGAGCACCAATATCGGTTACCGGCTCGGACGACTTTTCGCCGTTCTCGAGCGTGTCCAGCAGGACGCCGCCGGCGGCCCAGGTAAGGTCAACACCACGATCCGCGATAGCTATTTCGGCTCGGCATCCAGCACTCCATCCGCTGTTTTTCCCTCCCTGATGCGGCGTAACCAGCATCACATGACCAAACTGCGCAAGGAAAAGCCGGGGCTGTATGTGAATCGGGACAAGTTGATTCAGGCCATCTGCAACGATGGCATCGACGGCGATCTGGGATTCCATGCAACGCTCTCGCTGGAGAACCAAGGCCGGTTTGTGATTGGCTACTACCATCAGCGTCAAGATCTCTTTAAGACAGCCAGCTAAGGAAGCGACCCATGAGCATCACAAACCGTTACGAATTCGTCCTGCTGTTCGATGTCAAGGACGGCAACCCCAATGGCGACCCGGACGCTGGCAACCTGCCGCGCCTGGATACCGAAACCGGGCAAGGATTGGTTACGGACGTTTCCATCAAACGTAAAATCCGAAATTACGTCGGCATCATCAAGGGCCGTGAAGATGGATCCTTCGAGCCGGGCTACGACATCTACATCAAAGAGAAGGCAGTCTTGGGCCGTGCTCACACCGCTGCGTTTAAGGCACTAGGTATCGATTTGGGCCAAGACGCTGAGCACCTGATCCCGGAAGATCTGGTCGAGCAATTTGACGATCTGGATCTGCCCGCCGGGATGGAGCTAGATACGGACGATGACGACCGTCCGATTCTAAGACTAGCGGCCGTTCTCGACAAAAAGGAGGCGACGGATTGGCTTAAGGAAACCAAACCGCCCAAACCGGTAAAGGACTTTATCGGAAAAGCAGTCAAGAACGTTAAGGCTCGTAAACCCAATCAAGGTGAAACGGAACGCGGTCGGGTGCAAATGTGCTCCGATTTCTACGATATCCGTACCTTCGGCGCCGTCCTGTCATTGAAGACCGCTCCGAATTGCGGTCAGGTCCGGGGCCCCGTTCAACTCACCTTCGCCCGTTCCCTGGACCCGATCGTCACGCTTGAGCACTCCATCACCCGCTGCGCCGTTGCAACGGAGGCCGAGTCGACCAAGCAGAGCGGCGACAACCGCACAATGGGCCGCAAGTTCACCGTCCCTTACGGCCTTTATCGCGCCCACGGCTTTATCTCGGCGCACTTCGCCGCGCAGACAAAATTCAGTAAAGACGATCTAAAGCTGCTGTGGGATGCCCTGATCACGATGTTCGACCACGACCATTCGGCCGCGCGCGGCGAAATGGCCACGCGCGGACTCTACGTCTTCAAGCATGATAGCCATCTTGGCAGCGCCCCGGCCCACAAGCTGTTCGACCTGATCCAAATTGCGCGTAAAGATCCTGGCACACCTGCGCGATCCTTCGCCGACTACGCGGTCACTGCCCCGCCTGCCGGGCGTCTGGACGCGTTCCCCGGTGTCGATTTGAAGATCATCGTTTGAACTAGGCACCCGTCATGACCGAGTGGAAAGACCGTATTGTCGTCGACCCGGAAATCCTGATCGGCAAGCCGATCATCAAAGGTACCCGGATTTCCGTCGACCTCATCATGGACCGCCTCGCCGACGGCTGGACGCTGGAGGACATCACGACCGCCTATCCCCGTGTCACCCGCGACGACGTCTTGGCAGCCATAGCTTTCGTGACCGAGGTCTTCCGCGAAGAGGATGACATCGCATTGAGGAAGGCATCGGCATGACGCCCCGTTGGCTGCTGAACGAGAATTTTCCGGAACCGTCGGTGGCTCGACTCCGCTCGCGCGGTTGGGACGTCGTCGCCGTTGGCGAGATCAGTCCAGCGGCCTCGGATCCGGATGTGATGGTCCGCGCTTGTCAGGAGGGACGCTGGCTCGCCACCTTCGATCGCGACTACGGGGAGCTTGTCTTCAAGCGTCAACTCCCTGCGCCTCCGGTCGTCATTCTGCTTCGCGTGCCGTCCTACCGACCCGAGGAACCTGCCGAATGGCTGGAGTCGCTGCATAGGGATGGAGCATTCATTCCGGGGCACTTTCATATCTTTGACGGCCGGACGGTTCGGAGAAGGCTTCTCTCGCCCAATTCGGGTAACGGATCTTGAGCGGCGCTCATGAGGCCAAGATGGACACAGACCCGATCCCGCTCTCCGCCCTTCAGCACTGGGTCTACTGCCCAAGGCAATGCGCGCTGATCCATCAAGAGCAGGTCTTCGCCGACAACGTGCATACCGCCCGCGGGCAGGCTGTTCACCATCTGGTGGATCAGCCGGGCTATGAGCTGAAGGCCGGTGTCAAGGTCGAGCGCGCCCTCCCGCTCTGGTCCGAGCGCCTGGGCCTGATCGGCAAGGCCGATCTGGTGGAGATTCACCCGGATGGCACGCCTTATCCTGTCGAATTCAAGCACGGGCGCAAGCGATCCGCGGTCCACGACGACGTTCAACTGGCCGCCCAAGCCCTCTGCCTGGAGGAGATGTTCAACCGGCCCGTGCCGCGGGGGGCCATCTATCATGCATCCAGCCACCGCCGTCGCGAGGTCGCGATCACCGAGGAGCTTCGCCGCTTGGCGGTCGAGAGCGCCGAGGCGATTCGTGCAATGCTGGCTTCCGGCCGACTACCGCCGCCCGTCAACGATCGCCGCTGTGACCAGTGCTCCTTGAACGCGATCTGCGACCCGGCGGGCACCGCGGCAATCGATCGACACGTCGCGGCCTTACACTCCCTCTTCCAGCCCGATGACTCAGAAGAGTCCGCACGTACGTCAAAGAGGACCAAGCCATGACCGACATCCATTTCGTCGTCGAAGATGCACCCGAAGGTGGTTACCTGGCCCGTGCCATCGGGGCCGACATCTTCACCGAGGCGGACGACTTGAACGCACTGCACGCTCAACTGCGCGATGCCGTGCGCTGCCACTTCGATCCCGTGGAGCGTCCCAGTCTTATCCATCTCCACATCACGCGCGAGGAAGTCATCGCCGCGTGAAGATCCCACGCGACCTGTCGGCGACCACGCTTATACAGGCCCTCCGCACGCTCGGTTACGTCCAGGATCGGCAGACCGGAAGCCACATCCGACTGACCACCACCCGGGCGGGCGAGCACCACGTCACCATTCCGAACCATGATCCGATTCGGATGGGCACCCTCTCGGCCATCCTCAACAGCGTGGCAGTGCACCAGGGATTGACGCGGGAGCAGCTGCTGAAAGAACTGTTCGCTTGACACAGGCCGTCAGCGATGGCGTTTATTGGCCTAAGCAGGAGCCCATAAGGACATGCACAGCGTACAAAACACCCTCTACATCATGACGCCGAACGCCTATGCGCACTTGGATAATTCGACCGTCCGTATCGAGGTCGAGCGGGAGACCAAGCTGCGCGTTCCGCTTCATCACATTGGAGCCCTCGTCTGCTTCGGCAACGTGCTGGTCTCGCCGGCCCTGATGCATCGGTTGGCGGACGAGGGGAAGTCGCTGGTTCTGCTTGATAACTCCGGCCGCTTCAAGGCACGGTTGGAGGGCCCCGTCTCGGGAAATATCCTGCTCCGCCAAGCCCAACATCGGGCCGCGCTCGATACCGAGTTTGCGTTGACCGCCGCCCGCGCCATGGTGGCCGGCAAACTCCGAAACAGCCGCTCGGTTCTACAGCGCGGTGCCCGCGAATCCGCCGATCCCGTCGAAGCTGAAACCCTTACACGCGCAGCCGACGCCCTCGCTGCGTCGCTTCGCGCCCTTCCGGGTGCCGCAGACCTGGATACCCTCCGCGGGATCGAAGGCGAGGCCGCTCGCGGTTATTTCGCAGCGCTCAATCTCGTCGTCAGACCTCAGGCCCGACAGAGCTTCGCCTTGGACGGCCGCACCAGGCGCCCACCGCGCGATCGGTTCAATGCATTGATTTCATTTTTCTATTCAATGCTGATGAACGACTGCAGATCCGCAGCCGAGGCGGTCGGACTGGACCCCCAGCTCGGCTTTCTGCATGCCGTGCGTCCCGGCCGTGCCGCGCTGGCCCTAGATCTCCAAGAGGAATTCCGATCGGTCTTTGCGGACCGGCTTGCGCTCACCCTGATCAACCGTGGTCAGATCAACGCAAAGGATTTCGACGAACGCGAGGGCGGTGCCGTCATGCTCAACGATCAAGGCCGCCGCCAGGCCGCCACCGCCTGGCAGGAACGCAAGCAGGAGGAGATCACCCACCCCTTGTCGGAGACCAAGATGCCGCTCGCGCTCTTGCCCTTCGTGCAGGCTCGCATCCTCGCGCGTACCCTACGAGGCGACATGCAGGGCTATCTCCCCTATCTCGCCAAGTGACGGAGTCTTCGCCTGATGCTCATCATCGCGACCTACGATGTCTCCACGGAAACCCCCGAAGGCCGGCGTCGCCTGCGCCGGGTTGCCAAAGTCTGCGAACGTGTCGGACAGCGCGTCCAGAAATCCGTTTTCGAATGCCAGGTCAACCAGATGCAGTACGAAGAACTGGAGCGGGCGCTGCTTGCAGAGATCAATCAGGAAGAAGACAACCTACGTTTCTACCGACTTACCGAACCCCAAGACATACACGTCAAGCAGTACGGAGTCTTCCGTTCCGTCGATTTCGAAGGTCCTCTCCTCGTATGACGCGCGAACCCGGAGCAACGGCGAAAACCCGGCAGGTTCGCGCGCCGTTTAACCTGTTGTTTTCAAGAGATTTTGAAAGCGCCCTCCAAGGCTCCTATCAACCTCCAGTTGCCTCGTCCGGCAGAATCGCGCAAGCTCGCTTTACTGCTTCGCAGAATCAACTGATTGCATGCGCGGAGCATCGCCCGGCCAATTGGCCGGGCGCGGATTGAAACTTTGTCAAGCCATCCGGTGAGTTTCAGACCTCCATGCATCGCCCGGCCAATTGGCCGGGCGCGGATTGAAACCGGTACTGCATCAGGATCTCATCGAATGTCATCGGCATCGCCCGGCCAATTGGCCGGGCGCGGATTGAAACGACATCAACCCGCCAATGACGCCCGGTCAACGGGCGCATCGCCCGGCCAATTGGCCGGGCGCGGATTGAAACCCGATCATGCGGGCTGGGAGATTGCCTGTCTCGGGCATCGCCCGGCCAATTGGCCGGGCGCGGATTGAAACCTCCCCCAAGTTTCGGACCTTTCTCAACAGTTTAGGCATCGCCCGGCCAATTGGCCGGGCGCGGATTGAAACCAGCAACGCCCGCACGATCGACCCGACATTGAAGGCATCGCCCGGCCAATTGGCCGGGCGCGGATTGAAACACCGTTTGGAAGCGCTATGTGTTGGACGAGCCGAATGCATCGCCCGGCCAATTGGCCGGGCGCGGATTGAAACCTCCGACGTGGCGCCCGAGCCGTTGTGCACGTAAAGGCATCGCCCGGCCAATTGGCCGGGCGCGGATTGAAACAAAGACATGCCCAACCTGCGCGTGTGGCGGCACGCGCATCGCCCGGCCAATTGGCCGGGCGCGGATTGAAACATCGCGAACCCGACAGGCAATCCGCTGTTGGTTTTGCATCGCCCGGCCAATTGGCCGGGCGCGGATTGAAACGAAATTCTCGGCTGAGAGTTCTTGCCCGGCATGCGCATCGCCCGGCCAATTGGCCGGGCGCGGATT
>NZ_LN848257.1:2413939-2424399 GCF_001499735.1 Thiocapsa sp. KS1 | reverse complement strand
GCGCATCGCCCGGCCAATTGGCCGGGCGCGGATTGAAACAGCTCCGGCGCCTCGGCCGCCGAAGACGTGACCGGGCATCGCCCGGCCAATTGGCCGGGCGCGGATTGAAACGACAGGCCCTCGCCTATCTGCGCAACGCCGAAGGTGGGCATCGCCCGGCCAATTGGCCGGGCGCGGATTGAAACGGCAGAGTAGTCAACCCGGAGTCGTGGCGATCGTGCATCGCCCGGCCAATTGGCCGGGCGCGGATTGAAACCCCGTAAGCCATGCCCTTGTTCCATGGCGCGGATCGCATCGCCCGGCCAATTGGCCGGGCGCGGATTGAAACGACGAGGCTGCCCTCGCCGATGCGGCGGGCTTTGGCATCGCCCGGCCAATTGGCCGGGCGCGGATTGAAACTGGGCGCTGCTGCTGCGCCGCATGCAGTGGCCCGGCATCGCCCGGCCAATTGGCCGGGCGCGGATTGAAACGAGACGGTCGCCCCTCCGGTTCCGGACTCGCGCCGCATCGCCCGGCCAATTGGCCTGGCGCGGATTGAAACTCGGCCATCGCGGCGTAGCGCTCCAGGTCGAGCAAGCATCGCCCGGCCAATCAGGCTGCCGGGTGCGGATTGAAACCCACAGCGCGCGCATGAGCGCGCATCGCCTGCCAGCGGATTAAGGCCCGGTCTTGAGCGCCCGCACCTGATCCAGCAGTGCGGGATCATCCCATTCACGCTCGCCGGTGGCGCTGTAGACCAGGCGGCCTTCCGGGTCGATGACGAAGGTCGTCGGCAGCCCCTTGACCGGGTAGCTCTGCACGACCTCGGAGTCCAGGTCCATCGGAATCGGGAAGTCGACGTCGGTCTCGCTCAGGAACCGTGCGATGGTCTCGGCGTCTTCGCCGACGTTGACGGCGATCACCGAGATCCCTTCGTCGGTGACGGTTTCGTGGGCGCGCTGCATGGAGGGCATCTCGGCGCGGCAGGGTGGGCACCAGGTCGCCCAGAAGTTGAGGATGATGGGCTTGCCGCGATGATCGAGGAGACGTTGGGGCTCGCCGGCCGGTCCTTGGAGGTCGAACTCGGGTGCCTGGATGTCTTCGGACATCGGCGTCAGGGTTTGCGGCTCGTCCGTCGCAACGGCGACGGTCGAGGAAAGGACGGCCAAAGCCCCGAGGAGAGTACAGGGAAGACGCATGGAGATTGCTCGTTGATGGCTGGAAGAACGTCCCCGACAGGCGAAACAGATCATCATGAAGGGTGCGCAGAGCGGGAGATGACCGCGCCTCGGGGGATATGGAGCGGTCGTGAACAGGCTTCAAGCCGGCGCAAATCTCCGGCCATATCGCGGCGACAAGGTGCCGCGACCCGATATAATGAGGCGACGGCAAGCGGCCGGAAGTGCCGTCCGACTCCTCCCCGAGAGAGCGCACATGAACCACGCCATGCCCGTGTCCGAGCGCATCGACGCGCTGCTCTGGAGTCGTCGGCTCGAGGAGATGCCCCGCTGGCAAGCCCTTCCGACCTGGCTCGGCCGTTTGATCTATGCGCTGACCCGCGACCTGACGCAGGGCTATCTGTCCCTCCAAGCCATGAGTCTGGTCTACACGACCATCTTGGCCCTGGTGCCGCTGCTGGCGGTGACCTTCTCGGTCCTGAAGGGATTCGGCGTCCACAATCAATTGGAGCCTCTGCTGCTGAAGGTGCTCGCCCCGCTCGGCGAGGGCGGTGTAGAGATCACCGCCCAGATCATCAGCTTCGTCGACAACATGCGGGTGGGTGTCCTGGGGTCGGTCGGCCTCGCTCTGCTCATCTATACCGTCATTTCGTTGGTCCAGAAGATCGAGCAGGTTTTCAACTTCACCTGGCGCGTCTCTACGCAACGCTCCTTCTCGCAGCGTTTCAGCAAATATCTGAGCGTCATCCTGGTGGGGCCGGTGTTGTTCTTCTCGGCCGTCGGGCTCTCGGCGTCGCTGGGCGGGAACCCTTTGGTTCAGGCCGTCATCGCGGCCAAGCCGTTCGGCGAGGTTTGGCATGCCTTGGGTCAGCTCGGCCCCTACCTGATGATCTCGCTGACCTTTGCCTTCTTCTATGTGTTCGTCCCCAATACGCGGGTTCACGTGATCTCGGCGGTGGTCGGGGCACTCATCGCCGGACTGCTCTGGGAGGTCATCGGGGGGATGTTCTCCTATTTCATGGCGAGCTCGACGCGTCTCATGGCCGTCTATTCGAGTCTGGCGATCCTGATCCTCTTCATGATCTGGATTTACATCGCTTGGTTGATTCTATTGGTCGGGGCCAGTATCGCTTTTTACCACCAGCATCCCGAGTATCTGAGGATCCGCTCGCGCGATCTGCAATTGAGCAATCGACAGCGCGAACGTCTTGCCCTGATCCTCGCCGGGCAGGTCGCCCGTCGCTACGAGTCGGGCGAGCCGCCTTGGAGCAGCGAGGAGCTTGCGCAGACGCTCGGGGTTCCCAAAACCAACGCCGAGCGCATGTTGGGCGTCCTGGAGGACGCCGGGTTCCTGATTCGAACGGCCGGCGATGTACCGACCTTCGTCCCGGCGCGCTCGACGGACGGCATCTCGGTGAAGTCCATGCTCGATGCCGTGCGCTGTTTCGAGGAGCGCGAGAGCGGCTGCCGCGGAACGCTTCCGGACGGCGAAATCGGGCGGATCGAGACGGGCATCGATCAGGCGATCGACGCCGCGCTCGGCGGGATGACGCTGCGCGACCTCGCGCGTGCACTCGACGGGCCTGCATCGTCGGGCCCGTTTGTCGAGCTTCCTCGAGGCTGACCGATCATGCCGCACCGTGGCAACGGCATGCCGCGCACCCCTGCGACGGACGCACGCATCGAGGCGGACCTGACACGTCTGCTGTTCGAGCAGCTTCCCGCCAGCCTTGTCATCACCGCGGCGAATGCATTCCTGGTGGCGGCGGCGATGAGCCTGGTCTCGTCTCCGGTCGGGGCCTGGATCTGGTTCGGCGCGATCCTCGTGATCGTGACCGCGCGCGGGCTCCTGCTGTTGCGCTATCGGCGCGCGGGCGAGGGACACGCGTCTGCTCACTGGACCCGCCGATTCGCGCTGGGTGCCGCCGCGACCGGTCTAGCCTGGGGTCTGTCGGTCTTCCTGCTTCCCAGCCATGTGTTGACCTATCAGGTCTTTCTCGGGTTCGTCATCTCCGGGATGGTGGCCGGCGCGATCCCGAGCCTCAGTGCCTGCCCGGCGGCTTATCTCACCTACATGCTGGGTGCGCTGGTGCCCTTCGCGTTGCGGATGCTGGCCATCGGCGACGAGCTGTCCTACACCTTTCTCGGTCTGATCCTGCTGTTCGCCGTCTTCATGTGGCTGAACGCGCGTCGCTATCACCGCACCCTGCGGTATTCGCTCGAGCTGGGACACGTCAACCTCGATCTGATCGCCGGCCTTACCCAGGAAAAGGAGCGCATCGTAGAGCTGAACCGGCATTTGGAGAGCGAGATCGAGGAGCGTCGCGCAACCGAGGCCGCCCTGGTGGTCGCCAAGGAGCAGGCCGAATCGGCGAGCATCGCCAAGAGTCAATTCGTCGCCAATATGAGCCACGAGATTCGCACGCCGATGAACGGCGTGCTGGGCATGCTCGAGATGCTCTCCCATGGACGCTTGAGCGAGGAGCAGAGAGGGCTGGTCGAGGTGGCGCACAGCTCCGCCGAGAGTCTGCTCAACGTCATCAACGACATCCTGGATTTCTCCAAGATCGAGTCGGGTCGACTCGATCTCGAGCACATCCCCTTCGATCTGCGACGTCTCGTCGAGGATGTCGCCGCCCTTTTTACGGCCAGCGCCCGCAGCAAACAGATCGAGCTCGTCTGCTTCGTGCGCCCGGGGCTGCATACCCGCGTCCTGGGCGACCCCCACCGCCTGCGTCAGATCCTGACAAACGTCTTGGGCAACGCGGTGAAATTCTCGCTCTCAGGCGAGGTTCAGATGCGGGTCGAGGCGTGCGGGGAGGAGGCCGAGCGCACCCGATTCTGTTTCGAGATCTCCGACACCGGGATCGGTATGACCCCCGAGCAGCTTGAGCGTCTCTTCAAACCCTTCGTGCAGGCCGACGGCTCCACCACCCGACGTTTCGGCGGCTCGGGCCTCGGTCTGGCCATCAGCAAGGATCTGGTCGAGCTGATGGGCGGCGACATCCAGGTCGAGAGCACCTTCGGGCAGGGTTCTCGGTTCCGGATCCGACTGCCGTTCGAGCGTCAACCCGATATGGCCGAGGCGACGGACAGCGCGGGACTCGAGGATCTGCGGATCCTCTGCGTCGACGACAATGCGACCAATCTGGAGATCCTCGGTCACTATCTGCATGGCTGGGGCGTGGCGTACGAGGGTGTTCCCGACGGGCCGACGGCGCTCGGCCGGCTCGCCCGAGCGCAAGCGGAGGGTCGACCCTTCCATGCCGCCGTGCTGGATCTTCAGATGCCGGAGATGGACGGTCTCGCGCTTGCGCGCGCGATCCGCGCCTCACCGGCAATCGCCGCCTTGCCGCTGGTGTTGCTGACCTCGGGAGGGCGTCCCGAGCCTCTCGGGAAGGTTTCGGACCCGACCGATATCGTCCTGAGCAAGCCGGTGCGGCAGGGTCTGCTGCGCGACGCGCTTGTGCAGGTCCTCAGGGGCACGCCCGGCCTGGTCCACGCCGAATGGTCGATGCCCGCTCGGCCGTTCAACGGCCGCGTGCTGTTGGCGGAGGACAACCCAGTCAATCAGAAAGTGGCATGCGGGATGTTGATGCGGCTCGGCATCGAGCCGGACCTGGTGGAGAACGGCGCAGAGGCGATCGAGCGACTCGCGTGCGAGCGCTACGACGCCGTCCTGATGGACATGCAGATGCCGGTTCTCGACGGTGTCGAGGCGACGCGACAATGGCGCGAGCGGGAGCGTCGGGAGGATCGTCGGCGCACCCCGATCATCGCCATGACGGCCAACGCGATGGCCACGGATCGGGAGGCTTGTTTGGCCGCGGGGATGGACGACTATCTTGCCAAGCCGGTCAAGCTCGCGGAGCTTCGAGCGACCTTGGCGCGGTGGCTGCCCGTTCCGGAATAATCAGTCTCCGGGTTCCGGCTCGTCGCCGGGAAAGAGCTCGCGATAGGCCGAGGCATCGAAGACCGCCTCGATCCTTTGGATCCGGCCCTCGTGCACGTGCGACCATTGCGCGGCCTCGACGGCGAGCTTCTCGGAGATCTGAATCCGATAGGTCATGAAATGGCAGATGTCGTCGCCGGCGACAAAGACCTTGCGGATCTCTCTGTCGATGATGATGCCGCTCGATACGGCGACGTATTGGATGAAGTCATCCGCCCGATCGAACACCGCGATTGGACTACGATAGGAAAAACCCTGGTCGGCGAGAAAACCGCGCATCGCCTCGAAATCGCGTGCCGACTGCGCGGCGAGATAGGCATCCACGATCGACAGAGGGTCTGGGGTCACCGTCGGCTCCCGGTTCGGCGAGAAGGAATCGCCATGGTGCAGGGTTTTCCCCGAGGCGTCCAATCGATACAGGATGCTGGGCGCGATCCAAACCTATGCAGCCATCCGACCGCCTCGCCGCCGATCGGTTTACGTCGGCAACTCGTTTTGCGCGTTCTGAATCGCGTTGCACCAAGTCCCGAATTTTGATCCGACACCGAACCGATACCCCGACCACGCATCTCGCTGCGGACGCGATTCAGCCTCACTCCTGCGTCTGTGATTGTACCTGCGTGTCCGGAGGCGGCGGGAACCAGATCCGCGCGATCTCTTGGTGCAGATCGCCGATACCGACCTGCAGGTCGTCGATGAAGTCATGCAGCTGCTGCTGGTTGAGTCGACGCGGCTCGGTCCCTTCGAGGTTGCGCTTGAGGCGTCCTGCGACGCGCAGGGCGGACTCGTTGCGCGGCAGCTTCGAAAGACTGGTCCGCAGCGCTTCGATGCAATGCACGACCGAGCGCGGGAAGGTCCCGTTCTGGAAGAGAAAGCGCAACACCGGGCCGCGCAGCACCCGAATCTGCTCGCTGCGCCGATAGGCCTGATAGGCCGTCATGGATTTGAGCACGCTGACCCATTGAATGGTCTCGAAGGGGCGCAGCTCGGTCGTTTCGTCGGGCAGAAGATTGGCGGAGCGTACGTCGATGATCCGGGTGGTCATGTCCGCGCGTTCGAGAAAGCGCCCCAGGTGCAGGAAGTCATAGCCCTGGTCGTGCAGCATGGTGCCCGAGAGCAGCCCGTTGACGTTCTGGGCACCCTGAATCACCCGCTTGAGATAGGCATGCCGACCGCCTTTGGTCATCCCTTTGGGGAGATCCTCGCGGGCGAACAGATAGATCTCGTTCAGCAGCTCCCATGCCTCGCGCGGGACAAAGTCGCGAATGGTGCGGCAATTCTCGCGCGCCGCGATCAAGGCGGAGGCGATGGATCCGGTGTTGCGCTCGTCGGCAATGAGAAAGCGCACCACGTTGCGCTCCCCGTAGTCCTTGTAGTGCTCCTCGAACAGCGCGTTCGCACCCGTGATGTCGACCAACGGTCGCCAGCCGGGCGCGATGCCCTTGGGCAGGTCGAGCAGGAGATTGGCGTTGACCGTGACGATACGGGCGGTATTCTCGGCCCGCTCGACATAGCGGGCCATCCAACAAATGTTTTCTGCAACACGCGAGAGCATGTGATCCGACCTCTATGCTCGATTGGATTCGCTTCGGTCCATGCCGATGGCTCGGCGGCTTATTCGCTCGTCTGCGGCGGCTCGGGCACGATCCAGGTGTCTTTGCTCCCTCCGCCCTGGGACGAATTCACCACCAAGGAGCCCTTGCGCATCGCCACCCGTGTCAACCCGCCCATCGTGACCTGTTGGCGATCCGCCGAGAGGATGAAGGGGCGCAGGTCGACATGACGCGGCTCGAGCTTGTTGCCGATGATGGTCGGCACGGTGGACAGCTTCAGCGCCGGTTGGGCAATATAGTTGCGCGGGTCTTTCTTGATCAGCTCGGCGAAATGCTCGCGCTCGGCCTTGGTCGACGCCGGCCCCACCAGCATGCCGTAGCCGCCGGACTCGTTCGCGGGCTTGACGACCATCGTCTCCATATTCTCCAGCGTATAGGCCAGCGCATCCGGCTCCATGCAGCGGTACGTCGGGACGTTGGGGATGATGGGATCGGCGTCGAGATAATAGCGAATCAGCTCGGGGACGAAGGCATAGACCACCTTGTCGTCGGCAACCCCGGCGCCCGGTGCATTGGCCAGGGCGACGTTCCCCGCCTTCCAGGCCCGCATGAGTCCAGGCACGCCGAGCGCGGAGTCGGGCAGGAATGCCTCCGGATCCAGAAAGAGATCGTCGATGCGGCGATAGACCACATCCACGCGGGCCAAGCCGTCGACGGTGCGCATGTAGACGCAGTCGTCCTTGTCGACGAAGAGATCGCGACCCTCGACCAGCTCGCAGCCCATCTGCTGTGCCAGATAGGAGTGCTCGAAATAGGCCGAGTTGTAGATGCCGGGTGTCAGCACGACCACCGCGGGATAGTCTGCCGGGCGCGGCGAGAGCGCCGCCAAAGTATCGAAGAGCTGGGAGGGATAGTCGTCGACCGGCAGCGGGGCATAGTGCTCGAACAGCTCGGGCAGCACGCGCTTGGTGACCAGGCGGTTTTCCAGCATGTAGGACACGCCCGAGGGGACCCGCAGATTGTCCTCCAGGACATAGAGGGTCCCGTCGGCATCGCGCACCAGGTCCGAGCCGCAGATATGCGCCCAGATGCCCAGCGGAGGATCCACGCCGACACACTGGGGCCGGAAGTTCACGGATTTGGCGAGGACCTCGCGCGGGAAGACGCCGTCCTTGATGACCTTTTGATCGTGATAGAGGTCGTCGATGAAGAGGTTCAGGGCCTGCACGCGCTGGCGCAGCCCCGCATCCACGCGCTCCCATTCGGACTGAGCAATGATTCGGGGAATGATGTCGAAGGGCCAGGTGCGATCGATCGCCCCGCCTTCCTCCGAGTACACGGTGAAGGTGATCCCCATCTCCTTGATCGAGACATCGGCAGCCTCTTGCCGGGCTACCAGCTCCTCGGGGCCGAGTGCCTCGAGATCGGCGAGAAGACCGGCGATCGCCCGATGCCCGTTGCCGGGCCCGGCGACCAGCTCGTCGTAAAAACCCTCGGAGGGATAGGCATTCCAATCGATACTCATGGCACTCACTCGCAGACCAGGTGTCGGGGGTGGCTCGGCCGGAACGATTTACGACGCCGATCGACACAGGACCGACCTCGAAACCTTATGATCGGAGTATGCTGGACGCGGGGTCGCGCCGTCTATCCGCTCGCGCGGCACCGAAGCAAGACCCCGCCCCGCTGCGGATTCCGAATTCACCCGACCGCTTCGATCGGACCGAAGCGACCAGCCTGACGCGATCACCATGACCTACTGCCTCGGACTCGCCCTCGAAGAGGGCCTCGTGATGGCCGCCGACTCCCGCACCAATGCCGGCGTCGACTATGTCACGACATTCAGCAAGCTACATGTCTTCCAGCCCGCCGCGGATCGGATCTTCATCCTCATGTCCGCGGGCAATCTGGCGACCACGCAGGAGGTGCTGAACCGCATCCGACGCGATCTCGATCAACCACGCGACGCGCGGATCCTCGACGATCCACCACATGAGCGATCGCGGATGGACTTCTTGAGCGCCCGTTATCTCTTCGAGGCGGCTGATTACGTCGGGCGGGTCAGCGTCGGGGTCCAGCGCGATCATTCCCCGGCGCTGCATCAAAGCGGCGTCAGCGCCGAGACCACGCTCATCCTGGGGGGCCAGATTGCCGGTCAGCCCCACGGCCTCTATCTGATCTACCCGCAGGGCAACTACTTCGCAGCCTCGCCTCAGACACCCTACCTGCAGATCGGCGAAACCAAATACGGCAAGCCGGCACTGGATCGCATCGCCGA
Organism: Thiocapsa sp. KS1; assembly: GCF_001499735.1. Classification (GTDB taxonomy): domain Bacteria; phylum Pseudomonadota; class Gammaproteobacteria; order Chromatiales; family Chromatiaceae; genus Thiocapsa. Next base: position 2,415,459 of record NZ_LN848257.1, on the reverse strand, counting down.
GCCCGGGCTGTCGTTGGAGAACGGAGCGCGCCTGTGCGTCGTCTCTCTGGATGCGACGTCGCGCTCGAACGTGACGGTCGGTCCGCCGTTCGAGGTCGCCATCTATGCCAAGGACAGCCTGACCCTGACGCATCGGCTCAAGCTGACCGCTGATTCACCGGCGTTGCGCGCACTCTCGCGCAGCTGGAACGAGGGTATCCGCGGTGTTTTCGATCACCTGCCGCGTTTCGATTGGGAAGCGATGGGCGAGGCGCCGGCCGATCGGCTACCGACCTAGCGGGGCCTTCTGTCCGTAGCGCTCCGACGGCCGCGCAACCCGTCCGGTGAGGAAAGAGCGCGCCGGATCGACCTGCGTACGGCCGGCGAGCGCGGTACGCCCGAGCAGCATGCGAAACCGCATGGTCTCGCGGTTGGTCAGGGTGATTTCGATCGGCCACTCCCGGCCGGCCAGCACGACCCGGGTGCGGATCACGTAACGGTCTTCGCGGTGACCGCCCGAGTCGGTCACCCGTCGCTGGTCGATGACCAATGCCTCGCCGTGGACCACCACATCCGTGCGTTTCTGGAGCGGATGGACGCCGAAGCGCACGTAGCTCTGCCGGCCTCGATGGAAGCCGTCGACATAGAAGGCGTGCAGCGTGGACGTGCGGGCACCCGTGTCCACCTTGGCCTTGACGAGGGTCAACCCCAACTCCGGCAAAGCGATCCATTCACGCCAACCCAGAAGCAGGGTCTCGGAGGTCTCGCCGGGAATCACTGCGCGACCTCGATATCGGCCGTCGAAAGCACTCGCTCCATTTCAATCGCCCTTTTCGCTCGCCCGGGATCATCGACGACGGATGTTATCAGAGCCGTGCCTCGACGAGGGCTGCTAGACTCTGCGCCGATGCGGGCACACTCGCCCGACGTACCCCGGAGGACACCCATGCGTACACTGATCCAGTCGACCCTGCTCGTCACCCTGGCCCTGCCGCTGGCCTCGGCCGTCGTCGCCGAGCAGGGGACCGCCAAGATCCTGGCTCCTTGGGAGGCGAACGGCCAGCTTTTCCAGATCGCCGTCGACAAGCTTCAGTTTATCGGGACCTTCGAGGGTGTCATGTATATCGAGCACGGCGACGGGCTCCTGGATGCCGCGCTCTTCACCTGCCCCTCGACCCAGATCATCCATGTTCTCAGCAATCAGCTCGAGGGACACGGCTTCTGTACCGTCGAAAGCCCGACCGGGGACTTCGTCTATGCGGAGTTCACCTGCAACGGCGAGCCCGGATCCTGCACCGGCAAATTTACGCTCACGGGCGGGACCGGGCGCCTCGCGGGGATTACCGGCGAGAGCGACATGATCGTGCGCACGGCGCTGAGCGGCACGGCCATGAACGAGTCGACCGGCGGGACCGTATCCGCGGCCAAGGGTCTCGCGATCTGGCCCGAGATGCGGTTCGAGTTCCCCGGCAAGAGTGCGAAGGCGGGCATGCTCGGCACCGGACCCGGCTCGAACGGACTCGACGTTATCCCGGAGTCGG
>NZ_LN848257.1:2403151-2413839 GCF_001499735.1 Thiocapsa sp. KS1 | reverse complement strand
CGGGCTTGGTCCTCATCGGTGTAATCGCGGCGCTGCTCGGCGGAGCGGTCGCCGCCGGGCCGCGGGAGATCGTCGGACTTGCGATCGTTCAGGACGACGGCTCCCTTTTGATCAAGGAGCAGTCGATCGAGCTCTACGGGATCTATATCCCGGACACGGATCGCCAGTGCCGTGCCTGGCAGCGCCCGGTGCGCTGTGGGCCACGAGCCGCACTCGCGCTCGATTTTCGCGTCAGGGGCTTCGTAACTTGCGAGCCGCGCGGGCGCTCCGCAGCGGGGCGGATTCGGGCCGTTTGCCATGTCGATCGCACCGGGCTGAGCCCGGGCGAGGACCTAGGCGCATATCTGATCCAGCACGGCTGGGCCCTTGCGCTCCCGGATGCACCCATCGAGTATCAGGCCATGGAGCGGATCGCGCGCGCGAAAGCGCTCGGCGTCTGGGGGACCTCCGTGGATTCCATAACCCCCCGCTGAGGCAGCCGGGACGCGGTCACGCCTCGGGCTCGAACGCCAAGGTCACCGAGTTGATGCAATAGCGCAGGCCGGTCGGCCTCGGACCGTCCGGGAACACATGTCCGAGATGCGCACCGCAGCTGTTGCAGACGACCTCGGTCCGACGCATGCCGTAGCTGATGTCCTCGTCGGTCGTAACGGCCTCCGGCGCGGTCGGCTGCCAAAAGCTCGGCCATCCCGAGCCTGAATCGAACTTTGCGCGCGCGTCGAACAGCGGCTCACCGCAACCGACGCAACGGTAGAGACCCGGCTCCTTGGCGGCGTAATACCGCCCGGTAAAGGCCGGCTCGGTACCCTTCTGCCGACAGACTCGGTATTGTTCCGGCGTCAGCGTTTCGCGCCATTCCAGATCGGTCTTCTCGACCTTGTGACTCATAGTGATACCCTCGGACCAGGTTTCGACGATCGGCGGCAGCGGCTTGAGCCCTTCGCGGCGCGCCCCTTATACTGGATCCACCTTCGGGTCGGTTCACGACCCCGCCCCCGACTCGGTTCGATCCCGCCCCATGATGCAGTCATCCGTGACGCCCCGATCGACCTTTATGGGGTCCAATTTCCCCGATGTCCACTCGTCGATCCGCCGGCTTGCTCGACGCGACCAGGGCAGTCCGTGGACCTGCGCGCAACCCTTGCCGACCGACGCCGATCCGGCGGATGTGCCCGAGGCGCTCGCCTGAGATGTTCCTGCGCAATCGACATCGACTCCGGATCCGCCTCATCCTGATGCTCGGTGCCATCGCGCTTTTCGTTCTGGCCTACCAGTGGGGGAATCAGTACAAGCAACGCAACACCGACCTTCCGGTGATCGGCGGTCTGCTGATCCGCCCGCCCGCGAGTTTGCCCGAGATCGAGCTCCGGGACGCCCTCGGCCGTCCGTTCGGCCAAGAGGACCTGTCGGAGGGTTGGACCCTGCTCGCCTTCGGCGACCTCTCGCGAGCCTCGGGACAGCTCTCCGTGCAACGGCTGATCGATGTCTACAACCGGGTGGCCGACCAAGGTGCTTTGCGCAAACAACTGCGCCTGGCTCTCGTAGCCACTCGGGATGATCCCGGCCTCGCCCGGGATTTCGCCGGTCTCTTGCCTGCGCTGAAGATCCTGGGCGGCGATGCCGAGCAGATCGATCGGCTCCGCGCCGACATCGGCCTCGGCGGGGAGGACACGCCCGCGATCTTCGTCTTCGCCCCGGGGGGCTACCTGATCGCCTTCCTGCCCGAGACCGAAGGCGGTGCGGCGATGGCCGAAGACCTGAAGGCGCTTCACGCAAGCGAGCATGTTTTGTTGTCGGAGACGCCATGAGAGAGTCCGGCCCGAGCTTGGGGGCGCGGCTCTTCGTCGCCGTCCAGTATCTCCTTCCGCACCACGCCTTATCGGGTGTCATGTATCGTTTGGCGCGGGTGCGATGGCGCCCGCTCAAGGATCTGCTGATCGCAACCCTCCTGCGCCTCTACCGGATCGACATGACCGAGGCCGCGGATCCGAATCCCAAGTCCTATGCGCACTTCAACGCCTTCTTCACCCGCGCGTTGCGGGCGGACGCCAGGCCCGCCGAGCCGGATCCGCAGGCGGTCGTGAGCCCCGTCGACGGCACGGTCAGTCAGTGCGGCCTGATCACGGCGGGCCGTTTGATCCAAGCCAAAGGTCGGTATTTCACGGTCGCGGAGCTCCTCGGCGGTGACCCCGAGCAGGCACGGGCCTTCATCGGCGGCACCTTCGCGACCATCTACCTGGCGCCGAGCGACTATCACCGTATCCACATGCCGCTCGGCGGCGACCTCGCCTGGATGCGGCATCTTCCGGGACGGCTGTTCAGCGTAAACGCCGCCACCGCGGATCTGGTGCCTCGGTTGTTCGCCCGCAACGAGCGGGTTGTCTGCCGATTCGAGACCGACCTCGGCGCTATGGCGATGGTCCTGGTCGGGGCCATCTTCGTCGGCGGGATCGAGACCGTCTGGGCCGGCGAGGTCACGCCTGCAAACGCCCGGAGTCAGCCGTCGAGCAGGCTTGCCGGGGGCGGATCGGTCCGGCTCGAGCGCGGGGCCGAGATGGGTCGTTTCAACCTCGGCTCGACCGTCATCCTGCTTTTCGAGCCGGGTCGGGTGCAGTTGGACGAAACCCTTCTACCGGGCCGCAAGATCCGACTCGGTCAGCGGCTCGGTGCTCCCGCGGCATCCCCCGAGCGCATCGAGATCCGAGGCGAGCCGGAGACGGATGCATGTCTCATCTCTTCCTTGCCGTAACCGCCCACGGTTACGGGCACCTTGCCCAGGCGGCACCGGTCGTCGGCGAGCTGTCGCGGCGGTTGCCCGGTCTGCGGATCACCTTGCAGAGCGACATCGATCCGGGTTACGCGCGCAGCCGTTTGCCGCCGGGGTTTACGCACATCCCCGAGGCGACCGATATCGGCTTGCTGATGGACGGGCCGCTCGGCACCCGCTGGTCGGAGAGCCTGGTCCGTTACGCCGACTTCGAGGCCGATTACGACCGGCGTCTGGAGCGCGAGATCGCCGTTCTGCACCGGGCGGCGCCGGATCTGGTCCTGGCCGACGTGCCCTGGCTGCCGCTGGATGCGGCACGCCGTGCGGGCATCCCGGCGGTGGCGCTGTGCTCGCTCAACTGGTACGACATCCTGCTCGCGAGTCCGGTGGCCGATCGGGTCCCCGCCGCCGTGATGGAGCGGATGCGGGCGGTTTATGCCGCCGCCGAGCTCTTCATTCGACCGGCCCCCTCGATGCCGATGGGGTGGCTGCCGAACGCAGTCGATGTCGGCCCCATCGCCGGGCGTTATCCGGATCGCCGCGAGGCGCTGCGCTCGCGCTGCGGCGTGCCGGCCGATCGCCCCTTCGCGCTGATGCAGTTCGGCGGCTTCCAGGGTTTCGATCCGCTCTCGGCGTGGCCCGAGCAGGACCAGGTCCATTGGTTGTCTCAGGATCTGCCCGACGGACCGAGGCGCGATGCGACCGCGATTTCCTCCCTGGGATTGCGGGTGCCGGACGTCATGTCCGCCTGCGATCTGATGCTCTGCAAGCCTGGCTACGGCACCTATGCGGAGGCGGCCGTGAACCGGATTCCCGTTCTCTATGTCAAACGCGGCGATTGGCCGGAGGAAGCGGCCCTGATACCCTGGCTCGCAGCGCGGATGCCGACGCGCGAGATCACGCGGGAGGATCTCCTGGCGGGACACCTCGCCGAGGCGATCGAGGCGCTGCGCTCCGCCGATCGGCCGCCTGCCGTCGAGCCCACCGGCACCGGCGAGGTGGCGGATCTCCTGGAGCCTTGGCTGGGTCGCGCGGGTCACGCGCCCCGAGTCGGACACGGCGATTCGACCGGCATGTCCTTCGCATCTTGAGTGGTGAGCGGGTAATGACTTCTTCCAGTGCCCATCGAAAGCGGACTCGACGCCTGGCGTTTCTGGCGTTGGTGCTTTGGCCGCTCGTTTCCCGGGGCACCTTTGCCGGCACATCCCCCGCGACGGAGGATGTCGATACGCCGCCCGCGAAGAGCGCGCCCTCCAAGAGCGAGCCCGGCGCGCTGGATCCCGCAGTGGCCGCCCCCGCCAAGCCAGCCTTCGCTGTCCCCCCCAACCGGCCACGCCCGAGCCGTGCGGAGGTCATGGCCATGATCTCCGCGGTCGCCGGACGGCATGGTGTCGAGGAGGAATTGGTTCGCGCGGTGGTCGCCGCCGAGTCCAACTACAACGCCCATGCGGTCTCCCGCGCGGGTGCGGTCGGGCTGATGCAGTTGATGCCGCCGACGGCGGCGGATTACGGCGTCACCTCGGCCTCGGATCTCTTCGATCCCAAGATCAACCTCGACACCGGCACCCGCCACATCAAGCGCCTGCTGCGCAAGTACGACAACGACTACGGCCGCGTCATCATGGCCTACAACGCGGGCGAGGGCGTCGTGGATCGCACCAACAGCCAGGTGACCTATCTCGAGACCCTGAACTACACCGAGGCGGTGATCAACTATTACCGTCGCAACGGCGGAACCCATCCGACGCAGGTCGCCTTGAAGCAAGTCCATGCGCTGCGCGGGACGCGCGATCTGAAACAGGCGCGGCGTCTGATGAAGAAATATCTCGATCCATCCCTGCTGTCTCTGAAGGTCAAGCCGACGCTCGATCTGCGGCGCCTCAATCCCGCGCTTCACGACGTGGGTCCCGAGAGCAAGCCCATGTTCGAGCTTGGCGCGGCCGGTCGGCCCTGAGGGACGGTCGTTCGGTCCGTCCGGTTCTCCGGCCAACCGAGCAACGACCTTGACCCACCCGAGTCAATCCATCAGATCGACCTCGATACCCATCGCGGCCAACGTCTCGCGGCGTCCTGCGAGATAGCGCTGAAAGCTCGGCTCCCGCAGGTAGGCGCCTGTTGCGACATAGTCCAACGCGCCGTGGATGTGGAATGACTTGAAATAGCCCTCGGTGCGGAAGACCTCGCGTCCGGCGGCATCGAAGAAGACCAGGCTGGGTGTGTACTTGATTCCGAGCTCCGCTGCCCAGTCCCGAATCGGGATCTCTCGGCCGTCGACGGTCTGGACGGGGTCGCGCGAGTAGGTATCCAGGATTGCCCCGTCGAAGGCGCTCAAGGAGTAGACAATTGCTTCGCGCTTGAGGATGTCCTCGTGCAGCTCGTCGCAGTCCCGGCAGTTTGGCTGCTCGAACATCACCACCAAAGGACGCATGGAGCGATCGCGGTTGTCCGCGAGCCGCATCGGCGAGGTCAGGAAGCCGCCCTGCGTGTGCAGCGTCCCCTTGGCTGCGACCGATTCCTGTCCGGCGGCGAAGTCGCTGAAGGTCTCGCCGATCTGCTCGCGGCGCTCGGCGACATAGGCGAGTGCGGCCTTGAAGCGGTGGGGCGGGAAGTAGCCGTTGATCCGCAGGACGACCTCCCCGGCCTCGTCGAGCAGCAGTATGGTCGGCGTGAACTGGACCTTGAGGTCCGCACCGAGCTGTTTCTCGGTGGTGGACTCGCCGGCGAGGCCGATCACCTCGCGGTCGCCCCAGAGATTGATGGCGACGACGTCGAAATGCCCCTGCATCAGCTGCGCGATCGACTGATCGGCCAGGTTCTCCTGCAACAGCTTGGCGCAGTACGGGCAACCGTCCTGGTAGAAATAGAGGATGAGGCGCTTGTCGTCGGCGGTGGCTTCGGCGACATCCTCTCGAAGGTCGAGGAAGGACGCTTTAAACCACTCGGGTTGCTCGTGGTAGCCGGGATTCTGAAGTCCCGGGGCAAGCTCCGATGGGCCCTCGCCGGCCGCGCTCGCGAGCGTGCCGACCAGCAGAAGTGTCCAGGCGGGGATCAGCTTACGGCCCGACTGCGTCTTCATCGTGACGGTCTCCTCTACGGTGCGGCGCTGCATCGGCTCCGCGTGTCGTGAGACGGCAAAGGCGCCGCCGGCGCCTGCGCCCGGGTTGCCCGCCGTGGCGCCTTCTACCCCGTCAGGTCGGGAGATACGGGGAGCATGCGGCAGAAACGCCGTTCCTCCGGATAGGGGAAGACATCTTCCAGATTTCCCGCTCGGATGTGCTCCTGACGCGCCCGCCACCAGGCCGGGTCGAGCAAGTCGCTGTGCAGCTCCCGAAAGACCTTGCGGATCCGGGGATCGGTCAGCAGGAAGGTCTCGAACTCTTCGGGGAAGACATCGTTCGGGCCCGCGCTGTACCAGACGTCCTCCGCCATCTCCATCTCCGGATAGGGAGCGGGCGGGATCTCTCGAAAGTGACACTCGGTCAAGTAACAAAGTTCGTCGTAGTCGTAGAAGACGACGCGGCCTTGCCGCGTGACGCCGAAGTTCTTGAACAGGAAATCGCCGGGGAAGATGTTGGCGGCTGCGAGTTGTTTGATGGCATCCCCGTATTCGCCGATCGCATGACGGATGTCCTCGTCGTCGGCGGTGTGGAGATAGAGGTTCAGAGGCGACATGCGCCGCTCGATGTAGAGGTGCTTGATGATGAGCTGATCCCCATCCGATTCCAGGCTGCCGGCGCAGTCGGTCTCGAGCATCTCGAGCAGGGCGGGGGAGAAGCGATGACGCGGAAAGGCGACGTGCGAATACTCCCAGGAGTCCGCCATGCGCCCGACCCGATCGTGCAGCTTCACCAGCTGATATTTCTCTTTGACCGTTTCGCGCGTCATCTCCTTGGGCGGCGGAAAGCGGTCCTTGATGACCTTGAAGACGAACGGGAAAGAGGGCAGCGTGAAGACACACATGACCATCCCGCGAATCCCGGGGGCGACGACGAAATCATCGGCCGAGTAGCGCAGGTGTTTGAGGAAATCGCGGTAGAACTCCGCCTTGCCGAACTTCTGAAGGCCGATCGAGGTATAGAGCTCGGCCTTGCCCTTGCGCGGCATCAGGGGCCGCAGAAAATCGACGACGGCGGCCGGTACCTCGGTATCGACCATGAAATAGGCGCGCGAGAAGCTGAAGACGTCCGAGATCTCGTCCTGGCCGGAGAGCAGGGTGTCGACGTAGAGTCCGCCCGGCTCCCCGTCGCGGCCTTCGTCGTTGAGGATCGGGATCGCGAAGGGGATCTGGTCGGCACCGTTGATCGCCTTGCCGATGATGTAGGCGGCCTTGTTGCGATAAAAAGGCTCGGAGAGTACCGCGAGCTGGAAGTTCTGATGAAGCGCCCGCCGACGCGGGAATCGGTCGCGCACGGCGCGCATCAGGCAGCGGATGTCGTGCCGGCGGTTACGGAACGGGCGCTCGAAGCCCAGATCGCCGAGGATGCCCGCAATCACTCTGGCGAAGCCGTCGCGAGCAGGGTAATAGGGCCGAAAGATCGGAATCTCGGCCTCGAGGTGCTCGGTCGAGATCATCGGCCAGACGAAGATGTAGCTGTTGTTGTAATAGCGCCGATGGAAGAGACGACAGAAGACCGAGTTGTAATAGGTCTCGGCCAGCTCGGGCTGATGGTGCATCGGCAGCAGGCGCATGTACTCGATCTTCACCCGGCGCCAGAGGATGTCGGTCGGGTCGCGCAGGTGAAACTCGCGCCGCAACAAGGCGACCGTCTCGCCGACCCGGTCGTCGTAGTAGCTGATCCGCTCGCGCGCAGCGGCCTGCACCGCCGGCCAATCCGCCGCCTCGAAGCGCGCCCGCGCCCCGCCCGTGATCTCGCGGAAGAGCCGATAGTGACGCCCGAACCCGTCGAGAATCGCATCGGCAATCTGTTTCGCCTCGGTCCACGCCATGCTCTTACCTCGTTGCCCGCTGCCGGAGCGATCGCCGCCGCGGGACGTCCTTATCGGGAGAGATCCAATGGGGCCTCGGCGACCAGGATCCCGTCTTCGTCGCAGTACACCTGGTCGCCGGGAGCGAAGCGTACCCCGGCGAAGGTGACCGGAAGATCCCGCTGCCCTTCGCCGCGTCTGAAGCTCTTGCGCGGGTGCGTGGCCAATGCCTTCACGCCCAACGGCATGGCAGCGATGTCCCCGCTGTCGCGAATACAACCGTAGAGGATGACCCCGGCCCAGCCCTGCTCGACCGCACTGGCGGCGATGAGATCGCCGAGCATGGCACAACGTATGGAGCCGCCTGCGTCCACCGCCAGCACGCGACCTCGGCCGGGCTCGGCCAGCGTGGATTTCACGAGCGAGTTGTCTTCGAAACACTTCACGGTGACCAGGCTTCCGGAGAAGCGGACGCGACCGCCGAAATCCCGAAAGATCGGATCGCAGACTCGCACGCCGTCACCGTAGCGATCGGACAGGTCCGCGGTTTTGAAGTCGTGAAGGTCGGGGGCGGATGGTTGCGCTGTCGGCATAGTCATCGATGGATGGGGCTGTGGACGATGGCCGGAGTATATCGCAACCCCGCGGCGTGGCGAGGCGAGCGGCAATGCCCGCTGCGGGATCCAAACCGCCTGCAACGTCGAGAGCTTGGGATGGGTATCGTCCAGCCAACCCATTCTCCGAACCCGGAGCTCGATCAGGCGACATCGCCTCTCGGCCGGTCCTCGAGGACATGGACCTGAAGGGATCGAATGCCCTCGACCAGGATGTCGCGCTCTTCGAGAAGTGTCGCGATCGGAGCGGCCATGAGCTCGCGATCGAGCCGATCGATCTCGAGGAGACGCAAGCCTTGCCGATGGACCTGTCCATGGAGATCCCCGAGCGCCTGGAAAGCATGGAGCTGGCCGTAACGAGCCCGCCCGTCGCCGAGATACCAGCGCCCGAAGTCGCACGACGCGAGCTGGAGGTCCGGCAGCTTGGTGGCCGTGTCGCTCAAGACGTGCCGGATCAGACGCTTGACCCAATCGCGATGGACCGCCTCCATGCTCAGGAGCGACAGGTCCACGGTGGACCAATCCACGCTCGGGCGCGTGCTCCAGAGGCGCGGCGGGCGGAAGCCCTCGATCCAAGCCGCCAGCTGTTGCGGAGGCATCGGCTCGGCGATCCCGTAACCTTGGGCGAGGGTGCAGCCCAGATCCATCAGCAAGAGGCCATGCGCGGCGGACTCCACACCTTCGGCGATCACCTCGCGCTGGAAGGCATTGGCGATCCCGATGACGCCCTTGACCAGATTGCGGTCGTCGCGCGAGCGCAGGATGTCCCGGACCACGGTCTGATCGATCTTCACGACCTGCGCCGGGAGACAGCGAAAATCGATCAGCGATGCATAGCCGTTGCCGAATCCGTCCAATGCGAACTGGACACCGAGCACGGCACAGGCGCGGATCACCGAGGCGGTGGTCTCGATATCGCGCAGCGCCTCCGACTCGATGATCTCGAACAACAACCGAGCCGGGTCGATGGACGGATGCCGCGCCAGCATCTCCTGCAGGGATGCGACGAATCCGGTGTCCTGGAGCGAGCAGGCCGAGAGATTCAGGCTCATCGTCAGATCCAGTCCGGCGTCCTGCCACTGCGCCAACAGATCGAGCGCGCCGTCCATCACCCACCAGTCGAGGTCGTGAAGAAGCTCGTCGCCTTCCATCAAGGGCAGGAACTCGCCCGGAGGCAAGAGTCCGCGCTCGGGATGCTCCCAGCGGACCAGCGCCTCGACACCCACGACACGCCCCGACCCCATGTCGACCCGCGGTTGGACATGCAGTCTCAGCTCGTCGCCCTCGATCGCCTCTCGGATGCGCACCAGCTCAAGCTTGTGCGACTCATCGGGCTGATCCTTGACCGACTTGAAGAACTGGAAGCGATTGCGCCCGTGCTGCTTGGCCTGGTACATGGCGTGATCGGCATGGCGCAGGAGGGTATCGGCATCGCCCGCGTCCTGCGGGAAGAGGGTGACGCCGGCACTGCCGGTCACGGCGAGGGAGTGGCCGTCGATCTGGATCGGCTGGGCGAGGGCGGCGAGCACACGCTCGAGCAGCGCGGCGCAGTCCGACAGCGACTCCAGGTGGTTCATCAGGAGCACGAATTCGTCCCCGCCGAGCCGAGCGACCGTGTCGTCCTCGCGCACGCAACCGCGCAATCGGCTCGCAACCGTCACCAGGACCCGATCCCCCATCTTGTGTCCGTGGGTATCGTTGATCGGCTTGAAGCCGTCGAGGTCCAGATAACAGACCCCGAGCAAGAGTCCCTGCTCGCGTGCACGCGCGACTGCCTCGTCCATCCGATCGGCCAGGAGTCGCCGGTTCGGCAGGCGGGTCAGCGGATCGTAGAGCGCGATCTCTTCGAGTCGACGCCGACTGTCGAGCAGCTTCTGCTCGTTGCGCCGTCGCTCGAAGGCACCGCCGATCAGATCGCCGAGAAAGCCCAGTGCGCGCATCTCCGAATCGCGCCAACTGCGCGTGTCGCTCAGCATCTCCATGGCGACGAATCCGCCCATGCGCCCGGCCACCCGAATGGCGACCGCGGCGACGGATCGCACCTCGAGCTGCTCGAGCTGCTCGCGGTCGACGCGCCAGGTCTCCGGGAGCTTGGTTACGTCGTCGATCCGGATGTCGTCGCCGTGCTGCAGGGTTTCCATCCAGCGCGGGATCAGCGATGTGGATACCGGCGGCGCGCTCGGGCCGCCGAGCCCCAGTCCGCTTGCGCTCCACTCCTGGGTATTGCGCATGGTCGAGCCGTCGCGGCTGAGCACGAAGACATAGGCGCGCTCGGCGCCCATCCGCCGAGCCACCGTCCCCAGTGCATTCTCGACCAAAGGGCCGACCGCATCGGCCGGGGCGGCCACCAAGGAGCGCGAGGTCTCTACCAGGACGGTTTC
>NZ_LN848257.1:2373158-2403051 GCF_001499735.1 Thiocapsa sp. KS1 | reverse complement strand
ATGCGGCTGTTGTTCCATTCGATCAGGCGTTCGGATCCGTCCGCACAGAGAACCGAGCCCTCGACCGCGGTCAAGGCGTCGGTCTCGTCCGTGGTCACGCGGGCAAGGATTCGGCGCGTCTGCTCGCGCTCGCGCTCGGGGACGAAGGACTCCGCCCAATCACGCCCGATGATCTGCCCGCGCTCGAGCCCCAGGGTCTCGCAGCCTTTGCGGTTGATGAGCCGGACGCGGCCTTCGGTGTCCAAACCGACCAGGATCACGGCTGCGGTATCGAGGATGTGGTGGAGATCGTCGGTGCCCGCGCCCGTCGGCTCGGTGCGCGCGTCTTCGTCCGGCGTTCGGTCCGGATCCGTCGGACTGCTCTGCGAATCCGCTCGGGCAGACCTCCGCTTGCTCGGCTCTCGGACAAGCAGCAGGGCCAGCAACAGCGCCGCTGCGACCGACAGCGCCCAGGGCAATGCGCCTGCCCACGAGAGCAAGCGGCGGCGCTCCGCAGACTCTGCCGCGGCGAGATCCATCACCAGATAGAGCAGGTGCATTTGCGGGGACGCCGCGGGACCACCACCGGATGTCACCGTGTCCCCTACGCCGCTCACACGCATCGCGCCGATGAGATGCCCGGTTGCGGACTGGACGGCAAAGTGTGGCTGAATCGGCGATGCGACGGCGGCGCGCGCAAGGTCGGGCGGGATCTCGCCGATCTCGCTCGGCGCCGTGGCACCTTCGGCGAGTCGGCCGATTGCGAGAACGTGCGGGTAGGAGCCCGCGACGGCCATGAGGTGCGCCGCGGCGGCGGGATCGGCAGGCGTCCGGTCCTGCACCGTGGCGGATGCGACACGGCGCAGCAACGTCGCCGCAGCCGCCTCCTGCTCGATGCGCACTCGGGAGTGAATACCCAGGGAGAGTTGATAGCCGAGATGCAGGGTCAGCGCTACTGCGGGAACGAGCGCGACCAGTCCGATCGGCGATCTTTGCGCCTTTGTGCGAATCATTCGGGGGAGCTTGAGGTATGGGCCCTAGCTTTTCGGTTTGACACACGAAATGTGTCGCGTCTTCCTGGCGACCACTCTATCACGTGGTCTGTCGCGGGCGACAGCGATCTGAGCCGAGCGACGGCCGAGACGCAAAAAACCGGCGGTGTCTGCACACCGCCGGTCGTTTTTGCTCGGCCGGAGAACCGGCCGAGGCGCCTTGCCGCTTCGAGCCTGCGCTCGAAGCCGGGTTAAGCGTTGCTCAGAACTGAGCCTCTTCGGTCGAGCCGGTCAGGGCCGTCACCGAGGATGCGCCGCCCTGGATGGTGGTGGTGACGTCGTCGAAATAGCCGGCACCGACCTCCTGCTGATGCGACACGAAGGTGTAGCCCTTCTCGCGCGCAGCAAACTCGGGCGCCTGTACCTTCTCGACATAGTGGCGCATGCCTTCGCCGCGGGCGTAATCGTAGGCGAGGTCGTACATGTTGAACCACATGCTATGGATGCCGGCCAGCGTGATGAACTGGTACTTGTAGCCCATGTCGGCGAGCTCGTCCTGGAACTTGGCGATGGTGGCATCGTCGAGGTTCTTCTTCCAGTTGAAGGACGGCGAGCAGTTGTAGGCCAGCAGCTTATTGGGGTTCTGCGCGAGGACCGCTTGCGCGAACTCGCGGGCGAAGCCCAGGTCCGGGGTGCCGGTCTCGCACCAGACCAGGTCGGCGTAAGGCGCATAGGCCAGACCGCGGCTGATCGCCTGCTCCAGACCATTGCGGACCATATAAAAACCGTCGTCGGTACGTGCGCCGGTGACGAACGGGCGGTCGTTGTCGTCGACATCCGAGGTCAGCAGGTTCGCGGCCTCGGCGTCCGTGCGAGCCAGCAACAGGGTCGGCACGCCCATCACGTCGGCGGCGAGGCGAGCGGCGACCAGCTTCTGCACCGCCTCGCGGGTCGGCACCAGCACCTTGCCTCCCATGTGACCACATTTCTTCACCGCGGCGAGCTGGTCCTCGAAATGCACGCCGGAGGCGCCTGCGGCGATCATGTTCTTCATCAGCTCGAAGGCGTTGAGCACGCCGCCGAACCCGGCCTCGGCATCCGCAACGATCGGCAGGAAATAGTCGATGTAGCCCGCGTCACCCGGCTCGATGCCCTTCGACCATTGGATCTCGTCGGCGCGCTTGAAGGCGTTGTTGATGCGCCGCACCATGGTGGGCACGGAGTCGTAGGCGTAGAGTGACTGATCCGGATACATGGTCTCGGAGGTGTTGCCGTCCGCGGCGACCTGCCAGCCGGAGAGGTAGATCGCCTCGATCCCGGCCTTGGCCTGCTGCATCGCCTGACCACCCGTGAGGGCGCCCATACAGTTGACGTAGCCCTTCTTCGCCTCGCCGTGAACCAGCTTCCACAGCTTCTCGGCACCGCGCTTGGCGTAGGTCTGCTCGGGTTGGACCGAGCCGCGCAGACGCACGACATCCTCGGCGGAGTAGCCGCGGGTCACGTCGGTCCAGCGGGGGTTTTCGGCCCAGTCTTGCTTCAGGGCTTGGATCTGTTCTTGGCGGGTCATGGTGGTGCTCCCAATGAGTCTTTTAGCCGATCCGCTCGACCTTGCCTTGCAGGGTCGTCCCGGCGGGGTTCAGTGGTGTACCCCTCTAGGATCGCAGATGTTTGACCGTCCTACTCGGTCTTAATCCTGCAAACTACCGGTGCTTCGACCATTTGGCGAGGCAATTATCCTAATTTTCTTTATTGTTTTTGATAATTTTCAATGAACGCCGACGCATTCAGGATAGAAGCGATGGAGCAGGGCCTCTCGCGGAGCAGTCTCGATCCGGATCCGATCCGTTTGTTCGAGCAGTGGTACACCGCCGCGATCGAGACGGCGCTGCCCGAGCCCAACGCCATGAGCCTCTGCACGGTGGACGAGGGCGGTCAGCCTTATGTCCGCACCGTCTTGCTCAAACTCTTCGACCGCGAGGGGTTTGTCTTTTTCACCAACTTCGAGAGCCGCAAGGCCCGGCAGATCGACGGTAACCCGCAGGTCGCCGCACTCTTCCCCTGGGTGGCGTTGGCGCGGCAGGTCCAGATCACGGGGCGTGCGGAGCGCATCCCGACCGCCGAATCGCTGCGTTATTTCGCCACCCGGCCGCGCGGCAGCCAGATCGGCGCCTGGTCGTCGCCGCAGAGTCAGGTGATCACCTCGCGGTCGTTGCTCGAGGCCAAGGTCGCGGAGATGAAGCAGCGATTCGCACACGGCGAAATCCCGTTGCCTGATTTCTGGGGCGGCTATCGCATCGTGCCGAGCCGCATCGAGTTCTGGCAAGGGCGCGAGAGTCGGTTGCACGACCGTTTTCTCTACACCCGTGAAGGCGACGGGTCCTGGAGGATCGAGCGACTCGCGCCTTAGCCGGGAGGGCGGCGATTCGGGCCACCTCGACTCAAAGCGCTCCGGCGTCCGTCAAGAGCCGGTGAACCGCGTCTGCGACCTGCCGATAACCGGCCGCGTTCGGATGGATCTGATCCGCCTTCAAACTCCGATCGGCGAGGACATCGGCCAGCACCGTGTCCTCGAGCGGGACCTCGAGCTCGTCCGCCAGCTCCCGATAGAGCGGATGGGTGCCGAGGAACAACCCCGGCTTGGGGATGCCGAGCAGCACGACCGATACGCCACGGTCACGCGCGAGCATGACCATCTGCCGGAGATTGGCCTCGGTCTGCTCCAGGTCGCGCCTGCGCAGCATGTCGTTGCCGCCGTGACCGAGTATCACCAGGTCCGGTTGCACTGAGTCGAGTACCCCGGGTAGCCGAGCGAGACCGGCGTCGCTCTCCTCGCCCGGTACACCGGCGTTCACCACCTCGCGGCCGCTCGATGCCGCCAAGACCTCGGCGAAACCCTCGCCGTCGCCTGCCCCGGTGCCGCGCGTGAGGCTGTCGCCGAAGGCCAGGATGACGGCGTCGCTCGGCAACCGCGGCAGCTCGGGCGCCCGGCTGCAGCCGACGAGCAGCACCACGGCCAACGCAAGGATCAGAACGCGATGGGTCATCTCGCTCACGCGTCCCGCATCGGGATCAGGACATCGGGTCCGTCGCCGTCTCATTACCCCACCACCCGACGCCAATAGCTCATGCGCCAGTAGTAGAGCACGGTGGTGTCCGGCCAGGGATAGGAGTCGGCGTACGGGGTTCCGCGCATGGGTTGCTCGATGTTGTCGCGCGAGGGATCGAGGGGCCGCCAGCCGTCATCGCGTGTTTCGCCGTCGACCGGGGTGCGGGTGTTGCCGATGCTGCGGCGCTCGGATGCGCCGTAGTCGCGGTAATTCCGTTGGGCCTCTTCCAGGCTCACGGTGTTGCTGCTGCCCGGCATGCGGGCGAAGCGCAATTGAGTCAGATCGTCCTCCCAACCGCAGATCGGGCAAACCTGGTGAAAGCCGGGTTCGCGATCATGGACACGGTAGCCGCAGCAGGGACAGGGGAATTTGGTGTCGTTGGTCAATGCGGTCTCCGTGTGAGTGGGTTGACGCGGGCGGTTGGGCGCCGGCCTTCAGCGTTCAGCCTCCGGCCTCCGGCCTCCAGCCTCCAGCCTCCAGCTGGCAGCCACCAAAACACTGGCCTCGCGACGGCGCGACGCCTAACAAAAAAGGGGCGCACCGGGCGCCCCTTCGTTTTCTTCCACACCCTCGGATCGGCGCCTAAGCCCTGTCCGAAGTGATACACGCTGTTCTCAATCAGCCGGAAATCTTCCACCGACCAACAGAATTCCGTATCGAAGCGGTCCAATACGCTGATCCTGCATCATCCCTAAATCATCCTAAACCGCGTCCGCTCCAACGCTTACAGGTGTCCCGAGACCAAGCCCCAAGCGACAACAGCGCATATCACACGAAGACGCGGTTTAGTTGACCTTAGGCTCGAGCTCGCCCTTGGCATAGCGGTTGGTCATCGCCTCCAGCGACATGGGCGTGATCTTGCTGGCATTGCCGGCGGTGCCGAAGGCTTCGTAGCGCGCCTTGCAGATGCCCTTCATGGCCTTGGTCGCGGCGATGAAGTATTTGCGCGGATCGAATTCCTTGGGGTTTTCGGCCAGGAATTTGCGGATGGCGCCGGTGGAGGACATGCGCAGATCGGTGTCGATGTTGACCTTGCGCACGCCGTTCTTGATGCCCTCGACGATCTCCTCGACCGGCACGCCGTAGGTCTCGCCCATGTCGCCGCCGTACTGGTTGATGATGGCCAACCAGTCCTGCGGGACGGAGGAGGAGCCGTGCATCACCAGATGGGTGTTGGGGATGCGCTTGTGGATCTCGCGCACGCGCTCGATGGCCAGGATGTCGCCGGTGGGCGGACGGGTGAACTTGTAGGCGCCGTGCGAGGTGCCGATGGCGATGGCGAGCGCGTCCACACCGGTCTTCTTCACGAAGTCCGCGGCCTCTTCCGGATCGGTCAGGAGCTGGCTGTGATCGAGCGTGCCCTCGGCACCGATGCCGTCTTCTTCACCGGCTTGTCCGGTCTCCAAAGATCCCAGGCAGCCCAGCTCGCCTTCGACCGAGACGCCGCAGGCATGGGCCATCTCGACGACGCGACGGGTGACCTCGACGTTGTACTCGTAGGAGGTTGGGGTCTTGCCGTCTTCACCGAGCGAGCCGTCCATCATCACGGACGAGAAGCCGAGCTGGATCGAGCGCTGGCAGACCGCCGGCGAGGTGCCGTGATCCTGATGCATGCACACCGGGATGTGCGGCCATTCCTCGATCGCGGCCAGGATCAGGTGGCGCAGGAAGGGGGCGCCGGCATATTTGCGCGCACCGGCGGAGGCCTGCACGATCACGGGAGAATCCGTCTCGTCGGCGGCCTCCATGATGGCGCGCATCTGCTCCAGGTTGTTGACGTTGTAGGCGGGGACGCCGTACTGGTGCTCGGCGGCATGGTCGAGCAATTGACGCAACGAAATCAGGGCCATGTGGGTTCTCCTCGTATCGGACTGACAGCTAAAAACGGGCGGGGTCGCAGCAAGGATCGCTGGCTCAGTCTTTCGTCAGGAGCTTGTGCTCGCCGACCCGCATGATTTTCAAGATATTCGTTTGGCCTTCGACCCCCGAGCGATCGCCCTTGGTGATGATCACCAGGTCGCCGTCGCGGACGGTCCCGCGTCGCATCAGCTCCTCGATCACCTCGCGATTCACCTCGTGGATGTCCGTGCTGGCTACGTCGAAGCTTACCGGATAGACCCCGCGAAAAACCCTGACTTTGCGCCGGGTTGGGGCCGAGCGGGTGATGGCGTAGATCGGGATCCCGGAGCGGATGCGCGACATCCATTTCACGGTCGAGCCGGTTTCGGTCAGGGCGGCGATCGCCTTCACGCCCAGATGGTTGGCGGTGTACATGGCGGCCATGGCGATGGCCTCGTCGACGCGACCGAAGACCGAATCGATCCGGTGCCCCGAGCGTGTGACATGCTTCTCGGCTTCCAGGCAGATGCGGTGCAGTGCCTCGACCACCTTGGCCGGGTTCTTCCCGATCGAGCTCTCGGCCGAGAGCATGACCGCGTCCGTGCCGTCGAGCACCGCATTGGCCACGTCGAACACCTCCGCTCGCGTGGGGATCGGGTTTTCGATCATGGACTGCATCATCTGGGTCGCGGTGATGACGACGCTGTTGAGCTCGCGGGCGCGGTTGATCAGCATCTTCTGCGCGGCCGGAAGCTCCGCGTCGCCGATCTCCACGCCCAGGTCGCCGCGCGCGACCATGATGACGTCGGCGGCGTTGATGATGTCGTCGATCGCCCGGAGCGACTCGGCCCGCTCGATCTTGGCGACGATGCCGCCGTGACCGCCGGCCTCGTGGAAGAGCTCGCGAGCGAGCCGGACGTCGTCGCCGTTGCGCACGAAGGAGACGGCCAAGTAGTCGGCATCGATCTCGGCCGCGAAGCGGATGTCTTCCTGATCCTTCTCGGTCAAGGCCGGGCCGACAGACCGCCGCCCTTCTTGTTGATGCCCTTGTTGTTGGACAGGGCCCCGCCGACAACCACCTTGCAGTCGATCCGCCCGCCGTTCACCGCGTCCACCCACAGCTCGATCGCGCCGTCGTCGAGCAGGAGCGTGTCGCCGTGGCGGACATCCTCGACCAGCTCGGGGTAGGTGGTCCCGACGCGATTGCGATCGCCTGCATCCAGAGGACAATCGGCGTCGATCGCGAAGCCCTCGCCCCGCGCGAGCAGGATCGGGCCGTCGGCGAACTTGCCGATGCGGATCTTGGGTCCCTGTAGATCCATGAGAACCGCGATCTCGCGCCCGGCGGCCGCCGCACGCTCGCGGATCCGCTCGGCACGCTCGCGATGTCGGTCGTGAGTGTCATGGGACAGGTTGAGGCGAACGACGTCCACCCCGGCGGCGATGATCTCGTCCATCACCGATACGGGGTCGGTCGCGGGGCCGAGCGTGGCAACGATCTTGGTGCGTCTTGGCATGTGTAGCCTCCGGCCGTCTGCCTCCGGCCTCCAGCCCCGGCTTCCGGGCACATCGCCGGAAGCTGGAGGCCGGTGGCTGGAGGCGAGCTGCGCTGATCAGTCCTTCGCCCGGGCCTCGAGCATGGCCACTGCCGGCAGCGTCTTGCCTTCCAGGTATTCCAGGAAGGCGCCTCCTGCGGTGGAGATATAGGAGACCTTGTCGTAGATGTCGTACTTCTGGATCGCCGCGATGGTGTCGCCGCCGCCGGCCAGGCTGAAACCCGGTGCCTCCGCGATGGCCATCGAGACCGTCTTGGTGCCGCCGCCGAACTGATCGAACTCGAACACGCCGACCGGGCCGTTCCAGACGATGGTCCCCGCCTTGGCGATGACCTCGGCCAGCTCTTGTGCCGATTTGGGTCCAATGTCGAAGATCATGTCGTCCTCGGTCACGTCGGCGACGTCCTTGATGACGGCCGGCTCGTTCTCGTCGAACTTCTTGCCGCAGACCACGTCGACCGCGATCGGGATGCTCGCGCCGCGCGCCGTCATCTTCTCCATCAGCGCCTTGGCGACGGGAATCAGGTCATGCTCGCAGAGCGACTTGCCGACCGGAAACCCGGCTGCGGCGAGGAAGGTGTTGGCGATACCGCCGCCGACCACGAGCTGATCGACCTTCTCGGACAGGGCCTCCAACACGGTCAGCTTGGTCGAGACCTTGGAGCCGCCGACGATGGCGACCATCGGGCGAGCCGGAGCGGCGAGCGCCTTCTGAAGCGCGTCGAGCTCCTCGGCAAGCAGCAGTCCAGCGCAGGCGACCGGTGCCTGTTGGCCGACGCCGTGGGTGGATGCCTGGGCGCGATGAGCGGTGCCGAAGGCGTCCATGACGAAGACGTCGCAGAGCGCGGCGTACTGCTTGGCGAGGTCTGCGTTGTCCTTGCCTTCGCCCTTGTTGAAGCGGACGTTTTCCAGCAGCACCAGCTCGCCGTCGGCGACCTCGGGGGCCTGGTCGAGATAATCACGCACGACCCGAACCTCGCGGCCGAGCTTCGCGCTCATGGCCTCCGCGACGGGCTTGAGCGAGTCGGCCTCGGAGAAAACGCCTTCCTCCGGGCGACCCAGGTGCGACATCACCATGACCTTGGCGCCGGCCTTCATGCAATGCTCGAAGGTCGGCATGGAGGCGGTGATGCGCGCATCCGAGGTGACCTTGCCGCCCTTCACGGGGACATTGAGGTCGGAGCGGATCAGCACCCGCTTCCCGGCGAGATCGAGATCGGTGAGCTTGATGAAGGACATGGTGAGATTCCTCGTTGAGTGGATAGCTTTGTAAATATTAAATCAGCAATAGAAGAGTTGATTACATCGATATCAATGGCTGTCCAGGCGAAATTCGAGACATGTAATAGACTGAATAAATTTAAAGTGGTCGCGTAACTGTCGTTGACGGAAAAACCATGTGAACGCCGTGACCGGTCCTATTGCGGAGGTAGACAAACCGAGCCTATATCTTTCACAAATCCTCGGGAGTCAACCCGGTATGCTTTGCAACCCGAGCCAGCATTCGGGGACCGATGGTCTCGCCATCATGAAACGCGAAGACATAGTCCGGCCAATCAGGACGCGACAGCGTCCGATGGGAGCCCGTTTGACGCTTGATACTCCAGCCGATGCTCAGCAAGGCGGAAAGGAGCCTTCTTCCTTTGACCGAAGGCCATTGGCTCATGCCGCAGCGAGATCGATACGGATCGCCATGGGGCGGGTTTCGCCGACCTCGATCTGCTCCGCGAGCACGCGAAGCGCGAGCACCTCGACCTTCGCCATAGCTTCCTCGGCGTCTTTGCCGTAAGCAAGTGCCCCCGGGATCTCGGGGATCTCGGCGATCCAGCGGCCGTCCTCTTCTTGCTCCGATTCGATATGGAAGTGCATGGCTTTTCCGGTTGCGCCTCGACTTTTTTCGACAAGTCCGTTCCCACGCCTTGCGTGGGAACGAGCCGTTTGTGTCGACGAAGCTTACTTCGAAACGTGCTCCACCATACGCAGCATGTTGCAGGTGTAGCCGTACTCGTTGTCGTACCAGGCGACGACCTTCACGAAGGTCGGGTCGAGCGCGATACCGGCCTCGGAGTCGAAGACCGAGGGCGTGGGGCAGCCGCGGAAATCGGTGGAGACCACCTTCTCATCCGTGTAGCCCAGCACGCCGGCCAGATCGCCGGACTCGGACGCCTTCTTCATGGCCGCGCAGATGTCGGCATAGGTGGCCTCTTTGGTCAGCTCGACGGTCAGGTCGACCACGGAGACGTCGGAGGTGGGCACGCGGAAGGCCATGCCGGTCAGCTTGCCGTTGAGCTCGGGCAGCACCTTGCCGGCCGCTTTGGCGGCGCCGGTGGAGGAGGGGATGATGTTCTCCAGGATGCCGCGACCGCCGCGCCAGTCCTTCATTGAAGGACCGTCGACCGTCTTCTGGGTCGCGGTGGCGGCATGCACCGTGGTCATGAGACCGCGCTTAATGCCCCAGTTGTCGTGCAGAACCTTCGCGACCGGCGCCAGGCAGTTGGTGGTGCAGGATGCGGCGGAGATGATCTCCTGTCCGGCATAGGTCTTGTGGTTGACGCCGTAGACGAACATCGGTGTCGCGTCCTTGGACGGTGCGCTCTGCACGACCTTCTTGGCGCCCGCCTCGAGGTGCTTGCGGCAGGAGGCGTCGTCGAGGAAGAAGCCGGTGCACTCGATCACCAGCTCCGCACCGACCTCGCCCCACTTGAGGTTGGCTGGATCGCGCTCGGCGGTCAGACGGATGCTCTTGCCGTTGACGATCATGGTGTGGCCGTCGACGGCGATATCGCCTTGGAAATTACCGTGGACGGAGTCGTACTTGAGCATGTAGGCGAGATACTCGGGGTCGAGCAGGTCGTTGATGGCAACGACCTCGATCCCGGGGAAATCCTTCGCGATCGCGCGAAATGCCATACGACCGATACGGCCGAAACCATTGATGCCGACTTTAAGTGTCATTGAGAGAGACTCCTCTTAGCGAAAAAAACCTTCGGTGCTCGACCCTCGGCCTCCCGACGCAGGATGGTCGGGAGACCGAAGGGACGAGCCCCAAAACAAACGATCGGTGGGCGCGTAGGCTGCCGCGCTTGGATGCCGAATGATGCAACGCCGGCCGCCGAACCATTGATCGTTCGGCGGCCCAGGCGCGAGACAGCCGGTTAAATCAGAGTACGCCCCTGACCTTGGCGACCAGGTTCTCGACCGTGAACCCGAACTCCTTGAAGAGCGGGCCGGCAGGTGCCGATTCGCCGAACCGGTCGACACCCAGGATCGCGCCCTGGTGACCGACATATTTCCACCAGCCGTCCGTGACCGCTGCCTCGACCGCAACCCGCGCGGTGACGGCCTTAGGCAGCACCGATTCGCGATAGGCGGCGTCCTGCGCGTCGAAGGTGTCGGTCGAGGGCATCGACACCACGCGGATCGCCTTGTCGGACATCGCCTCGGCGGCCTTCATGGCCAGCTCGACCTCCGAGCCCGTGGCGATGATGATCGCATCCGGGGTGCCGGCACAGTCGCGCAGGACATAACCGCCGCGCGCGATGGCGGCGAGCTGCTCGGGGGTGCGGCTCATGTGCGCGAGGTTCTGACGCGAGAAGATCAGACAGCTCGGGCCGGTACGCCGCTCGATGGCGAGCTTCCAGGACACCGCCGACTCGACCGCGTCGCACGGCCGCCAGACGCTCATGTTCGGGATCATGCGCAGCGTCGGGATCTGCTCGACCGGCTGATGGGTCGGGCCATCCTCGCCCAGACCGATGGAGTCATGGGTGTAGACGAAGATCGACTGGATCTTCATGAGTGCCGCCATGCGCAGCGCATTGCGGGCGTACTCGGAGAACATCAGGAAGGTGGCGCCGTAAGGCACGAAACCGCCGTGCAGCGCGATGCCGTTCATGATGGCGGACATGCCGAACTCGCGCACGCCGTAATAGACATAGTTGCCGGGCGCGTTGCCCTTGCCGATGCCCTTGCAGCCCTTCCAGAGGGTCAGGTTGGAGCCGGCGAGGTCCGCGGAGCCGCCGAGCAGCTCGGGCAGCAGCGGGCCGAAGCCGTTGAGCGCGTTCTGCGATGCCTTGCGCGAGGCGATAGTCTCGGCCTTCTCCACGACGGCGGCGATGAAGGCATCGGACTGTGCGGCCCAATCGCTCGGCAGCTCGCCGGCCATGCGGCGCTTGAACTCGGCGGCCTCCGCCGGGAATTTTGCAGCGTACGCGGCAAAACGGTCGTTCCACGCGGACTCGGCCGCGGCGCCTCGCTCCTTGGCGTCCCAACCCTGATAGACGGCGTCCGGGATGACGAAGGGCGGATGGTTCCAGCCCAACGCCTCGCGGGTCAGGGCGATCTCGTCCTCGCCGAGTGCCGCGCCGTGACACTCTTCCTTGCCCTGCTTGTTCGGGGAGCCGTAACCGATGATGGTCTGGCAGCAGATGAGGCTCGGGCGGTCGGTGATCTCGCGGGCGGTTTCGATGGCGGCCTTCACGGCCTCCGCATCGTGCCCGTCGACCTTGGGGATGACATGCCAGCCATAGGCTTCGAAGCGCTTCGGGGTGTTGTCCAGGAACCAAGCCGGGGTGTCGCCGTGACCGCGGACCTCGCCGTCGATCGAGATGTTGTTGTCGTCGTAGACCGCGATCAGCTTGCCCAAGCCCAGCGCGCCGGCCAGCGAGCAAGCCTCGTGCGAGATACCTTCCATGAGACAGCCGTCGCCGAGGAAGACATAGGTGAAGTGGTCGACGATGTCGTGGCCGGGCTTGTTAAACTGCGCGGCCAGCGCCTTCTCCGCCAGCGCCATGCCGACGGCATTGGTGATGCCCTGGCCGAGCGGGCCGGTGGTGGTTTCCACGCCCGGGGCGTAGCCGTATTCGGGATGCCCGGGGGTCTTGGAGTGGAGTTGGCGGAACTGCTTGAGGTCTTCGATCCCGAGCTCATAACCCGTGAGGTGCAGCAACGCGTAGATCAGCATGGAGCCGTGCCCGTTCGACAGCACGAAGCGGTCCCGGTCGGGCCAGGCCGGGTTGCTCGGGTTGTGCGTCATGAAGTCGTTCCAGAGCACCTCGGCGATGTCGGCCATGCCCATCGGCGCGCCCGGGTGACCCGAATTGGCCTTCTGGACCGCGTCCATCGCGAGCGCCCGGATGGCATTGGCAAGTTCTTTACGTGAGGACATCAGTCCCTCCTAAGGTTCGGAAGCAATGGTCAATCGGTCGAGCGTGCCGCGGGTCACAACCACCGATCGATCGGCGGTGGACGCATCACGGAAGGTGGCACGGCGTCGGAATGCAGTGTGCAGGGCAAGCGGCCGAGGCGATCGCGGCGTCGTCTCGCGTGCGCGAACGAGATGGCCGGGTCGAAACCCTTTCGAAGGTGCGTCATTGTGGACGAAGAGCGCCGACCCGCAAATCAAAACAAACTTATACCGTCAAAAAGGACGTTATCAGATCCTAATATTAAGAATTGCGCAAGGAAATGACCAGGATTTTCGACGGTCTTTTTTCGGGTGCGGCGCTCGGGCTGCGATCACGCCGTCTTCCACTTGATAGAGCAACCAACGCTCGGGATCTGCTCCGCCGGGCCCTCCCCGGTGCGTGCGACCTGCGACATCGCCGTGTAGAGGTCGCGAGCGGTGCCTTCCGGGGCCGTCTCCTTGCGGCTGGCATCGAGGCGTCCGCGGTACTGGAGCTCGAGCGCAGCGTTGTAGCCAAAAAAGTCGGGTGTGCAGACCGCGCCGTAAGCCTTCGCGACCGCTTGGCTGTCGTCGAGCAAGTAGGGGAAAGGAAAGTGCAGCGTCTCGGCGATCCGCTGCATGTTCTCGAAGGAGTCTTCCGGGTAGTCGTCGGTGTCGTTGGACATGATGGCGACGCAGCCGATGCCGATGGCCATCAGGTCGCGCGCATCCCGAACGATGCGCTCGCGCACGGCCTTCACGTACGGGCAGTGGTTGCAGATGAACATCACGAGCAGCCCGCGCTCGCCGGCACAGGCGTCGCGAGTCCAGATCCTGCCGTCGGTGCCGGGGAGCGCGAAATCCGGGGCAGGGCGCCCGAAGTCGCAAACGGGGGTTTCAAGCGATGCCATCAGAGATCTCCGAGTAAACGCCTGGGTCGGATCGGATGTGTCCGCATGGTACCGGAAGGTCGTCGGTTTCAAAATCCTTTGCGGCGATGCGCCGCCCGGCCGCGTGGATTCGGAACCCGCGGGCCGATTTTGCGGTTTTTCGCCGAATCGCTATCATATCCGATCCAGACACGCACCTCTTGGGGCAAAAGGCAGGCCATCGACCTATGAGCAAGGACTACATCTTCACCTCCGAATCCGTCTCCGAAGGCCATCCGGATAAGATGGCGGATCAGATCTCGGACGCCGTCCTCGACGAGATCTTTCGTCGCGATCCGAATCACGCCAAGGCACGTGTCGCCTGCGAGACCCTGGTCAAGACCGGATTCGTGGTGCTGGCCGGGGAGATCACGCTCACCGACGGCAACCTCAAGATCGACTACGAGAGCATCGTACGCAAGGTCGTCACCGATATCGGCTACGACGGCTCCGAGGTGGGTTTCGACGGTCAAACCTGCGGCGTTCTGGTTGCACTCGGCGAGCAATCCAAGGACATCAACCAAGGCGTCGACCGCGAGGACGAGGAAGCCCAGGGTGCCGGCGACCAGGGCATGATGTTCGGCTACGCCACCAACGAGACCGATCAGCTCATGCCGGCGGCGATCGACTACGCGCACCGCTTGGTCAAACGTCAGGCCGAGGTCCGCAAGAACGGCACCCTGCCGTGGCTGCGTCCGGATGCCAAATCGCAGGTCACCTTCCGTTATATCGACGGGAAGCCGGCTGCCGTGGAGGCCGTCGTGCTCTCGACCCAGCACAGCCCGGATGTCAGTCAAGGTGTGCTGCACGAGGCGGTGATGGAGGAGATCATCAAGCCGGTGCTCGGCGGCACCGGCTGGATGAACGGCGCCACCAAATATCACATCAACCCGACCGGCCAGTTCATCATCGGCGGTCCGGTCGGCGACTGCGGACTGACCGGACGCAAGATCATCGTCGACACCTACGGCGGTATGGCGCGCCACGGCGGCGGTGCCTTCTCCGGCAAAGACCCCTCGAAGGTCGACCGCTCTGCCGCCTATGCCGGGCGCTATGTCGCGAAGAACATCGTCGCCGCGGGTCTTGCGGAGAAGTGCGAGGTTCAGGTGTCCTACGCGATCGGTGTCGCCGAGCCGACATCCCTGTCTATCGATACCTTCGGGACGGCCAGCATCAGCGAGCATCGCATCATCGAGCTGATTCGCGCGCACTTCGATCTGCGTCCCTACGGCATCACCCGGATGCTTGATCTCACCAACCGGGATCTGATCAAGTACCGCGATACCGCGGCCTATGGTCACTTCGGGCGTTCGGAGCCGGGCTTCACTTGGGAGCGAACGGACAAGGCCGAGATGCTGCGCGAAGCGGCCGGCATATAAGGCTCAACCGGGTCCGGTGCGATATGCAGTGTTTCAGGTGTGCGGCGTCTCGCCGGCACCTGATGACGTCGCGAGACGCGGTTGAGGAGAATGATTTTTTGGAATTGCGTCCGTGTCGGTCTGCATTTGAGCATCTTGCCCCGACGTCTTGGTCTCTGTGTGGGCTTGTCGCACGGGCGTGACGATTCATAATCGACTCTGATTGAACTTCCTTAATACCTCGTTGCCGAGGAGCGTTGCGACCCTGGCCATCGGAGCCCGGGCCAGGCTCGGCGGCGGGGTCGACACGACAACGGCGCTCACTCACGTTTCATCAGGAGCTGATAACCATGAGTGAGTTTATCGATTACAAGGTTGCCGACATCTCCCTGGCCGATTTTGGCCGCAAAGAGATGGACATCGCCGAGACCGAGATGCCGGGCCTGATGGCCCTGCGCGAGCAGTTCGGCACATCCAAGCCCCTCGCCGGCGCGCGCATCACCGGCAGTCTGCACATGACCATCCAGACCGCCGTGCTGATCGAGACCCTGGTCGCGCTCGGTGCGGAGATCCGCTGGTGCTCGTGCAACATCTTCTCGACCCAGGATCACGCCGCCGCCGCCATCGCCGCGGCCGGTATCCCGGTCTATGCCTGGAAGGGCGAGACCCTGGATGAATACTGGTGGTGCACCGAGCAGGTCCTGAACTGGCCGGACGGCGGCGGCCCGAACATGATCCTGGACGACGGCGGCGACGCGACCCTGATCGTGCACAAGGGCGTGGAGTACGAGAAGGCCGGCGCCATCCCGGCGCCCAAGGCCGACGACAACGAGGAGTGGCAGTCGATCCTGGGTCTGCTCTCGCGCACCTTCGCGCGGAGTCCCAAGCATTGGCACGGCATCGCCGAGGGCATCCGCGGCGTGACCGAGGAGACGACCACCGGGGTTAAGCGTCTCTATCAGATGCATCGCGACGGGCAGCTCCTGTTCCCGGCGATGAACGTCAACGACTCGGTCACCAAGTCCAAATTCGACAACCTCTACGGCTGCCGCGAGTCGCTGGTGGACGCCATCAAGCGCGCGACCGATGTCATGATCGCCGGCAAGATCGCCTTGGTCTGCGGCTTCGGCGATGTCGGCAAAGGCTCGGCGGCCTCGCTGCGCGGGTTGGGCGCGACCGTCTGGGTGACCGAGGTCGATCCCATTTGTGCCTTGCAGGCCGCGATGGAAGGCTATCGGGTCGTCAGGATCGAGGACGTGGTCGGCATGGTCGACATCTTCGTCACCGCGACCGGCAATACCGATATCATCACCCACGATCACATGGTTGCCATGAAGGACCAAGCGATCGTCTGCAACATCGGTCACTTCGACAACGAGATCCAGGTCTACGCGCTGAAGCAGTACGAATGGGTCAACATCAAGCCGCAGGTCGACCAGATCATCTTCCCGGACGGTCATCGCATCACCCTGCTGGCCGAAGGACGGCTGGTCAACCTGGGGTGTGCGACCGGGCATCCGAGCTTCGTGATGTCCGCGAGCTTCACCAATCAGGTGCTGGCCCAGATCGAGATCTTCACCAAGCCGCAGGAGTATCCGATCGGCGTCTATGTGCTGCCCAAGCACCTGGACGAGGATGTCGCACGTCTGCATCTGGGCAAGATCGGCGCGAAGCTGACGACCCTGTCCAAAGCGCAGGCCGACTATATCGGCGTGGCGGTCGAGGGGCCTTACAAGGCCGAGAACTACAGGTATTAAACCGCGCCCGTCGTGATCCGATCGAGGTCGCCGGTTTCGCGACCTCGCGGGTACTTCGAAGCGTTGGAGTCGGCGCGGTTTTAGTCTTTGAAGAAAAGACTCGGATCGCGTTTGATTCGGACGCGAGGGGTGCGTGCCCGGTGGATTAAGACGGCGATGGTGCCTGTCGTCGATGCCTGGATCTGCTCGCGACACCGCTCGCCGGGGCCACGCCTGAGTCGGGCGCTTCGCGCGACCTGCGCGGATCGTCCGGTCGGCGTTCGATGCCCGTCGCGGTGCTGCCCATCTCAACCCATTCGCCGCCGGATCCAAGCCACTGATCGCGTGTCGTGCGCCGCGCTGGAGGCTGGAGGCCGGAGGCCGGAGGCTCTTAAGCCATGCCGCTTCAATCGCATCAAACCCCGACCTACAGCGTCGAGCTCTTTCCGCCGAAGACCCCGGAGGGGATGGATAAGCTCAAGACCGAGATCGCCCGGCTCAACAGCGTTTTGCCAAGCTATTTCTCGGTGACCTACGGGGCCGGGGGATCCACGCGCGATCGCACATTCGAGACCGTCGATTGGCTGCGTGGCCACGACATCGAAACCGCTCCGCACATTGCCTGTGTCGGTTCCGCAAGGGCCGAAATCCGCGAGATCCTCGGCCGTTACCGGGAGCAGGGGATCCGACGTCTGGTGGCCTTGCGCGGCGATCTTCCGTCCGGCATGGGTGGGGGCACCGGCGGCGATTTCCGTTATGCCAACGAGCTGGTCACCTTCATCCGCGACGAATTCGGGGATAGCTTCAAGATCGAGGTTGCGGCCTATCCCGAGTATCACCCGCAATCCGGCAGCCCCGAGCGCGATCTGGCCAATTTCAAGCGCAAGGTCGAGGCCGGCGCGGATGCCGCCATCACCCAGTATTTCTACAACCCGGATGCCTACTTCGCCTTCGTCGAGAGCTGCAAACGGGCGGGTGTCACACTGCCGGTCGTCCCCGGCATCATGCCCATCACCAACTACACCCAGCTCGCACGCTTCTCGGATGCCTGCGGTGCGGAGATCCCGCGTTGGGTGCGACGCCGACTCGAAGGCTACGGCGACGACGTGGAGAGCCTGCGAGCCTTCGGGCACGAGGTCGTGCTCAACCTCTGCCGTCGGCTGATCGATGGCGGTGCGCCGGGTCTGCACTTCTATACGATGAACCAGTCGGGTCCGACGCTGCGCCTGTGGCAGGATCTCGCGCTTCCGCGTCCGGCCTGAGCGCGACCGAGGCCTGCCGCCCAAGCAATCGGTCCGGGCGAATCCGCGGCGCATCGACCTTGCTCCGCCGGGATTCACGGCACTTTAACCAACGTAATAAACAAGGTTTGTCGCTCCGACTCCTGTCGCGGTTCCGGCCGTGACATGAGCCGTTCTTGCGACGGAAGCCCCTGTTTCAGCTCGAATGCCGTCCTCGGCGTCGGCTCGATTTCGTTGGGGGCCGAGCTCTGCGGCATTGCCCGAAAGACCTGCTCAGGGGGCGGTCGACCTGCTCGGTACGGTTTAATTACGTTGCGTCTACACGCCATCGACGCCTATACTCGATCTGCTTCTACCGGTAATGAGCGGCCCGGGCTTCTTCGCAGGGTTAGCCATTACTCCGTTGGGCCGTCGAGCCCGCAACCTCCCCTTCTGCTCGGATTTGTGCAACTCGGCAAATCGCGCCGGTCGGCTGTTTGCGCCTTCATACGGTTCACGTCGGGGCTGAGCCCGAACCCGCCAGGGTTCGGCCGCTGGCTCCACATCAAGCCCGCAGTCGGAGACAACAGCATCCCCGGCTTCGGAGACCTCATTGCGGGCACGCCCGCGCTCAACGTTTCCTGATTAGAGGTAGGACGAACATGAATAAAACGATCAAGTTTGCAGGTCTTGCAGCCGTTGTCGCTCTGGCCGGTGCTTCCTTCTCCGCAAGCGCGTGGTGGGGTGGTCCGGGCGGTTACGGCAACAACGGCAGCGGCATGATGGACAACATGGGCGACATGTTCGGTGACGGCACCGGCGACTTCAACATGAACATGAGCGGAAGCGGCCGCGGCTACGGGCGTGGTCAGGGTCGTGGCTATGGTCGCGGTTACGGCTACGGCGACCAGTACGGCTACGGTGCGCCTTACGGCTACGGTGCCCCTTACGGCTACGGCGCGCCTGGCTATGGTGCTCCCTACGGCGCGCCAGGCTACGGCGCACCTTAT
This sequence comes from Thiocapsa sp. KS1, assembly GCF_001499735.1. Taxonomy (GTDB): domain Bacteria; phylum Pseudomonadota; class Gammaproteobacteria; order Chromatiales; family Chromatiaceae; genus Thiocapsa. Next base: position 2,384,161 of record NZ_LN848257.1, on the reverse strand, counting down.
GGTGCTGCCCCCTACGGCGCAATGCCTGCCCCGATGGCCCCTCCGGCTGCTCCCGCGCAATAAGGACGATCTAGTCGTCTAGGGGCCTCGGCGCATGCCGAGCTCCGAGTCGGCTCGGATACAGGGACGTATCCAACCCACCTTCGGCATGACCTTCCCCCGCTTGCTCTCGGCATTCTCGACCGATACACGTTCCGAACATCCCTCGCTCTCCTGCATTGCTCTGTCGCTGTTTTGATCCGACCCGGCACGGCCCGTGTCGCCCGATCGATGTTCCTCGGTGATTTCTCTTCCTGATCTGCTCTCCACATCGCCTGCATTTATGGTGATAATTGAGAAACACCGGATCCGGTCGGACATCCGGGCAAATCACGGCGAGGCTCGGCATGGCTGAAAAGCATCTGTATCTGTCACTGATCCCGCAGGCCCTGATCGGGTCGATGCTCGAGCCGGAGGCATTCGGCAGCTACTACGCGGTCGGCGCCAAAGCCCATGTGAAAGGCGAGGCGATCTTTTTCGAGGTCGATCCGGCGTTCCGCTCCGAGGATTTTCCGTTTCATCTCATGGACGAGCGTTGCATCACCCAGCCCGACGGCGCGCCCAAACGCTCGGTCTATCTGTCGATCTACCGTGTCTTGTCGCGCATTCCGGTCTCCGCGCTCGGCAACCTCTACCTGGTGACGAACGACGGCAAGACGCTTGAGCTCCCGCGCTCGGTGTACCTTCCCGAGCCCGGTGGTCGCCTGCATCTCTACCAAGAGTTCTGCCCGATCACGCCGATGGTCGCCAGCCGCTCGGAGCCGCACGATTTCTGCAATGCTATTACCGATCCGTCGCACCCGGTCCATGTGCCCCGCCTCGTCTTCTCGGAGCTGCGCATCGGCGAGCTGGCGGTCGACCCGCAGAACGGCGCGGCAGACGATCTTCCCTACACGAATCTCGCCCATTTGCGCGACGTGCTCTACGAGCTGAAGTACAACGACACCAAGCCGAGCAAGCTGGTGTTGAAGCAGGTCAAGGAGGGCGTGCTCTACCGCATGGTCCAAGGCGGCTTTTACGTCGGCGATCAGACCGACTTCGCCTTCTACCGATTCCCGGATCACGACGAGCTCGAGAACCGCTATCGGGGTTGGTGGCGCTCGGCGCAGGTGACCGCTCTGGAATGACCTTCCGTTCGCAACCCTCCTGAGTCCGTGGCTCAGGTCCTGCCCGACGCACCCTCGGCGGCGGGTTTCTTCGATTTCTCACGTCCATTGGAACACCTATGAACGAGCCCGTCTTTTGGATCGCGCCGATCGCCGCGCTGTTGGCGTTGGTCTACGCCCGGATCTTTTTCAAGGAGATGCTGCGTCAGGACGAGGGCAGCGCCCTGATGCGGGAGATCGGCGGCCACGTCAGTCGTGGTGCCATGGCGTATCTGTGGCAGCAGTACAAGATCATGCTGGCGGTTTTTCTGGCACTGGCCGCCGTGTTTGCCGTGTTGGCCTACCATTTTCATGTTCAGAGCACCTGGCTGCCGGCGACCTTTCTGTGCGGCGGCTTCTTCTCGGCGCTGGCCGGTTATTTCGGGATGCGCACCGCGACCCAGGCCTCCACGCGCACCGCCGCCGCCGCTCGGACCTCGCTGCCGGACGCGCTGCGCATCGCGTTTCGCAGCGGCGCGGTCATGGGGCTGGTCGTCGTCGGGTTGGGGCTCGGCAACATCGTCTTTTGGTTCATCCTGGCGAGCCTGCTGATTCCGGGGAGTGATACGGGCGAAACCCACCGCATGGTGCTGATCACCACCACGACCCTGACTTTCGGCATGGGTGCCTCGCTCCAGGCCATGTTCGCGCGCGTCGGCGGCGGTATCTTCACCAAGGCCGCGGACGTGGGCGCGGATCTGGTCGGGAAGGTCGAAAGCGGCATCCCGGAGGATGACCCACGCAACCCGGCTGTCATCGCCGACAACGTGGGCGATAATGTCGGGGATGTCGCAGGCATGGGCGCGGACCTCTTCGAGTCCTACGTCGGCTCCATCCTGGCTGCGAGCGCCCTGGGTGCGGCGGCCTTCATGCACGATCCGTCGCTCCAGATTAAGGCCGTGGTCGCGCCCATCGTGATCGCGGGGTTGGGTATCCTCCTGTCCATCCTCGGTGTCTACCTGGTCAAGACCAAGGAGGGCGCAGACCAGAAGCAACTGCTCGACGCCCTCGGGCGCGGCATCAACAGCAGCGCGGCCATGATCGTCGTCGTGTCGCTGGTGTTTCTCTTCCTGCTCGGGATGCCCAACATCTGGGGTATCTGGGGCGCGGTGATCGCGGGCCTGGTGTCCGGTGTCATCATCGGCCGCTCCACCGAGTATTACACCTCGCCGAGCTACTCGCCGACCCGCCGGATCGCCAATCAGGCCGAGGGCGGCGCGGCGACGCTGGTTATCGCCGGCATCGGTGTCGGAATGCTCTCGACCGCGATTCCGGTGCTGACGGTCGGGGCGGGCACGCTTCTGGCCTTCCTGTTCGCGTCCGGCTTCGATGCCTCTCAGATGAATCAGGGACTCTACGGCGTCGGTATCGCCGCTGTCGGGATGCTCTCGACCCTCGGGATTACCTTGGCCAGCGACGCCTACGGTCCCATCGCCGACAACGCGGGCGGCAACGCCGAGATGAGTGGTCTGGGGCCCGAGGTGCGTGCTCGGACCGACGCGCTCGACGCGTTGGGCAACACGACCGCTGCGACCGGCAAGGGTTTCGCCATCGGCTCGGCCGCGCTCACTGCACTAGCGCTGATCGCCTCCTATGTCGAGGTGATCCGGATGGAGCTCATCAAGGCAGGCACGACGGTTTTGCAGCTTGGGCACGGCGGGACCGTCCCGACCGATACGGCGACACTGACCGATTTCATGACCTATTACAGCGTGAACCTGCTGAACCCGACCGTCCTGGTGGGGGTCATGGTCGGCGCGATGGTGGCTTTCGCCTTCAGTGGTCTCACCGTGCAGGCGGTGGGACGCGCCGCGCTTCTGATGGTGGAAGAGGTGCGTCGTCAGTTTCGCGAGGATCCAGGCATCCTTCAGGGGACATCGCAACCCGACTATGAACGCTGCGTCGCCATCTCCACCCTGGGTGCCCAACGCGAGATGGTGCTGCCCGCGGTGCTCGCGGTGATCGCACCGGTTCTGACCGGATTGATGTTGGGCGTGGCAGGCGTGATCGGCCTGCTGGTCGGGGGATTGTCCAGCGGCTTCGTGCTGGCGGTGTTTCTATCCAATTCCGGAGGCGCTTGGGACAACGCCAAGAAACATATCGAGGCCGGGCATCATGGCGGCAAGAACTCGCGTGCGCACCGTGCCGCGGTGATCGGCGACACCGTCGGCGACCCCTTCAAGGACACCTCCGGGCCGAGTCTGAACATCCTGATCAAGCTCATGAGCATCGTCGCCATCATCATGGCGGGGGTCACGGTGTCCTACAGCTGGCTCTGATCGGAGCCGTTCGATGCTCGCATCAAGGTCCTGTCGCCACGCGAGGTGGCGCAGGATCTTGATCGTTTGCGACGACCGCGCCTCGCGGCGCCTCGGGTCGGTCCGGATTCAATGATGGTGATACAGGTCGTCGAGCGGACTCTCATGGGCAAGGGGAGTGCCGAGCTCCGCAAAGGTGAAGAGATTGAAGGCGCGATGTCCGTTGTGGTCGAGGACCCGAAGGCTGTCGGACTCGGTAAACCCGTTCATGACCTTCTTGAAATGGCCCTTGTAGCGCTCCTCGGCCAGTTCCATGGGGATCTCGTAGGCGAGGAATTTCGGGATTCCCTTGTCCTTCAGACGTTCCAATAGATCCGGATTTTCGAGCGAGGTGTAGGAGGTGAGAATGACGATCGGGCCGTTTCCGGTCAACAACATTGCGCATTTCATTGGGGCTTCTCCACCAGATTGATCGCCCAAGCGGGGCGAGACAGACAGCGTGTAGCGAGGATCGAATCCGGTCCGGACAGCATCGCAACCGCCGAGGATGACGTCCGGTCCGTGGACGGTGGATTTTAACACCGAAGGAGATAGGGTGGTGCGACACGACCTCGCTCGGCGTCGTGCAAGGAGATGGGTGGGGCGCTCTGCGGGTTGTCCCGGTTAAGCTTTCGGTCTTTTCCGCTGACATTGCTTACAGGCTTTGCCCGTCTTGTATTGCCTGCAACAGGTGCTTGATCGCTTACCCATCTTTCCCGCGCCGTGTCGGTCAAGGCGATCGCAGAAGGATCCGGCAAGGCATCCGGCCGGTCAATCCTGGTCGACCTCCGCAAGGACGACGCCGGTGGCGTTCGCCGGATCGTTGGTCAAGACCAGGCAATGCTCCCTCCCGTCGACCAGATAGAGGTTGAAGCCGTCGGAGGTCCGTACCGGCTGGCCGACGCCGATGTCGTCGTCGCTGCAATGGGTGAAGTGGATATCCCCGAACGCCTCGCGCAAGGCGCCGACGGTCTCCGCGTTGAGACCCGCGCGGCGCACCACCTCCGTGATCTGGTCGAGGCGCTCCTCCGCGATCATGCCGCATCCTCCGAGCGGGCGAACCGCACCCGCTCCTCGGGCGACTGCCCCATCGCCTTGGCGAGCCAGGGCGGGGCCTTCTCGCCGAGGATGCGCTGCAGGGCGACCATGCGCTCGTGCGCGCTTCCGCCGGCCGCATCCTTGATGGGGTGAATATCCGCCTTCACGACCTTGGCCGCAGCCGGACCTCCGATCGACGCGACGTAAAGCACCTGACAATCGGCGATCAAGGCGGCGCGCTGGCCGTTCTTGTCCTCGACCGTGCCGGACTCGTCGACCTCGCGCACATCGATCAGACGGACCTCGTCCGGCGACACCTGGTAGACCAGGAAATGCCGTGCGGCTCCGAAGTGCCCGTCGAGCTCATCCCCTCCGTTCGATGCACAGGCGACCCGGACCGAGCCCGGCATGTCGCCCTCGGCGTAGGGCTCGATCGGCGGAGCCGGGGCGAGCGTTTGACCGGTCTCGCCCTTGAGGATGGCCAGCATGGACTTGAGCAGATCCGCATCCAGATCGGCCAGCTCCCCGTCGGCGGCCTGCTTGAGATCCTTCACCCGCAGCGTCTCCAACGTGGTCGCGGTCGGAGGCAGACCTACGGCGTCGGCGAGGACGCGAATCAGGCGCGCCGGGTCCGGCTCGGGAAGGGTCCGGGCGGCGAGGCCGATGCGCAGAGCGATATCGTCGGTAAGCGTGTCGTTTGACATCGGATTAGACCCAGTCTGGTTCGTAATGAAGCCGGCCGCGAGCGTCGAGACGATAGGGCCTCACCACAGGTCAGCCTACGTTCTTGTCGCGACCGGGGCGGTTCAAGCCGGGACGATGCAGTCCTCTTCCATGCAGACATCGAGGCATTGCGGCATGCCGGGCTCGCCGTCGCCGTCGCATTCGCTGCAGGTGTTGGCATCGATACGGAAGACACCCTTCCACGCCGAGATGGACTGGGTCGGACACAAGGGCTCGCAGTCGCCGCAGGCGGTGCAGAGGTCACGGACAATCTTTAGCGCCATGTCGGTTCTCCTGATTAATCGTCGCCGCGCTTGAAACGCAGCGTGGTCGGAAATGCGGGGGGCGGGCTGATGGGGTCGATGTACCAGCGCGACCCGTCGGTCAGCTCCACCTCGCCGCCCCATTGTTCGGCGTCATCCAATTCCACGGAGGCAATCGTCTCCTCCATGTCCTTTTTCGCGACGTAGAAGAGCAGGTCTCCGGCGTCGTTCTTGCGAATCATCACATTGGGCATCAGTGGGTTGCCTCTCGTCGTCTTGAATGTGCCGAGCGTTCGGCCCTCGGGCGGCGCCGCGCGCCGCCCGAGCGGGACTATCTCACCAGGTCGTAGTTGTAGTCCGTCACACCCATCTCGCGCGTCTCTTCGTCCAGACGCTCGAGGACCGCGTTGACCAGGGTGGTGAGGATGTACATGGCACCCTCGTAACCCATGGTGGTCATGCGATGCAGATGGTGCCGATCGAAGATCGGGAAGCCGATCCGGATCAGGGGGACCTCATGCTCCTTGCCCTTGTGCAGGGTGTCGCGCTGGATGAACTTGCCGTAGCTGTTGCCGATCATGAAGTCCGGCTTGTCGGTGAAGCACAGCGAGCGGAAGTGCCAGAGGTCGGCGCTGATGTAGACCTTGCCTTCCTTGCCGTAGGGCGAGGCCGCCAGGACGCCTTCCACCTCTTTCTTCCAGCGCTTGTTGGCGTGGTTGCAGAGGATGTGCGTCGGCTCGGCACCCAGCTCGAGCAGGAACTTGACCATCCCGAGCACGAAGTCGGCATCGCCGTAGAGCGCGAACTTCTTGCCGTGCAGCCAGGTATGGCTGTCGGTCATCATGTCGACCAGACGGCCGCGCTCCTTGGTCAGCGACTCGGGGATCGGCTTGCCGGTCAGCTCGGAGACCTTCATCAGGAACTCGTCGGTCCACTCCAGCCCCATCGGGATCTTGATGTGATTGACCGGCTGCTTCCAGGTGATCTCGGCGAACTTGCGCGTCTTCGGCAACTGCCAGGGTTGCAGCAGCAGGGTGTCGATCGCGTTCGGGGCGTCCTTCACCTCGGGGATGCTGGTCCCGCCCTCGTACATGCGGTACTCGCCGTCGGCCGGGGTGTCGAGCACCTCGGTCGGGTCGCACAGCAGGCTGTAGTCGACGCCCATCTCCTTCATCATGCGATGCATGACGCGATAGTTGCCGAGATAGGTCTCGAAGCCCGGGACCAGGTTGATCTTGCCGTTGGAGCCGACGACCTTGTCGTCCATGGCGTTGATCGTGAAGTAGCGCATGATCCCTTCGAACATGTTGTCCCAGCCGGTCGTATGGCTGCCGACGAAGCTCGGTGTGTGCGCGAACGGGGTCGGAAATTCCTCCGGGACGTAGCCTTCCTTCTTGGCGTTGCCGATGAAGGCGTTGAGGTCGTCGCCGATGACCTCGGCCATGCAGGTGGTGCTGACCGCGATCATCTCCGGCTTGTAGAGCGCACGGGCGTTCTCAAGGCCGTCGAACATGTTCTTCTGGCCGCCGAACACCGCCGCGTCTTCCGTCATGGAGTCGGACACGCAGGCGATCGGCTCCTTGAAGTGACGATTGAAGTAGGTGCGGAAATAGGCCACACAGCCCTGCGAGCCATGCACGTACGGGAGGGTCTTCTCGAACCCGAGCGCGCACAGCACGGCGCCGAGCGGCTGACATGCCTTGGCCGGGTTGACGGTCAGGGCCTCACGCTTGAAGTTGAGCTCCTGGTATTCCTTGGTCGTGGTCCACTTGAAGACCTCTTCGATCTTCTCGTCGGAGTGGCGCTCTTCCACGCCGCCCTGCTTCTTGGCAAGGTTTTCCACATAGTCGGCATCCCGGAACAAGGGATAGCTGGGTTTGATCTGGTCGATGGTCTGGCTCATGAGTGTGCTCCTGCCGCGCCGCCAATCCGCGGACAACGACATGCTGGGGACTGAGTTCGGTGTCTCTTTCGAGCCGCCAGCCGCCAGCCGCCAGCCTCCGGCGGGTTGCCGGCGACAAAAGGCGGGTGGCTGACGGCTGGAGGCCGGAGGCTCGAGATCAGGCGCTGGCGGCCAGCGGGGCGGCCTCTTGCTCGGCGGACTGCTGCCAAGGCGCCTGCATCTGCTTCCAACAGGGGTTGTTGATCGTCATGTCCATATCGCGGGCGAAGATGGCGAAGCCGTCGTAGCCGTGATAAGGACCCGAGTAATCCCAGGAGTGCATCTGACGGAAGGGGATGCCCATCTTCTGGAAGATGTACTTCTCCTTGATGCCGGAGCCGATCAGGTCGGGCTTGACCTTCTTGACGAACTCTTCGAACTCGTAGCCCGTGATGTCGTCGTAGAGCAGGGTCGCGTTGCCCATCTCCTTGATGGTGCGGTCGTAGTCGTCGTTGTGCGCGAACTCGTACCCGGTGCCGACCACTTCCATGCCCAGATCTTCGTAGGCGCCGATCACGTGGCGCGGGCGCAGACCGCCGACATAGAGCATGACCTTCTTGCCTTCCAGACGCGGGCGGTACTTGGCGATGATCGCCTCGTACTCGGCCGTGTACTTGGCGATGACCGTCTCGGCATTGGCCTGGATGGTCTCGTCGAAGAAGCCGGCGATCTTGCGCAAGGACTCGGCGATCTTGGTCGGGCCGAAGAAGTTGTACTCCATCCACGGCACCCCGTACTTCTCTTCCATGTGACGGGAGATGTAGTTCATGGAGCGGTAGCAGTGGATCAGGTTCAGCTTGACCTTGGGCGTCAGCTCCATCTCGGAGAGGGTGCCGTCGCCGGACCACTGAGCCACCACGCGCAGGCCCATCTCCTCGAGCAGGATGCGCGAGGACCAGGCGTCGCCGCCGATGTTGTAGTCGCCGATCACGGCCACGTCGTAAGGACCGACCTGGAAGGACTCGTCGCCGTCACGGTTGCCGATGACCCAGTCGCGGATCGCGTCGTTGGCGATGTGATGCCCCAGGGACTGAGACACGCCGCGGAAACCCTCGCAACGCACCGGCACGACCGGCTTGTCGAGCGCCTTGCTCTGCTTCTTGGCGACCGCCTCGATATCGTCGCCGATCAGACCGATCGGACACTCGGACTGGATGCTGATGCCCTTGCTCAGCGGGAACAGCCCTTCGATCTCGGTGATCAGCTTGTCGAGCTTCTTGTCCCCGCCGAAGACGATGTCCTTCTCCTGGAAATCCGAGGTGAAGTTCATGGTTCCGAAGGTGTTCACGCCGGTGTGCCCGACGTAATAGTTGCGACGACCTGCGCGCGAATAGGCACCGCAGCCGACCGGGCCGTGCGAGATATGGATCATGTCCTTGATCGGACCCCAAACCACGCCCTTGGAGCCGGCGTAGGCACAGCCGCGCACGGTCATGACACCGGGCAGGGACTTGCGATTGGAGGTGATGCACTTCTTGGACTGCTCGACCGATTGGTCGTTGACCGCCAAATGCTTGGCGCGGTCCTTCTTCGCCTTTTCAGGATAGACCTCGAGCACCTCTTGGATGAGGGCCTGGGTCTCTTCGCGAGTCAATGCTGACATACTGGCTTTCCTCGATTCGGCGTCGCGGCCAATCCGCCGACGATCGCGCGTTGAGAAATGAATGAACAAGGGAGCGCGGCATCGACCCGCCGCGTCCATTCAAAACAACAATCCCCGTACTAAACCCGCACCGGCATGACCCGAGTTGTCTTCATCGACGCTTGGCCTCGCGCCCCACACCCGTCATCGTCAAGCCACGCCAACTCATCAATGAGTTTTCAATCATCCTGAACCGCGCCCCGCCGAGGGCTGAAGGGATCACCAAGGCCCAATCCCAACGAAGACATCACAGGTCACCGACAGGCGCGGTTCAGGCCGCGACCGCCTCTTCTTCAGCGGTCTTGCCGACGATGCTCTCGTCCTCGCCGTCCATCAGGCCGAAGTCCATCAGCAGGTCTTCGAGCGCATCCATGGTGATCGGCGTGGGGATCACGAACTTGGTGTTGTTGATGATCTTGTTGGCCAGGTCGCGGTACTCCTGGGCCTGCTTGGCCTTGGGGTCGTACTCGATGACCGTCATGCGGCGGATCTCCGCGCGCTGAACGACGTTGTCGCGCGGCACGAAGTGGATCATCTGAGTGCCCAGCTGACGGGCCAGCTCTTCGATCAGCTCGTCTTCGCGGGCGGTATTGCGGCTGTTGCAGATGAGACCGGCCAGACGTACCGAGCCGGAGCTCGCATACTTCACGATGCCCTTGGCGATGTTGTTGGCCGCGAACATGGCCATCATCTCGCCGGAGCACACGATGTAGATCTCTTGCGCCTTGTTCTCGCGAATCGGCATGGCAAACCCGCCGCAGACCACGTCGCCGAGCACGTCGTAGAAGACGAAGTCCAGATCGTCCTCGTAGGCGCCTTCCTCTTCGAGGAAGTTGATGGCCGTGATGACACCGCGACCGGCGCAGCCCACGCCCGGCTCCGGGCCACCCGACTCGACGCACTTGATGTTGCCGTAGCCGACCTTGAGCACGTCTTCCAGCTCGAGATCTTCGACCGAGCCGGCATCGGCCGCCATCTGCATGATGGTATTCTGTGCCTTGGCGTGCAGGATCAGACGGGTGGAGTCCGCCTTGGGGTCACAACCGACGATCATGACCTTCTTGCCGAGCTCGGCGAGACCGGCTACGAGGTTCTGAGTGGTGGTGGACTTGCCGATTCCGCCTTTGCCGTAGATGGCACATTGACGCATAGCCATGGGTGGTCTCCTGTAGGTCCGCTCTCGCGGGCGTTGAACAAATTTGCCTCACGAGCCTTACAGCAAACCATATGCCAACCACGAAAGCGCACTCCATCATGCTGTTGTAAATGGAGTTTTGTATCGCTCACGGATGTCCCCGGTTTGGTGGCATCCCCGACAAAGCCGCAAGGCATGTATGGATAACAACCGACAAACCGAACAACCGCCACCCGCCACGCTCCCGGCCAACGCCCGTCTCCCCATCAATCACTGCAACCTCCCGGCGGTGATCCTGGGCAGCCTGACCTATCAGCGCCACCCGGTCCCGCTGGAGCTCGACGGCATCCGCCACTTCCACGCGGACCTCTTCCGCACGCTGGCGCCGATCCCGCAACACGCGGCACGCGCTCAAGCCTTTCAGGACTACGTCAGCGCCCACTTCCTTCTGGACCATCTCGACGAGGCCGGACTCGCAAAGGGCAAGACCAAGAAGAAACGGGTCAACGCCAACTATCTGCGCATGGCGCGCGGCTGGTCCTTCGACTCGGACGGCCGCGAAGGTGCCATCCTCAAGCGCTGGGTCGAGAGCCGCTTCGGCCTGCTCGCCCGACACCACGCCGGTCCGCTCCAGGGGCGCAACAGCGAGGCGTACCAGCGCTATGTCGCCGAGGGCACCCGCGGCCTCTACGCCACCAACGCCCTGGAGGCCCAACTCGACCTCCTCTATACCTATTGTCAATACGAGCTCCTCCAGGCCCACCCCGAGGAGACCCACC
>NZ_LN848257.1:2362667-2373058 GCF_001499735.1 Thiocapsa sp. KS1 | reverse complement strand
CCAGCAACCGCGAGCGCGCCGACGAGTTCGGGGACTACATCCTGATCGCGGAGGTGCCCTTGCCGAAGATCTTCTTCTTCAATCGGTTGCTGCCGGGGATGCTGAAAGGGGAGGATGAATTCGTGGTGAGTCGGGGGGGTGTATGAGGTTTCGATTAGTACGCTTTGAGGCCGGGGCGTGTGTCGGGGTTGGGGCAGGGGAGTGGGACGGGGGTGGGTGACCTGGGACCTGTCGGCCAACCCGGAATCCTGTGCTATAGTTCTCGCACACGCCACGGAGGAGAGCGACAGTCATGACGACAGACCAAGCTGAACTGCCTGGAGAAATCGAGGGGTTCGGCTTTTTTGTGGGCTCAAGTTGAGCATGGGGATGACCAGAGATTGTGTTTCGAGATTCGTCCGAACAGAGCCGGTCTGTAGCCTGAAATGACGAGATCAAAGGAGGAGCAACTTGTTTTCTCCTTTCTATATCCTGCTTTGTAGTGCATGCAGGCGAACTGAACACTAAGCCGGAGCCGGTCTAGGACACGAAGTGATGTATGAGATCAAGAGCATACTTCGAAGACTGAAATTTATATTGCCTGGATCCTAGAAGACATGAAAACATTCTATGGCAGAAGCTTCCAGTTTGAGAGTGGAATTCTTATACCTTGGCTTTAGTCGGCGTGAAACAGAAGGAGTAGGCCGTGGGAAAGCAATGTCTGAAATGTGGCTATGAGCGAAAGGCAAGCGATCTAGCACCGGAATACGAATGCCCAAAGTGCGGAGCCATTTATTCTAAGGTTGAGGCCGCGCTCAGCCGTAATCGACTTGTGGTTTCTGATGCGGGTCGCAATGTAAAACAAAGTGCAAACTCTAGCGTCATTTACGGGATTCTTCTGTTGGCGCTACCTGTCATCTCAACGTTCCTCATATGGTTCTGGATTGCAGGAATGAATCTTCTCCAGGCGCCGGGTCAGGCGCTCTCAATAATTGGAATTATTACCATCGCCGGTACAGCGCTGATCGCTGCGGTAGAGGCAAGTCAGGTCGGGATGGTCTCGGACAGGAAAAATGGAACATACGGCCCGATCGCTTGGTTCTTTATTGTATTGCTCATCTGGGTTATCGGATATCCCGCCTATCTTTATAAGAGGCGCCAATATGGATGCACTAACTTTCTTGTGATTGGGCTAATTGTAACTTTTGCCTTCGTTGGAAGTCAGGTGCTTATGGGGTTCGCTATTGATAAGAAAGCTGACGAAGTTAGAAGCGCGCTAGGGTTAATCCTCCCAGAAGAACCCGAATCAAACTCGATCAATTTGGAGAAGAAGAAAGTTGATTCTGGTTCAGCGACGGCCATCGCAGATGGTGTTACATTGTCGCAATACAGCAGAGTCGAGACGGGAATGAGCTACGATCAAGTTATTAAAATACTTGGCAGGCCAGACCAAGAGCTATCTCGCTCAGAGATGGCAGGCTATGTGACAGTAATGTATATGTGGAGAGGTGTCACTGCAGGCGCAAACATGAATGCAATGTTTCAAAATGATGCTCTTATTAACAAAGCTCAGTTTGGCCTAAGGTAGAGCAAAGCTCGGAACTTGGGGAGATTGTAATCCGTCATTTACTGCGCCCACTCTACGGAGGAAACGAACGTTATGGACTCGACGAAGACAGCAAGAGCCGAACTTCCTGGAGAAATCGAGGGGTTCGGCTTTTTGTTGCTCGCTCCTTGCATGGGAGCTTGGGATCTCATGGATGGCTAGAAACAAGCTGTCCTTTTTGGCATTGATGGATCTTACGTTGCCGCATCGTAGTGAGAATGGCCACCGCGTAGGATACTTGGGGACTAGATTGCGTGCGGCCTGGTACACGAGAAGATGCATGCAACCTGGAACACTTTAGGCGCATCGTCAAAGGACAAACTTGTGAGAAAATTCTATTTTATGTTCCTGGCTGTGGCTTTGTCAGCGTGTGCGGATAGTCATCAGTTGATGCGTATGGGAGGGAGTGCAGCTAAGCTCGATCCTCAGGGAAAGGTGTTCGTCTCGGTGCCTAATGATGGACGTCACAATCAAACGACCTATTATGGCTCTGGGCTGAATACCGCTCAGATAGTTGTTCTGGCGTTCTCGCAGCGTGCGAAGAAGGTCGAGAGCGGACATCATTATCAGGATTTTGATTCGGCACTTGCTGCAGCCCAGAAAGCAAGCACTATGTATCTTGTGGTTCCAACCATTCTGGAGTGGGAAGATCGGGCTACGGAATGGTCGGGGATACCAGATAAGGCATCTATCTCACTTGCAGTCGTGAACACTGTCACTGGTGCGACTATTGATTCCGCGATTATAAAGGGTAAAAGTGGGCTAGCTACATTTGGGGGAGATCACCCACAGGACTTGCTACCAATGCCTGTCGGAGAATACGTCAACTCTCTCTATTAAGTCCAGACAGGATAATACCACGAGTTCGGACAGGTGATCGATCGGGCAACGGGGTCACCACTACCGGATTCCGGTGGCGGTTTACATAATCGCGCAGGTCGCAGAGTCCTAATCGAGTAAACTGTAACCAGAATCCCAATTTCGAACCGCGTGCCGCACATTATTTCACGGTCTTGGCGCCTTTGCTCCGCAACTGCGTACCTTGCTCACTGCGAATTTCCAGATCATCGGTAAAGAGAAACCGAAAACCTGTATTGCTTAGGTGTAAATGTTGGGTACGGCACTATTCAGTCCTAATTAGCGATATAACTGTCATGGCGCGACGAAAGAAAAGTGGGTTTTTTGAAACAGCAGTAAAGTCATTATTTGGATTCGGGACTACTGTTCACTATAAGACCGATTGGCTTGGAAGAAAACAAAAGGTCGTCAGGCATCATGATAGTGGTAAAACTAAAACATACACCCATGGTAACGGATTATTTGGTAATACAACAACAACAAGAACTACAAAAGGTTGGGCTACCATTGAAAGAGGCACGGTGAGAAAGAATATTTTTTTCAATGGAGCAACAGAACACGCTATAAAGTCAGATGGCACACACGTAACAAGAAGCTACAAATCTGGTTTATTAGGAAGTCATGTCATCACGACTCAGAATGGGGTTTGTTTCAAATGCGATGGTAAGGGGAAAGTAGTTCTCAGTTGTAAAATATGCAACGGGACAGGCATGTGTGTAAGAAAAGAACAAACATGTTTAACCTGCAACGGCACAGGAAACTTCGGGGGCGGCATATGTAAGAAATGTAGCGGAACTGGAATTTATAAGATTGCAGCAACAGTTCCTTGTAAAAAATGCGAAGGATCAGGTGCTTTCGAAGTCACATGTAATCGATGCGATGGTACGGGAAGATTCGTAAAAAAAACGTATAAATAAGTCAAGTTTCGCGTTATTACCTGATCATGCATGCCCATGAAGCCCCATACTTCGGAGTTCCGGTGACAGTTTACTTGATCGCGCAGGTCGCAGAGTCCTAATCGAGTAAACTGTCATCAGAATCCCCGAATCCCCCATGCACAAATGGGGTGCGGAATCATTGCCGAGCTGACAAGAATCGATATGACAAAAGTAATTCTATTGGCGATTGCATGCATAGTGGCGCTGGCGATTGCTGTGCACTATTGGAAGCTCGTTGTCTTTGTGGCTGTGATAATCGTAATTTTTACATTCCCAGTCATTCTTCCTTTTATGGGCGTTTTTATTGGCGTCGGGTTGGCGATACTCTTGGTGCAGCACTTGTTGCAGGGTCCTCAGAGGGCGGAGGAGAGGAGAAGGCAGAAAGAGCGAGACGAGTCTGAAAACCGAAGAAAGGAAGCTGAGCGCCAACAACAGAAAGAGCGAGGCGAGTCTGAAAACCGAAGAAAGGAAGCTGAGCGCCAACAACATCGAGATAGTGATCAACAAGTCAGGCCGTACACTTACAAAATTGATAGGCATGGTAATGAAGCGCTCGCCATACGTTACGGCATTGCCAACCAAGAAAAGAAGATCGAGCCATACACTTACTATAAAAAAGGCGGTGAGTTGGCGCGCAATCCGTCTAGGGATAAAGTCTACTATGCGCCAGCGTCAACTATTACCTTGCAGAAAACGAAGAGAATCCGCGAGAGCCAGTATGAAGTTCTCCTGACGGATTATCGAGATAGAAAGGCAATAGCAGTCATCGAGATCGGGACCGAGTATGTGAAAACTTTCTTGCCAATGCAAGATGGGTGGTTTAAGAAGCATGCTGATTTGGAACTCGCGCTTAAGGGAAATGGATCCTTTTCTCTAAAGGAACTTGCAAACTTCCATATTCAAAAAACAATCGGAGGGTGAAAGCAATTCTATTAGTAATTGTAAGTCTCGAAGAATTCCGGTGACAGTCCACTCAATCCATAACTCCCCACTGTCTCAGATGGAGTCTGTCCCCCAGTCTCTATCTTAGGCCCACCAAAACCCCGTCACCCAATACCCGCTTCGGCGGGTTTTTTTATGCCCGGAGAAAATACCATGCTGCGCTTCACGTCGCACGACGACCTGTCACGCCTTGCTGAAACTGACCCGGCCTATCCCCTGATCAGGGAGGCCATCCAGACCTTCAGTCACCCGGAGTACAACCCCGAGGAGGAGGGCTTCGTAGTCCTGATCGAGCCCGTTGATGTCCATCGGCCCTTCTGGGGTGATCACTGGCTACACACCATGCCTTGGGAATCAATCCAGTATCAGGATGGCTATTTCAGGGCGGTCTTCATTCCCAACAACGATTTCAGCCTCGTGGTCCTGATCCCCGATGCTTCATGGGTCAATGGCACGCTGAGGGAGGTGATCGAAGAGAACCTATAACGCAGTACATCAACCATCACGGCAATAAAGCCAACTTATATGAAGAGGACTTCTGCAATGGCTACGAAGAAACCTGTACCAAAATCGATGCGTATTCTGAAGCTCGGAACCTGTCCCAGTCTCAGCGGAGCATCGAACCTCCTCTACCACGTCGGCTACGACACCGAGATCCACTTTCGGATCTGGGGAAACTCCGGGGGCGGTCTCTTCGGTCGGGAATGGGTGAGTTTGGCGAGTCTTCAGGCCAGTTTGGAAACCGACAAGCCGGTCACAGCCGGGACGCTCAAGCGGGCAGGGGTCTGCAAGGGCAAAAGCGCCAATACGCCGGGCTTTCTGCTGGCGGTCCTGAAGGCCGAAGGTCTCGTGGAGCCCATGGAGACCGGAGGGCATACGAAGGCGGATTCCAGCGGCTTCCTCACTGAGATCGGGAAGCTCATCGATGACGGGACCGATATTCAAGTCCCACCGACGAAGGCAACACAATGACCGCGCTGACCGGAGCGGCCATGCTGATGATCGTGTTTGCGTTCGCCTCGTCTAAAACTCGTGGGTTGGCCGTGGTCGCATTGGGGTTCCTGCTCTGGATCAATCCGGGTGTCTTTGCAGGGATCTTGATGCTGATCGGGATCGTTTGGTACGCCGTGAGCTGAACCCCTAACCTGAAAGCCCCTTTACTCCGGATCAGCTTCATCGCTGAGGCTGGCGTGCGTCCGGAGGAAGGGGCAGGAGAGACAATTTATGACGACACGTATGATGGTACCGACCGAGAAGCGGGTTCGCCATGCCGCCGAGATCTTCGGGCGCTACTTCTCCTATCCGGTGGAGCCGACGATCTATACAGTCGCCGACCGTCTCAGTGCCGACTATGGAGGCGGTTACTGGGCCTTCTGGGCACTCGACAACCAAGGCTTCTACATGGCTCCCGACACCGAGGAAACCTTCTCGGTGATCTGCGAGAACGGCTTCGAGGGGTCGCTGTCGGCCGATGCCTTCGGGATCGCCTGCTGCCTGTATACCTACAGCAACCTGAGTTTCCAGAAGGATCCGGGTTTGGCATGCCGGTGTGCCGAGCAGTACCACCGACTGCGGGTGTATGTCTACGACCATCCCGAAGCGGAGGACATCCTTCGGGCCACTGACTGAGGCTGAGACGGCCCCGGACCAGCTCCGGGGTCGCAGGTTTTCAGGTTTGCAGGTTCTCAGACGGACCGGGGCGGGGGGCGCAGGTTTGCGGCTCGCCCCCCCTGAAATCCTGAAAATCTGCGAAGCTGCCCCTAAGTCCATGTTCCGCATGAGAAATCAGGTTTGCGGCCGTCAGCGCCCCTTCTGCAGGTCGATCGTGAACTCATGGTGACGCTCGATTGGCTTAATGATACGAGTGAGCTGTCGAAAGGGCTTTCGCGTTCTGGTTTTAAACGTAGTTCACAGTGAGTGTGCTATGAAAGATCATTCACAAGGAGATAGTCAATAAGGCAAAGAGGTTTGCGTTGATGATGAGCGTCACATGACGGAGCAGATGGGTTTTATTCCGTGGGGGGATTGACGTCAATCGCATACCCCGGTACAAAGACCATAATGCTCCCGCTTGTTTTAGGCAGCATCTCGGAGGGGTTGGTAGGTGTTCACCTCGATACCCGTAGGAAACCAGATAATCATTTATTATTTATAGTCATCATATTTCATCATATTACGTTTTTCATATAGTCTGTCGTCCTAAACGAGGTGCGCATCGCCACTAGCCGGGAGCAGTGTGGCTTTGTGTAATTCTTTTTTAGGCATTAGATTATGGATTTTTTTGATTTCGGACCTAACAGCGATGGCACCACAAACTATAGGACGGCGGCGTTTGCTTGGTATGGGTTTGGTTTATCGGTGATTCCCATCATCCCAGGCACCAAAAAGACAGCGGTGAAATGGGATGAATGGCATGAAAAGCGATCACCTGCGTCGATTGATGAGTACTGGAGTAAGCACCCGGATCACGAAGTCGGGTTTATCGTCGGCGACGAGATCATCGTGTTCGATGCCGACAGTCCCGAAGCTATTGCTGAACTCTGTCAGCTCGAAGAGGCATTCGATCTCACGCCGGATTTGGTCGTTACAACCAAGAAGGGCGAGCATCACTACTTTCGGCGTGCTGCCGGCACGTACGCGAAATCCGACTCACACTCGACCGAGGACCATCCGGAGCGGATCGATGTCAAGACGGGACGAGCAATGGTGGTTCTCCCGCCAAGTCCCGGCAAAGAGATCCGATACCGGGAGGTGGACGAGGCGGATGAGCTGTCCGAGGTTGGCCAAGACTTCATCGATGCGGTGTTTGGGCACAACGGCAGACAGCCGCCCCGGCGTGCACCAGATGTGCCCGAGGTTACGGTATCCGAAGGAGATGTAGGCCAAAACGCTCGAAAATGTGAGCTTCTCCTCGCTCACGTTGACCCGGACGACGGGGGATATGATGCATGGCTGCACACCGGGATGGCGATCTATCACGAGACGGGGGGCAGCGAGGAGGGATGCCTGCTGTGGAATCGCTGGAGTGCTCGGGGTGCAAAATACAAGGGGTTGACCGAGATTCGAGCAAAGTGGGCATCCTTCGCCAACTATAGTGGCACTCCGATCACCATCGCGACAATCTGTAAGCTATTGGCCGACCGGGGCATCGACTGGCAGCAGGTATTGGCTGCAGATGAGGAGCCCTTTGAGATTATCGAGGATGCGGTGGTGGAGATCGAGGCGCCTCACCCGCTGAGATCATTCTCGATTACCGGGCAGCATAAACAGCTCGTGGAGAACATGAAGGAGGAGGTGTATGTGATGGACGGGCTCGCCTTGCGTGGTCAGTATTCGCTCCTCTATGCCGCGCCGAATACCGGTAAGACATTGATAACACTGAAGTTGCTGAGTCAGTCCATCGAGGCGGGACGAGTCGATCCGGGAGACGCCTTTTACGTGAACATGGACGACAACTACCGCGGACTCATGGATAAGTTGGCCTTCGCCGAGCGGTATGGCTTCCACATGTTGGCTCCAGGTTTTCAAGATTTCTCTGAGTCTGCGCTTAAGAGGGCCATCATCGAGCTATCCGAGACTGGTCGGGCGCAGGGAGTAGTGATCGTACTGGATACCCTTAAGAAGTTCGTGAACCTGATGGACAAGAATGACTCGGCCGGTTTCAACAGGTGGATGCGGCAATTCGTGCTCGGGGGCGGAACTGTCATCGCCCTTGCCCATGTCAACAAGAAACGGAGTGCGGATGGGAAACTTGTACACGCCGGTACAAGTGACATGATGGAAGATGCGGACTGTGCCTATATCCTGGATGTTGTCGAGGATGACGCGGTTCAACAGCGAAGGACGGTCGAGTTCGTGAACACCAAGTGTCGGGGCAATGTGGTTGATCGAGCTGCATACCGCTACTGCACTGTTCGACGTCAGACCTACGAGGCTCTGTTGGACTCCGTGGTTCTTGTCGGCGAGGGGGATCTTGAAACGGTCAGACAGGCTGAGAAGATGCGTGTAGATCAGCCGGTAGTTGATGCCGTCATGTCATGCATCGCAGGCGGTCACACGAAGAAGATGGAGCTGGTCAAGGAGGCCGCGTTGATGTCCAACGTCAGCCAACGGGACGTGCAAGCGGTCTTGGACATCTACACCGGGACCGATCCTGCCGCGGCTCGCTGGACCTGCACCGTTGGTCAACGAGGGGCCAAGATCTACACCCTCTTGGCGCATACGTCCGAGACTTCAGCCTAGCGGAGGTACCCTTTCACCGGGCCACGGACGGCCAGGTTTTCAGGTTTTCAGGTTCGCAGCTTTTCAGGTTCCCAGGCCGGCACTGCCGACCGCCCCCGGCTCTCCCCGTCCGCCAGCTCGACCCGCACCTCTCCGCGAGTCGCCTATACCGCCCCCTCAGGGCCACCCCCGCCCCGGTCCGGTACGACCCTCATGCCCCCGGCACCGCCCTCCCAGGAGGCCGCTGTGTCGTGCGTTCGCCATCACACCCATCCATCAACCCAACGTGCCGAGTGAGATCGGCAGGAGACACCTATGCCTGTCGCCAAGATCGATCCATCTTTTGTCAGAAACGCAACCTGTCCCGAAGGGAAGACCAAGATTGATTGGTATTCCGATACCCTTCAGGGCTTTATTCTTGAGGTCCGCCCCAACGGTAAGACCTACTACCTTCGTTACCGCGACCGCTATGGACGCTTGAAGCAACATCGGATCGGCAGTGCTGCTGATGTCTCCTTCGAGAAGGCCCAGAAGGCTGCGATCCAGCTCAAGGCCAAGATCACCTTGGGCGAAGATCCAGCCAAGGACAAGAAACACCTGAAGCAGATCCCGACCCTGGAGGAACTGATCCGGGATCGCTACCTGCCCCACATCCAGACTGCCAAACGTCGACCGGACTTCGATGAAGGCATCATCCGTCTGCATCTCCTGCCCAAGTTCGGACGTCATCGGCTGGCGGAGATCGACGCCGAGAGCATCCAGGCGTGGCATCGCCACAAATCCGCCTCGGGATTGAGTCCTGCCTACTGCAATGCGATGGTCGGCGTGCTCAGACGGATCTTCAATCTCGCCAAGCGATGGGGCGTTCCGGGTGCGGAGGTCAATCCCACGGCCAATGTCGCACTTCTGGAGGTCGACAACATCAAGGAGGTCTACCTGACGGCCGAACAGACGGAGCGCTTGATCACGGCGGTCAACAACAGCAGCAACACCCAGCTCCGTTACATCGTGCCCCTGCTGCTGCTCACGGGAGCACGCAAACGGGAACTCTTGGATGCCAAATGGGAGGACATCGATCAGGACCGAAGGGAATGGCGGATCCCTATGAGCAAGAGCGGAAAGCCCCGGAAGGTGCCCCTGTCCAAAATGGCCATCGAGGTCTTCGAGACAGTCCCCAGGTTTCCGGACTGCCCGTATGTGGTTCCGAATCCGTCGACCCTGCAGCCCTTCAAATCGATCTGGGGAAGCTGGACATCCGCCCGGACGCAAGCGGGCATGCCGGGACTGCGGCTCCATGACCTACGGCACTCGTTCGCGTCCGCCCTGGTCAATGCCGGACGCAGCATCTATGAAGTCCAGAAGCTGCTGGGACACAGTAAGGTGACGACGACCGAGCGCTATGCCCACTTGGCGAATCAGACCCTACTGGATGCAACGGATGCAGCAGCACAAGTGACCGGAATCACCGTGTCCGGACATTGACACCAAGCCCGCCGACTTACGAACGCGGGCCTTCTCCTTTATGATCCATTAAGAGATTCAACATGGATCAAGAATAGGGATCACTTGGAGACCCTTCGAGAAACCTTGAAGACCCCTTGAAGACCTGGATAGGAAAATGCCATCGAGACTGTCCGTCGAAAGATATCATTAACTTAACTGACGAGTACGCCCAACGCAGACATCTGATGTCTCCGAACTTCCTCGTCACCCGTGGGATATCCGTGGGTGCACCAAGCGATGACGGACAGGTTCCACTGATGGCCTTGGGTATGCTGGAAGTGCCCGAGAGGGAAACTCTTCTTGTCAATACGAGCTCCTCCAGGCCCACCCCGAGGAGACCCACC
>NZ_LN848257.1:2359002-2362567 GCF_001499735.1 Thiocapsa sp. KS1 | reverse complement strand
TCAGCCTCTACCGCGGCATCAACCGCATCGACGAGCATGAGATCCTCGAGACCCTTGGCGGCGGGCGCTACCGCGTCCTCTTCAATAACCTCAACAGTTTCACCAGCAACCGCGAGCGCGCCGACGAGTTCGGGGACTACATCCTGATCGCGGAGGTGCCCTTGCCGAAGATCTTCTTCTTCAATCGGTTGCTGCCGGGGATGCTGAAAGGGGAGGATGAATTCGTGGTGATCGGGGGGGTGTATGAGGTTTCGATTAGTACGCTTTGAGGCCGGGGCGTGTGTCGGGGTTGGGGCAGGGGAGTGGGACGGGGGTGGGTGACCTGGGACCTGTCGGCCAACCCGGAATCCTGTGCTATAGTTCTCGCACACGCCACGGAAGATCCGAACGTCATGGACTCGACGAAGACAGCAAGAGCCGAACCACCTGGAGGAATCGAGGGGTTCGGCTTTTTTTGTGTCTGGCTACTGGCACGGGGACTTGGGATCTCATGGTGTGCTAGAAATAAACGATCCCTTTTTAACCCGAGGTCATGCGTGCAATGTAGAACACGTAGCCTTGAACTCGTTCATAACAGGAAATTGATATGTCTCATAAGGTTCGGCTTATCTTTGCCCTTTATTCTATGCTCTTTCTCGGCAATGCCTTTGCTGGCCCATTTGGGCTAGATATGGGAATGTCACTAAAGGGTTTAGATGAACCGGAGAAACTTGGACACGGCAAGTATAAAATCGCAAATCCGCCAAAACCACATTCGGCATTTGAAGCGTATATAGTTCAGGTGGCTCCAGAATCTGGGCTATGCTGGATTAAAGCGATTGGTAAAAATATTCGAACTAGTTCTTACGGATTTGAACTTCAGAGTGCCTTTAACGAGATGAAAGGAAGGCTTTCTGGTGTCTATGGCGAGCATGAGACTACAGATCTTCTTTTCCCAGGGAGTATTTGGGATGAACCAGATGATTGGATGATGGGGCTGGTCAAAAAAGAAAGAATGCTGGGAGCCGCATGGGGGGCGGCAAAAGGCTCAAAGTTGCCACCGGACATCGAATCAGTATTCTTGGCTGCAATGCCAGCTTCCGGAGACGCAGGCTATATAATAGTCGAATACTCATTCGCTAATGAACCTTCTTGCGAGGCAGAATTAGCGGCACAAGAAGACGATGCGCTTTGACATAATCCGAAGAATGAGATCGTACCTCAGGGTCCGTCCTCGGTTTCCCAAAAAAGAATGCGGGGCGACAGGGTCAGCATTTAGCTGAACCCGATCAATGACACGACCTATTTTCTCGCACCCGAGCACTCTTGTGTCGGGCGGGAAGCGCAACATCGGTACCGTCAACGCGCCCGCGGTTCTCATTGAAAGGTCGCGCATTGACGCCGATCCGCGTCAGTCACCCTTGTTGTACGGCTTCACAGGATTTGGCACCACGCCCCTGGTTCATCCGAGCCCAAGAAAATTACAGATGCCCCGGAAAGGTCCAAGTCGACCACGATCGCCACCGGAATCCAGTGCTATGTTATCCGCACACGTTACGGAGTCAGAGACCTGCATGCTGAACTGCCTATCAAGCATGTACTGAGAGGCGAGCTGGGTATCAGACTGCACGCGGTCTTGTGCTTCTAGGGGAAATCCCGATACCGTTCGTGAAGTGTGCGCGGTAACTTTGCGCTCGGCTGCATGCAGTCAAGTAGACGAGACGACGCTTCGATCTAGAAAATAATGAGCTATGCTCATTCTAAAAACATATCTCGGAGGCGCTCAATGATCGCTCGGATTGTTAGCATAATTTGGGTTACAGTGATCATAGCTGCTTGCGCAGCTCCAGGTCACTCCTTGCCAAGAAATAGCATAACGAGCAAGGCTGACTGGGATAGTTGCGTTGATAAATTGTGCGAAGAGAGATTGAGACTTAGCTACTGTCACATTAATTATTCCGCGAGAACTGTGCTAAAGGATGCCATCGCTGATAGGTGTGGGTACGAACCTACACCCAACGGATTAACATCAGAAATGATGGAATATCTAGAGGATACCTGCAAAAGAGAAGTTCTCACCACGGCCACCCTCGCCTGGTCTGAACCTTTCGTAAACACCGATCCGAATGGCAAACTTCTCTGGGAAGCCCAATACATTTGCGCGCGCACCTATCTAGCGGCCGACGAGATCATGCTTCGCATTGGCTCCCCGGAGCAAGACGTTTACGCCAAGCTCGGTCGTCCGCTGGATATCAACACAAGCGTTGGACGCTGGGGCACTCGAAAGCAGATGGTGTATCGCGGCGTCTATGTCTATATCGAAAACGGCCAAGTATCGTCTTGGCAAACCCACTGAACGCATGACGTCATCCGCTCCGCTGCAGCCCTTCCCTTAGGTCCGCCAAAACCCTGTCACCCAATACCCGCTTCCGGGGTTTTTATGCCTGGAGAAAAGACCATGCTGAGGAGCGAAAGCGGCCATGGTCGATTTCTGCTAGTATCGCCCACGCCCCGCCGCAGAGGTACGGAGTAAGCGACCGTCATGGCGAACTGCTTGTCAAGCCTGTCCTGAGAGGCGACCTAGGTACTCGACTGAGTGCGGTCTAGTACAGGAAGCCAAGCGTGCAATCCGGAACGCGTAAGGGCTAAATAGGTCGGATAAATAACAACCAAATAAGAGAGGAGAGTCAGGTAATGACATATTCTGTTCGTACGGATCCAGATTACATTGCGATTGAAAATGAACTCGAGCATAGTAATGGCGTACTTCTGGATGCATGGCTAATGGATGGGTCGGAGAAGCGGTTTCCAGCACTAGTGACAGAACAAGGAAGCGGGGTTCGCGGATTCGATATTAAGCCGAGTAGTGCTCGTGGAAAGAAAGATGTAATCGGCAGAAAGAAAATTTGCCTTGAAGCCTTTTTGGATTTGCTCGCAAAGAGAACATCATCATCTACAGAGCATGTGCGCTGTCAACTACTAAATGGTGGAGCGAAGAATTCTAAGCCCATAACGTCGTTGAAGTTTTCTAAGCGCCTCGAGGGTCTGTTGGCACGGCTGCGGTCCGAATAGCAGAAATTCGGAAGCTATGCTGACGGCGTTGTTGGAGACGAATTTTGGACCCCGAAAATGGGTCACCATTTGTTGCGGCCTGGCAAGGCCGCGTTATCTTGCAGGTGCGAAGCCTGCCCAGGTAACTGCTAGCCACGGGCCTGGAATCGAGACTTGCAGCCGGTGCGGTAACGTCCTGGTTGATGCGTAGTCAGGAGAGGAGGCGAGGTGCAAGGGTAACAGGTGATGCTGACCTTGAAGGTGTAGAGCTCCGAAAAGACCGACGTTGGGATCGGCCGATGGTTTAAATGGGCCAGCAGGCAACAGCGCTGCGTGCGTCATGGGCGAGTGAGCAGCGACCCCCCGGAGTCTCAGGCCGTATCGAGCCTCACATCGAGATAGTGCGGTAACCAGGGAGATCCGACAGTCGGTGCCGAAGGATCGGCGCACCCTCGAACAAGCGTAGAAAGCGAGGACGAGGGCGGAGGGTGTCGGAAGTCGGAGCCACCCATAGGAGCGCGGATCTGCGGTAATG
>NZ_LN848257.1:2354159-2358902 GCF_001499735.1 Thiocapsa sp. KS1 | reverse complement strand
TCTCTCAGATCAGTCCACCAAGGCCGAGCTTTACGTAGTATCTCTAACATTTTCGATTCTGGCTCTCAGCATTCAATTTCCAGTCGAGTCAGTTGATTTGCTGGTTTTGCGATTGCAGGCGGCGGGCTGGCTGTTTTTGGTGGTATCTGGTATTTCAGGCATTCAGTTGCTTCGGAGTGTATCTGTCCAGTTCGGTTTGGAGCTTACGAAATATCGGTATTTGGGCGTATCCGAAGCTTCTGCTCTGAATAGCGATAAAGTAAGCTATAAGATCTTCGCGGAAACGTTTTCTGACTGGATATCTGAAGTTAAGGAGGTCAACGTTAAATGGTGGCATCCGATCCAAGGTTATTTCTTAATCTCCGGGATCTCGTTCTTAGCATTGGCGCGAATAGCGACCGTTCCCATATTCTAATTTATACTCGGTGAATGCAAGCTTTTCCGTGAATTCTTGCGAGTTGTAGATGCAGTGTAAGGAACTGGTTATGCCTAAGAAAAGCGGTTTGAGTGAAGACGAGGTCTTGGTCTTTATCTACCGGAACGGGAAGGGACTCATCTCCGTTCAAGAAGTTTCTGATATTACTGAAGATGACACCTATATCCAAGGATTCAGTATTAATCACGGAGAACTCCGAACCTATCGTAAGGATAGGGTTCTTGAGTCAGTGTCCCCTGATACTCCCATTGCCGAACGAATGGCTTTCTACCAAGATACCCTTCCTCCGGCGATACCTCTATCGGACAGGGCACGCATTGTAATCCCTCATCGGAATGGTGTCCCCGAGGTCTGCTTTACAGGCTTCAAAGCAGAAGACAAGACGGATTTGTGCAAGCTCGCGGAGGGCTGGGGTATGGTGGTTCGTACAACCGTTTCCTCACGGCTTACGTTCCTTTGCTACGGATACAATGCTGGACCGATAAAGATGGAACGAGCAAGGAAACAAGGGGTCACCATTTTGAGCGAGTACCAGTTTCGGACCATGCTGGATACCGGGGAGGTGCCGGAATCTTGTAACCCGGAAACGCTGGCAAAATAGCGACACACCGCTACGATTGCCTGCTCTGCGGTAGATCGGGGATTCTTCGTTCAGACAAATGGTTACACCTCTGCTACTCGTAACGCCATCTGAGTTGACCTCCATCCGCTCTTTTTGAAGGATGGTTAGGGCATAAACTTCTCGAAATAGGCAAGATCCACGTCGTAGATATCCCGCCGCTTTACGCCAAGCTCAACCTTCTGGAACATCTCGACGAGTTTGGCGCCATCGACCAACTCGACTTTCGGTGCGCCTTCCCGATTCGCTTCTTGGACCGCTGCGTTTGAGAAGGTTGAAGTTGTCATGATGATGCCCTTCTCGGCACGACCAATCATCGCGTTTCTGAAATCTCCGACCTGTGCTCGCGATACAAGTCTTCCCTCCCCATACTTCTTACATTGGAAAAGGACTTTGAAACTCACGAATGCGTTGACTTCAAGCGTTCCGAAGCCATCGATACCACCATCCGCTGACCCTCCCGTAATCTCGACATTCAGAAAGCCGGATTCCCGAAGCAACTCCCGGCATACTTTCTCAAAGCCAACTGCACTGAGGGAACGTAGGGTACCAAGGAGGCTCAGTGATTCCTCGACGACGCGTTCTTCAGGCGGTAACTCGTCCGTATGATCAGGTTCTTGACCGGCGATTTCTTTTTCCTTTCGCCTATCTCTATGGATCGCAACCCACTTCTTGAATATTTCACGCGACTCAGCTTCGGAAAGGTGAGCGGTTCGGCCTTTGTCGGTCAGCGTCCATGTGCCATGTTTAGATGACTGAACCAAACCCTCCCAAACAAGATACTGCCGTGCCCATGCTACTTGATTCTGGAAACGGCTCCCGCCTGACTTGACTGTTGCATCGAGAACATCGTCTGTCAGGCTGAGGTATTTCGCGATCTGATTCGCAACCTCACGTGGTTTTCCCGAATCGCCCAACTCCCGAAGAGCATCAAGTAAAGGCCCAAACCACTTGACGAACTGCGCTTGGCTTCTCTTCGCCATCCTAAGTTCCTGATTTAACGCTCCCGAAACGATTTCCAGGGAGCAAGCCAACCCGTTAACCCTCATAGCCCGCTTCGGCGGGTTTTTTTATGCCTGGAGAAAATACCATGCTGCGCTTCACGTCGCACGACGACCTGTCACGCCTGGAGAAAATCAACCCTGTCTATCCATTGATCCGGGACGCCATCCAGTCCTTCAGTCACCCGGAGTACAACCCCGAGGAGGAGGGTTTCGTCGTCCTGGTTGAACCCGATGATGTCCATCGGCCCTTCTGGGGTGATCACCATCTGCACACGATACCTTGGGAAGCGATCCAGTATCAGGATGGCTATTTCAGGGCGGTCTTCATTCCCAACAACGAGTTCAGCCTCGTGGTCTTGATCCCCGATGCTCCCTGGGTCAATGGAGAGCTACGCCGATGTATCGAAGAGAACCTGTAACACGGCAATAAAGCCAACTTATATGAAGAGGACTTTGCAATGGCTACGAAGAAACCTGTATCAAAACCGATCCGTATTCTGAAGCTCGGCACCTGCCCCAGTCTCAGCGGGGCATCGAACCTCATCTATCACGTCGGCTACGACACCGAGATCCACGTTCGGATCTGGGGAAACTCCGGGGGCGGTCTCTTCGGTCGGGAATGGGTGAGCTTGGCGAGTCTTCAGGCCAGTTTGGAGACCGACAAGCCGGTCACAGCCGGGACGCTCAAGCGGGCAGGGGTCTGTAAGGGCAAAAGCGCCAATACCCCCGGCTTTCTGCTGGCGGTCCTGAAGACCGAAGGTCTGGTGGAGCCCCTGGAGCAAGGAGGGCATACGAAGGCCGATCCCAGCGGCTTCCTGACGGAGATCGGGAAGCTCATCGATGACGGGACCGATATCCAAGTCCCACCGACGAAGGCAACCCGATGACCGCGCTGACCGGAGCGGCCATGCTGATGATCGTGTTTGCTTTCGCCTCGCCGAAAACCCGTGGGTTGGCCGTGGTCGCATTGGGGTTCCTGCTCTGGATCAATCCGGGCGTCTTTGCAGGGATCGTGATGCTGATCGGGATCGTTTGGTACGCCGTGAGCTGAACCCCTAACCCGTAAGCCCCTTCTCTCCGGTCAGCTTCATCGCTGAGGCTGGCGTGCGTCCGGAGGAAGGGGCAGGAGAGACAATTTATGATGACACGTATGATGGTACCGACCGAGAAGCGGGTTCGCCATGCCGCCGAGATCTTCGGGCGCTACTTCTCCTATCCGGTGGAGCCGACGATCTACACCGTCGCCGACCGGCTCAGTGCCGACTATGGAGGCGGTTACTGGGCCTTCTGGGCACTCGACAACCAAGGCTTCCCTGAGTGTCAACATCCAGTCCAACAGTCTCCGATCGGTTTTATCTGTAACAATCGGGGCGCTTTCGGAGTGGAAACATGTCTGATTCCAATGAGGTGGTGACCGATCCGAGACTGGAGAAACGTACCCGTCGCCGGTTCAGCGTAACCGAGAAAAAGCGCCTGCTTGCCGAAGCCGATGCTCTGGGCCACGGCCTCCTCCAGGGCCTGCACACAGAAGCTGGCATCGAGCGTGTTGGACACGCGCCAGGACAGCACCTTGCGCGAGTACCGGTCCATGATCGCCACCGGATACACAAAGCCCCGCGCCATCGGGATATCGGTCACATCGGTCGCCCAGACCTGATTCGGGCGGTTGATGACCAGATCCCGCAGCAGGTACGGATAGACCTTGTGCGCCTGGTTCGCCAGGCTCGGGTTCCGCTTCGGATACTGTGCCGCCGGATCCATCGTCCGCATCAGGCGCTGGACCTTCTTGCGATTCACCCGATGGCCCTGATCCTCCAGCCCGTCACGGATCCGGCGGCTGCCGTAGAACGGATGCTGCAGATGACAGCGATCGATCAGCGCCATCCGCTCAAGTTCCTCGTCGGAAACAGGCTTGGGCACGTGATAGAACGTCGAGCGCGGCAGATCCGGCAACGCGCATTGCCGCGTCACCGGCAGCGGGTCCTTCCGGTCTACCATTTCTTTCCTCCGGGCCCGTGAATCCGTTCGAGCCCGCGTTCTAAAAAATCGTTCTCCATCGTCAGCTAGCCGATCTTCGCGTGCAACTGCTCGATGGTCTCTGCCGACGCCTCGGCCTTCTGCGCCCCCTTGCCGAAAACGTCCGATGCATTGCTCAGCAACTGCTTCTTCCAGTCGGTGATCTGGTTCGCGTGCACATCGAACTTCTCGACCAGCTGCGCCATCGTCAGGTCTCCCTGGATGGCCGCCAGCGCCACTTTGGCCTTGAACTCCGGCTAATGATTACGTCTCTTGCGCCTCATCGCTTCTCTCCTGAGCCTCTCGCTCATCTTGGAGGAAGCACTTATCGCCGTCCATTCACTGTCCAATCAACCGGGTCCGGATCTCAGCCGCAAAAAATTCGGGTCGGCGATGCGATGCTCCAGGAAGCGAATCATGTGGGAATGTCCAACATGATCGAAGAAGCCTTTGATATCGGCCTCTACCACCCATTGGGTGCGCTCCAGCGTCATGACCTCCGCGACCCGGCGCAACGCATCGTGTGCGCCGCGGCCCGGACGAAAGCCATAGGAGCAATCCAGGAACTCCGGTTCCCAAATGGCTTGCAGGACCAGGCTCAGCCGGTCCTGGACCAAGCGGTCCTCAAAGCAGGGCACTCCGAGCGGACGGTAGCGTCCACCCCCCTT
>NZ_LN848257.1:2349538-2354059 GCF_001499735.1 Thiocapsa sp. KS1 | reverse complement strand
TATTACCGCAGATCCGCGCTCCTATGGGTGGCTCCGACTTCCGACACCCTCCGCCCTCGTCCTTGCTTTCTACGCTTGTTCGAGGGTGCGCCGATCCTTCGGCACCGACTGTCGGATCTCCCTGGTTACCGCGCTATCTCGATGTGAGGCTCGATACGGCCTGAGACTCCGGGGGGTCGCTGCTCACTCGCCCATGACGCACGCAGCGCTGTTGCCTGCTGGCCCATTTAAACCATCGGCCGATCCCAACGTCGGTCTTTTCGGAGCTCCACACCTTCAAGGTCAGCATCACCTGTTACCCTTGCACCTCGCCTCCTCTCCTGACTACGCATCAACCAGGACGTTACCGCACCGGCTGCAAGTCTCGATTCCAGGCCCGTGGCTAGCGGTTACCTGGGCAGGCTCCGCACCTGCAAGATAACGCGGCCTTGCCAGGCCGCAACAAATGGTGACCCCGTGGCTCCCAGGGTCGACTGTGGTGATGATCCCGGCCACGGCACCCGAAATCCCCTCATCGCTGCAGTTATGGGGACTGGTCGCATGAGGGAACCGGGAAACTTCAGCTCTTGAGTTCCTGGCATGCCGCCAACGCCCTACTATAATTACAGTGTAGCCTTGATTGTCGTTTGGTCCGCTTAGCCGGCGGGAGCAAGGCTTCCTGGCGTAAAGCGCTGATTAGCAGGCCAGGATCGCAGCTAATCTTACGCTTGCACTGGGTTTTGGGCCAAGCGATGATCAATGCCTCTAGTGCGGTGCACTATTCAAGAAAAGCACTGCATCGAACAAAAATTCCGCAGGAGGACATCATGAAAGAGCACAAGATTTCAGAAACCTGGGGGCTGACTCTGGTGATTATTCAGCTTTTCGCAATATTGCTCATCCCAGGGTACGTTTTCGCTGCCGGGGGTTCCCTGATTCATAGCGACTTTGATTTAGGGGTCAACGGTGGGAACTTTGACGCGGTCGTGCAGGAAGGAGACCGGGTGTGTCATTATTGGCGCAACAATAATGAGCAGCCCTTTTTGTGGCAAAAAACCGAGTGCTTTGCAAGCAACGTCACGTCGGCGCCAGCGTTGATTCAAAGCAACTTTAATGTAGGGGTCAACGGTGGGAACTTTGAGGTGGTGGTGCGGCAGGGAAATCAGTTGTGTCATTGGTACCGCAACAATGATAGGGAGCCCTTTGTATGGCGCAGAACCACGTGCTTTGCAAGCAACGTGACGTCGGCGCCCACCCTGATTCAAAGTTCCTTCCTGGGGGAAGGTGTGGATAAAGATTCACTCATATATTCCTGGCTTTCTGATTGGGGTTGTGGGGAAAATGCAAGTACAGGAATATACTCAAACTGTGGCGCTTTCAGCGACGAAGATGAGTTCGACCACTGCCTGACCAATGAAAAAGCACGCTGTGCCGAGTTAAGGGCTCGTTTTGAAAAGGAAATTGGGGATCTGGACTTGACGCCCCGTGCGAACTTTGAGGTGGTCGCGCAGCAAGGGGGTCGTTTGTGTCATTGGTGGCGCAACAATGACAAGCCTCCCTATGTATGGAGACAAACGTACTGTTTTAATTGATTAGCGCGATGCGTCAGCTAGCAGCCTGTCGGACTTTCCCGGTACCGGGCGTCAATGACGCCCGGTAGAATAGGTGTCAAGACCCGGAAAATTGTTAACTGTTCCGTCCCGTGTGATTATATTCCTCGAAGGAGCTATCCTCTTTTCCGAGCCCGGGAGGTTCTCCAGGTGCTCGCCACGGGGTCAGGCGCTGGGAGCCCGTAGGGCGATCGGAGTCTGACCTCGTGGCGAGCGCGGCGCTGCCCGGCGCCTCGATGAAGTCAACTGACAGTGCGGAACGTCTACCCGATGCAACTCAACCTGCACAAGAACGCCCGCACCACGCCGGCCATCCGCCGCGAGCTGCAAGCCTCCAACGAGCCCACCGAGGTGCTCGCCGCGCGCTACAACCTCAGCCCCATCACCGTGCGCAAGTGGCGGGGACGCGACTACGTCGACGACGCCTCGCATCGGCCAAAGACCCTGCACGCGAACCTCACCAGCGCCCGGGAGATCGTCGTGGTGGAGCTGCGCAAGTCGCTTCTGCTGCCCCTCGACGACCTGCTGGCCGTCACCCATGAGTTCATCAACGACACGGTCTCCCGCTCGGGCCTCGACCGCTGCCTGCGCCGGCATGGGGTCTCGCGACTGAGCGACCTCATCCCGCGCGAGGACGGCGCGAAAACCCCCGCCAAGACCTTCAAAGACTACGCGCCCGGCTTCGTGCACGTCGACGTGAAGTACCTCCCCCAAATGGCGGATCAGCCGGCACGCGAATACCTCTTCGCCGCCATCGACCGCGCCACCCGCTGGGTCTACGTCGAGATCCTCCCCAACAAGTCCGCCGAGCACGCCAGCGCCTTCCTCAAACGCCTGAGCAAGGCCGCGCCCTTTCACATCACCAAGGTCCTCACCGACAACGGCAAGGAGTTCACCGACCGCTTCTGCGCGACCGGACAGCGCACCCCGACCGGGGAGCACCTCTTCGATCGGGTCTGCGCCGAGCACTGCATCGAGCATCGACTCATCAAGCCTCGACAACCCCAGACCAACGGCATGATCGAACGCTTCAACGGCCGCATCAGCGAGGTCCTCAACACAACCCGGTTCCGCTCCGGCGAGCACCTGCGCGAAACCCTCACCCGCTACGTGCGTGTCTACAACCAGCTCATCCCCCAGCGCGCCCTCGACCACTCCACCCCGATCGACAAGCTCAAGGAGTGGTACCGCGCGCGACCCGAGCTGTTCAAGAAGCGCCCCTACAATCAGCCGGGACTTGACAGTTAGCGGCTAAGGTAGCGAGACAACCCGAAATCCCTGATCGGTGTCCAGGGGATATGTGCAGTCCCCGCTGCGATGATCTTCCCGTTCTTCTGCAGCGCGATGCCTACTGCTTCATCATGCCCGAAAAAACTCGTCGTTACCTTGCCGTCCATGCCGAAGGATGGATCGATCTCTCCATTGCGGGTATAACGGGCCAAAGCGAAATCATACTCCAAGGCACCCAATGTGACCTGTGCACTTCCGACAGCGAGGAGTTTTCCGTCAGGCTGTAAAGTGATACCACCAAGGCGGTCGTGATTGCCAAAGAAGTCGGTGATGACCTTGCCATGCGATCCGAACCCGCGATCGATTTGACCATCGGTGCGGTAGCGAATAATGACGAAATCATCTGGCACGTTCTCGCCATGGGTTCCGTGGCCCGCAAGAATGATGCGCCCATCCGGCTGAATCGCAAGGGAGGTTGCCTCGTCGAATGAATAACGGCAGTCGTCTGTCTTACTGAAATCAGTTTTGACTTTGCCGCCGTTGCCGAAACTTGGATCGAGCTCGCCATTACTTCTTAAGCGAGCTAAAGCAAAGACTCCGACAGTTCCCACGCAGTCGGCGGTTGATCGATCCTGACTGGCCCATCCTGCTACGACGATTCTTCCGTCGTGTTGTATTGCAACGGCGTTGGCGATTTCCTGCACCTGATCCTCGCTGAAGAACCTGATCCGAACTCTGCCGTTTCTTCCAAAACCTCTGTCGATGGTGCCGTTATGCAGATATCGGACTAATGCGAACGATGGGAATCCATCGCCATGGTAATAGCCTGCGGCAACGATCTTTCCATCGTCTTGCAGCGCTACGGAGTTCGCGCCGGCATAATTCTGGCCAAAACGAGTGATCACCTTCCCGCCATCGCCGAAACCGGGGTCGAGGCTGCCATTACGGTTGTATCGCACCAACGCAAGCCTCTCAAAATATTCAGCGCCTTGCCCTACGATGATCCCGACTGCGACGATCTTCCCGTCAGGCTGAACGGCGACCGCGCCAGGCGACGCAAGATCGTCGCCGAAGAGGTCGGTGACGATGATGCCTTCCAACCCGAAGCTCTTGTCTAATCGTCCGTTCGGAAGATATCGTGCAAGGGCGAAAGCCCCAGGGAACAGCTCGCTACTGCCAAGGAGTACAATGTGGCCAGCATGTTGGACCGCGAATCCGGCGACGTACTCTTGGCTGCCGAGATCCGTCGTGACCGTGCCGCCTGTACCGAAAGATGGATCCAAGTCTCCCGCCCCGGAAAACGCTAACTTCGGCAGAGCTGTCGAAAGCAGGAGCATAGCTAAGCAATAGACGAACGCAGGCCGAGCGATCCAAAGTAACACAGCCTGCCGCTTAAGTTCGCATAGCCTTGTCACGGTGCTGTCCTCCCCATGTTCTTGATAACGATTTGCTTTTCAGTGGGTTGGTGCCGCTCGTTGGCGGGAAGATGGGCAGCTTCTCATTGCCGAAGTCGGTATTTGGGATAAATCGCCTGACTCGCGATTCAAGATTGGCTTTCCCTCATTGATCCTCTGTCAATAAGATTAGCACACGGTCAAGAGTTTTTTGGCTGCATCCCAATCGCTCAACATGGGGTGGGTTTGAGGTTGGAAAGAGGTCGGATCGGGTCTTGAGACGGCCGTCTGCGGACTGAAGCGGCAAT
>NZ_LN848257.1:2341801-2349438 GCF_001499735.1 Thiocapsa sp. KS1 | reverse complement strand
TAAAGCAATATTTTGGCTGCTGTGAGGCGCCAATGGGGTCATGACTCGTTCCGTGCCCAGGTTCGAGCGTGAAGATGCCGTGACCATGCGCGACACCGACGCTTTCAAAACCGCCGGAGAAAGCTCTTGTGGTTTTGTCTACGTTCCGCCGCCCCGGGATGCTAACCGGTGAAGTAGTTGAGGACATCCATGCGCTGATGTGGGACGCCGATAATATCAATCCCATCCTCGCTCATGAGATAGAAAATGACGTGGGAGCCTTCCGGGTAGCTGCAGTATCCGTTTCCGACCTCCGGACGAGGCTTCCCGAGACTTGGATTCTCCGCAAGCCAGGAGAACCGCCGGTCGATGGCTGAAAGATAGATATCGCGTTGCTTGTTGCCCCAGGTCCGGACCGTGTAGCGGGCGATAGCGCGCAGGTCTGCAGCAGCTCGTGGGGTAATCCGATAGCGGCCGCTCATCCCTCACGATCCATTTCCGCCAACAGACCTTGAAGGGAGTAATTCTCGACGAACTCGCCACGACGTGCCTGCGCCTCGCCTTCGGCCAGATGTTCACGCAACGCAGCCAATCTGGCGTTGTGCTCCTCCATGTGACGCAGCGCATCGCGTACTACCTCGCTTGCCGAGCCATAACGACCGGTCGCGATCTCGTTCTTGATGAAGACTTCCCAGTGTTCCCCTAGGCTCAGGGATGTTGTCGCCATGAGACACGTCCTATATTCATTTTTAGCAGATATGAATATAGCAGGAAATCCTTAAGGCCAAGGAAAACGTGGGCGCAGTATTTTGGCGTTCGGTGCAGCAGCCTCGATCGGACGCTCCGCGCTGGCATGGCGTCGGGTCTGAGGGTTGACATCGAGGACTGGCAGGCTCGGCCAGGCTTGCTGTGCGACCAGCTGGTACTGAAGCCCTGAAGCCGGTTATCCGCCTCACGGCGACGCACGGGCGGTTCGTGCCCGGGTCAGCGGAAATCCCATGGATTCAAGAGCTCAAGCTCGGGAATCGCCCGGAAGTCGGCGATGTTCCGGGTCGCCAGGGCGCTGCGGTTGACGATCGAGATGGCAGCGATCATACCGTCAGGTACGCTCGGAGGGTGGCCTCGCCTGCTTGCTTCGCCCATGATCGTTCCGTATGCGAGGGCGGCGGTTTCGGTGAACGGATAGATTCGGTCGGCGAATCGGGTACGCCAGTCCTCCAGCCCTTGGGTCAGCCGCGCGGCACGCTGGTCCGTACGGATCTTGTGGATGCCGAATGCGATC
Source organism: Thiocapsa sp. KS1 (assembly GCF_001499735.1). GTDB lineage: Bacteria > Pseudomonadota > Gammaproteobacteria > Chromatiales > Chromatiaceae > Thiocapsa. Next base: position 2,348,177 of record NZ_LN848257.1, on the reverse strand, counting down.
TCCGCGATGGTCACGGTGAGCAAGGCGATCTCGGCGTCGAAACGGATCAGCCAATCGAGGACGTGTTTGTCGGGCGTCTTGCGCAGCGTTTCCGACACCACGTTGGTGTCTGCGAAGATCACAGGTCGATGCCCGTGAGCTAAAAGGGGGTAGGTTCAATTTCTGCTAAACCTCCCCAAGCCCGGACGCCCCCGAGTCCAATTTGATGGTGTGCTCTATATGATGCCTTTGGAAACCTAAGGAATAAATGAATAATGGTGCCCCCGCGGCCATCGCAGGCGCGTCGGGGATCTGATACGTGTACTGGGATCTAGCGTAGCAGGGGACCCCTGACTCCGCTATCGGGCGTGGCTCGACAGGGGGCAACAGCCGCCTCCCGAGTCCGGGTCTTGCTGCGGGCAGCGCATCCGTCCTCGGCCATTGCGTGGGAGGTCATTCACGCGGCCCCGGGCGCGGGTCTGGCGTGGAATGCCTCCGGCCCGAATAGACCGACCCTAGCGGTCCGGCGGATCGCTCTGCTCGGCCACTTCGGATTGCGCGTCCAAGCTCCTGATCTGATCGATGATGTTCACGAGCTTCCGACCCTTCTCTGTGAGTCTGTATTCCGTCCGGGGCGGCGATTCGGCGAAGATCTGCTTGGACAGCAACTCGTAGTGGGTCAGCTTGCGCAGGCGCTCTGAAAGGACCTTGGTGGAGATGCCGTCGATATGGCGCTCCAGGGCTCCGGGCCGGGCGATGCCAGCGCCGACGGCTTGCAGGACCGAGACCGACCACTTGCAGCCGACCACGTCCTCGAGCTTCTTGTAGGTCGAGCGAAGCGGCGGCGATGGCTTTTTTATTGTTTTTTGCATCAGTGAATTACACCAAAAAGTGCCCCTCTCACCGAAAAGTGCCCACTGTTCGATGCATCCGGATGTTCCCACCATCAGAGTCAGGCTTCGGCAACGCGTCGAGGCCATCCATCCGAAAGGAGACCACGATGAAGAGCAAAGCGATCTTCTACCATGCCGGTTGCCCCGTCTGCATCGCGGCGGAGCAAAGTCTAGCCAACGCCCTGGATCCTGCCAGGTACGAGGTCGAGGTCGTCCATCTCGGCAACGATCCTTCGCGTTTGGACGAGGTGGAGGCTTTCGGGGTCAAGTCGGTACCTGCGCTGGTCTTGGACGGGACGGCCTTTCACATCAACTTCGGAGCCGCCATCGAGGCATTGAAGTAGTCTTCGAAAGCGGGACGGCATGATCGGATCTCGCCGCGGATTGGGGCCGCCGATCGAAGGCAGCGCAGCGGATGGGTCCAGAGAGGTCGCCGCCGCGGATCAACCCTTGAGCAGAGCGGCCGGTACGCTGCCCTGGGGACCCAGCTCGAGGTTGTCCTGAAGCTCCGCGACCTCCCCGAGTGCTGCGCGGTCGAGGATGGTGACCTGGGCGCCCTGGACCTCGATGATGCCCTGACCGGCGAGGTCCTTCACGACGCGCGAGAAGGTCTCCGGCTGAATCGACAGGCGCGAGGCCAGCACGCCCTTGCGCACGTCGAGCTTGAGTCCGCGACGTTCAGGCGGGACCTTGGCCAGCAGATAACGCGCGACCCGACTGCTCGCCGTGTGCATGGTGAGGTTGTCGATTTCCCCGATCAGGCCACGCAGCCGCTGACTGAGTGATCCGAGCATGAGAAAGCAGGTGTCGACCGACTCGCGCAGCATTTGCGCGAAATCGCGCGCATCCAGACTCAGCAGCTCAGAGGGTACCAGTGCCCCGGCGCAGACCGGATAGCGCGGTGCGTTGAGGAACATCAGGGCTTCCGCGAAGGTCTGGCCGGGCGAGACCAGCTCGATGACCTTTTCCGCCCCGCCGGGGGACAGCCGAAAGAGCTGAATCTGGCCCTTGAGGACCAGATAAAAGCGTTCTGCCGGGTCACCTTGGCTGAACAGAAGCTGCTCGGTGCCCAGAGAGACGCGGACGGCCTGCCGGCTCACGCGCTCCAGTTGCTCGGTGCTCAGGCCGGACAGGAGGGGGCGGTCTTCAACTCGTCGATCATCGGATGCCTTGTTGCGGGTTCGCCGTTGGTTGAGCTCCCGGGTCGATCTACGGGAGCGGGGCGGATGTGTCAAGCCGGTCGGCCGCGATCGATCGCGATCGGCGCCTGCATCGGTTTGATTTGAATCAAGGCGGAGAATGCCTCGGGAACGTGCAATGCGGCCTCGGTTCGATCCATCCCGAGGGCCTCATCCCGTGGCGCAAGTCTTCACGAAATCCATGGCACGGAACATCTTCTACGGTGGCTCCGTGTTCTTCATCCTGCTGTTTCTCGCGCTGACGCTCGACACCTCCTTTGCCTTGCCCGAACGCGATCAACGCCATCAGCTGGACCTCTCCACCGAGGTCGGCCAGCGCATCGCCAAGGGCAAGGAGCTCTGGGAGACCAACAACTGTATCGGCTGCCACACCCTGCTCGGCGAAGGGGCCTACTTTGCCCCCGAGCTGGGGAACATCTACACCCGCTTCGGCAACAATAAAGAGGCGATCAAGGCATTCATCCAGAGTCGCCCCGCGATGGGTATCCCCGGTCGGCGCAGCATGCCGCAATTCAACTTCAGCGACGAAGAGCTCGACGCCATCGCCGAGTTCCTGAAATACAGCTCCGAGATCAATACGGCAGGCTGGCCGCCGAACATTCAAGGCTGATTCGCAGCACCGGAGAATCCATTCGATGAAATATAAATCTCAAGCCGTCGCCAAGCCGTACTTTATTGCGGCGATCGGGCTTTTTCTCGCCCAGGTGATCTTCGGGATCATTCTCGGTATCCAGTATGTCGTGGGTGATTTTCTCTTTCCGGAAATCCCCTTCAACGTGGCCAGGATGGTTCACACCAATGCGCTGATCGTGTGGCTGTTGATGGGTTTTATGGGCGCGGCCTATTACCTGATTCCCGAAGAGAGCGAGCGTGAGCTCTACGCCCCCTGGCTGGCTCACCTGATGTTCTGGATCTTCCTGATCGCCGCCGCCCTGACGGTGATCGGCTATCTGGCAGTCCCTTACGCGCGCCTCGCCGAGATGACCGGGAACGATATCCTGCCGACTATGGGACGCGAGTTCTTGGAGCAGCCCACGATCACCAAGGTCGGTATCGTGATCGTCGCGCTGGCCTTCCTGTTCAATATCGGCATGACGGTGCTCAAGGGACGCAAGACGGTCGTGAGTCTCGTCATGCTGATCGGTCTGGTCGGTCTGGCGGTCTTCTTCCTCTTCTCCTTCTATAACCCGACCAATCTCGTGCTCGACAAGTTCTTCTGGTGGTGGGTGGTGCATCTGTGGGTCGAAGGCGTCTGGGAGCTCATCATGGGGGCCATGCTCGCCTTCGTGCTGATCAAGACGACCGGCGTGGACCGCGAGGTGGTCGAGAAGTGGCTCTACATCATCATCGCCATGGCCTTGATCACCGGCATCATCGGCACCGGACACCACTTCTATTGGATCGGTCCGCCCGAGTACTGGCAATGGTGGGGCTCCATCTTCTCGGCACTCGAGCCCTTGCCCTTCTTCATGATGACGGTGTTCGCCTTCAACATGGTCAACCAACGTCGGCGCAACCACCCGAACAAGGCCGCCGTCCTCTGGGCGCTCGGCACCGCGGTGCTCGCCTTCCTCGGCGCAGGCGTCTGGGGCTTCCTGCATACCTTGGCGCCGGTGAACTACTACACGCACGGCTCGCAGATCACGGCTGCACACGGGCATCTCGCCTTCTACGGGGCCTATGTGCTGATCAATATCACCATGATCTCCTACGCCATGCCGCTCCTGAACGGTCGGGAGGCCAACAGCATGCGCTCGCAGGTCTTGGAGATGTGGGCCTTCTGGCTCATGAGCATCTCCATGGTGTTCATCACGCTGTTCCTCACCGCGGCAGGGATCCTTCAGATCTTCCTGCAACGCTACACGGAAACGCCGCTGCCCTTCATGGTGGTCCAGGAAAAGGTGGCGCTCTTCTATTGGTTGCGGGTGATCTCCGGGCTCGTCTTCCTGGGCGGCTTGGGCACCTACATCGCGTCTTTCTTCGTCGCGGCGCACGATGCCAAGCACCCGCAGGCGATCGAAGCCGGGAAGGTGCAACCGAGTCCGGCAGCGGTCTGAGTCAAGGGTGCAGACCGGGGCGGGTCGCGGCAATCCGGCCCCGGTTCGGCCCCGGACGCTAGGGCTATGCCGAGCGTGATAGATGCCGCAGCCAGCGGGCTGCGGCATGTCGAGGCCGATGCTGAATCGGCTTCCGAACACCTTTCGGGGCGGCGTCTTCTCGGGTTACGCTGCTTCGACCCGATCACCTCTTCGACGCGGTGCTCGGGTCCCTTGCCGATCCAACGTTCATCCGGATCGCGATAGCCATACAAACCAAAACCTCAGAGGACATCGCTATGCGTCTTTTATCCACGCTTCTCGTGGCCTTCGCCTTGACCGCCGGCGGTCTGATGGCGCCCGTCCTGGCGAGCGACGACGATCCGCTTTTCATCAATCTGACCACGGATGACCCGCACCGCGCGAACATGGGCATCACCTTCGGGAAGAATCAGCTCGAGCGCGGCCACCCCTTGACCATCTTCCTCAACGACAAGGGTGTCTTCATCGGCGCGAAGGCGAATGCCGCGACCTTCGGCGAGCACCAAGAGAAACTGGCCGCGATGATCGACAAGGGCGCCCTGGTGCTCGTGTGTCCCATGTGCATGAAGCACTACGGCGTCGCCGAGGCGGATCTCATCCCCGGTGCTCAGGTCGGCAACCCCGAGCTGACGGGCGGCGCACTCTTCAAGGACGATACGCAAACCTTGACCTGGTAGTCCCCTTCGAAGGGCCAAGCCGTTGCGGGCTTTCGCCCTTCGATCACCCTCGAGGACGGGTCGATGACGCGCATGCCACTGTCGACGGCTCTCTTGCTGACATCCTTTTGCTCGAACGTCCCGTCATCGGTCGAGCCGCCCGGCGATGACGACCCGCGTTCGCCTGCGCGTCTGCCCGAACCGCTGCGCGATTCGCTGTCCGGCGGCGGACAGGCTCCGGAGCTTATGGCCCTGCCGTCAGGCCGCTTTATACGCGGCGATCTGCAGGGAAACAGCACGGATGTCGACGAAAAACCTCCGACCGATGTGATCCTCTCAAGGCCCTTCGCGATCGGGGTCTACGAGGTCACCTTCGATGAATTCGATGCCTTCTGCGACGCGACGGGCCGCGCCAAGCCGGACGATTCCGGATGGGGCCGGGGTCGTCGCCCGGTCGTCAACGTGACCTGGAACGACGCCGTTGCTTACACCCGGTGGCTGAGCGCGCAAACGGGCCACCTGTACAGGCTGCCGACCGACGCCGAATGGGAGTACGCCGCGCGCGCCGGGACCGACACGCGTTTCTGGTGGGGCGATGATCTCGGTGTGGATCTCGCCAATTGCGCCGGTTGCGGCAGTGCGTGGGACGGCTACGAGACGGCACCGGTCGGCTCCTTTCAACCAAACCCCTTCGGCCTCTACGACACGGCGGGCAACGTCTTCGAATGGGTCGCCGATTGCTTTGCGGAGACCTTCGCGAAGGCGCCTGCCGACGGGAGTGCCCACGAGAATCCCGCAGGGTGCGGACAGCGCGTCTATCGGGGCGGCAGTTGGAGCTTTCCGCCCCGCGAGGTGCGCTCGGCGAATCGGTGGCGGGATTTCCCCACCGGCTCCAGCGACGACATGGGATTTCGGGTCGTTCGCGAGCTGGATCCGGAGCCTTGATCCACAACCGCCCCGGAAATCAGCATCCCGACTGCGCATGCCCGCACAACGAGACTGTGCAAGTATTCCATAACGGTGTCGACCGATGCGCCGATCGCGTAGGTCGGGTTAGGTGCGCCGGCACCGTGGCCTTTGAGAAATAAGAGGTTAGCGCGCACCGTAACCCGATATCCGGCGCCGGGATGTCGGGTTGCGCTGCGCCAACCCGACCTAAGGCGAATACCTGCACAGTCTCAACCTGAAGGAGCCGGAGGTGCGCCTGAATGCGCATCGACACGGCGATCCTTCCTTGCACATCCCATCAGCCGGATGCAACGTCGCGAAGCGGCGTGTCCCCGGGATAGACGACTTGCAGTCGTCCTCTTCCACGGTCCTCGCTCGCACGACCGTCGTGTCAGGCAACGCCTGAAAGGAGAGGACGATCGCGAATGGATGAGCAAAACGGAAACCGGTGCCAAAGCGCGTTCAGCGCGGTTCTCGAGTGCGTTGCGTTGACCGCGACCTTGCGGGCCGTCGGGCCGGCTGAAGAGGACGACTGCAAGCCGTCTATCCCGGGGGGTGTCGCCGCTTCGCGACGACCGTCGGCGTCACTGCCGGCCGATCCTCTGCGCGGTTGGGATGTTGAT
>NZ_LN848257.1:2305402-2341701 GCF_001499735.1 Thiocapsa sp. KS1 | reverse complement strand
TCCCGGAAATCGCCTTAAAGGAAAAGCGAGTAACCCAGTCCAGCCAGTGCGCAGGCCGCGATCACCGGGATGACGCCGACCTTGAATCGCCACAGCGCGACGAATGCCGCGATCGTGAGCAGCAGCGAGAACCACTCGAAGGCTCCGGCGAAGGGCGCCGCCGCGCTGCCCTCGGGCCAGAGGACATGCCAGGCAAAGAACACCGCCAGATTGACGATGACCCCGACGACGGCCGCGGTGATGCCGGTCAAGGGTGCGGTGAACGTCAGATCATGCCGCGTCGCTTCGATGGCCGGCGCACCGATCAAGATGAAGAGGAACGACGGCAGGAAGGTAAAGAAGGTGGCTACACTCGCCCCCGCGATCCCGGCGAGCAGCAGGGCATCGGGGCCGAAGATCTCCTTGGTCCAGGCACCCACGAAGCCGACGAAGGCGACCACCATGATGAGCGGTCCGGGGGTGGTTTCGCCCAGCGCCAGCCCGTCGATCATCTGGGTCCCGGTCAGCCAGCCGTGGGTCTCGACCCCGCCCTGATAGACATAAGGCAGCACCGCGTAGGCGCCGCCGAAGGTGACGAACGCCGCCTTGGTGAAGAACCAGCCCATCTGGGTCAGCGTTCCCTGCCAGCCGTAGCCGAGCCAGAGTAGACCCTCGACCAGACCCCAGAGCGTGAGTCCGACCAGGGCGTAGCCCAAGGTATGCCGCCAAGAGAAGCGAGCGCGCGCCGGCAGAGGCGTGTTGTCGTCGATGATCGCCGGACCATAGTCGGCGTCTCCGGACCCATGCCCGCCGCCGGTTTTGAATCGATCCGGCGCGATGCGCCCGCCCAGATAGCCGATCAGGCCCGCGCCGAGCACGATCGCCGGAAAAGGCACGTTCAGCGCGAAAATGGCGACGAAGGCCGCCGCGGCGATCGCCCAGAGTGCGCCGTTGCGCAGTGCTCTGGACCCGATGCGCCAGGCTGCGAATACCACGATTGCCGTCACTGCCGGTTTGATCCCGTAGAGGATGCCGGCGACCACGGGCAGATCGCCGTAGGCTAAATAGACGTAGGTCAGCGCGATCAGGATCGCGAGCGACGGCAGGACAAACAGGACACCCGCCATAATGCCGCCGAGCGTCCCGTGCATCAGCCAGCCGATATAGGTTGCGAGCTGCTGCGCCTCCGGGCCGGGCAGCACCATGGTGTAGTTCAGCGCATGCAGGAAACGATGCTCGCTGATCCAGCGTCGGCGCTCCACCAGCTCGGTATGCATCATCGAGATCTGGCCGGCCGGTCCGCCGAAGCTGACGAAGCCGAGTTTGAGCCAATAGCGAAACGCCTCCCGCAGCGATACATGCGCGGGCGGGGCGTCGCCGACCGGGGTTGCGGGTAGCTTGGGCGGGTAGGGGGCTGTGGCCTCGCGCGCGCTGGACATGGCTTACCTCGATGTGTGCACGTTTGACCGGACCGGTCGAGTCGGCGGTTGGCGTCGGTCGCGGTGGAGTGCCGGCAACTTCTCCGGAAACCCGACTCGCGCCCGGATGATATCGGCAGATCGTGAGGCGCGATTTGATGTCGATCAAAGCCGATATCCGACCGCACCGCTAGGATGCAGGCCAATCAAGGGCCGCCGACGCCCGATCCGACCCAATTCGACCTGATCAAGAGCCCTCGATGTCCGCAACGCTCACGGCAGCACCGCCCGTCCGTTACCCGCCGGGTGATTTGGCGATCTGGATCTTCATCCTCGCCGAGCTGGCGGTCTTCGCCATCTTTTTCGCCTCCTATGCCTTCGCGCGCATGGGCGACGTGGCGATGTTCAATGAATACCAGGCCACGCTCGATAAGGGCGCAGCGCTGATCAACACCCTGGCCCTGATCACCAGCAGCTATTTCGTGGTGCGCGCCCTTGCGGCGATCCGCGAGGATCACCGCAAAACGAGCGTGCGTTGGCTGCTTGCCGCACTGGCCATGGGCGGCCTGTTTCTGTTCGTCAAATCGGCGGAGTATGTCCACCATTTCGGCGAAGGTGTGCGGCTGAGCAGCAACACCTTTTATATGTTTTATCTCTCCTTGACCTTCTTCCATTTCCTGCATGTCGTGCTTGGTATGGTGATCCTGGCGGCGGTGGCGTTGAAGACGCACCAAGGGGCTTACTCTGCGGGCGAGCATACCGGCATGGAGACCGGCGGTGTTTATTGGCATATGGTCGATCTGGTGTGGCTTATTCTCTTCCCCTTGGTCTATGTGATGCGATGAATGCCGTCATGACAACGCAAACCGCGATGCGTCCCTGCACACGGGTCTATCTGCTGCTCGTCGTGCTGACGCTGGTGACCTTCGCCCTCGGCCATTTCGACCTGCTCTCCGGAAGCAGGGCATTGGTCTTGTCGCTGCTCGTCCTGGGCTTTGCCTTGATCAAGGGTCAGCTCATCGGCGATTTCTTTATGGGTTTGAAGGGCCTACGCGGACCCTGGCGGTTCGTCATTCTCCTGTGGCTGTTGATCCCGGGAACCCTGATCACCATCGCCTTCACACTCGCCGGTTGAGCACAGATGACATCCAGACACGCCGTTCGTCCGATCTCGATTCCGAATACCGGCGCGATGGCCGGTCACGCGGCGCAGGCGTCCGGCGAGACGGAGCGCGAGTCCATTTTTTACAAGCCGCAAGGCCGCGAGGTCGCGCTCTTCGAATACGCCTTCCACAATCGTCTGCCGGTGATGATCAAGGGGCCGACGGGCTGCGGGAAGACCCGCTTCGTGCGCTATATGGCCGAGCGCCTGGCGCGCTCGCTCTACACCGTCGCCTGTCATGACGATCTGACCGCGGCGGACCTGGTGGGGCGTCATCTGATCGGCGCCGAGGGGACCTTCTGGAGCGATGGTCCGCTCACGCGTGCGGTGCGCGAGGGCGCCATCTGCTATCTCGACGAGGTGGTTGAGGCGCGCAAGGACACCACGGTGGTGCTGCATCCGCTCACCGACGATCGACGTATCCTGCCGTTGGAGCGCACCGGCGAGACGCTGCAAGCGCCGCCCGGATTCATGCTGGTCGTCTCCTACAATCCCGGCTATCAGAACCTGCTCAAGGGGATGAAGCCGAGCACGCGCCAGCGCTTCGTTGCCGTCACACTCGGCTTTCTCGCGCCGCGCCTGGAGGTCGCGATCCTCATCGGCGAGACCGGGATCGACAGCGCGTGGGCCGAGCTGCTGGTGCGGATTGCCGGCTCGCTGCGCGTACTCAAGGACCACGATCTGGAGGAAGGCGTCTCGACGCGATTGCTCGTCTATGCGGCGACCCTGATCCAGGCCGGCATGGACCCACGCGACGCCTGTCTCGCCGCGCTGGTCGAGCCCTTGACCGACGATGCCGAGACCATTGCGGCACTCGCGGAGGTGATCGATGCGACACTCGTCTAGCCCATCAAACGTGGCTGAAGCCTCATGAAGAGTACCCGGCCTGAAGGTCGGCGGATCGCCATCGCCGCCGAGTCGCTGTATCTCGCCAACCTGCTCATCCTGCCCGGGATCGGTTTCCTGTTCCTGCTGGCGCTCGCGTTTTGGGGGCGGGAGGGTCGCGCACCGCTGGCGGCTGCGCATCTGGATCAAACGGTCCGCGCGAGTCTCTGGGCCGGATTGCTTCTGATCATCGTGATCTCCGCGGTCATGGCGATCGCCGGCGCCGGAGCCATGTACGTCTGGACGCTGGTGATCCTCTACTTCATCGTCTGTCACACTACGTTGGTTCTGCTCGGTGTCTTCGGCCTGACCAAGGCGTTGGCTGGACACTGCTGGCGCTACCCCTTGGTCGGGCCGCCGCTTCCGGGCGGGTGTCCTCAGGCAAAACGCCATGTCTAGAACCCGGCTGCAACAGCGGCGAGCCTGGTTTCAGGTCGGTTTCTTTGCGCTCTTCCTGCTGGCGCCGCCGCTCGATCTCTTTCGGATCGATCTGACGCTCGGCCACGCGATCCTGTTCGGGCAGCACTGGACGCTCGGGATCGAGGACTTTCTCGCCGGTCGCACCGGCATCGGCGATGCGACGTTCAACCTCTTCGTGCGCGGCTTTCTGCCGATCTTCGGCGGCGCTGCGCTCTTCTTGTTCATTGCTTGGCGCTACGGGCGTCTCTATTGCGGTTGGCTGTGTCCGCATTTCTCCGTCGTGGAGACGATCAACGCGCTGATGCGCCGCGCCTCCGGCAAACCCAGCATCTGGGAGCGCCGCACCCTGCCGCCGCCGCTGCGCGGTCCGATCCCGATGACGGTGACCGGCGCGCAGGATCCGAGCCCGAAGTCCCCGGCGTCGGCTCCGTATTGGAACCGCTGGTACTGGATCCCGACCCTGCTCGCCGTGGTCGGCTTCGCATTCCTCTGGGCGCTGGCCCTGCTCACCTATCTCCTGCCGCCCTTCGAGATCTACCACAACCTGCTCAACGGCACCCTGACCCGTAACCAGAGCATCTTCCTGACGGCGGCCACGATCGCGTTCACGGTCGAGTTCCTGCTCGCGCGCCATTTCTTCTGCCGCTATGTCTGCGCGGTCGGTCTGTTCCAGAGCCTCGCCTGGATGGCCAACGATCGGGCGATGGTGGTCGGCTTCGACACCCGCCGCGCCGCAGCCTGCGCCGATTGCGACAACGCCTGCGACCATGCCTGTCCGATGCGTCTGAAGCCACGCACGATCAAGCGCAAGATGTTCACCTGCACGGAGTGCGCCGAATGCATCTCGGCCTGCACACAGGTCCAGCACGGCGACCCGCAGCAGAGCCTGCTGCGCTGGGTCGAAGGCGCGGAGGCGTTGCCGGTCGTCACCGGACGCCCGGCGCCGATGTCCGGCACTCCAAGCGCAAATGCCATACTGTCCGGAACCTGCCGACATGCGTAGGTCGGGTTAGGCGCGCCTGGTACGACGTCGGCTTATAGCTCAATTGCTTAACGCGCGCCGTAACCCGACGCCGACGGTGGTCTGCCGAGACGCCTAGTGTCGGGTTACGCTGCGCTAACCCGACCTACGATCCAGGCCATCTCGGCGGGATCGGACGTCCTTCAACGCAAGGGTTGTCCGCCAAAACGATGGAAGAACAAGTCGGAGCACTCTGGCATCGCGCCATCACCCGTCTCTCGGAGCGGCGGCACCCCTTTGCGGCGGTGACGCTCGAAGAGGTGGCCGTCCCCATCGCGATCTTCTTCCGTGCTCTGGGCGGCGACGGCGGACTCCAGGTCGAAGCGGCGGAGGCGTGCGATCACGGCGCGCGTCGCGGGTTCCTACAACGACTCGCCGGGCTCGACGACAAGGTCGAGCTGGCCTGGCGCGACGAGCGCTCCTTGCGTCTACCCGCCCGGATCGACCTCTTCCCTGAGCGTGCGCTCAATCGCGATCTCTACATCTGGCTCGCCGCGCTCGCGGCACGGCAAACAGGCCCGACCCGAGATTGGCTCCTCGAGAGTCAGGACCAGGCCCGTCGGACGCTCTCGCGATTTCCGGGCCTGCGCCCGCGCTACCGGCGGCTGCTCAATGCCCATCTCGACCTACGCCCGGATCCGCGTGCCCTGCCGGCGGACGAGCGTGCGCGCGAAGAGGCCATCCGTCTTGCGCTGGAGGATCCCGGCAGTGTCGCGCGGCTCCCGACAGCGCGCCGTCCGCCGTATCCGGTCATCCTCTGGCTGCATCCGGATCCCGGGCTCCCCGCAGGCGCCTGGTCCGATCCATCCGGCGGCGACGCGCAGGACATCGATCGCGATGCCGCTGTCGAGTCGCTCGGCGAGCGCCGTCGGCGACGTGCCGAGCGGGTCGCCATGCCGGAGAAGGACCAGGGGCTGATCACGATCCGAATGGAGAACATCCTCACCTGGGGCGAGCATGTGCAGGTCGACCGCGGGACCGACGAGGAGGACGATCTCGAGCGCGCCCGCACCGCCGCCGCCGATCTGGATCGCATCTCGGTCGCGCGCGACCGTAAGGCATCCGGCGCGCGTCTGAAATTTGATCTGGATCTGCCGGCCGAGTCCGAGGACGACCTGGTCCTCTCGGAGGGGATCCTCTTGCCCGAGTGGGACTGGCGAGAGGGCACACTTTGCCCGAATCAGTGTCGCGTGGTCCCGCTGATCGCCGCGGACGCCACACCCTGCGAGCTGCCCGAGCACCTGCGCCGCACGGCCCATCGGCTGCGCCACCAGTTCCAAGCCCTCGCCCCGGCGCGGGTCTGGCAGCGCGGCCAGTCCGATGGACAGGAGATCGATCTGGACGCCTATCTGCGTTTCGCCACGGACCGCCAAGCCGGTGCCGGCACCCATGCGGACGGACTCTATCGCGACATGCGCAAGGGGGCGCGCGATCTGGTGTGTCTGCTGCTCTCGGATCTGTCGCTCTCGACCGACACCTGGGTGGACGATCGCGCACGGGTTATCGATGTCATCCGCGACAGTCTCTTTCTCTTCGCCGAGAGCCTGGCCGCGACCGGCGATCGCTTCGGCATGCTCGGCTTCTCCTCGCGCCGTCGCGACCCGGTGCGCATTCACAGTCTGAAGGACTTCGAGGAGCCGCACGGCGCCGGCGTGCGCGGGCGCATCGCCGCCATCAAGCCTGGCTATTACACCCGCATGGGCGCTGCCATCCGCTACTCGACTCGCCTGCTCGCCGCGCAGCCGGGCGGCCGCCGTCTCCTGCTGATCCTCTCCGACGGCAAACCCAACGACCTCGACCGCTACGAAGGCCGCTACGGGATCGAAGACACCCGCCGCGCCGTCCAGGAAGCCCGTGCCCTCGGCCTGACCTGCTTCTGCGTCACCATCGACGAGCGCGGCAACGACTATCTCCCCCACCTCTTCGGCACCGGCGGCTATGTCGTCATCCGCCGGCCTACAGAGCTTCCGGCGCAGCTCCCGGTTCTTTATGCGCGGCTGACGGCTTAAACCGCGCCCAGCGCGGTATGCGAAGTTTTAGGATGGGATTTGCCCCGGCAGACTTGACGGCCGTCGGAGCCGGCGCGGTTTAAGATATTAAAAAATATATTATTTTAAACCGCGTACCCGCTAATGGTTGTCGATACACCAAACGTCAAGCTCACTCGAAAATGAGCATCCCGCTCTGGACGTGGTTTAGCACGCGACATCCGAGCTTAATCGGTCAAGGGGTTATACTCATGCCGGTGAATCAAAAAACCGGCAAAGAGGATCGATCCCATGTCGAGTCCGCTCTTTCCCTCCGATGTCGTCGATTATCCGGACTCCGACGGGCAACCCCCATGGCCGAGAGCGATTTTCAGCGCGAGCCGCTCATGTACGCGGTCGAGTCGCTGCGGATTCATTTCCGCGACCGCCCGGATGTCTATGTCTCCGGAATCGAGCGCAATTATTGGCCGCTGCCCGTGCAGGAGCGATCGGGCTCCGATCTGCGGATGCACAGCGCCGTGCTCGGCCTGGATCTGCGGTTGGACGAGGGACAACTGCGCTTCCATGATCCCGCCACCGGCGAGCGACTGCGCAGCCATGCGGAGTCGGAGCTCACGCGGCGGGCGGCCGAGCTGCGGAGACAAGCGGCCGAGCAGGCAAGCCAAGCCGCCGACCAGGCAAGACAGCACGCCGAGGCGCGTGCCGAGGAGGAGCTCAGACAGTGCCGGGCGTTGGAGGCGCGACTCGCCGAGCTGGAGCAGCGTCTTCAGCAGCAGTAGTGGTGGATTGAGACGGATTTTGGTCGACTACGTGCCCGCCTTGGGCGGACACGGCCGATCGACGTATCTCTAAGTCGGATTGCAGGGCAAGGTGCACGGTGTGGCTGGCGTGACTCGAAGTCCGACGCTGCACGCGTTGGCAATTGCCGGGGTGACCGCGGAGGCGGCACTGAGCGGGAAGCTGGGGTCGACCCGGGAAAGGATCACGCCGTCCTCGAGCGTCGTGCCCACGAGGATAGCGGCGATTCCGTTCAGCTGCTGTTGTTCAGAGCCCGCACCACCGTTAAGGCAGCTCACGAACGCTGAGCCCGCGGGTGTGGAGATTGTCAGGTCGTAAGAAGGGGTGGCCCATGACCCTTCCGTCAGGTAAGTCGAGCCAATGATGGCAGCCGCGGCGATAAGAGCAACCCCTCCCTGCGTGCTGCGCCTGCGCAGGAAGGCGTAGGTCGCCGCGACAAGCAGCAAACCAAGCAGGGCAGTGGTCCATGGACTCAAGGGCACTGGCTGAGCGGTTCCCCACGCGATATTCCACCCCGGGGCCTGTTGAGCAACCGCGGACGATACCGCACCTGCAGCCAGAGTGATTGCAGCGATGACCTTTGCACCTGTTTTCATCCCGAAATCTCCAGTTCTCGATTCGTGGGCGACGCGACCCCGCCGGTACCCCCTTGCACCAAAGCATCGGCGCCGCACGCGGGAGTTTGACGCCGCCGGGCCAGCGCACACAAGAGGAAGCTGTGACTGCAGGGACGCTCGGGATGATCCGTTGCCGAACGAATTGGAGTGTCACCGCGGCGGCCGATCGTTCCGTGCCGTGCCCGTCTCGGGTGTCTCGGACAACAATGCGTCGATCCGCTCGGCGATCTCGGCTGCGGGTGTCGAGTAACCGAACTTGCGGATATAGCTCCCGTCGGGGCCGAGGAGATACATGCCGGCGCTATGGTCGACATGGTAACGATCGGGCGGTGCGCCCGGCTCGTTGACCTTCCGGTAACGGGCGTTGAAGTTTTGGGCGGCGCGATCGATGAGCGATGCGGAGCCGGTGAGACCGATGATGCGCGGGTGAAAGTAGGCGGTATAGGTCGCCAGCACCTGCGGGGTATCGCGCTGCGGATCGACCGTGATGAAGATCGGCTGGACGCGTTCCGCGCGATCGCCCAACCGTTTCAGGATCGCCGCGGCCTCGACCAGCGTGGTCGGACAGATGTCCGGGCAGTAGGTGTAGCCGAAGGCGATGAGCTGGAACTGGCCGGGGAAATCCGCGTTGGTGACCGCACGCCCGTTGGCGTCCATCAGCAGATAACGTCCACTCGGCGGGGTCTCGTCGTCGGCCGGCGCATCGGCGGCGTCGACCGATGCCGTGGCCATGCCGGCGGCCAGAAGCAGTGCTGCAACCAGCGGCGCGACGACGGGGATCCTCATGATCCGGTCTCGTCGTTCGACAGGGACGGCTCGGCGCCGGGCGGTTGCGGCTCCGAGGGTTCCGGTTTCGCCTGCTCCGGATTCGCGTGTTCGGGGAAAACCGCCTGCAGTGCTGCCGCCGATTCAGCCAATCGCGCCGCCAGATCGGCCTTGGTCGGGCAGGGCGTACCGTCCTTGGTCGCCGCGAGGAAGGCGGCGTTGGTCGCCGTCTCGAAGAGGGTTCCGTAGCGCCGCGTCTTGGGCGCGTAACGGATGATCAATGCCTTCGCCTCGCCGGACGCAGCGAACTGCCGACAGGCCAGCGCTTGACCGTTGAGCGTTCCCAACGTCCGGACCTCTGCGAAGCCGATCTCGGTCGACGCGGTCGGGTCGGCGCATGCGAGCCCCGTCGACAGCAGCAGAGCGGTCAGAATCGGAAATCTCATGCGCGGCCTCCAAAGGGTTTCGGCGGGGTCGGTGTCGTCTCTGATGGGCTCGGGTTGCGGATGACCTGTCGTCACGGCTTTCGGGCCGCAGCCAAGCGCAAGCTCCAGCATAGAGCGAAGAACCTCCAATCCCTTGACGGAGATCAAGTTCGGCAGACCGGCGCGGCCTCGCGATCGTGAAGCGCCTGGATCCGCTCCAGAGCCTCGGTCCCCAGAACACGTTGGGCGGTTTCGAACAGCTCCTTCTCCTCGAACCGGATGTGATCCGCCAGCGCCTCGGCGAACGCGCCGAGGTCTTCCGGTCCGCCTGCATCGATCATGGCACGCATCCTCAGATGCTCGGCCAGGGTACGCTCCACCAGCACGCCTTCTCCGGCTGCCAGCAGCGCCGGCAAGAGTCCGCGCTCTTCGAGCTTGAAATGGGGCTCTAGCTCGTCGGCGAAGCGTTGCCTCAGATCAGCCCAGGCGGCCTCGCGGGCGTCGGGTGCGTTCCGCGCCAGCTCGCGCGCCCGCCGTGCGATGACCAAGCCGGCGTGATGCTCGCTCGACAGCCGCCGCAAGGGTTCAATGCGCTGCATGGATCCTCTCCTCGCTTCTGGTTTCGGGGTCGCCGGTCTCCGGGTTTCGGGCGTCGAGGTTTCGAGCAAAGGTGCCAAATCAAGGGTTTTGAGCGCCTGGACTGCGAGCTTCCAACGGCCTTCGCCGCACAGACCGCTGATGCCGGCCTGCTCGTAGGCCGCCGACGCGGCCTGTAGGCAGGCCGATCTGATTTGCTCCGCAAGCTCGGCCCGATCGGTCAATTCAGCGTCGACTCGGGAGCCGGGGCAGGTGCATGCGGCTGCTCCGGCGGGTGTCCCGACACGGCGATCGGCTCGGGCGTGCATTCTGTCGGCGTGCCGCCGTCGGCAGGCGATCGCTCTTTGATGATGGTGCGCAGCGTCGACAACGCCGTCTCGAGCACGGGCGATTCGCTTTCCAAGGGATAGACCACATAGGCCGGCAACAGAAACCTCGGGCTGTCGGGCGCGAAGTGCAGGCATCCTGCGCGCACGTAAGGTGCAGCGACCCGCTCGGGGACGAAGCAGGTCCCGCCGTTGGCCAGAATCAACTGCAGACCGAGCCAGCCGATGTTCGCCATCTGGGCCGGTCGCTCCAGATCCGGGTAGACCTTGCTGTGCTGGGCGTAGAAGGTCGGCCCCCAGCTCACGTAGACATAACCGTCGTCCAGCTCGGTGCGTTTCGGGTCGCTGGTTACCAGGACCAGGGTCTCGTCGAACAGGTGCTCGACTTGCAGCCCGGCGCTGTGCTGGGGCGTGTACATCAAGGCAAGGTCCAGCGTGCCTTCGACGATACGCCGCATCAGATCGTCCTCGAAACCGATCTCGCTGCTCAGCGAGACGTCCGGGGCAAGCTCGCGCATCCGCCCGGCCCAGAGCGGCAGGAAACCGTCCCACAAGGCGATACGGGCACCGACCGTGATGCTGGCCCGAAAGCGGCTCGGCAGACCCACGTCGTGGCGTGCCTGCTCGAGTGTGAGCACCAGGGTCTTGGCGTGCCGAAGGAACCGCCGTCCCGCGGGCGTCAGTGTCGCGCCCGCGCGGTTGCGCACGAACAACCGGGCATTCAGGTAATTCTCGAGGCCCTGAATGCGCGCGCTGACCGTAGATTGGGTGACGTGCACGCGGTTGGCTGCCTCTTGGAAGCTCCCGTGCGCGGCGACCGCCAAGAAGGTTCTGACCTGTTCAATGTCCATAAGCCGCGTTCGGCATGGCATGCGCCCGTGTCATGTTGATCCGCCTTTGTATCAATCCCTGCGGGCCGGAGCAAACACGGCTTAAGTTCTTTGGTATCGAGAAACGCGATATCTAACGCCGAAAGGATTCGTTTGTCTTGGGCTCAAGTAGCAGCTAATTTGATGATATAGAACCAAATCGATGGAGTCGGAGACGAGACCATGATCGACGTAAAGGTGTCCATGAAGGTCACGAACGAGCCGCTGAAACGCACCCCCGTGGTCCTCAGGCTGGACGCGGACGGGTCCGAGACGGCGCCTGTCCTTACCGACCGCGCGGGCGTGGCGCGCTTCGATCTGCCGCCGACCAGCGGCAAGGTGCTGGTGTCCGGTGTGGAGCGTTTCGACGGGCGCCTAGACGGCGAGATCCCGATCGAGCTTTGGTCGATTACCCAATCCGAGCGCGACTCGAAGGGCCTGCCGGGCGAGTTCCCCTCCGGCAGCAACGCCTATCCCAACATGACGACCCGCAGCATCCAGGTCGGTTCCCGTGAGATCCTCACCGACAGCGAAGGCTATCTCGTGGATCCGTCGGATTGGTCGGAGGAATTCGCCCGCGCCCTGGCTGAGTACGACGGACTCGAGCTGAACGCCGAGCACTGGGAGGTCATCCGCTTCCTGAGAGCCAGTTATGCCAAGCATGGCACCCAGGCCATGGTGCGCGACATGATTGCCCATTTTCGCAAGGTCTGGGGCAGCGAGAAGGGCAGCAATCGCTACCTGCATCGCCTCTTCCCGCGCGGTGGTCCGCAGAAGCAAGGCAACCGCCTGGCCGGATTGTTGCGCACCAAGGGCGAGCATTGAGGAGGGTTCCGGGTCGGGCTCTCGTGTAAGCACCGGAGCCCACACCAGCGCGCCGGGGTCATCTCGGCCCGCAATAGGACGATCGGCACCGACCACCCCCGCCTCTGTCGCTCAATCGCCCGCGAGCCCCCGGGACCGCCGACTTCAGTCGGCTTGGATTGCCGAAGACGGGGCCGACCAGCTCAACCGAGGCGCGCTTGCCGCCGACGCCGGCTGAGGTCGGCGGTCCCGGCAAGCGGCCACTTTGTAAGTCCCGCACCCCGCCATCTCTTCGACACCCGGATATCGGAGTGTCTATACTAACCGCCACGCCGGATCGCCTGTCGCCTCCTGTTGGACCCCGATCGACAGGGCACGCTTCCCGACGACGAGGTGGGCGCAAAGCTCCTTCCGTCGCGATGTCGTCGCACTGCCGGATTCGTCGAGACCCGACCCCGAGACACGACCATGGACAAGCTCGATCTCGTTCAACTGCAGCGCCAACTGAGTCACCAGGGCATCCTGATGAGCTTCAGCGGCCCCTTCTCGCACAGCATCATCGAAGAGCTCGGTCATGCGGTGAAAAACTATTTGGAAGACGCCAGCCTGGCGCGCTCTTCGCTCATGGATGTCTTCGCGATCTATATCGAGCAGGCGCAGAACGTGCGCAACTACATCAAGCGCTGGGAGCAGCATCCGGATCATGCCCAACTGCGTCATTCCGGTATCGTCGTCATCGCCCATGACGACGGCCGTTATATCGTCAGCTCGGGCAATCTGATCGACCGCGCGGACGCGCCCGGCCTGGTCGCGCATCTGGAGCATCTGAGCGGGCTCGACAAGGCGGAGCTCAAGGCCCTGCAGCGCCGGCAGATGCGCGAGCCGCTCACCGCTGCCGGCGGCGGCGGCCTGGGTCTGATCGAGATGGCACGTAAATCCAGCGGGCCATTGCTCTACACCTTGACCGATATCGATGATCGGTTCGCCTTCTTCAGCCTGAGCGTCACGATCTGACGCACACGAGATTATGCGAATGGAAGACTTAATCATCGAAGCGACGCGCTCCTCGCCCGAGATCCGGTTTGACGCGGCAGCGCGTTGCCTCATGCTGAGGGGCGAGTCCTATCCGGAGAATGCCGCAGCCTTCTACGCCCCGGTCTTCGCATGGGTGCAGGCGCTGCTCGACGCCCTGCAACCCGGAGAATCCGTCGAAGTCGAGCTCGAGATCGGTTATCTCAACAGCAGCAGCACCAAGGTGATCCTGAATCTGCTTGATCTGTTGGATCTCGCCGCACGCAACGGCGCGTCGATCCGCGTGACCTGGCGTTACGATCCGCAAAACGAGACGGCGCTGGAGTGCGGCGAGGATTTCAGTGAAGAGCTGACCGCGGTCGAGTTTCGTCTCGTCGAGCTGGAGGCCCGCCCGTGACACCGCCCGCACCGGGGTTGCTCGACGGCGAAGAGCGCACCTTGCGTGCCGCCGAGGATCTCTTGACGTCCGGAAGACTCGGCGATGCGTCCGAACCCTTCGCCGAGCTGACCGGTCAGTACAGCCGTCTGCTGCGTCACGTGCGCTCGCTGATCAAGGTCAGCGACCGCATGCAGATCGAGCTCAACCATCTCAACGACCGTCTGCGCAAGAGCGAGCTGAAGTACCGTTCGCTCTTCGACAATGTGAGCGAAGGCATCTTCATCGCTCAGTTGAGCGGCCGATTCCTGGATGTCAATCCGGCGATGGCGCACACGCTGGGCTACGGCACCCCGTTGGAGTTCCTGCGCGTCCACGAAGAAGACGAGCTCTGGCCCTTCCTGGACGAGTCCGAGAAGGAGCGTTTCATCGCCAACCTGGCCGAGCACGGCAGCGCGACCCGCCTGCAGACCCGGATGCTCCATAAGGACGACAGCATTATCTGGGTCGAGATCAACGCCCACGCCCATGCGGACGACCACAGCGCCCCGATCATGATCGTGGAGGGCATCCTCTCGGACATCACCGAGCGCAAGCGCATGGTGGACGAGCTCCGTTATCTGGCGACCACCGACGGTCTGACCGGTCTGCTGAACCGTCGGCATTTCCTTGAGCTGTGCGAGCATGAGCTGCAACGCCGTCGCCGTTCGGACCAGCACATGGGTCTCCTGATGCTGGACGCCGACCACTTCAAGCGCATCAACGACAGCTATGGCCACGACATCGGCGACGAGGTGCTGCGGGCCTTATCGCGTCTGTGTCGTAAACAGTTTCGCGAAGGTGACCTGATCGGCCGCCTCGGCGGCGAGGAGTTCGCGATCCTGTTGCCGAGCTCAAGCCCGGAGACCACGCAGGACGTGGCCGAGCGGCTGCGCCGGAGCATCGAGCAAACCTATCTGCCCATGCCGGACGGCACGATGCTGAGCTTTACCGTGAGCATCGGCACCTGCACCATGCCGACCAGCCAGGTCGCCATCGGCGCCCTGTTGAAGCTGGCCGATCAGGCCCTCTACGAGGCCAAGCGCAGCGGACGCAATCGGGTGATCGCACACCTTGCCGAGTGAAGGGCGCTCGAGGCTCACCGATTCATGCGAGCGCCCGCCAGCCGAGGAGCGTCACATCGTCGCGCCGCTCGTACTCACCCGCATGGGCCAGGAACGCGGCCTCGATGTGCGCCCGCTGTGTTGCGAGCGGCTGATCCCAAATCGCCTCGACCATCCGCCTGAAGCCCGACCGGCCCAACGGGAGTCCGCGCGAGCCACCGGGCTGATCCAGGAGACCATCCGAGCAGAGATAGAAGACGCTGCCCGGATCCAGCGGGAAGCTGTGGCTGGTGAAGACGACGTCGCTGCGTGAGCGCTTGTAGCCCAGACTCGGCCGGTCGCCGCGGATCACCTCGAGCGCGCCGTCGTGCATCCGGTAGAGCGGCAGGTGCGCCCCGGCGAAGATCAGCTCGCCCGCATCCGGACGCAGCAGGCAGATGGCCGCATCCAGGCCGTCGTCCGACGGGCTCTCGTCGGTTTCCTGTCGCAGGGTTGTTTTGACCCAGTCATTCATGCCGTGGAGTAGGTCGGCAGGCGCATGGCAGGCTTCATCCTGGATCAGGCGTCGCAGACCGGCCACCGCAAGCATCGACATCAGGGCGCCGGGCACGCCATGGCCGGTGCAATCCAGGAGCGCCACCAGCACGCCGGCGGGACAGGTTTCGACGCAGAAGAGATCCCCGCCGACGATATCGCGCGGCAGCCAGAGACTGATTCCCTCGACCCCGGCCGGACCGAACGCCGTATCCGCCGGCAGCAGTGCCGATTGGATGCGCTGGGCGTACTGGATGCTGTCGGTCACGCGCAGCAGGAGCTGATCCGAGCGCTCTTTCTCCGCGCTCACATCCGCGAACGCCTGCTCCAACTGGCGTGTCATCTCGTTGAAGGCGGCCGAGAAGTCGCCCATGAAGTCGACCCGCTGCGTCAGATCGCCGGCGGCGATCTGCTGGGTCTTCCAGGTGAGATGACGCAGATTGGCCTGCAGGCTCTTGAACGACTGCACGACGCGCATCTTGCTGGCCGGCGGCTCGTAGTCCAGCTCACCGCGCGCCATCGCATACATGAAATCGGCGAACAGGGTGTATTCGCCGATCAGCCGGTTGAAGTACTCGACGAACTGACGAAACTCGTTGTCCGGGTACTCGGGCGGCAGCTCCAGAAGCGGCGGTTTTTCGCCGCGCAGGATCCGATAGCTCGCCTCGGTGAGCCGATCGAGATCGCCGATATCGACCTGGATCATGCGCGGTGGCTCCGTGTGGCCGTCAAAGCGCCTGTGCCTCGAAGCGGCAGACCCGATCGCCGGAGGCCCAGCAATCGACCTCGCGGACCTGAAACTCGCGGCCCGTGTGGGATGTGAGCAGTCCGTGAATGAAGCCTTCATCGTAGGTGCAGACCTGCTCGCCGCAGACCGGGATACCGGAGCAATCGAGATCTTCCGCGACCGTCAGCGTAAACCGCAGTTGATCCAGATCGGCCTTCTCCACACGGAGGATGCCGATGTTCAACTGTTTGAGCGAGTCCTGAAGATCGGCCACGAAGGCTTGGAAGTCGTGCTTTTGCGTCAGGACGTTTTTGTAGAACTCCTCGCCCGCCCGTTTGCCCGCGTCGTAGAACAAATGATCGGCTTCCGAGACACCGAGTTTTTGGATCATGACATCGCGCAGCGTGAACTGCATCAGCCGGTAGACGGCAACATTCATGGAATCGCCCAGATTGGGCCGACCCTCGTCGAGGTTGCCGAGCATCGACCAGTCGAAGCGGGATTCGGTGCGTTCTTCTTTGAACATAATGGGGTCGCCGAGAGTGGAGATGCGGCCGTCGAAGCAGCAACGACAGGAACGGCGGATGGATCGGCCGCACGGAAACCCCATCCGTCATCCCGGCGGCAGTATATCCGGCTTGGCTCGGGAGCGAGCGCTTTCAGGCGCGGGCCGTGTCGTCCGTCACAGTGCAAGGCGCTCGGCAAAGCGCCTATAGGTGCGTGCAACACCGATCAGCAGGACCAGCAACACCGCCGAGGACAGCGCGAGAATCAGGCCGCCCGGTCGCGCCAGCGCCGGAACGAAGACCGCTCCGCAGAGCAGCCCCAGTGCGAGCAGATGCAGGCCGACCTGCGCCTGCGCCCAACGGATCGACAGCAGACCGCCCATGTGCGGGATGCGCAGATCGAAACGCCCGGCGGCGAGTTGACGATGCTGGAGATGAAACCAGGTCAAGAACGGCATGATCTTAAACAGCATCCCTGCCGGCAGGCCGACGCCCAACCCGACCAGCAGCAGCACGCCGACCAGCGTCGGCGGCGCCGCGAAGGCCCAGGAGACGGCCGCCATGCAGAGACTCAGCATCGCCGACCACCAATGGATCAGAGTCGGATCGAGCCGCGGCCGCTGTCGGCGCCGGATCAGCACAAGCGTCGTCACGGCAAAGCCCACGAAACCCAGTCCGGTCGCACCGAACAGCAGCCGACCGAGAAGCGCATCGCCGATGATCCAGGCCACACTGGCCCCGGCGATCCCGATCAAGAGGGCGGGAGCTAGCCACCGCCGCATCGGCGCAGGATAGGCCGGCGTCACATAGAACATCGGCAGCACCTGAATAGCCACGCCTATGACGAGCAGTCCGACCCAGCCCATCAGGCCCCAGGCGGCATGCGCATCGACCGCACGGGAAAAGTCCGGCAGCCGCGGCCAACCCAGGACGACGGCGACCAGCAGGAGACCCAGGATCACCGTCACGACCAGCGCAATCGCCGCTGCGCGCAGGGCGAGCAGCGTGCCCGGCACACCGCGCGCCCGCACCAGCGCGATGGCGGCGGGGAATACGAAGGCCAGGAAACCCAGTCCGGCAGAGACACCGCCGGCCAGCAGAGCGGCAGAGTCCCCGCCGCCCAGGCCCAACGCCAACCCGGCGGCACCGCAGGTGAGCAGGAGATGGGTCAGGGTGCCGACCAGTCGCACCGCCGGCACCGGCGCACCGGCGATCACAGGCAACATCTGCAGCAGCGCGCCACACATGATCAGGCCGAGGTAACCGATGGCGATCAGGTGGGTCGCGGCGAGCGCGCCGGGCATCCAGCGCGAGACCAGGAGGGTCGGGCCTTGCCAGGCTAAGAGCAGTCCGGCGGCGATCGCAAACAGCGGCGCGGTCAGGAAGAAGCGCGCGGGGATGTCGATCGGCGGAGCCTGATCGAGAGAAAGTCCGCCGGTATCCATCATTTTTTTGAACCGCGTCCGGAGCGAGATGCTAACTTTCGAGTGAGTTCGGCGTTTAGTGCATCCACGGCCCTTATCGGGGGCGCGGTTTAAAATAATATATTTTTTAATATCTTAAACCGCGCCGACTCCAGCGGTTGTTAAGTCTGCCGGGGCCGATCCCATCCCAAAACATCGCATACCGCGCCGGGCACGGTTTAAAAACGGCTCGCACCCTGTTGCCGCAATCGACTGACCGGACGCTGATGCTGCGGTACGGGCGAGATCAGGATGCGATACCGATCGTCCTCGGAGCTGATCTCCCAGCGGTAGCCCATGCGTCGCAGCATGTCGTAGAGCGGATAGGGCTCGCGACGATGGAGTACGCACAGGCGATCGCCCGGCGGCAGGTCGGCGAGCGCATCGAGGATTCGCTCCATCGGCTCCGGGGCGGGAAGATCGCTGACGTCGAGTGTTCTGTCCATCGTCTAGGCCGCCTGCAGCCGGCTCAGGATGTCCGGGGTCTGGTCGCCCAGATTCTCCTCGGCCATCGGATAGAGGATGCCTTCTTCCTTCGAGTTGTGCTGCTGGATCACCAGGTGGAGCGTCTCGAGGATGCCGAGACAGGCGTCTGCGTCCTGCGTGCCGACCGCGTCCTCGAGCTCCTCCACCAAGGAGCGCATCTGACCGTGCTCCATGGTCATCATGCCGGTCGGACCGGAGGCCCAGGGGCTGACGGCGACCAGCTCCGGAAACAGCACCTGCTCCTCCATGTCGAAATGGCCGAGCAATGCATTCGAGAAATCCTTGGCCTGCTCCGCGAGTCGCGTCCAATCGCCGCCCGAGACCGCCTGCTCGCAGGCGGCGAGCAGGTGGTCACAGCGCTGATGGTCGTCGGTCATAAAGGTGGCGATCGAGTCGGTCATGGCGAGTCCTCCGGTTGCGTGACGCGGCATTCTCCCGACCTAGATCGGGTCGTCCTTGACCTAGGTCAGATCCCATCGCACGCGATCGCGCCGGCAAGACCCGCAAATCCGAGCCGCCCGGACGGATTTGACCTGTGTCAAGGACGACAAGGAGGTCGACTGTCAATCTTCATTGACACTCACCATCGGCCGGGGGCTCGACGCATGCGCATTCTCTTCATCCACCCAAACTACCACTCGGGCGGCGCCGAGATCGCCGGCAATTGGCCGCCGGCGTGGGTGGCCTATCTCACGGGAGCGCTCAAGACCGCGGGCTTCACCGAGGTGCGCTTCGTCGACGCCATGACCAACGACCTGTCGGAGGAGCAGGTCCGCGCCGCCATCGTCGCGTATCGCCCCGACGTCGTCGGCTGCACGGCCATCACGCCCTCCATCTACAAGGCCCAGCGTCTGCTCGAGATCGTCAGGGAGATCGACCCCAAGATCGTCACTGTCCTCGGCGGCGTGCATGCCACCTTCATGTATCAGCAGGTTTTGGGCGAGGCGCCCTGGATCGACGCCATCGTGCGCGGCGAGGGCGAGGAGATCATCGTCGATCTGGTCCGCACCATCGATGAAGGCCGTTGGCCCGAGGAGCGCGGCAAGGTCAAAGGCATCGCCTACGCCGTCGACGGCAAGATCATCGCCACCCCGGCCGCCCCGACCGTGAAGGACCTGGACGCCATCACACCCGACTGGGGCGTGCTGGAGTGGGACAAGTACAACTACATCCCGCTCAACAAGCGCGTTGCCATCCCGAACATGGCCCGCGGTTGTCCCTATACCTGCTCCTTTTGCTCGCAGTGGAAGTTCTGGCGCGACTACCGCATCCGTGATCCCAAGAAGGTCGTCGACGAGATCGAAACCCTGGTGCGCGATCACGACGTCGGTTTCTTCATCCTCGCCGACGAGGAGCCGACCATCAATCGCAAGAAGTTCATCGCCTTTTGCGAAGAGCTGATCGAGCGCAATCTCGGCATCCTCTGGGGCATCAACACCCGCGTCACCGACATCCTGCGTGACGAGGACATGCTGCCGCTCTATCGCAAGGCCGGCCTGATCCATGTCTCGCTCGGCACCGAGGCGGCGGCGCAGCTCAAGCTCGACCGCTTCAACAAGGAGACCACGGTCGCCGACAACAAGCGGGCGATCGGTCTGCTGCGCGATGCGGGCATCCTCACCGAGGCACAGTTCATCGTCGGGCTCGAAAACGAGACCGCCGAGACCCTCGAAGAGACCTATCAGATGGCGCGCGACTGGAAACCGGATCTCGCCAACTGGGCCATGTACACCCCCTGGCCCTTCACGGATCTCTTCCGCGAGCTGGGCGACAAGGTCGAGATCTTCGACTACGAGAAGTACAACTTCGTCACGCCCATCATCAAGCCGGCCGCCATGGATCGCGCCGAGCTGCTCGACCGCGTCATGCACAACTATCGCCGTTTCTACATGCACAAGGCGCTCTTCTCCTACCCCTGGGCCGGCAGCGGCGAGCGCCGGCGTTATCTGCTCGGCTGTCTGAAGGCCTTCCTCAAGGCCGGCTTCGAGCGCAAGTTCTACGATCTGGGCAAGGTCAACTACTGGGGTCCGCAGTCCAAGAAGAAGGTCGACTTCCACTTCGACCCCAAACGCACCCGCGTCGCCGAGGGCGGTACCGACTGGAAGGCCAAGCACAGCCGCAAGCTCAAGGGCGACGTCCAGGCCCAGATCATGGCCTGCGGCGGCGGCAAGGAGCAGCTCGATCAGGCCGAGATCGATGCCCTCACGGTCGCGCCGCCGACGCTGCCCAAAACGGCCGCCAAGGCGTCGGTCAAGGTGATGATCGAGTAGGGGCGAAGGGCCTCGCTCAACAGACCGGCCACCCAAACCCTCAAGGGCTCGTGACACCGTTCCGCGGTGTCACGCATGCCCCCTTGGCGCTCTGCGCCGCGTGACGCCCGCGGTGCGTCGCCCCGATGACCACCCCATCCAACTTGGACCGATGTGTCTGCGGATCAAGGCATCGTCGCGTTCGTGTCGATTCCTGATCGCTCTGCGATCACCATCACCTCCGTCGCGGTGTCTCTGCGGCGGATCTAGTTCGTAGATCCGGCGGCGACTTGGCACGTCTCGGAGAGCCGGCACCCCGTACCTTTGACCTTAGTCAAGGCCGAAGCGTGGCTCCATCCCCATCCTTCTCAACCGGCTCTCCCGAGTCGCTCGCCATTGCTTTCGAGCCCCCTATGAACCTTCCCAAGCCAAGCCGGCGTGTCGTCGTCCTGCTCGCCGTGCTCGTTCCGCTCATCGGCGCCTTCCTCTGGTTGGCGCTGACCTCGGGTCCGTTGGCCGCGGTGCCCGTAACCCTGACCACGGTCGAGATGCGTCCCGTTACCCCGACCCTGTTCGGGGTCGGCACGGTCGAGGCGCGCTACACCTACCGCATCGGCCCGACCTTTGCCGGCCGGGTGCGGCGGGTCGAGGTGCAGGTGGGTGATCGGGTCGAGGCCGGCCAACTGCTCGGCGAGATGGATCCGGTCGATCTCGACGACCGGGTCGCCGCGGCGGACGCGGCATTGCACGGTGCAGAGTCCGGCGTCGTCGCGGCCCGTGCTCAGGTCGGCGATGCACAGGCGCGGCGGGATTTCGCCGGCGCCCAGGTCGCCCGCTACGAGCAGCTTCTGCTGTCCCGTACGGCCAGCGAGGATACGGCGGAGGCCAAGCGTCAGGAGGCCCAGGTCGCCGAGGCGGGTCTGGCGCTGGCCGTGGCCAATCTGGAATCCGCGGAGCAGGATCTGGTGCGGGTCCGTGCCGAGCGCGAGGCATTGGTGCAGCAGCGGGCCAATCTGCGCCTGATCGCCCCGGTGGATGCACTGGTGGTCTCGCGCGACGCGGAGCCCGGCAGCACCGTCGTGGCGGGTCAGTCGGTCGTGGAGGTGATCGACCCGAGCCGTCTCTGGATCGATGTCCGCTTCGATCAGCTCGGCGCCGGGGCGCTGCGTGCCGATCTGGGGGCCCGCATCGCGCTGCGCTCGCTGCCGCTGGATACCTTGCCGGGCGAGGTGCTGCGGATCGAGCCGCGGGCCGACGCCGTCACCGAGGAGTTTCGCGCGAAGATCGCGTTTTCGACGCTGCCCGAGCCGCTGCCCCGACTCGGCGAGCTGGCCGAGGTGACCGTGGCCCTGGAGCCGCTTGAACCCGCCCCGGCGCTGCCCAATGCCGCCTTGCAGCGTCGCGACGGCCAGCTCGGCGTCTGGGTGTTGGATGACGCCGGTCCGCGCTTCGTCGCGGTCGAGACCGGCGCGCGGGACCTGGAGGGTTGGGTCCAGATCCGCGACGGTCTGGCCTCCGGCGATCGCGTAATCCTGCACTCCCGCGTCCCGCTCCGGCCCGGACGTCGGATTGAGATCGTCGAGCAGATCCCCGGTCTGCCCCGATGATCAGCCTCGCCGGGCGCGACATCCTCCATGCCTGGGGCAAGTTCGTCTTTACCGGTGTGGGTCTCGGGCTCCTGATCGGCGTGACGCTCTCCATGGCCGGCATCTACCGCGGCATGGTCGATGATGCCGAGGTGCTGCTCGACAACAGCGGGGCGGACCTCTGGGCGGTGCAGAAAGACACGCTCGGCCCTTACGCTGAGCCGTCCACCCTAGCCGACGATCTCTACCGGGGCATCCTGACCCTGCCGGGCGTCGCGCGCGCGGCCAACGTCACCTATCTCACCATGCAGGTGCGGCCCGTCGCCCCGAATCAGGCCGCCCCGAATCAGACCGGCGTTCAGGCGGGCAGTCCAGCCGGCGACGAGGCCGCGCGCGAGCGCCGAGCCATGATCGTCGGCGTGGTTCCCGGCGGTTTCGGCGAGCCGGGTCAACCGCCCTTCCTGGTCGCCGGGCGACACCTTACCCGCGGCCATTACGAGGCGGTCGCGGACGTGACTACCGGCTTTCGGCTCGGCGAACAGGTGCGCATCCGCCGCAATCTCTACACCATCGTCGGGCTCACCCGTCGCGCAGTCTCCTCGGGCGGTGACCCCATGGTCTACATCCCCCTGAAGGACGCCCAGGAGGCCCAGTTCCTGAAGGACAACGACGCCATCATCGCGCAGCGCCGCCGCACCGCGGCCAACCCCGTCTTCAACCGACCCGGTCAGCCGGAGGTGCTCGATGCCGTGCTTTCTGCCCAAACCCAGAGCAGCTCGGTGAACGCCATTCTGGTGCGTCTCGAGCCCGGTGCCAATGCCGACGAGGTCGCCGCCGACATCCGACGCTGGAAGCATCTGACCGTCTACACCCGCGCCGAGATGAACGAGATCCTCCAGGCCAAGCTGATCGCCACCTCTGCCCGTCAGATCTTCATGTTCCTGGTGATCCTCTCGGTGGTGAGCGCCGCCATCGTGGCCTTCATCATCTACACCCTCACGCTCGGCAAGATCCGCGAGATCGCGGTGCTGAAGCTCATCGGCACGCGCAACCGCACCATCGCCGGGATGATCCTGCAACAGGCGCTCGGGCTCGGGGTGATCGGCTTCGTTGTCGGCAAGACCGTGGCGACCCTCTGGGCGCCCATCTTTCCCAAATACGTCCTGCTGCTCCCCGGCGATGCCGCGCGCGGCTTCCTGGTCGTGGTGATCATCTGCGTGCTGGCGAGCCTGGTCGCCATCCGTGCCGCGCTCCGGGTCGACCCGGCGGAGGCCATCGGTGGCTGACGACACCCAAGGCATCCGCATCGAGGAGCTGCGCAAGCGCTACGGCAGCGGCGACACCGCGGTGGACGCGCTCAGGGGTGTCGACATGGCGGTCGCTCCCGGCGAGGTGGTCGGACTCGTCGGACCCTCGGGATCCGGCAAGAGCACCCTGCTCAAATGTCTGGGCGCCGTGATCGAGCCCACCGGCGGGCGCATGATCCTGGGCGATCAAACCATCTACGACAATGGCTGGCGCATCCGCGACCTGCGCGCCCTGCGTCGGGACAAGATCGGCTTCGTCTTCCAGGCGCCCTACCTCATCCCCTTCTTGGACGTCACCGACAACGTCGCCCTGCTGCCGATGCTCGCGGGCCGCCCCAACGGCGAGTCGCGCGAGCGGGCGCGCGAGCTGCTCGCGGCGCTGGATGTCGAGCATCGCGCCCGCGCCATGCCGTCGCAGCTCTCCGGCGGCGAGCAACAGCGCGTCGCCATCGCCCGCGCCCTGGTGAGCCGCCCGCCGGTGATCCTCGCCGACGAGCCCACCGCGCCGCTCGACAGCGAGCGCGCCCTCGGCGTCATCCGCATCCTCAACCGCATGGCCGGGCAGTATCGGACCGCCGTCATCGTCGTCACCCACGACGAGAAGATCATTCCGACCTTCCGGCGTATCTATCACATCCGCGACGGGCGCACGCACGAGGAGGCAGGGGAGGGAAGGGCGTTGGATTAGCCCGAAAGCGGCAATCCGTCAGGCCGAGGCGGCGCGATCTCCGGGGTCAACAACAAATAGATGACGCAACCAATCCGTTGGGCACGCGGCCGGCTACCCAACCACTTAAGGTGCTCATGATACCGGTTTGGCGCCGAACACAAGGTCAGCCGCTGCCCGCTGGACGGTCTCTACGTTCAAGCACGCACCACCTGGATCCGTCGCCCGCCCGGACTTATCTCCTCCGCACAGGCCGTGCGTTCGGCGATGGGCGGTTGATCGGCACGCCGGTCGAAGATCACCAGCCAGCCGCTGTCCAGACCCAGTCCGGCCAGATAGCCATCGAGCTGCACCAGTCCCTCGGTCAGCGGATCGGGCCGTCCGTCGCGCCATACCTTCAGCTCGATGCCGAGCGTCAGCGCACCGTAGCGCAGGCACAGATCCATGCGCCCGGCGCCGATGGCATATTCACGCTCCAGCGTCCCCTCACCGTTGACGACCCGATGCAGGAAGGCCATCAGCACCAGATGCGGGGCAATCTCGTGATAGGGCGCGCTGCCCAGCATCGCCTCGCCGTGCCGACGCCAAAAGGCGAGAAAGGCATCGAGCAGGCGCCGCGGATCCAGTCCGCCATCGGCTGAGAGCCAGGTCGGGCTGATCCGCGGCAAGGAGTCCTGGGGACCGCCGGCCAGGGCGCGCGGCAACACCTCGCGGTAGATCGGATTGGCCACGACCAATCCACCCGCTCCGTCGCGGCGGAGCAGTCCCAGATCCACCAGATACTGACGGTCGTCCTCGGGAACCGTGCCCAAACCCGTGCCCGCCAGCATCGGCTCGATGACCCGGCGCACACGCGGCTCGCGCAGCTTGTCGGCGAGCTGGTCGAGATGGGTGACCCGGCGCAGGATCAGATTCTCCTTGGCCCGGTCGATCATCTCCCGATCGATCGGACGGGTGCGATCGCGCCCCTCGGGCATGCGGAAACAGACTTCATACGCGAGGGCATTGACCAGCCAGGGCTGGCCTTGGGTCAAACGCCAGACGTGTTCGAGTGCCTCGGGCGTGAACAGTTGCCCTGTCTCGTGCGTGTGCTCTTCAAGTAGCGCCTTAGTCTCATGTGCGCTGAAATCGCCCAAACGTAACGATTCAGCCTTGATGTTGAACGCGCTGCCGCCCGTGATGGCAACGGCCTCGGAACTGGCGTGGATACGATAATCACGCAGGTCGCGCACCCCGCAGAGAATGATGGTCTGGGGAAAACGCGCGGGACGCTGGGTATAACCGGCACGCAACTGACGCAGCACCGAGACCAGCGTGTCGCCGACCAAGGCGTCGACCTCGTCGAGCAGCAGCACGGCGGGGCGTGGATCGGCCGCGGCCCAGAGCTCGAGCAGTTGACTGAGACGATCCTCGGCCGGGACATCCGTACCATCGGTGCGGCACCAGTCGGCGAGTCGCGTATCGTCGAGATAGAGTCGCGCGGATCGACCGAGCACGCTGCAGATGGCAGCCATGCCGCGCGCGACGTCCTCGCGCGTGGTCTGTGCCGTTTCGATGTTGGCGTAGAGCGCCCGATAGCGACCGTCCCCGTTGAGCCGCTCCATCAGCGCAAGCAGGCAAGTGGTCTTGCCGGTCTGACGCGGCGCATGGAGCAGAAAATACTTCTTCTGCTCGATCAGCATCAGGATCTCATCCAGATCCCAGCGCGAAAGCGGCGGCAGCGTGTAGTGATCCTCGGCCCGGTTCGGTCCTTCGGTATTGAAAAAGCGCATCGGGAGGTTTGACGGTCGTAGAGTCTGGCGATCGCAAAAGGGTAGCAGAGATCCCGTGGCCATGATGCGGGTAACTCCGCACCGATGCGCGCGGCCTGCGTCGGAACGGTCCGTAGTGTAGGGCGAGGACGTGTCCGCACAGCGTGCGGCTCGCAGACTCATCGCGCCGTACGAGGAATGGCAGGTTCAAAAGGTAGGGCCTTTCACTCATCTAAAGCCGCTCGCATTGCCCGCCGAGCTAGCCCTTGAGGCGCGTCATCCTCCGTTTCTCGATCGTGTCCGCCAACAGACCGATCAAGACGCCGCCGGCACCGATCAACATCCACAGCGGGAGCCCGATCCCATCGCCCAAGGCCACGATACCGGCGCCGCCGTTCTCGGCCGCCACAAAGGTGGCAATGACCGCCCCCACGCCCAGTCGGAATGTCCAGGAGCGCGCGTCCCAGACGACGTGCTTCAAGGCCAGAGCCAGCACTTTTAGTAACGGCCAGGTTGCCTTGCGATCGCGGGTCAGCGCGAGCATGGCCGCCGCCTTCTTGAATCCGCGCAAGGTCCCGTAACGAATCTCCCCCAGACCACGCGACCAGCCCAGGAGCCGCTGTTGCTCGGCCGGGGGAAGACGCAGCACGGCTTGTACGATGGCGGGTTGAGCCGCGGTTTCTTGCACGTCGGACACTGATCTCTCCTCATCAAGGCGCTGAGTCCGACCGGACGACCGGCGTGCCGCCGTCACGGTCTCACGTCTACGCGGATTCTATTCCGATTGAGCTTGTCGTGTCCGCGGTCCGGTCGCGAGACCTGCTACCGCAGTCGATGGCCGTTCATGTCTGGTCGAATGCCCGATGTTTCGCCCGCGAAGGTTGGCGGGCATCTCCGCTCGGCTCGCTCTGTACCACAAAAACAAAATGCCTACAGGCATCCTTTGCTAAAGCTGTTTCGACACCGCTTCCGGACGATCAGATTATTTGCTCGTGATTCTTGATGAGAATCAAGGTTCCTCGCCAGCGGCGGCGCTAGCGTCCGCACTGACCCAGCCGGCATTGTTCATCAAACCGGCCGGTAGGGTGGACTGCGCTGCGCTTGTCCACCCTACCACTCCGATCGGCGATGTGGCCGGGCTTGCGAGCGATGTCACAAAGCCTAACCGACCCCGGAGACTCACAGATGAATCTCTCAGGAATCCTGGTCGTCGTCCCGCCCGCTCAAGTCGAAGACGCAACGCTCGCGCTCAACGCGCTGCCCGGAGTCGAGGTCCATCACGCCGAGCCTGCGACCGGGCGGATCGTGGTCGTGCAGGAGGCCGAGACGGTCGACGAGGAGGTTGCCGCGCTCAGCCGCATCAAGGCGTTGCCCGGCGTGATGCTGGCCGAGATGGTCTACCACGTGTTCGACGAAATACTCCCCGAATGGGACGCGATCCCCGCCGAAATGGCCGCGTCATAGGCTACACACTCGCCCGACCCGCACGGGCGAGCGCTCAAAAAATACAACGAGATCGAGGAGGAATCATGGAGCTCAGTCGCCGCAACTTTCTGAAGTCGGGCGTCGCTGCCGCGACAGCCATGGCCGTCGGAATACCCATCAGCCGCGTCGCCAGCGCAGCGGCGGCCGAGACCGAGCAGGACTGGCGCTGGGATAAAGGCGTCTGCCGCTTCTGCGGTGTGGGCTGCGGCATCATGATCGCGACGCAGGACGGCAAGATCGTCGCGACCAAAGGTGATCCCGACGCCCCGGTCAATCGCGGTCTGAACTGCGTGAAGGGTTACTTCAACGGCAAGATCCTCTACGGCAAGGATCGCCTGACGCAGCCCTTGATGCGGATGACCGACGGGCGATTCGACAAGAAGGGTAAGTTCACCCCGGTGACCTGGGATCAGGCCTTCGACGAGATGGCGATCCAGTTCAAGAAAGCCTACGAAGAAAAAGGACCGACCGGGATCGGCGTCATCGGCTCCGGCCAATGGCTGATCCAGGAAGGCTATGCGATGACCAAGCTGATGAAGGCCGGTTTTCGCAGCAACAACATCGATCCCAATGCGCGCAATTGCATGGCCTCGGCCGTGGCTGCATTCATGCAGGTCTTCGGCATCGACGAGCCGCCGGGCAATTACGACGATATCGAATACACGGATACGGTCGTCGCTTGGGGCGCGAATATGGCCGAGGCCCATCCGGTCCTCTGGCAGCGTGTCATCGACCGTCGCCTCGGCCATTCGGACATGAAGATCGTCAACATCACGACCCTGCGGAACATGACCTCCGAAGGGTCGGATCTCGAGATCATCATCAAGCCGAATACCGACATGGCGCTGCTCAATTACCTGGCGCGCGAGATCATCCAGCGCGATGCCGTGAATCAAGCCTTCGTCGATGCCCATTGTGTCTTCTGCGCCGGCCCGACCGATATCGGTTACGGGATGCGTGCGACCGACAAATTCGCGTTCGAAGCCGAAAAGGATATCCAGGCGCGCGAGGTCGAGGTGACCCTGACGCGGGACGAGGCGATCGGCATCGGACTGGATCCCGAGCAGGTTCACACCATCAAACAGGCCAACGCGGCCACGGCCGACCGACACTGGCTGGTCGGTTTCGAGGACTTCAAGGCCGGGGTCGCGCCCTACACGCTGGATTTCGTCGCCGAGCTGGCCAAGGGCGACTCCGAAGAATCTTTGGATGCCTTCAAGGCCAAGCTCGTGCGTCTGGCGGATCTCTACGCCGACCCGAAGCGCAAGCTGGTCAGTTTCTGGACTATGGGCTTCAACCAGCATGTGCGTGGGACCTGGGTCAACGAGCAGATCTACAGCGTGCATCTTCTGTTGGGAAAGATCGCCGAGCCCGGCAACAGCCCCTTCTCCCTGACCGGCCAGCCTTCCGCCTGCGGGACCGCGCGCGAGGTCGGCACCTTCAGTCATCGTCTGCCGGCCGACATGGTCGTCAACATCGCCAAACACCGGGACATCACCGAGCAGACCTGGAAGCTGCCGCCCAAGACGCTCAATCCAAAACCCGGGAGTCACATCACCAAGATCATGCGCGATCTGGAAGATGGCTCCATGTCGTGGGTCTGGGTGCAGGTCAACAACCCCTTCCAGCATGTCGCCAATGCCAACCATTGGCTGAAGGCGGCACGCGAGAACGACAACTTCATCGTCGTCTCCGATGCCTATCCGAGCATCTCGGCCAAGGTGGCCGATCTGATCCTGCCCGTCGCCATGATCTTCGAGAAATGGGGCGGCTACGGGAACGCCGAGCGCCGTACCCAGCTCTGGCGCGAGCAGGTTCCACCGCCGGGAGAGGCACGCAGCGATCTGTGGCAGATCCTGGAATTCTCCAAACGCATCACCCTGGCGGAGGTCTGGAAGGAGCAACCCATTCCCGGCCTAAAAGACGAGGGATTCGAGGAGGGAAAACTCCCCGATGTGATGGCCGCTGCTCAGGAGATGGGCTACACACCGGAGATGACCCTCTATGAGGCGCTCTTCGAAACACCGGAGAACAAGGCGTTCGCCTGGCCCGATCCCGTCGCCAAGGGACACGACAATCACACGGTCAAGCATCTCGGTGTGGATTGGTTTGTCGAGAAGGCGCTATTTGAAGAATACGCCGCCTTCGGGCGCGGTCATCACCATGATCTGGCGCCGTTCGATGTCTATTATCAGGACGACGTACGCGGTCTGCGTTGGCCGGTGATCGACGGCAAAGAGACGCCATGGCGCTTCAACGCCAAATACGATCCCTATGTCAAGAACGGCGAGATCGAATTCTACGGCGGCGCCATGAAGGAGTTGGTGACCGGCAATCTGAACGGTCCAACGACCGAGGAGAAGACCAAATTCCCCGGCAAGGCGAAGATCTTCTTCAGACCTTACGCCGCACCGGTCGAATCGCCCGACGGAAACTACGACCTCTGGCTCTGCACCGGGCGTTTGCTCGAGCACTGGCATACCGGCACCATGACGCGACGTGTGCCGGAGCTGCATCGGGCTATGCCGGCGGCAGTGCTGGACATGAACGAGAAGGATGCCGAGGCGCGCGGTCTCAAACGTCAGGATACGGTCTGGATCGAATCACGACGGGGCAAGATCAAGGCGGTGATCGAAACCACGGGCCGTAATCGGCCACCGCGCGGCTATAGC
Source organism: Thiocapsa sp. KS1 (assembly GCF_001499735.1). Classification (GTDB taxonomy): domain Bacteria; phylum Pseudomonadota; class Gammaproteobacteria; order Chromatiales; family Chromatiaceae; genus Thiocapsa. The sequence continues at coordinate 2,311,683 of NZ_LN848257.1, read as the reverse complement.
TTCATGGCCTTTTTCGACGAGTCGGTGTTCGTCAACAAGCTCTGCATCGATGCGACCTGTCCGATCTCCAAGGAAGAGGACTTCAAAAAGACCGCGATCAAGATCTACAAGGTGTAGCGCGCCCTTGTCGGGTTCATCGACAGTGCTCGGATGTGTCGTACCCATCCGAGCGAGCCGAGTGCTTTCATCACGTCCGGCGACTCACCGATCATGACCACGCGGCGCGGTTTCATACAGAAGACCATTCAAGGCGCGGCCGTCACGACCAGCGGCGGCATGCTCTGGTCGTATCTCGTCATTCAGAACGCCCGCGCCGAGCCGTTGGCCCTGCGCCCGCCCGGTGCGCTTCCGGATGCGGACTTCAATGCGCTCTGCATCAAATGCGGACGTTGCGTCGTCGCCTGTCCATACGACACCTTGACACTGGCCGCCTTGGCCGACCATGCCCCGCTGGGCACGCCCTATTTCGAGCCGCGGCAGATCCCCTGCTACCTCTGTCACGACATCCCATGCAAGGCCGCCTGTCCGACGGGTGCGCTTTCCCCGGCACTGGAGGATGTCATGGACTCGCGGATGGGTCTCGCCTTTATCGACACCGAGCATTGTCTCTCCTGGCAGGGCCTGCGTTGCGAGATCTGTTATCGGGTCTGCCCGCTTCGGGACACGGCGATTCGCGTCGAAACACGACGGCGTGAATTGAGCAAGCATGCCATGCTCCTGCCGATCGTTCTCAGCGAAGGCTGCACGGGTTGCGGCATCTGCGAGAACGCCTGTCCGACCGAGATCGCGGCCATCAAGGTGCTTCCTGCCGAGTTGATTCAGGGCAAGATCGGCGACCATTTCAGGATGGGCTGGAAGCAGGCAGACGGCACGACGCCCGGCTCGGGACCAGGCGACACCCGGAAGGGACAGATGGATTCCGCACCGGCGCAGGGTCAGGCGCCTGGGTTGGATTATCTGAATGGGCCGGGGTATTAGATGGCGAGGAATCGGCAGCCAACGCCCGCCCTCTGGAGCTGGCGCTATTTGATCCTGCGGCGGGTTGTTCAGATCGGCGTCTTGCTGCTGTTCTTCGGCACGCTGCATTGGGGCTGGTCCTTATTCGGACTCCCAATGTTGAGCGGAAACCTGAGTGCGTCGGAGGTTCTCGGGCAGGTGACGCTCGCCGATCCCTTCGCGACACTTCAGATCCTTTTAACGGGGCACGCCCTCCAGGTCGAGATTCTACTTGGCGCTGCGCTCGTTTTGGGCGTTTTCTTGATCCTGGGCGGCAGGGTCTGGTGCTCCTGGGTCTGTCCGGTGAATATGGTCACCGACTTCGCGGCCGTATTGCATCGCAAGACCTGGCGCAAGAACCTCTTCGGGATTCCCCGTCACCTGCGCTATACCGTGCTGGCTCTCGCGCTGCTGCTGTCGATCTTGATCGGGCTTCCGGCATTCGAATGGGTCAGCCCGATCGGAGCCATGCATCGCGAGATCATCTTCGGTTTGGGTTTGGGCTGGACCGCATTGGTCGGCCTCTTTTTGTTCGATTGGCTGGTCGTGAAGCACGGTTGGTGCGGTCACCTCTGTCCACTCGGTGCCTTTTATGCATTGGTAGGACGGCACACGGCCCAGGTCAGGGTCAAATTCGACCAAGCCACCTGCACCGGCTGCGGGGATTGCCAAGCAATCTGCCCGGAGCCTCAGGTCTTGAATCTCAAACGCCTGGTACAGGATGGCCAGGTCCTTTCGGGGGATTGTACGAATTGCGCGCGGTGTATCCCGATCTGCCCGGAGAAGAGCCTGACATTCGGTTGGCGCTTAAGCAAACGAGGTCCCGGTTCGTTCCCGGCGCATCCCAAGCTCATAATGAAGGAGGATAACCCATGATCATGCTTCCCCGTTCCCTCGCGGTCGTCGCCGGGGTCGTTCTGGCCGGCAGCTTTGCCCTTGCACAAGACCTGTCATGGATCGACGAGGATCTGGCCGGGACCGTTTTCGATTCCCCCGACCCGGTGAGCTTCGAGTATCTTTCGATCGATCCCGAGGATGCCGATTCGACCTTGCCGACCGCGTTCGAGGATGCCCCGCCCTTGATCCCGCACAGCATCGAGGAGTCCGGACTGATTACGCTGAAGAACAACAAGTGCCTGAAATGTCATCACGACCAGGATCTCTGGGACCAGGACAAGGACGCGGACGAACCCTCGCCGATGCCCGAGAGTCATTACGTGAGCCTGCGCAGCGATCCGGGTACGGTCGAGAAAAAGATCATCGGGACCCGCTATTTCTGTACCCAGTGCCACGTCCCGCAGACCGAGGCGAATCTGCTGGTCGGAAATGATTTCGACGCGCCTTGACCGCATCCCTGCGCGCTTCACCGACGGGGCAGATCCCGATCCGACGCGCTAAACTCACGGGACCTTCATGCGCGTGCGCACCTGCTGCGCTTGCGCACGATGACTGCACACTGTCCTTTGTGTCGGAGAGAAACGGGAGATCGGTCGATGAATCAGATGGATCGTGCGGCAATAGTGCGCAGCTCGGTGCTCGGCACCGAGCTCGACGAGAGGGAGGCGTCGATTCTGGCGGAGCACATGGGCGTCGTCAGGCTAACCAACGGGGAATTGCTGGTCTCGGAGGACGAGCAGCGGCGCACCCTGTTTCTGCTGGCGGAGGGGCGTCTGTGCGTCTGCAAGACGGTCGGCGGGGTCGAAGAGCCGGTGTATCGGATGCGTCCGGGCGAGTGCGCCGGCACGCGTGCCTTTGTCGACGGCTCCGCGCGCAAGGCAGCCTTGCGCTCGGAGGACGACAGCAGTGTTCTGACCCTGGAGCCCGATGATTTCGAGGCCCTTGTCGAGACCCATCCGCGGCTCGTCTACAAGGTCATGCGTGCGATCTTCCGCATCACCCACACGAACCTGATGCGGGTCAACCTCGAGCGCACCGAGCTCGCGAACTACATGCACAAGACCGGCGGGCGCTATTGATTCCGGGATGGCGGCAGAAACCGCTGCCGCACGACGGTCTTGGTCGGTTGCTATGTTCGGGTTCGAGCATCGCCTCGTCCAGCATCCGCCGATGCCGTGATACGCCGTTGATCTTTGTCTGCGCCTTCGTGCTCGCATGATCCAGGTGCTCATCGTCGACGATGATCCGGACATCCGGGATCTGGTCGCGCACGAGGTCCGTCAGCAGGGTTGGGACCTGCTCCAAGCCGGCAGCGACGCGGAGCTGACCGAGCTGTTGCGGCAGCACACGCCCGACATCATCCTGCTCGACATCCGTCTGCCCGATCAGGACGGTCTGACGATTGCGCGGCGCCTGCGCGCCGCCTCGACGATCCCGATCATCATGCTGACGGGCATGGGCTCGGATGTGGACCGGATTGTCGGGCTGGAGATCGGTGCCGACGACTATGTGGTCAAGCCCTTCAACCCGCGCGAGCTGATCGCCCGGATCAAGGCGGTGCTGCGTCGCACGTCCGCCGGTGCGACGATGCCCGCGCTCACGGTATCCCCCCGACACGATTGCAGGCGTTTCGCCGGCTGGATGCTCGATCTCTCCGCCCGTCTCCTGACCGACCCCGACGGGATTCCGGTGTCCCTGACCAACGCCGAGTTTCTCTTGCTGGAGGCTTTCCTCGACGCCCCGCGCCGGGTCTTGAGTCGGGAGCATCTGCTCGAGCGCACCCATTCGTTCGAAGCCGATGTCTTCGATCGCACCATCGACGTCCTCATCATGCGCCTGCGCCGAAAGATCGAATCCAACAGCCATGCACCGAGGCTTATCCGAACCGAGCGCGGCGCAGGCTATGTCTTCGATGCCGATGTGGAACAGATGGGGCAGCGTAGATCGGATTAGCGCAGCGTAATCCGACGATCTCCGTTGTCACGTCGGGTTACGGCGCGCCGTAAGCCTCCGAGCAAGCGCGAAAACGCATACCGGGCGCGCCTAACCCGACCTACGCAGCTATTCGCCATCGATCGCCTGCCGCACCGCGTGAGCCAGATGCTCCATTGTGACCGGCTTGCGGAGCAACGCGGCGGCCGGGTCCTTGATTTCGCGGGTCCCGCCGGATGTGAACAAGAGCGCCAGGTCCGGTCGGCGTGAGCGCGCCTCGCGGGCCAGGGTGACCCCGTCCCAAGGTGCCGGCATCGCGACATCCGTGTAGAGCAAGCGGATCGCGGGCTCCTGCTGCAGCAGCTCCAAGGCCGTCGCCCCGTCGCCCGCGGTCAGGACGCGATATCCGAGACCTCGGAGCTGATCGGCCGTGGTCGCCAGCACCTCGCTGTCGTCGTCGACCGCCAGCACGCACTCGCCGTTGCCCTGCGGCGGTGCGTTCCGGACTGCAGCTCCGACATGCTCGACAACCAGCGTGGAAGCCTCGGCGACCGGAAGCCGGATGCGCACGGTCGTGCCTTCACCCATGCGGCTCTCGATCCGCATCTCGCCCCCGGACTGGCGGGCGAAGCCATACACCATGCTGAGCCCGAGTCCGCTGCCCTTGCCGGGTGCTTTGGTGGTGAAGAAGGGCTCGCAGACGCGTTCGAGGACGTCCGCGGGGATGCCCCGGCCCGTATCCTCGACCGCGACCTCGACGGCATCGTCACCGGCAGCCGCGGTCGTCACGCTGATCCGACCGCCGCCGTCCAAGGCATCGCGTGCGTTGATGACCAGATTCATCAGCGCATTCTCGAGCTGTCCGGGGTCGACCCGCACACGCGGCAGGTCCGGGGCGAGCAGGGCGCGCAGCTCGGTGCCCTCCGCGACGCTCACCTCGAGCAGATCCAGCATGCCGCCGACCAGCGCATTGATATCCACGATCTCGGGCGCGAGCCGTTGGCGCCGGGAGAAAGCGAGCAATCGCTCCACCTGGCGCACCGCGCGATCCGTCGCCCCCATGGCCCGCTGCCAACGCTCGCGCAGCATCGGGTCGTCTCCGGGCTTGGGCTCCAAATAGGTCAGATTGCCGAGGATGGCGGCGAGGATGTTGTTGAAGTCGTGGGCGATACCGCCGGTGAGCTGCCCGACCAGCTCCATCTTCTGGGCCTGGCGCAGCTGGCCCTCCACCGTCTCCATGCGAAAGGCATTGTCCTTGAAGACGTTGAAGACACGGGCCAGGTCGCCGATCTCGTCGCGCCGATCCATCGCCGGTACCCGGGCATCGCGCTCGCCGCCTGCGAGGCGCTGCATGGCTCGGGTGACCGCACGCAGGTTCAGGCTGATGTCGCGCACCAGGAACCGGTAGGAGACGAGGGTCGCCAGCAGCACCACCGCGATACTGACGGCGACGAAGATCAGCGTATTGGTCAGCAGGGTGTCGCCCATGGCGCCCGCGGCCCGGGCGATGGTCTCGCTGGCCGAGTGCACCAGCGCATCCACTCGCGTCTTGAGCGTGGCGGCGATGCCGCGGCTCGCCGTCACCAGAGACTCCGCACCCTCGATGGTCGCGATCTCCTGCTCGCGCAATCGGAAGACGCCGTCGGCGTGAAGTTGGACCTCCAGGTCGGCGATCGCCTGTGCCAGCTCCGGGCGCAGTCCCGACGGAATCCTCGGGAGCAGGTCCGCAAGCTGACCGCGGGTGCGCTCGAAGGAGTCTCGGAACAGCCGCACCTGATCGAGGCCCGGCGACTCGGCCCCGAGCAGCAGGTCGCTGAAGGCCGAGCCCGCCAAGCGCTCCGCGTCCAAGAGCGGTCCTTGCGCGCCGGCCGCGCGGCGAAAGAGCCCCGGGTCGACGTCCGTATCACGTTCCACGACATCGCTCACCAGCAGGATCGAAGGCCCCAGGATCTGCTGTACGCGCTCGCGCAGGGCGAGCAGCCGCTCGCGTTGGTCCTGCAGTGCAACACCGAGCGTTGCCTGTTGCTCCAGCGCCCGGGCCAGATCCCGCAGGTTAGCCGCCAGCTCGGGCGCTAGCCGGGCGATGTCCGCGACCCCGTCGCTGCCGGCCGGATGCAGGTCGCGCAGCCGCTCGGTCTCGCTGGCCAGGGAGCGCAGGTCACGGTTGATCAGGGCGATCTGGCGTTGGCGCGCCTCGGCATCTTTCGCGGCCAGCAGTGCAGGCGCGCGATCCTCCAGCCGCTCGCCGACGCGCGCCAGCACCAAGGCGGCGTTGGACGCCGGCAGCTCGCGCTCCATGACCGTCGCCACCCCGGCACGGGTTTCCAGCAGCGCCATCAGCGCCATGGCGCTTGCGAGCGTGATCGCCAGAGCCGCGAGGCCCAGGATCAGCAGTAGACGGGCTTGGATGCCGGAGAACATCGTCGGATCAATCGGCCGTCTCAGACAACCCCATC
>NZ_LN848257.1:2298020-2305302 GCF_001499735.1 Thiocapsa sp. KS1 | reverse complement strand
CGGCCGTCTCAGACAACCCCATCGCCTCCCGATAGTGTCGTCGCTGGCTGTTGCGACCGAGGCGGTCGGTGAGGGCCTCCCAGTGCGCGGCGGCGGCGCGCAGGCCCTCCTCGGGTGGCGCGCTGCCGGTCATGACGCGGTCGAGCTGGTCTTCGAGGGCGGCGATGTAGGCCCGATAGCCGGGCAGGCGCAGGTCGCGCGCGATCTGGGGTGCCGAGAGGCTGGCGCGCAGCACGTGCAGGTAGTCCTCTGCCTGACGGTCGCCGAGCAGGCGCCGCCAGGGTGCCGGGTCTTCGAGGTGCGAGAGACGGTAGGGGTTGATGCCGGAGCTGCCGTCGAGCAGGTCGCGGGCGCTGTGCTCCGGACTTGCATACCAGGCGAGGTAGGACCAAGCACGCTCGCGCTCGAGGCTGGCGCCGGGGACCACGGCGATCCAGCCGCCGAAGGCCAGGAAGCTGACCGAGCGGACGGCCGGTAGTGTCTCCCAAGCCTTGCCGGCCGGGTTCCAGACCTCGCGGCTGCCGGGCAGAAGGAAGAAGCCGACGTCGCCGGCGATGGCGGATGGACCGGCCGTGCTGGCTTGCCTCCCGCCCAGCGCACCGGCCAGCACCCCCGTATCGGCCCAGTCGATATTCATCGCGGCCTTTCCCGCGGCGAAGCGGGTGCGCACGGCCTCGCTGTCCAGACTGTCCGCATCGGCGGGGCCGAATCGGAGCAGGTCCAGCATCTCCTTGAGTGCACGCACCCAGCCGGGGTTGTCGATGGCCGGAACCATGGTATCCGGATCGAAGAACATGGCACCGGGATGTTCAGGGTGATTGGTGTAGGCCGCGGCGTGACTGAAGAGTGTCCAGATGCGCTGACCGTCGCGGGCATAGGCCTCCAGCGTGCCGGCCAGCGCGCTGCCGTCGGCGCCTTGTCGGCCGGTGAAAAAAGCGGCGATGTCGCGGTACTCGGACCAGCTCTGCGGCGGCTGCAAGGGCCGTCCGTATTCTGCGGCGAAGACGGCGCGGGTATCCGGATCCTCGAATAGATCCCGGCGATAGGCACCCATGTGCAGATCGCCATCTATAGTTAATGCCATCCAGCGGTTGTCCCACCGCATCAGTGCGTCGCGATAGAGCGGATGGATGTCGCCGACGATCGGACCGTCGATGATCCGGTCCGGGACCGGCGACAGGTAGGGCGCGAAATCCGGCAGCCAGGCCGATGGGATCAGGAGTGCATCGAAGGGCAAGTGACCGGTGACGAAGCCGAGCATGATCTGCTCGTAGAGATCCGCGAAGGGGATCCGAATCACCTCCACCGCGGTTCCGGTCGCGGCCTCGAAATCCCGCCCGTGCCGCTCGGCCGGACCGCCGATGGCGGTGGTATCGCGGGTGAGGATCTGCAGGCTCGGCCCGCCACCGGCCTGTCCTACGCGCTCATTGCCGCCGGCACCCGTCGTCCACAGCGCGGCGGACTGGAGGCCAATTATGACAAAGATGACAAAGAGGCCATGGAGTCGTGTCATCGTTCGTTCATCCCGCAGGGTTGTGATACGCGACAGGCCAAGCGCTCGATCGAAGCGTACCGGACGGAACCGTCGACGCCGAAACCCGACACTACGAGAGGACAACGATGAATACCACCAACACCAGTGTAGGTCTCGCCGCCCTGACCATCGCCATGATCGCCGCCAATGCGGCGATGGCCGAAGACGGCAACGTGGGCGACGAAGTGCCTCTGCCGCCGAGTAGCCCTTCGGACGCATCGGGCGGTTGGTTGAACGGCAATTATCTTACCGGCGATTGGGGCGGCAAGCGCACCGAGCTTGCGGCCAAGGGCTTCGACTTCTTCGCCTACTACAACGCCATCGTCGCGAGCAACGTCGGCGGCGGCATCGAGCAGGGCACGGCCCTGGCCGGCGATCTCTACCTGGGGATGACCGTCGACCTTCAGAAAGCGGCCGGTCTGGACGGCTGGACCTTCAATCTAAGCGGAATCGACCGGGCCGGCGCCAGCATCGACGAGGACGTGGGCAGCATCTACAGCGTCATGCAGCTGGTCGGCGGCCAGACCTATTTCCTCTACAACCTCAGCCTGGAAAAAAGCTGGGCCGACGGACAGTACGCACTCAAGTTCGGCCGCATCACGGCGACAGACGATTTTGCCGGATCGCCCTTCTACGGCTATTACCTCTCCAACAGCTTCAACGGTCAGATCCGCGCCGTGCTGCTCGACGGCGTCATGACCTCCTATCCCTTCGCCGTTTGGGGCACGCGCTTTCAATACGCTCCGACCGACGACTTCCGGGCCAAGATCGGCGTATACCAGTTGACCGAGAGGATGTGGGACCCGGATCTGCACGGCACCGACTTCACCTTCCGTTCCAGCGACGGCGTCTCGATCATGGCACAGCTCGAATGGGATTGGCGCTGGGACTCCAAACCCGGTCATTTCGGGCTGGGTCTGAACAACGTCTACTTCGACATGCCCGATTTCGACTCTGGCACGACCACAGACACCTTCATCCGCTATTACGCCCAACTGGATCAGCAGGTCACGCAGGAGCGCGTGGGTTCCGACCAAGGACTGTATCTCTTCGGTACCCTGGCCTATACCAACCAACAGCAACCGGCGCTCGTACCCTTCCAGACCAGCTTCGGCGCCCAATACGTCGGCCCCTTCGCCGGGCGTAACCAAGACCGCCTCATCTTCGGGACCACCTTCGGCAAGCTGAGCGACGACTATGCCGCCGAGCAGGTATCGCTGGGCAACGGCGACCCGGATTACGAATGGGTCTTGGAGCTGGGTTATCGCATCCAACTCACCAAGTTCGCCTACATCCAGCCCGACATTCAATACATCGTGCAGCCCGGCGGGACGGGCGAGATCCCGGATGCCACGGTCATCGGCATGCAGTTCGGCGTTTCGTTGTAGGGGAAGAGCCGCCAGCCGCCAGCCGCCAGCCGCCAGCCACCAGCCGCCAGCCGCCAGCCGCCAGCCGCCAGCCACTAGCCACCAGCCACCAGCCACCAGCCACCAGCCGCCAGCCGCCAGCCGCCAGCCGCCAGCCACCAACCATCAGCCATCAGCGATCAGCTTCAAGTTAGCAGGAGGCAGGAGGCAGGAGGCAGGAGGCAGGAGGCAGGAGGCAGGCGGCAGGGAGCAGGAGGCAGGAGGCAGGAGGCTCTCAAAACAACACTGAGGAGGACCGACATGATCTCTTTAGACCTCTCCGCCGTGCGTCTCGGCGCCACCGCAGTCGACAAGACCGACGCCATCCGTCAGGTCGGCCGGATCCTGGTCGAGGCGGGCTACATCGAGCCGGGCTATGTCGACAGCCTGCTGGCACGTGAACGGGTGGCCAACACCTTCCTCGGCAACGGTATCGCCATCCCCCACGGTGTGCCCAAGGACCGCGGGATGATCAAGCAGACCGGCGTGGCCGTGCTGCAGGTGCCGGACGGCGTGGAGTGGAATCCGGGCGACCGCGTGCATCTGGTGGTGGGGATCGCGGCCAAGTCCGACGAGCATCTTCAGATCCTGACCAACCTGACCGATGTCCTTGGCGATGCGGCCGAGGCCGCGCGGCTCGCCCGGACCACCAACCCGGCGGATATCGGCCAACGGCTGTCCACCGGAACCGCACCCGCCAAGCCGGCCGCGGAGCCACTGCCGGATGACCTGCCGAATCACTTCGACGCCGTCATCACCTCCCCGCATGGTCTGCATGCGCGTCCGGCGACGGCACTGGTCGATATCGCCAAGGGTTTCGGCGCGACCATCCGGGTGCGTCACGGCAACCGGGCGGGCGATGCCAAGAGCCTGATCGCGCTCCTGAACCTCGGGATCGAGTCCGGCACGACCATCCGCGTCATGGCCGAAGGCGCCGACGCCGATGCCGCACTCGCCGCCCTGCGCGAGGCCATCGACTCGGGGCTCGAAGAAGAAGAGGAGGCCGCCGGCGCTGCCGGCTCCACCGATCTTCCGCGGATTGACTGGGAAGGCCCGAGCGTCGCCGCCGTGGCTGCCTCGCCGGGCCTGGCGCTCGGACACGTCTGGCAGTATCAACGCGGCAAAATCGTGGTGGCCGCGACCGCGCGGGATCCCGCCGCCGAGCTGACGCGCCTGGATCGGGCCATCGAGGCCGCCAAGCGCGAGCTTGCGGAGCTCTACGAGGAGGTCAAGGCCCGCGCAGGTGCCGGCAAGGCCGCCATCTTCCGCGCCCATGCCGAGTTCTTGGCGGATCAGGGGCTGATCGACCGGGCCAAGCTGCTGATTCGTGAAGACGCGCGCTCCGCCGGCTATGCCTGGGAGCAGAGTATCGGCGAGCAGGCCAAGACGCTGGCCGCACAGCAGGACGCGCTTCTGGCCGCCCGCGCACTGGATCTGCGCGATGTGGGTCGGCGCGTGCTGCGCATGCTGGCCGAGCGCATCGAGGACGAGCCGAATCTGCCGGATACGCCGGTGATCCTGATCGCAGACGACCTGAGCCCGTCCGATACCGCCCGATTGGATCCGGCCTTGGTGCTCGGCATCTGCACCGCCGCCGGCGGGCCGACATCGCACACCGCCATCATCGCCCGCTCGCTCGGTATACCGGCCGTAGTCGGGGCCGGTGACTCGGTGCTCGACATCGCCGACGGCAGCCCGATCGTGCTCGACGGCAACAGCGGCACCTTGGTGCTGATCCCGACCGACGCGGATCGTGCCAATGCCGAGCGCGCCCGCGCCGACATGGCGACCCAGCGCGAGGCCGAGCGTCGCGCCTGCTACCAGCCCGCCATCACGACCGACGGGGCACGCATCGAGGTGGTCGCCAACATCGCCGCACCCGAGGAGGCCGGTCGAGCGGTCGAGGCGGGCGGGGAGGGCGTCGGTCTGTTGCGCACCGAGTTCCTCTTCCTGGGACGCGATCAGGCGCCGACCGAGGACGAGCAGACCGCGGCCTACACCGAGATGGTCCGCGCCCTGAACGGCCTGCCCATCATCATTCGCACCCTGGACATCGGCGGCGACAAGGCCGTGCCCTACATGTCCATGCCGGCGGAGGAGAACCCTTTCCTCGGCGAGCGCGGCATCCGGCTCTGTCTGAACCGCCCCGAGCTGTTCCGCACCCAGCTGCGGGCCATCTTCCGCGCGGCAGCACATGGCCCGGTGCGGATCATGTACCCCATGATCTCGACCCTGGAGGAGCTCAAGCGGGCCAAGGCCCTGACCGAGGAGGTACGTCTGGAGGTCGGCGCCGCCCCGGTCGAGATCGGCATCATGATCGAGGTCCCCTCCGCGGTGATGATGGCCGAGGAGCTGGCCGCCGAGGCGGACTTCTTCTCGGTGGGCTCCAACGATCTGACCCAATACTGCCTGGCGGTGGACCGCATGCACCCGCTGCTCTCGCGCCAGGCCGACGGCCTGCACCCGGCCGTGCTGCGCATGATCGACGCGACCGTGCGCGCCGCCGACAAGGCCGGGATCTGGGTCGGGGTCTGCGGCGGCATCGCCGGCGACCCGCGCGGCGTGGTCATCCTCACCGGTCTCGGCGTGCGCGAGCTCTCGGTGAGCATCCCGAGCATCGCGGCTGTCAAGGCGCAGATCCGTGGCCTCTCGATGGAGCAGGCACGCGGTCTCGCCCGACGCGCCCTGGCCTGCTCCACCTCCGCCGCCGTGCGCGGACTGCGCTGATGGAGACCGGGACCATGACCGACAGCATCAAGATCGCCACGCTCAGCCTGAACCCGGCCATCGACCAGACTGCGCGGGTGCCCGAGTTCACCGCCGGGCGCGTCAACCGCGTCGAGCAGGAGCAGTCGGATGCCGGCGGCAAAGGGGTCAACGTCGCCTCCTTCCTGGCCGACTTCGGTCGGCAAGTCGCCGTCACCGGTTTGCTCGGCGCCGCCAACGCCGAGCCCTTCGTCGCGCTCTTCGCCCGCAAGGGGATCGAGGACCGCTTCGTACGGTTGCCCGGACGCACCCGAGTCAACGTGAAGATCGTCGACCCGATCCTGGACCAGGTCACCGACATCAACTTCCCCGGTCTGGAGCCGCATCCGGAGGATCTGCAGCGTCTGACCGAGACGATCGACAGCCTTTGTGCGGACACCGACTGGTTCGTACTCTCGGGCAGCGTCCCGGCCGGGGTGCGTGCGACGATCTACGCGGACCTGGTTACACGCCTCAAGGCACGCGGTAAGCAGGTCGTGCTTGACGCGAGCGGTGCGCCCTTCGCCGAGGCCGTCGGCTGCGGTCCGGACATCATCAAGCCGAATATCGAGGAGCTGAGCGAGCTGGTCGGCCTGCCGCTGAAGGGACGTGCCGAGGTGCTGGCCGCCGCCCGATCGCTGGTCGAACGGGGCGTGGGCCTGGTTGCCGTCTCGATGGGGGCCGCCGGTGCACTCTTCGTCGAGCGCGGCGGGGCGGTCTTCGCGACACCGCCGGCCATCAAGGTCAAGAGCACCGTCGGTGCGGGCGATGCCATGGTGGCCGGGCTCGTCGTCGGCACGCTGCACGGTCTGGACCTGGCCGGACGCGCGCGCCTGGCGACCGCCTTTTCGCTCGGCGCGCTCGGCGAGCTGGGTCCCAATCTGCCCGGCGCCGAGGTCGTCGAATCCTTCGCCGCCCGCGTGCAGGTGAGCGCACTCGACACCGTCGCCTAGGTCCTGACAGGCCGAGCCCACGCAAGCCGACCAATCGATTCCGGAGCACACCATGGCCAGACTCATTGCAGTGACATCCTGCCCGACGGGCATCGCCCACAGCCTGATGGCGGCGGAGGCCGTCAAGAAGACCGCGGCACTCATGGGTCACGAGATCCAGGTCGAGATCCACGGCGCCGAAGGCACCACCAATCGGCTCTCGGAGGAGACCATCGCCGCCGCCGATGCGCTGCTCATCGCCGCTGACATCCATGTCGAGCTCGAACCCTTCGGCGACAAGCCGACGCTGACCGTCTCCACCGGCCGCGCGATTCGCGACAGCCGGGCCGTCATCGAGGAGCTGTTGGCGCTGGTGCCGGGGCAGGCTCCGAGTCCGGGTTCGGACGTCGTGACAGCACCGCCGAAGGCAGCGACCGCCGAAGTCGCGCCGACGCCCCGGACCGGCCGGCGCATCGTCGCCATCACCGCCTGCCCGACCGGCATCGCCCACACCTTCATGGCCGCGGACGCGCTGAAGAAGGCGGCGGTCGCCGCCGGGGACAGCATCGATGTCGAGACCCAGGGCTCGGTGGGCGCGAAGAACCAGCTCAGCGCCGAGCAGATCGCCGCTGCTGACTTGGTCATCATCGCCGCCGACACCCACG
>NZ_LN848257.1:2275520-2297920 GCF_001499735.1 Thiocapsa sp. KS1 | reverse complement strand
GCAAGCGCCATCTCGAAGGCGTCTACAAGCACCTGCTGACCGGCGTCTCCTACATGCTGCCCATCGTGGTTGCCGGCGGACTCTGCATCGCGCTCTCCTTCGTCTTCGGCATCGAGGCGTTCAAGGTCGAGGGCTCGCTGGCCGCGGCCCTGATGGAGATCGGCGGCGGTGCCGCCTTCAAGCTGATGATCCCGATCCTCTCCGGCTTCATCGCCTACTCCATCGCCGACCGACCCGGCCTGACCCCGGGCCTGGTCGGCGGCATGCTCGCCATGAACCTCGAAGCCGGCTTCCTCGGCGGCATCGTCTCCGGCTTTCTGGCCGGCTACATCGCGCTCGTGATCCGCGACCACGTCAACCTGCCCAAGAACTTCGAAGGGCTGAAGCCGGTGCTGGTGATCCCGCTGCTGTCCACACTGGCCGTGGGCCTGTTGATGATCTATGTCGTCGGCGGCCCTGTGAAGATGATCATGGACGGCCTGACCGCCTTCCTGCAGGGCATGGGCACCACCAACGCCGTCATCCTCGGCCTCATCCTCGGCGGCATGATGGCCGTGGACATGGGCGGCCCGGTCAACAAGGCCGCCTACACCTTTGCCGTCGGACTGCTCACCAGCGACAGCTTCATGCCCATGGCCGCCGTCATGGCCGCCGGCATGACCCCGCCGCTCGGCATCGCCATCGCCACCCTCGTCGGCGGCAACCGCTTCACCCAAGCCGAGCGCGAAGCCGGCAAGGCCGCCGGCGTCCTCGGGCTCTCCTTCATCACCGAAGGCGCCATCCCCTTCGCCGCCAAAGACCCGCTGCGCGTCATCCCCGCCGCTGTCCTCGGCTCCGCCGCCGCCGGGGCACTCTCCATGTACTTCAGCGTCGGGCTGCGTGCCCCCCACGGCGGCGTCTTCGTCCTCGCCATCCCGAACGCCGTCACCCATCTGGCCTGGTATGCGCTCGCCATCGCCGTCGGCACCCTCCTGACCACGGTCGCCTTGTTGATCCTCAAGCCCTCGCTGCAGGAACCCAAGCCCGCACGCGTCGCAGGCGTGACGGCCAAGTGAGCGGCACCGAGCCCCGGACAACGCCGAGTCGGTCCCTTTCCGGCAAACGCCCCGCGCGGACGCTTCGCGGCTGACTCGGTCCCATGAGTCCTCCTCGTCTCCTCCTTATGGAGACATTTCGGCCCGGTCTAACCGGGTCTTTTTTATCCGGCGTTGGCCCCTGGCCTTGCGCCATCGGTGTCGCCGGGGATCCTGGACCGGCTACCCCAACCCTCAAGAGCTCGTGACACCGCTCCGCGGTGTCACGCATGCCCAAGGCGCTCTGCGCCAAGTGCAGCGGTGGGTGGAGTTACAAACAATGCCTCGGCGACCATTTCGGACGTATGCCGAACCGGATGTTCGTACCGGTGGCTTGATCGATATCTCCGACGCCTGATGACTATCCTCGAAGCCCACCGCTCAATGCGTGGTGCGCCTTACCGGTAGACCTCGTCATGTGCACCGATATCAAGTAGAACGATCTCCCGCTCGGTAATCTGAAGGATCAGCGTCAAGCGATAACTGTGGGTCACGCTGACGGCCTGCGTCCCGGCAAGCGGTCCAGTCAAGGCATGAAGCCTGAGGCTCGGTTGAAACGGATCCTGACGCAGTTGCGTGAGTGTCTCTTTGACGACAGACGAGAGATCCGGATGTTTGCGTAAAAATTTCCGGGCGCGTCGCTCGAAGTGCCGGGTCGTGACCAGTGTGAAGCTCATTCAACCTCGTCCCGATCCAATTGCCGCATCAAGGCATCGACATCCTCGTATCGATTCACCCGACCGGCCTTTAGGTCTTCCAGAGACGCTCGAAGATTCTCCCGGACGGCGCTTGCCTGGATCTCCAGCAGTTCCTGAAAGCGCTCTTCGGTCAGGACAACATACTGCGGACGATTGTTCTTGATGATATGCACGGGCCCTTGACGCAGGGCTTCGTCGACAGCCGCAATGCCGCGGCGCTTGATTTCCTGGGCGGGAATGCTGTTCATGCTGGACTCCAGTACGTAAAGTAGTACCGATTTGAGCGCCGATACATGGTCTTGTCAACAATCGGTTTCCCCGCCTTATCCCTACCGATGAGGTAGAAGTTAGAACTGGCGACCTGACCCGATCCGGCGAGCCGCGCTGCACTTGGGTTCCCGCCGATCTTGGCATCGGCGCATCACGTACCGCCCAACGCTTGCGCTGATTCCCGCGCTGATGTGGCAGTGGATGGAAAAATGATCGAGCGCATTTCTGTCCCCGGAGCTTGGCGTCCCTGCGTGCGCAGATTGCCGAGGCGCTCGCCTGGATAGAAAGGAGTCGAAATAATGACTACCATGGGGTCCAGAGGTGCACACCCATGGCAAATGTCGAAAAGCTCAGCATCGCCCTGACCCCCGAAATGGCCAGGCTTGTTCGTAGCGCCGTCGAGAGCGGCGAGTACGCGAGCAATAGCGATGTCGTTCTGGAGGCCCTGCGCGAGTGGGAGAAAAGGCGCGCGCTTCGGCAAGATGACGTCGAGGAACTGCGACGACTCTGGGCCGAGGGTCTTACCAGCGGCCCCGGCCGACTCGCTGACATCGAGTCGATCAAGGCAGATGCCCTGCGCCGACTGCACGACCAGCAGCGATCCGGGCACGGCTGAGCATATCTAAGGAGCACCAAAGGGACATGGCTGTCGCTCGTCGTACCGCCGGAGCCGAGGAAGACCTAGCCGATATCTGGCTCTACATCGCGGCGGACAACCCGCACGCCGCCGACCTGCTCCTTGAAAAGATCGACCGCAAGTGCATGCTCCTCGCCGGCAATCCTCTCCTCGGCGGTGCTCGCCCGGAGATCGCCCCCGAGCTTCGCTATCTGCCGATCGGCAACTCTCTCATTCGGCAACTCTCTCCTCCTGTATCGCGAACTCGAGGAAGGCGATCTCTCGGTCGAGTCGATCCGCACGCCGGAGAACTTTCGTCTCATCGCCAAGGCGCCAGGTTGCCCCGTCTAGGTCGGATCATTTGGGAAGTATATCTGTTCCTTTTATTTCTAAAGAGGTAGAAATGAACCCCGTTTACACTGCCATCGTGAAGCAAGATGATGATTGGTGGGTTGGCTGGATAGAAGAAGTCCCCGGTGTGAACTGCCAAGAAAGGACGCACGAAGAACTGCTGAGCTCTCTTCGTATAACTCTGCAAGAAGCTTTGCAATTCAACCGTGATGATGCGATTTCTGCCGCAGGCTCGAACTACACAGAAGAAAAAATAGCAGTATGAAGCGGAGCGCTTTTCTGAAATATTTGCGCTCACAAGGCTGCGAGCTACTCCGGGAAGGCGGGAGTCATTCTTGGTGGTTTAATCCCGCTCAAAACAAGCGGTCGTCCATACCACGGCACAGCGAAATCAAGGACATTCTCGCGGTCAAAATCTGCAAAGACCTTGGCATCAAGCCAATCAAATAGGCATTAACATGTGCCTCCCGTCGACCTTGTGACTGAGTGAGCGGTGAAAATAAATCTGTCCCCTTTTATTCTTTTATTCATGCCGCTTTTATCCAACATATCATAACCCCGTGAGATCCGGGAGAGCCTAAGTTAGTGCCATTCTGGTCTGTCCCCTATTACTCTCAACACTTCATTAGGTCGGAGGAAGAATGCGAGTCACCGAAATTGCAGTAAAGGGCCTGTTTGGCATTTTCAACCATCGGATCCCGCTTGTTCATTCTGATCGCGTGACAATTATTCATGGCCCCAATGGTCTCGGAAAGACCATGATGTTAAAAATGATAGCGGCTCTAATTGATGGCCGAACTGCAATATTCGAACGGGTCCCGTTTGAACAATTTGTCGTCCATCTTGACGACAACACGAAAGTTGTGGTTCGCCATTTGGATATTGACTCGTCGGAAGAGAAACGGCGCCAAAGGATTTATGTGTCGAAGTTTGATGCGCTTGGCAACGAACTGTTCTCCTCCCGCGACAAGATCCCAACTGATGTTCCCAGTCGTGTTCTCGACAGAGTTGACCAGCGCGTTCCCCCACCTTTTAGTCGCTCCGGAAATGGCTGGAAAGACGACAATACCAGGAAGTTCTATTCTCTGGACGAGATAATAGAGCTGTTTCCGGCAACTGCTGGCCTCTTGCCGAAAGAACACCGAACCCACGGCTTTTCCCATCTATTCGAAGGACTTGAGGTCTTTTTTGTTGAAACAACAAGACTGAATGCCGAAAGAGCAGGGGAACCTAGATCTCCGCCTCCTTACCTGGGTAGCCGTATCCATCATGAAGCAGTCTGGGACATGGATGATGACGCTCCCATGGCGAATCGCTATGGATTGCGCGTTGACCAATACTCTCGCGATATAGTCCGAAGAATAGAGTCGGGCCTTGCCGATTATGCCAAGCACTCACAGGAGAGCGACAGGACTTTTCCTGAGCGACTCGTTCGATTTGTGCGTGCCGGAGATAGTGTCTTATCGGAAAGGAAGATACTCGACCAAATGAACGAATTGGAAAACAAGCGGCAGCGATTGATTAGCCTTGGCTTTCTAGATAGTGAGAGTGGATTGCGAGATCTCACCGATGAGGACGTCCAAAGGGTACAAGAGGCCCTTACCATATACGTTGGCGACGTCCAGAAAAAGCTTTCTGCGTTTGATGACTTATCTCAGAGGGTTGGCAAGTTGATTGATATCGTCAATGAGAGGTTTCGATATAAAACACTCACTTTGAATCGAGATCAAGGTTTTCGATTGCGAACGACATCAGGTGAAAAAATCGAACTTGAGGATCTATCTTCCGGAGAACAGCATGAGCTCGTTGTGCTTTATGAGCTGCTTTTCCGTGCACCGCGAAATGGATTGGTCTTGGTTGATGAGCCGGAAATTTCTCTTCATGTTGGCTGGCAGTCCAGTTTCTTGTCAGACTTAATGGCGATTCTTCAATTGACCGGGTCCTATGGCATCGTTGCGACACATTCGCCAGTGATAATCGGGAGTAGATGGGATTTAACTCAGGAACTCAAGGGGCCAGAAGAACAGCAAAGCGAGGGATCCGAGTGAAAGATCTCATCGATATAGACGTTCTCACAAATTGGGTTTCTATGCTACGCGCCGAAATCGATGGAGCTATATTGCTTGCCGACGACGACAGAGAAGGGCCGTTCTATGAAAAATGCGCACACGAGAAGGCGCGTGTTGTCCCTAGCGCCGCCGTCGCTCGGCGATTGCTAGAGCGCATACAAATGCGCCAGGTCGCTGGCGTCGTGGCTGTTGTCAGCGCAACGCGCCCGGAGGTGGACGTTGCTGCTTCGGTGTTCCAGCCGTCTCTCGGGGATATTGCATCGTTACTCCTTTGTTCAAAATGCTGTGAGGGAGTGCTTGAGGAAATTGGTGGCGCAGCTTGGGTTAGAGCCTGCGATAAGGAGGTGGGATCTTTGACTGACCGGGTTGTCGCGCTCGCTTGGTCGCTCCAGCAGTTTTTCGTATCGGAGGGAGTGTCGCTTGCTCAAGCAGCAGTCTCATCGCTAATTGATTGGTCGACTTTGATGTTTTCGGATTCGGATGTTGCGAATAAGTTTGGACCAACCTCCGCACGCAGTGCGAGAAGTTTGCTGACGGAAAGCTTGGCGAAATCAAGAGTTGATCTATTGCGAGAGTGCGACGGGATGATGGCGATGGAATTGCTTGCGTGTGCGACGCGAGAGTTTCATCCAAGGGGTTTAAGATCGAGCAGACAGTCTACGACATCGGACCTTCTTGGAATGATGCGGCTTTCTTTCGATTTAGCCGACTTCGAGTCAGAATACATGTATTGGAGGATGCGGGCTTGGGAAAGAGCAAATTGGAAATATCCGCTGCTCAAGAAGTGGCGCCATTTGGACCCACTGCAGGTGGTGCTGGACCAGCGTTATTGGGAGAGCGATCTACGAGTCATTCTGGCCAATGACTCTGCTCAACTCGGCATGACGGCCGTCAAACTCGACCTAGACAACTTCAAGAGTGTAAATGAAGCGCTTGGCCATTCTGGTGGCGACGATGCGATCCGAATTGCGTGCAGGACTGCGGATGCCGTTTTATCGAAGGTGGCAGAGGTTTATCGTCGCGGAGGCGATGAACTCGTCGCTTTCGCGCCGGATTTTCGTGGGGCACAAGCCGACGAACTCGCAGAGGAGTTAAGGAAGTCCATCGAGACCGAGTTTGAGTCTTGGGGTCGGGAGAAAGGGCTAGAGTCTACGCCAACAGCGAGTATTGGGCTTGTCGATGTAGCGCCTGGTAGTTGTTACGACGACGTCGTTCGTCTTATGGATGAATCGCAACAGCGCGCAAAACGCGAAGGGAAAAACCGGGTTATCAAGTCTTGCTGCTCATTCGAGAGCAGTGGGCGATAAAGAGCAACTTCGAACTTCGGGGTTGAGGGGCAGCACGGTCAGGTATTGTTATCCTGCACTTTCGGATCAGAGCACAGCCGAACGTCTTGATCTAGTCTTCGGCTTTGACTGCTTGCTCACACGGCATCCTGTTGCCGCGAGAGGTGATGCTCATCAGGGAGTAGCCGGAACGGTAGTGAGGGAACATGCGGTGTATCTCGGTGCGAGCTGTACCGCAACAGCGGGATGTCCACCTACAATTCCAACTCTATCCTCATCCGAATCCGACCGGCGGTCAACACCGGCGCGTTCAGTTCGATCGCCAACGCGATGCGGCAACGCCGGGTACATGTCCGGTACTCCGGCCAGAGTGCCCCGTTGAGCGGGTGTCAGGAGGCCGAAATTTTGGGTGGCCTGCCTAGTTCGCGAGGCCGAGGTGTCGTATCGCGTCCGGAAGGATGAAGGCGAAGTCGCCGGCCGCGAAGCCGATGCGGATTGCCTGACCCCGGCCACTCATGGCCGGCTCTATCAACCGGGGGGATCAATCATGAAATTGGCCCGTGAAGGTATCCAGTTGTCCTTCGACATCTCGGGTGTCGGAGCGCCCGAGTATGTCTTTGTCCATGGCCTCGGCGGGGATCGGAGCCATTTCGCCCCGCAGATGGCGTATTTCTCCCGCAAGGGTCGCGTCTTGATCCCGGAGCTTCGTGGACATGGCGACAGCGACAAGCCGGAGGAGGGGTACTCGATCGAAGGCCTTGCGGAGGATATCGCCTGGCTCTGTGCGCAGCTCGGTCTGGAGAAACCCATCATCGCGGGTCAGAGCTTGGGCGGGAATATCGCGTTGGAGGTCGCGGCCCATCATCCGGATCTGGTTGCCGGTGTCGTCTGTCTCGACTCGGGCGTGCTCTTTCCGGACTCGGCGGGCGCCGTGTTTGAAGACTATCTCAAGGGACTCGAGGGGGCGAGCTTCGCTGACGCGATCCGGAAGATCGTTGCGGACTCCTGTCTGCCGACGGATCACTGCCGCGCCCATGTGGAGCAGACCTTTCTCGCCACACCGCAGCATGTGATGGTCTCCACGTTCGAGGGGATCTTCCCGTGGAACGCGCATCGGGCGCGTGACTGCATCAAGGCCTGCCGAGTCCCGGTTCTCTATAATCCAAGCGGCGCATCTCCTCGCCGACCTGGATGCCTTTTCGGAGCTGTGCCCACACCTGGTGACGGCCAAAGCGGTCGGCTCCGGGCATTTCCTGGCCCTGGAAGTCCCGGAGCAGGTCAACGCGATGATCGACCGTTTCGTCTCGCTGTATCTGCCGGGAGCGGCGTAGCTCCAGCCCGCATCGCTCGCTGCTCGCGGAGCATTTCGGCGTCGGACTCATGACCCTTCAGCCGGGAGGCGCGCGATAAGGGGTCGCGGTCTTCAGTGGGTCAGCGTTTCGTCTGCTGGTCCAGAAGCGCCTTGAGGCGGGCGATCTCGGCGAGGGCCGCTTCCTTGTCTTGGAGCGCGGCCTCCTTGGCTTTGAGTGCGTCCTCCGCAGCCTGAAGTGCGGCCTGCTCGGCGGCGCGCCGCTCTTCGAGCTCGTATGCGACGGCGCGCTGCACACGCAGGGCCTCTTGGCGCGACTGATAGCGGTGGTAGTCGCGCTCCTTCTCGGAAAAGGCGTTCAAGGTGCTCATGGCGGACCTCATGATTGGGGGTTGCATCCAGGCGGGGAGCCGAGTCGGATCCAGGCTCTCTCCGTCCTTGAGGAATTTCAGCCAGCGTTCAGCATCGCTTTGGACCGGGTCAACGTCGAATTTACTCAATTCGAAGAGGCGGATGGTCCCGTGATCGACGAGCGCTCGACCGCGGTCGTCAAGGAACCGGTAGCGATGGGCGTACTCGTGCCGATCCCGAAACAGGGTCGCGTCGAGGATCCAGATCGCATAGACCGGCTGCAGCGCGCGGTAGTCTCCGCCGCTTTGCAGTTGCTGGCTGAACAGATCCGCCCAAGTGTAGAGGATGCGTGGGGCCAGGTTTGCGAAGACGAGGAGCTGGATCTCGATCTGAAAGATTCGCCGTGCCGCGTCGCGCGCCTTCACGTCGACGACGGTCAGTTTGTCGTCGAGGGTCTCGCGCTCGTTGTAGGGGTTGAGGATGTCGACGGCGGTGATGATCGGTGCGGCGAGATCCTCGGCGAGCAGCGCATTGAGAAAGTGGATCAGCAGGTCGCGATGGTCGTCGGACCCGAACAGGGTCTTGAAGACGCAGTCGACCTTGGGATCGATGGGCGGTGCATACGAGGAGTGTATTGGTCGGCCGGGGCATTGACAAGGCGGCCGCCCAGCCCGGGAGCGGGCTCGCTCCCCGCCGGCGTCCGATGTCTCTGCAACCGACAAGCCGGAGTCTGCCGGTCTCTGGCGGCTGGGGTTTTCCGGCGCGCGTTCCAGCCTCAGGGCGCGAGGCAACGAGTCCGGTCATTGAGCCTTGCCTCAGTCCGGACCCAGACGCTCAATGCCTTCCAAGTCTATGCCGAGCGCATCGCCGATGCCTACGACGACGAGGCGCGCCGGACCAGAGGCATCGACCTCTTCGGCGGTTTGGTGGCGGATCGGCAAAAGAGAAAAGGATCCGACAGGCGTTGGACGCCGCGCGCAACGCAAGTCAATCGACTTCGCGAGGTGCCGTAAGCCGAGATGCGGCTCCTTTAGGTAAGGTCAGGCCGTGTCTTTTGCCCGATGCCCTATTGACCTGACGACCACTGGATACTTGAACCTTGGTTCCGACGCCCGCCGACCGGCGGCTGTCCGACCAACCTCAATAGGGAGTGAACGATGCCCCAAGTGGCCATGACCAAAGACCAGTGGATCGAGCTGTTTCAGGCGATCGGACTTGAACCCGAGACGATGCGGCGCTGGCATCAGTGCTTCGAGGCGCGTTATCCCGACCAGCATCAGGCCTTCCTGACGTGGCTCGGGATCCCGGCCGAGGAGATCCGCCGGATTCGCGCCGCCTGATCGACTCTGATCCACCCGGCGGCCGAGGCATTGCCCGGCCGCCCTTCACAATGGCAGCAACCCGACCTCATGACGGCCAACACTTGGACCATCGGACAGCTTGCCCGGCGTTTTGCGCTCGCGCGCGGTACGCTCCTCTACTACGACAGCATCGGTCTTCTGACACCGAGTGGACGCACCGGCAGCAATTACCGGCTCTACAGCACGGCGGATGTGGAACGGCTCGCCAAGATCCGCCACTACCGGGCGGCGGGCCTCCCGCTGGAGGCCATCGACCGGCTTCTGCGCCGAGAGGAGGAGGGCCTGCGCGGCGTCCTGGAGCAGCGCTTGTTCGCCATCAACCAGGAGATCCAGCAGCTGCGCGATCAGCAATCCCTGATCCTGCGGCTCCTCACGGCGGACGGTGCGACCCTCGCCGACCCGGTCGTGACCAAAGCACTTTGGGTCGCGATGCTGCGGGCTGCGGGTCTCGATGACGTCGGTATGGGGCGCTGGCATCGGGAGTTCGAGCGCTTGGCGCCCGAAGCCCATCAGACATTCCTGGCCTCCCTCGGGATCGAGCAGGCGGAAATCACCGCGATTCGGGCCTGGTCGAGCCAAACGGACCAGGCAGAGATGGCGTGACACATGGCCCGCCGCATGGAGGACGATCGAGCCGGCGCACGGCGCGACTGACGGCGGAATAGCGCATGCCGAAATGCGCGGCGATCTTCGAGCGAGGCGACGCACGACCTGCCCCTGGAGTTGGACCTGGATCACGATCCAAGGCGATCCAAATCCGCCGACCGCTGTCGGATGTGGATGACACGGACGATGCCTCGCCATGCCTTGTAGGCCGGATCGCCCGGATCGCTTTCGGACGCATCGCGTGACGGCCTGATCCGAGCACATAGGTGGCGCGAATCTGCGCGACGAGGCCCGAGACGACATCCGTACTCAGCACCCTCAGAAGACGCGAGGCGATCCCCCATGACGACCAATCGACGGCGATTCCTGATCGGCACCTTGGCGACAACCTTGACGTCCGGACGCGTTGCTCAAGCCATTGAAACGAGCGCCGGCGATGGGTCGAGCGCCGGTATTCGACATGATGCGCTGGTCGCGCTGCTCTTGGACTCCGATCGCGAGCGGCTGCCCGAGCACTTGGTGAAGCACATCCGTGCCGGGCTTGGATGCCAAGAGTTGCTCGGCGCCATCGCCGAGGCGGCGGCCCGCGTCGTCTCGCCCTACCCGGTGGTGGGATTCAAGTACCACGCCTTCATGATGATGCATGCCGTTCAGCGCACCATCACGCAGGGTCGCGATGAAGATCGTTGGCCGTCCCTGCTTTGGGCGGTCGACGTGCTCAAGGCCAGTCAGGCGACCGAGGCGCGTCAGACCGGTTGGCGAATGGACCCGGTCGACATGGATCGCGTGCCGGCGCCGGGGCAGGCCGAGGCGGCATTCGTCTCGGCGATGGAGCGCTGGGATCCCGAGGCGGCGGACAGGGCCGTCGTCGGTCTGTACCGAGCGGTGCCCGAGGATCGCCTGTTCGACCTCCTGTTTCGCTATGCCGCGCGCGATTTCCGCAGCATCGGACACAAGGCCATCACGGCGACCAACTGTCATCGGCTGCTGCAAACCCCGGGTTGGTCGGATGCGGAGCCGCTCTTGCGATCCTTGACCTACGCACTGCAGAACCACGCCGACGAACCCAACCCCGCGCAGAGCGATCTGGCCGCCGATCGGCCTTGGCGGGAAAATCTCGAGATCGCCGGGACACTGCCATCGAACTGGCAGACGGGGACGCCCGGCCCGGAGGCGATCCCGGATCTGCTCGCGACCTTCCGGGAGGGCAGCGCCACGGACACGGCACGGGCGAGCGCCGCGGCACTTCGGCAGTGCGTCGACCCGCAGACGCTCTGGACGGCGATCATCCTCGCCGCCGGCGAGCTGCTCCTGCGGCAACCGGGCATCATCGCCATCCACGCCAACACGACCGCCGAAGCCTTGCATCAAGGCTACCGACGGAGCGGGGACGATCGGACGCGCAGGATGCTGATCCTGCAGGCGGCCGCCTTCATGCCCTTGTTCCGCGATCGACTCGGCGGCGAGGTGCGTCCTTTGAGGATCGACGGATTGGAGCCCGAGGCGTCCGCGTCCGAGCCGGACCGGAAGCTCGACGAGATCTTTGCCGCCATCGGTGTCGACCGAGACGCTGCCGCGCGCAAGGCACTGGCATATTTCCAAGGCACCGGGGAGCAGACCGCCTTCTGCGATCTGGCCCGGCATTACACCGTGGACCGCAACCTCGGCTATCACGACTACAAGCTCGTCGAGGCGATGATCGAGAATGCCCGGCATCTCGAGCTGCCCTGGCAAGCCCGGTATCTCGCCGTCAGCGTCTATGATCTGAACGGACCGGGCACGCCGCAAAACGCGGTCGTGATGCGCGCTCGGGAGTTGCTTCGGTCGTGAGCCGCCTCTCGAGGGATGTCTGCCGATTGCGTATGCGGCTCGGTCGCGGATGAGCCGAAAAGCGCCATGGCAGACAGGGTGGAGGCTGTACTACGCTGAGCGGGACAACCGAGAGGGGTGCTGAGATGAAGATCCAGAGCACAGCGGGCAAGACCATCATCGCCAAACACCGGGTGGGGGGCGACACCGAGCCTTTCGCCTATCAGGCCACCGACCGCTACGGCGGGCTCGTGTCCTTCGTCTCGGAGGACGATCTGGCCGTGGGGGCTACGGTCACCCTCGCCAAGAAGCCTGACGGTCCCATGACCGTCGAGGAGCTCTGGAAAAAGACTGGTCACACCATCCCGATCGCCGCGGGATCCTCGGTGATCGCACTCTCGCCCCAAGCCGCGCAAGCACTCGGTGCCGGCGAGATCACCAAGATGCTGGTCAAGCAGGTCGGCCTGCCCGAGCAGGCTGCCAATCTGCCGGCCGTCACCGATGCCGCCAGTATCGGCCTCAAGGCACTGGACAACCCGCTGTTCCGGCACCTCGCGATCTTTTCCGCCGGCTTCGTAGCTGCGTTGGGGATTCAGAAGGTCTGGTGGCCGGATCGTCCTTGGCATGTCGCCTTGGTGACGGCGATTGCGGCGGGCGCGGGTGTCTGGGGGATTTATGCGCTGATCAAGTTGCTCGTGTGACGAGCCAAGAGCCGCGAGCCGGCAACGGTCATTTGATCGTACATACGGCTTCCGCCGAATCCGCGTGGCGAGCTTTGTCTATCCCGCGAAGGTCGTGCGGATCTCGGCCGTCCTGACGTGGCGTTCTTTGGGATCGAATTCCGCCAAGGTTCGAGTCTCAAGAACGCAAGGCTGCTCATGGCGCCGAATCCGCTTCAGAGACTGTCGTCCAGAAAAGGGTTTTGCGTCGGCGTCGGCCGTTGGCGTCCTTCCGGGGGAGTGTTGTGCGTGGGCCCGGCCTTGTCATGACTGAAGGGTGTCCTGTCCTGTGCCGCGGCGCCCGAAGAGGTTTCGGCGCCGGAGCGATCCTCGGCAACGGTCTGCGGGACGCCGTGGCCCCGTAGCGGTGTCCTGCCGGGACTGTAGGCGGCGAAACGCGCAGGTGCATCGACGATTTCGAAATGCCTTCGCCCGTTCTGCAGCTCCATGGCGCCGCTGAGGTTGTGCCATCGCACAAGCAACATGGCCTCGCGGTCGGACGCGGCGGAGCGTCCTTTGGCGTGGATGCCGAGCTGCGGGGCGCCGAGCATGGCGTCTTCGATGACTGCGGCGTCGGCGTCCACGGTCAGACGCAGATGACCGGCCGGGTTCTTCAGCGTCAGCAGGTTGTCGATCCACTCATGTTTGCCTCGCACGCTGTCCAGCAGCTCGACGAAGGGTCGGGTGTCCTTGACGGTGACATAGGCTTGCATGTCCAGATGCATGGGCTTGTGCCAGCGGACCTGCGTCTTGTCGAGTTGGAGGCGGCCATGCCAGTCCGGTGCGGACGCCGAGCCGGCCCCTCCGGCCACCCGAAAACCCTCGAGCCGCACCGACGAGCCGGTGATGTCGAAGCGCAGATCCTTCGCGGAGCCATCGCGAACCAGGAGCTCGACCTTCAGGTCTCCGGACAGCTCTTGCCGGTCCCATCTCACGCGAATGTCCTCTCCGGCCAGAAGCAGCTGTCCCTCGGCGCGATCCGGTTTGAGGCGCAGATCGCCCGCCAGGGTCGCTTCGCCCGAGACCAGTGCCAGCGGTGTGTTCGCAGGCAGATAGGCGTTGTAGCTGCTCATGTCCCGGACGCGCGCGGAATGCAGCTTCAGCTTGATGTCCGCCGAGTCGCCGCCGTGGGCGAGGGAGTCGGTCATCAGAATCTCGGCGTCCATGCGCACCTCGCCGATGCTTGGCTCGGACTCGTCGCGTCGGCGCAAGCGCGCATCGTCCAGCGCGACATTCAGGCGAAACCGAGGCCGTTTGCCGGCATGCTCCATGCGCAGGATTGCTGTCCCCATGCCATCCACCCGATGCTCCAGGATGCCGAGGGAGAGCGTTTCGCGAGGCATCGTCAGGGTCGTGCCCTTGTCGGCCCGGCCGTTGTTCAGGACGATCTCGGCGTCGAGCTCGCCGGTACCGGCCAGACTCAGGCCCAGCGGGCGGTCCAGCAGCTCGGCGATCCAGTCCAGGTGGGAAACGGTCAAAACCGCCGACAGGCGACCGTCGGCGCCGGCCAGCACGGCCCCGAAGCCCTCCTCCTGCAGGGTTTCGGCGATTGCCGGGACGGGATCTGCATCGGCATGGCCCGCAGACACGGGCAGCCGTAAGGCGCTGTCCGAGATCTTAAGATGCGCTCGCCAAGGCTCGGACGAAGGGTGCCGCTCCGGCGGGTGTCGTTCCTTCGCTCCGCCATGTGTGACGGCAAGCCGTGCATCCTCGATGTGCAACTCGGTGCCGTCCAGTCGGAGGCGGGTTGTCGTGCTGTCCTCGACGCGGGCCCGCAGTCGGAGCAGCAGGTCCGCGATGGCGTGATTGTCCCTGTAGCGCAGATCGGCATCGTCGGAGGCAAGGTCCAGGTTCAGCGACAGCCGGTCCGCCGAGACCTTCAAAGCGCCGGCCACCGTGCCGGTGCCGCCCAGCAAGGCCAGATCCCACTCCTCCGGGAACAGGCGGCTGTAGACGGCGAGGTCGGGCACCTGCATGGACGGAATGTCCAGCTTGAACCGCAATTCGACCTCGGAGGCCAGCTCCTCGACCCGCTCTGCGGTGGACGTCGTAGTCGGATCGACCTCCGCCGCATGCAGCTGTGCTGTGAGTCCGGAACCCGTGAACAGCACCTGCGCCGTGTTTGATCCGGCGGACTCGTCCGGCTCCAGCTCGGCCCGTACTTCCTCGAAGCGGACCAGCAGGTCCGCCTGCGCCTCGTCTTGCGGATCCACCTTCAGCTCGATCGTGCCGTCGCCGCTGAAGTCGTAGCGCCCGAGGTTCATCGCCAGCTCATGTGCCTCGACCACCAGATCGGTCCCGCCCAGCATCTCGCCGCCCGACAGCGCGAGGCGGCCGCGCAGGCGTCCGCGGCCGCTCAACCTGATCTCGTCCAAAACCGGCATCAGCAGGGCGAGGAAATCGAGGTTCTGCACGGGCAGGTCGATGCGGGCATCCAATTCAAGCACGCGCATCATTTCGAGCCCCTTGGTCTCGGACACGATGAAGGGCGGGATGTCGATCGTCCCCGCGATGGCCGCGGCGTCGGTCACCGCCTGTTTCGGCCCGACCGTCAATGATGTCAGTGCCAGGTCAAGCGCACCGCCGGCCAAGGCCAGCCGGCCGGTGGCGGTCTCCATGCGGAAGCTGCCGCGGACCGCGCCGGGTGTGCTCCCGCGGATATGGGATACCCAGAAGCTGTGCTCGCCCCGGACCTGGATGTCGTCGATCTCCAGCACCAGCGAGCGGCTCGGGTCTTCCGGCGCCGCCTCCGCGGGTGCATCGGGATCGCGGTCTCGAATCACGGGAAAGAACGCGACCAGGGCGTCTTGGGGTCCGTCGGCGGGAGGGCGCGGCCGCAGGCGCAGGTCGATGTCTTCGAGGTCCAGGTCGTGTATCCGGATCTCGCCCTTGAGCAGCGGCAGCAGCGACACCGAGGCCGCTGCGCGTCGGGCATCGACCTGCCATTGCTCGGCGGGCGTCTGGCCGTCGGCGACGACGCCGTCCAGCTCGACGCGCAGCGGATACAGGCTCCAGGCATGATGCCAGGTGATCCGGACGTGCTCCGGCTGCAGCGCGTTCAGGAGGGCGCGCGTCGTCGGCAGATTCAGCGTGATGTTGACGAAGACCAGATAAAGTGCCGCCAGGACAAGCAGCGAGCCGATCGATCGGGATAGGAGCTTGGTCATCGCCACCTCAGGGTCCGTCAATCGCGCCGAGGGTTCCGAGCACGCCGGCTTGGAAGACCGACAGTGTACCGGCTGACGCGACATTGTCCTTCTCGATGTAGGCCCGAAGGAACCTCGATGTGCAAGCCCATGTCCTGGAGCATCAGGGGTATTCGGTCGCGGATCACAAGTGGCCAGGGCGGTCGTGTCGGAGTCCGATCGACCCGATACCCGATACCCGATACCGATCCAGGAGGCCTCGCCCATGTGCGGACGCTACGTCCAATACAGCCCTGCCGATGCCATCGCCGACCTCTTCGGCGTGACCCTCGAGATTGATGTTCTCCCCCCGCGCTACAACGCGGCGCCGATGCAATGGCTGCCGGTGATCCGTCGGCGCCCGAGCGGGGAGCGGGTCCTCCACGCCCTGCGCTGGGGCCTGCTGCCGAGTTGGGCCAAGGACGAGACGATCGCCGCTCGACTCATCAATGCCCGCGCCGAGACGCTGGCGGAGAAGCCGGCCTTTAGGGCGGCCTACCGGGCGCGGCGCTGCATCGTTCCCGCCGACGGCTTCTACGAGTGGGCTAAGCGCCCGGACGGCAAGCAGCCCTATTTCATCCATGCACCGGACGGCACCGTCCTCGCCTTTGCCGGCCTTTGGGAGCGCTGGACCCGCCCCGCGAACGGAGAGGTGATCGACAGCTTCACCATCGTGACCACCCGGGCCAATCCCCAAATCCAAGCGCTGCATGACCGGATGCCGGTGATCCTGGCGCCCGAGGTCGTGGACGTCTGGCTCGATCGCACGGCCGATCCGCCTCGGCTCTCGGAGGTGCTGAGGCCCTGCGCGGAGGAGCGCCTCGCGATGCGCCCGGTCGCCCGAGCGGTGGGCAATGTCCGAAACGAGGGCCCCGAGCTGATCGCGGAGGTGGTCGATGCCGATGCGGACCCCGCGGCTTGAGCTTACCGTGTGACGACTTGGGATAGGGCCTTCGGGACGAAGTCGAAGTAGGGTGTGGCCACCGCCTCGCCGGGGGCCGCGGCGACGGGCGCCGGCTCTCCGGCCGGTCCCAGCGACCGCACGAACCGATACATCGCGACCAGATCCGCGTCCGTCATCGCGCTCAGGTTGAACCAGGGCATCGGCGGACGCCTTGGCTCCCGTGCCCGAACGAGCCAGTCGGCCTCGGTCAGCTCGTCGAGCAGAAGCCGCAGATTGGTCGGGTAGGTCGTGCCCCAGGGGCCTTGGAAGCCTACCGCACTGCCGGTAAGCCACTGCTCGGTCGGGACGTTGCCGTTGCCTTGCATGTAGCCCTCCGTATGGCAGTCGTTGCAGCCGCTTACCTTGACCAGGTAGCGACCGCGTTCGATGACCCGGGTCGGGTCGTTCAGGTCCGACATGGCCGAGTCGGTGAACGAACTCGCGACCGGCTCGACGAACGACGCCGTCGAATCGGCGAATGCCTCGGCGTGGACGCCCCGCGGGTCGGCTGTGACCGCGTGGGCAACCAGGGCGAGGATGGGCAGGGCGATGCTGCGAGCGTTCATCGGGATCACCTCCAACGCTGAATGGTAGGGAACAGGGACACTTGGAAGGCTAGTCCCCAGCCCCGCGGCGCGTTGCTAAGTCTTCGCTAACGGATTGCTAAAAGTTCCTTAACCCCCGGATCCTCTCGGATCCGGGGTTCGGGAGATCGCCCGGAGACGGCTGCGAGGCAGACGCTGGCAAGTCATCGCCAAGCTTGTAGAATCCCCGAATACCCGCCGCGCTTGGTGACCGGCCCGTGTCGATGTCCCAGATGGTGACCGCTCCGTCGTCGTCCGACTGCCCGCTGCTCGACCAAGCCCGGGTCGTGTTCTTGCTCGGCCCGGTTTCCATCAGTCTGGCGTCGCACGATGCCGCCGGTGTGCCGTCCCTCGCCCGCGCCTTCGGTTGCCGTGTCTCCGAGGATCGCCGGGAGGTCGTCGCGCTCGTGCCGACGCGGACGGCCGAATCCCTGCTGCGTGATCTAGTTGCCGGCGCACCGATCGCGGTAGTGTTCAGTCGCCCCAAGACCCACGAGACACTGCAGCTCAAGGCCCCGGCGGCGCGTCTCGGACCGCTCGGACCGACCGATCCGCAGCACATGCGCGCGAGCGGCAACGCCTTCGCCGCCGAGCTCATCGCCTTGGGCTATTCGGCGGCCTTCTCCCATGCCCTGGTGGCCCCGAGCAAAGAGGACGCGGTGGCCGTGGCCTTCTTCCCGACCCTGCTCTTCGACCAGACGCCCGGGCCGCGGGCCGGCAGGCGCCTGGAGCCGCTGCCATGACGGTGCCGCTGAGCGCCCTGCGGGCCTGTTTCGAAGGCGCCGTGCCGGCGACCATTGCCACCTGTGCCGCGGATGGCACGCCCAATGTGGCCAAGCTATCGCACGTTCATTTCGTCGACGACCGGCACGTCGCCCTGTCCTACCAGTTCTTCAACAAGACCCGCGAGAACCTGCTGCATCGGCGCCGGGCGACGGTGGAGGTGATCGACCCCGCGAGTGCCGCCCTTTACCACCTGCACCTCGAGTATCTGCGCACCGAGACCGAAGGGCCGCTGTTCGAGTACATGAAGGCGCGGCTCGCCGCCATCGCTTCCCACACAGGCATGAGCAAGGTGTTCCGCCTGCTCGGTGCGGACCTGTTTCGGGTCCTGCGCGTGGAGGCCATGCCCGGCGATGCGCTCCTGCAACCGTCCCCGCCGGCAGACCTGTTGGCCGGACTGCGGGCCTGTGTCGTCGCCCTGGCACGCTGCACCGACCTGGCCCAACTCCTCGAGGTCACGCTCACCGGCTTGGCGCAGCACTGGGATGTCCACCATTCCATGTTGCTGATGCTGGACCCGGATCAGCGGCGTCTCTATACCGTCGCCAGCCGCGGCTACCCGGAATCGGGCGTCGGCTCCGAGGTGCGCGTCGGCGAGGGCATCGTCGGCGTCGCCGCCGGGGCCCGAACCCCGATCCGCATTGGCTACGTGGTCCAGGAATACCGCTACAGCCAGGCGACCCGCCGGCACTTTGCCGACAGTGCCGACGGCGGTGTTTTGGAGACCGAGATCCCGTTCCCCGGTCTCGCGGATGCCGGCAGCCAGTTGGCCGTGCCCTTGCTCAACGGCGATCGGCTGCTCGGGGTGCTCTACGTCGAGAGCCCTGTCGAGGAACGTTTCACCTATCAGGACGAGGACGCCTTCGTAGTCCTGGCGTCCCATCTGGCTCTTGCAATCGATGGGCTCGCGCGGGCCGCGGACCAGGCCTGCGAGCTACCTCCCGCGTCTGTCCAGGGGGCCATCCGACCCGTTGCGCCCGCAACCCCGCCGGCAACGCGATCGACAGCCCCGTCGGCTGCGGGGACAGCGGGCGGGACGATCCAGATCCGGCACTTCCCCCACGACCACAGCCTGTTCGTCGACAACGAATACCTAATCAAGGGCGTCGCCGGGGCGATCTGCTGGAAGCTGCTGCGCGAGCACGCCGAGTCCGGGCGCGCGGACTTCACCAACCGCGAGCTGCGTCTGGATACGTCGCTGCGGCTGCCCGAGGTCACCGACAACCTGGACGCGCGCCTGATCCTGCTGCAGCGAAGGCTCGCCGAGCGCTGTCCGTTGCTGGCCATCGAGAAGACCGGCCGCGGGCGTTTTCGCCTGATCGTGAGCCGGCCGCTGCAACTCGTCGAAGTGCCCGCTTAAACCGCGCCCCGCGCGGTATGCGATGTTATTGGACGGGATCGGCCCCGGCAGATTTGACGAGCGTTGGAGCTGGCGCGGTTTAAGATATTAGAAAATATATCGTTTTAAGCTGCGTCTCTGCTAAGGATCGTGGATGCGGCAATCGTCGAGCTCGCGCGAGAATAAGCATCTCGCTCTGGACGCGGTTTAGGCGGCGGCGCCGGATGTGGAAAGCGATCGCCGGGTCGCTTGCAGCGCGCGCCCCGCGTCTCCGGGTGTTCCGTTCCATGCGGCGAAATTTCAGGTCCCCTCGGTATATCATCCCGCAGAAGCCAACCGCGGATCACACCCATGACCAGGATCGGAACACCCGGCGCCGCAGGCGCTACCCGCATGATGTTGCTGGGCTCGGGAGAGCTCGGCAAGGAGGTCGCCATCGAGGCGCAGCGCTTCGGGGTGGAGGTGATCGCCGTGGATCGTTACCCGGGCGCGCCGGCGATGCAGGTCGCGCATCGCAGCCATGTCGTCAACATGCTGGATGGCGACGCACTGGCGGCACTGGTGGCGGAGGAGGATCCGGCGCTGATCGTCCCCGAGATCGAGGCGATCGCCACGGCGACCTTGCTGGAGCTCGAAGCCGCGGGCCGGCATGTCGTGCCCACGGCGCGTGCCGCGCATCTGACGATGAACCGCGAGGGTATCCGTCGGCTGGCCGCCGAAGTGCTGGGCCTGCCGACCTCGCCCTATCGTTTTGCCGACGACGCGGCCGGCTACCGCGCTGCAGTCGAGGCGATCGGTCTGCCCTGCGTGGTCAAGCCGGTCATGAGCTCCTCGGGCAAGGGTCAGAGCACCCTGCGCAGTCCTGAGCAGGTGCAGGCCGCCTGGGATTACTCGCAGCAGGGCGGGCGTACGGGCTCGGGTCGCGTGATCGTCGAGGGCTTCGTCGCCTTCGACTACGAGATTACCTTGCTGACCCTGCGTCACGGCGGCCGAACCAGCTTCTGCGACCCGATCGGCCATCTGCAGATCGACGGCGACTACCGCGAATCCTGGCAGCCGCACCCGATGTCGGCCGGCGCGCTGACGCGCGCACAGGAGATCGCCGGCGCGGTGACCGATGCGCTCGGCGGCACGGGCATCTTCGGCGTGGAGCTGTTCGTGCGGGGCGATCAGGTCTGGTTCAGCGAGGTCTCGCCGCGTCCGCACGACACCGGGTTGGTGACGTTGATCTCGCAGGATCTTTCGGAGTTCGCGCTGCATGTGCGCGCCATCCTGGGTCTGCCGGTACCGCTGATCAGACAGCTCGGCCCTTCGGCATCGGTGGCGCTCTTGGCGGAGGGTCGGTCGCGGGATCTGCACTTCGGCGGTCTGGATCGTGCACTCGCGGAGCCGGACACGGCCCTTCGTCTGTTCGGCAAGCCGGAGGTCGACGGCAAGCGTCGCGTGGGTGTCGCGTTGGCGCGCGGGGAGACGCTGGAGGAGGCTCGGGACAAAGCCAGGCGTGTTGCCGAAGCGGTCGAGATCGAGCTGGCTTGAGCGGGTCCGGGGGTACGGTGCCGGATCGCCGCTCGCAGTCGCGCGGAGGACTACAAGAGGGATCCGGCAGACTGGTGCTTAGGCGAATCCGAAATCCATGATGCCAAGCTGCCGTATCGGAGTGCTCCACCTGGCGAGGGGCGTAGGTTGTGCCGAGCCGTGCGAGGCACAACCGCCGGCGGTCGTTGTGCTTCCTATCGTCAGCACAACCTACGGGTGTGGATTTTTCCGGAAATCGTCTTAGGCTTGGTCGTGATAGCCGAGAATGCGCTCGACCTCGTTCTTGGAACCCAGGATGACCGGGACGCGCTGATGCAATGACTCGGGCTGCAGATCCATGATGCGCTCCGTACCCGTGATGGATCCGCCGCCGGCCTGCTCGACGATGAATGACATGGGGTTGGCCTCGTAGAGCAGACGCAGCTTCCCGCCGAGTCCCTTGGATTTCATCTTGCTGTCCATCGGATACATGAAGACGCCGCCGCGCGTGAGGATGCGATGCACCTCGGCGACCATGGAGGCGATCCAGCGCATGTTGAAGTCTTCTCCGCGGGGGCCATCCTTGCCGTCCAGGCATTCCTGCACATAGCGTTTCACTGCCGGCTCCCAGAAACGCATGTTCGAGGCGTTGATCGCGAATTCGCGCGTGTCGGCCGGGATCGTCATGTTCGGGTGGGTGAGGATGAACTCGCCGATGTTCTGGTCCAGGGTGAACCCGTTCACGCCCTTGCCGGTGGTCAGCACCATCATGGTGGAGGGCCCGTAGAGCGCGTAGCCGGCGGCGACCTGTTGGGTGCCGGCCTGGAGGAAATCACGCTCGCTCGGCGCGCCGTCGCCGCCCTGAATGCGCAGGATCGAGAAGATGGTGCCGACCGAGACGTTCACGTCGATGTTCGAGGAGCCGTCGAGCGGGTCGAAGGTCAGCAGATATTTGCCGCGCGGGTACTTGGCCGGGATGTCGTAGATGGTATCCATCTCCTCGGAGGCCATGGCCGCGAGGTGACCCGCCCACTCGTTGGACTTGATGAAGACCTCGTTGGTGAGGATGTCGAGCTTCTTCTGGGTCTCGCCCTGGATGTTCTCGCTCTCTGCGCTCCCGAGAACCCCGACGAGGGCACCCTGGTTCACCATGTTGCTGATGACCTTGCAGGCCGTGACGATATCGTTGAGCAGGGACGTAAAATCGCCCGTGGCGCCGGCCACGTGACGCTGCTCTTCGATGATGAACTGGGTGATGGTCGTGCCGTTGTGCATGGGTGTCCTCTTGGTTTTGTGCTCGTGGAGCGCTTTTAATCTATCGGCAGTATAGGGTTTTCAGGGCTTGCCATAAACCCGGCGGGATCCCGACGCTGTTCACCCTCCCCTCCCCTCCCCTCCCGTCGCGTTCGGGCCGACCCTCGTCCTCCGGTGGCCCGGGATTGGCGGATCATCGGGTGAAATCGCCGGTAATAGCAATAAAAGCAATGAGGTGAATCTGCGGTACCGATCGCCCGCCGGGCGGCTCGCGCGACC
>NZ_LN848257.1:2246925-2275420 GCF_001499735.1 Thiocapsa sp. KS1 | reverse complement strand
CGTCGGAGGATCGAGAACCTTGCCTTGGCGTCGCTGCGCGTGAGGAATCCAGTCCGGTCAGTCGTGCGGGTCGATCTCGAGTCCGAGCGCGCCTGTGAGGCGTGCAAGCGTGTGTCGGGCTGCCGCCCAATCGAGCCGATCAAGCTGCTGTTCCAACACGTCGAGATAAGGTGACCGGCCGCCCGGTCCGATCGCGGCCTTCAACTCGGCGAAGCAGGCGTCGGCGCCCATGCTGGATTGGCGCAGGCGCGCGTCCAGCGTATGCAGGATAGGCGCGAGCCGCTCCGGGTCCGGGGGGGCAGTTGCCGGCTGCGTTCGCGTCGTTTCGGGCCTCTCCGCGCACCGAGTCCCGGACCTGGTTGCCAAGGGTCCCTGATCCAACGCAGCGAGCGTCGACGTCAAGGCGGCCGCGAGCGTCGCCAGGCGGTCCGGCAGGCGAACCCGGTCATCCTTTCCGAGGTCCGACTCCAATGTTGCAGCCGCGACCGCAACATCCCTCATCGCCAGATTGGCCGCCACTCCGCGCAGGGCATGCAGGGTCTGGCGTGCGGCCGGCCAGTCCGAGCGCGCCACTGACCCCTCCAGCGTGATCATGGTGTCGGAGCAGGTCTCGGCGAAGTTGCGCAGGAGTCTGAGGAAGAGCTCGGGTTTGTCGCCGAAACGCTCGCGGGCCTCGACGAGATCGATGCCGGGGGTATCGGGGATCACGGCCCAATCGTCGTCCCGACCATCGCCGATCGGCGACGGGGTTGGCGGGGGAACCCCGAGGTGCGAGGCGCGCGCCGGCTCGGGCGCGCCGGTCTCGTCGCGCAAGGGCAGCCAGCGCTGCAGGGCGGCGTCCAGAGCCGCGATATCGATGGGTTTGGCGAGATGGTCGTTCATCCCGGCGTCGAGACACTTCTGCCGCTCGGAGGCCAGGGCATGCGCGGTCATGGCGATGATGGGTAGGTCCGGGAAACCCTGCGCGCGGATCATCCGGGTTGCCGTCAAGCCGTCCAACTCCGGCATCTGGACATCCATCAGGACCAGCTCGAAGGGTTCGGTGGTCGCACGGAGCACACCCTCCCGGCCGTTGGTCGCGCATTCCACGGCGATGCCGCGATCGCCGAGCCATGCGACGACCAGCTCGCGATTGATCGCGTTGTCTTCCACCAACAGCACCCGTCGCCCGGCCGGCGCAAGCCCCGCGGCTTGCCTATCAAGGCCGGTCGGATCACGCGTTGGCGCGCGGATCGGCTCGCCGCAGGGCCCGAAAGGCGATTCATCCAGCTGCACATCTGCGGCCGCGATTTCCAGGCCGACCGTGAAGGTGAAGATGCTGCCCGAGCCGAGCCGGCTCTCGACTCCGATGTCCCCACCCATCAAGTCCGCGAGTCGCCTGCAGATGGCAAGCCCCAGCCCCGTCCCGCCATATCGTCGGGTGATGGAGCTATCGGCCTGGGAGAAGGACTCGAACAGCCGCGCCATCTGCTCCGCAGCGATGCCGATGCCGGTATCCCGCACCGAGAACCGGAGTGGGACCGTCTCGCCGACCCTGTCGGTGAACACGGCCTCCGGCGCCACGGTCACGCGGATCTCGCCCCGATCGGTGAACTTCACGGCATTGGCAGTCAGGTTGATCAGGATCTGACCCAGCCGCAGGGCGTCGCCGACCAGCCGACGCGGCGTCCGTGGGTCCAGGGCGATAACCAGAGAGACCCCTTTCTCTTTGGCCTTGAGTCCCACCATGTCGATGAGATGCGCAAGCAGCGTCTCCAGCAAGAAGGGCGCCCGCTCGAGTTGGAGCTTGCCGGCCTCGATCCGGGAGAAATCCAGGATTTCGTCGATGATGTCGAGCAGAGATCGGGACGCGGCGTCGATCTTGGTCAGATAGTCCCGCTGTCCGGGGTCGAGCGAGGCGCGCAGGGCCAGGTTGCTCATCCCGATAATGGCGTTCATGGGGGTGCGGATCTCGTGGCTCATGTTGGCGAGGAACTCGCTCTTGGCGCGATTGGCCTCCTCCGCCGCTTGCTTGGCGTTGAGCAGTGCCTCCTGCGTGCGCTTGCGCGCATCGATGTCGCGCGTGAGGCCCTGCACCTCGGTATGACCGTTCCGAGGGTTGACTGAATAGGTGTTGATGATCTCCGTCCAGATCAGCGTGCCGTCCTTGCGGGTCTGCTCCACCTCGTCGATATAGAACTGATCCGGTGGCGCCAGGCCCGAACGCAGCGCCTCGGCGCGGGCACGGGCGAGCGCCGTCAGTCGCTCGCCCGTTTCGGGAGGCAGGGCGGCGCCGTAGGGTCGGGCAAGGACCTCGTCCACAGTAAATCCCAGCATGGCTTCGACACTCTGACTCATGTCGAGGATCTGCCCGGTCGTGAGATCCAGGGTCCAGACGATTTCCTTGATGCGCTCGGTCACTATCCGATACTTGCGTTCGCTCTCGCGCAGCGAGCCTTCCCGTTGCGCGATGGCTGCAGCCATGGTCCGGAACCGTCGGTGGATCCGCTCCAACTCCTCGAATCCCTGCTCGGTGCTCTCCTCGACCGCCGCCGGCAGGCCTTGCTCCAGATCCCTCATCTTCTCGGCGAAGTGTGCGATGGGCTGCATGACCAAGCGGTGCACGCGCCGATTCTTCACAAGCACCAACAGCAGAAGACCGACCATGAAGACCGCCAGGAAGCCAAACAGGATCCGGCGCTGGCCCTCCAGCGGTTCGGCGGGAATGAGGATGGCGAGCTTCGCCCCGATGTCGCCGGAATCGGAAACGACCGGAATCCAGCGGTGGCCGCCGGCGTCAAGGGTCCGGCCCGCGGCGGGCGTCCCCGACCAGCGCTTCAGATCCAAGGCCGGGATGCGCAGTGCCGGCTCGCCTGAAAGCATCACGAAGCCATCGTAGGCGACCAGCAGCAGCGGGGTTCCGGACAGGCCGGAAAACCGGGTCAGGAGGTTCTCGACATAGGCCAGGTTCAGTCGCCCGAGCGTGATCCCGTCGGCCGAGCGGATGGCCAGATATACGCTCGGCGCATCGTCCTCGTGCCCGCGCAGGATGTCGGAGACGAGTTTGGTGTCGTCGGGTACCTTCAGATAAGCGCCGATCTTGCCGCCCGTAAAGGAAAAGCCGGTAAACACCTTGCTCTCCGGCGCGGCCTTGTAGACCCGCGTGACGCGCAGATTCGGATCCAGGCGGTAGATATCGGAAAAGGCGGACAGGAGCGCAAGCACCTCGGGCGTGCGTTGCGACTCAGGCAGTGCCGCGAGCAGAACCAGGCCTTGGCGGGCCTCGGCGAGCTGATTCTGGAGAAAGAGATGGACCTTGGCCGCGTCCGCGACACGCTGATCCAGATAGCTCCGGCTCATCTCGGACAAGGCGAGCCAGGCGGCGGTGGAGAGGATCGCAAACGCCAGGAGCAACACCGCGACTTCGAGGACGAGGTGGTAGCGCCACAGGGTGGTGCGGTGCCAGGGTCTCACCGGAGCTCTTGTCGCAGGTCCGCGATGAAGTGATAGGTCCCTTCGACATCGCCGAACCGATCGAAGGCGACCGGCCCGAGGCTGGTCCGATGGCTCGGAGCCGACAGCAGGAACGCCTTGACCTGCGCGGGGGTGTCGTAGCCGTGCGCGAAGGCCGCGTCGAGCAGCTCCAGCGCCTGCCGCACGCCGATGGTCATGGCATGGGCCTCATAACCGAAGCGTGCTTGGTAGCGCTTGAAATAGTCGTCGAGCGCCGGATCGGCACGGCGCGAGGGGTAGGTGCTGGGCAGGATGAGACGATCGATGGCGTCTCCGGCGGTCTCCAGAATGGCCGGCGAGCGCGCCCAAGGGGTGAGTATGATCGGCGCCCGCGGGTGTGCGACATGAAAGAGCTGGGCGATATGGCCGATGGCGGTTTGGAAGGTGCCGGCCAGGATATAGAGGGCGTCGAAGGGCTCCTCCATCAGCGCTCGGTATTCGTCCGGTTTGAACGCCGAGACGAGCAGCGGGCGGTGGACGATCGTCCATTGGCCCCGCGCCTCGAGCTCAGCGGCGAAGGTCGCGAAGGCCGGGTCGGTATAGGGCAGGTTGCTGGTGTCCTGCAGCACCAGGAGACGGCTGCCCGGCAAGGTGCCGAAATAACGGCTGACGGCACGCTGCTCGCGTGTGGCATCCGGGATGATGCGCAACAGGCCGTCGTCCCGGGCGGTCAGGGCCGGGCTGGTAGATGCCGTGTTGATGATGAGTGCACCTGAATCGGCGAAGAGTTGTAGGCTCACCACCGCGCAGCGCGATGGATGGGTGCTGATGAAGAACCGCACGCCATCGCGCATCGCCTGCTCGATGACGGGGATCGTCTTTTCCGGCTGCCACTCGTCGTCGACAGGCACGACCTGAATGCGGCTGTGCGGGCGCTCCTCCACGAAGAGATCGCCGGCATTGACCTCGCTGGAACCGACCACCGCCCCGGAGGCCAGCCAGGCGACGATCCCGACCTGAATCGGCGGCGCCGGCTGCCAAGGCCGCCACCACAGCAATAGAGACGCCATGAGGATTGTCGAGAATGTCAACGACACCGGCAACGGCATTGGCCGCCGGGGGAGCTTTTTCATCTTGGTCTCTCCGAATCCGGATTCATGCTCGGACCGCTTTTGCCGATCGCGATTGCGATCGTGGTCGAAGGCGAGCAATCACTCCGGACGCACCATACGCCACCATTGGCTTATCTTCGCGATTCCTTGGCCTGCGTCCGACGCTCGGAATGATCGATATTGGTCACTGTCGAAGACAAGCCTTATGATCGAATCTTGGTGCGGGCCACCGTCGGATCCCGCTTGCACCGCGGTGCGGGAAAGGACATGCGTATTCTGATTGTCGATGATGTCCCGGACAATATCCGGGTTTTGAGCAGAATGTTGGCCGAAGATCGGCACGAGATCTTTGCCTCCACCAACGGGCGCGAAGCGCTGACGATCGCGGAATCCTTCGTCCCGGATCTCATCCTGCTCGACGTCATGATGCCGGGAATGGATGGCTACGAGACCTGCATGGCGCTCAAGGCCAATCCGCTGCTGCAGTCGATCCCCGTTATCTTCGTGACGGCCTTGAGCGACACCGACGACGAGACCCGTGGCCTGAGTCTCGGCGCTGTCGATTACATCACCAAGCCGTTCAAGGAAGCGATCGTGAAGCTGCGCGTGCGCACGCATCTCGAGCTTAAACAGCAACGCGACCTGCTCGGGCGTCTCACCCGTATCGACGGCCTGACCGGAATCCCCAACCGACGCGCCTTCGACGATCGGCTCGATGCCGAATGGCGACGCGCAATCCGCGTGCAGAACCAATTGACCCTGGCGATGATCGACATCGATCATTTCAAGCCGTTCAACGACAACTACGGCCATGTGGAGGGCGACGCCTGTCTGCGGCGCGTCGCCGAGACCCTCGAGGCGGGAGCCAACCGGGGCGAGGACTTCATGGCCCGCTACGGCGGGGAGGAATTCGTGCTCCTGAGCGGCAGTACCGGACAGGCCGGCATGGCAAGCCTGGTCGAGAAGCTCCGCGCAGCCATCGATGCGCTGCGGATTCCTCACTGCGCCTCGTCGGTCGCACCTTGGGTGACCGTGAGTATCGGTGCCGCGCTTTGCCGGCCCACACCGGAGATGCAGCCGACCGATCTGGTGGAGCTGGCCGATGCGGAGCTCTTCACTGCCAAGCGGCTCGGCCGGAATC
Organism: Thiocapsa sp. KS1; assembly: GCF_001499735.1. Taxonomy (GTDB): domain Bacteria; phylum Pseudomonadota; class Gammaproteobacteria; order Chromatiales; family Chromatiaceae; genus Thiocapsa. The sequence continues at coordinate 2,269,735 of NZ_LN848257.1, read as the reverse complement.
GGGTCAGTGTAACCGCCCGCAACGGCCTCTGAGCCGCATCCCCCGCGGTTGACCGACATGTCGGCGGTTTCCGATCGCTCAGGACGTCTTTTGAAATCAACCCCGCGTGCAAGGTTGCAGGATGCGGATCTCCGCGGGATGATCGGGGTCTATGTCCCCTGCCGCACCGAGCCAAACCGAAGTGCAGGCGCCACCCCAAGCCTCTTCGAGCGGAATCGACAGCGTGCCTCTTTCGGATCCACTGACCCGCGCTGCCCGTGAAGAGACGATCATCGAGACCGCGCCGTCCGAGGCTCAGCCCGTCACGCGTCTGAAGGCCCATCTGCTCAAGGGCTATCGGGGACGGATTGCCGGCGAGTCGACTCAGGCCGCGCGGCCCGCGCGCTGGCTTGGGCTTCCGGACGGTCTCGCGCCGTCGCTTGCCGAGGCGCTCAGGGCCGACGGTCGCGCGCGCCTCTACAGCCATCAACGCGAGTCCTGGGATCTGGCCCGCGCCAAGCGGCATTTCGTGGTCGCCACGCCGACCGCCTCGGGCAAGACACTCTGCTACAACCTGCCGGTGCTCGACGCCGTGCTCTCGCAACGCCGCAAGGCGCTCTATCTCTTTCCGACCAAGGCGCTCGCTCAGGACCAAGCGGCGGAGCTGATGGCGCTGAGCCGTGCCATCCAGGCGGCCGGCGGGCCGGGCGTGAAGGCATTCACCTTCGACGGCGACACCCCCGGCGATGCCCGCAAGGCGGTGCGCACGCGCGGGGACATCGTGCTCAGCAATCCGGACATGCTGCATCAGGCGATCCTGCCGCATCACACCAAGTGGGCGCAGTTCTTCGAGGGACTGGCCTACATCGTGGTCGACGAGCTGCACACCTACCGCGGTGTCTTCGGCTCGCATGTCGCCAATGTCTTTCGGCGCCTGTTGCGGGTCTGTCGCTTCTACGGCGTTGAGCCGACCTTCATCTTCGCCTCGGCGACCATCGCCAATCCGGCCGAGCTGGCCGAGCGTCTGTGCGGCGCACCGGTCGCAGCCATCACCGAGTCCGGCGCGCCCCAAGGCGAGCGTCATCTCCTGCTCTGGAATCCGCCGGTCATCAATCCGGATCTCGGCATTCGCGCCTCGGCACGGTCGCAGACCACGCGCATCGCGCGCACGGCGGCCAAGCTGGGGCTTAAGAGTATCGTCTTCGCCCGCTCGCGTCTGATGGTCGAGGTCATCACCAAGTATCTGAAGGATGTCTTCGATCGCGACCCGCGCAAGCCGCCGCGCGTGCTCGCCTATCGCGGCGGTTATCTGCCGAGCGAGCGCCGTCGAGCCGAGCAGACGATGCGCGCCGGTGCCGTCGATCTGGTGGTCAGCACCTCGGCGCTGGAGCTCGGGGTCGACATCGGCGCCTTGGATGTCGCCATCCTGAACGGCTATCCGGGGACGGTGGCCGCGACCTGGCAGCGGCTCGGGCGGGCCGGGCGGCGGCTCAAGCCCAGCCTGGGCGTGATGGTCGCGACCAGCGACGCGCTCGACCAGTACATGATGCGCCATCCCGAGTTCTTCTTCGGTGCCTCGCCGGAGCACGCGCGCATCCATCCGGATCAGCTCTTGATCCTCATGGACCATGTGCGCTGCGCCGCCTTCGAGCTGCCGTTTCGCGACGGCGAGTCCTTCGGCGCGGAGGATCTCGGCGAGATGCTGAGCTATCTGCGCGACGAGGGTGTCCTGCAGCATCAGGGCGACCGCTGGTTCTGGGTCGCCGACAGCTATCCCGCCAACGCGGTCTCCCTGCGCTCGGTCGCGGAGGGCAACTTCGTGGTGATCGACACTACCGGCGGCGCCCAGACGGTCATCGCGGAGGTCGACTACAGCAGCGCGCCCGGCACGCTCTACGAGGGCGCAATTTACATGATCCAGTCCCAGCCCTACCAGGTCGAGCGTCTGGACTGGACCGGCCGCAAGGCGTTCGTGACCCGCACCCGCGCCGACTACTACACCGACGCGATCGACTACACCCGGCTCAAGATCCTCGCCCGCTTCGACGGCCGCGCCCAAGGCCAAGGCGCCACGGCGCAAGGCGAGGTGCATCTGGTCCGACGCTATCCCGGCTACAAGAAGATCCGCTACTACAGCCACGACAACATCGGCTACGGCAACATCGACCTGCCGGATCAGGAGATGCACACCACGGCGGTCTGGTGGCAGGTCGAGCCGAGCGCCTTGGAGGCCGCGCTGCCGGATCGCCAGCAGGCGATCGACGGCTTTCTAGGCGCCGCCTACGCCCTGCACCATGTCGCCGCACTGCGGTCGATGGCCGAGATCCACGATCTGGGTCGCTCGGTCGGCGACGGGCAGGGGACCTGGTTCGCCATCGTGGGCGCCGAGGGCCGGGGCCAGATGCGCGGACCGGACAACGCGCCCCTGGACCCGATGTCGGGCCAGCGCTTCGAGCCGACGCTCTTTCTCTACGACAACTATCCGGGCGGGGTCGGACTCTCCGCGCCGCTTTACGACGATGCTCCGCTGCTCGTGCACGATGCACGGGATCTGGTCGCAAGCTGCGGCTGCACTGCCGGCTGTCCCGCCTGTGTCGGACCGGTGTTGCGCGGCGACGAAGACCTCGCCGTCACGCCCCGTCAGGCGGCTTTGAAGGTGCTCGACCTTTTGTCCTGAGCCGGGCTGCGCGCATCTGTAGGTCGGGTTAGGCGCGCCGGCGAGGCGATCGATGGTCCGTGCCGAGGCCGATGCGCGCCGTAACCCGACGTCTGCGGGCCGTCGCGAGGCCGAATGTCGGGTTACGCTGCGCTAACCCGACCTACGCGGTTGAAGGTTTCAACCGTGTCGGCTGGAGGTTCCCGGGTTGATGCGACGCGGAGCCGTCAAAGAAATCCAATGCAATGACGGACGCGGTTTAAGACACATGACGTTTCGAGACCGTCTTCAGCGATTACGTGGACAGGCGCCGAGTCTCAGCGAAGAGGGCAATAGCGCGCCCGCGTCGGTCGAACGCCCTTCGCTTGCCGAGCGCCTCCGGCGGATGTCGGTTGGACAGTCGCGCGCCAGGAGTGCGCATGAACCACAAACGCATGTCTTGGCCGAAGCGGTCGGAGCAGTCGAGATCGCCCCCGGCGTCCTCTGCCTTGAGCGGAGGTTTGTCGGACACCGCCGACACGGCCAAGTGTCGATGGGGCCGTGCGGCAACGCCTGCATTGACGCATTGATCGATCGGGGCTGGGTGACAGCGGCCTCGCATCTCGCGCCTCGGCCCGAGTCCGAACCGGTGGCTTCCTCCCCGACCGTGACCGATCTCGTCTGCCTGGATACCGAGACCAGCGGCCTGGCCGGCGGCACGGGGACCTGGGCCTTCATGACCGGTCTGCTGCGCGGACGGGAAGACGGTTGGACGCTGCGCCAGTTCCTGCTGACCCGTCTCGACTCTGAGCCGGCCTATCTGGAGGCGATCGCCACCGAGTTGGCGAGCGCCGGACTGCTCGTCAGCTACAACGGCCTGTCCTTCGACATCCCGCTGCTGACCACACGCTTTCGCCTGTCCGGGCAAGCCGATCCGCTCCCGGCGCTGCCGCATCTGGATCTTCTGAAGCCGGTGCGCCGAGCTTACAGTCGCGTCTGGCCCGACTGCCGTCTGGCCAGCGTCGAGCAGCGCCTCTTGGGGTTCAAGCGCAAAGACGACCTGCCGGGCTCCGAGGCACCCGCGGCTTGGCTCGCCTGGTTACGTGCAGGGGAGGTGACCCCATTGGCCGGCGTGCTGCGGCACAACCGCTGGGATCTGCTCTCGCTTGCGGCCCTGATCCCGCGTCTGGGCGAGGTCTTCGAAGATCCGGGTGCGTTCGACGCGGATGTCCGTGCGGTCGCTGCATACCATCAGGCGCAGGGTCGGTCCGATCGAGCGTTCGAGCTGCTTAAGTCAGAGCGACGACGCCTGGATGCGGCCGGGCTCATGGACTTGGCTCGCCTGCATCGTCGACGCGGCGGCTGGGATCAGGCTCGCGCGATCTGGGATCAACTCGCGGATGAAGGCGATGCGGAGGCGCGTACGGAGCTTGCGAAGTATCACGAGCACCGCACCCGCGATCTGCGTCGCGCCCTTGCCCTCGCTCGCGAGCTTCCGCCTGGCCCACCGAAAGAGCGGCGCTGCGCGCGACTGAACGCGAAGCTCGACGCACGCGACGGCGGCTCCTCCGGGTTGCTGGACGCCCTGACGGCAGCCCTCGACGGACCGAGGACGGGTTAAGGATCGGATGGACATCCGCAATAACATCGGTCCATACATCTTGAGTCCGACCACTTTGCCGATCGACGCCGTCGGGTGGCTAAGCGCTCCCGCTGCTGTTCAAAGGCGAGGATTTCTCGCAGACGGAATTCCTTCCAATTTAGCGACCCGCATCCTGATCTTGCCAAGGGTCTGAACCGGCAAAGCTTTGCCGTCACCACAGGCGGCGCGATCCAAGAAAGCACCGCCCAAGCCGATTCGGCACCTTTCATTGAACTTATGCTTTGGATGATCCGTGACGCGATCGCGCCATCCGTCGTGGCGGCGACACCTCAGCGACGCTGGGTCTCGCCATGAAGACCATCCATATCGCAGTCGAGCGCGCATGCGAGGCGCGCCATCAGATCGGCGGATGGGTCCGCTTTGCCGTTTTCCACCATCGACAGCATCTGCCGGGTCGTCTCGGAGGTTTCCGCCAAGGATTGAAGCGTCAGTCCGCGATACTCGCGCCAGACCTTGAGCGGTGCATCCCCCGCCAGCAACCGGTCGGCGAACGCCGCCGGGAAGGTCTCCTCGCTCATGGCCGCCTTGGCATACGCAATGTCTTGGAGCGTTTTCAGCCGCTTCAGCAATGTCTCCCATTCATCGATCGGCAATACGTCTGAGGCCGGAACACCGTTCAGCTCGATAATCCGTACGCTCATTGATCGACATCTCCCCGTGGTCCGATCTCGACGACCGACAGGTGATGATTCAAGCGCCGGGGGCGCCACCTTACCGCTGTCCAGCCAGGCAGCCATCGAGGAGGCCGTGGAAGCGAGCGCGGCGCGCCGAGAGGACGGTCGCCGAACCGTCACTCTGAATGTGATTCCGCCGGACGACGTGCCTCTGGAAACGGGTGTCGTGCGCGTGAAGGATGAGCTGCCGGGCGCCATGCGCAGCAGCGGCGAGCCGCCGTCGGACGTGAGCGTGGAGATCTTCGGGGCCAGTGACCAGCTGGACGCCACCCGCGACGCCTCGAGCGGCAACTTCCTGATTGCCTTGGTCATCATCGACCTGGTGCTGGTGGCGATCTTTGCCCGTTGGGGCTTCCCGCTGCTGATCATGACCGCCATTCCATTGGGCATCGCCGGCGGCATCCTCGGGCTGGCGCTGCTGAACCTGGTCGGCGGCTTATTGCCGACGATCGGCCTGATGCCGCTGAGCCAGCCCTTCGACATGATCACCATGCTGGACTTCCTCGTCCTGATGGGCACGGTCGTGAACAATCCGATCCTGGTCGTCGACCAGGCACGCCGGAATCTCCGCCAAGAGGGCGGGTCGGTGGTCGACGCCGGAGTGGACGCGGTTCATACGCGCCTGCGCCCCATCGCCATGACGACCCTGACCACCATCTGCGGCCCGTCGCCGCTGGTCTTTCTACCCGGCGAAGGCACCGAGCTCTATCGCGGTGTGGGGGTGATTGTTCTGTTCGGGCTGATGGGTGCGGCAACGGTGACCGTTACCTTCCTGCCGGCGTTGACTGTGGTTGTGCTGTCTTGGGGCGAGAAGCGGGCGGCGACGAGCGAGTTGCCGTTGCCAATGAATTGAGCCGGCCCCGTTTCGCTTGCATGAGATCCGGGAGAGCCACGGCGTCGAGCCATGATGGCACGTCCTCTGCCATAAACTTGACCAGGTCGACCACCCGATTCAGCCAATCAAGTCCGGAGCCCGACCATGCCGACACCAACCATCAATCCGGACTTCGCCCCGGTGCTGGAGCCCCTCGGGAACGGTGCCGGCGATTTCTTCCTCGCCGCCGGTTTGTAGCAAGCGCACTAGATCAGCTTCGGCGCCGCCGCGGCCCTCGCCGGCCTTGGCTACGAGGAGTTCCACTACCGGCTTAAGGAGCACTTCGGTCACGGCTTTGTCGTCGCCGACGAGACAGTGGAGGACGACCTGCGGCTCGTCGAAGCGCTCGTGGACCGGCGCTCGTGAGACTCGTCCCAATGCCAGTCCTCTGATCTTCCTAGCGAAGATTGAGTTGCTTCCGATGCTCCGTAGCGGCTTCTTGCAGGTTCTCGCACCACCCGCGGTGGTGGCCGAGACCAGGTTGGTTCTGCCCGGCTTCATCGAATGCCGGGAATTATCCGAGATCGGGCATGCGTTCGTTCGCGGCGCGATCGGCACCCTGCATCGGGGGAGGTGGAAGCCATCGTTCTGGCACGCGAGCAGGGCATCGATCTCGTTGCCATCGACGACAAAGCCGCCCGGAGTAGAGCCAGTCAGACGGGCCTGAGGCCCATCGGCACCCTTGGCCTGATCGTTTTGGCCCACCGCCCGGGCCACCTCGACGCATCGACCGCGATGACCAAGGTCGATGAGCTTGTGGACATCCACGGCCTCTATCTCTCAAGCCACGTTCGCCGGCAAATCCGCAGGCAGCTCGGCGGATCATTCACGGGCACAGTCAAGCGCTGAACGCGACGTAAAAGATCGGCGAGCTGTGAAGAAATTGAGCCCCTTTTCCCCCGGCAGCGGGGACGTCCGCTCCATCTGCATGACGGGTCGTCGGGTCCCTTCGAGCGGCTCGGAAATCACGGAGCCTAGCCCGGAAGAACCACGAGCCAAGACGTCAATCTCCCTGCTCACCCGGGCTTGCCCCTAAACCTCGTCCGGCTTAGGATCGTCGACCGGTCGATTCGCACACGGAGGCTGAACACCGGATGCCCACCATCAGCCAATTCTTCGGAATCGTGATCCAAATGTTTTGGCGCGAGCACGCACCGCCGCATTTCCATGCCCTTTACGCCGAGCACGAAGCGCTGATCGATATCCGCACGCTCGAAGTTATTGGTGGACGACTGCCTAAGCGAGCCCTCGCCCTGACCATCGAGTGGGCCACCGAGCACCGCGAAGAACTGACGGAGGACTGGAAACTATGCCAATTGAAGCAGCTTCCGAAACGGATCGCGCCATTGGAGTGATTCCGGCCGCTCCTTGGCGCGTTAAGGGATTGTCGATATTGCCGGACTACCGCCTGGCGGTGACCTTCCAAGACGGCACTAGCGGCGTCGCAGATCTCTCGGAGGTCACCTCGGCTCATGAGTGCGGCATCTACGAACCGCTCAAGGATCCGAGCTACTTCAAGCAAGCGCGTCTTGAAATGGGAGTTGTCACCTGGCCGAACGGCGCGGATCTCGACCCGGCTTGGATGTATGAGGAACTGACGCAGTTTAAAACGTGGTCTGTTCCCTTCTAGTTCACGGCGATCGGGAAGGGCTCTGATGTCGACCACGCCCGACAGGCCGACGGACTTCTCCGCAGCCGACTCGGCTGTTGGCTACCTGTACCAGGTGCGCCTCGCGTTGCTCGCCGCGTTGCAGCGACTGGCGAGCGACGCGGGTTCGGGGTCGGGTCTTGACTCTTGCCAAGATCCGACCCTGTTCCTTCCTAATGGGTATGTCTTAGCGGCAGCAGCCGGATTCTGTGGTGCCTTGGATCGATCGTAACCAATGCGCCGGAGTTGAGAGAATCCGCTGCTGTGATTAGGGTTTCCAAGACAGCATCGCCCACGACATCGGGGACGATATGTTGAACTCGAAGCTGGAGGACACTTGGAGCTGCCGCGTTCGTTGCGAAGAGCAGGGAGCCGAAAGCCAAATCGTGGGTGAAGACGACATGGCCGTGCTCGCGGGTCCACGCCATGATGGCATCGTCGTCGGCCCGGATGTCTCCGATCCTGCTCCAATGGATCGCCTCGTGTCCGGCATTGCGGAGGAATTCTTCCCAGACTTCCGGGATATTCATGTCCAGGACGATCTTCATGATGCCTTGAGCGGAACGTCATACTCTTCGGCCCGCCATGATGCATAGGCCAGGGCAGCATAGATGTCTTCCCTTTCCAAGCTGGTATAGAGCTCCAGCACCCTTTCCATCGTTTCGCCCGATGCAAGCAAGCCGGTGATGGTGCCGACTGTTATTCGAATCCCTCGAATACAAGGCTTGCCTCCCATGACCTTGGGATCGATGGTGATGCGCTCTAGATCCGGAAATTTCATGCGGTGAACCTCTTGTTAACGCCAGCACAGGACGCGCTGCTTCCGCGGACCGGGAGAGATCAGGGATGACGCGAAATAGGTGACGTACCCGGATTCTTTGCCACCCTTGCCACCACTTCCCAATCTTTTCAGTTGGTTGAGGTTGTCTTGGCGCCGGTTGAGCCCCTTTTCCCCGACTGCCCCAGTCGAGGACTGGAGCCTCCGCGATGAAGGCATCGATCAGTGCGTGCCGCTTGGCGGCATCGCTCGGCAGCAAGGCTTGTCCATCGCGCAGTTCTGCGCGGGTGATGGCGGAGATCGCGACCGCGTTTGCCATCAAGGCCGCCCGCATCCGCCGATCAAGCGACGGATAGCGCTTTTTGAGGAAATAGCTCGAGATGTCCGTATCGATGAGGTAACGGATCATGCCGACCAGTCTTCCAGTGAGTTGCGAGGCACCTCGACCGGATTCGACCGTTCCGACAGAGAATCTGCGGGCAGGGGCGCCTCGTCCAGCAGCATGAACAGCGGTTGCAGCCCGTCGGAATCGGGGCCAGCGGCCTTGGGGGTAAGAATGATCTCGCCGGTTGCCTCATCCTTGCGGACCCATACCTCGTCCGCGGCGAGCTCGAACCCTGGAGGAAGCTGCACTGTCTGTCGGTGCTCTGTGGAGCGGATCTTGGCGGTTGCAATCATGGGTGGTGTCCCAGGGCGAGCCATAGCCCCTAGATTACAGCATTGCCAATTCTTGTGATCGCGCAGGTGCACAAGCCGCTTGACGGCCGTCGCGGTTCCGGGGACCGGTTCCGGGCAGAGTATTCTCATCTCCAGTCGCAAGTCGTGATCATCATTTCCGCCATCGGCACCAAGCGTCAGTTTCGGAGACGGGATATCGATCTCTGAACTGGCGCTCAGGCAGCGCGTAACAGAAGCTCGATCTTGATTGTGTCGTACGGGAATTCGATGCGTCCCTCGCCGGCCGCGTTCAGGATACCGGCTCGAAGCAGGGCATCCATATAGCCGCGAGATCTTTTCCTTTCGTGTCCTGCGCTCCGGTTTCATACCATTTAAAGTGGCAATATGCGCACCCGGCTGCGTCCGGGCTCGATCAGCAGCAATGCGCCGTCCTCCAAGTCCACGTGGAAGCGGTCAAGGGACTGGATCAAAAGGTCAGCGATCTGTTCAGGCAGCACCTTCGGACCCCGAAGCTGAACCAAGCTGGGCCCGCTGGCATGCGTCAGCGCGAGCATGGTCGAGAAGTCCAGGTCGTGACTGAAGACGACGTAGCCGTTGGCGACCGCCCAGTCCATGATCTTGCGGTCAGGCGCAGAAGGATCTCCGACCTGCGTCCAGTGGGCGGTCTCGAATCCCGCTTCGGTCAGAACAGTCACCCACTCCGGCGAGAGATGGACATCGATGACCAGACGCAGGGTCAGGCCGCCGTGAGGTCCTCTTCACGTTCCTCCAGACGCCAGGCGGCATAGGCCAGCGCTGCATCCAGGTCCTCGGGCTCGAGATAGGGGTACGCGGAAAGGATGCGATCCCGGCTGACACCCTCGGCCATGAGTCCGAGCACCGTTCCGACCGTGACCCGCAGACCTCGGATGCAGGGCTTGCCGCCCATGACAGCCGGATCCAAGGTGATTCGGTCAATGTCCATGGCTTACCTCGACATTTGGCTCGCGAAGACCTTTGAGGGACAGACTAGCAGTCGGACTGGTCAATGTCGTCGATGGAAGACGCCGCAGGAGAATGACGGGGTCGAAAGGGGCAGGTCTCTCTTCTTGCCCGGATCTCGCACATGGCCTCCTCGAAGGGAACCGGCCCGAAGCTTGAGTCTTGGCCTCGCCGCAAACACGCCGGAGTGTCTGGGCGCAGGGGAGGCGCAGGACCGGTTTGGTCCATGTGTCCCGGCACGACGGTCAGTGCCGGCGCCTAGCCGATTCCGCTCGACAGCAGGTGCCGATATTCCGGACGCAGCCGAACTTGCGCCAGTGCTTGTCGCTGAGATAGATCGATGGCCGCTTCCTGCCCACGCATCGCCCGTAGGTCAGAAGGATCTACGATCGGATAATCTAACGGGACTCTGGCGGAGCATCCGACGAATTTCGATGGCCAAACGAAAACGCAAGCTCACGGCGACCGAGACGGCGGCGAAGAAACGACGACGTGAAGAGAGCATGGTCGTCCTCATCAAAGGCAAGCAGAAGCGTGTCCCGTGTCCGCCGACGATCGACGGTCTTCCCGTCGATGAGTTTCTCTTGAGAAACGCCGAACCCCTCTGGCTCCATCAGAACGAGATGTGGGAGTCCATCGACGAGGCGACCGCTCGCACAGTGTACGGGGTTACCATTTCCCGCCGCCGAGCCGGTCGCGCCCGTGGGGGGCCGTGAAGTCCAACGTCGGCCCCTTCGGCACGATGCCGTTCGGGTTGATCTGCTTGTGGCTGCCGTAGTAGTGCCGCTTGATGTGGTCCATGTTCACGGTTTGCGCAACGCCGGCCACCTGATAGAGCTCGCGCGTGTAGGCCCAGAGGCTCGGATAGTCCACCAGGCGCCGCTGATTGCATTTGAAATGGCCGTGGTAGACGGGGTCAAAGCGCACGAGGGTCGTGAACAGGCGCCAGTCCGCCTCTGTGATCCGGTCGCCGACCAGGTAGCGCTGCCGTGCGAGCCGGGCTTCGAGCGCATCGAGCGTCTGGAACAGCCGATCGAAGGCCGCCTCGTAGGCGCCCTGCGTCCTTGCGAAGCCGGTCCGGTAGACGCCGTTGTTGACGCTCTCGTAGACCAGCGCGTTGACAGTGTCGATCTCCCCACGCAGCTCCGCCGGATAGAAGTCCAGGTCGGCGCGTCCCCAGGCGTCGAAGGCGCTGTTCAGCATGCGGATGATCTCTGCCGACTCGTTGTTGACGATGACGTCACGCCGCTTGTCGTACAGCACCGGAACGGTGACGACGCCATCGAAGCCCGGTGCGCTGTGCTCATAGAGCTGGTGCAGCGTGTCGAAGCCGTGCACCTGATCCGGCGTGGCGCCGGGGTAGTCGCCGAACACCCAGCTCTCCGGCGGCATCAGCGGATGCACGACCGATATGGCGATCGCATCCTCCAAACCCTTCAGCGCTCGAAAAATCAGCGTGCGATGGGCCCAGGGGCAGGCGTAGGACACATAAAGGTGATAGCGGCCGGGCTCGGCCTTGAAGCCACCCTCGCCGGATGGGCCCGGGCTGCCGTCCGGCGTCACCCAGTTCCGGAAGCCGGATTCCCAACGGACGAATTCACCCGTGTCTGCGTCAGCATGAGTCATAGCGTTCTCTGAATTACAGGGCCATCACGGCGTTTACGAGAACCTCGGTTCCTTTGATCGCCAACCGTTACGATTTCCCGCGGCCTTTCCTTTTTCCGCCAGAGCAGGCAAGGATCAACTACGCGGCGACCACCAGCGCGACAGGCGTTGCGAGAAGGTGCGATCGGGGACACCTTCGTAGTGGGAGACGTCGTTGAAGAGCCTGAGACGTGCCCGCACCGGGCTGACGAAATCGAGGATATTCAACGCCGCCGGACTCTGATCCAACCGATCGCGGTAGCCGCGGGCGTCGAAGCCCAACAGGCTACTGATCAGAAGCCGGTTGGTGCCTTTGTGACAGACGACCAGCACCGAGCCGTGCTGGTGCTGTTCCACGATTCGGCGCACAACCGGTAACGCCCGCGCGAGCACCTGCACGCCGGATTCACCATCTCGCGGCGCGATCGTGAGAGGGTCTTCCTGCCAATTGTCGTACTCGTCTCCGTACTGGGCCTCGACCTCGGCCCGCGTTTTGCCCTCCCAGTGCCCGTAGTCGATCTCGCGCAGCGCCGACTCCGTCTCGACGCGAACCTCGGTGCCATGAGGCTTGGCCAGGATCCGCGCCGTCTCCACCGTGCGCCCCATCGGGCTCGCATAGATGGCATCAAGCGGCTCGCCGGCGAGGCGGCTGGCTAGATTCTCGACCTGCTTGCGTCCCTCCTCGGAGAGTGGCACGTCGGTCGCGCCCGAGAAGCGATCCTCGGCAGTCAGCTCGGTCGCACCGTGGCGAACCAGGAAAAGTCGTGTCGGCATGGTCATCACCCAGTTGGTTCTTCAATATCCACAAATTGCGGCCGCGGTCTCGGATCGCAAAGCCCAAGGATTCCCCCGCACTTGCTGTACCCCGATCCTCGGCGTCTATACTCTTGGACTACCGACCAAACGCGGAGCCCATCCATGCCTGATCTTGCCGAAGCCCGATCCATCAGCGTCGAGGAGTATCTCGCGGGCGAGGCTGTCGCGGTGGTCCGCCATGAGTACATCGCCGGCGAGGTCTTTGCGATGGCCGGCGCGACCGAGGAGCACGCGACCATCGCCGGCAACGTCTTCGCGTTGCTGCGTGCGCATGTACGCGGCCGCCCTTGCCGGGTCTATATCGCCGATATGAAGCTTCGCGTCGAGCCGGCATCCGCCTTCTTTTACCCGGACGTGTTCGTGACCTGCGACGCGAGGGACGCCGCCGAGCCGCTGAGCAAACGCTGTCCGCGCGTGATTATCGAGGTCCTGTCCGAGTCGACCGAAGGCTATGACCGCGGCGCCAAATTTGCCGACTACCGGCGGCTCGACACCTTGGAAGAATACGTCCTGATCGATTCGCGCCGTCGCGCCTGCGAGGTGTTCCGGCGCCGCCCCGAGGGTTGGCTGCTCGATGCTCCGCCCGAGAACGGGTGGCTGGTGTTGCAGTCCATCGACTTTGAATGTTCGCTCGAGGCCATCTACGAGGACGTGGTGTTTGCGTCGCCGGGGGCCACGGACGCCGCTTGACGGAGCGCCGAGGCACCGCACGGTCTGATAGCAGGATCAGGGCGATCCTTCGATGTGTGGTCGTGCCATTCTCGATCACTCCGAGTCAGCGCGTGCCGCGCAAGCCGTCATGATGGCCTCGCAGAGGCCGGGAATCGCCGCGGCGACGGCCGGTGTCAAGCCGGGCGACCAACCGATCTCGCCCGGCTGGATCCCGAAGATGATGATCTCGGACGGGAGCACCCGGAGCGCCTCGCCCAGCAACAGGGCCTCGGCCAGGCCGGCATCGTGCAGGGTTCCGCGCAGGTCCGGATCTTGGGCTCGCAGGCAATCGGGGCTGAAGCGTCGCCAGGTTCCGGGCGTCTCTCCCATCTCGGCTGCATCGAGGATGATGGCGCGATCGTAGCCCTGCAGGCTCAGGACCAAACCCAGCCCGGGTGTGCCGCCATCCAGGCCCGTCACATCCGGGGGAAGGTCGGGCAGGGCGTTCAGGACGGCCGCGCCGACCCCGTCGTCTCCGCGCAAGGGATTGCCCAACGCCAGGACGAGCGTGGTCATGGGCGGCTTAAACGAACTTGACGTCGAGCATGTGCGTCGAGCAGGAGATGCAGGGGTCGTACGCACGCACCAGCATCTCCAGCGCCAGGGTGATCTCCTGCTGCGTCCGGTCGAGGATCTCGGGGACAAGCGCGCGCATGTCCAGCTCGATGTTCGCCAGGTTCTGCCCGGTCGGGATGATGCAGTTCGCCCCGACAATCTTCCCGTCCTCGATCCTGTAGTGATGGAAGAGTGTCCCGCGCGGCACGTCGGCGGCGCCGACACCTTCGCCCGACATGCGCGTAGGCGCGGCCGGTTCTTCGTGTCGGATGCCCTGATCGAGCAGCTGGTCGATCAGCAGGATCGCATCCTCCGTGCAATGGACGACCTCCACCGCCTGGGCCGCCGCATTCAGATAGGGATTGATCGTCTTGGGTCGGAGGCCGAGTGCCTCGGCCGCGGCCTGCGCGCGGGGGTGCAATCGATCGTAATTGATGTTGAAGCGCGCGAGCGCCCCGACCATGTAGGACTCGCGCTGATGGCGGGTGTGCTTGGCCGATGAATGCGCGACGATGGTCTCGTTGGTCACCTCGCGATAATCGGCGAGCGGCCGGATCCCGCCGTCGCTGCTCGCGATGGACCCATCGATGAAGCAGTACTCGTCGTCCCGATGCAGTGCGACGTACTCGGTGTCGCGCTCGAACGCCGGGAACTCCAGACCCTGCAGGAGCTGGATCGTCGCGTCGCAGTCCGCACGCGAGGCGACCAGGCGCTCGCGCAGGGCGCGCAGATCCGCGGGCTTGGGGAACTGCGTGAAGCCGCCGACCGTCATGGAGATGGGATGGGTATGGCGTCCGCAGAGGGTCGCGCAGAGATCCCCTGCAAGCTGTTTCATGCGCAATGCGCGCAGCACGAGATCCGGCGCGCTCTTGGCCAGCGGGATCACGCTGCCGAGACCGAGATAGTCGGGCGCCACCAGCATGTAGATATGCAGGACATGGCTGTCGAGGATCTCGCCGTGAAAGTTCAGCTTGCGCAGCAGGGTCGTCTGCAGGCTGGGCGTCACCCCGAGCGCCTGCTCGGTCGCACGCAGGGAGGCCGTCGCGTGCCCGACCGCGCAGATCCCGCAGATGCGCGAGGTGATGTGCGACGCCTCGTCGTAGGCGCGACCGCGCAGCATCGCCTCGAAGAACCGCGGCGTTTCGACGATCTGCAGATCGCACTGGGTCAGCTCGCCGTTCTCGACATCGACGACGATATTGCCGTGCCCTTCGACGCGCGTGACATGATGAACATCGACCTTCAGGGTACTCATGCCGGCGTCACTCCGTCCATTTGCATGGTTTGATAGGTGAGGAACAGCGACAACCGGGCATCGATCTGCTCTTCGGTCATTCCGCGCTCGCGCAGTGCATCTTTGATCGATCCCAAGTTGGGCGAGGGGACGAGCCCGCGACAGCCCTCGCAGCCTTGCCCGCAGGACGGGCAGATGGCGTCGCAGCCGGCACGCGTGATGGGTCCGAGACAGGTCTGCCCGCGCAGGAACATGCAGACGTTCTCGGTGAGCTTGCACTCGATGCATAGCGGGTAGTCGGGGATCGCCGGCATGCGGCCCTGCAACAGATGGGTGACCGCCATGGCGAACTCGTCGCGGTCGATCGGGCAGCCCGGGATCACGGCGTCGACCTTGATCACGGCGCTCAGCGGACGTGCCGGATAGGTCTCGAACCAGTCCTTCTTGTCGCCGTAGACGTACTCGCGCACATCGTCCAACGGCATGCGATTGCGGATGGCGTTGATCCCGCCCAGATGGGCACAGGCACCGACCGCGATCACGATCTGCGCCTGCGTGCGGATCTCGCGAATCTTCGCCTCGTCGGACGGCCGCGTACAGGAGCCCTCGATGAAGGCGATCTGATAATCGTCGCTGCGCTCGGTCATCGCCTCGCGGAACTGGACGATCTCGATCACCTCGAGAAGCTCGGGATGACGTTGCAGGGTGTCGAGGACGGTAAGCTGGCAGCCTTCGCAGCTCGTGAACTCGAAAAAGGCGACCTTCGGCTTCATGACAACGCCTCCTCGAGGTTCTTGACCTCGGCGTACGACAAGACGGGGCCTTGCTGGCAGGTGTAGATGTGATGCATCTGACAATGCCCGCACTTGCCGACCCCGCATTTCATCTGCCGCTCGAAGCTCAGCCAGATATTGCCCTCGGCAATCCCGGCGGCGAGCAGCTCGTCGAGGACGAAGCGGTACATGACCGGTGGTCCCACGATCGCGACGACCGTATTGCGCGCCGGGAATTTGACCTTCGGCAGCAAGGTGGTGATGACGCCGACCGGGCCGTCCCATCCCTCGCTCGGACGATCCACCGTCACATGACATTCGACATCGTCGCGGTCCGCCCAGGCCGCGAGGTCGGCCGGGAACAGGAAGTCGTTCGGCGTGCGCGCCCCGTAGAGCAGTGCGACGCGCCCGTACTTGCCGCGCTCGTCCAGCACCTCCGTGATCAGGGAGCGCAGGGGTGCGAGCCCGAGCCCGCCGGCGATGAAGATGATGTCCTTGCCGTGGAAGCGATCGATCGGGAAACCATGCCCGAAGGGTCCGCGCACCGCGATCATGCTGCCGACATCCAGCCGATGCAGCGCATCGGTCAGCTTCCCGACCCGACGCACGCACAGCTCGAAGGAGCCGTTGCTGCGTGCGGGCGAGGAGCAGATGCTGATCGGCGCCTCGCCGATCCCCAGGATCGAGACCTCGACAAACTGGCCCGGCTTGTGGTCGATGGTGAAGCCGCTCGGCAGCTCGAGATGGAACCACTTCTCCACCTCGGTGAACTGCTCGACCTCGACGATGCGTGCCGGGGTCGGCATGTAGATGGACGAATGGGTGAGTGTTTCGCGCAGGAGTGTGGTCATGACTGCGACGATGCCTCCTCGGTGGCGGGCCGGCGGCGCTCGGCCAGGGTGTTGAGCAGGCCGATCGGTGTGATGTGGGCCGGGCAGGAGAGTGCGCAGCGTCCGCAACCCACACATCCGAGCAGACCGTAGGACTCGTATTGATACTTGCCTTTGCGCAGGAAGCGATGGCGCAGTCGGCGCGCTTGGGAGCTGCGGAAGTTGTGTCCGCCGGCGACCACGGCGAACTTCTCGATCAAGCAGGAATCCCAGACACGGATGCGTTTGCCGTGCTCGAGCTTCAGATCGATCTCGTCCAGGACATCGAAGCAGTAACAGGTCGGGCAGACCTTCGTGCATTGACCGCAGGCGAGGCAGGTGTCGCCGACCTCGTCCCAGAGCGCGCTGTCCTGATTGGCGGCGAGCAGATCCGGAAGATCCGTCACGTCGCAGTCCAGGCGATAGTCGAAGTTCGGCCATTTACCGGCCATGACCTGGTTCACGCGATCGTAGTCGGCCTCGACGGGCTCCCAGAACAGACTGAGCCCCTCGATCAACTGCTCGCCCTGCTCGGAGCCGATCTCCACCGCATACCGATCGCCCAGATCGGTCAGGTGAACATCGAAGCCCTCGGGTACGGCCAGCGTGCCCATGCTCTTGCAGAAGGCGTGGTCCATGCAGGGTTTCAGGCATTCGATGCTGACCAGGGTCGTCTTGCGCCGACGTGCTTGATAATGCTGGTCGGTGTGGCCCGTGCCCTGGATCTTGTCCAGCAGGGTGATGGCGTGCAGGTCGCAGGTGTGCAGGGCCATGATCACCGTGGGCTGGATCTCTTCGATCAGCGGCGACATCTCCATCGTTTTGGCGTTGAAGGCGAAGAGGTCCTCGCGCGGCGGCAGGAGGTACTTCTTGGGCGGGAGAACGCTGGTGTGGTAATCGAGAACCAGGTCGTCCGCGTTCTCGATTTCTTCGAAGATGTACTGACCGTAGGTCTCTCGAGGCGCCACGACACGGTGGGTTGCACGCAGGCGATCGACCCACGCCTTGAGCGAGTGCTTGGGGAGTATTTTCAACGGGATATCCCTCGACGACGGAGGATTCGGTGCACCCCTGCGGCGGCACCGGTCGGTGTGGAGCCGAAGGGCTCCGGCATGTCCATGGCCCGGCGGATCGCCGCCCGGGAGCGGGACGCGGGCGTCGGACGGGAAGTAGCGCCGAGGGTCGGCGGCGATCGAGATGATTGCTTGAGCTCGGTCGTCGGAGGTCTGGTCCGCGCATCGCGCGCAGGGCTCGACGCGGTCTTGCACCGACGTCGGCTGGACGATGCGGGCTGCAAAACGGTCGGCGCCCTCGGGTAAAACGACCATGCGGTTACTGCGGGATTACGAAAATTGCGCGAAGCCTAACCATCCGCGTGCTGCGGTGCAAGCGGCGCACGGCCTTGAAGTCGCTGAGGTGGCCGAGTGCGGGTCGGAATCGAGCGTCGGTGCGAGGTGTCCGCAGATGCCCGTCTCGGCCCGGGTGTACACGCATCCCGGCCGTCATCCTTGCGACCCTGATCGCCGGGGAGCAGGCACCGCGGGCCGGGCCGGGGTTCCATGTCACACGCACTCGATAGCGGTGATCGGATAAAATCGCTCGACCTCGCCGCAATGTCCGAGCAACACCGATGGCCAAACCGAACGGAAAAATCTACCTCGTGGGCTTGGGCCCCGGCGATACGGCTGAGATGACGGGCCGTGCGCGCGCGGCCATTGCCGCATCCGACGTGGTCGTCGGCTATCGAACCTATGTCCGGCTGATTGCGGACTTGGTGAAGGACAAGCAGGTCATCGCGCGCGAGATGGCCGAGGAGCTGGACCGTTGCGGCGAGGCCGTGGCGCTGGCGCAAGCGGGGCAGACCGTCGCCCTGGTGTCGTCCGGCGACGTGGGCGTGTTCGGGATGGCCGGTCCGTTGTTCGAGCTGCTGTTCGAGCAGGGGTGGACGCCGGACGCCGGGATCGAGGTCGAGGTGGTGCCGGGCGTGACGGCAGCGTCCTCCTGTGCCTCCCTGGTCGGCGCGCCCCTGACGCATGACTTTTGCGCCATCTCGCTCTCGGACATGCTGACGCCTTGGCCTGTCATCGCCCGGCGTCTGGAGGCCGCTGCGCGGGCCGATTTCGTCACCGCGCTCTACAACCCCAAGAGCAGCCGCCGGCCGGATCAGATCCGGGAGGCGCGTGATCTCTTCCTTCGCCATCGCGACCCCGAGACACCTGTCGCCGTGGTGCGTGCGGCCTATCGTCAGCGCGAGGACCGACGTCTGACCACCCTCGCCGAGATGGCCGACGGCGAGGTGAGCATGTTGACCAGCCTCATCATCGGTAATTCGAGCACCTTCGTGCGTACGGGCCTGATGGTCACGCCGCGGGGTTACGGGCTGAAGTATCGTTTGGCCGACGGGACGGCGCGTCCGGGCGAGACGGCACGGGTCTCCTTGTCGAGCGGGCTCGAAGGGTGGCGGCACGCCTTGGTCGAGACCGCGTTGAGCGACGGGATCGACGCGGCCGCTCGGGCGCTGGATGCGAACCCGGGCCAGGTCCTGGATGCCTTGTCCGAGGCGCAGATTGCGCCTTGGCGTGTCGTTCCCGATCGGGAGCACGAGGCGCTGTTGGACGAGGCGCTCGGCTGGCACAACCCGACACTGCACATGCAATCGTCGGGTGGCGGGGTGGCCGAGCTGAGTCTGGCGGATGCTCGGGTGCAGGCCGATCGGGACGACCTTCTGATCGAGGGTGCGGGCTGGCGGGTCGTGCTGCCCCGCGCGGCGGTTGCGGGGGCCTACCGTGTCGGCCTGCCGAGCGGCGAGGAGGCGTGGTTCCTGGATGCGCGGGGCGAGACGCTCTGTCGGATCGGACCGGGTTAAACCGCGTCGGTTGCGATATGCGCTGTCGAGATCGGGGACCGACATGTTGATCTTCCGGCGACGGAGCTGACGCGGTTTAAGATGTTTTTCGGGTCTTTCCGGGTGCTTCCGTGACAAAGCATCCTGAATCCAAGGAGATCTGCGTTGCATCGGAGCGGAACTGCGATTCTCGCGCTGACTCGCGGCGGTGCCATGCTGGCGGGGCGTCTCGCGTCTCGGGTGGCTGGCTCCGGGGGCGTCTGTGGGTCGGTCGAGCTTCATGTTCCGGAGAGGTTCCGCGAGGCGCTCAAAACACGCGAGACCGTGCGCGTCGAGTCGATCGGCGGATCGGTCTCCACGCTGGTTGCCCGACTTTTCGTCGACCGAGCCGAGTTGGTCTTCATCGCCTCCGCCGGTGTCGCGGTGCGTCTCATCGCACCGCTGCTGGTGGACAAGACGCGCGACCCGGCTGTCCTCGTGATCGACGAGGCCGGACGTTTCGTCATCCCTATCCTGTCCGGGCACCTTGGCGGCGCCAATGCGAGCGCGCAGCGGATCGCCGGTCTGCTCGGGGCGACGGCCGTACTGACCACGTCGTCCGATGTCCAGGGGACGATCGCGGTCGACATCTTGGGGCGCGATCTGGGTTGGCGGGTCGAGGCGGATCGCGAGGCGCTGCTGCATGCCGCAGCGGCCGTCGTCAACGGCGAGCGCGTGGTCGTCATCGAGGAGGCGTGCGGGCGCGAGTGGTGGCCGTCGGATCGGCTGCTCCCGGACAATCTGGACGCGGTCGCCTCTTGGGAGCGGGCGGGCGAGGCGAGCGCATATCTTTGGGTGACCCGCAAGGCGATCGATCCGGCGCTGAGGGCCCGGTTGGGGCCGCGTCTGGTCGTCTATCGACCGGAGGGCTCGGACTCGGTGCTTTGACCCATTTCCCGTTCGGGTGCCGGCGGGGTCCGCAGGATCTCGTAGGTGCGATCGAGCGAGGCGCGGATCTCGGGCTCGCGGTCGACGGAGAAGGCGAGGAACGCCTTGGCGATGGTCGAGAGCTCGCGGGACTTGGGATGGACCAGATACCAGGTCCGCTCGATCGGGAAGCCCTCGACGTCCAGCATGGCGAGACGTCCGGCACCGCCGTCGAGCGTGAGGGTGTGCAGCGAGAGCGCGGAGATGCCCAGGCCGGCAATGATGGCGTGCTTGATCGCCTCGTTGCTGCCGAGCTCCATGCGCACGTTCGGACGCAGGCCCCGTTCGGTGAAGCGGCGCACGACCGAGTCGCGGATGCCCGAGCCGGGCTCGCGCAGGAGAAAGCGTTCCTCCGCCAGCTGCTCCATCGTGATCCCGGAGTGCCCGACGAGGGGGTGATCGCTGCGTGCCAGGACGATCAGCGGGTTGGGGGCGAGATAGGTCGCCTCGACGTCGAGTCCGGCGCCGCCGGGCTCGCCGAAGATGTAGATGTCGTCGTCGTTTGCATCCATCCGCTCGATGATGCGCGTACGGTTGGTGACCTTCAGCGAGACATCGATCCCCGGGAATTGCTCGCAGAAGGCGCCCAGGATCTCGGGCGCGAAGTACTTCGCGGTTGTGATGACGCCGAGACGCAAGCGCCCGCTCTTGAGCCCTTTGAGGTCGGCGAGTGCGCTTTCGAGATCCGTGAGTGTGCGCAGGATGGTGCGACAGGCGGCATAGACCTCCCGTCCGGCATCCGTCGGCTCGACGTTGCGGCCCACATGCAGGAACAGGGGTGTGCCGACCGTGTCGGTGAGCTTCTTGATCTGCATCGAGACGGTGGGTTGGGTCAGGAACATCTCCTCGGCGGCGCGCGTGAAGCTGCCCAGACGCACGATGGCCTCGAGGAGCTGAAGCTGACGCAAGGTGGCGTGTCGCACGAAACGGCCGGTCGCCTCGCTGCGGGAAGACCCTTTCTGGGGTGGGCTCGCCGTGGTCATCCTGTCGTCTTGCTCGCGCCTGATGCTTGATGACGGCTCAGTCCGGCCAGACCCGTCTGGGCCGTGGCGGGAGGGGCGTTTGTGCCGAGGTCTTGGCGGGTTTGTCGGTCGTGCGCCGCGTGGCGGCGACGGCCGTCGTCGACCGACGCCGAGCCTTGGCCTTGGCGGATGACCGGCCCGGTGCTGCCGACGTCGCCGCTGGATCGGTCGGTGCCTGCGTCTGCGCGGGTTCCGGGGTGTCTTCCGAGGGTTCCTGATCAGTCATCGAGGGTCTTCTCGGTTTCGAGCAGCGCATCGATCTCGCGGGCGAAGTGCCGAAGCGGCTCTCCCACCTCGGTCGCATCGTCCTCGGCATGTAAGGTGATGTTCACGTAGGTCCGCCCGAAGCTCATGTCCGGATAGATCGCGAGACGCTCCGAGAGGCTCGCGGCCCGATCCAGAAAGTCGCGGGTGGCCTCGTAGTCGGCAAACTCCAAGCGCCGTTCGAGACGAACGGGACGCTGACGTTCGTTCCAGCCTTGATTCATGACGGGGATCCCTTAAAAGTAGGCGCGTTCCGAGGGGTCACGATAGCGCGGGACACCAAGCGAGGCCATCCAGTCATCGATCTCGCGCGCGTGGGCGGACTCCTCGTTCAGGAGTGCCTCGAAGAAGTCGCCGTTCTCCCGATCCCCGACGCGTCGACAGAAGATCACCGCCTCGCGATAGAGGGCGACGATCTCGGCTTCGAGCACCGAGTCCTGAAGCAACAGGTCGATTAGACTGCGCGAGACCCCGGCGGGACGCAATTGCGAGCCGTTCGGTGCCACGCCCAGCGCCAGCATCCGCTGGATGATCCGCTCGGCATGCTGCATCTCTTCGACCGTTTCCTCGCGCAGACGCTTCGCCGCTTCCGGCAAGCCCCAGGCCTCGGCAAGCGAGGCCTGGGTCATGTACTGCTGCACCGCGGACAGCTCCAAGCTCAGGGCGCGGCCGAGATAGCCAAGGGTACGAGGATGAATGCGTGCGTGTCTCATGCTTCAACCCTTGCCGCCGGTAGCGAGCGGCCATTGGCTCAACGCCTCTCGATCAGTCGGCCGCTGCCGGCAGGGTCCGGTTGAGGATCGGCTCGACCTCGCGGTGCGGGCGAGCAATGATGTGCGCCGCCACCAGACCGTCGCCGACACGCTCGCAGGCGTCGGCACCGGCACGCACCGCGGCGTTGACCGCGCCCGTCTCGCCGCGCACCAGCACGGTCACGTAACCGCCGCCCACGAACTCGCGTCCGATCAGGCGCACCTCGGCGGCCTTGGTCATGGCGTCTGCCGCTTCGATGGCGGGCACCAGGCCGCGCGTTTCGATCATCCCCAATGCAATCCCGTAGCTTTCACTGGCCATTTGTGCTCTCCAATCGTTGAGTGTCGTGTTGATCGTTGATGAAGTGGGTCGCGATTCGCTCTCGGCCGTTGGCTATCAGCCGCCAGCCACCGGCTGTTTGATCTTCGCGTGTTGCTGACCTTTGATC
>NZ_LN848257.1:2243117-2246825 GCF_001499735.1 Thiocapsa sp. KS1 | reverse complement strand
GATGATGTGCGCCGCCACCAGGCCGTCGCCGACGCGCTCGCAGGCGTCGGCACCGGCGCGGACGGCCGCGTTCACCGCACCGGTCTCGCCGCGCACCAGCACGGTGACGTAACCGCCGCCGACGAACTCGCGCCCGATCAGGCGCACCTCGGCGGCCTTGGTCATGGCGTCCGCCGCTTCGATGGCGGGGACCAGTCCGCGGGTCTCGATCATGCCGAGCGCGATTCCGAATTTTTCGTTTGCCATCGTTCGTGTCTCCTCTGTGTGCCAAGTCGCCGCGGGCGATGCTGCCCGATCATCTTCAATCCAGGTTCAAAGCGCTTCGTCGAGGCCGACCACGCCGGGCGATCCCGGCCGGATGCAGGCCCTCATGCCGCTCGGGCCGTGGCGACGCCGCTCGGCTGAACCGCCGCGGGTCGCTCGTCTTCCCAGCGATCGATGATCCCGCCGATCGTCAGGTCGGTGAGGATCCCGGCGTCCCCCATCGCGTACCGAGCGGCCGATCCGCTGACCACGAAGACCCAGTCGCCGGGGCGGGCGTCCACCGGGTCGGTGGCGACGTACTGCTTGCCTTTCGTGTCCTGCAGGAGCCGTAGATCCCAATGCCCGAGCCCGGTGATCCGGTGCGTGCAGACCAGCGAGCCGATGACCTGCCTGATCTCCATCAGCCTGCACCTCGCGACCCGGCGGCACCCGTCTCGGGCGGCCAATGATCGATGATGCCGACGATGGTCAGATCGCTCGGATACTCCTTGCTGCCGGCCGCCTCGCGTGCCGCGGAGCTGCCGACACAGATCACCCAGTCCCCGGGCACGCAGCCGACCGCATCGACCGCGACCTGTTGTGTGCTCCCGTCGCGCACCACCAAGAGGTGTTTGTGCTCGAACCCCGGGATCCGGTTGGTCGAGACCAGGGGTCGCTCCACCTGACAGATCTTCATCAGTGTCCTCCCGACATCGGCGCGTCCAGCGAGCTCCCGACGACCTCGATGCCGGTGCCCGCGTCGCTGTCGCGCACGACGAGCAGGCGGTGCAGCAGACCCCGGTCGTCGAGATCGGCGAACCGGTCGGCGAGCGCGGCATCGAGCCGCCGGCAGCGTGTCGCCGCGCGTTCCCGCGCACCCGGCACCCCGCCGTGATAATCGAAGCGGATGACGATCGGGATCGGCAGACCGTGCGAGACATTGAGCCCGCCGAAGATCTTGCGCCCGACGTCCAGATCCGCCGCCCCTTCCTCGACCGTATACAGGTAAGCGAAGTAGGTCAGGTTGCGGAGCTGGATCTCCTCGAACCCGATGCCCACACCCATGAAACGCTCGGCGTGTCCCGCATCGGCGTAGTGTCCGCCGTGCACCTGGCGCACATAGTCGATCTGCGACAGGTTGTTCTCGATCAGCCGCGCGACCAGCCGGAGCATGCCCGGATCGGCGGTTGCCGGGGCGTGCGCCTTGACCAGCTCGGCGACCCGCGCACGCGCTGCGGTCGGCTCCAGGTCACGCGTGATGGCGTGCACCTTGATGGCATCGACCGACTGCGTCAGATCCATGTGGTCCGCGCCGTCGGGCACATGCACCCGGATCGCGTCCGTGTCCGTATCCAAGCCGATCAGCAGCAGCGCCACCGAGGCACCGCAGCAGAAACCGTTCTCGACCGTCCGGCGGAATGCCAGGAGTCGGTCCAAGGCGGCCTGTGCCGCCGCCGCGTCGTTCGACCCGTGGGCCGCGCAACCCTGGTGGTGCGGATCCACCGAGCTGTAGTGATAGATCACCGCCTTCAGATAACGGGTCGGCGCATCCGCGGTGTTCGGCACGCCTTCGCGGAACCGACCGAGCTCGACCTCGCCCCACTTGGAGACCGTGTTCTCGACATCGAACAGTCCGCCGGCGTAGGGCTTGCGCCGCACCGCGCCGAAGGGCAGACGCAGCACGTAGCTGATCGCATGGGCCAAGCGCCCGTCCGCACAGGGCGTCACATCCAGCTGATGGAAGCCGCAGTCCTGGAGAAAGCGGTCGAAGGCATGGACCTCGCGCCCGCCGAGCGGGTCGTTCGCGAAGAAGTCGTCCGCCATCCGACGGTAGGTCTCGAACACGCACCAGGCGAACAGACGGCGTAGATCGAGCTGGGTCACCCAAGCGTCCGCCAGCATGTGATCGGGCAGATCGAATCCGAGCTCGGCCCGGGCGATCGACTGCGCGTGTTGCTCGAAATCGGACTCGTGCTGGAGTGCCGAGAGACGCCTGAGCACGGGCACGATCCGATCGAACGCCGTCTTGACCCGGTCCTCGTAGCGCTGCAGCCGTGCGTTGCCGTCGTGATCGGTGAGCGGGTGGAGCCCGTTCCGGCCCGCAGCACGCCCTGGTGCTGCTTCCGCGGCGACGGCCCGCTTGGTCTGACGTTCGATCCGTTTCGAGGCATCTGCACCGGCCGTCCGAGCCGACGGCCGCGGACGCATCCGGGGCGCACGTACCGGTGCGGTCCGCTCGGTCGGCTCCGGCTTGACCGAATCCGGCGTGACTGGCTCAGGCGTCGCCGTGAGCGCACCCGAGACGGACTCGCCTTGCACGCGCGGCCGGTAGGCCGGCGCGACGGTCGCGGTTGCGGATGCCCAGATCAGGCTCGCTCGGGTTGGACGGCGTTGGCTCGACATGACCTCGTTGTCTCGTCAGATTCCGGTGTTGGCTTGCATTCGGCTCGGTCGGGCAGACCCGATCCCTCGGGTCAGTCGCTGGTTCGCGGGCTCAGCCCCGCGCTCCACCCGAGTAGGTGATGAGCGAGCCGCGGTCCGTATTGCCGCTGGCCCCGGTCACACGACTCACCGGCGCCGGGAGTTCCTCGTTGCGCTTGGGCTTGACGGCGGCCATCGCGGCCATCGGACCCGGGCGGGTCGGGTTGCGGCGCCGTGCGGAGGGACCCTCGGTCCCGGTGACACGCTCGCCGCGCTCCCAATCGTCACCCGTGATCTTGGTCCCGGCGGCCTGACCTTCGCCCGTCACACGGGAGCGGACCGCTGCCGGTGCCGTCTCGACTCCCGCCGTCTCGGCAGGTGCCATTTGCAACAGATTTCCGGGCACGGACGGGGCACGGTCGAAGCGAAACTGCTCAGTCCCCGTGATCTTGCCCGTGCCCATCCCGAAAGGGCCGGTAATCCGCCCCTCCTGCTCGTAGAGGGTGCCCGTCACGTTGCTTCCTTGGCTCGCCTGAAACGCCTGCCGTGCGGGCGACTCGACGCTGAAGCTTTGCCAGGGCGCGGCCTCGAGCGGCTGAGGGAAATCGCTGTCGCCGGGCAGGGCACCGCTTCCGCAGGTCTCCTCGAACTGGTCGACGCCGACATAGGGCGTTCCGCTGATCTCCTCGCAAGCACCCCGAGAGGCACCTGTCATGACCCCGCCGATCCCCGGCTGCATGCCGGTCATGCGCGTCGCCATCGTCGCCGCCATCGGGCGCATCCGTTCGGCGATCAGGCGCTGTTGTTCCGGGGCGCAATAGGTCGCCGTCTGCTCCAGTCCCGCATAGGGCGTGCCGGTGACCGCCTTGCAGGTGCCGGGCTCGTCGCCCGTGACCCGACCGGAGCGACCGGTCTGGGTGCCGGACACCATCAACCCCTTCGCGGTCGAGGACAGTCCGACCTTCGGCGCCGCCAGCGGGGCCGGCTGGATGCCGCAGAACTCCTTGTACTGCTCGGCGCCGACATACTCGTCGCCGGTCACCA
>NZ_LN848257.1:2242362-2243017 GCF_001499735.1 Thiocapsa sp. KS1 | reverse complement strand
GGCTCGTCGCCGGTGAGCTTCGCACTGCGCCCGACCCGGGTGCCGGTCACGGAGCCGCCGCCGAGCGTCTGCGTCAGGTTGACCTTCGGCGGCGCCTTTTTCAGATCGGGCAGGTCGCCGTTGGCCGCGGACATGTACTGGCTGCCGGTCGGCTGGATCCCCGCGCCGTGCTCGTTGCCCGTGACCTTGGACGAGAGGCCCGGCAGGACACCCGAGACGGCACGACCACCGGTGGTCTTGGTGCGCCCGGTCTGACGCGGGTTCGGCGGCAGCTGGGTCCCGCAGAATGCGCTCGCCTGCTCGGCCGACAGATATTCGGTACCGGTCACGGTCTTGCAGGTGCCGGGCTCGTCTCCGGTCACCCGGGTCGAGCGTCCCACCTCGTTGCCGGTCACGGCGTTGCCGTGACTGGTGGTGGTGACGTGGACCTTCGGGGCCGGTTTCGGCGGCTCGGTTTGGCAGAACTCGCGGAAGATCTCGGCGCCCATGTATTCGGTGCCGGTAACCTCGCGACACGCGCTCGGCTCGTCGCCCGTCACCGAGCGACTGCGCCCGACCCGGGTGCCGGTCACGAATTGACCTTGTGCGGTCTCGCTCAGACCGACCTTCCAGGGTTGATCCTGCGCGCCGCCGACCGGCTGCTCGCGTCCGGGCC
>NZ_LN848257.1:2236005-2242262 GCF_001499735.1 Thiocapsa sp. KS1 | reverse complement strand
GATGCCGCAGGGCGACGCACCGCGGGGACGTCGGGCGTGCGACTGCGCTCGGCCGCCCCGGCGGCGGTGCCGGTTCGCTTGCCCTGGGTGGACAAGGCACGGCGACGTGCCAAGGCCGCCTCGCGGCCGCTCGATCTCAGATTCGCTTTGCTGGGCATGGTCGTTCCCTTGGACGTGGAGCGCATGAGCGGCGATGGCGACGGCGGAACAGATGGCTGTCGCCCTTCGCATCACCGGCTCGGCGATCGCGCCGCCCGCTCGGTGTTGAAACGCTGGATCTGGGGTGCTCGGTGGCTACCGGACCGGCGGTGCCCGCAGGCACCGCTCGACGACGATTGCCGTCGGACGTGTAATCAGCCGCGACCCTCGAACACCACGAAGCAGGAGCCCTGGCTCTGGGTGTAATTGTCGTAGCCGGTCACGCGGACATGGTGATCCGGGTAGGAGCGATGGCACGCCTCGAGCTCGCTCACCACCTGGGCCAGATCGGTCACCCCGAAGAAGGGCAGCTTCCACATGGTCCAGTAGTGGTTCATGGACTTGCTGGGATGGATATGCTCGATACCCGGCGTCCAACCCTGCGCGATGATGTAGGCGATCTGGTCGAAGATCTCCTCTTGGGTCATCGGCGGCAGAAAGCCGAAGGTCTCCAGGGTGTATTTGGTCTGGTAGTCGCCCGTCGTACTTTGGAATGGCATGGTTTCGGTCCTCGTTGTGCGAATGCGTTGGTTCGAGTGGGTGTTTTAGAGCCGCCAGCCGCCAGCCGCCAGCCGCCAGCCGCCAGCTTCCAGCTATCGGCTGCTGCCGGGGTTGAGTCCCTCCCGCCGAGCTGCGAGCCTCTTTGCGACATCGCCCTGGCGGACTCGGATCTCACCCCAAGCCGACTCGAGCAGGAGGCCGGGGGCAGGAGGCAGGAGGCTTCGCCCTCAACCCACGTCGAGCTTGTCGACCGTGTCGAACTCGAACTTGATCTCTTTCCAGGTCTCCATCGCGATCGCCAGCTCCGGGCTGTGCTTGGCCGCTGCGGTCATGATTTCGCGTGCCTCTTTCTCCAGCTCGCGACCCTCGTTGCGAGCCTTTACACAGGCTTCGAGCGCCACACGGTTGGCCGCCGCACCGGCCGCATTGCCCCAAGGATGGCCCTGGGTACCGCCGCCGAACTGCAGGACCGAGTCGTCGCCGAAGATGGTGACCAGTGCCGGCATGTGCCAAACGTGGATACCGCCGGAGGCGACCGCGAAGACGCCGGGCATGGAGCCCCAATCCTGATCGAAGAAGATGCCGCGGGCGCGGTCTTCGGGGATGAAGGACTCGCGCAGCAGATCCACGAAGCCGAGCGTGGAGCCGCGGTCGCCTTCGAGCTTACCCACGACCGTACCCGTGTGCAGATGGTCGCCGCCCGACAGACGCAAGCACTTGGCCAGCACGCGGAAATGGATACCGTGCTTGGGATGACGGTCGATGACCGCGTGCATGGCGCGATGGATGTGCAGCAGCATGCCGTTTTTGCGGCACCATTTGGCCAGACCCGTGTTGGCCGTGAAGCCGCCGGTCAGGAAGTCGTGCATGATGATCGGCTGACCGAGCTCCTTGGCGAACTCGGCGCGCTCGTACATCTGCTCCGGATCCGGGGCGGTGACGTTCAGGTAGTGACCCTTGCGCTCGCCGGTCTCGGCCTGCGCCGCGGAAACGGCCTCGGCCACGAACTCGAAGCGATTCTGCCAGCGCATGAAGGGCTGGGAGTTGACGTTCTCGTCGTCCTTGGTCAGGTCCAGACCGCCGCGCAAGCACTCGTAGACCGCGCGCCCGTAGTTCTTGGCCGACAGACCCAGCTTGGGCTTGATGGTTGCGCCCAGCAGCGGCCGACCGTACTTGTTGAGCTTGTCGCGCTCCACCTGGATGCCGCTCGGCGGACCCATGCAGGTCTTCACGTAGGCAATCGGGAAGCGGATGTCTTCCAGGCGCAGATGACGCAGCGCCTTGAATCCGAAAACGTTGCCGACGAGCGAGGTGAGCACGTTGACGACCGAGCCTTCCTCGAACAGATCGATCGGGTAGGCGATGAAGGCGTAGAAGGACTCCTTGTCGCCCGGCACGTCTTCGATGCGGTAGGCGCGACCCTTATAGAATTCGAGGTCGGTCAGGAGCTCCGACCACACCGTACTCCAGGTCCCGGTCGAGGACTCCGCAGCCACGGCGGCGGCGACCTCTTCGCGCGGCACACCGGGCTGTCCGGTGCATTTGAAACAGGCCAAGAGGTCGGTGTCGAGGGGGACATAGTCCGGCGTCCAGTACATGGCCCGGTATTCTTTGACACCGGCATCGTAGGTCTTCACGCTCATGGTCAGCTCCTGTGGTCTGTGCCTTGTCCGCCTCGCCTTCGGAGGCCGTTTCGAACTCTGGAGCGAACCTTACCGACGCAATGGCATAGCGAAAAGTCGATAATTTCTATCAGTAACATCTACTATCATCTATGTTATAGGCTGCCTGGAACGCGATCGTCCCGAGGTCGCTTTCGGCCTCTTCCATAGATGAAAACAGATGAGAGACCAAAGAAACTTCGATTATTGTCGAAGCGGCTGGGTCCGGATACTGATGGACATTCCACTGTATCGGAGCCATTGCATGCGCGTTCTCAACGAGATTCGCTTCGACAATCTTCGCGGAGACCTCTTCGGCGGTGTCACGGCCGCCGTCATTGCGCTTCCCATGGCGCTCGCATTCGGCGTGGCCTCCGGCGCCGGTGCCGAGGCCGGTCTCTACGGCGCCGTTTTGGTCGGGCTGTTTGCGGCCCTGTTCGGTGGCACACCCACGCTCATCTCCGAGCCGACCGGCCCCATGACCGTGGTCTTCACCGCGGTCATCGCCTCGCTGATCGCGGCGAATCCGGAGCAGGGCATGGCGATGGCCTTTACGGTCGTCATGCTCGCGGGTCTGTTCCAGATGGCGTTCGGCGCGATGAAGCTCGGGCGCTATGTCACCATGATGCCCTTCACGGTGATCTCCGGCTTCATGTCGGGGATCGGCATCATCCTGATCATCCTGCAGTTGCCGGGGTTGATCGGTCAGGCGGCGCCGGGTGGCGGGGTGATCGGGACGCTGCAGGCCCTGCCCGAGATGATCGGAGCGATCGATCCGCAGGAGGCGATCCTTGCAGCTCTGACCCTCGCGATCCTTTTTCTGATGCCGGCGCGCATCAAGCGCATCCTGCCCCCGCAGCTGGCGGCATTGGTCGTGGGCACCCTGATTGCGGTGTGGTGGCTCGGGGATCAGGACATCCGCCGCATCGGGGAGATTCCCTCCGGTCTCCCCTCGTTGCAGCTTCCGGTGTTCACCCTGGATCAATGGCAGACCATCCTGATCGACGCGGTCGTTCTGGCGATGCTCGGGTCCGTCGATGCCCTCCTGACCGCCGTGATCGCGGGCAGCTTGACCCGTAAGCAGATCGACTCGGACAAGGAGCTCATCGGGCAGGGTGTCGGCAATCTGGCATCGGGTCTCTTCGGGGGGCTTCCGGGCGCCGGGGCGACCATGGGTACGGTGGTGAACATCCAGGCCGGCGGGCGGACCGCCCTCTCGGGTCTGACCCGGGCGGCGATCCTGGCCGTCGTGGTGATCTGGGCGGGCGCGCTGACGGCGACGATCCCGCTGGCAGTCCTTGCGGGCATTGCGGTGAAGGTCGGGATCGACATCATCGATTGGCGCTTCCTTGCCCGTGCGCACCGTGTCTCGATGAAGGGTGCTCTGATTACCTACGGCGTGATCCTCATGACGGTGTTCGTCGACCTGATCACGGCCGTGGCGATCGGGCTCTTCGTCGCCAACGTCCTCACCATTCGGCGTCTTGCCGACGTGCAGGAAGAGTCCGTGTGTGTTCTGCCGGCCCGCCGCAAGAGCGACGAGGCGCCTTGCGCGGGATTGTCGTGCGAGGAGCGCTCGCTGCTGGCTCAAGGACGCGGTCGGGTGAAGATTCTGTACCTCAGCGGCCCGTTGGTCTTCGGTGCCGCCGCCGCCATCGGCCGTCAGGGTCCCAAGCTCGAAGGTGCACAGGCGGTGATTATCGATCTGAGTCAGGTTCCGCACATGGGGGTCACGACCGCGGTTGCGGTGGAGACGACGGTGCGGGATGCGCTCGCCCAAGGACAGGCGGTCTACATGGCGGGGGTTCACGGCCAGCCGCGCGAGCGTCTGGAGCACCTGGGTTTACGCGGGGCGATGCGCGAGGATCGATGGGTTCAGGATCGCGAATCCGCGCTGAAGCTCGCCTTGGAGCAGTTGACGCCGAAGTAGCCGCGATCCTGCGTCCGGTGGTTTGTTCACCGAGCCGTCTTGCGCTCGGGGCTCGCCGCCAATACCTCCGTCTCGACGCTGAACAACAGGACGATCGAGGAAACAACGATGGTGCGTGCAACAGAGACGGCGATCCGCTGGGTCGAGCAAGGCAAGGTCCCCGACAGCGTGACGCGCAGCGGCATTCGCGCGCTGCTGCGTGGCCGCCTGGCGACCTTGCCGACGGAGGACTGCGAGGCGGCGATGCGCGATAAGCGCGACTTCATCGCCATGATGGACGCCTCGCCGATCGCGGACGTTCCCGAGCGGGCGAACGAGCAACACTACGAGCTGCCTGCGGCCTTCTTCGATCTGGTGCTGGGGCCGCGTCGTAAATACAGCTCCTGTTATTGGCCCGACAGCATCGGGTCGCTGGAAGAGGCGGAAGAGGCGTCCTTGGCGATCACGGCCGAGCGGGCCGGGATCCAGGACGGCGATCGGGTGCTGGAGCTCGGCTGCGGCTGGGGCGCCTTGAGTCTCTACCTGGCCGAGCGCTTCCCGAGCTGCCGCATCACCGGGGTCTCGAACTCAAGCGGTCAACGTGCCTTCATCGAGGCGGAGCGGGATCGACGGGGCCTGACGAACCTGGAGATCGTCACGGCGGACATGAACGATTTTCAGGCCGACGGCCGGTTCGATCGGGTCGTGTCGCTCGAGATGTTCGAGCACATGCGCAACCATCGCAAGCTGTACGCTCGCGTCTACGACTGGCTCAAGCCGGGCGGGCGCTTCCTGATGCACATCTTCGTCCATCGCGAGCATCCCTATCCCTTCGAGGACGTGGGCCCGAGCGATTGGATGAGTCACTACTTCTTCGCGGGCGGCATCATGCCGAGCGACGATCTACCGCTGCATTTTCAGGAGCATCTCAAGCTGGTGACGCGCTGGCGCTGGGACGGCCGGCATTACGAGCGCACGCTCAATGCCTGGCTTGCGCGCATGGATGCCGCGCGCGATCGCGTCTGGCCGATTCTGGAAGAAACCTACGGCAGTGATCAAGCGGGGGTCTGGTGGATGCGCTGGCGGCTCTTCTTCATGGCCTGCGCGGAGCTGTTCGGATATCGCAAGGGGCAGGAGTGGTATGTGAGCCATTACCTGTTCGAGCGGCCGGCATAATGCTGGACACGTCGGCCGCCTTTCGGCGACCGCCGGACTTCAGCTCGATCAGCCTTTGGTCTCGTCTTTATTGGTATTGATGTTGAGCGGCATGTAGGCCGGACAGGTGCCTACTGCGCCGGTTGCGAGAACAACCAGGCCGATGATGGATACCAGCGTCGAGGGCATGACGATTCCGGCAAACACCAGCAGTCCGCCGGCGGCCAATCGGACGATGCGGTCGGTTTTTCCAACGTTTCTGATCAGGTTCATTCGGTTCACTCCGATTGGGATTGACTTACTTGCTGGTATCGATTTTAAACAGCGTATAGGCGAGACAGGTCCCGAAGTAGCCGGTCGCCAGCGCGACGAGGCCCAGGACGGTCAACAGCACTTTCGCGCCGGTCGTGGCGGCGAACAGGCCGAGAAAGATCAGAATACCGCCGGCAGCGAGACGAATGTTGCGATCGGTCTTACCAACATTTTTGGGCAGGTTCATGCAGTCGACTCCGGTTGAAGAAAGGGCAAAATCATCTTGGGTGCACGGCGTCGCCAAGTGGGCGGGGATTCCGAGACCGGCTCGCATGACAGGCTTCCCTCGCAGGGGTTGCCGGAGTGGTCGCTTCCGCGCCGTTCGCCGTTGTCCGCAACGGCGACAGTATACGCACTCCCGGCCGCGGAGTTTCATGCGATCGGACAATACCGGCCGGTTTTCGGGTTCGGAACCCAGGGCGCCTCGGCGTACAGACCGGCTCTTAGTCTCGCGGCCGACGGTCCGGGTTCCCCGATGAACGCACCGTTCCTGCCTCGACATCGCCTTCGACGCGCCACCT
>NZ_LN848257.1:2233379-2235905 GCF_001499735.1 Thiocapsa sp. KS1 | reverse complement strand
CTCGGGCGGGGGCGTGGTCGCCTATCCGACCGAGGCCGTGTTCGGGCTGGGTTGCGATCCCCGAAACGGGGATGCGGTTGCGCGGATCCTGGCCATGAAGCGCCGCGATGTCGCCAAGGGATTGATCCTGATCGCCGCGGACCCGGACCAGCTCGAACCTTTCATCCAGCCGCTCGCTGCCGATCGGATGGCTGAGATCCACGCAAGCTGGCCGGGGCCGAACACCTGGCTGCTTCCGGTACGTCCCGAGACACCGCGTTGGCTCACCGGACGTTTCCAGACCCTGGCGGTCCGGGTCACCGCGCATCCTTTGGCTGCCGCACTCTGCCGGGCCTATGGCGGTGCCTTGGTTTCCACGAGTGCGAACCAGGCCAGCCGGCGGCCGGCCCGGACGGCCTTGCAGGTCCGCCTGGCGCTCGACGAGTCCCCGGACATGATCCTTGCCGGGTCCTGCGTCGGCTCCGATCAACCCTCGTCGATCCGCGACGGGCGGACGGGTCGACTGCTCAGGGCCTGATCGGCCAAGGGCGGGCACGATGCCCGTCGGTCAGGGTTCCGGCGCCCCGACTGCGCGAGCGGCGGCTTGACCAACGGCGTACCGGCACGAGGATCGGGATCAGGATGTCGGCATCAATGGCGACGGCGGTACACCCAAGGGGTTTGGTGATCCCCCGGGGTGCTCCAGATCCCCAATGACTCCGCTCGGGCCGTGCGCTCGGCGCGAAAGAAACGCGACTCCTCGCAATAGCGCGAATAGACGGCGGCCTGACCCTGCTTGACCTGCTCGAGGTTCAGCGAGCGTCGCTCGCCGGAGGCCGAGGCTGCGTAGACCTCCGCGACCGTCCGTCCGAAACGGTCGGTCTCGATCGGTCGCATCTCGACCCGAGCCGTGGCGATTCGTTTCAAGTGTGCACGAGAACGATTGCCCCAGGAACCTTGGCCTTTCTCGGGCGCATCGATGCAGTGCAGACGCACCTCCACGGATTCGCCGTCGCAGACCAGCCGGAGCGAGTCCCCATCCAGTACGCGGTCCACGTCGCAGAGGCGACCCGGTGCCGCGAATGACCAGTCGATCGGGATCAGGCCGGGTCCCCAGCGCTCGATCGCCCACGCCCCGGCGATGGCGAGGGTGATCAGGAGGCTCGAAAGGACGGGGCGTCGTCCTCGCCGCCAGAACCTCATCGGGTCGCTCTCCGTCGCGGCGGGCCGTCAGCCATTCAGCCAGAGATGCACGACGATGCTTGCGAAGTAACCCAAGGCGATCTCGGGCGTCCAGCGCAGATGCGCGAAAAAGGTATAGACACCGCGGGCTTGCCCCATGAGTGCGACCCCGGCCGCCGAGCCGATCGAGAGCAGCGACCCGCCGACGCCGGCGGTCAGGGTGACCAGGAGCCACTGCGCTTGGTCCATGTCCGGGTTCATGGTCAGGACGGCGAACATCACCGGGATGTTGTCGACCACGGCCGATAGGAGGCCGATGGCCACGTTGGCGGGAATCGGCCCCCATTGCTCATACATGACCTCCGAGGCCATGCCCAGATAGCCGATGAACCCAAGCCCGCCGACACAGAGTACGACCCCGTAGAAGAACAGCAGTGTGTCCCACTCGGCTCGTGCGACCTTGTTGAAGACATCGAAGGGTGTGATGTCGCCGATCAGATTTGCGCGCTCGACATTGCGTTGCTGCCAGCCGTTGTGGCTCATGCGCAGATAAAAGCCAAAGAACTGCAGGTAGCCCAACCCCGTCAACATCCCGATCACGGGCGGTAGATGCAGGAAGTTGTGGAAGGCGACTGCCGTAGCGATGGTGAGCAGGAAGAGCGTGATGATGCGCTTTGCGCCCCGCCGCATGGGCACATCCACCGACGTCGTGTGTGGTTTGAGGTCCGGCACGGCGGCGTGCATGAAGATCGCCGGCACCAGGAAGTTGACGAGCGCCGGGATGAAGAGATCGAAGAAACCGAAGAAATCGACGATGCCTTTTTGCCAGACCATGAGCGTCGTGATGTCGCCGAAGGGGCTGAAGGCGCCGCCCGCGTTTGCCGCGACCACGATGTTGATGCAGGCCAGGGTCACGAATCGGGGGTTCTCGCCGCCGACCGCCATCACCACCGCACACATCAAGAGCGCCGTCGTGAGGTTGTCCGCCACCGGCGAGATGCAGAACGCCAGTCCGCCCGTCATCCAGAAGAGTGCGCGCAGACCGAAGCCCTTGCGGATCAGCCAGGCCCGCAAGGCATCGAACACCTGTCGCTCCTGCATGGCGTTGATGTAGGTCATCGCGACCAGCAGGAAGAGCATCAGCTCGGCGTACTCGAGCAGGTTGTGCCGCACCGCCTCCTCGGCCGCCCCCGTAATGCCGTTCTGCGCATAGATGTAGGCGATCAACGCCCAGATGAGACCGGCCGCGATGATGACCGGCTTGGACTTGCGCAGATGCAGGAACTCCTCGGCCATCACCAACAGATAGGCGAGGACGAAGATGAACAGGGCGGCGTAGCCCGCGGGATGCGCGGTCAAGTCGAT
>NZ_LN848257.1:2225130-2233279 GCF_001499735.1 Thiocapsa sp. KS1 | reverse complement strand
AAACAAAAGGCGTCCGGGGCACGCATCATGGTGAAACCTGCTGGGATGGGATGTTCCGAGCCGCTGGCGCGCGAGTCGGTGTTAAAGTCGACCGCGCCGCGCATCCTCGAGGGTCTGTGTCGGCCGTCTTCCGTCGAAAGGTGCCGCCGGCCGATGCGAAAAGGTTCAAACGCCGCGCCGCCCGTGCGGTGCGCCGAGTGTGAGTGCGATGCTCACGATACTAGCGGATTCTTCACGCGCCAAGAGGGTTTTACATGGAAAAGCAGCACAAGACCTTGACCATGACCCTTCTGATGACCCCGGATATGGCCAATTTTTCGGGCCATGTTCACGGGGGTGCGACCTTGCGGCTGCTCGACCAGGTCGCCTATGCCTGCGCCGCGCGCTACTCGAACAATTACGTGGTCACTCTCTCGGTGGATCAGGTCTTCTTTCGCCAGCCGCTGCTCGTGGGCGAGCTGGTCACCTTCCTGGCATCGGTCAATTACACGGGCAACACCTCGATGGAGGTGGGAATCAGGGTCATCGCCGAGGACATCATCCACAAGACCACCCGCCACGCCATGACATCCTATTTCACGATGGTGGCGGTCGACGACCAGGGACGCCCGGTGAAGGTGCCGGGGCTGCAGATCGAAACACCCAACGAACGTCGCCGCTACGAAAGCGCGGCCCTGCGCAGGGAGTTCCGGCGCGAGATCGAGCGACGTCACGACGAGATTCGACAGGTGCACAAGAGTCGGGCGGGGGAGTCGTGACAGCCGGCGACGCGGCTCACAGCGCCGCAATCTTCTCCCGCTGCGCTTGCAGGTTTCCGATCGCCGTCGACTGCTCGGCGAGGCGGGCGCGCTCCTTGTCGACGACGGCGGCCGGGGCCTTGTCGACGAAGCTAGGGTTGGCGAGCTTCTGGCCGATGCGGGCGATCTCGTCGGTCAGGCGGCCGATCTCCTTGTCGAGGCGTTTGAGCTCGGCGTCTTTGTCGATCAGGCCGGCCATCGGGATGAGGAGCTTCATGGTGCCGACGAGTGCGATCGCCGATTCGGGCGCGCTCGACTCGTCGTCGAGCAGGGTGACGGATTCGATCCGGGCGAGGAAATCCAGATAGGGCCGGGCGATGGCCAGCCAGGTCTTGTCCTGCTCGGAGGCATTGGCGACCAGCACCGGCAGCGGTTTGCCGGGGGCGATGTTCATCTCGCCCTTGATCCTGCGTACCCCGAGGATGACTTGCTGGACCCACTCGATCTCGGCAACCGCCTCGGGGTCGTCGGCGCCCGCGTCGGCGACGGGGTAGGGTGCCAGCATGATGGTCTCGCCTTGCGCTCCGGCCAGGGGCGCGACCTTCTGCCAGATCTCCTCCGTGATGAAGGGCATGATGGGGTGGGCGAGCCGCAGCAAGGTCTCCAGGGTCTCGACCAGGGTCCGGCGGGTGCCGCGCTTGGCGGCCTCGCTTGCGCTCGACCCGGTCAGCACGGGTTTGGATAGCTCCAGATACCAGTCGCAGAAGGCGTTCCAGGTGAAGTCGTAGATCGCCTGGGCGGCGAGGTCGAAGCGGTAGCCCTCGATGGCGTCGGTGACCGTCGCCGTGGTGGCGTTGAGCCGGGCGCGGATCCAGCGGTCGGCGGCTGATAGCTCCAATTCGCCGCCGGTTTGGCCGCAGTCCTGGCCCTCCGTGTTCATCAGCACGTATCGCGAGGCGTTCCACAGCTTGTTGCAGAAGTTGCGGTAGCCCTCGATCCGACCCAGGTCGAACTTCACATCCCGCCCGGTGGTGGCGAGTGCGGCGAAGGTGAAGCGCAGCGCGTCGGTGCCGAATCCGGGGATGCCGTCGGGATAGTCCTTGCGGGTCTGTTTGGCGATCTTCTCCGCCAGATGCGGCTGCATCATGCCCTTGGTGCGCTTCTCGACCAGCGCATCGAGTCCGATCCCGTCGATCAAATCGATGGGGTCGAGCACGTTGCCCTTGGACTTGGACATCTTGTCGCCGTGTGCGTCGCGCACCAGGCCGTGGATATAGACGTCCTTGAAGGGGACATCGCCCATGAACTTCAGCCCCATCATGATCATCCGGGCGACCCAGAAGAAGATGATGTCGAACCCGGTGACCAGCACCGAGGTCGGATAGAAGGCGTTGAGGCGGTCGGTCTGCTCGGGCCAGCCGAGTGTACTGAAGGGCCAGAGTGCGGAGCTGAACCAGGTGTCGAGCACGTCCGGGTCCTGGAGCAGAACGACATCCGGACCGAAGCCGTGGCGCGCGCGCACCTCGTCCTCCGAGCGGCCGACATAGACGTTGCCCTCCACGTCGTACCAAGCCGGAATCCGGTGCCCCCACCAGATCTGGCGGCTGATGCACCAGTCCTGGATGTTGCGCATCCAGTCGTAGTAGGTGTTCTTCCAGTTGTCCGGGACGAAGCGAATGCGCCCGTCCTCGACCGCGGCGATGGCCGGCTCGGCCAGCGGGGCGACGCGCACGTACCACTGATCGGTCAGATAGGGCTCGATGACGGCGCCGGAGCGATCGCCGCGCGGCTGCTGAAGTCGGTGCTCCTTCACCGCGGCGAGCAGGCCGAGCGCGTCGAGATCGGCGACGATGAGCTTGCGGGCCTCGTAGCGGTCCAGACCCACATAGGCCGCAGGCAGCAGCGCACCTTCTTCGGGCTGGTTGTCGCGGATCGCGGCATCCGGGGTGAGGATGTTGATCAGACCGCCGTGCGGCTGCTCGGCGATCGCGGTCTCGTCGCGGTGGCGCAGCCAGACCTGATGGTCGTTGAAGTCGTGCGCGGGCGTGATCTTCACGCAGCCGGTCCCGAACTCCGGATCGGCGTGCTCGTCGGCAATGACGGGGATGCGCCGGCCGGTCAAGGGCAGCTCGACGAATTCACCGATCAGGTGTTTGTAGCGCGGGTCTTCCGGGTTGACGGCCACCGCACAGTCGCCGAGTAGGGTCTCCGGACGGGTGGTGGAGACGACCAGATGCGCCGGTCCCGTCGCGCCGGGGGGCAGCGCCAAGGGGTAGCGGATGTCCCACATGTGGCCGGACTCTTCCTCCGAGATGACCTCCAGATCGGAGACCGCGGTGTGCAGTGCCGGATCCCAGTTGACCAGACGCTTGCCGCGATAGATCAGGCCCTCTTCGAACAGACGCACGAAGACCTCGCGCACCGCGTTGGAGAGGCCCTCGTCCATGGTGAAGCGCTCGTGTTGCCAGTCCAGCGAGGAGCCTAGACGGCGCAGCTGGCGGGTGATGTTGCCGCCGGATTCCTGCTTCCACTCCCAAACCCGTTCGATGAAGGCATCGCGTCCGAGGTCGTGACGGGTTTGGCCGGCGGCCTCCAGCTGGCGCTCGACGACCATCTGGGTCGCGATCCCGGCGTGATCCGTGCCCGGCTGCCAGAGCGTGCGATCGCCTTTCATGCGGTGATAGCGCACCATCGTATCCATGATGGTGTTGTTGAACCCGTGCCCCATGTGCAGGCTGCCGGTCACGTTCGGCGGCGGGATCATGATGCAATAGGCTCCGCCCCCCGCGCCTTCGGCCCGGTTGCTCCCGGTCTGGTCGGCCGGGACGAAATAGCCGTTCTCTTCCCAGAGGCGATACCGGTTTTTCTCGAGGGTTTGGGGGTCGTAGTTCTTATCCAGCATGATGGCGTCGCCTGCTAAAGTCGGTGCTTTTGATCTTCGTAATCAAAGTCTTGTCGACGATCTCGACAAGCCTTGTTTCTCGCTTTTCACCTGGGCTACACCTGGGCTACGCCAGAGAACGCCCGATCTCGGAATAGCTTATCAGGTGGAGCGGTCCATCCTCGACCCGGTCGCCCGATTCGGCCCAACCCGAGACCGGACGCAAGGGCTCGAACCGGGTCGAACCTTCCAGGGGTCGGGATTCGCGACCCCTCCAGGCGCCGATGGTCGAGACGGATCCCCTCGAACCTCGTCGAACCCCGCTCAAATCGCAGGCATGAAAAACCCCGCTGCTTGGGCGGGGTCTTGTAGTCGTCCGGGGTACTTGGGCCTCGACCGGAATTATGGCGTCACGTCGGAGCCGACTCGCTTTTGAGACGCGAGACGGTCAGTGGGAACGCTCGGCCGGCCCGAGAACGCCATACCTCGCCTGGATGCCGCGGAACGCCTCAACGAGCTTGACCTTGGCCTCGGGGCTCGCTGCCTCGACGGCTTCCACAATCGCGGCCTGGGTGGCTGCCACGCGCTGCCCGGACATCAATGTCTCGATGATCTTTGAAGCAGCCGTGAGCACGGCAACCTTGGCCTTGATCGCGTCTCGCAGGATGCCCGGCCCGAACTCGTCTTTCAGGTCCTCGGTGAGGTTGCCGTCCTTGTCCTTCGTGAAGGCGGCGTTGCGCAGGATCAGGCAATCCGCGAGCAGGGTATCCACCTCAAGCAAAATGTCGATTCCCTTCTTGTCGACGGATGCCGCGGCGGACAAGTGGGCAACGACGGCTCGCTCTGCGGCGATGGCGTTCTTTCGGCCCGCTTTGGTTTTCATGGCGGCCTTCACCGCCTCCGGTGCAGCTTCGCGGGCCTGGCGAATCCAGCGATTCCAGGTCGTCTTCGGCACGCCGACGCGCTCGTCCATCAAATCTGGATCGCGTCCGCTCGCGAGTTCTTTGGCGATCTTTCGGACGATCTCGTCCTTGCCCTTCGTCTTCATTCAATGGTCCTCGGTCCAATCATTGGACCAATGCGCGGACCAGTCAACCGGATCAGTGCCGTGAGCCGTTGCCGCGTGCCTTGGGCGTTTCCTGGCGGGTTTCTCCCCGATTTCGGGGAGTTCCTGCCTGTCCATGCCGTTCTGCATCCCGGTCGGCTCCGGCGGGGCGCTGCCGTCCCGGTGGCCCCGGAACCGAAGGCAAGCGAAGGCTACCCGCCGAAAACGGCGCGGATCTCCTCGCGGTCCTCATCGGTCAAGTCCCGGTTGTTCGCGAAGAGCGCAAGGATTGTGTCTGCGTCAACGTCCGCGTCTGCGTCCATCGCGTCTATCATAGCTTCGACCTCGGGCGTGCTCAGCCGCTTGAACCACGGGTAGTCGTCTCCGATCAGGGCCTCAAGCTCTGCGTCGCTCAAGTGCGCAAACATCGCCGTCCGGGCTGCGTCCTTCGCGGCGCGGATCTGTTCCTCGGTGCAGGTTCCCGCAAGCATCGCCGAGACAACGTCGGCGAACGGATCGGTAGTGGGCTCGGGCTTCATGGTGGTGGTCCGGGTGACTGTCTAAGCCTCAATTTTCGCGTCACGCGATGGGGTGAATGCGGATAACCCCGTCCGATGCATCCTTCGGGGCCTGCGGGATCGGTGGCGGGGGCGGGATTGGCTGCCCACGCCAGCGGTACGGGCGGTACTTTTTGCTGTTCAAGTCTTGATCCTCGGTTGACGCCCGGACGGTGCCGGGCGGGTTGGTATCAGGCTTTCAGGTCCGCCAACACGGCAGTGTATGCGGGCCTAGGATCCGCTCCGAAGGGCACGGCATAGAGTGCCTTCGCAGTGCGGCCGAACAGCTCCGCGGCCCCGGTCGCGCCCATTGAGGAGGCGAAAAATGCAGCGCCGTCCAGGTAGAGCCGGTCGGCCCGGAAGTCGTCGGGATGGATAGCGCCGGCTCGGCGGGCAGTGCTCCCGAGAACGTGGTCGATGGTGTCGCGGGCGGCTTGGAGTGCGTCACGCATGGCGATCTCCGAGCCAGCGCAACCCGGCTTCGACGCGGGCGAGGATGGCGGCTGCGCGGACCTTCTCGGCGTCGTTGAGGCGCTGCTGGTACGATTGAAGGCCCCTTTGGACGAAGGCCAGCATGGCGAGGCTGCGGGCGTCCAGTGCGGCCGTCGTCGCGTCTTCAAGGCACTCAAGGATGAATGCCTGGCCGGGTCTTGCGGTAATATCGACTGCGTTCATGATTCACCTCGATGTCAGGTGGGTCGTGGATAGGGCCTCGATCGGGTTGCCTCCCGGTCGGGGTCCGCCTCTACTGCGCTTTCCTCTTCCTGAATGCCTCCTCCAGATCGGCTTCGGGGAAGACCTTAAGTAGCGCCCGAACGGCGTTCTCGGGAGTGTCGACCGGGATCGACTTCATCGGCCTCCTGAACCCGGCTTCGACCGCCGCGGCGTTGGGCGACAGCTCGCCCGTCTCCACCTTGTCCAACAGGTCCGGGCGGCTTCTGGCGAGTCGGCGGAGGATGCCGGGGTTGCTGTTCTTCGTCTCCTCTAACGGGTTGGTAATACCTACCCGTTCACCTTTTGGCGCAGCAGCTCCCTTCGGGTCCACGAACTCCTCCGCCTCCGGGTCCACCTGACGCCTCGCCAGCTCAACAGCCGCCGCAAGCTCGGCGACCGTGCCGGTTTCGCGTTGCTTGGGCGTCCAGTCATGCCGGTAGATCCGCACAACCTCGCGACACCACTCCTCGCTGTGCTTGAGGTGTTCGCGGGAATAGGCTTCGAGCGAGTCGTACCCGACGCGCTCCCACAGGCGATGCTCGATGATCTCTTCCAAGTCTCCGATCAGGTCGCCTGCGCCGCGGTCCATGTGCTCGCGGAACAGGGGGACGTACTTCAAAAGCATGCTGCTGATGAAGTCCTGGTCGGCTTCGTGAAGCTCGGGCGCCGTGATTACTTCGCTGCGCATGGTCATTGCGCGTCATCCTCTAGCCGCTCCCACGGTTGAAGAACGCCCATCTCGCGCGCCCATCCCTCCAGGTCCACATGTGTTGCGCTGATGGCGTTGCGCGAGTCCACGATGTAGTAGTTTCCGAAGTCGCCATACCAGCGAGAGTCGAACCTGCATTTCTTCA
Source organism: Thiocapsa sp. KS1 (assembly GCF_001499735.1). Classification (GTDB taxonomy): domain Bacteria; phylum Pseudomonadota; class Gammaproteobacteria; order Chromatiales; family Chromatiaceae; genus Thiocapsa. Next base: position 2,226,491 of record NZ_LN848257.1, on the reverse strand, counting down.
GGATGTCGCCATCCTTCGCGAGCCTGCGACTCAATCGAGCGAACAGCGCCCGCTCGGATACCGGCTTCTTTCTTTCCTCGGTTGTCATGTTTTTGGTCTTTTGTGTTTCTGTGTCTCAGACATTAGTGCACAGATGCACGGATGTCAAGTAAGCGCGTCGTGGTTGGGGTCGTCGCAGCATCAAACCGCCCCAGCATCGGATGACCCTGCCGCGGGGACAGCCGAAACAACGACTTCAGCCTCAATCGAAGTCGCTCGAACCTTCTCGAACCTTGGCCCCGCAAAGGTGTGCGAGGACGGCAATGGTGTCCTTTGAAAAGTCACTGAACCCCTTCGCGACCGCTGCTTGAGCCACGACGGTACGCTCTGCATCGTCGACGGGCTCGATCGTGGTAAGTAGGCTCATCATCCAATACCTTCGAGCCTCGATCGGCGCGTCGTCGTCGCCCATGTAGTCGTCCGGGTTTGCAGTTGCGAACATGGCCTTCCTGGTCTTGTACAGCCAGTCGAAATAGGCCCGTTCGGCGAGCACGTCGGACAAGGTCCAGGGATTCACCGATCGGGCAAAGATCCCCGCGAACGCTTCGGCCGGCCATTCGTAGCCGTAGCCGGGTGGCATCGGCCCGGCGGTCTCCAGAATCATGCGCTCGGCCTCGGTCGGCTCCATCGCGGTCTCAAAGCTGCCGAAGATGGCAATCCCTTCGGCGTTGGTGGCAATGCGCTCTCGGGCGGCTTCGGCCTTGGCGTCGATGTCGCCGAGTGACATCGTCGCGAACACTGTCTGAAAGGCGCCGGCCCCTTGCTTGATTAGCCATTGCTGATAGCGGTCCCGTAGCTTCTCCGGGTCGGCCTTGATGCGCTTGGCTGCCTCGACGGCTTTGCCCAGGGTCGCGAGATCAGTAGCCGTCTTGCATACGCGAGCGAGCCACAACATGGCGTCGACTTGCCTGTCTCCCGTGACCGCCTCCGCTTCTGGCAGGATCGACGCTACTGACAGCTCTCGCGACGCGCTCGTCTGCGGCGACGGGATCGAGAACAGGCGCTGGTGCTCGGGATTCCCTGCACGCTTCCTGTGCTTCCTGATAGCAGCCTCGGAGACCCCGAAGCGGCGCCCGATCTCGCAATTCGATGCGGCGGGGTTGTCCCGGACGAACGCGCGGATCTCGGCCGGGCGGTCTTTTCGGTCGACGTGATTGGTACAATGGATCTCGGTCATAGCGTATTCACCCTACGTTATGGCTTGCGCCTCGCCTGTGTCTGGTCCCATAGGCGAGGCGCATTCAGTTTCAGGCGGTGAGGGGGTCAACGGCCTCCGCATGTGCCGTCAAGGCGCCCCGCAATTGTTGAACCATCTCGGTGTA
>NZ_LN848257.1:2218939-2225030 GCF_001499735.1 Thiocapsa sp. KS1 | reverse complement strand
ACAATTTCACGGCAACCTCGATCGCTGGCGGGATAACCTTCAAGTCCTCGCCGATGCAAAGGCTCAAGCGATGCGGCTCGGCAAGGCGCTGCCGGTGCGGTTCGAGCGGCCGGCGTATCGGTCGGCGGCCGATGCCCCTGGATTCGATCAAGTCTTGGATTTGCTCGACGACTACCGCCAATCGCTCGCGCCTGATGAAAAGGTCGGTGTTTTCATCAATCGTGTGCGTCATCAGGTGGTGGCAAAGGCGCTGAAGGCTGCCGATGCGCCCATCGTCGCGAAGTCGAAACCCGCCAAGAGGAAAGCCATGAAAACCGCCATCAAATCCCCATCAATCGCGGGATCCTATGCCGCGGCTCCCTATAAGAAGCCGAAGTCGATGCCGAAGCGTGCAGCGACCGCGGCGGATGTCATTGCGCGTGCAACGAAAGCTCGGGCCGAACTCGTTGCTCAAATCACCCTGGGCAAGATGACTGCCGCCGAGATCAACGCCCGAGACTTGAAGCTCCGAAACATCATCGCCCGAGCGAACAAGGCGCAGACGGCATCGGCATGAAGACCAGGATCATTCGCCTCGGGCCTGAGTACGAGCAAATCGGCGATGCGACGACGCTTTTGATTCAGGCGTTGAGCCGGGAAGGCGTCGAGTTTGTCTTCTGGCCGGATGAGGCGGTACCCGACGACGTTGGCGACTACCCCGATGCCGGCGGGCACCTTGCCGGACACCATGAGTTTCTGCCTGGTGTCGGCAAGGGCATCATCTTCGGAAGGGTGCCGCGCAAACCTTATGGTCAGGTCGGCAAGGTCTACGCGGCAGTGACCGCCCCGGCCTAAATCCTTGGACAACCTCGGCGGTCGATGCCGGCGAGGCTGTCGAAGGCTCGGGCCAACGGCGCCATTAAACCCATGATGCGCCCCACGTCTTCGGGCGTTGCCGGCCCCGTGTCATAGGCTCCCCGCGGCTCGCTGCGGGACATCGTCCGAGCAACCTCGATCGCCTGTTCTTTGGTTTCCGCCAAGATGGTCATGTACATGGACTGCCTCCAGTTCGACGACGAAACAACGAAAACCTGAGTATTTCTTGCCGGGATCTGCCGGATTCTTGCCCCTGCGATCCCGACCGACGCGAATTTCTCTCAGTCTGTTGTAGCAGCTCACGCAAACCGCGGAGCCCCAAAGCAACCTGCTCGACCACTTCCCGCAAAGCGAACAGGTGTGCTTGGTCGGCGGCGGGGCCGCGGAGACCGCCTCCCCGGCGTGCCCGGCGCCGATGGTGCAACCACGGCATGCGTAAACCGCGTCCCACGGCTCTGATTTCTTGCCTCGTCGGTAATTTCCGCTGCAAGTCATCGCAGTGATTCGCGGGTTGCCGCTCAGCCGCGGGCACTCGAAAAGCTCCACAGGTCATGCCTCCGTGGTCGGTTCCTGAGCCTTTGGCGGAGTCGGCGCGGCCGGTGGTACAACGCGATCGAGACACCAAGCCAACGCGACCACGTCGCCCAATTTCGCCATTCGGATCATGGTATCGGCCAGTGCCTCGGCCTCGCGCGCGATCTTCCTCCTGATCCGACCAGACGGCGAAGGGGTTCTTCCTGCTGTTGCTGGTGCGGCCATCAGAAGATCCCCGCTTGAACAACCTTCGCGATCTGCGGCGAAGGGATCCATCTCTGGCGAATGTCGCCATTCCGAGCGCAAGCCCGCATTTCGGCCGCGACCTCGAGTAGCCTCGATTCCAAGGTTCGAGCGAGTTCGAGCAGCGCGGCATTCTTCGCAGCGTTCACCGAGCCGGCCCACTCGCCGCCGAAGTCGTAACCCTTGCCGGCGGTCGCGGGCGCGGCGGACTCCTCGGCGGCGATCAAACGGCCCAAGCCTTCGCGATCCGCTTCGATCAGTGCCATCCGGCGGGCGTCGGCATCATCCCAACGTGCGCCCGGCTTGCGACCCGCGACGATGCCCGCGCGTTCGACCTCCAGGGCCGTGAGGCGCTGCTTCAGGTCGCCGATGCGGACGGTGTGGGCCTTGGCCTGGGCTGCGGCGGCTGCGGCTTCCCGCTCGCTCTTGACGGCTCTTGCTGCGGTGCCGGGATCCAGCTCGACGGTAGGTGCCGGGATGCTCGCCAGCTCCGACAGGTGGGCGTTGATCTCGGTGGCGGTCTGCGTTGCCAGCTCTGCCCCCGCGGCTTCGATTTCGGCGAGAAAGGCGCCCACGTCTTCGTCGCGCTGGCGGGCAAGCTCAACGCCGACGCGGGCAAACTCCTCCTCGGCGAGCTGCAACGCCTCGCGCGCGGCCTCGGTGGCGGCGCCCGAGCGGAGGGCGTCGTCGAGCGCCGTTTGAGCGGCGGTAACGCGGTCTTGGGCTTTCTGGATCAAGGGGTCCATCGTTGCTCTGGTCCTGTGTGGTTGTGGAAGGTTCAAGCGGTTTTTGCCGGCGTGCCGTAAGCCCAGCTCCCCGCGCCGTACGCAATGCGCGTCGAGCCCGAGCCTTGACGATCGGCTTCAACGTGCATCGCGCCCGTTATTGGATTTTGAAACATGTTCAGCGACAGCGAGACGGGCGGCGCCGGCTCCTGCCTGAGTGATGTGCCGATACGCTGCGAAACCTGATCGCCGACAAGCTCCTTGGGCAAGGCGTCGCTCGGGGTTTGATTCCAATCCATGCCCGCGTCTTTCATCGGGTCGACAGCTTTGCCGTCGCGCCACAATTCATAGTGCAGATGCGGGCCTGTGGAGCCTCCGGTGTTGCCGGTGCGGCCGATGACTTCGCCCGCCTTGAACTTGGTCCCTGCGTCCGCTGCGGCCTCTTGCAGATGGAAATACTTCGTTTGCGTGCCGTCTGCGTGATCCAAGACGGTGTAGTAGCCTGCTTTGCCCTTTTGGAATCCCGAGCGGGCCACGGTCCCGTCTGCGGGCGCAAAGATCGGCGTGCCCTCGGCCGCGGCGAGATCGACGCCGCGATGAGGCTGAACCTTGCCGGTGACGGGGTGCTTTCTGGCCTGGTTGAATTGAGAGGTAACGTCGACATCGGAAAGCGGCGAGCCGAGCTGAATCCCGCCAAGGCCAAGCTCTCGACGACGCGCCTCGACGTTTTGGCGGTAATTCGGATCGCCCCCGCCGTTGTAAAGCTCCACGGCGCGGTCAATGTCGCCCTTGGATTGCTTGAGCTTGCGCTTCAGAAAGTCGCCGACAAGATCGATCTGCTCCTCGGGCGACATGGCGAGGATCTGCTCTTTCGTCAGGCCGAAGTCTGCCGCGGCGCCATGCTTGTTGAACTGCCCCATGCCCCACGAGCTATCGTTGTCGCCGACCGCTTGCGGATTGAACGCGGACTCCTGCGAAATGATCGACGCCAGCGCCCACTCGGGGACTCCGTGTTTTTTTGCCGCGGCTTGAATCTCGGCTTGAAAGGGGTAAGTGCCGGACGCGGTTTGGGCCACGCTTGGCGCCGGCTTGGGCAACGCGCGCTGCATTTTCTGCGCGGGCGACAGTGGCGCGGCGATGTCGAAGGCGCTCGCAAAGGGCAGGCTCGACGCTTCGGCCGGCTTGAAGAAAAAGTCGAGCAAGGGACTGCCGGATTCTTCCGCGGGCGCGTCTTCGGCCTCCTGTGCCTCGCCCGTGCGACGGTTGCGACCCGAGCGCCCCGAGCGGGAAGACTTCGCCCCTGAAAATGCCTTTTTGCCAAGGTCGATTGCGCCGAACAGCCACGGCGAATAGGTCAGGGCCGACCCGATGCCGCCATCGTCCCAAAGCGATTTACCCTCGACGGCATTGCCCACGCCTTCCCAGAATCCGACCAGTTTGTTCAGCGGATCCGTCAATGCGCCCATGCTCTCGACGAGATCCAGCTTGGCGCCGTTCAGCTCGTTTCCGAACGCGGCAAAATCGTCGCTGAGCTTCCGAATTGCTTCGTTGAGATCAGATGTCGGCGTGCTGGTGCGTCCGCCTTCCGCTTCCAATCGGATCAAGGCATCCGCGAGCTTGGTGCCGGACAATCCCCGCAGCTCGTCGGCCTTGGCCCCGCTGATGTCGCGGTCCTTGATAATTTGCTCCATCGCCGCCCGCAACGCCTGCGGGTCATTCTCGGCGGCCATGACCTTCGCGGCGCCCGAGATACCCGAGACATCGGTCAACGACTCAAGGTCAATGCCCGCTGCCTTCATGCGGGCCTGCAAAGATCCGATGCCGGCCTTTCCGAATTCTTTGTAAATTCGGAGCATTTCGTCGGCCTGGTCCATTGAGACACCGGCCATGTTCGCCAGATATGCGCTCTTGAAGTTGGGGTCCGCATTCGGCCCGAGATCCTGATCGGCCGTCTGCATGGCGAGCTCGAACAAGGTCCGTGTGTCGCTGGATCCAGTCAGTTCGCCGGGTCGGCTGAATGGCCCACGCTCGGTCATGCGTCGCACGACGAAAGGATCCTCAGTGATGCCGGCGCCAGCGAGCATCCGGTAGTGAAACATCCCCCGCTCCAGGTCGGCGCCGTCGTATCCGGTCAAGGTCTCGGCGCCCCCGGCCATTCCGCCGACGCCACGCGCCCGCACAGCCGCGTTGTCGGAGCTGTAAACGCCTTGGGCGAACGCCATCAAGCCATTGATGTCGGTCGGACGCAGATACTGTGTCGTCATCCGCTGCACCGATGACGACAGGTCGGAAAGAACCTGCTCGCCTCTCGCGTTCAAGCCGTTTCTGGTCAAGACCTCCGCGAACATTGCGGCGAATTCTTTTTGCGACGCCTTATCCTTGGCCCCGACCGCGCCCATGAATTGAAGCGACCCCATGCGCTCGGCGGTCGCGTTTGGATCCATACCGAGACCGGCGGCGAGACCGAGCGCAGTGCGGGCGCCGCCTGCTGCTCCGTCGATCGCGCCGGATGACCGAGCGAACGTCATCGCCAGTTTTGCGCCTTCGGCCTCAATCACTCCGAGCCCTTTGCCTACTCCTGCGATCTCGCGTCGCAGCGTCTCGAAATCGCGCGTAACGTTGCTCCAGCGTAGAGCTTGGTCTGTGCTCGCGTCATGTGCTCGGGCGTTTGCCATGCCCTCGGCGACGGCTTTTCCGATCGAGCTGCCAAGAGCGAGACCGACAAGGCTGCCGACCGCGGCGGCGGGGGTCTGCGGGATCCACGCGGGAAGTCCGCCCGTCTTGGCTTGGGTGGCGTTTCCGCTGATCGGCGCTCCTGCAAAGGCTGCGGGAAGCTGCGAAAGTCGAGCTTGCGCTTGCCGACGCTGCGCTTGGTCGGGGAAGGCTTTCGCCCAGTCGACATTCCATGCTTCGGCGGTCGCTTGGCCGGAATTCCGAAGCCCGCGCGCCAATGTCGAGCCGGGTGCGAGGCGTTGGTATGCCGCAAACTGCGTCTGCAAGCGGCGCATATCCTCCTCAAGCTTTCCAAGCGACGGAAAGCCAAAGTCGATTTCACTGAGCTTGCGCCCGGCCTGGCCTGTGCGATCAAGCTCGCGTCGGATGTCGCTCAACGCCTTCAAGACGGCTGACGGATTCGCGGAAAACTTGACTTCAGACATCGGCATGGGCTCTCGGGGTGGCGTCGCGACAGGATCTTTATCCCCTCACGACACTTCTGGCGGGCAAGGCAAACAACGCGGAGAAAAGCGGGGTTAACCGGGGCCGAATCGCCCGCTCCCGATGCGGTGGCCCGGTCGATTCATCGCCTTGGCCTATCGGGTACGGATTTTGCGCCTACGGCTGTTCAGGTGGTTGCGCGAATCAAGCAAGCGTCGAGCCTGATAGGTGGGGCCGATGCGACGTAGGGTGTCGCATCGGTGCGTGGCTTCAGGATGCGCGGGGTCCAGCGGCGATGATCTCCAGGGCAACCCCGAGCATCGCCTCTAAACTCGCCTGGGCTTCCGGTGATCCCGATAGGCGTCCGTCGTCGAGATCGCGGAGAACAGGCACGGTAGTCGCGAGCAACGCAGCTTTGGCGCGGGTCGGCGTGTCCAGGTCGACAGGTACATCCGAGACGACTGCTGCGATGCGTTGCGCAGTGCGCGACCGTTCGAGTGCTGCGTAGTGGCGGGATAGGGCGGTCATGCCTCGGCACCCTCGGAGACCGCCAACAGGGCAGTCATCGCGTTGTCGAT
>NZ_LN848257.1:2218106-2218839 GCF_001499735.1 Thiocapsa sp. KS1 | reverse complement strand
CACTTGCTGAAGGTACAACCCGAGCGATTGCGTCGGCCTGAGCAAGATCGCGGCGCCAACGACGGGAATGTCCGTACCTTCTGACACAATTTCGCAGCTCGTGAGCACGTGGAGCGCGCCAGAGGCAAGGTCCTTGATGCGCTGCGCTCTGGTGTCCGGGTCAAGCGTGCCGTCGATGCTGGCGGCTTGGTAGCCGGCGGCGCGGAATGCTTCGGCGACGTGTTCGGCGTGTTTGACGCTGGCACAAAACGCGATGGCCGGGGCGCCGTCACAGTGCTTCGTGTAGTGCGTGACTGCGCTCCCGGTGATGACCGGCTTGTCCATCGCGGCGGCGAGTTCGCCCTTGTTGTAGTCGCCTGCAACCGTTTTGATCCCCGACAGGTCCACGGATCCAGGCGGCGCGTAGACGACAGGTCGAGACAGGTGCCCAAGCTCCACCAGCTCTGCGACGGTGGGACCCATGACAAGCTCATCGAAGAAGCCGCCTGCCTCGATTCCGAGACCTTGCCCGTCAAGGCGTTCGGGCGTTGCGGTCACGCCCAAGACGCGAGCCGACGCGAAGTGGGCGAGAACTTGCCCGTGACCCGTCGTCTTGGTGGCGTGATGGGCCTCGTCCACCACGATCAAGGTCGGTATCCACGTCATTCTGCTGAGGCGTCGGACCAGCGTCTGCACCGATGCGACTTGAACCGCTTCGTCGGTCTCGGCGATCCCGGAGGCGATGATGCCGTGA
>NZ_LN848257.1:2207131-2218006 GCF_001499735.1 Thiocapsa sp. KS1 | reverse complement strand
CGGCTTGGCGCTGCGTCAACAGCACCTTGCCCTTGATTGACGGACGACGTGAGCATAACTTTCCCTATGTCGTGGTGAGTTAGGTGGCGGTCGGTCAACCGCTGCCATGTTTTGCGTTTTCATCTGCATCTCCGAGCCTCGGTCATTGCCGAGGCTTTTTTGTGTCTGTCAGTCCGGTGGGTCCTGCGGGTCTTGCTGGGCTTGCTCTACGCTGCTGCCGCGTCCCTGGCCGCATCCGCGCGCGCCAAGTCCGCTAGGTGCTCGACGGCGTACGCCCGCGCGGCGAACCAATTTGGCGTGCCGTAAGCCATCCCGGTATCCCGGTCGAGAATCGCCCAACGAAGAGGCACGCGGGCGATGGAAACGGGGATGGCATCCGGGGCGCGTAGGACTTCCTCGTCGACCAGCCACGCAACAATAGGAAGCTCTCTCGTCACGATTTCGTCGTCGCCGAAGTTCGCCTCGACGGCGAGAATGACGAGCTGCGGGTTGGTGTTGGGGATGGTTTTCATGGGTTTCTGGTCCTTTTTTGGTCAGTTGGGGTGGGTTTAGGCGGCGATGCCGGATGCTGCGGCGGCGGCTTGCTGCTGCTCAAGCCACAAGTCCTCGTCACGGTCGACGATGCGAAGTTGGCCGGCGATTTTGATCGCCCGCGGCATCGACGCCCTCTGCCGATAGAAGGTCGCCTTAGAGATCCTGTGCCGGTCGCAGAAGTCGGGCACCGATGAAGATCTTGGCCTGGGGGTTGGTGCTGCCATGGTGGTTTTTGCCTCTTCCGCATCGTTGGGGACTGGATGTCTCGCTTGAGATCCGATGCGACGATGTGGCTATCCTATCGCCTCCCCGCCGGATGTCCAGTAGGCTAAGTGACTGATCTTAAAGGGAAAGTTAAGCAATTTGCTAAACTCTAAAGCTGGGTGTATAAACTGCGTCGGAATGCAACCGCATGTTTTCGTTGCGGTTCCGAATAAATCGGCGGGATTTCAATTGCGGAAGGCAACCCCGGAACCATCGAAAACGTTGGTTTGTCCGGGGTTGTCGTCGAAAAATATCGTGCAAGTTTCTTCGGGGGTCGTGCTCTTTAGGTGTTGCGCGCGGCGCTTGGCAATCTGGTGACGTTGGATCTCGGAGGAGCCGCGAGCCGTAGGATGTAGTCTTCCACCTGCTGCATCAGCGGTCTAAGGTCTTCGGTATCGAGCTGGGCGTAGTGCGTCCCGGTCACGTCTCCAGTGGTCCCGTGATTCAAGGCGGCCTTGATCGCGTAACCGCCGATGCCGGCTCGCTCGCCAAAGCTGGCCCATGACCTCCTGAGATCGTGTGGCGAGACGACGATGCCGGTCGCCTTCTCGATGCGGGCGACTTGCCAACGGACCTCGGCCGAACCGATCACATAGGCGGCCCGCTTTCGATCCTGTTCCGTCTCGGCGGATTGCGTGTCTCGCGCGCGCTTCCGCGCTTCCAGGATCTCCCGGACGCGCTTTGTCATTGGGAGCGTGTGATCCGTGCCGTTCTTCGTCGCGCGGACCTTGATCGTCCCTCGCTTGAAGTCGACATCCGACCAGAGCATGAATCCGGCTTCACGTCGGCGTAGGCCAGTGAGCAGCAGCAGCTCAAGATATGCCGCCATGCGCTCGGGGTCGCCCTGGGGTTGGTCGATCGGAAGCCGCCGGACAGCTTCAAGCCACGGGCGCACGTCATCGGTCCCGAGCTTGCGCTTGCGCACGTCCGCCCGGCTCCACTTGCTCGCAACCCGGTTGACCTTGTCGACCGGGCATCGGCCGAAGGGCAATTCGTTGTCGTCGGTGCCGTAGAACTCCGATGCAAAGCGGTGAACGGCTCGCAAGACCTGCATCGCGCGCATTGCGACGCTGCGGCTCCTCTTCGCGATCTCGGCATGCCGGGTAACGGCCATCGCTCCGGTGATCTCGCGCAGAGGCTTATCCCTCCAGTCGGCAAGATCGCGGTCCATCGTGACCGTGTAGCCGACGAGCGTGTTCGGGCGTAGGACCTTAGTTTTCAGGTACGCCTTGTAGGCATCCCCGAGCGTCACGCCTGCAAGCTCGTCGGCTTGCGCCTGAATCGCCTTCTCGGCCCTTTGCTGGCGTGCCGTCTCGTTCGGATTCTCGCCGGCCCGCAGTTGCGCAAGGATCTCGTCGACGCGACCGCGCACGGACGCTTGACCCTTGAGCGCCGTCAACGGCAGTTCTCCGACTTCGCATATCGTGACCCGGATCGGCGCCGTGATGCCTTTCGCGCGGCCGTAGACTTGCAGGATGCGCCGTCCGTTCGGGTACCTCGAACCGGGCGGACTGACGCGACAGATCAAGCCCGGTTGATCCGTGTCGCGGACATCGTACCGGTTCGGCTCGAAGGGGAGGGCGGCGAGCCTCGCCTGCGTGAACTTGAAGGGTTGACGGGCTAAACTGGCTTCAGTCATGGCGCGCTCCGGTCGGCGTGTTGTGACCAGAAGCCGAGCAGGGTCTAGTCCACCCTCTCGGCTTCGCTTTTTGTCTGGGCTACACCTGGGCTACAGAATTCTGCAATTAGGTGCGATTCGATGAGACTACATGGTATCCCATGGGAAAGCGTAATTCAAAGGCGGAACAGCGGTTTAGGTGTGGATTGCGAGCGTGGTCAAGGTGTTGCGGGGTGCGACGTTTCATCATCCAGCATGATGGCGTCGCCGTCCGAAAAGCGCGTTCGAATGAATCCGCGAGTATAACCGAAGGTGCTGCACGCTCGTCTCGGCCCCTCCCGCGCACGATCGGAATGCCCGTAGGTCGGGTTAGGCGCGCCGGTACGCCGTTCGGGGTTGTCCGCCGAGGCCGATGCGCGCCGTAACCCGACGTTCGGCGCCCCGCCGAGTGTGCGCCTGTCGGATTACGCTGCGCTAATCCGACCTACGGGTTCGGGTTGGGCCCAGGTTCCATCGTAGCGAACCCGCGCCGTCTCTGGAGCGGTGTCCCGCTCGGGGTTTAAGATGACCGGAGAAACCGCAGGGGGTGCTCGGGCGTGACGGGAGTCGACGATAGACACAGTGGTCCCTTCAGCGGGCCGACCGGTTGGGTCGAGGAGATCGGCTTCGCCGGCATCGCCTTGGCGAGCTGTCTCGGGTTCTATCTGAAGATCCTGCTCGGCCGGGCACGCTTGGACATGCCGGCCTTCACCGCGTCCCTGCGCCAGGCAGGACTCTCCATCCTTCCGGCCATCACGCTGGTCAGCGCATCCCTCGGACTGATCCTCGGGCACCAGATCGAGGCCATCCTGACCGAGCTCGACCTGCCCGGGCTGGTCGTCCTGACACTGACCTACGCGACGGTCATGGAGCTGGTGCCGATCCTGGTCGGCATCCTGGTGGCCGGTCGGGCCGGTGTGGCGCTTGCCGTTCGACAGGCGACGCTGACGGTAACCGGCGAGATGGACGGTCTGCTGGCGAGCGGTATCCACCCCGTGCAGTTCACCGCCGGCCCGGTCCTGCTGGCGATGCTGCTCATGAGCTTCGCCTTCGTTGTTTGGGGGACCCTGATCACCTTCGGCGCGGCGGGGGCCTGGTTGTGGGGGATGGCCGGGATCTCGCCGGCCTTGCTCTTCGAATCCTTGGTCCGCGCGCTCAGCGTCGGCGCCCTGATCGAGGCACTGGTCAAACCCTTGCTGTTCGCGCTCTTGATCGCCCTGATCGCGACGGTCAACGGCACCGGGGCAGGGCGCAATCCGGAGGGCATCTCGCGGGCCGCGACGCGGACCATGATCGGGGCCGTCTCGGCGATTCTGGTGACGGACCTCCTTTACATCTTGCTTCTGCGCGTGTGATGCGGCAGCCACCAGCCACCAGCCACCGGCCTTCGGCCAGCAGCGAGCGCCTGCGGTGTGCAGGTGGCACCGGCCATGACCTTGCGCGGCGACGGATGCCCGGGCGGGCGCGATGACCGCGGCACTGGTGCTCGACGGGGTTTACCAGCACGTCGGCGGGCGGATGGCGCTCGAGGATGTTCGGCTTGCGCTGCCCGCGGGCGCTTGGCTGCTGATCTGCGGGCCGAACGGCGCGGGCAAGAGTCTCTTGACCCGATTGATCTTGGGGCTGGATCGGCCTTCGGCGGGTACAATCCAGGTTCTGGGTCAGGATCTGGGGCAGCTCGGCGAGTCCGCGATGGTGCGTCTGCGCGGCGATATCGGGGCGGTGCTGCAACGGGGCTCGCTGCTGGCCGATTACAGCGTGCTCGACAATCTTCTGCTGCCCCTGCGCAACGCGCCCATGAGCCGCTACGACATGGCCCGGGCGGCGCGCTTGGTGATGACCTTGCTGGGGCTGGACGGACTGGAGAATCATATGCCGCGCGCACTGTCCTTGGGCCAGCAGCGACGCGTGGAGCTGGCGCGGGCACTGATCCACCGTCCCAAGCTCTTGGTCTGGGACGGCCTGTCGGACGGACTCGATCCGACCGTCGCCCGCGAGACCCTGGAGGTCCTGCGCAACTTGAGGGAGAACCGGAACCTGACCCTGATCGCCACCGACAATGTCCCGGATGCCCTGGCCGGAGCCGGCGATCGGGTTGCCGTGATGGAGCGAGGCCGGCTCCTGTTCGAAGGCACGCCCGACGCGCTCGCGTCCGCCAGCGCGATCCGCCTGGAGCTGCGCGCAGCCCTGTGGGGACATCCATGACCGACCGTCCGGGTCCTGCGGATCGCCGCCTGGACCGACTCTATTCGCCGCCGGAGATCGGGGCGCCGGGCAAGCGTCGGGCCCGCGCAGAGCGTCGCGATCTTCTCTTTGCGGGCATCTTCGTTATCGCGATGGCCGTCTTGGCCTTGGTGGCCTTCACGCTGGTTCTACCCGGATTATTCGGGAAGACCTACCGCTTGCAGGCCTATTTTCCGGACGCCGACGGACTCGACGCCGGGCTTCAGGTTGTCCAGGAGGGCTACGTGATCGGTCTTGTGGAGCGGGTCGAGCCGGTCTTCCCGAGCGAGGATGCCCATGGCCTCTGCCCCGCGCACCCTGTCGACATGCCGCCGCGCTCGCCGGCCCTGCCGTGTTTCCGCGCGACCTTGCGGATCCGCGACAACTGGCCGATCCCCAAGGGCAGTCAGGCCCAGTTGGCACCGCTGGGCTTGTTGAAAGGCGAGGCCATCAGCATTCGCCCCGGCACCTCCGCGGACCTCTATGCCGACGGGGCCGTGATCGAGGCCAAGGCCCCGGACATCGACCTGACCGAGCGGCTCGCCGCACTCACGGAGACGGTTCGCATCGTGGTGGAGGACAGCATCGCCCCGACGCTCGCGAGCATTCGCGACCAGGTCAAGACCATCGAGCTGCTGATCGGCACCGGCGAGGATCAAGGCGAGAACCGCGATCGGCTTGCGGGCGCCTTCGAGAATCTCCGACTCCTGTCCGAAAACCTGGTCACGGCGGTCGATCCGGATGCGATCGGTGCCATCCTCGGCTCGGTCAAAGACATGTCCGCCAGCCTCGCGCTCATCACCGGCGACATGACCGGCAGCACCAAGGACGTGCGGCGCGCGGTGGCCGATTACGGGGACCTCGCCGTCGACATTCGCGGCCTGATCAGCGAGAACCGCCCGGCGATCCAGCGCTCGCTCGACGACACCCAATTCCTCCTGCAGTCCCTGTCGGCCGCCTTGACCCCCATCTTGACCAATATCGAGGACGCGAGCCGCAACCTTTCGGCACTCGCGCGCGATCTGCGCGGCGACCCGACCTTGATCATCAAACGTCGTGAGCAAGAGGAGCAGGCGCCTTGGTTCCGCTGACGGTCGGTCACCTGCATCGGGCGTCGAGACTCTCGCGCTGCTTTGCAACGCGCCGGAGTCGTCTCCTCCCGGCGCTGCTCCTCGTCCTGATCACGGGCGGCTGCGGCTCGCCCGCACCCCTGCGGCCGGATCTCTTCTATGCGCTCGATCCGGAGCCTTTGGAGTCCCCGGTCGGCTCGCCCGTGTCGGCGACCTTGCTGGTTTCGGATCTGGCCGCGCGCGGCTTCCTCGGGGGGCGGCAGATCGTCTTCCGCACCGAGGCCGAGCCGCTGCGGGTGCAGCGTTACGACGATCTCCTCTGGGCCGATCCGGTCCCGCGCGCCGTTTCCGGCAACCTGGTCCGTGCCGTGCGGTCCGCCCGGGTGTTCGCGTTCACGCTCATCCCGGCCGACCGCGGCCGGGCGGACTACCTGCTCGGCGGCGAGGTGGAACGTTTCGAGCACCTGCCGACGGCGACGCCTCCGCGGGTGGTCGGCACACTCAACCTGGCCCTGGTGCGCGCCGACGACCGCCGGTCCGTCTGGGACCGCCGTTACCATCGCGAGGTCGAGGTGCAGGGCGACACGCCCGACGACATGGCGGTTGCGTTCAATCGCATGGCGGCCCTCTTGTCCGCCGATGTGGTGCGCGACCTCCGAGCGTTGCCGAGACCGCCGCGCTTGCCGGTGCTGCCATGAGCAGTGACGGAGTGGGGCCGGTCGTGCGTGTTCACCCGGACGGTGCGGATGCGACCTGACAGGTTCGCGGCGCTCTATCCCCGCGGCCTGGATCGGATGCGCGTTGCCTGGGAGCATCTGCGTATCCCGGGGCCGCCGGCCGAATACGCGTTGACCCGCACCGAGGCCGAGCATCCCGACCCGCGCCGACGGTTCGCCCGCCGAACCATTCAGGAGATCCTCTGCGACGGCGACCGGCTCGCCCTGATCGACAAGGCGTCGCCGCACAGTCTCTTCGATCTCATGGTGTCGGAGATCTCGGACCCTCCGAAGGCCACGCCCGATGCGGTCGCGCCCGTGACGGGCCGCACCCTCTGGCGAACCGGGCTTGCCTTCGTGCGCTTCGTCTCCGATCCGGATGTGATGCGTCGTTTCGATCTCGCCGACGGCGAGCTGCATCTCGCGCTCAACTGCGACCCCAACACGCACGACCGCGAGAGCGTGCAGGCGGCCAAGCAGTTCCATCTCCATCTGCTCTACTGGTCGGGTCGGATGCTGAAGCCGTTGGAGAGCGCCGGGCGATTCGGCGACGTCCGGGATGCACGGTTACGCCGTCAAGCCATCGATCCGCTGGCCTTTCTCGGGGCACGGTTGATCGACGAGTCGCTGGCGGGGTTTGAGCTCGGCATCCCGGGTGCCCGCCTGGAGAAGCCCGACGATCGGCTGGCGATCCGGGGCGACCGGCCGCTCGGCTGTCTGATCGAGCTGCCCGGCTGGCAGGTGCTTGCCGATCCCGCGTTCGAGGCTCTTATCCGGCGCCTGCATCGGCGTCTGGAGACGCTGGCCGCGGATCTGCTCGAGGTGTTCACCGGGCAGCGCCGCGCGCCGCTGCCCTGGCATCGGCACGCCTTGCGTCCGATCGCCGAGATCGCGAGCGGTCTCGCGGCCCAGCCCTGGTCCGTCGGGACGCGGGGCGGCTTGCATGCGCTGTCTCGGGCGCTCCGAGACCTGTCTACATCGACCGCACACCGTCTCGAACGGGCCGATGCGCGCCGGCGCATGGATCTCATGACACTGAATCAGCCCTGCTACGCCCTGAATCTCCATGCGCCGGAGCGCAACCGTCCGGGGGCAAGGCTCGAAGACGCCGGGGTGGTGCATCTCACCATCCAGCCGAAGCTCTTCTCCGGCATCGGCGGTGCCGGCCTGCTGGGGCTCGGCGGTATTCCCAGCGTGCGCATCCTGCGTGGCGAGGGGTGCTGGAGCGTGGATAGCTGGCAGCACCGAAGTGCATTCCAGCGCGCTTTCGCGCAGTTCAACCAGATCGTCCAGGCGGATGTGGCGGACATCCGTTTCGAGCCCCTCAAGCGCTTCTCGGACCCGCATACCGGATGGCATTCAGACACATAATGCCCCGCGCTCGGCGGCTGTCGGATGACGCTGCGCTCATCCGACCTACGGGTTTCACGAATCGGTAGGTCGGGTTAGGCGCGCCGGCACGCCGCCCGAAGGTGCTTGCCGGGGTTGGCGCGCGCCGTAACCCGACGTTCGGCGCTCCGCCGAGCGCTCGGGTGTCGGATTACGCTATCGCTAATCCGACCTACGGGTTTCACGAATCGGTAGGTCGGGTTAGGCGCGCCGGCACGCCGCCGCTGGGTGTCCGCCGAGGCCGCCGCGTGCCGTAACCCGACGTTCGGTGCTTCGCCGAGCGCCCGGGTGTCGGATTACGCTATCGCTAATCCGACCTACGGGTTTCGTGACGAAAGGCTTTGCGTCCGTTCCGTCTTTGCGGTTCCAATGACCAACCCGTCGGATGCGCGAGGCGTCACCTCCCCATCCCTTTGGCCCTCCCGATCAAGCCCGTCGCACCCCGAACGCATGGACTTCTCCGAATTCGCCCACCTTTGGATCCTCTTTTCGCTGGCGTCGGCCTTCTTTCATGCCTCTCGACTTGCGGTCACCAAGTATCTCAGCCTGGAGTTCTCCACCGAGGTCCTGACCTTCTACGTCAACCTCAGCAGCCTGGTCATTACGCTGCCGCTGATCATCTGGAATCACAGCTTCCCGTTTCACGAGCCCGCCTACCTGTCGGCCGTTCTCGCCGGGGGCATCTTGTCCGCCCTCGGCGGCTGGGCGCTGAACGCGGCGCTGCACAAGACCGAGGTCTCCCTCGTGGGGCCCTTGATGACCCTGACCCCGGGTTTCGCGATCCTCGTCGAGTGGCTCTTGACGGGCGCGCTGCCCGCCTCGGTCGGTCTGATCGGCGTCGTTCTGCTCGTCGCCGGCGGCTATATCTTGAGCCTCGGCGACCATGAGGTGCGCTGGTATCTCCCCTTCAAGCGGCTGGTGACGGATCCCGGCAGCCTGCTGGGACTCGCCGCGGCCGCCTGTTTCGCCGCCGCCAGCGTCGTGGGGCGGATTGGTATTCAGATGAGCGATCCGCTGTCCTTCACCGTGGTGGTGGCGATCGTCAACCCGCTGGTCCTCTTCATCCTGTTCAGTCTCTACGACCGACGCTTCTACCGGACGATCTTCACCCCGCAGGCCCACCGACGCATCCGCCCGTTGCTTGTGCTCGGCGGTCTCTTCGCGCTCATGCGCATCGCCGACCAGATCGCGCTCAGCCTGACCCTGGCCTCCTATGCCATGGCCGTGAAGCGGACCGCCGGGATCTTCTCGGTCGTTCTCGGGCGTTGGTTCTTCAAGGAGACCCACACCCTCGTCAAGCTGCTCGGCGCCGCCGTCATGCTGCTCGGGGTGTTGGCGCTGGTCCAGAAGTAGCTCATCCGACCGCAGATCGCCCCCGCCCCAACCCACCCGCAGAACCGTAGAACCGTAGGTCGGATTAGCGCAGCGTAATCCGACACCCGAGCGTGCGACGGGGCGCCGAACGTCGGGTTACGGCGCGCCTCGGCCTCGGGGGACAACCTCCGACGGCGTACCGGCGCGCCTAACCCGACCTACGAACCGCGGTTGCACCCGCTCCAACCCACCCGTAGGTCGGATTAGCGCAGCGTAATCCGACACCCGAGCGTGCGACGGACCGCCGAACGTCGGGTTACGGCGCGCCTCGGCCTCGGCGGACAACCTCCGATGGTGTACCGGCGCGCCTAACCCGACCTACGGTCCGCTGTTGCACCCGCTCCAACCCACCCGTAGGTCGGATTAGCGCAGCGTAATCCGACAGCCGAGCGCGCGATGGACCGCCGAACGTCGGGTTACGGCGCGCCTCGGCCTCGGCGGACAACCTCCGACGGCGTACCGGCGCGCCTAACCCGACCTACGAGTTACGAGCCGATGGCGTCGCCGATGGTTGTCGGGGTGATTTGCGGGGCGAGAACGCTCAGGAAGTTGAAGACGTGGCGCGGGGGCGAGGCTCGGCGCGGCAGCACTAGGTCGGTGGTCAAGGGGCGGAACAGATGGGTGACGTCCAGCCCGCACAGCTCGGGATATTCGGCGGGCGAGAAGGCGGATTCCGCCACGATGGCGACGCCGATCTTGCTGTTCACGAACTGCAGGATCATGTGGCTGCTGGCGAAGGAGATGTTGACCGGAGAGTCGAGCCCGGCTTGGGCAAAGGCCTCTTCGATGACCTGGCGCGATTGCGCGGCATGGTCATAGGAGCAGACCGAAACGCGTGCGAGGTCCGCGAGTGCGATCGTCGGCATCCGGCGCAGCGGATGATCCCGCGGCACGACCAACAGCAGCCGCCACTCCTCGATCGGAAAGTACAGCAGGTCCGGATCCTGGTCCGGGGCCTGCGCCAGCAGTCCCAGATCGGCTTGGCCGATACGCAGCATGGCGGTTGCCTGGGTCGTGTTCTCCTCCGAGACGGTCACATCGACCTCGGGCATCATCTCGCGAAAGTCGACCACCGCATGATGGAGCAGGTGATGTGCGGCGTGTCGATTGGCGACGACCATCAGACGGTCGTGCCGCTCGGTGGCGAGGGAGCGGCCGATCTCGTGGATCCGACGCACGTCGATCAGCACGCGCGCGACGATCTCGGCGATCTCCACCCCGGCTCGGGTCAGACCGACCAAACGCTTCCCTTCATGCAGAAACAACTCCACGCCCAGCTCGTCGGCCAGGTCGATGAGCTGGCGGCTCACGCCGGGCTGGGAGGTGTAGAGCCTCTTGGCGGCGGCCGAGATGTTGAAATCCTGCTCGACGACCTCGTGGAAATATTCCAATTGCCTCAGTTTCAATGCCTTAGACGCCTGTTGTGCAGGGCATCCGGCCCAGTGCCTTACGCAATACCTTTCGGGTATATAAGCATAGCCTAAAGGTATTTCACCTGCGAACGGGGGCGCACCATACTCCGGCCATGCGGATCGAGCAACGGGCCAAAGGCCCCGAGATCGCATCGAGGGTTCGGGGCCACCGGGGCGTCAAGCCCGGCAGGGTCTCCGGACGATCGAGATCGGCCAGGGACGGCCGAGTTATTGTC
>NZ_LN848257.1:2204843-2207031 GCF_001499735.1 Thiocapsa sp. KS1 | reverse complement strand
CGGGACGGCCGCGTGTCCGACCGGACAGCCTCGCCGATCCGCCGTTTCGAGTATCAACAGTACGCACAGAACAGGGTGAATGAGATGAGAACCAACACGACGATGAAACTGACGGCATTGGCGGCGGCGATTGGGTTGTTGGTGAGTTCGGGGGTCTTTGCTACAGAACTGGATAGCGGTACAGATTCGTTAACTCTCGGCATCGACGCAGTCGACGAGATCAAGATCACCTCAGGCAGTGTGACGCTGACGATTGATCAGGCTACAAGTGATGGCGGCACGGTATTACTTCCGGAGACATCGAGCGCGTCCTCCTGGGCCGTGACTACGAACTCTCCAAGCACGGCGACGCGAAAGATTTACGCATCGATTCCAACCAAGATGCCGGCGGGGGCAACGCTCGCGATTGAATTTGGAGAAGCTTCAAGTGTTGAAGGTGCCGCTGGTGGTATTGGTGAGCCGGTGGAAGGCGTGACCTTTACCAGTGCCGACGCAGATGCAGCTGTGAAAAAAGTGTATGACGGCCTGTATCAGATCGTCACGAGTTCGCCCTCAATTACCTACACCTTCAGTGCGACCGTGGAAGCGCCAATCGGTGATGCCAGCAGGGTCGTCACCTATACGCTGACGGATAGCTGACAGCCCGTCACTTATAGCGCAACAGATGATGATCCTTGGCGCTTGGGTAGCGCCGGGGGTCATTCAATCAATTAGCGCTCTATGGTTCGAGGTGCTTCGTGAAGAGTCGGCTGATTGCGTTTGCCCTCATCCTCGGGTTTGCGGTCAACGCGCACGCGATAAACCTTTCAGTGAGTGGTGGTTGGGCTCCAACGCTCGGTGCGGCCGACCTTGCGGGTGGCGCCGGGACTGGTTTCCGGTCAACGATAGAAAGTCCCCCGGCCCAAGTTAACCTAACCATTAGCGGATTCGTCGAAAGTACACCCTGGACAATCCGCGTTCAGGGTTCAAGCGCTGCACTACCCCCTGGGGTGACCGTTGCCGTTCGCCCGACCGCCGAGGGAAACTGCGGTTCTTTGAGTCTAGGTCAGGGTTATCTTGAGGTGACTTCCTTTCCACAGGATCTCTTCTCGGGCGTCGGCAGCTGCAGCGGCATTAATCTTCAGCTCCAACTGCTCGGGGTGTCGATTCAGCATGCGCCGGGAAACTACGGCGCTGAAATAACCTATTTTTTGGTCCAATGATCCTTGGAGCAACGTGATGCAGGTTCCGACGCGACAACTGGTCATTTTTGTCTTGTGCTTCCTGTTGGGGTATATAGATCAGGTATTTGCATCGATCGTTGTCGAATCCTCATTGACCCATGAGAAGGTCACGCAACCGGGTGAGAGCTATGACGGCGAGATCATTATTAAGAACACAGGCGTATCGTCCTCAGAAGTTAAGATCTTCATCGCGGACTACACTTTCGAAGCTGATGGAACTAATAAAATTGGTGATCCTGGGCGATTACCCCGCTCGAATGCCAACTGGATCAGGTTGAGCCGGGATGTCGTCGTTGTTCAGCCAAATACACGAGAACGGATTGACTTCGAAGTCAAGGTGCCAGGTGGCTCAGCGGATAAGATCACGGGAACCTTTTGGAGCATGGTGGTTGTCGAGCCGATTACCCCCGCATCGCCTGAATCATCTGATCCACCAGCAGATCGAACGGTGACGATTGGGGCTGCGATGCGTTACGGCGTTCAGGTTATCACTCAGATCGGAAATACCGGTCGTTATAACTTGATTTTTACGAATCCGCGTATCATCAAGAATGACGGGCGGCGGATATTCGAGATCGACGTCGAGAACGACGGGGAGCGGTGGCTTCGACCGTTGGTTTGGCTGGAACTCTATACCAAAGCAGGCCAACCAATTGGACGACTTCAATCGAGTGCTAAACGGTTGTTTCCGGGTACTTCAGAGCGATTCGGTATAGACCTCGGCGACACCCCGGTCGGCTCCTACCTTGGCTTGGTCGCAGCCGACGGCACCGGCGACAACCTCTTCGGCGCCAACGTGGAGCTGGAGATCGAATAGGACCGAGTACAACCGAGTCACCCACTCCCGGCGGTCGGGGGTCGGGGCGGGAGCGACCAAGGACGCCATGGAGCGGCGCGGCGCGATCCCGTCTCGACTCCCATCCGTTCGGGGGAGGATCAAAGGGTGCGAGCGCAGGGTGCGGATG
>NZ_LN848257.1:2198653-2204743 GCF_001499735.1 Thiocapsa sp. KS1 | reverse complement strand
GGGTCTTCACCGTCGATCCGCGCGAGGTGGTCACGGTTGTGTTTCAGGTGACCAACCGAATGGGCGGCGCCGCTGACCTGGAAGGACGTCTGCTGATGCCGCAGGCTGGCGCGCCATCACCCCCGAATTCCCCTTTACGCTCCCGCCCGGCGGCACGGTCATGCGGCTGGTCAGCTTCTTCGTGCCCGAGGGCACGGCGGCGGGCGAGTATCGCGTGAGCTATCAGGTCGGCATCCGCGGACGCCCCGGCGCCTTGGGCGGCTCGACCTTGAACGTGCGGGTGCGGCCCGTCTTCAAGCTCCAGGTCGACATCCTGGAGCTGCCGACCATCGCCATCGCCAACGAGCCCTACACCGCGGTCTTCCAGATCGGCAACTCGAGCAATACCGCACTGACGGTCGGCTTCGGCGCACAAAGCAGCCGCGAGTCCAAGATCGAGCCCGCCGTCGGCACCTTGACGCTGGCGCCGGGCGAGTCGCAGCCGATCGAGATGACCGTTCGCCCGCCTGCCGTCACCGAGTCGACGCGGGACGAGATCAGCCTGACCGCGACCGCGGCGGCCGGCGATCACGGCGAGACCCTAACGGATACCGCCAAGCGCAGCGTGGAGACCCTGCCGCGCGTCACCGGCAAGGAGGCGCCGCCGCACAGTATCAAGACCCTGTTTACGCGCCGTGTCGGCGGAAGCTGGAGCGGCCGGGACGACGGCGAGAACGGCGCGGGTGTGCAGCTGGAATGGTCCGGCAGCGGGTCCATCGACGGCACGCAAGAGCGCATCCTGAGCTTCCTGCTGCGCTGGCCGGGATTGGAGGACGACACCATCTTCGGTCAAGAGAGTTGGTTCTATGTCGATTATCGCGGACGCAACTTCGATCTGACCCTCGGCGATGCCACCTATGGTCTCTCGCCGCTCACCGATCCCGGGATCAGCGGACGCGGGATGCGTTTTGCGTGGCGCGGCGAAGGGATCGAGCTCTCCGCCTATCATGTCGGGTCATTCGACTTCGGCGACGACGATCAGGACGTCTATTACCAGGGCCATCAAACCGGACTCGGGCTGCTCTATGCCCTGCGGCCGACCTGGATCCTGGGTCTGAGCTATCTCGACCAAACCGACAACGTGAACGGTCATAACCAGATCCTGGGCGTGCGGCAGAAGGTCGATCTGGGCGCCGAGACGGCCCTGGATGTCGAGGTGGGCGGCAGCGCCGGGGATGCCGGGAACGGCGTGGCCTTCTGGGGTAATCTGATCAAGCTGGGCGCGCCTTGGCGCTACCGGCTCACCCTGCTCTATGCCTCGCCGGATTACGCGGGCTATTACCAGAATCAGGACCGCGCCGAGCTGGATGTCGACTATGCGCCGCTGGAGCAGCCCTGGAGCCTGCGCGCCTGGTATCACTATGATCGCGACCACCAGGACGCACGGCAGTTGGCCGAGTACGACCAAGAGGACTGGTGGTCCTTGGATCCGGACGACTGGGATTGGTACGGTCCGGACAGCGAAGAGCACGAGGCCGGTGTCGGCGTCAACTGGCGCACCGCCGACGAGACCCGCTATACGGTGGAGCTGCGTCGTCGCCAGCGCAGCGATCTGAATCCGGCGCCGACCTTCGACGAGGTGGAGAACAGCATTCGATTCGGCTACGGCAAGAGCTTCAAGGATCTCAACCTGAGTCTGAACACCAGCATCGAGCTGGGCGAGGAATACGATCGGGTCACCGGCGAAAGCTCAGCGACGCAGGCGTTTCGCGCATCTCTGTTTTGGCGCGCGACGCGACGCCTGAATCTGGGAGGCTATCTCTCTGTGGAGAACGAGGCCGCGGCCACCTTCGATGAAGCACCGCGGTTCACGGGCGGGGCGAGTGTGAACTATGCCGTCAGCCCCCGGTCGACCCTGAGCCTGAATGTCCAGGGGCAACAATACAATGGACAGAACAGCGTGATCGCCGACCTGTCCTACCGGTACGCGCGCGAGAACGGGGACCTGGTCACGGTGCAGGCGCGCCATGGCTCGCGCTATGCCGAGCTCTACGACAACGGCATGAATATGGAGAACAGCATCATGCTCTCCTACATGGTGCCGATCGAGGTGCCGACCGTATCGCGGCGGGATGTGGCGACCGTGCGCGGCCGTGCATTCGATCAAGAGACCGGTACCGGGCTGTCCAACGTGGTGCTGAAACTGGACCGCTTGGTGGCGATTACGGATGAAAACGGTTATTTCATGTTCCCGTCGGTGAAGCTGGGCGTCTATGACCTGACGCTCGCGGGCGGCAGCCTTCCGGTCGGGATGATCCCGACGCTGGAGATGCCGCGGCCGGTGGATCTCTATTTCGATGCCGGGGCGACGATCGACGTGCCCTTCATCCGCGGTGCGACCATCGCCGGCAAGGTGCAGCTCTACGAGCCGGATGCCAGCCTGCTGCCGTCTCAGACCTTCGTGCGTGTAGGGCAGGGCGTGAAGGCACCGCCTCCGCCGACGTCCGAAGAGCTCAAGCCGAGCCGCGGCCTGGGCGGGATCCTGGTCGAGGTGCGCAGCGGCGATCAAGTCTACCGCCGTCTCACCAACGGCAACGGCGAGTTCCGCTTCGCCGGCCTGCAACCCGGCACCTGGACCGTGACCATCGACCCCGCCAAGCTGCCCGAGAACGCCACGATCGAGGAGACCGGCTACACCCTCGAGGCCGAGCCCAGTGCGGATCAGGAGATCGAGTTCCGCGTCGAGCTGAAGATCCGCACCATGCGGATGCTCACGCCTTTGAAGGTGAAGGGATAAAGCCGCCCGTGTTCCCGTTGCGCGGTCGGGTGTCGGATTACGCTATCGCTAATCCGACCTACGGGTTCAGGCTGGGTGCGCGTAGGTCGGGTTAGGCGCGCCGGTACGCGGCCGGAGGTTGTCCGCCGGGGTTGATGCGCGCCGTAACCCGACGTTTGGCGCACCGCCGAGCGTTCGGGGGTCGGATTACGCTGCGCTAATCCGACCTACGGCCCTGGGTTGGGTTGGCGCCGATGCATGCCGTGCCCCGCCGAATTCTTGCGACGATGGGCGAATCCTTACTCACGCCCGATACCCTCCGAATCCATCTGGTTCGCCCCCCCAATCGGCGGGGTACAACCCGTCCCGGACGAACCTGTGGAAGCTGCTGTACGGCCAATGACAAGGGGCCGTTACGTATCCATGTTTGACGGGGTTGTAATGGATGTACTCGACATGCCGGATGACGTCTGTATCGTCGCGAAGGGTGTGCTCCCAGAACCGTTGCTGCCACACCTCCCGCCCGGCTTCTGGATACGGGATGTTGTCGTGATGCTTCACGAGCCAGGTCTTGACGAGACGCCACCGGGTCGAGAAATCGCTGTCGCCGGGCGGCAGGGTCCAGATGCAATGGAGGTGGTCCGGAAGAATCACGATGGCGTCGATGGAGAAGGGGCGCTTTGATGCGACGCGTCGGAATGCCTCGCGGAGTGTCTCGATGGCCTGCTCGCTCTGCAGGACCGGTCTTCTTCCCGCAGTGACCAGGGTGAAGAAGAAGGATCCGCCCGGAACAAAAGCGCGTCGGTATCTCATGTGCCGGAATGTGCATTTTGGTTTCGATAAGTGTACGTTTGGTTGCCGGCGAAAGCGACGTTCCGACCGCGTAGGTCGGGTTAGGCGCGCCGGTACGCGGCCGGAGGTTGTCCGCCGAGGTTGATGCGCGCCGTAACCCGACGTTCGGCGGTTTGCCGCGAGGCCGGATGTCGGATTACGCTGAGCTAATCCGACCTATGTGGCGGGTTGGAAGGGAGATCGGGATGACGATCGTGGTGGTTGCGGAAAAGCCGAGTGTCGCCCGCGATATCGCACGGGTGTTGGGTGCGCGACGCAAGGGCGAGGGGTTTCTGGAAGGCAACGGCTATCGGGTGACCTGGGCGATCGGGCATCTCATCCATTTCGCCGAGCCGGATGAGTACGGCGAGGTGCAGGGTGTCGACTGGGCGGGACGGTGGTCGGCGGTTCAGCTCCCGATGATCCCCGACGCCTGGAAGCTCAAGACCTCGAAGCAGACCGCTGCCCAATTCAAGCTCGTCAAGGCACTCATCACGGCACCCGACACCGAGCGTCTGGTGTGTGCGACGGATGCCGGCCGCGAAGGCGAGCATATCTTTCGTCTCATCTATCAGCACGCCCGCTGCAAAAAGCCGTTCGACCGGCTCTGGATCTCCAGCCTGACCGACGAGGCGATTCGCGAGGGCTTTCGGGCGCTGCGCCCCGGCCAAGCCTATGACCATCTGGCCGATGCCGCGCGCGCCCGTGCGCAGGCGGACTGGTTGATCGGCATGAATCTCACCCGGGCCTACACGGTGCACAACCGGGTGCTCTGTACCATCGGCCGGGTACAGACGCCGACCCTGGCGATGATCGTCGCCCGCGATCAGGCGATCGCCAGCTTCACGAAGGCGTTTTTCTACGAGCTGGTCGCGCATCTAGTCACGGTCGATGCGGCCCGCTTCGACGCCCGCTATATCCGCGACGGCGAGACCCGAATCGAGAAAAAGGAGGAGGCCGAGCGGCTGCATCGGGAGCTGAGTCCCCACCGCACCGGCACGGTGACCAAGGTCGAGAAAAAGATCCGTACCGTCCGACCGCCACCGCTCTACGACCTGACCAACCTGCAACGCGATGCCAACCGGCGCTTCGGCTTCACCGCCGCGCAGGTGCTTGAACATGCCCAGGCGCTCTACGAGACCTACAAGCTCATCAGCTATCCGCGCACCGAGAGCCGCCACATCTCCGAGGACATGCTGCCCGAGCTGCCGGGCATCCTGAAGGGCCTGCAACATCCGCTCGCCGCCGAGGCGCTGGAGCGGCTCCAGTCCGGCCACCGGCTGAGCAAGGCGTACGTGGACCGCACCAAGCTGACCGATCATCACGCCATCCTGCCGACCGGCAAGACGCCGTCGCCCGATCTGCCGGCGCCGCTGCGCAAGATCTTCGATCTGGTGGCGACGCGCTTCGTTGCTGTGTTCCTGCCGGATCAGCGGATCGAGGAGACACGCGTGGAGATCGCGATCGGGGATGCGACCTTCCTCGCGCGCGGCGCGGTGGTGCTGGAGCTCGGCTGGAAGCGTGCCGAGGCCGACGGGGGTGTCGAGTCGAGCGGAAAGGACGAGGCCGGTATGGACCACAGCGGCGAGCCCAAGGTCCTGCCGCCGCTCATCGCGGGTCAGCTGCTCCAGGTCGACAGCCTGGAGGTGCAGGAGAAGGAGACGCAGCCGCCGCGTCACTACGACGACTCGACCCTCCTGGCCGCCATGAAGAACGCCGGTCGCGAGATCGAGGACGACGCCCTGGCTGCCGCGATGAAGCAATCCGGTCTCGGCACTCCGGCGACCCGCGCCGAGATCATCGAGAAGCTGATCCGCACCCGTTATGTCGAGCGCCGACGCAAGCAGTTGCATGCCACGCCGAAAGGAACGGCTCTGATCGGCTTGGTCGCGCCGGCACTGCGCAGCGCGGAGCTGACGGCCGAATGGGAGCAGCGACTTAAAGACGTCGAGCATGGCGAGCTGCCGGTCGAGGTCTTCGATCGCGACATCGTCGGCTTTCTGCGCGAGCTGGTGCCGCAGATCGCGCAAGGCCCGGCGCTGTCGGCCGAGCAGGTCGCGGCGGAGCGTGCCGAACGCCCGGCGAGCAAGGGTGCGAAGACCGGGAAGGCAGGGGGCGCACGCAAGGCCGGGCGGCCGAGCCGAGGCGGAGCCGCGCACGGATCGGGCGAGCCCTTAGCGGGTGGACTCGGTCCTTGTCCCATCTGTCGCGAGGGCGAGGTCACCGAGAACACCCGCGCCTATGGGTGCAGCCGCTATCGCGAGGGCTGCGGCTTTACCGTCTGGAAGACGGTCGCCGGTTTGGCGCTGACCGAGGATCAGGTGCGCCGGCTCATCGCGCAAGGTTGGCTGCCGCTCGTGGAGGGCTTCACCTCGAAGGCAGGCAAACCCTTCGGCGCTGGTCTGCGGCTGGATGCGGCCGGCAAGGTTGTCTTCGATTTCGAGGCCCAGGCGACCGACACCGGTTCGGCGGAGGCGGCCGTCGATGACGGGCAGGGGGCTCGC
>NZ_LN848257.1:2185708-2198553 GCF_001499735.1 Thiocapsa sp. KS1 | reverse complement strand
CCGGTCACACCGGAGCAAGCAAAGGACAGCCGTACGCCGCCCCTTCGATTCGCGACCAACCCCCGTCTGTCCAAAATGCGGCCAGGGCAAGATCATCGAAGGTCGTCGCGGTTTCGGCTGCAACCGCTTTCGCGAGGGCTGCGACTTCGTGGTCTGGAAGACCTTCGACGGTCGGGACCTGAATGAGACGGACATCCGTGCCCTGATCGAGCGCGGGAGGACGCTGTTGATCGCGGGCAATGGGGCCGGCCTCGATTCGGTCCGGCTGCGTCTCGATGCGCAGTGGCAGGTCGTGACCGAGACCATGGCGACCGATGCGCCCGAGGAGGACTTCTGAGCACCCTGTCGCCGGCTGATAGGGGCTTTGATGGAATTAAACCGCGTCCAGAGTGAAATGAGTCATTCTCATTTTGTGTCGGGCTCAGGGATTTTTCCGGCCTTTGTGGAGACGCGGTTTAAAGTTTAATATTTTTAATGCTTTAAACCGCGCCAGCACCGACAGTTGTCGGAGCTGGCGCGGCCAGGCCAATCCAACAAACGATGCATACCGCACCCGGCGCGGTTTAGGTGCGAGCCGCGTCCTTCAGCACCTTGGCCGCCCATTGGTTGAGGCTGGCGCCGGCCAGCTCGGCTGCGACGGCCATTGCCGCGTGCGTCTCGGGATCGACCCGCAGCAAGAGGCGGCCGGAGTAGGGCTTCTGTGCCGGCCGGCCGGTGCGTTCGCTCACTTCGAGATAGTGATCGACCGTCTCATGGAAGGCGGTCTCCAACTCATCGACCGTGGTGCCGTGAAACACGGCGATATCCTTGATGCCGGCCAGTCGACCGACAAAGATGCGGTCCTCCGGATCGTACTCGATGCGAGCGGCATAGCCGCGGTAGGTCATGGCGTTCATGGTGTGATCCCGGCGTTTTCCAGAAACTCACGCGCTGCTTTGACGCGGTATTTCAGAGCCTCCTTTTGTGGATGCGGTCGGTGGAAATCGGCCCGCTGGTCGTTCAGAAAGAACGTTACGGCAGAGCCTGCACCTTCATCCTTCGTTGCCCCCAGCGCCAGGAATAGGGATTCGATCTTGCGCCATTCCAAGTTGCCGTTGACGGGATGACTGAAGATTGCGACCAGCGTTTTGCGCTGCGAGCTGTTCATGATGAGTTTGATATCAAAAAACGATACCGAAGGCAAGCGGGCCGGCGGGGTGAATCGTCTCATCACCTGCGCGATGACTGCTCGGTGTCCGTGAAATCACCATAGTAGTTTGCGGGGCTTTCAGACATCCGCCTTGTCGTGAATCCGACAGACACCTGGTCTTCTCTCATCAAAACAAGATGATAGCGATTGGCATAGGCTCTGCTTAAGACGTTCCAAAGCGAACGCCTTCGGAGCCTTCATGAAACAAAAAGAGATCGCCGCGCTGCTCGACGAGCCGGCGTGTGCGCACAACACGAAGGACAAATCCGGCTGCGCCAAGCTCAAGCCCGGCGCGACGGCCGGCGGCTGCTCCTTCGACGGGGCGCAGATCGCGCTTTTGCCGATCGCGGATGTCGCGCACATCGTGCATGGCTCCATCGCCTGCGCGGGCAACTCCTGGGACAACCGCGGGGCGCGTTCGAGCGGTCCGAGCCTCTACAAGATCGGCATGACGACCGATCTGACCGAGCAGGACGTCATCATGGGTCGCAGCGAGAAGCGGCTCTTCCTCGGGATCAAGCAGGCGATCGACAGCTACAAGCCCGCGGCGGTCTTCGTCTACAACACCTGCGTGCCGGCCCTGACCGGTGACGATGTCGGTGCGGTCTGTAAGGAGGCGCAGAAGCGCTGGGGCACGCCCGTGGTGTCGGTCGATGCCGCCGGCTTCTACGGCACCAAGAACCTGGGTAATCGGATCGCCGGCGAGACCATGGTCACGCAGGTCTGCGGCACCCGCGAGCCCGACCCGGTCCCGCCGGGGATCGAGCACGAGGGCTTCAAGGTTCACGACGTGAATCTGGTCGCCGAGTACAACATCGCCGGCGAGCTCTGGAACGTCCTGCCCTTGCTCGACGAGCTGGGTTTGCGCGTGCTCTGCAGCCTTTCGGGCGATGCGCGCTTCCACGAGGTGCAGACCATGCACCGCGCTGAGGTCAACATGATGGTCTGCTCCAAGGCCATGATCAACGTCGCGCGCAAGCTCAAGGAGACTTACGGGATTCCTTGGTTCGAGGGCAGCTTCTACGGCGTCGCGGATGTCTCGCAGGCGCTGCGTGACTTTGCGCGGATCATCGACGACCCGGACCTCACCCGCCGCACCGAAGCGCTCATCGCCCGCGAGGAGGCCAAGATCCATACCGCACTCGAACCCTATCGGGCGCGTCTGCAGGGTCGCAAGGTCCTGCTCTATACCGGCGGGGTCAAGTCCTGGTCGATCATCTCCGCCTTGCAGGATCTCGGGATGACGGTGGTCGCGACCGGTACCCGCAAG
The DNA here is from genome assembly GCF_001499735.1 of Thiocapsa sp. KS1. Taxonomy (GTDB): domain Bacteria; phylum Pseudomonadota; class Gammaproteobacteria; order Chromatiales; family Chromatiaceae; genus Thiocapsa. The sequence continues at coordinate 2,196,094 of NZ_LN848257.1, read as the reverse complement.
TCCACGGAGGAGGACAAGGCGCGCATCCGTGCCTTGATGGGCGAGGACGCGGTCATGATCGAGGACGGCAATCCGCGCGGTCTGATCGATCGGGTCCGAGAGAACGGCGTCGACATCCTGATCGCGGGCGGGCGCAACCTCTACACGGCGCTCAAGGCACGAATCCCCTTCCTGGATATCAATCAGGAGCGCGAATTCGGCTACGCCGGCTATGTCGGCATGGTCGAGCTGGCGCGCCAGCTCTGTCTGACGGTGGAGAGTCCGATCTGGGATGCGGTGCGGCGTCCGGCGCCTTGGGCGACGGACGCGGGGCATGCCCATCCGGCACCGGCGAAGTCCCTATCGCTCGCCGCAAACGAGAGCGCCCCTGCCGAGGTGCAGTCCCATGCCTGAGATCATCAAACGCAACAAGGCCCTGTCGGTCAGCCCGCTGAAGGCGAGCTCGACCGTCGGCGCAGCACTCGCCTTCCTCGGTTTCAACCGCGCGATCCCGATGATGCACGGATCCCAAGGCTGCACCGCCTTCGGCAAGATCTTCTTCGTGCGGCACTTCCGCGAGCCGATCCCCTTGCAGACCACGGCGATCGACCAGGTCAGCGCCATCATGGGCAGCGAGGCGCAAGTCGTCGAGGGTCTGAAGACCCTTTGCGAGAAGAGTGCGCCGGACCTGATCGGGCTACCGACCACCGGCCTGGTCGAGACCCAGGGTGCGGACATCGAAATGGCGGTGCGGGTCTTTCGCGAGACCTGGCCCCAGTTCGCGGACACCGCGGTCGTGCCGGTGTCCACGCCGGACTTCACCGGCTGTATGGAGTCCGGCTACGCGCAGGCGACCAAGGCCATCATCGAGACGCTTGTTCCGACCCAGGCCGAGGCCGGCACCCGGCCGGGACGTCGCGACCGTCAGGTCAATGTCCTGCCCGGATCGCACCTGACGCCCGGCGACATCGAGCACCTCAAGGAGCTGATCGAGTCGTTCGGCCTGTCCCCGATGGTCCTGCCGGATCTCTCGGATTCGCTCGACGGCCATCTGCCCGAGACCGACTACAACCCCCTGACCATCGGCGGCACCCGCACGAGCGATCTGGCGACTCTCGGCGACGCCGCGGCGACGCTGGTGATCGGCGCCTCGATGGATGCGGCGGCCGACGCCCTGACGGCGCGCACCGGCGTTCCGGACCATCGCTTCGCACATCTGATGGATATGGATGCCGTCGACGGGCTCGTGATGACGCTCTCGCGGATCGCCGATCGCCCGGTCCCGGCCAAGATCGAACGGCAGCGCGCGCAGCTTCAGGACGCCCTGCTCGACTGCCACTTCATGTTGGGCATGTCGCGCTTCGCCGTTGCCGCGGAGCCGGACCTTTTGGTCGGTTTCAGCCGCATGCTCGCAAGCGTCGGGTCCGAGGTGGTCGCCGCCGTCGCCCCGGCCAATGCCCCGGCGTTGCAGGATGTCGCCGCACGCGAGGTCAAGATCGGCGATCTGGAGGATCTCGAGATCACCGCCCGCGAGCGCGACGCCGAGATCCTCATCGGCAACTCGCATGCGGTCCACACCGCCGAACGGTTGGGTATCCCCTTGCTGCGTGCCGGTTTCCCGCAGTATGACCGCGTCGGCGGTTTTCAGCGGACCTGGATCGGCTATCGCGGCACGCGCGACGCCATCTTCGATCTGGCTAATCTGCTGCTCGGCGAGGAGCGCGGCGAGATCCATCCCTATCGCTCGAAGCTCAAACAGCGCCCGGAGGGCGAGCGCGAGATGCCGCGCCCACACTGACAGGCTTCGCATCGAACTAAGCCCGGACCCGCACGGATTGGATAGGTTTTGTTCCTTTTCCTTAAAGCGCGGCCCTCATGGACCGCGACGTTGGCAACCGGACAACAGTCCATGAAACACACACGCGCCGTAACCAAAGAAGCGCTTTAAGGAGCCCCGATGGGAATGGAACGACGACTGAGGGTCCTGAGCATGAGCGACGAGGCGACATCCATGGAAACGAATACCCGAATCAAGGCGGCCTTCGCCTCCTCGGATATGAAGCAGATCGACCAGCACTTCGGCGCGGCCGAGTCCTTCGTCGTCTATTCGATCGACCCGCGGGAGCATCACCTGCTCGAGGCGATCCAGTTCGCACGGCTCGCGATGGACGGCAACGAGGACAAGCTCGCCGCCAAGATCGCTGCGCTGGAGGGCTGCGACGTCGTCTACTGCGAGGCGGTCGGGGCCTCCGCCGTGAGCCAGCTTCGCGCCAAGGGCATCCAGCCGATGAAGGTCGGTCCGGGAACCTCGGTCAGCCGCTTGATCCGCGACCTGCAAGGCGAGCTGCGCGACGGTCCGAGCGCCTGGCTCGCGCGCACGCTCGCCGGCCGGGCCCCCGGGCGCAACCGTCGCTTCGATGCGATGGAGGCGGAGGGCTGGAGCGAATGATCGAGTCACCCGCCACCGTGGTCGCCGTGAAGCCGGGCGTCGCCTGGGTCGAAACTGTTCGGCAGAGCGCCTGCGGGAGCTGCGGGAGCGCCGGCAGCTGCGGCACCTCCGTCGTCGGCAAGCTCTTCGGCGTACCTCGGAGCCGGTTGCGGATCGAGGATGCGCATGGGCTGCGGGTCGGCGAGCAGGTCGTCATCGGCATCCCGGACGGGACCCTGGTGCGGGCGTCGTTCGTCGCCTACCTGATCCCGCTGCTGTTCCTGATCGCCGGCTCGGGCGCGGCGACGCATCTCGGTGCAGGCGAGGGTGGCGTGGCCCTCACGGGACTCGCGGGTCTCGGCATCGGATTCTGGCTGAGCAGCCGTTTGACCGGCGGGCCGTCCGCCCGGGAGCGCTATCGCCCGGTCTTGGTACGCCGCGCAGCCTCGGCCGAGGTCGAGATCCCCGGGCTGTTCTGAAACGCAACCTACATGAACCACACGTCCGAGACGGACGACCACTTAGAAGAGGAAATCACCATGACCGAGACACCTGCCGAAATCGCCGCTGACGAGGGTCTGATGCAGTCGCAATTCGTGGTCGAGATGGACCGCCAAATGCGCGCGATCGACCCCTACGGCGAGTTCGACAAGCTCTCCACGGCCGAGATCTTGGAGCCCTTTATCCTGACCAAGGAAAAACGCCAGGCGATTCCTTTGGTCGGCGATCCCGACGAGACCGTCGTGGCGCGGATCAAGGCCTTCTACAACGCCATCTCCGCGATGATCGAGTCCGAGTGCGGACTCATGGCGGTGCCGCTGGTTCACCTGAGCCACGAAGGGTTCGGGCGCGTCGTCATCACGGTCGGCAAGCTGGTGGTGCTGGATCGCTCGCTGCGCGACGTGCACCGCTTCGGTTTCCCGAGCCTGTCGAAGATGAAGGACGAGGCCGACAAGGTGCTGTCCGTCGCGCTCGAGCTGATCGGCGCGCACTCCAAGGTCGCTGGTCTTTGAATCGCGCTTGCTGTCATCTGCATCGCTTAAGTGGGGCTCGAACCTGGAGCGGTCCACGGTGTTCGTGATGACGCGATTTAAATAATTGAATAATATGAAAAAAATTGGGGGTTGCCGGGATGACGGCTGATGAGATTCACGCCCTGGAGAAGGCCGTGAGCAAGGCGAAACGGATCGCCACCGAGCGGGCGGGTGAGCTGCATGACCTGGTCGAGGACCGGTTGCCTGCGGGTTACGAGGAGATCCCGGGCATCGCTCAGGCCACTTACGATGCCTGCCTTGCTTGGGCGCAGGCCAATGCTGCGCTCAAGGCGGCTCAGGCCGAGAGTGCTTGAGCAAAACACTTTTTCGAACATGGAGAAAAACCCATGAGTGTCATCACCGGCATTACGCGCGGAGGCGTCGAATGGACGCCTGCGTTCATCGAGAGCATCAACCAAAACAACTGCATCGGCTGCGGCCGCTGTTACAAGGTCTGTCCGCGTGACGTCTTCGAGCTGGTCGATCGCGACGATCTCGACCTGGAGGAGCTCGAAGACGAGGGCGACGACGATTTCGACGAGGCGCCCGGCATGGTCATGAATCTCAAGGACGCCCTTGATTGCATCGGCTGTCAGGCCTGCTCGCGGGTGTGTCCCAAGAAGTGTCTCTCGCACGAGCCACTTGCGGCAGCCGCTTAGGCGAATTCCGGAAACCCTTATCCCAAGCTGCGCATGCTCCACCCCGATGAAGTCGTAGGTTGTGCCGAGCTGTGCGAGGCACAACCAACCGTCGGCGCAAGTTGTGCCTCCTATCGTCGGCACAACCTACGGGTGCGGCGCCCGACGCCGGGGGTGAGCGTCTGAGACGGGTTACGAGCGCGCCCGCAACGCCCGCACCCGTTCGAGTGCGGCGGGATACTCGTAGGTGTCGATCATCCGCCCCAGCGTGACGATCTCCTCGCCGAGCGACCGGCGCAGTGCGGGTGCGGCATCGGCGAAGGTGCGATTGACCTCGGCATCATCGTTCGACAGCAGTCGATCCAGCGCGTCCAGGAGTGGATCGATCTCGGATCGATCCGGTGTGATCGGTCCCTGCTCGGAGCTTGCGGCCGGGGATACCCCGAGCGTCCCCGCAACTGTCTCGGCGTCGGTTTCGGACACCCGGGCCGCAGTCCGTACAATTCATCGCCGCAGCAGGGCATAGAGGGCCTCGGGGTCGAACGGCTTGGCGATATAGTCGTTCATGCCGGCGTCGAGACAGCGGCGTCGATCGTCGTCGAACGCGCTCGCGGTCATGGCGATGATCGGGGTGTCGTGTCGGTCCGGGAATTCGCGGATCCGTCGGGTCGCCTCGAGACCGTCCATCACGGGCATATGCATGTCCATCAGGATGGCGTCGTACGCCGTCTGCTCGGCCATCGCCACCGCCTGCGCGCCGTTGTCGACCACATCGACCCGCATGCCGGACTCGCTCAGGAGGTCGTAGGCGACCTCCTGATTGATCGGGTTGTCTTCCACCAGCAGTAGATGTGCGCCTTTCGGCAAGCCTGCGCGCCCGTGCGTGCCGTCGCGCGGCTCGGCGAGGCGTGCGGCGGCGTACCCGGCGAGATTGCCGCGACCCAGACGCGCGGTCGCCCAGAAGAGGCTGCCCGCGCCGGGCCTGCTTTCGACGCCGACCGCACCGCCCATCAACTCGGCCAGACGTCGGTTGATCGCCAAACCCAGCCCGGTGCCGCCGTAGCGGCGGGTCGTGGAGGTGTCGAGCTGCTCGAAGGCGCGAAACAAGCGCTCCTGGTCTTCGGCGGGAATGCCGATACCGCTGTCCTCGACCTCGAGGCGCAGCAGGATGTCCTCCTCGCCGGTCTCGATGACGCGTGCACGCATCCGGATCAACCCGTGCTCGGTGAACTTGATGGCGTTGCCGACATAGTTGAGCAGGATCTGGCGCAGCCGTGTCGCATCCCCGATGACGATCGGCTCGCGCTGCAGCAGTGGATCCGGCTCGATCGCCAGCGCGAGCCCGCGCACGCGCGCACGCTCGTCCATCAGCGCCGCTGAATCCCGAAGCAGCGCACCGAGATCGAACGGGGCGGATTCGAGGATCATCTTTCCCGACTCGATCTTGGAGAGATCCAACACCTCGTTGATGAGCCGCAGCAGGTGGCCGGACGCACCCACGATCTTCTCCAGCCGATCCCGTTGCTCGGCATCGGCGATTCGCGCGCGCAGCAGATAGGTGAGTCCGACGATGGCGTTCAAGGGCGTGCGGATCTCGTGACTCATATTCGCCAGGAAGGCGCTCTTGGCCTGGTTGGCGGTTTCCGCCTGACGGCGCGCCTCCTCGAGCTCGGCCGTGCGTCGCGCCACCAGCTCCTGGAGATGATGGCGATGCTGGTCGAGCTCGTCGCTCATCCGTTTACGATCGGTGATGTCCTCGATCACCGAGATGAAGTAATCGGGCGTGCCGTCGAGCTTGCGCGCGAGCGAGACGGTCAGATTGGCCCAGACGATGTCGCCGTCCTTGCGGATATAGCGCTTCTCCATGGCGTAATGGTCGATCTCCTCGGCCAGGACGCGACGGACGGAGTCGAGATCCATTTCCAGGTCGTCCGGGTGTGTGATGTCCTGGAAGGTCAGTCCGAGCAGCTCCTCGGCACCGTAGCCGAGGATGTGGCAGAGCCGCTCGTTCACCCTCAGCCAGCGGCCATCCGGGGCGACCATGGCGATGCCGACCGCCGCTTGCTCGAAGGTCCCGTGAAACCGCGCCTCGGATGCCAGAGCGCGACGCAGCGCCTCCTCCGCTTGCGTGCGTGCACGTTGGGCGTCTTCCAGGGCCTTCAGGCGCTCGCGGATGTCGCGGCAGGTGACCTGGATGTCGATGTGTCCGTCGACGGCGTAGGAGACGGCGCTGACTTCGGCAGGGAGGAGCGAGTCGTCGACGCCCAGCATCACCTCCTGCAGCACAGGTACGCTCACGCCGGGAGCTAAGCGCAGGATCGCGATGCGGGCCCGCACGGCCGCATGGTTGTCGGGGTGAAAGAGGTCGTAGATGGAGCGACCGACGATCTCCTCGGCGGTATGCATACCCAACAGGCGAATCCCGGCCGGGTTGATGTAATGGATACGGTCGTCGCGGTTGATGAAGATGAGATCGGGGGCGTTCTCGACGATTCGGCGAGTGCGCTCTTCGCTGGCGCGCAGGGCGTCGAGATCGCGGCGGCGCCGTAAGCGCTCGATGACCAGCAGACCCAATGCCAAGGTCAGCAACGGGTGGATGATCAACACCGGCAGGCTGACGGTTGCGAGGACCGTGCGGGCCATCTCCCACGGCAGGGTCAGCATGAGAGCCAGCATCACGGCATGCACGACCAGCCCCAGCGCGTAGAGCCGGCGCCAGCCGATGTCCTCGACGGGGCCGGGCAGGGCGCGGCGCCACAGCAGGCCGATTAGCCCCGAGGTCAGAATGACCGAGATGCCGGCGAGTGCCGCCGGGCCGCCGAGCAGTCCGCGGTAGAGGGCTGCGGTCACCATCGCGACCAGGGTCGGTACCGGTCCGAGGAATAGACCGCTGATCGCGAGCAAGACCGAGCGTGTGTCGAAGATGAATCCCGGCATCAGCGTGGCGCTGAACTTCATCAGCAGCATGCAGATGAGGCCGATGAGCAGGCCGATGCCGATGGATAAGCGGTTGATCCAGTCCGTGTGCCTCTTGGACAGGGCGAGATCGATGACCTGCGCGAGTGCGAGCAGAAGGGCCGCGTTGAGGAGCAGTGAGAAGCTGAAATCGATCAGTGCCGGGGTACTCATCGCGATCCACTCCGGGTGTCCGTGTCGTGCATCGCGTTCAAGCGCTTAAACCGCGCCCGGTGCGGTATGCGTCATGTGTTGGATGGCTTGGCCGCGCCGGCTCCGACGACTGTCGGAGCCGGCGCGGTTTAAAGTATTAAAAATCTTAAATTCTAAACCGCGTCTCACTGGGATCAAGGATATCTCCGAAGCGAAACGAACAATGAAAAACGACGCATGTCGCTCTGGACGCGGTTTAGTTCTGATGGCCTGCCGGATCGAGACGCGCAAGCGTGGCCTCGCCGCGGAAGGGCTCGGTCTCCTCGGGCTTGGGCAGGGCAAGCGCATGGCCCTCGCGCAATAGAACCTCGAATGCGTCCGCGGGCAGCGGCCGACTGAAGAGGTAGCCTTGCACCTCGTCGCAAGCGTGGGCGTAAAGAAAGGCGAGCTGCTCGCGGGTCTCGACACCTTCGGCGATCACCGAGAGACCGAGGCTGTGCGACAAGGAGATGATCGCCCGGGCGATGGCCGCGCTGCTCGAATCTTCCCGGAGACCGCGTACGAAGGATTGGTCGATCTTGAGGCGATCGATGGAGAAGCGGCGCAGATAGGCCAACGAGGAAAAGCCGGTCCCGAAATCGTCGATCGAGAGGCTGATGCTCAGGCCCTTGAGCCCCTCGGTCGCATGGATAAAGGCTTCGGTGTCGGCCATCAGGATGGTTTCGGTGAGCTCGAGCTCGAGGGCGCTCCCGGGTAGGCCGGTCTCGCGGAGCACGCGCCCCGTCATCTCGGCGATGTCCTGCGAGGTGAACTGCCGCGCAGAGAGATTCACGCCGACGGTGATCGGCGGCAGACCGGATTCACGCCAAACGCGATTTTGGGCGCAGGCCTTGCGCAGCACCCACTCCCCGAGCGCCAGGATGAGGTCGCTCTGCTCGGCAATCGGGATGAATTCGACGGGCGGGACGAGTCCGCGTCGCGGATGCTGCCAGCGCACCAATGCCTCGGCGCCGATGATGGCGCCCGTGCTCAGGCGCACTTGCGGCTGATAGTGCAGCACCAGCTCGTCGTGCTCGATGGCGTGCCGCAGGCCGTTTTCCAGGTCCAGGCGCTCGAGGGCGCGGGCGTTCATCTCGACGGCGTAGAACTTCATGAGATTGCCGCCGGCATGCTTGGCCCGGGTCATCGCCGCGGCGGCGTTGTGAAGCAGCATCTCGCTGTTGCCGCCGTCGCGTGGATAGAGCGCGACACCGAGGCTGGCGGTGAGGAAGAACTGTCTCTGTGCGAGCCGACAGGGCTCGGCCAGTGCGCCGAGCAGCTCGCGGGCGAGCCGCGTGACGGTCTGCTCGTCGTCGGTGTCGGCCACGACGACGAACTCGTCGCCCTCGTTGCGAGCCAGCGTGACGTCGCCCGGCGTCACCGCGGCAAAGCGGCGCGCCGCCTCCTGCAACAGGTTGTCGCCCGCCGCGTGCCCGAGGCTGTCGTTGACGGCCTTGAACCGGTCGAGGTTGATCAGGATGACGGCGAGGAGCGCGCCGCTCTCGCGGCAGCGCGCGATCCCTTGGGCGATGCGGTCGGTCAGGAGGTTGCGGTTCGGCAGGCCCGTGAGGGCGTCGAAGTTGGATTTGTGCTCGATTTCGGCGATATAGCGCTTGCGCTCGCCGATATCACGGAAGGTGGTGACCGCGCCGATCGATACGCCGTCCTCGAGCATGGGTTGGCAGGTCAGCTCGACCTCCAGAAGGGAGCCGTCCTTCTGCCGAAAGCGGTCCTCGCGGCGGTGGATTGCATGGCCGCCGCATAGGCAGGCGCAGAGCGGACAGGTGTCGGGTGTCTCCGGGCCGACGTCCCGTCGGGGGGGATGAAAGGTTGCGTGGGCATTCCGGCCGATCAGCGCCTCGCGCGTATCACCGAGCATGGCTGCGGCGGCTGGATTGAGGAAGGCGATGTGGCCGTGCGCGTCGGTTCCGCAGATGCCTTCGCCGGCGCACAGGAGGATCTGCTCGCGTTGGTGGCTGCGACGTGCCACTTCGGCTTCGAGCCGGGCGTTCTCGTCGCGCAGTCGGTCACGTGCCTGCTTGAGCTCGAGATGGGTGCGGACCCGTGCGAGCACGATGGCGGGTTTCACCGGCTTGGCGATGTAGTCCACGGCGCCGAGCGCAAGGCCGCGGTATTCGTCCTCGTTGGCGCTCAGTGCAGTGACGAAGATGACCGGGATGTCGCGGGTCCGCGGGTCGGCCTTGAGCCGTTTGATGACCTCGTATCCATCGAGGTCCTGCATCATGACATCGAGCAGGATGAGGTCCGGGATCGGCGTGCTGGCCGCGACCTGCAGCGCCCGCGTCCCGGAGGTGGCGACCCGCACTCCATACTCCGGCAACAGCAGCCCGCTCAGAACGCTCAGGTTCTCGGGGGCGTCATCGACGATGAGGATCGTCGGCTTCTCAGGCATGTCGGTGTGCTCCGCACCGCAAGCTCAGGATCGGTTCACCTCGGCCGTTGCGCGACAGAGCGAGACGCCGGGCCGGATCTCGGCTCCCGCGATCTTAACTCTTTCGCACGGTGGCCTAGCCATGATAGTAGCACCCGCTCGAACCTGCCTGCTCGGTGGAGCGGGGGGCGGGGGCAGCGCCGCTCGATCCGCATGTCGGGACCGGGCGGCCGAGCGATCTGCCGGAATCCGCGCGCGTGCGGTGCCGCGGACTAGGCCGTGATGGGCACGATGGTGATATCGACCCGACGGTTGAGCTGCCGGCCCGCTTCGGTCTCGTTCGAGGCGATCGGCTGATTCTTGCCGTAGCCGGTGGCGATGATGCGCTGCGGCAGGACGCCGTCGGACTCCATGTAGTACTGAACGGCACCGGCACGCCGCTGGGAGAGGTGCTGGTTGTGCTCCGCCGAGCCGGTGCTGTCGGTATGTCCGGAGATCAAGAGCTCGGTCTTGCCGTACTTGCTGACGATCGCCGAGATCTTGTCCATGGTGCTGTAGAAGCCCGGCTGGATGCGGTCGGAATCGATCTCGAAGGTGGTTGCACCCGTCATCCGGACCAACAGTTGATCGTTCGGTAGCTTCTGCACGCTGATCATGCCGCTGGCGATCTCATCGGCGAGCGCCTTTTCGAAGTCCTTGCGTTGGTTCTCCATGTAGGCGCCGACGGCGGTTCCGATCAGGGCCCCGCCGACCGCGCCGATCAGGGCG
>NZ_LN848257.1:2173508-2185608 GCF_001499735.1 Thiocapsa sp. KS1 | reverse complement strand
CGGTGAGACCGGAGCCGTCGGCGGCACAGCCGACGACCAGGACGGCGGCAAGGGCGGAGGCGGCAAGGCGTTTGAAGGGGCGCGAGGTCATGATGGGTTCTCCCGGGGCAAGTCGTGATTTGAGGCCGAAAATCGTGACGGGCGATCATAACAGAGGCGCGCAGCAGCCGCGCCGCGGCGAGATGGCTGGAATCGCCTCTTTTACTCTTTTTCAGTCAGAGCCCCGGCGTCAACCGCTCATGTGATCTCTCACAAGCCGCGGACCTCCTCCGATCGATGCGGGCGCTTGTCTCGCGGCCGAGCGACACAACATGCTGCCAAACGAAATGCCACCTGCGGAACAGGAATTCGATGCCCAGACTTGTCGTCAACCTCGTCGCCTTCCAGATCGCCTGGCTCGCCTGCGTGCTGGGCGGGGCGCACGGATTGCCCTGGCTGGGGGTCGGCGTGGCCGTGCCGGTCGTGTCCTTGCACCTGTATCTGTCGAGCGCGCCGAGACGTGAGGCGATGCTTTTGGTGCTCGTCGGTCTCCTCGGTGCCGTCTGGGACGGATTCCTGGTGCGCTTCGGGTTCCTTGAGTATCCGTCCGGCATGCTTCTGCCCTGGCTTGCCCCGGTCTGGATTATCGCCATGTGGGTGGCGTTCGCGACGACCTTGAACGTGGCGCTGAGCTGGCTGAAGGGGCGTTGGACCCTGGCGGTCGTGCTCGGCGCGATCGGTGGACCGCTTGCCTTCTACGGCGGGCACGCGCTCGGCGGCGTCGCCTTTCCGGATGTCGTCGTCGCCATGGCCGTTCTCGCGGGCGGCTGGTCCTTCCTGATGCCGCTGTGCGCGTGGCTGGCGCAGCGATTCGACGGCGCCGGCTTCCCCAAGCCCGCCGCCATGATCGGACTCACGGAGGACCGCGCAGGTGTTTGATCTCGATCTTTATTTATCCGGATTGGGGGCCGCCCTCGGCATGGGTCTCGGCGCCTGGCTGGTCAGCTTGAAGCTGAACGACGTCAGTATCGTCGATTCGCTCTGGTCGCTCTTCTTCCTGCTGATGGCCGCGGTCTTCTTGCTGGGTGCGCCGGATGTGGGCGAGCGCGCCTATCTCGTCTTCTTCCTGGTCACACTCTGGGCGGTGCGGCTTAGCGTCTTCATCACCAAGCGCAACTGGGGCCACGGCGAGGACCGGCGCTACCAGGCGATCCGGGCGGAGAACGAGCCGGGTTTTCGCTGGAAGAGCCTCTATATCGTCTTCGGTCTGCAGGCGATTCTGGCCTGGATCATCGCGCTTCCGCTGCTTGCGGCGACACTCGGCACCAACCCGCTCGGGTGGCTGGACTATGCGGCGCTCTCGCTTTGGCTGATCGGCCTCTTCTTCGAGGCGGTCGGCGACCAACAGCTCGCCGACTTCAAGGCCCGGCCCGAGAACAAGGGCAAGGTCATGGATCAAGGGCTTTGGCGCTACACCCGTCATCCCAATTATTTCGGCGAGGCCTGCATCTGGTGGGGCTACTTCCTTTTTGCGCTTGCGGCCGGCGGCTGGTGGACGATCGTCTCGCCGGTGCTCATGACCTTCCTGCTGCTGCGCGTGTCCGGGGTGGCCTTGCTGGAGAAGGACATCGGCGAGCGCCGCCCGGCTTACCGCGACTATATCGCGCGGACCAACGCCTTCTTTCCGGGCCCGCCGCGGCGGGCCCGGAGTGATTCGAACCTTTGAAACCTCGGGGGCAGTGTGGACAAGCGCAGCGCGGTCCACCGGCGACGGCGCGGGGTTCGGTGGACTTCGCTCCCGCTCGTCCACCCTGCGGTGCTCGTTCACCCTCCGGCGCTAGTTCGCCCTCCGGCGCTGGCTCGCCCTACCGGCCGGCCTCATGAACAACGTCTATCGGGAGAGATTTAAATGGAAATCAAACAAAGCGGGTCGCGACGCGCGACCGCCCAGCAGTCGCAGGCAACTGCAAGCCGTTGGTGGTCGGCCGCCGCCGTAGCCCTGATGATCGGGGCCGCACCCTTGGCCTCCGCCAACACCGAGTCGGGGAGTTTTCGGTTCAAGGTCTTTCTGGATCAGGATCCGATCGGCGAGCACAGCTTCGATATCCGCGCGCTCGGCGAGGATGCGCAGGTGTCGAGCCGGGCCAGCTTCGATATCAACTTCTGGATCTTCACCGCCTACAGCTACCGTCACGAGAGCCGGGAGACCTGGCGCGACGGCTGTCTGCAGACGATCGACGCCAGCACGGACGACAACGGCAAGGACTACCGTGTGCGCGGCGAAGACAGCGGGGAGTCGCTCGCGCTGTCGGTGAACGGCGAGTCGCGGCGTTTGCCCGGCTGCGTCATGACCTTCGCCTATTGGGACCGTGATTTCCTGAAGCAGAACAGACTCCTGAATCCTCAGACCGGCGAGTTGGTGCCGGTGCGGGTGCAGCCGCAAGGGACCGAATCCATCCGCTTCGGCAGCGAGGATGTCGCCGCTGCACGCTACAAGCTCAGCACCGACGAGCTGGAGCTCACCCTCTGGTACTCGGACAAGCACGGCTGGATCGGTCTCGAAAGCGATACCGGCAAGGGCAAGACACTGCGTTACCAACGGATGGCACCGACATGAAGAGACTCTCGGCTCTTTCGCTCATCACCCTCGTGCTCGCCTTTGCGAGCGGCTGCACCGAAGAAGGAGGCGCGCCCATGGATACCGTCAAACAGGTCGATCTCGAACGCTTCATGGGCAAGTGGTACGTGATCGCCAACATCCCGACCTTCGTGGAGAAGGGCGCCTACAACGCCGTCGAGTCCTACGCCCTGAACCCGGACGGCACCATCGCGACCACCTTCACCTTCAACAAGGACGGCTTCGACGGGCCCTTGAAGACGCACAACCCGAAGGGCTTCGTGCGCGACACCACGACCAATGCACTCTGGTGGATGCAGTTCATCTGGCCCTTCAAGGCGGACTTCCGCATCGTCTGGCTGGAGCCCGACTACAGCATCACCGTCATCGGCCGGGCCAAACGCGACTATGTCTGGATCATGGCGCGCAAGCCCGAGATCCCGCAGGCCAAGTACGACGAAATCGTCGCCTTCCTCGGCGGGCTCGGCTACGACACGAGCAAGATCGAGAAGGTACCGCAGCGTCCGGGCGGGTGAGGCGTGGACGGGGGCGTTTGCCCCCGCGCGTCCCCTCTCGGTAGTACGTTCTCATCCGCGTCGTTTTTCGTGTTCGTGGCCACGTGTTCGGCGTTTCTCGGCGCGAGAGCAAGCGCCTCGTGTGAGTTTTTTCGTTGCCCTGTCGGTCTTCCCTTCCTTATCCTCCCCCGATTCGGGTCGACCGACCCGCCTCCAGGCAGATCGCATCATGTCCGTCAACGCTTGGCTCAAGTCTCACCGTCCGCTGGCCGGTGCTGCGCTGAAGCGCACCATCGGGCTCGGGGTGGGCCAGGGTCTGCTCGCCATCGCGCAAGCCTGGTTGCTCGCCTTGATCCTGAACGCCGTAATCTTCGAGGGGGCGGGTCTGGCCGAGATCGGGCACTTGATGGCCGTCCTGCTGGGGCTCTTCCTGGTGCGCGGCTTCACCGTCTGGCTGGGCGAGCGCGCGGCCTTCCAAGCCGCCGCGCTGGTTCGCACCGGGTTGCGCGATCAGGTCTTTCGCCAGCTGCAACATCTCGGCCCGCGCTATCTGGCCAACGAGCGCAGCGGGGCCTTGGTCGAGACGCTCACCAAAGGGATCGATGACCTGGAGGGTTACTACGCGCGCTTCCTCCCGGCGATGACCCTGACGATGATTCTGCCCGTGGCGATTCTGGCCGTGGTCTTTCCGGCGGACTGGGTGGCAGGTCTGGTCATGCTGGTCACCGCGCCCCTGATCCCGCTCTTCATGATCATCATCGGATCGAGCGCCCAGGCCAAGAATCAGCGTCAGTGGAAGGAGCTCGCACGCATGAGCTCGCACTTTCTCGACGTTATCCAGGGCTTGACGACCCTGAAGCTCTTCGGGGCGAGCCGTCGCGAGGCGGACGAGGTGGCGCGCATCTCCAATGCGTATCGCAGCAGCACCATGCAGGTCTTGCGGGTCGCCTTTCTGTCCTCGGCCGTTCTGGAATTCTTCGCGGCCATCGGCATCGCCATCATCGCCGTCTTCGTCGGCTTTCGCCTCTACGGGCTGGTCATGCCGCTGCCTGACTGGCTGATGGCGCTCCCCGAGATCACCTATCTCCAGGGCCTCTTCATTCTGATGCTGGCCCCCGAGTTCTATGCCCCGTTGCGCAACATGGGGACCCAGTATCACGCCCGCATGGCCGCCGCCGCTGCCGCAGAGCACATGATTCGGGTGCTCGAGGCCGAGCCGGAGCCGCGTTCCGCATCCGGGCCGATCGCATTGGATCAGGCCGCGTCCGGTCATGCCCCGCTCCAGGCCCCGCGCCCCTTCGGTTTGCGTTTCCGGGACGTGCATTTCAGCTACGAGGAGGGCCGCGACGCGCTGCGCGGCATGGACTTCGAGGTCCCCGCAGGTGCCCGGGTCGCACTGGTCGGCACCAGCGGAGCCGGCAAGACGACCGTGATCAACCTCCTGCTGGGTTTCCTCTCGCCGACCTCGGGGCAGATCCTGATCGGGGAGCAGGCGCTGGCCGATCTCGACCTGGCGGAGTGGCGCAGCCACCTCGCTTGGGTCCCGCAGCAGCCGCGTCTCTTTCAGGGGACGATCGGCGACAACATCCGGCTCGGTCGCCCGGATGCGGATTTGGAGTCGGTCCGTGCGGCGGCTCGTCGCGCCCGTGCCGCCGAGTTCATCGAGGCGTTGCCCGCCGGCTACGACAGCCTGGTCGGGGAGCGCGGGGCCGGTCTCTCGGGCGGTCAGATCCAGCGCATCGCACTCGCCCGCGCCTTCCTGCGCGACGCCCCGCTGGTCATCCTGGACGAGGCGACGGCGAACCTCGATCCGGAGAGCGAGCGTCTGGTCCAGGAGGGCATCGAGGAGCTGGCCAAGGGACGCACCCTGTTGGTCGTTGCGCATCGGCTGGCGACGGTGCGTCGCGCGGACCGCATCCTGGTGCTGGAGTCGGGCCGAGTGGCCGAGTCCGGGACGCACGACACCCTGGCTGCATCGAACGGGATCTATGCCCGCATGATCGCGGCATACGGCCAAGCCGCACCCGGGCAGGCCGACCCTTGGAATCCGGAGCGGGAGAACGGCGAATGAAGGACCTCTTGCGTCTCTGGGCCCTCTTTCGGCCCTATCGCGGCTGGATGCTGGCCGGCACACTGATCGCCCTCCTGACCCTGATCGCCAACGTCGCGCTCATGGCCTTGGCGGGCTGGTTCATCACGGCGATGGCGGTGGCCGGGGCCGCCGGGATCGCCATCAACTATTTCGCGCCCGCCGCGCTCATTCGGCTCAGCGCCATCGTCCGCACGGCCGGTCGGTACTCCGAGCGGCTGGTCAACCACGAGGCCACCTTCCGGCTGATCGCCGAGCTGCGGGTCTGGTTCTACCGCCACCTCGAGCCCCTGGCACCGGCGCGTCTTCAGCAGTACCACAGCGGCGACCTGCTCAGCCGTATCCGCGCCGACATCGACGCCCTGGACAACCTCTACATCCGCGTCCTGGTGCCCGTGGCGGTCGCCGCGATCAGCGCGGTGCTCTTCTTCGTCTTTCTGCTGCTGCACGACCCCCTGTTGGCCCTGTCCGGGCTCGGCTTTCTGCTGCTCGCGGGCGTGGTTTTGCCGGTCTGGTCACAAGGGCGCGGCCGGGCCCCGGGACGTCGACTCGCCGACGACGAGGCCGAGCTGCGCGCGGCCGTCATCGACGGTGTCCAGGGTATGGCCGAGCTGACGATCTACGGGGCCAACGCGCGCCAGGCCGAACGCATCGACGGCCTGGGGCGACGCCTGATCGTCGATCAGGCCCGCTTGAGCAGCGATCATGGCGTGACTCAAGCGGCGGTTGGCTTGAGTGCAAACCTCAGCCTCTGGGTGCTGCTCTGGCTGGGTATCCCCATGGTGCACGACGGCACCCTGATGCCTCCGCAGCTGGCCATGCTTGCGCTCTTCACGCTCGCCAGCTTCGAGGCCGTCGCCCCCTTGCCGCAGGCCTTCCAGCTCCTCGGCCGCATCCTGGCCGCGGCCCGGCGGATCTTCGCCATCGTCGATACCGATCCGCCCGTCGTCGAGCCGACCACGCCGTCGCCCCGACCGGAGCGTTTCGACATCCGCTTCAGTGGTGTCGGATTCAGCTATCCGGGTGCCGCGACACCCGCCGTCGCCGATATCCATCTCGACGTCCCGCAGGGCACCCGCGCCGCGGTCGTCGGCGCCACCGGCTCGGGCAAGAGCACGCTCTTCAACCTGCTGCTGCGTTTCTGGGAGCCGGATGCCGGAGACATCAGTATCGGCGGTCACTCCATCACCACCTTCCGCGGCGACGACCTGCGCAGCCATATCGCGGTGGTCAGCCAGCAGACCTATCTTTTCGACACCACCATCCGCGAGAACCTCCAAATCGCCGCACCCCATGCCACGCAGGAGGCGATCGAGGCCGCCTGCCGCGTCGCCCAGATCCACGACTTCATCAGCGAGCTGCCGGACGGCTACGGCACCTGGGTCGGGGAGACCGGCGTGCGTCTCTCCGGCGGACAGGCGCGGCGCATCGCCGTCGCCCGCGCCCTGCTCAAGGATGCCCCCATCCTGCTGCTGGACGAGCCCACCGAGAGCCTCGACGCCGAGACCGAGCGCAGTCTCATGCAGGCACTTGACCGGCTCATGGTCGGGCGCACCGTGCTGCTGATCACCCATCGGCCGGCCGGGTTGGACTGGGTCGACCGTGTCCTCGTCCTCGACAACGGCCGCGAGGTCGCGCGCGGCGACTCCAAGGTCATCCCGGAAGCCACGCAAGGGGCCTTGCTGCGAGACGCCGCGGGCGAGGCGGCGTAAGCTGGCAATGAGCGAGCACATCCCCGGCACAGGACAACCCTCATGACCCAGCCCGCGGCGCTTCTTCACATCGGTCTCGACGACTATCTGCAAGGCGAGCTGGCCAGCGACATCCGCCACGAGTATGTCGCCGGTCAGGTCTTCGCCATGGCCGGAGCCGGCGAGTCACATAACCGCATCGCCGGAAACCTGTTCTTCCATCTGCGCGCCGCCACCCGCGGCACGCCCTGCGGTGTCTTCATCAGCGACATGAAGGTGCGGGTGGCGGCACATGAGGCGTTCTACTACCCCGACGTGCTCTTGACCTGCGATCCGCACGACCGGGAGTCGCTCTACAAGACATCTCCCTGTCTGATCGCCGAGGTGCTCTCGCCCTCGACCGAGATCATCGACCGTCGCGAAAAGCTTATCGCCTACCGGGCACTGGCCTCCCTGCGCGACTATCTGCTGGTGGCGCAGGACAGTCGCCGCGTGGAACGGTTTGCGCGCACGGAGGAAGGGGATTGGCGCCACGAGATCCTCGACGACGGTGTCCTGACCTTCACCTGCGGCGGTCTCGAGGTGCGCCTCTCAGTGGCCGAACTGTACGAAGACGTCGTGCTCGAGGGTTGAACCCGGCGGAACTCAAGCCGGAGCCGCGCTAGGCGACGGACCGGGCAATGGATCGGATCATATCTGCCGCATCGGGGTAGCGCCGAGCAAGCGCCTCCACGTCGCCGATCTCACATCGGACGGGATCACCCCGGGCTTCTCGGTGCTGCCGCCGAGAAACCACCGACCATCGCCAAGGAACCGGGCGGTGTGAAAGGTGCCCCCGAGCGCCCCTCCCGATCGCTTGCGACCTCGGCGCACATGAATCCGGCGCACAGGATTTGGAAAGCACATGAGTTGGCGCTCCGAGATCTCCCCTCTTTTGCTGACCCTGGCCGCAGCCGGCGTGGACGCCATGGTCATCCTCGGCTTCAATGTCCTCACCGCGGCCCAGACGGGAAACACCGTTCTGCTGGCTGTTGCCGTTGCGCGCGGCGATGCCGAGACCGGCTTGAGCGCCGCCGTCTCGGTCGCTGCCTTCGTCGCGGGCGCGGTTGCCGGGGAGGTTCTCTGTGGTTGGTCGCCATTGAGCCATCGGCGCGAACCCGGCATCCTCCCGGCGCTGCTGATCGAGATCCTCCTCCTGATCTCCCTCCTCATGCTCTGGTTGCCGGCCGAGCCCGTCGCCGGCCGCTCCGCAATCGCCGTGGTCGCGCTTGCCGCGTTGGCTATGGGGGTCCAAAGCGCGGCCGTACTCTGGCTGCAGGGTCCCTCGACCACCTACATCACCGGAATGCTGGCCACCTTCAGTACCGGATATGTCCGCTGGATCCGCGCCGCTCGACACCGACGTCCCCGGATCCGGCCGGCCGAGTCCGATGCGAAACATCCGCCTGACCGCCTACCCTGGCGCAACGGCCTCATCTGGTTGGTCTACCTGAGCGGTGCCATCGTGTGCGGAATACTCTTCCTCCGGTCAGGCGTGCTCGCCCTTCTTGTCCCGATCGCAGCCATCTGCGCAGTCATCGCCGTGCAGGTCTTGGCACCGGACGAGAAGACAGGCGACGGCGCCCGGAACCATCGTTAGCCGGCAGGCTTCCGACGTCGGAGTGTCCGGAAATCGTCCCCAAGTCAAGCATCGGGGTTCATCATTGCATAAATGAACCCGGTACCTTTTCCCGCCGACCGACACCGAGAACACCATTTGGCTGCGCCGGTCAGACGTGGTGGTCCTGAAACGCAAGGTGATCGAAGGCTTCGATGCGTGGCTCGCCGATCCATCACACTAACCGGACCAGTTCCCGGAAGACGATTTTCAGAAGCTCGATTGGATGCCGCGCGCTTCCGTTGACTGAACGCCATAGGGTTTGCACGTGGCGACTGCTCTTCTATCCGTTTTGATGAGGTAGTGGCTGCATGATTGGGAATTTGCTCTTTTGGGCATCGATCGTCTTTTTCTTTTGGCTGTGGTACGCGGTCGACTTGTTGGTAGCGGCACTTGTCGGAATCCCAGTCCTTCTGACGGTGCTGATACTTGTTGGATTCATGCGTTTTGTCACTTCGCCGACAACGCATCGGGTCAGACGCTTCGGCGAGGCGCCGACGGTCGATGGTTTGATGATCGAGCAATACGTCGCCAAGTTTGGAGAAGCGCCCTACCTCGATCCTGACCCCGATCGTGCCTGGTGGCAGTTGGAGCAGGCGCTCAAGAGCGGACGGCCGATCTACCGACCCATGCCGCAAGCATCCGATGCCCCGGAGTGAGATTCCCCCGATTCTCCGATCTCGGCCTGAGCGAGGGCTCCCAAGCCGAAACGTCGGTACGGCATGAGAGGCTCCGGCCTGCCGAGCACGCGGCGTCGGCGTGGCTGATCGGTGGGGTGGCGGCGCGCGCGGGCGGTCACCCTCAGCGGATCGTGCGGCTGATGGCAGTATCGGCATTCGGACGGATCGATGCCTGCTGAGCATTCGAGATCGTCGACCGGCTGCCTAGTTCATCCGTGTGGCGACCGCCAACGGATGTTCAACATAGCGAACAGTGACACCGGGAGCGGTCTCGCCTTCCAGATAATGACGCTGCACCACGTCCGCCAGATGGCGGCCCGCGGCATGACAACCCGCCCGGTCAGATTCATGAAGGAGGAAGAAACGATTTTGCTCGCTCCTTGCTGGCGAGATGCAACCGTGGTGGCCGAGCACAAACCCTCGATGCAATAGGCTGACCCAGAGATTGAAAGCGTTCATGGCTTCCCAGCGCGTGAAGTAACGAGGAGGCCAGCCAAGCCGCCGTGATTCGCCATTCACCCGCATCAATTCATGTCCATCACCGACTTCGAAAAACCCGAATTCGATCAGCGTGCCGGGCGCCCATAGCGGTTCTTGCGTCGGGAGCGTCTGGGGATCGAGAGCCAGCAATTCTTCCAACCCCAACCCATTTGTTGCCGGTTCGAGCTCGTCGACTTGAATAATGCTCAGATGCGCATACTCCTGCAGCAGAAAATCGTAACCATAAGCACCCGATAATTTTTCGACCGGCACGGGCTGAGTCACGCACTCGCGCAGTTCTCTAACCAGCGCTCTAAGATCGGATTCATATTCATCACGCGCGAAGGTCAATCGGATAAACCCATCAGTGCCGGTCAGCCAGTCTTCCAGCGCGGCCTGATGTCCCATGATACCAAGTTCCCAGACGACGCTTTGTGTGTCTGGATGGCTTACGAACACCTGTTCTTCAAGGCCAGAGTCCGGCGCATAGCCGCAGTCACTCGTCAGCAACTGGTAGCCGCCTGGTCGTTCGAGCGAATCTAGCAAACGAAAGATGTCCCAGACGATGCGGCGCTCGATCAGTCCGGGATGGCAGCACGGAAAGATGGGTGTCGCTTGCAGTGTCACATACGGTGGATCGGTAAAAATAATCTCTGCGTAGCGTGCTCGCCATCCCAGCCGGGCCGGCAGGTCCAGACATGGCCCGGCATCCGGCCGGTCATCGCTCGGACGAGATGTCGGCATGGCAAACCCATCCGTTCAGCGGTGCGAGGGCGGTTCGACGGGGCCGCCCGGCGTGCATTGGCCGCTCGTGTCCGCGTCAACCGATGCCTCGGCAATCGGGAACCTTCGTCGCTCGTCGGCCACTTCGGCGCCGAGGTGAAACGCCGCCGTGTTGAGGATGCGCTTGGCGTGGGGATCGTTCATCTCGCGCGCCCTCGCATGTAGCCAGGTGATCGCCTCGCGCAGGCCGTCGTGATAGCCGCGTCGGTACTCATTGGCTTTCATCGAATCCTCTGGAGTGAACTCAGGAGTGAAAGAGCGAGCCAGTCAACAGCATTCCCCGCTACCAATACCAAGCGTGGAGCGCACTCTGGGCCCTGCGCAGATGATGGCCCCAATGCGTCATAAACCCGAGCTTGTAGTGAAACAGGACGTCCGCCTCGGAGGTCGAGCGAAAGCGCCACTGGATCAGCCCCAGGTCGTCAATGATCTCCGAGAGATCCGACACGGGACATTCGAACTTCTCGCAATCCGCCCGATCGACAGAGCCCACGTGCCCAACCCAGGCGGCAGCCTTGCGGGTCGACGCGGTCCAGTGATCACGAACAGGTTCATCGGAGTTCGGTTGATCGTCGCCCTCCGTTTCCTCTTGCCGGATCTGATGTGCCAGCCATGCCATCTCATCCAGGGTGCGAATCAAAGGTTCCAGGTCAGGCGACGCTGACGGCTCGGCATCCATCAAGGCGAGGAAACGATCAACGGCATCGGCAACCGGATGCGAGATCGCCTCCCCCTGCTTTGCCACCCTCAATAAGAAGCGCAATGCCTCGTTAACTGCGTTGGACTCAGGAAAAGCGGATGCGAAGTCCGACGCAAGAACGACACCCTGTTGCGGGAAGATGCGGCGTTCGGGGTCGGATTTCCTCGCGCGGAGCGCATTCAGATCATACTCGGGTAGGAGATCGTCCTCTTGGTTACGCTTAGTCTTCTTCATATGCTTGTCGCTCGCTCTTGGTTGCGGATCGGGCGCTGACCAGACGGGTGAGGCCATTCCGCTCTGGGTGTGAGACAACTAGCACACGTCCTCGGTCTGAGCGTCCGACCCTGATGTAGTGATGCTCGTCTTCCGAATATTCCGGGTCGAAGAAGTCGATGAAAAGCGGATTAGCAGAAGCGGTTATGGCTTCATCGAAGGCCACACCGTGCTCTGCCAGGTTCCGCGTCGCTTTGTCTTCATCCCAATCAAATGTCATTCGTAGAGCGTCCCAATCGTCACTCTCTCAGTTCGGAAGGTTAAATCAGTATGCTGAGCTCGCCATTGCGCGGGCGTTAACGTTCTCGGGTAAAGCGGGTGCCACTATCGCGATTCGGGGGTTGAGCGATGACAGTGAATTGCGCCCTGCGTTTCTCAGCCGAATAGTAGGCGATGAGGTGGTCGTCAGCCACTTCGGAAGCCGACGCGGCGGATCCCAGCGCGCTGGGCATCGGGGCCGGTTGATGTCGGCGCTTGGCGAGCGTCGCGGCAGCAGCCGCTCGGCCGACGATGCAGAAGGGCAAACAGATCTCGACGCGTCAATATCAGCCTGGGAGGTAGCGGCCGTCGTCGAGGCGTCTGGCGTGGCCGAGGGTGACGAGGATCTCGAGCAGCTCGCCGACCTTGGCGCGCGGG
>NZ_LN848257.1:2167352-2173408 GCF_001499735.1 Thiocapsa sp. KS1 | reverse complement strand
AGTGCGGCGCGCAGCGCGAGGAATTGATCGGGTAGGGTGCGTGGCCAGTCGCGTTTGGGGCCGGCGGCGATGGTTTGCGTGTCGGCGGTTTCCGCCCCGATGCGGACGCTGCCCGTGTCGCCGGCGGTATGTCCGGGGTTCTGGAAGTCCGGGCGCAGCCAGCGGATCAGGCCGCGTCGCTCTTCGGCGGCGCGCTCGGTGTTGAGGGCCACCAGGCGTTGCAGGATGGTCTCTTCGATCGCCGCCGCCTGCTCGCTTCCCGGCGTGGAGGCGAGGAGCGGCGCGGTCAGGTCGGACCAGCCATAAGCTGCGAGCACGGCGGTATCCAGCGCGTCGTGGATCTGGCGCAGGATGGAGACCAAGCCCTGCTCGTGGATGATCCGCTCCTTGGGGTCGAGCGGCTCGCCCCGGCGCAGGCGTTCCAGGACGTTGTACATCCCGGTCATGGTCAGGGTCGGGTGCAGGGCTTGGCGCTGCTTGCGGTGGGCGTCGAGGTCTTCGCCAAGTCGTCGGATCTCGGCTTTCTGCGGATCGGACGGCTCGGGGAAGGGGAAGGTTTCGAAGCAGCGTGTCTTGACGTAGACCGGATCGTTGCCGACACCGAGACGACTGCCTGTTGCGAGCGCCCAGTAGGCATGGACGCGGCTCGAAAGCGTCCCCAGAATCCAGGCGTCATCCAGTGCGATGTTGACGAGCTTGTTGTCCGGGAGTACCGATTCCCCCAAGAAGACGAAAACCCGGTGCTTCGCGGTCTCGACGGTCGCGATGTACCGCGATAGCCCCTGAATGGCAGGGCGGAGGTCTTTTCTCGGCTCGCCGAAGATCCACCAGTTGTCCCGATAGGTCGCGCGATTGTTGGCGTCGCGCTCCGGCTTCACCCGTTCCAAGACCCATTGATAGACCTCCGGATACCGCGTCCGGACCTCTTCCGCGGCCAGTCCGAACAAATCGATGACCATGACGCCGCGCGGACTCTGGGTGAGATCGCGTCCGTTGAGATAGGCGCGGATGTGCTGCTCCAGTCCGGGGATTCGCCCGAGACCCAGGGCAGCGGCTTGATCCGGGGTCACGATGAATCCGGAGCCGTGCAGCGACATCCCCCGCGAGCTGATGCCCAGGTTGGCACGAAGGGACATGGCTGCGGCGACATTGGCGCCGATCTTCAGGTCTGCATGGATACGCCCTTCGATCCGCTCCAGGTCAACCGCCAGCCCCTCGCCTTGTCCCGATCGCTCGGCGACCACGCGGTCGAGCTGGCCCGTCAGGGTGCCGGCCTGGCCCACCGTCATCCCGATCCGCACCTGTGCGCCGTCCGTCGCGTCGACCCAGGGATGATCGGGGACCGCGAAGACCAGCGACAGCGGATCGGCCGCGCCGAGATGACGCTCTAAAACCCGCCGGTTGAAGGTCTGACGCAAGCTGTTGGTAGTGATGAGTCCGAAGCGGCGGAGCTTGCCGGTTCGAGCCAGCTCGGCCGCTTGCTCCCACCAGTACATGACCAGATCGGCGGACTCCGGAACCTGGTGCCAGGTGCCGCGCAGCGCGTCGACATAGCCGTCGCCCAAGGCGCGGCGCATGTTTCCAGTGCCGATAAACGGCGGATTCCCCACCACGAAATCCGCCTCCGGCCACGTGGCCCGACGCGGATCGACATACCTCTCCAGCGGCGCCTGCGCGGTCTCGTCCGGGACCTGCTCGCCGGTGACGGGGTGGCGTTTCATGGTCCGCCCGTCCCAGCGGGTGACGGGGCGGCCGGTCTCGTCGGTCACGAACTCGACCCGATCGTAGTCGAGCACGGCGTCGCGACATTGGATGTTGCGGAAGTCGCGGATGATGGGCTCGGGCGGATGCACGGCGCCGTGGGTTCGGAAGTGCCATTGCAGATAGCCGATCCAGAGGACGGTCTCGGCGATGGCGGCGGCGCGGGGGTTGAGCTCGAGGCCGAGGAGCTGGTGCGGGTCGACGCTGACCCCTTCGAGCTCAAGCAGGGTCTGGCGCTGGCCGAGCGACTGGAGGGTGTCGAGCACCTCGCCCTCAAGGCGTTTGAGGTGCTCGAGGGTGACGTAGAGAAAATTGCCGGATCCGCACGCCGGATCCAGGACGCGGATGTTGGCGAGTCCGACCTGAAAGGCGGAGACCAGACGGATCGCCTCGGCGTCTTTGCCCTGCTCGTGGAGGGCGAAGGCGGCGCTCTGCACGCCGGTCCAGTCCTCGCGCAGGGGCTCGATGACGGTCGGGATCACCAGGCGTTCGACATAGGCGCGCGGGGTGTAATGGGCGCCGAGCCGATGGCGCTCCATGGGGTCAAGGGCGCGCTCCAGCAGAGTCCCGAAGATGGCGGGCTCGACGTGGCGCCAGTCGGCGCCGGCGGCATCGATGAGCAGATCGAGCTGGTCGCGGTCCAGCGGCAGCGCGGTGTGGTCGGCGAACAGTCCGCCGTTGAAGCGCAGGACGCGATCGCGCAGCACCGTGGAGAAGGGGCTGCCGCGGTCCATGTCTTGCCACAGGGCTTGGACCATGGGGACGAATTGGGCCGGGCTGTCGCGCATCGAGCGCAGCAGCTCGCTGAAGCAGTCTTGCTTGAGGAGTCCCACGTCCTCGGCGAAGAGGGTGAAGAGACAGCGAATCAGGAAGGCCGCGGTGGTCTGGGGCGGATGGCCGGCGGACTCGAGCGAGACGGCGAGCCGGGCCAGCTGCACGGCGATCTCGCGGGTGACGCGGGCGGCGTAGCGGGTGGGGTCGAGACTCAGCGGGTCGAGCCAGACGGCACGCAGCCGGGCGCGGATCTCGGGGCGGCGCAGATCGTCCAGACGGATGCGGTGGGAGCGCGGATCCGGGAAGGGGATGTAGGCACCGCCGCTGCGGCTGAACTCGCTGTAGAGCTCGATGCTGCGTCCGACGTCCACGACCACTACGAAGGGCGGACGGCCCTCGGCGGCGGGCAGGGCGCGCACGTATTGCACAGCCTGACCGTGGGCGCGCAGCATCGCCTTGTCCCAGCCGCCGGTATCGAGACTCAAGCCCGTCTGCTTGCATTCGAGCACATAGCAGGTGCGCCGATAGAGGTCGATGAAGCCGTGGCTCTCGGTCCCGTCGCCGTGCTGGAAGACGACCCGGCGCTCGAAGCAATAGGCGTTGTCGTGGGTGTCCTGCCGGGCGGGGTCCGGTTGGGGCAGCCCGAGGAGTGAGCACAGCTCGGTCAGGAAGAGTTGGTAGTTGGCGCGCTCGGTGCCGGTCGCGCCCGCCCAACGGGTGATGAAGGTGTCGATGCGGTCTGGCGAGAGGGCGTCGTCCTCGGGCGGGTCATTCAGGATCGGGGTGTTTGCGATGTCGTCCATGGCCATGCCAGTACGGGCTCCTGAATGGGCGGTCGGAGGTGTTCGAGTGGATGATGCCTGGTGCGATCGTTGGAGATCAGCGGCGGCGGACGCCGCGATTCGGTTTCGCTCAGCCCGGTCTGGGGGGTTCTTCCGGAACCGACGACGGTTTAGCACTCGGGCGTCTACATCGTTCCCGCATCGTAGCGGTCAAACCGCTACGATCCCCTTCGCTTGAAGTCTCTGCGCGAGCTTAATCAGCTTCTCATCGAAGGTTGCGAACTCGATCGCCTTTGTGCTGCCGGCGAGATGCAGTGCATCCGCAAAATCCATACCCTGCTCATGCCAGTCGAGCGCCTTGGCGACAACGCCTATCGTTTCGACCTCGACCTGTTGAAGGCCGATGACTTTTCGCAAAGCACACACGACGGTCTCGCGGGAGAGCTTGTAGGAGAACCTGAGCACCCACTCCGTTTCCAGCAGCACCGTCTTGGTGAGGAAAATACGCTCCCGCTCGAATAGCGCGACGGCTCTCGGACTCTGCTCCGGATCGTCATTGGCGACAATCCGCACGACGACGTTAGTATCGACCGCGAGCATGTCTTTCGCTGACTCCCAGGGCGATTGCTTCTTCCATATCATCCAAGGATTTGGATGGACCTCGGTAGCACGCGCAGCCCACCACATCACTGAGCACGGTTGTCGGGACGGGCTTCTTTGGCCTTAAAACGATGCTGTCCGGTCGTTCTTCGATCTCGAACTCGGTCCCCTCCGGCCAGTGATACATTTCCCGAATGACCTTGGGCAGTATGACCTGTCCCTTGCTGGAAAGACGTGTTGTTTCCATGATGTTGTCGACAATCGGTACCCACGAAACGTAAGACATGATCTTACTCAGAGCGAAGGACTCAAGCAAGACATGCCGCCCGCCGAGCGGGAAACCGGGGGAGAACCGGGCCGGCGGTAGTCAGAAAAAGCGGTAAAGAGCCACGTCGATGGTGCCCGCGGTCGACCCTTCCGGAGCCGACGGCAATTCTGCATTTCAGGCCCTTGCGCCGCTCCGTATCGCCACCCGCGCGAGAGCGGCGCCGACCCCGGCACCAATGGTATTGAGGACGAGATCGGTGACCGAGGGGTGACGGGGCAGCAGGATCTGCAGGGTTTCGATCGAGAGGCTCAAGGCCGCTCCGAGGAGCATGATGTGCACGATCGAGAGGCGGCGTCCGAAGAGGAGCATGAGCAGGACGCCGAAGGGGATGAATCCGAAGAAGTTGACGTAGATGTCGGGGGATCTGTAGTACGGCCGGTCACGATGAAGACTCCAGAAATCGAGGGGTCTGATCTCCCACCAGCCTTCGGGGAGCTGGATCTCCGCTGGATCCAGATAATCGATGGTGCGGCCGTCGATGTCGACCGAAGCGGTGCGGATCTCGCCCGTCCAAGGCCGCCCGTAGGGCAGCTCGTTGCCCATCGCCAGTGTGTAATCGGGATTCCATTCGGGGAAGGGCGACCCGGAGAGCGGCAGATCGACACGGGGCCGGTCGTCGACCGCCAATTCCAGGCGATCGCGCGTGAGTTGAACGCGGATCTCGTGCCACGCGGGGTCATGAAAGAGGTCGGTCACGTGAAGATCCGGGGTGCCGTTCTCGTCCGATCCCGGGCGGCGCACCCGGAGAACGAGATCGGCCCCTTCCTGGCCTAGTGTCAGGTTGCGATTTAAGGTCCCGTCTGAGATGGTGAAGATGCGTGCCGGCCCCTGTTGATCGGGGTCGTCGGTGCGGGCGACGACCAATACCTGAAGTGCGTTCGCGTCCTGGATGCCGCTCAGCCAGCCCGGAGCGGCGGGGGTTCGTGCAATGCCGACCCCGGAGAACGACAAGCCTCCGTCGGCCGTGCGTTTGGCCTGATTCACGACGTGTTTCGGGGGCTCGAAGGTGAAGGGGTACAGACCGACTGCCCAATAGACGAGCAGAAAGGGGATGAGGATCAGGACCTTGGTCGGGCCGCGGCTCGGCATGTCGTGGGTGTCCTTACGGTTTTTTTGGTGATTTTAGAGAGAGGATCTATGGGCAGGGTAGGGGATGTGGGCGACTGAAGTCGCCCCAACAGCCCCTAGCCCCGGCGCGTCTTGCAAGGCACGGTCAGCTGAAATGCGTGGCCCGGGCGTCAGTCTGCGCGACTCCCGAAACGGTATTGGATGCGGGTCGGGCCGCCCTTGGTCTCGCGTGTCACCCAGGCGGCGTGGAGGTTGCCGGCGTCGTCCAGGGCGATGGACGGATGGCCCTGCTCCTCGGGGCCGGAGGCTCCGGGAAGCGGCAGGTCTTCGCTCCAGGTGCCGTCGTCGTACCAGCTCAGGAGGATGTCGCCCTGTCCTTCGCGCTCGTCGGTCCAGGCGACGACCAGCGTACCGTCGGGGTGGCCGGCGGCGCTGACGTGCCATTGCGCGGACAGCTCGCCGAAGTCGTCCTGCACCCGCTCGTTCGGGCCGAATCCGCTCGGGCCGACGTGCGCGGCATAGACGTCGTAGCCGTGACGGAAGTTGCGTTTGTCCTCCCAGGCGGCGAGCAGGCGATCTGCGCCATAGGGCGCCACCGCGACACGCGCGACGCCGTGCCCTGCCCCGAAGGGTAGCTCGGGACCGGGCGGGTCCTCGCTGATCCGCACCGGCGGATCGAAGCGGCAGGGCTGACCGGGCGCGCTTGCCGTCGCCATGATGATGGTATGTCCGGGGCGGCGGTC
>NZ_LN848257.1:2162993-2167252 GCF_001499735.1 Thiocapsa sp. KS1 | reverse complement strand
AGACCGCGACGAGATCCCCGTTGGAGGTGTCAAGACTGACCTGTGCTCCTTCGGGGCTGAGCTCCAAGGGCGGTCCGAGTCCCTCCGGGGTTGCGAGCCGCACGAGGATCCGTCCGTCCTCCTCCCAGGCAACGGCGAAGTGACGATCGGGCAGGGCGGTGACGGCGGGCTCGAAGGCTTCGCCCTCGCCGCTGAATTGGATCGCGGGGGCAAAGGCGCCGGCATTGGGATCCTTCAGGGCTAGGTAAGCGCGCGGGGTTCCCGCGTGCTCGTCGTCCCAGACCACGGCGACCGTGCCGTCCGAGACGGCGAGGCTGCGTCGCCCTGCGGAAGACATCTGGTGAAAGACGCCCTCGGAGGCCCCGACCACCTCGATCGCCGGCTCATCGAATGTCCAGGGCTGCGCCGCGACCGACCCCGAGGCCGTCGCCCATGCAAGACCGGCAACGAGCGTCCCGGCAAGCGAGGCTCGGACCGGACGCCCGGCGCATCGGATCGCGAAATGGCTCACGAGGCACCCGCGACGGCCAGTGCCTCCTGGATCTTGGCGTCGGCCTCGAGCAGATCTTCGATCCGCTGCACGCCCACCAGACGCAGGACCAGCTCGCCGTCCGGCGTCATGAATGAAAAGACGGGCGTCACGAAGGCGTCGTAGCGGGTCCCGAGCTCGCGCTCGGTGATGCGCTCGCCGCTGGGCAGGCGCAGACGCTCGCCGCTCTCGGCATCGACATAGGCGAGTGCGTAATGCGCGGAATAACGCTCGCGCACGCCGGCATCGGAGAAGGCCTCCTTGTTGGTCTTCTCGCAGTAGCCGCAGCCGTAGCGGCCGAAGTAGACGAAGAGCGGTTTGCCCTCGCCCCGTGCCTGTTGCATCGCCTGGTCGAAGGGTTTGAAGGGATAGCCGTCCGGCGCCTCGGCGTGGGCCGCGGCGGCGCCGATCAGGAGCAGAGCGAGCAGTGCGGGTCGTGCGAATCGGTACATGGGACGAAGCTCCTCGAGGTCCGATGGATGATGTCTCCGAGCCGCACCATATCAAACGCCCGAGCGGATCGGCACCCTCGATGCCGGGCGCCTCGAATGGGTTCAGCGGCCAAGACCCAGCACCTCGAGATAGCGCTCGGCGCTGCGACCTTGCTCGTACTCGGCCACGGCCGAGCGCAGGACTCCGGGCGCGGGCGGGTGCTCCAAGGTCCGCTGCATCGCCGCGGCAAGGGCCTCGACGTCGCCCACCGGCACCAAGGGGCCGAAGCGCCCGCCGTCCAATAGCTCGAAGGGGCCGCTCGGGCAGTCGGTCGAGACGACCGGGGTGCCCAGCGCCATGGCCTCGGTCAGGACGTTGGGCGAGCCCTCCCACGCGGAGGACAGCACGAAGAGACGGGCACGCGCGAGATAGGTATAAGGATTGTCTTGAAAGCCGAGCAGTGCGACGCGGTCGCTCAACCCGAGCTGCCCGATCAGCGCCTCCAGCTTGGGTCGGCCGCCGCCCTCGCCGAGAATCGCGAGTCTGCAATCGCGGTCCCGCGGCAGCCGCGCGAAGGCATGGATCAGCGTCGGGAAGTCCTTCTGGCGCTGCAGGCGCCCCGCGCCCAGGATGACCGGCGGCTGGCCGGGGGCGAGCCAGGGGTGCGGGCAGGGCTCGGCCGCCAAGCGCTCGAGGTCAGGCGTGATGACCGGGTTGCGGATGACGCTGATGCGCTCGCGCGGCAGACGCGCGATCCGGGCGGTGTCCTCCGCCACGCCTGCCGAGACGGCGACGATATGGTCGATCCGCGGGTAGGTGCGGCGAATGGGTGCATAGCGCAGCCAGCGTTCAAGCGCGGACTTTTCGGCCAGCGCCGCCGAGAGCTGGGTGCCCAGACGCATCACCAGACGGGTGTCCGTGCCGGCCAGCGTGCGGGCCAGCACGGCGGCCCGGCCGGCGCGATCCTTCGCCGCCAGCAGTGCGGCGGGGCGGCGGCGCCGGAGATAGCGGGCCAGTGCAGGGGCGGCGAGCAGGCTGTGCTCGGTCCCGAGCCGGATCCGATTGACCGCGGCCGGGAGTCGGGCGAGATGAGGCCCGGACGCGCGCAGCAGGACGAGGTCCACCGGTTGGCCCAGATCGAGAAAGCCGCCGATCAGGTTGACGAGCATCCGCTCGACCCCGCCGGCACCCGAGAAGGACGCGAAGACGGCAAGCGGCCGCCGCGTGTCGGGTACGGTGCTTGGCATGGGGCGGGTGGCGATCGTCACCTTGACCGGATGCTATAGTCTGGTGTCTGCATGAGGTTTGAATCCAACGAGGACAAAATCATGGCGCTGAAGAAGATCCTGATGCTGGTCGGTGATTATGTCGAGGACTACGAGGCGATGGTACCGCTTCAGATCCTTCAGATGGTGGGCCACAACGTCCGCACGGTCTGTCCGGACAAGAAGCCCGGGGACTGGGTGCGCACCGCCATCCACGACTTCGAAGGCGACCAGACCTACAGCGAGAAGCCGGGGCACCGCTTCGCGATCACGGCCGACTTCGACACGGTCGATCCCGCCAAGTACGACGCCTTGGTTATCCCGGGCGGCCGATCCCCCGAGTATCTGCGGTTGAATCCGCGCGTGATCGAGCTGGTCCGGCATTTCGCGGCCGGCGACAAGCCGATCGCCTCGATCTGTCACGGTCAGCAGATCCTCGCCGCCGCGGGGATCCTCGAAGGCAAACGCTGCACCGCCTACCCGGCCGTGCGTCCCGAGGTGGAGCGTGCCGGCGGCACCTGGTGCGAGGTCAACGAGACCGTCTCCAATGCTTACTCCGACGGCAATCTGGTGACTGCCCCGGCGTGGCCTGCGCATCCGGAGTGGATGCGCAGGTTCCTCGATCTGCTCGGCACCCGCATCGAAACCTGATGAAACAGCGCGTCTTTGTCTACGGCACCCTGCTGCGCGGAGAGGTCAATCATCATCTGCTGGCGCAGGCGGAGTATCTCGGGCCGCATCGCACGGCGGCCTGCTTCTCGTTATACCTGCTCCGCGCCTATCCGGGCGCGGTGCGTGGCGGCGCAACCGCGATCCGGGGCGAGGTCTACGCCGTGGATCATGCCGGCCTGCGCCGGCTCGATCAACTCGAAGACTATCCCGCACTCTACGACCGCCGACTGCTGGCGACGCCGTACGGACGGGCCTGGATCTATCTCTTTCGCGGATCCGTGCATGATCTCCCGCTGATCCCCGGCGGCGACTGGCGGAGCTTCGCGGCCGATCCGGACTCCATCCGGGCTGCCGGTGTTCGCCGGGCGCGCGACCCGAAGACCCGCGGACCGTTGCTGGGCGAGGCGAGCCGCAAGATGGTTGCGCAGCCGCTCGATCCGGAGCCGGTCCGCTCGTCCGCTTGATCCGAGCCGTAGGAACGGTTCAAAACTCGACGAGAGAATGCCGTTCCCACGGTTCTCGTTGTCGTTGACGTAATCGACAACGACAACGACAACGACAACGATTAGATTCGGTGCTCGATTTATTTCCGACACGTTGGAGCAACCCCGATGTCCGAAGAAGGCCGTTTCAAGATCCAACTCGAGCAGCAGGAAGGCTTTCAGATCAATGTTGCCTTCGATTGGAAGCGCGCCCCGGATCTGCTCATGGACGAGCCGCCCCCGTTGGGCGAGCAAAAGGGTCCGAATGCCTCGCGTCTGCTGGCCGCCGCGGCAGCCAACTGTTTAAGCGCGAGTCTGCTCTACTGCGTCTTCAAGGAGGAGCCGCCGGAGAAGTGTCTGCGTGCCGAGGCCGTCTGCGTCATGGTCCGCAACGAGAAGAAGCGTCTGCGCGTCGGCCGGATGGAGATCACCCTGATCCTGGCCGATGTCGTGATCCAATCGCCGCGGTTCGCGCGCTGCAAGGATCTGTTCGAGGACTTCTGCGTGGTTTCGGCCAGTATCCGGCAGGGGATTCCGATGCGCGTGACGCTTCGGGACGAAGCGGGCACCGTTCTGCACAGCACGGAGTAGCGGACCCATGGACGCGGATCCGGCGCGATCCGGCCCCCCGCCCTCGGTATGGATCGCCTCGGCGGGGCAATCCGAATCCGACGGACTCCCCGCGGCGCTGAAGGATTTGGGGCTGACCGAACCCAGACCGGCTCTGGTCTTGGTCGGCGGTGCCGCAAACCTGCCCGAGTCGGTCGCAGGCGAGCTGCTGCGGCTGTTCGAGGACCTGGCGCCGCGCCTGGACGCGCTCGGTGCGGCCGTGATCGACGGCGGCACGGCCTTCGGCGTCATGGCGCTGATGGGTCGGGC
>NZ_LN848257.1:2160395-2162893 GCF_001499735.1 Thiocapsa sp. KS1 | reverse complement strand
GACGAGTCGCCCTGGATCAGCGCCGCGGCCGACCGCCTCGCCGGCGGGCGAGGCTCCCTCATGCTGGTCGCGGCCGGCGGAGACATCACGCGACTGGACGTGATGCATCGTCTGCGGGCCGGCGGGCGTGTCTTGACGCTTGCCGGCAGCGGCGGCACCGCGGAGCAGCTTGCCGACTGGCGTCGCCACGGCAGGCCTGTCCCCGATCTCGACGCGGGAGAGACCGAGCGGGCACTGATCGAGGTGCTGGATTTGGCGGACGCGCATGAGAAGCTGCCGGCGCTCGTCGAGCAGGCCTTCTCGCAGTGAGGGTGTGACGGGATGCCCTTTGTCTTCGGCCCCTATCCGATCCTGGTCTGCGGCCCCGCGCCGCTCGCTGACCTGGTTCTCGACGGCCTGCATCTGGAGGGGCGCAAGGCCATGCGGATCGACGCCGAGCGACTGGCGACGCTTGATCCGAGGCGGATTCGAACCCTCATCCTGGCCGATCCTCCGGACGCGCCCGAGCTGGTCGCAGCCATCGCTGCGCGTGCCGAGCCGAGCGGCCGAAGGATGCGGCGAGCAACGCAGCGCCTGATCCTGATGCACGGGCAGGACCCGCCGCCGTCGCTCCCGGTACCGGACCCGAGCGGGCCCTTGCGCCTGGAGACCTTCGCGATCCGCAATCGCGCCGCACGCGCGCTGCTCAACCGTTGGCCGCTGCACCTCGGCATGGATCCGCGATTCGGCCAGCGTCCTCATCTGCTGATCGCCGGGTTCGCCGATCCGGCGCAGGCGCTTCTGGTGCACGCCCTGCGCCTGATCCAGTACGGCAACGGCCGGCCGCGGATCAGCGTCGTCTGCGAGGACAGCGCCGAGGTCGCGACCCGAGTGCTGGATGCTTACCCTCAGGCCCCGGCGGTCGCGGACATCCGATTCGCGTCCCTCGAAGACCTCGCGGGCCTCCTGTCCGGGATCCGTCGGGACAACCGCGGCGCAGCTCGCCAAACGGACGCGCAGACACCCGACACCGAACCCCCGGTCACCCTCGCCGCCGTCTGCCTGGCCGACGCGCAGGGCGAGGGTCTGGAGCTCGCCCGACGCCTGGTCGACGAGCTCGCGACGCTTCAAGGTGTCTCGCCTCCCATCCTGCTGGAGACCGGTCCGACGGCAGTCCCCGGAGGACCGTCCGTCGCCGGCATCGAGGATTGGGACGGTCAGATCATCCCCGTCTCCCATCTGCGCGAGGTTTGCCGTGCGTCCGTGCTGCTCGAGGGGCGCGGCGACGAGGTCGCCCGAACCATCCACGATCACTATCGCGACAGCATCGCCGCTCAAGGTCGCGATCCGAACCTGGAGCCGGCGGGCCAGCCCTGGGAGCTGTTGGCGGCCTCCTACCAACAGGCCAATCGCCATCAGGCCGATCATGTCTGGGCCAAGCTCGCGGTGACCGACGCCCGGGCGGTGCCCGAAGAGATGGTCGAATCCTTCGTTCTGACGCCCTTGGAGGTCGAGCGGCTCGCGATCATCGAGCACGAGCGCTGGGCGGCGGATCGGCATCTCGACGGCTGGAGCTACGCACCCGTGCGCGACAATCAGCGCAAGCACCACCCCCAGCTCATCCCCTACGCCGATCTTTCCGAGCCGATGAAGGACCTGGACCGCTTCGCGGTGCGCGGTCTGCCGACCCTGCTCGCACGCCAGGGGCTGGGGATCCTGCGCTTGCTCATCGTCGGTATCCCGCAGCCCGCTGCGGGCTGTCCGGGCGGCATGCGGTTGCGGCGGCTCGCCGCCCGGGCCCTCGACCGACTGGTTGCACGCTACCCGGATCGCGCACTCGTCCTCGCCTCGACCTTGGCCGATCGGCGCTCGCGCGAGCTGGTGCGCGAAGCGATGGATCGCGAGCAGGGCGTGGGTCTCTTTCTGCTCCTGCCGCGCCCGTTGAGCCTGGTCCTTGCCGATCTGACGGACCCGCACGACCGACGCGATTTCCTGACCCTCGCGGCGCGGGCCGAGCGGCGGATCGGTTTGAACGGGGATGCGGAACTGGCAACCTGGCTTTCGGAGCGCGCCGACATCAGTCTGATCCTCGGCGATCGGGTCCCCGAGGGCGTGGTCGAGAAGCGGGTTCGACTGGATCCGAGCGGTTCGTGTCTCGACTGGAATTTCGAGTATTGATGGGTCGATAGCCTCGAGGCGCGTCCATAGGGTTGCACCGGAATTGGGCGCCGATCGGCTCTGAGTGCGCCCGTGCTGTGCAAAAGCCGGGCGCTGGATCGACGCTCGCCTGGAAGTTACTGACTTAAAGGCGCCGCCGCAGCGGTAAGCGACGGTTCAAAAACAACGTACGTCGATGCGTGAACGCCATCAGCTGTCGGTTGGGCAAAGCGCAGCGTGCCCAACGGTTCCCCGTGATGCCGGCGCGGGTTGGGCACGCTGCGCTTTGCCCAACCTACCGATTCATATCGATTCTGCATCGCTCCAAAGCGCGTACGCCGTCCCTGGCCATCACCCGCAGG
>NZ_LN848257.1:2133564-2160295 GCF_001499735.1 Thiocapsa sp. KS1 | reverse complement strand
GCGACCGGCTGTTCGCAGCGACACTTGCCGTCGTTGGCGCATGATTTGCTCTTAACTGTTGCAGGAGAACCTGCAGGTGCGTCGTCCGCCCTGCAGCTCACGCGACAATTCGGCGAATAGGTGGCTAGGGTTCCGATCCGCTGACGGCGGGTGTCTGGTCCGAGAGCTGCCGACCTGATCCGCCGATCCGTCCGAACACCTTTCCGAGCCGGCTCGATCCGGTCTTCGATAAGGTCCAGGGCGCATCGGCCGGGGCAGGTTACACGGCGGGATAAAAGCCCGGGAGATCACCTGCATGCAGGTTCTCCCGCGTTCCGTTTCGTAACCTGACCTCGGGAGAGCCTGCCATGACCTTCAATCCGTCCAACCGTCTCAAGACCGGCGCGACTCGCGTCCTCGTGCCGGCCGTCCTCCTCCTGATCGCGGCCTTGTCCGTCTCCGGCAACGCGCTGGCCAAGGATCAGTTCCGCATCGCCTGGAGCATCTATGTCGGCTGGATGCCCTGGGACTATGCCGCCGAGTCCGGCATCGTCAAGAAATGGGCGGACAAGTACGGCATCGAGATCGAGCTGGTGCAGATCAACGACTATGTCGAGTCGATCAACCAGTACACCGCAGGCGCATTCGACGGCTGCGTCATGACCAACATGGACGCGCTGACCATCCCGGCGGCCGGCGGCGTGGATTCCACGGCGCTCATCATCGGCGACTTCTCCAACGGCAACGATGCCGTCATCCTCCGCGACAAGACCGAGCTGGCCGAGATCGCCGGTCAGAAGGTCAACCTGGTCGAGCTCTCCGTCTCGCACTATCTGCTGGCTCGCGGGCTGGCCAGCGTGGGCTTGAGCGAGCGCGACGTCACCGTCGTCAACACCTCCGATGCCGATATGGTCTCGGCCTTCGCCTCCGGCGGACCCACCGCCGTGGTCACCTGGAACCCGTTGGTCTCCGAGATCCTGGCCATGCCGAACACCACCAAGGTGTTCGACTCGAGCCAAATCCCCGGCGAGATCATCGACCTCCTGGTCGTGAACACCGAGATCCTCGAGGCCAATCCGGCGCTCGGCAAGGCCCTGGTCGGCGCCTGGTACGAGACGATGGCGATCATGTCCAAGGACGACGAAGCAGGTCGCGCCGCGCGCACCGCGATGGGCAAGGCGTCCGGGACGGATCTCGCCGGCTACGACGCCCAGCTCGCCAGCACCAAGATGTTCTTCGAGCCGGCCGAGGCCGTCGCCTTCGCCAAGAGCGAGCAGCTGCCGCTCACCATGGAGGAGGTGGCGAGCTTCTCCTTCGATCACGGCCTGCTCGGCGAGGGTGCGCCGAATCCGGGTTTCATCGGCGTCGCCTTCCCGGGCGAACGCTATTTCGGCGACCCCGGCAATCTCAAGCTGCGCTTCGATTCGGGGTTTATGCAGATGGCGGCGGACGGGGCGCTGTGAGCTGAGAGCCTCCAGCCGCCGGCGATCAGCCATCAATGTTCCGCAGTAAGGCTGCGGGCGCTGTGATTGGAGGGCCGGCCGAGGGCTCTTCGAAAGAAGGCGAACGTGACGCACCGACGAGGCTCCAATAGCTGGCGGCTGGCGGCTGGCGGCTGGCGGCTGGCGGCTTTAGCAACGCTCACGCGGCAATCCAGGACCACCGATGAAACGACTCATCAACCAACGCCCCGGACGGGTCTCGACCGCGGCACTCGCACTCCTGCCCTTCGTGGCACTGGCGCTCTTCTATGTCCTGGCCTCGGACGCCCGTCTTGCCGCGAACCCTGGCGACAAACTGTTGCCGTCGTTCACGACCTTGGCCGAGTCCTTCGTCCGCCTGACCAGCGAGCCGAGTCAGCGCACCGGCGAGATCCTGTTTTGGCAGGACACGGGTGCGAGTCTGCGGCGGCTCGCCCAAGGTGTCGGGATCAGCGCGGCGATCGGGCTGCTTCTGGGGATTGCCTTGGGCGCCATCCCGCTGATCCGGTCGGGATTTGCGCCCTTCGTCGCCGTGTTGTCGCTGATTCCGCCGATGGCCGTGCTGCCGGTGCTCTTCATCGTCTTCGGGCTCGGCGAGGTCTCCAAGGTCGTGCTCATCGTCGTCGGGATCACGCCCTTCATCGTGCGCGATCTGCAGCAGCGGGTGCAGGAGCTGCCGCGCGAGCTGATCATCAAGGCGCAGACCCTGGGCGCGAATAGCTGGCAGATCGTCCTGCGGGTGATCCTGCCTCAGCTCGTGCCGAGGCTGATCGATGCCGTGCGGCTCTCGCTCGGGACCGCCTGGCTCTTCCTCATCTCGGCCGAGGCGATCGCGGCCACCGAGGGGCTCGGCTATCGCATCTTCCTGGTGCGCCGGTATCTCGCGATGGATGTGATCCTGCCTTACGTGGTCTGGATCACCATCCTCGCCTATCTGACCGACTTCCTGCTCAAGCAGACCTCGCGCCGCGCCTTCCCCTGGTATCACAGCGGAGAGCCGGGCCGATGACACCGCGCATCCGCTTCGAGAACGTCTGGATGACCTACGGCGATCAGGTCGTGCTGGAGCGACTCAACCTGACCGTGGCGCCGGGCGAGTTCTGCACCATCGTCGGGGCCTCGGGCTGCGGCAAGACCACGCTGCTGCGCCTGCTGCTGGGGGAGGAGACGCCGAGCCGCGGGCGGATCCTGCTCGACGGCGAGCCGCTTCCCGCCGAGCCGGGTCCGGATCGCGGCATCGTCTTTCAGCGCTACTCGGTGTTTCCGCATCTCTCCGTCCTGGGCAACGTGCTGCTGGGACTGGAGCTGCGCGCCTCGCCCGTGACGGGTCGGCTCTTCGGGTCCGCGCGTCGCAACGCGCAAGAGGAAGCGGTTGCGATGCTCGAGGCGGTCGGTCTCGGCCAGGCGCTGAGCAAGTACCCGACCCAGCTCTCCGGCGGCATGCAGCAGCGTCTCGCACTGGCCCAATCGTTGGTCATGCACCCGCGCATCCTGCTGCTCGACGAACCCTTCGGCGCACTCGATCCGGGTATCCGCCGCGACATGCACGAGCTGGTCCTGCGGCTCTGGCGCGAGAACAACCTGACCGTCTTCATGGTCACCCACGACATCCGCGAAGGCTTCTACCTGGGCACACGCCTGTTGGTCTTCGACAAGCTGCGCTACGACCCGGACGAACCCCATGCCTACGGCGCCGGCATCACCTACGACCTGCCGATTGGACAGGCGGATCCGGGGACGCTGGCGCAGGTGTTGGGGCGGCCGGGCGTCAGCCGCCGGCCGCCAGCCTCCAGCCCCCAGCCTCCAGCCCCCAGCGGTGAGCGGTGAGCGGTGAGCCCACCCATCCAAGAGCTGATGGCTAAGAGCAGGAAGCAGGAAGCAGGAGGCAGGAAGCAGGAGGCAGGAGGCAGGAGGCAGGAAACAGGAGGCAGGAAACAGGAGGCAGGAGGCAGGAGGCAGGAGGCAGGAAACAGGAGGCAGGAAACAGGAGGCAGGAGGCTCCGCCAATTCGATCATCCGAGGAGAACACAACGTGACCAACGAGCCAATAGACCCCTCGCGCATCGTCCACACCGAGCTGCTGCCGGGTGCGCGGAGCTGGTCCTTCATCATTCGCCGCGGTTTCGCGCTGCGCCTGACCGATCGGCGGGGCAGGGCCAATTGCTCGGCGCTCTTCTTCAACGCGCACGAGAAGCTCGAGCGCTACAACATGGCCGATACGCTCAAGGCGCAGCACACTGCATTTCTGACCGCGGGTCATGTCTGCTACTCCGACATGGGTCGGATCCTGGTCTCGATCACGGAGGATACCTGCGGCTGGCACGACACCTTCTGCGGGGTGAGCGATGCCGCCTTGGTGCGGGAGCGCTTCGGCGTGGCCCGTTATCAAGAGGCGCGAAACTCCTTCCTGCGCAACGGCCGCGAGCTCTTCCTGATCGAGCTCGGCAAGTGGGGTCTCGGGCGTCGCGACCTGGTCGCCAACGTCAATTTCTTCAGCAAGGTCGCGGTCGATGAGGCCGGCGTCATGCGCTTCGAGCCCGGCCACTCCAAGCCCGGCGATCATGTCGACCTGCGTGCCGAGATGGATACGCTGGTGGTCCTCAATACCTGTCCGCATCCGCTCGACCCGGCCACCGAGTGGTCGCCCAAGCCGGTGGATCTGGCGATCTATCGCGCCGATCCGGCCGCCGAGGATGACCTCTGCCGAATCTCCTGTCCGGAGAACGGCCGTGGTTTCGCCAATACCGCCATCTATCACTGTCAGCTCTGAGGGTACCGGCATGACGACTCAGAACCAGGCCCCGACCCAGTCCTATCCTGTCGCCGACTTCACGGCGAATCTGGTCGAGAGCAGCCTCGACCCCTCCGACGCCGTCTACGATCACGAGATCCCGGCCGGCGAGCCCTGGCTGCACGAGCTGCGGGCCGGCCAGACCCTGCGCATCCTCGACCTCATGGGCAACCAGGCGGTGGACACCCTCTTCTACAGCGCCCATGACCCAGCCGAGCGCTACAGCGCCGTCGACACTATCCGCGCCCAAGGCAGCCTCTATCTCACCACCGGCTCGGTCCTGCTCTCCAACGACGGCAACCCGATGGCGACCATCGTCGCCGACACCTGCGGGCGGCACGACACCTTGGGCGGGGCCTGCGCCGCCGAGTCCAATCAGGTGCGCTATGCGCTGGAGAAGCGGCCGATGCACAACTGCCGCGACAACTATCTGATCGCCCTCGCCGAATCCAGCTACGACATGGGAAAGCGCGACCTCACCGCCAACATCAATTTCTTCATGAATGTGCCCGTGACACCCGAAGGGCGCTTGACCTTCGAGGACGGCATCTCGGACGCCGGCAAGTATGTCGAGCTGCGTGCCGAGATGGACCTCATCGTCCTGGTCTCGAACTGTCCGCAGCTCAACAATCCGTGCAACGCCTATAACCCGACGCCGGCGCGGATGCTTATCTGGGACTGATTGCGGTGCCCGCAATCAGGTGAACGTCGGATTGCGCTGCGCTTATCCGACCAACGGGTTTGAGGACCACGGGGACGACCCCGCGGGTCATGTCATCGACGCGGGACGACCCGCGACCGCTCGGAATCGCCGACGATGTTCGACAAGGTCTTGATTGCCAACCGCGGCGCGATTGCCTGCCGCATCATCCGCACGCTCGACGCCTTGGGTGTCGGATCGGTGGCGGTCTATTTGCGCGCCGATGCCGGGTCCCGGCACGTGAGCCTGGCGGGCGAGGCGGTCTGTATCGGCGAGGCACTGGCGGCCGAGTCCTATCTGGATATGGGTCGGATCCTGGATGCTGCCGAAGCGACCGGGGCGCAGGCGATCCATCCCGGCTACGGCTTCCTGTCCGAGAACGCGAGTTTCGCGGAGGCCTGCGAGCAGCGTGGCTTGGTCTTTCTCGGACCGACCCCGGCGCAGTTGCGCGACTTCGGGCTGAAGCACCGTGCGCGTGAGCTGGCGGCGGCCAACGCCGTACCTCTGCTGCCCGGCAGCGGTCTGCTCGAGGACGCCGAGCAGGCGCGGCGCGAGGCGGCCCGGATCGGCTACCCGGTGATGCTCAAAAGCACGGCGGGTGGCGGCGGGATCGGGATGCAGCAGTGTGCCGATGCCGATGCGCTGACCGATGCCTTCGCGCGGGTGCGTCGGCTCGGTCAAAGCAACTTTGCCGATGCCGGGATCTTCTTAGAGCGCTATGTCCGCGGGGCGCGGCATATCGAGGTGCAGATCTTCGGCGACGGAGCCGGTCGCGTCGTGGCGCTCGGCGAGCGCGATTGCTCCCTGCAGCGTCGCAACCAAAAGGTCGTCGAGGAGACCCCGGCTCCGCATCTCCCGCCCGAGCTGCGCGCCGCGATGCTCGAGACCGCACGCCGACTCGGTGCGGCGGTAGCCTATCGGTCGGCCGGGACGGTCGAGTACATCTACGACCCCGAGCGCGCCGCCTTCTACTTTCTGGAGGTCAACACGCGTCTTCAGGTCGAGCACGGGGTCACGGAGGCTGTGACCGGGGTCGA
This sequence comes from Thiocapsa sp. KS1, assembly GCF_001499735.1. GTDB lineage: Bacteria > Pseudomonadota > Gammaproteobacteria > Chromatiales > Chromatiaceae > Thiocapsa. The sequence continues at coordinate 2,154,307 of NZ_LN848257.1, read as the reverse complement.
TCTTGTCGAGTGGATGGTGCGTCTGGGGGCGGGCAGTCTGCCCGATCTCGGCGCGCTGGCCGTCGAGCCGCGAGGGCACGCGATCCAGGTCCGTCTCTACGCCGAGGATCCGGGCAAGGGGTTTCAGCCGAGCGCGGGGCTCTTGACCCATGTCGAGCTGCCGTCGGACGTACGCGTCGACACCTGGATCGAGACCGGCACGCAGGTCTCGCCCTACTATGATCCGCTGCTCGCCAAGGTCATCGTCCATGCGGAGGATCGCCCCGCGGCACTCGCACGCTTGGGGCAGGCGCTGGATCGGACCGAGATTGCCGGCATCGAGACCAATCTCGCCTACCTGCGCCAGGTCATACGTGATCCCGAGGTCGTGGCCGGCCGCCATCACACGGCGACACTGGCTGGCTTCGACTATCGGTCCGACACCATCGACGTCCTCGCCGCCGGCACCCAGACCACGGTGCAGGACTGGCCGGGGCGACTGGGCTACTGGGACGTCGGTATTCCGCCCTCGGGTCCGATGGACGATCTGGCATTCCGGCTCGGCAACCGGCTGCTCGGCAACGCGCCCGACGCCGCCGGTCTGGAGCTGACGGTCACTGGCCCGACGCTGCGCTTCAATCGCGATGAGATCGTCTGTCTGACCGGCGCCGAGATGGCTGCGGAGATCGACGGACGTCCGTTACCTTGGTGGCGTCCCGTGCCGATACGCGCAAGGCAGGTGCTGCGTCTCGGAGCCCTGGTCGGGTCCGGGGCGCGCGCCTATCTGACGGTGCGCGGCGGCCTTCAGGTGCCGACCTATCTCGGCAGTCGCGCCACCTTCACACTCGGCCGATTCGGCGGGCACGGCGGGCGTCCGCTGCAGGTCGGGGATGTGCTGCATCTGGCGACCGACCCGGATCCGCTCGCCGAGCATCTCGAGGACGGAAGCGACGGGCGCCCGAGCGCGTCCGGTCTGCCCGAGTCCCTCGTCCCGCGCTACGGCGATACCTGGACACTGCGGGTGATCTACGGCCCGCACGGTGCCCCCGAGTTCTTCACCGACGCGGACATCGCGACACTCTTCGCGACCGACTGGGAGGTGCACTACAACTCGAGCCGCACCGGCGTGCGTCTGATCGGCCCCAAGCCGACCTGGGCGCGGCCCGACGGCGGCGAGGCCGGGCTGCATCCGTCGAACATCCACGACAACGCCTATGCCCTGGGAACGCTTGATTTCACCGGTGATATGCCCGTGATCCTGGGTCCGGACGGGCCGAGCCTGGGCGGGTTCGTCTGCCCGGCGACGGTCATCTCGGCGGATCGCTGGTGTCTGGGTCAGCTCCGGCCGGGTGATCGGGTGCGTTTCGTGCCGGTCTCTCAGGAGACGGCCAATGCGCTTGAGTCCGCACGCGACGACATGATTCTGAGGCTCGCGGCGCCGGCCGCGGTGAAGGCCAATCCGCTGCCTCCCGCCGACCCGCGCCTGCGTCGGATCGATCCCCCCGAGCATCCGGTCGGCGTCACCTATCGGGCCTCGGGCGATAAGGACCTGCTGGTGGAGTACGGCCCGCAGGTGCTGGATATTCGGCTGCGATTCCGGGTGCATGCGCTGATGCTCTCGCTCCGCGACGAGCCGATCGCGGGCGTGCTGGAGCTCACGCCGGGCATCCGCTCCTTGCAGGTGCGCTACGACAGCCGTGCGTTGAAGCTCGGCGCTCTGCTGGACCGGCTCGTCGCGCGCGAGCAGGCGCTCGGGGATGTCGAGTCACTGTCCGTTCCGGCGCGCGTGGTGCATCTCCCCTTGTCCTGGGACGACTCCTCCACCCGGCTCGCGATCGAGAAATACATGCAGTCGGTGCGACCGGACGCGCCCTGGTGCCCGAGCAACATCGAGTTCATCCGCCGCATCAACGGGCTCGACAGCATCGAGGAGGTTCGGCGCATCCTCTTCGAGGCGAGTTATCTGGTGATGGGTCTGGGCGACGTCTATCTGGGCGCGCCGGTCGCCACGCCGCTGGATCCAAGACATCGCCTGGTGACGACCAAATACAACCCGGCGCGGACCTGGACGCCCGAGAATGCGGTCGGGATCGGCGGCTCCTATCTCTGCGTCTACGGCATGGAAGGGCCGGGCGGCTATCAGTTCGTCGGACGCACGCTCCAGATGTGGAATCGTTTCAAACGCACCCCGGATTTCGAGCGGCCCTACCTTCTGCGCTTCTTCGACCAGATCCGCTTCTATCCGGTCTCCGAGCAGGAGCTGACCGAGCTGCGCGAGGCCTTTCCGCGCGGCGGTTTTCGGCTTCAGGTCGAGGAGACGCAGTTCAGCTTGGCCGAATACCAGACGTTTCTCCAAACGAATGCGGAGTCGATCGCGGCCTTCAAGGCGCGCCAACAGGCCGCCTTCGAGGCCGAGCGCGAGCGCTGGGCGGCGGCCGGTCAGCTCGAGGTCGATCGGGATGTCGGCACCGGCGCGTCCGGGCACATCGACGAGCAGGCCGAGTCGCTGCGGCTCTCGCCGGGGGAGCTGGCGATCGAGAGCCATGTCCACGGCAGTGTCTGGCAGCTTGAGGTCGAGGTCGGGCAGCAGGTCGAGCCCGGCCAAGTGCTGCTGGTTTTGGAGTCCATGAAGATGGAGATCGCCGTGCATGCCGACCGCAGCGGACGGGTCGCGCGCATCCTCTGTCGGAGCGGCGCCCAGGTCATACCCGGTCAGGCGCTTTTGGTGCTGGATACCGCCGCCGACGCAACGGAGAAGACAGCATGAGCCGAACAACGCAGACGCCCCTGAACCTCTCGATCCGTCATCTCCGCGCCGCCTATCGCGAGGGCGGGCTCACGCCGGCGACGCTTGTGGAACAGATCCGCACTCGGATCGCCGAGCACGCGGCCGACAACATCTGGATCCATGTCCTGTCGGACGCCGAGCTGGCGCCTTACCTGGCAAGTCTGTCCGAGGCCGATCCGGAGACACTCCCGCTCTACGGCATCCCCTTCGCGATCAAGGACAACATCGACCTCGCGGGCGTGCCGACCACCGCCGCGCTGCCGGAGCTTGCCTGGACGCCCGAGCGCTCCGCCACCGTCGTCGAGCGCCTCATCGCCGCCGGCGCGCTGCCCATCGGCAAAACCAATCTCGATCAGCTCGCGACCGGTCTGGTCGGCACCCGCTCGCCCTACGGCGCGGTGCCCAATGCCTTCGATCCAAACTATATCGCCGGAGGCAGCAGCTCGGGCTCCGCCGTGGCGGTTGCACACGGCCTCGCCAGCTTCGCCTTGGGGACGGATACCGCCGGCTCGGGACGTGTCCCGGCGGCGCTCAACAACCTGGTCGGCATCAAGCCGACCCGCGGTCTCGTCAGCACCCGCGGCGTGCTGCCGGCCTGCCGCACGCTCGACTGCGTCAGTCTCTTCACGCTGGATCTGGCCGATGCAGGCATGCTGATGCCGATCGCCGTCGGCTTTGATCCGGAGGATCCCTTTTCGCGGCCTGCACCCTCGTCGACGCCAGCGCCGGCGGCTGATGGACGCGACGAGGCGTCCTTTCGCTTCGGTGTACCCGCCACGCTTGAATGGTTCGGCGACACGGCGAGTGCCAGTCTCTTCGAGGGAACTGTGAGACGTTTGAGCGCACTCGGCGGCGAGGCGGCCACCATCGACTTCACACCCTTCGTCGAGGCGGCCCGTCTGCTCTACGAGGGCCCATGGATCGCGGAGCGTTACGCCGCAATCGAGGACTGGATGCGAACCCGGCCCGAGACCCTGCACCCGGTCACCCGCGCCATCATCGAGCCGGCCGCCGAGGCGCGTGCGGTCGACGCCTTCAAGGCCCAATATCGGTTGGCCGAGATCAAGCGCACTGCCGATGCCTGTTGGTCCGATCTGGACTGCATCCTCACGCCGACGATCGCGACCCCCTACCGGATCGCGGAGGTCGCCGCCGATCCGATTCGGCTCAACAGCAACCTCGGCTATTACACCAACTTCATGAACCTGCTCGATCTGGCTGCCGTAGCCGTGCCCGCCGGGATGCGGCCCGACGGTTTGCCGTTCGGCGTGACCCTCTTCGGCCCGGCCTTCAGCGACGAGATTCTGGCACGCCTGGCCGAGCGCCTGCATCTGGATCCGGGCCAGAACGCGTGGCCCAACCAGGGCGCGACCAGGCATCCGCTGTCGGCGGTTTCGACGCAGGCGCAGGGGCGTCTCGGCCAAGACCTGAACGACACCGACCCCGAGATGCTGCCGCTGGTCGTCTGCGGCGCCCACCTCTCCGGACTCGCGCTCAATCACCAACTGATCGAGCGCGGTGCACATCTCCTGTCCGCAACCAAGACCGCGCCACGCTATCGCCTCTACGCACTCCCCGGTGGCCCGCCCGAGCGTCCCGGTCTGATTCGGGTCCCGATCGGCGGTGTCGCCATCGAGGTCGAGGTCTGGGCGCTCCCGCAGACGACCGTCGGCAGCTTCCTCGCCGGCATCCCCGCACCGCTCGGCCTCGGCAGCGTCGAGCTGGCCGACGGCAGCCGGGAAAAGGGCTTCATCTGCGAGGGCTTCGCGGCCGAGGGCGCACGGGACATTAGCGAGCTCGGGGGCTGGCGTGCGTATCTGGGGGGTGCTGAGGTTGAGGCCGGCGGTTAACTGCCGGCCGCCAGCCGCCAGTGTATGGATAAGCTGATAGCAGGAGGCAGGAGGCAGGAGGCAGGAAGCTGGCCCCCGCACACCCCCCGCACGAAATTCCCCCCGACCCAACCGCGAAGCTCTGCGACAATACGCCGGTCGCCGCGGCACGGGCCCGCGCGCCCGAGTCCAGACAACCCGCAACAAGAAGACGAGAGAGGTACATTCGAACAATGGCATCCCAAACCACCAAACACGTGTTCGCATTCGAAGAAGGGGACGGCAAGGACAAGAGACTGCTCGGGGGCAAGGGCGCCAATCTCTGCGAGATGACCCAGATGGGGCTGAACGTCCCGCCCGGTTTCGTCATCTCCACCGCGGCCTGCCTGGAATACCTCGACTCCCCCGATCGCGCCCTGCCGGCCGGGCTGATGGATGCGGTGCACGCGCAGATGCGTGCCGTGGAGAAGAAGACCGGCAAGGGCTTCGGCGATCCGGACAAGCCGCTGCTGGTCTCGGTGCGTTCCGGCTCCGCCATGTCCATGCCCGGCATGATGGACACCATTCTGAATCTGGGTTTGAACGAGGAGACGCTGCAGGGCGAGATCCGCGCGACCGGGGATGCGCGCTTCGGCTACGACGCCTATCGCCGCTTCATTCAGCTCTTCGGCAAGGTCGCGCTCGGCGTGCCGGATGCGGCCTTCGATCATGAGCTCGAAGCGGTCAAGGAGGCGGCGCACGCCAAGCAGGACGTCGATCTGAGCGCGACCGATCTCAAGGAGGTCAGCGAGCGTTTCCTGAAGGTCGTCGAGGCCCATACCGGTCACCCCTTCCCGTCGGACCCTTATCGTCAACTGGAGATCGCCATCAAGGCCGTCTTCAACAGCTGGGGCGGCAAGCGTGCGGTCGACTACCGCAAGCAGTTCCACATCACGCCCGAGATGGCCAACGGCACCGCGGTCAACGTGGTCACCATGGTCTTCGGCAACCGGGGCGACGACTCCGCGACCGGTGTGGCCTTCACGCGCAACCCGGGCTCCGGCGAGAACAAGCTCTACGGCGAGTATCTGGTCAACGCCCAAGGCGAGGACGTGGTCGCCGGTATCCGCACGCCCAAGCCGATCTCGCGGCTGCGCGTGGAGATGCCCGAGATGGCTGCTCAGCTCGACATCCTGCGCGAGAAGCTCGAGACCCACTATCGCGAGGTGCAGGACTTCGAGTTCACCATCGAGCGCGGTCAGCTGTTCTGTCTGCAGACGCGCAACGGCAAGATGAACGCCGTCGCCATGGTCCGAACCTCGGTGGAGATGGAGCGCGAGGGCCTGATCAACAAGGAAGAGGCGCTGCTGCGCATCCAGCCCGATCTGCTTGAGCAGATGCTCTTCCCGCGCCTGGATCCGAGCGTCAAGGCCGAGTCCGTTGCGCAGGGTCTGCCGGCATCGCCCGGTGCCGCGTCCGGTATCGCGGTCTTCGATGCGGATCGTGCCGAGCAGTTCGGTCATGAGCTCGGCCAAAAGGTCATCCTGGTCCGCGAGGAGACCAAGCCCGAGGACATCCACGGCTTCTTCGCGGCGGAAGGCATCCTGACCTCGCGCGGCGGCAAGACCTCGCATGCCGCCGTGGTTGCACGCGGCATGGGCAAGCCCTGCGTCGCCGGCGCCGAAGGCATCAGCGTGGATGTGAACCGGCGCGAGGCACGAGTCGGCTTGACCAGCTTCAAGGAAGGCGACGTCATCACCATCGACGGCACCTCGGGCAAGGTCTACCTCGGTGCCATCCCGACCGTGGAACCCGACTTCACGCCCGAGCTCGACGTCCTCCTCGGCTGGTCGGACGAGGTCGCTCGGCTCAAGGTCATGGCCAACGCGGATACGCCCGAGGATGCCCGTCGCGCGCGCAAGTACGGCGCGGTCGGCATCGGTCTGGCGCGTACCGAGCGCATGTTCAACGATGTGGAGCGCCTGCCCGTCGTGATCGAGATGATCGTCGCCGAGACGCCCGAGGCACGTCAGGCCGCGCTCGACAAGCTGCTTCCCCTGCAGCGCAAGGACTTCCGCGATCTGTTCGAGGTGATGGCGCCGAATCCGGTGACCATCCGCTTGCTCGATCCGCCGATCCACGAGTTCCTGCCCGACGAGCATGTCCTGGAGCGCGAGCTGACCGATCTGCGTGTCCTCGCCGGCACCACTCGCGGCATGAGCGTGCTGGCCGGGGCCATGGGGCTGCTGCACTCGCCCGACAACGTGCGCCACGACGTCGAGTCGCTTCGCCGCATGGTGGATCCGGCGATCGTCGAGGAGGCCATCGCCAAGAAGGAGGCGATGTTGCGCAAGGTCCGTGCGCTCTATGAGACCAACCCCATGCTGGGTCATCGCGGCGTGCGTCTGGGCATTACCTTCCCCGAGATCTACCAGATGCAGATCCGAGCGATCCTGGAAGCGGCGGCCGAATGCACCAAGGCGGGCATCGAGGTCCATCCCCAGATCAAGGTGCCGCAGGTCTGCACCGCGCAGGAGCTGCGCTTGGTCAAGTCCTTCGTCGACACCATCCACGACGAGGTCACCGAGACCTACGGCCAGCCGGTGAACTTCAAGTTCGGCACCATGATCGAGGTGGTGCGGGCCTGCATGCGCGCCGAGTCGCTCGCCGAGGAGGCCGAGTTCTTCTCCTTCGGCACCAACGACCTGACGCAGGCGACCTTCTCCTTCTCGCGCGAGGATGCCGAGAACAAGTTCCTGCCGCTCTACAACCAGTCCGGCATCCTGCAGGACAACCCCTTCGAGGTGTTGGACGTGAAGGGCGTGGGTAAGCTGATGCAGTTGGCCGTGGACTGGGGCCGCTCGGTCAAGCCCAACCTGCATGTCGGCATCTGCGGCGAGCACGGCGGCCACCCCGCCTCCATCGCCTTCTGCCACCAGGCCGGGTTGGACTATGTCAGCTGCTCGGGTCCGCGCGTGCCGGTCGCCCGCCTTGCGGCGGCCCATGCGGCCCTGAAGGCGGCTCGATAGGGAAGGGGGCCGGTTGTTTGGCCAGGGATGGCCCTTCGTTGCGGGAGAGCAGTCGTCCTCGCGGGTATGTCGTCACATCAACCGTCGGACGGGAGCGGATGGTCGCTCGCACTGTGCAGGGATGCGCTTCGATTTCCGGAGAAGGAGATACGCGGTTGGGCACGGTGCCCAACCTGCGCGTTTGCGGCGTGGCCGCGCCGCTCTCAAGGCTTGATCAAGGCTTGATATAGGTAAAGCCTTGCTGCTGGAGTCGCGATAATTCGGCGACGCCACTCGGGACGATATCGGCCTCGCTCACGTCGTACATATCGTCGATCTCGACATTGCGACCCTTAAGCGTGTTCGCGCAGACCTCGAACGCCACGCCTTGCTGCTTCAGTCCGTCGATCCGGGCGGCCATGTCCGCGTCGGCGTTGGCTGCCTTCATCTTGGTGCCCTCCAGGGCGTCCGGCTCGACAAGCAACGAGATGCCGTCGCCGTGCATGACGACCTTGACCTCGATGTTGTCGGCCCCGACCGCGTCGATGTGATTCTGAATGTTGCGCAGAGCGGCGATCTGCGTTTCCGCGTCGTCGACGTTGATGTGATAGACCACTTTCTGCTGAGCGTAGCGCTCGTCGGCATATGGGGCGCCGACAACAAGCAGGACGAGAGCCGAAGCCAGGATCGCGCGTTTCATCGTATTTGCTCCATTGGTGATTGTTCTGTTTGTCGTGCTCGAGGTTCGGCCGGGTCAGTCGCAGGCCGGCACAGGGAGCGGAGTTTCGCGTATGCGCCTGCGGTTCAAACGGATCGCCGACCCCGTAAAAGCATATGTCAGAATCGGCGGCGAGATTTCAGTGCTTATCGTATGGGATATCAGACGTAGAGCCTGATGTCGAAGGCTTTCCCGTGCATGCGCGACAGGGGCAGGATCGGATGAAAACAGCAGGTTGTTCCTCTTTGCGGCCATGGACCCCCCGCGGATCCATTGCCGATGCGGAATTCCGAATGCTCCGACCTCTACTGATTCTTGTCTTCACGCTCGCATCGCCTGTCCCGTGCGCGTGGGCTCAACCGAGCGACGCCGCGATCGAGTCGGCATCCGAGCAGACGTCCGAGTGGCGGACGGCTCGGAAACCGGAGCGCCCGTTCAGTCCGGTCGGACTGCAACGCTGACCTTCGGGGTCGTGCCTCAACAGGCCGCGAGCAAGCTCGCGCGGCTCTGGTCGCCGATCCTGGACGACCTGGGGGCGCGCACCGGGGTGCGGATCGGTTTCCGCACGGCACCGGATACCCCGACCTTCGAGCGTCGGCTGGCCGCGGGCGACTATGATCTGGTCGAGTTTGAGCTATCGGTCTGCGGCGAGCCGGTCGGGAGCATTCTGATGGACGTGTCCATGCCCGTCATGGACGGGATCGAGGCCTCGCGGCGGATTCGCGCGCTGAGCGGTTACCCCGGCCGGGTGCCCATCATCGCGATGACGGCGCATGCACTGAAGGAAGAAGAGGATCGCTGCATGGCGGCGGGGATGGACAACTTCATCACGAAGCCCTTTGTCCGCGCGAACCTGCTTGCCGTGCTCGCGCGCTGGCATGGACAGGACACGGGATCGGGCGAGCCGCGGTAACGGCCGTCAAATGATGACCGTCTCCTCTTCGTCATCCGGATCGAGCGCATCCCGATACTGCTCCAACAAGGCCGCCGCGGCTTCCGGCTTGCCGAAGCAGGCGAGGTGATAAAGGGCCTCGCCTTCGGTGATGAGGGGGAGGTTGGTGCGGCCGATGACGATGCCGCTCACGGGGGAGAGCACCGGGTCGTCGACCGGTCGGAAAGGGTCGGTGATGATGCCCAGGATGTCGCCCTTGTTGACATGGGCGCCGAGCGGTGTGAGCGAGAGCAGGATGCCGCTCTGTTGGGCGCGGACCCAGACGCTGGAGCGGGCGACGAGCGGCTCATGACCGATCGCTCGGCGCGCCTGGGCGGAGCGGATCATCCCGATATGCCGCATGACCCCGAGGATTCCGCGCAGACCGGCACGGACCGCGAACTCGTCGAAACGCAGCGCCTCCCCGCCCTCGTAGAGCAGGATGGGGATGCCGCGCGCGGCGGCCTCCGCACGCAGCGAGCCGGGCCGCACCTCCGTGTCCAGGATGACCGGCGTCTCGAAGGCCTCCGCCAGCGCCGGCATGCCCTCGCCGGCGTTGAGCGTGACCCGGATCTGCGGCAGATTCTGGCGGTGGATCGCACCCGTGTGCAGATCGATCCCGTGGGTCGAGCCTTCGACCACCTCGCCGATCAGGGTCGCCGCCAGACGCGCCGCGAGCGAGCCCTTTTCCGATCCGGGGAAACTGCGGTTCAGATCGCGTCGGTCCGGCAGGTAGCGCGATTGGCGGACATAGCCGTAGACGTTCACCACGGGGACGGCGATGAGCGTGCCCTTGAGCCGAGACAGCACCTTTTGCCGGAGCAGTCTTCGTATGATCTCGACCCCGTTGATCTCGTCGCCATGAACGGACGCCGTGACGAAGAGACGGGGGCCGGGTTTTCGGCCTCGAACCACATGCACCGGCATGAAGACCGGCGTGGTGGTGTAGAGATTCGGCAGCGGAATGTCGACCCGGGCGCGCTCGCCGGGCTGGATCTCGCGACCGGCGATGGTGACGGAGTCTGCGGTCATCGGCTGGCGTCCTTGGAGACAGACGCCGTGATCTTGTCATGAAATTGCCATCTTGTGGGGGTTGGGTTCGGCCTTCTGCCTTCTGCCTTCTGCCTCCAGCTATCAGCTATCAGCTATCAGCTAAAAGACTAAATGGAGCCGCTGAGCCGCAAAGGCGATGCAGAATAGTGCTGGCGGCTGGCGGCTAGCGGCTGGCGGCTTTCCCGGAATCACCCCTGTCCGCGTGTGCGGGTCTTGCCCAGTACCGCGTTCTTCTCGACAAGCTCGATCATCTGGGTGGCGATGTCCTTGCCGGTGGCGCGCTCGATCCCTTCGAGCCCCGGGGATGAGTTGACTTCCATCACCACCGGGCCGTGGTTGGAGCGCAGGATGTCCACGCCGGCGACGTTCAGGCCCATGATCTTGGCCGCTCGGGTGGCGGTCGAGCGCTCCTCGGGCGTGATGCGGATCAGGGAGGCGCTGCCGCCGCGATGCAGGTTGGAGCGGAATTCGCCCGGCTTGGCCTGGCGCTTCATGCTCGCGACGACCTTGTCGCCGATCACGAAGCAGCGGATATCCGCGCCGTTCGCCTCTTTGATGTATTCCTGCACCAGGATGTTGACCTTCAGGCCCATGAAGGCTTCGACCACGCTCTCGGCGGCCTGCTGGGTCTCGGCGAGCACCACGCCGATGCCCTGGGTGCCTTCCAGCAGCTTAATGACCAGCGGGGCGCCGCCGACCATCTTGATCAGATCCTCGACATCGTCCGGGGCATGCGCGAACCCGGTGATGGGCAGTCCGATCCCCTTGCGCGAGAGCAGTTGCAGGGAGCGCAGCTTGTCGCGCGCGCGGCTGATGGCGACCGACTCGTTCAGGGGATAGACCCCGAGCATCTCGAACTGACGCAGCACTGCCGTGCCGTAGAAGGTCACCGAGGCCCCGATACGCGGGATGACGGCGTCGAACTCGGTGAGCTCGTCGCCCCGATAGTGAATCGAGGGTGCGTGCGAGGTGATGTTCATGTAGCAGCGCAACACGTCGATCACCTTGGTCTCGTGTCCCCGCGCACGCGCGGCCTCCACGATGCGGCGGGTGGAGTAGAGGGTCGGATTGCGCGAAAGGATGGCGATCTTCATGTTCGCTCGGGTGTCGCCAGGGTCGTGATCAGCATGATCACGACGCCCACGCTGATGGCGCTGTCCGCGATGTTGAACGAAGGCCAGGGGTTGAAGACGGCAAGCGGAATGACGGGAAGATACACCTGGATAAAGTCGACCACATGACCGAGCAGCACCCGGTCGATCAGATTGCCGACGGCCCCGCCGATCAGAAGCGCCAGGCCGAAGGCCAGCCAGCCCTCGCCGGGCTTCAAGCGCAGCAGCCAGACGGCGAGCGCAACCGTGATGCCGACCGCGACGAGGGCGAACAGCCAGCGCTGCCAGCCGCCGGCATCGGCCAGGAAGCTGAAGGCGGCACCCGTATTGAACATCAGCGTCAGGTTGAGATTCGGGATCAGCTCGATGACCTCGAAGGGCTCGAGCAGGCCCAGCACCAACCACTTGGTGGCCTGATCCAGCAGCAGGACGACCAGCGAGAGCCAGAGCCAGCGCTTCATGACGGCGCCTCCGGTGCTCGGGACAGTTGCCGAGCCACTCGCCGAGTCGACCTTCGCCGACGCGTCCGCCTTAGGCATAGCGGCGGATCTCGCCGTTGCCGGCGACATTCTCGACGCAGCGCCCGCACAGCTCCGGGTGTTCGGTGTGTGCTCCGACGTCTGCCCGATGGTGCCAGCAGCGCACGCATTTGGTGTGCTTCGAGGGCCTGACCCGCACGGCGAGTCCCGTCAGCTCGGTCTCGACGGCATCGGTCGGCTGCTCGGCCGCCGGGTGCAGACGCACCTCGGAGGTGATGAGCGCGAAGCGTAGCTCCTCCCCGAGGCGACCGAGCAGCGCGCAGAGTGGCTCGGCACAATAGAGATCCAGCTCGGCATCCAGCGACGAGCCGATCAGCCCGGCTTTGCGCGCGGTCTCCAGCGCGGGTCCGACGGCCAGCCGGGTTGCGATGACCTGATCCCAGAAGGCACGGTCCATGGGGTCGCCGTTGGCGAGCGGGAAGAGCCCCGCGTACCAGGTCTCGACGAAGACGGTCTCGGCGCGCTCGCCCGGCAGATGCTGCCAGATCTCCTCGGCGGTGAAGCTGAGGATGGGCGCGAGCCAACGGCTCATCGCCTCGACGATGTGATACATCGCGGTTTGGCAGGAGCGGCGCGGCAGGCTGTCTGCCTGCGTGGTGTACTGACGGTCCTTGATGACGTCCAGATAGAAGGACCCCATGTCGACCACGCAGAACTGCTGGACCTTCTGATAGATGAGGTGGAACTGGTAGTCGCGATAGGCTTCGATGATCTCGTCCTGAAGCCGGAAGGCGCGATCCACGGCCCAGCGGTCGAGCTCGATCATGGCCTCGGGTGCAACACAGTCGGTCGCCGGATCGAAGCCGTCGAGGTTGGCGAGCAGGAAACGCGCGGTGTTGCGGATGCGCCGATAGGCATCCGCGGTGCGTTTCAAGATCTCGTCGCTGACGCTCATCTCGGTGCGGTAGTCGGTGGCCGCGACCCACAGACGGATGATGTCCGCGCCCAGGGTCTTCATGACATCCTGCGGCTTGACCACGTTGCCTTTGGACTTGGACATCTTCTCGCCCTTGGCGTCGACCGTGAAGCCGTGGGTGAGCACCTGACGGTAGGGCGCGCGCTCATGCATGGCCACCGATGTCATGAGCGAGCTTTGGAACCATCCGCGGTGCTGATCCGACCCTTCCAGATAGAGATCGGCGGGCGCACGCAGCCCGTCGCGATGCTCGAGCACGCAGGCGTGGGTGACGCCCGAGTCGAACCAGACATCCAGGGTGTCATGGACCTTCTCGTATTCGGCACCTTCGGTCTCGCCGAGCAGGTCGACCGGCGCGAGCGCGAACCAGGCCTCGATGCCCTGCTGCGCGACCCGACCGGCGACCTCCTCGATCAACTCGGCGGTGCGCGGATGCAGCTCGCCCGTGACCTTATGGACCAGCAGCGTAATCGGCACACCCCAGGTGCGCTGGCGCGAGATGCACCAGTCCGGCCGGCCCTGGACCATGCCTTCGATCCGGCTCTGACCCCAGTCGGGCATCCAGCTCACATGGCCGATCTCGCGCAGGGCGGCCTGGCGCAGCCCCTGTTTCTCCATACTGATGAACCACTGCGGCGTGGCGCGGAAGATGATCGGCGTCTTGTGTCGCCAGCAATGCGGATAGCTGTGGGTGAAGCGGGTCGCCAGCAGCAGCGCGCCTTTGGCCTTCAGGGTCTCGACGACCTGCTCGTTGGCCTTGAAGACGTTCTCGCCCGCGAAGAGCGGTGTGTCGGGCAGGAAACGCCCGTCGCCACCGACCGGGTTGTGGACCGGCAGGTGATAGCGCTGACCGACGATATAGTCCTCCAGACCATGGCCGGGCGCGGTGTGCACGGCGCCGGTGCCGGCGTCGAGCGTCACATGTTCGCCGACGATCACGGGCACCTCGCGGTCGTAGAAGGGGTGCTTGAGCTTGAGACCCTCGAAATCGATGCCGCGACCGTAGCCCAGCACCCGATACTGCTCGATGCCCCAGCGGGCCATGGTGTCCTTGAGCAGACCCTCGGCGACGATCAGACGCTCGTGGCCCTGCGCGGACGTGACCTCGACGACCACGTATTCAAGCTCGGCATTCAGGGCCACCGCCTGGTTGGCCGGAAGGGTCCAGGGCGTGGTGGTCCAGATGACGATCGAGGCCGGTCCCTCGCCGCAGCCGTTGGGAGTGGCGTGACAGCGCGCCGCGAGGGACTCGGGCTCGACGACCGGGAAACGCACGTCGATCGCGATCGATTGCTTGTCGGCATACTCGACCTCGGCCTCGGCGAGCGCCGATCCGCAGTCGATGCACCAGTGCACCGGCTTGAAGCCCTTCTGCACATGACCGTTGGCGATGATGCGCCCGAGCGAGCGGATGATCTCGGCCTCGAAGGCGAAGTCCATCGTCAGATAAGGGTTCTCCCAGTCGCCGAAGACACCGAGACGCTTGAAATCGGCACGCTGGCCGTCGACCTGTTTGGCGGCATAGTCGCGACAGGCGACGCGAAATTCAGCGGCGCTGATCTTGTGCCCCGGTTTGCCCTTTTTCTTCTCGACCTGAAGCTCGATCGGCAGTCCGTGACAGTCCCAACCCGGCACATAGGGTGCATCGAATCCGTCGAGCGTGCGCGCCTTGACGATGATGTCCTTGAGCACCTTGTTGACCGCGTGACCGATATGGATCTCGCCGTTCGCGTAGGGCGGGCCGTCGTGGAGGATGAAGGTCGGCGCCCCCGCGCGAGCCTGGCGGATCAGGGCGTAGAGCGCCATCGACTCCCAGCGTTCGAGCATCTCCGGCTCACGCTGGGCAAGGTTCGCCTTCATCGGAAAGCCCGTGTTCGGGAGATTCAGGGTGTTTTTGTAATCGGTCACGTGGCTTGGTCTCGGTGCGTCGGAAGGGGTCGCGTAGGATCCTCGAACGGGCTCCGGGGCGAACAAAGGGCGATTGTGGCTTGCTCGGTCGCGCGAGGCAAAGGCGATCGCGTCCGGGTCCGAACCTCGAGCAGACTCAGGGCCGGTGGCTGGCGGCCGGCGGCGGGGGGCTCTCGGCGTCATGCGGCCCGGTCGATCGCAGATACTCGCGTGCCACCCGCGCATCGACCTGGATCTGCTCCTTGAGTGCATCGAATGACTCGAAGCGCTTCTCGTCGCGCAGCTTCAGGCGAAACTCGACCTCCAGATGGTGTCCGTAGATCTCGCGATCGAAATCGAAGAGATGAACTTCCAGGCGATAGTCTTTGCCGTTGACGGTCGGGCGTGTGCCGACGTTGGCGACGCCCGGGAGCGGGGTCGGGCCGAGGCCGGACACCATGACGGCGTAAACGCCGCGCACCGGGCTGAAGCGGCGGTGCAGGTCGATGTTCGCGGTCGGAAAGCCGATGCTGCGACCGCGTTTGGCACCGTGGGAGACGCGGCCCTGCATCCGGTAGGGGCGTCCGAGCAGGTGACGGGCGTGCTCGAGGTCGCCGCGACCGAGCGCCTCGCGCACCCGGGTGCTGCTGATCCGCTCGGTGCCGTGTGTAATGGTATGCAAATCTTCAACCTCGAACCCGCTGCCGTCGTTCCGGCCCGCCTGTCCCATCGCGTGCAGCAGGGCATAGTCCCCCTCGCGGCCGCGCCCGAAGCGGAAGTCGTCGCCGACCAGGAGATAACGCACGCCGAGTCCGTCGAGCAGGAGCCGTTGCACGAAGTCGCGTGCACCCATCCCGGCGAGCTTGGGGTTGAACTCGAGGAGCATCACCCGCTCGATGCCGCAGTCTTGGATCGCCGCCAGCTTTTCGCGCAGCCGGGTCAGCCGCGCGGGGGCCGACTCGGGTGCGAAGAACTCCATCGGCTGCGGCTCGAAGGTGATGACGGTCGCCGGCAGACCGAGCTCGCGTCCGCGCGCCGACAGCCGCTGGAAGACGGTCCGATGTCCCAGGTGGACACCGTCGAAGTTGCCGATGGTCGCGACGCAACCTCGGTCGGTCGGGCGCAGGTTATGTAAGCCTCGGATCAGCCGCATTGCCGTCTGCCTCGGAAAGCCGGAGCCCCAGTATACGCGAGCCTCATTCGCGCCCCATGAAGTGCCGCGGACGGATGCCCATCGCGAGGAGCGCACCCGCATAGACGGCACCGCCGATCAGGATCCACATCGGCAAGCGCCAGATCCGCTCGCCGAGACCCATGGCGATCCAGTCCGCGGTCGCGCCGACGCCGAGAGACATGACGATCCCCATCAGGAGGTTGGCGATCAGCGCCTTGATCATCAGCGGCATCCAGGTCCGCTCCGGGCGGAAGATCCTGTCTTCGAGCAGACCGCGCAGCAGCAACCCGGCGTTGGTGATGGCGGCAATCGTCGTGGCGGCTGCAAGCCCGGCATGACCGAAGGGGAACATCAAGATGAGGTTGAACACCATGCCGACGACCAACGCGATGATCCCGATCCGCACCGGGGTCTTCATGTCTTGGCGGGCATAATAGCCGGGTGCCAATACCTTGATGCTCATGAAGGCGACCAGCCCGAACGCGTAGGCCATCAGACTCAGTCGTGCTTTCTCGACATCGTTGGCGCCGAACTCGCCCGAATAGAAGAGTGTCGCGATCATGGGGCCGGCCAAGAGGAAGAGGCCGACGGCGCAAGGCACGCCGAGCAACAACACCCAGCGCAGGGCCCAATCCATGGTGTAGGAGAAGGCCACCGGATCGTCCGCGGCGTGACGCTGCGACAGACGCGGCAGGATGACGGTGGCCAGGGCCACCGCGAGGATCCCCAAGGGGAACTCCATCAAGCGATCGGAGTAATAGAGCCAGGAGATGCTCCCGGTGGCCAGGAAGGAGGCGAGCAGGGTATCGAGCAGCAGGCTGATCTGACCGACCGAGACCCCGAAGAGGGCCGGCACCATCAGCTTGACCGTCTTGCGTACGCCCGGATCCCCGGTCGCCAGGCGTGGGCGCGGCAGCAGCTTGAGCTGACGCAGGAAGGGGATCTGAAAGAGCAATTGCGCGATTCCGGCGATGAAGACGCCCCAGGCCAGCGCGACGATCGGCCGGTCCATCAGCGGGGCGAGATAGACGGCGCAGAGGATCAGCGAGATGTTGAGCAGGACGGGGGTGAAGGCCGGGATGCCGAAGCGCTCGTAGGTGTTGAGGATGCCGCCCGCGAAAGCGGTCAGCGAGATGAACAAGAGATACGGAAAGGTCAGCCTCAGCATCTCGGTGGCCAGGGCCAACTGCTCCGGCTCGTGGATGAAGCCCGGGGCGAAGATCAAGATCAGTAGCGGCGCGCCGAGCACGCCGAGCACCGTGACCAGAAGCAAAACGGCACCGAGCGTGCCGGCGATGGCATCGACATAGGCCTTGAGCGCCTCGAATCCGCGCTTCTCCTTGTACTCGTTGAGCACCGGCACGAAGGCCATGGAGAAGGCGCCTTCGGCGAAGAGGCGTCGCATGAAGTTCGGGATCTTGAAGGCGACGAAGAAGGCATCCGTTCCGGCGTCGGCCCCGAAGATCCGGGCAACCACCAGGTCGCGCACGAAGCCGAGGACCCGCGAGAGAAAGGTGTTGCTGCCGACCTTGGCGATCGAGGCTGCGAGTGAGGCCACGGCTGATACGACTCCGCAAAAAGCGCGGATTATAGGGGTGTCTGGGCCCGGCGGCGATCGATGTGTCGGATCCGTCCGAGAGCAGCCTTGTGTGCGCTGCCCTGCCGGATCTCGGATCTGCGCGACGTGCTCGGGAGGGGGCGGTCGGGTCGGCGTGACGGCGCCGTCGGTGCCGGGCACCGCAGCGCCTTAGCTGCGAGAGTCAAGACGTGTCGGGCCGATCCGCGAGCAGAGCGCCGGGCGGCGGACGTATCGGCTCGCCGGTGATCAGTAGTTCGTCGACTGCTGCCGATACATTTGCTGGTTGCGCTGCGCCTCCCAAGCCTCGCGGTCGCGCTGCTGCTGGAGCTCCTTCTGGTGCTGATCGTACGCGAACGCACCGAGCGCACCGACGCCGGCCCCGATCAGGGCACCGCGACCCGCGTTGGCGCTGGCGGAGCCGATGGCCGCGCCCGCCGCAGCACCGGCCGCCGCGCCGGTCGTCGTGCGCGACGCCGTGGTTGTTCCGCAGCCGACGAGGGTGACGGCAAGGATCGCCGTGATGAACAAGGGCAAGGTTTTCATGATTCCGATCTCCGAATGCTTGTGCGTCCTTGCTCTTTGAGGATGGATGCGGCTCGGTTCCGGGAACACGCGCGGTGAGATGTAAAGAATCGCCAGATGGGATGAAAGACGCGGAATTCAAGCGATCACGCGCCGAAAAGCGCCCGATTGATCGGAGACGACAAACCCGGCGTTCGGAGCTTGAAGTCCGGCGTACCTGATGCAGGTTAGCCGGCTCTCCGGCGCGGTGCAACGCGGTCTTGTCGGGTCGGGTCAGCGACTCGGCCGTCGCGCGCGTGGGCTCGCCGCATTGACAGCGCCCGAGGGCACATGGATACTACGCGGTCTTTACTCGGATTACAGCATTACAGCGCCGGATTTTCAGGAGACCCCTTTGGCCAACTCAGCACAAGCCCGCAAGCGCGCCCGTCAAGCAGAAGACCGCCGTCAGCAGAACGCCTCTCAGCGAAGCACCCTGCGCACCTTCATGAAGAAGGTTATCAAAGCCATCCAGGCCGGCGACAAGGAAGCTGCCGTCCAAGCCTTCAAGGATGCGGTTCCGCGCATCGACCGAGCCGCGCGCAAGGGCCTCATCCATGCCAACAAGGCTGCTCGTCACAAGAGCCGGATGAATGCCCACATCAAGGGCATGAGCTAGTCGCCGTACGGCACCGATCTCCGGCGCACGAAAAAACCGGCCCTCGGGGCCGGTTTTTTTATGCCTTCGCGGGCGAGACGCGCAAAGAGAGCTTTCAGCGGCGAGCGCTCTCCTTGTTGTTTCCAAAATTCTCTCATCACAGATTTCTAAGATTCGCTCACCTGACTTCCGCCGATCTTTCCGCACTGCGGCACCAGGCGAGAGGCGGCGGAAGGGTCCGTTCTCGACCCAGAGCTGCCTCCCGACCCATGGACCCGAGGGACAGGTCTGAGACATGAAGCAGTCGCTGGCGGCGCGGATTTCGCCGTCTGGCCCCGATTAGTGCGACTGGCGTCTCCGAGTCGATGAAGGTGTACGGTATGCTTTGAATCCGCATCGGGGTCCCTTGTGAAGCGCCGACCAAATCCAGCCCCGGATTCGATCGGCTCGCCTTCCAAGAGGTTCCAAGAGGCGCAACTCTTGGAAGACTCCGTGTGTTGAGCCACTTGGGTGACTGAGCATGCCGGGCGATCCATCGCCCGGCTGGGAGCCGCTCTGGGTCAGTGTTTTTCTAATGCACCGGCTCGATTTCGCCGATCCGCCAGGACTGGTCGAAGAAGGGCTCAAGCGGGCTGTAGAGGCGCAGAATCGTGAACCAGCCCTTGCCCGGCACCGTTTGAATCCAGTTGCCGCGCCCCACCCCGTTCGGTTGCTCGGGGGCGAACCAGACGGTGGTCGATCCGTCCGGATCCGGCTCCGCCGCCGGGGACGGGTAGCTCTGGCTGCCGGCGCGCGGGAAACCCTGGGGCGTCGCCAGCATGGACCGGGTCATGTTGTCGTAAACGGTGAGCGACCAGAAGTTGGCGGCAGGGATGCTCTTGGGCAAGGTCACCTTATAGGTCTTGGCGCCGTCGAAGTGGTTCTTCTCGGCGTCAGTCATCGCGAGCAGGTATTGGGAGCCCATCCCCGGCAGACGCATCGCCATCGCCGGGGTGATGCCGGTGACGCCGTAGAAGAAGTTGGTGCGCGCATCCATGGTCCGATAGCCGGTGGGGGGGAATGGTTTGACGCCCTCCTTGGTGATTTCGGGGATCGGCGTCTCGAACTGGTAGCCGGTCTGGAACAGGAAATTGAACCAAGCTGAGTCGGGGTAGTAATACCAGCTCGGATCCCGCGGGCTGATGAACAGGGTGCGCGAGGTGGCGTTGGCCAGGGCCAGGCCTTCTGCCATAAGCTTCTTCATCCGCGCATCGGGCGTGAAGGGCTTGCCCTTGACGATGCCGAGCGCGGCGATGGGACCCATCAGCTCAGGGTCGAGCGCGGTGGCCGGCTCCTCCTGCACCACCTCGTTCAGCATCTCGAAGAAGGTCCAGTCGTTGGGCGGGATGGTGTTCATGACGGTGCCGCTGCCCTCGTGGAAGACGGTCGGGGCTGGCTCCTTGAGCGGGGCAATCGGGGCCTTGCCGGCGAGGAATTCGGCCAGCGGCGTGCCGAGCCCACCCGGCTCATAGGGATAGACCTTGGTGTGGGCGCGAATGACATCGACCACCGGTTTCGGGTCCTTATGATCGGCCAGGAAGGAGCGGCCGAACCACAGGACGGTGTCGGTCTGGGACTGGGCAATGTTGAATTCGCCCTGCGGAAGCGGACCCGAGTAGCCCGGGGGCAGGATCAGGTACTTGCCGCCGAGGCCGCGGTCGGGTCCCGGGATACCCAGGTCGATCACCCAGCGGAACCAGGCGTCCTGGGCGACGCCGAGAAATTCAGGCGGGGCCTCGATGACCACCGGTCCCTTGGACAGGTCCAGGTAGCCCATCACGTAGATGGTGTCGGCGTTCGCGGTGAGGAACAGCGACTTGGCGTCCATGAGCTCCGAGAAGATCAGCACCTCGTTGGGCTTCATGCCGAGATCCTGCATCCCTTTGCGCAGGGCGTGGATGCTCACCCCCCGCAGGTTGTCCATGAATGCGCGGTAGGCGAAGGTGCGATCGAGGTTGTCGTAGACCGCCTCGGTGGTCTTCGCGCCCGGCACGCCGTCGTTGAATTCGAGCAAGCCGATGGGCGTCTCGACCTTGTACGGCGTGACCAGCTC
>NZ_LN848257.1:2118247-2133464 GCF_001499735.1 Thiocapsa sp. KS1 | reverse complement strand
GGGCGCAGGCGGCGAGGCGGGCGAAGGCGGAACATGGGGGGTTCATCGGCGCGGCTCCTTATCCTGGATATCGGGTGGTCGAGCGCAACGGGCGCATCGGTCTTGACCCATGCGCCTCGCAAGCTCGGGTGGCGTTGCCTCCGGTCGCCGGCCGTAACGAGGTGTGGGGTGACTCGCTCGGCTGCTCCACCGGCGTGGACGGCGGTGTTGAAAGCTAACAGAGGGCTCAGGCAAGTCGCTGACATTTTCCGACAGATGCCGCCGTGTGCCTCGGCGCCAGCCGATCGAAGGAGTTATTGCTGCCCGGTCCGGTGCCGAGGCTGGATTCGGCCATCCCCAAAACGACCTGGATCCCGCGACGCGCCGTCGCGATCGGGAGGTGTGGATTTATAGATCCAGTCCTTGATCGGCGGGCGGGATTTCCGCGCAGCCGCGCCATCCCCGGGTACGCCAGCCCCCCGGCGGGATCCCGGTCCAACGACGGAAGGCCCGGTTGAATGCGGATGTGTCCCCGTACCCGAGGAGTTCGGCGATCGACGGCAGTGGCATTTGGGTGGCGCTCAGGAGGTGGCATGCGAGTCCCAGGCGCAGGGTGTTGCGGATCGCGCGAAAGCTCGTTCCCCGCTCCTTCAGTCGCCGGTTGAGTGTGCGCGGGTGCATGGTAAAGACCTCGGCCACCGACTCCAGGGTCCCGCCGCCGCCGAGCAGAAGATTGCAGGCCACTCGGCGGACCTGGGCGACGATGTCGGCTTCGCACTCGGCGTGCAGCGCGGCGATCCGCGCCTGGAGCCCCAGGTAGAGCGCGGGATCTCGCCCAGGGATCGGGCGCTCAAGACAGCTCGCGGCAAAGACGATACCCGACACCTCGGCATCGAAGCGAACCGGAACGCGAAAGTGCTGCCGGTAGGGCTCGGGATCCTTCGGGCGGGACCTGGAAAGCAAGACCTCCAATGGTCGCCAATCCGGACCGGCCAGGCGATGGAGCACGTTGCAGGCCACCCCCATGGCCGTGTCGTACATTTGGGCCGTTGCCTCTAGATCGGGGAGATGGATGGTATAGGCGAGGATCGCCTTGTCGCCCGACACGGATAGGCTCGGGACTGCCCCGCGGTCGTGCAGATGCAGGTGCAGGATGATGTTGCGCAGCCCGGTGGCCAGAGTGGGGGAGTGCCGTCCCAGCATTCCTACAACCCCCAGAGACTCGACGCCGGCCCGCTGACCGACCAGGAGGCCGAAGTGCGGGCAACCGGTGCGACGGACCGCGAGCGAAAAGAGCCGTCCCACATCGACGAAAGCGATGGTGTTTTCCTGATGCTCGAAGAGGTTGCTCGCCAGGCCGAGCTCGCCCATGAGTGCCGCCGGGTCCTGACCGAGCTCGCTTAGCACCCGGGGGATGGCGGCCACCGGCCCGACCCGAATCACCCCGTCGATCACGGCGGAGAGCTGGGCCAGGGCCTCGGCTGGAAGCGGAATCTGAGTCACGGGGGTCTCGGCGCCTAGAGGTCGGAACGATGGGGACCGCGGCGGTGCGGGCACGATGCTAGCCAATACACGGCCGAGCAAACAAGCAGACCGAGTAAGCAGGGTGGGCTCGGCGGGCAATCGGGGTGCGGTGAGCGTGCAAACAGCCAGCGCAGAGATCGGCAGAGAGTCAGAGTGCGGGATTGGGGTCTGGTCTTTCCTTTTGCCCGCCAGAAGCGATGAGAGCCACAACGTAGGCTGATCTAGACATCATGTCTAGCTGCAAGGGCCGCTCGCTTGTGCAGGAGCACCGACAACTCCAGGCCGAAAGCCGCCTCTAACCCTCAAGCGGGGCCGTGTCCGCCGTCTGCCACGCAAAGATTCCGGGCGCGGCGAGTTAGTGGCGGATATGTGCGTTTGCTGGACGCTCCCCGCGGACAGCCAAGTGACCGGAATCGGCCGACAGCTACCCTTCGGAGTCGCACCGCCGAGGGACTGCGACTGACCGCTCCTGGGGCCCAACCGTCGCTGATCACGGCGAGGTGACAGACAGCAAGACGCGCATTGCGGACTCCCGAGTCTGCTTATGCCACCGATCACTCCATGCATGAAACGGTCGGATTGGCCCGCACCTCTGTTTCCAAAGAACTCCGGATAGCGAACATTACTGCCCCGAACCCATCGATCAGGTGTTTCACAAGCGATAAGCACCTTCGCAACAGCAAAGGTGTGAGGCGGGTCACACGTCACCAGCGACACAATTCTATTTTATATTACGTATCCACAGTATTCCGGTTTCATAAAGAGAGACCGACTGCGGGCTTCATCGAGCCATGAGAACTTTCTGTCGAGCCCATGAGCAGAAACCAGTCTTTCTGCCTCCTCTCCCTTCTTAAGAAATAAAAGGGACTTCACAATGTTATGGATTGCACTTCTCTTATCGAGGATGTGAAAAAATTGAGTCTTAAGGTTACTTTGGGATCTTTCGAACGCAGCTACTGACCCTCCAAGACACTCTTTATAAATACACGCATATCGCTCGGAAAAGTCCAAGTCATGAGCGAAGTAAAATAGTGCTAAAAGTCCAGCCATTATTTCGGGGGTAAGCTTCGAGGCCATTTGCCGCCAAGCCTCCTGCTTAAACTCAGCGTCTCGAGTTATTGATCGAAACATGTCTTCTGAACACCACTCTTTGGTTCCATTTTTAATGGGATCAGAATCCGACGACAATTTATGTACCGTAAAC
This sequence comes from Thiocapsa sp. KS1, assembly GCF_001499735.1. Classification (GTDB taxonomy): domain Bacteria; phylum Pseudomonadota; class Gammaproteobacteria; order Chromatiales; family Chromatiaceae; genus Thiocapsa. The sequence goes on along the minus strand of NZ_LN848257.1, from coordinate 2,130,757 downwards.
CAGTGCTCCGCGAACTCTACAAGATCCTTCTCCACGAGGCCTAGAAGGGCTACTGAACTCCCGATCATGGGTGCAAGCTCAAAGTGCGTCTCGATAATCTTGATGCTTGCGGACAGTTCATTGCTCCCGATCTTGAAATTTTGCTTTATGTTGTTCTTTACCGAGTCAAAACACGGTTCTTTCCATTTAGTGCGATGGGGCAAAATAGACGCAATCTCAAAAATGTTCTTTCGAGAAAGTTTCTTTGTGAAGGTATTAAACGCATACTCTTCGAGAAGGTACTCGTTCAAATGATGTAGTTCGTCCAAGAGCGCCTCAAGTTCCGAAAAACTTCGCTTCAAATTGACAAAGTTAATAACGCCTACATTGAGTAGATGCGTTTGTCTTTGCGTATCGATTGGGTAGCGAAAGGTCTGTCCAGTTGCATCAATTTCAGCTATGTCAACTATCTTTGTGTCGAGTCGATTGTTGATGTTAATGTATCGATCATCGATCGCAGCAGACTTCTCGGTGAAAAATTGCCAAAGGTTCCCAATATCGTGCGAACCAGCCAGATCGTATTCAAGGCTGCGGCTTCTATATTCTTCGAGCGACCGGAGTTCCAAAATAGCGTCCTTTAGTCGCAGCTCCACTGAGTGCCTCATGTTGAAACAAATTGGATACACAAATACATCGACAGGGTATTTAATCCCTTGGCTTTGAAGGACTTTGTCAATCAGGAGGTTTGCCGCTTGCGAGAAACCTCTTGCGTAATCCCAATATCCAGGACAACCGTTGTTACCTACACACGCATTTGCCCAAGTTGGATAACCTTTCCCAAAAGTCCTGTTGATCCGAGCCATCGTTGGCACCTGGCGTTATATAATTGTGTTAGTGATTAGGTGATGTTTATACTGGAATCCGTGCTCGCATAGATAGACAAAACCCCGATGCGGCTTGCAAAAAGGTTTAAGCCTCCGATCTTACTCTACGTAAGTTATTCCAACCGCGCACAGAATAGCAAGTATCAAGAACTTGTGGAAATGTGGAGTTTGCTCTAATTAACTCAGTGTATGCATTACCAATGCTCCGTTCTTATCGGCCCGCTGGCGCGAAGGTCCGCAGTTCGGACGGAGCGACAAGTCCGCAATCCAAGTCGGGCGACTGAACGACGTGCTTTCCGAGCGCAGGATCAAACTCCGGAAGCGTAGGTTGCGGCAACTTTCGGGCAACTCATGTCAGAAATAACGTAAAACTCACAAGTAGACAATGGCTTGCCGCATGGAGAGCAGTTAGGTCACCATATCGGCGAACGGGCCAAGGTAAGGCTTTATAGCGGCAAGAACAGAGGGGCGCTCGCTCGTCCTTGCAAGGCGGATCACAAGCTCCGCCAACTCCCCTTGCTTGAGCCCAAGAGCAGCGCAGATTTGGGTCGGAAGCGACTTGCGGTTGTAGAGCCCAAGCAATAATCTGTAGTCGCGAGATGAAATCACATCCCGGAACTCCGCCTCGAAGCTCGCGTACAGGGCAGGAACGTCAATGCCCTGCGTAAGGCGATGCAGGGCACTCGCCAGACCCGCCGCGCCCTTCGCAGAGGCGTCGAAGTTGTTGAGCAGGAACTTTATCTCTGCGACCGTCCTGAGCGAAATCTGCTTTTCGAGTTCGGAGCTGAGTTGCCTAAACACATGATGCACTATGGCCTGGAAGTCTGAGGTTGGATCACGCGCCAACCGCGTGCTTACGAGTCTCAGGACTTCTTCCGTGCAAAAAAGGTTCTCCACCTCAGCAACGGCAAGGGTAAAGATCCCGTCTCTTTCCAGAAATGAAATTTCTAACTGCGGGCGGCGGTCACGATCTATCAGCCCGAAGACTTGGAGGTGGTGGAGTTGTGGGCTCCCTCGCAACGCTTTCACCGATTGAATTACCTGATCACAGCTTCCGCGCGGTATTACGAGGAAGTCGGTAAGGATCTCTCGGTAGAGCGAAACATCATGGCTGCCGTTCACTCCTTCGACAAACACGACGGGCTTGCGGCTGCCAAGGACCTCAATCAGCAGATCTTCGGGCAAATTTTGGTTGTCAGCTACTATTTCCCAATCCCACGAGGACCCATCGAAGGACTTGAGCCAGACCCGCTGCGCACCCTCTTGAGCAACAGCGAAGTCTACGTCGTGTGTTAGGTAAACAAACAGACAGTCTGGGCGAAGTTTCTCAACCTCTGCCCATAGTGGTGCCTGGACGGATTTGTGAAGATGGAGTTCGGGCTCGTCAATAACGACGATGCCATCCTTTGGTGCCGCAAGGCACTGTCCTAAGAGATAGAAGATGACGCGTTCACCATCGCTCATCTCCGAGGAGTTGTACAGTTTGGTCGCATCGCCCCGAACTTGCGTCTGGATACGCAGGCCTCCGATAACCAGTTCGCGGTGGGGTAATACGCGCTCCCATGCCTGTTTCACGCGGTCAAGCTTTGTAAGCGATGGCTCAATTTTTGACGTGGCAGAGCGCTGAGCGACTTTGTACTTGGCATTCTCTTCGGTCTCATCCGAGAAGAGGTAGACCATTAATTTCTCATAGTCATTCAGAAATGCTGTGGCGGGCTTGTTTTGCCACCTGTGGAACGACTTGTTCGTGTTTTCAGTTGGACTTCCGAAAAGTAGATTTCGCTCGGCGAGTTCTATTGAGATCGGAGTTGTGGTGTCGGGCATCGATAGGGACTTCTGTGCAGATATTCGAAGTACCTTTGCCCGTTCCGGTGATTTCATTTCCAGCCACGCTCCGAGTCGGGTCTTGCCCGATCCGTTTGCGCCGATAAATAAGAGGTTACGGCTTGTGGCTACGTTCTCAAGGTTTCCGCCTTGACGCGGCAGGGTGATTGAGCGCTCGGTCTGAATTGTTGACAACATATCTCTCGCGACAGGCGGCTTACTTGGTGGCGTAGACTTCGATAGAGGAACGGCCATTATATCTCGGGCCCGACAGGTCGGTACGCCAGAGATACCGTTCTTCGTCAGATGGTTGGTCCGCTGCTCGAACTGCACCGTTGGTGCGTTACGAGGCCAGATTGCCGCCTAGATCACTTACGGCGGATCTTCGCCGCCGACAGCGCCCGCGCAGAGAGCCAAAATTAGGCTGAAGCCAAAGTTCTGATCAAGGAGTTGAAACAACGGTCCTCCGCTGGTCGCATTGTTATATGCGGCGGGCTTGGGTTGCGAGCGCCGCGCGTGGGCAATGAGCTGCCGGTCGAGTCTGTTGTCCGAGACCGTCCGCAATGCGTCCTGAGCGGACGCTGGCTCTGCGAACACCGACGGCGGCAATGTAACCCGGAGCGGGCATTGCGAGAGCTGTCTTCTTCATCACTGACGCCCAGTCCGCGGACCGCCCGCCTAGGACGATGATGGCCAGCCGACGCCGGACCGGGACCTCCTCGGCCAGCCGGAGCCCGACGTCGAGTTTGATCAGCGCGTCTCCCGGTAACCGCCATCTTCCACCACGGAGGGTGCCGCCGCCCCTGATCTCACGCCCGCCCGCTGCGCCTGCAATCTCCTCCCAAACCCTGCCGAAGCGCGTTCAGACACCTCCGAGATGTTCGCGCCGCTCTCGGTTGCGCCTTGACCAGCCCTCCGGCCCTCGCTAGCCTCTCGTCCCGACGCCGCCTCGGGCTCGCAGAGGCGGTTGAATTTCCTATCCGTCGCCCGTCACGGAGCACTTCGGAATGGAGCAAGTCAACGACGCCATGGAGCATCCGCGCGCCGGCAAGGCGCGCTGCCGGATCGTTCCGGATCGTCACTGATTGGAACCGCAGCGCGCCCCATGCGCTGCTCCCGTCACCGATCAACCAGGCAAGGCTGACTGGATGCCCCGTTCATCGACCGATCCAACCGCGAACGCCGCCGCGAGGCGACCCCGGCCCATCCTCGTCCTGTTCGCTCACCCGTCCCTCGACCGCTCGGAGGTCAACCGCCCCTTGATGCAGGCCACCGCCAACGTCGAGGGCGTGACCCTGGTCGATCTCTACGCCGAGTACCCGGACTTCCAGATCGACATCGACCGCGAGCAGGGGCGACTGTTGGTCCATGAGGTCATCGTCTTCATGCACCCGATCTACTGGTACTCGACGCCGGCGATCCTCAAGGAATGGCAGGATCTGGTCCTGGAGCATGGCTTCGCCTACGGCTCCAAGGGCACGGCCCTGCAGGGTAAGATCTTCTTTTCCGCCGTGACCGCGAGTGGCGGCGAGGCGGCCTACCAGGCGGAGGGCTTCAACCACTTCACGATCCGCGAGCTGCTCCGACCGCTGGAGCAGACCGCGTCGATGTGCGGGATGCGCTACCTGCCACCCTTCGCCCTGTTCGGCGCACGCACTGCGGTGGAGGAAGGACGGGTCGATGCCCATGTCGCCGACTGGGTGCGCGTCCTGGAGGCCTTGCGCGATGACCGCCTCGACATCGAGACCGCCAGCGCCCTAACCCGGCTCAACGCCGACCTCGGCGCCGTCATCACGGAGGGCTGAACCATGGGCGGACTCCTGTTTCACGCCTTCGTCTATCTCTGCGCCGCGGTGATCGCCGTGCCGATCGCCAAGCGCCTCGGGCTGGGTTCGGTGCTTGGCTACTTGATCGCCGGCATCGTCATCGGTCCCGTCATCGGACTGGTGGGCTCGGAAACCCGGGAGATCCAGCACTTCGCCGAATTCGGCGTCGTCATGATGCTGTTTCTTGTCGGCCTGGAGGTGGAACCGCGCCTGCTGTGGGAGATGCGCGCCCGCCTGTTTGGCCTCGGGGGGTTGCAGGTCGCGGTGACCGCCGGCCTGATCGCTGCCATCGCCCTTACCTCGGGCACCGAGTGGCGCACCGCCGTCGCCATCGGGCTGATCTTCTCTCTGTCCTCCACCGCCATCGTCCTGCAGACCTTGACCGAGAAGGGCCTCGCCAAGGCCGAGGGCGGACGGGCCAGCTTCTCGGTCCTGTTGTTCCAAGACATCGCCGTGATCCCCATGCTGGCGCTGATCCCGCTGCTGGCCCTGCCCGAGCTGGCCGGTCATGGGTCGGCGCAGGCGGGAGCCCATGGCCAAGGGGCTTCCATGAGCCTGGTCGCCGGTCTCCCCGGCTGGGCCCATGCCGGGGTGGTGCTGGGCGCGGTGGCGGTGGTGTTGCTGGGCGGACATTTTCTCTCCCGGCCCGTGTTCCGTTTCATCGCCGACGCGCGCTTGCGCGAGATCTTCACCGCCAGTGCATTGCTGCTGGTGGTGGGTATCGCCCTGCTGATGACCCTGGTGGAGCTCTCGCCGGCGTTGGGGACCTTCCTCGCCGGCGTCGTGCTGGCCAACAGCGAGTTCCGCCATGAACTCGAATCCGACATCGAGCCGTTCAAGGGGCTGCTGCTCGGACTCTTCTTCATCACCGTCGGCGCCGGTATCGATTTCGGCGTCCTGTTCGGCGACCTCGGGATGGTGCTTGGCCTGACCCTGGGACTGATGTTGCTCAAAGGCGTGGTGCTGCTCGGGCTTGCGCGGCTGTTCCGGCTGGACTCCCGTGATGGCTGGCTATTCACCCTCGGGCTCGCCCAAGCCGGCGAGTTCGGTTTCGTGCTGCTGAGCTTTACGGTCCAGAACAGCGTGATTCCCCCGGACCTGGCCGAGACACTCGCTCTGGTGGTCGCGCTGTCGATGCTGCTGACCCCGGCACTGTTCATCCTCTACGACAAGTTGGTGCTGCCGCGGCTACGCAGTGCGGGGGCCGCCCAGCCCGACACCATCGACGAGCAAGGCACCGTGGTGATTGCCGGAAATGGCCGTTTCGGCCAGATCGTCAACCGGCTCCTGGTGGCCGGCGGTGTGCGAACCGTCGTGTTGGACCACGAGGCGACGATGATCGACATGCTGCGCAAGCTTGGTATCAAGAGCTACTACGGCGATGCATCCCGTCCTGATCTGCTGGAGGCTGCGGGGATCAAGAACGCGGCCGCCTTTGTCGTTGCCATCGATGACCGAGAGCGCGCCGTAGAGATGGTCGAGCACGTGCGCCGGCACTATCCGGGGGTCCGAATCCTCGCCCGCGCGTTCGACGTCAATCATCTGTATCTGCTCCGCAAGGCCGGCGTGGACCTGGCCGAGCGCGAGATGTTCGAAGCATCCCTGAAGCTGGGCGGCGAGACGCTCAAGCTGCTCGGTAACCACCCCTTCAAGGTCGAGAAGATGGTTCGAGCCTTCCGCCGGCATGACGAGTCCGGCCTCGACCAGCTCTACGAACTATGGGATGAGAACCCGGATATCGCCCGCAACCGAGCACTGCTGGCGCGGGCGAGACAGCATGGCGAAACACTGGCGGAGATGATGGAGTTGGATCGGCTCCAACTGCACGATCGCTCGGAGCGCGGCTGGACACCGCCGCCGAAGGGCGACACCAAGGTCATGGGAGAGGACCGCGATCCCGGCGCCGAGGTCGCGAGCGACGCGGTTCCCTGAGCGCGTCAACGAAACAAGGGCCTGACTACGACATCTTCGGGGCAGTTGCCTCCTCGCCTTGTCCCAACCTCCCGAGCGGCTGTTGTCGGTCGGAATGCAGTCTCTGCTTCCGTGCATCTAAGCGGCTGCTGCTGGCCGGTTGCTGCCGTTAGGGCCGCCTGAAACGACCCAAGATCAGCTGGACCGCAGGCATCCGCAAAAGCGGCGGACGAATCCGGTAGGGTCAGCGCGGATTACTCTGAGGAATTCCCGTGGAATAAAGTGACCGACAACACAGGCGCCTCCGTCGGCTTACGCCGCGCGGCGCCCGTAGGCGAGCGCGAGCAGCAGTGCGCCGAACAGGATCATGGGCGTCGACAGTAGTTGCCCCATCGTCAGCCAGCCGAAGGCGAGATAACCGATATGGGCATCCGGCATGCGTACGAATTCAACGGCAAACCGGGAGAGTCCGTAGCCGAGCAGGAAGACACCGGAGACGGCCATCATGGGGCGCGGTTTGCTGGAAAAGACCCAGAGGATAATGAAGAGCGCAAGACCCTCGAGCGCGGCCTGATAGAGCTGCGAGGCATGCACCGGGATGCTCCACACCGTCCCTTGGGGGAGATCCGCGCATTGCGCCGGAAACTCCAGGCAGGGCAGGCGCATCCCCCAGGGGAGATCGGTCCGGTGACCCCAGAGCTCGCCGTTGATGAAGTTGCCGATCCGCCCGGCGAAGAGTCCGAGCGGAACGAGCGGAGCGAGGAAGTCGCCGACCTGGAAGAACCGCATGCCATGGCGGCGCGCGAACAAGTAGATCGCGATGAGCACCCCGATCAGCCCGCCGTGGAAGGCCATTCCGCCCTCCCAGACCTTGAGGATGTTCAGCGGATTCGCGACCAGTTGGTCGAACCCGTAGAAGAGCATGTAGCCGAGCCGACCTCCGACGATGGTGCCGATGACGCCGTAGAAGATGAGGTCGTCGACCATCTCGGTGGTCCAGCCCGACCGGGGTCGTCCCGCCCGCCAGCGCCCCAGCATCCAGGCGGCGGCGAATCCGACGAGGTACATGAGCCCGTACCAATGGATCCGCAGGGGTCCAAGGCCGAGTGCGACGGGATCGATATCGGGGTAGGTCAACATGGCGGCGCTAGTATACAGGCGGTTTCGGGTCGGAAGAGTTAAGTTTCGAGACGCATGATCCCGAGCGTCGGGGCGCAGGTCTCCGGCAATCCCGATCGACTGCCGACACCGCATCGTCGGTCCGATCAATCGCCGCGCCCGCTTTCCGGGGTCGGCGCGTCCCGGACGAACGCATGCGCCGTGCCTCGGAAGTCGAAGCCAGGCAATTTGGAATGAAGTTGTCCGCCGAATTGAGACGCCCACTGCGGGGCGGCCCCCTCGGGATCCTCGGGGAGCGGCTCGACAAGCTTGGCCCCGGGCGTGATCGGACCCGGGGGCGTCGCCGAGAAGCCGGCGACGCCCGTGTATCGGAAGATCCCGTAGAAGCCTTCGGCCCCGTAGCTCCCGCCGTGATTCAGGGTCGATTCGGCGAGACCGAGACCTGCAAGCGGGAGATTCTGGGCTGATTTGTGCGGCTCGTCGAAGGCCTCGAAGGCGTGGATCTGAACCCCTGTGTCTCGCGACCAGCGGAATGCCTCGGTCAAAAAGGCGGCGCTCGTCGACACGTTGAAATACGCCTGAAAGGCGTCGATGCCCGGCTGCTCGATACGGGTGTCTCCGTCGGCGAGATGCTCGGTGACTCGGGCGAATGCCGATCCGGAGGCGCCGGACCGGGCACCGGCGACATAGCCCGGGAGGTTGAAGGCGATGCCGTCGGTGGGATGACCGATCTCGCCGATCATGAGCTCGACTTTCTTGCCGTCGGCGAGACCCGCGATCGAGGCTTCCAACCGGCGCCACTGGATCGACAGCTCCCCGTCGTCGCGGTCGAAGAAGGCGTCCCAGTGCCCGGTCGCACGCGCCTGCTCCACCGCCTGCGGGCTCGGGTAGATGTTTTCCATGAGGACGTCCGTGACCTGGATCAGCTCGCGCACATCCTGCGTGAAGCGCCGGGTCGCAGGATCGGTCGAGTCGGCATCCGCGCCCCGGAAGCCGTGGCTCCGGACCCCGACGGCGAGCCCGAGTCCCTCGAAGTCGCCGCCGGGCGCCATCTGCGCACGTGCGAAGCGCACCATCTCGGTCACTTGTCGGGTCGGCGTCATGGTGTCGCCGAGCGGTGCGGCGACCTCGGCGTACTCGTTGGAGACGATCAGATGGGTGACTGTCCCCGGGTGGCGTTCGTTGGCAACCTTCGCTTGGGCGAGTGCGGAACGGATGGCGAAGCGCATGCGCGCATTGTTCAGGGTGCCGTCGAGGACGATGTTCGGCACGCCTTGCTTGATCGTCAGCAGCGTCTTGCCGGCGCTTGCGTTGATCTCGGCGGCGGCGAGGGCGATCTGCGCGTTGGCGTCGCCGAGGAAGAAGCCGGGATTCAGGACGGCCCCGGGTGTGTCTCGATCCGCCGGCTCGAAGATGCGCAGATGGACCGCCGCGAGCGCGAGATCATGTCCGGCCGTCCCGGTCGTCTCCGGGATGACACGATCCGGGGCGGGGACGACAAAGGTCGCCTCGGGCGGGAAGTAGACATAGAGCTCGTCGATCGCGGTTTGGGTGGTCGGCGTTGCTGCATCGGCGGCGAAGAAGTCGACCCGGTTCTCGGTCCAGACCGGGAGGACCACGAAGTCCTCCTCGCCGAGTCTGCGCCAATAGCCAAGGTCGAAACCGGTGCCGTAGGTGGCGAGGGTCAGCGGGGCTCCGCCGGCCTCTCCCGCCAGAAAGGCGAGCTGGCGATAGACCGAGCCCGCGTGCTCGACCGAGACTGTGGCTTGCGGTGTCGGACCCTCGAAGTGCTTGAAATAGATTCGGCTCCACGCGCTTGCGCCCGCGTCCCGGAGCGCCGAGAGGTCCAGATCCAAGACTCCTTGCGCCTCGATCCGGCTCACCCGGCCTTCGCGATCGAAATACAGCGCCACCTGCTGGCGGGCCGCCCAGAGGCCGGCGTGCGGCTGCGTTACCGAGATGCCGCCGCGATAGCTGTTGAACGCGGGGGTGTAGAGCCGACCGGGTGCGAAGGGGTTGTCGGCGGAGGCGCTCCATTGACCGACATAGGGCTGGTAGGCGAGCCCCAAGATCGGTCCCCCGGACCCCGGAGATCCTCCGGACACTTCAGCCCCTGCGGCCTGCGCGGGAAGAAGGATCAGGATCGCGATGATCCGCAGGACGACGGCCACGGTGCCGCGCCATGTCCGACGGCTTGTCGTGCGCATCGGATGGCCCGGATTGCGTGCGGCGGGATCGAGAATCACGGCGAGGCGCGACAAGGGCTCAGGGCGTCCGGCTCGACTTATTCGGGTTGCGCAGCAGGACATAGACGGCGCCTGTTCCGCCGTCCTGCCGGGTGGCGGAGCAGAAGGCCAGGACCTCGTCGTGGAGCCGCAGCCAATAATTGACCTTCTGTTTGAGCACAGGCTGCCGGCCGGCCGAGCGATAGCCCTTGCCGTGGACGATGAGGGCGCAGCGGACGTGGCGCCGGGCGCATTCGGCAAGGAACTCGGCGAGGAGTCCGCGCGCTTGCTCGGCATGCAGTCCGTGCAGGTCGAGCTCCAGTCCGACCGCGATGCCGCCGCGCTGCAGCTCGGCCATCAGGCGTCGCTGGACACCCGGGCGCGTGAAGAGGAGAAATTCATGCGTCTCCACCTCCGACTCGGACAACAGGGTGCCGCCTTGTGCCTCGGGCAGCTCGACGGGGCGCGGACGCGGGACGGGTGGCGGTCTGCGTCGTTCGTGCTCGACCTGGTCATGGCGAACCGGCTCGGCGTCCTGGACATGCTCGCGAAACAATGCCAAATCAGATTCTTGGATTTGTTTCTTCATGTCTGGACAGGGTATCGTTGCGCTTGGACGGAAGGGGTCGCCCGTGGGTCCGGCTTAGGACAGCTCGAGGAGGCGAAAGTCCGCACGCATGATCACGCCGGCATCCGCCGGGTCGCTCTCGACCGGTCTTGCGGGCTCGCGTCGCGTCATCGTTCGGCGCCGCAGTATAGCAGTGCGGCTTGGTCGAGGCGGGCCGAAGCGCCCGGGGTGCCGGTCGGGATGCTTTTGCGTATGATCCGGGCGTCCCCGGCGCGGTGGATCCTGATCCGGTATCGGTTTTCTACGGACGCGGTTTAGGACGACATGAAGATTCTCGTAAGCAACGACGACGGTTATCAGTCGCCGGGTCTGATCAGGCTCGCCGAAGCACTTTCCGCGCTGGGCGAGGTCCTGGTCGTGGCGCCCGAGCGCGATCGCAGCGGGGCGAGTAATTCCTTGACCCTGGATGTGCCGCTGCGGGCCACCCGCATGGCCAACGGTTATATCCGCGTCGACGGGACCCCGACCGATTGTGTCCACCTTGCCTTGACCGGTCTCTCGGAGGTCGATCCGGATATCGTGGTGGCCGGGATCAATCACGGTCCGAATCTCGGCGACGACGTGCTCTACTCCGGAACGGTGGCGGCTGCCACCGAGGGGCGGTTTTTGGGTCTGCCCGCGATCGCGGTGTCCATGTATTCCCATGAGCCGCAGCATCTCGAGACCGGCGCGGCGGTGGCGGTGCAATTGGTCGCTCGGTTGCGGGAGGCACCGCTCGAGTCGAGCATCATCCTGAACGTCAATGTGCCCGACGTTCCATACGATCAGCTCGCGGGCTTCGCAGCGACCCGCCTGGGACATCGTCACAAGGCGGAGTCCGTCATCCCCGCGTTCGATCCGCGCGGGCGTCGGATCTATTGGGTCGGACCCGCCGGTCCGGAGCAGGACGCAGGACCCGGAACGGATTTCTTTGCCGTGCGCAGCGGTTTCGTCTCGATCACGCCTTTGCAGGTGGACCTGACGCGACACAGTGCCCTGGATTCCGTTCGGCAATGGCTGGATGCGGGCCTTTGAGCACCCGGGCGGTCCACGAAGGGATCGGCATGACTTCGCAGCGCACCCGCGCCCGTCTGATTCAGCGCCTTGAGGAGGCCGGGATTCGGATGCCGGAGCTTCTCGACGTCGTCCGGCGATTGCCGCGCCATCTGTTCGTCGACGAGGCGTTGGCGAGCCGTGCCTACGAGGATTCGGCCCTGCCGATCGGTCATGGTCAGACCATCTCGCAGCCTTACACGGTCGCGCGGATGACACAGGCACTGATGGAGTCGTCCAAGCCCGATACCGTGCTCGAGATCGGCACCGGCTCCGGGTTTCAGACGGCGGTTCTCGCGTCGCTGGTGCGTCGGGTCTACAGCGTTGAGCGGATCGGGGCCTTGCTCGAGCGTGCCCGGGATCGGTTGCGTTTGCTCGAGTATCGCAATATTCGGTTTCGTCACGACGACGGCGCGCTGGGTTGGCCGGAATATGCCCCTTTCGACGGCATCCTGGTCACGGCCGCGCCGCGCGGTGTCCCGCGTGCCCTGGCCGAGCAGCTTGCGCCGGGGGGCGTCATGGTCTTGCCGGTTTGGGAAGGGGAGGCTCAGGTGCTGCTGCGCGTGAGGCGCACGGGGCAGGGCTTCGAGCAGGAGGTTCTCGAGCCGGTCAGTTTCGTTCCCCTGGTTTCTGGGGTGTCTTGAAAAGAAGGAGACCCGGATGCTCACCATGGAGCAGACCCGGGCCACGTCGACGGGCGAATGGTCGCTCTCGGTGGCCCGGGACGGCCGTGTCGCGGATGCGGCGCGGCCTCTTACGATGTCGGTGATCGGCCGTTGCGTGCTCGGTCTGTGCGTGCTTGCGCTGCTCGGGGGATGTGCCTCCAAAGGGCCGGCACCGGTCGGTGGCTGGGATTGGGTCGGTCCGGTTCCGGACGGCTACTACCTCATCCGCCAAGGCGACACGCTCAGCGAGGTCGCCGGTCGACACGGCGTGAGTCTTCGGACGCTCGCGGATTGGAATGATCTGGAGTCACCCTACTCGATCTATGCCGGTCGACTCCTCCGGGTCGAGCCTCCGGATGGCTCGCCTGCGCCGAAGCCCTCTGCGGCTCCGAGTCCTCCCGCGGTCGTTGCTGCCCC
>NZ_LN848257.1:2108566-2118147 GCF_001499735.1 Thiocapsa sp. KS1 | reverse complement strand
AAGGATGCGGGCGGCTCGGCCGCGGTCTCCGGCGTGTCTTGGGCCTGGCCGCTCCGAGGCTCGCTTGTTCAGAAGTTCGTCGGCGGCGACCGTACCCGACAAGGCATCCGTATCCGCGGGCGCGCCGGCGAGCAGGTGACGGCCGCGGCCGATGGCCAAGTCGTCTACAGCGGCGGTGGACTCAAAGGGTACGGCAACCTTATCATCATCAAACATAACGACAAATATCTGAGCGCTTACGGCTTCAATCGCAGGCTGCTCGTCGCCGAGGGGGATCGGGTCAAACGCGGTCAGGCTATCGCGGAGGTCGGGCAAGCCGTCGAGGGCGGTGGTTACCAGCTGCATTTCGAGATCCGTCGAGACGGCACGGCCGTCGACCCGCTACTCTACCTGCCACCGCGCAAGTAACCGCGTCCGACCCGACGGAGGAAGATGTGGATGTCAAGCGCCGACGCCCGTGAGCCCAATGTCGTCGTTCCCGATCTGGCGTCGGATCTCGACGGCGAGATCCTGCTCGACGGCGAGGACTCCGAGCCGACCGACGAGGATATCGACGCGGACGAGCCGGACGATATCGACTCCGTCGAGTCCGAGCCGATCGAGCCGGCGGCGATCGAGCCCGCGGCCGAGCGTTTCAGCTCGGGCGAAGGCGATTTCGATGCGACCCGTCTCTATCTGAACGAGATCGGCGAGTCCAAGCTCCTCACCGCGGAGGAGGAGGTCAGCCTCGCGCGGGCGGCCCAGAGCGGCGACAACGCCGCGCGCCAGCGCATGATCGTCTGCAACCTCCGGTTGGTGGTGAAGATCGCTCGGCGCTATCTCAATCGGGGGCTGCCTCTGCTGGACTTGATCGAAGAGGGCAACCTCGGATTGATCCGCGCCGTCGAGAAGTTCGACCCGGAGCGCGGTTTCCGATTCTCGACCTACGCCACCTGGTGGATTCGCCAGACGATCGAGCGGGCGATCATGAATCAGACACGGACCGTGCGTCTTCCGATTCATGTCGTCAAGGAGATCAACATCTACCTCAAGGCGGCACGCAGCCTCTCTCAGCGGCTGGACCATGAGCCGACCACGGAAGACATCGCGCACCTGCTCGACAAGCCGATCGGGGAGGTCAAGCGGATGCTCGGGCTGAACGAGCGCATCGCCTCGGTGGACACGCCCTTCAGCAAGGATGCGGACAAGCCTCTGGTCGACATGCTCCAGGACGAGGCCGCCGACGATCCGGCCGACCGCATTCAGGACACCGACATCCGGACCAACATCGAGCACTGGCTCGGCAAGCTCAACGCCAAGCAGCGCGAGGTCGTGGAGCGCCGCTTCGGTCTTCACGGATACGAGAACTCGACCCTCGAGAATGTCGCCCAGGAGTTGGGTGTCACCCGCGAGCGGGTGCGTCAAATCCAGATGGATGCGTTGCGGCGATTGCGCGATATCCTGGAAAAAGAAGGGTTTTCGATCGACGCGTTCTTTAAGTGATACCGTTTGCCCGGATGACCGAATCTCCGGACAGGCCCTGATCCAGGTCAACGACTGTTGCGTTATATCCCATATGGATCAGGCCGGATGCCCCGGTCCCATGTTGACTTTCCGACTCCGATCCAGTGATATGACCGGCGCACTGTCGCGCGATGGAGCGACATCACGAGACGGCTGGATCGCCTTATCATCCTTGTTGTTTTCCCGACGTTTTCTGGGAGGGTCTATGGAAGCCAGTCTGGAACGGAAGTACAACTTCGACGTTGTACGCTGGTTCACGATCATGGCCGTCGTCTACCTGGTGGTGGGCGCGTCCGTCGGGGTCTATATCGCAGCGGAGCTGGCTTGGCCGGCGCTGAATCTCGATAGCCCCTATCTATCTTTCGGGCGTCTGCGCCCGCTTCACACCAACGCCGTCATCTTCGCCTTCGGCGGCTGTACCCTGATGGCCACTGCCTTCTATACCGTCCAACGCACCTGCGGCGCTCGCCTCTGGAGCGACAAGATGGCGTGGTTTACCTTTTGGGGTTGGAACCTGGTCATCGTTCTGGCTGTCATCACACTCCCGCTGGGTTTGACCCAATCGAAGGAATACGCCGAGCTTGAATGGCCGGTCGACATCCTGATCGCCGTGGTTTGGCTCTCGTTCACCATCAACTTCGTGATGACGATCGCCAATCGGAAGTCCTCGCACATCTACGTGTCGAATTGGTTCTTCCTCGGCATGATGATCATGATCGTTTATCTGCACGTGGTGAACAGCCTCGCGATCCCGGTCGGACTCTTCAAATCCTATTCGATCTTCTCGGGCGTGCAGGATGCCATGATCCAATGGTGGTGGGGACACAACGCGGTCGGCTTCTACCTGACTGCCGGCTTCCTCGGCATCATGTATTACTTCGTGCCGAAGCAGGCGGGCCGTCCGATTTACTCCTACCGTCTTTCGGTCATCCATTTCTGGGCCCTGATGTTCGGCTATGTCTGGCTCGGTGCGCATCATCTGCAATATACGGCGCTGCCCGATTGGACCGGATCGCTCGGGGCCGCGGTCTCGATCGCGATGATCATTCCCTCGTGGGGTGGTGCCGTGAACGGCATGATGACGCTCTCCGGTGCCTGGGACCGGCTGCGGACCGACTACGTTCTGCGCTTCTTGATCATCGCGCTCGCCTTCTACGCCATGTCGACCTTCGAAGGTCCCGTCATGTCGTTGAAGACGGTCAATGCCCTCTCGCATTACACCGACTGGACCATCGGTCACGTGCATTCCGGTGCCTTGGGTTGGGTTGCGGGTATCTCGATCGGTGCCATCTATCACCTGATGACCCGTCTGTATCACACGGAGATGTTCTCGGTGCGTCTGATCAACTTCCATTTCTGGACGGCAACGATCGGCACCGTGATCTATATCGTCGCCATGTGGGTGTCGGGGATCATGCAGGGTCTGATGTGGCGTGCGTATGACGAGTACGGCACCTTGGCTTATACCTTCGTTGAATCCGTGGACGCGATGCACCCCTACTACGCAATGCGCGCTGTCGGTGGTGCGATCTTCCTGCTCGGCGCCATCGTGATGCTGTTCAACATCCTGATGACCGTGCGTAAGTCGTTGTCCGAAGGCAGCTTGAGCAAGGCGCGTGCCTTGCCGGCAGCGGCATGATCTCGGGAGTAGCATCTAATGGTCGATAAGAAGACGAAGCCGAAGTCCTTCCAGGAATGGCTGGAGGTCAACATCTGGGGCCTGCTCATCGTAACGGCCCTGGTGCTGTCCGTGGGCGGGTTGGTCGAGATCGTTCCGCTCTTCTATATGAAGAACACCATGGAGTATCACACCTATCCCGAGATCGTGTGGGACAAGGCCGGCGAAGAGCCGATCGTGACGGTCGACGAGGCCGGTCAGCAGCAATGGAATTGGAAGACCGGTGAAGGGATGCGTCCC
The DNA here is from genome assembly GCF_001499735.1 of Thiocapsa sp. KS1. Lineage (GTDB taxonomy): Bacteria > Pseudomonadota > Gammaproteobacteria > Chromatiales > Chromatiaceae > Thiocapsa. The sequence goes on along the minus strand of NZ_LN848257.1, from coordinate 2,114,726 downwards.
TATACGGCGCTCGAGCTGGCCGGACGCGATATCTACCAGCGCGAGGGGTGTTATCTCTGTCACTCGCAGATGATCCGCCCCTTCCGCGACGAGCGCGAGCGTTACGGCCACTACTCGTTGGCCTCCGAGTCGATGTTCGACCATCCCTTCCAATGGGGCTCGAAGCGGACGGGGCCGGATCTCGCGAGGGTCGGCGGTAAGTACTCCGACGAATGGCAGCGTCAGCATCTGCGTGCACCGCGCTCCTTGGTTCCGGAATCCGTAATGCCCGGTTATCCCTGGCTGGACGAGAACTACCTGAGCGGCAAGAAGATGCAGCGGCACATGCGCGGGATGCGTGTGGTGGGCGTTCCCTATTCGGATGCCGACATCGAGGGTGCACCGGCCCTGGTGGAGGGCAAGACCGAGATGGACGCGCTGGTGACCTATCTCCAGGTCCTCGGCACCATGGTCGCGCTCGACGAGTCCAAGACATACCGTGAGTAGGCTCAGCGACTATTTCCAAACCGATTGGCAGGCGATGACGACGAATGACTGGATCGGCACGATCCTCACCGTCGTCGTCTTCCTGCTGATGGTCGGAGCCTACTTCTACGTCTTTCGTCCCAAGAACCGGGAAAAGCTCGAAGCCATGAAACACATCCCGTTCGAAGAGGACAACGAGAACACCGGAGACCCACATGGCCGAAAATAACCCCTTTCCCGGTGAGAACAACACCGGACACGTTTGGGACGACAACCTGCGGGAATTGGCGAATCCGCCGCCGCGATGGTGGATGCTCGGATTCTGGGCATCGATCCTCTTCGTCATTGTCTACACCATCCTCTACCCGAGCTGGCCGGTCGGTCAGCAGGCGACACCCGGGCTGTTGGGTTGGACGCAGATTCAGGAATACGAGCAGGGTGTTGCGCAAGTGGACGCCAAGCGCGGTCCGTTCGAAGAGCAGATCAGCAGGATGACCGCCGAGGAGATCATCGCCGATCCGGGCCTTCTGCAATACACCTTGGCGTCCGCGAAGGTCCTCTTCGGGGACTACTGCTCCGCCTGTCACGGCAGCGGTGGGCAAGGAAACCCGGGCTACCCGGTGTTGGCCGACGACGACTGGCTTTACGGCGGCTCGCTCGCGAAGATCAAGGAGACGATCACGAACGGACGTAAGGGCGCGATGACCGCACACGGGACCATACTCGCTCCGGCGGAGATCGATGCGCTTGCGCATTGGGTCGTCGAGATGAACGAAGGCGGCGCCGGAAACCCGCAGGGCTGGGAACTCTATCGCGCCAAGGGCTGCAACGCGTGTCACGGGGAGAAGGCAAACGGGGTGCTGGTCGAGTTGCCCGACGGGGAGGTGGTGAGCGTCGGTGCGGCGAATCTGACCGACAGCATTTGGCGGTTCGAGCCGGGCGGCTTCGAGAGCGCGCGACACACGATCACCTACGGCGTCAACCAGCCGGGCGTGCCCGAGACCCGCGATGCCGTGATGCCTGCGTTCGGATCCGTTGCGAAGGTGGACGATGTCGATGTGCGGAAGCTGGACGATCAAGACATCAAGAAGCTGGGTATTTACGTCCATGAGCTCGGCGGCGGCCGATGAGATAGCCGCGATCATTCGCGGGCCGGTCGCCCGGCCCGTCGTCGACACCGAGAGGCGAAGAGGAGGAGATCGACATGACCGGAGGGCTGACCTGGGACTTCGTGACTTGGATGTCGCTCGCGATGGTCTTGATCGCAATTTTGATCATCGTATTTTTGATCTACAAGGTGATCACCTTGATGAATCGGGATGCCGAGGCGCATAAGAACAGCGAGCTTTGAAAGCCTCCGGCGTCGTGTCATGTCATCGAGGGGGATCTGAGATCCCCCTTTTTTTGTAGCGTAAACGACTTCTTAATCAAACGGTTAGCCTTGCGAAAACGCATGGTCAAAAGACGCTTGGAGGCGTAAGCTGTTTTGTGGTGGAAGCGGCAATGGTGTGCTTCCCCTGAGCCGGCGTTGCTTTCCGCCGGATCGATACGACCGGTTGAGATCCCGCGGTGCGGATGATTCCGAGCACGGCTCCGCCGCTTCCTGCTTGTGCGCCCGCGCGCTGCGTCGCACGGCGTCGCCCGAGCGCATCCTGTCGCAAAAAATGACCCCGTCGTGGAGATGGTCAGTGAGCACGAATCCTGTGGCAACCCAAACCGCCGTCGACGACCTCTATGCCGAGGCCGAGCATTGGCATGTCAATACCGGTGGGGAGACGATTCACGCCAAACGTCTTGCCGGGCGGTGGCGGACCATCAAATGGGCTGCCGCGTCGGTGTGGCTGATCTACTTCATCGGCCCGTATCTGCGCTGGGACGGCAAGCAGGCCGTCCTGTTCGACATCCCGAATCGCCAATACCACATCTTCGGAGCCACGGTCCTGCCCCAGGATTTCTGGATGCTGTCGTTGCTGCTGTTGTTCTTCGCGATCATGCTGGCTGTGGCGACCGCTCTGGTCGGACGGGTCTGGTGCGGCTATTTCTGCTTCCAGACGGTCTGGACCGACATCTACACCTGGATCGAGGAGAAGCTCGAAGGAAGTCCGCCGCAACGGCGCAAGCTCGACAAGGCGCCCATGACCCTGAATAAGCTTCGGATCAAGGCGACCAAGCATGCGCTCTGGTTGTTGATCGGCTTCATCACGGGTTTCAGCTTCATCGCATGGTTCACGGATGCGTCGTCTCTTTGGGGTGCGTTCTTCTCCGGCGCGTCCAGTCCGGTAGCCTATATCACAGTGGCGCTCTTCACCGTCGGCACCTATGTCCTCGCCGGCTTCATGCGCGAGCAGACGTGCTTCTGGCTGTGTCCCTACGCGCGCATCCAGGGTGTCATGCTCGACAAGACGACCATCGTACCGACCTACGATGTCGCGCGCGGCGAACCACGTGGTCGGGTCAAGCGCGGGGAGACGGGTGAGACGCGCACGGGCGGGGACTGCGTGGACTGCAATCAGTGCGTTGCGGTCTGCCCGACCGGCGTGGACATCCGTCACGGTCAACAGGAAGGCTGCATCACCTGCGCGCTCTGCATCGATGCCTGCGATCAGGTGATGGACAAGGTCGGGCGCCCGCGTGGCCTGATTCGCTATGCTTCGCTCGACGAGCTCGAAGGACTGCCGACCAAGAAGCTCTTGATGCGTCCGCGCGTCTGGGTCTACACCGCGATTATGAGTATCGCGTTGGCAGGCATCCTCTACGGATTCACCTCGCTGGCGGCGATCGACCTGAAGGTGCTGCACGAGCGTGCGCCGCTCTATGTGCGGCTCAGCGACGGATCGATCCAGAACAAATACACGCTCAAGATCCTCAACAAGATGCCCGAGGAGCTCCCCGTGCGCATCAGCGTGACCGGCCCGGAGGGCTTGACGCTCGTGGGCGCCGAGGAGCCGATCGTGGCGCCTCCGGGCGGGGTGACCGCGGCCGTCGTCTTCGTGAAGGTGCCCAAGCGCTCGCTCGACAGCGAGCAGCAGCCGGTACAGTTTCATGTCGAAGCGGCGCGGCCGTCCGGTGCCCTGGTCGAGGCCGACCGCGAGAGCGTCTTTGTCGGACCGCGTCCCTAGGCGACGAACGCAGGAGGCCGGAAGCCGGCACCGACGTCGGCTTTTCCGGAGCCTTGACGTCGATCAAGACCAAGGCGAACACGATCAAATCAGGGTAGACCCATGCACTCGACCACCAACACCACCGAAACCCCGTCCAAAGCGACCCCGGCGCTTCGCAGTCCTTGGGTCCTGGCCTGGATCGGACTGATCCTCACGGTGCTGGCCGTGAATCTGACCTTCGTCTATCTCGCGATCCGCACCGATCCGGGCCTGGTCAACGCAGACTATTACGAGCGTGGACAGGACTACGAGCGCACCATGATCTCGCGCCAAGCGCGCGATCCGGGTTGGCTGATGCGTGCGGATATCCCCCGACCCCTGAGGGCCGGTGTAGAGGAGTCGATCCGGGTCGTCCTCGTCGATCAGGCCGGACAGCCCGTCGATGTCGACCAGGCGACCTTCTACGCCTACCGGCCCTCGGACGTCTCGCGCGATTTCGCCCTGCCGATGATTCGCGAGGCCAAGGGACGTTATCTGGTGGAGACCTCCTTTCCGCTGATCGGCGTTTGGGACATCCTGATCGCCGCGAAGACCGGCGAGGACGAATACAGCGTCGGCGAGCGTGTCAACGTCGCTCGCCCCTGAGGTCCGACCGTCTCCGGTTTCGAGCCCCGAGGCTGACTCGGCATCGGAGGCGGCCTCGGCTCGAATGCGCTGCTTTCACTGCGGTCTGCCGGTCGCCGAATCCGCGCGCGAGACGGCCCCCATTGCCGGTCGTGAACGAGACTTCTGCTGCACCGGCTGCAAGTCGGTCTGCGAGGCCATCTTCGCCGCCGGACTCGAGGGTTTCTACAAGCGCACCCCCGAGGGCGAGATCTTCGGTCCGCCTCCCGAGCCGCCGAAGGACCTGGCCGTCTTCGATCTGGATGCCGTGCAGGAGGAGTTTACCGACACCGCGGGCGAATCCCGCGAGATCAATCTGCTGGTCGAAGGCATCCACTGCGCGGCCTGTGTCTGGCTGATCGAGAAGGGGCTTTGCGCCATGCCGGGGGTCGAGGAGGCCCGTGTGAATCTCACCGGCCGGCGGCTGCGCGTGCGTTGGGACAACGGGCGCCTGAAGCTCTCCAGGATCCTGCGCCGACTCGCCGATCTCGGCTATGCCGCCGCACCCTTCGATCCCGAATCCGCCGAAGGCGCGATCGGGCGCGCGAACCGCGCCATGCTCTACCGCATGGCCTGGGCCGGTTTCGCGATGATGAACCTCATGTGGATCTCGATCGCGCTCTATGCCGGCGCCGATCAAGGCGAGTTCCGCGGTCTTTTTCAGTGGCTCGGTTTTGCCATCGCTACACCCACGCTTCTGTACTCGGGCGCGCCCTTCTTCCGCGGCGCTTGGTCAGGGCTGCGCTCGGGCCATCTGAGCATGGACCTGCCGATCGCGATCGGCGTGACGACCACTTACAGCTACTCGCTCTATGTCACGCTCGGCATCTCGCATATCGGCGACGTCTACTGGGATACCGTCGTCAATTTCCTCTTCGTCATCCTGGTCGGGCGCTATCTCGAGGCGATCTCGCGCCGCAAGGCGGTGGCCTCGTCACAACGGCTGCTCGATCTGCAGCCGAAGGTCGCGACCCGGCTGGACGGGGAGAGCGGCGAGACCGAGTCGGTCGTTCCCGTGCGCGCACTCAAGCTCGGCGAGCGCGTGCTGGTGCGTCCCGGCGAGCGCATCCCGGTCGACGGCGAGGTGATCGCGGGCGGCAGCGGGGTGGATGAATCCATGCTGACCGGCGAATCACGACCGGTCGCCAAGACGACCGGCGATCAGGTCGTTGCGGGCACCATCAACGGCGCCGGTGTCCTGACGGTGCGCATCGGTGCGCTGCTGCGCGAGACCGCGCTGGGTCGCATCATCCGACTGGTCGAGGACGCCCAAGCGAGCAAGGCCCCGATCCAGCGGCTTGCCGATCGGATCGTGCCCTGGTTCGTCGCGGCAACGCTCGGTCTGGCGACCCTGACCTTCCTGATCTGGATGAGGGTGGATGTGGAGGTCGCGGTCATGGCGGCGACGGCCGTGCTCATCATCACCTGTCCCTGCGCCTTCGGAATGGCCACGCCCATGGCGGTGGCCGTGGCGACCGGGCTCGCCGCCTCGCGCGGCATCCTGGTAAAGAACGGTGCCGTGCTCGAGCGCCTGTCCTCGATCGATCATTTCGTCTTCGACAAGACCGGGACGCTGACCCTCGGACGGCCGACCGTGACCGGGCTCGCGAGCGCGCCCGGTGGTTGGCGCCGACTCGACGGACCGGATGATCTGATGCCCGAGGAGCGCGATGTCCTCGGTGTGCTCCAAGCGCTCGAACGGCTCTCCGAGCATCCGATTGCCGCCGCGATCCTGGACCTCTGCGAGCGTGCCGGGATCGGCCGCATCGCCGTTCCGGTGGATGCGGTCGAGGTCGCGCCCGGACTCGGGATCAAGGGGCGCGTCGACGGGGTCGAGATCCTCGCGGGGTCGCGGGAGTGGTTGATCCGCAACGGCGTGCAGGCTTGGCCCGAGAGCGACGCGCCGTCGGCCGGGATCTCGGGTCTTGTCC
>NZ_LN848257.1:2056685-2108466 GCF_001499735.1 Thiocapsa sp. KS1 | reverse complement strand
CTGCGGCTCGGCGTCGCCGACCCGTTGCGTCCGGATGCCGCACGGGTGATCGGGCGCATGCGCGAGCGCGGGATCCGGGTGACGCTCCTGAGCGGCGATCGCCGCGAGACGGCCGAGGCGATCGCAGTCCAGCTCGGAGGCGGGATCGAGGTCATCGCCGAGGTGATGCCCGAGGACAAGGATCGCGTGATCGCCGAGCTTCAGCGCGACGGTCACCGAGTCGCCATGGTCGGCGACGGGGTGAACGACGCGCCTGCCTTGGTGCGGGCCGATGTCGGCATCGCCATGGGCAGCGGGACCGATGTCTCGATCGCCAGCGCCGACATCGTCCTCATGTCCGGCGAGCTCGGGCGTGTGGAAGAGGCGGCTCGGCTCTCGCGACGCACCCTTCGGACCATCCGCCAGAACATCGGCATTTCGGTGGTTTACAATCTGATCATGGTCCCGCTTGCGATGGCCGCGGTCATCACCCCCCTGATCGCCGCCGTCTCGATGCCGCTCAGCTCGCTGGCGGTCATCGGCAACTCGGCGCGGATTCGTGGGGTCTTCAAGGCTCGGGACGACGGCGTCCCGCGCGAGCCCTGACCCGAGCGGGCGCTTAAACCGCGTCCAGAGCGAGATGCTCACTTTCGAGTGAGCTCGACGTTCGGTGCATCCAGGGCCTTAGCGGGGGCGCGGTTTAAAATAATCGATTTTTTAATCTCTTAAACCGCGCAGTCTCCAGCGGTCGGCAACACTGCCGGAGCCGATCCCATCCAAAAGCATCGCATACCGCAATGGGCGCGGTTCAACGGCATGAAGTGGAGGTTCGATCGACGATGGACGTGATCTACGGCCTGATCCCCGGCATGCTGGTCCTCGGACTCGCTGCGGTTGCCGTGCTCTTCTGGGCGACCCGAACCGGTCAATACGACGATCTGGACGGCGACGGCCGGCGCATCCTCATGGACGAGGATGCGGAGGATGTCGACCCGCGGCGTGCGCCCCCCATGGACGCCGAGCCCGACCTGAATCCCGTCGAGAGTGATCCGCAAGGTGAGACGCGCCATCGACGCCATCCCGATCAAGAGCCTCGGTAGACGACGGGATTCAGGAGATAAAAAACATTAAAAAAATTACTTAAACTTCGGCATCCACCGGCGATCCAGGGGGCTCCGACATCACCGGAGCCTACCGACATCTCAAACCCCAGAGGGCCGAGGTTTAATTTAGAACTCGTTCTGGAGGCGTTTGTACCCCCGCACCAAGTCGACATTGGCTCGGATCACGTCCTCCGAGAACTCGCTCGCTTGAGGCGTGACCCGCCGGATGGAATCCAGATCCGTCGAGGGGCCGATGCGTGTCGTGGAGGGGACGTAGAACTCGGGCGGAAGATCGCAGCCGTCGACCACCGCATTGTGGCGGACCACGCAGCCGTCGCCGACCCGACAGTTGAAGAGCACGCTGTTGAAGCCGATGAAGACCCGGTTGCCGACATGGCAGGGGCCGTGGACGATGGAGCGATGCGCAATCGAGGTGTTCATTCCGACGGTGACCGCTGCGCCGGACTTTGAATGGATGACCACCCCGTCCTGGATGTTCGAATTGGCACCGATCACCATCGCCTCCATCTCGCCTCGGTCGTCGACCTCGTCGGCACGGATCACGGCGTAGGGTCCGACGAACACGTTCTCGTGGATGATCACCTTGCCGCAGATGATCGCGGTCTTGTCGATGTAGGCCGATTCGTCGATCACCGGCAGGTCGCCGGAGGGATTTTTGCGGATCATTCGGAGTTCCTGTCTGGATGAGCTCTAAACCGCGTCGACTGCCGAGACGCATTGGTCCGCGCTCGGTCGAGAACCCCGCGGACCACTGTTTGTCGCGCCGACCCCGGCTCGGGCTCAGGTGACGACGTCGGGCTCGCTGCGGCCGGTTCGCTCCTGGATCTGCGCAAGCTCGCGCGCGATCAGGATCAGCGGCTGCATCGCCTCTTGGGTGTCCCGCTGGTGACGCTCGGGATCCGGCTCGAAGAATTCGAGATAGATCCGCAGCGTCGCACCCTCGGTGCCCGTGCCCGAGAGACGGAAGACGATGCGTGCGCCGCTCTCGAAGCCAATGCGGATGCCCTGTCTCTCAGAACGGCTGCCGTCGATCGGGTCGGTGTAGGCGAAATCGTCCGCGTAGCTCACCGTCTGATCGCCGAGCCGCCGACCGGGCAGGCCGGGGAGCAAAATCCGCAGGTGGTTCACCAGACCTTCCGCCGCGGTCGCGTCGACCGCCTCGTAGTCGTGTCGGGTGTAGAAGTTGCGGCCGAAACGGCGCCAGTGCTCGGCCAGGATCTCGGCGACGGATTGCTGGCGCACCGCCAGAAGATTCAGCCAGAAGAGCACGGCCCAAAGACCGTCCTTCTCGCGGACATGATCCGACCCGGTGCCGAAGCTCTCCTCGCCGCAGAGCGTGATCCGACCCGCGTCGAGCAGATTGCCGAAGAACTTCCAGCCGGTCGGGGTCTCGAAGCATTCCACGCCCATCTGCTCGGCGACGCGATCCGCGGCCTGGCTGGTCGGCATGGAGCGGGCGACGCCGCGGATGCCGGCGCGATAGCCCGGGACCAGGTGAGCGTTCGCCGCGAGCACGGCGAGGCTGTCGCTCGGGGTGACGAAGCAGTCCTTGCCGAGGATCATGTTGCGGTCGCCGTCGCCGTCGGAGGCAGCGCCGAAGTCCAGCGCATCCGGTCCTTCGGTCAAGGCCACCAATTCCTTGGCATGCGCGAGATTCGGATCCGGATGTCCGCCGCCGAAATCTTCCAGAGCCTCGGCATTCATCACGGTGCCCGGTGCCGCGCCCAGGCGGTTCTCGATGATCTCCTTGGCGTAGGGGCCGGTCACGGCATGCATGGCGTCGAAGCGCATGCGGAAGATGCCGGAGTTGAAGAGCTGGTGAATCGCATTGAAGTCGAAGAGCGACTCCATGAGCAGTGCATAGTCGCTCACGGGGTCGATGATCTCGACCTCCATGTCGCCGATCCGAGCCGTGCCGAGCGCGTCTAGATCGGTCGCCGGGCAGTCGAGCGTGCGGTATTCGCGGATCGTTTGGGTCCGCGCGAAGATGGCGTCGGTCACCGACTCGGGCGCAGGTCCGCCCGCGGCGATGTTGAATTTGATGCCGAAGTCGCCGTCCGGGCCGCCGGGGTTGTGGCTCGCCGAGAGGATGATGCCGCCGCGGGTGCGGTACTTGCGGATGACGCAGGACGCCGCCGGGGTCGAGAGGATCCCGCCACGTCCGACCAGCGCGCGCTTGACCCCGTTGGCGGCCGCCATGCGCAGGATGGTTTGGATGGCCTCGCGGTTGTAGTAACGTCCGTCGCCGCCGACGACGAGTGTCCCGCCCGCGACATCGGTTTGCGTGTCGAAGATCGCCTGAACGAAGTTCTCCAGATAGTGCGGCTGCCGGAACACATCGACCTTCTTGCGCAGGCCGGAGGTGCCGGGGCGCTGCCCCTGGAATGGCGTTGTCGCGATCACTTGCGGTTGCATCTTCAACCCCTTGACGTGTATTGACATGGCCGGCTCCGGTCGTTACATGGCCGGATGCGGGCGCGAGGGTGTTTCTCGAATTCGTATCGGTGCCGCGGCGTCGGCCGGCCCCGCCGGCAGCGCACCTCCCGTTCCGATAAGGCGTGCTCGCGCGGCATTGTATCCCCGCAGGCCCGTGCGACAATACCGGATCGGCTTGGGCGTGCGTCGCGCAGGGTGCCGGCCGGCAGTGTGCGTCCTCGGGATACACCGCTAAATTCAGTTGGATCGAAGAACGATTGAGGTACTACAGGCAATGACAGTCGAAGCGCACAAAGAAACACTGGAGTTCAAGGCCGAGGTCAGCCAGGTGCTGGATCTCGTCATCCGGTCGCTGTACTCGAACAAGGAGATCTTTCTGCGCGAGCTGGTCTCCAACGCCTCCGACGCGGCCGAGAAGCTGCGTTTCGAGGCGCTGAGCGACGACGGGCTCTACGAGGGCGAGAGCGATCTGCGCATCCGGGTCGAGGTCGACAAGGAGGCCGGTACGCTGACTGTGTCCGACAACGGGATCGGGCTCAGCCGACAGGAGGTGATCGACACCATCGGCAGTATCGCCAGCTCCGGCACGCGGCGCTTCGTCGAGGCGCTCTCGGGCGACCAGGCCAGAGACAGCAAGCTGATCGGCCAGTTCGGCGTCGGTTTCTACTCGGCCTTCATCGTCGCGGACAAGGTGACCCTGATCTCGCGTCGCGCCGGTCTGGGTGCCGAGCACGGGGTGCGTTGGGAGTCCGACGGCCGTGGCAGCTTCACCCTGGAAACGCTCGAAAAACCCGGACGCGGCACTGACGTCATCCTGCACCTGAAGGACGACGAGAAGGAGTTCCTGGATGCCTGGCGTCTGCGCAGCATCATCGGCAAGTTCTCCGACCATCTCGCCCTGCCGGTGGAGATGCGCAAGGAGCTTTACGGCGAGGAGGCCGAAAAGGCGAAGGATCAGCCGCCGCAGTACGAGCAGGTCAATCGCGGCACCGCACTCTGGATGCGCAACAAGTCGGAGATCACGGAGGAGGAATATCACGACTTCTACAAGCATGTGTCGCACGACTTCGATGTCCCGCTCGCCTATGCCCACAACCGGGTCGAGGGGACGAACGAGTACACCACGCTGCTCTTCGTGCCCAAACGTGCGCCCTGGGACCTCTGGGAGCGCGACGCCAAGCACGGCGTGAAGCTCTATGTGCGTCGCGTCTTCATCATGGACGAGGCCGATAAGCTGATGCCGCACTATCTGCGCTTCGTCAAGGGCGTGGTCGACTCGGACGATATGCCCTTGAACGTCTCGCGCGAGATCCTGCAACACAACCGCAAGATCGACACCATCCGCCAGGCCAACACCAAGCGCATCCTCGGACTCCTGGAGACCCTGGCGAAGGACGAGCCCGAGACGTACGGCGCGTTCTGGGACGAGTTCGGTCGCGTCCTGAAGGAAGGTCCGGCCGAGGACTTCGCGAACAAGGAGCGCATCGCCGGCCTGCTGCGCTTCGCCAGCACCCACAGCGAGGGCGATGCCCAGCGCGAGTCGCTCGACGGCTATCTGGAGCGGATGAAGGACGGCCAGAACAAGATCTACTACATCACCGCCGACAGCGCGGCGGCGGCACGTCACAGCCCGCATCTGGAGGTCTTCCGCAAGAAGGGCATCGAGGTTCTACTGATGTCCGACCGCGTCGACGAGTGGCTGGTCAGTCATCTCACCGAGTACAAGGGCAAGACGCTGCACTCGGTGGCCAAGGGCGATCTGGATCTGGGCGACTTGGCCGATGCGGAGGAGAAGGAGGCGAAGGAGAAGGCCGCGGCCGAGCACGGCGGGCTGCTGGATCGGCTCAAGTCCACCCTGGGCGAGCGGGTCGAGTCGGTCCGGCCGAGCACCCGACTGGTCGACTCACCGGCTTGTCTGGTTGTCGGCGAGCACGACATGAGTGCCAATCTGGCGCGTGTGCTCAAGGCGGTCGGTCAGAGTGCGCCCGAGAGCAAGCCGATCCTCGAGGTCAACCTCGGGCATCCGTTGGTCAAGCGTTTGGAATCCGAGACTCAAGACGACCGGTTCGCCGATCTCGCACTCATCCTGCTCGATCAGGCGCAGCTCGCCGAGGGTGGGCAGCTCGACGATCCTGCGGCCTTCGTCGGACGCCTCAACAAATTGATGCTCGGCATGATGATCGCCGGGCGTTGAGGGCGGGCCTTGCGACCGTGACCGCAGCCTTGTCGTCTCGCGCCTGCCGCTCGCGGCCGGCGCGAAGACCGCGAGCGGTCCTCGGAGCGACATCCAGGTATAAGCCCTCCCGATCCCGCAATGGATTTGTTCTGTGGTCCTGTTGAATCGGACTGTGGCACACTCGGGTGTACCTATAGAAACATCACTGGGGGAAAGCGAAATGCGCGTCATCCTATTGGGCGGCCCGGGCGCGGGAAAAGGGACGCAGGCCGGCTTCATCAAGGAGCACTTCAAGATCCCGCAGATCTCGACCGGCGACATGCTGCGGGCGCACGTGAAGCAGGGAACCGATCTCGGGAAGGCGGCCAAGAAGATCATGGACGAGGGCGGGCTGGTCTCCGACGACATCATCATGGGCATGGTGAAGGCGCGCATCCTCGACGAGGACTGCAAGAGCGGCTACCTCTTCGATGGCTTTCCGCGCACCCTCGGCCAGGCCGATGCCCTGAAGGCGGCTGGCGTGGCGATCGATGTCGTGGTCGAGATCGACGTGCCGGACGAAGAGATCGTCCGACGCATGTCGGGTCGACGCGTTCATCCGGGCTCGGGCCGGACCTACCATGTCCTCTTCAACCCGCCGAAGCAGGCCGACAAGGACGACGAGACCGGCGAGCCCCTGATCCAGCGCGACGACGATCGCGAGGAGACGGTGAAGGAGCGCCTGCGCGTGTATCACGACCAGACCGAGCCGCTGATCAACTATTACTCGTCGTGGGCCGAGCAGGGCGGCGAGGGCGCGCCACGCTATGTCAAGGTTCAGGGCATCGGCTCGGTCGACGGGATTCGCGAGGAGATCATCGCCAAGCTCTCCGAAAGCTGAGGTCGTCCCATCGACGGTCGCCGACTATCGGCATCGAACGTCGGGCTCGGCTGTGCCGGCCCGACCCGGGCGAGCGCCGTCCGAATATCCCTGTTTCGAACCGGTGAAACTGCCGAGGGGCCGGGATTCTGATACCATCTTCGGCAATGTTTCATCGCCGAATTCATCGCAGGATTTCCTCATGGCCGTAATCGAGCTCGACGGGACCAATTTCGAAGACACCATTCGCGACAACGCATTCGTCGTCGTCGATTTCTGGGCGCCTTGGTGCGGTCCCTGCCGATCCTTCGCGCCGATCTACGACAAGGTCTCGAACGATATCGAGGATGTCGTCTTTGCGAAGATCAACACCGAAGAGCAGCAGGAGATCGCGGGTCACTTCAACATTCGCTCGATCCCGACCCTCATGATCTTTCGCGAGCAGATCATCATCTTCTCGCAGCCCGGTGCGCTCCCGGAGAGTCAGTTTCGGGATCTCCTGGCCAAGGCCGGCGAGCTCGACATGGTCGAGGTCAAGCGTCAGATCGCAGAGCAGGCTCAGACCCGGGCATCCGGCAACGCTTAGTCCGACACTCGCGCACCGCTCTTTCGGTTTCGGTCTCGATGCAGCGTGCTTGCCACCCTTGGGCGACCGCCTGCATCCTGTCGGGCCGACCGAATGTCGGCGCTCTCATGAGTCTTTGCGAAGAGAACTTCGCACGCCTCTCCCGCTTGGTCCCCGATCTGGCTGCACGGCCTTCGGGCATCTACAGCTCGCGCTGCTCCGCAGGGGTCGATCTTTATCTCGAGGTCGAAGAGCAGGCTCGGTTTACCACCATTCTTCGTCTCACCTATCTCTTCCCCGTTCAGGGGATCGCGCTCCCGGACCCCGACGCTCGCTTGAGGGTCTATCACGATGCCTGTCAGGTCGAGGCGATCGAGCTGCGTCAAACGGTCCTGCCGCTGCGGAGGGATTATCGGTCGCCGGCGCTCGCCGAGAAATGGCAGGTGAATCTCTTTATCGGCAAATGGCTGACCTATTGTGCTCGGCAGGGTCATGTCTTCGGGCAGGCGCCGCTCGCCCCCTCGTCATCGGCGTCCGGCGCGCGGGTTACGCTCTGCCCGTAGCGGGCCTGCTGTCCGCGCGGACCTGACCCGCGGATTGTCTCCATCGAGACCCCTGCCGGGCGACCGATCGCAGCGTCGCGCATTGAAAAGTCGAAATTGTTGACTACTTAACTGGAGGATAGCGGGCGACGTTGCGACGACTCGCGCGCCCATCGGCACACTTACTCCAGGCATCCTACGATGAGACTATCGACGAAAGGCAGATATGCGGTGACCGCGATGCTCGACCTCGCGCTGCATTCCGGCAGCGGGCCGGTGACGCTTGCGGACGTCTCGGTCAATCAAGGGATCTCTTTGTCGTATCTCGAGCAACTGTTCGCCGCACTGCGCGGAAAAAACCTCGTGCGGGGCGTGCGCGGGCCCGGCGGGGGCTACTATCTCGGTCGGCCGGCCGACGAGATCTCGATCGCCAACATCATCTGTGCGGTCGACGAGTGGGTGGAGTTCACGCGCTGCGGCGGACGCGAGAACTGTCGGGACGGACAGCGCTGCCTAACCCATCATCTGTGGGATCAGCTCAGCGACGAGATCTTCCGTTTCCTCAGCGATATCACGCTTCAGGATCTGGTCGATCGCGGACGCGGTCGTCTCGATGCTCCGAAGGTCGATGTCGGGGACCTCGAGAGCGACGCCAAGCGTCGCGCGGCTTAGTCGAGCGGCTTCGACGCCTGAGGTCGGGGTGCCGGCGCCTCGGTCGTGGGCCTGCGCCGGCAACGGGGCTGAACAGGGGCTCGCGGTAGTGGTATCCTGCGTCGCTGGATTCACTGACGCGTTCTTCTCGATACTTCGTATGGCCGAGCAGCCGGATGGTTTGATCACGCTACAAGACTTCGTGCGTTGGGGCGCCAGTCGCTTCAACGCCGCTGGACTCTCCTTCGGACACGGGACCGACAATGCCATCGACGAGGCCGCCCACCTGGTCCTGAGCGCGGTGAGCCTGGACCCCACACTCCCGGCGGGCTTTCGCGATTGCCGATTGACGCCGGCCGAGCGCGTGCGGATCTCCGACATGATCGAGCGGCGCGTCGCGGAGCGTCTCCCGGCAGCCTATCTCACCGGACGGGCCTGGTTTGCGGGCCTGGAGTGGGTCGTGACCCCGGATGTTCTGGTGCCGCGCTCGCCGATCGCGGAGCTGGTCGAGGCCGGATTCGAGCCGTGGATCGACGGGGAGATCGTCGGTCGCGTGCTCGATCTGTGCTGCGGCAGCGGCTGTATCGGCATCGCGGCCGCCGTCCATCTTCCGGATGTGGATGTCGACCTGGTCGATATCTCCGCGGTCGCGCTCGATGTCGCGCGCCGCAATGTCGCGCGTCACCATGTCGAGGACCGGGTTCGTGTCTTCGCATCCGATCTCTTCGACTCCATTCCGAACGATCGCTACGACGTGATTGTCTCCAACCCACCCTATGTGTCGCGCTCCGAGCTGGAGGCATTGCCGCTCGAGTACCGCAACGAGCCCGAGCTGGGCCTCTTGGGAGGCGAAGACGGTCTCGATGTTGTCGTGCGGATCCTCGCGGATGCCGCCAACCACCTGACGGACGAGGGTATCCTGATCCTCGAAGTCGGGAGCGCGGCGCCGGAGCTCGAGCGTCGCTTGCCGAGCGTGCCCTTCACCTGGCTCGAGTTCGAGCGCGGCGGGGAGGGCGTCTTGCTGCTGACCCGCGAGCAGCTCGATCGTCATCAGCTCGAGCTGCTCGAAGAGGCCACCGCGCGATGAGCTTGCCCCGGGCCAAGAGCGTCGACGAGTATGTCGAGTGGGTGCGCCAGGCGGTCTTCGAGGTTGCCGATCTGCGCGACTGTCTCGAGTTCGAGATGGAGGACTTGGCCCGCTTCCCGGCATTTCTCGATCCTCTCCAAGAGGGCATTCAGGCGCTCTACGACGCCATGAAGGATGGGAGCTACGCCTTCGGGCGCGAGGATCTGCCGTTCATGGATCTGGCCGGCAAGTACGCGGAAGAGATTCCATTCCATACCCTGCTCAAACAGATCAACGAGACGCACCGTCGCGGCCTCGATGTCGGCGGGGATGATGCCTGAGACAGGCGCTACGAACATGGCCGAGCGGGTGGCGCAGCCGACCCCGCGGCCGGAGGGTTGAACGGTGGAACAAGGTATTTCATTCGATTTGGATCTGATCCGTCGCTACGATCAAAGCGGCCCTCGGTATACCTCGTATCCGACCGCGGTGGAGTTCGACGAATCCTTCGACGCCGCGGCCTATCGCGCGGCCTGCGAGCGCAGCAATCACAGCGGCCGTCCGCTCTCGCTCTATTTCCACATCCCCTTCTGCGACACCGTCTGCTTCTATTGCGCCTGCAACAAGATCGCGACCAAGGACCGCTCCCTGGCCCCGCCCTATCTGGAGCGCGTCTACAAGGAGCTCGCCCTGCAGTCGGAGCTGTTCGATAAGTCGCGTGTCGTGGAGCAGCTGCATTGGGGCGGCGGCACGCCGACCTTCCTCAGCCATGCTCAGATGACCGAGCTGATGGACACGACGCGCCGGCACTTCAACCTCGCCGGGGACGATGTCGGCGAGTACTCGATCGAGATCGATCCGCGCGAGGCCGATGCCGCCGGTGTAGCGCTGCTGCGCCGTCTGGGCTTCAACCGGATGAGTCTGGGCGTGCAGGATTTCGATCCGCGTGTTCAGCAGGCGGTGAACCGCATCCAGACCGAGGCCGAGACCATGGCCGTGCTCGAGGCGGCCCGCTCCGAGGGTTTCCGCTCGATCAGCATCGACCTCATCTACGGCCTGCCGTTCCAGACCCCCGAGAGCTTCGCGCGCACCTTGGAGCGCATCATCGCGGTCGACCCGGAACGTCTGTCGGTCTTCAACTACGCCCATCTGCCCGAGCGCTTCAAGCCGCAACGGCGGATCAACGAGGCCGATCTGCCGGCGCCCGAGGCGAAGCTCGACATCCTCCAGTCGACGATCGAGCGCCTGACCGAGGCCGGCTATGTCTATATCGGCATGGACCATTTCGCCCGCCCCGACGACGAGCTGGCCCGCGCCCAGCAAGCCGGGACCCTCTATCGCAACTTCCAGGGCTACTCCACCCACGCCGACTGCGATCTGATCGGTATCGGGGTGACCTCGATCGGCAAGATCGACAACACCTACGGCCAGAATCGGCGCGGACTGGAAGAGTATTACGCGGATCTCGACGCCGGGCGTCTGCCGGTCTTCCGCGGCATCGAGCTGACCCGCGACGATCTGATTCGCCGCGACATGATCACCCGTCTGATCTGTCACTTCGAGCTGGACATCCCGTCAGCCGAGGCGGCTTGGGATATCCGCTTCGACGAGTATTTCGCCGATGCCCTGATGAAGCTGCGCGACATGGCCGGAGACGGGCTGCTTGAGGTCGATGCGCACAAGATCCGCATCCTCCCGCGCGGGCGACTCCTGGTGCGCAACATCTGCATGGCCTTCGACGCCTATTTGGCTACCAAGACGGGGCCGATCGGCTTCTCGAAGGTGATCTGACGGCCTCCTCGATGGTGAGTACGAGCGTTGCGCCGGATATCCCCGCGCACTTTCGGGCAACGGCGGCACGATTCGGCGAGTCGATCGGCGTCTGCTCCGATCAGGGTGATTGGAGCTACGCCGCACTCGATCGGGCCTCGGACGGGGTCGCCGGTGCGCTGGCCGCGGTCGGCGTTCGTGCGGGCGATCGGCTCGGCCTGCTCTGCGGCAACGGTGCCGACTTCGTCGTCGCCTATCTCGGCGCGCTCAAGGCCGGCGGCACGCTGGTGCCGCTCAATCTCCTGCTCAATCCCAAAGAGATGGCCTATATCCTCGCCGACAGCGGGGCAGTCGGTCTCATCCATCACGAGGCGTTCGATGCCGCCGCGGCCGCGGCGCTCGACGACCGAAGCGACGTGGCCGTGCGGGTGCGGATCGGCGCGACCCCGTCGGGTAATCCGGCGATGCTGGATTTCGCCGCCATGATGCGAAGCACAGAGCCCCCGCCTGTTCGGGAATGCGATCCACAGCACGCGACCGCCGCGATCCTCTACACCTCCGGCACCACCGGTCGTCCCAAGGGCGCCATGCTGTCCCACGCCAATCTGATCGCGAACGCCGATGGCGTCGCGCAGGCGCTTGCGCTCACCCCGGCCGACCGCATCCTGGTCGTATTGCCGATGTTTCACGCCTTTGCCGCGACCGTCGGTGTGCTGACGCCGCTGCTGCATGGGCTTGCTGTCGTGCCCGTTCCCAAGTTCGATCCGGGGGCGATCTGCTCAGCGATCGGTCGTCACGGTGCCAGCGTCTTTCTCGGCGTGCCGAGCCTTTACGGCGTCCTGTTGCGGCTCGATGCCGAGATGCTCGCGCACTGGCGCAGCGTTCGGGTCTGCGTCAGCGGCGGCGCGGCCATGCCTGCTGCACTGATGACGGCCTTTCAGGAGCGCTTCGGGATTCCGATCCTCGAAGGCGACGGCCCGACCGAATGCGGCCCCGTGACCTGCGTGAATCCGATCGCGGGCGTGCGCAAGCCCGGCTCGATCGGGTTGCCGATCCCCACGGTCGAGACGCGGATCCTCGATTCCGAAGGTCGGGAGGTGGCGGACGGGACCTACGGCGAGGTCTGTGTCCGCGGCCCGAGCGTGATGCAGGGCTATCACAACCAGCCCGAGGCGACCCGCGAGAGCTTCTTCGGCGATTGGTTTCGCACCGGCGATCTCGGTTATCGCGATGCGGACGGCTACGTCTACCTGGTCGACCGCATCAAGGACCTCATCATCACCAACGGAATGAACGTCTATCCGCGCGTGATCGAGGAGGCGCTGTATGCGCATCCGGAGGTTGCGGAGGCGGCCGTCGTCGGCGATCCCGATGCACGTCACGGCGAGATCCCGGTCGCATACGTCGTCCTGCGCGGCGGCTCCTCGGCGACCAAGGCGAGTCTACGTGTCTGGTGCCGGGAGCACCTGGGTCGCCATGAGGTGCCGCGTCGGCTGATCATCCGGGATGCGCTGCCCAAGAATGCGGCCGGTAAGATCCTGAAACGCGAGCTGCGACGCTGCGGCGAGCATGAGCGGGGGATCGACACGGCTTGAGGGGCGAGGCGATTCGATAGCGTTCGCCACGGCCGGCCCGTGCGCTATACTGGACAGCTTTCATGCGGTTTGGGCATCGCTGCCCGATCCAAGATTCAACAACCTACGGACCCTCGGCGAGGGGCCGACCGGAGAGACATGATGCAGGTTTCGGTGGAGACGGGCGAGGGACTGGAGCGACGGATGACGATCGATCTGCCGTTCGAGCAGGTCGCGGTCGAGGTGGAGAAGCGATTGCAGAAGCTCGCCCGCAGCGCTCGTCTGCCCGGCTTTCGACCGGGCAAGGTGCCGATGAAGGTGCTCAGGCAGCGCTATGGCGACGCGATCCATCAGGAGGTCTTCGGCGAGCTGGTCGAGTCCAGCTTCACGAATGCGCTCGCGCAGGAATCGCTGCGTCCCGCGGGGATGCCGCGGATCGAGCCGGCGATCGACCCGGTCGCGCAGCGCTTCGGCTACACGGCGATCTTCGAGGTCTTGCCGCAGCTCGAGGTCGCATCGCTGGCCGGTCGCGTCGTCAAATCTCCGGTCGCCGAGATTACTGAGGACGATCTCGATGCGATGATCGAACGTTTGCGCCGGCAGCGTGCCACCTGGAAGCCGGCGGAACGGGCAGCCGCAACGGGCGATCGTCTGACCGTCGCCTTCACCGGAACGATGGACGGCGAACCCTTCGAGGGTGGCTCCGCCTCCGGGGTCAAGATCGAGTTGGGCAAGGGCCGGATGATCCCCGGGTTTGAGGAGGGCTTGGTCGGCGCCTCGGCCGGCGAGCAGCGCTCGCTCGATCTCGTGTTCCCCGATCCCTATCAGGCCGAGCATCTCGCCGGAAAACCGGTGCACTTCGAGGTTACGGTCGAGGCGGTCGAAGAGTCGGAGCTGCCCGAGGTCGATGCGGAGTTCGTCGAGGCCTTCGGCGTCGCGGACGGCGATATCGCGCGTTTTCGCGACGACGTGCGTAAAAACATGGAGCGGGAGATGAAACAGCGGCTCGACGCCCGCAGAAAGGAGGCTGTGATGGAGGCGCTCCTCGCGGCTCACGACATCGAGCTGCCGCGGGTGTTGGTCGAGGAAGAGATCCGAGCGATGAACGAGCAGATGCGCGAGACGCTCGGATCGACGGAGCTGTCGCTCCCGGAAGGCATCTTCGCCGAAGCCGCGAAGCGTCGCGTGTCGCTCGGGCTGATCATCGGAGAGATCGTCAAACAGCAGGGGTTTCGGCCGGATGCGCAGCGGGTGCGCGCCGCGGTCGAGGAAAGCGCCTCGACCTACGAATACCCCGAGGCGGTCATCGAGTACGTCTACTCGGATCCCAAGCGTCTCGCTCCGATCGAGAGTCTGGTCCTCGAAGGACACGTCGTCGACTGGGTTTTGGAGCAGGTCGAAGTCGAAAACGAGGTTCTGACCTTTGCCGAGTTGTCCGAGTCGGCGCCTCGCCCGGGTTTTTGACCGACGTCCGACGCCCTGTGCGGCGCTTCGGCCGCGCGTGAGTCTTCCGGTGCCGTTGCATGCGCGGTTTAGGTCTCCGAGAAGGATGACTTAAATCGCGCCGGCCATGAGATCCTTCCCATCCTCGGCGGTGCGGCCTCCGATCGGGGCGACGGTTTTCACTCTAAGATGCGGTTTAAACACAGATGACGACATTTCCTATGAGTAAGCCTTCGGTCCGGTCGGATTGGCAGCCCTCCGGGCTGGGTTTGGTGCCGATCGTCGTCGAGCAGACGGCGCGCGGAGAACGTTCCTTCGATATCTACTCGCGGCTTCTCAAGGAGCGTGTCATCTTCCTGGTCGGCCAGGTCGAGGATCACATGGCGAATCTCGTCGTGGCGCAGCTTCTGTTCCTCGAGTCCGAGAACCCGGACAAGGACATCCATCTCTACATCAACTCGCCGGGCGGCTCGGTGACGGCAGGATTGGCGATCTACGACACCATGCGGTTCGTGCGTCCCGACGTCAGCACCATGTGCATCGGCCAGGCGGCCAGTATGGGTGCTCTCTTGTTGGCCGGAGGTGCCAAAGGCAAGCGGGTATGTCTGCCCCATTCGCGGATGATGATTCATCAGCCTTTGGGGGGCTTCCAGGGGCAGGCGACCGACATCGATATCCACGCGCGCGAGATCCTCTATATTCGGGATCGACTCAACCAGATCCTGGCCGATCATACGGGTCAGCCGATCGAGAAGATCGCGGACGATACCGAGCGGGATCGCTTCATGAGCGGCGAAGAAGCCGTGGCGTACGGATTGATCGACAAGGTCATCGACGAGCGCGGCCCCGCGCCGACGAAGGCCTGATGACGAGCTCCCCGTCGAGGCGACCGCGGCGGGGTTGAATCGCCGCTCTCCGACGGATGCTTCCCGCCGAATCTCGGGTTTGCCGGCAACGGGCGGCATTCGTCACCATCTTGCCATCCAACAGCAAACCGTTATGATTGAGTTTGCGCCCTTAGGGACCCTGTTACCTTGACCCCAACCGACCGCACGGAGACTCAACCGCGATGAGTGGAAACAGCCACGGCAAGAGCGACGACGGCAAGCTACTCTACTGCTCCTTCTGCGGCAAGAGTCAACACGAGGTCCGCAAGCTCATCGCCGGCCCATCCGTCTTCATCTGCGACGAGTGTGTCGAGCTCTGCAACGACATCATTCGCGAGGAGATGCAGGACGGCGTCGGCGAGGCGACCAACAACCTTCCCAAGCCGCGCGAGATCAATGCCCGACTCGACGAGTTCGTGATCGGCCAAGAGCAGGCCAAAAAGGTCCTGTCCGTCGCCGTCTACAATCACTACAAGCGTCTCGAGGTGGCCGAGGCCAAGGAAGACATCGAGATCGCCAAGAGCAACATCCTCCTGATCGGCCCGACCGGGTCGGGGAAGACCCTGCTGGCCGAGACACTCGCTCGGCTACTGAATGTGCCCTTCACGATCGCGGATGCGACGACCTTGACCGAGGCCGGCTATGTCGGCGAGGACGTCGAGAACATCATCCAGAAGCTGCTGCAAAAGTGCGATTACGACGTCGAGAAGGCGCAAACCGGGATCGTCTATATCGACGAGATCGATAAGATCTCGCGCAAATCGGACAATCCCTCGATCACCCGCGACGTCTCGGGCGAGGGTGTTCAGCAAGCCTTGCTCAAGCTGATCGAGGGGACGATTGCCTCGGTTCCCCCGCAGGGCGGGCGCAAGCATCCGCAGCAGGAGTTTTTGCAGGTCGATACCTCCAATATCCTCTTCATTGTCGGCGGTGCCTTCGCGGGCCTGGACAAGGTCATTCAGAACCGCTCGCGCAAGACGGGAATCGGTTTCGCCGCCGAGGTCCACAGCCAGGACGACCGCCGCCAGATCGGCGAGCTGCTGAACGCGGTGGAGCCGGAGGATCTGATTCGGTATGGCCTCATCCCGGAGTTCGTCGGCCGACTCCCGGTGATGGCGACCTTGGAAGAACTCGACGAGCCGGCACTCATGCGGATCCTGACCGAGCCCAAGCATGCGCTCGTCAAGCAGTATCAGCGTCTCTTCGAGATGGAAGGCGTGGAGCTGGAGCTGCGCGACGACGCCTTGCGCGGGATCTCGCGCAAGGCCATGGAGCGCAAGACCGGTGCGCGCGGCCTGCGGACGATTATGGAGCAGGTGCTCCTGGACACCATGTACGATCTGCCTTCGATGGACCATGTCGGCAAGGTCGTCATCGACGCGTCCGTGATCTCGGGCGAGAACAAGCCGTTTCTGATTTACGAAGGACTTGAGAAACAGGCCGTAGCGGCCGACTGACCCTCGTACGTCTCCCTCGCGCCCGCGTGTCGCGCGGGCACCGACTGCACCGGGTTTCTGTTGAAGTCGGCTCGGCGCGCCCTGATCCTTACCGCAGACCAATACTCCACCGACGCCCCGAGCCGCCGCGCGCTCGCGAGTCGCCGCGACAGGACGTCGCCGGCTCGGGTCGTCCACACCACGAGAACGGATCTACATGGCGCACCACGATTCAGTATCCAGCTCGGCATCCGGCACGCTTCAAGAAGTTCCGGTCCTTCCTTTGCGGGACGTCGTCGTTTACCCGCATATGGTGATTCCGCTTTTTGTGGGCCGCGACAAGTCGATTCGCGCGCTCGACGCCGCCATGGCGAGCGACAAGCAGATCCTGTTGATCGCCCAGAAGAGCGCCGACGTCGACGACCCGGGCGTGAAGGATCTTCACGAGATCGGAACCCTGGCCAATATCCTGCAACTGCTCAAGCTCCCCGACGGAACCGTGAAGGTGCTCGTGGAGGGCAACCAACGGGCACGTATCGACCGCTTCCTCACCACGGAAAGCTCCTTCTCGGCCAACATCGAGCCGATGGATGAAACCCTGGAGGTCGACGAGCGCGAGCAGGAGGTGTTGATGCGTTCGGCGGTCACGCTGTTCGATCAGTACGTGAAGCTCAACAAGAAGGTCCCGCCCGAGGTCCTGACCTCGCTCTCGAGCATCGACGAGGCGGGCCGGCTCGCGGATACCATGGCCGCGCATATGTCACTGAAGCTCGACGAGAAGCAGCGCGTTCTGGAGATGATCGACGTTCAGGCTCGCCTCGAGCATCTCATGGGTCTGATGGAGTCGGAGAACGATATCCTCCAGATGGAGAAGCGCATCCGCGGGCGTGTGAAACGCCAGATGGAGAAGAACCAGCGCGAGTACTATCTCAACGAGCAGATGAAGGCGATCCAGAAGGAGCTCGGGGAGCTCGAGGACGCGCCTAACGAGATCGAAGACCTGGCCAAGCGGATCGAGGCGGCCGGGATGCCGCGCGAGGCCAAGAACAAGGCGCAGGGTGAGCTCAACAAGCTCAAGCTGATGTCGCCGATGTCGGCCGAGGCGACGGTGGTTCGCAACTACATCGATACCCTGGTCGCGGTGCCCTGGAAGAAGCGCACGCGCATCCGCAACGACATCAAGGTCGCCGAGGCGGTGCTGGACAAGGACCACTACGGGCTCGAGCGCGTCAAGGAACGTATCCTCGAATACCTCGCGGTGCAGCAGCGGGTGCGGAAGCTCAAGGGTCCGATCCTCTGTCTGGTCGGTCCGCCCGGTGTCGGCAAGACCTCGCTCGGTCAGTCGATTGCGCGTGCGACCAACCGCCAGTTCGTGCGCATGTCGCTCGGCGGCGTGCGCGACGAGGCCGAGATCCGCGGGCATCGGCGCACCTATATCGGTGCACTTCCGGGCAAGATCATCCAGAACCTCTCCAAGGCCGGCTCGCGCAACGCCTTCTTCCTGCTCGACGAGATCGACAAGATGGCGATGGACTTCCGCGGCGATCCGGCCTCGGCGCTGCTTGAGGTCCTGGATCCGGAGCAGAACCATACCTTCAACGATCACTACCTGGAGGTCGACTTCGACCTGTCCGAGGTGATGTTCGTCGGCACCGCGAATACCCTGAACATCCCGCCGGCACTCCTCGATCGCATGGAGGTGATCCGCCTCTCGGGCTACACCGAGGACGAGAAGGTCGCGATCGCCGAGCGCTACCTGGTCCCCAAGCAGATGAAGAACAACGGCCTCAAGGACGGCGAGGTGGTGATTCGCGAGAGTGCCCTGCGCGACATCATCCGTCACTACACGCGCGAGGCCGGCGTGCGCAGTCTCGAGCGCGAGATCTCCAAGATCTGCCGCAAGGTCGTGAAGGAGGTGCTGCTGAAGAAGCGCGACACGGCGACTACGGTCAGTGCGAAGACGCTCGAAAAGTACCTCGGGGTCCAGCGCTTTCGTTATGGCCGCGCCGACGAGCACGATCAGGTCGGTCAGGTCACCGGGCTTGCCTGGACGGAGGTCGGCGGCGAGCTGCTTCGGATCGAGTCCGCCTTGGTGCCGGGCAAGGGGAAGTTTACCTACACGGGGCAGTTGGGCGACGTCATGCAGGAGTCCATCCAGGCTGCGATGACCGTGGTGCGCTCCCGCGCGGACGCACTCGGGGTCCCGCCGGACTTCCACAACACGCTCGACGTGCACATCCACGTCCCCGAGGGGGCAACCCCGAAGGACGGCCCGAGCGCCGGTGTGGCCATGTGTACGGCGCTGGTGTCTGCCTTGACGAAGATCCCCGTGAAGGCGAGCGTCGCCATGACAGGCGAGATCACCTTGCGCGGGGAGGTGCTGCCGATCGGCGGACTGAAGGAGAAGCTGCTGGCGGCGCATCGGGGTGGTATCGAGACGGTGATCATCCCGCTCGAGAACGAGCGCGACCTCACCGAGATTCCGAAGAACATCAAGCAGCATCTGCACATCCATCCGGTGCGCTGGATCGACGAGGTTCTCGACATCGCGCTGACGGAGCGACCGCAGCGCATCGTTGCCGAGGCCGACGGAAGCGACCCGATGACCGTCGAAGAAGACACGCGCGAGGCTGCTGCCGAGCCGGTGCGCGATCAGACCGCTCGACTCCATCATTGATGCCGCCTGGCCGCGAGGGGCGCGGTGCGATCCGCCGCGCCCCCTCCCGGCAAGGAAGGGCCCTCGGACCCTTTTCCCGAAAGTCACATTCTCGCAAGCGCCCTTCTCGAATCGGCTCATCTCCGGGGCTTGCCGAGACGAATCGCAGCTTGCCCCTTTTGCTTCTGCCTTGCGGGGCAAGGTACCGTCCTGCGCGACTCGTTCTCGTTTCGTCTACCGAATCCCGTTTTTATCGGCTCGAATCTCAAAAAGCCGGTTGCCCTCGTCAGGACTCCGATTTAGCATGCAGCGCAGGTCAGTCGTGCCGTTGAGACGGTGTTACGGTCCCGCTTCATCGGCCGGAAGCCGGTTTCGGCTTCCTCAGCGTCGAGGGCGCTTTACGCGCACAGTGAACGAATCAACAGGGGGAGCAATGAATAAGTCGGAACTTATCGAAAAAATGGCGGACGCTGCGGATATCTCGAAGGCGGCGGCAGGGAAGGCCCTGGATGCCTTCACCGACGGGGTCGCCGGTGCGCTCAAGGCGGGCGATACCGTCTCCCTGATCGGTTTCGGAACCTTCGCCGTGAAGGAGCGCGCTGCGCGCACCGGCCGCAATCCTCAGACCGGCGCCGCGATCGAGATCAAGGCAAGCAAAACACCTTCATTTAAGGCTGGCAAAGCCCTCAAGGACGCAGTACAATAGTTGTTCGTCTGAAGGGTGCTTAGCTCAGCTGGGAGAGCATCGCCCTTACAAGGCGAGGGTCGCAGGTTCGATCCCTGCAGCACCCACCAAGCTCTTCGGAGCACAAAGCTTTCCGGAGCGGTAGTTCAGTTGGTTAGAATACCGGCCTGTCACGCCGGGGGTCGCGGGTTCGAGCCCCGTCCGCTCCGCCATCACTGCCCGTCGGAGATACCGCCATCGGTATCTCCGACAACTCTCCAGCATCCATCCTCCACTGCCCCAACCAGCGTCTAAAAGCCCCATGCTTCAAGCTATTCGGGAACGTGCCCAGGGCTGGCTTGCCTGGGTTATCGTCGCACTCATCAGTGTTCCGTTCGCCCTCTGGGGCATTCAGTCGTATCTCGGGGTCGGAGGCGAGCCTTTCGTCGCCAAGGTCAACGGGGTCGAGATCAGCGACCGCGATCTGAGCCGACGCACGCAACAGGCGCGCATCGAGCTGCGGGAGCGTCTCGGCGAGGCGTACGACCCGGCGCTGTTCGAGGAAGGACGCCTGCGGGCCGAGATCCTCGACGACATGATCCGCCAAACGCTGCTGTTGGACACATCCAACCGTATCGGCATGCGGGTGTCCGACGAAGAGGTCCGTGTCCAGATCTTGTCCGAGCCGGCCTTCCAGCGTGACGGGCGGTTCGATCGCGAGTCATACGAGCGCCTGCTCCAGCTGCAAGGACTTTCGCCCGCGCAATTCGAGGAACAGCTGCGTCAGCAGCTGCTCGGAAACCAACTCTTGCGCGCCGTTGTCGGCAGCGAGCTGGTCACTCGACAGGAGTTCGACGATTATCAGCGTCTTGTCGGCCAAACCCGAGATCTCTCCTATGCCCTGATCCCTGCCGGGGACTTCCGAAGCGACGCCCCGATCGGCGAGGACGAGATCCGAGCCTTCTACGAAGCGAATGCGCCTCGGTTCCAGAGTCCGGAAATGGTCAAGCTGGATTATCTGGTGCTCGATGTCGCTGATCTTGCGAAAGGTGCCGAGATCGGCGACGACGAGCTTCGGCGGGTCTACGACGACGATCAGTCGCGCTTCGGTCGAGCCGAGCAGCGCAGCGTGCGCCATCTTCTTTTGACGGTTCCGCAAGACGCAGACGACGCCGCGGCGCAGGCCGTCGAGGCGCGGGTGCGGGCAATCCGTGAGCGGATCCTTGCGGGCGAGGCGTTTGCGGAGGTCGCCCGAGCGGAGTCGCAGGATCCCGGCAGCGCGAGCGAAGGCGGTTCGCTCGGGACGATCGAGCAAGGTCTGATGGACCCGGTGTTCGACACGGTAGCTTTTAACCTCCCCGTCGGAGAGCTCAGCGAGCCTGTGCGCACGCGGTTTGGATATCACCTGATCGAAGTAACCGAGATCATCCCGCCTGCAACCAAACCCTTCGATGAGGTCAAAGAGGAGCTTCGCGCCGAGGTCTCGCGCCAGCGCGCGGAATCCCTGTTCTACGATCTCGGCGAGCGGCTTGCGAACGTGGCCTACGAGTCTCCGGATAGCCTGGAGCCCGCGGCAGACGAGCTTGGCCTTACCCTCCAGCAGAGCGATTGGATCGGGCGCGAGGGGGGAGAAGGCGTTCTGGCCCATCCCCGCGTGATGAGTGCGGCCTTCAGCGACGAGGTTCTGGTCGGTCGCACCAACAGCGATCTGATCGAGCCCGAGCGCGATACCCTTCGCGCCGTCGTCCTGCGGGTGGCAGATCACCGCGTGGCGGCAATTCGGCCGCTGGACGAGGTGCGAGACGAGATCGGCGAGGAGCTTCGTCTAACACGGGCACGCGAAGCGGCGACGCAGGCGGGCAGCAGTGCTGCCGAGAAGATTCGGCAGGGCGTGAGTTGGTCCGAGGCCATACCGGCCGCGGTGGTCGAGACACCGGCTGCCGTGGGCCGAGATGTGCAGACCGTCCCGGCGCCGATCCGGGAGTTGGCTTTCACCCTGCCTGTGCCCGTTGAAGGCGCTGCGAGCGTCGGCACGACGGTCCTCGAGAACGGTGACGTTGCGGTGATTCAGGTCACCGCCGTAAAGGACGGCGAGGTGACGCCCTCGGAAGGTCCTTCACCCACGTCCGAGGCCGCCATGCTTGCCCAAGTGCTCGGCCGCCAAGTCTACGATGCGATGCTCGACGACATAGAGCTGCGCGCCAAGGTCGAGCGCAATCCGATCAAGACAACATCGGATCTCTGAGGCGGGTCTGCCGGTCTCTCCCGGGGGACCGGCTGCTCCACGGAGCGGTCGGTGCGAGAGCCCGACCGCCCGACGCGACTTAGCCCAATCCGAGGATGTGGTAGCCTGTATCCACGTACAGCACGTCTCCGGTGATGCCGCTCGCGAGATCGGAGCAGAGGAAGGCGGCGGCATTTCCCACCTCCTCGATACTGACGTTGCGCCGCAAGGGCGTGCGTTCCTCCACCTTCTTCAACATGTCGCGAAAATCCGAGATCCCGGCTGCCGCAAGCGTACGGATAGGACCGGCCGATACGGCGTTGACGCGCGTGCCGTGCGGACCGAGCGATGCCGCGAGATAGCGCATGTTCGCTTCCAGGCTGGCCTTCGCGACACCCATGACGTTGTAGTTGGGAACGGCCCGCACCGCGCCCAGATAGGTCATGGTGACGAGAGACCCGTTGCGCCCCTGCATCATGCCTCGGCTTGCCTTTGCGAGCGCCGCGAAGCTGTAGGAGCTGATATCGTGGGCGGTGGCGAAACCTTCGCGCGTGACGGCATCGACATAGTCGCCCTCGAGCTGCTCGCGGGGGGCGAAGGCCACCGAATGGACGATCGCGTCCAAGCCGTCCCAGCGCTGCGCAAGCGCGGCGAACAGGGCCTCGATGTCGCTGTCGCTGCCGACGTCGAGCGGAAACGTCAGATCCGAGTCGCACCTGGCTGCCATGTCTTCGACACGGGATTTGAGCTTGTCGTTCTGATAGGTCAAGGCGATCTCGGCACCCTCGCGGTGCATGGCCTCGGCACAACCCCAGGCGATGGATCGATTGCTTGCGACCCCCGTGACGAGGATCTTCTTTCCGCTTAGGAATCCCATGGTTCGATGTCTCTTCCGTTCAGTGGGCGGCGCCGGACGGCGCGCGGGTTGGTCGGGGCGCGAAGGTCGTGCGCGGGTGAATCTACCCTTGGACAATCCGGCGCGATCATCCGAAGATCGGCCGCCGAGGATTCTCGGGCCGGTCGGGCAGCGCATCCGTCGTTGCCGCGACACCTTGATGTCGAAGCAATCCGCCCTGCTTTCCCCGAAGTGCGGCGCCAACATTACAGAAACTCGGTTATCGGTGAAAGGGTCAGGCGTGCGGACAATCGAGCGGTTCGACATCCGAGGGCGTTTTCTGCTTGGCCTGGCCGCCATCCTGCTGGCGGGATGCGGCGAGGCGCCTTGGAACGACCCCTACCCCGCGAATGATGCGACCGGCAACCGGGTCTACAGCTCGTTCGCCGAGCGGCCCAAGCACCTGGACCCCGCACGTTCCTACAGCGCCGACGAGTATGCCTTCCTCGCACAAATCTACGAGCCGCCGCTGCAGTACCATTTTCTGCTGCGTCCCTATCGTCTGGTGCCGCTCACCGCGCTCGAGGTGCCCGAGCCTGCGTATTTCGACATCGACGGCAACCCCCTTCCGCAGGATGCACCGGCCGAGTCGATCCATCGCAGCGACTATCTGATCCGCATCCAGCCCGGGATCCGCTACCAACCCCATCCGGCCTTCGCCGCGGACGAGTCAGGCGACTATCGCTATCATGCGCTTACGGCCGGAGATCTACGCGGCATCAACCAGCTCGGAGACTTCGAGCAGACCGGCACCCGCGAGCTGACGGCGGAGGACTATGTCCACCAGATCAAGCGACTGGCCGCGCCCTGGACACACTCGCCGATCGCCGGGGTGATGCAGAAGCATATCCTCGGGTTCGAGGAGTATGCGCAAAGCCTTGCGGAGATGACCGAAACGGATCCGTTGCAGCGCGTCGCCAGACTGCGTGACTCCGAGATCGCCGGTGTCGAGGTCGTGGATCCCTACAGCTACCGCATCGGCGTCAAGGGCAAGTATCCGCAGTTCGCCTACTGGCTCGCCATGCCCTTCTTTGCCCCCATGCCGTGGGAGGCGGAGGTCTTCTACGCCCAGCCGGGGCTGCGCGAGCGCAACATCATGCTGGACTGGTATCCGGTCGGCACGGGTCCCTTTATGCTCGGGGAGAACAATCCGAATCTGCGGATGGTGCTCGAGCGCAACTCGAATTTCCGCGGCGAGGCTTATCCGAGTGAAGGCATGCCGGGCGACGCGGAATCCGGGATCCTCGCCGATGCCGGCCGACCGATGCCCTTCATCGAAGAGGCCATCTACAGCCTCGAGAAGGAAAACATCCCGCGCTGGAACAAGTTCCTGCAGGGCTTCTACGACAGCTCCGGGATCGCCTCCGACGCCTTCGATCAAGCCGTTCAGATCGACGCCGGGGGCGAGCCTGTGCTGACCGATGCGATGCGCGAGCGCGGGATCAGCCTGCTGACATCGGTCGAGCCGTCCGTCATGTATATGGGATTCAATATGCTCGATCCGGTGATCGGCGGGGACTCCGAGCGCGCGCGTCTCCTGCGCCGGGCCATCGCCATCGCGGTGGACTTCGAGGAGTTCATCTCCATCTTCACCAACGGCCGCGGTCTGGTCGCGCAAGGCCCTATCCCGCCCGGGATCTTCGGGTACCGCGAGGGCGAGGCGGGCATCAATCCGTTCGTCTACGAATGGGTCGATGGCCGGGCCGTGCGGCGCAGTCTCGACGAGGCGCGCGTCCTGATGGAGCAGGCCGGGTATCCGGGCGGCCGCGACCAAGCGACCGGGCGGGCACTCACGATCAACTACGAGGCGATCGCGACCGGCCCCGACGACCGCGCCCGTCTGAACTGGATCCGTAAGCAGTTCGCCAAGCTCGGTATCGAGCTCGTGATCCGCTCGACCGACTACAACCGGTTTCAGGAGAAGATCCGCAACGGGACCGGTCAGGTCTTCATGTGGGGCTGGAACGCGGACTACCCGGACCCGGAGAACTTCCTCTTCCTGCTCTACGGCCCGAACGGCAAGGTCGAGCATCAAGGCGAGAACGCGTCGAACTATGCCAATCCGGAATTCGATCGTCTCTTCAACGCGATGCGCTTCATGGACGATGGCCCGGAGCGTCAGGCCGCGATCGACCGCATGGTCGAGATCGCGCGCACCGACGCGCCCTGGCTGTGGGGCTTCAACCCCAAGGCGTTCAGCCTGCACCATCGCTGGATGTACAACGCCAGTCCGAATCAGATGGCGAACAACACACTCAAGTATCGGCGGGTCGACCCCGAGATGCGCGAGACGCTGCGCCGTGACTGGAACCCGCCCATCCTCTGGCCGCTGTGGGCGATCGGGGGACTCCTCTTGGTGATCATCCTTCCGGCGCTCTGGCTGGTGTGGCGGCGCGAGCGGAGCACCGCGCTGTGACGGCCTACATCATCCGGCGATTGATCTACGCGATCCCGATCCTGATCGGGGTGAACCTCATCACCTTCGTGCTCTTCTTCGTGGTCAACGCCCCCGACGACATGGCACGGATGCATCTCGGCGAGAAACGGGTCACCGAGGAGGCGATCCAGACCTGGAAGCAGGAGCACGGCTACGACCGGCCGCTGCTCTACAACCCGGATGCCTCCGGCCTCGGGCGCTTCACGGAGACCATTTTTTTCGAGAAATCGATCCGCTTGTTCGTCTTCGACTTCGGCTCGTCCGACAACGGTCGCGACATCGGCTACGACATCTCCCAGCGCATGTGGCCCAGTCTGGCGATCGCCATCCCCGTGCTGCTGGTCGGACTCTCCTTCAACATCTCCTATGCACTCTTTATCGTCTTCTTTCGCGCGACCTATGTGGACATCGGCAGCGTCGTCCTGCTGGTGGCCATGATGTCGATCTCGGGCCTCTTCTACATCATCGGCGGGCAGTTTCTGCTCGGCAAGCTCTTCCACCTGGTGCCCATCTCGGGTTACGACACGGGCGTGGAAGCCTGGAAATTCCTGATCCTTCCGGTGATCGTCGGCGTGATCGGCGGGATCGGCGCCGGCACACGCTGGTATCGCACCCTTTTTCTGGAGGAGATCTCCAAAGACTATGTGCGCACGGCGAGGGCGAAGGGCTTGAGCGAGCGGCGCGTCCTCTTCCGCCATGTCTTGCAGAATGCCCTGATCCCCATCCTGACCGGTGTCGTGGTGGTGCTGCCGCTGCTCTTCATGGGCAGTCTCATCAGCGAGTCCTTCTTCGGGATCCCGGGGCTCGGCAGCTACACCATCGACGCCATCAACAGCCAGGATTTCGCGATCGTGCGCTCGATGGTGTTCCTCGGGGCCGTGCTCTACATCGTCGGGCTGATCCTGACCGATATCTCGTACACGCTGGTGGATCCGCGGGTTAGATTGCAGCCATGATCGAGAGCGCCTCCAGCCGCCTGCCTCCGGCCTCCTGCTGCCGGCTTCCCGCACGATCGGCATACGCGGGCGGCTGGCGGCTGGCGGCTGGCGGCTGGAGGCGAATCGCCGACCAATCCGGTGGCTTGGGAAGCCAGCCATGAGCCTGATGCCGGTCGTGCTCTGGACCGATGGTCTGGTGTTTCTGCTGTTGGCGTTGATCGGCGCCTTCGTGCTCTATGCCTCGCGACACGAGCACATGCGTGCGCCTTGGCGGCGGGTGGTGCGCTCCCGGGTCGGGGTGGCGACCATCGTCGTGCTCGGGTTTTATGTGGTCGTCGGGCTGCTCGATACGGTGCATTTTCGCCTCGCGCTGGACCGGCAAGGCGACGACAGTGCCGAGACCCGCTATTCGCCCGAGGTCTTGAGTCTGCTCGACCTGGCGCTGAGCGGGTTGCGCGAGCGTCAGGAGAAGACCTATTCGGCGCCGTTCGCCACCCATCTCTTCGTGAAGGAGGCGATCGAGCAGCCGGACGGGACCCTGTTGCGCGATTATCCTCGGCTCGAATACGGCGGCGCGCATCTGGAGGATCCGGCGCGTCAGCGCGGCTTCGACATCGCCTGGCGCGCCGCTTGGGGCGCGCTACAGGGCTTGGTCATCTGGGCATTGCTGACGGCCGGCATCCTTTGGCTGATCGCCCGCTCGCGCGGGGAGACGCCGGCGGCGACCCGTGCGACCGTACTGGCGGGCCGCACGCGGATCCCCTGGCGGACCGCCCTCGCAACACTCGGCATCATGCTGGTGCTCAGCGCCGTTGCCGGCGAGCTGGCGCTCAAGTACCACATCCTCGGGACCGACAAGGTCGGCGAGGATGTCTTCTATCAGACGCTCAAAAGCATCCGCACCGGACTCCTGATCGGCACGCTCACCACCCTGGTGATGCTGCCCGCCGCGGTCTTGCTCGGCATCATGGCGGGCTATTTCCGGGGCTGGGTCGACGACGTCATCCAGTATCTCTACACCACGCTGAACTCCATCCCGGGCGTGCTTCTGATCGCCGCGGCCATCCTCTTGCTGCAGGTCTATATGAGCAACAACGCCGACGACTTCGCGAGCCTGGTCGAGCGCGCCGATCTGCGCCTGCTGTTCCTGGTGCTCATTCTGGGCGTGACCAGCTGGACCGGGCTCTGCAGACTGCTGCGCGGTGAGGCGTTGAAACTGCGCGAGGTCGACTATGTCCAGGCATCCACCGCCTTGGGGGTCGGCCACTTCACCCTGATCGGCCGTCACATCCTGCCCAATGTCATGCACATCGTGCTCATCACCCTGGTGCTGGACTTCAGCGGGCTGGTGCTTGCCGAGGCGGTGCTCTCCTACATCAATATCGGCGTGGACCCGACGATGAATTCATGGGGGAACATGATCAACAGCGCACGACTTGAGCTGGCGCGCGATCCGGTCGTCTGGTGGTCCCTGACTGCGGCCTTCGTCTTCATGTTCGCCTTGGTGCTCGCGGCGAACCTCTTCGCGGACGTGGTGCGCGATGCCTTCGATCCGAGGCTCAAGGGTGCACGTTGACCGCGTCTGCGACCCGGCGCGGGCCGTGCGTCGGTGCGGTTCAATCGGTTTTTCCCTGACAATTGGGTGAGGGTCTGATGTCGTCCGATGTACTGCTCGAGGTCACGGGGCTGACGACGCTGCTCGGGGATACCGTGCGGCCGGTTCGGGTTGTCGACGGGATCGATCTCGAGATTCGCCGGGGCGAGACCTTCGTGCTGCTTGGTGAATCCGGATGCGGCAAGTCCATGACGGCGCTCTCGCTGATGCGCCTCCTGCCGCCGTCCGGACGCGTCGCGGCCGGCGCGGTGCGCCTGGACGGAACCGACCTGCTGCGTCTGACCGAGGCCGAGATGCGCCAAGTCCGCGGCGGGCGGATGGCGATGATCTTCCAGGAGCCGCAAACCTCGCTCAACCCGGTCATGAGCGCCGGCGACCAGATCGCCGAGGCGGTCCGAGTCCACGAAGGTGGATCGCGCGATCGCACACCGGCGCGTGTCGTGGAGCTCATGCGTGCGGTCGGTATCCCGGATCCGGCCCGGCGGGTCGACGAATACCCGCACCAGCTCTCGGGCGGCATGAAGCAGCGCATCATGATCGCCATGGCCTTGGCCGGCGACCCGCAGCTCCTGATTGCCGACGAGCCGACCACCGCGCTCGACGTCACCATCCAGGCCCAAGTGCTTCGGCTGTTGAAGGATCTTCAGGCGAAGACCGGGATGGCCGTGCTCCTCATCACCCATGATCTCGGCGTGGTCGCCGAGACGGCGGATCGCTTGGCCGTGATGTACGCAGGCCAGATCCTGGAGACCGCGACGACCGATGCCTTCTTCGCCGCGCCTGCTCATCCCTACAGCCGCAAGTTGATGGAGAGCCTGCCCGGCGCGGATAAACGCAGTGCGCGTCTGGCCGTGATTCCCGGACGCGTCCCGCATCTGGATCAGGCGTTCGTCGGCTGTCGGTTCGCCGAGCGCTGTTATGCGGTCATGCCCAGATGCCGTGACCAGGCGCCCGTCTGGCGCGACCTGGAGACCGGGCAGGGTGTGCGCTGTCACCTCTGGGGCCAGGCCGGCGGGCAACCCGAGGGTTTGACGCGCGGTGTCGCGGATGCGGTTGCGGCGCCCGAAACCGCGCTCGAAGGCGCATCGGATCCGGAAGCAGCCGCCGCGTCCATGCTGCAGGTCCGGGATCTGAAGGTCCACTTCCCGATCCACGACGGCGTCTTCCGGCGTGTGGTCGGACAGGTCCGCGCCGTCGATGGCCTGACCTTCGACCTGACACCGGGCCGCACCTTGGCGTTGGTCGGCGAGTCCGGTTGCGGCAAGACGACCGCCGGCAAGGGCATCCTGCAGCTGACGACGCCCACCGGCGGCTCGATCCGCTATCGGGGCGATGAGCTCGTGGGTTTGGGGCATCGGCGGATGCGTCTCTTCCGCAAGGATCTCCAGATCATCTTCCAGGATCCCTACGCGGCGATGAATCCGCGCATGTTGGTCGGCGATCTGATCGGCGAGGGACTCCAGGCGCTCGGGATCGAGCGCAGTCGGGCCGGGCGGATGCGGCGCGTCGCGGAGCTGCTCGATCTCGTCGGCATGGACTCCGATGCCGTCGACCGTTACCCGCACGAGTTCTCGGGCGGGCAGCGCCAGCGCATCTGTATCGCCCGCGCGCTCGCGGTCGAGCCCAAGCTGATCGTCTGCGACGAGCCGACCAGCGCGCTGGACGTCTCGGTCCAGGCCCAGATCCTAAACCTGCTGAAGGATCTCCAGGATCGGCTCGGGCTCGCCTATCTCTTCATCACGCACGACATCTCGGTGGTGGCCTATCTTGCGCACGAGGTGGCGGTCATGTATCTCGGGCGCGTGGTCGAGCGTGGTCGCGTCGACGAGATCCTCGACGATCCGCACCATCCCTATACGCGCGCTCTGCTTTCCGCCGTGCCGGTCATCGACCGAGACAAGCGGCGCTCGGTGATTCGTCTCGAAGGCGATATGCCCTCGCCGAGCAACCCGCCCTCGGGCTGCTACTTCCACCCGCGCTGCCCCGATGCGGTCGCGGCCTGCGCGCTGTCGTATCCGGAGGAGACGCACCTGAGCACGACCCGTCTCGTCCATTGCCTGCGGGTCTGACGCGCGCGCTCCGACCGTTTCGACGGCACCTCTTGTCTTGCCGGCCCGCGCACCGTATGGTCCTGTCACTCCACCAGGATCCGTGCGCGGCCCCGTCCAATCGCAATGAGCAAAGCGAAGCAAATCCTCTGTATAGACCCCGAGCCCTCGGACCTTCGCATCGCGGCGCTGTTGAACCGGCAGGGCCTTGCCGTCGATTTGACCGAGGCATCCTCGTCCGAGAGCCTGCGCAGCGCCATGGCGCGCCCCGATTGGTGGGATTTGATCTTGTGCGACGCCGCCAGTCTCGAGGATCTGGGTGTGGAGGCCGCCTTGGCGCTCGTACGAGACGAGCTGGATGCCTCGCTGATCCTGGTCAAGGCGGCGGAGAGCGCGTTGAGCGCCAAACAGGGCCATTATCTCGGCGCCGCCGACGTGGTGATGCGCGAGGACATGGAGCATCTCCTGATGGTGTGCGAGCGCGAGCTGCGCAGTTGTGCGCTGCGTAAAGAGATTCGCAGCCTTCGTCGCACCAAGAGCGGATACGAGCAAGACGCGGGCAAGTCGGTGATGCTCGCGACCATTCATGATCTGAGTCGGACCGCGCGTCCGGGCAACGCCGATCCGCCGTCACCTGCGTCCGCGGGGCGCTCGGTCGCCGATCAGGGTCGCATTCGCTCGCTGATCGATGCCGGCGGACTCACGCTCGAGTTTCAGCCGATCATCTCGCTGCGTGCTCACGAGGAGCACCGCAGCATGTTCGAGACCTTGGTGCGCCTGAAAGACGATGCAGGCAAGCTTCTAATGCCCGGTGAATTTCTGCCGATCGTGGAGTCGGCCGGCTGGATGAGCAAGATCGACCTTTGGATCCTCCGCCGCGCCTTGGCGACCCTGCAGGAGATGCAGGAGGGCGGAGCGCAGGACGCGGTCTTGTTCATCAATGTCGCGACCGAGACCTTGCGCTCCGAGGAGACTGCGAAGGCGCTCGGCGCCTTTGTCTCGGCTGCGCGCCTCGCGCGCGGCTCGGTGGTTATCGAGGTCCGCAAGTCGGCGTTCACCGAGGCGCCTGCCGCGTTGGAGCGGTTTTCCCGGGTGCTGAAGGCGAAGAACCATGGCTTGCTGATCGAGGATGCCGGTGTCGCGGATTGCGACTTTCTCGTGCAGCACAGCGATCTCATCACCCATGTGAAGCTCGACCGTACGATGACCCTGGGCTTGGTGGAGCGTCGTGTGCCGCAGGAGGCGGTGAACGAGCTGGTGCAGTGCGCGCGCAAGGCGGGCATGAGGGTGATCGCCTTGGCGGTCGACAACGCCGAGCTCCTGCCGATGCTGTTCGCGGCCGGTGTGGATGCGATCCAGGGGCATTTCGTCAGTATGCCGTATCAGAATCTGATGTATCCCAGCATCCAGCGCGTCGAGTCCAGCTCGGCGCCGCCGTGGCAGGGGCCCGAGCGGTCGGGTTGAGAGATTTTCGCGGCGGCAAATTTTTTTGCTCGGATGGATGCAATCGGCGCGCATTTTTCGGATTTCGCGGTACACTAGACGCCAGCAACCGTCTCGCGGAAGGCATTCCGATCGGATGGCTCGAATCGCTCGACACTGATTGCGATTAGCCTCGCGAGAGATCGAAACCCGACAACAGACGATCGATCCCATTCGAACATCCGCACTCTATTCCTGCTCCTTCTTTATCCCGCATCGATGATTTCAGTCTTTTATCAGACGCTGTTGCGGTCGAGAAGCTCGGCGTACCCGCTCGGGCAAGGGTTGCGTCGACGCTGGCCGTCGATGCGAAGCGGCGCCGGGGTCGTCGATGCAGGCTCGCCGTTGCGCGGCGCTCCTCGATGAGACGGACGCGAAGCTAAATACAATAATCCGGTTAAGGCATGCTGCACGCGAACCATGGACCGCCCTGAGGTGACCGGGATTCGACGCATGAAAAAGACTGAGTCAGATGGTCTTGATTCAGATTCCACTCCAGATCGAGTGGAGGACACACTAGCCTTCTCGCAAGGCTGGGTTTAAGTAAAGCCAACCCAGGTTGGTCCGTTAAGTGATGAGGTTGATATGCCAGGTGAATTGGTTTCCGGGACGGTCAAGTGGTTCAATGACGAGAAGGGTTATGGGTTCATTGAGCGGGAAGGCGGCAAAGACGTCTTCGTCCATCACAGTGCCATCAACGGCTCCGGGCGCAAGACGTTGCTTGAGGGTCAACGGGTCACCATGGAAGTGACTCAAGGCCCTAAAGGCCCGCAGGCGGAGAACGTCACCCCCGACTGAGGTTGCGACGCCACCCGGAGCCGAGCAGGATTGCTCGATCCGACGGGGGCCGGGGTCTTTGACCGGATCGACCCTGCGAGCCCCCGACCCGCGTCGCTGCGTCCTCGACGTACAGTCGTCGAATCGCTGACGGCGTGTTAGCCACTTGGCAAGGAAGGGTCGGCGCTTATGACGCTGTCATTGCCGTCCCTTCTTTTCTTCCGATTTCCGTTCTTGTTCGACGTCATCGCGACTTCCGTCGAATGCGGGCATTCTCGTCTCGGAGACGCGGTGAGTCCTCTCTCATTCGAGCGAGTGCGCTAGCGTCGAGTACGCGCAGTCCCTGCCGTGTCCGGTGCCATCTGCTCGGCATCCGCGGGCGAATTGATGTTGGCAAAGGCGTTCGGCTGCGCGCTGAAATCCGCCAGGGCCGGGCGATGACGCATGATCCAATCCGCGACCTTGTGCGTCCCCGCAGCAAGATCGGCCGAAAGCTCTCGTTCAAGTCCAACCGGCAGCAAGGCGTAGACAGGTTGAATGCGTTCTCCGTCCGTGGCCGTCGCCGCGGGTGTATCGGCCGCCATCATGGCGTCGATCAGGCGGTTTGCCAGATCGCTCGGAAGGAAAGGTCCGTCGCAGGGGACGGTCAGGATCCAATCGGTCCGAGCCGTGCGCATGGCGCTGCGCATGCCTGCCAACGGGCCGCTGAATCCGGGGTCTAGATCCGAAATCACCGCGACGCCGTAGCGCGCATAGGTCTCTTGGTTACGGTTCGCGCTGATGATCAGTGAGCCGACCTGCGGCGCGAGTGCATCCATGACCCATTCGATCAGCGGGCGCCCGGCGAACGGTGCAAGCCCCTTGTCGATGCCCCCCATACGACGGCCTCGGCCACCCGCCAGGATCACCCCGGTGATATCGGACTGATTCGGGCGTGCTCGATTCACGGCAGGATCTCGATCGGCGTTCCGTCGGCGGTCAGTGACCAAATCTCGTCGATCTCGCGATTGGAAACGGCGATACAGCCGAGCGTCCAGTCATGCTCCGTCCGCATCGAGGAGGCTTTTTTGCTCGGTTGGCCGTGGATCAGAATCATACCGCCGGGAGATTCGCCGCGCAGCTCGGCCCGCCACCGGTCCAGGCTACTCGGATAGGAGATGTGCAGCGCCTTGTAGAAGCGGCTTCGGCTGTTTCGCCGGTCGAGGACATAGCGCCCCTCGGGGGTGCGCCCGTCGCCTTCGCGTGTCTTATGCCCGACCGGCTGGAATCCGAGCGCGATCGCGTAGATCCGAAGCGTCTCCTCGCCCTGCATCAGGTAGAGCCGACGCTCCGCCTTCTTGACGACGACCCGGTCGGCTTTCCCGGGGATTGTGCGATGGGGTTGCACGGCGACGGGGGCTGTGGGTGGGCTCGCCACCGGAAGGTACGACATTCCGGGTGCGGCTGTCGAAAAGGCGCACAGAAACGCCGGGATGATCAGCGCGCAAGGCTGCGCTCGATCTGATCTCGGGGTCGCAGCAGGCTCACGACAGATCGACGGCATGCGCCTTGAGGTCGGCGAGGCTGACGACCTCGAGGGCGCGCGCGTGTGTTGCGCGCAGGATCACGCGAGGCGCCGCCCCGGCTTCGAATGCCTCCTGCCAGCGGGCGGCGCAGAGGCACCAGCGATCGCCCGGCTTGAGGCCGGGAAAGCCGTATTCGGGTTGGGGTGTAACCAGATCGTTGCCGCGCGCAAGGCTGAGGTCGAGAAACTCTCGCGTCATCCGAGCGCAAACCGTGTGAGATCCTAAATCCTGCGGGCCGGTCTCGCACTCGCCGCTTCGGGTGAACCCGGTCAAGGGATCCAGCGAGCAGACTTCGAGCGGCTCGCCCAAGACGTTTCTTTGATCGTTCATGAGGTTGCGTCTGACCTGGTCGGATGGCCTCAGGATGTCGGGGTGCGACCTGGGGGGTAGATCAGGATGAGATCGCCCGGGCTCAGTCGGTTGTCGGCGAGACGATTCCAGCGTCGCAGATCCTTGACGCTGACGCCGTAGCGTTTTGCGAGTGTTTTGATGGAATCGCCCGTCGTCACCAGGTGCGTGATCAAGGCCGTGTCGGCGGTGGCTTGGACCTTCAGCGTTTGCCCGGGCAGCAAAGGTTCGCGCACCGAAATACTGTTCAGCTCGGCCAAGGCTCGTGGCTCGATGCCGTTCGCGCGCGCGATCGTCGCGACGGTCTCGCCCCCTTTCACCACGTGGGACTTGTGTTGCTCGATGCGCGCGGTGCGCGAGCGCGCGGAAGCGGGGGCGGATCGAGACGGCGCAAGCGACGCCATGGCCGGCATGATCTGAACCTTCCCCATCGATTTACCGATTCGCTGTCCGGTACCGGCAGGTACGAGGACATGCCCGGGTCCGTCCGGAGCCGTGCGCCCGAGCTTGAGCGCAGGGTTCAGGCGCTGCAGCTCGTAGAGTTGTACCCCGGTTGCCGAGGCTACGCGCTGAAGGTCGACCGGCTGGAGCGACCGGACAATCTCGACCTGCGGACGATCCGGGACGGGCGGCAGGTTCATGCCGTATCTGCGGGGCTCGGCGACGAGGCGCGCGGTCGCCAGGATCTGCGGCACATACTGCTTGGTTTCGTTCGGAAGATTCAGCGACCAATAGTCGGTCGGCTTGCCGCTGCGACGGTTCGCCTCTTGGGCGGAGGCGATGCGCCCCGGCCCGCAGTTGTATGCGGCCATGGCCAGCGTCCAATCACCGTCGAAGCGTCGATTGAGCTGCTCCAGGTAGTCCAGCGCGGCGCCGGTGGACGCGAGCGGGTCGCGCCGTCCGTCGTACCAGGCGTCTTGGCGCAGTCCCATCTCCAGGCCGGTGTAGGGCATGAACTGCCAAATCCCGGCGGCCGCCTTCGGCGACGTGGCCGTCGGATTGAAGCGACTCTCGACATGAGGGAGGAAGGCGAGCTCCATGGGCAGGCCCCGCCGCTCGATCTCGGTGACGATCACGTGGAGATAAGGGGTCGCTTGCTGCGACATTCGCGCGAGGTATTGCGGATCGCGGCGGAAGCGATCGACGGTGCTGTCGATGCGCGAGTCGGCGTGGAGATCGAGCTTCATCCCGGAGCGAACGCGGTTCCAAAGATCACCGCGTGGATCCTGCCGCCCGGCGGTGCGTCGCTCCATGACCACGACATCCGTAGCCGGTCGGACATAGCCGTATTCACGGGCCGAAACCATGCCTGAGTAGCCGGGATCTCCGACGTCGTTGTCGACGTTGCGGGTCTCCGTCGCACAACCATTCAAGACCAGGGTCAGTACGCCGAGCGCGCCGAGCGTGCGCGCAAAACGAGCGGCATCAGACATGTTCCCCCCTAGCAATTCCCAGTAAGTGATTGTTTAATTGCGTTTTCTAGGAATTAGATCAGCATCATACCCAAAGCGGCCCGTCAATTCCAGGTCTGATTGCCGGAAATTCGGCTCCACGCCTGCACGACAGTGCGCGCAATCACGGTTAACATGCGCCTCTTCAAGAGGCATCCGCATGACTGCGCGCAAAGGCCCGGGCTCGCCCCTGGCAGGACTACAAGACTGGTATCGCTCACCGCTCGGAACGGAGGTGGCGGCGCTGGAGAGTGCGTGCGTTCAGCGACTGCTGAGCGACACCTTCGGCTACTACCTGGTTCAGATCGGCGTCACCGAGAGTTTTCGAGACGCCATGGCCTCGAGCCGAATCCGCCATCGGATCCTCATGCCGTGCGAGCAGCCATCCGGTCACGGCGGACGCGAGATCGTCGGATTGCCGAGTCGGCTGCCGCTTGCAAGCGACGCGATCGACGCACTCCTCTTGCCGCATACCCTGGATTTCTCGCCCGATCCCGAAGCGGTGCTCCGCGAGGTCGAGCGCGTCCTGATTCCGGAGGGTCGGGTGATCATCCTGGGCTTCAATGCACTCAGCGCTTGGGGCCTCTGGTCCCTGCTGCGCGGCTCCGGTACGCAGGTCCCCTGGTGCGGACGTTTCCGCACCGCCTATCAGATCGAGGATTGGTTGTCCGTGTTGGGTTTCGATATCGAGCTTCGAGAGCACATCATGTTCAGGCCGCCGTTCCGGCGCGCCTTGGGACCGAGCTGCGCGGCATTCGACACCTTGGGACGGCGCCTCTGGCCGATCCTGGGCGGCGTCTATCTGATACGGGCCGTGAAGCGGGTGTCGACCTTGACGCCGTTGCGCCCGGCTTGGGGGAGGCAGCGCTCGCTGTTGCGCGGCGGTGCGGTGGAGCCGACGACACGGGGGACCGGACATGTCTGATTGCGTTCAGGCATACACCGACGGTGCCTGCAAAGGCAACCCGGGTCCCGGCGGCTGGGGTGTCCTCCTGCGGTGGGGCGCGGTCGAGAAGGAACTGTGCGGCGGCGAGCGCGCGACCACCAACAACCGCATGGAGTTGATGGCGGTCATCATGGCGCTGGAGTCCATGAAGCGCCCGACCTGTCTCGAGATCGTCACCGACTCCCAATACGTGAAGCGCGGTGTCGAGGA
Organism: Thiocapsa sp. KS1; assembly: GCF_001499735.1. Lineage (GTDB taxonomy): Bacteria > Pseudomonadota > Gammaproteobacteria > Chromatiales > Chromatiaceae > Thiocapsa. The sequence continues at coordinate 2,071,702 of NZ_LN848257.1, read as the reverse complement.
ATGGATGTCGCGTTGGAAGCGCAACGGCTGGCAGACCGCCGATCGCAAACCCGTCAAGAATCGAGATCTTTGGGAGCGCCTGGACGCCGCACTCGGCGCCCATCAGGTGCGCTGGAAGTGGGTGAAAGGCCATGCCGGACACGCCGAGAACGAGCGTGCGGACCGGTTGGCGAATCGAGGAATCGGGGCTGAATCGCGTCCGGCATGACATGCGCGGTTTTCGAGTCGACTCGGCGTCGCCTGACTCGACTTACTTCGGCGCAGACGCGATTCGGATATCGGAATTTTTCTCTTTAAACCGCGTCGGGTACGAGGCATTTGGAGTCCTCGGGGATTTGCTTACTGCAACGCAGCGGTTTTCACTTGGGACGCGGTTTAAATGAGACAGATCGTGCTCGATACCGAGACCACGGGTCTCGACCCTCAGGACGGACATCGCATTATCGAGATCGGTTGCGTCGAGCTGATCGACCGCCGGCTCACCGGAAACAACTTCCACCGCTATCTACAGCCGGATCGGCAGATCGATGCCGGTGCCTCAGACGTGCACGGCATCACCAATGCCTTTCTCGCCGACAAGCCGCGTTTTGCGGAGGTTGCCGAGCCCTTCTTGCGGTATGTCGAGGGGGCCGAGCTGATCATCCACAATGCAGCCTTCGATCTGGGATTCCTGGAGCGAGAGCTGACCGGCTGGAGTGCCGAGGCGCCGCGGATCGGGGATCTGTGCGAGGTGACGGATACGCTGGCGATGGCGCGTCGGCTGCATCCCGGCCAGCGCAACAGCCTGGATGCACTCTGCAAACGCTACGGCGTGGACAATCGCCATCGCGACCTGCACGGCGCCCTGCTCGATGCCGAGATCCTGGCGGATGTCTATCTCGCCATGACCGGCGGTCAGGTAGCCTTGAGTCTCGGGGAAGAGCCCGCCAAGGATGCGCAGCCCGGGCCGGAAGGTCAGCATCGCGGTCGGGTGGATCCGAGCCGACCGCGTCTACGGGTGATTCGGGCCGACCCGGTCGCGCTCGCCGCCCACGCGGAGCGACTCGCCGCCATCCAGGCCGCAAGCGCGGAGGGTTGTCTTTGGCTGCGTGCGGAGGGGTGACGGGGACGCGGTTCAGCTCTGCTGCTGTTGTTGGCGGCGATTCTGACCGGCGCCGCCGACCAGAGACTCCAGGGAGCCCACATCGAGCAGCTGGATGTGTTTGCGGTCGACATGCATGAGGCCGTCGTCCTGAAAGCGGGTGAAGAGGCGGCTGACGGTCTCGACGGCGAGGCCCAGATAGTTCCCGATCTCGTGTCTGGACATGCTGAGGTAGAAGTCGGTCGCGGAGAGCCCGCGCTTGTGGAGGCGTTTCGACAAGCTCAGCAGGAAGGCGGCGAGGCGCTCTTCGGCGTTCTTCTTGCCGAGGAGCAAGAGCATGTCCGTATCGTGACCGATCTCTTTACTGAGGAGACGATACATCTGATGCTGTAGGCTGGGGATGGTCGCGGTGAGCTCCTCGAGCCGGGTGAAGGGAACCTCGCAGATCGCGGAGGTCTCGAGAACCTTCGCCGAGCAGGCGTGCATATCCTTGTCGATTGCATCCAGGCCGATCACCTCGCCGGGGAGGTGAAATCCCAAGACCTGCTCGCCGCCTTCCGGGCTCGGCGCAAAGGTTTTGACCGAGCCGGTCTTGACCACGTAGAGCGAGCGAAACCGATCAGCCTCGCGAAACAGGAAGTCGCCCCGGTGGAGCGGTCGTGTGCGTTTTACGATTTCGTCGAGTCGCTCGACGTCGTCCGGTGCAAGGCCCATCGGTAGGCAGAGCGACGAGAGGGAGCAGTTCCGGCACGCGACACGAATGTTCTCCAACGAGATCACCTTCTGCTGGCTCACGGCATCGCCCCTCGGTCTTCGATCGCCGGATTTTGAACCGTCGGTTGATCTGGATCAAGCGAAGATTATCTTCTTGTCATCGTCTTGACCCCGGAGCGCAAAAAAGGCCGCACCCTTGCGGATGCGGCCTTGACTTGTGCAGGTCGAAGCGGAGCCGAGCTTACTTGGCTTCGCCGGTCGCGGGAGCTGCCGGAGCCGCGGGGACGGCATAAGGCGCAGCGTAGGGCGCGCCGTAATAGGGGACGCCGTAACCGGGATAGCCGTAGCCGGGATAACCGTAGCCGGGATAACCGTAGCCGTAGCCGTACGGATATCCGTACCCGTTACCGCGTCCGTACCCGTAGCCGCGCCCGCGACCGTAGCCGTGACCGCCGCCGCTCATGTTCATGTTGAAGTCACCCCAACCGTCGCCGAGCATGTCGCCGAACAGATCGCCGAGGCCCGAGCCATAGCCTGGCCCGTAACCACCGTAGCCCGGACCACCCCAGCCCGGTCCCCACCACGCCTGGGCCGGGCTCACGGCGAAGGCGGCGGCACCTGCGATTGCGGCTGCCCCCATCAATCTTGCTGTCTGATGCATCGTTGACGCTCCTCTGTAACTGCTCATCTTTATACGACATCGATCACGGCCGTTGCGGCGGCGCCCGATCCTGACGAGCGTTCGCAACGCCGAGAGGGTGTGTTTCGTCGATCGCGAAACGCGAACGACTATACCCAGCTCGCCTGATCTTGTGAAGGCTGTACCGGCCGTCGGAGTCGTCCGCCGCGGGCCTGCTCCCGGTGCCTCGTCGCGCCGCTGCGAACGGCGACCCGGCGCCATTCGCATTGAGCCGTTGCGGGGATTTTGGTAGCTTGTTGGCGGATCCGGGCCACTGCCCTCGACAGCCTCCTCTACCCCCCATGACCAAGTTCATCTTCATCACCGGCGGTGTCGTCTCCTCGCTCGGTAAAGGCATCGCGTCGGCGTCTCTCGGGGCGCTTCTGGAGGCTCGCGGCCTGCGGGTGACCATGATCAAGCTCGATCCCTACATCAACGTGGATCCGGGCACCATGAGTCCGTTCCAGCACGGCGAGGTCTATGTGACCGACGACGGCGCGGAGACCGATCTGGATCTCGGCCACTACGAGCGCTTCCTGCGCACCCCCATGGGTCGCAACAACAACTTTACGACCGGGCAGATCTACGAGAGCGTCATCCGCAAGGAGCGGCGCGGCGACTATCTCGGCCGCACGGTACAGGTCATCCCCCACATCACCGACGAGATCAAGCAGGCGATCCGTCTGGGTGCCGAGGGCGCCGATGTGGCCATGGTCGAGATCGGCGGCACCGTCGGCGACATCGAATCCTTGCCTTTCCTCGAGGCGATCCGTCAGATGCGGGTGGAGGAGGGTCGCGAGAACGCGCTCTTCATGCATCTCACCCTCGTGCCCTACATCCGCACCGCCGGCGAGATCAAGACCAAGCCCACGCAGCACTCGGTCAAGGAGCTGCGCTCGATCGGTATCCAGCCGGATATCCTGCTGTGCCGTGCCGAGAAGAATCTGCCGGACGAGGAGCGTCGCAAGATCGCGCTCTTCACCAACGTGACCGAGGACGCGGTCATCTCGGCTGTGGACGCCGACAACATCTATCGCATCCCGCGCCTGCTGCATGATCAGAAGCTCGACGATCTGGTTGTGCGCCAGTTCCGGATCGAGGCCCCCGAGGCGGATCTGCGCGAATGGGATCGCGTCCTGGAAGGTTTCGATCACCCCGAGCAGGTCGTACGCGTCGGCATGGTCGGCAAATACATGCACCTCACCGAGGCCTACAAGTCGCTCTCCGAGGCGCTGGCCCACGCCGGCGTGCACACCAAGACCAAGGTCGAGATCGTCTATCTGGATTCGGAGGTGATCGAGCAGGAGGGGACCGACGGTCTCGAAGGGCTCGATGCCATCCTGGTCCCGGGCGGGTTCGGGGAGCGCGGGATCGAAGGCAAGATCCAGGCGGCCCGTTACGCGCGTGAGCACCGCATCCCCTATCTCGGGATCTGTTTGGGGATGCAGATCGCCGTCATCGAGTACGGGCGCCACGTCGCCGGTCTGGAAGGCGCGCACAGCACCGAATTCGATCGCCAGACCCCGCACCCCGTGATCGCGCTCATCACCGAGTGGCGCGACGAGCGCGGCCGGATCGAGACCCGTGCCGAGGGCGTGGACCTGGGCGGCTCGATGCGCCTGGGCGGCCAGAATTGTCGTCTGGAACCCGGCAGCCTGGCGCGCAGCGTCTATGGCAAACCGCAGATCCGCGAGCGCCATCGGCATCGCTACGAGTTCAACATCTGCTACCTGAACGTCATGAAGGACGCCGGGATGCGCTTCTCCGGCTGGTCGCTCGACAACCGGTTGGTCGAGATCATCGAGATTCCGGATCACCCCTGGTTCATCGCCTGCCAGTTCCATCCGGAGTTCACCTCGACCCCGCGCGACGGGCATCCGCTCTTCTGCGGATTCGTTCGCGCCGCGCTGACGCGGCGTCAGTCGGTGCAGGGTGCCCCCGCATGATGCTGTTCCCCGGTTTCGAGGTCGGGCTGGATCGACCGCTCTTTCTGATCGCGGGTCCCTGCGTGATAGAGAGCGCCGGACTGGCCGAGGACACGGCCGGCGCGCTCAAGGAGATGACCGACGACCTGGGGATCCCCTTCATCTACAAGTCGTCCTTCGACAAGGCCAACCGCTCCTCCTCGGCCAGCTTCCGCGGTCTCGGGCTGGAGCAGGGGTTGGCGATCCTGGATGCCGTGCGCGCGCGTATCCGCGTCCCGATCCTGACCGACGTGCACGAAGACACGCCGCTGGGCGAGGTCGCGGATGTGGTGGATGTCCTTCAGACGCCGGCCTTTCTCTGTCGTCAGACCAATTTCATCCAAGCGGTCGCCAGCCAGGGCAAGCCGGTCAACATCAAGAAAGGTCAGTTCCTCGCCCCATGGGACATGCGCCACGTGGTCGAGAAGGCGCGCGCGACCGGCAACGAGCAGATCATGGTCTGCGAGCGCGGCGTCTCCTTCGGCTACAACAACCTGGTTTCGGACATGCGCGCGCTCTCGGTGATGCGCGAGACGGGCTGCCCGGTCGTCTTCGATGCCACCCATTCGGTGCAGCTGCCGGGCGGGCAGGGCGATCGTTCGGGCGGTCAGCGCGAGTTCGTCCCGGTCTTGGCCCGCGCCGCGGTGGCCGCGGGGGTTGCCGGTCTCTTCATGGAGACCCATCCGAATCCCGCTGTGGCCCTGAGCGACGGCCCGAACGCCTGGCCTCTGGACAAGATGCGCGCCCTGCTCGAGACCCTGGTTCAGATCGATCGCTTGGTGAAATCGGCCGGTTTCGCGGAGCAAGCGCCTTGAGATCGGCATGAGCCCGCATTCGATGAGGCCCGCGAGCCTCTTCTGCCACGCGTGCTCGACCGGGTCCACGTCCGGGGTCGCTCTGCCGGAGCCGATTTGAATCGAGTCACGGAATCGGACGCGCGTTTGCGTCGGGCCGATCCTTTCGAGACGCCCCGCCGCGGCCCTATACATCCATGCGATTCTCTTGAAGAATCGCTCCGTCCTTGTTTTTGGAGAGACATGCCATGTCCGAGATCGTCGATGTCCGCGCCCGCGAGGTTCTGGACTCCCGCGGTAATCCCACAGTCGAGGCCGATGTCATCACGGCCGACGGTGCGATCGGCCGCTTCATCGTCCCGTCCGGCGCATCGACCGGCTCGCGCGAGGCATTGGAGCTGCGCGACGGGGATCGCTCGCGCTACGGCGGCAAGGGCGTCCTGACCGCCGTCGCCAACATCCAAGGCGAGCTGCGCGATGCCGTTGTCGGGATGGACGTTGCCGATCAGACGGCCCTCGACCGTACCATGATCGCGCTCGACGGGACCGACAACAAAGCCCGGCTCGGCGCCAACGCACTGCTCGGCGTCTCGATCGCCGCCGCCCATGCCGCTGCGCAGGAGAAGGCGCTGCCGCTCTTCATGTCGCTCTCGACCGGCCCCTATCGTCTGCCCGTGCCCATGATGAACATCATCAACGGCGGCGAGCATGCGGACAACAGCGTCGACTTTCAGGAGTTCATGATCCTGCCGGTCGGCGCGCCCAGCATCCGCGAGGCGGTGCGCTACGGTGCCGAGGTCTTCCACGCGCTGAAGGCCGTACTGCACGGGCGTGGTCTCGGGACCGCCGTCGGCGACGAAGGTGGTTTCGCCCCCGATCTGCCCTCCAACGAGGCGGCGATCGAGGCGATCCTCGAAGCGATCCACAAAGCCGGATTCAAGGCCGGCTCGGATATCTATCTCGGCATGGATGTAGCCGCCTCCGAGTTCTACGCGGACGGCAAATATCATCTGAAGGGCGAGGGCCGCACGCTGGATTCCGACGGCATGACCGATCTCCTGCTCGACTGGGTCGGCAAATACCCCATTCTGACCATCGAGGACGGCCTGGCCGAGGGCGACTGGGATGGCTGGAAGCGTCAGACCGAGCGTCTCGGAGACAAGGTCCAGATCGTCGGCGACGACCTCTTCGTCACCAACACCAAGATCCTGCGGGAGGGCATCGACAAGGGCATCGCCAACTCCATCCTCATCAAGGTCAACCAGATCGGCACCTTGACCGAGACCCTGGAGGCGATCGCGATGGCGCACGCGGCCGGCTACACCGCCGTCGTCTCGCACCGCTCCGGCGAGACCGAGGACACCACCATCGCCGATCTGGTCGTTGCCGCCGGCACGGGTCAGATCAAGACCGGCTCGCTGTCGCGCTCGGATCGGGTCGCCAAGTACAACCAGCTGATGCGGATCGAAGACCAATTGGGAGACGAGGCCACGTATGCGGGTCGCTCTGCCTTCAAGTGGCTTTGATGGCTGGCGCGCAGGTGTCGGGCAGGTCCGACCCTTGCTGCCGAAACTGAAGAAACCCTCCATGCGCCTCCTGATCCTCGTACTCATGCTCTTGCTCGCCGGACTGCAATTTCGGCTGTGGGTCGGCGAGGGGAGCTTGGCCGAGGTGCATGGGCTCAAGAACGAGATCGCGGCCCAAGAGGAGGAGCTGATCCGTCTGCGTGCGCGCAACGAGGAGCTCCAAGCCGAGGTGATGGACCTGCGCGACGGGGTCGATGCGCTCGAGGAGCGGGCACGACGCGATCTGGGGATGATCAAGCCGGGCGAGATCTTCATCCAGGTGATCGAGCGCAAAGCACCGGAGACGACTCCCCCGGAGGCGAAACGATGAGTCCTTCACCGGCCTTGTGGGCGGTGCTTCCCGCCGCGGGGGTCGGGCGCCGCATGGGGAGTGCAACGCCCAAGCAGTATCTGGATCTCGCAGGTCGGGCGGTCATCGACCATGCGCTGGATCTCTTCGTGGCGGATGTCAGGATCGCAGGTGTCGTCGTGGCACTGGATCCGACCGATCGTTACTGGGGCGCGACCGCCTATGCCGACCATCCGAAGGTGACCCGCGCGGACGGCGGGGCCGAGCGCTGCCATTCGGTCCTGAATGCGCTCGAGGCACTCGGTGCCCGTGCCCATGCAGATGATTGGGTGTTGGTGCACGATGCCGCTCGACCCTGTCTGCGTCCGGCCGATCTCGACCGGCTGATCGAGGCGCTGATCGATGACGAGGTCGGCGGCCTGCTCGGCATCCCGGTGCGCGATACCATGAAACAGGCCGAGCCGGACGATCGCATCGGCGCCACGGTGGATCGCTCCTCGCTCTGGCACGCCTTCACACCCCAGATGTTCCGTCTCGGCCGGTTGCGTGCCGCACTGACCGACGCCCTGATCGCCAACCATCTGGTCACCGACGACGCCTCGGCCATGGAGCGCATCGGTCAAGCCCCGCGCCTGATCGAAGGCCATGCCGACAACATCAAGATCACGCGCGCCGAGGACCTCCCGCTCGCCCGCTTCTACCTGCAACAGCAGGGGCGGCTGGGCTAATCCAAACGCTCAATAGCCTCCGGCCTCCAGCCTCCCGCCTCCAGCCTCCGACCACCGTCGCGCGAGCGTGCACGTTGCAGGAGGCAGAAGGCGGGAGGCCGGGGGCTGGAGGCTGGAGGCTTTCAAACATGCTCATCGGTCAGGGCTTCGACGCCCATCGTTTCGGCCCCGGACGCCCGCTGGTGCTCGGCGGTCTGGAAATCCCGCACGACCAAGGCTTGCTCGCGCATTCCGACGGCGACGTGGCGATCCACGCGCTCTGCGATGCCTTGCTCGGCGCGGCGGGGCTCGGCGACATCGGTCGGCACTTTCCCGACACGGACGCCGCCTATGCCGGCATCGACAGCCGCATCCTGCTGCGGCGCGTGATCGCGAGCCTCGCCGAGCGCGGGCTGCGCGTGCACAACGCCGATCTCACCATCATCGCCCAGCGACCCAAGCTGGCGGCCCATATCCCGGAGATGTGCCTCCGTCTTGCCGACGACATGGGCTGCGACTCCGCGCGGGTCAACGTGAAGGCGACCACGACCGAGCAGATGGGATTCACGGGCAGAGGCGAAGGTATTGCGGCGGCCGCCGTCGTGCTGTTGGCGGACGCCTGAGGTGTCGTTGCCGAGCTGGATACCGGTTGACGCCCTGCCCCGAGTGCACGGCGCTCCCCTTGCCCGTGGGCGCTTGCGCGCTCGACCCGAGGATTTCCGGGTCGAGGAGCAGCTCGGGTTCGCCCCGGACGGCGAGGGCGATCATCTGCTGCTGCGGGTGCGCAAGACCGGCGCCAACACCGAATGGGCGGCACGCCGCTTAGCCCGCGTCGCGGGTGTGCCGGTCTCCACGGTCGGCTATGCCGGCCTGAAGGACCGGCATGCCGTGACCCTTCAGTGGTTTTCGATCCCGTGTCCGCGCGACGGCATACCCGATTGGTCCGCACTCGAGGGCGAGGGTATCCAGGTGCTGGAGGCCCATCCACATCGCCGCAAGCTCAAGCGGGGTGCCCTGACCGGGAACCGTTTTGCGATCCTGATCCGGGATGTGTCGCCCGCGAGCCTGGCCGGTCTCGATGCGCGGATCGACTTGATCCACGCCCGCGGGGTTCCCAATTATTTCGGCGAGCAGCGCTTCGGGCATGACCAGTCGAATCTGGCGCGCGCCCATGCACTCTTTGACGGGACCGCCGGTCGGGTCCCGCGTCACCAGTCCGGTCTCTGGCTCTCGGCCGCACGCTCGCAGATCTACAATGAAGTCTTGGGCGAGCGGGTTCGCCGCGACGACTGGGACAGGCCCGTTGCCGGCGACTGCATGCAGCTCGCCGGCTCCAACTCCTTCTTCCCCACCGAGTCGATCGAGGCGGACTTGACCGCACGTTGCTGTGCCATGGACATCCACCCGACCGGTCCTCTGTGGGGGCGGGGCGATCTGCCGGCGCGTGGTTCGGTCCGAGGGCTCGAAGAGGCGGTTGCGGCACGTTTTCCGACCTGGTGCGATGGGCTCGGCGTCTTCGGTCTCGTACAGGAGCGGCGTGCGCTGCGCGTACCGGTCGCGGATCTCGCGGCCGATCGGGTCGCCGACGGTCTGACGCTGAGCTTCTCGCTTCCCGCAGGGTCTTACGCAACGACGGTTCTGCGCGAGTTGATCGACTGGGACTCGGGGGGATGATCGCCCCTGTCCGATGACCGCGGTACGTATTGCTCGGCGGCCCTGCCGTAGCGGTCATGTGGATCGCGTCGTGCCGGTTCGCGTGATCGCGGCCAAGGAGACGATCGTCAATGAGCAAGATGCAGAGAAATCAGTGCGGGTTCACTCAGGGTCTGAACGGGGTCGCGGCCTGTCTGCTGGCCACGCTGTCGGCCGCGGCCTGGTCGGCCGATGCCGAGTGGACGCGCGAGGTGTCGGCGAGCGCGGTTTCGCTGACCGATGCGGTTTACACCTCGGACGACAGTCCGACCGAGCGCATGCTCGCGGCCTATCGCGCCTGGTCGGAGACCCGGTCGCGCGACTACGACCGGGCACAGGATATCTCCCCGCGGCAGATGCTTGTTCTGCTTGAGGTTGCCGAGCGGACCGGGGGCAGTCTCGGTCAGGCGCTGGCCACCGGCGAGATGGAAAGCGCCCACACCTGGAACGACCACGTTCGCCCCACCATCGCCGAAGGTCGGTTGGGCTCGGCGACCGGTGTGTGGCAGTTCATCCCCGCAACCTTCCACTACATCATCAAAAAGTACGGCGCCGAGCTGCTGGGCGCAACCGAGGCCGCGGCGGATCGCGAGCCCATGGACTTGGGTGAAGGCCCTTTCCCCGACGCGCAGGTGCGTCGCCTGATCCGAGACACGATCGAGGGCGTACGCGATGCCAAGGACGAGGAGCTGCGGCTGCTGCGTCACAACTTCGCGGTGCTTGCCTTTGCCAAGCACTACTTGAGTCTGGATTCGGGGGCGACGACGCCCGAGGAGGACTATCTCTTTCATTTTCTCGGTGCCGGGGAGGGTCGACGGATCCTGGCGCTGGCGCGCGGCGAGGCGCGAGACACCCTCTGCGTGAAGCCCGTCGAAGAGCCGACAGCGCCTCTGCAGGACGCGCCGGGCGGTGTGGCATCGAGCACCGACATCGCAAGCCTGCTGCCGGATGTCGCGCGAGATCCCGCGCCCCTGGCCGCCGCGGGTCTGGGCTTCGGCTCGCTCCGCGAGCGCTCGGAGCTGCTCGGTTTGCGACGGCCGGATCGGTTGTCCGAGTCTCGGCAGTCCGCGGATGTGATGATCTACGCGCGCCGACCCTCGGACGATGTCGTCGTGTCCAGTCCTGCGCTCATGGCGGCGGCCTATGCGCCCGCGCCCGACGCCACGTCTGTCTTCAACGCGCCGCCGACGATGTCGTCGCAGTGGGGCCTGCCCGCCGACTCGCCGACGGTCACGGGTAACCTCGGGATGTTCTATCGCGACGCCCGGGGGCAGAGGCAGCCCTACACCTGGGGCGAGTTCCTGGATCACCTGGCCCGGCGCGTGCGGGCCGACAGCCAGCCGTCGATGGTGCGGGCCAAGTACGGTGTCGGTTTCGAGTTGGCCGGCGGCGATATGCCGCAGTGGGTCTTCGATCCGACGAAGCCGGTCGAGCCGGCGACCTTCAGTCATGGGCCGCAGGAGCGCGTAACCGTGCCCGAGGCGCTGGTGACGGGGCCGCTCGATCGAGACGAAACGCGCCACTACAAGGCACTCCTTGCCGCACTGGTGAGCCGAGGCGAGGAGACGCCGCTGGAGACGCTGCCGCCGCGTGCCGCCGCGGCATTGCGTCATCTTGGATTTTTGCCCGCGAGTGCGTCGGCGACCGACACGCGCGATCCTGCGGTACAGAAAGCGCTGCGCGACTTCAGAGACGCGGTCGGCAAGGCCGAGCCGGACGATCCGGAGCATCGGCATCGCCTGATGCCGGCCGAGCGGGTCGCGCTCGAGCTCTACGATCTCCGGATTGCGCGCTATGCCGCGCTGCAGGCCGGCCAGCAGGCATCCATTGCCGATGCGCCCGATCTGAGTCGGCTCAAGAGCCTGCCGAGCGGCTTGCAGCGCTTGGCCGCACCGCACTTGGTTCAGGTCCAGACGGCCTTGGCCGAGCGCGATCTCCTGAAACAGCCGACCCAAAAAGCCGTTTGGCGCGACAAGAACAAGAAGAAGCGCGTGTCCTACAAGACCATCCCGTTCGCGGGGAAGGTCGACACGGCGACACTCGCCGCGCTCGACGCCTTCCAGTGGCGCAATGGTTTGCGCAAGACCGGCGGCGCCCTGGATGCCGCGACCCTCGGTCTGCTGGGTTTGCCGCCGATGGGTGCCGAGATCTTCCGGCCCTTGTCCGGCCCCATGTGCTCGGTTCAACTCTGGGCGGGCAGACCGCCGATCTGCGGGATTCGCCGAGAAAAACAGGGCTCGGCCGACGCCTTGCGCATTGCCGGGCTTTCGGACCTCGACTCGGAGCACCGCTTTGCGGGCATCTTCGAAGGTCTGCCGCATGTCCGGTGATCGGACCCCGAGCGTCTCCGCTCGGCGAGACAATCGCCGACCCGCCCCGGCAGATCGCGGATCACTGTTGCGTTGAACACCGACACGCCGCAAGCCAACCTAAAATTAGCGCTTGCTAATTTAGTTTATTCTAATATACTGCTCGTCAGTGGAGGCCAATACGGACTTCACGCTTGCTGCCAACAACATATAAATCGATTCGGAGAATAGAATGAACAAGCTTGCAACTGCTGCTGCCATCGCCGCCCTCCTCGGTGCTTCCGCTTCCGCCTCCGCGTGGTGGGGGCCGGGTGCCGGCGGGTACGGCCCGGGCTACGGCTCCGGTCTCGGCGATGCCATGGGCGACATGTTCGGCGACGGCTACGGCGACTTCAACTTCGGCATGAGCGGCGGCGGCAGCGGGCGTGGCTACGGCCGCGGTCAGGGTCGCGGCTACGGTTACGGCTACAACAACCCCTACTACGGCTATGGCGCGCCTTACTACGGTGGCGGCTACCCTTACGCCTACCCCTATGCAGCGCCGGTCGCCCCGATGGCGCCTGTTGCTCCGGCTCAGCCCCAAGTCAAGTAAGACCCGCTTGAATGCCGATGTGCCTCGGGCGCATCAGCACAAAAAAGGCCAGGCATCAGCCTGGCCTTTTTCGTTGTGCGTGTGCGCTTTCGATGATCGGACAATCGTGTCCGCCAAGCTCGAAGATCAGCTCAGGATCAGCTTGCGCCCGAACGGCTGCTCCGGCGTCGCATAGGATTCGGGTACGGCCCAGATGACCGGCCAGCGTGGTCTGAAACGTGCGGGGCCGTCCAGGTCGGTCAGGACGACGCCGATATCCGGGCCGTGCTTGTCGGCCTCTTCGAGGAGCGGGGTGAAATCCGTCCCGCCACCGCCGTTGAATGCGATGTCCCGAAGGTCCGATTGCCCCGGCTTGAAGTGCGCGACCCGTTGCACGATGCGGTCGCCGATCACCAGCACGAGGCCGGCCTCCAGGCGTCGCGTGATCGCCTCGATCTCGCCGGCGAAGCGCTCCATCAGGTTGTCCTCGATCGAGCCCGAGACATCGACGATCACCACCAGTCGCGGCACCGACTTCGCCGAGCTGATGCCCGGCTCCCAAGGCAGGCGTCGCCCCGGCCCGATCCGGCCCTGATTGGCGATGTAGGATCGGGCCGGTCTGGACCAGGAAAGATTGGGCTGGATCGAGAGACCGCGTGCCAGCTGCGTGCGTAGGATCTGCTCCCAGGGGGTGCGGATCTTCGGCAGATCGGCGATCAGCGCGCGCAGCATCGAGTGCGCGCCGTCTCCGGCATGGGCACGCAGGATGCGCTCGCTCCACTCGCGTGCCTGCTCGGCCTCCAGCTCGGGTTGCTTCTGCGCATCGGGTTGGGGGAAGAGATCGGCGTGGGTCTCGGCGCCAAGTGACCTGACCCGCGCGGACATCGGGCCGTCCTCGCGGACCTCGGATCGGGACGACTCGTCGATCTCCTTGCGCGACGCGCGACCTTCCTCTCCCGGCTGGCTGTCGCCGATGCCGCCGCGGCGACGTCTGCGGGTCTTTTGGGCGCGGCCCTTGTCTGCAGCCCGGCGGTCGTCGATGGCGCGATAGAGGCGCTCGACATCCCATTCGAGCAGTGCCTTGTCCACACCGACATCGATGCCGAGCGTGGCGAGCAGGAGCTTCTCGAGAAACACCGACGACACCGGCAGCTCGAGCCAGCTCAGGTGACTCAGGGCGCTGTTGACGATGGCGTCCGCACAGATGTTGAAGAGCTCGAGATCCACATCGCCCAAGAGCTGCTGTAGATCGAGATAGCGTTGCGGATGCCGCAAGGCGATATGCAGGACCTCGTGCGCGACGAGACCGACCTGCGCGTGCAGCGCAAGCCGCTCGAAGGAGGCGCCGTAATAGACGGTGTCCCCGTCGGTTGCAACCGGACCCGGATCGATCTCGGGCGGCAGATCCCGGTGCTTGACCCAGAGCGCCAGCCCGCCCGTGGACGGCGCGAATTCCACCATCTGCTGAATCGCCCGCGTCCCGCGGTGCCGGTAAAGATCATTCATCAGGATTCAACTCACCCTTCGCCTTTCACCCTTCACCTCTCTCCACTCACCCGTCGCCCCGCCGCTGCTCCAAATAATGCCGGTAGCTCACGCTGTCCAAAACCGTCGCCTCCAACCCGACCTCCAACGCCTTCTGCATCAGAAGCTCCATCGCGAGCGTCTGTGATTCGCGAATCGGCAGAGGGACCTCGCTGCGGATGTCCGGAAACTGCTCGACGATCTCGAGCGCGCGCGCCAGGGTGTCGGCGTCCGTGCTGGCGGCGAGCAGGCCATAGATCATGCCGTAGAGTCCGTCGAGTGTGCGCGGCAGCAAGGCTGCGGTCTCCGGACCCTGGCGGCTCGCCAGCAGGCGCACCACGTCGGTGCCGGCCTGGATCTCGCGCAGCACCCCGAAGAACTCCGCTGCATTGGCGGCCCCGATGCGGCCCTGCACGAAGACCCGTTTGGCGTTCTCCGAGAGCTTGGATTTCAGGACGTTGGAGATGTCCTCCCAGCCGCGTGGGCTGGCACCGATCAGATGGTCGTTGGCGAGCTGCGACTGGGTGTCGTCGAGCTTGTCCGGGCGGACCTTGAGATACGCCATCACCTCGGGTGCGAAGTCCATGGCCATCGCGTGCGCCAGGAAGGCGTCGATGACGGTCTGGACGTTGAAATGAAACATCCGATCGGCCAAGGCCGTGCCCATGTCGTGACAGACCGCGCCGTGGAAGCTGGCGTTCCCCGCGGCCACCACCTGCCAGCCGTCCGGCAGCCGATAGTGACCGACTCGACGATCGAGGATCAGCGAGTAGGCCGAGATTTGCAGGCGCTGATCCGCGGCCGTGAGCTCGTCGAGAAAAAGGATGCCGTCCGGCTGGTCGGGCGAGGGCAGGAACTCGGGCGGGAACCAGACCGTCTTGGCCAAGGTGTCGTCGGCATAGATGGCGCCGCGGATGTCGACCGGCTCGATCGTGGTCAGTCGCAGATCCACCAAGGGGACCCCGAAGTGGTCGGCCACCTGTCGCACGATCGAGGATTTACCCACACCGCGCGTGCCCCAGAGCATGGATGCGCGCCGCCGTAAGGTCGGATCGGAATATTGCTCGACCAGCGCGGCCTTGGCCGCGGCGATCGAGACCAGGGGGA
>NZ_LN848257.1:2045419-2056585 GCF_001499735.1 Thiocapsa sp. KS1 | reverse complement strand
CGTTGTGTGATCTCAATGCGCGTTGCAGCAGACGCGGTTTAAGGAATTGAATTATATCGAGTTGATCCAGGCGATAGGATGGCTCCCGGTGTCCTCGGCGGTGACGGATCCGTTCAAGCTTCCTGCGGCGCGACCTTCCTCGTCCCGCCCGATGCGTTCGACGGCGCTTCACGCCACGCCGATGCGGTCAAGGGCTTGGGAAAGGGTGGGATCTCGATCCGCGGCATCTCCTTCATCGTGAAGAAGAGCACCATCAGCAGCGGCGGGGAGTGGAAGATCAGCATGCGGATCAGCGATCCCTCCGAGAGCTCCAGGAACTGGATCGCGGGTGCGCCGAAGATCAGACCCAGACCGACCAGCAGCGGGAGTGCGCGCCGAAAGGCGACATTCCAGCGTGCCGCGACCAGCCGCTCGTGGTAGCGCGCGGGCGGCTCGCGGAGCGTTTCGGCCAGATGCTCGACGGTTCGGGTCAGCTTCACCTCGGCGTCGCGGCTGCGGCCGGGCTCCTTCCCGCGTAGGCGCAGCGTGCTCTTCCAGCAGGCTTTCACGCGGTTGAGACGACGCCAGTCCCATCCGATCACCGCCAGCATGTCCTCGGGCAACGCGATGGTATCGCCGTCCTCCGCGTGCAGCTCCAGCTCGGCCGGCATGCCACGTCCGGTTTGCGCCTTCAGCATCAGGGTCAGACCCTCGACCCGGGCCGCACCGCGCGTCAGGAGCAGGCGCGTCGCGGAGGCGGCCTCCACGGTCCCGCCCGTGGCGGATTCCAAACGGTAGCTTCGGGCGATCCTGTATCCGCTCTTCCCGCGGAAATGGCGACCCGGATCGATGGACTCGATACGGTCGAAAAGGTTGCCGGGGTCCGGGCCTTCGATCACCAGATCCGCCTCCAAGCCGTCGGGATGACGAAGTGTGCGCGTGAGCCGGAATCGGTCCGGTTTGGGGTTTTCCAGCAGCAGGATCTCGCGCACGCCGCTCAGCTCGACCGTCTCCTCGCCGTAATCGAACGGCTTGAACAGAAGGCGTCGCTCGAGACGGTCGCTCGCGGCGAGGTCGACATGGCGTCCGCGCCGCGTGAAGGGCTCGACCAGGGTGAAGATCTCGTGATGTGTCAAAGGCTGCGAGCTCATAACCTACCCTCGCCTGAATCGGATGGGGAAGACCGGGACGTCGCCGCAGCCGGAGCGAGCCGCGCGTCCGAATCGCAACTGTAACGCCCGAATACCCGTGCACAACATCAACAAAAATCCGGTTATCGGTCCGGGCTTCTGTTCGGCACCGGGCCGGGCGCGGCGAGGGCAAGGCCCCGCCAAAGCCTGGTTCGTGTGATCATAGGCAGGTTGTCGGGACCGCCGGGATCGTCGATTCGCGACGATCGCTGCCGCGCCTGTCTCGCGCCGAGACGTCCAACACACCCGAGGTCTTTCGGCGCAGTCCGATTGACGCTCGAATCCCCGGAGCCGCCCATGCTTGAGATTCGCCCCATCCCAGCCTTCGAGGACAACTACATCTGGCTGCTGACCGAGACGCCGGGAACGGCCGTGGTCGTGGACCCGGGCGATGCCGATCCGGTCCTGGATCTGCTCCATGCGGAGAATCGCATCCTCACCGCCATCCTGGTCACCCATCACCACGGCGATCATATCGGCGGACTGAGCGAGCTGCGCTCGGTCTTTCCCGAGGCGCGTATCTATGGCCCCGTCGACCGAAGGATCCGCGACCTGACCGATCCGGCGGGCGAGGGGGCGCTCATGCGCCCGCAGGGCCTGAGTGTCGATTTTCGTGTCATGGAGGTGCCCGGCCACACCTCCACACACATTGCCTATTTGGGCGCCGGCTGCCTGTTCTGCGGCGATACGCTGTTTGCCGGCGGTTGCGGACGCGTCTTCGACGGCACCTTCGAGCAGCTCTCGGATTCTTTGGACCGAATCGCCGCGCTGCCGCCCGAGACCCTGGTGTACTGCGCACACGAATACACCCTCGCGAATCTCGGCTTTGCCGACTGGGTCGAGCCCGGCAGCCCGGCCCTGAGCGCGCGGATTCAGTCCGATCGCGAACGACGGGCAATGGATCTGCCCACGGTCCCGTCGCGGCTGGAACTTGAGCTGGCGACCAACCCCTTCCTGCGCACCCGCGTGCCGGAGGTCGTCCATGCCGCCGAGCGTGCCGCGGGACGCCCGCTCGGCTCGGCGCGCGAGGTCTTCAAGGCGTTGCGCCAGTGGAAGGACGATCGATACGACTAGACACGGCCGGCGCACCGAACGCATGATTCCGATCGACTCCGCCGCTCGGCAGCGGCGTGGCGCGGCATGGACCGGATCGTTCCGGACCGAGCCGCCGACGGGGAAGGTGTGCGACGACCTGGACGCATTGCGACACCGCGAGGACGGCGATTCGATCGTCGAAGAAACACACATGAAGCAAGTCGTCGCCGAGGGAATTGCACGGCGCATTCGGGAGTCCGCCGCGGCCGCTCTGTTGTGGGCCGGGGTCACGGCGCTGTCCTGCGGACCGGGTCTCGCTCATGCCGAGGAGATCCGGATCGGCGGCACGGGAGGCGGACTGGCAACAATGCAAATTCTCGGCGAGGCGTATGCCTCGACACAGCCCGGCACCGAGATCACCGTGCTGCCGAGCCTCGGCAGCAGCGGCGGCATCAAGGCCATGCTCTCGGGCGTCATCCAGATTGCCTTGACAAGCCGGGCGCTGACCGACACCGAAGTCAAAGCGGGTGCGGTACAAGTCGCCTACGCTCGGACGCCGTTCGTCTTCGCCACCGCCGCGACGAACACGACGACGGGCCTGTCGTTGCAGGAGCTGGTCGACATCTATGCCGGCAGGTCGGTCGATTGGCCCGACGGCACGCGTATCCGCCTGGTGATGCGTCCGATCGGAGACTCCGACAGCGACATGATCAAAGCGATGTCGCCCGCCATGGACCTGGCGCTCTCGGGGGCGGAAACCCGTAAGGGCATGGCGTTCGCCGTCACCGACCAAGACGCCGCCGACACCCTCGAGAGGATCCCCGGCGCGCTCGGACCCTCCACGCTGGCACAGATTCGCTCTGAGAATCGCGCGTTGAAGGCGTTGGAGCTGGACGCTGTCGAGCCCAGCCCGACGACCATCGCCGACGGCAGCTACCCGTATTACAATACGCTGTTCATGGTGACCAGGTCTGAAACCTCCCCCGCGGTGCGGCAGTTCATGGAATTCGTAAGGTCTCCCGCGGGTGGCGAAATCTTGACGCGAACCGGGCACTGGGTGCCGTAGGTGGCCGGATTCAGGAATCCGAATGCACCGGTGGCGGCGGGCCAGGGTTTCCTGCGCCTGATCAACGTGATCGGTCTGGTGCTGTCGGGGACCATTGCGCTGCTTCTCCCCTTGGGCTACTTCGCCGTCAGCTACACCGCGCTGGTCTCTACCCTGGAGGCCGAGACGACGATCAAGGCCGAGTTGATCGATCGGTTAGTCAGTGTGGAGCCCGCGCTCTGGCAGTTCCAGGTTCATCGCCTGAATGAGATTCTGGTCCGTTTTCCGACGACGCTCGAGACCGAGCGCGCCCTGATCCGCGACGGGGCGGGTGTCGTACTGGTCGATACGCAGACGCCGCTCCCGATGCCCGTGGTGCGGCGCGAGGCTCCGGTGTTCGACTCCGGAGTCCTTGCCGGTCGCATCGAGCTGCAGCGCTCGCTGCGGCCGGTGGCGATCAATACTGCCTTGATCGGCCTCCTCGGGCTGCTGCTCGCCGGGTCGGTCTTCGGCATCATCCGGACGCTGCGCATTCGCGAGCACGGCATCATGGAAGCCCGTTACGAGGAGCAGGAGCGCGCGCATGTCACGTTGCAATCGATCGGCGATGCGGTCATTACGACCGACGGCAACGAGCGGATCGATTATCTCAACCCGGTGGCCGAATCGCTGGTGGGATGGAGACTGGCGCAGGCGCGCGGACAACCCTTGTCTCATGTGATGCCGTTGATCGACGAGCATACGCTGAAGCCTGCCCCCGACGCGTTGGCGCAGGCATTGTGCGAAAACGACCATTGGTCGCGTTCCAATCCGGTCGCGCTCAGGCGTCCCGATGGCTCGACGATCTCGATCGACGACAGCGCTGCGCCTATTCGTGACCGAGCGGGTCAGGTGATCGGCGGCGTGCTGGTGTTCCACGACGTGACGGTCGCGCGCAGCATGGCACAGCGCATCCGCTGGGCGGCGACCCACGATGCGCTGACGGGGCTGGTGAATCGCCGGGAGTTTGAAAGCCGCGTCGAGGAGGCGCTCGCGACCGCCCGCAACTCCGACAAGCACCATACACTCGCCTACCTTGATCTGGATCGGTTCAAGATCGTCAACGACACGGCGGGGCACGCCGCCGGCGATGCCCTGCTGAAGGAGATCTCCGCGCTGTTGCAGGAGAAGCTGCGCGAGTCCGATACGCTGGCGCGGCTGGGGGGCGACGAGTTCGGTGTCCTGCTCGAGAGCTGCCCGCTCGACCGCGCCGAGCTGATCGCCGCCGACCTTCTAGCTTCCGTCAAGGGCTTTCGGCTCAACTGGGAAGGGCAGCTCTTTTCCGTCGGCGTCAGTATCGGTTTGGTCGCCATCAGCGGGGGACAGGATACGCAAACGGAGGTGTTCAGCGCAGCCGATGCCGCCTGTTATGCCGCAAAGGAGCAGGGACGGAACCGAATCCATGTCTTTCGCCGGACCGACGCCGCGGTTGCCGAGCGCCGTCGGGAGATGGATTGGGCGGCCAAGCTGTGTCGCGCGCTCGAAGAGGACAGTTTCGTGCTCTTCTATCAGTCCTACCGTGCGTTGGCGACCACGGACGCAGGCGCCGAGATCAAACATATCGAGATCCTGCTGCGGTTGATCGGCGAGGACGGTAATCTGATTCTGCCGGCGAACTTCTTGCCGGCAGCAGAGCGCTACTCTCTGATCTGCGCGATCGACAACTGGGTCATCGCGACGACCTGCTCCCGCTACGCCGACCTCGTCGAGTTACTGGGCGCTCCTCTGACATGCGGCATCAACCTCTCCGGCACGTCGCTCAATTCCGATGATCTGCCGGGGTTTATCCGCGAGCGGGCGCGTCTTTACGGACTGCCGCCGGGGGCGCTGTGCTTCGAGATGAACGAGACATCCGTCATCAATCACCTGCGACGTACACGGCAGTTCATCGATCATCTCAAAGAGCTCGGCTTCTACTTCGCCCTCGATGATTTCGGCAGCGGCACGAGCGCGTTCGGCTACCTGAAGAACCTGCCGGTGGACTTCATCAAGATCGACGGCAGCTTCATGCAGGAGATCGAGAAGGATTCTCTGAATCGCACCATGGTTGAGATGATCAACCGAGTCGGTCATCTCATGGGTGTGAAAACGGTCGGCGAGTCTGCCGAGACGGAACGGATCATCGCCGAGCTCAAGTCGATCGGTGTCGACTTCGCGCAGGGATACGGGTCTCAAGTGCCGGTGCCGCTTCCCGTCGCGGGTCGCGCCGTTTCCGTGCGCGACCGGACCTGACCAGCGTCGCGGCCTTCTCTTCGCGGCAAGCGGTCGGCGCCATGCGGGTTGACCCCGACAGCCGCGACTGTTAGAAACCCCGCGGGCTTCCCCATGCCACCGGCCACCCCGCGATGCTCGTACCCTTGCCCCGTTACGCCCCGTTGTCGAGGTCCGTGCTCGCCTGCGCAAGCGGTGCCGTCATGGTGCTTGGATTCGCACCCTTCGGCTGGTATCCGTTCGTCCTGATCGGTCTCTTCGGGTTCTTGGCCGCGCTGAACGGCGCCTCGCCTCGAATCGGTTTTCTCAGAGGTTGGCTCTTCGGCGTCGGCCTGCTGGGCGTCGGGGTCTTCTGGATCCGGATCAGCCTGAACGAATTCGGCAACATGGACACCTGGGTCGCGCATCTGCTGACCGCGGTCTTCGTGTCGACGATCGCGCTCTTTTTCGGACTCTTGGGTTGGCTGACGCGACGCATGGATCGCGGACCGACCTGGCTTGGCCCGCTCCTCTTGTTCCCCGGTCTCTATATCCTGGTCGAGTGGCTGCGCGGCTGGTTGTTCACCGGTTTTCCCTGGCTGAGCCTGGGCTATACGCAGATCGACGGACCCCTCGGCGGTTTTGCCCCGATCGGCGGTATCTACGGCGTCGGTCTCCTGATCCTGCTGTCGACGGGTTTGTTTTGGGGACTCTTGCGCTGGTCCGGTCGCGGTCGCGTCGCGGCCGCCGTGGCGCTGCTCCTGATCTGGGGCGGCGGGCTGCTCTTGAAAGAGGTGTCCTGGACCGATCCGTCCGGACCGGGCTTTCGAGCCGCGGTGGTGCAGGCGAGTATCCCGCAGTCGATGAAGTGGGATCCGGATCAGCTTCTCTCGACCATGGAGATCTATTGGGATCTGACCGAGCGCAATCTGGATGCGGATCTGGTGGTCTGGCCCGAGACGGCGATCCCGGATTTTCTGCATCGTGTCCGCGATGTCCTCATCGAGCCCATGGCCGCCCGCGCACGCGAGGAGGGGACCGAGATCGTCCTCGGCATCCCGGTGATGGAGACGGACACCGGGCGCCACTTCAACGCCTTGCTGAGTCTCGGCAGCCGCGAGGATCTTTACGCCAAGCGTCATCTGGTGCCCTTCGGCGAGTTCATGCCCTTCAAGGCGTGGCTCGGACCCCTGGTGGACCTGTTCGAGGTCCCCATGTCGGACTTCAGTCCGGGGAGCTCGGAGCGTCCGCTGCTCAGTGTCGGCGACCGGGTGGCGGGGGTTTCGATCTGTTACGAGGATGCCTTCCCCGCAGAGGTCGCCCAAGCCTTGCCCGAGGCCGAGTTTCTGATCAACGTCAGCAACGACGCCTGGTTCGGCGATTCGCTGGCGCCGCACCAGCATCTGGAGATGGCGCGGATGCGGGCGCTGGAGAACGGGCGTTACCTGCTGCGCGCGACCAACACCGGGATCTCTGCGATCATCGACCGGCGCGGACAGGTGCTCGGGGTGATTCCCGCATTCGTGCGCGGCGACGTTGCGGCGGAGGTTCGGCCCTATTCCGGTGCGACGCCCTACGCGAAGCTCGGGAACGCCCCGGCGATCGGGCTGGCGGCGGGCATGGTGCTGGTCGGTGTCGGCTTCGTGCGCTTCGGGTCGTCACGGTCGGTCGACGCCTGATCGGGACGAAGGTTGCCGCAGCAGGGACTCGGCCGGTTATGATTGGTTCAGGTTTCGCCGAAGGATGTGACCGTGCAGGCCTTGATCTTATTTTTCGTTGAGTTGTGCGCCTTGCGCAGGACCCCGCAGGATCTCCCTGCCTCGGAGATCCTGCTTGCCATGGTGGCGGTCGCGAGTCTTGTCGTCGGCTTGATGATCGGGATCGTTGCCGATTTGTCGATCGGTGCGAGCTTTGCTCAGACACTCGCCGAGATGGCCTTGACGCTCGGGGCCCTCTTCGTTGCCTTGCGTGTCATGCGTCTCGGGGCGCGCTTTACGCAATCGGCGACCGCGCTGCTGGGCAGCGGGGTCGTGATCGGCGCGATCGCGCTGATTCCGCTGAGCTTCAATCCCACCGGCTCGGAGGAGAGCGACCTGGCCGCACTCGGCGCGCTCTTGCTTCTGGTTGTCTTCGTGTGGAGCGTGGTGGTGACCGGGCACATCCTGCGTCATACCTTTCAGATCTCGCTCGGTCAGGGTGCGGCGATCGCCGTGGCCTTCAAGGTCGGCGTCGTCCTCTTGATCGGCCTCGCCTTCGGCGGCGCCTAAGGAATTCGAACACAGATGCATCTGCATATTCTGGGTATTTGCGGCACCTTCATGGGCGGCATCGCCCTGTTGGCGCGTGCGCTCGGCCACCGCGTGACGGGCTCGGACGCCAATGTCTACCCCCCGATGAGCACCCAGCTCGAAGCGGCCGGGATCACGCTGATGGAGGGCTATGATCCGAGTCACCTCGAGCCGGCGCCCGACGTGGTGGTGGTCGGCAATGCGATGAAACGCGGCATCCCTGCCGTGGAGGCGATGCTGGATCGCGGTCTGCGCTACTGCTCGGGTCCGGAGTGGCTGCGCGAGAATCTGTTGTCCGATCGCTGGGTGCTGGCCGTGGCCGGCACGCACGGCAAGACCACGACCGCGAGCATGCTCGCCTGGGTCCTCGAGGATGCCGGTCTCGCGCCCGGCTTCCTGATCGGCGGCGTGCCGCTGGATTTCGGGCTGTCCGCACGTCTGGGCGCAGCACCCTTTTTCGTGGTCGAGGCGGACGAGTACGACACCGCCTTCTTCGATAAGCGCTCCAAGTTCGTCCACTATCGACCCAGCACACTGATCCTCAACAACCTTGAGTTCGACCACGCGGACATCTTCGATGATCTCGGCCAGATCCAGCGTCAGTTTCATCATCTGGTGCGCACCGTCCCGGGTCGCGGTCTGATCGTCCATCCGGGCGCCGAGCCGGCGATCGATCAGGTGCTGGCGATGGGCTGTTGGACCCCGCGCGAGTCCTTCGGCGAGGCGGGGCGCTGGACCGCGCGGCTGCTCGTCCCGGACGGCTCGCGCTTCCTGGTGATGCTCGATGGTCAGGCGCTGGGCGAGGTGGACTGGGGTCAGACGGGTCTGCACAACGTGCACAATGCGCTCGCCGTCTTGGCTGCCGCCCGACACGCGGGCGTCCCGGTCGGTGCCGGGATCGCCGCCTTGGGTCGGTTCAAGGGGGTGAAGCGTCGCATGGAGCTGCGCGGCGAGGTCGCGGGCGTGCGTGTCTACGACGACTTCGCCCATCACCCGACAGCAATCGAGACCACGCTGGAAGGCCTGCGCCGCCGGGTCGGCGACCAGCGCATCCTCGCCGTGCTCGAGCCGCGCTCCAACACCATGCGTCTGGGCGTGCATAATCGCGAGCTTGCCGCCTCGCTCGACGCGGCGGATCGGGTCTTCGTCTTCGCACCTGCCGATCTGGGGTGGGATGCCGCGGCGGTCTTTGCGGGGCTTGCGCAGCGTGCGGCGGTGCACGCGGATCTCGACGCGCTCGCCGCTGCGGTGGTGGCCGAGTGTCGTGGGGGCGATCAGGTCTTGGTCATGAGCAACGGCGGCTTCGGCGGGATCCACCAAAAGCTCCTGGACGGTCTGGCGCAGGCGCGCTAGGGAAGAGGGATCGCGCATGTCCGAGCCGCGTCAAAACTGGCCCAAGACGATCACGGTCGCCGTGACCGGGGCCTCTGGATCCCAATACGGGCTGCGTCTGGTCGAGTGCCTACTCGCCGCCGGGATGCGGGTCTATCTGCTGATCTCCCAAGCCGGGCAGGTCGTGCTGAAGATGGAGGCGGATCTGGAGGTGCCGGCCCGGCCCGCCGAGGCTGAGGCCTTCTTCCTGGATTATTTCAAGGCGCAGCCGGGGCAGCTGCGTGTCTTCGGTCGCCAGCAGTGGACCGCTCCGGTTGCGAGCGGCAGCAATCCTCCCGACGCCATGGTCATCTGCCCCTGCACGACGGGCACGCTCGCGAGCATCGCCGCGGGTGTCTCGACATCGCTGATCGACCGCGCGGCGGATGTGGCCATGAAGGAGTCACGCAAGCTGATCCTGGTGATCCGCGAGACACCCTTCACGGCCATCCATCTCGAAAACATGCTGCGTTTGGCCCGCGCCGGTGCGGTCATCATGCCGGCCAATCCGGGGTTCTACTTCAAGCCTACGCGCGTCGAGGAGATCGTCGATTTCATGGTGGCCCGGATTCTGGATCATCTGGGCGTGCCGCATCGGCTGACGGCCCGTTGGGGCGAGTAGCGTCGCGGCGGCGGCTCGGGATCGCCGAACACCGGGTCGGGCGGCACGGCTCGGCTCAGTCAACCATGCGTTTCGGGGTAAAAGTCTCGACCGAAGATCTGCGCGATTTGATAAGGACACTCGACCGGAAATGTCGCGGCCGGGAGTCCTGTCTCGTCGGCGGCGAGGTTGACAGCCTGGGTATACGATTCCCCGATGGCGTCCTCGAGCACGCGTTTCAGGCCCGGGTTTTTTTCCAGGAGGTATGACAGGGCAGCGCGCTGCTCGATGATGGTATTGCGCCAGCTTCTGCCTTCGAAGTCTGCCCAACGCTCCGACAGTCGGCCGTATTGGAATTGCCACTTGAGCAGATGCGCCAGGAGTACGCGCAAGCGGTTGACCAGCTCATGCCGCTGACTCCTGCCCATGTCGTCCAATTCCTCGATCAAATGGTCAAGATCCAGCTCGGCGAATCGCCGCTGGCGCAGGAGAGCGGCTGTCTGCGCTGCCCAGGCGAAATAGTCTTGCTCGTACAAGCGGTCGAGGTCGCTCATCGGGAAACCCTGCTTGCCTTGATCGATCGCGGAGGCTCGAACGACCGTTTGGCCCGGGGCAGACGACTCTGCCCCGGGCCTTTGCGGTCTGGCTACAGCCGCCGGGCGAGATGCCCGGGCGCCCCTAGATGCGCAGCAGGAGCCGCGCCGGATCCTCCAGGGTCTCCTTGATGGAGACGAGGAACTGCACTGCCTCGCGTCCGTCGATGATCCGGTGGTCGTAGGTCAGGGCCAGGTACATCATGGGTGCGATCTTGATCTGGCCGTTCTCGACGACGGGGCGTTCCTGGATCTTGTGCATCCCGAGGATTGCGCTCTGCGGCGGATTGAGGATCGGCGTGGAGAGGAGCGAGCCGAAGACCCCGCCGTTGGTGATCGTGAAGGTGCCGCCCGTGAGCTCCTCGTAGCTGAGGTTGCCGCTCTGTGCCTTCTGGCCGAAATCGACGATGCCTTGCTCCACGTCGGCCATGCTGAGCTGATCGCAGTTGCGCAGGATGGGAACGACCAAGCCGCGCGGCGAGCTGACCGCGATGCCGATGTCGTAGTAGCCGTGATAGATGATGTCGTCGCCGTCGACCGAGGCGTTGACGACCGGGAAGCGTTGCAGGGCCTCCACCGTGGCCTTGACGAAGAAGGACATGAAGCCGAGTCGCACCCCGTGGGTCTTCTCGAACTTGTCCTTGTAGCGGCTGCGCAGCTCCATCACGGCCTTGAGATCGACCTCGTTGAAGGTCGTCAGCATGGCTGCGTTTTGCTGGGCCTGGACCAAGCGCTCGGCGATGCGGGCACGCAGACGGGTCATGGCGACCCGCTGCTCCGGGCGCCCGGCCTCGCCGGTCAGGCTCGGGGCGGGCGCCGGTGCCGGGGGAGCGAG
>NZ_LN848257.1:2042394-2045319 GCF_001499735.1 Thiocapsa sp. KS1 | reverse complement strand
CGATGTTGCTGCCGCGGTCTTGGCGGGCGGCTCCTCGCGTCGGGGTGTGCTCGACCCGGCAGGGCTCGCGGCGGCGCCATGCGTTTCGATCAGTGCCAGGACGGCATCGGACTGCAC
This sequence comes from Thiocapsa sp. KS1, assembly GCF_001499735.1. GTDB lineage: Bacteria > Pseudomonadota > Gammaproteobacteria > Chromatiales > Chromatiaceae > Thiocapsa. The sequence goes on along the minus strand of NZ_LN848257.1, from coordinate 2,045,202 downwards.
CAAATCGCCCTCGTTGGCCAGGATCTCGCCGAGGAATCCGTCGATCGGCGAGGGGACCTCGAGCACGACCTTGTCGGTCTCCAGGTCGACCAGGTTCTCCTCGCGCTTGACCGGATCGCCCGGGCGTTTGTGCCAGGTCGCGACCGTGGCGTCGGCAACCGACTCGGGTAGGGCGGGGACACGGACTTCGCTGCTCATTGTGGCGGGATCCTTTTATTCATGCTGGGGTTGAAGTGCCCGGTCAGGGCCTCGTCGATCAACCGCTCTTGCTGCTCGACGTGCGCGGCGCGGTGACCGACGGCCGGTGCCGCCGAGGACGGACGGCCGACGTAGTAGGGTCGCTTACCGTCCTGGATCAGGCTGTGGAAGCGATGTTTGATCTGGTCCCATGCGCCCTGGTTCTGAGGCTCCTCTTGGCACCAGATGATCTCTTCGGTGGTGTCGTACACCTCAAGTGCGCGGTCGAATTGGTCTTTGGGGAAGGGGTAGAGCTGCTCGACACGGATAATGGCGACATTCGTCAATCCGCGCGCGCGCCTTGCCTCCAAGAGATCGAAGTAGACCTTCCCGCAGCAGAACACGACCCGCTCGGTCTGTGCAGGATCGATCGGGTCGATCTCCGGGATCACCGTCTGGAACTGCCCGGTCACCAGCTCGTCGAGCGCCGAGACCGCGAGGCGATGGCGCAGCAGGCTCTTGGGCGTCATTACGATCAGCGGCTTGCGGTAGTCGCGGACCATCTGCCGGCGCAGGAGATGATACATCTGCGCCGGCGTGGTCGGCACGCAGACCTGGATGTTGTGCTCGGCACAGAGCTGGAGAAAGCGCTCGAGGCGTGCCGAGGAGTGCTCGGCGCCCTGACCTTCCAACCCGTGCGGGAGCAGCATCACCAGCCCGCAGCAGAGACCCCACTTGGTCCCGGCCGAGGTGATGAACTGGTCGATCACCACCTGAGCGCCGTTGGCGAAGTCGCCGAACTGCGCCTCCCAGAGCGTCAACGCACTCGGCTCCGCGGTCGCGAAGCCGTACTCGTAGGCCAGCACCGCCTCCTCGGAGAGCACCGAGTCGATCGCGATGAAGGCCCCTTGATGCGCACCCAGATGCTGCAGCGGCGTGTAGGCGTTGCCGGTGAGCTGGTCGTGGATCTTGGCGTGACGATGGAAGAAGGTCCCGCGCCCGGCGTCTTGGCCGGACAGACGCACCGCGATGCCCGCGTCGAGCAGCGTGGCGTAGGCGAGGTTCTCGGCAAAACCCCAGTTGAGGAGCTGGTCGCCTTGGGCCATCTTGCGTCGCTCCTCCCAGAGCTTCTCGACCCGGGGATGGAGCTCGAAGCCGTCGGGGACGCGCAGCATGGCTTCGCTGAGCTCGCGCAGCTTCTCGACCGGGACGCCTGTGTCGATGTCTTGGTCCCAATCCGTGGTCTTGCAGAACCCCCAATCCACCCGGTAGGCATGGTCGAGTCCGCACAGGACCGGCCGCGCGACCAACACGCCCTGCTCGATGGAGTCGCGATAATCGGCGACCATCGCATCCGTCTCCTCCTTGGAGAGGATGCCGTCGGCGACGAGGCGATCGGCATAAACGGCCCGCGGGGTCGGGTGCCGGCGGATCTTCTTGTACATCATCGGCTGGGTGACCGCGGGCTCGTCGGCCTCGTTGTGGCCGAGACGCCGGTAACAGACCAGGTCGATGATGACGTCCTTGTGGAACTGGTTGCGGAAGTCGAGCGCCATGCGCGTGACGAAGATGACCGACTCCGGATCGTCGCCGTTTACGTGGAAGACGGGCGCCTGCACCATCTTGGCCACATCCGTGCAGTAGAGCGTGGAGCGGGTGTCCAGCGGGTTGCTGGTGGTGAAGCCGATCTGATTGTTGATGACGATGTGAACCGTACCGCCCGTGGCATAGCTGCGGGTCTGCGAGAGCTGGAAGGTCTCCATGACGACGCCTTGGCCCGCGAAGGCCGCATCGCCGTGGATGAGCACGGGCAGCACCAGATCGCCGCTGCGGTCGTGGCGCCGTCGCTGGCGGGCGCGCACCGAGCCTTCGATGACCGGGTTGATGATCTCGAGATGGGATGGGTTGAAGCCGAGCACCAGATGGACGATGCCGCCGGGGGTGTCGATGTCGGTGGAGAAGCCCATGTGATACTTGACGTCGCCGGCCATCTTTCGCCAGTCCATATGGACCCGGCCCTCGAACTCGTCGAAGATGTCCTGCGGCGGCTTGCCGAAGATGTTGGTGAGCACGCTCAGCCGGCCGCGATGGGCCATGCCGATGACCAGCTCCTTTTGGCCCTTGCGCCCGGCGCGTTGGATCAGCTCGTCGAGCATCGGGATGAGTGCGTCGCCGCCTTCGAGCGAGAAGCGCTTCTGGCCGACATAGCGTTGGTGGAGGTATTTCTCGAAACCCTCGGCGGCGGTCAGCAGGGTGAGCAGCCAGCGCCGATCCGCGCTGTCGAGCTCGGGCGTGGCACGATAGCCCTCCAGGCGCTTCTGGATCCAGCGTTTCTCCTGGGTGTCGGTGATGTGCATGTACTCGGAGCCGACGGTGCCGCAATAGATCTGCTCGACCATCGCGATGATGTCGCGCAGCGGCATGCGGTCCGGGGCATAGAGCGAGCCGGTATGGAAGACCTGGTCCATGTCGTCCCGCGCCAGGTTATGGAAGGCCGGGTCGAGATCGGCGATCTTGGGCGTGTCGCGAAGCTTGATGGGGTCGAGGTTGGCGACCTGATGGCCGCGGTAGCGGTAGCCGTTGATCAGGGAGAGTACCGCGGCCTGCTTTTCGGCTGCGGCCGGCTCCAGG
>NZ_LN848257.1:1991516-2042294 GCF_001499735.1 Thiocapsa sp. KS1 | reverse complement strand
AGCGCGTGCGAGCACGCGTGCGGCTCTCTTGGGCGAGCCGCAGGAAGTTCTCCCGCACCGGCCCGTGTGCGACCTCGTTGGCTGCTTCCTGGTGCATCACATGGAAACGCTCGCGCCAAGCCAAATCGACGCTCTCGGGGTCCTTCAGATAGCGTTCGTAGAGATCTTCGATAAAGGCCGCATTGCCGCCGTAAAGGGCACCGGAACTGCGAAACAGCTCGAGGATTGCGCTCATGCTCGGTGTTGTTTCTCTGAGTTGGATTTATATACGGATAATCGATGTTTATAGCACAAGTCGCGAACCGCCGGTCAAGCCGGCCCCCGGTGATGGACGTCGACCGGGGAACACCGGGTAGACCTCGTCGCCGGTCCTCGGCGGCAACCTCTCGCGAGCTGTAATCGACGCAGCCGGCGTCCTTATCCATGGAGAGTCAAAATTCCCCGGTGGATTTGACCGAGCGCAAGCGTCGGCGTACGCGGGTCGCTCGGCTCGAGGCGGACATCGCCTACTTTCAGGCGCGCCTGGAGATGATCGGCGAGCCGGCGACGGCGAATCAACTGACACAGCTCAAGGCATTTAAGCTGTTGCTCAAGACTGTGTCGACGAAGGTGCTGAAGGTCAAGCGCGAGCAGCCGGAAGGACGATAGGGTCGAGCCGTCGCCGTCAGCCTGTGAAGGCCTGCAACTTATCGCTACCGCGGGAGCTCGAGAGCATGTGTACGTTCGTTATCCTGCGCCGGCCGGGCCACCCCTGGCCACTCATGATCGCGGCCAATCGAGACGAGATGCGGGATCGGTCGAGCCGCGCGCCGGGTCGGCACTGGGACGACCGCCCGGAGGTGCGCGCCGGACTCGATCTGGAGTCGGGCGGGAGCTGGCTCGGGATCAACGATCATGGCCTCGTCGCCGCGGTCATGAACCGTCGGGGGACGCTCGGAGCGCTGCCCGGCAAGCGCAGTCGCGGCGAGCTGGTCTTGGAGGCGCTCGACCATGCCGAAGCGTCCGTGGCCGCCGGGGCGCTCGCGGATCTGGATCCGGCGGCCTATCGGCCCTTCAATCTGGTGCTGGCGGACCCGCGCTCGGCCTATTGGCTGCGTCACGGAGGCGACGGCGACATCCGCGTCCACCCGATCGCTCCCGGCCTGCACATGTTGAGCGCCGGCGAGCTGGACGATCTCGGCGATCCGCGCATCGCCGAGTATCTTCCGCGGTTCGTCGCGGCGCAGATCCCGGATCCCGAAGCCGACGATTGGGCGGCTTGGCGGGATCTGCTGGCATCGAATCAGGGCCGTCCGGATGCGGGACCGGAGGGCGCCATGACCTTCGAGCGTCCGGACGGATTCGGCACGCGATCGGGAGCGCTGATTGCGATCCCGCTCTATCCCGGCTACGGGAGCGGTCCGATTTGGTTGCATGCGGAGGGGAGGCCGGATGAAGTCCAATTCATCCCCGTCCCCTACTAAACTGCGTCCCGAGTGGGGCGGGATGGCTCAGTTTGCGGCGGCCCTGGTGGACATCTTCGGATCCGCGCTGGACGCAGTTTAGGAATTTAAAAACAATCCTTTAAACTGCGTCTGCTCCGTCGTTCGCGGGTGTCTGCTGCCTTGAAAAACGCTTTGAGCAGCCCTGTCGCTGCGAGACGCAGTTTAGCCGGTTCGAATCCCCGCGCCGGCTGTGACACAATCTCATCCCTTCGCCGCCTTCGTGGTCCAGTGGTCTCGTCCGCGCGGGCGTGATCGTATGAACCTGTCTCCGACCGAGACCCCCTTTAGGATCCACCATGTCGAACATCATCCGTATCGCCACCCGTAAATCCCCCTTGGCCATGTGGCAGGCCGAGCATGTGTCCGCGCTGCTGACCAAGCTCCATCCGGGACTCGAGATCCAGATCGTCGGCATGACCACCAAGGGCGACAAGATCCTCGATGCGCCGCTGGCGAAGGTGGGCGGCAAGGGCCTTTTCGTCAAAGAGTTGGAGCAGGGGATGTTGGATGGCGTGGCCGATATCGCCGTGCACTCCATGAAGGACGTCCCGGTGGACTTTCCCGAGGGTCTTCATCTGGCCGTGATCATGGATCGCGAGGACCCGCGCGATGCCTTCGTGTCCAATCGCTACGATGATCTCGACAGCTTGCCGCAGGGTGCCTGTGTCGGTACCTCAAGCCTGCGCCGCCAGTGTCAGCTCGCCGACCGGCGTCCCGACCTGCGCATCGAGCCCTTGCGCGGCAACGTCAATACCCGTCTTGCGAAGCTCGATGCCGGCGAGTATGACGCCATCATCCTGGCGGCCGCCGGGCTGATGCGTCTGGGCTTCGAGTCGCGCATTCGCGGCCGGATCGCGCCCGAGGACAGCCTGCCCGCAATCGGGCAGGGCGCCATCGGGATCGAGTGCCGCAGCGCGGACCCGCGCACCAATGATCTGATCGCGCCCCTGCATCACCGCGACACCGCGGACCGGGTGCTCGCCGAGCGGGCGATGAATGCGCGCCTGCACGGCGGTTGTCAGGTGCCGATCGCCGGACATGCTCTGATCGAAGGCGACCGCCTGGTCCTCAAGGGGCTGGTCGGGACGCCGGACGGATCCCGGATCCTGCGTGCCGAATCCGAGGGTCCGCGCGCGGACTGGGAGGCGATCGGGACACGGGTCGCCGACGATCTACTGGCGCAGGGTGCGGACGAGATCCTGAGCGCATTGCAGGAGCCGTGATGGCTTCCCCCTGTGATCTCGGCGGTCGCGGCGTCTTGGTGACCCGGCCCGCGGCTCAAGCCGATGGACTCTGCCGGCTGATCGAGGCGGCCAACGGTCGCGCGATCCGCGTGCCGAGCATCGAGATCGCGCCGGTCGTCGATCCGCGCGAAGCGGCCGCGCTGCTGGCGCAGTCCTGGGACATGCTCTATTTCGTCAGCCCGAATGCGGTGGAGCAGGCACTCGCCTTGGTGCCGGACGGCTCTTGGTCATGCGCTGCGAAGGTCGCGGCCGTCGGGCGGGCGACCGCACAGGCGTTGACCGACGCGGGGCGTGCGCCGGAGCTGGTCCCGGAGCAGCGCTTCGACAGCGAGACCCTGCTCGCGATGCCCGAGCTGGCCGACATGCGCGGCCGTCGGGTGCTGATCGTCCGCGGCGAAGGCGGGCGTGCCCTGTTCGCCGAGACGCTGCGCGACCGCGGTGCCGAGGTGCGCTTTGCCGAGGTCTACCGTCGCCTGCGTCCGGCGTTCGACCCCGCATCCCTGCTGTCGCGCTGGACCGAGACCGTCGCCGCGGTCACCGCGACCAGCGACGAGGTCATGCTGAATCTGATGGAGATGCTCGGCCCCGAGGGTCGAGCCCCCCTGCTCGCAACGCCCTTGGTGGTCGTGGCGGACCGCACTGCGGAGAAGGCCCGAGGGTTGGGTTTCGTGCAGGTTGCCGTGGCCGAGCGCGCCGAGGATGCGGCGATCGTGCGGGCCGCGTGCGTGCTCCTCGATGGCGAGGCATGCGTGATGCGTCCGACCCGGCCGGCCGCTTGATTCCGCTCGCTGCGGGACACCCCTTCGGATCATAGAGGAGCGGCGGGAGCGGCTGATCGTTCGCGCCCCGCGGGTCGAGCGCCCTTTACGGGGGTCCGACGATGCGATCCCTTCCCTGCTCTTTGGCCTGATACAGCCGCTGATCCGCGATTTCGATCAGGCCGTCGACATCCATGCCGGCGTATTCGCAGACACCCCCGCTGATGGTGACCCGCAGGCTCGGCTGGCTCCAGGCCAGTGTCTTGACGGCGGTGCGAATGCGCTCGGCGACCTCGAGCGCCGGGGCGACCGCGGTATGCGGCAGGATCACGAGAAACTCCTCGCCGCCGTAGCGGCCGCTGACGTCCACGTCGCGCGTGCAACGGCGCAGGGTTGCGGCGACCTTGATCAAGACCTCGTCGCCGACGCGATGCCCGAAGGTGTCGTTGATCGCCTTGAAGGAATCCAGATCGAGCAGGATGACCGAGAGATCGTTGCCGTAGCGTTTGGCGCGCTCGATCTCCGCACCGAGCTTCTGCAGAAGACAGCGCCGGTTGTAGGCCCCGGTCAGTCCATCGGTCAGGGATGCCTGTCGCAGGTCGTCCTGGATCGCCTTGAGCTCCGAGACGTCGGCCAGGGTAATGAGGCGGCTGGCCGTGCCCGAGAAGCGAAGCGGCATCGCCGACACCACCGCCCAGCGCCGGGTTCGGTCCCGGGTCAGGATCTGGGTCTCGCGCTGCTCGCCGATCCCGAAGGGCAATCCATCGGCAGCCAGTGCCTCCCATGCCGCACTGGTCAGTTGTCCGGTGCCGTCGGGCTCCAAGGCAAGATAGCTCTTGGCCGCCTGATTGGCTTGGGTCACTCCCGGTCGACCCCGTTCGACCAGGATCATCGGGAAGGGTGCCACCTCGAACAGCGTGCGCAGGTTGGCCTCGCTCTCGCCGAGTCGGCCGAGCACCCGACTCGCCCCGAACCAGGCGAAACCGATGACCAGGAGCATGGCGCCGCCGACCCACAGGAGCGTGCCGCGCACGTCCCGGATCAGGTTGTTCAGGAACTGCGGGCTGGAATAGAAGGTGGCGATCCCGACCAAGAGGTGCTCGTGCGGATCGTAAAGCGGGACCTCCGAGACGAAGCACTCAGGACACTGCTCCACACCCTGCGCCAGGTCGAGGCTGTCGGGTGGAAGGTCGAGCAGCTCGTCGTCGAGGACCAGGGTGATCCGTCGAACGAAGGGTGTGTCGGTCGACTGGTCCTTGAGAAGCAGCACCGCGTCGAGCTCGGTCCGGATCTCGTCGGCGAGCTGGTCGGGCGGATGTCCGGTGCGCAGCAGCGCCTCGAGTCCGCTGGTCTGGGCCTGGGCAAATGCGCGCGAGCGGCTCTCGGCATCCGCGCGCAGGGTCGGCTCGATAACCAGCACCCAGTGCAGCGCGATCAGCGTCGTCAGCAGGATCCCGAGCAACGCAAAGATGACGGCGAGGTTGCGCTCCAGGGTCAGCGAGAACCGACGGCGAGCGACGAAGGCCCTGTTGTTCATACCGGGTTACTCATACCGGTGCGCTACCTCGAGGAAGAACGGCTTGAACCGGACCGCGGCGCGGCGCGCCTGGGGGAGGTTCACGAAGGGGAGGATGCGGTCGGCGACATGGATACCCGCGACCGCGCCGGCCTCGACATCGCCGGCGAACGGCGAGAAGACCAGCGTGCGATGACGCTCCGACCAGAGCCGCAGGCGCTTGCCTCCGACATCCACGCTGGCGACGAAGATTCCGCCGAGAGGGGTGGCTTCCGTATCCAAAGACTCCGCACTCAGGGTCTGGACGTTCAGAAGAATCCCGCGGATCCGACCGATGCCGCCGAGCGTCGAGGCGGCCGCTCGGGCGATGGCGTCCGATCCTTCGTAGACGATCCGGATCTCGAGCTTTCCACTCGCCGCGCTCCTGTCTTCGAGGCCCTCCACGGCGCCCAGGCAGGCGGGGAAGAGCTTCAGTCCGACACGAAACCGCTGCTCCTCCTCCTGCCAGAGCGGTTGGGTCCAAGCGCGCGAAGCAAAAAGCCCGACACACAGACAAACGGCCGCCAAGAGACCTCGGCGGCTGATTCCTGCGGTCGTCGGCATGACGTCGGCGGACTTCAGAAGGCGTAACCCACGGACAGCCACCAACGCCGTCCGGGCCGGGGATAGCCATCCGGGTAGAGCAGATCGATCCCGCCGAAGCCGGTAGGGAGATCCGGATAGCGCACGTCCTCGTCGGTCAGATTCTTCACCCCGAGATTTGCGAAGAAGCCCGGCCCCTGCCGCTGATAGCTCAGTGTCAGATCCGCCGTGGTGTAGCCCGAGACCGATGGACGCGGGTCGAATTCAGGGCGGCTTCGATCGCCGACGTAGCGCAGCTGGATCGCCGCGGTCCAGGATTCGACCGGGTGCCAGAGCAGCGCCAGGTTACCCAGGATGTCCGTGCCGCCGGGCAGCGAAGCGTCGGTCCCGCGCGAGACCGCATCGACGTAGGAGAGATTCGCATCGATCTTGACGCGGGTTCCGAGGCGGATCCGGTACTCCAGCTCGACACCGCGCAGACGCGCATCGTCGTTGTTGATGAACCCGTCGTCGTCCTCCCCGAAAACGATCGGATCGGTCAGATCGGACTGAAACAGGATCAGGCGTCCTTCCCAGCGGGGCTGCTTGAGGATGTAGCCTAGCTCGTAGGTGGCGATCTCCCCGGCACCGATGGAGTCCCGGCCCGGATACGCCTGCTCGTAGAAGGTCGGCGGGCGGAATGCCTGGGCATACTGAAGCTTGAGGATGTTCGAATCGTCGATTCGCCAGACCGCAGCCAGGCGCGGGGTCAGGAAGGCGCCGAGGTCGCTGTAGTCGTCCAGGCGCAGTGCGGCGGTGACCGTGACGCGCTCGCTCGCGCGGATCTCGTCCTGGAGGATCGCGCTGAGAATCCGTCGGTCGAGCGCCGTATCCAGCCAGGTTTCGGGAACCTCGAACGGCAGGTTGAACCAGTTCCAGCTCGCGCGATCGACCTGGACCCGACTCGCCTCCACACCCAGCAGGACAAGGTGTCTGTCCCAACCACGCCAGTGCAGATCCGCGGCCCCGAGATACCGTGTCTCGCCGTAGTCTTGATCCAGGTAGACGGGTTGCGCGTCGAAGTAGCTCGGCGGGAAGACGTAGAGCTGCTCGCGGGAGCGCTCGAATTGAAGCGACTCGAGCCGAATGCGTGCATCCAGCGCCTCGGACAGGATCAGGTCCTGGCCGATTTGAACCGAGACGTAGCGCTGCTCGGAGGCGAGCCGATCGTCCGACGGCGGCAGGAAGTGATTGATCCCGAAATGATCCCCGTAGTCGTCGTCGAGGACCTTGAGCGCGATGAAGGTGTCCCGCCAGCGCAGATCGGCAAAGCCTCCCAGATAGCGGCTGGCTTCGTTGGACGAGCCGGGGGCGTTGGAGAGCGCGGGCTCGCCGATCGGGAACAAGGCGTCCTCGGCGACCGGCACTCCGCCGTTGCCTGCAAGTCCGGTCAGATTGATCGAGGCGCTCAGCTCGCGTTGCGGGTCGCTCCAGTGCCAGATCCCGCCGCCGCCGGCAGCCGCCCGCTCGTTGGCCTGGGCTTGGAGTGTGCGGTCATTGCGGCGGGTGATGACGTTCACCACGCCGGCGAAGGCGTATTCGCCGTGCACCGAGGAGCCGGGTCCGCGGATGACCTCGATGCGCTCGACCTGCTCGATCGGGATATTCAGGACCGGATTCGCCGTGGCGAGCAGGGTCGAGTTCATCGACACACCGTCGAGCAGGAGCTTGATGTTGCCCGAGGCGTAGCCGAAACCCACGCCGCGGCTGAGGATCTGGCGCTCACCCGTCATCTCGAGCCCTTGGCTGATGCCGGGGACCAGAGAGAGCGCCTCCCAAACCGTGCGCGCGCCGCGCACGAGCATATCCGCGCCGGACAGGATCGTCGCCATACCGGGGACGAAGTCCGCGTTCATGCCGCTGCGGGTCGCGAGCTCGGTCTCGTTGTCCAGGAGGCTCAGCAGGTCGCCGAGTCGCGCATCCTCGGGCTCGGACGCTGTTTCCGTGCCGGCGGCATGGCCGGACACCAGGATCGCGGCGAGCATCCAGGCGCATGCTCCGAGCCTGCGTCGCGAGCGGTATTGCGTCGGCCAATCGGACGCGTTCGGCATCTGTGGAGGTCTATCGTGGCGCGGGCGTGTCTACGGGAGGGTCGGGCAGGGGGCGGGCCCGAGAATCCCTAGGATGTCGGCAGAAAACCGTCTGCCTTGAGTTTCCCGATCACGGCGGCGATGACCTCGCTGATCATGGTTTGCTCGGAGCTTGGGTCCAGGGGGTCGGAGCGACCGGACCAGACCAAGGATGCGCGCCCCGCGTCGTAGAGATTGGTCTCGAGCCTGAGCGCTCGGTAATTTGCGTAATATCCCGGGGCGGTCACCTCGCTCAGGATGTGACCATAATACGGGTAGAGTCGACCGTAAAGACTCGGGACGACGTGCGTCGTTCTCCCGGTCGGCGCGGCATCCGGGTTCTCGCCCGCGAGGTAGGTCACGATGACCCCGTCGGCCCCGGAGCGTCCGACAGCCTCCTGCACCGCCCGTGCACGGCCGACATCGCGGTCCGAGAGCAGGGTGTGCGCCGCACGCGCTTGGACGCCGCTGCCTTTCAACGCTTCGACGAAGTTGTCCTCGTAGGCACGGCGCACGGTCGGATTGGTCGAGACGCCGAAGACGATCAGATCTCGGTACTGAGTCGGAGGTGTCCCGGGTGCGACCCAGGTGGTGCTCAAGGGCCCGGGCGCGCAGCCGACCGTTTGCAGGGCGATAAGGCCGAACGCGACGGCAAGCCGGATAAGGCGCATAGGCTGTCTCTGCGAGATCGCAAAAAATCCATCGGGCGCGCGAGTGTGCCCTGCTCGGGACGGCAGGACAAGCTCAGGCCGCACCGTCGTCCTTCGCCTTGGGGTGTGCGGCGTACTCGAAGGCGTCCGAGAACATGCGATCGCGGGCCAGTCCGGCGGCCTCTAAGGCGATGCGTCCGGCCTCGACCATGATCGGCGGCCCGCTCATGTAGACATCGTAACCGCTCGGATCCGGGTGATCCTCGAGAACGGCCGTATGGACGAATCCCGTGCGGCCGTGCCAGTCCGGATCGGGCTCCGAGAGGACGGGTACGAAGCGGAAGGAGGGCAGGCGTTTCGACCAGGTCTCCGGCAGATCGGCCAGGTAGAGGTCGCGCCGCGCACGTACGCCCCAGTAGAGCGCGATCGGACGGTCGAATCCGCGATGGATCGCATGCTCGATCATTCCCTTGAGCGGGGCGAAACCCGTGCCTCCGCCCATCATGATGACGGGGCGGTCCGAGTCTTCGCGCAGAAAGAAGGTTCCGAGCGGCCCCTGAATGCGCAGGATGCTCTTCTCGGGCATGCTGTCGAAGACGTATGCCGTGAACTCCCCGCCGGGAACATGTCGGATATGCAGCTCGAGCTCCGCATCCTCGTGCGGCGCGTTGGCGATGGAGAAGGCCCGTCTGCGACCGTCTCGGAGGATAAAGTCCAGATACTGGCCCGCGAGGAACCGAAGGCGTTGGTTCTCCGGCAGCTTCAGGAAGAGTCGCATCACGTCGTGGTTGAGCCGCTCCTTGCGCGAGACCCGACAGGGCAGCGTCCGGACCTCGATCCGAGCGACCGCCGCGACCTCGCGTACACCCAAGACCAGGTCCGACACGGGCACGGCCTGGCAGGTCAGGCAGGTGTCCTCGGGCTGGCCCTCGAGCGCTTCGGTCTGTCCGCTCGGGTAATCGACCCGACCTTCCAGAAGGCGGGTCGCGCAGGATCCGCACTTGCCGTCGCGACAGCCGTAGGGAAGGCCGACGCCTTGGCGCAACGCGGCCGCGAGGAGGGTCTCGCCCGGCTCGACATCGAAACGATGTTCCGCGGGAAGGGTGCGAATCTTGAAGCTCATCTGGCGATTAAACCGCGTTCGGAGTCGTTAGGCGATGGTTTTGAATCGGCCCGGCCTCAGCTTCCTTCGCAGTCGCAGTAGAGAGGCGGTTTAATAATTTGTTTTTCATTTTCAATAATTTGAATCGCCTCTGCTCCGATGCATCGGATGATCTCGGGACGCTGGCTCCCGGTGCAAAGCGGGATTGCACCGTGGATGCGATTCAACCATCTTGAGGCATCTTATGCCGCTTTCGCAAACATGAGGCAGGTCGGATGATGAACGAGCAGGTTATTGTCGGGTGCGGATATGTGGGCACCCGCCTTGCGCGCCAATACCGGGACCAGGGCGAGGCCGTCACGGGCATCGTGCGGTCCGATGCCGGGGTTGCTCGGCTCGAGCAGCAGGGTATCAAGGGCTTACGCTGCGAGCTTGCGGCGGACGACCTCAGTGATCTCGGGCTTGCCGAGGCGCTGGTCTTTCATTTTCGCCCCGCCGCCGGGGAGCGGCGTTCAGGATCCGCATACCCGACATCTCGTGGATGCCTTCGAGCGCTACGGTGATCCGCGTCGCGTCGTCTACATCAGTACCACAGGCGTTTACGGCGACTGCGCAGGTCAGTGGATCGACGAGACGCATCCGGTGCAGCCCGTCGCCGATCGCTCGCGACGGCGCCGGGATGCGGAGGAAACCCTGCTCGGCTGGAGCCTGGCGAGCGGTCGGGATCTGGTGATCCTGCGCGTTGCCGGGATCTATGGCCCCGGGCGACTCCCTCTGGAGCGCATCCGGGCGGGCACGCCCATGGTCAGGCCTCAGCAGTCGCCCTACACCAACCGGATCCATGTCGACGACCTGGTTACGGTCTGTATCGCCGCGATGGAGCGGGCCCCTTCGGGCGCGGTTTACAACGCCTGCGACGGGCATCCGAGCACCATGACGGATTACTTTTCGGACGTGGCCGCCGCAGCGGGGCTACCGAGTCCGCCCTTGATCGGTCTCGAGGAGGCCGCCGATCGACTCTCCGAGGGCATGCTCTCCTACCTGAGCGAATCCCGTCGTCTGCGCAACGACCGGTTGCGCGATGAGTTGGGGGTGGTCTTTCGCTACCCCTCGCTTGCCGACGGGCTGCGTGCGATCTTCCGGCCGGAGTGACGCCTTGGGCGGCCCGCCTGTGCGTATCCTTGAGCGGGTTTGGCGGCTATGATTCCGGACGGTGTCGCTCGCCACCGCAGCGATACATCCCGATCGTGCAGCAGCGTCGCGTCGACCGGATCGGCCTCGCGAATGCCGTCCCTTCCGCCGGGCATGATCGAATCCAATAACCAATAAGGAGCCATCGATGACGAACGCATCTCGACAAGTCCCCGCTCTGCTCGCAGCCCTCGTTGCAGGGGCGGTCTTCGCGGCACCGGCAAGCGCCCTCGAGGAAAAGGATTTCGGCTACGACAGTACCGAGAGTCTGTATCGCGTCTGCTCGACCGCGCCCGACTCGGACATGCATCTGGTCGCCTCTCTGGCCTGTCGTGCCTTCCTCGAAGCGACGATTCAATATCACGATGCCATCACGGCGCGGGAAGGTCTGAAGCGTCTCGTGTGCTACCCCGAGGGCGCGACCATCGAGGAGGGGCGTGCGACCTTCGTTGCTTGGGCGCAGGCGAATTCCGGAAACGCCGCGTTGATGGCCGAGCAGCCCGTGAAGGGCGTAGTTCGCGCACTGGCGGCCAAGTATCCCTGCAAGGGCAAGAAGAAATAGAGTTTTCATTCGGGCGTCGGCCATCGGCTCGATGCCCTTGTCGCCAATCTCGCCTTCGAAGCACAGGAGATCGCAACGATGAAATTCATGACGATCGGCACCGCTCTGATCTGCATCCTTCTGCTCGCTGCGTGCGGAAGCACCACCACCTCCCGGGTGGCCACCGGCACCGGCATGGGCGCCGCCAGCGGCGCCCTCATCGGATCCCTCAGCGGCAACGCCGGTCGCGGTGCGCTCATCGGCGCCGGCGTCGGTGCACTAGGCGGTGTCCTGGTCGACGAGCATCAGCGCGGCAGTTTCAGCAACAACTGAGCGGGTGCGGCTGTCCCCCTTACGCGTGGCAGCGGCGCCGTCTAGGGATCGCGGGCTCGTCCCGCGTTTACGCTCGACGTCGCAACATCCGCCGTGCGACTCCCCGTTGCACCTTGCGTGTTCCGGGTCAAACTGCGGAAGCCTTCACGCCGCGCCGTGCCTGGAGCGGGTGGCGCGGGTGAATCCAAGGCGGTGTCTGCTGCGGGGTTCGAATCGGCGGGCTTTCCTTGACGTCGGCTCGAAGCGCGACAGCGTCTTGCGGAAAACAAGCAGACCGTTTTGCGGCGAGGCCATCCGCAAAGTGCATCTCGCCGCTCGACCGATCGTCACACGATTTTCAATGAAATAGAGTTGACGCTTTGGCGACGATCCACTAGCTTTCTCTCGGAGAGCACAGCGGCGTTTCCGGGGTTCCGGTTCACAGACGTATGCCAGACGTTCCAACACCATTCCGGGGCCTTGCCGGGGTCGTCTCGGGGGTTTCGCCCCCCTTGACGCCCGGGCCGATACTCAGCCTCGCTCCCTACTTGCCGGCGTCGGAGGTCTCGGGTGTCCGCTCGCCTCCTCCCGATCGAACGGGACCCCTGTCGAGATTCATCCCCTTCCGGTCCGCTGCCCCGCCCATTCCGGCGCGTGTCGTTCGGCCAGGTCGTTCAAAGGCTTGGTTCCCCTGTGCGTGATGCGGACATCCGCGCGTACTCGGGGTCTGCGTTACCGCTGTCGAGTCGGCTTGTGTGTTGGTCGCTCGGCAGTCTTGGCTCGACCAACGCACACCAGCATGAGAAACAGCGATGAGGATCTACGTAGGAAATCTGACCTATAGCGTGACCGACGACGACCTACGGGACGTCTTCGGCGAATTCGGCGAGCTCGCGGCCGCAGAGGTGATCAAGGATAAGTTTTCCGGTCAATCCAAAGGCTTCGGATTCGTCGATATGCCCAATAAATCGGACGCCGAGGCGGCCATCAAGGCGTTGAACGAGACCGACTACAAGGGACGCAAGCTTACGGTGAACGAGGCGCGTCCGCGTGCCGAGCGCCCGCGGGGCGGCGGGGGAGGGGGGCGCTACTGAGCCCGTCGTTCGAGTCATCATCCAGGGGCGATCGCCGTCGGGGCGCGTTGCGCCGCCGGCGTCGATTCGTACCCTCGGTGTCGTTCGCCCATGTCGCTTGCCGGTCTCGTTGTCAGGGGTTCCCACTCGGGGCGATCCCGAGACTGTCCCAGATCCCGTCGACCCGTTCGCGCACCGCCTCGTCCATCAGGATCGGGCTTCCCCACTCGCGCGTCGTCTCCCCCGGCCATTTGTTCGTTGCATCGAAACCGATCTTCGAACCCAGTCCGGACACCGGGGACGCAAAATCCAGATAATCGATCGGCGTATTTTCGATCATCACCGTGTCGCGCGCCGGATCCATCCGCGTTGTCATGGCCCAGATCACATCGGTCCAGTCACGCGTGCAGACGTCGTCATCCACGATGATGACGAACTTGGTGTACATGAACTGACGCAGGAAGGACCAGACACCCATCATGACCCGCTTGGCGTGTCCCGGATATTGCTTCTTGATGCTGACGACCGCCAGGCGATACGAGCAGCCCTCGGGCGGCAGGTAGAAGTCGCGGATCTCCGGAAACTGCTTCTGGAGGATCGGCACGAAGACCTCGTTCAAGGCCACGCCCAGGATGGCCGGCTCGTCCGGCGGACGCCCGGTGTAGGTGCTGTGGTAGATCGGCTCGCGGCGCTGGGTGATGCGCTCGATGGTGAAGACCGGAAACTCGCCGACCTCGTTGTAGTACCCCGTGTGGTCGCCGAAAGGCCCTTCCGGCGCCATGTCGTCCGGATGGATATGGCCTTCGAGAACGATCTCGGCGCTGGCCGGGACCTGAAGATCGGACTCCTTGCAGACCGCCAGCTCGGTGCGGCTACCGCGCAACAATCCGGCGAAGGCGTATTCGGACAGGGTATCCGGGACCGGCGTGACCGCGCCGAGGATGGTCGCAGGATCGGCCCCGAGCGCGACGGCCACCGGGAAGGGCTTGCCGGGATGGGCGCGTTGCCAGTCGCGAAAGTCGAGCGCCCCGCCTCGGTGGGCGAGCCACCGCATGATGACCCGATTGCGCCCCAGCACCTGCATCCGATAGATGCCGAGGTTGTGGCGCGCCTTCTCAGGCCCCTTGGTGATGACCAAGCCCCAGGTGATCAGCCGCGCGGCATCGCCCGGCCAGCAATGTTGAATGGGTAGGCGCCCCAGGTCGACTTGATCCCCGCTGAATTCGACCTCCTGACAGGGCGGGTTGCGCCGAACCTTCGGAGCCATGTCCAACACCTTCTTGAAGATCGGCAGCGACTGCCACGCCTCCTTCATCCCCTTCGGCGGATCCGGCTCCTTCAGAAAGGCGAGCAGCTTGCCGACCTCCCGCAACGTCTCCACCGACTCCTCGCCCATGCCGAGCGCGACCCGTCGGGTCGTCCCGAACAGGTTGCCCAGCAACGGAATCTTCGACCCCCTTGCCCGCTCGAACAGCAGCGCCGGCCCGCCTGCACGCAGCGTCCGGTCGCAGATCTCCGTCACCTCGAGATAGGGGTCGACCTCGACCCGGATGCGTTTCAGCTCGCCGCGCTGCTCGAGCTGATCGATGAAGTCACGCAGGTCATTGTATTTCATTCGATGGAGCTGCCTATGTAGCCTGTTTCCTAAGGACGAGAAAGGCGAACTCCGTGGGGCCCAGCTCTGCGACATCGGTCCAGACGGCTTCCAGCCGCGCCTTTGCGAGTGCATCGACGAGCGTCGGCCAGGGTACCTCGCAACCATGCCATGCGTCGTGTTTGGAGAACTGCCCGATCAAGTCCGTTTTCATCTCGCGCTCTCTGCGCGTCACGCCCTGATTCCACCAGAGCTGCTTGGACGCCGGACGCCCGATCTGCCTGAGCCGGCTTCTCAGCCTGACCGGCGACCAGGCATCCAGGTCGCGGACCCGCATATGCAGCAAGGCGTGGCCCCCGTTCTTCAGGACGCGCCCGGTCTCGTGAACATAGCCGATCACGGTCTCGGGGTCGGTCACATGGTTGAGGACGTAGAACGAGAGCACGAAATCGACCTCTGCGTCGGCAACCGGCATCAAGTCGGCCCCGCTGCCCTCGATGAAGCGGACGTTGTCGAGATGGCGCCAGTAGCGTTGCGCTCGGCTTACCATTTCGCCGGAGATGTCCATCGCGGTGACTCGGGCAAAGCGCTCGGCGAAATAGTGCGTCATGCGCCCGACACCGCAACCGATCTCGACCATCGAGAGTTGCTCGGAACGGCGCAGCGGGACTTTTTGCAGAAGATTCCGCGCGTGGGTCCTGCCGATATCCCAGAAGAACTCCAGGTCGAGATGAGTCGGGTCCTCGAACTCCGGCCAACTGGTGATCCCGAAAAAGGGATTCGTCTCGGCCATCTGTTGCCACTGCTGCTTCATCATGAGCGCAGTCATATCCTTTCCTCTCGATTGCGCATCCATCACTGCCGTGCGGCACCGATCTTCATTGAGATGTGTCCGCAGGCTCACGCGGCGATACCGGAATGCCGCAGCAAGGCATCCGTATTCGGCTCGCGCCCCCGGAACCGGACATAGAGGACCATCGCGTCCTCCGATCCGCCCTTCTCGAGGATGTTCTCGCGGAAGGATCGGCCGGTGTCCGCGTCGAAGACGCCCTTTTCCTCGAACAACGAGAAGGCATCCGCCGACAGGACCTCGGCCCATTTATAGCTGTAATAGCCCGCCGCGTAGCCGCCCGCGAAGATATGCGAGAAGGCGTGGGCGAAGCGGTTGAAGGCGGGCGGGCGGATCACGGCCACCCGGTCGCGGACCTGCTCGATGATCTCGTAGACGCGGCCGCCGCGCGCCGGGTCGTATTCCAGATGCAGGCGGAAATCAAACAGCGCAAACTCCAGCTGCCGCACCATCTGCATGGCCGACTGGAAGTTCTTCGCCGCGGTCATGCGCTCGTAGAGATCCTGCGGGATGGATGCGCCGGTCTCCCAATGGGCGGCGAAGAGGTCGAGGGACTCGCGCTCCCAGCACCAGTTTTCCATGAACTGGCTGGGCAGCTCGACCGCGTCCCACGGCACCCCGTTGATCCCGGCGACACCCGGATAGTCGACCTTGGTCAGCATGTGGTGCAGCCCGTGGCCGAACTCGTGGAAGAGTGTCTCGACCTCGTTGTGGGTCAGGAGCGAGGGCTTGTCGCCGACCGGCGGGGTGAAGTTGCACACCAGATAGGCGACCGGGAGCTGGTCGCAACGACTGGTGTGCATCCGGTTGGTGCAGACGTCCATCCAGGCCCCGCCGCGCTTGTTCTGGCGTGCGAAGGGGTCGAGATAGAACTGGCCGCGCAGCGCCCCGGATGCACCGTCGCGGATCTCGAAGAAGCGCACATCCGGGTGGTAGGTGTCGAAGGATTCAGCCTCCTGGATCTTCACCCCGAAGAGGCGCTCGACGACCCCGAAGAGACCCGAGAGGACACGAGAGATCGGGAAGTAGGGCCGCAGCTCTTCTTGGCTGATCTGGTACCTATGCAGGCGCAGTTTTTCGGCATAGTAGCCGACGTCCCACGGCTCCAGCGTCTCGACCCCGTGCTGCTCGCGCGCGAACGCTTCAAGCTCCGCAAGCTCGTTGCGGGCTTGACCGACCGAGCGGTCGGCCAGGTCGTTCAGAAAGGCGAGCACCTCCTCCGGCGAGCGGGCCATCTTGGTCGCGAGCGAGCGCTCGGCATAGCTCGCAAATCCAAGCAGCCCGGCCAACTCGTGACGCAGTGCAAGGATACGCTCCATGATCTCGCCGTTGTCCCACTGTCCGGCATGCGGCCCCTGATCCGAGGCGCGTGTCCCGTAAGCCTGATACAGCTCGAAGCGCAGCTCGCGATTGTCGGCATAGGTCATGACCGGCATGTAGGAGGGCAGGTCGAGCGTGAAGAGCCAGCCGGTCTGGCCCCGTTGCTCGGCGTTCTGCCGGGCCAGACCCAGCGCGGATTCGGGCAGGCCGGCGAGCTGCGCCTCGTCCTCGACGAGCCTGCTCCAGGCGTTGGTGGCGTCGAGAACGTTCTCGGAATACTTGGTGGTGAGCTGCGAGAGCTCCTGACTGATGGCCTTGTAGCGGGCCTTCTTCTCGGCGGGCAGGTCGACGCCCGAGAGGTGGAAGTCACGCAGCGCGTTCTCCAACTGCTTGCGCTGGGCCGGGTTCAGGTGCTCTTGCGCGGCGACCGCTTGATAGCCGCGGAAGAGGGCCTCGTTCTGCCCGACCTCGGTGCCGTAGTCGCTGAGCTTCGGCAGGCAGGCGTTGTAGGCCGCGCGGAGCTCATCGCTGTTGAGCACCCCGTTGAGATGCCCGACCGGCGACCAGGCGCGGCTCAAACGGTCGTCGATCTCGTCCAGCGGCTCGACGAAGCTCTCCCAGGTCGGTACCGGGACCTCGCGGGTCAGGCGCTCGATCTCGGCGCGACAGTCAGCGAGACAGACGTCGACGGCGGGCTCGACGTGTTCGGGACGGATCCGGGAGAAGGCCGGGAGGCCGGTGATCTCGAGCAATGGGTTCGTCATGGGTGTGGCCTGGTCGGGGTCGCGGGTCAGAGGGGTGTGAATCCTTGCATTCGGCGGGGCTTCTGTTCTCGCCGCCGGGCGCATCGGATGGCGGGGCGGCTGAATCCCCGCTCGCGAGCCGAATCATGCGGGCTCGGCGGCGGCGTTTCCAGTGGAACGACCGAGCCGGCACCGGTGTGCCGGATGCGCAAGAGGCCCCGGGCAGCGTCAGTCGGGAAGAAATCCCATGTTCTGCCGCGGCGCGATCCGACCCTTGAGGGAGCGGACCATGTCGATCTCCGGTCGCGGCTTGAACCCATGCGGGATGCAGAAATGAAACCGCCAGAGGTCGTGGCGCCAGCGCTCTGTGCCGTCGCCCGAGATGTCCGACCATTCCTCCGCTTCGACCGGCGTGAAGCGTTCCGCGGTGCCGTAGGCGTAGGTCTTGTAGGCGCCCCGCGGTGTACAGCGGATGCCCTCGACCGAGAGGTTGCGGACCCCGTTGCGACCTTCGGCCACCAGGGTGTAGCGGACGACATCGTCCGACCCGACCCGCAGGTTACCGGTGTCGATGAAGTAGCGAAGCGACGATTCCGGACCGTCCGGGACCAGCTCGACCAGATCCGCATCCTTCGGCCAAGGCGGGAGTCGGGTGTTGGACTCCTGCCAAGGTGTACCCGGTCGAACGCTCGAAGGTACGGGTGCCTCGGCGTCGTTCACGAACGCATTCTCGGCGGCCGATACGGACATCGCAAGGCACAGAAGAGGGAGCCAAAGAAGAGTGCGCCCCGGGAAGCGTGGCCGGGGCAGGAGGACCGATAGAAGCTGTCGGGGAGGTGTCATGATGTCGATCACCGGAGATTGAGTCATGTGTCGGAAAGTAAGTCGAGCACCGAATCCAATCGTTGTCGTTGTCGTCGCTGCGTAAGGCCGAATCCGGATCCGCAAGTCTACCAGCCCGAACCTTTCGTGCCATGCGACACGCTCGGCCCGCTTGTGCCGCCGAATCGCCTTCCGGTATGGTTCTTGGATGCGTCTTGAAAAGATCCGACTTGCCGGCTTCAAATCTTTCGTGGATCCCACCACGGTGCTCTTTCCCGGCAACCTGGTCGGTGTCGTCGGTCCCAACGGCTGCGGCAAGTCCAACGTCATCGATGCGGTGCGTTGGGTCATGGGCGAGAGCTCCGCGAAGATGCTGCGCGGCGAGTCGATGGCCGACGTCATCTTCAACGGCAGCACCGGGCGCAAGCCGGTCGGGACGGCCAGCATCGAGCTGGTGTTCGACAATGCCGACGGCGGGGCGGGCGGTGCGTACGCCGCCTTCAATCAGATCTCGGTCAAGCGCCAGGTCTCGCGCGACGGTCAGTCGGCTTACTTTCTGAACGGGACGCGCTGCCGTCGTCGCGATATCCAGGATCTCTTCCTCGGCACGGGTCTCGGGCCGCGCTCCTACGCCATCATCGAGCAGGGGATGATCTCGCGCATCATCGAAGCTCGTCCCGAGGATCTGCGGACCTTTCTGGAGGAGGCGGCCGGGATCTCCAAGTACAAGGAGCGTCGCCGCGAGACCGAAAGCCGGATGCGCCAGACCCGCGAGAACCTGGATCGCCTCGACGATCTGCGCGACGAGGTCAACAAACAGATTCAGCACCTGGAGCGCCAGGCCGCCTCCGCCGAGCGCTATACCCAGCTCAAGGCCGAGGAGCGGCGTCTGGATCTCGAGCTCAAGGCGCTGCGCTGGCAGGCGCTCGACGAGGAGATCCGCACCCGCGAGCAGCGCCTGGCCGAGACCGAGACCCGGACCGAAGCGGGGCTCGCGCAGCAGCGCCGGATCGAAGCGGACATCGAGGCGCGGCGTGCCGAGTACCAGAGCGCATCCGAATCCTTCAACGGGGTGCAGGGCCGTTTCTACGCCGTGGGCTCGGAGATCGCGCGGGCCGAGCAGGCGATCCAGTTCGCCAACGAGGCGCGCGGCCGGCGCGAGGGCGAGCTGGTGCGACTCGATCAGGAGATCGGCGAGGCCGAGGATCATCTGGAGCGCGACCAGGGGCTGCTCGCCGAGATCGACCGCAACCTCGCCCGCGACGAGCCCGAGCTGGCGAGCGCGGATGCGGCATTGGCTGCCGTCCTGGAGCGTGTGGCGCTCGCCGAGGAGCGTCTCAAGCAATGGGAGCGTCTCTGGGACGACTTCAGTCGAGACGCTGCCGGGCCGTCCGAGCAGGCGCAAGCCGAGCGGGCGCGGATCAACGGGCTGGAGCAACGCAGCGATCGGGATCGCGACCGGCTGCGGCGACTGGACGAGGATCTCGCACGTCTGGAAAGCCTGGATCTGGAGGATCGGTTCCGACAGCTCGTCGATCGTGAAGGCAGGCTCGAAGCCGCGCTTGCCGACATGGAGGCGCGTCAAGAGACGCTCGGCGCCGACCTGGCCGAGCGCGACGGGGCGCTCGGAGCGCTCGCTTCCGAGATCGATCGGATCCGCACACTCTTGCAGCAATCCCGCGGTCGGCTGGCCTCGCTCGGCGCCTTGCAGGACGAGGCGCTGGCCGAGGGCGACCGCGGGCGTGCCGCCTGGCTCGCCGGTCTGGGTCTGGCCGATGCTCCGCGTCTGATCGATCGACTGGAGGTGGATTCGGGCTGGGACGCTGCGGTCGAGGTCTTGCTCGGGGATGCGGTGCGCGCCGTGGGCATCCCGGATCTCGATCGGGTACTGGCCGGCGGCGGCGCGCTGCCGCCGGGGTTGGTGCTGTTGGAGACACGCGGCGATCCCGACGGCACGACCGAGGTCGCACGCGACTCGAACGGCGCACCGGCTGCCCGAGAAATCCTTGCGCATGTGCGGGCACCCTGGTCGCTCCGGGGTTTGCTCGGTCGGGTTCACACACTCGATCGGCTCGCCGATGCCGTCGGCATGCGAGGCTCCTCGGACGGCACCGAGCAGTGGGTCACGCCCGAGGGCGCTCGGGTCGGTCGCGATTGGTTGAGCACGCCGCCGGCCAAGACGCAGGGCGGGGTCATCGCGCGGGCGGAAGCCATCAAAGCGCTCGGCGCGGAGATCGCGGGGCTTCAGTCCCGCGAGGCCGATCTCTGCGCCGAGCAGGAGCGTCAACGCGCGGCACGGACGCTGGCCCATGACGAGCGTACGGATGCAGGCAGGCAGCTCACGGCGCTGGGTCGCGAGCTCTCGCTGCTTAGGGCTGAGCTCGCAAGCCTTCGTGCCAAACGCGAGCATCGCCGGGATCGGCTCCAGGCGTTGACCGCCGAGCGCGCCGAATTGCAGGAGCAGATGGACGATGCCCTTGAGGAGATGGAAGAGGCGCGCGAGCGTCTACATGAGCATCTGTCCCTGGTCGAGACCCTGGCCGAGCGACGCGAGGCGATGCTGGCCGAGCGCGAGGTGCTGCGCACCGGGCTTGCCGCGGCGCGCGACGAGGAGCGTCGCTGCCGGGAGCGCACCCAGGGCTTGCGGGTCAGCGTCGAATCGAACCGCGCCGCGCGTGCGGCGACCCAACAGAGCCTGGTACGCATCCAAGAGCGCCGCTCGGTGCTCAACGAGCGACGCGCCGAGCTGTTGGATGCGCTGGAAGAGAGCGTCGAGCCCTTGGCCGAGCAGCGGGCGCGGCTCGACGAGCAGCTGGTGCTGCGTGTCGAGGTCGAGCAGGCGCTGGCGGCGGCACGCGGCCGGCTCGAAGGACTGGACGCGGCGGTCCGTGCCCTCGAGCAGGAGCGCCACCGGGTGGAGCAGGAGAGCCAGCTCGGTCGGCGCGAGCTCGATCGGCAGCGGTTGGAGCATCAGGAGCGTCTGGTGCGCCGTCAAACGCTCGCCGAGCAGATAACGGAGGCCGGGCAGACGCCGATCGAGATCCTGGCCGCGACCGATCCCGCGGCGAGCGAGTCGCTCTGGCAGGAGGCGCTCGCCAAGACGGTTGCGCGCCTGCAACGGCTGGGTCCGGTCAATCTGGCTGCGGTCGACGAATACCGGCAGCAGGCCGAGCGCAAGGTCTATCTGGACGCCCAGCACGAGGACATCAGTCGCTCGCTCGACACCCTGGAGCAGGCGATCCGCAAGATCGATCGCGAGACGCGCAACCGCTTCCGCGAGACCTACGACCAGGTCAATCAGGGGTTTCAGCAACTCTTCCCGCGTCTCTTCGGCGGCGGTCACGCCAGTTTGGATCTGACCGACGAGGATCTGCTGGAGACCGGCGTCACCGTGATGGCGCGACCGCCCGGCAAGCGCAATTCCAGCATCCACCTGCTCTCGGGCGGGGAGAAGGCGCTCACCGCGGTGGCCCTGGTCTTCGCCATCTTCGAGCTCAACCCGGCGCCCTTCTGCATGCTCGACGAGGTCGACGCGCCGCTCGACGACGCCAACGTCGGGCGCTTCTGCGAGCTGGTGCGCTCCATGTCGGACCGGGTGCAGTTCGTCTTCATCAGCCACAACAAGGTCACCATGGAGATCGCCGATCATCTGCTCGGCGTGACCATGCATGAGCCCGGGGTCTCGCGTCTGGTCTCGGTGGATGTGGACGAGGCGGTCCGGCTTGCGGCGGTGTCCTGAGCGTCCGCGTTGCGGGTGTCTATCTTCGGATCGTCGGCGCCGTTGCGTGTCGATCCCGCCGGATCGGGGATACAGGTCGCTCGCGCATTGATATACTCCCCCCAGTCCTGAACGTCAGACCGACAGCAACGCTTGAATGGACGCCAATACCATCCGTCTTATCCTGATTGTCGTGGGCGCCTTGCTCATCCTCGCCCTTTTCCTGTGGGAGCGCAGCCGCCGTGCCGGGGAAGCGGACGAGGACGACGACTACGAGGAGGCCGACGCGCCTTACGGGCTGTCGTCCGGCAAGCGCGAGCCCAGGCTGGGTCAGTCCGGTCACGGACGCGTCTCCGACGAGGAGGGCCCGAAGGAATCCGTTCGCGCACGCCGCGCTCGATCGCGCGCGGCTGAATCGGATCGGGCCGAGCATGATTCCAAGCCGGAGTCCGAATGGACGTCGGAGTCGGATCCGGACGATGATCTCGATGCGGGTATGCCCGCCGAGCTCGAACCCTTATTGATCCAGCTGAGTGTGAGCTCGCGTCGCGAGCCTTTCGTCGGTCTCGACTTGATGGATGCGGCCGAAGCCTGCGGCCTTCGCCCCGGCCGGATGGACATCTTTCACTGTCTCGACGAGTTCGACGACGATACCCGCATCTATTTCAGCATGGCGAATATGGTCAAGCCGGGGACCTTTCCCTTCGAGACCATGGACGACTTTACGACCCCCGGCCTCATGCTGTTTGCCCAGCTCGACGGGCGTCCGGAGGACATCACCATCCTCGAAGAGATGATCGCGACGGCCCGCAAGCTCGCCGCCGAGCTCGACGGCGAGGTGCTCGACGAGACACGCCGCCCGCTCACGGTCAGGAAGGAAGAGGAGCTGCGCCTGGCCGTGCTCGACAACGAGCGCCGATGGGCGAGAACGGCGGACCGTTGATCGGCCCGGAGGCCGCTCACGAGCGTGCCGCCCACGAGCGTGCCGCCTGGCTACGTTCGGAGATCGCTCGCCACAATCATCGCTACTACGTCCTCGACGATCCCGTGATTCCGGACGCCGAGTACGATCGTCTCTTCGCCGAGCTTCAAGCCCTCGAAACCCGCTACCCGGATCTGACGACGCAGGATTCTCCGACCCAGCGGGTCGGTGCCGCGCCGCTTTCGGCGTTCTCCGCCGTTCGACACCGTCTGCCCATGATCTCGCTCGCCAACGCCATGAGCGATGGAGAGCTCGCCGAGTTCGACCGACGTGTCGTCGCGGCCTTGCCGGGCAGGGATCCCGTCCTCTATACCGCCGAGCCCAAGCTCGACGGGCTTGCCATGAGCATCCGCTACGAGCAGGGCCTGCTCGTCCAGGCGGCGACCCGCGGCGACGGCTCGACCGGCGAGGATGTCACCGCGAACGTGCGCACCATCAAGAGCGTGCCGCTGCGCCTGACCGGCGAGGCCTGGCCCGCCGTGCTGGAGGTGCGCGGCGAGGTCTATATGACCCGCGACGGGTTCGAGCGGCTCAACCGGGACGCCGCGGAGCGAGGCGAGCGCGTTTTTGCCAATCCGCGCAATGCGGCGGCGGGGAGTCTCCGGCAGCTCGACCCCCGCATCACGGCTGCGCGGCCCTTGCGCTTCTGCTGCTACGGATGGGGCGAGATCTCGATCGATCCCGACGCGAGTCAATACGCGATGCTGCAACGCCTCGCCGGCTGGGGGATCCCCATTTCGAAGGAGCTGCAACGGGTCGAGGGGGCCGACGGTTGTCGTGCTTATTTCGAGGACCTGGGGCGCCGTCGCGATGCGCTGCCCTACGAGATCGACGGGGTGGTTTTCAAGGTCGACCGGATCGCCGATCAGGTGGGTCTGGGCTCGACCAGCCATCATCCGCGTTGGGCCATCGCCCGGAAATTCCCCGCGCAGGAGGAGCTGACGGTCGTCGAGGCGGTCGAGTTTCAGGTCGGGCGCACCGGCGCCGTCACGCCGGTCGCACGGCTCAGACCCGTGCAGGTCGGGGGTGTCACAGTCGCCAATGCGACACTGCACAACATGGACGAGGTCATGCGCAAGGATGTCCGGGCCGGCGATACCGTCGTCATCCGACGGGCGGGCGACGTGATTCCGGAGGTCGTGAGCGTCTTGGTCGATCGCCGGCCGCCGGGCGCGGTGCCGGTCGAGATGCCGGCCCAGTGTCCCGTGTGCGGCTCCGATGTGCTGCGACCACCGGGCGAGGTGGTGGCACGCTGCACCGGCGGACTTTATTGTCCCGCACAGCGCAAGCAGGCGATCCGCCATTTCGCCTCGCGCCGCGCCATGGATATCGAGGGTCTCGGCGAGAGGTTGATCGAGCAGCTTGTCGACCTGGGGTTGGTTCGCGAGCCCGCCGATCTGTATCGACTGACCGTCGAGCAGCTCGCCGGCCTGGATCGCATGGGCGAGAAGTCCGCGGCCAATCTGATCGACGCATTGGAGCGCAGCAAGGCAACCAGCTTCGCACGCTTCATCTATGCGTTGGGGATCCCGGATGTCGGCGAGACGACCGCGCAGGCACTGGCGGAGCGGTTCGACGGAATCGCCGACCTGGAACAGACGCGCGAGGGGGATTTCCTCCGCACGCGAGGCGTCAAAGGGGTCGGGCAGGACACCGCAACCGCGCTGCATCGGTTCCTGTGCGATCATCCGCAGATCGAGGCGGCGGGCGACCTCGCGGACTGGCTGGCCGGACTCAAGCTCCCCGGTCTGACACGCGCCCGTGCGCGGGCACTCGCGGGCGTCTTCGGGGACCTCGCGGCCCTTCGTGCGGCGGAGCTCGAAGAGCTCTATCTCAACAGCAGTCGGCTGGTCGAAGGGGTTGGCCCCGTGGTGGCGGCGGAGATTGCGGGCTTCTTCGCGCAAGGGCACAATCGCGAGGCGATCAAGCGACTGCTCGAGGCAGGGATCCACTGGCCCGACGCACGCGCCCCGGCGGAGAGTCAAGTCGATGTGCCCCTCTCGGGCAAGACGGTCGTGATCACCGGAACACTCAGCCGGCCGCGCGAAGAGATCGCCGCTTGGTTGCAGGACGCGGGCGCGAAGGTGACGACCAGCGTTTCGAAGAAGACGGACTATCTGGTGGCGGGCGAGGCGGCCGGCTCGAAGCTCGAGAAGGCGCAAGCGCTCGGTGTCGCGATTCTCGACGAAGCCGCGCTGCGAGCCCTGCTCGATCCTTCGTGAGGGGTGCAGCGCCCGATTCTCCGGGCTTCGCGACACCCTTACGGCTCAAACAACGAGAGATTGCCTGAACCGCGTCGACGGCGGAGACCGATGGCTCTTATGCGATGGAGAGCCACACCGGTCGACCCATGTCATTCCTGTACGCGGTTCAGAGCGGTCCCATGCGGCAGGTGCTGCAACCGGGTCCGGGCCTTTGCGCTCGGTCCGGAGACCGATAAAAACACACTCAGCCCTGTCGATCGTCGAGCCTGGCTCGACTCCCGACGACCGCCCGGTCCGAACGAGGAGGACTGGGGGCCGACCGCGATCGCCTGCGCCCGGCGATCGATCCGACCATCCAGACTCAACGGACCCCCGCAATGCATGAGCTGAGCAAAGAGCAACAGATCCTGATCGCGATGCGCAAGACCCTCTCGGCGATCATCAGGGACGTTACCCCTCCGCCGGGGATGCGCCACCCGCTGTCCGAGCCGACGATCGAGGACGTGCGTCAGTGTTTCGCGTTGATTGCCGCCCGCGAGAAGGAGTTGGCGGACACGCAGGGTCGCGGCGGCGAGCGCCCCTACTATGTCGACGAGCCCCCGAATACTCGGGTCGTGCCGATTGCCGGCATCAAGACGCGGAAGGAGTGATCCGATGACATGGGGCCTCCCGGAACTCCGCAGCGTTGCCCGACGGCGACCCTTGGTGCAGTCGGCGGTTTTGCTGGTCGCGGCCGGCGTGTGCTTGGATGCTGTCGCGCGCGATCCGGCAAACACTCGTGAGCCCGACTGGTCCTATTCCGGGGTTGCCGGGCCGGACCGATGGGGTGATCTCGGCGGGGCTTACGAGCCCTGCGCCCGGGGCGAGCTCCAGTCGCCGATCGACATTGCCGAGACCCAGCGGGTGACCTACACGCCCCTGCTGTTTCGCTATCGATCGCAACTGCTCGAGGCCGAGAACACGGGCCGAGGCGTTCGTCTGATCTCTCCGCCCGGCAGCGCGTTGGTGGTCCGAGGTCAGGCGTACGATCTGACGGAGTTCAGCTTCCATGTCCCCGGTCTGCATGGTTTCCAGGGTGTTGCCGCGGAAGCCGAGATCCACATGCTGCATCGCGATGCGCAAGGGGGGGATGTCATCGTCGCCGTGCCGCTCAAAGCGGGCGAGCGCGAGAATCGGATTCTCGACCGCATCCTGGAATATCTTCCGACACAGCCCGGCGAACGGGTGCGGCAACGTCAGGTGGGGATCAACCCGCTTTTTCTGCTGCCGATCGATCGGAGCTATTACAGATACACCGGCTCGCTCGTCACGCCGCCATGTACCGAGCCCGTGCTCTGGTTCGTCTTTCGCGAGCCGCTCGAGGTGAGCGCGGAGCAGATCCGGCGCATCGCAGAGGCCACCGGCCCGAACGCGCGTCCGATCCAACCCCTGAATGGCCGTCCGGTCTTCTCGCTCTTCCGCTATTAAATCGCGCCCTGCGCGGCATGCGAGGTTTTTGGATGGGGGCGGCCTCGGCAGACTTGACGAGCGTTGGATCCGGTTCTGTTTAAACCATTAAAAAATATAGCATATTAAACCGCGTCCCCGCGAAGTAACGGTTCAGAAACAACTTAGCCATTCCGGTTCATTCTCCCCCTCTCCCCAAGCCCTCTCCCGCGAGGGGAGAGGGGCTAAGATGGATCACTTGTTGTTGAACCTAGATCCGGCAGTTGAACGGCCCCTGGAGTGTGTCCCGCGCGGTGTCCGGCAAGGCGCAACGAGGCGGCGTAGTGGTTCTACGCCAACGCGTTGCAACGCAGTCGGGCGCCGCGCGGGGCGTGCTCCAGGGGTCTTAGCGGCCATCACCCGGCGGGTGAGCCCTCGGACGGCCGCGATCTTCAAGGCAGTCAAAGCCGTGCATGAAGCACGAAACGGTCAACTGCCGGATCTAGGTTGAACGGTTGCTAAGGGTCGTGGATGCACAGCATGTCGAGCGCACCCGACAATGAGCATCTCGCTTTGGACACGGTTTAGATTCCGGAGTACAGCCTCGTCTCCACCGAGGGCGTGGCTCGCGGCGCGGACCTCCGCGCCTTGAAACCACGCCTTTCTCGTCTGATGCGCTTTAGGGTGCGACGATGCTCCGCTCGACCGCAGACATCAGCACCGGAGCGGTCAGCTCGCTCGGCAGCTGCGTGAACTTCTCCACGAGCGATGGCCACAAGAGGCTGTAGTAAAGCTCGCCGCGGATCAAGACGACGCCTTGTGCGGGGATGTCGTACTGGATTTCGCGCGTCTCATGGGGCTTGAGTCGTGTGTCGTCTCCGAGCTGAGTCGCGGTGGGCGGCGGTGCGGGCATGCCCTTATCGTCCGCGAGCCCGTAGAAGAAATACCCTTTGGGATCGTCCTTGGAGGGATGTCCCTCTGCGTTCTGCCAGACCACCTCGCCCTGATCGTTGTAGGCGGTGAGCTTTAGATACATGTTGCGGAAGGGCGCCCCGGTCGGTATCGAATGGGGTTGCGAGTTCTGCATCATGACGGTCGTCTTGAGCACATCGCCGTCGAGCTTACTGCGTACGTCGAATACGACGGCCCGCTTGAGCATGCCGTGGTCGTGTCCGCCGCCCATGGCGTGATCGACCAGGCCATTGGAGACCGGCATGTGACAGGATTGGCAGGCAACCTTGCTGCCGCTGGCGATGAACTCGTTGCCGGTCGCGCACAAGGGGACGTCTTGAGCATTGTTGCGCTGATCGTGACAGCCCATGCAGGCATCCGAGCTCTTCATCAGGAAGGGGCTGGCCTCCATGGTCAGTGCGGGGATCTCGATCCCGTCCATCTCCACCGGCTCGCCCAGATGCGGGTTCGGCTTCTGCGAACCCGCGGCCTCGTCGACGGCACCGCCGAACAGGTCATCTCCGGCCGCGGCTAGCTGCTGCACCCCGCGCGGGAAGGCCGCCGGACCTTGGAGCTTGTCCGACACCTCGTAGGCCTTCAGCCCGAGGCGCATCTTGCCGTCCTCGCCCTTGATACCCTTGTAGCTCTGAAGGGTATGACAGGCGACGCAGTTGAC
The DNA here is from genome assembly GCF_001499735.1 of Thiocapsa sp. KS1. Lineage (GTDB taxonomy): Bacteria > Pseudomonadota > Gammaproteobacteria > Chromatiales > Chromatiaceae > Thiocapsa. Next base: position 2,014,448 of record NZ_LN848257.1, on the reverse strand, counting down.
CCCTTCGCTGTAGGCGACGTGGGCATCGAGCTTGGTGGTCTTGTCGCGGGCCGCGTTCGGTGCATGACATTGCAGACACACCGGGAAGGTGCCGGACTTCTTGTGGATCTGTCCCTCAGCCTTCGGGTCGCCGACTTCCATTTCGTAGAAGGTCCCGTGGATCGGGTCCGAAAGCGCGGTGCTCTGGGCGTGCATCGAGCCCTTCCACTGCCGGTAGATCTCCTCGTGACAGGTTTGGCACACCTCCGCAGAGATCAGGTGGATCGGCTCGGAGGTGTCTTCGGCCACCGCCGGACCGGCGATACCTCCGAGGCCGAGTGCCAGACCAAACGTAATCGAGAGTCCCGCGAGTATGCGTTGCATGGGGTGTCGCTCCTTCCTTTTTCTTGTGGTATGGACGCTGTGATACGGATGCGTATCCGAGCGTCGTGAATTGTTCTTCATCGATGCCATGGGTAAAAGTGCGTATGGTCAATGAAATGCCGTTCCTCTCTCGATCTGCGCCAAAACTATAGTATTTAATAGAAGTTGAATATAGTAATGCGCTTGCTGATGGGTTGGTTTGCTAAAGAATATCGATGGGTGCCGAATTAGATTGCTCGGCCCGGCCGCCCTATAATCGGCTGCGTCCCTCTTTCAAGCAGGCTCCAGAGGTCGTTCAGATGTGTGCAATTCCAGTCTCGACCCGATTAAGGTTCGTTATTCTTTGCGCTTTATCCCTGTCGATCGCGGTGCCGGCCGTCGCCGACAAGGTCAAGCTCGATCCGAGCAACTGGGGTCACGAAGCGGGCAGCGCCTGCGTCAGTTGCCACACCAAGGCATCGAGCGGTCTCGCGCAGCAGTGGCAGGACAGCGCCCATGCGGCTGCGGGTGTGAACTGCATGGATTGCCATCGGGCCGAGCGTGCCGAAGTGGACGCCATCGAGCACGAGGGGCAGGTCATCGCGACCATCGTCTCGCCGAAGGACTGCGGGCGCTGTCACACGAAGGAATTCGAAGAGCAGCAAGGCTCGGTCCACGCCGAGGCCTACTCCATCATCGAGGACCGCCTGCCCGCACTGGCGCACAACGTCGGCGGCACCGCCATGCAGGCGGCCTCCTGCGATCAGTGCCACGGCTCGCGGGTGAAGGTGCGCGGCGACGGCACCCTGGATCCCGCGACCTGGCCCAACTCGGGCATCGGGCGGATCAATCCGGACGGATCCAAGGGGTCATGCTCATCCTGTCACGGCCGGCATCGTTTCTCGAAAGCTCAGGCGCGCGAGCCCGAGGCATGCGTACGTTGCCACTCCGGACCCGACTCGCCGGACAAGGAGATCTTCGAGGCATCCAAGCACGGGATGATTTATGTGGCCCATCGCGACGAGATGAATCTGGATGCCGCCGAGTGGGTTGCGGGACGCGACTACACGGCCGCGCCGACCTGCGTGACCTGCCATATGGGTGCCGCCGGCAAGCTGCCTTCGACCCATGATGTCGGTCTGCGCAACGTCTGGAGCCTCAACACGCCGGTTTCCAAGCGTCAGCTCCTCGTCATTTTCGAGGATGGTCGCAAGATGGAGCTGTCCTCGGACCAGCCCGCGCCGCGCCGCGGGACCGAGATGGCGCGTGCCGACGGCACGATCGGGATCGTCAAGGCGGTCGCGACACCCGAGCGGCGCCGTCAAGCCATGTCCCTGGTCTGTGTCGAGTGTCACGGCAAGGGCTTCACCGAGGGCTTCATGCGCCAGTTCGACGCGGTCGTCGAGCTCTACAACACCAAATTCGGCGAGCCGGCTCGGACGATCATGGCCGGACTCTATGAACGGGGTCTCCTCACCCCGACCGCGTTCGACGAGCCGATCGAGTTTACCTACTGGGAGCTGTGGCACGACGAAGGAGCGCGCGGTCGTCACGGCGCTTCGATGATGAGTCCGAATCATGCCTGGTGGGAGGGCATGTATCTGGTCGGCCGCAATTTCTATGCGCGCTTTCTCCCGGAGGCACGCGCGGCGGCCGGCGAGCATGCGGACGAGCTGGTCGAGGCCGTGCTGCGTGCAAACGGACAGCATGCGTGGCTGGATCAGCCCGACCAGATGAGCTCCATCCTCGGCTTCGCACCGCAGGAGGCCGAGTGATGGGCCGGCTGCGTGCACCTTTGTTCATCACCCGCCATGTCTTGATCGCGCTCGTGGTCGGCGGCGTCGGCGGGGTGCTCTTTATGGCCTTTCTAATCGAGTTCGACCACTACACCAGCAGCAACGCCTTCTGTACGACCTGCCATTCGATGACCTATGCCGATGAAACCTATCGGCAAACGGTCCATTACGATTCCGCATCCGGGGTGCGCGCATCCTGCGGCGACTGTCACGTCTCCGAAGGTGTCTTCGCGGCGACGTGGGACCATGCAGTCGGATCGAAGGACCTCTTCAAGCAGCTCTTCGGACCGGATTACGACGATCCCGTGATCAATGCCCTACACCTGCCCGAGGCCGCCTTCGCAGCGCGCAAATGGTTTAAAGCGCGCGACTCGGCCACCTGCATGCGCTGTCACACGCTGGAGGCGATTCAGGGCAAACGTGCCGACACCGCGGCGATCCATCGCGAGGAGACGGACGGTAAGTCCTGCATCGACTGCCACTACAATCTGGTGCATCGCAAGGTGCCCGACGAGAGCACCTTCAAGCGCGAGGCCTGGAATCGGATGGTCGAAGAGGAATTCGGGCTGGAGCCGGGAACGGCCGAGCGGCTGATGAGTGCGCACTGAGTCCGCGAAAACGCTCGGTCAATGCTCGCAGTTGTCGAAATAGTGCCGTGACCAAGGCGAGACTGCGAGCGCAAAGCCGAAGCCAAGCGCCACGGCGCCGCCGAGTACCGCGAGGAGGGCGAGATGAGCGGTCGGCACGGGCAGGCCCGCGGACTCCGCGACGAGGAGTAGCAGGACTCCGGACAGGAGCAATCCGGCGGACAAGACAACGGTCGAGCGGAGCGTGGTGCAGGAGATCATAAGATCTCTCCGTCATTCATCATATAAGCAAATTCTAATGCAAAAGTCCGGGAATGCAATGCCGGCGAGTGCGGCGAGTCGTGATCCGAGTTGCATCAAGCAAACGGCCGTGCGTTCCGGCGGCGGGAAGGTTCCGGATGTAACGATGTCGGGAAAGGCCAATTGCGCAAGGTTGCGTGCGGGGGCGTGCAAAGCGGCGAAAACTCAGGTGCGCTCGGTATATCCTAAACCGCGTTGCTCCTCGTCGCCGTTGTGCGAGGCAAGGCTGGGCTTGCCTCGCACAAGGCATAGCACTGCGGAGGCGGTTTAGTCCCCCTTGGGCGCGTCGGCCGGAGCGTCGCCGGTCGGCTTGAGCTTCACGACCTCCTCGTTGAGCTCGACCATGGCGCCGTCGCGCATCTCGATCAGCTTCTCGGAGAGCTTCTGACGCTTGAGCAGGGCGACGAGCTGCGGCTTGGCGTCCTCGAAGGTCGGAGGCTCGGCCTTGCGGGAGTCCTGCAGCTCGATCACATGCCATCCGAACTGGGTCTGCACAGGTGTCTTCGTGAAGCTGCCGACTTCCATCGCGGCGACGGCCTCCGAGAAGGGTGCGACCATCTGGCTGGCATCGAACCACTCGAGCTCCCCGCCGTTCTTTCCGGTCGGTCCGAGCGAGTGCTCGCGCGCCAGGTCGCCGAAATCGGCACCGCCTTCGAGCTCCTCGATCATCTTTTTCGCCTCTTCCTCGTCCTTGACGAGGATGTGGCGTGCCTTGTATTCGGTCCGGCTGGCGTTCTCCTTGACCTCCTCGTAGGCCTTCTTCAGATCGTCCTCGGTCGGTGTGATCTCTTCGGCCATCGACGCCAAGGCGGCGTTGGAGAGGATCTTCATGCGCTGCAGCTCGAGGGCGACGCCCACGTCCGGGTCCTGCTCGAGCTTACGCCGCGCGGCTTCCTGAGAGGCGACCACCATACTCATGAACTCGTTGAAGGCTTGCTCCTGGAGCGCCGGGGAGTTCTCTCCTTGGTTTTGCTGCAACCGCTCGAGATAGAACAACCGAAAAAGATCCAGCCCGTAGGGGGTTCCGTTGACGGTTGCGATGACGACCTCGGCGGCCTCGGGCTCCTTGGCATCCTCGGCGACGACGGTCCCTGCGGCCAACAGGGCACAGAGGAAGAAGGGAAAGCGAGTCGTTCTCATGGTGATGATGTCCGTGTGTGGGATGCAGTGGCATCGTCGATGCCGATGAGTGCAATGGGGATCGAAGGCCGGCAACGAGGCGTGGCCGGCCGGTCTTGACCGACGTCCGGATTCGGATCTCAGGTCGGAAACACCCGCTTGAAGGGCTTGACCTGGACATCTCGGTAGACACCGGCCTCGATGTACGGATCCGCGGCCGCCCATTGCTCGGCCGCGGACAGATTCGGGAATTCAGCGACGATGAGCGACCCGGAAAAGCCGGCCGCGCCGGGATCCGGGCTGTCGATCGCCGGGTGAGGACCTGCGAGGACCAGTCGGCCCTCGTTCTGCAACGCCTCCAGGCGTGCGAGATGGGCCGGCCGCGCGCTCGAGCGTGCCGCGAGGCTCTTGTCGTGATCGACGGTGATGATGGCGTACAGCACGTCAGTCGGCCTCCAGGGTCCGGGGTTCATCCTTCATGTGGCGGGACAGGTAGAAGGCCTGTGCAATCACGAACACGAGCGTCATGCCCATCATACCGAAGAGCTTGAAATTCACCCAGATGTCTTCGCGCGCATGGGCATCGTTGCAGAGCGAGAGGAGTTCGCCGCCGAAGCGCTCCGCACAGGCCGAGAGGTCTATATCCTGAAGGCCCGAGGCAAGGATCAATGCCTCGCGGGCGCCGAAAAACCCGCTGCCGATATAGACGACGAAGAGGTTGACGAGTCCGGTGAAGAGGAAGAACGCGATCCACATGACATTCAATCGCGTCCAAACGGCCGAGGGGATCTCGATGGCGTTGCCCATCATGCGCTCGATCAGGGATCGCTTGCCGATGAACTGGCTGCCGAGAAAGACGGCGGCAAACAGCCAATTGACGATGGTCGGCTTCCACATCACGAAGATCGGGTCGTGCAGGGCGAGCGTCAGCCCGCCGAATACCACCAGCAGCCCGAGGGTCACCAGGGGCATGGTCTCGACCCGGCGCCGACGGAGCCACGACCAGATCACCAGAATCGCCGAGGCAACGATGGCGACGCCGGTCGCGACATAGATGCCCTCGAGCTTATAGGCGACGAAAAAAGGAGAATCGGAAAAAAGTCGACAAGGAGTTTCATTGGGGCTCGAGGCGCCGATTCGGCGGCGGTAACATGAGGGCTCAGGCGTCCGGCGCTGCACCTGCCGGGGCTGCGCTGTCGGGGGTACGGGGCAACGACTGCTGCGCTCAGGCCATGGGGCAGGCAAGGCGCACCGCATGGAGGATCTCGGTCGGACCCAGGGTCAGCGCAATAGCATACGGCGATCGGGCGGGTAGGGCAAAGCCGCCGGTCTCTCGGTCGCGCTCGGCAGTGCGCGCACGTGATCGGGCACCGGGATGACCGGGCCGAAGGGTTTGCTGTGCCCGGTCGATCATGTCGAATCCGCGGCGGCGGGTGCGGATCCCGCAGGGGTTCCGCGCATCTTGGTGTGTCCGGAAATTCTTGAAGGTTTCCATTCGGTTGACGTGTATAGTTGCATCTGGTTTCTGGTTTCAACTGAATGAGGACGTTTCACGTGGAGACAATCGAGAGTTGGGTCGGCACGATCAACGGGCTCGTCTGGGGCCCTCCCATGCTGGTTCTGATCCTGGGAACCGGTCTCTTCCTCATGCTCGGTCTTCGGTTGATGCCGCTACTCAAGCTCGGGTACGGATTCCGAATGATGTGGGCCGGACGTCACGCACAAGGCAAGGGCAACATCACGCCCTTCAATGCCTTGATGACGGCGCTTGCGGCGACGATCGGCACCGGCAACATCGCCGGCGTCGCCACGGCGATCGCGATCGGCGGACCCGGTGCCCTCTTTTGGATGTGGTGTACGGCCCTCGTCGGCATGGCGACCAAGTACGCCGAGGGCGTGCTCGCAGTGAAGTACCGCGAAGTCGACGAAAAGGGCAACTATGTCGGCGGCCCCATGTATTACATCAAGAACGGGCTGGGCAGGCGCTGGGTCTGGCTCGGGACCGCCTTCGCGATCTTCGGTGCACTCGCTGGATTCGGGATCGGCAACATGGTCCAGGCCAACTCGGTCGCCCACGCGCTCAGCAGCAGATTCGCGATTCCCGAGCTGTGGTCCGGCATTGCGATGGCCGTGCTGACCGGGTTGGTCCTGATCGGCGGTATCCGCTGGATTGCCCAGGTGGCCGGCAAACTGGTGCCCTTTATGGCGATCGCCTATGTCCTCGGCGGTTTGGTGGTCCTGGCCTTCAATCTCGAGAAGATTCCGGATGCCCTCTACATGATCGTGACGCACGCGTTTTCACCGACGGCCGCCGTGGGTGGATTCGCCGGGGCGACGCTCATGCTGGGTATCCAGATGGGCGTCGCGCGCGGCATCTTCTCCAACGAGGCGGGTCTCGGCAGTGCTCCGATCGCCCATGCCGCGGCGCAGAGCAACGACCCGATCCAGCAGGGCACGGTCGCTATGCTCGGCACCTTCATCGACACCATCATCGTCTGCACCATCACGGGTCTGGTGATCATGGTGACGGGCACATGGACGAGCGGCGAGACGGGCGCCAGCCTGTCTTATGCGGCCTTCACGGCCGGATTACCGTCCATCGGCGGCTACATCGTGGCCCTCGGGTTGGCCCTCTTTGCCTTCACGACCATCTTGGGCTGGAGCGTCTACGGTGAACGCTGCATGGAGTATCTGTTCGGTGTCCGTGCGATCGTCCCCTTTCGATTGGTCTGGGTCGCCGTCGTCCCGGTCGGGGCCCTACTTCAGCTCGACTTCATCTGGTTGGTCGCCGATACACTCAATGCATTGATGGCGATTCCGAATTTGATTGCCCTGATCCTGCTCAGCCCGGTCGTCTTTCGGATGACCCGCGAGTATTTCGCGGATCCGATCAATCTGAGCAAAGCCGCCGCCAGCGATTAGCGCGATCGGCGTTCACCTCTCGAAGGGCGGTGTGGAGTCTGTCGATCCACCCTGCCCGGAGAGAGCGGGCCCCGCAACATCAGGCGTTGTCCGACCGACCCGCGTTTCGTGCTCGGGACGCGGCTCGGTCGGTCAGCCGGCTTTCGACCCGCCTTGGCAAGGCGGTGATTCCGGGACCTTTCCGCCTTTGGCGAACCACTCCTCCGGCGTCCAGGTATGCAGAGCGAGTGCGTGGAGCCCGCCTTCCAGCTCCGGACTCAGGGTGCGATTGAGGAGTCGATGGCGAGCGACCAAGGTCTTGTCGGCGAACGATTCGCTGACCAACAGGACCTTGAAGTGGGATTCGGCCCCGGCGGGCACCGAATGCATGTGGCTTTCGTCCACCACCTCGAGATGCATGGGGTCGAAGGCGTCTTTCAAGGCTTCTTCGATACGGGCTTTTCTGTTCATCGGGGCTCCGGCTCGGCTCGCCCTTTCGGGCGTGTCACATGGAACTATGGTCCGTCGCGTTCCCGAACAAGCCTCGCGGATTCAAACCGCGCCGGCACCGGCATCTCCGCAGCTATAGGAAACCGAGCCGACGCGCATTCAGCCCCGGCCTTGCGAGGGACCGCCTGAGTGGCTCGACCCGGCGAGCTGCTCGGATATCGCCCCATGACCGCCCTCGCGGGCGTGGTCCGCGGCCGAGCGCCCCGCGAAATCCTTCAGGGTTCGATCGGCGCCGTGGCGCAGCAGGGTCTCGACGGTCTCGGCGTGGCCTTTGCCGGCGGCCCAGATCAAGGCGGTCCAGCCTTGGGTCTGCTCTTGGTGGTCGACCATGGCGCCGCGGGTCAGCAGCATCTCGACGATACCGGCGTGGTTGTTGGACGCGGCGAGCATCATGGCCGTGTAGCCGCCCTTGTCTCGTGCATCGATCTGCGCGCCGGCGTCGAGAAGACGCCCCGCGATCTCGGAATGCCCGTAGAGGGCGGCCTTCATGAGCGGCGTCCAATCGCAGCTGTCGCGAACGTCGACCTCGCTCGAGGGCTTCAAGAGTGCGTCCAAGGCGGAGAGATCGCCTTGCTCGGCGATGTCGAGAAGCTCCGCGCCCGGTTCCGGGGTCGAGTCCGAGTGATGAAAGGCGGCGAAGGCGACGAGGATCGCGATCGCGACGAGGGCGAGGATGCGCAGGAGGATGTTCATGACCGGGTATTGTCCGGACCCGGATCCGGTCGGCCAATGCGAATCGGCAACCCGAGGCGAGGACTCGCAGATCAGGCGAATCGGCGCGAACGCACCTTCGGGATGCGACACCTGCGACGGGACGACACGCTTTAGAGGAAGGTGACCCCGACCTGGAAGAGACGCTCGACCTCCGAAATCCGCGCCTTGTCCTGAAGAAAAAGGATGACATGGTCTTCCGGCTCGATGACCGTGTCGTGGTGCGCCATCAGGACGCGGTCGCCGCGGACGATGGCGCCGATACTGGCGCCCTTGGGCAGCCTGATGTTCTCGATGCTGCGCCCGATGACCTTGCTCGAGGTTTCGTCGCCGTGCGCGATGGCCTCGATCGCCTCTGCCGCGCCGCGCCGCAGCGAATGTACGACGACCACGTCGCCGCGCCGGATATGCCTCAACAGGCTCCCGATCGTCGCCTGCTGCGGCGAGATGGCGATATCGATCGCCCCGGACTGCACCAGATCGACATAGGAGGGGCGGTTGATCAGGGCCATCACCTTGCGGGCGCCCAAGCGCTTGGCGAGCATCGCCGAGAGGATGTTCGCCTCGTCGTCGTCGGTGACGGCGCAGAAGACATCGGTGTTCTCGACATTCTCCTCCAGGAGCAGCTCGCGATCCGCCGCGTCTCCGTGCAGAACGATTGTCTTCTCCAGGGTCTCCGCGATGCGCTTGCAGCGTTTCAGGTCGCGCTCGATGATCTTGACCCGGTAGTTCTGCTCCAGTGCCTCGGCGAGCCGGGTGCCGATATTGCCGCCGCCGGCGATGATCAGGCGCTTGTAGGGGCGATCCAGACGTCTGAGCTCGCTCATGACCGAGCGGATGTGCATGGGTGCCGCGACAAAGAAGATCTCGTCGTCGGCCTCGATGACGGTATCGCCTTGGGGCTCGATCGCGCGATCCTGACGGTAGATGGCCGCGACGCGTGCCTCGACCTTGGGCATGTGCTCGTGCAGGGTCCGCAGCTCGTGCCCCACCAAAGGTCCGCCGTAGTAGGCCTTGACCGCGACGAGCCGGATGCGTCCGCCGGCGAAATCGAGTACCTGCAAGGTGCCCGGATTCTCGACCAGACGCAGGATGTATTCGGTAACCAGTGCCTCGGGGCTGATCGGAAAATCGATCGGCAGGGCGTCGGTACCGAACAGCTTGGGTTGCTCGAGGAAGCTCTGTGCCCTCACGCGGGCGATCTTGGTGGGCGTATGGAAGAGAGTGTAGGCGACCTGACAGGCGACCATGTTGGTCTCGTCGCTGTTGGTGACCGCGATGATCATGTCGGCGTCTTCCGCGCCGGCACGCCGCAACACGTCCGGGTGCGCACCGTGGCCGAGGACGGTGCGCAGATCGAAGCGGTCCTGCAGCTCCCTGAGCAGCTCCGGATTGTTGTCGACAACGGTGATGTCGTTGGCCTCGCTGACCAGGTTCGCGGCCACCGAGGTGCCGACCTGGCCGGCACCGAGGATGATGATCTTCATTAAACCGCGTCCGGGGTCTTTGTTGTTGTGGCGTGGCGTCTTTCGGCCTCGTCGCTCCTCGGAACGATCGGCGCGACGCGGTTTAAAACAATAAAAATTAAATACTTGAAGTGCGTCAGTGACAAGGTCTGTGGACACGTCGGACCTGTATTGCAGGTGCCGACCTGGACATGTCCCGCCGGACGCACTTCAACGCCGTTCCTTGATCTCGATCCCCAGCGACCGGAGCTTGCGGTAGAGATGCGTGCGCTCCATCCCGGCCTCCTTGGCCATCTTGCTGACGTTGCCCGTATGCTTTTCGAGCTGGTAATCGAGATAGGCCTTCTCGAACTGCTCGCGGGCCTGGCGCAGCGGCTGGTCGAAGGAGACCAGCCCTTCGAGCACCTGACCCTGCGAGGGTGGCGGTGCGCCGAGTGCGGACTCGACCTCTTTTTGACTGATCTCGTCGCCGGCGCCGAGGATCAGCACTCGCTGCACCAGGTTCTTGAGCTCGCGCACGTTGCCGGGCCAGGTGTAATTGCGCAGATAGTTCTGGGCACCCACGCTGAAGCGGCGGTACGGCAGCTTCTCGTGGGTCGCGAAATAGTCGAGGTAGAAGTTCAGCAGATCGGGCACGTCCTCGGCGTGATCGCGCAGGGGAGGGATGTTCAGCGGAACGACATTCAGGTGGTAGAAGAGATCCTCGCGGAAACGCCCGGCACGGACCTCGTCTTCGAGATTGCGCTGGGTCACTGCGATGATGCGCACGTCGATGCGCACCGGCTCGGTGCCGCCGACACGGATGAAGGATCCGGTGTCGAGTGCGCCGAGCAGCTTGGCCTGGGCATCCAGCTCCATGTCGGCGACCTCGTCGAGCAGCAGCGTCCCGCCCGCGGCCTTTTCCAGATTGCCGTAATGGGTGTGCTCGCCGTCTTCGGTCCCGAAGAGCTCGCGCGCGGCATTGCCCCCGGCGAGTGTCGAGACGCTCAGATCGACGAAGGGGCGCTCTCGGCGTGCGCTCTGCGAATGCAGGTAGCGCGCGAAGGTCTCCCGACCGCTGCCGGCGTCGCCGGTGATCAGGACCCAGGTATCGTGCTGGGCGATGCGCTTGACCTGCTCGCGCAGCCGCTGCAGGGTCGCGCTGCGCCCGACCGGCTCGTGCACCTGGGGTGCGCGGCGCTTGAGGCCGATGTTCTCCTTTTGGAGCTTGTCGGCCTCGAGTGCCCGCTCCACGGTGAGCAGCAGCTTGGCCATGGAGAGCGGCTTTTCGAGAAAGTCGTAAGCACCGAGTCGCGTCGCCTCCACCGCCGTCTCCACGGTGCCGTGGCCCGACATCATGATGACCGGGCAGGGCAGACCGTCTTCCTCCTCCGACCACTCGCGCAGGAGCGTAATGCCGTCGAGATCCGGCATCCAGATGTCGAGCAGGATCAGATCCGGACGCCGCTCGCGCAGCGCGTGGCGTGCGGATTCGCCGTTCTCCGCGCTGGCCACCGCATAGCCCTCGTCCTCCAGGATCTCCTGCACCAGACCTCGGATGTCGGGCTCGTCGTCGACCACCAAGACGTGCGTTGCACTCATAGCTTTTCGTCCTGTACTCGGCCTTGGGTCGCGTGCATGGTCCCCTGCCGGATCGGCAGACGGATCCGAATCAGCGCGCCTTGACCCGTGTTCTCGACCTTGATGATACCGCGGTGCTCTTCGACGATCTTCTTGACGATGGCCAAGCCGAGACCGGTCCCTTTTGCTTTCGTGGTGACGTAGGGCTCGAAGAGACGCTCGAAGAGATGCTCCTCGAACCCCGGACCGTTATCCGAGACTTGAAGCTCGACGTATCCCGTGTCCTCGTCCCGGTCGATGACCCGCGTGGTGACGGCGATCCGCGCATCCGCACGTCCGCCGAGCGCCTCCTGCGCGTTCTTGACGAGATTATGAACGACCTGGCGCAAGCGCAACGGGTCGCCGCGCACCTGGACCCCCGGTGCGCCGAGATCGACCTGCAGCGCACTCGTTCCGGCGCTGCGATAGAGGTCCAGGACCTCTTGGGCGAGCCGGTCGAGCTCCAGGGGCTCGGCGCGGATGTGCGGCGCCCGGGCATAGTCGGAGAAGTCGTTCACCATCGCCTTCATCGCCTCGACCTGCTGGACGATGGTCCGGGTCGAGCGATCGATGATCTTCGCGTCGGCCTCGTCCGCCTTGGCGAGCAGCTTGTGGCGCAAACGCTCCGCCGAGAGCTGGATCGGCGTCAGCGGGTTCTTGATCTCGTGCGCCAGGCGTCGCGCCACCTCGCCCCAAGCCGCATTGCGCTGCGCGGTGATCAGCGAGGTGATGTCGTCGAACACCACGACGTGTCCCCGTTGCTCGTTGTCGGACAGCGGCAGCGGGCTGCCCCGACACATCAGGGTCTGGCGGGTCTCGCCGCGGTCGAGCTCGACCTCTGCACGCCAGTCCTGCTCGGCGCTGATATGGCGGCGCACGGTCTCGGTCCAGGGTGTCAGCCAGGGCAGATCGCGCTCGACGCGTGCGAGCTCCGGTTGCTCGCCGTCCGCGAAGGCGAGGGACAGAATCTGACGGGCCGCCGGATTGGCGGTCCTCAGCCGCTGATCCGCATCGAAGGCGATGACCCCCGAAGACAGACGGCCCAAGACCGTCTCCAGATAGTTGCGTTGGGTCTCGACCGCCTGCTGGCTGCGGCTCGCGGCATCGCGCGCCCTGGCGATCCGGCGCGTCATCGCGTTGAAGGAGGCGACCAGGAAGGCCAGCTCGTCGTCGTGCTTGGGCAAGGGGAGCTGCTGCTCGTAGTCGCCCTCGGCGATCGCGCGGGTGCCGCGGGCGATGTCGGCGACCGGGGCGACGAGACGCCGTGCAATGTGAAAGGCGGCGATGACCGCGGCCATGACACCGAACAGAAGCACCAAGGAGAGGGTCAGCGAGAAGCTCAGCTTCAACGACTGGCGCAGATAGGCCAGCTCCGTGTAGCGATTGTAGGCGTCTTCCAGGCGCTCCGACAGCTCGGTGATGCGCGCGGAGGTTGGAAAGATCGCCTGCATCTGCATGTCGCGTCCGCGCGGATCCTGGACCAGGACCCGCACCACCAGCTCGCCGCCGAGGTCGCTCTCCAAGCCCACGTAATTGCTGCCGGCGCGCACGCTCTGCTGGATCTCGCGCTCGGCCTGATTCGGGACCAGCTGGGTGGGGTCCTCGTTGGCGTTGCCGAGCACCTGCCCGCCGGTGGCGTAGACGGTCAGCTCGATGGCGCCGGCTTGACGCCTCAAATTGTTGAGACTCAGCGCGATCGCCGTGGAGGAGCGATCCTCGATCCCGGCGATAAGCTGCTCGGTATAACGGGCCAACACCCGTTGATTCAGATCGAGCGACGCCTGGTTCAGCACCAGCGCGTCCTGCATGGCTTGGCCGATGTCGACGTCGAACCAGCTGTCGATCCCGCGCAAAAGGAACCCGAGCGAGAAGTAGTAGACTACGCCGACCGGCAGGAGCGAGACGAGCACGAAGAGCACCAAGATGCGCCCGGTCAGTCGCGAGCCGGCGGCCTGTTGGCGGTAGCGGCGCACCAGCTTGACGACGTTGACGATGACCAGGATGGCGAGTGCGCCCAGTCCGGCCAGCACGACCGACAGCAGGGGCACGAAGGCGCGGCTCAGGGTCTCGGAGTTCTCGACCGCATCGCGCATCAGCACCAGGACGACGAAGAGCGCCAGGATCAATGCCGCGACCGGCAGGGCGCCGAGTCCGCGCAGACGTGCTAGGGCGTTAGCGGCCACTTGCTCCACCCGCTGGAGAGCTTCCAGGACGGTTTCAGGTAGGCCATCGGGCGCAGCGGCAGCGGCAGCTCTTCGATGTCGAGCGAGGCGCGGATCTGGACCTCGTACTCGGTGTCGGGGTCGAGATTCGCGGCACTGATCAGCGACAGCCCGGTGATCTCGCCCAGTGCCCGAATTGCGGCATCCCGGCTGACGAAGCTGCGGCCCTCGTTGCCCGGAAGTCGGTAGACCTCGTAGCGCTCCGAGAGTGGTTTGTAGCGAATGGCGTAGCGCAGCTGCAGATCCGACTTGCTGTCTTCCCAGAGCCAGGCCCCGACCCGGCGGACCTGTATCTGCACCAGGATGGTCAGCGGCACGCCGTTCTCGAGGGCCTCCAGCGCCTCCGTGCTGAAGCGGTAGTCCAGCAAGGCGTCCATGACGAACGTGCCCTCGACCAGCCGTGTCTCGACGCGCTCCACACGCAGCCCGTCCTTGGCCGCGGCCGGCGCGAGCATGCCGAGCAACAGCATCGGCATCAGGACGAGCACCGCCGGGGCGAGCCTGCGCAGCCTGTGTGCGGACCGCCGGATCATGGCGTCGGCTTTTCGATCAAGGCGTAGTAAAAGCCGTCGTTTGCACCGTCGGTGGGCAGCCATTGTCGACCGTGCGACAGGGCACGGCCCCGGCTCGTCTCGATCGGACACTCGCGGGCATCCGGATGGCGTGCCAGAAAGGCGGCGATGCGGAGCTGGTTCTCGTCCGCGAGCAAGGAGCAGGTCGCATACAGCAGCCGCCCGCCCGGGGCGAGCAGCGGCCAGGCCGCATCGAGGATCCGATCCTGCAGGGCGCACAGCGCCGGGATGTCCGCGTTGCGTCGCAGCCATTTGATGTCGGGATGGCGGCGAATCACCCCGGTGGCGGAGCAGGGCACGTCGAGCAGGATGCGGTCGAAGGGCTTGGCGGTCCAGCTGCCTCTCGGCTCGGCCGCGTCGCCGAGTGCGACCTCGGCGCTCAGGCCCAGTCGCGCAAGTGTGTCGCGGATCGATTTGAGTCGTGTCGGCGCGTTGTCGATGGCCAGCAGATCCAGCCCGTTCTCGGCACGCTCCAGGATGCCCGCGGTCTTGCCGCCCGGCGCGGCGCAGGCGTCGAGGACGCGCTGTCCGGGGCGCGCATCCAGCAGCTCGGCCGCCAGTTGGGCACCGCCGTCCTGCACCGAGACCAGTCCGGCGTCGAAGCCGGGCAGCTCATGCGTCGGGCGCGGCTGGTCGAGCGTCAGGCCCATGTCGCACCCGGGGATGGGCCGGGCCGTGATACCGGCTGCCGCGAGCGTGCCGAGGTAGGCGCGCCGGTCGGTGCGTGTTCGGTTCACCCGCAGGCTCATGGGCGCGCGGGCGTTGCTGGTCCGCACGATCTGCTCCCAATCCTCCGGCCAGTTCTCGCGCAGGCGATCGAGCAGCCATTCGGGGAAGAGCCAGCGCACCGCCGGCTCCCGATCGACCTCGGCAAGGAGCGTCTCGCGCTCGCGCTGGAAGCGGCGCAGCAAGGCATTCACCAGCGCCGCCTTGTCGGGCTTGCCGATGAGTCGACTGGCCTCGACCGTGGCGGCGACCGCCGCGTGGTCGGGCGTGTCCATCGCGATGAGCTGATACAGGCCGATCAGGATCAGGGATTCGAGGTCTTTGTCGGCGGGCTTGACCGGGTGATTGAGGAGACGTGAGACCACGGCTTCGAGACGCGGCAGGGTACGCAGCGCCCCGTAGACCATCTCCTGCGTGAGGGCGCGCTCCGCGGGTGCTTGGGAGGCCAGGCGGGTGCTTTCGAGCACGCGCGTCAGCGACTGGCCTCGCCCGCGCACGCCGAAGAGTGCCAGTGCGGCGGCCGCACGGGATTCGGCGCCGACGGGATGCCGTGTCGGGCGAGGGGCCTGCGGCCGAGGATCAGCCAAGCCGAACGCCGTCCATCGAGCGGGCGTTGAGGAAATCCGCGACCGCCATCGCCCGCTTGCCGGGCGGCTGGAGTCTGACGATGCGCAAGACGCCTCGGCCCGCGGCGACCTCGATGCCCGATTTGCCCGCTGCGATGACGGTCCCCGCCGGGGCGTCCGTTGCACGTTCGGGATCGACATCGGCTTCCCAGACCCGGAGAGTCTCGGTGTCGAGGCTTGTCTGAGCGACGGGCCAGGGATTGTACGCCCGGATCATGCGTCCGATGGTCTCGGCGGGCTGGTGCCAGTCGATGATTGCCTCGTCCTTTGTCAATTTGTGTGCGTAGGTGACCTGATCCTCTGCTTGAGGCTCCGGGGTCAGCGATCCGTCGGCGATGCCGGGCAAGGCATCGAGCAGTGCACGCGCGCCGAGCGCGGCGAGTCGGTCGTGCAGATCGGCACCCGTGTCGCGCGGGCCGATCGGTGTCGCCACGCGATGATAGACAGGCCCCGTATCCAGCCCGGCCTCCATGCGCATGATGCAGACCCCGGTCTCGGGGTCGCCGGCGAGCAGCGCACGTTGGATCGGCGCCGCGCCACGCCAGCGCGGCAGGAGCGAGGCATGGACATTGACGCAGCCCAGACGGGGTGCTTCCAGCACGGAGACCGGCAGAAGGAGACCGTAGGCGACGACGACCATCAGATCCGCGTCGAAGGCGGCAAGCCGAGCGACTGCATCGGGATCCTTCTTGAGGCTCTCGGGCTGGACGACCTGCAGGCCGTGTGTCAAAGCGAGCGTCTTGACCGGACTTGCTTGGAGCTGCCGACCGCGCCCGGCCGGCCGGTCCGGCTGCGTGTAGACCGCGACGACCTCCAGGGGCGGCAATCCCGGACGCGCAACGACGGCCTCGAGGAGTGCAGCGAGACTCGGGACGGCGAAATCGGGCGTTCCGGCGAAGATGATCCTCAGCGGTTTCATTGCACCCGACCGTCGAGCGGCGCGGCGATCCGCATCTCGCAGACCGCCATCAGAGCACACCTCGACGCAGCTCGGGCGCGGTCGTGGCTTGGCGCTGCTCCTTTTCGAGCTTGCGGCGAATGCGTTGGCGCTTGAGCATGGAGATGTGGTCGACGAAGAGCTTGCCGTCGAGATGATCGATCTCGTGCTGGATGCAGACCGCAAGCAGACCGTCGGCGTCGAGCGTGAAGGGCTCGCCTTCGCGATCGAGCGCCTCGACGCGCACCCGCTCCGCGCGCTTGACCGTCTCGTAGAAGCCGGGGACCGAGAGGCATCCCTCGTCCATCTGCTCCTCGCCCTCGCGGGTCAGGATCACGGGGTTGATAAAGCACAGGGGCGTGTCGTGATGCTCGGAGATGTCGATCACGATGACCCGCCGCGGCACGTTGACCTGGATCGCCGCCAGGCCGATCCCGGGGGCCGCGTACATGGTCTCGAGCATGTCGTCGACAAGGCGCTGGATGTCCGCGTCGACGCGGGCGACCGGAATCGCCTTGCGGCGGAGTCTGGGATCCGGGAAGGTCAGGATATCGAGCTTTGCCATCGTGATGTCGTCTGAAGGATCGAGTCCGGCGAGAGTCAAATTCGGGGTCGAGTGGAAGGAATCGGGTCGCATGCGATAGTATCCTTAATAATACTACACCCCGGAATGGGGCCGGGTGAATCCCGTTTCGAGCGTCCGGGAGGTCTCCGATGCGTGTTTTGTCTCTTTGTTCCGCCTCTCGGGGCTTCATCCTGCTTGCCCTCGTCGGTTTGATCGGTGTGCTCCCGACGTCGGCGGTCGATGCGCTCGAGCTTGCCGAAGACGCACCCGAGATCTACGAAGTTCGCCCCGGCGATACCCTTTGGTCGATCGCCGGGCGCTATCTGCGCGACCCTTGGCTCTGGCCCGAGATCTGGCAGGCCAACGACGATCCGGGAAACCCGGATCGCATCTATCCCGGAGATCGGCTGCGTCTCGTTCGGGTCGACGGCCAGCCCCGCGTCGTGCGCGACACCGACGGGCCGACCGGGGAGATGCGGGTGGTGCGGTTAAGCCCGCGGGTGCGGGTCAGCGCGCTCGAGGCCCCGGTGCCGATGATCCCGGTCTCCTCGATCGCGCCTTTCCTGACGCAACCCTGGGTGGCCGACTCGGACGAGATCAAGCGTGCGCCGTACGTGGTGGGCTTCGCCGACGATCGCACCGTCGCGGGACCCTCCGACGATGTCCTTGTCCGCCGCATCGATACGACCGGGGTGATCGAGTTCGAGATCCTTCGACCGGGCGACGCGCTGCGCGATCCCGAGAGCAACCGCATCCTCGGCTACGAGGCCACCTTCGTCGCCAATGCCGTGCTCGAGCGCGTGGGGGATCCGGCGATTCTGCGGGTCACGCGCTCCGAGCGCGAGGTCGCCATCGGCGATCGCGTCATCCCTGCCTCGCTGGAGGCCCCTCTCGAGAATTTTCTTCCGCATCCCGCGCCGGCAGGAACACGCGGTCAGATCCTCTCGGTGATGAACGGGGTCTCCCAGATCGGTCAGTACGACATCGTGATCATCAATCGAGGGACGCGCGATCGACTCGGACCGGGCCAGGTTTTGGAGGTCTTTCGCGGCGGGGAGGAGGTGCGCGACAAGGTCCGCGACGGCGGCGTCAACTGGAATTGGCGACGGGAAAGTCCGTTGACGGGCGAGTTTTGGCTCGGAAACGACTACGCGGTGAAGGGCTGGAGCGAGAGTCCGACGGGTTCGAGCGCGCCGATCCCCCTGCATGCCGATATCCGCCGCGACCGTGGGACCTACATCCGGCCGCTGCAGCGCGCCGGTCTGCTCATGGTGTTTCGCAGCTTCGATCGGGTGAGTTTCGCGCTGGTGCTGAACGCGGACCGCGCGATGACGGTCGGCGACCGGATCGCGCCTCCTGCGTCCTGACGGGCCCAAACCTCTCTTGAGCCTTCACTCGAATGCGATCGCGGACTGGATCGTCCTGATCTCCGCCCCCGGGATCGGGCCGCGCACCGTGGCGCGGCTGCTCGATCGCTACGGGACGCCCGGGGCGGTCGTCGGCGCCTCGCGGGACGATCTGTCCGAGGCCGGTCTCGCGCCCGCGGCGATCGCATCGCTCAAACAACCGGACGCCGCGGCGATCGAGCGGATCTTCGCGTGGGGCGCTCAACCGGATGCGCATATCCTGACCCGCGCGGATACCCGCTATCCGGCGCTGCTTGCCGAGATCCCCGATGCGCCGCCTCTGCTCTACGTGCGCGGCGACCCGGCGCTTCTTTCCGAACCCCAGATCGCCGTCGTCGGCAGCCGCAATCCGACCCCGTCGGGTCTCGAGATTACGCGCGACTTTGCGCGTCGGCTCGCCTCGGACGGTTTGCTGATCACCAGCGGGCTGGCGACCGGCGTCGACGGCGCCGCGCACGCGGGTGCCCTTGAGACCGGGCGGACGATCGCCGTTCTCGGGACCGGTCCGGATCTGGTCTACCCCGCCGTCCATCGCGAGCTGGCCCGGCGTATCGCCGACGGCGGCGCCTTGGTCAGCGAGTTTCCGCCCGGTCAGGGTCCGTCGGCGCGCAACTTTCCGCGGCGCAACCGCATCATCAGCGGACTCGGTGTCGGTGTGCTGGTGACCGAAGCGGCCCTCAAGAGCGGCTCCTTGATCACCGCCCGTCTTGCCCTGGAGCAGGGGCGCGAGGTCTTCGCCGTGCCCGGATCCATCCGTAATCCGCTCTCGCGAGGCTGTCACGCGCTGATCCGCGACGGTGCCAAGCTGGTCGAGGACCCGACCGAGATCATCGCCGAGCTGGCCCCGATGCTGCATAATTTACTGGCGGCCGGCGGGCCCGACGTGTCTCCGGCAGCCGGAGCGGTGTCGAGCGCAACCGACCGAGGCGGTGCGAATGCCCTCGATGCGGACTATCGTGCGCTGCTCGATGTCATGGGTTTCGAGCCGGTTGCGCCCGACGAGCTGATCCTGCGCAGCGGACGCTCGGCGCGCGAGGTCTCGTCCATGTTGTTGGTCCTGGAGCTTGAGGGTCATGTATCATCGGCTCCCGGAGGCCGCTTTTGCCGTCTAGGTCCTTAGCGGAGGCTTCCTGCGTGCGTCCGTGCACGCCCGCTTCCGTCAGCCTCGGGGCTGACGCCGCCCACGAGGTTGGCTGATGTACGAAAACATGGTCGATGTCCTGATCTATCTCTACGAAAACTACATGGACGGCGAGGGTCGACCCCCGGCCGACCAAGGCGCGTTGGAGGACGAGCTCACGCAGGCGGGCTTTACGCCGACGGAGATCGAGAAGGCGCTGCTTTGGCTCGACGAGCTGGCTGCGGGTGTCGATGTGCCGCAGTATCACGCTCACACGCTCGGCTCCATTCGCGTCTACAACGACTCCGAGTCGAGCAAGCTGGACGTCGAGGCCCGCGGTTTGCTGCTGTTCTTGGAGCAAAACGGGATCCTCGACCCCGTCAGCCGCGAGCTCGTGATCGACCGATTGCTCGCCATCGACCATGCGTTGGTGACACTCGACGAGGTCAAGTGGGTCGTCTTGCTGGTTTTGATGAATCGGCCGGGGCGAGAGGATGCGTTTTCGCAGATGGAAGACTTGGTCTACAACGACGAGCCGGTCTACCTCCATTAAACCGCCATTAAACCGCGTCCGGCATGACCCGCATTGTCGTCGCGTCGGCGCAACGCCGCACTTGCACATCGGCGTTGCAGTCGACGCGGTTTAAGTTCTTGAAGAAATAATTGTTCCCGTGAGATCGCTCCGGCGGGGCCTTGTTCACCCTGCGGAGCCTCCGTCGAAGGGGCCGAGCTTGGGGGCAAGGTCCTCCGACGGACCCTTTTCGGCACCGCCCATCTCTTCGCCTCCCCTTGACGCGCCGATGCGAACCGGGTTTACCCTAGAGGCCCTGATCAGCTCGCTCGCAGACATCATGAATCTCGTCATCGTCGAATCTCCGGCCAAGGCCAAGACCATCAAGAAGTACCTCGGACCCGATTTCGAGGTGATCGCCTCCTATGGTCATGTCCGTGACCTGGTGCCCAAGGAGGGCGCGGTCGATACCGAGAACGGCTTCGCGATGAAGTACCAGATCATCGATCGCAACGAGAAGCACGTTCAGGCGATCGCCAAGAAGCTCAAGGAGGCCGATGCACTCTATCTCGCGACCGACCCGGACCGCGAAGGCGAGGCCATCTCCTGGCATCTCTACGAGCTGCTGAAGAGCCGCCGTCAGATCGGCAAGCGCCCGGTGTTTCGGGTGGTCTTCAACGAGATCACCAAGCGGGCGGTGCAGGAGGCCGTCGCCAACCCGCGCGAGCTCTCGTACGACCTGGTGAACGCCCAGCAGGCGCGTCGTGCCCTGGATTATCTGGTCGGCTTCAATCTCTCGCCGCTGCTGTGGAAGAAGATTCGGCGGGGTCTCTCCGCCGGGCGGGTGCAGAGCCCGGCGCTGCGTCTGATCTGCGAGCGCGAGGACGAGATCGAGGCCTTCGTCCGCCAGGAGTACTGGTCGATCGAGGCCGATGCCGCCAAGGATGCGCGTCGCTTCACCGCGAAGCTGGTCGAATTCGAAGGCGAGAAGGTCGAGCAGTTCAGCGTCGTCGACGGGGAGCGCGCCGCGACCATCCACGAGACCCTCGAGCAGGCGGCCGCCGGCAAGCTCAAGGTGGAGGAGGTCGAGCGCAAGCAGCGCAAGCGCAACCCCGCACCGCCCTTCATCACCTCCACACTCCAGCAGGAGGCCGCGCGCAAGCTCGGTTTTACGGCTCAGCGCACCATGCGTGTCGCCCAGCAGCTCTACGAGGGCGTGGATGTCGGCGGCGGTCCGATCGGACTCATCAGCTATATGCGCACCGACTCGGTCAATCTTGCCCAAGAGGCACTCGACGAGATCCGCGCCTTTGTCGCCGAGCGCTACGGCGCCGACCACCTCCCGGACCAGGCGCGCTTCTACAAGACCAAAGCCAAGAACGCCCAAGAGGCCCACGAGGCGATTCGTCCCACCTCGGTCTATCAGGTCCCCAAAGAGATCCGCGCCCATCTCAGCGCCGATCAGTTCAAGCTCTACGAGCTGATCTGGAAGCGCACCCTGGCCTGCCAGATGGCTCATGCGCTCATCAACCAGGTTGCAATCAGTCTGAGTGCGGGCGCCGGAAATCTGTTCCGGGCGACCGGCTCGACGGTTGCCGAGCCCGGCTTCATGAGCGTCTATCTGGAAGGCCGCGACGACGCCAAGAGCGCCGACGACGACGAGGAGCGGATGCTCCCCGACATGAAGGCCGGCGATCTCGTCGATCTGCTGGCTATTCGCCCCGAGCAGCATTTTACCGAGCCGCCGCCGCGTTACTCCGAGGCGTCCTTGGTGAAGGCGCTGGAGGAATACGGCATCGGCCGCCCCTCGACCTATGCCTCCATCATCTCCACACTTCAGGATCGTGAATACGTGGTCCTGGATGCCAAACGCTTCCTGCCGACGGATGTCGGGCGTGTCGTGAACCGCTTCCTGACCGAGTATTTCACCTCTTACGTGGACTACGACTTCACGGCGCGTCTGGAAGACGACCTGGATGCGGTCTCGCGCGGCGAGGGCGAGTGGATCCCGCTCTTGGAGCAGTTCTGGAAACCCTTCAAGGAGCGCGTCGATCACACCGAGGCGTCGGTCAAGCGCAGCGACGTCACCCAGGAGCGCATCGACGAGGCCTGTCCCAAATGCGGCGGTCCTTTGTCGATCCGGCTCGGACGCAACGGGCGCTTCATTGGCTGCACCAACTATCCCGACTGCGACTACACGCGCGACCTCAACCCGGACAAGGCCGAGGCCGACGCCCCCGAGCTGATCGAGGGCCGCGCCTGTCCGCTCTGTAGCTCTCCGCTCGAGATCAAGCGCGGGCGCTACGGCAAGTTCATCGGTTGCAGCGCCTACCCGACCTGCAAGCACATCGAGCCCTTGGAGAAGCCCGAGGACACGGGCGTCGTCTGCCCCAAGTGCACCAAGGGGACGTTGCAGAAGAAGAAATCGCGCAAGGGCAAGATCTTCTATTCTTGCTCGACCTATCCCAAATGCGATTACGCGGTCTGGGACGAGCCGATCGCCGAGCCCTGTCCCAAGTGCGGCTGGGCGGTCTTGACGATCAAGACCACCAAGACCAAAGGGGCCTCCAAGGTGTGCCCGCAGAAGGAATGCGGTTTCCGGGAGGCAATCGCTGAAGATCACGCCGAAGACGCGACCGAGTCGGCGTAGGTTGTGCCGAGCGGGAGCGAGGCACAACAGCCACGCTCAGCCGTCCGTCGCCGACATGAAGCGGATGATCTTCTCCGGCCGCTCCTTGAGCTCAAGGCGCTCGGGTTTCAAGGCGACGGCGCATCGCAGATGGGCGATCAGATCCGCCTCCCCGATCCCGTCGTGCAGCAGCGGTCGCAGCGCATCGCTGTTCGTTTGGCCCGGACACGGATAGAGGGTGCCGTCGACGGTCGGGCGCACCCGATTGCAGGTCTCGCAGAAGTGCT
>NZ_LN848257.1:1984123-1991416 GCF_001499735.1 Thiocapsa sp. KS1 | reverse complement strand
TCCTCGAAGTCCTTGAATCCTTTCTGCAGGCAGCAGCCGCAACGCAGATCGCAGCGGTCGGTTACGGACAGGCGAAGATCGGCGATGCGACGGCCGAACGAGTCGGTCAGGCTCTGCTCGTTCATCGGACCTCCGATCCGGGGCGGCTGCGAAACACCCCCCAGACGCCGGTACCCAAGCAGAGGACAAACAGGATCAGGGCCCAATTCGCAAGCGAAAGACCCAAGATCGAAAGCCCCTTGTCCTCGCAAAAGCCGGTCGCCATGAAGAGCGCCGGTGCCTGTTGGCCGAGCCATTCGACCACGCGTTCGAGCAGACCGGGCGTGCCGGCGACGCAGGAGACGGATTCAGGCGGCTGAAGCTGAAGCCAACTCTGGTAGGACGCGATACCGATGCCGGCGGCAGCGATCGGAAGCGTCAAGCCGCCGAGCAAGCGTCCGGCGAGCCCCGTGCCGCGTCGCCCGGCGCCGAGCGCAGCACCGAGTGCAACGACCGTCAGCATCATGAAGAGGATTCGCTGAGCGATGCAGAGGTGGCACGAATCCAGGCCGAGCCAATTGGTCATGACAAAGCTCGACGCAACCGCCAGGGCGCAGACGCCGACCATCAGACCCCAAATCAGGCGAGGCGAGGGGCCTGTCATTTCGGGGCCTCGCGGGTGCGGCATGTGCAGGAGGTCATCGGTCGAACCATGCTTCGACCGTTTTCCGATCCGGAACCCCGCCGGCATGCACGACCTGACCGTCGATGACGACCCCGGGTGTCGACATGACGCCGTAACCCATGATCTGCCCCAGATCCTCGACCTTCTCCAGGGCGATCTCGGCGCCCTTCGCCTTCGCGGCCTCTTCGACCACCTTGTAAGTGGCTTTGCAGTTGGCGCAGCCTGATCCCAAGATCTTGACTTCTTTCATATTGGCTCTCCTGTTGATGGATCCCGATTCCGGGAATCGCGTCGCGTCATTCTACGCCAGCAGGTTGAATCCGTAGCCGACCAGGATGAAGGCGATGGCCAGGACACCCGCATAGAGCGCCAGTCCGGGCCAGCGGATGACCTTGCGTAGGATGATCATCTCGGGCAACGAGAGTGCGGCGATGCTCATCATGAAGGCCAGCGTGGTGCCGATCGCGACCCCCTTGCCCAGCATCGCCTCGGCCACCGGGATCACCCCGGTCGCGTTGGAATAGAGCGGGATCCCGAGCAGCACGGCGCCCGGAACGGCCAGCCAGTTGTCGGTGCCCCCCAAGTGCTCGACCACCCACTCCTCCGGGACATAGCCGTGGAAGAGTGCGCCCACGCCGATCCCGATCAACACCCATTTCCACAGACGCCGCAGGATCTCGCGGACCTCGCCCACGGCATACCGATGGCGCCCGGTCAGCGAGGTGTCCGGCTCGGGCATCTTCAGCTCGCCCATGTGGATCTGCCAGACATAGGGCTCGACCCAGCGCTCGGGCTTGAAGCGCTCCATGACGACGCCGCCGACATAGGCAACCGTCAGCCCGGCGGCGACATACATCAGGGTCAACTGCCAGCCCAAGACCCCGACCAGGATGACGACCGCAACCTCGTTGATCATGGGACTGGCGATGAGAAAGGAGAAGGTCACCCCGAGCGGGATACCGGCCTCGACAAAGCCGATGAAGAGCGGGACCGAGGAGCAGGAGCAGAAGGGCGTGACCGCGCCCAGCCCGACGGCGGTCGAGCGCGCGGCCCATCGAGGCTTTCCGCGTACGTAAGCGCGCACGCGCTCGGGCGACAGGAGCGCTCGGAAGAGTCCCATGAGATAGATGATGATGACCAGCATGAAGAAGATCTTCGTCGTGTCCATGACGAAAAAGTGCAGCGCCGCGCCGAGATGGCTCGCCGGGTCGATGCCGAGGAGACTGTAGACGACGAGATCGCCGAGTGTATCGAACACCTGTGTGCGCCTGTGCGGGGTTGGTTCTTGGCGCCTACTGTATGCGATCTTTCGTATATCTGAATTGCGCTATATCACAAGCAAAGGGATCACAAGCAAAGGGATCACAGGCCGCGTGATCCCTCGACTTGCCGAGCGCGAAGCCGCGCCGCGGCCCTCAGAGCTCTCCGGCCGCGCCGCCCTTCATGATCGCCAGGATGGTGTCGCGGACCTTCAGCGCGGATGCCTTGAGCTCCTCCGGAAGCTCCCGACCGCCGTGAATCATCATGTCGAGGTTCATGCTGTAGAGCGTGAGTCGCCCCTCCTTGTCTTCGACCAGGGCGATTCGACAGGGCATGAATCCGCTGTACTCGTTGCGATACTCGAGCATCTGTCGACCGACCCGGGCATCGCAGAACGAGAGGAAGTTGACGTATCGATAGGGCTCGCCGGTGATCGCCTCGATCTGCTTGTAAAAGGGCGATTCGCCGACGAAAAGGAGGTCGCGCGAGACGGCGATGCTCTTCATGGAGTCGATGACGTCGTCCGGGCCGAGCCCCTCCTCGACCGGAATCGCCCACATCATGGCAACCCCGGGGTCTCCGGTCTCGAGCAGGCGCGCGGCAAATTCGCGGTAGACGCCGGGAAACTCCGGGTCGAAGCCTGCGAGGCTCGATCCGAAACGAACAGAGAGGATCCCGACCGCGACGAGGGTCAGGAAGCCGATGACGGCAAGCAGGTTTCGAACGAGTTTCACTCCAGCCCCCCGTGAGGTCGATCGGTCTACGCGCGGCACGATCCGGTGTCTTGTCGTGCGGATGGGAATTCCGCTGCGAATTGTACCGGTGCGGCCCATCCGGGGCGACGTTCCCGTCGAGATGACCCTTGGATGGATGACTTAGCTGGCTTGGGCTGCGACGGCTTCCGCCCCCTGTGTACCCAACTCCTCCAGCGAATAGGCTGCCAAGCGATCGAGCGAGCGGATCAGGATCGTCCGCCGCTCGATCTCCACGAGTCCGCGACGGGCCAGCTCGCGAAGCTCGCGCGAGAAGGTCTCGGCGCTGATGTTGAGGCTGGAGGCGATCAGCGCCTTGGCCGCCGGGAGGACGACGACCGCGCGATCGGACGCGTCGGCTCGGCAGCGACCCTGTTTGACCAGGAAGTCCGCCAATCGCTGGCGGGCGGACATCAGGCAGCAGGCCTCGAGATCGTGGACAAGCCGATGGACGTCGCCGGCGAGCAGCCTGAGCATGATCGCCGACACCTCGGGCCATTCGGCGATGGCCGTGTGGATGCGCTCGCGGCCGATGACCAAGAGACGGCAGTCGGAGATCGACTCGGCAAAGACCGGGCAAGGCTCGTCCAAGAGAACCGCCGCGAGGCCGAAGACGCGCCCGGGTTGGAGGATGTCCAAGACGCGCTCGGTTCCCAAGGCCGAGAGCGCAGCCAGCTTGATCCGCCCTTCCAAGAGGCATTGCAGACCCGTTGAGCGACTGCCTTTCTCGCAGAGGATCTGACCGCGCGGCGCCGCGCGGATCTGGCTTCCGCCGGCGATGAAGCGGGCTGGCTCGTCGCCGAGTGCGGCAAACGGGGTGACCTCGCGCAGGTACGGCAGAAAATTGAAGGCGCGATCGATGTCGTTCATGCCGTGAGTCTATCGGGCGAGGAGCGCACAACAAGACGCCCGGAGACCCGTCGAATCCTTGCGGAATACCTCTTTGGAGGTAGGGATGGTAGAGAGGTAAGCAACTGAAATACGTTGCAGCCAACCTAGTCGACCGCCGTGATAATCTCTGCTGGACAGGGCTCCGACTCTTTGGTGGTACTCCCTTTCTCGTCGTGCTCGGCTGCGCTGGAATGCGAGGGTGATCGATATGAGCTCCCTTCTGCCGCGTTTTCTTCATCGATCGATCCTGCTCGGCGTGGGCATCTTGATGACGGCCGTTGTCCTGTTGGCCGTCGTCAGCATGTCGCTCGGCGGTATCGTGGCTCAAACGACCGAAGGACTTGCTGCGGCGGTCAACCAGTCGGGGTCGCTGCGGATGCAGTCTTACCGGATCGGCATGGCGCTGGCCGACGGCGCTGTCCCGATCGAGCAGCGCGCCGGTCGGGTCGCGGTGCTGGCCGAGGAGTTCGAGCAGCGCCTGGCCAGTCCACGCCTGGCCGATGCCATCCCGACGCATGCCGGCGACGCGGTTCGCGCCGGGTACGAACGCATTCGCACCGACTGGCACGAGCGGATGCAACCGTGCCTGCGGGCCGACATCGCCCGGCTTCGCGATGCCGGCCGGGATGTCTCCGAGGCGGAGGTGCCCTTGAGCTATTTGGCGGATGTCGACGGCTTTGTCGAGCGGATCGATGCGCTGGTCGGCGAGCTCGAGACCTTGACCGAAGGTCGGTTGGCAATGCTCCGAATCGTGCAGACCATCGCCTTGATCCTGACGATCGTCGTGGTGCTGATCACCATGATCCTGGTCCGGGGCCGGGTGATTCAGCCCCTCGGCGAGTTGCTGGAGTGTGCGGATCGGTCGCGCCGCGGTGATTTTTCGGGACGCACCCGATTCACCGGCAGCGACGAGCTGGGTCGGCTCGGCGAGGCCATCAATCACATGGCTTCGGATCTGTCGCATCTCTACGACGACCTGGAGGGCCGCGTCGCCGCCAAGACCCGCGATCTCGAGCGCACCAACCACTCGTTGGAGCTGCTCTACGGCGTGGGTCAGACCCTGCATCGGCTGCCGATCTCCGCGCCCGTGTTTACGCGCGTTCTGCATGAGATCCGCGACCGACTGCGGCTTCGGGGCGTCACGCTTTGTCTGCGGGACGGTCCGGATTTTCAGGAGGGTCGCTATCGGGTGAGCACCCGCAGCGACGACGAGCAGCGCGGCGCCTGCTCGGCCGACGGCTGCGGGGCCTGCCGCGGCGCTCGGCCCTACGGCTCGGATACGCTCCCGATTTTCCCGGATGGCCGGCAGTCTCCGGTGTCCTTTCCCGTGACGGATCAGGACCGCCGCTTCGGTGTCCTTGTCGTCGATCTGGAGGAGGGGCAGGCCCTGTCGTCCTGGCAGGGGCGTCTGCTGGGATCCCTGGCCGCTCTGATCGGCACGGCGCTCAGCCTGCAGCAGCGCCAACGCGACGCCAGACGTTTGTCGCTTTTCGAGGAGCGCGCCGTCATCGCGCGGGAGCTGCACGACTCCTTGGCGCAGTCGCTTTCGTACCTCAAGATCCAGGCTGCACGTCTGGATGCGCTGCTGGGCAAGGCTGCCGAGCCGGAGCGCATTCGCGGTGTTTTGGCCGAGCTGCGCGAAGGAATCAGCAACGCCTATCGTCAGTTGCGCGAGCTTTTGACCACCTTTCGGCTCAAGATGGACGACCGCGGACTCAATGCGGCGCTCGAGGCGACCGTCGCGGAGTATCGCGCGCGCGGGACGACCGAGGTGTGCTTGGACAATCAGCTTCCGGCCGCGCTGCTCGGCCCGAACGAGGAGATTCACGTGTTGCAGATCGTTCGCGAGGCCCTGTCGAACGTCGTGCGTCATGCCGAGGCGGCTCATGCCTGCTTGACCTTGGCGGCAAGCGATGCCGGGATCGATGTCACTGTGGAGGACGACGGCTGCGGTATCGACCCGCAGGCGGTTCCGCGCGGGCACTATGGCTTGAACATCATGGGCGAGCGGGCCGTGAGTCTGGGCGGTGTGATCGAGATCGGGCCGGGTCGCAACGGCGGCACAAGGGTCAGGCTGACCTTCCCGAACCGCGATGCACGCATCCCGGACGATCGCCCGGTCGCCGCGATGCGCACCTCATGACGACGGGTCTTCCGGTCGCACCACGCACGGCGGTCCTCGTCATCGACGACCATCCGCTCTTCCGCAAGGGCGTGGCCGATCTCATTGCGATGGCGCCCGAGCTGCGTCTGGTCGGGGAGGCCGGCGACGGCGAGACCGGCGTGCGCATCGCGAGCGCCACGCGACCGGATCTCATCCTGCTCGACCTCAACATGAAGGGCTTGAGCGGGATCGAAACACTCGAGCGGCTGCGCGAGGCGGACCTGGATGCGCGCATCGTGATGCTCACGGTCTCCGACAGCGAGGAGGACGTGGTCGCCGCGCTCAGAGGCGGCGCGGACGGCTATCTGCTCAAGGACATGGAGCCGGAGGAGATCCTCGAAAATCTGCGCGCCGCCGGTCACGGTCGGTTGGTGATCAGCCACCGACTCACCGAGTTGATCGCCCGCGCGCTCCGCCACGACAGCAGCCCGGTGCGCCCGGACGATGCCGGCCTGACGCCGCGCGAGCGTCAGGTCCTGGGGTTGCTCGCCGAGGGGTTCAGCAACAAGCTGATCGCCCGCGAGCTCGAGCTGTCGCTCGGGACGGTGAAGGTCCACGTCAAGCATCTGCTCAAGAAGCTGAAGCTCAGAACCCGGGTCGAGGCCGCGGTTTGGGCGGTTCGCCATCCGCCGCCGGGAGACGGTTAGGCGCGCGTCAGGCGTTCCTCGGCCTCGCGGTATTTGGCCGCGGTCCGATCGATGATCTCCTGCGGCAGCATCGGTCCCGGCGGGGTCTTGTCCCAGTCGAGCGTCTCGAGAT
Organism: Thiocapsa sp. KS1; assembly: GCF_001499735.1. Taxonomy (GTDB): domain Bacteria; phylum Pseudomonadota; class Gammaproteobacteria; order Chromatiales; family Chromatiaceae; genus Thiocapsa. The sequence goes on along the minus strand of NZ_LN848257.1, from coordinate 1,984,926 downwards.
AGTCGCGGACGAACTGTTTGTCGAAGCTCGGCGGACTGGTCCCCGGCCGGTACTGATCGGCCGGCCAGAAGCGCGAGGAGTCGGGTGTCAGCACCTCGTCGATCAAGTGCAAGCGTCCGTCGCTGTCGAGGCCGAACTCGAATTTGGTATCGGCGATGATGATGCCGCGTGCCAGGGCGTATTCCGCGCAGTCGCGGTAGATGGCGATGCTGACGTCCCGCACCTGCGCCGCCAGCGCCCTGCCGAGCAGTTGCTCGATGTGGGCGAAGTCGACGTTCTCGTCATGTCCGCCGATCTCGGCCTTGGTGGATGGCGTGAAGATGGGCTCGGGCAGCCGGTCCGCCTGACGCAGCCCGGGCGGGAGCGCGATGCCGCAGACCGTGCCGCTTTCCCGGTAGTCCTTCCAGCCAGAGCCGATCAGGTAACCGCGTACGATCGCCTCGACCGGCAGCGGCGTCAGACGGCGCACCACCATGGCGCGATCGCCGAGCTGTGCAAGCTCCTCGGGGTCCTCGACGACCGCCGAGACCGGGATATCGGCCAGATGATTCGGGATCAGGTGCGCGGTGTGCGCGAACCAGAAGCGCGAGACCCGCGCGAGGACCTCGCCCTTGCCGGGGATGGGCTGGGGGAGCACCACGTCGAACGCGGAGAGACGGTCGCTCGCGACCATCAGGAGATGCTCTTGGTCGATCTCGTAGAGATCGCGAACCTTGCCGCGTCCGATCAGGCGCAGCTTGGCGAGGTTGGACTGATGGAGTGCGTTCATGTCTGTGATCCGGGATTTGGAAGGCGAGAGTATA
>NZ_LN848257.1:1956900-1984023 GCF_001499735.1 Thiocapsa sp. KS1 | reverse complement strand
GGAGGGAGGGTGAAGCTGTCGGCCCCCAGCCCCCAGCCTTTATCCTTCATCCTTCATCCTTACGTTGGCGTCTTGGCGCGAGACGCGCGCTGGATTAGTCTCGCTCCGATGTCCTCGGATACGGATACTTACGGAGTCAACTCAGCATGGCCAAAAGCATCATCAAGACCGATCAGGCCCCGGAGGCGATCGGGACCTACTCTCAGGCGGTGCGTGTCGGCAACACCGTTTATCTGTCCGGCCAGATCCCGCTCGTACCCGAGACCATGGAGATGGTGTCGGGCGACGTGGAGGCTGAGATCCGGCGTGTCTTCGACAACCTTCGGGCCGTGGCCCATGCGGCCAACGGCAGTCTTGCCGATGTCGTGAAGCTCAATGTCTTTCTGACCGATTTGGCCCACTTTCCGTCGGTCAATCAGGTGATGGCGGAATACTTCCGGGAGCCCTATCCGGCGCGGGCGGCCATCGGTGTCGCGGCCCTGCCGAAAGGCGCGCGGGTCGAGATGGACGCGATCATGGTCCTGGGTGATTAAACCGCGTCCAGAGCGCGATGCACGTTTTCGAGTGAGCCGGACGTTTGGTGCATCCACGACCCTTGGCCGGGACGCGGTTTAAAATGATCTATTTTTTAATCTCTTAAACCGCGCCGACTCCGGCGGTCGTCAAGTCTGCCGGGGCCGATCCCATCCACAGCCATCGCATACCGCGCTGGGCGCGGTTTAGCGGCACAATCACGAGCTAAATTCATCGGTTGAATTGCTTTACTGAAAAACTGCTTTACTATACCGGGGACCGCTTGTTCACCCTGGATTGCCCATGCGTTTTGTTTGCTCGATCGCCGCGCTTTTGGTTTTGGCCCTGGTTGCGGGCTGCGGCTCCCAGTCGACCCGCCCCGGCGAGATCGCGGAAGGATCCCCGTATCCGACATCCGGCTCCTCGACGGTGACCGGCGATTTCGCCGGGTATCCGGGGGTCGAGCCCTTTATCCGCCGCATGCAGCAGCAGGGTTTCTCTCCGAATCAGGTCGCCGCCGTCATCTCCGGCGCCAAGCGCGAGCAGTGGATCCTCGACGCGATGGATCGTCAGGCCCCGCGCCCGAGCACCGGACCGACCGGGGCCTGGATACGCTATCGCGCCAAATTCCTCACGCCGGAGAACATCGCCAACGGCGTACGCTTCTGGCAGCAAAACGAGGCGGCGCTCAAGCAGGCGAGCGCGCGTTACGGGGTTCCGCCCGAGTACATCGTCGCCATCATCGGCATCGAAACCCGCTACGGCGGTTACGTCGGCAAGACCCGCATCGTCGATGCACTGGCGACACTGGCCTTCGCCTATCCGCGCCGCGCCGATTACTTCTCCGACGAGCTGGCTTCCTTCCTGGTCATGACCAAGGAGGAGGGTATCGACCCCTTCACGCCGCGCGGCTCCTATGCCGGCGCCATGGGCCTCGGGCAGTTCATGCCGTCGAGCTTCCGCGACTATGCGGTGGACTTCGACGGCGATCGTCATCGCAATCTCTGGAAGCCGGCGGATGCCATCGGCAGCGTCGCCAACTATTTCAAATCACACGGTTGGCAGGCCGGCGTGCCGGCGGCCGTGCGGGCGAATGTGCAGTCCCCCTCGGCGGCACGGGCCATGAAGACGGGTTTCGATACGCGCTACAGCTTGAACGAGCTCGCAGGCCGCGGAATCACCCCGGCCGGCTCCCTCGGCGGCGCCTCCAAGGTGAGTCTGCTGGAGTTCGATGTCGGCACCGGCTACGCGTATTGGCTGGGGTCGCAGAATTTCTACACCATCACCCGCTACAACCACAGCAGCTACTACGCGATGGCCGTGCACCAGCTCGCCCGCGCAATCGCGGAGCGCAAGGGCGGGTAGCGCGGGGTGCGGGTCTCTTATCGCTTGGATGTCGTGCCCGAGCTCGATTCAGGCAGGTCGGGTTAGGCGCGCCGGCGCGACCCCTCAGCTATGCGCCGACGGTCGCGCGCGGCGTACCCCGACGGGTTTGTGGGTGCCGGCGGTGGTGGTTGTCCTCGGCGTTGTCCTGTCGGGTTACGCTGCGCTAACCCGACCTACGGATCTGCGGTGCGGCCGATCCGATTGCCCGCCTTGTCCCCCGGTGAAGCCTGCCGACCTCACTCGCCCTGAATGGTCAAGGTGATCCGGCGCCGATGCCCGTGCGTGCGATGCTCGTACAGATAGAGACCTTGCCAGGTGCCGAGCGCGCAGGCACCGGCGCTGATCGGCAGCGTCAGCTCGACCTGCGTGAGGATTGAGCGGATATGGGCGGGCATGTCGTCCGGTCCCTCGTCGCTGTGCTCGAAGCTCCGATCGCCGTCCGGGACCAATCGGGCCATGAAGGCGTCGAGGTCGCGCCGCACCGTCGGGTCCGCGTTCTCGCAGAGGATCAGGGACGCACTGGTGTGGTGGACGAAGAGATGACAGAGTCCGATCCGGACTCCGGAGGCCCGAACCTGTTGCTGGACGCTCCGGGTGATGTCGTAGGTGCCGCGGCCTTGGGTGGTGACCGAGAGTGACTCTTGAAGGATCATAGGTATTCGGGAGACTCGACGCGTTCGCATACTTGTCGAAGAGGGCGACGGATTCCCGAATTATTCCCGATCGGCGGCCCGGTTGCATCGTGTGGCGGTGCGCCTGCGTCGCGATCCCCGATGCCGAGGCCGTTCGGGCGTACCGGATTCAATGCACGACAGAAGGGCATGACGGGCAGCGGGACGTGCTCGTAACTCGGAGGACACCGCCAAGCCGTGACCGACAACACCTCGGAGTCCTCCGCGAATCCATCGCTGCCGACCCCCGCGCTCGACACCATCCCCGTGCAGCGACTCAAACGGGTCGGTCCGCGCGTGGCCGAGCGTCTCGACAAGCTTGGTGTGTGCACGGTCCAGGATCTCCTCTTTCATCTGCCGCACCGTTATCAAGACCGCACGCGCTTGGCCAGGATCGCCGAGCTGCGAGCGGGCGACGAGGCATTGGTCGAGGGCGAGATCCAGGAGGTCGAGCTCTCGGGCGGGCGTCGCCGGTCCTTCAAGGTCTGGGTCTCGGACGGCGGGTTCGGCGGGCTCCTGCTGCGCTTTTTCCATTACTCCCGCCAGCAAATCGACGCGCTCAGGCCCGGCGTGCGGCTGCGCTGTTACGGCGAGGTGCGTCAGGGACCGAGCGCCTTGGAGATGGTCCATCCGGAGTACCGGATCCAGTCCGACGCACCCGCTGCGATCGAGGAGCGCTTGACCCCGCTGTATCCCTCGACCGAGGGTCTGCAACAGTCCTCCTGGCGCGGTCTGACCGATCAGGCGTTGGCGCTCTTGGCCGAGCAGGCGCCCCGCGAGTGTCTGCCGGACGAGATCCTACGACCCTTGGGTCTACCGAGCCTGGTCGAGGCGCTCGCCTATCTGCACCGTCCGCCGGTGGATGCCGATGCCGACGATCTGATCGAGCGGCGCCACCCGGCCTTCCACCGCCTGGCGTTCGAGGAGCTGGTCGCCCATCAGGTCAGCCTGCGACGGCTGCGCGCTGCTCAGCGAGCGATCCCGGCGCCCGTTCTTGCGGGCGACGGCACCTTGCGACGCCGGCTGCTGGAGGCCTTGCCCTTCCGCTTGACCGCGGCACAAGAGCGCGTTGTCGCCGAGATCGCGGCCGATCTGCAAGGCGACCGCCCGATGCAGCGTCTGCTTCAAGGCGATGTCGGGGCCGGCAAGACCCTGGTCGCCGCGCTGGCTGCGCTCCAGGCGATCGAGTCCGGCGCCCAAGTGGCCTTGATGGCGCCGACCGAGCTCTTGTCCGAGCAGCATCGACGCGGCTTCGCGGGTTGGCTCGCCCCGCTCGACATCGAGCCCGTCTGGCTGGTCGGGCGACACAAGGGCCGCGAGCGGGCCGGGTTGCTCGAGACCATCGCGAGCGGTCGTGCCCGCATGGTGATGGGCACCCACGCACTCTTTCAGGAGGACGTGGTCTTCGCCGAGCTGGGTCTCGTCATCGTCGACGAGCAGCACCGATTCGGCGTGCACCAGCGCATGCGTCTGCGCGCCAAGGGCGGCGGTGACGGCGGTGCGCCGCATCAGTTGATCATGACCGCGACACCCATCCCGCGCTCGCTTGCCATGACCCTCTATGCGGATCTGGATCTGTCGGTGATCGACGAGCTGCCGCCCGGGCGCACGCCCATCGTCACGGTGGCGGTCCCGGACACCCGGCGCGAGGAGGTGATCGCGCGTGTGGAGCAGGCCTGTGCGCAGGGGCGCCAAGCCTATTGGGTCTGCACCCTGATCGAGGAGTCCGAGGCGCTGGAATGTCAGGCCGCGGAAGAGACGGCGCGTCAGCTGGCCGAGAGCCTGCCCGGCATTCGCATCGGCCTGGTGCACGGGCGTATCAAGGGTCCCGAGCGCGAGACGGTCATGGCCGCCTTTGCTTCCGGCGCGTTGGACCTTCTGGTCGCGACCACGGTGGTGGAGGTGGGCGTCGACGTCCCGAACGCCAGTCTCATGATCATCGAGAACCCCGAACGGCTCGGTCTCGCACAGTTGCATCAACTGCGTGGCCGGGTCGGACGCGGGTCGGTCCAAAGCCATTGCGTGCTGCTCTTCCATCCGCCCCTGTCGATCGCGGCGCGCGAGCGCTTGGGCATCATCCGCGCCGCCGAGAGTGGTTTCGAGATCGCCGAGCGCGATCTGGCCATGCGCGGGGCGGGCGAGGTTCTGGGCACACGCCAGACCGGCACCGTGCAGTTTCGCGTCGCCGACCCGCTGCGCGATCAACACCTGGTCGCCGCCGCCCAACAGGCCGCCGACCTGATCCTGGGACGCTATCCCGATCTCGTCGAACCCTTGATCCAGCGCTGGCTGGGATCCCGCGAGCTGTACGGGAGCGTGTAATCCCCCGCCTGCCCCTCACTCTCGATAGCGGTAAGACGATTCGATCCGCTCCCGGGTCAAGACGCCGTAGATGTGCGTGATCCCCGGCGCAATCACCCGCTGCACGTAGAGCGCCTCGGCGCCGCGCGTCCGCATCAGGTCGAGCGCCTCTTGGAGGGTCGCTTGCAGATGGATCGGTGCGAGCTCGAGCCGCGTCCCCGGGATCGCGAGCAGATCGACCTCTTGCGCATCGGGTGTCGACGCAAGCGCACTTGCAACGGCGATCCCGGGCATCATGAAGGCCGGCATGCCGTCCTTGTCGACGATGACCCATTCGGGGCCGTCCTTGACCAGGCGCTCCGCCTCGTCCCGCGTCAAGCGTTGCTCGTGTCGGGCAAAGCGCGTGTTCATCGCGCCACCCACGCCGCTGCGCCTCAGCAGATGGACCACCGGGTTCGAGCGGTAGTCGAGTCCGTTCGCCCGCAGCGTCGTGAGGAAGAGCGAATCCCTGCCGAACAGCTCCTTGCTGGTCAAGGCAGCCAGGATGATCACCAACATCCCCGGCATGATGACGCCCGGGCTATGCGTGAGCTCGACGATGGCGGTCAAGGCGGCCAAGGGCGCCTGGAGACTGGCACCCATCATGGCGCCCATCCCGAGCAGTGCGAAGAAGGCGACCTGATCGGACTCGACCCCGAGCGATGCAACCGCTGCGACCCCGACCAGATTGCCGACGATCGCACCCATGAAGAGCGCGGGGCCGATGGTGCCGCCCGGGATGCCGAGTCCGGCACTCGCCGAGGTCGCCAGCAGCTTGAAGAACAGCAGCAGGAGCAGGAAGCTCCAGGTCAGCGGCTCGGTCAGCAGCTTGCGCAAGGTGTCGTAGCCCAGGCCCATCACCTCCGGGACCACCGCGCCCGCGATCCCGGCGATTACCCCGGCCAAGCAGACCCGGCGGAAGAAGCCCAGACGTTTGCCCCAGCCGGCAATCGTCTTGATCGACTGAATGTAGGCCGCCGAGAGTGCGCCGAGGAGGAGTCCGAGCACGGCGACCGGGAGCAGCGCAGTCAGCGACGTCACTACGACCGGCGCGACATGGAGCACCGGTGCACTGCCGAAAACGGCGACCGACAGGGCATTCGCACTCACCGCAGCCAGGATGATCGGCACGAAGCTCGCGACGCTGTATTCCAACCCCAACACCTCGAGGGCAAAGATCACGCCGGCGAGCGGTGTGTTGAAGGACGCCGAGATCCCGGCCGCGGTTCCGCAGGCCGCCATGTTGCGGATACTGTTGTTGGGCAGGGTCAGGAATTGCCCGATCAGACTCCCGCTGGCGGCGCCCAGATAGACATGGGGCCCCTCGCGCCCGACCGAATGACCGCTGACGATCGCGATTGCGGCGCCGAGAAATTGCAGGACGAAGCCGCGCAGGGTCAAGTGCCCCTGGTGATATTCCATGCGCTCCATGACACGGGCGACACCGAGCACATAGATCCCGTTCGCGAAGCGCACGAAGAGCAACCCGATCAGCACCGAGCCGATCAGCGGCAGCACCAGCCGAACCGCGCGCGAGAGACCCTCGTAGTTTTCCCCGTGACCGGGGAGGGTCGCCGTTTGCAGGCCCTCCACGGCGAGTCGAAAGGCGATAATGACCAGTCCGGCCGCAAGTCCGGTGAGCAGGCCGAAAACCGCGGGCCAGAAGAGTGCATCCGGATGCGAGAGCCGGAGTCTCAGCGACTCCAAAGACGCACGGCGCCGATGCCCCGATGGTGTGCGTCGCATCGTGCGCGGTCGGCCCCGTCAAGGTGCGACGGAGCGCCCTCGGCATGCAGCAAAGCGGGGCACATCCGTCGACGGTCGGTATATCATTGGCGCTCCGAGATCATTCTATGCGGGGTGTGTTTCGATGGAACGCGCGCGAGATGGCCAAGAGATTTGGGTCTTTTCGACCCTGGTAGCGGGGTTTGCCTTGTCGTTTCTGATCGCCGTGGTGCCTCATCTCGACGGCGCCTTTCGGCTTAAGCCGCTGATGCTGGCGGCTTGGATGGTGCCCTATGTCATCCTGTCCGTGATCGTGTGGTTCCTGCGCGGCCCGGCTCGGTTGCGAACCATCCTGGGTGTGGTTTGGATACAGCTGCTGACCGTGCTGATACAGCGCGTCGTCCTCGGCGACCCCGACGGCCTGTCGTTGTTTCTGATGCCGCTCTTGACGGCCGTCGGCTTGCTGCTTCTCGTGCCTCAGTTATGCGGTCGCATGGAGGAGGGGCCCTTGGGTCCGATCTGCGGGCGGTTGCTGAAGCGGACGTAGCGGCGCGCGCGTCCTTCGCCGGATCGCGGGATTCCGGCGGGACGTCCGCGCATGCCGATGCCGAGCGCCCCGCCGCCCTGCTCAAACCAGCTCGTAACGGTTCTTCATGTCCTGGTAGACCAGGTTCGACACGCGTCGAATCACGTTCCCCCGGCTGGCAATCCAACCTCCGTAGTTCTCCGCGCGGCTCGGCCGCTCGATGATCCCGACGACCGTGTAGGCGTGATTTCGACCACGCCGATCCGGGATCTCGATGACCCCCATGTCCCCGCAGAGCATCGCGGTCGAGCCGGTCTTGTTGTAGACCTTGGTCTCGGGGGGCAAACCGGCGATACCCTTGGACAGACGGTCGCCGCCCGGCAACGCCATCATGCGCAACATCTCCTGGCTTTTGGGCAGACGGCCTTCCCAGACCGAGATCAGAAAACGGCTGTAGTCGTGCGCCGATGCCTGGTTGCGATAGGTCTGGCCGGTCGTCGGGATCTTCTCGACGATCCGGGTTTCCTGGAAGACGGCGGGTGCGCGTTGCTTCAGAACCAGCTCGACATCCGCGGGGCCTCGACGGGACTGGTGCTGGCTGACCAGATCCATGATTCGGTTTGTATCCGGGTTGCTGCTGCGCTGGAGCATCCGCTCCATGCATTGGCGGACATCCTCGGAGTAGGCCACCTGGCCGCGCGAGCGGTCCATCTGGAAGAAATAGGCTTGCGCGACGAGCGGTTTGATCATGCTCGCCGCTTGGCGCGGCGCGCTCTCGTTGATCGAGACGACCTTCTTGCGTGCCGTGAAATCGTACACGGACCAGGACGTTTTCTCGTTGGGCTGGATGAGACCCTGGCGACGCATGCTCGTCACCAGCTCGACCACCTGTCGCTGCAGAGAGTCCCTGTTCGACGAGGCTTCGGCGAGGCAGGGCGTGCCCATCAAGAGACCCGCGGAGGTTGCGGCAAGCGCCGTCGCAATGAAGTTGCGGCGGTCGGGGCGGAAGGGATGCGCGTCGTTGGCGGTCAGGTGCTTTTGGTCGTGCTCGGGCTGGTACATCATCGGCTTCCCCATGGTCCGGATTCAGCCTGCGCGCCACCTTCCTGTCTCGTATGCGGTGATTCCGCGGGTCCCCGCCGAGGTTGCGATACGGCTGGGGATGCGACGTCCGAGGATTCGGCATCGCTCGACTGTTTTCGGAAGACAAGGCGGCTGCAGTTCGCGGACAAGGATAGGCGGCCCCCGTCCGATTGGCAAGAAAACGCGGAGGAAAAAAGCCGGTACGTCAGGAGGATTGCGTTCGTAATTGATGAGGGTTCGGATCACGCTCATCCGATTGGTTGCGCGATGCCGGACGCCCGGCATCGCGACGGCCCCGAGCGATCCGCAAGGCGGACCCTCGGTCGGATCGCCCCTACTGGACGCTTCCGAACGACTTGTCGACGGCGCCGGACGGCGCCTGGAGACCGGCGAACCGGCAACCCTGTGCAACGGGACCGCCCGGGAAGAGCCCGTACAGGTACTTGAGACCACCGCGTCCGTAAAACGCCTCTTCGAGGGCGTCGTGAAGCTCCCGCACGTTGGGTTTGTCGTGGCGTGCAAAATAGCCCTGAAGTGCCTTGATCATGTCCCAGTGATCTTGTTTAAGAGCGATGTCGTCGGCTTGAGCCGCGGCCACGGCGTGCTCTTGCGTCCAGTCGTCCGGAGCGTCCGGGAAATCGGCGTCGCGTACGACGGAGCCGGGATTCATGATCTCACCCATGCTTTGTGCCATGGTTCTAACCTCCTGGGAATGGATGTATCGTCGTCGTTGCAGCCGCTGACCCGTTTGTCTGTGTTCCGGCAGCGCTGTGCCCGATGCTGCGACGACGTCCGGCGGGGCCGGCTCGTCGTCGCGCTCGGTCGATGGTGAGTGTCGAACCTGTCGGGGGGCCGTCAACCTACAGACCCCATTCCCACGGATCGAGCATCGGAACCCCGGTCGTTTCGAAGTCTCGCACGTTCCGGGTGACGACCGTCATCCCGTGCGCCAACGCGGTGGCGGCGATGAAGGCATCCCGAAGCGGTCGGGGATCCGGTACATGCAGACGCGCGCTGCTTCGAGCGATCGCCGTATCCAGCGACAGGATACGGCCGGCAAACGCGGGCAGGACGTGTCGATCCAGCCAGACTCGAAGCACGGCACCCCGGGTAGGATCGCGACGCTCGGCCAGCAGCACGCCGATCTCCAACTCTTCGATACTGATCACGGACAAGAAGAGATCGACCGTCTCGACACTGTCGGCCCAAGCGGCCACTCTGATATCGGCCTTGCCGGCACGAACCTTACGCAGCTCGGAGACGACGTTGGTATCGAGTAGGTACATCAGGACAGATCGGCGGGTCGAGGGAGCTCATCCCGCCCGGTAATCGCCAATTCCGCATCCTCGACGCCGGGCAACGCCAAGAGATCGGCGATCTTGCGGCCGCCGCCCGTCATCCGGCGGTATTCCTCGAAGGTAAGCAAGACATGCGCCGGACGTCCTCGATCCGTAATGATGACCGGCCCATTCTTGGCGGCATTTTTGGCGCCACTGATGTCCTGGTTGAGCTCGCGGCTTGATATCTTGGTCATTGTCATCCTCCGTTGAGCGCGGGCTACATCATGTAGTGACGTTACTACATGCCGTCGTTCGACTCAATCTCGACCCACAAAAAAAGGCCGCTGGTCGCGGCCTTTTTCTACGCTCACGCCGATCGCCTCAGGCGATCTTGATCTCCATCTGCTCACCCGTGTCCGGATCGGTCAGATGCACCGCACAGGCGATGCAGGGATCGAAGGAGTGGATGGTGCGCAGGATCTCGATCGGTTGCTTGACGTCCACCAATTGGTGGTTGTCTTGTAGCGCGGCCTCGTAGGCACCGGGCTGGCTGCTCGGGTCGCGGGGGCCGGCGTTCCAGGTGGAGGGCACGACCGCCTGGTAGTTGGCGATCTTGCCGTTCTTGATCACGATCCAGTGACCGAGCGCGCCGCGCGGGGCTTCCATATAGCCGGCGCCGCGTGCCTCGGCGGGCCAGCTCGACGGCTCCCATAGCGTCTCGTTGAAGGTGCGGCTGTCGCCGGCCTTGATGTTGGCGATCAGTTGGTTGTACCAGCCCTGTGCGGTGTCGGTCAGGATCTTGGTCTCCAAGGTCCGGGCCGCGGTGCGTCCGAGTGTGGAGTAGAGCGCACGCACGGGCAAGTCCAGCGTGGTGAGGGTCATCTCGACTAGCTCTTTGGTCTGCTCGTGGCCGCTGGCATAGAGCAGGAGCACGCGGGCGAGCGGGCCGACCTCCATGGCATGACCCTTCCAGCGCGGGGCCTTCATCCAGGAATAGCCGTCGTTCACGTCGAGTTGCGTGTAGGGCGGTTTCACGCCGCCGCGCGCGTCGTACTCCAGATTGGTCTCGCCGTCGTAGGGGTGGAGCCCCTTGTCGTTGCCGCCCGAATACTCGTACCAGGAATGGGCTACGTATTCCTGAATCTGCCCCTGGTCGTGCAGGTCGATCTCGTGGATGGTGCTCAGATCCCGGTTGAGGATAACGCCGCGCGGGAACAGGAACTGCGCCGGATCCATGGTCCCGGTCGCCGGCAGGTCGCCGTAGCTCATGAAGTTGCCCAGGCCCTCGCCGCGCTCGCCCCAATCCTTGTAGAAGCTCGCGATCGCCAGGGTGTCCGGGACATAGACCTGGTCGACGAAGGTCTGCATGGAGTGCAGGATCTGCTGCACCTCGGCAAGCCGTTTTGCGTTGATCGCCGAGTCCGAGTCAATGTCGATCGGCGAGGGCACGCCGCCGACGACGAAGTTCGGATGCGGGTTCTTGCCGCCGAAGATGGCGTGTAGACGCGCGACATCGCGCTGCCAGGCCAGTGCCTCCAGATAATGCGCGACCGCCATGAGGTTGGCCTCGGGCGGCAGCTTGTAGGCCGGATGACCCCAGTAGCCGTTGGCGAAGATGCCGAGTTGGCCGGATTCCACGAAGGTCTTGATGCGCTTCTGGGTGTCGGCGAAATAGCCCGGCGAGGACTTGGGCCAACTGCTGATGGACTGGGCCAGATCCGAGGTCGCCTTGGGATCAGCGCTGAGCGAGCTGACCACGTCGACCCAGTCGAGCGCGTGCAGGTGATAGAAGTGCATCACATGATCGTGCACGAACTGCGAGCTGATCATGAGGTTGCGGATCAACTGGGCGTTGGGCGGCAGCTCGATCTTGAGCGCGTCCTCCACCGAGCGGACCGAGGCAATGCCGTGCACCAGGGTGCAGACGCCGCAGATGCGTTGGGCGAAGGCCCAAGCATCGCGCGGGTCGCGGCCCTTCAAGATGGTTTCCAGTCCGCGGACCGAGGTCCCGGAGCTGTAGGCTTGGGCGATGTTCTCCCCGTCCATCTGGGCCTCGATGCGCAGATGGCCCTCAATGCGGGTGACGGGATCGACGACGATGCGTTCGCTCATGTCAGTTCTTCTCCACCAGGTGCTCGGCGATCATCTCGGTGAGACCGACCACCGGGATCTCCATGTTGAATTCCTCCAGACCCTCTTCGAGCTGGGTCCGGCAGGTGGCGCACATGGTGACCATGCGTTCCGGGTTGACCTCCTCGATCTGCGCCTTTTTGCGCTTGAAGGCGGCCATCTTCAGCGGCTCGGCACGCTCGTTGGAGCTCACCCCGCCGCCGGCACCGCAGCACCACTGGAACTTGCCGTGCTCCTTGAGCTCGACGAAATTCTCGGCGACCAGGTTCATGAGGTTGCGCTGCTGCTGGATGACGCCGCTCTTGCGGGCCAGGTTGCATGGATCGTGCATCGACAGGCGATCGGTCTCCATTCCCTCGGTCTTGAGTCGCCCGCTTGCGCGCAGCTCGTCCAAGACCTCGATGATGTGGAAGACCCTGAAGGGATAGGGCCGACCGATCAAGTTCGGGCCTTCCCAGCGGATCGCCGTAAAGGCATGTCCGCACTCGGGGCTGATGACCTTGGGCACCTTGAGCTTTTCGGCCGCGGCCACGACTCGCTCGACCAGTTGGGCGGCGATGTCTTTGTTGCCGATCTGGATGCCGGCGTTGGTCGCCTCGAAGCATTGGGTCGAGAGCGTCCAGGTCACCCCGGCATGGTCGAAGATCTTGGTGATGGCTTCGAGATACTCGGGGAAGTTGATGATCTCCATCGAGGAGAGCAGCACCAGATACTCGGCGCCCTCCTTGTCGACCGGGACCTCCAAGCCGCTGCTGGTCTGCACATGCTGAATCTGCACCGCCAGCGTCTTCCATTGCAGACCCATGGGACTGCCGGTCTGGATGGCGCGTACCGAGGCGGCGATGAGTCCTTCGGGCGCATGTCCGGCCTGGACCATGCCTTCGCGGGACTTGCGGATCATGAGCGCCAGATCATTGCCGACCGGGCACACCATGGAGCAGCGACCGCACATGGAGCAGGAGTCGTAGAGCAGCTCCTCCCATTCGGCCAGCATCTCGTCCGTGACCTTGTGGTTGAGGCCGAACAGCCCCTTGATCTTGCCCCAGAGCGTGAAGTCGTTTTCCCAGACGCGACGCAGCGGCTCCAGCTTGAGGATCGGCGTGTATTTGGCATCGCCGGTCTCGAGATAGAAGGGACAGGCCTGTGCACAGATGCCGCAATGCACGCAGCTCGAAAAGAAAGCGGCGACGGGCCCGTCGACCTCGGCGCGAAAGGCCGCGAGTCCCCGTTCGAGTGTCAGCTCGCTCATGACTGAACCCCCTTGCGGCCGAATGCGGCCCCGTTGTACCAGCGTGCGATGAAGGTCGTGAAGATATGCGTCAGCTTGGTGAAGGGCAGCAGGATCAGCATGATCTCGGCCGAGAGGATGTGCATGCCCAGAACCAGCGGATAGGGGTTGACCAGGCGGTAATAGGCCAGCCAGCCCGTGAGCACGACCGCGAAGACTACGGCCCAGACCAGATAGTCCTCGACCGTGCTGATGCGCTTCTTCACCGGATGGGTCATTCGATGCACCAGGGTGGCGATCAGCGCGACCAGGGTGACGGAGGTGACCAGACTGATGACCGGGTTGGGCAACGCCGGCCAGGACAGGCCCGTGAGGCTTTCGATCAGCTTGATGTGCGGCAGGAAGAGCAGCAGCGCCGTCAGGAAGCCGATGTGCCAGACCCAGCCGACCACCACGTTGAAGGGCGCGCGCTGGAAGGTCCCCGGATCCGCAACGGTGCGGGTGAACATGGTCCGCAGACCCGGCCCCCACTCACCGGCGCGCGCTTCGGCGAAGTTCTTGGCACGCCCAAGCATGAAGATCTCGGCGATGCGCACCAGCAAACCGATCGCGAAGATGGCGATCGCGATGTTGAACATCGCACCCTTGGTCCACAGCAGAAACTCCATCGAGCCGCTCATAGTTTGGCCTCCAATTCTTCGACCGTGACGGGCTGACGATGGGCGACCGCGGTCTTGGTCTGTTTCTTGGCCAACGCCGCGACCGCGCCGCCGACGACGGCACCCGCCGCACCCGCGGCCAGCACGTTCACGCCGGACGCCGAGGTCGGCACCGAAACGGCGTTGTAGAAGCCGCCGGCATCCCAGAATTTCGGCTCGGAGCAGCCCAGACAGGGATGCCCCGCCTCCACAGGCCAACTGGTGCCGTCGTTCCAGCGCATGGTCGCGCAGGCGTTGTAGGTGGTCGGGCCCTTGCAGCCGAGCTCGTACAGACACCAGCCCAGTCGTGCACCCTCGTCGTCGAAGGTCTTGGCGAAGAGCCCCTTGTCGTAAAAGGGTCGGCGATAGCAGCGGTCATGGATCGACTGACCGAAGAAGGCCATCGGGCGGTTGTAGGCGTCGAGCTCGGGCAGACGCCCGAAGGTGAGGTAGTGCGCAATGACGCCCGTGATCACCATCGGGATCGGCGGACAGCCCGAGACGTTGATGACCGGCTTGTTCTTCACCAGATCCATGACCGACATGGCGCCGGTCGGATTGGGGTTGGCGCCGGGCAGACCGCCGAAGGTCGCGCAGGTGCCGACCGCAATGACGGCGGCGGCGTTCTCCACCGTCTCCATCAGCATGGCGTAGTTGCTGTGACCGGCGACGGTCGAGTAGCCCGGATTGGAGTCCGGACCCGGAATGGAGCCGTCGACGATGACCAGATACTCGCCGGCATTGGCCGCCATCGCCTGCTCGCGCGCCTGCTCGGCTGCATCGCCGGCCGCGGCTTGCAGGGTATGGTGATAGTCCAGCGAGATGACGTCGAGGATCAGGTCTTCGAGCGTCGGGGCATGGCTGCGGGTCAGCGACTCGGTGCAGCCGGTGCATTCCTGGAACGACAGCCAGATGACCGACGGGCGCTTGGCCTTCTCCAGCGCCGCAGCGATGGCCGGCACCATGCTCGGCGGCAGCGCCATCATGGAGGCCGTCGCGGCACAGAACTTCAGGAAGCCGCGGCGCGAGACGCCACGTTCGCGAAGGCTCTCGCCGAGTGTTTTCTCAGTGGGTTTGCGGGCAGCCATAGTCCCTCCTTCAGATGTCAGGACGCGAGAGGCGGGTCGCTCCGGTCCGGGTTTAATCGGGCGTCGAGCGCGGCGATCGCGTCGGCCAGATCCTGCGGCTGCGGACACAGGATCTCGGGAACGGTCGCGATCTCGAGATGCAGGGCGAGGCGATGCGCCTCGGTATTCAGATAGTCAACCAACCAGACCCCGGGGATGGCGGTCTCCTGGACGCGTGTCGGACCCAGTGCATCGACCGAGGCTTGAACCTCGCCCGTACCCAGCACGGACAACAGGTGCTCCAGGTCGCCCGGGCCGAAGGGCATCGCCTTCAGATCGATCTTGGTGGTCTCCCCGGCACTGATCAGACGCGCCAAGGCGTGGCGCACCTCATGCAGGACGGGCTCGGCGTTGCCGTGCCGATGGGAATCGCCTTCGGGCGCGGCCGAGCCGGTTTCGACGACGACGGGAATTTCATCCAACAACGACATACAACTGACCTCAACCTATCCGCTTGGGATTCTAGGCGCTTTGTCTGCGCCCTGATTTGATGCAGCGCAGCTAATTAGAAAGTTAGCAAACTCGAATGATCCGAACCGCGTCCCTGTTGTTCATCCGGGCGTCGGCGGGTGTTCGCACGCTGGCGGATTCGAAGACCCTGCTGTAACGCGGTTTGGATAAGAAAGACGACGAACCCGGGATTTGGGTAGACAAGCGCCGTAGGTTGGACAAGCGCAGCGCGGTTCACCAACGCCGGTGCGGGATTCGGTGGACTTCGCTCTCGCTCGTCCACCCTACGACGCTCGTCCACCCTACGGTGTGTGTTCCGGAAATCGCCTACGCCAGCACGCCCTCCATCAGCTGCATGCTGATGCAGTGCAGGCTGCCGCCTTGGCGGATCAGCGGGCGGCAGTCGACCGGCAAGACGGCGCGATCGGGGAAGATCTGGCCCAGGGTTTCCAGCGCCTCGGCGTCGGCGGGCGTGTCGTAGGTCGGCACAAGCACGGCGCCGTTGATGAGGAGAAAGTTCGCATAGCCTGCCGGGAGGCGCTCGCCCTCGCTGTCCAGAACGGGTGCGGGGGTCGGCAAGGGCACCAAACGGTAAGGATCGCCGTCCGGGTCGCGCAAGGCCCGAAGCTCCTGCTCCATCGCCCGAAGCTCGGCGTAGTCCGCATCGTTCGGGTCGGTACAGCGGGCATAGCAGAGTGTGTCGGGGGCACAGAAACGCACCAGGGTGTCGATGTGACCGTCGGTGTCGTCGCCGCTGATCGCGCCGTGCTCGAGCCACAGGAAGCGATGGACGCCGAGACGCTCGCCGAGCATCCGCTCGACGGCAGCGCGCGTCAGGCCCGGATTGCGGCGCGGGTCGACCAGTGTCCGGGTGACCGCAAGCAGGGTGCCCCGGCCGTCGGTCTCGATCGCGCCGCCTTCAAGGACCAGGTCGACGAGCTCGCGCGGGGTCTCGCCGAAGATGCGGTCCTCGCTCAGCGTCCGGGTGATGCGGTCGTCGCGATCCGCGGCGAATTTCCCGCCCCAGCCGTTGAATCGGAAATCGAGCAGGAGCGGTTCTCCCGCGTCCGTGCGAACGCCGATCGGTCCGTGATCGCGCGCCCAGGTGTCGTTGCTCGGAGCGAGACCGAAACGCTGGCTCCCGGGATCGGCACCCGCGGCTGCGAGGCGTGCGCGAACCGTCGCGGCCTGCTCGGCATCCCGACAGACATTCAGCACCGGCTCGTAGCGCGAGATCAGAGCGGCGAGGTCGGCATAGAGATGTTCGACCCGATCCAGCTGATCGGACCAGTCGGTGTCCTCGTGTGGCCAGGTGAGCATAACCCCGCTTTGGGGCTCCCACTCGGCGGGGAATCGGCGCATGGCAGACATCTTCGTCGGGTTGTCGATGCGCCTATTGTATGCCGCGCGCGCGCCGTCACACCCAGTTGAGTGCTTGCGACCAGAATCGGGTGTCGGCCTCGATCCCGACCCCACCGTCCGCGACACGAACCACCATCCCGTCGATGACCCGCGGCGAGACGCCGTGCGGATGGATATGCACCTGAACGAACTGATGGCGCGCAAGGGTCTCGGTGGTCTCGAGAAAGAGCCCGCCCGCACTGAAGTTTCGGATTCGGCCCGGAGCCGGGCGGTGCTTGCCGATCACGGCGAGGGTGGCGGGGATGTCGATCTCGGTTCGATGATGCCATCGGCGCTCCATTTTCCTGAGTCCTCCTCTTCTCTTTTCGTTCGTAGTGGAGCGGTGCAGAAATTCCGAGACCGTCCGAGATCATCTTCGTTGTCGTTGTCGTTGTCGTCGTCGTCGTCGTCGTTGTCGTCGTCGTCGTCGTAGTCCTATCGATGGTCGATTACGACAACGACAACGATTGGATGCGG
The DNA here is from genome assembly GCF_001499735.1 of Thiocapsa sp. KS1. Taxonomy (GTDB): domain Bacteria; phylum Pseudomonadota; class Gammaproteobacteria; order Chromatiales; family Chromatiaceae; genus Thiocapsa. The sequence goes on along the minus strand of NZ_LN848257.1, from coordinate 1,966,988 downwards.
TGCTCGACTGGTTTCTCACATGTGATTAAAGCTTTACGGGCGCAGTCGGCACGCGAGCGTCAAGCGGACCAGATCCGCGGTCGAGTGGACCTTGAGCTTGCGCATCAGGTTGGCGCGATGTGTCTCGACCGTACGGACACTGACGTCGAGCGAGCCGGCAATCGCCTTGTTGGTGCTGCCGTTGACGATCGCCTCGAGCACCTCGCGCTCCTTGGCGGTGAGCTGCTCGAGCCGCTCGGCAATGAACCGCGGGTCGCCGATCTCGGCCCGGAAGCGTTCGTCCGCGGCGAGCGCCCTACGCACGCGCTGCAGGAGATCCTGGTGATTGACCGGTTTCTGAATGAAATCGACGGCTCCGGACTGCATCGCCTTCACCGCCATCGGCACGTCGGCGTGTCCGCTGATCATGATCACGGGCAGGCCGATGCGATGCGTGCGCAGAGCCTCGAGCAGCTCGAGCCCGTCCATCTCCGGCATGCGCACATCCAGGACCAGGCAGCCCGGACCCTCGCAGCCCGGATGCGCGAGAAACTCGGTCGCCGATCCGAAGACCTCGACCGGCATGGAGACCGATTCGAAGAGCCAGTGCAGCGACTGGCGCACGTCCTCGTCGTCGTCGAGCACGAACACGGTCGATCGAGTGCTCATTGCGGATCTCCGATGGCTGTGTCGGGAGGGCCATCGAGCGTGCGATCGGCCGGACTTGCGGGCGACCGCTCGGTCGAATCGTCCGGGAGATGCCCGGGCAGCGTGAAGGCAAACACCGCGCCGCCCCCGGGACGCGGCTCGGCCCAGATGCGTCCGCCGTAGAAGTCGACGATGGTGCGACTCATCGAAAGCCCGAGTCCGGTACCGCCTTCCTTTGTCGTATAGAAAGGATCGAACAGCCGCCTCGGGTCGGTCCGCTCCAGACCGACCCCGCGATCGGCGACGGCGACCCGCACCTGATCCCGGTCGGTGCGCTCGATCGTGACATGCAAGCGGCGCTCGGTGGGCGGTGTGTCGCGCATCGCCTCCATGCCGTTCATCAGGAGGTTGATCAAGACCTGCTCGATCTCGACCGGATCACCGATGGCACAGGGCACGTCGGCGCCGACCCGAAGCTCGATCTGCACGCCGTTCGTCCTGATCTCCGGCTCGATCATGCCGATGGCGGCTCGGCTGATGGCCACCGGGTCGATCGGTCGGGGCGCGCTGGCATGCTGCTTGGAAAAATCCCGAATCCGCTCGATGATCCGGCCCGCACGCGCGGCGAGCCTGGAGATTTCGCGTAGCGCAAGACGCAGCGGCTCGATCTCGCCCGGCGCGCTGTCGATGCGCTCGAGCGCCCCGCCGGCATAGGTGCTGATGCCCATGAGCGGCTGGGCGACCTCGTGGGCGATGGCGCTCGACATCTCGCCCATGGTGCTGATGCGTCCGACCCTGAAAAGTGCGTGACGGTGTCTGAATTCGCGCTCTTCAAGCTGTTTGCGGGCGCTGATGTCCTCGATAACGGCGATGAAATAGCGCAGTCCGCCGCTCGAATCACGTACTGCGGCCATCGTCAGGTTGCACCAGATGGTCTGGCCCGACTTGCCGATATGGCGCATCTCCAGGCTTTGGGCTTCGCCTCGGTCTCTGTCTCGCGCGTATGACATGTCCTCGCCGATCCTCGCGATGTACTGCATCAATCCATCGTGATCCTCCGGGTGGACGAGGTCGCGACAGGTCCGGGCGAGTAGCTCCTCTTGCGTGTAGCCGAGGATGATGCAGAGCTTCTGGTTGACGCGGAGGAAGAACCCCTCGGCGTCGAGGTGGCAGATGCCGACCGCCGCCTGCTCGAAGGTCGCGCGAAAGCGCTCCTCGCTCTCGGTCAGCGCGCGCCGCACCGCGAGGACGTCGAGGATGTCCGCGAGGCGTCCGGCGAGCGCCCGCACCAGGGTCAGATCGTCCTCGCTCCAGGTGCGTTCGACGCGACACAGATGCAGTCCGAGCAGCGAGGGCCGATCACCCTCCGGGCGCACGGCGATGATCAGGCGCGAGCGCGGCGCGAAGCCGCCGCCGAGCATCGGGACGGCACTCGGGTTCGGATCCTGCACTGGATCGGATGCGTTCAGGGCCGCGCGGATCAGGCGGCGCAGCGGTTCATCCGTCGGGATGGCGCGGTCGGTCGGGGGCTCGCCCGGGCAGCTCGGAACAGCGGTCTCCGCCAGGATACGGACTTCGGTCGCGTCGGGATCGCACGGATACAGCAGCCAGGCACGATCGGCCCGCAGGAGATCCTGCACGACCCGCAAGAGGTCGTTCAAGACGGTTTTCGGGTCGAACGCGGCCGTCATTGCCGCCGACAGTCGCTCCAGTCCGCTGACCAGCCGATGTCTCGACTCCGCCGCGGCTGCTGCGATGTCGCGTTGCCTGCGCTCATGCTCGGCCTGCCTGCGCTCGGTGATGTCCGAGAGAATGACGCGGATCCGCGCCGGCGTGCTCGCGGCCTCGAGCGCGCTTTCGAGCCTCAGGATTGACGGCTCCGCGCCGAGCGTTACCTTGTCCGGTCTCAACCGCAGCTCGCAGCTCCCGAACGCCTTCGACTGCAATGCGTCGGCAATATGGGCCTTCAGGAGCATGCGGTCGTCCCGAGCGATGTAAGTGCTGAAGGCCCGACCGATCAATCGATCCCGCGATTGCCCGAGCAGCTTGGCGCCGGTCAGGTTGATGTTTTGGATTCTGCCGGCGGCATCGATCGAGAGGTATCCGACGGGTGCGAAATCATAGAGGTCCGCGTAGCGCTCGCGAGACTCCTCCAAAACCGCACGCACGGCGAGCAGCTCGCGGTTTTGCTGCTCGAGCTCGATCTGATGGACCAACAGCTCATGCACGAGGCAGGTGAGCTCGTCCGAGCCTTTGTCCCCGCGCTCGAGCTCCGCCAACAACCGTATGAGCTGCTCGTCGCTGGCTTGGTCGAATCTTGTCATGGTGTCGGCACCTCCGATGTGCTGCCGGCGGGTAGGGTTCCGATGCCGGCGCTCTGGAGTACGGTGATCGATACCCGCCCCGGGCGTCGCCGTTCTGCGGTGTGCCGTTGCAGTTGGATGTGGGCCGCACGCCCGCGCGCGATGACTTCCACAATCGACCGCCGACTCTCGGCACAGGCCGAACGACCGGCCAGAACGCTCTCCACACACCATCATTCTAGAAGGTCCGTGCCGATTCGTGTTCCGTTTGGCGATTTCCGGAAATCAGCATCCCGACTGCGCATGCCCGCACGACCTGAAGGCGCACCGACACCTCGATCGTGCCTTGCACATCCGATCGGCCGGAAGCAACGCCGCCAAGCGGCGCTCCCCCCGGGATAGACGACTTGCCGTCGTCCTCTTCGGCCGACCCGACGGCCCGAGAGCGTCGGGTGGAGCGCGACCCCGTCGGCACTCGGGATGCCTGGAAAAGTGACGACTGCAAGTCGCCTATCCCGGGGCGTGACGGGAGATCCTTTCCCGGAAATCACCTGAGTGGAAGCACCGAAGCAGCGCGGCTCCGGCAGGCGTCGGCAAGGACGGTCCGGTGGCGTACCTGCACGTTCACATCAAATACGGCTGAAGGATCACGCTGCCGCGCTCGAGACCATGGATTCGAATCCGTCCCACGCCATTGCGCTTCAGCTCCCGAAGCACCAAAGCAAGTGCGGCGATCCCCGAGTCGAAGATTCGGTCGACGCCCGTCAGATCGAGCGTGCAGGCGCCGATACTCTCGTCCACTGTTTGACCGATCCGCAGCAGTGCGAAGGCGCAGCGCAGATCCAGAGGGCCGTCGATGCGGATCTGCAAGAGGCCATCGTCGATGTCGTATTCGAGGGCCGCGGCCGCGCTCGCGATCCCGAGACCTTGGCTGTCCCGATAGGTGGTCTGCGGCCCGAACGCACTGATTGCCTGATCTCGCTTGCTCGGCGAGGCCGAGGACGCCATCGGTGCATGGAACGAGTCCGGTCGTGTCATCGTTATCCTCTCCTCTTGGTTGTCTTCGTTCTTGTTCGCCCTGCTCGTCTCGCGACACCCGACCGGAGCTTTCCACCCGACTTGGCGGAAAGGGAGATCGGTCTTCGTGCTCCGATCCGGGATTCGGATCCCGGCCTCAGGTCCAGGTCTCGACGAACCGCATCAGCTCGTCGGGGCCGAGCGGTTGGGTATAGAGAAAGCCTTGTGCGATCGTGCAGCCGGCTTTGCGGAGGAAATCGGCTTGATCTTGTGTCTCGACACCTTGGGCGATGACGCGCAACCCCAGGGTTTTGCCCAAGGCCAGGATCGCGCGTGCGATCGCGGCGTCGTCGATGTCTTCCGGAAGCCCGTCGATCAAGGATTTGTCCATCTTCAACTCCCCGATCGGAAGTCGCTTCAGATCCGCGAGCGAGGAGGAGAAGGCACCGAAATGGTCGATGGAGAGCTCCACCCCGAGTCGTTGCAAGCGCTGAATCGTGTTCAGCGCCGCAGCGGAGTCCGAGACGACTCCCGTCTCCGTCAGCTCCAGGCTCACCAGTCGTGCATCCAGATCCAGCTCGCGCAGCAGGCTGCCCAGATCTTCGGCAAATCCCGGGCGCTCCAACTCCCTTCTGGACAAGTTGATCTTGATGCGGGTTCCCTCGTCGAGTCCTTCGGACTGCCACCGCTTGCGTTGGGTGAGGGCGGTGCGCAGCACCCAGGTATCGATCCCGCGGATTAAACCGGTCTCCTCGGCAAGCGCGAGAAAGCGCTCGGGGGCCAGGCAGCCGAGCACCGGATGCATCCAGCGAACGAGCGCTTCGATCCCGGGGATACGCCGCGCATCCAGGGCGAGCTGCGGCTGGTAAAACAGCGCCAGCTCGTTGCGCTCCACGGCGTGGGACAGACCTGTTCGCAGGAGGATCCGGTCGAAGGCTTGCTTGGTCATGTCAGCGGCGTAGAAGCGAAAGGTGTTGCGACCGTCCTGCTTGGCCATGTACATCGCCGTATCGGCTTGACGAACCAGGTCTTCCGCCACGGTACCGTCGTCCGGACAGACACTGATGCCGATGCTGACGGTCAGCGCAATCTCGCCGCGAGGGCCAGCGCAAGGACGTCGGAGCAACTCGATCAGCTTGCGAGCGACCGCGGCGGCGGCGTCCGGCGAGTCCACCGGTGCGATGAGCATGAGAAATTCGTCCCCGCCGATGCGTGCCACCGTGTCGTCCTTGCGGATCTGCTCTTTGAGTCGAGCGGCGATGTCTTTGAGGACCTCGTCGCCGAAGGGGTGTCCGAAGCTGTCGTTGATCAGCTTGAAGCGATCCAGGTCGATGAACAGGACCGCAAGCTGCTCACCGGTACGCTGTCCGCGCGCGATCGCCTGATCCAAGCGATCGGAGAACAGGGAGCGATTGGCCAAGCCGGTGAGCGGATCGTGCATGGCCAGATGAGAGAGCGCCTGCTCGCGCTCCTTGAGCTGCTCGACCAGGTGTCGCTGCGCGGTGACATCGATCATCACGGTGAGACAGACCGACTCGTCGTCGTCGCCGCGTGCGGGCTCGCTCTCCAGCCTCAGATCCACGACGTGCCCCGTGTTGCTCGGTGTCAGCCGGACGCCGAGCGTGCGGCGCTCCCCGCTGCGTTGCACGGCCTCGATGTGGGAATGCAGCGCCCGTGCTTGACCGGCGTCGAGATGGCTCCACAGCGGTGTGCCCGTCAGGCGCGCACGCTCGGTGCCGAGCATGGACGCGCCGGTCAGATTGATCTCGCGGATGATGGCGTCGCGGTCCAGCGTGCAATAGCCCACGGGCGCGCGGTCGTAGAGTCGGGCATAACGGTCGCGCGAAACCTCGAGTGCGCGCTGGGCATCTCGAAGCTCCCGGTTTTGCTGGGTCAGCTCGATTTGATGGGTCCTCAAATCGTGCATCAGGCGGTGCAGCTCGTCTTCGCCTGCCGCATAACCTCGTGATGATTCGCCCGTCGGGGCTAGGTCCTCCTCGTCCCGCTCCGGAAGTCTTGCCATAATTCGGCTCCTGCGTGACCCGCTGGACTCGGTCATTGTGGCGTCGCCTCCGCGGCGCGTGGAATCTACCCGGTGGATGAGCTGCACTCCGAGGATTCCGCTGTCGGCGTTGCATGCATTGTGATTCCCGATGCTGCCGCCGAGTCCAAGTATATGACTTGCATTTTGATTATTGCATTGTGGCTTTATGCGGCCGGTCTCGGTAGTCCTACCGATCCCTTCGTCATTCGATCGGGGGCAGTGCTCGCCGTGAGTTGACAGGCTGTCTTCGCCGTGTATTGATCGTGCGATCGGTCGCAAGGAGTCACCGATGAGCCCAGATCCGCAATCGTCTCCGGTGCTGCCGAACGCGCCCGAGGGCAGCGCCGCCGGCCCGGAGGTTACCGCCGAGCCTCGGGACGGCGAGCGCGCGGGGCCGGCGTACCCGGATGCCGAGCCCGAGAACGGCGTCTTCCCGATCGTCGGCATCGGCGCCTCGGCCGGCGGACTCGATGCCTTCCGGGGTCTGCTGCACCATCTGCCGACGCGCACCGGCATGGCCTTCGTGCTCATCCAGCATCTGGACCCGGCCCATCCGAGCCTCCTGGTCGAGCTGCTTGCCGAGGCGACCCGGATGCCGGTGCGAGAGGCCATGGACGGCGAGCAGGTCGAGCCCGACCATGTCTATGTCATCCCGCCGAATTGCTTGCTCGGACTGCATCATCGGCGGCTGCTCGTGATGGCGCGACAGGAGGAGCGCGGGCTGCACCTGCCGGTCGATGGCTTTCTGCAAACCCTCGCGGATGACCTGGGGCCCAAGTCCATCGGTGTGGTCCTCTCCGGGACCGGCTCGGATGGAACCCACGGGCTGAAGGCAATCAAGGCGGCCGGCGGAATGACCTTCGCCCAGGACGAGCAGAGCGCGGAGCACTTCGGGATGCCGGGCAGCGCGATTGCCGCCGGCTGTGTGGATCTGGTGTTGGCACCGCCGGAGATGGCGTGCGAGCTCGCACGCATCGCGCGACATCCCTATCTGCGCCAGCCCGCGCGCACGATCGCGGAGCTGCCGGGCGGCAACGAAGAGGATCTCGGGAAGATCTTCATGATGCTGCGCACCCACACCGGAAACGACTTCAGCTTCTACAAGCGCGACACCATCCTGCGGCGGATCAAGCGGCGCATGGCCGTGCATCGGATCGACCGGCTTGCCGAGTACGTGCGCTATCTCCAAGCCGAGCCCGAGGAGATCGCGAGACTGTTCGACGACCTGCTCATCAGCGTGACCGGGTTCTTTCGCGAGCTCGAGGCGTTCGACGCCCTGCGCGAGAAGGTCTTTCCGGTCCTCTTCGCGGAGCCGGGCGCCGAGCGCCCGGTGCGTGTCTGGGTGCCCGGTTGCGCCACCGGCGAGGAGGTCTATTCGATCGCCATCGCCATGATCGACTACCTGGGAGACCGGGCGACCGGGACCCACATTCAGATCTTCGGGACCGATATCGACGCGAAGGCGATCGAGAAGGCCCGCGCCGGTCTCTTTGCCGACCCGCTGCTCGCGCACCTGACACCCGAGCAGCTCAAGCGGTTCTTCGTCAAGGTTGCCGGCGGCTACGAGGTCGCCAAGCGGGTGCGCGATCTATGCGTCTTCGCGGTGCAGAACCTCGTGAAGGATCCGCCCTTCTCCCGGTTGGATCTGGTCTCCTGCCGCAATCTCATGATCTATTTCGGGCCGCCTCTACAGAAGCAGGCCCTGCAAATCTTCCATTATGCCTTGGAGCCGAATCGGTTTTTGATGTTGGGCTCCTCGGAGTCCATCGGGGCACGGGCCGATCTCTTCGCGCTGCTCGACCACAAGGCCAAGATCTACGCGAAGAAATCCAACGCGCCCCGGCTCGACCCCGCGCTCATGCCGCGCGCGTTTCAATCGCCGCGCGATCTCCCGTTCGTCCCCGCGGCGGCGGGCGCGAACGAGCCGATCGATCTGACCGAAGCCACCGATCGGATGATCCTCAAGCACTACGGGCCGCCGGGCGTGGTGGTGTCGGGCGATCTGGATATCCTGCTGTTCCGCGGCGAGACCGGTCGCTATCTGGATCCGATCCCGGGCACGGCGACCCTGAATCTACTCAAGCTTGCGCGCCGCGAGCTTGCGGTGGAGCTGCGCGCGGCCATCCAAGATGCGCGGACGAGCGGCTCGGCCGTCAGCAAGAGCCGCGTCTGGTATCGGCGCAACGGTACCGATGCCTGGGTCGGTCTGCGGGTGCTGCCGATCGACGACGGCGGGCCGCCCGATCGGCTGTTGGTCTTGTTCGACGAGACCGCGGCCGCCGAGCCGGGTTCGGTCCCTGCACCGGGCATGGCGAGCGAGCCCCCGATGCCCGTGGACGAGCGTATCGTCGGGCTGGAGCGCGAGCTGACCTCCACACGCGATTATCTCCAATCGATCATCGTGGAGCAGGAGCGCAACAACGAGCAGCTCAAATCCGCCAACGAAGAGATCCAGTCCGCCAACGAGGAGCTGCAAAGCACCATCGAGGAGCTGGAGACAGCCAAGGAAGAGCTTCAATCGACCAACGAGGAGCTGGCGACCGTCAACTGCGAGCTGGAGAACCGCAACGGCGATCTGGCCGAGGCCAACAGCGATCTACGCAATCTCCTCGTCAGTATCCAACTCCCGGTGCTGATCCTGGGGCCGGACCTGCGCATCCGACAGTTCACGCCGCAGGCCGAGCAGCTCTTGAATCTGATCGCCTCGGATCTGGGCCGGCCGATCGGCAACATCAAGCCGAATATCGAGATTCCCGATCTCGAGGAGCGGGTTCGGGCGGTCGTCGATCGGGTGACGCCCCAAGTGCTGGAGCTTCAGGACAAGGACGGTCACTGGTACTCGGTGCGGATACGTCCCTACAAGTCCGCGAATAACCGCATCGAGGGCGCGGTGATCGCCTTCGTCGACGTGGACGAGGTCAAGACCTCCGAGGCGCGTCTGCGCCGTGCCTTGGAGCAGGAGCAACGGCTCGTGGCCCTGGTGAAGGACTCCGACGACGCCATGACGGTGCAGGGCTTCGACGGTTCCATCCGTGCCTGGAACCCGGCGGCCGAGCGCATCTACGGCTATCGCGAGAGCGACGCCCTGGCGATGTCGATCGAGCGCCTGATCCCGCCCGAGGCGATGGTGCTTTATCGGCAGACGATCGAGCGTCTGCAACGCGGCGAGCGCGTCGATCCGTTCCGGAGCGAACGCGTGCGCGCAGACGGCGGTCGTCTGTTCGTGCTGATCCATCCCATCGCACTGCTGGACACCCGCGGAAACCCCTACGCGCTTGCGACCACCGAGCGCCCCGCAACCCCGTAGGGTGGACAAGCGCAGCGCAGTCCACGTGTGACCGGCATGTTAGTCGGCTCGGTGCGACACGAGGTCGCATGTGTATTTATCAAGGAGATCAAAAAGATCCGGCGTTCTGCCGTCGGCACCCTACCGGGCCGTGCGTCGGGGGCAACCCCGAGGTGCGAAGCGTCCGGAACACTGCAGCCTCCGTCGATCCGACGGGTGACCAAACCGCGAGGAGAGGTCGCGACTGCCAGCCTCGAGGTGGTCGGGAGCCGGGGTTGTGAAGGGCAAGGCTAACTCAGGTGAACCGCTGTCGAGCCGTCGTGACTAACAGCATGCCAAAGAGGCTGGCCAGACATAGACCAAAAGGTAAGCAGTCAGGTTGGGGCTCCCTTGTTTTGAGGTTCCCCCGAAATTGAGTCTTCCAAGGGTGACGTAGACTGTCTGTCACACTGGAGACGACGATGCAGAAGATCCCGAAGCAAGAGTACACCGCCGAGTTCAAGGAACAGGCGGTCAAGCGGGTCAAGGACGGCAAGCGCGTAAGCGCGGTGGCCAAGGAGATGGGGCTGGTCGAGCAGACCCTGCGCAACCGGGTGAAGGCGTTCGACGTCGGCACGCTCAACGGCGCGGGCGCAGCGAACGTCACGCCGGAGGCGATGGAGCTGTCGCGTCTGCGTGCGGAGAACGCGCGGCTCAACCGCGAGGTAGACATCTTAAAAAAGCGACGGCGTACTTCGCGCGGGATGCGCTGTGAAGTACGCCTGGATCGCTGCGCACCGCGCCGGCTTCGCCCTGAACGCGCTGTGTGATG
>NZ_LN848257.1:1856142-1956800 GCF_001499735.1 Thiocapsa sp. KS1 | reverse complement strand
GACGCAAGCCGGCCCCCGGGCTGATCCATCATACCGATCGGGGGAGCCAGTACGCGAGCCATGCGTTCCAGGCCAAACCGGCCGACTACGGCATGGTCTGCTCGATGAGCCGCAAGGGCAATTGTTGGGACAACGCCCCGACCGAGAGCTGGTTCAACAGCTTCAAGAACGAGCGGGTCTTCGGGGAGCGCTTCGTCACCCGCGACGCCATGAAGGCCGCCGCCTTCGAGTACATCGAGGTGTTCTACAACCGCAAGCGTCTGCATTCCACCCTCGGTTACACTTCCCCGGCGGGGTTTCTGAAGGACTGGATCAACACTCGGGAGGAAGAAAAACAGGTCGCATGAACCCCTGCCCTTGGAAGACGAAAAACCGAGGGAACCTCACGTGCGCCGATGCGAACGGAATGGTCTTGATCAGCAAGGACAGCGATTTTCGCGATAGCCATTTTCTGAACGGGACACCCGCTCGCTTGCTGCGCGTGACTTTGGGCAACCTGTCGAATACCGCTCTACTCGCCTTGTTTCGAGGAGCATTGGGATGCGTTGGTCCGGGCCCTCGCCGAAAGCCCCCGTTACGTCGAGTTGGACAGCGGGGGTGTCATCGTTTGCGAGACAACTCGCTGAGCGTATAGCTCGCTCCCACGCTCCGAGACTGTGCAGGTATTCGCAGTAGGTCGGGTTAGCGCAGCGTAACCCGACATCCCGGCGCCGCATGTCGGGTTACGGCACGCAGCAGTGCCGTGGGTTGGGGTTCAGGCCGATCTCGGCGCGGCTCTAATCGTGAGTCGCCGAGCGCAGTTCTTCACGGATGATCCGGCGCAGGTCGGCTTCCAGGTGTCCGGTCTCGATCACGCGGCGCAGGGTGTCGTTGATGAGTGTTTGATAGCCGCGCTCTCCCGCCAGCGATTTGAAGTGCTCGACGATGGGGGTGTCGAGCATGATGTCGATGCGCTGCTTTGTCATACGTGCGCGGACCGCAGCCTGCCAATCGGCGCGGCTGACGTCCTTGCCGGCAACGCGCAGCCGTGCTCGATCGAAATCAGCCTGACTGAGCGCCGGAGCCTCGTCGTCAGAAGTAGCTTGCGTTTTGGAAGAAGAGGTCTGTTTCATCGCTGGTTGCCTTGCGCATGGAGATGACGCGGATGTCCTGCTCGGATTCGACATGGACGATCAGCACGACCAAAAAACCGAGCAGACCGATACCGATCATGCGCTGCTCGCCGTAATCCCGCCGCTTATACTCGATGAGCATCAGCGGTCCGGCGAACACTTGCTCGGCATCGGTAAAATCAAGCCCGTGCTTGTTTATGTTAGCCAGCCGTTTGGTCTCGTCCCAAGTGAAGCGCATCGCGTGATGATACGCATCAATATACAGAGTACAGCCGGTTAGATCGGCGAAGCTCGGATTTTGCTGAACCTTAAAGCCGGCAGAACCGAGCCGGCCGAAATCTAAGATGAATCTTTGGCGCATCGAGCCCGTGTCCTGAGAGAGCGAACCAGCGGAAGCTGACGTTCCGCGTCCGACGCCCGATGAATGCGCGGGCGTCTCGAACGGAACCGGATACCCTGCCTGAGAGGTCCGACGCGGAGCGTCGGGGCTACACTCCCACGCGGAGCGTGGGAGTGAGTTACCGAATTCCCTGCCTGCGAGATGGTGGGCGGAGCGTGGGAGCGAGTCGGGAAAGATGGCGTCGCATCGCGACGCCTCGGCGACATCGTGGACTACACGGCGCAGACTACGTCTAAACGGCCGGTCGCTTTAGCTCAACTACGCATGCCACGAATGTCAGAAACCTGAAAAAGAATCCATCCCTCGCGCTGCGCCATACCGAAGAGTCGCCCGTGCTGGTGCTGAAAGGCGATGAGCCCAACGCGCTGATCGTGCACCTCGACAAGACGATTACCGAGGGGAACAGTCGGTGAGACCGGTCTTGGCCGCGACGATATTCCAAGACGGGACACTCTCTCTGGGCGGGGCGGTCCGGCTGAGCGGTATGGTTCTGCAGGCGTTTCTCCAGTACCTGGGAGATCCTGGGTATCGACGTCGTCCGCTGCGACGAAACCACCGGGCACGATGCCGCTGACCTGGATCGATGGCTCGCGTCGTAATCGCCGACGCGGGGCTACTGATCGCCTTTGCCGGCATCAACGGGCTTTTCGTCCTGCGGGGGTTGTTTTCGCGGATCGGGATCACCGTTTCGGTACGCAACGAATGTTTGGTGGCCGAGGGAGTGGACGCGCAACGGATCGCAGCAGCGATCCGGGAGGGCTGGCTGGTCGTCGAGGCGCATGGAACGGAGTCAGTTCCCCTGACCCCCAGTCTAGGGCTTGGTGAAAGCGATTCGATCCGACTGGCTCTGGAGGACCCCGAGAATTCATTGTTGATCATGGATGACCGGTTAGCGAGGCGCTATGCCTTACGCAAGGGGCTGAACATTGTCGGATCGGTTCGGCTGCTCGATATGGTGGAACGCAGATGGCTGCTCCCGAGCGCGGAACGGTGCATTCGGCAGATGTCGGATTTCGGCTGTCGAGTCTCCATTCACCTGTCGGAGCGGATTCGATCCAGTTAACGAATCCGGCACGCATTGCCTTTTAGCGCTTGTGCGGACGACCTGACCGGGCCGGTCAACCTCGGCAACCCCGGCGAGCTCACCATGATCGAGTTGGCCGAGACCGTTCTGGAGCTGACCGGCTCGCGCTCGGCGCTGGCCCATGAGGCGTCGTCGCAGGATGACCCCAAGCAGCGGCAACCGGACATCGGTGCGGTGACCGTGTATCGGATGCGGTGATCGTCACCACCGCGACACGCAGAGCGGTACGGTGCACCTCTTCGAGACGGCGCAACGGCCTCCTCCAGCGCGCTTGTTATGGCCGAGGGCGATCCTCACTAACATAGCCGTTCTAGCCAAAGCACCCATTTTGGAGGGCAGTATGATCGCGGTGACTTCGGTCGAAGCCCAGAGCCGTTTCGGGGAGCTGATCGATCGGGCGCAGCGGGAGCCGATCGAGATTACGCGCCGCGGGCGACCGGTAGCCTACGTGGTTTCGGAGCACGACCTCGGAGAGCTGAGCGACGTGCGCAGGCGCAGGGAAGAGGCGGTGCAATGGTACGCAAGCTATCGGCGAGCGACCTCCGCTTCACCTGAGGCAGCGGCCCTGACCGACGAGGACATCGATCGACTCGTCCATGAGCTTCGCTAGGCGGATCGTCCTGGACACGGGTGTTTTAGTGAGCGCCGCGATTCGCGCGGATTCTGTTCCGGCCTTGGCCTTGGAGAAGGCCCTGCTCAATTTTGAAGTGTGCGTCAGCCGGGACACCCTCGCCGAGCTTGTGGCCGTGCTGAGTCGGCCGAAGCTCGATCGCTACGCGCCGCCACGGCAACGCGAAGATTTCGCGGCGGGGTTTCGCGCTCGGGCCGTTGTCGTGGAGGTGACGGCGATGATCTCGGATTGCGTCGACCCCAAGGACAACATGTTTCCGGCACTGGCCGAGACTGCCGAGGCGGACCTGATCGTTTCCAGCGATCCACACCCGACACATCTGCATCCCTGGCATGGGATTCCCATACTTCTGCCGACCGCATTCCTCGCCGGGATTCGCTAGGGTCGCCGTGCAAACCCGGGACAGACTAAAATGGCACTAAGTTAAGGGCTTAGTCAAAATATATCAGCAAGTTACGCTAGGATTCCCAGGTCAAGATCCTGACTTTTCAGACGCGGGCCACCTGATTTTCGCGCATCCAAGTGGGATTCGGAGTCTCTGGCACCCGCAACCGCACCGTGCAAGTGACTGTTTTGTAAAGCTCCCATCCTTATCTTAGTGCTATTCGGGACAGACTACGGTTTCGGTGCGGCTCTCGGCAGCGCCGCCGTCCCGGTCCTTGCTGACTGACGGACCATATTCAATCGGCGCTACGCCGAAGCAAGCGTTTGCCATTCCTCGAGCGCCTCGGGTAAGAACTGAAGTCGGTAAGTCACAACAACGTCAGATCTGGTCGATCTCGATATCAATGGCCGTGTGCCTGCGAGACAAGCGCTCCTGGGCAATCTCCACCAAGTCGTGGTCGGCCAGTTCGTCGACGAGCAACTGGAACAACTTGGGTGTCACCATGTAGAAGGCGGGGCGGTTGTGGCTGAGCACCGCCACGGGCTTATCGCCTGCCGCGCGAAGGACTTGCGCTGGATTTTTCTTGAACTCGGACATGCTGATCGTTTGGTCAGCATAGATCGTGTCCATTTTTGCCACCCGATTAAGCTACAAGATAGGCTCTAATTTTAGGTCGGAATGGGATTTAGGCGCAATGAGAGAACCGCAGGGGCTTATCAGCCGCGATTGATCATTATCGGTTGGTCGAGGATTGTGTTAAGCCTTAGGCGTTCTGGCCGACGCACCGATCTCACGCGCAGAGGCGCTGGCGATGGATTCGGCCACCGGTGATTCGGTCAGCATCAGCCTGCGTTTTTCCGACGGCTCGATCGGCACCGTGCATGACCTCGCCAACGGCAGCAAGGCGGTCCCGAAAGAGCGGCTTGAGGTCTCGCCGTCGGGCGGATGCTGGAACTGGACAACTTCCGTCGCCTTGTCGGCTTCGGCTGGCCCGGCTTCAAGTCCACGAACCTCCGGCGCCAGGGCAAGGGACAGCGCGCCCGCGCCGCCGCCTTCGTCGCAGCGCTGCGCAACGGCGGGCCGGCGCCGATTCCGATGGAGGAGATCATGGAGGAGAGTCGGGTGACTATCGAGGTCGCGCAGCCGTAGGCGCCAGCACACTTGCGAAGAAACTTGAAAAGCCACATAGCCATACCGAGGACGGTATGAAACACTTCCGTGTCGGTTCCTACTGGGTGAGCATCCATGAGTTACCGATCGATCGAGGAGCGGTTGGCCGAGGCTGAAACCAATCCGAAGCGTTCGAGGGCGCTGGCAAATGCACGCGGGCACTTGGCAAACACTTTGTATCCGGATGGGTCATTGGCGGCACTGCGGATGCGTGAAGAGCTCTCTCAGAAAAAGTTGGCGCAACGGGTCGGGGCGTCGCAGTCGCGATTGTCGCGCATCGAGGCAGGGTTGGACGATCCGCTGCTTTCGACTGTACGAAAGCTCGCGGTGGCGCAATCCGAGTCATGTACGTCTGGTCCGGTTATTCATCCATGTTGAGGTTGAAGATGTCTACGATAGTCAGCAAGCCAGATGCTTATAAGCTGATTGATCAGCTCCCAAACAATGCAACTTGGGACGACTTGATGCATGAAATCTATGTTCGAGAAGCCATTGAGCAAGGGATCGAGGATAGCAAGTCAGGAAAAACAAAAGATGTTGGCGAGATCAGAAGGAAATACGGATTACCTGAATGAGAGTTCACTGGACGCAAACAGCCGAAGCTCATTTGGATGCGATCTAAACTTACATCGCGCAAAATTCGGAAACCTATGCATAGCGTATGGTCGATCGTATCACGAAACAGTCAAATCAGATTGCCGAGCTCCCGCTGTCTGGGCGCAGAGTACCGGAATATAATGTGGAGCAGGTCAGGGAAGTCTTTTGCGGTCCATATAGAATCATATATCACATTAAACCGGATCAAATTGATTTAATCGCTGTCATCCACGGTGCTATGCATGTTCTGCAAGGTGAGCAGGAATAGTGGTGCCAATCAAGCGGAGTGAATGAATCCCTGAAACGACGCGGATCGACATCATCGCCGGCGCTCGGCCAAACTTCATGAAGGTGGCGCAGATTATCAAGGCGTTGCAGGCGCGGGAGGGAAACCGGGGACGTACCACGGTAATCGCGATCGGGCGACGAATCGGCCTCGTTATACCTCTTGCAGCCATAAACTGCACTTTCCTCATGTCGACTCTCAGCAATGCTCGATAACATCTTGCCTTAGAATTAGACTTGTCGCTACCGACGGGCCGCCTTGTAATCCTTTGAGACGATGATCAGAATCGAGCTCTCCGAGCAGGATTTGAAGAAAATAAACAAGTTGCGTTACGCGCATCCACACCCGAGGGTGCGCAGGCGAATGGAGGTGCTGTGGCTGAAGAGCCGGGGCCTTGCGCACCGGGAGATTTGTCGGCTCGCGGGAATTTCCAGCAACACCTTGCGGCAGTACCTCGGGATGTTTCAGTCCGGTGGTATCAAGAAGCTGACGGAGCTCAACTTCTACGCCCCGACGAGCGAGTTGGAGCAGCATCGCTATCGACTCGAAGTCCATTTCCGCAAGCATCCGCCTGCGAGCATCAACGAGGCGGCGACCATGATCGAGGAGCTGACGGGAATCAAGCGCAGTCCGAGCGCCGTGGGGCGGTTTCTCAATTCGCTCGGCATGGCTCCGAGAAGAGTCGGAACCATACCCTCGAAAGCCGATCCGGAGGAGCAAGAGCATTTTCGCATCAATAAGTTAGAGCCGCGACTCGAAGAAGCCAGACAGGGTGAGCGCGCTATTTTTTGTCGATGCTGCTCACTTCGTATTGGGTGCCTTTCTCGGTATTCCGTGGTCATTCTCCCATCTCTTTGTAAAGACTTCCGCCGGGAGAAAACGTTTCAACGTGCTCGGTGCGCTGAACGCGATCACACATGAACTGGTGATGGTTACGAACGATACCTATATCACCGCGGACAGCGTCTGCGACCTGTTGCGACGCATTGCCATGCTGAATCTCGACGTGCCCATCACGCTGGTGATGGACAATGCGCGCTACCAGAAGTGCACTATCGTAACGGCGCTGGCTTCGCAACTGAATATCGAACTGCTTTATCTTCCCGCCTATTCACCGAATTTAAACCTGATCGAGAGGTTGTGGAAATTCGTCAAGAAAAAGTGCTCTACTCGAAATACTACCCCAATTTTGCCGAGTTCCGAGTTGCAATCACCGATTGCCTAAAACAAACGCACACCACGCACAAGAAGGAGCTGGACTCTTTACTCACGCTGAATTTCCAGGCATTCAAGAAATGCGAGCTTGTGCCTATATGAGGTATAGCATCGCCGATGTGCAGCCGCTGTATGCCGTTGACGGTGACGAAGTAGCAATCAACCTGCTGATCGAAAACGGCTTCATTCCGGTGA
The DNA here is from genome assembly GCF_001499735.1 of Thiocapsa sp. KS1. Classification (GTDB taxonomy): domain Bacteria; phylum Pseudomonadota; class Gammaproteobacteria; order Chromatiales; family Chromatiaceae; genus Thiocapsa. Next base: position 1,949,725 of record NZ_LN848257.1, on the reverse strand, counting down.
ACGGGCGCGGCGAAGTGCTCTTCCAGCCGGATTATGCAATCTACCGACTGTTCGTCGGTGATGCTTAAACAATCATGAGAAATTCCCCGGCAGAGCCGGGGTGACCGTAGCAGTTTGACATTTCCGGGAGTCCATCGGGGACACTCCGCAGCGTGAGCCGCCAAGCACACGCTTGAGGAGAGTCCCGATGAACAACTTTGACAGCCGAAGTCACTCCAAGTGGGAGTGTAAATATCACATTGTTTTTATCCCGAAATGCCGTCGGAAAGTGCTGTACGGGCAACTGCGGGCACATTTGGGGGAGGTGTTCCACAAGCTCGCGCGACACAAGGAAAGTCGGATCGAAGAGGGCCATTTGATGGCCGACCATGTGCACATGTTGATGGCGATTCCGCCCAAGTACGCCGTCTCCGAAGTGGTCGGGTACATCAAGGGCAAGAGCGCCATCCATTTGGCACGGGTCTATGGTGAGCGACAACGCAACTATCGCGGCCAGCATTTTTGGGCACGCGGCTAGTTTGTCTCGACGGTGGGGCGGGATGAAGTGACGATCCGAGCTTACATCCGGCACCAAGAGAGCGAGGATCAGCGCTTGGAGCAGCTGCATCCGTGGCGCTGATCTGCCGCCTTTAGGCGGCCCAAGAACCGTGGGGCCGCGTTAGCGACCCCGTTGCCGCTTTGAGCGGCTCACGAATTCAAAGCCCCCGGCTCTGCCGGGGATGGTTACTGCGCGCTCGCCCTGGGTGCCCTTTGACTGGCGAAACTCGGGATGTACATTTATGCTTACAATATCTTGTACATCGCGAGGCCGACATGAAACAAGCCAACTTCACCGAAGTGCGGAACCATGCCAAGACCTATTTCGATATGGTCGAATCGGGTGAGACCGTGCGCGTGCTGCGCAACGGCAAGCCCATTGCCGATATCGTCCCGGTTGCGGCCGATCTCCCGTCGTGGAAGCGCCGTAAGGCCCAACCGCTTGTCCTGGATGGCGTTTTGGTCAGTCGGATGATTCTCGACGAGCGCGACGCCGGGGTTTAGGAACGGCTTCGATGCGCGTTTTTTTCGATAGCTCGGCCTTCGTCAAACGCTATGTCCGGGAAAAAGGCACCGAAGCCGTGCTGGCATGGTGCGACCGGGCCAGCGCAATCGGCCTCTCCGGAATCGCGTTGCCGGAGATCGTATCGGCCTTTTGCCGCCTGCGTCGCGAAGGCAAAATCGACGAGGCCCAGTATCGGCAGCTGAAGTCGTTGCTGTTGGCCGACATCGAGGACGCGGCGATTTGCGACATCACGCCCGAGGTCCTGGCGCAGTCGATTGTCTGCCTGGAAAAAAACCTGTTGCGTGGCATGGATGCCATCCACATCGGGAGCGCACTTGCGCTGAAGGTGGACGTTTTCATCACTGCGGACCAGCGGCAAGGCGATGCCGCGAGTCGAGCGGGACTGCGCGTCGATGGGTTGTGAGTCGGCACGATGCCGGGTGGACGAGCGTCGCGCGGTCCACCAGCGTCGGGGTGAATTCGGCGCGCAGCGCATGAAGTGACGTAACCGGGCTTAGGCTCGGTTTTTTGTTTTGGGCTTCGGAGTTTGGTTTGCGCTTATAGAAGATCTCGATCATCACGGCAACCTGGAATTGTGCCGAGACGTTGGGCGACTGTCTGGCCTCGGTCGCCGGTCAGTCGTACGCGGAGCGGGAGCATCTCCTGATCGACGGCGGGAGCACTGACGGGACCTTGGCCGTGCTGGAGGCGTATCGGGCCGGGCTGGCGGTGCTGGTGAGCGAGCCGGATGGCGGGATCTACGATGCGCTCAACAAAGGGATCGCGCGGGCGAGCGGGGAGGTCGTCGGCTTTCTGCATGCGGATGATCTCTATGCCGATGCGGGTGTGCTGGCGCGTGTCGCCGCGGCCTTTGCCGATCCGTCGGTCGAGGCGGTGTACGGAGATTTGGTGTATGTGGCCAAGGAGGATACGGATCGGGTGATCCGCTATTGGCGCTCGGGGAAGTATCGGGCGGAGCGGTTGCGTCAGGGTTGGATGCCGCCGCATCCGACGCTGTATCTGCGCCGGGCGTTGTATGCGCGGCATGGTGTGTTCGATACGCGCTATCGGATCGCGGCGGATTATGACCTGATGCTGCGGGTGCTCGGTCGGCTGACGGGGCGGGTGGAGTATCTGCCGCAGGTGTTGGTGCGGATGCGGGTGGGCGGGGCGAGCAACCGGTCGCTGCGGCATGTGCTGCGGAAGTCGTGGGAGGATTATCGGGCGCTGCGGGGGAATCGGATGGGCGGGGTGGGGGCGTTGGCGAGGAAGAACCTGTCGAAGATCCCGCAGTTTTTCCGGCGGTGATGTGGAGCGGGCTTTAGCTGTGGTGACAGGATTCGAACCTGTGACCCCAGCCTTCGGAGGCCAGATTTACTGATTGGCAATATAGCGTGTTATTCGGCTTTAATATTCATAACTATCTGATAAAAATAGTTTTATAGAGAAATTATTTTTGTTTATTGTGTGACAAAAAAGATCGAAATTCACCGATTTACGCCGATTCTTGCGGATTATTTTGTCACAGATGGTATCCTACTAAGCCTAAAGTAGGTAAAGCCAGGTTCTGCTATAATAATAAGTATGAAATGCAAGCGCAAAACCGATGGCCGTAAGATGTCGAGTGCGGGCAAAGAAGCACTCCGCCTGTGGGTGGTCCATCTCATCGAAGATGGTGCCAGTCCGGAAGCCTTGGCGAAAACGCTCGATATCAACCCGCGAACCATCTATACGTGGCTGGCGAAATATCATTACGGCGACGAAGCGCTCAAAACCCGGCCGAAGCCGAGTCGCCCTCCGAAACTCGACGGAACGCAATTGTCGCGCCTGGCGTCGATCATTCGGGAGAAGAACCCCCTGCAGCTCAAGTTTCCATTCGCCTTGTGGACGCTGGAGATGGTCCGCGAACTGATTCGACGCGAGTTCGACGCGAGTTCGACGTGAACCTCAGCGCCGTTTCGGTCGGGCGCATCCTGCATCGTTTGGGGCTCACTCCGCAACGCCCGCTGCGCCGGGCGATCGAGCAGGATCCTGCCCTCGTGGAGCGCTGGCGCAACACCGACTTCCCAGCGATTCAGCGCGAAGCGCAGGCATGCAACGCGCTGATTTTGTTCGGTGACGAGGCCGGCATTCGGTCCGATTATCATCGCGGCACCACCTAGGGCACGCAAGGCCGGACGCCGATCGTGCCGCGCACCGGGGCGCGCTTCTCGGTCAACATGCTCTCCGCGGTCAGCGCCCAAGGCGACCTGCGCTTCATGGTGCACGAAGGTACCGCGACAGCCGCGACAGCCGCGACCTTCTGCGCGTTTCTCGAGCGTTTGGTGACCGGGATGGAGCGGCCGATCTTCCTGGTTGTCGATGGACACCGTATTCATCGTGCGAAAAAGGTCCAACGCCCGGTCGTGCAGCTGGACGGCAAGCTCAAGCTCTTCCTCCTCCCACCGTATTCGCCGCAGCTCAACCCGGACGAATGGGTTTTGAACAATGTCAAACAGCGCGTCGCCAAAACATTCATCACAACCCGCGAGCAGCTGATCGCATCCGCTCGCTCGGTCCTTCATTCACTACAGCGCACGCAATCTAAAATCATCGGATTTTTCCGAGACCCGGATTGCCACTATGCGGCCGCGTAAATCATATGGCTTTATTAAGGTTAGCTTTAGTAAGTTTTGAGCACTAGTACCCCGTTCCGCCTAATCTTGCGTAAGCATGATCGTAGGAGTATTTCTTAAGGCTGGTTATCAAGAGAGACTCCCTATGATCAAGTATGTTGTGCGGCTCACCGAAGAGGAACGGACGGAGGTGATCGGCAAAGGCAAGGCGGCGGCCCGGAAGATCAAGCACGCGAACGTCCTGCTCAAGCTCGATGCCGATGGGCCCGGTTGGAGCGATGCGCAAGCCGCGGACGCCTTCGACTGCAGCGCGCGCACGGTCTTCAGCATCCGACAACGCGTTGTCGAGGCCGGCTTGGAGGCGGCGCTGGAGCGCAAGAAGCGCGAGCACCCGCCGCGTGAACGACTTCCGGACGGGGACGGCGAGGCACAACTGGTGCGCCTCGCCTGCTCCGCACCGCCTGAAGGACAGGCACGCTGGACCCTCGCGCTCTTGGCCGAAAGCCTGATCGAGTTGCAGGTCGTGGAGATGATCTCGCCGCAAACCGTCATGCGCACGCTCAAAAAAACGTTCTGAAACCACACCTGCGCACGTGCCGGGTGATTCCGCCCGAGCACACTGCCGAGTTCGTGGCCTGCATGGAAGACGTTCTGGAGGTGTATCGCCGTCCCTATGATCCCCGCAGCGCCCGGTGATCTGCCTCGACGAGCAGCCGACCCAGCTGATCGGCGAAACCCGCACGCCGATTCCGCTGCAACTCGGCCAAGCGCAACGCTACGACTACGAATACGAGCGCATCGGCACCGCCGACAACGTCATGATCGTCGAGCCACTGGCCGGCTGGCGCAAGGCCAGCGTCCGCGCTGCCAAGACCGCGCTTGATCTCGCGCAGGAGAGCAAGGAGCTGCTGGAGGTCGATTACCCCGAGGCCGACAAGGTCGTTCTGGTTTGGGACAATCTCAACACCCATGCACCGGCGTCGCTGTACAAAGCCTTTGCGCCGCAGGAGGCGCGTCGACTCTTGGATCGCCTGGAGATCCACGACACCCCCAAACACGGCAGCTGGCTCGACATCGCCGAGATCGAGCTCAGCGTCTTCACCAAGCAGTGTCTGGATCGGCGCATCGACGACATCGACACCCTGAGCAGCGAGGCCAAGGCTTGGGCGGATCGCCGCAATGCTTCCGGGGCCGTTGTCGACTGGTAGTTCACGACCGACAATGCACGCATCAAGCTCAAGCGCCTATATCCGCAACTTAAGGAGGAATGAGGTACTAGCCCGCTTTGCGACCGAGGATGCCGGGGTCGGCCAGGCGGCTCGGTTCTGCGGAGGAGCGCTGCGAAGTCGCTCGTTGACGGCACCAAACTGCGGGATGCTCTTGTTGCGCTGGCTCCATCGATTTATTGGCGCCATCAAAGGAAGGGGGATCACCGCGACGACGCTGGACGTTCGCTCAGGCTTGCTGCGCCAACGCGTAGCGCACGACCTCGGCGCTCAGCCAGATGCCATGCTCGCGCATGCGCGCGATGGATTGAGGAATGGAGACGGCGTAGCCCTGATTCCTGGCCTTGATCAGGACGCCGATGGAACCCGTCAGGGTCAGTCCGGAGAGACGCGCCACGCGCCGACCCACGCTCTCGTCGATACAGACCAGGGGGATCTCTAGATCCAGCGCGCTCTGGATGACCGATGCCTCTCCGCGATCCAGGCTATTGCGCAGGTAGGGGGTCATCGCCGCTGGCTCGTCAAGTCGCTCCAACCAAGTGGCGCAGTCGAAAGCGGAGACACCCGGCGCGTCGGCCCCGATCGCATGGATCTCTTCATCGACCTCCAACGGCACGATCACCCTGTCGTAGAGCATGCGGAGGATGTCGAGGCTGCCGGTACCGACGGCCAGGGCAATCAGCGGCGTCCTATTGGTGACGATCGAGCGCGGGCTGTCAGGCATTGGCCACGTCCGATTCCAACTTGTCCGGGCTCAGGTCGATGAGCGCGACGCCATAACGGTGCAGTTGTGCGATGAACTCCACGCGACTGACGCCGGCCAGCGTGGCCGCCATACCGGAGGACAGTCGCTTCATTTCGTAAAGCTTCACGGCCATCGCCATTTTGGCTTCTTTCGCGAACGCTTCGGGCGTGCACTGCAAGGCATCCGGCAAACTGGATGGGACTTCAACACGAATCTGCATGGCGGCGGTTCCTGGTGGTTGTATCGAGGCGGTTCGAAGCTATAACGCAGCGACACTCGGCATCGCGAGTCACCGGTCATAAGATCCTGCGCGCGGGACGTGTGATCCGAGCGGATGACGGTCGCAGCTCGGCGCGACCACATGGTTGCGTTGCCCCCGGCTTCACGATGGATTTAGGCCATTCATCGTCCCGATGCAGCGGTCCTTTTTCAACCCCTTGGTGCGGTGCGTAGAGTAGTCACAACCGGAACCCGACAGATGCCGCCCCAGCCTCCTTTCACTCTCTCGGTGCATGGTCAGCGAGCGATCCTCCAGTTGCAGCAGGCGCTCGGCAGCACGACGCGGGATGACCTGATCCGACTGTTTCGGATGATCGATGCACACGAGGATCTGGTCGGCCTGCATCAGGTGTTGCCGCGTCTGGCACGCGTCGCTCCCTGGCTGGACCTCCTCTGGATAGGGCCGGCGGAGCGCTATGCGGGTCTCACCGAACTTGCCGCCGCACTCTGCCGAGCGGAGATCGCCGCGCACTGGCGAAACACCGTTCCGGAGCACCGCTCGTCCCGCAGCAACGTCGCCAACTCGCTCACCGGTCAGTTGGATCGGTATCCCCACTATGCCCTTTACATGGAATTCGTCAGTGATCGTAGCGGCGAGCAGGAAGCACGCGTTGCGCCGCTGATTGCCCTCTACACTCTGCTGTCCAATGCCGGCTTGCTGACGCGTACGCTCGCGACAGATGCCAGCCGCCGCATCCGCGGTTTACTCGATCCGTCGAATGCCGAGGCCAGAGCAATGCGAGCGCGCTTCCCGGAGGTCGAAGCCGACGCCGAGATCGCCTGGCAACTCTACGACTTTGTCGCCGGGCAGCATGGTGCATTCGAGCAACTGGTCGGTCTTGCAAAAAGGGTGGCACAACAATCAGAACTGCGCCATCGGTCGCGGCCGAAGGTCCGCCGTCGCCTCGGGACTCTGCCACTGCCGGCCGGGCCATTGCCGCCGGGTATACGAACCCCGTCGGGACCTCCCGTCGAAGTCTCCGGTGGACCCGCGTCGCCTGGCGTGATCGACACGCCGCCCGAGGTTATCGAGATCCCCGAGGACTCTCCGCTCGAACCCGAGATGGCGATGCGCACATGGTCGGCGTGGAACGAGTTGCAACATCAGTACCTGTACTGGCAGTGGCGGACCCTGAATCCGCAGGAGATCGCCGTGATCAGCGGCGAACTGGCGCGGCTACTGGCTGTGCGCGATCTTCTCGGCCTGCTGCTGGGACTCTCGCTGGCCACCGCGCGGAGTGCGGTCGACGTGCTCGCGATCCGTCTGCGCAAACCGGACTCGGCGGACGCCGAGAACCAGGCCGACGCGGATGCGGACTATTGGCTGGACCTCGCCGCCGGTGTCATCGAACATCCTTCGGCATTGCCGAAATCGAGCTATGACCCGGATGCACAGGCGCGCGCAGCGCTGCTCCCTGTCGCACAGCGGATCCGCATTGCGCTGCCTCCGACACTCGTTGATACCTGCCGCACGCATCTGCTGTCGGTTGCCGAGGCTGCCCCGACGCTCGGCGAAGCGCTGGGTCTGAACCCGAAGGACGTGCAGGCGCAGGTCAGAGCCTGGTGCGAGGACATTCGGCGCACCGATCCGCGGGTTCGCCTCTCCCCGACGCGTTTGCGTTAATGGCCGATCCATCGGGCGCTGTACCTGTCGCGCGACATCGCGCTGGTGGCACATCTATTCCTTTTGGAAATTCCCGGCAGCACGATCCTCTATTACGCCGGCTTCACCTCCGAACGACTCCAGGCGCTGCACACCGATGTCATGGCGGAGATCTTCGCCGACGCGGCGCCGCGGGCTTGCGATGTACCGCCGATCGGCTCTCACCTGGCGGTGAATCCCGACTGTCTGAAAGCATGGATCGTGCGTTGGCAGCAGGCGCTGACCACCGGTGCGGAGACGCGCTCACTCAGCCGCATGGTGGCGTGCCACAACGCACTGGTGTCCTATACGCTGGCACTGCTGATGCGCTGGAGCGGACACCGCGCGGTGATCGATCCGTTCGACGCCCTGCACCGGTTCGACCCACGAACCGGCACCGTCATCATCGCGGATAAGGAAACCGGGGACGCGCAGCAGGCACGCCTTGCCTGGCTGCCCCCGCTTGCCTTTGCGCAGTTGGACGCTTACCGGGCCCACCTGAAGGCGTTTGCAGGACGGATCGCGCCCTGCGAGCCTATCCTCGCCGGACGCATTGCGCGGGCGGGTGAGGCGAACTCGGATCTTTCACTGTTCTTCTTTCTCAGCGTCGAGGGCGATGCTCCGGTCCCTTCGATGGTGACTCCCTCGATGCTGCGGGCGGCTTTGGCGCTGCCGGTGCCGACGTATTTCGGCCGAAACGAACTGTCCCGGACATTGCGCGCGCAGGGCTTGGAGGCCGAATATGTCGAATACCAGCTCGATCATGTCCAGCAGGGGCAAGACCTGCTCGGGCGCTGGTCGACCCTGCGGGTGGCCGATGTCGGCGCTGCGCTGATCCCGCTGCTCGCGTGGGGTGCCGAACAGGAAGGCTGGTCCGTCCTGTCCGGCTTGCGCGCTTACCCGGGCAAGCCGGGGGCAAGCGCGCTGCCACAAGTCACCTGGGTGCCGGGTCCGATGAAGCGCGCACGCGATCGGATCGCGCGTCGGCGCGCACTGACCGGTCGGCTCCGCGTGGAACTGCGCGCGGCGCCACCGGGTCCATGGGATCGGGCGGCGGTGGACCTGCTGGCCGCAGCGATCCATGGCGCATTCCCACAGCCGCGGCAGCGTCGGTCCGCGTTCCGGCTGGCGCGGCGCTGGGCATTGCGCAAACACCCCGAGGCGCGCAGGGCGATTCAGAAGGCGTGGCCGCAACAACTCGACGTGCCATCGCAGCCCGGCCTCTTTCGGCTCGACGACGGACTGAATCTGCACGCTTACCGGGGTTGCCGAACGGCGTTGCGCGGCTGGCTGCTCCGGTTATCCGCAGGCGCCGCCATGGCCGACTGGGACGGCGCGCTGCTCGCCTGCGCGCTGATCGAGGAGTGCCTGCTGACCGATGCACTGCTCGCGCAACTGCCGCGCGCCGCGCGCTCGCAGGCGTTCAGCTGCGCCGGCATCGCCTGGATCGATCTTGCCGAGACCGCCTACAACCCACCGGCAACGCGCCGGCTGTTTCTGACACCGGAAACGGGCTTGCTGGTCATCCGCCTACGGGAAGCACACGCGCACCGTTCAAGCAGTTTTGCCGTTGCTGCCCAGGCGGCGGTCAAGCACCTGCTGCCCGGCGGCAGCTGGGAACACCTGCGCGCCATTGTCGCGGCCGGCGCGCGTTATTGTCTGAGTGGCGTCGAGTACGGCTATGCGCACGGTGAGCTGACTGCGGCCAGTTTGCCGGTAACGGCGCTGCTGCGGCTGCTCACCGGTCGGATGGTTACGGGCAGCCCGGTCGAGCCGCTGCCCGCAATGCCCGGACGATCAGGTGCGCGGACAAGGCAGGCGTCCGAGCGTGAGCCTGATTACCAACGCGGGCTGCGTTATCGTGCTGCGTTTCGCCGGCAGCTGCACGCCGTCGTTACGGATCAGGCGCGGCTCGCAGACCCACGGCGTCAGCTGGCGCGCTTTCTGGACCGCATTGAGCCGAGCGCCCGCAAGAATGCGCCGCCGGTCATGACCGCATTGATCGCCTGGGTGCGGCGTTTGCTCGAACAGGGGCGCACCAAGGATCATCTGCGTCTGAGCACTATCCGTGACTATTATCTGGCGGTCGCGCGTTATCTCTACGAGGCCGCATGGACGGTTCAAGATTTCGCGGAGCTCGACGATGACGAGCTCGAGGACATCTATACGCAGGCCCTGGATTACACGTCATGGAAGCAGCGCCCCGCGACCGCCGAACTGCTGCGGGATTTCCAGGCAACGCTGCGTTGGCTCTACCCGGGGACACCATCCATCGATTTCCATGACATCGAGCCGCGCGTGAAGGGGCACGCCGTCCGCAGCAATCTGCTGACGTTGGCCGAGTACGCGCGCACGCCGGCAACTCGACTTAGCCGAACGCGTTGCCCTGACCTGCCTTTACCGCCTCGGCCTTCGGCCGGGGGAGATGGGGCGCCTGGGGCCGGGCGCTGTCTGGCTCGACAGCGAGCCCGTGCTCTATGTCCGCAGCCGGCGCGGGGAGCAAACGAAGACGCCGGCGGGTCAGCGTCAGATTCCGCTAACGGGCCGCCTGAGTGTGGAGGAGTGCGAGGAAATGTGCCAACTCGTCGAGCGCTGCCGGGATGCCGGGGCCGCGCGGAGCAGGGTCAGTTCATGGCCCTGCTGGTGGAGCTGATCGGTGCGCGGCGCATCATCGAGATCGGCACCTTCCGATGGCAGGAAACGATCGGCGTAGACCGGTCGCGCGCCGAAGCGGTAAGTACTTGAAAAAGCTCTGAATTGGCGCGCCCGACAGGATTCGAACCTGTGACCCCAGCCTTCGGAGGGCTGTACTCTATCCATCTGAGCTACGGGCGCTTTGGGGATTTTCGCAGTCTGGACTGCTGCGACTTCGAGGTGGAATCGAGGACCGGTTTTGCGAAGACCCTGAAGGATACTGCGATCCGCCGCGGTAGTCCATGCCGATCTTGCACCCTTGCGCCTGGGTTGTGCAGGGTCCGGCCTTTTGGTCGAGCCGGCCGAGCCTAGTCGACGTCGAGCATGCCTTTGAGTGCATGCAGATGGCTTAGTCCACGGGCCCTGCGGTTCTCGGGGGTCTCGTCGCGCGCATTGTCCCAACGCAGCTGATCCTTGGGCAGCTCGGCGAGGAAGCGGCTGGGCTCGCTGGTGACCCACTCGCCGTAGCGTTTGCGCCGACGGGTGAGGGTGAAGGTGAGCGTGCGCTGGGCGCGGGTGATGCCGACATAGGCGAGGCGGCGTTCTTCCTCGATGGTCTCTTCCTCGATGCTGGTGCGGTGCGGGAGCAGCTCCTCTTCCATGCCGACCAGGAAGACGTGCGGGAATTCCAGGCCCTTGGCGGCGTGCAGGGTCATGAGACTGACCCGGTCGCCGCCTTCGTCCTCGTCCTGGCGCTCCATGACGTCCATGAGGGTGAGATGGGTCGCCATCTCGGCGAGTGTCTTCTCCTGCAGCTCGCCCTTCTTGAGTGCGCCGAGCCAGTCGAGCAGATCGGTGATGTTGGCGTAACGGCGGTCGGCGACGGCTTGGCTGGAGGCGTTCTCCCGCAGCCAGGAGGCGTAGTCGATCGTCTCGACCAGCGCGCGCATAGTCCCGACCGGGTCGGTCTCGCCGCGACGGGCATGCTCGGAGACCAACGCGGTGAAGGCGTGGAGGCGCTCGCGTTGGCGCTCGCTCAGGTGCTCGCCGAGACCGATCTCGCCGCAGGCATCCAGCAGATGGATCTCGCGCTCGCGTGCATAGTTGGCGAGCTTCTCCAGCGTTGTCGGGCCGATCTCCCGCCGCGGGGTGTTGACGATGCGCAGGAAGGCGGCATCGTCCTGAGGATTGGCGATGAGGCGCAGGTAGGCCATCAGGTCCTTCACCTCGGCGCGGGCGAAGAAGGAGGTGCCGCCGCTCAGGACATAGGGCACGTTGTGCTCGTGCAGGGCCTTCTCGAACGGGCGCGCCTGATGGTTGCCGCGATAGAGGATGGCGATGTCGCCGAAGTCGGCCCCTTCGGCGAATTTCAGATGCAGGATCTCGGAGACGACCTGTTCGGCCTCGTGGCCCTCGTCCTTGCAGTGCAGGACGCGCGGCGGCTCGCCCGGGCCGTGCTCGCTCCAGAGCCGCTTCTCGAAGACGTGCGGGTTTTTCGCGATCAGTGTGTTGGCGAGTCCAAGAATGGTCGCGCTGGAGCGGTAGTTTTGCTCCAGCATGATGACCTTCAGATGCGGATAGTCGGTCTGCAGCCGAGCCAGGTTCTCGGGCCGCGCGCCGCGCCAGGCGTAGATGGATTGGTCGTCGTCGCCGACCACGGTGAAGGCCGCACGCGGGCCGACGAGCCGGCGGACCAGGTCATATTGCGCCCCGTTGGTGTCCTGGTACTCGTCGACCAGCAGGTAGCGGATCCGTCCTTGCCAGGTCTCTCGCAGCTCCTGATGCTCGGCGAGCATCCGTGCCGGGCCCAGGATGAGGTCGTCGAAGTCGACCGCGTTGTAGGCACGCAGACTGCGCTCGTAGTCGGCGTAGAAGCCCGCAAGTCTGGCCTCGAAGTCGTCTTCGGCACGGCTTTCGGCCTGCGCGGGGTCGATCAGGTCGTTCTTCCAGCGCGAGATGCGGTGTTGGATCGCGGCAGGACTGAAGGCATCGCTCCCCTTGGTATGGCGCAGGTGCTCCTTGATCAGCGCCTCGGCGTCTTGGGCATCGAGCAGCGAGAAGCGCGGACGCAGTCCGGCGCGCTCGGGGTGCCGGCGCAGCATGTCGAGCCCCAGCGTATGAAAGGTGGAGATGGTCAGGCCGCGGGTCTCCGCACCCCTGATCCGGCTGCCGACCCGCTCGCGCATCTCGCGTGCGGCCTTGTTGGTGAAGGTCAGTGCGCAGATGTGGCGCGGCGAGATCCCGCCTTGGTCGATGAGGTGGGCGATCTTGCGGGTGATCACGCGGGTTTTGCCCGAGCCGGCGCCGGCCAGCACGAGAAGCGGCCCGGCGGTGTAGCGCACGGCCTCGAGTTGTCGGGGATTGAGTCCGGTCATGCGGGGTCCTGTAGCGTCGAGGCGATCCGGTCCTCGCATCGCGAGCGGCAGTCTCCGGTTCGGGCCGACAAAGATACCTTATCGGCATCGCTCGGGCGCGTGTCCGGATGAGGCAATCCGGGTGCGTTCGTACTACCATGCAGGTCTTTCAATCGACGGTGAGATGGTGGTCCCGTGACGAGAACGATCCTGCTGACGATCCCGCTGATGCTCTGTCTCGGGATAGCACATGCGCAAGAGGAGCCGCCGGCCGACAGCGGTGGCTTTCTGGAAGCGCCGACGGTGATTCCGTCTCCGATCACCGGGGAACCGGTGGAGCCCGAGATCACCATCATCGAATCCGGCGACGATGTGATCTACGAGTATCGGGTCCGCGGCCTGCTCTACATGGTCCGGATCCAACCCCAGTTCGGACCGCCGTACTACCTCTTCGATACCAACGGCGACGGCATCCTGGATATGCAGGACAACGCGGCGACCAACATCGCGATCCCGCAGTGGGTGCTGTTTCAATGGAACTGACGGCCGGTTAGGTTGCGTCCGGCGGGCCGCGCGCCGGGCAGGCCGAGGTGACACCTCGCCTGCCTCTCTCCCTGGTTGACCCTAACGGTCGGAGCCCACTATGACGAAGGATCCCCTGACGATGCGTCGGGCGCGTCTGCTTGCTGTTGCCGATCGGATCGATGCCGTGATACGGCACATCGGCGAGTCCACGGCTTGGCTCTCGCTGGCCATGGTGCTGGTCACCTTTGCGGTGGTGCTGCTGCGCTACGCGTTCGATATCGGCTCGATTTCGTTTCAAGAGTCCGTGACCTATATGCATGCCGTTCTCTTCATGCTGGGTATCGCCTACACCCTGGGGCGCAACGGTCATGTGCGGGTGGATATCTTCTACGAGCGGCTTTCGCGCCGTGCGCGTGCCCGCGTGGATCTGGTCGGTACGCTCCTGCTTCTGATCCCGGTCTGCGTTCTGATCATCTGGCTCGGTTGGGCCTATGTCGCGGAGTCCTGGCGCGTACAGGAGTCCTCTCGCGAGGCGGGCGGCATTCCGGCGGTTTATCTTTTGAAGACCCTGATCCTGATCATGCCGATCCTGCTGCTGGCTCAGGGGTTGTCCAACGCGCTGCGCAATTGGCTTTTCCTGTCGGGCATGGAGGAGGCGCTTCCGACCTCGCAAGGAGACGTCGGCCATGCATGAGCTGATGCCGATTCTGTTGTTCGCCGGGGTCGTGGCCACCCTGCTGGCCGGTTACCCGGTCGCCTTCTCGTTGGGCGGCACGGCGCTCGCGTTTGCCCTGGTCGGCGAGGTCTTCGGGCTGTTCGAGCCGGCGTTTCTCGAGGCGTTGCCCAATCGGCTCTACGGTGTCATGACCAACGAGACGCTGATCGCGGTGCCGCTTTTTGTCTTCATGGGCGTTATGCTGGAACGCTCGCGGGTCGCCGAGAGCTTGCTCGACACCATGGCGATGCTGTTCGGGCCCCTGCGCGGCGGGCTCGGAATCTCGGTGACACTCGTCGGCATGCTGCTGGCGGCGAGCACCGGCATCGTCGGGGCGACCGTCGTGACCATGGGGCTCTTGTCCCTGCCGATCATGATGCGCCGCGGCTATTCGCCGAGCTTGGCGGCCGGGACCATCTGTGCGTCCGGTACCCTGGGTCAGATCATCCCGCCCTCGATCGTGCTGGTGCTGCTCGGGGATGTTCTCTCGTCGGCCTATCAGCAGGCACAACTCCAGATGGGTGTCTGGTCGCCGGAGACGGTGTCGGTCGGCGATCTCTTCGTCGGCGCCCTGGTGCCCGGGCTGATGCTGGTCGGCTTTTACATCCTCTACATCGTCGGTGTTGCGGTGTTTCGACCCGAGGCGGTGCCGGCGATGCCGCGCGAGGATCGCCCGGTCGACGGTGCGGCGCTGGCCTGGCGGGTCATCTCGGTGCTGATCCCGCCGCTCTTTCTGGTGGTGGCTGTGTTGGGGTCGATCCTGGGCGGGTTTGCGACACCGACGGAGGCGGCTGCGGTGGGCGCGGTCGGTGCGCTGATCTTGGCCGCGGCGCGGGGTCGGCTCACGGTCTCGACCCTGCGCGAGGTGGTGCGTCAGACCACCATGGTGACCAGCATGGTGTTTTTGATCTTCATCGGTGCCGCGATCTTCTCCCTGGTCTTCCGCGGTTTCGGGGGCGACGACCTGGTTACCGCGTTTCTCACCGGCTTGCCCGGCGGCGTCGTGGGCGCAGTGGCACTCGTGATGCTGGTGATGTTCCTGCTCGGCTTCATCCTGGACTTCATCGAGATCACCTTCGTGGTGGTCCCGATCGTAGGTCCCGTGTTGCTCGCGATGGGGCTGGATCCGGTTTGGCTCGGCGTGATGATGGCCGTCAATCTCCAGACCTCTTTCCTCACGCCGCCGTTCGGTTTCTCGCTCTTTTACCTGCGCGGGGTGGCTCCGCCCGGGATCACGACGGTCCACATCTACAAGGGTGTGGTGCCCTTCATCCTCATTCAGCTACTCGTGCTCGGCCTTCTGGCGATCTGGCCCGCGCTGGCGACCTGGTTGCCCGGGGTGGTCTACGCGTCTTGAGGCGTCTTCGAGAGGGCTGATCGGCGGCGGTGTTGTCCCGGTCAGCGTGCGCTCGATTGACGGCCGGTTGCGTCGGTGGCCTGCGGTGGCGGCGGCCGTCGGGTCATGTCGCGTGTCAGTCCGCGGTAAAGGACCGGTTGAGGATCCCGGAACATGACGCCGATGCCGGACCCGCGATGGTGGATCACGATGGCCGGGATCAGCCACTCCTTGCCGAGGCACTCCAGCTCAAGCTCGACCAGAATACCGGTCGGAAGGGTAAGGTTGCTGACCTTCAGGAACATCCCCTGGTCGGACAGGTTGCAGGCGCGGGCGCAGATGAAGCGGCGTTTGCGGTAACGGATCGAGACCTGAAGGTCGATCGGGTGTCGGGCACAGTAGCGGCGTTCGATGGTCATTGGACAGTCTCTCCCCTAATCATTGGCTTCGCGCGATAGTAGAGACTCGACTTGACGAATCGGTTGAAGTCGCGTGACGGAACGATGAACCTTGCCGAGGATGGAGCCGTCTTGGTCAACCGTCGCGATGTTGCCAATAGCCCCAATCGTAGGTGCGATATTTCACGGGCATCAGGTTCGTATAGAGCAGGATGCAGCGCGTGATCGAATGCAGGGTCTTGCGCAATCGGCTGCTCTGGATGCGCCGATGATCGGTTGCGTGAACGACCAGATCCTTCCGAAACGACACCCGAAACCCCGCACGCCGAAGACGCCAGACGACCTCCGAATCCTCGTTGCAGGTCAGTCGCAGATCGAAGCCGCCCACGCAGGCGAGTGCATCCCGCCGAATCAGTAGATTGGAGCCCGATGCAGCCGGGATTCCACAGGCGTGGCAGAGCGCTTGGGCGCGTGCGATGCGGTTGTAGTAGGCGCGGAAGCGGTCTGTTGAGAGCTTGGGTCCGTAATACACCGCACTCTCGGAAAGGCCCGCGAGCTTCTCGAAATAGCCCGGAGGAAACAGGATGTCGGCATCGCTGAACAGCAGCCAGTCGGTCCGTGCGAGATCGGCGCCCCGTTGTCTCGCTTGGGTGACGGATCCGGGTTCGCGCAGGACAAGCGTGCACTCGGGGCGCAGTGTTTCGATCAGGTCCGGCGTCTCGTCCCGGCTCGCATCCACCACGATGAGTCGGATCTCCGCGGGAACGGAGGCCAGAAACTGTCGGATATTGCGGGCTTCGTCGCGCGTCGGAAGGATCAGTGTGATATCGGCCGGAAGCATTCCCGTTCATCCCGTCTCGCGCGGCAAAATAGCCGTCGAGCGAGTTTAAGGCGGAGCCATGTCAACCTGATGACGCGATCGGTCCGGGTCCGGGATCCGGTCGCGAGCGGGTCAACTGGATTAGGGGATGTTGTGGTCCGGGAGCCCGGATAAAGAACCCCCGGAGTCCAGGGGTATGAACTCCGGGGTAATCGCTTCCCCGGCTTGGGGATGCCGGGATTTGGGGTCGCCCTCAGGGGGGATAGGCAACCCCGATGCGCTCGGCAAATAGGACCGAGCACACTTGAGTAAGTTCCTCGGTTGTTTAACCCGCAAAGTCACTTTTTCGCTGATCGGATCGGTGGAACAAACGCAGCGCAGTCCGCCAGCGGCGGCGCGGGGCTTGGTGGACTTCGCTCTCGCTTGTCCACCCTACGGGTCGGTTGTGTGAATACGGCGAGTGCGGCGCCGGATCGAGTGGCCAAGCTGTCGAAAAGCGCTATCGCTTTAGATTCTTCGCAAGATTTAGATTAATGGGCCTCATCCCAGTTCTCTCCCGTCCCGATATCGACGAGGAGCGGCACCGCCAGCTCCGCAGCGGATTCCATCGCCGAGCGAATGCGCCCGCCGGCCGCCTCGACCGCATCGGTTGCAATCTCGAACACCAGCTCGTCGTGTACCTGCATGATCATCCGAACCGGCGGTCGCTCGGACTGGATCCAATGGTCCGTCGCGATCATGGCGCGCTTGATGATGTCGGCGGCCGTGCCCTGCATGGGCGCGTTGATGGCGGTCCGCTCGGCGGCGGCGCGGCGACTCTGGTTGCTGTGCCCGATCTCGGCCAGATAAAGCCGCCGGCCGAACAGGGTCTCGACATAGCGGTCCTCGCGCGCTTGGGCGCGGGTGCGCTCCATGAAGTCTTTGACCCCCGGATAGCGCTGGAAATAACGATCCACGTATTCCTGTGCCGCACCCCGCTCGATGCCGAGCTGCTTGGCGAGCCCGAAGGCGGACATGCCGTAGATAAGACCGAAGTTGATCGCCTTGGCCGAGCGGCGCTGCTCCCCGGTGATCGCCTCGGGTGCAAGGCCGAGGATCTCGGCGGCGGTCGCGCGATGGATATCGAGCCCGCTCGCGAAGGCCGCGAGCAGACGCTCGTCGCCCGAGAGATGCGCCATGATCCGCAGCTCGATCTGCGAGTAGTCGGCGGCGAGCAGGAGGTTTCCCGGCTCGGCGACGAAGGCGCGGCGGATCCGGCGACCCTCGTCGGTGCGGATCGGGATGTTCTGCAGATTCGGGTCGCTGGAGGAGAGCCGGCCGGTCGCGGCCACGGCCTGATGGTACGAGGTATGGACCCGGCCGGTGTCCGGGTTGACCATCTGACGCAGCTTGTCGGTGTAGGTGGATTTCAGCTTCGAGAGGCTGCGGTGCTGCAGGATCAGATCCGGCAGCGCATGGCCGTCGGCGGCGAGCTGTTCGAGCACCGACTCCGAGGTGGAGGGTGCGCCGGTCGGTGTCTTGGCGACCACCGGCAGTCCCAATTCCTCGAAGAAGATGGCCCCGATCTGCTTGGGCGAGCCCATGTTGAAACGCCGCCCGGCCGTCTCGTAGGCCCGGATCTCGATCTCCTGGATGCGCTTGGCAAGCTCTCCGCTCTGCACGGCGAGCAGATCCGGATCGATCCGCACGCCGTGGCGCTCCATGCGCGAGAGGATGGGGATCAGGGGGACCTCGATCTCCCGGTAGAGTGCGGCCATGCTCGGGATGCCTTCCAACCGGGGCCAGAGTGCGCGATGCAGGCGCAGGGTCACGTCCGCGTCTTCGGCGGCGTAGTGTCCGGCCTGCTCAAGCGGGATCTGATCGAAGGTGAGCTGCTTCGCACCCTTGCCGGCGATGTGCTCGAAGTGGACGGTGTCGTGGTCCAGGTATTTCTTGGCCAGCGAGTCCATGTCGTGGCGAGTCGCCGTGCTGTCGAGGACATAGCTTTCGAGCATGGTGTCGTGGGCGATGCCGCGCAGCTCGATGGCGTAACGGGCCAGGATGCTCATGTCGTACTTGAGGTTCTGGCCGACCTTGTGACGCTCGGCGTCCTCCAGCAGGGGTTTCAGCCGTTCGAGCACCTCCAGGCGATCCAGTTGATCCGGCGCGCCGGGGTAGACATGGGCGACCGGGACATAGGCCGCCGAGCCCGGCTCGACGGACACCGAGAGGCCGACCAGCTCCGCGCGCATGTAGTCGAGGTCGGTCGTTTCGGTATCGAAGGCGAACAGCTCGGCGGACTGGAGCTTTGCGATCCAGGCATCGAAGGCGTCTCGGGTGAGGACGACCTCGTAGTGCTGGCTCGGCTTCGATGCCGTCGCTGTCTCGGCGTCGGCGGGCTGTGCGGCGTCGGTATCCGCATCCTTCAGGGTGGCGAGCAGGCGTCGGGATTCGAAGCGCTCGTACCAACCGCGCAGGGTCTCGCGATCCGGCGGGGCAGGGCGCAGATCCGTCGGCTCCAGGTCGAGCGCGACATCCCGCTTGATGGTGGTGAGCTCGCGCGACAGGGGCAATTGGTCCAGCACCGCGCGCAGATTCTCTCCGACCTTGCCCGTGATCTTGTCCGCATTGGCGATTACGCCGTCCAGATCCCCGAAGTCCGCGATCCACTTTGCCGCGGTCTTGGGGCCGCACTTGGGCACACCGGGGATGTTGTCGACGCTGTCGCCCATCAGGGCCAGATAGTCGACGATGCGCTCGGGCGGGACGCCGAACTTCTCTTCGACACCCGCCGGATCCAGGACCGTATCCGTCATGGTGTTCACCAGCGTGACATGCTCGCCGACGAGCTGCGCCATGTCCTTGTCCCCGGTCGAGACCAGTGTGGGGATACCCTGTGCGGCGGCGCGGGTGGCGAGCGTGCCGATCACGTCGTCGGCCTCCACGTCCGGGATGACCAGGAGCGGCAGCCCCATCGCCCGGATCACCTCCTGCAGCGGCAAGATCTGCTCGCGCAGCTCGTCGGGCATGGCCGGCCGATTGGCCTTGTACTCGGGATAGATGGCGTCGCGAAAGGTCTTGCCTGGTGCGTCGAAGACCACGCCGATGTAGTCGGGTCGATGCTCGTCGATGAGCTTGCGCAGCATGCTGACGACACCCATCAGCGCTCCGGTGGCCTCGCCTTTGGAGTTGGTCAGTTTGGGCAGGGCGTGATAGGCGCGGAACAGATAGCCGGAGGCGTCGACCAGGATCAAAGGGTAGTGTGTCGCCATGAGAGGGTCTCGTCGAGGAGTCGAAGCGATGGTATGAACGGTAGCATAGGCGCATTCGGCCCGACGGATTGTGCAGTCCGGTCACGCCGGTGTAGGTCGGGTTAGTGCAGCGTAACCCGACGTGGACGGCTCATGTGTCCCACGTGTTTCCGAATGCCGTTGTCCGGCAAGTGTTGTCGACCACGACATCCGCAAGCGCGGTCTTGACCCAGCGAAACCCGACCCGCTCCTGCTCCAGACGCACGCCTTTGCGGATGCGGTTGTCGCGCAGATCATCGAACAGGGCTCGTTCCGGCTCCGAGAGCCGCGGAAGATCGTGCATGACCTGATCGGGCTCCTCGCCCCAGAGGCTCTCGTGCGCCATCAGGGTGGCGCGATCCATCAGGAAGGAGACGGCCCGGCCGAATCGGCCGCGGAGCTGGTCGAGGATGGCGAAGCCGTGGGTGTCGATGTCGCCCCAGTAGTGCAGGGTGCAGGTCCCGAGCCACTCGGCCCGGGCCAGTGCATCCCAGCCATAGCCCGAGCCGAAGACGACCAGCGAGGCGGTCGCGTCCGGGAAGGCGAGAAAGTTGGTCTCGTTCTCCGTGATGAAGATGCGTCGAATCGGGATCGCAAGCCGGGCGAAGCTTTCCGCATCCAGGGTGACGTCGGCTCGCGCGGGACCGGGCAGCAGGGGGACGGCGTCATCGAGCAGGCGAAACCGGACCCGGTTTGGCTTGTCGAGAAAACCGTAGCGCGCGGCGAACCGACCGACGCCGACGCGATCCGCAGCGACCGCCTCCGCCGGCAAGACAAGATCCAACAGCTCCGAGAGGACACCGCGATGCGCCTCGATGAACTTGCTGTGGATGCCGGGGATGTCGACCTGCCGGATGTAGATCCCCGGGCGCGGGTGGCGGCTCAGCCAGTCCACCACGGCCAGCAGGCGCTCCCAGTCCTCGGCCAGCGAGATCGCCTGTAAGGGACGTTTGGCGAGCCAGTCAAGTAGGGCCGGTTGTCTGGATCGTGTCAGCGTCGTGCAATCGCTGAATCGCGCCGCGTCGCCTCGTTTCCCGATGAGGGCAAGCGCGTCGTCGAGTCGGTCGACCCAGATGGCCTCGGGCAGACGCTGAGGACCGAGCACACGATGATTGACGGCGCGCCAAGCGATCCGCAGACGCGGGACGGCCGTCAGCTCGGCGAGCCAGGCCCGCACGGCATCGAACCGATCGGCCAGGTCAGAGGAGCCGGGTCCCTTCAGCCGCAGACGCAACGGGAATCCGTTCGCCCCGGCTACGTCGTCCGCGACCAGCGGGCGCAGCAGCTCTCCGCGCTCCCAGAGTCGGTTCAGCTGCGCCTTGAGATCCGCCGCCGTCGTCCAGCTCATGCCGCCACGCTTGCACTCGGCTCGGCCTTGCGCGCTCTGGACTCCTCGCGATACTCCTCGATCGTCAGATTGCGCAGCTTGGACTCGCGACCGCCTTCGTTGTGCACGAAACCCACGGCCGAGACGAAGGGTTCGATGATGTGGATCTTCTGCAGCGGCGTGACGATCAGCAGTTGCAGGTTGAGCTGCTGAAAGAGCCGCAGACCGTACTGCGCCGACTCGTCCGAGCCGCGCCCGAAGGCCTCGTCGATCACGACGAAGCGGAAGGATCGCGAGCGGACCGCGCCCCATTCCAGCCCGAATTGGTAGGCAAGGCTGGCGGCCAGGATGGTGTAGGCGAGCTTCTCCTTCTGACCGCCGGATTTGCCGCCCGAGTCCGAGTAGTGCTCATGCTCGGTCCCGTCCTCGCGCCAGCGCTCGCTCGCGGCGAACAGGAACCAGTTGCGCACGTCCGTGACCTTGGCCGTCCAACGTCTGTCCAGGTCGGTCTGGCCCTCGCGCCCTCGAAAGCGCTCGATGATGGTCTTCACCTGCAGGAACTTGGCCTCGGAATACTGCGCATCCTCCGAGCCGGTCAAGGCGCCCTCGGTGCAGGCGCGCAGCTCGGACTGGAAGTCGCGGATCTCGGCGTCCGGGCTGATCTGGGATTCGAGCGCGATATAGCGTCCCGGGTTGTAGTCGATCTGGGTGAGCGACTCGTTGATGCGCCCGATGCGCTCCCTGATGGTCTCGCGCTCGCGGGCGAGCTGGGCGTTGAAGTTGGCGATCTCGTTGATGGTGTTGACGTTCAACAGCTCCTTGAAGCGCGCCTCGAAGCGGGGCAGGTCGTCGCGTCCCAGCTGATCGAGCTGTTGTCGGTACTCGAAGGCCGCCTCGACGTTGGCGTCGAGCTCCCGGGTTTCGAGCTCGAAGGCGTCCTTGTAGGCCACCATCGCGGTGATGATCCGGTCGCGCAGGCCTTTGATCTTGCGATCTTCGTTGTCGATCCGGGTCTGGAGCCAGGCGCGTATGTCCTGCTCGCGGTTGTCGCAGGACTCGACGGTCAATTGATGCTCGCCGAGCGCCTCGGTGCGCATGGCCTCGAGCCGCTCGGTCAGCTCGGCCGAGGGCGCGGGTCGGGCCGCGTCCCCGCTCGGCTCGAAGAGCACTTGGGTCTGCACTCGGAGTGTCTCGGCATCCTCCTGCTTCTGCTCGATCTTGGCGCGTTTCGATCTGGCCTCTTCCAGCTCGCCCTCGATCACCGCAAGCTCTTGGACGGCCTCGCCCAGGCGCTGATTGAGCTGTTTGAGCAGATCGGATGCCGATTCCAAGCGTTGCCGCTCGTCGATCAGTGCGGCGACCTCGGTCGCGACCGAGGCCCAGTCCAGCTCGTTGAAGTCGATAAACTCTTTCAGTCCCGTCAGGGCGTCCAGACGGGCACCGAGCGCCCTTCGCTCGGATAAGAGCTTGCCCGTGAGTGCGCCGATCTCGGCGAGATGGGCTTCGAGCCGGCGACGCTTGGCCTCCAGCGTCTCGATCTTGGCCGCGTTGGTCCAGCCCAGGACATAGCGACTGCGGTCGTCGATGCGGTGACGGTCGTCCTTCTCGTGACGTCCGCTCGGGTCCTTGATCTGGCCGGCGGGTGTGATGGCACGGGTCTCGCGTCTGAACTGCTCCTGCGTGATGCAGCAGGCCACGTCAAAACGATGCGCCAGCTCGCGCTCCAGCCAGTCGTAGAAGGGCGAGTCGGGTTTGACGGCGATCTTGCGCACCAGCGAATCGCGGTGCAGCTCGGGCAGGTCGCCCCGGCCCCCTGTATGCAACTGGGTGCGCACCCGGGCGCGCACATGAAAATAGACCAGCCGACCGCGCAGATGGCTGCTGTCGACCCACTCGGCGACGGTCTTGTAGGCCATGTCGGGCACCAACAGGGACAGGCCGAAGCCGCGCATCAGTCGCTCGGCTGCACCTTCCCAGTCGCGCTCCTCGTCGCGCACCTGCAGCAGCTCGCCCGCGAAGGGCATCGACTCCTCCGCAAGACCCAGCGCCTCGCAGAGCGCGGCACGGATCCGGATCTGCTGGTCGTCGATATTGCTGCGGCGACGCTTCAGGCTCTCGATCTCGGCCTGAAGGGCGTCGTGTTCGAGCTGGCCCTGGCGCAGGGTCACGCTGTGCTCGGTCACCTCGTTCTGCAGATCGATGTCGCGCGCCTGCAAACCCTCCCGCATCTCCGCGAGCCGGCGCCGTTGCGCGAGGAAGGCCGTTTCGTCCGCGGCCGGACTCTCGTCGAGACCGGCCGTCAGCTCGGCATAGCGCCGTGCCTTGGTCTGCCGAGCGTCGCGCAGCGCCTCCAGCTTCTTGATCTCGGCAGCCAGGCGTTCGAGCCTGTCCCCGCCGTTTTCGGCCACCGCGCGCTTGAGCTCGTAGACCTGGTTGCCTTGCTCCTCGCGACGCCCGTCCAGGCGCTTGACCAGGGCGTCGACGCGCTCCCGGTCCTCCTGCAGGTGAGCGAGACGTTTCCCGAGCAGCGCCAATTTCAAACCCGCGAAGTGGACACGCAATCCGTCACGGCAGCCTCTGAGATCCTCGACCTCGCGCGTCAGCCCGGCGTGACGTTCGCAGTCCGCCACCAAGGGCGTGAGCATCTCGACCTGGCGCTTGGCCTTGAGGACCGCCTCGTGCGCGCGGTTGAGATCGTCGAAGTGTGCGATCAGCGCCTTGATGCGGGGCTCCACCGCGAAGGGCTCCAGCATGTGTCCGCGCACGAAATCGGTGAGGTTGCCGACGGACTTCATCGAGACCGTCTGATGAAAGAGCTCAAGCGCCTGCTCGCTGTCGATACTCAGCCGGCGTCGAAACCAAGCGCCGTATTTGGGGAAAGCGTCCTCGATCTCGGCACCGAGCCCGCGTAGCTTCTTGCGCAGTTGGGCGATGTCCGTCCCGAACCGGGAGAAATCGGTCGCGATCGAGAGATCTCGCTCGGCGCAGACGAAGAAGCGCGCCGGCTGACCCTGCGCCTCCTTCATCCAGAAGACCTGCGCGAGCGTCACGGTCTGGTCGTAGCCGGCGTTGTGGAAGACCCCGAGGATGACGGAGTAGGTGTTGTGATCGCGCAGACTCACGGGCTTGGCCGCCCCGGTCACCTCGTTGCGCTCGGACTTGTAATGCCCGAGCACATAGGAGCGCAACGTGCGCTCCTTGCTGTCCGCACCAGCGGCCTTGTTGTAGGCGATGCGCTGGGCCGGGACCAAAAGGGTCGTCACGGCATCCACCAGGGTGGACTTGCCCGAGCCGATATCGCCGGTCAGCAGCCCGTTCTTGCCGTCGAGCGACAGGGTCCAGACGCGGCCGTCGAAGGTGCCCCAGTTGAAGACCTCCAGGCGCGACAGACGAAAGCCCGACAGGCGGTCGTCGGCGACGAAGTCCAGATCGAGCGATTCAAGCGGCTGCATCGGGCCAGTGATCATCCAGTATCTGCTCGACGGTGAAAGGGCATACGGCGGGAAACAGCGTTTCCTCGACGCCTATCTCCCGTGCGGCTTGCAGTTCCGAAAAATCCCGCTCGTAAAGAGGTGTCATGGCTTTCCTCACACCCTACGCGTTGAACGATCGCCGCATCGTCACGTGATTGCCGAATGGTTTCAACCCCTTGCGTTCCTCGTCCGTTGGGGCTCAACTGCCGTCGTCGGGGCCGACCTGCGCCCGATAGACTGCCAGCCGTGCGTCGAAGTCCGCCAACCATTGCGCATCGACGAAGGCCTTCAGGATCCGCCGCACCTCGTAGCTGTCCGGGCCGCGGGCAAAGCCGCTCGCGGACTTCAGACGGCGCAGAAAACCCAGCTCGACGACCTTGTTGATGTGGGTTTCAATCTGATCGATGAGTCTCGCCTCGTTGCTGCTTTGGGGAAGGAAGACCCGCACCAGCTCGACGATCTCGTCGCGCGAGAGCACGAGCCGCGTCTCGGCACCACCGGCATCGAATTCGGCGAGCTTCTTGCGCAGCAAGGCCAGCAAGAGGCTGACCGGAAACGACAGCGGCCGACGCGCGACCAGACGCGGCATCTTGGGCGCGGCCTCGTCTTCGGCGGTCTCGGCGCGGCTCTTGAGGAAGGCATAGCCTTCCGCCTCGTCGAGCACGAGCTCCAGTCCGAGCACCGATACATAGTCCCGCACCCGCGCCTGCAGGTCGAGCAGCGCGCCCCAGAGTCGCTCGTCGCCCTCGCGATAGGTGACCCCTTTGAGCAGGCCGATCACCAGCGCGGACAGCTCCGCCCCGGCCGCGAGCGCCGGGGTGTCCCGGGCCTGTCCTTGGTCGTCGTCCATCCTCAACCCTCTCTGACAAAGATGACGCGGGGCAGTCGGGCGGCCTTTCGAACCGCCATGCCGTCGCTCGCGCGCGTCTCCCAGGCAATCACCTCCGGGGCATTCTCGTCCAGGGTCGTCCTGAAGGCGTCGCTGCCCAACTGAAGATAAGCCACCAGCTCCGCGAGGCCCTGCGTCAAGGGCTGCAGCTCGGTCAGCTCGCGCAGCGTGACCTGGGAGCGATCCTGCAAGGCATGGCGGATGTGGCGGGCAAGCTGCGCGCGGTCGACCACGACCTGCGCATAGAGCGCATCGGCGTCCAGATCGGCGTCGCCTGCTTGCAGCTCCAGATCAGCGATGACCGGCTTCAGGGGCGGGGTGTAGAGCGGGCGCTCCATCGGCAGCTCGACCGCGGCGGCGGACTCGGCAATGCGCATCACCTCGCCGGTCGGCTGATGCTCCCGCAGGGCCAGCGCCTTGGCCTCGATCCCGTGCAGGATGTCCATGATGCGACGGTTCTCCAGCCACGCCTGATCGTCCAGAAAGCGCCGCAGTTGCTGCGAGAGCTGCGCGACCGTGCGTTGGGTGTGCTCGCCGGCCTCGAGCCAGTCGTAATGCACCCGGCGGGTGCGCGCATCCGGCTTCAGCTCCGCGACCGGGGGCAGGGCGAGCACCCGGTCCAACAGCTCGGTCAGCTCCTCCTGCCGGCGACTGGACATGAGGAAATCCCAAAAGGCACGGAAGCTGCGGCCTTGGTCGGAGTCGGCGATGGCGTCGCGCTCGCCCATGATCTCCTCCAAGAGCGCACCCTTCGCACCCTCCCAGAGCGCGATCCGCTCGCGCACCCGCCGATCGAGCAGACGGAAGTTGTGCTCCACCTCGCGGAAATCGGTCAATAGCTCACGCGCCAACTGCATGAACTGCTGGAAGCGATCCTTCAGCGCCGTGTCGTCCAGCAGCGGCACGTCGCCGCCCAGCACCCGCGCGATCTCGGCATCGATCTCGTCGCGCCGCCTGGTAAGCTCCACGATGCGCTTCTCGGGATCGGCCTCGCTGCCCGCGCTCATCTGCTTGAGCAGCTCGAACAACGTCAAGAGCCGCGACTCCGTCCCCACGAAGCTGCGCTCCGAGAGGGTGCCGAGCCAGGCGATCGCCTTCTCGGTCGCCGGGGTCAGATCGAACTGCGGCTCGTCCGAGTCACGGGCGTAGAACTTGCGCAGCCAGCCCTTTTCCGGGCCGGCCCAATCGTTGAGATAGTCCAACGCCGAT
Organism: Thiocapsa sp. KS1; assembly: GCF_001499735.1. GTDB lineage: Bacteria > Pseudomonadota > Gammaproteobacteria > Chromatiales > Chromatiaceae > Thiocapsa. The sequence continues at coordinate 1,923,227 of NZ_LN848257.1, read as the reverse complement.
TTGGGGAAGCTGCCCTCGCCGAGACGCTCGCGCAGGGCATACAGCTCGTCTTCGAGCGCCTCGGCCAGATCCGCCGCCGCCATCACCCGGACATTGGGCTGCACGAAGACGCGGTTAAGAAAGCTCGCCACCAGCGGGGCATGATCCGAGCGCAGTAGCCGCCACGCGGGGTGGTGGGTGCGCAGGGTTTCGAGGGTGGCGAAGTCCATGATTTGGGGATGATGCCTCAGGAGGGGATCGGCTGCGACCTTTGGTGGATCCCGGGCATCGACCTCGGATCATCTCATAGGATCTTCTTCCGCGATCCGATAACCCATCGCTCGGTAGCCTTGCTGTCGCCGATCCCACATGCGCAGCAGGGCCGGGTGTCCGGTGTCGACAACATCGAGGATCCGCACGTCGGTCTTGGTGGCATGCTCGCGATGCAGTCTGCCGGCGTATTGCTGCAACAGGCCTTTCCAAGAGATCGGCATCGCCAAGACCAGCGTATCCAATGGCGGATGGTTAAAGCCTTCGCCGACCAACTTTCCCGTTGCCAAAAGGATGCGCGGGTCATCCGGTGGCAGCGTATCGAGCTCTGCGATCCGATCGCCACGTTGCTTTCTCGACATTCGGCCATGCAGGACGATCGGGTGCGAGCCCTTGTCGTGAAGGGCGGCCAAGATCGCGTCGAGATGAGCCGTGCGTTGGGTCAACACCAAGACTGTGCGTCCTCAATGGAACGCGCTCTTGACTGCGAACGCGATCGCCGACGTTCATGTCGACTCGGCGGGGGTGACGAAGTCGCGTAGCCAGGGATCGAGATGAGCGATGTCGACATTCATAGGCGGCTGTTGATTCCAACAGCACCTAGTCACGAATCCTTACGATTCGACCACCCGACCCCAGGTGTTCTTTACTGCCTTACGACACCGGCAGAGAGGAGGCGGAAAAGGTACGGAGTCGCCCCGGATCTGCCGCTCGTCGCCTCGCCCCGGGCGACCGTTCCGGACGCGTAGCGGACCGTCGCAATCAATCCTGTGAGCGATTCTGGATTGCAACGAAGAGACATCGCGATCAAGGCTACGATCGGCGGAAATATGCGACAAACCGGTCATCGAGCGGCCGAACGCTGTCGCACGGCACACGCTCCCGGCCACCGCGATCCCATGCGGCAAAGAGCGCCACGCCATCCAGTGGTAAGCCCCAGTTCACCCAGGCAGGTGTCCCGCGGACACCGTCGGATTCTCGATCAGACCAATGCAAGCGAACGGCCTCAGGACCCGCACGCGCTCCTGTGCAGGGGTCCCTGCGATGGCCCGGTGTCCGTGCCGCAACAGGTCGGAAGCATTTTTCCGGAACAATTGTCTCAAGCCCCTCAATTGCGAAACGCCTTATCCAGAGCGATTCTAGCGTTTCTTACAAAAAACATCACCCGCGCTTCATCATAAGGCATCAGCTGCAGAGAGGCCCCGTAATCATCGAGGCTCTTTAAAAAATCCTTTCTTGCAGCGGCATTTACGAACCGTGCATTCCCGCTATTAAAAATTGCAATTCCACACATGTATAGGAACCCTACCAGCTTCGACCGACAAAAAAGCTCGTCGTGCGCATTTTCGCCTCCCAATCCGTTCCGGCCACATTGCTTACCCAAATATTCAAGAATGTCGCCCACTTCCTCCTCCAGCAGATCCTCGTTGCTCTCTTCAATCTTTGCGAGCATTTGCAACTGCAAGAAGTTTACAGCTACCTGCTCCTTCACGTATCGCCGAACATACTCCAACGGTTCGTTATCAACCCCTCTAAATACCCCTAGCAGCTCCTGGCACTCCCTGAGAATCGGATACTTAACTGTTGAAAGCTGCTCCATCATCGGATGCCCTCCGTCCTCGCCAAACTTTGCAAACCATCTCTCTGTAATGTGGATCGCAAGTCGCTCCGCCGCGAATCGCGGATCCTCATACATGCCGACGTCGATATATCGCTCTTTAATACTCAGGCGAATCGGCTCCATCTTCTGTCGCCGTTCCGCCTCAGCAAGCCAATACTCGCACTCATCCAAGTCCGAAATACTTCTCGCACACAATCGTACGAACACCGCACAAAGATACGCCGCCTCATCACCCTTCACTCGACTCGTCGGGTCCCTCTCCCTCGTTCGAGTCGCAACCCCTACCGCTGCCTTCGCAACGGTAAACGCTGTGGCCCACTGTCCCGCAAGTGCGAAAGCTAATGCGAAAATTACGAATGTCGAATATCCCGTATTATCTTCTAGCCTTAGTTCATTCAGCCATCCACGGTTCATCTGGTGTTGAAGTTTCAGGAACGTCTGCGTGGTTATAAGCTCCCGAGCAAGGTTTTTTGCTTCGCGTAGACTGTCAAATTTCACCGCCGGTATGCCTCGCTTTATGCTTACCCGATCCGGGTCTAGGCTCCAGAATCCGGCGAGGGCACTCGAGCCGCCGAACCGAGAAAAAGCATCTGTAGCGATCTCCCCCAACCGACTGCGTAAGACTTCGAAGCGCTCTCTAATTTGATGCACATGCAGATGTGAAATACCTCTGACGTACGTATTGATTGCTTCAGTAAATTCTGAGTCTGCAATCCTTGCCGCCGAGGCGACTGAAACGAGATAGCGCGACCACTGCTCCTCAGCATCTCTAATGGTAGCCAATACCTCGACTTCTTCTTTCCTTGTTCCAAATTGAAGTTTTGAAGTGCCGCTTTTCGGGAATGTGACATTCAACCAGTCTTCAATGCTTGTCGCCCGATTAAAATGTCCTTCACCTGTATAGCCCAGAAAGTCTGGAGCGTTAACACCTGCTCGGGCGAAAAAGCTTGGCTCCCCGAGAAAACAGTTAGGATTCCGAAGAAAACTCCGCGAAAAAGATTCCCCAAAGAAATCCCTTTGCATGCCGATGTGCTCCAGGCTCGTTGCACTTGTAACAAAGCACAACCGGACTGGGATCCCATTCTCTTTGTAACCTTTGTTTATCCAATGCAGCCGCGCCATCACTGAAGCATCTATAAGATTATTTGACGCGTCACTGCCGGCTAAATGACTTTTCTGCCCCGCCGAGCGAAGACGATTAAGCTCACGGAGCCAAGTGTTCTGCTCGTCTATTATATCCTTGTGGGGATACGAAGCGGAAGGAGGGAAAGGGGAAACTCCATCAACATCCACATAAGCATCCATGCGACAAACCGCCCCCGATTCGAGTAATGTCGAAATTCGACTAAGCTCGGTCAGCGGACCACCGGTGCCATGGACGCTATTTAGAACTCGATACACGAGATCGAATAGCTCTCGCTCTGGAATGTTACTGCCTCTTCTTCCTATACTGTCGAAGAGCTTTTCAAAACCCGCATCCAATTGAATTTTTTCCCTCAATGCCATTTCGTACACGTAATTCCACATACCCTCCAGTTCATTCTCCGCAGGGGGTATGATCACGTAACGGTTGTTACCTTCCCCAGACAAAAAGTAGTTGGCAAACAAATAGGCCAAAGACCTTGCTGCCTCAGATTTTACATCAAAAAAATCCGACAGAAATCGCTGATTATCCGTCCGCCACGGCGCGGTTATGAGCGTTATTATGTCATTATCCAGAGCGTAGATCACCCTCCCGCCATCGAACTCGAAAAACTTGTCAAGTTGACGACGCCTGAACTGCTCCCTCAGGTGGTCGACATTTGAGCGCACAACTGCATATTTTACACTCTTCAAGACGAGATACCTCTCGTTTGGTAAGAGCGTTCAACACGCCTCTTAGAGTGAAAGAAGGCAAAAATTTCTTTTCCGGTATTGGCGATTGCTGCATTCTTGGGCGGCGTGCCGGAAAGGCCTGAAGGCATTTGCTGTACTGCCTCTGGCTGGAAGAATGCCCAGTCTTCGTGCGGGAGAAGTATCCATTTGTTGGGCTGACCTTTTCGTAAAGCCCGAGGTCTGGTTACGTCGAGTCCGAAGCGCTGAAGTTGCAGCGGGCCAAAATCAGAAAACAGCGCTTCTACGAGCCACCGATCCTGCGAGAAAGGATAGCGGAAGTTCAGTTGCGGAAAGATTGAGAACAAGTGCAAGGGCGCTCGCTCGACTATTCTGTTTGCAGTGTGATAGGCAAGTTGCACTTGAGATGGATCGTTTTCGTGTAATCGAGCTATAAGGGGGCCCAATAGCGCAAGGTGGTGCACTAGCCTCTCAGGTGCGATCGAAACCAAGGCGTAAAAGGCAAAAGGAGTAAAGCTTGGCGTAAAGTGGGGCGAAGCTACTAGTCTTACTAGGGTGTTCTCTAAAGGCGAGCCCATTTCCTCACGCCAGAATATGCTATCCGCATGGTTAATGGAAAGATGTCCTGAGCACCGCAAACAATCAGCAAACACTTCTTCTGCCAAACCAGCTTCATCCCAATAGCCGAGATCACATGTCGCGATATCTCCCAAATGAGGTGCGGAATCGAAGCACAAGGCATGCTCAGTCAAACGAATGAATGCCTTAAAAAGGTTAATCCGCTTAAGCGGATCAAGGGTATACAGGTCAGGTGATGTTGGCCTGCAGAGGGCCGCGGATCTTGGTATCGCTGCCCGAAGAGATCGCTTGCTCTTTATAGATGCTATCGAGTACAAATGCTCGATTCCTTCTATAGGCGTTTCAAATAGGTTCAGAAACGAGTGGGGATAGAAGGGGTCTTCTACGTCTTCTCTTACCCAACTGACAAGCGCGGTCAATAGCCAATCTGCGAGTCTAGGCTGAGTGTATCGATCGAATACCTCGACGTGCGCGGCTGTGAGTTTCATGGATTGAGCGTTCTCCGAAGGCGGGAGACAACATCCGAAATAATTTCTCCCCGCAGAAGATGCAGAAGGAACTCTTTGTCATTAGTGGCTGTGTCGCGGTCAGAAAGTGTTTCGCCGAGATAAAAAAGGTAACATTGTGGCAGTCCGCCACTCTAAACGTTGGCAACAAAAGCTCGGGTAGTCCAGTTATTGCGGAGCCGCCAGCCGCGGCGTCAAGGCGCGCCAAATCGACTGTAAAACCCCATCGGCTCTCTGACGGATTGAGGGGGTCGTGTTGTCGGAATCGTGCATTCGGGATGGATTCGATCGCAGTTGGGCGGTAGCAGTGTTTGGCGGGTGGCTGGAAAACGAAGGAAACCAAAGAAGCTCCTTTGCCATGATGCACGAGTCCTAGTGAGTCTCTAGCAGTTTCAGCGTCTCTTTTGAAAGCTGCGGGCGACGGAAAGGCATGGGTGGGAGCAACCCAACAAATGGGATTTGTCGCGGCAGACAGACGGTACTTGGTAGTGGATGCGCCTGGTCCATGGGTTGAGAAGGCATGCCCGCTAATGAGTGCTGCGGGATCGGCGTACCATGAGGAAAAGGTCGCTTGACGCATTACTGTCACAAGGGGATCACCGTTGCAGAATTCCCGGAATGACGATGTCCGATCGTTTCGCAGAACCAGCCTTCTGGTGGGTTGTTGGAGAATGGTAGCGAGATGCCCTAGGATATCGTCCTCATGTTTGTTTCTCAGTTGGCTTGCGGTAATGCGGCCGAACATATCAGCAACGCTTTTCGGATCCACTAAAGAAGCCTTGATGCCGGCATCTAGATTGCACAGAAATATTTGCCCCCGTACGCTCGCGGAGAGTCGGTTCAATACGGCTGCTATTGACCGCTTTTTCGTTGAAGCGGTTCTTGTCGAGGACGCGGTCATGTTTGTTGCATACAGTGAATAAGGTCGGGGACGTGTAAACTGAGCGAGTGGAAAGGGCGAATCTGGATATGGAACGCACCCTGACTAGCGGTCAAACTATCCGCGAGCGGAAGTCGCGGACAAGTAACCTAATCCTCTTTGTGCGGCTCGGTAAGCAACGCTAGCGGGAGATCGGTAGTCGGTCAAGTGCCAATCCGGGAGCTCAGCGCCCTCACGATGGAGCATCGATCGCGTGGTGACGAGCGCTAGAGGCGGACGCTTGGGTACAGCGCGGCGGCGGGATTCAAGGGAGCCGGTACTCTCGCCCGCAGAAGACGGCGGCTACTCGGCGATCTGCTGATCGAATTGGAGTTCGGGCTCGGACTGGCCGAGAACATCGCATTCCGGCGTCGGCTACGGAACTCCTTCCCGGCGGCCGGTCCACGGTCGGGAGCGGTTGGAGAGGCCAACACTGTAAAACGGTTATCCTCGCAATGTCCGTCGTGAGATGTATTTCCGCCGTCGTTGTCCCTAGGGCCAATGTCTCTTGCGGGTCGTAAGCGCGCGCCCAGGCTCAGGGTCGTTGGTGACCGCAATGCGCGTAAACCGGTCAGCCACAGCCGAACAGCAAGCGGCTGGACCTGTCCGATTGGGGGCTTCAGCGAAGCCTCAAGGCGAACCAGAATCGCGGAACCGCTCGGTGTATTGGCGACGGTGGAATCGTCCAGCAAGGTCAGCACTGAATGCCGCGAGGGCAAGGAGCAGATCACTTTCGTCCGAATCATTGCGCCTCGGACGTCGGGCTGTTCAGCCAATTCTCCACTCGCAGCCCGGCGACGCGCACGAACTCATCCACATTGTCGGTCACGAGGATCAGACCGGACTCCAGAGCGTGCGCCGCGATCAGCAGGTCGTTGGGTCCGATGGGCGTACCGGCTCGCTCCAGCCGAAGTCTTATGTCCGCGTAGGTTCGATCTGCTCCGGAGTCCAAGGGCAGCACGGGCAGCGAGGCCAACAGGTCGTCGACCTTGCCGGTCAGGGTTTTGGAGCCGAGCTTTCGGGCACCGAAACGCAGCTCGGCGGCCACGACGATGCTGGTACAGACACTACCGTAGCCGCGCCGAGCAAGTGTCGCGGCCACCGGCCCCCGGGGTTGACGAATCAGCGCGGAGAGGATGTTGGTGTCGAGCAGGTAGCGCAGGCCCGCAACGTTTGCCATGGCACTTAGAGTCGGATGTCGTCCAAGGGCAATAGGCCTTCGTCGACGTCGGGGAGGGCCTCGTCCAGCGGCTCCCATCCGGCGAGTAGCTTGGCGAGGTCCGGCCGGCGCTTCACCGGCTCGACGATCAGACGCTCGCCGTCCTTGCGGATAATCGCCTCGTCCGCGTCCAGCTCGAGCTCCCGAGGGATGCGTAAAGCTTGATTGCGACCGTTGCGAAACAGGCGGACGTGGCGTTCAGGGTGCATAGGAGATCGATCCGACGGGAAGGGCGAAGACATATGCTGGAGCATATGCCAATTGCTCGGGTCGCGCGAGATGTCGGGAGCGGCGGTTTTGGAAATGCTCGCTGCGCTTCATGCGCTGGAACCCGCTTGTGTAGCGCCTGGGTTCGGCAACAGGTCTAGGTGCCGGCGGTCGATGCGCAGAAACACGTCGGCGGCGGTAAAGGCCAGCGTGAGCGCCGGCCTACTACGACATCCTGCAACGGACCCAGAAGCGGTCGATGGATGTCACCGAGGGGCTCGCCTGGTTTCTCGACACCCTCCATCGCGCGGTCGATCAGGCACAGCACAGCCTCGACGCCGTGCTCGTTAAAACACGGTTCTGGCAGCGATGGGCGACCACGCCGTTGAATGAGCGACAGGTGAAGCTGCTTAACCGGCTGCTCGACGGCTTCGAAGGCAAGCTCACCAGCAGTAAGTGGGCGGCCATTGCCAAGTGTTCGCCGGACACGTCCCTCTGAGACATCAATGATCTGCTCACATCTGGCGTACTGCGAAGGGGTCGTTACGGATTGGGCCAAGTCGCTCTCCGGAAAACTACGGCTCGATCGCGAAGAAGGCTTCGATAAAGGCATCCCTTTCCAATGATCCAGCCAGGGAGTACCGGCCATTGCGCGGGGTGAGCCTGATGTAGTCGACGAGCAGCAGCTCAGTTCGCCGGGCTTTGTAAGTCCGAAGGTACGGGGCGACCTGACGGAGCAGATCGAGTGCGTGACGGTTGGTGATGGCGTACTTGAAACTCGGCGTATGCCGGTCGGAATAGGTGCGCTTGCCTGTCGCCTTGCTGGCTCCGATGGTTTGGAGCAGATAGTTGATCAACGGGCGGTCTGTGTTGGAAATGGAGACGACGACCTGGCGGTTGTCTTGTTTGTGCTTCCGCAGCAGGGAGACTGTGCCTTCCCCGTCGATCAAACCGGCAATATAGGCTGCGTCGATGCCGCTCAAGGTGTTGACTTTGCGATAATTTGCTACGGATTTCCTGAACACAAAAAGAAAACGGGCCCTGGAGTGTACTCCAAGGCCCGTCGATTGGTGGAGGCGGCGGGACAGTGATTCCCCACCTTTCGGTGAGGCCTGGACTATGCCTTCATCCGGATCGGATACGACCCGATGGGTCCGGATGCGGAGCGTATTATCCGCGTTGCCGCGGATCCTAGTGGACGCTCTACCGTTGCCGGATCAGCGTCTCTATGAGTCTCTACAGGGCAGGTCTGAGGTTGGCCCTCTTCCTACCCCTCGGCGTTGCCGTGTCGGTCTGAGCCGACTGCAGGGTTCGCCGATGTGAGCCCCGTTTTCACTTTGCCCTTACGAGCAAAGGCGACCTGTGCGTTGATCGAACCCGCGTCCGCAAGCCCTCCGCCCTTGGTCCTACATGCTTAGCCCGTTCTATTGTTTTTAGCCTTCCGCCGCCCGAGGGGCAGGGCGATCGGTCGGCGATCTCGAATTAGGTTTTAGCGGATCAGGTCCGAGCCCCCGTCACCGCGATCCCATGTAATGTTACCCCTGGAATCCGCCCCCCATAGGCAGGGAACGGTCAGAGGCTCGCTGGCCTAAGCCGCGAGAGCGTAGTTGTCGTCGTTGGCAACTATAGTTTTGCGGTTGGATTTACGAGGTCACCCGCACCTCGGCATGCACCTCAGGTTTTGCGACCCACGTCGAAACCATGTCGCCCCCAGGTATCAGTACGACATTCTAGAGTAACCGCGGTTCCGCGGCAAGCTCAGCCGGTCTTGAAGAGGCGCTCCTTGTCGCGCTGCCAGTCGCGGTCCTTCTCGGTGTCGCGCTTGTCGTGCTGCTTCTTGCCCTTGGCGAGCCCGATCTCGAGCTTGGCCTTGCCGCGCTTCCAGTACATGGCCGTCGGGACCAGGGTGTAGCCGGCGCGCTCGGTCTGGCCGATCAGGCGGCTGATCTCGCTGCGTTTGAGCAGCAGCTTGCGGCTGCGGGTCGGATCCGGGTTGACGTGGGTGGAGGCGGCGGCCAAGGCGGAGATGTGCGCGCCGATCAGGAATGCCTCGCCGTGGAGGATCTTGACGTAACCTTCCTTGAGTTGGAGACGGCCGGCTCGCAGGCTCTTGACCTCCCAGCCTTCCAGGACAAGGCCGGCCTCGATGCGCTGCTCGATGAAGTACTCGTGCCCGGCCTTCTTGTTGAGCGCGATGGTCGAGCCGCCATCGTTCTTCTTCTGTTTTCCTTTCGCCATAAACCGCGTCCCGGAAGTCAAAAACCGGCGTTGGACCGGAGGCCGCCCCGGGGTAGACCCACGCGAGCCTCGCGCCGGACGCGGTTTAGAAAATAGAAACAGATGTTTGAAATGCGTCTGGACGGCGCTCGTCGGTGACTGCAAATGTGGTTGTCAGAGCTTGGAGACGGCACGATGCACCGGACGCTTTTCAAAGTGTAAAGCAATCCGGGCTTGATTTCCGCTGCCGGCCCGGCTAAATTTGCGTGCTCGATTTACTGGAGGGGTTCGATGCGCCAGCCGCTGATTGCCGGGAACTGGAAAATGAACGGCAGCAAAGCCAGTGCCGATGCGCTGCTGCGTGGTGTCGTGGCCGGCTCGGGTGGCGTCTCGAAGAGCGAGATCGCGGTGTGCGTACCCTTTCCTTATTTATATCTCGGGGAGCAGCTGCTGGTCGGAAGCGCGGTGCGCTTGGGCGGGCAAAACCTCTGCACCGAGTCCGGCGGCGCCTTTACCGGCGAGGTTTCGGGTTCGATGCTGGCCGATTTCGGATGCACCTATGTCATCTGCGGTCATTCCGAGCGTCGTGAATACTATGGCGAGGACGAGGCATCGATTGCCTTGAAGCTGACGCGTGCGATCGAGAGCGGCCTGACCCCGATCCTCTGTGTCGGCGAGACGCTTCGCCAACGCGAGGCCGGCGAGACGGAGGCGGTGATCGCCGGACAGGTCGATGGCGTCGTCGATCGGATCGGAATCGATGCGTTTGCCGGGATCGAGATTGCCTACGAGCCGGTCTGGGCGATCGGTACCGGATTGACGGCAACGCCGGAGCAGGCCCAGGCAGTCCATGCCTTTATCCGCAGCCGGATTGCCGAGAAGAGTGCGTCCATCGCGAAGAAGGTGCGTATCCTGTACGGCGGCAGCATGAAACCCGGCAATGCCGCGGAGCTGCTTGCGCAGACCGACATCGACGGAGGTCTGATCGGCGGGGCCTCGCTGAATGCGGATGATTTCCTGGCGATTTGTCTGGCCGGAGAACAGACCGCGGCCTAAAGCTGCGGCAACGAGACACTCATGCAAACCATTTTGACCGTCATGCAGGTCTTCCTGTCGCTGGGATTGATCGGGCTGATCCTGATCCAGCACGGCAAGGGCGCGGATGCGGGTGCGGCCTTCGGCAGCGGTGCGTCGGCGACCGTATTCGGAGCGCGCGGCTCGGGATCCTTTCTGACCCGAACCACGGCCATCATGGCGACGATGTTCTTTCTTACCAGCATGGCTTTGGCGTATTATGCGACGAAGGGGTCAGAGCCAGTGACCATCATGGATCGCGTGGAGGAGCGCACGATTGTCGTTCCGCCTCCGGTGGCGGCGCCGACCTCGGACATCCCGGCGATTCCGGGCGGCGAGAGCGCCGCCCCGGCGGGTACGCAATCCGATGTCCCGGCCGGGTTGATGCCCGAGACCGGAATGGCGCCCGAGAGCAGTGTCTCGGTCGAGCCGGTCGGTGACCAACAGCCGATCGTCGAGGAAGCCGTGATCGAGGAATCGGTCGACGGGGCTGGCAACATCGACACGACCGAGGTTATTCTCGACGGAAGCCCGGCCGAAGAGCAGAATGCGACAGAGGACGCCGAGACGGCGACCAAGCAGTAACGAGTTAACGCCGACGTGGTGAAATTGGTAGACACGCTATCTTGAGGGGGTAGTGGCGTAAGCCGTGCCAGTTCGAGTCTGGCCGTCGGCACCATCTGAAGTACAGCAAACGGCATGCCGCAAAAGCGACATGCCGTTTTTTTTGCGCCGAATGGAGTGCAAAGGTTTGAAAAGCTTAATTATTTGAATTGACGGCCGGGTTGACACTGCCGTGACGGCTGCACTAGACTCTCGGTCCGGCACGACGCAGAGAATAAGTAAATTCGGGAGGACTGGTGCTCGATAATTATCTGCCGATCCTGATCTTCATCATCGTCGGGATCCTGGTTGGCGTCGGCCCGCTCGTCTTGGGTTATCTCCTGGGGCCTCGTCGCCCGGACGCGGAGAAAGACTCCCCCTATGAATGTGGGTTTGCGGCCTTCGAGAGTGCGCGCTTAAAGTTCGACGTGCGCTACTACCTGGTTGCGATCCTCTTCATCATCTTCGATCTCGAGATCGCATTCCTCTTCCCCTGGGCAGTGGTGCTGGATGAGCTCGGCATGTTCGGCTTCTGGGCAATGGTCATCTTCCTGGGGATCCTGGTGGTCGGATTCATCTACGAGTGGAAGAAGGGGGCTCTGGAATGGGAATAGAGGGTATTCTCGAGGAGGGTGTCGTCACCACGACAGCCGACAAGCTCATCAATTGGGCGCGGACGGGCTCCCTCTGGCCGATGACCTTCGGTTTGGCCTGTTGCGCGATCGAGATGATGCATGCCGGTGCGGCGCGCTACGACCTGGATCGTTTCGGAATCGTTTTTCGACCGAGTCCCCGGCAATCCGACGTCATGATCGTGGCAGGCACCCTGGTCAACAAGATGGCCCCGGCGCTGCGCAAGGTCTATGACCAGATGGCCGAGCCGCGTTGGGTGATCTCGATGGGGTCTTGTGCGAACGGCGGCGGTTATTACCACTATTCCTATGCGGTGGTGCGTGGTTGTGATCGGATTGTCCCGGTCGATGTGTATGTGCCGGGATGTCCGCCGACTGCCGAGGCTCTGCTTTACGGCATCCTCCAGCTTCAAAATAAGATACGCCGAACCAATACCATCGCGCGCTGAGTCGTACCCAATTCAAATGGCAAAAGACATCCTGTCCAATCCCGCCAGGCTGACCGCGCTCGTCGATGCACTCGGCGATGCACTGGTCGACCAGGGGTGCGAGATCATCACGGACCTCGGCGAGATCACCTTGATCGTGCCGTCGGAGCATTTGACCGACGTGGCCTGGGTCCTTCGTGATCATCCGCAACTGCGATTCGAGCAGCTGATCGACCTCTGCGGCGTCGATTATGCCGCTTACGGCAAGTCCGAGTGGACGACCGAAGAGGCATCCACGACGGGTTTCGGCCGCGGTGTCGACCGCGATCAGGAGCTGGCCGTCGATGACCCCAAGCGGTTCGCCGTCGTCTATCATCTCCTGTCGCTGGTCCACAATCGGCGGGTTCGCCTGCGGGTCTACGCAGGGAGCAGTCAGCCGATGGTCGACTCGGTCGTTCCGGTGTGGGCATCTGCCAATTGGTTCGAGCGCGAGGCATTCGACCTGTTCGGGATCCTCTTTCGGGGCCATCCGGATCTTCGCCGGATCCTCACCGACTATGGCTTTGTCGGGCATCCCTTCCGAAAGGACTTTCCGCTCTCCGGTCACGTCGAGATGCGCTATGACCCGGAGCAGGGCCGGGTCATCTACGAGCCGGTCTCGATTCCGCCCCGTGTCCTGGTGCCGCGCGTCATTCGAGCCGACAGCCGATACGTGAAGACCGGTGCAAGCTCGGAGTCCGCCGATGCCTGAGATTCGCAACTACACCCTGAACTTCGGACCTCAGCATCCGTCGGCCCACGGCGTCCTGCGTCTGGTGCTCGAGATGGACGGCGAGGTGATCGAGCGGGCCGATCCGCATATCGGCCTGCTGCACCGTGCGACCGAGAAGCTCGCCGAGTCCAAGCCGTTCAACCAGAGCATCGGTTACATGGACCGGCTCGACTATGTGTCCATGATGTGCAACGAGCATGGCTATGTCCGGGCCATCGAGAAGCTGCTCGGGGTCGAGGCCCCGGAGCGCGCTCAGTACATCCGCACCATGTTCGACGAGATCACCCGCATCCTGAATCATCTGATGTGGCTCGCCGCGCATGGCCTGGATATCGGGGCCATGACGGTCTTCCTCTATTGCTTTCGCGAGCGCGAAGACCTGCTCGACTGTTACGAGGCCGTCTCGGGTGCGCGGATGCACGCGACCTATTATCGGCCCGGCGGTGTCTACCGGGATCTGCCCGATCGGATGCCTCAGTATTCGGGAAGTTCCAAGTGGCACAGCGCGAAGACGATCGCCAAGCGCAACGGCCCGCGTCAGGGCTCGCTGCTCGACTTCATCGAGGATTTTGCCGATCGCTTTCCGGGTCATGTCGACGAATACGAGACACTCCTGACGGATAATCGCATCTGGAAACAGCGCACGGTCGGCATCGGTGTCGTCTCGCCCGAGCGCGCGCTTCAGTTGGGCTTTACGGGTCCGATGCTGCGTGGATCCGGTGTCGAATGGGATCTGCGCAAGAAGCAGCCCTATGCCGCCTACGACAAGATGGATTTCGATATCCCGGTCGGGGTCAACGGCGATTGCTACGACCGCTATCTGGTCCGTATGGAGGAGATGCGCCAGTCCAATCGGATCATCAAGCAGTGCGTGCAATGGCTGCGCGAGAATCCAGGTCCGGTCGCCATCGAGGATCACAAGGTCATGCCGCCGTCGCGCGCCGACATGAAGGACGACATGGAAGCCTTGATCCACCATTTCAAACTCTTTACCGAGGGCTATTGTCCACCGCCCGGCGAGGTCTATGCCGCGGTCGAGGCACCCAAGGGCGAGTTCGGCTGCTATATCGTGTCGGACGGTGCCAATAAGCCCTATCGTTTGAAGGTTCGTGCGCCGGGCTTCCCGCATCTCGCCGCGTTGGACGAGATGTCCCAAGGCCACATGCTCGCCGACGTCGTGGCGATCATCGGGACGCTGGATGTCGTATTCGGGGAGATCGATCGCTGATGAGCTTTCGCAACGCACCGCTTGCGGTCATTCACGATCGCGATAAATCGACCCTCTTCACCCCGGAGATTCGAGAGCAGATCGAGACCTGGATCGCTAAATATCCAGCCGAATGGAAACAGTCCGCCGTGATGCCGGCGCTGACCATCGTGCAGGATGCCAACGGCGGCTGGCTGACCCCCGAGCTGATGAACGACGTCGCCGCCTATCTGGATATGCCGGAGGTGTCCGTCTACGAGGTCGCGACCTTCTACGGCATGTACGACCTGGAGCCGCAGGGCCGTCACAAGGTCTGCATCTGCAACAGCGTGTCCTGCCTGCTGCTGGGTTCGGAAGAGCTGATCGAGCATGTCGAGCACAAGTACGGCGTGCGTCTGGGCGAGACCACGGCCGACGGTCGCTTTACCTTCAAAGAGGTGGAGTGTCTCGGTGCGTGCCGGCATGCGCCCGCGGTGATGGTCGACAAGACCTATCACGAGAACCTCTCGCCCCAAGCGCTCGATAAGCTGATCGACGAGTTGGAGTAGGCCGATGGTCCCGAATCAGAACAGCGTCTGTTTCCGCAACATGCACCTGGATGCGACGACCCGGCATACCTTGGATGCCTATCGCAGCCTCGGCGGCTATGTGCAGTGGGAAAAGATTCTGCGCGAGCGCCCGGATCCGGCCGACATTATCGAAGAGATCAAGCTCTCGGCGCTGCGTGGTCGCGGCGGTGCAGGCTTTCCGACGGGTCTGAAGTGGAGCTTCATGCCGCGCAACGCTCCGGGCCAAAAATATATCGTCTGCAACTCCGACGAGGGCGAGCCCGGGACCTGCAAGGATCGCGACATCCTGCGCTACAACCCGCATCAGTTGATCGAGGGCATGGCGATCGCCGGCTACTGTATCGGCGCGACGGTCGGCTACAACTATATCCGCGGCGAGTTCTACGAGCCGATCCAACGGTGCGAGGAGGCCATTCGCGAGGCTTACGCGGCGGGTTTGTTGGGCAAGGACATCCAGGGTTCGGGCGTCGATTTCGACCTCTACAACCATCTCGGCGCCGGTGCCTACATCTGCGGCGAGGAGACAGCACTCTTGGAGTCGATCGAGGGCAAGAAGGGACAGCCGCGCTTCAAGCCGCCGTTCCCGGCCCAGTTCGGTCTCTACGGGCGTCCGACCACCATCAACAACACCGAGTCGCTGGCCTCGATCCCGGTCATCCTGGAGAAGGGCGGGCAGTGGTTCCTCGCGCAGGGGCGCCCGAACAACGGCGGCCCCAAGCTGTTCTCCGTGACCGGGCATGTCGCTCGACCGGACAACTTCGAGGTTCCGCTCGGCACGCCCTTCCGGGATCTGCTGGAGCTGGCCGGCGGGATGAAGGACGGTCGTGCGCTCAAGGCTGTGATCCCCGGCGGGTCATCCGTTCCGGTGGTGCCCGGCGACGTCATGATGGATGTGGACATGGATTACGATTCGATCGCCAAGGCCGGCTCCATGCTGGGCTCCGGCGCCGTGATCGTGATCGCCGAGGGAACCTGCATGGTGAAGGTCCTGCACAACCTGTCGCACTTCTACATGCATGAGTCCTGCGGTCAGTGCACACCCTGCCGCGAAGGCACCGGCTGGCTCGAGCGTGTGCTGCGCCGGATCCTGGACGGCAAGGGCCGGCCTGGCGATCTGGATCTGCTCGACAGTGTTGCGGGTCGGATCGGCGGGCGCACCATCTGCGCCCTGGGCGATGCCGCGGCGATGCCGGTGCAGAGCTTTCTCAAGCATTACCGACACGAATTCGAGCACCTGATCGAGCACGGCCAAAGCATGGCAGCCTAGACCTGCGGCCTGATCCGAATCGGGGCGTGCGCGGCTCGCCGTCGTCGCCCCGGAATCGCAAACTAGTAGAATGGCCCCGTTCGCGCGAGCGAGCAGGTCCGAGAACGCGCGCCGAAGCGGTGCGCGACATTCGGCCCACGGGCGCCGATCGAGAGAGCTGAATGACGGACAAGATCACGATCGAGATCGACGGCCGCACCTGCGAAGCGGTGCCGGGAGAGATGATCATCGCGGTCGCGGACCGCGAGGGGATCATCATCCCGCGTTTCTGCTATCACAAGAAGCTGTCGATCGCGGCCAACTGCCGCATGTGCCTGGTCGAGGCGGAGCAGGGCGGTCGCCCGTTCCCCAAGCCGGTGCCTGCGTGCGCCACGCCGGTCGGCTCGGGCATGAAGGTCCTGACGCGCTCGCCCAAGGCCATCGATGCCCAGCAGGGGACGATGGAGTTTCTGCTCATCAACCACCCGCTCGACTGTCCGATCTGCGACCAGGGCGGCGAATGCGAGCTGCAGGATGTGGCGATGGGCTACGGCGGCGACGTCTCGCGCTTCGCCGAGCGCAAGCGGGTCGTGAAGGACGAGGATCTAGGTCCGCTCATCGCCACCGACATGACCCGCTGCATCCATTGCACCCGCTGCGTACGCTTCGGTGCGGAGATTGCCGGCGTGCGTGAGCTCGGCGCGACGGGTCGCGGCGAAGACATG
Source organism: Thiocapsa sp. KS1 (assembly GCF_001499735.1). Lineage (GTDB taxonomy): Bacteria > Pseudomonadota > Gammaproteobacteria > Chromatiales > Chromatiaceae > Thiocapsa. Next base: position 1,906,621 of record NZ_LN848257.1, on the reverse strand, counting down.
CGTATCGGGACCTTCGTCGCCCATACCGTGAGCCATGAGCTTTCCGGCAACATCATCGATCTCTGTCCGGTCGGCGCACTCACCTCCAAGCCCTACCGCTTCACCGCGCGGGCCTGGGAGCTGACGGACGCAGACAGCATCGCCCCGCACGACGGTGTCGGCTCCAACATCCGTCTGCATGTGCGTGGCGGTCGGGTGATGCGGGTGCATCCGCGCGACAACGAGGCGGTGAACGAGACCTGGATCTCGGACCGCGATCGTTTCAGCTACGCGGGTCTGAACGCCGATGATCGTCTGACCGCGCCCATGATCAAGACCGACGGGGTCTGGCGCGAGGTCGAATGGCAGGAGGCATTGACCGCGGTCGCCGAGCGTCTCAAGTCGGCCGATGCGAGCCGCATGGGCTGGCTGATGGCCCCGAACGCGACGCTCGAAGAGCTGTATCTCGCTCAGCGGGTCGCGCGCGGTCTGGGCTGTGCCAACATCGATCACCGGTTACGGCAGCAGGATTTCAGCGGCGATGACGCCGATCCGATGCTGCCTTGGCTGGGCCTGCCGATCGCCGATCTGGAGACCCGCGAGGCGATCCTCCTGATCGGAACCGAGATTCGCCAAGAGCAGCCGCTGCTGGCCCATCGCATCCGCAAGGCCGCGTTGGAGGGTGCGACCGTTGCTTGCGTGAATCCCCTGACCCTGGCGCTGACCCATCCCGCACGGCAGCTGGTCGGGACGCCGGCGCAGATGGTCATGGATCTCGCGGCGATCGCGAAGGCCCTGGGCGCCAAGGCGTCGGGGGCACTCGAGACGATCGTCGGCTCGTCCAAGCCCGACGATGCGCATCAGGCGATCGCCGATGCTTTGCGTGCCGCGGGCGAGACTTCGACCGGCGCCATTCTGCTGGGCGCGTTGGCTACCGCACATCCGGACTATGCCTTACTCAAATCGCTCGCCTATCGGATCGGTGAGTTAAGCGGTGCCGTCGTGGGTTTTCTGCCGGCAGCGGCGAACAGCGTCGGCGCGTATCTGGCCGGTGCCGTGCCGCGGGGGCTGCCCGGCGGCCGGCCTGCCGAGTCGAAAGGCCTCGGACTGGGCGAGATGCTGAGCGCACCGCCGAGCACGCTGGTCCTCTGGGGCTTGGAGCCGGATCGGGATTTGATCGACCCCGCGCGGGCGATGGCCATGTGCGAGGCGGCCGATCGAGTGATTGCCTGCTCCGCCTTCCGGTCCCCGTCGCTCGAAGCCGTCTCCGACGTGCTCCTTCCGATCGGTGCCTTCGCCGAGACCTCCGGGACCTTCGTCAACGCGGGCGGTCTCTGGCAGCGGTTTCAGGGAGCGGTCGCGCCGCCCGGCGAGGCCCGCCCCGGCTGGAAGGTGCTGCGTGTGCTGGGTAATCTGCTGGATCTTCCCGGCTTCGAGTATCGGGATGCGGCACAGGTGCGCGACGAGCTTGCCGAGCTGTGCGGCGATGCCGCATTCGACAACGCACCGCGCGGCGAGTATCCGGCGGTCTCGACCGGCACAACCGCCGGCCTGATGCGTCTCGGCACTGTGCCCATCTATGCGCTGGATCCGCTGGTCCGACGCGCTCCGGCCCTGCAGCGAACGCCCGTTCAAGGGGCGGCCTTCGGTGTCTATCTGCACCCGGAGCAGGCGCGTGGCGATGGACTGATTGCCGATCAGACGGTCTTGATTATTCAGAACGGGCACGAGGTCGAGGCCAATGTCTTCCTGGACGACGCGATCGCGATGGGCTGTGCGCGGATCCCGGCAGCCGTGACCGGAAGCGGGCGGCTGGGCGCGCAGATCGGCCCGGTCGAGATCAGGCCGTGGTTCGGCGAGACGGGCAGCGAGGCGGGATGAGTCAATGATGATCGAACTATGGAACGCGCTTCCCGTGGTGATCCAGATCCTGATCAAGATCATCGCAATCGTCCTGCCGCTGCTCGGGATGGTGGCCTATTACACCTTGGCCGAGCGCAAGGTGATCGGCTATATCCAGGTCCGGATCGGTCCGAACCGGGTCGGCTGGCGCGGCTCGCTGCAGCCGATCGCCGATGCGGTCAAGCTGATGATGAAAGAAATCGTCATCCCGACCAAGGCCGACAAGGTCTTGTTCTTGTTGGCGCCGATGATCGCGATCGCGCCGGCCTTGGCCGCTTGGGCGGTGTTCCCCTTCGACGAAGGGCTGGTGCTGGCCGACATCAATGCCGGCTTGCTCTATTTGCTTGCGCTGACCTCGCTCGGTGTCTACGGCATCATTATCGCGGGTTGGGCGTCCAACTCGAAATATGCGTTGCTCGGCGCCATGCGGTCGGCGGCCCAGATCGTCGCCTACGAGATCGCGATGGGTTTCGCGCTGGTCGGTGTTCTGGTCGCCGCCGGGAGCCTGAATCTGGGCGCGATCGTCGCGGCCCAAGAGGGCAACCTCCTGACCTGGTTCTGGCTGCCGTTGCTGCCTTTGTTCGGCGTTTATCTGATCTCGGGGATCGCCGAGACCAACCGTGCGCCCTTCGACGTCGCCGAAGGCGAGTCGGAGATTGTCGCCGGTTTCCATGTCGAGTATTCCGGGATGGCCTTCGCGGTCTTCTTCCTCGCCGAATACGCGAACATGATCCTCATCTCGGCGCTCTCGGCACTGCTCTTCATGGGAGGCTGGCTCTCGCCTTTCCCGCAGGCATGGATCGAAGGCATCGCGATCCTGGGTGACGGTTTCCATTGGCTGTTGCTTAAGACCTTCTTCTTTATGTTCGTATTCTTGTGGTTACGGGCGACCTTCCCGCGCTATCGCTACGACCAGATCATGCGCCTGGGTTGGAAGGTGTTTATCCCGATCACGATCGTCTGGATCCTGGTGGTGGCGCTTGCGGTGCTCGCCGAGCTGCCCCCTTGGTGGTCCGCCTGACCCGGAGACGACCGATGCTGAAAGCCACACGCGATTATCTCCAAAGCCTCTTGATGGTCGAGCTCTTCAAGGGCTTGAGCCTGACCGGCGCTTACATGTTCAAGCGCAAGTTCACGGTTCAGTATCCGGAGGAGAAGGCCCCGATCTCGCCGCGTTTTCGCGGCCTGCATGCCTTGCGGCGCTATCCCAACGGCGAGGAGCGCTGCATCGCCTGCAAGCTCTGCGAGGCGGTCTGTCCGGCACTGGCCATCACGATCGAGGCCGAGCCGCGCGAGGACGGATCCAGACGGACGACGCGATACGACATCGACCTCTTCAAGTGCATCTATTGCGGATTTTGCGAGGAGTCTTGCCCGGTGGACTCGATCGTCGAGACCGGGGTCTACGAGTATCACTTCGAGAATCGCGGCGAGAACATCATGACCAAGGAGAAGCTCCTCGCGATCGGGGATCAATACGAGGCGGACATCGCCGCGGCACGCGCCGCGGATGCGCCCTATCGCTGACCGGGATGAGTCCGCGGATCGTAGGCGACGCGAGGGATACCGGGCGAGGAGCTGCGAGCACCGATCCCCGAACCCCGATCATCGTTGTCGGGCTCGTCAATGCCGGTCGCGCATCGGTGAGCCGGGTCCGTCCCCGTACCTGCGCGTCGGCTCGTTCGGTTTTTGCGCATCGCGCCGTTGCGTCCAACCAAGCCATCTGGATGAATCATGGGCTTTGAAAAATTCCTATTCTATGTGTTCGCGACCATAACCCTAGTCGCCGCAGGGATGGTGATCACGCGCCGCAATCCGGTCCACGCCGTTCTCTACCTGGTGCTCGCCTTCATCAGCAGCGCGGCCCTCTGGATCCTGCTCGAGGCGGAGTTCCTCGGCATCGTGCTCGTCCTCGTCTATGTCGGGGCCGTGATGGTGCTCTTCCTCTTCGTGGTGATGATGCTCGATGTCGATATCGCGACGCTGCGTGCGGGCTTCATTCGTTATTTGCCGATCGGTGCGCTGATTGCGGTCGTGCTTGCGCTGGAGATCTTTTTGATCGTCGGGCCGGCCAACTTCGGATTGCAGCAGTTCCCGGCGCCCGCGCCGGCCGCTCCGGGGGTCAGCAATACCGAAGAGCTGGGTCTCTTGCTCTACACCCTTTATGTCTATCCGTTCGAGATTGCCGCCGTTATCCTGCTTGTTGCCATCGTCGCCGCGATTCGGTTGACCTTGCGCCGTCGGTCGGACACCAAGTACATGGATCCGGCGCAGCAGGTGAGGGTCAAGAAGGGTCCGGACCGGATTCGTATCGTCAAGATGCCGTCCGAGCGTGCTGCGGTTCCGGCCGTCGCCGCCTCGGCTGCACCACAGGAATCGACCGAATGATCGCGCTCTCAGATTATCTGATCCTCGCCGCGGGGCTTTTCATGCTGGCGGTCGCCGGGATCTTCCTGAATCGCAAGAATGTCATCCTGCTGCTGATGTGCATCGAGCTGATGCTGCTCGCGGTGAATATGAACTTCGTCGCCTTTTCCCATTTTCTCGGAGATATGACGGGGCAGGTCTTCGTTTTCTTCATCCTGACGGTGGCGGCGGCGGAGGCTGCGATCGGGCTTGCGATCCTGGTGGTGGTTTTCCGTAGTCAGCAGACGATCAACGTGGAGGATCTGGACAGCCTCAAGGGATAGCGCGGACGGCGTCAACGCGTCTGCGTGACTGGCGGGTCGATCCGGATCACATCAAGCGAAAGAGCGAGCTAAACAGTGGAAAACGTCTACCTGACCATCGTGCTTGCGCCGCTCCTCGGCGCCATCATCGCCGGTTTTTTCGGCGGCCGAATCGGCCGGCGCGGTGCGCATTCGGTGACCATTGCGGGCGTCGGGCTCTCCACGGCGCTCTCGCTCCTGGTGCTCGCGCGTTTCATCTGGGGTGATCTGCCGGTCTACAACGAGGCCGTCTATACCTGGATGGTGTCGGACGGGATCCGCTTCGAGGTCGGCTTCCTGGTCGATCGGCTCACGGCGCTCATGATGGCGACCGTGACCTTCGTCTCCTTGATGGTTCATCTCTACACCATCGGCTACATGGCCGACGACGAGCACAACTGGCCGCACGGCGCCCTGACCGGCAAGAACAGCTATCAGCGGTTCTTCAGCTACATCTCGCTCTTCACCTTCTCCATGCTGATGTTGGTCATGTCCAACAACTTCATGCAGCTCTTCTTCGGGTGGGAGGCGGTCGGTCTGGTCTCGTATCTGCTGATCGGCTTCTGGTCGACGCGCGAGACGGCGATCTTCGCCAACATGAAGGCCTTCCTGGTCAACCGGGTCGGCGACTTCGGATTCATCCTCGGTATCGCCGCAGTCGGGATGTACTTCAACAGCATGGATTACGCGGAGGTCTTCGCCGCAGCGCCCGCGCATGCCGAGACACAAGTTGCCCTGTTCGGCGGCGTGTCGCTCATGACCCTGATCTGTATCCTGCTCTTCATCGGCGCCATGGGTAAATCCGCGCAGGTCCCCTTGCATGTCTGGCTGCCGGATTCGATGGAAGGCCCCACGCCGATCTCGGCCTTGATCCACGCCGCGACCATGGTCACCGCCGGCGTCTTCATGGTGGCGCGGATGTCGCCGCTGTTCGAGATGTCGGAGACGGCGCTGAGCTTCATACTCATCATCGGCGCGACCACGGCACTCTTCATGGGCCTGATCGGTCTGGTGCAGAACGACATCAAACGTGTCGTCGCCTATTCAACCCTCTCGCAGCTCGGTTACATGGTGACGGCGCTCGGCGCCTCGGCCTATGCGGCCGGGATGTTCCACCTGATGACCCATGCCTTCTTCAAGGCGCTGCTGTTCCTGGCCGCAGGTTCGGTCATCATCGCCATGCATCACAAGCAGGACATCCGCGAGATGGGCGGCCTGCGCCGTTACATGCCGATCACCTGGATCACCGCCTTGATCGGCTCGCTGGCCCTGATCGGCTTCCCGGCCTTCTCCGGCTTCTTCTCGAAGGACGCCATCATCGAGGCGGTGGGGCATTCGACGCTCTACGGGTCCGGTTATGCCTCGCTCCTGCTGACGATCGGCGTCTTTGTTACCGCGCTTTACAGTTTCCGCATGTATTTCCTGGTCTTCCACGGCACACCGCGGATGGACGAGCACACCCGACATCATCTGCACGAGACCCCGTGGGTGGTGACGGTGCCGTTGGTGCTGCTGGCGATCCCCTCGGTGGTGCTCGGCTGGCTGGTCATCGAGCCGCTGTTGGTGACCAATTGGTTCGCGACCGGTGACTGGAACCCCATCGTCGTGGCGCATGATCACGACACCCTGCATACGCTGCGGGAGCATTGGCACGGCCAGTGGGCCTTCGTCCTGCACGGCATGACCATGCCGCCCTTCTTCCTGGCGATGGGAGGTCTCGCCTTGGCCGCCGTTGTCTGGTGGTTTACCTTCGCGAAGAATCCGAAGATCGACGATCAACTGCAGGCGATGGGCGGTCCCGTCACCAAGGTCCTGCAGGCCAAATACGGGTTCGACGACTTCAATCAGAAGGTCTTTGCCGGCGGTAGCCGAATGCTCGGGCGGGCGCTCTGGCTCGGCGGCGATCGCGCCATCATCGACGACGGCGTGGTCAACGGATCGGCGCATCGGGTTGCGGCGCTGGCGCAGCGCGCGCGGCATTTGCAAACCGGTTACCTCTATCACTACGCGATTGCGATGATCGTCGGGCTCGTCGGGCTCTTGACGTTCTTCGTCGTGCTCTAAAGCGCAAGGAGACGTCCCGCATGTATGAGTTCCCTCTCCTGACGCTGGTCATCTGGTTGCCCATCATCGGCGGTATCGTCGTGCTGGCGAGCGGTGATCGGGCCACCGACATCTCCAAGTGGATCGCGCTCGGCTTTGCGATCCTGACCTTCGCAATCAGCCTCGGCCTCTGGACCGGTTTCGACGCCGGCATCGGGCAGATGCAGTTCGTCGAGCGCGCGCCATGGATCCCGACTTTCAATGTCGAGTACTACCTGGGCGTCGACGGCATCTCCATGCCGCTGATCATCCTGACGACCTTCATCACCATCTTCGTCATTATCGCGGGCTGGGAGGTCATTACCTACAAGCCGTCCCATTACATGGCGGCCTTCCTGATCATGGAAGGCGTGATGGTCGGCGTCTTCTCGGCGCTCGATGCCATTCTCTTCTATGTCTTCTGGGAGGCGATGTTGATCCCGATGTTCATCATCATCGGGGTCTGGGGCGGACCGAATCGGGTCTATGCGACCATCAAGTTCTTCCTCTATACCTTTTTCGGCTCGGTCTTCATGTTGGTCGCACTGATCTACATGTATTTCCAGGCCGACAGCTTCAGCATCCTGGACTTCCACGATCTGGAGCTCGGCATGACCGCCCAGATCCTGATCTTCGTCGCCTTCCTGCTCGCCTTTGCGGTGAAGGTGCCCATGTTCCCGGTCCACACCTGGCTGCCGGACGCGCATGTCGAGGCGCCGACCGGCGGGTCGGTGATCCTGGCGGCCATCATGCTGAAGATCGGTGGCTATGGCTTCCTGCGCTTCTCCATGCCGATCACGCCGGACGCCAGTGCCTCGCTCGCCTGGCTGATCATCGCGCTGTCCCTGATCGCGGTGGTCTACATCGGATTCGTGGCCCTGGTTCAGCAGGACATGAAGAAGTTGATCGCCTATTCGTCGATCGCCCACATGGGATTCGTCACGCTCGGTTTCTTTATCGTCTTCACCATCATTCGCAACCCGGAGGTCGCCGGCGGTGCTGTGATGGGGATCGAGGGCGGTATGGTGCAGATGATCTCGCACGGCTTCATCTCGGGCGCGCTCTTCCTCTGTGTGGGCGTGCTCTACGATCGCGTGCATTCGCGCGAGATCGCCGACTACGGCGGTGTGATCAATACGATGCCCTGGTTCGGTGCCTTCGTGGTCTTTTTCGCGATGGCCAATGCGGGCCTGCCCGGAACCTCCGGTTTCGTCGGCGAGTTTATGGTGATCCTCGCAACCTTCCGGGCCGATTTCTGGTGGGCCTTTCTGGCCGCGACCACCTTGATCCTGGCGGCGGCCTTTACCCTCTGGATGGTCAAGCGGGTGATCTTCGGCGAGGTCAAGAACGCGAAGGTGGCCGGTCTGCAGGATCTGGATCGCCGCGAGACCTTGAATCTCGGGGTACTGGCCGCCGCGGTCCTGGTCCTCGGGATCTGGCCTGCGCCCTTGATGGAGGTGATGCACGCCTCGGTCGAGAACCTGGTCGCCCATGTCGGCGAGTGCAAGCTGCCGGCCTCCGAGGCGGCGGACTGCGTCCTTGCGGTGCCCGCATCCGTGGCTGGTCTGACTGGACAGCCCTGACGATGCGTTCAGGGATGCGCTCGGGCGCGGGTCTCACTTAAAGCGCGCCAGCTCCGGCAGTTGTCGGAGCTGGCGCGGCCAAGCCAATCCAACAAACGACGCATACCGCACCGGGCGCGGTTTAATCGGAATTCTCACATGCCATTCGACGCCGCCAATCTGTTCCCCATCCTTCCGGAGATCGCGATCCTGGTTACCGCCAGCGTGGTGCTGGTGCTGGATCTGTATCTCAAGGAGAAGGACAAGGACATCAACCACACGCTGACCCTGATCGGTCTGCTGGTCGCGATCGGCCTGACGGGTGCGGTGGGCGGCGGCGACGCGCGTGTTGTCTTCGACGGCAACGTCGTGCGCGACGGACTGACCGACCTGCTTCGGGGCGCGATCCTGGTGGTCAGCCTGCTCGCCTTCGTCTATGCGCGACCTTGGCTGAAGGATCGGGGACTCTTCGTCGGCGAGTTCTACGTCCTAGGGCTCTTTGCGATCCTCGGGATGCTGATCATGGTTTCGGCCAACAGCTTCCTGACCATCTATCTGGGTCTCGAGCTTCAGGCCCTCTCGCTCTATGCCCTGGTCGCCTTCGATCGCGACTCGAAGAAGGGCGCCGAAGCGGCGATGAAGTATTTCGTGCTGGGCGCGCTCGGCTCCGGCATGCTCCTCTACGGCGTCTCCATGATCTACGGCGCGACCGGTTCGATCGAGTTCGGCCCTGTTGCGCAGGCCGTGGCCGAGCAGGGAATGGACAACAAGGTCCTGGTCTTCGGTGTCGTCTTCCTGGTCATCGGCGTGGGCTTCAAGTTCGGTGCCGTGCCCTTCCATATGTGGGTCCCCGACATCTACGAGGGTGCGCCTACGCCGGCCGTACTGCTGCTCGGCAGTGCACCCAAGATCGCCGCCTTTGCGTTGGCGATTCGCATGCTGGTGGATGGACTCGAGGCGATCCAGCCGGACTGGCAGGGGATGCTCCTGATCCTCGCCGTGCTCTCCATGGGTCTGGGCAACCTGGTTGCGATCGCACAGACCAACATCAAGCGCATGCTGGCCTACTCGACCATCTCGCACGTCGGCTTCATCTTCCTCGGACTCTTGGCCGGCTCCGCGCAGGGCTACGCGTCGGCGATGTTCTATGCGATCGTCTACGCCGTGATGTCCACCGGTGCCTTCGGCATCCTGCTGATCCTGAGCCGCAAAGGTTTCGACGCCGAGAATCTGGATGATTTGAAGGGACTGAACGACCGGGATTCCTGGTATGCCGCCATGATGGCGCTGGTGATGTTCTCGATGGCTGGTGTCCCGCCGACGGTCGGCTTCATGGCCAAGCTGCTGGTGCTGGAGTCTGTCGTGCGCATCGATCTGGTCTGGCTCGCCTTGGTCGCCGTTGCCTTCTCGATCATCGGCGCCTTCTACTATCTGCGCGTGGTCAAGGTCATCTATTTCGACAAGCCGGATCCGGACATGCCTGTCCTGACGACGAGCGGCGGCGTGCGTTTCGCCATGAGTCTCAACGGCCTCTCCCTGTTGGCGCTCGGCCTCTTCCCCGCGACCCTGCTGAGCTGGTGCCAAAGTGTCTTTGTCTGAGCGTCTCCGGCTCGATCATCTCGGTTGTGCCGGCGCCGTCTCGCGTACTACCATCAGGGTTTTCGCCTAACGGAGTCGGACATGTTTCGCGGCAGCATCGTTGCCCTCATCACCCCCATGCACGAGGACGGGGGCATCGACGACGCGAGCCTCCGGCGTCTCGTCGACTTCCACGTCGACGCGGGAACCACGGCCATCGTCGCTGTCGGGACCACCGGAGAATCGGCGACGCTCGATGAGGAGGAGCACTGCGCCGTCATTCGCAAGACGCTCGAGCTTGCCGCGGGCAGGATTCCCGTCATCGCGGGGACCGGTGCCAACTCGACGCGCGAAGCCATCAACCTGACCCGCTGCGCCAAGGAGGCCGGTGCGCATGCCGCCCTTCTGGTGACACCCTACTACAACAAGCCCACCCAAGAGGGGCTGTATCTCCACTACCGGGCGATCGCCGAGGCCGTCGACATCCCGCAGATCCTCTATAACGTGCCGAGTCGCACGGCCTGCGATCTGTTGCCCGAGACGGCGGCTCGCTTGGCGCCGATCGAGAATATCGTCGGCATCAAGGATGCGACGGGCGACCTGACCCGCGTTGCCCGGTTGCGCGCAGGCTGCGGCGACGGGTTCGCGCTCTACAGCGGCGACGATGCGACCGGATGCGCGTTCATGCTGATGGGCGGCGACGGGGTCATCTCCGTGACCTCGAATCTGGCCCCGCGATTGATGCAGGACATGTGCGACGCGGCGCTTGCGGGCGATCGCGAGCATGCCGAGGCCATCAATCGGCGGCTTGATGCCCTGCATCACGACCTGTTCGTACAGTCCAATCCGATCCCGGTAAAATGGGGCGCTGCCGAGCTGGGGCTGTGCCCGAAAGGGATCCGTCTACCGCTCACCTGGCTCTCCGAAGAGCATCATGCACGCGTGCGAGCGGCGATGGAGCTGGCGGGTGTCCTCTGACGCCGTTTGCTTTTCCGACGCGCCGGAGCGGTGACGCATGCGCAATCGACTAAAGAGGTCGCTCACCTTGAGACCACGTTTTTGGCTGACCGGCGGCGTCTGCGCCGGCTTGGCGATGATTCTGCTTGTGTCCGGTTGCGGATCGAGCGTCATCAACGACGCCATCCCCGATCAGCGACTTGCCTATAAAAAGCAGCAGGAGGCCGGCGAGAATCTCGAGATTCCGCCGGATCTGACCGCCGGAAAGTTCGACGATGCTCTGGATATCCCGCCGGCCGGCGGGGCGACCTACTCGGAATACAGCGGCAGTCGCGCGCAGCGTCAGCGGGTTGCTGCGGCCGGGGATGTCCTGCCCGATACGCCGAACGTCGAGCTGAAGCGTCGCGACTCCGAGCGCTGGCTCGAGGTCCAGGCCGTTCCCCAGCAGGTGTGGCCCAAGGTCATTGCCTTCTGGCGCGAGCAGGGCATCCTCTTGGTCGAGCAGGACCCGGCCGTGGGCGTCATGCGTACCGACTGGCTCGATAATCGCGCCGAGATCCGTCGCGATTTCGTCACGCGTATGATCAGCAAGGTCGTCGAGGGTGTCTACGCGACCTCGACGCGCGACCAATACAGTGTTCGCATCGAGCCCGGCACCGCGCCGGGGACCACCGAGGTCCATCTCACGCACCGCGGGATGGAGGAGCGGCTGGTCACCAACGCGATCGGTGACGGCAGTCGAACCATTTGGGAGCCCAGCGGCACCGATCCGGGCAAGGAAGCCGAGATGTTGCGGCGGCTTATGGTTTTCCTCGGCGCGTCCGAGCAGCGTGCAGCCGCCGTAGGGACCTCATCGTCCGACGGGTCCGCCGGCCGGGCGGGCGGCGGAGCCGGAACCCAGTCCGGAGGTCTTGCGACCCAGCCGGTCGGTGCTCGCTTGGTCACGGAAGGCGGCTCTCAAGCCCTGGTCATCCAGGAGGATTTCCGCCGTGCCTGGAGAACCGCCGGATCGGCACTGGATCGCGCCGGATTCGCCGTCGAGGATCGGGATATGACGCGCGGTATCTTCTACGTCCGTTACGCCGGGCAGGACGGCGAGTCCGACGGCAAGCGCCCGGGTCTGCTGTCGCGAATGGCCTTCTGGAAAAAGAACGAGGTCGATCCGGTCAAACAGTATCAGGTGCGCGTCCAGGGCAACGAGACCGAATCGCGTGTCACCGTTTTGGATGCGAGCGGTAATCCGGATACATCCGAATCGAGCCAACGGATCCTCACGCTGATGAAGGAGCAGATGCGTTAGACCTCGGCCGACGTGCGTTTCTGCTCGCTCGGCAGCGGCAGCCGCGGCAATGCCACGCTGGTGGAAAGCGCCGGGTGCCGCGTGCTGGTGGACAACGGCTTTAGCCTACGCGAGCTGTATCGGCGTCTGAACGCGGCCGGGGTCGAGCCCGACAGTATCGATGTCCTGCTCCTGACCCATGAGCACGGCGATCATGTGAAGGGTGTCCGGTCATTCGCAAGGCGCCATCGCGTGGAGGTGTGGACGACGCCCGGTACCTGGCGGGCGGTCGGCGCTCCCGCGATCCCGCGCCTGCGATTGCTCTGCGGTCAGGGGCAGGCGCTGCGGATCGATGGCGTCCATATCCGCTCCTATCCCGTACCGCACGACGCGCGCGAGCCCTGCCAGTTCCTGTTCGAGGCCGACGGGCGTCGCCTGGGGATGTTGACGGATGCCGGCTGCGTGACACCCCACATGACGGAGACTCTCCGGGATTGCGACGCACTGATCCTGGAGCTCAACCATGATCCGGAGCTGCTGCGTCGCGGCCCTTATCCCCCGAGTCTGCAACGACGCGTCGCGGGCGACTTCGGTCATCTCAGCAACCTGCAAGCGGCCGGCCTGCTCGATGCCTTACCGCACCGCGCCATCGCCCGCCTCTGCGTCGCGCACATCAGCGAGACCAACAACCACCCGGATCTGGTGCGGGCAAGTATTCGGGGTGTCAGCGCGTCCCTCGCCGACCGGGCGGTGATCTTGGAGCAGGATCAGCCGAGCCCGTGGTGGTCGGCTTGATCCGGCCCGCGACTGCCTGAGCCGCCTTCCTGGCCTCGTCGAGCAAGAGCACGCTGGATGCGACGAGCGCGGCCTTGAGCCAGTCCAGGGGATGCAGGTGAGTCGTGCCGAAGATCGCCTGAGCCGTCGGCCAATGCACGACCAGGATCTGGAGTGCGAGGACGGCGCCGAGCGCCAGCCAGAGCTTGCCGTTCGCGAGGAAGTGCATGTTGAAGGCGCTGCCGTGCTCGCTGCGGGCGTTGAAGACGTTGAAGAACTGAAAGAGCACGAAGGTAGTGAAGGCCAGCGTGAGGGCATAGGCCTCGCCGTGGCTGGCCAAGGCATCCTGAAACAGCCAGAGGGTGCCGACCATCATGGTGATGCCGTAGAGGCCGAGGAGGGCCGAGCGCTTCAGCGTGAGGATCTGGGAGTCCTGTCGGCGGGGCAGGGCCCGCATGATGCCGGGGCGCGCCGGCTCGACGCCGAGTGTCATCGCGGGCGGGCCGTCCATGATGATATTGATCCAGAGGAGCTGGATCGCGGTGAAGGGTGTCGGCATTCCCATCAGGGTCGCCGCCAGTACCGTCAGGATGGCGCCGATGTTGGTCGAGAGCTGAAATCGCACGAACTTCACGATGTTGTCGAAGATGACGCGTCCTTCCTCGACCGCACGCACGATGGTCGCGAAGTTGTCGTCCATCAGCACCATGGTCGCGGCCTCGCGCGTCACGGCCGTGCCTGTCAGACCCATGGCCACGCCGATGTCCGCGGCCTTGACCGCGGGCGCGTCGTTTACCCCGTCGCCGGTCATGGCGACGACATGACCACGCGCCTTGAGCGCCTTCACGATCCGGACCTTGTGGGCCGGCGAGACCCGCGCGATGACCCCGATGTCCTCGATCCGCCGCCCGAGTGTCGCCTCGTCCATCGCGTCGAGCTCGGCGCCGGTAACGACCTCGCCGGTCAGCCCGAGCTCGCGCCCGACGGCCTCGGCGGTAAGCTTGTGGTCGCCCGTGATCATCTTGACCTGAATGCCGGCCTGCCCACAGCGGGCGATGGCCTCGGCGGCCTCCGGGCGCGGCGGGTCCATCAAACCGGCAAGCCCCAGGAAGGTCCACCCCTCGGCCCAGCGCCACAGATCGTCCGCGGGCTCGAAATCACAGGCCGGGATGGTCTGCCGTGCCATGGCGAGCACCCGCAGCGCTTGGCTCGCGAGGCGCTCGTTCTCGGCCTCGATACGCGCGCGGATCGCGGCATCGAGTGGCTGCACGCCGCTCGCGGTCAGCCAGTGCGAGGCGCGGGCGAGCAGGACGTCCGGGGCACCTTTGACGAACAGCTCGACCCGATCGCCGGCATGGTGAAAGGTCGCCATGAACTTGTGGGCCGAGTCGAAGGGGATCTCGGCGATTCGCGGGCGGTGAGCCTGCTCGGATTCAGGGTCGAGACCGGCCTTACGCGCAAGAACCCAGAGGGCGCCCTCGGTGGGATCTCCGATCAACTCGCCGTCGCGCACCCGCGACTCGTTGCAGAGCGCCATGGGGCGTGCCAATTCGATCATGTCGGTCGGATCGCCCGGATCGTCCTGAATGATCGCGCCCTCGGCCCGATAGCCTTCGCCGACCACGCTGAATCGTCCGCCGGCGAACCAGCCGGCACGCGCGGTCATCCGGTTGAGGGTGAGCGTGCCCGTCTTGTCCGAGCAGATGACCGTGGTGGAGCCCAGGGTCTCGACCGCCGCAAGCTTTTTGAGGATCGCCCGGTTCTGGGCCATCCGCCACATGCCGATTGCCAGGGTCACGGTCACGACGGCCGGCAGGCCCTCGGGGATCGCTGCCACCGCGAGCGCGACGGCCGTGATCGCGGCCTGTGTCCAGGGCAGTCCGCGCGTCAGGTCGAGGACGAAGATGAGGGCGACGATGGCCCCGGCGATTGCCGCCAACCGTTTGCCGAGCGTGTCCAACTGACGCTGCAGCGGGGTCTCGGAGTCCCGCGTCTCGGCGATCATCCCGGCCAGCCGGCCGATCTCGGTGGCCATGCCGGTTGCGACGACCAGCATCTCGGCACGGCCGCGTGTCACGACCGTGTTCATGTAGAGCAGGTTCAGCCGCTCGGCCAGCGGCGGGTCGGCAGCGTCCAGGGCCTGCGTACATTTGCCCACTGGCTGGGACTCGCCGGTCAGCGCGGCCTCGTCGACCTCCAGGTTGGGTGCCGTAAGCAGGCGCCCGTCCGCGGGCACCCGATCGCCGGCGTCGAGGAGAACCAGATCGCCGGGCACCAGCTCCGCCGCTTCGACCTCCGTGATCCGACCGTTCCGGCGTAAGCGAGCGCGGACGGCAACCATTGCCTTGAGGGTGGAGAGGGTCCGTTCCGCACGGTGCTCTTGATAGAAGCCGAGTGCGGCGTTCAGGACCACGACGACCAGAATGACCACGGCGTCTTTCAGATCACCGATCGTCCAGGCCATGACGGCCGCGAAGAGCAGGACCATCACCAGAAGGTTTCTGAACTGATCCAGGAACCTGAGCCAGAGCGGGCGCGACTTGGTTTCGGCGAGCGTGTTGTCGCCGTGGCGGCGACGCCGCAGGTCCACCTCGGCCGTCGCGAGACCCGCAGCGGGATCCACGCCGAGCGCCCGACTCGCGTCGGCGACGGTTAAACGGTGCCACGCGTAGGTATCCGTGTCTGCGGCTATTCTCTGGTCCCCGGTCTCGGACATCTGTGCTTCGCCTCGCCCGCCGGATCAGTCGTCGGTCAGCCAGCCCTGCAGGGCATCCACCAACGCCTGCGCCTGGGCGCGACTGGAGATGTTGAACTTCGACTGTTGCCGGTACTCCCCGCCGCGCTTCTGATAGCGGCGAATCGTATATTTGTCCGGACCGTACGCTTCTTTGACCCGGTCCCAATCCTGATAACGAAAGAGGATCGTGGTCCAGCTTCCCTTGGAGAGGACCACCTTGTCGATCTCCTTGGTCGTGTCGATGCCGTCTTCCGTGTAGCTCACCGTCAGATCTTCGATCCGTTCGGCCATTCGGACGCTCCTGTGCGTGTCTGTCAGGGGACTGGGTCGGCCCTCGCGCCGTTGCGTTCGAGGGTCGAGACGATAAACCGGGCGTCGCGCCCGGGCGCCGATTCTCGCGCAATCCGCAGCGGCAAGCGACCGTCGCCGGTGCTTTGATTGACATCGGCGCCGGCGATGATCAAGCGGCGCACCGTCTCGAGATGCCCTTTGCGAATGGCGACATGGAGCGGCGCCTCCCCGCTCGAGTCCAGTCGGTCGAGCCGTGCGCCGGCATCGATGAGGAAATTCAAGGTATCGCGATCGATCGTACCCGCCTCGACCAAGTCGACCAGCATTGCCTGTGCATCGAGCGGCGCACCTGCCTCGACGAGCATCCTCGCAACCTGCGTGCGCCCGTGCGCAAGTGCGACATCGATCGGGGTTTGGCCCGCGGCGTTGCGCGCCTCGACATCCGCCCCGTTGCGGGCGAGCTCGCGGGCGATGGCGACGCGTCCCGCGCGTGCGGCGACGTGCAGCGGCGGGTCTCCGCGAGCGTCCGGCTCATCCAAGTCACTCTTCCAATAGACATGGCGCGAGACCTGGTCGATATCCCCGATCTCGACCGCGCGGTGCAGATTGACCGTCGGCGCGGCAGGTTCCGTACAGCCCGCGAGCAGCACCGCCGCGACCAGCATGAGAGCCGAAACCCTGTGCGTCATGATGCCTCCGAGCCGAGCCCGGTACTCTCGCCCCGGCAACGCGGGTGCGGGCTGCTCGAACGGACAGGTCGTGCTAACGTAAACGCCATGATCTGGAAATTCCTCCTTACCGCGGCCGTCGTCTTCGGTGCCTATCTCGTCTTGCGCGCACGCATCCGGCGCTCTCGCGAGGCCGCCGGTCTCGTGGTGCCGCGTGCGCCTCTCATCCCTCCCGCGCTGATCCGCCCGCTTGCCTATGTTCTGCTCGGCGTCATGTTGATCGGGAGCCTATCCCTTCTCGTTCGGGACTGGGATCGCGATCGGGAGATCATCCCTGTTCAGGTCGTCAATGCCAACACGGGAGAGGTCACCCGGTACGAGGTCCGCCGCGGCAGCGTGGATGGCCGGCGATTCGTGACCGCGGACGGCCGAGAAATCCGCATCGCCGACGTCGAACGTTTGGTCATGGGGGCGAATCGCTAGGCGATCCTCATCGCGGCCGGGTCCTGCGCGGATGCCCGCTCGCGCCCTCCGGCATGAATGTCAACTTAAATTGACAATTATCAGTGACAACAGATATTGACAGTCACCCGGCCGTCATAGGACTATCAGCCATAGGGACAATTTATCGATCGCCGGGGTACGATGATACCGGAGTCATTCTCAGGATCCGTTTCCGCGGTCGCCTTCGATCCGACCCCTGCAAGGGCCGAAGGCCTAGGTTTCGCGAAGGCGCTCAAGCAGGCGTGCGACGCCGGCGCTCGTCATCCAGGACTGCTCGATGATGTTGCGAACGGTGTGTGCCGCGCCCTGACGATCGGTCGGATCGAGATCCTCGAAGCCGCCAGCCAGTCGCTTTCCCTGATCAGCGAGGGGCGTGCGCATCCCGGTCAAGTGACTGCGTTGCTTCAGTTTCGCGGTACGGCCTCCATCCACCAAGGTGATCGCACGGCGATCCTATCGGCCGGCGACCTGTGCCTGGTGCGCGGTAATCGACCGCTGGCGCTGGATCAGGACGCGTCCTTCGAGTCGATCCTGGTCAGCGCTCCGGAAAAGGAGATCGCCGGTCGGTTTCCGCTGTGGCGAGCCGCGCTGCTTACGCCGATCGACGGCGGGAGCGGGGCGCCGGCGGTGTTTCGTGACGCTGTGCTTTCGCTCAAACGCTGGAGCGGCTCGTTGGGGGATGTCGGCAGCGAGGGTCTCGCCGACGCCATCGTGGATCTGATGGGTGCCGTCATCTGCTGTGCGGTTCCGAGCAACTCGGATTGTATTCAGAGATCCTTTCATCACCAAGACCGGATCAAGACATTCGCCCGGCTCAACCTCGGCAACCCCGAGCTCAGCGTCGAGTTGATTGCCGAGGCCGTCGGCTTGTCTGCGCGGCAGATTCACCGTCTGTTCGCCAACGAGGAGATGTCCTTGATGCGGTGGGTCTGGGTTCAGCGGCTCGAGCAGTGCTATCGCGAGCTGGTACAGGACGGCTCAGGCAAACGGACGATCAGCGAGATCGCTTACGCCTGGGGCTTCAATGATCAAGCCCATTTCAGCAGGACCTTCCGAAAACATTTCGGTGTTTCCCCTCGCAGTCTGAGGCGTCGAAGCGATCATCCTTCGGCATCCCTATCCTAAGAACGATCGGCGCCGGTAAAGCGCCGGTTTTTTCCGACGATCGATCTCATCCGAACCCGCTTCGTCGGCACGCGTGTCGACCGGCCTCGATTCGCCCTTCGATTGTCTATAAGTCCTTTCTGAACGACAGTTCCAGTCATAACTCACGTCATTCAGCGACAATACATCGCTCCCTCTGCTTGCTAGATTAGGTTCAAGAAGAATCGCCAAGCTCGAATCGAGACCAAGCGATCTGGATGAGTATCGCAATATCGCCGCATGGCGATACGACCCATCCGATATAAGAACAAGCGGGAAGGGGGAGGGTTTGGCCGACGGCATGTTGCCGTCTGTCGACACGTCGGTAGCTTCGTTGCTCCCTGCTCCTCGTATTCTCCCGCGCGACCGACGATGCGTGGTCTTGCCTTTCGGCGAGACTCGAGACTCGAGACCGAGCCCCAGGAGCGCCATGAGTATTCATTCCAAACCATTACCGAGAGACGCCCATCTCATTGCCGTGTCGCTGTGTGCATTGATTCTTGCGACACTGGTCGGGTGTCTCCCGACGGGGCAGCAGAGGTCGACGGGTATCGAGGATCAGGGTGCGGAAACCAAGGGTCTGGCAGACAATGCAGCACCCGTCGATGCGGTCTATGTGGGCGAAAAGGCGTGCCTGGAGTGTCACGAGCATGTCGATACGCAATACAGCCATACGCTGCACGCGAAAACCTTCCGGGACAATCCGCGCAACAGCCAGCAGGCACAGGTCTGCGAGGCGTGTCATGGTCCGGGCTCGAAACATGTCGAGGCGACCTGGGACAAGCGCCTGATCATCGGTTTTACCCGGAATTGGGAAACACCGGTTGCCATTCAGAATGTGCAATGTCTTTCTTGTCATCAGGGCGGACAGAGGCTGCACTGGGTCGGCTCGACCCACGATAAAAACAAGGTGGCATGCAGCGACTGCCACAACCCGATGGTGAACAACTCACTCGACGGAGCACTCAGGAAGGAGACGATCTCGCAGACCTGCTATAGCTGTCATCCGAAACAGCGCGCCGACTTTCTGAAGCGTTCCCACATGCCTCTGCCCGAGGGCAAGATGACCTGTGCGGATTGCCACAACCCGCATGGCTCGCGAACCCGTCCGATGCTCAACAAGGATAGCGTCAACGAGGTCTGCTACACCTGCCACGCCGAGAAGCGCGGTCCTTTCCTGTGGGAGCATGCGCCGGTTCGGGAGAACTGCGCCAACTGTCATCTTCCGCATGGTTCCAATCACGACAAGCTTCTTGTCTCGGCGCGCCCCTTCCTCTGTCAGCAGTGCCACAACCAGTTGTTTCATCCGGGGACCTTCTACAACGCGAGCCAGACCGCCGAGAGTGCCCTTCAGCCAGGCGGCGCGGCAAGCCAACGCATCATCGGGCGCGCCTGCCAGAACTGCCATACGCAGATCCACGGCAGCAATCATCCGTCCGGAGCCCGTTGGCAACGCTGATCGGATCCTTGACTTCGTCGAACGCCATTGACATCGCGGCGGATTGCTCCGCCGGTCGAGTCCAATCGAGCAGAAACCGTACCCGAGGTGCGCCGATATGATTGACCCCTTTCGACTGAAAACCATGGCGTGCTGCGTCGGAGCGGCGCTGGGGAGCTTGACGGCGGCAGGCACCCAAGCCGATTCCTCAACGCCCAGAGGGACGCCGACCGTACTCGGAAACGCACTCAATCCGGGTTTCCTCAACACGGTGCCGGCCCGCGATCCGGAGGGGCTCGATACACAGGCTCATCCGCGCTCGCCGACCGGTTTCCTGTATGGCTGGCCCATCCTGCCGCCACAGACCAAGGAAACGGAATCCGGTTGGCTCTATTCGGGAGAGGCGGAGCTTGGCGGGCTCGGGGTTTTCGGCGACACCGACAATGCGTGGTTTCTCCAGTACAAGGATCTGCAGTCGGGTCCCTACCTGAACAACTTTAGTTTCCAGGCCAACCAGCCGGGTAGCGCGCTCTTCTTCGAAACCTACGGCGGCGGTATCGGCTATCGCGATCAGTTCATCGGTGCCGAGGCGGGGCGATTCAATGACTGGAAGCTCGACCTCTTCTACACCGAGATACCGCATGCGTTCACGAGCAGTTACCGTCTCCTCTGGAATGGCGAGGGTTCGGACGATCTGACCCTGGGCGGATTGAAACCGGGCGGCAACCTCAACGCTGCGACAACACAAGCGAACATTCAGGAAACACTCACGAAGACCGAGGAGTCCGACCTGGGTCTCGTGCGCAAACAGGGCGGGTTGAACGTCGAAAAATACATTACGAACGAGTGGCGCGTCTTCGGCGGTTACAATCTCGAGAAACGCGAAGGAGAGCGTCCGTTCGGTGCCGTGTTCGGTGGCGGCGGCGGCGGCGGAAACGTCGAGATTCCGGAGTCCATCGACTACGAGACCCAGAACTTCATTGCGGGACTGAGATTCGACGACGGTCTCAATAATCTCAACCTCCAAGCCGAGGCGTCTCTGTTCCGAAACCTTACCGGGACCATGACGTTCGAGAATCCACTGCTCATCACCCCGAATACAATTACGGGAATTGCGCCGACGGCATTCACCAGCGGGCGTTACGATCTCTATCCGGACAACAATTATTACAATCTACTGGGCGAATACGGTCGCAACTTTCCGGATTTCTACAAGGCCAGGCTGACCGCGGTCGCCTCTTTGGCCTGGATGAAGCAGGATGATGATCTCATTGCGCCGACCACGTTTTCATTAGCTGGCGGCAACATCAACGGGGTCAATACGGAGAACGTCTGGAATACCACGCGGGCCAACTCGAAGCAGTCGGCGGATGCCGAGATCAATACGCAGCTCTTTAGTTTGGGTCTGGTGATGAGTCCCACCGAAAAGCTCGATGTCGAGGGCAAGATCCGCTACTACGAGACCGAGAACAAAACCGAATTCTTCGCATGCAATCCCTTGACCGGTCAATGGGGTCGCCTTCTCAACGACGGCAGCGGCGGCTCCTTCGTCGTACCGAATCCCACGGCGGGAAACAATCCTTCCGGGACACTCCAGACCGCCTACAATCAGGCCGGATGCAACGTCGCGGCCGTCCAGGCGCTCGGTCTAGTCCCGAGTGCGGGGAACGTCAGGATTCGTAATACGCCCTACGATTACAAGCAAATGAATTATGTGCTGTCGGGCGACTATGCTCTCGGTCGGGCGTCCAGCTTCAATCTGACGCTGGAACGCGAGGAATTCGACCGAGCCTATCGCGAGCGTGATTCCACCTGGGAGAATAGCCTCGAGCTCGGGTATACCAATCGGGGGTTTAACTTCGGCACGATCCGGTTGTCCGCAGAGTATGCCGAGCGTCGCGGGGATACTTACAACGTCGAGGCCGACCCGAATTCAAACAGTGCGATCTTCGGTCCCGCGCCTGTCGCGAACGGCACCAATGTCGCGAGCTGGATCCACGCCCCGTCCGGACTGCGCAAGTTCGACCTTGCCGATCGAGATCAAACGACCTTGAACGGGCGCCTGAACGTGATTGCCACCGAGGCGATGGACGTCGGTCTCGTCCTTCAGTATCAGAACAACGATTATCCGTCCTCGAATATCGGTCGTACCGATCGATACACCCTCGGTTCCGTCAGTCTCGACGTGAACTATCAACCCAGTGCGGCTCTCGGACTGTACGGCTTCTATACCTACCAACAGGGCAGTATGGACCAGAGCGGGATCCAGTCGCTCGGGTGCGTCATCGGAAACTACTATTACTTTTATTCCGATGGATCGATTGCGACCAATACGACGGGTGTTGCGCCGGCTCCCCTCAACAGCGGGGCGAGATTGCGTGACCAGACACGCGTGAGCGGGACAAACTGGCACAGTCTCTGCGGCGACGCGTCGCCGATCAATCCTCTCTACAACACCGCTCGAGCTTGGAGCGTGGAGAGCGACGACTACAATCACACATTCGGCGTCGGCGGACGTTACGACTTCGGTTGGGCAAGGGTCGAGCTTGACTATACCTATACGACTGGCGTCACGGAGATCGGATACAACTACAATCCGGACGCACTCGGAATCACCAATCCGGATACCTTGGCTCTGATCGGATCCGGCATGCCGAACCTGAATACGACACAGCAATTCGCGGATCTGAATGTGATTGTTCCGATCAACAAATCCGTTGCCCTGCGAGCGCTTTACCGTTACGAGACAGGTTCGATCGACGACTGGCATTACGACGGCGTGTCCGAGAATCCGATGCCGACTGCGAATACCCTCTACCTGGATTCGGGTCCGGAGGACTACAGCACCAGCGTCGTGGGCCTGTTTGTACAGGTCACGTTCTGACCGCGCTCGACGCCTGAACGAGATGGGCGCATTCGCACCGACAGCGATCGGGATACCGGGGGTTCAAGTGTTGAGAGAGTATTTCGACAACGATAGACGGCCGACTTCGATTCCGATCAAGCCAAAAGGGCGGGTGACGATGACGACCATGCTGACCGTGATTCCGTTGATTGCGGGCCCCTTTGTCGGGGTCGAAGCGAAAGACGCAAAGGATATCGTCGCGGCCGAGTGTGTCGCCTGTCACGGCCTGGACGGCAACGGACCTATACCGACCTTTCCGAAGCTGGCCGGCATCCAGCAGGAGTATCTGGCGAAGCAGCTCGTGGAGCTCTCCGACGGGACACGCAAAAGCGAGGTGATGAAACCGATTGCCGAGAAGTACTCGCAGGCGGAGTTGTTCGCTTTGGCGACATATTTCAGCGGGCAGCTGCGTAAGCCCGGCGTTGTGACGAATCCTGCGTTGGTCGACGAAGGCCGGGCTCTGTATCACCAGGGCAACAAGGAGACGGGTGTGCCCGCCTGCGCCGGCTGTCACAAACCCGACGGCACGGGTACGCCGCGATCCCCGATGCTCGCGGGACAGGATCCGGCCTATACGTTGCAGCAACTTCGAAACTTCGATCACGACATTCGCACCAACGATCGCGGCAGGCTGATGCGCACGATCGCGGGACGGATGAACGAGGAAGAGATGCGCGCCGTGTCCGAGTATATCGCGGGCATGGCCGTGACACCGGCGCAGCCATGAGCGGGGAGAGCAACGTGTCCAAGATGATTGCAGTGATGGCCATCCTGGTCGTCGGCTCGGCACAGGCCGGCGACGAGCCCAAGCAGCCGGTCGCTCCCGGGATCGAATCGCCGGGTTATATCTGGAACGAGATGCGCGGGGAGAAGCTCCTTGCGCTCCAGGCGAAGGGGGATCCTCTTCGGGGCGAGATCGCCTTCGAGGTCTGTCGGGGCTGTCACGGTATGGATGCCCTCGGCGAGATCGACGGGACCTACCCGCGTCTGGCCGGTCAACATCCATCGGTTCTGATCAAGCAACTGGCCGATGTGCGTGCGGGAATTCGCGACAACCGCAAGATGTATCCCTTCGCCGAAGAGCACGTCGTCACGACACAGGAGATCGCGGACATTGCCGCGTATTTGAGCGCACTACCTGTACCCGAGGCGCACGGGATCGGCCCGGGAACGGACCCGGAGCGCGGCCGATCGCTCTACGAGCGTGACTGTATCGAGTGTCATGGTCCAGCCGGCGAAGGGGATCCGACCAACTTCTATCCGCGCGTGGCCGGACAACACTACCTCTACCTCCTGCGCCAGATGCATGATATCCGCGACGGCAAACGCCGCAATGCCAATCCGGAGATGTGGGAGGTCAGTAAGAACTATCCGGACGAGGATATCCAAGTCGTGATCGATTACATGTCCCGATTGCCGTCGGATTAGGACGGAATCTCGCCCATTTGCCATCGGATCCCGGCTCATGCCTCCCGACGGTAAAGGGTGACCAGCCGCGCGATCAGAATAGCCGGATACAGTTGCCCGATGAGGGCCTCCATCGATACGAGCGATCGCGCGAAGGGGTGCAGCGGCGTGATATCGCCGTAGCCGACCGTCGTCAGCGTCACGAAGGCGAAATAGACCAACTCCGGGAGTGGCGGCTCGTTGATCTTCACGCCTGGCGCAAAGCGAAAAGCGTCCGGCGAAAGAAGCGAAATGAAGAGATAGGCATTCGCGAAGATCATGCCGATGATCAGATATCCGGCAATCGCGCCGAGTATCCGGTAGACGTTGATGTTTCCTGCGCGAAAGACGCGCTGAACGGTAAAATAGGCCTGGGTGCAGAAGAATAGGATTGCGCCCGCGGTATCGATGAGATGAATAATCGGTCCGCCGGTGACGAAGTGCAGCCAATGCGCCATGAAGGCGATGAGCGCAATGCTCGCGATACCGATCCGGATCATATGGTTTTGGGCTGTAGCCAAAACGCCGGTGAATAGGATCAGGGAGAAGATGATACTGATGAGGCCCCCGTCGGAAATCGGCGAGCCATACATCGGCGTAAAGACCAGAATGTAGAGCAGAAGCAGCACGAGGAGCGCTGCCAGGCTGTGGTCGGGGTCTCGCCAAGACCGCCATCCACTCGACAAAAGAATTCTGTAGCGGCTCATGGTGCGGCTTCCGACACTGGGGCGCGATGGCTCATGCCTGATGGGTTGCGCATGGTACCCCCCATCGTCCCTTTCGAGTAAGCGCGATCGGAAACGCGAGGTGCGGCCCCAATCCCGGTGTCGCCGGCAGGGCCGGATAGGGCGGGGTACTGTCTGTGCGTGGCCGGAAGGGAGCGAGCCGGTGCCGAGACGGGAAAGGCGCTTGGCGGGTGCCGCGAGGATTGAGGCGCGTCCCGGACCCGAGTCTATTTCTGCGGTGCGCGGTTGCCGGAACGAGAAAGGAGCCTTACGGCTCCTTTGCATCGACGCATCACGCGTCTCGCCGATGCTGTGGCTCGACGCGAGACGGGGTCTCGCCTCGAACCGGGCAGCCGGGCGTGGACGCGTCTTAGTAGTCCATATCGTCCATGCCGCCGCCGGGCGCGGCAGGGGCCTTGTCCTTCTTGGGCTCGTCGGCCACCATCGCCTCGGTGGTGATCATCAACCCGGCGACCGACGCGGCGTTTTGCAGCGCCGTGCGCGTCACCTTGGTCGGGTCGATAATGCCCATGTCCATCATGTCGCCGTATTCCCCGGTGGCGGCGTTGTAACCGAAGCTTCCGGTGCCCTCGGCGACCTTGCTCATCACAACGGATGCCTCGTCGCCGGCGTTGGTGACGATCTGACGCAGCGGCTCTTCCAAGGCGCGGCGGGCGATGGCGATGCCGAGGTCTTGATCGCTGTTGGCGCCCTTCAGACCGACGACCGCGCCGATGGCGCGGATCAGGGCCACACCGCCGCCGGGGACGATGCCTTCCTCGACCGCCGCACGGGTGGCGTGCAGGGCGTCTTCCACACGTGCCTTCTTCTCCTTCATCTCCATCTCGGTGGCCGCGCCGACCTTGACGACCGCCACACCGCCGGCCAGCTTAGCCAGACGCTCCTGGAGCTTCTCGCGGTCGTAATCCGAGGTGGTGTCCTCGATCTGACCGCGGATCTGATCGCAACGGCCCTTGATCTCGTCATGCGAGCCGGCGCCGTCGATCACGGTGGTGTCTTCCTTGCCGATCTGGACGGTTTTGGCCGAGCCTAGGTCGTTGAGCGTCGCCTTCTCCAGCGACAGGCCGACCTCTTCGGAGATCACGGTGCCGCCGGTGAGGATGGCGAGATCCTGGAGCATCGCCTTGCGACGATCGCCGAAGCCCGGCGCCTTGACCGCGCACACCTTGAGGATACCGCGCAGGTTGTTCACGACCAGGGTCGCCAGCGCCTCGCCCTCGACATCCTCGGCGACGATCAGCAGCGGCTTGCCGGCCTTGGCGACGGCCTCGAGCACGGGGAGCAGATCGCGGATGTTGGAGATCTTCTTGTCGTAGAGCAGGATGTAGGGTGCATCCAGCTCGGCCTTCTGGCTCTGCTGGTTGTTGATGAAGTAGGGCGAGAGATAGCCACGGTCGAACTGCATACCTTCGACCAGCTCGAGCTCGTTCTGCAGCGACTTGCCTTCCTCGACCGTGATGACGCCTTCCTTGCCGACCTTCTCCATCGCCTCGGCGATGATCTCGCCGATCGAGGAGTCGGAGTTGGCCGAGATGGTGCCGACCTGGGCGATCTCCTTGTTCGTCGAGCAGGGCCGCGAGAGCGCCTTGAGCTCGGTGACCGATGCCTCGACGGCCTTGTCGATGCCGCGCTTGATGTCCATCGGGTTCATGCCGGCGGCGACTGCCTTGAGACCCTCGCGGACCATCGCTTGGGCAAGCACGGTTGCCGTGGTGGTGCCGTCGCCCGCGACGTCGGAGGTCTTGGAGGCGACCTCCTTGACCATCTGGGCGCCCATGTTTTCGAGCTTGTCCTTCAGCTCGATCGCCTTGGCCACGGAGACGCCGTCCTTGGTGACGGTCGGGGCGCCCCAGGACTTCTCGATGACGACATTGCGACCCTTCGGCCCCAAGGTGACCTTGACGGCGTTGGCGAGGATGTCGACGCCGCGGAGCATCCGGGCACGGGCCTGCTCACTGAAGGAAATCTGTTTTGCACTCATGGATTGCTTGCCTCGGAAAAGCGAAATGGGGGTGTGACGGAAGAGGGCGGACGCCGGTTACTCGATGACGCCCATGATGTCGTCTTCGCGCATCACCAGCAGCTTCTCCTCGGAGAGCTTGACCTCGGTGCCGGAGTATTTGCCGAACAACACGCGGTCGCCGACCTTCACATCCAGTCGGCGGACATCGCCGTTGTCCAGCAGCTTGCCGTTGCCGACGGCGATGACCTCGCCCTCGATCGGCTTCTCGGTTGCCGTATCCGGGATCAGGATGCCGCCCGCGGAGGTGCGCTCCTCCTCTTTGCGACGGACGACGACACGGTCATGCAATGGACGTAGGTTCATAGACGTGATGACTCCTTGAGCGAGAAAATCGAAAGTTCGCGATCTCGACGGGCTGTTAGCACTCTGTCTGATCGAGTGCTAACAATCTAGAGAAAAATCCCGGGATGTCAAGCGCCGCTGAACCGCGTCGGGTGTCCTCCGGCCCGTCGGCGGTGATTTCGACCTTGTGCTTCTCGAGGGCTGTCGGGGGACGCGGTTCAGGAGATTCGGAGTTTCGGAGAACTGCGGTGTGGGTTGCGGGTTCGGAATCGTCTCGAGCGGACGCTTTCAGTTCGCGCGTCGATCGAGGATGATGCCGTGATGGATACAGCGGACTTTCATGCGCAGCGTGATACGGAGGTTTCGGTCGGGCGCGAGGCGCGCTTCGGCGGGATCGCTCGGCTCTACGGGGCGGCGGAGAGCGCGCGGATCGCCGAGCTGCATGTTTGTGTCGTCGGCGTGGGCGGTGTGGGCTCTTGGGCGGTGGAGGCGCTCGCGCGCACCGGCGTGGGCGCCATTACCCTGATCGACGACGACACCATCGAAGCGGGCAACGTGAATCGGCAGAGCCATGCCATGACCAGCCAGCTCGATCGGGCGAAGGTCGAGGTGATGGCCGAGCGCATCCGCGACATCCATCCGCTCTGCCGATGCGAGCCGATCCGGGATTTCATCGTCGATCGGACACTCGAGGCGTATCTGAGCCGCGGCTATGACGCGGTCATCGACGCGATCGACAGCATCCGTTTCAAGGCGGCGATGATTGCCTACTGCAAGGCGCACAAGGATCCGCATTGTCACGACCGGCGGGGCGGGCGGACGGCGCGACCCGACCGCGGTCAGGGTGGCCGATCTGAGCCGCACGGAGCACGACCCCTTGGCCTCGAAGGTGCGGAGACGGCTGCGCGAGGCGTATGGATTCCCGCGCGATCCGAAACGGCGATTCAAGGTCGACTGCGTCTACTCGCTGGAGCAGCCGGTCTATCCCCAAGCGGACGGATGTGTCGGCCACCAAAAGCCCGGTATCAGCGGCGTTTCACTCGACTGCCGGCTCGGCTACGGGTCGGCGAGCTTCGTGACGGCGACGTTCGGGTTTGCGGCTGTGTCGAAGGTGATCGAGCTGGCGATTAAACCGCGTCCGGAGTGACTTGATACCGGTAGGTTTTGCTGACGATAGGAAGCACGACTTCCGCCGACGGCTGGTTGTGCCTCGCACGGCTCGGCACAACCTCCGGCCTGCTCGGATTCGCTGTCGCCTTTACCCTCTGAACCGCGTCGCCTCGACCGTTTTGGAATGCAGTAAGGCGGCGTAATGCATCGACGATTCAGGATCGCTCCTCGACGCGGTTCAGAGGAGCCCCTCGCGCTTTAACTGGCTCGTCAGCACCTCGATCTGCACGTCCAGGTCCATGATGTCGGACTCCAAGAGCTTTTGGCGTTGCTCCTGAAACACCTCCTCGATGCTCGTCAGGACACGACGGAAATTGGCGTCGAGATCGGGCGAGGCGGCGCGTTGGTGCGTCCTCGCATAGCCTTCGACCACACGCTGCACGCCGTCCAGATAGACGTTCAGAAACTTGCGGGCACGTCGCAGGTCCCGCGGGTCCTCTTCCAGCAAGGCCAGGATCTCGCGGGCGAGCGCGGCGACGCGCCGCAGTCGGTGATTGAGCTCGGGTTGTCGGATGTCGCGGCTCGATTGCTCCACCGCAGCGATCGAGTGCTCGGCTTGCGTCAGGGCCGACAGCACTTGATCCGTGGTGTCCAGCCCGGAGGCGGCCGTCACGCGCTTGGTCGCACCCGGATCGACCCCGTAGAAGAGCCGACACCCGAGCAGGGCGACGAGCCCGAAGGCGAAGGCGATGCCCGGATGGTGCCCGACACCGAGCCAGGCGGTGAGGCCGGTGCCTAAGCCGATCAGGCCGCCGCCGACGGTCTTGAGCGGCCAAGGCGCCTTGGCGACGAGACGGCGCCGGTAAACGGCTTCCGCGACCAGCCCGCGCCACAGCAACCAGGCCCCGCCCAAGAACAGGCCGTAACCGGCTGCGTTGCCGATCATCGGGACCAAGAGCCCGCGCGCCATGGCGACGACCGCGGCGATCATGACCGGCAGCGTCAGCAGGAACATCAAGAGGCCCTTTGCCGGATTCGGCTGACCCTCGATCGCACGCCGACGGTTGTCGGTCCCGACGAGCTTGGAGCGAATCACCGCAATCAGGATGACGATCGCAGTCGCGATCGCGACCAGCAGAAGCACGCGGATCATGGATCTGTCTCCTGAGGGCTCAGCGTGGCGCGGCTGCTTCCCGAGCAGCCTCGGCGGCAGCGGCAGGAGACGAGCAGGAGACCGCCAGAGCTTGCCAAGAGGCGACGCCGACGGCGGACAGGATCAAGAGCAGACCGAGGACCTTGCGCGGGAATTCGGGCATGGCGGCGGTCGTCTCCTCAAGCCTCGGCCCGCTGCCGCAGCAGCTTGACCTGGAAGAGCGTATTGCGCTCCTCTTCTTCGAGCGAGGACTGGATGAAGTGGATGGTCCGCCGATAGAGCGGGATGATGTTGTACTTGAGCGCGTTGACCCGCTTCTGCGCCTTGCGCTGCTCTTCCATCAGGCGGTGCAGCGCGGTCTCGACCTCGGCCAGGCGGGCGAGCAGCACGCAGGCGTTGGAGAGGTTCTCGCGGGTGGTGTCGAAGCTCGCATCGGTTCCCAAGAGGCCGACCGGCTTGAGCGGGATGCGCTCGCTGGTCACGGCCGGATACTCAACGCCGAGTGCGCGGCGCGGCAGGATGTCGACCGTCAGGGCCAGCTCCGAGCCGAGCGCGGCTTGATGGATCCCGCGGCTGCCCATCCGCAGGTGGGTGATGCTCAGGCATCGATAGGCCTCGGCGAGCGCCGTCTGCGCCGCTTCGCGCAACCGGCGGTATTCGCCGATGCGCTCGTAGACGAGACGCGTCAGCAGCTCGCGCTTGCGTTCGAGCAGGTCGTGGCCTTCTTCGAGAAATTTTTCCTGCTTCTTCAAGCGCAGGAGCGTGTTCTTGGTCGGTGGAACCTTGATCAGTTGTTGTGCCATGTGGACTCTCTCAACCTGCGGTTGATGCATCGATCCGACGCTTGGGTGCACGTCCGACCCGCAACGACAGCGGCCACCTGATGGTGCGACGCGTCTCGGGACCACCCCAGACCGGTGCCAGTCGGGTTCCGAACGCGGCGACAGGATCGCTGCCGTGCGCCGCTCGGTAGCGCGCGGTAGCCGACCAGCTGCGCAGATAGCCGAGCAAGGCGTCGAGGGTCCAGTCGGCCATCAGCGCGAACGCAGGTGCCTGGATCTCGGGGAAGGGGAAATCCAGCGCGCGGTAGCCATCCTCGACGTGTCGACGCTCATCCGGCCAGTAGGGCTGAATGATCGCATGATAGTCGCCTCGGAGGCAGTGGTTGATGGCCGCGTCATCGGTCTCGAGGAGGCCGTAGCTCCAGACCGCCAACAGGCCGTCGGGTCGCAGGACGCGTTGGGCCTCGGCATAGAATCGCCCGAGGTCGAGCCAGTGCAGCGCTTGCGCGACCGTGATCAGCTCCACCGCGTCGTCCGCCAGACCGCACGCCTCCGCAGGCGCGAGGCGATAGTCGATGCGCGGGTGCGGGATGGCCGCGGCGAGCTGGGCTTCGCTGATATCGGTGGCGATCACCTGCTCGAAGTGGCGCGCCAGATCCACGGCGGCTTGCCCGCTGCCGGTGGCGCAGTCCCACGCGCAGTGTCGCGCGGGTGCGAGGCGGGCGAGCCATGCGATCAGCGCTTCGGGGTAGCGGGGTCGAAAGCCGGCATAGTCGGCGGCGACGGGGGTGAAGTGGTCGGCATGCTGCATGGTGATCGGGATGCGCCGCGGGATGCGCCGGCCTGTCGATTTCGTCGGAAGCGAACGCAGGGACTTTAACTGCGCTCGGCGAGACATTCGGGGCTGCCGACCTCCAGCTCGCGGCACACCAAAGGTCGCTGCGCGTAGATTCGGCAGCGCAGGGTGTTGCGATCCAGTGCCGCGCACCAGCCGTCGTCGAGACGGTCCATCAGGGTTCGGCCGAAGGGATCGACGACGGTGAGATGGCCCGGGACGCCGGTGTCGGTGAGGCACCAAACCTCCAAGCGACAGCAGGCGGCTGCACAGGTCTCGCAGGTCACGCGGGCGGCGGGAGCCGCGTCCGCGTTTCTTTGCGCGGGTGCCGCGCCGGCCTCGTCGTCGCAGAGGCCATCGCCGCGGGTGTCGAGCGGGGCCTTGATCATCGAGCCGGGGTCATGACCGGGGTCCCCGAATCGATCCCGGCGGATCGACTACGCGATCCGCCGGGATAAAACAGCGGACTACTTGTACTTGCCGCTGATGGCACCGGAGGCGTCTTCCTTCTCGAGTGCCTCTTTCGTCGCAGCCTGCGCTGCGGCGTTGGGGGTCGGATCCTTGACCTGTCCCTCGGCGCCTTGGTCGGTCGGGTAGTCGCCGCTCAGCTCTTCGCCTTGCTTCTTCAGCATCGCGCCGGTCTTTTCCTGCGCCTTCGCATCCGGCGTCGGAGCCTTCAACTGCGCCTCTTGCCCGACGTTCATCGGCTCGTCGCCCGAGACGAGCGGCGTTGCAGGCTGCTCGGCAGCAACAGTGCCGGCGAGCATGATGGCGAGTGCCGCAGCGGAACTGAACAGAATGTGCTTGGTTTTCACTTGCTTCTTCTCCTTGCTGGTCGCATGAATCGGACAATCCAGACCGATCGCCTCGGCGTCGATCGACGACCGAGGCAGCATGCTGGACTCTCCGGACTGAAGTGACTGGTCGTGCCTCGACTCCGCGATCGCCCTCGACTGCCGCGTCTCGACGGGTGCGCTCGCTTAAGCTCCGAGTGGTCCGTCGATCTGCTCCTGCCGTGTCTGTCCTGCCTTGTGTGTCGTGTGCTCGGCCAACCGCAGGGCCTCCGGCAAGACATCGCCGCTGAATCATAGCAGGTGTTGGCGATGATCAAAGGGTGCCGGAATCACAGTGCACTTGTCGAGCGGAAAATCCGACTGATCGAGGGCTTTTGGAACGGACGTCTCATGGCGCGTCTGATGCGATCCGCGCGTCGGGCACCTTCAGGAGCGCTCCTGCCGACGCGGTGCGATCAAGCTGAGCAGCGTTGCCGCGGCACCCAGGAAACCGAACAGCACCTTGAAGCCCCACTCGCCCAGGATGACGGTGAGATTGCTGTCCTCGGATCGGACGTGGTCGGTGCCCGGCGTTTGCCCGGACATGGGTGCGGCCGGTTGCGGCTTGGACGGTTGTTGTTGCATGGATGCCTCCTCCGGCTTGGGTTGCGGTGTCGGTTCGAACGGGGCGCCGTGTGCAGTTGACTCGCGGGCCTTGCATTGCTCGTGATCGGCTCCGGCTGCCCGGAGCCGCGGGACTACGGCCCCGGCGTCGCGATTCTAGACCAAAAGATCGGCCAGGATCTCGGGACACTCGAGCAGCGGATTATGACCGACGCCGGGCAGGACGTGCAGTCGCGTCGCGGGACGCCGACGCACGACCTCCCGGGCGATCCCGAGAAACCGCGAATCTGCCGCGCCGACGATCCAGCTCAGCTGCCCCGGAAAGGCCGCCAAGGGTTCCCAGAGGCTCGGCATTCGCGCGAGTCCGTGCTGCTCGAGAGAGGCTGCGAGCCCCGCCGGGCGATGGCTCAGGCGCCGACGACGCTGTCGTTCCAGGATTGCCGTCGGCAAGCGGGCCTGCGTCGCGAACAGGGGCTGTGACTCCCAGTCTGCGACGAATGGCTCGATGCCGTCGTCGAGGAGCCGTCGGATCCACGCCCGATCGACCGCGAGTCGGTCGGCGCGTTCGGATGCGTCTTCGAGGCCCGGGTGTGCGGAGATGATGGTTGCGCGGCGAAAACGGTCCGGGTCGAGCGCCATCAAGCCGAGGGCGAACCGTCCGCCCAAGGAGTATCCGACGACCGCGTCGACACTGTCGGGCAGGGCGTCGAGGATGTCGTAGATGCTGTCTTGGAAAGACCGGACGGGCGCCGAGTCGGCGCCATGTCCCGGCAGGTCGATCGCGAGTGCAGACTCTCGAAGGTGTGGGCAACAAACACCCCAATCCTCGCCGCTGCCCGTGAACCCGTGCAGCAGCAGGATCAGAGCGTCGCCTCGGCGATGCGGGCCTCGCGGTCCTTGTCGCGCTCGATCAGGGCGTAGGCCGAGTGGTTGTGGATGGACTCGAAGTTTTCGGCCTCGACCACGTAGGCGCCGATGCGATCGTCCTCGTTTAGCCGTGTCGCGACGTCACGGACCAGGTCCTCGACGAACTTTGGGTTGTCGTAGGCCCGTTCGGTCACATACTTCTCGTCCGGTCGCTTCAGGAGTCCGAAGAGCTCCGAGGACGCCTCCTTCTCGACCATCTCGATCAGCTCTTCGATCCAGATGTAACCCTGGGTGCGGACCTGCACCGTGACGTGCGAGCGCTGGTTGTGCGCCCCGTAGGCCGAGATTTGCTTCGAGCAGGGGCAGAGGCTGGTCACCGGGACCACCACCTTGATCTCCAGGGTCGGCTCGCCGTGCCGGATCTCGCCGATGAAGGTCACCTCGTAGTCGAGCAGGCTCTCCACGCCCGTGACCGGTGCCTTCTTGCTCACGAAGAAGGGGAAGCGCATCTCGATATGCCCGGCCTCGGACTCCAGGCGATGCGACATCTCCACGAGCATCTCCTTGAAGGAGGCCACCCCGATCTCGCGTTCATGGTTGTTCAGGATCTGCACGAAGCGGGACATGTGGGTCCCCTTGAAGTCGTGCGGCAGATACACGTACATGTTGAAGTTGGCGACCGTATGTTGGTCGATGCCGCTGCGATCGCTCACCCGCACGGGATGGCGGATGTCCTTGATCCCGACCTTGTCGATTGCGATCCGGCGAGAGTCTGCACTCCCTTGAACATCGGCGATCTCGGGTGTCGCGCAGCAGTTGGGTTCGAGCACTTGCTCCATGATGTGACTTCTCTCGATGGATCGTCTTTGGTGTCAAACCCGGAAATTGGGGCTGAGGCCGCCAAGACAAACGGATGCGGATCCTCGGGCGGTGCCTGTCAGTGCTTGCGGCCGATCAGGGCACCTGCAATCCACCGCAGCGGCTCGGCCCCGGAGGAAAAGACCTCGATGCTTTCGAGCGCGTCGGCGATCAATGCCGCAGCCATCTCCTTGGCCTCGGGGAGTCCGACGAGCGCGGGATAGGTTGCCTTCTCCAGGACCTGATCCCGCCCTGCGGTCTTGCCGATCAGACTGGTGTCGCCCTCGACGTCGAGCACATCGTCCTGGATCTGAAAGGCGAGACCGATACATTTGGCATAGCGATCGAGACGCTCGGCGTGGTCCGGGTCCGGTGCGTCGTGGGCGAGGATGCCCATCTGCACGGCCGCTCTGATCAAGGCGCCGGTCTTGTGGATGTGGATATGCTCGAGCATGGCGACGTCCAGAACGCTGCCCTCCGCGGCGAGATCGAGCGCCTGGCCACCGACCATGCCGCGTGCCCCGCTGGCACGCGCGAGGCTTGCGACCATCGCGATGCGCTTTTCCGCATCCAGTCCGGGCGACTCGGCCAACGCCTGGAAGGCGAGGGTCTGGAGCGCATCGCCGGCCAGGATCGCGGTCGCTTCGTCGAAGGCGCGATGACAGGTCGGGCGCCCGCGCCGCAGATCGTCGTCGTCCATCGCCGGGAGGTCGTCGTGGATCAGGGAGTAGGCATGGATCAGCTCGACGG
The DNA here is from genome assembly GCF_001499735.1 of Thiocapsa sp. KS1. GTDB lineage: Bacteria > Pseudomonadota > Gammaproteobacteria > Chromatiales > Chromatiaceae > Thiocapsa. The sequence goes on along the minus strand of NZ_LN848257.1, from coordinate 1,871,865 downwards.
CACAGGCGGGGCGGTCGAGCAGGGCGGGATCTACGCCGAGTGCCTCGCCGGCGGCATAGGCCAGGAGCGGACGGATACGCTTGCCGCCGCCGAGGACCGTGTAGCGCATGGCCTCGTGCAGCCGAACCGGCTGCACGCTTGCAGGGGGCAGAAGCGCGTCGAGCGTGGCTTCGACGCGGGCGCAGCAGCGTGCGCGGAAGTCGTCCAGAGTGGCGTCAGTCATTGGATTCGAAGGGCTCTAGATCGGCACCGGATTCGGACCTGGGTCCGGCATCGGGCCGAGTGTCGGTGAGGATGCGCACGCGTTGCTCGGCCACATCCAGCGCCTGTTGACAGGCACGGGTCAGGCCGATACCGCGCTCGAAAACGGTCAGTGACTCTTCGAGACTCATCTCGCCCTTCTCGAGGGCATCGACGATCGATTCCAGCTCGGCGAGCGACTGCTCGAAGGAGGGCGGGGGCGGAGCGACTGGCTTTTTCATGCGCTTTAACCGCGTCCTGAACGGATACCGATGCTTCGTTGGATGACGCCGCTCGGTTGAATCCAACGGGTTCTGGCCGGACGCGGTTTAAGGTCTTTCGGAGGTCGAGCTAAGTTACCCCAGCTCTTTGGATGGGTCAAACTGCGAGCCCCGCCAAGCCCTGCATCGTCGCGCCGGGCTCGGCGCCACCCGACGATCATGCGCAACGGTTTTACGCTATCATCGTGACCAACAATGTGACCATTCGGAGCCGACGATGGGTGCAGTCAATCTGGCGGAAGCCAAAGCGCATCTGAGCGAGCTTGTGAGCAAGGCCCAGAGCGGCGAGGAGACCATCATCACCCGTCGCGGGCAGCCTGTGGCCAAGCTGGTCCCGATCGCCGAGCCGAAAAAAGCCCTGCGCTCGCTCGCGAAGTTCCGTGCCGGTCTGCCGCAGGCGCGCAGATCGAGTGCGGAGTTGATTCGGGAGCTGCGCGACGAAGGCTTTTAAACCGCGCCCGGTGCGGTATGCGATGTTTTTGATGGGATTGACCCCGGCAAACCTGACGTCCGCTGGAGCTGGCGCGGTTTAAGCGATTAAGAAATATATAATTTTAAACCGCGTCCCCGCCAGGGGCCCCGGATGCACCAAATGTCGAACTCACTTGAAAGTAAGCAACTCGCTCTGGACGCGGTTTAATGGTCTACCTGGATACCAGCTTTATCGCGCCGCTGGTCATTGCAGAGGAGACCAGCGACGCGGTCGAGGCATTCGTCTTGGCGGTGATACCGGGCGACCTGGGAACGAGCCTGTGGACTCGGGTCGAGCTGGCGAGTCTGATCTCGCGCAAGCGACGCATGGGCGAGCTGTCCGAGACCCAGGCCGAGGCGGTTCGCCGCGAGCTCGCACGGATTCTGAACGAGTCGTTTGTGTTGCTCATGCCGACCGCGGCTGACTTTGCCCGTGCTGCGCGATACCTTGAAACGCCCGAGACCGGTTTGCGCGCGGGCGATGCGCTGCACTTGGCGATCGCGGCGGGACAAGGCGCCGAAACGATCTTGACGCTCGATTCCGGATTCATTCGCGCGGGGAGGCTTCTGCAATTGCCCGTGGAGCGCGGCATCGCGTCTTAGGCGAGCGGGCCGGCGAGCAAGGCCGGCCGCAAGTACGCCAGCGAGCCCGGCGAGCCCCGATCGCGCTTGCCTGCAAACCCACTCCAACCCGACCAAGACAACAGACAGGATCGACCCACAGCCCCATGACCGGCCACTACGATGCCTCAGCCATCGAGGTCCTCAGCGGCCTCGACCCGGTGCGCAAGCGCCCCGGGATGTACACCGACACCATCCGTCCCAACCACCTCGCCCAAGAGGTCATCGACAACAGCGTCGACGAGGCGCTCGCCGGGCACGCCCGCCGCATCGAGGTGACGCTCTTCGCCGACGGCTCGCTCGAGGTGAGCGACGACGGGCGCGGCATGCCGGTGGATATCCACCCCGAGCAGGGGCTGCCCGGCGTAGAGGTCATCCTCACCAAGCTGCATGCGGGCGGCAAGTTCAACGGCGACAACTATCGCTTCTCGGGCGGGCTGCACGGGGTCGGCGTCTCGGTCGTGAATGCCCTCTCCAAACGCCTGGATGTCTGGGTCAAACGCGGCGGTCACGAGCACCACATGGCCTTCGCAGGCGGCGAGAAGGCGAGCGATCTCGTGCAGCTCGGCAGCGTCGGGCGCGGCCATACGGGCACCCGATTGCGCTTTTGGCCGGATCCGAAGTATTTCGACACGCCCAAGATCGCCACACGTCCGCTGACCCACCTGCTGCAGGCCAAGGCCGTGCTCTGTCCCGGACTCGAGGTCCGCTTTCGCGACGAGGCGAGCGGGGACGAGCAGGTCTGGTGCTACCAGGACGGACTCAAGGACTATCTGCTCCAGGCGCTGAACGGGGCCGAGACCCTGCCGTCGCAGCTCTTCGTCGGCGACCTGGAAGGGACCAACGAGGCGGCGAGCTGGGCGCTGGGCTGGTTGCCCGAGGGCGGCGAGGCGGTCGCCGAGAGCTATGTGAACCTCATCCCGACCGTGCAGGGCGGCACCCATGTCAACGGGCTGCGCACCGGTTTGACCGAGGCGGTGCGCGAGTTCTGCGAGTTCCGCAACCTGCTGCCGCGCGGCGTCAAGGTGGCCCCGGAGGATGTTTGGGGCCGCGTCAGCTACATCCTCTCGGTCAAGCTGATCGAGCCGCAGTTCTCCGGGCAGACCAAGGAGCGGTTGTCCTCGCGCGAGTGTGCGGCCTTCGTCTCGGGTGTGGTCAAGGACGCCTTCAGCCTCTGGCTGAATCAGCATGTGGCCGAGGGCGAGCGGATCGCCGAGCTGGTCATCGGTGCCGCCCAGGCGCGACTGCGCGCCGGCCGCACCGTGACCCGCAAGAAGATTACGCAGGGGCCGGCCTTGCCGGGCAAGCTCGCCGACTGCACCACGACCGATCCGGAGCGCGGCGAGCTTTTCCTGGTCGAAGGCGACTCGGCCGGCGGCTCGGCCAAGCAGGCGCGCGATCGCGAATTCCAGGCGATCCTTCCGCTGCGCGGCAAGATCTTGAATACCTGGGAGGTCGACCCGGCCGAGGTCTTGGGTTCGCAGGAGGTGCACGACATCGCGGTCGCCATCGGCGTGGATCCGGGCAGCGAAGATCTGGCCCGCCTGCGCTTCGGCAAGATCTGCATCCTCGCCGATGCCGACTCCGACGGTGCCCATATCGCGACCCTGCTCTGTGCGCTCTTTCTCAGGCATTTTCGGCGCCTGGTCGCCGAGGGGCACGTCTTCGTCGCCATGCCGCCGCTCTACCGCATCGACGTCGGCAAGCAGGTCTTCTACGCCTTGGACGACAGCGAGAAGCGCGGCATCCTGGACCGCATCGAGGCCGAGAAGATCAAGGGCAAGGTCAATGTTCAGCGTTTCAAAGGCTTGGGCGAGATGAACCCCGGCCAGCTGCGCGAGACGACCATTCATCCGGACACCCGGCGGCTGGTCCAGCTCACGGTTGAAGCGGACGACGAGAGCAACAATCTCCTCGACATGCTGCTGGCCAAAAAGCGCGCTTCCGACCGACGGGTCTGGTTGCAGGAAAAAGGCGACCTCGCCGAGGTCTAGCGTCGTGACGGTGCGATTCGACACTCCACTGCGGATGATTGAATGACGATGACTCCATTCCGCCTCGGACATGCCGCGGACCCCGATTGGCGTTTGGCCGCCGATCGCTGTTTGACGCAGATCGGGAGCGTGCCGCCGGAGGCGACGCTCGGCTTCCTGTATGTGACCGACGCCCTTGCCGAGGATCTCGACGACATCCTAGGCAACCTTCGCGCAGCGACCGGGATCGAACAATGGGTTGGCAGCGTCGGTCTGGGCATCTGTGCGACCGGTGCCGAATACTACGAAGAGCCCGCGCTCGCGGTCATGCTCGGCGAGTTTCCGAGCGATGACTTTCGCGTCTTCCCGAGCCTGGTCGAAGATCTCGACGACTTCGATCTGCGTCACGGCGACTGGATGCGCACCAACCCGCCGTATCTGGGCCTGGTCCACGGAGACCCGTCGAACGGCCTGACCGAGATCCTGATCCAGCAGCTTGCACAGCGCACGACCGCGGGGTTCCTCGTCGGCGGGCTCGCCAGCGCCCGCGGGGACGCCTTGACCATCGCCGACGGGGTGACGCGCGGCGGCCTGTCCGGCGTCCTCTTCTCCGAGCGGGTCGGGATCCTGACCCGGCTCAGCCAAGGCTGCTCGCCGATCGGGCCGCACCATGTCATCACCGAGGGCCAGCGCAACATCCTGATGCGACTCGACGGCGAACCCGCGCTCGATGTGCTCAAGCGCGATATCGGCGAGATCCTGGCCCGGGATCTCTCGCGTCTCGGCGGCTACATCTTCGCCGGGCTGCCGATTCAGGGCTCGGATACCGGCGATTATCTGGTTCGCAATCTAGTCGGCATCGATCCCAATCACGGCCTGGTCGCGATCGGCGATCTGGTGGAGCCCGGACGCGAGCTGATGTTCTGCCGGCGCGATGCGGACACCGCCCGCGAGGATCTCGACCGCATGCTCAAAGGCATCAAGAGCCGCCTGTCCGCTCCGCCGAGAGGCGGAATCTACGTCTCCTGCTTGGGACGCGGGGTCAATCTCTTCGGTCCGGATTCCGCCGAGCTCAAGCAGATCCAGGCCGCGCTCGGCGATGTGCCCATCGTCGGCTTCTACGCCAACGGCGAGATCTCTCAGGATCGACTCTACGGCTACACGGGCGTCTTGACCCTCTTCACCTAGAGGGCTCCGGCAACCTCGCAACCCACGGGAGCGTGATGACGAACAAGGAGATCGGAATTCGCACCATGTCGCCGGCCGAGGTCGATCTCGCCATCGAATGGGCTGCGCGCGAGGGGTGGAATCCGGGTCTCGACGATGCCGCCTGTTTCCGAGCGGCCGACCCCGAGGGCTTCCTGATGGCGTTCGTCGACGGCGAGCCCGCCGCAAGCCTCTCGGCCGTGCGCTACGGCGAGACCTTCGGTTTTATCGGTCTCTATATCGCGGCGCCGCCCTATCGCGGGCGCGGCATCGCTCTACGGCTGTGGCAAGCCGGGATGGCCTATCTGGATGATCGGGTCATCGGTCTCGACGGGGTGCCTGAACGCCAGCACGACTATCGCCGCTCCGGGTTTGAGCTGGCGTGGCGCAACGTCCGCTATTCGGGCACGGTCGCGCTTGCGGCACCGGATGACCCGTGTCTCGTTCCGGTCGAGCCGGACCTGCTTCCCGCGCTGCTCGACTATGATCGACCCTTCTTTCCCGCACCCCGAGATCGGTTCCTGGATGCTTGGCTCACCCAAAGAGACACGCGCCGCAGCTGGGCCTTCGTCGAGCCTGCGGTTGACACGGGTGGCGGATCCGGCCGTGTGACGGGTTACGGGACGGTCAGGCAATGCCGCGCCGGCTGGAAGATCGGACCCCTCTTCGCCGACGATGCCGTGCATGCCGATCTGCTCTTCCGACGCCTTGCCGCCTGTGCCGGCCCGGACCCCGTGATCCTGGATCTACCCGAGCCCAATCCCGCGGCGCTTGACCTGGCAAAGGCCTATGGTCTGTCCCCCGTGTTCGAGACCGCCCGCATGTATCGAGGCGCTGCGCCCTCGCTCCCGATCGATCGGACCTACGGCGTGACGACCTTCGAGCTGGGCTGAGCGCACATCCCATCCCGGGATAGACGACTTGCAGTCGTCCTCTTCCACCGCTCTGATGGCCGGCGAGGTCACGCTCGACGCGATGATCTAGGGAACCGCGCTGATCGCTGACGTCAGCGCCGTGAGGTGCCTTCCTTGGGTCTAGCCAGGGACGATCGTTCTCGGCAATCGCCTAAGCGCGACCCCTCGATTCCTCGGGTCGGCTGAAGAGGACGACTGCAAGTCGTCTATCCCGGGGGGCGGCGTGCTTTTGCGCTCTCCTGGTTTGCGGCCTCACGCGCCGCGTCCCGGGCGCGTTCAGGCCCGCCGCCGATCCCCGTGCCAGCGATGCAGCAGCAGCCACTCCACGAAGCTCAGGATCGCGTAGAGGACGACCCCCATGAGCGCGAGCAAGAGCAACGCGGCGAACATCTTGGCGATCTGCAGCCGATTGCCGGCCTCGAGGATGCGCCAGGCGAGTCCGTCGGTGTTGCCGGAGGCGGCGGCGAACTCGGCGACCACAGCACCGACCAGCGCGAGCCCGCCGGCGGTCTTGATGCCGGCGAGGAGATAGGGCAGGGACGAGGGGATCATGAGTCGCAGGAAGGTCTGCCGGAAGCCGGCGCGATAGAGCCGAAAGAGGTCGCGCAGGTTGGGGTCGACGGCCTTCAGTCCGGCGGTGGCGCTCGCCAGGACCGGAAAGAAGGCTACGATCCAGGCCAGGATCAGCACGGCGAGCCAAGCGTTGTCGAGGCCGACCCAGACGATGATCAAAGGCGCAATGGCGACGACCGGCGTGACCTGAAGGGTGACGGCGTACGGCGAGAGTGCCGCCTCGGCGAGGCGGCTGGAGGCGAAGAGGACGGCGAGCGCCATGCCCGAGATCACCGCCAGCACGAAGGCGGCGAGGGTGGTGCCCAGGGTGATCCAGGCCGAGCCGAGCAGCGATGCGCCGTCGGTTTCGAAGACGGTCAGAATGGCGCCGGGCGAGGGTAGGATGAATGGCGGCACCTGCCACCGGACGACGGCCCATTCCCAGAACCCGACCAGCCCCGCAAAGAGCGCGATCGGCAGAAGCAGGCGAAGGCCCTGCATCATCATGCTGCCCGGTCCTCCAGTGCCTTCAGGATCTCGCGCGCGGTCGCATTGAACTCGGGGGAGGTCCGATAGCCGGACGCGCGCGGGTAGGGTGCGGGGTTCTCGATATCGGCGATCAAACGGCCCGGACGCCCGCTCAGGATCAAGATCCGCTGCGACAGATAGACGGCCTCGAAGACCGAGTGGGTCACGAAGATCCCGGTAAACCGACGCTCGGCCCAGAGACGCAGCAGATCGTCGTTGAGCTTGCTCCGCGTGAACTCGTCGAGTGCGGCGAAAGGCTCGTCCATCAGCAGCACCTCGGGCTCGGCGACCAATGCGCGCGCGATCGAGACACGCATGCGCATGCCGCCCGACAGCTCGCGGGGCAGGGCATTGGCGAATCCCTCCAGACCGACCTTGGCCAGTGCGGCACAGGCGCGTGCGTGCGCCTCGCTGCGCGGAGCACCCGCGAGCTCCAACGGCAAGGCGGCGTTCTTGGCCGCACTTGCCCAGGCCATGAGGGTCGGCTCCTGGAAGATGAAGCCGAGCGAGCCGCGTGTCTGCGGCCAGTCGACCCGACCCCGCGTCGGCTCCTCCAGGCCGGCGATGAGCCTCAGCACCGTGCTCTTGCCGCATCCGGAGGGGCCGAGCAGGGAGACGAAGGCGCCGGCCGCAATGTCGGCGCTCAGTTCCTCCAGCGCCGCTGTGCCGTTGGGGAAGGTCTTCGCCAGTCGATCGAGGCGGAGATCGCCGCTCACGGTTTCGGCGTAACCGCAGGCGGGAGGAAGTCGAGCGAGAATGCGCGCCGCCAATCCAGACTCGCCGGATACAGCCCGTCCGCGGCCATGGTCTCGAAAAAGGCCTGCCAGCGTGTCTCTGTCATGACGCCGATCCCGGCGGTCTCGGCATCCCCCGCGGTGGCGAGACGGTAGCGGTTCATCTCGGCGATGGCGTGCAGCAGCACATCGTCGGTCATGTCCGGGTTGTCGGCCTTGATCAGGCTGTTGCCGGGCGTCGGGTCGCCGGTGAGATAGTCCTTCCATCCGGCGACGGAAGCGGCGACGAAGGCCCGCACCTGTTCCGGGTTGGCTTGGATGCGGCGATCGGAGGCCAGGATGAGCGTCCCGTAGGAGGGGTAGTCCTCGTCGGCCATGAGGAAGACCTGCGGCGCGATCCCGCTCGCCTTCGCGATCTCGTAGGGCTCGCTGGTGACATAACCCTGCTGGATCGCTCGCGGATCGGCGAGAAAGGGGGCGAGGTTGTAGGTGTACTTGCGGATCTGCCGATCCGTGAAGCCGAATTTGGCCTTCAACCAGATCCAATGGCTGCCGACGCCGGCATCCGAGATCATGATCGGCTTGCCCTTCATGTCGGCGATCGAGCGGATGTCCTCGCGCAGGTGGGTGATCAGGACCTGCGGATCCTTCTGGAAGATGGCCGCGACCGCGGTCGCCGGAATCCCGGCCGCGACGATGTTGAGCGGGATAAAGCTGTTGGAGCCGATCCCGAAATCGACCTCGTTGGACCCCAGGAGCAAGGGGACATTGACCGAGGGACCGCCTTGGATGATCTCGACATCCAGCCCTTGCGCAGCATAGAGCCCGAGCGCCTTGGCCTGGTAGAAGCCGCCTTGCGGGGCCTGCGCCTTCCAGTCGGTGACGAAACGGATCTTGGTCGGCTCGACGGCCGTCGTCGATCCGGCGCAGGCGAGGCAGGCCAAGGCCAGGGCGAGGATAACAGCGTGCTTCGACATGCTCAGGTCTCCGGAGGCGTTTCCTCGCTCGGGACGGCGTCCTGCAGGGGTTTCAGGAGTCGGTCGAAGTCGTCCGGGTTGACGTACTGAATGACCACGGTCCCGTTGGGACTGCGGCCGATGTCCATCCCGCGTTCCGGGTAGAGCCAATGGACGATCTCGGTCTCGGGCTCGGTCAGATGCAGATCGGGTGTGCCGAAGCGTTGTTCGATCAGGTCGTTGTCCAACTTGGCCTTCGGAAGATAGCTGATGGATCGGATCGGGCGGGCGGACAGGGTCTCGACATCGGCCGGGTCGAGCTTGACCTTGCGGCTGCCGCTGCCGACCTGGCTGATCCGCAGGCCGCGCTCGTACATGGCGGCGAGCGAGTCCTGATCGACGTCGAGCGTCATCACGAAATCCGCGCGCAGGCGCTGGAGATGAATCTGGTCGAAGAATGCCTCCACACCGTAGGGGTCGGCCTGCGTTGCGTCTTGGAAGAGGTTGACCTTGCCGTCCTCGCCGAACAGGACACGGACCTCCGCCAGCGTGGTCTCGCCAATGGTGAAGCCGAAGACCTGCGTGCGCCCGGCGACGTCCTGTGTCACGCGCCAAGGCAAGCGATCCGGGCCGTCCTCGATGGACGCGGGCATGAGGAGAAGAACACCCAAGAAGCCGAGGACGGCGACGCCGAGGACGGAAAGAACGATCTGTCGATCCATGGGTTAGAGCGCTCCGGATGATGCGATGACGATCGAGCAAGCGGTGAGCCGCCATGCGGCGGTTAAGGTTCGAACCCGAAGAACCGAATACAAAGACCTGAACCGAGTCGACTCCGATTTTCGCGGACCGCGCCGAACGCGAAGCATTGCCGAGGCCGCATTGATCACGCCGGACGCGGCTCAGCGCCAGGGCAGTAGACCCGCGACGACGCGCCGTCCTTCCGAAACCAAGATATTGTAGGTCCGGCAGGCCGCACCCGTATCCATGACCTCGAATCCGACGCCGCGCCCGATCACGGCAAAATAAAGCGCCGGATCGGGGAACACTTGTGTCGCGCCGGTCCCGAGCACGATCACCCGGGTTTCCGGGTCGATCGCGATCAGCGCATCCAGGTGCTCGACCGTCAAATCGGCGGGGTATGCCGGACCCCAGCCCTCTTCGACCCGGCTCGGCGTCACGATCAGCCCTCGGGTAAAGCGTCGCCCCCCGATCAGGACCCCGTCCTTCCCGTAGGCGTCGATCAGTTGACCGCTGCTGCCGTCTGCTTCGGAGAATCTCATGGCGCGAACATAACCGAAGGCCGCTCGATTGAACAAGGTGAGCCCGACACAGCGAGATCAGAACCCGAGCGAACAAGCGGGCAGGTCGAAGGGGCTCTGTTAGAATCGCCGCCACGCGTCCCACTCAACCGATCCGGAAGCCCATGACCGTCCGTACCCGATTCGCCCCGTCCCCTACCGGTTATCTGCACGTCGGAGGCGCCCGCACGGCGCTCTTCAGCTATCTTTTCGCGCGCAAGCACGGCGGGCAGTTCGTGCTGCGGATCGAGGATACGGACCTGGAACGCTCGACGGCCGAGTCGGTGAATGCCATCCTCGAGGGCATGACCTGGCTCGGGTTGGACTACGACGAGGGGCCCTTCTACCAAACCCAGCGCTTCGATCGGTACAACGCCGTGATCGACGAGCTGCTGGCCAAGGGGCTGGCCTATCGCTGCGTCTGCTCCAAGGAGCGCCTGGAAAAACTGCGCGAGGACCAGATGGAGCAGCGCTTGAAGCCGCGCTACGACGGCCATTGTCGCGGCCACGAGGTCGATCCGAACGCGCCGCACGTCATCCGCTTCAAGAACCCCGCCGACGGCGTCGTGGTCGTCGACGACATGATCCGAGGACGGGTCGTCTTCGCCAACGCCGAGTTGGACGACTTGGTCATCCGACGCAGCGACGGTGCGCCCACCTACAACCTGAGCGTGGTGGTGGACGACGCGGATATGGGCATCACCCATGTCATCCGCGGCGACGATCATCTGAACAACACGCCGCGCCAGATCAACATCCTGCGTGCGCTCGGCCACGAGCCGCCGCGCTACGCCCATGTGCCCATGATCCTCGGCGACGACGGGGCGCGTCTGTCCAAGCGTCACGGTGCGGTGAGCGTCATCGCCTATCGCGATCAGGGCTATCTGCCCGAGGCACTGCTCAATTATCTGGTCCGTCTGGGGTGGTCCCACGGCGATCAGGAGCTCTTCTCGGTGGAGGAGATGATCAACCTCTTCGAGATCGGGGACGTCAACAAGGCGGCCTCGGCGTTCAACACCGACAAGCTCGATTGGTTGAATCAGCAGTATCTGCATCATGCCGATCCGGCGCGGATCGCCCGTCTGCTCAGCCCGCACATGGGTCGGCTCGACATCGACCCCGCGACCGGCCCCGATCTGATCGAGGTCGTCAAGGCTCAGGCCGCGCGCGCCAAGACCCTGACCGAGCTGGCCGAGATCAGTGCCTTTTTCTATCGCGACTTCGAGACGTTCGACGAGGCATCCGCCAAGAAGCATCTGCGTCTGGTGGCGCGCGAAGGGCTCGAGCGTCTGCGCACCGCCTTCGAGCTGATGGCCTACGAGGATTGGACGCTCGAGGGGCTCAAACACGTCGTGGAAGGGATCGCCGAGGAGCTGGGGACCAACATGGGCAAGGTCGCCCAGCCCCTGCGCGTCGCCATCGTCGGTCGCGCGGCCTCGCCCGGCATCGACGAGACCCTGCGGCTGGTCGGCAAGGACGCGACGCTGCGTCGTATCGACAAGGCACTGGCCTATATCGCGGCGCGCGGCGGGAACGACTGAGCCTGTCCCCGAGGGCTCAGGCGAGTCCGGATGCCTCGTGCGGGCCATATTGCGCACGCGGGAGCGCTGATATCGGCATCGCCGAGAACACAAAGACCGATAGGGGAAATGTCTTATGTATATCGCCATGGTCAGCGCCGAGTGTGCGCCGATCGCGAAGGCCGGCGGGCTCGGGGATGTCGTGCACGGGCTCTCGCGCGAGCTTCTGGCGCTCGGGCAAGAGGTCGAGGTCTTTTTGCCGGGTTACGATTCGGTGCGTCATGATCTGATCGAGGGGCGCCACGAGGTCTACCGGGATCTGCGCGTTCCCTATTTCGATCGGTGGATCGACTGTCGGGTGGATTCGGGCGAGGTCGACGGGATCACCTGCTTCTTCATCGAGGCCGACTCGCCCCATCGGTTCTTTCAGCGCGGGCGCATCTACGGCGAGGCGGACGATGCGGATCGCTTCGCCTTCTTCTGTCGGGCCGTGCTGGAATTCATGCTGATCTCGGGCAGGCGCCCGGACGTCATCCATTGTCACGATTGGCAGACCGCGCTGGTGCCCGTCCTCTTGTTCGAGATGTACCAGCGGCTGGGTCTGACGGATGTCCGCGTCTGCTATAGCCTGCACAACCTCGGCTACCAGGGTGTCGTGGGCGAAGCCATCCTGCGTCAGGTCGGCCTGGATCCGGCGCGACTCATGACGCCGGACCGTCTCCGGGATCCCGCCAACCCGAGCGCCGTGAATCTCATGAAGGGCGGGATCGTCTTCTCCAACTTCGTCAACACGGTCTCGCCGCGCTATGCCTGGGAGATCCAGAACACCGAGCAGGGGATGGGGCTTCAGGATGTCCTCAAGACCCACGACGGCAAGTTCGGAGGCGTGCTGAACGGCATCGACGATGCGGTCTGGAACCCCGCGACCGATCGGCACATCCCGGAGCCCTTCGATGCCGACCGGCTCGACGGCAAGGAGGCCAATCGGCGGGCCTTGCGCGCCTATTTGGGCCTCGTCCAGGCCGAGAAGCCCATCGTGGCCGTGGTCAGCCGGCTCGACTATCAGAAGGGCGTGCACCTCCTGCGGTTCGGCATCGCGCACGCCTGCGCGCTCGACTGTCAGCTCGCGCTCCTCGGGGCCGCGCTCGATCCGGCGGTCGCCGAGCAGTTCCGGCGCCTCCAGGAGGACACGGAAGGGCACCCGGATTGCCGTCTGGTCCTTGCGTACGACGAGGAGTTGTCCCATCTCATCTATGCAGGCGCGGACATGATCCTCATCCCGAGCATCTACGAGCCCTGCGGGTTGACTCAGATGATCGCGATGAAGTACGGCGTTGTCCCGATCGCGCGGCGTGTCGGGGGGCTCGCCGATACGGTCTTCGATGCCAACTACTCGGATCGTCCCTTCGAGGAGCGCAACGGCTATCTCTTCGACGACCTGACCGAGTCCGCCCTGGCCGCCGCCATGGAGCGTGCGATCGATCTGTGGCGGAATCACCCCGCGTACTTTCGCCAGTTGCAGATCAACGGGATGCGTGTCGACCGCTCATGGGGTCGACCGGCACGTCAGTACCTGGACATCTACAGCCATATCCGAGTGCACTGAACCGACGATGACTCCGCGACTCTCACCGACCCCCGCACCCTCCGTGCCCTTGGACCTGACGGCCCTGCGCGCCCAGTTTCCGATCCTCGCAACCCGGGTGCACGATCAGCCGTTGGCCTACCTGGACAATGCCGCGAGCACCCAGCAGCCGCTGCAGGTCATCCAGGCGGTGAGCGACTATCACCAGCAATACCACGCCAACATCCATCGCGGCGTCTACCAACTCTCGCGCAACGCCACCCGGATGCACGACTACGCGCGCGAGATGGTCGCGCACTTCCTGCACGCCGCCGAGCCGGTCGAGTGTCTCTTCACGCGCGGGACGACCGAATCCATCAATCTGGTCGCCGCCTCCTGGGGTCGGGCCAATCTGAAGCCCGGCGACGAGATCATCCTCTCGAACCTGGAACATCACTCCAACATCGTTCCTTGGCAGATGGCCTGCGAGGCTACGGGTGCGCGCATCCGCGTCATCCCGATCGACGATGCCGGCGAGCTCGACATGGATGCTTATCGTCGCCTGCTCTCGTCGCGCACCCGGCTGGTCGCGGTCAACCACGTCTCCAACGCGCTCGGAACGATCAATCCGGTCAAGACAATCATCGACGAGGCACACGCGGCGGGAGCCTTGGCCCTGATCGACGGCGCCCAGTGGGTCGCCCACGGTGCGACCGATGTTCAGGCGCTGGATGCCGATTTTTACGCCTTCTCCGGACACAAGCTCTACGGGCCGACCGGCATGGGGGTGCTCTACGGGAAGCGTGTCCTGCTGGAGGCGATGCCGCCGTACCAGGGCGGCGGCGACATGATCGAGCAGGTCACCTTCGAGAAGACGACCTACGCGCAGATTCCGAACAAGTTCGAGGCCGGCACGCCCCATATCGCGGGCGCGGTCGGTCTGGCCGCGGCCATCGAGTGGCTCGAAGGGGTCGGATTCGAGCGGATCGGCGCGCACGAGCAGCGTCTTCTGCGGTTGGCCACCGAGCGACTGTCCGCGATCCCCGGTCTCGAGATCAAAGGCACTGCCCCGCACAAGGCCGCCGTGGTCTCCTGGGTCATGGTCGATCCGCCGATCGGCACCCTGGATATCGGCATGCAGCTCGATCTGCGCGGTATCTGCATCCGCACCGGCCACCATTGCTGCCAGCCGCTGATGGACCGCCTAGGCATCGCCTCGACCGCGCGGGCCTCCTTCGGTGTCTACAACACCCAGGCCGAGGTGGAGCGGCTCGCCGATGCGCTCGCCGAGATCGTCGCAGGCGTCCGCGATGCGACCGTACGGAAGGTTTCGGCCGACACGCCTCCCGCCGAGATCCGCTATCCGGCCGCAGTCGCCGCTTCGCCCGAGTCGGCCGCCGACGAAATCGCCGAGATCTTCGAGCTTCTCCCCGATTGGCCGATGCGCCATCAGCAGATCATGGATCTCGGCGAGCGCCTGACGCCAATGCCGGATGCCCTGAAGACCCCGGAGAACTTCGTGCCCGGTTGCCAGAGTCGTGTCCATCTGGCGGCCCGAGTGCGCCCCGGCACGCGAGACGTTATCGAGTTCTTGGCCGACAGCGACGCCAACATCGTCCGCGGCCTCATTGCCCTCCTGCAGCAGCTCTACTCCGGCCAAAAGGCCGGTGCCATCCTCGCCTTCGATGCGCAGGCCTTCTTCGGCCGACTCGGCCTCGACGAGCACCTCAGCATGACCCGCCGCAACGGTCTGGTCGCCATGGTCGAGCGGATTCGGCAGATCGCCGCCGGGTTGGTGCGTTAGCGTTCGGCCGCCGGCCGCCAGCTTCCTGCCTTCTGCCTCCGCGCAAAAGGCAGGTGGATCGAGTCTTTACGCGCGTTCCAGGTTTTCGGTGAAACCCTCGACGGGCACCCCGGCGAGGGCCGAACCGCAGATCGGCCGGTTTCTCGGCCCGCAGACAAAGTGCGAACGATCAGCCTGCGCCGCTGCATGGACGCTCAATAGTTTGCAAAGGATCGCAACGCATCCGCTCTCTCAATACCTCACGACAGTCTCCCTCAAGGGAACCTCGCGAAATCCGCCACACAAAGGCTGACGGCAGGCCGACCCTGCATTGCCCCTGCCGTTCATGTGTCAAATCTTATTGACATTAGAGAGCGTCAAGCTAATATGACACTCGGGATCACACGTGGATCCCACGGTATTTCGATGCATCGCGCCGAGCGGGCCGCTCCCGCGTCGGTCTTCGCCAACTGTACCCCGTCGCACAGACTCTGGGCGGCGACCTCGGCACAACCCGTAAGGAGGCCAACTCAATGGCTGGGCAGCAATCTCCCGCCGCAACATCCACCGGCGGCAGTAAAGCTCGCACGCAGGCGAAGCCTGTCGTCGCGCAGCAGCAGCAGGAAACGAGCCTGTCCGGGCTGACCCCGGAGCAAGCGAAAGAATTTCACGAGCAGTTCAAGGTTACCTACACAGCGTACGTCGGGATCGCAGCGCTCGTGCATCTGTTCGTCATTGCGAGCAACCCCTGGTTTTAGCCGAGGAGGTCATACCCGTGTTCCAAGAAGCTTTCCGTAACGTCATGAATTACAGCCCCAGCCAAAGGGATTACCGGATCTGGTTGGTTATCAACCCGGCTGTTTGGCTGCTGCCGATGCTGTTCGCGCTTCTCGTCATCGCGCTCGGCGTGCATCTCTATGCCTTCTCTCTGCCCGGCAATGCTTGGGAGTCCGGAAAGGCCGTCGAGCCGGCTGCCGTTGCACCGGTTGCCGCGCCTGCTCCGGTTGAGGCTGCTCCCGCCGTCGAGGCTGCGCCGGTCGAAGCCGCGCCTGCCGCCGAGGCCGCTCCGGTTGAAGCCG
>NZ_LN848257.1:1806154-1856042 GCF_001499735.1 Thiocapsa sp. KS1 | reverse complement strand
CTGCCGCCGAAGCTGCACCGGCCGAAGCCGCACCTGCCGCCGAAGCTGCTCCGGTCGAAGCTGCGCCCGCAGAGGCTGCCCCCGCCGCTCCGGCCGAAACCGCACCTGCTGCGGAGCCGGCGGTTCCGGTCGAAGTAATCGTGATTCCCGAGGCAGCCTGAGCCCTGCCACCCGCCCGGCGTCGCTTCGGCGTTTGGCTGTCACTGAAAATCCACCAGAGGAATTAAGTCATGGCGCAGTCTTTGTCCGGCCTTACCGATCAACAAGCGAAAGAGTTTCATGAGCAGTTCAAGGTGACCTATACCGCCTACGTCGGGATCGCCGCATTGGTTCATCTCTTCGTAATCGCTGCCAACCCCTGGTTCTAACCTGACTTCGACGAGATCAAGATTATGAGTGACGTCAAGATTGCAGCGCCGAAGAACCCGGAAGACGATTGGAAGGTCTGGCTTGTCCTCAATCCAGCGACTTGGCTGATGCCGATCTTCTTTGCCTTGCTGGTCATCGCTCTTGTCCTTCATGCGGTCGTGTTCAAAATGGGTTTCGGTTGGGCCTGATCGGACCCTGCAAGACCCCTCGATTCGTCCATTCGCGGATCGAAATCGAAGGCGATCCCGGGCATCGCGTCCTTGGATCGCACCATACTCAACGGTCCCGCGCCGTTGAGTATGGCGACGCCAATGCCTTCCGCTCGTCCTCGGCATCGCTGCATCTGTCGTACCCCCGTTTTTCGTCCCTGAGGATTTGAATCGGCTTGCGCCGCGATCGGCCTCCGGGCGATCCGCTCCAAGCTCGGTCGACAGCTTCCGAGGCGAGCGCTATTCTTACCGCGCTACTCTGTTTAGACGCCCCGCGGTCGGCAAGGCCGACCGACGTCCGGATGATCGGGTCGAGGGTAGGGCCTTCCGGCGTTTCGATGAATCAATCGATCTTGAGGTACTTATGGCGGTCAGCGAGACGGATGCGGATCGACGGGGCTACGAGCGCGTGCACTGGGAGTGCCATGCCCGCCTGATGCAGTTGGGCTCCGAGGCGGTGGACAACATCCCGGGGATGCACCAGGTGCTCGGTCGCAACATCAGCGAGGGCGGTCTCCAGGTGTGGGCCGATCGTCTTTTCGCCGTGCGCTCTCGGCTGCTCGTCGAAATGGAGGCGCCCGAGATCCCGGAGGGGATCCAGGCCGTCGGCTCGGTGGTCTGGGTCTCGCCGAGCACCGCCGAAGAGCGCTGGCTGCTGGGGATCGAGTTCTCGGATGTCGGCGACACGGCTTTGGCGCGGATCCGCTCGCTCATCCAGCCGACGACCGATCGGAACTGAGCGCGGGTCGCCATTGCGGTCCCGCCCGGCGCGCTCGTCCATCTCTCGGCTCTCCAAGACCATGAAACCGGCAGTCGTTCTCTTGAGCGGTGGGTTGGACTCGGCGACCGCGTCGGCCATCGCGAAATCGCAAGGCTTTGCCGTCCATGCCTTGTCGTTTCGGTACGGCCAGCGTCACGGGATCGAGCTCGAGTCCGCCGCCCGCGTCGCCGCTGCGCTCGGGGTCGCGGAGCATGCAATCGTCGAGATCGATCTGCGTCGCTTCGGCGGGTCGGCGCTGACGGCCGATATCCCGGTCCCCAAGGGACGTTCGACCGACGCGATCGGCGACGGCATCCCGGTCACCTATGTCCCGGCACGCAACACCGTCTTTCTGTCCTTCGCGCTCGCCTGGGCCGAAACCCTCGGCTCCGAGGACATCTTCATCGGTGTGAACGTGCAGGATTACTCCGGCTATCCGGACTGTCGACCCGCCTTCATCGATGCCTTCGAGCGCATGGCCAATCTGGCGACGGCGGCCGGGGTCGAAGGGCGCCAAAGGCTCAAGATCCACGCCCCCTTGATGCAGATGACCAAGGCCGAGATCATTGCCCGAGGTCTGTCGCTCGGTGTCGATTACGGCCTGACCAGCAGTTGTTACGACCCCGGAACGGACGGCCGTCCCTGCGGTCTCTGTGATTCATGCCTGCTCCGCGCCAAGGGTTTTGCGGATGCCGGCTGCCCGGATCCACTTCTCGTTCGTTTCGGTCTCGCCGTCCCATGAGTGAACATCTTTATCATGTCGCCGCCGTCCCCTTCGAGGCCGCGCGGCGTGTCTCCATCCTGCCTGCGGGGCACCGTTCGCGCCGTTTGCACGGGCACGGTTTCGTCGCCAAGGTGCGTGCGGAGCTGCCGGTCGATTGGGCGCCGTTTCCGGGCGGGGAGACGGAAGCGCTCGCGCGGACGCTCGCTGATTGCATTGCGCCGCTCGATTACAGCGACCTGAACACGCACCTGCCGATCCCGACCGACGAGAATCTCGCCCGCTGGGTCCGCGCGCAACTCGGCGTGCCGGGGGTCGTTTCGCTCGGCATCCAAAGCACCCGCGATCAGGGAGTCGACCTCGACGGCCTCGAGCAGGCCCATGTCTGGCGACGCTTTCGTTTCGAGGCGGCCCACCGCCTGCCGAATGTGCCCGTGGGTCACCAGTGCGGGCGGATGCACGGGCATGGGTTCGAGGTGATCCTGCACGCCAATCAGGACCTTGGCGGAATCGAGATGGGCGTCGACTTCGATCGGCTCGCGGAGATCTGGGCACCCCTGTACGCCGAGCTTGATCACGCCTGCATGAACGACATCCCGGGTCTGGAGAACCCGACCAGCGAGATGCTGGCGCGTTGGATTTGGGAGCGACTGCGACCGGTTTTTCCGCAGCTCTCCTGTGTCACCGTTTACGAGACGGCCACCGCCGGTTGTCACTACGACGGTGTGCATTATCGAATCTGGAAGGAGCAGCGCTTCGAGAGCGCCCTGCAGCTCGTCCAAGCGCCGGAAGGCGATCGGCGCCGCCGCCTGCATGGTCACAGCTATCTCCTGCGTCTGCATCTGACCGCCCCGCTGGATGAGGTGCTCGGCTGGACGATCGATTACGGGGATGTGAAGAGACGCTTCAAGCCGGTTTACGACGCACTTGATCACCATCGGCTCGACGCGCTCCCGCGCCTGCGCCAAGCCGATCCGGGCAATCTGCTTCTCTGGATCCGCGAGGAGGTCGCCGCCGCGCTCCCGCAGATGGACCGCATCGATCTGCACGAGACCCCGGGCTGCGGAGCCGTGCTCGGTTGGGGCGAGCTCGGCCCCGCGCTGCCGCTATGAGCTACAGCGTCAAAGAGATCTTCTACACCTTGCAGGGCGAGGGCGCGCAGGCCGGTCGGGCGGCGGTCTTCTGCCGATTCGCCGGCTGCAACCTCTGGTCCGGGCGCGAGCAGGATCGCGCGACGGCGATCTGTCGATTCTGCGATACGGATTTTCGCGGGACCGACGGCGAGGGCGGCGGGCTGTTCCGAGACCCGGACGCGCTTGCGGAACGCATCCGATCGGTCTGGCCCGAGCCGGCGGGCGCGCACGGCCGGCCCTTCGTCGTCCTGACCGGCGGCGAGCCGCTGCTTCAGCTTGATGTCCACCTGATCGCTGCGCTGCATGCGCGGGGTTTCGAGATCGCCGTCGAGACCAACGGGACACTTCCGGTGCCGGAGGGCGTCGACTGGGTTTGCGTCAGCCCAAAGGCCGGGGCCGAGCTGGTGCAGCGTACGGGCCAGGAGCTCAAGCTTGTCTTCCCCCAGCCCGGCCTCTCGCCGGACGATCTCGAGCACCTCGCCTTCGATCACTTCTTCCTTCAGCCCATGGACGGTCCGAACCTTCAAGCGCATACCCGCCAAGCGATCGCCTACTGCCAAACCAGGCCGCTCTGGCGTCTGAGCATCCAGACCCACAAGCTGCTCGGTTTTCCCTGACGGATCTCGCGGGTTGATTTCGGCGTCGGCCGATCCAGATCCCTGCCATGCCCGCCGGCGCAGTCCGCATCATCATGACAAGCCTCTCGATCATCATCCCGACCAGACGTCTCGGTCGTCATCTTGAGCCCTGTCTCGATGCCTGCGGGCGCTCCTTCCCCGGAGCAGAGGTGATCCTTGTCGTCGCAGCCGACGACGGCGACTCCGGCGAGTCGGCAGGAGCGATCGAAGGGGCGACACGCGTGCTTTTCGCAACGCCGGGACGGGGCCCCCAATGCAACGCCGGTGCGCGCGCGGCCGTGGGCGAGCTTCTGCTCTTCCTGCACGACGACAGCATCCTGCCGCAGCAGGCCGCCGGGTTGTCGGCATCGGCCTTCGACACGGACGACGCCGAGCTGGCCTGCTTTCGTCTGCGTTTCGACGATGCCGATTGGCTGCTCGGGGTCTATGGGTGGTTCTCGCGATTCGACTCCATCCTGACCAGCTTCGGCGATCAGGGGATCCTGATCCGGCGACGCTTTTTCGAGCAGCTCGGCGGATTTCCGGAGTGGCCTTTATTCGAGGATGTCGATCTGCTCCGTCGCGCCCGACGCCGCACGCGCATCCCGAAGCTACCGGGTGTCGTCACGACCTCGGCCGTGCGCTTTCGCCGCAACGGCGTGGTCCGCCAGCAGCTCATGAATGCGGGTCTGATCCTGAGATATCTGCTCGGCGAGGCCCCGACGCGGCTTGCCGAGATCTACGAGCGAGATTGCCGATGAGCGTGGACCAGTGGCTGACTCTCGCGGTTCCGGCGACGCTGTTTGTGTTGGAAGGCGTGATCCCCTTCCAGGCAACGACCCGGCCCGGATCCGCGTCGGTGTCGGCTGTTTCGAGGGTTCGCAGCGGCAGACGCCGCTTCGGCTCCCGATGCTTGCGGTAACGGAGAAACCCCATGCCCGAGACAAGCCCCGTGCGGCTGCTGTTCGTCTACAACGCCGACAGCGGATTCTTCAATACCATGGCCGACATCGGACACAAATTCTTCTCGCCCGAGACCTACGCCTGCCGGCTGTGCGCCATGACTTACGGCCTTCTGACCGAAAAGGCCGAATGGCGAGCATTCGTCTCATCCATCGACGCGGAGTGCGAGTTCCTGCACCGAGACGAGCTCCACCGTCGCGAACCTGGCCTCGCGGCCACACTGCCCGCGGTGTTTTGCATGACGGACCAAGGGCCGAAGCTCTGCTTGGATGCGGCGACCCTGAATAGCTGCTCGAGTATTGCGGACCTGAAGGCATTCATCCTGAGCCGTTGCCTGGGCGAGACGATACTCGGTTGAGGACTGCAAGTTGCGCGAGGCGACACCGGACACCGGAAACCGAGTCCTCCCTTCTGGGTCACGTCAGCGTGCTGGAAGATCCGCACGACTGCTGCGGTGCCTGGGGTGTGGAAAGCGCTCTGCATCGGAGCCTCGATGCGGCCAAGCGCGAGTCCGAAATGCAGGGTGACCCGAAATGAACGAAAGCCACCTCTTCATGGCGACCTCGACAGGCTTCGGCCTGCTGGCGGTCAGTTGGATCTGGTTTGCCGTGGTCGCTTGGCGGCGCAGCCGTGCTTGGGGTGTGGCGGTCACGCTCTTTCCGCCGGCTGGGCTGCTCTTCGTGGTCGGCCGATTTCACGCCGCGCGCGGTCCGCTTGTCCTGGGATTGGCTGGATTGCTGCTCGCCGCCTGTCCGCCGATCGTCAACCGCTTGTTGCCCGTCGATCTCGGCCCGCGCGATGTGCTGGTCGACGGCGAGCGCCATATCACCCTGACGGGCTGGGACCGGCACGACTATCGGGTGTTGGACGGGGCGGCGGATGTGGTCGTGCTGCAGATGGCCAACCCGGATGTGACGGACGAGACCTTGCGGCTGCTCGCCGGGATGGATCGTCTTCGCGAGCTGGATCTGAACGAGAGCGGCGTGACGGACGCAGGGCTCGCGCGGCTTGCCGAATCGACGCGTTTGGAGCGGCTGCGTCTGGCAAACACCGGCATTACCGACGCCGGTTTTCGCGCGTTCCTGATGGCTCATCCGGCTCTGCGCGAGCTGGATCTGCGCGGCACATCCGTCTCGGCCGAGACCCTCTCCGAATGGCGCAAGGCCAAGCGCGGGCGCCGGGCCTTACGCTGAGGCCGCGCCAGTCATTCAGGTGTAGGTTGTGCCGAGCCGTGCGAGGCACAACCAACCGTCGGCGCATGTTGTGCTTCCTCTCGTCAGCACAACCTACGGGGATGGAATTTTTCGGACATCACCTTAAACAGACCATGACACTCGACGCGTCGGTTCCGCGGTATCTGCCCAATGTCCGATTTCTGGCCAAGGCGTGCGAGCTGGCCTATTTGGACAAGCCCGAAGGTGCGGCCGGCTTTCGGGCCGAGCTGGGTGTGGATGCGCGCCTCATCGGCGTCGACAACACGCAGGTCTATGTGGCGAGCGACCCCGGTGCGCTGGTCGTCGCCTTTCGCGGCTCGCAATCACCGACGAGCCTCGACGGGGTCAAGGACTGGCTGCTGACCAACGCAAACAACCTGTTGGTCGTCCCCGAGGGACGCATCGGAACCGATTTTGCCGCCGCGGGCGTGGGGGCCCGATTCCATCGCGGCTTCATGCAGGCGTTGGACGAGATCTGGACGCCGCTCCTACAGGCCGTCCAGGAGGCGATGGACGCGTCGGAGCGACCGCTCTGGGTGACCGGACACAGTCTCGGCGGTGCACTTGCGTTGCTTGCGGCCTGGCGTTTTCAGCGCGCCTTCATCGGGGTGCACGAGGTCGTTACCTTCGGCGCGCCGATGATCGGCAACGCCGTCGCGGCCAAAGCCTTCGAGCAGGCGTTTCCCGACCGGATCTTTCGCTATGTCGATATCGAAGACCCGGTCCCGCTCCTGCCGACGGTCAGCCTGGTGGCGAACGCCTATGCCCATTGTCTCAACGAGGTCAGGCTTCAAGGCCCGACGCAGAGGGCATTCACCCACGCGCTCGGGGAGCTCGGGCGCACGGCGGTGGAGGGCATGCTTACGGCAAGCCTGACGGACGAGCTCTGGACGCTCGTGCGCCGAGGCATCCATGCTCATCTGATCCCCAACTACCAAGCGCGCCTGCGCGGCTGAATCGCGTTTCAACCCGACCGGTCGGTCTTGGGATCGATGCACTCGGGCGCGTAGGCCCGCAGCAGCACATCCACCCCGCATTCGACCCGACGGCGCAGGTGCTCGGCATCGGGTCGCGGGCAGCCGCCGCTCAAGAGCCCCGTGGTCTGAATCCCCTGCCAGATGCCGAGCAGCTGCTCGGCGGCCAGGCGGCTGTCGTGCGGGCGCAGGTCGCCGCGTGCCGACGCCTCGGCTAGGCGGGTAGCGAGCCGATCGCGCGTCGCCTCCGCGCCGTCGCGATAGACGAGTGTGCCGAGCCAGGTCTCCTTCCCGGCCAGGGTCGCCAACATCCGTTGGAGGGCGACATAGTCGTCGCTGCTCAGGAAGCCCATCAGCGCGCATCCCAGATCGATCAGCGCCTGTCTCAGCCCGCACTGCCCGGAGGGCAGATCGTCGAGCGCCGCCGTCATCTCGCTGCGCTGCAGCAGCACGACCGCGCGGATCAGACCCTGTAGATCACCGAAATGGCTGTAGACCGTGACCTTCGAAACACCGGCGGCACGGGCGACGGCTTCCATGTTGAGTGCCTGGATCGAGCCCGAGAAGAAGAGCCTGCGAGCGGCGTCGAGGATGGCCGCGTGCTTGGCGAGGTCCGGCGGTCGACCGCGCCCGGCGGCTCGAGGCGCCCCCGGTGTCCCGGATGCGCCGGCGTCGGATGTCGGCATGGCTGTGTGCTCCGTCATGTTTTCGGTCATTTACTAAACGCCATCGTACAGGAATAATGGTGCGGTGAACCACCAACCAAAACCGGCGCGTGCGGTGCAGGAGTGACCCTTGTCGACCAGGATGAAGAGGATCGGAGCCGTGTTCGTCGCCACGCTCCTCGGCTCGGGATGCGGGCCGAATGCCGACGAGTCGGCTGCGCCCACGGCTGAGTCCGATCGCGAATCCGTGCCTTGGGTGTTGTCGGCCCGGGTGGAGCCGGCGCCGAACAGCGTTTGGACGCTGACGGGCACGGTGCGCGCCCGCCATGAGATCCCGCTGTCCTTCCGTATCGGCGGCGAGATCCAGGCACGTCTGGTCGACGCGGGGGCGCGGGTCGAGGCCGGCGACGTCCTGTTCCGGCTCGATCCGCGCGACGTGACGCAGCAGCGTCTCGCGGCCGAGGCGACGGTGGCGAGCGCCCGGGCGGAGCACGAGAACGCGGAGCGCGAGCGCGACCGTCTCGGCGATCTTCTGACCAAGCGGCTCGCCAGCGAGCAGGACCACGACCGGGCCGTGACCGCTGCACGCGCCGCCGAGCAACGGTTGGTCGCGGCCGAGGCGACCCTGGAGCAGGCACGCAACGCCATCCTCTACGCCGACCTGGTCGCTCCCGCGGCGGGCGTGATTCTGGACGTGGACGGACAGGTCGGACAGGTGGTGTCGCCCAGTCAGGCGGTTGCGCGCCTGGCCGAGGACGGGCCGCGCGAGATCGAGGTCCAGGTGCCCGAGGCGCGGCGTGTCGATCTGCCGACCGAGGCGACGGCACGGCTTGCGAACGGCGCGGGACCGGCGAACGGACCGGCGTCCGCACGCGTGACCCTGCGCGAGATCGCCGGCAGCGCGGATCCGCTCAGCCGGACCTGGCGTGCGCGCTATCGTTTGCCCGAGCTGCCGAGCGAGCCCGGCCTCGGCACGACCGTGACCCTGATATTCGATACGGCGCGCGAGGAGGCGTCCAGGTCGATCGCACGGGTGCCGCTCGGTGCCATCCTGGAGCGCGGTGAAGGACCGCTGATCTGGCGGATCGAGGAGGGCCGGGTCGAGCCCGAGCCGGTCGAGCTGATCGGCATCGTCGGCGAGCAGGCCGAGATCCGAACGGATCTGGCGCCGGGCACGCCGGTCGTCGCGCTGGGCGCGCATCTTCTGCTGCCCGGTCAGCCCGTGCGGGTGCTCGAGCGATGAGCACGACAGACGACACGCCGCCGCGAGCGCGGATCAATCTCTCCGCGCTCGCCGTGCGCGAGCGCTCGGTCACGCTCTTTCTGATCCTGGTGACCGCGATCGCCGGTCTGACGGCCTTCCTGCAGCTCGGCCGCGCGGAAGACCCGGCCTTCACCGTACGGGTGATGGTGGTCTCGGCGCTCTGGCCGGGGGCGAGTGCGCAACAGATGCAGGATCTGGTTGCCGATCCGCTGGAGAAGCGCATCGGCGAGGTCGAGCTCTTCTACCGGCTCGAGACCACGGCGCGCCCCGGACGGGTCGACATGCTGGTCGAGTTTCAAGACTACGCGCCGTCCGAGCAAATCCCCGATCTCTTCTATCAGGTGCGCAAACGCATGTCGGATGCGGCCGGGAGCCTGCCGGCCGGGGTGCTCGGGCCTTTCGTCAACGACGACTTCTCGGACGTCTATTTCGCGCTCTATGCGCTCTCGGCGCCGGATCTGCCGAACCGTCTACTGGTGCGCGAGGCCGAGCGGATCCGCGATCGGCTCGCGCGGGTCGAGGGGGTTCAGAAGGCGCGCATCCTGGGCGAGCGTCCGCAGCGTTTCTTTGTGGAGCTGGACCAGGCGCGCCTGGCTAATCTCGGGGTGTCGCCCGCTGCGGTGCGCGAGGCCCTGGACGCCCAGAATCGGCTTTCCCCGGCGGGTCTGGTCGAGACCGACGGGCCACGGCTCTACCTGCGTCCCGATGCCGAGCTGCGCGAGCTCGAGGATATCCGTCAGGTGCCGCTGCGTGTCGGCGAGCATCTGCTCACGCTGGGCGAGATCGCCGAGGTCAGTCGCGGTTACGAGGATCCGCCCGAGTTTCTGATCCGTGCCGGCGGGGAGGATGCAGTCCTGCTCGGCGTGGTGATGCAGCGCGGCGAGAACGGGTTGGCGCTCGGCGAGCGCCTGGTCGAGGTTCAGAAAGGGCTTGAGGCCAGTCTGCCGCTGGGCGTCGGCTTCATACAGCTCACCAATCAGGCCGACGCCATCACGCATGCCGTCGACCTCTTTCAGATCAAGTTCCTGGTCGCGGTCGCGGTGGTGATGCTGGTCAGCTTTGTCGCCATCGGTTGGCGCGCCGGGCTGGTCGTCGGCATCGCCATCCCCTTGACCCTCGCGCTCACCTTCCTGCTGATGTTGATCAAGGGCATCAACCTGGATCGGGTCAGCCTGGGCGCGCTCATCATCGCCCTGGGGCTCTTGGTCGACGACGCCATCATCGCCATCGAGATGATGCTGGTGAAGATGGAGGCGGGATGGGATCGGCTGCGGGCTGCGGCCCATGCCTGGACGGTGACCGCCGCGCCCATGTTGAGCGGCACACTGGTGACGGTGATCGGTTTCGTGCCCATCGGCTTCGCGCGCTCGGGTGTGGGCGAGTATGCGGGCAACATCTTTTGGGTGCTGGCCTTCGCGCTGCTCGCCTCCTGGGTGGTGGCGGTGACCTTTACGCCCTATCTGGGCACCTTGCTCCTGAAGGCGCCGCAGCGCACGGGCGAGCATGCCTCGGAAACCCCCTACGCGACGCCGCTCTACCGCAAGCTGCGCGGACTGATCCGCGGTTGTGTCCGCTACAAGGTCTGGGTGGTGGCAGCGACCTTCGGGCTGCTGGTCCTGTCGATCGTCGGGTTGGCCGGCAGCGTGCAGAAACAGTTCTTTCCGTCCTCGGATCGACCGGAGGTCCTGATCGACATCCGGCTCCCCGAGGGCAGCGCGATCCGTGCGACGGCGGCCGTGGTGGAGCGCGTCGAGGCGATCCTGGCGGATGCGCCAGGCGTGCGCTCGAGCGCGGCCTATCTCGGCGCCGGGGCACCGCGATTCTTCCTCGCGCTGAACCCGGAGTTTCCGAATCCGGCCTTTGCCAAGCTGATCGTGGTGGCGGAAGGTGCGGCCGAGCGCGATACGCTGATCGCGCAGATCCAATCGCATGTAGAGGCCGGCGAGTTTCCCGAGGCGCGGGTGCGCGTGCACACGCTGCTCTACGGACCGCCGGTCATCTGGCCCGTGACCTTTCGTGTGGTCGGGCCCGATCCGCTGGTCCTGCGCCGCATCGCCGAGCAGGTGCGCGAGGTGGTCGCGGCCAATCCGAATACGCAGGATCCGCATCTGGACTGGGGCGAGCGCGTCCCCGTGGTGCGGCTTGCGCTCGACCCGGAGCGGCTGCGTCTGATCGGGCTCACCCCGCGTGAGCTTGCCGGTCAACTGGAATACCAGCTCTCCGGGCTGCCGGCGACCGAGATCCGCGAGGACATCCGCAATGTGCAGCTGATCCTGCGGGGGCTTGCCGAGGAGGGCCCGGCGAGCGCAGACGGCGCCGGGGCCGGATCCGGGGCAGGCGGCAGCGGCACAGCAATCACGCCGACCAGCCTCGCCGGCATCAATCTCAAGACGCTCGACGGCCGGACTATCCCGCTCGAGCAGGCGGGCGAGCTGATGATCGCCTTCGAGGATCCGGTGCTCAAGCGCTACAACCGCGAGCCCTTCATTGCGGTGCAATCCGAGGTCCGGGGCGCCCAGCCACCGAACGTGACACAAGCGATCTGGGCCGAGCTGCAGGGGCTGATCGCCGATCTCCCGCCCGAGTATCGGATCGATATCGGCGGTGCGGTGGAGCAATCGGGCAAGGCCGATGCCTCGATCCAACGCGTCCAGCCGATCATGCTGGCCCTGATGCTGATCGTCATCATGTTCCAGATGCGCAGCTTCTCGGGGACCCTCATGGTGGTGGCCACGGCGCCGCTCGGCGTGATCGGGGCCACGCTGGCCTTGCTGATCGCCGATCGTCCGTTCGGCTTCGTCGCATTGCTCGGGCTGATCGGGCTGGCCGGCATCCTGATGCGCAATACCCTGATCCTGGCCAAGCAGATCGAGGACAATCTGCATCAGGGGCTGGAGCGTTCCGCTGCCGTGGTCGAGGCGACGGTGCAGCGCGCGCGTCCGGTGGTGCTGACCGCGGCGGCGGCCGTCTTCGCCTTCATCCCGCTCACCACGGATACCTTCTGGGGGCCGCTCGCCTTCGTGCTCATCGGCGGGGTGTTGGTCGGGACGCTGATCACGCTGCTGTTTCTGCCGGCGCTTTATGCGCTGTGGTTTCGGGTGCGACTGAGCTCGGCGGTCCTGCCTTCCGTCCAGAGCGTCGTCCAAACCTCGGCGGATGCGGGCTCGCCGTAGAGATGCCCCTGCAACAGATCACAGCCGTGCTGTTGCAGGAACCGGCTCTGACCCTCGGTCTCGATCCCCTCGGCCACCACACGCAGGCCGAGCTCATGGGCGAGTGCGAGGGTCGCGGCACTGATCGCGGCGTCGTTCTCATCGGTCTCGATGTCGCGGACGAACTCGCGGTCGAGCTTCAGCGTCTGGATGGGCAGACGCTTGAGGTAGGCCAGCGAGGAATGGCCGGTTCCGAAATCGTCGATCGCCAAGGTGACCCCGAGATCGCGCAAGGCTTGCAAGGTCTTGACGGCACGCGCGGGATCGCGCATCGCGACCGATTCGGTGATCTCGAGCTCGAGCTCGTCGTCGTTCAGCGCGTAGCGCCGCAGCACGGCGACGACCTTCTGCAGGAGTGCGGGGTTGCGCAGTTGATGCGCCGAAAGGTTCACCGCGATTCGCCGCGGTCCGATGCCCGCGGCTTTCCATTCGGCCAGACGGCGACAGGCTTCGTTCAAGACCCAGTCGCCGATCGTGTGGATGAGTCCGGATTCCTCCGCGATCGGGATGAACTGACCGGCCGTGATCAAGCCGCGCAGCGGATGCCGCCAACGTACGAGGGCCTCCATGGCATCGGGGCAACCGAGCGGATCCGCAGCGGCCTCGAACTGGGGCTGATAGTGCAAGGCGAGCTGACCCTCCTCGATGGCGACACGCAGCTCGCGCTCCATCGTGAGGCGTTCGCCGGCCGCCACGTTCAGCGTCTCGGTGAAGTACTGGACGTTGTTTCGACCCTGCTCCTTGGCGTGATACATCGCGGTGTCGGCATTCTTCATCAGGGTGTCGGCGTCCATGCCGTCGTCTGGGTAGATGCTGATCCCGATGCTGGGACTGGTGTGCAGCCGGTCGCTCTCGATGTCGAAAGGCTCGCCGAGGGTGTGCAGGATCTTGGCAGCCACCACGGCTGCATCCTGCGCACACTCGAGTGCGGTGAGCATGACGACGAACTCGTCCCCGCCTTGGCGGGCGACGATGTCGCTCTCGCGCACGTCGCGGCATAGGCGGCGTGCCACCTCCACCAGCAGCAGGTCGCCGATGTGATGGCCGAGCGTGTCGTTGATGACCTTGAAGCGGTCCAGATCGATAAAGAGCACCGCGAGCAATCGACCCTCGCGGTGGGCGGCGTGCAGGGCCTGTGCAAGCAGGATCTGCAGGTTGTGGCGATTGACCAGGCCGGTCAGGCTGTCGTGGTGGGCGAGGTGCTCGATGCGCTCGTCCGCGGTCTTGCGGGCCGTAATGTCTTTGAACACCGTCAGGATCTCGCCGCCGTGCAGGCGGATCACGTCGGTCTCCAACCAGAGGCTTTGCCGATCTTTGACGTAAGCGGTCAGGCCGATCGTTTCGCTCCCCCCGCGGCGATGAACACGCCCAAACGCGGCGTAGATGCCGGCGGCATCCAAACCCGGAAAGGCGATCCGAGAAGGCCGTCCGAGCACCTCCCGGCGTTTGACGCCGGTGATCCGCTCGCCGGCGGCGTTGATGTCGAGCAGGGTGAATTCGCTGCCGTCGGCAAGCGGGCGAAACAGCGCAACCCCGTCGTTCATGCTGCCCAGCATGGCGCGGTAGCGGGCTTGTTGCGCGGCGATGATCCGCTCGTCCCTGACCAGCCGGCGACCGAGCACCAGTGCCGCGCCGGCCGAGGCAAGGAGGAAGACCGCGAACGCCCAGACCGTCGCTTGTTGCATCGCGTGCAAGGGTGCGAGGACCTCGGCGGTATCCATCTTGACCACCATGCCCCAACCCAAGGCCGGCAGGTAGCGCCAGCCGGCCGCGACAGGGATATCGGCGTAGTCGCTGACGATGCCCCTGCCCTGATTGCCGGCCAGTGCCATCCGCATCGGCTCGGCCGTTCGGACGAGCGGAACAAGGTTGGTGAAGGGTGCCCCCGGTGTGCGCTCCAGCGGGACGGTGTAGCGCACGGCCTGACCCTCCTGAACGGCCAGGACGGTTTCGCCGCTGGCGCCGAGTCCGGTGCGGTCGCTGACCACCGGCATGAGGGTGGCGAGGTTGACTTGGAGCGCCAGTGCGCCGATCGGACGTTGCGCGTCGAGGATCGGTGCGACGACGAAGGCCGCCACCTCGCCCGCGGACGGCGCGTAGGGCTCGAAACGGGTCATGTCGATGTGCATGAAGGTCATCGCCTGGCGAAAGCCGGCCGCCAATTCGGAGTCGCGAAAGGGTCCATGCAGGAGATTGGTGCCCAGATCGGCCTCGCCGCGCAGCGAAAAGACAACATCGCCGCTCGCATCGATCAGAAGCACGTCGTGGTAATCCGCGCGCTCGCCGAGGGTCGCCAGCTCGGTGCGCGTCTCGGCGCTCAGCGTCCGAGTCGCGACGAGTGTCGACACAGCCTCGCGAACCAGTGCCTGGCTTGCGAAGGAGCGGGCGTCGGCTAGACGCTCGTTGATATAGCTGTCGATCTGATCGGCTTTCTTGTCGGCGATCGAGGTGATGTTCTGCAGAACGGTGGCGGTGAGTGCGCGCTCGAAGGTGTGCAGATAAAACCAGGCCAGACCCGCCAACGGCAGCAGTGCGACGATCAGGAATCCGACTGTCAAGCGCAGGCCGAGCCGGCGCGATCTCAGGGTGCCCATCGCGAATCCCTCGGCAGGCTCCGATTCGTTTCGCCCGACAGCCGATCGACCAGCGCAAGCCACTCCGCCCGGCTGCGGGAGGCAGGAAAGGGCACCGGGCGGATCGGCGCCTCGGAGATCTCGACCGCATCGAACTGTCCGTCGGCTCGGGCGTGTCCCACATAGACCCGCCGCCACAGGTGCCGGGTGGCGGCGTCCAAGGCGACGATTCCGGACGGGCCATCCAGGCTCGTGTGTCCGACCGAGCGATTGATCTGTGCCGGATCGTCCGTGCCGGCCGCGTGAACCGCCTCTGCCCAGAGCCTGACGCCGTTGTAGCTGGAGACGATCGGATCGCTCACGACACGTTCGGCGCCGAAGCGCTTCCGGAAGGCGTCGACGAAGCGACGGTTGGCGGGATCGGGCAGGCTCTGGAAGTAACCCCAAACCGCGTAATGCGCGGCATGGAGCTGCCCGGAACGCATGGACCAAAGCTCCGGCTCGGCGACGCTGAACGAGATCACCGGCATGTCGGTCAGATTCTCGGCCAGCAGGGACGCGAAAAAGTGCCGGTTGGCATCGCCGTTGAGTGTGTTGAGGACTGCGTCCGGGGCCAGCGCGCGAATCTCGGCGGCGATCCTGTCGAGATCGACTGCATCCATGGGCACGTAGCGCTCGGCCAGGATCTCCCCGCCTGCGGCGGTGACCAGATCGCGGATCATCCGGTTGACGGTTCGGGGGAAGATATAATCCGAGCCGACGAGATAGATCCGAGTCCCGAATCGGTCCATCGTCCAGCGTGTCCCGGGGATGATCTGCTGGTTGGGCGTGGAGCCCATGTAGACGAGATGAGGCGACTCCTCCAAGCCCTCGTACTGCAGGGGATAGAACATCAGATGACGGTGCTTTTCCACGACCGGCGTGACGGCCTTTCGACACGCCGATGTCCAGCAGGCGAACACGACGCTGACGCGCTCTCGGAGAATCAGGCGTTCAACCTCCGTGGTTGCGGTCGTCCAATTCGAGCGGCTGTCGGCAACGATGAGATCCAACCGACGCCCGAGGAGTCCACCCTCGGCGTTGATCTCCTCCACGGCGAGCCGCGCGGCATCCACGAGTCCTCGCTCGCTCTCGGCCATGGGACCGGACAAGGCATGCACGACCCCGACACGGATCGGCTCTGTCCCCGTCGGCCGCTGAGCGATCAGGATCAACGCCAAGGCGGCAGAGACAGCCAGGGTCAGCACAAGGGAAGGCGGCGCACGCATTCCGCAGACGGCGCTCAGAGGTCCGAAAACGACAATCGGCCGTTGGGTGACCGATCAATGCCCGGACTGCAATCGATCATGCCTGCTCCTGAAACCTCATCGTTCGCGCGAGGCCGCTGCGGTATGCCGGGTACGTCGTGCCCGGTGCTTGTCCGCCGTCTCCCGGATGGCGGATCCCGTCGAGAAGTATGACACTCGGGTGATTGCATACCCGTACCTGCGTCTCCTTATCGACATGAACCGCGTTTCCCGAGAAGCGATTCACGAGCACCGGCCGCCGCCTGGCGGACAGCGGCGGTCTTCTCCGAAACGTGGCTCGAATGAAGCGATCCTCGGAACCCCGAGCCGGGTCGGCCGAGCCTCCGACGAATGCGCTCGACGCGAGCACGGAGCAGCGTCTGTCGGAGGCGGTTCAGCCCCAGTCGAACCGCCCGTCTTCCGATCCGGACTCGCCTTCGAGGATCTTGCGTTTACCGTCGAGCAGGAAGGCGATGGCGCGTTTCAGGTCGGCGAGCGTGACGACCTGCTCGGCCCCCTGTCGCATGGAGGCGTAGGAGGCCGCGAGCAGCACGGCGTTCTGGATGTCGCCGCCCGCGGCACCCTCCGAGTAGAGGGCCAGTGTCTCGAAATCGACGTCCTCGGACAGCGGCAATGGGCGGGGGATGTGGCAGCGCCAGATCTGCTCGCGCTGCTCGGTGGCGGGGAGCCTGAACTCGACATGAGCGAGCATACGCCGCAGAAAGGCGGTGTCGTAATTGCCGACCAGATTCGAGGCGAAGATGACCGCGCCGTCGAAGTTGTCGAGCTCGATCAAGGTCGTGCTGCGGGCGACGTTGATGCTGTTGTCGGCCGATTGGGAGACGTTGACCAGACGCTTGCCGAGGATCGAGTCGGCCTCGTCGAAGAAGAGCAGGGCGCCGGTCTCGGACGCCTTGGCGAAGGCGGCCTTGATGTTCTTGGGGGTCTCGCCGACATATTTGGATTCAAGCTCGGCGTAGCTGATGCGCAGGATCTTCTTGGCGAGCAGGTCGGCGATGGCGTCCGCGGCGAGGGTCTTGCCGGTCCCCGGCGGACCGTAGAAGTTCAGTGCGACGCGCCGTCCGGTCCGCGCCACCGAGCACAGCCCCCAGGTGACGTAGATCAAGTCCTGAGAGACCAGCACGTTGGTCGCCTCGCGGATGCGCTCCAAGGTGTCCCGATCGAGGATGAGATCGTTGAGCGTATGGCGTGGCTCGACCGGCTCGATACCCTCGAGCCGCGGCTCCTCGGTCTCCTCGGGCGGCGCCGCGGCCGGGCTTGCCTGCGACATCGCAGCCGCATTGGTCGTGACGCCCTGGCCGTAGGGGTGCTCCAAGGTTGTCTTCGAGGGATTGAAGTCGACCCGGATCTTCGGCTTGTTCAGGAGCCCCGGAAACTCGGAGGTTTCGAGCACCTGGACCAGCCGTTTCAGAAAGGCGTTTGAGGCCGCGGGCTCCACCTCCACGGAGGTGTCTTGACCCTTCTCCAGACACTGCGGGCAATACAGAAGCGGCGCGCCGACCACCTCGACGTAGTAATGGCCGAGATTGCTCTTTTTGCCGTGGTGCGAGAGCACAAGCTCGCAACCATGCACCGGACAGCTCGGCGTCTTGCGCAGCAGCGACATGGATCGCGTCCCTATAAAACCGCGTCTCGCACGACATGCACTGTCTTCATTCGGGTCTTGCCCTTGCATGATTCCAAGCCCGTCGCAGCGGACGCGGTTTTAGAAAGAAACGAATAAAAAACCCTGAACCGCGTCTCACCGGCTTTGTTGATCGGACCGAGGCCGCGTTTGACGACGACAATCCATATCGCAGCGGACGCGGCTCAGCCAAAGACCACATTGAGCATGGTCAACGCCACCACCAGGAAGATGATCGACATGATGCCGCCTGCGCGGATGAAGTCGACGACGCGATAGTTGCCGGGTCCCATCAGCAGCGCATTGACCTGATGGGTCGGGATCAGGAAGGAGTTCGATGTCGCGATCGCCACCGTCAAGGCGAAGACGGCCGGGTTGGCGCCGATCCCAAGGGCCATGTTGACCGCCAGCGGGACCAGCAGGACGGTCGCTCCGACATTGGACATTACGAGCGTGAAGAAGGTAGCGAGCACCGCGAGGGCGGCCTGGACCACCCAGATGGGCACGTCGCCGAGCGTGGCGAGCGTCTGCTGAGCGATCCAGGCGGCTGTCCCGCTGGCCTCCACGGCGAGCCCGAGCGGGATCAGCGAGGCCAACAGAAAGACCGTCTTCCAACTGACCGCCCGGTAGGCTTCGTCGATCGAGAGGACGCCGGCCAGGATCATGCCCATGGCTCCGGTCAGCAGGGCCACCGAGAGACGCAGATCGGTGAAGAGCACCAGTGTCAGGGTGATCGCGAAGAACACCAACGCGGCGCGAACCTTGTGCGGGCGCAGCTCCTCGTGCGGATACTCGGTCGTGACCACGACGAAGTTGCGGTCCTTGGTGAGGCGCGTCAGGTCCGCCCAGGTGGTGTGGACCACCAGCGCATCGCCCGCGAGGAGGGGCGTATTGCGCACGCCGCCGGTGTTGAAGGTGATCTGCGTGCCGCCGCGATTGATGGCGAGCAGCGAGAGTCCGTAGGTCTTGCGCATCCAGACGTCGCGGGCGGTCTTGCCGATCAATTGGGAGCCGGGCGGGATGACGATCTCGGCGACGCCCGCCTTGTTTTTGGCCATGGCTTCGGAGAAGAGATCGAGATCGGGTTTGACATCGACCGCGTTGTCCGCGGCGAAGCGTTCGAGCTTCTCCTCGGTGCCGAGCAGGCCGAGCGTGGTGCCGGGCTCGATGCCGAGCGAGCGGTCCACCCCGTCGGCGCCCAGGCGCAGGCCGTCGCCCTTTTCGACCGCGATCACCCGCACGCGCCAGGTCTGCTCAAGCTCGTCGACACTCTTGCCGACCAGCGTGCTCTCCGGGCGAAGTCTCACCTCGCGGATCTCGAAGGAGGACAGCCCGTAGGTTTCGGCGAAGTAGGTGCTGGTGTCGCTGCCGGTCAGCATCTCGTTCTTGCGCGAGGGCAGGACGAAGCGCCCGGCGAGCACGAAATAGAGAATACCGGCGGTGAGCAGCGCGATCCCGATCGGGGTGACGTCGAAGAGCTGAAAGGTCTCCATCGGCGTCGTACCGGCGGGGAGCGCCTTGTTCGAGGTCAGGATCAGGTCGTTCAACAGGATCAGCGGACTGGAGCCGACCATGGTGATGGTGCCGCCTAAGATGGCGCAGAAGCCCATCGGCATGAGCAGGCGCGACATCGGCAAGCCGGTGCGCGCCGAGATGCGGCTGACCACGGGCAGGAAGAGTGCCGCGGCCCCGACGTTCTGCATGAAGCTCGAAATACCGCCGACGGCCCCGGAGATCAGCGGGATGATGCGCGCCTCGGTGGTGCCGCCGATACGCATGATGAAGCCCGCGACCGTCGACATGATCCCGGTCTTGTCGAGCCCGGCGCCGATGATCATGACCGCGATGATGGAGATGACCGCGTTGCTCGAGAAACCGTCGAACAGATGCTCGATCGGCACCAGCCCCTGCTGGAGGCCCATCAAGGGTGCGAGCAATCCGGTGAGGCCGAGCAGCACCATGACGCTGATGGCGGCGACATCGACGGTGACCACCTCGAAGGCGAACAGAAAGACCGTGAGCAGCAGAAAGCCCATGACCCAGGCGATCTCTACGGACGGCACAACCCCCGCGAGGTAGATACCGACGACTGCAAAGAAAACCGCGGCGAGATCGGTTTTCGTCAGGGCACGAAAGGCTGCCAGCATGCGTGAGTGTCCTCTGTATGATCGGGTCCTTTGCCGGTTTCGGTGTCGAGCGTTTCGCCCGGCAGGGCGTGGACCTGTTGGTGTCGGGTGCGATGTCCTGTGTTGACGGCTCTTCGATGCTGCGGCAGGCCCGGAGCAGGATCTGCACGGTCTCCGATCCCCGGTCAGCCGACCACCGAAAGACCGCAGATCATAATGAAATAGATCCCGTTTTTCCCGGTTTTCTTACGGCTCCGAGTTGCGCGGCCCGGGCGCGCTCGGTGTGGAAGGCTCGTCGCGGTGTCCGCGAATCCAGTACCCGGTGGGTCCGGGCTGTAGCTCTAAACCCGCCTCGCTGCTAGTCTCTGTCCTATCTTCTGCACCCCCTCGCGTCCGGAGTCCGGAGCCATGAAGCACCTTGTTCGTCGGATCCTGATCGGCTCGCTCTGGATCGGCTGCGTCCTGCCCCCGGCGTCGAATGCGGGACCCTTCGTGAATGTTGCGCAGGAGCTGGAGCGCTTGATGGCTCAGCACGGGTTCGAGGTGCGGGGTATCGAGCAGACCGCGGAGATGGAAGGGCGCGCCGAAGGCGACGACTTGGTGCCGCGCTTGCGGGTGCTGCTCGACGGCTTCGACCATGTGATCGTTCAAGATGAGGGCGGCGGGGTCGATCGCATCATCATCCTCGGCGAGAAGGTCGCGGTCGTTGCGCCGCCGCTGGTCGTCGACAGCGGCGGGTCGGGGTTTCCGCCGGGGGCGACGCCTGACGACGGCGAGGGTCAGCCGGGCGACTCGATCGTCCTGCCGACCCAGCGTCAGGGGACTTCGCATGCCGTGAACCTGGCCCTGGAAGGGCCGAACGGCCAACGGGTGGAGCGCGTACTGCTGATCGATACCGGATCGGATCACGTGGTTCTGCCCGCGTCGCTCATCGGGCCGCTCGGCATTTCTCCGGGCGATCTGCGCATGCAGAGCGTGCAGACGGCCAACGGCACCGTGGACGCGCGGCTCGGCACCTTGAGCGGCGTCTGGCTCGGAGACACGCGGGTCGAAGGGGTCTCCGCGGCCTTTATCGACGACACGCGGCTCGGCGGGAATGCGCTCTTGGGGATGAGTCTGCTCGGGCGCTTTCGGGTCACCATCGACGACGAGCAGAATCTGCTGACGTTGGCGGCGCGGTAGGCGAGAAAAGGCCTCCGGTCTCCAGCCGTCGGCGTCGATCGTTCCCGGCGTTTTCGGGGTGACGGGCGCGATTCTTCCGGATGATTGACCACGGACTCCTGACGGGAACGCTTCTGGCCTTGGAGCTGGCGGCCCAGGTCGCCACCCTGGCTCACCTGCTTCTCGGCCGTCGCGACGTCTCCTCGACCGTGGGTTGGGCAGGGCTGGTCATTCTGGCGCCGCTGACCGGCCTCGCGCTCTACTGGCTGCTCGGGATCAACCGCATTACCCGCAAGGCCCACCGGCTGCGTCCCCAGACCTCGGAGGCGAGCGATCGTGCGGAGCTGGCGGGCGAGCGTCGCGCCCACCGCGTACTGCAGGCCGAGTATCCGAATCTGGTCCGTCTCGGCCATCTGGGCGACGCACTGACCGGCCTGCCGCTCGAAGCCGGCAACCGGGTCGAGCCGCTGATCGACGGCGACCAGGCCTATCCGCGCATGTTGGAGGCGATCGATCGGGCTCGGGAGACCATCGGACTCTCGACCTACATCTTCGACAACGACAGCGTCGGACGCCTTTTTGCGAATGCCTTGGAGCGGGCGCATCGGCGCGGTGTCGTCGTGCGCGTCCTCATCGACGGGGTCGGCCAGCGCTACAGCCGACCGCCGATGCCGCGCGTGCTGCGCCGCCGCGGGATTCCGACCGCGGTCTTTCTCGCCTCCGTGCTGCCGGTGAAGAGTCAGTACCTGAACCTGCGAAATCATCGCAAGATCCTGGTGGTGGACGGGCGGATCGGCTTCACGGGCGGGCTGAACATCCGCGCCGGATGCCTGATGGCGTCCTGTCCGCGGAATCCGATCCAGGATCTGCATCTGCGTGTCGAAGGTCCGGTCGTGCGTTTCCTGGTCGAGGCCTTCGACCTGGACTGGACCTTCACGACCGGCGAGCGGCTCGGCGGGGATGCCTGGTATCCGGTGCCGGCACAGGTCGGCCCGACCCTCGCGCGGGGTGTCCCGGACGGTCCCGACGAAGACTTTGATATCATCCGACGCATGATTTTGGGTGCCTTGACGACCGCACGCGAGCGGGTCCGGATCGTGTCGCCTTATTTCCTCCCCGATCAGACCCTGATCACCGCGCTCAACGTCACGGCCTTGCGCGGTGTCGCGGTCGAGATCCTGATGCCGGAGCGAAACAATCTGAAGCTTGTACAATGGGCGGCGCAAGCCCAAGCCGAGCAGCTTCTGGAAGGTCACTGCCGGATCCGACTCTCCCCGTCGCCCTTCGATCATACCAAGCTGATGCTGATCGACGAGGCATGGTCTTTCCTCGGCTCTGCGAACTGGGATGCGCGCAGCCTTCGCCTGAATTTCGAATACAACCTGGAGTGCTACGACCGCCGGCTTGCCCGTCGGCTCCACGGTTTGGTTGACGCCAAGCTCGCCGCGAGCCGCGAGCTGTCGCTCGACGAGCTTGCGGGCCGCTCGATCCCGGCGAAGCTGCGCGACGGATTCGCGCGCTTGTTTTCGCCTTATCTCTGATTCGGGGAGCCATGTAGGTCGGGTTAGCGCAGCGTAACCCGACGTTAGGCTAGGCTCAACCCAGCTTCATTCTTCAGCTACAACCGTGCCAGCAGCTCCGCCTTCTTGGTATTGAACTCCTCGTCCGTGAGGATGCCCTTTGCCCGGAGATCGCCGAGACGTTCGATGGCGGCGAAGATGTCGCCCTCGCTCCCACGTGGGTTCGGCGCGGGCTGATACGGTACGGGGCGATCCGGCGCAACGGCTTGCGGCGTTGCCTCCACGGGTTGGCCGTTGCGCCAGACGACCGGAAGGCGTCCGAGATCGATGGTGCCGTATTGGCTGCCGAAGCTGATCGAGCCGCCCATGCCTTGCTGCTGGGAGAAGCCGCCGATTTGGTGATCCAGCGTGTCGTAGACCCAGACATCGCCGCCGGTGTTGACGGCCAGGCGCCGCGCGTCGGCGAAATAGGCGTACTTGACGTTGTTCTGACTCCCGGTCGCGTTCGGTGCGCCGAGCTCTTGCGGCCACCAGTGATCGTCGGGGTCCGGCACGAAGAGATCGGATTGGCCGCGGATACCGCCGGTGGTCTGGTTCTGAAAGGATCCGCCGCCTTGACTCTGGGACTGGAAGCTCCCGCTCTGAAGCAGGCCGGGCTGGTTGACGAGCAGGTTGGAGAGCTCGTAGCAGAGTGCGTCGACCCGGCCTTTCAGGGAGGAGTTGAACATATCGCCGAGCATCAGCATGCCGCCCTGCATCCACTGGCCCGAGCCGCCGAATTCCGGGTGGCTGAACTGGGCCATGCTGCCGTTGCCGTTGAGCACGGCGACGAGCATCTGGGTGACGGCATCTTGGCTGAAGCCGTGACGCCGTGCGATATCCTCGACGATCTGTTGGCCTTGCGGTGTAAGGTGTTGCATCTTTTCGGTTCCGGGATGGTTCGTCGATGACCGGCACGCTAACACAAGGCGCTCCGGGGTGTCGGTTCGGCTGCCGGTCGGTCGGGTGGTCGTCGCGGCGTCGAGCGGTGCTTCGGAGCAGGTGTGCATATGTCACAGATTCCACGGCCATCATGACGTCTCTCGGCCATCGGACGGCTATACTCTTGTCTCAGGCTCCTGGCCCGATTCGCCATGTCGTCGGTTGCGAGGCGCTTGGTGTCCAAGCCTCGGGCCGGTGTCGGGCTCGGAGCCTACAGACGATACTCCCGACAGACGATTTCGAGAGGGATCGGTTGAAAATGACACCCGTTGCGATACCCGAAGACCACCGTCATGCGCCGAAACCGGATCCGATGCGATCCGAGATCCGCGCGCCCGAGACGGACTGCCAGGCGGCGTCCGCGGCGGCCTATGCCTTCGATTTCGAAGGGGTTGTCAGACGTGCGCTGGAGAGCAGCATGTCGATCGACGCGCCGCGCCAGAGGGCTGCGAGCCCTACGGCGGTCCCGACCTCCGCCGGGGCCGTGCGGTCGCCGAGGCGCTCGGTCCGCGCCGGTTTGTGGGCGCATTTCCTGTCCTTCCGGCGCTCCGGATAACCGCTTGCGCGCATACCCGGCCGGTATGCGCGCCCGTCCCGACTGCGGTTCCCGGCGACCGAACGCAGGTCCGCCCTAGGCGGCCTGCCGCTCGGCCTCGACCATGATCTCCCGCGCCGGCCCGAGTGGATCCGCACCGATGGTGCCGACCAAGGCATCCAGGTAGGCGGGCTCCTGAACCCGTTCCAGCTCGGCCTTGGCGCGCTCCAGGCGCGCGGCGGCGTCGAGACGGTCGGCCTCGTCGGCGTAGTGGCGTAGCTCCATGAACCGCCGGAGGTTCAGCATCATCCGCCGGGCGAGCTGTATGTCGCGCTGCTGCTTGACCTCCAGGCGCTCGCGGTACCAGTCGGAGGCCAAGAGATACTCGCGGGTGAAGAGGTTGCGGATGACGGGGTCGTTGACCTTGCGGCCCCGATAATGACCCTCGGCCATGATGTGGAGCAGGGCCGCGAGCGGCGGGCAGGCATCCTCGATGCTGCCGTCCTCCAGATAGCGCCGGGCGACACGTTCCTGGGCCTCGCAGATGTTCTCGATGCCGTCGACGAAGACCTCCAGGCTTTGCGACTCCGGGCGCAGAATGGCCGAGGTAAAGACCGCGCGCGGGTTGTCGAAGATCTTGCCCAGGAAGTGGGCGACGAAGCGCTCTGTGATGCGGTAGCCGAGCCGGCTCGCCAGCACGGTACGACCTTGGTACGCAAAGTCTTCGAGGGGTTCCAGATAGTCGTTGGCGATCAGGTATTGCGGATCGCGCTCCTGCTCGGTGAGACGGGCCCAGATCTCGGGGATCAAGAGGGACACGTCGTGCGAGACCTTCACGTTCGGGCCGATGTGTCCGGCCGAGCTGGAGAATCCGGCATAGCCGGTGAGGATGTAGGAGACCAGGGCGTTGTTCAGGTCCACGGTCGGACGCACGGCGTTGAACGGTGCCTTGGTCAGCGCCCCTTCGCTGCCGGCCCCGGTGGTCGATGGGGACTTGCCGGTCAGCGAGCAGATGAAGTCCATGAAGAGCTCGGGCAGCTCTTGGTAGTGGATCGGATTGTAGACCGCGAGCGCACGGATGCCGGGTTCCGGCGGGTTGTTGCGCCGTCCGGTCAGGACCGCGTCCACCGGGTGACAGACCGGGATGTCCAACGGGAGCTTGCGATGGAGTCGCGCGCCCATCTCGGCGACATAGCTGCGCACCGGGTTGACCAGATCCGGCCGGACCTGAAGATAGCGCGGGTTCTTCGAGGGCTTGCCGTCGACCAGCCGCGGGTGTGCGGAGGAGACCACCGCAAGGCCGTCCCGCGCCGCCTGCTCCAGACGCTGGCGCATCGGCGCGCTGAAGGTCGAGAGGGTCAAGACGTCTTCCATCACGGCATCGAGTGTCCCGCCCTCGAGTGGCTCGTAATTGGCCATGAAGTTGCCGTCCTGCGCCATCTCCAGCTCGGTCTGCTTGTCGAAGCCGGGGATGATGGCGTCGTCCGGGCGCTGGAAGAGGCGGTATTCGCAGTTGCGAGCCAGCTTGAGGCTGTGCCCGCCTTCCCGCGCCGTGGCTCGGCAGCCGCTGACCGACCCCGGCGGGACCACGACCGAGGCGGTAATGTCGTCCTCCATCTGGATCTTCTCGGCGGCGATGAAGTCTTGGCGCAGCTTGAAGGTTCGCCACTTGCCGTCCGTATCGAACCCGACCCGCAGGTAGGTCGCCACGATGCGCCGCCCGAAGGCCTTGAGCTCGTGTCCGGGTGCGCCGTCGACCTCGTCGACCGAGAAGCGGTCGCGCCAAGCCTCGCCCCAGCTCGGACGGTAGAGGCGTTTGATCATGAAGGTCAGTGCCAGCAGCCGCGGCGGGATCAGCTTGAGCCAGGTGTTGTACTCGCGCGTATGACTGGGCGAGGGGGTCAGCAGCTTGATGACCGAGCCCAGGCTGCGCTGCGGCGACAAGGGCTTGCGCCCGGCGTCGTGGTCCTCGTGCTCGAAACCGGGGCGGAAGCGGTCCCGGTAATCGCGGTCGAAGATCTCCTGCACCCGGTCGAGATCCTGATTCAGATCGTCGACGAAGATGGGACCGTAGAGCACGGCGTCTTCCAGCGACTTGGAGATCTCGGACTTGCCGCCGCCCGAGACGGTGCAGGGTTTGTGACAGAAGGTGCCTTCCGCCTTGGTGCCGATGAGACGCCAGGAGGGTGCGCCCGGGTGCTTCTGCATCTCGATCTTGTAGCCGTTGGGCTGGATATAGATCTTGCCGGGCTGGAGCCGAATCGACCGGGTCGTGCCGGCGTGATCCCAGGTGATGCGCTGGGCGAGGAGATCCATGCGCAGGTCCTGCGAGACGTAAAGAACCTGCGGGAAGCGTTTGTCGATCCCGTAACCCTCCGGCTGCACATCCATGATCTCGCCGTAACGCGCGGCGACCTCGGCGAAGGCATAGCCGGGCTCGCGCGTGGACTGATCCACGCCGAATTCCTCGCCGTGGTTGAAGCGCGGGAACGCGAGTGCGCCGCCCGAGTGCTCCTCCTCTGCCAAGCCGAAGAGGTTGGCGGCGAAGCTGATCTGGGTCTTCACCTCCTTCTTGCAGTAGCCGTAATAGTTGTCCGCCAGGATGGTGAAGATGACCCCGGAGGTATCGCGCGCGGTGATCTTGAAGGCATTGCCGTCGTTGTAGCGCTCGGCGGGGTCACTCCAGCACATGCCTTCCGCGCGCTGGCGGGCACTGGCGTGATCTCGGTGCGGCAGACCCAGCGCCTGCTTGGTGAGTCGGGTCAGGTGCGGGGCGAGCATCACGCAGCCGGTATGGCCGGTCCAGTGATCGACATCCAAGGCGGCGTCGAAGTCGGCAAGATAGGGGTTGCCGCCGTTGCCGAAGATGCTCTCGACGAAATCCAGGTTGGAGACCAGGTTGCCCGGCGCGAAGAAACGGATCTCCATGTTCTTCTCGGGCTGGAACCCGGGCACCTCCGGGCAGACCAAGGGGCGCAGCAGGAGCGAGACGAACATCCGTGCCGGCTCGCCGTGGTTGGCCGTAAAGGGGATGGTGAGCAGCTCCTCGGGCGGATCGAGTGCGGCTTCGAGCAGCTTTGCGAAGACCGCCTTGGGTACCGCCTTCTTGTCGCCCGGGATGGGCAGGCCGCCCTCGGCGACGTGGAAAGACCCCTCGGTGGTGCGTCGGTCGCTCGCGGGGTTGTGCAGCACGCCTTGCGCCACGCGATAGCTCGAGATGATGTCCGAGGTGAAGACGTTGCTGTCGACGGGGACGGAGAGCTCGCGGGCCAGTCCGTGGCGATCCAGAATGAAGGACTGGAAGGGCAGGGTCGGGATCCGATCCAGCCCCAGGTCCGCGAAGTAACGCCCGAGGAAGTCCTGGATGCGTCGGTCGACCGGACAGTGGTACGTCGACAGGAGGCGGTTCTTCTCGCGGTAGCTCAGCAGCAGGTCGTGGGCGATCTCGATGAAGCCCTCCGTCGCCGCCGTCCCGCAGGACGGCTGACCGGAGGAGATCAGCTTGAGGTTGATGTAGAGATGCAGCTTCTG
Source organism: Thiocapsa sp. KS1 (assembly GCF_001499735.1). Taxonomy (GTDB): domain Bacteria; phylum Pseudomonadota; class Gammaproteobacteria; order Chromatiales; family Chromatiaceae; genus Thiocapsa. Next base: position 1,828,583 of record NZ_LN848257.1, on the reverse strand, counting down.
GCGATCGTCGGCCGAGAGCGCGGCGTAAGGTCCGTCGGGAAGATCGGCGGAGGCGTCGGTGTGGAGACCAAGCTCGCGAACGGGATCGATCATGTCGGTGACCTGCAGTGTTGGGCGGGGCCTGCCGCGGGGGCGCGGCGCACCTGGTTGCGAGACGCGTGCAAGGCTGCGTTCCGCAGAAGAGTTAAGCACAAAGGACGCCACGTGGGGCGCTCGTCGTTCGATGGTGTTCCATGCTCGGCCTGTTGGATTTCGAAACCCTCTCGGTCGATATCGAAGCGCCTGGGTCTGAGCCCTGCCGACAGTCATCGAGCGCAGGCCGGGAGCGTCGAGCTCGATTGGATCCGGCGGCTGTGAGGGCGTGGGAAGATGTCGACTGCAAGTCGACGATCCCGGGGTGCTCGCCGTGCGGTGATGAGCGCTGGCGCGATGTGGCGCCGGAGTGATTATCGGCACCGAGCGGAAGCCCGGTCCACGACCGTCGACCGGAACGCCCGTCGCATCGACCCGGGACGAGGATCGCTCGCTCGCGCACCGTCCCGGTGCGCGAGCGAGCGGAAAGACACCCGGGATCAACCGGGACCATTCTCCGCATAACGGTAGCCGGCCCCGCGCACGGTCTCGATCGGCTCGCCGCAGGGACCGAGCTTTCTCCTCAATCGACCGATGTAGACATCGACGACATTGGTCTGAGGATCCTCGCTGATGCCCCACAAGGTGCTGAGGATACGCTCGCGCGAGAAGATCTTGCGGGGACCGGAGAGAAAGAGCTTCAGCAGATCACGTTCTTTGGGGGTCAGATTGATCGGCGTGTCGCCGCAACGGACCTCCAGCGATCGGGTGTCGAAGCTGAGCGCCCCCGAGGTCAGTACCTCCGGCGTCGCGACGGCCTCCCCGAACCCGCCGAAGCGTCGTGCGAGCGCCTCGATGCGAGCCATCAGCTCGTCGAAGTCGAAGGGTTTCGGCAGATAGTCGTCCGCTCCCATGCGCAAGCCGGCGACGCGATCCTCCACATCGGCCAGTGCGCTCAACATCAGGATCGGGGTCCGGTTTTTCTTGGCGCGCAGTCGTCGGCAGACATCCTGACCGCTGATCCCGGGCAACATCAGGTCCAGCACGATCACGTCGAAGCAGGCGTCGGCGATCATGAGCAAGGCCGACTCGCCCGTGGGGGCAACGCTGACGGACCAACCCTCGGCCTTCAGACCACGCTGCACGAAATCGGCGACACGCGCCTCGTCCTCGACCAACAGAACATTCACGATACGGCCCTCGGGTGGATTTCGGCCGGGAGATCGACCAGTATCTTCATCCCTTTTCCCGGTTGGCTCTCGGCCCTGATCCGACCTTCGTGCGCCTCGACGATGGCCTTGGCGACCGGCAGCCCCAAGCCGACACCCGACTCGTAGGTGTGCGCTGCGTTGCTCCCCCGGAAGAAACGCTGAAACACCTGTTGAAGGTCTTGGGGGCTCAGTCCGGGGCCCTTGTCCTCGACCGAGATGCGATAGCCGTCGGCAATCCGCTCGAGGCTTACCCGGACCTGACCGCCGCCGTGCCGCATCGCGTTGTCCAGAAGGATGACCAGGACCTGACGCAGGCGATCCGGATCCGCGCGCAGGACGGCGCGATCGACATCGCTCCGAAGCTCGACCGAGCCGCCGTGATTCTCTTGCAGGCTGCGGCAGTCGTTGATGACGGTCGGCAGGAGTACCGCCAAGTCCACCACTTGGACCAGAAGGCGCGTTTCGCGCGATTCGCGTCGCGCGATGAACAAGAGGTCGTCGACCAGGCGCGCCGTGTGGGTGGCCGCGTCGCGGCAGCGCTCCAACGCCTCCCGGTATTCCGTCGAGGGTCGATCGGCCCCGCGCAGGGCGATGTCGGCCTCGCCGCGGATGATGGTCAAGGGGGTGCGCAGCTCGTGACTCACATCGGCCAGGAGGCGTCGGCGATCCGCTTCGGCATCCTTCAGTGTGGTCAAGAGGCGCTCCAGGTCGGCGGTGCGCTCGGCGACCGCCGTCTCGAGCCGTTTGTTCGAGGTTTCGAGTACCTGCTCGCGGGCGGCGATCTCGTCGGCCATCCGATTGAGCGCGCGGGCTACGCCGTCGAGCTCGCTGCCGCCGACCGATGCGATGCGATGACCGCGATCACCCCGGGCAAGTGCCTCGGCGCCGTGGATCAGACGTCCGACCGGCTTCTTGAAGTCGCGCACCAGCCACCAAAAGGTGACTACCGCGGCGATGGCGCCGAATGCAGCGACCAGGGCGGCAAGGAGCTGGTTCAAGCGCGATCGCGCTTCGATGAGCGCCCGCTGCTCGGCCAGCTCTTCGATCTGGAGGTTGAGCGCATCCTGGATCAAGCGGGCAAAATCCTGGTCGACACGCTCGTCCAGGATCCTGGACAGGCGTTCCCACTCCTCGACCAAGGGGATCGGGTAATCGGCGTCGAGCACCGTCTGATATTCGGCGAGGAGGTTGTGGATCTTGTTCTCGATTCGCGCCAGACGATCGAGATCCGTCACCATGTCGTCGAGGTCGAGGTGGATCTCCTCGGCGATGATCGCTCGGATGACGGCGATATCTTGTCGAATTGCGCTCAGCAGCTCGGTCTCCAGTGCGCCTTGGTCGAGATCCCCGATCGTCATCGCGTCGCCGAACTGCTTGAACAGTTGGTAGGTGTGGTTCGACAGCGAGAGGTAACCCTCGTAGGAGCGGTGGGCGAGGTCGATTCGCGCGAGATTTCGGCGAGCCTCGTGCGTGCCCCAGACGGCGAGAGAGGTCCCAACGATGGCGAGGCTCAGGAGCCCCGCGAACAACATGAAGAGCTTGGTCGCGAAACGCATGGCCTAGACCGAGCGATCGCGGTATCCCGTTGCGATACGGCCGGCGAATCGTCGGAAGGCTCCGCCTAGGTGGCGTAGAAAGGCCATGTGGGTCATCTCGCCGCGGCACTGCGTGACCCCGAGGTAGATGCCGGTGGTCCTGGCATGGCGACGATAGCGCTCGCTTCGGTAGAAGAGTGCGGGTCGGCCAAGCCACAGCAGGACCCAGCCGAGCAACGCGGAGGCACCGATAGGCGCGATATGCGCCTCTTCGACCTCGATGGTCACGGACGCACCATCCGTCAGCCCCAAGCCTTTACGCAAATGGGTCGACGACAGAACCTCGACTACCGATAGGGGCGCAGTGGGCCAACGATAAAGCCATACCCCGACCCCGTTCAATCGAGCCGGCCAGACAAACCTGCGTCCGAAGTCGAAGGCAAGCGTGCTTTCGCAGCTCAGGCGTACGGGCGTCATGAGGGCAATGTTCAGAGAGCCCGGGAAGAACTGCTCCCGTGTCAGTCGCCGCAGCTCATCGCGATGCCGTTCAACTGTCGCTTGGGTCAGCTTTCTACCCGGGACTACCGTACCGCGATACAGCTTTTTCGTCACTTACCTGTTCCGATTACTTGGTGAAATGCCTGATTCGGACTGGATGCCCGATCGATTGCGCTCTTCTCGGCGCCGCCCGGCAGTGTCTTGCACCGCCGCACACCATAACAGATGTCGGGCGGTGCCGGTCTGTTGCCGTGTTGCCGTGTTGCCGATCGCCATCCATGGCGCGGCAATGCCTAGAGTCGGCGGCACTGGTCTTCCTTACTGCCGGACACGCTATTGTTTCCGCCGGTCGGTGCCGGATTGTTGCTCTTGCACTGTAGATTCCCGTCGATCCTGTTGCCCCGGATCACAAGGCCACCGGTATTGCTGAATGCCTGCACGTCGCCGTCGACGATATTGGCTCGCACCAGGATCGACCTGCGGTTGCTCTCCAGTTGAATGTTGCCGTCGACGGTATTGTTCTCGATATAACTGGGCGAGCCCTTCAGATACTTGGCCTGGATATCGCCTTTGACGTAGCTGCTTCTGACCGTCACGGCGTTGGCGTTCTCCGCTTGGATGTTGCCGTCGACTCGAACGCCCGTGGCCGTGAGAGTCCCGCCGGAATAGATCTTCACGTTGCCCTTGACGTTGGTACCCTTGAGGTTGCAGATGCCTTTCACGACGATGTCGCCGTCGATGGTCACTGCGCCGCGGTTGGGCGGGCAGGGGTAGTCTCCGGCGAAGGCGGCGGGCGCGAGCCCGATGCATCCGAGGGCGAGCAGAGTGGCCAGGGGGCGGCTTGCTGTGTCGACGCGCATGTTGAATCTCCGGTTTGACTGTTATGGTGGCTTAAACCTGGATGGCTCATGCCGATCTCGGCTCGCGATTTCATGCTGATGCCGAAGTGGTGCGGTTTGGGTGCTGACTCCCTCCGTCTTCGGGCTTTCCCTGATGACGCCAAGATGGGGGATGCCTCCTGAAGGCAGGCTGTCGAATGGATGAACATCGGTTGATAAAAACATGAAAAATTTCTAAAAGCAGACAGAGGGGTGAAGCGATGCGAGTGCTGGTAACGGGCGGGGCGGGTTACATCGGCAGCCATACCTGCGTGGAGATGCTGGAGGCGGGCATGGAGGTCGTGGTCGTCGACAACCTCTGCAACAGCAAGGAGGAATCGCTGCGGCGGGTGCGCGAGATCACCGGGCGAGCGCTGACCTTCATCCAGGCGGATCTGCGTGATCGTGCGGCACTCGATGCGCTCTTTCGCGACGGCGCCTTCGATGCCGTCGTTCATTTCGCCGGGCTCAAGGCGGTCGGGGAATCGGTCGAGATCCCGCTGGAGTACTACGACAACAACCTATGCGGGACCATCACACTCTGCCGGGCGATGTCCGCCGCCGGGGTGAAGAATCTGGTCTTCAGCTCATCGGCCACGGTCTACGGGGATCCGGCGACGGTGCCGATCCGGGAGGGGTTTCCGCTGTCGGCGACCAATCCCTACGGCCGCTCCAAGCTCTTCATCGAGGAGATCCTGCGCGATCTTCATGTCTCGGACGGGGCCTGGAACATCGCCCTGCTGCGCTATTTCAATCCGGTCGGGGCGCATTCGAGCGGGCGCATCGGAGAGGATCCCAACGGCATTCCGAACAACCTGATGCCCTATGTCGCCCAAGTCGCTGTCGGCAAGCTGCCGCGGCTGCGTGTCTTCGGCAACGACTATCCGACCCCGGACGGCACCGGCGTGCGCGACTACATTCATGTCGTCGATCTGGCGCGCGGGCATCTTGCGGCGCTGCGTCGGCTGGAGGCGGCGCCCGGCGTGGTCGTCTACAACCTCGGGACCGGGCAGGGCTACAGCGTGCTCGACATGGTCGCGGCCTTCGAGCGTGCGAGCGGACGGCCCGTCCCCTACGAGATCGTCGCGCGCCGCGCCGGCGACATCGCCGTCTGCTATGCCGATCCGGCACTCGCCCGCGCGGAGCTCGGTTGGCAGGCGCAATTCGGGATCGACGCGATGGTCCGGGACAGCTGGCGGTGGCAGTCCGAGAATCCGCAGGGGTTCGGTGACTGAAGGCGCACCTGCGCAATGCGCCGGGTCGACCTTACGCGCTCGCGAACCGCAGCGGGCCTGTGACCTTGCCGACGGTCGAGGATAGACAAGCGTCGCGCGGAGCGGATACTTGCCACCGGAGGCGCCGCCTGCGTCGAGCGCGATGGGCGAGCTCAAGGCGAAGCCCGTCAGTATCACTGGAGATCACGCATGTCCGTGTTCATCGATGTCGAGCACGTCACCACCTACCGCTACGCCAAGCCGGTCGAGTTTTCCAGGCACAAGGTCATGTTCCGCCCGCGGGCCGCTCACGACATCCGCGTCCTGCGCACGAGCCTCGAGGTCTCGCCGCTCGCGCGGCAACATTGGATCCAGGATGTCTTCTCGAACTCGGTCGCGCTCGTCGAGCTGCTCGAGCCTGCGGACGAGCTGCGTTTCAATGCGCGCTTTACGATCGAGCACTTCGGCGTCCGCAACCTCGAGCTTCAGGTCGACCCGGAGGCGCAGAACTATCCGTTCGATTACAGTGCCGACGACCGGATCGACCTCGCCCCTTTTCTACCGCCCCAGTATCCGCAGGATGCTCCGGGCGTGAGCGACTGGGTGAAGCAGTTCATGCCGGCCCGCGGTGTCATCCAGACCCGCGACATCCTGCGCAACATCTCCGAGGGGATCCGCAGCGATTTCGCCTATGCCTCCCGTGAGGCGATGGGAACCCAGCGCCCGGCCGAGACCCTGTCGCTGCGCAGCGGGACCTGCCGCGACTTCGCCCTTTTGATGATCGAGGCTGCCCGCGGCCTGGGTCTGGCCGCGCGCTTCGTCTCGGGCTACCTCTACGACCCCTCGCTCGACGGTCCGCCTCCGGTCGAGGTCGGCAGCGGCTTGCAGCAGGGCGTGCGTCAGTCCGAGAGCTTCGACGCAGAGGTCGACACCCGCGGAGCCGGCGCCACCCACGCCTGGCTGCATGTCTACCTCCCGGGCGCCGGCTGGGTGCCTTTCGATCCCACCAACACCCTGTTCGGCGGCACCGACCTCATCCGCGTCGCCTACACCCGTACCCCCGAGCAGGCCGCGCCGATCTCGGGCGGCTGGACCGGCGCGGCCAGCGACTATCTGGGGATGACCGTCCGGGTCAACGTCCGCCGGATCGATGCCGAGCAGGCGGCCGCCGACGCGGAGGATCCGGCCGGGGAGCCTTGAAAGGTCGGAGCGTCGCAGCGCATGGTCGGTCGCTCTGCGGCCTCGGTCGCACGATCAGGCTCGCACCTGTTAAACGGCGTCCAGAGCGAGATGCCGAGCTCCGGGTGAGTCCAGACCCGAGCTTCGGCGGGGACGCGCTTAAAAGTGCTTATTTTTTATAATCCTAAATCGCGTCAGCTCCGGCGTTCTAAGGATCTGGCGGAGGCCGATCCAATCCAAAACGATGCATATCCCTCCGGACGCGATCTAGGCCGGGAGATTCAGACAGATCCGCGCACCCCCGAGCGTCGATGACTCGACGCTGAGGCGGCCGCCGTAGGCCTCGCAGATCTCGCGGGCCACTGCGAGACCGATGCCGTGGCCGGGGACGGCCTCGTCGGCGCGGGCGCCGCGGGCGAGGAGACGTTCGGCATCCCGCGGCGGGATGCCGGGCCCGTCGTCCTCGATGGCGATCACGAGCAGCCCTTTGGACAGGCGGGCGCCGATGCGCACCTCCTGTCGGCACCACTTGAAGGCGTTGTCGAGCAGGTTGCCGAGCATCTCCAGCAGATCCCCCTCGACGCCGTTGAGCTGGGTCTCCGGCGGGATCGTCAGGGTCGCACGCACACCCTTGTCCCGGTAGACCTTGCCGAGCGAGGCGATGAGTCGCTCCGCGAGGCGTCCGACCTGGATCGGCGGAGCAAGGGTCATGCTCGGAGGTCCGCCGGTGCGGGCACGTTGCAGCTGGTGGGCGATGATGGTGTCCATCCGCGCCAGCTGCTCTTCCATCAAAGCGCCGACATCGGCCCCTGCGGATGCATCGTCGATCGCGCCTTTGATGACGGCGAGCGGCGTTTTCAGGCTGTGCGCGAGGTCTCCGAGCGCATTGTCCAGCCGCTTCTGGCGCGCCTGCTCATGGAGGAGGAGGGCGTTGAGGTTGTCGGTTAGTGCGCGGATCTCGGATGGATAGGCGCCGAGGATCTTGGCCTGATCGCCGGACTCGATGGCGGCGACCTCCGCCGCCACGCGGCGCAACGGCGCCAGTCCCCACGCCAGGATCAGGACCAGCGCGGTCAGCATGAGTAGCGCCATCGCGCTCAGCCAGACGGCGAGGCTGGCGCGGAACCGTCCGACCTCTTCGTCGAAGGCCGCGATATCCTCGGCCACGACAAAGACATAGTTGTGCGGTACTGCGCCGGTCGCCCAGGAGACGCCGAATCCGCCGACCAGGTAGTCCAGCCCCTCGCTGTCCGTTCTGAATTCGAGCCGCCGCTCTCCGGGTGCAAGCAGCATGGGGCCGGGCTCGGCGATGCCGACGGCCGAGGTGGACTCCCAGATCGGATTGCCGGTGCGGTCGAAGACACGGGCGTAGAGTCCCGAGCCCGGCAAGCTGAATCGGGCTTCGGCGAGGGCTTCGGGGAAGATCAGCGCGGCGTCTTCCGCCTCGGCCGCGGCCATCAGGAGAAAGATCTGGGCGAAGAGGCGCTCCTCGCGCGCGGACTCGGCGGTATCGCGAAAGGCCCGTTCCAGCGCAAGGCTGGTGAGGAGGATGAAGACCGCGAGGACCGCGGCGGCCGAGGCGACGACCCGGGCGCGCAGCGACATCAGCGATCGCTCTTCGGCGGGTCCTCGCTCGCGAGCGCCAGACGGTAGCCGCGACCGCGCAAGGTCTCGATCGGCGCGAGCGAGCCGTCGGGGTCGAGCTTGCGGCGCAGTCGACCCAAGAGGACCTCGATGACGTTGCTGTCGCGATCCTGGTCGTGCGGGTAGAGCCGGTCCGCCAAGGATTGTTTCGAGAGCACGCCGCCGCGGGCGCTCGCAAGCTGCTCGAGCAGACGATATTCATAGGCGGTCAGATCGGCCGAGCGCTCCTCGACCCAGACGGTCTGAGCGACCAGATCCATGCGCAACGGGCCGATCCGCAACTCCCGAGATGCCGTTCCGTTCGCACGGCGGATCAGGGCGCGCAGGCGTGCCACCAGCTCCTCGGCCTGGAAGGGTTTGACGAGGTAGTCGTCCGCACCGGCTTCCAACCCCTCCACCTTGTCTTGCCACCGGTCGCGTGCGGTGAGGATGAGGATCGGCAGGAGGCTGTGTTGTGCGCGCAAGCCGCGGATGATCTCCAGCCCGCTCATACCGGGCAGACCGAGGTCGATCACCGCAGCATCGAAAGGGTATTCGGTGGCCAGGTACAAGCCCTCGCGACCCTCGCCGGTGCCCTCCGCAAGGGCGCCCTCGCGACCGAGACGCTCGATGATTTGGCGACGCAGCTCCGCCTCGTCCTCGATCACCAAGACATGCATAGGCTTACCCTTCAGCGGCCCGAGACGAAGACGTATTTCACCTCGCCCGACGGTGTCAGAACCTTGACCTGATAGCCGCCGTCCGACGGTTTGACGGAGAGGACGCGCCCGCCGCCGGTTTGGCGCCGCGCCGCCTGTTCCGCTTGTGAAGGGGTCATTTGTCCTTGGCTCGACTTGTCGCTACGGCCCCACGCAGCCCCCGTCGTTGCGACGCCGGCGACGAGGAGCAAGACGGCGAGTGCGAGTCTGGTCTGGCGCATCGTGTTTGTGGCTCCGGGATCCGTTCCAGGTGCGTGTCAATCTAGCACAGACGGCCTGTCGAGCCGAAGGCATCCGCGCGCCGCAGCGCACTATCTCGGGTTTGGGTTGCCCCCGTATCCGCGCTCGGGCGAATTCAGGATAACCGAGCGGGGCGGTACATAGCCGCGGATGGCATGGCCCCCGTATTCCGGGGCCGTGATGGTGGTGGTGCCGCGCTCGGGACGATAACGGCGGGGGTAGGGCTGACAGGGCCGACCGCGATCGCAGCGCCATTCCCGACCGTCGCGTCCCTCCCAGACGGGAGGCTCCCGCGCGGTCGAGGTCGCCGGCGCGAGGGCGAGCATCGCGAGACCGACAGCGGATAGGATCAACAGCGCCCGGCTGATGTTCATGGATCATCTCCAGCGAAGCGACGGGGGAAACGGATACCGTCATAGCCCTAATCATAGAGCCTCCACGCTGAACCGCTCCTGAACCGCAGTGCTGTCAAGACCTCTGGTCACTGAGGCAGTTGCCGGGAAATTCCAGACCCGTAGGTTGTGCTGACGAGAGGAAGCACAACGTCCGCCGACGGTTGGTTGTGCCTCGCACGGCTCGGCACAACCTACAGCCCTGTCGCAAAGCCCGCAGATGGGCGCGACATTAACCTCGGGGCGACAGCGCATGTCACCCCGAGGCGCGGTTTAATACCCTTTAAGCCGCCTGCGCATCGCGTGCAGGGTCGGCTCGGTATAGCCGTTCGGCGCCTCGCGACCCTTGAAGATCAAGTCCGAGGCGGCCTCGAAGGCGATGCCGTCGAACCCGGGTGCCATCGGGCGATAGACGGGATCGTCCGCGTTCTGCGCGTCGACCACGGCGGCCATCCGCTTGAGTGTCTCCATGACCTGCTCGCGCGATACGATCCCGTGATGCAGCCAGTTGGCGACATGCTGGCTCGAGATCCGCAGGGTCGCACGATCCTCCATCAGGCCGACGTTGGCGATGTCCGGCACCTTCGAGCAGCCCACACCCTGATCGACCCAGCGCACCACGTAGCCCAGGATGCCCTGACAGTTGTTGTCGAGCTCCTGTTGGATCTCCTCGGCACTCCATGCGCAGCTCGGGTCGAGCGGGATTTGGAGGATGGTGTCCAGGCTGGTCCGCGGTCCGCCGGCGGCCAGCTCGGCCTGCACGGCGGCCACATCGACCTGGTGATAGTGCATCGCATGCAGGGTCGCGGCGGTCGGGGAGGGCACCCAGGCGCAGTTGGCGCCGGCCTTGGGGTGGCCGGACTTGGTCGCGACCATGGCGCGCATCTCGTCGGGCATGGTCCACATCCCTTTGCCGATCTGGGCGTGGCCGCGCAGACCGCAGGCCAGACCGACATCGACGTTCCAGTTCTCGTAGGCCAGCAGCCAAGGCGCGGTCTTCATGTCGCCTTTGCGCAGCACCGCACCGGCCTCCATGTCGGTGTGGATCTCGTCGCCGGTGCGGTCCAGGAAGCCGGTGTTGATGAAGATGACCCGCTCGGACGCGACCCGGATGCACTTCTTGAGGTTCAGCGTGGTGCGGCGCTCCTCGTCCATGATGCCGATCTTGATGGTGTTGCGGGCGAGCCCGAGTGCGTCTTCGACCCCCGCAAAGATGTCGACCGCGAGCTGGACCTCCTCGGGTCCGTGCATCTTCGGCTTGACGATGTAGACGCTGCCGGCGCGCGAGTTGCGATGGGCCCCGAAGGCGGGATGGATGTCGTGCAGCGCGCAGGCCACCGTGACCAGGGCATCGAGCATGCCTTCGGGGATCTCGTTGCCGTCGGCATCCAGGACGGCATCCGTGGTCATGAGATGGCCGACATTGCGCACCAACATGAGTGAACGGCCGGGCAGGGTGAGTGTGCCGCCGAGCGGGGTGCGATAGCTCCGGTCCTCGTCCAGGGCGCGATCGACAGGCTTGCCGCCCTTCTGGAAACGCGCGGTGAGGTTGCCCTTCATGAGGCCCAGCCAGTTGCGATAGACCTCGACCTTGTCTTCGGTATCGACGGCGGCGACCGAGTCCTCGCAATCCTGGATGCTGGTCATGGCCGATTCCAGCAACAGATCGGCCACGCCGGCGGGGCTGTCGCGACCGACCTGATGCTCGCGATCGATCCGAATCTCGATGTGCAGGCCATGGTTGACCAGAAGGACGGCATCCGGCTTCTCCGGAGTGCCCAGATAGCCGACGAACTGGCTGGGCTCCGCCAGCATGGTCTGGCTGTTGTCCGGCAGGCAGACGACCAGCTTGCCGTCCTCGATCCGATAGCCGCAGGACTCCCCGTGCGAGCCGCGGTTCAGCGGTGCGGCCTCGTCGAGGAAGGCGGCGGCGCGGGCGATGACCTCGGCGCCGCGCTTGGGATTGTAGGTCTTGCCGCGCTCCATCCCGTCGGCGTCCGGGATCACATCCGTCCCGTAGAGCGCGTCGTAGAGACTGCCCCAGCGCGCGTTCGCGGCGTTGAGCGCGTAACGCGCGTTGCTCACCGGCACCACGAGCTGCGGACCGGCGATCTCGGCGATTTCGGGGTCGACGTTCGCCGTGGTGACGCCGAAGCGAGGTCCCTCGGGGACGAGGTAGCCAATGTCCGACAGGAAGGCGCGGTAGGCGCCCTGATCCAGTGTCCGACCTCGATGCTCGAGGTGCCAGGCGTCGATACGGGCCTGCAACGCGTCGCGCTTCGCCAGAAGGACGCGATGACGTGGCGCGAGCTCCTGCACCATGTTCCCGAAGGACTGCCAGAATGCGTCGGGTGCGATACCGGTACCGGGCAAGACGTGGTCTTTGACTAAATCGAACAAAGGCTGCGCAACACTCAAGCCGCCCACATCCATACGCTTCATCATCATCTCGATCTCCAACCCTCGGGTCGCGAGGGCCATTTCAGTGGTATCGGAGTGCCGTGCATTGTTGTCTTCAGCCTTCGAAAAAGCTAATCGGCACATGTGCCGGGCCGATCACCGAAGGTACGATGATCCATGCGGGCCCGATTTTCCAACTAGACTAAAATGGAGACTATGGCGGACCGGGGCAATCTTTGCCCGATGAATTCCATCAAGTTATAGGATTCGTTCGTCCAATGCTTCGAAAGCGATGCGCCGGCTTGCCGCCGGATCCCCGGGAACGAAGGGTGAAGCGCGGAAATCAATGAAATACCTCTTGCGGCGGTCGCCAGCCCTGCGCATAGCCCTCATTTACCTTGTCTTTGGGCTCGCCTGGATCCTGGTTTCGGACGTGCTGCTGTCGCTTGCGACTGGCGAGCTGGGAATCCTGCTGGGCATGAGCCTGACAAAGGGCCTATTGTTCGTCACGGTAACCGCGATCCTGCTCTTTTGGTTGCTCAATACCTCAATCGGTCGCGCCCTGGAGGCGGAGCCCTCGGTGGTCGAGGAGCCGATCAAGCCCGTCAAGCCACTTCGGATGATCTTGGGCTTTTTTGCCCTCTTGACCCTGGTCCCGATTCTGAGTCTCGGTGTGGTCTTGATTCATGGCCCCCAGCTGGAGCGTGAGGCCTATTCGAATCTCGACGCGGTCGCCACGCTCAAGGCCGATCAACTGGATCAATGGTTGGCGGAACGGCACGGCGATGCTTTGTTGCTCGCGTCCGATGCACACTTCTCTCGACGACTCGAAAATCTGCTCGGCGACTCGCCTCCGGATCCGACCCTCGCCGCGGACATTTCCAGCCGCCTTACCGCACTTTTGGAGACCTACGACTACGAGAGCATTCTCGTCGTCGCCCATGACGGCGAAGTCGTGCTGCGGATCGGCGCGCATTCCGAGCTTCTGCCGCCGCTCGACACCTTGGCCTTGCAAGCACAGGTCGAGAATCGCGTCCTGCAGAGCGGGCTCCATCGGGACCCGGGAGGCGGCGTGTCTCTCGATTGGGTGATCCCGCTCTCGGTCGATGAGGGCGGGGGGCGACGAGCGGTCGCGACCATCCTGCTGCGTGCGGGTACCGAGGCTTTCTTGTATCCGACCTTGCGCGCTTGGCCGACCGCGAGCCCGAGTGCCGAAACCCTCTTGGTGGAGCGGGAGGGCGATTTCGCGGTCTTTCTGAGCGCCGCCCGGCATCACGAGTGGGAACCGCTTGTTCGAAAGGTTCCGTTGGGCGATCCGCTGCCGGCCACGGCTGCGTTGCTCCACGACAGCGACGCCGGGCATGTCCCGGGGCGGGACTATCGGGGGACCGAGGTGCTTGCCGTGTTTCGTCGCATCGCGGGGACCAACTGGCGTCTGATCGCGAAGGTGGATCGTGCAGAGGTCATGGCGCCGCTGCGGGTGTTGGTCTATTGGGTCAGTCTGGTTGCTGCGGCCGCGTTGCTGTTGCTCGCGACGTCCGCGTACTTTCTCTGGCGTCTTCAGCAGCGCAACCACCGTCTGGAGATGGCGGCGCAGGCCGCCGAGAAGGATCGGCTGTTGATGAAGTTCTACGAGCTCCCCTTCGTAGGCATGGCGATCACCTCGCCGCAGACCAAACGCTGGAGTCGCTTCAACGACCGGCTCTGCGAAATCTTCGGTTACTCGCGAGACGAGTTGGCGGAGATGACTTGGGTCGAGCTGACCTATCCGCCCGATCTCGACGCGGATCTGGCCGAGTTCGAGCGGGTGATCGCCGGGAAATCGGACGGCTACGCGATGGAGAAGCGCTTCGTGCGCAAGGACGGGCGGATTGTCGATACTGCGATCGATGTCCGCGCGGTGCGGCACCGCGACGGGACCATCGACTATTTCGTCGCGACCGTCGACGACATCACCGAGCGTAAGCGTCAGGAAGAGCGTCTACGGCTGGCCGCGGCCCTGTTCGACAACACGCGCGAGGGTGTCGTGGTGACGGACAGCGACACGCGGATCCTCCAGGTCAACAAGGCGTTCGTCGAGCTGACGGGCTATCGTGAAGCCGAGGCCGTCGGACGGACACCGGCTCTCCTGCGATCGGATCGCCACGACGCCGCCTTCTTCGACGCCATGTGGCGGCACATCGATGCCACCGGCCATTGGCAGGGCGAGCTCTGGAACCGGCGCAAGAACGGCTCGCTCTACCCGGTCTTGCTCAACATCAGTGCAGTGCCTGACGACACGGGGCGGATCGTCCAGTATGTCGGCGCCTTCTCGGATCTGTCGCGGATCAAGGAGTCCGAGTCTCGGTTGGATTTTCTGGTCCATCACGATCCTCTGACCGAGCTGCCCAATCGTCTTCTGCTCGTCTCGCGTCTGGATCACGCGATCGAAGTTGCGGCCCGCGAAGGTCAGCTCGTGGCGCTGCTTCTGCTGGATCTGGACCGCTTCAAGGATGTCAACGACAGCTTCGGCCATCCCGCAGGCGACGATCTGCTTCGACAGACGGCGCGGCGCCTCGGCGGCTGTCTGGTCGCGGCCGATACCCTGGCGCGGCTCGGCGGGGACGAGTTCGGGATCCTGCTCGAAGACATCGTCGATCCGCAGGACGCAGCCCGTGTCGCCGAGCGGCTGATTACGGCCTTGGGCGAAACAACCAGGCTGCCGGACGGCAGCGAGGTGCGTATCGGCGCCAGCATCGGCATCAGCGTCTACGAGGGGCAACACGAGGATGCCGGTGAGATGCTGCGTCAAGCCGACGCCGCCCTCTATCGGGCGAAGGCGGGCGGACGCAGTCGCTTCGATTTCTATACCGAGGATCTTACGCGCAGCGCGCGGCTGCGCGTCGAGACCGAGCGACGGCTGCGGGGCGCTTTGGCCGAGGGCCAACTGGTCGCGCATTATCAACCTCAGGTCGAGATCGCCACCGGACGCATCGTCGGTGTCGAGGCGTTGGTGCGCTGGCGCGATCCCGAGCGCGGTTTGATCCCGCCGGGTGCGTTCATCCCGCTTGCCGAAGAGACGGGTCTGATCGGCGCGCTCGGCGAGTGGGTGCTCAACGAGGCTTGCCGCCAAGGCGTACGCTGGATGCAGGCCGGCATCGATCCCTTGGTCGTCGCGGTCAACCTCTCGGCCCATCAATTGCGGCAAGGCGACATCGCCGAGTCCGTTGCCCGCGTGCTGAGACAGACCGGTTTCCCGGCCGAGCGGCTCGAGCTCGAGCTCACCGAAAGTGCGCTGATGGAACGCGAGGACGACACCGTCGGCGTCCTCGACCGTCTGCGCGAGCAGGGCATCCGCATGGCGGTCGATGACTTCGGAACCGGCTATTCCTCCTTCGCCTATCTGCGCCGATTCCATCTGGATGTGCTCAAGATCGACAAGCGGTTCATCGACGAGATCGACCAGCAGCCCGACGCACGCACCATCGTCGATGCCATCATCGCCATGGGTCATGCGCTCGGATTGCAGGTCCTGGCCGAGGGCGTCGAAACACAAGCACAGCTCGATATCCTGCGCGGCCAAGGCTGCGATCTCTTCCAAGGGTATTTGAAGAGTCGGCCCCTCGAGCCCGATGCCATCACCGCGCTGCTGCGCATCGATGCAGGCCGATCCTTGGTCCTGCGGGTTGCGCCCTGAAGCCCACGCATCCGATGACGGATACGCTCACCACGGCCCAGCGCTCCCGCCTGATGGCCCGGGTCGTCGGCAAGGACACCAAACCCGAATGGATCCTGCGCTCCGCGCTGCACCGCCTCGGCTTTCGCTATCGCCTCGGCGGGGGCGGACTGCCGGGCCGTCCGGACCTGATCCTGCCCAAATATCGCGCCGTCGTCTTCGTTCACGGCTGCTTCTGGCATCGTCATGCCGACTGCAAACGCGCGACCTTGCCGCGGACCAACGCGGACTTCTGGAAGGAGAAGCTCGAACGCAATGTCGCGCGCGACGCCGAGGCCGTCGCCGCGCTCGAGGCCGCGGGCTGGAAGGTCATCGTAGTCTGGGAATGCGAGCTTTACCGCGATCCGGTGGCCGCTGTGTCTCGCGTGGTTGCGGCATTGACCGAGGCGGACGCCGCGCAGGAGGACGGCGGCTGCGATCTCGGGGCACTCGATCCCCGTCGGTTACTGCAGGTCGCCGAAGAGAAGCGACGCTATCGGATCGGCCCCAAGTCACTCGACGAGGATACGGATCAAGAAGTGTGATTGCGTGGAGACATGCGACCGCCCGGGCGCGACGCCGGCGATTGTCACGAAGCGCCGACATCCCGGGATCGACGACTTGCAGTCGTCCTCTTCCGCTGTCCCGACGGCTAGAGGCATCGAGTCCAACTCCCCGATCTCCTAAACAGCGCCGAACACGCGTTGGCCGGGATTATGAACCTGGCCGCGCCGTGACTCGTTTGAAATTTCGGCCATGGAGGCACGTGGCGCGGAGCGCCGCGGGGGATGCGTGACACCGCGGAGCGGGTGTCACGAGTCCGAAAACATCGCATCCCGCGCTGGACGCGGTTTAGATGTCGTCGACCAGCTCCAAGCGGCGTTCGATTCGGTCCAAGCGATCCTTGAGCCGGTCTATGGTTGCCTGCTGGCGCGCGATATCCTCGGCGGTTCCGGCCTCGTCGCGGCGAATCCCGGCGATCGCGGATTCGACTCGATTGATGCGATGCTTGACGTCGTTGAACTCGCTGTGCATCTCGGTCTGCAGCGCTGTGATCTGGTTCCGAAGAGCACGGAACTGCTCGAGAATGAGGTGCTCGATGTTTTCGGTCATGGCGAGAATCTCCGCCGGATTGCTGTTGTCCGGGATTTAGAGTGCCGTCTTGCTCGCGTCATCCGATGTTGGAACGATGCCGGCCACGCAGGAGCTCCGCTAGCTCTTTGGATCAAGCGCAGACGCATGCTCGTAGCCGGCGGTGCTCATCAGCGCTTGCCGCCGAACAGCCGTCCTAAGAGCCCCGATGCGGGTGCCTTCGCCGGTGTTTGCTCGGCCAGCGCGATCGCTGCCTCGGCGGCAGCTTTCGCATCCTCGGCCTCTGCCGTCTGCCAGGCGGTGCTGAGCGTTTCCCAGCGCGGATCGCTGCTGTCCAAGCTCCAGGCCCGGATGTGCTTGTCGACGCTGCCGGAGTAGAGCCACTTGCCGTCGGGGCTGAAGGCGACGCAGTAGACGTCCTTTTCGTGGCCGGTCAGGCGCGACATCTCGGCACCTGTGAAGGCGTCCCACAGGACGATGGTTTTGTCGGCGCTGCCCGAGGCGATGGTCTTGCCGTCGGGGCTGAAGACGGCACTCCACGCCGGATAGGTGTGCTCCTCCATCTCCATGATGAGTCCGCCCTTCTCGAGGTCCCACAGGCCGATCGAGCCGTCGACGTTGCTCAGCAGGAGCCGGGTTCCGTCCGGGCTGAACTGGGTGCTGTTGATGCCGTTGTTGATGACGTCGAGTCGCAGCAGCTCTTCCCCGGAGTCGACATCCCAGACCGCCATGGTGCAGTCGCGGCTGCCCGAGACCAGACGCGTGCCGTCGATGGAGAAGACCACGCCCTGCACGTACTGCGGATGTCCCTCGATGGTGCGCACCAGTGTGCCGTCGGCGGATGTCCAGATGCAGATGGTGCCGTCCTCGCTCCCGGACGCCAGCAGCTCGCCGCCGGGCTGGAAGTCGACGCTGTAGACCAGGCTGCTGTGTCCGCTCTGGCTCCAGAGGGCGGCGCCGGTGGCGACGTCCCAAAGACGTACGGTGGTATCCGTACCGCCCGATGCGACCCATTGGCCGGCGGGGTGGAAGCGCACGGTGTAGACGCGTCCGTCGTGACCCCGCATCTCATGCTCGACGCGCCCGGCGGCGACGTCCCAGATCTTGACCAGGCTGTCCCAGCTTGCGGTGGCCAGGCGCTGGCCGTCGGGGCTCAGCGCGAGTCCGTAAATGGTGTCGGTTGCGGCCGTGCGCGGCACGGAACGCCAGTGTGGGGTAGGCATCGCGGTCTCCTTGTTGACTGATGCGAATGGATTCAAAGGGCTGGGCGACGCCGGCTCAGGACTCGATCATCTGGTCGAGGCGATGGCCGGGGCGCACCATGGGGATGACGTTCTCGGCCTTGTCGACCCAGACATCGACCAGGACCGGGCCGGGCTCTGCCAGCGCTTGGGCAACGCCCTCGCGTAGATCCTTCGGATGCTTGATGCGCTGGGTCTTGAGGCGCGGGTAGACATATTTGAGGCCGGTCAGGTTCGGGATCTGACGCCGACAGGTCTGGTCCAGGTCCATGCAGTCCGGGTCGCAGCTCGCGTCGCGGGCGAGACAGGTCTCGTAATGATGGCCCTCGTCCATCATGTCTTCCCACTGGCGGACCATCCCGAGAAAGCTGTTGTTCAGGACGAAGATCTTGAGCGGGATCCGATTGGCGACCAGGGTGCCGAGCTCCTGGATGTTCATCTGAAAGCTGCCGTCGCCGTCGATCAGGACGAGCGGGTGGACCGGGTCGGCGAACCAGGCCCCGATGGCCGCGGGCAGACCGAACCCCATGGTCCCGAGCCCGCCCGAGCTGATCCACTGGCGCGGCCGGCGGAAGCGATAATACTGCGCCGACCACATCTGATGCTGGCCGACACCCGTGACCAGGGTCGCGTCGCCCGCCGTCAGCTCCGAGATGATCTCCACGACGGCCTGCGGCTTGATGTATTCCGACTGGCCGTAGGGCTTGGGCATCTGCTCGCGCCATTGCGCGATTTGGGCCAGCCAGTCGCGATGGTCGGCGGCCCGCCCGGTGTTTAGGGCATGCTCGAAGAAGGCGCCGAGCTCCGCGACCAGGTGCAGGTCGGTCGCGATGGTCTTGTCGATCTCGGACGGGTCGATGTCGACATGGGCAATGCGCTTGCCTGTGGCGAACCCCTTGACCGCGACCCGGTCGTCGAACCGCCCGCCCAGCGAGAGGATCAGGTCCGCATCGCGTAGGGCATAGTTGGCCGGAATGGTCCCGTGCATGCCCGGCATGCCGAGGTTGTGCGGCAGCTCGAAGGGCAGGGCGCCGAGCGCGTTGAAGGTCGTCGTGACCGGCACGGCAAAGCGCTCGGCGAAGGCCCGCAGTGCTGGTGCCGAGTCGGCATGGATGATCCCGCCGCCGGCCTTCACGACCGGGCGCTCGGCGGCGGCCAGTGCGGCGAGGATGGCGTCGGCTCGCACCGGATCGAAGGCGATCGGCTCGCGATGACGGATCCGCGGCGGGTTCTGCCCGCTCGTTTCGGCCAGCTGAACATCCTTGCAGATGTCGACCACGACCGGCCCGGGACGTCCGCGCGTCGCCAGTGCGAACGCCTCGCGCAGCACCCATTCCAGGTCGCGCACGTCCTTGACCAGATAATTGTGCTTGGAGATCGGCCGGGTAAAACCGACGGTATCGACCTCCTGAAAGGCATCGGTGCCGATCGCCGCGCTCGGCACCTGGCCGGTGATGAAGAGCGTCGGGATCGAGTCCTTGTAGGCGTCCGCGATCGGCGTGGCCAGATTGGTCGCGCCCGGTCCGGAGGTGGCGATCGCCACGCCGACCCGTCCGCTCGTTCGGGCATAGCCTTCCGCGGCATGACCGGCACCGCCTTCCTGACGACAGAGGATGAACTTGGGTGCCGGGTCGCGGCGGCGCATCCGCCGGTTGAGCTCAACATGCAATGGGATGACCGCACCGCCCGTATGGCCGAACAGATACTCGACCCCGAGGTCGGTGAGGACATCGAAGAAGATGGCGGCTCCGGATCGGCGGACATGGCTCATGGGGCGAATGACCAAGGCTCAACGGCTGAGAAGCCGATAATCATACCCTCACATGGCGCAAAGGGCAGGATGGATCGCCAACCGAGCCGAGGTTTCGGTTATCCTCCGCGCCTGGTCGGTCCCCGTGCACCTAAGGGTGCCGGGGCATGAAGAATCGCGATCGAGGACGTTGTAGATGCAAGCGATCATTGAGCGGCTTGAAGGACTGCTCGAAAGACTGAAGCGGGTGAATTACGAGCGGCTCTTCGTCGTCTCGGTTCTGGTGGCGACGCTGACGGGGTCGCTCTATCTGTATCTCGTGGACTTCTATTTTGCGCGCTCGCCGGATCAGGCGGTTGCCCTTGATCCGGCGATCGTGGACCGGATCGCGCCGATCGGACGGGTGACCCTCGCCGCGCCCGCCGTCGAAACCGCTGCGGCAGCGACCGAAGCACCGGCTGATGCATCCCCACCGGCCGAGCCATCCGCCGAGAGTGCCGTCGCCGAGGCGGCCATATCCGATGCGGCGTCGACCGATGCGGGTTCGACCGGTGTGGCGGCGAGGTCGGATGCATCGCCCGGGCTCTCGCCCGATCAGGCCGAAGCGCAGGCCCCTATCTCCGCGGATCCGCTCGCAGTCCAGCCCGTATCGGCCGATGCAGGTGGGGCGGCTCCGGTCGCTGCCATGCCATCCGTGCCGTCCGCGGATCTTCCGATCAGCGGCCCCGCTGCGACCGCCGGGCCGCCGCGCCAGGCGCCGACATACCCGGTTCCGCCGGGTTACATGCCCATGCCGGCACAGGGTTATGCTCCGGTCTATCCGAGCTATCAGCCGCCCCCCGCGGCGTCACGGCAGGCCCCGGTCGCACCCTCCTGGTATGGTGCCCCCGGCCCATACCAAGCCTATCCACCGAACCTTTACGAACGCTCTGCCATACCGCCGGCCGGCTATCCGCCGCAGGGTTGGATGCGCTGAGGTGCCGAGCGGTCCGGTCGAGCTGAGTCTGAACGGCGTCTATTATCCGCCGTGGCTGCTGGCCGCACTGCTCGGTTTGATATTGGCGATCGTCCTGGTCGCACTCGCCAATCGCACCGGGTTGAGTCGATTCGTCTGGCATCCGCCGCTGTTCTTCACCGCCCTGGTCATCGCCTGCACCGTCCTGGTGGGCACGACCCTGGTGCCGTCGTTTTTCGGCTGATCCACCGACCTGCACCGAGCCCCGCATCACCTCAAGGTCAGATGAGCACCCCATGAGCAACCCCGACGCGAAGCAATGGATCCTGGACAGCGTGCGCGTGCTGGTGACGCTGCTGATGGTCGCGATCGCCGCCGGCGCCGTCTACTGGGCCTGGCAGCAGGCCAAGTCGCATCCCTGGACCCGCGACGCGCAGGTCTTGGCCGACGTGGTGCATGTGGCGCCGCGGGTCGGTGGCCAGGTGACCGCGGTGCACGTCGCCGACAGTCAGCAGGTGACCAAGGGCGACCTCCTGTTCGAGCTGGATCCGACCCTGTATCGACAGGCGCTGGAGCAGGCGGAGGCCGACCTTGCGTTGCGTCGCGCCGAGGCGGCGGATGCCCGAGAAGGCACGGAGCGGTCGTCGGGCGGCGATCTCGGCAACCTGGACGAGGAGGCCAAGCAGGCGTTGGCGACGGCAAAAGCCGCCGCGGTCGTCGCGGCCGAGATCACCCTGGCGACTGCACGGATTCGCGTCGACGACACGCGTGTGACGGCGCCTGTGGACGGCTATGTCACGAACCTCCAGCTCAAGGAAGGTACCTATGCGACGGCGGGCGTGCCGCAGATCGCCTTGGTGGCTGCGGACTCCTTCCGCGTCGAAGCCTACTTCAAAGAGACCGATCTCCCCGATATCCGTATCGGCGACCCTGCCGCGGTGACCCTGATGGGCTATCCGAGCGAGCCGCTGTCCGGTCGTGTCGAGAGCATCGCTTACGGGATCGAGCGTCGTAACCCGTCGGCCGGTCCGGGCGATCTGGCTCAGGTCGAGCCCATGTTCGAGTGGATCCGCCTTGCCCAGCGGATTCCGGTCCGAATTCGTCTCGACGAGCCACCGGCGGGAGTTGTGCTGCGCGTCGGCTACAGCGCAAATGTCGCCGTGAATCCGACGGCGTCGGCATCGCTCGCGGTGGCCACCGGCGCTGCGCGCGACGCCGGCCCGAACTCCGATTGACGGGGCGAGCGACGCGCGGACGTCCTCGGGCCACCCTCATGCCGACGATCGCGCGCACCTGGAGCCCCGCCGCCGCGCTCAATGCGCTGAAGACGACGCTCGGGGTCATCGCCGCCTGGGGCATCGTGCTCTGGCAGCAATTGCCGGATCCCTTCCTGGCGCCGGTCGCCGTCTTGTTCCTGCAAACGCCTTACCTCGGCGCATCGCTGCACAAGGGGCTCATGCGCGTGCTCGGAACCTTGGTGGGCGCCTTGCTCGTGCTCGTCCTGCTGGCGTTCCTGATCCAGGACCGCTGGGCCTTGATCGGCGCGCTCTCGCTGGTGGTGGCGGTGTCGGTCTACATGATCCGCAACAGCCGGTACGGCTACGCCTGGTTTATGCTCGCGCTCACGGTCACCATCGTCGCCGGCGATGCGTCCATGGAGCCGTCCATGGCCTTCGCCAAGGCGGTCTCGCGCAGTACCGAGGCGGTGGTCGGCATCCTGGTGGTGCTGGTGATCA
>NZ_LN848257.1:1792473-1806054 GCF_001499735.1 Thiocapsa sp. KS1 | reverse complement strand
CTGGTTGATGGCGTTGCTGTGGATCGAGCTGCAATGGCCGCCGTTCGGCGTCATCGGGGTGACCATGGTCATCGTGGTCGTGGGTGTCGAGACCTTGGGGAATGTCCCCGTTCATCGGCGTGCACGCAGGCTTGCGGTCGGCGGGGCGGCAGGGGCGCTGCTGACGGCGCCCGTCTATTTCGCCGTGATGCCGCAGCTGGACGGCTTTCTCCCGCTCTCGGTCGTGCTCTTCGTCTTCTACTACCCGATCTTCTATTTCTTCCATGCCTTGCCGGCGCCGCGCAACGTCTTCTTCCTGGGCGCGGGCCTGATGGCGATTCTGATGGTCCAGCTCGAGCCGACTCAAACCTATAGTGCCGCCGGCTATCTTGGACTGTCGCTCAGTATCTTGACCGGATTCATCGTCGGCATCACCCTGCTCGGCATCTTCGGCGGCAGGTCACCTCAAGAGCGTTTGCGCCTGACGTTGAAGGACCTGCTCGCGACGCTCGACCGCGCCCTCGGCGAGCTGGCCGATCGCAATCGCCCCGATTTCGCCGCCACGCTCGCGCGCTACGAGCAGCGTTTGCGCGCCGACCTTCAGTCATTGGCCGAGATCGTCCCCATAGCCTACGCTGCGCAGACGCCCGCCAACGACCGGGAGCGGATCGATACGCTGTTGGATGCCGCGGAGACGCTGCTGATCCGCTTGGGCGCGCTCCAACGGGCGCGTGCCCGCTGGAGCGAGGAGTGCGGTGCCGACCGAGAACACAACTGCCCGCGAACGGACTTCGGCCGGCACTGGCGGGAGGCGTTTCAGATCACCCTGCGCGAGCTCCTGCGCAAGCTCGATCAACCGCGTACCCCGGCCAGTCTCGCCGCGCTCGATGCCAATCGTGATTTTGCCTTGTCCGAGGTCGCACGCGTCGATGCCATGCGCCGGGGCGGCGATCCGCCGCTTGGCGCGGTCTATATCCTCGGGATTGCGGGCCATTATATCGGGGTTGCGCGTGGGTTGCGGACGTTCGCCGAGGCGCTCGATGCAATCGACTGGGCGGCCTGGCGCGTGCCCCGCTTCTAAGACGCGGCGCGTGATACCGCTGAAGAAATCCGACTTGGATCGATGCGGCCCCTTGTTCTGCACCCAGTTGCGTTTTGGTAGGTTGGGCCGAGCGATAGCCAGGCCCAACCTAGGGGCTAGCGCGCGAGCAGGCCTGCGCGACGCGCGGCAAGCGCAACGAACAGATAAGCCCAGCCATTGAAGATCAGCTCGATGGCGACGAAGAGTCCGATGACCCACATGCCCGACATCGGCCACTTGGCGACGATCATGGCGCCGAGCGCGATCGAGATGACGCCCGACAGCACGAGCCAGCCCCAACCGGGCTGTCCCCGATGTTGCAGAGCCATCATGACGCGCGACACGCCCACGGCGATGAGCACGGCAGCGAGCGCCAGGGTGAGGGTTTCGGAGGCGAGGACGGGATCGACGACGATCAGCAGCCCGCCTGCGATGTAGAGGAGCGCGATCAAGATGTGCCAGAGCGCACCCTTCCAACCTTGGCACTTGAAGGCGTCGACGAGCTGAAAGGTTCCGCCGACGATCAGCAGTGCCCCGAAGAAAACAACGCTGACAAGGGTCAGTCCGAAGGTCATCCCCATCCCCACGGTACCGAGGATGATGGAGAGGATACCGAACGCGAGAAGCCAGCCCCAATTGCGGCTCAGATCGCCGAAAACGGGGTGTTGCGCGACGGGCGTATTTTGGTCGTTCGCCATGCGTGATCTCCTATAATGGCACTTGGCTTGGTCGGCAATGTCGGATCCGTAGACGGCTTCCGCGGCGGCGATCGCAGGCGCGGAGTCGCCGCGGAAGCATACGCCGGTCGGCGCGGCTAGCCTACGACGACTTGATGAGGGTTTGTCCAGGCGCGACGCGCCGGGAGCCCTTGATTGGGATGCTCAACGGAGATCAATCTGCATGGTTTCACACTACACCATGATCATCGTCCCGGTGGACGGATCCGAAGGCGCGGCTCGCGCAGCCGTCTTCGCGGCCGACTTGGCGCGCGCGACCGCTTCCCCCCTACGACTGCTGCATGTCTTTTCGCCGACCAGCAACGAGCTGATGGGTATGGCACACCTCCCGCGAGAGCAGATCGAGTCGATCAGTCACGAGGCGGCCGACATCGCCTTTGCCAAGGCACGGGAGGCGATCGGCAACGCGGATGACCTGACGATCGACGAGAAGAGTGTCTGGGGCGAGCCGCGCGAGGAGATCGTCGCGGCGGCGGAGGCAACCGATGCCTTGATCGTGATGGGGCGCCGCGGGCTCGGCAAGGTTCAGAAATTGATCATCGGCAGCGTCTCGGATGCGGTGATCCGCACGGCGCATCGCCCGGTCACGGTGGTGAGCTGAGCCGCCGGCCCAGCCAGCCCAGCCCCCAGCCCCCAGCCATCAGATTCGATTAGGCTGTGCAGGAGGCAGGAGGCAGGAGGCAGGAGGCAGGAGGCAGGAGGCAGGAGGCAGGAGGCTAAAACCCGGCCGCTGTCGCCCTCAGACCGCGTATCGCAGGATCGCCGCCAGCGCCTTGCCGTCGGGGATATCCTGCGTGCGCACGCTCAGCACCTCGCCCCCTGACAAGAGCACCCGGCGGGCGATCTCGTCGATGACCCCGTAGGTGTCTGCGCTCGCGGCATCCGCGAAGGCGACGGTGCCGTCCGCGTCGTCAACCGTGCCGTTCACGACCTGATCCATATCGACCAACAGGCTCTGCACGGCGCCGAAGGTTGCCGCGCGTGCGGTGCGGGCGATGTCGGTGGTGGCTCGATCCTCGTTTTCGCGTTGTTGGTAGAGCGCGTTCCAGTCGGCGATTTGCGACCGATAGAGCCCGTCGAGCAGGGGACGCGCGGCGGCGGCTAGCTCAGCCTCCGACATCCGCTCCGGATTGCCTTCGATCCCTTCGGCGACCAGGTGGGGATAGGTGTTGACCGAGCGATAGATGGCGCCGAGGCTCTCGACGGAGGCCAGGATCAAGGGGGTCGAGCTGCCGGCCAGGAGTCCGCGCAGGGCACCGTCGACCTTACGCGCGTATTGCCGCAGCCGGACCTTCTTGCCCTCCGATCCGCCGATGCGCCCGCTGTAGGAGCGGTCGGCGATGCTCGCCACGCCGACCGACGAGGCGGCGTCCGTCGGCATCCCTGCGATCTTCACCTCGCTTGCGGGCAGGTCGGCCGAGACCTCGATCAAGCGCACGCCTCCGTCGGCCAAGGCCAGGACGTAGCCGCTGTTGCAGAAATTGACCGAGCGCAGCAGGGGTTTCAAGTGAAAACGGTCGGAGACCTTCACCAAGGGTTCCACCGCGTTCGGGATCCGGAAGGTGCGCAGATTGTCGGGTGTGGCGAAGACCACCAAGCCATGGGCTTGGAAACGCCAGAATTCGTCGTCCTCGACGAGATCGTCCAATTCTTCGATCAGGTCCTTGACGCGCCGCTTGTCGGCCCCTGCAGCCTCCAGCTGAGCGAGTGCTTCCTTGGTCAGGTTCTTGAGCAGGATGCGATCGGCGTCCGTTTCGGTGCTGATCGGCGTGGTGGGCAGGATGATGGACACCGCGATGTCGTGGCGCTGGTTGGCAAGATCCGCAAGCTCGTCGGCGGTCGGAAGATCGAGATAGAGCATGAATAGTCTCTCCGGTGGTGATGGCGGGCGCCGGTTTCGACGCCGGTTCTGTGTACGAAACCGCAAGGATGGCAAAGGGCGGTCGCTTTGGCGAGCCGCTCGATCGGAGCTTCTCGACCCGGTGCTCGGGACGCGGCAGGTCGACCGGCGTTGCGGGCACTGCGCTCGAGTGGTTCTCCTTTTCGTATCGGCCACAAAACCCATGCAACCAATGGGGCGTTAAGCCCATGTCGACACCGGGATGTTACCGGAAACGCGGATCCGGCGCCGCTCGTTCCGGGCAGCGGATCGGTCCTCGATCACCGACCGCTCGCACGCGATGGGGGCGTCGGCCGTCCGGCAATTCGGGCAGTCGCCATGACCTTGTCGGTCGTCCACCCTGCGGCTACCATCGGCGCGGCAACCGTCCAGGAACGATCCGGCACGAGGAGCGAATATGAGAGTAGTGATCATCGGCGGCGTTGCCGCGGGCATGAGCGGGGCGAGTCAGGCTAGACGGGCACGTCCGGACGCCGAGATCCTGGTTCTGGAGAAGACGCAGGATGTCTCCTACGGTGCCTGCGGACTGCCCTACAAGCTGCCCCCGGACACGGACATGGACGATTTGCTCGTCATCTCGGCGCAGCGTTTTCGAGAGGAGCGCAACATCGACGTGCGTCTCGGCCACGAGGTGCTGAGGATCGACCCGAGCCGCCGCGAGGTCGGCGGTCGCAATGCCGAGGGCGATTTCGTGCTCGGCTACGACAAGCTGATCATCTGCACGGGCGCGCGGGTCTGGGCGCCGCCGATCAAGGGGCTCGACGCCCTTTGGGGGCAGGGTGCCTATCCGCTCAAGACCATCGACGACGGACGGACCATCAAGGCGGCCATGGCGGCGGATCCGCCCAAGCGCGTGGTCGTCATCGGCGCCGGCTATATCGGGCTTGAAGCGACCGAGAACTTCCGAGAGATGGGCGCCGAGGTGACCGTGGTGGAGGCCCTGCCCGAGATCCTGCCCTGGCTGCCCGAGACGCTGCGTGTGCGCGTGCTCGAGGAGGCGAATGCGCGCGGGGTCGAGATGCTGCCGGGCACGCGGGTCGAGGCGATCGAGCGAGTCGGCTCGGGCATCGCGGTGGAGACCTCCGGCGCGAGGCTCGAGGCCGATCTGGTGCTGGTCGCGACGGGCGTTCGGCCCGAAGCCGAGCTGGCCGCTGCGGCCGGGTTGGCGCTCGGGGCCGCCGGAGCGATCGCCGTGGATGCGTACCTGCGAACCTCCGACGAGCACATCTACGCGGCCGGCGACTGCGCCGACGCGATTCATGCCATCACCCGGGAGTCGGTTTGGTTTCCGCTTGCGCTGCGTGCGAATCGCGCAGGTAAGCTCGCGGGCGACAACGTCTTCGGCCTAAAGCGTCCGGCACCTCCGGTGCTCGGCACGGCCGTGTTCAAGTTCTTCGGGCTCGAGGTCGCACGCACCGGACTGTCGAGCGAGGAGGCCGACGCGGCCGGACTCGACACCGCGACCGCCGAGATCGTCGGCTCGACGCGTGCCGGTTACTATCCCGGCGGCGGCAAGCTTTCGGTCTGGCTGATCGGGGAGCGCAAGACGCGCAAGCTGCTCGGCTGCTGCATGGTCGGCCCGGAGGCGGCCGCGCACAAGATCGACACCGCCGCGGCGGCGATCCACGCCGGCATGACTGCGGAGCAGATCTACGACATGGACCTGGCTTACGCGCCGCCGTTTGGTCCCTCTTGGTCGCCTTTGCTGATTGCCGCATCGCAGTTGAGCAAGGCGCTCGACTGAGCCGGCGGCCGGTTGCGACCGCACCGTCGCGGGCGCGTAGCCGTCGGCCGGCTCCGTGACCGCCCGCGTCGGGATCGGTTCCGGAGCTCAAACACCGCCAGCTGATTCAAGTCCAAGGGGCCCGATTTCATGAACACCGCCACGCACACCAATTTCCAGCGTCTGATCTTCGCCGTCGAAACCATTCCGCCGGCGCCGACCGCGGTCGTCCATCCCTGCAACGCCGCGGCGCTGGGCGGGGCCGTCGATGCCGCGAAGGCAGGCATCATCACGCCCATCTTGGTCGGACCTCGCAAGAAGATTCTCGCCGCCGGGGCCGACGCGGGGATCGACCTCTCGCCCTACGAGATCGTCGACGCGGAGCACAGTCACGCATCCGCCGAGAAGGCAGTCGCCTTGGTCCGCGAGGGTCGCGCCGAGATGCTGATGAAGGGCTCGCTCAGCACGGACGAGCTGCTCGGTCCGGTGGTGAAACGCGATACCGGACTGCGCACCGCGCGGCGTCTGAGCCATTGCTTCATCATGGACGTGCCGGGTCACCCGAATGTCCTCTTCATCACGGACGCGGCGATCAACATCTTCCCGACCCTGGAGGAGAAGGTCGACATCGTGCAGAACGCGATCGATCTCGCGCGGGCCCTGGGGATCGAGACCCCGAAGGTTGCCATTCTCTCCGCGATGGAGAAGGTCAACCCCAAGCTCCAGTCGACCGTAGAGGCCGCGGCACTTTGTAAGATGGCCGATCGCGGTCAAATCACCGGCGGCGTCCTCGACGGACCGCTCGCACTCGACAACGCCATCAGCCCGGAGGCGGCACGGATCAAAGGGATCGCAGGCCCGGTCGCCGGACACGCAGACATCCTGGTCGTGCCCGATCTGGAAGCCGGCAATCTGCTCGCCAAGAGCCTCGCCTTTCTCATGAACGCCGACTCCGCCGGCATCGTCCTGGGCGCACGCGTGCCCATCACGCTCACCAGCCGCGCCGACTCGGTCCAGAGCCGCCTCGCCTCCTGCGCCGTCGCGGCGTTGGTGGCCCACCGGCGTAAGGAGGCCGCGGCGATCGAGGGTGTGGTCTAAACCGCGCCCGGCGCGGTATGTGATGTTTTTGGATGGGATCGGCCCCGGCAGACTCGATGATCGTTGGAGCTGGCGCGGTTTAAAGTATTAAAAAATATGAAATTCCAAACCGCGTCTCCACCGAGGTTGGTGAAATCCCCAAGACCGAATACAACACGAAAATGACGCATGTCGCTCTGGGCGCGGTTTAGAAGGATCCCTTTGACAAAAAGGATGTGGCGCCCTAAATTCAGGTCTTAATTCAAGACGGAATGAAGACCATGCAACCCATCTCGGTTTCCGAAAGCATCGTGCCTGTCGGCGAGTTCAAGACTCAGATCTCGCGTCATCTGAAGCGACTTGTCGACGGAGCTGGTCCACTCGTCATTACGCAGAACGGCCGGGCCGCGGGCGTCGTCCTGTCGCCGGCCGAATACGATCGCATGTGTGATCGGGAGCGGTTCTTCGAATCTCTGCTGGCCGGAGCCGGAGACGCCGATGCCGGGCGGGTCATGGATACCGCGACCCTTCGCGAGCGTCTCGCGGAACGACGTGCAGAGCGCTCCGTTGCATGAAGGTGCTCTGGACCGATCAGGCATTTGAGCGGCTCGCAGAGATCGAGCAGTACATTGCAAGGGATGATCCAGCGACTGCTGAGCGATTTATCGACCGGTTGATTGATCGGTCACAATCGCTCGCGGATCACCCCGGCTTGGGGCGCATCCTGCCCGAGCTTCTCGGCAGTGAATTCAGGGAACTGGTCGAGGGGAATTACAGAATCGTCTATCGTTTGCAAGGCGACACGGTTGTTGTGCTTACGGTGTTCGAGGGCCATCGGCGACCGCCGCTCGACGACCTGGTTTTGGACGATAGGCTATTTCCCAGCTCCGACTGAGGCACGGACCGGGTCCGGCGCGGCCTCAGTAAAACGGAAACAGCCAAGGCACCAGTGCCACCGACACCGTCATCACGACGACGACGAACGGAAGGCCGACGCGCACGTAGTCGCCGAAGCGGTAGTTACCGGCGGTTGCGACCATCGCGTTGGGTGGGGCGATCGGGGTCATGAAGGCCGATGAAGCGGCCAGGGCGACGATGATCGCGAAGGGATAGGGCGAGGCACCGAGCTCGGCGGCCAGTGCGAGCGCGACCGGAATCACCAGCACCGCGTTGGCCGCGGCGACCACGAAGAGTCCGATCAGCACGGTGATGAGATAGAGCGTCGCCAGGATGAGATAGGGTCCGGCGTCGCCGAGCACTCCGACCAGCGCGGTGGCCGCGAGGTCGATCCCGCCGGTGCGCTCCAGGGCGATGCCGAAGGGCAGCATGCCGGCGATCAACACCAGGGTGCGCAGGCTGATGGCGCGATAGGCGCTGTCGAGATCGATGCAGCGGAAGAGCCCCATCAGCAGGCAGCCGATCAGCGCCGCCTGAACTGCAGGCACCAGATCCAGGACCATGAGGGCTACGGTGATGGCGAGCGCCAGCAACGCAAAGGGCGCCTGTTTGGCGGCCGGCAGCACCTCGTCGAATTCCTTCGGTAGATTCAGCGCCACCAGATCGCGTCCGCCGCCGCGTAGCCGGCGGATCGCCTTCCAGGCACCGACCAGGAGGAGGGTGTCGCCGGGTTGCAGGCGCTCCTCGCGCAGTCCTTCGGGTGAATGTGCCGCGGTGCCTCGACGCAATCCGATTGCGGTCAGATCGTATTGCGAGCGCAATTGCAGCTCGGCCAGTGTCTTGCCGACCAGGCGCGAATCCGCCGGCAGCATGACCTCGGCCATGCCCACACCCTGTGCCTGGTCGGTGAAATAGGCCCCGGACAGCGGCAGGCGCTCCAGCCCCAAGTCCGTGCAGCGGGCATCCGGCGCGGCGATCGGGGTCGGGCTGTCGATCAGCAGGATGTCGCCGGCGGCGATCTCGGTGGTCACATCCGGCGCGATGAGACAGGTGCGAAACGGCCGGCTGCGCTCGATGGCAAGGACCGCCAGCTCGGCATGGCCCGGCAGCTTGAGCGTGCCGAGCGGTTGGCCGACGAGCGAGGAGCCCTCGCGCACCCGCACGCGCAGCTCCCGCTCGGCCAAACGATAGGTCTCGACCCAATCGCTTAGGCTCGGCCGCCCGCCCGTGCGCTGTCCGTCCGCGCCGCCGGTCCCCAGCCAGCGGCGCGCGAACATCATGTAGGCGACGCCGAGCAGCAGGATCGGCAGGCCGACCGGGGTCAGCGTGAAGAAGGACATGCCCTCTGTGCCGGTGCGCACCAGCTCGTAATTGACGATCAGGTTCGGCGCCGCGGCGACCAACGTCAGCATGCCGCTGATGAGCGCGGCGAAGGAGACCGGCATCAGGACCTGAGCCGGCGACATGCCGGTGCTCTGCGCAATGCGCAGCGCGACCGGGATGAAGATGGCGACCACGCCGGTGGAGTACATCACCGAGCCCAACGCGCCGACGATCAACATCAGCATGGCGACCAAACGCGTCTCGTTCTTGCCGCCGCGGGCGACCAGCCAGTCGCCTAGTCCCTGTGCGATGCCGGTGCGGGCCAAGCCCTCGCCGATGACGAACATGGCCGCGATCAGGACGATGTTCGGGTTGGCGAACCCGGCGATCGCCTCGCGAACCGTGATGACCCCGGTGAAGGGCAGCGCGACCATCATCAGCAGACCCACGGCATCGGCACGAGGGCGACCGAGGCTGAACATCAGGATTGCGCCGACCAGCAGGGTCAGCACCAGGACCAAATCATGGTTCACGCGTCCCCCTCGGCACGGATCAGGCGCCGTTCGGTTTGTGTCGGAAAATTTTTCCGGCGTCGAAGCCCGCGTCGACGGCCTGGCGGGTGGTGCCCGGTGGCCCGCGCTCTCGGTTGCGGCGAGCATCGGCTGAACTTTGTTCGGCGCCTTCTGAGCTTCTCGTCGGTTGTTCCGAGCGACAGCGAGGCACAACGAAGCGGCGGCGCGTGTCGTGCCTCGCTGTCGCTCGGCACGACCTACAGGATCGGGGCGAGCAGCCTCGCGGCCTTGGCGCCGACCTTTTGGGCAAAGGACAGAGCGTCATAGGCCCGCGGTCCGACCTCCTGCGACTGTGCGAAATCGCGCTCGAACATAGCCGCGACTTCAGCTGCGAAACCCGCGTCGGTGACGGCGAGGGTAATCTCGAAGTTCAGCCTGAAGGAGCGGTTGTCGAAGTTCTTCGTCCCGACCGCGGCGAAACCCTCGTCGACGACCAGCGCCTTATGGTGCAGGAATCCGGCGGTGAAGCGGTGGACATGGATCCGGGGATGATCCAGCTCCTTGAGCAGGGCGAAGGAGGCGAGCCAGACCAGGTATTGATCCGGCTTCATGGGCAGGAGGATGCGCACGTCCACACCCCGGATCGCGGCGAGCTGCAACGCCTGGAGGATGCCTTCGTCCGGGACGAAATAGGGGCTGGCGATCCAGAGCCTGCGTCGGGCCATCGAGATCACATGCAGGAAGAAGAGGGTGCAGCGCTCATGCTGGTCGGATGGACCGGACGCGAGCACGAGTGCGCCTTGCCCGGCGGCATCCGGAGCCGGATCGTGCGGTTGCCAATTGGCGTCCAGGATCTCGCCGACGGCGAAATACCAATCGGCCGCAAAGACCATCTGAAGCTGCAGCGCGGTTGGGCCCTCGACCCGAACATGGGTGTCGCGCCAACGGCCGTATTTCGGATTCTTCCCGAGATACTCGTCGCCGACATTATGCCCGCCGATGAAGCCGACCCGGCCGTCCACGATCACGTTCTTGCGATGATTTCGGAAGTTGAGCCGCCAGCGGTCGCGCCAGCCGCTCAAGGCGCTGAAGGCCGCGATGCGCACCCCGCGGGCGCGCCAACGGCGCATCACCCGCGGGGTCATGGCCGCGCCGCCGAAGCTGTCGATCAGGAAGCAGCAGTCCACGCCCTGCGCCGCCTTCGCCGCGAGCGCTTCGAGCAGACGTCGCCCGAGCCCATCGTTGCGCATGATGTAGAACTGCACATAGACCGAATGCTTCGCCCGTGCGATCTCGGCCAGAATGGCATCGAAGGTGGCCTCGCCGTCGATAAGCAGCTCGAGCCGGTTTCCGCGCAGAAATTCCTGCCTCGCAATCGAAGCCAAGGCCGAGGCCGGTGCCGGGTCGATCCGTTCCGGAGGCATTTGAAAGGCGAGCATCTCGGTGCGCACCTGATGGATCAGGTCCGCGTGGGTCCGAAGCTTGTCCTGCATTGCGCGCGAATGGGCGTCGAACCGCCGACTGCCGAAGAACCAATAGAGCGGAAGGCCGAGCCATGGGAAGGCGATTAAGCCCACCACCCAGGCGACCGTGCCCTGGGGCGTGCGCACGGTGAAGAGCGCATGGATCGCGCTTGCGATCCCGAGGAGCTCGACAACAAGGAATAGGCCCGAGAGGGTGAAGATCATGTGCGGGTTTCCCGGTGACGCCTCGGTGGGACGCTGCTCCCGACGGCTCCGAATGCTCCGTTGGCCGCGCTCAAAATGCCTCGGCCTCGATCTCGAGATAGGCGAGCGAGACATGTTTGCCCAGTTCCTCCTCGAAGCCAGGCCATTCCTTGAACCGAGCAAGCTGCTCCGCGATGATCGGATGCATCTCGAAGTCGCTGCCGCCGCTCTCGTATAAGGCCGCGACGCCGTCGTAAACGCCGGCCAGATAGGCGCGGTAGGCATCGACGATCTCCCAACCGCCGGTTCGGCCGTGCCCCGGAATCAGCACGCTCGCCGTCACCGAAGCTTTGACCCCGTCCAACGCATTGATGCTGCCGACGAAGGAGCCGTCGTCCATACGCACGATGCGTCCGTTGCAGGCGTTGTCGCCCAGGAACAGCACCTTGAGCTCCGGGATCTCGAACATCAAATCCGAGGTGCTGTGCACATGCGGGTAATAGTGGGTCTTGAAGGTGAGCCCGCCGATCGACAGGGTCTCGCCACCCTCGAGCGGATGCGTCGGACCCTTGGCGACCGTCCCTTCGGTGGCGCCTTCGGTCGCGCTCGACATGCGTTGCACCCACTCCTCGCCGGCCCCTTCGGCGATCAGTTTCAGCATCTCGGGATGCCCGTAGATCGGCACCTGCGGGGCGACGGTCAGCATCGCCTGATTGCCCAGCCAATGGTCCCCGTGGACGTGCGTGTTCAGCACCGCCAGCAGGGGCTTGTCGGTCACCTTGCGGATCTGACGCAGGACCATCTCGCCGGTTTGAACGCTCGACCCGGGATCCACGACGATCACGCCGGTCTTCGTGACCAGGAAGGCCGGGTTGTTCATGAAGCCCTGGTTCTCCGGGGTCGGATAGTCCACCGGTCCGTGGATCACATAGAGACCGGGAGCGACCGTGTCCGCCGGGTAGTCCGGAAGGTCCGGGCCGCGGTCCGCCAAGGCGGGAAAGACAAGGGCAAGCAAGAGACAACAAAACAGGGTCATGGAGCGCGCTGTTCCGCGCGGGATTCGGTTCGACGGCATGGCGGGAGGTTTCCTCGGGCTCGGTATCCCGGACTCTATACCACCGCAGCGGTGGGCTGGGAAACCTCCGAATGTCCGCCGAGGAGGATTTCCCCGTTCGGAGAGTCGGGCGGCGAGCTCCTCGGGCGTCGCATGCGTATGGAGCAGCTGCCGTCCCACGACGCCTTCCGACAGAGCGGACAGATCGAGCTGTCCGCGTTGGGTATCCCGGGCCTAGGCGACGGCGCCGTCGGCGTCCCGAAGTCGGTCAGGCATAGGCCGGCGCGAAGGCGGCGGCCGGATCCGAGATGGGGCCGCTCTCCGACCAATAGGGCGAGAGCTTGCGCAGCTTGGCGACGATCGGCGGCACGGCCTCGATGACGCGGTCGATCTCTTCCATGCGGTTGTAGCGCGAGAGCGAGAAGCGCGTGGTGCCATGAGCGGCGGTGAAGGGGATGCCCATCGCACGCATCACGTGGGAGGGTTCGAGCGAGCCGGAGGTGCAGGCGGAGCCGCTCGAAGCCGCGATGCCGAGCTTGTTGAGCAGCAGCAGAATGGCCTCGCCCTCGATGTACTCGAAGGCGATGTTGCTGGTGTTGGGCAAGCGGTTGGTCGGGTCGCCCGTCACGAAGCAGTTGGGGACGGCCGCGAGGATGCCTTGCTCGAGCCGATCGCGCATGGCCCGCACCCTGGTCTTCTCGTCGTCCATGTGCTCCATCGCCATCTCGCACGCCTTGCCGAGCCCGACGATGGAGGCGCTGTTCTCGGTACCGGCACGCCGGCCGCGTTCCTGATGTCCGCCGCGCAAAAGGGGGCGAAAGCGCGTGTTGCGCCTCAGATAGAGCACACCGATGCCCTTGGGAGCGTGCAGCTTGTGTCCGGAGACCGAGAGCATGTCGATCGCGGTGTCTTTGAGATCGATAGGGAGCTTGCCGACGGCCTGAACCGCATCGGTATGGAAGAGCACACCGGCCGATTTCGCCAGCTCCGCCATCTCCTGGACCGGGAAGAGGGTACCGGACTCGTTGTTTGCCCACATCACCGAGACGATCGCGACACGGTCCGAGAGCAGGTCCATGTATTGCTGGATATCGAGCCGGCCTTTGCCGTCGACCGGGAGGTAGTGGACCGTGTAGCCCTCCGTCTCCAGGTGCTGACAGAGCGCGAGGATCGCCGGATGCTCCACGACCGTGGTGATGATCTCTTTGCGCTCCGGCTGGGCTTTGATGGCCGAGAGGATGGCGGTGGAGTCCGACTCGGTGCCGCAGGAGGTGAAGACGATCTCCGAGTCCTGCGCCGCGCCGAGCAATGCCTGAACCTGCTGCCGTGCCTGCTTGATGGCGTGACCGACCCGGTTGCCGTAGGCATGGATCGAGGAGGCGTTGCCGAACTGCTCCGTGAAGAAGGGCAGCATGGCCTCGACCACCTCGGGCGCAACCATGGTGGTGGCGTTGTTGTCGAGATAGATGCCTTGGGTGTCGGGTGGGGTGGTCATGGGGTGATGGCCTCGTGAGATGTGGGGTTCGAGCTTCCGGCCGCCTGACGCCTGCCTCCAGCCTCCTGCCTTCAGCCTCCTGCGATTGGCTGCGCTTTTGTGCCGACTTTTCTCGGTCCTCGATTATCCTTTTGCT
>NZ_LN848257.1:1787480-1792373 GCF_001499735.1 Thiocapsa sp. KS1 | reverse complement strand
GGCGGCTGGCGGCTGGCGGCTGGCGGCTGGCGGCTGGCGGCTGGCGGCTGGCGGCGTTTACGCGCTCTTGCGCATCGCCTTTGCCGGCAGCACCCGCACGAACTCGCCGAGATCCTCGACGATGCGTTGCTGGATCCCGTCGAGCGTCGTGGATGCCATCTGGCAGCCGACACAGGCGCCGGTCATGTTCACGTAAACGTTCTTGCCGTCGACATCGATCAGCTCCACGTCACCGTGGTCGCGCTGAAGATTCGGACGGATTGCTTCGATCGAGCGTTCGATGCGGCGGATGCGCTCCAGGTTGCCGAGCTTGCGCCCGCCGGCCGACGGCGCTGCCTCCGGCGCTCTGGCATAGGGATCGAACGCCTTGCCTTGCTCGGCGAGGACGCGACTCAGGATGGCCTCGACCCCTTCGTGACAGGCCGAGCAGCCGCCGCCCGCCTTGGTGTAGTTGGCGACCTCTTCAACCGTGGAGAGACCGTTGGAGCGGATGGTGTTCTCGATCAGGACCGCATCCACGGCAAAGCACTTGCAGACCAGCGCGCCTTCCTCGTGGTCGTCCTTCCATTCCTCGCCGCGATAGTTGGCGATCGCCGCCTGCAGCGCCTCGCGACCCATCACCGAGCAGTGCATCTTCTCCGCCGGCAGGCCGTCGAGATAGTCGGCGATGTCCTGATTGGTGACCTCGAGTGCCTCGTTGAGCGTCATGCCCTTGATGATCTCGGTCAGCGCCGAGCTGGAGGCGATGGCGGACCCGCAGCCGAAGGTCTGAAAGCCGGCATCCAGGATGACCTCGCTCTCCGGGTCGACCTTGAGTGTCAGGCGCAGTGCATCGCCGCAGGACAGGGAGCCGACGTCACCCGTCGCATTGGCATCCGGGACCGCTCCCGCATTGCGGGGATTGAAGAAGTGCTCCTGAACCTTTTCCGAGTAATCCCACATGGCGTGTCTCCGGTTGCTGTAGCAATGAGCGAGTGAGTCGGGACGGACGCTCGAGCCGTGGCTTGAGTCTTGCGTCTGTGTTGACGACTCATTCAGCAAACCCTGTGCCACGCCGACGTTTTTATGTATCTCATTGATTTATATTTGGGCAATAGCCTTCCTTCTGTCGCGGATGTCGGCTCTCGAACGACAGCCCGCATGCGTCGGGTCGTGAATCCCACAACACATCTCAACAACCGGAGTCTTTGATGGATCTCAGTGAACTGCAGCTTGCTCAATTGGGTCCGGGCGATCTGGTCTACGCCGCCGCGGACATCTACAACGACGGCGGTATCCCGGATCTTGCCGAGGATGCCTTGATCGCAGCCGCCGGAACGCGCGGCGTCATCCTCAACATCGGACACCTCGAAGAGGACCCCGAGCGGGAGCTGTATCTGGTGCGATTCGAAGGGGAAGGCGCCGAGCTCGGGCCGCCCGCGGGCTGTTGGCCGGAGGAGCTCAGCACGGTGTCGAAGCGGACGCCTGCGGAGGCGGACTAAACACCCGTCGTGTGGCGGGCGCGGTTGGCCCGCGCTCAGCCGTCCGGCACAACCGATGTGACGCATCCGGGTGGCTTGATCGCGAGCACCGAACAATCCACCTGTTACAGGATGGTCTCGGCGGTGTTGCCCATGAATAATCCGGGGATACCGCCACGACCGACCGTGCCCATGACGACAAGATCGACACCGAGTTTGCGCGCGTGCGCCGGTACGTTGAAAAGACCTGGATCCCTTGCACTGGATGGCCCAGACCGGACAGGGCCACTGGCGCAGCAGGTTCATTCGGCCAGCAGGACAGCGCGTTCCAAGGCGGACCTGCAGACCTTCTCGGGATCCGCGACGAAGAGGGTGCTCCTGAAGCTTTTTCTAATCAGACCCTTGTTCGGCTCACGGTGCGGCACGGCACCCTGGACACCCGGATCACCCCAGGTGAGTCGGAATGCGCAGACCGATCCGAGTGATCGTGTCGCCCCGGATGTCTCGGATGACAAGCTCGAGCTTCCCCAAACGAACCCGGTCTCCGACGACTGGAAGCTCGTCCAGCTTGGCACACATGAATTGCTCCAAGGTCATGCCTTCCATCCCCTTCTGGACGGGCTGGCCATATTGGGCCGCGACCGCACCGAGCGGCGCACTGCCGTTGAGGATGAAATCCCCGAAAAACACCCGCTCGTCGAGGAATGCGGGTGCCTCCCGGGACGCCAGCAGATCGCCGAGCGTCGCGCTGTCGGCGTCCTTGGCGACCAGATAGAGCCAGTCCCCCGGGGCCAATGGACCCGCGACCTCCGGCATGAGTGTGCGGCCGTCGCGCAGCACCGCCACGGCCCACGCATTGCCGGGATTGCGCAGATCGCTCGCCCAACGTCCGAGGGCACGGGTGCTCGCACCCAGACGGTAACCCAGGATGGCGTGACCGTCCGCCGGCCGGGGCGTCAGCTCCATGCGCTCGTCCGGCCCCGGTTTCGCCGGCACCTCGAGCCTGAGGCGCCGCGCCAGGCGGGGGATCGTCCAGCCTTGAACGGTGAGCGAGATGAGCACGACGAAAAAGGCCAGATCCAGGATCAGCTCGGCTTGCGCGATGCCGGCCAGCAGCGGGAACAGCGCCAGGATGATCGGCACGGCCCCGCGCAGTCCGACCCAAGCGATGAAGAGCTGCTCGCGCCAGGGAAACCGAAAGGGGATCAAGCAGACCGCAACCGCGATGGGGCGGGCGACGAACATCAGGACCAAGGCGATCGCGAAGGCGGCCGGTGCATCGGCGATCAGGTCGGTGGGGGTTGCCAGGAGGCCGAGCATCAGGAACATGGCGATCTGTGCCAGCCAGGCAAAACCGTTGTGCACTTGGAGGATGTTGTGCGATTCACGCGGCGCGCGGTGCCTGAGCACGACCCCGATCAGATAGATCGCCAGAAAGCCGCTGCCGCCCAGCACCGTGGTCAAACCATAGATCGCGAGCCCTCCGGCGAGCACCAGGAGCGGGTACATCCCGCGTTCGAGCGACAACCGGTTGGTCAGCCAATCCAGCGCATAGCCTCCGGCGATGCCCGCGACCAACCCCATGCCCATCTGTTGTACGAACAGCGGCAGGACGTCCAAATTCGGCACCCGGTGCCCGGCAACCAACAGCTCGATGACCGCGATCGTCAGGAAGACCGCCATGGGGTCGTTGCTGCCGGATTCGATTTCCAGCGTGGCTGCGACCCGTTCCTTGAGCTGTAGACCGCGGGCGCGGAGCAAGGCAAAGACCGCGGCGGCGTCGGTGGAGCCCACCACCGCGCCCACCAGCAGGCCTTCGAGCAGGCCGAGATCCAACAACCAAGCGGCAAACAGGCCCACGACCACGCAGGTGATCACCACGCCTAGGGTCGCCAGGACGAACGCGGGACGCAGGCTGGTTCGGAAGGTCTCCGAGCGGGTGTTCAGACCGCCGTCGAGCAGAATGACCGCCAGTGTCACGCTGCCCACGGCGTAGGCGATGCCGACATCGTTGAAGACGATGCCGCCGGGCCCGTCTTCGCCGGCCAGCATGCCGACCGCCAGGAAGACCAGGAGCAAGGGCATGCCGATCCGGTACGAGAGCGCGCTGGCGAGGATCGCCACCAGCAAAAGGGCTCCGGCGATCAGGACAAACTGGTCGATGTCGGTCATGTTCGATCGTGCCGGTCCAGTTTGCTCACGTTGACTGCAACCCTTTGATGTAAAGATGGCCCATCATTTTGCATGGGTTGATAAGTCTTATCCAATCAGCCAGCCGACGGTCTCTATCGAAGGCTTGACCGCGAAGCCTGCGATCAGGGCGCTCCTGCGTGTTCCTGAATAAAGGCGATGGGCGCCCGAGCTGTTGGCAAGGCGCCTTGCGACCCCGCCTAGCCGGGCGTGTCGTTCGCGCCGCCGGCGGTCGCTCGCTCGGCCGCGCGGAGGATGTCCTCCGGCGTGAAGGGCTTGTGCACGACGGCTAGCCCTGTTTCCTCGAGAAACC
This sequence comes from Thiocapsa sp. KS1, assembly GCF_001499735.1. Taxonomy (GTDB): domain Bacteria; phylum Pseudomonadota; class Gammaproteobacteria; order Chromatiales; family Chromatiaceae; genus Thiocapsa. The sequence goes on along the minus strand of NZ_LN848257.1, from coordinate 1,788,410 downwards.
TGCGGGCGGAGCCGCCCAGGGTGTCGCCGGTAATGGCGACGACCCTTGCGGCAAGGTGCGGGTGCTGGATTTGGATCTCGCGGTAGAGCGACGGTCCATCCAGGTCCGGCATCTTGAGATCGGTCAAGACCAGATCGAAACGGCTTGTGCTCAGGCTGGCCAGCGCCTCCCGCCCGGTGTGGGCGATGGCGACGGAATACCCCGCGGGGACAAGGACGTCGTGCAGAATCTCGGCGATTTCTGCTTCGTCGTCGACGATCAGGACGCGTAGGCCGCTATCTTCCACCGGCGGGTGCTCGGCGGCCTGCAGGGGGGCGGACCCGAGAGCGGAGGTCACGGGAAGGGTGATACGAAAACGCGCACCGCGCCCGTCCGGCGCCAACAGCTCGAGGGTGCCGCCGTGGGACTGGACGAGGCCCAAGCTGACCGAGAGCCCCACGCCGGTCCCTTCGCCCATCGCTTTGGTGGTGAAAAAGGGCTCGAAGATCCTGGGGCGGATCTCGGGGGGGATGCCGGAGCCGGTGTCGGCCACCTCGATCACCACACGCTGCGCGGGCTCGTCCCAGCGGCTCGCGACATCCAGGCGGCGCGGGCCCGGCACCTCGCCCAAGGCGTGCAATGCGTTTGTGAAGAGATTGAGAAAGACCTGGCCGAGCTGGCCGGCGTCGGCCGGAATCGGGGGCAGCCGTGGGTCCAGCGCGAGCGCAAGCTCGATTCCGGTGGAGCGAAGGCTGTAATCCACTACATCCAAGGCGGAGCGGATGGCCGCATTGAGGTCGGTCGGTTCCCGTTGCGGCGTGTGCTGGCGGGCCATCGCCAGGAATGTCTTGACGATGCGGACGCAACGCTCGGCCGCCTCGCGGATCTTCGTCGCGGTCTCCCGCTGGCCCGTATCCGGCGTTGCGCCTTCCAGTTGGATCGCCCGCCCCA
>NZ_LN848257.1:1783721-1787380 GCF_001499735.1 Thiocapsa sp. KS1 | reverse complement strand
CACCCCGGCGAGCAGCCCGCCCAGCGCCGAGAGTTTTTCGCTTTGGTGCAGCGTCTCCTGTTGTCTCGCAAGCTCCTCCTCCGCCCGGACCTGCTCCGTGACGTCTCGGATGTTGAGCACTTGACCGCCGACCGCCGGGTGGGAACGCAGGTCGCTTGCCAGGGATTCCAGCACGCGCCAGTCTCCTGCCGCATTGCGGGCGCGGAAACGCAGCGGCTCGTCGGTGGGCTGGGCGACGAAGGGTGCGAGCCGCCCGCGGTCGTCGGGATGCACCCAATCGAGTGCGGGGCTTCCGAGCAGCGCCTCCGCGTCCCGGCCCAGGAACCGACTGACCGACGGGCTCGCGTAGCGGAGCGCTCCCTGCGTGTCCATCACGACGATCAGATCCGAGGCGTTTTCCGTCATGGCCCGCCAACGCTCCTCGGTGCGCCGCACCTGCGCCAGGGCCGCCTCGATCTCCTGCTTGTCGCGCCGCAGCACGGCATCGCGCTCGGCGACCTTGGCGGCCATGTCGTTGAAGGCATCGGCCAATCGGCCGAGCTCGTCGCCGCGCCCCACGGGAATGCGCACGTCGACATCGGCCTCGCCCGCGGCCACCTGCTCCGCGCCGCGGGTCAGGGCACCCAGGGGACCCGCGATCTCCCGGCGGAGCACCAAGGCCGAGACCCCGAGCAGCGCGAGCAGGGTGGCGATTCCGGTCCAAAGAGCCCACTGGGCGTTGCCGATCGCCTCCGCGCGCAGGGCCCGCCCCGGCAGCACTGACGCGACCAGCCAATCGGGGCCGTCGATACGTGCGACGGAAAAGTGCATGTCTTCCGCGCTGTCGTAACCGTCGGCCGGCAGGGTCGGCGCTGCCCGAGCGGCGGCGAGGATCGCGTGGTGCAGCGGCCGATAGGCCTGACGCAGGGTGTCTTCGCCGCGGGCCGTGTCGTGGATGACGAGTCCGTCGCTGCGTAGGAGCAGATAGCGGGCGCTCTCTTCACCCGGGCTCATCACGCGGCGTAGAAATCCGTTCAGTCCGAATCCGCTGCCCACGGCCCCGAGGAGTCGCCCGTCGTCATGGATCGGCGTGACGGCGCCGAGGTTGGGTCCCTGCTGACCGCCGCTCTCGTCCAGCTCCGGCCCCGACCAGAGCGTCGGCGCCCCGGGGGCAGCCGGCCGATAGGCGAGCTCTCCCCATTCGAAGGCCGTCTGATCGAAGTCCGGCGCGATGGTGAAGATCCAGTTGGGAGACAGCACCGGGTCGTATCCCATGTTGGCCTGCTCGGGATACGCGGTGAAATAGAGATTCTCCTCCCGCAGCACCATCCCCGGCCCGTACTGCTGGGAAAGGTCGAAGAACAGCACCATCCGTCGGCGCAGGTCGTCGCTCACCTGCTCGCCCTTGCGCACCCATCCCGTCGAGATCTTGCTTCCGTCGCTGATCTCGGGGCGGTTGCGCATGGCCCCGTCCGGGTACAGGGTGAAGATCTCGTCGAAGCGCTTGAGTGTGTCTGCCCCCTGGTAGGTCGGCCAGCGCTCCAGAAAGGCCCGTCGCGCGACCTCATGGGCCGCGATCGTCCGCCCGAGCTCTTGCCCGGCGATGCGGGCGCGCTCATGGGCGAACAGACCGAGTCGCTCGCTCGCATGGCCCTCCACCTGTCGGAACAGGATCCAGGTGCTCAGGGCGCTCGCCAGGAGCAGGACGAGCGCGCCGCCCAGGGCGAGCCGAATCAGGGTCCTGCCGGTCAGGGTGCGGGTACCAGGTGTACGCATGGCCGGAAGAGTAGAGCGAAGCTTGTCCTCGTTCCAGAGGAAGCGGTTCGGGTCGCTCGGCAGCGCCTGGCAACACTGATCGGTTTCAATTGTTTACGAAGGGCTGCGAACCGTCCCCCCGACGGCCGCATACTAAGAACGAAGAATGGGTTCAATACGGGAGCGCGCGATGGCGGAGAGCGGGCGTCTGCTCGTGGTGGACGACGAGCGGGAGCTGTGTGACATCCTGGCCGAATACTTCGGCGGGCAGGGTTATGTGGTCGTCACCGCGGGCGATGCGGCGGCGGCGCGCGAGCTTATAGCCGAGTCGGTCCCGGACCTGGCGATCCTCGATATCCGCATGCCGGGAGAGGACGGTCTGTCGCTCGCCCGCTGGCTGCGGGAGCATCACAAAGGGGTCGGGATCATCATGCTCACCACCGCCGCCGATGTGGTGGACCGGATCGTAGGGCTGGAGCTCGGCGCCGACGATTATATTCCGAAGCCCTTCGAGCTTCGCGAGCTGCTCGCACGGGTGAAGAGCGTACTGCGCCGCCTGCGGGAAGGGGCGCCGCGCCCGCCGCGACCCGGGCGGGTACGTTTCGGTCGCTGCGAGCTCGATCTCGACACCCGCAAACTCTACGACGGCAGCGGGGCGGAGCTGCCCCTCACCGCCATGGAGTTCGATCTCCTCAAGGTCTTTGCCGAGCGCCCCAACCGGGTTCTGAACCGGGACCAGCTCATGGAGCTGGCTCACAACCGCGGCTGGGAGGTCTTCGACCGCTCGATCGACCTGCGCATCATGCGCCTGCGCCGCAAGGTCGAGCCAGACCCGGACAAGCCCGAGGTCCTCAAGACGGTGCGCGGCATGGGCTATATGTTCGCCAGCGGTGGCTAGGCCATGGCGCCGGAATCGTGTTTTTCCATCCTGGCGCTCATCTGCTCCGTCTTCGTCCTATTCGTTTTCCTGCTGCATCGGGCGCTCCGCCGGCCGCCCGCCGAGCTGATCCGCTGGCTGGACCGCGTCGCGCAGGATCCGGTTTTGCCGCCGCCGCGGCTTCCCTCATCCTGGCAGGGCTTCGGGGATCGGATCGCCGGCATGCTCTCGGAGCGCCGGGCCGAGGACGCACTGCGGTCCGGCGAGGAGCAATACCGGGCCATCTTCAATGCCACCAGCGACGCCTTGACCCTGTGGAGCGCCGAGGGTCGGGTCGTGGATACGAACCTCACCCACCAGCGTCTGAGCGGGTACACCCTCGAGGAGATCAAGTCGATCCCGATGATCGAGCTGATTCACCCCTCCTCGCACGCCGGGTTCAGACAGTTCGAGCAACGCCTGGCGCACGGCCAGCCCTTCGCGACGGAGGCCAAGGTCTTCTGCAAGGACGGGCGCGTGCTCGACGTGGAGGTGCGCAGCGTACCCATGCAGTATCGGGGTAAGCAGCATGCCCTTGTCATTACCCGCGATATCACGGAGCTCAAGCGGGCCGAGGAGGAGCTGGCCCGCCAGCGCGACGCCCTGCTGCAAAGCGAGAAGCTCTCCGCCATGGGGGCCCTGCTGGCCGGGGTCGCCCATGAGCTGAACAATCCGCTGGCGATCCTGATGGGCCGTGCCGCACTGCTGGAGGACAAAACCTCGGACGCGTCCGTGAAGGCGGACGTGCGCAAGATCAGCGACGCTGCCGAGCGCTGCGGGCGCATCGTCCGGACCTTCCTGGCGATGGCCCGCCGCAGCCCGGGGGAGAAGAGGCCGACCGCACTGAACGATGTGGTGACGGCGGCGCTCGACCTGCTCGGCTACGGTCTGCGCTCCGCGGGGATCGCGGTCGAGACCGATCTGGCCCCCGACTTGCCTCTCGGAGAGATGGATGCGGACCAGATCGGTCAGGTGGCGGTCAACCTGATCGTGAATGCGCAGCAGGCCT
>NZ_LN848257.1:1756913-1783621 GCF_001499735.1 Thiocapsa sp. KS1 | reverse complement strand
GCCGGAGCTGGCCGAGCGCATCTTCGATCCCTTCTTCACCACCAAGTCCGAAGGCGCAGGAACCGGCGTCGGTCTTTCGGTCTGCCGAGCGATCCTCCGGGAGCATGGCGGGAGCCTGATCCTTGAAGGGGTAGGCTCGGGCGCCTCCTTTCTGGCCAGGATTCCGGTCACGCCGCGAAGTAAGGGCGATGCTGCCCCAACCGAGGCCCTTCGGCAGGAGGCTCGGGCCGGCTGGGCGCTGGTGGTCGACGACGAGGTCGAGGTCGCGGACCTGCTGGGCGATATCCTGGAATCGGCCGGATTCAGCACCATGCGGCTCGGCAACGGGCGCGAGGCCCTCGCCTGGATCGAGACCCACCCATGCGACCTCGTGCTCTCGGACATCCGGATGCCCGACATGGACGGTCCCGCCCTCTGGCGCGTCTTGGAAGAGCGCCGCCCGGAGCTGGCACGGCGTATGGCCTTCATTACGGGCGATACCCTGTCCGCCGGTGCGGCAGCCTTCCTGCAGGAGACCGGCCTGCCCGGGCTCGAAAAACCCTTCACTCCCGAAGAAGTGCTCTCCGTGGTGGCCCGCATCGAGGCCACTTGACCCGCGTCTCCGGGCTGTTTCAGCCCGCTACAACAAATGAAACCTAAAACGGCCCCCGGCGAAGCGGTATCGATACTTGCGCCTATTACATTGCAGTTAAGCGGAGGCCAAAGGGGCAGCCGCAGAACAAGACGGGGAGCGCACCATGGCCCATCCGACCTACAACCGAGTGCCGAATCCCTCCACCTTCAATCGCCTCGGGAGCAAATCCATGAATAGCCCGCAGACATTGTGTTCCACCAAGCGTGCGATCGGACTCGCCGTCACGCTGGCCCTCGGGCTGTCCGCCTACGGCGGCACCGCCAATGCCGTGACAGCGGACAACGTGATCTGCAGCGGATGCGTGGGCACCAGCGACCTGGCGGCCAATGCGGTGACCGGCGCCAAGATCCAGAACAACACCATCACCGGCGACGATGTGGCGAGCGAGACGCTCGACCGCAACGACATCAAAGACGAGCCCGGTATCGACACGCCCTTCTTCAACGGCACCCACTCGGGCATGGGTGCTCTCCATGCCCTCGATGGCAATTACTGGCTGGTCCAGCAGCAGATCACGATCACGCACCCGGCGCCCGGCTGGGTCCACTGCACGGCCCAAGGGACGATGCGGTGGTACAACAACGCAAACCCCTGGGCCCATCTCGGCTGGTCCGACAGTCCCTCGAACAGCGTTGCGCCGGAGGGCTACGCGGTTGGAAATCCCGGTGTGCCGAACGCATTGCAGCCCATCTCGACCATGCGGAGCTTCCTGGTCGTCGGCAGCGGAAGCAAGACCTTCTACTTGAAGGCGAAAAAGGTCGATATCGGAGCCGCAGGGAGCGTGAATTATTACCGGCAGGGCGCCGCCTGTACTTACTTCCCGACCCAGTATTAGCCCCGTCGGTCGCAGATGAGCGTCGCGCCGCTGCTCCGAGGCAGTCGGCGCTACCATTCCTGTGCCCTTCGTTCGCTACATTTCCAAGTTCCGGCGGGAGGAGATCATGCGTGGAATCTCTGCTTCAGGTGTGCTGTTGATAGCGCTGGTCGGAGTGGTCGGTTATGCGTGGTCTGTTGCGACGACACCGCGGTCACCGTTGGGTGGGTCGGCGCTCGGGCGAGGCACCAGTCCACCGGCGGAGTTGTTGAAGGACACTCAGCCCGTGCGACCGTTGCCGTTGAACCATGCCGGGGCGCTCGAAACGAGTCCGCGCCTTGGGCGGGAGCTGGAGGGTCTGCGGCATGAGCGGGATCCGGATCTGCTGGTGCAGCGACTTCTGGAGGTGTGGCGTTCCGCTGCGGATGGCGCTGTCTCGGACGAGCTGCTTGCGGAGCTGTCCACCTATACCTTCGATGCGGATCCCGAGATTGCTCGCACCGCCGCTCTGGCCATCGAAGACCTGGAGCAGCTTGCCGCGCGGCGGGCCGAGGAGGACGCGGTTGCCCAGTGGATCCAACCGCCCGGCCCTGGGATGGACCGCACGGACGCCTCGGAGGATTCGCCGGCGCTCTACGAGGACCGCTGGCTGCGCGAATCGACCGATTTGGAGCAGCGTCTTGCTGCGGTCGTGAGCGCCGATCCCGGCGAGCAGCTCGCCGCCATTCAGGAGCTGTGGCGCTATGCGGCGGACATCTCCGAACCTGGCCTCCTCGATTGGGCACTCGACGAGATCCAGGCTTTGGCAAGTCCGGCGAATACGCCCGAGGTCGCCGAGCGCCTGGCCGCCGCCGCGCGCGATCTGCGGCAGCTCGCAGACCGGCGCGCCGTGCAGACGGAAGAAGAGCAAGCCGCTGCCGTCGTCGATTCGGACCCCGACGCTTGGGCGGGCGAGGCGCAAGCACCCGACCCCTCGGAGCTCCGGGCAGCGGCCCGCAACGCCGAGGCCGCGGGGGCGTTGCTTGGCGAGTACGACAAGGAGCGGGATCCGAGCCGGCGGCTCAACTTGGCGGCAGCGCTTTCGGGATTCGAGCCAGGCACCGCGGTACAGCTGTCAATGCAGGGATTACAGGACCCCGATGTCGTAATACGGCAGAGCTTCGTGCACCTGCTCTGGCGACAAGCCGCCGACGGTCACGGCAGCCTTTCCGATGTGTTGAGCGCCCTGGAGCAGGCGTTGCTCGACCCGGATCCCCAAGTGCGGGAAACCACGCTGGCGGCCCTGGAAGACCTCGAAACGCTCGAAAGACATTCCGATTCCCAGGGCATCGGCAAGGAGACAAACGAGCGGTGACCTGCCGGCGCCGCGATCGATTCAGCGGTGCGGAGCCCATGGAAGAAGGAGGGCTCTATGATGGTGCGGGCGAAGGTCTCGGCGTCGCCGTCGACGGCAAACTGCGGGGAGGCGAGGGCGTCGTCGGTGATGTCGAACCTATGCTCGACGACCCCGAGTGCGCCGGCCAGCGTGACGTCGGGCTCGAAGGGTACGAGCGACTCGCCGAGGGTCCGAGCCGGGTCGGCTAGAAGATCGCCTCGAATTTGCCGGATTTGAGTCTACCGGACTCGACTCGGCCGGGATGCGCAATGCGTCGTCCATCATCCGAAACAACCCTTCGGCACCGGCGAGCCGGTCCCGGCGATCTCTCACCCGGGCTTTAGAACCCGATCATCTCCGCATGCAGCCCTCGGGCTCGAACGGACTCGACAATCCGACTCGGCCGCACTTGCATCGCGTCGAAGTCCACGACCATGAGATGGCGTCTCTTCTCGTGCATGCAGGCACTGTAGACCCCGTGTTCGGCTCCGATCTGCCGCTCCAGCTCGTGGATGCGGTCGTTATCCAGCTCCTCGTCGATGTGAATCAGGATGTCGCCGGTATACATGTTTTGTTCCTCGTCGCGTTTTTTGCGCTTCGCGATCGGCTTCGCCTCGATATTGAAGATAGCCGATGTTTCCGGAAATAACCGATTGGATTGATGAGGTTATTCCCGGCCCCACTGCCGCCGTTCACCATGCACCGCCGCAACGCGCCCCTCGGCCTTCTTCTCGGTCGGCGCGCCGGTGGCGCCGATCTGTCCGCCTTGGCCGCGAACAGCGGGGGCCGTTGCGTTGCGGATGATCTGTTCCTCAGTGTCGCGTGATCACCGCCTCGAGGTATTCCCCGGGCACCACCAGCGCGCCCGGCCCGGCGATATTGCGGGATTCGAGCAGTACCGTCAGATCGGCGTGGAGCCGCGCCTGTCCTTCGCTGTCCAGGGCCGCGAACGCCTTGTGGACGGGACCGTAGTAGGCGCGGAAGATCTCGATCCAATGGGCGGCGGAACGGTAACGGAAGTTGAACGTCCGATGCGCGCACTGGATGTCGGCGGCCCGGGGACCGAACAGCTCGACCAGGTAGGGTTCATCGCCCCAGCGCACCGGCGAGCGGACGCCCGCCGGCGGCGGCATGGTACCGACCAGGCGGAACAGGTGGCCGATGAATCCATCCGGCGTCCAAGCGGCCAGGCCGATGCGTCCGCCGGGGCGAACCACCCGCAGCAATTCGTCCGCGGTTCGGTCGTGGTCGGGCGTAAACATCGCACCGAAGGTGGACAAGGCGACATCGAAGCTGCCGTCGGCGAAAGGGAGTGCCTCGGCGTCGGCGACGCGACAGCGCACGGTCAGCCCGTCGGCCTGTGCACGCGCGGCGGCCTTGTCCAAGAGGTGCGGCACATAGTCCGTCGCGGTCACCGTGGCGAAGCGCCGTGCCGCGGCCAGGGTCGCATTGCCGTTGCCCGCGGCCACGTCGAGCACCCGCTCGCCAGCACACAGATTCACGGCCTCTGCCAAGGATTCCCCCACGATTTGCAGCGTCGTGCCGATGACGGCGTAATCCCCGCTCGCCCAGGTGGCCTGCTGGCGCTGCTTGATCGCGTCGAGGTCGGGCGCAGGCGGAACGGGGATGGCCCAGGCGGTGGACTGGATGGACGGGGAAAGTGCAAAGGGTGCGTTCATGATCGATCTCCGGTGGATTGGGACGTTGGGCTGCTGTCGGCCCGGCTACGCGTGGCGATCGCCGGGTTCCGACGAGGCTATTCTTTCGCCGAACGCCTTTTGCTGCTTTACTCAAAGTCCCACACGTTTGATCGCGCGTCCGCCTTTGGGCGACTCCTTGATCCAAGGTCTCCACCCGGCAGCCGCGCGCTGTCGACCGGAGCAGAGCGATGAGTCGAGATACCCTCTCCGACCTGCTGCGTGCCGTTCGTCTGCGCGGCGCGGTCTTCTACTACGTGAGCAACTGGGACGATTGGGCGGCCGAAGCGCCGCCCGCTCGGGAGATTGCTACGGCGGTGATGCCCGATGCCGAGCACGTGATGGAGTTCCACATGGTGGCGAAGGGCCGCGGCTGGGCGGCCATCAGCGGGATGGCGCCGGTGCGGCTGGAGGCCGGGGACATCGTCATGTTTCCGCACGGCGACGCCCACGTGATCTCCAGTGCCCCGGGCGTCGAGCCCGAGCGGATCCACGCGGACTGGGTCTTTGCCACGCGGCACGCGCCCAAGCCCATACCCATCGCCTTTCATCGCGGCGTCAGGGAGCTCGGCGCTCCCGCGCCGGTCGCCGACGCCGACACCATCCTGGTCTGCGGCTTCCTCGGATGCGACCTGCGGCCCTTCAATCCGCTGGTGGCCGCCCTGCCGCGCCTGCTCCACCTGCCGGCGGCCCGTACCGGTGGCTGGGTCGCGCGCGTCATCGACCAGGCCGCCCAAGAGTCGACCGAGCATCGCCCAGGTGCGGATGCCGTGCTCGAACGGCTGGCGGAGATGATGTTCGTCGATACCGCGCGGCGCTATCTGGACGGCCTGCCGGAGGACGCCACCGGGTGGTTGGCCGGCCTGCGCGACCGCTATGTCGGCCGCGCCCTTGCCCTGCTGCACGAGCAGCCCGAGCACCCCTGGACGATCGATGAGCTCGGGCGCGCCGTCGGCCTGTCGCGCTCGGCGCTGCACGAGCGGTTCATGCAGTTCCTGGCCCAGCCGCCGATGCACTACCTGGCCAACTGGCGGATCCAGGTCGCGTCGCGTCTGCTGCGCGAGACCACGGCGACCGTCGCCTCCATCGCGCCGGATGTGGGCTATGACTTCGAAGCCGCCTTCTCGCGTGCCTTCAAGCGCTTGGTCGGACTGCCTCCCGGGACTTGGCGCCGAGCGGCCTCTCGGGGGTGAAGGTCCGCGGGAACGCATGCTTTGTGCCCGTCTGCGCGACCCTCTTGCCGATGTTCCGGCTGTCGAGCCGAGTTGTGCCATCCGCGATATGTTGCGCTGCCGCCGGTGCAGCGACGAAAATCGCCCACCCCGGACTCCAGATGGAATGCGCTGTCGCGAGGAACCCGGCGCGAGACCCCTGCGCGGCGACATCGGATCGGGATAGGATGCGCGACTCGGTACATCGTCGAGCAGAATCGCTCCAACACCTCTGGTCTGCGCACCCATGAAGCCCTTGCAAGATGACATCGTCCTGCGGTTTGACGTCCACTCGGTCGAGCGATTGCTCGATCGCGACGGATCACCTTTGATCGGTCCTCGGATCCATCCCGAGGTCGCCCGTACGATTCGAGCGGAGGCGGCCGAACATCCAAAGGGCTCGCGATTCCGGATCAGGGTCGGCGTTCCGAGCGCTGACCTGGGTCGTCTGAATGATGTCCGCGCAGCGATCGCAAGCCATTTCCAGGAGGAGTGCGCGGACGCGGAGGGCGAGATCCGCGCGCTGGCCTATAAAGGGCGCTGGACCTTTCTGGTCGCGTTCTTGGTCGTCGGGCTCGTGATCCTCGCCAACGAGGCCATTGTGTCGTTGTTCGAGGGGCGTTTCATCACGGTGCTGAGCGAGAGCCTCATCATCGTCGCTTGGGTGACCTTATGGGGCCCGGCCGAGACCTTGCTGTTCTCCCATTTTCCCGTAAGGCGGGCGCGTGATCTGGCGCGCTCGCTCGCTTCGGCCACGGTGACCCTGGAGGTCGCGGAGATGGATCCGACTTCTCCGCGCACGTCCTGAGAAGACCGACGCGCTGTCCACGCCGAGGGCAGTGGACGTCGCCGCAGGCGCCGGAGCTCGAGCACGGCCGATGTCTACTCCGCCTGCTCACTGCCGATGAACCGACTTCTCAAGTGAACGGCAACGTCTGGATGGTCGGTGAAGATCCCGTCGACACCCTGATCGACCAGGAAGAAGCGCAGGAGCGCCTCGAAGTCGCCCAAGCCTTCGGGGAGTGCGTCGCGGCGAAAGGTGTAGGGGTGGACGAGGAGCCCCGCGGCATGGGCGTCGGCGACCAAGCGTGTGGTGCGATGGGCACCGGTTTCATCCAGCCCCTCGTGGATCTGACCGATCCAGGGGCCGATCCCGCGGGCGTATGCGGCGACGGCTGCCAGGCCTTCGGGCGTGCGCATCCGCTCGAAGTCGACCGGTAGATCCTCGGGTGACCAGTCCTTCTCGCCGATGAGTTGGATCAAGGGGATCCGCGTGCCGATCTCCTCGCGCAGACGCTTGAGCGTGTCGGGCTCGAAGCACTGGATGTAGACGCGATCCTCGGGGCCGCGATAGCCGGCTCGATCCAGCTCGCGCATCAGGATCGGTACGGGATCCAGTCCCTCGGCGATGTGCCATGCAGGGTGTTTCAACTCGACATAGATCCCCGCGTTCCGTCCGGTCGATCGGTTCAGGCCGCGGATCAGGCTCAGCTCTTCCTCTAGGGTATAGATCCGGAACAGATCGGCCTCGGGCGGAAACCGCCCGGGAAAGACCGGTTGGCCGGTGGCGAGGTCCAGCCGTTCGTGCAGGCGCAGACTGCGGATCTCGGCCAGGCTGAAATCGATGGCATACCAGCGCCCGTCGGCACGCGCGCGGTCGGGAAAGCGCCGAGCGACGTCGGTGATGTCCTCCAGGTAAAGATCGTGAAGGACGATTGCCTGAGCGTCGCGGGTGAGAACGACATCTTGCTCCAGAAAGTCCGCACCCATGGCGTGCGCCATGGCCTTGGCCTCCAGGGTGTGCTCGGGCAGGTATCCGGAGGCGCCGCGGTGGGCGATGACGATGGGGGCTGCGTCCGCGTCGGGAGCGGCATCGAGCGTGGCGGCTGTGGTCGGCGTCATCGCGATGGCCATCGGCAAGAGGAAAAGGACGATTCGGTGCAGCATCGGGCAAGTCTCCGGCGGCGGGGCGTGTCGGCCCTCGGCGCGGCGCCTTGACCGTCGAGGAAGGTCGCGGCTAACCTCGTCGCGGTCGCCGGCCTCGCCCGTGTTCCTGCCCCGACGGCCCTGCAATCCGGGATCGACGCTGGAGCCGAGCATGCCGGCCGGTTCAGGGCCAAACGCTGGATACCTCAAGTATGACTCCCTCAAGGATCTCTCTGCTGGCCGTTCTGCTCCTTTTGCCGTCCATTGCGCTCGCAGCGGACGAGGGCGGCTATCGGCTGGGCTTCCTGCAGATCCTCGGCCTCTTTGTGGTGACGCTCGGGCCGCTGAAGATGATCGCGCCGTTCGGACGCGCCACGTCAAGGCTGGCGCAGGCCGCGCTGCGTCGGCTCGCGTTCGAGAGTGTACTCATCGGAACCTGCGCAGTCGTCCTGGGGGGTGGTTTGGGCAGTCTTCTTGCCTCCAACTGGGGCGTCTCCACGCCGATCCTGACGATCTGCACCGGCCTGATCTTCTTTCTGATTGCGCTCCGCGCGGTCCTGGCTCAATACGAGCCGGCGATGCCCGGAGCTCCCCCGGACGACGCCGTCCCGTCGCCCTTCATGATCGCCTTTCCGATGGTCGTCACGCCCTACGGGATCGCCGGTGTCGTGGCCTTGGTCTCGCTGTTTCAGGACGACCTCGATCGTATGCTTCAGGTCGTCGCTGCCCTGCTGGTCGTGATGGCGATCAACCTGATCACGATGCTCTACGTGCGGGCCGTCCTGAGCCCCTTGTCGGCGGCCTTGCTGCAACTGCTCGGTGCCGTTCTCGGTGTCCTACAGGTGGCCTTGGCACTGCGCATCCTGTTGATCGGGTTGCGGGATCTCGGGCTCGCGGTCAATCTGCACGGATAACCCGGAGTGGCCGCCGATCAGGGCGGCCCGACGAATCCATCAGCATCTCCCGGCGTTGCGCCAAGAGGTTTGCGGAATGAGTGGTTGTTGCGACAACAATTGTTCCATCGATGCCCTGCGTGAACGGCAACGCGGAACGCTGCACAGCGTGCTCGGCATCAATGCCGTCATGTTCTTCGTGATCGCGGCAGGCGCGCTTTACGGCAACTCGACGGCGCTGTTGGCCGACAGCCTCGATAATCTCGGCGACGCGTTGACGTATGGTCTCAGTCTCTACGCCGTTTCCAGAGGTGCGGCCGTCAAGGCGAAGGTCGCGCTCTTCAAGGGCGCTCTGATCTTCCTGGCCGCGTGCGTCGTGGCGGGCCAGATTGTCTACAAACTTGTGGTGCCGAGCGTCCCCCTCTTCGAGGTCATGGGGTTGTTCAGTCTTCTCGGTCTCGCCGCAAACTCACTCTGTCTCTTCCTGCTTTGGCGACATCGTCACGACGACGTGAATATGAGCTCCGTGTGGGAGTGCTCGCGCAACGACATCGCATCGAATCTGTCGGTGTTTGTCGCGGCCGGAGTGGTCTGGATCACCGGTTCGGGCTGGGCCGATCTCGTCGTCGCACTCGGTCTCGTCTGGCTTCTGATGCGCTCTGCGATTCGAGTCATCTCTTCGGCCATGGCAGAGCTGCGCGGTGCGGTCTAGGGGGATCTATTCGCCATTCGCGACAAAGCTCAGGACGTTGCCGTTGATGCAGTAGCGCTTTCCCGACGGCGGCGGACCGTCGTCGAAGACGTGGCCCAAGTGAATGCCCGAGCTTGCACTGCGGACTTCGACCCGACGCATGCCGTGCGTATTGTCCTCATGCAAGGTGATCGCGCCCTCGACCGGGCTGAAGAAGCTCGGCCAGCCGGTACCGCTCTCGAACTTGGCGTCGCTGCGGAAGAGGGGTGCGCCGGTGATGGGATCCACGAACACCCCCGGGCGTTTCTCGTCGAGATGCGAGCCCGTGAACGCCGGTTCCGTGCCCTGCTCGAAGGCGATGCGCTGTTGCTCGGGCGTCAAAACCCGAAAGCCGAGCCATTTCCAGAAACGGTCTGCATCGCCCTTGTAGCCGGTGTATCGCGAGACCTCCTTTCCCTTCTCGAAGAGCACGATGGTCGGCGTGGCGAACAGGGTTTTTTCCAGCGTCCAGCCCTCGGGCGGTCTGGGGTTGAGTGTCGCTGCGATAGGCACCTCGGCTTGCCAGCCGTCCAGCACCTCGGCGCGGAAGCGCTCGCAGAAGGGACAGTCCTGCGCCTCGAACATGATCAACTGCCGATCGAAATCGAGCTGATCCGCGGCCAGCGGAGCAGGCATCGCCTTGGCGGGTTCGCCGGGAAAGGCCACGCCCGTGCCGCCGAGTCCGCAATAGCCGTTCGGGTTTTTCTCCAGATAGTCCTGGTGATACTCCTCGCCGCGATTGTAGTGGCGCAGCGGTGCGATCTCCGTGGTGATGGGGCCGTAGCCGGCCTCGGTCAGCGCCTGCTGATAGCTTTCGCGAGTACTCTTTGCCACCGCGTCCTGGGCGTCGCTGACCGTATAGATGGCGCTGCGATAGTTGCTGCCCACGTCGTTGCCCTGACGATCGCCCTGCGTGGGGTCGTGATTCTCCCAGAACCTCTTCAGGATGGTCTCGAGGCTCACCCGGTCGGGGTCGAAGCTCACCTTGATGACCTCGGCATGGTTGCGCAGATCGCTCTTGCCGCGCAGGCGTCTTTGCTCCGTCCCCAGCACATCCTCGTAGCCGACGGTCTCGGCATCGCCGCCGGCATAGCCCGCTTCGACATCGACGACGCCGGGGATCTCGGACATCCGCTTCTCCGCACCCCAGAAGCAGCCCATGCCGAGCACGATCGACTGCGTGCCCGCAAGCGCGGTCAAGGGCAGGGTCATCAGGATGCTGGCCAACAGGATTCGTTTGACTGACCTCATTACTCTTACTCTCGATGGATTGTCGGGTTTGGCGGTTAGACCGCTATCGACACGGAAATCTTTCAGGAACGAGTCATCTGGCTCAAGGTGCGACTCTCCGGGTTGTCAGGGCTTACGACAACGCTCGGCCGACGCGAGGTCGCACAGGGATTGACGGCTCGGACTGAGCGTTTCGTCCGGTCGGCACTCAGGCGGCAAGAGACGAGCCGCCTCCTCGCTGCAGCAGACGGTCATCGCATCACGGGCGAAGAACCGGATCCTTCCCGGTCGAGCCTGGACCCCGAGTGATTCGGTGGTGAGATCGCCGAAGCGCACATCCTCGTCGAGCAGTTGCTGCAGGGCGTGATCGTCGAGCGCGCAAGGCACGGTGTTCGTCATCTCGGTATTCCTTCGGGTTAGGTCGTGACTGCCGGCGGTCGCGCCGGGCGGACCCCGGCGTAACGACCGGCTCAATCGCCCAAAAGGGCGACGGCCTTGATCTGCGCCCACATCGCCTTGCCGCGGGCGACGCCGAGTTGATCGAGCGAGCGGCGGGTGATGCGGGCGATCAGGGGCGTGCCGCCGGCGTCCAGGCGTACCAGGCAATGGCCGGGCGTGTCGGCGTCGGCGATCTCGGCGACGGTGGCGGGCAGCAGGTTGGCGATGCTGGTGCCGGTGGCGCGCTCCAGCGTCAGGCTCACGTCGCGGGCATGAACCCGCAGGCGCAGGCGGTGACCGATCGGCTCCTTGCGCTGAGCGACGACGACGTTGCCGCCCGGGAAGTCCAGGCGCGAGAGGTGATAGTTGTCGTCGTGGGATGCGACCACGGCCTCGATGACGACGCCGGCATCCTCGGAAAAGGCGGTCGGCAGATCCAGCCGTGCGAGGGTCTCTTTGAGGGGACCGCTCGCGAGCACCCGTCCGCCGTCCATCACCACCAGATGATCGGCCAGGCGCGCGACCTCGTCCGGGGCGTGGCTGACGTAGAGCACCGGGATGGCCAGCTCGTCGTGCAGACGCTCCAGGTAGGGCAGGATCTCCTGCTTGCGTGCGATGTCCAGGGCGGCAAGCGGCTCGTCCATCAACAGCACCCGTGGGCTGACCGCCAGGGCGCGGGCGATGGCGACCCGCTGGCGCTCCCCGCCGGAGAGACGATCCGGCTTGCGCGTCAACAGATGCTCGATCCCCAGGAGCGCGATTGCCTGGTCGAGACTTACCCGATCCTCGGCCGCGACCGGCGCGGGCGCACGTTTCTGCCCGTAGCGCAGGTTGCCCATCACCGTGAGATGCGCGAAGAGGCTGGCCTCCTGGAACACATAACCCAAAGAGCGTTGATGGGTCGGGACCCAGATGTTTTCGTCCTGCCAGACCTCGCCCCGGAAGACGAGCCGACCCTTGGGTGCCCGCACCAGACCGGCGATACAGCGCAGCAGGGTGGTCTTGCCGGAGCCCGAGTGTCCGAAGAGACCGGTGACCCCGCGGCCGGGGAGCTCCAGGTCTACCGTCAGGTTGAAGCCCGGCCAATCGATGTCGAAGCGTGCGTTGATCGGTTCCATGGCGCTCTCAGGTGTTCTTCGGGCTCGGGCGCCACAGATAGAGCGCGAGCAGGACCAGGAAGGAGAAGATCAGCATCACGGCGGCGAGGCGGTGGGCGTCGCCGTATTCCATCGCCTCGACATGGTCATAGATCTGCACCGAGGCCACGCGGGTCACGCCCGGGATGTTGCCGCCGATCATCAGCACTACGCCGAACTCGCCGACGGTGTGGGCAAAGGTCAGGATGCCGGCCGTGATGAAACCGGGTGCCGCCAGCGGCAAGGCAACGGTGAAGAAGGTATCCAGCGGCGAGGCACGCAAGGTGGCCGCCACCTCCAGCGGCCGGTCGCCGATCGCCTCGAAGGCGTTCTGCACCGGCTGCACCATGAAGGGCAGGGAATAGAACACCGAGGCGACCACCAGACCCCAGAAGGTGAAGGGCAGCACGCCGATGCCCAGCGCCTGGGTCAACTGGCCCACCGGCCCGTTCGGCCCCATCGCGACCAGCAGATAAAAACCCAGCACCGACGGCGGCAACACCAAGGGTAAGGCGACCACGGCCCCGACCGGTCCTTTGAGACGAGAGCGGGTGCGCGCCAGCCACCAGGCAATGGGTGTACCCACAACGAACAGGATCAAGGTGACCACTCCGGCGAGGCGCAGGGTGAGCCAGATCGATTGCAGGTCGGTTTCGGATAGGAACATCGCGCGATCCACCGAGTGAAGTTGTTGAATGTCTTGAGCGTCGATACCGATCTCGGGGGACGCATCTCGGCACCACACCGTTCAGGCCGCCCGGTGTACCGATCGGCGAGCCGGCAACCAGCCCCCGACCGGCACGCCCGTGCTCAGATCTCGTACCCGAATGCTTTGATGACGGCCTGCGCCGCGTCGCCCTTGAGGTACTCCATCAAGGCTGCGACCGCGGGTTTGTCCTTGCCCTTCTCCAGGACGACCGCGTCCTGACGGATCGGCTCGTGAAGCTCCCCCGGCACGATCCAGGCCGATCCACCCGTGATCTTGCCGTCCGTCATAATCTGGGACAGGGCGACGAAGCCCAAGTCCGCATTGCCGGTGCTGACGAACTGGAAGGTCTGGGCGATGTTCTCCCCGGTCACGAACTTCGGCTGTACCTGCTCGAGCAATCCGAGCTCGGTCAGGACCTCGATTGCCGCCGCGCCGTAAGGTGCCGTCTTGGGGTTCGCGATGGCGACCTTGTTGAACGCGCCCGATGCAAGCACCTTGCCCTCGTCGTCGACAAGGTCGGGCTTGGACGACCACAACACCAGCGTGCCGACGGCATAGGTGAAGTTGGTCCCCGCGACCGCGGAGCCCTCGTCGATCAGCTTGGCCGGGGTCGACTCGTCGGCCGACAACAGGACCTCGAAGGGCGCACCGTTGGTGATCTGGGCGTAGAACTTCCCGGTTGCCCCATAGGCGGCCTTGACCACATGGCCGGTTTCCTTCTCGAAGGCGGCCGCAATCTCCTTCATCGGTGCCGTGAAATTGGCGGCAACCGCCACCTGGACATCGTCCGCGAGCACGGCTGCATTGGCCGAAAGCAACGTCAGGGCCAGAGCCGTCGTTTTGAACGTGTTCATCGTGTGAAAACCTCGTTGGATACGATCGAGCAAGATCAAAAAATTCCGACTCGTTATATCAACAGCGATATAACGAGTGGCAAGACAAAACGTCGTTTACATCGTTGTTTCCAAATTCCTAAGCCGCGTCCGGGATAAGGCTTCCTGGCCCCACCGAACGAACATCACAAGGACAACACTCTAAAGTCACTCGAGACGCGGTTTAGTCGCTCACCGCCAAGATCACATGCGGCGCCTTCACGAGCGCACAGGCGCGCCCGCCCTCGGTGATCCCGAGCTCCCGGGCGCTCTCCATCGTGATGATCGCGGCCAGCCGGGCACCGCCGTCGAGCGCCAGGACAACCTCCGTGTTGACGGCCCCGTCGGTTACCCGCTCGATGGTCCCGCACAGCCGGTTGCGCGCCGAGGTCTTCAGCCCGCCGTCCTCGGTCGCCAGGATCACGAACGACGCCTTGATCAAGGCATAGGCCTCGACGCCGGGCGCGAGCCCGAGCGACTGAACGCTGTCGTTGGTGATGATGGCGACCAGCGGGGTGCCGCCGACGTCGAGCGTCACCTCGGCGTTCACGGCGCCTGGCTTCACGTCGGAAACGATCCCGCGCAGGTTGTTTCTGGCACTGACCTTCATATTCAAAGCTCCGATCAAGGTGTGAAAGCGATCGAAATCGCGGATGCCCTCGCGCAGTCGCGCGAGGAATTTTCTGTGCTCTTTCTCGGCCGCCTCGTAGACGGCGATCAAGCGTCGGCCCTCGTCCGTGAGCGCCGTGCCCCCGCCGTGGCGCCCGCCGGTGCGCCGCTCCACCAATGGCTGCGGAGACAGGTTGTTCATCGCGTCTACCGCGTCCCAGGCGTGCTTGTAGGACATGCCCATACCCTTGGCCGCTTGGGAGATCGACCCGGTTGCACCGATTCGGCGCAGCAGCTCGATGCGTCCGCGGCCGACGAATCCCTGGTCCTTGCGGTCGAGCCAGAGCGAGGCGGCGGTGTCGATAAGGTCGTCGGGCGCGTCGGTCATGGGCGGTGTCGCAGGGTCCGGTGGAGTCGTTATCTTCACAGAGATATAACGCTGATGGAAGAAAGCACGAAGCGTGCCGATATTCTGTGCAGTCGCCCTGCACAGCTGCCGGTTCGATCACCTTGAATCCCGGCACGCCCTGCCGTCGGGTCAATTTCAGCGCGGCATCCGCGTGTCGATACTCAGCGCGCTGGTCGCGGCGTCTTCCTCGCCGAGCGGCTCGACCCGGCGGTAAACCAGCCAGCGTCCGTCGCGCAAGCGCCAGGCGCTGACGGACTCGCTGTAGGACACGGCGAGGTAGTACTCCTCGTCGTCGTCGGAGCGGACATCAAGCAACCTGTAATCATAGGCATGGAAGCAGGGAACGTCGTCCCAGTCATGACCGACGACCCTCCGCGCGGCGACCTCGTGATCCCGGAACACCCGGAACGAGCGGGGCGGTACGACGAGCTCGTGCCAAGCCGGGCATAGATCCTCGAGCCAGGACGGCCGGCACTCGCGCCTCGACCCGCGCTCGCCGGATGCGGGTCGGTGTCCGTAGATGCACGGCTCGTTCGTCATAGTGCTGGCTCCTTCCATCGGATGGATCGGCGGTCGAGACCGGGCCGCTCGGGTCTGCCGAGGTGTCGTCGATGCGACAATCGGCCTGTAATGCGCGGAAACCCGACAATGCTAATGGTATTGCGGGTCGGGCAATCTCGACGCGAGGTGAAACGATCGGCCGCTCCGACATGCTGCACGGGACCTTGGTTCGCGTCGGGCGAGCGGGGCATTCGATCAGCCCAGGATCCGTTCATAGCTGCGCCGCAGCAGATCAAGCTCGACCGGCGGAAGACCCCTCGCCTGGGTCAGATCGATGAAGCTGCTGCCGTGTGCTTGCACCGTCTCGAAGGGCGGGTCGATACTCGTGAAGCGCGCGAGGAAGATCTCCGTGCGCTCGTCCCCGGCGGCGACCTCGCAACGAAACCCCGGCTCAATCTCCAGACTTCCGCTCGGCAAGCCGAGCTGGGTCTCTGCCTCGCGTATGACCGCTGCCGGATGGCTGACCACCCTCGGGGCCGCGCTCGGCGTCTCCTCGATCCTCGCCGGAGCGGGGAGGGCGGAGAAGCCGCAGACACCGCCATACGCCAGCTTCAGGAAGCGCGTGCGGGCACTGGTTGACTGTTTGTGATACATGATCAGGCGTGATGCGTGCATTGGGTCTCCCTCCGAGCGACGGATCCGGCGAGCCGTGCCGTCGAGGTTTCTCGTCACGACGTACCGCCCAATAGCAACCAACAGCAAATGGTGTGCCGTCTGATCTGTGCCCGGTGCCGGATCCCGGGCGGTCTCTGTCGAGCTCTGTCAAGCTCTGGCGGGTCTGTGCTCGCTGTTGGCCTCGGGGGGAGATGGCTAACCAAGGAGATCACCTACTGGGACCATCGCGCCGAGGAGCTGAAGCTCCAGGTGTCGGCCGGTAAGTCCAACGCCGAATTCAACTCGGGCGAGGCACGCAAGTGCGCCGAACTCCTGCAAGGGCGGCTGCAAGACCTGAAGCTGGAGGCCCAGCTCTCGCCGCTCCCGCCGGTGGTCCTCGGCGGTCTGTTGGTGGTCCCGATCGGGCTCATCCGGGCCATGACCGGACAGACCGGCACCGAGCCGACCCATCCGATCGACACTCAAGCCAGCGTGGCCCGCGCCCGCGCCATCGTCATGGCGGTCGAGCGCGGCCTCGGCTTCGATCCGACCGGCCGCGAATTCGAAAAGCTCGGTTACGACATCGAGAGCCGCGTTCCGGGAACCGGGAAACTGCGCTTCATCGAGGTCAAGGGCCGGGTGTCGGGTGCCGAGACCATCACGGTGACGCGCAACGAGATGCTCTACTCACTCATACAAGTCCGACGATTTCATCCTCGCCATGGTGGAGTTTCTCGAGGGCGACACACACCGAGTGCACTACCTTCGACAACCGTTTCGGCGGGAGCCGGACTTCCATGCCGGCAGCGTGAATTACGACTTCGCTGAATGACTGAGTCGCGCGGAGGCGCCGGGGTAATCGCCCGATCAACGGGTGGGCGCGATCACACGCTCCTCCAGACGACATCCTTGATTGATCACTACAAGGATTCTCCTTACCCTGAGAGGCAATCGTCATTGAGCTGTCCACGAGGTGTCGGGATGCTGACCAGTAAACTCACCAGCAAGTCGCAAACCACCATTCCTCAGGCGGTGCGTGCGGCGCTCGGACTGCGTCCGGGCGACGAGATCCTTTACCGCATCGACGATGGTCAGGTGATCCTGGCCAAGGCGCGAGCGGTCCAGGGCGATGACCCTTTCAAGACCTTCGACGAATGGGACTCGGAGGCGGATCGGCAAGCCTATGCCGATCTCTGACCCATCCGCGGCATTCCTGCCGGGAGAGGTGATCAAGGTTCCCTTCCCCTACACGGATCGCCCGACCCGGCAGCGACGACCTGCCCTGATTGTTTCCAGCCCGGACTTGCAGCGCAGGCACGGGCTTTCCTGGGTAATGATGATTACAAGCGCCGCCAACCGCGGTTGGGAAGGCGACGTGGACATCGCCGACATCACCTTGGCTGGCTTGCCAGCCCCTTCGGTCGTGCGTACGGCCAAGATTGCCACGATCGACTCGCGCGATGGTGTCCATTTGGGTCGAGTCAGCGCGGAGGTTCTGCAAGTCGTCCAGCGACACCTCGACGCGATCCTTCGATCCGATGACTCCCAACAGGACAGGTGACCATCATCAAAACGGGAAAGAAAAAACTCATCGAGGTCGTCCTGCCGCTTGAGGCGATCAACAATGCTAGTGTGCAGGAGAAGTCTATCCGTCACGGGGTCTAGCGGAGCGCGCTATGCCAACTTGTCAATACTGCGGTGGCGCCATTGAGTTTCGGTATGTCAATGGGGTTTGCACGCCGATTCACCTTTCGGGCAGCTGCTTTGGTGGCGGGAGTGGTAAATACTATGCGCCAGCGAAATCGCAACCCAGACAAGACCCTTTCTATCGTTACGAATCCTTCGTCAATCCGCATGCGACCTGTCCGGTTTGTGGCGCAGAGGTGTTTTATTACGAAGCACCCAATGGCGGCCGCGTCTATTTCGATGCGCTGGGGCCGCCCTGGCCTAAGCACCCTTGCACGGACAGTTCTGGCTCAGCAGCAACCGGTCGCGGGACATCGCCGACTGGAGGCGTACCTAGTAGAGCCGATTCACAACGGTTACTTTTTGGAGATTCGCGGACTCCTCGACCGCCAAGAAACCACGCTTTTCGTTCGACATAAGCAAGGGATCGAAAAGCGATCCCCGATGCTCTTGAGGCGAACGAAAGATTCTCATGCTTTTGAATTTTCAACTGTTGTGGCGAGACGCTTTAATTCCGTGCTGGTGATTCTGGAAATGAAGCTGAAGGCGTATAGCCAGCTTCACCTGGCAACTGCTGTTTTTCGTCCGAGCAAGAAAGACGGCATGATCGATGCCGATTTCAAACCATCTGACATCATCGCCAGAATCCCCCTCAATGAGCGATTTCCAGAGCAACCAAGCGCGGCAAACCGCAGCCCGAATACTGAGCGCTCTAGACGCGCGGCAAGTCAGCCGAATCAATCGACAACCATGGCGCAAGCCTTCAAGTCGGCACGCGCTGAGCGAAAAAATGACGCAAGGTATGACAACCATCAAAGCCCCCAAGAAAAAACTCATCGAGGTCGTCCAGCCGCCGGAGGCGATCAGCAAGGCCAGTGCTCGGGAGAAGTCGATCCGCCAAGGGCATCCGTCGACGCTGCATCTGTGGTGAGCACGGCGGCCCTTGGCGGCGGTGCGGGCGGTGATCTTTGCGCAGATGGTGGATGACCCCTCGGCGCATCCGGACCTGTTCCCGACCGAGACGGCACAGGAGAAAGAGCGGCAGCGGCTGTTTCGGATCATCGAGGATCTGGTGCTGTGGGAGAACACGAACAATGAAGCGGTGTTGCAACCGGCGCGCGACGCGATCCGGCAGAGTTCGCGCTACACCTGTGCCGGGGAGAGAGAGGAAATAGAAAAGAGACTTCAATACACCGAACTACGGCCTGATGACGGTGGCACGGAATCCGGGGGAACCTCATCCAGTTGCAGACCAATTTCGGCGTTAGCAAGACGCACGCCATACTGGCGCTCTATCACCTCTTCTCCGGCATCCTCGTGGCAGGTCTGGCCGGCGTCGATGCCCTGATGGCCGCTACCGGGATCGAGCGCCTGCCGACGGCGCGGCGCGTGGTGCTGGTCGGCAACGAGATCTCGCCCGGCAACCCCTCGGTGAAACCCTACGGGACGGTGGTGCGCACCCTTTGGGGCGAGTTGGCCTGGTAACCCTCGCCGACCGGACGCACCTGGATTTGACGCCCTATCAGGTGACTCGGGCCGAGATCCAGCGCCGCGCCGCGGAGAGCACCATGGTCGCGCTCATCCCGGAGACCGACCAATGGCTGCTGGTGCCAGTCCAGTCGACGCCGCAATCGCCCGTCACCTGGGAGGCGAGCCGCTTGAGCGTGCCCGATGCGCTGGCGGTGCGCGCCAGCAAGAAGCTGCGCTCCGACGAGCTGTGCCTGACCAGCCTCAGCGCAACGCGTTTGAAGATGGAGCTGGACCGCGTGCCGCTCTGGCGCGGCGATCATGTCGAGGTCAACGCGGGGCAGATGGTGACCTTGGTCGACAGCCAAAGAGGTGATCGCGCATCTAGATGGCCTCGTCCATGCCAAGGTGACCGTCGCCATCGAGATCGAGATGCCCGACGGCGCGCCGGACCAGGTGGTGCGCACGGTGACCGAGAACTGCCGGACGCTGAAGTTTGCGAGTCAGGGGTTCGAGCAGAAGTAGCGACTCGGGGCCCGGATCTGCCGTCTCCACTCTCCTCGTGTGCGGTTCGCCCCTTGCTGAATCTGCGGGCCCAAAGAAAAAGTTGGCGGGCCATGAGGCGGAGGCGCACCTACGGCGCACTCGCTTCCGAAAACAGGGCCCTGCCGGGCGGATTCGCCCCGATGCGGAATTCGTCTCGGAGGGCTAAACGCGATTGCGGCCGTCGGACGGATCGCCCGTGGTTTGCGGTGGTTTGTTTCGAGCAAGTGCGCCGTCAGTACGCCATGGAGCCCGACAGGCAACGAAAAAGGGACTAGGCTTTCGGCTAGCCCCTTGTCTTTGGATTGGTACCGAGGGCCGGAGTCGAACCGGCATGGGGTCGCCCCCGTCAGATTTTGAGTCTGATGCGTCTACCAATTTCGCCACCCCGGCAACGCAGCTGCGTACTATACCCGCAGTCCGCGACGAAGGGTACCCCGGTCGAGGCGGCGGATAAGGCCGGGCTGCTTTCGCCGGCGTCGAGCGGTGCGAGCATCTCGGCGCGGATCAACGTTCGTCGAATCCCGCGAGGCGATAGAGCCGGTTGGCCTCCTCGAGATTCTTCTCCACGCCGTGGCCCTGCTCGTACATCATGGCGAGCGTGGTCAATGAGCCGACGAGGCCCTGCTCGGCGGCCTTCTTGAACCAATGCACGGCCTTTTCGGGATTCTTGTCGGTGCATTCGCCTTCCATGTACATAAAGGCGAGCCCGTGCTGGGCGAGGGCGAGGCCGGCCTCGGCCGCGCGCTTCATGGAGGTGTAGGCGAGCAGCGGGTTGGGCAGCATGCCGAGACCGTTTTGCGCCATGATGGCGATGCGATATTGGGCGTCCGGGATGCCCTGCTCGGCGAGCGGGGAGAGGAGACCCGCCGCTCGCGAGAATTGTTTGTATTCGAAAGCGGTAATGCCGCTCGACAGGGCCATGTCAAGGTCGCTGATCTCTTCGGTCATGGAGGATTCCTCGTCGTGATGGTGTCGGTGGATGCGGGCGTGGCCCCGCGATGGCGTGTTCCGCTCAGGCCGAGCGCATCGGCAGGCCGACGAAGTCGAGCCAGCGTTGCAGCAGCGCGTCGTCGGCCGCCGCGATGGCGAGTCTGGGGGACAGGCTGAGGTCGGTGGCCTGCGCGGCGCCTCGATCGGCGTAGAGCCGCGATGTGGCGCCGGCCTCGGAGGCGATCAGGTGGCCCGCGGCATAGTCCCAGAGCTTCTGGCCGCCGTGCAGATAGAGCTGGTAGCGGCCGGCGGCCAACCAGCACCAGTCCAGCGCGACCGAGCCGAGGTTTCTCTGCGAGCGGAAGCCGCCTGGCCGAAAGAGTGCGGCGATGCGCTCCGGCGGGAGCCGTTTCATGTCGATCATCGCCAGGCAGTCGCCGAGATCGGGGCCGGGGGCGAAGGGGCGGATGGGCTCGCCGTTGAGCGTTGCACCGCCCCCGCGTGCGGCGGAGAAACATTCGTCGCGCACCGGGTCGTAGATGACGCCCAGCGTCGCCTGTCCATGCTCGACGAAGGCTATGGAGATCGAAAAACCGGGGAAGCCGCTGGCGTAGTTGCCGGTACCGTCGAGTGGATCCAGGATCCAGACCCCGGTATCGGCTTCGGCGAGGAGGCGGCGTTGATCCTCCACCGTCATCTCCTCGCCCAGCAGCGGCGTGCTTGGGAACTCCCGCGCGATGGCCTCGACGATTCGTGCCTGGGTCGCGAAATCCGCCTCGGTGACCAGGCTGCCGTCGGTCTTTCGCTCGGCGACGATGCTGTGAAAGCGTGGCATGATCTCGGTGGCTGCGGCGTCGCGCAGGATATCGCCGATGAGATTCGGGTCGGGTGTCATCTTGGATCTCTGGTTGGTTCAGTGCTCATGCGCGTGTTGGCCTTGCTCAAAACGCCGGCCACGGCGATGACTTTGCGCTGTAGGGTGGACAAGCGCAGCGCAGTCCACCAGCGCCGGCGCGGGGTTCGGTGGACTTCGCTCTCGCTCGTCCACCCTACCGGCCGGTCTTATCAACGACGCTTGCGTGTCCGATGGCAGTTGCCGGACGCTCTCCTCGGTGGCACAGGTGAGGCGGTTGCGGGGAAGATGCAACCGCGCGGGATCTCGGCTACAGGCGAGGACGACGCGCTTGGCGGATTTGGCGAGCGCACGCCGACCTGAGGCGCCGGCTCGACGATCAGTCGCGCACACCTCTTCGGAGGTCGAATCGGCCGAATTGCGTTAATCTTGATGCCTTCGATGATTTCGGAATCTTTGACCAGGAGTGCGTCGATGCCACTACAACCCGTCATCCTCTCCGGCGGCTCGGGAACGCGGCTGTGGCCGCTCTCGCGCGAAGCCTACCCGAAGCAGTTTTTGGCGCTCACCAGCGAGCACACCATGCTTCAGGAGACGGTGCGCCGGCTCGACGGGCTCGACGAGGAGCATCCGCGTCAGGCGGTCGGCCAGATCGATCCCATCGTGGTCTGCAACGAATCCCACCGCTTTCTGGTCGCCGAGCAATTCCGCGTGATGGGGCGCCGCCCCGCCGAGATTATCCTCGAGCCCAAGGGCCGCAATACCGCGCCGGCACTGACGTTGGCCGCTCTTGCGTCAACCCGAGGCGGTACGGACCCGGTCCTGCTGGTGATGCCGGCCGACCACACCATCCGCAACGAGGCGGGTTTCCGCGCTGCCGTGGCCGATGCCTGCGTGATCGCGCGCGAAGGCGCCGTGGTCACCTTCGGAATCGTTCCGAGCAAGCCCGAGACGGGCTACGGCTACATCCGCCAAGGTCGGGACTACGAGACCGGCGGGCTCTCGGGGCGCGCCTACCTGCTCAACGGCTTCGTCGAGAAGCCGGATGCCGAGACCGCCGAGGGCTATCTGGCGTCCGGTCAATACCTTTGGAACAGCGGCATCTTCGTCCTCAGGGCATCGCTCTGGCTCGAGTTGATCGAGCGGTTCCGTCCGGACATCGCGCGAGCCGTGACGATCGCCTTCGAGGCGGCCAAGCATGACGGGGACTTTCTGCGTCTGGACGCGGATCACTTCAGCGCCTGTCCGGGCGACTCCATCGACTATGCCGTGATGGAGCCCCTGGCTCGCGACACCGGGGGTGCGAATCCGCCCGCGGTCGTGGTGCCCTTGGATGTCGGTTGGTCCGACGTCGGTGCCTGGTCTGCGCTCTGGGAGGTCCGGGATCAGGACGCGGCCGGCAAT
Organism: Thiocapsa sp. KS1; assembly: GCF_001499735.1. Classification (GTDB taxonomy): domain Bacteria; phylum Pseudomonadota; class Gammaproteobacteria; order Chromatiales; family Chromatiaceae; genus Thiocapsa. Next base: position 1,760,897 of record NZ_LN848257.1, on the reverse strand, counting down.
GTGCTCGACGGCGATGCCTTCGTCCACGATGCCCGCAACAATCTCCTGATCGCCCACCACCGGATGCTCGCCGCTGTCGGGGTCGAGGATCTGATCGTGGTCGAGACCCCGGATGCGGTCCTGGTCGTGTCCAAGGAGCATGCGCAGGACGTCAAGGCGGTGACCCAGTTCCTGCAGCACGAGCAGCGCAACGAGTATCGCCACCATCAGAGGGTCCATCGACCCTGGGGATCCTACGAGGCGATCGGGCAGGGGCCGCGCTATCAGGTCAAACGACTGATCGTGAAGCCGGGCGAATCCCTGTCGCTGCAGATGCACCATCATCGCGCCGAGCATTGGATCGTCGTCTCCGGGACCGCGCGGGTGACCTGCGACGACAAGGCGTTTCTGCTCACCGAGAATCAATCGACCTATATCCCGGTCGGCTCATCGCATCGCTTGGAAAATCCGGGCACCATCATGCTCGAGCTGATCGAGGTCCAGTCCGGGGGCTATCTCGGGGAGGACGACATCGTGCGCTTCGAGGATCGCTACAACCGCGGCGCGAAGGAGACGCACTGATCGTCCGCGGGCCGGGCGTATCCGGTAACGATGTCTTGAAAACCGGGGCGAGGACGCCCCGGCTCCTGTAGAATCGTGGGTTTTTCCGAGCGGACCCTAACAGCCATGGGATTCAAATGCGGGATCGTCGGCCTGCCCAACGTCGGTAAGTCGACCCTCTTCAATGCCCTGACCAAGGCGACGATCGCGGCGGAGAATTACCCCTTCTGCACGATCGATCCGAACGTCGGCGTGGTGCCCTTGCCGGATCCGCGCCTCGATGTCCTCGCTGCCATCGTCAAGCCCCAGCGGGTTCTGCCCACGACCATGCAGTTCGTGGACATCGCCGGCCTAGTCGCCGGTGCGTCCAAGGGCGAGGGACTCGGCAACAAGTTTCTCGCCAACATCCGCGAGACCGATGCCATTGCGCATGTCGTGCGCTGCTTCGAGAACGACGACGTGGTGCATGTCGCCGGACGTGTGGATCCGCTGGACGACATCGAGGTCATCAACACCGAGCTGGCCCTCGCGGACCTGGACTCGGTGACCAAGGCCCTCGATCGCGCCGAGCGCATGGTCAAGACGGGCGACAAGAAGATCCTGGCGCGTAAGGTCCTGCTCGAGCAGATTCGCGATCAGCTCGACGCGGGTAAGCCGGTCCGCGCGATGGGCTTGGATGCGGAGGCGCTGCGCGAGGTCCGCGATCTCTTCCTGCTCACGGCCAAGCCGACCCTCTACATCGCCAACGTCGCCGAAGACGGCTTCGTCGACAACCCGATCCTGGACAAGGTCGTCGCGCTCGCCGCCGAGGAAGGCGCCGAGGTCGTACCCGTCTGCGCGGCCATCGAGGCGGAGATCTTCGACCTGGAGGATCAGGAGCGCGACGAGTTCCTCGCCGAGCTGGGGCTGACCGAGCCGGGACTGAACCGCGTCGTGCGGGCCGGCTATCGTCTGCTGGGGCTCGAAACCTATTTCACCGCCGGCGAGAAGGAGGTCCGCGCCTGGACGATTCCGGCCGGCGTGCGCGCCCCGCAAGCCGCCGCCGTCATCCACACCGATTTCGAGCGTGGCTTCATCCGCGCCGAGGTCATCGCCTACGACGACTTCGTTGCCTGCAAGGGCGAGCAGGGCGCCAAAGAGGCCGGCAAGCTGAGGTCCGAGGGGAAGGAGTACATCGTCAAGGACGGCGACGTGGTCCATTTCAGGTTCAACGTTTAGCCCCCCAACCCACTCCCCCGGCAACCGAGGCGTAGGATGGGTAGAGCGCAGCGAAACCCATCCTCCAATCCGTGCGATAGCAGACATGGCCAAGGACCGGGGTCGATCGTTCACCCTAAAAAGGAGCAGTTGAACCGCAAAGGCAGCGATGCTGACGAACCAGTTTTTGCGTTGGTGACGCGGTCGATACGGACTGGTACCGGCCCATTGGATGGTGCCAAGCCAGGATGCGACCTGTAGCGCGGCATCCAGTTCACTGACCTGCAGAGAGCGCAGGCTGTGCGCGCTGTTCCCCAGCGCCTGAACCAGATAGGAGAGACTGCCGCGCGAGCCGGGAATGACGATCGGCCCGCGATCGGCCGGGGCGGCGCCCTTGCGATGCAGCCACAGCCGCTCGCTGTGCCAGTCCTGCGGTTGGACCAGGTTGTGCCAGACTCCGGCCGCCGCTCGCCGGTGGCGTAGAGGGCATCGAACAGCCGAGTGCGGTATCAAAGGCGGGTTGGTTCCAGATCGAATGCAGCGCGCCAGTCGTCCAGCTCGTCGCCCCAAGGCGTTTCGAGCCCCTGCAAGCGCTCCGCCGCCCGCTCGGGCTTGAACTTGCGTCGCGATAGATCCGCCTGCCACAGGTCCATGCCGCAGCCGATGTCATTCCCGACAAGCGCCGGATAGATCAGCTCGCACAAAAAGGCTGCGCCGATGGGATAGCCCTGGCCCGGATGCAGATCGGGCAGTCCCACGGCGGCGCGCATGCCGGGCAGGCCGGCGGTTTGCTCCAGTTGGCGCAGGGCTTCGCCTTCGATCTAGGTGTCGGGCGATGCGATGAGTTGGCAGGACGGAAGCATCGAGTCAACTTCTCGCCGTTGGTGTGCAGCGGACACTCACGACACATGCCAGGCCAAGATGGCCTGACGACATACTCGGCGAGCCAAAGTGGCCGGGTTATGATCGAGGCCAACCCGTCCCCGTTTCCAAGTTGATCCATCGCGACTCGGAGGAGCGCATGGCGACCCTCTATGAAACCGACTTTCACGCCCGGGCTTTTGAGCAGGCGGATCTGTTGCGTGCAGGTAAGCTGGCCGAGGCCGATCTTACCCACCTTATCGAGGAGATCGAGGGCATGGGGCGGAGCGAGCAGCGAGAACTGGTGAACTGCTTAGTCATTTTACTGCGGCATCTGCTGAAATGGCGTTTTCAGCCCGCGCTGCGCGGAAATTCGTGGCGGCTCTCGATCAAGGAGCAGCGGATCCGGCTCGCATCCCACTTGGAGGACAATCCGAGTCTGAAATCCAAGCTCGACACAGCCGTCGCGCGCGCCTACCGGCTGGCGCTCATCGAGGCCGAGCGCGAAACCGGTCTACCTGAATCGACATTTGATCCGGTATGTCCCTACCCTTTCTCTCGCATCTTGGATGATGGCTTCTGGCCCGATGGTGACTGAGGGGGGCCGGGTCGGGTCTTTTCTGTTGCCTCCAGCTCCTCTCGTGATCCATGCGGGGCATGGCGACCCCGCGGAAGATGGAGCTCCGATCGCTTGCGTAGGGCGGAACGCGATAGCGGTCTCGCGACTTGCCGGAAGCCACGGAGCCGGCCGTCCGCTTGGGCGTTGGCCGGGAGGCTCCGGCATCCCGGTCTGCACAGGAGTGGCGGGTTACCCTGTCGGGCATCCGTCCTACGAGGAAAGCGGCTAACCTGGTCGGATGCCGGACTATCGTGTCTGGCATGACCTGTCGCCTCATCCGTCGCCGAGCAGGGCGTCCAGATCCAGCTCGATCGCCTCGAAGGGTGGGATTCGTGCGCGGCCCCGATCCTTCAGCGTCGCGATCATGCTCCAGTCGCCGTCCGTCAGCGCGTGGGCGGACAAGACGCGCGCCTCGGGCCAGATCAGCCAGTAATAGGGTACCCGATGACGTTTCAGCAGGAGCGGCAGGGCCGGCGTATCCTTTCTTTCGTGTCCGGGCGAAACGATCTCGCAAACCCAGTCCGGAGGCAGGTCGACAATCCCGTCCGGCGGCCTCGGCAGCCGCTCCCGCCGCCAGCCGGCGAGGTCGTGCGACGGACACTCATGGGTCTCGTAAGCAACGCTGATCTCGGTGGCGAACCACCAGCCGCCGCTCGGGCCTGCGCCCCTGCTGAACGGGTTCAGCTCGACGCGCAGGTTGCCCTGAGCGGCGCCGTGGGCAAACCGCGCCATCGGTCGGCGCACGATTTCTCCGCCGATCAACTCCA
>NZ_LN848257.1:1745908-1756813 GCF_001499735.1 Thiocapsa sp. KS1 | reverse complement strand
CGGTCGGCGCACGATTTCTCCGCCGATCAACTCCATCCGCTCTTCCGGGGACAGGAGTAGGTCATCGAGGGTCTTGAGCTTGAGTGCCTCCAAGGTTCGCCTCCGACAATGGATGGACAGACGACTTTCTTCGCGTAATCGGCGCGACGACTCCAATGAGCTCGTGTCAGGCGGATCGCTGGAGGTTGACGACGTCGAGCCCGGAACGTATCATTCCGCGTCTTGTTCGGCTACGTAGCTCAGTTGGTTAGAGCATCGCACTCATAATGCGAGGGTCCCCTGTTCGAGTCAGGGCGTAGCCACCAAAATTCAGAGACCTAGGTAAGCCTGGTCTCGCCTCGCTCGCATCCTTTCGCTTCTCCCGTGCCACTTAGTGGTACCTGAGCGATCGGCGCAAACCCGCGCCACGTCCCGCTTGGCGTCCCATACCACGATTTTCCCGGTACCTCGATGCTCGGCACGGGTCGGATTGCTTCGATCTGATGTCGGCGCGTCGGCTCCGGTCCAAGCCTGAGGTATCCCCTCGAAATCGTGTTCTCGATCAGCCGGATCGAGATGCCGCAAATGCCCGGCAGAGGCCCTGACGTAGCGACTCTGCTAACCTACTGATGTCTCGACCAAGTTCGTGGGGATACCTCAGACTCCGACCCATGTTCCCTTTGCGCCGGGGATGCTACGGACCTTGGTCGCGAATCAGCGAGACTCGCCGAGAATCCCGGATAGATCATAGATCGGCTCGCTCGGGAACTGCTCCGGATCCAGCCCGGTCTCGCGAATTGCCCAATCGCGGCCATCGTCCCATGCCGATTCCAGCGCCTCGGCCAGGATGGCCGGATTGCGAAGCCCTGGGTTCTTTCCGAGTAGACGCTCGATTTGGCGACGTTGGGTTGCAACGGAGTTGCGCCAACCTTTCTCGTTGGTCGGCGTTCGCTTGGTGTGCACCTCCAACTTCAGGAGGTGCGCGACGATGACCGCCATGCGTGCAGCCAGCGCGCGTTGCTCGGAGCGTCCCATCTCTTCGATCTCTCCGGCGAGATGCTCGCGATCCATACGCCCGAGATTCCCTTCGCGCACCGCCGCGGCCTGCTCCCGGGTCCAAGAGAAGAAATCCTGCTCATACGCGTTACTCATACGCGGTGCCTGCGATAGCCAACCATGGAGTGATGATAACCGATTGATGAGTCCGAAGGCCGGGATGAGCCGAGCGAACCGGCTTGACCGCGGCGCCGAAGATGCCGGGGTTCGTTCCTCACCCCAGCCTGCGGTCCTGGAGGCAAAAGGAAAGACCCGACCCCGGGTCTGTCCGACCCCGGGTCTGTCGCAGTCTTAGACGCGTCGTGCAGCGACGTCTGGATCAACCCTTGAGGGCATCCTCGACACGCTTGGCGTAGTTATCGGTCAGTTTGATGTGGTAACTATCGAGCAGGTAGAAGGTTCCCGCCGGACGCGGGTCGTTGCCGGGCTTGGGCAAGGGGGTGCGCCAGACCTCGAACGTGATCTTGCCCTGTACTCTCGGGTCGGCGCAGACGGTGCGGTTGTCCCGGTCGTCGATCCCGGCGATCACGTTGCCCTCGGCGATACGCCGGAAGCCCAGCGAGGCGAGACGTTCTTCGGCCCGGGCGAGTTGTTCCCGATCGCGCGGCGCGGGTCCGACCTCCTCGATGAGCCGGGGCTCCCCGAAGGCCGAGACGCGATAGGCGGTCTCGGTGCGGCGACGTTCGGGGAGGGCTCGTTCATAACTCCGGCCGGAGCGGCACGTGGCGCGGAGCGCCAGGAGAAGCGTGACACCGCCGGAGCGGTGTCACGAGCACGGTCGAGGGTCTCTACTCGTTGTCGTTGTCGTTGTCGTGTTCGTGGTCGTTCGAAATCCGATTACGACAACGACAACGACAACGACAACGACAACGACAACGGCCGTCGGAACACGCGATCGAAATCGAATGTTCCGCAAATCCACTCACCGGAGCACATACCAGCCGATCGCCCCGCACGCCAGGATCAGGATGGCCGGGTTGATGCGCTTCCAGAACAGCAACAGGACGATCGCCAAGCCGAATCCCAGGGTCACGCCGTTGAACCAAAGCGGTCGGTCCGGATTGAAGCTGGCTGTTTTGCCCACGGCATAGACGCCCGCGAGCATCAGGCCGATCGTAATGGGCGCCAGCCCGCGCTGGACGGCGTCGCGCCAGGGGTTGTCGCGGTAGCTGTCCCAGATGTGGCTGACCACGTAGGTGAGCATGCAGGCGGGGAAATAGAAGGCGAACAGCACCAGAAAGAACCCGGCTGCGCCGGCGGCGTGATAGCCGATGATCCCGACCATGCTCATGTTGGGGCCGGGCGCGAGCTGACCCAGACTGTAAATGGACGCGAACTGGGTGGAGGTGACCCAGTGGTGGACGGCGACGGTCTCGTGCTCCATCTGCGGGATGACGGCGGTTCCCCCGCCGACAGCCATCAGCGAGAGCATGGCGAAGACGTTCAGCAGCTCGATGAGCTCTTTTATGGTCTCGGGCATGATGTCACCGCTCCGGGTCGGAGGCGTGTGCCGGGGCCTTCTTCTTCAAAGACTCCGGGCGATTGAGCCAGATCGCGATCGGCGCCAACAAAAACAGCGTGGCAGCGAGCGAGACATGAAAGACACCGACCATGAGAAAGGTCGGGATGATGAACATCAGGTCTTTGGGTCGGAGAAAGCTGCGCCCGCCGATCTTGAGCGTGACCTGCAACAGCAGTCCGACCGCAGCGGCCGCGACGCCGGCCAAGGCCGCCGCGACATCCGGGTTGGTGTGGAACCGGACGTAGAGAAGCCCGAGGACGATCAAGACCGCCATCCCCGGCAGGATGAGTCCGAGTGCCGCCGCAGCGGCCCCCCGCGGTCCGCGCAGCTTGCGCCCCACGATGATGGCCACATTGGTCGAGTTCAGGCCCGGCAGGGTCTGGCCGATCTCGAGCGCGCCGAGAAACTCTTCGCCCGTGAGCCAGTGCTCGCGATCGACGACCACGTCGCGCAGGTAGGCGACCAGCCCGCCGCCGAAGCTGGAGATGCCGATCAGGGCGAAGGCGGTGAAGATCTTGCCGACCGAGGGCGGCGACGCGGCGACGTTCGGCTCATTCGCGATTGGTTGAGGCATGGCTCCCGAGTCCGTAGACGATGCCGGTTTTGGTGGTTCCAAGGGTCACCCATTCGTAGGCGTCCAATTGGAGTGTCTTATAGAACTCGGCCGCGCGTTCGATGCTTCCGCGGTTCAGATCCTCGCGACGATCGAATTTGTACTGAAAGGCGAACTCGCCGCAGAGCGGGCGTTCGTGCTGGCGATTGCGCCACACCGCGATGGTCGCTTTCGCATTGATGCCGTGGCCGAAATGCAGCTCGCCGACGTTGACCTGCACCTCCTCGACAGCAAGATCCTTCACCAGCGCGATGCGCTCGTCCGATTTGGCCTTTGCTTGAAGCAGGGCAGGGAAGGCCCGGGTGAGATCCTCGACGGCCATGTCGATCTGCTCGCGCGGCGTGGCCAGAACGCAGTTGTGCGAATAGATCGAGCGCAACCCGCCGAGACCCTCGCGCAAAGGCAGCAGCTCCTGCTTGAACTTGATGCGGATCCGCGCACCCGGTGTGGCCGGGCGGACATCGACGGCCGCCGCGGTCTCGAAATCCGGGTGTCTGAACTTGACGGTCAGCTCGGGTAGACCGTCCGGCCAACCGTTCTTGTAGAAGCTGCGCAGCCGCACGATGAAGTGGTTGTTGTAGAGATCGCACCCCGGCGTATCGAAGAAGAGCACCTCGCGCACATGATTGTCGAATGCGCCTTCGGCCTCCTTGATCTTCACGTCGAACTTCTTTGCCGTGCCCTTGACGATCGACCAGAAGTCTTTGAAGGCTTGTGCGGTAATGAAGTGTTTGGCTTGCAGGATGAGCTTGCACTCGTAGTAGTGGATGTCGGAGTGCGGGGTGTTGAGGACTTCGATGGCATTGTCGTTCATCGCTGTACCAGGGCTGATCGAAGGGTGATCCGGCACGCTCGCGGCGCTGCCGAGCGCTGCCGAGCGCAGCAGGGTCGGAGCCGGAAGGGCGTGCTCCGGATCGAGAGATCGCGCCGCGCGACCCGAGCATGCAAGGCTGCGGGCGGCCGGAGGTGTACGAGCTGCCGACCGTCCGCTTCGCGGCTTACTCCAGAACGACCCGCGCGTTCAGCGGCTGGATCGGCCGATTGTTCGGGTGCCCCATCGCCCGTGCGAACTTGACGATCTGCCCGTGCGAGGCACTCACCGGGTGCTTCATGACCAGCCAGGTCACGCCCTCGGTGCAGGGTGGCGTGGTCAGTGAGCCCTCGAACCGGTAGTAGGCGCGATCGGCGGGTAGGAGCGCCTCGGCGGAGGCCTTGTTCGCGAGGTGGGCCGTGTGGCCGTGCGCCCGCGGCATGGCCGCCCAAGGCGATGCCAGGGCCAGATTCTCGGGGCCTTCCTCGAACATCACCGCGATGACCGCGAGATGGCCTTCGGCGTCGGCATGCACCAGATGGGCCTCCATCGGGAACGCCTTGCCGCCGACATGGTTTTCGCTGGGGGTGTGGAAGTGGAACTGCTTCAGGCTGTATTCGCGGCCGTCCAGCGTGATGGTGCTGCCCGCATCGTAGTCGACCTGAATGGTGTGCCCGTTGTGCACCTCGTCATGGCCGCCCGGCTTGTAGTGGAAGCCGATTCGCGGCAGATCGGCGTCGCTCCGGGTTGAGATGTCGATCGGCGTCTGGGCCTTGCCGGTCTTGCAGGCCGTGAAATGCGGGTCGATCTCGCCCCAGTGTTCCGGACCGTGGGGACCCGAGTAGTCCCAATGCGCTCCCTCGCCCGCGCAGGCGAGTCCGGCGCCGAGGATCAGGGTGCCAAGGATCGGGGTTAAGGTCGCGATCGCCGTGCGCTTCATGGTGTATCTCGTCATGGAGGAGTGAATCGGGCGCCGGTCAGGTCGTTGGCCGGCTTGAATGGCGTCGGCGTCAATCGGCTCGACGATGCTGCAAAGCATAACGGGGTTTCTGCTCGAAAAGCGATGATCCGCTGAGGCTTGGAGAGCGTAGGTCTCTGCGAACGACTTTTTGAGTCCGCGCGCCTTGATCTAGGTCAAGGATGCGCCGGTGCGGTCTCGCCAGACTGTCCGGCCCTTGATTGGCCCCAACGATCGACACCGATCTATAGGCGCGTCGAGGGCACCTTGATCCCGATTCGATTCAGAGGCACCCATGCACTGCAACCAATGCGAACAGACCTTCCGTAAGACCGCCTGCGTCAACTCACCCGGGATGTGCGGCAAGAGCGCCGATGTCCAGTCCCTGCAGGAGATGCTGCTCTACGGTCTGAAGGGGATGGCCGCTTATGCTCATCACGCGCGGCGTTTGGGTAAGTCCGACGAGACCGTGTCCGCCTTCATCGAGGAGGCGCTGTTCGCGACCATGACCAACGTCAACTTCGACGTGAAGAGCTTGCTGGAATACTGTCTTGAATGCGGGCGGATGAATCTGCGCGTGATGCAGATGCTCGACGAAGGGCATATCGAAGCCTTCGGCAAGCCGGCGCCGACCAAGGTGAAGGAAGGCACGCAGGCGGGACGCGGGATCCTTGTCACGGGCCATGATCTGGCGGACCTGCGGGACCTGCTCGGGCAGGTCGAAGGGACCGAGATCAAGGTCTATACGCACGGCGAGATGCTCCCGGCGCACATGTATCCCTTCTTTCAAAACCACCCGAACCTGGTCGGGCATTACGGCGGCGCCTGGCAGAATCAGAAGCAGGAGTTTGCGGCCTTCCCCGGCCCGGTGGTGGCGACCACCAACTGCGTCCTGATCCCGCCCGAGAGCTACAAGGGGCGGCTCTTCACGACCCGCGGCACGGCTGTGCCCGGCGGCCAGTGCATCTCCGACGGCGACTACAGCGCGGTGCTCGCCGAGGCGCTGCGGTGCGAGCCCTGCGAGGAAGCGATCACGGGCGAGTCGACCGTCGGTTTCCACCGCACGGTGCTGCTGGATCACGCGCAGACGATCGTCGATGCGGTGAAGGCAGGCCAGATCAGCCGCTTCTTCGTGATCGGCGGCTGCGACGGGGCGGATCCGGGTCGCAACTATTTCAGCGACTATGCGCAGGGCACGCCGGATGACTCCTTCATCCTGACCTTGGGTTGCGGCAAGTACCGGATCCGCGACCATGAGTACGGCGAGCATCTGGGCTTCCCGCGTCTCATGGACATGGGCCAATGCAACGACGCCTACGGTGCCATCGCGGTGGCGTCCGCTTTGGCCGAGGCCTTCGAGTGCAGCGTCAACGAGCTGCCGCTGACCCTGGTGATCAGTTGGTTCGAGCAGAAGGCCGTCGCCGTTCTGCTGACCTTGCTGAGCCTCGGGGTCAAGGGCATCACCCTGGGTCCGAACGCGCCGGCCTTCGTCTCGCCGAACGTCTTCGCAATCCTGCAGGAGCGGTTCGACCTGCGCTTGAGCGGGAACGATGCCGAAGGGGATTTGCGGCTAGCCATGACGGCTTGAACCGCGTCCGGAGTGATCCTCGCCGCTCGAAGGGAGTCGAGCTCCGAGGACGAAATTCGCATCGACACGCCGGTCGTGCCTTGCGCATACGATGGGCCGGAAGTGACGCGAGTGGTTGTCGCGAAGCGGCGACATCCCCGGGATAGACGACTTGCAGTCGACCTCTTCCGCCGAACCGACGGCCTGCGGGATCGAGCTCAATGCGATGCTCTCGGGAACCGCGCCGAGCGCGCTTCGATGGCGGGGTTCGCGTCTTGCGCGGCCGGGCGGCGGAATCCGCACATCGGATCGGTGAAGGGCCGTCGATGGTTTATCCTGTCTTGATTGCGGTGCTCGCACTGGTCAAGGGAGGGTAGGAACATGGATCTCGGGCGACGATCTCGGCGCTTCCTCAAGGTCCCTTCGTTGAACACGCTGCGGCTGCGTCCCTACGGCGACAGCCTTGTTACGCCGGCCGTTGCGGTCTGGCTCGGTTTTGCCTGGGTCATCATCCTCTTGATGGCCAGCATCGAAGGCATCGTCTGGGGTTTCGTCGGGGCCTCGATCGTCCCGCAGGCGGCGGCCTGGCTCCGGCCGGTCGCCGGTCTCTTCATGTTCGTGCTCATGTTCGCGATCATCTGGATCGTCGACGCCTCCCTGATCATGTCCGAACGCCCGAGCCGCGCCCGGGGTGCACTCGGGGGCGCCCTTCGGGACCCTCGGCTCGAGGAGCGGGGCGCGGGTGCGCGCTGGTTCTTCGGGCTGCTGGTCAGGGTGTTGATTGTCGCGATCTCGCTCTACGTCACGGCGCCCTTTCTGGCCAAGCTGATCCGCTCCGACGACATCGAGAGCTATCACCAGCGCCTGGTCGAGCAGTATTACGCCCAACGCGATGCGGCCTTCCAAGCCCAGGTTGCGGTGCGTGCCCAAGAGGTCGAGACCCGCTACGGGGGACTGATCGGTCCGCTGGAGGAGGAGATCGACCGCCTGAGCCGCTCGCTCGACGCCGAGCGGCAACGCCGAGACCAAATCGCAGCCGAGTACACCCCGGAGATCACGGTGCTGCGGACCGAGCTCGCCGCCGCGCAGGCGCGTCTCGGCGACGAGATCCACGGACGCGGCGACCGGCCGGAGGGCTTCGGCCCGGAGGCGCGCAAATGGGACGCGCGCGCGAAGGTGCTGGTCGCCGCGCTGGCCTCCAAGCAGACCGAGATCGATCGACGCATCGCCGAGGTCGCGCAGACCATCGCCGATCAAGAGGAGCGCTTGCGGGCGCGCACCGACGAGCTCCGGCAGATCCGTCTCTTGCAACAGGAGCGCATGGACCGCATCCGCGCCGAGGTCGCCGCGGCGCAACCGCAGGAGCTGCCGCCGCGGCTGACCTTCGCGGCGCGCTCCAAGGCATTGCAGGCGCTGCGCGAGAGCCCGGACGAGGCCGGCGTACCCCATTTCGAGACGGTCGAGGGCTTCGCGCAGGCAGCCTTGGGGATCCTCTTCTTTGCCCTGCTCGCGCTCAAGCTGTTCGAGCCCGCCGCCGTGCGGGCCTATTTCAGCGAGTCGCTCCAGTTGCAGTACCGCAAGTATCTGGAGGGCGGCCTCGCCGGAATACCCGGGTTCGACTGCCCGGCGGATGCCGAGCAGCGCTTGAACCCGGTCGAGTTCGCCAGGCGTTGGAGCCATTACGAGGCCGACCCCGAGGGCTTCTTTGCCGATCAAGAGGCGCGCTTGGCCGCGGCCGAACCGATGCGCGCGAGACAGGCCGAGCAGTCCTTCACGCAGACCCTGGCGGAGCGGCGACGCGGAAATCTGGACGAAGAGCTCGACCATGCACGCCGTCGTCGCGAGATCGAGCTTGCGGCCTACGAGACCGAGCAGCATCTGCGTGCCGGCGAGCTACGCGCGCAGTTGGCCGACGAGACGCGGGCCAAACACCAGCATCGACGCGTCGAGCTGGAGCAGGAGCTTCAACAGGCGCGCGAGTCCTGGGCCGTCCAGAAGGCCCACGACGAGGAGGATCTGCGCGAGCGCATGGCGGCCTTCGAGCGCTCCATCGAGCTGGCGCGCGAGGACAGGCGTTTGCGCGAGAAAGAGATGGAGATCCGCCGCGAGCAGCGCGAGGAGGAGCTGCGTCAGGCCGATGTGCAGCGCCTGCACCGTCATCGGGTCGAGCGCGCGGAGCTGGAGGCGCGGCGCCGCCGCGAGGAGCGCTTGGAACGTCTCGCCGGGATGCGCGACGAGCTGACGCGTCTGCGCGAGCTGGAGATGCGCGACACGGCGGAGGCCGGGGCGCTGCGTGAGGCCGGCTATCGGCTGAAGGATGCCATCGACACCTTGACCGGGAAGATCGGGGCGACCGAGAGTGGGCTGGCATCGGCGCGCACGCGGATGGCCGAGCTCACGCGGATCGCGGACGGCCGGAGCGCGGATCTCGGCGAGACCGCTCGTCCCTCCGGCGGCGGCTTCTGGTCGCGGACGCCGCGGTCCGAGGACGGGAAGGGCGCTCGCGAGGCGAGCCGCGAGCTGAAGGCGTTGGAGAAATGGCTGCGCGAGGAGGAGGAGCGTCTGGCCCGTTTGCGCGAGGAGCGTCGTGCCGTGGAGGTGCGGCGGATCACCCATGAGGATCAGCTTCGTGCCATCGAGGGGCGACTCTCCGGCATTCGCTCGCGCATCCTCTTTCACGAGGACGCGATCGGCACCCTGCTCACGCGGGAGGCGTCGGTGCCGGACGACGTCCTGCCGCTCGATGCGTCGAGCGATCAGCCGCGCCAACCGCTCCCGCGAGATGACACTCGGTGATGCTGTAGGCCGGGTTTGGCGCGCAGGGCGCGCCTTGCTCATGACGCCGGCGGTCTGTCGAAAGGCGGGAGGTCGGGTTAGGCTGCGTTGACTTGATAGACGAGGCGTCCCGGTTCGACATCGATGACTACGCTCGACAGCTACGATCAAATCCCCTACGAGAGCTTCGCGATCCCGGAGACCCATCCGGATTATCTCGCGACGCTCGGCCGGCTGCTCGGTCTGACCACGGCCGATCCGGAGCGCTGCCGGGTGCTGGAGCTGGGCGCAGCGAGCGGCGGGAATCTGATCCCCATGGCCTTTCATCTGCCTTGGAGCGAATTCGTCGGGGTCGAGCTCTCGGCCGAGCAGGCCCGGCGAGGGCAGGCCATGATCGCCGAGCTGGGATTGACCAATCTGCGTCTGCTCCATCAGGACATCCTCGACGTCGACGAGACACAAGCCCCGTTCGACTTCATCCTCGTCCACGGCGTCTATTCCTGGGTGCCGGAGGCGGTCAAGGAGCACATCCTGCACCTCTGCGGTCGGCTCCTCGGCGAGCGCGGGATCGCTTATGTCAGCTACAACGTGCTGCCGGGTTGGCGTCAACGCGGCATGTTGCGCGACATGCTTCTGTTTCACTGTCGCGGCGCGACCGCGCCCGGCGAGCGTTTGAGTCGCGCGCGCGATCTGCTCGATCGGCTCGCCCGAGGGGTCTCGGCCAAGCACCCGGACGGGCAGGCGCGACCCGAGGCCGAAACGCTGCGGCGCGAGGTCGAGTATCTGCGCACCGCCCGCCCGAGCTACCTCTATCATGAGTATCTGGAGGAGTCGAACAGCCCGGAGCTGTTCAGCGATGTCATAGCTCGGGCGCGTCGCCACGGGCTCGCCTTCCTCGCCGAGTCCAAGCTGCACACCATGTTCGCCTCTACCCTCGGGCCGGCGGCCGAGGCCGCGCTCGATGGGCTCGGCGATCAGCTCGTGCAGGAGCAGTACATGGATTTCCTGCGCCTGCGGGCCTTTCGGCAGACCCTGTTCGTGCGCGCGGATGCGCGGCCCTGTCTGGAGATCGATCTGGAGCGACTCTACGACTTCTCGGTCCATGCCGATCTGACGCCCTTGCAGCGGGTCCATTTGAATCGCGTGAAACGTCAGGAATACGCCACGGCGGACGGCGGCCGTCTACAGGTGGAACATCCCTTGACCAAGGCGGTTCTCGAAGGGCTCGCACTGGTCTATCCGAATGCGATGCCGTTGGGACCTCTCCTGGACGCGGCGGCGAAAGAGGTCGCCGGGGCCGGCGGGCGGCGCTATGCGGATGATCGGGATGCCTGTCTGAGCGAGCTCTTCAACCTCTATATCTCGCAGGGGATCGGCCTGACCGAACGTGCCGCCCGTTGGCCGCACCGGGTCGGTGCATGGCCCCAGGCCACGCCTTTGGCCCGTGCTCAGGCGGCATCCGGTGAGGGGCATGTCGCGAGCGTGCGTCACCGCAGTCTCGGGCTCGACGCCTTGTCCGCCAGGCTGCTCATGCTGCTCGATGGCACGCGTGATCTGAACGTCTTGTTGACGGACCTCGCGACCGAGATCCGGACCGACCCGGAGTTGGCCGCGGCCTCGGGAT
>NZ_LN848257.1:1744959-1745808 GCF_001499735.1 Thiocapsa sp. KS1 | reverse complement strand
CGAGAGCGAGGGCCGGTCGGAGCAGATCGCACCGGCCAGTCTCGAGCGTCTGCTCGGGTATCTTTGCGCGCGCGGGGTTGCTTGTTGCGGACGCGCAGCCTCGCGAGTCGGAGCCCGAGGCGCAGGGCGGCGACGGTGCAACGGACGGCTGACCGAGGAGGTTCCGCCGTGACACGGCCTGAGTGGTCTCGGTGAAAGGCGTGCTGATCAAGCAGCTTGCGGCGCTCGGCGTCGTCTTGCTCCTGCTGGCGGGAGGTCGAGCGGGGTTGGATGCCTTGATCGAGGCCACACCGCCGCCGGACATGCGGACGGCGACCTCGACCCTCATGCTGGATCGCGACGGACGTCTGTTGCGGGCATACACGGTCGCCGACGGACGCTGGCGTCTGCCGGTCGAACTGGATGCGGTCGATCCGGCCTATATCGCGATGCTTCTGGCTTACGAGGATCGCCGATTCGCCTCGCACCTGGGTGTCGATGCACTCGCCCTCATGCGCGCCGGCTGGCAGTTGCTGAGTCAAGGAGGCATCCGGTCCGGCGGCTCGACCCTGACCATGCAACTGGCGCGGCTGCTGGAGACGCGCTCGACACGGGACGCCGGCGGCAAGCTCCGGCAGATCCGCACCGCACTCTGGCTGGAGCGACGGCTCGACAAGCGCACGATCCTGCAAACCTATCTGACCCTCGCCCCCTACGGCGGCAACCTCGAAGGTGTGCGCTCGGCCTCGCTCGCGTGGCTCGGCAAGGAGCCGCGACGCCTGACACCGGTCGAGGCGGCGTTGCTCGTCGCACTGCCCCAGTCGCCCGAGACACGCCGGCCGGACCGGCACCCCGAGGCCGCTCGTCGGG
>NZ_LN848257.1:1723719-1744859 GCF_001499735.1 Thiocapsa sp. KS1 | reverse complement strand
TGTGCGTCTGGCCGGCGTCATCGACGCGGACGAGGCGGCCGCGGCCCGCGCCGAGCCCGTCCCGACCACGCGTTTGGATGCCCCGATGCTGGCGGCACATCTCACCGATCGACTCAGGCGCGTGCAGCCCGAGCGCGCGGTCCATCGCCTGACGCTGGATGCCGGCCTCCAGGAACGCCTCGAGCAGCTTGCGAACGCGCGAGCCGCGGTACTCGGTCCGAGGGTCTCGATGGGGATCCTGGTCGCCGATCACGGGCGCGGCGAGATCCTGGCCAGCGTGGGTTCCGCCGGCCTGTTCGAGACCGCTCGGCAGGGTCATGTCGACATGACGCGCGCGGTGCGCTCGCCCGGCTCCGCGCTCAAGCCGCTCATCTACGGGCTGGCCTTCGAGGACGGTCGCGCCCATCCGGAGAGCCTGATCGAGGATCGTCCGAGCGCCTTCGGCGGCTATGTCCCGGCCAATTTCGACCTGGATTATCAAGGGACGGTCACGATACGCCGGGCGCTGCAGCTCTCGCTCAACATCCCGGCGGTCAAGCTGCTGGATGCGGTCGGACCGGCGCGGCTGGTCGCGCGGATGCGTCGCGCCGGTGCGCATCCTGTGCTTCCCGACCTGAGTCCGCCCGGACTTGCGGTCGGCTTGGGCGGGGTGGGCGTGTCCTTGACGGATCTTGTCGGCATCTATGCGGCCATCGCGCGCGGCGGCCGGCCGGTGAGCTTGCGGGACGTCCTCGACGACGATGGCGCGGACTCCGGATCGCTCGGCGTCGTCGGCATCGGCGCGGATGCCGGGGCACCCGTGCTCGATGCCCGCGCGGCCTGGTATGTCGCCTCGATCCTGGTCGGAGCGCCCGCACCGACCAACAGCGCGCCCGGCGTGCTCGCCTTCAAGACCGGGACCTCCTACGGCTATCGCGACGCCTGGGCGATCGGGTTCGACGGGCGCCATGTGGCCGGCGTCTGGGTCGGTCGTCCCGACGGCGCGCCCGTGCCCGGACTCGCCGGCATCGACGCCGCCGCACCCGTGCTGGTCGAGGTCTTCGCGCATCTCGGTCCGACGACACCGCTCCAACCGGCGCCTCCCGGCATCCTGAGCACCACCTCTGCGGAGCTGCCTCCGCCGCTGCGTCGCGTGCAGGATCCGCGCGCCGCCTCGCGCGGCGGCGACCGGGCCCCTCAGATCGCCTATCCGCCCGAGGGCGCGCGGGTCGAGCTGGGTCACGGGCGAGGGCTGGCCGATGATCTGATTTTGCGGGTTCGCGACGGCGTGCCGCCCTTCACCTGGTTCGTGGACGGTGCACCGGTCGTGCGCGAGCCCTACGCCCGAACGGCCCGTTGGACCCCCGATGGCCCCGGATACGTCACCATCTCGGTCGTCGACTCCCGCGGCGCATCGGCAAGGGCGAGTGTCGTTCTCGAGCTTGATGAGGCGGATTCCTCCGCCGCGCTCATGGAATGAGCCACCGGCAGGCACCGAGGATTCGCCGATCTTCCACTGTGTGGAGCCTGCCATGGCCATGAATCGAATGACGGTCGAAAAACCGATCACATCGCCCCATGTCACCCGAGGGCGAGCATCTCGATCGAGCGCCGACGCATCGCCCTCGACAACAGGCGCATCCACCAGACGAGGATCACCATGAGCCAGACACTCGAAGCGGTCTTGAACGCCAACGCCGCCTATGCGGCTGACTTCGACAAGGGCGATTTGCCGATGCCGCCGGGGCGTCACTTCGCCATCCTGACCTGCATGGACGCGCGCCTCGACCCGGCCAAATACGCCGGGCTCGCCGAAGGCGATGCGCATGTCATCCGCAACGCCGGCGGTCGAGCCAGCGACGATGCGATCCGCTCGCTCGTGATCTCCTACAAGCTGCTCGGAACCCGCGAGTGGTTCGTCATCCATCACACCGATTGCGGCATGGAGACCTTTACCGACGAGATCATGCGCGGTCTGCTCGCCAGCAGTCTGAAGACGGCCAGCGTCGATGCCTCCGGCTGGCACGACAGCGGCGAGGGGTCGGGCTCGACCGAGGGGAATTATGTCGACTGGCTGACCATCAAGGACAACGCGCAAAGCGTCCTCGAGGATGTTCAGCGCATCCGCCGGCATCCGCTTGTTCCGGGCGAGATCCCGATCTACGGCTATATCTACGACGTCCGTACCGGCAAGCTGATCGAAGTGCCGGAAGCGACCCGCGTCGGCATGGCCTTGGTCTGATTCGAGCGGGGCGATCGTGCTCGCGACACCGCTCCGGCGGTGTTGCGGCTCGCTTGGCGCTCCGCGCCACGAGCCATCCCGCCGGACGCAGCGATCAAGCGGATCGGCATCGATCCTCCCGCGCTGGTCCGGCACGGCGGCCGGACCAGGGTCGCTCGATCGATGACCCGGCCCACCGACACCGCTTCGCCGCTCTCGGCCAGGATCCAGTCGAGCCGTCGCCTGCTCGATGCCGAGGCGACGACCGATTTCTTCAGGATCGATCAAAGATACCCCCTCGGAAAGAACCGCCTCAACCGCGTCGACGCCGACAGTCGTTGACCCGCGCACGCCCGAGATCCGGTACAGCCTTGCATGACCCGAAGGACTCGGTTGAGATCTCCGGTCCAGCTCGGCAGGATCCTGCCGGCGGCCGTTGCCCCGGGTCTCCGGCGCGTGCCTGTCGACTCCCCGACCGAGTCTCTCGACGCGTACGATGACGCTCGCCATGACGGGTTCTTGAACCAGCCGGAACACGCCTGCTCCGACAGGCTTTAATCGTTGGAAACATCCTATGAAAGAATCGATCGCCGAGCAGATCACCTGGTCACGCTTCATCCGCCTCATCCGGCGCTCCATCGTTCCGGAGTTGGGAAGCACGGCCCTGCTGCTGGTCGGACTGCTGTTTCTGATGTTGCTCGGAATCAATGGTCTCAACGTCTTGAACAGTTACGTCGGCCGTAATTTCATGACGGCCATCGAAGGGCGAAATCTCACGGAATTCTTTAATCAGGGGGGCTTTTACATCGGCGTCTTCGCCATGTCGGCGATCGTTGCAGTGCTGTCGCGATTCACGGAAGAGCGTCTTGGTCTGTTATGGCGAGAACGCTTGACGAAGCGTCTCGTCGGGGCTTATCTGGGAGATCGTACTTATCACACCTTGAAGGTTAACAAGCGCGTCGAGAACCCAGACGAGCGTATTACCGACGATGTGCGTGCATTCACCACGACAACCCTGTCGTTTTCTCTGATGATCTTGAACAGCACGCTCACGGTCATCGCGTTTTCCAGTGTGATGCTGTCGATCAGCGAGACCCTGTTCCTGGTGGCCGTGCTTTATGCGGTCAGCGGGACGCTGTTCTCGATCTTTCTCGGTCGGCCGCTGGTCCGGTTGAATTCGGTCCAGCTCGACAAGGAGGCCAACTTCCGCGCCGACTTGATTCACGTGCGAGAGCATGCGGAGGCGATTGCCTTGTCTCGACGCGAGGGGCGTTTGCTTCAGCGTCTGCGGGGTCGGGTCGATGATTTGGTCGGCAACCTGGGGAGCATTATTCGGGTCAACCGAAACCTGGGCTTTTTCAGCACCGGATACTCGTATCTGATCCAGATCATTCCGGCACTGGTGGTCGCCCCTTTATTCATTCGAGGCGAGGTGGAGTTCGGCGTCATTACGCAATCCTCGATGGCGTTCGCGCATCTCGTTGCGGCCTTTTCTCTGATCATCACTCAGTTTCAATCCATTGCATCTTTTGCTTCCGTGGTATCTCGTCTGGACACCCTGTGGGAGGCGATCGAGAGACAGGATCCGACACGCTCCGGAGCGATCGAGCTGAACGTGACCGAGAACCCGGAGCATATTGCCTATGAAGGGGTGACGCTCGATGCTCCAGACGAAGAGAAGGCATTGGTCAAGAATCTATCCCTCAGGATAGCGCAAGGCACCAGAGTCTTGATCCGAAGTCGCGATAAGGCGGCCGGATCGGCGCTGTTTCGGGCGACAGCCGGAATCTCGAGTCTCGGTCATGGTCGCATCGTCAGACCCAGTTTCGACTTTATTCGGTTTCTTCCGGAGCGTCCCTACGTCTATCCCGGAACCTTGCGTGAGCTCTTGTTGAAGACAGGCGAGGAGCATCGCATCCCGGACCCGGAGATCGTCGAGATGCTCCGGGAGCTGGATCTTTTGCCGGTGCTGACCAAGGCCGGCGGCTTGGATGTGGAGCAGGATTGGTCCAGTGTCCTCTCGTTGAGCGAGGAGCAGCTGCTGGCCTTTACGCGATTGCGACTGGCCCAACCCAAGTTTGCATTCCTGGACCGGGTCTGCACCGCCTTGACCCTCGAGCAGGTCGGACGGATTCAGAAGACACTGACCGATCTGCGGATCACCTTCATTGCGCTCGGAGAGGCGGACGACGACCTTCGTTACTTCGATGCGGTGCTTGATATCGATCGCAACGGGGACTGGACCTATCGATCGCTGAAGAACGACGCGGGGTTATCCGGGGCCTGAGAAGGACGAGCGGGATCGCGCCTTGCCCGGCGCCCGATCGGCCGACGCAGGTGGTCGAAGCGTCTCGTCCGAGGCGCACCGGACGGTATGGCAAGCCGCGCGGCCGGCGGTCTCGATCCCGGCGGCGAAAGTCCCCTGGCTAGCGCGGCTCCAGTATCCAGACGTGCTCCGAGAGGGCGGTCAGGCCGCGTCGGCGAAAGCCCGGTGAGTCCTCGATCACGTCGAAGCTTGCGAGCGCCCCGAGCCTGTAACGGTCGCCGAAGAGGCTTTCGACCTCGTCGCGGCCGACCGAGAAGGGTGGGCCGGACATCTCGTTCTGATCGTAGTCCAGTGTGATCAAGAGACTGCTTGCGCTCGCGGGCACGATGGTCTTGAAGTGCTCTGCGTAGGCCGGGCGCATCTGCGGGGGGAGCGCGATCAGGGATGCGCGGTCGAAGACGGCACCGACGCCCTCCAAATGCGCGGGCGTGAGGTCGAAGTAGTCGCCGACGAGCACTCTCAGCTCGTCGACCGCATAGGTGCGAAACGGCGGTGTCTCCGTCACGCGCGGTTCGAGAGCGTTCTCGGCGAAGAGCTCCGTCACCCCCAGCTCGCTGATCTCCACGCCGACGACGCCGTGGCCCCGGCTGGCGAGCCAGAGGAGGTCGAGTGTCTTGCCGCAGAGCGGGACGAAGACCAGGGTCTCGGGCGCGAGGCCGAGACCGGGCCAGAACTCCTGGAGATGCACGTTGATCTCGGGGAGATGCCACCCGGTTTCGCCGTGCCGCCAACGATCGAGCCAGAATTCAGGTGCCATTGGGAGAAGTGGTGAGTGGTGAGTGGTGAGTGAAACTTCAGGCCGTCATCGCGTCGATCTCGGCGAGCAGACGCGTGTAATCGGGCGATTCGGGTGCGGCGTAGTGGAAGTTCTTGAAGAGCCCCGTCAGTTTGTTGAAGTGGTGTCGCACCGCGGTCTTGTCCTCGAAGCTGCGCTCTTGCTCGACGATGCCCCAGACGCGATCGAAGGTGAGCTTTTGGCGATCCATGGGGACCGAGCCGTCGACATCGTCGAAAGCGTCCTGCTGGAGGAAGACCATGTCCAGGAAGAGCGCCTTTTGATAAACGACATAGTCGTCCGTCGTGATGCCTTCTTCGCCCGTCACCTGCATCATCTGTTGGACGCTGTCGCCGCGGACCAGCAGATCCTTCAGGGCCTTGACGCGCTCGGTCCAGGTCGGGTCCAGGTTGCGGGCGTACCAGTCGGACAATTGCTCCAGGTAGCGCGACCAGGAGATCAGCGGATCGATCGCCGGGTAGAAGCGGCGGTACGCACGATCGTAGGAGAGACCGAGGAAGCTCTTGACCGTGCTGAGTGTTCCCTGCGTGACGGGCTCTTCGAAGTTGCCGCCGGCCGGTGAGACGGTGCCGATCATGGTCAGGCTGCCCGAGCTGCCGTCGGCGCTGCGGATCAGGCCGGCGCGCTCGTAGACGCTGCGGATCGCCGATTCCAGATAGGCCGGGAAGGCCTCCTCGCCCGGGATTTCCTCCAGACGCCCCGAGGTCTCGCGCATCGCCTGCGCCCAGCGGGAGGTCGAGTCCGCCAGCAGCAGGACGTGATAGCCCATCTGGCGGTAATACTCGCCGAGTGTAATGCCGGTGTAGATCGACGCCTCGCGCGCCGCGACCGGCATGGAGGAGGTGTTGCAGATGATGATGGTGCGGTCCATCAGCGAGCCGCCGGTCACCGGGTCCTTGATGCGCGGGAACTCCTGGATGGTCTCCACGACCTCGCCCGCACGCTCGCCGCAGGCAACCACCAGCACGATATCCACGTCCGCATGCTTGGCCAGCGAATGCTGCAGCACGGTCTTGCCGGCACCGAAGGGGCCGGGGATGCAGGCGGTCCCGCCGCGCGCGACCGGGAAGAAGGTGTCGACGGTGCGCATGGTCGTGATCATCGGCTCGTTCGGATAGAGCCGCTCGGTCGTGCGTGCGCGCAGCATGTGCTCGGTCAGCGGGCGGCGAACCGGCCAGCGCTGGGTCAGGTCGACCGAGTGCTCTTCGCCCCGGGCATCGCGGATGCGCGCGACCGGGGTGTCGAACGTCACGCTCCCTTCCTGGATCCAGGTGACCTCGACCTCGCCCTCCTGATCGAACGGCACCATGATCTTGTGCGTGAAGCGGCCTTCCGCGACGGTGCCGAGCAGACCGCCGGACCCCAGACGCGCACCTTGCGACACGGCGGGGACGAAGGACCATTTGCGCTCTCGGTCCAGAGGATCGAGATCCACACCGCGCGGCAGGAAGATGCCGTGCGCGATGGCAATCTTGTCGAGCGGACTTTGCAGACCGTCGTAGACCTGGCCGAGCAGGCCGGGGCCAAGGACGACCGACAGCATCTCGCCGGTCTGCTCGACCGGGTCGCCGATGGTGATGCCGCGCGTGTCCTCGAACACCTGGACGTCGGCGGTATAGCCGCGCACCCGCAGAACCTCGGCCTTGAGCCGCTCCTGGCGACCGTCGGCGGCGGCCCGCCCCGGCAGGATGAGGACCACCTCGTTCTTCATCAGGGAGCGGCGCGTCCCGTTTTCCCAGCCGGCTTCGATGGTCACCAGGCTCTCCTGTACCGCGATCACCCGGGCGAGTGCGTCGGCCTGCGCTGGAGGCGCGGGCGGAGCTGTCGAGTCGTTGTCGCGCATCTCGGCGAGATCCTGTGTCGGGAAGGCGCCTTCGGAGGCGCGCGGCCGTTCCTCGTGCCTGGGCTTGCCTCGGGTCGTGTGTCTTGCCATGAATAGATCCAGTAGGGCGCCGACGTCGGGCCAGCGGTCGACAGGGTTATGGGCGTTCCGTCCGGAGGGCGTCGGCGGGCGGGCGTAGGCTCTTCTCGACCCCCGCCATCGCCTGCTCGACCAGCTCGTCGAAGCGTCGTGCGGCCTCCTCGCCGTCGTACGTCGTCCAGCGCGCGATCATGTCCCAGCGCAGGACATAGATGACGACGGCCTCGAAATCGAGATAGTGTCCGTCGCTGCAGCTCTCCAAGTGGTTCCACACCGCGCCGAGCAGCAGGCGCTCCAGATCGACGGTGGCGCCGCGGCCGAGCAAACGCTCCGCCTCGGGCAGCCAGGGAAAGGCGCGCTCGAGACCGAAGGCGGGCTCGTTCCAGTGTTGCATGATCCGACCCACCCAGCGGCCGAAGCCCCAGCGGCGGTCGCGAGGTGCGGACTCGCCGCGGTGCCGCCGCCGCAGGGCGGCGACCAGAGTGCGCATCTCGAGGCGCCAGGTCACCAGATCCCGGATGAAGGGATTCGTGATCCCGTCGATGACCTGTTTGGCGCGAACCACAGCCTGGGCGTCGGTCCGGTCGGGCTCTTGTTGCGCCCATTCGAGCAGCCGCCTGGCGTGGCGTAGACAGTCCGCCTCGACCGGATCCAGCAAGGCTAAACGCTGGTTCAGTCGGATGCGCGACAAGGGGGTCTGCTTGGCACCGAAGAGCGGGCCGTGATACGGCAAGGCGCTCAGAAGCATCGCGTAACGGTCGGAGTGCGTCACGGTCGCCTCGGCTCCTTACTTCACCATGCCTTCGAGGATGGCTCGGAAGCGCGGTTGCAGGTGCGCGAGCAGGGTGGCGGCGACCGTCTCGTCGGTCAGGTCGATGTGCACGTCCTTGCCTTTGAGTGCGAGCCGAATACCCTTGCCGTGCGTTCCGGCCGCCACCCCGAAGGTCACGCCCTCGGCCAGGATGTTGCCCGCCAAGGAAAGCACGAAGTGCGACAAGGATCCTTCGCGCAGCTCCAGCGGGTTGCGGCGCAGCTCCTCGGGGCTCACCAGCGCCTTGGGCAACTGGATCTCGACGGCCTGTCCGGCGTCGATCCCGGCCTCCGCGCGTGCCTTGGCGGCGACCTCCAAGATCAGGCGCTCGAGGAAGGCCTCCTGCTCGATCTTGGCGGCGATCAGCCGTTTGACCTCGTCGCCGAAGCGATCGGAGAGGTCGGCCTTGAGCCGCAGCACGGTGTCGCGCATGGCGATCCGCAGCGCCTCTTCGCCGCCCTTGCGCAGCGCATCGACCTCCTGCTGCGCCGCCTCGCGGATCGCCTTGGCGCGGTTCTCGGCATCGCGAACGATGCGGGCGGCCTCGCGCCGCGCCTCCGCCTCGATCCGTTGCGCCTCGGCGTGACCGACCTGCACGCCCTCGTCGCGCAGTCGCTCGATCAGCGCCTCGACGCCGGAGGATGCCAGGCCCTTGAGTGCGCCCTTGTCTTCTGTGGTCATGGTCTCGCGCCCTCGCTGCTGGTGCGGCTCATCCGGGGATCCCGCCGGCCAACACCAGCGCGAAGACGAAGGCGAACACGGCGAAACCCTCGACGATGGCGGCCGGCGCCAACGACAGACCGAAGATCTCGGGCTTGGTCTTGCTGGCATGAATCGCCGATGCGCAGGCCCGCCCCTGATAGAGTGCCGAGAAGAGCAGTGCGAGACCCGATAGCAGACCGATTCCGAAGAGCGCCGGTGCGGTCTCCGGCGTGACATCCCGTTGCAGACTGAACATGACGACGATGCCGTAGATGGTCTGCGACGAGGGCATCACCGAGACGCCGAGATAGCGGCCGAAGCCGGACTCCGTGTCCACCATGGCCCCGATCGCGGCCTGCCCCGCCACGGCGCATCCGATGACGCTGCCGATCGCACCCAGGGCCATGGGGGCGAAGAGTCCGGTCCAGCCCAGCGCAATGATAAATTCATTCATTCACGAAACTCCGTCCGCCGAAAAGGTTTGAAGGGATAGCCCTCGCCGGCCAAGGCCCAGTTGTAGAACTCGATGAAATTAAGGCGAAGTCCGTGGACTACGCCGCTCATGATCGAGAGCAGCAGGTTAAGCGCATGCCCGACCAGAAGGATGAGGATCGCGAACAGGAGACCCAAACCAGGCAACTCGCTCGCCACATCGCGAGCCAGTCCATTGAATGTCATGGCCAACGAGGCCGAGGCGAGCCCGAGTGCAAAAAGCCGGAGATACGACAAGATGTCTCCGAAGACCTGCGTCACCCTGATCAGATTGCTCAGGCCGTCGAAGCCTCGCAGGGCGAGCGCCTTCACACCGTCCACGCGGCGATCGCTACCCAGGAGCAGGACCACGGCGAACCCGATGCCCATCAGGATTTGGGCCGAGAGGATCAGCCAGTCGGGCGCCTCGGCATCGCTCGCGACCCAGAGGGTGAAGCCGCCCAGCATCACCGCGATCCAGCCGATCGCCACACGTCCCGCGGCTCGGCCGCGTTGGGCGCCTGCCATTTCGAGATTGGCGAGGATGAGGTGGACCACGCCGATCCCGACCGACAACCGCATCATGACCTCGAAATCGTTGATATCGAGGAGCTGCAGATGTCCCGGGAGGCTGTCCGGCCGCGGTGCGAAACCGAAATAGCTGCCGACCAGGACACCCCAGATCAGGGACGTCCCGACCAGCGCTGCGGCCAGGATGCGCAGACGCCCGCCGAGCGCGCTGCGGCCGATCCTGCGCCAATAGGCCAGCAGCAGGACACCCAGGAGGGCGGCGTAGCCGGCATCCGAAAGGATCATCGCGAAGAAGGCTGCGAAGGAGAAAAACAGCACGCGCGAGGGATCCCAGGCGTCGTAGGCCGGCATCTGGTAGAAGGCCACCAGATCCTGGCCGGCGGCGATGGGGCCGGGGTTGTCGAGCAGGGTCGGCGGTGCGTCGTGCGGTCCGGGCTCTTCCATCAGAAGTGCAAGGCCCTGTTGCTCGGCGAACGCCTGGACCGGCGCGACCGCGTCTTCGGGCGCCCAGCCTTGCACCAGAAAGAGCGACTCCTCGTCGCGCGTCTGTGCCTGTGCGTGACGAAGCTGCGCCGCGTCCTCGGCTTGGGCGAGGTGAGTCGAGAGGAGATAGACCCAGCGGGTCAGGGCAACATGCTCGGCCTGGATCTCTTCGAGCTCCAGCTCGGCCGCTTCGAGACGGCGGCGGACCTCGGTCAGACTCAAGGCCCCGGCCAGGGTGCGCGGCACCGGCAGGGCATCGCGGGGCGGCTCGTCCGGGTGGATCACCACGACCCAGGACTGACGGTTGTCGCGATGCACTACCTGCCAAGGCAGCTCGAGCGTTGAGAGCTGCGCCATCTGGCGCTGCGGCACGATGTAGAACCAAAACTTGCGCCCGGCCAGATCCTGTCTGGGCGGCAGGGTGAAATCACCCCAGGGCTCGAGCTCCGCGATGCGCTCGACCAGGGCATCGCGGCGGTCGCTCGTGTCGCGCAGGCGTTGCTGATTCTCCAGGACGGCGGCGATGGTGCCGGGCAGATCGAAGCCCGCCGGGTCGCGAACCTGACGACGCTTCTCGCGCATATCCTGAAGGTAGCGCAGGGCCTGCAGCGCCTCGACGGCATGGCTGGCCGGCTCCTTCTCGGGCTCCCTCGGTGCGGGTCGCAACGGGATGAGATGCAGACAACCGAGCGTCTGGAGCCGCTCGAGCACGCCGTCCTTGTCCGTTGCAAGACCGGCCAGGGTCAGACGCGTCAGGCGCTGGATACTCATGCCGAGGCCTCTCTGAGTCGTTTGCCCTTCGCGATCTTCGAGCGCACGATCGCCGCGCGCTCGCTGTCCGAGAGGTGGACGCGAATCCGCTTGATGTTCTCGCGCGTGCGCGGGATCAACACCTTGTCGAACAGATTCACCCGCTGCGTCACCTTGCGTACCGCTTCATCGAGCAAGACGAGACGCCGATCGTGCAGCGCGAGTTGCGCTTGGAGCGTCAACATCTCGGAGAGTGCATCGACCAAGACGTCCACCCAGTGGGGTTTGCTCAAGAGGCCGTAGTCGCGCTTGACGAGGTCGAGCCCTTCGAGCACGGGAAGTCGCGTGCCGAGGAGATTTTCCTCGCCGAGGCGTGCGCCGCGAACCTGCACCAGGTCGGACAGGTCGATCTCGCGATTTGCAAGCATGGGCAGGTTCTCGGTCACGCGCACGCGCAGCGCTGCGATCTTGCGACGGGTCTCCGCTTGGGCCAGGACCTCCTTGGCGCGCTCGGTCATGATCTGTTTGCGCTTCAGATCGAGCGAGGGCAGGTAGCGCTCGTAGGTCTGCAGGGCGCGGTTCTGCTTGGCCAGCGATGACTTGCTGAGACTGACGCGTGACATGCGAGTGGCTGCTCCGCGTCAAGCCGCCGCTTGAATCGGCTCGTCGTCGAGCGTCGGGAGGTACTTGTCGATCAGGCCCTCC
This sequence comes from Thiocapsa sp. KS1, assembly GCF_001499735.1. Taxonomy (GTDB): domain Bacteria; phylum Pseudomonadota; class Gammaproteobacteria; order Chromatiales; family Chromatiaceae; genus Thiocapsa. The sequence continues at coordinate 1,733,163 of NZ_LN848257.1, read as the reverse complement.
TTCATCAGCAGTTCGTCCCGATTGAAACATTCGGCCAGGGTTTGCCAGCACAGATCCAAGCCCTTCTCCAGCGGGATGCTGACGTCGATGTCCATGAAGCGCTCTCGGAAGAGATTCCCGAACTTGATCAAGCGGATGTCGAATTCGGATAGATCGAAGGCCATTGCCTGCTTCTGCTCGGCATCGCGGGCGCCCGAGTAGAACCGGATCATGGTGTTCATGATCTGGCTGTGGTCCTCGCGGGTGACCTTGCCGACCACATGCTGCTTCAGGCGCGAGAGCGAGCCGAAGGGGTCGAGCATGCCGTCGTGGAGATAGAACTGGCCTTCCGTGATGTAGCCGGTGTTGTCCGGCACCGGGTGCGTGACGTCGCCCCCCGGCATGGTGGTCACGGTGAGGATGGTGAGCGAGCCGCCGTCCTTGAAGTCGGCGGCCTTCTCGTACCGACGCGCAAGCTGCGAGTAAAGATCGCCCATGTAGCCGCGATTGGACGGCACGGCTTCCATGGCGATGCCGACCTCCTTCATGGCGTCGGCATAGGCGGTCATGTCGCTGAGCAGGACGAGGACACGTTTGCCCTCCTCGACCGCAAACCGCTCCGCGACCGCAAGGGCCATATCGGGAACCAACAGGCGCTCGACCACGGGGTCGGAGGCGAGGTTGACGAACATGACGGTGCGGGCGAAGACGCCCGCATCCTCGAAGCGACGCAGAAAGAAGTGATAGTCGTCGAAGATGAGACCGAGCCCGCCGAAGACGACGATGTCGGCATCCGCCTGGATGCCGATGCGCGCGAGCAGGGCGTTGTAGGGCTCGCCGGCCACCGAGAAGATCGGGATCTTCTGGCTCTCCACCAAGGAGTTGAAGATGTCGATCATGGGCACGTCGGTGCGCACCATCTTGGAGGCGAGCGAGCGTCGCGCCGGGTTTGCCGAGGGGCCGTCGATCTCGATCTTGGGGTCTTGAGCGAGGCCGGGCCCGGTATCGAACGGGGTGCCGTCGCCGCGAAAGACGCGACCCAGGACGTTGGGCGAGTAGGTCACCCGCATCGGATGACCGAGGAAGCGGACCGACGCCTGCGTGGAGAGTCCCTTCGTCCCCGAGAAGACCTGGAGCGACACCAGCTCGCCTTCGAGCCTGATGACCCGCGCCATGGATTTGAAACCGCTCGGGTCCTCGACCAATCCCAGGTCGCCGAACGCGACCCGTTGGCCCTGCTCGGACACCGGGGGCGGAACCAGGACCTTGAGGAGGTCGCCGACGATCTCGACGACCTTGGAGTAGCGCACGAGCGTATGGGACATCGGACGTCTTTCCCCGCGTGTTTGGGTGCCTGCTTGAGGTCACGGCAGTCGCGCGACTCCGAGCTCTCGGGCGCCGAGTCTAGTCCGCCCCCTAGGGGGGATCAAATGAAACTCGACGCGCGGACGCTGCCGCTCAAGACTCCCGCAACGCCGTCGTCACCGGAAGGCTTGCCGCGCGGAGCGCCGGGAAGATGCCCCCGATGAATCCGATGCCGAGCGCCCACTGTAGGCCGCGAATCAGGAGCTCCGGCGTCACTTGGAACTGGAAGACGACCTGGCTGAAGTTCGATCCCAAGGTCGAGACCGTGAAGCCGTGAAACAAGGCCCAGGCGATCCCGGCCCCGAGGATCCCGCCGGCGCAGGCCAGGGCCATGGTCTCGAGCATGACCGCAACGACGACCGGCAGGCCCGTGAAGCCGAGCGCACGCAAGGTGGCGATCTCGCGCGCGCGGCTGGCGACCGCCGCGTACATGGTGTTGAGTGCGCCGAAGACCGCCCCGAGCGCCATCATGACGGCGACCCCGATGCCGACCGCCCGGATCACCCGGGTGAGACGCTCCGACTGTTTGCCGTAATACTCGCGCGTGGTCTGCACCTCGACCCGCAGGCGCGGGTCGGCGCTCAGTGCCGTGCGCAGACGCTCGATTGCCGCCGGCTCGGTCAAGCGCACGGCGACGGACTGAAAGCCGTTGCGCCGATAGGCCGCCGCGATGGATTCGGCGTCTCCCCAGACCTCGGACTCGTGCGTATCGCCCGAGGAGAAGACGCCGACGATGCGCCAGTCCTGGTTGTTGAGGACGATGCTGTCGCCGATCGCGAGTCCGCTGAACTGGCGGCGCGCGCCCTGACCGACGATCAGCTCGCGCAACCCGGGCTTGAAGCGTCGGCCCTCGATGATCCGCACCTGCGGACGCACCTGCCAAGCTGCCGGGCCGACCCCGCGGACTTCAAGATTCGCATCCGTCCCCGTGGTGCGTTTCGGGACGCTGGCCACGACCACGACCTCGGACGATGCGATGGGGCGGTCGTCGGCGTCGCGCTTGATGCCCGGGGCCTGGATGATCAGCGTCGTGGAAGGCCGATCCAGCGCCGAGGAGAGCTCCGCATTGGCCGCGGCGCGCAGTACCAAGGCGGTGTCGTCGCTGCCTGCGCCCGTGAGCGTCGCCTCGAAACCCGACGCCATCGCCTGCAAGGCGACCAGCACGCCGACCACCCCGGCGATACCGACCACCACGACCGAGGTCGCCCCGAGACGCTCGGGTACCGTGCTCAATCCGACCCGGGCGACGGCGAGTGCCTGCCGTCCGGTTCGCGTCAGCACCAGCCAGCCGACGAAGACCAGCGCGAGTACGATCACGAGCGTCGGGGCCAGGATCCAGATCCCGAAGAAGGCCGCGATGGCCGTCCCCGCGGCGATCGTAGGCAACGCCGATCGCAGGTAAGCCAGGGCAGCGCCCGATGCTGTCGGTTGGTCGCTCATCGGCCCGCCAACGCATCGACGATCCCCAGGCGCATCGCCTTGAGTGCCGGCGGCAGACCGACCAGGATGCCGATGCCCAGCATCAGACCGAGCCCCAGCAACCAGCTCTCCGGACGCATCGCCACGTCGAGCTGTCCGGAGCTGGCTTCGCCGATGATCGGAAGGGCCAAAGTGGCGAGCATGAGCCCGATCAGCCCTCCGAGCAGAAGCAGGACGAGCGCCTCGGCCATGACGAGAAGCAGGACCGCGCGGTTGGTGAACCCGAGTGTCTTGAGCACCGCCAGCTCCGGAATCCGCTCGCGGATGGACTGCGCCATGGTGTTGCCGGTGAGCAGTACGAGTGTGAAGAAGACCGCGGCCATGATGGCCGTGACGATGAGCCCGATGTCGCCGATCTGCTTGGCGAACGAGAGCTGGAACTCGCGCTCGCTCTGGGTGCGGGTCTCGAACGCGGAATTGGCGAACTGGCGGTCGATTGCCTGAGCGATCCGGTCGGCCTGCGACGCGTCCTCGACCCGCACGATGTACCAGCCGACCGTGCCTTGTCCGATCTCGCGCCCTTCGTCGAACGCGGTGTGGTGAAACAACAGCTGCTTCTCGGAGGCGCGAAGCTCCGGCTGGGCGGCCTTGAAGATGCCGACCAGGTCGAAGGTCCAGACCTCCCCGCCGTCGCGATGCGGGTAGATGGTCGGGCGCAAGGGGATCTTGTCGCCGACCTTCCAGCCGTGCAGGTCCGCGAGACCCTGTCCGACGATCGCCCCGGTTCGCGTCTTGAGGAAGGCTTGGCGTTGCGCCTGCGGCAGGACCAGCTCCGGATACATGTCGAGATAGCTCTCGGGCTCGACCGGAAAGTTCGGGAAGAAGTTCTTCGGATCCTGATAGATGCCCCCGAACCAGCTCGCATAGGTGACCGCTTTAACCCCTGGAGTCGACTGAATGCGAGCCAGGTCCGCATAGGGCAGGGGCTGGATCAGCGACAACCGAGACGAGGTAATGAGCCGATCGATCCCGATGACGCTCTGAGGCGCGTTGAACGCCACCCGAACGGCATCCAGCATGCCGAAGAGCGCAAAGGCCGCCGCTACGGAAAGCAGCGTCAGCAGTGTGCGCGTCTTCTTGCGCATGAGTGCGGCGAAGAGGAGAGGGAGGTATTTCATCTTGGGAAAAGCCCCCGGCCGCCTGCCTCCAGCCGCCTGCCTTCAGTCTCCTGCCTCCTGCCGGTCGGGCAGTCGAGGAACGGATGCCGAGCGCCGCCGGTTTGTCGAGTCAACGGAAACATGCCTGAGGTCTCGGAATCATCAAGCAGGAGGCGGGTAGCTGGCGGCTGGCGGCTGGCGGCTGGCCATGAGACCCGACCGTCACACCGACGTTCCCGCTTGCTCGACGAGGACCCCCTTGTCCAGATGAAGGACCCGTTGCGCAAACTCGGCCGCCTTCGGATCGTGGGTCACCATGATCATGGTCTTGCCGTACTCGCGGTTGAGTCGCTGCAGGAGGGTCAGCACCTCCTCGGCCGAGTGGCGGTCGAGATCGCCCGTGGGCTCGTCGCAGACCAAGAGCGTCGGATCCGAGACGATCGCTCGTGCTATGGCGACGCGCTGCTGTTGGCCGCCGGAGAGCTCGTTGGGCTTGTGCGATGCACGGTCGGCGAGTCCGACCAGATCGAGCGCGATCGCCGCGTTGCGCCGACGCCGTGCCGCGGACAGCCGCGTCAGCAGCAGCGGAAGCTCCACGTTCTTCTGCGCCGAGAGGGCGGGCAGGAGATTGTAGAACTGGAAGACGAAGCCGACGTTGGCCGCCCGCCAGCGTGCCAGCTCAGTCGACGACATGCGGTCGATCCGATGTCCGGCGACGCTCAAGGAGCCTTCGGTGGGCAGATCCAGCCCTGCAATCATGTTGAGTAATGTGCTCTTGCCCGATCCGGATGGCCCCATCAAGGCAAGAAAATCGCCTTCGGGGATATCCAGGTCGACATGATGTAGGACCTCGATGCGTTGCCGGCCGCGCTCGTAGACCTTGCTGACGGCGCGGATGACGACCAGGGGTTCGGGGCCGCCGGACTGGGCGCTCGGAATGGTGTCGGACATGGGTTTGGGCCGGCGATTCAATCCGGTCTGTTCGGCGTCACGGCGTCTCAACCGCGCCTTGCGGCGATACCCGCATGCCGTCGGCCAACGCGAGCGGCGGATCACGCACGACGCGTTCGCCCGCAGCCAGTCCCTGCTCGACGAAGCGTCGATCGCCGATCTCGTCCCCGGGGATCACCTTCCGCTCGCGGACATGATCGCCATCCAGGACGAAGACGATGCCGCCTCCGTCGTGTTCCCGGATTGCGCTCGCAGGAATCAGCACCCCGTCGGTCGCATCGTCCGAGACCTCGGTATCGTCCTGAAGGAAGGACACCCGCACGCCCATCTCCGGGATCAGGCGCGGGTCCTTCGCGTCGATCCGGATCCGCACCCGTACCGTTGCCTTGCTGCGGTCCGCCGTGGGGATGATCGCGATCACCGATGCCGGGATCGTCCAGTCCGGGTAGGCGTCGAGCACCGCCTGAACGGGTTGACCGGGTCCGACACGGTTGATGAACGCCTCGTTGACGTCGACCTCGATCTCGAGCGAGTCCATATCCACGATGGTCCCGATGCCGGTGCGGGTGAAGCCGCCGCCGGCCGACATCGGCGAGACGATCTCGCCGGGCTGGGCGGCCTTCGCGACGATCACGCCGGCGAAGGGCGCCCGCACGACCGTGTTGTCGTAGGCGACCTGCGCGACCTCGACCTCGGCCTCGGACACCCGCACCTGACTGCGCTGCGCCTCGAGCTGCGCCGAGAGGGTCTCGACCTGCGTCTCGGCGGTTTCGAGCGCCTCCTCCGAGGCCAACTGCCGCGAGCGCAGCTCGGTCTGGCGTTTGAGCCCCCGCCGGTTCTGCTCCAGTTGAACCTGGATCTCGCCGAGCCGGGCTTGAGCCGCGGCCAGCCGAGCACGCGCGAGATCGAGCTGCGCCTTCGCGTCCGTGTCGTCGAGACGTGCAAGCAGCTGATTCGCTTCGACCTGCACGCCTTCCTCGATCAACACCTCGGCCAGCTTGCCCGAGATCTTGCTCGACACCGTCGCCTGGCGTCTGGCGATCACATAGCCGGTCGCATCCAGGACCGCCGCGGGACCAGCGACCGGCGCCTCCGCGATCACGACATCGACCGGGATCTTGTTCTCGAAGACGACAAAGTAGGCGCCGGCGCCCAGAGCGCCGACGAGGACGACGACGAAAACGATCCAAAGCCCGCGGTGACCCCGACCGTCACGCTCGGTGCGATCGATGTGAAGCTCTTTAAGAGGGTCTTGCTCCGACATGAGTCCGTCCGAAGAAGGATGGTGCCCGGGGCGGGACTCGAACCCGCATAGGTTGCCCTGAGGGATTTTAAGTCCCTTGCGTCTACCAATTTCGCCACCCGGGCGCGGCGTAGAAAACGGATGTCGGGTAAGTCCGAGTGTTGCTGCGTCGTCGTCTCCCCAAACACCTTAAGAGGGTGACACGACATACTGAGCAGACGATCGACGAAGAGTTCCGGCGGGGTTTGATGATGGAGGCTGAGCCCGGAATCGAACCGGGGTGCACGGCTTTGCAGGCCGCTGCATGACCACTCTGCCACTCAGCCCGAGCCGGGAAGTATAGTCGGGCTGCACCTGGTTGTCACGGTCTTGCGGCGGTCGAGAAAACGCGCGCGAAAGTCGGGCGATGACGACAACAAGGAATTTTGCGTTGCGTCGAATCGCGAAAACATGTTAACTTTCCGCTTCTTTCTACCCCGAAGCACGACCTCCGAATTCTAGGGATTCCGCCATGTCCAAGGTATGCCAGGTCACCGGTAAGCGCCCGATTACCGGCAACAACGTCTCGCACGCGAACAACAAGACGAAACGCCGTTTTCTGCCGAATCTCCACGACCATCGGTTCTGGGTCGAGAGCGAGAAGCGCTGGGTGAAACTGCGGGTCTCCACGAAAGGCATGCGCATCATCGACAAGCGCGGAATCGATACCGTGCTCGGCGAGATCCGCGCACGCGGCGATAAGATTTAACCGGAGGGCACACCATGGCCAAGGCAGCACGCGATAAGATCCGGCTCAATTCCAGCGCCGGTACCGGTCATTTCTATACGACCACCAAGAACAAGCGCAATCAGCCCGGCAAGATGGAGATCAAGAAGTTCGATCCCGTCGTCCGTCAGCACGTGATGTATAAGGAAGGCAAGATCAAGTAGCGCCTTCCATCGCCGCCGAGCGTTCGACTCTCGCCGAGTCGATTGGCTCGGGTCGGCACTTGAGAACAAGCCCGCGTAAGCGGGTTTTTTTTGCGCCGCGTTCGGCTCCAGGGCCGCGTTCAGGTCACCGAATGAGGATGGTCCGGACGCCTCAGTGGCCGGGGTTCAGGGCCGGCAATGCGGCGCGTTTGATCCGCCCGACACGCCCCTCGCCTAGGCGGAGTCCGACGCCGCGGCCGACCTGCCGCATGAAGTCGCGTTTCCATCGCGTGAAATCGAGACCCTGTCGGCCGTAGAGTGCGGCGTCCAGCTCCTGCATCAGACGGGTCAAGGTTGCCGGGTCCGCGTGCGGACGTAGGCTCAGGATGAGTCGGGTCAGGTTGGGCTGGGTGGCCTCGCCTTGGAAGCGCAGCCGGCTGCGGGCATCGGCTTCGAAGCGGTCGCACCAGTCGACGGGGTCCGATGCGCGATTGGCATGGCGCACGCAGAGCAGGAATCGGCTGCTCGGCGGGAGTGCTGCGGCGACGGCGGCGCGTATGCGCGCGACCAGCGGCTCGGGTCGCAGGCGACGAGTCAGGCGATTCCAGCCGTTGCCGATCAAGGCACCGAATGCGCTGAGTCTGCCGACGAGCCCTGCCGTCGTGCGGGCTCGCGCCCGATCCTTCGCCCGCGGCTTGGTGGCGTAGATGACGCCGCCCCACGTAGCCGGCGAAGCAGCAGCAGAAGCCCCGTCAGCGGGAGCCAGACGATGCTCCAGTCCGCGGCGGTCATGACGGAGGAGGGCATACCGAAGGGTCCGCTCTCTCCGCCGATGCTCAAGGTGCGCATCGGCAGGTTCGCTACCTCTCGGGTGCCCAGATCCGTATTCCACCAGGCGACACCGATCTCGGGTAGGGTCAGTCGACCGGAAGACTGAGGGACCAACGTGTAGTACTCGGTGCGGCGTGCGACCAGATCGCGCCGGTCCGCCGAGAGGCCGCTCTCCGTCTGCACTTGCTCGCGATAGACCCGGTGATCCGGTCCGGCGAGTTGGTCTTCCAAGCTCGGCAACTGAGCCGCTGTGCCTCCCGTGGCGAGAAGCTCCAACGCCAGCGTGACGGGCTGCCCGGGGATCAAGGCGGTCTCGCGGTCGATCTCGGCCTTGAGGGTCAGGGATTTCAGGGGCAGCCACGGCGTCACCGTGCTCATGGCCGGTCGGACCTGAAGGCGAATCGGGCGGTCGGTGACCGACTCGAAGCGCTGCATGCCGCCGCTCATGCCTCGGACGGTTCCCGTCACCTTGATGGGTGGAATCTCGATGTCGCCCGGCCGCAGCGGGATCAAGCTCAGGATGAAGGTGTTGACGATCTCGCGCCGGCCTCCCTGTGCAACGCGGGACTCCGGGGTCGGTCCGTCCAAGCGCTGGAGGAGTGCATCTCCGGTCGCCGGGAGATCGAGCGTGGCCTCGCCGGGATTCTCGGAGGTGACGAGTCGAAGACGCAGCAGCAGGGGTTGCTGCACATAGGGCGACGGCTCGTCGAGCGTCGCTTCGAGCCGAGGTGGCGTACCTTGAGCCTGGGTCCCGTGCTGCCCCGGGTACTGTCCGGGATACAGCCCCGGCATCTGGTTCGGCATCTGGTTCGGCATCTGGTTCGGTATTTGGCCCGGGAACGGACCATAACCGGGTGCCGGTGTCTGGCCCGGCGGATAGGTCGGGGGAACAGCCTGCGGATAGGCTGGCGGGGTGCCCTGGGCATTTGTCGGCGGCTGGGGGCGGAACTGCCAGGCCCCGGCCTGCGGCGGGGGTTGGCCGTAGGGTCCCTGCGGCTGGAAGGGCTGCTGTCCCGGAGGGCCGTAGGGCCAGGCGCTCGCCGCTTGGCCGAACAAGCCGAGAATCAGGCCCAGAATCAGGCCCAGAATCAGGCCCAGAATCAGGCCCGACCCCGGAATCATGAGCCCGGCCAACCTGGTCCGACACCGCAGATCATCGGTGCGCATCACCACGGCCGATTTTCCAGGATGGGCGCACCCGTGGTCTGCATCCATCGCAGTTCCTCCAGGCGATACTGATTGCGGATCAAGAGGGACGGGTCGCCCTCCACCTGCTTGAGTCGCTGCTCCATGACGGCCATGCCGGCGCCGAGCGCGGGTGGGCCGTCGATCGCGCCTCGTTCGTCCGTCGCGTCCTCTCCCAATTGGTCACCGGGCCGATCGCCGAGTTGATCGAAACGCTCGGCGGCCTCGGGCTGGGCCTCGGTGCCGAGCGTCTCGGGTGGTTTGGCCTCTGTTGGACCGGGCGGACCGGGACGGGGTGTCCGCCCGGCGGCGTCCTCAGGGCCACCGTCGTCGCGGTCGGGCTGGCTCGGATCCGACCCCGGGGCGTCCGAACGTCCCTCATCGGCGGAATTCGGCTCTACGCCG
>NZ_LN848257.1:1702954-1723619 GCF_001499735.1 Thiocapsa sp. KS1 | reverse complement strand
TTCGGGCTCGCTGCGGCTCGGGTCACGCCCGTCCTTCGGGTCTTCCTTGGAGGATGGGTCCCCGGACGATTCGTCTCGCGGTGCTTGCGTCGGGTCGTCCTCGCCGTCGGCGGGCTCGTCTTCTTGCGATGTTGCGGAGGGTTCGGTCGATGGCTTGGAGTCGGGCTCGTCCTCGCCGCCGCTTTCGGTTTTGTCGCGGGCACTCAGGTCGCCGGGCTCGCCGTCCTTTCCGGACTCGGGCTCGGGTGCAGTCTCCTCGCCGGATCTACCCTGCGGCATGGCCCGGTCTCCGGCGTCGCCTCGATCGCTGTCGCTTTCGGGTTGGTCGGATTCGCCGGAATCCGAGTCGGTCGCGCTGTCCGGTGCCGAGCCGGCCTGATCCGTGTCATCAGCGCCGCGCGCGTCGCTTGAGTCGCCCTGCGCTTGATCTTCGGCGGATTCGGAGGTGCCGCTGCCTTGCCCCTGACCCGCCTCGTCGCCTTCGCCCTCGGTTTGCGACTCACTTTGCTGGCCCGAGCCCTCGGAGGATTGATCCTGCGAGCCGCTGTCCTCGCCTTGCTCGTCGCCGGATTCCTCGCCTTCGGATTCTTGCTGCTGCTCCGAGCCCTCTTGCTGCTCGGATTGCTGTTCCTGCTCCCCCTGCTGTTGGTCCTCGGACTGTTCGCCCTCGTCGGACTTCTGCTCCGAGGATTGCTGCTCCTGTTGCTGGTCTTCTTTTGATTCCGGATCGCGTTCCTCGGCGCTCTGTGTCGGGTCGTCACCGTCCTCCTGTTTCGACTCATCGCGAAACTGCTCCTGCTCGAGCCTCGCCAAGGCGGCGCGAGTGATTGCGAGATTATGGGCCGCATCCTCGTGGCTCGGATCCGCGCGCAAAACCGACTCATAAGCCGCTGCGGCGCCGGTGTAATCGCCGCGCTTGAACCGGGTGTTGCCGAGGTTGTAGCGGGCCGATTGGGACTCTTTCCCTTGCTCGGCTTGCGTGAATGCACGTTCGGCCTCGTCCAGACGGTCGGCGCGATAGAGGGCAACGCCCTTTCGGTAAGGGTCGGAGAAGGACTCGGCGGCGGTGCCGAAATCGCCGGCCTGATAGGTTTCCAATGCCTCTTGCTCCGAGGTCTTGAACCATCCGGCGATTGCCGGATGGGGCAGCCACAAGGCGAGCAAGAGGAGCACTGCGGCCGAGCAGAAAAGGCCGCCGTGGCGCAGGGTGGACGGGGAGCTCACGAGGATGTTCTCCGCCGAATCGGTGCGCGGAAACGGGTCAGCAGAAGCAGCATGACGAGAACGACGGGGATCCAATAGCGCTCGTTCCACACCCGGGTGCGCTCGTCGCTCGATTGCGGCGGCAGACGCGAGACCGAGACCGCGCGCAGGATGGCGTCCGAGTCCGAGTCACGATAGTCGGAGATCCGATGGATGCCGGCGCCGGCCTCCGCCAGATCCGCCAAAAACACGGCATCGAGCGAAGAGCGGACCGGCTCGCCGCCGAGATCGCGGATGAATCCGCCGGCCGGCCCTGGCACCAATCCGCCCTCGGTCGTGCCGATCCCCAACGTGTGGATGCGGATCCCTTGCGATGCCAGTCGTGCGAACTGCTCGGGGAGATCAGGCTCCTCGAAGTCGCCGTCCGAGATCAAGAGGATGGAGCGGGCACTGTCCTCCGGCAGTCCTGCCAGGAGCACCTCCGCACGCGCGAGCGCCGCCCCCACACGACTGCCCTGCAGGTTCGGATTGGCAAGCTCGCTCGACAGGGCGGGCAGTGCATTGAGGATCGTCTGTGTGTCCTCCGTGATTGGCGCGACGACGTGCGGCACGGAGGCGAAGACGATGAGCCCGAGACGCGCCTCGCGGTTCTTGCGGATGAGATCGCTGATCTCGTGACGGGCGCGTCCGAGGCGGTTCGGGGTGACGTCGGCAACCTGCATGGAGCGCGAGATATCGAGCAGGATCAGCAGGTTGTTCCCAGGGTGGAAGAGGCGCACGTCGGTGGCGTCCCAGCGCGGGCCGGCCATCGCCATCAGGACGAGCGCCCACAAGAAGACCCAGGTCAGATAACGGCCCCAGCGCTCGGTAGTACGCAGATCGCGCGTCCCGGTTAGGTGCGGCAGGAGATGCGGATCGGCATAGCGGTGCAGCGGGCCTTGGGCCGCGCGCGCTGCGCTGCGCTTGAGCCAGTAGGCGACCGGGAGTAGGGCCAGGATGCCGAGGAACCAGAGTGGTTGCTCGAAGTGAAAACCGCCGTCAAACATCCGCAGTCCTCCCCACGAAGCGCTTGCGGCCTTCGGGGAAGAGACCGAGACCGAGCAACGCGATCAAGGCGAGTCCGAGCGGCCAGCGGTAGAGCGGCTGAGGCAGGTAGGCGGTGCGGGTTTCGGCCTCGGTCTTCTCGAGCTGGTTGATGCGCGCCGAGATCTCCTCCAGCGCGCGGGTGTCGGTCGCGCGGAAATAGGCTCCGCCGGTCAGCTCGGCGATCTCTTCGAGGACGCCTTCGTCCATCGTCAGATCGTCGCGATACCGCACCACGCCCTCTTCGAGGATCGGGATGCTCGCCTGCTTGCTGCCGACCCCGATTACGTAGACGCGCACGCCGTTTTGGCGCGCCACGGTTGCCGCCTCGCTCGGTGCGAAACGTCCGGCATTGTTGTCCCCGTCGGCGATGACGATCATGACCCGCGACCCTTCGGGACGCTCGCGCAGCTTCACCACCCCGAGCGCGATGGCGTCGCCCAGCGCGGTCGCCGGGCCGGCGATGCTCGGGACGATCCCGTCGAGGAGTTGACGCACCGCGAGCCGGTCCAGGCTCAGGGGCGAGAGCACGAACGCCTGGCTGCCGAAGACCACGAGACCGACGCGATCGCCGCTGCGGCCCTCGATAAAGCGGCCCATGACCCCGCGCACGACGCTCATACGGTTGACCGGGCGGCCATCGACCGTGAAATCCAGCGCCTCCATCGAGTGCGAGGCATCCATCGTGATCATGAGGTCGTAACCCGGTGTGCTGATCTCGGTGTAGGGTGTCAGCCATTGCGGCCGCATCAGCGCCAAGACCAGTGCGATCCAGAGCAGATAGAGCAACGCCCGATAGAGCCAGCCGGTGAGCTGCAGGCCGGGGCGTCGCGCGGTAAAGGCCGCCTGGAGCGCGGCGATCTGCGGGTGCAGCAAGGTGACACGCTGACCTTCGAGTGTCGACTCGGCGGGATCCTGTCCGCGCTCGGGCCAAAGCCAGGGCAGGAGGAGCGGCAACGGCAAGAGCAGCGCTGCCCAGGGCCAATGAAACTCAAACATGGCGGATCTCACCCACGGGCGTTCCCCCGCGCTCCGAGCCACGGCACGCGCCGGGTCAGGCCCTGGATCGCGCGTTTGCTCAGGCCGTGGCGCCGGCCCTGCGGCGCGTCGCGGACCTCGACCCAGGCGCGTGCCGCGTCGATCAAGGACAGAAGATCCTTCGTCCCGACGCGGCTGCGCAATGCGCCGGATGGTGCATAGGGTGCGTCGATCAGGATGCGTCCCCGCTCGGGCCAGGGGAAACCGTTCGGATCCTGTGCGGCGAGCCAATCGAGCCAGGCGGTCCCGACGAGGCCTGCACAGGCCGGGCGTCCGAGTCGGGCCATCGCGATGCGGCGCAGCAGCTCCGAGAGCTCGCCGAGGATCTGTTTGGCATCCTGCCCCGCACCGGCGCGGCGTCTGAGATCGCGCAGTGCGGCAGCGGCCTCCCAACGCCAAGTGCCGAGCGTGATGCCGGGGATGGGGATGCGCAGGCTGATGCGGGCACGCGAGCGCCAGACGAAGATGACGAGCAGCGTCAAGGCGATCGCCAGCAACCACCAGCCGGGGGCCGGCGGCCACCAGGGGATGGGCGGGATGTCGTGGATATCGCGCAGCATCGCGAGCTGCGGAGAGGGGGCGAGGATCGGGTCCATCACATCGCTCGCGAGCGCGCCCGCTGCTCCAGGGCGCGGATCAGGCTGAGATGGATCTCGGCGTCGGTCCGCACCGGGAGCAGGATGATCCCGAGGCGATGGACGACCGCCTGGAGCAGGGCGCGCCGTTCCTCCCATGCCTTGCGATAGCTGCGCCGGGCGTCCGGGTCGTCGGTGTCGACCTCGACCAGGGTGCCGTCGGTGCCGGTGAAGGTGGTGATGCCCATCGCCGGGATTTCCCAGTCGGCCGGGTCGTCGACCGGGATGAGCGCAACCGAGTTGCGTTGTCCCAGATCACCGAGGATTGCCTCCAAGCCCATGGCATCGCGATTGAGATCAGCGATCACGAAGACGAGCGAGCCGGTGGGCAGACCCGAGGTCGCGCGCCGCAGCGCGCCGCCGAGACAATCGACCGATGGATCCAGATCGGCACCGGGCACGGTGAGGGTGCGCAGCAGTTGCCAGAGCGCGCGGCGACCGCGCGAGGGACGAAAGTGTTGGAGTCCGGTGGAGGGGTCGCCGAAGACGAGTCCGCCGACCCGGTCGTTGAGCCGGCTCGCCGCCCAGCCGATCAAGGCCGCCGCGCGGGCCGCCTGCACCGACTTGAATGTCCCGCGCGTGCCGAAGGCCATATGCGGACCCTTGTCGACACAGAGCACGACCGAGCGCTCGCGCTCCTCGCGGAAGATCTTCATGTGCGGCTCGTTGGTGCGGGCCGTCACCTTCCAATCCATATAACGGATGTCGTCGCCCTCGCGATACTCGCGCACCTCCTCGAAGTTGACCCCGGCGCCGCGGAAGACCGACGCATAGAGTCCGGCGAAGGTCGAGTTGACCAGATGATGAGAGGGCAGCCCGAGCGTATGGGCCTGATGGCGCAGCTCCAGCAGGTCGTCGAGACGGGGATAGAGGCTCATCGTCAGCCGGCCGATGTTAGGGGATGGCCACCAGGGTCAGGAGTCGGTTGACGAAGACGTCCGTGGTGACCCCCTCGGCCTCGGCCTCGAAGGTCAGGAGCAGACGATGACGCAGGATCTCGGGGACCACGGCCTGGATATGGTGCGGTGCGACGAAGTCGTCGCCGTCGAGCCAAGCCCGCGCGCGGGAGCAGCGGGCGACCGCGATACTGGCGCGCGGCGAGGCACCGAACCGGCACCAGCGCCCGAGGTCCCGGTCGTAGAGCTTCGGCTGGCGGGTTGCCTGCACCAGGTCGACGATATAGCTGTGCAGTTTCGGATCCAGATAGAGCCCGGCGACGTCGCGGCGCATCGCGAAGAGATCGGCCTGGCTCAGGCGCTCGACCGGCGCGGTCTCGGGCTCCTTCTGCTGGCGGGCGTCGAGCTCGAGGATCTTCAGCTCCTCGTCGCGGCTGGGGTAGGTCACGACCGCCTGCATGAGGAAGCGATCGAGTTGTGCCTCGGGCAGGTGGTAGGTGCCTTCCTGCTCCACCGGGTTCTGGGTCGCCAGCACCATGAAAAGCTTGGGCAGCGGATAGGTCTTCAGACCGACCGTGATCTGGTGCTCGGCCATGGATTCCAGCAAGGCCGATTGGACCTTGGCCGGGGCGCGGTTGACCTCGTCGGCGAGCAGGATGTTGTGGAAGAGCGGTCCGGGGCGGAACTCGAATTCGCCCTTCTCGTGGCGATAGATGTCCGTGCCGATGAGGTCCGAGGGCAGGAGATCCGGCGTGAACTGGATGCGGTGGAAGTCGCCCTGCAGCGCCTCTGCCAGCGCCTTCACTGCCGTCGTCTTGGCCAGACCCGGCATGCCCTCGACCAAGAGATGCCCGTCGCTCAGCAGGCAGATCAGCATGCTGTCGATGAAGGACGCTTGTCCGATGATGCGGGAGGCGATGTGGTCGCGAACGGGCTTGAGATCGCTTGGCGTCATGCTCTTTTACGTCTTGTCCGAGTGGCTGACTGCTTGAGGGGGGCGTGGATCGCCGATTCTTCCGATCGGTCGTGTCCGGCCACGTATGCTGTGCCTTTTCCGGGGCGAGTGCAAGCCTCGTCCGGACCTGCTGGCTTGCTCGATTTATCAGCATATTCAGATGTTTTCACCCACTTGCATGCCGCGTCGTCGCATGCCGGATCCGGTGTCGAGGACGCCATCGCCCGTCCGTCGACTCGACGCCGACGGGACGTCGCGGACGTCTTGACAAACCGGTTGTACACATGGACCCGGAGAGCCTTCTCGCCGTGTCATTGATCCTCCGACCGATCGATTGCCGGTCGTTCACGAATCGTCAATCGCTTGTTTTTGAATCGCGTAATTCAGCCGATCAAGATCTGACCGATCTGTTTTCGACCGAGCAACCACACGCCTTCGGAGGCGTTGATCAGACATTCTCCACATGCTTATCCACAGGTTCTGTTGGCATCTCCGAAATGCCTACTGGTGCGGATGTGTTGCCGTGCAGTTGCGAGTCCGGAACGGAGGTGTTGCGGCTAAGTTACGAAAACCGGGAGTCCTGGATCGATGCGGTGCGTCCCGCTTCGGCGTACCGACGCTTCGCGCGGCCGAATGCAGCGCCCCCGCTCTCGCCGGTGCCGCATCCGACCGGGCGCATTTCGCGAAAGGTCCGGGTGGACATGGGCAGGATCTTCCGGGCCACGGGATGGGTCCGAACCCTGCGGGGCCGCGTTCGATGGTCGACCCTGCCGAGCAGGCAGCGAACCCGAAGGACCGAGACGCTGGCTGAACCGGCCGATTGCCCTGCCGGTGCAACTTGTCGGGAGAGCACGAAATGAGCACCGGTACACAATTCTCATCGATCGAATGAAGCCTATTTCAACGCGCAGTGCCGACCGCGCTCGAGCCCTCTCGATCATCCAAGGACGACACCCATGTTTCTCTTCAAACTCCCCGTCAAACTGACCCTCCTGGTCTTGGCCTTCATCGCGGCAGGTGTGTTTTGGCAACAGGCGCAACTGAGCGTCCTGGCCTTGAGCCGGATCGATCCCGTCCCCGAAACGCGGGCGATGGTGGCCGAAGAGCGCTATGCCGATGCGGCCGACTATCTCGACTTCTTTATGGCGTACGACTATGTCAATCAGGATCCGGCCGCCCAAGCACTGCACGCCGAGATCGAGTCCGTTCGCGACAGCTTGAGCTATCAGGCCGGAAAGCTGTCCGAAGGTCTTCTAAAGGGCACCAGCGACGAGACCGTCGGCCAAGCAGCGAGTGTCATCACCGACCTCTTCGTCATCGGCGACATCCGCGATCTTGCGAACCAGGGAGTCAACTTTGCTCAGGGCGAGGACGTCGACGAGGTCGTCACGGCGCTTGCGTCCATCGGCCTGGTCGCCAGCGCTGCGCAGCTCGCGAGCAGCGCCGCCACCGCTGCCACCGCCGGGGCCGCAGCCCCGACCGTGGCGGCAAGCACCATGGCGAAGGGCGGCATCATCATCCTCAAGGCCGCGCGCAAGCTCGGCAAGCTCCCGCCCTGGCTCGGCAAAGCCATCATCAAAGGTGCCAAGACGGTGAAGCAGACCAAGAAGCTCGACGCGGTCGCCGACCTCTTCGGCGACGTCTATCGGCTCGCCAAGACCCGCGGCGGCCTGAACCTGTTGAGCAAGACCACGGACGCCGCGTCGCTGCGCCGGATGGCCAAGCTGGCCGACACCTTCGGCGATCAAAGCGCGACCCTCTACCGCATCGGCGGCAACAGCTTCGTGCGAACCGCTCAACGTGCCGGGGATCTGGGTGTCGACAGCATCAAGGTGGCCGCGACCTACGGCAAAGGCGGCCTGCAGGTCCTCGACAAGGTCGGTGCACTGAGGTTTTCGAAGTTTACCGCCCGCGGCAGCAAGATGGCCTACAAAGGCGACGTCATTCAGTTGCTCGCGCGTCTGTTCGTCAATGTGCCCGATTGGGTGTTGTACCTCCTGGTCGCGCTCGGGGCCTTCGTCTGGGTGCCTTGGCGGTGGCTCGGGCGGCTCCGGAGGATGACGGGAGGGAATGAAGCGCGCTCGTTCTTCGGTCCGTCCGATGCCGCGCCGGCAAATGCATCCCGACAGGGTCATGGATACAACCCGGCGGATCCAGCAGCATCGAACCAGTGATCGAGCCTTCGGAGGGGTTCGAAGGAAAGAAGCCCACGCGAGGCCCACATGCCCCGACAGGCGCCTCTCCCCTCGCGCCCCTCATCGTTGAACTTGCGGGCGCAAATGAGCCGCTCCTCAAGACGGCGGGTGCCGGCAGGTCGCGGGCAGCCATTCCAACTTGAGCGGCTGGACATCGCGTGGTCCGCACAGCCAGGTCACGACACCTCCGTTCGGTCCTCCATGCCCTTCGAGGCGCAGCTGACTGTTCGCATCGCCGCCGATGCCGTCGTAGACGGAGCGGCGCAGCATCACCTCCATCCGGGCCTTCGCGCAGCCCGCGGCAGCGTTGCAGGCCCCGACCCCTTTGAGCTCAAGTCGGCGAATCGTGGGGTGCTGATCGGTCGAGATGATCTCGAACGGCTCTCTCTCGGCAGAGTTGATCGGAAAGCGTCCGTGGTCGGAATAGAAGAGGCTCAGGTCGGTCTTGACCTTGCCGACCTCAAGAAGAGCCTCGCTCACCTTTGCACGAATCGCATAATCCCGGTACGCAGGCACCGCGACAGCGGCGAGGATGCCGATGATCGCCACGACGATCATGAGCTCGATCAGGTGGAATCCCTGCTGATGTGGTTGCACGGTCGATATCCTTGTCAGATGTGGTGTCTGTCGATAGAGATAGCAGCTTTCGGGCCGATCCGGAAGGACATTGCGGAAGTAGGCGAATCCTGAGATCTGTGATCGAATCGCGGCAACAAACGCTCAAGGCAGCTCTTTGACCTTCTGTTTCGGAACGGAATGGTCGATGGCGGCAATGCAGCACGTCAATCAGCGAAGCGGGAGAGGAAGATGCAAATCGAGGTGTTCGACTACAGCCCGTCGCATGGATGGGGCATCGAGCCGTTTCCCCCGATGGATTCCGAGCGGACCTTGGTTCTTGCCTTCGGCGACAGCGCTTTTCAGGATGCCCCGGCACCCTTTGCGGCCTTGCGGTCCGCCTATCCGAAAGCGCGATTGATGGGCTGCTCGACCGCCGGCGAGATCCTGGGCACGCAGGTGCGCGACGGCACCTTGGTCGTGGCGGTCGCGCGCTTCGAGGACACACGTCTCGAGATGGCCGTGGCACCGGCGGGCTTGAGCAATCGCTCGAAGGAAACCGGCATCGCCCTCGCCGAGCAGCTCGCGGCTCCGGACCTCAAGGGTGTCTTGGTGCTCTCCGATGGCTTGCACGTCAACGGCAGCCAGCTGGTCGACGGACTCAACGCGGTTCTGAAGGGCTCCGTGATCGTCACCGGCGGCCTCGCCGGGGACGGCGACCGGTTTCGGCGAACCTGGGTGCTGGATCGCGACCGTCCCGTCGCGCGGACTGTCGCGGCACTGGGCCTTTACGGCGAGCGGGTGCGGATCGGGTATGGCTCGAGGGGCGGCTGGGATATCTTCGGCCCGGAGCGTCGCGTGACGCGCGCGGCGGGGAATCGGCTCTTCGAGCTGGATGGTCGCCCCGCACTGCATCTCTACAAGGAATACCTGGGCGAGCTGGCAGCGGGTCTGCCGGCAACGGCATTGCGGTTTCCGCTCGCCTTGCGTGCCGATGCCCGTGACGAGAAGCGCTTGGTGCGCACCATTCTCGCCGTCGACGAGGAGGCCGGCTCCATGACATTCGCCGGGGACATTCCGGAGGGCTATCTTGCACAATTGATGCGAACCAACCTTGATCATTTGGTGGACGGCGCCGAGGATGCCGCAGTGATGACGCGCAACCGCGGCGCGAACGGTGAGCGGACATTGGCCATTGCCATCAGCTGCGTCGGCCGCCGAATGGTGCTCGGCGAGCGCGCGGACGAGGAAGTCGAGGCCACACTCGATGCACTGCCGCCCGACACGCGCCAGGTCGGTTTCTACTCTTACGGCGAGATCGCGCCTTACGCCTCCGGCGCGTGCGACTTGCACAACCAGACCATGACCCTGACGACGATCCACGAGGTCTAGGCCGGCGGCGGCCGGACCCTCCACGGCACGGGGACGAGGATGGATAAGCTGATTCAGCGCCAGCTGCGGCGCGCCAGCCTCTCGAACGAAGCCCTGCCGACCGATTTGGGGGCCTGGCAGGGCTTTCTGGATCGGATCAGCCGGTCCTACGAGGAGCATGCCCGGGACCGCTATCTGCTGGAGCGCTCGCTGGAGGTCTCCTCGCGCGAGATGCAGGCGCTCTACGACGAGCTGCGGCGATCCTCCGCCTCGGAGGTGGCGGCCGAGCGCGACAAGCTGGCCGCCATCATCGGCGCGTTCCGCGATGGATTCTGCTCGCTCGATCCGGATGGGCACCTCGTCGGGATGAACCCTGCCGCCGAGAGCCTGCTCGGAGAGCGCGAGGCGCTGCTCGGGGAGCCGATTCTCGAGCGCTTCAGGTTTTCGCGCCGCGAGGACGCCCGGGCACCGCCGTCGGCTGCGAGCGTCCTCGCGCGCGTTCAGGGTGCGCGCAGCTATCGCGACGATAAGGCGCTTCTGGTCAATGCGCTCGGGGGCACCATTCCGGTCTCGGTCCTCGTCTATCCGATCGTCCAGGGCGGTGCAGTGACCGGCTGCGCGCTTAGTTTCCGCGACGTCTCCAACATGCTCGCGGCGGAGGCGGCGCGCCTGCGACTTGCCAAGGCCGTCGAGGCGAGCGCCGATGCCATCTACGTGACGGATCTCTCCGGTGTCATCGAGTACATCAACCCTGCCTTCGTTCGCATTACCGGAATCGCAGCCGAGCAAGCGATCGGCGCCCGAGCAAGCATTATGGCGAGCGGGCAGACCCCTCCAGAACGCTATCGGGACCTCTGGGACACCATTACACGCGGCGAGGTATGGTCCGGGCGTCTCTTGAATCGACGTCGGACATCGGACGGCGGCTCTCCGACCTACTGGGCACAGACCACGATCGCACCTTTTGCGGACGACGGCGGCAAGCTCGTCGGCTTCGTTGCAGTCCAGCGCGATGTGTCACGCGAGGTGGCCGAGGAGAGGCGCCGCGAACGGGAGATCGCGGTGGCAGAGGCACGTGCACGGGTGGCCGAGCGTCTGCAAGGAACGGGGCGCCTCGAGCAGCGCTTGGCCGCTGCGCTCGACGCGCTTGCGGCCCTGCAGAGCCTGCGGCTCAGCGGTGCCGCCGTCATTGTTGCCTACCAAGGGGATGGCGAGCCGCTGATCCGGTTGCAGCGAGGCGCGCCGCCGGATTCGGTGCTCGATGCCTTGCGTCGGCCTCGGCGCGACGAGCTGGACCCGGTCCATCTCGTCGCGTTGAACGGAATCCTGCTGCCGATTGTGCAAGGGGGCTCCCTGCTCGGCGAGGCTTGGCTCGGGGTCGAGGGGACGCCGGATCTCGATGGCGTCGAGCTGGGGTTGCTGTCGCTCGTGGCCGGCATGATCGGGGTGGCGATCGCCGATGATCACGCACGCACCGAGGCCGATCGGGCACGGCTCGCGGCCCTCGAAGCGGTGGAGGCGAAGTCGCGTTTCCTGGCCAACATGAGCCACGAGATCAGAACCCCGATGAACGGTGTGCTCGGGATGCTCGAGATGGTCTCGCAGACCCGGTTGGATGCCGATCAGCAGGACTATGTCGAGACCGCCCGCGGGTCGGCCGACGCCTTGCTGACCGTGATCAACGACATCCTGGATTTTTCCAAGATCGAGGCCGGCAAGCTCGATCTGGAGCGGGTCCCGTTCGACCTACGCCCGGTGGCGGAGGATGTCGCGAGCCTGCTCTCGGCGCGCAACCAGTCCAGCCGGCTCGAGCTGGTCTGCTATATCCCCGTGGCTCTGGATACGCGGGTCATCGGCGATCCCACCCGGCTTCGTCAGGTGTTGAACAATCTGCTGGGCAATGCGATCAAGTTCACCGAAGAGGGCGAGGTGGTGCTGCGCGTCGACGCGGTGGATGACCCCGCGGCGGAGATCGGCGCCGCCAAGCAGGTGCTTCGCTTCGAGGTGCTCGACACCGGGATCGGGATGACCGAGGAGCAGCTCGGCCGATTGTTTCTGCCGTTCGTCCAGGCCGACGGATCCATGACCCGCCGCTTCGGCGGCACCGGCCTCGGCCTGGCCATCTCCAAGCAGCTTGTCGAGCTGATGGGTGGCGAGATCGGCGCCGAGAGCGTGCATGGCCGGGGCTCGACCTTTTGGTTCACCATCCCGTTCGAGCGCCCGTCGGGCGAGGCTGCGCCGATCGCTCGGGAGGGTCTCGACGGCGTCCGCGTCCTGGCGGTCGACGACAAGGAGATCAATCGGACCATCCTCGGCCATTACCTGCTCAGTTGGGGTGCGAGCTACGAGATGGCCGGCAACGGGTTTGATGCACTCAAGCGCCTGCGGGACGCGGTCGACGCGGGACGCCCCTTCCAGGTCGCGATCCTCGACATGCAGATGCCGCAGCTCGACGGCATCACACTGGCTCGACTCATCCGTGCCGACCCCAAGATCGCCGAGACGCCGATGCTGATGATGAGCTCGGCCGGGCAGAACGGCGAGGCGCTCGCCGCGCTCGGTATCCAAGACAGCCTGTCGAAGCCCGTTCGTCAGTCGCATCTGCACGAGGCGCTCGTGCGGATCGTTCATCGTCGGACCCTTCGCGTGCAACGACCGGCGCCTGTCCGGGATGCGCCGAATGCCACGCAGGCGCCGGAGTCGCGGATCCGTCTCCGGGGTCACGTCCTGCTGGTCGAGGACAACGCGATCAACCAACGGGTGGCCTTGTCGATGCTGACGCGACTCGGCTTGACGGCGGATGTCGCCGACGACGGTCGCAAGGCGCTCACGGCCGCAGCCCGAGGGCGCTATGACCTCATCCTGATGGATTGCCAGATGCCGAACATGGACGGTTTCGAGGCGAGTGCCGAGTTGCGCCGGCGCGAGGAGCAGGAGGGGTGCCCGCGAACCCGGATCGTCGCCTTGACCGCGAATGTGATGCAGGGCGATCGCGAGCGCTGTTTCGCGGCGGGTATGGACGACTACATCCCCAAGCCGCTCAAGCTGGAGCGGCTTGCGGATGTGCTCGGACAGTGGATGCAGACAGAACCTGCCGTGTCCGAGCGCTGCGATCCGGAGGGAGAGGATCCAGATGCGATCCAGCTCGCGGTCGATCCCGATGCACTGGACAATCTCAAGGCTCTAATGGGCGAGGATTACGAACGTTTTCTGGACCTTGTCCTCGCCAAGACCGAAGACCTGATGAAGACCCTGCAGGAAGCGGTGGATGGCGCAGACGCCGGGAGACTGGCAACGGCTGCGCACGCGCTCAAGGGCAGCGCCGGCAATCTCGGCGCGACCCGGCTCTTCGAATTGGCAGGGCGTCTGGAGCAGAAGGGCCGCGAGGGCGACTCCCGCGATGTCGCGCGCCTGCTTGAGCAGGCGCAGTGCGCGCAACGAAAGGTGAGCAATGACCTGCGCCGTTTGCGCGCGTTGGAGTCCGCGAAGTAAGGCCCCGATGTGGTCAAGAGATCGAGCCGTGTTTCCGTACTGCCCCGAAACTCACAGGTGACGGCCCATCTGCCGCGCCGTCGGGCCATCTCGCCGATCGGCGCGGCCTCGGGTCCGCGGTTCAGTCCGCTCCAGGGGTTGATGTCCTTCTTGTAGCGACGCATCACCAGGTTGGCGAGCAACCCCGTCCATCCAGTCTGATGCGCGGCGCCGAGACCCTCGCCGGTCTCGCCGTGGAAATATTCGTGGAAGCTCGGCAGGTCGCGCCAGTGCACATCCTCGTGCAGGTGCCCCTCGCGCACGAGGGCCGGCGGCGAGGAGCCGTTCGGTCAGCTTGGGGGTTCGCAGCCCAAGTGATCCGGCGAGCTTCGAGGTCGAGAGCCGTTGGCCGTTCGCGCAAGTGTCCGGCGACTGGGCTTGACCGAGGACTGTCGGGTCCGGAAAGGCGGCCGGCTTTGGGGGGCGTTGCCTCTGGATCGATGCCGCCTTCGTACATGCGGATCAGCAGGCGCAGATCCGGCTCACGCGTCAGTTGCAGGTCCACGATCTTTGCCCAGGGCTCTGGCGAGTAATCGGAGACCGCAGGCTCAGCGGGTACTGCGACGGGGCGGGTGATGCCTGCGTGTGCCGGAGTTGGTCCCTTCGGCGTCCTCTGCACCACCCGCGCCCCGCTCGGCGGGCCGACCGAGGCCGTGACCCTGTAATTGCCCCGCCGGCGACTCGCGGTCGCACGGGCATCCTTTCGTGCCTTCGCCCGGGAAAGATGGGCCTCGCGCGCCTTGGGGCTGGCAAGCATCCGCACGGCCGCGAGGTGAAGATAGTTCTGACGCAACGGGTTTTGGAACCTGTAGCTCTTGCCGCCAAGTCTCTGGGTCCAATGGGACTCCCGCTCCCGGCCGAGCACCGTACCGCTGTATTCCTTGGTCTCCAAGACCAGCAGGGCTCGATCCGTCAGAACCAGGTGATCGATTTGAGTGAGTCCGCCGCGCCCATCCGTCAGGACGATATCGTGCAGGGCTTCGGCTTGAAGTCGACTCAACAGCCGCTCGACCCGTATCTCGCCGGCCCGACCGGGTCGGTGCCGGAAGAGAAGCCGGACAAAGAGCACGAGGGCGGCGAAGACCGCCAGCCGAAATAGCAATCCGGTAAATGCGGCAATGGCGTCCATCGTTGCGATCCTCGCTTAAAACGCACCTAGAGCGAGATGCGTAATTTTTCACTACCATAAAAATTACGTATCCCGCTCCGGGCGCGGTTTAGGTGCGTTTTAAGTTGCCCCGGGACGTGCAGGTCTGTGCGGGCGGGATGCTCACTCCCGGATATCGCCCGAGATCCCCTTCGGTTGCGGCACACATCGATCATCAGCTATGCCACGGACGCCGATCATCGATTGGTCCGATCGCCAAGACGTCGTTAACCTAGCCCGTCGCTGATCATTTGCCCACACCCACCGCATGCGTGGTTGTTCTTCAATCAGCCGGACGAGTCGTTATGATGGAACGCCTGCATCCTGTTCTGCCCTTTTTGCGCTGGTTCCCCATGAATCGGGAGGGCCTGCGCGACGACATCATTGCAGGAATCACGGTCGCTTTGGTGTTGCTGCCGCAGTCGATGGCCTATGCCCAGTTGGCGGGCCTGCCTGTCGTGTACGGGCTCTACGCCTCCTTTGTGCCCGTCATGATCGCCTCGATGTGGGGCTCGTCGAGTCAACTGCACACCGGCCCGGTCGCGATGCTCTCGCTGATGTCCGCGGCGGCGATTATTCCCTTTGCGTCGCCGGGAAGCCCGAGCTTCATCGAGCTGTCGATCATGCTGGCCTTGATGGTCGGCGTGCTGCGTCTCGCACTGGGTCTTTTCAAGCTCGGGGCCATCGTCAACCTGCTGTCGAGCCCGGTGGTCGTGGGCTTCACGAATGCGGCGGCGCTGATCATCGGACTCTCGCAGCTGAGCAAGATCATCGGCGTGCCCTTTCCGCGCTCGGACGTTTATCTTGCCGATCTTTGGCGCGTCGTGCAGCAGATCGGCGAGACGCACTGGCCGACATTGGTGTTCGCGCTCGCAGCCTTTCTGCTGATCAACGCGATCAAACGGGTCTCTCCTCGCTTACCCGGCGTCTTGCTTGCCGTGCTTGCAACGACCGCGGCGTCTGCCTTCATCGGTTTCGAGCACAAATCGACAGTCGGGATCGAGCAGATCCAAGACGTGCGGACGGTGGAGACAATCGAGGCTTACAGCCAGACCGAGATGCGCATCAAGGCCCTCACCGCGTTGATCGCGGAGCGCAGCCGCGAGGCCGCACGCCTCGAGCAGGAGGGCGGGATGGAGGCCATCAAGCGCGCCGCGGAGTTGTCCGCATCGGTCCGTCTCTTCCAGTACGAGCTGGATCAGTCGCGGTCGCAGAACAATGCGCGCCGTATCGACCTGCATGCGATCCGTTTGGAAGGCTCGCCGATCCCGGACGGGCCGATGCTCCTCTTCGCCAAAGGCCAGGTCCCCGAGGGACTGGCGCGCGACGGTCGGATCTGGCATTTCGTGGAGACGCGCGACGGGAAGGTGACGCTCTCCTCGGGCGGTGCCGTGGTCGGGAAGATTCCGGAGGGGCTGCCGCAGTTCGCCGTGCCGCAGGTGCACTGGGATCTGGTCATCGCGCTGCTTCCGGCGGCGATCGTGATGGCGCTGATCGGCTTCATGGAGGCGACCTCGATCTCCAAGGCCATCGCCACCACCACAGGCGAGCGGATCAACGCCAGCAAGGAGCTCGTCGGACAAGGTCTGGCGAACATCGTCGGGAGCTTCTTCAGCTCCTACACGGTCAGCGGATCCTTCTCGCGATCCGCCGTTGCGGCCAAGACAGGCGCCAAGACCGGCCTCTTTGCCGTCATCAGCGCCCTGGCGGTGATGGTCGTTCTGCTCTTCTTTACGTCCTACCTCTACAGCCTGCCGCAGTCCGTGCTGGCGGTCATCGTGATGATGGCCGTCTTCGGTCTGATCCGCGTCGCGCCGCTGGTCCATGCCTGGAAGGTCGACCGTGGCGGCGCGATCGTCGGCATCGTGACCTTCCTGGCGACCCTCGTGATGGCCCCGGCGATCGCCAACGGTATCCTCCTCGGCATTGTCCTGACGGTGGTGCTCTATCTGATCAAGAGCATGCGTCCCCGTGCGGAGATCGTCGCGCGCAAACCCGACGGCACGCTCGGGGGCATCAAGGCGCACCATCTGGCGCCGGTCAGCGAGACGGTCGTGCCGGTCCGTTTCGACGGCTCGCTGACCTTCTCGACCGTCGCTTACTTCGAGGACATCGTGCTGGAGGCCATCGCCGAGTTTCCGAAGACCAGGGTGATCCTGATCATCGGCAGCGGAATCAACGAGATCGACGCATCAGGCGAGGAAAAGGTCAACGAAGTTGCCAAACAGCTGCGCGACGCCGGCATCGGGCTTTACTTCAGCGGATTGAAGCATCAGGTGATGTCCGTCCTCGAGAAAACCGGAATCGTCGAAGAGCTTGGACGCGATCACTTCTTTCCGAACAAGGAGCATGCGCTGAGAGTATTGCTCGAGCGTTACGAGGACTCCTCCGCAGCGCAAAGCAGGTGACGGCCCGCGAGGCGTGTCTTTCCGCGAGGTTCGTTCTCGGTGCCGCAAAGCAACGAACAGCCTGAAGGGGCGACTGCAGTCGCCCCTTCAGGACTTGCGGGCCCGTGCATTTTCCGGGGACTCGCCCGGGATCTCGATCAGTTGGCTTGAACGCGAATGTTCCCGGCCGTCGGGGCCTGCAGAAAGGTTCGCGCCACCAGCCGCAGGCTCAAGGGTTGATGCCGGTTCCAGGGCAGCAGCGAGACCATCCGTGCCATCGGGCAATAGCCGAAGAGCGCCATGGCGCTGGTCCCGACGAGCTGGATGCCGTGCATCAAACCGGTCGGATCGGCCAGGCCCGCGACGAGCCAGCCTAGATAACCGATCCGCACCTGCACCGGGAAGGCAGCGAGACCGCGCGGGTCGAGACCGCCTTCCCGGATCCAGAAGTGCAGGGTCTGGATCAGGCTCAGGGCGATGACGGGCGTGAAGCCGAGCGGGCAGCCCGAGAGTGCCTGGACGAGCAGAACGGCGCTCGCCAGCCAGTACCACCATGCCGTGTCGCGTGTCTGTTTCATTGGCTTGTCTCCGATTCTGTTGAAGCCGATTACTTGACGGCGAAGAAGGTCACGCCGTGGACCTTGAGGTCCTTGGCCACCTTGTCCGCCGCGCTGGTATTGCGGAAGCAGTCGTAGCAGCCGACCAGCCGACCGCGACGCAGCCCGACCGACTTGGCGATCGCGGGCAGCTCGTCCTCGACCAAGGCACCGGCGATGCAGGCGGCCCAGAGGTCCGGATTGGCGCGCGCATCGAGGGTGAGCTCGCGGGCGACCACCACGTCCGCGAGATACAGGCGTCCGCCCGGCTTGAGCACCCGGTGGATCTCGCGAAACACCCGTGTCTTGTCCGGGGCCAGGTTGACCACGCCGTTGGAGATGACCACGTCGATGCTGGCATCCGGGACCGGCAGGGCCTCGTAGCGTCCGTCGCGGATCGCGACCCGATCGGCCAGGCCGGCGAACTGTGCCCCGAGCTGGGTGCATTCGCGCATCATGGGGGTCATGTCGACCCCGATCGCTCGACCCTCCGGACCGGCGCGGCGCGCCGCGATCAGCAGATCCGTCCCGGCGCCGCAGGCGTGGTCGAGGATCGTCTCGCCGGGGTAGATGTCGCCCGCGGCGAAGGGGTTGCCGACACCGGCGAAGCGATCGACGCTGATCGGCGGCAGTGCGGCCAACTCCTCGGCGTTGTAGCCGAGGTAGTCCCGGGCGTAGTCGGGGCCGCGGTGGAAGTGGTAGGTGGCATAGGGGTCGCGGGCGACCCGGTCATAGGTCTCGCGGACCTTGTGGCGCAGATACTCGGCGTCGAAATCGATGGGGCTCATGACGGCCATGGCGTGTCTCCTCGGGTGATTTGATTAGGGGTGAAGTGGTGGACCCGTTGTCTGCCGGTTGCCCCGGTCGGCGCGATCGCCGATGCGCCGACCGGGCTGCGCTGTCATGTCAGGTGCCGTTGCCGACCGTGGCGATGCGGCCGCCGCCGCGACGCTTGCCGCCGAGGCGGGGGATCAGCATGGGCACATGTTTGCGATAGCCGGCGTACTCCGGGTGGGTCTTGAGCAGGTCGCGCTCCTCCAACCGGATGCCGATCAGGATGTAGCCCGTGGTCAGCAGCGCGAACAGCAGGTGTGCCGCGGTCATGGTCGGGGTCGCCCAGAAGACGAAGAGCCAGCCGACATAGAGCGGGTGACGCACCAATCGATAGGGACCGGGGGTCTTGAAGCGCAGCGGCGTGTAGGGCTTGCCGACGAGCTGCAACCACACCTGGCGCAGACCGAACAGGTCGAAGTGGTTGATCAGGAAGGTTGCGACCAGCACCAAGGCCCAGCCGAAGGCGTAGAGACCATGGAGCACGGCCTGACCGACCGGGTCGGTCACGTTCCAGATGACCCCGCCCATGGGCTGCCACCAGACGAACAGCGCGATCAACAACAGACTGGCCGTCAAGGTGTAGGTGCTGCGCTCCGCCTCGCGCGGGATGTAACGGGTGATCCAGCGCTTGAAGGCCGGGCGGGCCATGACGCTGTGCTGCACCGCAAAGATCCCGAGCAGCAGGCTATTGGTCAGCGCTGCGGTCCAGAAGGGCACGGTCGGCGCCGAGTCGATCGACTTGGGCACCAGGATGTTCCCGATGAAGCCGATGGCATAGAGAAAGCTGGCAAAGAAGACGAGGTAGCTGACGACGCCGTAAGTGAACACAGTCACACGTTTGAACATGCGGGTCTCCTCCGATCGATCTGCAATGGATCACCGCCGGGTTGGTCACGAGGCGGTGATCGGGGGTTTCCCGGTCGGATGGCGAGGCGCCATGTCCGATCCGGTTGCAGATGAGTCTGGACCGCCGCTGTAACATGCCGGCTTCCCGAACGTATCGGGATTGTTGTCGGAGGGTTTCGGTTGGTTGCAGGTGGGCGGTCGAGCATCCCGAGGTCTGATATGCCAAGGGTTTGACGTACGCTATTTCCGAATTCCGAGACGACTCCGGGAGGCGCCAATGAACGACCGTCAGGTTTCATCGGACGACTCGCACCAGCCCTTGCCTGAAGCGCCCGCCGCAGCGGCCGGGGAGGTGCGTGATCAGCTGGAGGTCATCTACCGGACCGAGTCGCGCCGGATCTTCGCGACGCTGATTCGTCGGCTCGGTGACTTCGGCCTCGCCGAGGAAGCGCTGCACGATGCCTTTCGCGCCGCGCTCGAGCAATGGCCGCATGAGGGCATTCCGGCCAACCCGCGCGCGTGGCTGGTGTCGACCGGCCGCTTCAAGGCGATCGATGCGGTACGGCGGCGTGCGCGCTTCGATTTCGTGGAGGATCTGGACGACCGGCCCGATCCGGCGAGCCTCGACCTGGCCGAAGTGATGACCGGCGAGGACAGCGTCGAAGACGACCGCCTGCGGCTGATCTTCACCTGCTGCCACCCGGCGCTGTCGTCCGATGCGCAGGTCGCACTGACGCTGCGCGAGGTGTGCGGCCTCACTACCGAGGAGATCGCGCACGCCTTCCTCGTTGCGCCGCCCGCGCTCGCGCAGCGCATCGTGCGCGCCAAGGCCAAGATCCGCGACGCGCGCATCCCCTATGAAGTGCCTCCGCGAGCGGAGCTGCCGGCCCGGCTCGACAGCGTGTTGCGCGCAATCTACCTCGTGTTCAACGAAGGCTACTCGGCATCGACCGGCGATTCGCTGACGCGCGCCGACCTGTCGGGCGAAGCGATCCGGCTCGGCCGGCTGCTGGCCGAGCTGCTCCCCGAGCCTGAGTCGATCGGTCTGCTGGCGCTGATGCTGCTGCAGGAGTCGCGGCGTACGGCACGCACAACCCCCGCGGGCGATCTCGTGCTGCTCGACGAGCAGGACCGGTCGTTGTGGAACTCCGAGCTGATCGCCGAGGGCGTGGCCTTGGTCGAGCGCGCGCTGGGCTCGGGCCGCGCCGGCGCCTATGCCTTGCAGGCGGCAATCGCGGCGGTACATGCCGAGGCGCCCGCCGCCGTCGCGACCGACTGGACCGAGATCGTGGGTCTCTACGACCTGTTGCTGCGGCTCGCCCCGTCTCCGGTGGTCGAGCTGAACCACGCCGCGGCGCTGGCAATGCGCGACGGCCCCGCGGCCGGGCTGGCG
>NZ_LN848257.1:1697507-1702854 GCF_001499735.1 Thiocapsa sp. KS1 | reverse complement strand
CGAGCTCGCCGACTATCACCTCGCACACGCCGCCCGCGCCGATCTGTGTCGGCGCCTGGGCAGAACCGAGGAGGCGCGGGCCGCCTACCGACGGGCACTTGCTCTGGCCCGGCAGGAGCCCGAGCGCCGCTTCCTCGAGCGGCGACTCGCGGAATTGCCGGCGTGATGTCGCCGGCATCATGTCGATCTCGCCGCGCGCCGTTCGACTAGAGGTACGTAAGTCCCAACTGAACACGCCACGAAGGAGCAACCCGATGAAATACCTGTGCCTCGTCTATCTCGAGGAAGGACGCCTCGACGAGCTGCCCGACGAAGACTGCGTCGCCTATGACACGGCGATTCGGTCAAGCGGCCACTGTCTCGCCTCGGAGGCACTGCAGTCGGTGCAGACCGCCACCACCGTGCGCGTGCGCAGGGGCCAAGTGTCGGTCACCGACGGACCCTTCGCCGAGACCAAGGAGCAGCTTGCCGGCTTCTACATGATCGAGGCGAAGAGCCTCGACGAGGCGATCCGTCTCGCGGCGGGGATCCCGCCGGCGCGGATCGGCAGCATCGAAGTGCGGCCGATCCGGCAGATCCGCGAGACCGTCGCCGGTGTCGACGCGCTGCGGCACGCGAGCGCCGAAAACTGTTGAGGGTTTCGGGTTGCCGATGTTCGGCCCCCATCCACCACTCATCGGGAGAAGCGTCATGAAATACCTGTGCCTGATCTGTGCCGAGAAGGTGATGGAGCAGATGCCCCGCGCCGATGCGGACAAGCACTTCGAGGAGTACCGCGACTTTACCGACGGCATCCGAAAAAGCGGCCACTATCTCGGATGCAACCGGCTGCTGCCGCCCGATGCGGCCAGCACCGTGCGGGTGCGCAACGGCCGGGTTTCGGTCACCGACGGGCCCTGGATCGAGACCAAGGAGCAGCTCGGCGGCTACTACCTCATCGAGGCCAGGGACCTGAACGAGGCGATCCAGGTGGCGTCCCGCATCCCGGGGGCGAGGTTCGGCTGCGTCGAGGTGCGGCCGGTCGCCGAGGATCTGCAGACGTTGCGAGCACTGGGTGCCGTCGCGCCGGAATCCGCCTGCTGAGCCGACGACCCGATGTCGATTTGGCGACCCGCCGATCGACCAACAGGTACCCACAGCCGTTTCACCCACCCGAACGAGGCCTGCCATGGACACTCTATCCACCCTTGCCCGCACCGAAACCGAGATCCGCAGCGAACTGGAAGACTGGGCGCGCGCCGTGCGCGAGAAGGACGTCGACCGGATCTTCGCCCATTACGCGCCGGACATCGTTGCCTTCGACGCCATCGCGCAGCTGCAGTTCAAGGGCGCCGGCGCCTACCGCACGCACTGGGAAACCTGCATGACGATGTGCACCGGCCCGATGATCTTCGAGCTCCACGAACTGCAGATCACCGCCGGCGAGGATCTGGCGTTCGTGCACGCGCTCAACCGCTGCGGCGGCACCGGACCGGACGGCAAGGAGATGTCCGGCTGGATGCGCATGACCGCCTGCTACCGAAAGCAGCACGACGAATGGCGGGTGGTGCACGAACACTTCTCCGCCCCGTTCGACCCGCAGAGCGACAAGGTTCTGTGGCTGGAACCCTGACGCCCGCCAACCCGAGGAGCCCTGCCATGAACGATGCCCCGCGTCCAACCGACCCGGCCGTGATGAACGGCGTGATTCCCTATCTCGCGATGGCCGGCCGCGCAGCCGAAGCTTGTGACTTCTACGCCCGCGCCTTCGGCGCGACGGAGCTGGGCCGCATGCCCTTCCCCGACGGCAAGCCGGGGCTGATCCACGCGCAGGTCGAGATCAATTGCGGCGCGCTGATGATGACCGACTATGGCGCGATGAACGCCGACGGCAGCGAGAAGACCACGATCGAGGCCGGCTTCGGCCACCTGCAGCTCGTTGTGGCCGACGGCCGTGCATGGTGGGATCGCGCGGTCGCGGCCGGCTGCAGGGTGCTCGCCCCTTACGAGCGCCAGTTCTGGGGCGACGACTGGGGGCTGCTCGAAGACCCGTTCGGCATCAAGTGGGCGGTGCTGCAAACCGGAATGCAAACGTAAGCGTCACAAGCGTACGAGGCTCGAAAATGACCGATATCGCTCTGATCACTCCGCACCTGTGGTTCGACACGGAGGCGCGCGAAGCCGCCGCCTTCTACTGCTCGGTATTCCCCGAGTCGCGCGTGCTCGGCGTCACCACGCTGCCCGACACGCCCTCGGGCGCGGTGGAGGTGGTCGAATTCGAGCTGGCCGGGCAGTCTTTCCAGGCCATCAGCGCCGGGCCGATGTTCAAGTTCAACGAGGCGATCAGCTTCATCGTACGCTGCGAGACGCAGGCCGAGATCGATCGCTACTGGGACAAACTCTCGGCCGTCCCCGAGGCCGAGGCCTGCGGCTGGTGCAAGGACCGCTACGGCCTGTCGTGGCAGATCGTGCCGCGCGCGATGGACGCGATGATGCGCTGTGGCGATGCCGAAAAGGTCTCCCGTGTCGTCCGGGCGTTCCTCGGCATGAAGAAGTTCGACCTCGCGGCGCTGGAGGCGGCGTTCGACGGGCGTTGATAAACCCCCAAACCAGAGGACAACTGACATGCCCCACACCGTCCGACTGCACCGCGTGCTGAAAGCCCCGCCCGAGCGCATCTATCGCGCCTTCATCGACCCGGCTGCCGTGGCCAAGTGGAACGCGCCCGACGGCTTCACCGCCGTCGTGCATGAAATGGACGCCCGCGTCGGTGGGCGCTATCGCACCTCCTTCATCAACTTCGCCAACGGCGAGATGCACAGCTTCGGCGGCGAGTACGGCGAGCTGGTGCCGGGCGAGCGCATCGTCGTCACCGACCGATTCGACGATCCGAATCTGCCCGGCGAGATGGTGACCACGGTGGCGCTGCGCGCCGTTTCCTGCGGTACGGAGCTGTCGATCACGCAGGAGGGCCTGCCCGATGCGGTGCCGCCGGAGATGTGCTACCTCGGCTGGCAGCAGTCGCTGGAGCTGCTGGCGCGGCTGGTGGAGACGGCGCCGCCTGCGGAGATCACCGATGAGGAGCAATGACGATGCCGCCTCGCCGCGCGAGCGCTGAGATCCACCGGCGATGCCGGGCCGTTCGATTCGATCTCGGTTGGCCTTACCGCCGGTCGCCGAGAGACGCACTCCATCCCCGATGGACCAAGCCGTAATCATCTCCAACAGCCGCTCCGGCGAGAACCGCGGCGGCGACCTGGATCTCTCGGGCCGGGTCGCCGGGCGGCTGCGTGAGCGCGGCGTGGACGTCGGCGTTATTGGCTTCGACAACCCCCGGGGTCGGCCGGCCAACTGGCGACGGCGCCTCGACGCGGCATTGGACGCCGGCGCCCGACGTGTCTACGTCCTCGGCGGCGACGGTACGGTGCTGGCCGTGGCCAAGGCACTGCTCAACCGCGATGCGGTGCTCGGCATCGTGCCGACGGGCACTGCGAACCTATTGGCGCGGGATCTCGAGATACCGCTTGATCCGATGCTGGCCGTGGACGCGCTGGTGGAGGCCCAGCCGCGTCGGATCGACGTTGGTCGGGTCAATGGCGAGCCGTTCCTGTGCGCATCCATGTTGGGCATGGGGACGACACTGGCCCGGATCCGCGAATCCGGCCGCGGCCAAGGTGCGTTGCGGCTGTGGCCAAGACTGCTGAGCAAGGCACTGTGGATACTGTGGCGCTATCCCCATCGCCGGATCATTCTGGAGCTCGACGGACAAACGCTGACGTTGCGCAGCCGTGCCCTGGTCATCTCCAACAATCCGGTGCTGCCGCAGGCAGGTCTGTACCCTCGGCGCGGTCGTCTCGACGGCGGCTTGCTCGGCATCTACGGCGTGCGCGAGGGCTCGTTTGGGGAGCTGCCGCGGGTGGCACTGCGGCTGCTCAACGGCTCCTGGGCCGACGAGCCGCTCATCTTCCATCACGACGCGCCGCAACTCACGGTGCAGGCGCCATCGGCTAGCCGGCGGGGCCGGCGCATCGTGGTGCTGAACGACGGCGAACGGGTGCGTCTGGAACTGCCTCTGCGCTATGAGATCCAGCCTCGCGCACTGTCGGTCCTGGACGCGGCGTCGCGCCCGCCGTCTGCGATGGCTCTGGAGAAGGCTGTCTAAAGATTTCCGTCAGCGATCTCCGAAGCTCCGACGAACCGCCCAAATGACCCGTATCGTCCACATCTCCGATCTGCACTTCGGCACCGAGCAGCCGCTCCTGGTGAACGCGCTGGAGTCGCAGGTCCACGAGCTTGCGCCCGACCTGGTGGCCGTCAGCGGCGACTTGACTCAGCGCGCGCGCCCCCGCGAACTGGCAGCCGCCGCAGCGTTCATCGGCCGGCTGCCGCAGCCGGTGCTGACCGTGCCCGGCAATCACGACATCCCCGGTGTTGCAGCGGCGCGCTTCCTCGACCCCTGGCGGGGCTGGCTGCGCCACTTTCCGGATGGGCTGGAGCCGGAGGTGGAAGGTTCGGGTTTTCTCGCCGTCGGCGCCAATAGCGTGCGCGTCGGGGGCCCTTATCTGGACTGGTCGCGCGGTCGCCTCGGCGAGTCGCAGATCGCCCGACTTGCCGCGCGTCTGGAACGGTCCGGCGCCGGCCTTCGCATCCTCGTCGCACATCACCCGCTGCTGCTGACCGCGGCCGGCGCCCACCGCCGCCTCGTCGGCCGCGGCGCACTGGCACTCGCCAGGTTGCGCGAGACAGGTCTGGATCTGGCGCTCGGCGGCCACGTGCATCTGGGCTATGCGGACGTCGCCGGGGGTGTCGTCGTCGCGCACGCCGGCAGCGGAGTCTCCAGTCGCTTGGTCGGCGAGCTGAACGGTTTCAACCTCATCACCGGCGACCCCGATGTCCTCTCCGTCGAACACTGGCGCTGGCAAGGCCGCGCCTACGCGCCCGACGGCGCCCTCGGCTTCCAACGTGGCGAGGATGGCTGGCTCTCCTGCGGGGCCTGAGCGCTCCGGCATGCACTGCTGGGTTTGCAGATGGGGCCGTTTTATTGGGATGTGCCGGGCGGGGAGGTGGAGCAAGGGGGGAGGGCGCCGGATCGGGCGGCCGATCGCCGGGCGGATCGCAGGGTTCGGAGGATGGCGGATCCGGTGGCGTCTAGATCGCGTCCACCGGGCTCTTCAAGGGCAGCACCCCCGGTCGGTTCAGCGCATGGGTGTAGATCATGGTCGTCGACACGTCTGCATGCCCGAGCAGCTCCTGCACGGTGCGGATGTCATATCCGGCCTCCAGCAAATGGGTCGCGAACGAGTGCCTCAACGCATGGGAGTTCACGCGCTTCGCGATCCGCGCCGCGTGTCCCGCGGCCTTGACTGCA
>NZ_LN848257.1:1684754-1697407 GCF_001499735.1 Thiocapsa sp. KS1 | reverse complement strand
GACCCCTTTCCCGGCAGGAACGTGCGCCAGGTCGACCAACAGCAAGCGTAAGGCATCGACAATCTGCCGCATCTGCCAGTCCGCCAGATCGGAGCGGGCCGACATGCGTCGCAGGTAGTCCGTGACCTGCTCGGCCGTCAGCGCCGACAAGGCCCCCGGCTTGAGGTCCTTCAGGAAATCCTCGACCCGTCGGACGTACCATTGCCGGACCTTCGCCGGAACCTGACGACGGATTAGGAGATCCAGGTACCGATCCCAGTTCGACGGGGAGCCGTCCTCAGGGCGTGGCCTGGCGGGGTTGACTTGCGGCATTCTTAGGCTACCTTTGCGCTAGACTGCATGCAGTCTAGTACACGGAACGACGGATGCAATCTAGAACACGTTGAACTAATCCGCTCCGCGGGGCTTTTCGCGGCCATCCCATCGCGCTGTTGAATAGCGAATGACGCGCGGATCATCGCCGCCGCCCCGCGGTTTGCTCCGGCCTCGGCCCCGTCTCCGATCGTCCACACTCGTCACGACCCACTCCGGGTCGTTGACAGAGGATCGGACGATGACTCCCTTACGTCGGCAGATGATCACCGCCATGCAGATGCATGGTTTCTCGCCGCGCACCCACGAAAGTTACCTGGCCGCAGTCCGAGACTTGGCGAAGTTCACCCGCCGTTCCCCGGACCTTCTCGCACACGCGGATCTCACGCGCTACTTCGAACACTTGGTGGTGCAGCGCAGCTTGGCGCCAGCCAGCGTACGCCTGATGTACAACGGCATTCGGTTCTTCTATCTGCAAGTGCTTGGCTGGCCGACGGTCGATCTGGAGGTGACCTTACCCAAACGCCCGCAGCGCATCCCCGAGTTGCTCACCCGCGGCGCGGTCGCGGCCATCCTCGCGGCCTGCGACGCTCCGCGTGACCGCACCATGCTGACGGTCTGCTACGGCTGCGGGTTGCGCCTGAGCGAAGTCTTGGCTCTCCGGGTGCAGGCTATCGACGGCGAGCGCCGGTTGCTGCGCATCGCGCAGGGCAAGGGTGCCAAGGACCGCCTGGTTCCGCTTTCACCGACCTTACTGGAGGAACTGCGCGCCTATTGGCGCCTCTCTCGCCCCACCGACTGGTTATTCGCGGGGCGCAGCGGTGGGCCACTGTGCACGACTACCCTACAACGGGCCTTCAGGGACGCCAAGCAGGCAGCCGGGGTGACCACGGTTGGCGGTATTCACGGGTTACGCCACGCCTACGCCACCCATCAATTGGCGGCCGGCTTGTCGGTGGAGCGCCTGCAGCGGCTGATGGGCCACCGCAGCATTCAGACCACCCTGCGCTATGTGCATTGGCTGCCCAGTGCCAATGAAGGCGAAGGGGCGTTGGACCTGATCGCCCAATTGGGGGTTGACCATGGCGAATAGCTCCTTGCAAGCAGTGATGGCCGCGTGCCTCTCCGGTTATGCCGACCACCATCCGATGAGTCCGCGGGAATGGCAGGTCTGTCACCACATCCTGGACTGTCGCACCGCCGCCTTGGGCGGCTTTGCCCTGGAATGCGACCAGTGCGGGGAGACGCCCCTGCGGTATCACGCCTGCCGTGACCGGCACTGTCCGCGTTGCCAACGCCGCGCCTCCGATGACTGGTGCGAACGCCAGCGCGCCGCGGTGCTGCCGGTGACCTATCACCATCTGGTCTTCACCCTGCCCGACACCCTCAACGGCTGGGTCGAGGTCCACCCCGAGGTGATCTATGGTCTGCTGTTCGAAACCGTGTGGGCAACCTTGTCTACCTTCGGCGCGGACCCCAAGCGGCTGAACGGCCAGTTGGGGATGACCGCCATGCTGCACACGTGGGGCCAGACCCTGATGCGCCATGTCCACCTGCACTGCCTGGTGCCGGGCGGGGCCTTCGGGACCGACGGCACCTGGCATCCGGCCAAGAGCACCTACCTGTTCCCGGTGCGGGCGCTGTCGCGCCACTTCCGTGGCGGCTTGGTGAGCCGATTGCACCGGGCGGGTAAGGAGGGGCGGCTGGCGCGGATCACACCGCAGGAGGTTGACCGGGTCCTCAACGCCCTGATGCAACCCGAGTGGGTGGTCTATTCCAAGCCCTGTCTGGCGCGCACCGAGACGGTGATCGACTATCTGGGACGCTACAGCCATCGCATCGCCCTGTCGGACAGTCGGCTGCTGGACTTTGACGACGACGCCACGGTGGACGTGCGTTACAAGGACTACCGCGACGACAATCGCAACAAAGTGATGACCCTGAGCGGGGAGGAACTGATCCGCCGCTTCCTGCTGCATGTTCTACCGAAAGGCTTCATGAGGGTACGGCATTTCGGCTTCCTGGCGAACCGCTGCCGGGCGCGCGTGCTGGCGCTGATTCGCACGGCGCTCGCCGCCCCGGCGCCGGAACCAGCCGCCGCACCGCAGCCCACGGCGCCCTTTGAAGGCTATGCGTGTCCCACCTGCCGCACAGGACGGCTGCATGTGACCATGCACCTGGCCCCGCAGCGGCGTGGTCAGGGGGTGATGAACCCGCCTGCCCCAGCCTAAGCAGCAAGGCTCATCCGTCACGCCGGACAGACCGCTCGCGGCCTGCGCACGCGCTCGACCACACGCCGGAAAATGCTCTACAATCAACCCACAATCACTGTCTTGCCAGCCCCGCGGCCCCATCGGATGCCCGCTTTGCGCCGCTCCGAGCGTTGTCCAAACACCGAGGTGCCGCCCGGCACCGGCCAGCGACTCCGGGCTCGAGGATACAATCCCCTCTCTCTAAGGAGGGGGAGCGCGCAGCGGGCACCGTGCCGGGATCGGATGAGTCCAACAAACGTTTATCCGTCATGCGCGCCCAAGCGCCGCGCCATGACCGGGAGTCAGCGCGGCGCGCACGACGGATAAACGCTTATTCGTTAGATGTACCATAATAGTAAACATATATGAGGTATACGATGCACAATCATATAGTTAGAAACGTCGAAGGAACTTCTGGACTAAGACCACCATTTGGTTTCGGTCAATCATGGATAAGTTATTGGCAGAATTTTACTGGAAATCATCGGACAACATGTGCGCGTTTAGGGTGCTCTAACCAAGCTACAGTTGGTGCGCACGTTGAATTTTTAGATCCACTTGGACCTCGTGGCATATACATCGTGCCACTTTGCAGTAGTTGTAACAATTGGCGCAATGGTGATCAAATGACTATTGATTCAAGAACAGCGTTAGTCGAGGCTTAAACCGGTAGAGAAAGAGGGGACAGATTTACTTTTTGTCCAGATCGGAAATGTGAAAAGCTCCTAAGAACGACGGTCAAGCCGACTCTGCGGGGGCGTGGGCTGATCCCAAGCCTGGTGCCGCGCGCGGGTCGGTTTTACCTGATCGTTAGCCTACTTTGAGCATAAGGGTAAACAAAATGCCATTTTTTGATTTTTTAAAACCAAAACAAGACCCTGAAGATTTGCTACGATATCTTGAGGGCGAAATGAAGCCAAAATTAAATGATATCCTAGATAATAATATAAAACCTCTTGAGGGCTATATAAAAAAGAAAGAGTATGAAGAAGCTTTACAGGCTCTTCATAATGCCACTTTAAATCTTATGAATTACCTTGACTCTAATATCCGAAGTGATGCTCATTTTTTGATTGATGATGAGGTAAAAAGAGTCTTTTCCGAAATACCTGGATCTTGGTATATTGATTTCATATTAACTGTTATGTCTGACATAAAGAGCCTTGGGCATAGAATAGATATAGAGATGAACCTTAAAATAGGAACATACGCTATAT
This sequence comes from Thiocapsa sp. KS1, assembly GCF_001499735.1. Classification (GTDB taxonomy): domain Bacteria; phylum Pseudomonadota; class Gammaproteobacteria; order Chromatiales; family Chromatiaceae; genus Thiocapsa. Next base: position 1,693,626 of record NZ_LN848257.1, on the reverse strand, counting down.
GTGAGTTGTTTAACTCAATATCCCACGAAAAGAAAGCGCCGCTTTATTTCAAAGATTTCGCGAAGAAGCACTCGATCATTTAATCACAGATCAATTAAGCGTCGTAGGTTGGGTTGCCGCTTTTGGCAACCCAACATTCGCAAAATGGCCTAACAAGCGGTTCAAGAGCGGACCCCGCAGACGCGGCGGCGCTTATTCTGCAAATTTGTGCCAGCGGGGCCGCTTAACCGATTCGTTAGCCGAAAAGAAGAGGTAGAAGCATGGAAGACTGGACCGTTGAAATAGCGAAAGATATGTTTGGCGAGTCCCTGTATCAGCAGCGTGCACGAGCAGCCCTGCCTCTCTTGATCCGTCAGGCTTTAGCTCGGCAAAAGATTACATACGCCAATCTCGCGGATGAACTCGGTATGCCGAATCCGCGAAACCTCAACTTTGTTTTGGGAAGTATTGGAACGACGCTTGTCGAGCTTTCTAAGCGTTGGCAAGAAGATGTCCCGCCTATTCAGTGTATTGTTATTAATCAGCAAACGGGTTTGCCTGGTGCCGGCGTCGATCCGATGATCAATGTCAGCAACATCGGAAAGTTAGACCCCAGACAAAAAGAAGCTATAATCGACAGCATACTTAGCAGAGTATTCGCCTATACAAAATGGCCCAGCGTACTAGCTGAACTAGGTCTGTCGGAAGCTAGCTTACCCGACTTAGATATCTTGAGAAATGCGGGGCGCAGCGGGGGCGCTGGCGAGAGCGAATTTCATAAGTCCCTTAAAGAGTACGTAGCTCTACATCCAGAATGCATTGGACTAAGCAATGGGTTGTCGCCTGGGCAAATGGAGTTTCTTCTGCCATCAGGAGATGTGTTAGATATTTTATTTCAAAGCGTGCAAAAGCGTATCGGCGTTGAAATTAAATCGCGAATATCTGACGAAGCTGACATTTTACGGGGACTTTTTCAATGTGTGAAGTATCTCGCGATTCTAAGAGCTTGGCGCACCTTTGAAGGCGCATCTTACGAAGTTGCAGTAATACTTGCTATCGATGGCTCGTTTCCCAAGAGCCTCATTTCTATTAGGAATTTATTTGGCGTGCATGTCGTTGAAGGCGTTTGCGCTAATCAAAACGGCTAACATACGCCTCAAAAGCGAGCGCGCGCCACAGGCGTCGTGCTAATTCGCAAGGTCATCAGGGGCGCGCGCCGCTTTAGGCTGCACGTTAGGACAAGTAGCTTTCATGTGATACGTTTTTGTCGAAGACCACGTTGTTCCGCAGATTTTCACATCGGCGATAGAGGCTTATGAGTTTCTACATAATAACCCAAAGGGGAAAGGCGCAAATAGGCTGGAAACATTCGGTTTGCTATGGGGCTATTCAGTTCAAGCAAAAGGGAGCCAGCCGGATAAGATCATTGTCACCATGGCAACAATAGAAACCTCTGCAACAAGACATGGCGACTGGGTAAAGCCAGATTTTGAGTCGTTGCTTATGAAAAAGGAGTTTCTTGAAAGTTATTGGCCAGATATTGAGCTTGTTGGGACATTCCACTCTCACCCATATAGTAATCTACGGGCGGTTAACAAAGTATCTGGTTGGCAGGCAAGTCAAGGAAATGGTGACGCTGCATTTTTCCCTCATTTTCACAAAGAAATAGCCATAAATCAAAGATACCTGGCTCATCTAATAGTTACAATCACACATTTACAGCGAGTCAGAAATTCCCCGCCTGCTCGTTTACCAGGAAATGAAGCTAAGAAGGGATACATCTTATCGGCGGGAAAACGCAGGATTTGGCTTAGAGCTTATGGAACTACGTTTACAAAGGCCAAAAATTCCTACCAGTTTACTGACGAGAGTTATCTTGAGATTCCTTCACTCCAGCCAAGATTTCAACAATAATCCGCCTGCGTTCCAAGCGGATGGGGTTAGGTCTTCACTTTTGCCCGGAAACAAAAAGCCTAACCTTCGCCTTAAAAGCGAGTGCGCGCCACGGGCGTCGTGCTAATTCTCAGCGTCATCAGCGGCGCACGCCGCTTTAGGCTTCACGTTAGGCTCGAAAGATCGAATAGAGAAGCGCAGAAGAAAAGCGTGCTTCTCTGCAAGGGAACCCTGACCGAGAAGGCAATCGGCTCCCAGAAACGGTGTCGGCGGTTCTTTGCCAGAGACCCCCGGTCGGCCAGGAAATCGGCTCCCCGCTCGGTTATCCTGCGAGGGTCGCAGTGCCCGGTGACGGTCTGCGGCGCGGTCGCCATCGGCACGGTCTACGGCAGCCTGAAGCCTAACCTTCGCCTCAAAAGCGAGCGCGCGCCACAACCGCCGTGCTCACTCGCCAGGTGATCGATGGCGCGCGCCGCTTTAGGCTGCACGTTAGCGCCAATAGAAGATTGTTCCATCAAACCACCTCAGGTGGCACATGAAATACAAAGTCGCTCTCCGCAAAACAGATGAAGGCTTTAGCGTATCCTGCCCAGGTCTACCTGGATGCTGGTCACAGGGGAAGACAGAACAGGAAGCTTTAGAAAACATTGCGGATGCAATCAATGAGTACGTTGCTGTTTCGGCAGAATTGGCCGCAACGGAAGATACTGAAATGCGGGAAGTCGAAGTGGCCGCGTAAAGATGCCGAAAATTCCAGGTGTAAATCACCGCGATGCTGTTCGGGCTTTACAGAAGGCAGGGTTCCGCGTTGTCCGGGAAAGCAAGCACATCATCATGTCTGACGGCACGCGAATCCTAACCATTCCGAGGGGAAATCCTGTTGATGCTTTTACGCTTGGCGGAATCGTTAAGGATGCTGGCTTGACTGTAGAGCAATTCAAGAAACTTCTTTGATGCGAAAAGGCGCTAACACAGCGCTCAAGCCGACCCCGCGCGGCAGACGTCGTGGGCTAATTGCAAGCGTGGTGCCGCGCGCGGGTCGGCTTGCCGCAATGTTAGGCTAGTGGCAATGCCTTTGAATCGCCAAGACTCTTGAGAGGTAGTCATATGAAGAGATTATTGATTGTTTCCGTAGGCGCCGTGCTGTTGGCAAATACTTCCGCCCATGCAATCGACGCAAAGTACCGCGAGAAGCTCGAGCGCTCCGGTTGCACGCAAGTGACCGAAATGCAAGGCTGTGACATTAACAAGACGAAGGCTGAGAATGCGAAAGCGGGATTTGGTGCATCAAGTCACGAGAAGCACTCGTCTGCCCCGCATTACAAGGATCTTGCTGGCAAGGATTCGATCAAGGCCATCGATATCATGGCCAATCGTGGTTATAAAGATGTCGACTCTATTCAGAGCGGCAACACGCAGTACGGCATCTTCTACCATCCGGGAAACCGGCTTTGTATTCAGCTCACAATGGCAGACGGCAAGGTGGTTTCCGCAGACGATATCAAAACCCACCCCAATTGTCGGTGACGGAGCGTCGGTTCCTGCAGCAGCGGGAAAAGTCAGCTATAACAGGAATCATGGAGGGACCCTCAAAGGGGAAAAGGGGCCAGGCTCACTTTCTGCTATGCTTGCGCCCCATGCCCCGCCGCACACGCATCCATATCGACGGCTTGCCGCTGCACATCGTGCAGCGTGGCCACAACCGCGCGGCGTGCTTCTTCGACGACCAAGACCGGCGTGCCTACCTGGGTTGGCTGCACGAGGCACTGGTGCGCGAGCGCTGTCGGATGCACGCCTACGTGCTGATGACCAACCATGTCCATCTGCTGCTGACGCCGGAAGAGGCCGAGCGCGTGCCCCAGGTGCTGATCTCGGTCGGCCGCCGCTACGTGCAGTACGTCAACCACACCTATGGGCGGACCGGCACCCTCTGGGACGGCCGCTACAAGTCTTCGCTGGTTCAGGCCGAAACCTACCTGCTGCTGTGCCACCGTTACGTCGAGCTGAATCCCGTGCGCGCCGGCATGGTGGCGGACCCCGCCCTTTACCGCTGGTCCAGCTACCGAGTCAACGCGCTCGGCGAGCTGGACGCGCTGCTGACGCCGCACCCGCTCTACCTCGGACTCGGCGATGACGAGGAGGCGCGCCGTGCCGCCTATCGGGAGCTGTTCGGCGGAGCGCTCGACGACAAACCGCTCGGCGCTCTGCGGCTGGCCATCAACCAAGGTCAACCCATCGGCAACGACCGCTTCTACCGGGAGATTGAAGCGATGACCGGCCAGCGCCGGGAATTGCGCAAGCGGGGCAGGCCGCGGAAGCAGGACGAGCCGCCAACGGCCGACGCTGCGGGGCAGGGCGAGTTGCCGTTGTGAATAAACTGAACCTGGCCCCTTTTCTCCCAATTGTGAGCACAACCCTGCTCTACGGCGGTGACGCGGTTTATGCAATCTCGTCGATCGGCGCAGCCTCCGTCCCCTGATCCAGGCCGCTCCAAGGCGCGATGTCCTTCTGATAGCGACGCATCACCAGGTTGGCGAGCAATCCCGTCCAACCGGTTTGGTGCGAGGCGCCGAGACCTTCGCCGGTCTCGCCGTGGAAATATTCGTGGAAGCTCAGCAGGTCGCGCCAATGGACGTCGTCGTGCAGATGACCCTCACGCACGAGGGCCGGCGGCGGTGCGCCGGTCGGGGCGCGGTAGAGATCGACCAGGCGCTCGGCGATCAAGGTGGCGATCTCGGCGAGGTTGAGCGGCTGTCCGCCTTTGCAGCGGGCCGGGACCCGAAAGTCTGGACCGAGAAAGCGGTGGTATTTCTCCAGCGCGTGCACGAGCGAGTAGTTGGTCGGCAGCCAGATGGGGCCCCGCCAGTTGGAGTTGCCGCCGAAGAGGGGCGAGTTGGACTCGCCGGGGACGTATTCCATCAGGGCCTCGCCGATGCCGGGGATGCGGCCGAGATGCGTTTGGGTTGCATGGATACGGCTGACGCTGCGGATCCCGAAGCGCGAGAGGAACTGCTCTTCGTCGAGCAGGCGCTCCAGGATTCGCGGCAGCATGCTGTGATCGACCAAGGCGAGCAGGTGCTCGCCGCGGTCGTTCTCCCAATCCGGGCAGAGACAGACGGCGCTGCCTCGGAAGAGGCCGCCCCGATGCTCGCCCAGCAGGTCGGCGAAGCGCGGGGCGTTGGCGAGGAGCCGCTGGTCGACGATCTCCGAGGCGAAGAGGGGAATGAGGCCGACCCAGGAGTAGACCTCGATCCGGTGGCCGACCCCGTCCGGCGTAACCAAGAGATCCATGAAGAAGCCTTTCTCCTCATCCCAGAGCGCCGGCATCCCGGTCTCCGGATTGCCGGCGATGGCCTCGCCGATCGCGAGGAACTGCATGTAGCAGTGGATCGCCATCTCCTCGTAGTTGCTGTCCTTGGCACAGAGCTCGAGTGCGATCATGGTCATGTTGAGGCTGAACATGGCCATCCAGCCGGTCGCGTCGGCCTGCTTGAGGCTGTGACCGGGCGGGAGCGGGCGCGAGCGGTCATAGACCGAGATGTTGTCGAGCCCGAGAAAGCCGCCCTCGAAGAGGTTGTGTCCGTCGGCGTCTTTGCGGTTGATCCACCAGGCAAGGTTGAGCAGGAGCTTGTGGAAGACGCGCTCGAGAAAATCCAGGTCGCCCGAACCGCGCTGGACCCGCTCGGCGCGGAACACCTTGAGTGCGCCTTGGGCGTGGACCGGCGGGTTGGCGTCGTCGAAACCCCATTCGTACGCCGGGATCTGACCATTTGGGTGCAGATACCGATCCGAGAGCATCAGCTCGATCTGATTCTTGGCGAAGTCGACATCCAGCAATGCCAGGGCCGGGCAGTGATAGGCGAGGTCCCAGGCGGCGAACCAGGGATATTCCCAGGTATCGGGCATGGAGATGATGTCGTGCGCTTTGAGATGGCGCCAATGGCGGTTGCGGCCCTGTTGGCGGGATGCGGGCGGTCGGACCTGATCGCCGCTCAGCCAGCGTTCGACGTCGTAGTGATAGAACTGCTGGGTCCAGACCATGCCGGCGAGGGCCTGACGGAGGATGCGGTGGTCCGTCGCGCTCGCCTCGGGCAGGAGATCGTCGTAGAAGACGGTGGTCTCGGACTGGCGGATGGAGAGCGTGCGCTCGCTGCGTGCGAAGGGAACGGCGAGCGGCTCGGCGCTGAGCACCAGATCGATTATGGCGTGCTGTTGCGGGCTGACGGTCCAATGGCTCCAAGGGGCGCACTTGGTGCCGGTGAGCGCCGGATTGACCGCCGTGGTGTCGCCCTGAACCACCCGACGGTGGAAGCCGTCCTTGACGTAGGGCGACGGGTTGGGGGAGCCCCAGAGCAGCTCGGTGTTGGAGAGGTTTTCGGTGAAGAGCAGCTCGGCGTGATGGGTGCCGTAGAGGTGATAGGTGCCGAGTGTCGGATGCTCCGCCTCGACCGCCCAAGCGGCACCGTCGGGGGCGGTTGCCGCCCGCAGCACTGGAGGCTCCGCGCCCGCGTCCCATGACCAGGTGTTGCGGAACCAAAGCGTCGGCAAGAGATGGATCTCGGCAGGGTCCGGGCCGCGGTTCTTCAGATAGATGCGGATATGGATCTCGTGCGGTCCGGCTTTGGCGTAGAAGACATCGACGTCCCAATAGCGCTGCTCGTCGAAACAGCCGGTGTCGGTGAGCAGGTAGGGCGGATCCTCGCGGGAGCGACGGGCGTTCTCCTCGATCAACTCGCGGTAGGGGAAGGGCGCCTGCGGATACTTGTAGATGTAACGCAGATAGCTTGCCGTGGGCAGGGCGTCGCGATAGAACCAGCACTCCTTCACGTCTTCGCCGCGATTGCCCTGCGGTCCGGTGAGCCCGAAGGCGCGCTCCTTCAGAAAGGGGTCGCGTCCGTTCCAGAGTGCGAGCGCAAAGCAGAGCCGCTGCTCGCGATCGCAGATGCCGCCGAGCCCGTCCTCGTTCCAACGGTAGGCGCGCGAGCGCGCCTGCTCATGCGTGAAATAGTCCCAGGCGTTGCCGTCGGCGCTGTAATCCTCGCGCACCGTTCCCCAGGCGCGCTCGGCGAGATAGGGGCCCCAGAGACGCCAGTCGGCGGTTCCTCGGCGCGTCTCTTCCAGGCGCTCGCGCTCGGCGTTGCTCGATTCTCCGCTCACGTCCCGCTCCTCGGCTGATTGTCTCCGATGCGGATGTGCTCCAGCCGCGTCCAGGCATCCAGGATACAGGCGACCGACCAGGCTTGAGCCGGACAGCCGCGCGGATGGTGAGGCGGGTCGCCGTCGAAGATCTCGCCGACGGTACCGAGTCCGGCCTCCCGAAGATGTTCGGCGATCGGGGCGAGCTGTGCTTGCGCCGCCGTCGCATCGCCGGTAACCCGATATTCCGCAAGGGCATAGTGTCCCAATAGCCAGGCCCAGACCGTGCCCTGATGGTAGGCGCCATCGCGACTCCTGACGTCTCCTTCGTAACGACCCCGATAATCGGGGTCTTCTTGCGCCAAGGTGCGTAAGCCGAAGGGGCAGAGTAGATGACGCGCACAGACCTCGACGACCGAGGCTTGGGCGGTCGTGTCGAGCGGCGAATGAGTCAGGCTGACCGCGAAGATCTGATTCGGGCGAATACGCGTGCCGTCGGCATCCGGGCCGTCCGGGCCGTCGATGACATCGAAGAGACCCTGTCCGTCCGGACGCAGGAATCGGGCAAAACCGACCCGCGTCCGGTCCGCTGCACTCAGGTAGGGCTGCGGATCGCGCCCCAATCGCTCGGCGAAGTCGGCCATCACCCGCAGCCCGTGATACCAGAGCGCATTGATCTCCACCGGTTTGCCGATCCGCGGGGTCACCACCCAATCGCCGACCTTCGCATCCATCCAGGTGAGCTGCACACCCGGCTCGCCGGCGCGGATCAGGCCGTCGCTCGGGTCCATGCCGATGCCGTAGCGGGTCCCGTCGCGGTAGTGCGTGACGATCGACTCCAGGATCGGGAACAACCGGGCGAGCGCGTCGAGATCGTCCGATGTCTCGATGTAGGCGCGCCAGGCGTCGATGTACCAGAGTGGGGCATCGACCGTGTTGTAGACGGGGGTCTCGCCGGCATCGGGGAAGCGGTTCGGCAGCATGCCGCGATCGACGAATCCGGCAAAGGTCTCCAGGATGCGTTTGGCGATCTCGGGTCGACCGGTCGCGAGGGTGAGTCCGGGCAGGGCGATCATGGTGTCGCGCCCCCAATCGCCGAACCAGGGGTAGCCGGCGATCACGGATGCGCCTTTGGCCTGCGGTTGCCCAGCGGGCAGCGCGCCGATCGGCCGCTCGATCAGGAAGCTGTCGGCGGCGAGGATAAGCTGCTCGATCCAGGCCGGAACGTCCGGGATCTGCTTGTGATGGGTCCGTGCGGTCCGAACGAGCGCGCGATCCTGCTGCCTGAATCGCTCCAATGCCTGCTCGGGATCCGGAACGACGCCGGTTCCGGCCCCGGGCGCGACCGTCGCCAAGACACCGCACCACGCGGTCGCGCTCAAGGACAGCTCGGCAAAACCGACCCGCAACAGGTCTTGCCGATCCGGCAGCCCGCGTTCGCGCTCGATCGGCAAGGCGACGTGCTCGATCCAGGCGCGTTCGATCCGTATGCTTCCGCCGACGGCGATCAGGCCAATGTCGTGTCCGTCGGCGCATCGGGCGGTCAGCCGCGCGTCGCCGTCGAGGGTCAGGATCGGGTCGAAGTCGCCCTTGTGTCCGACGTGGTGATGGTCGCGATCGGCGAGCAGCAGGGCGACACGCAGACTCGGCACTGCGCCCGGGCGAGAACGCAGGAGCCGATAGACCGACCAGACGCTGTCTTCGCCCGTCGGCATCCAGATCCGCTGCTCGACCAAGAGATCGCCGCAGGCCCAGTGCCACACCGGCATGCGCCCGTCGAGGCGAAAGGAGTCGATCAGGACATGACCGGCCGGCTCGACGCAGCCGTCGGCCCAGCGGTTGGTGAAGAGGGGCCAGTGTCGCT
>NZ_LN848257.1:1680435-1684654 GCF_001499735.1 Thiocapsa sp. KS1 | reverse complement strand
GTCGATCAGGGTCGCGTCGAGCTTGGCGACCTGCAGGCGGCGGCCGAGCGGCGGATCGATGGTTGCGGTCAGAAGGCCGTGATAGCCGCGGGTCAGGCTGCCGGCGAGCGTGCCCGCGGCATAGCCGCCGCGGCCGTTGGCGATCCACCACTCCAGGCGGTGCGCGCGGTCCGGGTCGCTGCTGTCGGCGCGGCCGATCCGGATGCCCTCGGGCAACGGGAGTGCGCGGAGCGGCTCCTCGTCAGGCGGGATCGCTTGGTCGAGTCTGTTCATAGTGTCGAGAGCCGCATCCACCGACAGGCCGGCAAAGGGTCGCGCCCGACCGGGCTTGCCGGGCGGTCGGGGATCGCGACCAAGTCTACGACCGCAAGGTCGCAGGCGCGAGCCGCTCCGAGCAGCGTGGGCTATGCCTGCGGTCGACTTGCGATTAGGCTTGCGCTGGAGCAGCTTGCCGTGGACGCTTCTGTTGCCCTCGCCCGGACGGTCGTTCGACGTCGGGAAGGGCGAGAGGGTACCCGGGACGCGCAACCTTCAAACCAGTCGGAGCTCTCGCCGCCATGCCGATCCGCATCTCAACCGCTCGCCTCGGGAATCTCGGGGGTCTGGGTCTTGCCCTGGCCGCCTCGGCGACGCTGCTCGCACTGACCGGATGCGAGGAGACACCGGACGGCGGACAGGCACCGGTCCCGCCGCCGCCCGCCGTAGTCGCGGCTCCGGCCCGGGAGGAGGCGGTGACCGAGCAGGCGGCCTTTATCGGCCGCGTGGCGGCGGCGGATCGCGTCGAGCTGCGCGCCCGCGTCCAGGGGTTTCTGAAGGAGCGCCGGTTCGATGAAGGCCAAGCGGTGGCGGTGGGCGAGCTCTTGTTCCTGATCGAGCCCGAGCAGTACCAGTCCCTGGTCAGCCAGCGCGAGGCGGACCTCGCCATGGCGGTGGCCGAGGAGCAGAACGCCAGGGCACAGCTGGCGCGTGGGGAGGAGCTGCTGCGGGCGAAGAATATCGCCGCGGCCCAGGTCGACGAGCTGCGCGCTGCCGCATCCATCGCGGCGGCCGGCATCGCCCAGGCACAAGCGGCCTTGGATGCCGCCAAGCTGGATCTGGGCTATACCGAGATCGCCGCTCCGATTGCCGGGCGCATCGGCATCGCGCGCTACAGTGTCGGCAGCCTCGTCGGACCGAGCAGCGAAGGTCTGGCCACCATCGTCAGCAGCGATCCGATCGAGGTACGGTTCCCGGTGACCCAGCGGCAATTATTGGATGCGCGGGCAAACGCCCCTGCCGACGGGCAAGAGAACGGGGCCTTGCAGGTCATGGCTCGGCTGTCGGACGACACGATCTACGAGCACACGGGCGTGATCGACTTCGTGGACGTGACCACCGATGCGGGCACGGACACCGTAACCGTGCGTGCACGGTTCCCGAACCCTGACGGCCGGCTGGTGGACGGGCAGTATGTCGGCATCCTGCTGCAACGCGATGCCCCGAAGCTGGCGATCACGGTGCCGCAGCCGGCGCTTCAGATCGATCAGCAGGGCGTCTATGTCCTCATCATCGACGAGGAGAGCAAGGCCCGAATCCGGCGTATCCAAATTGGCGTCGAGACGGGGGCGGTTGTCGCGGTGACGCAGGGACTCGCGGCGGGCGAGCTGGTGATCGTCGAAGGTGCTCAGAAGGTGCGCCCCGGACAGGTGGTCAGCGCGAGCCCGCCGCAGGTCTTCGAGGACGCCGACCCGGCGGCCGGGCCGTTGAACGGGGGCGCCGAGCAATGATCTCGGACGTCTTCATCGACCGCCCGCGACTCTCCATCGTCATCTCGGTGGTGCTGACCCTGGCGGGTCTCATCGCCATCACGCGGATCCCCGTCGCCCAGTTCCCGGACATCGTTCCGCCTCAGGTCTCGGTGACCGCGAGCTATCCGGGCGCCTCCGCGAGCGTGGTCGAGGCCACCGTCGCTCAGCCGCTGGAGGCCAAGGTCAACGGCGTGGACCGCATGCTCTACATGAAGTCCGCCAGCACCAACAACGGCAGCTATTCCCTGACGGTCACCTTCGACCTCGGTACCGACCCGGACATCAACACCGTCAATGTCCAGAATCGGGTCAACCAGGCGACTGCGCAATTGCCCGAGGAGGTCAAGCGAACCGGTGTCACGGTCAAGAAGCAATCCAGCGCGATGTTGCAGATCGTCGCGCTGCATTCGCCGAACGGATCCTACGACGCGCTCTTTCTGAGCAACTACGCGACCATCAATATCCAGGACACCCTGGCGCGGGTGTCGGGCGTCGGCGAGGTCTTCCAATTCGGTCCGCTCGACTACAGCATGCGCATCTGGCTGAGCTCGGATCGCCTGTCCGCGCTCGGACTCACGCCCTCGGATGTCATCGCGGCGATCCAAGGCCAAAACATCCAGGCCGCGGTGGGGCGCATCGGCGCCCAGCCGATGACCTCGGACAATCAGTTTCAGATCACGCTGCAGACGCAGGGGCGGCTCAGCGATGTGGCCGAGTTCGAGTCCATCGTCGTGCGCGCCAATCCGGACGGCTCCACCGTCCGGGTCCGCGACGTGGGTCGGGTCGAGCTCGGCTCCAGCCAGCGCGACTCGGTCACGCGTCTGAACGGCGTCGACAGCGCCGGGATGGCCATCTATCTCGCCCCCGGCGCCAACGCGGTCGCCGTCGCGGACGGCATCAGGGCAGCCATGGAGACGCTCGCCGAGCGCTTCCCGGACGACCTGACCTACGCCTTGGTGTACGACACCACCGACTTCGTAAAGGCGAGTCTCGAAAAGGTCGTCCACACGCTGCTGGAGGCCTTCGTCCTGGTCATCCTGGTGGTGTTCCTGTTTCTCGGCAGCTGGCGCGCGACCCTGATCCCCTTGATCGCGGTGCCGGTGGCCCTGATCGGCACCTTCGCGTTCCTGCTGATGATCGGCTTCTCGGCCAATACGATCTCGCTGCTCGCGGTGGTGCTCGCGATCGGCATCGTGGTCGACGATGCGATCGTCGTGGTCGAGAACGTCGAGCGCATCATGGAGGAGGATGGTCTGCCGCCGCGCGAGGCGGCCAAGAAGGCGATGGGTCAGATCACCGGGCCGATCATCGCCATCACCCTGGTGCTGCTGTCGGTGTTCCTGCCGGTCGCCTTCATCCCGGGCATTACCGGACAGTTGTTCCAGCAGTTCGCGGCCGTGGTCGCCTTCTCGATGCTGATTTCGGCGATCAATGCCTTGACCCTGTCCCCGGCCCTGTGCGCGATCCTGCTCAAGCCCGGCGGCCATCGGCGCGGTCCGATGGCTGCGGTCATGCGCGGCATCGACGGGGTGCGCGACGGTTACGCCTATGTCGTCGCCCGTCTCGTGCGGTTTTCCGCCTTGGTGCTGGTGTTGATCGCCGTGGTCGGACTCGCGACCGGCTGGCTCTTCAAGGTCACCCCGACCGGTTTTCTGCCGTCGGAGGATCAGGGCGCCTTCATGGCCGAGATCCAACTGCCGCAGGGTGCCTCCCTGAGCCGGACGCTGGATGTGGTCGAGAAGGCCGAGCGGATCGCGATGGGAGACCCGGCCGTCGAGTGGGTCCTTACGGTGCCCGGTTACAGCATCCTCGACGGAGGCGTGCAGTCCAACAGCGCCTTCCTGATCGGACGGCTCAAGCCCTTTGCGGAGCGCGCGACGGCCGATCTCGAGGTCGCCGCGGTCATCGAGCGCTTTGCAGCCAGTACAGCCGCCATCCCCGGCGCCCTGATCATGCCCTTCAATCTTCCGCCGATCATCGGGCTCGGCACCGGCGGCGGCTTCGAGTACCAACTTCAGGATCTGCAAGGCCGGCCCCCGGCCGAGCTGGCCGCGGTCATGCGGGCCATGGTCCTGGCCGCCAATCAGGATCCTGCCCTGTCTCGGGTCTTCGCGACCTGGGCCACCGACAACCCGCAGGTCTTCCTGAACATCGACCGCGAGAAGGTGCAGACCCTCGGGATTGCGGTCAACGACGTCTTCACCGCGCTGCAAGCCACCTTGGGCGGCTACTATGTCAACGACTTCAACAAATTCGGTCGGGTCTGGCAGGTCAAGGTCCAGGGCGAGGAGGGCGACCGCCGGGCCTTCGACGACGTCTATCGCATCCATGTGCGCAACGCGGCGGGCGATATGGTGCCGCTGCGTGCACTCATGACCTCTGAGTTGATCCTCGGTCCCCAACTGATCCAGCGCTACAACAATTATCGCAGC
>NZ_LN848257.1:1671794-1680335 GCF_001499735.1 Thiocapsa sp. KS1 | reverse complement strand
GCAGCGTGACGATCCAGGGCGGCCCCGCCCCGGGGCGCAGCTCGGGTGATGCCTTGAGCGCGATGGAGAGCCTCTCGGCCACCACGCTTCCCTCAGGGTACGGCTACGAATGGACCGGCACCGCCTTCCAGGAGCGCGAGGCCGGCGGCAAGACGCCGATCGTGCTCGGGCTCGCGGTCCTCTTCGCCTTCCTGTTCCTGGTCGGGCTCTACGAGAGCTGGTCCATGCCCATGGCGGTGCTGCTCTCGGTCACCGTCGGCGTGCTCGGCGCGCTTACGGCGCTCTTGATCACGGGACTGCCGAACGACCTCTATGCCCAGGTCGGCCTGGTCGTGCTGATCGGGCTGGCGAGCAAGAACGCGATCCTGATCGTCGAGTTCGCGATGGAGGAGCGCCGCAACGGACGTTCGATCCAGGAGGCCGCGACCCACGCGGCGCGCATGCGTATCCGCGCGGTGCTGATGACCAGCTTCGCCTTCATCCTCGGCCTGGTCCCCTTGGTCATCGCAAGCGGCGCCGGCCAGGCCAGCCAACGCGCCGTCGGCACCGCCGTGTTTGGCGGCATGCTCGCGGCGTCGCTGATCGGCGTCTTCCTGATCCCGATGCTCTATGTCGTCTTCCAGCGGGTGCGGGAGAAAGTCCACGGGGCGGCAGCCCCGCGAGCGTCCTCCGAGGTCGAGCCATCAGCCACACGGGGCGCGGTGCCGCCTGGTTGATTTGATCGGCGTTTCCCTCTTCACCGCCGTCGAGACCGAATACCATGACCTCCGCCACCGAACGCGAGCATGACCGTATCAGAACTGTCGCAGGGCTGCTGCACCAGGGTTGCCGGCCGCTGCGCATCCTGAGCGCGCTGGCCTGGCGACCCGAGATCAAGGCCGCCTTTCTCGCCAAGGACGGGCGGGAGCTGCCGGAGGTGGAGTATGCGTCCTTCGACCCGACGGCCACGATCAATGCGGTGCGCGAGGCGCGGCGCCTGATCGTGCCCGTGACCACCATCGATCTCTGGCTCGAGCAGCAGGCCCAGTCCATCGAGCAAGCGGCCCGAATGCTCGCGGCGGTCGGCACCGCCGGTTTCTTCGAGCATGGTCGTCTGCTCTACGGCGAGCCCACAGCCCCGTTGCGCTATCTGCCGGTCGTACCCTTGGAGCTGGCCCATCAGGTCCAGGAGACCATCACCCGACTGACACGGATCCATTTCGACATCGCACCCCCGGCCTATCACTCGGCGTCCGAGGTTGCCGAGCGGCTCGAGGTCGCAGTCAAGGAGCACTTCGGCGACCAGGCCCCGAGCGTCGACCTGGTCGATCAGCTCTCCGCCAATGCGCTGGCTACCTCCAAGGCGATTCGGATCCGCCGCGACGCCCGTTTCACCGATCGCGACTACATCCAATTGCTGCATCACGAGGCGCATGTCCATGTCGCGACCTCGATCAACGGCAAGGCCCAGGTCGACCTGCCGATACTCGCCGACGGTCATCCCGGTACCACGCGCACCCAAGAGGGACTTGCGGTCTATGCCGAGCTGATCAGCGGCTCGATCGAGCTCGACCGGCTGCGTCGGCTGGCCGATCGGGTTATCGCCATCCAGATGGCCATTGAGGGGGCGGACTTCATCGAGGTCTATCGTTACTTTCTGGAACAGACCGATCAGCCCGATCAGTCCTTCGAGAGCGCGCGCCGGGTCTTCCGCGGCGGCATCATCACCGGCGGCGCCCCCTTCACCAAGGATGTCGTCTACCTGACCGGCTTGCTGTCGATCAATTACGTGATCCGCGCCTGTTTCGCCGCCGGGCGCGCCGACTGCCTCCATCTCATGTTCTGCGGAAAGCTCGACCTCTTCGCATTGCCCGCACTCTGCACGCTCTACGAGATGGGCCTGTGCCGGGCGCCGCGTTTTCTCCCGCCCTGGATCAGCGACCCGCGCCATCTGCTGGCGATGCTCACCTTCACGGTCTTCGCCAACCGCATGGATATCGAGCCGCTGGTCGCGGTCGTGACCAAGCTGCTCGACAGCGCGCCGGTGGTGCGAATGCCTACGGCTGGCTGAGCGCGGTCGTTGACGAGGCAGTCGAACAGAGCGTCGATCGGGGCGTCGACGTATCGGGCGAAGCACAAAAGGCGTCCGGTCACCGTCGCGTTCGGTGGCACGCTGCGGTATCGTTGCGCGCGTGCCGCGGCGGCGGCCTTGTTCGGGCCGGCACTGCCCGGCGGGCGACATCATCTCGACGACGGGGATCGATCATGCAACAGGGCGGTGACGGGGATCGGATCTTCTTGGATCGTGCGGTCGAGGCCTTCGTTCGGATCGCGTTTCTCGCCATCCTGGTCGTTTGGTGTTTCGATATCGTGCGACCCTTCATCGTGCCTTTTGCCTGGGCGATCATCATCGCCATCGGGTTGCACCCGGGCTACGTGCGACTGACGCATTACCTGCACGGGCGGCGCAACCTTGCCGCCGTCATCATGTCCTTGCTTTGCTTCGCGCTGCTGTTGGTGCCGGCGCTCTTGCTCAGCGCCTCGCTGGTCGGCGAGCTGCACAGGGTCATCGATGCCTTCGGCCACGAGTCCCTGACGATTCCTCCCTTGCCCGATGTCGTTGCGCAACTACCGCTGATCGGGGACGACATTGCGCGGGTTTGGGCCGAGGGCACCTCGAACTTCCGTGCCGTGCTCGTCGAGATCGAGCCCGAGCTCAAGGTCGTTCTGCACTGGACGATCGGGGTGGCCGGCGGGGCCGGCGTGGGCCTGCTGCATATCCTCGTCGCCATCCTGATCGCGGGGTTCTTGCTTGCGCAGTCCGAGGCCGGACAGCGCGCGAGCCTTGCCTTTGCGAGACGGTTGGCGGGCGCGCGGGGTGTGGAGTTTGCGAAGCTCTCCGAGGCGACGATTCGCAGCGTGACTCGGGGGATTCTCGGTGTCGCCTTGATCCAGTCGCTTCTCGCCGGTCTGGGGTGGCTGGCGATCGGCGTGCCCGCGGCCGGGCTCTGGGCGCTGCTGGCGCTGGTGATGTGCGTGGTGCAGATCGGAATCCTGCCGATCACGGTGGCGATCCTCGTCTATGTTTTTTTCCACGTGGGGATGCTGACCTTCCTCGCGTTTCTGGTCTGGAGCCTCTTCGTCTACAGCCTGGAGCACATCCTCAAGCCCATCCTCCTCGGGCGCGGCGTGGATGTCCCGATGGCCGTCATCTTCGTCGGTGCGATCGGCGGGTTCATGAGTGCCGGCATCATCGGTCTCTTCGTCGGGTCGGTCGTCTTGGTGCTCGGCTACAAGCTCCTGCTCGCCTGGCTGCATGGCAGGCCCGACTCCGCCGAGATCGCCGCCGCGACGCCGTCGATGCAGGATCCCGCGCAGCCGGGCTGAGCCGCGCTCGCCGCCCCGCGAGCGCAGAACCCTTTCACCGAGACACGTAGTCCTTTTCGATGTCCGATTTGATCCTGCACTTCGAGCGCCGTCCCGGCTGGGGCTCGATCGTCCGCGTCCACGTCTGGGATGCTCAGCCGAGCGGGCTGCGCAGCGACTGGCCGGGCGTGCCGATGGAGGTGCTGGACGAGAGCTGGTATCGAATCCGCCTGGCCGGAACCCGCTCCGCGCATCTGGTCTTCACCGATGGCGAAGGCCATCAGACGCACGACCATTATCGCGATGCAGAGGGTTGGCTCGACGCCAAGAGCCACTGGCACGATCATCGCCCCGGGCATCGCGTGCGGTCCGTGCAAAGCGCCGAGCCGCCGCCCGCTCCCCGGCCCGTGCCGAGCTTCGCGACCGAGCTGCGCCCGGTTGCCGAGCGGAGCGATTTCCGCGAGGAGACCATCTATTTTCTGATCACCACGCGGTTCTACGACGGCGATCCGTCGAACAATTTCTTCTGCCGCGACCGCATCCAGTTCGACGAGGCCGGCAATCCGGTCGATCCCCATTGGCGCGGCGACTTCAAGGGACTGATCCAGCGCCTGGATTACATCCGCGATCTCGGCTTCACGGCCATCTGGATCACGCCGCCCGTGGAGAACCGCTCCGGTCTGGACTACCACGGCTATCATCCCTATGACTGGACACGCATCGATCCGCGTCTGGAGTCATCGGGAGCGACCTATCAGGATCTGATCGACGCCGCCCATGCCAAGGGCATCAAGATCATCCAGGACGTCGTCGTGAACCACTCCTGTCAGTACGGCATTCGCGGGAAGGTGCACATCGACCATCTGCCGATCAAATACTACGTGCCGCAAGGCTCGCAGCAGGGACAGGTCGATCACGGTCCCTACCAAGGTCATCTCGGCAACTACGCCTGGCCCAATCGCGACGATATCGACAACCCGGTTGCGCCCCGATGGTACCGCGAGCGCCACGAACGCGATCCGGAGGGCATCGAGCCGCTGGTCGATCCCAAGACCGGCGAGACGCTGCCCAAGTCCGGCTACAACCCCGGGCGCTTCTTCGGTGTCGACCCCAATGATCTGGACCCCGAGTGGTATCACCAGGAGGGCTTCATCTGCGGCGGCGACTGGGAGAGTCCCCATTCGCTCCAGCACAAGCACCTGGCCGGGGACTGCATCGATCTCGCCACCGAGCGGCAAAACGTCAAGGATTATCTGATCGGGTCGATCAATCGGTATCTGGACATGGGCGTGGATGCGCTGCGCATCGACACCGTCAAGCATGTCGAGCGGGACAACCTGCTCGAGTACATCAACGCCTGGAAGGCGCACAAGCCCGGTCTCTTCGTCTTCGGCGAGAATCTGGTCAAGGGCTACGGCTGGGGCGATCTCGGCGGCGGCGACAACGGTCCCTCGCAGATCCGACCCTGGTGGTACACGCGCATCGGCCATGATCCCCAAGATCCTGAATCCGGAGGCGACTCGGGCTTTCCGCAGCTGGATTTCGGTCTCTTCTCGACCTTCCGCGACACCGTCAGCAAGGGCACCTATGCCGGCACCGCACAGATCCTCGGCATGGATTGGATCTACGGCGACGTGACCGAGCTGGTCACCTTTCTGCAGAACCACGACGTCGGTCCGGACAACGACTTCAAGTACCGGTTCAAGGGCGAGCAGTGGATGGCCGCGGCCGCCTACAACCTCATCTGGACCGTGCGCGGGATCCCCTGTCTGTATTTCGGCGAGGAGATCGAGTTCATGAAGGGCGCGCCGCAGGATGTCGAGGGCGAGCGCGACACCCTGCATCAGACCGGGCGTGCCTATTTCGGCGACCATCTGACGGACGAGCGCATCCGCGATACGCAGTTACATCCACTCTATCGTCACATCCGACGCCTGAATCAGATCCGCCGCGCGATCCCGGCGCTGCAAAAGGCACGGCTGAGCCACCTCGCCGAATGGGGCAGCGGGATGCGATTCGTGCGCGATCACCCGGAAAGCGGAACCTATGTCGTGGTCGGGCTGGCCATCGGCTCGGATCAGGAGATCGGGATCGACGGGGTCCGGCCCGGGATCTATCGCGACGCGGTGACCGGCCTGGAGCAGGAGTGCCGGGGCCGCCTGCTGTTTCATGTCAAAGCCAACTCGGCCGGCATCTATGTCCTGGACGGACCGGGCAAGATCGGCGAGGACGGGGTCTATCTGCGATGAGCTGGGAGGGCTGGCTCACCATCGGTGTTGTCGGCCTCGTGCTGACCTTGTTGATACGCGGTCGGATCGGGACCGATGTCGTCGTTGTCGCCGGGGTGGTACTGCTGCTGCTCGCGGGGGTTCTGACCCCGGAGCAGGCGCTGGCCGGTATGGCGTCCACCGGGATGGTTACGGTCGCCGCGCTCTACGTGGTCGTAGCCGGCCTGCAACAGACGGGCGGGATCGCGTGGGTCAGCCAACATGTCTTGGGACGGCCGACCTCGCTCCGGCGGGCGCAGCTGCGCATGATGCTTCCGGTGGCGGGACTGTCTGCGTTTCTCAACAACACGCCGGTGGTCGCCCTCTTCATCCCCGCCGTCGCCGACTGGGCAAGCCGCATCGGTCAGTCGGCCTCACGCTTCATGCTGCCGCTGAGCTATGCCGCCATTCTCGGCGGGACCCTGACCTTGATCGGCACCAGTACGAACCTGGTGGTGAACGGACTCTGGGAATCGGCCGGCGGCGCACGCATCGGGCTGTTCGAGATCGCCTGGCTCGGCTTGCCCACGGCCTTGATCGGCATCCTCTATATCACGCTGTTCGGGCGCCTTCTCTTGCCCGAGCGCAAGCCGGTCATCGATCGCGACGGGACGGATGCCCGCTCCTATAGGGTCGAGATGGAGGTGGACCCGCAAGGTCCGTTGGTCGGGCGGACGATCGAGGCGGCCGGCTTGCGTCATCTGCCGGGCCTGTTTCTGGCGGAAATCGTGCGCGGGGATCGGTTGATTCCCGCCGTGTCGCCGCAGGAGCGGTTGCAGCCCGGGGATCGCTTGGTGTTCGTCGGGATCGTGGACTCCATCGTCGATCTGCGTAATTTCCGCGGGCTTGTGCCCGCCTCCGATCAGGTCGGGAAGCTCGGGGTGGCACGGCATCGCCGTGCCTTGGTCGAGGCGGTGGTGTCGTCCGCTTGTCCGCTGGTCGGATCGAGCATCCGGGATGGCCGGTTTCGCACGCGCTACAACGCCGTGGTGGTCGCCGTCGCGCGCGCCGGCGTGCGGATCCAGCAAAAGATCGGCGATATCGTGCTCAAGCCGGGCGACACCCTGCTGATCGAGGCGCACCCCTCGTTTGCGGAGATGCATCGACTTTCCCGGGATTTCCTCCTGGTGAGTCAGGTCGAGGGCTCCCGACCGGTGCGTTGGGAGAGGGCGGGTTTCGCCATCGCGATCCTGATCGCCATGGTCGCCATCGCCGTCATCGAGCCGTTCGGTTGGGGGATGCTGGAGGCGGCCTTGTTGGCGGCCGGGGCGATGCTCGCCTTCCGCTGCGTGTCGGCGACCGAGGCAAGACGGGCCGTCGACTGGCAGGTCTTGGTCGTCATCGCCGGCTCACTCGGGCTCGGCAAGGCGATGGAGGTCACGGGAGCCGCCGGATTCATTGCAGGAAAGCTGATCGAGCTGGCGCAAGGGGACCCCTGGATCACCTTGCTGATCGTCTATCTGATCACCACCATACTCACCGAGGTCATCACCAATAATGCCGCGGCCGTCTTGGTGAACAGCATCGCTTGGGGGGCTGCCGAGGCGATGGGCGTCGACTTCAAACCCTTCCTCTTCACCATCATGATGGCGGCATCGGCGAGCTTCGTGACGCCGATCGGCTATCAAACCAATCTGATGGTGATGGGGCCGGGGGCTATCGCTTCGGCGACTACGTCCGATCGGTCTCCCGCTGAACCTGCTGGCCTGTCTGGTCACCTGTACGCTGGCGCCCCTCGTCTGGCCGTTTGTGCCGCTCGCCTGATCCGCGGGGGGCGGGCCCATGCCGGCCGGCCGCGGATGCTCATGTCTGCGGTATGGACTCGGCCAGCTCGACGCGATTGCGACCGGCCGCCTTTGCTCGGTAGAGCGCGGCGTCCGCCCGCTGCATCGCGGCGGTCGGAATGCTGTCGTCGGGCATGAAGGCGGACGCGCCGATGCTGACGGTGACCGCCAAGCGTGCCTCTCCGATCATGATCTGCTCGGCTTCGAGCTCTCGCCGAACCCGTTCGGCATAGATGCGGGCGCCTTCCACCTCGCTGCCACGCAGCAAGACGCAGAATTCCTCCCCGCCGATGCGACCGGCGATGTCGGTCTGACGTAGTGATTTACGCAGGATGCGGCCGAACTGCTGCAGGACCATATCCCCGGCGGCGTGACCGTGGGTGTCGTTGACCGATTTGAAGTGGTCGAGATCCATCATGAGCACGCCGACCGGGACATCGGGTCGACGTTGGTAGCTGCCCCAGTATTGCTTGACCTGATCGATGAAGAAGCGGCGATTGGCCAAGCCGGTGAGTCCATCGGTGGTCGCCAGGCGTTCCAGGAGCCGGCGCGCCCTGGATTGCTCGTCGAGTGCGATGGCGAGCAGCCAGCTCAACACGGCCAGAAGGGCGAGCAGGGTTGCACCGATCCAGGCGTAGCGACTGGTCGTCCGGGCGCCGAGCGCCGCGAGCTGGTCGTTCGAGACGTGCGAGACCACCTTCCACACATAGCCTTGAGAGGTGACCCGAGCCTCGCTCGGCCCGGCCGCCGCAGCCGTACCGGTACTGGAGACGGTCCCGGACTGAAGCGGATAGACCGATCGCCAGGTCCAGAGGCCGGATGGGGCCTGCCACTGTCCCTGCTCGGACCGGCGAATCCGCAGCCAGACATCCGGATAGCGCCCGGCGAAGGTGATCGGGCGGTTGAGCATAAAGCCCCATTCATCATCGGGGTTCTTGCCTTTCAGCCAGTAGCCCTCGGCGTTGAGGAGCATGATGTCGTCCGACAGGCCGATCGACGCTGCGGCAAACTCGTCGAGCATGATCTTGCCGAGATAGTTGAGGATCAGGATGCCGCGTCGGTTTCCGGAGGCGTCGGCCACCGGGGTGGCAAACCTGAGCATCGGTTTGTAGGGGATCTGCAACGTGCCTTGCTCGATGTTGAGA
>NZ_LN848257.1:1640365-1671694 GCF_001499735.1 Thiocapsa sp. KS1 | reverse complement strand
CCTGAGCATCGGTTTGTAGGGGATCTGCAACGTGCCTTGCTCGATGTTGAGATCGAGCGGCGAGACGAAGACCTCGCCAGGGTCCAGGGCCATGGTGTCGGTGAAGAAATAGCGGTCCTTCTTGTTCTGAAGCTGCGCTTGCGGGATCGCGACGGCTGCCCCGTCGACACGATCGATGCGGACCCGCTCCTGACCCTGCTCGTCGATCCAGCGGATCTGGTCGTAGATCCGCGCCGCATCCGAGAAGGCTAATGCGTCATGGGTGAACTGCGCGAGCGCTTCGCTGCTCCCGTGCTGGATCAAGCGCTTGAGTGCGTCCTGGGCGGAGAGGTAGCGAAGATCGCGCTGGACCGTATCCAGGTGCCGGGTCAGCGCGTTCGCCCCGAGTCCGACGGCTAGATCCACCGACGACTCGAGACGGACCATGGCGAGGGCGTCGTCCGCTTGCTTAAGAGACCAGGCGCCGAGCAGGATGACGACCGCGATGGGCGCGAAGACGAAGGTGAAGTACCGCAGTTTTCCGACCATGAGGGTTTGCGGCGCGCTGATCAGGGCGCCAGCGCGGGAGGCTCGGCGACCGGGGCAAGCGCGCGTCTCGGGCCGAGCCAGGACACCAGCTCGGAATCGCCCGACGGCCATTGGCCTTTCGCCAGATTCTCGGGCGCACTGCCGCTGAAGACGAGGTAGCTGTATTTCCCGTAGTGCGGCAATTTTCGGGCGAGGCCGGGCAGGGCGGCGGGGTCGCTCGCGGCGAGCCAGCCGAGCGGCTGTCGGTCGCGCCACGCCGTGAGCACGGGACTGACCTGCGTGCCGTCGAGCCTGTCCTCGTCGCCGAGTCGGAGCCGGCGTTGCTCGGGCTCCAGCGTGACGCCTTGCGCAAGCTGCGCGAAGCGATCGAGCCAACGGTTCTCCCAACCCATCAGCCACACCGCTCGGTCCTCGGGCAGCGCCTTCAGGGTGTCGTCCCAACGGATCTCCCAGCCCGGGTGACCGGTCTTCCATGCCTCGGCGAGGCGCTTGTAGCCGTCCTTGAGCGTCTCGGGTGCTGCGGCCGGCAGGATCATGAGCCCGCGCTCGGATCCGAAGAGGTTGCTCAGTGCGACGGGCGTCTCGCCCGGAAGCAGCTCGCGGAAGACGTCGAGCCAGGGGTCGACCGCCACCCGGACCGGCGCGGACGGGAGGCGGACCTCGAAGTCCGCGCTCGCCCCGTCGAGCTCGATGACCAGATTGACCGGGTCTCCCGTCTCTTGCTGGACGAGCACGGGGACACGCACGGGGAAGGGCTCGCCGTCTTGGGTCTGCTCGATTCGGCCGGTCAGCGCGAAGTCCCCGCCGTCGGGGGTCACGGCCACGTCGGTCAGTCGGAGTCTCGGTGCACCGGTGCGCTCGGTCCAGGTCGCGAAGAAGTCGCCGAGATCGTGCCCGCTCGCGGCCTCGAACGAGCGGCGTAGATCATCGAACCCGGCGACACGGAAACGGTTGTCGGTCCAGACACGCGCAAGGCCGGCCTTGAACGCCTCGTCGCCGAGCTGTCGGCGCAGCATGTGAAAGAGCATGGCGCTCTTGCCGTAGCCGATCGCCTGGGAGGCCGCGCCGTGCCGGCCGCGGAACTCGACGAGCGGAAAATCGCTGCTGTCCCGGACATAATCGGCATAGCCCTTGAGCATCTCGCGCCGATAGACCCAACCCTCGCCGGCGCGCTCGCGCAGCAGGTGATCGGCCAGATAGGTGGTGAGCCCTTCGGCCCAGTTGCCCGCCGCGTAGTCGATATAGACCCCGTTGCCCCACCAGTTATGGAGGATCTCGTGAGGGTAGGAGGTGTGGATGATGAAGGGCAGGCGGATGACTTGCGATCCGAGGAGCGTAAAGGACGGCATGCCGTAGCCGGTCTCCCAGAAATTCTCGACCAGCGCGAACTTGGCGAACGGATAGTCGCCGATCAACTCGGAATAGAGGTTGATGTAGCTCTCGGTCGCGTCCAAATAGCGCTGTGCCAGGGCGGCGTCGGCCTCGCGCAGGTAGACTTGGGCTTCGAACGTGGTGTCTCCGGCCCGAGCGCGCTCGACATAGCGCGCGAAGGGTGCCGCGATCAGATAGATGTCGTCCTGCGGATGGGTCTCGCGCCAGGTGGACAGTCCGCTTGCCGGATCGCCCGGACCCTCGCCCTGCGAGACCGCGGTCCAGCCGTCCGGGAGCGTCACCGCGAGCGAGAAGGTCTGAAGGCTGTCCGGGATGCGTGGATACCAGCCGCTGTTGCCGTCGAGAAAGACGCCCTCGGGTGCGATGGTGCCGCGGGACCACTCGCGGGCACGGCCCATGCCTTCGGCGATCTGCTCGCGATCATGGCGGATGGATCCGCCGTAAGCCAAGGTGACGGGGCCGGGTCCGGTGATGCGAAGCCGGTAGCCCGTCAGATGCTCGAGGCGCTCGGCAGCGTCGATCCGCGCATTCTCCGATGTGACCTCCGGCGCCATCCCGGCGTGAAGCAGCAGCATCCATTCGGGTCTGTCGTCCGGGAACCTGATCGTATCCCGCACTTGCAGGGTGCCCGCAGCGGGGTCGATGCGGGCCTCGATCGCATGCTCGACGAGCGCTGTGGCTGCCGTGAGCTGTGTCGACGCCAGAAGTGTCGAGAACGTCAGCAGGAGGCTTGAAACGAGCCGGTTTCGCATCAGTCTAGGTTCCAATCGGTAGAGAGGTCGGGAGCGCGAGCGAGCTTTCCGCATTGCGCCAAGCTATATCCGGTTCAGCCTGCACCGGGTACGTCAACATGCGGGCCAAGTCGGCTCATGACCAGAGAGGATTCCGTCGTGTCGTATCTTCGTTTTTCGGTGTTCGTCGTCACCGCGGCGCTGGTCTCCGGGGCCTGTGCCGAGCCCGAGTCTGCGCATCCGCAGGCAACTTCCGCGCACGCAGGTGCGCAAGCCGGCTCGACGCAGGTGCTCGATCCGGCCACCCGCGTGCTGGATCTCGGCGCGTTGTCGGACATGAGCGAACTGCTCGATCGGATCGCCGACCGGCGTGTCGTCTTCGTCGGCGAGAGTCACGACCGCTACGAGGACCATCTCAACCAGCTGGCCGTCATCGAGGGTCTGCACGCCCGCGGAAAGTCCCTGGCCATCGGGATGGAGTTCTTCCAGCAACCTTACCAGGCGGCGATCGACGCCTATGTCGCCGGCGCGATCGACGAGGCGGAGTTTCTGCGCCGCACGGAATACTTCGACCGCTGGCGTTTCGATTACCGCTTGTATCGACCCATCCTGACCTTTGCGCGCGAGCACCGCATCCCGGTCATCGCCCTGAACCTCGAGGCCGAGCTGACGCGGCGCGTCGGCGAGGTGGGCATCGCGGGTCTGACCGACGCCGAGCGCGTGCGCATCCCGGCCGAGATCGATCGCAGCGATCCGAGCTACCGCGAGCGCATCGAGGCGGTGTTCGCGATGCACCCGAGCGAGCGCAAGCAGGACGTGGAGAATTTCCTCGACGTCCAGCTCCTCTGGGACGAGGGAATGGCCGACCGTGCCGCGGCCTACCTGAAGGCGAACCCGGAGCGCACGCTTGTGGTGCTGGCGGGATCCGGTCACATCGAGTACGGGCAGGGGATCCCGAGCAGGCTGACGCGCCGTCTCGACGTGCCGACGGTGACTATCCTCAACGGGACCCAGCGCAGCATGGATCCGGCAGCGGCGGACTTCTTCCTCTATCCGCAGGAGATCGGTCTGCCCGCGTCCGGATTGCTCGGCGTGATGCTCGAATCGGGCGTCGATCGCGGCGGTGCACGGGTCCAAGGGTTCGCCGAGTCCAGCGGTGCGAAGGATGCGGGTATTCAGGAAGGAGACCGCATCGTACAGATCGGCGATCAAGCGGTGAGCGCCTACGCCGATGTGCGCATCGCCTTGCTCGACAAGGGTCCGGGCGAAAAGATGCCGGTCGAGGTCCTGCGCGAGCGCAAGCTCGGCGCGGAGGAGCGACTGAGCTTCCAGGTGGAGCTGCGTTGAGCCGCCTGCCACCGGAGCTGCTCTCGCCTGCAGGCTCGCCGCAGGCGATGCGGTATGCCTTCGCCTACGGGGCGGGCGCTGTCTATGCCGGCCTGCCCAGATACAGCCTACGCGTGCGCAACAACGCCTTCGACGGGGCGATGCTCGCGAGCGCCATCACCGAGGCGCATGCGAGCGGCAAACGCTTCTATCTCGCCGCCAACATCCTCTCCCACGGCGCGAAGCTCAAGAGCTTCGTCGCGGATCTGGAGCCGATCCTCGCGATGGGTCCGGATGCCCTCATCATGGCCGACCCCGGTCTGATCATGCTGGTGCGCGAGCGCTGGCCCGATCAGCCGATCCACCTCTCGGTCCAGGCGAACACCACCAATGCCGCGGCGGTGCGCTTCTGGGCGTCACAGGGGATCTCGCGGGTCATCCTCTCGCGAGAGCTGTCGTTGGAGGAGGTGGCCGAGATCCGCGACGCCTGTCCCGATGTCGAGCTCGAGGTCTTCGTGCACGGCGCACTCTGTATCGCCTACTCGGGGCGCTGTTTGTTGTCCGGTTACTTCAATCATCGCGACGCCAACCAGGGCGCCTGCACCAACGCCTGTCGCTGGGATTATCGGGTGGCAAGTGCGGCGTCGACCGAGTCGCTCGCGGCCTCCTCGGACCTGTCCATCGACCTGACGGGCGCACCGCGGCATCCGGCCGCCGACGAGGTCTATCTGCTCGAGGAGCGCGAGCGCCCGGGCTCCTATCTGCCGATCTTCGAGGACGAGCAGGGGACCTATATCCTGAATTCACGGGATCTGCGCGCGGTCGAGCATGTCGCACGGCTGGTGTCGATGGGGATCGATTCGCTGAAGATCGAGGGCCGGACCAAGTCGCACTACTATGTCGCGCGCACCGCTCAGGTCTACCGCGCCGCGATCGACGACGCGCTCGCCGGACGTGCCTTCCGCAGCGATCTGCTGACCGATCTGGAAGGGCTCGCCAACCGCGGCTACACCGAGGGCTTCTACCGCCGTCATGCCCCGAGCGAGCTGCAGAACTACGACGACGGCGCCTCACGCAACCAGCGGCAGATCTTTGTCGGCGAGGTTACCGGAAATCGCGACGGCTGGGCGGACGTCAGGGTCAAAAATCGTTTCGCGGTGGGCGATGAGCTGGAGCTCTTGACCCCGGCCGGAAATCACCGTTTCCGCTTGGAATCCATGCGCAGAGACGACGATACGGATCTACAGCTCGCCCCGGGCGACGGCTGGGAGGTGCGCATCCCCGTCCCGGCATCGGTGTCCTCGGCACTTGACGGGTACGCCCTGCTGACTCGAATGCTTTCGGAAACCCCCGAACCCGGGTCCGTGTAGGCGACCTCGACCGAAGTGGGCACAAGTATTCACAGGAGACCGGGCTCAGCGGACCCAGTCGATCAGATGCATCAGCGGGTCAGTTTTGGGCCCCGGCTTGATCGCCCGACCGTATAGACTCTGCCCGGCGTCATACACCGAGTCCGGATCGCCGGTGATCAGCGGGTGCCAGGACGGGATCGGGTTGCCCTCGGCCAGTCGCCGATACGCGCAGGTCTCCGGAAGCCATCGCGAGTACGCCAGCGCCGCAGGGGTCAGCGTGACGCAATCGGGCATGCGTCGCGCTCGATCGGCGTAATCGCTGCACCGACAGGTGTCGAGATCCAACAACGCGCAGGCGACGCGCGAATAGATGATGTCCCCGGTTTCCTCTTCCTCGAACTTCTCCAAACAGCACTTCGCGCAGCCGTCGCACAGCGACTCCCACTGCTCGGGGGTCATGGCCGAGAGCGGGGTGGTTTCCCAGAATCTCGCCATTCCTTCAACGGGGCCTTCATCGGCTTCGCTCATGTCGGGCATATCCACAGGTGGCTGATCTCGCCTATCTTGACCGATCCGCACGGGCGATGCACCCCGCATCGGGTGCGCCCGCGGTCGGTATTCGAGCAGGTGAATCCGCTCCCGGCTCCCGGCTCCTGACGACGGGGCGAAGGCGGGCCGATGACTCCTTGATGGGGTCTTGACTTTTCTTGTGAACCCGGACAGGCATGGGATGCGTTATACACATGCACACGCATCCTCCTACGCAAAACAACGTCAGCCAGGGGCGTGATTGTTTCCTCGCTCGGGAAATAATTCAAGAAACTGTTTTTATTTGTATTTTACCGATCTTGTCGGTGATGGATTTTCCAAGAATCAGTCACATGGATACAGTCGATAGTCCGCACCAAACGACTCACCCACAGACTTATCCACAGGCTGAGCGCCGCCTTTGCCGTCGTATCGGTGCGGGCTAAGATAAGTCGGAATTGCCTCGCCATGACACACGGCGGCGCACCGAACGCAGAGGAGAACAGCATGCCGCAGACTCTGATCGAGACCCCCATCGGCCCGATCGCCATCCGCTGGGACGGCGAGACCTTGACCGGCGTCGATCTCGAACCGCCGGCCGGAACCTCCGGGACTGGCCTTGAAACGATGCCGTCGGCCATCCGGCAACAACTCACGGCCTATTTCGAGCGGGCATCGGCCGGTTTCGATCTCCCGGTCGCGCTGGTCGGCACTGATTTCCAACAACGCGTCTGGGCCGAGCTGCGTCGCATCCCCTCGGGCGAAACCCGCACCTACGGCGAGATCGCGCGACAACTCGGGAGCGCTCCGCGCGCGGTCGGGCAGGCCTGTCGCGCCAACCCCTGTCCCGTCGTGGTGCCCTGCCATCGGGTGGTCGCGGTCAACGGCCTCGGCGGTTTCTCCGGAGACACGAGCGGGCGCAAGCTGGAGGTCAAGCGCTGGCTGCTTAACCACGAAGCCCGTAAACCGCGTCCGCGGTCCGAATAGGCATTTGAGCCGGGCCCGCTGCCGGAGTATCCCAGTGGACTTTTCCCTGACGCGGTTTAGATGAAAAAGAAAAAAGCAGTCAATCATTCAAATCGCGTCTGCTCGGACGTTCGCGGGTGGCTGCAAAGACAACCGGCCGTCCCGCTCATAAACCCGGCCAAGTCGCCGATCGCAGCCAGGTGGATAAGCACCGTAGGGTGGACAAGCGCAGCGCAGTCCACCACCACCGCCGACGCAGGACTCGGTGGACTTCGCTCTCGCTCGTCCACCCTACCGGCCTGGTTTGTGAATATCGCCCAACCGGGGATAACGCCCTCGCACAGCGCGGGAGATGCGGTTTAATGTCTACGGATTCGGGGGTGATCGAGGGTTTCGCCGATGCACTCTGGCTCGAACGGGGACTGAGTCCGAACACGCTCGCGGCCTATCAGTCGGATCTGCGTGCCTTTGCTGCTTGGGTTGCACGCGAGCGAGGTCGCTCGCTGATCGAGGCGCAGCGGCTTGATCTGCTGGACTATCTTGTAGTCCTCTCGCAGGAGGGGAGAAAGCCGCGCTCGAGCGCCCGTCTCCTGTCCTGTCTGCGCCAGTTTTATCAGTATCTGCTGCGCCGCGGCCTCATCCGCGAGGATCCGAGCGCTCGGGTCGAGGCGCCGAAGCTGGGTCGCCCGTTGCCGAAGAGCCTGAGCGAGATGGAGGTCGAGGCGCTGCTCGGCGCACCCGATACCGCCGAAGCGCGCGGCCACCGGGATCGCACCATGCTGGAGGTGCTCTACGCGAGCGGTCTGCGGGTCACCGAGCTGGTGACCCTGACGACCGGGCAGGTCGGTCTGACGCAGGGCGTTGTCCGGATCGTCGGCAAGGGCGACAAGGAGCGGCTGGTGCCGCTCGGCGAGGAGGCGGCATCCTGGCTGCTGGACTATCTGCGCGGACCGCGTGCGGAGCTGCTCGGAGGCCGCGTGACCGACTATCTCTTCCCGACCTGCCGCAGCGAGTGCATGACGCGTCAGACGTTCTGGCTGCTGATCAAGCGCTATGCGCTCGAGGCGGGTGTCTACAAACCCCTGTCGCCCCATACCCTGCGCCACGCCTTCGCCACGCACCTGCTCAACCACGGCGCGGATCTGCGGGTCGTTCAGATGCTCCTGGGCCACAGCGACCTTTCAACCACGCAGATCTACACCCATGTTGCGCGTGAGCGTTTGAAGCAGCTCCATGCGCGGCATCATCCACGTGGATAATGGGCGGGCAATGCGCGGGTGGTTCGCTTTTGGCGTGTTTTCTCGCACAATGGCCGACTTCGGTGATTTCAGTGCTGAGTGAGAGATTCCTATGCCATCGTTCGACATCGTCTCGGAAATCGACATGCAGGAGGTCCGCAACGCGGTCGACCAGGCCAACCGCGAGATCGATACCCGGTTCGACTTCAAGGGCGTGAAGGCGAGCTTCGAGCTGAGCGACGGGAAGATCCTGATGACCGGCGAGCAGGAATTTCACCTGCAACAGATGATGGATATCCTCCGTCAGAAGTTGGTCAAACGAAAAGTGGATCTCTCGTCGTTGGACCCCGGCGATCCGGTCTCCAATCTCGCTGCCGCCCGCCAAGAGGTCGCGCTCAAGCAGGGTGTCGACAGCGAGACCGCCAAACGCATGGTCAAGGCCATCAAGGCCGGCAAGACCAAGGTGCAGGCACAGATCCAGGGAGACCAGGTGCGGGTCTCCGGCAAGAAACGCGATGACCTCCAGGAAGCGATTGCCCTGCTGCGCGGCGAAGACTGGGGTCTGCCGATCCAGTTCACCAACTTCAGAGATTAAGAATCACATGATGAAAGCCAGAGTTTCCGCGCTCGCCCTTGCTGCCCTGATGCTCGCTGCGCAATCCGCGTGGGCATCGCCCGAGAAGACCATTCGGGAGGCTCTCGGCAAGATCGTCCCGGGCGTCGAGATCGACAGTGTGACGGCCTCTCCCGTGGATGGACTCTACGAGGTCATGATCGGCACGCAGCTCATGTATGTCACGGCTGACGGGCGCTACTTCGTCGACGGGCGGATCGTCGATCTCAAGACGCGCGAAGACCTGACCGAGCCGCGCTTGTCCGGGGCACGCAAAAGCCTGGTCGACGGGATCGGAGAATCCAAGATGGTCGTCTTCGGGCCGGACGACGCCAAGCACACGGTGACCGTTTTCACCGATATCGAATGCGGCTATTGCCGCAAGCTGCATGGCCAGATGGACGAGTATCTGAAGGAAGGGATCCGCGTTCGTTATCTCTTCTACCCGCGCGCCGGTCAAGGGAGTCCAGCCTACAACGAGGCTGTGTCGGTCTGGTGCGCCGGCGATGCCGCCGCGCAGCGCTCCGCCATGACCGAGGCCAAGGCAGGCAAGCCGATCCCGGAGAAGACCTGCGCGAATCCGATCGATGCACACATGGCGCTTGCCGAAGAGCTTGGTCTACGCGGGACCCCGGCCATCCTCACCGAGACCGGCGAGATGATCCCGGGCTACGTGGAGCCGAAGCGTCTGGCGGCCCAGCTCAACGGTGCACCCGGATCCTGAGGTGTGTCGTCCGAACGGCGTCGATCGGTCGAGGGAGATGACGTTGCGCTCATGAGCAGCGACGCAGCTCCCTCGTATTCCCTCGAGTATGCATGGCGAACCGACCGCGGTCGCGTACGTGCCGGAAACGAAGACGCGGTGGTCGTCGACCCCGAGCTCGGATTCTTGATCGTTGCCGACGGGATCGGGGGGGCGCAGGCAGGCGAGGTCGCGAGCGCCTTGGCCGCCGAGGTCATCGCGGAGCGTTTTCGGCAGGACACGGCCTATCAGCTCCATCCGGACACCGCAAAGACCTTCGTCGAGACCGCGATCGAGGAGGCCAATATCTCCGTCTGGAGGCTGAGCCAGATCCAGCCGGATCTCTCAGGGATGGGCACCACCGTAGTCGCGGGTGCGGTCGGGCTCGATTGGCTGGCGTTTGCCTATGTCGGTGATTCACGTCTCTATCGACTGCGCGAGGGGCGATTGGAGCAGCTCTCGCGTGACCACTCGTTTATCCAGGAAGTGGTCGACCAAGGGTTTTTCAGCTCCCGCGAGGATGCGCGCCGCTACGGGATCGGGGAGAACATCCTGACCCGGGCGTTGGGCTCGTCGGCGAAGGTCAGGGTTGCCTCCGGGCTCTCGGATCTCGCCTGCGGCGACATCTTCCTCTTCTGCACGGACGGCCTCACCGGCATGGTTCCGGAAGACTGGCTCTGTCAGGTCCTCGTGGCCAGCGTCGGGAACGATCTCGATCCCGCCGCCGAGGCGCTGGTTCGCTTGGCCAACGAGCGCGGAGGAACGGACAACATCACCTTGGCGCTGTTGCGCGTCGGAGAGCGGTTGGGGCAGGCCGGCTAAGCGCTCGTCATCGCGCGCCTTGCCTGCGCTTCCCGAGGCCCCCCGGAGCCGAGGTGACCGCGGCACGGCCCAGCTTCGCGGGGTGTCACGGCGCCGGCCGGGTCGGCTTCGCGTCCCGATCGTTCGAGAGATCCTTCAGCCGATAGACGAGATCCAATGCTGCCTTGGGCGTCAAGGCATCCGGGTCGATCGCCTCGATGGCGTCTCGGAGCGGATGCGCCCGACAGGGCTCGGGATCCGGAGGAAAGAGCGAGAGCTGTACGGCATCGCGCTCGGCGTGTCGTCGCGCCCCCGCTTCCAGCTCGCGCAAACGCTCCCGTGCCCGTCGAATCACCACGGCTGGCACACCCGCGAGAGCCGCGACGGCCAAGCCATAGCTCTGATTGGCCGGACCCTCGCGCAAGGCGTGCATGAAGACGATGCGGGCGCCATGCTCGACGGCGTCGAGGTGGACGTTGGCGATCCCGGGATATTCCTCGGGCAGTGTCGTCAGCTCGAAATAGTGCGTTGCGAAGAGTCCGTAGGCGCCGATGCGCGTGGCTAGCTCAACGGCGCAGGACCAAGCGAGCGAGAGCCCGTCGAAGGTGCTGGTGCCGCGTCCGACCTCGTCCATCAACACCAGACTTTGGGCGGTCGCATTGTTCAGAATGTTGGCCGTTTCTTCCATCTCCACCATGAAGGTCGAGCGACCGCCGGCGAGGTCGTCCGAGGCGCCGATGCGCGAGAAGATGCGGTCGATCGGGCCGATCGTCGCTGCGCCTGCCGGCACATAGCTCCCGCTGTAGGCGAGCAGCACGATCAAGGCGTTCTGGCGCATGTAGGTCGATTTACCGCCCATGTTGGGGCCGGTGATGACCAGCATCCGACGGCGACGATCCAGACGCAGGCCGTTGGCGATGAAGGGGTCGTCCAGCACCGTCTCGACCACGGGATGGCGTCCGTCATCGATCTCGATGATCGCCTCGTCGGTGAGATGCGGCCGGGACCAGTCCAGTGCGCGGGCGCGCTCGGCCAGATTGGCCAGCACGTCCAGTGTGGCGATGGCCGCGGCGCTCGCCTGCAGGGGCGCGATCGACTCGGCGAGGGTGCCGAGCAGATCCTCGTAGAGCGCCTTCTCGCGGGCCAGCGCGCGCTCGCGGCTGCTCAACACCTCGTCCTCGAAGCGTTTGAGCTCCGGCGTGACATAGCGCTCGGCGCCCTTGAGCGTCTGGCGGCGGATGTAGTCCTTGGGGACCTGATCGGCCTGACTGCGGCCGAGCTCGATGTAGTAGCCGTGGACCCGGTTGTAGCCGACCTTGAGTCCGGGGATGCCGGTGCGCTCGCGCTCGCGGGTCTCCAGGTCGAGCAGGAAACGGTCGGCGTTGCTCGAGAGCTCGCGCAGGCGATCGAGCTCCAGGTCGAGCCCGGATGCGATCACGCCGCCGTCGCGGATCAGCATGGGCGGGTGGGCGATGATGGCGCGTCGGAGCAGGTCGAGGACGTCGGGGTGAGTCCCGACCGCCTCGGCAAGGGTCAGAAGCAACGGATCGTCGCAACACTCGAGCGGTGCGCGCAGATCCGGCAACAGGGCCAGCGCATCGCGCAGCGTGGCGAGATCGCGCGGGCGCGCCGAGCGTAATGCGATACGCGAGAGGATGCGTTCCAGATCTCCGATCCCGCCGAGGATCGCCTGAAGGTCGGCGTGCAGACCGGTGTCGATCAGGGTCCCGATCGCGGCATGACGCGACTGCACCTCCGATCGCGAGCGCAAAGGGCGGCCGAGCCAGCGTCGCAGCAGACGGCTGCCCATCGCGGTCGCGGTCCGGTCGAGCACGCCGGCCAGCGTATGCTCCGGTCGACCGCCGAGACTCTCCGTGATCTCCAGGTTGCGACGGGTTGCGGCATCCAGGATCAGGGCCTCGTCGCGCTGCTCGGTCGTGAGCCCGCGCAGATGGGGCAGTGCGGCGAACTGGGTATCGCGGACATATTGCAGCAGACAACCCGCTGCGCCCACGGCGAGATCCAATCCCGCGCAGCCGAAGCCGTTCAGATCGCGGGTGCCGAACTGATCGCAGAGCAGCCGCTCGCCGGTGTCTCGGTCGAAGTGCCAGCTCGGGCGGCGGGTGACGCCGCGGTCGATGCGCAGCGCCTCGGGGAGTCGACTGTCCTCGCCGACCAGGATCTCGGCCGGCTTCAAGCGCTCCAGCTCGCTCGCCAGCGCCTCGCGGGTGGTGACCTCCAGCACCGAGAAACGCCCGCTGGAGAGCTCCAACACCGCCAGGCCATAGCCCTCGCGCCCCTCGGCGATCGCGGTGAGCAGGTTCTCGCGCCGGTCGTCGAGCAGGGCCTCGTCGGTCAAGGTGCCCGGCGTGACCAGGCGCACCACCTTGCGCTCGACTGGCCCCTTGCTCTTGGCCGGATCGCCGATCTGCTCGCAGACGGCCACCGAGACGCCTTTGCGGACCAGACGCGCAAGATAGGCCTCGGCCGCGTGATAGGGCACCCCCGCCATCGGGATCGGTCGGCCTGCCGATTGGCCCCGCTTGGTCAGGGTGATGTCCAGCAGCCGGGCGGCCCGCTCGGCGTCCTCGAAGAACAGCTCGTAGAAATCGCCCATCCGATAAAAGAGCAGCATCTCCGGATACTCCGCCTTGAGACGGAGGTACTGCTGCATCACCGGGGTGTGCGCACTCTGGTCTGGTTTGTCCATTGTGTCTTTCAATTCCTGAACCGCGTTCGGCACCACGTGATTGGTATCCGGCGACGCACGCCGTCGCAAAAAGATCCCGGATGACCGGAGACGCGGTTCAGACCGCCTCGACCTCGGTCGAATCCCCATACATCTCGATCCCGAGCCGCTCGCCGACCTTGCGGGCTCGGGCGTCGATCATCGGCGAGATGACGATCAGGCGATCGGCCTTGCGCTCGTGGCGTCGCTCGTAGAAGCGCGCCTTGCGCTCGAAGATGTACATCCCGGCCTTGTCGATCGAGGACTTCAGCTCGCAGATCAGCAGCAGGCCGTTCTTGATGATGACATCCAGCTCGATCTGATCCGGACGGCCGAAGACCTCGCCCGAGTCGTCGTAGTCGGTGACATTGACCACCTGCACGTCGAAGCTCTGCTCCAGGATGGCGGCCAGGGCATCGCGGAACGCCTTCTCCGATTGGAGTCCCCAACGCGAGCCGAGCGCACCGATGCCGCGATCGAATTTTTGCGCCTGGGCCATGATCTCGTTGTGCAGGCGTTTCAGCTCTTCCTGGTTCTCGTCCCAGCGGCGATTGCTCTCCGCTCGGCTTTCATCCCAAAGGCGACGCCACTCGGCTTGGTTTTCGTCCCAACGGCGATTCTGCTGCTCCCACTTCTGTGCGTCTTCGTCATGCATGCACTGAAGCTCGGCCTGATTCGCCGCCCACTTTTGCGCTTGCTCATCCCACTTTTGCGCCTCTTCCTCGCGCATATCCTTGAGCTCGGCCTGATTCGCTTCCCACTTCTGCGCCTCTTCCTCGCGCATGCGCTTGAGCTCGGCCTGATTCGCTTCCCACTTCTGCGCCTCTTCCTCGCGCATGCGCTTGAGCTCGGCCTGATTCGCTTCCCACCTCTGCGCCTCTTCCTCGCGCATGCGCTTGAGCTCGGCCTGGTTGGCCTCCCACTTCTGCGCCTCTTCCTCGCGCATGCGCTTGAGCTCGACCTGATTCGCTTCCCACTTCTGCGCTTGCTCTTCGCGCATGCGCTCAAGCTCTGCCTGGTTCGCCTCCCACTTGCGTTCCTGCTTCTCTCGGTCGCGCCGCAGCTCGCCGAGCAGCTCGTAGAACCGATCTCCGGTCTCCCTACGGTCGGCGTATTCGTTCCGTGTCAGCTCAAGCACATAGGAACGGAACGCAGGATCCTCCCGCAGCCAGGTCGGCAGCTCGCGCTTAATGGTCTCTTTCAGGGATTCCGTGGTCATATCCGATGCCGAAAAGCGATTCTGGGTCTTTGTTTGAGTCTAACAGAGCGGAAAGCGCAATGATCGCGCGAGATCCTCTGCATCCGGGGGTCCCCAGACACCTGCGTATCCAGTGCTGCGCCGGCCCAGCTGTGACGGGTTGGGGTCGTCCTTGGCCGCTCCCCTTCGCGACTCCGACGGCTCAAACTTGAGGCGCCGCGTCACCGTTCTCCGCTCGGCCTGCGGGGTTTGTTGCCTCGACCGCTGTCATTCCGCGCACGGCGTCGAAGATCTCCCGCGCCAGGATCGGAAACACCGAGCCCTGAAAGGCTTGATCCGCCATGTAGCGCGTCACGATCCGGTCATTCTCGGCCATCCGCTCGATCATCAGGCCCTCGATCAGCCGTCGGACGCCAAGCTCGAACTTGTCGAGTGGGTTGGCCATCGCGGTTTGAACGACCCTTTCGCTCTTGCACGCCTTTTCCTTGATCTGCGCGAAGAAGAGCCTGTCTTCTTCACTAAACTGAGTGCCGAAGCGCTCGTTGAGCAGGTCGATGATCTCGGAGAGCGGCGCTTTCTCGTCATCCGCCTGGCCGGTACCCACCTCGCTCGGAGTCTTGACATACTGCGGATCGCCATCCTGGATGTCGATCGCACCCGAGAACACCCGCTCCAGCCGGTAGTACTGCATCGCCACCTCGTCCCCGACCTTGACGATCGTCGCGTCGCGATCGAGAGGCAGGTGAGGCAAGAGGGAACGTCCGTAGCTGTAGAGCATCTCCAGATCGGGATCGGCGTACGGGACGATCTGGCTCAGAAAGGCGTAGACCCGCACATAGCCGGAGAGCTTCTCCCGAAACGCCTCCCGCTTGGCCTGGTCGACGATCGCTTTGAAGCGATCCACCGCCGGTTGCAGATGGCGCTGCATGTGCGCATGGTCGGAGGCGCCCTGCCGTTGCACCGGCTTGTAGAAGACGCGCGCGAACGCCTCGACTTCGCTCCTGTAATAGACCTGCTGCTGGTCGAGCGCGTGCTTCAACCTGTCCATCAGCGACGGATCCGAGGCTGCCGCGAGCTCGGTTTTGTCGTAATAAGGCTTGAACGCGCGGTAGATGTTCTCGGCGTCGTTGACGAAGTCGAGCACGAAGGGCGCGTCCTTGCCCGGGATCATGCGGTTCAGGCGCGACAGGGTCTGCACCGCCTGCACGCCGTCGAGCCGCTTGTCGACGTACATCGCGCAGAGCAATGGCTGGTCGAAACCGGTCTGGTATTTGTTGGCGACCAGAAGAACCTGGTAATCGGGCGTCTCGAAGCGCGCGGGTAGGGCGGCTTCGCCGATGGGTTTACCGGTCACGACATCGGTATTCATTCCCGGCTCGGTGTACTCGAGTCCCGTGTCCGGATCGGTCACCTTGCCGCTGAATGCGACGAGCGGGTGCACGTCCCGGTAGTCGTTCTCGGCAAGATAGCGCTCGAAGGCGAGCTTGTACCGCACCGCGTGCAGGCGCGAGGACGTCACCACCATTGCCTTGCCTCGCCCGCCGAGCCGGTGCATGACGCTGCGGCGGAAATGCTCGACGATGACCTCGGTCTTCTGCTCGATGTTGTGGGGGTGCAGGCTCATGAACTTCGCCAGTGCCAGCGCCGCCTTCTTTTTCGGCAGGTTCGGATCGTCCTCGGCCGCTTTCAGCAATCGGTAATAGGTGGCGTAGGTCGTATAGTTGGTCAGCACATCGAGGATGAAACCCTCCTCGATCGCCTGGCGCATACTGTAGAGATGGAATGGCTCCGGTTTGCCGCTGGCGCCTGGCCGCCCGAACAGCTCCAGGGTCTTACCCTTCGGCGTGGCTGTGAACGCAAAGAAGCTCAGGTTCGGCTGCCTGCCGCGCGAGGCCATCACCTGGTTGAGTCGGTCTTCCCAGTCGGCTTCTCCTTCGGCGTCCTCCCCGGCGCCGGCGCCGAGGATCGCCTTGAGCTCCCGCGCCGTTTCGCCGGTCTGGCTGGAGTGGGCCTCGTCCACGATGACGGCGTAGCGGCGCTTCGCGATCTCGGCCTCCCAGGCCCGCGCCTGCGCCTCCTCCTCCGCGGTTGCCTGTTCGTGCGTTTGCGCGCCGGCCACGTGCAGCAGCCCCCGCAGCACGAACGGGAATTTCTGCAGCGTGGTGATCACGATCTTGGTGCCGTCGATCAACGCCGTCGCCAGCTGCCTGCTGTCCTGGTCGATGGCTTTGACCACGCCCTGGGCATGCTCGATCTGGTAGATCGCATCCTGAAGCTGTTGGTCGAGCACGCGTCGGTCGGTGATGACGACCACACAGTCGAAGACCTTCCGATCCTGACTGTCGTGCAGACTGGCGAGGCGATGCGAGAGCCAGGAGATGCTGTTGGTCTTCCCGCTCCCCGCCGAATGTTGGATCAGGTAGTTCTGGCCGAGCCCTTCGCCGCGTGCCGCGTCGACGATCTTCCGCACCGCGTCGAGCTGGTGATAACGCGGGAAGATTACCGCCTCCTTGATGATGCGCCGCTGCCCACCGCCGCGTCCGGATGAAGGGCTGTCATCGACCTTCTCTTCCTTCTTCTCGACGAACATGAAATGACCGAGGATGTCGAGGAAGCTGTCGCGGCTCAGCACGTCATCCCAGAAGTAGCCCGTGCGGTAGCCCGACGGATGCTGTGGATTGCCGGCACCGCACTGCACCTCGCCCGGATGGCTGCCGCGGTTGAAGGGTAGGAAGTGTGTGTCTGCGCCGCGCAGCCGCGTGGTCATCTGCACCTCGTCCGGGTCAGCGGCGAAGTGCACCAGGGCGCGCGTCTTGAAGCCGAACAAGGGCGCGCGTGGATCGCGGTCCTGTTGGTACTGGCGCACGGCGTGGCGCCAGGTCTGGCCGGTGCCGGGATTCTTCAGCTCGCAGCTCGCGACCGGGAGCCCGTTCACCGCGAACAGGATATCCAAGCTGTCGTGCTTACCCGGATGGCAGGGCACCTGGCGCGTGATCGTGAGCCGGTTCTGGGCATAGAGCGCCTGCACCTCGTCGTTCAGCCCGTGCGCCGGCTTGAAGTAAGCGAGCCGAAAGGTCTTGCCGTAGAACTTGAAGCCGTGCCGAAGCACGTGCAATGTGCCTTTGAGGTCGAGCTCCTTGACCAGAGCGCCAATTATCAGGGCCTCCAGCCCGGACCCATGCAGGGCGCGCATCGACCCCCAGAGGTTCGGCTGAGTCGTTTCGAGGAAGTGGCAGATACGGGCCGGAAAGAGCGCACGGTCCAAATCCCACTCGGCGTTGGTGCCCGCCTGCCAGCCTCGGTCGAGCAGGATCAGTTCGACGTAGGACTCGAAGGCCTGCTCGTTGGTCTGGCCGCTCATATTTCCTCGCCAGGCGCAGCCCCAGAAAAGAGCGCGGCGAGCAAATCCAGCTTCTCGGTTACCTCATCCGGGAGGCTTTGGGGTTCGACGAGATCAACGAGTCGATATAACTCCCCCTTGCGCAGCAGCATCGCGTGTCCCAATCTCGCAGCGAGGCGCCTGAAAAACTCCTCGGCAAAGTCGCTGAGTTTCACCCTTTCAGTTCTCGCCTCCCAAAGGAGCCGAGCCGCAGCCTTATCGAGAGTTCGCCAAGTCTCGAAATCACGGGCACGTCCCCCAAACACCCGCTCAGTGATCAGCGCGTCAAGGACCTCATCCGTCTCACTTTGAAACTGCCCGAAGAGGGGCAGGTCCTGGTAGCTCTGAATGGCGAAATTCCGTAACAGCTCAGGCGTGATGAAGTAGTTCTCGGCCTCGTAGCGAGTCCAATAGACAGTACGCAGTCCGCCCTCGTCCGAGTCTTCCCGCTGTCTGCCGTCATTGTCCAGGATTGCCAGACCGGCGAGGCCGGGGACCATGTTCCGAAGGGCGAAGAAGTGCCTTTTCGGCGTCACGCCAAAGCCGCCCTCCACCCTTTCGAGCTCGGAGTCCAGATCGGGGTCAGGGAAGTTATCCTGAACATAGAAGGCATTGACGCGCTCGTCCCACACACTCGCCACACTGTGACCAAGGCGGTTTGCCAGCGCCTTCAAGATCTCCAGATCTGTGCCGCCCTCGACATAAAGGACATAGCCCCGCTGCCGCGCACGGACGTAGTGTTCCGCGCCGTAGTGCTTTAGGGCGTTCTTGATATCCGATTTCGCCGCAATATCGTCTGTCTTGCCGCCCAACAGGAGCGTGAGGTTGTGGTCGAGCGCTTCCTCAAGGATCACCTCCGAGTGGGTGACCATGACCACCTGTGATTCGTTCTCGGCCGCAATCTCGCGCAGTAGCACATAGACCTGCTTCTGGCGCAAGATCTCCAGATGGGCGTCCGGTTCGTCAATCAGCAGTACGCTGCGGCGATGTGAGTAAAGATAGGCAAAGATCAGGAGCATTTGCTGGAACCCGCGCCCGGCCAGGGCAATATCCAGTGGCTCCTTGACCCGCTCTTGCCGGTAGAAAAGATCGATACTGCCGCGCGCGGTCTCAGTGGGGTCCCCCAGATCGATCGTGAATAAACGCCGCATCAGCGCAGCGATACGGTGCCAGTCTTCTGATGCGTCCCTAAACACCAGCAGACACAGGTTGCGCAGTACCTGCGCTGTCTGTCCCTGTCCCAACAAAACACCGATACGCCCAGGCTGGAGAATGGGCTCCTCGGTTTCCAGGCCGGACATGGGGTACAACAGTTCGACATTGAGCCGTGCCGCTGTTTCGATAAGATCGGATCGTTCCAGCGTGGCATCGTCGGGCGTGCAATAGACCAGTTCGTCACCCTGGTTGCGGAAGCGCATCGTGACGGGTTCGACTTTATTCCTATGAAGCACGCCGAGGGTGATCAACAGGGCGATGTCCGTGTTGCCAGTACGCACCGCCGTGTTGTGCCAGAAATAGCGCGTACGCTGCACCGGCACCGAAACGATGTTGAGGCGGTTGAGGGATGTCGAAGTACGCTCCTTGGGCGGCGCTTTGCCCTTGCTGGCCTGCCAGGTCTTGATTGCCTGGGACCAAAGCGCGATCGCCTGGATCGCTGTTGTTTTGCCACAATTGTTCGGGCCAATGAGCACTGCCGGATGGTCCAGCTCGATGCGCTGCCGGTCACCGAAGCGCTTGAAGTTCTGGATTTCAAGATAATGAAGCAGGCGCATGGGACGCTCCCTCTCGGACATCTGGATTACGCACGTCGATCTTGCCGGTGACGGCGGCGGTGATCAGCGCGGTGCGGTATTCCTGCAGGCGGGCGATGGCGGTTTCAACCTTGGCGATCATCCCGTCAATTCTCGCCGTCTCGTGGTCGAGGAAATCGCCGATGGCGTGCTGCTCAACGATCGCGGGAATACCCGCTACGATACTGCCGACCGTGTCCGTGTTGAGGTTGAGCTGCGTCCCGAGCTTTCCGAGGCCCTTGTACGGTTCTCCTGACGCGAATAGGTAGTAGAGAAAACGGGCTTCGCCCCGCCAGAATGGAAAGTAGACGAACCCGTCGTGGATGCAGCACTTAATAGCCGTGATGCATGGCTTGCCGACTGAACCCGCGATGCTAAGGAACAGTACGCCTGGCTGCAGCGGAACGCTGAGCGAGCGCCCAAGGTCTGACAGTCGCTGGGTCGTCTCGTGGAGGTACATGCCTGCTGCGCTTACGTCAGCAATCCGGACCCAAGCGTACTCACCCTCTTCATCGAAGTAGATTTCGTTGTCGATCGGGCGTGGGGATGCACCTCTTAGAACCGGAGATTCCCACTTGAGCGCCTTCACTGTCCAATGCTCCGGCACATCGCCGAGCCAGTCGATGCCCGAGGGCTTGAGCTTGGGGTGCGGATCGAGGCCGGCGGCGCGGGCGGCGTCGGGCGGGAGGCCGCGGGTGACGGTGCGCGAGATGAGTGCGGTGCGCTTCTCCTTCAGCCGCTCGATCAAGGCCCGCTTCTTCGCCACCAGCGCGTCGAGCTTGGCCATCTCTCGGACGAGGAAGTCGGCGATCGCTTGTTGCTCGGCGCTCGGCGGGAATCCTGCCACGATGCTGCCCACGGTGTCGGTGTTGAGGTTCAGCTGAGTGCCAAGCTTTCCGAGACCCTTGTACGGCTCGCCAGACGCGAACAGGAAGTAGAGAAAACGTGAGTCGTCGCGCCAGTACGGAAAGTAAACGAACCCATCATGAATGCAGCACTTGATGGCAGTGATGCATGGCTTGCCAACAGTGCCTGCGATGCTCAGGAAAAGCGCACCTGGTTCCAGCGGAACGCTCAGCGACTGACCTAGCTCCGACAATCGCTGGGTCGTCTCTCGGAGATACATTCCTGCTGCACTTACGTCTGCAATCCGAACCCAGGCGTATTCGCCCTCGTCGTCAAAGTAGATTTCGTTGTCGATCGGTCGTGGGGAAGCGCCTCGAAGTACCGGCGACTCCCATTTGAGCGCTTTCACGTCCCAATGCTCCGGCACCTCTCCAAGCCACTCAGCCCCGCTCGGCTTATACCTCGGGTAGGTTTGATGCCTCATCGACGGCCTCCAATCCGCATGCCAGTCGCCTGTTTGGTCATCAGCGCGCCTCCGTCCAGATATCGGCCCAGAGCGGGCGAAGGGCGAAATCGTCGGGAAATCCCATGGGCCGGGTGTCGATATGGTGCTGTTCCAGAAGCGTTCGTAACCGGCGTTTCCAGTGATGGCTCGGGCTGATCCGGTCCATCAGATCGGCAAGCATGGCGAGCGTGTTGTAAATGCGGCGTCCGTCCTTCGGGTTGAGACTGGAAATCAACGTCTTGGGCCGATGGCTCGGCAGGCGGAAGGTGACGGTGAATTCCCGGTTCCAGAGACGACCGTGATGGGCGCAGAGATTGCGGATGATCGTGAGGTGGTGGAGAAACGAGGTGAGGTTGCTTTCGTCCATGTCGTAACGATGCGCGACGGCGTTGCGATCTGCGCCCTGGCGGAGGTTGGCGTACCACTTGGAGAGTTGGCCGAGGGTCATGATCTCGACGACTGCCCAGACGGGCGGGAGTGGATCGTCGTATTTACTGTTGAGGTGCTGGATGAAGACTTCGTGACTACGCTGGGCCTCTTCGGCCAGCTTGGCGCGCTGCTGGGCGTAGTTCCAGGTACGCCCCGGCTTCTTGAAGATGCCGGAATCGAGATGGCCGTGCGGACCGTATCGATGGGCGAGGTGGTAAGCCCAACCGGTGCGAACCGAGACCTCGATCCGCTCGATGGCATCCATGACCAGTAGCCTCAGCTCCCGGTCGAACACATAGAGGTTCAGGATGTCGTCGAAACAGACGTCCTCGGCAACCTGATGCTTCGCGTGGTCGGTCTCGAAGGGCAGCCAGTAGGCTGCAAGGCGGTAATAGTTGAGATGGGCGAGATAATGGAGCGCATGCTTGCGGTCATCGCAGCGGATGCCGCGCTCGATCATTCGATCGAGCTGCTGCTCGAAGCTGAGGGGGGGCTTATCGAAGCGCACCGGAGCGCCCCCGCAAAAAAGTAACCCCCCATGGTGCGCAGATCCGACGGGATGCGTGGGGGGTGTTGTTGCTAGCGATTCTAGGCCCGATCCGCGATGACAGGCAAGAGCGAGAGCCGCGAATGGTTACCGGGCAGGCGAAGGCGAAGGTCTCGTCGCCTTGGTTCGGTGTCGGGGCCAATGTCTGTCGAGATCTCTTCGTTGTCATGCAGTGACCTCCTTGAGCAGCGCAAGAATCTCCTGCTCCAGGATCTTAATGTCGGCCTCGATAACCTCCAGCGGTCGGGGCGGCTTGTAGCGGTAGAAATGCCGGTTGAGCGGGATCTCGTAGCCGACCTTGGTCTTGTCTTCGTCGATCCAGGCGTCGGGGACGTGAGGGCGCACCTCGCGCTCGAAGTACTCGGCGATGCCCTCCTTCAGCGGCACGCTTTCGGTATCGCGCAGCTCCGGGTCGGGTTCGGGGTTGCCGTTGCGGTCGCGGCAGGGCGCGGCGGTCTCGTCGCGCTCGCCCAGAGCTGCGAGCACGGCCTTGAGCTCGGGGGCAGTCAGCCGAACACCGGCGGCGCGATCGACCTCGCGCAGGGCGGTCAGGAAGTCCGTGCGGTCTTTATAGAGCGTCTCGCCGTGCGCCTCGGCGAACCGGGCGAGGAGCTGACGGATCTGGTCCTGCCGACGCTTGCCGGTCTCGATGTCGTCGAGCCTCGCCTTCTCGTTCTTTTTGGTGCTGGTGGCGAGCTTGACGAAGCTGCTCTCGGACTCCAAACGCGCGATCCGCTCTGCCGTCGCCTGGAAGCTCAGGCGCAACGGCCGTTCGACGGTGATCTTGTGGAAGCCGAGGTCGTGGTTGTCGAAGACCTTGCTGACCACGCGCACCCGGTTGACGGGCTGCTTGGTGATCGGGTCTTCTTCGGTGAAGGTGCGGGTTTCGGCATCGGTGAAGTTCCCGAACAGGCGGGTGATATCGCCGATTTGGTCCGGCTCGCTGGCGCGATCGGCGGGATCGCCGATCTTATTGCGTTTGTTGCCGAGGCTTTTCGGCATCTTCACGAAGAAGCGCCGGGCGTCGATGAGTTGAACCTTGCCCTTGCGCCGCGGCTCCTTGCGGTTGGTGAGGATCC
The DNA here is from genome assembly GCF_001499735.1 of Thiocapsa sp. KS1. Taxonomy (GTDB): domain Bacteria; phylum Pseudomonadota; class Gammaproteobacteria; order Chromatiales; family Chromatiaceae; genus Thiocapsa. The sequence continues at coordinate 1,648,976 of NZ_LN848257.1, read as the reverse complement.
AGACGTAGGTGGAGATGCCGGTGTTGTAGAAGAGCTGATCGGGTAGGGCGACCACGGCTTCGAGCCAGTCGTTCTCGATGATCCACTGGCGGATGTTGCTCTCGCCGCTGCCGGCGTCGCCGGTGAAGAGCGGCGAGCCGTTGAAGACGATGCCGATCCGGCTGCCGCCGTCTGCCGGGGCGCGCATCTTGGCGAGCATGTGCTGCAGGAACAGGAGCGAGCCGTCGTTGATGCGCGGCAGGCCGGCACCGAAGCGACCGCTGTAGCCGAATGTCGCGGCCTCATGCTCGATGTATTTCTGCTGCTGCTTCCACTCCACGCCGAATGGGGGATTCGCCAGCATGTAGTCGAACGTGCGCCGCTTGCCTTCGGCGTCGCGGTCGAAGCCGTCCCGGGTGAAGGTGTCGCCGAGGACGATGTTGTCGGCGTCCTCGCCCTTGATCAGCATATCGGCCTTGCAGATGGCCCAGGACTCGTCGTTCCAGTCCTGTCCGAACAGGTGGGGATCGGCGTCGGCGTTGAGAGTGCGGATGTAGCGCTCTGCGACCGAAAGCATGCCGCCGGTGCCGCAGGCGGGGTCGTAGATGGTCTTGACGACGTGGCTCTTACGCAGGTCTTGCTCCGGGGAGAGCAGAAGATTGACCATCAGCTTGATGACCTCGCGCGGGGTGAAGTGCTCCCCGGCCTCCTCGTTTGCCTGTTCCGCTCCGATCCGGATCAACTCTTCGAAGAGGTAGCCCATCTGGGTGTTGTCGACGCGCTCGGGCGAAAGGTCGACCGCTGCGAACTTCTTGATGACCTCGTACAGCAGGTTCTTCTCGGCCATGCGGGCGATCTGTTGATCGAACGCGAACCGCTCCATGATCTCGCGGACGTTGCGCGAAAAGCCGTTGATGTAGGCGTTGAGGTTGGGCGCGAGCTGGTTGGGGTCGTCGAGGAGCTTGGGCAGATCCAGCCGCGACAGGTTGTAGAAGGGGCGGTCGGTAATCTGCTCGAGCAGACTGCGGACGACCGTCTCGGGCTTGATCTTGATGCTTGGGTGCGCCGCAAGGACCTGCGCCTTGGTCGGCGCGAGGAGGCAGTCGAAACGCCGCAGCACCGTCAGGGGGAGGATGACCTTGCGGTACTCGTTGCGCTTGTAGGGGCCGCGAAGAAGGTTGCAGATGCTCCAGATGAAGCCGGCGAGCTGGGTATGGTTCTCAGTGCTCAATGCGATTCCTTGTGGGTCCTCGACGATCTTCCGCAGCGTCGCGAGGCGATGATCAGCCTGGTCCGGGAGGATTATAGGAGCTTCGCCCACAGCGCTTCGGACTTCTTGGACGGTGCGCCGGAGGCGTCTTTCAAACCAGGCGTGCCGAGGCGGCACGAACGCTTTGCCGCCACGACGATTCCGGGTGCGAGGACCCCTCAGCCTTGCCGGCTCTCCCCGATCTGGTCGCAATACTGGCTGAGGTTGTCCGGCACGCCGGCAGGGCAGACGCCGCATTCCCGATTGCCCGGAACCGCAAAGTCGATGAACTTCGGGTAGGGGAGGTTCAGTCCGTTCATCAGCTCGACGAAGGATTCGAGCGAGCGATTGCCGCCGAGCCGTGGGTTGCGCGCCTTCTCCTGCGCGATGCTCGAGACCCAGCGTCCCTCGTAGTCGTGGCCGGGGTAGACCAACGTCTCGTCGGGCAGTGCGAAGAGCTTTCCGGCCACGCTCTGATACAGGGCCGTCGGGTCACCGCTTTGGAAATCGGTGCGACCGCAGGCGTCGATCAACAGCGCATCGCCGGTCAGGATCTGATTGCCGATGCGGTAGGCGTGATGGCCGTCGGTATGACCGGGGGTGAAGAGCGGATCGATGCGCAGACTGCCGATCATCAGCGGCGTGCCTTCCTCGATCGGCAGATCGATGCAGGCGAGCCCGTCGACGGCGGGATGGGCGATCCGGCTGCCGGCTTCGCGCTTGAGTGTGAGTGCCGAGGTGATGTGATCGGCGTGAACGTGCGTATCGAGCGTGTAGACGAGCTTCAGGCCGAGCTTCGAGACCTCTGCCAGATCGCGCTGCCAGGTGGGCAGAACGGGGTCGATCAGGATCGCCTGGCCCGTCTCTTCGCAGCCGAGCAGGTAGGTGTAGGTGCTGGAGATCGGCTCGAACAGTTGTTTAAACAGCATGTTGTCCTCCGGAGAGCGTCAGGTAAGCGCGAGGTGTATGGTAATGCCTTGGACCGGTGTCGCGATGAGGCAATGAGCCGGAGGCGGGGTGGACTCCGCACTCCTCCCGAACCGAGGCCGCGGGCCTGGCTCGGACTAGCCCGGGCGTCGTCCCATTCGTTGTCCCCCAAGGTTGTTGGGTCTCGGTCTCGGCTTCCCGTTAGAATGCCGCCATGCGAAACGATCTCAAACTTCCGCCGCTCTACAAGACACTCCTGATGCTGGCGCTCGTCTTCGGGCCCTTCTACTGGCTGGCCTTCACCGAAGACGGCCAGCGGCGCACCGATCTGGCCCTGATGTTCTTGCTGGGCAAGCCCGAGCTCAATGCGGCCGTGGATGCCTTCACGAGCGCTCTGTCCGAGGCGCAGATCCGCGAGACCTTCCCGAAGCTCGCCTTTCAGTGTGCCGACGGGACGAATCCATTCGGCGACCGTCTCTGCGCCGCCGAAATCGGGGCCTTCAACGGGATTCCGGCATCCTCGGTGACCTTGTTTCTGGTCGATGAGGGTCTGCGCGCGGTCAAGGTCTCGTACCGTCGTATCTATCACCCGTGGATCCGGGAGTGGGTCGAGGGGCGTGTCGTGGAGTCCGGGGACCCCGCGGCCTCGAACGGGATCGCCGAGACCGGCGACGGGGTCGCGACCTGGGCGGTGCCCGACGGCCTGTTGATCATGCGCGACGGCGAGCTTGCGCGTGAAGACGATCCCGCTTTGTTCTGGCTCTCGCGGGCAGCACTCGCTCGACAGGCCGCCGCGCGCGCAGCGGATCAGGCCCCGTTCAACTGATCCCAGAAGAGCTTGAGCGAGATCAGGGTCGAGGAGACGACCAGGATGGGTCGCACCAGCACGGCCCCGTGCTTGAGCACCAGATGGGAGCCCAGCCAGGCTCCGATAAGCTGCCCGACCGCCATCGAGGCGGCGACCATCCAGACGACCTGTCCGCCGATCGCGAAGAAGATCAGCGCCGCGAGATTGCTCGTGAAGTTGAGCAGCTTGGTGTGGGCGGTGGCGCGACGCATGTTGTAGCCGAGCAGCGCGACATAGCCCATCGCGAAGAAGGTTCCGGTGCCAGGGCCGAAGAAGCCGTCGTAGAAGCCGACACCGAGCCCGACCGTCATCGCGAAAGCCGGCGTTCCGAGGCGCTGATGCGAGTCCAGATCCGAGACCCGCGGCGAGAAGAGAAAATAAAGCGCGAAGCCGATCAGGAGCGCCGGGATCAGACGCTCCAGAGCGGCGCTGTTGATCTGCTGGACCAGGATGGCACCGAGTGCGGCACCGACGAAGGTGCAGGCGACCGTGAAGGCCGCGCTGCGCGGCTCGATCATGCCCCTGCGCATGAAATGGATCGTCGCGCTGGCGCTGCCGAAGACCGCCTGCGCCTTGTTGGTCGCCAGGCTCTCGACCGGGCTCAGTCCGGCCCAGAGCAGGGCAGGGATGGTGATGAGGCCGCCGCCGCCGGCGATGGCATCGACAAAGCCCGCGAGCAGCGCGAGGCAGAACAGGATCAAGGCGATCTCGGGGGCATCCACTCGGGTCCAGGTCCTCTCCGTTCAGGTTGAAATCAAGAAACTTGGTTACAATCTGCGCCCCTCTTGCCGCCACATGAAGGCCGGATCCAGCATTCCGATGTCCGCACTCGACGTTCAGCAGCTCACCAAGACCTACAAAGGCGGTTTTCAGGCCCTCAAGGGGATCGACCTGACCGTCGAGGAAGGGGATTTCTTCGCGCTGCTGGGACCGAACGGGGCGGGCAAATCGACCTTCATCGGCATCCTCGCCTCGCTGGTCAACAAGACCTCGGGGCGCGTCCGGGTCTTCGGCGAGGACCAGGATCGCACGCCCGAGCTGGTGAAGTCCTTCATCGGCCTCGTGCCGCAGGAGTTCAACTTCAATCTCTTCCTGCCGGTCGTCGAGGTAGTGGTCAATCAGGCCGGCTACTACGGCATCCCGCGACGCGAGGCTCGGGTACGTGCCGAGCGGTATCTCAAGCAGCTCGATCTGTGGGACCGCCGCGATACCGAGATGCGCAAGCTCTCCGGCGGTCTCAAACGGCGTCTTATGATTGCACGGGCATTGGTGCACGAGCCGCGGCTGTTGATTCTCGACGAGCCGACGGCCGGCGTGGATATCGAGATCCGGCGCTCGATGTGGACCTTCCTGCGCGAGCTCAACGCCGGCGGAACGACCATCATCCTCACGACCCATTATCTGGAAGAGGCGGAGAGTCTCTGCCGCAACATCGCCATCATCAACCACGGCGAGATCGCCGAGCGGACCAGCGTGGCGTCGTTGCTCGGCCGGCTCCATACCGAGACCTTCGTGTTGAATCTGAAGGGTCGGCTCTCCGAGCTTCCGCAGCTCGGCGGCTTCGTGCTCCAGCATCTGGACGACTGCACGCTGGAGGTCGAGATGAGTCGCGAGCATACCATCAACGGTTTGTTCGAAGCCCTGTCGCGCAACGGGATCGAGGTGATCAGCCTGCGCAACAAGCAGAATCGCCTGGAGCGGCTCTTTCTGGAGATGGTCGATCGCCGCACCGGCGCCGGGTGGTCGAGCTCGGATCCGGCAGACGCGCCCGATGCTGCACGCGAGGTGATCGCGTGAGCAGGCAAGGCGTCGGCTGGTCTCGCTACTGGATCAGCTTCCAGACCATCTTCGTCAAGGAGATCCTGCGGTTCACCCGCATCTGGGTCCAGACGATCCTGCCCTCGGTCATCACGACCACGCTCTACTTCGTGATCTTCGGGCGGCTGATCGGCGATCGGATCGGCACCATGGGCGGCTTGGATTATCTCGACTTCATCGTACCGGGACTGGTGCTGATGGGCGTCATCACCAACGCCTATTCGAACGTCGTGTCGTCCTTCTACAGCAGCAAGTTTTCGCGCTATATCGAGGAGCTGTTGGTCTCGCCGGCGCCCAATTGGGTGATTCTGGCGGGCTACGTGGCCGGCGGGGTGGCGCGTGGCCTGGTCGTCGGGGTGGCCGTGATGCTGGTTGCCATGGTCTTCACCGAGATCCGCATTCACAGCGTCGCCGTGACACTCCTGGTGATCACCATGACCGCGGTGCTGTTCGCACTCGGCGGATTCATCAATGCCATCTATGCCAACAGCTTCGACGACATCTCGATCGTGCCGACCTTTGTGTTGACGCCCCTGACCTATCTGGGCGGGGTGTTTTATTCGATCGAGCTGCTGCCGGGGTTCTGGCAGGGCGTGTCGCTCGCCAATCCGGTCCTCTACATGGTCAACGCCTTTCGCTACGGGCTCCAGGGCGTGAGCGACATCCCCGTCGGCATCGCGTTCGGGATCATCGCCATCTTCATCCTGGTCCTGGGTGCCTTCAGTCTGCACCTGCTGCGGCGCGGGGTCGGGATCAAGACCTGATCGGTTGGATCGGCAGCAGCCGATGGCGAAGACGCTGGGTGCGGAACGGCTCCGAGAACCGCCCGACGCGTGCTCCGAGCCCGTTCCGCAGGTCCGCTCAGGTTGTATCCGCATGCGGCAAGTGGGACCATAAACATCTGAAACTTCCACAAAAGGACCGGCCACCCGATGTCTTTCGGCGTTCTCTTTACCCATCCCGCGCCTTTGCGCAGCGCACTGTGCAGCTTGGCCGACGTGCTCGATCCAGTGTCCGAGCGGGGGTGCTGACGTGGCGCGACTCCCGGGCCGCGCCCCGGTGCGCAGACACCGCGGGTTCGGCGGATTTCTGTTCCGTTGGGTCTTGCTGATTCTGGTCGGTGTCGGGCTCGCCGGTACCCTGTACAGCATCCATCTCGATCGCGTGGTGCGCGGAAAGTTCGAGGGTCAGCGCTGGGCTCTGCCGGCGCGTGTCTATGCACGTCCCTTGGAGCTTTACGCCGATCGGCCGCTGCTCGCGGACCAGCTCCAGGCCGAGCTGGATCGTTTGAACTATCGGCGGACCGCGACCCCGGATGTGCCCGGCAGCTACAGCCGCGACGGCGAGCGCTTCCTGGTCCGGACACGCTCCTTTCGGTTTTGGGACGGCGAAGAGCCGGGCCGCGCTCTGACCGTCGGCTTTGCCGAGGGTCGGGTGGCGGAGCTGGGCGACGCATCCGGCGGTCCGGCCCCGGCGCTGGTGCGCCTGGATCCGATGTTGATCGCCAGCATCTACCCGACGCACAACGAGGACCGTGTTCTGGTGCGTCGCAAGGAGATCCCCGATCTCCTGATCCGCACCCTGGTCGCGGTGGAAGACCGCAGCTTCTATCGGCATGTCGGCGTGGATCCACGCGGGATCGCACGTGCCGCCTTCAGCAACCTGCGGGCCGGAGGCGTCGTCGAGGGGGCGAGCACCCTGACGCAGCAGCTGGTCAAGAACTTTTATCTGACCGCGGACCGGACCTTCGAGCGCAAGATCAACGAGGCCCTGATGGCGTTGCTGCTCGAGCAGCGCTACAGCAAGGACGAGATCCTCGAGGCTTACTCCAACGAGATCTATCTGGGCCAGGACGGCAGTCGTGCGATCCACGGCTTCGGTCTGGCGAGCAGCTTCTTCTTCAACAAGCCGCTCGAAGAGCTCGGTATCCCGGAGACCGCGCTGATGGTGGGCTTGGTCCAGGCGCCCTCGAGCTTGGATCCGCGACGTCACCCCGAGGCCGCGCTCAAGCGCCGCGATCTGGTCCTGGATCTGATGGCGCGCGACGGCGTCATCAGCACCGCCGATGCCGAGGCGGCCAAGCGCGTTCCGCTCGGGATCGCCGAGGGCGGCGGGCGCCCGGTCGGGGAGTATCCGGATTTCGTCTCCCTGGTTCGGCGCCAATTGCAGCGCGACTATCGCGAGGAGGATCTCAGGTCCGAGGGTTTGAATATCTTCACCACGCTCGACCCGCTGGTGCAGTCCGCGGTCGAGAGCTCGCTCCCGACGCGGCTGTCCGATCTGGAGAAGTCGCGGCGGATGAAGGCCGGCTCGCTGGAAGCCGCGGCCGTGGTCACCTCGGTTGCTCAAGGCGAGGTGCTTGCGCTCGCCGGTGGTCGGGAGCCCGGCTATGCCGGATTCAACCGCGCGCTCGACTCGGTGCGCTCCATCGGCTCGTTGGTCAAGCCGGCCGTCTATCTGGCCGCTTTGTCCAAGCCCGAGCGCTATTCGTTGACTACCAGCCTGCAGGACACGCCGGTCAGCATGCGGGTCGGGGATAAGATCTGGGCACCCAAAAACTACGATCGCCGCGTCAACGGGTCCGTCCCGCTGCATCGGGCGCTGAGCAGCTCGCTCAATCTGGCGACGGTCCATCTGGGATTGAGCCTCGGGGTCACCGAGGTGACCGAGACGCTCTATCGGCTCGGCGCGCAGCGGCGCATCAGCAAGGTCCCGGCGATGTTGTTGGGCGCCGTCTCCCTGTCGCCTTTGGAGGTCGCGCAGGTCTACCAGACGATTGCCGCCGGCGGCTATCGTGCGCCGCTGCGCGCCATTCGCGAGGTGATGGACCCCAACGGGCGGCCGCTCAATCGCTATCCGCTGGCCGTGGAGGCTGTTGTCGATCCGCGTGCCGCCTATCTCACGACCTGGGCGATGCAGCGCGTGGTCACGCACGGCACCGCGCGCTGGCTCGGCGAGAAGCTGCCCAAGGGGATGACGATGGCCGGCAAGACCGGCACCACGGACGAGATGCGCGACAGTTGGTTTGCCGGATTCAGCGGCGACAAGGTTGCCGTGGTCTGGGTCGGCCGCGATGATTATCAGCCGATGGGGCTGGCTGGAGGCACCGGCGCACTGCGGGTCTGGGGCGATTTCATGCTGGCCATCCCCAACGAGCCGCTGTCGGATGTTCCGCCCGACGGTGTGGTTGTCGCCGGCGCCGGCGAGGCACCCTACATCGCCGGCACGACCCCGGCCGGGCGCACCGGCGGGGGCGCAAAGAAACCGGCTCGCGGGAGCGGCGACACGCAGGAGCTGGCTCAGTCCGACGCGGAGCCCGCCGCCGATCCGGAACCGGCCCCGGAAACCAAAGCGGCGCCCAAGGCGTCGTCCAGCAAGAATCTTTTTATGAGTGATTTTTTCAACTGATGACCAGAGCAACAACGATCTTGATGGCCGGGCTCATGCTGACGGCCTGTGCGACGCAGCAGCGCGAAGACTCGGCCCCGGTGGTTCAGGTGACGCCACGCGAGCCCGTTGCCGCCGCGCCGACTCCCACAGCGACGCCCGAGCCCGAAAAGCCGGCAGTGCCGAAAAAGCAGCAGACCAGGGTCTTTGCCTACCGGGATCCGGCGGCCGAGCCTGACCCCGCGGCGCCGCCGGATCCCGTCGTCGCCACGGATGCGGCTCAGGGGGCTGCCCAAACAGCGGCTCCGGCTCCGGCTCCGGCCCCGGCAATGCCGGCGCCCCCTGCACCGAGCGTTGCGCAGACCTCGGCCAAGCCTGCGCCTACAGCCAAGCCGGCATCCGCA
>NZ_LN848257.1:1605124-1640265 GCF_001499735.1 Thiocapsa sp. KS1 | reverse complement strand
GTCAGGCTGAGCAGCAGCGCCAGTCGGGTGACTACGCGGGTGCCGCGGCGTCGCTGGAGCGGTCCTTGCGGATTGCCCCGCGCGAGGCTTACCTCTGGAACCGTCTCGCCCGGGTCCGGCTGGAGCAGGGTCAGGCCGGGCAGGCCGGCAACCTCGCCTCGCGCTCCAACGACCTCGCGGGCGATACCCCGAACGTCAAGCAGGACAACTGGCGGGTGATCGCGGAGTCCAAGCGTCGTTCCGGTGATGTCGCCGGCGCGACCGAGGCGGAGAAGCGGGCGAGCGGGAACTGATCGAGCCGGCGGCGGCTCGCTCAGGGCACCCACGCCCCGGTCATGGCCGATCTCGGCGACATCTTCGGCCCCGATGGTCGGCTTTCCGAGCGTCTGCCGGGATTTGCCCACCGGGCGCAACAACAGGCGATGGCCGAGCGGATCGCCGCGCTCATGGAGGAGGGCGGCACGCTCATCTGCGAGGCGGGCACCGGAACCGGCAAGACCTTCGCCTATCTGGTGCCGGCCATCCTCTCCGGGCGTAAGGTCCTGATCTCCACCGGGACACGCAACCTCCAGGACCAGTTGTTTCATCGCGATCTGCCGCTGGTCCGGGCTGCGCTCGGGGTTCCGGTTCGGGCCGCCTTGCTGAAGGGACGCGCCAACTATCTGTGCCGCCATCGTCTGAAGCTCGCGATCGACGACATCGCTCACCTGGACCCCGAGTCGCGCGGCGGTCTCAAGCAGGTGCAGGAGTGGGCGAAGTCGACGACGCGCGGGGACATCGCCGAGCTGGGGATCCCGGAAGACGCTCAGATCTGGCCGAGTGTGACCTCGACCAGCGACAACTGTCTCGGACAGGACTGCCCGGACTGGCAGGGCTGCCATCTGGTCGCCGCGCGCCGCGAGGCCCAGGCCGCGGATCTGGTGGTCGTGAATCACCATCTCTTCTGTGCCGACCTGGCGTTGAAGGACGAGGGGTTCGGCGAGATCCTGCCGGGTGCGGACTGCTTCGTGCTCGACGAGGCGCATCAGCTGCCGGAGACGGCGACCAGCTTCTTCGGCGTGCGTGTCAGCGCTCGGCAGCTGCTGGATCTGGTCCGGGACAGCGAGCTCGAATATCGGCGCGAGGCCGGCGACCTGCCCGAGCTGCCCAAGCGGCTTGCGGCGCTGCGTCGAGCGGTTCAGGATCTGCGTCTGGGCCTCGGCGAGATCGACCGTCGCGGGCCCTGGAGCGAGCTTGCCGGAGTGCCGGAGGTCCTGAAGGCGCTTGAGACCTTGGTGCGGCGTTTGGCATCCGTGACCGAGGGTTTGAAGGCGGTCGAGGGTCGCGGCAAGGGCCTGGATGCCTGTCTGGGTCGGGCCGAGGATCTCGGCGAGGCCCTGCAGAGGTTGACCTCGAACGAGCCGGACGAGGCGGTGCGCTGGTTCGAGACCCAAGGCCGCGGGTTTCGGCTGCACGAGACACCGCTCGAGGTGGCCGAGCCCTTCCGTGCTCAGATGGGGCGACCCCAAACCGCTTGGGTGTTCACCTCGGCGACGTTGGCCGTCGGGGATCGCTTCGATCATTTCGCCCGTCAGCTCGGGATCGAGGAGGCCCAAACCGAGCGCTGGGACAGCCCCTTCGACTATGCGAATCAGGCGCTTTGGTTTGTCCCGCGCGGTCTGCCGCAGCCGTCGGAGCCCGACTACAACAGCCACCTCCTCGAGCTGGCCTGCGAGGTGCTCGGCTACAGCCGCGGGCGCGCCTTCCTCCTCTTTACGAGCTATCGCGCATTGCGCGAGACGGCCGAGGGACTGGAAGGGCGGATCCCCTACCCGATCCTGGTCCAGGGCACGGCGCCGCGGGCCGATCTGGTCGAGCGTTTCCGTGCGTTCGGCAATGCCGTCTTGCTGGGGACATCGAGCTTTTGGGAAGGTGTCGACGTGCGCGGCGAGGCGTTGTCCTGCGTGCTGATCGACCGCTTGCCCTTCGCCTCGCCCGGTGATCCGGTGTTGGCTGCGCGGATCGATGCGGTACGGCGTCGCGGCGGCAACCCCTTCAACGACCACCAGCTCCCGCAGGCCGTCATTGCACTCAAGCAGGGCGCCGGGCGGCTGATCCGCGACGGCGAGGATCGCGGCGTGCTGGTGGTCTGCGATCCGCGTCTTCTGGGCCGCTCCTACGGGCATCGCTTTCTGGAGAGCCTGCCGGCGATGGCACGCACGCGGTCGATCGACGACGTGAGGGCCTTTTTCGAGTCGGCGCCGGGGGCGAATGAGGTGTCGGATCGGGTCGATTCGGCCCAAGCCACGGCCGTCGAGGTTCCGATCTGACCTCGCGCGCTTGATCGAGATGGACGATGTCGGCATTTCCCTGAAAGCGATCGCCGCGCAGCATTGTCATTGAGGGAAATTCGCGGCAGGAGGCATGCGGCAGAGTCGTCCCCGGCGGGAATGCTTATCGCCCGAGCCGGTCGAATGCTCGAAATCCGCGGCGGGCCATGGCGAGAACCGCGGGCATGTGGACGGATGCAATCTGAGATGACCTCCAAACGAACCGATCTGGAATCACCTGCCGATGCGACCGATGTGAGCGCCTTCCTGCGTCAGGTCGCCGCGACACCGCGCGTGGGCCCGCGCGGTGCGCGCGGGCGGCTGATCTTCGCGATGGACGCGACGGCGAGCCGCGAGCCGACCTGGGATCGGGCGGCGCAGATCCAATCCGGCATGTTCATCGAGACCCGCGATCTGGGCGGCCTCGAGGTTCAACTTTGCTACTATCGCGGCTTCCGGGACTTCTCGGCCTCACCCTGGCTCCAGGATTCGGAGGCGTTGCTCAAGCGCATGAACCGGGTCTTCTGCGAGGCCGGCCTGACCCAGGTCGGTCGTGTACTGGAACATGCCCTGGAGGAGGCCAAGAATGGTCGGGTCGATGCCCTGGTGCTGGTCGGCGACTGCATGGAAGAGAGTCGCGATCGTCTTGCCGATCTCGCCGGACGGCTCGGGCTTTTGGGCGTGCCGGCGTTCGTCTTTCAGGAAGGCCGTGATCCGGCGACCGAGCGGAGCTTTCGCGAGATCGCCCGCTTGAGCGGCGGGGCTTGGTGTCCGTTCGACGCGAGCAGCCCCCGAATGCTGCACGATCTGCTTGCCGCGGTGGCCGTCTATGCCGCCGGCGGCCGGGCGGCCCTGACGCACTACGGCGAGACCCACGGGGGCGCCGTCCTTCAATTGACCCACCAAATGACGAAGAAAGGGACCTGAGGTCTGCATGGCGCGTTTGCTGATCCTGCTGGCAATTCTGGGCGCAGTTCTGTGGTTTCTCTACTGGTTTCGAAGAACCCCGGCGCACCGCGTCAGCCAAGTGCTGCGCAAGGCCGCGCTCTGGGGCCTGATCGGCGTGCTGGTGTTGGCCGCGGCGACCGGGCGGCTGAATCCGATCTTCGCGGCCATCGGTGCGGCGATCCCGCTCCTGCTGCGCGCGGCCTACCTGGTGCGACTCTTCCCCGCCATCCAGCAGATGCTGCGCAGTCTCGGTCTGGGTGGCCTGGCCGGACCCGCCGGAGCCGGTGCCGGAGGTGCCGCTCAGGCATCGAGCATCCGCACCAAGTTCCTCGAGATGTGTCTGGATCATACAACCGGCACCATGGACGGGGAGGTCCTCGACGGCCCCTTTCAGGGTCGCCGACTCTCCGATCTCACCCTCGATGAGCTGATGCGCATGCTCGAGTTGTATCGCGACGCCGATGCCCAGTCGGCCGCGGTGCTCGAGGCTTACCTGGACCGCGAGCGCGAGGCTGACTGGCGCGCACGCGACGAGGGCGCCGGCCGTACCGGTCGCGCGCCTGCACACAGCGATCGTCTCACCAAGACAGAAGCCTGGGCGATCCTCGGGTTGGAGCCGGACGCCGACGCGGAGGCCATCCGCGCGGCCCACCGTCGGCTCATGCAGCGCCTGCACCCGGATCGCGGCGGCTCGGATTATCTGGCGGCGAAGATCAACGAGGCCAAGCGCTTGTTGCTCGGTGACTAGACCACGTCCGGGGACGTATCGATCGTTTCGCGTCATCACTGCACATCGGGAACCCCTATGCACTATGAAATCTGCGTGGAATGGGATGCCGAAGCCGGCGTCTGGTACATCGAGAACAGCCATGTGCCCGGATTGGTCGGAGAGGCGTCTACGCTGGAAGCCATGATGACGCTTTTGCAGGTCCGGGTTCCGGAAATGTTGGCGGAAAATGGCTGTCCGGCGGATGACGCGATCCCACTGCGGCTGCTCACGACCACGCACCTGGCTCAACTGCGCCAGGTCACCTGATCCGCCATGACCGGCGGTGCTCGGTCAGAGCATAGGAAGCCCCGGCAACGAGCAGGGCGAGCCCGAGGGCGAGAGCGACGCGGCAGGGTGCCCCGTCGCAGGCGTTCGGGAGCAGCCGCCCGGTTGCGACGAGCCGCAGCACGGGCTCGTGCCACAGAAAGAGACTGTAGCTGACGATCCCGATCGGCACCAGGATCGGGCTCGCGAAGATCCGGTCGATCAACGGGGTCCGAAGCGCGGCGGCGAGGACGAGCAGGGTGCAGCCGGCGAGGAAGAGCGGCATGCCGAGGAGTCGCCACCCGACGCCGGTCAAGATCTCGGCGAGCGAGAGGTGGATCAGCATCGGCGTCGCAAGCACCAGGAAGGCGAATGCGGCCATGTCGATGGCGCGCAGCGGTTGCCGTACCGGCTCGACCGAGCGCAGACGCGTATAGAGGTTGGCTGCCGCCATTCCCAAGGCAAAGGCGATGATCTCGCCCGGCAACTGGCGCTCCAGAAAGAATCGCATCATCTCGACCGGGAATGGTCCGGCGCGGCCCGAGACCGGATCGAAGAAGACCAATCGGGACGGCGAGACACTCAGGTAGAGCCACTCGGTCAGCAGGTCGGGCGCGTAGGTCTTCCACAGCAGCGCGACCGCCAGTGCAGCCGGGAGCGCGATCAAGACCCGGTTGCGGACGAACAACGGGGCCAGCAACGGCAAGAGCAGATAGAATTGCGCCTCGATGCTCAGACTCCAAAGCGCCATGTTGAGTCCGAGCGAGCCGGAGCTGCCCGGGTGCAAAAAGTGCAGCAAGGGGATGTGCAGCCAGAGGTTGATCTGTCCGATGTCGCTCGCCAGGAGCGCAGAGCTGCCGCGCAGGATCGGCAGTATCACCCCGAACAACAGGGCTAGATGGAGCCAATAGGTCGGGAGGATCCGTCGGGCTCGGCGGGCGAAGAAGGTTCCGGTGCGCGGGTACGGCGTGCCTGTCTCGGCCGCCGTCATCCAGGGTTGCGCGAGCAGAAAGCCGCTCAGCACGAAGAAGAGCTGTACGCCGAGCAGGCCCTTCTGAGCCAGCGACGGCCCCCAGCCCGGGGACGCATCGGAGGGCCAGCCGACCAAGAGTGCGTTGGCGTGGAACGCGAAAACCCAGAGGATCGCGAGCCCGCGAATGCCGTCGAGCGCGCGATTTCGGTCGGGTAAGGTCGGATCCAATCTCGGGGCCTCGGCGATTCGGATGGATAGAGGATCGGTCGGGCGACGTCGGCGTCGGCGGTGCACGGGCTTGGACCCGGGTTCGGGCCGGGGCTTGGGCAGGTTACGCAAGGCCCCATTCTCTGCGAAGATCCGTGTTCGGTCCTGCATACCTCGTTCACAGCGCGCATCGGGGGACGGTATCACCCATGGTCAAGACCCAAGCACAGACACTGATTCGTCTACCGCCGATGCAGGTTTTCGGTTTCGTGGTCGAAGACTTCCTCCGGAACTATCCGCGCTGGTCGCCGGAGGTTCAGAGTCTTCAGGCTATGACCGAAGGCCCGGTCCGGGTCGGTTGGATCGCTCGACAGATTCGTGTCGATCAAGGGCGGCGCACCGACAGCCGGTTCCGCGTCGTCGCGCTCGAGCCGGGCCGTCGCGTCTCCTTCAGGGGGACGACCGACCCCTACCTCATCGAGTACCGGTTCGAGCCGCTCGGCGAGCATACGCACCTCACCTTCATCTTCGAGCTTGCGCAGCTCAATCTGGCGCTTCGTCCTTTCGAGAAGCTGATTCGGATCGCGGCACAAGACGGCGCCGAGCGGGTAATCCGCAACTTGAAGGGACTGATCGAGTCCGAGCTGGTCGGCACCGTCTGAGTGCGTCGGATCCCCGGCGAGCGGAGCACCGTCATGCCGACGTCGCCGCAAACCTTTGACCTGTCGGCCGGACTCCGTATAATGCGCGATTCCCCGCATTCCGGGGAACTCCTTGTCTCACCGTTTCGGCCATCTTGCCGCCTCGGGAGGCTGTCAATCCGAAAGGAGCTTCAATGCGACATTACGAAGTAGTCTTCATGGTTCATCCGAGCCAGAGCGAGCAGGTGGCGAGCATGATCGAGCGCTACCAGACGAATCTGCAAAAACGTGGCGGCGTCGTCCACCGCATGGAGGATTGGGGTCGTCGCCCGCTGGCGTACCCGATCAACAAGGTGCACAAGGCACACTACGTTCTGATGAACGTCGAGTGCGACCAAGAGGCCATCGACGAGCTCGAGAGTGCCTTCCGCTTCAACGACGCGGTTCTGCGGAACCTTATCATTCGTCGCGAGGATGCGGTGACCGAGCCGTCTCCCTTGGTGAAGACCGGCGAGGAGCGCGAGCGCTCCGATTCCTCCGAGGGCAGCAGCCGTCGAGACGACTCGGTGCGCGGCGGCGACGCCGACAGCGACTCCCAGAGCGATTAAGACGAGAAGCCAGCCATGGAATCCAACAACTCACGTTTTTTCCGTCGTAAGCGCTACTGTCGCTTTACCGCCGAAGGCATCACCGAGATCGATTACAAGGATCTCAACCTGCTGAAGGCCTACGTCAGCGAATCCGGCAAGATCGTCCCGAGCCGGATCACCGGCACCTCGGCGAAGTATCAGCGTCAGCTGGCTCAAGCGGTCAAGCGCGCCCGTTATCTGGCGTTGCTCCCCTATACCGACGGCCACTGAGCCGCCGGCATGAAGGCGCTTGCGGCCTTCGTGATGCGCGGTCCGTCGCAGGCGGCGCTGGTTGCCGCCGTCACGGCCCTGTTATCGATCCTGATCCCGCCGTTGGGTTTGCTCAGCGCGGGCTCGATTGGCCTGGTCACCCTGCGCAGCGGTCCGGTCTACGGGCTGATCGTGAGTGCGGTGGCGACCCTCGGCATGGCGGCACTTGCCTGGTTGTCCTTGGGGTCGCCCATGCCGGCGCTCGGGGTGCTCCTGATGCTCTGGGTGCCGATTCTGGCCCTGGCGCTGCTGCTGCGGTCGAGCCGCTCCCTGGCGCTGACGGTCCAGGTGGCGGGTGCTTTGGGCGTCCTCCTGATGCTGTCGGCCTACGCCCTGTTGGACGATCCGGGTGCGACCTGGCTGACGGTGCTCGAGCCGTTTCGGGACGCGTTGGTGAAGGACGGTGTGCTGGATGGTCCGGCAAGTGCGGCGGTCTTCGCCGAGCTTGCGGGTTGGATGACCGGTGCATTCGCCGCAGCCTTGGTTGCGCAGCTGCTGTTCGGGCTCTTCATCGCTCGCTGGTGGCAAGCCCTGCTCTACAACCCGGGCGGATTCGGGGACGAGTTTCGGGATCTGCGGTTGGGCCGTCCCTTCGGGGTCCTCGTCCTGCTGTTGTTGGCGCTCCTTCCCTTCGGCGACGGCGCGAGCCTCACGGCAAATCTGTTGCTGATTCCGGGTGTCTTGCTCCTGCTTCAGGGTCTCGCGGTGGCCCATCAGGTGCGCGCGCTGAAACAGGCACGACAGGCGTGGTTGGTCGGACTCTACGTCTTGATGGTCTTGTTCATGCCGCAGACCCTGCTCTTGATCGCCTGTGTCGGCTTGGTGGATATCTGGGCCGACATCCGGTCCCGGATCACCCCGTCGGCTCTGCCGCCGGGTTCCGGTCCGCGCGGGCCTGTGGTCTGACCCCGACATGTCGGGTCGGTCGTCACGACCGAAACAGCTTGACCGGTTTGCAGCAGGTCCGACCGTACGGGCCATGCGTCTCCGAGAATCAAGGACACCCGATCCTGATCTCGACGAACTTTTGAGAGGAATACACACGTGGAAGTCATCCTGTTGAAGAATGTCGGTCGCCTCGGTGCGCTCGGCGACAAGGTCAGTGTCCGTTCGGGATACGGTCGGAATTATTTGATCCCCTCCGGGTTTGCCGTGTCGGCGACCGAGGCGAACCTCGAAGCCTTCGAGGCTCGGCGTGCAGAGCTCGAACGGATCGCCGAGGAGCAGTTGGCCGAGGCGCGTGCCCGACGCGATCATCTCGAAGGCATGAGCGTCACGATCGCGCGCCGCGCCGGCGAGCAGGGGCGTCTGTTCGGCTCGGTGGGAACCGGCGACATCGCCGACGCGGTGGCCGCGGCCGGGTTCGCGCTGACCAAGCAGGAGATCAAGCTCCCCGGTGGACCTTTCCGCGCTGCCGGCGAGTATGCGGTGACCCTGCACCTGCACCCCGAGGTCGATGCCACCATCACGGTGGATGTCGTCCCCGAAGACTGAGAAGCCCCTGTCCTCGTGCTCCGGCGGCGCATGTCCGCCGGAGTCACGGCGAGCCTCGCCCGGCTCCGTCGGGCACGTCACGCGACTCGACTCGAAGCTTCGGCGAGGCGCGCCCCGTCGCGTGAGTCATTCGGGCTGAGGTGACCTATGTTCGACTCGGATTCCCAAGGCCCCCCCCCGGGCGCGGACTTCGACGAGCTGCGCATCCCGCCGCACAACGTCCACGCCGAGCAATCCCTGCTCGGCGGTCTCATGCTGGACAACAGCACCTGGGACCGCATCGCCGACATGGTCACCGAGCGTGACCTCTATCGGCGCGAGCACCGCCTCATCTTCCAGGCCATCGCCAAGCTCGCCGCTGCGGACCAGCCCTTCGACGTTGTAACCCTCGCCGAGACCCTCGAGCGCACCGAGCAGCTGGAAGGCGCGGGTGGCTTGGCGTATCTCGGAAGCATCATCAACGAGACCCCGAGCGCGGCCAACATCAAGGCCTACGCCAAGATCGTCCGCCAGACCTCGGTGCTGCGGCAGATGATCGCCGCCGGTACCGATATCGCCGACAGCGGCTACAACCCCATGGGGCGCGATGCCTCCGAGCTGCTCGATGCGGCCGAGCGACGCGTCTTCGAGATCGCCGAGCAGGAGGCGCGCGGCGGCGGCGGGTTCCAGCCGATCAAGACCCTGCTCGGCCGCGCGGTCGAGCGCATCGACGCACTCTATCAGCGCGACGAGCCCATCACCGGGCTGGCGACCGGCTTCACCGACTTCGACATGATGACCTCGGGGCTGCAGCCCGCGGATCTCATCATCGTGGCGGGGCGCCCGTCGATGGGCAAAACCTCGTTCGCGATGAACATGGCCGAGCATGTCGCCATCCAGTCCAAGCGCCCGGTGGCGGTCTTCAGCATGGAGATGCCGGGCGATGCGCTGGCGATGCGCATGATGTCTTCGCTCGGGCGCATCGATCAACACCGTGTCAGGACCGGGCGACTGGAGGAAGACGAGTGGCCGCGCCTGACCTCGGCGGTCAACATCCTGGCCGGCGCATCCATGTTCATCGACGACACACCCGCCCTCTCGCCGACCGAGGTCCGGGCGCGCGCACGGCGTCTCAAGCGCGATCAGGACGATCTGGGTCTGATCGTGCTCGACTACATCCAGCTCATGCAGGCCCCCGGTGTCGGCGAGAATCGGGCGACCGAAATCTCCGCGATCTCCCGCTCGCTCAAGGCACTCGCCAAGGAGCTCAACGTCCCGGTCATCGCGCTCTCGCAGCTCAATCGCAGTCTCGAGCAGCGGCCGAACAAGCGGCCCGTGATGTCGGATCTGCGCGAGTCGGGCGCAATCGAACAGGATGCAGACCTCATCGTCTTCATCTATCGCGACGAGGTCTATCACGAGGACACGAAGGACAAGGGTGTCGCCGAGATCATCATCGCCAAGCAGCGCAACGGGCCCATCGGAACCACCCGCCTGACCTTTCTCGGCAAATACACCAAGTTCGAGAACTATATCGGCAATTATTACGGCGAGGGCGGCGACTGAGCGCCAAGGCGCCGACGCGGGAACCAAGAAGCGTGGTCGAATGCTCTGCGCGTTGTCGTTGTCGTAATCGTAATCGGATTCCCGACGTCCACGACAACGACAACAACAACGAAAATTCTGCGACGGTACTCAAGTCTTCGCCCCGCAGCCCTTTCCCGATCAGGCCATCGTCCCGAGCCAGGCCCAATACACCGCCAGGTTCAACAGCGTCAGCGGTGCCCCCACGGCAAAGAAGACCCAGAACCCGAGGTGCGCGCCGCGCCGCTCGGCCGCTTGGACGATGATGATGTTGCTGGCGGCGCCGATCAGGGTGAGGTTGCCGGCGATGGTGGAGCCGGCGGCGAGCGCCATGAGCAGGTCCGGTCGCTCGGGCGGCAGCAAGGGCAGGGCGAGCGAGACCAGCGGGACGTTGGAGACCAGCTGGCTGCCCAGTACCCCGGCGCCGAAGACCTCGCCGAGTCCGATGGCCCCGACGGGCATCCAGGATTGCAGCATCCCGGTGTCCCAGACGCTGCGCATCAGGATAAACATGGCGACGAAGAAGATCAGGGTATGCCAGTCGATCCCGCGCAGCAGGGCAACCCGGTGCGGGCTGAACAGCAGCAGCGGCGCGGCGGCGACCAGGGCGATGACGACCAGCGGAAAGGCAAGGTGCGGTGCAAGAAAGGACAGGGCGATGCGCATCGCAACCATGAGCACCAGCAGTCCCAGCGAGAGGCTCGCCAGGCGGGCCAGTCGCGGATCCTCGATCCTTGCGGGCAGGTGTACCAGGGCCTTGCCGTGGATGTGGCGCCAAAAGGCCAGGCGCAGAACGGCGTAGGCGATCAACAGATTCAGCAGTGTCGGCGGTCCCAGTGCACGGAAGAAGTCGACGAAGGGATTTTGAAGGCCCCCGTGAAGCGCGATCAGCAGATTCTGGGGATTGCCGATCGGGCTCATGACCGAGCCGATGGTGACCCCGAAGGCGAGCGCAAGCAGCAGCAAAACCGGCGGTAGGCGGTGATCGCGCGCCAAGGCGAGCACGATCGGGGTCCCGATCACGGCCAGCGTGTCGTTCATCAGGAAGGCCGAGCCGATCGCCGCGGCGAAGAGGACGGCGATCAACAAGGTGTCGGCGCCCTTGATGCGGCCGAGTAGACGCGCGCTCATGGCCCTCAGCCAACCGCTCTCCACCAAGGCGTGGCCCAGCACGAAGACCCCGAAGAGAAAGCCGATCACCTCCCGGTCGATCGCCTGCCAGGCGGCGCCCGGCGCAATGGCGCCGGTCAGGAGGACGAGCAGCGCCCCGAGCCCCATGATCTGCCAGATCCCGAGCGGGATCCGCGCGAGGTTGCGTGCGGCGATCAGCGCGAGCACGCCGCCGAGTGTCCAGAGTGGAAGGTGATCCAAGGCGTGCGGGTCTCAGCGGATGGCGTGTGCCCTTGTCCCGCAGCGAAGCCCTGAAACTGGATCAGGCAGCCGACCGCAAAGCCGCAAGGTCATCGCCCGCGCAGCACGCTGTCCAGGGCGGCACGGGCGCGGTTGCTCGGTACCGCGAACCCGATGCCGACATTGCCCCCGCTCGGGCCGATGAGTGCGGTGTTGATGCCCACGACCTCGCCAGCGAGGTTGATCAAGGGGCCGCCCGAGTTGCCGGGATTGATGGAGGCGTCGGTCTGGATCAGCTCGCCGAGACGGTTGCCGCCGATCCCGCTGCGCCCGACCGCGCTCACGATGCCCGAGGTGACGGTCTGGCCCAAGCCGAACGGATTGCCGATGGCGATGACGAAATCGCCGACCTCCAGTCGATCGGAGTCCCCGAGCTTGAGCGGGCGCACGTCCACCGGCGGAATCTCGAGGATGGCCACGTCCGAGGCCGCGTCCGAGCCCAGTCGCCGCGCGCGGAAGCTGCGCCGGTCTTTCAGCGTGACGCGGATCTCGGTTGCGTTGCGCAGCAGATGGTCGTTCGTCATCACATAGCCGCGGGCGGCATCGACGATGATCCCGGAGCCCACACTTTGGCGTTGCTCAAGCTCCGCATCCTCGGGTGCGGGCAGGCCGAAGCGATCGAGGAAGCGGCGGAATTCCGGATCACGCAGGAAGGGATGGTCCTCCATCGGCACCTCGGACTTGACCGAGATATTCACCACCGCCGGGGTGACCCGTCGCATCAGGGGTGCGAGCGAGGGGAAGCCGGAGCCTGCGCCGAGGGCCGGGGCGCCGGCGATCGCGGTCGGCAGACCCGCATCGCGGTCGGCATCGGGCGCGACCGCACAACCCGTCAAGAGCAGTGCGACGTACGCCATGGCCGCGAGCGGACCGGCTCGGCGCCGGGGCAGAATCCCTGCTGTCGAACATTCCACGGCGAGCTCCCGTTGGTCGAGGCGATGGAGTGGGCGCGGAACGTCAGCGCGCCAAGCTGCTGGCGACGCGTTGTCTGATGGCACCGTCGACCGGCTCGTTGATCATCAGGGCGAAGGGTGCCCAGTCCCCGCCGCGGCGGACATAGCCAACATAGGTGCTGACGCCGCGCAAGGTGCCGGTTTTGGCACGCACGGAGGGGTTCCCGTCCTGCTGAGGCATCAGATCCCGATAGGGTTCGAAGGCGTCGAGCAGCTCCACGAGCTGGCGGGCGCTGAGCCGATTGGCGCGTGAGAGTCCGGCGCCGTCGTCGATCGTGAAATCGCGCCACGCAAAACGCGTGCGTGCGAAGTCCGTCATGGCGCGCTTCGCCGCCGCCATGCTCACCTGCCCGGTGCCTTTCGGATCGGCCAGCCGCAGGAAGAGCGCGTTGGCAATGAAGTTGTTCGAATAGTCCAGCATCGGCGACACCATCTCGGCGAGGGTGCGGCTGTTGGCGTGCCGGTAGATGCGCTCGGCGTCGCGCGGCATGGACCCGATGCGTTGCTGCTCCCCGACCTGGATGCCGGCGCCTTCGAGCTTGGCGGCGAGCAGCTCGCCGAAATAGCGCAGCGCCTTGTCGCGCTCGCGCAGATTCACGCGCTGCTTGCCGGCGGCCCCGGCCATGCCGAAGCGCCGCGCCGAGTCGGTGAGCGGGGTCTGGGGCTCGGCGCTCTTGATGCTGTCGCCGGTGCGAATCAAGCTGACGGTGTTGAAGTTGGCGGCCAATGCGGTGACGGGCGCGTCGTAGGGGTTGTCGGTCGAGGAGCGTCCGGCGATCTCGACATCCGGGCTGAAGAAGCTGTCGTCGAGACCGATGCCCGTGATCCGGCGCGGGCCCTTGGCTGCAAGCGCGCTCACGACCTTGTCGAGCTCCTCCGAGACCAGATAGGGATCGGCATAGCCCTTGACCCAGAGCCAGCCGGCGTCGTCGGTGTAGAAGTCGGTCTCGAAGCGATGGTTGCGTCCCCAGGTCTCGAGCGCGGCGAATGCGGTCAGCACCTTCATGGTCGAGGCCGGGATGCGCGGGGTATCGGCGCGGGTCGCGATCAGGTCGCGGCCGTTCTCTTGGAGCAGCAGGCTCGCCTGCGGAAGGGCCTGGACTTGGGCCAACGGATCCGTACTCGCGGCTCGTGCGATCGGGACTGCCGCGAGCATGAGCATGAGCATGAGCATGAGCATGAGAACGAGCCCATGCGTGAGCAGGGTAAGGGGCTTCGACCGGGGGCGAGCAGGGTGCGGTGACGGCATCGAAAGGGCGATCATTCCGGATCCAAGGTGAGTGAGCGGGACGAAAGGCATCGAGGCGCAAGAATAGCCGACAACGTCGGCCTATGCGCGTCGCTTTCCGGTCCGTGTCTCCGATCGAGTCTCCGTCCGAGTCTGTATCGTGGCGAGCTTGGCGGCATGTCGCGGCTGCAGGTCGGTCAGCTCGGGGTGGAGGTATCCGGCCAGCTCGCTCGGCGTCGGCGCTTCGAGCCAGGGCAGGACGCCCAGGCAGGGCGCATCGATCAGGGCCGCGAGGGTGGCGAGATTGGCGTCGCGAGACAGCATCGTCGGGTCGACCTGATTGGCGACCCAGCCGAGCAGGACACCGCCGGTGTTTTGGATACTCTCGACCGTCAGCAGGGCGTGGTTGATGCAGCCGAGCTTCATGCCGACCACCAAGATGACCGGCAGCCCGAGCGCCCCGGGGATGTCGCTGACGAAGAGGTTCGGCCCCAGCGGCACGCGCCAGCCGCCGACGCCCTCGACGATGACCTGATCGGCCTCCCCGGCGAGTGCTCGATACGCCTGCTCGATGGTCGGAAGCCTGATCTCGATCCCGGCCTCTCCGGCGGCGATGTGCGGCGCGATCGGGGGTGCGAAGGCGTAGGGATTGACCAGGCCGTAAGGCGCCTCGGAGCTGCCCTGCGCGCGCAGGCGCACGGCGTCGTCGTTGCGCAACCCGTCGGGACCACGCACGCAACCGGAGGCGACCGGCTTCATCCCGAGCACCTTTGCCCCGGTCGTCTGCACGGCGGCCATGAGTCCGAGACTGATCTCGGTCTTGCCGCAGCCGGTGTCCGTTCCTGTTACGAAAAGCCCATGCATGGCGATGCGATCCTCCCTTCGACGGGGTCAGCCCCCGGTCTCGACGGCGCGATCCGCGGGCGAGGTCGCGCGGTTGCGGCGTCCGATGGCGCTTATGGGGACGGCGATGCCGCCCTGCGCGGGTTTTTGCTGAGGCACCCAGGCATGGCCGTAGACGACCTCGTAGCTGGCCGGCAAGCGACCCTCTCGGCGGTGAATCTCGTAGGCCGCGTCCAAGGCCGCCAGCCGGTCACGCCCGGTGAGACCGCGCGGGCGATCGGACGTGGCGTTTCCCGCGCCCAGGATCTTCAGATCCTGCATCAACTCCCGGACAGCGGGATAGGTCAACGTGATCCGCTCGGTGTCCATGACCGGATCGGCGAAGCGGGCACGCACCAGAGCGTCGCCGACGTCGTGCATATCGAGGAAGGGGCTCACATGCGAGGCGCCGTCGACCCGCGCCCAGGCTTGGCGCAGCTCCTTCAGGGTATCGGGCCCGAAGGTGGTGAACATCAGGAGTCCACCCGGACGCAGGACACGCAGACACTCGGCGAAGGCCCGGTCCAGGTCGTTGCACCACTGAAAGGCCGCGTTCGAGACGATAAGGTCGACCGCGCCGTCGGCAAGCGGGAGGGATTCGGCATCTGCACAGATGCAGAGCGGGCGCCTGAGCCAGCGACCGCGCCGGCGCGCATGCAGCAGCATGCCGTGTGCGAAATCCAGTGCGATGACCCGCGCTTTGCGATAACGGCGGTGTAGTGCCTCGACGGCATAGCCGGTGCCGGCCCCGAGATCGAGAACGCGCTCGGGCTCCAGGCGCACGTAATCGAGGCGTTCCAGCAGTCGGTCGGCGATCTCGCGCTGGAGCACGGCGACACTGTCGTAGCGCTCGGCGGCCTGCTCGAAGTTGCGCCGAGCTCGACCTTTGTCGATTCTCTGCTCGATGGGTTGGTCGATCGGGTTCATGGCGTGGGCCGAACCTTGTTCCGATCTGCCCCCGGATCTTCGATCCCGGCCAGGAAGTTCCGAACGATCTCGCCGGTTCGATCCGGGTGCGAGAGATGCGGCGCGTGGGCGGCACCCTGGACGATCGCCGTGACCGCGCCCGGCATCAGGATCTCGACACGCTCGGCTACGGCTGGGGGTACCAGGGCATCGTGCGTGCCGAAGATCCACAGGGTCGGACAGCGGATATCGGGGAGACGACCGCGCATGTCTTCGTCGCGCAGGATGTCCAGGCCGATCGAGAGCGCATCCGCGTCCGGCCGGGGCCGCTCGGCGATGCGTCGGCGCAGGCCCCGCAGGGTCTCGCGCGCGTCGTCGCTGCCGCGCACCTGGAGCGCGAGGAAGCGTGCGAGTGTCTCGGCGGGATCGGCGAGCAGGCCGGCATGGAACTGGTCGAGTGTCTCGGGCAGCATCGCCGGCATCCAGTCCGCCGCACGCACGAAACGCGGCGTGCCGGTCATGAGGATCAAGCCTTCGACCCGCTTGGGCGCACGCACCGCGGCCGCCAGGGCGACCAGCGCGCCGAGCGACCAGCCGAGCCAGATCGCGCGTTCCGGGGCAGCCTCCAGGCCGGCGTCGGCCCAAGCCCAGAGGTCGGCTAGCTGCGGCGAGAAGGGGCGATCGCCGTGACCGGGCAGGTCGATCGGGCAGGGGGCGACGCCGGGAGGGAGATCGCCGGCGAGACCGCCCCAGACGGCACTGTTCATCCCCCAGCCGTGGAGCAGAACCAGGTGGCGGTCGGTGTCTTTTGAGTCTTTTGCGTCGGGCATTCTGTGTCGGGTTATCGGTGGTTGACACGCGGGTTGGATTGGGCCCGCGTGGTGCGGCGTCTGATCTTAACGCAATGCGCCGACGGGGGCCGCAGCCCGATGCCGGCGGGGCAACGAGATGTTGAGGCGTCGGATTACGCTGCGCTGATCCGACCTACGGATTCCGGCCTCTGGTCTATTCGTTCGGCACCAAGGGTTGCAGGGTTCCGAGGGCGTCGAGCAGGCGATCGACCATGGTCTCTGTGTGGGCGGCCGACAGACAGACCCGCAGACGTGCGCTGCCCTCGGGGACGGTGGGCGGGCGGATGGCGCCGACGAGGATCCCGCGCGCCTCCAGCTCCGCCGCCCAGGCCAGCGCCTGATGGCTGCTCCCGGCGATCAGCGGCTGGATGGGTGTCGGCGATTCGGACAACGGTATGCCGAGCTGGTTCGCGCCTGTTCGGAATCGGGCGATCAGGGCTTGCAGGTGCTCGCGTCGCCAGTCCTCGCGACGCGCGAGGGCGAGGCTCGTGCGCGTCGCCTCGGCGATGGCCGGGGGTGTCGCGGTGGTGTAGATGTAGCTTCGCGCACGCTGGATCAGGGTCTCGATCAGGGCATCCGAGCCGGCCACGAAGGCGCCGAAGGTGCCGAACGCCTTGCCCAGGGTGCCCATCAGGATCGGCACCTGCTCGGCGGCGAGCCCGAAATGATCGAGCGTTCCGCGTCCTTCGCGCCCGAGCACCCCGAGCCCGTGGGCATCGTCGACCAAAAGCCAGGCGCCCGAGCGGCGTGCGATCAGGGCGAGCGCGGGCAAGGGGGCGAGATCGCCGTCCATGCTGAAGACGCCGTCGCTGGCGATCATTCGGGTGTCTCGGTCGCCGATCAGGCGGTCGAGCTCGGCGGCATCGGCGTGCGGATAGCGGCGCAGCGTCGCGCGTGAGAGGAGGGCGCCGTCGAGCAGCGAGGCGTGGTTGAGGCGGTCCTGCCAGAGCATGTCGCCGCGGCCGGTCAGCGCCGAGATGATCCCGAGGTTCGCCATGTAGCCGGTCGAGAAGAGGAGCGCGCGGGGTCGACCGGTGAAGTCGGCCAGCTCCTCTTCCAGTGCATGATGGGCGGCGCTGTGTCCGTTGACCAAATGGGCGGCGCCGCTGCCGACGCCCCAACGCTCCGCCCCTTGTCGCAAGGCCGCGAGCACCTCGGGGTGATTGGCGAGCCCCAGGTAGTCGTTGCTGCAGAAGCTCAGCATGGGGCGGCCGTCCACGATGGCCTCCGGCTGCTGGGGACGGTCCTGTACGCGACGGCGCCGATAGAGCCCCGCGGTCCGCAGGCGGTCGAGCGCCCGGTCGAGCGCCTGGTCGAGGTCGGGGGTCATGGCTTCAGTATCCGCGGCGTTCCGGCTCGGGCGATCAAGCCGGGTCTTGCGCCTGAAGCGCCGCGCCGTTGGTTCCCCGTCCGGCCGGACCGAGTAGGCGGACGTAGATGCCGGCGATGGTCTCGGGCAAGGGGTTGTTCAGCGCGTTCTCGCCCGGATACAGGCGGGCCCGCAAGGCGGTCCGCACCACGCCGGGGTCGATGCTGTTGACCCGGATCTTGCCGTTTTCGCGCATCTCCGCGGCCAGGACCTGCATCAGCCCTTCGATGCCGAACTTGGCCGCGGCGTAAGCGCCCCAGTAGGCCAGCCCCTGACGGCCGACGCGGTCCGAGGTGAAGATCACCGAGGCGTCTTTGGAGGCCCGCAGCAAGGGCATGCAGACCTGCGTCAGGAGAAAGGGCGTGGTGAGATTGATGCGGATCACGCGATCCCATTCGCTCGCGTCATAGTCGTCGATGCGGCTGAGGAAGGGCGCGTAGGAGGCGCAGTGAGCCAGTCCGTCGAGACGACCGAAGGCATCGCCGAGGACGTTGGCCGCGGCGAGAAAATCGTCTTCGGTCGCGGTCTCCGGGTTCAGCGGAAGGATCGCCGGCTCGGGTCCGCCGTCGGCCTCGATTTCATCGTAGACGTCGGTCAGGTCCGACTCGTTGGATTGCGACAGGACGACGGTCGCCCCGGCGGCCGCGCAGGCGAGCGCGACGGCCCGTCCGATCCCCTCGGCGGCGCCGGTCACCAAGACGATGCGCCCGTTTAGTCGGTCGGCGTCGGATTGTCCTTGGTCCATTGGATGAAATGCCTCGTGTTCGGTTGTCATGATTCGGAATTATCGCCGCGATCGGGAGAAGCGGCATTGACGATTGAGTTTCGACGTTCGGCGCATGCACAACCCTTGGCGAAGACGCGGTTTAGGCGAGTGCCCCGCGCCGACTCTCGCGCCAGGCGTTCCAGAGCTTGCGGATCGGGGTCAGGGCGATCCGCTGATCGGCGACCTGAAAACCGCCGGCCGCAATCTCGGCGAGGAGGCGATCCGCGAGGCGGACGCGGATCCGGATGACGGCGGGCAGACGGCGAAGGTCATGGCTCAGGCCGGCGCGATGGCGATTCAGATCCTCGGAGAGATCGGCGAGCAGCGGGGCTAAGTGCTTGCGGATCTCGGTCTGCCGCCCAGCGGTGTGATCGATCCAGTGACGATGGAGTCGATCCTCGGGCAGGAAGCCGCATCTGTCCTGCCTCAGCAGGCGACCACTGTCTCGGACGAGCTCGACCATTCCGCAATAGCTCCCGGCGCGTCGGGCCGCGGCTAAGCCGACGGATGTGGTCTCGCCGTGGGCGCGGGCGATCAGCTCGAAGAGCGCGCCGAGATCCAGATCGGCCAGGGCCGCGAGGGCTGCGACGTCCTGCGCGCGTCGATCGGCCAGGATGGCTTCCGTTCCCGCGATGATGTCGATGAAGGGTTGTCGCGGCAGCTCGGCCCGCGCGATCAGCGGACCGAGCGACAGCCCGATCGGATGCCGACCCGCGCCCGCGAAGAGGCGCTCGAGCTCGTCGTTCCACCAGCCGAGCTTGCGCGCCGCCACACCTCGATCCGACACCTCATCGAGGACCGATCGCACCAGATGACGCCAGCCGAGCAGCGCGGCCAGATCGTCGCGCAGCTCGGGCGGTGCGAAACGCAGGCTGTAGTACGCGGACGATCCGGGCGGAGTTGCGGGATTCGGGAAGGCCCACTCGGTTGCTGCCGACGATCCCTGCATCAATCCGAGTCGCGCACGCAAGTCACGAGATAGTTGACGTCGAGATTGTCGGGGTCGAGTCGATAGGTCTGCGTCAGCGGATTGTAGGTCATGCCCGTCATATCGGTCGTGCGCAGATCGGTCGGTCGGATCCAGCCATGCAGCTCCGAGGGGCGGATAAAGCGCCCGTAGTCGTGCGTGCCTTTGGGCAGGAGACCCATGACATATTCGGCGCCCAGGATGGCGAAGAGATAGGACTTGGGATTGCGATTCAGCGTCGAGAAGACCACCGTCCCGCCCGGACTCACCAGACGTGCGCAGGCATCGACGATCGAGGCCGGGCTCGGCACATGCTCGAGCATCTCCATGCAGGTGACCAGATCGAAGCTGTTCGGCTGCTCCGCCGCGAGCACCTCGACCGGCACGAGCCGATAGCTGACCTCCACGCCGCTCTCCAGGGTGTGAAGCTCGGCGACACGCAGCGGCATGGCGCCCATATCGATCCCGGTCACCTCCGCACCGCGCAGCGCCATCGACTCGGAGAGGATGCCGCCGCCGCAACCCACATCCAGAACACGCTTGCCGGCCAGCCCGCCAGCAGCGCGCTCGATATAGTCCAGGCGCAGCGGATTGATCTCGTGCAACGCCTTGAACTCGCTGTGCGGATCCCACCAGCGAGAGGCCAGCTCCTCGAACTTGCTGATCTCGGCGTGATCGACGTTGTGGATGGTTTCGGTCATCGTCTGCGGCCCCGGCGGTGTGCTGTCGACATGGTCATGAGGGCCATGTCGGTCTGATCGGGCCGCAATTCTACACCGCGAAGCGCCCGCGTCGGATCAGCGTCGGTCGCTCTCGGGCAAAAAGCCGGGTGCGAGGATCTGCTCAAGCGCGTAAGGACAGGTGCCGGGAAAGGCCGTCTCGGGCAGACCCGACTCACGCGCGGCATCCCGGACAGCTTTGGGATAGATCATCGCCAGCGCCGTATCCAATGACGGACGTAAGCTCGGGCTGTCGAGTAGAAGCGCCTCGATCTCGTCGCGCTGGTGATCGATGGTCGCGAGCCAGCTTTTGCTTTGCAGATCCGGTTGGAACTGCCACTTGAGCAGATGCATGGTCAGCACCTGCAAGCGACTCCGCAATTGCCTCAGGTCGCGCTTTCCTATGCTTTCGAGCTCCTCGGCGATGTGCTCCGCGTCGACCTCCGAGACGCGGCCCGCGCGCAGCAGCGCGACATTGCGTGCGATCCATGCATAAAAATCATGGTCGTAATCGGCTTCGGGCGTCATCGAGAATCCTCCCCTGGTCAGGCTATCGAAATCTCGCATGCCGGGCATGGTTCGGTCCAGCCGAAGCGTCAGCCGGAATTCCTGCCTAGGCCGGTCGGATTTGTCGCCGTCGCTTCCCCAACCTATAGTCATGTCATCTCGACCGGCACAGGTTCTACATGGTCTCGATCGGCAATGCCGACACCCCCGGGATAGTCGACTTGCAGTCGACTTCTTGCGCTGGCGTTGCGGCCAGCGGGTCGACTGCAAGTCGACTATCTCGGAGGCGGGTTCTGCTCGGAGCGAGACCGATTCCGTTCAAACCGTCCCCCGCGGGATTGCCAATCCTCACGACATCCCTCACCTCTTCCCATCTGCGCGACCCAGATCGCGACGCGGGACCGAAAAATCGATATACTGTGCGGCTTTGCGCCGCCGGGGGAATGAACGATGTTCGAGAAAAGCATGCAGATCAGCGACTATGATCCTGAGCTCTGGGGTGCAATCCAGAACGAGGAGCGCCGTCAGGAGGAGCACGTCGAGCTCATCGCCTCCGAGAACTACGCGAGCCCGCGTGTCTTGGCCGCTCAGGGCAGCGTCCTGACGAACAAATATGCCGAAGGGTATCCGGGCAAGCGCTACTACGGCGGCTGCGAGTACGTGGACGTGGCCGAGAGCCTCGCCATCGAACGCGCCAAAAAGTTGTTCGGCGCCGACTATGCCAACGTCCAGCCGCATTCCGGATCCCAGGCCAACGCGGCGGTCTTCATGGCCCTATGCGAGCCTGGCGACACCGTCCTCGGCATGAGTCTGGCGCACGGCGGTCACCTGACCCACGGTGCCAAGCCGAACTTCTCGGGCAAGATCTACAACGCGGTCCAGTACGGACTGGATCCGGCGACCGGCGAGATCGATTACGCCGAGGTCGAGCGTCTGGCCTTTGATCATCGCCCCAAGATGATCATCGCCGGCTTCTCGGCCTATTCGCGGATCGTCGATTGGGCGCGCTTCCGGACCATCGCCGATGCCGTCGGTGCCTATCTGATGGTCGACATGGCGCACGTCGCCGGCCTGATCGCCGCAGGCGTCTACCCGAGCCCGGTGCAGATCGCCGACGTGACCACGACCACGACCCACAAGACACTCCGCGGTCCGCGCGGCGGTTTGATCCTGGCGAAGGCCAACCCCGAGCTTGAAAAGAAGTTCAATTCGCTGGTCTTCCCCGGTACCCAGGGCGGACCGCTGATGCATGTGATCGCCGCCAAGGCGGTGGCCTTCAAGGAGGCATTGGAGCCGAGCTTCAAGGTCTACCAGCAACAGGTCCTGCTCAATGCCCAAACGATGGCGGAGGTCTTTCTCTCGCGCGGCTTCGACGTGGTCTCGGGCGGCACGAACGATCACCTCTTCCTGGTCAGCTTTATCGAGCAGGGTCTGACCGGCAAGGACGTCGACGCCTGGTTGGGTGCGGCCAACATCACGGTCAACAAGAACGCGGTGCCCAACGATCCGCAATCGCCCTTCGTCACCAGCGGTATCCGTGTCGGCACACCGGCCATCACCACGCGTGGTTTCGGGACCGACGAGGCACGCGATCTCGCCGGCTGGATGTGCGATCTGATCGACGCCCGCGGCGATCAAGCCACCATCGATGCGGTCAAGAGCAAAGTGCTGGCGCTCTGCAAACGCTTTCCCGTCTACGAGCGTTGAATGCGCTGCCCCTTCTGCGGCGCCCAGGACACCAAGGTGGTGGACTCGCGTCTTTCCGGTGAGGGCGACCAGGTGCGCAGGCGGCGCAAGTGCGTCGTCTGTCACGAGCGCTTCACGACCTTCGAGACGGCCGAGCTGAATCTGCCGCGGGTCGTGAAACGCGACGGCAGCCGCGCGCCCTTCGACGGGCGCAAGCTGCGCTCCGGGATGATGCGCGCGCTCGAGAAACGGCCGGTCAGTACGGACGAGATCGACAGCGCCATGTGGCGGATTCAGCGCAAGCTGATGTCGAGCGGGGAGAGCGAGGTCCCGGCCCTGCGCATCGGCGAGCTGGTGATGGAGGAGCTGCGTCAGCTCGATCAGGTCGCCTACGTGCGCTTCGCCTCCGTCTACCGCAAGTTCGAAGACGTCGCCGCCTTCCGCGAGGAGATCGAGCGGCTCGAGCAGCAGCCCACGCCCGAGGTGAAACGTCAGCAGTTGGATCTGCTCCAGGAGCTGGAGCCCAAGCCTTGACGACCGGGTCGGATGACGCGCCGAGGGGCGGGCCGGCTCCGGGTGCCGACCATGCCTTCATGGCGCGTGCCGTTCAGCTCGCCGAGCTCGGGCGCTTCACGACCGACCCCAATCCGCGCGTCGGCTGCCTGATCGTCCGTGACGGTGTTGTCGTCGGCGAGGGTTGGCACCGGCGCGCGGGCGAGCCGCATGCGGAGCGCCACGCCCTGATCGAGGCGGGCGAGCGTGCCCGCGGCGCCACCGCGTATGTCACGCTGGAGCCCTGCTGTCATCAAGGTCGCACGCCGCCCTGCACCGACGGTCTGCTGGAGGCCGGGGTCGCTCGGGTGGTCTGCGCCATGGTGGACCCGAATCCGCTGGTCGCCGGGCGAGGGCTTAGGATCCTGTCGGAGGCCGGCGTGCAGGTCGAAACCGGGTTGTTGGAGTCCGATGCGCGCGCACTCAACCCGGGCTTCATCAAGCGGATGGAACAGGGTCGTCCATTCGTCCGGTGCAAGCTCGCGGCGAGCCTGGATGGGCGTACCGCGATGGCGAGCGGCGAGAGTCACTGGATCACGAGCGAGGCGGCGCGCCGCGACGTGCAGCGCCTGCGCGCCGGAAGCTCGGCGATCCTGACCGGGATCGGGACGCTGCTGGCGGATGATCCGAGCCTGAATGTTCGGCTCGGTACCGACGATCTGCCCGGGATGCGACCCGGCGAGGCGATTCGCCAGCCCCTTCGAGTCGTCCTCGACAGCCGCTGGCGCACGCCGCCGACCGCACGCATCCTGACCCTCCCCGGGACGACCCTGATCGTCGGCGCGGTCGACGACCCCGCACGGATGGCCGATTTGAAGGGCGCAGGTGCCGAGGTGTTTCTCTGTCCCGGGGCCTCCGCGCAGGTCGACCTCGGTGCTCTCATGAGCGAGCTGACCCGGCGCGAGATCAACGAGGTGCTCCTGGAGACCGGGCCGACCCTCGCCGGGGCCGCCGTCTCGGAAGGCTTGGTCGACGAGATTCTGTTTTACCTGGCCCCGCACCTCATGGGCGATGCGGGGCGCGGTCTATTCAGACTACCCGGCCTGGATCGGATGCGCGATCGCATTCCGCTTGCGATCGCCGACGTGCGCGCTGTCGGCCGAGATCTGCGCATCACGGCACGCCCGGACCCGACCGGCAGTGCTCGCAGGTCGTAGGTCGGATTAGGCGCGCCGGTACGACGTTCGATGTCGCGATCGACGTCGATGCGCGCCGTAATCCGACAGCAACGCAGGCGGATCGCTGCAATGGGGTCGGTCGGGTTACGCTGCGCTAACTCGACCTACACTTGGGCCATTGAAACCATGTTCACCGGAATCATCCAATCCATCGGCCGGATCGAGCGGCTGGAGCCGCGCGGCGGCGACGTGCGTCTCTCGATCGATGCCGGGAAGCTCGATCTTGCGCGCGCGGCGCTCGGCGACAGCATCGCCGTCAACGGGGTTTGTTTGACGGCGGTCGAGCTGACCGGGCGCGGCTTCGCCGCGGATGTCTCGCGCGAAACCCTCTCGCTCACCACGCTCGGGACGCTGACGCCCGGCAGCCCGGTCAATCTGGAGCCGGCCCTCACCTTGGCGACCCCGCTCGGCGGGCACCTGGTCAGCGGTCATGTCGACGGCGTCGGGCAGATCATCGAGCAGCGCGAGGATGCGCGGTCTTGGCGGCTGCGCATCCAGGCCCCGGCCGAGCTGGCACGCTACATTGCGCCGAAGGGCTCCATCTGTGTCGACGGCACCAGCTTGACGGTCAACCAGGTGGACGGCGCAATCTTCGAGTTGAACATCGTGCCCCATACGCTGACCGAGACGATCATCGGCGGCTACCGCAGCGGCACCCGGGTCAATCTGGAGGTCGACCTGATTGCCCGCTATCTGGAACGGCTGTTGTTGGGCGATGCCGCGGCCGAGAGCGACCCGGCGAAGCCGGGGCTGACCATGGGGTTTCTCGCCCAGCATGGATTTGCGAGATCCAGCGATTGATCATCGCCAGCCGTAGGATGGGTAGAGCGCAGCGAAACCCATCCTCCGAACCGAGAGGGATTCGTCGACCGCTTCTCGGATCCTACTTTGCTAAACTAAACCGCTTTTCGCTCGGACGACATTTCAGTCATGGGTAATTCAGGCCTTCACAGTACCGAAGAGATCATCGAAGAGCTCCGTGCGGGGCGGATGGTCGTGATCATGGACGACGAGGATCGCGAGAACGAGGGCGATCTGCTCATGGCGGCCGATCGCGTGACCCCGGAGGCCGTGAACTTCATGGCCAAATACGGGCGTGGTCTTATCTGCCTGACGCTCAGCAAGGAGCACTGCGAGCGACTGCGCCTGCCCATGATGGTCAGCGACAATCAGGCCGCCCATTCGACAGCATTTACCGTCTCCATCGAGGCCGCTCGCGGCGTGACGACCGGCATCTCGGCGGCCGATCGGGCCACGACCATCCAGGCCGCGGTCGCGCCGGATGCGCAGCCGAAGGATCTGGTCCAGCCCGGACACATCTTTCCGCTCATGGCCCAACCGGGCGGGGTCTTGGTGCGGGCCGGTCATACCGAGGCCGGATGCGATCTGGCGCGTCTCGCCGGTTATAGCCCCGCCGCCGTGATTGTCGAGATCCTGAACGAGGATGGCTCGATGGCGCGCCGGCCGGATCTCGAAGTTTTCGCCGAGACCCACGGGTTGAAGATCGGCACCATCGCGGATCTCATCCACTATCGGGTTCGGCACGAGAAGGCGGTCCTGCGCGAGTGCGAGTGCGAGCTGCGTACCGACTACGGGACCTTCCGCCTGGTGGCCTACAGGGATAGTATCGACAACGAGATCCATCTGGCCTTGACCCTCGGCGAGATCAGCCCGGAGCGCCCGACCCTGGTCCGGGTGCACTTACAGAACACCCTGTGCGACCTCTTCGGCACGCGTCACAACGCCTGCGGTTGGCCGCTGCAGGACGTAATGAGACAGGTCGCGGCCGAAGGCGAGGGCGTGATCGTGGTGCTGCGCAACCGCGACAGCGCCGCCGACCTGCTGGCGCGTCTGAAGGACTTCCAGCTCCACGATGAGGACGACGTGGTGCCCGCCCGCCGCCAGGATCGCAATGCCCTGCGGACCTACGGGATCGGCGCCCAGATCCTCTCGGATATCGGCGTGCGCAAGATGCGGGTCATGAGTGCGCCCAAGGCGATGCACGCCATCTCGGGCTTCGATCTGGAGGTCGTGGAGTACACCGGCGGGAAGCCGGCGAGCGGTCCAGCGAGCTGAGCCTCGGCGGATGCCGAGACGGAGAGGGCGAACGCAAAGGCGCAGAGGACGCAAAGGATGACGAGGTGGCGATGCACGATTCGCCGACACCTCGTTGGTAAGAACAGCTTCCCAGACTTCGGTTTGAAACCCTTCGCGCCCTTTGCGCCTTTGCGTTTCGAATCGAGACGAGCCAACCGATGAGTATCAAGACGATCGAGGGCGCCATGCGCGCCGACAATGCGCGCTTCTGCCTGGTGGTGTCGCGCTGGAACAGTTTCGTGGTCGAGGCGCTGGAGAAAGGCGCCATCGACACGCTCAAGCGCCACGGTGCAACGGATGACGCGCTGACGATCGTGCGTGTGCCCGGCGCCTTCGAGATGCCGGTGACGATCGAGCGCATCGCCGCCAAGGGCAGTTTCGACGCCATCCTGGCGCTGGGTGCCGTGATCCGCGGCGGCACGCCGCACTTCGAGTACGTCGCCGGTGAGTGCGTCAAAGGCATGGCCCAGGTCAGCCTCAAGTACGCCATCCCGGTCGCCTTCGGCGTGCTGACCGTCGACACCATCGAGCAGGCGATCGAGCGCGCAGGCACCAAGGCCGGCAACAAGGGCGCAGAGGCGGCCATGTCCGCCATCGAGATGGTCGACCTCTTGCGGCAGCTCGATTGATGACGATCAGCCCGCGCAGTCAGTCACGCCGCTATGCCGCCTTGGCGCTTTACCAATGGCGCCTGACAGGCGAAGACCCGATGGAGATCAAGCGCCATCTCCTCGATGACCCCGAATGGCTCGATGCCGTCGCAGGCTCGCTGAACGGGGCCGAGGACGATGAGGCTCCGCCCGATGCCAAGGAGCGGTTCAACTTCAACATGGAGCTGTTGGATCAATTGCTGACAGGTGTTCCGATCCATGTCGCGGAGATCGATGCGCAGCTCGACCGTGTCCTCGACCGACCCATCAGTCAGGTCGATCCGGTGGAGCTTGCGATCCTGCGTCTGGGCGCCTTCGAGATCCTCTTCTCCGACTCCATTCCGGATCGCGTCGCCATCAACGAGGCGGTCGAGCTGACCAAGCTGCTCGGCGCCCACGAGGGGCATAAGTACGTCAACGGCGTGCTCGACAAGGTCGCACGCACCCATGCGGCGGCGTCGGGTCGGCCGGTCTAGGCGCGCGTGGCACCGCAGGATGGATGAAGGATCGCGATCCGAATTCGACCTGATCGGTCGCTTCTTCGCCGATCTCGGTGCGTTCCGTGCCGACGTTCTGCTCGGCGTTGGCGACGACTGCGCCCTGCTCGAAGTCCCCGCCGGCCTGAGCCTGGCGGTCAGCATCGACACCCTGGTCGCCGGTATCCACTTCTTTCATGACTGCGATGCCGAGGCCGTCGGACACAAGTCGCTGGCCGTCGGGCTCAGCGATCTGGCCGCGATGGGCGCAGCACCCGCATGGGCGACGCTGGCCTTGACCCTGCCCGAGCGCGACGACGACTGGCTCGCCGCATTCGCGCGCGGCTTCGGCGACTTGGCCCGAACCTACGGGGTGCGCTTGGTGGGCGGGGATACCACGCGCGGCCCCTTGAGCGTGACCGTGCAGGTCCATGGTCTGGTGCGCCACGCAGCGGCGGTGCGTCGCGACGGCGCCCGCCCCGGCGACATCGTTTGGGTCAGCGGGACGCTGGGCGATGCCGGGCTCGTGCTCCGGCTCTTGCGCGAGGGCGGTCCGGTCGATCCGGCATTGCGTGCGCGGCTGGAACGCCCCGTCCCGCGCGTCGCACTCGGAACCGCCTTGCGCGGGATCGCCACGGCCATGATCGATCTCTCGGATGGTCTGGCCGGGGACCTCGGCCACATCCTCGCGGCATCCGGTGTCGGGGCCGAAATCGACCTCGCGGCCTTGCCCCTGTCTCACGCCGTGGCAAGCCGGATCGCATCCGAGGGTGATTGGTCGCTGCCGTTGTCGAGCGGCGACGACTACGAGCTCTGTTTTTGCGCGCCGTCCGAGCATGCCGCGCTGATCGTATCGATGGCTGCGGGGCTTGGCTGCGCCCTGACCGCCGTCGGGCGCATTCGTGCGGAGCCTGGGTTGATCCTGAAGGGGCCGGGCGGCGTACCGATGCGCCTTTCGAGTACCGGTTATGACCACTTCTCGAACAACACCTGACGGCATGGCCAAGAGCGGCTTCAAGTCCGGCTTCAATCCGCGACGACTCCATCATTGGATCGCCTTCGGCTTCGGCTCCGGGTTGGCCCCGCGCGCGCCCGGAACAGTCGGCACGCTCGCGGCGATCCCGCTCTATCTGCTGCTCAGTCCATTGGCCTGGCCCTTCTATGTCGGCCTGCTGGTTCTTTTCACCTTCATCGGGATCTGGGCCTGCGACCGCACCGCACGCGATCTGGACACGAAAGATCCCTCCGCGATCGTCTGGGACGAGTGGATCGGCTTTCTCCTGACCATGGTTGCCGCACCCGCCGGATGGGCCTGGATCCTCGCCGGCTTTGTCCTCTTCCGGCTCTTCGATATCTGGAAACCTTGGCCCGTGAGGGTCGCGGACCGCAAGGTTCCCGGCGGCCTCGGGATCATGCTCGACGACCTGATCGCCGGGGCGATGGCCGCCATCCCCATCGCCCTTGCCGCCTTTTGGATGCCCATCTGACCAACAGAGCCCGTAGGTTGCGCTGACGATAGGACGCGCAACTTGCGCCGGCGGCAGGTTGTGCCTCGCACGGCTCGGCACAACCTACCGGCTCCTGGCTCTTGCCGCCGCGTGGATGCCGATCTGAAGTGGCAGTCCAAGCAACCGCCGGTGGCCGTGCTCTCGCCGACCCCGACCCGCGAGAGGGGTGGCTGCCCTCGTGAATCCAGGTTCAAGGCTCTCGTCTTGATCTCCCCGACTCCTGAGCAACGGTTGAATCACAAGCGATCCATCTTAGCCCCTCTCCCCTCGCGGGAGAGGGGTTGGGGAGAGGGGGAGAATGAACCGGAATGGCTAAGGCGATTTCCGGGAATTGCCATACCTGTAGGTTGTGCTGACGATAGGAAGCACAACCTTTACCGGCTGTTGGTTGTGCCTCGCATAGCTCGGCACAACCTACCATTTTCTGAACCGTTACTAAACCGCGGCAGCGCCGACAGTGCAGGTCTCACCCGAGGTCCGACTCACGCGAGGCGATCACAAACAACCCGGGCCGCGGTTTAGCCGGCCTCCTCGATCTTCACGCACAGCACGTCGCAGGTCGAGTTGCGCAGCACGGCGCGCGCCGTGGATCCGAAAAGCCCCAAGAAGCCATGCCGTCCGCGACTTCCGATGACGACCAGGTCGATAGCCAGCTCGCTCGCAACCTCGTCGATCGTGCGCCCGGTCGGACCGACACGCACCAATCGATCGGCGATCGGCACACCCATGCGTTCACCCAAGACATCGAGCTCCCGCCGGGCGATTGCCAGCAGCTCCTCTTCCAAATCGAGGTTTTCAGGGACGGTCACGTCGCCGGCATAACCGACCGGCATGTACTCCATCGTCGGCGGGACGTGCTCGACCACGTGCAACAGAACAAGCCGCGCATCCAGCAATGCCTTGAGACGCTGTGCGCGTGCGACGACCGGCTCGCTCTCCTTCTCGAAATCCACCGCGAGCAACAGGCGTTGATAATCTCGAGTCTCCATCGCATACCTCGCTGAGCGGGATCGGGTTGAAGCCTACGGATCAAGTGTAATCGGCTTTTGCCGGTTCCGCAGGCGGTGGCGGGTGCGCAGGTCGAGCGGCCCTTTCCTGCGTGTACGCAGCCAGACGATCGATGTGCTCCAGCAGCGCATCGCAGGTGGTCTGCAGCTGCGGCAATTGCGCGCGAGCCGCGCACGCGTCGCCGCACACGAGGCGTTCGACGATCTCCTCGGCGATCCGGTGCGCGCGTCGATGGATATCGTCGATCACCTCGAAATCCGGCAAGCCGGCGTAGCGACGTTCACCGATCCCTCGATACCATTTGCCGAACGGGCACTGCCCGGCATCGAAGATGCCGACGTCCGAGGCGTTTCCGGTCTCCACCGCAGCGGTCAAGGCGCGAAACCAGCGGCGGTGAATGATGCCGGCGACGACGAGAGTGGCATCGCTGCCGGTACAGTTCCGAGCCGGCATATCGCGCCGGATCTCGGCCGAGCGCCAAGCGTCGAGCCATCCGGGAACGGCTTCGGCCGGCATCGGATGCGCGATGCCGAAGCCCTGCGCCTGGTCGCACCCGAGCAGCCGCAGCGCAATCCAGTCGTCGATGGTTTCAAGCCCCTCGGCGATGACGTTGCGGTCGAAGATCTTTGCGAGTCTGATGACATGCTCGACGACGCCCAAGGCGTTCGGATCGACCAGCATGTCGCTCACGAAGCTGCGATCGATCTTCAGCGTATCGACCGGGAGCCTGCGGAAATAGGCGAGCGATGAAAAACCGGTCCCGAAGTCGTCGAGCGAGACGTCGACACCCAGGATCTTGATTGCCGTGAGCGTCTCGACGGCGATGTCCATATCCGCGATGGCGGCGGATTCGAGGATCTCGAGCTCCAGAGAATGCGCGGTCAGATCCGGATGCCGAGACAGCGCGGCGGCGAGCCAGTCGGCAAAACCCGGCAGCAGCAGATGGGCAGCGGGCAGATTGATGCTGACCGAGAGCCTCAGCCCCGATGCATGCCAAGCCGTCATTTGAGCAAGTGCGTGCGTAATGACCCACTCGCTGAGGCGGATCTCGAGCTCGGATCCGTCCACGAGCGTGAGAAAATCCGCAGGGAGAAGCAATCCGCGCTCGGGGTGCTGCCAGCGGATCAGGGCCTCGGCACCGACGATATCGCCGGTGTCGAGATCCACCTTGGGTTGGTAATGGAGCGCCAGCTCATGGTGCTCGATCGCTTCGCGAAAACGTTTCAGATCGTCGATGCGGGCGAGCAAGGCTTGGTCTTGCGCGACATCGAAGAGATGGATCCGATTACGGCCGAGCTCTTTGGCGCGATACATCGCCTGTGTGGCATGCCGCAGCAGGGTCTCCGAATCGCCGTCGTCTTCGGGGAAGATCGTCAAGCCCAGGCTGGCGGAGACGCGGACCGTGTCGCCGTGGAAGGCGAGCGGTGTCGCAAGCTCGGTCAGCAGGCGCTCGATGACCGCAGATGCGGCCTCGGGGTGCGGGAGTGCGTCCATCAGGAGTGCGAACTCGTCGCCGCCGATGCGCGCCAGGGTATCGCCCGGACGCAGCGTCGCCCGCAGACGCAATGCGATCTCGGCCAGGATCCGATCGCCGCGGGCGTGTCCATAGGTCTCGTTGACGACGCCGAAGCGATCCAGATCCAAGAAACCCAAAGCGAGATGGCTCTGATCGCGGCATGCGCGCAAGCGCGACTGCTCCAGACGTTCGAGCATCAGCGTGCGGTTCGGCAGTCCGGTCAGGGCGTCGTAGTAGATGGCGCGGAAGAGGGCCTCTTCGTGGTTCCTCAGATGGGTCAGGTCCCGCCCGACTGCCAGCAGGCGGTCATCGGGGAGTCGCTGAGCGGTCAGTTCGACCTCCAGAAGGCTGCCGTCCTTGCGTTTCAGCTTCCAGAGCCGGTGATCGACAGCACCCACGGTGCGCATGTGCGCGAAGTGCTCGGCGAGGCGCTCATGCTCCTCGGGTGCCGCCAGATCCTCGATCCTCATCCCTTGCAGCTCTTCGAGGGTGTGTCCGGTCATCGCCAGCGCGGCCGGGTTGGCGTAGAGATAACGATGGTCGAGTCCGCTGGTCCAGATCCCTTCGGCGGCATATTCGGTGATGCTGCGCAGGTCGTGCTCGATGCGCTTGCGCTCGGTGATGTCGTGTCCGATCCCGAGCACCCCGATGAGCGCGCCGTTGGTATCCCGCATGGCGACCTTGGTGGTCTCCAGCAGCTCGCGATGGCCGTCCCGTGCGAAGGTCACCCACTCCTCGTTTGTGCAGGGGCCTTCCGCACACATGGCCCGGCGATCGAATTCGCGGAAGAGGTCCGCCGTGTCTCGCGTAGTAAAGTCGTAGTCGGTCTTGCCGATGATCTGCTGCCTCGGTGCACCGAAAAACGCCTCGAACCTGGGGTTGCAAGCAAGATAGACGCCGTCGAGATCCTTCAGCCAGACCAGATCGGGGATGGTCTGCACGAGCGTTTCCAGGTGCGCGTGCTCGCGTTCCAGACGCTGGCCCAGGGTGAGCGCTCGACTGCGTTCTGCGGACAGATGCCGATTGGTCAAGCTCAGCCAAAGCGCGAGGCCGAGAATCGCGACGAAGGCCGCGGGGGTGGCGATCAGCGCAAAGCGATGCTGCACCCAGATGTCGTGCCAGCGGATCGGCGGCTGATGCTCGAACGGCGGCATCCGATTGGTCCGCAGAAGCTCCTCCACCGTGGTGTAATCGGCCGGAATCGTGAATCCCATGATGCCGGCTGCTCCGGCCGCCGGGTCATCCGGCTCCAGCGCGAGCAGGGCGCCGGCGATGCGGCGACTGGCGACCTCGCCGGCGGAGGGCAGGGCGACGACCGGCCATTCCGGATACAGATCCGTGGAGAGCGCAAATGGAAAGCCCGGCAGATGCCGGGGAGCAAGAATCTTGAGCGGCTTGGTCAGTCGACCTTCGCGCCGCATCTGCTCGATGATGCCGGTGCGGACAAAACCGGCGTCCGCCGCGCCGGAGAGGACCGCCTCGATTGCGCGATCATGCGGCGCGCCGAAGACCAAAATGCGGATCCGATCGGGGCCGATTCCCCTGGCTCGCAATTCGGTCATGGGTGCGGCATAGCCGCCGAGGTTGTAACGGCCGCTCAGCGCGATCTGCTTGCCGGCCAGGTCCTCCAGGCTGTCGATGTCGTCGCGGTCCTCCGCCGTAAAGATCACCCCGCCCAACACGGCCAGTGCGAGATCGCCCTCGCGCCGTACCAGGGTGGCGATTGCGCCGCTGAGGAGATTGCTCGAGCGGATGGCGATGTAGTGCGCCGGATTGGTCAAGACCAGATCCAGCTCGCCGCGCTTGGCCGCCTGCTCGAGCGCCTCGGGCTCGAGGATCCTCAGACTGATCCGGTAGCCGGGCAGCGTGCGTTCAAGATAGTCCGCGAGCGGGCGCCATTGCGGGAGCATGACCGCTTCGGGTCGGTACGCGGCGATCCCGAATGCGAGTGTCTTCTCCGCCGCCAAGGCGTTTGTGCCGGTGACGCAGGCCGTCAGCACAAGCCAGAGCAACAGGCCGAATCCCTTATTCTGCATATCAAGGTACCGACACCCTTCGCGGCAGATACTCCGCGCTGACCGGACGATCCAGCGAATCGGGTCGTTCGAGCAAACCCCGTTCGGACATGAAGCGGTTCAACCGCTCGTCGGCGAGTCGGACGCTCCCGGTGGTTCCGGGCAGCGTCCGATTGGCGTCGATATCCGGCAGCGTGAGCCCCCTGAAGGCGTCCAGGACCTGTTGCCCGGTCACGCCGAGCCGTATCGCCATCCGAAAGGCTGCGGTCGGCCGGGTAGCCCGGCCGGACATGACTGCCGATCGATAAGGGTGACCGCGCTGCGCAGCCCGGCATGGCTTGCGTGAAGGCGAGCGATCCGAGGCTCAGCAGGATGTCGCGACGGGTCGGCACCGGGATCGTCCGGGTGCGTTCCGTCAGGCGTCTTTCTTCAGGAGATCGGCCAGCCCTTCGAAGGGGTTGTGTGTCGTCTGTTTTCCCGCCATGCCCGGCTTGGCGACCCGGCCGCCGGCCAAAGCGGCCAAGTGCTCCTCGTACTTCTGGTGCTCGTTGTCGTGGCAGTAGACGCAGAGCAGCTCCCAGTTGCTGCCGTCGGGCGGGTTGTTGTCGTGGTTCATGTCCTTGTGATGGACGGTCAGCTCGCGCAGGTTCTCGCGGGTGAAGGTGCGTGCACACCGGCCGCAGACCCAGTCGTAGAGCTTCAGTGCCTGCTCGCGGTAGCCGGCGGCGCGCTCGTCGCTGGCCTTGCGGGCGTCCGCGACCACGCGATCGAGCTTGGCGCTGTCGATGGGTTTGCCGGTCTTGGCGTGACGCGGACCGCTGCTCGAGGTCATCGAGGTGTCCTCTTGTGGATTGACGATGCCGGCAATCTTAGCCGGTCTTGCCGTCTCCAACACGATCCCGATCAGAAAACCGGCCGCGTGGGCACTGTGCAGCGCCGCCCAGACGGTGTTGCTGAAGACGGCCTGACCGGTGAGGCACTCCAGCAGGATCTTGGCCGCGACGGCGAGGGCGAAGAGGATGGGGAGCGGGTCCCGCGGCTCGGCTCGCCATGTCGCGGCCAATCCGGCTCCGACGATCAGATTGACGATGCCCGAGAGACCGCAATAGGCGGCGACGCGGGGCTCCAGCAGCATGACCGCTCCGACGATGCTCGGCATGCCGAGCAACAGAAGCACGGTCATCCGGTCTCGCAGCACCGGCTCGTACAGCCAACCGACCAGCAGGAGGCCGGCGACATCCAGGATGAGATGAGATGGGTCGCTGTGTGCGAGATGGGCCGAGAAGGCACGCCAGGGTTCGGCCGCGAGCGGGATCGAGCGGTCGAGGATCAGTCCTTCCGGAACCGCTCCGAGGATCAGATAGACGCCGACCGCCGCGAGGGCGAGGGCGAGCGTCCAGGGCATCTTGGTCGTCATGACGGTGGCTCCGAGACCCCGTAGGTCGGGTTAGGCGCGCTTGGGATGAGTTTTCAAACCTGCTCAGAGGTTTAAGCGCGCCGTAACCAGACGTTGGCAGGGGCAATGTCGGATTACGCTGCGCTCATCCGACCTACGGGCCTACGCGTTTGCGGGCCGGCGGCGGATCACGAGGATCGCGGCGACACCGAAGAGCATCAGCGCGACCTCCCAAAGCGAGAGGGCGCCGGCACCACCGCCCGATCCTCCTCCTGCATGGGTTGCGCGATTGCCCGTAAACATGGGCTCTGCCTGGTCGACCCGCGGGCTCGCCGGGGCCTGTTGCGTGCGTTGCTCGCGTGCGGCTCGCTCCAAGTCGCTGCGGGTCGCGTTCAGGCGCTCGATGCCGAGCTGCT
Source organism: Thiocapsa sp. KS1 (assembly GCF_001499735.1). Classification (GTDB taxonomy): domain Bacteria; phylum Pseudomonadota; class Gammaproteobacteria; order Chromatiales; family Chromatiaceae; genus Thiocapsa. The sequence continues at coordinate 1,605,142 of NZ_LN848257.1, read as the reverse complement.
CGAAGACCTCTTCGCGCA
>NZ_LN848257.1:1599116-1605024 GCF_001499735.1 Thiocapsa sp. KS1 | reverse complement strand
GTCCGTAGGCGACGCCCAGGTCGCGGACGGCGTCTTCCATGTCGGCGTCCGGGCCGAAGTTCTCGATCTCGTGCTCCATCTCGCGGATGCGGTCATAGGCCCAGAGGCGCTCCAGCTCCGGGTTGTCGCTCGACTGGGCCGGGAAGGCGAAGCGCCCGCGGTATTGGGTCTCGGCGCCCGAGAGGCGACCGCTCAGGGTCAGCGTGGCCTCGCCGTCACCCCAGTAGTGGCCGAGGAACATCAGCTGCTGGCCGCGATAAAGCGATCCGGGCCGGGTCGGCGTGAGATCCGTCGTCCGCACCCCGTCGATCTCCAGCCGGATGCCGTGCAGGGCGGCATGGGTCAGCTTGCTGGAGGCGGCGAGGATCTCGCCCACGATGTCGTCGGCGTTGGAGACCGAGCGGGCGAAACCGTCGGACGCCTGCGTGAGGGCTTCCAGGAGCGGGCGGTTGGCGCTGTTGCCCATGATGAAGGTGAAGAGCCGCACATCCTTCTTCTCGATCAGTCGCAGGAAGTTGCGCTGCTCGGTCTCGCCGACGTTTGCGACACCGTCGGTCACCAGGATGATGCCGCTGGTGCGGTCGGCGTCGACCCGATCCAGGCCGAGCTGGAGACCGGAGTAGAGGTCGGTGCCGCCGTTGGGCTGCTCGGCGGCGACCCGGTCGGCCCATTCGAGCACGCTCTCGGCCGTCGCCGGGACATAGCCGCCGGTCAGCTCGCGCGCGCCGTTGTTGAAGGTGACGATGCGAAAGCGGTCGTCCGGCCGGAGCTTGCCGAGCGCCTGTCTGACCCCTTCGGCCAGGGTGCCGTATTTGCCCTGCATCGAGCCGGAGAGATCGAGCACGAAGACCCAGTCCGCGCCTTGGCTGATCGGCTGAAGGTCATCGCCCGGGGTGAGGGTCAGCAGGAAGGTGCCGCGACCGGCGGGATCCGGTTTGTAGGTCACGAGATCGAGGCTGCCGGGCAGATCCTGCGCCAGGCGCCAGTAGACGACCAGGTCCTTGTCCAGGCGATAGGGTTGCGTGGCGGCACCGGGCGTACCGGACTCGATCGACGCGGTCGTCTCGCCGGGATCGGCCTGGTCGGCGACGGCATCCAGGACGGCGTTGCTCAGGTGCAGATCCCAGCGCTGCGTGTCGAGCTTGTCGATACGGGCATCGCTTGCGTTCGGCATCCGCACCGCTTCGACCGGATAGCCCGAGCGCAGGCGCAGATCGAAGCGGAAGCGATCCTGCACCTCGGTGCTCGCCGTCCAAAAGGCGAGCTTGGCCTCGTCCACGCCGCCTTCTTCCAGCGGATACACATAGCGCCCGATCCCGTGATCGATGCCGATCGGTTGCAGATAGACGAAGCGGACGCGCGTATCCTGCCCGGCCCGCACCGGGGCGACGCGGATGTCGAAGGTCCGATAGGCGTCCTTCACCGCGATGCCGGCATCGCGCCCGGCGGCGCGCTCGCTTTGGTAGATCTCTTCGGCACGCTCCTTCGCAAGTACCTCGCCGGTGACGGGTTTGCCGTCGATCCAGACCGTGACCTCCGCCACCGTGCCGTGCTCGGGCACCGGGAAGGAGTAGGTCGCTTCGAGATCTTGGGCATGCGGGTTGTGGAAAACCTGCTCGACGGTCGTCACGGCGTAACCGTCCTGCACCAGGACGTCGACCTGGTGATCGCGGATCGTGAGGGCGGGCAGGGAGCCGTCGCTCGGGGTCAAGAGCCCCGCGGCCTGACTGACCGAGGTCGTGAACAAGAGGAGGGCCAGCGTCCGGCCGATGGAGCTCAACAGGCGGGATGTGCGGTACATGACATGCCTCCGATATATAAACACTGTTCAATTAAGACGCTTCGAAAAGGCCGGTTCGGCCGGCCTATTTGAACGTCGTTTATTTATATAGTCGAAAAATGAGCGGTGTTCAAATATTATTTTTCCGGGTTCGGGGTTCGGGGTTCGGGGTTCGGGGTTCGGTTAGCCGCCAGCCGCCGGATTCCTGCAGGCCTGCCGTCAGCGGCTAGGCGATTACCGGAAAAGGGCCGCTGGGGCCTTGCACAGACGACCGGCCGGAAGCGACGCCTGCGATCGTCGCGAAGGGGCGACCTCCCCGGGATCGACGACTTGCAGTCGTCTTCTTCCGCTGGCCGGCCCGACGTCCCGTAAGATCGAGCTCAACCCCCCGATCTCGGGAACCACGCTGAACGTGCTTCGGCCGGTCTTGTGACGGGCCCGCCGGTCGCTGATGGCAGGCTCCTGCCGCGACCGCAAACCGAATCCGGAGACAACATCATGGGCAGACGCGGCGAGCACACCAAAGATGAGCTTACGGCGATGGCGCTCGGTGCGGCCGTCGACTTGCTGGAGGAGGAGGGGCCGGAGCGGTTGACGACCCGTGCGGTCGCCGGGCGGATCGGCTATACGGTGGGCAGCCTCTATTTCGTCTTTCAGAACCGCGAGGATCTGATCCTGCAGGTCAACGAACGGACCCTCGATGAGTTGCGCGAGCACATCACCGCGGCGCTTGCCGAGGTCTCCGAGCCGCGCGCATCCCTCTTGGCGATGGGGCGGGCCTATCTGGCGTTCGCGTCCGCGCACCCGACCCGCTGGCGCCTGATCTTCGAGCATACCCGAGCGCCAGGCAGTGATCTGCCCGAACCGCTCGTGCGCAAGATCGAGGCGTTCTTCCTCCAGGTCGCGGAGTCCATCGCGGCCTTGAACCCGCGGGCGAGTCCGGCGGAGGTACGCCGCTCGGCCCAGTCGCTCTGGGGCGGTGTGCACGGGATCACCGTTCTGGCGCTGACCGGCAAGCTCGCCATCGGCGGGGACGCCCCCGCGGAGGTCTTGACGGCCGAGCTAATCGGGCGCTATCTGGACGGGATGGTTGACGCCGATCGAAGCAACGGCCTCGCTCCAACCTCGCCACTGCGCTGATCCGATGGGTAGGGTGGACGAGCGAGAGCGAAGTCCACCAATCCCTGCGCCGGCGCTGTTGGATTGCGCTGCGCTTGTCCACCAGCGCCGGCCGGTCTTACGAACAAGACCTGATGAGCGATGCGCGCCGCTGCCGAGCGGTGGTCGCCAGATGAAATTGGGTGGTTTGAGGTAGACCGAGCGATGTCGGCAAATTCGGCACTCTGGATCGGCGCAAGCGCCGCCATCGCGGCCTTGCTGGCCCTCTGGGCGATCGTGCGCCATCTGCAAGGCCAGGCGTGTGAGGTTCCCGCAACCTCCGATCTCTGGTCGGGACGCAGCTACGCCTGCCCGGACTGCGGCACCGCGATGGAGGCCGGCTGGGTCATGCTCGGCAAGGGTGCGATCTGGTCATCGCGCCACAAGGGACCACCCGGAACCTTCGCGCACATCGGCAGCGCCCTGCCCAACACCATCAGCTTGTCACTTCGGCCGGCCGCCAACATGGCGTGGCGCTGTTCGAGCTGCCGGCTCCTGCTGATCGACCACGGCAAGCTCGTCAAACCGGCCGGCCGGGGCGAGACCCCTTAGGAGAGATCGCGTCACCGCGGGTCGCGGCCACGCGGGCGGTGGTTCCGACTCAGTCGATGATGTCGGTGATCTTCCAGTCCGTGCCCTGAAGCGTCATCCGCACATGGGTCGGCGAGCGGCCCAAGTCCCCGATGCGGATGAGGAAGCGGTTGTAGGACTCGAAGAAGGCGAAGTCGATCCCGCCGAGCAGGTAGGGCGGACTCTGGCCGGTGGCTCTCGTGACGGCACCGCGAAGGGTGTCGCGCACCCAGGGCAGGGTGATCGCCTGCTCGAGCGCCGAGTCGCCGAGGCGGTCGACGTTCTGGCGGATCCAGCTCATGACGCTTTCCGGATCGCCCGAGGGGAAGATGCCGTCCACGCCCGCGGTGACCCGCGCCTTGTAATTGGCACGGATCGCCGGCAGGTCCACCATGGTGGCGAGCTGAGCCGTGCCCTCTTGATTGATCGCCTCGTCGAGCCGGAAGACCGTGAAATAGGGCCAAATGCCGTAGCCGATCAGCGCGAACAGGATCAGATATCCAAACAGACGCATGGTCTTCGGGTCTCAGGTGATGAAACGGACCGTGAATTCTACCCGCAAGCCTCTGCCCGGTATAATCCCGCGACCGGACAGACCGCAGAGACGAGGCTCTCCATGCCGATCGCGACCCCCGCTCCAGACTTCCCCCGCGCCCGGTCGGCCCTTGGGTCCGGTGCCGATGCGTTCTCGCGCGTCGGACCCTCGCCGTGAGCGCCACCGAGGGTCTGCGGATCTATCTGGTCGGCGGCGCCGTGCGCGACCGTTTGCTCGGACGCGCGGTCGGCGAGCGTGATTTCGTCGTGGTTGGCGCGACACCCGATGAGCTTCTCTCCCGCGGTTTTCAGCAGGTCGGCAAGGACTTCCCGGTCTTTCTCCATCCACAGACCAAGGACGAGTACGCCTTGGCGCGCACCGAGCGCAAGACCGCGCCCGGTTATCACGGCTTTGCCGTGCACGCCGACCCGGAGATCACCCTCGAGGAGGACCTGCAGCGCCGGGACCTCACCATCAATGCGCTCGCCGAGGATCCGTCCGGTGTCCTGATCGATCCCTACGGAGGGCTTGCGGACCTCCAGGCGCGCGTCCTGCGCCATGTCTCCCCGGCCTTCGCGGAAGACCCGGTCCGGATCCTGCGTCTCGCCCGCTTCGCGGCCCGCTTCGACGACCTCGGCTTCCGTGTCGCGCCCGAGACCATGGACCTGATGCGCGAGATGGTCGCGGCCGGGGAGGTCGATGCCCTGGTCCCGGAGCGGGTCTGGCAGGAGCTGGCGCGCGCGCTTTGCGAGGATCGACCCTCGCGGTTCTTCGAGGTGCTGCGCGAGTGCGGCGCACTGGTGCGGCTGCTCCCCGAGGTCGATCGCCTCTGGGGCGTACCCCAACCGGCGAAGTGGCATCCGGAGGTCGACACCGGCGTTCATGTCATGCTGGTGATCGACATGGCCGCGCGGCTGTCCCCGGATCTGGGCGTGCGGTTTGCCGCACTCTGTCACGACCTGGGCAAAGGCACCACGCCGACCGAGATCCTGCCGAGCCATCGGGGGCACGAGGAACGCAGCGTCGATCTGCTCGAGGCCATCTGCGAGCGTCTGCGCGTCCCCGTCCGCTTTCGCGAGCTCGCCCGTATCACGGCGCGCTATCACGGCCTCGTCCACAAGGTCGACGAGCTGCGCGCGACGACCATCCTCGATCTCCTGGAAGGCGCCGACGCCTTCCGCCGGCCGGAGCGCTTCCACCGGATGCTGACCGCCTGCGAGGCCGATTATCGGGGCCGCACCGGCTACGCCGACCGCGACTATCCGCAGGGCGAGACCCTGCGTCGGTTGCAAGCCGCCGTCGCCGCAGTCGATGTCGGTGCCGTCGCGCGCGCTGCACGCGAGCCGCGGCTCATCCCGGAGCACATCCGCGCCGCACGCGTTGCCGCCTTGAAGACGGCCATGCGCAACGCGTCCGAAACGCCTACGGACTAGGGTCGTCGAGGACACTGAGCTCGGCGTCGGCTGCCGCATCGATGATCCGGTCGGGCGCCATGAGGATCTCCTGCCCTACCTGGTGCGCCGTCTCCTCGAGGACGGGGCCAACAGCTCCTTCGTCAACCTTCTGCGCGACGAGCGTCTGCCGATTCACGGATCCGGTCGTACTCGCCGCCCGCGGAGTCGATGACGCGACGGGTCTTGCGTCCGCTGGCGGATGCAGAGACCATCGGACCCGGAAGCCGCACGACAACCACGCCCTCCGGAGCGCCGTCATGCCCGAACCGAACAATCGTCTCGCAGAGCCCCTGGAAACCTGTTCGCTGGAGTCGCCCGCCGGCTTCACCCGCTGCGGCAACTGCGAGACGGCGCTGCAGGCCATCGGTTCGCACACCGTCAGCGACCGGGCGGACCTGACATGCCACCCGG
>NZ_LN848257.1:1597344-1599016 GCF_001499735.1 Thiocapsa sp. KS1 | reverse complement strand
ACCTCCGTCGCGGCTTTCTGCAAGCGCAGCGACTTGGTCTTCAGGCTGCCGAAGCGGTGCGCCGAGGAGCTCGTGCGCGGGCGCAGACCCGTGCTGCGGGAGGCCCTTGAACGCCGGTGCTGGGACCGACCGAGCATACGTTGCGGTCGGCCAAGCGGCCCCCTCGGGTGACCGCGGCCGGACTCCCTGCCGCCGCGATCGGTCGTCCAGCGGCTTGCGCCCGACGATCTGGACGACATGACCGCGTCCCCGAGGGTAGCGCCCTTCGAACACCTCGCGCTCCCGCTCGCCCGCGACCTCGAACACCAGCCGGGCAAGCTCGCCTTCCAGGGTGGCGAGGTCCATGGTCAGCTCGGCCGCGGGAGGGCCGCCGGTGCCTAAGCGCAGCTGCTCGGGGGTGTAGGCTTCGAGGATCAGGACGCCGCCCGGGCGCAGGCCCGCCACGACGCGCCCGTGCACCGCCCGGCGCAGGTCCGGCGGCACATGGGCGAAGATCGAGACGATTCCCGACCAGGCGTTCGGCGCGGTCTCGAAGTGCGCGAGATCGCTGCAGCGGGTCTCGATCCGCACCCCGCGCTCGGCGGCCAGTCGATGCGCCTTCTCCAGGCCGACGACCGAGGCGTCCATCGCGGTCACCGCATGGCCTCGTTCGGCCAACCAGACCGCGTTCCGCCCCTCGCCTTCGGCCAGGCACAGGACCGGCCCTTGCGGAAGGCGATCGGCCTGCTCGACCAGGAAGTCGTTCGGCGCGGTGCCGTAGGCATAGTCGTCCTGGGCGTAGCGTTCATTCCACATGTGCTCGCTGCTCCTCGTGTGGTGTCGTTGCGCTCTCGACGCAATGCCCTGTTCCGATCATCGCCTGCGTCGACGGGCTCGACGGGGGCGACGCTCGCGCGGATCATCGGCACCGGCGGCCCGCCGATGTCGGGCTCGTCCGCGCGCTCCACCCGCCTATACCATCATCAGGAGAACCCCGATGCGCTGGAAGACCGCCTACCGCTCCTTCTACTACGCGCAGGCACCCGAGCCCGAGGACCTGGTGCTGGACCCGGCCGAGACGGTGCTGCTGTGCATCGACGTGCAGAACCTCTACCTGGAGATCCCGGCCGATCCGCAGGAGGCGGCGCGCTGGTTCCCCTTCCACCGGCGCATGCGCGAGATCGTGATCCCGACCACGCGCGGGTTGCAGGACGCCTTTCGCGCGAAGGGGATGGACGTGATCCACGCGCGGATCGCCTGCCTGCTCGAAGACGGGCGGGATCGCTCGCTCAGCCAGAAGAAGCCGGGCTGGAACGCGCTGCTGCTGCCCAAGGACAGCGCGGCGAGCCAACTGGTCCCGGAGCTGGCGCCGCTCCCCGGCGAGATCGTCGTGACCAAGACCACCGACAGCGCCCTGACCGGGACCAACCTGCGCCTGATCCTCGCCAATCTGGGCGTGCGCAACGTGGTGTTGACCGGGATCTTCACCGATCAATGCGTCTCCTCCACGGTGCGCAGCCTCGCCGACGAGAGCTTCAACGTGATCGTGGTCGAGGACGCCTGTGCCGCCGGCACGGACGAGCTGCACCGGCGGGAGCTGGAGATCATCAACATGATCTACTGCCAAGTGCTCGGCAGCGTGGAGCTGCGCGCGATCATGGGGCTCTGAGGAAGGTTCCGCGATCAACCGCAG
>NZ_LN848257.1:1557424-1597244 GCF_001499735.1 Thiocapsa sp. KS1 | reverse complement strand
TACGGGGGGGCACAGGTCAACGGCCGCGCCCCCGGTCGACGCACCGCGTGGTTGCCGCTTCCGATGTCGTCCGGGGGCCATCAAGCGAGGAGGTGCGTCGCGCGGTCCGACCCGAGCCGCATCGCTCACTTGGTCCCGACGACGGTATAGGCGGTCAGGCTGCACAGGAAGCCGCCGGTGCGGCTCGGCAACGCCTGCTCGGCGCGCCACGCGTCGGCCGTCGCCGGCGTCACGGCCCCGTCCCGAACCGCACGCGCGAGGGTTTCCGACAGGTTGTAGACACGGTCGGCCAGGGCGAAATCCCTGATCAGCGAGACGCTCGGCTCGACGAGCACAGCGTGAAAGCCGGCATCGAGCAGGTCGCGCGGCAGGTCCCGACCGATCCAGGGGTTGGTGAAGGCGTTGGCCCAGCGCGCTTGGATGATGTCTGTCGCCTCGCGCAGGCTGCTGCTCAGGGTAAAGGTCCCCCAGTCGTTGTCGTAGGCGAGCAGTCGCCCGCCGGGGCGTAGGACGCGCGCCAACTCGCGGATCACCCGTTCCGGTTGGCGGATGTGTTGTAAGCAGCGATCGATCCGACAGCGATCCACGCTGGCCGATGCGCAGGGTAGGGCGCGGGCATCGGCCTGCACGAACGCCAGCCCGGTCGCCGGGGCGGTGCGCGCCCGCGCCTCCTCCAGCATGCGCCGGCTGCTGTCGATGCCGATGACGCGGCCATGCGGTGCGACCAGGTCGGCAAGGCGTCGGGCATCGTGGCCGAGTCCGCAGCCAACCTCCAGGACCGTCGGACCGGCGTGCAGATCCAGCAGGACATCGCTGCGTGCCTTGTAGGTTTTGAAGTAAGGCAGCGAATCGAGGAGGTCCAGGCACCGGGTATAGTCCGCCGTGCGCGTGCTCGCATCGACCTGGGGGAAGCCGGTGGCAAGATAGTCGGCAGTCATCGGCGATTCCGGCGCAGGGCTCGGGGCAGGAGCCTCCATCATCGCGCAAACGGCGCCGGTCGTCGCCGGGTCGTTCCGCTCTCGGTCACGCACCACCCCGCAACCCGAGCAGGTCATCGGTCGACGCGTTCGACGGCGGACGCGGTCTCGGACGAGGGAATGATCCCCTTCGCCTGCAACCCGGCGCGCACGAGGCCTCGACGCAAAGGCAGATCGGCGCCGCCGCGGGTGTCCATGTTCAAGGCGAATATCCAGGTCGCCTCGGGCGTCTCGATCTCGGCATATCCGACATACCAGCCGATCTGCGGTGTCGCACGCGCGGCCCAACCGGTCTTCGCGAACAGGCGGTGCTGCGCGCTCGCCTCGGCGAGCATGACCCGGCGCACACCCTCGTAGCTGGTGTCACGATACGGCAGGGTGCGCAGAATCACGCGACGCAGGAACGCGATCTGCTCCAGGGCACTGATGGTGAGGGTGCCGTCGAGCCAGAAGGCCACGGGGTCGAACGGCTCTGCCAGCTCCCCGTAGCCCGCGCGCTCGAGATGATTGCGGTAGCGCTCGGCGCCGATCTCGCGGGCCAAGGTCTGATAGCACCAGACGCACGAGGTCGCAAAGGCACTGGCGAGGGTGTGATCGCGATTCCAGTCGGGCATGTCGTGCAGACGCCCGTCCCACGGGATCAGGGCATCGGGTCCGGCGACGACACCCTCCTCCAGCGCGACGAGGGTGTTGAAGATCTTGAAGGTCGAGGCCGCCGGGAACCGTTGCGCGGCACGCGGGGCGTTGTGCACCTGCACCGAGTCGCCGGCGAGGTCGGCGATGACGAGGGTGCCCTCGACGCCGGCCGCGGCGAACAGTGCGGCGAGCTTGACGTCTTCGGCATGGCCAGGTGCGGCGATGAAGAGCGCCGCGAGCAACGCAAGGAGCAGTGGCATCGGGAGATCCTGGTTCGATTGAACAGCGACGCGAGCTTACACCGGGCGGCCGGCATCCACCGGGGCCGGAATAACCGGGGCGCGTCCGGTCTCTGGTGGCCGCAGGCGCCCGATGTTGTCCTCTTTCGCGCCGGGGATCGCCCCTTGCCCACGGCCGGCTCACACTCCGCGAACAGTCTTGAACCCCAGCGCGAATGGTGGTGCTTCAGCCCTGAACCGATGCGCCTGTCAGCGCAGACGATCAGCAGGCACAAAAAGACAAAGCCGGGCTGTTTCATGGGTGGCGTATCGACCCGAGTTGGGATTGGCGAGGACGGCTGAAAAGCGACGCGCTCCGCATCCGGCCCTCGGCGGGCCCGGACCACGCGAGTGCGCGAGGGACGGCGTCAACGAATAGCCAAGTCCGGGTGGCCGTAACCGTTTTGTTGCCGAATGAGATCTGCTTTCGTCGATTCTTGAGGTGGATGCCGTGACGACGACCGCTTCACGGCGGCTTGCACCCGGCGCACGCCCCGCGGCACGGGCTTGTCGGTAGATCTCGATGGCCTGCTCCATGCCCTCGGCCAGCTCCTGCATGCGATTGTCGTGGGAGGGGTGGGTAGAGAGGAAGGCCGGCGACTGGCCCCCGCCGGTTGCGGCCATGTTCCTCCAGAGCGCGACGCCGGCACGGGGATCGAAACCGGCCTGCGCCATCAGATCGCGGCCGATGCGGTCGGCCTTGCGCTCGTGGGTTCGGCTGTAGGGCAGCAGCAGCCCGTACTCGGCGCCAATGCCCGCGACGCGGCGCCCGGCGCGGGTGAGCGCGGACGCAGCGGCCATACCCAGTGCCGGAATGTCGCGTCGCTCGTGTCGCTATGTGCGCCGACGTGGCGAACGTCAAACCTGACTGCTAGGATTTAAGCTCGGTTCCGCCGCCGAGGGCGCTCGAAATGGGTAAGGCAATTCGCGTCATGTGCGTTGCGATGGCTTGGCTGATGGCCTGCGCTCCGGCACTCGCCTGGGTCTGGCCAGGAGTCCCGGAGAGCCGAACAATGTCCGAGCGCTGGCTTGGCGCGGGACCACGGATCAGCGAGTTGTTCGGGTATTGCGGATCCCCGGGACAGCGGTGCTGCCAGCGCCCGAGCACGATCCCAGGGCTGGATCCGCGGTACTGCGACGTTGGTGCCGGATGCGACATTGCCACCAACATCTGCGTAAGCCCCTGCGGTGGTGGTGGACAGGTGTGCTGCGACGGTCCCGACACCTATGCCCCCCAGGGTGACCGGTCGCCGACGGGGCTTTTCTGCGTCGACGACCAGTGTGTTCCGCGCAAGCCGATGTGCGCCGCCGGGTCGTGTCAGCGGGAATCGCGACGGTGCAGCGAGCAGTGCGGCAAGAGCGTCGGCGTCGCCTGTTGTCCTCCCGACGCCGAGATTGCCGTAGCCTCCTGCAAGGTATCGGACCTCATCTGCGCGTTCGGCGATTCGAGCATGACCGGCGGAACCTGTGTGCACTGCGGCGAACAGGGTGAGCCGGCCTGTCCGGGCGGGGAATGTCGGGTTTCCGCGGGTGTGCGGACGATTGAACGCGACGGACTCTGCGTCGCCTGCGGGTACGTCGGCGGACCGAAGTGTGCCGTCGGGCGTCAGTGCGATGGTGGATCGCCCGATCCATTCGGACCCAACTGTCTCCCCGGCGGTGGTCTGAATCAACCCTGTCTGGAAGGCCGGTTCTGCGGCTACGACGGGATGTTCTGTGACACCGGGAACCTCTGCCGTCTCTGCGGTGCACCCGGGCAACCCTGCTGCCCGAGCCAGCCTCTGCTCGGCGGCGGCGTCACCAAGGAGTGCGGCGGGTACTCCAATCTACAGTGCGCGCACTTCAATGGTCGGCGCGTCTGCCAGTACAAACCGGGCCAAGCGCCCGGCGATGGTCGACCGCCACCGCCACCACCGCCGCCTCCCGACCCGCCGAAGACATGCGGCGGTCAGCCGTATCGGATCGATACGACGACCTTTTATGTTTGGGTCCGTCAGGATACGGGCTGCGCCACGGTCGGAGGCGCCTATCCGGCCAATAGCTTCGCCGAAGCGGTGCAATGCGCGCGGAGCGTATTCGGAGGCGCCGTCATCGAGGAGTCCGTGGAGGAATACACCTTCGCCGTGGTTGGCCCCCTGGGTTGTCGCACTCTTTACGTTTACGGGAAGGACGCGGACGATGCGAGCGCGTGCGCGCGGGCGCAGTGCATCAACTGCGGTGAGCCGACGCCGGGATCATGCCCGTAGCGGATTCCGATAACAGGACGCCGCAGGATAGGCCGAGCGATCGATGTCTGCGATAGCGCTCGGCGCCGATCTCTCGGGCCAAGGTCTGATAGGACCAGGCACACCCTCGACATCGGTCAGGATGACCGCGGGGCGTCCTGGCCCTTGAAGCGGTAAAGCCTGTCGAGTGTGATGTCGCCGTCTGTCCAGATCTGCACGCCGTCGGGCCGGTAGGTGCCGGTGAAGCGGCGGACAGCATGGCGGCCGATGCGGTTATGTGTCCAGAGCGGCGACTGCTCCACACCGTGCAGCGACAGGATGACGATCTCCTCGGGGGAGAAGCCGAGTGTGATGAGATTCCCGACGACCTCCTCGAGGTGCCTGGCTTGATCGTCGGCCTCGCGACAGGGATGGCTTTCCCACCCAGGCCGGGCAGCGGGTTGGCGGGCTCGAAGTCGAAGGGCCGGTGGCGGCGCATGACGCGAGCCGTATGCGGGAGAACCGCACGTACGGTTCGGAGGGAGGTGAGGCGCGAGCCTTCCCCAGCCTTTAGCATGTGTGTGGGCTTGGCGGCACGTCTTGGCGAATACAGCTCCCTCGGCGCTTCAAACTGCGACGGGCCCGGCGCCACGGGCTGGCACAGGCCCGCCCTGCTCGTTACTCTTCGTCTCTTCTCTCCACTTTTCCTCTTCTCTGCGGCCTGCGGGCCCGGCGCGGCCCGGAGGGCCCATGCAGATTCGCCTCTCGACGCTCCTCACGCTTGGTCTGCTCTCGGGCCTGACGCCTTTTGCCATCGACATGTATCTGCCGAGCCTGCCTGCGATCGCGCAGGATCTGGACTCGACGATCGAGCTGGCTCAGCTGAGCGTGACCGCGTATCTGGGGGTCTTTGCTCTGGCCCAATTGGTTCTGGGCCCGGCCTCGGACGTGCTCGGACGGCGTGCGACCATCGGCGGTGGGTTGGCGCTCTTCTGTCTGGGTGCGCTCATGTGTGTCTTGGCCGAGCGGATGGAGACCCTGCTGCTGGGGCGCGCCGTGCAGGGGTTGGGTGGCGCTGCGGTGGCGGTGACGGTGCCGGCCCTGGTACGGGATCTCTTCGAGCGTGATCACTATGCGCGGGTGATGAGTCTGGTGATGTTGACGACGGCGCTGGCGCCCTTGCTGGCGCCGTCCATCGGCGGTGCCATCGTCTCCTATCTGGAGTGGCATTGGGTCTTCGTCGCGCTCTTGGTTCTGGGGTTGACGGCGAGCGGGCTCTTCTTTCGGCTGATCCCTGAGACCCTTCTGCACGCGGATCGCCATCCGCCCGAGTTGGCTCGGGTCCTGCGCAATTACCTGACCTTGCTCCGGCATCGCGTCGGTCTGGGGTATCTGTTGACCGGGGCCTTCTCCTTCGGCGGCATGATGACCTATATCGTCACCTCGCCATTCGTCTACATCGAGCTGCACGGGGTGCCGGTGGGTTGGTTCGGGGTCTTTTTCGGGGCGAACGTGGCCCTGGCGATGGTGGTGACCAGCCAGAATGCCCGGTTGGTCGTCCGTTTGGGAGCGGAGCGGCTGCTGCGTTTGGGGCTCGGCGTGCAGGTCGTGTCGGCGCTGATCCTGCTGGGGCTGGCCATTTGGGGGACGCCGCCGCTGTGGGCTATCGTCGGCGCGACCATGCTTTATCTCGGGATGGCGGGGGTGGTGCTCGGCAACTCCATGGCCGGGTTCATGGCTCACTTCGCTCGGATGGCCGGGACCGCGTCGGCCTTCTCCGGTGCGTCGCGCTTCGGGCTCGGTGCGGTGATGGGATCACTGGTTAGCCTGATGCATACCGGGGATGCGACGCCGATGCTGTTCGGGATGGCCCTCTGCGGATTGGCAGCGGGCGCGAGCTATTGGCTGCTGTGCTGCCCGTCTGTGAGTGACGTTTCAAAGATGGGGTGAGCAGGTTGGTTCAGGGGATCGCCGTGAATGTGCGAGCTTCGGCTTGGGGCGACGCGGGGGAGGATGGGTTTCGCTGCGTTCTACCCATCCTACATTACGCTGGTGTTCTGCGATGGAATACGGGTCAAAGATGGACTGGGTCCGCGGTGAAGACGATGGTGAGCCACCGATCCGGCCCGGCGCCGCCGATGGCGTCGCCGATCTCGGCGCGCAGCGCGTCGATCTCGCTGACCGCTAGGGCCAAGTCGGGCGGCACCAGAACGGAGATCTCGATAAATCGGGCGCGACCGGCCTTCGACAGATAGCTGCGATAGTCCGGGAAGCCATGGCGTGCGACGAAGTTGGCCATGACCGAACGGATGTGCGCGTCCATATCGCTCGGGCTGATCATCAGGATCTCGCCGAACGACTCGCGTGCCTCGCGAAAGGGCAACGGCAAGAGGAAGAGTGCGATGATCGCCAGCACGGCAGGGTCGACGTAGCGGATGAAAGCCTCCGCGTCGGTGCCTTTCATCGCCAACGCCGCGCCGAAGGCGACCAAGAGCGCGGTGGTGATCAGGGCCGACATCAGCCACGCCTTCACGTCCAAGCGCACCAGACCCGAGTCGATGCGCTCGGCTTGGCGGCCCATCCACCACCACATGGCGAAGGAGATCAGGGCGACGGCGCCCGCATAGACGAGCGCGGTCCCGAATTCCGGCTCGTAGCCGCCCTTGAGGATGCTGTTCACCGCACTCAAGAAAGCGTAAGCGACCAGGACGATGAGCACGGAGGCCTTCAAGGCTATGACCATCGGCTCCAGATGCCAAAAACCGTACTGGAACCGACGGTCCCCTTCGCTGGCCACCAGCCGAGCGACTACGAGGGTCAGCCAGGTGACCGCGACATCGACGAGCGAGAAGAATCCGTCGAAGAGAATGGCGGTCGATCGGGCCAAGAGGCCGAACAGGATGCCGAGCCCGGCGATGACGAGTGTCGCGCCCAACGAGATCCACAACAGGCGCGCTTCAAGCTCGCTTCGCAACCGCATGACGCGCTCGATCGATGCCACGGATCCTCTTCTCCATCGTCGCCGGTCGGCCGCCGCCCGCGGCAATGCTGCCGGGCCGTCGGGGTCGCGGATTGGTTGGTGTCCCGGCTGCTGCCGATGCCCGGGTCGCTCGGTGTGCCGCGCGGGAGCGGGGCCGGCCGATTATAGGCGAGCCTCGCGGAGCGGGGCAGACCGTTTGAGCGCCGGCGTCGACGCCGGCGCGACACAGGGGAATCAGGATGCACCAACAGCGGTTTTCAGGTCCGATCCGGCCGGCCGATCTCGAACGATCCGACGACGCGCACGCCGTCGTGACCTTGCTGAACACCTATGCGGAGGACACCATGGGCGCGGGCGAGCCGCTGTCCGCGGACGTGAAGGAGCGTCTGGTGCCGGCTCTACGGCGCGTGCCGGATCATCTCGTGCTTCTGGCCTGCGACGGCGAGGCTGCCGTCGGGCTGGTGACCTGCTTCCAGGGATTCTCGACCTTCCGCGCCCGGCCGTTGCTCAACATCCATGATCTGGCGGTGCTCCCGAGCCATCGGGGCCGGGGTGTCGCCACCGCGCTGCTGGCGGCGATCGAGGCGGAGGCGAGGCGTCGCGGTTGCTGCAAGCTTACCCTCGAGGTGCGGGAGGACAACCCGCGTGCCGAGGCGCTCTATCGCGCGCTTGGATTCGGCGCCGGGAGCGCGGGCGAGCGCTCCGTCCAATACCGGTTCATGGAAAAGCGCCTCTTGTCGAGCGCTTGAGCCCGGGCGAAGCGTGAGAGACTGTCCCGAGTTCTCGACCACCTGACCAAGGAGTGACTATGTCCGCTCTCTTCCAGCCCTTCACGCTGAAGGACGTGACCCTGCGTAACCGCATCGCCGTGCCGCCCATGTGCCAATACTCGGCGATCGACGGCCTCGTCAACGACTGGCATCTGGTGCATCTCGCCGGTCTTGCACGCGGCGGCGCCGGTTTGGTCATCGTCGAGGCGACCGCGGTGTCACCGGAAGGGCGCATCACGCCCAACTGCACCGGGCTCTGGAACGATGAACAGGCGCAGGCGCTCGTGTCCGCAGTCGAGGCCATCAAGGCGGCCGGGGCTGTGCCGGGCATCCAGATCGGCCATGCCGGCCGGAAGGCGAGCGCGAACCGTCCGTGGGAAGGCGATGACCACATCCCGGAGGGCGACCCGCGCGGCTGGCAGACCATCGCGCCCTCTGCGATCCCCTACGGCTCGAATCTTCTGAAGGTGCCGCAGGCGATGACGCGGGAAGATATCGCGCGGGTGCGTACCGACTTTACGGCCGCGGCACGGCGCGCGCGGGATGCCGGATTCCGCTGGCTCGAGCTGCATTTCGCGCACGGCTATCTGGGCCAGAGCTTCTTCTCCACACAGTCCAACCAGCGCGACGATGCCTATGGCGGGAACCTGGAGAACCGTTGCCGCTTTCTGCTGGAAACACTCGATGCCGTGCGCGAGGTCTGGCCCGAGAATCTCCCCCTGACCGCGCGTTTCGGCGTGATCGAATACGACGGACGCGACGAGGAGACACTGGCCGAGTCGATCGAGCTGGCCAAGCAGTTCAGGAGCCACGGCCTCGATCTCTTGAGCGTGAGCATGGGTTTCTCAACCCCGACCGCCCGGATCCCTTGGGCGCCGGGTTTCCTTGCGCCCATCGCCGAGCGGGTGCGGCGCGAAGCGGGGCTCCCGGTGGCGTCCGCCTGGGGGTTCGACGTCCCGGAGATCGCGCAAGGCGCCGTGGCAAGCGAGCAATTGGACCTGGTGATGATCGGGCGCGCGCACCTGGCGAATCCGCACTGGCCTTACGCGGCCGCTCGCAAGCTGGGTGTCGAGCGTGCTGCATGGATGCTCCCGGCACCCTATGCGCATTGGCTGCAAAGTTACGGGGGTGGGAGCTGATTTCGGGGATCGGGGCTGTGATGCGTCGGCTGTGGATGTCCAAGCCGCAACGCACCTCTTTCAGCCCCGGCGCGGGTTTGTCCCGAGCCGCATCTTGCCGCATCATGCGCGACCGCGGATTCAGCGAGCGCAAGACGACGGCATGACGGAAACCACGACCTACAACGCGGAGGGCCTCGAGCGCCTGCCGCTGAAGGATTTCACCGAGAAGGCGTATCTGGACTATTCCATGTACGTCATCCTCGACCGTGCGCTGCCCCATGTGGGCGATGGGCTCAAGCCCGTGCAGCGGCGCATCCTCTACGCCATGTCGGAGCTTGGGCTCTCGGCGGCGGCCAAATTCAAGAAATCCGCGCGTACCGTCGGCGACGTGCTGGGTAAGTTCCATCCGCACGGGGATTCCGCCTGTTACGAGGCGATGGTGTTGATGGCGCAGCCCTTCAGCTATCGCTATCCGCTGGTGGACGGGCAGGGCAACTGGGGCTCGCCGGACGATCCCAAGTCGTTCGCGGCCATGCGCTATACCGAGTCGCGTCTCACACCCTATGCGGATCTACTGCTCGACGAGGTCGATCAGGGGACGGTCGACTGGCAGCCCAATTTCGACGGGACGCTCGAGGAGCCGAAGCTGCTGCCGGCGCGTTTGCCGAACCTGCTGCTCAACGGCGCGACCGGGATCGCGGTCGGCATGGCGACCGACATCCCCTCGCACAACCTGCGCGAGGTCGCGCGGGCCTGCATCCATCTGCTCGATCATCCGGATGCGACACTCGAGGACCTGATGCGTTTCGTTCCGGGGCCGGATTTTCCGACCGCGGGCGAGATCGTCACCCCGCGCGAGGATCTCGCGAAGATCTACCAGACCGGCGGCGGGAGCCTCAAGCAGCGCGCCGTCTACGAGGTCGAGCGCGGCGAGATCGTCATCACCGCTTTGCCCTATCAAGTCTCCGGAAGCCGTGTTCTGGAGCAGATCGCGCAACAGTTCAACGCCAAGAAGCTGCCGATGATCGAGGACTTCCGCGACGAGTCGGATCATGAGTTTCCGACCCGGCTGGTGATCGTGCCGCGTTCCAATCGCGTCGATGTCGACCGCCTCATGTCGCACCTCTTCGCCACGACCGACCTGGAACGCAGCTACCGGGTCAACATGAACGTGATCGCGCTCAATGGCCGGCCGCGCGTCATGACCTTGCGCGACATCCTCGTCGAGTGGCTCATGTACCGGACCGAGACGGTCCGGCGGCGCTCGCAACATCGTCTGGACAAGGTCCTCGAGCGTCTGCACCTCTTGGACGGCCTGCTGATCGCCTTTCTCAACATCGACGAGGTGATCCGCATCGTCCGCACGGAGGACGAGCCCAAGCCGGTGCTCATGGCGCGGTTCGCGCTCTCCGAGGCTCAGGCGGACTATGTGCTCAACACCCGGCTGCGTCAGCTCGCGCGTCTGGAAGAGATGAAGATCCGCGCCGAGCAGGCGGAGCTGGCCGAGGAGCGCGACGGGCTGCAAGCCATTCTGGGCGACGAGTCTGCGCTCAAGCGACTGATCTCCGAGGAGATCACGGCCGATGCCGAGAAGCACGGCGACGCGCGGCGCTCGCCGCTGGTCGCTCGGGCCAGCGCGGCGGCGATCGACGAGATCGATCTGGCCCCGAGCGAGCCGGTGACCGTGGTGCTGTCCGAGAAGGGCTGGGTGCGCGCAGCCAAGGGGCACGAGGTCGATCCGGTCGGGCTGAGCTACCGCTCCGGTGACCGGTTCCTCATGGCGGTGCGGGTGCGCAGCAGTCAGGCCGTTGTCTTTCTCGATTCGACCGGGCGTAGTTATTCCTTGCCGGCACATAGCCTGCCGTCCGCGCGCGGGCAAGGCGAGCCTTTGACCGGCCGACTCGACTCCCCCCGCCGGCGCGCGTTTCGTGGCGGTGCTGGGCGAGGCGCCCGAGGGGCGGGTCCTGATGGCGTCGGATGCCGGATACGGTTTCATCGCCCGAATGGAGGACCTGTTCGCCAAGGCCAAGGCCGGCAAGGCGGTGCTGAGCCTGCCGAAAGGCGCCGAGGTCTTGGTGCCGCTTGCGTTGACCGGGGAGGAGGGTGGTCTGGAGGGTGCCCGGCTCGCAGCCGTCACCACCGCGGGCCATCTGCTGCTGTTCCCGGTCTCGGAGCTTCCCGAGATGCCGCGAGGCAAGGGCAATAAGATCATCGGCATCCCCTCGGCCCGCGTTGCGGCGCGGGAGGAGCTGGTGATTGCGCTTGCCGTGGTCCCGCAGGGCGGGAGTCTGGTGCTGCTCTCGGGCAAACGGACGCTGACCTTGAAGCCGGCCGATCTGGATGTCTATCACGGGGAGCGCGGGCGGCGTGGGCGTCTGCTGCCGCGGGGGTTCCAGCGGGTGGAAGGCTTATCCGTTGCGTAGGTCGGATCGGCAAGGTCTAAGACATAAGCCCCGATTTCGACCACGCGTCATGGTGACGTAGCCGTTCCATTCCAAGACCGGCGCATACCGCTGCGGACGCGGTTTAGCTCATATAGCTCAAGGCTTCATCACCCGGATGCGGCAATCCGGCGATGCGCCACGCCTGGCGGCAGGAGCCGAAGAGCCGGCGGACCGCGTCGCGCTCCATGCCGTGCGTGCGGCAGATCTGCGACACCGGCGGGATGGCGCCGTAGGTCATGCGATGCTCGCGCAGGTAGTAGATGATCGACCAGTGGTCGGGCCCCAGTGGCCCGATCTCGTCGATCTCCGCCATAACGCGGGCCATGCCGGCGTTCCAATCCGTCGGGTCGATCAGGAACCCGTCCTCGTCGACGGGAAGGGGACGGTGCTTAGGCGGGTTGTGGGTGTGAACGGCGGTATGAGTCATCGTGATTACCCTTGGTCTTTATGGATCAATTATTTTTATGCTGGCATTAGCCCACTTCTCACTTACGAATATAGTCAGAATTACCGGCGCGTCAACCCCCTGATTCGCGAACTGATTCGTCGAGGCCCATCCCAGTGTCCGAGCTGACCTTGCCGCTTGCGCTCTTCAACCTCTTGCCGGTGGCCTTCACCGGTCTGGCCTTATGGTTTCTCGCACGTCTGGTCGGGGATCTCGACCCGCCATATCGGACCATGGCCCGGGCGGGTGGTGCGTTGATCCTGTTGGGCGGCCTCTCGAAGGCCGTCTGGAAGCTGATATTCGTCACCGTCGGTCAGGATCTGACTTGGCTCGCGAGTGCGCTCTTTCCGTTGATGGCACCGGGATTCGCGCTGCTGGCGGGGGCGGCTCTGGGTATCTTGCTGCGGCTTCGCGGACAGAGCGAGGGTGTTTGGATCAGGTATGGGGTTGCTGCCGTAATCTTGGTCGTCGTCGGTGCCGTGGTCGTGCGCACGCTTGGGATGGGGATCCCGAGGGGCTGGTTCTTGCCGCTGCTGGGGCTGACCAGCGTCGCCAACCTGGTCTTGAGTCTTGCCCTGATTGCGATCGCGCTTCGATTTGGCCGCAAGGATGCTGCGCTGCTCTTCGGGGTGAATCTGGCGATGGTCTTCGCGCTGCCGCCGATCGCGATGGCCTCGCCCGATACGCTCCTCATGCACTGGTCGGAGCAGGTCCTGACGGCGATCGGGACGGCGGCCTTTGCGCTCGGGGGCTATGGGCTTTGGCGATCCGCTCGCGCATCGGCGACCTTTGATCTGCGTCGAGCTCGGTGAGCCGGGGCGGGCCGGCTGTTCCGCTGTGCTGTGCGTTGTTACTCTCCAACGCCAATCTCACGACCACGCGCATCGGGCGGGCCGGCTGTTCCGCTGTGCTGTGCGTTGTTACCCCTTGCTCCCGTCTGACGAAGGAGCGAATAACGACCGGGACGGGTATGCTGGAGGGGGATGGGCTTCGCTGCGCTCTATCGATTCAAAACCGGCAATGTCGGAGCTTGGAGGATGGGTTTCGCTGCGCTTTGTCCATTCTATGACACTGGATTGTGCTGATGTTGGCGGGGTGGCTCAGAGCTGTATCTGGTGATGCTGCAGTGGGTAGCCGCGATCGCGGTAGTAGCGGAAGCGCTCGCGGCCGGCGAGACGGGCGGCCGGGTCATGGTCGATGGGCTCGCAGAGACGCTCGAAGCGGCCGAAAAACTCGGGGACTTCGCTCGAGAGATTGATCAGGACCTGATCCTCGCTGTCGGGTGAGCCGTCGCCGCTGATGAGGACGGGCGTCAGCTCAGGGTCGGTTTGACCAACCCGACCGTGGGGCAGGAAGCCGTCCTCGCGGAAGGTCCAGAGCAGACGATCCAGATGTTGGGCTTGCCCGGGATCGGGGCAGTGGATCAGCACGCGGGCACCGGTCGCGCGGATGCGCTCGACGAGGCGACAGACGAGGAGAAAACGATCGCCGCCGCTGTTGCCGTCGAGGCTGTAGAAGTCGATTCGGGTCATGGGTTAAGGCGCGTCCGGTTGGGTATGCGCTCGGGTCTCTTGGGTCTGGCCTTGCGTGAGTCCGCGATCAAGGTCGTCGACACGCCTTACGTGCATATTCAATCTCATTGATCTCGGGCGCACCTCGCCGTGGGATGTGAAGGCAGCGTTGCCGGGCTTTCCGCGAAAGGACGTTAATGTCTTCCGATAGCGGTTAGTATACCGACAGATTCTCGCTTCTTCGCGTGGTTGCGTGCTCCGCGCGCGGGGCTAAGCCGACTCATTCCCCCGATGCGCATTGACCACCGAGCAGACGACCCAGCACCCATGTCCTACGATTCGCTCACCGCATGTCTGGAATGCGGTCTGCTCCAGCGCATCCCGGAGGTGCCGCCGGGCGGATCGGCGCAGTGCGGGCGCTGCGGCGACACGATGCACCGCAATCGACCGGATAGCCTGAACCGAACTCTGGCACTGACGATCGCCGGCGTCGTCCTCTTCATCGTCGCCAACAGCTTCCCTGTTCTGTCCTTCGAGATGCAGGGCAGGGAGACTCGGACGACGCTGATCACGGGCGTCGTCGATCTCTATCAAGGGGGCGATTGGCCGATTGCCGCGGCGGTGCTCTTCACCGGCATCCTGGCTCCCGGTCTGCAGTTGGTGCTCCTGCTGAGCGTCTTGCTCCCTCTGACCTTAAACCGGATGCCGCCTTGGTTGCCGAGACTCTTTCGACGGGTTCGGACCCTTGTCCCCTGGGGGATGTTGGACGTCTTCATGGTCGGAATCCTGGTGGCGGTCGTGAAGCTCGCCGACATGGCCGTGATCGTTCCGGGGGCCTCGCTCTTCGCACTCGGCGCGCTCATCTTCGTCCTGGCGGCGGCTCAAGCGGCCCTGGATCCGGATCTGGTCTGGTCGCGGGTGCCGATCGCGGGCGAGCTCTCGCGTCCGTTGCGCCGCGGCGAGGACCATATCGCCTGCGATGTCTGCGAGCTGGTGGTGCGACCCTCCGAAGCCATGCGCGACGGCGAGCGTCTGCGCTGTCCGCGTTGCGCAGACCTGCTGCATCGACGCAAACCACAAAGCCTTCAGCGCAGTTGGGCGCTGCTGACGGCGGCGGTCGTCTGCTACATCCCGGCCAATCTGCTGCCGATCATGTCGGTGACATCGCTCGGAAGCAGCCAATCGGATACGATCTTCTCGGGGGTGTATTACATGTTGGATCAGGGGATGTGGCCCCTGGCCCTTGTGATCTTCACTGCCAGTATCTTCGTCCCGATCCTCAAGTTGTTGATCTTGATCTTCCTTCTGTTGTCGGTTCAGCTGCGCTCGGATTGGCGGCCACGCGAGAGAACCCGGCTCTACCGTGTTGTCGAAGGGATCGGGCGTTGGTCCATGGTCGACGTTTATGTGCTGACCATCCTGGTCGCCTTGGTCCGGCTCGGGAATATCGCGAGCGTCCAAGCGGAGCTCGGCGCGATCTTTTTTTGCGCGGTCGTGGTCCTGACGATGCTCGCGGCCATGTCGTTCGATCCCAGGCTGATCTGGGATGCACTGGAGCAGGGACATGTCGGAGATCGAGAACGCCCGTTCGGGGCCGCCCGTGCCGGATCCCTTTGAGGGCGCGCCTGCGGCGATCGTCAGGGGGCGTAGCGGTATTTCGCTCGTCTGGCTGATCCCGATCGTGGCCCTGTTGATCGGGGGCTGGCTTGCGGCCAAGACCTATGCCGAACGAGGGCCGAGCGTCACGATCGAGTTCAGGACGGCATCGGGGCTGGTAGCCGGTACGACCAAGGTCAAGTTCAAGGATGTCGATATCGGGCAGGTCACGGCGATCGACGTGAGTCCGGATCTGAAGAGCGTCATCGTCACCGCCGAGCTCAAGCACGGCTCGGAGGAGTTTCTGACGGAGAAAACGCGCTTCTGGGTCGAGCGCCCGCGGGTGACCGCCAGCGGTGTCTCGGGTCTGGAAACCCTGCTGTCGGGCTCCTTCATCGCGATCGATCCGGTGCGTGACGGCAAGGAGCAGCGCCGATTCAAGGGCCTCGAGGAGCCGCCGTTGTTCACGACCTCGGAGCCGGGGACGCGATTCACGCTGCGCTCGCCCACCTTGGCATCGTTGAACATCGGCGCCCCGGTCTATTACCGCCAGATTCAGGTCGGTCAGGTCGCCGGATTCTCGCTCGACAGCGACGGGGAGGCGGTCAGTGTCGACGTCTTTATTTTCGCCCCGCATGATCGGTTGGTCTCGACGAGCACTCGGTTTTGGAACGCCAGCGGGATCGATTTCTCGTTGAGCGCGGCCGGCGTGAAGGTGGATACCGAATCGCTCATGTCGGTCTTGATCGGCGGGGTCGCCTTCGACACGCCGGATACCATCGATGCGCCGGGCGAGCCCCCGAGTGCCGATGATGTGTTCCCGCTCTATGCCAGTCGAGACAATGCCCATGAGAAGATCTATCTGCACAAGGAGCGTTATCTGCTCTTCTTCGAGGGCTCGGTACGCGGCTTGAGCGTCGGCGCACCCGTCATGCTGCGCGGGATCACCATCGGGAAGGTCCTCGATATCCAGCTCCAGCTGAGTGTGGAGGAGCTGCAGTTTCATATCCCGGTCTTGATCGAGGTGGAGCCGGAGCGGGTCACGGTGCGCGGCGACCGCGGCGCGCTCGACGAGACAGGCATGATCAGGCAGTTGGTTGCCAAGGGTCTACGGGCTCAGCTCAAGTCCGGGAGTCTCATCACGGGCCAGCTCTATGTCGAGCTCGATTTCTACCCGGATGCGGCACCCGAGGTCCTCGCGAGGGAGGGCGATTACGAGGTGTTGCCGACCGTCCCGGGCTCGCTCGAGGCGCTGACCAACAAGGTCACCGCGATCCTCGACCGACTTGAAGCCTTTCCGTTGGATCGGATCGGCAAGGATCTGACCGACACGCTTGCGGGCGCGAGCGAGATCATGAGCTCCGCGGCACTCAAACAGGGTATCGTGGAGCTCGAGCGGTCGCTGGCTGAGATCCGTGGGGTGGCCGCGCAGCTCAACACCGGTGTTGCGCCGGAGCTGGCGGAGACCCTTCGTCAGACGACCGCAACCTTGCGGGACGTGCGCCGGATGATCGAGGAGGGGTCACCCATTTCCGTCGAGCTGCGACGCTCGCTCAACGAGGTCTCGGGTGCGGCACGATCGCTGCGGGACCTGACGGACTATCTGGAGCGTCACCCGGAAGCCCTGCTGAGGGGCAAAGGAGGAGGTCGATGAAGGTGAGGGGATTTGGGTTGGCCGTCGCGGTCGCCGCCTTGGTCACGACGGGGGGCTGTGCGACCTCGCCGCCGTCGAGCTTTTACACCCTGACGCCGATGCGTGCGCTGCCCGACTCGGGCGGCCCGCCGACTATGACGCTGGGCACGGCGCCGGGCGTCGGTTTGGGTCCGGTCAACTTTCCTCAGTTTCTTGACCGCCCCCAGATCGTGACGCGCGATGCCGGCAATCGGCTGGCCATCGATGAATTCCATCGCTGGGGCGGGACGATTCAGGATGATTTTCTGCGGGTCTGGATCGAAAACATGTCCGCTTTGTTGGGCACGACCAGCGTCTTCGCCGTTCCCAACGAGGTTCGCTATCCCTTGGACTTTCGGGTTACGGCCGACGTGCTTGCCTTCGAAGGAACCTATGACGGATATGCCGTGCTGCGGGCGCGTTGGATCGTGCTCGACCACCGCACGGATCAGGTCCTGCGCGTCGAGGAGACGCACTACCGTCGCCCGCTGGCCGAGCCGAAGGACGAGGGCGCACTCATCGCCGCGATGAGCGAGACCCTGGGTGACTTCAGTCGCGATGTGGCGGCGACCTTGAAGCAGCTCCCGAAGCCCAAGCCGCCGGTACCGGAGCAGCCCGAGCATCGAGACGGCGCGTTGCGCCTCCCCTGATTTGCAGTTGGAGACGCGACGGCTGGGGTGAGCTTGCGAACCCAGGCTGGGCGCCGGCACCGGGGATGCCGGGGTTCGCTGCGCTCACCCCAGCCTACGGGGGATTTAACTTATTGCGATTCGGGCGTTTTCCTTGGCCCCCGCCCCACATTCCGGCTGCCGGCACTGATTGACCTCGACTGTTACATGGAGCAAACCCGCCATCCCGGCCAGCAGGCCGCGGTAGTGCTCTACGGGTCGCGGATGGTGGGTAACAAGCGACAGGATGCAGGCGCGTCCGGCTGGTGCGATCCGCCAGACGTGCAGATCCGCGACCTGATTGTCGGAATCGGCCTCGATCCGCCGGCGTATCTCCTGCTCGATCGAGCCGTTGTCGCCTGCGTCGAGCAGCACCTGCGCGCTCTCGCGAGCAAGTCCCCAGGCCCAGCGACCGACCAGGGCGGCGCCGACGATCCCCATCAGCGGGTCCATGAAGACCCAGCCGTAGAGCATGCCCATCGCGAGCGCCACCAGTGCCAGGACCGATGTCAGGGCATCGGCGATGACGTGGAGGTAGGCGGCCTCGAGGTTGTGGTCCCGAGTGTCGGCGTGGCCGTGATGGTGGTCATGCGGATGATGGTGCTCATGTGCATGATCGTCGTCATGATGCGCATGCCCGTGATGATGGTGCTCGTGTCCGGAATGACCCAGCAGCCAGGCACTCAGTAGGTTCACGGCGAGACCGAAGACGGCGACGACAATCGCTTCCTCGTAGCGGATATCGACCGGATCGATCAAACGGCTCAATGATTCGAACAACATCCAGAGGGCGCCGGCGGCCAACAGGAGGGCGCTCGAATAGCCCGCGAGCGAGGACACCTTGCCGGTTCCGAAGGTGAAGCGCCGATCCGTCCCGCGCTGCCGCGCGAAGGCGTAGGCGTAGGCGGCGATGCCGAGCGCCGCGGCATGACTGCCCATGTGCCAGCCGTCCGCCAAGAGCGCCATCGAGCCTGTGATCCAACCGGCAACCAGCTCGACGGACATGGCCGCGAGCGTGAGACCCACGACCCAGCGCGTGCGACGCTCCGCATCCTGCTGACCGGCGGTGGCAAAGTCGTGGCTATGACCCCAGTCGCTGATGTCGTGTGTGTGCATCGTCATCTCTTTTGTGATCGAAGTCGCCGGAAGGGTCTTCCGTCCCGTCATTGCCCCGGTCCGAAAGCCGCGCCGAATCCGAGTTGTTGGTTGTTCGCGGGCGACTCTTCTCCCGCCGATATCAGGCCTCCGCCCGAGATCTTTCGCCGATCCATTCATAGGTCTCGACCGTCGCGGGGTCGCATTTGCTGCATCCCGAGCTACATCCGGCCGCACCCGTGATCCGGCGGACCCGGCCCTTGCGCTCCAGGATGCTCAGCATGCCGCGCAGCGCGTCCGGGCTGGATTCGAAGCGATAGGCCAGATCCATCAGGCCGACCCGATGGTGCTGCTCGAGATAACCGGTGAGCTCCGAGAGGATCATGCAGTGTCTCCGTGTCGAGATGAGGGCGTGGACGTCGAGCCGATCCGGCCGTCAGGCCCCTTCGCGGACCAGTCCGGTGGGACGAGGACCTCCGCGCTCCGCACTGAGCCGCATCCCGATGACCACGGCGGCAAAGAGGGCCAGCATGCCGCCGATCCAGGCCGCGGAGCTGGTCGGATCGCGCGCGAAGATGGCGCTCTGATAGAAGACGGTGGCGACGATGTAGCCGAGCCCCGTCGTCCAGAGCACCGTGAAGACCGCCCAGCCCGGCGAGGTCTCGCGATAGATGGCCGCAATCGCCGCGACACAGGGCGCATAGAGCAGGATAAAGAGCAGATAGGCGAAGGCGCCGGCGGCCCCGTCGAAGCGCGAGGCCATGGCCCCGAAGGTGCCTGTGGTGATCGCTTGAGACTCGGCCACGGCGGCCGTGTCGGTCAGGTCGCCGACGTTCAAGCCGATCGGATCCTCCCAACTGCCGAACGCATCGGCAAGGTTTGCGGGAACGCTCGCCAAGGCGCCGAGCAGGCCGGCCTTCAGATCGAAGGGCGCCTCCTCTTCGGTCTCGCCGGCATCCGCGGCCGCGAGTGCCGAGTAGGTCGCATCCAGGGTACCGACCACCGCCTCCTTGGCCAGAATGCCGGTGAAGATGCCGACGGTGGCCGGCCAGTTCTCCGCGTCCAGACCCATGGGTGCGAAGGCCGGCGAGAGCGTGCGGCCGACCTCGGCGAGGACCGATTTGTCGCTGTTCTCGTTGCCGAAGGAGCCGTCCGTGCCGACGCTGTTCATGACGTTGAGCATGAGCACCATGGGGACGATGACCTGCCCTGCGCGGACCACGAACCCTTTGGTGCGTTCGATCGTGCGCAGGGCGATGCCCTTGATGGTCGGCAGGTGATAGGGCGGCAGCTCCATGATGAAGGGCGTGGCATCGCCCTTGAGCAGGGTGCTCTTCATCACGAACCCGGTCAGCACCGCGACCGCGATGCCGATCAGATACAGCCCGAAGACGATGTTCTGGCCGCCGACCGGGAAGAAGGCGGCGGCGAAGAGCACATAGACCGGCAGACGCGCACCGCAGGACATGAAGGGCGCCATCAGGACCGTCAAGGTCCGATCGCGTTGGTTTTCCAGGGTCCGTGCGGCCATGATCGCCGGCACGTTGCAGCCGAAGCCGACCAGCAGCGGCACGAAGGATTTGCCCGGTAGGCCGACGGCGCGCATGAAGCGATCCATCACGAAGGCGGCACGGGCCATGTAGCCCGAATCCTCCAGGACCGACATGAAGATGTAGAGGAAGGCGATGATGGGGATGAAGGTCGCCACCACCTGGATGCCGCCGCCGATGCCGTCGGCCAGCAGCAGGACCAGCCAGGCGGGTGCACCCAGTCCGGCCAGGACATTGGCCGTTCCATCCACGAAGAGGGTGCCGGCGGCCTGATCGAAGACGTCGATGAAGGCCCCTCCGATGTTGATGGTGAACATGAACATCAGATACATCACGACCAGGAAGATCGGGATGCCGAGCAGTCGGTTGAGCATCACCCGATCGATGCGGTCGGAGAGGTTGCGCGAGACCGCGCCGACCTGCGTCACGGATGCCTGGGTCATCGCGTGTGCGAAGCTGTAGCGGGCGTCGGCAATCAGGATATCCAGGTCCTCGGCCTGATCGCCGAGGAGCGCCCGGACCTCGTCGGGCTTGACCTGGTCGCCGACCAGGCGCTGCGCCAGATCGTCGCCTTCGAGCAGCCGGGCGGCAAGCCAGCGGGGCGAGTCGCCGTTCTCGCGGGCGATCGGCGCGACACGCGGCAGGAGCGCGGCGATCGCCTTTTCCAGCAGCGGCTGATAGGGGATCTCGATCTGCGGGATCGGATGGCTTGCCTGGCTCTCGAGCAGGACGCGCTTGAGATCCACGATGCCTTCTCCGGTCGCCGCCGAGATGGGAACAACCGGACAGCCGAGACGTTTGGCGAGCGCATCGACGTCGATTGTCATGCCCCGCTCGCGCGCCACATCCATCATGTTCAGCGCCACGACCAGGGGGCGGCCCATCTCGATCAGCTGGGTGGTGAGATAGAGATTGCGCTCGAGGTTGGTCGCATCGAGGATGTTGAGAACCAGATCCGCCTCGCGAGCGTGGATGAAATCGCGTGCAATGCGCTCGTCGAGCGAGAGATCGTGATCCGAGACGTCCAGCGAATAGGTGCCGGGCAGATCGATGAGGTGAACGATGGATCCCTCGAAGCGATAGCGTCCGATCTTGCGCTCGACCGTCACGCCCGGCCAGTTGCCGACGCGCTGTCGCGATCCGGTCAGTGCATTGAAGAGGGTCGTCTTGCCGCAGTTCGGGTTGCCGACCACGCCGATGGTCAAGGGTTTGCTCATGGTCGTCTTCCCGGTCTCGCCGAGGGTTCCGTTCGGGAGGTTGCTCACGAGAGGGCCTCCACCAGCAGGGCGGCCGCTTCGTCCTTGCGCAGGCTGATCGAGCAGCCGCGCACCCGCAGCTCCACCGGATCGCCGAGCGGTGCGACACGGATCACCTGGATCTCCGCCCCGGGGGTCAACCCCATCGAAAGGAGCTTGCGGCGATAGGCCGGTGCGCCCGCGTCAAAACCCTTGACCCGGCCGTGTTCGCCGGACTTCATGTCTCTGAGTGTGGTCATGAGTGCCGATAGATCGCGTGAAAATCGAATGAGGTCGGTTGCCCGGCCGTCCGTGCCGGATTTCGGTCGTCAGCCGAGCGGGGCGACCTGGATCTTGGCGGCCATCCCCCCGCCGAGCGCGATGCGGGATTCCCCGCGAGCGATCAGAAGCCCTCCACCTTGACGTTGCAGGACGCGGACCTCTGATCCGACGTTCAGGCCGAGCTCGGTCAGACGCGTCGTCAAACCTTTGCCGCCATGCAGGGCGACGATTCGCAGGTGCGCACCTTCATCGGCCATCATGAGCGGAAAACCCTTCACGGGCGGGCTGCTCATCGTCGGCGGCTCGTGGCCGACGTGGTGTGATAGACCCTGTTGACCGAACATCGTTGACTCTCCAATTCAAGGGCCTCGGGCCCGGAGGTTTCGCCGGGTCTCGAGGGCGGCAAGACGCTCGCAAGGTGCGTCGAACGTCGGGATGGGACACAGACAGGCATGTTTCGGGCCTTGTCGAGGGCTCGGCCGGCCGGCAGCCATCCTGTTCGTTCGAAATGCTAGTCCAGCCTCGATCTAATTGCAAATGATTCTCAAAGCGGGGTGGTGCGGGCGTGATGGCAAGCCATCATTCACGTCCAAAACCGAGGCCCGTCGAGAGGGTTCCCGGAGGGGCCTATTTCAGCAGCTTGTGCGGCCGCTGCACAGGATCCCGAGTGGATTTGCGGACGCTTTGGTCGCCCGGGGTCGGGGCAGATGCGGGCGACCGGATGGAGGGCGTCGGGAAGTCCGGGGTGCGGCGAGGTCGGATCGTCCTCCCACGACAGTCAGCTCGATCAGCTCGATCGGAGAGTTTTCGGGTGGCGGGCAAGATACAGGAGGGCTCCGAGCCCTCCTGTACCGGCTAACCCAATCTCGGGAAAGATTCCGTAAAGCGCTTCCGGCACGTCATCTTTCGGATTGCGATGCGAATGCGCCGGCAAAGCCGGTTCAGAAGTCGACAAAGGACTCGCTTTAAACGCAGCCGGTCGGTTTCGGCAATCCACCCCACTTGCAGATCAGCTTCATCGGGCCTTTCCTGAAGATGTCGTAGAGATCTTTGGTCGAGACCTTCTGCTTCTTGGCGAAGATGCGGATCGGCGGGACGACGCCGTCGGCTTCGTACATGGCCCGAGCCTCGCGGATGAAGCCCATGACCTGGTCGGTCATCTCGAAGTCATCCGCCTTGGCAAGCTCGACGGCGACCTCTTCGCTCCAGTCCTCGCGGTTGAGGAGAAAGCCTTCGTTGTCCAGGGGAACGCTCAGTGCTTCGGTCATGGGTACGGCTCCGGGATCGTGTCGAGTCAGGATTGACAATCTTGACAGAGGGTGGTGGCGCCTGATGCCGATGCAAGTCGTTCGCGACCCGAGCGCCCTGTGCTCGTCAGCCCGCACGTTCGGCCTGGATCGCCTCCAACACACCGTCCCAGAACCGGATGCGGGCGCAGATTGCCTCCTCGGCGGCGGTCTCGGCCTCGTCGAGTCGTGTCCGGTCATCCCCGCAGAGCTGCTCGAGGAGCTTGATCGACAAGGGGCCGTGGAAGTCCTCGTCGAGGTGGATATGACGGTTCAGGTAATAGTGGAAGACCGGTGCCTGCGTCTCGGTGATCCGCATCTGCTCCAGGAACTGCCGGAACATCGCGGGAATCAGCTTTTCACGCCCGAGGGCCAGTGCCGCCGCAACCAAATGCGGCTTGTCCTCGCGGATGAAGCAGAAGGTAGTCTCGGTGAAATAACGTGACGGCAGCGGGACGATCGGTGAGTAAAGAGCCTTGTCGACGCCCTGCTCGGCAACCAGATCGAGAAAACGCCTCGGCATTTCGCCGTCGGCGCCGATTTCGGCCATGGCGCGGCAGTAGAGCTCGAAGTGGCTGGCGTATGCGACACCGCCGCCGGGCAGCGGTGCCGAGTCTGACTCTTCCTCAAGCACCAGCTGGTTGATGAAGTAACGTACACCCGCGTCCCCCTGCGGCATCCAGGGCACCGCAACGGGTGCGATCCGTGCCTGCAGATATTTGATCAGGGACATGAAGTCCCAGACCGAGAAGACGTGATGACGCATGAAGACCCGGAGGTCCTCGATGCGCTCGATGGCGCCGTAGATCGGATGCGCGTCGAGCTGCTCCTGCAGGGGTCGAATGTGGTCGAGGTTCAGTGATGCCATGCGTTCCGTCCTCTTTAATTCAGTATTTCAGTCGACACTGAATCGACAATATAAGGCGTCGGGGCGTGAAATCTCCAGCACAAGGCGATTGCCGCCTGATCGATGTCATCGCGAGCGGGGAGCCTTCCGATTAGCCTGCTCTTCGGTCGGGATGCGATCTCGGCGCGGCGTGTCGCGAGGGAGTGGTGCAGGATGACGGACGATCGGGCCGGAAGGTGTTTCGCGCGATGACGGGCTCCGCTTACGCGCTCGCTTTCCTCGTCGGGCTGCTCAGTGCCATGCACTGTATCGGCATGTGCGGCGGGATCAGCGGTGCCTTGAGCTACTCGCTGCCGCCCGAGACGCGGAACGATCCCAAACGGCTCGGTCTTTTCGTGCTGGCCTTCAACCTGGGTCGGATCGCCAGCTATGCTGCGGCCGGAGCCGTTTCGGGGGGATTCGGCGCCGCACTGCTCGTGTGGGGCGCCGCGCCCGTGATCTTCGAGGGCGTGCGTTGGCTGGCCGCCGGGGTCATGATCGGTATCGGGCTCTATATCGGGGGTTGGTTTCCCCGGTTTGCGACGATCGAGCGTCTGGGCATGCCACTTTGGCGCCGACTCGAGCCGCTCGGCCGAGGTCTCTTGCCGGTGACGACCTTGCCGCATTCCGTTCTGTTCGGCATGGTCTGGGGGTGGTTGCCTTGCGGGCTGGTGTACAGCATGCTTCTCAGCACGCCAGCGCAGGGCGGTGTTCTGTCCGGAGCGCTCTATATGGCCCTGTTCGGCGCCGGAACCTTGCCGATCTTGGCTCTCGGCGGTGTCTTTGCCGGCCGTCTCTACCGGCTCGGACAGGATCGACGCTTCCAGGCGAGTGCCGGCATCGGCGTGATCCTCCTCGGATTCTTGACCTTGAACGTGAATGGGTAGACCGGACGTGCCGCAGAAATCGCATCGGGCGCAGGCGAGCTCAAACGACGACAACGCAAACGATTTCGGACCTGGATTCATGACGACTCTGATTGGCCAGTCTCCGGCCTTTATTCGACTCCGTAATGCCCTGTCGATGGTTGCCGCGACCGACGTCGGCGTTTTGCTCCTGGGCGAGCCCGGCACCGGAAAAGAGACCCTGGCGCGCGAGATCCATACGTGCAGCGCCCGTCGTGATGACCGCTTCGGCGTGCTGGCCTGCACGGGAGCGCCGCCCGACGCGCTCGATCGGTGCTTGTCGGCGCTCTCGGACAGTCCGGCGACACTCTATCTGGACGAGGTCGGGGAGCTGAATGCGGCGGATCAGGCGCGACTGCTGCACCTCGTCGCCGAGCAAGATGCCGCTCGGAACGGGAGGCTTTCCGGATCCGGGCTGCGCATCGTCGCGGCTTCGGCCTTGGATCTGAATCGGCTGGTCCAACAAGGCGCGTTTCGGCGCGATCTCTATCTGCGTCTCTGCGTCGTCCCGCTGGAGGTTCCTCCGTTGCGCGAGCGGGTGCTGGATATCGCCCCGCTGACGCAGCACTTCATGGCGAGCGCCGCGGCGCGGCATCGGCTCGATCCGCCGCGGCTCACGCCCGGCGCCGAGCGCCTGCTGCGCCGTTATACCTGGCCGGGTAATCTTCGCGAGCTTGCCAACCTGTGCGAGCGTCTCGTCATCCTGCTGCCCGGCACCCTGGTGGGCCCCGAGAACCTGCCCGGCGAGGTGGTGCGGGGAACGCCGCAGTCCGAGAAGGACATCGGCTTCTCGCTCCCGCCGCACGGGATCGATCTCAACGACCTGGAGGCGGAGCTGATCCGCCAGGCCCTCTCGCTGGCCGGCGGGAACAAGAGTCGGGCTGCCCGACTGCTCGGGTTGACCCGGGATACGCTGTTGTATCGGCTTCAAAAACACCTGATCGCCGGCTAAACCGCGTCCCGCTGTGCTCCGACGATGTTGCCATGTGATGTGACGGTTGGAGCGGTTCCAGACGGTCGGCGCCGGATGCGGTTTAGAAAATAGAAAAACTCGATCCCGGAGCCGCGTTCCCTCCGGCGGTGCCGGAATGCGCCTCGCCGAGAGAAGGCTCGAGAGGATGCATATACCGCCGACGCGGCTCAGTGCGGTTCAATGGAGCCGTTGACCGCTGCACCACTGATCGAAGTAACGCTGCATCACCTCGCGGACGTGCGGTGGATAGTCCAGCGCCTCCATCTGCCCCATGCCTTCGCGGAAGAAGTAAGGGGCGTGATCGGGAAGCTGCTCGCCGATGGTCTTGAACGCCGCTTCCATCAGGGCGGGCTGATGACTGCGCGTCGCGACGATCCCGCGATTGATCAGGAGCACGAGCCAGGGATCGGTCGGGTCGGTCGGGTCCATGCCCTGGATGCGGTCCGCCCCGATACCCTCTGCGATCTCCTCCATCAGACCATAGAGCTCGGCCAGCTCGTCCGGTTGTCTCAAGCGGTTTGCGAGCGTGGCCAAGGCATTGACCACCTCCTCCGGGTGTTGCAGCTCTCCGCCTCGGCGCAGCATCCAGCACGCGAAAGGGACTGCGAGGACCTCGACGGCTTGTGCCTGCGACTCTTGATTGAGACGACGCGCCACATCGCTGAGCTGGTGCAGCAGACCGAGCCCGTGGTCGAGCAGGGCGTCGGGCTCCGCACCGGTTGCCGCGCGCAATGCCTGCGTCGATGCTCCTGGCGATTCGGCATCGCTTGCGCGGACCGTGTCCAACAGCTGCGCCAGTCCGCTCAGCAGCACCTGCGGTGCGGGCTCGACGGTTTGCGCCGAATCATCGTAAGCACGCTGTATCTCGTCGCCGAGTCGCGTGAGCTCGTCCGCGATATCGCTGAGGTCGATCTTCGGGAGCATGGGCTGATCATCCTGGCAACATGAAAAAACCGGGGTCGGATCGACCGATCCGCCCGGCGTCCCGGAGCGAAGATGTGCGGCGAGCCGTTGCAGTCGGACTCCGACCGCCATACCTGAAAAATATAGCAAGCGCATCCATCCCCGTCGCGTGCGCGCCAGCGCGTCGGCCCGGGGCATGCACACGAGGGATCAGTTAGACTAGGCCGATGATACAAAGCCCCGATCTTCACAGTCACTCTACGGCCTCCGACGGTACGCTGGCGCCGGAGGCACTGATGCAGCGTGCGTCCGCGTGCGGTGTAGGTGTGATCGCCCTCACCGATCACGATACCACCGAGGGGTTGGCCGAGGCACGCACCGCGGCCGACGCGCTCGGTCTTCGACTCATCCCGGGGGTGGAGATCTCGGTCACCTGGGGTGGGCGCACCGTTCACATGGTGGGGCTGAACCTCGATCCGTCGAACGCCGAGCTTCAGACCGGACTGAGCCGGCTGCTTGCCTATCGGGCCTGGCGCGCCGAGGAGATCGGTCGCCG
Source organism: Thiocapsa sp. KS1 (assembly GCF_001499735.1). Lineage (GTDB taxonomy): Bacteria > Pseudomonadota > Gammaproteobacteria > Chromatiales > Chromatiaceae > Thiocapsa. Next base: position 1,570,271 of record NZ_LN848257.1, on the reverse strand, counting down.
TCTGGCCAAGCAGGGCATCGCGGACGCGTATCAGGGCGCGAAGGCCTTCTCGAACGGTCGTCTGATCGGACGCACGCATTTCGCCCGCTTCCTGGTCGCGCAGGGCCGTGCCGTCGATCTGCGGGATGTCTTCAACCGGTATCTGGTCAACGGCAAGCCCGGTCATGTGAGCGGTGAGTGGGCGACGCTGGAGGAGGCGACGCGTTGGATCACGGGCGCCGGCGGTCAGGCCGTGATCGCGCATCCGGCGCGCTACAAGCTCACCCGCACCCGGCTGCTGAAGCTGCTCGGCGAGTTTCGCGAGTGCGGCGGTGTCGGGCTGGAGGTGGTCTCCGGGAGCCACAGCCGGGACGAGGTGTTCAACTTCGGCTGCCTCGCACGCGATCTGCGCATGCTCGCCTCCGCCGGCTCGGATTATCACGGGCCCGAAAACCCTTGGATCGACCTGGGGCGTCTGCCTGCCCTGCCGCCCGCCTGTACGCCGATCTGGCACGACTGGCCCGATCTCGGCGAGGCGCCGAGTCCCTGTCGCGTCGCTGTCGGTTGAGAGAGCCTCATGGCCCAGTTTTTTCAGATCCATCCTGCGAACCCGCAGACGCGCCTGATCCGCCGCTCGGTCGAGATCCTCTTGGAGGGCGGCGTCATCCTCTACCCAACCGACTCCTCCTATGCGCTCGGCTGTCAGATCGGCGAGAAGTCGGCGATGGAGCGGATCCGCCGGATCCGTAGGCTCGACGACAAGCACAACTTCACCCTGGTCTGCCGTGATCTGTCCGAGATCACGACCTACGCCAAGATCGACAATCAGGCGTTTCGGTTGCTGAAGAGCCTGACGCCCGGCCCCTACACCTTCATCCACGAGGCGACCAAGCAGGTTCCGCGGCGTCTCCTGCATCCCAAACGCAAGGCGATCGGCATCCGGGTGCCGGACAACGAGATCTGTCGCGCACTGCTCGGCGAGCTCGACCAACCCATCCTCAGCACGACACTGATCATGCCGGGGGACGATCGACCCCTGACGGACCCCGAGGAGATGCGCGAGCTGCTCGACAAGCAGGTCGATCTCATCATCGACGGGGGGTTCTGCGGACTCGAGCCGACCACCGTGGTCGACATGACCGCGGAGCCGCCGAGCCTGGTGCGGCTCGGCAAGGGCGATGCGACCCTGTTCGAGGAATGAGCCGCGGCACCGGCGCGTGCCGGGTATAATGCCGCGATGGATGCCCTGAACCCCTACCAACTGCTCGCCGTCCTCGCCATCCCGGTGCTGTTTGCAATCACGGTGCACGAGGCCGCGCACGGCTGGGTCGCGAGCAAGCTCGGCGATCAAACCGCCTTGATGCTCGGGCGCGTCACCTTCAATCCGATCAAGCATATCGATCCGATCGGCACCATCCTGATCCCGCTCGCGAGCTTCTTTCTGGTGGGATTCCTGTTCGGTTGGGCGAAACCCGTGCCGGTCAACTGGCGCAACCTGCATCATCCGCGTCGCGACATGGCCTTGGTGGCAATCGCGGGGCCCGGCGCGAACCTGCTGATGGCGCTCTTCTGGGGCGGAATGATCAAGCTGGGCGTGCTGCTGGTGCCGATCAGCGAATGGATCGCCCTGCCGCTTGTTTACATGGGCGCCGCCGGAATCCTGATCAACGTGTTTCTGATGGTCCTGAATCTGGTCCCGCTGCTGCCGCTCGACGGCGGGCGGGTGCTCAACGCACTGCTTCCGCCGAAGGTGGCCGCACACTTCTCGCGGCTGGAACCCTTCGGTCTCATCATCCTGCTGGCGTTGCTGATTACCGGGCTCTTGGGCGCCGTCCTGCTTCCGATCGTGATCGGCACCGTGGGCCTGCTCCCCGGCTCGGCGATCGTGAGAGAGCTCTTCTTCGTCTGATTACGAGGCTGCCAACCCTTGACTTCCGTCTCCGCACACCACTCGCGCGTCCTCTCCGGGATGCGTCCCACGGGCCGTCTTCACCTGGGGCACTATCACGGCGTCCTGAAAAACTGGCTAGAGCTGCAGCACGAGTACGAGTGTTTCTTCTTCGTCGCCGACTGGCATGCCTTGACGACGCACTACGAGGATCCCTCGATCATCCCGACGAGCACCCGCGAGATGGTGATCGACTGGCTGGCGGCCGGGATCAATCCGGGCTCGGCAACACTCTTCATCCAATCACGCGTGCCCGAGCATGCCGAGCTGCATCTGCTGCTCTCCATGATCACGCCCTTGGGCTGGTTGGAGCGGGTGCCGAGCTACAAGGACCAGCAGGAGAAGCTCAAGGAGCGGGATCTTGCGACTTACGGCTTCCTCGGCTATCCGCTGCTCCAGAGCGCGGACATCCTCATGTACAAGGCCGGGCAGGTGCCGGTCGGCGAGGATCAGGTTGCCCATGTCGAGCTGACCCGCGAGGTCGCGCGGCGCTTCAACCACATCTATGGTCGCGAGTCCGGCTTCGAGGAGAAGGCGGAGGAGGCCAAGCGCAAGATGGGCAAGAAGAACGCCAAGCTCTTCGATGGCCTGAGACGCCGCTATCAGGAGCAGGGCGACCAAGAGGCATTGAGCGTGGCCCATGCCCTCCTTGAAGGACAGGCCAACATCACTCTGGCCGATCGCGAGCGCCTGCTCGGCTTTCTTGAAGGCGGCGGACGCGTCATCCTGCCCGAGCCCATGCCGCTGCTGACCAAGGCGTCCAAGATGCCGGGTCTGGACGGGCAGAAGATGTCCAAGTCCTACGGCAACACCATTGCCCTGCGCGACGAGCCTGCCGATGTCGAGAAGGCGCTGCGGACCATGCCGACCGACCCGGCACGGGTGCGCCGCACCGATCCGGGCGATCCGGAGAAGTGTCCAGTCTGGCAGTTTCATCTGGTCTATTCGAACGATCAAGTCCGCGACTGGGCGCAGCAGGGCTGTCGCTCCGCCGGTATCGGCTGTCTGGAATGCAAGCAGCCGGTGATCGACGGCGTGCTCGCCGAGCTGATGCCGATCCAGCAACGCGCCCGGGAATACGCAAGTCAGCCCGAGCTGATTCGCAACGTCATCAACGATGGCTGCGAGCGGGCGCGCGATGTCGCGCACGAGACGCTCGAAGAGGTGCGGCATGCCATGTCGCTGGTCATGAACTAAAGCGCGCTTGGCGTTTATGCGTTGGCTCGAGGTGCTCTCGGTCTCGCAGCCATCGGTTGGCGACGGTGGAGCGCGGTTTAGGATATTGAGAATTTCGGGGATTTGAGTATGGCGGACGAGGGGGCCGGCCGTCAGCCGCCGCCGGGGCAGCAGCAGGAGATGCCGCTCGAGGCTGCGCCCTTCGCCATGGTGCGGGGTCTGCCGTTTATGACCTTGCCCGTGGATCTCTACATCCCGCCGGATGCGCTCGAGATCTTTCTGGACGCCTTCGAGGGCCCGCTGGATCTGCTGCTCTATCTGATCAAACGTCAGAATCTCGACATCCTGGACATCCCGATCGCGGCCATCACCGCGCAGTACATCGAATACGTCGACCTGATGACCGAGCTGCGCCTGGAGCTGGCGGCGGAGTATCTGGTCATGGCCGCGATGCTGGCCGAGATCAAATCCCGGATGCTCTTGCCGCGCCTGCAGGCCGCGGAGGAGGAGGGCGAAGACCCGCGTGCCGAGCTGGTGCGTCGGCTCCAGGAGTACGAGCGGTTCAAGCAGGCAGCGCAGGACCTGGATGCACTTCCCAGGCTCGAGCGCGATGTCTTTTCCGTTCGCGTCGAGGTGCCGCCCGGCCATGTTCAGCGTGTCCCGCCGGATGTCGATTTCCGCGAGTTGCTTCTGGCGATGCGCGAGGTCATGGCCCGCGCGGATCTCTTCACCCGCCACCGCGTCGAGCGCGAATCCTTGTCGCTGCGCGAGCGCATGTCGTGGGTACTGGAACGATTGAGCGACGGTGGATTCGTTGCCTTCACGGACCTCTTCGATGTCACCGAGGGCAGACCGGGCGTCGTGGTGAGTTTTCTCGCGCTTTTGGAGCTGATCAAGGCGGCGACCCTGGAGCTGGTCCAGGCCGAGCCGTTTTCGCCCATCCACGTGCGTTTGCGCGAGACCGCGGCGGGCGAGATCCTCGACGAGGCGGAACTTGCTTAAACAGATTGTCGAGGCCGCGCTGGTCGCCGCGGGTGGGCCACTGACGTTGGATCAGCTCCTGGCGCTGTTTCTGGACGACGAGCGTCCGTCGCGTGCGGAGCTGCTCGCGGTGATCGCCGCGCTGCAGGAGGAGTATGCCGAGCGCGGTTTGGAGATCGTCGAGGTCGCCGGCGGTTGGCGCGCCCAGGTGCGCGCGAGCATCGCCCCTTGGGTCGCACGCCTCTGGGACGAGCGCCCGCCGCGCTATTCGCGCGCCCTGCTCGAAACACTCTCGCTGATTGCCTATCGCCAGCCGATCACCCGCGGCGAGATCGAGGACATCCGCGGGGTCGCCGTGAGCACCCAGATCGTCAAGACCCTGACCGAGCGCGAGTGGATCCGTGTGGTGGGTCATCGCGACGTCCCCGGCCGGCCCGCACTCTTTGCCACCACACGCAAGTTCCTGGATTATTTCGGCCTACGCTCGCTCAACGAGCTGCCGACCCTCGCCGAGATCCGCGCGCCGGATTTCCTGATCGACGAGGAGCTGACGCTCGAGGAGCCGATCCACGATGCCGCGGATAAAAAGACCCGAGACGACGCTGGTGTATGATCGCCGCTAGGCCCCCAGCCGTAGGATGGGTAAAGCGCAGCGCAACCCATCCTCCAACCCGAGAAGCTCCATGAAAACCGACCGACGTTCGCCCCAGCCCCCGCCGCCCCCCGCCGAGGAGCCCGTCCGCCTTCAAAAGGTCCTCGCCGACGCGGGCTTGGCCTCGCGCCGCACCATTGAGGGCTGGATCAGCGAGGGGCGGATCCGGGTCAACGGTGACCTCGCCAAGCTCGGCGATCGGGTCACCAGTCGGGATCGGATCCGCATCGACGGACAAGACTTCAAGCCGAAATCCCGCCGCGACACCCGTCCTCAAGTCATCGCCTACCACAAGCCCGAGGGCGAGCTGGTCACGCGCCGCGATCCCGAGGAGCGTCCGACGGTGTTTCGTCGTCTGCCCAAGCCCAAAGAGGGCCGGTGGATCGCGGTCGGCCGGCTCGACATCAACACCTCCGGGCTCATCCTCTTCACCACCGACGGCGAGCTGGCCAACCGGCTCATGCACCCTTCGCGCGAGGTCGAGCGCGAGTACGCCGTGCGCATCCTCGGCGATGTCCCCGAGGGAACGCTCGAGCGCCTCGCCGCCGGCATCGAGCTGGAAGACGGGCTCGCCAAGTTCGACGCCGTCACCGAGCGCGGCGGCACGGGTGCGAACCGCTGGTTTCATGTCGTCCTGCGCGAGGGCCGCAACCGCGAGGTCCGACGACTTTGGGAGGCCGCCGGCTGCCAGGTGAGCCGCCTGATCCGCATCCGCTACGGCAATATCGAGCTCGGACGACGCCTCTACACCGGGAACTGGCGACCCTTGTCCGAGGACGAGCAAACTGCCTTGATGGCGCTTGCCGGTCTAACGCCCCCGGTCCCAAAGCGCCGGCAGGTTCGCCCCGGGGCAAAGCCCTGGCAGTCCAAACCGAGCGGTGAGTCGCCCTTCGCGCGCGGTCCCAAGTGGGGTCGACCTCGGGGCGATCGCTGAGTGATCCATCTTAGCCCCTCTCCCCTCGCGGGAGAGGGGTTGGGGAGAGGGGAAGAATGAACCGGAATGTCTTAGTGGTTTCTGAACCGTTACTAAAGGGCACTCAAGCTCGATCGGTTTCGGACATCTTTTGCGAGGAGTGAGTCATGGTCACGGCAATCATTCTCATCAATGTCGCGCGCGACAAGATCAACGACATCGCCGACGAGCTGGCCGGCATGACCTCAATCTCCGAGGTCTTCTCGGTCAGCGGCAACTACGATCTGATCGCCATCGTGCGTGTCGTGCACAACGACGATCTTGCCGAGCTGGTCACCAACCATCTGCTCAAGATCGAGGGGATCGAGAAGACGAATACGCTGTTGGCCTTTAAGGCGTATTCGCGGCATGACCTCGAGGCGATGTTCTCCGTTTAAAACGCGCTCGGCGGGATGTGGGGTCTTGGTGGGTGGTTTTGGCGTTGTGGATCTCTGTGAGGTTGGAGCGGCGTGTTTTAAGTGATTTTTTGGGAGTTGCGGGGAGGCGGCGGTTGTTGTCGCCGTTAACGAACCCGGCTGCGGAAGTTGCGCTTCCTATCGTCAGCGCAACCTACGGGTATGGCGGTCTCCCGAAGTTGCCTTAATGGTTGCGCGATTTCCATTTGGGTGTACTCTAAATGCCATATCGCATTTGGAGGGTTCCCGATGACAGCGCATGCGAGTGTCTTCCATGTCCCGGTATTCTCCGGCGTCGCCGACGCCGATATCGCTCCCGAAGCGGGGGCGACGGTCTTTCTGCGGCTTGGGCTCCCGACCGATCGGGCGGGACTGGTCGCGGAGAGTCGCCGTGGCTTTCCGGTGGCCGTGATCGAGCGGCTGGCCGAGGTGCTTGATCGGCCGCAGCAGACCCTGCTGCGGATCGCCAAGATCGCACCATCCACGCTGACCCGGCGTCGGCGCAGCCCAGACGGACGTCTGTCTCCGGAAGAGAGTGACCGTGTCTACCGGATCGCGGCCGCGTTCAGCGATGCGGTGGATCTCTTCGAGGGCGACGCCTCCGCCGCGTCCGGGTGGCTCGGCGAGCCGGCGAAGGCGCTCGGCGGGACGGCGCCGATCGAGCACCTGGATACCGAGGCCGGTGCCACGCAGGTGCATGACCTCATCGGACGTCTGGAGCACGGCGTCTACAGCTGATGCGGGTCTATCGGCTCGTCAAGGAACGATTCGCCGACACGGCATTGGACGGTTCCGGCGCGAAGCTCTACGGCGGACGTTGGAATCGCAAGGGTCATGCGGCGGTGTACACCTCCGACAGCATCGCGCTGGCGGCCCTGGAGCTGTTGGTGCATCTGCATCGAAGCGAGGTGCTCAATCGGTATCGCCTGGTCACCCTCGATCTTCCCGATGACGAGGTGTTGGTTCTGGATGACGCCGGGCTGCCCGGGGATTGGCGAGACGATCCCGCACCTGTCTCGACCGCCGCGATCGGTACCGCCTGGTTGAGCGGCGGCCAATCGCTCGCACTCTCTGTCCCGAGTGTCCTGATCCCGCAGCAATGCAACCTTCTGCTGAATCCCGGTCATGGGGCGTGCGCCGCGGTGTTCGCGACGGCGTCCCTGCAACCCTTCGATTTCGATCCGCGTCTTGTGCGTTGATCCGGTTTCGATCGGCGCGACGTCGATCGGGACGCGACCTCGGATGCCGGCACTATGAGCAGACCGCGCTTCATCGACCAACGCACCGTGATCCTGATCGTGGTCGCCAACATGATCGGCACGGGCGTGTTCACGACACTCGGTCTTCAGGCGGCCGGAATCCCGGACGGCGCGGCCTTGCTCTTGCTCTGGCTGATCGGCGGTCTCATCGCGCTCTGCGGCGCGCTCTCCTACGCGGAGCTGGCTGCTGCCTTGCCGCGCTCGGGCGGGGAGTATCACTTCCTGTCGCGGATCTACCATCCCCTGCTCGGTCAGTTGGCCGGCTGGGTCTCGGTGACGGTCGGTTTCGCGGCGCCCGTGGCCTTGGCGGCGATGGCGATGGGGCACTATGCCGCGACCGTTCTACCGGCGCCGCCCACGGCGATCGCGGTGACGGCCTTGGTTATGGTCACCGTCGTACATGCCTTCGACCTTGATCTGGGGCGGCGCGTGCAGGTCGCCGCGACCTGGTTGAAGATCGTCGTCATCCTGCTGTTCTGCGCCGTGGGGCTCGCTTTGCCGGCGACCTCGGGCAGTCTTTCGGTTTTGCCCTCCACGACGACGCTCGAGGCGGTCCGGAGTGCGCCATTTGCCGTGTCCTTGATCTATGTCGCCTATGCCTACTCGGGGTGGAATGCCGCCGCCTATGTGGTGGACGAGGTCCAGGACCCGCGTCGTGCGGTCCCGCGCGCGCTGCTGCTCGGCACGCTGATCGTCACGCTGCTGTATCTGCTGCTCAATCCGACCTTCCTGCGCACCGTCGAATACGACGCCTTGGTCGGTCGCGTCGAGGTCGGTGCGCTTTCCGCCGAGACCATCTTCGGCGCCGTCGGCGGGCATCTCATGAGTCTGGTGCTGACGCTGCTATTGGTCTCGACCGTCAGCGCCATGGTGCTCGCCGGACCGCGCGTCTTGGAGCGTATCGGCGAGGATCTGCCGTTCTTCCGACCGCTCAGCGTCCGTAACCGCCGCGGTGCACCGACCCGCGCCGTACTGCTGCAACAGGGTCTGGCGCTCATGATGATCCTGACCGGCTCGTTCGAGGGCGTCTTGAGCTTTGCCGGCTTCACGCTCACACTCTTTGCGGTCGTCACCGTCGCCGGTGTTATCCGTCTGCGTCGGCGCGAGCCGGATCTCCCGCGACCCTTTCGAGTGCCCTTGTATCCGCTGCCGCCGCTGGTGTTTATCCTGGTCAGCGTGGCGAGTCTGCTGTTTCTCGCGCTGGAGCGACCGCTTCCGGTGTTGCTGGCCGTCCTTCTGCTCGGTCTGGGATGGATGTCCGTGAGGCTCTCGGGTCGTCCCTGAGGTACACGCCATCGCCGTCTCCGCCGTTTCTGAATCATTATGCTGACCCTCATCTGCCCCGGTCTGCTCGGCCCGATTCCCGCCGCTCCGGAGACACTCCCGAAGGTTCCGGCCATCGATCGGCTGCTCGCGCGCGCGGATCGTGTCCCGACCGCCGGCCATGACGCTGCGACGGTCCTTCTGAGGCACTTCGGTGTCTCGACCGACCCCGAACGCGATGCCCCGATGGCTCCGATCAGTCTCTTGGGCGAGGCATCCGATGAACGGCCGGACGGTTACTGGATGCATGCCGATCCGGTGCATCTACGCCCGGATCGCGACCGTCTGCTGCTTTTCGCCGGTGCCGGTGTTGCGCCCGACCGGGCGGAGGCGGATGCCCTGGTCGCGCTCTTCAACAGCCATTTCGCCGCCGAGGGGCTACGGCTGACCGCGCCGCACCCGAATCGCTGGTATCTGGGATCGGATCGGGAGCTGGACCTGCGCACGGAGCCGTTGGAACGCGTTCTGGGCGGGCCTGTCCCGCTCGATGTCCCGAGCGGTGCGGATGCCCGGCGCTGGCGCGGCCTGATGAACGAGGTCCAGATGCTCTTCTACGGCAGCGAGGTCAATCGTCTCCGCGAGCAGGCCCGGCGTCCGGCGATCAGCGGTATTTGGACCTGGGGCGGCGGTGTGCTGCCGGATCGCTCGGGCGAACCGCCGGATGCGGTGGTCGGGGATGATCCGCTGTCCGCGGGTCTGGCGCGCTGGTGCGGGGTTGCGCATCGCGCGCTGGAGGGATGGTCGCCGCTGGAGTCGCTTCCGGGACGCCGCCATCTCGTGCTCTGGGACTGGCTCGGTGCGGCGCTGCTGGAGCGGGATCTCGCCGCCTGGTCGACGGCCTTGATCGCGTTGGACACGACGATCGCCGTGCTCGAAGCGCGAATCAAGCGAGGGGGTCTCGACGGGATCCTGCTCGAACCCTGCGCAGGCATCGCCTATCGGTTGACACGATCGGCGTCTCGTCGTTTCTGGCGTCGCGGTGGGTTGGTCGAGAGCCTGATTCGGCACTCTTGAGCGTTCGGGGTTCGGAACGGCGCAGGCCCGTCCGGGCCGGTGTCGGCCTGCGCTCCCTCCCGGAGGGGCATCCTGATCTACCAGGGTTCGCGGAACGGCCGCAGATCCAGCTCGAAGGTCCAGGCCGATCTTGGCTGGCGCGCCAGGAAGAACACCGACTCGGCGATATCGTCCGGATCGGCGAAGGCGCTGTCCGGGGCATCGGGCGCCATCGCTCGGGAGACGGGCATGTCGATCATCGCATCGATGATGACGTAGGCGACGTGGATGCCTTCCGGGCCGAGCTTACGGGCGAGCGATTGAGCTAGGCTGCGTTGGGCGGCTTTTGCCGAGCCGAAGGCGACGAAGTCGGCGGCGCCCTTGAGCGATGCGGTGGCGCCGATAGCAACGATGCTGCCCGCTCCGGACGCCCGCATGTCCGGCAGCACCTGCTGTGCGGCGAGCAGAAAGCCGTAGGCGTTGACCCGCCACGCACGCTCGAAGGCGTCCGGCGTGGTGGCGTCGATGTCGCCGAACTCGCGCGTCGAGGCGTTGAAGATCAGTGTTTGCGGCGGGCCAAGGTCGCGGCGGATCTCGTCGAAGACACGCACGGCGTCGTTCGGATCGGCGGCGTCGTAGACGTAGGCATAGGTTCCGGCAATCTCCGCGACCAAGGTGTCGAGGACGTCGCGACTGCGCGCGAGCAGGGCCACATGATAGCCGGCACGGCTGAATTGGCGGGCGAAGGCCGCGCCGTTGCCCGGCCCGGCTCCGACGATGACGCAGACTGGAACGCTCATGAGGGGACTCCGTTCAGGTCGCCATTGCGACCAGCGTAGGTTTGAGGAGGGCCAGCGCATCGGCGGTTGCAAGCGAGATGATGTAGCCGCGTTTGCCCCCGTTGATGTAGATCCGCGGCAGCGCGGCGATCCCGCTTTCGCAGTAAACCGGCATGGCGCGCCGTGTGCCGAAGGGTGAAGTGCCGCCGACCTGATAGCCGGAATGCTTGTCCGCGATCGCGGGCGCGCAGGGCTGGATGCGCTTGACGCCGATCGTTCTTGCCAGCGCTTGGGTGGAGACCTGCCGGTCGCCGTGCATCAGGACGATCATGGGGTTGCCCTGCTCGTCCTCCATGATCAGGGTTTTGACGACCAGGTGCTCGTCGACACCCTGCTCGCGCGCGAACTGCGCGGTTCCGCCCCCCTCGACGTAGGTATAGGGGTGGTCTTCGAAGGCCACCTTGGCGGTACGCAGTGCGCGGATGGCTTGCGTGACGGGTGCTTTCGAGGCTTTCATGCTGAACCGCGCTCAGAGTGACTGTCGGTCTCTAAGGTAGCCCAGTCTGTCGAGCGTACCAAGCCTCTCGGCGTGAACGCGGTTCAGGCGATTGATTCAGGCGGTGGGGTCATTTCCGGGAAGGCATCTGACGACCTGCAGGGGCGAATGAATTCGCCCATGCAGACTTCTTGTGCCGGGATGCCGAATGCCTTGACGCCGGTTTCGTTACCAGTGGGATGTCCCGGGCTCTCCTTTGAAGGGCCCCACGACATCGGCGGTGATCCAGCCGCCGTAATAGCCGCCGGGTTGAGCACGCACGGGTTCCCCGTCGAGGAAACAGGCGACGCGTCCGGGATAGAAGCAGATCCAGCCGGCATGGGGCTCGAAGCCCGCGAGCGGCTCCGGATAGCACCAGGCGATGTCGGTCGCGGGTGTGGCTGCATCCTTGAGCCGGAAATAGCGTGCCTGGCCTTTCCACTCGCAGAAGCTGCGCGTCGGCGAGACCGTCAGGAGGTCCATCGCGACGTCTTGCGGCGGGACATAGAGTGTCGGCGGGCTTCCGGTCTCGCAGACTCGAACCGCACGGTGCGACTCTGCGAGGGTCACAGTCCCGGCGAGAACCCTGACGGGGCGCGGTTCCGGGAGGATCGCGGGAGGGCGAGGGTAGTCCCACACGGATTCCTGACCGGGACCGGGCTCGACGGCGAAGTCGGGTCGTGTATGGCCGCGAAAGCGCCAGGTGGCGCGGGCGCGGTCGATTCGGGGGTCGTCTTTCGGGATCTCGGGCACGGGCTGTCCTCAGGGGATACGCTGCCACACCAGGGTGCGGTTGTTCACCGGCATCGGGTGATCCGCGATCAGCTCCATGCCGTTGTCGCGGGCCATCCGGATCAGGAGGTCGAGATCGCGGATGCCCATCGCGGGGTCGCGCGAGCGCAGCATGGCGTCGAAGCGTGCATTGCTCTCGCTGGTGTAGCGTCCGCCGATGTTGAAGGGGCCGTACAGGACGAAACAGCCGCCGTCGACCAGCACACGGCCGACCCCTTCGAACATGGCCTCGACCTGCGCTTCCGACATGATGTGGGCGGTGTTGGCGCTGAACACGGCATCGAACCGTTCGTCGGGCCAGCTGCCGGTGACGTCGAGCACTCGCGTAGGCGGTAGATTGGGCAAGGCGGCATCGTCCAGCCAGGCCCGGATTCCGGGGAGATAGTGCGCGCAGTCGCTGGTTTGCCACGCCAGATGGGGCAGGGCGGCGGCGAAGAAGACCGCGTGCTGACCGGTGCCGCTTCCGATCTCGAGCAGATGTCGGGCCTCTTGAAAGAGCGGGCCGATCACGTCGAGAATCGGTCGCTTGTTTTCCTCGCAGGCTTCCGAGTAGGGTTTATCGATCGGATACATGGTTTTCGCCCTCTTGGGATGACTCGGGTTGTTGCGGGGGCGTAGCCTCGTCGACGGGCGTGGACTCCGGTGCTGGATCCCGCAGGCTGGTCAATGTGGCAACCTCGGGTCGCGCGGGTCGAACGACAACCCGTGCCCGGTCTCGGCAATCGAATTGGTGTCGGATCGACCTTCGGTATCCGGTATGCTTCCGATCTCGGCACGGCCCCGAGGGAGTGGTTCTTCGGGAACCTCGCTCCCCCTCGGCACAGAGTCGAATCAGTTGATCATGCCATGCCCCGATACCGGGAGACGGTCGTATCTTGAAGACACCTTTTCAGCACATGCTTACGGCGTTTGTGCGGTCGTGGCGCCGCGAGCGGGTGGACCGGAGGCTGCGGGCTGTTGCGCCCCCGCTCCTGATCTGCACGGTCGTTTGTATCGGCGGGTGTGCGGGTATTTCTGCCGAGGGTCCGGATGTCGCGTCGATCCCGGACCGCATGGGCGCGG
>NZ_LN848257.1:1533334-1557324 GCF_001499735.1 Thiocapsa sp. KS1 | reverse complement strand
TTGGTGACGAGTCTGTACCTGTCCGTGATCGATCCCGCCGAGGGGACCGAGGCGCTGATCCTGGGCAAATGTGCGCCGGTCGGGGATATCGTACGCGAGATGGTCACCAAGGGTGGCGAGCAGACCCGCGCTCCCGTCGTGGAGCGGGCTCGGGCACTCAGCGCTCCGCGCGAGCGCAGTGTCATTGCGAAGGCGGCTGCGGACGGGGCCACCCGGCACGCGGAGTTGAGCGGTTTGGGCACCGGCCCAACCCGTCTCGCACGCGATCACGCCATGCTTTATTTCCCGTCGGGCGGCTCGACGGTGCGCATCGAAAGCGCGGGCGAGCGGGATCGTCTCTACCGGCAAGCCGTTCCGGGCTTCGGGGTCTACACCTTCATCTTGGTCGGGGCCGAGATCGAGCGCCTCCCCGAGACGGATCAGGCGCGCCATCGCGAGCTGTTTCGACTCGTCGAGACGTATGCCGCGGCGGGCGGAGAGGCCGATGCGTCGCCGCGCCCCGACGCCCATGTGTTTCTGATCCCGGTGGACACGGAGCTCGTCGGGGTGCCCTTGTTCAATCAGGTCGCGGCCGGTCTCTCGGATCGAATGCGTCTGCAGTTGATCAAGGACCTGCGTTCCCGCAGCCAGGCAAGCCTCGCCGCGCGCATGGAGAAGGGCGCTGGTCCCTTTCTCGTGGCCGGCATCGAGCCCGATCTCTTGCCGGATGGGTCGGACGCATACCGGCTCGTCGCGGATCTCTCGGGGATGGGGATCGAGCACATGTACGCGGTCGTCGACGCCTTCGACCGCGGGATCTCGCCCGAGCTCGGCGGTCGGCCCGAGAGCTTGGCGGCGATCCGCGACCGACTCGAGGACGTGGTCCCGAAAGGCGGCGACCAGGCGTCAGGGGGCGGGGCGGCCACCGCCGACCCGGTATGGCTATTCATGCTCGGGGGTACGGACGAGGCGCGGGCCGGGGCGGCGATCGGTCGCTTCGTGCTCGGCGTCGCCGCCATCTTCAAGAACGAGCCGCCGAGCGCCTGAGCGGCGTGATGCGGTGGAGCACAGACCGAAACCATGAACATTATTCCAACCGGCGTCGGCAGCCTGATCCGCTTCCTCGTCGGGATCTTCCTGCTCCAGTGCGTCACCGGACTCTTGGTCTACACGGCCCTGAGCACGGATTGGCAAACGACCTGGCCGCTCTTCCTGCTGTTGGCCGGCTCGATCGGGACACTGGTGGCCTTCTGGTTCAACACCATTGTGGCGGCGGATCGCCATCGCACCGTGTCGCGCGTGAGCGAGCGCTTCTCCAAAGAGCGCGAAAAGATCCGGGTCAAGGCGGAGCAGATCCGTGCCAAGGTGGGTCGCGACAACGCGGTTCTCCAGGCGAAGGTCCGCAATCGCGGGGCGATGGGCGCGAATCTGAAGACCGGTGTCGTCGTCGGCGGTGCGGTGGGTCTCGGCGTGGCGATGATGCTGGCCCAGTTCGTCACCCTCGGTCTGCTGACCCTCACGACCGCCGGAGGCGCCGCGCTCGGCTACACCGCCCGGGTGCGTCAGGAGAAGCATCTCCTCGCCAAGCGTCTTGCCGAGGAGGAGCGCATGCTCATGATGATGGACGGCGATCCGCCGCCGCGCCGTTTGACGGGCCGCAAAGGTCGGCGGGCCGATGCCGAGCGAGCCGACTTGGATTGAACCGACTTTGCGCCGAGCGCTCTCGCAACACTCAACCCGATGTCGATTTGAGGATCACTGCATGGCCGAGATGACGCACTACGCCCCCGGCACCTTCTGCTGGGTCGATCTGGCGACCAATGCGCCCGAGGCGGCGAAGGCCTTCTACGCCGAGCTCTTCGGCTGGACCTCCGAGGACATCGCCACCGACTACGAGGTGCCCTACAGCATGCTCATGCGCGACGGCAAGCGTGCCGCCGCGCTCTACGAGATGGCGCCCGAGCAAGGTGCTTTCCCCTATTGGGCGAGCTATGTGCGGGTGTCGGACGTTCAGGCGAGTGCCGAACAGGCCGTCGAGCTGGGCGCGCGCCTGGTGATGCCCGCCGTCGATGTGATGCAGCTCGGTCGCATGGCCTTCATCCAGGATCCGACCGGGGCCGTGCTCGGTCTCTGGGAGCCGGGCTCGCTGTTCGGCGCCGAGTTGGACAACACCTACGGGGCGCGCAGCTGGAGCGAGCTTCAGACCCGCGATACGGCAAAAGCCGCGCGCTTCTACGCGGATCTGTTCGGCTGGACGGTTCGCACCAGCAAGAGCCTCATGGACGGGCGCTATTCCCTCTTCGAGCTCGACGGCAAGGAGATCGGCGGCATGATCGAGCTGGATGCCGAATGGGGCTCGATGCCGCCGAATTGGTCGATCTATTTCGGAGTCGAGGACTGCGACAGCGCCGTAGCGGCGACCAAGCGACTCGGCGGCAGCATCGTCATGGATCCGATGGAGGTGGAGACCGTCGGGCGTTTCGCCTTCCTCGGCGACCCGCAGGGCGCCATCTTCGCCGTCATCCAGTTCGCGCACTGAACCCTCTCCGATACGGTTTTCCTTGATCGTGCATGACGCATCGCCGGAAAGCGACCAACATATTTCCGTGCTCAACCACTCGACGCCCATGGTCATTGTGTTACAGTCTGGCGCCGGCTTGGCGACCGATCGGTGCGTCCGCCGCAGTACCCAGACGTGACGATCGTTGCCTGACGTGATCCGGTTACGCCAACAGAAACCAATCACTGGGGATGCTCATGTCAATCGATGTCGCGCTCTGGTTTGCTATCGGCGCCGGTGGTCTTGCCGTCGCGTACGGTCTGGCCGTCGTCGCCTGGATCACCATGCAGTCCGCGGGTTCCGAACGCATGCGGGAAATCGCGGCGGCGATTCAGGCCGGCGCGCAGGCTTATCTGAATCGTCAATACACGACCATCGCCATCGTCGGCGCGGCGCTCTTCCTGGTGCTCTGGCCGACGCTCGGGCTTCCGACCGCCGGAGGGTTCGCGGTCGGCGCCATCCTGTCCGGGCTTGCCGGCTATATCGGCATGAATGTTTCGGTCCGTGCCAATGTCCGCACCGCGCAGGCCGCGACGATCGGAATCGGGTCTGCGCTCGATGTTGCCTTTCGCGGGGGAGCGGTCACCGGAATGCTGGTGGTCGGTCTCGGTTTGCTCGGCGTGGCAGGCTACTTCACCTTCCTGCGCGGTACCGGCATCGGCGACGATGCAGCGCTGCATGCGCTGATCGGGCTCGCTTTCGGCGGCTCGCTGATCTCGATCTTCGCCCGTCTCGGCGGCGGTATCTTCACCAAGGGTGCCGATGTCGGCGCCGATCTGGTCGGTAAGGTCGAGGTCGGCATCCCCGAGGATGACCCACGCAACCCGGCGGTCATCGCCGACAACGTGGGCGACAATGTCGGCGACTGCGCCGGTATGGCGGCAGACCTCTTCGAGACCTATGCCGTCACCATCGTCGCGACCATGGTACTGGGCGGACTCATGTTTAAGGCTGCCGACGGCGGAATGGACATGAACTACATCCTCTACCCGTTGGTGCTCGGTGCCGTCTCCATTGTTGCATCCATCGTCGGCACGCTGTTCGTGAAGGCCCGCGCGGGCGGCAAGATTATGAATGCACTCTATCGCGGCATGATGGTGGCCGGCGGATTGGCGCTGGTCGCCTTTGCGGTCGTGACGGCAATCTTCATGAGCGAGCATTTCTTCGCCATGCTCTTCTGCACCCTGGTGGGACTTGCCCTCACGGCTGGACTGGTTCTCATCACCGAGTACTACACGGCGACCGAGTACGCGCCGGTGCGTTATGTCGCCGAGGCATCCCAAACCGGCCATGCGACCAACGTGATTGCCGGTCTCGCGGTCTCGATGAAATCCACTGCCTTTCCCGTTCTCGCCGTCTGCGCGGCGATTTGGGCCTCTTTTGTCGCTGCCGATCTCTATGGCATCGCCATCGCCGCGACCGCCATGCTGTCGATGGCGGGTATGGTCGTTGCCCTCGACGCCTATGGTCCCATCACGGACAATGCCGGCGGCATCGCCGAGATGTCCGGTCTTCCGAAGCAGGTTCGGCATATTACCGACGAGCTGGATGCCGTCGGGAACACCACGAAAGCCGTCACCAAGGGGTATGCGATCGGCTCCGCCGGTCTGGCCGCACTCGTGCTGTTCGCCGACTACACCCACAACCTGGACGCGGCCGCAAAACTCGAGGTATTCAGCCTTTCGGACCCGGCCGTGATCATCGGCCTCTTCATCGGCGGACTCATCCCCTATCTCTTCGGAGCCATGGCAATGGAGGCCGTCGGCCGTGCCGCAAGCTCGGTGGTGGTCGAGGTGAGGCGCCAGTTCGCGGAGATCCCGGGCATCATGGATGGCTCGGCTAAACCCGATTACTCGCGGGCTGTCGACCTGCTGACCCGTGCGGCCATCAAAGAGATGATCGTCCCCTCGCTGCTCCCGATTCTGGTCCCGGTCGTGGTCGCGGTCGGCATGAACGTCCTGATGGGCGATGGCGCCGGCATCCGCGCGCTCGGCGGGTTGCTGATCGGGACCATCGTCACGGGTCTGTTCGTTGCCATTTCCATGTGTACGGGGGGAGGGGCTTGGGACAATGCCAAGAAGTATGTCGAGGAAGGCAACTTCGGAGGCAAGGGCTCGGATGCCCACCACGCGGCCATCACCGGCGACACCGTCGGCGATCCCTACAAGGACACGGCAGGTCCGGCGATCAATCCGTTGATCAAGATCATCAATATCGTGGCCTTGCTCATGGTCCCGCTGCTCTGAGGATCCTCTTGCCGCTGTGCCCATCCCTCGGGCCTGCGCTACGGATCGAGGATGGGAGGCCGATCGGGTCGGAAACCGGTGTTTCGGTGCGAGGTCGGATGCACCGTCGCGTTCAGTCGTTTGCGCGACTGAGCGCGACGGGGTCCGAAAGCCGTGCTTCGGGCGACATGCAGCGATCGAAGCGACTTAAAGTCGATCGCTTAGGTCTCGGATCGAGAATCCCCGCAATGGCTCGTCGACCCCTGTCGTCAGACCGAGCACTTTGAAGCGCTCACCCATGGCCGTGGGCAGCAACAACTGTTTTGCGCCAAGGGTGAGCTCGAATGGCTCGTTCGACTCGGATAGTAGACGGTCGATTCCGCAGCCGATCAGAAAATTGGCCTGGGTGGTGAACCCGGCCAGATCCAAGCCCGCAGCGACGCCGGCCTCGGCGACCGCGGTGAAATCCACATGTGCCGTGATGTCCTGCAGTCCGATGTGCGTGTAGGGGTCACCGTGGGCCTGGTGACGCAGGTGACACATCAGTGTCCCCATGGTTCGATCGGGCTGGTAATAAGCCGGGCGCGGATAGCCGTAGTCGACCAGGAGGATCAGGCCCCTATCCAGCGCGAGGCCCAGCGCCTTCAGCCAGAGCGGCAAGCGCAGGTTGATCTCCGAGGTGTAGCTTGGGTCATGTGCGAATCCCTCGGCATGCAGCGCGGCAACGGCGTCGACGAGCCCCGGCGAACGGACCGGTGCGGCGACCTCGACAAGGGCGCCTGCGCGCTCGGCGACGCAGATCTCGTCGATTCCGCCGTCATTGCGGATGCGGAAGCGATGCACCGGCATGGCGTCCAGCACTTCGTTGGCGAGGACGACTCCGCGCAGCTTGCTCGGCAGGCGGGTCAGCCACGCGCAGCGACCCTCCAGATGGGGTATCCGCTCCTGGATCAGGGTCTGTTGGCGCTCCTGAAGATCCGGGCTCGGCTCCAGGATGAGATAGCGCTCGGGCAGTGCGTCGGCGTGCTCCAAGGCTCGGAGAACCTCCACCGCGAGTGTGCCCGTACCGGCGCCGAGCTCGAGTAGATCGCCGCCGCCGATGCGGTCGAGCACCTCGGCACACTGGGTCGCAAGACAGCGCCCGAAGAGCGGCGAGATCTCGGGCGCGGTCACGAAATCGCCGTCACGTCCGAGCTTCACGGCGCCGGCAACGTAGTAGCCGAGGCCCGGTGCGTAGAGGGCGAGATCCATGAAGCGGTCGAAGGGCAGCAGTCCGCCTGCGGCCGCGATCTCGGCGCGAATGTGCTCGGCGAGGCGCGCCGAGATCTCGGTCGTATCATCCATTGCGAAATCCTCGTTCGTGCTTTTCGCACGCCGACACTATATAGCGGCCAGGCAGTCGATCCTCGGACGGACGACGAAACAAGAGAGACAGGCAGATGAGCAACAACGAGAAGGCCGTGCTTCACCGCGGCGCCGCGCACAGTTCACCCTATCCGGTCAGCCGATTGGCCCCGGCGTTCGATTCCGGAGAGCTTGCTGCCGAGGTGGCGCGGGCGGAGTCGATGCTGAGCGCCCGTACGGGGGCGAAGCTTCGCGTCATCGCCGACCAGATCAAGCTGCTCCAGCAGGAGGCGCGCAAGGTCTTGGCCGACGCCAAGGAGGAGCAGACGCTGACCCGTGCGCGGTGCACCTTCAAACGCATCCCGGGTCGGACCTACCACCTGTACCGCAAGTCCGTCGGCGAGCCTTTCTTCTCCATGCTCGCGCCGGCGGAGTGGGGCGGCGCGGTCCCTTATGAGTTCTTGGGATCCTATCGACTCGAAACGGATTATTCCTGGACCCCGGCGGAGCGAGCCGATCGGCCGGACGACACGGGCGAGCTGGTTGCCCAACTGCTGCGCATCGGCGGTCTCGCTGCGGGAGGCGAGGGATGAAGCTGCTCCTCTTGATCGGCGGTGCGATCGTCCTGCTCGGGATCGCCGCGATGGCCGTCTTCGTGTTCGTTGTTCAGAACGTCGAGACACCCGCGTATGTCGCGATGGAGAGCGACGGTGCGTTCGAGATCCGGGATTATCCGGCCCTGGTGGTCGCCGAGACGACGCGTACCGGTGCGCGGCGCGAAGCGCTCGGTGCCGGGTTCGGTCCGCTTGCACGCTACATCTTCGCCAAAGAGCGGGGCGGCGAGAAGATCGCCATGACCGCACCCGTCATCCAGCAGCGCCCCGAGGAGCGTGCGGAGCGGATCGCGATGACCGCGCCGGTGATCCAGGCCGCGACCGGAGAGGACGCCTGGTCCGTGCGCTTCATCATGCCGTCCGGTTACAGCCTGGATGCGCTCCCCGCACCGGCCACCCCCGAGGTACGACTTCGCGAGATTCCGGCACAGCGGCGCGCGGCGGTTCGCTTCAGCGGCTCGACCACGGATGCCGTGCTTGCCGAGCAGGAGGCGGTGCTGCGAGCCTGGATGGCCGCGCGCGGTCTGACGGCTGCCGGTCCCGCGGTCTACGCCTATTACAACGACCCCTTCACACCCGGAGTCCTGCGCCGCAACGAGGTCCTCATCGACATCGAGACGTCCGCGAACCCCGCGAAGTGATCTCGGAGTCAATGCCGGATGCGAAGAGCGCAGCGAGGCCGGATGGTGCAGCTCATCCGGGATCGCCGCGCTCGATCACGACGCCCACGTTAACGCCTTCGCCGACGGCGCCGGGCTTGCTCAGCGTGAGCCGCACCCGCGGGACACCGAATTCGTCCCGCAGGATGGCCGCGCAGCGCTCGGCAAGCGTTTCGACCAGCTCGAAGCGGCTCTCCGAGACGTATTGCTTCAGGCGCTGCGTCACCGCCTCGTAGTCCAGGGCGTCTTGGATGCGATCGGTCGCTGCGGCGCGCGCGATGTCGCTCGCCATCTCCAGATCCAGAACGACGGGGCGGCGGATGCGCTTCTCCCAGTCGTGGATGCCGATCGTGGTGTCGATCTTCAGGCCGCGAATGAATACGGTGTCCATGCTAGAGCGCGCTCGGCGGGACATGGGATGGTGTCGTGTCGGCGGGCCGTCCGGCGACTGCGCTGCCGTTGCAGTAAACACGGTCTAGGATCATCTGTTTTTTCATCTGGAATGCGTCATCTCCGTAGGTCTTGGTGTCTTCGATCCCGTGGGTTTGCGGTCTGACGAGGGTTGCTGCCAGACATCTTGCGGGGCGATGCGGCATGCGTCCCGCCAGCGCGTCTCGCCGGCTTGACCTGCACCGGCTTCCCATGTCCAATTGCGGCCCATGATTACAGCCTCGCTCCTCATCGTCGCCGCCTACCTGCTGGGCTCGGTTTCCAGCGCCATCATCGTCTGTCGTTTGATGGGGCTCCCGGATCCGCGCACGCAAGGGTCCAACAATCCCGGTGCCACCAATGTGCTGCGTATCGGCGGCAAGAAGGCCGCTGCGATCACCTTGATCGGCGACAGCCTGAAGGGTCTGATCCCGATGCTGGCCGGGCACCTGCTCGGCGTCGGCCCGGCGGTGCTGGCGGGCATCGGCCTCGCGGCCTTCGTCGGCCATCTCTATCCGGTCTTCTTCGGGTTCCGCGGCGGCAAGGGCGTGGCCACGGCCTTGGGTGTACAGATCGGGCTCTACTGGCCGATCGGGCTCTCGGTTGCCGCCATCTGGCTATTTGTTGCCAAGGTGCTCAAGATCTCGTCCCTGTCGGCTTTGATCTCCATGGCGCTGGCGCCCGTCATCGTCTGGGCCTTCTGGCCGGACAAGATCTTGATCGGGATGCAGCTCGTCATTACGGGCCTGCTTTTCTGGCGGCACCGCAGCAACATTCGCAATCTGATCACGGGCACCGAAGACCGCATCAGCCGCTAAACCGCTGCTGAACCGCGTCCCCTGGCATATGTGCTCTCGTTGTGTCTTGTCGACGTCGGCGGATCTCTTCAAGGTTTGAGTTGACGCGGTTCAGGATAAAAAACCAAAAAATCAATTAATCTCCCAAACTGCGCCGGCTCTGCCCTCTCCGGGGAGCGCGAGGTTCCGATTGACCGAGAACCTCGCATATCTTCGAAAGACGCAGTTTAGCTGACCACGCGCGTGGTGGCTCCGAGCCGCGGCTCGTCCGGCGGGCGAAACCAGCTCAGCTTCTCGCGCAGCTTCACCACCTCGCCGACGATGATCAGGGTCGGTGGCTCGGGCGGATCCGCTTCCACAAGCTCCACGATGGTCTCGAGCGTGCCTGAGTAGACCCTTTGCAAGTGGGTGGTTCCCTGCTGGATCAGCGCGATGGGCATTTGCGTCGAGACGCCGTGTGCGATCAAGCGATCGACGATGATTGGAAGGCCCGCGAGTCCCATGTAGAAAACAACCGTCTGGCTCGGTTGTGCAAGCGCGTTCCAGTTGAGGTTCATGCTGCCGTCTTTGAGATGGCCGGTCACGAAGGTCACGGATTGCGCATAGTCGCGGTGGGTCAGCGGGATGCCGGTGTAGCTGGCGCATCCAGCAGCAGCGGTGATGCCCGGAACCACCTGGAAGGGCACGCCCTCGGCGGCCAGGGTATCGATCTCTTCGCCGCCGCGGCCGAAGATGAAGGGGTCGCCGCCCTTCAGGCGCAAGACGCGATGACCGTCCTTCGCAAGATCGGCGAGCAGCCGGTTGATCTCCTCCTGCCGCATCGCGTGATGGTTGCGCTGTTTGCCGACATAGATCCGGCGCGCGTCGCGTCGGGTCATCTCGAGGATGGGCTCCGCAACTAATCGATCGTAGACGACGACATCGGCTTGTTGCATGAGCCGCAGCGCGCGGAAGGTCAGGAGGTCCGGATCGCCGGGACCGGCACCGACCAGGTAGACTTCGCCCATGTCGGACTCAAGCGCGTCGTCGGCCAGCTCGCGTGCGATCACCGCCTCGGCCTCGGCGAATTGGCCCGCGAAGATGCGTTCGGCGACCGCGCCCTCCAAAACACGGTCCCAGAACCGGCGACGGTCGCGTGGCTCCGCGAAGCGCTCCTTGACGCGGTCCCGATAACGCGCACAAAGCTCGCCAAGCCTGCCGTAGCCGGCGGGGATGATCGATTCGAGCCGCGCTCTCAGGAGCCGA
Organism: Thiocapsa sp. KS1; assembly: GCF_001499735.1. Taxonomy (GTDB): domain Bacteria; phylum Pseudomonadota; class Gammaproteobacteria; order Chromatiales; family Chromatiaceae; genus Thiocapsa. Next base: position 1,547,472 of record NZ_LN848257.1, on the reverse strand, counting down.
GCCAGTACGGGCGACGCCTTGCCGGTCGAGATCGCGACGACGACCGGCGAGCGATCGACGATCGACGGCAGCAGAAAGGTACAGGCATCCGGATCGTCTACGACATTTACCGGAATGTCGTGCTCGCGGGCGAGCTCGGCAATCCGGCGGTTGACCATGCGATCGTTGGTTGCGGCGACCACGAGTCGATTGCCCGGGATATCGCGCGGCTCGAAACGCCTCGCGAGGTGACGAACCTCGCCTGCCTCCGTCCGCCGAGCCAGCGCGTCGAGCAGCTCGGGCGCGACGACGCTGACCGCAGCGCCGGCGCGAAGCAGGCTGCCTACCTTGCGCGCGGCGGTGGAGCCGCCGCCCACCACCAAACAGGGTTTACCCCGGACGTCTTGAAAGATCGGAAGGAAATCCATGGTCATTTCGGTCTGCATGACCCAAGGGGGTCGTTGAGTTGGCCGTCAAAAGTCCTTAATATACTTAAATACTTAGGTTTGTGGTAGGACGACGATGTGATCAACGAGATCGACTCCGAATCTCTGCATGGCCGGATCGCGAGCGGCGAGGACGTGCTGCTGGTGGATATTCGGACCCCCGCGGAGGTCTCCCAAGGCGCAATCCCCGACGCCATGCATCTGCCCATGCATCTGATCCCGATTCGGATCAATGAATTGCCGAAGGATCGAGACGTGGTGCTCTACTGCCGCAGCGGCGCACGCTCGTATCAGGCTTGTGCCTACATGCTGCAGCAGGGCTACGACCGCGTCTTGAATCTTCGCGGCGGAATCATCGCGTGGGCGCGGCACGGCTACCCGATCGCGTAGGGCGTCCGGGCCAACCTGTCCCGACGGTCGAGACTGGTACGGCAGCGGATCGCGGTGCCTTGCCTTTTCGGGCTGTTTCGCCTATAAAACCGAATTCCCGTGTCTACTGATATTCTAAAACAGCACCCGACAGGAGGTACTCCATGGCAGATTTCGATCAAGAGCTCGACGCCAGCGGCCTGAATTGCCCGCTCCCGATTTTGCGTGCAAAGAAGACGCTGAACGCGATGGATGCCGGCCAAGTGCTGCATGTCGTCGCCACCGATCCGGGCTCGGTCAAGGATTTCGATGCCTTCGCCAAGCAGACAGGCAACGAGCTCATGGAGTCCAAGGAAGAGGGCGGCAAGTTCCACTTCCTGATCAAGAAGGGATGACAGCCTGACCTGTCTCGCTCAAACGTACTAACCCGCGAGTCGTTCGGCCCGCGAGGAGGACACGATGGAAGAAAAGAAACTCGCTATTATCGCCACTAAAGGCTCTCTGGACTGGGCCTATCCGCCCTTCATTCTGGCGTCCACCGCATCCGCACTCGGGTACGAGACGCAAATCTTCTTCACCTTCTACGGTCTTCAACTCCTCAAGAAGAAGTTGGCGCTCGAGGTCACCCCGCTCGGCAATCCGGGGATGCCGATGCCGATGGGAATGGACAAGTGGTTTCCGGTCTTGGGCCTCGCATTGCCCGGTATGCAGGCCATGATGACCACCATGATGAAGAAAAAGATGAAGGACAAGGGGGTCGCGAGCGTGGAAGAATTGCGCGATCTCTGCCAGGAGGCCGAGGTCAAGCTGATCGCCTGTCAGATGACCGTCGATCTCTTCGACATGAACCAAGCCGATTTCATCGACGGCGTGGAGTATGCGGGCGCGGCGGCCTTCTTTGAATTCGCCGGCCAAAGCGACATCTGTCTCTATATCTGAGCCGCGTCTATTGCGGTAGGCGCTCGGGTCTTCAGCGAAGAACGCCGCCCATCGGGCGGCGTTGTTCGTCGTGCGTGCGCCGATCCGACGCGCGTGCGGTCTGGCGACTCAAAAGACCTTGACGACCTCGAGTCCGACGAGGTGGGCGTCCATCTCGTAGTTCCCGTCGATCGCATTGGTCCCGTTGATGTCTCCTCCGCGATACGGGGTGCTGCTGCGGACGCTGCGATCGTTTGCCTTCACGTACATGTAGCCAAGCTCGAGCGATAGGCCTTCGCCGATGTTCTGCGCGACACCGATGCCGAAGAGGTGACGGTCGTTGTCCGGTACTCGGGCGCTGAAATGGTCGTCGGGCTGTCCCGTCTCGTCGTAGGAATAACCGAAGCGCAGCTCGGTGCTCGGTCGCACTTGGTAGGTGAGGCCGATTCGGTATGCGTTGCTGTCGTTCCAGTCGTTCGTGTCCGTAAAGATCAGCTGGCCCGTGCTCTTGCCTTTAACCTCGAGCTGACTGAACTCGCTCCAGCCGGTGCGCGTCCAATCGAGCTCGACGGCGAGCTCTTCGGTAATCGCATAGCGAGCGCCGAGCTGCAGGCGCCAGGGGAGGTCGATATCCACCTCGGCGCTTTGAGCCGGCGGAATGCGGCCGATCGCGACCAACGTCCGGCTCAAGGGGCGATAATCGCCTTCGAGTCCGACGGTGGCGCTGGACCGGAAGGCGGCGCCGAAGCTCCATTTCTCGTAGCGATACAGCGCGCTCAGGTTGAAGCCCAGATCGGTCCCGTCGCCGCTGAGCCGTCCGGCGGTCGAGTCGAGCTGGGCGGTCTTCACCCAATAGATGTCCAGTCCGCCGGACAGGCTCAGATTCTCGTTGACGCGATAGGCGACGGTCGGCGAGAAGTCGAGGATCTCGAGCTTGCTTGCGGTCGGCTGTCCGCGCGGGACGTTCGGGTCCAGGGGCGGCGGCACCGGTATGCGGACCGTGCCGCTCAAGGCGGGGAAGGTCCCGTCTTGCCAGCGGGTCTCGAGCCCGAAGGGCGCCGTGACTCCGAGTCCGATGCGCCAATCCTCGTTCACGCGCACTGCGGCCTGGATCATCGGGGCGACTGTCCAGTCCGCGCCTTGGCTGTCGTGTTGCCCCGAGGCGGTTTGGACGCTGAAGCTCGGGCCGATCATGATGGCACCCAGGGCTACGCTCGACGCGTCATGGAATCCCATCGCGGCAGGATTGTAGGCAAAGGCGCCGATCTCGTCGGGGTTGGCCGTCAAGGCGTTCGTCAGCCCGATCCCGGCGGTGGATGCTTCGGGCAACGAAAAGCCTGCGGCGAGGGTCTGGCCGGAGGCAACGACTGCGCCGGTCGCGATGGCGGTCGCAATCGCGCGCGCGATCTCTCGATTCATACGGACGGCTCCTCGTCGTGTCTTGCTCGTTGTTTTTGTGCGGCGCACTTTAGGTGAAGTTGCCACATTTATCCAGAGGCTGTTGCGAAAAAATTTCCGTACTGCGAGCGATGTGAACGTTCGCCTTCAAGAGCTCGTCCAGTCTTCGCGGGCGAGATGCGAGCGGAGCTATCCGTACAGGCGCTGATTATGATATAAACAGAGTTTATTTTGCTGTCGTCATCGCCGACGTGGTCTCCGGATGGCCGATCGCAGACTTCAGGTTTTTCATACGGTCGCTCGACTGCTGAGCTTCACCAAGGCAGCCGAGGTCCTGCATATGACGCAACCCGCTGTCACCTTTCAGGTGCGCCAGTTGGAGGAGCACTTCAACACGCGTCTCTTCGACCGGACCCACAATCGGATCAGCCTTACGGACGCAGGAAAGACGGTGTTCACGTCGGCGGATCGGATCTTCGAGCTGTATTCCGAGATGGAGAACGCGGTTCGCGAGATCACCGGCGAGATCAGCGGGGCACTGGCGATCGGTGCCAGCACGACCATTGCCGAGTATATGCTCCCGACCCTCCTCGGTGATTTCAAGGAACGCTATCCCGACGTCACGATTCACCTCAAGGTCTCCAACAGCGAAGGGATCGTCTCGATGGTGGAGAACAACACCATCGATCTAGGCGTGGTCGAAGCGCCGGTCGGGAATAAAAATCTGGTCGTGGAGCATTGCAAGCGCGACCAGCTTTTTGCAATCGTGCCTCCGGGCCATCCCCTGTCCGGCTCGGAGATGGTCACCTTCGAGCGCCTTCTCGAGTATCCCTTCATCTGCCGGGAAGAAGGATCGGGTACGCGCGAAGTGATCAACGATTACCTTAGCCTGCAGCAAGACTGTCATTCGGTGCTCAAGGTTTCTATGGAGCTGGGAAGCCCCGAGGCCGTCAAAGGCGCAGTCGAGGCCGGAATGGGTGTGTCGGTGGTCTCGGGGGCGACGATTCAGAAGGAGCTCAAGCTTGGCACGCTGGTCGCGCTCAACCTGGATCCGCCGCTGGATCGCCCCTTTTCGTTCGTGCATCAGAAGCAGAAGTTTCGGCTGCGCGTCATGGAGGAGCTGCTTGAGTTCGCTCGGGCCTATTGTCGCGAGCACGACGACTGAATCCGGAGCACGGGATACCGTGAGCGATCGTCTCTTTGCTGCGTCGTGGCTGACGTGCGGCTTCCGGCATCTCTGCCTCCCGGTCCTCTGCCTCCCGTCGAGCGTTTCCCCGTGATGAGTCGAATCCAAGGATCCGAGTCGGAGCGCCGTCTTCTTCGGTCCTTCCGTGCTCTGGCCGAGGCCGACCGTGAAACATTGCTCGCGTTCGCCGAGTTTCTCCTGCATCGCGGGGAGGTGAAGCCGGAGCGGCGTGAGGGGCCGCGCGTTCCGGTGTCGATACCGCGTCCGAGCGACGAGAGTGTCGTGGCGGCGATCAAGCGTCTGTCGAAGACTTACGAGATGCTCGACCGTGGTCCCATGCTCAACGAGACCTCGGCGCTCATGTCCGCGCACGTCCTGCAGGGTCGTTCGGCACGCGAGGTCATCGACGATCTGGAGGCGTTGTTTGCCCGCCATTACCTGGATTACCGAGCCAAACACCCTTCGGAAGGCTAAGTCCACACCCATGAAAATCGTCGCGAACTGGTTTCGGCGTTATTTCTCCGATCCCCAGATCATCTTCCTGGCGATCCTGCTGCTGATCCTGTTCGCCGTGATCATCACCATGGGCAGCATGCTCATGCCTGTGTTGGCCAGCATCGTGATTGCCTATCTGCTCGAAGGCCTGGTCGTGCAGCTCGAGCGCCGCGGGTTGCCGCGGACGGCGAGCGTCTTGGTCGTCTATGTCGCCTTTTTGGTGTTCGTGGCTTTGGTCTTGGTCGGCGTTGTGCCTTCGGTGTCGCGACAAATCACCGATTTGGTTCAACAGTTGCCGTCGATGATCTCGGTCGCGACGACTGCACTCATGGATCTCCCCGAGCATCACCCCGAGTTGGTGACCGAGGCCCAGGTCGCGGAGCTGATCGGGGCGATCCGAGCCGAAACCCTGCTGTTCGGTCAGCGCGTGCTCTCCTGGTCGCTCGCGAGCGTGGTCGGGATCATCACCATCCTCGTGTATCTCATTCTCATGCCCCTGCTCGTCTTCTTCTTCATGAAGGACAAGGATTTGATCCTTGGTTGGTTTCGGCAATTCCTGCCGACGCATCGCACGATCGTGAACGAGATTTGGAGGGACGTGGATCGCCAAATCTCCAACTATGTCAGGGGTAAGGCATGGGAGATATTGATCGTCTGGTTGGTCAGCTACGCGACCTTCTCCGGTTTCGGGCTCGAGTATGCGATGCTCTTGTCGTTGTTGGTCGGTTTCTCCGTCATCATTCCCTACATCGGGGCCGCGGTGGTCACGGTGCCGGTGTTGTTGGTGGCCTGGTTCCAATGGGGTTGGACCCCGACCTTCATCTGGCTCGCGGTTGCCTATTTCATCATCCAGGCGCTCGACGGCAATGTCCTGGTGCCGCTCCTCTTCTCCGAGGTGGTGAATCTGCATCCTGTGGCGATCATTGTGGCCATTCTGGTGTTCGGCGGGATTTGGGGCTTCTGGGGCGTGTTTTTTGCGATTCCGCTTGCGACCCTGGTGCAGGCCATTCTCACGGCTTGGCCGATTCCGCCCGACGACCCGGTCGAAGCGTCCGCTTGAGGCTCGTGCGTCGCGCACAGCGGGGTCCGGGCACCTGGTACAATCCAAGCGGATCCATCGCCGCGACGCACCCATGCACGCCTTCGCTCTCAGCCGTTTCCTCTTCTGGTTTGTTATCTTCTTCCTCGTCGCATTGGCAAGCCGGCCCTGGATCGAGGATCTGTTCATCCGCTATCAGGCCGAGCCGCGCGAGATCCAGGCGCGGGGCGAGCTGGCTGCGGACGAGCAGACGACCATCGCAATCTTCGAATCAGTCAGTCCGGCGGTGGTCTACATCACCACCTCCGGGCGTGTCATGGATCTGTTGTCGCGCAACCTGTTGGAGGTCCCCCGCGGCACAGGCTCGGGCTTCATGTGGGACCGCCACGGTCATGTCGTGACCAATTACCATGTGGTTGCGGATGTGCAGGCGGCTTATGTCCGACTGTCCAATCAGCGTGTCTACGAGGCGGCGCTGGTCGGCGTGAGTCCGGAGCACGACATCGCCGTGCTGCGGATCGACAGCGGTGCCGGCGGGCCGTTGCCTGTGGCGATCGGCTCGAGTCACGACCTGAAGGTCGGGCAGAAGGTCTTTGCGATCGGCAACCCGTTCGGGTTGGACTATTCCTTGACCGGCGGGGTGATCTCGGCGCTGGATCGGACGATTCCATCCGAGGAGGGGCGCAAGATCGAGCATTTGATCCAGACGGATGCGGCGATCAATCCGGGAAACTCGGGCGGCCCCTTGATCGACAGCGCCGGGCGGGTCATCGGCATGAATACGGCGATCTTCAGCCCGTCCGGAAATTTCGCGGGAATCGGCTTCGCCGTGCCGGTCGACACCATCAACCGTGTGGTCCCTCGTCTGATTGCGTACGGCCGGTATGTGAGACCGGCACTCGGGGTCATCACCGATCGGGATTTAAGCAGGGACCTGCTCGAGAGTCTGGGGGTCTCGGGGGTGCTGGTTCTTCAGGTCCAGGAGGGCTCGCCGGCTGCGCGCGCCGGGTTGAGAGCCGCGGTGATCGACAAGGAGGGGAATCTGTCGACAGCGGACATCATCGTCGCGGTAGACGGGCGCGAGGTCGATTCCGTCGAGAGGTTGGTCGCGCTGCTCGACGTCTATCGCGTCGGAGACAAGGTCACGCTGCGGGTCTACCGGGATGGCGCCTTGATCGATGTCGAGGTGGTGCTCGGTTGAGCCGCGTCCGACACGACACACGTGATTTTCGCGTCGGCTCGGCCTCGCGCGAATCCGTGGAGGTCGCAGCCGACGCGGTTTACGTGTCCGGCGACCTGCTCGATCGCCTCGGCGACGTTAGTTGAGGCCGCACATCCCGCCCGGGCAGCAGGCACCTGTCGAGCAGGCGGGTGCGTTGCCGCTGCCGAGGCTTCTGCTCGAAATAACGTTTCCGCCGGTCGCGAGCCGATGCACCGGCGCATCGGCCGGGGTATCGCCGAGCGCGGTGCCGGTGCGCGCACAGAGCTCGCCCCAGCTCGCGAGGCTTTCGCTCATTCGGTGGTTGACCTCGACGACGCGGTCGTTGGCCTCGCAGCGGTAGTCATAGGTTGGCATGGTGTTTCTTCCTCGAACATCGATGAATGCTTATGGACTGCATTATATCCGGGGCTTGCAGGGGGGCAAGAGCCTGTTCAACCGCGTGCGGAGACAGGTCGCGGGTTCTCCGTGAAGCCGGGATTCCGGCGCCGCCGAGACGTTTCCGCTGCCGTGCTCTAACCGCCGAGCGCCCGTTGGGCGCGTTTGAGAAACACCTTCATCTCCTTGGCGGCCTGGACGTCGCCCTTCGACTCCGCGACCTCGATGCCTCGCTCGAAGGCCGCGATCGCGTCCGCATGGCGGGCGGTCGCCGAGAGTGCTTTGCCGTAGAGCTTCCAGGCGGCGGAATAGCCGGGATCGAGCCGCACGGCCTCGGCGAGATGGCCGAGCGCCTGCGCGGTCTCGTCGGCCTTGAGATATTCGGCACCCAGGCTGTAGCGCAGCAGGGCCGAATCCCGGCCGCGCTTCAGCATGGCTTCGAGATTGTCGAGGATGCTCATGGTGTTGTTCCGCGTTGTCCGTGGCTTCCGCTGCCACCTGCTCGTGCCTCGCTTGATCAGCGCTGCCAGAAGGCCGGCGTCAGGAGGACCAGGAGCGTGAAGATTTCCAGGCGCCCCAGGAGCATCGCTACGCAGAGGATCCATTTTGCCGGATCGTATAGATCGGCATAGTTGGCTCCGACCTGGGCGAGCCCGGGCCCTAGGTTGTTGATGCAGGCCGCGACCGCGGAGAAGGATGTCAGCAGGTCCAGGCCGGTGGCGGCCAACAGCAGGTACATGATGACGAAGCTTGCGACATAGAGCGAGAAGAATCCCCAGACCGCATCGACGACACGGTGGTTCACGCTTTTGCCGCCGACGCGCACCGGGATCTGGGCGCTGGGGTGGATGAGGCGCTCGATCTCGCGGATCCCTTGCTTGATCAGCAGGAGAAAGCGGATCACCTTGATGCCGCCGCCGGTCGAGCCGGCACAGCCGCCGACGAAGCTCGCGAACAGGAGCAGGATCTCGATGAACGGTGGCCAGTAGAAGAACTCCGCCGTGGTGAATCCGGCGGTCGTTCCGATCGAGACGGCCTGGAACAGGCCGTTCGTGAAGGCGTCGTCCCAGGTAATGTAGGTATCGGTGAGAAAAAGGGCGAGGGTGGTTATCGCGGTGACCGACACCATGAGGAGCAGAAAGAAACGTAGCTCGCTGTCGCGCCAATAGACACCCGGATCAAGTCGGTGAAAGGCGACGAAATGCAGGGCGAAGCTCATGGCCGCCATGAGCATGAAGACCACGGCGATCATCTCGATCAGTGTGCTGTTGAAGTAACCCATGCTCGCGTCGTGGGTCGAGAAGCCGCCGATGGCCACCGTCGAGAAGGCATGTCCGACGGCATCGAAGAAGGTCATGCCGGCGCCCCAATAGGCCAGCGTGCAGGCGACCGTCATCGAGACGTAGATGTACCAGAGCGCCTTGGCCGTTTCGGTGATCCTGGGCGTGAGCTTGGCGTCCTTGACCGGGCCCGGCATCTCGGCGCGAAAGAGCTGCATGCCGCCGACTCCCAGCATCGGCAGTACGGCGACCGCGAGCACGATGATCCCCATGCCCCCCAACCACTGTAGCTGTTGTCGGTAGAAGAGGATCGCCTTGGGCATGGCGTCGAGTCCGACGATGACGGTCGCGCCGGTGGTGGTGAGGCCGGACATGGATTCGAAGATCGCGTCCGTCACCGAGAGTCGGGGCACCTCGGCCAGCACGAACGGCAGGGCGCCGGCCAAGCCGAGTCCGGTCCAAAACAGCACCACGACGAGGAATCCGTCCCTGATCCGCAGCTCTTGATGGAGTCGCATCACCGGAAGAAAGGTCAGCAAACCGACGCCGAGGATCAGCAGAAAAGCGGCGAGGAAGGGCCAAACCTCCCCGTCGCGGTAGATCAACCCGACGATGATGGGCGGAAGCATCGTGAAGCTGAACAGCGTCAGAAGCAGGCCGAGGACCTTTTGAACGGCGAAGAATTTCATCGCGCACTCGGCAGCATCGGTCTGCCTCGGTCAGCGTTCACGGCTCGAGCCCCTGCCCATCCGGGCACCCCGATCTCGGAGGATAGACAGGTAAGATGAATCCCGCCGCATCCCTCATTGCAGTGTCCTTGGTACTGCTGCTCGCTGTCGCAGTCGCGGCGCTGTTCCTTGCCGGGGGCGACAGCCGGTCGTCCAACGAAGACGATCCGCCGCCGCCGGGATGAAACTCGGCACTCAAGGGTGCGTCGTGCAGTCGCCCAAGCGGCAATGCACACGCAACGAGCCGCCGTCTCGGCATGTGACGCGATGCTGCTCCCACTCGGGCCCCGAGGTTTCGAGGATGGCGCCTGAGTCTGTCGGCGTGCAACCGCGACTCGCCGCATAGCGCTCGGCATAATAGGCCCAAGTGCCGACCGTTGCGGTTGCCGCATCGCTGCCGGAAATGGCGTCACGCGACGCCGAGGCTTGGCCCGCCGGTTGCCGCCCGATCGCATTCGCCTCGCGGCGCACGTCCCACTTGCTCCCGAGCGAGGCCAAGGCGTTACCCAGATTCTCGGCATAGCGTTCGGTCACGTCCGTCGTCCGCTCGTCGCCCGTCGCGGACACCTCGACCTCTCGAGCGCGCAGCAGGACGCGGGTCCCGGCGGTTTCTTCGGTGAACAGGGCAGAGATTCGGATGACGCGCTGCGAGGCGAGGGGGTCGTCGGGGTCGCCCTCGTCGAGGGTTTGCTCGAGCTCGACAGTCGACGGGCCGATCGCGGGCACACTCCATCCCCGTGCCGACGCCGACTCGACCGCGAAGTCTCGAGCCTCGTCAACCGTCGCCCCGAACAAGAAAACACCGGGTTCAGGTGCCGCGTTTGCGATCCCCGCAACGACGAGTCCGATCGCGATAAGGATGCGTCCAAACACCAGCGCGGGCGGCGTCGGCTTCGTCCCGCAGCGTCCGCCTCGCCGCTCCGGAGGTGATCGGTCGGTGAACCCTGCACATCCACGTCCTCCGGGCACCGATGGCCTCCATTCGGGACATCCGCATCGGACTCTACAAGAGACCGCGACACTCGCCGTTCTGACACTGCACCAAGACGCTGTCGGCGCCGTCGCACGGCACCTTGTGGATCTCCCCGTCGCTGCGCGAATCAATCAAGACGGAGCCCTGGGCTCCGACATTACAGCCTCTGAGTCGCGCGTACTGCTCCGCGTAATAGGCCCAGCTCACGCTACCGGACGACGGCGAGAGCGCCATCATGTTCTCGTCGGCCGGTATCGGCTCGGCAGCGGGCTGCGGAAGTGGCTCCGGGAGCGACATCGGCTGCGTCGTTGCGACCGGCGACCTTCGTGTCAGAGTCGGGCTGGCGTCCACCACGGGGGCAGGTCCGCCAACGGGTCTGCGGGCCTCGGGGGCCGGTGCCGTCGTCGGCGCAGCGGCAACGCGAGCCGGCATCGGCGTCGATTGCCGAGCTGGCGTGGGTTGGGGCGTGGGTTGGGGCGTGCTCCAAGCGGTCCTCGCGGCAGCCGTGGGTGTGCGAACGGGCGCGGGAGGACTCGACGGCTCGCTCATCCTTGCCGCGGCCGGATCGGTCGATACCGGCGGGCTGCGCTCGCTGGTATCCGTCAGTGTCGGATCCGTGCCTGCGGTTGCTCTTTCCTCGCCGGGAATGCCTCCTACGGGCGGCGCGGCTCGGGCAATGCGCGTGCGATCGCGCGACCAAGTCGCCTGAAGCGAGCGCAGAGATTCGTCCAACGACGGTCGAAAGGTCTCGGTTGCATCGATGCGCGTCGGCGGGTTCGGTGCGGGTGCCGGAGACACGACGACGGCGTCGAGTGCGACCTTGACGCCGCCGCGATCCTCGAGGAAATAAGAGGTCACCTCGACGAGGCTGCCCGGCGCGGTCGCCGACGGGCCGAGCGCGCGCGCGGAGGGAGAGCTCGGATCGAGTGGCCGTTGAACCACCAAGCGGTCGTCGGTCGACTCGACGATGTTCCAGGCTCGACTCCTCGCCGAGCCCATGGCCAACGCCTTGACCTCCGCTCGGGTCGCCCCCGGAAACGCCATCTGCGGTCGGTCCCCGACCTCGAAGGATCGTGGCTGCATATCGACCGAGCCGGTCGTCGGGCTACTGGCACAACCCGCTTGAAGCAAGCCAAGTGTTGCCAGACAACAGATCGTCATGACGGGACGCAGGTTCACACCAAACCCTCGAACTAAGAAGAAGGATACCGGGGCGACGCACAAGCGACGAGGCGGAGGCGCGTCCGCTGTCGCCGCGCTCGGGCACAAGCGTGCCACACCCCGAAGGCCGAGGATAGCCTCTGCGGATACGGGATCGAGGTCTCCGGAGCAGGCCAAGCCCGCACCCGCGCGACTCGACTGCTGTCGAGCCATGGTCATCTCAAAACAGCAAAAGCCGGCATGTCGCCGGCTTTTGGTCTGGTCGGAGTGTATCTGGAGCCGATGCGCGGATTCGAACCGCGGACCTACGCATTACGAATGCGTTGCTCTACCGACTGAGCTACATCGGCAACAAGCGGCGAAGTATAGGGGGATCGGCCATGCGTTTCCACCCCAGTTCAAATCATCCGAGACATCGGACGGAAAACTTTGCAATCCACGGGTGGATTCCGCTAGAATCCCGGCGCTTAACTTCGACCATCCGCCCTTGTCCGGAGCCAACCTTCTTAGGGATTATCCATGCCCAGCGTGCGTGTCAAAGAGAACGAGCCTTTCGAAGTCGCAATGCGGCGTTTCAAACGGTCCTGCGAAAAAGCGGGGGTGCTCGCCGAGGTCCGTCGTCGCGAGTTTTATGAAAAGCCGACGTCCGAGCGCAAGCGCAAAAAAGCGGCGGCCGTGAAGCGACACCAGAAAAAGCTGCAGCGCGAGTCGCGTCGCTGGGAGCGTCCGTACTGAGGTTCGATCGTCGATCTTGGCCCCTCTGTCCACGGGGCCGTGCATCACATTGCGACGAGGTCGCAAATCTTCTGTCTCGATCTGTTGCGGATTCCAAAGCCTCACATGCTCAAGCTTCAAATCCAGAGCGATATGAAGACCGCCATGAAGGCGGGCGACAAGATGCGGCTCGGCGTGATCCGGCTGATCCTCGCCGCAATCAAGCAGCGTGAGGTCGACGAGCGCATCGAGCTCGACGACACGCAGGTGCTCGCCGTCCTCGACAAGATGCTCAAGCAGCGTCGCGACTCGATCGCGCAGTACAGCGGTGCCGGTCGCGAAGATCTCGCCGAGATCGAGCGTTTCGAGGTCGAGGTTATCCAAGCCTATCTCCCGCGTGCCCTCACGGACGATGAATTGTCGGCCTTGATCGATGCGGCGATGGAGTCGACGCAGGCCGTTGCCATGAGCGACATGGGTAAGGTGATGGCCCTGCTCAAGCCCGAGGTCCAAGGTCGTGCCGACATGGGCGTCGTCAGCGCACGCCTGAAGCAGCGTCTCGGAGGCTGACTCCGGCGTTTCCTTCTCGACGGCTTGCTCACGCAAATGGCCGGTCGCATCCCCCACGAGTTTATCGACGAGCTTCTGACGCGAACCGACATCGTCGACATCGTCGGTACGCGCATTCAGCTGCGCAAGGCCGGCAAGGACTACCAGGCGCGCTGTCCTTTCCACGACGAGAAGACCCCGTCCTTCACCGTCAGCCCGGATAAGCAGTTCTATCACTGCTTCGGCTGCGGCGCACACGGCACGGCGATCGGCTTCCTGATGGAGTTTGACCGCCTCGACTTTCGCGAGGCCGTCGACGAGCTGGCGCAGCGCGCGGGATTGGCTGTGCCCGACGGGGTCGACGCGGGTCCGTCCGGCCCCGATCACGGGCCCTTGTATGCGCTTCACGAGCAGGCGGCCGAGATCTATCGCGAGCAATTGCGGGTGCATCCCGAGGCCGGGCGCGCCGTCGACTACCTCAAAGGGCGCGGTCTCACCGGCGAGGTGGCCGCACGGTACGGGCTTGGGTTCGCTCCGCCCGAGGGCCGTCTGCTCCTGTCTCGCCTCGGCTCCGGCCCGTCGGAGCGAGAGCGTCTGTTGACCTGCGGGTTGATCTTCGACGAGGAGGGGCGGCGACGCGACCGCTTTCGCGATCGCATCATCTTCCCGATCCGGGATCGACGCGGTCGTGTGATCGGCTTCGGCGGACGGCTGCTCGGCGACGGTAAGCCGAAATACCTGAACTCGCCCGAGACGCCGATCTTTCACAAGGGGCGCGAGCTTTACGGGCTGTTCGAGACGCAAAAGGCCAATCGCAAGCACGACTCCGTCCTCGTCGTCGAGGGTTACATGGATGTCATCGCCCTAGCTCAGTTCGGTGTGACCAACGTCGTTGCGACCCTCGGCACCGCGACGACCGCCGAGCATCTGCAGTTGCTTGCCCGCACCGCCCCGGAGGTGGTGTTCTGCTTCGACGGGGATCGCGCGGGGCGCGCTGCGGCCTGGAAGGCATTGGAGAGCACGCTGCCCTCGGCGACCGGGCGTCAGTCGATTCGCTTCCTGTTTCTGCCCGACGGGGAGGATCCCGACACGCTGATCCGTGCCGAGGGCGCCGAGGCCTTCCGCGCCCGCATGGCCCATGCACAGCCGCTGTCGGAGTTTTTGTTCGAGCAGCTTTGCGCTCAGGTCGACATGAACAGCATCGACGGCCGGGCGCGTTTCTCCATCTTGGCGCAGCCGCTTATTCAGGCGGTACCGCCGGGGATCTACCGCGACATGCTGGCCGGCCGCATGGCCATGCTGGCCG
>NZ_LN848257.1:1513757-1533234 GCF_001499735.1 Thiocapsa sp. KS1 | reverse complement strand
CGCACAGGCGATCGCGTTGCTTCTCGATCATCCCGAGCTTGCCGGCGAGGTCGACGAAGCCCCTGACGACTGGCGGCGCTCGTCCAATCCAGGCGTCGCGATTTTGGTGCAACTGCTTGAAACGATTGCAGCCAACCCAACCATCAGCAAAGGCGCATTGGTGGAGCGGTGGCGTGACCGGGAGCATTTCCTCTACCTCCAGCGGCTCAGCGTCGCCCCCTTCCTCCACGATATTCCGCCCGACGGGGTTGCGGCCGAGCTCATCGGCGCCTTGACGCGAATCGGCGAAGAGGTTCTCAAGGAGGAGCGTCGCCGACCCTTGACCGAGCCGCGTCCGGGAACAGCTTGAGCAGGATGTCTCCGCCCTAACACGCAACCATTGACTGGAGTTAATGCGGTTTAACGTGCTAAACTACGTAGTTCGCCTTTCACGCGCCTTCCGTCGTATCAATCAGGGTATCCCATGGATCAAGAACAGCAACAGTCCCAGCTGAAGCAACTGATCGCCAAGGGCAAAGAACAAGGTTACTTAACCTATAGCGAGGTCAACGATCATCTGCCTCCCGGAATCGTGGAGACCGATCAGATCGAGGATATCGTCCGGATGATCAACGATATGGGGATAATGGTCCATGAGACCGCCCCGGATGTCGTCGATCACACCCTGAGCGACTCGGCCGTCTCCGACGACGAGGCGGCCGAGGCTGCCGCGGCGGCCTTGGCGACGGTCGACAGCGAGTTCGGCCGCACCACGGACCCCGTGCGCATGTACATGCGCGAGATGGGTACAGTGGAGCTGCTCACGCGCGAAGGCGAGCTCGTGATCGCCAAGCGCATCGAAGACGGACTCAATCAGGTCCTCTCGGCACTCTCGGTTTACCCGCGCTCGGTCGAGAAGCTGATCGAGATCTTCGATCGCGTCGACCGGGAAGAGGCACGCCTGACCGACGTCATCGCTGGTTTCAACGATGGCGACGAGGAGCCGGTCGTTCCCCACCAGGCGGTCGCCGGCGACAAGGCGAAAGAGGATGCCGACCCGGAAGCCGAGGTCGACGATGACGAGGATGCGGCACCCGTGGTCGACACCGGCCCCGATCCCGAGGACGCGGCGCGGCGCGCCAGGCTTTTGCGCGAGCACTTCGCCGTGCTTCGGTCCTCGCTGGAGCAGTACGGGCGCGACGACGAGCGTTCGCGCGCGGCCATGACGAGCGTCTCCGAGGTCTTCCTCCAGTTCAAGCTGGTTGCTCCGGTCTTCCAGGAGCTTGCCGAGATCCTGCGTCACACCATCGAACGGATTCGGGCTCAGGAACGAAACATCATGACCCTGTGCGTCGAGCAGGCGGGCATGCCGCGCAAGGTCTTCATCGATACCTTCCCGGAAAACGAGACCAATCCGCAGTGGCTTGAGCAGCAGCTGGCGAGCGGAAAGCCCTACGCTGCGCGTCTGGCCGAGGTCGCCCAGGATATCCGCCGCGCCCAGCGCAAGCTCCAGGAGATGGAGAAGGAAAACATCTTGACCATCAGCGAGGTCAAGGATGTCAACCGCAAGATGTCGATCGGCGAGGCCAAGGCGCGCCGGGCCAAGAAGGAGATGGTCGAGGCGAATCTGCGCCTGGTGATCTCGATCGCCAAGAAGTACACGAACCGCGGCCTCCAGTTCCTGGATCTGATTCAGGAGGGCAACATCGGTCTCATGAAGGCCGTGGACAAGTTCGAGTACCGTCGCGGCTACAAATTCTCGACCTATGCGACCTGGTGGATTCGCCAAGCGATCACGCGCTCGATCGCCGATCAAGCGCGCACCATCCGCATCCCGGTACACATGATCGAGACCATCAACAAGCTCAACCGGATCTCACGGCAGATGATCCAGGAAATGGGCCGCGAGGCGACCCCGGAAGAGCTCGCGCAACGGATGGACATGCCGGAAGACAAGGTCCGCAAGGTCCTGAAGATCGCCAAGGAGCCGATCTCCATGGAGACGCCGATCGGCGACGATGAAGATTCGCATCTCGGCGACTTCATCGAAGACTCCGGCGTCATCTCCCCGGTCGACTCGGCCACCGCGGAAGGGTTGCGCGAAGCCACGCAGAATATGCTCGCGAGTTTGACCTCGCGCGAGGCCAAGGTGCTGCGCATGCGCTTCGGCATCGACATGAACACCGACCATACCCTCGAGGAGGTCGGCAAACAGTTCGACGTGACGCGCGAGCGCATCCGCCAGATCGAGGCCAAGGCCCTGCGCAAGCTCCGGCATCCGACGCGCTCGGATAAGCTCCGGAGCTTCCTCGACGCCGACTAGCCCGGAAACTTCAGTTGCCATGGACGGCGCAGCTCCCGCCTCTAGTACCTTGCTTAACGGGCCGTTAGCTCAGCGGTTAGAGCAGGGGACTCATAATCCCTTGGTCCTAGGTTCAAATCCTAGACGGCCCACCAACCCCGATCCCCGGTGCTTTCGTTTCCGGTTTGAACCGATGTCCGGCCCCGGTATGTCGATGGTAATTTTTTCGCGGATCGGCATCGGAAATCCCGGACGATGCATCGGACGCCGATCGGATTGGGGGTCGCTGAGTGTCAAGATCGCGCCTGCGTCGGATGACAGCTTTTGTCACTTGCGTAACGCGTTCGGGGGCAACGCTGTAACGATCGCCCCGCGTCGCGGCGAATCTAGTCGCGAGGCTTGGAGCGTCCAAAGCGCTCCGTCATCTGTCGCCTGCCTTCACCCTCGGGCATTTGCTGTTGTGTCATCGTGACCTCTGTCGAGTCCATTCGAGTGGATCGCTGTGTTGTTGCTCCCGCTTAAAAGGAGTTGGCTTCGGTTTTGCCTTATCAGCACGAGCGAGTCGCCGACGATCGATTGTTTCAGGCGTGCTCGTCCTCTGCGAAGGCAGTAATGTTGATCGGACCGGAACGGGAGCAACGATGGCATCCTTTAAGGCTGGATTAACCTGTCGCGACCTTGATGGCGAGTTAATCGTTCTGGATGCCGCGACAGGCTACATTCATCAGATGAATCCCACCGGCGCTTTGATCTGGAAGCTGCTCGACGAAGGGGCATCGATCGAGTCTATCCAGACCTGCATCTCGCACGATTTCGATCTCGATCAGGAGGCAGCTAGACGTGATGTGCTCGGATTTGTCGGGCAGCTGCAACGCGCCGGTCTGCTGGAATCGATGACCTAAGCTTCTCCCTCGATGCGAAACCGCGCGCGATGTCCGGGAACAGAATGCGCCCCCAAAGGTCGATATTGCGGAAGAGCCGTGATGCCGTTGCCTGCGGGCAACGCGGCCCCCGAGGGGAACCGTTTGGATCCCTGTTTGAGTAGTCTATCATTTCAGCGATGGGCCTTGATCTTCGAAGTCGCAGCCCATCCAGCGGCACATTGCGGTCGGGATAGGATATATCCGGGACTACGATAGACCGGTCGCAGGATTGGATTGGGATAATGGAGGCAAAGAGATGCCACACGATCGCTCAAGACGAGACTTCCTGAAGAAAGCCACTTACGTTCCACCGATTCTCCTAAGCTTTCATGCGGCGCCGTCGTTTGCGCGTCCGGGTTCGGTGCCGGCCGGTCCGTCGCAACCCGGCATTCAGACGCTGAAGCCGGATGTTCAGGCGATGAATCCGACGATTGCATCAAGCGCGGAGCCGGCCGCGAATCCTGGATCGGCGGATCGCGGCGCAGGCCGCGGGAGTTCATCCGGGCTCGACTTGCCGGAGTACGGCACCGCTGCCTCGACCGGCGGCGTAGATGCTTGTGAGCCCGTCGACGACCGCCGTTACGGTCTGTCCTCGTCCGCTGCGGCCAAATCGCGAGACGCGGGTAACCGTGGACCGAGGGTGACTGTCGGTTCATGCAGCGACGAGACCGTCGTCCGCCCCGGTGCCGATGCCCTGCGTGAGATCTCCAGTAGATTGTGGAAATCGGGAGGGTGATCGCAAGCCTACAGGATGAATTTCCCGTACAGGTCGTTCGCGGCCGAAGTGACTTGCGATTCGTCGGCCGATGAAGAGCACCCGGTTCAGCGTCGTCGAGCGTGTTGTGTCGGTCGTGTGGGGGGCTGATTGTCTCTCCCCCATGATTTCCACAGCCTTTGGCGGTTTTGATCCGGATAGATCGAATCAGCCGGCCGCTCTGGCATATCGAATCGTTTCGACGCCGGAAGACGTCTCCTTCAGCCTCCTTCGGAACGGGTCAGCGATCGACGGGGGCCTTGATGCTTCGCAGCTTCTGTTTGCGCTCCAGCAGGACATCGTCGTTTCCGCTCAACGTGTGCGCCCCGACCTCGTTTTTGTTCACGCGGCCGTTGTTCAGCGTGAGGGTCGTGCGTTTCTCTTGGCGGCACCGTCCGGAAGCGGAAAGTCGACCCTCTGCTGGGCATTGCTGCATCATGGTTTCCGCCTGATGAGCGACGAGCTCGCGCCGGTTGACCCCGAAACACTCAGGATCAAGCCGTTTCCTCTGGCCGTCACACTGAAGGCGCAGCCTCCGCAATGCTGTCCTCTACCTGCATCGACGCTCGAGACGTACCGTTCGCACTATATCCCGATCGATGCTCTGCCGAGCGCACCGGCGACCGAATCCGCTCCGATCGGTGCCATCCTGTTCGTGGACTACGCTTCGAGCCACGCCGTGCCTGTCTTCCGCAAGCTCTCTGCCGCAGAGGCTGCATCGCGCCTTTATCCGAATATACTCAATGCCTTGGTGCATCAGTCCATGGGTCTTGACGATGCAATCCGAATGACATGCTCCGTGCCATGCTGGTACCTGGCTTCGGCGGCCCTCGATGAGACCGCGAAGGAAGTGACTGGACTCCTTTGTGCATTGTGCGGGCGATCTGAATGAATCGCCGGGGTGCGGATACGCTTCTCTCAAGATCTCGTGATATCGCGTCTTCTGCTGCCGCCGTCGGGCGCGCTCTGCGCGGGATCGAACCAATGAGAATCGTTGCGCCGCGTCCGCCCGACGCGTCCGACACAACGCGCCAGGACCCAGAGCGGGCGGCGAAATTTCCATAGAGCGCCGTTCGGTGGTCCTGGCCCGAACAGGGCCTCGTCCTCGGGTCTCGGCATGGTCAGGGCTTGCAGGAGATAGCGCCGCCGACACGCGTTTGTATCCAAGAGGCGCAGGATGGTGGTGTTGATTCCGAGGCATCTGAGGATCCGCGGCTCAGGGATTTCGGGGTGGAGCAGGGTCTCGAGAACCGCAGACAGGTCGGTTTCCGAGGCATCGTTGATCAAGAGCCGTGACACGGGCTCCGGGACCGGCGTTTCCAGCAACCTTCGGGCGAGTCCGAGCCCCGTGCTCAGCATGCGCCGCGATTTCCATGCCTTGGCGTACCAAGCGAGTCGTTCCCAATCGAGCTGTTCCCGGCCGCGCCGTGAATTGGTGCGAACGATCCGGTCGAGATCAACGACCCACTTGAGCTTGCGCCAGCGGTCCTTCGCGGCGTGGATGCAGGTGTGAATGACCTGAAGCTCTGTGGAGAGGACGGAAAGGGTTCGTCCGCCGTAGGTCGTTCGCCGTGCATCTTGCCAAATCGCTCTGCAATCCGAGATGATCGGAAAATGCCGTGGCACTAGCGCCCAATGCATGTCGAGCTGAAAGAGCGCGTCCTGGCTTTGCAGGGTAAGCTCATGGTAATACGCTGAATATACACGCTCTTGATTCGGCGTCAGCCGCTGTACGTTGAGATCGCGCAGCATGTTCGGCGGATAGACCGGCCGATAATCCAGACGCTCCACGATATCGCGGGCTTGAGCGACCTGCTTTTCGGGGATCAGCAGATCGACATCGCCGAATTGTCGAGCCGCGAGGTGCTCGTAGACGGTCGTTGCGAGCGCCAAGCCTTTCAGCATGAGCACCGGGATGCCCGCTTCCGCCAATGCTGCCTCCGCGCCCAGAAAACACTGGAGGGCCAAACGATTTCGCAGGTGATTGGCCTGGAAGTGACCGCGCAGGAACGGCATCAGGGACTGCGGCAAGCGTTCGGTCGGGGCGTGCTCCAGACCCGAAAATAACAAAGGTACCAGGTCGTGATGCTCGCCGAGCGTCAGGAAAAGATTCCAGTCGATGCCTCGATCGAGCAGGGATGGCCAGCCCTGCGCTTGTCGGCCGTTCGTGTCGGAATGCCGGCAGGCGAGTAAGAGCGCAGAGATTGTCGCGGAACGTTCAGCGGAATGCTTGGGCATCGAATCGATCTTCGACCCGGTATGTGCGGATTTCAGTCAGGATATTACCTGTTTTATCTGAAGAGGCCCGAAAACGGAAGTTGCTGCCGACGTGGTTCGACGAACATATCCGGATGGACTTGGCTCTGTCGAGCACGTGCGTGTACGATGGCTCGATAAATGCCTTTGGAGCGGCGACCGGTGCCGAGCATGATACCGAAACGCCCGAGAGGGGGGCGAGATCAAGATGTCGATTCGAGCGGAACCAGCCTTGATGAAGCTTCTGAATCACCGCGTTCGTCGTTCGGAAGTGGCGCACCTCGCCCACGACCCTCGCAAGGCGATCAGCGAGCGGATCGGGTCAGGATCGTCTCTCGGAGCACCGGCGTCATGGAGCCATACCCGAGGAGCCCATGCGTGGACCGACGAGGTTCGTGCGCTCGGGCCATGCGCCGCATCACAGGGATCGTCGGAAGGAAGCGTCAATACACCTTCTCCTCTCGTCAGCATCATCATCGCGAATTTCAATTATGCAGAGTTCGTCGGCGCTGCGATTGAAAGCGCGTTGGCGCAAACCTATGCGCGAATAGAGGTCATCGTCGTCGATGACGGATCGACCGACCACTCGATGGATGAGATCTCGCGTTTTCTGCCCAAGATCCAGCTGGTGCAGGTCAAGCATCAGGGGCAGATCGGCGCATGCGCCGAGGGGTTCAAGCTTAGCCGCGGCGATGTCCTGATCTTTCTGGATGCCGACGACGTGCTTTTGCCCGATGCGGTCGAGCGCTTATGTCTGCCCTTCGTGGCCTGTCGGGAGACGGTCAAAGTCCAAGGTTACATGTCGGTGATCGACCGAGACGGGCAAGCGATGGGGGAGCGCATTCCTGGGCGCCTACCCGCGTCGGGTGATTACCGGGAGCTCACCCTGCGGCATGGTCTTCTTCCGCTCCCTTTCGCCTACAGTTCCGCCAATGCCTGGTCTCGGGTCTACCTGCAGCAGGTCTTTCCGCTTCCGCCGGTCGGATGGCTCGACGACTACCTTCATGACCTCGCGCCGCTGCACGGGCGGATCGAGTCCCTACCGGAAGCGGTGGTTCAATATCGTGTCCATGGGAGTAATTCATGGTACGGGAGTCGCGTACTCACGCGTCAGGCCATGCAAGACTACGTCGACAAAATCAATCGCAATCTTGATTACCTGGTTGCATTCATGGGGGAGCGGGGTTATCCGACGAAACCTTTGCGATGGAGGAGGCGTAAACGGTCATGGCGCGATGTGCTGATCGAGACCACGCTGAGCCGCATGTCCGATTCCGGACGCGGGATCAACTTGCTCGATTTCGTCTTGGCGCCCTGCGGTCGAGGTCAAGCGAGTCGCCTCAAAAGGTTTGTCGTGTCGTCGTTTTTTGTCGTGATTTGGTTGCTGCCGAAGCGGCCTAGCGTGGCGCTTGCGCAGTGGTTGTTGCGGTCCAAGGGCGGCTGGCTATGAACGGACCGGCGTGAATGGTGCCCGGATCATGAACGAGCTCGTTTCCGTCGTCATCCCCGTCTACAACGGTGAGCGATACATCGGCCCTACGCTGCAATCCGTCGCGGAGCAATCGCATGAACGCTTGGAGATCCTCGTCGTGGACGACGGATCCACGGATGGAACCGCCTGCGTCCTGGACCTCTTTGCTCGGCAAGACCCGCGGTTCAGGATCTTGAAGCAGGCGAATAAAGGGGTCGCTGCGGCACGAAATCTCGGGATTCGATCCGCGCATGGTGATTTCATCGCCCCTTTGGATGCCGACGACATCTGGCATCGGGAGCGAATCTCCAAACATCTGCGCGGCCTACTCGAGGCACCGAGCGATGTCGGCTTGGTGTATTCGCCGTGGATCACAATCGACGAATCCGGGGCCAGGCTCTCTCCCTGCATGGATCGAGACCGGTTCGAGGGCATTGTCTGGCTTCAGTTGATGCTGGGAAATTTTTTGGGGAGCGCGAGCACCTGTCTGATCAAGGCGGCTTGCCTTCGGGAGGTTGGTCTTTACGACGAGCAGTATTTTTCGCAACGCGCACAGGGTTGCGAGGATTGGGATCTCTATCTGCGTATTGCCCGTCGGTTCCGGTTTCTCTTTCAGCCCGATTGTCTGATCGCTTACCGTCAGGTTCGTGGGAGCATGTCGGTGGATGTCGAGCAAATGATGCGCTCGTATGAACGGATGATGGCGAAGGCCGGCCAACCCGGAGTTGCGTTCCCGAAACGGATCCAGCGATGGTCTTGTGCTGCCTACCTGCTGTATCTCGCAGACCGGGCGGCACTCGCCCGTCGTGTCGGGCTGACCGCGAGCTTGCTGTTGCGAGTGATCTCGCTCGACCCCGTCCGCATGCTGGATCCGCGGGTGGGTCGTACCCTGGCCAGATCGCTGCTCGCCGAGCTTCGGTCTCGTGGTCCGACAGAGGATCCGGCGCCGGCTACGTCAAGCGAGCCTTGGGACGATGCGGCCCAGCTCTCGACGCGTCCGATCCCAGCCGAGGCGGTTGTTTGGAACAGCATCCGGCGCAGTCGGGAACGCGCAATCGCAAGGATGCAGCAGGCGCAGGCGTGGCCTGTGCCCTGCGACCCCCATCGATTCGAATCGGTTGCTGCACAGCCGTGATGCTCGGGGTCTCCGGATCAATAGGTTCGGCCTACGTGTCGATCAACGCGTTGCCCCGGCGCAACGACGCGCGGAGCGGCTGATCGTGGCTCGATCCATCGCCGCGCGGATATCGCGACTCGCCCGCACAGCACAGGCCCCTCGCTGGGGCTCGCCCCTGATTATTGCGCTTGGCATCACCGCGGCTCTCCTTGAGGGCGCGGGCATGTACCTCTTTATCCCGCTTCTCGAAAGTCTCGGTGCGACAACGGGCGACGCGTCGGCGGTCTCCGGTGCCTTCGCACGCGTCTTGACGCCGATCCCGGACGCGTGGCGGGTCCCCGCCTTGGTGATCGGCCTCTGTGTCGCGGTCATTCTGAAGAATCTAGTGGCGCAGGCAAATCACATCGTGACACGTTATTTCGACGGTCTGGTGGCACATCGTCTGCGCGCCCGAGTTCTTCGCCAAACGGTCGATTCATGCATTGACTATCGGGTAGAGAACCGCCGATCGGATATCGTCAATACCATAGCCACCAACACCTGGAAGGTCGGCACTGCACTAACGCAGCTCCATCAGATGGGTGTCTCGGGCTCAGCTATCTTGGTCTTCCTTGTCCTTCTGATGATGATCTCTCCCGCGTTGACCCTGATCGCTGTCGCTTTTCTCGGAACGACCGCCTTGATCGTTACGCTGATCTCGCGTCATGCCCAACGTCTCGGCCAAGAGGTGGTGGATCAAAACAAGGAATTCGGACTGCGCATGTGGGAGAGCCTGGGTGGACTGCGCCTGATCCGCAGTTTTTGTCGGGAGCGCGACGAGATCGACCGCTTCGATCAGGCGTCCGATATGCTGCGGCGCAGGATTCTCAAGATGGACGTGCTTTGGGGCGTGCCGGGTCCGGTCTCCGAGATCTCGGGGGCGATCCTGATCGGCCTCCTGATCCTTGTCGGGTATCGGCTGGATGTGGGCGTCCCCGCGCTGGCGGCTTTCCTTGCCTTGCTTTATCGCATGCAGCGACCCGTGCGTGAGGTTCTGTCCTCGCGGGTCGCCTTCGATGCCGGTTTTCCCGCGGTCGAGGATGTGGCCGACTACCTGGAACGGACCGCCGAGCCCTTTTTGGTCGACGGCGACCGGCGATTTCTTCACCTGCAACGCGGCGTGGAGTTTTGCGACGTCACTTTTCGCTACTCGGGCAGTGAGTTGCCTGCGCTCGATCGCGTCTCCCTTCGGATCCCGAGGGGCAAGACAACCGCCATCGTCGGTCGCTCCGGCTCGGGCAAATCCACGCTGATGGACCTCTTGTTTCGGTTCCGAGATCCGACAGAGGGTGAGATTCTGGTCGACGGCGTTCCTCTGCATCGGCTCGAGATCCAAAGTTGGCGCGAGCGGCTCTCGATCATGTCGCAAACCGTCTACCTGCTCAACGACAGCATCGCGGCCAACATCGGATACGGAAAGGCGAATGCCGCATCGGAGGAGATCCGACGCGCGGCCGAGATTGCCGGGGCATCGGGGTTCATCGAGGCGCTCCCGGACGGCTACGAGACCCTGCTCGGCGACGAGGGGTTTCGTCTCTCGGGCGGGCAGCGTCAACGCATCGCGCTGGCCCGGACGATTCTTCGCAATCCGGATATCCTGTTGCTCGACGAGGCGACCAACGCGCTCGATGCGGAGTCCGAGCGACTCTTCCAGAACGCACTGCGTACCTATCGCGAAGGCCGTACGCTCGTGGTGATCGCCCATCGCCTCACGACGGTCGAGGACGCCGATCAGGTCGTGATGCTCGATTCCGGTCGGGTCGTGGAGTGCGGTCCGCCCGAAGAGCTGCTCGCCGCCGGCGGTTCCTTTGCCCGTCTGCATCGCCTTCATGTTTCGACAGGGCTTGCCCTGGAGGGATGACGTTCGTGTCGTATCGCATCATGGATTTGGAGCTGTCCCGGCCGTTCGCCGGTTTTGCCCTCGCGTCGCACGAGACGGGTTATGCCCTTGTCGTGCGATGGGAGGGTCGAATCATCGGGTTTCTCATGAAGGAGGCGCCCGAGGGGTTGCGGATGGACGAGGAGGTGCTTCGCGAAATCGTCGAGCGCGATTTTGCGCTGCGGATCTTGACCGTCAAGCTCGAGGCATCGCTTATGGAACGCTGGCCCGCGACGACCCTGATCGAGTCCCCGTCGCTGACGATCGCGATCTGCACCAAAGATCGGTCCGCGCGACTTGCCCGTCTGCTCGATGCGCTCGAGGCGATCAGAGGCGCGTCCGAGTTTCGGGCGCTGGAGGTCCTGGTCGTCGACAACGCATCGGTCGATTCCGGTACGCGCGAGGTGGTCGAATCGCGAGCCGACGTACGCTATCGTTTCGAGCCCAAAACCGGGCTCGACTTCGCGCGTAACGCGGCCCTCGAGACCGCGACCGGGGATCTGATCGCCTACCTGGACGACGACGTGGTCGTGGACCGGGGCTGGTTGGCGGGGCTGTACCGTGTCTGGGCCGATTGTCCGGATGCCGGAGGCTATTCCGGCCTGGTTTTACCGTACCGCCTCGAGACACCCGCGCAGATCCGGTTCGAGCGCGAAGGCGGATTCGGGCGTGGTTTCGAGCGCATCCATCATCGAGGCGCGCTACTCGGAAATCCGCTTCATCCCGTGGGCGCCGGGGTTGTCGGGGCGGGTGCGAACATGTGTTTCCGGCGGGATCTGCTTCTTAAGCTCGGGGGATTCGACGAGGCCCTGGATACAGGAGCGCCGCTTCCGGGCGGGGGCGATCTCGACATCTTCTACCGCGTCCTGCGCAGTGGGCATGCCATCGTCTACGAGCCGCGTTATGCCGTGTTTCACGAGCATCGCGAGACCATGGCGCAGCTGCGGCGTCAGTACTGGTCCTGGGGCCTTGGCTTCATGGCCTTCCTCGAGAAGGCGCGTCGCACGGATCCGGGAA
The DNA here is from genome assembly GCF_001499735.1 of Thiocapsa sp. KS1. GTDB lineage: Bacteria > Pseudomonadota > Gammaproteobacteria > Chromatiales > Chromatiaceae > Thiocapsa. Next base: position 1,521,497 of record NZ_LN848257.1, on the reverse strand, counting down.
TGCGCCTGCGTCAGGATGCGATGGTGAGATGGTGGTTTCGCGATAAGCTGATCTCGTTTGCGGGCGCCCTGAGCGCCCTCGATCTGAGGCGCGCCGGTGACCTCGCCGCGGAGTTGCGCGGCGCAATCCAGGGGCTACTCGGCGAATACGATCGTTCTCTGGCGCGTAGCCGCCGAATCCGCGAGCAGGTCGTATGAGCTGGGATATCGTCCACCTGGATCTCAAGCAGGCGCCCGCGGTTCTGGATGCCGGCGACTCCCCCGTCTACGTGGTCTATTGGTGGGGAGATCTGCCGTTGGGCGCGTGCGCCTACGCGCCGGAGGAGCTGCCGTTGCGCCGGGATCGGCTGCTTGCACGCGCGGCCCGATTTCTTGCCGAGCAGGTCGCCGCCCGCGACCCCGGGTTCGGTGGTCCGCCGCTTGCGCGTTACGACGGCAAAGCGCTTCTGCAGCCGCCCTTGGCGGCCGTGCGTGATGTGGGTGTGACCTCGGCCGTATTGTCCCAGCTCGAGCGCCCTGTTTACCCGGATGCCGACGCCCTGTCGGTTATCGTCTGCACGCGTGATCGGCCTGAACAATTACGGATCTGCCTGAATGCCTTGTCGGTCCTGAAGGCGCCGCCGGGCGAGGTCCTCGTGGTCGACAATTCGTCCGAGCGCACGGCCGCATCGGTCTGTCTCGATTTTCCTCGGGTGCGATACGTGCGTGAGCCGCGCCCCGGACTGAGCCGCGCTCGCAATTGCGGTGTCGCGGCATCGACCCGTCCACTCGTTGCCTTTACCGACGACGATGTCGAGGTCCACGCGCGCTGGTCGGGCGAGATCGTCCGCGCATTCGAGGAATCGGATGTCGAATCGGTCACGGGTCTGGTGATTCCCGCGACGCTCGATTCCGAGGCACAACGGGTCTTTCAGATGGACATGGGCGGTTTCGGGGCAAGCTGCCTGCCGACACGGTTCGGGCAGGTCTTTTTCGAAGAGACCCGTCATCGCGGTACGCAGGTTTGGCATATCGGTGCCGGTGCCAACATGGCGTTCCGACGTGCACTTTTCGAGCGCATCGGCGGCTTCGATGAACGGCTCGGCGCCGGTGCGGCCGGTTGCTCGGAAGATTCCGAGATCTGGTATCGCATCCTCGCGACCGGGGGGGGCTGTCTCTACGAGCCTCGCGCGGTAGTCTTTCACCACCATCGCGAGGATTGGTCCGGCTTGAAGCGACAGATGCGCGCCTACATGCGCGGTCATGTCGCCGCGCTGGTGGCTCAGCACGACCGCTATCGGCATGGCGGGAACCGCCATCGTATCCTCGTGCAGCTGCCGCGCTATTTCATGCGGGCCGGTCTCGACGTCGTGCGCAACGGCAAGCCATATCGCGGGCGCGTCCTGGCCGAAGAGATTCGCGGTTGGCTCGGCGGTGTCCTGTTTCTCCTAAACCCGAGGTGGCGTTCGCGCCGCGCGGTGCCGACGATAGCCCCGCCGGCAGAGCAGGGGAGCTAAGACGCATGCGGAAGAGGCGCTTAAGACCGTTTCTCGCCCGAAATCCGTTCCCGAACAGCCTGACCGATGGTCTGTTCTACCGGGAGAAGATGCGCGCCATCCATCGCATTGCTCCCGGTCGTTTGAGTCCCGGAAGCACGTCGGCGAGGGTGCTTGAGATCGGGGGAGGGCGCAGCGGTCTCGCGAGTCTGCTTTATCCCGACGCCCGGGTAACGACGCTGGACCGAGATTGTTCGTTGCTCGGGCAGGGTCCGTCCGCGGACACGGCCGATCCGGTGTGCGCCGATGCCTGTCGGCTGCCCTTCCCCGACGGCGCATTTGATGTGGTAACCCTTTTCGACGTACTCGAGCATATCGAAGACGATGCGACAGCCGCACGCGAGGCCCTGCGTGTGACGCGTCCCGGCGGTTGGCTTCTCCTGTCGACCCCCCGAGACGATTGGCATTATCCCTACTACCGTGCGATGCGTCGCTGGTGTCCGCCCGAGTCCAGCTTGATGCACGAATGGGGTCACGTGCGCCGTGGATATCACAACGAGACCCTCACCCGCCTGTTCGGCGCGACACCCGCCGTCTCCGCGACCTTCATCAACCCGCTCACCGCGGTTTATCACGACATCGCCTTCTCGAATCTCGGCCGGCGCAAACGTCGGATGCTCTACGCTCTCGCGGCTCCGATCGCGCTCGTCGGCTACCTTCTGCATCGACGGACGGCGCCTGGGACGGAGGTCGCGATGGCCTGGCAAAAACCCGACTCGGCGGGCGAGGGAGCAATGACGTGACATCGCGCTCTCCTCCCAAGGTTGCGATCTTTCCCTGGGGCGATGTGGTGGAGGAGTTCCTCGATCCGATCGGTCTCGATCTCGAAGACTTTGCGCAACGGATGACCGGGGGCTGGCTCTTCGGTTATGTCGCGGCGTTGCGGTCGCTCGGCTGGGACGCCGTTATTGTCTGCGCCTCCGAGCACGTGACGGGTCCCCGCCGTCTGACCCATGACGGGACGGGTGTAGCCATCTGGGCCGTACCCGGGCGTCGCAGCATTGCTCGTCGCGACTCGATCAAGAGCGCGAGACAGATCCTGCTTACGCCTTGGCGCGCGTTCGGACGGATCTTGCGGGCCGAGGGTTGCTCGTTCGTCTTGGTGCAGGAGTACGAGTACGCTCGATTCGATGCGCTCGCCCTGCTCGCAAGGCTGCTCGGTTTACCGGTATTCGCGACCTTTCAGGGCGGCGATGTGACGCTCTCGACGCTGGAAGCGCGCATTCGGCCCTGGTCGTTGCGTTTGGCGCAGGGCCTCATCGTGCCCTCCGCGCGCGAGCGTGACCGGCTGGCTCGGACCTACAAGGCTTCGAACCTGCGGATCGAGGACATTCCGAACCCGATCGACGCGGAGGAGTGGCGCGCCTCGTCTCGATCGGCGTGCCGGTCCGAGTTGGCGCTTCCGGAGCAGGCCCTGGTGGTGGTTAATCACGGTCGAATCGATCTGTATCGCAAGGGATTGGATGTGCTTCTTGCGGCCTGGTCGGCATTCTCGGACAAGCATCCGACAGCACTTCTCGTGATCCTGGGCTCGGGGCCGGACCAAGTCGCGTTCGGCGAGGCCATCGACCGGTCCACCGCCAAAGGCATCATTTGGGAGAATGCCTACTCGACGGATCGGCCGAGATTGCGTCGTTGGCTCTCGGCCGCGGACATCTATGTGACCACCTCGCGCGTCGAAGGGATGCCGGTAGCCCCGTTGGAAGCGATGGCCTGTGGCCTGCCCGTCGTTGCGAGCCGCGCGCATGGCTTGCCGGACATCTTTCGCGACGGCGAGGCGTCCGGAGGAATCCTGGTGGACTGCGAGGATACGGCCGGTGTTGCGCGCGCATTGTCCCGCTTGGCCGATGCGCCGGGGCTCCGTGCCGAACTGGGACGGGCTGCTCGAGCCTGCATCGAGACACGTTTTGCCATCCCAGTCATTGCCGGTGCCCTGTCTCGTCTTATGATCGAATCAAGATCCGGAACCTGACGCAGCCGAGTCGGTGATCGACCCGAAAGCCCCGAGCCGAGCGGCTTTCCCGCCACGCCAAGTCCTGGCATAGTCGCGGTGCGCTCGCAGGGATCGGGTGTCCCCGGTATGCCTGGATTCTTCGCAACACAGGATACGGGAGGTGCAAAGCGATGAAAAACGACGGGTGCCCTGTACAAGTGTCTTGTACAACGAGCCGGAACATCCCGATCGCGACGGACTTATAAGATCAAATCGGAGACAGGGTAATGGGTTACGGGCTGAGAAAGCGAGTTCTGGTGACCGGTGGGGCAGGCTTTTTGGGGTCGCATCTGTGCGAGCGGTTGCTCTCGGACGGCCACGACGTGATCTGTCTGGACAATTTCTTTACGGGCACCAAGGATAACGTCATCCATTTATTGGAGCGCCCGCACTTTGAAATCCTGCGTCACGACGTGACCTTCCCACTCTATGTCGAGGTCGACGAGATCTACAATCTCGCCTGTCCTGCATCGCCCATCCACTATCAACACGACCCTGTGCAGACCACAAAGACCTCGGTCCACGGTGCGATCAACATGCTGGGGCTCGCCAAACGCATCAAGGCGAAGATCTTCCAGGCGTCCACGAGCGAGGTCTACGGCGATCCGAAGGTGCACCCGCAGGTCGAAGGCTACTGGGGGCACGTCAACCCCATCGGACTTCGCTCTTGTTACGACGAAGGCAAGCGTTGTGCGGAGACCCTTTTCTTCGATTATCGCCGGCAACACAATCTGCGCATCAAGGTTGCGCGGATCTTCAATACCTACGGTCCGCGGATGCATCCCAACGATGGTCGAGTGGTCTCGAACTTCATCGTTCAAGCCCTTCGGAATCAGCCCATCACCATCTACGGCGGTGGATCACAGACCAGATCTTTCTGTTATGTCGAGGATCTGATCGAGGCCTTCGTGCGGCTCATGGAAACGCCGGACGATTTCACCGGTCCGGTGAATGTCGGAAACCCAAACGAGTTCACGATTCTCGAGTTGGCAACCAAAGTCATCGAGCTAACGGGGTCGCGCTCCGAGCTGAGCTATAAACCGCTTCCGAGTGATGATCCCACGCAGCGCCAACCGGACATCAGTCTCGCCAAATCCGTAATGGGTTGGGAACCTGCCGTGCCTCTCGCCACCGGCCTCCAGCGGACCATCGAGTACTTCGATGAACTACTTGGAAGAACCACTGTTGATTAAGGATCTGCACGATGAACCCGAGCAAAAAAATTGAAAGGGGCGCTCGCTGGGTTTATGGTGCCGCAACCTCCCGCATGCGCAAGGGCAATGTGGTGCTCTTTCATTTGGCACGCAGCGGTAGCTCTGTGCTTGCCGACCTGATGGGGCAGCACCCCGAGGTGATGTGGGGCGGCGAGATTTTCCATCATTTCCCCGGCGGTCGGCAGGATGCGCTCAAGAAGCTAAAAGGGAGAATGATCTATGCCGGGCCTCGCTTCTACGGTTTTGATGTTCAGCTCTATCAGCTCAAGCCGATCGGATTCGAGCTGGCGGATTTCGTTGCTGAGATCAAGCGACTCGGATTTACGCATTTCGCAATGCTGGAGCGGCGTAATCTGGTGCGATTGATCATTTCGGCGCTCAATGCGCGCCAATCAGGCGTATGGCAGAAAAAGGGTCAATCCAAGGCGCACCTAAAAGGAATCGAGATCGATCTCGATGCGGCCATGCTCCAGTTCCTGGAGACCGACCAGGATCGCAGTGTCGTTCACGAAGCTCGTGGGGAGTATCCCGTTTCCCTGATCGGGTGGCTCGATTATCTGCAGGCAGCTTATGCCGGCTTGCGAGCCCAGTTAAGTGGCGAGCGCATGCTTGCGCTTGAGTTCGAACGGGATATCGAGGCCGACCCGACACGAGCCTACGGAATACTTTGCGATTTCCTTCAGATCTCTCCAGCCGAGGTTACACCTCGCTTGTCTCGAACGACGCCTTTCCCGCTCTCCGAGGTCGTCGTCAACTTCTCCGAGCTGCGTGCCTATCTTTCCGGAACCGCATACGAATGGATGCTGGATGGCTAGGATCCGCGGAGACCTTTCGTCCACGCCCCAGGTAAGCACGTTCTGCCCCAGAATTGGCATGCCTGTCTCGATCAAATCCGCCGTGAAAGGTAGCTCGGCCGGCGGCTCTTGAGCGAAGGGCTGTGAGCTATCGCGCTGCACTCGATTTCCCGTCCGTCGGGCCCTTAGGCGTTGTTTCCTGACCACTGAGTCTGGCTGGCTGGTTCGTCGCGCACCCAAGGCGTGTCGGGCGCGACGCAGTCCGCTGCGTTCACGGCAAAACCGCCGGATCCGCGATGACAGATACGTTCGCATCTCGAACTGCCTCACGCCGGAGGCTCGACTGCATTGCCTCGGTCTCCCAGCCCTTCACCCCCTCGCCTTAAATGAATCCCGGCTTCGTTCTCGTTGACCCCGGCATTCACGACCATTGATTCAATTCCGCAGTTCTCGTTTTGTGATCCGCTTCACAGATCGCAAACTCTTTCTATGATTCCGGCTTTATCTGCTCCTGCCATGCTGTTTTTTCGTTGAGGCCGAAATGCGATCCGGTTCACGGATCTGTTCGTGACGACACCGGAAGAAGGGGCATTCGGCCGTGATGGGAAAGGCGTCACGGATTGGGTCATCTCAAGTCACTAGAGTCACAGCGTACGCAAAAAGAACGCTCTGTCGGATCTAGATACGCAAGGCGTTTTGGCTTTTCCGGGTAGACACGACGGCAAAGACGGACCCGAAAGTGCGAAACGGGTCGAGGTCTTGAAGGCTCAGCATAGAGCTCAGTCGAGGCACCCGAGTCGGGCCATCACGCCGGACTAAAGGTGACCCATGAACAGCCAGCAGACAGCACGAGTAGCCAGGCTCGATCAATCAAATGAATATAGGCTCGTTTTCAGTCTTTGGGCGTTGATGCTCATACTGATCTCTTTTTCTGCGATCTCCGCAAACGCTGCAGCGGACGATCTCAGACTCGCCTGGAATTGGGTCCAAGACTCGCGCGTGACAGGATACGAGCTACATTACGGCGAGACCAGTAAGCAATATTCAAAGTCGATCCAAACTGCGACCAACAGCCAATCAGTGAGCGGGCTTGAGGCCGGCAAGACCTATTATTTCGCGGTCAAGGCGTTCAACTCTGACCGCTCGCTCGACAGTGCCTTCTCGAACGAAATCAGCACCACGATTCCTTACCCTGCCCCCGCGGCAGGATTCACCATGAGCAGCAGCTCCGGCGTTGCACCCTTCACGGTTGTGTTCAACGATACCTCGACCAGCAAAGTGGACGTGTGGCAATGGAGCTTCGGGGACGGAGCGACAAGCGCCCAGGCTTCCCCGAGCTATACCTTTACGACTCCCGGTACTTACACCGTCAGTCTGATGGTCAGCGGCCCGGGCGGAGCGTCCGTCGAGCCGGCGCGGGCGGTCGTGACGGTTGCCAGTCCGCCCCCGACGGCGGCTTTTGCCATGAGCACCGCCGCCGGCGTCATGCCGCTCAACGTACAGTTCACCGACCACTCCATCGGCGCGATCGACACGTGGGAATGGGATCTTGGCGACGGTACGACCAGCAGCGAACGCTCCCCGAGTCATGTTTACCTGAAAGCCGGTCAGTATGTTGCAAGCCTCCGCGTCAAGGGTCCGGGTGGCTGGTCCGAGCCTGCGGCGACGGCGTCGATCAGCGTGGCGGTTCCGCCCCCGGTCGCCGGCTTCAACGTCAGTGCAACCAATGGTGTTGCCCCGGTGTCCGTGGTCTTCAGCGACGCATCCGGCGGTGATGTCAGTGCATGTGAATGGGACTTCGGTGACGGTGGCAAGAGCACGGGATCGCAGGCCGTATGGACTTATCGGCAGCCGGGCACCTATTCGGTAACGCTCAAGGTGAGCGGCGCCGGTGGATCCGACAGCCTCACAAAGACCAATCTCGTCACGGTCGCCGGTCCTCCGCCGGTTGCTGATTTCGATGCGAGCAACCGGGTTGGCAATGCGCCCCTGAGCGTCGTCTTCGAGGACCGCTCGATCGGTGAAATCTCAAGCGTAACCTGGAACTTCGGTGATGGACAGACCAGCGCCGAACGCAATCCGACCCATGTCTACGAAGAAGCCGGTAGCTACGACGTGACCCTGTCGGTCACTGGTCCCTACGGCGACCACAGCGTGACGAAGAGCGCTTTCGTCGAAGTCAAGCCCGAAGACAACTCCCTTCCG
>NZ_LN848257.1:1512914-1513657 GCF_001499735.1 Thiocapsa sp. KS1 | reverse complement strand
ATCGAAGTCGGCGAAGTGGTGGTCGATCACACTTGGCAGTGGGTTGAGTTCGGACGTTCGTTCATTGACCCGGTGGTGGTTGCCAATCCGGCGAGCCTCAACGATGCAGCGCCGGCCGTGGTACGCATCTCCGGTGTCGAAGCGAAGGGTTTCTGGATCCGCATTCAGGAGTGGGATTATCTCGACGGCAAGCATGGCTTCGAGACGGTGACGTACGTTGCGATGGAGAAGGGCAGTCACCTGCTGCCGAGCGGCGAGCGCATCGAGGCGGGTACCTTCACGCAGTCCGGTCGCTGGTACGCGAGCTTCGGATTTGCCGAAGCCTTCCCGACCGCGCCGGTGATCTTCGCCGGGGTGAGCAGCGCCAACGATGCCAAGGCGGTGACGACGCGGGTCCGCGATGTCACGGCGCAGGGGTTCCGGGTGCGCATGGACGAGCAAGAGCTGCTGACCGCCGGTCACGGTGCCGAGACCGTCAGCTACATCGCCTGGCAGCCGTCGCAAGGTACGCTCGACGGGTTGCAGTTCGCGGTCGGTCTGAAAGCCAAGGGCGCTGCGGATCAAGCCTCGACCCTGAGCTTCGGCGGCAGCTTCGCGGAGACCCCGGTATTCCTGGCCCACATGCAGACCGCCGACGGCGGCGACCCGACCGTACTGCGCTACCGCAACCTGAGTGCGACCGGTGTCGAGCTCGTCGCGCAGGAAGAGCAGTCCAAGGACGCGGAGATGACGCACCTGGCAGA
>NZ_LN848257.1:1492859-1512814 GCF_001499735.1 Thiocapsa sp. KS1 | reverse complement strand
GGGCGTGGGCTGGGCGACCTTCCGCTAGCCGATTCGAAACGTGAGCGGGACGGATCCTGCTCGCCGAGTCACCATTTCGCAAGCGATTCCGACGAGCTTAAGCCGCTGCTCAGCCACCTTGACAGGTTGCCGACAGCGGCTTTTTTTCGGATATCGTGCCCGGGAATGTGCTGTGTTTAACGGTTGGCGGGGTTGGTAGAAAAACCCTGTCGGACCTGATCTAATACAAGTGCAAGCGTTCGGATCTTGAACTTCATGCACCCTGGAGAGGCCGGTGACGTGCCGTCTCTGTCGCAGGTCGCAGCGCTTCCGCGGCACTGGGTGCAAAACCTGATGGACCATGAGCCCAAGCGGTGTTGCGGCTTGGCCCGGATGCGTTCCTCGGATCGAAATCCGGAGTGGTCTCTTGTGTTAATCTATCGCCGTCTCGTCGCGCATTCCGAAACCCTCGACGACGAGTGACCGATCTCCCAGGACCCAAGGTAGAAGGCCCATGAAATTGGAACTGTCGTGCATTCGTTGCCTGATGGGAGCGGCGGTGGCGCTTTGCGCCACACTCGTTCTTGCCGTTTTCCCGACTGTGTCCATGGCCAATCCGGCCGGTCCGCAACAAGGTTACGAGCTTCGTCCCGGGGACATCGTCGCCGTGTCGGTTTGGCAAGAGCCAGGCCTCGAGCAATTGGTGCTCGTGCGCCCGGACGGCGGCGTATCCTTTCCACTCGCCGGCGACCTGAAGGCCGAGGGACTTACGCTCGAGGAGCTCGGCGCAGTGCTCAAGCAGCGTCTCTCCAAATTCATCCCTGACCCGGTCGTGACGGTGACGTTGCAGGAAATCCCCGGGAACAGAATCTATGTCATCGGAAAGGTCAATAAGCCGGGCGATTTCGCGATCATTGCCCGTGATGTGACTGTCATGCAGGCGCTCGCGATGGCCGGCGGTCTGACCCCGTTTGCGGATGAAAAGAATATCAAGGTTCTCCGTATGGAGAATAATCAACAGCGCTCGATTCCATTTGATTACCGCAAAATCCGGCGTGGCGAGGAGCTTGGGCAGAATATCGCATTACAGGCCGGCGACGTGATTGTCGTTCCTTGAGCAGGCCTCGGAGATGGCCTCGGACACCGGTAGGAAACAGGCAGATTGCGCACGGCGCCATGGGTTGATGTGAGATGTTGACGATCGAAATCGTTCGACTGCGGCGCGTCGGATTCGGCGCAATGGTGCTTGCCCCTCTCGTGCTCGTGTCGTTCGATGCCCGGTCCGACATCTGGTACGTCGAGCCCAATGCCTCTGCACGCGTCTTCTACGACGACAACGTTCGTCTCTCGACCGTTGACCCGCAAAGCTCTTTCGGTGCCATCGTTCGAGGCGAGATCCTTGCCGGTCGTCGCACCGAAGTCACTGACATCGGTCTGGGCTTGAAGGTCGACACAAGACAATATTCGGACGTCGCCGAGCTCGACCGAACGAACGGAGCGTTCGCGCTCAGGTCTCGTTATCAGCTCAACCGTCACAGTCTCGGCTTCGATGCGAATTTTGACTACGACTCGACGCTCACCAGCGAAGAGGCGACCACCGGTATCGTGCAGGTCAACAAACGCCGAAGCCTGATTCGTGTCCGTCCTTCGTGGCGATACGAGCTGACCGAGCGGACCACGCTCGATGCCGGGCTGAGCTACGAAGACGTCTCCTATGAGGATGTCGACCTGATCCCCTTATCGAACTACACCTTCGCCCGCGCGACCCTTTCGGCCGGTTATCAGATCACGGAGCGCCTCCAATTCATCGCTCAGGCGGCTTACGACGATTATCAGGCAAGCCAGGTCGATACGCAGTCGACGAGTGTCGGTGTTGACGCCGGACTGAAATACCTCTTGTCCGAGACCTCGTCGATCAGAGCTGCCGCCGGCGTGCGACAGGCCAACGCACAGACCCCGACAGAGGCCGGCGTGGTGGAGACCGACAATGCCGGTCCCATCTTCGAGCTGGAGTGGATCAAAGACTTCACGGTCGGTGGCATCGAATTGCTGGCGGAACGTTCCTTGGTTCCCAGCGGACGAGGTACGCTGCTCGACACCACAGGCATTACCCTTGCCTTCGATTATCCGATCACGGAGCGCTGGACGTTCGGGCTCGATGCAAGCGGCTATCGCAACCGCAATCCCGGGGGTGAAATCTCGGGGAACGACCGCGACTTCGTCAATGTGGTCCCACGCATCGAGCGGCGTTTGACCGAGGCATTGCGTCTGGATCTAAGCTATCGTTATCGTTGGCAAAAACGTGAAATCAGCGAGGACGATGCTGTTTCCAACGCCGTCTTCCTGAGCGTCACGTACAAATGGCCGAGGGAGCCCCTCCGCCGCTGGTCACTCCTTCGGTAGGGACACATGATGGCCGAGCATTACCAAACTCAAAACATCGACGACTACATCGCGACCCTCAAGCGGCGCAGATGGCAGATCATCGTGCCTGCGTTGGTGATCTTCGCTGCCGCCGCCGCGGTTGCCGTCGGACTGCCCTCGGTGTATCGCTCCACCGGAACCATCTTGATCGAGCAGCAAGAGATCCCGGCCGATCTCGTCCAGTCCACGGTGACCAGCTACGCCGGCGAGCGCGTGCAGATCGTCAGCCAGAAGGTGATGACCGCCGAGAACCTCGGTCGGATCATGGAGCGCTACGACCTGTATCCCGATCTGAGACGCGACTTCGGACTGGCTTACGCCGTTCGGGAAATGCAGAAGGACATCGAGCTCGAGACGATCAGTGCAAATGTCGCCGACGCTCGCGGGGGGCGCGCGCAGCAGGTCGCGATCGCCTTCTCGCTCTCGTTCGATCATCCGTCCCCGGAGACTGCTCGGGCGGTTGCGGACGAGATCATCCAGCTGTTCCTCGAAGAGAACGTCCGCGACCGGCAGGCGACGGCACAAAAAACGTCCGATTTCCTCGAACAGGAGGCAGGAAAGCTCTCCACCCAGATCGATATGCTCGAGAAGCAGCTCGCGGAGTTCAAGGAAGCCGAGGGCCATCGCCTACCCGAGCTGATGAACTTCAACCTCGAGCGCATGAAGAGCACCGAGGAGCGCCTGCGCAACCAGGAGGAGTCAATCCGGGCGCTCGAGCAGCAGCGGATGTATCTTCAGTCCGAGCTGGCCTCGACCGAGCCCTATGCCGCAATGTTCTCCTCGACAGGCGAGCGGGTCATGACCCCGGTCGACCGTCTGCGCGTCTTGGAGGCCGAGTATGTCGGCCTTGCCGCGCGGTATTCCCCGACTCACCCCGACCGGGTGCGCGTCGAGCGGGAGCTGGCGGCACTGCGTCAAGCCGTTGGTGCCTCGGACGACGGTAACCTGGGGCGTCGGCTCGTCCAGCAACAGGCCGAGCTTCAATCCGCGCTCGATCGCTACTCCGAAGAGCATCCGGACGTCAAACGTTTGCAGCGGGCTGTCGCGGCCACCCGCGCCGAGCTGGCCAAACAGGGAAAAAGCGGCAGCGATTGGGTGCCCGGTGTTTCGGATGCGAACAATCCCTCATACGTTCAACTCCAAACGCGATTGGCGGCCACCGAGGCTGATCTGCGCTCGGCGCGGATTACGCGGGACGAGCTTCTGGCCAGTTTGAAGGATTATGAGCAGCGGATCACCGAGAGCCCGCAGATCGAGCGTGAATACAAGACGTTGACACGCGATTACACCAACGCGGTCACGAACTACCAAGATATTCTCGCGAAGTTGAGTGCGGCCCGGTTAGCCGAGGCATTGGAAACCGAAAGTCGAGGCGAGCGCTTCTCGCTGATCGAGCCGCCCCCGCTGCCCCGAAAGCCGTACAAGCCGAATCGGCTTGGTCTGCTGTTTCTGGGCTTTGTCCTATCGGTTGGCGGCGGGATGGGGCATGCGGTTGTTCGCGAGGCACTGGACAAACGTGTCTACGGGCCAAAAGTCGTCCAATCGATCATCGGCGCATCGCCTCTAGCCGTTGTCCCCTATATCGAAACCGAGGTCGACCGGCATCGGCGAACACGGCGCATCGCAACAGCGGCGGCTGCCGTTGCAGGCGTGATTGCAGTGGGCATCCTGCTGGTTCACCTCTTCGTGATGCCGCTGGGCGAGATCCCCGCCGTGCTCACGGGGTCCGCGACGTCGTCCGAGACGAGCACCGCTGTCGAGGAGTAAGCTTCGCATCACGTCACGTTTTCGATGTCAAGTTCGTATCGCCCCGTCGGACTGTCCCGAACAAGGGAGGTCGTTCCGGGCGCGCAGTTTGTCACGATTCGACTCGGATAGCCCCCGAGCCCAAGCTACCGTGCACCGGTACGGGATCGGATTTCGGCTTGAATCATGCTCTACGTTTCGGGTAGCCGGGCAAGTGGCAACCGTTCGACGCGAGGATCCGGCCCGCCCTAAGCGGAAGCGGATGCTTGCGGGGTTATCGCACTTGTACCATCCGGATGTGAGGATTTAACGGATCATGGAACGCTTGAAGCAGGCACTAGAGCGCGCACGCGCCGAGCGAGCGGAGGGTCAATCACCCGAGACTTCGCACCCGGTGTCTCCGGGGCGGGGTGACCGTGAGCCGAGCCGTTCGGCGCCGATTAAAACACGCGACGTGGTGTATCAGCAGACACGGGGAATCGAGATCGATCCGCGGCGCCTGCGTGAGCGCCGGATCATCACACCGTCCATGCATGATCCCGCGGAAGCGGCCTACAAGGTCCTTCGAACGACCGTCCTGCAGAAAATGCGCGCCAACGGCTGGAACACACTCGGGGTTACCGGGGCGCGGCAAGGCAACGGGAAGACTCTGACGACCATCAATCTCGCGATCAGTTTGGCGCGAGAGATGAACCAGACCGTACTCGTTGCGGACTTCGATCTCTGTCACCCGGCACTCGCGCGTTATCTCGTGGACGAGCGGGTTCCCGGCATGAGCGACTACTTGCGCGGCGAGAGGTCGATCTCGGAGATCCTGTTCAATCCCGGGATCGAGCGTCTCGTCATTCTGCCCGGTAACGAGCCAATGGCTGACTCGTCCGAAAAGCTCTCAAGCCCCTTGGTTCGGGACCTGGTCGGAGAGTTGAAAACACGCTACCCGGATCGATTCGTCCTGTTCGATCTCCCGCCCGTTCTCGCGGGCGATGATGTTATGGCCTTCGCTCCGAATGTGGATGCCTTTCTTTTGGTTGTCGAAGACGGTGTCACGACCAAGGAGGATCTCCGTCGAGCCTATGAAACCTTGGGCGCGACCAAGCTGATCGGTACCGTATTGAATAAAGCCCAAGGTGTTCATGAAACCTATGCCTACACCTAGCCCAGCTGTGCCCGATTAGGATGGTATGCGTAGGGAGGAGATGGGCAGAGTCGATAATCGCGTTGCATCGACCCTCCGACACTGCAGGCTTATGAATAAGGCCACCAAATTCACACCACGTTCGGAACAAGCCCAGTGAAGGATGCGAAAAACAACATTCGACTCTCCCCTCGGCTTGTGATGCTCTGGAAGCAAAGCTATCTACAAGCCGGATTCGACGCCGAGCAGATCCCCGATCCCTATGCGGAGCCGCGGATCGCGCTGTATCCAAGGAGTTTCATCGAGCAGGTCGAGCACCTCGGCTTCGAGAAGATCCGCGACTTCAATTTTCGCGGTGCCATCTATATCGACGAGGTCACCTACCGGAATCGTCGGTGGGTGATCGACTTCGCAAAAGCGCATTTTACGGAATCGTCCTTCTTCCAAGTGACGGACCGCAACGCCCGGCGTCGTAACTGGTGGCTACAGCGTCGGCACAGAATCCTTGGCCCCTATGATCATACCTTCGAGCAAAGCGGATTCGTGCCCAAGGAGCGGCCTGTCAAGGAGCGCGATTTCTTCGACGACGACTATTTTCGCCTGATGTGCTCAAGCCAGTTTACGCTGTGTCCGGCCGGAGATGCGCCGTGGAGCATGCGATTCTACGAGGCGATCATGTCAAAATCGATTCCGATCGTGGAGCAGGTACAACACACGGGGCGAAACGCGCTTGAGTACGACATCGGTTACCGGTATTACCGACTCGGTGACCCGCAAATCGAATATCGCGAGGATTGGGTTGAGGAGAATTTCCGCAAGTTTCTTCGATTCCAGACCTTGATGGAACGCGGCCTTCAACCCTCGGTCGCCGACCGAATGCCGCTGCCTGTCGGCGATGTCTGCACGGCGACCGGCTGAAACGGGTTGTCGGGATGCGGATTCTCCTGGTGACCTCTCACTATCTCCCCAAGCTCGGAGGCGTTCAGCTCGCGGTTCACAATCTTGCCGAAGGGCTTTGTGAAGCCGGACACGAGGTTCACCTCCTGGCACCCAAGCGGCACGGCCCCGACGCAGGACGTGTACACGCACTCCACACCATCCATTGGTTCGCGCCACCGCCTCTGACCGGGGTGCTCGGATTGCGGATTCCCGCTTGGCGGCAGCGGTTAACCCGGCTTGTCAGGCGTCTCAAGCCTGACGTCGTCCATGCGCACGTCGCCTACCCGGCAGGCCTGATTGCCGCGGATGTCTGTGATCGCATCGGGATACCGTTCGTGCTGACATGCCATGGCGACGACATTCAGAAGCTTCCCGAGATCGGATACGGCATGCGCCTGGATCCCCATCTCGATCGCCTTATTTCGGACGCTGTCAGACGTGCCTCCGGTCTGATCGCGATCGGATCGGATGTGAAATCCGAATACCTGAAGTTGGGTGTGTCTCCGAGCCGTATCGCGGACCTCCCAAATGGAATCAACGCATCTTTGCTTGCGCGTCGAGACCCACAGGCCAAGGAACGTTTGGGCCTCCCGCGTGGCCCGATCACATTCTTGGCCGTCGGGCGAAACCATCCGAAGAAGGGCTTCTCTTCTCTCATCGATGCGATGAAGGTCGTCGTCGAGCAGGATTCCGAGATGATCTGCGTCATCGTCGGTGCTCGCGTGCCCGACCTGCAGCCGCAGGTGGATTCACTTCACTTAACGGATCGGGTCTTTCTCTTCGGGTCTGCACCGCCGGTCGGCGTCGATATGCGGGGTGGATCCGGTGCCGATCAGCCGCACACCGACACCTATTTCCACGCCTCGGATTGCTTCGTCATGCCCTCGTTGATCGAGAGCTTCGGTCTTGTAACGGTCGAGGCTTTTGCGGCCGGGCTTCCGGTGGTTGCGATGGATGCCGAAGGATCACGCGACATCCTCTCGGAGTCTCACAGTCGCATGCTCGTTCGGGATCGCGATCCAGGGACATTCGGCGCGGCACTGCTCGAAATGGGCCGACGGATCCGCAGGAATCCCGATCTCGGTGGCGAGAACAGGCTTCTTGCCGAAGGCTACGATCGGCGTCTGATCGCCGAGCGCCACGTCGACTTCTATCGTCAAGTGAGCGAACGCGCCTCATCCGAAAGGACCATCACGCCATGACGCCGACATTGCGTGGTTCCGGAAACCCGCAGGGTCCCGGGAAGAACAAGTGCGTGATTGTTCTGTCGACGAAGTCATCCGGTTCGAGTGCGATCCAGCGGCTCATTAGCAGTTTAGCCGGTGCGCGCCACGTCCATCATACACGACACCGCGAGTCCGAGACTCTCTACTGGACAAAGGCCGCATCTGCCCTCGGTCGCCCTCAGATCAAGATGCTCGACAGCGAGGTCCCGATTCCGGCAGGACGGGCGCGACGCGAGCTCGTCTCCTTTCTCCGGAAAAACACCCGTGACTTCCACATTCCGAGCGATCCACGGGATATGATCTTTCTCGGCTGGGAGAAACTCTGCGAG
The DNA here is from genome assembly GCF_001499735.1 of Thiocapsa sp. KS1. GTDB lineage: Bacteria > Pseudomonadota > Gammaproteobacteria > Chromatiales > Chromatiaceae > Thiocapsa. The sequence goes on along the minus strand of NZ_LN848257.1, from coordinate 1,505,036 downwards.
TCGCATCGCCCGGTTTTCCTCGAGAAATCCCCTCACCACCTGGTGCAGTGGTCTGCGCTTGAGTTGATGCTCGAATGTGAAGAGCGCCTCGATTCGACCGAGTTTCTCTATATCGGGCTGATTCGAAATCCGATGGATGTTCTATACTCGGCTTGGTCGCGATGGCGAACCTTTCCGGAAGAGGCTCAATTCGAGTGGGAGCTTGCCTACCGCAATCTCCAACGGCTGCGCGAACGGCTCGATCATCGCCTTGTCGTCGTCCGGTACGAAGACATGGTCAGCGATATCGATGCCCTCGATCCGGTTATCCGCTTCGTCGGAGCGACCCGAGACCAGGTTCCGGCCGACTATCTCCACTCCCGATCGATCAGCAAGTGGAAGGACGATCGCGATTACGGTTTCCAGCTCGCACCGTCCGTGCACGATATGGCACGCGACTTCGGATACACGAATGCCGAGCTCGATAATCCGGAGAATACCGGGTGGGAAACATTTAGAAGCCGCACGCGGCGCGCTTACCGCATCCGGCAGTTCTTGCTCACTCCGATTCGCGTGTTGCGTCGGGTGAGGACGTCCCTCACCCAGAATGGAGGTTTTTTGGCATGAGAAAATTCGTCGTGCTCACGACCCAGCGTTCCGGAAGCGTTGCGCTGATCCAATCCTTGTCGTCGCATCCGGATATCGTGTGTTTCGGTGAAATCTTCCTAAAGGGAGCCACCTACGCACGAAATATGAGCGTTCCGCCCGGGCGGTCCAATTTTCTGTACGAGGAGTATATCCGCGAATCACTTTCGAACCGGGTTCGTGCACTCCTAGCTCCGAAGGCCTCCGAGCGAGATTTCCTCGAAACCTTCTATGGTCGGCACGAGGACAAGGCGGCAGCCGGGTTTAAACTCATGTACTCGCAGATTGCCAATCACAGAGGCACACTGGATTGGATCCTTCGTCATGATGTCGGCATTATCCATCTCGTGAGGGAAGATGCCCTGCGTGTCATTCTGTCTCGACATACCCGGGTGAAAACCGGTGTTGCACATTCGGCCGCCAAGATCGACGCAGCATCGCTGCGGCTCGACCCGGTTGGCCTTGTCCGGCAGCTCGATGCACGCGAGAAGAATGTCAAACGTTTTCGTGAGCTGTTGACGGATAAGCCGGGTAGTATGGAGATCCGCTACGAGCACTATCTTGAGAATCGGCCTTCCGAGAATCGACGCATACTCCAATTCTTGGGTGTATCGCCGGACATCGAGCTGACATCCGGTGTAGTCAAGCAAGCGACCCGTCCATTGCGGGAGATCATCGAGAATTACGACGAGGTGTTGACAGCAGTACGAGGGACGCCTCATATGAGATTTTTCGAGGAATGAACAGCAGAGCTATGAGACCGAATTATCTTGTCATCGGCGCGCAGAACTGCGGTACGACAAGCCTCTGTGCGAACTTGGGTAAGCACCCAGGGGTCTTTATGACGACCCCGAAAGAACTTCATTTCTTTTCGGATCCCGAGACGTTCGCAAGAGGCTGGGACTGGTACGAAAGCAATTTCAGCGGGGTGACCAACGAAACTGCAGTCGGCGAAGGCAGTACGACCTACACACGCAATGTTCATCAACCCGATGCTCCCGGCCTCATCGCTGAGCACCTTCCGGATGCGCGCCTGATCTATATGGTCCGACATCCCCTTCGGCGAATGGAGACGCACTGGCTACATCGCCGACGTCTAAAGCGAAATCCGCTCTGGGACTTCGAGCGAACCTACCGAGAAGTCCCCTGGATGCTGGATGCGTCTTTGTATTGGCGCCAAATCAGCCTGTACCGCGAGCACTTCCCGGACGACAGGATCCAAGTCGTATTTTTCGAAGACTACGTTAAAGATCCGGATATGGTTTTAGCCGACTGCTTCGCATTCCTCGGCGTAGACTCGGACTATGTAATTTCTGACTCGCGCGAGGCGCACAACCGCTCACTCGGCCGGCGGGCAGATAAAGGTTCTGGTCGCGCCCTGAGACAGATACCAGGTATCCTGAGCGTTTGGAAGAAGCTTCCCCCGCAGGTGCGCGAAGCAATACAGCCTTTTTTGACGTTCAGGTTGGACAAGAAGCCCGAATGGCCGCCATCGATACGCGTTCACGCTATCGAAAAAGTCGAACCGGACATGAAAAGGTTTCTCGCGTTCTACGGCAAGCCGCCTGATTACTGGGAGATCAGCGAGCTGTGATTGAAGCGACACTCGTCCGACCTGATGCATAGCCTGTTGAAATCTATTGGTGTCGCGTTCGTCTTGGCTGGTATAGCGGCCATGAGCGCCATAATGGCGTTGGGTCTTGAGCCCTTCGTTGCCAAGATGTCTGCGCCGGTGATTGGTGCCGCGGCTTTAGGTGCGCTCGTGGCGTCGGCGCTGTTCCTTCATCCGATTGCACTTCTTTGGATCGTGACGATACTGACCCTAGTTGTGGTCGGCCTAGCGAAGTATTTCATCGCCGGAGTAGGGGGCGTGCAGTGGATCTCGTACGGTTTGGGCGCACTGCTCTATTTGCCGGCCCTTGCAGCCCTCGCTGGCGGTCAAGCTCTGTTCCGGCACCGCTCAGCGTCGACATGGGTTCTGTTTTGGCTGGCGGTGTTCTTAATGACCGTAGTCGTGTCCTGGTCCTTTTATCCGCCCTCACCGGGAATCCTATTGGCTTCATTGAAGGCATGGGCCTTTTTTGGAGGGGTTTGGCTCTTCCTCGCATTCTATCCCGTTTCTTTGGGATCTCTGAAATCATGGCTTTACGGATGGCTCGGCATAGCTTTCCTGCAGCCGCTGGTTGTTCTATACCAGTGGTTTATCATCGGCGGCAATCATAGAGCAGCAGGTGGCGGGATGTCGGGGGATTGGATCACTGGAACCTTCGGAGGCGGCATTGGCCAGGGCGGGCTGGCTCCGGTGCTCGCTTTATTTCTCATGTTGATCGCCCTACTGCTTTTGTCTGCCTGGCGCCAATCTTTGATTAACACGAAGCGGCTTGGTTTCTTGATGGCGATCATTCTGCTCCCTGTAGCGTTCATGGAAGAAAAAGTCGTATTCTTGTATGTGCCGCTAGCGGTGCTAGTATTATTCAGGGACTATGCCTACCGCCGGCCTCTCGCATTTGCTCTGACAGCCGGATTGGTGGCGATTGCCCTGACGGGTCTATTTACCGTTTATCAAGCGATTCACTGGGAGGATCGAGGTGAGGATGCGAAGGACATGTTCGCGTATAGTTTTCAGGTGGAGAGCAACCGAGAAGAGTACACCGGACATCTGACACGTCCTGGGGCTGTCGTTTACTGGGCTAGGCATAATTTCAATGGGGGAGTCGTTGAGACACTGTTCGGGTATGGTCTGGGGTCCGCCAGAACTGCCGGACAATCGATAGGGTGGATGGCGTTGCAGAAGGATCCAATGACAATCGATCGTACGGGATTATCTTTACTGCTGTGGGAGGTCGGTCTGATTGGTACGGCGGCCTTTCTTGGCTTATTGATTTCGGGTATGTTGATGGCATCTCGTTTAATGGCAGGCGAGATTTTCACTGGGTTTGAGAAAGCACTGGCCCAGGCGCTGGTTCCGAGTTTCTCGCTGTTTAGCGTTGCTGTTCTCTATCGAAACGATATTCCATATGCTGGGAATATGATGTTTCTGCTGATGAGTGCGTTTGGCCTCCTATTCTGGCTCGAACATAGGGCGACAATGGGATCAAGGGTAGCGCAATGAGAAAGCTGTACTTTCTATATTCGACATTCGAAGATTTTCCAAACGATCGGGTCGACCTAACGGAATTATTTTCCGCTGGTATCGCCTGCCGTGGTCACTCGATAGACTGGCACATGCACCCCAGCGAGGTCTGTGATGGTAGGGTGGCGCAGATCGGGGCAAGCGAGCGGGTATTCCTCTGCACTAAGAAACCCAGCACATCAGTGCAAGCTCGGTTGGCGAATTTGCTAAGCAGGCTGTGGCATACGTTGAGTCTCATTGGCTTGATCAAGCAGAACCCCTATGATTTCGTCCAGGTACGAGACCAGGTTTTTGGGGCTTTGATTGCGCTCATAGGGTGCATACTTGCTTGTCGGCCTTTTGTGTTTTGGATGTCGTTTCCGTACGTCGAAGCGGATCTTTTTAAGGCAAGGGATACAAGCCTCGGGATTAGATCTTTCAAAAGATGGCTCCTCTTCATCCGCGGTTACCTATCATCTTTAACTTTGTATCGTATCATACTTCCAAGCGCCGCTTACGTTTTCGTTCAGAGTGACAAAATGAAGGAGGACCTCATTCGAAAAGGCATTGATAGGAAAAAAATTACCCCTGTCCCGATGGGAATCAATTGGCAGAAGATTTCCCAAAGCGCTGGCCTCACTGCAGACGAGGATCGTTTTCCCGAGCAGCCCGTGATCCTCTACATGGGGACATTGGTCAGGGCTCGTCGCTTGGATTTTCTGATCGACGTGGTCGATCTCGTCCGTGTGAAATTCCCTAAGGTGACGCTAGCTCTGGTTGGCGATGCGCCAGTGGAAGATCTCAGATTGATTGAAGATGCGGTAAGGGCCCGCGGACTTGATGAGCATGTCTACCTCACTGGCCGCGTGCCAATGGAGAAAGCATGGCATATGGTGAGTTTGGCCAATGTTTGTTTATCCCCTTTTCGGCCTAGCCCTATGCTGGACTCGGCATCGCCAACGAAGGTTGTAGAGTATCTTGCTTTAGGCAGGCCGGTCGTCGCGAACGATCAACCGGATCAATCAAAAGTTATTCGCGAAAGTGGTGCCGGTGTGGTGGTACCCTATGACGTCCGTAAGTTCGCGGATGCAGTAATAGATCTATTAGAATCTCCGGAAGGAGCGGAGGCCATGGGGCAAAAGGGACCAGATTACGTACGTAGGCATCGGAGTTACGAGTCGATGATCCCGATTCTGGAGGCTAAGTACCTTGAACTCTTTGGCGGGTAACGATCCAGGAGCTGTGCGCGGTGACGGGAAAGATCGATCCGCCAGGTTGAGTCACACTGAAATTTTAGCCTAAAGAGCTTTCTTACGTGAGGGTGGAGTGGCAATCGCATTCTTAATGGGTACAGGCCGCTGTGGCTCAACAGCCGTGCACGAGCTAATGGCACGGCATCCGGCGTTCGGATTTGTCTCGAATATCGAGGACAACCTGAGTTGGCTTAATCGCCGTGGGCGCTGGAACAATTTACTGTACCGTGCTCCGGTCAGCTTTCCGACGCAGAAAGGCGGGGTACGTTTCGCGCCATCAGAAGGTTACCGAATCATTGGCCGAGAGGTTTCTCCGATATACGCTAATAGCTGCCGGGATCTTGCAGCGGAAGACGTCACACCTTGGCTTCGTGCGCGGTTCAGGAAGTTTTTCTTGGATCGTGTAGATGCGCAACGGCGAGAAGTTTTCCTCCATAAGTATACGGGGTGGCCGCGATTAGCGTTTTTCCACGCGATTTTTCCTGAGGCCAAATTCGTCCATATCGTCCGGGACGGGCGTGCAGTCGCGAACTCATGGCTGCAGATGCCATGGTGGAATGGCTACCGTGGCCCGGAGAATTGGCTTTGGGGTCCGTTACCCACGGCAGCGGAAGCTGAGTGGGAGCGCGAGGGGCGATCATTTGTTGCTCTAGCTGGCTTGGCTTGGAAGATTCTCATTAACGCAGCGGAGGTCACCGCGGAATGCTTGCCACCTGACCGATATATTGTTCTGCGTTTTGAAGATGTGATCAATGATCCCGAAGCTTCGTTCAGTCGCATCTTCGATTTCCTGGACGTGCGGTCCACGCCAGCTTTTGGGAGAACGCTGAGGGATTATCGATTCTCTTCCGCACGACATACTGCATTTAGGAGGGATTTAGATTCTCGGCAGCTAATCGTTTTGAATCGTGTGCTCGCCTCTTCGCTGGAAAAATATGGCTATTTGAATTAGAAAGACCGAGTGGATCAGATTTTTCTCGTGAGATATTGTAGAGCACTCCTATACACAGTAAGGCATGGTAGTGAACGATTATGCTAGTGGGCGATGATAACAAGCGTTTTAGTGCTTACGCGAATCCTCCACATCGCAGCGAGTATTCAGCCCTTTTCAGACGCGACTATTTTGAAGTGTCAATGATTGACCTTCTCCCAGGGGTCACGGAGATTGCTGGTACAGCGAGGCGGAATGAACTCAGTCGCCAGATTCTAAGGCATTGCAACTTAGCGCTTGCGCTTTATACTACGGAGCGCTTCGAAACGGATCTCAAGAAGTCCCATGATCGTAATGTAGCAGTTGTTGTTCCGACTTATGACATTCGAGAGTTCGTTTGTGAAACTCTTGAGTCCGTAAGGCGTCAGGACCATCCCAGGGTGGCGGCGATCGTTGTTGACGACGGATCAAGCGACGGCACCGAGAGAGCGGCTCTACATTATCTGAATAGTCACTCCGGGAGTATGTCAGCCTGCCTACTTCAAATACCTCATTTTGGCTGGCCAAGCGTAACTCGAAACGTCGCACTGTACAGCCTACTTCCTGTTGGTTCAGAATTCATTGCATTCATGGATGGGGATGACGTTTTCGCATCACCGAGCGCGGTTTCCGCTCTAATTGAAGCACTAAGGGCGAATCCAGCGGCGTTTGCTGCATACGGTGATTATGACTGGATTTCCGAGGGGGGCGAAACGCTTAGGCAATCACAGGAGATCAAGTCGAGAAGGAACGGGAAATGGACGTGGAGGCGCGATCGACGCCTGACATGGCGAAATCTTGCGCTCGGTAACCATGGTGTGCACCACTTTCAAACTCTTGCTGTTCGCAGGGGTGTTCCATTTATTCCCTACTTTTATCGTGGTGAGGATTCGGGCTACTTTGCACGTCTATTTAAGAAAAGTGCGGAAACCTATGGTGGTACGCTTGGTGGAGTTATTCAGGTACCAAAGCTGGTTTGTCATTATCGAGTTCGAGGGAATAGCATCACGAATATGTCCGAGGAGGTGTTGGTGCGAAACGTCGATTTGATGGAGTCTGGAGTCGTAAAAGGGTGGCAGTTACCGGGTGGAGCCGAACGCCGTTTCGAAGAAGCGGGTATTCCGGATTCTTTCGTGACCAAAGAAACGATCTCTGTGTGGCTCGCTAAGCAATGGGCAAACGAGACTCTTAGGTCAATGTTTCGAGGGAAATTTCGTACCGGGATATCAACTCTTCGGCAATCCTTCCGCGACCGACGGGTCTACAGGAGGCATATCATCGGTCAGTTTGTTCAATATCTCGGCAAGCAGGTCCTAGAACCTCGGGTTATGATACAAATAATTCGTAGAGCGTACGGAAAAGGCCGAATCGGAAAATCGCCGCCGGCCGAAGTGCGTTAGCGTACGCTGATAACCGCAAGATATGGTGATGGTGTCTGTGGTGATCAAATAGATCATTTTAACCAGTGCTTGGCGAGATCCATCTTGAGTAGATCCTCGGTCCTGTACACATCATCAAGGAACCTGATCATCAGTTCACTGGAACGATCCGGCGACAGTTTTGGCGTGGGACGTGAAGACCGACTCAAGGCTTTCCGCACGAAATGAACGAGTGACCGAGGCAAAACGCGGCGTGATAGTAGCGAGAGTTGTCTGTTATCGCTCAGTTTATTGATTGTCGGGAATTTTGAGATGCGGCCGGCATTCTCGAACGGTAGTGAATGCATTCCGAGGTTGGGGTTGATGTCGATGAAGCGGCTGAGTTTAGTGAGTTCGAGGCGTGGTTCGGTGATCAACCGTTCAAAGAGGAGACCCGCGACCTGCGCGTGCCCGAATCGATCTAAGTAGCGCTTAATGTTGTCGTGATAAAAACTTGTAGTTACCCACTCTTCCGATGTCGCGAAGGCAGCTTCGAAGGCGCGTGTTTCTCGGCCAAGTCGAACCCTCATCCAGTACTGCGAGTAAGCTCGCAAAACTGGATGTCGAAGGCTTACAATGATTTTTACCTGGGGGAGAGCACTATAGATCGCCTCGCAGGCATAGTTCGAGGGTAGATACTGGGGGCTCGCTTCGCCGATGGCTTTTCGCCCGTGAGCATTGTCGAAGAGTCTCTCGTATTCGCTCATCGTTCGAACAGAGAAGACGTGCCGGGGTTTCTTCAGAAATTCAGGATCGGTGGAGTCGAAGGCAAAGAATCGCGGTTCCTTGAGTTCCGGAATGAAGACTTCTGGATGGTTTCTGAGCCAATCTGCGATCGAAGTCGTACCGGCTTTGTGAGCGCCTATAATCAAAAAATTCGGCATCATTTTGAGTCGACCTCGCTAAGGCGTGTCAATCGGTTACGTTTCGACTGGCGTCAACGACGTCTCGTTAGTTCGAGGTGTTGTCTGACCTATAGACTCTTGGTTTACCGTTGACGTCTATGATAGGCCGCTTATCCTTAGGATCCGCTCTTTTGTTCATGAATCCACCCTGATGTGCTCGATCTTCGATTTCGGAATCTTGGGCAGGGTTGATTTTATCTTCATTGTCGCCTGCATCCATTAAAAGACTGAGCAACGTCTCGAAATTCTGTGGTCCGTGAGCGCCCTTTGCGTAGGTTTGAGCGTTCGAACCTAGTCGTGATCTTAGGACTGGATCGCCGACTACGCGGCGAACAGAGGACTCCAATTGAGCTTCATCATTCACAATGATACCTAAGTGGCGATCCCTTATGAGATTGTCGGGATCGGTCCCTAAGCTGATAACCGGGACACCGCGCATCCAGGCTTGGATAAACGTGTTTGGGAATCCTTCGGCGCGACTTGTGCTGACTAGGAGTATTGCGGACTCAAGGAGGGCATTGACCTCTTCCTGGGAAAGTGCGCCAACATATGACAAATTCGAGATCTGGTCGATATCCGCATCCAACTTGGACTGCCAATCCCCGTTCCATGAGGCCGCTCCCGCCATGACGAATTCGATGTTCGGGAGATCGGACAGCGCACGAGCGAGGCGGATGTAGATTTCTGGACGTTTTATGGGCTTGAAATTCCCGATCCATACGATCTTCCGCCTATTCGCGATTATCAACGGGATATCCGGAAGTGGATGAGCATTTCGGATCACGGTGGCATCGCTCCTAGCGTAGTGTTGTTTGAGCAAGGATGCCTGCTTTGATGTTTGGGCCACAATGTGTGTGGCGTCAGCAATTCCACGCTCTAGCAGCCATTTGTGCGCAGCAAGGTAGAGGTGGTTTCCGGTGCCCGCGAACTCTTTTGGTGTAATATCATAATCGTGTGCGATGTGCCAGATGAAGCGACAACCGTATCGTCGTGCGTAGATGCCGCAGATCCCAGTGTAGGCACATCCGACCCTTTGATAGACAATGTCGGGTTTAATACGCCTGAGAGCTGACCAAAGCCGTAAGGAGTCGAGTAGTGTGCCTCGGGCAGCTCGGATAGGGAGGCGGCTGCCAACGGGGACGCAGTGATAGGGGTATTCGGCGCCTGGTCTGAAAAAGCCTTTCGCGAGATAGAAGACCTCGGCTCTTCCGGTTTCGACGAATCGAGTTGCAATCTGGTGCGCCTGAAATTCGGCGCCGCCTTTGGTCGTAGACCAATGCATCGGCGTGGCGACAACTACCCGAAGTTTGGGGCTCATGCGTGTTGCTCCGAGCGGTAGATTTTAGTCTCTCTAAGTACCGATACTGTCACAGGGTTCGTGAAAGCGGTACGTGGATTTCTCCAAGATGGAGATTCGGTAGTATCCGAGGAGCCTAGCGGCTCCGGTTGCCTACCTGGGAACAAGGGTAAGTATATGAGCGAACGCGTTCCGCGTTCCGGGCACTCCTAAGAAAACTAGGCAACCTCATGGTGCGGTACTACCTAGCTGATATCCCTGCTGAGCTCTAGATGCATCTGCGCTACAACGGTAACCGAAGTGTGTGACCGCGACGAGTTCTGTTTTGGGCGTCTTCGTGCCAATGCAAACTACTGGTATCATATCGCCGACGAAGTCGAGCGGATCTGGCAGCCCCCGAACCACGATCCGTCCACCTGTTCGCAGTAAGCGTCGGGTGTCGGGTGTCGGGTGTCATTATGTTCGAATTTTGCTGGTAATTGCGGGTTTTCATCCTAGCCCCTCGGCGGCACGCCCGCGCTGCTGTGTATGCAACGCGGATTTTTGCCCGATCGAATGGACACATCATGTTTGGATACGTGAGATTTTGTGTGTGGCAATGTATCAAGCCCAGCATCATACTTTATAGTCTGTGTGGCTCGAAATGCATTGGGGGACCAGTTAAATGATAAAGGCACTAAAAATCGCGGCGATGAGGCATTCTCGGCAGCGCAAGCTTGAGCAGTTCTACTCGGAGTACTCCGGCGGGCCCGTTCTAGATGTCGGTGTCTCGGGGCGTGCCAGGATCGAGGGCGAGAACCTCTTTCTGCAGACCTTTCGAGGGCGAGACGCTGACTATACGGGGCTTGGCGTGGAAGATCTTTCTGATTTGCGCGCCTTGTATCCTCGGAAGACGTTCGTCACATATCCTGGCGGCAAGTTTCCGTTCGAAAATCGAGCTTTTGATTGGGCCTTTTCGAATGCAGTCATCGAGCATGTGGGTGACGATGCGGCGCAGCTTATGTTTTTGAACGAGATGATGAGAGTATCCCGGAATGTTTATTTCACGACACCCAATAAATACTTCCCAGTCGAAAGCCACACAAATGCCTTCTTTATTCATTGGTTGCCCGGTGACTCGTTCTATGCCTGGTGTCGCCGCCGACGGCCCTATTGGACTCGGCAGAATCTTTATCTTTTCGATGGGTCGAGGTTAAGACGGCTGCTTTCTAAGAGCAATGCGACGGAGGTAAGAATGGAGAATAATCGCTTTCTCGGTATGACGATGACGTTCTCCGTTTTTTGTAGAGGAGGTTAGACTCTCTGGTGACTGCCGGGTAGGGCGATCAGTTTTTTTGCCTCTGCTACGTTTCCTTTCGTCAAATCTGTTGCCGAGCCTGTGGGCGCGATGTCCGAGACGTCGGCATCGGAAGGAATCTGAACAACATGCCTGCTCTCTGCGGGTCATCGGTTTCGTCGGCAACCGCCGCCTGCTAGGGGGCGAGGCGCTCAGCCAGGCTCTTTCAGCGGTAGGTCTGGGCCCGTCGGCGGCGCGCCCCAATCCTCTATCACTCCGGGCCGCTGTACTCGTATCGTCGCTCATGGGGCACCACTATCGATGCTGTTTTTCAGTCTCGATAACCACATTGTCAGCAATGTTGCCCTGCCTTCTCGAGCTCGATCAGTCCGCTCATACACCAGAATCGAGCATAGCACTTTGGCGCGAAGCCAGTAACAATACCTGCAACGCCCTAATATCTTTTAGCAGGGCTACCAGTAAATGAAACCGTTACTCTCCCAGGGCGAGAGTAACGGTTTGACATTTCCGGGAGTACATCGGGGACACTCCGACTCTTGAGCCGCCAAGCACACGGTTGCGGAGAGTCCTGATGAACGTGTTCGAAAGCCTAAATCACTCCAAATGAGAGTACAAACATCATGTTGTTCGCATCCAGAAACATCACAGCTGAGTGCTCTATGGGCAACCGCGATCACACGTCGGGGCAGTTTTTCACCGGTTGGCCCGGTAAGAGGAAAGTTGGAACGAAGAGGCACCTGATGTCGGAGCATGCTCACATGCTCATCTCGATTCCACCGATCCGCCGCAGTACGCCGTGTGACAGGTGATCGGCTTCATCAAAGGCGCAAGTGCGATCCATTTGGTGCGCCTCTACGGCGAGAGTCAGCGTAACTTTTCGGGGTAGTATTTTTGGGTTCGGGTATACGTTGTCTCGACCGTCGGTCGGAATGAAGCGACGATCCGAGCATGCATCCAGCGCCAAGAGCGCGAAAGCTAGGGACTGAAACAGCTCAGATTGAGGCGCTGAATTGCTGCCTCTAGGGAACCGCTGATCAATCGCCACTTACCGCACAGCTGCGCGAGCGCGGTCTGCTGCTCGCCAAGGGTACGTTGGTGGATGCGACCATCATCGCCGCGCTGCTGCGGGAAGGGCATCCGCAGCATCCGCTCCAGACCGATCGGCGGGCGCCCGCGCGCGCCGGCGCTCACCGGGTAGTAGAACGGTTCCAAGGCCTTCAGCAGCTCCGGCCACGGCGCCACCCGCTCCATCTCGTCGAGAAAGCGCTCGCGGCGCGTGACTTTTTTCTTGGCGGCAAACT
>NZ_LN848257.1:1489683-1492759 GCF_001499735.1 Thiocapsa sp. KS1 | reverse complement strand
CGCTCACCGGGTAGTAGAACGGTTCCAAGGCCTTCAGCAGCTCCGGCCACGGCGCCACCCGCTCCATCTCGTCGAGAAAGCGCTCGCGGCGCGTGACTTTTTTCTTGGCGGCAAACTCGGCGTCGGCGAAGGAGAACTGTTTCATCATGGCCGGGGGGGCTCCACGCTTGATGACGATGATCAATGTTACCAATCGAGGCCCTTTGGTGGGAGTGATTTAACCAGCGTGTCCGTAGGCGGCCCAATAATCCTGGGGCCGCGTTAGCGACTCTTTGCCGCTATGAGCGGCTGATAAACCTAAACCCCCAGCTTCGCCGGGGGATGGTTACATATACAGAGACTACTAGAGTTTATTTCTTACAAGGTGCTAGTAGCTCCGGGCATACCGAACGCAAACCTCCTGCCGGATCCCCAGGATATCGCGTCTCGAGGGACTTCCACAAAGACGTTACATCCGCCCAATACGGATCTCGTCGCTGCCACGTTTGATGCGTCACGCCGATAGTGTTGCGCGCAAAGTGGAAGAATAGCTCAGCGTCTCCCCCGCGATCATACGTTGTAGGGTAGTTTGGCCACTGCACCGACAGACAAATCGGCACTTTTCCGTTCAGTCTTCGGTGGAGATCGTAGCTTGGGACCAGCCAATTTTTGTCTTCATACGCAAACGGCGCATGATCCGGCCCGCCAACGCCCTGGCCGGTACTGTTCGATGTCGCTTCATAGGTCGGGAACCAATCCGGAAACGCATTCTGATAATTGACAGTCGGCGTATTTGGAAAATAATCGCGCATTTGATAACCAAGGTTACCAAGAAATGACTTTCCGGCTCCAACCCATGCACTCCAAAGCGGGGTGTCGGGCGGTCGATTAACAGCCGATTCATTGATGTTCACGAGCGCGATTGCAGGGTGTTCGTCGATCGCGTCGCCGAGTGCCTTCAAGAACGCCAGAAAGCGATCCTGCACCGCAGGAACCCACCAGCGCATGACCCATCCACTGTCTCCCTCTGCTCCGTGCGCGAGCTGACCCATTTCATATTCGGGCGCTTCCATATATGGAGGCACAACCCTTTGACCTATTGCAAAGGATTTAAAGTTGATCTGCACGATCAGACGTTTCCCCTTGGACTGTAGGTAATCCGCGTCCGCCAGGATCTTGTCGAAGCGATAGACGCCCTTTGCACCAGGCTCCAACTCCCGCCAGATATATCTCACCTGCACTCCCCGCACAATCGGGTAGGGAGCCAAGTCATTGTAGGCACTTACGAGACGGAGATTGTTCTCGTCAAGGTAATCGCTATTCGACCGACGATCGATAAAAACGTAGTGTCCTGGATACCATTTGACACCCGTCGCCGGACGCTCCTCCGGTACCTCACCGTCCTTAAGAACACGCAGTTCTGACGGTGCAGTCAGTTGGGCTAGCGCAGGAGCGGCGACAGTTAGATCGATTGCAAACGCGATCATAGCGACTGATGAAATTAAGATAAATCGGGAAAAAGTTCTCATTGATCGAATCTCCAGCTATTACTTTGTTTCGCGGAAGGATACCACTGAAGGTGCAAATCGTACCGCCTAGCCTAGGGCAGTGGCGTCTCCGGCATACGTCCATGCCCAGATCCGCCGATGTTTTTTGCGATCTCCAAACACGCGCAATGTGGTTCGTAAGATCCTATCGATACAGGATCGAAATGTCCCGCGGATCTCCCGATGCGTGTCGATAAACTCGGTTACGCCAGCTACTCCGCCGTTGTCGGCTCCTGCGGGTTGCAGTAATCGTGACACTAACCACGCTTGTTAACTGTGTCGACCCTCACAAACCACTCGACCGTGACGGTTAAAGGTCCCTCCGGTGCTCGGTGTGTCAAGATGGATGTCACCTCCCCGTCGGTGATTCTTTGTGAGGTTTCGAGGGACTTGGCGCGGGCTGGCGGTCAACGGGGCTAGCGCCGTATCCACAGCCGCCGGGAGTCTTCACCACGGGCAAGAACCTCATCCAGTTTCAGAAGCGCCTGAGTTTGCCTGATTTTCTTGCGCAATACGGCACCGAGGAGCAGTGCGCCGACGCACTGTTCGGCTGGCGCTGGCCGGTGGGCTTCGTCTGCCTGGAGTGTGGGCATGGCGAGGACTTCAGGGCGCTGCGCACGCGCGAGCTGATGCAGTGCAGGCACTGCCGCCACCAGACCTCATTGACCGCCGGGACGATCTTCGCCTAAAACCAAGCTGTCCCTGGCCGTCCAGCTTCTCGCCATGTATCTACTCGCGCACCAGAACAATGCCATCTCCGCCCTTGAGTACAAGCTCGAGATCGACGACCTCTACTGGGGCGGCGAAGTTCAAGGCGAGACCCCCGGACGCGGCCCGCCCAACAAGATCCCCTTCGTTGCGGTCGCGGCCAAGACCGACAAGGGCCACCCGATCACGCTACGCACGAGCGTGGTTGCAGAATTCAGCAAGACCGAGCCGGCGCACTGGGCTGCCAAACTCATTCACCCCGACATCATCTTCGTCAGCGACGGCCTCGCCCGCTTTCGCGGTATCGCGGATGCCGGCATCGAGAAGTGGATCCCGAAAATTGGACAGCGCGATAAGTGCATCCTCGGGTCAAGCCGCCAGCCCGGCGGCCGTTTCACAGTACACGCTGTCCGGCGTACGCCGGTCAAGCGACTGATGCCGTCTCTCGGCGTTGTAGAAGGCAAAGTAGCGACCCAGTGATGCCTCAACCACCTCTTCGAGCACCTGCCCGGTGCCAAGTCCCCGGAGGCGGTCGCGGCGCTGCTGCCGCACAATCTGAAAATGGACGACCTCAAAAGGGAAGGGGGAATCCGGTAGTTGCCCGGACGCTTACCCTGCTGCTGCCTGAAACAGGCGGACAGCGGCCGAACGGGCTACTTCGGCAAGGAACGCGTGCCCCGATACGGCTGTTTTCGCCCGAAATGAGCCACGTGCGGTGACTATTTTGCGCATTCGTGGCCGATACGTGAACACGGCTCAGCCGGCGCGTCACCGGTGCACTGCGAAACTCAATTTTTCGAGGTTCCCTTTAGGGAACCGCTGATCAATGGCCATATCCCGCA
>NZ_LN848257.1:1486135-1489583 GCF_001499735.1 Thiocapsa sp. KS1 | reverse complement strand
GAGTGGGCTTTAGTAGCCTTAGTCTTAGTAATCGTGCGAAGCACTATAGGAGCGACATCAGGATTTTCTTGCTGCCTTGTCGGCAAGATACAGTGTGGCAAGTTCTTCAAGTTGGCGGGCGGCATCGTATCTAGCCCGTCCGACGCTAATTTTGATCTTTGTTCGCCATTCCTCTAATTCGACCCAAACTTCGTCTATTCGCCGGCAAACCTCGTTCGCGGTGCTTAAGAATCCACTTCTATCGGCCTCTACGACCAACTTAGGGAGATCCAAATATGATCCGATTACATCAGAATACTTTACGCTATACGCGATGGCTATTACCGGAATACCCTGCTCGAGGCTTGAGATGGCGGCATGCATACGTTGACTAACACATAGAGTGCTGCCGCCGAGGATCGCGCGCGCCTGATATGGCATCAGAAGGTCGGAGACGGCGACGACGCATTCTGCGGATAGTCGCTGCTGAATCGCTCTCACTAAGATACGATCGAATGCAACATGCGGAAGCAGGACAAGCTTCAAGTTTTTCGATACCGCTATTCGAAGTAGATGTTCAGCGATGTGCACTAAGCCGTTAAGATAGTTCATTTCACTCTGTTCTGAGTAGTGAGTTCTAAGCCCAGAAGGGACGAGCGTAAGGTACCCTCCCGGCTGGATGCCTAGCTTTGCAATGATGTTTTGCTCGGCTTCTCGTGCTAGAGGAAGAAAAGCGAGGTCAGCGGCAACGGATTGCTTGCCCTTGCAACCGAGAACGCCACGACAGTATTCGAAGCTCTCAGGTCCTCTATGATATATGGCGTCCATCCGATCAAACACAATACGTGCTAAAGGTTTCCGCCAGCTTGTAATTGGTCCTATCGTTTGCCCGAGGAGGAATACCCTTCGACGGGCAACTTTAAGCGTGATCAGGCGTAGCAGGATATCAACGACTCGTAGCTTGCTATAATACTCAGAAATGTCGTCACCGCCAAGTATGATTACGATTTCACAGTCATCTACAGCTTTAGATAAACTCGAATATCGCAGAATGGAGGCATTGATTCTGGCTCTAAAGTTTGAGGTGATTTTCGAGGAGCGGAAAAGCGGCGGGAACCTGGGGCGCACTTCAATGCAATGAAGTTGGGTCGCGGCCTCGAGTCTACTCTGGGTTTCTTGAAGCTGATCTGAGAGAACGACGAAATGTGGCTCGTGCAACAGTCGAGATAGGTGCGTAATAACGTTCTCGCACATCATCATTGAACCGTAGTTTTTCGTGTTGTGTGCATTCAGTAGGGCGATCCGCGTAACGTCGTTTCCCATGTCGAAGTGCGCCTTTTGATGCGTATTGAGATGTTGAGTTTCTAGGAACGCGCGGGTGTTTCTCGGGATCTGGAGCGGCTCTGCGACATGGGTCGAGACGTCTCGCGGAGGACGGCAATTTAGACTTGTGGACGCAGTTTCTCTGCTTTACGTGGGCACTCGCAACGAAATCCTCCACAAATAGCCGTCCGGCTAAGTTTAGGGCACGATTTGCGAGTCATAATTACACTCCAAATACAGTGTGTCGTTCGTCTTCTGTTGATGGATCGAGACGGAAACAGGGATGTCGCGGTGATCGGTGGCGCGAGGTTCGGTGATCTTTGGAGGTAGAGCTATCCCCGTATCCGTGTGTGTAAGTGTAGGAGAGTTTACGCAACGTGAAAAGATCGCCTCTCGCCGGGACGGGATCTCCTCCTTTCTTTGGCGATAGGTACTGCCTATGGCAAGCCTGAGATACGGAATTATGGAAGGCTGCAAATTGAATTTTTATGCTTTATATTCAGATACTTACCTCATTTTTCATGCGGTGCCTCCGACCATGCTGGCTGTCTTGTGAGCGAGGTGCGGTCTTAGTCAGGGTATTCCACTTATACCAGTCTCACATGACTTTTCGGTTGAGCTTCGGCATGTAACGGCTCGACTTGCACACTAAACTTCAGGTCATGCAAGACTATCGACTGAGCGCTACGGAGATCGCCGACCTGCGTGCGGCCCATCGGGCCACGCGCGACGTTCGCGAGGCGTACCGAATCAATGCCGTCATCCTGCTGGGTCAGGGTCGCCCGGCGGCGGACGTGGCCGACGCCTTGTTGATCGATCCGGATACTGTCCGGAGCGACTACAAGCGCTACAAGAGAGGCGGCGTTCAGGAGTTGCTGCGCATGAGCTTCGTGGGCAGCGAAGCGTTGCTTGATGCCGAGCAGCTCAGCGAACTCGACGCTCACTTGCAGGACGCGCTCTATCCCACGGCGGAGGCCATCGCCCGATTCGTCGAGCAGCGTTGGGGCGTGCGCTACACCCCGAGCGGGATGACCGCGCTCCTGCACCGGCTGGGGTACAGTTATAAGAAAGCCAAGCTGGAGCCGGGTCGGCACCCGGCACCCGACGTTCAAGAGGCGTTCGTCGAGAAGTACCGGAATCTCACGGAAAACAAGGCAGAAGCAGACGTTATCTACTTCATCGACGCCACCCATCCGCAGCACAATCCGGTGATCGGGTGCGGTTGGATCAAGCGCGGCAAAGAGCATCCCATCGCGAGCAACACCGGGCGGCAGCGGCTCAATATCAACGGGGCGATCAATGTCGAGACGCTGCATGCCGAAGTGCGCTTCGACGACACCATCGACGCGGCCTCGACCATCGCCTTGTTTCAACAGCTCGAGCAAGCCGATCCCGATGCGTCGCGGATCATCGTGATCTGCGACAACGCTCGGTACTATCGATCGAAAGCCGTCGCCGCCTATCTGACGACATCGCGCATTCAATTGGAACCCCTGCCGCCGTATTGTCCGAATCTCAATCTCATCGAGCGCTTCTGGAAATTCTTCAAGCGCCAGGTGCTTTACAATCACTATTACGAGACGTTCGAGCAATTTCGAACCGCGTGCCGCGCATTCTTTCACGGCCTTGACGCCTTTGCTCCGCAACTGCGTACTTTGCTCACCGAGAATTTCCAGATCATCGGTAAAGAGAAACCGAAAACCTGTATTGCTTAGGTATAGATGTATCGCTTGAGGTTCCCCCGAAATTTAGTCTTCCAAGGGTGACGTAGACTGACTGTCACACTGGAGACGATGATGCAGAAGATTCCGAAGCAAGAGTTCACCGCCGAGTTCAAGGAACAGGCAGTGAAGCGGGTCAAGGACGGCAAGAGCGTAAGCGCGGTGGCCAAGGAGATGGGTCTGGTCGAGCAGACCCTGCGCAACTGGGTGAAGGCGTTCGATGTCGGCACGCTCAACGGTGCGGGCGCAGCGAACGTCACGCCGGAGGCGATGGAGCTGTCGCGTCTGCGTGCGGAGAACGCGCGGCTCAAACGCGAGGTCGAGATCTTAAAAAAAGCGACGGCGTACTTCGCGCGGGATGCGCTGTGAAGTACGCCTGGATCGCTGCGCACCGCAACGGCTTTGCCCTGAACGCGCTGTGTGAT
>NZ_LN848257.1:1477681-1486035 GCF_001499735.1 Thiocapsa sp. KS1 | reverse complement strand
GGCGCAAGCCGGCCCCCGGGCTGATCCACCATTCCGATCGGAGGAGCCGGTACGCGAGCCATGCGTTCCAGGTCAAACCGGCCGAGGACGGCATGGTCTGCTCTATGAGCCGCAAGGGCAATTGTCGGGACAATGCCCCGACCGAGAGTGGGCTCAACAGCTTCAAGAGCGAGCGTGTCTTCGGGGAGCGCTTCGCCACCCGCGACGCCATGAAGGCCACCGCCTTCGCGTACATCGAGGTGTTCTACAACCGCAAGCGTCTGCATTCCACCCTCGGTTACACGTCCCCGGTGCAGTTTCTGAAGGACTGGATCAACCCCGGACAGGGAGAAAAGCAGGTCGCATGAACCCCTGCCCTTGGAAGACGAAAAACCGAGGGAACCTCAGCTTGATGCGGCTACACGACACCAAGGGTCTTGTAAAGCGCAACGAGCCTGTCACGATGACGAACGTCGGAGAAGTCATCTTCGACCCAGCCTCGTCCGGCCATGCCCATCTCTGTTACCTCCGACGCATTGAGGGAGGCGACCTGCCGCAAGACTGTCGCGAGGGCTTCCACGTCGCTGCTTTCAAAGGTTGCGCCGGTTTCTCCCGGACGAATCAGTTCGGGAATCCCGCCGATTTTTGCACCAATCACCGGTCGTCCCAATGCGTATGATTCGAGAATGCTTACTGGTGCGTTCTCGTACCACTCCGAGGGCAAGACAAGGGCGCGTCCTGTTTTGATGGCTCCTTGCAGATCGTCGCCGGCAAGGTAGCCCAAGAACTCGGCTTTACCGCCGGTCCGCTCTGAAAGTGCTCGGAGGATCTCCTCTTCCGGTCCGGTACCGATGATGCGAAGCGGTACGGCTGCTATTGCCGCCGCTTTGATTAAAGTTCTAAGCCCCTTCTCGTGACCTAAGCGCCCGACGTATACGAACGCGTTTCCGGGTGTCGGGTCGGGCGCAAAACGCTCGGTGTCTACAAAGTTTGGAATGTATGTGAACCGGTCTCGGTCCCAGCCCCATTCAACGAACTTCTCAAGATAGAATCGGCTCGGAACGATGAATCGATCGACGTTGCGCGAATACAGCTGCAGGGCGCGGTGGGTCAAGGTCTCCAAGGCGATAGTGCCGCTGAGTGCATAGGAGTCTTTCACGCATTTGTGTGTGACGACGTTCCAGATTCGTCCGCCTTTGCATCGCTCGCAGACCCCGTCGTGCGCCAGCATCTTGTAAGCCGGGCAAGCGAGTTTTAGGTCGTGGAGAGTCAGAATCGTCGGAATGCCTTCCTCTTTGAGTGCTCCGAAGATGGAGGGCGAGATGTGATGATAGACGTTGTGGGCATGGGCGATATCCGGTCTGGCAACACGGATCAGGTCGCGAACTTTGCGGCGTGCTTCGAACGAGTAGATGACCTTCGGGATCCGCGCGGCCTTCTCGAAGAAGGAATAGTCTTCGCCATACTCGATTTCGTCGATAAAATATTCGGACCATGGGGACGGCAGGTTCTGCGGATGTTTCATCGCGAACGGCACGACATCCCATCCGCTATCGGCGAGGAGTTTTGCAGACTCCAGAAACACGACTTCTGCGCCGCCACGACGGTAGTAGTAGTTGTTGATTGCCAATAATCGGGGCACAGTCGACCTCTGGGGATTTCAACGCTTTTGAGCCGAGGTTTCGACGCTGATAGTCTCACTCGGTTATCGAATGCTTTAGTGCTCGTCGGCCGCCCTGATCATTAAACGTCGCTGTCGGCGCTCGTGGTGCATAGCGGCGCACACATGCGAAACATCGCCGGAGCGGTGTCGCGAGAGATGCTCTCGGGCGATGCTGGAATCTTCGTCGCCGGCATTACGAGCGACGTCGCCGGCGGTTCATTCTCCTCGGCGAAAGCTTACCTCATCTGGAAGGCAAGCGGTTGAGATCCGATCCTCGTTGTGACGTAGCGGATCCGATCGGATCGGCCAGGTTCATCGGGCGGCAGGGCAGCGAGAGTCCACGATGGGGAAGTGGTCGAGTGCTGCAACGGTGCCGGTGGGCCCTGTTCGTAACTCGCACCATGCCGTTACGTGGCGCAGCAGGCGGCTCGGGGCACGTGTGATATCGAGCAGCCGTGCTGTCACGAGTCCTTGCGCTTCGTGGTGTAGGGGCTGGTGAAAGAATCGGTGCCGGTGTATGCGCTGCGCTTATCCTCTACAATCTGTCGGAGACATCGGCATCCGAGCTGCCGCGGGCGAATTCAGTCGACCTCTCCTGAGCTAAGTTTATCCACTCTGGGCTCGTCTAAGCTCGCACGGTTCTGCACAGTGAGCCTGCGCGTTGCGGCTGGAGCGTGATTCGACCATGCCGCGCGACCGATCTTGAGATTCGTTGGACGAGGCATGGACGAAGGTGATTTCCGGGAAGGGATCTACCGGCATGTAGGGATGAATGAATTCGCCCCTACAACCTCTAACAGGTCTTCCAGGCACGTGCAGTCGGGATGCTTAGTAACGGTTCAGAAACAACTTAGCCATTCCGGTTCATTCTCCCCCTCTCCCCAACCCCTCTCCCGCGAGGGGAGAGGGGCTAAGATGGATCACTTGTTATCGAACGGTTGCTTATTTCCGTAAATCGCCTAAGGTCGACAGCGTTTTGGATGGGCGACGCCCTTATGGGCTTCAGTAGTTGATGTGGGGTGGAATCAGTTCGTTTGGATCCTCCCTTGTCCGATAGAGGCGAACTGAAGGACGACTCAATGGATGTGATGTGGATCGGTCTTCGAGGTTTTCCAGGCGTGATGGGTGGTGTGGAAACACATGCCGAGCAGATCTGTGTGCGGCTCGCGGAGCTGGGCTGCAGCGTCGAGGTGATTGGCCGTGCCGGTTATTTGCCGACACAAAACGTCGATGCCCCCGGTGTTCGGATGATCCAACTCTGGGCGCCGAAGTCGAAGAATCTCGAGGCATTTATGCATACTCTTCTGGGGGTGCTTTATGCCGGAATCAGACGACCGGATGTGTTGCACATCCAGGCGATTGGTCCGGCGATCATGACTCCGCTCGCGCGTTTACTTGGGCTGCGGGTCGTCGTGACCAACCACGGGCCGGATTACCATCGACAAAAATGGGGTCGTCTCGCCAAATGGGTCATCAAACGGGGCGAGTCTTGGGGGATGCGTTTCGCCAACGCACGCATCGTGATCTCGGAGACGATTCAGGCTCATGTGCGTGATGCGTACGGCTTGGACTCGGTCTTGATCCCGAACGGCGTCACCCTCCCGGATTTGCCTGCCGAGGCCGACGCGCTCACCGAATTCGGGCTAGCGGCTGGACGATACGTGTTGTTGGTCAGCCGCTTAGTGCCGGAGAAGCGCCATGATGACCTCATTCGAGCATTCGCAAAGGCGGGCCTTCCGGACTGGAAATTGGCCATCGTAGGCTGTGCCGATCATCCGGATCAGTACTCGGCTCGCATTGCGGCGCTGGCGGAAGCGACACCCGGGGTGGTTATGGCGGGGTTTCAGACCGGTGAAGTCTTGAAACAACTCTTTGCGCATGCAGGGGTTTTTGTGCTGCCATCATCGCACGAAGGTCTTCCGATCGCGCTGCTGGAGGCGTTGAGCTTCGGGTTGCCGGTCTTGGCGAGTGATATTCCGGCAAACTTGGAAATCGACTTGCCGGCGGAGCATTACTTTCCCTTGGGGAATATCGACGGTTTGTCGTCCCGACTTATGGAATTTGCTCAGAGGGAACGAGGGCTCGATGAGGTCGAAGCAACACGGCGATGGGTATCCGAACGGTTCAGCTGGGATTCCGCAAGCCGCGCTACCTTTGCGGTTTATCAGGGGGTGTTGCGGCGCTGAAATAATCTGACTGGAGTAGGGTTTTGCTATCCGAAGCACTAGGCGATTTCCGTCAATAGTTATCCCTACTCCGCGTGTCCGGAAGACCTGTTGCGATTGTAGGGGCGAATTAATTCGCCCCTACATGCTGTGCAAACATTCCCCAACGGTGTCGACCGAGGCGCCGATCGCGTAGGTCGGGTTAGGTGCGCCGGCACCTTGTCCTTTAAGAAAGAACAGGTTGGCGCGCAGCGTAACCCGACATGCGGCGCCGGGATGTCGGGTTACGCTGCGCTAACCCGACCTACGGCGCATACCTGCACAGTCTCTGGGCTTGGTGGCGTGGGTTAAAACCTACGCCGTTTTAACCTATCGGCTCTGGCGGCTTCGGAGTTACGGAATGATGCCGGGGGCTGCATTAATGACGGTGCTTGTCCATCCGCTGAATGTTCGCCCGGGAGGAACGGCGACGACCGAGAACCGAATATCCAGCGGATACCAGGCATCCGGGTTCTCGCCGTTCCAATTCCAGCCAGAGAAGTCGCTGACTGGAAGACCTGCGCTGTTTTTGATGACCAAGGCATAGCGGGATCGTGGGCTGGCCCAGTTCAGGGGCAAGCCATCTTTCTTGTACATGGTCGGGATCGACGACGACCAGGTCACGACGGTGCCGGGTGTTCCGGATACGTTACGGGTCGCGGTGCAGGTCTCCAGTGTGGTGCCGTCCTGCCATATGCAGAGTTGCAGCTTCATGGCTTGCGCGACGGGCTGGCTGCGAATCTCGGCGCGCATGAAGAGCGTTCCGCCTGCGTAGTTGATCGGACTCGTCCAATCACCGTTTGCGGCGGCGGCTGGAGGTTGATCCCATGGGAAGCCCTTGTCTGCCTTCGTGACGAGCCGATTGATGTCGAAGACCTTGAGCTGCGGCGGGACGGACGTCCCGCCGAGGATGGTGACGGTCTGGGCGGCGCTGGCGCTTCGTCCGTTGGCGTCGGTCGCGGTCCAGGTTACCGTCGTTGTGCCCACGGGGAAGCCGGCGCTCGGGGCGTTGTTGGTGACACTGACGGGACCGAAGAGATCGGTCGCCGTCGCTTGGCCCAAGGTCACGGGGGTCAGCGTGCCGGTGGCTTGCGCGACGATGTTGGCGGGGATGTTCAGCTGCGGGGGTGTCGTATCGACGACGGTGACCCGCTGTTGAGCGGTGCCCGTGAGACCGTCGATATTGGTGGCCGACCAGGTGACGACGGTGGTGCCCAGCGTGAATCCCGCGGCCGGCGCATTATTGCTGACCGGACTGCCGTCGTTGCTGGTGGCCTGACCGATGGCCAGCGGGGTCAACACTCCGGTTGCCTCCCCAGTGAGATCGGCCGGGGGCGTTACGATTGGCGCGACGGGTGCGCTCTCGTCTCCGAGAGCCAGATAGGCAACCTGCTCGTTGCCGTGCGAACGTTCGCTGTCGGTGATCTGATCTTCGTCGAACGCGAGCCCGAGTACACCGGCGGCGAGTGGATTTGCGCCGAACAAGACCGGCCAACCGCCGTCGCCGCCGCGCATGCCGGCGGCGGAAACGACCGCAGTCGAGGGCGTTGAGCCGATCGAGAGCGCGATCGAGTAGGGTGCCGCGGCGATCCCGGCGACGATCGGCGCGCTGACGCCGGCTTGATAGGCGACGCCGCCGAGATTGCCGCTCCCCGCTTCGATGACCAGATACCCGATCACTTCGTTCGCGCGTGTCTTGACGGTATCTTCGCCGACGTGCTTGCTGACCGAGAGCGCGCCGGGACTCGGGGGATTGTCCTTCGTGGCGCCGCGCGCCCAAGGCACCGACCAGCGTGCGTCGTTCGCGCTCATGATCTGAGCGAGGACGACAGGCGCGGTGTAGCTGTTGGTGTAGGAGCGGACTTCCTGCGTCGACCAAGCACCCTTTGCGTTCGTCTTGGTCGATGTAACCTTGACCGCCTCCATCTTGATCCCGTTTGCGGCGAGGGTGTAGGTGCCGGCCTCCACCACGGTGTAGTCGACGCTGTACGTCCCGGTGAGTGCTTGATCGCCAGGGTTCTGCACGCGAAGCTCGAACTGGCTGCCGGCGGCATTGCGCACCCGCGTCACGACAGGTTGGACCGATGCATCCGGATACCGGACCGAAGCGATCACGACCGGATCGTTGTAGCTGTAAGGCAGTGCGACTGTCTTCCAGGCAGCGCCGACATTCGAGACTCTTCCATGGTGGAAGACCGGTGGCGCGGTGCCTGTGGGTGGATTGACCGTGATCGTGGCTGTATCGGTGCTGATCCTGCCCTGGCTGTCGGTGACCGTGAGGAGGACCTGGTAGGTTCCCGGTTGTGTGAAGGTGTGACTCGGCAAAGGCCCGGATGCGCTTGCTCCGTCGCCGAAGTCCCAGGCGTAGCTCAGGATACCGCCCTCCGGATCGACCGAATCGGAGCCGTCGAAATCGACCGATAGTGGCGCCGAGCCGCTCGAAACATCGCTTTTCAAGACAGCCTGAGGACCGTCGCCCGGCAGGAGCGTCCCGACGGCGACGGCGAAATGGTCGGTGGCGGTCGTCCCGGTGGCCGAGGTCACCGTGAGCGTGACGGTGAAGATGCCGTCCTGCGCGAAGGTGTGGCTGGCCAGGGCGCCGTTGGCGCTCCCGCCGTCGCCGAAGTTCCATGCGTAGGCTGTGATGGGTCCGCAGGCGCAGCTTGAGGTCCCGCCGTTGACGCTGATGGAAAATCCGGCTGGACCCGAAACCCGATTGGCGATGGCGCGCGCGATCGGCTTCTGATCATCTTGCGGACGTGTTTGCGGTGCTCCGAGGACGCTCGTGACGTTGTCTGCAGATGCGGAGCGCACGATGGGTGCGATGGCCCCGATCTGGGTGCTGTCGACCAAGCCGACGGAGAAGCGGCGCTCGCCGGACAGCAGGGCAGTCACCTGATCCCGACCCAAGCCGAAGATCGTCATGGCGCCGTCCATCGGCCGATACATGTCGACCAAGGAATCGACCTGATGGCTGGAGACATAGAGCGAGCGCCCGATACCGGGGTCAGCGAAGTAGGCCCATTCCTCGCCGGGGATATCAAGCCTCCAACTTGCCGATGCGTTTGTTTGGGTCCCGTTCGATCGGACGACGAGGTCGGTATTCAGATCGAGGGTTCCGCCGGGTGTGCCTTCGTAGAGAAACCAGTAGGTGCCGGCAGCCTGGGTGACTGTCATGGTGGCGTGGGTCGGGAGGAGCTCCCAGAGGGTAGCCCACTGATTGTTTGCCGACCGGGAGTGGATCCGGGCGCGCAGCGGGCCGCGATCGAGGAGGCTCGACTGAGCCGTGCCTGGGCGTCCCGGGTGAAAATATCCCCCGCTGGCCGGTGGTACCAGGTTCGGGATGCCGCGGTAATCGCCGCTGGCTCCGGCCGCAGCGGAATAGCTGATCCAGTCGTTGCCGCTCCTGTCCTCGAGGCTGGAAAAGCCACCGCTGCTTTTGTGGTAGTACCAGTCGCCGGCGATGGTACGGACGAAGAAGCTCGATTCGCCCTCGTCGATGACGCCGTCCGTGACGGAGATGCGAGGGAGTACGGGCGGGGCGGGAAGCGATGCCCCGGCCGCGAAATAGATTTGGTAATAGCGTCGTCCGTTCGAAGGCGTCGAGCCTTCCACGAGCAAGACGAGCTCGCCGACGGCGTTGGACGTCGCGTTGAAATCGGGCGCCGGGTCGAACTGAAACGGTACGGCGGCATTGGCTACTGTGCCGGTACTGGACAGCTCGAGCACCCTTAAGGATCGCACATCCAAAGCGGTCGATCCGGCACCGGCCTGTATCAGCAGGCTCGTCAGGTCGATCGGCACGGCGACGATCTTGTCGACGAGCGCGGTGGCTCCTGCCTTGATCTCGAGCGCGACCCGATGGTTGTGCAGGTTGCTCCACCAGTCTTCGGCGGATGCGGTGCGGGAACCTGTACCGAGAAACACGAGTAGCAGGCAGAGGAGCGAGAATCCGGCGAAGGGCATTGTGCGTCGTGCTTGGATTTTATTGTTCATTCTTCGTCTCACTAAGAGAGGTAGCCTGAGTCGAGCAAGAAAACCCCGGCTGTAGAGCATCATCGGGAGCCTCAGGATGCGTTCTGCCCGCTTGAGCCTACAGATGACACAATTCGTTCAACTCTGTCTCATATGGTTACGCAGAATCGCAAAGACGATCAAGGCCGTCGAGCGGCGATGTCTGCGGGACTCTTTTAAGCAAAAAGGAGGCCGCCCGCCAGGAAGTGCTGGGCGGCTCCGGTTCACTAAGGTGATTACCCGGAAAGGATCTACCGACAGAGCCGGAACCAAGGTAAGCAATTGAAGGCCCTGTCGTTGTCGTAATCGGATTCCGGACGAACCGATCCTGCCTTGCACATCCGATCGGCCAGAAGCAACGTCGCGAAGCGGCGACACCCCCCGGGATAGACGACTTGTAGTCGTCCTCTTCCTCGGGTCTCGCTCGCTCGCACGACCGTCGCGTCAGGTACGTCTGAAAGGATAGGACGATCGTGAACGGATGAGCACAGCGG
>NZ_LN848257.1:1430937-1477581 GCF_001499735.1 Thiocapsa sp. KS1 | reverse complement strand
ACCCGGAAATCGCCTGAGCTGTTCTCAATGCTGGGCATACCAGGCTAGGGTATGCTCGGTGCAGCTGTGTTGATGAAGCGGTCGACCAGCGCGGTATGCGCGGGCACCGCGCTGCCGGCGCTCGCGGAATTGCCCGCAAAGATGCCGATCGCGCTTACGTTCATGACGTGGCTGAAGGCAGCGAGAGTCTGCCAGCTCGCGCCGTCGGTCGAGTACTTCGGCGTCCAGAGATTGCCTTGCCGGGCCAGGCGCAAATACAGCGGGCTGCCCGAGAGTGTGGTGGCGACGTTGTGTCGAGCAGTGGCGACTCCGTCGACCAGAGTGGCGACGAAGACGCGGACCCGGGTGCCGTCGTGGTGGACGTCGAAGCGCACGAACCGGCCGGGCGACTCCTCGACCACCAGGCCCTGGATCTGGAAGCGTTGGGTGACGGGCGAGTCGAATTTGACCTCGACCTCGAAGTCTCTGTCCGGTGCCGACTGCATCAGCCGCGGTGCGAAGTTGCCGGCGGTCCAGATGTCGTGAGCGGTTCCGCCCGGTACGGCGATGACGGCCTGTGCGCCGTTGAGCGCGAGAGTGGCGTCGCCGAGCGGATTGACGAAGGTCCAGACGCCGGTGTCGAGTGTGCCCTGATTGAAATTGTCCGAGACGATTGCCGGTTGGCTGTCGACACTGATGCTGACCGTTGCAATGTTCGACTCGGCGCCTTGGTCGTCCTTCACGCTGTATGTAAAGCTGTCGCTGGTCGTTGCGGAGCCGTCGTGCGTATAGGTCAGGACTCCGGCGCCATTGTTTGCGAGGGTTCCGTATAACGGGCTGCTCTTGGTCGTCAGACTCGCCGGGTTCAGTGAGCCGTCGGGGTCACTGTCGTTGGACAGGACATTGATCGTGACGGTACCGCCTTGCGCGACGGTCGCGTTGTCGTTGGCCGCAGCGGGTGCCTGATTGACTCCGCCGCCACCATCGACGACGGTCACGCTCTGCGTCGCGCCGGAGCTGTTGCCGTTGGCGTCGGTGGCGGTCCAGGTTACCACTGTCGTGCCGATCGGGAAGCCGCCGCTCGGGGCATTGTTGGCGATGCTGACCGGACCGAAGAGATCGGTCGCCGTGGCTTGACCCAGAGCGACCGCGGTCAAAACCCCGGTCGCTTGTGCGACAACATCGGCCGGGGCAGTGATCTGCGGGCGTGTCGTGTCGACGAGAGTGACCTGTTGTTGAGCGGTTCCGGTCAGGCCGGCGAGATTGGTGGCCGACCAGGTCACGACCGTGGTTCCGAGCGGGAAACCGGCGGACGGTGCGTCGTTGGTGACCGGGCTGCCGTCGCTGGATGTCGCTTGCCCGATCGCCGGCGAGCTCAGCAGGCCGGTGGCCTCCGCGATGATGTCCGCGGGTGGTGTGACGATCGGCGCACCGAGATCCGACGCTCCTCCGAGCACCAGATAGGCGACCTGCTCGCTGCCGTGGGAGCGCTCGGCGTCGGTGATCTGGTCCTCGTCGATCGCAAGACTGAGCGCTCCGTTGGCGAGCGGATTGGTTCCGAAGAGGACCGGCCAGCCGCCGTCGGTGATCTTCATCCCCGCCGATGTCACGACCGCGGTGGAGGCCGGCACGCCGATCTGGTAAGGCACCGAATAGGGCGGGGCGTTTCCGATGCCTTGGATCGACGCCGTGCTGACACCCGCATGATAGCCGACGCCGTCGACCGTCCCGCTGCCGGACTCGATGACCAGATAGCCGACCAGCTCGTTCGCGCGGGTTTTGATCGTGTCCTCGCCGACGTGCTTGCTGGCTGAGAGCTTTGTCGGGTTGGGTGCGAAGTCTTTGGTGTCGCCACGTGCCCAGAACGAGGACCAGCGTGGATCGTTGGTGCTCATCACCTGCCCGAGAACGACGGGCGCGATGTAGTTGTTGGCGTAGGTGCGTGCTTCTTGCTGCCACCAGGCGCCCTTGTAATTGGTGTTGCTCGAGGTGAATTTGACCGCTTCCATCGTGATGCCGTGCTGGGCCTGCGTATAGACCCCGGCCTCGACGACGGTGTAATGGACGCTGTAGGTGTCGGTGAGCGCCTGGTTGCTCGGGTTCTGTACACGAAGCTCGAACTGCTTGCCCGTGGCGTTGCGTACCTGCGCGACGACGGGCTTCGCGGTTGCGTTCGGGTACTGCACCGAGGCGACCACGACCGGGTTGGTGTAGCTGTAGGGTAACGTCACCGTTTGCCAGTTTGCGCCGACGCCGTTGGCGACTTCGTGGTGAAGCACCGGCGGCGGTGGTAGTTCGCCGGGATCGGGCGTAACGGGTTCAATCGAGATGTTCCCGAAGCTCGCATCGACGTAATGGGCTACCAGGAGGAGCGATCCGCCTTCGACATCGTTCGCGTCGGTTGCTACAAGCTCCCAGCCGGTCGGCTCCGGGTCGCCGGTCCGCCAGACCTTAACGCTGTAGCGCGTACTTCCGCCGATCAGGGACTGTACACGAACCTTCCAGATGTAGGTGACATTGGTGCTGAGGACGCGGTTCAAGGGGTCGACGGCATGGAGCGTCTCGAAATCGGTCAAACCGAGGGAACCGGATCCGTTTTGCTCGAATTCGTACCAGGCACCTCCGCCCGAGGGGTAATATCCCCAGGCCGGCTGTGAGCCCGTCCAGTTGGTGTGGCCCGGCCATTTGAGCATGACGCCCAAGGCGGGCTTGGCGTTCGGTTTGACGAATCCTTTCGCGTCGAAGCCGTGGATGGTGATCGGGACCGTCACCTCGTAGTCGGTCCAGGCGAGATCGCCGACGGCGACCAAGCGGTCGTAGCCGCGTTGGATCGGCCGCAGGGCGCCGCCGACGATGCCCCAATCCCCGTCGACGACCTGAGCGACGTCTTGAAGATCACCCGCTGTCGCCCAGTCGATCGCGTAACCGAGCGGCCAGACATTTCCTGGCGTGTACTGAACAGTCACAGTCTCGACGGATTGGTTACCGAGGCTGTCGGCAGCGCGAATCTCGATGAGATTGGCGCCCGGTATCAAGCTCGTGAAGGGGATCTCGACATTGAAGTCGCCGGGCGCCTCGAGTCGGCGAAACGGACCGACCGAGAGGGTCCGAGCCGGGCCGCCGTTGAGCGAGTAGGTGACCTGCCCGAGGCCGTCCGTATCCGAGACGTTGCCCAGGACATTGATCGCCCACTGCGGAACGCCGAGCGCTCCGAATGCCTGGTTGGGCCCGTACCAGATGTCGATGACGGGTGCCCCGCCGGAGCCCAGATTCAACAGCGCGGCTCGACTCGCGACACTACCCGCGGAGTTGGCGATGGTCACGACGAAACGTGCTCCGTTGTCCGCTCTTGTCGTGACGGGGATGGTGTATGTGGCGCTGGTTGCGCCGCTGATCGGAACACCGTCTCGAGACCATTGATAGACGAGCGGGGCATTCCCGGCGGCGGTGACCGAGAAGGTTGCAGGTGCGCCTTCTACGACGGACAGATCGCTTGGTTGCGTCGTGATCGAAGGTGCACCCGGCCCTGGCAGGATCGGCGATGCCGTATTGAAGAAGTGATCGACGAGAAGCGTGTGTGCGGGAACCGGGCTTCCCGCATTGGCGGTATTTGCCCCGAAGATGCCGACACCCGTGACCGTCATGGCCTGGGTAAAGCCGGCGAGGGTCTGCCAGTTTGTACCGTCGGTCGAGTAACGGGGTGTCCAAACATTTCCCTGCCGAGCCAGACGCAGATAAACGGGGCTGCTCATGGGTGCCGTAGCGACGTTATGGCGGGTCGTGGCGATGCCGTTGATGACGGTTGCTGCGAAGATCCGGACCTGCGAGCCATCGTGGTGGACGTCGAAGCGCACGAACCGGCCGGGCGACTCCTCGACCACCAGGCCCTGGATCTGGAAGCGTCGCGTGACGGGCGAGTCGAATTTGACCTCGACCTCGAAGTCTCTGTCCGGTGCCGACTGCATCAGCCGCGGTGCGAAGTTGCCGGCGGTCCAGATGTCGTGAGCGATTCCGCCGGGTACGGCGATGACGGCCTGTGCGCCGTTGAGCGCGAGAGTGGCGTCGCCGAGCGGATTGACGAAGGTCCAAACGCCGGTGTCGAGTGTGGCTCGACGGAAATCATCCGATACGATGGCCGACGCGTTTGCGGACTGGGTCGAGAAGGTCAGATCCCCCGATGCGCTTGAGTTTCCAGTCGCGTCGAAGGCTTGAACGCGATAGTGATAGGTTGTTCCGGCAGTCAGGCCGGAGAGTGTCACGCTGTGCGTGGTCGTGAGCTGCGGGGAAGTCGCCTCGCCCATGCCGTAGGCCGATGTCGGCCCATAGAGAACTGTAGCCGTGGCCGGCTCGGTGGTTGTCCAGGCCAGGACCGCCGAGGTTTGGCCGGCAGAGACGCTGACAGGGCCGAGCCCCGGGGGCGTGGTATCGCTGACATAGCCGGGAGCGGCGTTGAGGACGTCGCTCGTCCAGCCGCTGAAGGTTCGCCCGGGCGGCACGGCAATGACGGTGTAGCGAATGTCGAGCGGGTACCAGGCGTCCGGGTTCTCGCCGTTCCAATTCCAACCGGAGAAGTCGCTGACGGGCAGACCCGCATTGTTCTTGATCGAAAGCCCGTAACGCTGCCGCGGATTCGCCCAGTCCATGGGATTGCCGTCTTTTTTATACATGGTCGGAATGTACGACGACCAGGTCACCACGGTTCCCGGGGTGCCGGAGACATCTTTTGTCGAGCTGCAGGTTTCCAGGGTGAGGTTGTACTGCCACATGCAGAACTGGAGCTTCATCGCCTGAGCCACGGGTTGCGCGCGGATCTCCGCGCGCATCTGCAGGGTGCCCTCGGCATAGTTGATGGGGCTCGTCCAATCGCCGTTCGCCGCGGCTGCCGGCGGTTGGTCCCAGGGGAAGCCGCGATCCTTCTTGGTGACGAGGCGATTGATCTCGAAGACCTTGAGCTCCGGAGCAACGAATGTCACCGGTTTGGTGACCGTACCGACCCCGCCGCTGTCGTCGGTCACCGTCAGGCTGACATTGAAGGTTCCGGGCCGAGCATAGCCATGCTGGATGGTGGCGCCGGACTTGACGGTTCCGTCGCCGAGATCCCATTCGTAGGCGACGACGGTGCCGTCGGCATCGGATGACGTGCTTGCATCGAGGGTGACGGTGACACCGTTCCAGAGTGCGGTGAAGCGGGCGACAGGCCGGATGTTCAACGGATCGGTTGCTCGGATCGTCCGCTCTGCAGTGCCGGCTTTGCCGAGATTGTCCGTGACGCGCAGTGTGGCGAGATAGGCTCCCGGGGTGAGATAGAGGTGGCTGGGCGCGATCTCCGTGGAGGTCATGCCGTCGCCGAAATCCCAGTCGTAGGAGAAGAGCGTTCCGTCCGAATCGGAGGATGCGCTCGCGTCGAAGTTGACCGTCAGGGGTGCGTCGCCACTCTGCGGCGTGGCTCCGATGACCGCCACGGGCGGGACATTCGTTGCTTGGATGTTGGCCTCGTCGATGACGGCCTGGATCTGAGTTGCCGTAAGCGCGGTATTAAAGATTTGAATCTCGTCCAGGCGTCCGTTGAAAAATCGCTGGTACGTGTTCCAGGTGTAGCGGCCCAGGTCCAGGGGGCGGTCGTTGGCACGCACCGGACCGACTGCGCTGGAGGTCTTTGCGACCTGGGTGCCGTTGATGTACAGGGTAAGAACCGAGGTGCCGTCGGCGACGAAGCGGTAGGTCACCGCGACGTGTTGCCAGACGCCGACGCTGAGCGGGACGCTGGATCTGAGCTCCGTCTTGCCGGCTGTTGCGTCGTTGTTCTTGTAGACCTCGACGGCGAGTCGACCGGTTCCATCCGGTGTACCGGCGCTCCACATCAATCCACGCTCCGGCGCGGCTTGTTTCACGAGGATCGGGTTCCGGTCGGTTAGGCTGGTCGGATAGATCCAGGCCGACAGCGTGAAATCCCGAGTTTGGGTACCGAGCTTTCCCGGTATGCCCGCGCCCAGCTGGGCATCTGTTCGGGTCGCATAGCCGCCTTTGCCATCCAGCGCAAGCGCGCCGTCGACATAGCCGGAAGCGGGCTGCCACTGTGCAGAGCCCGTCAGGGCGAGGTCGTTGCCGCCGATTTGATCGGCGGCGGTCACCCCTGCGGACTCATCGAGAAACCAGTAAGCGACAGGAGTCGGAAGCGTCTGTGCCGTGACCGAGCCGGCGAAGGCCATCGCGAAAAGCCAGAGGAGCGACAGCCCTCTCGGGGGCTGCGGTCGCGTCGGTGATGGTTTCTTGTGCATCGCGAACCTCATGTACTGCTTCGATTTCTGTCTTTTCGGGGATGTCGGTCGCGCCATGGAGCCCGTTTCGAGGGCCGCCGAAGCGCCGAGCGCCTGTAAGTCCGTAGATGCGTTGACCTGGTCTCGGGATCAATGCAGACTAGATGCAGCATTCGTCGAAAACCCAGACCTATGTCGCAGGGCACAGTTAGCTCTGAAATTTAAACTCATGCTTCATCATGTATTCGTCCGCTGGATCGCTGCTCGGCAACTCTCACACGCCATAATACACAAGAAGACAGGGATGGCATGGGAGGACCCGACAAAAGGCCTTCTCGGATCGGAGCATCCCGGAGTTGGAGATGCAGGCACGGAATCGCCGATCGAGTGAGAGTGCGACCGCAGCCCCGGATCCGGCCGAGCCGTCTTGATCTCGTTGATTTTAATCGCTTCACAAGGCATCCATGGGACATATCGGAAAGATCTTTGCGGTCTTGCGGGCGGAGCAGCGTAGGCGCGCTTATTGGCTGTTCGCCCTGATGCTGGTTGCAATGTTCCTCGAGACCGCGGGTGTGGGATTGATTATTCCGTTCCTAGCGCTGGTTTCGGAGCCGGACATCGGCAGCCGCTATCCTTCGGTGGCGCCTTACTTGGCTCGGCTGGGCAATCCCGACCAGAAAACCCTGATCGTATTCGGCATGCTCGGCATGCTGGGCTTTTTTGGGGTCAAGAATGCGTTCCTGGCCTTTATGACGTGGCAGCGGTCGGCTTTTGTTGCAGACACGCAGGCGAGCTTATCGCTCCGTTTATTCGGTGCTTATCTTCGCCAGCCCTACACCTTTCATCTCAGGCGCAATTCGGCGCAGCTCATCCGCAACGTCAGCATGGAGTCGAATCAGTTCACGTCCGGCTTGAACAGCCTGATCGAGCTGGTAACGCAAGGTCTTGTTTTGATTGGAATCGGGGCCTTGTTGCTGTTTGTCGAGCCGATTGGTGGTTTAGTCGCTCTGCTGGTTCTGGGGACGGCCGGGACGCTCTTTCAATATGTCACCAAGAAACGGATTCGTCGCTGGGGCAAAGAGCGTCGCTTTCACCAGGGCAAGATTATCCAGCATCTCCAGCAGGGGCTTGGCGGGGTCAAGGACATCAAGCTGCTGGGGCACGAGGACGACTTCCTGGCTCAGTATGCGACCCATGCGCTCGGAAACGCTCAAGCGGAACGTAAACGTAAGTTTCTCAATGGTTTACCGCGCCTTTGGTTTGAGTTTCTGGCGGTGCTTGGTTTGGTGGCGCTGGTGGTCAGCATGCTGGCGCAGGGGCGTGCGATCGAATCCATTGTCCCGACCCTTGCGGTATTCGCCGCTGCGGCCTTCCGGTTGATGCCGAAGCTGGGGCAGGTGACGACAAGCAGTCAGGAGCTTAGGTTCGTCGGGCCCGTGATCGACAGCATGTATGCCGAGCTGCGGGATCTGGAGCGCGTGGCGCCGGAGCCGCGCATCGGACCTTTGCCCTTCAAGCAAGAGATTCGACTCGAGGGGATCGGGTTTACCTACGACGGGGCGAGCGTGGCAGCCATCGCCGATATCGATCTCGCGATCCCGATCGGTGCGTCGGTAGGATTCATCGGTGGGAGCGGGGCGGGCAAGAGTACCTTGATCGATGTCATACTCGGGCTGATTCGCCCGTCGTCGGGGCGGGTGCTTGTCGACGGGACGGATATCGGAACGAATCTTCGGGGTTGGCAGGATCAGATCGGCTACGTTCCTCAGAGCATCTTTTTGACCGACGACAGTCTGCGCCGCAACATCGCGTTCGGTATTGTCGATGAGCGTATCGACGAAGCCTCCGTATTGGCTGCCGTGAGAGCGGCTCAGCTCGACGAGCTCGTCGCGTCCTTGCCTGATGGGCTGAACACCCTGGTGGGGGAGCGGGGAGTCAGGCTCTCGGGGGGGCAACGCCAACGCATCGGTATCGCGCGCGCGCTCTATCACGATCCGGCCGTCTTGGTGCTTGACGAGGCGACCAGCGCGCTGGACACCGCGACCGAGAGAGGCGTCATGGACGCTGTAAATGCCCTTCACGGCAACAAGACCATCATTATCGTGGCCCATCGACTTACGACTGTCGCCCATTGCGATAAGCTTTATCGGCTGGATCGGGGGCGTTTGGTCAGTGAAGGGGTATACGAGGAAGTCGTGAATGCCTAAATACGATGGACAGGCAAGCGATCAATCGTGATTGAGCCTTTGGTCGCCCAACGTAGAAGACGCATCAAGCGCGTCTGGGGCGGAGGTATGATCAACACCCGGCGATCCGCCGGAAACGATGCGAGTCGGAAGTAATCTCAAGGCGATTCATCATCCCAAGAGGGGAGCCATCATGAAGGTCGGAATACTTGCCGGTGGTCTGGGGACGCGTTTGGCGGAAGAAACGGAGATTCGCCCGAAGCCGATGGTGGAGATCGGGGGTCGCCCGATCTTATGGCACATCATGATGCACTACTACAGTTACGGACATCGTGATTTTGCCGTCGCCCTCGGCTACAAGGGCGACTACATCAAGCGTTGGTTCAAGGATTTCGGGATCTTGTCCGGCGACATGCGCATCGAGACCGCAACCGGGCAGGTGACGACGTCGAACGACGGGGATCGGCCCGATTGGAGCGTCAACCTCTTCGAGACGGGCCTCAAGACAATGACCGGCGGCCGTATCAAAAGATTGCAGCCCTACTTCGGCAATGAAACCTTCATGCTGACTTGGGGCGACGGCGTATCGGATGTCGATCTGGATGCGCTTTTGCGCTTTCATCGCGCCCACGGAAAGCTTGCCACCGTTACCGCTGTCAGGCCGCCCGCGCGTTACGGAAATCTCGAGTTCGACGGCGATGCCGTGACCAGCTTTACCGAGAAGTCGCAGATCCATGAGGGTTGGATCAACGGGGCCTTCTTTGTGTTGGAACCCGGCGTGATGGATTATATCGAGGGCGACGAGGTCATGTTCGAGCACGCGCCCATGGAGAGGCTTGCAGCCGACGGGCAGCTCATGGCTTATCGGCACGAGTCATTCTGGCAGTGCATGGATACCTTGCGCGAGAAACACCTCTTGGAGGAGCTTTGGCAGCATGGCAATCCGCCTTGGAAAAGCTGGTCCTGAAGATCGTTGCTGTCCGGTCTGAGCGGCCTGCGTCGCACCGGCAAGGCGTCGTGCGCTTGGTCAATTGACCTATCCAGCTCGGGATTCGCGCACGGTTTTTGCTTAGATATCGCCCGAGCAGAGGGTGCGAAGCTCTGACGCGGCATTCGCCGAGTGGCTGAACACTGGTCTTTGCCCGGTTCACAATCCGGGCTATAAACGTTGTCGACGCATCTTTCGGCCACGGATACCGCCTTGCCGCGCCGAAAAACCACTACAAGAGCCGCGCGAAATGTGTGCCGGCCTTTTTTGTGCCCCGAGACCTTGGAGCGATACGATGAGAGTGTTGGTGACCGGACATTTGGGTTACATAGGGACGATTCTGGTCCCGATGTTGCTGAAACGTGGGCATGACGTCGTGGGACTCGACGCCGATTGGTTCGAGGACTGCACCTTTGCCGGGGAGTTGGCAGACGTCCCGAACATCCGCAAGGACGTCCGCGATGTCGAAGCGGCGGACCTTCGTGGTTTCGATGCCGTGATTCACCTGGCGGGTCTGTCCAACGATCCGATGGGCGATTATCGACCGCAGCTCACCGAGGACATCAACTACAAGGCGTCCGTGAAGATTGCGAGGCTTGCCAAGGATGCGGGTGTGGCTCGCTTCCTGTTTGCGTCCTCATGCAGCAATTACGGGGCTTCCGGCGATAATTTCTTGACCGAGGATGCGGCATTCAATCCGGTTACGCCCTATGGCGTTTCCAAGGTGCGCGTCGAGGAAGCCCTGCACGCGCTTGCGGACGACAGCTTCTCGCCGACCTATCTGAGGGCATCGACCGCCTACGGTCTCTCGCCCCGGATCCGCTTCGATCTTGTCACCAACAATCTGACCGCTTGGGCCTTCACGACAGGCAGCGTTTATCTGAAGAGTGACGGTTCTCCGTGGCGTCCGATCGTCCATGTCGAGGATATCGCCCTGTCTTACATCGCAGCCCTTCAGGCGCCCCGCGACCTTGTCCACGATCACGCCTTCAACGTGGGCACAACGACCGAGAATTATCAGATTCGCGAGATCGCCGAGATCGTCCACGACATCGTGCCGAACTGCGAGATCGGTTTTGCCCCGGATGCCGGGCCGGACTTGCGCTGTTATCGGGTCGACTGCAACCACATCGCCCGAACCCTGCACGAGTTCAAGCCGCAGTGGACCGCGCGGCGCGGCGTCGAGGAGCTCTATCAGGCCTACAAGCAGGTCGGTTTGGCATTGGATGATTTCGAAGGCGAGCGCTTCAAGCGCATTGCACATATCCAGAAGTTGGTCGCCGAAGGTCGACTCGACGCGGATCTGCGCTCGAACGCCTAAGAGCCATCTATTCATCATCGGGAAGAGGAGCTGATCGACATGCCAAGTCAAGCGTGCTGCAGGGCCTGCGGGAGTCGCGGGCTGCAGTCATTTCTCAACCTCGGGGTTACGCCGCTCGCGGATCGGTTGCTCACCGAGGCTCAGTTGTCTCAGCATGAGCCAACCTATCCGCTCGAGGTTGCGTTTTGCCCGAGCTGCACCTTGGTTCAGATCCTGGAGACCGTGCCTCCGGAAGAGCTGTTCTGCGAGGATTACCCTTACTTCTCCTCGTTCTCGCCCGCGCTCCTGCGTCATTCCAAAGAGAATGTCGACGACATCATCGATCGAAGGGGGCTTGATGGCTCGTCCTTCGTGATCGAGCTCGCGAGCAACGACGGCTATCTGCTGAAAAACTACGTCGAGCGCGGTATTTCGGTGCTCGGGATTGACCCGGCCGATGGTCCGGCCAAGGCCGCCGAGAAGATCGGTGTTCCCACGCTGAACACCTTCTTTACGCTCGAGCTTGCGGAGCAGCTCAAGAGCGAGGGTCGACAGGCCGACGTCGTCCACGGCAACAACGTACTGGCGCATGTCGCCGATACCAATGGATTCGTCGAGGGCGTCGCCCGTCTTCTCAAGGATGACGGTGTTGCCGTGATCGAGGTGCCCTACGTCAAGGATCTCATCGATCATTGCGAGTTCGACACCATTTACCATGAGCATCTTTGCTATTTTTCGGTGACTGCTCTCGATCATCTGTTCCGCAGTCACGGTCTCTACCTCAACGATGTTAAACGGTTGGCGATCCATGGCGGATCGTTGCGTTTGTTCGTGGAAAAACGAGAAGACGTTGGCCCCGCAGTGCGGTCGCTTTTGGAGACCGAGCGGCTCGAAAAGGTTGATCAACTCGACTATTACCGGGATTTCTCCAAGCGCGTCGAGCACGTCAAAGACGCCTTGTCGCGATTGCTGGGCGATCTGAAGGCCCAAGGCCACAGCATTGCAGCTTACGGGGCTGCTGCGAAGGGCAGCACCTTGATCAACTACGTGGGGATCGGCTCGGAGCTGGTGGATTTCGTCGTTGATCGAAACATCCATAAGCAAGGTCGATACATGCCCGGACAACACCTCCCCATCTACGCTCCCGAGCGGTTGTTGGAGGCAATGCCCGATTATGTGTTGATTCTGCCTTGGAATTTTGCCGACGAGATTCTGGAGCAGCAGGCTGCATATCGCGAGGGCGGCGGTCGGTTCATCGTTCCGATTCCAGAGCCGACGGTGCTCTAGCGCGACTCGCAAACAAATAACGGGGTCTTTCGAAGTATGAAGCAAAAACACCGATGCCCGAGCTGTCAGGTCGGGGAGATGGAGATCTTCTACGAGGTCGACGCCGTTCCCTCGAACAGTTGTATCTTGCTCGGCTCCAGGGAAGAGGCGACCGAGTATCCACGCGGGGATATCCGACTCGGATTTTGTCCCGAGTGTGGATTTATCTCCAATGTCGCCTTCGATCCGAAGCTGACCGAGTATTCCGGTCGCTACGAGGAGACGCAGGGTTTTTCCGGAACCTTCAATGCCTTTCATCGTGCTTTGGCGGAGCGACTTATCGAAAAGTACGATCTGCGGGGCAAAGAGGTGCTCGAGATCGGTTGCGGCAAAGGGGAATTCATTGCGCTGCTGAGTCAACTCGGCGGCAATCGAGGCATCGGATTCGACCCGGGGTATCGGGAAGACCGAAAGATTCCGGTCCAGGAGGGGCAGGTCACCTTCATCAAGGATTTCTACTCGGAAAAGTACGCCGAGCATCAGGCGGATTTCGTCTGTTGCAAAATGACGCTCGAGCACATCCCGCAAACGCATGATTTTATGGCGACCGTGCGGCGTGCGATCGGCGACAGGTCCGATACGATCGTGTTTTTTCAGATCCCGGAGGTCATCCGGATCCTGCGCGATTGTGCATTCGAAGATATCTATTACGAACATTGCTCTTATTTCAGCCCCGGGTCGCTCGCCCGTCTCTTCAGGCGGAACGGCTTCGACGTGCTCGATGTCGACACCGAATACGGGGATCAGTACCTGACGATAGAAGCGCGACCCGCGACCGGTGGCGTCACAGCGCCTTTGCCGCGCGAGGATGATCTGGATCTTCTTAAAGATTATGTCGCATCCTTTCCGCAGCGTTGCGATGCGAAGCTGCAGATGTGGCGAGATCGCTTCGCGGATTGGCATGCGAAAGGGTTGAAGACCGTGCTCTGGGGGTCCGGTTCCAAGGGTGTTTCCTTCCTGAGATCGATCGATACCGATGGGCAAATCGAGTATGTGGTCGACATCAATCCTTACCGACAGGGCTATTTCATGTCCGGGACCGGCCAGGAGATTGTCGCACCCGCATTTCTGCAGACCTACCGACCGGATATCGTGGTGATCATGAACGAGATCTATCAGGATGAAATCACGCGTGATCTCAACGCCCTCGGTCTCGCTCCGCACGTCGTTGCCGTATAGGGTTCCGACTCCGTGTTCTGCCGGATAGGTGATTGAATGAGCGAGCATCTTCAAGCTGAAGTCCCGTTGACGGAATGTCCTGTTTGCGGTTCGTCTGCGCTAAAGACTTGTGTTCGAATCGAGGCGATGCCGACCTACTGCAACGTACTCTGGTCAAGCATTGAAGAGGCGCGCGAGGCCCCCCGCGGAAACATCGATCTCGCATTCTGTCGGGATTGCGGACATGTCTTCAACCGTGTCTTCGATCCGGGCGTGATGGATTACTCGGAAGGTTACGAGAACTCCCTTCATTTCTCGCCGAAGTTCAATGCGTATGCGACCGCGTTGGCGAATCGTTTGGTAGAGCGTTGTGACATCCGCGGAAAGGATGTCATCGAGCTGGGCTGCGGCAAGGGTGATTTTCTGGCGATGATCTGTGCAGCCGGCGACAACCGCGGCACGGGTTTCGACAAGAGTTTTGAATCCGGGCGAGAGGGCGCTGCGGCGCATCCGGGTCTCACCTTCGTCCAGGACTACTATTCGGAGGTATACGCCGATCGTCCGGCTGATCTCGTCGTTTGCAGGCATGTCCTCGAGCATATTCAACATCCGAGGACATTTCTCGAGGGGTTGCGAAAGACCCTAAGCGAACGCCCGGATACGCTCGTTTATTTCGAGGTTCCGAATGCGCTCTTCACGCTTCGGGACCTGGGGATCTGGGATCTCATCTACGAGCACTGCTCCTATTTCACGCCGGGCTCTCTACGCCGGGTGTTTGCGGACAGCGGCTTTCGGGTCGTGGAGCAGAACGATGCCTTCGACGGGCAGTTCCTCTCGCTCGAAGCCTTGCCGGCCCTATCGGGGGAGCGCGGGCTGCTTCCCGATCCCGACGAGCTCGGCGCCGTGGCCCTGGATGTCGATGCATTCGCCGAGAGCTATCGCGCGAAGGTTGTCGAATGGCAGTCGCGACTTCGGCAGGCGAAAGATGCGGGCACGAAAACGGTGGTTTGGGGCGCCGGCTCGAAGGGTGTGACCTTCCTGAATATCGTTAAGGACTCCTCGGCCATTGACTATATAGTCGATCTTAATCCTCATAAGCACGGGAAGTTCGTTCCAGGAACCGGCCAGAAGGTCGTGTCTCCGGACTTTCTCGTAGGCTATCGACCGGATCAGGTCGTCGTCATGAACGAGGTCTATCTCGACGAGATCAAGAACCTCTTACGTGAATCGGGCGTCGCGGCGGACGTTCGCGCAGTCTGAAGGCGAAGAGGAAGAGGGCGCACGCAAATGATGCATGGGGTGCGAAACATGATCGAGAGATGGACGTATGACGCGAGCCACGGCTGACTTTCTCGTCATCGGCGGAGGCATCATCGGGGTCACTCTGGCTTTGGAGGCCAAGCGGCGTTTTCCCGATGCCGCCGTTGCTCTGATCGAGAAGGAAGATGCGTTCGGAGAGCACGCGAGCGGCCGAAACAGCGGGGTTCTTCACGCGGGATTCTACTATAGTGCGGACAGTCTGAAAGCGCGCTTCACGCGCGAGGGGAATCGGCGCCTGACCGAATACTGTGTCGAGCGTGGTCTGCCGATCAATCGCTGCGGGAAGCTGGTGGTGACGAAAGGCCCGAGCGAGCTTGCGTCGCTCGACGAGCTGCTGCGGCGCGGTCGGATCAACGGCGTCGATGTTCAAGGGGTTTCGGCGGAAGAGGCCCGCGAGATCGAGCCCCGCGCAAAGACCTGCGAACGCGCCCTCTATTCACCATCGACAGCATCGGTTGATCCGCGACGCGTCCTCGGTGCATTGCTTGAGGATGCCCGCACCTGCGGCATTGGTCTCTACCCGTCGACAGCTTACCTTGGCCGCTGTGATGGTGGGGTTCGGACTTCGCGTGGCGACTGGTCGGTCGGATATCTAATCAATGCGGCGGGCCTTTATGCCGATCGCGTTGCCAAGGATTTCGGATTCGCACAGGCTTATGCCATCATCCCGTTTAAAGGACTCTATCTCTACAGCAACGAGCCAGTCGGCGCACTAAGAACCAACATTTATCCGGTTCCCGATCTGCGTAATCCATTTCTGGGCGTTCATTTTACGTTGACCGCGTCCGGGAAAATCAAGATCGGCCCGACAGCTATTCCGGCCTTTTGGCGAGAGCATTATCGTGGGTTGGAAAACTTCAATCTCCGTGAGCTCGGAGAGGTTCTGCTGCAAGAGGCCGGTTTACTTGTCCGCGACGACTTTGGATTTCGTGGTCTTGCCGTCGAAGAATTGGCAAAATACTTCAAAGGACGCATGGTGAAGCTCGCCGGCGATTTAGCGAGCGGGGTAGAGCTCAAACAGTACCGCACCTGGGGTGCTCCGGGGATCCGTGCGCAGCTCTTCGACACGCGTCAACGAAGGCTTGAGATGGATTTCCGCTTCGAAGGCGATGACCGCTCGTTTCATGTCCTGAATGC
This sequence comes from Thiocapsa sp. KS1, assembly GCF_001499735.1. Classification (GTDB taxonomy): domain Bacteria; phylum Pseudomonadota; class Gammaproteobacteria; order Chromatiales; family Chromatiaceae; genus Thiocapsa. The sequence goes on along the minus strand of NZ_LN848257.1, from coordinate 1,461,930 downwards.
GGTATCGCCGGCCTTTACCTGCTCGATTCCGTTTGCGGAATATCTATTCGACCAGATCGATGCGATGACGGGCTCCTCTGCGCCAGAATAGCGATGATCTCCTCGGCCGCCTCGGCGGCACCGGTGGGTGCCCTCGGGGATGCCTGCGGTTTGACCAGAAGTGCGGTCACTGCATCGACGAGTGTCCCCTGTTTTAAATCGGTTGGACTCAAACGCGCACAGACGCCGTAGCGCAGGAGCCACCCGATCATGGCATCCGCTTCAGGCCAATTTGCGCGCTCGATGTACAGCACGGGGATGCCGTGGCACACGGCTTCCACGAAACTGCCGTATCCCGGTTTTGCGATCAGCAGATCGCTGCTGGCCAAGGCGTCGATGAAGGGAATTCCGAGATCCTCGAAGGCGACCGTCTGCGGATGACGCGATTTCCAAGACGCGGGAACGATCAGGCGCAAACCCACAAGCGCCGGCCAATCCTCGATCGGAGGCCGGAACTCCATCCCGCCGAGCGAGACCATCACCAGTCGCTCGCCCGATGCCAACCCAATCTGCTTCTCGACGACGGACCGGCAGTTTCGGCCGACCTGGGCGATCGGCCCGATCGCCTTGGTGTTGCCGAGATGCGGCATCGCCATGCTCGGCTCGGGTTGGAGAAAACAAAGGGCGCTCTCGTAGGCAGCCTGCATCTCTGCCAGGATCCGTCCGGCGGGTTCGCCGTGCGATGCGAAGTAATGAGCAAATATTCCGGCCCAATCGAGCGAGCATATGGCGACGGCGGGAATCTCGGCCAGGCGCGCAGCGGCCAGCGGGAGATAGGGTACATTTACGAGCACCAGGTCAGGGCGGAGTTGCTCCAAGCGTCGTGCTTCGGCCCGCACCTTCTCGGTCCAGGCTTCGTGGAATGCCTGGTACGCGATCCAACTTCCGGGGACATCCACTTCGAGTGCATTCGACTGCTGCATGCCGACATCATTCTCGTTGTGGATCAAGGTGTGACTCTGTCCGAAACGCTCGGCGATCTTGAATGCCGGCGCGGCCGTCAGAATCGTGAGGCGCACGTCCGGGAGAGACCTGGCGAGGGAATCGATAACGGGGGCCGTTTGACCGATGTGACCGAACCCGTGGGCCGACAGATAAATGGCGAGATGATATGCCAACCGAAAACTCCTGAATGATGTGTGGGTTGGCCTCGTCACCGCCCGTCGGATGAGAGGAACGATGGATCTTTTCCGAGGCGTGATTGCTTGACGGCCGGTATCAGGACCGGGAACATAAACCCCGTTGAAGGGCCGGCATACCAAGAAAATGGATTTGACGGCATAGAGGGGAGCTCGAATCAAGCCCTTAAATTCGGTATGCCTTCTCCGTGCTAGCCGGTTTTCCAATGTTTCGAGCATCGAACCTGGATGGGCGGAGATGCGGGGTCCTGGATAGCCAGCGGGGTTTTGCTGGTCGGACCTGCCCTTGAGCCGTGCTCGTCGGACGACGAGAAACCTGCTCAGTCCTATCGCCTCGCTCGAGGCGAATACGACGATGTCTACGACGATCCTGTCTTCCGAGCAACCATCCAGCCCTCTTGGAGATTCTCAAATCATGTTCAAATGTACTCGACACGGACGGTTCGCTGTCCCCGTCGCTCTGCTCATGCTCCTTGCACTTGTTGCCCTTCCCGGGGCTTATGCGCAATCGGCTGACAGCGACGGCGACGGTATTCCGGATGCCGACGACAACTGCGTCTATACCTCGAATCCAAGTCAGGCGGACGCCAATGCCAATGGTTTCGGCGATGCCTGTGACAAGCCCACGAGTGCCTATTGGCCACTCGGCGACGGTACCGGTACAACGGCGGTCGACCAGGCCGGGACCAATGCATTGACGCTCAGAGGCGGCGCTGCGTGGGCTGCTCCGCAGGGCGATTTCGGCGGCGCATTGCAGCTCTCCGGATCCGGGGCGTTCGCCGATCGTGCGAACGATGTCCTGAGCACCGGTATTCCGGCGCAGAGCGCGGGTGGTCCCCAGCAGTTTACCCTCATGGCATGGATTCGGCCCGACAACCTGTCCGTTCGCAACCCGATTCTGTCCAAACAGGGCACATCGGTGTCCGGCAAGCGCCGTGGCTTCATGTTGAGCGCAGGCACCGACGAAGGGACCAAGAAGCTCTACTTCGAGGTCTTCAAAGGCGACAGTGTCGGCGAAGGTACGACGGTCGAGTCCAGTGTGCCGTTGGTTGCGGGCCAGTGGCAGCATGTTGCTGTAACTTACAGTTATGTCGGCAATGGTACTTCCAAAATCGTCCTATACGTCAACGGCGAGATGGCCGGCGGGACGACCACGGCAGTTGGCCCGATTCAGGGCAATCCGCAGCCATTGGATCTCGGTCGGTACTTCTGGAACCAAAGCTACCAACGGTATTTCGGTGGTTTGATCAACGAGGCCCGGATTCTCCCCGTTGTGCTCGACGCCGTCGGAATCAAAAATTTCAAGGCCGGTCCATCGTTCGGTGGCGGTAGCGGCGGCAATTTGCCGCCTGTGGCGTCCTTCACGGCGAGCCCGACCAGCGGAGCGGCGCCTTTGACGGTGCGTTTCGATGCCTCGGCGTCGTCGGATCCCGACGGTCAGATCACGGGCCGCCGATGGGACTTCGGCGACGGCAGTCCTTTCGAGTGGGGCAGAACCAAAAGCCACGTTTACAGCGCGGCCGGAACCTATGTGGCGACCCTTCAGATCACGGATGATGATGGCGCGTCGTCCACGGCCAGCCAGACTATCGTGGTCGGCTCCGGTGCGGTGGGCAATAAGCCTCCCGTGGCATCCTTCACCGCCAGCTCTACGAGTGGGGCGGTTCCTCTGGTTGTCAGCTTCAATTCCTCGGCATCGTCCGACCCCGACGGGACGATCGTCAGTCGGTCTTGGTCATTCGGCGATGGCGGCACCAGCACGGAGGTATCCCCTGGCTATACCTACACCAAAGCGGGCACCTATACGGCGACGCTTACCGTCACGGACGACGACGGTGCGAAGGGAACCGCATCGAAGACAATCAGTGTTGGATCGACGCCTCCTCCCGGAGGCACGGCTAAGGAGATCAAGGTCTTCGACTGGAATTGGCCGGTCATCGAGGCCGATAGAGGTTTTCCGAAGGTGGAGGCGGTTGCGAAGCCCAGCAGCCGAATCTTCGAGATGCTTCCCGGCTCCAACGGCGACTGGACATCCCCGGTCGACTACGCGAACGGCACCCTGCATATGCGGGTGCAGGTTAAAAGCCAACCCGTGTCACAACCCATGCAGATTCAGTTTTGCGTGTGGCAGTGGGAGACTCCAACCTCGGGGTGGTCAAATTGGCGGGAGACCTGCACGCCGACGGCGAATGTTCAGGGCACGGCAGGGAATCAGGTCACCTGGTCTGCTGCGATTCCAACCATGTGGAAGAAGGACGGCAAGCCGATCCTGTGGAAAGATCCTCGGAAACGATACGGTTTCTCGATCAAGAACAAGAACGGCGTGCCGGTGACCGATTACAACGGATTCCTGTTGTGGGCAGGCGAGGATCCGAAGAAGTGGTACCCGCTCGATGCGCGCTTCACGGTCGTTGTGGTGCCGAAGGGTGCGACCTTTAGTGGGTGGTCAAACTACTAGAGGGCACGTGTAAGGAAACTCATGCTCGCCCACCCCGAGAGACCCTCGGGGTGGGCGTTTTGCTTTGGAGTCGCCGGCTTGCCGGTGGCGAGGTTTGTTTTTTATGGCTCGCCGGATTATTGCCGAGCCGGATCCGAGCGTGACCGGACGCGGCTGTCGATGGCTCTGTGCCATTCCTTCTTGATTCGATGTCGATTTCTATACGCCCAGGCAATGAGGCTGCGGTACAGTGCGAGCTTTGCCGTCAGCGATAACGGTGTCACACCAATCATCCACCGATACTCGGCCAACCGTCGGCTGAAGTTGAGCGGCACGCCGGTGAGTACGTTCCTTGCGTCGAACCAACGTGCGTAGGCATCCGCGTCTTCCTTGGCATCCGGATTGGTGATGCCGTAGACGTACATGGATTGGCCTTGGTGGCGACGGGACAAGAATAGGTATTCGGGAATCTCTGCGAATCGACCGAGCAGCGCGAGATGAGAGAGAAGGACACCGTCTCCGTGCTTATAGCTACCGATGAGTCTGGTCTTTTGCAGCTCATCGAGTCGGATCAGACCGAAGACCTCGTAGCAGGGATGTCCCGACAGGGTCTCTTTGAAGCGAACGACCGGGTCCGGGTCCGCCGTGCGGAACGGGCTGATATAGTCCTCGAGCGGCTCTCCGGCAGCATCGATGAAACGGACGCGCGGACAGGCCAAGACGCTGGCGTGGTCTAGTTCCAATGTCTCGACGCACCGTGACAGGAAGGTCGGCGCCATTAGATCGTCATGCGCGAGCCACTTGAAATATTGCCCGCGGGCGTCGCCGACGATCGCGTTGAAATTCGGGGCGGCTCCGACATTGCTCTCGCTGCGTAGATAGCGGATCCGCGTGTCTTGCTTGCAGGCTTCGCGGCAGATCGCTGCGGTTCCATCTGTCGATGCATTATCGCGAATGATCAATTCGAAATCGGCATAGTCCTGCCCGAGGACGGATTCGATCGCTTGGGACAAGAAGTTCTCACCGTTAAAGACCGGCAGGCCGATGGTGACATTTGGTTTTGACATAGCCGATACCGATGCCGCCTCGTGTCGAGGGCGAAGAGGGAGGGTGGGGTTCTCGGGGCAGGAGCCTTGATTCGGTTCTCTGAAGCAGCAACGACGCTGCCCGAGACCAGGTATCTCGAACAGCGTCGGAGTCGAAAATACGGGCGAGGATCAGGTACGCGGCCGAGTCGCTCGCCAGAGACTCCGTTAGGATAGTTTTGCGGAACGCAGCTTTCGCAAACCGAACCCGCCGAGGAGTCCGCCTAGAAGCAGCAGGCTCCACGTCGACGCTGTCGGTATCGGTGCCGCGGGTGGCGGATCGAACTCGTAAGTCACGATGACCAAACCCGCCGCACCCGCCCCCGGAGCTACCGCCGCCCCGGATCCCTTTCCGCCTCCGCCGCCGCCCGGGGTCGTACCGGCTGTCCCTGCAACGCCAACTGTGCCGCCGTTTCCGCCATTGCCCGTTCCCGTGCCGCCGGTTCCGCCGCCGCTTCCCGCCAAACCGTCATTGCCCGCGGCGTTGGTGAATGCCGAGCCGCCTCCGCCTCCGCCTGTCGTGCTGCCGGATCCCGGCGGGCCGCCATTTCCGCCCGCATAGATTTCGTCGCCCTGACAGTCGTCCGCCGGGAGAGCCGCGGGATTTGCGGAGCAACCGCCGTAGGACCCTGGTGGTACGGGGCTCCGCCCACCTGCCGCACAGGCGGGGGCCGTGGTGCCGATGCATCCGTCCGGCGCAGTCCCGCCGAACGATGAGGCTCCGCCCCGTGCGTTGGCTGCTCCACCCGCGCCGACGACCACATTGAAATTCGCACCGGCCGAGACGGGATAGTCGGTGAGCGCCGCAAAGCCACCGCCTCCACCGCCGGCATTGGCATTGTTGGTCGGCGGGACAGCAAGGCGGCCCCCGGCGCCGCCGCCCCACACCTGAACGCTGACTTTGGATACCCCGGCAGGGACCGTGAAGGTACCCGATGCGGTAAATTGCTCCGTCGCGGCCATCAACAGGCTCGGCGTGAGAATAAAAGCAGCAACTAGGCCTCGAGATGTAATGACCTGTATGGCGCGCGGCACGATGGAATCCTCCGATGATCTTTAAGCGGATCTACATAAGCTTTTGAGCTGGATATATTTTTAACGTCGGTCAGGAGTCGGGCAATTGAAGTTCGGCATCCTTCGCCGATCTTGTATTGTCTGTATCCCGCCACTGTTGCGTCTTCCGCAAGGTTAGTGTGTTCGCGACGCGATGTCTAGAAGGTGTGCGGTGCGCCGCAGATGAAATCGAGCGGATCTCCGGCTCGTTCGCCGCAACCTGCACTGTCGGCCGGCCATGCTGCGACTTGATCTCGCCGACATGTCGCGAAGGGGCATCCGGCTGCATCCGGCTCAATTCACGTCGGCTGAAGGCTCCCTGACCTCGATCTCGATCCGGCGGTTTACCTGGGGGCCAAGAGTCAGCTCCTGCTCCGGGTCGACCTTCGGCTCGCTTTTGCCGCGGCCCTCGGAGCTCACCCGGTCTGCTGCGATGCCTCTGCGGACGAGAAACCGCGCGACGGCGGCGGCGCGTTGAGCCGAGAGTGTCCGGTTGACCGAGTCGGTGCCGGAACTATCGGTATGGCCGATCACCTTGATGATCGGCGTCTCGGCCTCCTCCAGCACCGATGCAATCGCAGTCAGCACCTCGCGGGCTCTTGCATCCAAGGACGTGCTTCCGTCGAGGAACTGGACTGATTCGCCTAGATCGACCTTGATGACATCTTGCTCGACGGTGCTGATCTCGACAGGGAGTGCACGGAATCCACGTTCCAGATCGGCCATCGCCTCGGATTGACGCGGCTCGGACTCACTGTCGTCACGCGTGCCTGTGCTCTCCGTCCGAGTATCGGGAGGAGAGGCGGAGTCCATCTCGGCCGTGATGCTTGCCGGATCCTGATCGAGCTGCGTCTGATCGGAAACATCTATCGAACCCTCGTCGGCCTCGGAGGACGGGTCTTGCGAAAGCGGCGCCGGGGCGGGAGCGGCTGCTGCGGCCGCCGCGGGAGTTGCCGGCGTCAGCGTATCGCGTTCGCCCGACGGGGCGGATACGCTGCTTTCGGGAGGGACCGACCGCTGTTGGTCCGGAGGGGCCGCCGAGCTCGCGCTGGACTCTGAATCCGGTTCATTTGTCGGCGAGGTGGTGGAGAGATCTTCGGACGGTATCGTCGTGGCTGGGGCGGTTGCCGGTGGCACCTGTCGGTCGACCTGATCGAGTAAGGGCGAGCGAAAACGTTCGCTGATGCTCGATGTGCCGAGCCAGACCATTGCCGCGCCGAAGGCGACCAGAATCAAGAGCGCTATCAAGAGGCCGCCCGGTCGAAACGGCGTGCGTTTCTCGGGAACGTCGCTTGATGCCTCTTTGACAATCAGCTTCTCCGTGGCCCGAGTCGGCGTCGATTCGGCGATCTGAAGGTCAGATGCAGTGACTGCGCCGGGGTTTGCTGCGCTATACGCAAGCGGTCGAGCAGGGTCGGCGGGCGCCACCGCCGGGGAGGAAGCATCTTCCGCGTGCAGGGCGCGAGCGACGGATGGGACGACGTCGTCGTGATCGCGATGCTGGTCGCGGACTCGAATGCTTGAGATCACCGAGGCTGAAGGGGCAAGCAAATCGCCGATTTCAGGACCGAGTTGCTTGGTATTTTCGAATGTATCGAAAGGCGTGAGGCCATCGTCGGTGGTAACCGCCTCCGAGGCCAAGCGCTCCCTCTGAACTTGACGTCCCTGCGTGTCGCGCTCGATCGGTATGAGTAGATGTGGTGTATGAACATCGATCAGCTCGTCGACCGCCTTCGCTGACACGGTCTTCTCGGATGCGCCGTAAGCGTAGACGAGTGCGGTGTCGCAGAGCAGGTTGATAAGCCGGGGAACACCCTTGCTGTAGTGATGAATTGCATGACAGGCCTCGCGATCGAAGATCTTGTATCTTCCGCCTGCGATCAGGATGCGATGGTAAATGTAATGCTCGGTTTCGGATGCATCGAGTGGTCCGAGATGGTACGAGGCAGCAACCCGTTGAACGAATTGCTCCAGCTCCGCCCGCTGCAGGAGGTCGCGCAATTGGGGTTGGCCCAAGAGCATCAGTTGCAGAACGAGATCCTTGTCTGCGTTGATATTCGAGAGCAGTCGAAGCTCTTCGAGCTTGTCGAGGCCAAGGTTCTGAGCTTCATCGACGATGAGCAGCACGCGTTTGCCGGCTGCATATTGCTTGATCAGAAAGTCGACGAAGGCCTGATGGAGATCGCGCTTGGTGTTCGTTGCCGCCTGGATGTCGAATGCTTGGCAGATCCAGTCCATCAGGTCGCCGAGCGATTGATGCGTATGCGAGATCAAGCCGATCGTAACATCCGGATCGAGTCGATCCAGAAGATAACGCATCAAGGTCGTCTTGCCGGAGCCGATTTCTCCGGTGAGGATGATGAAGCCCGCCTGATTGAGCAAACCGTACTCGAGGAGGGTCAGCGCCTCTTGATGCTTTTGGCTCAAGTACAAGAAGCCGGGATCCGGGAGAAGGGAGAAGGGTTTCTCGCGAAGTTCAAAGAAGGCTTCGTACATCTTCAGGGTCCCCTGGAAACACGGCGTCCATCGGTCGGCGAAGGTCGGATCTCTTCGCGACGGCTAGTTTAGCACTCGCGATGATCGCCCGGGTCTTGGGTGTACGGGGGCTGCCACGCCGATGTCGCGCGGTCCGACCGCCCTGCGGGTTTGCCGGCGCACCGGAGTTCTTGGATATCGGCCGATGTGTCGAGGCGGGAACCCTCCTCGGATATTCTCATCGCCTCTGTCGAGGGTGCAGGTGCCGCGGAGTGCCGCTGGATGCGTGACACTGCCGCGGCGATGTTACGCTCCGCTGGAGAGCCTGCCTTGATGAACATGCCCTCTTGTTCTATCCGCCGTGATGCGATGCGGCCTAATTTATTGCCCGATCAGGATATAGCCGGCGGTTTCGGGGATATGGCTGGTTTCCGCGTCGACCGACTGTTCTTCGACGACGCGTAAGGTGGCGAATTTTTCACTCTTCGTCTGCCAGCGCAGTGTTGCGGGATCGCTGCCGTTGGTCGTCTGCAGGTGGGCCAGCAGCGAAGGTGGGTCCCGGAACGCGGTGCTGAAACGGATCTCATGGGGCCGGTGAGTGACTTCCGTCGTCGCTCGCCCGACCTCGTACTGCATGCCGTTGACCGTCCCGCTCGACGTTTCCCAGGCGATGAAATCGATGCGTTCGGGGGCATGCTGTTGGTCGTTGGCCTCTTGCTCGATCATGCCGACGCTGAAACCTGATCGACCGACCGCTTGGATTTCCGTGGTGACCGCTTCTGTTCCCCGATCGCTCGTGACGGCTGCCACGACAACAGGCGTCGACGCGAACGTTTCGGAAAACTCGGTCCAGACCGGGCTCTTGGTTGCATTCGTCACCAACCTCCCGGCCTCGATCTGAGCTCCGTTCAACAGTCGATATTGTCCGCGCTCCATCGCGACATAGCCAACCGACTCGAAGGCATGTCGACCGTCGAGATAGTCCCATTCCTGTAGACGCACCCAGAATCCATGTGGCTCGATGCCTGCGATGCGAATCACGAGGGGATCGCCATCGGACTCGCCGGCGGTCGTGGCTACGACGATCGGGTCCATGAACGCTGTTTGAAAGCTGACCCATTGCCAAGCATCGTCTACAAGCAACTCCCCGCTCTGAATCGGGGGACCGTCAAGCGAGATGCGGATTTCTTTGGAAAATGTGCTGAACTGAGTTCGGTCGTGGTTGCGGGATCGTGCTGCCAGATAATAGGTGACACCGGACTCGGCATCTTGGAGCACCAGTCTGTCGGTCGCCGAGCCTTCTTGGTCTGCATCGAGAATCCATTCGTATTGACCGCTGGCACGCCCGATATGAATCTCGTAGCCGGCAACCCTGGAGTCTCCCGTGACGGGCTCCCAAGCCAGTGTCAGCGATGAAGCAGGTGAGGCGCAGGTAAACGAAAGCAGGATCAGGGCGAGGTTCAGACGGAGAATGGAAAGAGTGAACGGAGGTGTCTGAATTCTTTGGACAAACGAAGGGGGTGGCGGACAGCATGCCATCGAAACTCTCCACAAAATAGGTCGCGCTTCCGTTTCGCGTTTTAAGCTGTAAGTCAGGTGTGCGAAAATCAAACGGGAAGGCGCGCCCCATGGGGCTAGCCACGATCGGTAAACATGTTTACTCCGAAGCGGAAACCCGAAAACCTCAGGATTTTTCGATGCGTCTCGGGTGTGATCCCGATGCGTTATAGTCCGCGATCGCAGCTCGGGATTTGCTGGAATTCGGTCGGGGGACTGCCTAGTGCTGCCCTGGATTAGCGGAACCCGCGCGCTGCACGTTAGTATATCGGAAGTGTCTTTAACTCAAGACACTATGATACACGGGGAGGCGAAGCGATGGAACCTCATTGGCCGTCTTCAGGGAGGTCTGTGCGGAGCTTCTATGGTTCGGTTTCAGACTATTTCGGGTCGCGTATGTTTGGAACGAGGTTGACGCGGATGTCGGTGAATCAAGCTGAATATCTAACTTGGATAATGGCGTTTGGTCTGGCGTTGGTGACAGGGTCGTCGAGTGCGGATCCGGCCAAGCCTGTCGGCGATCCGGCCACGCCTGCGACCGTTCTTGAAAATACCGATGTCGTCATCGGCCCGGTCTCGGATCGCGCTGCCCTCGAGGCGTCTTTGCGTTCTCTGCCGAAGCCCCCTCAAACCCAGCCGCCATCGCCTCGGCTGGTCAAGGCGACGATCGAACGCTTTGCCGGAACCTACCAGCTCGACCTCGATCTCGTCCATTCGCTGATCAAAGCCGAGTCGGCCTACGACGTGCATGCGGTCTCGCGCGCCGGTGCTGTGGGTTTGATGCAGGTCATGCCCGCTACGGGCGCGGACTACGGTGTGACATCGGTCGACGCGCTCTTCGATCCCGAAATCAACCTTCGTACAGGGATGCAACACCTCAAGCGGCTTCTCGATAAATATGACTCCATCGGACAGGCTGTCATGGCCTACAACGCGGGTGAAGGTGCTCTGGAGCGTGGCGGTGGATTCGTGGCCTATCCCGAGACGCAGAAGTACACACATGCCGTTTTGGTGTCTTATCTCCGAAAGAAGGGCGTTCAGCCCTACTCGGCTCAGGCGCGCCAGGTCGTCGGGATGGATGTGACGCCGGCAATGGCCCAAGCCTCAGGGGGCGGGGCCGATGCGGTCGGGACTGCGGACTCCAATGCCGCGTCGACCGCCGAGACCTTCGATCGCCCACGGGCGACCCGCTTGACCTCTCGCCTGGCGCCCGGGCTGTCACGCGTATCCAAAGACGGGAGGTCCGCTCCTGCGCCTCGTTCGGTCTCGCACAGTGTCTTGGATCGAAACGTGTCGCGCCTTTCGGTTCGAGGAAAATGATCTTGGGCCGGTGGCCGTTGACGTGGATCATTCGGCGGGTCGGGTCATCCAACAGATAATCAGCGGCCGCCCGACCATTCTTTCGTGACGAGAACTCAGAAATGCCCTCCGCTCAGCGTTTATTGTTTCCCTTGACCTTCCCCTTGCGCCTCATCCCGAGTGTTCTGCACAGCCAAACGCTCGCGACCGTCTTGAACCAAGTCATGAAGGAGTCCCTCGCGGAAGGCGAGTTGGATTTTCTGGACGGTCGTCGGGTCGGTATCGAGATCGACGATATCGGGGTGCGTTACTGTCTGGGGGTCAGCGGCGGGCATATCCGTGGATACGGCAAGGACTTACCGCCGGATGCGAGTGTCGCCGGTGGTTTACGCGAGTTCATGCTGTTGGCCGCTCGACGCGAGGACGCGGATACGCTGTTCTTTCAGCGCCGGCTGCGGATGTCCGGGGATACCGAGCTGGGGCTCTATCTGAAGAACTTCCTGGACGCTTTCGAGCCGCCGGCGCGCTGGGCGCCGCTTACGCGGGCGCTCGATCGCATGGCGGGGCTGCGCTTTCCGGGGCGTTGATCGTTACCGCCGGGTCATTTCATATCCGTAGGTTGTGCTGACGATAGGAAGCACAACTTGCGCCGACGGTTGGTTGTGCCTCGCATGACTCGGCACAACCTACGGCACGCTCCAAATCCTAAATCCCAAACCCTTAAGGAACTCGTGACACCCGCTCCGCGGTGTCACGCATGCCCGGTGGCGCTCTGCGCCAAGTGCCGCGATGGCCGGAGAGTTAAACCGAGTGGGCCGACGAGGCTAAACCCGCCGCTCAATCGGGCTGTTGGCGATCCCGGCTTGCCCAGTCCAATACCCGTCGCAAAGACCCAAAGGGGTCCAGTCGCGCAGCTTCGACATGCCGGTCGAGAAATCCATATCGCCGGTCAGACAGGCTGAAAAGACATCGACGATGCCGGCGGTGTGTTGCGACTGCGGGCTAATGCGCAGCAGATCCACACCCATGCGCGTGACCTCCTGAAGCGACGGGAGCAGGTTATGGGTGCCGGCCGATTGGGTCTGGATCCCGTTCAGCGCAAGGAAGGGTTCGCCGTCTTGGGTAGCGACGAGTAGGCCATCCGGGTAGTCGCCGCAGCAGAACCGGCAGTCGTCTTTGGGCAGATCGCGGTTGTAGGCGGTGAAGCAGCGCGCCGAATAGGCAAGCGGCAGGCGCCCGAACGCGAACAGCTCGCACTCTACGCCGTCCGCGCGCGCGGCCAGCAGGTCGGCGGCGGTCTCGCGGCCGAGCTCCACGGGCAGGACCCAGCGTTTCAGCCCGCGGGCAACGAGGAAGGCGAGGGTGCGTTGGTTGTAGAGGTTGATCGAGTGGCCGGCCACGAACGGGCGCCCTTCGAGAAATTCAAGCGCGCCGAGGTCGTTGGCCTCGACGAGAAAGCGCTCGTCGGCACAGATGCGTTTGAGGGTCTTCAGCTCGCCGTCGGATTCGATCAGGGCCAGTGTCGAGATCACTGCCTGCTTGCCTGCCGCGACGACCCGCTCGGCCAGCTCCCAATAATCCTCGGGGCGCAGCAGGCGCCGCTTCGAGCAGACGGTCTCCCCGAGATAGATCACGTCGACAGGGGTCTCGAGCATCTCGGCATAAAAGTCGAGGACCTGCTCGCGCGGCCAGTGATAGAGGATCGGGCCGAGTGAGAGGCGCGGGCGTGGCGATTGGCTCTGCATGGAATCCATTGTCATCGTCGTTCCGGATCAAGACTCATCGAAGGTTCGGGTGTTTCCCGGGAAAGGATCGACCGGTGTTTGGGGGCGAATCAATTCGCCCCTTCAGGCGCCACAGGTCGAGCTTCGAGGGCGGCCGATGCGGGCTGGGTCTAATGCCAAGGCCGGTGATAGGGGCCGATCGTCGTCTGCGCGCCTTCCGAGACCGAGGCAAGGGTTTGATGCCAACTCTCCTTCGCGCGAAACGCCTGCGGATTGCGTTTGCAGGCATCGATTGCCTCGCGCCACACCCCGGTGACCTGCGAGACATAGCGGGTGCTGCGCTGACGCCCTTCGAGCTTGATGGCGCTCACGCCGGCTGCGAGGATGCCCGGCAGGATGTCGAGGGTGTTGAGGCTGGTCGGCTCCTCGATGGCGTGACGGATCTCGCCTTCGACGGTGAAGCGTCCCTTGCAGAGCGTCGGATAACCCGCCGGCTCGCCGTGTCCGCGCCGCTCGATCAGAACACCGCCGAGCCGGGTCTCCTGACCCTGCGGGGTATCGCGCCACTCCACGTGCGCGGCCGGCGAGCAGGCGCCGTAGGTGTTGGGCGACTGACCGCTAGCGTAGGAGGACAGCAGGCAGCGGCCTTCCACCATGACGCAGAGGCTGCCGAATCCGAAGATCTCGACCGGGACCTCGACGTTCTCGATCAGGTTCGCGACCTGGGCGAGCGAGAGCACGCGCGGCACCACGACGCGACGGATCCCGAAATGGCGATGCATGAAGCCGATCGCGGCCGGATTGGTCGCCGAGCCCTGTACCGAGAGATGCAGATTGAGATTCGGATGACGCTCGGCGGCATAGTCGAGTACGCCCATGTCGGCGAGGATCAGGGCATCGACACCCAGGTCCGCGGCCCGGTCGACCGCGGCGGTCCAGCGCGACCAGCCGCTTGGTTGTGCATAGGTGTTGACGGCGACGAAGACCTTGACCTTGCGGTCGCGGGCGTACTTCAGACCCTCGCGGATCTGCTTGTCGCCGAAGTTCAGGCCGGCGAAGTGACGGGCATTGGTGTCGTCGCGAAAGCCGATATAAACGGCATCGGCGCCGTTGTCGACGGCGGCCTTGAGCGACGGCAGATTGCCGGCAGGACAGACGAGCTCCATACAGGGTGGTCTCCGAGGGTCAGGCTGTGCTTGCAAGTTTTGGATGGGAAGCGGGGGCGGCATGATCGCCTTGGCGCGCGCCGCGTCGGAAAAGCTCCGCCTCGATGGCGTTGAGTACCGCCCATTTGCGGTTGCACCAGGCGGGCGCGAGCAGGATGTCGCGCGAGGCGGTGCCGGTGAGGCGATGGAAGGTCACCTCGGGCGGCGTGCGCTCGACCATGTCGGCGCAGATGTTCACGTAGTCCTTAAGCTCAAGCGGCGTGTAGTCGCCGCGTCGCCAGTCGATCGCCAAGCGGGTTTGGCGCACGACATGCAATGGATGGATCTTCAGGCCCTCGACACCGAGCTCGAGCACCCGCTCCAGGCTCGACAAGGCCGCGTCGCGCCCCTCGCCCGGCAGCCCGACGATCAGATGTGCGCAGACCGGGATCCCGCGACGGCGTGCGGCGGCCACGGCGGTTCGGAAGTCCGCGAAGTCGTGCCCGCGATTGACCCGTTCGAGCGTGCGGTCGTCCGCCGACTGAAGTCCCAGCTCGAGCCAAATCTCCTTGCCGCGAGCCCGATAGCGGGCGAGCAGGTCCAGAACGGCCTCAGGGACACAGTCCGGGCGTGTGCCGACCGAGAGTCCGATCACGTCCGGGTGGACGAGTGCGGCGTCGTAGCGCTCGCGCAGCGTTTCGACCGGATCGTAGGTGTTGGTGTAGGCCTGAAAGTAGGCCATAAACCGCCGCGCCCCGGTGCGTTTGGCGATCACCGCGCGTCCGGCATCGAGCTGCTCCGCGATCGGGGCAGGCGCTTTCGCGTTGGGACTGAAGGAGACGTTGTTGCAGAAGGTGCAGCCGCCGATACCCTTTTGACCGTCGCGATTGGGGCAGGTGAAACCCGCATTCAGCGCAAGCTTATGCACCCGCTGACCATAACGGCTCAGCAGGTACTGACCGAAGGTGTTGACGCGGGCGCTGAGTGTGCGGTGCTGGGTCGGGAGGGCAGACATCCGCGCAAACCTAACCGGGATCGAGCGACGACCGTTTGACCCAAGTCAATGGAAGGTCAATCGGTGTTTCCGACGATCCTGAAGACGTGGAGAGGTGCAGAGATTCCGAGCCCGTCCGAGATCATTTTCGTTGTCGTAACGCTGGTCGATTACGACAACGGCAACGAACGGTCTCGAACCGTATCCTCGACACGCCGAAAAAGCTCGACCCTACGAGCAGCCTCGTCAACCGCATGGCCATGATCAGTGGCCTTTGCTGTACCATTTTGTGCAGTGCAAGAAACTACTGCCGATGACCGAATCGATATGACCGCCGCTGTCCAGCAACGGATCCGCGAGATCCCCTACAACTACACCTCTTTCTCCGACCGGGAGATCGTGATCCGCTTCTTGGGCGAGCCCCTTTGGCGGTTGATCGAGGAGCTGCGCGGCAGCCGCCGGACCGGACGTTCGGCGCGGATGCTCTTCGAGGTGCTCGGGGACATGTGGGTGGTGACGCGCAACCCTTATCTGCAGGACGACCTGCTCGACAATCCGGAGCGTCGCCGTCTGCTGCTTCAGGCGCTGACGCATCGGCTGGATCAGTTCGAGCTGCGGCTCAACGACAATCGCCGGGCCGGCGAGCTGCTGGCCTCAGCGCGTGCGGCGGTGCAGCGCTTTGCGGGCTGGTTCGAGCAGGAGAAGTCCCAGCGCGCGCGTCTGCGCAAGGCGCTCGCCGGGATCACGCACAAGGACAATCTGGACTTCGGCGGTCTGGCGCGGGTCTCGCACGCGACGGATGCGACCGACTGGCGCGTGGAGATGCCCTTCGTGGTCATCTCGCCCGACACCGAGGCCGAGATCGCGCCGATCGTGCAGGCCTGTATCGAATCCGGTCTGACGCTGATCCCGCGCGGCGGCGGCACCGGCTACACCGGCTCGGCCGTGCCGCTTCAGACGATGACGGCCGTCATCAATACCGAGAAGCTCGAAGACCTCTCGGGCGTGGAGCGTATCGCGTTGCCCGGCGTCGAGGGCGTCGTGCCGACGGTGCGTTGCGGCGCCGGGGTGGTCACGCGCCGGGTGTCGGACCTGGCCGACCGGTCGGGTCTCGCTTTCGCGGTGGATCCGACCTCGCAGGACGCCTCCTGCATCGGCGGCAATGTCGCCATGAACGCGGGGGGCAAGAAGGCCGTCCTCTGGGGCACGGCGCTGGACAATCTGGCCTCCTGGCGGATGGTGACCCCCGATGCGGATTGGCTGGAGGTCGAGCGACTGGATCACAACCTCGGCAAGATCCACGAACAACCGCTGGTGCGGTTTCGAATCCGGCGCTTCCTCGCCGACGGCGTCACGCCCAAAGGCGAGCCCGAGATCCTTGAAATGCCTGGCTCCGCCTTGCGCAAGGTCGGTCTCGGCAAGGACGTAACGGACAAGTTTCTCTCCGGACTGCCCGGCGTTCAGAAAGAAGGCTGCGACGGGATTATCACCTCGGCGCGCTTCGTCCTGCATCGGATGCCGGATCATGTGCGCACCGTCTGTTTGGAGTTCTTCGGGACGGATCTGGATCTGGCCGTGCCGGCGATCGTCGAGATCAAGGACTATCTCGAAGCCCTGCCGGGCGTGCAGATGGCGGGGCTCGAGCATCTGGACGAGCGCTATGTCCGCGCGGTGGACTACACCACCAAGGCGGCACGGCGTGAGCTGCCCAAGATGGTGTTGATCGCGGATCTGGTGAGCGACGACGAGGCGCTGGTCGATCAGGCCGCCGCGCAGGTGGTGACACTCGCCAAGGCGCGCGACGGCGAGGGCTTCATCGCGATCAGTCCGGAGGCCCGCAAGCGCTTCTGGCTCGATCGCGCCCGCACCGCCGCCATCTCGCGTCATACCAACGCCTTCAAGATCAACGAGGACGTGGTCATTCCGCTCGACCGGCTCGGCGACTACAGCCGCGGCATCGAGCGGATGAACATCGAGCAGTCGATCCGCAACAAGGACGCCATTATGGCGGCGGTGCTCGACTATCTGGCGGGTGATCTTGCCGAGGCACGCGGGGAGGGCGACTATCAAGACTCGGCCGAGGCCGTCGCCATCCTGAGCGCCAAACGCGACGCGGCACGCGAGGCGGTGCAAGCGGCGCGGCAGCGCTGGCAGACCATTTTGAGTGGTCTGGACGAGCCCGCAGTGGATCATTTGGATCGACTCGGCGAGACGGACAAGTCCCGTATTCGCGAGGGCGATACCCTGCTCTCCATGATGCTTCGCCGAGACCTCTGCCAGTCCTACCGCCGGGAGGTCGCCGAGCGTCTGGACGAGATCTTCGGCGGCAAGGATCTGGCCCGAGTGCGTGAGCGGCTGATCGAGATCCATCGGCAGATCCGCGACTCGCGGCTCTTCGTCGCCCTACATATGCACGCCGGCGACGGCAACGTGCACACCAACATCCCGGTGCATTCATCGGACTACGCCATGCTCCAGGAGGCCGACCGCCTGGTCGCGCGCATCATGGCGCTGGCGACCGATCTGGGCGGTGTCATCTCGGGCGAGCACGGCATCGGCATCACCAAGCTGCAATTCCTCGAGCGCGAGAAGCTCGACGCCTTCGTCGCCTACAAGCAGCTTGTCGACCCGCATGGACGCTTCAATCCGGGCAAGCTGATGCCGGGCTCCGGACTGGAAGGCGCCTACACGCCGTCGCTGCGATTGGTGCAGCAAGAGGCCATCATCCTCGAGGAGACCGAGCTCGGCGCGCTCAACGACGACGTCAAACACTGTCTGCGCTGCGGCAAGTGCAAACCCAAGTGCATGACCCATGTGCCGCGGGCCAATCTCAATTATTCGCCGCGCAACAAGATCCTGGGCACCGGGCTCATCATCGAAGCCTTCCTCTACGAGGAGCAGACCCGGCGCGGTCTCTCGCTGCGTCACTTCGAGGCCATGAACGACGTGGCGGATCACTGCACCATCTGCCACAAGTGTCTGAATCCCTGTCCGGTGAACATCGATTTCGGCGATGTCACCATGCGGATGCGGCGCATCCTGATCGATCGCGGGAAAAAGCGCTTCAACGTCGGCTCCTGGGCGGCGATGCAGTTCCTGAACGTCACGGACCCGCGCGCCGTGCGACTGCTCCGCAAAGGGCTGGCACAGTGGGGCTTTGCCGGGATGAACCTCGGTCATCGCGTCGCCAAGGCGATGCGGTTGACGGCGAAGCGGACCGCCAAGCCGGGTGCGACCAGTCATCGTCCTGCGCTGGCGAGCCAGATGGTGGATCTGGTCAGCCGCCCGATCCGGGTCGAGCTGCCCAAGCGCACCTTCCGCCAAATCCTGGGTCTGGAAGACAAGACCCAGGTGCCGATCCTGCGCGACCCACGGGTGGCGGCGGAGGATGCCGAGGCGGTCTTCTACTTCCCTGGCTGCGGCTCGGAGCGGCTCTTCTCGGATGTCGGGCTTGCCACACTCGCGATGCTCTACGAGCAGGGCGCCCAGACCGTGCTGCCGCCCGGCTATCTCTGCTGCGGCTATCCGCAACGCTCGGCGGGGCTTGAAGACCGCGGGCGCCAGATCACGATGGAAAACCGCGTGCTCTTCCATCGGGTCGCCAATACGCTCAATTACATGGATATCCGAACGGTCGTCGTGTCCTGCGGGACCTGCATGGATCAACTGCTCAAATACGAATTCGAGCGTATCTTCCCCGGCTGCCGCCTGCTCGACATCCATGAGTGGCTGATGGAGAAAGGCGTGAGTCTGGAGGGTGTCGAGGGGGTCCAGTATCTCTACCACGACCCCTGTCACTCGCCCATGAAGACCCATGCACCGCTCAAGGTCGCGGCGAGTCTGATCGGCCAACCGGTCATGCTCTCGGATCGCTGCTGCGGCGAGGCAGGCACGCTCGGGACCTCGCGGCCGGATATCGCCAACCAGGTGCGGTTTCGCAAGCAGGAGGAGTTGACCGCGGGCATCCAGGCGCTCACCGGGCAGGACGTGGTCCGGGCCGGCGAGGTCAAGCTCTTGACCTCCTGTCCCGCCTGCCAGCAGGGTTTGGCCAAGTACACCGACGACACGGGTCTGAAGACCGACTATATCGTGGTCGAGATGGCCGGTCGGATGTTGGGGGAGGGCTGGCAGCAGCGCTTCTTGAATCGGGTGCAGGACGGGGGGATCGAGCGGGTCTTGTTGTAAGGCCGAGCCGCATCCGGTACGCCTGTCATGTCGCGGGTCTTTGCGGCTTGGCGGGCAACCCCGATTTCGGCGCGATACCAACGAAAAAGGGGCCTTTCGACCCCTTAAAATCAGATGCTTGTCGATGTTTCCGCTTGGAGCAGCATCCGTTGCTCACGCGGCTTTACGCTGTCGTCAGCCGAAGGAATCGCCGACGATATTCTTGTACCAACTGTAGGCGTACTGAACCTCGCGAGCCAGTGCCCAATCCGGTGCATCGGCCGGGGTGACGCCGCCGGCGGTCACCTCTTTGCCGTCTTCCCCGGTGAACTTGACGTCCTCGATCGCGCTCCCGTCGGCCGACAGACGATAGACGCCCGCGACCGAGATGCCGTAGTCGGTGCCGACGATCGAGTAGCAGGTGTTGACGTAGGAGGGCGTCCCGGGCTCTTCGCCCTTCAGCATGGCAACCACGGCGGCGGCAGCGACCTTCGCCTGACTGTTTGCTGCATACGCGGATTTCGGCATGGCCCCGGCGATACAGGCGTCACCGATGACATGAACGCCGCTTTGCAGCTTGGACTCGAAGGATCTGGGGTCGACGGGACACCAGCCGCTGTCGTCCGCGAGTCCGGAGATCTGCGCGATCTCGCCGGCCCGCTGCGGCGGGATGATGTTGATGACGGCGGCCTTGATCTCATCGCCGAACCCGGTCTCGACCGTCATGTCCTCGACGTTCACCGACGCGATGGCTGCATCCGGACCCGGTCGCCATTCGATCAGCGCATTGTCCGTCCCGTAGCCGTAGAGGCGTTCCCACGCCTTGGTGAAGAGGCCCTGCTTGGAGAATGCCTGCTTGGCGTCGAGGATGATGACCTTCGACTTGGGCTTGTTGGCCTTGAAGTAATGGGCGATCTGACTGGCACGCTCGTAGGGTCCGGGCGGGCAGCGGAAGGGATTGGCCGGTGCCGAGATCACCACCACGCCGCCGTCCGCCATGTCCTCGAGCTGCTTGCGCAGGATCATGGTCTGCTCGCCCGCCTTCCAGGCGTGGGGCAGCTTCTGAGCGGCCTCTTCGCTGTAGCCTTCGACCTTGTCGTACAGGAGTTGGACACCCGGCGCGACGATGCAGCGGTCGAAACCGAATTCGGTGCCGCCGGCGGTCTTGACGACCTTCTTCTCGGCATCGATGCCCGTCGCCGTGTCGTGCACGACGTTGATCCCGTGTGCCTTGAGCCCGTCGTAGCCGACCTTCAGCGAATCGAGGGTACGCTCGCCGCCGAGCACCTCGTTGCTCAGATAGCAGGTGATGTATTCCTTGTTCGGCTCGATGACCGTCACGTCGATGCCGGCGTCGGCCATCTTGATGTACTTGGCCGCGGTCGCGCCGCCGGTTCCCCGCCGACGATCACGACCTTTTGAGTCGCGCCGAGGGCGAGGTGCGGTGCACTGACCAATCCAACCGCCGTCGCAGCACCGGCAACCTTTACGAAATCACGTCTGTTGATCTTCATTCCGTTCTCTCCTCCGGTGGCGTTACTGCTGGCTCGCGTAGAAAGCAAACACGGCGGCGAGACCCTCGTCCCCGTCTTTCTCGAGAAGATCATCCAGCTTGCTTCTCATCTTCTTGGGAATCTCGCGACGATCCTCCCGGAAGTCGGACATGGTGAATTCCAGATAGGGCGTCCATTGGCCGGCCAGGAGATAGAAGTCTTCGGCATCTTCGCCGGTCTCGGGGTCCCTCAGCGGGATGCCACCTTCGGCATGGCAGTTTTCGCAGTATTTGTCGTGCAGCTCGGTGCCCCGCTCCACGAGCGCCTTGTCGTAGTCCTGTTGGGCTGGCTTGAACTCCTGCGAGTTGAAGAACTCGGCCATTTTCTGAAGCTCATCGTCCGTGTAGCCCTTGGCGATTCGGCCCATGATCGTCGAGTAGATCTCGCCGCTCTTGTAGCCCTGCATCATGTCGACGAAGACGACCTGGTTGATCCCGGCGATGATGGGCGAGGCGGGCCCCGCGCTTTGTCCGTGGGTGCCGTGACAACCGGCGCAGGTGTTGGCGAGCATCGATGCTGTGGCGTCGGCATTGGCTCCCGAGGACAGGCCGAGCGCGAGTGCGCCGGCAACTAGGGCCAATCTTGGTGATATCGTGGCCATGCTTCCTCCAAAATGGTCGTTGGGTGGTGTCGGTAACCCGCGGCGATCGATGCCGCGATGCAGAAGGGGCGTCCGTGTTGCGTCCCTCGGTGCATTGGGTGTCTCCCCGGCCCGCGTCGGTCGCGCGTCGGTCTCAGGGGCTCGGTCGCTGCGCCAGGAGCGCGGCGGCTGCATGATTTCCTCGTTGCTGCGCCAGGTCTGCGGCCGTGTGTCCATCCCGGTCGGTCAAGGCCGGGTTGGCTCCTTGGGCCAGCAGGATTCGAATCAGCTCTGCATGATCGGTGACGACCGCCTCCATCAGCGCCGATGTGCCGTCCTCGTCCTGGAGGTTCGGATCGGCACCGCGCTCGAGCAGGAGTCGGGCGGCATCCGGGTGGCCTTGACTGGTGGCCAGGATCAGCGGCGTTGCACCCAGGCCGTCGCGCGCATCGACGTCCGCGCCTTCGTCGAGCAGGGCCTTTACCACATGCCAGTGCCCCGCGTCGGCGGCAATCAGCAGGGCGGTCTCCCCCTGCTTGTCCCTCGATTCGAGCTCCGCACCGGCAGCGATCAAGAGGTCGACCACCTCGACCTGCCCGTGCGCGGCGGCCAACATGAGTGCGGTTCGACCCTCCCGATCGGATGCCTTGGGGTCCGCACCGCGAAACAGGAGCTGCTCGGCCATGTCCGAGATCCCGTAGCGCGAGGCGATCATGAGCGGATCCCAGCCGCTGCGCGTGCGATCGTGGACGTTGGCGCCGCGCTCGATCAGGACGGCGGTGATCCCGATATTGCCGCGCTCCGCGGCGAAGGTGAGCGGCGTGCAGCTCGCGACGGTTCGGGCATTGACGTTGGCTCCTCGGGTCAAGAGCAGGGCAACCGTCTCGAGGTCGTCGGATTCCACGGCAATCATCAGGGCCGTTTTGCCGAACTCGTTGGCTGCATCGACCGGAACCCCTCGATCGAGCAGGTTCGCGACGGCCTCGGTGTCGCCGATCATGGCCGCAAGGCGCAACTCCTTGCCGAGGTCGGGGCTTGCCGGATCGGCCGCGTACACCGGAGCGAGCAACATCCCGCAGACGATCAGCAGGAAGGGCGCGGCGATGCGCGCGCGACGGTGCTTCGTAACCTGGATGATACTCATGACGCACCTCGAGGTGTTCGCTGCATGGCGCGCTCAGGCGGCGTCCGAATCCGCGGGTTTGGTCTTGTCTGCGTTCTCCGGGGTCGCTTCCGTGGCCGTTGCTGGCTCCTCCGGCGGCTCGTCGGGGAGGTGATGGACGATCCCCTTGTGACAATCGATGCAGGTCTGGCCGCGATCCTCGGCCGCGCCGTGTCGGCTGCGGGCGGAGCGGCTTTGCGCCGATAGATCCATGTTGGCAAAGTCGTGACAGGTCCTGCAGGTGCGCGAATCCGTCGCCTTCATCCGATCCCAGACGCGATTGGCCATCGCCCAGCGCTGAGCCTCGAACTTCTCGGGCGTATCGATCGTTCCGACGAGCTCATGGTAGACGTCTTTGGCCGCCATGATCTTCGCGTGCAGCTTCGGGAAGAGCTCGCGCGGGACATGACAATCCGAGCAGGTCGCCTGCACGCCGGACGCATTCTTGAAGTGGACCGACTCCCGGTACTCCGCGTAAGGCACCTGAAGGCTGTGGCAGGAGACGCAGAGCTCCATTCGGTTGGAATAGGCCAGACCGCCGGTCATTGCACCGGCAAATCCGATCCCCGCCAGAAACACCAATGCAAGGACGACAAACGACGTCCTGCGAGTGGATGTGCGGGCTTCAGACATAGACATCCTCTTTACGGCGACGACTGGGGGACGTCGTTGACCGTCGCGGCTCTTGATCTTGTTCTGGGTGCCGGACGGACGCTTATGCTTTGACAATTCGCAAATGATGGTAAGGCATCCGTGCCATGCTTGCCAAGGCGGGCGAGCGTTTGATGGTTGTTCCGGGGTATTCGGGAAGAGGTAACGGGACCGACACGGACCGAACTGGCGGGCCGATCGGCAGGACCTGGCCGGGACAGCGTAATCCGGTGTCAGTCCGCGTCGCGTCGCGCACCGATCCCGCGCTCGCGGGCGAAATCGAGCATCCGCCGAATCGGGACCAGCGCCCGCGTGCCCAAGGCCGGATCGACCAGGATCTCCTGATCTCCCTTGAGCAGGACCTGCTCCAAATTCTGCAAGGCGTTCATGGCCATCCATGGGCAATGTGCGCAGCTTTCGCACGTTGCACCTTCGCCGGCCGTCGGCGCCGGGATCAGGGTCTTGCCGGGCGCGAGCTGGTGCATCTTCCAGAAGATTCCGGCGTCGGTCGCGACGATGAACTCCCGATTCGGCATCTCGACCACGGCCTTGATGAGCTGGGTGGTCGAGCCGACGACATCGGCTTGCGCGACGACGTCGTCCGGAGACTCGGGGTGGACCAGGACCGCCGCCTCGGGGTGCAGCTTGCGCACCCGCTCCAAGGCGAACGATTTGAACTCTTCGTGAACGACACAGGCGCCGTCCCAGAGCAGCATGTCCGCCCCGGTCATGCGCTGGACATAGCGACCCAGATGCTTGTCGGGTGCCCAAAGGACCTTGCGGCCCTGCTCGGCAAGATAAGCGACGACGGGCAAGGCGATGCTGGAGGTGACGACCCAGTCCGACCTGGCCTTGACCTGCGCGCTGGTGTTGGCATAGACCACGACGGTGTGGTCCGGGTGGGCATCGCAGAAGGCACCGAAGGCGTCGGCCGGGCAGCCTTCGTCGAGCGAGCAGGTGGCCCGAAGATCGGGCATCAGGATGCGTTTCTCGGGATTGAGGATCTTGGCCGTCTCGCCCATGAAGCGAACGCCGCAGACCACCAGTGTTTGCGCACTGCTGGCGGCCCCGAAGCGCGCCATTTCCAGTGAATCCGAGACGCAGCCGCCGGTTTCCTCCGCGAGGGCCTGAAGATCGGCGTCCGTGTAATAGTGAGCGACCAGGACCGCGTTCTGCGCCTTGAGCAGGGCCTTGATCCGGTCCTTGATCTCGGCCTTCTCGAGCGGCCCCAAGGTCGGCCATTGCGGGTGCGGCGGGACCTCGATGGCGGGCCGGGGTGCGTGCTCGGAGGTTTGGATGCTCATTGTCGTACCTGTCTTCGCGGTTCGATCAAGCCGCCGAGCGCTCCGCCTTGCCGAGGACGATGACGGGGTCGTCGGGGAGTCGCTCGGTTTGCGCCCTCGGCGGCGACTCCTTCAGCCCTTTCGGATTGGTATAGCGCTCGTTGAGTGTCTGCACGAAGTTCTCGCAGTTCTGGAGGACCTCGTTGATCTGCGCGCGCGCCTTGCCGTTCCAGCCGAACGGCCGACCGAGGATCACCGGCCGATAGAAACGTGTGTTGGCCCTGAAGGCCGACATCAAGTTCCCCGGCGGGTTCTTGCGGGCAACCTGCTTCTTCAGCCAGGGCACGACACTCATCGCCGCGAGCTTGCGAACGGTGAAATGAGCCCCCATGGCCAGCAGGATCAGCACCCCGATCAAGGCGTCGCGGCCCCACGGGACCTGGCTCGTGAGCACCTCCAGCCAGGCCGGCTCGTAGGAGAGGCCGACCCAATGACCAGCTCCGACGCTCCAGTAGAGAAACAGGACGCCGACAACTGCGATCAGGGTCGTGTCGGCGAGCAGGGTGCGGGCACGCCAGCGTCGGACCGCGCTTTGCAGCACAGGCGCGGACTCGTGGCCGAAGGCGTTGGCCGTCTCGCGCAGGGCGGCGATGATGCGGTATGCACGCTCGATTTCGACGCGCTCCATCCGCAGGAAGATCTCGCCGAGATCCTCGTCGCGTTTCTTCTCGAAGCGTTTGCGCTTGTGCTCGTCCGGGATGGCGTTGGCCGCGTCCGGGTTGTAGATGGTATAGAAGCGGCCCGCGGTCAGGCCGGCCTCGCCGATCGCGCGCAGCCAGGCCGCGACCACATCCTCGGGGTTGTCCTCGTTGGCCGCGGTGTCGAGCTGATTGAGGATGTACAGGAACTTGCCGGAATCGGCGCGGTGGATGGTGTCCTTCACCAGATGCTTGAGGGTATCGCGCATCGCACCCGGCTCGGGATGGCGCGCATCGAAGAACACCAGGACCAGATCGGAGAGACCGATCATGTGGTCGCTGATGCGCAGGATCGCCGTACGCTGGGCGTCGGCGTCGAATCCGGGCGAGTCGATCAGGATCTTGCCGCGCAGACGCTCGCTGCGGCAGGTCTTGAGCTGAAGATAGGCATCGATGCGTTTGCCTTCTCCGCCGGCGACCTGCTCGATGTCGTGCGACATCTGATAGAAGGGGAAGCGCGGATCCGAGTCGAGCGACACGCCCGGCAGCGAATGACTCACCGTCTCGGGGCTGTAGACGATGACGGTGAAGCGATCGTCGACGGCCTGATTCCCGGTGCGTTGCAGCTTGTGGCCGAGAAAGTGGTTGATGAAGGTCGATTTGCCCGCCGAGAAGGTACCCAGGATCGAGATCAGCGGCCACCAGGGGATCTGGGTCGCAAACGATTGATTGGTCTCCAGCAAGCCTGTCCCGTAAGCGACGCGGTCGATCGCCCGGAAGCTCTGGACCGCACTGAGCAGGACCGGATTCTCCTGCTCCAGGTGCGATTCCAACTCATGCATGCGCTGCTGAACGGCCTCGGCGGTGGACGGCATAGGGGTCGGCTCCTCGTTCTGGGTCGTAACGCTTCGCGTCGGTAAAGGCGATCGGATCAACGACTTCCGAGGCTCTTGTCGGGGTCGCACCAAGGCCGAGCCGGGTCTTGTCGGCACGCCGTCACGGGCCCCGGCATAATCACGCGAGATGTTACACTGAAGTTCGGCGGCAGGGATAGCCGGTTGCCCGATAGGGTTAATTCCGGTCGCGCGTTCGGTTTGCACCGAGACGCGCGCATCGGCATTCGAATGGCGGGGGGCTGCGAGGCTGGCCGTCGGCGTATGCCTGCTTGAATGTCGAGCGTTGTCGAATGCATACTGCGCCACTGCGCCGTCCGGAGAACGAAAAGACAACGCGGCACTGGACGGGCCGACTGAGCCCGGACTCGGATGCCGCCGATCCGCAACGGATGAGCGCCGGACCCACAAGGCTGTCCGGTGTCCACGGCAGGTCCGAACGCTACAGCGCAAATCGGACGTGCGACAACAAAACCCAGCGTTTGGTGTGCGATCCGATGTCAATACAGTTGCGAACCGCCCGTTTTGCATGCTCGCTCGCCCTCGCCGCGGCCGTCTACTCGGGTCCCGGGCAGGCGCAGGCTCAGGTCGATCCGGGCGAAACCTTCGTCGTCCAGCAGGCGCAGGGCGCGCCCACCGTCTCCTTGGGCGGCACCGTCGTCCCCTATAAGGAGGTGACGCTCGCCGCGCAGCTGCCGGGCCGCGTGACCTTCATCGCCGGGCGGGAGGGCGACACCTTCAAGGAAAAGGATCTGCTCGTGGCCATCGGCGACGAGGAGCTGCTTGCAAACCGGCGTGCCCTGCTCGCGCAGATGGCCAGCGCCGACGCCCAATTGCGCAACGCCGGGGTGCAGTACTCCCGTGAGGTGTTCTCTCCGCAGTCGCGCTCGGCGATGGGCGGGATGGGGCTGCCGAACCTCTTCGATCAGATGTTCACGCGTCCGGTCGAGAGCTTTGTCGGGGAGCGCGACCGCACCACCGAGCGCTCGGCCGACCTCTTCGCCTCCGGGATCCAAATCCAGGAGGCGCAAAACGCTATGCTGCGTCTCCAGGCGGAGCTCCAGGCGCTCGACTCAAAGATCCGCGACGCCCGCAGCATCGCCCCGTTCGACGGCGTCATCGTGCGCAAGCTGGTCGAGGTCGGGGACACCATCCAGCCCGGACAACCCATGCTCAACTACGCCGACGTGGAATATCTCCAGGTCGAGGTCGATGTACCGGCCAGGTTACGTCCGGGTCTTCGCGACGGGATGATGGTGCAGGCCGAGATCGATCCCGACAACCGCCGGGTCCCGGTCCGGGTCGCCCAGATCTTTCCCATGGCCGATCCGCAGCGCCATACCGTCAAGATCAAGTTCGATCTTCCGCAGGGTGTCTCCGAGCCGGGCATGTACGCCAAGGTCCTGGTGCCGGATCTCAATGCGCCGGCGCGGGCCAACCCGGTCATTCCGAGCAGCGCCGTGCGCTACAACGGGAGCTTGCCCGGCGTCTATGTGGTGAACGAGCGCGGCGAGCCTCAATTGCGCCTGATTCGCGTCGGCGAGGAGATGACGGCGGGCATGGTGACGGTGCTGAGCGGGCTGCGGGCCGGCGAGCGCATCCTCGCGAATCCCGGTCCGCGCGTGACGGCCGGATGGGCGAGCGGCGCACCCGCCGATCGCTGACCTCCGCCACTCCCTCTCGGGCGATCGCGCGCGATCCCCCCTCGGAATCCATGTCGCAGCGATGCGGCGCAGGCCCGGTTAATCTGGATTCGACATGAGCCAAGACGTCACATCTCCTCCGCAGGATCGCAAGGATCCTGCTTACGACGAGGACAACCTCGGGATCGCCGGGCGCACCGCGCGATTCTTCATCCGCTCACCCCTCTCGCCGCTCTTCTACGTCGCGATGCTTATGATGGGCCTGCTTGGCTTGATCATGACGCCGCGCCAGGAAGACCCCCAGATCTCGGTACCCATGATCGACATCATGGTGCAGTATCCGGGCGCCTCCGCTCAGCAGGTCGCCAATATGGCGATGCAGCCGCTCGAGCGGATGATGAGCGAGATCCCCGGGGTGAAGCACGTCTACTCCGCTTCGCAACGCGGTCAGGGGATCGTCACCGTCGAGTTCGTGGTCGGGGAGGAGATGGGTCCTTCGCTGCTCAAGGTGAACGACAAGGTCGCCTCGAACATGGACAAGATCCCGCCGGGGGTCATGCCGCCGCTGGTCAAGACCAAAGGGATCGACGATGTCCCGATCGTCACGCTGACCCTCTGGTCCAAGGATCTGGACGGGGACGCGATCCCGGATGTCGACGACGGTCAGCTGCGCCTGCTTGCCCAGGACGTGCTTCAAGCCGTCAAGCAGGTCAAGGACACCGGCAATGCCTTCATCGTCGGCGGTCGCCGCGAGGTGGTGACTGTCGACGTCCTCCCCGAGCGTCTCTCGGGTTATCAAATCAGTCTGGACCAGGTCGCCCAAACCCTGATCAGCGCCAACGCCGAGCAGGTTGCCGGCGGTCTGGAGGCGAGCGGGGCGCGCTTCTCGGTCACGACCGGCGCCTTTCTGACCGGTGTCGAGGACATCAACCGTCTGGTGGTCGGCACCTTCAACAATCTGCCGATCTATATCCACGACGTGGCTCGCGTGAGCCAGGGTCCCGAAGATGCCTCCGAGCTGGTCTCCTACTATACGGGGCCGGCCTCCGAGATCGCGGACGGTGCGGACGGTCGCCCGGCGGTGACCATCGCGATCGCCAAGAAGGAGCTGACCAACGGCGTGACGGTGGCGAATGCCATCATGGAGCGCGTCGAGGAGCTCAAGGGCTCGCGAATCCCCGCGAACGTCGAGGTCAGCATCACCCGCAACTACGGGCAGTCCGCCGACCAGAAGGTCTCCGAGCTCATCCTCAAGCTGATCAAGGCGACCATGTTCGTCGTCATCCTGGTGCTGCTGGCCTTCCGAGCGGTACGACCGGCCATCGTCGTCATGCTGGTCATCCCGGTCGTGCTCTTCATGACGGTCTTCGTCGCGTGGGTGACCAACTACACGATCGACCGCGTGAGTCTGTTTGCCCTCATCTTCTCGATCGGCATCCTGGTCGACGACGCCATCGTGGTCGTCGAGAACATCTACCGACGTTGGCTCGAAGAGGGGCGTACCGACGAGGATACGGCCGTCGACGCCGTTCGCGAGGTCGGCAACCCGACGATCCTGGCGACCTTCACCGTCATCGCGGCCTTGCTGCCGATGGGGTTCGTCAGCGGCATGATGGGCCCCTACATGGCGCCGATCCCGGTATTGGGCTCTGTGGCGATGTTCATCTCCCTGTTCGCGGCCTTCGTCTTCACGCCCTATCTGGCGATCTCAAAATGGTTGCGTCCCTCGATGAAGTACCTCGAGGCCGCGGAGAAGCGCGAGCATAAAGAGGCCGAGGGTCTCGAGAAGCTCTATCGGAATATTCTGACACCGCTGATCGAGAACCGCGGCAAACGACTGGTGTTCAAGCTTGCCCTCTGGGGCACCTTCCTCGTCACCCTGTCGTTCTTCTACTTCAATCTGGTGGCGGTGAAGATGCTGCCGCTCGACAACAAGCCCGAGTTCTCGGTCGTGCTCGACATGCCCGAGGGAACGGCCCTGCCGGTGACCGCCAACCTCGCACATCGCATGGCCGACAAGCTGCGAGGCATGCCCGAGGTCACCGCCATCCAACTCTATGCGGGAACCGCTCGGCCGTTCGATTTCAACGGGATGGTGCGTCACTACTATCTGCGTTCGGATCCCTGGCAGGGCGAGCTCCAGGTCCAACTGACCGACAAGCACGATCGGGATCGCTCCAGTCACGAGATAGCGGTCGAGGCTCGCGAGCTGCTCGGCAAGCTTGTGGAGGGCACGGGTGCCACCATTGCCGTCGTCGAGATGCCGCCCGGTCCGCCCGTCCTTCAATCGGTCGTCGCCGAGGTCTACGGGCCCACACCCGAGCTGAGGCGTCAGTTCGCGCGCGACCTCACCGACATCTTCAAGCAGGCCGACAGCGCCCGAGATGTGGACAACTATCTGCGCGGTGCCTTCGACTACTGGCGCTTCAACGTCGATACCGAGAAGGCGGTTCGTCGCGGGATCTCGGTCGACACCATCAACCGCAATCTGGCGATGGCTCTCGGGGGCGCCCCGATCGGCGATATCAAGCCGCAGGCGGGACGCCAGATCGGTCACGAGCCGATTCAGATTCTGCTGCAGGTGCCTTTGTCCGAGCGCTCGCAGGTCGAGCGTTTGGGCGATCTCCCCATCCAGTCGAGTCAGGGATACACGGTGCCGCTGCGAGAGCTCGGCGAATTCCAGCTGACGCCCGAAGAGGACATCATCTATCACAAGGATTTGCGTCCGGTAGAGTATGTTGTGTCCGACGTCGGCGGGCGGCTTGCAGCACCCGTGTATGCCATGTTCCAGGTGAAGCGAATCCTCGATCAGCAGGACTATGCGGCACCGGACGGGACCAAGCCGCAAGGCGGCGAGGGAACGGAGGACGCGATCTTCTGGTTGGATGCGCCTCCCGACAGCAGCCGGTTGGCCTGGACCTGGGCGGGCGAGTGGACCGTTACCTACGAGACCTTCCGCGACATGGGCGCCGCCTTCGGCGTTGCGCTGGTGCTGATCTATATCCTGGTGGTCTGGGAGTTCGGCAACTTCCGTATCCCGCTCGTGATCATGGCGCCCATCCCGCTGACCCTCCTCGGGATCATTCCGGCACACGCGATCATGTTCGGCCTGGGGCTCGGCGGCGAGTTCACGGCAACCTCGATGATCGGGTGGATCGCCTTGGCGGGCATCATCGTCCGAAACTCGATCCTGCTCGTGGATTTCGCAATCCATGAGATCCAGAAGGGCGTGCCGGTCGCCGAGGCGATGATCCGCTCCTGCAAGATCCGCACGCGCCCCATCGTGATCACCGCCTTGGCCCTGGTCGCGGGCTCGAGCGTCATCATCACGGATCCGATCTTCCAGGGCATGGCGATCTCGCTTCTGTCCGGGGTTTTGGTCTCGACCGTCCTGACCTTGATCGTCATCCCGCTCGGCT
>NZ_LN848257.1:1402023-1430837 GCF_001499735.1 Thiocapsa sp. KS1 | reverse complement strand
TCGCTGCCTTTCTCCACGGAAGACCGGGATCGCATAAGGTCTCGAACGGCGCGCGACGCCCCCGACATGCGGGTTGTCGTTGCGTGCTCGTCCAAGGTCGCGGCCCGGAGCACAGGACATCACAGGACATCGGATGAACGGTCGCTTTATGACGCCTCTCTTGCTCGTCGCCTCGCTCGTGCTCGGCGTGGCCTCCGCGGCGGCGAATCGGGACGCGTTCGGGGCACAGCCTTGGACTTCGGCCGAGCAACCCACATGGGGCGGTGCTCCGGCTGACTCCGGGGGATACGGGGAACCTTGGCCGGATCGCGAGCGACAACCTCCGTATTCATATCCCGATGACGGAGCGCGCGGGACCAGGAACGGCACTCCGGAGGCGTCGCGGTACGACGGCGGCGACGTAGCCCCGGGGGCGCGGCAGGAATTTCGGTTTCGCGGCGATCCGGAGCCCGGATCGAGCCAGTGGAGCCGGCAAGACTTAGTGGATGGATACCGATTTCGTCCGCTGACCGGTCAGGAAGCGGAGCGGCAGGTGCAGACGCCGGGTTGGCGCCCGTTGGAGCCGGTTGGCCCCGATCGCGGAGGGCGAACGCCGTCGGCCCCGCCTGGACTGATGGATGCGCTCACGCCTCCGGCGCGGACCTTCGGCTTCGAGCCGGCCCCTTGGCCTTGATGTGAAGCCCTACTCCCCGGATGCCGTGCCTTAAGCATCGGCGGTCGAGGCCGAAGCCGAATTGCAGGAGCTGCGATGATGAGCGGGATCGGGACAGGCGCGCTGCGGCGATGCACCGCAGGTTGCCCCGATCCAGGTGCGTTGTGACGACTGATCACCGATCGACGGGAGGATAAGACACGATGAGAACGCAATTGCAGGCAGTGTTGGGTGTCGCGCTCGCATCCGCCTTGGCGGCCACGGCGCAAGCGGAGATCGCGGGTGTTCAGTTCTCCGCGGACATGATCAGCCAAGGTCCCGACGGACGTTCGGAAACCGTCAAGATGTTTGTCGGCGACGGTCGGATGCGCAAGGAGATGATGCAGCAGGATCAAGAGGTCGTTCAGATCATCGATCAGAATCGGGGGATGATGTGGGTCCTCTTCCCCGCACGGCAGACCTATTTGGAGCAGGGCGGACCTCCGAGCGAAGGCGCGCCCGCCCCGGCGCCGACTCCGACCGCGGAGACCGACCCCTGTGCGGGCATGCCGGGGCTGACCTGCCGGCGTGCCGGCGAGGAGGCGGTCGGCGGGCGTGCCGCGGTGAAGTGGGAGATGGTCATGACCCACGAGGGACAGAGCATGAACGGTACCCTCTGGATCGACGCCGAGCGTGCGATTCCGTTGAAGCACGAGATGTCCAACGGGGAAAAGATGGAGCTCGTCATGGTCGGCAAGGAGACCATCGACGGTCGCCAGGTCGAGAAGTGGGAGATGACCACAACCGCGCCGAATCAGCCGCCGACCCGGGTTCTCCAGTGGTACGATCCGGAGCTCAAGCTGTCGGTTCGCGAGGAGTTTCCGGGCGGCGGCGTGCGCGAGCTCAAGTCCATCCGGATCGGCGCTCAACCGGATCATCTGTTTGCGGTGCCCGCCGGCTACACGCGAATGGAGGCGCCTCAGTCCGGACAATAGGCGCTCGGGACGGCCTCGGGGATGAACGCGGACGCGGAAGCACGGCATGATCACAATCGTCGGAAGTCTTAAAGGCGGTTCGGGCAAGAGCACCCTGACCTTCAATCTGGGGGTCTGGCTTTCGATGGCGGGCGTGAAGGTCCAGCTCATCGATGCCGATCCTCAAGCGACCCTCACCGACGTCATCGACGTGCGCAAGGAGGAGGGGTTCGATCCGGTTCTGAAGGCGTACGACAAACGCGCCCTCGCACCGGAGCAGCTGAAGGCGGCCGACGAAACCCTGATCGATGTCGGGACATCGGACATGGAGAGCCTGCGCACGGCGCTGTCCCGGTGCGACCGGGTCGTCGTGCCGGTTCCGCCGTCGCAAGCCGACATCTGGTCGACCCAGCGCTTCATCCAGTTGATCGCCTCGGTCGAGCGCGAGTCGCCTCCCGACATCATCGGGTTCATCAATCGCGGCGACACCCACCACGGCGTGCGCGAGACCAACGAGGCCGCTGCGGCGTTGGTCTCGCTGCCCGGGATCCGCTTCATCAAGCCGAGACTGTCGCAGCGTACCGTCTTTCGGCGCTCGTTCAGCGAGGGATTGGCGGTGTTCGAGCTCGAATCCCGCGGCAAAGCGGCGCGGGAGTTCCTCGGGTTGGCCGCCACACTCTATCCCCATCTGGTGAGCTGACCGAAGGCGCCGCACGTGCCGGCCTGCCCGAGTCGGCCGGCCCTGACCCGCCCATCGGCCCAGCCGTCGATCTTCGCAGGTCGGATCCGGCCCTTGAAGACCCGGCTGCCTTGTGGCAGGCCCGGTTTCTGTTAAGCTCTAACGAGTCTCATGCAGCCTGCATGGCTTGCCCCGAGGCCAACCCAACCCGAGCAAAGTCCAATCACCCCTGGTGCGGTTTGGAACGAGAACCTCGACCTTTTCACCACTTACGAAGCGGCCGTCACCATGGCGCAGAACGAGAGTCCAGCCGGCGAGGCAGCGATGAGCAGCGCGGCGGCGAAAGAGCAGCGCGAGGTCGATGCACTCGCCGCGGAGGTCACCGAGACCCAGCTTCATGCCTTTGCGATCGATCGACTCTCGCAGGCGTTCGAAACCAGCGCAAAGCGCTGGGAGCTGATCGTCTATCCCAGCCTGTTCGCTTTCATCATCCTTGCGGCCTACGGGTTCTATCTGGTCTTCAGCCTCGCCAAGGACGTGCACTATCTTGCCATCAGCGTCGACACCAATATGACGGTGCTGGCCAGCAACATGCAGTCGATCTCGGACAACATGGGGCAGATGAGCGCGAACGTTCGAACGATGGCGGTGAGCGTGGACTCCATGGCGCGCGACGTGAACACCCTCGAGCCCATGCTGACCAGCATTCAGACCATGGATCGTTCGATGCAGGCGATGACCATGTCGACCTCCTCCATGCGCAACGACATGGCGGTCATGAACCAAAGCATCAGCCGCCCGATGCAGTTCATGAACTGGTTCATGCCTTGGTGATGGTCTCGATCCCCGTGCTTTTGGCTCGGCTGGCGCCGGATGTGTGGCAGGCCCGGCAATCTCGCTGAGGGCTGGACCTCGATCGTTGCTCGATCACGGAGGCACTTGGCCCCGGGTCGACCTGTCCCTTGGATCACTGCCGATCGCCGCCGCCTCGGATGGGCCGGGGCAAGATCGATGCCCGAGTCTTTCCCGCGTTGGAGCTAACCGTGCACCCCGGCGTCCCCGATTCCGTGCGGCTGATCGTTGCGATCTCCTCGCGCGCGCTCTTCGATCTAAGCGAATCGCATCAGGTGTTCGAAACCCAAGGGGTCGCTGCCTATCGCAGCTATCAGGTTGCGCACGAGAACGACATCCTCGAGCCCGGAGTCGCCTTCGCGCTGGCCAAGAAGCTCATGAGCCTCAACGCCACGCTGGGCGATCGGGGGCGCGTCGAGGTGATCTTGATCTCGCGCAACAGCTCCGATACCGGGCTGCGTGTCCTGACCTCGGCCCATCATCACGGTTTGGATATCGCGCGCGCCGCCTTCACGGGCGGCGCCAGCCCCTATCGCTACGTCGCGGCCTTCGGCGCGCACCTCTTCCTGTCTGCCGATCCGAGGGACGTGCGTTTGGCCCTCAACGCCGGTTGCGCAGCGGCAACCGTCCTTCCGGCGTCTTTCCCGGCGGATCCCGACGAGGATGATCAGGTGCGCATCGCATTCGACGGCGATGCGGTGCTCTTCTCCGACGACGCAGAAAGGCTTTTCCGTCGCGAAGGGCTCGAGGTCTTCAACGCGACCGAGCTGGCCTCCGCGCATGAGCCTTTGCCGGGCGGCCCCTTCAAGGGATTGCTGGTCGCCATCCACCAGCTCCAAGCGCTTTTTCCGCCCGAGGCATCGCCGCTGCGCACCGCGCTCGTGACCTCGCGCGGCGCACCCTCGCATGAGCGGGTGATCCGCACCTTGCGCGCGTGGGATATCCGCATCGACGAGGCGCTCTTTCTCGGCGGGCTCGAAAAGGGTCGTTTTCTTGCCGCGTTCGACGCCGATATCTTCTTCGACGACCAGCGTGTCCATTGCGACGCGGCAAGCCGTCATGTGGCAACCGGCCATGTTCCGCACGGTGTCGCCAATTTAGAGACCGATCCGCCGAACCGAACGGTAGAGCCTGTCGACAACCCCGGCTAAACCGCGTCCGGGGCGCCATGTTGAGTTTCGAGGGAGTCCGACGGGTTGTGCGCCCCCCGGTCTCTCGGCGGTGACGCGGCTTAGCGTTTCATCGTTTCGAATCTCCTAAACTGTGCCGACTCCAACAGCTGTCGATTGCTCGGAGGCCGCACCAATCCTGTAAGCATCGCATAGCGCAACGGGCGCAGTTCAGGGCTGAATGTCGAGCGTCGGGGAGGGGCGTTGGAGGAAATTGCCCTGGACATAATCGACGCCCGCCGTCCAGAGGACAGTGAGCGCTCGCGCGTCCTCGACACCGGTGACCACGCTCTTGACGTTGAACTCGCGTGCCAGATTCGCGATGGCCATCAGACGCTGCTGTTTGATCGGATCATCCGCAAGGCCCCGCGCATAGTCCGGCTTCAGGACGACGAAATCGACCGGGAGCGCCTGCAGGATCGACTCGGAACGATTGGTCGCGCCGAAGCGATTGATCGCGACGCGGCACTTGATCTGCCGCAAGGCATCGACCAGCTTGCCGAGGCTCGACAGGTTTTCCGCGACCAGATCCTCCTGAAACTGAAAGGCCAGCCAGTTGCCGCGAACGTCAAGCTCACGCAGGCAGTCGCAGATGTGGAGAATGATCGCGGGGTTGCGGAAGCTATCCTCCGCGAGGTTGATGAAGAATCGCAGGTTGTGGCCGGCTTGGCGCTGCTCGGCGAGCACGCCGATCGCGGCACGGATCGCCCACTTGTCGATCTCCTCGATGAGTCCGCGTCGAATCGCCGCTCCGATGAAATCCTTGGCCTCCAGCAGCTCGCCCTGCTCGTCGAGCAGACGCACCAGGACGCTGTAGTTCTCCCGGTTGTCGCCCATGAGACTGATGATGGGCTGGTAGACGAGCTTGAACTGCTCGTTGCCCAGCGCTGTCGCGATCTTGTCGGCCACCTCCGAGTCGCCGTCCACCGCCGTCTGTTTCGCCCGTGCCGCCAACGACGTCGGCGTCTGCATCCCTGCGGCGCAGTCCGCAGGCGAGGCCCCGCTGTAGACACAGAGACGATGCGCGGCATTGAGGATGTCTTCCGCGGCGGCGGCGCGCCCCTTGACCAGGTAATAGCCGATATCGCAGTCCGGCTCGATGCGGCCCGTGCTCGCAATGCGCTGCGGTAGGCGTGCATGCTGGCGAATGTGCTCGCCGAGCGTCTCGGCTTCCTTCTCGTCCAGGCCGTCGACGACGATCGCAAAACCATCGTCGCTGATCCGCGTGAGCACCCGGGCCTGCGAGGCGACAGCGGTCAACACCGGACCGAAGCTGTCGACGACGTCCAGCCCATGGGTCAGACCGAGATCACGCAGAATCTCCGAGTGGCGTCGCAAGCGGATAAAAAAGACCGCAAAGGGAAGCGGAACCGACCGGTCCGGCCCGAGCCGTGCCTCGATCTCGTCGAACAGCCCTGCGCGTGCGGCGGCGCCTGTGCCGGAGGTGCCGCCGCCGTCTCCGATCCTGCGCACCCCGGGCTCCGGGAGTGGGTCCAGGATCAGACGCAGACAGGGTTCGTCGTCGAACATCGCCTGCGCGGCGGACAGGCGGGACTCCAACACCTTGCCTCGGCCGCAGCGCAGGCGTGTGGCTATCTCGCGCGGCTCGCTCTGACCTGCTTGCTCGGCGCTCCGCAGGAGCTCTCGGACGCCGTCGCGTTGCTCGGGGTCGATGAGGTCGAGGACGGGGATCGCCTGGATCTCGTCCAGGGTCGAGTAGCTCAGCAGGGAAAGGTAAGCGTTGTTCGCGTACAGATGCAGACCCTGCTGCACGAAGGCGATCGCCGTGCTCGAGCGGTCGACCAGCTCGCGGGCACGGCGTTCGCTTAGCTTGAGCCGCACCGCAAGCTCTCGGGAGCGGCGGCGGCGGCGCAGCTCGGCTGCTTCGAGTCGGATGGTCCAGGCGAGCTGTTCGTCCTTGCCGCGGGCGAGCAGGCCGCGTGCGCCGAGATTCTCCGCCGCGAGCACATCCGCGGGGCTTGGCTCGTCGCCGACGACGATGATGAGCGGGATCTCGGCGGCCCGTTCGCCGCGACATCGGATCGCCTCTTCCAGGTCTCGATCATCGTCCTGCCGCCACCAGAGGATGATGTCGAAGGCGCGTCGTGCGAGCAGGTCGTTCAATCGATCCGACCGCGCGGTGATCAGCGCGCGCGCGGCGAGCCCGGCCGAGCGTAGCCGCTCCACCAGTCGCTCGGCCGCGACGGTGTCTGCGGTCAGCAGAAGCAAGGTCAGCAGTTGCGGTTGGGCGGACATGAGGTGGCCGGGTGCGGGATCCAGGGGGTTCGGGATGGTGTCGTGCCGCCGATTATCGGTCTTCGCGGCCCCTTAGGGAAACGATCGGGGTCACAAGAACCGATCTCCGTTGCGGACCGATTCGGCCAGCGGGATCTTGGAGCCGATACCCGGAACCTCGCGGACCAGGCGTGGGACGAGATATCCGGGCAGCCGATGCCGGAGCTCCTCGCCGAGCTGAAGGGCCTGCGCGTCGGAGACGGCGAAGTGTGCCGCGCCTTCCACCGGGTCGAGCTGGTGGAGGTAGTAGGGAAGAACGCCGCACGCAAAGAGTCGTTCGCCGAGAGCGCAGAGTGTATCCACCGCGTCGTTGACGCCGCGCAGCAGAACACTTTGGTTGAGTACCGCGAGATCCGCGCCGCGCAGCCGCCGCAGTGCGTTCTCGGCCTGCGTGCCGAGCTCGTGCGGATGGTTCGCATGGATGACGACGAGCGTGGCGAAGCGTGTGCCGGCCAGGAGCCGGCAGAGTGCGCCCGTGATACGCGACGGCAGCACCACCGGGAGTCGCGTATGGATCCGCAGGCGCTTCAGGTGCGGGATGGCGTGCAGGCGCCCGATCAGCTCCTCCAGCCGATCGTCGTCCAGCATCAAGGGGTCTCCGCCGCTGAGGATGACCTCGGAGATCCCCGGATCCTCCGCGATCAAGGCCAGTGCCACCGCCGTGCGGTCCGCCCCGAGACCGAGCGACGCATAGGGGAAATGTCTTCGAAAACAATAGCGGCAATGCACCGCGCATCCGCCCGTGGCGATCAGGAGGGCGCGGCCTGCGTACTTTCGAAGCAGCCCGTGACCCAGGTCCGCGGATGTGTCTCCGACCGGGTCACGGCTGAATCCGGCGACCGTCAGTCGTTCCGCCCGCAGCGGCAGGACCTGTCTCAGCAGCGGGTCGCAAGGGTCACCGGGCGTCATCAGGGCGGCAAAACCGCGCGGTACCAGCATCCGGAATTCCGGCGCCTCGGCATCGAGATCCGGGATCGCCTCGCGGCCGAGGCCGAGTGCCGAGAGAAGCTGCTCGGGGTGCCGGTAGGCCGCGGCGAGATCCTGTTTCCAGTCGGACCTGCGGTCGGAGCTTCCGGCAGGCGTTTCGTCCGGCTTCCGGACCGACTCCCGGGGCGAGGTCTGACAAGCAGCGATGCTTCGCGGTACCATTGCGCGGTTTAGCTCCACAGTCAACGAGGACGATATGGCCTTTTACAGTACCAGCGAGTTCAAGGGTGGACTCAAGATCATGTTGGACGGCGATCCTTACAACATCGTCGAGAATGAATTCGTCAAGCCGGGCAAGGGCCAGGCCTTCAACCGCGTGCGGGTGCGCAACCTCAAGACCGGGCGCACCGTCGAGAAGACCTTCAAGTCGGGCGACACGGTGGAAGCGGCCGATGTGCATGATACCGACATGCAGTATCTCTACAACGACGGCGAAGAATGGCATTTCATGGACCCGGCCAGCTTCGAGCAGATGACGGCCGACGCCAACGCCGTGGGCGACGCCGCCAAATGGATCAAGGAAGAAGACATCTGCCGGGTGACGCTCTGGAACGGGGTTCCGCTGAGCGTGGACGCGCCCAACTTCGTCGTCCTGGCGATCACCGAGACCGATCCCGGGCTCAAGGGCGACACCTCGGGCGGCGGCGGCAAGCCGGCGATCCTGGAGACGGGTGCGGTGGTCCGTGTGCCCTTGTTCGTGCAGTCCGGCGAGCTCGTGAAGGTCGATACCCGCACCGGCGAGTATGTCTCGCGCGCCAAAGAGGCCTGACGACGACCTGCGGTCGAGCGATGCCGGCCCGACCGGCGCCGTCCGCTCGCCCCTGCCGTCGACGTCTTCATTCCGATGCCTGCTCGCGATGACTGGTCGGCCTGCGCCGCGCCCCCCGTCCTAAGCGCCCGCGCCGAGATGCTGGCCCGGATTCGCGCCTTTTTTGCCGCCGCCGGCGTGATGGAGGTCGAGACGCCGATCCTCTCGCACGCCGGTGCGACGGACCCGGCACTGGCCAGTCTCGATGTGGCGGCGACCCCGGTCGAGGCCGGCGCGCCTCCCGATCGTCGTCTCTATCTTCAGACCTCGCCCGAGTTTCCGATGAAACGCCTTCTTGCCTCGGGGAGCGGACCCATCTACCAGATCTGCAAGGTCTTTCGCGGCGGCGAGCGCGGACGACGCCATCACCCCGAATTTACCTTGCTGGAATGGTACCGACCGGGCTGGGACGACGGACGGCTGATGGATGAGGTGGCCGATCTGGTCCGCGCCGCACTGCAACGCCCGACGCTGCCGATGGAGCGCGTCCGCTACCGCGACCTGTTTCGCGAGGTCTTGGATCTGGATCCCTTCACGGCGCCCGTGCAGACCTTGCGCGAGGCCGCGATCACCGCCGGTATCCACGACGCCGATCGGCTGGATCTGGAGCGGGACGCCTGGCTCGATCTCCTGTTGACCCAGTGTCTTGAGCCGCGCCTCGGGCGCTCCGCAATGAGCTTTCTCTGCGACTATCCGCCGAGTCAGGCCGCACTGGCGCGGATTCGCCCCGCCGGCACGTCGCCCGATGACCAGGCGGTCGCCGAGCGTTTCGAGCTCTATATCGAGGGTGTCGAGCTAGCGAACGGTTTTCACGAGCTTACCGATGCCGCGGAGCAAGGTGCGCGCTTCGCGCATGACTGTGCCGAGCGTCGTCGGCTCGGCTTGGCCGAGATCCCCCCGGACGGGCTGCTCCTGGCCGCGCTGGAGGCCGGTATGCCGGCGTCGAGCGGCGTCGCGCTGGGGCTCGACCGTTTATTGATGATTGCGGTGGGAGCCACGCACATCGATCAGGTTTTGGCCTTCCCGATCGAGCGGGCCTGACGTGAAACCGCGTCACTCTGCGAGGCGCTCGGCGACCCTGCCGCCTGGACTGTGCGAATAAATTCGCACCTACAGGCCGGTCGTTCCTTCCCCGAAAATCACCTAAATCTCCTCGACCGTGTCTCGTCGAGATCATGGGTCGAGTCGAGTTCAGCGTCACACGGCAACGCTACACGTTGCTCCTGACGCGGTTCAGTCGGCCAAGGCGTTCTGAATGGCCACCAGATCCAAGGCTTGGAGATACTGCTCCACCGGCCCCGGGTCCGCGAGGCCGGAGCCCTCGCCCTGCACCAGGAGCCGGTTCCCGACCATGAGGGTGACCTTGTAGGTCTGGCTGCCCGGTGTGTGCTCCAGCATGCCCCGCTCGCCCTTGAGCGAGTAGGTCTCGAGATTCTCGTTGGCCTGCATCATGAACGGCATCGAGATGGCCATGGTCAGCATCGGCATCATCGGCGAGTCCGCCATGAGGGTGAGGTTCACCTCGGCGCCGTCTTCGCGCACATAACGCCGGCTCAACTGGGTGCCGGTCAGCATGGACGCAAGGCCGCCCGACTGGGACTGCGCCTCGTCCGCGGTCCAGCCGTCGAAGGGAGGTGGAAACAGCGTGAGAAGGCCGGCTGTGATCTGCGCGCGAATCGTCTCGACGGCGGAGCTCAAGGTCTCCGCCGCGGCTCTGAGCTCGCCGGCCTCGTAAGACGCCTTTGCCGCGTCCATCTGATCCGTCACCTCGTCCGCGGCGGTCGTGTCGAGCGTCAGGGCGAGGGCGGCCGCCAGGGCCAAGGCGCCCGTGATCTTTGCGTGCATCGGTTCCTCCGGTTGCGGGATGGCGAGACGACACGAACGAGCGGTGCGTCAATCAGTGCTCGAGGATCGCATCCAGGAACTGTTTGGCCTTGTGACAGGCGCCGGGCTCGGTGCGCTCGGGGTCCATCTCCTCGAAGTGTAGACCCAAGCGTGCGAACAGGGCGCGATCCCGGTCGGCCTCGGCGTTCGGCGTGGTCAGCAGGCGCTCTCCGTAGAAGATGGAGTTGGCGCCGGCCAGGTAGCAGAGTGCCTGGAGCTCGTCGCTCATCTCGCTGCGGCCCGCCGACAGGCGCACGTAGGATGCCGGCATCATGATCCGCGCCGTGGCGATCACGCGGACGAGCTCGAACGGATCCAGCGCCTTGCTCTCGTGCAGCGGCGTACCCTCGACGCGCACCAGGAGATTGATGGGGACCGACTCCGGATGGGCCGGCAGGTTGGCGAGCTGGCACAGCATGGAAGCGCGGTCGCGGCGCGACTCGCCCATGCCGAGGATGCCCCCGCTGCAGGTCTTCAGACCAACGTCGCGGATGTGCTCAAGCGTATCGAGGCGATCCTGAAAGGTGCGTGTCGTGATCACCTGGCCGTAGAATTCCGGCGAGGTGTCGAGGTTGTGATTGTAGTAGTCGAGTCCGGCGTCCTTGAGACGGCGTGCCTGAGCGGCGGTCAGCATCCCCAAGGTGACGCAGGTCTCCAGACCGAGCGCATGCACGCCCTCGACCATGGCGATGACTTGCTCCAGGTTTTTGTCGGTCGGATTGCGCCAGGCCGCGCCCATGCAGAATCGGGTGGCGCCCTGCTCGCGTGCGGTCCGCGCGGCGTTCAGAACCTCGTCGATCGGCATCAGGGACTCGCGCTCCAGACCGGTTTCGTGGCGTGCGCTCTGGGCGCAATAGCCGCAGTCCTCCGGACAGGCGCCGGTCTTGATGCTCAAGAGGGTGCTGACCTGGATGCGGTTGGGGTCGAAGCAGAGACGATGCGCGGTCTGGGCGCGGAACATGAGATCGGTGAAGGGTAGGTCGAGGATGGCTTGAATCTCCTCGACCGACCAATCGTGGCGCAGGATGGAGATGTGGAGCGGGGAAGGCTGGAGTGACATGGGCGTGATGGGTCGACTGGCGGGTGCGGAAAAGCCACATATGCTAGTGAGCTTGGGTCGGTTGTCAACCAATGTTCGTTGATCCGGTTGACAAGTGGTCCTGGATCTCCGGACTCGTGTCCGGGTTGTTTGCGCCGACCTGCGCCCTATGCGGAGCGCCCGGCCTCACGACCGGGGGAGGGCGCGACCTCTGCCCGGGCTGCGCGGCCGAGCTGCCGCACAACCGCGACGCCTGTCTCCAGTGCGCCGTGCCCTTCGACAGCCCGATGCCCGCCGGAACCCGGTGTGCCGCCTGTCAGCGGCACCCGCCGCCCTTCGAGACCAGCCTCGCGGCCTTTCGCTACGAGGCGGCGATCCCGACGCTCATCGGCGGCGCGAAGTTTCGAGGTCGGCTCAACCTGGTGCGACTGCTCGGCCAGTGTCTCGCCGATCGGGTACGGGAGGTCGACCCACCGTGCCCGCAGGTGCTGCTGCCGGTCCCCCTGCATGCGTCCCGGCTGCGCACCCGTGGCTACAATCAGGCGCTGGAGATCGCTCGCGTCGTCGGCCGTGAGCTGGCGCTGCCGATCGACCATGGCGCTTGCGTGCGCATTGCGCCGACCCCGCCGCAGGCCGGCTTGGACGAGCGCGCACGCCATCGCAACATCCGAGGCGCTTTTCGGGTCCGGGGTCCCGTGCCTTGGGATCATGTGGCCATCCTCGACGACGTGGTGACCACCGGGAGCACTGTCGCGGAGCTGAGCCGGGTGTTGCGCAAGGCCGGGGTTCGGCGGATTCAGGTCTGGGCGGCGGCGCGAACGCCCTGATCCACGTCGGCCCGTTGTGCCTCGCCCGGCTCGACACAATCTCTGCGGGTCTAGCTGCGCGCCGCTCGGCGCAGCCTCCACCTCCTCTCAGACAAGGCCGATGCGATGACTGGTACGCCGACACGGGATCCGTTGGAACGCACGAGCCGGCAGACACTGGCCCGCATTCGTTTCGATCTGCACTGGCGGAGCGACGACGCGATCCATACGGACACGCGGGTTGCGAGCCGGCTCGATCTCTGGCGCGATCTTCTGCCGTCCGAGCTGGAGGCCGAGATCATGGATCGCCCGGTCGGTCACCGGGCGGTCCATCGATTCGAGCCCGGGACCTTGGTGCCGTCGGCAAGAGAGGATCTGCTGCGCACCCTGCGTCCCGAGCAGTTCCAGCGGCGCCTTGCCTCCGGGGGCTCGGTCGAGCCGCGTGCGGGGCGCTTCTATCCACGCGGCATCCTCAAGGGCGTCGAGGACACCGCGGGCAGCCACCGCGGCCCCGTCCGGGTGGTCGATGTCCACGCGGATCGGCTCGCCGTGGATCTCAATCACCCGCTTGCCGGACGCCGCCTCGATGTCGAGGTTCGGATCGAGGCGATTCGAGCGCGGGGCGATCAGCGCGGCGGCCGTTGCACCGAGGTGGCCGAGCTGATCACCGCCGATGGCCCCGGCATGCAGGCGCGCCGGAAGGATCAGCCGACCGACTTCTGGTCCGACGACCCCTTCGCGCGTCTTGATCTGCGCCCGGACGGCGAGTTTTACGCGACGCCGCGCCTGGTCGACCATCTGGATCGCACGGCCATCGCCGAGATCGGCGCCCTTTACGGTCGGCTGATCCGCCCCGGCGCCCGCATCCTGGACCTCATGAGCAGTTGGCACTCGCACCTGCCGTCGGCCCTGGCGCCGGCCGCCGTGATCGGTCTGGGAATGAACCCGGCCGAGCTGGAGGCGAATCCGATCTTGACCGAGCGCCTCGTCCACGACCTGAATCAGGATCCGCGTCTACCCTTCGCGGATGCGAGCCTCTCGGCGATCCTTTGCACGGTCTCCGTCGAGTATCTGGTCCGACCCTTCGAGGTCTTCCGGGAGATCGCGCGCGTGCTCGAGCCCGGCGGACGTGTCGTCCTGACCTTTTCCAACCGCTGGTTCCCCCCGAAGGTGATCCGCATCTGGCAGGATCTGCACGAATTCGAGCGTCCGGCCTTGGTGCTCGATTATCTGCGCGAATCCGGCTGCTTCGGCGGTCTCGAGACCTGGAGTCTCCGCGGGCTCCCGCGCCCGCAGGACGACAAATACGCCGACCGCCTGGCCGAGTCCGATCCGGTCTATGCGGTCTGGGGAACCCGCCTCGGCCGCTCGACTGCCGGACTTTAGGTTGGCTGGTCCGGACGAGGCCGTCCCCGCCCCCATCCTCGTCAGCCGAGCTGCTGGATCAATAGGGTGTCGCGCTCGATCTTGCTCGCGAAGTGACTGGCCATATTCATGAGCATCTTGATCCGCAGCGCCTCCCGGATGGACTCGAAGCGCAGCTCCAGGCACTGGGTCTCGGTCGCGGCCGACACGTTGGCGGTTCGGCGTTTCTGGTTCATGAAGGCGACCTCGCCGAAGACCATGCCGGGGCCCAGCGTCGAGAGTCTCAGGTGGTGGCCCGAGCCCGAGTCGATCCAGACCTCCACCTCGCCGCCGAAGATGAAGAACATGGACTCGGCCGCATCCCCGGCCCTGAAGATGCGGCTGCCGGCCGGGAACGTGCGCTCCTCGCCCGAGGCTCGAAGCTCCTCGAGCTCGGCGCGCGTCATGCCCGAGCACAGATACTGCGCGCCGAGATCCTGAACCGAGGCCCC
The DNA here is from genome assembly GCF_001499735.1 of Thiocapsa sp. KS1. Taxonomy (GTDB): domain Bacteria; phylum Pseudomonadota; class Gammaproteobacteria; order Chromatiales; family Chromatiaceae; genus Thiocapsa. Next base: position 1,416,857 of record NZ_LN848257.1, on the reverse strand, counting down.
GATCGCATTCTCGCTCCCGGTCGTCTCGGCCTCCGCGATCAGTTGATTCTCGCACCACTCCACTGCGTGATCGGCATCCTCGAAATGCAGCGGGCCTGGTTCCTGCCCGGGTCCCTGTGGGCCGACCGATTCACCGAGCAGATGCTTGCGAAAGCGATAGAGGTTCTTGCAGTCCGTGAAGAAGAGATGCTTGCCCTCGGTTGCGATCCGACTTGCGAGCTCGCTCAAGACAAGGATGGATGCGCGGTCGGTCCCGATGACGCGTTTGAGATCGATGACCAGGTAATCGGACACGGAGAGCTCGGAGAGGATTTCCACGCCGACCGATTCGGCACTGCCGAACAACAGCTCTCCCTGCAGCTCGTAGACGCGGATGCGATGCCCTTGCGCTGCCAGCACCGCAAGCTCGGCCGCGCTGCGACGGCGGCGCGAGGTGCGCTTGGAGCAGTCGTAGACCTGACGCATGACGGTGGCCGAGGTCGAGCGTGCGACATGGAAGAGGTGCAGACTGAAATCCTTGGACAGCCGCTTACAGGCCTCGATGCCGCGCACACTGTTGCCCTTGGCGTCCAGACGCGGCGAGAAGACCCCGAGACCGAACTGTCCGGGCAACACGGCCATGATCCCGCCGCCCACGCCGCTCTTCGCCGGCATGCCCACGTTGTAGATCCAACCGCCCGAAAAATCGTACATGCCGCAGGTGCTCATGACGCTCAGCACCTTCTCGACATAGCGCGACTGCAGCGCGACGACCCCGGTGACCGGATTCACCCCGTTGTTGGCCAGGCAAGCGCCCATCATCGCCAGATCCCGAGCCGTCACCAGGATGGAGCACTGCCGGAAATACAGATCGACCACCTCCTCGGGCGCGCGATCGAGGATCCCGTGGCCGTACAAGAGGTGCGCGATCGCCCGATTGCGGTGGCCGGTGTCGCTTTCGGAGCGATACACCGTCTCGTCGATCTCCATGGGGCGGCCGGTGTAGCGCCCGAAGGTTTCGAGAATCCGCTGCATCGGCATGGTATCGGGTTTGCCCTCGATCAGGCCGGTGGTCGCGATGGCACCCGCGTTGATCATGGGATTCATGGGGCGCCCGGTGCCGGGCTCCAGGCTGATGGAGTTGAACGCCTCGCCCGAGGGCTCCACACCGACCTTGCTCAGCACCTGGTCGAGCCCGCGATCTTCCAGCGCCAAACCGTAGGTGATCGCCTTTGAAATCGATTGAATGGTAAAGCTCTGACGCGAGTCGCCGACCTGGTAGACATGCCCGTCGACCGTGACCATCGCGATTCCCAGCCAGGATGGGTCGGCGCGTGTCAGCTCCGGGATGTAATCGGCGACGGCACCGTCGTTGCGGTCGAGCAACTCTTCATGGATGCGGTCGAGGTAACGCTGGACCGGAGAGAACTGGAAGGCCCGCTTATCCATTGAGACTCCTGAGAGAGGTTCGGAAACCGTGTGTCCGATCGAGATCCGGTCCCTGGAGACACCGGCGTTTGCTTTGGGCTCCGAAGGGCGATCCCGTTCGACCTTCATCGAGTCGAGATCGATCGCCCGACCCGAGTAAATCCGTACCCCTTAAGCAAAAGCCGTGCGCATGTCCGGGCGGTCGCGACGGGACAGCGAGCTGCCCGAGTCGGCGCGCCTTGATTTTCCCGAACAGGGAATGATCTCCACCATTGAATTCAACGGTGAGAGACCATCGCATATCCTGCCAGGTTTCTTCCGCTGTTCTCTGCGTTGTTCCGGCGGATCGACAGTTGGCTTGGAGGGTCCGGTATTGCAGTCACTGATGTGTCGGTTTGGTGCGGCAGAGATCGAGGATGCACCGCCGAGGAACGACTCGTTATCGAGACGCCGAGTCGGGCTCGGGCTCTCTTGGCTTCATCACGACGCCGGCGATGGCTCCGGGGCATGTGTAACCGCGATGACGGCGGTCCCACGTGGTCCTCGGTGCATCAAGGTACGACCTTTGCAGGAATAAAAAGCTATTTCACGGCATTCACTCTGCAGAACAATGGATGTGGATATGTCGACGGCGGGGTTTCTGAGCCAAACAACGATGACCGCTACGGCCGATGGTGTCCGGCAAGCATCCGAGGCGGGCACTTGGACGGACGAGCAGCTGCACGACCGTTTCACGCGGCTTTGGCGTCGTTGCGCGCTCCCGAGCTCTTCATTCGATGCGTGCGCTGCCTGGAGCAGCCTTGAAGGCCGTTACGCCGAGTCGCATCGGCATTATCACGACAAGCGCCACCTCGCGCATTGCCTGTCCGAATTCGATCTGGCTTTCGAGCGGATCGTTCGGCCCGATCAGGTGGAGATGGCCATTTGGTTCCACGATATCATCAACGAGCCCGGACGCTCCGACAACGAGTCCCTCAGTGCGGAGCTCTTTCGTGATCTCGCCGGCTCCGGCATGCCGGCGTCTTTTGTCGGGGAGGTCGTGGATCTGATCCTGGTCACCACGCATCGGCAGGAACCGATCGACCCCGACCATCGGATCCTGTGCGACATCGACCTTTCCAGTCTCGGTTGTCCTTGGGAATGTTACCTGCGCGACACCGGATACCTGCGCGCCGAGTTCGGAGGCTCGGACCAAGAGTATTGTCGGTCCAAACGTGCATTTCTCGAATCGATGTTGCGCCGCCCGAGGATCTTCGTGACCGATTTCTTTTACGCCCGCTACGAGTGCTCGGCACGCGAAAATCTCCGTAGGCTTCTGGGCTTGATCGATGAATGGGAGGTCTCGGGAGGCGAGGGCGGTACCGATGTGCCTGCGCTTCGGACATCGGGATTCGGCGGCTGATGCCGGTCGACCGCAAGGCGATCCGGTCCGCCAACCCCGGGGCGGTCGAGCGTTCTCCCGGCCAATGCGCGACGCGGCTCAATCTCGGCGAGACGATTTACGATCACCGGTGTCTTGTTCAGCTCCTCGTCGCTCACCTCCGGCGCGGGCGATGGCCCGGAGTGCAGTCTCCGTATCGGCATAGACCGGAATCAGAGACGAGACACCCGAGCGGTCCAGCACCGCTCGAACCATTGGCCGGGGTCTCACCAAAACCAGTGTGCCGCCGCGCCGGGCCGCCGTCTTGGCACAGATCAAGAGTGTCCGTATTCCGATCGAGGCGAGGAAGTCGACCCTGTGCAAGTCCAGGAGAATCGCTGTCCGTTTGGTCGCCGCCAACGTCGTGAGCTGCACATCCACCGCGTTCGTCCCGTCCACGTCAAGACGGCCATCCAGGGTGATCTTCAGGATGTCGCCATCCAGCATTTCCCAGAAGAGCTGCATGCATCGATCCTGATACGACTGACGCGTCGCGTCCGCCGACGCGACGCAGGGCGCTCGGCCACAGGCGACAGGGGCGCCGTCGGAGCCCCTGTCGACATGGTGAGCATGCGCGGTCGGACCTCGCCACTACCGACAGGTGGTATAGGTGTACTGCCTGCCGTTCAGCCAGGTCGTTGTCGTGGTACAGGGGTTGTACGACTGGACCTCGAAGGAGGTGCCGCCGATGCTCGGGTGCGGCAGCATGGTCCCCGGCGTCCGAGGTATCGGGGGTCCGGGTATCTCGGTCCCGGGGATGTTGACGGTGCCTGGTGCATTCGGGTAAGTCACCGAGCTCAACGGAGGATTTCTCACCACGCTGCTTGCGTATTCCCAGCAGTAAAACAACGGGTTGCCATCCTGATCGGTCGCGGGGGGCGACTCCGGAATCGAAAGGTCGCAGGGTCGACACGCCTCCAGATCCTTCTGGCCGTTCCCTAAGCCCGCACTCGCCAGAGCGCAGGCTTCCGTATCCCCTCTGGGTGTGAAATTCTCGCATCGGTTGACGCACTGAAACTGTTCCGATCCGGGCGCGCTGCACACCGCAACGGTCTTGCCGTCCAAACTCACGCCGGAGACAACCGCCAGGCCGTTTACCGCGTCTCCGGCTGCGAAAACCTCGCCTTCACAGGCATCGGCAGCAGTGGAGATCGGCTCCACCACCTCCGGCTCGACCGGCGGGGTCGTCCCGCTGCCGTCGGCACATACGATGACGTCCGATGCGCTGAATTGACCGCCGCCGCTGCGCAGGCCCGTCGCGGATTCCGAATAGTCCGAGAAGCTATAGAGGCACCGAGCACCGTTGCCTTGGGTGCGGATGTAGACCGCGTCGATTTCGTGTCCGGGCAACCCGCTCGACACCTGGATGTCGACCTGTGTGCCGTTTGCCACGGGCGTACCTGAGTTGTTCTTGACGATCAATGAGACCGAACCGCTGATGTTCTGCATCGGCGCTCCGTCCGGCCCCGGAGACATATTCGAGCAAGAAAAGTTGCCTTGACCGCTGGCGTTGAGAACCGTTGTCGCACCTGTTCCTTCCAGGCTGTCGATACAGACCTGGCCCCAAGCCGTTCCGGATGCCCCCAAGAGGGCGAAGACCCCCAGAAGGGCTGCGTGCTGCTGCGTCGTCATGCTTATTCTCCGATTAGAAATTCAGTGTGAGCTGCGCCGTGATGGCCCTGTCCGGGGTGTAGGGGCCGATCGTCGGCTCGTCCTGGAAGCTGCGATAGCTGTTGTCCAGATAGTCGAATTGCTCGTCGAGTACATTCTGAACGGACAGACTCAAGATGCCCCAACGCTTCGGGAGGCGGTACCCGACGCCTAAATCCACGACGGCGAAGTCGCTGTTGCCGGTCTCGTACGCATAGACCTCCTCGCCGGTGACCTCCTGATCCACATAGGTCACACCGACACTCGCGAAAAAGCCGTTCGGATGAAAGTAGCGTGCACTCAGGGGAATGCTCAGTGTCGTGACGGTCTCCGGAACGCCGAATGCCAGGACGGATTCCGTCTGATTATCAAACGTATCGTAGGAGAGCTCGGCGCTGAGCGCCCATCGATCGGACGGGGTCCAATAGGCGTAAACGCGATTCATCCATTCTTCTCGATCCTCGAATAGACCTTCTCCGATCACCTCGCTGATCACCGGCGATTCCAAGTCGCGCCGGGTTACTTCCGCTCCGAAGAAGAGGCTCCGGCTCACCTTCAAATCGGCTCCGATGCCGTAGCGGTCGAATTTGGTTCCGTTGGCGTCGTCGAAATACTGATTGAAGCCGGCGATCTGCGTAGGCTCGAGCGTTCGATTGCTCGAGAGCACCGGTTTCACTCCCTGAAAGTAGGCTCCCCTCAGCACGAGCGCTTCGGTTGCCTGCCACTGAACGCCGAGCTTCGGGCTGGTCTCGTCGAACTCAAACACCTCGCCTTCCGTATAGTCTTGATAGCTGAGTCCGAGGGTCCAGATCAAGCTTTCGAGAAGGTGAATATTGCCGTAGGCGTATGCGCGCTTGTCGCGGACGGTGAATTCGGTCTCGAGCTCGATCGGCGGATCTTCTCCGAAAGGCGTTTCGACGACGAGCGCCAGCGTATCCCGACGGTTTAGATCCGCATAGGTACCGCCGAAGGTCAGGTTGAAGTCATCGCCCTGAAAGAGATATTGGATGTCGTACTGGTCCGTTACATCTTCCGATTCCACGTCGGTGCGCAGATCGAAGCTCCCCAGCTCGGGGATGAAGAACAGCTCGTCCTTTTCCGTGCCATCGATCGTGCGATCCGCGGAGATCACGGAGAAGAGGATATTGGAGCTCGGGGCGGGTGTCAGACGGGCACCGATTCTCCAGAGATCCGCATCCAGGCTGCGTCGGTAGGTTGGATCGACATCCGCCGGATCGAACTTCATCGCGATGTCGCCCCACTCGGAGTGGCGTGCGCCGTACTCGGCTTGCACGTTCAAGACATCGGAAAGCGCGGCTTGGCCGTAGAGGGTTGCGACTTGGTGCGAGAGATCTCCGTTCTCCCGGAAGCCGTCGGTATCGTATTGAAATCCGCCGGCGCTGAAGGAGACACGGTCGTAAATGCCGGACAGAACGCCTTCGAACGAGGACGTCTGATTGCTGCCGGCAAGCGCGCTGAAGTTCGGTTGAATCTGGTTTCGCTCGAAAAGCGGCGTGAACTCGTTGAATCCGGCTGCCGCCGGGCCGCCGCGCGCGACGATGTTCAGGTTGGTCGCGGCGATGCTGGGCTGAATCGGGTTGATATTGATGTCTTGCAGGAGCTGCGCCTGGAGCAGATCGCTGACCCGCGAGACCTCGGCCCTCGGGCTTGCGCGGTAGATGTCGGACAGAAAGCGATGGGCCGACGCATTCGAGGGATCGATGGCGAGGGACGTTGCCGCCTGGTTGATGCCCAGTTGGGTAAATCCCAAGTCGTTGTAGATGCGAGCCTGACTCGTGCCCCTGGCCGCTCGATCCTGGTCGAGGAGCAGGCGCCCGCGATAGATCGCCCGGTTGTCGTTGAGCTCGATCGAGCGCTCGATCTGCTCCAAGGCCCGCACCGGCTGGTTTTCGGTCTGCAGACGAATGGCGTCGTAGAGATAGGGTGTCGGATCGAGAGGGTCGAGCTCCTTGGCGATCGCGAATTGCTGTGCATCCAGGGGTGGGCGCTTCTCCTCGAAATAGGTCTTGCCCAGATAGGATCGCAGCAGGCTGTTGTTCGAGTCCAGCGCCACCGCGGTCTCGATCTCGCGCCCGCCGTCGTCGAGGGCGCCCCGGCGGATCTCGGCCAAGCCAAGACCCAGGCGAGGCAGCGGATCGGCGGAGTCCAGGACGATGGCCTGCTCGAAGGCGGCCCGGGCCTCGGCGATACGGATCTCGGTGAGCGCCGCGAAACCCAGGACGACCTGCGTGCGGCTCAGTCCGGGTTGCAGAGCGACGGCGCGCCGAGCGGCCTCTCTCGCCGCGCGCCGCTCACCCAGCATCAGGTGGAGCTCGCCCAGGCGCGCCCACGCCAGGGCGTCGTTCGGGTGCTGCGCGACTGCCCGAAGTAAAGCATCGCGTGCGGCTTCGAGCCGTAGGTTCGCCTGCAGGGCGTAGGACAGGGCGATCTGCGCGGCCGCTGCATCGGTCAAGCTCACGGCCTGCTCGGCGTCGGAGAGTGCCGAGGTCCGATCGTTTTGCGCGACCTCGATGACTGCCCTCAGCGCAAATGCGAGGCCGGCATCCGAGTCGTTCGCGATCGCCTGATCCACGATGGCCCGCGCCTCTTCGACCCGTCCCACCACGAGCAGGTCGGCCGCCTCTCGCAGCGATGGGTTGTCCGCGGCGCCCCGGCGTCCCACGAGCGCAAGAATCGGCGGATAGTAGAGCGACCACTGAACCGCATCGCGCGGCCGCACGAGGATGCGCGGTTGCGGTGCCTCGCCTTGCGCGGCGATCGCCGTCTCGCCACCCGAGACAGAGAGCGAGCCCCCGGCGTTGGAGGTGACGACGGTCCCCTCGAAGACGGTGATCTGAGATCGATTGTCTTGAACCCGAGCCAGGAATTCGGTCCCTTCGATCGACCCGTTGAGGTAGGGCGTGCTGACCTTGAGCAGCTTCGGCTTGCGGCTGAAGGACATGATGGCGCCCTCGACAAGGTCGAGCCAGGACTGCTCCGAGTCCGCGCCGGTGACGTCCAAGAGCCGCATGGTGGTGTTTTCGTCGATCCGCAGGACGGCGTCGTTGACGAGTGCGACCGCGGCCCGGCTGCGCATCCCGACCCGGATGGTATCGCCTTGGCAGAGCCGGTCCTCAAGCGATGCCCCATGCCATTCGCCGCCGGCGGCGGATTGCACCTCCACGGCACCCTGCACCGAGACCAGCCGGCCGGCCTCCGAGTCGCAAGCCGCGTCGGCGCGCGCGTGATTCCACAGCGCCGCCGAACAGAGAGCCAAGAGACCGAGCGAAAGCTTCGTGTTCATTCGGACCTCGTGCAAGCTTCAGGCGTGGGTCTCGAATCGAGGGGCGGCCATCGTGACGGCAATGGAAGGGGCAGGGAAGTCGTCGTGCATGGGCTCTTGTTGTCCTCGCTTTTTTCCTAGCCTGGCTGTTGGACTTAGGCTACCCGTCGCACGCCTCGGGAGTCCTTAAAGATCTCTTAAATTTCGGTTTAATTTCCATGTGATTCCTGATATGAAACGCTCGGCATCCCTCTGAAATGCACCTGGTTGCGCGCCGCCCCATCATGGTGCGCCGCTCGCCGAACCAGGTGTACGGGAGCCGAGCCAGGCCCCTTCGACATCCTCGGCGGGCCTTTGTGTACACGGAATGGTCTGACGGCCGTCTCTGGAGCACAACACGATGACACCGCCGCCCGCAGTCTGCTTCGGGCCCTATCGTCTGGCCGGACCCCGTGGACCCTTATGGCGGCACCAGGCCGAGATTCCGCTGCGTGCCAAGACGCTCGAGGTACTTTGGTATCTGGCAACGCATCCGGACGAGGTCGTGGGGCACGATAGACTCCTGGCCGAGGTTTGGCCGAAGACGGTCGTCGGCGTGGGAATACTGGCGGTCTCCATCGGCGAGCTTCGACGGGCCTTGGGGGACGATCCCAAGGCGCCGCTCTATATCCGGACCTTGCACCGGCGCGGCTATCGTTTCATCGCGCCGGTGAGCGTGGCGGCCTCCGGCGAGGCGACGATCCCCGCAGTCCCCGTTCCGGTCCTTCCGGGGCGCGAGGCCGAGCTTGCTCGGCTCCGGGACTGCTACGACGATGTTTGCCGCGGCCGGCGCCGCATCCTGTTCGTGACCGGCGAGGCGGGTATCGGCAAAAGCACCCTGGTGGATGCCTGGATCCGGTCGTTGGACAAGCCTTCGATCTCCCCTGCCATCGCCTCGACAGAGATCTGGCTCGGACGTGGTCAGTGTGTCGAGCACAGCGGGGCCGGCGAGCCCTATTTAGCCGTGCTCGAGGCATTGAATCGCCTGTGCCGGGGGCCGCGGGGCGAGACGGTCATCGCCCATCTGCGCCAACAGGCGCCGGGCTGGCTCGCGCAGTTGTCGGGCGTGCTGACGCCGTCCGAGCGCGAGGCCATGCAGAACCGTCAGGCCCCGGTCAGTGCGCACCACTATCAGCGGGAGCTTGCCGACGCCCTCGAGGCAATCGCCGCCACTCGGCCGCTGCTGCTCTTCCTGGAGGATCTGCAGTGGTGCGATCAGGCCACCGTCGAGGCCCTCGCGGTACTGGCGCGCCGGCCCGAGACGGCGCGCATCCTGGTGATCGGGACCTATCGGCCGTCCGATCTGCTCAGGGCAGGCCATCCGCTCAAAACGCTCAAAGACGAGCTGCGGTGGCACGGCCAGAGCCAAGAGCTCGCCCTGCGCGGACTTGACGAGACGACGGTACGGACCTACGTCGCCGGTCGGCTGCCGCCCGAGACCGCCGGATCCCTGGCGACCTTGGTGTACCGTCGCACCGCCGGGCAGCCGCTCTTCATGGTCAAGCTGACCGAGTATTTAGCGGAACATCCGGAGCTGGCGGTCGCCGATAAAGGCGATGCGCTGGACAGGGCGGCGGCGACCCTGCCGACCGACCTTCAGCAGTTCATCGAGGTGCAGATCGAGCGCCTCGACCCGATCGAGCAGCAGGTGCTGGAGGCCGCCGGCGTTGCGGGGCCGGTGTTCGCGGTCGCGGCGGTCGCGGCGGCGCTCGACCTGTCGGAGGCCGCGGTCGAGGCGGTGTGCGAGGGACTTGCGCGACGCGAGCAGCTCGTTGCGTTGCAGGGCCCGATCGAGTGGCCCGACGGTACCCTGACCGAGACCTACGCATTTCGCCATGCACTCTACCGGGAGGTGCTCTACTGGCGTATCGGCAGCAGCCGGCGCGTTCGCCTGCACCGCGCGATCGGGGGGCGTCTGGAGGCCGGATACGGAACCGAAGGGGCGGCGCTCGCCGTGGAGCTGGCCGAGCATTTCGAACGGGGACATGACGATCGCCGAGCGGCCCGTTACCACCGTCTGGCCGGGGAGACCGCGCTGACGCGGTTCGCCGCCGCGGCGGCTCAGGCCCATCTTCGTCGGGGCCTCGCACTGCTCGCACGTTGGCCGCAGGATACCGAGCGCGGACGCGAGGAGCTGAAGCTGCAGATCGCGCTCGGGGTCGCCGCGATCGCGACCGACGGGTTCGGTGCGCCGGCCGTCGCCTATGCCTACGGACGCGCGCATGCCCTGTGCCGACAGTTTCCGAAGACGCCGACCCTGTTGCCGGTGCTCTGCGGGTTGTGGAACTACTTCGTGACCCGGGCCGACCTTCGGCAGGCACGGAGTTTGGCGCGGGAGTTGACTGCGGTGATCGAGGGGGCGCAGACATCGGAGTGCCTCCTGCCGGCGCGCAACGCGGTCGGCCAGACCGACCTCTTCACGGGCGAGCTGGCCCGCGCACGGATCCAGGTCGATGCCGAGCCGAGCACACTCAACATCCAGACGCGTCGGCATCTGGCCGCCCAGTACGGAGAAGATCCGTTCGTAGTGCGCGAGATGTATGCCGCCTTATTGTACTGGCTCATCGGATCCCCGGAGCAGGCATCGAGCCGGATCGAGACGGGTCTCGCGTTGGCTCGGGCGTTGGCCCAGCCCTTCGGGGTTGCGCAGATCCTCTGGACCCGAATGCTTCTCGCGCAATCGGCCGGGGACCCGGCCGGCGTCCGGCGGGAGGCTCAGGGCCTCATCGAGCACTGCGAGCAGGAGCAGATCGCCGTGTGGCTGGCCGGCGGGCGTATCCTGCGCGGATGGGCGTTGGCCGAGCAGGGGAAGCCGTCTGCCGGCATTGTCTCGATTCGCCTGGGCCTCGAGGAGTGGGGCGCGACCGGAGCGATGTTGATCAGGCCCTATTATCTTGCCCGGCTGGCCGAGGCGTATGCCAAAGCGGGATACGTGTCGGAGGCGCTCGGCTCGGTGGCCGAGGCGTTGGCGACGGTCGAGCGCACGGGGGAGCGTTGGTACGAGGCCGAGCTCCACCGGCTTCAGGCCGAGTTGAGATGGCAACTTGGCGAAGGGGCGACCGATGCGGTGGAGGCCGGGTTATGTCGAGCCCTGATGCTTGCGCGCGAGCAGCAGGCGAGGGCGCTGGAGCGACGTGCCGCCGCGACATTGGCGCGGTTCTTGACTGATCAAGGCAGGCCGCAGGATGCCGCGCGGCTCTCGGCGTCATCCTCCGACGACTGCACCGCGGGTTGCAGCAAAGCGTATGCGCGGGCCGTGCAGACAACCGACGGCTGACAGGTGGCCGTACCGACCCCGGGCCGGAGAGGCCCGAGATCGGCGAGACCGGCCGGTTGCGGTGCGCCGGCCGTCAGGCTGGACACCGGTGCGATGATCGGTGTTCCGAGCGTTGCGCCTCACCTCTGATTGGACTGGAATCATGTCATGCGGCGAGGATTGATCGGTCTTCTCGTGGGCCTTGCGGTCGGAATGGCGGGCGTCGTCTTGGAGGCGTTGCCGCCCGGGGTCGCCTTGGAGCAGTCCGTCGGACTGAGCCTTCTATTCAAAGCACGCGGCACCCTCGCGCCGCCCGATGAGGTGGTCGTCGTCGCCATCGACGGCCGTTCCGGCGAGCAGCTCGGGCTGCCGAGTCTGCCGCGCGAGTGGCCCAGATCCGTCCACGGTGAGCTGGTCGACGCCTTGGTGCGCCGTGGCGCGTCGGTCGTCGCCTTCGACGTGCATTTCGGGATCGCCAAAGACCCGCCGTCCGATCAAGCCTTCATCGATGCCTTGGAGCGTGCGGGCAATGTCGTCCTGGTGGAGCTGCTCACCGGCAAACGGCGACCCATCTCCGATCAGACCGGACGCCACATCGGGGTGGTCTGGGAGGAGGACGCCGTCCCGCCGTTCCCGGCGCTTGCCGAGTCCGCCGCGGCCGTCGCGAGCTTTCCGCTGCCCAAGGAGGGCGCTTCGGTCCATCATTTCTGGGTGTTCAAAGAGAGCGCCGATGCCTCGCCGACCCTGCCTGCGGTGGTTCTGCAGATCCATGAGCGGGACGCCCTTGCCGCACTCCTCGACCGGATCCGGGCTGTCGATCCGGATGCCTTGGACGGACTGCCGACCCCGGATGAAGCCTTCGCGGACCCGGCGCAGCTGCGTCTGCTGATGCGCGGGCTGCGGACGCTCTTTGAAACGGCACCCGAGCTGCGGGGGGCCGTTGCGACGGCCGATACGGATCCGGTTGCGGTGCTTGCGGCGCTCTATGCCGGCGACGCCCAACGCTTCATCAATTTCTACGGTCCTCCGGGCACCATCGCGACCATTCCCTATCATGCGGTCATGGGGATCGAGGATCCGAACGTGCCGCCCGAGGCGCTGGACCTCTCCGGCAAGGTGGTCTTCGTCGGCTACTCCGACCTGTTCGATCCTGGACAGCCGGATCGCTTTCACACCGTCTTCACGCGCGAGGACGGCGTCGATCTCAGCGGGGTCGAGATTGCCGCAACAACCTTCGCCAACCTGCTGACCAACCGGTCACTGACCCAACTCGACCATCTCGGTGCCGCAGCGCTCCTGTTGGTGTTCGGTCTGGTCCTGGGCACTCTCGCCTATGCGCTGCCCGTTTACATCGGCGTACCCGCGGCCCTGGTCCTGATCTTCGGCTACGGGGGGGCGGCCTACTGGATGTTCGTCGAGCGTGCCTTGATCCTGCCCATCGCCACACCCCTGCTGGTTATGGCGCCGATCGGTCTCTTCGTCGGCCTGCTCGGTCAGTATCTGATGGAGCGCCGTCTCGGTCAGCGTATCAGCGCGGCCATAAACTATTACCTGCCCGACGAACTCGTGCGGGATCTGGTCCAGAACCGGCTGGAGCCCGGCAAGCTTAACCAGGTCGTCTACGGCACCTGTCTCGCCACCGACATGGCCGGCTTCTCCACCATCGCCGAGACGCTGCCGCCGGCCGAGCTTGCCAAATTTCTGAACGATTACTTCGAGACCCTCGCCGCACCGCTGAAAAAGCACGGCGTCCATGTCACCGAGTTCCGTGCGGACGCTATCATGTGCGCCTGGGTCGCCGACAAGCCGTCGCCGGACCCGCGCCGCAAGGCCCTGTTGGCCGCCTTGGATGCCGGCGAGGCGATCAAAGACTTCAGGAAGCGCCACGACATGCCGGGTGCGCGTCTGCGCATCGGTCTCGAGGCGGGCTACGTCTATGTGGGCCACGCCGGCGGGGGCGGACGCTTCGTCTACAGCATCGTCGGGGACTCGGCCAATACCGCCTCGCGCGTGGAGGGGCTCAACAAGCACGTCGGGACCCAGATCCTGGCCACCGGCGAGGTGGTGGCGGGATTCGAGAATCTGGTCATGCGCTCGCTCGGCGCCTTCCAATTCGTCGGCAAGACCGATGCTATCCCGGTCTACGAGGTTTTGGCCAAACGAGAGACCGCCACCGAGGCGCAGATGCAGCTGTGCGAGGTCTTCGAGTCGGCGCTGACCCTGTATCAGGATGCACGCTGGTCCGAGGCGGCCGACCGGTTCCAAGCGATCCTCGAGGCGTACCCGGACGACGGCCCGTCGCTCTTCTATCTGGAACGATCCCGTCGCATGATGACCGAGCCGGGGCAGGGCGAGGATCCACGCGTCATTCGGATGGATGCAAAATAGCGCGCGTCACGCAAGGCCAACCCTGGTTGCGCGCCGATCGCGTCTCCATGTTCCGGGGCGGCGCCGGGTCATGACACGCACGACGCGCATCGACCGCACCCCGGGATAGTCGATTTGTAATCGACTCTTCGGCAGTCAGGACAACGAAAAACGCCGACAACAAGCCGCCGCTCCCGCGCTGTCGGTCGCACACGACAACAGCCGGCGGTGCAGATCCGCAAGGCTCCGATCAACACCCGTCTTCGTACCCGTTTCACACCGAGGTCTTACCCAGATGCCGATACCTTTGCTCCTGATCCCGATCCTGTTTCCCGCCTTCGTGTCCGCGGCCTCGCTCGAGGCCGGCGCACCCATGCCCGTGATGACCCTCAAGGACCAACACGACACCACCCAAACCATCGACGCGAACACCCGCCTGCTGATCTTCAGCGCAGAGCGCGACGTCTCCGCCCTCGTCGAGACCGCGCTGGCCGACCAAACGACCGGGTCGCTCTCCGCGGCCGGCATCCAATACGTCTCCGACATCAGCGCCATGCCCGGCATGGTGACCTCGATGATCGCCCTGCCCAAAATGCGCAAGCGGCCCTATCCAATGCTGCTGGGGCGCACAGGAGAAGAGACCGCCATGCTGCCGCGCGAGCCCGGAAAGGCGACCCTGATCGCGTCCGAAGGGGGCAGCATCACGAGCGTGCAATTCATCGGCGACGCGGCGAGCTTGCGGGCGGCGCTCGGGATCGCGCCCTGACGGAAATCGACGAGCTTCTCGCAAAGCACAAGGCAGCGTAGCGGCGTACTTGCGGAGTCCGCCGCATGACCGCTACAAAAGGCTCTGACCCCGAGGTATCCCATGACGCCGGACGCACCGCTGACCGACCTGGCGGCGCTGCGTCGTCGCTACGATGGCTTCCTGCTCGATGCCTACGGGGTGCTGCTCGATGGGGAGCGTGCCTTACCGGGGGCGGCCGCGCTGCTCGCTGACCTGGAGCGTGACGGTTGCCCGTGGCTGGTGGTCACCAACGCCGCCAGCGCTCCCCGAGACGCTGAGCCGGGGATTCGCCGCGGTGGGGTTGGCGATCCCGCCCGAGCGCATCCTGACCTCGGGCGCGCTGCTGGCCGATCCCGGCGTGGCCGGGGATCTCCGCGGGGTGCGTGCCCTGGTGCTGGGGCCGGAAGGCTCGCGCCGCTATGCCGAGCGGGCGGGCGCGATCGTCGTCCCCTTCGAGGAGGATGTCGACGCCGAGGCCCTCATCGTCGCCGACCAGCAGGATCTGTGCTGGCCCGATCACCTGGATCTCGCGCTGAGCCTGCTGGTGCGCCGCCTCGATGCCGGGGCGTCGCTGCGGTTGCTGCTCTGCAACCCCGATCTGATGTATCCGGTGCGCCCCGGGCGG
>NZ_LN848257.1:1392932-1401923 GCF_001499735.1 Thiocapsa sp. KS1 | reverse complement strand
GTCGCCCTCACGGCAGGGGCGCTGGCCGCGATGCTGGAAGCGGTCATCCGCGAGCGCTGGCCCGAGCGGAGCATCGGCTTCACGCGCCTGGGCAAGCCGAGCCGCGCGATCTTCGATGCGGCCTGTCGGCGGCTCGGCGCGTCCCGGCCGGTCATGCTCGGAGATCAGCTCGCGACCGACATTGCGGGTGCTTTGGGCGCGGGCCTCGATGCCGTGCTGGTCGGCACCGGGCTGGCGCCGGTGGATCGGGCGGGCGGGAACGCGGTACGCCCGACCTGGGTGCTGCCGTCGCTTGCGAGTGGGTCATCGTACCCTTCCTCGTCTTAGCTCGGCGCAGCAGACGATCCTCGCCGAGGCGCTCGACCTCGTCCGGGCGGCGGATGGCGTCCGTGTCCTTTCGGACGCGATTCGGCCGGGCGGCGAGCGGGACATTCTCGTCGACGAAGCGCCGAGCGATGGCGTTGTGGATCGAGGCGAACCTCCAAGCCGGTGGCCTGAATGGCGCCGCGCAGGCTGAACGGGTGGGTCAGTCGCACCTTGAGTGTCGCGATGTCGAGCTGCGAGCGCAGCTGCATCCGATCCCGTGGGTTCAGATCGAGCCGCGCCTCCGGATCGCTCGGCACGAGGCTGTTCAGCCAAGGCGAGATCCGCAGGCCCGAGATGGCGATATCGCCCTGTCCGATGCCGATCGGCTCCAACCGTCCCTGCAACGGCGGCAGTGCCTCGCGCGCGAGCGCCGGCACCAATGCCGAGGTCAAATGACCAGACCAAGACCCAAAGGCTCCCGACGAGCAGCAGCAGGATCAGGATTCGGTGTGTGCGCAATTTCGACGACTGACGACGCCTGGTGAAGAGGTCGGCATCACCCCTTCACGCAGACGACCTGTTTGAGCGTATGCACCACCTCGACCAGGTCCGCCTGGTTGGCCATGACCTGGTCGATATCCTTGTAGGCACCCGGAATCTCGTCGAGCACACCCTTGTCCTTGCGACAGATCACCCCTTGGGTCTGAGCCGCCAGATCCGCCGGCGTGAAGCGTTTCTCGGCCGCGGTGCGGCTCATCCGGCGCCCGGCGCCATGGGCACAGGAGGAGAAACTCTCGGGATTGCCCTTGCCGCGCACGATGTAGCTGCGCGCACCCATGCTGCCCGGGATGATTCCGAGATCCCCTTCGCGCGCCCGGATCGCCCCCTTGCGGGTGACCCAGACGTTCGACCCGAAGTGGTGCTCGCGCTCGACGTAGTTGTGATGACAGTTCACCACCGCCTCGGTGACCGAGAAGGCCGGCAGGTGCCGGGCGAGCGCCGCCAGCACCAGCGCCATCATCTGCTCGCGATTCTCCCGCGCGTAGGTCTGCGCCCAGGAGACCGCGGCCACGTAGTCGTCGAAGTGCTCGGAGCCCTCCGGCAGATAGGCGAGATCCCGATCGGGGAGTTGGATCATCCAGCGCTCCATGTCGCGCCGGGCCAGCTCGATGAAGTAATGGCCGATGGCGTTGCCGATGCCGCGGCTGCCCGAGTGCAGCATGACCCAGACGCGCCCGGATTCATCGAGGCAGACCTCGATGAAATGATTGCCGCCGCCCAGGGTGCCGATTTGGTTGATCCAGTTGGAGAAGCGCCCGAAGGCCTTGAGCAGCTGCGGGTGCTTCTCGGTCAGTGCGGCGAGCGGCGCGGCGAAGGGCGTGGCCGCCTCGGTCAGCGCGCGCGCATCCGTGTGCTGGGAACGCCCCACCGGCACGTCGCGGCTGATCTGGTCGAAGACCTTCTTCAGCGCCCGCTCGTCGAGCTGCTCGGCGCCGAGCGAGGTGCGCGCGGCCGCCATGCCGCAGCCGATATCGACCCCCACGGCGGCCGGGATGATCGCCCGGTCGGTGGCGATGACGCTGCCGATGGTGGCGCCGATGCCGGTGTGCACGTCGGGCATGGCGGCGACATGGCGATGGATGAAGGGCAGCTTGGAGAGATTCACCAGCTGCTCTCGCGAGCGTGCGTCCAGGTCCTCGGTCCAGACCTTGACCGGCTTGTCGCCCTCGGTGATGACCTGCTTGATCGTCATGACTCCTCCTGCCGCGCGTTCGGCGGCGCACGATGGCACGGCCGACAGAGGCCATGCCGGACACGGGCGGGGAGGATGTGCTGGAAAGGGACTTTGGGTGTCCGGTCTTGCTGCCCCCCGCCGGATCGACTGACGGGGTAAGACCGGTCAGGCGATCAGGATTCGCGCGTCCTTGGCGTTCCGAAACGGCGCTGACCGCTTTCGGAGGGCCGATATGACGCGCGGACTGGATTGAGTTTGGGGTGTCTGCGGAACAGGCCGCTGCCAACGGACGCGCACGCCGACCATGCGCCGCGGGAGGCGCTCGGTGGAGTCGTGGCGATGAGGTTTGGTCGGCGCACGTGGATGACTCGAAGCATGGTGAACGCTGTCTGTCGACCGCATCGGCGGCCAGAGGTTTAACCGCCGGGATGTTACGCTCGATCAAACAGCCCCGCAAGGAGGCTCAAGACCGCGCCCGCTCCTCGATCCGGCGCAAGGCTGCATCGCAAACCAAGCCATAGAAGGACGCCCGGCGCGGGATCTCGAAGGTGACGCGACAGCGTTCGGGACCGAGCGGATCGACGCGATGTCCGGTCGCGACGATGCCCGCGACCCTCCGGGCCCCAAGCCTGTCCGGGCTCCCGGCGGGTGATCTCGAAGGGAAACCGGAGGCCGACCGGGGTCTGGATCCGACCGCGCATGCCTGGGTCGATCAGATGCGAGAGCGGATGCCTGCCTCCGTTGCCGATCGGAGAAGGCCGAAAATCGGTCGGAATCTTGCCGTCGATCGACTCGGGGTTCACCACTCCGCGAGCCGGTCCAGCCGCTCTGCACGAGGTGGAAAGCCGGGGAGCATGGGTTATCATCCGCCGGCCTTCGGTGCTCGGCCTGCGGCGTCGGCCCGCAAACGAACCACTGGAAATCGCCGCCGATCTCCCCCAGATTGCGCCGGGCGGGGAAATCCAATCAACATGGAGACAGTCGAATGAACCGAATCCTAGCCAGCACCATCCTCGGGATCGCCGCCCTGGGCGTCGCCAGCGCGGCACTTGCGGACCTCAAGCCCGAGGAGCAGATCCAGTACCGTCAGGCCGGTTACAGCTTCATGAGCTGGAACATGGGCAAGATCAAGGCGAATCTGGAGGGTGACTACAACTCGGCGCAGGTCGCGGCTGCGGCAAATGCGATTGCCGCCATCGCCAATTCAGGGATGGGCGCACTCTTTGGTCCCGGCACCGACAAGGCGGTCGGCGATGTGAAGACCCGTGTCAAGCCGGAGCTGTTCGAGAACATGGAGGACGTCGGTACTATAGCGAAGAACTTCGTCTCCGCAGCCGACAACCTTGCGAAGGTTGCCGCCGGGGGCGACGAGGTCGAGGTCTCCACCGCCTTCGGCGACCTCGGGCAAGCCTGCAAGGCCTGTCACGACAAGTACCGCATGAAGGACTGATCCGCGTTCCTCGAGGGTTCGCGACAAGGCCGCCGCGTTGGCGGCCTTTTTCATGACGGCTGCGGGAGACCACTCATGCTTGGCTTTAAGGCTCTGATCTTCGACGTCGACGGTACGCTCGCCGACACCGAGCGTGACGGACATCGCCCGGCCTTCAATGCCGCCTTTGCGGAGGCCGGTTTGGACTGGGTCTGGGACGTGGAGCGCTACGGCGAGCTGCTGCGGGTGACCGGCGGCAAGGAGCGGATTGCGACCTATCTCGCGGAGGAGGGGATCAGTCTCGATCCGTCACTCGATGCGGCGGACGTGATTGCCGGCCTGCACCGGGCGAAGACCCGCCACTATGTCTCGCTGCTCGAAGGCGGAGCCATCCCGCTGCGACCGGGCGTGCTGCGCCTTTTGCGCGAGGCGCGCGAGGCCGGCGTGCGTCTGGCGATCGCGACCACGACCACACCCGAGAACGTGAGCGTGCTGCTCGACAACGCCGGGGAGCCGGGCCTGCGGGATTGGTTCGAGGTGATCGCAGCGGGGGATGTCGTGCCAGCAAAGAAGCCGGCGCCCGATATCTTCCTGTTGGCGCTCTCGGAGCTCGGACTCGACGCGGCCGATTGCATTGCGGTCGAGGACTCGGACAACGGGGTTCGCTCCGCCTTGGGTGCCGGTTTGCGCGCCCTTCTGGTGACGGTGAACGACTACACGGCGGCGCAGGATCTGAGCGCCGCCCCTCTGGTGGTGGATCACCTCGGTGAGCCGGATCGGCCGGCACGCGCCTTGATCGGCGATCTGGCGGGGCGCCCCATGGTGGATCTCGAAGCACTCGATCGGCTGCATCGAGCCGCCTTCGGTCGCGTCTGAGGCGAGCCGCATGACACCGATCTGCGCCGTCAGTCGCTTGTCCGGGCAGGCCCGTCGCGTCGAGCCCTTCCACGTCATGCGCCTGCTCGCGCGCGCCGGCGAGCTGGAGTCGCTCGGGCGCTCCGTCGTCCACATGGAGGTCGGCGAGCCGGACTTCCCGACACCCGCCCCGATCCTCGAGGCAGGTCAACGCGCCTTGGCCGACGGCCGCACCCGCTATACCTCGGCCGGCGGGCTAGCCGCGCTCCGCCGGGCGATCGCCGCCTATTACGCCGATCGGTACGAGACCCCTGTCGAACCCGAGCGGATCCTGATCACGCCGGGTGCCTCGGGTGCACTTCAGCTCGTCTTCATGGCCTTGCTGGAAGCCGGCGATCGCGTGCTCATCTGCGATCCGTCCTATCCCTGCTATCGGCAGGTCTTGCAGCTGATGGGGGTCGAGCCGATCGCCGTCCCGGTGTGTCCGGACACCGATTATCAGTTGACGGCCGCGCTGGTCGAGGCCGCTTGGGTGCCGGGTGTGCGGGCCATCGTCGTGGCCTCGCCGTCCAATCCGACCGGCTCCTCGATCGCGCCGGACGTGCTGCGCGAGCTCCATGCCGTCTGTCGAGACCGCGGCGCGGCACTCATCATCGACGAGATCTACCAGGGTCTGACCTACGATGTCCCGGATCGCACCGCGCTCTCGATCGGCTCGGGCGATCTCTACGTGATCAACAGCTTCTCGAAATACTTCGGCATGACGGGCTGGCGGCTCGGCTGGCTCGCCGGCCCGCAAGACGCGGTCGAGGTCATGGAGCGAATGGCGCAGAATCTCTTCATCGCCGCCAACACCCCGGCTCAGCATGCCGCGTTGGCGGCCTTCGATCCCGCCACCGTCGAGATCCTGGAGACGCGCCGTCTGGCCTTTCAGCGGCGACGCGATCGTCTGCTGCCGGCGCTGCGCGATCTCGGGTTCGGGATCCCGGTCCAGCCGAGCGGTGCTTTCTATCTCTATGCCCGCTTGCCAGACAATCTGGAGATCGACTCCATGACCTTCACGACCCGAATGCTGGAGGAGGCCGGCGTCGCCCTGACGCCCGGTCACGACTTCGGCCGTCACGATGCGGGGCGCCATGTCCGCTTTGCCTACACCCGCGAGATCGAGGATCTCGACGACGGGGTTCGGCGTATCGGCGACTGGCTGGCGAGGACTTGATCCATGGCCGATTTCAAACCGCTCGACGCCGCCCAGCGCGAGGCAAGCGAGCTGCTCCTCGGGTTGCATGAAACGCTCCTGCAAACACCGCCCCGGCAGGCCGACCGAGGCTTTCTCGGACGCGGTCTGATCGGACGTCTGGCGGGTCGGCGCGGCAGCCCGGTGACCCCGGTTCCCGGCATTTATCTCTGGGGCGGGGTCGGTCGCGGCAAGACCTACCTGATGGATTGGTTCGTTCAGGATCTCGAGCTGCCGGGCAAGCGCCGTATCCATTTTCATCATTTCATGCGCGACGTGCATGACCGGATGTCGCGTCTGCCCAAGCAGCCCGATCCGTTGGAGGTGATCGCTCAAGGATTGTGCGAGGAGGTCCGCGTCCTCTGTCTCGACGAGTTCCTGGTGACCGACATCACGGACGCCATGCTGCTCCACGGCCTGCTGAGCGCACTCTTCGCACGTGGGCTGACCTTGGTTACGACCGCCAACACCCGACCGGACGAGCTCTATCGCAACGGACTGCAACGCCAAAATTTCCTTCCCGCCATCGAGTTGATCAAGCGTCACACCCGCGTCTTCGAGCTCGACGGGGGCAACGACTACCGATTGCGTGCCCTGACCCAGACCGGCGTCTTCTTTGTCGTCGAGGAGACGAGTCGGGACGAGACAGAGCAAGCTTTGACGGACTATTTCGATCGTCTCACCGGCGGGCATCAGGGCGGATCCGAGGCCTTCTCGGTCAACGGCCGGACCTTTCCGGTGCGTCGCCAGAGTGCGGACGTGATCTGGTTCGATTTCGACGCACTCTGCGGCGGTGCCCGGTCCGCGTCGGATTACATCGAAATCGCCCGCGAGTTTCATACCGTGCTGCTGTCCGGTGTGCCCATCTTGGGGCCAAAACACGAAGCCGCGGCGCGACGTTTCCTGCATCTGGTCGACGAGTTTTACGACCAACGGGTCAAGCTCATCCTCTCGACCGCAGCCCCCGTCGATCGACTCTACGCGGGCGGATTGATCGATTTCGCCCACGAACGGCTGTTGAGCCGGCTCATGGAGATGCAGTCCGAGACCTATCTCGCCGCCCCCTCGGAGTGAGTGATGCCGTCGGTCAGTGCCTCGACGGCATGTCTGGCGCGCGTCGTACCGCCAAGGTCTCGGCCTCGAAGCCGACCAGCGTGCGTCCGAACCCGCGGCCGATCCCTTGCGGTTGGAATCCCGCACGCTCACCACGATCTCGCCGTTGAGCAGACATCACAAGGAGCAGGCCAATGAGCGTCGTGCATCTGAGCGCGCCAACGATCGATCCGGACGAGGTCGCCTATTTCGAGCGTCTCGCACACCGTTGGTGGGACGCGGAGGGTCCCTTCTGGCCTTTGCATAGGCTCAACGCCTTTCGCGTCGATTATATCCGTCGGCGCCTTGCTGCCGCGTTCGGGCGGGATCCGCAGGCAGAGCGCCCTTTCGAAGGGCTGAAGGTACTGGATATCGGCTGCGGCGGCGGGATCCTCAGCGAGTCCATCGCCAGGCTCGGTGCCTCGGTGACGGGCGTGGAGATCACCGAGAAGAACGTGCGCGTGGCACGGATCCACGCACAGTGGAGCGGTTTGGACATCGACTATCGCCTGGGCACGGCGGAGGATCTGGTGCGCGCCGGCGAGCAGTTCGACGTCGTGCTCAACATGGAGGTCATCGAGCATGTCGAGCATCTGCCCGATTTTCTTGCCGACTGCGGCCGTCTCGTGCGCCCGGGCGGAGTCATGTTCATCGCCTCGATCAACCGCACCTTTGCGGCCTTCGTTGTCGCCATCTTCGGTGCCGAGTACCTGCTGCGCTGGTTGCCCAAAGGCACGCATCACTACCGCAAGCTGGTTCCTCCCGGCGAGGTCGAGGCCGTGTTGGGCGACGACTTCACGGTCGAAGACCGAACGGGCGTTCGGGTGAATCCCTTCAATCGCGCGTTTAGCTACACACGTTGGATGGGCGTGAACTATATGTTGTTTATGCAGCGTCGGTGACGGCGACGCGGTGCAACGGAAAGCAGGCGATCGTGTCCAAAAGTGGGTCGCCGAGGCGAGTGCCTTGCGAGGCAATTGGGTTGGGAGGGTTGGAGATGAGCAGAGAAGACGAATTCGAGGGTTGGGTCGCCTCCATGTCTCGCGGCGATTGCGGTTTCACCTACATCAGGCTCTACGCCGACGCGCCCGAGTGGGTCCGCGACACGGCGATCAACCGCTTCGGCAAGGGCACGGTGTTTCTGCCGCCCGCCGAAACCAAGCCGAAGGCCGCCGCAGCCTAGACCGCCGCGATCTCGAGCACCTCTCCGAGGGCACGGTCGATCACTTCGACAGGTGTGTAGAAGTGTGGCGAGAAGCGGATGCCGCCGCCGCGTTGAGCGCACAAAACGCGGCGTTGCATCAGGCCGGCGTAAAGCTCGGACGAGGGTGTTCCAGGGACTCGAAAGCTGACGATGCCCGCGCGGCGCTCGGGGGTGCGCGGCGACAACAGCTCCAGTCCGTGCCGATCGATTGCCTCGATCAGATGCGCCGTTCGCTCTTGTAGCCGACTCCAGACCTGCCCGATGCCGACCTCCTCGATCAGCGAGAGACTGGCCTCGAGCGCATGGATGCCGAGCAGGTTCGGGCTGCCGCACTCGAAGCGCCTTGCGTCCTCGGCGGGTCGCCAGTCCGCGCGATCGAAGTCTCCGGAGTGCTCCAGCATGTGCCAACCGAACTGGCGCAGGGTCAGCCCGTTCCGCAGGGATGGGCGGACATAGAGCAGGGCGACGCCCTCGGGACCCAGCATCCATTTGTGCCCGTCGGCCACGACGAAATCCGCCGCGATCCGCGAGAGATCGAAGGGCAGGGCACCGAGGCCCTGGATGGCGTCGACGCAAAGCAGGATGCCCTTGGACCGGCAAAAGGTACCGATGCGCTCGAGGTCCAGCCGCAGGCCGCGGGCATATTGCACCCAACTGACGGCGATCATCCGGGTCCGCGGGGTACAGAGCGCGAGCAGGTCTGCCTCGGGATCGCTCGATCGATCGAGGTCCAGCGCCGACCACACCACGCCCTGCGCGCCCAGCGACTGCCAAACGACCCGGTTTGAGGGAAACTCCTGCGCAATGCCGACGATCTCGTCGCCGGGTTCCCACGTCAGCCCGTAGGCGATCGTCGAGAGGGCTTCGGAGGTGTTCTTCGCCAGCGCAATGTCCGCCGCCGACTCGGCCCCGATCAAGCGCGCGAGGCGCTCGCGCAGGCATCGCTCGGTCGCCAGCCACTGCGGATAATGCAGCGACCCCAGCCGACGGTTCTCCTCGGCGAACCGGGCGACGGCCTCGGCCGTTCGCCGAGGCCAAGGCCCGACGGCCGCGTGGTTCAGGTGGCAGAGCGTCGGATCGAGAGCGAATTCGTCCGGATCGAAACTCAACCGTCGTTCCCCTGTTCCGCGGCA
>NZ_LN848257.1:1389800-1392832 GCF_001499735.1 Thiocapsa sp. KS1 | reverse complement strand
TGCCTGGGCGATCCGTCGCTGCTCGGCGGCGCGCGCGGCCTGCTGAGCCGCGGCGACACGCTGCTTCTCGACATAATTGCCGTAGCTCGGCCCGGATCCGACGATGGTGACCTGTGTGCCGTGCGAGACGTGCTTGAAGAGGACCGGGGCGAGCGTGCTCGGCAGACGAATGCAGCCGTGGGAGGCCGGATGACCGGGCCGCGGGATGGGGCCGGCATGCAGCCCGATCCCGTCGCCGGTCAGACGCATGAAATAGGGCATGTGCGCACCTTCGAAGCTTGCGCCGGCCGGGATCGGGTCGCGGCCCGCCTTGACGTTGGAGCGCACGACCTTGCCGTTCTTCACGACCTTTCCGTAGAGGTTCGAGCGCTTGTTCTCGACCTTCTCGATGACGGCGAACTGACCGGTCGGGGTCGGATGCTTGGGCAAGCCGCTGGCGACGGTGCTCCAGCCGATCTCGTCGTCGCCGACGAAGAAGCTCGCCCGTTGCTTGTCGGTGTCGATGACGATGCGCGAGACCTTGCGCCCGTCGCCGTTCCACTCGTAGAGCTTGGACGGCTTCGGCTTCTCGACGGGCCCTTCGACGCGATCGTCGGCCGGCGGCGGCGCTTCCGCGGCGACGACCGGCTCCTCCGGCTTGGGCTCGGCCTTGCCGATGAAGCGCGCCAGCTCGGTACAACCCGTGAGGGTCAGAAGCATCGCGCTGGCACCCAGGATCTTGATGGAAGCGGAGAAGGCGTGGGGCAAGCCCCGTCGTTGCATCTGGCTCATAGCATCGTGTTCTTTGCCGGGGCCCCGGCCAAGCCCGGGACATTGCGATTGGTCAATTAGCGGTCAAGGATAGCGCGATGAGGGGCGAAGGGCACGCCGATCGGTCGATCGGTCGTTTCTTGACTTCCTCCTCTTCGCACCGACCTAGCCCGCAGGCAAGGATATGCGGATCCGAGCCCACACGCGGTCGCGGTCCGAATGCCGCGAGACTGCATCTCTATGATCTGCACGGCCAGTCGTATGGAGTATCGAATGCTGACGGATCGCGATTCCGCCTTGCCGAATGAGTCCGAGCCCGATTTCGAGGGTCTTCGGCAACGTCGAGCAACCTTTCTGATTTTGGTTCTGGCAACGATCGTGCTCGCCGTCGCCTTGATGGCGGCGACGCTGTCGAGCGGCGGCTTCGATCTTCTCGACGTTGTCTTGACCCTGTGCTTTGCGCTGACCTTGCCTTGGACCGTCATCGGCTTCTGGAATGCCGTCATCGGTTTCCTTTTGATGCGTCGTCATCGCGATCCGGCCTCCGTCGTCTGTCCGCTCGACGCCGACCCGCCGAGCGCCGTCACCGCCAAGACCGCCATCCTGAGCTGTATCCGCAACGAGAACGTCGAGCGGGTGGTGTGTCATCTGGACCGCATGATCCAGGGCCTTCAGCAGTCAGGCAATGGACAGGTATTCGAGATCTTCGTTCTCAGCGACTCGGACTGGTCCGAATGTATCGAGGCCGAAGAGGCCGGCATGCAGTACCTGCGCGAACGCTGGTCGCCGCAAATGAGCATCCGATATCGGCGCCGCCCGGACAACCCCGGTTACAAAGCGGGAAATATCCAGGATTTCATGAGCCGTTGGGGCGACCACTTCGATTTCGCCCTGGTCCTGGATGCCGACAGCCTGATGGCACCGGAGACGATCCTGCGCATGGTCGGCATCATGCAGCGCAATCCGCGCCTGGGGATTC
The DNA here is from genome assembly GCF_001499735.1 of Thiocapsa sp. KS1. Lineage (GTDB taxonomy): Bacteria > Pseudomonadota > Gammaproteobacteria > Chromatiales > Chromatiaceae > Thiocapsa. The sequence goes on along the minus strand of NZ_LN848257.1, from coordinate 1,391,103 downwards.
TGCAGAGCCTGGTTGTCGGCTTGCCCTCGACGAGCGCCTTTGCACGGATCTTTCAGTTCGGGATGCGCCTGGGCATGCGGTCTTATTCGCTCGGCAGTGCTTGGTGGCAGGGCGACAGCGGTCCTTACTGGGGTCACAACGCGCTTCTGCGCGTGCGGCCCTTTCGCGCCTATTGTCGACTCGACCCGCTGCCGGGTCGCCCGCCGCTCGGCGGCTGGATCTTGAGCCACGATCAGGTCGAGGCCGTGCTGATGCGACGTGCCGGCTACGCGGTACGCGTGCTGCCGGACGAGCGCGGAAGCTGGGAGGAAAATCCGCCGAACCTGATCGAGTTCGTCCGACGCGATCTGCGCTGGTGTCAGGGCAACCTCCAGTATCTGCGCCTGCTCGGGACACCGGGCCTGCATCCGATCGGGCGGGTTCAACTGGTCTTGGCGATCCTCATGTTCATCGGCTCGCCGGCTTGGGTCCTCTTCATGACGCTCGCAGCACTTCAGATCGGACGCGTGCCTGAGTCCGGCCCCCTGTTCGATCCGGTTCTCGGCTGGTCGCTGTTCGCGCTCATCATGACGATGGTCTTCGCGCCCAAGCTCGCGACACTCGGCAGTCTGCTGCTCTCCCGGGACGGTCGCGCCGACTTCGGCGGCGGACCGCGACTGCTGGCCGGTGCCGTCGGCGAGGTTGTCTTTTCGACGCTGCTCGCGCCCGTCATGGCCTTGGCGCATACGCTCTTCATTGGCGGGCTGCTGTTCGGCAGGGCGATCGTCTGGTCACCGCAGCGTCGCGACGCCCATCGGCTGAAGGCGACGCAGGCGCTGCGTCGACTCTGGCCGCAGACGCTTTTCGGGCTCGCGGCATTGGTCTGGTTGATCGCGACCGATGCAGGCGGGGCCGTCTTTCTGTCGCCCTTCATCTTCGGGGCCTTGCTCGCCGTGCCCATTGCGCTGCTGACAGCTTGGCCGAGGCTCGGCGCCTGGCTGGCGCGGATCGGCCTCTGGCGGATCCCGGAGGAGGTCGATCCGCCGCCGTTGATCCGCGCGCTCGGGCTGCCCGCCGTGCGTCGAGGACGCGGCCGGGTTGCTGCGTCGGAGCAGGTTGCCGCGGAGTCGATCGGTGGCGACTGAGCGGTGTGCCGTTCTCCCGGACGGACTCCGGACAAGCCTCGGCGTGGTGCGCTCGCTCGGGATCTACTACCTGCATCGGCGTCGCGCCCGCATGGACGCCTTCTATCGTGCCTTTCTCGCGCCGGGCGATCTGGCCTTCGACATCGGCAGTCATGTCGGTGACCGCATCGGTTGCTTTC
>NZ_LN848257.1:1352602-1389700 GCF_001499735.1 Thiocapsa sp. KS1 | reverse complement strand
GGATCGAGGCGACGGCGGTGGCGCGCGCGTGCGGGCGTGCGCAGCTCCACCTGAACCGCTCCAATCCGACCGTCGGCACGCTCTCGCCAGGTTTCATCTCGGCAGCGCAGGATGCGCCGGGTTGGCAAGGACAGCACTGGGACGGGGCGATCGAGGTCGCCTGCACGCGATTGGACGATTTGATTGCACGCCACGGCGTACCCCGCTTCATCAAGATCGATGTCGAGGGTTACGAGGCCGAGGCCCTCGGCGGACTGACCCGGCCGGTCGATGCCCTGTCGTTCGAATTCACGACCATCCAGAAGGACATCGCACGCAGCGCCTTGGCCGAGTGCGGGAGACTGGGCTATGCGCGATTCAACGCGGTGCTCGGTGAATCCCATCGTTTTCTGCACGAGACGTGGGTCGATATCGCCGCGATCGGCTGTTGGCTGGATGACCTGCCGCAGGCCGCCAACTCGGGAGACATCTATGCCCGGCGAGTCGACTAGGAACGCGCACGGATCGCCCCGGACGCGCTCGGGACGAGACGCCCCGATGTCCGCCCGAGCTTATTGGGTCACCGGCCCCCTGCAAGGCGAGCTGCGCGACGAGCTGCTTGCAGCCCCCGGGCCGGGCGAGGCACTGGTGCGGACCCTCTACACGGGCATCAGTCGCGGGACCGAGGCACTGGTGATGCGCGGCGAGGTCCCGCCGAGCGAATACACCGGGATGCGCGCACCCTTTCAGGCGGGCGATTTCCCTTGGCCGGTCAAGTACGGCTACTGCAACGTCGGCCGGGTCGAGGCCGGTCCGCCCGATTGGGTCGGGCAGCCGGTCTTCTGTCTCTATCCGCACCAGAGCGCCTACTGCGTCCCGATCGAGGCCCTGCATCGCATCCCCGACGCGGTCCCGCCGGGGCGCGCCGTCTTGGCGGCGAACCTCGAGACGGCCGTCAACGGTCTCTGGGATGCGACACCCCGGATCGGCGATCGCATTGCGGTCATCGGTGCCGGGTCGGTCGGCATGCTCTGCGCCTGGTTGGCCGCTCGGATCCCCGGCTGCCGGATCGAGCTGATCGACATCGACCCGCGCCGCTGCGAGGTCGCCGAAAGACTGGGGGTCGACTTTTCCTTGCCCGAGGAGGCGCGCGGGGATGCGGACCTCGTCATTCATGCCAGCGGCTCTTCGGCGGGCTTGGAGCAGGCGCTCGCGCTCGCCGGCTTCGAGTCGACCGTCCTGGAGCTGAGCTGGTACGGCACCAAGCCTGTGACCTTGCCGCTCGGCGCGGCCTTTCACCGGCGTCGCTTGACCCTGCGCTCCTCCCAGGTCGGTCAGGTCGCGACGGCACAGCGTGCACGGTGGGACTATCGACGGCGGCTCGGTCTTGCGCTGACGCTGCTCGCCGATCCGGCGCTGGATGCCCTCATCAGCGGCGAGGACGCGTTCGATGACCTGCCCGCCGTCCAGGTGCATTTGGCCTCGGATCCTGGCGATACCCTGATGCACCGCATCCGGTATCCTTAATCCTAGAAGTCGCCTTGCAGAACCGGCCAGATCGCATCGACGGCGATATCGATGACGTCACCGAGTTGAACATCCGGCAGTTTCGGCGCATCCGCCATATCGGCACATCCACCGGTCCCGTCGACCAGACCGGTCGGGTCTTCCTTCAGAGAAAGTGAATAGACGGCGTAATCGCCCACCCCGTCGCCGTCGGTGTCGATGACGTCATCGAACACGAGGTTGCACGTTGCGTAGTACTGGTTGGCGTCAGGCGTCGCGTATCTGAAATAGGCGCCGACCGCATTTACTCCATCGGTCAGTCCCAGCGATTCGTTGGCTACTGCCCCGTTCTTCGTGACGAGTCTCAGGCGAATGTTGATGTTGAGCACCCGGGTCACCAGGGTGTCGCCGTCGAACAGGCTGTATCTTGCCCAACCGCCTCCCAGGAAGTCCGGCAGCGGATTCAGTCGCGCCGCAAGTTGATCGACCTGGTGACCGGAGGCCAGCTCGGCCGCCACCGCGGCCGTCTCTTCGGTCAGGAAACGATTCGTGGTATCGGCGCCCTCGCCGTATTTTACGAAGTCGCGGAACGCATCGTTGTCGTCCCGTAAATCAATACGCGTGTTGTGGATGTCGTTGGGCATGTTTGCCCATCCAGGCCCCCACGGACTCATGTGGTCTGCCTGGGCCGTTGTCAGAAGCGCGGGCGCTGCGACGAGGAGTGCCCGCAATAGCCTTGGGTTCATGGTTCGGTCTCCTTCGTGAGGCCAGGGCGTCTGTCGCCAAACCTCAGCCTGCGCCGGGCGCGCTGCCCTGGCACGTTCGGACTCATGTCCTTTTATAGTCCACGGCGGGCGCGCCGAACATGGGGCTTATACCCCATGGGGCCGCCAGTGAGCGATGGGCTCACGGCGCGACCAGCCCCTCGCGGATCGCGTAGCGGGTCAGCTCGACTCGGTCGTGCAGGTCCAACTTCTCCATGACGTGCTGGCAGTGATGATCGACTGTCTTGACGCTGGTACCGTCCAAGCGGGCGATCTCCTTCTTGGACATACCGCGCGCGAGATAGGAGAGGATCTGTTTCTCGCGTGCGGTCAGCAGCTCCAGCCGGCTTCGGGGCTTCTCGGTCAGGCGGACGCCGCCCGGACCGATCTCGAGACGACTCTCCACCTCGGGAGCGAAGCAGGTGCCGCCGCGGATCACCGTGCGGATACAGGTGATCAACGCCTCCGGGTTCCGGCCCTTGGTCAGGTAGCCGCCCGCACGGACCTCCAGTGCCTGAGAGATGAAGCCGTCGCGCACGTATGCGGACAGAAACAGGATCCGGGTGTCGGGCAGCCGGTTCTTCATACGATGGGCGGCCTCGAACGCGGACAGGCCGGGCATGTCGATGTCCATCAGGACCAGGTCCGGCCGGTGCGCGAGGCAAGCGTCCAGGGCGGCGGAGGCGTCCGCGACAGTGCCGATCACCTGAAGGTCGGGTTCCTCCGCGAGGCGGCGCGCGAGCATGTTGCGGAGCAGGTCGTGGTCGTCCGCGATGAGCAAGGTCGCGGGGCTCCGGCTCATCGGGGTGTGCCGCCTTTCGCGATCAGGCTCACCAGCTCCGCCAGCGGCAGCGGCTGCTCGAGGACCATAAACCCGGCGTCCTCGTACTCACGCACCGCAGGGGAGTCGCGTTCAGTCATGATGAGCACGTGGGGTCGCACCCCGGTCGCCGCGAAGGCATCACTGCAGTCGCACGCCCTGCATTCGGTGAAATCCGCGTCCAGCAGGACTGTCAAAGCCAACTCACGATGCCGTCGCAAGGCATCGAGCAGTTCACGCCAATCGGCCATCTGCTCGGTCTCGAGGCCGAGCCGGCCGACGGCGGAGGCCAAGAGTTGTGCCCGATAGGCGTCGTGCGAGGCGATCAGCAGCATCCCCTGAAGGTCCGTGGCGTGCGCCGGGGCCGCGGCCGACGCCGACTCGTCGCGCGGGAAGCAGAGCCGGAAGGTCGTGCCTTCGCCGAGGACCGAGTCGACGTCGATGGTCGCCCCGTGGTCGAGGGCGATCGCGTGCACGATCGCGAGCCCGAGTCCGGTGCTTTGCCCGCGACCCTTGGTGGTGAAGAAGGGCTCGAAAATGCGTCCCCTGATCTCCGGCGGTATCCCCTGGCCGGTGTCCGACACGGAGAGACAGATGACCGAGCGGGCCCCGGCACTCTCGAGGCCGTCGCGACCGGCTTCGCCCGCGCTGAGCGCGACGGTGAGCCGCCCGCCGGCAGGCATCGCGTCTGCGGCGTTGGTCGCGAGATTGAGCAGCACCTGCTGCAGCTGGTTTCTGTCTCCGATGATCCGGCACTGCCCCGGCGGCAGATCCGACCGCGTCACGATCTGGATGGCGGCCGGAAGCGTCTGTCGCAACCGGCCGGCGGTCTCGGTCAGGAGGAGGCACAGATCGAAAGGCACCCGTTCAGGACCGGTATTGTGACTGAAGGTCAAGAGCGCGCCCGTGACTGCGGCGCCTTGTTGGGCCGCGGCGTGGATACCATCGAGGCTCGCGTGGTCGATCTGCCCCCGCTCGGCCGCCCGCGAGGCGAGATCCGCATAGCCCTGGATACTGCTCAGGAGGTTCTTGAAATCGTGCCCGACTCCCGCGGCCATCTGACCGAGGGCCTCCATCTTCTGGGCCTGACGCAGATGAACCTCGGCGTTGATCCTTTTTCCCAGCTCGGAATCAGCGCGCGCCTGCCAGTTGTGCAGGCGCACACCCAACAGCCACCACAGTCCCCCGGCGAAGAGCAGCACCGCGACGTCCACCGAAAAGAAGACGAGCTCGTTCTCCCCGTGGGACCGCAGCCGCCCTTGCAAGCGGTCGTAGACGGACTTGGCGAAGGCATCCATGCTCGCGCACAGCACCCCCGTTCCCTCCACATAATCCGGCGAGTGAAGCAGGTTCAGGGCCTCGTCCTTTCGGCCCTTCAGGGCCGCAACCATGGCTTTCGCCTCGATGGTGCCGAGCCTCCGCGTGAGGTCGACGAGCGCCCCGAGTCCGGCCCGCTCCGTGGCCTGCTCCGGTAGCCCGAGGTCTGCGTCCAGCTCCGCCTCCAGACGCCGTGTCGCATCCTCGTATGGCTTTCGTCGGTCCTCTCCGTCGTCGAACAGCACGACATGGTGCGCCGCTTGGGTCAGCTCCCAACGGAGCTCACGGACCTGTGCGACCGCCTCGGTCTGACTCTCGAATTCGGCCCCGATCTGGCCGAAGAAACCGTGGGACTCGTAGATGTGCCAACCGAGAAAGGCAATGAGCAGCGCCGCGACCGCGTTCGCGAGCAGAAACCAGCCCGGGAACGGCATTCGCCGCTCAGAAGGCGGATCCTCGGGATAGGGTGGGTGCGGGCGTTTCATGCCGTGACCTCAAGCTCGCATGGCCGGTCGCAGTCTCTGCCCAAGAGCGACACAGGCCAACAGGGCGCCGGCTCATGGGCGGACCTTATTCAGGCACCTCGGTCAGATAGATGCCGGCCCAGCCCGTCTCCTCGGTGCCCATGCTGGCGTTGATGACGAGTGAGTTGCCGCGAAAGCCGTCGCGCTCTAGCCCCATCTCGGTGACCGGCAGGGGCAGGACACCAAAGGCATCGATGGCCTCGGGGTCGAGCAGGATTCCGTCCATGCCCGTCTCGACCAGGGTGAGCAGTGGGGTCTTCCCGGACCCCTTACGCAGGTAGATACCGTCCACCGGGTCCGTATAGGCGCCGCTGACCACATCGCCTGTCCTGGCCTTGAATGCGGCATGGAAGGTCGCGTCGGTCAGCTTCCTGTCGACCAGCCCCGAAACGGCCACGAAGCTCGCCGAGCGCCAGCGGGCCAGCTCGCCGTTGTCGTCCCCCTCGCCGGTTCCCGGGGTCCGCCCGGAGAAGTTCCAGTAGACGAAGTCGTCATAGTCGGTCGGCGTCTTGGCAACCACCTGGGTCTGCTTGGTCCGGAGGTCGTGGACGAAGATGCCCTGGTTCACCGGGACCGTCGTTTCAAAGCCGTTCGGGTGCTGCTTGTTGCAGAAGGCCAAGAGGGCCTGGTTGCCTTCGGTCCTGCATCGCAGGACCAGGGTCTTTTTCTCAGTCCCCCATGCGCCCCAGAAGGCCACGAATCGGCCGTCGAAGGAAGCGCCCTCTCCCAGCCTGTTGAAGCGTGCCTTGCTGTTTTCCCCGGGGACCTGGCCGCCGATCGCGACGAGTGTCCTAAGCGGAGGCTGCGTCGTCCCGTTCAGCGGAGCCAGGTAAATGCCGCCGAGGGTCGGCTTATCCTCGTTGTCGAAGCCGGCAAACACCATCTGGCGGTTTGCTGCACTGGGCGGCGCGGTGGAGCCGAAAATCGTTCCCGTGCCGGGGATGAAGGTGTCGAGGCTGTTGGCGATCAGTATGATGGGGTTGGAGCCGCCCGCAGGTTCCAGGTTGCCCGCCGATGAGAGGATCGGGGCGTTCTCAAGGTCGCGGTAGTAAACACCGGTCTTGCCGACGCCATCCACCGGGTAGTTACCCTTGAAGGCGATGGTCGCACCGTCGGTCACCGCCGCTGCCCCGGGGAAGACGTCGAAAGGCGTGCCGGGTGCCTCGGGGACCTCGAAGAACGAGAAGTCCGGGACCGCGCCCAGCTTGCTGGCGCCGGTGATCAGGTCCCCGAAGGGGTTGGTGTAGATGCCGGTGGTTCCCGCCCGGGTCTCTGTGTCATCGTCAAGGAAGTATCTCCACACCGGTTGGTGGTTGCCCCGCGCGGCCACGGTATCCGTCCCGATGTCGATTCGCGGGAAGGACGGCGGCTCGATGAAGGTGCTGCTCAGATTGTTGGGCTGGGGCACCTGGGTGCTGCGGTCGAGGATCCTGACCACGGGGCCCGTGGTGGCCATGTCGCGGGTGTAGACGCCGTGGACGGCTTGTCCCCCTTGACCGCCGCGACTGCGCGCCCGGATGACCACTACCTGGTTGGCGTTGATCGAGGGCTGGTTATAGCTGTTGAAGGTGCGGCACGGGGGTGTTGCGGGAGCTGTCGGTACGCAAAGGTCGGTCGGCATGAAGTCGCCGTTGTTCACCACCGTGGTCCAGGTGAACCAGGGGGGCGAAGGCGGTACGGCTTGCGTCCCGGCGGCCGTGACCGCGAGTGTTGCGACACCCAGAACGGTCAGGGCAAGCTGCACTTTTCGAGTGTTCATTTCACTCCTCCCATGTTCTGTCGAAGATGAAACGGCCGGGGAGGTCTACCAGCCCTTCCCCGGCCTATGTTCCAGCATGCAGTGCTATGGCCGACTCGATTAGAGCAATTACCGGGTTAATTCGTGGGTTTGCCCTTGCCGCCACCACCGCCGCCACCGGCAACGGCCAGGACGTCGACGTAGCTGATGTTATTGGTGCTATCCACCACCGGCGTCGCCGCACCCGTCTCGCCCTCCTCAGCCGCAAGCACCGGCTCCTCCACCGGCGCCGAGTCGAAGTCGTCGTAGTCGGCGACAACGGCTCCAACTAGGCTCAGTTTGGTCGTTGGCGGACCGTAGAAGGTGATGCGATACCAGCCCGCAGTCTTCACCTTCCAGCCGCCGGTCGAGGCGCCGTAGATCAGCTTGCCGCCGACGTTCAGCTCGACGGCGAAGGAGATCGGCTCGTCCGTGCAGGTGATGGTGGGTGACACCCACCGGTCTACGTTCCAGTACAGGTCCGTCTCCTCGGGAATCGCATCGCCGCACTTCTGGATCCGCAGCTTCCACAGATTGGACACGACCGTGGCGAGGTTGCCTTCGTATGGGACCGTGTTGTTGCCCTGCACCTCGTTAGGGCTGCTGGGGTTCGCGAGCATGGCCATGACGTAGCCCGTCATGCTGTTGACGCCCGGCTGAAACTCGTCCCACGGGTTAAGGAGCTTGTAGAGCTGCACCTCTACACGGAACGGCCGTCCGACCTTAGGGTTGTTCGACTCGATGATGTCACCCCAGTCAACGTAGGTGACATCGACGGTCTGGTTCGTCAGGTAGTCGGCCTGCCAGGTGTTGCCTTCGGTCTTCTGGGCATACCACGGGCCGCTGGCTTCCAAGGCGGCAATCTCTGCCGCAGTCAGCCCTGTGTAAGGACCGGTGTACTCCACGGTCCACTGCGACAGGGCGATGGGGATGATTGCGTAGCCGTCCACGGCCAGGGCCGGGAAGGACAGGTTGTTGCCTTGCGCGCCCTCGCCTCCGTCCGGCGGTCCTTTGCCCGGGGGCGGTGCCGAGAAGGCCGCAGTGCCGGCGAGCAGGCCGCACAGGGTCGCTGCTGCTGCGAAAGCGAATGTTCGTTTCATGAGAAGTTCTCCTCTCCCCCGATTACTCCTAAACCGCAGCGGATCGTCTCTGAGGGCAAAGGCGGCTTCGCTACTGTACCTGGAGCCGCTGCGGCAGCCTTGGAGGTAAGCACCCTAGACGCTGGAACCTGTGTTCCACGCGGCTCGCTTGACGAGCCGGCGGAGTGCTTGCCACTTCCACTCTAAGATTGGCACGCGTACGTAAGCCCCAGCGCAACTTGCGGTAAAGCGCATGTAATTTTTCTGTAAGGCTATGTAAAGGCGAGGTCCGCAGGGGCGGCACCGCCGCTTCACGCGGGCGGAACCGCGGGGACAGTCCGGGGTGACGCTTCGGGCTGCTCAGGGTCGGCTGGTGCACTGCCGCAGCGTGTAAGCGGCGACTCTCTTTTCGCCCAGCAAGGGCCCGCGGGGGCGGCGCGCTTGTCCGGGACTGCCGCCGCGCCGGCGGGCAAGTGGTGCGAGCTACGACGTCTTGGCGGAGAGCATGGCCTGAACGGCCTGCTGAAGCTGCTCCTTGGAGTAGGGTTTCTTGAGCAACGGGAGCGGTTCGCCGCCAAGGCCTTCCGGGGCCGAGGGGTGCTGGGGAAATCCGCTGGTGAGCAGCACCTTGAGCCCGGGGCGTTCCAGCCGCGCCCACTGCCCCAGGGTTCGGCCGTCGATCTGGCCGGGCATGCGTACGTCGGTGAACAGCAGGTCGATGCCGGTATCCTCTTCGAGCAAACGGGCCGCGGCGGCCGCATTCTCGGCCTCGAGCACCCGATAGCCCAGCTCGGACAGCATGCGTCGGGCGAGCCGGCGTATGCGTCGCTCGTCATCCACCACCAGGACCGTCAAGGAGCCCTTGGATGCAGCTTCTGGGATGGGTCCGCGAGGGGTGTCGCTCGCGGCCGGGGCGGCCTCCGGCAGGAAGAGCGAGACGGTGGTGCCCTGACCGGGGGCGCTGCGGATGCTGATGTCGCCTCCGGACTGCTGGGCGAAACCCTGCGCGGTGCTGAGTCCCAGCCCGCTGCCCTTGCCCATCGGCTTGGTCGAGTAAAAGGGCTCCACCGCGTGGCGCACCGATTCTGGCGACATGCCGACTCCGGTATCGGTGATGCTGACGACCACATAGCTGCCGGGCGACAGCCCCGGGTGCGACGCCGACTCGGCGGCCCCGATCCACTGCCGCCTCGACTCGATCGTCAGGGTGCCGCCGTCCGGCATCGCGTCTCGGGCGTTGATGGCCAGGTTGAGCAGCGTATTCTCGAGCTGTTGCCGGTCCACATGCACGGTCAGCGGCCCGGCGTCCCGTTGAACCACCACCTGGATGTCCTCGCCGCTGACCCGGCGCAGGAAGCGGCCGGTATGCTCGAGGAAGAGGTCGATGTCCATCCACTTGGGCTCCAGCGGCTGCCTGCGTGAGAATGCCAGCAGGCGGCGGGTCAGTCCGGCCCCGTCGCGCGCCGCGGAGGTGGCGTCATCGAGAAGCTCGTCGATCTCCGGGTCCGCCGTGGTGTCCAGCTTCCCGTCGAGGAGGTGTAGATTGGTCAGGATGATGGTCAGCAGGTTGTTGAAGTCGTGCGCGATGGCTCCGGTGAGCTGGCCGACCACCTCCATCTTCTGCGATTGCAACAGCTGGGCGTCCCGTGCCTTGCGCTCCGTGATGTCGGTGAAGGTGACGACCGTGCCCACGAGGTCCCCGTCCCGCAACATGGGGTAGGAGATGTATTGTGCGGGGAAGCTGGTGCCGTCCGCGCGCCAGAGCGTTTCGTCTTCCAGGCGCACTGCCGCGTTGTGGCAGCACGCACGAAGGATCGGGCAGACCTCGCGGGGTAGAGACTTTCCGTCGCGGCAGCTTTGGTGAATCAGCGCGTGCATGTCCTGTCCGAGCAGCGACTGCTCATGCCGGTAGCCCAGTATTCGCAGGGCCGTACGGTTGACGAAGGTGCAGGTACCGCCGACGTCCATGCCGAAGATCGCTTCACCGGTCGATGCCAGGATCAGTGCCAGCTCGTCCTCGCGGCGGCGCAGGTTCAGGTCGGCCGTGACGTCGAGCGCGGATACCGGGACGCTGCGATGGGCGTCGCTCGCGCTCGCGCTCGGGACCATCATGGACAGGTTGACGGTGAGGTCCCTGCCGTCCAGCGTCTTGACCGAGACGGTATGGTTCAGCAGAGCCTCGCGGCCGTCCCAGAGGGCCTGGAGATTATCGGCCGAGAGATCGAGGGTCGCGGGGACAAAGCTCTGCTCGAACCAGGCATTGAACCGTCTGCCCGAGCGCGCGCCGAACAGGGCCAGTGCCGCGGCGTTCGCCTCCTTGATGCGGACCCGTCCGAGCAACTCCCGCAGCACGTGCGGATGGTCGGCGAGGTGCCGCTTCAGGTCCTTCACCCCGGAACTGCGGAGGTCTTGAAGGGCCTCGGCGACACCGGAGATATCCTGCTCCCAGATCGGGACAGGAGCGCCCCGAAAGATGAGCTGGTAGCGCTGCTCGGTTTCGTTCAGGTGCCTGACGATCGGGTCGGTGAGGCGCACGAACAGCACCGTCCCCACGGTAATGAGCACCGAGGTCAACCCGATCACCATGGCCGCGCCGCGCAGGAAGGGTGCGCGGATCTCGGCGAGGTCGATCTTGGCGACCACACCGGCATTGAGTTGCGGTACCGGGTAGTAGGCGGCCAGGACGGGTTCCCCCCGGTAGTCGAGGGCGATCATGGACCCCGAGTCGCCGGAGAGTGCCCGGCGCATGGGCTCGGCGAGCCTGGAATCGAATGGGACCGGCGCGACTTGCGTGCCCGCAACGCGGCCATGGGTGACCAGAAAGACGATATCGTCACCGCGCAGCTGGGCGACCACGATCTCCCCGATCTGGCCCTCGCCGGGGTCGTGATCGAAGGCGCTCGCGATCTGCGACAGGGTCGCGGTCTCGGACGCGCCCGCTTCGCCGCTGTTGTGCCTCTGATCGAATCGCGCGACCGCGTCCAGGATCTTGGCCTGATCCTCGGCGGCCTGGATTAGATGAGACCGCTCCTGCTCGAACGCGGTGCTATACAACACCCTGATTGCAACCGCGGTGCTGACCGTGACCGCGGCAACCATGACGAGTACCAGCCAAAGGATCCGCTTGCTTTCCGACACCTATCGCCTCGCCCGACCTTGTTTCAGTACGTTGGCAGGAGATGCCCGATGAGCGATGAGACGGCGTGTCCGCGGGTACCCTCCGCCCTGCGCCTACCGGATTCAGAATAGTCGATCTCCGCTTCGAACAGCAGGGCGCGGAGCTCCCGGGTTTCCGCCCGGGGTGCCCGAGCGAGGATTCCGAGACGACCGAGATTGATACGGATGCCGGCGCAATCTCGTGCCGAGTCCCGTGGTTGCTCGGGCGATCGTTCAGCGTGCTATCCTCGTCCCGTCGGAAACCCCCTCTTAAGGGAATGTCAGCCATAGATGCCTGGACGGGTCAGTATCCTGATCGTTGATGATGATCCGAGGTTGTGTCGCGCACTCGTCCGCTATTTCGCCCGGGAGGGCTATGCGGTGCGTACGGCCACCAGCGGAGCGCAGATGCGCGAGCGCCTTGCGGCCGAAAGGCCGGACCTGGTCATCCTCGACCTGAAGCTGCCGGACGAGGACGGGTTCAGCTTGGCGCGCGAGCTTCGATCGACCACCGACGTCGCGATCGTCATCCTGACTGGTAAGGCCGAAACCACGGACAAGGTCGTGGGACTCGAGCTCGGGGCGGACGATTACGTCACCAAGCCGTTCATCGAGCGCGAGCTCCTCGCGCGGGTGCGTAGCGTGCTTCGCCGCACGTCCGCAGGCGGGCAGGGTAGAGGAGCCGCGGCGGCCGGCTCCGTCGCGTGCTTTGACGGCTGGCGTTTCGATCTGGCCACTTACGAGCTGACCTCGCCCGCCGGGGCCCGGGTGCCTTTGACGCCCCATGAGTTTCAACTGCTTTCCGCCTTCGTTAGGCACGGTAACCGCGTCCTCTCCCGCGAGGCCATCCTGGAGCTGGTGGCGGGCCGCGATTGGTCGCCGGATGACCGAAGCGTCGACGTGCTCGTCGGCAAGCTGCGCAAGAAGCTTGGGACCGACCACCAGGACACGCGCCTGATCGAGACCGTACGAAGCGTCGGATACAAGCTGAAGGCCAAGGTCTCCTTCGAGTGACCGACCACCCCGAGGTTCGCTCGCGAGCGGGCCTTCAAGCCGGGTGATGAAGGTGTACCGCGCGGCGAGCAGATCGACCAGGAAGCCCGACGTGGCGGTTTCGAACCCCAACCGGTGGTCCAGGGCGGATCCCGCCTGCGGATCAGTGCGCCGAAGAACGCAGATTCGTTTATTCTTGCGCCGTGTACAAAAACCGGGACGGGAGACACCATGTACAGCGTCTGTGTTCGCGACCACATCATGATCGCGCATAGCTTTCGAGGGGATGTCTTCGGACCGGCACAGCGTCTGCACGGGGCCACCTACGTGGTGGATGTCGAATTCAGCCGCCCCGAGCTGGACGCCGACGGGCTGGTGGTGGACATCGGCCTCGCGAGCCAGACATTGCGTGCACTCTTGGCCGATCTGGACTATCGAAATCTGGACGAGGAGCCGGCCTTTCAGGGGCGCAACACCACGACCGAATTTCTCGCGCGTGTCATCTTCGATCGCATGGCTGCGCAGGTGAGCGCGGGCGCACTCGGCGCGGGTGCCGGCGGGATCACGGCCCTGCGTGTGCAGCTGAGCGAGTCACATGTCGCGTGGGCGGCCTACACCGCTGAGCTGCCGCAACGGAGTCGGCCTTGAAACCTGCAGAGCCCGTCTGGTTCCTGATTCCCGGCGACCTCACCACGCCGACCGGCGGCTATCGCTACGATCGGCGGATCATCGACGGCCTGATTCGCTTGGGTCGGTCGGTCAGGGCCGAGCGTCTCGACGACAGCTTTCCCGAGCCGACAGCCGCTGCGTTGGCGGATGCCGACCGCCGTCTCGCGACCATTCCGGATGGTGACCTGGTGGTGATCGACGGACTGGCCTTCGGATTGCTCGGGGATGTTGCCGCCCTCCACGAGCACCGCTTGCGCTTGGTCGCGCTTGTACACCACCCCCTCGCGCTGGAGACCGGTATCGTTGCCGCGCGTGCCGAGGCACTGCGCATGAGCGAAACACGGGCCTTGGTGGCCGCCCGCCGGGTGGTGGTGACCAGTGCCGCCACCGGGGATCTGCTGGCCAGCGACTACGGGGTGCCGGAAGACCGGATTCGTGTTGTCGAGCCCGGTACCGATTCTGCACCTCTCGCGACGGGATCCGGGGATTGCGTGCCGAATCTCCTGTGCGTTGCCGCTCCGACAGCCCGCAAAGGTCACGACATCCTCTTGCGGGCACTTGCACCCCTTGTCGACCGGCCCTGGCGTCTGGACTGTGTCGGCAGCCTGACGCGCTGCACGATGACGACCCTCGCGTTGCGGCGTCTTTCCGATCGCTTGGGATTGACCGAGCGCGTGCGCTTTACGGGCGCAGTGAGCGAGTCCCGGCTCGACGAGCTTTATCATCGTGCGGATCTTTTCGTCTTGCCCACACGGTTCGAAGGCTACGGCATGGTTCTGACGGAGGCACTGGCGCGGGGTTTGCCGATCGTCAGCACCAGAACCGGGCCGATCCCGAACGTGGTCCCTGCGGATGCGGCGCTCCTGGTGGAGCCGGACGACCCTGCGGCGCTCGAGGTCGCCCTGACCCGGGTGCTGGACGACGGGGCGCTGCGAGGCCGTCTGGCCGCGGGCGCCCGTGCGGCACGCGATCGGCTCCGCGGTTGGGACGATGCAAGCGCGGACTTCCAGAGCGCCGTCGCGGATGTGCGCCTTGGGTGATTTCGACGCCGACTGGCTGCGGCTGCGTGCGCCGGCGGATATTCGTGCCCGAGCCCCCGACCTGCCGCTTTTGCTGCGTCCGCATCTCCCGAAAGGGCCGGCACTGAAGGTCCTCGACCTGGGGTGCGGGACCGGCTCCAACCTGCGCGTCTTGGCTCCGAGTCTCGGTGGGACTCAACATTGGCTATGTCTCGATGCGGACGACGACCTTTTGAAGCGAGTCGCGATCGAGATCCGTGCCTGGGCGGAAGCGACGGGGTGCGACTGGGACCCACGGAACCAACGGATCACTCAAGCGGAGCCGCATCTGTCGTGCACCCTCGAGACCCGTCGTTTCGATCTGGCGCAATCCTCGGCGGATCTGCCGATCGACGGCGTCGGACTGCTCACCGCGTCGGCGCTGCTCGATCTGGTTTCCGAGGCTTGGCTCTGTGATTTGGTCGCACGGTGTGCCGCGGTCCGTGTGCCCATGTTGATGACCCTGACCTACGACGGTCGCGTCGCCTTCGAGCCGGAGCTGAGCTTCGACCGCGACGTCATCGACCATGTCAATCGCCATCAGGGTCGGGACAAGGGGTTTGGACCGGCGCTGGGACCGGGCGCGAATGCGCGCCTGGCCGCGTTCGCGACAGCGCATGGCTATTGGGTCGAGATGCGCGCGAGCGACTGGAGGATCGGCCGCTCGGAGCGCGCCCTGCAAGCGGCCCTGATCCGGAGCTGGTGTCGGGCGGCCTGCGAGCAGGCCCCGGACGCGGAGACCGCCGCGATCCGGCACTGGCAGAGGGTTCGACTCGCGGTCGTCGAGCAAGGTTGCTCGCGGATCCGGGTCGGTCATCGCGATCTGCTGGCCATCCCGCGTCCGGCTTAGCGGATGCGCGAAAGTTCCGGTCCGGAAGCCGCGCCCGCGGAAGGTTCCGGGACCGCAGCGAATGGGTCCGCGCTCAGGTCGAAGTCATAGAGCACATCCGGGCCCATACGGAAGAGGCGTGTCGCCGGGCGTAAGGCATCCGCCAAGCGCTCGGTCGGCGGCAGGCGCACGCCCGGTCGACCGCTGCCGATCACCAGCGGTGCGACCGCGATCTGCAGGCGCGACAGTCGCCCGGCCGCCAGGAACCGCGACACGGTGGCTCCGCCGCCTTCGATGAAGATCCGGTGCAGACCCCGGCCGGCGAGGACGCTCAGGAGCGCATCCAGATCGAGCCCCTCCGACACGCAGGGCACCCCGATCAGCTCGGCCTGTCCGCAACCGCGCTCATCCGGCCGGATGCGTGCGCGATCGCAACAGAGCAAGGTTTCGGCTTGGCCGTCGTTGAACAGATGCCGCTCGGAGGTCAGACGCCGTCGCGGATCCAAAACCACCCGCACGGCGTTCGGTCCGGGGACCAGTCGGGTGGTCAGGCGGGGATCGTCCGCCGCGACGGTTTCGGTCGCCGACCAGCACGGCATCGCTCAGCGCGCGCATCCGGTGCAGGTGCCGAATGTTGGCCTCGCCGGTGACGAAGCGGGCATCCCCGCTGGCCGTGGCGATATAGCCGTCGATGCTCTGACCGAGATGGCCGATGATCTCGGGCGTGCCCGGATGGGCCCGGCAGAAGGGGAGGTAAAGATCGAAGAGCGCAAGCGCCTCGGCGTCCACGAGGTGATCGCCGGGTCGCCAACCCGCGTGCGGCTGCCAAAGCAGATCGGCATGGGAGCGATGCGCCGGATCCACGGGCGCGACCCGCCCGTCGGGACCGGCGCGCAACGCAAGCGGGTGCTCCAGCGACCAGGCCGCGTTGCGCGCCAGTCGTGCGGCACTCAGAATCAGCGACCAGGCATGCGCGGCCCGATGGCAGGCGGCCTGCGGCGACCTGTCGGGGATGTCCCGCTGAGTGATCTCGGATCCTTTGATCGGCAGTCTCGCGTGGTTGAGGTGTTCGGGGACGGTGCGCTGCAACGCCAGTGCCTCGGAGTATGGCGTCGGGCGCGTAAAAGTCGAGCCACGGGGGTGGATGTCGGACGGATCCGCCGTCGTCGCTCGGACGGCACGAGACAACACCGGACCAAGACCCGCTGAACGAGGAGATCGCCTTGAGATTCCTGCATGCCGCCGATGTGCATCTCGACAGCCCGTTGCGCGGACTGGAACGCTACGAGGGCGCACCGGTCGAGGAGATCCGCGGGGCGACCCGCCGGGCCTTCGAGAATCTGGTCGCACTCGCCATCGAGGAGTCGGTCGACTTCGTCCTGCTGGCCGGCGACATCTACGACGGGGACTGGCGCGACTACAACACCGGGCTCTTCTTCTCGGGCCAGATGGGCCGTCTCAACGATCACGGGATCCCGGTCTTCCTGATCGCCGGCAACCACGATGCCGCAAGCCAGATCACCAAGGCGCTGCGTCCGCCGCCGAACCTCTCGGTCTTCGCCACGCGCGCGCCCGAGACTTGGGTCCTCGAGCACCTCGGTGTGGCCATTCACGGTCAAGGGTTTCCGAGCCGTGCGGTGACGGACGACCTGAGCCGGGCCTATCCGCAAGGCGACCCCGCACTCTTCAATATCGGGCTGCTCCACACCTCGCTCGACGGGCGACCCGGTCATGAGCCCTACGCGCCATGCACCTTGGACGGTCTGAGGGCGAAAGGTTACCGGTATTGGGCGCTCGGGCACGTCCACCAGCGCGAGTTGATCGCGGAGGATCCCTATATCCTTTACCCGGGCAATATCCAGGGCCGCCATATCCGCGAGACGGGGCCGAAAGGCTGCACCCTGGTGCGGGTCGAAGAGGGCCAGGTCGTCGAGATCGAGCCGCGGCCGCTCGATGTGGTGCGTTGGGCGATCTGCCCGGTGGATGTGACCGACGTGCGCCGCCCGGACCAGATCCTCCCGCTGGTCGAGCACGCGCTTGCCGAGGCGTCGGACGCCGCCGAAGGCCGTCTTCTCGCCACACGTCTGCGTCTCGTCGGGCGCAGTCCGATCCATTCGCGTCTGCACGCCGAGCACGAGTCTCTGCTCAACGAGTGTCGCGCCCTGGTCTCCTCCGCGGGTCTGGCGGACGTCTGGATCGAGAAATTGGTCGTGCAAACGCAGCCGTCGGCGCAGCTCTCCGAGCTCTCGCGCGAGGATGCCTTCGGCGGCCTGCTGCGCACCATCCATGCCTTGGAGGTCGACGGCGAGCGTCTCTCCGCGCTGAGCGAGGAGGTCGAGGCGCTGGCCCTCAAGCTGCCGCCCGCCTTGCGCGGCGGCGACGATCCGTTCGATCCAGCGGACCCGGAGTATCTGTCCGGCTGCCTCGAAGACGTGAAGGCACTCCTGGTGGAGCGGCTGCGCGGGCAAGGCGCCGGCGCGGAGACCGAAGAATGAAGATCCTGGAGCTGGACCTGCGCGCATTCGGACCCTTCACCGACCGCCGTCTCGATCTGAGCGGCGGCTGCGAGGGCCTGCACCTGGTGTTCGGTCCCAACGAGGCCGGAAAAAGCTCGGCCCTGCGCGCCCTGCGTGCCTTGCTCTTCGGGATCCACGAGCGCACCCGCGATGACTTCCGACACGGCAAGCAGGAGCTGCGTGTCGGCGGGCGTCTGCGCAACCGCAACGGCGAGGAGATCGAGCTTCTTCGACGCAAGGGCCGCAAGAGCACCCTGCTGGATCCCGCAGGGAAGGCGATCGGCGAGGATGCGCTGCTGCCCTTCTTGGGCGAGGTGGACGACGGCCTGTTCGAGCGTCTCTTCGGGATCGATTACGAGGGTCTGATCGGCGGCGGTCGAGCCTTGCTCGAAGAGCGGGGTAGGGAGGCCGAGGCCCTGTTCGGGACCGCGCTCGGTGCCACCGCGATCCACCGCATCCTGGACCGTCTCGACCAAGAGGCCGGCGGACTGTTCCTGCCGCGCGCCTCCAAGCCGACGATCAATGCGCTGATCGGGGGCCTCGGCGAGACCGAGCGTCGCCTGCGCGAGGCGACCCTGTCGGTCCGTCAGTGGGAGCAGGCCCGCGAGTCGCTCGATCGGACGGTCCGCGAGCTGGTCTCGATGGATCGCGAGATCGAGCGGATCACCCTCGAGCGCAACCGACTCGAGCGCATTCGGCGCACCCTCCCGGAGCTGGTGCGCAGGGCGCGCGTGCAGGCGCACTTGGACGGGATCGGCGAGGTGCCGGTGCTGGCCGAGGACTTCGCGGCGCGACGCGAAGAGGCCATCGCCAAACAGACCCGTGCCCTGGAGGCGCGCGCGCATGCGCAACGCCGGCTCGACGGGCTGCGCGAGAGCATGCGCGACCTAGGGCATGAGGTTTCGGATGACCTCCTGCGCGAGTCGGAGTCGATCGACGATCTTCGGGAGCGTCTCGGCAGTCATCGCAAGGCCGCGCGCGATCGTTCCGACCTCGTGGCCGAGCAGGCACGGCGCGAGGCCGAGGCCGCCGCCTTGCTGCGTCAGGTGCGGCCGGACCTGACCCCCGATCGGGTGTCCGCCGATGTCGCCCGCCTGGCGCCGCTGCTGGCGCGGCGTCGACGCGCGACTGATCTGGGTGCCCGACAGGCCGCCTTGAGCGAGGCGGTGGCCAAGACCCGCGCCGATCTCGCCGAGACGCAGGTGCACCTGGAGCGGCGGACCGCGACGCTCGCCGAGCTGCCCGCGGCGGTCGTCTCGCCGGATCTGCAGGCGGCGCTGGATGCCGCGCGTCGCGCCGGCGACCTGGATCAGGCGATCGTCGAGGAGCGACGCGAGCTGGCCGCGCAACGCAAGGTTTGCGAGCAGGAGCTTGGTGCGCTCGGTCTCTGGTCGGGCGGATTGGCCGATCTCCTCGCTGCACCGCTGCCCCACGAGGAGAGCTTACGACGCTTCGCGGACGAGACACGCGGATTAAGCGAGCAGTGGCAGGCCCTGGAGTCGAAGCGCTCGACGGCGATGGCCGAGCGTCGGCGCTGCGAAGAGGCCCTGCGCGTCCTGGAGCTGGGCGGCTCGGTTCCCTCCGAGGAGGACCTGGTGCAGATCCGTACGCATCGCGATCGGGGCTGGCTCCTGGTGAAGCGGGCCTGGCTCGACGGCGCGGACGTGAGCGCGGAGGTCGCGCGGTACGACGCACAAGCCCCGCTTGCGGATGCCTTCGAAGGGGCCGTCACCCGAGCCGACGAGCTCGCCGATCGTCTGCGCCGCGAAGCGCAGCGCGTCCATGAGCGGGCGACGACCCAAGCGCGCTCGGAGGTTGCGCAGCGCGAGCTGGACGAGGTGGAGCGTGCGTCGGCCGAGCTGCAGCTGCATGCCGATCGCTCGGGACTGGCCTGGGGCGCGCTCTGGTCGAGCTGCCGTCTGACCCCGCTGTCGCCGCCCGAGATGCTGGCCTGGCTCGCCCGAGCCGCGCGGCTTCGCGACCGGATTCGGCAGACCGATGTGCTGCGCGATCGGCTGGAGTCCCGCGAGGCGCTGCGCGACGCGCACCGTGCGGCCCTGCTGAGCGTCTTGAGTGCCCCGGGCGGCACGGCCGACCACGCAGCGACGGCGATCGACGCGCAGGATCTCGGCGGGCTCATCCGCTTGGCGGAGGGTCGTCAACGCGCTGCCGAGGAGGGCGCCCGCGCCCGCCTGGCTCTGGAGCATGATGTCGCGGAGCTGCAAGAGCGTGCCCGGCGGCTGCGTCGGGAGCTGTCCGATGCCGAGACCGCGCGGGCGCAGTGGCAGGCGGACTGGACCGTCCTCATGACCGAGCTCGGGCTCGCGCCGGATGCCACGCCGGGCGAGGTCTCGGACGATCTGCAGGCGATCGCCGACGCGGTCGCGAAGATCGAAGCCGGGACTGTCTTGATGTCGCGCATCGCGGGCATCGACCGGGATGCCGCGGCCTTTCTCGCGCAGACGCGCGACTGTCTAGGTCGGCTCGCGGTCGATCTGCTGGATCGGCCGCTGGAGGAGGCGATCCTGACGCTGCATGCGCGTCTGGGCGAGCAACGGGCGCTGCGGACGCGTCTCGACGAGCTGCGCACGCAGGCCGGTCATGCCGAGGAGGAGGTGCGCAAGGCCGAGACCGCCATCGCAATGGCCGAGAGCGTGCTCGCCGAGCTCTGTCGTCAGGCGGCGTGCGAGGCGCCGCAGGACTTGCCCCTGATCGAGGAGCGCGTGCGCGAGCGCCGGCGGCTTGCCGCCGAGCTGACGGATATCGAGCGTACACTCATCCAGGCCGGCGACGGTCTGGGGATCGATGCACTCGCGCGGGAGGCGGCCGCGATCGATCAAGATCGGGTCGTCACGCGGCTTGCCGAGCTCGACGTGCGCCTCGAGCAGGAGCTGCGCCCCGCGCACCGTGCGCTGATCGAAGAGAAGGCCGACGCCGATCGTGCACTCAAGGCCATGAGCGGGGAGGGCACCGCCGCCGCGCTCGCCGAGGAGTCCCAACAGATCCTCGCCGGGATCCGCACGCATGCCGAGCAGTATGTCCGGCTCAAGCTCGCGGCGCGTATCCTGCGCGACGAGATCGAGCGCTTCCGCCGTCAAAACAGCGATCCGATCCTCGGGCGCACCGGCAGCTACTTCGCGAGCTTGACCTGCGGCGCCTTCAGCGCCGTGGAGACCGATTTCGACGAGGCCGACCAGCCCGTCCTAGTCGGTCTGCGCAACAGCGGCGAGCGCCTGCGCGTCGAGGCGATGAGCACGGGGACCCGCGATCAGCTTTATCTGGCGCTGCGCCTTGCCAACCTCGAGCACTATTTGGCAAATGCCGAGCCGATGCCGTTCGTGGTCGACGACATCCTCATCCAGTTCGACGATGCGCGCGCACTCGCCACCCTCGCGACCCTGGCGGACTTTTCGGCCAAGGCGCAGGTGATCCTCTTTACGCACCACGGGCGCGACATCGAGCAGGCCAGGCAACTCGATCCAGGCCAAGAGCGGGTCTGGGTCCACCGCTTGGCGTGACGTCCGCCGGACATGCGCGGACGGAAATCCAGTGCCGTCCGAGGGTCCGCCGGCTTTTCGTGCTTGCCCCGCGCGGACAAGGCCCTATTTAATGGGCTCGGCGGCGAGCGATCGTGATGGCTCGCCGGGGTGTCAACAGGAATCGAGGCTATCAGGAGTCAGCGTTGGAAATCGAAGCAGTCGCACAACTCATTCGCCGGGGCATCCCCGGCGCCGAGGTCCAGGTCTCCGGAGACGGGAGTCATTTCGACGCCGTCGTCGTCAGCGAGGTCTTCGAGGGTCTTTCGCCGATCAAGAAGCAGCGTCTGGTGATGGACACCGTCAAGGCGCAGATCGCAAGCGGGGAGCTTCACGCCCTGTCGATCAAGACCTTGACGCCCGCGCAACGCGCCGAGCAAGGCGGCTGACCTCGGTTGATCCGGTTCTGTATGGCCGAGCCTTGCCAAGGGCGGACCCGCTGTCATACTTGAAGAGGACGGATGAGCGCCTTGCGCAGGAGGTCGAGCCATGTTTCTCAAACATCGCACCACGGGCAAGATGATCGAGGTCCTGAGTCAGCGGGATCTGTTCAATCCGATGCACCCGAAGATCGTCGGGCGTTATCACTACGGTGAAGAGGCCCAGGAGCCGGAGACGTTCGACAAGGCCGAGCTGATGTTCATCTCGGACGAGTTGTTGCCGCGCTGCTGGACCGACAGTCATTACCGCGACGACGAGATTCACCACTATTACAAGAAAGCGTCCTGAAGGGGCGTAGGCCGGCCCGAGTTGCATGCTCGGGCCGTTTTCGTTGCGCCCGATTCCCGAATCCAGTCCGTAGGTTGTGCTGACGACAGGAAGCACAACCTGCGCCGTCGGTTGGTTGTGGCTCGCACGGGCGTTGGCGCGTGGAGGATGGGTTTCGCTGCGCTCTACCCATCCTACGGCCGTGAGCCGCCGTTCTCATCGGATGGGGGTGCGATCTCCACCAGGATCCGCCCGTGCGTCTTCCCCGCGAGCATGTCCTCGAAGACGCGGGGCAGGTCATCCAGATCGACGGTCTTCCCGAGGAGCAGATCCAAGTCGGCCGGGTGCCAGTCGCTCGCCAGATGTCCCCACAGCTCGGTACGCAGGGCATGCGGGATATCCACCGAGTTGCAGCCGAGCAGGCTGACGCCGCGCAGGATGAAGGGCATGACGGTGGTTTCCAGCAGATGTCCGCCGGCGAGCCCGATGCTGGCGATGTTGCCGTTCGGGACCGTGGTGCGCGTGATCTGTGCCAAGATCTCGCCGCCGACATTGTCGATCGCACCGCCCCAGAGGGCCTTCTCCAAGGGGCGTTTGGCGTCGGCCAGTGCATCGCGCCCGATCACGCGTGCGGCGCCGATTGCTTTGAGCCAGTCCGCAAGCTCCGATTTACCCGAAAGCGCGACCGCCTCGTAGCCGAGCCGGGCGAGGATCGCGATCGCCATGGACCCGACCCCGCCGCTTGCGCCCGTGACCAGGATCGGGCCCATCTCGGGTCGCTGGCCGTTGACCTGCATCCGGTGGACCGCCAGTGCCGCGGTGAGTCCGGCGGTACCCAGGATCACGGCCGAGCGCGGGTCCAGTCCGACCGGAATCGGCGTCAGCCAGGTCGCAGGCACGCGCAGATACTCGGCATAGCCGCCGTCGTGGTCGAAGCTCAGGCCCCAGCCCGTCGCGACGACCGCATCCCCCGCACGGTAAGCGGGGTCGTTGGATTGCTCCACGATGCCGGCGGCATCCACCCCTCCGACCAGCGGGAAGGTGCGCAGGATCTTGCCGCGCCCCGTTCCGGCGAGTGCGTCCTTGTAATTGACGCTTGAGTAGGCGATCCGAACCAAAACCTCGCCGGTCTCGGGCGCCTGTTTCGGCAGCGCCTCGAGACCGGCGCGATGACCCTGCGCGTCTTGATGGATCCGAAATGCACGATAGGTTTCCATCAAACCACCTCCACTAAACGATCTCCACGGGGATCAGGCCGATCTTGCTGCGCCATTTGGCCGGCCCGGTTTGATGAACGGACTCGCCGCGGCTGTCGACCGCCACGGTGACCGGCATGTCCTCGACCTCGAATTCGCGGATTGCCTCCATCCCCAGATCCTCGAAGGCGATGAGTCGCGACGACTTGATCGCCTTGGCGACCAAGAAGGCCGCGCCGCCGACGGCCATCAAGTACACGGCGCCGTGCTTCTTGATGGCGTCGATTGCCGCGGGACCGCGCTCGGCCTTGCCGATCATCCCGATCAGGCCGGTGCGCTCGAGCAGCTGGTCGGTGAATTTGTCCATTCGGGTGGCGGTGGTCGGTCCGGCCGGACCCACGACCTCGTCGCGCACCGGGTCGACGGGGCCGACGTAGTAGATGAACCGGTCGGTGAGATCCACACCCTCGGGCAGGTGCTCGCCCCGATCCAGCAGATCGGCGATGCGCTTGTGGGCTGCGTCCCGGCCGGTCAGCAGCTTGCCCGAGAGCAGGAGGCGCTCGCCCGGCTGCCAGGTCGCGATCTCCTCGCGGGTCAGGCCGTCGAGATGGACGCGACGCGCCCCGGCAGCCGCGTCCCAGGTGATCGGAGGCCAATCGTCCAGGCTCGGCGGAACGAGCGCGACCGGACCGGAGCCGTCGAGCGTGAATTCCAGATGCCGCGTCGCGGCGCAGTTGGGGATCATGGCGACCGGGAGCGAGGCGGCATGGGTCGGATAGGTCAGGATCTTGACATCCAGCACCGTGGTGAGCCCGCCGAGACCCTGCGCGCCGATGCCCAGCCCGTTGACCTTCTCGTGCAGCTCCAGGCGCAGCGCTTCGATGGGGTTCGCAGGCCCGCGGGTTCTGATCTCGTGGATGTCGATGTGCTCCATCAGCGACTCCTTCGCGAGGAGCATCGCCTTCTCGGCGGATCCGCCGATCCCGATCCCGAGCATCCCGGGCGGGCACCAACCCGCACCCATGGTCGGAACCGTCTTGAGCACCCAGTCGACCAGGCTTTCGCTCGGGTTCAAGACCGCGAACTTCGCCTTGTTCTCGGAGCCGCCGCCCTTGGCCGCCAGACGCACCTCGACCCGATCGCCGGGGACGAGCTCGACATGCACGACGGCCGGCGTGTTGTCCCCCGTGTTCTTGCGCTCACCGATGGGGGGCGAGACCATGGAGGCGCGCAGCACATTGTCGGGATGGCAGTAAGCCCGGCGCACACCCGCGTCGACCATCTCCTGAATCCCCGTGGTCGCGTCCCAGCGTACATCCATGCCGATCTTCAGAAAGACCACCACCATGCCGGTGTCCTGACAGATCGGCCGGTGTCCCTCCGCACACATCCGGGAGTTGACCAGGATCTGAGCCATCGCATCCTTCGCGGCAGGCGATTCCTCGATCTCGTAAGCCGCTGTGAGGGCTCTGATATAGTCGCGCGGGTGATAGTAGGAGATGAATTGCAGCGCGTCGGCGATGCTTTGGACAAAGTCGGATTCGCGGATGGTGGTCATGGGTCGGCGGCGTCTCGTTGCGGACATCCACGCAGTATAGCAAGTGGCCAGGAGCCGGGTTCGGAGCGCCGCCGTGCGAGGCGGCGATGAAAAAGGACTTGGCAAATACCGTAGGGGCCTGTAGTATTCCGGGCTCGCAACGACAGGCGCGTAGCTCAGTTGGTTAGAGCACCACCTTGACATGGTGGGGGTCGTTGGTTCGAGTCCAATCGCGCCTACCAAACATCAGCCGCCAGCTCCGGCCGTTCGCCGTTCGACATCCGTCGACGGCTCCGTGCTGGGGCTGGCGGTTTTTTCATGTGATCCCTCGTATCGATCACCACTGAGCACTTTGAAGGTTTCGTTATGCCCGTCGTGACCCTGCCGGATGGCTCCAAGCGCCAGTTCGATGCCCCTGTTTCCGTTCGAGACGTCGCCGCATCCATCGGTGCCGGCCTGGCCAAGGCGGCGCTCGCCGGTCGGGTCGACGGGGCACTGGTCGATACCTCGTTCGTGATCGGGCAGGACGCGGAGCTGGCCATCGTCACCGTCAAGGACGAGGACACGGCGCTTGAGCTGCTGCGTCACGATGCCGCGCATGTGATGGCCCAGGCGGTGCAGGAGCTCTATCCGGGCACGCAGGTGACCATCGGTCCCGCCATCGAGAACGGCTTCTACTACGACTTCGCCCGCGACGAGCCCTTCACGCCGGAGGATCTCGAGGCCATCGAAGCGCGCATGCACGAGATCGTCAAGCGCGATCTCCCCATCGTGCGCGAGGTCTGGGATCGCGAGCAGGCCAAGCAGGTCTTTGCCGAGCTCGGCGAGCACTACAAGGTCGAAATCATCCAGGACATCATCCCCGAGGGTGAGGCGGTCTCGATCTACCGCCAGGGCGATTGGTTCGATGTCTGCCGCGGCCCGCATCTGCCGAGCACGGGCAAGCTCGGCAACGGGTTCAAGCTGATGAAGCTGGCGGGTGCCTACTGGCGCGGCGATTCGAAGAATCCCATGCTCCAGCGCATCTACGGTACGGCCTGGCGCGACAAGAAGGAGCTGGCGGCCTATCTGCATCGTCTGGAAGAGGCCGAGAGGCGCGACCACCGCAAGCTCGGCAAACAGCTCGATCTGTTTCACTTCCAGGACGAAGCGCCGGGCATGGCCTTCTGGCATGCCAAGGGGCGAGTGATCTACCGTCTCGCCGAAGGCTACATGCGCGAGAAGCTCGACGAATACGGCTATCAAGAGGTCGAGACCCCGCAGGTGCTCGATCGCTCGCTCTGGGAGCGCTCCGGTCACTGGGACAAGTTTGCCGGCGGCATGTTCACGACCCATCTGGACGATCGCGACTATGCGATCAAGCCGATGAATTGCCCCGGTCATATCCAGCTCTTCAATCAGGGTCTCAAGAGTCATCGCGATCTGCCGCTGCGCATCGCCGAGTTCGGCGTGGTGCATCGCAACGAGCCCTCGGGCACCTTGCACGGACTGATGCGGGCACGTCGCTTCACCCAAGACGACGCGCATGTCTTTTGTACCGAGGCGCAGCTTCAGGACGAGGTCGCGACCCTGATCGACATGGTCTTCGAGACCTACCATGACTTCGGCTTCACCGATATCGATCTGGCCCTCTCGCTGCGCCCCGACAAGCGGGTCGGCAGCGACGATCTTTGGGACAAGGCCGAAGCGGCGCTCGACCAAGCGCTCAAGGCGAAAGGTCTTGAGTTCAAGGTGCAGCCGGGCGAGGGCGCCTTCTATGGCCCCAAGATCGAGTTCACGCTGCACGACAGCATCGGTCGCGCCTGGCAGTGCGGCACCATCCAGGTGGACTTCTCGATGCCCGGTCGTCTGGGTGCGCACTACATCGCAGAGGACAACAGCAAGCAGATCCCGGTGATGATCCACCGCGCGATTCTGGGCTCGGTGGAGCGGTTTATCGGTATCCTGCTCGAGCACTACGCGGGGCAACTGCCGGTTTGGCTCTCGCCGACCCAAGCGATGGTGATGAATATCACGGACCGTCAGGCCGAATACGTGAATGAGGTCGCTAAGACCTTGCGCGGCAAGGGCTTCCGCGCCGACACGGACTTGAGAAACGAGAAGATCGGCTTTAAAATTCGCGAGCACACCCTGCAACGAGTACCTTATCTGCTCGTCGTCGGTGATCGGGAGGTCGAATCCCGCTCCGTTGCCGTCCGCGACCGTGCGGGCCAGGACCTCGGAATCCTTCAGCTCGATGCCTTCATCGACCGTCTGAGCGAAGAGATCGCGAACCGGACCCACTGACGCACCA
Source organism: Thiocapsa sp. KS1 (assembly GCF_001499735.1). Taxonomy (GTDB): domain Bacteria; phylum Pseudomonadota; class Gammaproteobacteria; order Chromatiales; family Chromatiaceae; genus Thiocapsa. The sequence continues at coordinate 1,363,443 of NZ_LN848257.1, read as the reverse complement.
CCCGACCAACGGGGTTGCGCCACCGTCGTGCGCGTCCTGTCTATCAGCGCTTTTGGAGGAACCTGCTATCGCTGCACCAAAGAGAAACCGCGTCAACAAGGAGATCAACGTACCGGAAGTACGTCTGATCGGCGCGGACGGAAACCAAGTCGGAGTCGTCAATACGCGCGAGGCATTGGAGATGGCCACGGAAGCGGGCCTCGATCTCGTGGAGATCGTTCCGACGTCGGAGCCCCCGGTGTGTCGTCTCATGGACTTCGGCAGATTTCTCTTCGACCAAAAGAAGAAGAAGAACGAAGCCAAGAAGAAGCAGAAGCAGGTTCAGATCAAGGAGGTGAAGTTTCGTCCGGGAACGGACGAAGGAGACTATCAGGTCAAACTACGCAGCCTGATGCGTTTCCTCAACGAAGGGGATAAGGGCAAGGTCACCATGCGGTTTCGCGGGCGCGAGCATGCGCATCGCGAGCTCGGTCTGGAGCTGTTGAAGCGGATCGAAAACGACCTTGCGTCCGTCAGCATCGTGGAGCAACAACCCCAAATGGAAGGACGCCAAATGGTCATGGTGCTGGGCCCCAAAAAGAAATAGCGACGCGCATCGTCGAGCCAACGGGCGAATCACACTGAGTGCCGCAATGAGACGACTTTCGGTCGATACGACCGAGGCTGTCTTAAAGAAACCTCGGCTCGACAGGCGTCGCAACATAATCATTCGGCAAATCGCGGAGTAAAAAACCCATGCCCAAGCTGAAAACAAATCGCGGGGCGGCGAAGCGCTTCAAGCGCACTGCCTCCGGTTCGGTCAAGTGCAACTCATCTCATCGGCGTCATATCCTGACCAAGAAGAGCACCAAGCGGAAGCGCCAATTGCGCGCGCCCAAGCGCCTTCATAAGTCGGATGTGCGGGCCGCGCTGCGGATGATCCCCTACTGCTGATCGCAGTGCACGTGAACGAATCTCAGGAGTCAACGAATGCCACGCGTTAAACGGGGCGTTACCGCCCACGCTCGTCACAAAAAGGTCCTCGATCAAGCCAAGGGTTACTACGGTGCCCGCAGTAAGGTCTATCGCGTCGCCAAGCAGGCCGTCATCAAGGCCGGCCAATATGCCTACCGTGATCGCCGTCAGAAGAAGCGCCAGTTCCGCACGCTCTGGATCGCCCGTATCAACGCCGCTGCTCGCGAGAACGGTCTCTCCTACAGCCGGTTCATCGACGGGCTGAAGAAGGTCGGGGTCGAGGTCGATCGCAAGGTACTGGCCGACATCGCCTTCCACGACAGCGTCGCCTTTGCTGCGCTGGCCGAGCAAGCGAAGACTGCATTGGCCTAAGCCGTTTCCTTTCTCGCCCGGGCTTCACGGCGATATCAGAGGGAAAGGCCCCGGTCTTTCCCTTTTTCGTTTGACGACCCTGCGGCGGATCAGACTCCCGGGCGGAAAACCTGACTATGGCTGAACACATCGGACTCGGTCTCGCGGCTCTGCAAAGCGCGGCGCTCGATGCTATCGCGGCCGCGGCCGATCTCGCCGCTCTCGACCAAGTGCGCGTGCGCTACCTCGGTAAAAGCGGTGAGCTGACCGCGTTGCTCAAGCAGCTCGGTACGCTGCCGGCCGAGGAGCGCCCGGCTGCGGGCCAGGAGATCAATCAGGCCAAGGTGGCGGTTCAGGTTGCCATCGATCGGCGCAAGGTCGTATTGGAAGAGGCGTCTCTCGCGGCGCGACTCGCCGCCGAGCGGATCGACGTGAGCCTGCCCGGACGCGGGCGCCGGCCGGGGGGACGTGCATCCCGTGACCCGTGCGATGCGGCGCATCGAGCGTCTGTTCGCCAATGCCGGATTCGCTGTCGCGGAAGGGCCCGAGGTCGAGGACGCCTATCACAACTTCGAGGCGCTCAACATCCCGGAGCATCATCCCGCGCGGGCGATGCACGACACCTTTTATTTCGATGCCGAGCTGCTGCTGCGCACCCATACCTCGCCGGTCCAGATCCGGGTCATGGAGGAGCAGGCGCCGCCGCTTAAGATCATCGCGCCGGGTCGGGTTTATCGCTGCGATTCCGACCTGACGCATACACCCATGTTTCACCAGGTCGAAGGTCTGCTGGTCGACGAGCAGGTGAGCTTTGCCGATCTGAAGGGCGTGCTCTACGACTTCTTGCGAAACTTCTTCGAGCGCGATCTGGAGCTGCGGTTTCGGCCCTCTTACTTCCCCTTTACAGAGCCTTCGGCCGAGGTCGACATCCAGTGTGTCATCTGCGGCGGCAGCGGGTGTCGGGTCTGCAAGCAGACCGGGTGGCTCGAGGTGCTTGGCTGCGGCATGGTCTATCCGGAGGTCTTTCGGCACGTCGGCATCGACCCCGATCGCTATCTGGGCTACGCCTTCGGCATGGGGGTGGAGCGCTTGGCCATGCTCCGTTACGGAATCGACGATATCCGTCTGAATTTCGAGAACGATCTGAGATATCTGCGCCAATTTTCATGAGATTCGGCGTCAACCTTTTGCAATTCATGTCGATTCGTTTCCAACCACTCAGGAACGATCCAAAATCAACATGAACGTGTAGGTTGGGCAAAGCGCAGCGTGCCCAACCCGCGCCGTCGTCGCAGGGATCAGTTGGGCACGCTGCGCTTTGCCCAACCTACGGCTCACCACTAAACACCATAGAGTACAGGGCAGCAGCAGATGCGATTCAGCGAGGCGTGGTTGCGGGAGTGGGTGAACCCACCGGTCGACACCCGGCAATTGGCCGATCAGCTCAGCATGGCGGGTCTCGAGGTCGACGCGGTCGAGGCCGCGGCTCCGGCCTTCAGCGGCGTGCGGATCGGCTGGGTGCAGTCCGTCGTACCCCATCCGGATGCCGAGAAGCTGCGGATCTGTCGGGTCGATCTCGGCGAGGACGCGCCTCTTCAAATCATCTGCGGGGCCGCCAACGTTGCCGAGGGGATGAAGGTCCCGGTCGCGACCGTCGGCGCCGTGCTGCCCGGCGACTTCAAGATCAAGAAGGCCAAGCTGCGGGGCGTGGAGTCCTTCGGCATGATCTGCTCGGCCAAGGAGTTGGGTCTTGCCGAGTCCTCCGAGGGCATCCTGCCGCTGCCGGCGGATGCCCCTGTGGGCGAGGACATCCGCGCCTGGATGGCGCTGGACGACCACTGCATCGAGGTGGACCTCACCCCGGATCGCGGGGATTGTCTGAGCCTGTCCGGACTCGCACGCGAGGTCGCCGTGATCAACCGTGCGCCGCTCGCGACACCCGCGATCCAACCGGTCGCGCCCGTCCATGACCAGTCCCTGCCGGTGCATCTCCAGGCTCCGACGGCTTGCCCACGCTATGTCTGCCGGATCATCCGCAACATCGATCCGAGCGCGACCACGCCCTGGTGGATGCAGGAGCGCCTGCGCCGCGGCGGGATCCGAGCGATCAGCCCGGTGGTCGACGTGACCAACTATGTCCTGCTCGAGCTGGGCCAGCCGATGCACGGGTTCGATCTCGCCAATCTCGACGGCGAGATCCGCGTGCGCATGGCGGCCGAGGGCGAGCGCATCGCCTTGCTCAACGGCGAGGAAGCGACCCTGCGCGCCGACACCCTGGTGATCGCCGATGCCGGGCGCCCCGTCGCGCTGGCCGGGATCATGGGCGGGTCCGCGACCGCCGTCGGTCCCGAGACCCGCGATGTACTGCTCGAAAGCGCCTTCTTCGCGCCGCTCGCCATCAGCGGAAAGGCGCGCTCTTACGGTCTGCACACGGATTCGTCGCATCGGTTCGAGCGCGGTGTCGATCCCGAGCTCCAGATCCGGGCGATCGAGCGCGCGACCCGACTCTTGACCGCGATCGTCGGGGGCGAGCCGGGCCCCGTGATCGAGGCGATCTCGGAGGCCGATCGACCCAAGCCGCGGGCGTTGACGCTGCGCCCCGCGCGTGTCGCCCAAGTGCTCGGACTTGTGCTGCCCGAGGAGACCATCCTCGACATCCTCGCGCGTCTCGGCATCCAGACCGAGCCGACCGCCGAAGGGTGGCTCGTCACGCCGCCGAGTGCCCGCTTCGACCTGGTTCAAGAGGTCGACCTGATCGCCGATATCGGCCGCATCTACGGTTACGATCGAATCCCGGTGAGCCACGCGAGCTCGGCATCGGTCACGCGATCGACCCCGGAGGCGGATTTCGACCTGGATCGCGCCCGTCTGGCACTGGTCGACCGTGGCTTCCACGAGGTCATCACCTATAGTTTCGTCAGCCCCGAGATGCAGGCGTTGGTCGACCCTGACCAAGCGGTGCTGCGCCTGTCGAACCCGTTGAGTGCCGAGCTCTCCACCATGCGCACCAGTCTCTGGCCCGGCTTGATCCAGACCGCGCGCTACAACCAGGCGCGACAGCAGGAGCGGGTGCGGATCTTCGAGTCCGGTCTGCGCTTTCGGATCGGCACGGACGGTCTGACCCAAACACCGGGTCTCGCCGGCCTCATCACCGGGAGCCCGGAACCGGAGCAGTGGGGCCTGGCAAGCCGGGCGGCGGACTTCTTCGATCTGAAGGCCGATGTGGAGGCCCTGCTGGCGCTGACCGGCGCGCCGGGGCGTTTCAGCTTCGTTCCGGGTGCTCATCCGGCGCTGCATCCCGGCCAGACCGCGCGTGTCGAGTGCGACGGTCAGTCCGTCGGTCTGCTCGGAATGCTCCATCCCAGCCTGGCTGCACAGCTCGACATCACGGGCGATGCTTATCTGTTCGAGCTGGATCTCGCACCCCTGAGCGTCGGTGCCCTGCCCAAGCACGCATCCATCTCGCGCTTCCCGAGCATTCGCCGAGATATCGCGATCATCGTCGACGAGGCAGTGACCTACGCCGCAATTGCGGACTGTATCCGCGCCACGGAGACCGAGCTGCTGCGCGATCTGGTCCTGTTCGACCTCTACACCGGCAAAAACATTGAATCGGGCAGAAAAAGTCTCGCTCTTGGATTGATTTTACAGGCTTCTTCTCAGACACTTACAGATGGTGTCATCGAAGACACCGTGAGGCGGATCCTGGCCCGCCTCGCTTCGGAATTTGGCGCAAGATTGAGGGATTGACCCCATGGCATTGACCAAGGCCGATATGGCCGAACACCTGTTCGATGAGCTTGGCCTGAACAAGCGTGAGGCCAAAGACATCGTCGAGATGTTCTTCGAGGAGATTCGCGCGGCGTTGGAGCGCGGCGAGCAGGTCAAGCTCTCCGGGTTCGGCAACTTCGATCTGCGCGAAAAGAAGGAACGTCCCGGCCGCAACCCCAAGACGGGAGAAGAGATCCCGATCACGGCGCGGCGCGTGGTCACCTTTCGTCCGGGGCAAAAGCTAAAACAGCGAGTGGAGGCCTATGCTGGAACCGACCGATAAGGGCGAGGACAACGGCCCCGGCGATCTTCCGCCGATCCCGGGAAAGCGATACTTCACCATCGGCGAGGTGAGCGAGCTCTGCGGGGTGAAGCCACACGTGCTGCGGTATTGGGAGCAGGAATTCCCTCAGCTCAAACCGGTCAAGCGGCGCGGCAACCGTCGCTACTATCAGCGTCACGACGTGCTGATGGTGCGCCAGATCCGCAACCTGCTCTACGAGCAGGGCTTCACGATCGGCGGTGCGCGCCTGCAGCTCAGCGGCGAGGGCGCCAAGAACGACCTAAGTCAGACCCACCAGATCCTGCGCCAGATGCGTGCGGAGCTCGAAGACGTCCTCCAATTGCTGCGACGTTGACAGCAGAAGGGCTTGCCCCTACTATTGCGCGTCTTATCGGGGCGTAGCGCAGCCTGGTAGCGCACCTGAATGGGGTTCAGGTGGTCGGAGGTTCAAATCCTCTCGCCCCGACCAATCGAAACAAGGGTATAGGTTTTCGCCTAAGCCCTTTTTCTTTGAAAAAGTGAAATTAGGTAACGGTATAGGTAAACGGGCGCGGCTGAGCGTTGCCGGCGCCCGCGACCTGCTACACTTCAGTCATCCCCGCCGGACGCCAGCGCGCAAGCCTGGCTAGGACCCTGGTCAGATATGCGTGCGGTTAAACCCGCCCTTCTCGCAGGAACCGTGGTTCCGCCCACGACGGCGGGGTGACTCCTTCCGGCGGTCGTGGATCGCAAGTTGTTGGTGCCGGTACCCTCAATTGAGCTGAGGGTAGCAGGGTCAGTGACTTGGCCTCCTTCCAGGGGTCGGGATTCGCGACCCCTCCCGTTCTCGACAACCCGCTCGGCTCTCTCCATTGATGCGGAGCTTCCGATACCGATGGCTTTGGCGATCTTTTCGCGGGCCTCGCCTGCCGTTCCGATCACCTGATCGGAACGTGGCTTTTCAGCAACACCATTAAGCCCGGACACCTGCCGCGCTTTTGCATCAGCCCGAAACTTCCCCTCGATCATCTTCTTCATGGCGATGGCCTCGGGCTCGAACCGTGTCGAACCCCGCTCAAATCGCAGACACGAAAAACCCCGCGACATAGGCGGGGTCTTGTTGTCTTCCGGTGGTACTTGGGCCTCGACGCAATGATGTCGTCACGTCGGAGCCGACCCGCGTTTCAGACGCGAGACGGTTAGTGGGACCGCTCTGCCGGCCCGAGCGTGCCATGCCGTGCGGCGATCGACGCGAGCGACTGAGCAAGGTCTGCACGGACCTCGGGCGATGCGCGGCCGATCGCGGCCATGATGGCGTTCGTCGTCTCGGTGATGCGCTTGCCAGAGATCAGCGTCTCCGTGACCCGCGCGAGGGTCGACAGCGACGACAGATTGAGCTTGATCGCCTCGGTCAGAATCTCGAAATCCTTCAGCGTCCCGTCGTCGTTGCGCGCGGCCTTCTCCAACTCGTCGATCAGGTCAAGCGTGTGCGTCATGCGCCCCATCAGGTCGATTGCCTTCGGCTGAGTCGCGCACGATGCGGCCAGCACCTCGACGATTGCTTTCTTGGCCTTGCGCACCGTCGAACGGGCGCCCGGTGCCTTCAGGGCGTGGCGCGTCGCCTTGTCGCCGGGGGCCAATGCCGCCTTGGCCTTCCAGCGATGCCACGTCGGCCTCGGCACCATTGCGGCCTCGGGGAGCTTGTCGGGATCCTTGCCCGCGGCCAACGCTTCGGCGATCTTGGCTATCGTCGACTCACGGGCGGGTCTGGTGATGAGATTGTCCATTTGATTGTGTCCACTTGGTCCGCTTCAGCGTAACACGAAAACAGGCAATGTGATTACCGGGCGCGGCCGGCTTTGTTCTTGGCGGGTTTTCCTGGGCTTTTCGGGCTTTTCGGCCTGTCCATGTGGGTCTGCATCCTTCGCCCCGCGGCGGGGCGCTGCCGTCTCGGTGGTCCCGGAAGCCGACGCGCGTGCCTACTCCTCGGCGCCGAACGCGCGAATTTCCGCTAGATCCTCGTCAGTCAGTGCCGGATTGTCGCCCACGATGGCGAGCAAGGCGTCTGCGTCGGCGTCTGCGCACAGGGCCTCGTGAACGGCTTCGATCTCGGCATCGGTGAGCTTTGACATCCACGGGGCCTGTTCAGCGATCATTGCTTCAAGCTCGGCATCAGACACGCCAGCAAACTTAGCCGAGCGTGCGGCGTCCTTCGCGGCGGCGATCTGCTCCTCGGTGCAGCCTCCCGAGAACATCGCCTGAATCATGGCGGCGATCGGATCGGTGGGAGTTTCGTGCTTCATGGCGTTGGTCCGGGGTGGCTGTCTGAGCCGATATTTTCGCGTCACGCGAGGGTTTGGTCCTTGGAATACCCATCCCCCAATGGGGGGTGAGTGCCCGGACGTGCCGGGCAGTTGGTGTCAGTCTTGGCCGGTCACGCCCGAGCCCGCATCGAAGCGATTCCAGCCAGAAACTCAGCGTCGTCGATCACGGGATGACTCGGAGCCACGTAAATCAACGCGATCCTGATCGCATAGAGCCGGTCTCCCACGTCACGCCAGCGTTCCAGGCTCCATATCGCCGAGATCACGGCGGCGATGATGCACTCCGACTCGGTCTTGTCGTCGAGCATGGCGTTACCGCGCATGGCGGTCTCCGAGCCAGCGCAGACCGGCCTCGACGCGCGCAAGGATGGCGGCTGCGCGGACCTTCTCGGCGTCGTTGAGGCGCTGCTGGTACGATTGAAGGCCCCTTCGGACGAAGGCCAGCATGGCGAGGCTGCGGGCGTTCAAGGCGGCCGTCGTCGCGTCTTCAAGGCACTCAAGGATGAATGCCTGGCCGGGTCTTGCGGTAATATCGACTGCGTTCATGATTCACCTGTTGCGTAGGTGGGTTGTGGATAGGCACTCGGTTCGGGTTCCAGCCGATCCGGGTGCCGCTTCTCTCTAAGCCTTCCTGTGTGCCTTCAGATACTCCGAGATTGCTTCCCGGATCAGGTCGGCGGTCTGTACCAGTGCGCCCGTCTCCATGCGCTTCTCCTTCGCCATCTCGGCGAGTTCATCCTTGTGGGCGGTCGGCATGCGGACGCTCAATGTCGTCATCGTTGCGGTGGGGTCGACCCCCTCGGTTTTCGGTAGCCTTGCCATCTCGGCTCCTTCGTTTGGTTGTCCATGTGAGCAGCGTAGACCATAACCGCCATCTCTGCAACCTAGCCGGTGACATACATTATCCGTGTTCGTTCCGATTTCGTATAACCTTCATTATGTAACGTCGTTGCGCACCCGTACACGGGTCATAAGACGCTGAAAAGCCTGTCAAAGTGCCGAAAAGTGGCCGATTATCGCCATGCGTCAAGGTGTGTCGCATTGGCCTGGTGCTGCGAGGGCTGGTCGATCTGTCCGGGTGTGCTGTTGACTCCGGGTGCCTTGCGTCGCCATATTGTCAGTCTGAAGGTTTTCGCTTCGTTCGGGGCCAGTTATGCGTAAGACAAAATGGGTCATCCGCTGCATTGCGGAACAGGAAGCTCCCGGTGTGTGGGTTGCTGTGTGCTTGGACTTCGATCTCGCCGCGCAAGGCGACAGTCTCGATGACGTGCGGCGTCGCATGGATGCCATGCTGACCGAGTATGTCGAAGACGCCCTAACCGGCGAAGACCGCGACCACGCCGAGACCTTGCTGAACCGTCGCGCCCCTTGGCGCTACTGGCTGCGGTTCTACTGGTTCAGCATCGTCGACCGCTTGCGGCGGCGTGCGCCACGCTCGCATCTACCGTTTCATGAGACCCTGCCGCTCACTCTTGCGCGGTGAGCGGGCACCATCCCCCTCTAACCTGCGCTGAGGTTAGGCTCGCTCTAAAGGTTCTCGGGTTCAAGGCCCGGCCCGGTCGCGGCTCGCACGAACATTGGATCAAAGAAACCCCGGACGGGCGCCGAAAGGTAACGGTGGATTGCCCCAAGGCGCCGTTCTCGCAAACCTTGATTGACTCGATGCGCCGGCAGGCGGGCGTCACCAAAGATGAGTTCTATCAGGCATGCGGCCGGTAGTTTCCCGACTAAATCCTTTCAGATCCCCGGTCTCCACCTTGCCCAGCAGGTCCGGGCGGCTTCTGGCGAGACGGCGGAGGATGCCGGGTTGTTGGTTGCGGTCGTTTAACTTCGTGGCATTAACACGATGTTCCTTCAGGTCAGTCCGCACGCCTTGAGCAACAAACTCCTCCGCATCCGGATCCGCCTGCCGCCTCGCCAGATCCACAGCCGCAGCCAGCTCGGCGACCGTGCCGGTTTCGCGCTGGGCTGAGTCCAAAATTGGACCCTGTTGATTTCGCTCAATTCATCCTGGTTGGATGACCCTGCCACGGGGACAGCCGAAACAACGACTTCAGCCTCAATCGAAGTCGCTCGAACCTTCTCGAACCTTGGCCCCGCAAAGGTGTGCAAGGACGGCGATGGTATCTTTCTCGAAGTCGCTGAACCCCGGTGTGACGACTACCTGAGCAACCATCGCGCGCTCTGCATCGTCGACCGGCTCGATCTCGGTCAAAAGCTGCTGCATCCAATACCTTCGAGCTTCGATCGGCTCGTCGTCGTCGCCCATGAAGCCGTCCGGGTTTGCGGTTGCGAACATCGCTTTTCGGACCCGGTAGAGCCAGTCGAAATAGGCCCGTTCGGCGAGTACGTCGCTCAAGGTCCAGGGATTGACCGATCTGGCGAAGATCGGCGCGAACGCTTCGGGCGGCCATTCGTAGCCGTAGCCGGGTGGCATCGGCCCGGCGGTCTCCAGGATCATCGCCTCGGCCTCTGTCGGCTGCATCGCGGCCTCGTAGGAGCCGAAGACGGCGATCCCCTCGGCATTTGTGGCAATGCGCTCTCGGGCGGCTTCGGCCTTGGCGTCGATGTCCCCGAGCCCCATCGCGGCGAAGGCGACCTGAAACGCACCTTGGCCTTGCTCGAGTAGCCACTTGCTGTACCGATTCCTCAGCGTTTCCGGCGCCGTCTTGATCTTCTTGGCGGCTTGGACGGCTTTGTCCAGGGTCGCGGTGTCCGTCGCACTCTTGCACACCTTCCCGAGCCACAACATTGCATCAACCTGGCGATCTCCCGTGACTACCTCCTCTTCTGGAAGGATCGAAGCAACAGACAGCTCCCTCGACGCGCTCGTCTGCGGCTGCGGGATCGCGAACAACCGCTGGTGCTCGGGATTCCCTGCACGCTTGCGATGCTTGCGGACGGCGGCTTCTGAGACTCCGAAGCGTCTGCCGATCTCGCAATTCGATGCGGCGGGGTTGTCCCGGACGAACGCGCGGATCTCGGCCGGGCGGTCTTTTCGGTCGACGTGATTGGTACAATGGATCTCGGTCATAGCGTATTCACCCTACGTTATGGCTTGCGCCTCGCCTGCGACTGGTCCCGCTGGCGAGGCGCGTTCCGTTTCAGGCGATGAGGGGGTCAACGGCCGCGGCATGTGCCTGCAAGGCGCCCCGGAGTTGGGATACCGTTTCGGTGAA
>NZ_LN848257.1:1346380-1352502 GCF_001499735.1 Thiocapsa sp. KS1 | reverse complement strand
CCAGTTTCACGGAAACCTCGACCGCTGGCGGGAAAACCTCCAGACGCTCGCCGATGCCAAGGCGCAGGCGAGGCGGCTCGGGAAGTCGCTGCCGTTCCGGTACGATCGGCCGGCGTTTCGGTCTGCGGCCGATGCCCCTGGATTTGATCAGATCCTGGATTTGATCGACGATTATCGAAAATCTCTCGCGCCGGATGAAAAGGTCGGTGTTTTCATCAATCGTGTGCGTCATCAGGTGGTGGCGAAGGCTCTGAAGGCTGCCGACCGGGTGGGCGTTTCGTCCACTCCCGCGACGACGAAACCTTCCAAGAGGAAAGCCATGAAAACCGCCAGCAAATCGCCTTTAATCGCGGGAACCTACGCCCCGGCTCCTTACCGCAAGCCGAAGTCGATGCCGAAGCCCAAAGCGACTGCGGCCGATGTCATTGCCAAAGCAACAAAGGCTCGGGCTGATCTTGTCGCGCAGATTACCCTCGGTCGGATGAGTGCCGCTGAGATCAACGCGCGGGATTTGAAGCTCCGAAACATCATCGCTCGGGCGAATCGGGCGCAGTCGGCGATTGCATGAAGACAAGGATCATTCGGCTTGGGCCTGAATACGAACAGATCGGCGATGAGACGACGATTCTTATTCAGGCGTTGAGCAGGGAGGGCGTTGAATTCGTGTTCTGGCCGGATGAGACGGTCCCGGACGACGTTGGCGACTACCCCGATGCGGGCGGGCACCTTGCCGGACACCATGAGTTTCTGCCTGGCGTCGGCAAGGGCATCATCTTCGGAAGGGTGCCGCGCAAACCTTATGGGCAGGTGGGCAAGGTCTACGCGGCAGTGACTAGCCCGGCCTGATTACATCGTCGGGTTAACCCGGCGGGAGGTGCCGGCGGCTAGGGCCAGCGCCTGGGCCAACGGCGCCATTAAACCCATGATGCGCCCCACGTCCGCTGCGCTGGCTGGTCCGGTGTCATGCACCGCCCGCGGCTCTGTGCGTGCCATCGTCCGAGCAACCTCGATCGCTTGTTCTTTGGTTTCCGCCAAGATGGTCATGTACATGGACTGCCTCAATTTCGACGACGAAGCAACGAAAAGACGAGTATTTCTTGCCGGGATCTGCCGGATTCTTTCCTCGGCGATCCCGACCGACGCGAACTTCCCTCAAACGGTTGTAGCAGCTCACGCAGATGCTGTTGGCCCATAACATGCGGGAACTCCATTTTCCGCATAAGCTGCATGTGTGCTTGACCGGCGGCGGCGCTTCGCGGACCTCTTCACCTGCGTGTCCGGCGCCGATCTCGCATCCCCGGCAGACAAAGGTCGAGTCCCACTGTTCAGCTCGCTTTCCTCTGCGGTAATTTGAGGCGCATGTCGTTGCGGTAAGGCGCAAGCCTCCGACCCAACGGGGACATTCGAACAGATCCATCGGTCATGCCTCCGTGGCTGGATCCGGGGACTTCTGCGGGGTCGGCTGAGCCGGTGGTACAACGCGATCGAGACACCAAGCCAACGCGACCACGTCGCCCAATTTCGCCATTCGGATCATGGTATCGGCCAGTCCCTCAGCCTCGCGCGCGATCTTCCTGCGGATCCGTCCAGCGGGATTGGGTGTCCGTCCTGCTGTTGCGGGCGCGGCCATCACACAATCCCCATCTGAACGACGCGAGCCAGCGCAGGGCAAGGGATGTACCGCATCCTCACGTCACCACGCGGAGCCGCGGCCCGAGCCTGGTTCGCGACCTCCAGCAACCGATCCTCTAGGGTTCGACAAAGTTCGAGCAGCGCGGTCGCCTTCGCCGTGCTCACCGAAGTGGACCACTCGGCGCCGAAGTCGTAGCCGGTGCCGGCGGCCGGCGTCTCGGCCTTCTCCTCGGCGGCGATCAAGCGCGTCAGTCCCTCATGGTCCGCTGCGATCAAGGCCAATTTGCGCGAGTCGTCGTCATCCCATCGGCCTGACGGCTTGCGATTCGCGACGATCCCCGCCCGTTCGGCCTCAAGGGCTGCCAGCCGCTGCTTAAGGTCGCCGACGCGGTCCCCGTGAGCTTTGGCCTCGGCTGCGGCTGCTGCGGCTTCACGTTCGGCCTTGACGGCTCGCGCGGCCATGCCGGGGTCAAGCGTCACGGTCGGTGCCGGGATCGTTGCCAAGGCCGCGAGGTGCGCATTGACTGCGGTCTGCTCGGTCTCGGCCATCTCGACCCCCGCGGCTTCGATCTCGGCGAGAAATGCGGCCACGTCTTCGTCACGCTGCCGGGCAAGCTCGGCGCCGATGCGAGCGACCTCCTCGGTGGCGAGCTGCAACCCCTCGCGGGCGGATGCCGTATCGGCGCCCGAGCGGAGGGCTTCGTCGAGATTGGTCTGCGCGGCGACAACGCGGTCTTGGGCTTTCTTGATGATGGGGTCGTTCATTTCTAGCTGGTCCTTTCGTTGTGGAAGGTTCAAGCGGTTTCGCGCGGGCGTGAGATACCCCATTGGCCGGCGCCGTATGCGATACGCATTGAGCCGCTTCCTTGACGATCGGCTTCAACGTGCATCGCGCCCGTTATTGGATTCTGAAACATGTTTAGCGACAGCGAGACGGGCGGCGCCGGCTCCTGCCTGAGTGATGTGCCGATACGCTGCGAAACCTGATCGCCGACAAGCTCCTTGGGCAAGGCGTCGCTCGGGGTCTGATTCCAATCCATGCCGGCGTCTTTCATCGGGTCAACCGCCTTGCCGTCGCGCCACAATTCATAGTGCAGATGCGGGCCTGTGGAGCCGCCGGTATTGCCGGTGCGGCCGATGACATCGCCTTTCTTGTAGGCCGTCCCGGCGTCGGCTGCGGCTTCCTGAAGGTGGAAGAACTTGCTCTGAGTCCCGTCGCCGTGGTCCAAGACGCTGTAGTAGCCGGCTTTGCCTTTCTGGAACCCGGAGCGCGCCACGGTCCCGTCTGCGGGTGCATAGACCGGCGTGCCCTCGGCTGCGGCGAGATCAACGCCGTTATGCGATTGAACCTTGCCGCTGATGGGATGCTTGCGGGAGCCGAATTGCGAGGTGACATCGACATCGGCGAGCGGAGATCCGAGCTGGATCCCGCCAAGGCCAAGCTCTCGACGACGCGCTTCGACGTTCTTCCTGTAAAATTTGTCGCCGCCACCATTGTAAAGCTCAATAGCGCGGTCAATGTCGCCCTTGGCTTGCTTGAGCTTCATTTTCAGGAATTCGCCAATGTCGTCGATCTGCTCCGCTGGCGACATTGCAAGGATGTCTTCTTTCGTCAGGCCGAAGTCTGCCGCGGCGCCATGCTTATTGAATTGGCCCATACCCCAAGAGCTGTCGTTGTCGCCGACAGCTTGCGGATTAAAGCCAGACTCTTGGGCAATGATCGACGCCAGCGCCCATTCGGGAACGCCGTGCTTCTTGGCTGCGGCTTGAATCTCGCTCTGGAAGGGGTACGTGCCGGATGCGCCTTGAGCAACGCTCTTCGGCGCCGTCATGGCCCGCTGTGCGCGTTGGCCGGGGGACAGTGGCGGATTGATGTCGAAGGCCGATTGAAATGGCAAGCTCGACGCTTCGGCGCTGCCGAAAAAGAAGTCGAGCAATGGACTGCTGGAATCGTCCTCGGGCGCCTCTTCGGTCTCCTGCGGCTTCCCCGTGCGACGATTGCGGCCTGAGCGACCGCCCTTGCTCGGCGCGAACGTCTCCTCCTGCCATTGGCGATACTTGATCCACCAGGACGCGCCTGTACCGGCCCAAGCTCCGAAAACCTCGCCCCCTTCAAGCCCGGCGGCTTCCATGTCCGGCACATGCTCCTTGCGAAAGCCTGTGATGGCTTCGTATGCGCCGACGATCTTGTTCAGCGGATCCGTTAAGGCACTCATGCCTTCGGTCAAATCGAGCTTTGCTTGGTTCAGCTCGTTGCCGAACGCGGCAAAGTCGTCTGAGAGTTTCCGAATTGCTTCATTGAGATCAGATGTCGGCGTACTCGTGCGTCCGCCTTCTGCCTCCAGTCGGATCAAAGCATCGGCGAGCTTGGTGCCGGACAATCCGCGCAGCTCGTCGGCCTTGGCCCCGCTGATGTCGCGGTCCTTGATGATTTGCTCCATCGCCGCCCGCAACGCCTGCGGGTCATTCTCGGCGGCCATGACCTTCGCGGCGCCCGAGATACCCGAGACATCGGTCAACGACTCAAGGTCAATGCCCGCGGCTTTCATGCGGGCTTGTAACGATCCGATGCCGGCCTTTCCGAATTCTTTGTAAATTCGGAGCATTTCGTCGGCCTGGTCCATCGAAACGCCGGCCATGTTCGCCAGATATGCGCTCTTAAAGTTCGGGTCCACATTCGGCCCGAGATCCTGATCGGCCTGCTCCATCGCCAGCTCGTAGAGGGTGCGCGTGTCGCTGGATCCGGTCGCTTCGCCGGGTCTGCTGAAGGGGCCGCGCTCAGTGATTCGCCGCACGAGAAACGGGTCGGTGGTGAAATCGTCGGCGAGCATCCGGTAGTGAAACATGGACCGCTCAAGGTCGGCGCCGTCGTAGCCGGTCAACGTCTCCGCGCCCCCGGCCATGCCAGAGACGCCACGCGCCCGCACAGCCGCGTTTTCGCTGCTGTAAACGCCCTGTGCGAACGCCATCAAGCCATTGATGTCGGTCGGTCGCAGATATTGCTGCGTCATCCGCTGCACCGATGACGACAGGTCGGAAAGAACCTGCTCGCCTCTCGCGTTCAAGCCGTTTCTGGTCAAGACCTCCGCGAACATTGCGGCGAATTCTTTTTGCGACGCCTTATCCTTGGCCCCGACCGCGCCCATGAATTGAAGCGACCCCATGCGCTCGGCCGTCGCGTTTGGATCCATACCGAGACCGGCGGCGAGACCCAAAGCCGTGCGAGCGCCGCCTGCTGCTCCGTCGATCGCGCCGGATGACCGAGCGAACGTCAGGGCCAGCTTTGCGCCTTCGGCTTCGATGACTCCGAGCCCTTTGCCCACGCCTCCGATCTCGCGTCGCAGCGATTCAAAGTCGCGCGTAACGTTGCTCCAGCGTAGAGCTTGGTCGGCAGATGCGTCATGGGCTCGGGCGTTTGCCATGCCTTCGGCGACGGCTTTTCCGATCGAGCTGCCAAGAGCCAAACCGACCAGGGCACCAGCCGCGCCCATCGGCGTTGTCGGAATGAATCCGGGCAACCCCGTCCCGCCCGACTGCCGCTGCTCGGCGTGACCGCTGATCGGTGCGCCTGCAAAGGCTGCGGGAAGCTGCGAAAGACGGGCTTGGGCCTGGCGGCGCTGCGCCTGATCGGGAAAGGCTTTCGCCCAGTCGACATTCCATGCTTCGGCGGTCGCTTGGCCGGAATTCCGAAGCCCGCGCGCCAATGTCGAGCCGGGAGCGAGGCGTTGGTATGCCGCAAACTGCGTCTGCAAGCGGCGCATGTCTTCCTCGAAGCTCGCCAGCGACGGAAATCCGAAGTCGATTTCGCTCAGCTTCCGACCGGCTTGGCCTGTGCGATCAAGCTCGCGTCGGATGTCGGCCAACGCCTTTAAGACGGCTGACGGATTCGCGGAAAATTTGACTTCAGACATCGGCATGGGCTCTCGGGTTGGCGTCGCGACAGGATCTTTATCCCCTCACGACACATCCCACGGGCAAGGTGCGCAACGCGGTTTTATGCGGGAGAAACCGCGGGGAAATGCCCCGCTCCCGATGCGGTGGCCCGGTCGATTCATCGCCTTGGCCTATCGGGTACGGATTTTGCGCCTACGGCTGTTCAGGTGGTTGCGCGAATCAAGCAAGCGTCGAGCCTGATAGGTGGGGCCGATGCGACGTAGGGTGTCGCATCGGTGTGTGGCTTCAGGATGCGCGGGGTCCAGCGGCGATGATCTCCAGGGCAACCCCGAGCATCGCCTCTAAACTCGCCTGGGCTTCCGGTGATCCCGATAGGCGTCCGTCGTCGAGATCGCGGAGAACGGGCACGGTAGTCGCGAGCAACGCAGCTTTCACGTGCGCGTCAGTCGGAAGCTCGACCGGCGTCTCGTCGATGACTGTGGCGATGCGCTGAAGGGTTCGACTCCGTTCGAGTGCGGCGAAGTGGCGGGTGAGGGCGGCGGTCATGCCCTTGCCCCGTCCGAGACCGCCAAGAGTGCGCTCGTCGCGTTGTCGAG
>NZ_LN848257.1:1345547-1346280 GCF_001499735.1 Thiocapsa sp. KS1 | reverse complement strand
GACCTGTTGCAGAAACAACCCGAGACTTTGCGTCGGCCGGAGCAGAATGGCGGCGCCGACAACCGGGATGTCGGTCCCCTCGCTGACAATCTCGCAGGATGTCAGGACGTGGAGCGCGCCTGATCCAAGGTCCGCAATCCTTTGCGCTCGGGTGTCCGGGTCAAGTGTCCCGTCAATCGAAGCGGCGCTGTAGCCGGCGGCTCTGAATGCCTCGGCGACGTGCTCGGCGTGTTTCACCGACGCGCAAAACGCGATGGCCGGTGATCCGTCGCAGTGTTTCGCGTAATGCGTCACTGCCGACCCGGTGATGACGGGGCGATCCATCGCCGCGGCCAATTCGCCCTTGCTGAAGTCGCCCGCAACCGTCTTGATGCCCGACAGGTCGACGGCGCCGGGCGGCGCGTAGACGACAGGTCGAGACAGGTGCCCAAGCTCCACCAGCTCTGCGACGGTCGGCCCCATGATTAACTCATCGAAGAAGCCGCCTGCCTCGATTCCGAGACCTTGCCCGTCAAGGCGTTCGGGCGTTGCGGTCACGCCCAAGACGCGAGCCGACGCGAAGTGGGCGAGAACTTGCCCGTGACCCGTGGTGGCTGTCGCATGGTGTGCCTCGTCGACAACGATCAAGGTCGGTGTCCAGGTCATCCGAGCGAGGCGGCGCACCAGTGTCTGCACCGATGCGACCTGAACGGCTTCGTCCGTCTCGGCGATCCCGGAGGCGATGATGCCGTGC
>NZ_LN848257.1:1338774-1345447 GCF_001499735.1 Thiocapsa sp. KS1 | reverse complement strand
GCGGCTTGGCGCTGCGTCAACAGCTCCTGCCGGTTGTAACATTGATGGCGTGACCATACGATTTCCTTGTGATGCGGATGTCGGGCGGCCTTGCGACGGCCGCGTTGTGTTGCGCTTTCATCTACCTATCTCCAGCCCGGTCTAAGCGCCGGGCTTTTTTGTGCCTCTGAGGGTCTGCTGGTCTTGCTGGTCCTGCGGTCCTACGCTTTCATGAACTCCTCCTGCGCCTTCTCGAACCGCGGTCGCGCGCTCTCCTTGAGGTCAACAGCGAGCCGCATCGCCGCCCGAAGTGCCGCGCCTGGGTCCAGCTCGATATGGTCGATCCCGGGGACGGCATCGGCGAGGCGCAGCAGCTCGACGAGATCGTTCGCTGCGTTGAAATCGGCACGGGCGTAGAAGAACTTTTCAGTCGGGGTCATTTTCTGGTCCTTTTTCGGGGTTGGGGTGGGTTTAGGCTGCGATGCCGGAAGCCTCGGCGATGGATTTCCGCTCGTACTCGGCGATGGCGTCGATAACGGCTTTCCTGCGCCAATAGAGGGTTCCGCGGATCTTGATCGGCTCGGGGAGGATGCCGGCGCGGCGCCAACGGAAGAGGGTCATCTTCGATCGGCCGATGTGCTCCGCAACGTCGGACGTGGTCATCAACGCTTCGGGGTCGGTCTTCGGCCCAAAGTGCGCGGTGATCGCGTTTTCGATGACGCGACGAAGCTCGGGTGAATCTACTGCGGGTACCTGTCTCATGTGCTCATCCTCTAGCTGCGGCGATGTGATGAGGCTATGTTATCGCTTGCGATTTGGATGTCCAGCGTAAGCGGCTGATCCTAAAGGCGAAAATGTTTAGCAGCCTGCGAAACTTTCAATTATTGGGGAATTGAAGGGCCAAATGACGCGACAGGGCGCGCATAATTGCAACCGCCTGTAATCGCTGCGGTTATCGGCTCAAGCGGGGAGGTTTTCGGGGTTTTTCAATCGCGGAGGGCAACCCCGGAAGCATCGAAAAAGACGAAGTTTCCGGGTGTTTCAGTGGCGAAAATAGCGGAAAATTCGATGGATCTCGTGCCCTCTAGGTATTGCGCTTGGTGCTAAACATGCTTACGACGTTCGCCGGGGCCTCGATCTCGCCGACGATTTTCAGGACTTCAGCGTCCCATGCGTCCATGGCTGCGCGGCGTTCCTTGAGGTATATGGCGTGGTTGTACTTCTTCGCGGCGCCTGCTCGGAAACTCCCGGCGTGATTCACTGCGACTTCAACGACGTGCGGGAGAATGCTTAGATCCTCATTCAAGCTCGTAACGAACGTCCTGCGAAGATCGTGTAGGGTCCACGGCTCGATGTTGGCGCGTCCGTCCAAGCGTGCCTTGCTGCGGCTCCAGCCTGAGAACGGGGTGATCCAGTTGGACGTAAAGACAAGATCGGGCGGCGAGTCGAGCCCCGCCAGCCGTGCCGCGTGCTCGGCCTCATGCCGGCGTGCCGCTTGTTCGTCCCGACGCTCCCCAAGGATCCCCAAGACCGCCCGAGACAACGGCACGATATGCTTGCGGCGGTTCTTCGTGCGCTCGGGCGGAAGGGTCCATGTGTGCGTATCCATGTCGATCTCGCTCCACCTCATACCGGCCACTTCGTTTCGGCGCTGCCCCGTAAGCATGAGGATCTTCACAATCGAGCCGAACACGTCGGCTTTCCCCGCCTGGGTCGATGCGGTTGCCGCCCATATCGCTCTTATCTCGTCAGGCGATAGAACGCGGTCCCGGTCTTCCGGCTCCACTCCGGGAAGGTCGATCCGGTCTGTCGGGTCGCTTGTGATGGTGCCGCGATTCAGTGCCCATCCGAAAACCATGGACAGGTAGGCGAGGGTCCGATTTGCCATGATTTCGGCCTTGCGCTCCACGAGAACATCAAGGACGGCTTCAACGTCATCTCGGGTGATCTTTGCAATGGGTCGCTCGCGCCAGCCGGCGAAAAGGTCCGAGCCGAGCACGCGCTGCATCTCCGCCTGGGTCCTGGGTGCGAGCTTGGCCTTCTTGCGGGTGCGGTAGCGGACCATGAACGTGGCGAGCACGGTACCGAAGGTGTTGCGGCTCTCGTCGGCCATAGCGGCCTTGCGCTCGACCTTGATCTCGGTGGGTGCCTCACCCTTGGCTGCTCGCTCGATGGCTGCCTTGGCCTGCTCCCGTGCGTCACTCACCGTGAGTTCAACGGTCGTGCCGAGCGTCACGCGCTGAAGCTTCCACTCGCCCGCTCGCAGCGCCCGCACCATGACGAAGAAGCTCTTGCGCTTGCGTCCGACGCGCAAGCCGAAGGAGGGCAGGATGGTATCGAAGTAGTCGACCTGTGGCTTGTCGGTCGGCGCCGAGATCCGGTCAACGGTCGGTTGGGTGAGGCGTTTTCGTGGCATGGCTGTTACCTGGCTGGATTTCTAGGTAACGACTAGGTAACAGGAATCGGGCGTTATCGGCTGTTACCTATCGTGAGTAACAGTCTATAACATTCGGCTTCAGTCTCAAGCATTGCGGGGCTTCCGGCGTCGTCGGCACGCTGACGATGTTATGCCTTGTTCGGGGTTGTTGTGCGCTGGCCGCTGAATGGGGTTCAGGTGGTCGGAGGTTCAAATCCTCTCGCCCCGACCAATATAATCAAACGGTTAGCTGAGAAATTGGCTGGCCGTTTTTCGTTGTTTTCCCGTTAACTCTTTTGTAGTCGCGTCTGTAGTCGCGTTGGAATTTGATAGCCGTGACGGTCCTTGCGAGTGTGAGCTTCCGTCGGTTTTTCGTCTTCCAAGTGCAGGGGTTCATGCGACCTGTTGTTCTTCCTCCCGAGTATTGATCCAGTCCTCCAGAAACCCCGCCGGGGACGTGTAACCGAGGGTGGAATGCAGACGCTTGCGGTTGTAGACGCTTTCGGTCGGGGCATTGTCCCGACAATTGCCCTTGCGGCTCATCGAGCAGACCATGCCGTACTCGGCCGGTTTGGCCTGGAACGCATGGCTCGCGTACTGGCTCACCCGATCGGAATGATGGATCAGCCCGGGGGCCGAAACCAACCCATGCTCAGCGCGGTAGGCGCCCTTGAGCTCGGCATGGATGGATCGGATCAGGGCCGGCACCTGCGCATCCGTCAGCCCCTGGCGATCCGGTGTGCCGCCGCCACCCTGCCAGGCCCGGTAGCCGCCGACACTCACCGCGAGGACATCACACAGCGCGTTCGGGGCGAAGCCGGCGCGGTGCGCAGCGATCCAGGCGTACTTCACAGCGCATCCCGCGCGAAGTACGCCGTCGCTTTTTTAAGATGTCGACCTCGCGGTTGAGCCGCGCGTTCTCCGCGCGCAGACGCGACAGCTCCATCGCCTCCGGCGGTACTTTCGCTGCGCCCGCGCCGTTGAGCGTACCGACGTCGTACGCCTTCACCCGGTTGCGCAGGGTCTGCTCGACCAGCCCCATCTCCTTGGCCACTTTGGACTCACACACAGCGCTGGATCCTTGTTGTCGCGGTGTCTCTGATATAGGATGCACCCGCCTTCCGGTTGACGCCGAATGACAACGCAATTTCGCCAAGTTTCTGTTTTTGATGCCTATTCATGACAGGGTAGGGCGGTAGCGTGCCCGAAGGCAACGTTTACAGGCCGTACGGGCAGGCGTTCAACACCGGCCCGGGTGGCCGAAAAGGCATCCGGCGCATAGAGCCTCCCGAGCGCAGTCAACCGGGACACTCGCATTCCCGCCATCCGACGCGCCGCCCGAGACCAATCGAACCAGAGCATGCCCACCAGCGGCTGGTACGAATACTACGTCGTCGACCCGGACACCCGGACGCGCTCCCTGGCGCTCGCCGTTTACAAGCCGTGCGATGCCTTTCCCGAGCATGCCGTCCATGAGTGCGTACTGCTCCGAGATCAGATCGCGCGCAATCACCGGCGTTTGCCTGTCGAATGGCTCGACGATCTGCTGCGCGAGCAGCTCGGGACGCTCTACGGCTTGCTCCCGCGCGGGTTCTCGGTTGCGGCCTTTCTGTTCCTTATCCTACGCGCCCAGGAGGACGCCCCGGTCGTCGACGACGGCCCGGAAGGGGAGCGGTTTCGTGCCACGGCCCCGGAGGAGCCGCTTCGACGTGCCGTCGCAGAGGCGATGGACGCGCATGGATTCCAGCCGCGCCGGCACGTCGATCCGATCCTCGACCAAGTGCTCTTCTACGTCGCGACCGGGCGGTTCGTGCGACCCTGGAGCCACTTCACCCGGACCTGGTCCGTGCTGAAGTGGCTCCAATACCTCACCCAACGGACACTGCGCAACGAGATGGGCTTGACAACCGGCCGCCTCAAAGCGCCCCGGCATGTGAGCCTGGTCGCACGCTTCTTCATCCACTGCGACCCCGTGGACCCGTTCGGCATCACCCGATTGTCGATCAAGCTGTGCGATTCCGACCCGAGAAGCCTGCTCGACGAACCCGAAGACATCCATTCCGGGTACCGGGACTAAGGTGCTTTCCGGGAAAGCATCCCATCACGGTATCCGCCCTTGAACGCAAACAAAGTTCCCCGGCGCGTGAATCCGACCACCGGAAGACCCGACCGATGACCGACGCCTCGCGCAGAGTGGACAAGCGTAGCCGTAGGGTGGACTTCGCTCGCGCTCGTCCACCCTACGGCCGCGATGATGAGCAACGCCGACTGCTCTGAACGCCCGTTGGGCCGAGCTGGAGGCCGATCCCAACCCCTTCGCGCTGGTGGTGATGGCGCACCTGAAGGCGCAGGAGAGCAAGGACGGGCCGGCCCGCAAAGATTGCTGAGCCAGGGTGTACTCCGAGGCACCGATCGCGTAGGTCGGGTTAGGTGCGCCGGCCCTGTGGCTTTTGAGAAAGAATAGGTTGGCGCGCACCGTAACCCGACCTGCGACGCCGGAATGTCGGGTTACGCTGCGCTAACCCGACCTACGGCGAACACCTGCAAAATCTCAAAGGTGTAGGGGCGAATTCATTCGCCCGAGACGCTTCTCGCTCCAACGCCCCGCCCGGATGTGTAACCCCGACGCCCCGACCGCGCCCCCGAACCCACAGCCAACCCCCGAGCACACATGGACCACCAACTCGCCCATCTGACGGACCCCGACACCCCCATCGCCATCATCGGCCTGGGCTATGTCGGTCTGCCGCTCGCCGTGGAGTTCGCCAAACATCGCCCCGTGGTCGGCTTCGACATCAACCACGCCCGCATCGCCGAGCTCAAAGCCGGTCGCGACAGCACCCGCGAGACCAGCCCCGAAGACCTCGCCGCTGCCCGCCACCTGACCTACACCAGCGACCTCTCCGCCCTGTGCCGCTGTCGCATCTTCATCGTCACCGTGCCCACCCCGGTCGACACCTACAAGCGGCCCGACCTCACGCCCCTGCTCAAGGCGTCCGAGACCGTCGGCAAGGTGCTGAAACCCGGCGACCTGGTCATCTACGAATCCACCGTCTACCCCGGCTGCACCGAGGAAGACTGCGTCCCCGTGCTTGCACGCACCTCCGGTCTAACCTACATCCACACCGACCGCCGCACCACACGACCCGAGACGCCACCCAACCCCGACCGCCGAGCATCCGCCATAGCCGTAGGTCGGATTAGCGACAGCGTAATCCGACAATCCACCGCCGACGCCACGGACGACGCACCAACGCCACCCGACCACAACGGCTTCTACTGCGGCTACTCCCCCGAGCGCATCAACCCCGGCGACCGCGAGCACCGCCTGACCACCATCAAAAAGGTCACCAGCGGCTCCACCCCCGAGATCGCCGCCATCGTCGATGCCCTCTACCGCGAGATCATCACCGCCGGCACCCACCCGGCCAGCAGTATCCGCGTCGCCGAGGCCGCCAAGGTCATCGAGAACAGCCAGCGCGATCTCAACATCGCCCTCATGAACGAGCTCGCCCTCATCTTCGGCAAGCTCGGCATCGATACCCTCGAGGTTCTGGAAGCCGCCGGGAGCAAATGGAACTTCCTCCCCTTCCGCCCCGGCCTGGTCGGCGGACACTGCATCGGCGTCGACCCCTACTATCTGACCCACAAAGCCGTCGCCATCGGCTACCACCCCGAGGTCATCCTCGCCGGGCGACGCATCAACGACCGCATGGGCGCCCATGTCGCCGAGACCGTGGTGAAACTCATGCTCCAAAGCGGCATCGGCGTGTGCAACAGCCGCATCCTGGTCCTCGGCTTCGCCTTCAAGGAAAACTGCCCGGACGTGCGCAACACCCGCGTCATCGACATCATCCTGGCCTTGCGCGAGTACAACATCGCGGTCGACTGCTACGACCCCTGGATCGACCGCGCCGAGGCCAAGCACGAATACGGCCTCGACTGCCTCGCCGAGCCCCCGGCCGAAGGCACCTACGACGCCGTCGTCCTCGCCGTCGCCCACCGTGACTTCATCGAAACCGGCGCGACCGAGATCCGCCGCTGGGCCAAGCCCACGTCGATCCTCTACGACGTGAAGTCCGTTCTTCCGGTGCAGGCCGTCGACGGTCGTCTGTAACGAACCGAGACACTCTCGCCTGTCCGTGCGCGCCGCTGCCCTGACGGCCGGCGGGGTCGAGCTCAACTCCACGGTCCCCGTCGAATTTGGAAAGTGCCCATCGCGATGCACAGGGAACCGTCATGTCCCTTTTTCGCTTCAGACGCATCCACCGGCACCAC
>NZ_LN848257.1:1336224-1338674 GCF_001499735.1 Thiocapsa sp. KS1 | reverse complement strand
TAGGGTAAACTCTGCCGTGTCGCCGATCAGGGAGAGCTGCCGTGTCCCATTCAGTTGTTCAGTTGTACGAAGCCTTGGCCAGCGCGCCGGACGATCGTGCGCGCGCGAGGGTCATCGCCGAAGCCTTCGAACGCCTCGAAGAGCGCTATCCCCACCTGCCGGATCTGGTGACGCAAGGCCATCTGCGGGAGACCGAGCTTCGTTTGCAGAAGGAGATCGAGCAGCTTCGCGGTGATCTGACTCTGCGGATCGAGCACCTGCCCGGGGAGATGAAGGCCGACATCGAACGCAGTCGCAACAGCCTTTTACTCTGGCTGATTCCACTGATGTTTGCCCAAATCGGAGCGATGGCCGCCCTGGTGAAGCTCTTATAGACGCGGTTCAGACCGGCAGCGTGTCGTAAGGAAGACTGCCGCGCAAAGTGGCTGCCATTGTCGGCGATTGGTGTCATGATCATCGGCAAGAACTGCTGGATAACTGGGATCGTGCCCAGCGATTCGAGCCACTCGAGCACATCCAAGGGGCAGATCGTGATTAAGCTCAACGACGCACAGTATCTCGGCGACGGACGCATCGCATTGGTCTTTTCCGATGGCAGTCAGGGCATATTCAACGTGAGGGCGTACTGCGCGGCCCGGCGTGGTCCCCTACTCCAACCTCTGGAATCGGAAGCATACGTCAAGCGTTTCATCATCGATGCCGGTGCATTGGGGTGGCCTAACGGGCTGGAGCTTTCGCCCGAGCGCATCTATGAGCTCAGTCGACAAGATGTCGCTGCGTAGCCCGACCGAACGGGAGTGACCCCGAGCCCGCAAATGGCAAGAGTCAAGACTTGATAAGCATCTAGCCGACCCCGCTGACCCCGACACCGCTCATGAAATCAACCTGATGCGTCTCTACCTCGACCTGTGTTGCTTCAATCGCCCCTACGACGATCAGACCCAAACGCGCATTCGCTTGGAGACCGAAGCGAAGATCCTCATTCAGGAGAAAGTGAAGCGGTCCGAATGCGATTTAGTCTGGTCGTTATCGGAGGTTCTAAAAGTTCTCCCGCCCGGAGAGGCGCTCGCCATGTTGGAGCACTGGTATGACAACTGAAGCTGAAATCCGCTTACGGGGTATGCGAGCCCTCATTGAAGCGCTCGGTCTGGTCGAAGCGGAGCGATTCGTGGTCTCCATCAACCGAGAAAGGTTCGATTACACGACGTGGCGCCAAAAAGGCTTGCCCGATTTGAGCATCGAGCAAATCGCAGCCCGCGCGAACCAACTGTCGGCCGACCTCGACACGAAGCCGAGCGCCTGACGAAGCGATCGGCGCTCCGTCGCGGGTCGTCTCCGAGTGCTGAAGGTCGGGTCGACACCGTAGGTCGGGTTAGCGCAACAAGAAGATCACCAACCGAACCGACCGATGAAGACCGACCACCCGATCTACCTCTTTCTCTCCGCCGGCGCCGAAGCCTTCCGGGTGCTCACCGGCGGTCGTGAATTGGTCGGCTCCTACCGGTTCTGTTCCCTGACGATCAAAGGTCTGGAGCGGCGTTTGGATGGAATTTTCGAGCCCGACGGGCACGACGGGCCGGTCTACGTGGTCGAATTCCAAGGTCAGCACTCCGATAAGGCTTGGTACAATCTGCTGACCAAGATCGGACTGTACGGCGAGGAGCATCCGCACCGGGATGTGATCGGCGTGGGGATCTTTCTGCGCGAGCAGGATCGTCCGCGTTTTCCGCGCTGGGCGAACCAGGCCCAAGCGCCGTTGCTGCAAGTCGCGCTCCGGCATGTCTTGCCGGACTGGCTGGTGCGCGAGCCGCACAACCCCTATGTGGCGGTCTTCGCGCCGCTGCTGATCGACGACGATGACGACTTGCGTGCCCGCGCACAAGCCTTGTGGCGCACGGTTCAGGATGCGCCGCTCGCATCGGCGGAGCGCGACATTCTGGCGCAGGTGCTGGAATTCTGGTTTTTCGAGCGATTTCGCGGACTGACCGCGAAGGAGATCTGGGCGATGCTGAACTTAGTGACCCCGATTCAGGACACGAAGGCGTATCAGTCGATTTTTGCCGAGGGCGAGCTCAAGGGCAAGGTCGAGGGCAAAGCCGAGGGCAAGGCCGAGGGTAAAGCCGAGGGTAAAGCCGAGGGTAAAGCCGAGGGCAAGGCCGAGGGTAAAGCCGAGGGCAAAGCCGAAAGTCTCAAGCGCCTGCTCGTGCGTCGCTTCGGCCCATTGCCCGCAGGGGCAGAGCGGCGGATCGACACGGCGCCGGTCGCACAACTGGACGCCTGGCTCGACGGCATCCTCGATGCCGCTAGCCTTGAGGACCTGATCGGAGACGACGCGGTGCGCTAGCAAGGTCTGGAGGCGAAGGGGGGTGGTTCAATGCGTTTTCAATTGATCCAGTCCAATCCCTAACCGTGTGCATAATTCCATGGTACGTCCCCTATTTCCCATCCCT
>NZ_LN848257.1:1335337-1336124 GCF_001499735.1 Thiocapsa sp. KS1 | reverse complement strand
CATCAAACCAACATCGTCCACCTCGGGACCCCCCCGACCGCATCAACCCCGGCGACAAAGACCACCGCCTGACCACCATCAAAACGCTCACCAGCGGCTCCACCCCAGAGATCGCCGCCGCAGGGATTAGTGGACTTCGCTCCCGCCCGTCCACCCTACCGGCCGTTTACACAAAGCCGCCCGAAGGCCTCCGCCAATGGCCGCGAAACAGCAACACCCCGGGATCGACGACTTGCAGTCGTCCTCTTCCGCCGCCCTGACGGCCGGCGGGGTCGAGCTCAACTGCGCAATCCCGGGCACCGCGCTGAACGTGCTGAAGCCGGACGCAACGAACAAGGCCGGCTCGAGCTCACTCCCACGCGGACCGAATAGCCTCGCGGATCCATACCGCGATCGACTGGTCGAAAGGCCATGCGTTTCTCGACGACAAATACCGCACCGACATCGTCAGCCTCGCCGTCTTGGCCGATGCCACCGCGCGCTTCCGTCCGAGCGCCTACGCGCGCGAGCGCTGGGGCTGCGCGTTGAACTTCCGCTTTCCGACCTGCAAGCTGCTGGACCTGAACGCCCGTTGGGCCGAGCTGGAAGCCGATCCCAACCCCTTCGCACTCGTGGTGATGGCGCACCTGAAGGCGCAGGAGAGCAAGGACGGGGCGACCCGCAAAGGCTGAAAGATGCGCTTGGTGCGCCTGCTCTACCAACGCGGCTACGGCCGCGAGGACATCCTGGAGCTGTTTCGCGTCCTGGATTGGATGCTGCAGTTGCCGGATGGTTTGGAGCAGGAGCT
>NZ_LN848257.1:1334082-1335237 GCF_001499735.1 Thiocapsa sp. KS1 | reverse complement strand
CAAGCGCGAGCTGATCGCTTTCGAGGAGCAAGCCAACATGCCCTACATCACCAGTATCGAACGCCTCGGCCGTCAGGAAGGCCGTCAGGAGGGCCGCCAGGAAGGCCAAGCCAACATGCTCTTGAGCCTGCTCACCGTCAAATTCGGTTATTCAATGCTTAAGACCAACGAGAGTCACGCATGAAAGGTGAATTCACAGCGATTATCGAGCCTGCCCCGGAAGGTGGATTTTGGGCGATCTGCCCGGAGATCCCGGGCGCAAATGGACAAGGAGAGACGCTTGAGGAAACCAAGGAGAGTCTGCGACAGGCGATCGAAATGATCCTCGACGACCGTACCTCGGATATTCTGCGTGGCCTTCCAAATGATGCCATTCGCGACACGGTCGCCATTGGATGAAACGCCTTTTCCTGGAGAGGAAGTTGAGAATCGCCGGATGCTACTTGAAACGAGAGGGGGCATCGCATGCGCTGTGGGTCAATCCAGCGAACGGTAGAACCGAAGCCGTGCCTCGGCATACCGACATCAAAGAGCCCTTGGCACGAAAGATCCTCAAAAGCCTAGGTGCGGCGTGAGCCATTCCGTTCGACCTCGTGGACTATCTCGCGGAGCGCTTTTCTCGGAGGCCAGTGGACCATGCGAACGAATGGTCGGGAACTGATTTCTCCGAATTCTCGAAGGCGCAGGCCATGCTCTATGGCCTGACCTGGTCTGTGTTGCGGTGGCGTAGGTTGTGCCGAGCCGTGCGAGGCACAACCAAACGTCGGTGGGAGTTGTGCTTCCTATCGTCAACACAACCTACCGCACCGACATCGTCAGCCTCGCCGTCTTGGCCGATGCCACCGCGCGCTTCCGCCCGAGCGCCTACGCGCGCGAGCGCTGGGGCTGCGCGTTAAACTTCCGCTTTCCGACCTGCAAACTGCTGGATCTTCAGGCCCGTTGGGCCGAGCTGGAAGCCGATCCCAACCCCTTCGCCCTGGTGGTGATGGCGCACCTGAAGGCGCAGGAGAGCAAGGACGGGGCGACCCGCAAAGGCTGGAAGATGCGCCTGGTGCGGCTGCTCTACCAACGCGGCTATGGCCGCGAGGACATCCTGGAGCTGTTTCGCGTCCTGGATTGGATGCCGCAGTTGCCGGATGGTTTGGAGCAGGAGTT
>NZ_LN848257.1:1325950-1333982 GCF_001499735.1 Thiocapsa sp. KS1 | reverse complement strand
CCGTCAGGAAGGCCGTCAGGAGGGCCGTCAGGAGGGTCGCCAGGAAGGCCAAGCCAACATGCTCTTGAGCCTGCTCGCCGTCAGATTCGGTCCGCTCGGCGAAGCGGATTGCCAGCGCGTGCTCGACGCCGATGCGCAGACCCTCCTGCAATGGTCCACACGCCTACTGAGCGCGCGCACCGTCGAGGAGGTCTTCGGTGCCGGCCCTCGGCCCGACTCGGAGCACTGAGCCGGGGTGTCGACCCGGGCACCCGATCGCGTCGTCGGGTGAGGCTGCGCGAATCCGATCTACGGCGAGTATCTGCACACTATCCGGAGCGTCGGAGCGAGTTGGCGGACGGAGCATCGAGCGCGAAGTCTGGATGAGGTGTTGCATCGATGTGCACACGCGGGCAAGCCGAAGGGGACGTCGCCCACTTCTGGTCCGATGTCGCATATCAAGACCTGACCCTCAGTCCTCACTCGCCATCAACTTTTGCTTCGAGTGAACCCATGCGAGTCCGCGATGGGCACAAACCTTCGCCTTGCTAAAGGCTCAGGCTTGGCGCTCTTTCCCTCGTGCTGATTCGGCAATTTGGCTTGACGGCATCTTCGATGCCGCGAAGGTGGAAGACCTGATCAGTCCCGTGTGCGGCTGAGCGTTGGGTCAGCAAGGTCTGGAGGCGGAGGGAGCATGGCCAAATGCGAATTGAATTGATCTAATCCTATCCTTAGCCGCGTGTACGATTCGGTGATAGGTACCTTATGCCATTTCGGGCACTCTGTCGAGCATCTACCTGTATTGGATAGTTCCTTTGGGCCGCCCTAGGCACGAGGATCATATTGCAGCTAAATGGTGAAACCGATGAAACCGATGAAACCGATGAAACCGATGAAACCTTTGCTCAGAAACCGTTTGTCGCACTTAGGAGTTTTACCAACGATCGATCTGGTCCGAAGACTTCCCGCGACTGGACGCTGGGTCGCTGGGGGCTGCGCAGGCGTGGCCCCACCCCCAGTAAAACGCATAGTGCTGTCAGCGTATCTACGTCGTTTCGATATAAAACAGTTCATCGAGACAGGCACCTTCCTGGGGGATACGCTCGCCTACATCGCTCGCAACAAATCGGTCCATTGCAACAGCATTGAACTGGCGGACGAATATTTTAATGACGCTGCCGAGCGCTTTGAAAGATGGCAAAACGTCAATGTTCTGCACGGAGATAGTGGCATGTTACTCCCAAAGTTGGTGCAAGAACTGAAACAACCTGCCTTGTTCTGGTTGGATGGTCATTACAGTGGTGGCTCAACTGCACAAGGCGACTTGGATACCCCGATCAGGGTGGAACTAAGGGCTATTTTTGATTCCCCGATCAAGTCACATGTCATACTGATAGATGATGTACGGAACTTCGACGGAACGAATGGTTATCCATTTCTTGATGAACTACTGGCTGAAGTTCGGATGAATTCTGATTACAATATTGAAATCTCCGCAGATATCGCCCGACTGACCCCGCGACAACTCGCGTTCTGAGCCATAGATAAATCAGTGGATTTCCGCCTTGTCGCTTTGGTTTTGGTCGGCTGAATTTTTGACGCTCACTACGCGGCCTGTACGAGTTTGCCAACGCTCACTTTAGTAGATCATTAGTTCGAACGCCCCAGGCCGAGTACGAACGCTGTCTAGACTGTCTACCTGATGCATCGACGCCAGACACCGACAGTAGAAAAAACGGTAGTACCAACCACAAATGATGAATCGGAGCCGACGCCGAACAACAAAATGGAATCTGATTTTTCATTATTATACTGTAGCTTATGCGATTATATCAGGCATAGCTCTGGTCCCCTTGTATCTTCACTATATACCGCTAGACCTATATGGATCGTGGCTGGCAGCGTCCAATGTTGTCGCCTGGATATCAATCGTCGATCCAGGTCTGTCTACTGTTATCATGCAGAGATTAAGCGCAGCATATGGTAAGAATGATGACAGAGTCGTCAGCGCACTCATCACAAACGGTTTGTTGCTCAGTGTGTTGCTATCAGTCGTTGTATTGGCCATCGGTCTTATTCTTTCGCCGTTTGTTTTCATAATCGTCAAACTTCCAGAAGCGGATCGATTTCTTGTGTTGCAGCCAGCTTTTACTGTCGCCGTAATCGGTACTGCTTTAATGATCTTGTCCTACGGCTTTACGGCGATCAATCAAGGCTTTCAAAGTAGTCTTGGCATTGGGTTGATCTTTGTGTTCACGACCTTATCGAGTCTTGTACTGACTGCATGGCTTCTTGTGCTGGGCTACGGTGTCATGTCGCTCCCTTTGGCCCTTGTTTATCGAGGAATTGCCTTCAGTATTGGGAACGCAGCCTATCTGCTGTGGCGGTTACGGGTGGATAAGACTCGCGTCCGAGTGAATTTTGAGGGATTAAGAAATCTCGTCAACCTCTTGCTCTATACATTTTCAGGTAAGGCATTGGGCGGTATTGCGGCGAATATGGACGCCTTGATTATTACCCGATACATCGGGCCGGAGGTGGCCCCGATCTTACTGCTGACACGCAAGGCCCCGGAGTTAAGCCGAACGCTTCTAGAGCGCCCCGCAGTCGCGTTTATGCCGGCAGTTGCAAACCTCTATGGAACGGGGGACGTAGAACGAACTCGGACAATTTTGGTTCGATTGTTGCGGATAATAATTTGGCTAATGGGTCTCACCAGTGTTGCGTTCCTGCTCTTGAATGAGACGTTTGTCGGCCTATGGGTAGGGGAAGAGCTGTTTGCGGGGACAGCGGTCAACATTACAATTGTCTTCGGGATAATAGTGTTGGTTCTCGTGAGCAACCTGTCGAATATTTGTTACGCGCTGGGCAATATCAAAGGGAACAGCCTAGCAATTCTGGCTCAGAGCCTGATTAGCATCCCTTTGATGATTGCAGGTGCAAAGTACTTCGGGATGATTGGCGTCGCAATAGCTCCGATCTTAGCCGCGCTTGCAGTTTCTAGCTGGTACTACCCACTCATTTTTGCTCGGCTCACGCAGATAGGCTGGCTCGATACGAAGAAACTTCTGCTTGAATTTGGCCTCGTCGCCGCAGCGGCGATAATGATGTACCTTGGTTTAAGTTGGATTCAACCGAGCACCTGGTTGGGCTTCATTTGCATCGCGGTAATTATCTCTATCGCGTACGGTACTTGTCTGTTCTTGATCTCCAAGGCGTTTCGTGGTGAGATATTGGCATTGGCTGCTCGTTTTCTCGAAAAATGAACTGTTTTGATTCACCACTCTCTGTGGTCACCAATGCCCGAGAAGCTCCGGGGCAGAAGTACGATCTCGTTGCGTCGCACAAATCGGCGCTTGAAATAGCCTTTCCAATCAATTTTTAATCCCCGCGACCTACAACTATATTTTCGAATCCGACATCTCTACGTTCACCGTGTCAACTAGCGAGAACGAAGTTGACGTACGAAGCAAAGATGATAATCGTTACTATGCTTGCGCGACTCCTTGCTATCGATCGTTACGAACAGCAACCCGATGATTTCGAGCATCGAAAGATCGCGCTTTTGCAGCGGGTGGAAGTATGAAGGAGAGAGCGATAATGGTAAGGGTGGTCCTCATTCTAGTAAGTTACCCCAGATTTATTGCGCTATCGCAGCCCGTCTTCCGTTTATCCGCACGCTCGCAGTGCATGCCCTCAATCGTTGCCGGGATGCGCGGTCACGATGCCTAACATTGCCCTTATTTGCGGGATTGGGGGTCAGGACGGCGCCTTTCTCGCTAGGCTATTACTCCGGAAGGGCTACAAGGTCTGGGGAAGTTCTCGAGACGCCTTGGGGGCCGAGCTAACTAACCTTCAGCGGCTCCGTATCCGGGACGACATCAGTATGCTGTCCATGGATCCCGAGGACTTTCGCAGTGTTCTGGTAGCTCTTCGCACGAGTCGGCCGTCGGAAGTCTATCTACTGGCTGGCCAGTCGTCCGTCGGTTTGTCGTTCGAGCAGCCTGCCGAGACAATCCAAAGCATCACTCTTGGCACTCTGAATCTGCTTGAAGCCTGTCGAATGGTTGACCATCCTATTAGGCTCTATCATGCCGGGTCGAGCGAGTGTTTCGGAGATACGGGCGGCGTTCCAGCGAATGAGCAAACACCATTCCACCCGCGAAGCCCCTATGCCGTTGCCAAGAGCTCGGCATTCTGGCTTGTCGACAACTATCGGGAAGCCTATGGGCTATGGGTTTGTACTGGAATTCTGTTCAATCATGAATCGCCTCTTCGTCCTACGCGATTTGTGACACAAAAAATTGTTGGAACAGCCAAGCGCATCGCTCAAGGATCAAGGGAAAGACTCGAGCTGGGTCGTATCGACATTGCCCGCGACTGGGGTTGGGCCCCCGAGTATGTGGATGCCATGTGGCGAATGTTACAGCAGCCAAGCGCGCGCGATTTCGTCATCGCCACCGGCGAGACCAATCGACTGGAGGACTTCGTCGCGGTGACCTTTGCTGCTCTTGGTCTCGATTGGCACGCATATGTGGACTTGAAGGACACACTCCAGCGGCCAACCGATGTCCTTCTTAACAGCGCAGATCCCGCGCTGGCCGAACATATCCTTGGCTGGAAGGCGACACACCGTATGCGCGAAGTCATTCAACACATGCTGACAGAGGATCCGCTCGATGGAATCGATGCAATCGGCGAATAAAGACGCAGCAGGCTCGGTTCTCAGTGTAGGAGGCACGGAGAGCGAAGCCCACGGGCGGGTCGTGAAGGACTATTTCGCTGTAACTTCAAAAGCCGGTTGGGCCGAGGCGCCTGCCGACTTTTCAGCGCGTTCTCTCGGCCTCGCACGCGGGCTAGGCGACTGGCTCGATATCGCCGGGCTTGACGTCATCGATCTCGGCTGCGGTACCGGGGAACTCTGCTGGCTCCTGCAAGACCGTGGCGCCCGTCGGGTTGTCGGTGTGAATCTCAGCCAGGATGAGATCGACTATGCAGTGAGGTGGGGTGTCAAGGCCGAGTTCGTCTGCGAAGAGATTCTGGCCTTTCTGAAGGGTACCCCAGACGAGAGCGTTGACCGGGTTTACGCAATGAATATTCTGGAGCATCTGGACAAAGACCATCTGGTTGCGGTGCTCGAGCAGTGTCGGCGCTGTCTTCGCCCTGATGGCTGCTTAACCGCCATGGTACCGAACGGAATCTCGCCTTACGGGACCATGACCCGCTATTGGGATATTACCCATCTCTTAGCGTTCACACCCAGCAGCGTCGTTCAGTTGGAACGTCTCTGCGGGTTTGGCGATGCTTTGTTTCGCGAGTGGGGTCCTCGCCCCTATGGCCTCGTCAGTACGG
This sequence comes from Thiocapsa sp. KS1, assembly GCF_001499735.1. GTDB lineage: Bacteria > Pseudomonadota > Gammaproteobacteria > Chromatiales > Chromatiaceae > Thiocapsa. The sequence goes on along the minus strand of NZ_LN848257.1, from coordinate 1,328,651 downwards.
TTCGGTACATGATCTGGCAGGCTATAAGGCAAATAATCCGCTTCCGCCTTATGGTGGAGACCGGGTCTGACAAGGGCCGTATCTACACTTCGGACATGCTGTTTCGGCTCACAAAACGCTGAGGCAGATGCGCGAGCTCAGTGAGACTAACCGATGACCTTTGCGAGCTTGCGAATTTTGGCTGTAAGTCCGGTCAGCGGCTATGGCGGGAACAATACCAGCATTCATCGCATCCGAGCCCTTGAGTCCCTAGGGTGCACGGTTGACGTTATCGACAGTACCCTTTCGGGGGCCGTGGATAGTCGCTTCCTCAGGTATCGACTTGCTAACAGGTTGTTTCGGATCGGCTTGCCAATCCGCGTGCCGGATCTCAACCATATCGGCTCTCGCCTGCTGTCTGCTATGGCCCGACAGCGATACGATCTCCTGTGGCTGGAGCGAGTCCTGACACTTGCACCAACGGTGCTGTCGAAGCTCCGTGATAACTACCCTGAGACGCTCATCGTCGGCTTCTCTCCCGACGACATGGCGAGCCGCCATAATCAAACCCAACAGTTCCTGCACAGCCTACCCCTATACGACATCTATCTAACAACGAAAACCTACAATATCCAGGAATTACAATCTCTTGGCTGCCCTGGCGCCATGTTCATCGGTAACGGCTATGACCCAGGGACGTTCCGGCCACTGCAAATCGAGGCGGAGGACGAGCAGCGCCTAGGCGGTGATGTCGGTTTCATCGGTAGCTATGAGGCCGAACGCGCGGAGATGCTGCAATTTTTGGCATCACAGGGCCTTAATGTCCGTGTCTGGGGCAGCGACTGGCAAAAAATGAAAAAGCCGAGCGTCAATCTGAGGGTCGAACGTACGCCACTGTTCGGAGATAACTTCGCGAAGGCATGCCGGGCGTTCAAGATTAACCTCGGCTTCCTACGCAAGATGAATCGCGATCTGCAGACCACACGCAGCGTCGAGATCCCGGCATGCGGCGGCTTCATGCTTGCGGAACGGACTTCTGAGCATCTCGATCTCTTTCAAGAAGGCAAGGAAGCAGAGTTTTTCGATTCCAGGCATGAGTTGCTCATAAAATGCCGGAGCTACCTCGCAAATCCATCGGCACGACGACACATTGCTGATAACGGATACCAGCGCTGCCTAACATCGGGCTATAGCAATGCCGCCCGATTGGCCGCCGTCTCTCCCCCCCTTCTGGCCAAACTCCATCAAAAATGCAACAGGATACTGACGTGACCGCTCGGACGTGGCGTATTGCTGTCCTCAACCCGCACCCGATCCAATATTTCGCACCACTCTATGCTTACTTGAATACGCTCGAGGATTTCGAGGTCACAGCTCTTTATTGTTCGGATTTCAGTCTAAGGGGTGCGAAAGATCCAGGTTTCGGGCAAACCTTTCGTTGGGATCTTGACCTCCTAACAGGTTACAAGTCGGTATTCCTGGGTGACCGCGCCCGTACTCGCGTACCCGCGGGATTTTGGTCGCTAATCTGCCCGGAGGTTTGGCGTGCAGTCCGGACGGGCGCCTTTGATGCCCTGATCCTGCACGGACAAAATTATGCAGTCAACTTTGTCGCCTTGGCGGCCGCCAAGACCGCAGGCATACGCGTCTTCATGCGCGGCGAAACTCACCTTGGCCTGGAACGCGGGAGACTCAAGGCTATTTTGCGCCGACCGACGATGAACCTTCTTTACCACCTTTGCGATGCCTGTCTGGCCATCGGTTCGGCCAACAGTGACTTCTATCGCGCGATGGGTGTGCCGACAGAGAAGATTTTCATGGTGCCATACAGTGTCGATAACGAGCGTTTTATATCCCAATCGAAGATCAACACGGAAGAACGTGCTCAGGTCTTAACGAGTTTTGGACTACCAGTCAATCATCCGGTCATCCTATACGCGTCCAAGTTTCAACGCCGCAAACATCCGGACGACGTTTTGAGGGCAGCAGGCGAGCTTCAGAAAAAGGGCATCCCGAGCAGCGTTCTGATGGTCGGCAGCGGCGAAATGGAAGGAGAGCTCAAGGATCTAGCCCGATCTCAAGGCATAGCCAACACCGCATTTACAGGCTTTGTCAATCAATCCGATCTTCCAAAGGTCTACGGCGCGAGCGACGTCTTCGTCCTGCCGTCCGAGAACGAGCCGTGGGGGCTCGTCGTCAATGAGGTGATGTGCGCGGGACTCCCTGTCGTGGTTGCGTCGGAAGTCGGATGTGTGCTCGATCTCGTCAAGGATGGCGATAACGGTTACACCTATCCCGCTGGTGACTACAAGGCGTTGGCCGCATCGCTCGAACGGATTCTTGAGAATCCAGGGCTTAGGGTCGAAATGGGTCTAAAAAGCCGCGAACGTATCCGCGGTTGGAGCTATAGGGAATGCGCTATAGGACTGCGCAGGGCATTAACTTACCCAAATAATCTGATGTTGACTTGATGAACGGTTCTGATTCTCTGACGATTTGTCCACGTAGTACCGCTAAAAAGTGCTCCGCGGCGATGTCGGGCAGCGGGTGCGCGAGCTGGTGCGCCAGACTTGCGAGGCGTTCGAGATCCGCATTCTCAAAGGGGTGGTGAGTTTGGACCATGTGTATATTCTCGTGTCTGCACCGCCGGACGTGGCGCCGAGCGAGATCATGCGTCGGATCAAGGGGCGCAGCGCGAGCAAGCTGTTCGAGGAGTTTCCCG
>NZ_LN848257.1:1311861-1325850 GCF_001499735.1 Thiocapsa sp. KS1 | reverse complement strand
CGCTGAAGAAGCGCTACCGGGGTCGGCATTTTTGGGCACGCGGGTACTTCTGCGCCACCGTGGGGGAGATGACCGAAGCGATGATCGCGGAGTATCTGGAACATCATTTCGAACCCGACCCGGCGCCGGAATTTAAGGTGGAGCCTTAAGACGCGTCGTTCAGTCGACGCGTATCCGGACTTTCAGTCCGTAACGCAAACCCACCTGCTTCAGCCGGTGGTTGTTTAGTTGAACCTCGCAAGTCCGCATGCCACGAAAACGGTTTCAACGAGCGCCGTAGCAAATCGATTTTTCCTCATCAAGCCTAATACATTAACGCTAGTAAAGGTCACTTTCCGTTGACAATTAACGCATCACGTTCCCAAGACAGCCGTCGCGCGGTTTACTCAAGGATTCTCTATTTTACAACCTGCCATGAAGATTATCTCTCGAACGGTTTGCTGCATGGTCTGAGAAACTTATCGGAACACGAAACCGTCGACTTCCCAAAACAGGATATACTCTACCGCAATTGTCCCGAGTACATCCGTCATCAAATACGTGGATGTGGATTTACGCTTTATACAGATTTACTTGACGATTTAGAAATAGACAGGTCTAGGATATCGGAAGATATCTCAAAGGGCCTATTCGACCTCATAATCATTAGCGATATCTGGCGACAGTTCGGATATTTTGTCCGATTTCGTCCTTGGATGAATCGAAAAAACACCATCATCCTTGATGGAGCCGATGCCTGTTTGCCATATCCGGCAGCCGGTTTATTCTGGCGGCGCCCCTATTACTGGTTCCTTCCGCGCGCACACCGCGAATTTCTTTACTTCAAGCGCGAATGGACCAGTGACACACGGTTTACGCCGTTAACGCGGGTCCTCACAAAAGGCCTTCGAAGGCGCCTGCCGACGGCGGCGACGTTGCGTAGAATCTCTTTCAGCATACCGGAGTCTAAAATCATTCTCAGCAGACCGCACAAAGAAAAGGATTTTCCCAAGCATATCGTCGACGCCGAGGTTGCGGAACGCGTTCAGGGCGCGGCGACCAGTTACGCCTTTTCGTCCGAGGCTGAGTATTACGCAGATCTCCAATCGGCTCGATTTGGCATTACGACGAAACGATCGGGCTGGGATTGCCTGCGGCACTATGAAATCGCGGCCAACGCGTCGGTTCCGTGTTTTCGCGATCTTCAACTGAAACCCGACACCTGCGCACCACACGGACTCAACGATTCAAACTGCATTATTTACCGGAGCGCCGATGAGCTGTTTCGGAGAATCGGACTGATGACAGACACAGAATACACGGCCTTACAAGATGGAGCCCTTGCATGGGTGCGGTCGCATACCACGAAAACCATCGCGCAGTATGTCCTTTCGGAGCATCGGAGATTTGTCGATGGAACCTGAGCGGATTCCAGCCATTTCTATCATTACGCCCGTTTGGAACGGTCTGCCCTATCTCCGTGAATGCATCGAGTCCGTGGAGAGACAACACTTTACGAACTGGGAACTTTTAATTAGTGATGACGGGTCTACAGATGGATCCGCAGAGTTTCTGGAAACACTAAATAATCCCCGAATCAGGGTTTTTAGGCAGCAGAACAACCTAGGAATTTTCGGAAACCTCAATTTTCTATTTGGTAAGGCGCGCGCGCCAATCAGTCAGATCCTTTGCCAGGATGATTACCTGACGGGTCAGTCGTCGCTGGACAAGATACACCATTATTGGACACAGGCTCGCCCTGATGTCGGGTTTGCATGCTTTAATCGCTTGTCATTTCCGGAGCGCTGGTTTATGGGTTTTATTAAATACCAGCAGCCTCTTGATGTTATTCCGGAGGTCAGTGATCTTTGCTTTTTCCTGTTTGGCTGCATGCCCGGTAATCTTTCCAACGTGACGCTGAGGACATCGGTCGTTTCCGCCTCAGGATGGTTTCGGGAGGATTTGCCATATTTAGGCGACTTTGAATTCTGGTCGCGTGCTGCCCGGAGCTACAGTAGCGTGTATGAATGGGACGTGGTGACTCATATTCGGTCTCATAGTGAGCAGGCATCTAAGCGGTATTATCGACGCGGCGAGTATATGGTGCAGGAAGCTAGGGTCCTCAATGAACTATATGATCGTCTTACATCGATTGCCCCAGTGAGCAGGCCTTTGCTTCGGGTTCATGCAACGATCAGATACATTTGTCCTCAGATGAATAATGCAATTCGTGGCCTCCTTAGAGGATCCGCCCTCCATTGGAAAGAGCTGAGGTTGATGAGGTCGATTACGAAGTACCACTTAGGTTTGGGGGTTACCTGGTTTCTCTTCGTTGTATCGCTTGGAGGTCGCATAGGCGCCCAGGTTACCGCACGCAGTCTTCTCGCCAGAGAAAAAGCAGTTTCCTGCCGCGTCAGTTAGAGCATTGATCGCTTATCTTATTCTAAGGGACGCCGTGTCCCTAGGCATAACGTGAAGCATCCGAGACACTACCACTACCCTAGTAGCAACGTCGGGCTTCACCGAAGGGAGGCGCGACCGGCCAACGGGCTGGTCTTGCGGCTATTGTTAAACGCGTTGTTGTATGGGGGCCTGTTTGTAGGCATTTGGGCAGCATACCTAAGCGGTATTTTCACGATTGGTCCCGCTTTTGTTTCAATGAGTCTCGTGCTTGTTGTCTACAACCTGGTGGAAATGTATAGGGTCAAACAACGAGGGAAGGATGAGTGGTACATCAGCCCCGCACTTTGGTGTGGTCTATTTACGTTTATTCTCGGATACGGTCTTGCGAATCCGCTATATCTGCTCTTGCCCGATGACATGCTGTTTGGGATGGGAATAGTTCCCGGTATCACTGATGCAATGCTATGGACGGTTGGTTACGCCTTCGTTGGAGCAGTGGGTCTTTACTTTGGCTACTGGGCAATATCGAGTGTCAGGATCACACGTTGGTTCTGGGTTCGGTCGCTTAAAAGGCGGATCCTCAAGGGTCCGAACGCAGCACTAACCCTGAACATGGTCGTTGTCATGTTCGTGTTGAGCGTCGCGGCTAGGCTCATGATGGTCAAAGTTGGGCAGTATGGCTATTCAATGGATCACAGTACTTTTCATGAGAGCGTCGGCTACATTGCCTATCTCAGCATTCTAGGAGGGGCGGGGCGGATTGCTCTCCTGCTCTACGCGATGGAGCGGTTTAGGATAAGTCCGGCTACTCGGGCGAAGTCGGCCGTTCTCTATGGCATGCTGATGATTGAAGTCTTGCTTGGCGTTCTAGCGGGTTTCAAAAGCCAGGTCATTATGCCGTTTATTATTGTCGGTATTGGATACTTTATTGCGAGAAGACGAGTTCCGATCACATTCATCGTGCTCGGGATTCTCGCGTTTCCCGTCGCGTTCGCGATCGTTGAGCCCTTCCGCGAAGTTCGGAACACTGATGCGGGTTTTGTGAGCAACGATATCGGGTACCTGATTGGCGCGGTCATCGAAGGGCAACGACGTTCTCCCGAGGAAGACGCGGCAAGTACTTGGGGAGTATTCGTGCTCAAGAGCAATTTACTGTACCCTAGTTCCTTGGGTGTCGAGTATGCGAAGAGTGACGTAAGAGAGCGGTTGCGACCATACGAACCAGAGTTTCTGTCCCACCTGCTATTATCTCCCGTACTTGCGGTGGTTCCGAGGTTTGTGTGGCCGAGCAAACCGATGACACCTCAAGTTGGGGGCTGGGCTCGTGCGTTTATTCTCGGGCGAGATGATGGTGGTGGAGCATTCGGAATTGGACCCATCGCATATCTCGTTTTGGCAGGTGGGGGCATAGCCGTTTTCGTGGCCTTTCTTGTGATTGGTTTCTTGCAGCGAATTGTGTTCTCGATCACCACGCCGTGGATGTCAATGCCTGGCCTCGTCGTCTTCATATTTGTCGCACAGAATTTTCTAATGATCGATTCGAATGTTTCCGGCGTGATAGGAAACGTTTTCCGGGGCTTCGCGTTAGGACTTCTGGCTCAGTACTTTCTTTTCCGCGATTCCAAGGTTAGGAAATTTTAGGTTAGGGCGGTTCTGGTTAGGGCGCACGACTTCAAGTGTTTTCCCGGTACAGCTGGTAGAGGTTTTCTTTGTTCTATTCAATTCGGGGTAAGGGCGGGCGGGTTATCGTTCGGTTGTCCGGGGGACTCGGAAACCAGATGTTTCAGTATGCGACGGGTTACGCGCTTGCGCGCCGAACGGGATCTGATTTGCGGCTCGATAAGGTCTCGGGTTTCGCCAGGGACCGCGCGTATCAACGGCGATACGGTCTCGACGGGTTCTCGATGGAAGGCGACGCTGCGACGACGGTAGAGCGTTTCCCTTTTCTAGCTTCTCGTTTATTCTCTAGATTGGCACGACAGCCGAAGGCGCTTATTTCATCGCTAGGGCGGGGTGTGATTGTTACGGAACAGGTGCCAATGTCACATAGCGAGGGAAAGAAGACCGGGTTTCACCCAGAACTTTTAGGAAATGAATTGGGACGTTCTGTTTTCCTTGATGGCGCGTGGCAAACGGAGCGGTATTTTAAAGATTCGGCCGAAGAAGTTGCCAAGGTGTTTCGCACCCCACCGCCGGGGTCTAGACGCTATCTGGACGCTGCCAAGGAAATGTCTAATGGCAATTCGATCGCGGTATGTGTGCGTATGTACGAAGAAGCGGCAAACGGAGCTGGATTTTGGGCGGCGCCGCTTGAGGTTTACACAAAGGCTGCGATTGAGGCGTCATCAGAACTCCGAGATGCCAGGTTTTTTGTGTTTAGTACCACGAAGCGCCTCTTAGATGGAAAACTCTTGCTACCCGGAAAGATCGAGTATATTACCGGTGATGAAGGCTATGACGATACGCTTGGAGTTTTCTGGTTGATGCAACAGTGTACAACGCTTGTGGTCGGGAACAGCTCCTTCTATTGGTGGGCGGCGTGGTTGGCGGAACAGTCGAATCCGAAGGTCAAGATTATCGCAGTTGACAATTTTGCTCATGAGGACGCGATTCCTGACCGGTGGGTTAAGTTTCCTATTGAATAAACACTGGTTTCAGCATTCGATTTCGTTGTTCATAGTGTTGCCTGCCAATGCCGGATTTTCTAGAGGTTGGGAATTCCCGTCGGGTAGTTGAGTGTCTCAGGGTCGGTGACATGCCCTGCGGGAAATTCGGCAACTGACACGTCGTGGCGTTGTCGCGAGCATAGGCTAGGTGTAACAGTAGCGGCGATTATAGTGAAGAGTCATCTCACCTTTACATACCCGGAAGACCTGTTGAGACTGTAGTGGCGAAGGATAACGTTTCCACGTTCAGGTCGTTCGTTTATCGGAAAGCAACTAAGTGGTAATCGAGGTTTCAGACCGGGTGCCAAGTAAAACCATTCGGGTTACTCAGTTTCGCCGACGATCTCGAGTTGGCGGCTACAGTCTTGAGAGACTTTATGATGACATAATTGAGAACCTGCCGTCTGCGTTTCGGATTACGGTTCGTGAAAACCGCTTTGAGTCAACTGGTGTTCTCAGAAGGTTGTGGGATTCGTTTGCGGCTGTGCTCTGTCAAGGTGATGTTAATCATGTTGCTGGTGATGTGCACTTTCTGACATATTTTTTAAGCCGCCGCAAAACGATACTTACAATCTTGGATTGCGGTATCTTAGGCGACAGTCAGGGCGTCAAGCGTTTTCTGCTTTGGTTTCTTTGGTTTTGGCTTCCAGTAAGACGTGCATCACGGATTGTAGTGATCTCAGAGAGTACGAAACGAGAATTGTTGAAGCATGTGAGTTGTCGTTTGGATAAGGTCCGAGTCATTCATTGTAATGTTTCGGATGAATTTCGGCCGCATCCGCTCCGATTCAATCATGTTACGCCGCGTCTTTTGCAGATTGGTACGAAACCAAATAAGAATGTTCAGAGGTTGGTGGCGGCTTTGGCGGGACTTGACTGTGAGTTGATCATTGTTGGCGCACTCACGGTTGAGTTGCGCGGTGTGCTGATTCAACATCAGATCCGCTTTGTTAATCGCGTTGGGCTGGCGCGGGTGGATTTGCTTAAGGAGTATCAGTCCTGCGATATCGTCACCTTTGTGTCAACATACGAGGGATTTGGCTTGCCGATTGTAGAGGCGAATGCGGTGGGGCGCCCGGTGATCGCTGGGAATGTTCACTCGATGCCCGAGGTAGCCGGGGATGGAGCTTGCCTCGTCGATCCTTTCGATATTGAGAGCATTCGAAATGGTATTGAGCGCGTGATCAAAGATCACAGCTATCGGGATGGCCTGGTTGATCGAGGTTTTCGGAATGCCGAGAGGTTTCGTACCGCGTTCATCGCTAATCAATATGCGGAACTTTATCGCGAAATTTTCGACGGTTGCGAGCAGTAGGGTGAGTTTCGTAGCCTTACGCCAATTCTCCATCTTCGATCGGGTGCCTGCTCATAGAGTTAGTGAGTCGTCTGGACGGACTTTGACTATGCGGTTTGTTCTGAATCTTTATGCAGCTTCAGGCGGGACAGACACGTCGCGCGGATGCGACGTAAGCGTGTACGCTGGCTGGTTGGACAATCCGTCAGTTTCCGGTTTTGCTGGCGATGCGTGATCTGAGCGTTGTGCACGCGATCGGGTCACTACGAAAGAGCGCGGGCGGGCCGACCCGAACTGTGACGGCGCTGTGTCGGGAGCTTGGTACCCAAGGGGTGCGCGTGGCTTTGGTCACGCAAAATTCCTCTGGTCACGGCACTGACGAAAACCTGTTGCCACCGGAGGAATGGGTCACGACGTTGCTGGCGCCGGCCTATCGTGTTCCAGGTGCGCGGATGACATGGTCTCCAAGGTTTCATGCGATCCTGCGTGAGTGCTGTAAGGATCGGTCGGCGGACTTGATCCACGATCATGGCCTTTGGTTATCGACCAATCGCGCAGCGGCATCGGCCGCGAGCGCTAATGAAATACCCCTCATCATTAGCACACGGGGCATGCTTGAACCTTGGGCCTTGAGCCATCGGTCCTGGAAGAAGCGGGTCGCCTGGCTCCTCTATCAGCAGCGCATTCTGCGCGCGGCGTGCGTGTTGCATGCAACTGCACAGCATGAAGTCGATAGTCTGCGTCGTTTGGGATTTTGCCAACCCATTGCGATGATTCCGAACGGTGTGGACCTGGGGCATTCCAATGCAGAGGCTATGACCAACACATCAGCGCGTATCGCGCTGTTCGTTGGACGCATCCATCCGGTTAAAGGGCTCGTCGAGTTGGTTGAAGCTTGGCGCATTGCTCGGCCCTACGGTTGGAAGGTGATCATCGCGGGGCCTGATGAGGGTGGACATCGTGCATTGGTGGAGGAGCGCATTTGCGCGAGTGGTTTGTCCGCCGACTTCGATTTCGTTGGTACCGTCGAGGGCAAGGAGAAGGATGCGCTTTTTCGGAGCGCGGATCTCTTGGTGCTCCCGAGCTTCACGGAGAATTTCGGTTTGGCCGTGGCCGAAGCCCTTTCGTACGCTGTTCCAGTCATCACCACGCATGGGACACCATGGGCTGATCTTCAGACCTACGACTGTGGCTGGTGGGTTGCTGTCGGCGTCGAGCCGCTGGCCGAGGCGATCCTTGAGGCTACCTCACTCGATAACGAGGCGCGCCGTGCCATGGGGGCGCGAGGCCGAGTCTACGTGCAGCGTTATGCCTGGGGGGGTATCGCTCGGCAGATGGCTGCGTTGTACCGCTGGGTGCTGGGTCAAGGTTCAAAGCCAGACTGCGTTCAGGAATAGGGAAACGCTGTGAATATTACAATTGTGACTGGCCCCTTTCTGCCCTGCGGGGGCGGACCGGCAGGCGCGGTTGAGAAGCTCTGGCTCGGTTTGGCGCAGCAGTTCGTCACCTTGGGGCATCAGGTGACGATCGTTGCTCGTGTGTGGCCGGGCCAAGCGCCGGATGAGGTCATTGACGGCGTGAGGATCGTCAGGCGGGGTGGTCATAGCCGTTCGGCATCGGTGAGATGGGATCTCTTGAAGGATTTCGTTTACTCGGTTCGGCTGATTGCTGTCTTGCCGAAGGCGGAAGTCACGGTAGTGAATGCGTTTTGGTTGCCGGTGCTGGCCAGCGGCTTGAGACGCAGACTAGGTAAAGTGGTTGTGAATGTCGCTCGCTTCCCGAAGCATCAAATGTGGCTCTATCGCGGGGTGGATCGCCTTTCCGCGGTTTCGCAGGCGGTTGCCGACGAGATTGTACGGCAGACGCCAAGCGTCCGACGTTTGGTCCGGGTTGTGCCCAATCCAGTGGATGTGGAGCGGTTTCAACCTGCTGACCCGTTGCCGCCGCGAAAAGGCGGTTGTCGCATTCTTTATACGGGTCGTGTCCACCCGGCAAAGGGGCTGCATCTGCTGATCCCGGCTATCCGGCACTTGCTTGCCGATTACCCGGACTTGGAGCTTGCGATCGTCGGTCCGACGCGGACCGAACATGGTGGCGGTGGCGATGCCTATATGGCGGAACTGGCGGGGTTGGGGCAGGGCTTGCCCGTGAAGTTTGAATCGTCGATTGCGGACCCAGCCCTTTTGGCCCGGCGGATGGCGCAGGCGGACTACTATTGCTACCCCTCGCTCGCGGATCAGGGCGAATCCTTTGGCGTCGCGCCGCTGGAGGCCATGGCCTTGGGCTATGCGCCGGTGCTGTCGAGCTTGCCATGTTTCCGTGAGTTTGCGATGGATGGGATCAATTGTTTTGTGTTTGATCATCATCATGCCGATCCGTTCGGGCAGTTAGCGGACGCGTTGCGGCGGGCGATGCAGGGTCCCGGCAGGACGCAGACGCTGGGCGACGAGGCCGTGAAAACAGCGCAGCGCTTCAGCTATGCGACGGTCGCCGATGCCTACCTGGCAGACTGGACTCGGCTCGTTGAACGGGGTTCGTGTTGATGCGCTTTTGGAGTCGCGAGGGGGACCCGGCAGTCGCTAATCTGAGAAAGCGATTGGATTCCTTTTATCAAGAATCGGACAACAATTATCAGGCGTTCGAGAGTATCTCTCGGCAAGACGATTATTGGGGGCTTGTGATCCAAGCCATTCGCCGACTGAATCTGGAAACGCGGGAGAACCGGCAGTGCCGGGTGCTGGAGTTTGGTGCCGGTCGGACGGGATTTGCTGATGCGCTTGGAGCGCTGCGCAAGGATGTTTATTTCGCGGTTCAAGATGTGACCGTGCGGAACAAAGAGCATTTGCGCGAAGTGGCCGACAGGGTCTATCTCGGCGACGTTTCTTCGATCGATGCGTCGTTCGATGTCATCTTTTCGACTTTCGTTTGGGAGCATGTCACGCATCCCGAGGCCACCCTCGAGACCTTGCTGCAGCGGCTTGAACCGGGTGGTTCGCTCTTCCTGATCTGTCCTCGCTACGACTGGCTGGGCTATGTGCCTCCAGCGCTTCGGCATCTTGGCCGCTCGCAGGGCTTGTGGCTGTCCTTGTGGCTGCAGCTCAGCCGTTTACCAAGTCGCCTGAGAGCCGGAGCGGGGACTTTCTGGATCGTCAAGGAGCCAGCAGTCTTTCATACTCCGACCTGGTTTCGGGACTCCGATGCGGTCCATTTGGTGTCGCGTGGCGACCTAAGGTCCTATTTGCAGCGGCGTGATCTGAGCATTCGTGATTGCTGGCCGGACAAGGGTAGTTTTCGCGCGAATCTGCTCGAACGGGCGCTTAAGCTCTGTGTCGAAATCCGAAAGCCTTGAGACCCCTTACTGGCGCGTGGTGGTTTGTTGATCGCGTCGGCCAATCGCGGTGGCTGGATTACCGGCGACGATCGTCCAGTCCTCGACATCGCGAGCGACGACGCTGCCCCCACCGACGACAGCACCGGCTCCGACCATCACGCCGGGAAGGATCAGAGCCCTAACGCCGACAAATGCCTGCTCACCGATCTGGATAGGCGCGACCATCAAAGGTGCCGCTGGGTCGCTTAGGTCATGACTCCCCGTGCAAAGGTAGACCTGCTGGGCGACGACGCAACCGCGTTTAAGCGTGATCGGTCCGAGGTTGTACACATCGACGTCTTCGCCGATACAGGCGCGGTCCTCCAGCGTCAGGTTCCACGGCATGCGGATGCGCGCGGAACTCGAAACGAAAGGGGCGCCCTCGATGCGGGCGCCGAAGGCGCGCAGCACATAATTTCGCCAGTTGCTTAGCGGTTTTGGTGTCGGGCGGAACAGGATCAACCAGACGAGTCGCCAGAGCATGCCTTTAAGCCTGATGGCGAGGGGCCAGGGGGTTGAGTATTTGTCCGCCTGCTGGAAACGGGTGAAACGTGCTTTGAATTGCCTGCTCCCTTCGGCTACGGAGTGACGGCTGTCAATATCTCTCATATAGGCTGGCGACAAGTGCTGAAGATTGCAGCAGTTTAAACGACTGTCATGGACTGTACCATGGGTATACGGTGTCGAGATTGCGGGCGACAGAATATTTCCGTTGAATCTGTGCCGGCTGAAATTGTTTTCGCTCACGTATCGGGCATTGCCGGGTATTGCCAACACTTGCGCCGAACAGGATGCTCAACAGATCAATGACTCCGGATATCGCATCTACTCGCTTGATGCGATTACGGACGGCTTGTTGATTTTATTAAGTTGGGATTTGCGGTGTTCGCGATTCATCGCAAATCCAATCGCTCACCGCCTTAACCGATCAGGTAACCGAATGCGTCTTTTTTCTGGCGCCGGCCTATGAAGCTTGTCGTAATCATCTTGGCCTTTAACGAGGAGTGCCACCTGCCGCGCTGTATCGCAAGCCTGAAGGGCCTCGCAAGCGAGTTGGTCGTCGTCGACTGCTTTTCCACCGATTCCACGCGGGAGATCGCGCGCGCCCACGGTGCCCGCATCATTCAACATGCTTGGGTGAACTATGCGGTGCAGTTCAACTGGGCCTTGACCCAACTCGACCCCGACACCGATTGGGTGCTGCGGATCGATGCGGACGAGGTGTTGACGCCGGCGCTGGTCGATGAGGTCCGGTCCCGATTGCCGACGCTCGGTCCTGAGATCGATGGCGTGTACTGCGGGCGGCGCATGACGTTTCAGGGTCAGTTGATCCGTTATGGCGGGGTCTTCCCGGTTCGGGTGCTGCGCCTGTTCCGTTACGGCCGCGGTCAGTGCGAAAACCGCTGGATGGACGAGCACATCAAGGTTTCCGGACCGACAATCAACCTGCAAGGCGAGATCATCGACGACAATCTGCAATCGCTGACTTGGTGGACGGCCAAGCACAACAGCTATGCGAGCCGCGAGGCCGTGGATCTGCTGAATCTCGAATACCACTTCATGCCTCACGACTCCGTCGCCAACTTGCGAGGCGGCCAGCAGGCGGGGGTAAAGCGCTGGTTGAAGGAAGTGGTCTATTCACGGTTGCCCGGTGGGTTCCGTGCCTTCGCGTATTTCCTCTATCGGTATGTGATTCGACTCGGCTTCCTGGACGGGCAGGCCGGGACGGCCTTTCACTTTCTGCAGGGCTTCTGGTATCGCTATCTGGTGGATGCGAAGGTCGCAGAGGTGCGACGCTATATGGTTGACTCGGGGTGTGAAGTGGTCGAGGCCATCGAGCGGGTCTTGGAGATCGATGTCGACCTCCGGATTGAGCCCTCCGGCGACCGACGGCAGGCGGCAAGGGGCGACTAGGCCGGTGGATTGGCTCGATCTTCAGCGGTTGGCGACCGCCTTGATCATGCCCCTGTCGTTGGGGTTGATGCTCGGGGCCGTGGGGCTGGCGTTGGTTTGGCGAATGCGCTGGTTGGGGGTGCTGGCGATCGTCTGCGGCTTCGGTCTGATCGGGGTGTGCGCACTCCCGGCAGTGGCTGAGTCCTTGATGGCGGGTTTGGAGGCGGGCTATCCGCCGGGCGGGTCGGCGGACTGCGAACCAGCCGATGCCATTGTTGTGCTGGGCGGTGCCATTCAGCCTCTGGTGGAAGGCGATTTCTACCCGCGGCTGCATCGTGGCTCCGACCGATTGTGGGAGGCGGCGCGGCTCTACCATGCCGGCTGCGCGCCGGTGGTTGCGATCAGTACCAGCGCGCTCGTCCTCGCGCCCAACCGCGGATCGGAAACGGAGGCCATGGCTGATCTGCTCGCAAACCTCGGCGTACCCAGGGCGGCCATGCTTTGGGAGACTCGGGGGCGCAACACCCAGGGCAATGCAGCCTTCAGTAAGGCGTTGCTGCAATCTTTAGGTATACATAGGGTGTTGCTCGTGACCTCGGCCTGGCACTTGCGCCGGGCAGAAGCCATGTTCCAGCACGCGGGTTTCGATGTGGTTCCAGTAGGGGCGGATTTTCGTTCCATCCGAGCCTGCCGCGGGTTTGACTGCTGGGTGCCGGGCGTCGGCGCGCTCGAAGCGAGCGGGCTGGCGGTGAAGGAGTATTTGGGATATTGGATCCAGGTCGGGTTGACGAAATGAGTCTGTTGAATTCGCTTGGTTTTATCTTGCGCCATCCGCTCAATCGCGGCCATGGGGCTGGGGCTTTAATACGCTGGGTGCGCTGGCAGCTGGGCAGTCGGCTGCTGCCTGCGCCTGTGCTACTCTCTTTCGTCGACGGCGTTCGTCTGCTCGTCGAGCCTGGTATGACGGGAGTGACTGGCAATGTCTATTGCGGTTTGCATGAGTTCGAGGACATGGCGCTGGTGCTTCATGCCCTGCGCGCGGACGATCTGTTCGTCGACATCGGGGCCAATGTCGGTTCTTACACGATCCTTGGCGGGGCTGCAGGTGCTCGGGTTCTTGCCATTGAGCCGATCCCGAGTACTTTCGGCTGGTTGGCGCGGAACATCGCGGTCAATGGCCTAGGTGAGCGCCTAAGGGCGCTCAATTTAGGGTTGGGGCGCGCCGAAGGTCGGCTGCGCTTTACCGGCGGACTGGATGCGATGAATCACGTGCTCGCCGAGGGCGAGGTGGCCGAGAACTTGATGGAGGTCCCGGTGCGTGCACTGGACAGCGTGCTCGACGGGGAGTCGCCCATTCTGATCAAGATGGATGTCGAAGGGTTCGAGACCGAGGTGCTTGCCGGCGCGGAGCGGACTTTGGCTGATCCGGGTCTGTTGGCCATCATCATGGAGCTGAACGGCAGTGGCTCGCGCTATGGGTTCGACGAGGACGCGCTTCATCGGGATGTGTTGGCGCGTGGGTTCGCAACCTATCGCTATCGTCCATTCGATCGGGTGTTGGAGCCGTTGAACGGGGCGCGCTCGGGTGGCGGGAACACCTTGTATGTGCGGGATGCGGTGCGGTTGGCGGAGCGGGTTCGGTCTGCGCCGCGGTTTCGATTGGGGATAGGGGGCGAGATTTAGATTCAGGTGCTTGGGGGATTTTTCCCGCCTGGCCACCGGCGGCGCCGGCTTCCTCGGCAGCCACCTCTGCGAGCGTCTGCTCGCCGAAGGGCACGACGTCATCTGTCTCGACAATTTCTTCACCGGGACGAAGGACAACATCGCCCATCTGCTGGAGAGCCCCTACTTCGAGCTGATGCGCCACGACGTGACCTTTCCGCTCTATGTCGAGGTCGACGAGATCTACAACCTGGCCTGTCCGGCATCGCCGATCCACTATCAGTTCGACCCGGTGCAGACCACCAAGACCAGCGTGCACGGTGCGATCAACATGCTCGGCCTGGCCAAGCGGGTGAAGGCCAAGATCTTCCAAGCCTCCACCAGCGAGGTCTACGGCGACCCGAACATCCACCCGCAGGCGGAGCACTAGAACCTGGGCTGCGTGGCATCCCCTAATCGCTCTTCGACTAGCGCGGCCAGCACGGCATGTGCATCAAGGTCGCCCTCATCGTCAACGCCTAAGGTTATTTCCGGAAGTCAGCATCCCGACTGCGTATGCCCGCACGACCTGAAGGAGCCCGAGGTGCGCCTGAATGCGCATCGACACGTCGATCGTGAGTTGCACATCCGATCGGCCGGAAGCAACGCCGTCAAGCGGCGCGAAGCGGCGCTCCCCAGGATAGACGACTTGTAGTCGTCCTCTTTCAAGTGTCCTGAGTGCC
>NZ_LN848257.1:1301101-1311761 GCF_001499735.1 Thiocapsa sp. KS1 | reverse complement strand
ACGCTCTCGGGCCGTCGGGTCGGCTGAAGAGGACGACTGCAAGTCGTCTATCCCAGGGCGTGCCTGCCGGCGCCAGCGCGGCATGCGCATCAAGGTCGCCCGCATCTTCAACACCTACGGGCCGCGGATGCACCCCAACGACGGCCGCGTGGTCTCGAACTTCATCGTCCAGGCGCTGCGGAACCAGCCGATCACCATCTACGGCGAGGGGACGCAGACGCGTTCCTTCTGCTATGTCGACGATTTGATCGAGGGCTTCATACGTCTGATGGACAGCCCCGACGACCTGACCGGGCCGGTCAACCTCGGCAATCCGGGCGAGTTCACCATGATCGAGTTGGCCGAGACGATCCTCGAGCTGACCGGCTCGCGCTCCGCACTGGTGCATGAGGCGTTGCCGCAGGATGACCCCAAGCAGCGGCAACCGGACATCGGCTTGGCCCGTGCGCGGCTCGGGTGGGAGCCGAGGGTGGCGTTGCGGGATGGGTTGAAGCCGACGATCGGGTATTTTGATGGGTTGTTGCGGGGGGCAGGGCGATTGAGTCTGACCCGGTTGCCGGCGATAACGCGCTCCCACGCTCTGCGTGGGAGCGCGTTACACCAGCGACCACGATTCGGGTGACTGGGCGACTGAAGTCGCCCTGAGGTTCCCTCGGTTTTTCGTCTTCCAAGGGCAGGGGTTCATGCGACCTGCTTTTCTCCCTGTCCAGGGTTGATCCAGTCTTTCAGAAACTGCACCGGGGACGTGTAACCGAGGGTGGAATGTAGACGCTTGCGATTGTAGAACACCTCGATGTACTCGAAGGCGGTGGCCTTCATGGCGTCGCGGGTGGCGAAGCGCTCCCCGAAGACACGCTCGTTCTTGAAGCTGTTGAACCAGCTCTCGGTCGGGGCGTTGTCCCAGCAGTTCCCCTTGCGGCTCATCGAGCAAACCATCCCGTACTGGGCCAGCTTGGTCTGGAAGGTATAACTGGCGTACTGGCTCCCCCGATCGGAATGGTGGATCAGCCCCGGGGGCGGCTTGCGTCGAAACCAACCCATAGTCAGCGCGTCGGTGACAAGGTCAGCCGTCATGCGCGGCTTCAGCGACCAGCCCACGACCTCGCGGTTGAACAGGTCCAGCACGATGGCCAAGTACAGCCAGCCTTCATCCGTCCACAGGTAGGTGATGTCGGCGCTCCAGACCTGATTCGGGCCGCTCGGGGCGAAGTCGCGCGCGAGCAGGTTCTCGGCCACCGGCAGGCCGTGCTTGGAGTCGGTCGTGGCCTTGTAGCGGCGCTTGTGGCGCCCCCGGATGCCGTGCTCGCGCATCAGGCGCTCCACCCGTGCCTTGCTTGCGGAGAAGCCCCGTGCGCGCAGCTCACGCATCATCCGCGGGCTGCCGTAGGCGCCCTTGAGCTCGGCATGGATGGATCGGATCAGGGCCAGCAACCGTGCATCCGTCAGCCCCCGGCGATCCGCTGTGCCGCCACACTGCCAGGCCCGGTAGCCCCCGACACTCACGGCCAGGACATCACACAGCGCGTTCAGGGCGAAGTCGTTGCGGTGCGCAGCGATCCAGGCGTACTTCACAGCGCATCCCGCGCGAAGTACGCCGTCGCTTTTTTTAAGATCTCGACCTCGCGCTTGAGCCGCGCGTTCTCCGCGCGCAGACGCGACAGCTCCATCGCCTCCGGCGTCACTTTCGCTGCGCCCGCGCCGCTGAGCCTGCCGACGTCGAACGCCTTCACCCAGTTGCGCAGGGTCTGCTCGACCAGACCCATCTCCTTGGCCACCGCGCTCACGCGCTTGCCGTCCTTGACCCGCTTGACCGCCTGTTCCTTGAACTCGGCGGTGTACTCTTGCTTCGGAATCTTCTGCATCATCGTCTCCAGTGTGACAGTCAGTCTACGTCACCTTGGAAGACTCAATTTCGGGGGAACCTCAGACCTACCTCGGGCTGCTCTACCAGGATCTCATTCGCGCCGGGACTCTGAGTGCCGCAGGACGTCTGCCGCCCGTTCTGCCCGTGGTGCTCTACAATGGTGTCACGCCTTGGCGCGCTGCCGAGGCGCTGGAGCCGCTCATCGAGCCGGTGCCGTCGCTGCTCGAGCGCTATCGCCCGCGACAGGCTTACCTGCTGCTCGACGAGCAGCGACTCGCCAACGCCGGCTCGCTGCCCGAGCGCAACCTCAGTGCTGCCCTGTTTCGGCTCGAGGCGAGCAGCGGCGCGGTCGAGGCGATGGGCATCGTGCACGCCTTGCTCGACTGGCTCAAGGCGCCGGAACAGACTGGCCTGCGCCGTGACTTCGCGGTCTGGTTCGGTCGCGTCTTCCTGCCCAAGCGCCTGCCCGGCGTGCAACTGCCACCCCTTGGCGATCTCAGCGAGGTGTATCACATGCTGGCCGAGAATCTGGAAACCTGGACCGATCAGTGGAAGCGAGAAGGCTTGTTACAAGGCTTGGAACAAGGCTTGGAACAAGGCTTGGAACAAGGTCGCGAGGCAACCCGCCACATCCTGATCCGTCTGGTGCGACGCCGATTTGGTCCAACGATCGCCGAGCAGACACAACCGTTGCTCGCGCGCATCGTCGACCTCCAAACGTTGGAAGACCTCGGCGACCAACTGCTCATCAGCCCGGACGGGGACGATTGGTTACAGGCCGTGCGGAGGATGAGTGTCGGCGACGAACACTAGGCCCATGTGCAGAAATGTCGGGTTACGCTGCGCTAACCCGACCTACCATACCGGCCAACGCCGAGCCAAGAGGAGAGGTATCGCAGCAATGTCGGGTTACGCTGCGCTAACCCGACCTACGGTGAATACCTGCACAGTCTCGGAGCGTGGGTGGGCGTTGGCCGTCTCTCCGTGCGGGAGTGAGCGCGTCTGACCCGGTTGCCGGCGCTCTCGCCGGCGCGGGGTGTGAGGTGACGGAACCGGGCTTAGGCCCGGTTTTTTTTGTTGGGGCTTCGAAATTTGGTCTGCGGCGTGAGTGGCATCTCGCTCCCGGCTACGAGCCCGACGCATGACGCCGGCACTGGCTCTTTTCGTGGAGGAGCGTGTCGGGATGTCATGGCGCTGCCGATAGACCTTTCCGTCATTTCCGCGCTGTAGGGTGATGGTTGCTCGCCGATGCTCGGATCGAATAGGGCTTCCAAGAGGCGCATCTTGCCGGTCCCGGACAGGCCTGGTGAGCCGCACCATCCTGCCGGGCTCCCAGAGCCGGGCACGCAGACGCGCAATGCCCTCGCCGATCACGAGTGGGCCGTCCTCGGGCTTGCTCAGATCCCGAAGCCGGGCGTGTCGTCGCTCAGCTCGAAGTTCGCCTTGAACGGGTTCTCCAGGCGCAGGGCTCCAACCCTGCGACCGTCTTGCAGGTCTTCGGTGAGAAACCGTGTCACGCCGGCAACCCTGGCGGCCTCCACCAGCATGGCATCCCGGAAGCCGAACCCGTGCGCGTTCTTCAGGCCGATGGCATCTCGCAGCGTGCGCCCGTCGGCCGCGGCCACCGGATAAAGCTCCATCCAGTCGTGCACCAAAGCGGCGGCTTCGTCCGCGGGCATCTTCGCCTTGCGCGTCACGGCGTGGAAGAACTCGCCGAGCGCCTGGAGCATCAGGACGCAATCGACGTCTGCAAGCGCGTCCATGAGCGCACGCGCCTGTTCATGCCGGGGGCCGGCATCTTTGTCGATGCTGTAGATGAGGATGTTGGTATCGACGCTGAAACGCTGCCGGCTCATTGGCCGCGCTCGTGGAGGCTGTCGCGGTCGCTGCGTGTGCCGCCGAGGGCGTAGCCGCGGCTCATGCGCTCCCGCAACCGCTCGCGGGCGGCGCGCTGGGCGTCGGTCAGGAGCGGCTTCGCTTCGGTGATCGGCAGCACTCGGGCGATGGGTTTGCCGCGCCGGGTGATGACGAGCTCGGCACCCTGCTCGACCCGTTCGAGGTAACGGGATAGGTGCTGGTTGGCCTCGCGGATGGAGACGATCTCTTGCATGATCCGG
This sequence comes from Thiocapsa sp. KS1, assembly GCF_001499735.1. Classification (GTDB taxonomy): domain Bacteria; phylum Pseudomonadota; class Gammaproteobacteria; order Chromatiales; family Chromatiaceae; genus Thiocapsa. The sequence continues at coordinate 1,307,780 of NZ_LN848257.1, read as the reverse complement.
CAACTGTGGGATGTTCTACATACGTCGAACTTTAGGCCGTTCCAGCCACGGCGACAATCGTCAAGGTCTATTGCATCTCTCGCCTCTCGCGGCAGGACGGGACGACAGGCCCACCCGCGAACGGACACCTTATGGGAAGTGACTCCTTATCGCGGACCACCGGTCGTTCGGAAGCAGGGCCTTAGGTCCGCTTCTGGCCGGTCCAGAGTCGCTCACAGGGTTGACTGCGACAGTCCGCAACGCGTCCGTAGCCGACGCTCGACAGGATAGGTTCGCGCGGCAGCATCTGGCTAACACGGGGCTGGCCAGATGCTTGATGCCAGAGACCGGTAGTGGGGCGGAAGCCTGTTCTCGCATCGCGATCTGGTTGCGGACTTACCCGAGCCGATTTGAGGATCGACTCCGGGGGCAGGGTCTCGCGCCGAATTCCCGAGCGGCGCTCATCCGTGACTGAGCGCCCACGCTTCTTTCAGCACTCGATGTGCTCCGCAATGTCGAGCGCGTCGTCAACCTCCACTCCCAAGTCGCGCACGGTGCTTTCGATCCTATTGCCAGCTGGCAATAGGATCGACTATGTCCGGCACCGGACTATGTCCCGCCGCAAAAACCGCCCTTCGAATGAACGATGTGCGGCTGGACATAGTCGGCGTTATCACAGGCTCTTGAGGAACCGAAATCCTGCCGGGCAGGGTAGGGGCGACTGAAGTCGCTCCTTGCCCCTACGTTGCCCCTACGTGCGGTCGATGCTTTCCCGTACGCGCATCGGAGGCGCTTCGGCCGAATCCGCGACGGCGCACTGCTGCTCGAGAAACTCCATCAAGGCGCCGACGTGGTCCTCGATGCGATCGACCGAATCATGATCGGCGCCGTCGATCTCCAGGAGACGCACGTGCGTTCCGGAGGATCGTGCATGGATCAGGCGCGCATCCTCCACCGGAACCACGCGATCCGCGCGGCCGTGCACCAGCAAGACAGGACAGGTGATGCGGGCGACCGTATTCATCGGTGCAATGGTGTCGAAGCGGTGTCCGATCAGCCATTCCACGTAGCGGATGATCCCGTAGACCATCGGAGCCGGCAGGTGCAGGTGTCGCACCGATGCCTCGGTCACGCGGGCAGGGTGGGCGAATGCGGCGATACTGATCACGGCCGAGATGTCCGGGTTGCGCGATGCCTCCAACAGGGCAGCACCTGCCCCGACGGAGTGGCCGAGCACGGCGACATACTCGGCCCGTCCCGGGTGATGCCCCTTGAGCCAGGCGACGGCCATGCCGAGATCCTCGGCAAACCGAGGCAGGGAGGAAAAGGTATCGGTGTCGCTCCCGCCGTGATTGCGGGCATCGAAGAGCAGGACGTTGAAGCCGGCTTGTCGGAAGGGGATTGCCAGAGGCAGCATCAGCTCGGCGTTGCCGCCCCATCCGTGGAGAATCACGAGGGTGCGTGTCGAGTCCGGCGCCGGAAGCAGCCAGCCGAAGAGGGATCGGCGTCGCACGGTCGGGATGCGAACCGCGTCGAAGTCGAGGCCGGAGTCCGCCGGCGTGCCGATTTCGCGCAGCCTTGGTGCGCGAAATCCCAGATGCACACCTGCCGGGATCGCGGCTGCGGCCAAAACGGCGAAGAGACTCAGGGTCGTGAGCATGTCGGTCGAGCTCCGATACGGCTTGGAAGACTGCGCCCGAACCGGCGTTCCCTGTGTACCGACCTTGCCCGGTCGTCTTCAGCGCATAGCGTTCGGCGCTATGAAAGTGATGGCGTCGCCTGGCCTTTCCAAATGCTCAGGCCGCGATGACGCGTCTTTGAGCCCGACTGACTAGATCCGGCGGTGTCGGGTGCAGGAGCGTTGGTCTTGGCATAGACTCATTAAGACAGACTCGTGTCCTCGAGCGCGCCGCGAAGAATCGAACCGACACCGTCCGCGCAACCTCGATACGGAGATCTCCGGGCGCGTCTGAGTGGCGCCCTGCTCAATTCGATTGCAAAGCCGGAAGGCGTTGCCGTCGTCGTTCGGACAGGAGCTCAACATGTTTCGTGTCTCCCGCCCCCGGTGTCGCTGTCTGTTTGCCGCCGGGCTCTCGCTGCTCCTTGCGTCTTATGCCTCTCGGGGTTCCTCCGCCATGTCGGGCGCGTCCTGGGACGCCTGCCGCGATCGCGTGATCGCAACCTTGGAGGCCGCCGGCTTGCGGGACTTCGGCGACGTGAGCGCCTACACGGGTGCGACCGGAACCGGGGCGCTCCAAGCGGTCATCGAGCAGTGCGGTTATCGTTCCGAGCGCATCGGACGCGCCTTCTGCGATGACCTTTACGAGCAGGTCTACGGCGCGTGCCGAGAGGATGGCTTCGAGGGCATGAGCATGTCCGCCACGTCCTGGGTTCTGATCTTCGATCCGAAGGGTCCGCTCGTGGAGCGGCTCAGGCGGGTGTGCGCCCGGCCTGACTCTGTGGATCGGGCGACATTCGGTCGCCTGATCTGCAGTGAGTGAGGGGCGAGGCGGTCGCGCACCGCCGCCATCGCAGACTCCGTCCATCCGCGATCAGGCCGCCGCGGCGCTGCGTCGAGAGTCGATCCGCGCTCAGATTTCCCCACGCATGACCCGACGCACCAGCGGAATGCTCGGTTGGCGTTGCTCGCGCAAGCTGACCTGGTCCACACGCTCGATCAGCGTGACGAGCGATCCCGGGTCGCGCGCATAGTTGTTCATGATGTAGCGCGCGGTTTCCTGTCCCAGCCGCATGCCGAGCTCCGCGGCGATCTCCATCAGCAATTGCTCGCAGTCCGGGTCGCTCAGCGGCAGCAGACAGTAGCGTGGCCCCCATTGAAGGCGCGAGCAGAGATCGGGCAGCCCCAGCTCCAGAGCGTCCGGGGCGGCGCCTCCGGCGATCAGCAGTGCACAGCCATGCGCCCGTGCGCGATTGAAGAGGTCGAACAAGGCGACCTCCCAGTCCGCCTTGCCGGCGATGGCCTGCACGTCGTCGATCGCCAGGACGTCGCGGGTCTCGAGGTCGTCGAAGATGGAGGGCAACAGCCCGGACTTGCCCAGCGGGATGTACTGGGCCGTGCGGGTCAGTTTGATGGCGGCCTGACAAGCGCCCTGAAGCAGATGGGTCTTGCCGGTCGAAGATGCACCGAAAAGGTAGATGTACGGCTCGCCCGTTCCGCTCGCCAGGGCCTCGACCGCGGCGAGCGCTTCCGCATTCGGGCCGGGTCGATAGTCCGCGAGCGTCGGCTCCCGGATCAGTGCGATCGGCAGGTGCAGTTGCCCGGGATGATCGATCAAGGTTCCGCCTGCTCGGGGACGCGGGTCCGGCCCGTCAGCGCGGGTGACGCGCCAATGCCGCGGCTGTCTCGGCGAGCCGACGGCCTAAGGCCAAGCAGAGACGCTTCTCCTCGTCCGTGACCGGTAGGGCGCTGTCGGGTCCGGCCAGATGCGAAGGGCCGTAGGGCGTGCCGCCCGAGCGGGTGTGAAGCAGGTCCGCCTCGGTGTAGGGGAGCCCCGTCAACAGCATGCCGTGGTGCAGCAGGGGGATCATCATGCTGAGCAGGGTGGCTTCTTGACCGCCGTGCAGACTGGATGTCGAGGTAAAGACCCCGGCGGGCTTTCCGGCGAGTGCGCCGGAGAGCCAGAGGCCGCTGGTTCCGTCGAGGAAATATTTCATCGCTGCGGCCATGTTTCCGAACCGGGTCGGGCTGCCGAGGGCAAGGCCGGCGCACCCGCGCAGGTCGTCCTGATCCGCATAGGGAGCACCCGCGGGCGGGATACTGTCCTCGGTCGCTTCGCAGACGGTCGAGACGGCCGGGACGGTGCGCAGACGCGCCTCCAGTCCGCCGGCCTCGACGCCGCGGCCGACATGGTGTGCCATCTCGGCGGTGGCGCCGTATCGACTGTAGTAGAGGACCAGGATGTAGCTCATTGAGGATCTGTCTCCGAAACGGGATGCCGGGACGCGCAAGGTCCGGATCGGACCGGCGCTCGCTCTGGTGCTGATGGCGTAGGTCGGGCCTTAGTCTAAACCGCGTCCGCCGGTAAAGCCGATGTTTTGTCGCCCCGTGCCCTCGGTCGACGCCGGAAGATCCGAGCATTGAACTGTCACGCCGAACTGGTGAGAATCAGCCGACCCGGCCCGGACGTTCATCCGGCGCCAAAAACGTTGCGAGGAGGCAAGACGAGAATGGCTCAGGTGCGATGGCTCGACGGTCGGTTTCGGCTTCGACTGGTGTTCATCCTGCTCATGCTGAGTGCGACCGCGCTCTGCGCAGCGCCCCGTGATCCCGCCCAGTATTTCTTCGACTCGACCTTCGGTGATTTTGCCGAGGAGCTCGAGACGGCGCGAACCGAGGGGAAGAAGGGCATCCTGCTGATGTTCGAGATGGATGAATGTCCCTTTTGTCATCGCATGAAAACCACCGTGCTCAACCAGCCCGAGGTGCAGGACTACTTCAAGGAGCACTTCATGATCTTCCCGGTCGACATCGAAGGCGACGTCGAGATCCACGATTTTGCTGGCAATGCGGTGTCGCAAAAGGATTTCGCCCTGAAGACGCACCGCGTGCGCGCCACTCCCGTGTTCGCCTTCTTCGACCTCGACGGCAACCTGGTGGCCAGATACACCGGGGCCACCGGGGATGCGACCGAGTTCATGTGGCTCGGGGAGTACGTGGTTCAGGAACGCTACAAGGACAGCACCTTCCCGGCCTACAAACGCGAACGCCAAGCCGCCGCAGGCCGATAGATCTCAGGCCGAAAACTACTCCCGACGAGGGTCGGGATGCGATCCGAGGAGCAGACAATGGACGAGCATCAAAGCGAGCATCGCACCTGCTACCGCTGCCTCGTCGGTGGTCGGGTGCAGGGCGTCTTCTTTCGAGCCGCGGCCCGAGAGCAGGCGATGCGGCTCGGCGTAACCGGATATGCCCGAAACCTCTCCGACGGTCGCGTGGAGCTGTTGATTTGCGGGGAGGCGAATGCGGTTGCCCATCTGCGTGATTGGTTGCGCACAGGTCCACCGGGTGCATCGGTCACCGGGGTTGCTTGCGAGCCGTTGGATTATCAGCAGTACGCGAGCTTCGCCATCGACTGAGACGCGATGGCCGGCCGTCGTTTGCGCGTCAATAGCCGGCCGCGGCGGGGCTCGCCTGCTCCGGATAGTCGCTCAACCGGACAACCCGGCTACGGATCCTGCCGTCGTGGAAAAGCCTGATCTCGCGGTAGCCCGGAGGGCGCGTGTCGATCGCGAAATCCGCGCAGCGCGGCTTGAACTGGACGCAGGTCGAGGGTGTCCCCAGAATCTGCAAGGCACCATGCCGTTCGGTGAATTCCTGGTGGATATGCCCGCACACCACGGCCTTGACCTGCGGGTGACGGTCGCAGACCAGAAGCAGCTCCTCTCCGTCCGCGACGCCCAGCGCGTCCATCCATGCACTTTGTACGGGGATCGGGTGTTGATGCAGGAAGAGGACGGCAGGCGCCGAGTCCGCGGCGAGGAGCTCCCCGAGCGATGCGAGCCGGGCTTGGCCGAGTCGTCCGCTTTCGCGTCCCGGCTCGGTGGAATCCAGGAAGACGAGATTCCAGTCGCCGAGGCTGCGAACCGCGATGGGCGCGAGCGCCGCGGGTCCGAGGAGATCCTTCATCAGAGGAAGCGAGTCGTGGTTTCCGGGGATACAGTAGTAGGGCAGCCCGGTGCGATCGAGCAAACGGCGAATCGCGCGATAACCTTCGGGGGATTCATCGTGGACGAGATCGCCGGTGAGCACCAATGCCTCAGTACGCAACGAGCGCGCCAATGCGAGCTCTAGCACCGCCTCGAAGCTGCGTCGGGTCGTCACGTCGAGTAACCGTCCCTGCGGATCGGCGAAAAGGTGCGGGTCGGTCAGTTGCAGAAGGGTATGCCAGCCCGAGCTTTCATCGGGCTGGGTCGACCTCGCCGGTTGGGACGCGCGGTTTGCGGACATCCGTATGGTGTTTGGCGCTGGCATGCTCTGCTCCTCAGATGCGTGGGCTAGGATATAGCAGTCGTGCGTGCAGGCGATGCCGACCCAGTTCACAGACTTGTCGAAGACCCGCGTTGCCCATAAAAAAAGACGATCGGGGCCATTGGAAGAAACAATTTCTGAAATGGTCTTGAGATGTCTAGGGTGACACGTGTAGGTTCAGCCAACCCCGTCCATGCCATCTTAAGGAGATCAATATGGAGCTCAAGGGCAGCAAAACCGAAGCAAGCTTGAAGGAAGCCTTCGCGGGCGAGTCTCAGGCCAATCGCCGCTATCTGTACTTCGCCGCCAAGGCCGATGTCGAGGGCTACAACGACGTCGCTGCGGTCTTCCGTTCCACCGCCGAGGGCGAGACCGGCCATGCGCATGGTCACCTCGAATATTTGGAAGCGGTCGGAGATCCGGCCACCGGCCTTCCGATCGGCCCGACCGGAGACAACCTGCGTTCGGCCATCGCGGGCGAGACCCACGAGTACACCGACATGTACCCCGGAATGGCGAAGACCGCGCGGGACGAAGGCTTCGACGAGGTCGCCGATTGGTTCGAAACGCTGGCGAAGGCCGAGCGCTCGCATGCCAACCGCTTCCAGAAGGCGCTCGACAACCTCGACGCCTAAACCGCGTCCCGAGTAAATCGCCCGATGCTTTCTTGGTAACGGTTCAGAAACAACTTAGCCATTCCGGTTCATTCCC
>NZ_LN848257.1:1267418-1301001 GCF_001499735.1 Thiocapsa sp. KS1 | reverse complement strand
AGAGGGGCTAAGATGGATCGCTTGTTGTCGAACGGTTGCTTATTCTTTAAACCGCGTCTACTGCGGCGCAAGTGGGTCAGTGCGACGCGGAGTCCGCGTGAGGAAAGTGCCTGTTGCAACGGACGCGGTTTAAAGGCGTGATCGAAACACTGCTCGAATGGATCAGCGCGCGCCGACCCTGTCGTCTCATCGAAGGTGAGCAGGGCGAGCCCTACCTCGAACGCTATTACCTCCTCGGCGCCTTCGGCTGGCACCTCTATCTCCACCGTTTCGTCGATTCGGATCCGGATCGCGGGCTCCACGATCACCCCTGGGGACATGCCGTGAGCCTGGTGCTCGCGGGCGGATATGACGAGATTCGCGGTCTCCACACCGACCCCGAACGGACCCGGGTGCGCTTTTGCGCCCCCGGGCAGCTCAACCGGCTGCGTGGCTCGGACTATCACCGCGTGGTCTTGCGTGCGGGCGTGCCGGCTTGGACGCTCTTCCTGCATGGTCCGAGGATCAAAGGCTGGGGCTTCCGGCGTGGCGGATCTATCCGGATGATGGCGAAGGACGGGAGCGAGTTTCGACATCGCGATTGGTGGAAGCATGCCCCGAAGGGCGCGGAGGTCCGAGCGGCGGCGCGGAACCGGTCTCGATGAGTGTCCACTGGCTGCGCCGGTTGCGCGTGCCGGTGCTCGGGATTCTCCTGGCCGGTCTAGCGGGATGCGGCGGTGCCTCGAGTGGCGGCGTACGTGAAGAGCTGCCCGTTGCCTGCGTCGTCAAACCCGACCCCGGCCCTTGCCGCTCCAATCAGGTCAGGTTCTATTACGACTACCGAGACGACCGCTGCAAGGCGTTCACCTACGGGGGCTGCGAGGGTCGGGTGCCGTTCCCGACCCTGCAGAGTTGCGTGGAGTTTTGCGGTGTGACGCAGTGAGCCCTCATCCGCCGCTCGTTCCGGCTGTCGCGGGCCCGGCGCGATCTCTCCGGATCAGCGCTTTTTCGGCGGCAGCAGATCGGTGATCGAGCCGTGCGCCATCTCGGCGGCAAGTCCGATGGTCTCGTTCAGGGTCGGATGCGGATGGATGGTCAGGCCGATGTCTTCCATGTCCGCGCCCATCTCCAGTGCCAGAACCGTCTCGCCGATCAGCTCGCCGGCGTTCGGGCCGACGATGCCCGCGCCCAGGATGCGCTTGGTCTCCGGATCGAAGAGCAGCTTGGTCAGACCTTCGTCGCGATGGATGCCGAGTGCGCGGCCGCTCGCCGCCCAGGGGAAGACGCCCTTCTCGTAGGCGATGCCCTTGGCCTTGGCATCGGTCTCGGTCAGGCCCATCCAGGCGACCTCCGGATCCGTATAGGCGACCGAGGGGATGGTCATGGGATCGAAGAGTGCGGGCATCCCGGCGATGACCTCGGCCGCGACCTTCGCCTCGTGAGTGGCCTTGTGGGCGAGCATCGGCCCGCCGACAACGTCGCCGATGGCGAAGATGTTCGGCACGTTGGTGCGCATGTGGTCGTCGACCTTGATGAACCCGTGCTGGTCGACCTTCACGCCGGCGGCCTCGGCGTTGACGAGCTTGCCGTTCGGGCGCCGGCCGATGGCGACCAGGACCTTGTCGTAGACCTCTTCGCCGGGCGTCTTACCCTCGAAGACGACCTTGATGCCCTCGGCCGTGGCGCTCATCTGCGCGACCTTGGTTTCGAGTCGGATGGTGCTGTAGCGCTTCTTGATGACCTTTTCGAGCGCGCGCACCAGATCGATGTCCGCACCCGGCATCAACTGATCCTTCATCTCCACGACCTCGACCGTCGAGCCGAGCGCACTGTAGACGCTCGCCATCTCGAGCCCGATGATGCCGCCGCCGACGATCAGAAGACGGTTCGGGATGTCCGCGATCTCGAGCGCGTCGGTGGAGTCCATCACGCGCGGGTCGTCGTGCGGAAAGCCCGGGATCTTCATGGGTGCAGAGCCGCAGGCGATGATGCAGTGGTCGAACAGGATCCGCACCGGGCCGGCGGGTGTCGCCACCGCGATGCGGTTGGGTGCCTCGAAGCGACCGGTTCCCTGGACCACCTTGACTCCACGCTGCTTCGCCATCGCTGCGAGACCGCCGGTGAGCTTGGCGACCACCTGCTCCTTGCCGGCACGCATCTTGTCCAGATCGATCGTCGGCTCGCCGAAGGTCACGCCCATGGTGCCCAGGGTCTTGACCTCTTCGAGGATGGCTGCGGTGTGCAGCAATGCTTTGGAGGGGATGCAGCCGACGTTCAGACAGACGCCGCCGAGGGTGTCGTAACGCTCGATGAGGACGACCTTTTTGCCGAGATCGGCGGCGCGGAAGGCGGCTGTGTAGCCGCCGGGACCGGCGCCGAGCACCACGACCTGGGTGACGATCTCCTGCGCGGTGCCGGACGCTGCGGTGCTCCCCCGCGTTTCCGAGTCCGACGACGGGCGCTCGGCTCCCGTATCCGTGACCTCGAGCGTCAGGATGCGTGTGCCCTCCGAGATCCGATCTCCGACCGAGACCTCGACGGACCGAACAACCCCCGCACGCGGAGCCGGGATCTCCATGCTGGCCTTGTCGCTTTCGAGTGTAATCAGCGAAGCCTCTTCGATCACCGAGTCGCCCGGGGAGACCAAGACCTCGATGACCTCCACATCTTTGAAATCGCCGATGTCCGGGACCCTGATCTCGATGGTGTCGCCACTGGTGTCGTTCATGGTGTGCTTCTTCTCTTGGGGCCGCTGTGGCCGCGCGATGATGGGAGGATAGCGCCCAATCCTAGACGAAAGCAGGGCACGAGGCGAAGCCCTCGGCCCTATTCAGTGCATTGGGTGCGGGAGCGCGGGCTGCCGGGGCTCGCGCTCCCGTGCCGACTACAGCAGCACTTGTCGAAGATCGCCGAGCAGATCGCCGAGCAGGCTGGTGAAGCGCGCCCCGTCCGCCCCGTCGACCACGCGGTGATCGTAGGACAGCGACAGAGGCAGCATCAGGCGCGGCTCGAAGGTCTGCCCGTTCCAGAACGGCTTGGTCGTCGCGCGCGACACCCCGAGGATGGCGACCTCCGGGGCGTTGACGATCGGCGTGAAGGCGGTTCCGCCGATGCCGCCGAGGCTGGAGATGGTGAAGCAGCCGCCCTGCATGTCGCCGGGCAGCAGCTTGCCCGTGCGTGCCTTTTCGCCGAGCTCGGACAGCTCCGCCGCCAGGGCATAGATGCCCTTTTTGTCGACGTCGCGCACAACCGGGACAACCAGACCCTGCGGCGTATCGACCGCCACACCGATATGGGTGAAGTGCTTGAGCACCAGACCCTCGCCGTCCGCCGTCAACGATGCCTTGAGGATCGGCATCCGGCTCAGGGCGGTGGCGACCGCCTTGAGCAGGAAGGGGACGAAGGTCAGCTTGATGCCCTTTTCGGCGGCTTGTGCCTTTTGTCCCTTGCGGAAGTCTTCCAGCGAGGTGATGTCCGCCTCGTCGAACTGGGTGACATGCGGCACTGAGAGCCAGCTGCGATGCAGATGCCGGCCGCTGAGCTTCTTGATGCGCGAGAGCTCGGCGACCTCGACCGGGCCGAACTTGGCGAAATCGATCTCGGGCGCGGCAGGCAGCGCGAAGGGCAGGGCGGCTCCGGCCGCGGTCGGGGCCCCCTGCGCGAGCGCCTGCTTGACGAAGCCCTGCACATCGTCCTTGAGCACGCGAGCCTTCGGTCCCGACCCCTTGACGAAGGTCAGGTCCACGCCGAGCTCGCGGGCGAAGCGTCGCACCGCCGGGCTGGCGTGGGCCTTGCGGCCCTTGGCGATCGCCGCCATGTCCTCGGGACGCGGCAGTACCGGGGCCGGCCGCCGCTCCGATTCGCCGGGCACGCGCTTGGCACTCGATGCCGGTCCCGGCGGTGCCTCGAGCTCTTCGGCCGTGTTGGCAGCCATCGGGTCGGACGTCTTGATCGGCTCGCCGCTGTCGACCTCGCCGTCGGTGCGCAGCGTCAGGATGAGATCGCCCTGATTCAGGCTGTCTCCGACCTTGACGGCCAGCTCCTCGACAATGCCTGCGTTGGGCGAAGGGATCTCCATGGTTGCCTTCTCGCTCTCGAGCGTGAGAAGCGACTGATCCACCTCGATGCGATCGCCCGGTGCGATCAGCACCTCGACCACCGGGATATCCGCGAAATCGCCGATGTCCGGCAGGACCACCGAGATGGTCTGGCCGGTGCTCGCCGGTCGGGGAGGTGGTGCCTTCGACGATTGAGTCGTTGTCGCAGCCGGCACCGCTGGACCGGATGGCGCGCGGGCGGCGCCCGACTCGGCTTGCGCTTCCCCGGTTTGCGCCTCCGCAGACGGCATCCCCTCGGTCTCCAGCGTCATCAGGAGATCCCCCCGGCTGACCCGATCGCCGATCTTGATCTTCAGCTCTCGGATCACCCCCGCCAGCGGCGAGGGGATCTCGATGGTCGCCTTGTCGCTCTCCAGGCTGAGGATCGATTGCTCGGCCTCGATCCGGTCGCCGGGCGCCACGAGGATCTCGATCACCTCGACGTCCGAGAAGTCCCCGATATCCGGCAGCAGAATGTCTTCGACGGTTGCCACGCTCTGTCCTCCCTAAACCGCGTCCGGGGCGATCACCACAGCTCCCTGTGGTGGGCGGCCCGGCTGAACCAGGCGTTTCGGCCCGGACGCGGTTTAGCCATAGATTTTAGATGTCCTGAACCGCGTCGACCGAGGCCTTCTTGAGGTGCTTTGTCGTCGGTCGACTTGCCGTATCGCCGCATGGGATGACGGACGCGGTTCAGCGCGGTTCAGATCGTTACCGGGTTGGGTTTTTCCGGGTCGATGCGGTATTTCCGAATCGCCTCGGAGACCGTCGCGGTCGGGATCTCGCCCTCGTCCGCCAATGCCTTCAGCGCCGCGACGACGATGTAGTAACGATTGACCTCGAAGAATTTCCGCAGCTGGCTGCGCATGTCGCTCCGCCCGAAGCCGTCGGTCCCGAGCACCAGGTAGTGTCGCGGGATGTAGGGGCGGATCTGGTCGGCGTAGGTCCGGATATAGTCGGTGGCGGCGATGATCGGGCCTTGGGTCCCGGCGAGCTGCTCCTCGACATAGGTGGTGCGCTGGGGCTGATCGGGGTGGAGCATGTTCCAGCGCTCCACGTCGATGCCTTCACGCCGCAGCTCGTTGAAGCTGGTGACACTCCAGACATCGGCGCCGACGTTGAAGTCCTTGGCGAGCAGCTCGGCTGCGGCCAAGACCTCGCGCAGGATGGTTCCGGCACCGAGCAGCTGGACGCGGTGGGTGTGCTCCTCGCCCTGATGGACCGGATACATGCCTTTGAGGATCCCGGCCTCGGCGCCCTCGGGCAACGCCGGCTGAACGTAGTTCTCGTTCATCGCCGTGACGTAGTAGAAGACGTTCTCCTTCTCTCGATACATCCGGCGCAGGCCGTCCTGGACGATGACGGCGAGCTCGTAGGCATAGGCCGGGTCGTAGGCGACACAGTTCGGGATGGTCGACGCGACCACCATGCTGTGGCCGTCCTGATGCTGGAGGCCCTCGCCGGCGAGCGTGGTGCGTCCGGCGGTGCCGCCGATCAGGAAGCCGCGGGCCTGCATGTCGCCCGCCGCCCAGGCCAGATCCCCGATGCGCTGGAACCCGAACATGGAATAGTAGATGTAGAAAGGGATCATGCTCTGGCCGTGATTCGCATAGGCGGTGGCCGCCGCGATCCAGGACGACATGGCGCCTGCTTCGTTGATGCCTTCCTGCAGGATCTGTCCCTTCTTGTCCTCGCGGTAGTACATGACCTGATCGGCATCGACCGGCTCGTAGAGCTGGCCGATCGAGGAATAGATGCCGAGCTGGCGGAACATGCCCTCCATGCCGAAGGTGCGCGCCTCGTCCGGAACGATGGGGACCAGGTACTTGCCGATCGCCTTGTCGCGCACCAGGATCGTGAGGATGCGCACCATCGCCATGGTGGTCGACATCTCCTTGTCGCCGCTGCCTTCCAGGAGCGGCTTGAAGGCATCCAGCTCGGGGATCGGCAGCACCGCGGCGTCGTCGCGACGCAGCGGCAGGAAGCCGCCGAGCCGCTCGCGGACCTCGTGCATGTACTGCATCTCGGGGCTGTCCTGCGGCGGTTTGTAGAAGGGCGCGGCGCCGATCTGGTCGTCCGAGATCGGGATATTGAAGCGGTCGCGGAAGGCTTTCAGATGCGTCTCGCCCATCTTCTTCTGCGAGTGGGTGATGTTCATACCCTCGCCGGCGACACCCATGCCGTAACCCTTCACGGTCTTCGCCAGGATCACCGTGGGCTTGCCGTTCATGCGCATGGCCGCGTCGTAGGCGGCATAGACCTTGGCCGGGTCATGGCCGCCGCGGTTCAGACGCCAGATATCCTCGTCGGTCATGTTGGCGACCATCTCCTTGAGCTCGGGATACTTGCCGAAGAAATGCTCGCGGGTGTAGGCGCCGCCCTTGGCCTTGTAGGCCTGGTAGTCGCCGTCGACACATTCCTCCATGCGTTTGAGGAGCAAACCCTGCTTGTCGCGGGCGAACAAGGGGTCCCAATAGCTGCCCCAGACGACCTTGACGACGTTCCAGCCTGCGCCGCGGAAGACCGCTTCGAGCTCCTGGATGATCTTGCCGTTGCCGCGTACCGGACCGTCGAGACGCTGCAGGTTGCAGTTGACCACGAAGACCAGGTTGTCGAGACGCTCGCGTGCCGCCAAGGAGATCGCGCCGAGCGATTCGGGCTCGTCCATCTCGCCGTCGCCGAGGAAGGCCCAGACCTTACGCTCGCTCGTGTTGACCAGCCCGCGGTCGTTCAAATAGCGCATGAAGCGCGCCTGATAGATGGCCATCAGCGGTCCGAGCCCCATCGAGACGGTCGGGAACTGCCAGAAGTTGGGCATCAACCAAGGGTGCGGATAGGAGGACAGGCCGTTGCCGTCGACCTCCTGGCGGAAGTTGTAAAGCTGCTCCTCGCTGATGCGTCCCTCCAGAAACGCGCGGGCATAGATGCCGGGCGCCGCGTGGCCCTGGAAGAAGATGAGATCGCCGCCGTGATCCTTGTCGCGCGCACGGAAGAAGTGGTTGTAGCCCACGTCGACCAGGGTGGCGGAGGAGGCAAAGCTCGAGATGTGGCCGCCGAGCTCGGTAGAGAGCCGGTTGGCCTGCACCACCATCGCCATCGCGTTCCAACGCACGAAGGAGCGGATGCGGCGTTCCATGGCGCGATCGCCGGGGAAGCGCTCCTGCTGCTGCACCGGAATGGTGTTGACGTAGGCGGTGTTGGCGGTGAACGGGAGATAAGCCCCCGAGCGGCGCGCCTTGTCGATCAGTCGCTCGAGCAAAAAGTGGGCGCGCTCGACGCCTTCGTTCTCGAGCACGGCATCGAGCGAATCGAGCCATTCCTGTGTCTCTTGGGGATCGATATCGGGCTTGTTGGTCATGATGTTTCCCGGAAGCGGTCGAAGCGGTCGGCACGGGCAAAGCGCGGATTATATCAGCGCTCCAGGTTTGCAATGGTAAGAATTTGGGTGGTCAATGCATAGCCGGGCGAGGGTGTTAGCCTCCAGCCTCCAGCCTCCAGCCTCCAGCCTCCAGCCTCCAGCCTCCAGCCTCCAGCCTCCAGCCTTTAAGGCTATTTCCGGAATCAGCATCCCGACTGCGCATGCCCGCACGACCTGAAGGAGCACGAGGTACGCCTGAATGGGCATCGACACGTCGATCGTGCATCGCACATCCGATCGGCCGGAAGCAACGCCGTCAAGCGGCGTGTCGGTAGGTTCTTTCCCGGAAATAACCTAACCTCTAGCCTTTAACCTTTGGGGTCAGGGTTCGTTCGGGTAGAAATCGAAATCGAGGATCCGATCGATCGTGTAGGGGCACGTTTGGGGGAAGCGCTCGGGGCTCAGCAGGGTCTCGCGCGCGGCGATATCCACGGCGTCGGGGTAGGCATCCTCGACGGCCTCCGGCACGTAAGGCTTCACGCTGAGGCTTGACTGGATCTGACGCTGAATCTGTTTGCGCTGCTCGATGATGCTGCTGCGCCAGCGCGTGCTTCGGTAGGTCGGCTGAAATTGCCACTTCAACAGGTGTGCCAGCAGGACGACCAGGCAGTTCGCGATCTCGTTGCGCTCTTGCTCCCCCATGCTGTCCAGCTCCTCCGCCAGATCGTCCGTGTTCACCTCGTCGAAGCGATGCTGGCGGATCAATTCCGCAGCCTTCAGCGTCCAGGCATGGAAATCGGTCTTGTAGAGCTCGGAGAGAGCATTCATCGCGGGGTCCTCAAGTTGGCGTCCGCTCGGCGCGGCGGAAGCCGTGGCCGAATTCGGGGGCGTAGAGCCGGGACATCTCGATGTCGGTGCGCGCGCGTGCACCGAGAGCCGGGCTGGCCAGGATCATGGCTTGGCGGTCGATCCCGGCGGCGCGGCACTGCTCGGCGATGTCGACGAGCGTTCCGCGCAGGACGCGCTCCTCGCCCGGCCAGGTCGCCTTCTCCACGACAACCATGGGTGCGGAGTCCGGCCAGCCGGCACGACGCAGGGCGTCGATCACCGCATCGATATGGGCGATCGAGAGAAAGATGCAGAGCGAGCAGTGATGGAGTGCCAGGGCATCCAGCGATTCGCGCTCGGGCATCGGCGTGCGCCCCTCGACGCGGGTAAGAATGACCGTTTGGGTCACCTCCGGGAGGGTCAGTGTCTCGCCCGCAGCCGCTGCCGAGGCCATGGCCGAGGAGACGCCGGGCACGATGCCGACCGGGATCCCGGCGCGGTCCAGCGGTCCGGCCATCTCGGCCAGTGCGCCGTAAAGCGCCGGGTCGCCGGTCTGAAGACGTACGACCGTCTCGTGGCGCCGCGCCCGATCCATCAGCCAGCCGGTGATCTCGGCGAGATCCATGCCCTTGGAGTCGGCGATGTCGCACCCTGGCGGGGTCCATTGCAGGGCTGCCCGGGAGACGAGCGATCCGGCATAGAGGACGGCGCCGGCCTCGCCCAGCAGACGACTGCCGCGGACCGTGATCAGATCGGCCGCACCCGGACCGGCGCCGACGAACCAAACCTTACCCATACCGAACCTTGCCCATTTAAACCTTACCTACAACAGTGTTCTCGCAGCCGAATCGCGGTGAGTTGCATCGGCGAAGAGGCTTCCAGCATGATGGCTCGGAGCTAGAGGATAGATGGCCGGTCGATCGGGGCGCAATGCGTCCGGCCGCGCCCGGTCCTCGTCTTCAACAGGCCCGCATCGACACTTGAGCCATGACCCCTGCACGAACCTGTCCCGCGCTTTTTCTCGCCGCTCCCGCATCCGGTCAGGGCAAGACGACCTTGGTCGCCGCGCTGGCGCGCCATCATCGCAACCAAGGGCGGCGGGTGCGCGTCTTTAAGACCGGACCGGATTTCCTGGACCCCATGATCCTCGCACGGGCGGCCGGGACGCCGGTCGAGTCTCTCGACCTCTGGATGATTGGCGAGACCGACTCGCGGCGCAAGCTCTACGCGGCCGCCGGCGCGGCCGATCTCATCCTGATCGAAGGGGCGATGGGCCTCTTCGACGGCACCCCGTCCGGGGCCGATCTCGCGCAGACCTTCGGTGTCCCGGTAGCGGTGCTGATCGACGCCCGCGGCATGGGCCAGACCTTCGGCGCACTCGCGCTCGGATTGGCCCGTTATCGGCCGAGCCTCCCGTTCGCAGGCGTCGTCGCCAACAGGGTTGCCGGTGCGCGCCATGCCGAGATGCTGGCGGCCGGAATGCCGGAAGGCATTCCCTTTCTAGGCGCGCTGCCACGGGTGGATGAGGCGACGCTGCCCAGCCGACACCTGGGCCTCGTCCAGGCCGGGGAGATCGCCGATCTCGATGCGCGTCTCGACGTCGCAGCGCAGGTGGTTGCCGGCACCTCCTTGGCGCGGCTCCCCGAGCCGGTGCGTTTCGATCACCCCGCCGAGGCCGCCGCGGATGTGCCGCTCCTGCTGGCCGGGCGCAGGATCGCCGTCGCCCGCGACGCCGCCTTCAGCTTCATCTATCCGGAGAATCTGGACCTACTTCGCGCGATGGGCGCCGAGCTGGTCGAGTTCTCCCCGCTCGCCGACACCGCCGTGGTCGCCGACGCCATCTACCTGCCCGGCGGATACCCCGAGCTACATCTGAAGCGGCTGGAGGGCAATCACGGCATCAAGGCATCCATTCAGGCGCATGCGCGTGCCGGTCGGCCGATCTATGCCGAATGCGGCGGCATGCTCTATCTGCTCGAGTCACTGCTCGATCGCGACGGCGAGCGCGGCGCGATGGTGGGTTTGCTGCCCGGGCAGGCGCGCCTGATGCCGCGCCTGGTCGGGTTGGGCCTCGAATCGATCGCGCTGCCCGGGGGCGAGGTGCGCGGGCACAGCTTCCATCATTCGGCCCTCGAGAGCCCGATGACGCCGAGCTTCAGGGGACAACGTCGTTCCGACGGACAGCCGGGCGAGCCCTTCTATCGGCTCGGCCCGGTGCGGGCGAGCTACCTGCATCTCTATTTTCCGTCTGCCCCGGAGGCTGCCGCGGACCTGTTTCTGCCCTGAACCAGCCGGTGTGTCGCCGGCGTACTCGATCGGACCGACACTCGCCTAGCGATGCTCTTTGGACACATCGGCGGCGTCGGCGCAGAGACGATTGATGTCCGCGAGACAGGCGACGCACAGACAGTCTTGATAACGCTCGCCGAGGTAGTCGAGTGCCTCCGTCGTGAGGACGACACTCAGGCAGCCGCATCGCTCCGCCCGATTGGCCTTGCATTCAAACTCGGCGCCGCAGCGCGGGCAGGTCTTCGATTCGTGCTTTCCCATACCTCTTCCTCCGGATCTCGGTACTCCCCTCGACCCGATCGACGATAACCCACCCGAGCTCACGTGACATGCAGTAATTGCAGCCCCGCAGTCACTTGCGATAGCCTCGCGCGTCCGTCGGCCCGTCGCTCGACGGCCATCCCACTGTCCCCGTGATCGAGGTCCGGCATGCTGCTCGAAGAGACCGACCGTTACGCCCTGCACCGGCAGGGGCGCTATCTCGTCGTCGCCTTCGCGCGTCCGCATCGTGTGCTCGGCACCTGTCGGGTCAACGGCGGGATGTCCGAGTCGCTGACCCATCTCGCGAACCATCAGAGCTGCGAGGGTGTGGCCCATCTGGCGCGCTACGAGCGGGTATTGGGACTCGGTGCCCGGGATTATCACGCACGGACCTGCTCCGAGGCCGGGCTTCCGCCCGAGACGACGGCCCTCATGGGGACCGCCGCCAACATGCAATGCGCGGTCGTTGCACACGCGGATGCGGAGGATCTTCGCGTGACGGTGGTCGCCACCGCCGGGGTGACAGGCAATGCCGTCCGCGCGGGCGATCCGGCCGCTTGGCACGAGGAGGCCGACGGCAGCCGTCCCGCCCGTCGCGGGCGTTCCGGGGAATCGGCGGTGCAGCCCGGATCCGCAGGCCCGACCGCCGACGATCCACCGCCCGACGACTCCGGCTCGGGAACCATCGTCACCCTGGTCCTGATCGATCACCCCTGCACGCCTGCGTGCCTGGTTCGTGCAGCGACCATGGTCACGGAGGCGAAAAGCACGGCTTTGCTCGATCTGCGCATGCCGAGTCTGCAATCGTCGGGTCTTGCGACCGGCACCGGGACCGATCAGCTCGCTGTCGCTGCCCCGCTGGCGCGCGAGGCCGAGTGGGAGCGTCACTGGGCGGGCGGTCACAACACCTTGGGCGAGCTGCTCGGGCGGGCGACGCATGACGCCGTCACCCGCTGTCTGCTGCTGCAGAACGGCATCGTTCCCGAGCTCAGACGCAGCATCTGCGCGGCCTTGAGCCGCTTCGGTTGCGACGAGGCGGCGCTGCTGGCCTGCGCGGAGTCCGAGCTGGACGCTCCGGGCGCCACCGTCTTCGCCGCCAATCTCCAGGCCATCATCCATGATCCGCACAGCGCCGCGGCGGCCTATGGCCTGGCCGAGATCCTGGATCTGGTGCGCACCGGTGTGCTGCATGCCGAGGTCGCGCGCGAGGCAGTGCTGAACCAGGCGGCGTTGCTCGGGGCGGCCGTCGCGGTCAAACCCGAGCGATTCGTCGCGCTGCGCGCCGAGCTGGCGCCGCATCAAGGGTTGCCGGACGGGCGCTTGGCCGCGCTCGCCGTCGTGCGGGGGTTCGCGCACAAATGGGATTGACCGAGCATCTCGCGCTCATACTTGCGGCCTGCCTCCTGGACGCGCTGATCGGGGATCCGGTCTATCGTCTTCATCCGATCCGGATCATCGGAGCCTGGAGTCTCGGTTGCGAGCGTCTCTTGTTTGCCGTCGGGCTGAATGGGCGGGTCGGCGGCATTCTGCATTGGTTGCTGGTGGTCGGGGGCGCGCTGGCGGTCTGGTGGGGCGTTCGATCCGGTCTCGGCGCGCTGTATCCGTGGGCGGCCTTTGCTTGGGATGTCTTCATCGCCTACAGCCTGATCTGCACCCGTGATCTCTTGGATCACGGACGCCGGGTGCTCGAAATGCTCGATGATCTCCCGCAGGCCCGTGCCCGACTGCGGATGCTGGTCGGTCGCGATACCGAGCAACTGGAGCGCGACGGCATCGTGCGCGCGACCATCGAGAGCCTCTCGGAGAACCTGACCGACGGAGTCCTGACGCCCCTGTGGGCGCTCTGTCTCTTCGGGCTCCCGGGTCTGATCCTGGTGAAGGCGGTGTCGAGCCTGGATTCGATGGTCGGCTACAAGAACGAACGCTACGGCCGTTTCGGCTGGGCCGCGGCGCGCTCCGACGACCTCGTCCATTGGGTCCCGGCGCGGCTCTCGGTCCCCTTGATCGCGACCGCTGCGGCACTGCTCAAGCTACACCCGCGGCTGGTCTTCCGAGCCGCGGGTGACTATCACGCCATGCTCCCCAGCCCGAACTCCGGCTGGAGCGAGGCGGCCTGCGCCGGCGCGCTGCGGGTACGGCTGGTCGGTCCCATCCGTTACGGCGGCACCTTGGTGACCGAAGCCTACATGGGCGACCCGGACTGGCCGGCGGATCTCGATGCCGGACACCTGAACAGCGCCTTGCGTCTGATCCTGGTCGCGGCACTCCTGGCGCTGCTGCTCGGTTTGGCGGTTGCGCCGCTGCGCTTGCTCATGCCCTGGTGAGCATCCCGCCCCGGCCGTTCAAACCCTCCACCGATCAGGCCGACCCGTTCAAGCGTTTTTTGATGCGCCGGAGTCCGAACCAGGCAAAGCCGATCACGAAGGGCAGGGCGATGCCCATCCACAGGCCGGCGTCGATCGGAAAGCCGCCGCTTTCCAGACCTTTGAGCGCGTATCCGATGAGGCCGACGCCGTAGTAGCCGATCGCGATCACGGACAACCCTTCGACCGTCTCCTGCAGGCGCACCTGCATCTGAGCGCGGCGATCCATGGACTCCAGGAGCCGACGGTTTTGCTCCTGCAGCGAGACATCCACACGGGCGCGCAAGAGACTGGTGATACGGGCGGCGCGCTCGGCCAAGTCATGCTGACGTCGTTGGGTCGACTCGCAGGTCGCGATGGCGGGCGCCAAGCGCGCGTCGAGGAACTCCGACAGGGTCTGCAACCCTTCGATCCGGTTTTGGCGCAGCTGATCGAGACGCTGCTGGATCATCTGGTAATAGGCGCGCGAGGCATCGAAGCGATAGGTGGTGCGGGCCGAGACCGCCTCGATCTCCGCTGCAAGGCTGGTCAACTCGGCGAGCAGCTCATTCTCGAAGGCCGGCTGGCCGGACGAGCCCTGACTCGACAGGCGTAATGCCACCATCGCCAAGCGACGGTCGGCATCGCTGAGGGGCCCGGACACCCCCCGTGCCAAGGGGAACCCGAGCAGAGCCATGCCTCGGTAAGCGTTGATCTCCAAAACCCGCTTGGCGAGTCGTCCGGCCTGGTTGTCGGACAGACCGCAGTCGCGCAGGAGGATCCAGGAGTACCCGTCCGCATGGATCTTGTGGTCCGACCAAGCGCGCCCCGCACCGCCCACCACCTCGGAGCCGATGACGGGATTGCCGTCGAAGAGCGCGACCAGCTCGTCGTTGGTGCGTTCGGGCCGGTCGCACGGCTCGATGGCCAGCGATGTCGCCGTGATGACCTCGCCGGGCAGGTCGCGCAGCCAATCCTGCGGCAGCTCGTCGAGCAAGGGATCGGCAAAGGGGTGCTCGAAGGCGCCGCGTTTGCTGAAGGTGTAGGTGACGAACTCGGTATGACGTTCCCAGCGCAGGCGCATGGGTCCCAAGTCGATCCAATAATGCTGATCGACCGTCTCCGGGACCGGCAGCCCGTAGTGGGCGAGGAGTCGCTTCAGGTGCTCGACGTTGCGACCGCTTCCGCGCTCGCCCGAGACCGCGGCGAGATAGGAGACGCGTTCGGGTGCGCGCAGGGGTTCGAAGGTGCGGGCGTGCAGCTCGTCGGTGACGGTGTGACGGAGCGGATGCTCTCGAAAAGGGAGTGACATGCCGTGATGATCCTTGTTGGGCGGCGCGAGTGTAACCCGTCGGACGGCGCCTCGTACCTGCGCGAGATGCGCCGTCCTCGGCGGCAGTAAGGGATGTCGTCATCCCCTGGAGAAGCCTTGGTGTCGATCCGTGCGGCGGTCGGCCGGTCCGAATGACCTGCCGCTCGATTCAGTCGGGTTGTTGATCCGTGTCCGTGTCGGTGTCCGTCTCCGGCGAGCCGGCCTCGGAGTCCTGCGGTTGATTGCCGGTGTGCTCGGCCTTGCGCTTCTGTTTCTCCTCTTTTTTCTGCTTCTTTTGGAGGTCGCGCTGACGCTTTTCGAACGCGTAGTTTGTCTTGGCCATCGTGGTTGCTCTCTGATTATCGGTGCCGGGACAGTCGATCCTGTCGGCCGAGCACGGGAAAAGGTCAAAAGTGAATCGTCCCGATCGATACCGGGCAGGTCAGGGTCGACACTCGAGTCTGGATCGGGGCCGCCATCGCGAACCGGCGATCCCTCGGCCCGAAGCCCGCCTAAGGGTACCGCGAACGGCCTGGCCGGTCTGCGAATACTCCCTGCCGCTGCCGTCAACAGCGGTGCAGCTGGCCTCGTCGCGTCGACGCAGCAGGCGGGTTTCCGGCAACGCCGACCGATGCGATCGTGGTCGGGATCAGGGGCTGCATAGGCGCCTCCGCATGCGGTTGCGGCAGCAGTCTAATCGACAGGTGCCGATATGTGCTCGTCGAGGGGCAGGCCGATGCGTGCGGGCTCGACGATATCCGCTCGCCCGAGCACGGCGACGATCTCGTCCATAAGATGCACGAACGAGGGCGACAGATGGTCGATCACCTTGCGGTCTTTGGCCTTGAGGCTGTTGCCGATGTAGATGACTGCGCCGCACCCGACCTCGCGTTTCGCCGCGCGAACATTCTTCCGGCTGTTGTCGACGACGATGCAGGAGGCGGGCTCGACGCCCAATTCCCGGAGCACGAACTGGTAGCCTTTCGGATCGGGTTTCGGATGCAGCTTGCCGTGTTTGTCCAGCGTCGAGATGGCGTCGAAGATGTGCTCGGGCGGGAACATCTCCGTCAGACCCTTGAGTGCGAGCACCCGGAAGACGTTCTCGCGGACACCGTTGGTCAGGATCGCGACCTCGATTCCCCGTTCCTGCAGGCGCGCGAGAGCCTCCCGGAGATTCTCGCCCGCGGGAGCGATTCCCCGATAGTCGAGGCTGTCCGTGCAGGCGGCGATGAGCCTTGCGAGCGTCGGCTCGATCGGCGCATCGACGGGCTTGAGCAGCTTCGCCGCATGGTAGAGGAGCGGCCCGAGCTGCAGGCTTCCGCCCGCATCGTAGATCGCGCGGCCGGCGAGTCGTACCATCTTCAGTGCACGTTCGCCGAACTGTGCGCCGATCGCCGCGAAGACCGACAGGGTCTGGGCTTTGAGTCCGACGTCCTCGGCTTCGGTCGTGACGACGCCATCGAAATCCAGCAGCAGGAGTCTGGAGTCGCGAACAATTCGGGCGGGAAGCCCTGCCATGAATCACTCCTCGCCGGACAGGGCGAAACGGAAAACAGGTAGCCGTGCGGTCGAATTATAGCGATTCGCCCTGTCGGGTCGCCCCCGATCTGTCCGACGGTCAGGTCGCGTCGTTGCGGCAGACCCGCCCGAGCGTATCCAGCCCTCCGCTCTTCGCCCGATAGAGCAGGCCCGCGACCAAGGCGGTAAAGGGGGCGACCGTGATGAGTCCGAAGCTGCCGACCAGGATGTTGAGGATCTCGGCGGCGACGAAGGGGGCGTTCAGGATATTCTGCGCCGGCAGACCCTTCGCCATGAACAACAGGAACATACAGATGTGGCTGCTCGAATAGGCCAGCAGCAGGGTTGTGGTCATGGTGCCGATGACGGCGCGGCCGATGCGCAGCCCGGACGCGATATGCTCGACCGGCCCGATCTCGGGCTTGCTCTGCTTGATCTCCTCCATGCTCGCGGCGATGTCCATTGCCAGATCCATGACAGCACCGGACGAGGCGATGAAGACGCTGGCGATGAAGATGTCGGTGAGACGCAGCTCGTAATAGCCCGCGTACAGGAGCGATTCCGCGAAGGGGCGGATGGCGCCGTGCAGGTTGAACGCATGCGCGAACCAGACGGCGAGTGCGCAGGTGAGCAGGACGCCGAGCATGGATCCCGAGAAGGTCGCGATGCCGCGGCGAGTCAGACCGCCGACCGAGAAGGTGATGACGCCGGTCAGCACGGCGACGATGGCGAGACCCGTCGGGATCGGCGCGTAGCCGAGGAGCAGGAGCGGAAAATAGAGCTTCCAAAGCACCAGCGCGGCGAAGATGAAGGAGAGCGCGGCCTTGAGCCCGGTGACCCCGGCAACGGCGATCAGGAGTGCAACGAAGATCCCGATGAGCAGGAGCTGCATCTGTAGCCGATAGTGTCCCCGGGCCATCCCGTGGCTCGGCTTACCGTCGAGCATGTCGTACTCGACCAGCACGAGTGCGCCGGCTTCGTAGAATTCGTCGAGCTCGAGCTTGCCGGTGAGCATGTTGGTGACGGCGAGCTCCTCCCCCTTGGACGGCCCGTCCAGCAAACGGACCGTCAAGACCTGGGCTTCTGTCTTGATGATCAGGTTCGTACGCACTGCGCTGTTGTCGACGGCGGTGATCAGGCCGCGGGCATGCAGGCCGTGCTCGGCGTGCGGGTCGGGCGCCAGATCGAGAAAGAACAAACCGATGCAGACGACGGCGATGACCGCCGCAAAGAGCCATTCGCGACCTATTCTCGACACGTACCCATACCTCGAGCTGACCATTGCGCAAACAAGAAAGGCGCCGCAAAGGCGGCGCCAAGGGGAGGGCAGGCCTAGGCTAAGCTAAGCCCTTGTCTTGGTTATGGACATGCCTTTTTGACGGGCAGCTCGGGCAGGCGCATGAGCGTGGCGAGGCGCTTGGCGATGTCCGTGTTGTCGTAGAAACCGGCCAGGCGAGTCGCGGCCCATCCCTGCGCGTAGACGGGGACAGGAACGCCGGTGTGGGAGTACGAGGTCCAGCCGATGCTGGCCCGCTCGTTCAAGATGTGCGTGATGGTGACGACGATCGGCTCGTAGCCGCCGTAGAGGAGCTTGTTCTCGTCCTGGCTGTTGTCGTTGGCGCCGCACATGGACTGGTCGTAGGCGTCTTCGAGCTTTTCCTTCTGGTAGGCGTTCAGGTCCGCCCAATCCATGCCGAAGACATCGGACATGAGCCCGAGCATGACAGTATCCTGCTCGAGGTTGTCGGATGCCTGCCAGGCCTCGCCCGCACACGCGGTCTCGCTGGTGGCGGCCTTGTGCTCTGCCCACTGGTTCTCTCCGAAGTACTCGAAGCTGTTGGTCTGGCCGAGCAGGCGATCGTAATAGGCCGTATAGGCGGTCGTGGCATGACCGACGCTCATGCCGCCGGTCTCGTGATCGCCCGTGACGACGATGAGTGTTTCGTTCGGATGCCGGCTCGCGAACGCGACGGCGACCCCGACCGCGGCGTCGAAATCCAGCATGTCGTTGATGCTGGCGACCGCGTCGTTCGCATGGCCCGCCCAGTCGATCTTGCCGCCTTCGACCATCAGGAAGAAGCCTTTGCGAACGGGGCCTTTTTCCTTGTATCCGCGCTGCTTCGGACGCTCTTCGAGATTCGCGATCGCGACCTCGACCATTTCCTTCAGCGAGAGGTTGCCATCCGGGCGGTCGATGGCGTAGGGCATGGCGGAGCTGCGATCGAGGGTCGGGTTGATCGCGACCACCTTATCCATCGGCTGGGTCTTGAGCGACAGGATGGACGCGCGGTCGTTGAGCACCGTATAGCCGTTGGTGCTCAGCAGATCCCAAACATTGGTCTCGGTGTCCCCGGAGCGTGCCGGTCCCTCGGGCGCGACCAAGCCACCGCCGCCGAAGAACTCGTAGCCGGTGTTTGCAAGCTGGGTGGCGATGTTGTTCATCAGGCCGCGATTCGGCACGCTCGCGTAATAGGCGGCCGGTGTGGCGTGATCCAAAGAGACGCTGGAGATGATTCCGACCTTCTTGCCGCTTTCATGGGCAAGCTCCGCAACACTCTTGTAGCAGGAGGTTTGGGTCTCGGGATCCATGTTCACGACCCCGCTCTTGGTCTTGAGCCCGCTCGCGAAGGCCGTACCCGAGGATGCCGAGTCGGTCATCAGCGCGTAGGCATCGTAGGTCGTCTGCATTCCCTGAACGGGCATCTTGCTCATGTTCAGGCGATTCTCGGGGCGCATGAGATCTGCGGCGACGGTCGCATCCCCGCCGTTGACGGTCGTCAAATAGGCCTCGGTGGCTTGGATCTGGGCATTCGCCATGCCGTCGCCGAGGAAGAAGAACACATACTTCGGCAGCGCCGCGCTTGCCGATGTCGCTGCTGCAAGCAACGCCGTGGCGGACAGACTGAGGATCAAATGTCGGTGTTTCACTTGCCTTCTCTCTACTTCTCGTCATAGTTGGCCCTGGATGGACGGGGCCGGCGGACCGCTCGGGACGTGACCAAGGTGTCGGGCGTTCCCCGATCGGCACGGCGCAATCTACAGAAAGACCCTTACCTTCTTGTGACAATATGCCGAACGTTCCGCGACGTCTGCTGCTGCTTCTCCTGATCCTGTCGGCGCCCTTGCGGGCACAGATGGACGCCGCTGCGGAGGGTTCCGGGCCGCTCGGCTCCGAAACCCTTTCCGCGCCGACCGTCCCCGAGGCATTACAGCCTTGGATCCCTTGGGTCCTGGAAGGCGGTCCGGAGGGGCAGGATCAACGCGCCTGTCCGATCGATCCGGCCGACGGCGCACGGCTCTGCGCGTGGCCCGGGCGTCTGGATCTGTCGCTGAGCGGGGAGGGCGGGACATTCGCTCAGATTTGGCAGGTCCTTGCCGAGTCCGCGGTTCCGCTCCCGGGCGACGCGGATGCCTGGCCGCTCGGGGTCCAGGCGGGCGGGGCAGCACTGCCGGTGATCCAACGCGACGGCCGGCCGACGGTGACGCTCGCCGCCGGGATGCATCGGGTGACCGGGCGCTTCGTTTGGGAGCGTCCGCCCGACGCGCTCCTGATCCCGCCCATGATCGGGTTGGTCGCGTTGGTTCGGGATGGCCGTGCGGTGCCGACGCCTCGATTGGACCGGGCCAACCGGCTCTGGCTCGGTGACCCTGCCGGGTCCGAGATCGAGCGCTCGGGCGATCGCCTGAGCCTGGAGGTCTACCGACGCATCCAAGACAGTCTTCCGCTCGAGGTTCTGACCCGGCTCCAGCTCGAAGTGTCCGGCGGCGCGCGCGAGGTGCGGCTGGGTCCGGTGCTTTTGCCCGGAGGAATTCCCTTGCGGATCGACAGCCCCTTGCCGGCGCGGCTCGAAGCGGACGGGATGTTGCGGGTGCAGGTGCGTCCCGGGCGCTGGGCGCTGGATGTCGTGGCGCATCACCAAGGCGAGGTGTCGGAGCTGTCGCGTCCGAAGACCGGTGCTCCCTGGCCGGAGGGCGAGATCTGGGCCTTCGCTGCGGAACCGGCGCTGCGGCGGGTCGAGCCTTCCGGACTCGATGCCGTGGATCCGCGTCAGACCGGCATCCCCGATGAGTGGTCGCGTCTGCCGGTCTATCGGGCCGACCCCGGTGCCGTTCTGCGTCTGACCGCGCAGGTGCGCGGTGATCCGGATCCCGGGCCGGACCGTTTGCGCCTGGAGCGCGAGCTTTGGCTCGACTTCGACGGCAAGGGCTACAGCGTGCAGGATCGCATCGGCGGTCAGCTCTCGCGCGGGTGGCGTCTGGACGCCGGTCCGGCACTCGCGCTGGGTGCGGTGAGCGTCGACGGCCGTCCGGTGCTCATCACGCGTCTGAACGACGAGGCGTCGCCAGGGGTGGAGGTCAGACGGGGCAGTCTGGATGTGGTCGCCGATGCTCGGCTCGAGTCCGCACCCGGCCGCGTTCCGGCCTCCGGCTGGGCGACCGAATTCGAGAACGTGGACGCGCAGCTCTATCTGCCCCCGGGTTGGGATCTCTTGACCGTCCAAGGCGTCGACAACCTGCCGAACACCTGGGTCGGGCGCTGGAGTCTGTTGGATCTCTTTCTGGTGCTGATCACGACGCTCGGTATCGGCCGGATTTGGGGCTGGGGTTGGGCGTTGCTTGCCCTGGTCACGCTGGGTCTGACCTGGCAGGCGCCCGGTGCGCCGCGGCTGATCTGGCTGCATCTGCTCGCCGCCGCGGCCCTGCTGCGGTTGATCCCGGACGCGCCCGTGCGCACCGGGTTGCGGCGTTTGCGGACCCTGGCGACGCTCTATTTCCGGCTGGCGTTGCTGGGGCTACTGGTGATCGGACTCCCGTTCTTGGTGACCGAGGTCCGCGACGGGCTCTTTCCGCATCTGGAGCGCCCCTGGATGGCTTTGGGCGACGCGGGATCGGGCACCCGGATGACTGCGGCAGCACCCCCTGCGTTCGAATCGCAAAGCGCGACAGAGATGGATGCCGTATCCAAGCGCGAGCGGCTCTCCGACGCCTTCTACGAACCCGCGGCCCCGATTCCCGAGCCGATCGATCTTTTGGATCCCGATGCGCGTCTCCAGACCGGAGCCGGCATCCCGGACTGGCGCTGGAACAGCGTCGATCTGCGCTGGGGCGGACCCGTCGGCGAGCAGGAGTCGGCACGGCTCTGGTTGTTGACCCCGACCTTGAACCTCGTGCTGTCGCTCCTCGGCGCCGTTCTCCTGGTGCTGCTCGGTCTGCGGCTGGCAGGGCTCGTCGGCGGTCGCGGTACTCAGGGAGCTGGTCTGGCCCTGCTGGTTGCCTTGGGGCTGGGGACCTCGCTCGGCACCGAGCCGGCCTCGGCCGAGGACCTGCCGAGCCCCGAGCTGCTCCAGGAGCTGCGCACCCGTCTGCTCGCTCCGCCGGACTGTTTGCCGCACTGTGTCGATCTGTCGCTCATGGTCCTCGCGGCGGATCCGGATCGGCTGGTCCTGGATCTGACCCTGGATGCCGCGGTTGCAGTCGCGGCACCCGTTCCGGGCGGGGCAGGGGGCTGGTTGCCGACCGAGATCCGCGTGGACGGCGAGCCCTCCGACGGACTGCGCCAAGACGCGGCCGGTCGGCTCCTGCTCATGCTCCCTGCCGGCCGACATGAGGTCAGGCTCGTCGGCCCGCTGGCGAGCCGCGATCAGGTCGAGATCCCGCTTCCGCTGCCGCCGCGGCTCATCCGGGCGACCGTCGAGGGCTGGAACCTCGAAGGGCTGGACGCGGGCGGGCGTGCCGGTGCTCAGCTTCGCTTGGTGCGTCTCTCCGAGACCGGTGCCCCGCATGAAGCATCGCTCGCCCAAGGTGCGCTGCCCCCGCTGCTGCGCGTCGAGCGAACCCTGCGGATGGGGATCGACTGGCGCGTGGAGACCCGTGTGGTGCGTCTCTCGCCGAGCGAGTTCCCGGTCTTGATCCCGGTGCCGCTGCTGCCGGGCGAGTCGGTGCAAACGCCCGGGGTCCAGGTCGAGGGTGCCGCGGTCCTCGTGGACCTGCCCGCCGGGCGCTCGGAGGTGACCTGGTCGTCGCGCCTGGAGCCGACCCGCGAGTTGAGCCTGGTCGCCCCGTTGGATCCGCGCCTGAGCGAAGACTGGCGTCTCGACGTGGGACCACTCTGGCATCTGGAGTACGCGGGCATCGCTCCGATCCATCGGCTGGGTCCGGCCGAGCGCTGGCTGCCCAACTGGCGCCCTCTGCCGGGCGAGACCTTGGTCCTGACCCTTACCCGCCCACCGGGCGTCCCGGGGCCGACATTGACCATCGATCGCGTCGACACGCGGGTCGAGCGCGGCCAGCGCGGAACCCTTTCGACCCTGACCCTGGCGATCCGCAGCAGTCAAGGCGGCAGCCATGTCATCCAGCTGCCGGACGCCGCCGAGCCGATCGCCTTCAGCCTGGATGGCCGCAGCCTTCCGCTGCCCGACACGGCGCCGGAGGTCGAGCTGCCGCTGACGCCCGGCTCGACGCGTGTCGAGTTGACCTGGCGCGAGGCGCAACCGCTGACCTTCGGCTACCGCCCGAGCGTGCCGGATCTGCGCAGCCCGGCGGTCAACCTGAATCTCTCGCTGAGCCTACCGGACGACCGATGGGTCCTCTGGACGTGGGGGCCGCGGATCGGACCGGCCGTGCTCTTCTGGGGGATCCTGCTGGTGCTGATCGGGCTGGCCGCGGGTCTGGGCCGCAGCCGGCTCACACCCTTGCGGGTTCACGATTGGATCCTGCTCGGCATCGGCCTCATCCTGGCTCAGGTCTGGGTGGTGTTGCTGGTGATCGGCTGGCTCTTCGCGCTCGGCCTGCGGCATCGCCTGGATCCGCTTGCCCGTCCGGCCTGGCGCTTCAACCTGATTCAGGTTGGGCTCGTGGTCCTGACGCTCTTCGCCCTTGGAGGACTCCTCGGTGCCGTCCAACAGGGTCTGCTCGGCACGCCCGAGATGCAGATCATGGGGAACGGCTCGACCGCGACCACGCTCAACTGGTATCAAGACCGCGGTGGACCCGTGCTGCCGGAGGTGTGGGTCCTCTCGGTTCCCATGTGGGTCTACCGCGCACTCATGCTCGCCTGGGCGCTCTGGCTTGCGATGCGGCTGCTGGACTGGTTGCGCTGGGGCTGGGAGGGACTATCCAAGCCTTTGGTCTGGCGCGAGCTACCCGCGGCCGAGCCGAAGCGGTCGAAGGCGAGGCGCACGCCCGAGACGGAGGAGATGCGGCTGGATCTTTGACCCGGGGTTATCGGCGCACCGCCGCATCGACCGACCGCCAAACCAGACGCTCGTGGCCGATGCCGACCAAGGCGAAGGCGCGCAGGTCCGTCAATCCATAGCGCTCGCGCAAGGTTGCGCCGTAACGTCGGGCTTGCGCCTCGGCCTCGTCGAGCTTGGCGGCGACCGCGGGCAGGACGGAAAGCGTCTCGCGGGAACGAGCGCGCACCTGCTCGCCGCTGAGCCCCAACTCCTTGAGGCCGAGGTATTTGAGCTCCAGCAGCAGATCCAGCGCCCGGACGCGACGCATATCGGGGCGTACGATCAGGGCGAGATCCACATATCCGCGCTCGGTCTCCAGCTCCGAAACCATCATGTAAAGCCGGTCGTTGAACAGGAGCGTGAGGAAGGCGGTCTTCAGCAGCAGCTCGTTGCTCCAGCGGTAGTCGCGGTTGGAGAGGATCTTGAAATAGCGCTGTTCGATGAAGTCGCAGATCGGTTCAAGGTCTGCCTGCAGATAGACCGTCTCGGCCCGGCGTTGGATGGTCTCGCGGTCGTCGTAGGTGGGGAGCCACAGCTCCTGGAGACGTTCGACATAGAGCGCGCGGGCGACCAGATTGGGTATCGCCAGCCGTAGTTTCCCGAGCACGCCTTCGCCGGCCAACGTCATGATGCCGAAGTAATAGAGCAGCGAGGCCATGAAGGGCTGATCCTTCACGGCAAGGAGCATGTCCGCTACCCCGAAGCGCCGTGCCAGCTGCGGGATAGTCACGCCCTCGGTGTTGCTCAGGGCCTCGATCAGTAGGGCCTCGCCGTGCGGCAGCCGCGCGATGTAGACGAGCTTGGCGCGGTCCATCGCCAGATTCTCGTCGAGCATTCGGCGCGGATACTGTCCGCGTTTGTCGAGATGCTCCAGGAAATAGAGGCTCAGGGTCGGGTTGTAGATCCGGGCCTCGGCGTCTTCGCTGAAACGATAGCCGTTGTAGAAGGTGCGCATGGTGTCTAGCGCCTCGGCGTGCGACCAGTCGGCGCCGTCGCTTGCCAGAAGGGTCAGCACGGCGTCGATCTCCGGCTCGGTGAAGCCGCATAGGTCGTTGAGCTCGGGCTCCAGATAGACATTCTTGGCGACGTTGTAGCCGCTGGTCATGTCGCTCAGGACGACCGGCGAGACGCCCGTGATGAACACCCGATCGAGCCCCTGGCCCCCGGCACCGGCCTTGACCGCCTTGAAGACGGTCTTCAACAGACCTTCGCCGTAGAGCAGCGCCTCGTACTGCTCGCGCTTCGCCATCAGGACCTCGTTGGCGAAGTTGTCGTATTCGTCGATCAGCAGATAGAGCTTATGCGGGGTTTGCGAGACGGCCGTCAAGGCCGAACGCCATGATGACAGGGCATTCTCGGTCTGAATCTCGATGGGCTGCGGCAGCTGGTCTTGATAGCGGATCGCAAACTCGCGGATGCAGTCGTTGAGATGCTGGTGCAGCGCCGCCTCGATGTCACGGACCTCGCCCTGTGCCTTGACCAGCGAGAAATCCCACCGCATGACGAAATAGCGGTTGCGCAACGGCGTGGGCGCGCGACCGATGGCGAGCGATCCGAACAAGGCGTCGAACTGCTCCGCCCGGCCGAGATCGTAGTAGCATTCCAACATCGACAGCAGCAGGCTCTTGCCGAAGCGTCGCGGGCGGATGAAGAGCAGCTGATCGCCCGAGGCTTCCAGCAGCGGGATGCGGTCGGTGCGGTCCTGGTAGAAATAGCCTTCGCGGATCAGCTTACCGAAGTCGCTCAATCCATAGGGGAATCGCATGGCGCGACCTGCTCCGGGTGCGTGGATCGTTCCGCGAACATAGCACGCTTCGATGTTGTGTAGGACGCGGTTGGGGCGTCCGTCCGAGAGGGTTCCCAGGGTAATCGGCGTGTCGTTTCGATGCTCGAGCGAGGGGTGATCGTGAGTCGTTTGGTCGTGTTCAGCTTCTTCCGCTATTCGGGGCTGCGTGTCGCCGATGCCTTCCTGCGGATGGGCTTTCAGCGGTTTCTGATGGATCGCCGTATGCCGACCGGCCGAATCCGCCTGATGGGCTGCGGCGGCGGCGACGGGTTTTCCGTGGTGCCGGATCTCGGTGCTTACTGTCTGATGCGGGTCTTCGCGGATCCCGAGGACGAGGCGCGTTCGCGACGGACCCGTTTCTACCGAGCCGTCGCCGATGCGAGCACCGAGCAGCTCCACTTTACGCTGACGCCGGTTTCCGGGCGCGGAACCTGGGGCGGCGAGGCACTCTTCGACTATCGAGGCGAACAGCAGCCGGATCGGCCGCTCGTTGTACTCACCCGTGCGCGGGTTGCTCCGACGCGGGCGCGTGCCTTCTGGCGCAGCGTCCCCGAGATCCGCCGGCAGCTGCGCGACACGCCGGGCTGCCCCTATCACGTCGGATTCGGAGAGCACCCGCTTTTGACGCTCGCCACCTTCAGCGTCTGGGAGGATCTGGCTCGGATG
The DNA here is from genome assembly GCF_001499735.1 of Thiocapsa sp. KS1. Taxonomy (GTDB): domain Bacteria; phylum Pseudomonadota; class Gammaproteobacteria; order Chromatiales; family Chromatiaceae; genus Thiocapsa. The sequence continues at coordinate 1,275,330 of NZ_LN848257.1, read as the reverse complement.
CAGGCGTTTGCCTATCGCACCACGCCGCATCATCGGGCCGGTCGCGCGTCCCGCCAGGAGGACTGGTTGAGCGAGTCGATGTTCGTCCGCTTCGCGATCGAGCGGGTCGAGGGCGATCTAGAGCGTTATCCTGCCCTGGCTGCAATGATGGAGTCTCGAGAGCGTAACCCGCAGGGCGTCGCAATATCAGGGGAGTCGCGGAAACAGTGATACGACGACGGTGTGTTGGGTACGCTACGCTTTGCCCGACCTACGGGTATGGAATTTTTCGGAGATCAACGAAGCCGATCTCAGCCAAGTCAAAACCGAAAAATCCTTTTCCGATCCTAAACCGCGTCCCCCGCTAAGGGTCGTGGATGCACCAAACGTCGAGCTCACTCGAAAGTGAGCATCTCGCTCTGGACGCGGTTTAGTCTTAGAAGCCCTCGGTCGAGGTAAAGAGCCCCACCCGCAGATCCTTGGCCGTATAGATGGTGCGCCCGTCCACCTGCACCACGCCGTCGCCGATGCCGAGCACCAGCTTGCGCGAGATCACCCGCTTCATGTCGATGTGATAGGTCACCTTGCTGGCGGTCGGGAGCACCTGACCGGTGAACTTGACCTCGCCCACACCGAGCGCACGCCCGTGCCCGGGATTGCCGATCCACGCGAGATAGAAGCCGACAAGCTGCCAGAGTGCATCCAAACCCAGACAGCCGGGCATGACCGGGTCGCCGGGAAAATGGCACTGAAAGAACCAGAGCTCCGGCTTGATATCCAGCTCGGCCAGGATCTCGCCCTTGCCGTTGGCGCCGCCGAAATCGGCGATGCGCAGCACGCGATCCATCATCAGCATGTTCGGCACGGGCAGTTGGGCATTGCCCGGACCGAACATCTCGCCGTGTCCGCAAGCGAGGAGCGCGTCGCGGTCGAAGGAGGCTTCTTTAGTCATTTTGGGGTGAGGTCCTGTGTGTCTTGCGGTTCCAGTGTTTGGTGGCTTCCAGCTTCCAGCCTCCAGCTTCCTGCCTCCTGCCTCCTGCCTCCGTTCGAGGTGGCGGGGCGGTATGGATTGCACGCGAGGCGTTGGGTGTTGCGTTGCCCGTGCGAGCGCGCGAGGATCGCTGGCGGCTGGCGGCTGGCGGCTGGCGGCTGGCGGCTGGCGGCTGGCGGCTGGCGGCCTGAATCAGTCCGACCGAAGCCGCGCCGACAGCCAGCCGACGATCTCCTCGATCGGGATAAGCTGCGTCTCGCTGTCGTTGCGGCCCTTGTACTCGACCTGACCGTCGTCGAGCGACTTGTCGCCGACGACGATGCGATGCGGGATGCCGATCAGCTCCATGTCGGCGAACATGACGCCGGGGCGGGCGTCGCGATCGTCGAGCAGGACGTCGATGCCGACCTGCTTCAGGTCCGCGTAAAGCTGCTCCGTCGCCTCGCGGACACGGTATGACTTGCCGAGCTTCATCGGCAGAAGTGCGACCTGGAAGGGCGCGATCGGCGCCGGCCAAGAGATACCGCGCTCGTCGTGATGCTGCTCGATCGCCGCGGCGACCACGCGCGACACCCCGATGCCGTAACAGCCCATGGTGAGGGTCGTCGCACGGCCGTCCTCGCCGAGCACGTTGGCCTTCATGGCCTGGCTGTATTTACGCCCGAGCTGGAAGATGTGTCCGACCTCGATCCCGCGCGCGATCTTCAGATGGCCCTCGCCATCCGGGCTCGGGTCGCCGTCGATGACGTTGCGCAGATCGGCGACCTCGGGAAGCGGCAGATCACGGCCCCAGTTCAGACCGAACCAATGCTTGCCGTCCTGATTCGCGCCGGCGCTGAAATCGCCGGTGACCGCGACGGTGCGATCCACGATGCAGGGGATCGGCAGATCCTTCGGCCCCAGCGATCCGGGACCGGCGCCGATCGCCTCGCGGATCTCGGCCTCGGTTGCCATGCGCAGCGGCGCGGCGACCCCGGGCAGCTTCTCGGCCTTGATGGCGTTGAGCTCGTGATCACCGCGCACCAGCAGGGCGATCAGCGCGGACGCGCTCTCGGCGGAGGCCGCGACCACCAGGGTCTTGACCGTGCGCTCGATCGGCTGAGCGAACTGCTCGACCAGATCCGCGATGGTGCGTGCGTTCGGCGTGTCGATCAGGCGCGCGGTCTCCTGCGGTGCCGGGGCGGCGTCGGCCAAGGCGAGGGCCTCGGCCAGCTCGACGTTGGCCGCGTAGTCGCTGCTGTCGGAGAATGCGATGGCGTCTTCGCCCGAGTCCGCGAGCACATGGAACTCATGCGAGGCGTTGCCGCCGATGCTGCCGGTGTCGGCCTGCACCGGGCGGAAATCGAGCCCGCAGCGGCTGAAGATGCGGCTGTAGGCCGCGTGCATCTGCCGGTAGGTGTCTTCGAGCGAGGCATCGTCGAGATGGAAGGAATAGGCATCCTTCATCAGGAACTCGCGGGCGCGCATCACGCCGAAGCGTGGCCGGATCTCGTCGCGGAACTTGGTCTGGATCTGGTAGAAGTTGATCGGCAGCTGTTTGTAGCTCTTCAGCTCGTTGCGTGCGAGGTCCGTGATGATCTCCTCGTGCGTCGGGCCGAAGCAGAAGTCCCGTTGATGGCGATCGCGCAGACGCAGCAGCTCCGGGCCGTACTGGTCCCAGCGGCCGGATTCCTGCCACAGCTCGGCGGGCTGCACCGCGGGCATGGAAACCTCCAAGGCACCGGCGCGGTCCATTTCATCGCGGACAATGCCTTCGACCTTGCGCAGGACGCGAAGCCCCATCGGTAACCACGTGTAGAGTCCGGCCGCCAGCTTGCGGATCATGCCGGCGCGCAGCATCAGCCGGTGACTGGCGATCTCCGCGTCGGCGGGGGTCTCTTTGAGGGTCTGGATCGGAAACTGGGAGGTGCGCATCGGCAGGACTATCGGCAACGTAAAGGCGCGAAGTGTATTGGTCTACCGGTATCGAAACAACCGCGCGATCGTCCGGTCGGGCGCGACGTCTGTCGAGCCGGGGTTTCGCGAGACTTCGAAGGCCCCGATATACTGGGTGAAATCCAGCCGGCACCGACAGCCCCGGCGCCGATGCGATCCGAGTGCGAGATGACAAAGCAACCTGCGGATTCGAGTCCGGAACAGACTGCTCCGGTTGCAAACCGGCGAACGCAGCGCCGTATCGTCGTGCGGATCCCGATCCAGGTCTATCTGCCGACATCGGGCGATCCGCTCATCGCCATGAATCAGGACATCTCCTGGGGTGGTGCCCAGTTCGTCGTCGCGGCGCCGCTGGCCGCCCTGTCCGGCACCCTGCGTTTGGTGTTTCCCTGGCGAGGCCATGAGAAGGTTGCGGTCGAGGCCGAGGTGGTCCGGGCGCAACGTTTGGCCTCGGGCCATTATCAGGTCGCGGTTCGGTTCGCGAGCCTCTCGCCGAGAAGCCAAGCGAGGCTTGAAAAGCTGCTGACCATGCTCGATGCGGCGGACGGCTCCTCGGAGCAGGACGCAGGCTTGCTCGTGCGCGAGCTCGAGGTTGCGGTCGAGGATGCCGGCGCGATGCGCGAGATGCTCGAGCAGATCGCGACCGGTCACCTCGGCGTGACCGTCTTCGAGGCATACGATGCAGGCCAGAGTATCCGTCTGGCGATCCACGGGGGCGCGGGCCTGCCGAGTTTCCGATTGAGGGCGCGCGTGCGCTCGATCGCGAGGGTCAAGGTCGAGGGATTCGCCACGGCCGAGCTGTTCGGCCTCGACCTCGGATTCGAGCATCCGACATCCGCGATCAAGGCGTTCGTCGATCTGCTGACCGCGCAGCTTCCGCCGGTCTGGAAGGATCCCGAGTCCAGCTTTGCGGGCGCCCCGGACTGGCTGCGCGCGATGCATGTCGCGCGGCCGACGGAAGACCTCGCGCTCGGCGAGCGCACCGATGTTTCGGTCTTGGAGTCACGCTTTCCGGACGCCTTGGCAAGCCTGCGCATGGTGTGGGGAGACCCCGAAGCATTCGACCTTGCGTTCCGGGAGCTGACGCTGGGCAGTCGCGCCGAGCCGGGGGGCTGGCCCGAGGATGCCTGGGACGAGCTGGGTTTTCTGCAGGACATCCATGACTGCGTCTACGGTCTTTCCGCGACCAGACTGAGCCGGTTGCGCCCGACGCGTTGTCGTTGAGGCGCTCGGGTCTTCCGGGGCGGGTCCGAGCGGGCACGATCGCATGCGGTTCGGCACTTCGCTTGACCCGCTGCACCGATCGCGGTAATTTCGACCGCTTTTGAACCCTTTCCTAGGACTGATCGGAGGTCACCGAGGTGGCACTGTCTGAAGCGCAACCCGATGGGGCCGATCCGGGGCGGCCCGAGCGGCGTGGTCTCGAGCTGAGCGGGGCCGAGATCGTCATCCAGGCCCTTGCCGACGAGGGTGTCGAGTTCGTCTTCGGCTATCCCGGCGGTGCCGTGCTGCACATCTACGACGCACTCTTCAGGCAGGAGTCCGTCAAGCACATCCTGGTGCGTCACGAGCAGGGTGCCTCGCATGCGGCGGACGGCTATGCACGCGCGACCGGCAAGTGCGGTGTCTGTCTGGTGACGTCCGGCCCTGGTGCGACCAACGCGGTCACGGGTATCGCCACCGCATACATGGACTCCATCCCGATGGTGATCCTGACCGGTCAGGTACCGATCCCCGTGATCGGCAGCGACGCCTTTCAAGAGGTCGACACGGTCGGCATCACTCGACCCTGCGTGAAGCACAACTTCCTGGTCAAGGACGTGCGCGATCTCGCGATGACCATTCGCAAGGCCTTCTATATCGCGACGAGCGGTCGGCCCGGACCCGTGGTGGTCGACATCCCCAAGGACGTGACGGATCCGAACATCAAGATCCCGTACGAATACCCGCGCGATATCAAGATGCGCTCCTACAACCCGGTGCTTAAGGGGCATCCCGGGCAGATCCGCAAGGCCGTCGATCTCATCCTCCAGGCCAAGCGGCCGGTGTTCTACACCGGCGGCGGCGTGGTGCTCGGCGAGGCGTCGTCCCAACTGACCGAGCTCGTGCGTGCGACCGGCTTTCCCGTCACCAGTACCCTGATGGGGCTCGGTGCCTATCCCATGACCGATCCGCAGTTCATCGGCATGCTCGGGATGCACGGCACCTACGAGGCAAACATGGCGATGCACGAGACGGATGTCTTGATCGCCATCGGCGCGCGTTTCGATGATCGGGTCACCGGCAAGATCGAGCATTTCTGTCCTCATGCCAAGATTATCCATGTCGACGTGGATCCGTCCTCGATCTCCAAGACCGTCAAGGTGCATGTCCCCATCGTCGGACAGGTCGCGAACGTGCTCGCCGACATGCTGAAGCTGTACCGAGAACTGGCCCCGGCTCCGCGTTCCGACGCGCCTGCGGTCGCCGATTGGTGGGCCAAGATCGCCGAGTGGCAGGGGGTCGACTGTTTGCGCTACGACCGCAACAGCGCCGCCATCAAGCCGCAGTTCGCGGTGGAAACACTCTACAAGGTGACCGACGGCGATCTCTATTTGACCTCCGACGTGGGGCAGCACCAGATGTTTGCCGCCCAGTTTTATCCGTTCGACAAGCCGCGGCGCTGGATCAATTCGGGCGGTCTGGGGACCATGGGCTTCGGCCTTCCGGCAGCGATGGGCGTGCAATTGGCGTTTCCGGATGCGCAGGTCGCCTGTATCTCCGGCGAGGCGAGCATCCTCATGTGTATCCAGGAGCTGGCCACCTGCCTTCAATACGGGCTGCCCATCAAGGTGATCCTGCTCAACAACGGCTATATGGGCATGGTGCGGCAGTGGCAGGAGCTCTTCTACGAGAGCCGCTACTCGAACTCCTACGTCGACGCCCTGCCGGACTTCGTGAAGCTCGCCGAGAGTTTCGGGCATGTCGGCATGCGTGTCGACCAGCCGGGGGACCTGGAGGCCGCCATGACCGAGGCATTCGCCATGAAGAACCGTCTCGTGTTCATGGATGTCATCGTGGATCCCACCGAGAACGTTTATCCGATGATCGCCAGCGGCAAGGGCCACCACGAGATGCATCTGGCACCGAGTCTGTCGGATCGCGAGCTGGCCTAAACCGCGTCCCGAGCGAAAGAGACCTGACGACATGAGACATATCATCGCCGTGCTGCTGGAGAACGAGGCAGGCGCGCTCTCGCGCGTTGCAGGGCTCTTCTCCGCCCGTGGCTACAACATCGAATCGCTGACCGTCGCGCCGACGGATGATCCGACCCTCTCGCGGATGACCCTGGTGACCACGGGCAACGACGACGTGGTCGAGCAGATCAAGAAGCAGTTGAATAAACTGATCGACACCGTGAAGCTGCTCGATCTGTCCGAGGGCCCGCACATCGAGCGCGAGATGATGATGATCAAGGTGCGCGCCGAGCGGCAGGACCGCGAGGAGCTCAAGCGCCTGACCGAGATCTTCCGCGCCAAGATCATCGATGTAACGGATACCAGCTATGTCATCGAGCTGACCGGGGCATCCAAGAAGCTGGATGCCTTCATCGACGCGGTTCCGGAGGGGCTGATCGTCGAGGTCGTCCGTTCGGGTCCGACCGGCATCTCGCGCGGCGACAAGGGTTTGGCGGTTTAAACCGCGTCTGCGCGCGACATGAGCCGTTTTGCCGTGGGCGTGGTCCGGTACCTGTCCGCCACCTTTGCGGCGGACGCGGTTTAAGTCCTCGATCATTTTCGTCGGATCGAGCTGCTTGCGCGGCTTGCGGCTCACTCAGCCCGGATAGGGATCCGAGCGAGTGCCCGAGGGCCGCTTGCAGACCGATCCGCCTCATACATCGCCATCAGAGGGATTCATCTCAATGACCATCAACGTGTATTACGACAAAGACGCCGACCTCTCGCTGATCCAGGGCAAGCAGGTCGCCATCATCGGTTACGGCTCGCAGGGCCACGCCCATGCCAACAATCTGAAAGAGTCCGGCGTGTCGGTCGTGGTCGGTCTGCGGCCCGGCTCGGCCTCGGCCGCCAAGGCGGCCAATGCGGGGCTCGAGGTCCGCTCGATCGAAGAGGCGGTGAAGGGCGCGGACGTGGTCATGATCCTGGCCCCCGACGAGCATCAGGCTGCGCTCTATCGCGACCAGGTCGCGCCCAATATCAAGCAGGGCGCGGCGCTCGCGTTCGCCCATGGCTTCAACGTGCACTTCGGCCAGATCACGCCCCGCGAGGATCTCGACGTCATCATGATCGCGCCCAAAGGTCCGGGCCATCTGGTGCGCTCGACCTACACCCAAGGTGGCGGCGTGCCCAGCCTGATCGCGGTCCATCAGGATGCGACCGGTCAGGCCCGCGACATCGCGTTGGCTTACGCCTCTGCCAATGGCGGCGGGCGTGCAGGGATCATCGAGACCAACTTCCGCGAGGAGTGCGAGACCGATCTGTTCGGCGAGCAGGTGGTGCTTTGCGGCGGGTTGACCTCGCTGATCAAGGCCGGTTTCGAGACCCTGGTCGAGGCCGGTTACGCGCCCGAGATGGCCTACTTCGAGTGTCTCCATGAGGTCAAGCTGATCGTCGACCTCATCTACGAGGGCGGCATCGCCAACATGCGCTACTCGATCTCCAACACGGCCGAATACGGTGACCTGACGCGCGGTCCGCGCATCATCACCGACGAGACCAAGGCCGAGATGAAGCGTATCCTCGGCGAGATCCAAAACGGCCAGTTCGCCAAGGAATTCATCCTGGAGAACCAGGCCGGCGCGGCGTCCATGAAGGCGATGCGTCGACTCGGCGAAGAGCACCAGATCGAAGAGGTCGGCGAGCGTCTGCGCGACATGATGCCCTGGATCCGCGAGAAGAAGCTGGTCGACAAGTCCCGCAACTGATCGCCGGTAGACAGGGTCTCGATCCCGGCGATCCGATGGATTGCGGGCTCGGATCCTCGATGACACAAAAAGGCCATGCACCG
>NZ_LN848257.1:1216612-1267318 GCF_001499735.1 Thiocapsa sp. KS1 | reverse complement strand
CATGCACCGCGGGTGCATGGCCTTTTTGTTTGTCTCTCGCCGCCCTCTCGATCCGGCAGGTATCGACGACCGGCTTCTCGCAGTCCCGATGGTGCGGCATCCCGGTGCTGGGCGGATGATCAGCCTCGGGCGAGCTCCCGGCGGGAGCCAGCTGGGTTGCTGTCGAGGATCGGCGAAGCCGAGTGGCCGCTCGCGGAAGCTGTCCTTGCGTGCTGCGGAAGATAGGTGGCCGGCGCCATCATTCCGAGCATGCAGCCGTAGAGGAATGCATAGCCCGTCATTGCACCGAACCACTGAATGGAATACGTCATGATACTGCTCCTGTCGGATGATGCGCTTGCAGGGACGATCCGTCGTCACCTGCGCTCGCGCGATGCAGAGGTTGTGCGCCCGGAGCTGCCTCGATGTCATCGAGTCCGACTCCGTCGCTCCTCTGCCTACGACTTGAGCATATGTCAACAGGCGTGAAACAATCGCGACCCGGGTCTCGTTCCTGAACGCGACTCGGATCGATCTGCTTCGACCGGTCCGCCCGGTCGTATACCTAGACGCATCTGCGCCCGCGCAGTCAGCGTTGATCGGGCGGCAGCGCCATCTTCCCTCGGGCCGAGAGATCCGAGCGTCGGACTCGCGCGATCTTGCGCACCTTTCCGACCATTGGCTTCAACTCGGCCGCGGCGGCCCAGGCTTCTTCGACGGTTGCGGCCTTGCGCGCCTGATTCGGCGCCGAGGCGAATTGAGGCTTATGGGGCTCGTGCAGGATGTCGTTCATCGAGGGTTCTCCGGGTCAATTCCGCAGCAGCATACTCTGTTTCTCGGCCGATCATGTATTCCGATCACTGATGGTAGGTATCGGGTCTGCGCATGCTGGCTTGCGCTTCACGACCGGCGTGCCTGATTCATCGGGCCGGGTCCTGTCTCGCGATGGCGTCCCGCACATCTTGTCTCGACGAAAAAAAGCCCGGCGGGCGCCGGGCTATCAAACGTCTCGCTTGGATCGAGACAGGGAGGACAGGGTGAAAGGCGTGTGTCTGTGTTGCCGAAGCGCCGTGTCGACGGACGAGGGTTCGGAGCGGATCGGCGCCGCATCCCGACCCGCTGCGTCACTCGGACGGCATCTTCACCAGTCGACTGACCTGGATATCGGAGGTGAAGACGACCCCCATGTGCTTGTTGAAGAAGGGTGTCAATCCCTCCAGGATCGGACCGACAAGGTCCACGGAAACGGCTGTGACGATCATCACGAGGACTGAATCGTCATTGAACATCAGATGTCCCATGTGTACGCCGTGGGTGCCTTTCCCGGACAGGTTGTGGAGGATCGTGTAGCCGCCGGCGCCTGCACGATCGAGCAGGTCGACCACGAATCCCTGTTGTTCGCCTTCGACGATGATCTCCAGTTTCTTCATCGCGGTGACGTTGAGTGCTCTCATGCGGATGTCTCCGGCGTTGCGACGCGTTTGCGAGGTCTCCGGGGCGGTGGAGCGGTGACCGGTTGGCTCGCCTTGATCCGCCATTCGGTACCGGGAGGCCATGGCTGCGCGGTCCAGCGGCCTTGCTCGAAGAGCGAGGCGCAGCCGGTCACCGGATCGAGGACCAAGAGACGCACCCAGCCGTTCTGCACCAGCTCGCGAACCTTGAAGACCTTGGCCAAGGCATCCTGTACGCAGGTGAGCGGCGCCTCGATCAGGGTGACCAAGCGCATCGGTTGATGGTAGGGTCGCTCGCCCTTCAGAACGGTTTGTGCGGGAAGCCCGGTGCGCAGGTCGCCGACATTGCCCGTCATGACGCCGAAGCGGCCGACCACGTTGTGATAGATCTTGCTGCCGCTGCCGAAGACCTCGTTGTCGACGGCCGAAAAGTAGTGCTCCATGTTGATCCATTGGGCGACGATCAAGGGGCCGGAGAGGATACCCACGAGCAGCTCGCCGGAGGGATCGAGGCGATGATCGTATGAATGCAGAAAGGCGCGACCTTCGAGATCGAGTGTACGCGTGAGGCTGCGGCCGGCGACGATGAAGGATGCGTTCTTCGACAGGCCCCATTCCGGACGGACCTGAGTCCAATCCATGGCGTTGCGTTTCACCCGATCCGCGGCGGACTCGGACGAATCCACATCCGTCTCGCCCAGCTCGCTGCAGCGCTCGCGTGCGCAGAGTCGCCCGGCGGCGGCCAGGTCCGCCTGGATGCGGGCAACCTGGGTCAGACGCCCGGGCGGGAGCTGCTCGATATCGTCGAGTGTCGTCTCGTCCGTGGTGGTGTCGTGCAGGGCAGGGATGAACCAGGTCTCATCCGGGATCCGGATACCCCGCTCGGCGAGCCGCTCGCGCACCTCGCGCCGATTCGCCATCGCCGCGAAGATACGGGCATTCACCAATCCACGATCGCCGCCGCAGGCCCCGCAGTCCAATGCCGATTCGTAAGGGTTGTTCTGGGAGCTGCTGCCGTGACCCACGACCAGGACGATCTTCGCGAAACCCTCGACCAGACCGATGGTCTTGAGCAGATTACCGACGAGCAGGGCCTGGCGCTCGATCCGAAACCCGATCCGCGCCAGATGCTCGAGCTGGATCTTGGCCTGATCCGGGTTCAGGCCGTACTCCAGCCGCAGACTGGTCAGGAATAGGGTCTCGGCGGCGGCGTCGAGATCGAAGCGCCGGGCGAAGTCGCTCGGGGCCGAGGCCCGGCCGAGCGCGATCTCGCGCAGCTCGTGGATCATGCCGGTCGTAATGGCCTCGCGTTTGATGCCGAAATGCCGATCGACGGCGCGGACCACCATCTCGTCCTGGAGGGTCGCGATCAGATCGAGCGCGTCGTCCCGGGAGATCTTGTCGATCATGAGTCGGGTCGGCTGCTTGCCGTTGTCGAGCGTCTTGCGCCAGCGGTTGTAGGCGGCGGGTGCCAGGGTCTTGCCGGCCATGTCGAAGCCGAACAGCAGACCGACGGCCTCGACCGTGATGTAGGGCGCGAGCACGGTGCCCTTCAAATCGTGCACCACCTCGGTGGCGAGGTGGAACAACGAATGCCCGCCGTGTCCGTGTCCGCCGTGCGCGTGTCGGTGCGGCATCTCCAAGGCGACATTGTTCGGCGTAACGATCGCCGGGCAGAGTGCGGTCTCGTGACCCTTGCCGAGCTCGATGAAGTTGACCGGGACGCCGAAGAAGCCGGCGACGCCGAAGGTCTCGTAGTGTCCGACGCGCTCGAGCTGGCGGCGCAGCCGCTCGGAGCGCACGTCGATGCAGAAGAGCGCCTGAACGTCGGAACCCTTCTCGCGCGGCTCGCCGGGCCCCGGCCCGGATGCTGGATCGGGCGTGATCGCGCGATGCGCGGCCAGCTTGCCGAGCAGGGCGCGGATATAGGTGCGTTCCAGCGCCTGCGTCCAGACGAATCCCTCGTGAGACCTGAAGGTGTAGACCGCCTCGATCATGCGGCGCAGTGCGCCCGAGCGTTTGCCGGCCAGCTCGGCACGCGGGATGCCGGCACGCTCGCACAGCTCCTGCAGGCGCTGGGCACGCGTGGCCGCCTCGCGTGCCGTCTTCTCGTGCTCGTATTCGAGACAAAGCGCCTTGATCCGGGTGGCGTCGCCGCTGTCGAGCACGACCTCGACGCGATGCGCGTAGTCGGGGAGGATCGCGCCCGAGTGCAGCTCATGGCGCAGCAGACATTCGTGCGGGCGCTCCTCGAGACACCGCACCCACGCCGGATAGCGGAAATCGTGCTGATGCTGCTTGCCGGCCTCTTCGATCAGGGGCAAGGAAAGCACCAATCGGATGGCGATGAAGTCGACCAGATCCGCCGGGTTGCGATCCTGCCAATAGTAGCCCTTGGCCTGCGCGCGCCAGCGCACGAACCCGGCCCAGCCGTGGAGCTTCGAAAGCTCCAGGGCGAAATAGTCCATCCACAGCCGTTCGGGGATCTGCAGGCGAGTCATGACCAGATCGATCGCCGCTTCCGGCTGATCCGTCTGCGCGAGGATTCCCCCGACGTCGAGCCCGTGCAGACGCAGGCGCCGGTTGCGCTTGGCGATGTGGCCCCAGGCGCGGAACAACCCTTGTCGACGGCCGGGCATGCGCCACACGGATTGCCCCTCGTCCAGGAAATCCATGCAACCCTTGATCTGAAGCTCGTTCAGGGTCGCGTTGATGCGGCTGCCGTAGAGCCGATCCACGAGATCGTAAAGCGTCCACCGCACGCCGATCAGGGCCGTATCGAGCATCTTCATGGCTGATCCGCCGACGGGCGAAGCCGGGCCAGGATCGCGTCTGTGCTCGGATAGGCGTTGCCCACACTCGGCTGATCCATCCGGGTCATGAGCGTCGTCAGGATGCGTTTCAAGTCGAGCTGCTCGCCGTCGTCCTCGCAGGCGTCGTGATCTGGCGCCCAATCGCGCAGGAACTCGGAGACCAGGTCTTCGATCACGTCCGGATCGATGCGGCCCTCCTGCATCAAGGCTTGATAGTCGGTTCGGCGCAGATAGCCCCGCGCGTGAAAGAGACGGGTTGCCTGCGCGACCGCCTCCTCGAACTGAAGATGCTCGAACCCGTTCAACGGGTTGTGATGAATGAAATTCCGCATCGGCCACATGAAGGGCAGAAACTCGCCCGCGACCGTGACCATGGAGCGGATCTTGAGCGCACGGCCCAAGGGTGTTCCCGTCGCGTGCCCGGTTGCTTCCGGGGTCGATGGACGGGTTGCGGTTGTGTCGGCGTCGCCGTTCGTGCGCATCAGAGTGCGACCTCCACCAGCAGGATTCCGAAGATCCCCAGCGCGACCATGCCGCCTCCGACGCCGAGCGCGCCTTTGGGATCCAGATCGCGATAGGTCAGATCGTCCCGCGGAATACCCCAGACGATCCCCGTGAGCAGGTTGACGCCCGCCCAAGTCCACAACAGCCAAGACAGACAGATCGGCAGCAAGACCACGACCTCGTCGGCGGCGACCCCGCCGAACGCAAGCGCCGCGATGGCAAAAAAGGACGGCGAGAAGGGCACCGCGATGGCCGTCAGCACGGCGAGCTCGAAGAGGTGCGAAAACCAGGGCATGCGGCAGCAGAGTCCCGGATAGAGCCCGCTGCGCGCGATCCCGAAGCGCCGGGTCAGTTGGTCCAGCATGAAGACCAGCGGCAAAAGCGAGACCGAGAGCCCGATTGCGGGGAGCAGTGGATCCACCCCGTAGGCGATGCCGATCCAGATGAGTGCGAGCGCGGAGGAGAAGAGATGCGAGATCCAGATCTGTCCGTCCTTTGCGCTCAAGAGCCGAAAGGCGTAGAGCACCGAGGTGATGCCGCCCCAGACCCCGAAGAGGGTCGGCAGTCCGGTCTCCGCCGCGTCCATGTGCGTCGCCAGCGTGGCCAGACCCACCCCGACGATCGGAAAGATCAAAAGGACCGGGATCTTCGAGCCGGGGCCCGGACGCCGCCCGGAGCGCCGGGCAGCGTCGGCGCTCAGCCGACCCTGCAGGAGCGCATTCGGCAGTACGCTCAGGGGATAGAGCGGCAGAAAGAACCCGGCGAGGAGAAGCAGTGCGAGGGTCACATCAAACCCACCGCATCAGTGCATTGAGCTGGCGCGAGCGTGCCAGGATGAATCCGGCCAGGCGTCCGTACAGGTCGGCGATATAGAGCTCGCGCGACATCAGGGCATAGATGGACAAATAGAGATCGCGGTAACGGCGCGTGAGGGGCTCCTGCTTGGCGGTCGACCAGAACACCAGCAGCCAACCCGCCGCGATCAGAGTGACCAGGATCAGCATCAGCAGGGTGAACATCGGTGCCGGCAGCGAGGCGGCCCGGTACAGTGCCTCCCGGAAGACCGGGTCCGGATAAAGCAGGGTATCGATCGTGTGTCCGGCGAGCACGTAGGTCACGATGACCAACGCAAAGGACAGGATGACGTAGCCGAGCAGCTTGAAGGGTTGCTCGCCGCCGATCTTGTAGACAAAGAACAGGGTTTGAGCGCCCGTGATCCACCCGAAGAGGAGTAGGATCATGGCCCCCTGATGGCTGAGAAAGCCCTCGTCGACGACCTGATGCGCGGCGACGACGATGATCAATGGGGCGGCGATGGTGATTCCGGCAAAGACGATCCAAGACAGGGGCGGCTTGGGCGCCCTGCGCTCCACCATGAACTTGTAGATCTCGCCCTCCGGCATGTTCGGATCCTTGCGCGCGCGGGCGATCAGACTGCCGGAGTCCAGGAACAGGGTCGCCTTGAAGACCCCGTGGGCGATCAGATGGAAGATCGCCAAGGAGAAGGCCCCGAGGCCGCATTCCATGACCATATAACCCATCTGTCCCATGGTTGAATAGCCGAGTGCTTTCTTGATATCGCTCTGCATCAGCATCATCACCGATCCCATGATGGTCGTGACGAGTCCGATCAGCAGGGCGATCTGCAGGACCGAGTCGGTCTGCACAAAGACCGGGGCGAAGCGGTTGATCAAAAAGCCGCCGGAGTTGACGATCCCGGCATGCATCAAGGCCGAGACGGGGGTGGGTCCCTCCATCGTGTAGGGCAGCCAGGTATGGAAGGGGAACTGGGCCGACTTGGCAAAGGCCGCGATCAGAACGAGCACCCCGACCACTTCACTGATGGGGAGTCCGAACACGCTGTTGCGCGAGGGGTCGGCCGCGATCGCATCGAAGAGTGCCGGAATGCTCAGGGTGCCGTAGCTGTAATACAGGAGTGCGGCGGCCGCCATTAATGGAAGGTCGCCGAGACGATGGGTGATGAGTGTCCAAAAGGCATAGCGATTCGAGGCTTCGCGCCGCGTATCGTGGTTGAGCAGGAAATACAGAATAATGCCGATGGAATGCCAGGCGAGCAGCAAGGTAAGCAGATCGCCGGACAGCACCATGAGCATGATCATGGCGTTGATGGTATCCAGCAGCACGAAGAAGCGCGTATAGGCGGGATCATCCCGCATATAGCGCCTGGAATAGAGATGTACGATCAGGCTGATGGTGCTCACGGCGAGTGCCATCAAGGCCGAGAGCGAGTCGAAATACAAAGAGAAGAGACCGACGTTGCCAAGGGTCGCAAGCTGTCCTTGGCCCGTGGAGATCTGCTCGATAAAGAGTACAAGTGCCAAGACGAAGATCGCCAGGCTGAAGCCGACGCTGATCGACGAGATCCGTTCGCCGAGTCGCTCGGCCGAGAGGACGACTAGCGTGGCCGAGATTAGTCCGAGGATCGGGAGCAGATAGGCGGCGTAGGCAATCAAGTCGTTTCAGCTCCCGGAGTCGTTCGAGCGGTCCGTATGGGTGGATGAGTAGCGCGCCTGTTCAGATGAACCTGCGGTTTCGCTGAAGCACCATACTGCACGTGTCGTGCCTAAAACCGTTGTGCAGATAAGGATGTCTGACTTGCTGCACCTCGACAGACCGTGTAGGCCTTGCGCCCGGCATGACGTCACGAATGCTGAGATGCGTGTAGATCGGTGTAAGCGCGAGCGCGCCTGTCGCCGCTCGGTGAGGCCGAAGACTTGCCTCTCGGGACAAAACGGCCCATCGTGCGGCGGCGATCGAGACACATTGTCGCGGTGCACTCGCGGACGGATGCGCGGGACGGCCTACAGGGATGCGGCATGCTATGTGCTGTGCCGAGATGACGCGGGGTCCGAGCCGATATGGGTCGGAACCCCGCCGGGAGTCGACGAGCATTCCTCGATCGAAAGCCTCAATCGACGAGAAGGACAAGGCGTGAATCTCGAAACTGCCTCTCAATTCGAAGACCGGGCGGTTCGACGCGAGTCGGGCTTGATCGACCGGTTCGGTCGCCGTATCACCTATGTGCGTCTTTCGGTCACGGACCGGTGCGATCTGCGCTGCGTCTATTGCATGTCGGAGAAGATGACCTTTCTTCCGCGCAGCCAGCTCCTGACCCTTGAAGAGATGGCGCGCCTCGGTACCTGCTTCGGCGAGCTCGGTGTGACCAAGCTGAGGATAACGGGCGGCGAGCCGCTGGTGCGTCCGAACGTGATCTGGTTATTCGAGCGCCTGGGCGAGCTCCCGGGCATTCGCGACCTGACCCTCACGACCAATGCGACTCAACTCGATCGGTATGCGCAGGGGCTGAAGGATGCCGGCGTCACCCGCATCAATATCAGTCTGGATACCCTGGATCCGGAGCGTTTCCGCAAGATCACACGCGTCGGGCAGATCGAGAAGACCTTGGGCGGACTCGACGCGGCCTTGCGTGCGGGCTTTCGCAGAATCAAGTTGAATACGGTCGTGCTGAAGAACCGCAATCACGACGAGGTCGCGGATCTGGTGCGCTTCGCCGTCGAGCGCGGCATCGACATCAGCTTCATCGAGGAGATGCCCTTGGGTGTGATCGGGGATCACGACCGAGCGGAGGCCTATTATTCAAGCGACGCCATTCGACGCGATCTCGAAGAGCACTTCGAGCTTCTGCCGACCATTGAAGGCACGGGCGGGCCGTCGAAGTATTTCCGAGTCGCCGGAGAAGAGACGCGCGTCGGCTTCATTTCCCCGCACAGCCACAACTTCTGCGGCGACTGCAACCGGGTGCGTGTGACCGCAGAGGGTCGTTTGCTGCTCTGTCTCGGTCAGGAGCATTCGGCGGATCTGCGTCGCGCGCTCCGCGCTAATCCCACGGATGACGACCGGGTCAAGAAGGCGATCGTTGCGGCCATGGACATCAAGCCGCGCGGCCATGACTTTGATCTCCAGGCCAAGCCGATCATCTTCCGTCATATGAATATGACGGGGGGTAAGGGATGAAGGATGAAGCGGTGTTCAGTGACAGGCGGGTGCAGGCGAAGGGCGCTCGCGTGAAACCGGTCGTGTCCTGATCGGATGGGAAGGGTGGACAAGCGTAGCGCAGTCCACCCGTGCCGATCCAGGGTTTCGGCGGAGCTCGCTCTCGCTTATCCACCGACCGGCCGGTCATAGCACTACGGCCGACAGATCGATGGCCTGCGCCTTCTATCCCCCGGTGACCGGAGGGAAGAGTGCGACCTCGTCACCGTCTTTGATGCCTGTGTCCGGGCGGGCAATCTCTTGATTCACCGCAACCAGAACGGATTCGCCTTCGCCCAAGGTTGTTGACCAGGGCTTGCCGCGGATACGCAGGTGCGCGAGGAGATCTGCCACGGATTCGATGTTTTGGGAGGCATCCAGTTGCTCCCGCGCCAGTCCAAGACTCTCTCTGAGTCGAGCGAAGTACAGGATATCGATCATAGTCTTTCTTCCGCTACTCTATGCCGCCGAATATCGGGCCTCGCTCTCTTGTCGCCCAAACAGCTGTCGATACACGTTCACGCCGCCATCGGGAATAACCCGCCCAACATAACCCTATTCACCTGAACCGCGTCCCCGAGCTGATTGATATCAGCACGATCGCTTCGAACCCCGCACCTTGCACGCACCGCCGGACGCGGTTCAGCCGAGGAGACCCTCGAACGGGATGAAGTCCACGAGGTCGCCCTTTTGGATCACACGTCCCTCCGGAATCTCGACCAGACCGTCCGCCCAAGCGACCGACGAAAGCACGGCGGAGGAGCGACTGGGAAACACCAGAAGCTCGGGCGAGCCGTCTTCGGCGGTGCGCAGACGCGCACGGTGAAACTCGCGGCGCTTGTCGGGGCGGGGCCAGTCGAAACCGGCGCGCACCTGCAGGGTCGGGGGACGAAGATCGCCGGCGATGCCCTGCAGTCGCCGAATCACGGGGATCCCGAACAGACAGAAGGTCACGAAGAGCGAAACCGGATTTCCGGGATTGCCGATGAAGGGCGTCGTGCCGATGCGCCCGAAGGCCAGCGGCTTGCCGGGACGGATTGCGATGGTCCAGAGCTCCAGCGTGCCGACCCGCTCGAGCGCGGTCTTGATATGATCCTCCTCGCCGACCGAGACGCCGCCGCTGCCGACGATCAGATCGGCCTGCGCCGCCCCGCGCCGCAACGCCTGCTCCGTGGCGTCGAGGGTGTCTTCGACGATCCCCAGATCGATCGTCTCGCAGCCGAGACGCTGCAACAATCCGAAAAGCATGAAGCGGTTGGAGTTGTAGATTTGTCCGGGGCCGAGCGGGTCGCCCGGCATCACCAGCTCGTCGCCGCTGGAGAAGACCGCGACGCGCAAGCGCCGACGCACGTGGATCCGCGCGGCCCCGACGGAGGCAGCGAGTCCGAGATGCTGGGGCGCAAGCCGCGTGCCCGCGGCAACGACCTCCGAGCCGGCCCGGATGTCCTCGCCGATTCGGCGGATGTTCGCGCCGGGCTTGCTGTCGAGCGGCACCCGGACCCAATCCTCGGCCGCCTCGCAGACCTCCTGGATGACCACCGTGTCGCAGCCTTCGGGCACCGGCGCACCGGTGAAGATGCGCGCCGCCGTACCCGGCTCGAGCGCGGTGCCGGCGAACCCGGCGGGGATCCGCTGCGCGACCCGCAGCCGACCGTCGGCGCTCGCGAGATCCGCATGGCGGATCGCGTAGCCGTCCATCGCACTGTTGTCCCAGGCCGGGACGTCGATCGCGCTGATCACCGGCTCGGCCAAGATGCGCCCGAGTCCGTCGGCGATCGCGACGGTCTCGGTTTCGCCGACGGGCTCGACGCGTGCCAGCAGGCGTTCGAGCGCCTGCACTTTGGTGAGCGCGGCACGCCCGGGCGCATCGCAGCCGCAAGGATCCGTCGTCATCCTCAACGCTCCAGCAGGCGCGGAATCAACTGCGCGAAGTTGCAGGGCCGCGTGCGGCTGTCGAGCTGTGCCAGCAGGATGCGATCCCAAGCGGTGCGGCAGGCCCCGCTGGATCCCGGCAGACAGAAGATGAAGGTCCCGTTGGCGAGTCCCCCGAGCGCGCGCGATTGCAGCGTGGAGGTGCCGATCTCCTCGAGCGAGACGCTGCGAAAGAGCTCGCCGAAGCCTTCGAGCGGCTTATCCAGCAAGGGTGCGACGGCCTCGGGCGTGCTGTCTCGACCGGTCACGCCGGTGCCGCCGGTGCTCAGGATGACCTGGATCTCGGGGTCGGCGATCCATTCGGAAAAGACCGCGCGCATCCGGTAGATGTCGTCCGGGACGATCCGTTTGGCCATCACGCGATGCCCGGCCGCCTCGGCACGCTCGACGAGCAGTTGTCCGGATCGGTCGTTGTCCTCCGTGCGGCTGTCGGAGACGGTGAGAACCGCGATGCTCAAAGGCAAAAAGCCTCGGTCGTCGAAATGCTCGGTCATGAGGGTCTCCGTTGCTGGGATGTCGTGCGGTTGTCGGTTGGCGCTCGGCTGTGCGCCGGTTTCGTCGGCGCCCGGCTCGGGCCTTGATTCCAAGCTCGACACCAGGGTTTGCGCCAGCCAGGTGTCCTCCTCGTCGAAGACGGGCTCGCCGAGCACTCGCAGGCAAAACTCGGTTCCGGACGTCGAGCTCTGCGCGAGGGTCAAAGTGCCCCCGTAGCGTCGGATCAGACCCGTGCTCACCGCAAGACCGAGTCCGGTCCCTTTGCCGGCACCCTTGGTCGTGAAGAAGGGGCGGAAGATCTTGTCGACAAGGTCGGGCGGCACGCCCGGACCGGTATCCCTGACGCTGAGGACGATACCGCGCTCGTCCCAGTCGCGCGAACCGATCTCGATCGATCCCCGATTTGCCTCGACCGCGTGACAGGCGTTGACGAGCAGATTCACGATGATCTGCTGCAGGTCGTGCCGTCCGATCCGCACCGAGTGCGTTGCACGCAGGTCGATGCAGACCCTCAGGGCGTTGCGCTGCGCCTGATCGAGGACGAGTCCGAGACTCTCCTGCACCAGGATGTTCAGATCCTCGGGGGTCAGGACCGCGACGTCGCGCTTGGGTCGTGCGATATAGAGCAGGCTGTCGATGATCCTCTGAACGCGGGCGATCTGTTGAAGGATGAGATCGACCTCCATCCGGACCGACCAGGCGGTCGGCCCCAGCTCGTGGGTCACCAGATTCACGTAGCCGAGCATGACCGCAAGCGGATTGTTGATCTCGTGTGCTACGCCCGCGATCAGCTCGCCGACCGCCGCGAGCTTCTCGTTCTGGACCAGTTGGCGGTGGCGCGTCTCGCGCAGCTGAGCGAGCGCGGCCGCGAGGGCGCGTTCGAGCCGTTCGATTTCGGCTGTCGGGCCGCTGCCGTCCATCTTGCTATCGCTTGGGTCGATCATGCCGGCGCGCTCGAGGATGCGATCCCGTGACTGAACCTGCGAAGCTCCGGCTCATGTCCGATCGCATCGACCCGGGCGGGTGCCGGGCGATCAGTCGCCGGATCGGTTGCGCATGCCCTGATCGGACCACTCCTTCAGCTTGCGCTCGACGGTCTTGCGCGACACCCCCAGGGCACGTGCCGCAACCGTCTTGTTGCCGCCCGCGACGGCCAGAGCGTTCATGATGTGCGATCGCTGCATCGTTTCGAGGGACGCTGCGTGTGTGCCCCCCCCGTCGGATTCATCGATGGCCGCTGCGTGCGACTCGCAGAGATAGTGCGCGACCGGCTTGCCGAGCAGCAACGAGCGCTCGATGACGTTGCGCAGCTCGCGACAGTTGCCGGGCCAATCATAGCTTGAGAGCTGCTCGATGTCCCAGGGGCTGAGCTCGGGTGTCGGGACACCCAGCTCGGCCGACAGGACATTGAGAAAATAGCCGGCCATGTGGGGAATATCGCCCTTGCGCTCGCGCAACGGCGGCAACCGCAGGTCGACGACGTTGATCCGATAGTAAAGGTCTTTGCGAAAGCGGCCGGCAAGGACCTCCGCGGCCAGATCGCGATTGGTGGCGGCGATCACCCGTGCATTGACCGGGATCTCCTGGCTGCCGCCGACCGGTCGGTAGCGCCGCTCCTCCAAAACACGCAGAAGCTTTGCCTGCAAGCCAAGGGGCATCTCGCCGATCTCGTCCAGGAACAGGGTCCCGCCGTCGGCGTGACTGAAGAGACCGTTGCGCGCCTGGTGCGCGCCGGTAAAGGCGCCCTTGAGATGTCCGAAGAGCTCGCCCTCGATGAGATCCGCCGAGATGGCACCGCAGTTGACGGGCACATAGCTCCCGCGTCGTCCGCTGAGATCGTGAAGCGCCCGGGCCACCAGCTCCTTGCCGGTGCCGGTCTCGCCCTTGATCAGCACCGTCGAGGGCATGGGGGCGATGCGGTGGATGGTTCGCC
Source organism: Thiocapsa sp. KS1 (assembly GCF_001499735.1). Classification (GTDB taxonomy): domain Bacteria; phylum Pseudomonadota; class Gammaproteobacteria; order Chromatiales; family Chromatiaceae; genus Thiocapsa. Next base: position 1,254,197 of record NZ_LN848257.1, on the reverse strand, counting down.
AGATCTCCTTCAGCGACTGGCTTTCACCGACGATGCGTTTCGCCGAGGGACGCTGCTCGCATTCGCGATGCAGCAAGAACTGCTCGCGGGCCGCCCGTCGACGCTCCTGCGCGCGCTTGATCACCGCCAGGAGCTGCTCGGCGTGGAAGGGCTTGCGCAGAACGTCGGCCGAGGTGTCGCGCAGTGCATCGATCTCGTCGTAGACGTCCGCATAGCCGGTGATGAAGATCACATCCAGATCGACCTGATAGCGATCCCGGATCTCGCGGGCAAGCTCGAGACCGCTGACCGCACCGGGGAGCCGAATGTCCGCGATCATGAGATCGAAGCGAGTCTTCTTGGCCAAGGCCCGCGCCTCGTCGGCATCGGCGGCGCTTTCGATATGTGCGAATCGGGACGCGAGAGTCCGTTCGATGAAGGTCCGCATCCCGGGCTCGTCATCCAGTACGAGAATGGCCTCGCCCGCAATCGGCGCTTGTTCTTGAAACTCGACCGCGTTGCAACCTGCAATGGAAACTGACATGGTGGTGTCCTCCGCTTCGTCGGTCGTGGCCGAAGGGCTCGGACCATGCGCCGACGTCGTTGTTGTTGTTGGAAGCGATTCCCCGGATGACGCCCGACGTACCGGAGACGCCATCGGGACGGTATGCGCGTATTCGCCATCACCTGTCGATGTCCGATCGGCGTGTCGCATTCGCGATGATGCGAACGGCGTGGTCGGAAAGACCAGGTTCGATATCACGTCATGCAAATCCGAGCCCTCGAATATTGCGGAAAAGGATATCCGTTGTGCTTATGTGGATACAAACGAAATTTATTGGTTTTTGATATCGGTGACGTCGATATCAGAACCCATATGATTACTGTTTAATCAATTTATTAAACGCACATAGAGCGCGTCTCGGCGAGGCGACGATCCTCGCCGAGGCAAGTCTCCTTGTAGGGTCGGGAGCGAGAACGATCGCTGCGGGGCGCCGGAGGATGGATCTGGAGCGGGGCGGAGGCGGGTACAGCCCGCCTCCGGACGGAGGGGATCAGGCCGCGTCCAGCGCCTGCTCGGCTGCGGTTGTCTCCCCGCTGTAGGCGCGCCGGAATGCCTCCACGAAGGGGCGAAAATCCTTTACGGTCCCGTAGATGGCAACGACTCCCTCGCGTCTGCGATCGTAGACCAGGTTGACGCCCTCCGTACGCCCGGCCGGATTCGGTCGGGCCTTGCCGTCGTAATAGATCCAATGCCGGGCATGCACCGACGCATAGACCAGGTCTTCCTCCGCATGGATCGACCAGAGGACAACATAGTTCCAACTGCCGATACTGAGCTTGACCTTGCCTTGGTTTGCCTGGTCGTCCGGGTCCTCGGGGTTGATCTGCCATTGAAAGACGGGGATGGGGCCGTTATATGTCGGGTCCGCATTGCCTTGCGGTCCCTCGACGATCGGCGGGTCGAAGGCATCGGGGATCTCGGAGGTGGGCGGAGTCGTCGGTGGCGGTTTGCGCTCTTTGTCCTCGCCGCCGGCGAGGAGGTCTTTGAGATGCGGCGCTCCACCGTGGCTCGGGTCGGGGATCGGATCCAGGCCGTACTCCTTCAGATCGACCTGCAGCGGATTCATCGAGGCGCCGCCGAGCAGCATGGAGTCGTCGTCGTAGGGTGGCTCGGTATGGATCTCGATGGTCTCGAATCCGAGTCCTTGCAGCAAGGCGCGGGTCTCGTTTTCCATCGCCGTGACCTTCTCGGCGTTGATCGAGTCCGGCGTGAATTCCACCTCGATGTTCGTGCCCTGGAGCGCGATGCTCTTGACGAACCCGAGCGACACGACATCGCGTGACCGACCGGGAAAGCGGATCTGCCGCAGAAGCTCCTTCACCTCTTCGGGTTTTATCGGTGCCATTTCATTCCTCCTCGGGGTTTTCGGGGCGACGACGTGTCTCGGCGGACGACCGGGTTCGGATCTCGGTCGGTCGCGACGGCGTCGCCGTATCTTGTTTCAGGGCTCGACGGAGACCTGGTCGCGTCCAATGCCTCGGCCTTGGACTCCGAAAAACCGAGCAATCTGCTTGCCAAACGATCGTTCCTTGCACATCCGATCGGCAGAAAGCAACGCCGCCAAACGTCGCGCAGCGGCGCTCCCCGGGATAGACGACTTGCAGTCGTCCTCTTCCACCGTCCCGACGGCCGGCAGGGTCGCGTTTCACGCAACGCGCTCGGAACCCCGCGCTGAACCTGCTTCGGCTGGTGGTGGATGCGGCTTCCAGGCGCTAGACGCGCCGGGATTGCGCTTCCATGACGGGTGGAGGTCAAACGCCAACGCTAGCGCCGTGAGGGCCTTGCTGCGGTCTAGCCAGGGGAGAGGACGACTGCAAGTCGTCTATCCCGGGGTTGTCGCCGCTTCGCGACGACCATTTCCGACAGGTTACGAAACTACCGATGCAACCCGCACTCGCGCTTCAGACCGAAGAACCGCGTCTCTTCCTCCAACATCCCCGGCAGCAAGGGCGCCGTGGTGTGGACATCGCCGATCGAGACATAGCCTTGATCCTGCAGCGGATGGTCGGGTAGATCATGGCGGCGTAGATAACGGTGCACGTCGCGGCTGTGCCAGTCGACGATCGGGTGGACCTTGAGGCGTCCGTCCTGAAGCCGCAGCACCGGCAGCTCGGCGCGTGAGCTGGCCTGCTGACGACGCAACCCGGCAAACCAGGTGCCGGCGCTCAGCTCGCGCAGCGCGCGCTCCATCGGCTCGACCTTGTTGAGCCGGTTGTAGCGCTCGATGCCGTCGGCTCCCTGCTCCCACAGGCGCCCGAGCCGCGCCTCCTGCCAGGCGGGGGAGAGGGCGGGGCGATAGACCTGGAGGTTCAGCCCGAGCCGATCCGTGAGCTCGTCGACGAGACGATAGGTCTCGGGAAAGAGATAGCCGGTGTCGACCAGGATGACCGGGATCTCGGGCTTCACTCGGCTGACCAGATGCAGCATCACGGCCGACTGGGTCCCGAAGCTGGACGAAAGAACATGCTGCGCCGGCAGATGCTCCAAGGCCCAGCGCACGCGGTCCTCGGCGGGCAGGGCTTCCAAGCGGCGGTTGGCCGCGTGCAGCGCGGCTTGATCGCCGTGGAGGAGTGCATCGAGATCGGGCTTAGGCATGGAAGTCCTCCGCAGGATTCACGACCGGACGGACGATCCCGTCGCGGATCAGATAATCGCCGAAGCGCTCGCCGGGGGTGCGTCCCGCGGCATAGCGTCCGAGCAGGGTGTCGATCTCGGCCAGGATGGCGGCCTCGTCGAGGTTCTCGCGGTAGAGCCGATTGAGCCGCGTGCCGATCCCGTCGCCGCCGAGCATCAGGTTGTAGCGACCCGGTCCCTTGCCGACGAGTGCCAGCTCGGCGAGATAGGGCCGCGCGCAGCCGTTGGGGCAGCCGGTGATCCGGGTCACGATCTCCTGGTCCGCGAGGCCGTGCTTGAGGGTGAGGCGTTCGACTTGTGCGAGGAAATCAGGGTAATAGCGCTCGGCCTCGGCCATCGCCAAGGGGCAGGTCGGCAGGGCCACACAGGAGATGCCGTTCAGCCGCAGCGGCGAGTGTCCCTCGGCCAGCAGGCCGTGCTCGCGGGCCAAGGCATCGATCCGGGCCTTGCCGACCTCGGGCACGCGGGCGACGATCAGGTTCTGGTTCGGCGTGATCCGGAAGTCGCCTTGATGGATCCGTGCGATCTCGCGCAGGCCCGCCATGGGGCTGTGGCCCGGTCCGTCGATCAGGCGTCCGCTCTCGATATAAAGCGTCAGATGCCACAGGTCGTCCTGACCCTTGACCCAGCCGTAGCGGTCCCCTTGGTCGGTGAAGCGGACCGCCCGTGCAGGTGCGAAGCGGATCCCGGCGCGTCGCTCGACCTCGGCCCGAAAGGTCTCGAGCCCCATGCGCTCGATGGTGTATTTGAGCCGGGCCTGACTGCGGTCGACACGATCGCCGAAATCGCGTTGGGTGGTGACCACGGCCTCGGTGACCGCGAGTGCTTGGTCCGGCTCCACGAACCCGAGGACGTCCGCCAGTCTCGGAAAGGTCGCGGTGTCCCCGTGGGTCGCACCCATCCCGCCGCCGGCCGAGACGTTGAAGCCGATCAGGCGTCCGCCGTCGGCGATGGCGACGAAACCCAGGTCGTTGGCATAGACGTCGACATCGTTGTGCGGCGGCACCGCCACGGCGGTCTTGAACTTGCGCGGCAGATAGGTCTTGCCGTAGATGGGCTCGACATCCTCGCCGCCGCCGACCTGCTCGCCGTCGAGCCAGATCTCGTGATAGGCGCGGGTGTGCGGCAGCAGATGCTCGCTGATCCGCTTGGCCCAGTCGTAGACCTCCCGATGCAGGGCCGACTCGACCGGATTCGGGTTGCAGAGGACGTTGCGGTTGACGTCGCCGCAGCCGCCGATCGAGTCAATCATGACGCTGTTGATCCCGCGGATCACCGAGGTGATGTCCCGCTTGAGGATGCCGTGGTACTGGAAGCTTTGCCGGGTGGTCAGGCGCAGACTGCCGCCGGCCAGCTCGCGGCCGATCCCGTCGATCGCCAGCCATTGGGCCGGGGTGCAGACGCCGCCCGGCAGGCGTGCACGCAGCATGAAGCCGAAATAGGGCTCGAGATACTGCTCGCGCCGCGCTTGGCGGCGGTCGCGATGGTCTTGTTGGTAGAAGCCGTGAAACTTGCTGATCTGGGTGTCGTCCGGGCTGATGGCGCCGGTCAGCGCGTCGGCCAGGCTCTCGCGGAGCGTGCCGCGCAGATAGTTGCTGCGGGCCTTCAGCAGCTCGTTCTCGTGGATGGGTGCGCTCATGCGTAGAGGTCTCGGTGGTAGCGCGCCTCGCGGCGCAGGGTGTCGACGGAGGCTTGCGCGGCGTCGGGGTCGAGCCCGGCCTCGGTGGTGAAGATGTCCACGAGGGCGCGATCGACGGCCTGTCCCATGGCGGTCGCGCCGCACACATAGAGATGCGCCCCGGCGTCGAGCCAGCGCAGGATCTCCCGGCCCTCTTCGCGCAGACGCTGCTGCACGTAGAGCTTCTGTGCACCGTCGCGCGAGAAGGCGAGGCTGACCCGATCCAGCCGCCCGGCCTTGCGTTGGGCTTGCCAGTCGAGCTGATAGAGAAAATCGCGGTGGAAATGGCGGTTGCCGAAGATCAGCCAGTTGCGGCCCCGGTCGCCGTTGGCGGCACGCTGTTGCAGGAAGGCACGATAGGGCGCGACACCCGTCCCGGCGCCGATCATGATCAGCGGCGTGTCCCCATCGTCCGGCAGACGAAAGGCGTCGTTCTCGGCCACGTAGACGCGCACCGGCTCGTCGCGCCCGAGCCGCTCGCCCAGGAACCCGGAGGCCGCGCCCAGATGATCCCGGCCATGCGCCTGATAGCGCACCACCGAGACCGTGAGATGGACCTCGTCCTCGTATTCGGCTTGGCTGGATGCAATCGAATAGAGCCTCGGCTGGAGCGGGCGCAGCAGCGCGACCAGGGCGGGCGCATCGATGGGGGCCGGATGATCCGAAACCAGATCGATGAGCTGACGCTCGCCCGCATAGGCCCGCAGCCCGGCGGCGTCGGTCGCCAGCGCCTTCAGCTCCGGGGCGTCCGCCCGCTCGGACCAGGCGCGGACCGTCGTCGGATGCAGCTGCGTCAGCTCGAGCCGCTCGATCAAGGCATGGCGCAGATCCAGCTCCTCGTCGCCCAGGTGGATTCGGGTCTCGCCGTCGAGGCCGACCCGGGTCAAGATGGCCTCGGCGAGCGTCGGATCGTTCTTGATCCAGACGCCCAGGGCATCGCCCGGTCGGTAGCGCAGGGCCTCGGGATCGATCGCAAGGGCCAGATGACGGACGTCCATGACTGCGTCCGGCGTCGTGATCCGGCGGTTCTCCAGCAGTGTTGCGGGGTAGGGGTTGTCCTTGTCGTAAGGACGGGCCTGGTTCTGGCTCTGCTCTTGATGGGAGCGCAGACCCGGCAGCGCCACGACATTGCCGGTGCGGCGCGGCGCGAGCGCGTTCAGCCGGTTCAAGGCATCCGTCGACCAGCGCTCGGTGTCCCCCCGGTAGTCCAGATCGCAGCATTGCAGCGGCAGGATCCGCTGTGCGCCGAGCTCCGCAAGGCGTCGATCGAAATCCAACGCGGTGCGGCAGAAGTGCTCGTAGCTCGAGTCGCCCAGGCCGAGGACGGCGTAGCGCAGTTGCTCCAGCCGAGCCGCGCCTTGATCCTGAATGAAGGCATGCAGGGCATAGGCGCTCTCCGGCGGCTCGCCCTCGCCGTGCGTGCTCACGACCAGTAGGACCCACCGCTCCTTGGTCAGCTTGCGCGGACTGAAATCGCCCATGGAGATAACCCGAGCGTCGATCCCTTGACCGATCGACTGCGATCCGAGCTGCTCGGCCACCGCTTTCGCATTTCCGGTCTGCGAGCCGTAGAGGATGGTGACGGTCTCGACCGCCTTCGGCTCGGCAGGCGCGGGCAGACCGCTGCTGCCGATGCCTGCAAGATAGCCGCTGACCCAGGCGATCTGCGTGGACGACATCCCCTTCAACGCCACCTGCAGGGCGCGAAGCTGCTGATCGTCCACCGGACTGGTCAAAGCATGTAACTGTGAAAGGGCCATCGGTCTAAATCCCCTGGCATATGTCGTGCTTTCTGTCAGTCCGGTTCGGGATCTGACTTGCTTGAACCGGCAGGTCCGCTTCGGCATGGAGTTTAGGCAGGCGGCAAAAACGATTTGAAATGATCATTCATGCGTCGTTATCACGAGGAATGATATGGAACTGCGCCAACTCCGTTCCCTGGTGACCTTGGTCGAGGTCCGCTTCAACGTGAGCCGGACCGCCGAGCGTCTGCATCTGGTGCAGTCGGCCGTGACCCAACATCTCAAGCAGCTCGAGGCGGAGCTGGGCACGCGGCTGTTCGTGCGCCACGGCAAACGTCTGGTCGGACTGACCGAGGTGGGCGAGCAGGTCTTTCGGCACGCCTGCGAGGCGTTGCGCCAGACCGGGAACATCATCGCGGTGGGTCGTGATCACCTGGAGGAGGATCGGGGCGTGCTGCGCCTGGGCGCCACGCATACCCAGGCCCGCTATGTGCTGCCGCCGGTAATCCGACGGTTTGCTGCGGCTTATCCGGCCGTCGAGCTTCAGATCCACCAGGGCACGCCGGGCCAACTGGTCGACATGGCCTTGCGCGACCTGGTGGATCTGGCGATCTGCACCGAGGCCCTGGGCGACGAGATCGCGCTCCAGACCGTCCCCTGTTATCGCTGGAACCGCTGCCTGATCGCGCCGTGCTCCCATCCCGTGCTCGGCGTGCAGCCGATGACCTTGGCGGCACTCTGCGAGCACCCGATCATCACCTATGTCTTCGGATTTACCGGGCGAGGCGGCTTCAGCGACGCCTTTGCGAAGGTCGGGTTGCATCCGAAAGTGGTCTTGAGTGCCGCGGACACCGACGTGATCAAGACCTATGTCCGCGAGGGACTCGGTGTCGGGATCATCGCCGCCTTGGCCTATCAGCCGGAGGAAGACGCCGATCTGGGGATTCGCGATCTCGCCGATCTCTTTCCCTGGGAGGTCACCAAGATCGCCTACGCGCGCGACAAATACCTGCGTCGGTACCATCAACACTTCGTCGACATCTTCAAGGCGGAGACTTCGGGCGGGGCAGGGCGTTCGGCGAGCGGCCAGAGCCTGTTCGCGGGAGGGTCGATCCCCGAGTCATCCGTCGACGACGGGGAGGATTCGCGGCGTCCGGTCCGTCGGTCGATCCCGATCGCGCTCTAGTTAATCTCTGCTGCGACATTGTGTCCGGCACCGCCCCGATGAGCGGGTCTTTTTGTCCTAGTCAGGCGATGCGTCCGAAGGCGTCGACCCGTTTCGCTACCCCGCCTGATCCCGCCGACCGGCGTCGGAGGAATCGCCGACATGCCGTTCGGCGATCTTGGATGCCCCGATTTCAGGTCAAGATCACTCACAGTACCTGATGATTTACGGGCCTCGGGAGCTCGTCGTCGCCTCGTCGATCCAGCCGTTCAGCACTGTGGCTCACCTTCGTCCATTGTCGCTGAATAGGCGTCGGCTCAGGCTTGGCGCGTGCATTGCAATGTCCTAATTGCCGGATCCATTCCCGTCGGCTCAAGCCGGATGATGCAATCGGATGACGGCGCCGATATCCTTTTCCCGAATCCCCGGGAATCCTTCACATGCTGCCATCAATCGAGGAACGATCCATGCCCGACTCCTATGCCGGATCTCATTCCGCCGTTGCATCGCCCCCGCGCCCTGCACTCGGCACCCTGATGGCGGGCACGACGCTCGCCTGCCTCTTGTCTGCCTATTTTCTGATCGACACCTTGCTGTTGCGCCAGCCGGTCACCCAGACCACGGCGACCGGCAAAGACTATGTCCTTCGCCTCTATGAGCCGACGCAGGCGGCGCCGCATCTGAAGGCAACGGGGGATCGGCTCATCGCATCCATTACCAAGGCGAAGGAAGAGGCGGTTGCATTACGTGCGGAAATCGCCGACCGCACGGCCCGCGAGCAGGAATACCGGTCCGAGGTCGAGGGCCTGCAGGAGCAATTGGCCGTCGCCGAGCGCATGCTGACCGAGCTCAAGGTCGAGATCGAGGAGCTGCCGCAAGCCTTCAATGATACCTATGCGCTGAGGTCCGAATCGGTGCCGCCTCGCTGATGCCGCCGTATCGACCAGACGCCGATTTCGGAACATTCAACCCATGAGGACACGCAGATGACTGCAATCGCTCAAGCAGACGGTCCCAAGCTCAGGTTTGGGCGAGGGCGTTGGATCGACGGCTGGAATCCGGAGAACACGGCGCAATGGGAGGGCGCCGGGAAGAAGATCGCACGCCGCAACCTGGCGTGGTCCATGTTTGCCGAATTCTTAGGATTCGCCATGCTGGCCGTTTGGGGCATGATCGTCCCGCGCCTGCCCGACGCCGGATTCGCCTACAACGCGGACGAACGGTTTTGGCTGATTGCCATGCCCGGACTCTTCGGCGCCCTGATGCGTTTCGCCTACACCTTCACGGTCCCTCGGTTCGGCGGGCGCAACTGGACGATTACGTCGGCCTTGTTGCTGATGATCCCTGCATCCGGACTCGCCTGGGCGGTCACCAATCCGGATACGCCGTTCTGGCTGATGCTGCTTATCGCGACGACGGCCGGTCTGGGAGCGGGCAACTTCACCTCGTCGATGGTGAATATCTCCTTCTTCTACCCGGAGCGTCAGAAGGGTGCGGCTCTCGGTCTCAATGCCTCGGGCGGAAATCTCGGAACGGCTTGGGTTCAATTCACCATCCCGGTCGTCATCATCACAGCCGCCGGCCTCTCTTTGGATCGTGCCGGTCTTATGTTCATCCCGCTGTGCATCATTGCGGCACTCGGCGCCTATCTCTTCATGGATAACTTGAGCGAGGCCCAATCGGATTCGAAGGCATTGTTGCTTGCGACAGCGGACAAGAACACCTGGATCATCTCTTGGCTCTACATCGGAACCTTCGGCTCGTTCATCGGATACGCCAATAGCTTTGCAACCCTGATGCGTTCCGAATTTCCGGAAGTCACTGGAAACTATGTCTTCATGGGTGCTCTGGTGGGCGCTTTGATTCGGCCGGTCGGCGGTTGGATGTCGGATAAGTTCGGGGGGCGCGCATGTCGATGCTGGCCTTTCTCATCATGTGCGTCGGATGCGGCGGGGTCATTCTGGTCCTGAACATGGGGACGCCATCCTTTCCGCTCTTCTTCGGACTCTTCCTCTTGCTTTTCTTTGCCGCAGGCTTCGGGAACGGGACGACCTATCGAATGATCCCGGCCGTCTTCCGCGCGGCGGCCACTGATCCGGAGACCGGCAAGATCGACCCGGTGCGGCTGGTCAAGGCACGTCGATTGGCAGGCGGCTGTATCGGCATCGCCGGGGCAATCGGCTCGCTCGGCGCCTTCATCATCCCGCGTGTCTTCGCCATGGCGGGTGTCATCGGCGGATTCATGGTCTTCATCTGCGCCTACTTCATCATGCTGTTCATGATCTGGTACTTCTACGAGCGCAGCGGATCGCCGCTGTCGATCTCCCGCGTCTAGGTTTCCGAACGTCGGTTGCTCCGGGCGGGATCCCGGAGTCTTTTTTGAGAATGCGTTCACGCCGGCGGGCCGCGGTGCCCAGTCTTCAGCCAAACCCAAGGAATCACTATGTTCAAGAACATCCTTGTTCCGACCGACGGTTCCGAGCTTTCGGAGGAAACCGCGCGGCAAGCGGTGACCTTCGCCAAGCATATCGGCGCCCGTATCACGGCCTATCATGCCAAACCGAACATTGCCGCGGCCTACTTCTACGGCGAAGACAAAAAGGCGGCATCGAGCTCGTTGGAGCAGATCGACGAGCAGATCGAGAAAGAGGTTCAAAAGAACCTCGGCTTTGTCGAGGGCCTCTGCGGGGCGGCGGGCGTGCCCTGCGACCTGCTCTCGACCTCGAGCAACAGCCCTTACGAGGCCATCGTCGATGCCGCGACCCAATCCGGCGCCGATCTGATCTTCATGGCTTCCCATGGCCGCAAGGGGATCAGGGCAAAGATCCTCGGGAGCGAGACCCTGCGCACGCTCACTCATTCCACGATTCCCGTGCTGGTCTATAGCTACGGCGAGCGCGAGCCATCGAGCGCCTAAACCGTGCCGGGTGCGGTATGCGTCGTTGGTTGGATTGGCTTGGCCGCGCCAGCTCCAACAGCTGTCGGAGCTGGCGCGGTTTAAGACATTAAAAATACTAAATTTTTAACCGCGTCTCACTCTGGACGCGGTTTAGGCTTGCGGAGGCGTCGGGCAGGGGCGTCTCATCGGCAGGCGCCCCTTGAAAGTCCGCCGGATCGTCAGGCATCTCGGTTTGACGGCAGTTGCCCGAATCGGCACTGACCGGAGCTCCTGTCAATGCCTCCAATTCGGATGACCCCGCCATGATCAGCACCGGAACCTTGATGCTCTGCAAGGCGCTCCTGACCGCGGGCGCCATCATGGGCTTCCTGCTCCGCGAGCTGTGGTTGCTGCGCCGGATGAAACGGGAGGACGATGCGCGCAAGGCCGCGGCGACGGGCGCGGCCGACGCGCACAAAACCCGCGATGACGGGGCAACCGGCGCGACCGGCCGTTGAGGGGGATCGCACGACATGGCGACATCTCCCGACCCCCGCGACCCGTCCGATGACCTGAGCGAGTGCCTTCGAATCGCCTTGGCCGATCAGCCTTTGCTCCGGGCTGTCGAGACCTCCTGCCCCGAGGAGCGTCGATTGTGGCGCGCCTGCGAGCTTGCGACCTTTGCCGAATATCGTCTGGGCGGCATCCCGGACCCAGGGTGGCTCACGGATCCGGCGATCGAGGACTGGAGCCGCTTGAGCCTGGCGAGGGGCGAAGCGATCGGGGATCCAGTCGACCTGGGCGAATATCTGCCCTATTGGATAATGCTCGATCGCCGCTGCCTGGGAACCTTGGCCGTTGCGCTTCGGGATCCGGGGTGGGGCGAGCACTTCATTTGGGTCGCAAGCCTCTATCTCTTTCGGGAGGAAAGGCGTCAAGGCCACAGTGGTCTGATCATGGACGTGTTGGACGAGATTGCGCGCCGTTTGGGTCTCGGCGGCATCCGGCTTGAGACCCATTGGACCTGGCAGGGCGCGCTGCGCTTCTATCTGCATCGTGGCTTCTGGGTCGCCAACTGGAAGCGCTCGCTGAGTCTGGTGCGCTATCTTGCCGACCCCCGCTACGAGATCCGCGAGCGCGCGCAAGGACTGGATTTCCTGCTACATCGCGACGACTCAGTCGGGGCGCCCCCTGTGTGTCTGATATCCGCCGTGCGCGACGGCGATCGTTTGATCTGGGAGGACCGACGCGAGTCCGCATCGGCCGACGACGCGTTCGTCGCACCCCGTGGCAATGTCGAATCGACCTTCGCCCTCTGCCTTGCAGTCCGGGGATGGCCGCTGATCCGCGGTCCGAACGAATGGGAGCAACGCCATCGCTGGTGCGATGTCGGCATGCCGGAGGGGCTGGCCGAGAAGATCACCATCTTCGAAGCCTATACCCGCCACTGCCGATTCCGCGTCGAAACACCGCGGATTCCGGGGTTGATCTATCCGGGGTGGGACGCGCTCTGAAGCTCTATCACCGCGTCGAGGCGTGATCCAACGAGACCGAAAGCTGTCCGTAGACCGTGGGTCCGTCAGACGGCGTTTCGGCGCTCGCAATGGAATCCGGGCGGTTGGTCGAGCAGGCGGACAGCGCGAGCGCGACAACGAGATGGGTAAGGGGAAGAAGGGTCTTCATGGGTGAGTCATCTCAAGCGCGTTCGAACCGGAAGACGCGATCCTCGTCGATGACCGGGACGACCACAAGGCAAGTATTGTGAGTGACATGGACAAACCTCCCCACCCCGGAGAGACGCTGCGGGATGATGTGCTGCCTGCGCTCGGACTCACCGTCACCGAGGTCGCTCGGCAGCTCGGCGTTACCCGCGCGGCTCTGTCACGGGTGCTCAACGGGCGTGCTGCCATTTCTCCGGATATGGCACTGCGTCTCGAAGCATGGCTCGGCACCGAGCAATGCGGTCGTGTCGAGCTCTGGTTGAGCCAGCAAATGGCTTACGACGTCTGGCAGGCACGGCACAAGCCACGCCCGGCAATCCAGCGGCTTGCCGCGAAGTAGACAGTAACCTTGAATGAATGTCTGCTCCTTCGAGGCTTAGGTCACGGTAGATCGAGCGACAGGACGGCTTCGCGCGGGACAAAGCGAACGCAGGGGTTCTACTGCCGCGATCTCTTTTCCGACCGACCCCCATTGCGAAGCCTGATGAAACGTCACAGCCGCTCATTTCCTACCGACCTTCGCCGACCGGCTTTCGGTCTGAAGGCGCGGTCGCAGATCCAGGACGCGCGCGCCGAGTCGCAGGGCAAATCCCATCTTCTCAACGACCTTAGAAGCCTCTTCCTGGAGCATTGTTTCTAGCCCGGCGACATCAAGGCTCTCTTTGGAATCCGGATGCACCCAAGTGCCATCCTTTGCGACGGTGACCAATAGGCACCCGGAGCGGCAGGTATCCGGCGCCATGTATTTGGTCACGAGTTGCTCCTTGATGGTGTCGCGCAAATCGCGGCCCGACCGACCATCGCCAAGTTTCAGCTCGATCACCGCCTGTTGACCGGAAGGCGCTGCTCGAAGCCTAATGTCCGTTTCCTTCTCGTCGGCCGTCACGCCCTCCTGATCGACGGTATAGGCGCCGTTGGCGGAGTGGCGAAGCTCGCGCGCGATCTCACGGCGCATCACCTTTTCGTCGGAGATGCCAGCCCACGCGGCGCGCGGACTGTCGTCGCGAAGCAACAGGTCGTCGAGGTCATCCAGTCGGTCCATCATGAGCGCGAACATTTCGTCACGGGTCGCAGGGGGCGCTTCGCGTTTGCGGTTGATGGCTACTACCTCGGCCTCCGACAGTGCGACTTCATCGCACTCCTCGGCAGCTTTTTCGCGCGCGAGCAAAATGGTCCGGTCGCGAAAACCAGCGAATAGCGGATCGCCGGCCATCTCAACCTTCGCCGCCCAGCCGTCCGGGCCTCTGGTATCCAGGAGGGCCTTAAGAAGGGCGTTGCGCCCATCCTGTGCGTGATCCCGGCCGTCGGGAGTGTATGTGCCCTCGTGGGTCACGTCTTCCGACGGCCGCACATAGTGATAGGCAAGACGCAAAAGCCTAAGCAGCAAAGCCGGCGTAAACCCGGGCATGCGGAGATCGACCGAATTCTCGGAATGGTGGTCGCCAAACAGGCGCCCAATCCAGTCCACGCCGGGCCCTTGAGGGGCGGGATCGATTCCACTCAACGCCTGCTCAAGATGTTTGGTCCCTGCGGCAGGATCGATCCGCATCAGGATCGATAGCCATACATAGCCAAAAACTGGATTGAGTCCATACGCAAGCTGCTGCGATGCGACATTACCAACATGCTCGCGCGTATGATCGTCGCCGCAGGTCAATAGGACGTGGAGCACTCGTCGGAGGCGTTCAGCCACGCAGTGACTATACTCGTCTTCCCAAACGCGCTGGACGCTTTCATCAAACCAGGCACGGAGCCTTGGCAGAAACAAAGTGGCGAGGGTTCGGCTAGCGTGACCAATATTCTGCAGGAAGATGGAGCTTGAATGGTAAAAGGCGATCTCGTTCAATTGATTCGACAGCTCAGGACCGAGCACGGCCTCGACTGCGGTAGGATGCGCGTCGGCAAGGCTCTCAAGCCAGGTTGGGAAGCCGTTCAGCTCAAGCGGTGCGTAACGAGCAGCCAACTCCGCTTCCTCGACCGACAGATTCCGAGCCCAATTCGGATCTTCAGCTTCCGCCGCAATGGCAGCAAGGCCAAGTTGCCAGCGGATAAGGTAGGTTTCCTTATCCTTATCAGGGCGCTCAGTGCGCAGCGTGGGGCGATCATCACGCCAAACACTCATCATCACGGAGCGCAGCCGATCCGCAATCTCCTTGCTGAAATGCTGCTCGATGAAACGCCGGTTCCATCCGGAAGCTCGGCTTTCTTGCCCTGAGCGGCTCATCGCCTGCCACAAGTTCCAAGCGGTGTTGCCAGCGCGGTCGGAACCGAATGCCGTTCCCGGATGCTCGGCCACTTCTCGCCAGAACAAGACCCAGCTAGCATGATCCTTGATCTGGCGACGTTCCGCATGCTTCGTTCGCTTCTGATCCGCCATTTCCATACGCGCAACGTCACGGTTATCGCGGACAGGCTTGAGGTGATCGTAGACGCGTTTACTGAGCATCGGGCTGTCGACAACGCAGGCCTGCAGCGTGAGCACATAGTCGAGCCACTCCCCTTCACGGTTGCACGCTACTCGTATTCCGGCCTCAAGGATCACTGCGCGCTCCTCGAAAGTCCGCTTTGAATCGGAGAGATTCTCCCGAATCCAGCTCGCATCCTTAGCGATATCGAGCCTTATTGCACCCCGGTGAGTTGAGTAGTAGCCGCGCATCTGGATGTCTTCGTACGAGTAGATACGCTGATTTAGGGCATCATCAGCCCAAAATGCTGCTTCTCTGGCCGACGAAGGCAAATGTGCAAGGGCCTTTCGCAGGTCCGATGCCGGGGTGTTTTGAATGTATTCGTCATGCGCGAACCGCAGCGCGATGACAGATGATGTGATTACAGAATCTGATGAATTGCCTTCCCTCAGCTGGCGAAGACAGACAGTGGCGAGCGGGGCAACGAGATGTTGCCCAGGCGACGTCATCTGGTGCTGCGCCTTGCCGTATTCAAAACCCTCGGTCACTAGAGCAGTCAACCCGGCGCGCAGCTCTTCAAGATAGTCGGCTGTCAAATCTGCCTCGGTGATCAAGCGCGACCAACGCCAGCTGAAGTCGCCGGCCCCGCGCCTAGATTCTGTGAGATCTGAGAGAATCCTGCAAAAACGCTCGACAGGAAGATGCTCAGGAAAGAGCATCAATATTGAGGTTCGGACGATCCAATTCGGCCAAATGCCTGGGTCGCACTCCATGGAAAGGGTCACGGTCCCAAGACGAGAGTCGTTGAGCCTGATCAACGCATCAAGCGCGTCTATGCGTTCGCCATTGAACGCATCGGCCTGCATGGCGACCGAATAGGCGATGTCCGCACCGTCCGGCATGGGAACGGCCGCGACGAGCTGCAAGAGCAGCTGTCGCACTTCAGGATTCTCGATTCCGGATTCCCACAGGCGGAGGACTTCGGGGGTGAGCTCATTCGACGCAAAGCGGGAAACTTGCAATCTCGGTACATCCAATCCCCGCCAGTTGCCCTGGCCGAACCGCTCGACGTAGGCGCGCAAGGCATCGATGCGTTGCGGTAGAGTCAGCGATTCCGGATCGGCGTAATCGAGCAGGACATCGGGCTCGCGATTACGGACTTCACTAAAAATGCTCGACTGAAACGCGGCAAGCCAAGCGGCCACGGGGCGCATCGATGGCTTCACGACTTTGATGCCCTGCGGAGTCTCGGCGAATAAAAGGCGTTTGACCGCCTTCATCGACATGCCTTCGGCCAGCAAACGGTCAAGCTGTTGGGCTGCGAGATATTCGATGACCGATCGATGGTGGAACCGCACGCGTCCGTAGCTCGCAAAACCAAATAGAGCCCTTTCCAGCAGGGTCTCGCGCTCGTCGGCTGACCAGTCGCGCAGAATCGCCGCCGGGTCCAGCGCCGCTCCCGGCAATGCGCCATTGTCTGCTTCGGCACTGTGCCGCAGGGTGAGCTTTCGGGTTAGAAGTGCGGCGAGCGCAAGGCGTGCGGCACCCGAGAATGCCTTTTCTTCGTCGAGCTGTGTCTTTTCCCCCCGATCCGTACGCGGCTTTAGCTTGACTGCGACATTGTGCTCTACCTGCTCGCGATGGGTGCGGATGCGACGATAGTCGCGCCAATCGGCGCAAAGCTCGATCAAGTCTTGCGGTCGCCGCGCAAAATCCCCCGCATTGCGCTTGCGGATGTCGTCGAGCAACGCATCGGCATCGCTCACACCTTGAAGGGCTGCCATCTCCCGAATCTGCTCATCCGAGAGCGGCATGAGCACGACATTCCGCCATGGGGGAGGGTTACCGGCTGCTCTCTTGCCACTCTTGTCGTCCCGCGTCTTGTTCGTCGCAAGGTCGGCGAAGGCGTCGCCGCTGGCAGCCGGCTCGTCCTTCTCGGGAATCGGCAGGAGCCGGTAGATCAGGTGAGAGTCGATTGGAATGGGCCGTGTCGTGATTACGATCCTGACGCGGCCAAGCTGGCCCGCCACTGCCTTATTGAGGCGCTTTAGCGCTACCTCAAACGAGCCAAGCGTCAGCTTCAGTTCGTCGATGGAGTCGAGAAAGATGGTGGCGACATTGGATTGCGACACGAGCCACGCCTTGAAACGCGTTTCCTCTTCCTCCGACAAGAGATCGCACAGGTTGTGGTGGGCGAGCTGCACGAGATCGATATAGAAGGCAGCATGGCCGGCCGCCCACAGTGCGGCGTGCTCGGCCCGGCATTCATAGGTCTTACCCGCTCCGGCCTCGGAGACGATCAGAACACGCTGGGACTTGAGTAGCTCGTTCCAACCGAATGCCCCCGACCACCCCACCAAGGCCAAGGTGGAAGCTTGGTCGTCGGCATTGATCCCTTCGTCCGAGAGTCGGCGAAAGCTGCGGACGATTCTGGGTGCGGCGTTGTTTTGTAAGTCCATCGGTCAGAATCGGGCGAATCCATGCGGCAGTATAAGTTACCTTCCTCTTGCTGTGTTATGGCGATAGATGCGCAAGACTCCAATCATTCCCCAACCCGGATCAGCGCGTCATCGAGGACCCGGCGCGACAGATAGAGACCTGCGGATACCAAATCCTCAATGACCGGACGCGCTGCGGGAATCACGCCTCGCTGCTTTGCCGCGAGCACGATGCCGAGCGTACCCCGTAAAGGAACGCCAAGACTCTCCGCGCACTTGCGGCCAGCGAGATCGTCGATAATGGCCTCCGTTCCATGCGTCAGTGCCAGGGCGACTGTGGCCGACTCGCCCGCGCCGAGGCGCCACTCTGCAATGGCGACATCGATCGCCGGAACCGGCTTGACGACCAGCCAGTCAGTCGTCACCAGCGCCCTGGCGGTAACGTCTCCGGGGCCGCGTTGTCGGATCTCCCAGGCGACCGCCTCCGGAACCCAGACCTCGTGGGCAAATACCTGCAGTAATCCGAGATGACCGCCCCGTGCGAGAAAGATCAGTGGTGACGCATTGATTACCGCCCGCTCACCCACGGGACAGCTCCCGGTCCAGATCGTCGAAATCGACCTGGAACGAGTCCTTGCCCATGCGCGCCAGGGCCAGCATGAAATCCGTACGGTCCATCCCGGCGATCGTCGCTGCCCATTCTTGGGAGATCCTGCCCTGCTGATACCACTGGGCGGCAGCGGCCAACCGCAGCTCCTGGTTTAGCTCCTCCGGTGCGCAATGCAGCACCGCATAAACTGCTTCGGGCAACTCGATGTGGACTTGAGTCATCGATGGCGTCTCCTCTGGTCAGGCGATACGAGGGATCGGCGGATCATGGCTATTCCTCCTTATCGACGGATCCATTTGCTCCGGTTCGGGCGGTGCGCTGGACCGATTCTCGACCCGCAGGAAGTCACCGTCGTGGCTCCATTCGCAGCGAGTGAAGAGAATCGACCATGAGTCGATCTCACCACGCACCGCAGGGCTTCCTCGACCAGAAGTCTAACCGGTATGCCGTGAGCCCGTGCCATGAAAGCCACCCCGCGAGGAGGTTCGGCTGGTTGTCTTTGACGTTAACGACATCGTGGGCGTCATGCGCACGGAGGTATTCGGCGACCTCGCGCAGGTTCACGCTCGGGCTCTCGGGTGGCGGCTGCTACAGCGCCTTTAACCCGCGCTGCCGGGTGGTGTTCAGAGTCGAAGACAACTGCCCGGGAGAACAGTCAATCGTGGCGAGATCGGTTCCGCGCCGTGTCCGAGCTTCCCGGACCTTGACACGGGCCAAGGAACGACCGAGTTTGCCGGTACCGAAACCTGTACAGCTCTCTCTCCGATGACCACACTCACCGCCACGGATGCCCGCGCCACCCTCTTCGACCTGTTACGCGGCACCAGCGAGCGCCATGAGATCTATCATATCCGTCATCGCAACGGCGACGCGGTGCTGATGTCGGAGGTCGAATATGAGAGCCTCCTGGAGACGCTCGCGCTTCTGTCGGCCCCTGGATTCAGGGAAGCCTTCGAGGATGGCCGAGCGGAAGCGGAGCGCGATGACACCCTGTCGTTCGAGGAGGTCTTCGGGGAGCCTCAATGAGCACGCCGGCCAGATACCGGGTTCGCTTCACTCGGCAGGCCGAGAAAGACATCGCCAAGCTCAGTGCGAAGTTGCGTGCAAAGCTCATGGACATCGCCCGTTACCGCCTCGCAGTCGAGCCGCACTCCGGAAAGCCCTTGGCTGGACCGCTCAAGGGATACTATTCGGTTCGATTGAGCTACCAGGATCCTATCCTTTACAGCATCCAGGACGATGAGCTCGTCGTCATCGTCGTGCGCGCCCGAACCCACTACGGCGACTGACCGTCGTCAGCCGACAAACGCGAAGATCACCTTCCTCCTCCGCAAGCCTGACTGCGATCGACTTCAGCACGCACTCGCGGTCAGCCAGATCGTCGATGATCGCCTCCAAACCATGCTCGTCTTCTCCGTGCCGCCGAGACACATTGGCCCGGACCCGATGGACCGGCGGGGACAATCTGTCTCGCCGCCCAGTGCTCCCTCTGAATCCAGTACGACCGATGGGGGCGGATTGGGTCTTCCGTCGTTCTTCCAAAAAGCTTCCAGCTCGTCTCGACCGACCTCCGTTACGGCCTGCTTTCACATGCGATATCAGTAAGATCCGCTCGTATAAAACCCCTCTTTAGCAACGCAGCTCCGATCCCGAACACAGCTCCCGCACGTCCGGTTTTCCCTCTGGCATACCCGTTGCTGAATGGCTCTGCGTACGAGCCCCTCAGCCCGAGCAAATCGCTCGGACACAACAACAGAGACCGCCGCATCGAGACGCGCGGCCCTGACAACGGAGGATGAGGAGTGAAAACAACATGATCAACGAGGAGTCGCAGCGCGTGCGGGAGTTGCTCCGGGAGATCAAGTACCCCGGTTTTTCGCGCGACATCATCGCCTCGGGGTTCGTCGGGGACATTCTCGCCATCGGGCCGATGGTGGAGGTCGAGTTCAAGCCCGACACCCGCGACGAGACCAAGGTGGCGACCATGGAGCGGCAGATTCGCGATGTGCTTCAGCGCGCGAACTTCGCGGATGTGCAGATCCGTCGGATCGCGCCCTTCGTCCCGGAGGTGCCGTTGCGCAGCGCCGAAGACCTCGCCAAAGAGCTTCGCAAGAAGCCCGAGGGTCCGAGCGCGACGATGAGCCGACTCATGACGCCGCTCCAGGCCGAGTACCTGGAGGAAGGCGAGCTGCCCGAGCCGGACCTGCTCGCCATCGCGCTCGGGCGCCACGATGTCGCGCCCGCGGCGGGCTATCGGCCGGGCGGTCCGAATCCGCTCAGCGGCCCCCGCGAATCCATCGACTACGACATCGGTATCCCGGTCCTGCAATGGGATATCGACCCGCACGATCCGCAAGCCAAGACCAGTCAACACGAGATCAAGGTCGGGGATTGGGACTACCGCGTCTGGTGGCAGGCCCATCGCGACAGCGGGCTTCTCTATGTCTCCATGCAGGCGATGAAGGAGGACTGGGTCGATCACGACAACAACGCGGTTCCCCATCCGATCGGTCGATCCGAGGCGGTGAATCTCGTCTATGACGAGCGGCGCAATGCGGTGGTGGCGATCTACGGCACGGTCCGCGATTTCCGTCCGTTCGTAAAGGCTTTCGGGCTGGCACATGACAGCGAAACCGGTGCGCAAGGCGGACCGGCAACCCAAGAGGCAGAGCAGCAATGAGCAAGACCAAAGACGACAACGGCAACGGTGGCTCCCGCTGGTTCCGCGAGCTCGACGAGCCGCGCAAATGGGAAGACTTCTATCGCCGCCGCTGGCAATACGACAAGTCGGTGCGCACGAGCCATAGCGTCAATTGCTCCGGCTCCTGCTCTTGGGAGGTCTTCGTCAAGAATGGCATGATCACCTGGGAGCTGCAGAAGACCGACTGGCCCCAGATCAACGACGAGACGCCGAACTACGAGCCGCGCGGCTGCCAGCGCGGGATCTCGGCATCCTGGTATCCCTATAGCCCGGTGCGTCCGAAATATCCCTACGTCCGCGCGGTGCTGCTCGACTTCTGGCGGGCGGAACGCGCAGCGGGGAAGGATCCGATCGCCGCCTGGGGCGCGATCGTCGAGAATCCCGAGCGCTCAAAAGCCTATCGCAACGCCCGCGGCAAGGCGGGCTGGCGTCGCACGACCTGGGACGAGGCGACCGAGATCATCGCCGCGGCCAAGATCTATACCATCAAGGAGCACGGCGCGGACCATCTGGCATCCTTCTCGCCGATCCCGGCGATGAGTATGGTGAGCTTCCTCTCCGGTCACCGCCTGTCGAATCTGCTCGGCGGAACCATGCTCAGCTTCTACGAGTGGTATCACGATCTGCCGCATGTCATGCCGATGATCTGGGGCGACCAGACCGATGTGCATGAATCGGCCGACTGGTATCAGAGCGCCTATTGGATCGTGATGGGCTCGAACCTGCCGATGACCCGCACGGCCGATGCCCATTTCGCCTCCGAGCATAAATACAACGGCGGCAAGCTGGTCAATCTCTCGCCCGACTATTCAGACGTGACCAAGTTCGCCGATCTCTGGGTGCCGGTGCGTCCCGGTACGGATACGGCGTTCATCCTCTCCTGTATTCACGTCATCCTGCAGGAGTTCCATGTCAATCGCCGTTCCGAGTATTTTCACAGCTATGTAGCGCAATACACCAATCTGCCGTTCCTGGTGATCCTGGATCAGGAAGGCGATCACTTCGCGAGTGGCCGGTTCCTGCGCGCCAGCGATGTCGCGGCCTATGCCGACGAAGAATTGGCCGACTGGAAGCTGCCCTGTTTCGACAAAGAGGGCGAATTGCGCCTGCCGGGCGGGACGCTGGGCTTCCGCTGGGAGGAGAAGAACACCGGGCGCTGGAACCTCAAGAACGAGGACGCGGTGACGGCCCAGCCGTTCGATCCGCTGCTCACACTCATGGACGGCGAGTTCGAGGAGGTCATCGTCGAGTACGCCGACTTCACGCACACCTTCAACGTCGAGTTCGGGACCACGGCGCTGCGTGGCGAGAAGGCGAGGAAGAGCCTTCGCGGTGTGCCGAGCCGCGTCCTGACCAAGAAGGACGGCACCAAGGTCCGCGTTGCAACGGCCTACGACCTGCTGCTCGCCAGCTTCGGCGTGAACCGCGGTCTCTCCGGCTCGGGCTACCCGAAGGACTACGACGACGCCTCGGAGGCCTACACCCCGGCCTGGCAGGAGCAGGAGACGGGTGTGGATCGCAACCTCGCGATCCGCGTCGCCCGCGAATGGGCCGACACCGCCGAGAAGACCAAGGGCAAGTGTCTCTTCATCACCGGCTCGGGCATCCTGCACTGGTATCACGGCGGGTCGCTGACCTATCGCTCCGAGGCCGTCATGGGGATCCTGACCGGGTGTCAGGGGCGCAACGGCGGCGGGTTTGCGCACTACGTGGGCACCGAGAAGATCCGCAACATGGCCGCCATCGGGACGATCGGCAACGCGGCCGACTGGGGCAACGTCGGGCGTCAGCAGAACTCGACCTCTTACTTCTACTTCCACACGGATCAGTGGCGCTACGACGGGATGAGTCTGGATCCGCTCTGGGCGCCGCGCGCCAAGGAGATGCCGGCGCGCGCCAACCACGCCGCCGATATGAACGCGGTGGCCGTGCGCAACGGGTGGCTGCCCTTTTTCCCGCAGTTCGACGAGCGCAATCCCACGGACGTCATGCAGGACGCGCGCAAGGCCGGGTGCAAAAGCCTCGAGGATGTGAAGACATGGGTCGCGCAGCAATTCAAGGAGCGCAAGCTCAAGTTCGCGCTGCCCAATGTGGATGCGCCCAAGAACCACCCGAAGGTGCTTTGGATCTATCGCGGCAATCTCATCGGCACCAGCATGCGCGGGCATGAGCTCAACCTGAAGCACATGCTCGGCACGCACAACAATGTGCTCGGGGGCGAGACCCGCGCCAAGGACATGGTGAACGAGATCGATTGGACCGAGAACGCGCCGCTCGGGAAGCTGGATCTCATCTACAACGTCAACCTGCGGATGGACTCCTCCGCGAACTACTCCGACATCGTGCTCCCCACGGCGCACTGGTACGAGAAGTTCGATCTGACCTGTACGGATCTGCATTCCTTCCTGCATCCCTTCACGCCGGCACATGACCCGGCCTATGAATCCAAGCACGACTGGGAGGCCTTCCGACTCATCGCCGAGAAGATCAGCGAGCTGGCCAAAGTGCATCTACCCGATCCGATCGAGGATCTCGTGATGACGGCGCTCAGCACGGATACGCCCGACGAGATGGCGCAACCCATGGGCGAGCTGCGCGACTGGTGGAAAGGCGAGAGCGAGCCGATTCCCGGCAAGACCTTCCCGAACGTCAGTGTCGTGACGCGTGACTACACCAAGATCCACGACATGTACACCACGCTGGGTCCGGCCGTCACCAAGCCCAACAGCTACGGCGCAAAGGGGATCAAGGGTGATCTCGCCGAGGTGTACGAGCAGATGAAGGAGAGCTATCTGGTCGGCGAGAAGCAGGGACGGCCGAACATGGAAACGGCTGCGAAGGTCTGCGAGGTAATCCTCCGTATCTCTCCCGAGAGCGACGGCGAGCTGTCCTATCAGATCTTCAAGAACCTCGAGAAGCGCTGCGGGGTGCCGCTCGCGCATATCGTCGAACCCGAGCGGGAGACGGCCTATCACTACCCGGATCTGATCTCTCAGCCGAGACGAGCGCTGACCTCGCCGCATTGGTCGGCGATCGAGACCAAGGGGCGGACCTATTCGCCCTGGACCTTGAACATCGAGGCGCTCAAGCCCTTCCACACGCTCACCGGACGACAAGAGATCTATTACGACCATCGCATGTTCCGCGACCTCGGAGAGGACTTCCCGGTCTATAAGCCGCCGGTGGATATGGTCTCGATCGGCGACGTGGCCCAGAAGGACATCAAGATGAAGGGTGCGAAGCTCTTCCGCTTCATCACCCCGCATCAGAAATGGGGCATCCACAGCATGTTCGGCGACTCGTGGCAGATGCAGAACATGTTCCGCGGCGGGCCGACGGTCTGGATCAACGACGACGATGCGCGCGATATCGGTGTGAAGGACAACGATTGGGTGGAGATCTTCAACGAGAACGGGATCCAGGTCGCCCGTGCGGTGGTGAGCCATACGGTGCCGCGCGACATGTCCATCGTCTATCACCAGACCGAGCGTCACGTGAACGTACCCTTCTCGTCCTTGGCGCGAGAACGCGGGGCGAGCGATCTGCGCGGCGGCAACAACAACGCCACCACGCGCATCATGATGAATCCCGCGACCATGGTCGGTGGCTATGCCAACTGGACCTATTGGCTGAACTATCAGGGAACCAGTCCATCCGAACGCGATTGCGTGGTGCTCATTCGGAAGAAACCCATGGAGACACGCGGGCGGAAGGTCATCTATCAAGAGTCGCAGCTCAACGTCGGGGCATAGAACATGCGTATCAAGCAACAGATGGGTATCGTCTTCAACCTGGATAAGTGTCTGGGTTGTCAAACCTGCACCATTGCGTGCAAGAACGTGTGGACCAACCGCGAAGGCGCGGAATACATGTTCTGGAACAATGTCGAGACCAAGCCGGGTGCGGGCTATCCCAAGCAATGGGAGAACCAGGAGAAATACCGCGGTGGCTGGAAGGAGAATCCGGGCGAGGATGCGCCCAAGCTGAACCAGGCCTCGCGGTTTTGGGAGATGATCAGTCTCTTCTACAACCCGGTTCTGCCGCAGATGGACGACTATTACGGCAAGGGGCCCTTCACGTTCACCTACGAGGATCTGCATTCGGAGCAGCCGACCAAGTACTCGCAGCCGGTTGCACGTCCCAAATCGCAGATCACCGGCGAGGAAGACATCGAGCTGACCTACGGCGTGAATTGGGAGGACAACGGCGCCGGCACCCATGAAGAGGGCACGGGTAAGCTCGACTACAACTTCAGCGATATGACGCCCGCGGCACGTCAGGCGCTGCTGAAGTTCGAAAATTCCTTCATGATGTATCTGCCGCGCATCTGTAATCACTGCCTGAATCCGGCGTGCGTCGGCTCTTGTCCCTCGGGTGCGAACTACAAGCGCGAAGAGGACGGCGTGGTGCTGATCGATCAGGATCGGTGCCGGGGTTGGCGCTATTGCGTCTCGGGTTGCCCCTACAAGAAGACCTATTACAACTGGCGCACCGGTAAGTCGGAGAAATGTATCCTCTGCTTCCCGCGGCTCGAGACCGGCCAGCCGCCGATGTGCTTCCAGGCGTGCGTGGGTCGTATCCGCTATCTCGGCCCGCTGCTGTATGACCTGGATCGCGTCGCCGAGACGGCGAATGCGCCCGAGCATGAGCTGGTCGATCGGCATCGCGGGATCATCCTGAACCCCTTCGACCCGGAGATCATCGCCGAGGCCAAGCGTCAGGGCATCTCGGACAACTGGCTGGAGGCCTGCCGCCGCTCGCCCGTCTACAAGATGGTGAAGGAATGGGAGATCGCGCTGCCGCTGCATCCGGAGTTCCGCACGCTGCCGAGCCTTTTCTATATCCCGCCGGAGAGTCCGGTTCAGACGGCCAAGCCGAATGATCGGGGCACGCTCGATATGGTGAACGGAGGCACGGTGCTGCCGGATCTGAAGGAGTTTCGGATCCCGATCGAGTACCTCGCGCGTCTCTTGGCCGCCGGGAATACGAAGCTCGTCGAGACGGCCCTGTTGCGCCAGCTCGCATTGCGCGAGTTCCGTCGCCTGGAGCGGGTGGAGGGTCGCACGGACGACACCGTTCTGAAGGCCGTCGGACTGACGATCGAGCAAGCGCGGCATATGCACCGACTGCTTTCGCTCGCGCACTTCCACGAGCGGTTCGTCATCGCGACCTCGCGGACGGAAGACACCGACAACGCGCCGTACCTGGAGCGTGGGTTCACCGGATACGACCTGCTCGCACCCGAGCAGAGTCCGAAGCGGCGGACGTCCTTCCACGGCAACAAGATGGGTGTGGGGAGCTGACCATGAGCGCAGTCCAATCGACCGAAACCTTCGCATCGGGTCCGGGCTCGTCCGGAGCTGTCTCGACGGGGTCGGCCGGCTGGGATCTCGGGGCCATGTACGGGGTGATCGCAGAGCTCTTGCTCAATCCAGCCGTCCGGGACACCGGACGGGTGGAGCGATTCCTCCAGGCCATCCCGGAGACGCCGATGCGCGAGCGCATCGAGCGTTTCCTGGCATCCCCAGCCGCGCACAACGTCGACGAGTACACCGCAACCCTGGAGCTGACGCCGCCCTGTCCGCTCTATCTGGGGTCGCACATGTATGAAGAGCCCAACTCGTGCCGGGGCGCCGGTGCCTGCGGGCGCAATCAGTACATGATCGAGCTGAAGGCGAGCTACGAGCACTTCGGGTTCGATCTCGCCGGGGCGGAGCTGCCGGATTTTCTGCCGGTCATGCTCGAGTTTCTGGCGGTCAGCAGTGCGCATCCCGAACGCGACGGTATCGGCTTGCGACGACGCTTCGTCGACCAGTACCTGCAGCCGGGCATCCCGGCGATGCGCAAGGCGATGCAGAAATACGAGAGCGTCTACGACCTCTTGATGGAAGCGCTCGAGTTTGTCGCGGAGGAGGATTTGGAACGTCTCGCCGATGATCCCGTCTGGCTCGCTCCGGAGGTTCAAGCGACGATCCCGGTGCGCAAGGGCACCTCGTCGACGCCGGGCCTTTCTCCCTCTCCTGAACTGTCCACCACCGGTTGGGGGCACCAATGAACGATTTCCTCTTTTCGAGTTACGTGATCTGGGGTGTCTTCCCCTACGTGGCATTGACGCTCTTCTTTGTCGTGCCCTTTATTCGGATGGTCTATCGGCCGTTCGGGATGTCGACCCGCGCGAGCGGGATCTTCCACGGCCAAGGCATCCTCGGGCTCGCCGCACACTTTCTGCATTGGGGCATCTTCCTGGCGTTCTTCGGTCATCTCGCCGGATTGATCGGCGGGATGCTGGGGTGGGGAAGCTGGGTCGGTGCCTTCTTTTGGATGGCCACGCTCGGCGGCTTGTTCGCCATCGTCGGATCGGTGATTGCGCTGGTGAGGCGTACCCTGGTTCCCGAGATGCGTGCGATGAGTCAGCCCGATGACTACATCGTGCATCTCTTCCTCATCGCGATTCTGGGTGTCGCGATCTACCAAGCCTTGGGGCATCGTATCTGGGGCGTTTCGTTCACCGCAGCCCCCTGGTTCGCAAGCCTCTGGCGGCTGTCGCCGCAGCCGGAGCTGATGGCATCGGCGCCGCTTCTGTCGAAGATCCATATCCTGCTGGCATTCGCCTTCGCGGCCTACTTCCCCTTCACGAAGCTGATTCATGCCTGGACGCTTCCGGTCAATTATCTCGTCCGGCCCTATCAGGTCTTGCGCACGACGGCGAAGAAGTTTCAGAACGGCTGGGTTTTGGGCTGCTGGGAATTCAAAGGCGTGACCGACAAGTCCTATATGACCTATTTGACCGTAGGGGTAGTCGGGGTCTTGGTGCTCATCGCCTTCGTCCTGCCCAGTCCGAAAGGGGATGGCCTGGTTCAAACCGCCAATGCCGCGATCGCAACCGCAACCGAGCCGAAGGGTCCCGACTCGAGTCAAGCCCAAGAGGTTCTCGAAGGCTACCCGCTCTATGTCAGTCAATGTGCCCGCTGTCATGGACTGGAAGGTCACGGGGACGGTCCGGGATCCAAATCCCCGACCTTTAGCGCCGTCCCGAGAAATCTGACGGAAGGACATTTCCAATTCATCTCGACATCCAACGGGATTGCTTCGAGCGAGGATCTCCGTCACGCCATCGTCCACGGACTCACCGGATCCGGAATGCCCGGGTTCGCGGCCCTGTCGGATCGGCAGATCGACTCGCTGGTTCAGACCGTCGAGCACCTTTGGAAAGACCGCCCCACGCCCGGCGAAAGGATCACCGTGCCTGCTCGACCCGAGCCAACCCTCGCCATGGTCAAGGAAGGCAAGGAGCTCTACGCCGGCATGTGCTCGGTCTGCCACGGCTCGACCGGGGCCGGCGACGGGGTGCTCCAGGCGCTCAGGACGGACGCCGCAGGTCGTCCGGTGCCGACACGCAATCTGAGATCCGAGCCGCTGAAGGGCGGATCGAGCGACGAACAGCTCTACTACCGCATCGCTGCGGGCCTGCCGAGAAACAAGGACGAATGGCTCATGCCCTCCTACGCGAACCTGGGTCCGGACAAGATCTGGTCGCTGATCACCTACCTGGAGACAGAGGTGTTCCCGCAACGGCAGGTTGCTCGGCGCTGATCGGCTCGGCTCCGGCGTACGGGGTCGGATTACCCCTCCCCGGCCCTCGCCGGCAAGCGGGGAGGGCGTACCTCTAAACAAGGCAGCAGCATCGCCCCCTTCCCTCCCGGGAGGGAGCCGGAGGGAGGAGACCGAGAATGATGAATTCGTGGAAATCGTAAACAAGATCATGGTGATCCAATGATCGAGTGATCTGAATAGCCGTCAGCCGTTGCGGTTCCGATCTCCGAATTCAGCTTCAATGACCGATCCGAGGCGTCGACGCAACGATGGGACTGCCAACGCGTTCACAGACCGTCGCAACGGTGGCCCGATATTGGATCGAGAAGCTGCCGCCATCCTATTTCTCGTTGGTCATGGCGACCGGGATCGTCTCCATCGCCTGCGATTTGGTCGGGCTCGACTGGATCGCCAAGCCGCTTCTTTTGATCAACCTGATTGCGTTCGTCACGCTCTTGTTCATGACCGGTCTTCGCGTACTGGTCTATCCTATCCACCTTGTCGATGATCTCAGGGCCCATGCCTTGGGTCCTGGCTATTTTACGATCGTCGCCGGAACCTGCGTGATCGGGGTACAGATCTTCACGCTGACCGGCGATGCGGATCTTGCGTTCGGATTGTGGGTTTTCGGTGCCTTTCTCTGGCTGCTGATTACTTACTCCTTCTTTACCGCAATCATCGTCCATCCGACCAAGCCCTCGTTGACGGAGGGTATCAGCGGGGTCTGGCTGATTGCGTCGGTCGCCACGCAATCTATTGCGGTGCTCGGGACAATGGTCGCCTTTCGGTTTCCCGACGCCCAACAGTTTATTCTCTTCGTCAGTTTGTTCTTTTACTTCATGGGGTGCATGCTCTATATCAACATCATCGCTCTGGTTTTCTATCGATTGACCTTCATGCATTTGGAGCCGGCGAGTTTTACGCCGCCATACTGGGTCAGTATGGGAGCGACCGCGATCGCGACGCAAGCCGGAGCGACCCTGATTCTTCATGCCGAGGAATCCCGTTTGCTCGTCGAGTTGGTCCCCTTTCTCAAGGGCTTCACCCTATTCTTCTGGGCGGCCGGGACCTGGTGGATACCGCTCCTGGTTGCTCTGGGGATCTGGACGCATTGGATCAGAGGCGTTCCGATCGTTTACACGCCTCTCTTCTGGGGCGCGGTGTTTCCGTTGGGTATGTATACGGCGAGCACCTATTTGTTGGCCAAGGCATTGCAGCTTGATGGCTTGACGTGGATCCCGGCGATTACCGTTTATATTGCGCTTGCGGCGTGGGGGCTGACCTTTTTCGGTCTTCTCAGACGTTTGTCCAGAGCGATCGGGGCCGTGGTCAGAGTCGCCGTTTCCGCGGGGGATTAAACGATGGACGAGATTCGTGGTTACTGTCCGCTGTGCATCTCGAAATGCGGATCCATCTCCACTGTCGAGGCGGGTCGCTTGGTTCGGGTTCGCCCCGACCGCGATCATCCCACCGGCGGCAGCTTTTGTATCAAGGGGCGGGCAGCTCCGGAGTTGGTCCACAGCGATCGACGGCTCCTGCACCCGATGATGCGGACGCGCCCGAAGGGCGAGGCGGATCCGGGTTGGCGTCGCGTCTCTTGGGACGAAGCACTCGCGTTCGCCGCGGATCGGATGCGCGCAAGCGCGGACGCCCATGGCGCCCAATCGGTCGTCTTCGGCGTCACGACGCCGAGCGGAACGGCCGTCGCCGACGCCTTCGGTTGGATCCATCGTCTCGCGCATGCCTTCGGAAGTCCGAACGTCCTCTTTGCGACCGAGAACTGCAACTGGCACAAGGACTATGCCAGCGCCTTGACCTACGGGGCAGGGATCGGCTCGCCGGATTTCGAGCGGACGGGATGCATGCTGTTCTGGGGGTTCAATCCGTCGACGACCTGGCCGGCCTATGCCCGCGCCGCGATGGAGGCAAAGCGTCGCGGGGCGAGGTTGATCGTTGTCGATCCGCGTCAAGTCGGACTGGCGTCGGCGGCCGATCAGTGGCTTCCGGTGAGACCGGGATCCGATGGCGTCTTGGCCCTCTCGATCGCCGGTCAGATGATCGAAAACAACTGGCTCGACCATGACTTCGTTGCACGCTGGTCGAACGGACCTCTGTTGGTGCGTGCGGACAACGGTCGCTTCATGACGGTGGAGCGATCCACACCTGCGGGCATGCGGCGCTTCCCGATGGTCTGGGATTCCGAGCGACGTCGAGCTGTCGCCTACGATCCGAGCCTCGGTGACTATCTCGATGAGCCGCCGGTCAGCCCGGCGCTGTTCGGCGATCTGATCCTGCAGGATCAGGGCTATCCGGTGTCCTGTCGTCCTGCCTTCGAGCACTTCGCCGAGCAGTGTGCCCGCTATCCGCCGGAGCGCGCCGCCGGGCGCTGCGGGGTGCCGGCGCGCCAGATCCGCGAGACCGCGCGACTCCTGCACGAGTCCGGGCCAGTCAGTTATTTCCATTGGGCCGGGATCTGCCAGCAAGCGGATGCGACCCAGAGCGGGCGCGCGATCGGGCTCCTTTACGCACTGACCGGATCGCTCGATGCGCCCGGCGGCAATGTGCGGTTCGCCGCACCGCCTCTCAACGACATTATGGGGCTCGATCTCTTGCCGCCGGATCGGCTGCGGATGGCATTGGGCCGATCGGAGCGTCCGCTAGGCCCGCCCGCGAAAGGCTGGGTCACCAGTCGCGACTTTGCTCGGGCGGTGCTCGCGTCGGAACCCTATCCGGTCCGGGGTCTGGTGAGCTTCGGCGCCAATCCGCTTCTCACAAAGCCGAATACACCGACACTCGTGTCGGCGATGCAAGCCTTGGATTTCTACATCCATGCGGACATGTTCCTGAATCCGACCGCGGATTGCGCCGACCTCCTGCTTCCGGTTGCCTCGCCATGGGAGCGGACGGGTCTTGTGGCCGGTTTCCAGCTCGGCGAGCGAGGCTCGGACTGGTTGCAGCTCCGTCAAGCCGTTGTGGATCCGCTCGGCGAAAGCCGATCCGATACCGCCATTGTCTTCGCCCTGGCCGAGCGGCTTGGTCTGGGCGAGCACTTCTTCGACGGCAGCCAGCGTTCCGGCCTGCGTGAGGTGATCGCGCGGACCGGTGTGTCTCTCGAAGACTTGGAGCAGCATCCCGAGGGCCTATCGCTCGGGCTCAAAACGTCCTACCGATCGTATCTGCGGGATGGGTTTCAGACGCCGACGCGTCGGGTCGAGATCTATTCCGAGACACTCCTTGATGCCGGTCTATCCCCGCTTCCGGACTTCGAGTCCGAATCTCTGCCTTCGAGCGATGCCTATCCGCTGCGGCTCACCACGGCCAAATGGCCGCATTATTGCCATAGTCAGCAGCACTCATTGCCGACCCTGCGCGGCAAGCTGCCCGAGCCAGTGGTCGAGCTTCATCCGGATACGGCCAGGCAGCAGGGTATTCACGAGGGCGATTGGATCAGCATTCATACCGCCGTCGGGACGATACACGCGCGGGCCAGCATGACCACCAGGATTGCCGCTGATACGGTCTGTGCGCAATACGGTTGGTGGGAATCCTGTTCCCGACTCGATCTCCCGGCGTACGACCTGGATCGGTTCAATTACAACCGACTCATCGACGATGAGCGTTTCGACCCCGCCAGCGGCTCGAACGCGATGCGCGGTTATCCCTGCTCGATCTCGCGCGATGTCGCGGTTTAGGCGTTCGTCATCATCGGAGAGAAATGCGTATGAACCCCTTGACTTCAATCAAAGGTGTCTGGATTGCCGGTCTGCTGCTGTCGATCCTGCTTGCCATGATCGTCAACCTCGCCGGCGGCAATGGTCTCCTCGCATTCGACGAATTGGCCTTCGTGCGCTGGGTGCATATCGTCGCCGGGATCATCTGGGTCGGCCTGCTTTACTATTTCAACTTCGTCCAGATGCCGGCCGTCGCTGCTGCAACGGCAGACCAGGGAGGACCCGGACCCGCCGCGATCGGAAAATACATCCTGCCGCGCGCGCTCTT
This sequence comes from Thiocapsa sp. KS1, assembly GCF_001499735.1. Classification (GTDB taxonomy): domain Bacteria; phylum Pseudomonadota; class Gammaproteobacteria; order Chromatiales; family Chromatiaceae; genus Thiocapsa. Next base: position 1,222,089 of record NZ_LN848257.1, on the reverse strand, counting down.
GTGGTTCCGGTGGGCGTCGCTGGTGACCTGGGGAGCAGGGGCCTGGTACTTGGTGCAGAACGACAGTCTACTGGATGTTTTTACGCTGGGTCTGACGGGCGGAGATCCCGACTACACGCTCCCCATGGGGATCGGGGTGTGGCTCGGTACAGTCCTTCTAATCAATGTCTGGTTCTTGCTCTGGCCGAATCAGAAGAAGCTGATGGGCCTCGCGCCCTCGCAGGGCGAGGCGGACCTTACCAAGGCGAAAAAGACCGTCGCAACGGTCGCTCGGATCAACGCCGTGCTCTCCATTCCGATGCTGATGTTCATGGTGGCCGCACCGCACGGCATACCGTTCTGACCCGACCTATTGGAGATCGAGCTGGCAGGCGGCGAGAAAGTCCTTGCGCATCAGGAGGCCGACAAGACGACCACGGTCGTCGACGACCGGCATGCTGCGCCCCCCGTGATTCCTGAAGGCGGACATGATCTGCGTAAATCCGGCATGCTCGGTCACCGTCACCGCCGGTGATGTCATCATCGTGCTCGTCGCTGTCTCGTGACAGCATTTGGAGAGTGTGTCGCACTGTTCGAGCAATCGCGGAAGCAGCTCCAAAAAAACTATCCGCCCCCAGTCGCTTCAGAATATCCGTCTCGGTCAGGATCCCGGTGACCAGTCCGCCGCCCACGACCACCGGCAGCGCCTTGACGCCTTGGCGCACGAACAGCCCTGCTGCTTGGTAAAGCGGTGTCGTCGGATGCAGCGGTTGGATCGGCGAGCGCATGAGGTTCCTCGCACACATCCGGCTGTTCATGCGCTCCACGGCGTGGGCGTGGGCGAGGTGATAGATGGTTCTGAAGTCAGTCGTCGTGATGTCGATATAGCCGGGAATCTCCCGCATCGCGTCGATGATATCGGCGTCCGAAAGCTCGAGCTCCCGGATCTCGTCGATGCTGGCGTGGTCCGGTTCCTGAAAGAGATGAAGATGGTTCTCTGTCACCTGATGACCCCCGAATGATCGGCTTCGTCGCCGCTGGCAAGGCTATTAGGCGTGGATCATGCGCAAATAGCCTTGAGACAGGTCAATCCGGCGGCTTCGTATCTCCATCCAGCGCGAGTCTTCGCGCCGGCTCGGACCCGGCTCGCGAACCCCGCGTCGGATCTCGGTCGGTTTGAAAGGGCTCTCGGTTCCGAGATGAACCGGTCGTGGTTTCGAGGGGTAGGCTTGATGTGGGTCAAGGCCCTTGTCGCGTCGCGAGATTCAAATCCGGATCAAGGATTCCACGTGGTTGTGGCTCGGGTCGGACGCGCCCGAGCCGCCCCGCAGTCGTATCGAAATCCCCGGTACGCAAGCCGATTGGAGGCATGCTTTGAGCCTGAAGGCCTACGTCCGAAAGATGCGCGGGACCACCCGCGGAAGTCCGCCGCGAGTCAGCAATCAGGAGGTCTTCTGGTCGTGGATGGGCGCCTTTCTCGGGATCGGCCTGGTGGGCGTGATCAATCAGGCGTTCTTCTCGGAGACCGACCTCGCGCTCACCATCGGCTCGCTCGGTGCGTCCGCGGTCCTGCTTTACGGGGCTGTGCGCAGTCCATTGGCCCAACCGCGTAATCTGCTCGGCGGTCACGTCATCTCGGCGCTGGTCGGCGTGACCAGCTGGAAGCTGCTGTCCGCGGATCCCTGGCTTGCACAGGCGGTGGCGGTGGCCACCGCGATTGCGCTCATGCATCTGAGCCGAACCCTGCACCCGCCGGGCGGGGCAACCGCGTTGATCGCGGTCATCGGCTCGGAGGAGATTCATGCGATGGGATATTACTACGTGCTGATTCCGGCGACGCTCGGGCCGCTGATCCTGTTGGGCGTCGCCCTGATCGTCAACAATATCCCGGCAACCAGACGCTATCCGGAGAACTGGATATGAGCCGAGTCGGGTTGCGTATTGCCGGAGGTTTCGGGCTCGTCGTCGCGTGCCTCGTCTGCGCGTCGCTTGCTCTTGCCGAAGAGGGCGAGGATCGCTTTGCGGACGCGGATCTGGACAACGCGGTCGACATCAACGAGGTTTGCGCCGGCTGCCACGGCGAATACGGCCAAGGCGGGAAGGACGGCGAATATCCCAGACTGGCCGGTCTGCCGGCCGCCTTCATCGCACGCCAGCTCAAGCTGTTCCGAAGTCGCGATCGAGAAAACCTCGCCATGGTCGAGCACACGGAACATCGGCAGATGCCGGATTCGGATGTTCGCGATATCTCGGCCTTTCTCGCGGCGATCGAGCTGCTGAGCCAACTCCCGCCGGTCGACGATACGGCCGCGGATTTCAACGCCTACGAGCGGCTGATGGCCACCAAGCGCGTGGTTCAGATCCCGCGCGCGGACGGCGATCCGGTTGCGGGCGAGCGCCTCTACGCAAAGGAGTGCGCCTCCTGCCACGGTCGCGACGCCAGGGGCCGCGAGCGCGATGCGGTGCCCATGTTGGCCGGCCAGTACACCGGCTACCTGCAACGGCAGGTCGACAAATACATCGACAAGCGGCGTGTGCATGACCCGTCCGACCCGGATGCCGAGGAGCTGCTTGCGGCCTTCACCGCCGAGGAGCTGAACGACATCTTCGCCTACATCTCGATCCTCGACGATTGATTGTCGAGGATCAGCCCCGAATCCGTATCCGCTTCCGAGGACGACCAATGCCGTTCGGCCGACGCATTACGCGCGAGAAGAAGACCATCACGGCCATGATGGCCATCTACTGCCGAGACCATCACACCGACCACAAGGGACTCTGCACCGAGTGCGTATCCTTGCTCGATTATGCGCATCGGCGTCTCGACACCTGTCCTTTTGAGGAAGAAAAGCCGGCCTGCAATCTCTGCGAGGTGCACTGCTACAGCGCCCTGATGCGCGAGCGGGTGCGCGATGTGATGCGTTATGCCGGCCCCCGTATGCTCTGGCCCCATCCGATCCTGAGTCTCGGGCACATCCTCGACAAGCTCCGTCCGGCGCCGAAGCTGAAGGCTCGGGCGCAGTCGGAGAAGAAGCGCAGGTGATAGCCCCCCGATAACCTGTCAGCCGGGTCGCCCGTCCGGTCGCGGCGCGACCAGCATGGGTGCATGAACCCAGAGAAAGAGCCCGAAGGCGAGGATCCAACAGAGCCCCGCGCTCATCAGCCAGGCGTGGTAACCGGCCGGGTAGATCAGCGGAGCGAGACCGCGCAGGCCGGCGGCGAAGTTGATCAGGACGAAGGCGACGATGGTCAGGCGAGCGGCCTGCATCGCGCGACCCGTGTGGCCGACCGCGACCCGCGACATCATCCCCAGCGTCACCACGCCGATCGCCCCGATGGTCAGGGTGTGCAGCGCGCCGCGCGCGGGCAGATCGGTAAAGGCGGGTAGGCCGTCCAGGATCAGGCCAAGCGCAAGCCAAAGCAGGCCGACATAGAGCACCGTCAACATGGGTGTCGTCCAGAGACGTCGATCGTGCCAGCCGCCGATCCGTACCACAAGCACCAGACCCAACGCGATCGCGCAGGCGCCAGCCACGGACCCGTAGGGCTGGACGAGATCCGCGAGCAGGAGTGCTCCTGCGAGGAGGAAGGTCAAGCGCTCGACGAGCTGAAAGCTTCGCGGCTTGGCGCCGGCGATCCCGCGCTCGATGAAGAAGGGCATGACCCGACCCGAGACCAGGAGCATCGTCACGATGACCAGATCCAGCATCAGACGATGACCCCGCGCCGCGCCGCCCGGCAGGACGCCGAGCACATCCAGATGGACCAGCGCACTCGCGAGTGTCATGCCGGCGAACAGCAGCAGGAAGACACGGTTTACCGGGTTGGGGCCGAACCAAAGCGGCCGTCGCAGTGCGAACGCCAGAACCGGAAAGAAGGCGACATCGGTCAGGGCGACCAGCAGCGGCGGAAGCCCGAGCCAGGGCATCAGGCGCGCGGCAAGCCAGAGCGCGACCAATCCCGCGAGTGCCGGACCGGTCGGAGTGTCCATGCCGCTCCAGTTGCGCACGGCGGTCAGCAGGAAGCCCGCGATGACGGCCGCCAGATAACCGAACAGCATCTCGTGAGCGTGCCAAGCCGGCCCGGCGAGATAGCCGGGCTGCGGGACATGCCCCGTCAGCATCGCGAGCCAGACCACAACCGACAGGATGGCGGCGATCCCCGCGGCCAGGAAGAAAGGCCGGAAGCCGAGCGCGAGGACGCTGATCGGTCTCTTGGTCTTGGTGAGCGGGTCGACGCGCATCTAGGTGGTCATCCTTTCGGTGATGGGGGGCAAGCACTGGCGGGGCGGCTCCCGAATGTCGGGAGCTCGCATCGGATACAATCGACCCGAATCACACGGGTCGTCTTGCGCGAATGTGGCCGGACTTCGCGGGGTCGGCGTGCGCTGTCGCAGCGGCTTACCCTAGCGATGGCTTGAGGGTGCGGCCTTGACGTGGGTCAAGTGGATTGGCGGTCCGGCGCGAGGCGAATGACCGGTTCGGGATGACGGCGCCTCGTTGTGCTCGAGGTTTGATCTGGATCGGCATCGGTCGAATGCGCTCTAATCCCCGTATGAACGACAGCACTGCAGATCCGGATAACGAGGGCGGTCAGCTCGGGCTCGATGCCCCCGCGCGAGCCCTCCTCGCACGCATTCCCCAAAGCCCCGGCGTCTACAGGATGCTGGATGCCGACGCCACGGTGCTCTATGTCGGCAAAGCCAAGAACCTCAAACGCCGGGTGTCGAGCTATTTCAGCCGGGCCCTGACCCGTCGCCTTCAGGTGATGGTGAGCCAGATCGCCGACATCGAGGTGACGGTGACCCGCACCGAGGGCGAGGCGCTGCTGCTCGAGAGCAACCTCATCAAGTCGCTGCGCCCGCGTTTCAACGTTCTGCTGCGCGACGACAAGAGCTATCCCTTCATCTATCTCAGCACGCAGGACGCGTTCCCGAGGCTCGCCTTCTATCGGGGTCCGCGCAAATCCAAAGGGCGCCTCTTCGGCCCCTATCCGAGCGCCTGGGCGGTGCGCGAGACCCTCCAGCTGCTTCAGAAGCTGTTCCCGGTGCGCCAGTGCGAAGACAGCTTCTTCAGCAACCGCTCGCGACCCTGTCTGCAATATCAGATCAAGCGCTGCAGCGGGCCTTGTGTCGGACTCGTCAGCCCGGAAGCGTACGCCGAGGACGTCGCCCACACGATCCAGTTCCTCGACGGGCGTGCCGAAGAGGTCATCGCGGATCTGGGTCGCGGCATGGAGCAGGCCGCCGCCGCACTCGAATTCGAGCGGGCCGCCGTCCTGCGCGACCAGATCGCGACCCTGAGCCGGATTCAGCAGCGCCAGTACGTGAGCGGGGAGGGCGGCGACCTCGACATCATCGCCTGCGCGCAGGAGGGCGGGACGAGCTGCGTGCAGGTCTTCTTCATCCGCGCCGGGCGCAACCTCGGCAACAAGGCATTCTTTCCGAAGACCCCCGACGACACGGACGACGCGACCCTCCTGGCCGGGTTCCTGGCCCA
>NZ_LN848257.1:1209936-1216512 GCF_001499735.1 Thiocapsa sp. KS1 | reverse complement strand
CGGCGCGTGCACATCAAATGGCGGGTGCGCGCCGAGCGCGCGCGCTGGCTCGAGATGGCCCGCGGCAATGCCGAGGTCGCGCTCAAGTCCAGGCTCGGCAGCCAGGCCGGGTACGGCCGCCGCATCGAAGCACTGCGCGATGCGCTGGATCTCCCCGAGCGGCCCCAGCGCATGGAGTGCTTCGACATCAGTCACACCCAAGGCGAGCGCACCGTCGCCTCCTGCGTGGTCTTCGACGGCGAGGGGCCGCGCAAGTCGGATTACCGCCGCTTCAACATCGAAGGCATCACCCCCGGCGACGACTACGCGGCCCTGCATCAGGCCCTGACCCGGCGCTATACCCGGGTGAAGCAGGGCGAGTATCCGATCCCGGACATCCTCTTCATCGACGGTGGGCGCGGACAGATCCGCGCGGTCGGCGATGCGCTCCAGGAGCTCGGTCTCGCCGGCCTACAGGTGGTGGGGATTTCGAAGGGGCCTGATCGTCGCCCGGGCACCGAGCTGCTTTGGTTGTTGGACGTCGAGTCGCCGCTTATACTGGCGAGCGATTCCCCCGCCATGCATCTGATCGAGCAGATCCGCGACGAGGCCCATCGGTTCGCGATCACCGGTCATCGCCAGCGCCGTGCCAAGGCACGCACCACCTCCGCGCTGGAAGGGCTCGCCGGGATCGGACCGCGGCGCCGCCAACGTCTTTTGAAGCAGTTCGGCGGCATCCGCGGTCTGGCCCGCGCAGGGGTCGAGGACATTGCCTGCGTCGACGGCATCGGCCGGCAGTTGGCCCAACAGATCTACGATGCCTTTCACGAGGAGGCCACTGGGCCCTGACGTATGTGGAATATCCCCAACCTTCTGACGATGCTTCGGATTGTCTTGATTCCGGTGTTCGTCGTCGTCTTCTATCTGGACGCACCTTGGGCGCCCTACGTCGCCGCTGCGGTCTTCGGCGCGGCCGCCCTGACGGATTGGCTCGACGGCTATCTCGCGCGTCTCTGGGAGCAGACCTCGCCGCTCGGCGCCTTCCTCGATCCGGTCGCCGACAAGCTGATGGTCGCGGTCGCGCTCGTCCTGCTCGTTCAGTACGACCCCCGCACCCTCCTGGCGCTCCCGGCGATGGTCATCATCGGGCGCGAGATCACGGTCTCGGCGCTGCGCGAGTGGATGGCCGAGATCGGCGCGCGCGCCAAGGTCGCCGTTTCGATGACCGGTAAGATCAAGACGACGGCACAGATGATCTCGATCGTGCTCCTCATTCTCCACGATACCGTCTTTGGACCCTGGGTTTACGGCCTGGGGCTGGTTCTTCTCCACCTCGCGGCCGTCCTGACGCTCTGGTCGATGCTGCTTTACCTGCGCGCGGCATGGCCGAGTCTGTCCGGCCGGGTCGATGTCGAGGGGCGTGGTTGAGTCCTTCGAGTGGGTGCGGCCCGCACGGCGGATCCTGCGGGTCGTGATGTGGGTCGGTTGCAGTTCTCGCAGCCAACCCGACCGGACGGGTTCGCTGCGCGGACCTTGACGTGACTCAGAGGCTGTCGAGGAAATCAGCAACCGTCTGAATGAGCAGTCCCTCGGTCTTGTCCGGCGCATTCATCAGAAACCCAAAATCCCGGACATCGCCCGTCAAGAGGACATCGGCCATGCAGGCGTGGGCAGCGCGATAGATCGGGCAGTCTTTCTCCACCAGCCCATCCGGGCAGATACCATGGTCGGAATCGACAAGGATGTGTATCTCGGTAAGCTGCGTTTCAAACTCAGCCAAGCACTCAGGGTATTTGCGTGCGAGGTTCCGGCGTGCCTCTTCCAGGGCATAGGCACTCGTTGCGAGTTGCAGCAAACCCGCTTGACCCAGCTCGATGACGAAGGCGGCCTTGCCCGTTGGATTGTGCGCCGCCGTGAACAAGACATTGGCGTCCAGGAACAGGCGCATCAGTCCTTTTGCAGGCGCTCGAGGATGCGCCTGCGCTCGTCGGTCGAAAGCATATCGACGCGATCCCACTTGGCGATCTGCGCATCGCTGTAGTGCTCGAGCTCCAGAACCGCAGCCGGTTTCAGCCTCAATTCGCCCTCGCACTCCTCGATGATCACGGCTCCGCCCGGCGTGATACCGAGATGTTTGCGCATCCCGGCGGGCAGGGTGATTTGGCCGCGACTCGAAACTGTCAGAATTTCACGCATCGGATTCTCTGCATTTCTGAATATCGGAATTTCAGGTTAGCACGACAACCGACACCAGGCCATACGGCAGGGGTGTCGATGCAATGATGTCATCGAGGGGTTGACAGAATCGAGAAAGGCCTTAAAATGCACGGCTCCAAAGCGGGAATAGCTCAGTGGTAGAGCACAACCTTGCCAAGGTTGGGGTCGCGAGTTCGAATCTCGTTTCCCGCTCCAAATTTCTCAAGACCTTAGAAGCCGGCCTCGCGCCGGCTTTTGTTTGTGTGCCCAAACGGTGCCCAAATGGTGCCCAAAGCGATCAGCGAGAAGATAGTGGTCAGCTGTTGCGGTGACCACTATCCTGAATCGGCCAAGTGCCACACCATAGCCTGTGTCGGGGCCTTTCGGTGTCAGGATGGCGCCGTCCGGGCGAGCCAATTCCGCGTTCCCTCCAGGTCGAGCAGATAGCGCTCAAGGGTCTCGCGCTCCACCCAAGACGGCATCAGGGGCTGGAACTTACTCAGGCGATAGCCCGGAAGGTTTCGGCTGATGTCCTGCCAAAGCTCGGTATCGTCCCAGAACCCGAGACTGCCGAGTCGCCCCAGTGCGTCGCTGAAATGTCGGCCGTCGACACCCTCGCCGCGAAGGCGTACCAGAAGATTGTCCGCGGTGATTTTCCAATCCGGTTCGATCGCTGAGATGGCGTGCCGCACGGTGGAGTTGATCGTACCGCCGGCGTAGGTCCACCAGCGGATCTCTCCGTCGTCCAGCTCGACACCGCCGATAACGGGCTCCAGGATGTCACCGACCTCGTCGCGTTTGAGCGCCAGTGCATCGCGGGCCGGTTGAGACAGGTACGGATACTCCTCGGTGCTGGTGAGAACGGCCAAGATTCGCTGGCAAAGGCTGTTACTCAGGAACTGGGGCAGGAATCCGCCCCAGGTGGGCTGCCTGCCCCGAGGTGCGGCTTCGACGATCACCTGTCGATCGGCGTGCTGGACCCTCACGACCGCCCAGGCCCGTCCGCTCAACAGGAAGCAGCTCACCTCGTCCACCAGCCGATCCACGAAGTCCTGGTTGAGTGACCCGAGGGGTTGCCCGTGCGTGGTCTGAACCGCGTAGCTCTGCGGACTCGAGAAGACGGAGTAGAGGTCCATGAAGTTGCGTCGGCCAAAGCTCCGCTCGATCTTGGGACCGATGACCAGCCGGCCGCCAAGCAACAACATCGACTGCTCCCCGCGCATCCAGTCCACCAGCCGATAAAATTCCTCTTTCGCGATGCCGCGGAAATCCGGAATGCCCGAGAGGTGCGACCAAGCATCGTCGATGCCGATTCCATCGTGCGCGAGAGACATGGCGATCAGTTGATGGATCAGGACCGGCCAACAGCGGTCGTTGACCCTGATGGATTCCACCCAGCCCGCCTTGGCCAGCTCCACCAGCGCGATGGCTTGGACAACGGCGTCGGTGCTGCCGCACAGAAAGGTCGTGTTGGCCGTCTGCCCGGCACGCCGGCCCGTGCGTCCCATCCGCTGAAGAAACGAGCCGACCGTCGCCGGCGCATCGGCTTGGAGCACCAGGTCCAGATCACCGACGTCGATCCCCAGCTCAAGCGTCGAGGTGCAGACGATGCAGGCGTCCGACCCGCTCTGGAAGCGCGCCTCCGCCAAGTCGCGCTCCTCCTTGGAGATGGCGCTGTGGTGCACCAGCACGGCTGTGCCCAAGCGACGCATCTGCTCGGCAACCGACTCGGCCAAGGCGCGCGTCTCGCAGAAGAAGAGACTTTTCGCACCCTGCGCGAGCCTTGCGGCGCCGGCCGACAGTGCCGGCAGATCGGGGCGGTAGACGATGTGGAGCCGGCGCGGCGCCGGGTCGGCAGGTGGGGCGATGACCTGCCCTGACCGACAGGACGTCCCGGTGATCCACTGAAGAATGCATTCGGGATTGCCGACGGTGGCGCTGAGTCCGATGCGCTGCAGGTCATGGCGAGAGAGGCGAGCCAAACGCTCGACGACGCTCATCAGATGCGCCCCACGGTCCGTACCCGCCAGCGCGTGAATCTCGTCGACGACGAGGACGCGCAGATCCGCGAAGAGCGCCGCCGCATCCACGCGCGGCGACATGAGCATCACCTCCAGTGATTCCGGGGTGGTCATGAGCAGCTCGCACGGCTCGGCGAGAAAACCGCGGCGTGCGTGGCTCGGGGTGTCGCCGTGCCACACGAAGCGCCGCAGGCCGACCATCTCGGTGTAGAGATCGAGCCGCCGGGATTGGTTGTTCAGCAACGCCTTGATCGGGGCGACATACAGGGCGGCGACGCCCTGTGCGGGCTCGTCGATCAGCCCGGCCAGGACGGGAAACAGGGCCGCTTCGGTCTTGCCTCCCGCGGTCGGGGCGAGGATGACGGCATTCGCCCCGTCCAAGAGCGCTGTCCCGGCCAGCTCCTGAACCGGCCGCAACGCGGTCCAGCCCAAGCGCGCGACGATCGCGTCCTGCAAGCGCGGAGGGAAGCGCGCGAAGAGGCTCACCAGGTGTCCTGGTTGGGCACCAGATCGCCGTCGCCGTCGGCGTCGGGGATCTCGCGGCCGGTGCCGCTCAGGAGGTGACGCTCCTCGTCGCTCAATTCCGAGGGGGAAAAGCCGTATTCGGCGGACGGGTCGTAGTCCGGGTTCTCCTCCACCAGATCCATCTGGGTGACGAACTCCCTCAGGAACTGGCGCGGCACCACGCCGACGTCTCCCTTGAAGCCCTTGGTCACATCTGCGACCAGGCGGGCGATGAAGGCGTCGCTGACGTGCTGCTCGATGCGCCCCGGATCCCTAGCCGGATAGAGCGCACGCAGACGCATGGCGACTGCCGACAGACGCTCAGAATCAAAGGGAGTCAGCTCCAGTTGGGCCTGCCGCAGACTGGCGAAGCGCCCTTGCTTGAGGAAGCGGATCCGTTCGTGCAGCGGCGTCAGACCCGCTACCCCTTGGCGTGAGTCGAAGAACTCCGCCGTACCCGTGAACACCCACAAGAGACCCGGATAGGATCCGGCCGCATCGGCGATCTGCCGAATCCCGTTGAGCGACTTATGGCGTGAATCCTTGCGCATGCGCAGGATCGTCTCGGCCTCGTCGATCACGATGACCAGTCCCTTGAAGCCCGCCGCCTTGACGATCTCGAGCACCCCGCGCAGATAGTCCAGTGCCGCGCGGCTCTCGATGTCTCCTTTGATGCCTGCCGCCTTTTTGGCCGACGCCCCGACGTTGCCGCTTCCGGAGAGCCAGGAGATCAGCGCGCCGGCCTCCGCAAGCTCGCCCCGCTGCTTGAGGTCGAAGATTGTCTGGATGACGCGCACGAAGTCCTGCGGGGCTTGCCCGCCGGTCATGGCGGCCAGATCCTCGTCCAGGCGGGCTCGGACCTTGGCGTCGAAATCCGGGCCATCCTCGGGCTCGCCGGCGTCCGTCAATGCCTCCTCGACTCGCGCGATCCAACGGTCCAGGATGTCACCCAAGGCGCCGCGCGGGCATCGGCTGGTGCCCAGCTCGGTCACGACCTTGCGATAGACGTCGTCGAAGCGCTGGAAACGCAGGTCGTTGTCCGAGACCACCACGAAGCTGGTCGCGTAGCCCTTGGACCACGCATCAAGCAGGGTCAGGCGCGCCATGAAGGTCTTGCCGCAGCCGTAGCCCCCGCGCAGGAATTTGACGGTGCCCTCACCGTGCTGGATCAGGTCGAGCTGCCGCGCCATCTCGCCGCGTTGCTTCTCGATGCCGACGGCGAAGGCGTCGAGACCCCGTTCCGGTACCAGTCCCTTGCGCAGCGCCTCGAACAGATGTTCCAGGTCACGGCGGGTCAAGGTGGTCATGGCTTGCCTCCTTCTCTGACATACCGCTTCACGCCGGCAACAACCTCGATGCCCACCTCGAAAGGCGCATCCCGGGCAAGCTCCTCGAACCGGAGCGAAAAGCGCCGGAGCGCACGCTGACTCCCCAACAGCATCACGGCCTCCGATTCTGTGACCACGCCATGCGCCTCGAGGTGGGCAAAAACCTTGCGCTCCATGTCCTCGAAGCCGTCGAGCCAGCTCGCCGCAGCGACGGGTGTCGCGCCTGCGTCCGCGCCGGTTGACGTTCGGCTCGGGCTGACCGCAAAGCGCCCCTCGATCGTACAGGGGATCACCCTGGCCTGAGCGGTAGGGTGGTGCAGCTCGATCAGCACTCGCCTATCCTCGGCTCCCGTGAGCCGAAAGAACAGCTCGCATGTCTGCCCCACGGGCGCCAACAGCGAGCCCCCCGACAAGCGTCCGGCTCCGCGCACCTGACACAGGTCCACCTGAACACCGACGGCGTCCGCGACCCGCAGGGCCAGCTCGATCTGCGGTGCTGCGCCGAAGTCCAAGGCATCCTGGGCCAGCGGTGCGACCTCGATCCCGAT
>NZ_LN848257.1:1165597-1209836 GCF_001499735.1 Thiocapsa sp. KS1 | reverse complement strand
GTATTCCATGGTATCGACACCCGCGGGAGCGCGGTGCTCCAGGGTGAGTACCGGGATCACACGCTCCTGCAGGCTGTTGCCGCCGTGCACGAAGCCCCGCCCGCGGCGCCCCCGGTCGAACAAGGCGGTGGTCTCGGGCATCATCAGGTGCAAATCGCATCCCTCGTACCCGAGGTCGGCCAAGGCCACCCGGACCTCGTCGCTGTTGTTGGCCGCGTGGGCGGAAAGGACATGCCGACGCTTCGGATCGATCTTGCGGCCGTGGCCCTGAACCGAAGTGGTCGTCGCATCCAGCAGCAGAAAGCCATGATCCGCGGTGACGACGAAACGGCGCACCCCGGCATCGCGCAGCAGACGCCAGGCGGCGCGCAGACGCTGGATCGCCTGGTCGAAAAAGGCCGGGCCAACACCGTTCTCTCCCGCCTCGTCGATTTCCAGACTCGACACCATCACTAGACGGGCACGCGCAATCGCTTGCTTGAGGCTTGCCTCGCTGCGGGTCAGGACCTCGTCCAGGGTCAACCAGGACGCAGTCGCCCCCCCGACGCGACTCTGCATGGCCCGTTTGCGCTCTTCGGGTCCGGACACCGTCAGCTCGCCCGCCACGAATCCGACCACCTCGCCGCCGACGATGGCCGGCACGAGTCTCGACTGGTTCGCGACGGGTGCCAGGGCATTCATGCCGACCGCCGTCGTTGTCGGAAGCTCCGCGAGCCGCGCCTGGAGTTGGCAGCGCGTGGCCGGTGTTTCACGCATGAGGCGAAACAGCTCCTCGCCCATCTCGTAGCGCAGGGCGTCGATCAGAAAGAGGGCGGTCGTTCCGGTGCTGCTTACGAGGGGCTCCACCACCTCGCGGAACAGGGTGCGCTGCTGCAGCCGCGGCTCCGGGAGAAAGCCATACCTGGTGCAGAGGGCATTGAAGTCCCTTGCCCAGGTAGCCGCCCAGCGGTGCCAGAGGCCAACGACCGACTCCAGGCGCGCTCGGATGATCCCGAACTCGGGGATCTGCGGATAGAGCAGGGCCATGCGGCGCTGCTCCAGGTGTCGGTGCGCCTGATCGACGCGAAAACCCAGGGTGCGATAGCGCTCCACGGCCGACGCCAAGGCATCGACGGGCCCCAAAGACACCCCGGCGGATGCGATGGCCTCTCCGAGTCGGGCCGCTGCGTCCACTAATTTCCAGGCAGCGATACGCGCGGGTTCGCGCTGGAGCCAGAAGCTGTCGCCGTCTGCCCTGGGCGTGCTCCAGGCGAGCACCTGCTCCCACCGCCCATCCGCGAGGCCGTCGAGTGCCGCGGTCAGAATGCGCTCCTCTTCAAACCGAAAGGTATCGGTGCGGCCCAGATCCTCCGCGCGGGCCTGCTCGGCCTCCTCCGCCAGCCAGCCCGCCGTGTCTTCCGACACGCCCTCGTAGAAGACCGGGTGCCGTGACCGCAGATGCACACACAATTGACGACAGGTCTCCACCAGCCGATCGGGAAGGCGCGTCGCGGGCATCAGGCCTGCGTCCAGGGGCGGGCGCGTGAGATCGTGGACATATTCCACGCAAAGCGCCCAGCCGGCGATCATGATGGCCACGTCGCTTCGCTTGGCCCCCGCGGCCGGGGAGAATGCCAGTCGCCACTCATCGGTCATCCCGGTTGTCGCCTGCAGATGGTCCCAAAAAGCGGCTTGATTGTTCGGATCATTGAGCCGGTCGGAGATCCCTTCGACGGCAAAGAGGTCATCCATGAGGGCGCTGAGCGGCAGGGCACGGAGGGTATCGGCGAGGGCGCCGGAATGCGCCTGCAGGTTTGCGGCGAGCCAGGCGTCCGCCCCGGCGAGCGTCAGTCCGTCGGAGCCGATGAAGGCCGCGACCCGTTCGGGCGCAACCAGACCCGTTGCCGCCTCGCCAACCAGGGTGCCCAAGGCTTTGCGGAAGCGTTTCCCGGCGCGGTAGAGCTCCAACAGCGGCGTGGCGCGGACGGAGTCCTCGGTGAATCCGGGCAAATGGACCAGGAGGGGCGCCCCGTCGCCTGCGCTGGTGTCGGGTTCCAGCGCGAGCAGGAGCTCCAAGAAACTGCCGCGGTAGCCATGGACCGCATACGGCATTTCGCCATCTGCACGCATTTCGACGAGCTGATCCACGAAGCTCCCGTAATGGTCGTCCAGATCCAGCCAAACAAGGATGCCGTGCTTGCGAACACAGGAGCGTAGCTCCGCCTCCAAGGTCCGGGACACGGGTCCGAGTCCGAGAGACGAATCGGGGTGGATCCCGTGGGCGGTCATCCTGTTTGGCCCGTCGTCTTGGCCAAGGCCCGTTCCCGGGCCGCAGCATCCCGCCAAAACCGCACCATTAGATAGTCCTCGGTCGCCTCGAACTCCGGATCCACGCCGTTGTGTTGCCGCAGGAGGGGGACGATCTTGCTCCGGACTCCCATGCCGCGCGCGTCCACGTAGCCGTAGTCGCGCAGCACGTCGACGAGTAGTGGGTTGCGGGGCGAGCGCTGTCCGGCCAGCATCTTCTCCACGGTCATGGAGTTCTGCAGGGCGCCAGGGCTGCGGACCTCCAGTCGATTCGCATAGGCCACGACCTCGACATCTTCGACGCGCGTCCAGTCGCGATGGGCGAGGGCGTTCACCAGTGCTTCGCGTAGTGCCGCCGGTGGATAGTGCCAGCGTCGCTCGCGGCGCACCCCGTCCGCGAGCTCCGCGGATTCCGCCGACACGAAGGGCCGCATCCGCTCGATGAGTGACTCCATGAGTCCCCCGCGCTCCAGGACGCGACTGCCGTCGCGCGTACGCCAGAGTCCCACCAGGGGCTCGTCCAGGATGTGATCGTCGCTTGCGGCATAGTCCATCGTGTCTCCGGGAAAGGCCATCCAGCGCACCCCGGCCTGACGGAGCGCCCAGCGCGGCCGACGCCCGAAGAGCAGGGTGCCGGCGATGGTGCACACCGGCTCGCCGCCCGGTCGCTCCGTCATGAACCCCAATCCCACGAGGCGTTTCGTCCAGGTGGCCGGATCGGCCGGCACCTCCGGGTCATTGAGCACACTGGCCAGGTAATCGTGCAGTCGCTCCAGGTCGAGGTCTTGAAGCCCGGTGCCGGACACCGGCAGCAGCTCCGCGTGCTGCTCCGGGCGCACGTCGTCGCGCTTCAGCTCTGCGCCGGAACTCTCGCCGTTCTTGATCAATTCGAGCATCTCTGTTTTGGTCATGCCGACGCCTGCTTAAAGCGAACCATGAAGGGCATGAAGGACATGAAGGGTGTTGTTCCGAGGCGCCCGGGTGTCATGGGGAATCGGCAGGCTTCCGAAAGCGACTCGACGTTGAACCACAGTGCGCCGTGGGTTCGAGAGGCATTGCCTTCCCCCCTTCATGACCTTCATGTCCTTCATGGTGCCACCTTTCAGTCGTCTGTAGGCTTAATCCAGGGGTCGGTGATGGTGCCGTCGTTCGCCACCCCGAGGAAGCGCGCCAAGAAGGCTGCAAAGGACGAGACGCGATGGTCCGAGTTGAAATGGGCATCGCTCATGATCTTCGTCTGACCAATCATCACGCTCTGTGACATGCCTGGTTTTTTCTTCTGGCCCAGCAGGGCGATCACCGCCTTGTACCGGCGCGCCCGCTCGGCAATCCGTCGCTCCGGCTTGTCATGATCGACATCCCACTTGAAAAGGCCATCGATACACTGCTCTGCCGCGTCGACTCGGCCGCAATCGGTTGCACGATGAATTGGGATCAGCAAGTCTTCCAAGGTTCCGACCCCGTTCTCGTCGCCCCAAACATAAGCGCCGATATCGGCCGCGACCGCGCCCGCCGGATCCGCGGGGTCGACTGACCAGTCTTCGGTGAGCCAAGGTCGTCCATCGACGGTTGAAAAGTCCTGTTTGATCTTCGCCCTAACAGCCAAAGCACCACGGCTATCCGCGTCGTTCAGGAACAAGACGAAGGATCTGGCAATCAAGGCGTTCGCGCCCTGTGGAAACGTCCGTGAGAGTGGCAGCAATTGGAGGTAGTCGGCCAGGAAGTTTTTGATTTGGATCGTTTTATCCTTTCCTCCGGAATTGAAGAGCATTGCAATGCAGGCGTCGCGGCGCAGAACATGATCCGGAAGATAAAACTTGTGCGCCATGTCCAGGCTTAGATCCTGTGCCGCATGGCGTTCAACGTTCTGTCGGAAGAGGCTGTTGACCGGGGCTGGAAACTCACTGAAGCGCCAATCAATCTTCTCGAAGCCAAGCCGGTATCGCAGGACTCGGCGCACGAAGGCGAGGTCGTGCGTGCCCTCGCAGAACGTCAGGAGCGCGGTGACCTCCTGTGTCATCGCGCCCTCCGCAGGTCGATGTTGCCGATCTCCAGCAGATGCTCGAACTCCCTGCCCTCGAACTCGCGCGAGACGATCCCCTGCGGGGTCTGCACCAGCGCGTGAAAGGAAAAGTCGTCTGGATGCTCGACATTGCCGGCAAAGGCGTCGATACATTCCTTACTATGGCTTGTTAGGAAAACCTGGACGTTGAAGGTCTCAGCAAGTGTGTGTATGAAGCCTGAGAATCGCCCTATCAATTCGGTGTGGATGGCGTTCTCGAATTCGTCGATCAGGACGACGCCATTGGCTGCCGAGGCAAAAATCAGCGAGATGAAGAAGATCCGCTGAAGGCCCTCGCCGTAGCTCATCAAATCCAACGGAAACTCGAATTCACTGTCGTCGACAAGAAATCGTTGCCGTTCGTCCACCAGACGGATATCGTTGAGGGTAGGTAAAACCTGGGCCCGAATGAACTCGAAAATCCTCGGCAACGACTTGGACTGGACGCTCTTGTGATAAAAGCCGGTGTAGCGGTGCGGTTCATTGAGGAAGAACGGGCTGCTGTACACTGCCGGGCACAGCCAACGGATGGCATCCGCCTGGGTTTCCCGATCGCGACCTTTGAAGATTCGGGTCAGCGATTCTTGCGCAAAGCCACCGTATTCGGCGGCGAGCTCCACGGACTGCAGGTACCGGGATCGGTCCAGCGTTGTATCCTCCTCGTCGTAGATGCGTGCCGAGACACTGGTTTGCTGCCCGTCGAATGAACCGGTCACCCGGATGTCGCCCACCATCTGCTCAAGTAGCCACTCGGGGTCTATCTGGTCCTTGGGTACCTTGCCGCGGCGCCTGATGACTTCAATCAATCCATCGAAATCGTTCTGTCGCGTCAGCAAATAAATCGCTTCCAATAGGGTGGTTTTGCCGCTGTTGTTCGCTCCAGCGAAAAGGTTGATACGCGACAGTTTCCCGATACGCAGATGAGTGAGCTTGCGATACGCAGAGACGTCAATCGACGTAAAATGCCGGTCGATCCGGTCATGGATGACCTGTCGATTCTCGACCCCACCGATGCCGCTGGCTTTGCTTCTGTCCACAATGCCTTGAAGCCTTCCGAGTGCCTGCTCAAGGTCGGCGAGATGCTCGGCGCGCACGGCGAATTGGCTCAATGTTGCGATGTCGCTTGCAACGGATTGAACGGCTGTTTCCTGTCTTTCCTGAAGGACGAGATCGCTGGCGCGATAGGCGGCATCCAGGTCACGTGTTTTTTTCAGGCGCTCGATTGCTCGATCGTCAGGGAGCATCCTGCCCAGTAGGCCAATATCGTCGCGCTTCCGGATCGCAGGTTCGAGATAGCGATCGCCGAAGCCGGTGGCCTCCTCCTCTTCGCCGTCTTCGACAGGTTCTTGAGACAGCCACGAGAAAAAAAGCTCGCAATGTTCCGTGTGCATCGCCTGGTACGAGGTATCGTCCCAAGCGAGCCAGCTCTTGACGGCCTGGTTGCGCACCGCTTCACGGAAGATGGGGAATTTTGCTTCGGTGAACTGGTCGCCATAGTCGGATTTGCGATACTGCTCGACCAGCGACAATGCGCGCAGGCTTCTGCGGAGCTCGACCTTGGAAATGCCGATACGCCGAACGATCTCGTCCTCTGTGCAGCGGAAGTCCCGAGACATCGCCTCAAGCAGCTTGGCTTGATTCCATTCGCCCCACTTCTTATTTCCACTGATGTGCTTGAGGGCCATCAGCGTCAGATGGTGCAGTTCGTCCGCATCCTCATACAAGACGACGGGAACCCGCCGAAAGATCGACGGATCAAGTCGACCGAGGTCAATACCCTTCTCATCGTACTGTTGCGCCAAGTGCCTGAGTGCGGCGACCCGACGGTTTCCTTCAACGACGAGAAATCCGCCGTCCCCCAGATCACGCACCTGGATTTGATCGACCGGGAGGTACCCGTTGGAGCGGAAGCTCTCGATCAGATCACGAATGTTCTGATTGCGCTCCCCGGCCAATAGCCTATAGGTGCGCAGCGCAACGGTCTTGTCCCGGACACTTTCGGTCGCGACCGGCAGGTACTCCGGCTCGTGGATCAACCTGTAGTTGTTCGGGTCGAGCCACAGATTCTTCAGACTGACTTTGCGCGTCTTTGAGTCTGCAGCTTTTTGCGGATCGGATTGGTTCGCGTCGTCTTCCATCGGATGCCTACCGGTCTGCGGTGATGTGTCGATCATCCGACAGCGTCTTCTCTAACGGAAGCGCCGCCTCTGGGGCGAGTGAGTCGAGCGCCTTCACCTCGGTCGTTTCCCCTTCATTCGCGCGGGCCAGGGGGTTCGGTCGATCGGGGATATTTTTACCATGAAGGGCATGAAGGGCATGAAGGAGGGTGTCTTTCCGAGGTGCCCGAGTGTCATGGGGAATCGGCAGGCTTCCGAAAGCGACCTGACGTTGAACCATGGCGCGCCGTGTGTGCAGGACGCTGTGCTTGGACCCCTTCATGACCTTCATGTCCTTCATGGTAAATCTTCAGCCTCATCGCAAACGGCCTCGTCGATTTCTCCGGCGAGTAGGTCGTCGATTGGGGTCAGCTCCATCAGGAGCGTCTCGCGCTCGGCGACCAGCTCGGGGTGGGCCTGCTCGAAGGCGGCGCGGGTTTCGGCTTCGTCGGGGGCGCGCAGGTGGAAGTCGGCGGATTGTTTGGCGATGATGTCGAGCTCAAGTTGCCAGCAGGCGGAGCGGTGTTTGTTCCAGAGCCCGGGTTCCAGCAGGGTCAGCTCGGGTTGTGGCGCTTTTTTCTTGCGGCGGCGCCGGAGGACTTCTTTCGTGATGGCTGCAAGGGCGTCTTCCCACTGCTCGGACAGATAGGCGACGCGGTGCTCGCGGTCGCCGCCGTCGCCGCGGTAGGGGGCCTCTTCGATGCGGAAGTCGGGAGAAATCTCGTCTTGCAGGCGGAGCTCCCAGGCCCAGGCGCGGGCGGGATGGTAGGCCCAGAAGCAGCCGTGGGCGACGCCGAGCGAGGGGTCTTGGCGGCACTTGGCGTCGACCCGCTCCGGCAGATAACGCATGGCGAGATGGGACCAGTCGTAGTCTTTCTTGCCGGATGCCGTGGCCAGCTCTTTCCACCACTTCTTCGGGTCCTTCCACTGGGGGTCCAGCAGGGGCCAGAGTGCGGCACTGTTGATCATGACGCCGTCGTCCAGATCGGGAGCATAGAGGGCGTCGCGCTCCCGAACCGGGCAGCGTGCGTCCGTCGGCGGGGCACCGCGCTCCGCGCATTGCTCCACGTCGGCAATGAAGGCGGCCAGCTCGTCGCGCCAGCGCATGACCAAGGCGAAGCGGCGTTCCGCGGTCTCGGCCGCGCGACGCTTTCCGCCCTCCCGCGCGGCGCGCAAGTCGGCCAGCTCGCCGTCGATCCGCCTGGCGGCCGGATAGAGATGGTCCGCCAGCAGGACGCGCAAGGTGCGTGCGTCCCAGCGGTGGATGTTGATCCAGGCGACGAAGGTCCGCTGCCCGGAAGACAGGGGCCAGTGGATGGGCCGGTTCTCGTACATCGTCCGGTGGACATCCTTGAAGCACTTGAGCCGCAGCCAGGTGCGCAGATCCGAACGGGCATCGATGGCCGGGCCGTGCTCCGACCAAGCCGTCTGCAGCACCGCGGCGGCGGGGTCGCCGAGACTATCTTGGTCCTCGTTGGCGTCCAGGGTACCGTCCAAGAAGAGGATTCCGGCGGGGAGAGCGTGGGCAAGGTCTGCGGTGGCGGGGTCCAGGATGCCTTCGCCGCCGAGCGCAGGTCCGCCGCCGAAGCGGCCGAGCGCCACGCCGAGTGCGAAGCTCAGGTGATCCGTGGGCGGCTCGGGGTCGTATTCGGGATCGTAGGGAGGAAGGGCCGCGCCCTCGGGGCGGTCGACGGCGGTTTGGGCCCATGATTGGGCGTAGTGCCACGGGGAGGGGCCGGGGTGTTTGAATTCGACGGAGGGCTCACGAAGAGCCTCATGTTCCGCAAACGTTGCTTCGACCCGAGAAAATATATCTCTAGCCGACACGACCGAGAATAAAGGGATACGGTTGACATCTCCTACATCGAATCGCATACCCGGAGAAAGATCCGAAACGATACGCTTCGCGAAAGAGGTTGTTAGTGCAGGAAGCGCGAGATCGATCTCGTCGGGAAAAAGCGAAAGACCCGCATTGGAGAAGACGCTTGGAAATCGGTGTGCTCTGGCCACAAAATCGTTTCCAATCGCAGAGAAGGCAATCCCTTTCGAAAAATAGAACTCCTCATTGCGAATTTGTTTACTGACTGTTCCATATTGGAATTCCGATTTTATTTTGACTTCCGCCCCATTCATGCGCCAGTTGATAACTGCCGAGGCTGCGTCAAACCATTCATCACCTTTCGCACCGTGAATCAGATTAACCCAGGGATGATCGCCGCTCTTGCTGAAGACCTGGGATTGAGTGACTTCCCAAGTGTATCGGCAGAATCTGTCGTTATCCCCGGTGGTTAAACCAAAGCGGGCAGGGCAAACCTTACCAACGAGATCTGGCGACTCGTATCGGGCAATGTCGTTACCATCCCACCAATAAAGAGCGGGCGCCTCCGGAATCAAGCCAAGGCGCTTTTCGTGAAAGGTAAATTTGCCAACCTGCGACAGCACTGCCGCGCGTTTTCGCCTCGTCCGCTGGCCATCCCGCGATCGATCGTCTAAGGGCGTAGGCTGCAAAGCGACGCTGGTTTCGGTCAACGGCGGCAGCCGGCGAAAGATGCTGACTACAACAGAGACTACCTCATCCGGGACTTCCTCGAAGGCGCCGCGGTCAAAATCGCCCAATGACCGCAAATCAAAGTGCTCCAGCAGCCAACCGCGCAGCTCCGCATACTGCTTGGTAAACATCCAATTGCGCATGGTCAGCAAAGCCGAGGTCCCACCCTCGCGCGCCAACTGCAGCCCGCGGATCAGGAAGGCGGCATAGAGATCTGCCTTGCCCAGCGGATAGTGGCGCTTCACATAGGCCGCGTCCGCCATCTTCGATGTGCTCTGGTACGGCGGGTTGCCGACCACCAGATCATAGTGGCCTTCGCGCAGCATTCGCACAAAACGCACCCCGGCGGCGAGCTGTTCGCCGTGCAGGCGCAGGCCCAGATCCTCGCCGCTGGTGTGGTGGGCGAGGAAGGTCTCCAGCCGCTCCAGGATGTCCGCTTTGGCCCTGTCGCGATCGGGGGTCCGGTCGAGGTTGCGATCAGCGATATCGGCGTCGGGACGGGGTCTCGACTCAGGTGTCGTCGTCTCGGCCGGGTCGTTCGCGTCAAGGACGAGCTGAAGCTGACCCGGCGCCTCTCGATTGAGCGCCGCTTCGTGGCGATCGAGGGCCTCCTCCACGGCGGCGTCGATCTTGAGCAGGCTTCCCAGGTGATCGGCGCCGGCCAATGCCTGGATGAGGGTGTCCGTGAGGGCGGCCGGGATGCCGGTCTCGCGCTCTAGCTCGCGGCGCAAGGCCATGAGGGCAGGGTCGGTGTCGGGAAGACCGGCCAGGCGCAGGCTCGAGGCCACCAGATTGAGCCGGGCGGGGCGGGCCTCCGGGCAGGTTCGGCGGGCCTTGAGCCAGAGCGCGGCGGCGGCGATCTGCACCGCGCGGGGGTCGAGATCGATGCCATGCAGGTTGTGGGTGAGGATGCGTTCGACGATCGCACGGTTCGACCAGCGCGCATGGCCAGACTCGCCCCGGTGCCGTGCCTCCTCCTTGTAGAGCGCAAAGAGCAGAACGAAGGCCACCACAAGGAAGTGACCGGAGCCGACGGCTGGATCCAGGAGCTTCAGATCGCGCACCGAGTCCGGCGCATCGGCGATCGCATCCGCCGGGATCGGCTGGGGCACGTAATAGGCCCAGCGGCGCTCGGCGTCCGAGTGCAGAGGCATGAGGTCCGTGAGGGCGACCTCGCCACGCTCCCGTTTGCCGCGCCAGTCGGCGCGGCGCTCATCCAGCACGCGCAGAAGGCCCGTCAGCGGCGGGGTGGTGTCGCTGATCTCAATGGATTCATCGTCCGGTAGGTTGGGCTGAGGGACGAAGCCCAACGGGGCGTCCTCCGGAACGTCTCCAGCAGGACTGCCACCCTCGGCGGATGTTGGGCTTCGTGCCTCAGCCCAACCTACGGGTGCGTCTCCATCGACAGGGGCGGGGGCGGGTTCGCCGGGAAGCGGTTGCTCGCACTCGGCGGTCCAGCCCTGCTTGCGGCACATGGCGAGCCACAGCGGGCCCAGGCTGTTCTGGAGCAGCCAATCCACCATGTAACGCTCGGTGAACATCTGGGTCTTGCTGGCGATCTCATGGGGCTCGATCTTTCCGCCGGCGTGGAGCTTTGCATCCAGTGCCTCGCGCTCCGGGTCGTTCCAATACTGGTAGACCCAGCCCAGGGTCATGTCGTCGGTCCAGCAACTGGCGAGTGCCGGGTCGTCCAGAGACTCCACCAGATGGCGAAGCGTTGCGGGGCCGACGGGAATCAGATCCGCCACGCCATTGCTGCCGTAGAGACCGGGCAGCTCCAAGGCCAACTCCTCGAAGACCAGCTCCAGGAGGTAGGCGTAACCCTCGCTCTCGTCCCCGCGCACCAGGGCTGGCGCGATCTCGCGGAAATTCCGGTAACCCTCGCTGTCCCATCCGCCGGTCAGCACCGCGAGCTTGCGCAGCCCCATCCCCTCCATGAGCCGCAGCAGCACCAAGCGGTTCAGCAGCGTATAGGCGGCACGTTTCTCCGCCTCGCGCAGAAAATGGGTCCGGTCGCGCCCGCCGCCGGCCCCGGTCCGGCTGCCGCGCTCCGCACGCACCTGCTCCTCGAGCCACGCCTCCAAACGCGCGCGCCGCGCCTGGGTCGCCTCGCGAAACCCGGCATCCCGCGCCCGAACCGAAAACCGATAGGCCGCCTCGGTCGACCCCGCCAGGTCATCCAGCAACCGCGCACGTAACCTCCGGACGGCCGTGGACAAAGCCGACTTGGCTTCGGGTGTCATCGACACGGACTAGACCTCAGCCTCGAGAGGGGAGATGGATGTGAGCCGACATGACCGATCGGAAAACGGCAATGGGTACCTGGGTTCTTGCCCCTGCCGCAGCCGGGAGGCATAACGATAGAATGTTCCGGCAAACGACTGATCACGACGCTACATTGATGCCGCGAGCTCCTGCCTGCCCGGCAGGTCGCACAAGGATTTCGACGTGCTGATCGAGCGACACCAGTGCCTGCATCAGTCGTTCCAGCGAAATATTCTGGAGCTTGTAGCGACGAACCTGGGACACCTTGGGTTGGGTCATGCCGGTGATGTGGGCGGCCTCGGTCTGGGTGAGACCGCGCTGATCGATCAGCTCGTTCAGCTTGACCGCGAGTGCGACCTTGGCCGACAGCTCTTCCGCATCGTCGAACCCTAGGTCAACCAGCACGTTTTCCGTGCCTTGAGGATTGCTTTGGCTTGTCATCGCGATCTCCCGCTCGACCCGTAGCGGGCGAGCACTGCCTTCAATCGTTTCTCGATCAAGTCCACGTCCGGCTGCGGCGTGGCGATGCCGGACTTGGACTTCTTCTGAAACGCATGCAGCACATGAACTGCATTGCTGATTTGCACGGCATAGACCGCGCGGAACGTGTCGCCCCGGTGGTCCTCCCTGAGCTCATAGATCCCTGAGCCGAGGCCCTTCCAAGGCTTTGCCGATTCGGGTGTTCGACCCAATTGCACCACGAACAGCGCGACGCCCAGATCCTTCTGGACCGGAATGGGGAATTCCTTGAAGTCTTTCTTCGAGGAGCCTTCCCAGTAGAGGATCTTACGTGGATCCGTCACCGATTATATCCGTACGGATATAGAAGGCAAGCGGCGTGATTCTCGCGGAACCTTGGGAGCAGTGCGGAAACGACCTTTCTGTCGGCGTGGTTTAGCTCCGCATGAATGGCGGTCATCGTCATGTCCTTCATGGTGAAAAACACAGATTCCGTGGGGGCTGCCCGTGCGGCGGGCTGGACGATCATCTCGACTGACTGATCGATCGACACCAGTGCCTGCAATCTTCACGGCTCGATTCCATCGTTGTCGGAACGAAACGCTTCCATATCGCACACCCGGTCGAAGATGACGGTCGCAAGGTGCGAGCAAGCCGCTTTCACGGCCTGCCAGTCATGCCAGCGTGGAGCGAGGCTCTTGTACTCGCTGAGCTCGGTTTCTTCCAGGTCGTAGGGCAGCGCGTTGGCAAGCTGCACCTGTACCTGCTGTAGCGGCGACTCCCCGTTGTCCTGCGGGTAGAGTCGATCGAATGATTGCAGTGCGAGCGCAACCTTCTCGTCGCCCATGTGATCGGCCAAGGCCACGAAGTCGAGATAATCCCGCGTGGCGTTGCGCTTGAGGATCAACACGCCCTTGATGCGCAAAATCTCGGCTGTTGTCGGAACCGTGATGCGTGCGCCGTGGTAGTCCAGGGCTTCTGTCTCCAGCGGCTCGTCACGGATAAGCTGGCGAATTCCGGTTTCGATGCCATCGAGGCTGCCGAGGATCTGGACCGGGCGTTGCACACGTGCGGTCTTCCAGCCAGCGACCGACTCAAGCTGGGCCAGCACCTCGTCGAAGCGCTGGCGTAGATCGGTCAGTACATGGTCGGCATCCCGTGAGAAACGATGTTCTGCATGGATCGCCGAGGCCGTTCCGCCGACCAGTACGGCATCCGGAAGGATGCGTTGGAGCCGTGCGGCGGAAGACAAAACGAGCTCCCACTCAGGCAGCGGAGCGGTGTTCTTCGGCATAGTGCATCCAGAAGTGATGGCGCTGAGCGTAGGGTTCGGAAGCGTAAGGACGACAAACCCGCTCCACCTTGTCCAGCAGGGTGCGGTCGTCCAAGACTGCCCGACGCAGTTCAGCCCAATCCTGCCAGCGACCGCGTGAGATCACGTCGTCGATGGCGGCGAGGGTGAAGCCTTGATGGTTGAGGTGGCGATGAAGCATGGCGATGCCCACATTCTTACGATGGTCGATGCTTGAGATGTTACGCGAACGATCCATGAGAAGGACCAGGCTTCTGCGATTGTTGCGGCGACTCTTTCGTCACAGAATCCGCACCCGCACCCCCGCATCGAGCTGCTCGAGAAGACGTTCGCGGATCTCCTCGAGCAGGCTGTCGACGTCCGCCTCGGTGGCGATTTCGCGGTTGCGCAGCGAGAGGTCCATCTTGACGATGAGGGGGCGCCGACCGGCACTCAGGATACCGTCGAGGATGTCGTCGGCACTGTCCTCGGCCTGTTCGAGGCGTATCTGGAAGGGTGCCTCCAAGTCATGCAGGGCCGGCGCGACGGCGTCTGCCGTGCTATCGGTGAGCGCCAGGGCGATCGGGCGCAGGACGGCGTGGGACTGATCGGCGGTCAGGGTCGCGAACCCATCACGTGAGCGGATGCGACCGCGTGCCTGCTCGGCCTGTTGCTCCTGCCAGGCAAGACGGCGTTCCCGCTCGGCGCTGTAGGCGGCGCGGACGGCTGTGATGTCAGGCTCCAGAACGGCGATGTCTCGCCAGGGACGCTCGCCGGCCAGGTGGGACACGATTCGACCCCGAGCGGCATCCAATGCGGAGTCGAGGGCGCCGACGGCGTGGAGCTGGGATGCGTGGTGGTCGCGAACGCGGGCGGCGCCCGTGACTCGGGAAACCGCATCGTCGGAGAGCTCGGCCGAATAGAGGTTGATCAGCTCGATGCCGTCGCTCAGCGCATCGATGTGACGCTTGACCTGCTGGACCGTGGGGCGGGTTTGGCGAACCTGACGGGTGCAGTGCTCCAAGGCATCCTGCAACCGTGTCAGGGCCGCGGGGGGCTCTCTACCGTCCGGCAGGCGGTTGAGCTGCGTAAGCACGGCGCGCAGGCGCTGGGCCTGTCCGGGAAAGAGGTTGGCGACGGCGTCCGCTATCGCGTCGTCCGAACGGTTGACCTCCGTGCCCAGGTGTTTCTCGAAGAATTTGCAGATGCGAGCCCGTACCGGATAGCCGATGTCGTCCTCTCCGGACGGGAAGACGTTGGCGCGGCGGAAGCTGCGGTCCTTCTCGAAGAGGTCGCGCACGCCGGCGTCGCGCACGGCCGTGATCTCCGGGGTGCCCTCGGGCTGGATGCGCAACTTATTGCCGCGCAGCAGCCCGGCAACACACGCCTTCACCACGTTGGCGGTGTAGCCGTAGGGCGGTCGACCGAAGTGGGTGAGCAGGGCGGTCCCGGCGAGCCCGCCTTCCGCCTCGATGAAATCCTGCACGCGCTTCGGCACGGCACCGCCACAGGTGGGCTCGTAGCGTCCGTGGTCCAGCTCCAGGATGCCGAGCTCGCCGGTCATGAGCTTGGGCGAGGGTCCGGTGAGGTCGGTTTCGAGCAGATGAAGCAGCTCGCCGGGCTGCAGATCGGTGACCACGAAGTGCGGGTAAAGCTCGGGGAGCAGCCGCGTGCCCGCCGCCTCCAGGGCGCTGGTGAAGCCGCCGCCGAGGTCGCCGGGATTGAGCGAGCGGCCGCGGAAGTAGAGACGCCCGGTCATCCAGGTGGCCATGGCTCGGTTTTGCACAGCCTTCTCCAGCTCTTCTCCGCGGACTTTTTCCTGTTCCAGGAGGATCTTGCGGGCTGGGTTCAGGGATTCCCTTCGGGGGACGAACTTGCTCAGCATGCCGCGTGAACGGGCCAGCTCGCGGACCTGATTCCATAGCGCGTCCGTGTCGCCGCAGACCCAGAGGATCCGGTTCTCCAGCGTGGACTCGGCGCTGCGCTTGACCCAAAGGCTCTCGGCGCGTTCCTCGGTCGGAAGGAAGCGGAAATCGACCTGGATCACGGCGTCCGAGCGCTGATCGCCGAACCGCGAGTCCGCGTGGGAGCGGCCGTCGGAGAAAAGGCCGGCCCAGGGGAAGGGGCGCCCCTGCAGACGCGGTCGCTCCGGTGTGCCGAGGAGGATCTCCAGCGCCTCCTTGATGCCGTCCCCGATGGTCTCGCGCGGGACGGGGATGTCCGCGCGCTCGCGCTCCCATTCCTCGCCGGCGCTCGACTGGATCTTGTAGCCGGTCTTCTCGGAGTAGCCGAGCAGATTGCGCCGTCGCAGTGTCTCCAGAGCCTCGGTGATCTCGGTGACCTGATTTCCGCGATCCAGACGCTCGTAAAGGCATTGTGCGACGAGTTTGGCATCGGTGGGCAGAACGTCCTGAATCAGCTCGAGCAGGGCAACCGTTTTGGCTGCGCGGATCAGGAGGCCGTCGTCCTCGGCGCATTGATTGAGGATGCGCGCCATGCTGGCCTGGATGTCCGAGTCGAGCGCGCTGTGCTGGACCTCGTAGATGAGGTCGAGGCTGATCAGATGACCGACGGGGAGATCCGCAAGACGCTGGGCACGAAACAGCTCGCCGAGCATCTGGAGCAGACCGCGGATGGCCTGGTCGTCGCCTTGAACCCGGCGGGAGCGGCTGCGCATGGCGCTGGTGATCTGCAGGAGCAGATCGATGTGTCCGGGCAGAAGCGGGTAGACCTCGATCAGGTCTTCGATGGTGACGGATTCGCAGCCATAGGCGAAGAGCTTCAGGTCGGTGCGATGCGCCTCGAAACGTGCGCGCAACTCGGTCTCGGCAGCGGGCGTTTTGTGCAGCAGGCGCTTGTGGACGACATCGCGGATATTGGTCGCGGCGAGATGGACGCGCAGCTTGGGCGGGAAGCGATCCTTCGCCCAGATCAGGAACGACTGGTCGGCATCCTCGTCGAGCTTCTGCTGACCGAGCGCCAAGAGCCAGACGCGACCCTTGAGGCTGGCGCCGAGGGAGGTCGCGAAGGCGCGTAGGCGGTCGACGCGATCCTTGCTCGAGAGGACGTACTGGGACACCTCGTCCACCACCAGAAAGAGGGTGGCGTTGGGTCGGCGCAAGCGCAGCATGTCGCTGATGGCACGCACGGCTTCTTCCGGGGACTCGTTGCGCAGGTGCGTGCCCGCGCGGCTCGTGAACCAGGCCATCGGGTCGGTGTAATAGTCCGGGAAGACTCTGGACATGATCAGAGAAAAGTCTTCCTCGGCGAAGTCGCGCCCTTTGATCTGCTCCCAGGGCTCGCCGAGTGTCTCCTGTGCCACCTGCTCGAAACGTGCCCAGTGTCCGTCGCGTTCGAGGGTCAGCTCGAAATCCGCCACCAGCGGCTCGGTGGGACAATAGCCGAGCCGGCGCTGAACCTGCCGGACGGCGACGGAATGGACTTGCTCGTTGTCGCGGGCAACGCTGCCGACATCGAAGACGACAGCGATGGGATCGATCTTGCGGCGCAGCGCGGTCCAGGCATCCCGTAGCTCCGTGGCACGCGGCGAGGTGTCGCGGCGCAGCCACGCTTCGGCCAGCGCCGTCCCGTCCGGCAGCGGAACGCCGTCGAGGGCGAGCCCCAACAGCTTGGCGAAGCTGGATTTGCCGGATCCGTAAAAGCCCGAGATCCAGGCATTCGGCAGATCCGGCCCGCCCGGTCGATCCAACTCGGCTGCAATGGCATTAAGGAGTCGGACGTATTGCTCGTGGATCCCGTCGGGGACGCGCCGGTGATTGGGATGGTCCTCGGGCCAGCCGCCCGTGACGATATATTCGCCGACCTCCGCCGCGAGTTTCTCGGGGCTCTGCTCGTGGAAATAGACGACCGGCGGGATGTCGCGGGTGACGTCGGAGACGAACAGATCGCGGATGGGCGTGGTGTCCTTCACGAATAGATCCTCGGGCGATAGTCGTTGTCCGAATTGAGCTCGCCCATGAAGGAGAGCCCGGTCTGGCCGACGCGGTGACCCGGATACAGCAGCACCACGGGGACATTGCCGGTGCGGCCGTCGAGATGACGGAGCAGGGCGGATGAGCGGAAGAACGGATAAAGGGCGCCCGCGCGGCCGATGAGTGCCAGCGTCCGGTCGGTCTGGTCCGGGTGCGAGCGGGTGAAGTCCGTGATGATCCGGCTGCAATCCGCGGCGATGCCCTCCGGACCTTCGATCAAAGGGGCGAGTTTGGATTTCAGATAATTGAGCCCGCGCCCGGCCTCTTGGGTGGAGGCCAGCCTCTCTTGGGCGATCACGCGCTCCACCCAGTGCTCGCCCCGGTCCCGGATGCGGTCCAGCAGAAGCCGTTGCAGGTTGATGGTCAGTACCACCCAGCCGTTGGCGATCAGATCCGTAGAGAGACGGCGCACCTCGGCGCGCAGCTTGAGCTCGTCGGCCGGGTCATAACGCAGGATGGCGAAGCGATAGTTGCGCATGGTGCTGATGCGCGGGCCGTTCGGGTCGATCAGGTCGCGACGCAGGGCGACGAAGGCGGTTTGGAGGTCGGACTGTTCGAACAACGGCAGCGTCATGCGCTACCCCCGGCGCGGGCGGTGGCGAGCGGCCGTTCCACGAGCGCTCGAGACCAGGCGCCGAGGTCCGGAAACTGCCAGCCGAAGTCGACGAGGTCTCCCTGGCGGCGAAAACGCAGACCGGGGACCGTCTTCAGGCGCCTTTCCAGGTCCGGTCCGACGAGTCCGACGGAGTCCAGATAGGGGTTGGCGAGCAAGCTCCCGGCGAACAGGGTTCCCTTTAGGAGGTAGAGAAGGTAGCCGAGTGCGAAATCGTCCACCCGCGGTAGTGTCAGAGGACGGGGATCCCTCCGACCGGCTATGAGTCCGGCAGCCATGGCGGAGGACAACAGCTTGCTCGCGAATTGAATGCGGGTCGCCGGGTTCCAGCGGTCCTCCGATTGCTCGCCCACCCACCTGACCACAGGGGCGTAACTGACCTCGGCGGGAAGGCGCCGGCGTCTCTCGCATAGGAAGCCGCCGGTGAATCTACGGTACAAGGGGTCGGAGAGCTGGAGGTGCCAATGACAGATGAGGCGTCTGGTCTGAGGCTCCATGTCGTGCCAGATGCCTAGGGCGTCGAGGGCTGGCGGAAACGCATCGAACCGTGCCCGAAAGTTGGCGAGCAGGATGGCGCTGCGCCCCGCGCTGCGTGCGCCGAACCAGAACTCCTCCTGAACCCTGCGAGCCGTGACGGCGGTGCCGGTTTCGGCCATCCGGCGCCAATAGGCACGCGAGTGCTCAGCCTCGAGGGTGCACTTGAGGAGTCGCGTATGCAGGGTTGTGCATTCGCGGGGCGAGGCGTTCACTCCGGTCTCCGGTAGTGGGGGAGGGGATAGGTGTCGGCGAGCGGACTGAGTGCGCCGACCAGTTTACGAACGCGCTGATCCAGTCCTGCCGGGACTGGCCCCTTGATCAGCCGTCCAATGGGCGTGGGTGCAGTGTCGACCGCGCCGAAGCTGTCCAGCCACCCGATGAAACGATCCCGATCCCACTGGGTTTGAATCATGTCCGCCAGGCCAGGCAGTGCGTTTGCGGGCGGAACCCCCGATCGCTTGAGGGCCTGCAGATGCTCTTCCGCCAGCTCGTCGATGACGAACCCTTGGGCGTAAAGGGTGAGAATCGCGTCCGGCGCGTGGTCTCGGGCGCGCAGCGCGGCATCGCAGCGCATCGCGGCCGCCCGCGCGGCCTGCAGCGTTGCCCACTGCCAAGTGACGGGAAGCAGCTGCTGAAAAAGGTCTTCACCGCCCATTTCGCTCGTCAGGTCGCTGTCCCACCAGCGAAGACGCGGTTGTTCGCCGCGTTCCCCTGCCCACGCCACTGCGATCTGAGCGGTCAGCAGAGTGTCGAGATCGGAAGGAGGCAACACCCCTCCGTGGTGGTTGGTCGGTGTGTCGAAGGTTGTCTCGGGCATGATTCCGATCAGAGGTCGGGACGCTGTTCGGCTGCTAGATATTCCGCGACATCCTCGATGCGGCAGCCAAAGAACTCACAGAGTTTGTCCAGGTTGTCGGTCGTGCAGTTATAGCCTTTCTTATTTGCGATCTTGGACAGTGTCGTGCGGTGGATGCCCGTCGCCTTCGCGACCTCGTCCAGAGTGACGCGCCGGCCCTCGCGAAACTCCAAGTCGGAGATGCGCTCCTTCAGGAAAAATCGAATCATCGTCGTCCCCGGATAACGAAGGCTGGTAGTGTGCCCGCGCGATATTTGTCGCTTACATTCTACAAAAGCTGTTGACAGGCTTCAAAGGATGCCTAAAATGATGCGTGAACGCTACGTTCATCTCGTTTAGGAGTCATATGATGCCTACGTTCATCACAACCCAGCAGCTCGCCGATCGAATCCAGTACGACGAGCGCTACATCCGCGAACGCCTGGTGCCGGAGGTTCTGGTCGAGGGCGTCCACTATCTGCGGCCCTTCGGGCGTCGCAAGCTGCTCTTCGTGTGGGAGGCGATCGAGCAGGAGTTGTTCCGGCCGGAGTCGGCTCGCTCCACGGGCATCCCTCTTGCCAACGGAGGGGTGTGCCGTGGGTAGTGTACGTGTGCGTCCCCAGTCGGGCACCCTCTACTTCGACTTCCGGTATCGGGGCACGCGGTGCCGGGAGCAGACCCTGTTGAAAGACACCGCAGCCAATCGCCGCAAGATGGCTCAGGTGCTGGAGAAAATCGAGGCTGAGATTACCCTCGGGACCTTCAACTACCGCGGCTACTTCCCCAACAGCCCAACGGCGGACCGTTTTGACGCCATGGCCCGCGGGGCGGTGCCGACGGATGCCGTGCCCGATTTCGAGACGTTCTCGGAGGATTGGTTCGACGAGTGCCGGGTCGGCTGGAAGACATCTTACGCCGAGAATGTGAGCATCACGCTCAAGGCTCATCTGGTCCCGCATTTCGGCAAGCTGGGCGTCAACCGCGTCTCCAAGGCAGACATTCTTAAGTTCCGGGCATCTCTCGCCAAAGTGACCTCCCGGAGCAAGAAACCTCTATCCAGCGATCGGATCAATCACATCATGACGCCATTGCGCATGATCCTCAGAGAGGCGGCTGACCGTTTCCACTTTACCGATCCGTGGCAGGGAATCAAGCCGCTCAAGGTGCCGCGCACCGAGGTGGATCCGTTCACCCTCGAGGAACTGGAGCGCTTCCTGGCCGCCGTGCGTCCGGATTACCGCGACTACTACATCACGCGTTTTTTCACCGGCTTGCGGACGGCGGAGATCGACGGGCTCAAGTGGCGTTACGTGGACTTGGAACGGCGCGTCATCCTGGTCTCCGATACCTGGGTGAATGGGCGGGAGGAGACACCCAAGAATCCCGGCTCCGTGCGGCATGTCGAGCTCAGCAGTCCCGTGGTGGCGGCGCTAGAGCGTCAGCAGAAGTTGACCGGTAAGGGGGACTATGTCTTCTGCAACCGCGAGGGCAAGCCTCTCGACCGTCGCAACGTGATGCGTCGCATCTGGTTCCCGACCCTGGACCTGCTGGGGCTGCGTCGCCGCCGTCCATACCAGACGCGCCACACTGCGGCCACTCTGTGGCTCGCGTGCGGAGAAAGCCCGGAGTGGATCGCCCGGCAGATGGGCCATGCCAACACCCAGATGTTGTTTCGGGTCTACTCCCGCTATGTGCCGAATCTAACCCGCCAGGACGGATCGGCGGTGGAGCGGTTGCTTGCGGCACGCGGACTCGGGGGGGAGTTGACCCGGCAACAAGGTCAAGACCAGGAGGAAGCATCATGAACGGCATCGATAACCCGGAGCGTCGCCAGATCCGGCGCATCGCCCGTGTCCTGCAAGTGGCCTTCCGCATTCCGGTCGGTCGCGAGCTGATCGCAGTCCTGGGGAACGGGACCGAGCATGACAACCTCGAGGCTTTGGCCTCCTGGGTCGGGCGGCGCCTTTCCGATCCCGATCCCCGGCTGGCCGAGGCTGCCTTGCCCTGCCTTACCGACGAGTTGGAGCAGTTTCTGCACCGCTGGGAGGTGGAATCACGATGGATCGCCTAATGCGCGTTTCGGGGGAGATCGCCGGCCGATTTCATGTGACCGGCGTTCATGAGGGTCGCTCTCGCCAGGGAGGGCACTTCCTCCGGCTCGGCCTAACGGATGGAGGCTCG
The DNA here is from genome assembly GCF_001499735.1 of Thiocapsa sp. KS1. GTDB lineage: Bacteria > Pseudomonadota > Gammaproteobacteria > Chromatiales > Chromatiaceae > Thiocapsa. The sequence continues at coordinate 1,188,611 of NZ_LN848257.1, read as the reverse complement.
ATCATCAACGCTTACGCATTTCCACATGGATGTCGTGGCTACCGGCGATTGCGACAGGGTGAGCGCATCTGTCTGCGGGGGGACGTGCGTCGCCGCGACGGCCGGACCGAGATCCTCTGCCGCGAGATCGAGTCCGAGGACCCGGCACCGCGCGTCGCCTGGGCTCGGGTGCGCATCCGCCTGATGCTTTGCTGGATCGGCCACGCGCCCTTACGGAGTTTCCTGAACGCCGTCTTCAGTGATCCGGCGATCGGGCCGGCGTTCACCGACCGTCCTGCGAGTATTGCCCATCACCATGCCTTTCCCGGCGGACTCCTGGTCCACTCCGTGGAAGTGGCATGGCGGGTCTTCCGCGAGTCGTTATCGGCCGAGGACAAAGCATTGGTCGTGGCGGCGGCCTTACTGCATGACATCGGAAAGACCCGCACGTACACGAATGAAGGAAGGCGGACTCCGCTTGGCGATGCGTTGGAGCATGAGGCATTGACGCTGGAGATCCTCGCCGTCCATCTGGCTCGCCTGGATCGCGATTGGCCAATTGGAGGCAGACGTCTCCGGCTACTGCTCACCTGGAGATCCGGCCCCGAGACGCGATTGCCGCCGGACGCGTTGATCGAGCTGGTCCGCACCGCCGACCGTTTGAGTGCGCGGTTCGATCTCGGTGAAGAGATGTCCCGTCCGGAGGTTGTCGGCGCCCCGTCGGATTTGTAATCACATCTCTTCAAGAGGCGTGCGGTCGAGATAAGGGCCCGGCAGCTCTTGGTTGGGCAAGACGCCCTTTAAGTAGATGAAGAGGATGATCAACGCATAGGTCAGCCCATAGGATTTGATCTTTTCCCGCCCGCGGTTGACGCGCACCGTAAGGCTGAGGTGCCAGGGCCGGCCTTTTCTCGGTTTCGTGGCGATGTGGTCGGGGTGGATGCCGGTGGTTCTTGCGAGGGCCTTGTCTGTGAAGGGCGGCCCCTGTTCAGACCACCGGCCGGTTTGCTCGAGGCGCAGCCGATCGGGTCCCAGGCCCCAAGCGCGCATGAGGGCGATGACGGCCATCACGCTTTCCATGTCTCGGGACACCACACGTAAGTCATGATGGGGGCGTGCGCCGGCGAGGGCGGTTAGTCCAAGCTTGAGTTGCTCCGGAGTCATCTGGTCCGAGCGATGCCGCGGCATCCGCACCAGGAAGCCGCCCCCACTCGGAGCCCTGGATATCTCCGGCAGCCCCAACCAACCGAGCAGCTTGGAGAGACAGACGGCATCCTCGGCGTCGGAAAAGGTCCATTCCCAATGGTCCGTCAGGCGCGCGTTGGGGAGCAGCGCCAGGGCACGTTTAGCCTTGTGTGGATCGTAGTCGCGTCGGGGCGTACCCTGGTCCAGACTGCGAAAGCGGCTCGTCTCGCGTTGGCTCGTCGCGTCCAGGGCGATCTGTCCGAATTCCGTGCCCACGGATGGAAGCTTGTTCGAGCTGAATCGAAATTGCTCGGCCGGCATCTCGAGGATGCCCATCCAAAAGCGCATGGCCTCTTCCTGTTCAGCCGGGGCGATGTAAAGGTTCACGCGCAGGGCACGACGCGCGATTCCCAAGGATTCCAGCATGAGCGCAAACGCTCGGGCATCCTCTGGGTCGTACAAGATCACCCGATGGCCGCGATGGGGATCGGCTCGTTTGAGAAGATCGATGGCTCGCGTGGCCGCACCGACGTCCAAGCCAACCCGCTCGATGTACGCCAGGATTTCCTCGTAGTGCTCGCCGTCTGCCACGCTGCTCGGCAGCGTCGGCGGTATGCGAAAGCGCGGGTGGTGTCCGCCCTTCGTGCGCAGATTCGCCAGTTCTTGCGCAGCCTCCTTGATGCCGGCGACGGATTCGATGCTCAGGTCGAGATTTCGCGCTGTGGTTGCGATGGTCAGCCGGCGTGTGAAGAGAGCGCCGAGAACCGCCGGGATGTCTTCCAGACGTGTCGACCTTATCGTTTTGGCGGCGATGCTCGCCACGGGCAAAACCGATTCGGGAGGGCGTCGGTCGCTCCCGGTCACCTCGAAGCCCAACGTTTCTCGACGCGCCCATTCCAGTGTCGGTTCGATGAGGAAACCGCCTCCCAGCGGACATTGGAGCTTGCGCTCGAGACGGTACCAGCGATGGTAGGTGTTGCCGAAAGGCGCATGGGCGTCCTGCAGACCGAGAAGGGAGCGTAGCGAGTCTCGGGGGCAGTTTAGAGTCCCGTCTATTGTCTGATATCGATAGACCAGTAGATCCGCCAGGTGAACGTAGTGGTGCAGGGTGGTGGCGACATCGGTGTGTCCCAGAAGTCGCGAGAGGGCGTATCCGGCGTGGCGGGCGGGTAGATCGTCGCACCCGATGGACAACACTGCCGCCCGCAGGGCGCGGCAATGCTCGGTGTCGAACCAGGGGGGTTGCAGTGCTGCCATCCCCGTGGAGAGACGGTCAAGGTCGATCTCCGGGGCGAGCAGGCGCAGTAGGGTCCAGTTTGCGAAGCTGTGACGTAGGTGTTGGAAGACCAATCCGCGATCCTGAGTCACAGTGCGCAAAGCGTCTCGGATGGGGTCGATTATGAGCGAGGGCTTAAGGGGCGAGCTGCCGCTCCCCACTAGGCAAAGCAGAAGCTCGTTGGTTCCCTCTCGACGCGACTCGGATCGTCGCTGTTCGCGCCAGCGTTTGAGCTCCCGGAGCCAATGTGTCGGCAGCAGCACACCGAGGGGAAGTTTTCGCTGGCTGGCGAAGCGCTTGACGCGATAGTGGCGGTTGCTGCGCACCAGCAGCCAGAGATCGTTGGTCCCGCTGAGGTCACCGAGTTGAATGTGCGTCACCTCGCCCCGGCGCAGCCCGCCATAGAAGCCGAGGGCCGCTGCCAGGCGTGCCATCGTTGTCTCGCGTGGGGTCTCGCATCGTATCTGCTCGGCTGCGTTCTCGAAGTCTGCGACTGAGACCAGGTTCGGGCTCACCCTGGAGGCTCGCTCGATGCCTTCGAGCTCAAGCGGGTCGAACCGCGGGATCGTCGGCTGGGCCAGAGTGAACTCGCAGAACAGCAGGATCGTCAACGGCGCCATGGAGTCGTTGGAAGAATCAACGGCCGCTTGCAGACGCGTCAGCCAGTCGTCGCCACTCAGCGCCGGGTAGTCGCAGCCGTGAAAAGCCGGCACGACGTAACGATATACCGGGCCGTAGTAGCGCTTGATGCTGGAGATCCGCAGCGTGCTCGAGGCTCTTTGCAGCATCTGGAGTAGCCACTGGCCGACCAACCATCCCACCGGGCTCAAATCCGCCGTTTGGGCGCGGAGCGTGCGCTCAATGCGTTTGCGGATCACGGGTGGGCTCTCGGTCTTCTCAGGCATCATGCCGAGAATGCTTTTCAGGAGCTTTTTCTCGCGACCGAGCTGAGCGTGACTGCGTTCGGGCGGCGGTGGGCATGCCTCGTATGCAGGGATGCGGGGAACAAGCGAGTCGTCTTCTGCGCGCGCGCAGCGCCCGGTCCAGATGCGTCGATGGACGGCGGCCGGCACGCCGGTCGTCACCAGTCGTCCGGTCATGGTGTCGCGCAGCAGAGGCGGAACCTGGATTGCGTGGAGCGCACGCGCCCACCGGTTGAGAGCGCCGATAGATGTGGGCGTGATATCCCGATCAAAGTTCGCAGCCTTGAAGTACTGCCGCAGGACTGCCCATGGATCGGATCCGGTGAAGCGAGCTTCCGGGTGACTTGCCCAGAGTCGTAGTAGGAGGAGCTCGGTTAGTGGACGGACTTGCCAGAGGACGTGAGAGTCTGTTTCGAGACCGTCCGGACCGGTCTGCCGCGCGCTTTTGATTGCGGGAACGGTGAGCCAGCTACCGACTCGCGTGACGCTGAGGTCCGTCCGTGTAATCCGGGTAAAGCCCTTCTGAAGGTCTCGACGCAGGAGTCCGCCCTCCAGGATTGCCGCGAGAAGGATCTGACCAAGCCGGGCGCCGGGTGGCAATTCTGCGAGATCCGCGATCTGCAGTCTAAGCGCCTGCAGAAGCCCCTCGGCGGATTGGATGCAGACCATTTCCGGACTGGGCAACACCGGTGGTTCCCGTGGCAGCTGAACCATATCCGGGATCTGGTCCGGGAGCTTCCAAGCGAAGCGCTGAACACCTTCATCGACGATTCGCAGAAGCAGATCGTGCAAGCGTTCCTGGTCGTGCCCGATGATCATGCCCACCTGTTTCAACACCTTCGCGACCCGCGAGCGCTTAGCAAGGGGGTTATCCCGAAAGCTCCCTCCGGTGTTTCCCTGATAGAGGATGCGCAGCAGAGCGACCAGGCGGGCGTCCTCCGCTGTTGCCTTCCTTACGGCGAGGCGCTCTCGGTAGTAGTCCAGCGCCAGCTCCCATTGCTGTGGCACGCGCGATTCAGGGGTTTCCGGTGTGGGTGCCGGTGCGCTCATCCCTCGCGCTCCGTCAGTACCAGCGCGCTCGAGCGGGGCAGGAATCCCATCTCTCGGGTCATGGGCTCGAGATATCGACCGATCGCGCGAGCGAACTGCTTCGGCGCCAAGGTGGACGAACGCCCCCATGGTTCGCGACCCTGCTGCCAGTGCCCGAGTTGAGCATCGATCAGGTCATGGGGGCAGCGGCGTTCCCACAGGTACGTTGCCAAGTAATGTCGGTTGCAGTTCGGGGGCAGCCGCAGATGCTCGGGCAAGCGCACCTCCGTGGCGAGCTGCGGGGTGAGCTGCAGGAGGTCACCGTCGTCGAGCTCGAAGAACAGAGCGAGCAATCCTCCTTTGGGTTGCCCCGGAGCAGCGCTGCCCCGCCAGCTCGTCAGGGTGGTCCGGTGACGCTCGTAGATCTCGGGTCGATACGTCAGGAGCCGCCGCGCCAAGGCATCGAGGTGCTTCGTGTAGTCGTCGATCTGTCGGACGAGGTCGGGACCGATCCATGCCAAGCGCGTGCTGTACTCACCGGCTCGGGACTTGTCGCCGATCATCAGCAACCCGGTCGGGGGATGCAGGAACCGCAGATCCGGCAAGGGGTCGTGGGCCGATCGCGCGCCGCTGCCCCACAGTAAAAAGTGGAGGCAGTAGAGGGCGTAGGCGTTGTGATAGGCGATCGTGCGCGCCCATGGGGCTCGCGTCTCATCGTCTGCGCGGTGAAGATTGTCGACGAGGTTCGAAGCGATTGCCTGGACGGCTATCAGGGCGGGCACCTTCCTCGAGCCGATGCGGGGTACGTCCCCCTTGATCGCCTCCCCTTGGATAGGCTCCGACTCGTCCGTCGACCGGTCAATGGCCAGCCAGTCGGGAGGAGCTTGGTCCAACTCTGCGATGGTCCGAGCAACCACCGAGTTCCAAAGGGCGTTGTAGGCCGCGCAGATCCGCCGCGGGTCGAGCGCGCGATAGTATGCCTGGGTGGCCGCGTTGACGTCGGCGACACCACGGATGTAGGCGGCCATGACGGGGTCAAGCTGCTCCTGACATCTCGCTTGCCAAGGGAGGTAATGGGCAATGCGAGAGAGCGAAAGGCGTGTGCCGCGGCGCCGATTGACCTTCTTGCACCACGTTTCGACCAACGTATCGATGGTGCGAGGATTGCCGATGAGGAAGGTCTTCGGGCCGCCGGCGTCGAGCCAGTCCCCGAGAACGCGGCGGTAGAGGTTGGCGAAAGGGGCGGGCACCCTGACCAAGAGGTCGTCGCGGGTCGGGAGTACCAGCTCCGTGTTGAATACGGAACCCCCTGCGACGACTCGGCCGGGAAGATGCCAGTACCACTCTGCCCGGGCAGGATCCGCGCCGACCAGCAGCAACCGGTCCGTTTGGGTCGCACACCCGACATGGACATCGCGCCGACCGATGCGACAGGCTTGCACGCGTGTCCGGTCAAGTCCGCGTCCGAGCATGCTGATCAGCAACAAGGCCAGATTTTTCTTCGCATCGGCGTCGGTCTTGACCGCGGGGCTCCTGTCGACGGGCTCGCCGATCAGCGCATCGACCTCGACAAAGAAGAGGCCAAGCTCCGCGGGTGTGAGGAGCTCCCAACGTGATTCCAGTGGCTGGGCGCGTATGGCGATATCCGCGGCGATGCCCTTGGCCAACACGCGCTTGCGCATCCGATCGAGCCGCTGGCGGAGGGTAAGGCCCGGGTCGGCGGGGCACTCGGCCACCACCCGAGACTCTCCGAGGTCCTCGGGTGCCAAACCAGTCGGCTCGGTCTGCAACTCGCTTTCGACGCCGCGACGGGTGCGCACCTCGACGCGATAATGCAGGACGGGGCTTTCTTCATTCTCGGGCTGTTGCGGATCACATTGGGGCTCGGAATAGACTAATCGATTGACCAGGCGGGTCGTGCCTCGGACGAATCCTTCCGCGCCCGCCCGGCCGCGTCCTCCTCCGCCGGATCGGTTCCCGGACTCCAGCGGGGGCTCGTCTTCCAAGAGCTCAATGACACGCTCCAGGTGGTTTGAGGCGTTCTCGCCGGCATAGCCCTGAGCTTTTCGGAGCTGCTCGATGGCGGTCCAGACGCTTATCGCGCCCTCCGTACCTAGAGCCGGACGAGGCCCCCTCTCGTCGTACATGGCTCGCAGGGAGCGAAAGATCTCCGCTCGTTTGTCCGGCGTCCACTCATCGTATCTGGAGTGAATTGGACCCCACGCAAGCGCGATGAGCCGGTCAAGTCCAGCGCGGCTGTCGGTATCGCGCGCCAGCACCGCAAACGCCGCGTAAACGGGGTGAGATTCGCAGAGATTGATGATCGAGCGTCGATTGATCATCGCTGCGACCGGCGTGCGTAGGCTGCCCAGAATCTGTTCAGTGTGCAGCCGGTGCTCCACACGTGCCAGTGTCTCTGTCCAGACGTGGAGCCGCGGGGACGAGAGGAACCCCACATCGGCGAGCACGATCAACCAGGGTCGCACGTTGCGCAGGACGTGCTTCAGGCACTGAAGACTGGCCGGGGCGTTGATGGCATGGAGCAGGGTGCAATACTGCTCGGGATCTTCGCGGAGAATTCCCGCGACCTCACGCCAGAGCTTCTGATCCGGTCTTGGCCAGGGAGGGGGGCCACCGCCGGGCGAGAGAAATCCCTCGATCATGTCGACGTCCTCGTCTTTTAGCGCTGGTTTGACGCTTGCCGCGCCTTCCGAAGAGTCGATGTCGGAATTCCGAGGGTGCGCGCGAGCCGCTCCGTGCTCAGCGGCTCGCGAAAGAACTCCTCCACCGCAATGGGTGTGTGGCCGCTCACCGCAGCGGGGCGGCCAGGTGCCGTGCGGCGATAACGCGGGATCAGGGCCTCCGCCATCGCGTCGACTTGGTGGATGCCGGTCGCGTCCAGACTGGTCAGCAGTCTGCGGACGAAGACATCACACATCGCCAGTTGGAGGATGAACGATTTCGGTAGACGACCACCGCAGGCGAGAATCGGAAACTTTTCGGAATCCGAGCTGAGCTGGCGCGCGACTTGATAGGAGCGGTGGCCGGCGACGCGCCGCCACCTGTCGGTGGAACCCACCACGATGATGGGCTCGACCATCAGCAGCAGTGCACCGACCTCCGGTGTCAGCAAGCTCAGATCACGGCCCAGATAGGCCGCATCGGCGAATTTGGCCGCTTCGGCAACCATGGGATGAACCTCCGAAACCGCTTTCAGGGGTTCTCGGATCAAGCGGGCGTTGCGCGACCAGGCGTCGCGACCAGCGCAGTTCTTATCGGTCAAGTTTCAGATCCTTGCTCATTGCATCAACGAACCTAGGTTCTTGATGCCCGATCCATGATGTTCCGGCGCCCATCCGGCGGGCGTCCGGCATTGCGGCCCGAGCGCGAGAGCGCTCCGGGTCACTCGACGTTACGGAGGATGCAACTCAGGTTGTACCGGGCGAGTATCGCTTGCATGGTCGGGTAGTAAGAAAATCCATTTTTAAACAAATAACTAGAATTCATGATGGGCGTTGTTTGTGTAGACTACACAAAAATCTTCTTGCACTCGGGGGTAGGGTTTGAGCGCAGCTAAACGCGGTCGCGGGCGTCCCAAGCGACTTGTCACGTCACGGAAGGAACAAGCCCATGCGTCCTACGAGCGCCGAAAGGCGGGGTTCAGGAAAGGGGACCTTTTGGAGGTTAAGACGATCCTTCGCCGTGTCTCCCCGAAGGGTCACGACGAGATTGCCGAGCTCGAGAAACTGCAAGCCTTTTTCGGCGAGGACAGTACTTCGGAGCTCCTGCGCATTTGTCTACATCGATTGGTCCGAGTGATCGATGCCGTCGCGAATTCCGACCGGGGAGTCTTGCCGCCGTGGTGGACCTTGGCGATTCCGGTCGCCTTGTCGGCGGTAGCGCTAGAGGAGAACGTCTATCTGACGTTCATTGAAGAGACCCTGTTGCAGATGGATGACGTCGACGAGACGACCCGTTCCGCCATCCGCGCAGCCGCTTCGAAACTGTTTCGGAAGTCCAAGAGCTCGGATCCGTGCCAATGCCGCGACCCGTCAAGCGCGTCCAGCTAAGCTCAATCATTGGATCGGGTTGGATGTGGTTGATCGTTTCGACGATGTGTCGGAGCGAGCTTGCAAGCCCCGAGTCTGTTTCCGCAACCAAGAGCGAGAGGCCCATCGACTCGATCAGATGGATGCCTGAAGTTGTTTCGTCGCCTTGAGGTAGGTGAAGAACTACGGGGCGGCAGTCCTTGTCCGATCCACGCTTCGGAAGTCGGCGGAGAGTCGAGGAAACGACGATGCCTCGAAACAACAGGGCGCGAGGCAAAAACAATCTGACAACCCTGCGTGGCTTATGGTAGAAGGCCCCAAGGCGTGTAACCTGAACGTTCAGAAAGGCAACCTGGAGCTTCAACAATGTTGCGGAGACAGCGGGTCTCTTTGCTCTGCCCGAGAAATGACCTTGAGAGCGATACCATCATTCGAATCGCTGAGCGCCTGAGCATAGATACCCGAGAAGTCGTCGGCGAGTGGGGTCTGACCCTGGACGAGGCGCTGCGGCAACACCCCAACTTGGAAACACTCCGAGACCAGGTCATCGTGGTGGAGCTGCCGGGAACGGTGGCCCAAGCCATGCTGGAGGCAGCGGGCAAACAGGTGCATGTCATCGATCACCACGGCCCGGAAACCAACCAGACCCGAAGTTCCCTGGAGCAATTTGCCGAATTGGTCGGTTACGAACTGACAACCGCCGAGTACGAAGTCGCCATTGCCGATCGCGATTTTTTCCCCGGTCTTTCCCGGGCTGGCGTGACCTTTGAACGCGCCATGGCACTGCGACAGATGGAGTCAGCCATCCGGAGCGATGCGGCTCTCGTCGAAGAGGCGCGCGTGTTTGTGAGGGACAACGCGCGCAAGCTGGAGCATCTGACCCTCTATTTAGCCCCGCTGCGTCTCGCCAATGTTTTGCTGGAGGCGGCCCAAACGCCCTCTAAGGATGACTACACCAAGGCTGCCGATCAGCGCCTTCCCGTCAAGCTACCGGAGGTCCTCGCGGTCTTTCATGACGATGCCGACCGTAATTCGATCCGGGCCGTTCGGTTCTCGGGTAGGGCTGCCAGTCGGCTCGCACTCGAGTCGCCGCTGAGTGACCCCGAGCTGCGCAATGGCCTCGAGCTGTGGCTGGGCGGTGGTCGCCATGGTTGCTTTTTCGGCGCCAACGTCCGCAAGGGTTACCCTAATCCGCCTATCGATCGTCTGGTCTCGCGCCTGTTCGCCCTGATCGGCGCAACGTCACGGCCGCTGCGCCATTATGGCTGTACCTTTTTTCTGCCCCTTGATCTACATGAGGAGAGCGAATTGGCCGACAATCCTAATGTCCGTGCCGACCGCTTTCGGAAAATCTTGGAGCGCAAAGTACGCGCCGGGGAGATCATCCGTCATCGGCTCGATCCCGTCCGAGCCGGTGAGTTGATTGGAGAATCGACCGGCGAGCGTTACCTGGAGAGTCAAGCCCACCTCTATTTTTTACCGTTGTTGCGGGATGTTTTGTTTGATGTGAAATCCTCTGGGTGTTCTGACGCAGCCGACCGTTCGGGTATCGCCTGCCCCATCCAGCGCTGGCGACTCCATCAGGACTTCATTGAAAACCTGCGGTGGCGGCTCTTTGGTCCTCGGGGCGACAAGCCCGGCCCCGAGGCCATAATTCGCGATGTCTCGCTCTATCGGTATTTTAATGATCTCTACCTGCTGGCGATTCGTGTTGAGCCGGTTGAGCAAGCGCATATGATCGAGGGTGCGGAGGGTCTCATCAGCGACCATGAGGGTTGGTGGCATCCGCTATTTCAGAGTTCGCCGCAGGTTTTCAATCGCATTAAGCAGTTGCAGCTCGAGCACTGGCTTCGCTTTACCAAGCATGCGCGTATCGTCTATCCGAATTTCATCGAGCAACTCGGCGAAGGAAAATTCGACGCTCAGGGCGTCGTCCGGAATGGTGAAGGCACCACTTGGTTCCAGTCCAAGGACAACGTCTCGCCGATCGTGCGGGATCTGCTCGGTCGGTTTCTGTCGGACGATCCCGAGCGGCCAGAGCAGATCAAGGTCTTGGAGCGGTTGTTGCGGCACCAAAATCTGTCCGAGGAAAGGATGCTGGTCAACGTCGCCTACGGTCTTGCGGGCCCACCACCCACTGAGCAGGCAGAACAGGAAGAGGCGGACAGGCTGTTCAGCCTTGCGCTCTATGTCGATCGTGGCGCGGACACGTGTGATGCCTTGGGCGGATACGTCTATGATCCAGCCTACACGAAAACCCTCACGCGCAATCACAGCTTGGACCGCTGGCATACGCTCGGGACCCAATTAGGCTATGGGCCATACAGCAACGCCTACCTAGGCTTCGGCTCGTTTTTCTGTGGGGTCATCGCACCCGAGCACGTCCCGTACCATTACGAGCGGATGCTGATCCTCGCGATTTTCTATCAACTGACGTTGCGGAATTACAACCGCAGAATTGCGTACAGCACCCGTTTACTCCCCGGGGATGCGTGGATGCAGCGTGACCCCGGTCTCCACTTCCGGAGGTTGCGACGTGGCTTTATCGAGTTTACGAATCGCTACTGGTTCCTGGAGGTCACGCCCGCTATTCAAGGGAAAGAGGTCTTCATGAGGCAGACCGCTGCCCTGGAGTTAAAGAGGGAATATGATGAGGCCAAGGAGGAAATGGAACGAGCCGACGAGTATGTTCAGACGTTAAAAGACTATCAGATGAACCACCGCATGTCGGTTGCGGGATGGATAGCACTCATCATTGCAGGTTTTGGAATGGCGCTTCCGCTGCTCGAATACGAGCAGTCCTGGCAGCGTGGTTGGTGGACGGCTATGGTTTCCGCCTTAGGTGTCTTGGTCTATGTTCTGTATCGTCGGCTCCGTACGGTGGGTGAAAGCAGGTCTGTCGACGGCGGAAAGTGAGTAGGAAAATCAGCGGCAAAGATCATATTGAGCGTGCCGAAGTGTAGGTTTAAAATTTGCTGACGATCTATTCAATCGAAGTGTGGATTAGCGGGTTGGATCTCTCTCGGCGTGACGGTATCTGGGCTGGCATTAGCGATTAGCGAACAGGAAAACTCTGATGGGAAAAAAGGGAAAACCAAATAAGAAGTCGCAGTCACAAAAGATCGGGAGCGTGTCAGCGTCTGCCGGTCAGACCCAAAAGGGCGGTACGAGCCAGGCAGCAGCCTCACCTTCGCCGAAGAACCCTCCAACAAACTTTTACCTCCGCGTTGAGGGACTCAATATCGGCGCCGTTATCGGCGATACCGACCAACTCAGTGTCGCTCGGGGAGCCAGTTTCCTGCTTCGTGAGGCCATTCACGATGTCCAGTCCATGTTGCCGGACAACACCGATGTGGTCTCGGCCGGCGCATCGATCGGGGAGTGTCTCCTGCCTGGGATGGACCAAGCGCGCGTAGACACGGTCGTTTCCGACATCGGCAACGTCCTCAACAATACAACCAAGCCATATCGGCATCTGAGCTTCGGCGTCTGTGCTGAAGGTTATACCCCTTCGTCCGGAGAAATCGCCGTGCGTGAGCGGGCGCTGGCCAGGATCCGATTCGGCCAGATGCGGAGCCCGACGTGCGTCATGCCCGCCGAGAATCAAGATCCATCGTTGGACGTCTGTGCTTGGGAAGGTCGCCGTGCCGCCGACGCTGCGAAGCCCGTCCGGCGGGATGGCGAGGAGGATATCCACGTCAGTGCGTCGGTCTGGGATCGATGGCGCCGTGGCGTTGATCGCAAACAGGGTTTCTACCGAGATGAAGCGAATCTCACCCCCCAACATCCTGCCTACGGGTTCGGCTACAGCCGTGATTTAGGCGATCTAGCGCGGGAAAGTCGTGCCGGCAACCTTAACGGTAAGGTTGCGGTGATCTATGCCGACGGCAACCGCTTTTCCCGGATCCGCGAAGAGATCTGTCGGACGTTCAAGTTGTTGAAAGACTTCGACACGACCATCCGGAACAGGCGAAGCGCTTACCTCTCCGATCTGCTCGAAGTCATGGCGGGCGATGATCGGTTTCAGATGAGTGATTCGGACGGTAAGCGGCGCCTGCGGTTGGAAACCTTGCTTTGGGGTGGCGATGAGTTGCTCTTAGTTGTGCCGGCTTGGTGCGGTTTCGATGTGGTTCAACACCTGTTCACATCATTTGAAGGTTGGCAACACGGCCGATTGAACCTGACCCATTCGGTCGGGCTCGTCTTCTGCCGCGCGAAGACACCGATCCAGCGTTCGATGACGCTTGCCCGGCAGCTCGCCGATGGTGTCAAGGACCGGTTGAAGGCCCAGGCGACCGGCCGTGACGAGGCGCAGAGGCTTGCGAGCCAGTTGAAGAATCGATTCGATTACATGGCTCTGGAATCCGTCGACTTTCCGGTCGAGGGGGATCTGACCGAGTTTTTTGCGCGCCGATACGCCAGCGTGCTGTCTATCCGCCGGGACCTCACGCCAGACCCGAGCTGGGTACAGAGCCGAACGGGGCTTGCCGTGTTCCTCAACCAGTTCCCCAAGGCTCAAGCCTATCGGGTCTCCCGCGCTGCGGTTGCCTCCAACTGGGGTTCTCAAGCACCTGATGTCACAGCCTATCGAAAGGCGATCGAACGAATGGTGGCGGTGACGCGTGGACGTGGCCTCGATGACGCAAGCGCTGTCCTCGACGGCGTTTTCAACGCCGCGGCGCAACTCAAGATAGACGGGGCCGAGATTCCCGACCCGTGGGCCTGGATTCATCTGGTCGAGCTCTGGGACTACCTGTGTCCGACGTTGGCTGAAATGGCTCAACCGGCGGCGGTCGTTGCTGCACCGGTGGCAGGAGACGTCCCATGACGACGTATCGCTTCGAAGTTCGCATCTCGATCGAGGGCCCGGTCCTGAGTCAGGCTGCCGACAGTCATGAGCTCGGGATCGACACGGCCGCCCGCCGCGCCGGCGACCGCCCAGCCTTGCCCGGCAACCTGATTCGCGGCAACCTCCGGCACGCCTGGGCCGAGTTTGAAGCCCTAACGCGCGCTTACCCCGCGGCAGGAGCGGAGACTTTGCCCTGGGCGCCGGATTATTGGTTGGGTAATCCCTCGCAGAAAGGGTTGAACAACCGTCCGGAACGCGCACGCCTGCGTTTCGACCACGATTGGATCGCCGAGCGGCCTTCGTCGGTCGAGCAGCCACGCCATCGCATCCGGATCGATTCAGCGACCGGGGCGGTCGCGCGCGGCATGCTTCAAGTCATCGACAGCCCCTTCAACGCGGCGGAGGTCAATGTCTTCGTCGGTGCCATCGAGGCCGACCTTGAGGATGACGACGAGGCCCAGACCATGGCCACACGCATCCGTAAGGGACTGGAGTATGCCGGTTCACTTGGGGCGATGAAGACGGCAGGATACGGGCGTATCTGCGACGTCGAGGTCGAACTGACCCCTGTGGTGGCAGCGCGTGCCGCCGTCCAAGGGGGGCCGCCCTTGGATCTCAAGGCCACCCGTTTCGGGTTGCTCCTGCGCTTCGACCGGCCGATCTGTATCGCGCGACCTCATGCGGGCAACAATCGATACGAGTCGGAGGACCATGTGCCGGGCAGCGTCCTGCGTGGCGCGATCGCCGCGCGGATCTTCCAAAGTGATCGCTCCGACCTGTGTTCCGACCCCCGGTTCGATGCCATCTGTGCCCATTTCCGGAATCTGAGAATCATGCAGGCACTGCCGGTCCCGGCATCGATCGATGTGAGCGCACTGCGACGGCCGGTCGTTCCACCGTTCAGCTTGGTCGAGGCGCCGAACAGCTATGGGGCGAACCACCTGTACGATGTGGCCCTCAAGCAGCAGTCCGCTGGCCTCATCCATAATCGTGCTCCGGCGTTTTTCCTCGATTGGAAGTGGGGCGGTGCAGCGGACCTTCAGAGCGCCACGCAATGCGGGCTGAGCCGACCCGCGCCGGCACGCCGCATCGAGGTGCGCACCGCTATCGAACCGTGTCGCGGTGTGGCCAAGGACAGCGCGCTCTTCGCGACCGAGGTGGTCTCGACCGACGAGCACCTGTGGCTTGCCGAGATCGACCTCGCCGACATCCCGAATGCCGATGACCGTTCGCGGGTCGTCAGTGCGCTGCAAGCGCTTTTGGATGGACCACTGAGGCAGATCGGCAAGACGAAGGCCAATGCGAACGCCCAACTGCTCCCGAGCTTCGCGCCCCATGTCCAGTGCAAGGACCTGGTGCAAGACGGTATCGCCTGCGTCTGTCTGCAGAGTGCAGCCCGTCTTCTCCCAGACCCCTATGGTCTTTCGGGAACCGGGGGCGCGGCGGATCTTTTCAAACGCTATGCAGAGACCTGGAAGGATTTATCCTTTGGTCATCTGACACTCTTGCGATTCTTCGCTCGCCAGGATCTGATCGGTGGGGGTTATCTACGGGAGCGCTTCTGGAGCGATAGAGCCGCCTACAACCCGGAACTGCTCACCTCTCCGGGGAGCGTCTTCGTCCTGCGACTCGAAGGAGACAAGGCGGAGGCCATCAAGCGCCTGAAGGACTGGCGGGACAAGGGCCTCGGTCAACCAACGGGCGCCCCTGGCGGCGACGATTGGCGCGCGAATCCCTACATCCGCCAAAACGGGTTCGGCGAGGTCCTCATCAACCTCGACCTGCATTGGCAGCTCGCCCCATCGGAGGAGGCATGGCATGGGCTCGATTGACACCGGCATTTACTCTCGGGTCCGCATCATGGGCCAATTGGAGTGTCGTTCCCCCATGCATGTGGGCGACGGCACGGATCAACCATTCAAGGAGCGCCACGGGTGCGATCACATGCCAAGTGATTACCGCGCGGTCTGCGTCGCGGCCGACGGAAAGCCCTACATCCCGGCGACGACGCTGCGGGGACACCTGCGGGATCTTTGCCCAGCGAATCTGACCGATCGACTCTTCGGGCGTCTCAGTGAGGGCGTCGGCCAAGCCGGTCAGGTGAGACTGTTCGACGCTGTCTGCATCAAGTCTCCGAGCGGACAAGGACAACCCTTGTGGGATTCGCAGCGCTGCACGAGCATCCAGCACGGGATCGCGATCAAGCCCATCACAGGGACGGCCGGTGACCACTTGCTGTTCTCCCACGAGCTGGTTCCGGTCGGGACCTGCTTCAGTCTCCGGGTTGAAGCGGACGGACTGGATCAGGATGCGCTCGCCGTTCTTCTGGGTCTGCTCGCGAGTTTCGACGGTCGGTCGGATGCGACGATCGGCCGCGGCGCGACCCGCATGCAGGGGCGTCTGCGCTGGTCTCCGGAGCAGCTCGATCACCTGAGCGCCGACAGGCTTGCGGCTTGGCTGGCCGATCCGGATCTGTCGCTCGAGAAGGCATACACCCGCATCCAGCCACAGCCTGTTCCGGTGTCGGTCGCGGCACGAGCGGCTCGCGAGCTCAAGGTCCACCTGCGCTCGCCCGGGCATCTGCTCATCAACGAGCCTGGGCTCGTCAGCCAGACCGGGCCTCAGGCCAACCCGACGCAAGACGACGACCAGGCCCATGAGCCGGATCTGGAATTCAGTCGTACGCCCGACGGTAAGGCCAAGATACCGGCCTCTTCTCTGCGAGGGCTTCTTCGCGGCCGCGCCCGTCGCATCCTGGTCAGCATCGCGGCGGGCCGCGATCCGGGACTGGCA
Organism: Thiocapsa sp. KS1; assembly: GCF_001499735.1. GTDB lineage: Bacteria > Pseudomonadota > Gammaproteobacteria > Chromatiales > Chromatiaceae > Thiocapsa. The sequence continues at coordinate 1,172,528 of NZ_LN848257.1, read as the reverse complement.
GGCACGATCGGCGATGAGCTGGTCGGTCGACTCTTCGGGACCACCGGCCAACGGGGCCGTGTCTGGGCCTCGGACGCCATCGCCGATAGCGCCAGCGCACAGGTCGAGCAGACCTTCGTCGCCATCGACCGTTTCACCGGCGGGGGCGAGCGGCACAAGCTCTACCAGGCCCGTGCGGCGCGCGGCGCAACGCTCAGCGCCGACCTTCGATTGGACGAGCGATCCGGCGGGTTGGAGGACTGGGAGAAGGCCCTGCTGCTCTTGGTCGCACGGGATGCCCTCGAAGGCGACTTGTCCGTGGGCTGGGGCAAGTCTCGTGGCTATGGTGCCCTGGAGGTCGAGCTCGAACAGACCGGCGCGAGGATCACGGCCTGGGCGACGCCACAAGCCACTGGTCTGCTCGACTGGGTCGACAAGCGGTTCGGGCGGGCGCTGGCGCAGACCTGGATCGACGCCCTCCACCGGGAGGTCGACGCCCGCATCCAGGCGCATTCTCAACACCCCGGCGGCGCCGCGGGTTGACCAAACAAGGAACACGCCATGCCATTCCACAACACCTATCACTTCGTCCCCGCTACCGGTCGCGTCCCGCGCAACGGTCAGACCTCGCTGGTCGACACCGAGGACTTCGCAGCGATCGCCGGCGGGACCTCGGCACACCCCGCGCGGCACGACCGCTGGGTTCCCGCTACGCATTCCGGCCGCCTCATCTGCCGGCTCGATCTGGAGCGGCCCACCCTGGTCGGCGGGACCCAGCTCCCCCCCGCGGACCGCAATCCGCAAGGACCCAAGCGCGTGGAACCTTACGAGGCCACCTGGCTCGATGCCCAAGGCCAGCACCACACCTGGACCGGCATTCCCGGCAGTTCCGTGCGAGGAATGGTCAGTGCCGTGGCGGAGGCGTTGAGCCAGTCCAGCTTGCGCATCCTGGAGGATCGCGTCTATTCCGTCCGCGTCAATGTCCGCGAGGAAAAGGCTCTTTCCGCCCTGGGGCAGCTGGTGCGGTTGTCCCAGCCCGCCGCCGACGGCTCCGAGTTCGAGTTGGTTCCAGTGGCCCTTCCGACGCTCGAACAGGAGAATGGCCGGTTTGCGCTTCCGACGCGTTGGCGCGGGGTCTTTCGGGACTTCACCTGGGGCCAGGTCCTGACCTCCTACGTCGACGGCTACGAGCCGGTTGCTGTGCTCGGCGGCGGTAAGGAGCTCAGACTCAGATCGGACACCTTCCTCGCAACAGAGCAACCCACCAGTCATGATCCGGCGCATCCACAGTTCTACTACGCGTCCCTAGCGCCGGCCATGGCGTTTACGCGATCAGTCACCGAGGCGATCGATGCCGGTCTCAGACACGGCTTCGACCCCAGCCAACCGGCCCTCAAAGTCAAAGACGCGCGCGATCGCCATTTCCTCCTCGGCCGTCGTTTGGGGCATCTACTGACCCCGGCCCAGTGGGGCCAGTTGACCCCCGCGCAACAAAACCTTCACGTCCCTGGTTATCTTCGCGTCCTGGGCATCGATGGTCGCACCGACATGCCCACGACCAAGAAACACGAGATCTTCATTCCGTGTCCAAAGGGCAAGCCCACGCCCCGCCTACCCGTGCCTCAGCACGTCCTGAAGACCTTTGAGGCGATCGGCGAGGAGCGCGCGCGCGACTCTGACGGGCAGCATCCATTCGCACTGCGTGGCATCGACCACTGGCGCTGCCAGGAGGGGGATCTGGTCTATTTCGACATCGACGACAATGGTCGGATCTCGGAGATCTCCATCTCTGCCGTCTGGCGTCGCAAGCTCGGCGACCGCAGTACGGACCGCATGCAATCGGCTCACGACTTCTTCGACGCTCAGGCGCCCAACCACCTGCTCACCCCGTTGCGGGCCGATCCCGAGGACGGTCATCCGCGCAAGGGGCTCACGCCAGCCGAGCTCCTGCTTGGGGTCGTGGAGGAGCGCAGGGCTGAGGATGACGTCAGTGCGCGCGGGTTGGCCTCGCGCGTTCGGGTGTACGACGCGGTCAGTTTCCGCGCGCCTCGAATCGCCGCGACGCCGATCACCCTCAAGACGCTCTCCAGTCCGAAACCGCCGTCTCCCGCGCTCTACTTTCATGCCGAGACAGATCCCACGGCCTACATCCCCAAAGGCCATTTGGACAAGGATTCTCCGGAGCGCCATCGTCCCAATGGGCGCAAGTTCTATCTCCACCATCCGGCCAAGGGTTTGGAAGGCAACGACCCACAGCATTGGACCTGCCGCAGCCGCGCCGCGGACGGGCGCGACCACCTCCGGTTGTCCTGCCGTCCGCTCATCCCGGAGGCCGACAACCCATTCTGGTTCCATCTCGACTTCGACAACCTGAGCGACGCGGAGCTGACCCTGCTGATTACCTCTCTGCGCCCCGGCACGGCCCACCGGCACAAGCTCGGACTCGGGAAATCGCTGGGCCTGGGGACCGTCCGGGTCGAGATCGCCGGGCTCTTTCTCGTGGATCGTCAAGCCCGTTACGGCGCGAAGGCCCTTGAACAACCCCGCTACGCGCGCGGCTGGCTGCCCGGCCAGCCCACCGCTAATGCGCAGGCGCCCGCTTGGGCGGCTCGCTATACCCGCGAAGCGGCAGCCATCCCTTCGAGTGCCGGCGCTGAGGACTGGTCGACCGCTGTCGATCCCACGAGCCAACCCTGGTGGGATCCACGTCTGATCGAGGCCAATGCCTTGGCCATCTTGAACACCCTGGGAGACCCGACGAGCCTCCAGCCCAACACGCCCGTGCACACCCCCTTGACCGAGCAGCAGCGCCAGGCCAATCACGCTGATCCGGCGCGAACCGAGAAAGAGACCTTCAAGTGGTTCGTCGCCAACGTCCAGCCGGATGCTCGGAAGATGCTGCCTCCGGTGGAGCCTGGACAGCCCTTGCCGACGCTGCCATATCTGCCGGAATGAGCGCAACGGACGGTGGCGACGCCTTTCCTTTCGCCGGTCTGCTTCCGCTTCGCGCCTTGGCGGTCACGCTCGAGTTGACCGCCGAGGCGCGATTGGGCTTCTATCATCAGGCGGCCGTGCATGCGTTGGTCCGCCATCTGGCCGGATCGCCCGATGCCTTCCACACGCTGCTCACCATCGACGCGCCGGAGAGCGGTCGCATCGAGTATCGAGCCGGCGATCATTACCGCTTTGCCGTCTACGGACTGCCGGGTAGCGAGGCGGTCCTGGCGCGCCTCATGACCGCTCTGCGTCGCCTGCCCGGCGCCGCGCCGCGCACCGATGCGCGGGTGCCCCTGCGCGACAATCTGCGTCTCCTGCAACTGCACGACCTCTTCTCCGGTGCCCCCGTGGCCGCCGTCGCGGACTTGACGCTCTACGATCTGGACGCGCTGCTCGTCGAGACCAGTCTCTGGGAACGGGCCCCTGCGATGCGACTGCGTTGGCTCAGTCCGGCGCGTCTCGACAAGGGCAGCCCCGGTCAGGGCAGTGCGGCCAAGGGCCGTCCGAAAGGCGATGCCCGCTATTGTCATTGTGCCGAGGACTTGGCAGACGGACTGTTGCCGCGCAGGCTTCACGATGCCGCTGCCAGTCTTGTGCGTGATCGCGACGGGACGGCCCCGCCGCGGCATGTGCCCGAGGGGTTACCGGCGCCCAGCGGACACCTCTTCTGGGTCGATAGCGAGTATCGCGATCGCGATGGCAAACCCAGCCCGGTCGGTGGTCTTGTCGGCGAGATCGACGTGGGGCCGGCCGCCGTGATCCCCGCGAACTGGCTGCTGTTGCTCGTGCTCGGGCAGTATCTCGGGATCGGCGAACGGCGTGCCTTGGGTCTCGGTCGTTATCGTCTGGAACCGCCGGATGGAACCAGCACCTGTACCCTCGCGGAGCCGGCCGCGTCGCTGCTGGCCGCGGCCGCGCGCGATGACACCCTCTACGCCGCCTATCGAGCGATCCGCGACAATCAGATCCAAAAACGCAGCGGTCGGAAGGGGCAGGGCAAACCGGGCCCTCAGTCATGGCAGGACACCGGGGGCGAGCTCTGGGACACCGAATACCCTGAAGCGCCCGACCCGGACGAAGAGGAGGAGTTGGCCGACCGACTGGAACGTTTGGGCAAGCGGTTGCTCGAAGGCGACTATCGACCCCCGGCCCTGAGAGGGGTGGTCTATCGAGACCCCGACGGCGACCTAAGGGGTCTGGCGATTCCACCCTTTTGGGATCGGGTGGCGCAACGCGCCTTGGTCGAGCGCATCGCGCCCGCGCTCGAGGGGGTGTTCTCCGCCGCGAGTCACGGGTATCGCCCCGGGTTGTCCCGTCATACGGCTAGCTCGGCCATTCAGCGCGCCTGGCGGGAGGGTTATCGGTGGGTCTACGAGGCGGACATCGAGGGCTTTTTCGACAACCTGGATTGGCAACGTCTGGCCGAGCGGCTGCGTGCGCTCTACAGAGACGACCCGGCCGTCGATCTCCTGCTCGCTTGGATGGCCGCCCCCGTCGACTACCAAGGAATGCGGATCGAACGGTCCCGCGGCCTGCCGCAGGGGGCGCCGCTGAGTCCCGTGTTGGCGAACCTGATGCTCGATGACTTGGACAGCGATCTCGAGCACGCGGGATTCCGACTGGTCCGCTATGCGGACGATTTCGTCGTCTTGTGCAAGGACCAGGAGCGCGCCCGAGCCGCCGGCGAGGCAGTGCGCCGTTCGCTCGCCGAGCTGGGTCTCATCCTGAACGAGAGCAAGAGCCGCAGCGTGTCGTTCGAGCAAGGGTTTCGCTACCTCGGCTTCCTCTTCGTGAATGATCTCGTCATCGATACCGCGGGAGAAGGCGGCGGCGGGGGCACTGAGCGCAGCGGCCGTCCCAAGCTGCCGCCGGCTGGGAGTTGGCTCGCGCGCGTGACGCAACGCCAGGCGACGCCGCTCGGACCAGATGGTCCAGAGACGATCGCGTCCGTCACGGCAGGCGAAGCGGCCCCAGCAGAGCCGCAACAGGTCGTACAGGGGACGCTCGGCGATGAGGGCCAACTGCTTCTGCTGACCGGCGCGCCGTGCTTGATCGCGACGAAGCAAGGGCGCCTGGTCGCGACCCGGGCGGATCAGGTGGTCATCGAGAGCCCTTGGCGACAACTCCAAGCCGTCGTCTGCTTCGGTCTGCATCATGTGACAACGCCGGCGCTGCGTTCGGCCTTCTCCCATCATGTCCCGGTGCATTTCGCGAGCAGCGGCGGGGCCTATCAAGGCAGTGCCTGGAGCGGGCAAGCGGGGAGCGAGGGCGCCGGAATCTGGCTCGATCAACAGGCGTGCTTCAGCCATCCTGAATGGGCGATGGCCGCGGCCCGTCAGATCATCATGTCCCGCATCCGCCACATGCGCGAACTCTTGCGCCAGCGGGCGCCGAGTGGATTCCAGAACACACGCGATGCATTACAACGCGCCGTCGCGGAGGCGGAGCGGGCATCCGACCCGAGTGTGCTCAACGGGATCGAGGGGGCAGCGACCCGCGCCTATTTCCAAGCCTTGGCGACGAGCGTCCCCGCGGTTTATGAATTTGATGGTCGTAACCGTCGCCCGCCGCGAGACCCGTTCAACGCACTGCTCTCGTTCGGTTACACCCTGCTCTATGCCCATGTCGATACCCTGATCCGGGTCGCCGGACTCTACCCCTGGATTGGCTTCTATCACCAGCCGCACGGTCGTCACGCCGCGCTCGCCTCCGATCTGATGGAACCCTTTCGTCATGTGGTGGAGCGCGCCGCCTTGCGTGCGGTGACGCGCCAAGGCATCAAGCCGGAAGAGTTCTATCTGGATCCGATCAAGGGCTGTCGCCTCTCCCCGACCGCGATGCGGCGTTATCTGGCCATGATTTGGGAGCGACTCGAAGCCCCGGCAGAGTCGCTCGGGGACGCTGAGTCGCGACCGATCCTACAGCAGATCCATCGTCAAAATCGCCGTCTGGTCGAGGCGGTGCGCGGCGGCACGCCGTTTTCTGCATGGGTGTCCCGCTGATGGAAGTCTACGTGGCCTGCTTCGACATCACCGACGACGGGCTGCGGCGCCGCGTCGGCGACCGCTTGCTGAGCTACGGCAACCGGGTGCAGCGTTCAGTGTTTGAAATCGTCGTTCGCGATCGCCACGACTTGGAGGCGTTACGTGCGGATCTCCGAACCCTCGTCGGTGACGATGACGACATTCGCTTCTACCGCATCTGTGCATCCTGTCGTCAATCCTCATCGGCGCTCGACGGCAACGCGATCGCCGATTTTCCTGCGGTCGTGATCCTGTAGATGCCTGCGGCCCGGCGACTCATCCAGTCCCGGTCACCGACCCCTTGATCTTTAACAACACAGTCGTCTATCCTCAAGCCGTTGGAGGCGCTTTCGCAACTGGGCTTGAGTTCTGAGTCGCCGCGCATCCATAATCAACGGCTTAGCCATTACGAGCTGATTCCGACTCGGGTGAACGGGCTGCGCCAAAAGGGATTTTTCGCGAGTCGCCGAATCGGCTCATAAGCCGTTGGTCAAGAGGCGTTTTTCCACAGGGCTGTCATCCAGCCCATAGCCGTTCAGGCTGTTGAAACGAAAACATGTATGACAGCCCACAGCACACCCTGCGTCATCCAGCCCATAGCCGTTCAGGCTGTTGAAACTCAGTCGGATTGATTTCTCGGACTCTTCGACAAGTCATCCAGCCCATAGCCGTTCAGGCTGTTGAAACCTCTGCTGCAGAGGAGCAGGCGGCTTCGAAATCTGTCATCCAGCCCATAGCCGTTCAGGCTGTTGAAACACGATGCATGCCGCCAGGGCGACGCCCCATGCGGGTCATCCAGCCCATAGCCGTTCAGGCTGTTGAAACGAACCGTCTCCCCTGCCTCAAACCGCTCTCGAAGTCATCCAGCCCATAGCCGTTCAGGCTGTTGAAACCATAGGGAATCACTTGGACTCCCCGAGACGCGGTCATCC
>NZ_LN848257.1:1164392-1165497 GCF_001499735.1 Thiocapsa sp. KS1 | reverse complement strand
TCATCCAGCCCATAGCCGTTCAGGCTGTTGAAACCAACGTGGTCGGAACCACGAATGAGAGCAGCAGCGTCATCCAGCCCATAGCCGTTCAGGCTGTTGAAACATCCAACATCCCGGTTCCGGTCTCGTTGCCGAGTCATCCAGCCCATAGCCGTTCAGGCTGTTGAAACAAGCAGCCGCGCAGGCTGCCTTGGCCTCGCGAGCGTCATCCAGCCCATAGCCGTTCAGGCTGTTGAAACTAGGCATGTGCTTCTCCGTACTCGCTGATCTCGGTCATCCAGCCCATAGCCGTTCAGGCTGTTGAAACGTAAGCCAGCCAGGCCGAGCGCGAAGTGGAACTGTCATCCAGCCCATAGCCGTTCAGGCTGTTGAAACTCACGACGGGCGGACCGAGCAATGGGCCGTATGGGTCATCCAGCCCATAGCCGTTCAGGCTGTTGAAACTTGGCATCCTGCAAGTTGGCATCCTGCAAGTTGGTCATCCAGCCCATAGCCGTTCAGGCTGTTGAAACTAGGAGGAGATGCGGAATTCCTTGGACACCTTGTCATCCAGCCCATAGCCGTTCAGGCTGTTGAAACTGAGAGGGCACGGTATTTGAGGGCTGCGTCGGTGTCATCCAGCCCATAGCCGTTCAGGCTGTTGAAACTCGTTCTGGTGATGCATCTCGCCCCAGGAGCCGGCCGTCATCCAGCTCATAGCCGTTCAGGCTGTTGAAACAACGGTTCTTGGCGAACCTCTTCGCAAAGGTGTCATCCAGCCCATAGCCGTTCAGGCTGTTGAAACTCGTTCCAGGAGCAGACCCAGCATCTCCCCACGTGTCATCCAGCCCATAGCCGTTCAGGCTGTTGAAACCCGGAGAGGGGAGCGCCAAAGACAGCGTCACCAGATGTCATCCAGCCCATAGCCGTTCAGGCTGTTGAAACAAACAGAAAGGCAGTTGTGGAAGCGCTCCGCCAGTCATCCAGCCCATAGCCGTTCAGGCTGTTGAAACCCCGTTTCCGTACTCCCTGAAGAACTCGTAGTATGTCATCCAGCCCATAGCCGTTCAGGCTGTTGAAACCACACCGACGCGCCAAGAGGACGCGAATCGCCTCCGTCATCCAG
>NZ_LN848257.1:1163319-1164292 GCF_001499735.1 Thiocapsa sp. KS1 | reverse complement strand
TCATCCAGCCCATAGCCGTTCAGGCTGTTGAAACCGTGGTGAGCATTCACTATCTCACGTTGTATCGGTCATCCAGCCCATAGCCGTTCAGGCTGTTGAAACCACTTGGCGATGGGCCATCTCAATCGAAGATCCGTCATCCAGCCCATAGCCGTTCAGGCTGTTGAAACCCCCAACCGTATTCTCCCATGGTCGCCATGGCATGGGGTCATCCAGCCCATAGCCGTTCAGGCTGTTGAAACTTGCAGATATGGCTGGTAATCTGCGAACAGGAACGTCATCCAGCCCATAGCCGTTCAGGCTGTTGAAACATAATTTGTTGCTGGCTGGGTTGATCTTTCGAAGTCATCCAGCCCATAGCCGTTCAGGCTGTTGAAACACACTTCCAAAGGGAAATGCCCATTCCATAAATGTCATCCAGCCCATAGCCGTTCAGGCTGTTGAAACTTCGACGCGCAGGCCCTCGATCACCATCTGCACGTCATCCAGCCCATAGCCGTTCAGGCTGTTGAAACTATGCCACATTTGCGTTGTTACCGGGCTCCGCGTGTCATCCAGCCCATAGCCGTTCAGGCTGTTGAAACTAGCCCGCATTGCGGCCTCTGCGCCTTGCTTCAAGTCATCCAGCCCATAGCCGTTCAGGCTGTTGAAACTCCACTCCATTATATACATTCCGAGACATGTCCCGTCATCCAGCCCATAGCCGTTCAGGCTGTTGAAACATTCCCGCCACTGACAACGATTATTGCAAAAACGTCATCCAGCCCATAGCCGTTCAGGCTGTTGAAACGCACGAGTTGTGTCGGTCGGATGAACATGATCGGGTCATCCAGCCCATAGCCGTTCAGGCTGTTGAAACATATGGCCGCAGAATGCTCTTGAAACCGACCGTCATCCAGCCCATAGCCGTTCAGGCTGTTGAAACCCTCCGAGGAGGCGAGAAGGGCCGGCAAGGAGCCGTCATCCAGCCCAT
>NZ_LN848257.1:1141984-1163219 GCF_001499735.1 Thiocapsa sp. KS1 | reverse complement strand
AGCCGTTCAGGCTGTTGAAACGTCGAGCAAGCGACCGCCAGTCATATAGGCGCTGTCATCCAGCCCATAGCCGTTCAGGCTGTTGAAACGTCGAGCAAGCGACCGCCAGTCATATAGGCGCTGTCATCCAGCCCATAGCCGTTCAGGCTGTTGAAACTCCTTGTCAGTTGCCGACAAAATTCTGTCGGCGTCATCCAGCCCATAGCCGTTCAGGCTGTTGAAACACCAACGTCGCCCCGCTCGCAGCGCCGGCCCACGTCATCCAGCCCATAGCCGTTCAGGCTGTTGAAACTCGTGGTGTCCGACTGACCCTCGGCCAGAAAACGGTCATCCAGCCCATAGCCGTTCAGGCTGTTGAAACCCGCCTTGTTTTTTGACCCATTCAGGGATTCGCACATGTCATCCAGCCCATAGCCGTTCAGGCTGTTGAAACTGAGCCGCCAGTGCTTCGGCGCTTGGTCTTTACTAGTCCTAAAGTAGGTAAAGCCAGGTTCTGCTATAATAAGAAACATGAGATGCAAGCGTAAAACCGACGGCCGTAAGATGTCGAGTGCGGGCAAAGAAGCACTTCGCCTGCGGGTCGTCCATCTCATCGAAGATGGCGCCAGTCCGGAAGTCTTGGCGAAAACGCTCGATATCAATCCGCGAACCATCTATACGTGGCTGGCGAAATATCATTACGGCGGCGATGATGCGCTCAAAACCCGGCCGAAGCCGGGCCGCCCGCCGAAACTCGACGGGCGGCAATTGTCGCGCCTGGCGTCGATGATTCGCGAGAAGAACCCGCTCCAACTCAAGTTTCCATTCGCCTTGTGGACGTTGGAGATGGTCCGCGAACTGATGCGACGCGAGTTCGGCGTGAGCCTCAGTGCCGTTTCGGTCGGGCGCATCCTGCATCGTTTGGGGCTCACTCCGCAACGCCCGCTGCGCCGGGCGATCGAGCAGGATCCAGTCCTCGTGGAGCGCTGGCGCAACACCGACTTTCCGGCGATTCAGCGCGAAGCCAAGGCATGCAACGCGCTCATTTTGTTCGGTGACGAGGCCGGCATTCGGTCCGATTATCATCGCGGCACCACATGGGGCAAGCAAGGCCGGACGCCGATCGTGCCGCGCACCGGGGCGCGCTTCTCGGTCAACATGCTCTCCGCGGTCAGCGCCCAAGGCGACCTGCGCTTCATGGTGCACGAAGGCACCGCGACGGCCGCGACCTTCTGCGACTTTCTCGGGCGTGTGGTGACCGGGATGGAGCGGCCGATCTTCCTGATTGTGGATGGACATCGTATTCATCGCGCGAAAAAGGTCCAACGCCTGGTCGCGCAGCTGGACGGCAAGCTCAAGCTCTTCTTCCTCCCGGCGTATTCACCGCAGCTCAACCCGGATGAATGGGTTTGGAACAATGTCAAACAGCGTGTCGCCAAAACCTTCATCACCAGCCGCGAGCAGCTGATCGCATCCGCTCGCTCGGTCCTTCATTCACTACAGCGTACGCCCGCTAAAATCATCGGATTTTTCAGGGATCCGGATTGTCATTATGCGTTCGCGTAGATTATGTGGCTTTATTAACGTTAGCCTTAGTAAGTCATCCAGCCCATAGCCGTTCAGGCTGTTGAAACGAGGCGCTCAGCGAGCTCCTCCGCAGAGGGGGGTCATCCAGCCCATAGCCGTTCAGGCTGTTGAAACATCCATTCCGGGCGGTACGTCAATCACGATTTGCGTCATCCAGCCCATAGCCGTTCAGGCTGTTGAAACTCAATACGTCCAAGCGCCAACAGCGCGACTACTGTCATCCAGCTCATAGCCGTTCAGGCTGTTGAAACGTGCACCTCGGCACCCACCGTGAGCAGCCCCTCAAGTCATCCAGCCCATAGCCGTTCAGGCTGTTGAAACGCGGTGTAGGATCCGACGGATCCCCAGGTACAGTCATCCAGCCCATAGCCGTTCAGGCTGTTGAAACATCCGACGGATCCTCCAGGTCCGACCATGATCGTCATCCAGCCCATAGCCGTTCAGGCTGTTGAAACTGGACGGCGTCGATGTGCTCGACCTGCTTGTGTGTCATCCAGCCCATAGCCGTTCAGGCTGTTGAAACTTACAGCTAGGCTTACACGATGAATACCTTTCCTTGTCATCCAGCCCATAGCCGTTCAGGCTGTTGAAACCGACTCGCGTCGCGGGTCAAATAAATCATCCGGGTCATCCAGCCCATAGCCGTTCAGGCTGTTGAAACCTGCCCACGCTCGGCTCTCCCGAGCGGAATCGAACGGTCACACACCCCATAGCCGTTCAGGCTGTTGAAACTCATCCGCAACGCATGACCGTCGCGAAGAGCGCCCGTCATGCACCCCATAGCCATTCGGGCGGCCTCGATCATCGTTTGGGTCACATCGGCCGTGTCAAGGTCGCCGCCTGCGACCGCTTGGGTACGCCGGATTGACCCGGCGCCCCGGGGACGGGCGACTTCAGTCACCTGAGCGTGTCGGGGCGGCGGACTGAAGTCCACCTCCCTAGGGTGCCGACTGAAGTCGGCGTACCCGGTGCGTGCGGCGGAAGTTTTTCGTCCGGTCGGGAACCCAAGTGGCCTGGACGAAACGATGACCAAAGCCGTTCAGGCTGTTGAAGTGCAGGCTAGGACATGCTTTTGTGGATGGCTGTATCGTCATACAACCAATAGCCGTTTATACGTGGACCGTTGTTCTTTGCGTGCAGCCAGAGCCTGGGTGTCACCGCACAGATGTTAGATTTGCAGGCGTGCGCAGGCCCGCACGGACGACACCGTGGTTTCCTCGAAGCGGAGCGATCAAGACGCTGCTCGGTCTGACCGGCCCGTGGTACGATCGGCGTTACTCGCTTCGCGGACATGCCATCGTCGATGGCCCGATGGTGGGATACGCAGGATCCCGTAGAGATGCATCCGATGTTTGACCGTTTCACTTTGACGTCGCGCCGTGACGAGACATTGATCGGGTCCGGCGGACGATGTGATGCACCTCCAGAGACGGCCACGAAGTCGGCACGATCCCTCGGGCTCGTTCGTCGCTGGATGGACGATGATCCTTCGCTCTCGGAGGAAGCGCGTGCGTCGCTGGGCGCCGCCAAGGCCGCTCCCAAGCTGCGCGAGGACTTGGGCGTCGTTGGGCACGCGCGAACCCCGCTTTCGAAATGACCCCGGTCGCGATCACGCCACATCTTGCGGCAAGCGTGCGTGAACACGCTGCGACGCATGCGCTGGATCTCTCGCCGGTGTCGCGGCCTGGACGCATTTTGCGGGTCGGCGAGTCGATCGGTCCGACGAGTACTCCGCTGGGTCAGCTCGGCCATGAGCGGCGTGACGCAGTCGGCGATCTCGCGAACGACCTCCGAGAGCCGCACCCGGATCCGGTAGCGGGTGATTCACGGCCGCTTCTCCAACGGATCTGGTCGTGCGGACATGGTGTCGGTGCCGATCACGCGTCGGCGTCGATGCTCCTCGTTCAGGACCAGGCCGAGGTCGTCTCATTTTCAATAGAGCGCGGGAATGACAGCGTTTGACGCCGGGCGCGGGCATGCATGGATGTGGCCCGAAGGGCGGGGCATCCGCTGGTGGACGGCATCTGCGACGAGACACCTCGACCTGAGCGTACCTTGCGCTTGGGGCGGATTGACGGCCCTGCGCGAGCTGCGCGACCGACGCGACCGGTTGAGCTTGGAGTTTGGCCTGTCGAAGCCCCTTGGCGATCTGATCGCGGCAGAACTTGCGCAGCACGGCCGCCTGCACCTGCACCTGAGTCGAGCGCTGTCCCAGGTCTGGCATGAGTGCCCCTATGAGTGGCTCACGCAGACGGGTAAACCCCTGTTCGGCGCCCTTCTGGCGGAGCGCTATGCCCCGACCGAGACCCGGCCGTTGTCGCCGGTCGATCCGGCTCGGCCGATCTTGATCCTGAACCTGCTCGGTGCAGATGAACCTGTCCAGCCGGCGGATGGGGTACCGGACGGGGTCACCCAGATCCTCGATGGTCGGGCTGCGGTCGATCATTACCTGCAACAGGGGGACGTCTCCGGGCTCGGCGCGCTCGTCGTCATCGCCCATGGCACCGAATGCGATGGTGAACACCCGTTCCTGCTTCCGGACGGCTCGACTTGGCAACTGCCGGTGGATCGGGGACTGCCCCCACTGGTGATCCTGTTGGCGTGCGGAACCGACACGGGCAACCTCGTGATTGATGCGCGTCGCCTGCTCGACGATGGCGCCGTCACTGTGCTTGCCCCATTGGGGCGGCCTTGCCCGAATGGCGCCGCTCGCTTCCTTGCGTCCTTCCTGCCGCGATGGCGAGCCGGTGACTGCGTCGATGACATCCTCCTCGCTGCGCAGCGGGAGCCGGACGCTGGACGCGGGGCATGCCTTATACATCTGTTTGGGCGGGGCGATCTCCGGATGAGCCCGACGGCAAGACATTACGAGTTGCCCGATGACGTCTTGGCAGCATTCGCGACCGACGGGGACGGCGCCGCTCTCGAAGCCCTGATCAACCGACTGACGCTGCGCTGCTTTCAATCCGGGCAGGAACTGGATCGGGCCGAGGTCGACCTGCGTGAGCTCTTGGATGTGTCTTGGCACGACGAGAGCGCGGAGCGGCGCTTGTTCGCCCAACTTCAGAGCCGGAGCGACACGCTTTGGCTCTACTCCCAAGCTTGGATTCGGCCGCTGGAGGCGCTCTTTGCCGAGGCGTTCGATCACCGTTGCCTCGACGAGCTGTTACGGGTACGCCGAACCCTCGAAGAGCATGGCGTGTCGATGCCGGCGCCGGTCTTTCACTATTGGTCGAAGATCGCCTATCGCAACGGCCTCTACACCTTGGCGCTGCAAGACGTCGCACGCGGACTCGCGCTGATTGAGCCGAACGACCTGTGTTCGCGCGGGGCCGGACTGGTCGGGCACCTGGTGGGTCTGCTGGTCGACGTCGCGCTGCCGGTCCCGGCTGCGATTCTTCACCGACAGATGGACGACTGTCTCGCGCAGCAAGCCGACGAGAAATCGGACTACGAGCGGCACAAGCTCAAAGACCGAGCCGCCCGCCTCGCGCTGCGGTTGGGGCAAGCCGGGCGCGCCATGGCACTCTATCGACTCAAGCGCGAGGAGACCCGACGGTTTGGCTTCAACGGAACGCGCGAGTTGGCATGGATGCTTTATATCGGAGCTTGGGTCGATCCGCAGGATGCTGCGGGCTTGGCCGAGGAGGCACGTGCGATCCTGTCCGACGATGCCGCAGTGAGGCTGGGTCTGGGCCCTGGCAATGTCGCGCCGGTCTATTTGCTTCGGTCGTATGCGGCCTGGGCTTGGCGTGCGCGTGACTTGGACGCCTGCCGTCTCGTCCTTGGATTCCGGGATGTGTTGGCTGAGCGGCTGTTTTCAGGTGATTCCGGACCCCCCGGCTTCGTCTTCTTCTTCATGCATCTGTGCCGGTTGGAGGGGATGACGCTGCCGGAGGCGATTCCCTGCCGGGAGACCATCGCCGCGTCCATGGAGAATCAGCGCTATTTCATCGAGCTCGCCGCGTTCTGCGCGCTCGTCGGCGATCAGGCACGCGCGGCCGGATACCTCGAGCGTGTTCATGCACAGCGCAGTCCGCACACGCCGCTTCGCTGGCCGGATTGGCTCGGCGGCGGCATCCTAGGCGATTGGAACGCTTTAGTGGCCGAGCGTGCCGAACAAGAGCGGGCAGTGCTCGTCACCCCGTTACTGGTTACGCCGGAGACCCTGCTCACGTCCGGACTTTTGCCGCTGTGATGACGCAGGATCCGGATGCCGACCGCTCGTGCTGCGCTTCTTGTGGCCTCGATGCGGCGCCGCCGCTGCATCGCGTTGAATTCAAGAAAGTCGCCGACGTGGAACGGATATACGCCCCCCATTCGCCCTGGGCTTGGCGTACGTTCCGCAGCTTGAGCCGCTCCTTGAAGGGGCTTGGCCAGGTCTTTGGAGAGCGCCAAGCGAGATTGCCCGGGCGACCCTCCGACCGGCACGATCCAAGAGGGTTTTGATGCACCTGCCCCATGGTACGATGCACGCTTCGCGCTCCTGGGATGCATGATCGTCGATGCACCGATGGCAGGCACCGTCTTGAGTCCGGACGAGATTCGGCCCGCGTTCGATGAAGACCTCCGCCGTCTTGCCGAGGGGGCCAAGGTGACTGGTGCCATGCACCGATCCGCGGCGCGCGATTCGCAAAGAAGAGTGCTTTAGTCGCGACAGGTCGACGCGGAGAACCACGATGCACCTCTATCAACGACGGCCAAGAGCGCAGAGAGCGCCGGCGCAACACACGTGCTCTCGTGGTAAGTGCTGCCTCGCGCCGCAATCTCTGCTCTTTTTCGGCGATGATCGACATGCCCCGGTCTCATGGCGGCACGTCATCGTCTGGGCGGAGACGGGTAATTTGGTCCAGGTCTTGCCCGCGACGACCAAAAAAAACAGCGAGTTGTTTTTTATTTCGCGGGATGAATGCTTGCGGGACCGGCCGCGGGAGGAGGAGCGCGACAGCTACGTCTGCCCGCATGTTGAAGTCGTGCCTCGGACGGAGCTGCGGGAGGTCGGAGTCCTCAAGGGCGGCATGTGGCTTGCCGTCATCCAATGGAAGCGTGAACGGGAGGGGCGTCGATGAGCTGTCGCGCCGAGCAGCAACGGGAGATCGACCAGGAACTTCGGGACCTTTGGAAAAGGCGCGTGAGCCTTACAAGCCTTGAGTGGGGACGTTTGTACACCATCGTCTGGAATGTGATCGCGAACAAGTACACCGACCTCATCGCGGCGCTGCCGGGCACCGGCGAGGACTATATTCAGGATTTTTTCCAGGACAAGGTGTTGGCCTTGGGAAACCAAGGGGACGAGATCCATCACGCCGGCGCGCTCGTGGTCTACTACAAGCGTTACCTTTTGGGGCATTTGCGCCATCCCTCCGTGACCCGCCGTGTTGTTCCGGTAGGTGGTCAGCCGAACGATGAGTCCGCGCCGACGCCGCTCGACGGCGCTCTCGACGACCGAGCCAAGGAAGCCGATGCGACCGATGACCCGTCGGTGTCCCGTGACCTCGTCGATTCGATCGCGGCCCTGATTAAGCCCCTTGTTTCGGAGCTGGATTCGGGCGAAGGTGGGCGTGACATCCAGCGTCTGATCCAGCGTCATCTCGGCGTTGATCTGGAGAACGCGGTTCAGTCTTCGCTCGACTTCTTGGCTGGTCGCGACGACTGGTCGCACCTCGCCTCGGAAGCCTGGTGGATCGGCCTCTATCTGCGCTGTCACTTCTGCCCTGACCACGACGCCTTTGCCCTCAGCACGCTCGCACGCCGCCATCGTATCCCGTCGCATCATTACAAGGCCGTCGCGCTCGGCGTGACCGTTCCCAAGCAGCAAGACGCTGCGTTGGAGGCGTTTCGCGCGAGCTATCGTGGTCAATGGCTTATCAGTCTCGGGATTTCCGTTGACCCCGATCATCTCCCGGAGATGTCGCTTGCGTTGAAAGTCCTCTGCTTGGTCGCGTTGATGAGTCAAGAGCCGTGTTGATCACGGTCTTACTTCTTCGTGGACCGGGTGCGACCATGAGGACCGACGCTGGAGACAACCAGATTCCCATCGCCGACGCGTCCTTCGGAGACCCGAACCCGTTCGGTCCCGACCACGCACGCGGCGAGGAGTACTCACCATGCGCATCTTATCCCCGCCACTGAGCGTCATCGAGTCGACTCTCTTCGATCCATCGTTCGGTCTGATCCGTCGCTGGATCGACGGAGATCCGTCACTTTCCGCCGATGATCTGGCGTCGCTCGCGGCAGACGAGGAAGCATCGGCCTTGCGCCGTGACCTGGAAGACCTTCCGGTCGAGGGCGCTGAGTCTACGCCCATGGCGCCTGTTGCGATGCCGGCACACCTTGCGGCGCACGTGCTCGAGCGTGTGCGTGCGTCGGCGCTCTGGCTGTCTGTATCCGAACCGGTCCCGGGCCTGATCGTGCGGGTCGACAAAGCGCTCGGACCCGATGGTCCTTTGGGCTGGGACATGGCGCATCCGTTTGCCGTGCTGCTGTCCGAACCGATCGAGCACCCGGACATCTGGTACGGCTGGCTAATGGCGAGCGAGATCGACTATGCCGAATCCGGGGATCTTCTGCTCGAGGAGTCCGACCAACCCGTCGATCCCTTGGCGGCGATGGTGCAGACCTGGAACCCGGTCCATCTTTATCTGCCTTGCGCGAGCGCAGCCTTGGGCCGACTCAGCCCAGAGCGGCTTGCCGCCGTGCGCGACCTGGCCAACGACATGGCTGAGGCCGACCCCGATCCTGCGGCGGCGGATCCCGGCACCCTCGTGCATCGCACTACGTCGAGCGGTTACCTGGTCCTCACCGGAAGCCCGTTGGGTTATGACGCCGATCCACGCAGTCGCTACCAACAGCTCTATTTCGAAGCCGCGGGGTTCGTCCGTGCGATCGCGCGTCACGTGCTTGCTCATCTCGTCGAGCCTGAGCCGCAACCCTGGTGGCATCGCCTGCTCGGAGATCTGATGCGCGCCGCGGGAGCGGCAGGGCTCCCGCTGGTGCCCGTGCAGGTTGCGGCGCTCGGTGAGGCCGATGATTCGGTCGGTGTCACGACGGACGCCGAGAATCCTTACCGGCTGGGCGATCTGGTCGAGCTTCGCCTGATCGCGTCTCCTCAAGGGGATGCGGTCCAACTCCATGTCACTCTGCTTCGGGATGAACCTTTGTCCGTCGGTGTCATTCGCGGAGAGCGGGTGAGGCAACAGGCACGTATCACCCCGGAGGCCCGCGACGCGGATATCTTTATCGGTGCGGATCAGGCGTTGAGCCTGTTTGTCCGGGATGACGCGGACGTCATCCTGTTTTCGATGGGGCTCGGCGATGTCGGCACCTGATCTGACCGATGGGTCTGCGGACGCCTGGATCTGGCCGGAAGATCAGGGCCTCCGCTGGTGGACGCCGTTCGGCACGAAACTCCTCGACCAGAGTACGCCCGGTCCCTGGGGCAGTCTCACTGCGCTGCGTGAGCTTCGGGATTGTCGCGAATTCTGCACACGCGGGGCCGGACTGGTCGGGCACCCGGGTGGCCTGTTGGTCGATGGCGATCCGCAGGCGCGGGACGCCGTTCTCCATCGACAGATGGAGGACTGCCTTGCGTATCAGTCCGATGAGAAGTCCGATTGGGAGTGCCATAAGCTCAAGAACCGCGCCGCCCGTAGCGCCCTGCAGATGGGTTAGGTCGAGCGGGCGGTGGCGCTGTCCCGACTCAGGCGGACGGAGAGCTTGCGGTTCGGCTTTGACGGTAATCGCGAGCTGGGCTGGCTGTTCTACATCGGCGCCTGGGTTGACCCTACGAGGATGGCCGGGCTCGCAGGGGGCACGCGCCCTGATGACATGGCCTGGAACTGGCAGCCTGTTGAACACTCCCCGTTGAGCTTACAACACGCGGCGTCCTGACATCTTGAAGGAATCGCGACACTTCGAACGGACCCTAAGGCTCGATTGCGCCGAGGTATGCCATGCTGAGCTCGATTGAATGCCCCTGCTGTGGTAACCAGGATTCGAACCTGTTGAAGCCCGAGGGGGCGCATTGGCGCTGTCTCGCCTGCGGGAATGGCTGGGAGTCGGAGGTGGTTCCGACGGCACATCGGCCGACTGCGGCGACCTTATCGCGCCTGGGGTCGGAGATCAGGGGCGTTGAACAGGTCATCGCGGTGCTTCGGACCCCTGACAACGGGTTTTCCCGACTCGCGGGTGCGCTGAGCTCGGGCGACCTGCAGGCATATCTTGAGACCCGAGGGGAGCTCGGTGAGTCGCTGCGCGGCTCGATAACGGAATCGCTCGAGCGCTTGCGGACTCAACCCCGTCTGGCGTTGTTTACGCTGAGCTGTCTTCTGACCGACGATCCGC
This sequence comes from Thiocapsa sp. KS1, assembly GCF_001499735.1. Classification (GTDB taxonomy): domain Bacteria; phylum Pseudomonadota; class Gammaproteobacteria; order Chromatiales; family Chromatiaceae; genus Thiocapsa. The sequence goes on along the minus strand of NZ_LN848257.1, from coordinate 1,153,310 downwards.
TCAGCGTGACACCCGATGTGGAGGTCCGCTCGCTCGATGATCTGGTACGCCTGCTCGCTCCTGCGACCCCGGGGCGCGAGGCGACGTTAGCCGGTTTCTGTGCCTTGATCGCCGACGGCCGGCTGGGGGAATGGCTTCGTACGCGGGTACCGGTCGGCGGGGAGGACACCCTGGCAGCCATGGATGCGGTGCTCCGCACCTATCCGGGTGAGCCCGATCTGGCCGTTTACACTCTGCTGTGGCGGCTCGCCCCGGATCTGGGTTTCCCGGTCGGGGACGGGTGGGTGAAGACGACCAAGGAGCTGGCAGCCTGGATCGATCGCGACGATGACCATCGCACCCGGGGACTCGACCTGCTCGACCGTGGCTGGGTCGGCACCTGGCTGCTAGCCAACGGGCGGCTCGACGCTTCCGGCGATCTGAGCGCACGCGTCCCCTTAGGTCTTACCCGCGCGGCTCGCGCCGAGACCCTGCTGTGGCTGCTTGATCCCGACGTGCCTGGCCCACGGGTGTTGGCGGAGCCGGCGCGGCTTAAGCTGTCTTTCAAGTCAAGTAGTCCGGAGAGCACGATCGGAGTGACACTGCGCAGCGAGGGTCCAGGCTACGCTTGGGGCAGTGTCGATCTGCAGGGCGCTGTCCCCGGAGTCGAGCTCTTGACCAGGCAATTCGATGGCACGCCTTCGACGGTGTCCTTAAGGGTCCGACCCTCGACCATGCGCCCCGGTGTTTCTCGCGATCTGAGCCTCGTGATCCGTACCTATGGACCGCGCGAGGACCACGAACTCCGTGTGCCCATGCGCCTGCGGATCCGCGGGTCAGCGACAGCGATGGCTCGAACGACGACGTCGGGTCCGTGGGCGCTCAACACCTTCCGTTTGCTGCTCGGAGGGGCCTCGGGCGCAGTCATTGGTGCCACGCTTGGCGTTTTGGCTGGAGGCATCCTCTCTGTGGTGGTGGTGTTTCTTCTCGGCTTCCCTGCGATCCTGCTGTTGTTGTTTATCCACAATATCATGGAGCTGCTGATTGAGTATGTTGGAAAAACAGTGGGCACCATCGGTATCGCGGCCGGGATCTGGATCGGACTCGTCTTCGGCGCAACCAATGCCGCCAGAAGCTGGCTCAGCACGGTCGTGCTCGTCGCGATCGCGATTGCCTTGGTCCTATACGGTATAGAGAACCAAGGGTCCGTGGTGGCAACGGTACAAGATATCTCATGGTTTCAGTAAGTGAAGCCACGGATGATGCGTGACTCGAAGCCCAAACGGCCGCCCCTGATCGTCAAACCGCCGGTGTTGGATTTCGGGACGGTCCGGCCAGGTACCAGGTCCGAGCGGCCGCTCAGGATCGACCATGCCGAAGGGGCAGGGGGCGCCGGCCGGGTCTATCTGGAGGAAGCCCGCACCGGTCTCAGCCTGAGCGCCACCCGTTTCGACAGCACGCCGACCACCCTGATCGTGACCCTCGATTCGACTGGCTATGTGGGGGCCGCGCGGCTCGAGACGGGGATTCGCATCCACTCGGATGGCTGGGATACGCACGTGCGCGTGCGTTTCCGGGTGCGCGTCTTCCCTCGCGCGCTGAGGCGCGGACTCAGTGCGGCTGCAGTCCTGTTGCTGGGCATGGCCATCTGGTGGGCGGGCGGCCAGCGGATGGCCGAACGGGCCTGGTCCACCAGGGAGCTGCCGCCTCACCGGCCGAATCCGGGTCTCCCACGGCCTGGCCCCCGTCCGATTGTGGGCCTGCTGCCGCTTCGAGCCGTCCGGCTCGAATGACGCCATCCAGGCATTGGAGACGCATTCGCCGCGTCAGGCCCTGCGCTTGATCGCGCTGCGACTGCGCCGTTGTCGGCTCCCCGACGGCGGTCGCGATGAGCTTCCCGGGTGCCACTCTCGAGGAGCCAGGCCATGAGCTACGCGTATAAAGTCGTCCCCTTCATCGGCAGTGCGAAAGGCAACCAGGACACTCGCGCGGTCGCCGAGCAGTTGACGACCCTCATCAATCGAGAGGCGAGCGCCGGTTGAGCGTTCCATCAGATCGCCGACGTCGACATCGAGTAGTCGGACTGCTTGGGTGATTTCGCGCCGGAGCTGGAAGAACTTTGGCGATTGCCGTGGCAAAGTGCGGACGAGACATGATGCCGTTCCGCTGGATGGGCATTAACAGGATAAAGTCTTGGTTGACGGGAAGGTCTTGCTGTTTGGTCCTTGCCGTCAGGACCTGTATCAGCATCTCGGGGTGGGTTTCGGCTATGCTCGATTCCCGTGGGGACTTGGCATTGCCGTACTTCTGGCGAGTCTGGAGGGGTATGAACGAAGGTTTCGCTCTGTTGCAGCACCGCATCCTCTTCCTCGGCGGAGAGGTTACAAAGGAGACCGCTAATCGGCTCATCGCTCAGCTCCTGCTTCTGGACGCCGACGACCCGGCCAAGCCCATCGACCTCTATGTCAACAGCCCGGGCGGGAGCGTCGTAGACGGCGTCGCCATCATCGACGCCATGCGCTGCATCCGCGCGCCGGTGGGCACCACCTGCATCGGTCAGGCGGCCTCCATGGGCGCCTGGATCCTGGCAGCCGGGGCGCCCGGTCGACGTTATCTGAGTCCCAACGCGGAGGTGATGATCCACCAGGTCGGCAGCAGCTTCGGCGGCAGAGCGGCCGATATCGAGGTCTTCGCCCAACATACCCTGCGACTCCAGGCCAGCCTGGTCGCGATGCTGGCCGAGTGGACGGGGCAGTCGCCGGAACGCATTCGGACGGACATGGCCCGCGATTGCTTCATGACTGCGGAGGAGGCGCGTGACTACGGGTTGGCAGACCTGGTGCTCGAGCCCTGCGTGCAGTCCGGTCCGGCAGGGCGTGCGGACGATGGTACATTATCCGATAGCCAAGTTGACGCATCATGAGCGAGGGTTTGCGGCATCTCAGGGGGAAGCTTTTGAAACAGATCCAAACGACCGAGCCGGGCTCCGTCGCGGCGGGACCCTATCTGTTCGTCTTCGAGCGCGCGAGCGAGAGGGGTGAAACGGTCACCCACGTGGCGTTCGCGCTCCGGCTGGTGTCTTGCCCCGCAGAACGGGATTGGGATCGGCGACGCGACGAGTCCGAGCGGCGTGGTCTTGCCCTACAGACCGACTTCATCAACAGCCTGTTCTGCCCGGATCCCGAGCGAACGCTGGCGGTCCGCTATCTCTCGACTCCTCAGGTCGGCGCCGTCGGTGCCGGACGTGTCGACGTCGTGCTCCTGGCGAAACAGCGAGCAGTGTCCGCCGAGGGCGCCCGGCAGGAGGGGATGGTCTTATTCCGGGAGATTCGAGCCCTGCTTGCCGGCTCTATGCCTGACCATGAGTGGCAGGTCGCGACCGACGAGACCGAGTTTCGCCGTCTCTGGGAGCCCTTTCCCTGGACGACGGCCCATGTGGCGGAGATCCGTAGGCGGGAAGACCGAGTCCGCTTGGAGACGCTGCGCCCGCGGCCATGCCTCGGGCGGGGCAGGCCGCGGGAGGATGTTCAGGATGCGGCTGAGGGTGTCTATCTGGTTCACCCCTTCGTTCCGCGTTTCTCGTCCCTCGGGCGGGTCTTGCGGATGCTGCTGATGCATCCACACCCGGTGCTTTGGCAAGTGAGTCTGACCCCCGTGTGGTTGAGCCTTCTGGAAGAGGAGGCTCTGGAGGGGGAGATTGCCAAGTGCGAAGCCTATTTGCGTGAGGCCGGTGCGACTCCGTCGCCGAGCTTTCCCTCCCAGACGGTGCTGCACCGTCGTGCCTTGGCGATGGTCCACGCTCTGGTCGGACAACTGGTGCGCCTGCAGGATGCGCCCTTCCTCCTTCGGATGTCACTGGCTAGTCCGGAGCCCCTCCCGAGAACGCTGCTTGAGGCGTTGGGCGTGGAGGCGACCGGCCCCGTCAGCGGCTCGCTGGAGCATCTGGGCGGCGGCTACGACGTGCTCTTCGCGAGCGATTCGGAGTCGGCTCGGCAGGCACGCGATTCGGCCAGCTGGTTGGAGCCCGCAGCCTGGGGCGGCAGCCTCGCTCCGGCGGGATTGGAGCGTGTTCGGTCCTTGGTTGATGCGGTCGAGTCTGCCGGGGTCTTCTCGCTTCCGGTTGCGACGGGCGATGGATTGCCGGGGATCGATGTCAGGGCGGCACGGTCGCGACACCTCCCGCGAGAGGTTGCGGCGCTCTCACAAGGACCGGATGCGGGAACGCACCTTTTGCTTGGATCTAATCCGTATCTTGGTCTACCGCAACCCGTTCGACTCGCGGATCGCGACCGACGGCATCACACATACCTGGTCGGCCAGACGGGCACCGGCAAGACGACGTTGCTCAAACAGATGGCGTTGGCCGACATGGCCGCGGGACGAGGGTTAGCCGTCATCGACCCGCATGGCGATCTCTTCGAGGATCTTTTGGGGTCCATACCGGAACATCGCCGCGAGGACGTGGTGGTCGTGGACCCAACGGATATCGAATTTCCGATCGGCCTCAATGTCCTCGAGTGCTCGGACGACGACTCGCGCTATGCGATGGCGCGCGAGATGAGGGGGGTGATGGAGCGGCTGATGGGGGATCAGTACCAGCACCAAGCGGCAGAGTATACCGGTCCGGTTTTCTACCAACACATGCAAATGAATATGCTGTTGGCCATGTCCGATCCGGACGACCCGGGAACGCTGCTTGAGTTCTATCAGATCTTTCAGAGCAAAGACTACTGGAAACGTTGGCTGCCGTTACGCTGGGGTGACGCGAAGCTCAATCGCTGGGTCAAGCTATTAGAGGGTACCGACTATACACGGCGCGGCAGCGACAATGCCGCGACCATGGGTGAGTATCTCAGTACCAAGTTCGAGGATTTCGTCTTCGATCCACGTCTGCGTCTGATCTTCGGGCAGAAACGTTCGAGCGTCGACATCCGGGCGCTGATGAACGATGGCAAGATCCTGCTGGTCAATCTGGCGAAAGGCAAGCTGACTGAGGCCAACGCCCGGTTTCTGGGCATGGTCCTGATGGCCATGATCCAATCCGCCGCCATGGCACGCGTGCATCTGCCGATCGAAAAACGGCGGCCGTTCTATCTCTATGTCGACGAGTTCCAATCCGTCGCCACGGAGAACTTCATTCTCATGCTCTCGGAGGCGCGCAAGTTTGGACTCGGGCTGGTACTGGCCAATCAGTTCTTATCTCAGATCAAGGACTCGCGCATCACTCAGTCCATCTTCGGCAACGTCGGAACCTTGATCGCCTTTCGTGTGAGCACCGCGGACGCCGAGATGCTGGAGCCCCAGTTCGCCCCCTACTTCGATCGGCACGATCTGACGAACCTGTCGAATTGGTCGGCCTGCGTCAAGACGCAGGTGAGCGGGCAAGTGGTGACGCCCTTCAGTCTGCGAACGCGGGGACCGGATGTTGGACCCGAGGCGGCGGTCTTCGAGGCGGTGAAGGCCCGCTCGCGCAAACGCTACGGGCGCCCGCGGGCCGACGTGGAGGCGGAGATCGAAGAGGGCCTTCTCGGGCTTCGAGAGAGGAAGGAGCGGGCAACAACGCAGCCGGAGCCCGAAACAACAGATAAGCTCAAGCTGGCGCTGGACGAGATCATGGGGCGCGATGACCGTGCTTAAGGGACACATACGACGTCCATTTAGATCTCGCTTCGTCTTCGTACGGAGAGGGGGTTTTGCACCGTGGAAGAGAGCAAGGATCTGGTTCACTACTCCCTGAGTGCATCCGCATGGACGATCGTCTGGTCGGCGGACGGGATCCGCGAGGCTCCGGCATGCGCGTCAACGCAATTCGGAGGAGGCGGAATGGCGACTTGTGGTGGCCCGAATGGCTGGTCACGCATGGGGTTAGGGTCTACCGAGCGAAGCGCCGCCTGAACAGGATCGTCTGCCAGTGACGATCACCGCGTTCCGGCCCAAAGGCCAGACGGAGATTGGCGCGGTTCAGGCGCAAGAAGCGGGTCAGTCGATTTTCCCGGAACTCGGCCAAATGCCAGCAGGGCGTGTAGTCGAGCAGGGCATAGCCGTTTGCGATCTCTTTGGAGAAGGTGCCGCTCAGCTCGATCGCATGGGCGAGCGTCGCGGTGTGCTCGGGCTTGAGGACGATGCGGAAGGATACCGGGTTGGGATCGTTCGTCCAGATGGTGTTGAGATCAAAGGTAAAACTAGGCATAGGAACCTCTCTCTGTGTGAGCGCCACAGGGGCGCGGTTGGGACAGAGGCCACCGCCAGTCGCCGGATTGTCAAAGAACCCCGGATCGCGGGACACAAGGCCCGCAAGCCACGCAGCGGTCTGCGTGACAGCCATCGGTCGGGTTCTCTGACGCAGGGTCAGCCGGGCGGTGAGAGAGAGGTCATCAGCGGATCTTTCAATAGACAGTTGAAGAGAACATCAATCTTATCGTTCGCAGGGGACTGACAGGGGAGATCAGGGCTCGGGCCTGACGGATGCGGAGCAGCATAACGCCGACAGCGCACCAGAACGAGACCAAAGAGCAGGCTCGACCTCTTTTGTCTCAACGCGGCCTATCCCGCACTTTTCAAAAGCGTCAGGATCCATCCGGAAACGATTTCCTTATTCGGGCGGTGCTGGGGCGGGTTTAGCTGATCCCAGCAACAAGACGCCCTTGGATGCGCCCATCTCCATGGCAATCTGGGGATCTCGCGCTCTGTGAAGATGCAGAGGACGAAATCTACAGGCGCCTCGCCCCCGTCCCCAGGCTGCGCAGACACTTGCGTATCGCGCCTAGGGCTGCCCGCCGGCGGTCACCATCGTGCCCCCATGTGCCGGCGATCGCGTGCATGGGTCGACTTATTGCGAGCGTCAACATGCTGTTGGTTTCCGCCTTGTCGACCCCTTGAGCGAGTCCCAATGATCACTTGTCACGGCCTGATCCGCCGAACACCTTTTGAATCATAAAACAGTCACCGGCCAGATTTTGGTGATCTCCCCGGAGACGGCCTGTATTGTCAGGCCGGAGGCGGGTGGTTGACAACGGGAACCGCGCAGGTCGCCATTTCTTACCGAATCAAGGGCATGAGCAGCCATAAGGATCATGTCTTCCCTCGCCGTCGGCTTCCCGTGCCGACCCCGGTGCCTCCAGGGTAGCGGCACGCTACCACCATTGCATTGGTGAGGGAGGCGCGTTGGGGGCTCTCCCATCCGAGCCTTGGCGCGCCGCGTCTCACTGAGCGGCGGCGACGCTGGCCGGGTTCGAAAACAGCTCGGCTTGGTGCGTTGGCCTGACGAGTACGGCGGGATCAGCGCGGCGGATCGTCCGAGTCGGATGGTTCGGGGCATCTTCGCCAACCCTGCCGACTTTGAAAATCCCGAGTCTGAACCCGTTAGTCATTTGCCTGAACAGATGGTCTGGGAGTTGTGATGTGATGAGAAGGGGTGCTTGCGGACTTGCTGTCTTGGTCCTTTTGCATGGCTGTAGCGGATCCGGGGGGCCAGGGGCTCCGAGCTTGAGGACGAGTGCTCATGACGGCATCGGTCCGATCATTCCCGGCTGCCACAATGTCGCGGTCGATGACCCGACAGATACCTTCATGCTCGGTTCTTACCTGACCACATGGGGCTCTGTCTATAAAGAAGGGACGGGGGCCGCCTTGGTCGACGGATTGGGCGGAGATGAAATGCTTGGGACCTTGATCGATGATGCTCTTACCGTTCCTCGGATATTCTGCAAATCCTATTCCGCGAGCACCCGTGACGTCTCCTTCGTCGTGGCAGAGATTCTGGGTGGAGTGCTCCGCCCAGTTGGCTATCCCATATTACTGTCCGATCAAACCAATGGCATGTTCGAGACAGATTATTTGTATCAGATGCACACTATGGCGCGGTGGCGCGATCGGTTCTCAATCGATGTCAGTGCCGACGGCGAGCATGGCGCCATCGTGCGTGTCACCAGAGAGATTGCGATTTCCCGGCCGGATCGTGGCAGGTATTCGGACTATTTCCCAGCAACGTCAGTGGGTCGCAATGAAGCCTGGTTATTGAACGAGATTGCCCGCCGCCTATAGCGTTTTGATGGTCAGGATGTTGTCTTTCCGAGCACGGGGTTCCGGTGTGGTGCGCTGCGATCAAAGTTCCCTCGGGCGTAACCGCCGCCCGTGTGCGCAACGCCGTGAAGCCGTCCCCGACGATGAGATCACGGCTTGGCCAAGGGCAACACAGTGGACGTACGCGCGTGGCTTGTCCGCGCTCAACCTCGCGGAAACCAACGGGTAGGGTACGGGTAGCCGGGCCAGCGAGCGTTTGAAATTGGCGCGACCTCGGGCGTTGAAATCACAGGCAAGGCAAGGCCGAAGCCAGGCCGAGGAAACCCCTGAGCGGGCCCCCCAAGGCAACCTCAATCTCGAGACACAGGAGAGATCCAGATGGCGAATCCGTTTGAAGTACCCCCTGCCGACCGCGGGCAGCCGGAGAGGCGCAACTGCGACAAATGCCGCGGGACGGGCAAGGTCGGCGACAAGAAGTGCGATCGCTGCAACGGCTCCGGGAAGGTCCGCTAGCAGGCCCGACATCGTGTCGCCCATGCCACTTGGCTGGCCGAGTGCCGGGCAAAGCCACTCTGCCACTTCGTTGAGAAGCTTGCGGGTCGGGTCGATCGGGCGCCCGCGGAGACGATCAACCAACCGCGACGGCATTGCTTCAGACCCAAGAGGACCATCCTGCCGACTGTCCCGACGGGTTCGGTGTTACCCTTTATGGCGTTGATCAGGCGGCGAATCCTGTAAAGCAGGGCACAAGTCTGGGTGGCCCCGGCGCTGTCTGACCCCACACGCGATCTCGTGGATCAAGAGTCGGAGGCCGGGACGGTATGGTCACAGTGGAGCCTAAATCGGAAGGGGTTGCACCGGCGAAGCCAACACCGACGCCGGTCACCATAGGCGTCGCCGTGCGTTACGAAACCCCTGCGAGCTTGAAGATCTTCGTCGAGAGGCTGTCGCGCGCCGCCAAGATGCTCGATGCGCAGACAGACGCCGAGGTCTGCATCTGTGTGAATGGTGCGACCGTCGATACCCGGCGATCCGTCCAGGACGCGGTTGCGCGATACTCGCATCCTGAACTGCACTTCCGCTGCATCGAATCGCCGCCTGGAAAGATCGTCGCCCACCGCCAGATTGCCGCCGAGCGGCGACTGCAAGGGCACCTGCTCTTCGTGGACGCCGACCTGGGCTACGAGCAGGAGACCTTCCTGAGACTCTATCAGAGGTTGACGGCAACGCCGCGGCTTTGGGCATGCCATGCGGAGGTGCTGGCGAGCGCCAGCGTCGCACGAGGCTGGTTTGCGGCCGCGCAAAACGCCTACTACCGCTGCCGTTCCCGCGCCGCTCTGCGCAAACACCTTCATGGTCGTTGCTTCATCCTGAGGGAATGGCTGCCGGAGCTCGCCGCCATGCGTTCTACAATGGCCGACGACGGGATGGAGGAGCCCGGACCATTGCGCCTGGAACTGGGACCGATCGTGGATGACATCCACTATTCGAGAGCGATTGCCGCGCGTTTCGGTCATGATGCGATCGGCTGTGATGCGGATGCAGTGGTGCGTTTCGTCCCGCCGCATTCATGGCGCGAGCTCTACAAGGATTCGTGCCGAACCGAGATCGAGCTGGCCCGCCTGGACGCCCTGTTCCCGGAGCATTGTCACTGCGAGGCCAAGGTGTTCCGAGTCGTCTCGGACCGGGCCAAAATCCTTCGGACCTTCTCGGAGAGCGGTGCGCTGGCAGCCAGCTATTTGGCTCTGGAGATGGGCATGCGTGCCTTGGCGAGACATCGCATTCGGACCGGACGCGCAACCCTGGCGGAAGGTGGTATCTGCCCGACGTCCGTGGCAGATGCCGATCAGCCTGGACACCCTGATCAGCTTTCCAACGCCGCGTCGTAGAACCGATTCACGGCCTCCTCGAAGCCGTGCAGTGAGAATCCTGCAGCGGTCGCGCGTGCGTGGGCCCGGAAGTCCGGCTCTGCAGCGGGATCATCCAAAACAGCCTGCATCCGTTCCGCGAACAGGTCTGCCTCGCTCGCCGCGATTTCCCAGCCATTTTTCCCGTGGTGCAGGTATTCGCGCATGCCGCCGGGCGTGGAGACCAGGCAGGGCACACCCCGCGCCATGGCCTCGAGCGCCGCGAGTCCGAACGCCTCGGGTTTACGGCCTGGATGCAGAAACCACCGCACCCGGTCGAGCAGCGCGATCAGTCCGACGCTATCCAACTCGCCGCAGAACCGAACTTGGTCTGCAAGTCCCAGGTCTCGTCTCAGGCCACGCAACAGTGGTTCCTCCGGCCCTGTTCCAGCGATCATCAATGTCGGACCAGATGCGCAAGAGCGACTCACACGGTCGAGCGCGCGGATCGCCGTGTCAACGCCTTTGCCGGGGACCAGCCGACCGACATAGGCGAACTCCAGCTCGCGCGACCCTCGGGGTGTATCGGCAAGAAACTGGGCCGAGAGCGCTGGGGCCAGCAGACTGACGGGGCAGGGAATGCGCTCTGCACCGAAGAGCGCGCAAAAGGCGTCGCTGACATAGCCGCTAACGGCCGAGATGGTCGAGATCCTACGCAACAAGGGGGCCTCCGCGGCGACCATGTCGGCGGGCGGCAACCCATAGATGTGAAACGCCACCGGACACTTCGGCTCGAGACCGAACAAATCCGTCAGGAAGCTGCAGGACACCAAATCCCAGTCGCCGCATTCGACGATCCTCTTGGCGCCGACATTGAAGCAGATCGCGTCGTCGACCGTGGGGTCTTTGCCGATCAGCGCTTGGCCTTGGTGCGCTGTGACTAAATCCCGGAAATCCGCGCCCTTGGTGCCAACAGGGGGAGGGAGCGTGATGACATCGACATCCGGTCGGGCCTGGCGAAAGGCCCGAAACAGGGCGCTGTTGGGCTGTCGGTCGCCTCGGGTGAGGATGGAGACAGCGAACCGGTTTGGGTCGAGCGCCTTGATCTTCTCCATCGTGAGGCGTTCCGCGCCACCGGCAACACGGGACAGGCGAGGATCAATGAAGAGCACTCGATTCGGCATGTCTGTCGGCGGCCTGAAGTTCTGTTGACCGATGCGCGAAGCATCGGGCGTGGAACTGGGCGGATGATCTTTCACCCACCGAGCTTCATGGGATGACTCACCGTATCACGAACGACCCCGGCTTTACGCAGCGTATCGAAGGCAGCGACACTCTGTACCGTGTAAAGAATGGAGGTTGGATCTGGCGCGCGTCCAAGCCTTGGTTGGGCTGTCCCGTAGGCCACTCTCCTAAGAAGATATAACTGCGGCACTCGGAGCCGCAAGCCTGAAGATCATCCGGGGTGCGACCGAAAC
>NZ_LN848257.1:1108477-1141884 GCF_001499735.1 Thiocapsa sp. KS1 | reverse complement strand
CGGTCACACCCGATCATCCGGCGGGCCATGCCCATATCGAACACCGAGAACAACCTACATGTCCACCGACAATGTCATCTGCCCCGCCTGCGGCAAGCCAACGCCCAAGTATCACACCTACTCGGTCCGCATGTCCTCGAGTGCTCGGACGACGAGTCGCGCTATGCTATGGCGCGCGAGATGAGGAGGTGACCGATCGGCCGATGGGGGATCAGCATCAGCGCCAGGCGGCCGAGTACACCGGTCCGGTCTTTTATCGACACATGGAAATGAACAACGAATGAATTGGGCTGAATACCTGGGGGTCCTCGATCGCGGGATTGAGGTCTTGGCATCCCGAGCGGCGGATCAAGCATCGCCCGAGACCGCTGGCGACGGGCCGGTCTCCTTTGATCCGAGTCGGCGAACCTCCGCTCCGAACGAGTGCCTGATCGGTGTCGGTTGGCATTGGGATGGCGCGCAGGAAGGTCCGCGGCCCATCGAGCACTCCGGGATCTGTCTCAACGACAAAGGCTTGCCTCTGCCCGGTCAACCCGGGCGAAGTTTTCAAGGCGTGACGGATCTTGCACTCGATCCGCCGCACGCCTTGTTGGACGATTGGCTCCGGGTGGTCGGTGAAGATGCTGCGCCGGTTCGCTTCTTCGCGCGATTTACCCTCGTCGTGGAGGATGCCTCGCCGGACAGCTGCCTCGGTCTGATCGTCCTGCTGGCGCGGCTGAACGGCGTCGAGCGGTCGGAGGTGCCGGAGCAGTGGGTGCGCTATGCGCGGCAATGGGAGCATGGGGCGTCGCGCGTTGCCGACCCCTTCCGTGCCTGGGGTCCGCTGCTGACCGCGCTGAGCCATGGCTACTGGGACATGGCTGCCTTTCGGTCGGACGCGGCCGGAGATACGGCCGCCGCGAGCCAGCAGGCGCTGGCCGCGTCGCTGTCTCGAGCCTGGTTGGGCGGGCTCCGCTTCACGACCGCCCTGTTGCGGGCGGGGTCGCCGCCGGAGCCGATCGCGGAGGCGGCTCTCTGTGCGGAGGCGGAGCGCGCCCACGCCTTTCTCAACTACGAGCACCAAGCCTACTTGCAGACCCTTCAGCAGGCTGAAACGCTGCAGCTCTTGCTGCCCATGGAGGGGGGCATAGGACGCCGCAAGATCGTCGATGCCTGCTTGTTGGAGGAGACCACGGCGACGGGTGCACAGAAGATTTTCCTGCGCAACGACCGGGAGCATACCTGGCTGGGGGATGGCTTCGGGCTCATGGGCTTGTACCGCCCTGGCCTGGCGGGCAGCGGCGATGACATGTCGCTGTCGGTCGATCCGGCCACCGGAGTCCACCTTCAGGAGCTCTGGGAGCGTCTCGAGGCCCTGGAGGACCAGGCCTGGAACGGGGAGCAGCCCTGTGGGAAACCGCGGTCGGTTGCAGGCTATCCGGGGGGTCGGCGTCCCGATAGCGGTGCGCCAAGCCCGGATCAGCCGTGGTGGGACGACCGCGGCACCTACACCTTGCTCGCCGCGCCACGGTGCGTCTCCGACGGACGGCTCGGCTCACGGCTGGATTGGCGCAAGGATGTCCTCGAGGCGCTTTGGGAATGCTATCGGCCCGTGCGTTTCCTGAACATGGTCGATCACACCGGAGCGCTGCGGCCGTTGCTGGACTGTCGATCCGAGCCCATCGATGACACGGGCAAAGGCTGGCTTATGCTGCGTTGGCCGAGGGCGGACATGATCCTGCCGGTCGAACCGAGCTCCGCAACGCCCCGGAGCCTGCAGGATGTCCTGTCCGCGCTTCAACCCGTGCTGCTGACGCCGACGCTGCAGCGTTGCCTTGCCGCCTGTGTCGCCGTCCAGGAGGGGGCCGGCGGCGATCGACATGCACTGGCCTCTCTGCCGACCCCTGAAAGCTTCGATTTCATCCAGGTGGCCGGCGGCTATGTCCTTGCCCACGCCGACGGCGTCGCGGTGCTGGACGACTGGCGGTCGACGCCGCTGTGCGAGGTCGGCATCCGAGAGGCGGTGGATCGGGTCGCAGATCGGTTACGGTTGTTGCGATCGCAGGGCGAACAAGCCGGGGATCTGCTCGGATTGCTCGGTAAACGGATCAGACGGGGCCGGTTCCTCGGTTTCGGGGGCGGTGCAATTCTGGATCGACTCGCCGAGATCAGGGTATGTCTCCGGCAGGGACTGCACGCGACCGAGCCGGCGCTGGACGATCCACGTCTCGCCGAGCTTCACCTGTGTCTGGAGCGGCGCTGGGGCATCGCCAGCGAGTTGCAGCGCATCGACCGGACGATCGATGCCATGGAGCAGACCCTGCGCAGCTACGCGGAGCTGCGCTCGAATCGCTTGATCAACTTTCTGACCGTCATCGGTTTTCCCTTGGCGCTCTTTGCCGGCTTTTTTCAGTTTGCCGTGGCGGGTATGCCGCACGACTGGAGCGGTTTCTCGGCGTGGTTCCGCGGCGATAACGGGCAGGGTCCGCACTGGCCGGCGATCGCCGTGTTTCTGGGGTTGTCTCTGGTCGCCATGGTGTTGATCTGGCTGAGCTCGCCTCTCCTGCGTTGGCTGGGCCGGCTGCGGCTACGCTTGAGCGGGAGTCTCCCGAATCGGACCGGGAACGATGAAGGTCGAGGCGGTCGCTTGGTGGACAGGGCTTCACCGAGTGCGCCGCCGAACGATACGCCGCGCGCCGGAACGCGATCATGAAGAACTGCGTTCCGGACGCAGTCGGGAACCGTTTTTCACTTTAAACCGGCGTAGATCTCATCGATTTCGATTTTGCGCGCAGCACTGATTGCTCGGAGTTCCGCCTGGGCCTCCTCGGGAGTGATGTCTTTGCGCCCCACGCGTCGCACCAAGTCCCGCATTCGTTCATCGAAAGCCGCGCTGGCTCTATCTGCTCGCTGGCTGACGAGCTCCAGCGGATCGTTGGTCCATAGCGTCACGGAGGCATCGCTTAACTCCTTCACCATGATCAGTGGTCTGGGTGTTGTCGGGCCTTGGAGCGCTCCGGCGCGCCTGCAGTGATCTACGCCCGTCGGCAATTCTGAAGCGAGAACGCTGAGGCGGCGAATCGCGCTTGAGCTTCATCCGTCGCTGTGCAGTCGGTTCCGGATTGACAGGGGACCATCGAAGCGGGTCCGGGGTACTGATCAAGCGCGGGGGCGGCCCCGTCGTTGTCCGGTTCCGCTCGCGCTGCCCCGTTGGAAGGCCAACGATCCGCCCCCCGCGGTTTTCATAGCGATTCCGGAAATCGGGTTGACTCACCACCGATATGGAACGGATTGCTGCCCAGATCGGGATCGCCAACATCCGCGAAGACGGCGCGCTGCTGCGATGAGTCCGATGCAGTGTCGGGTCTCGCCGGAGCTCGCCTGGTTCTTTTGGACCCCTTGTTGGCGTGGATGGCGCCCGGCGCCAGGCGATTTTCAATCGCGAAGGCCGATCCAGAATCCCGCGTCGAGCCGACAAATTTCCTCCGAACTTTCAAAAAGGCGTCTGCGCGCGCGTTGAAGGGACAGGGCCAGGGGACGGCCCCGCGAGGGATCGCGGCCAGGGATTGGTCATCCCAGCACGGAGGATCAGATCCAGGAAAGCGCTGAAGTACTCACGCCTTCTCTGGCGAGGTAGGAGGTCCGTGCTGATTTTTCGCCAGGGTGGCCATTACGCCAGCGTCTCGCAAGTGAACAGCGATTCGAGACCACGACATGAAGCGAACCCTAATCCAATGCATCAGACTCTATCAGCGTCAGGCTCCTGCACGGCTGCGGGCCTGCTGCCGCTTCGAGCCGTCCTGCTCGAACTACGCCATCGCGGCCTTGGAGATCCTGCCGCTTGGCAAGGCTCTCTGGCTGATCGCCCAGCGACTGCGCCGTTGCCGGCCCCCCAACGGCGGTCGTGATGAACTTCCCGGGTGCCACTCTCAAGGAGCTGAACCATGAGTTACGAGTACAAAGTCGTCCCGTTCATCGGCAGTACCAAGGGTAAGCAGGGGCCGGACGTGGTCGCCGGGCAATTGACGACGCTGATCAATCACGAAGCCGCTGCCGGTTGGGAGTTGTATCAGATGGGCGACGTCAACATCGAGGTGCAGCCCGGCTGCCTGGCTGGTCTTTTTGGGCGGCACACGAGCTACATGCGCTTCGACCAACTGGTATTCCGCCGGCCCAATTAAGACTGAGGCCAGAGCAGCGGCGGGTGCGGACGAGCCCGCCCGCCGATCGGCTTTTGCTGCGTGACGCCGCGGACGATCTGAACCCGCCGCCCAAGGCGCCGGGTGCCTGCCGACGGAGTATGAACCATCAGGCAGTGGCCAAACCAAGATCGGTAGGACTGCGCCCCGGGGCCGCACGGCTCGTTCTCGAACAGCCAGCCGTAGGGGCTTTGCTTGGAGGCGCGATTTTGTGGCGGATCTCGAACCTTTGAGGGGCTGCGGATGTTCTGAGATCTGCGTAAACAAGCAGGGTGCGCCGCTCAAAGACGACAGGGTGAAGACCGACGACGAGATCGCGTGGCGTCGCGTCGCGTTCGGCTGATACTTTCGGTTAAAGTCCTACGCACGATCGCAATCAGCATGCGGGACCGCGCGACTCTGCGTCACCCAACCGCGACGGCCAAAACGATCACGGCCATGTCCACGATTGCGTAGGTCCCCTGATCTTGCGCTGAGCGCGACGCCCTGGACGATCCAATTGAACATTCTCAACACCCTCTCCATCGAAACCCCGCACGGGTATCGGGAGTTCCGTCTCGTCCACGGCGACCTCGCCGAGGAGATGGCGGATCTGGTGATCTTCTCTGCGCATGCGGGCTCGGGAAGGCCGCTCGGGACGGCGCTCTACGCCCTTGAGTACCGCCACGGATCCTTGGAGCTGGAAAACGCCGGCCTGGTGCTGTCACTCTCGGGTCATTCCCCCTTCCGGCTTGCGCCCGAACCGGGCTTTCATGACAGCCCGGCGGGGATCTATGCGCTGAACCCCCGGCCGGGCTCACCGTTCAAGCGTCTGCTGATGGTCAGGCTGCCCGGTGCGCGACATTTCGCGTCCGAGGACGCCGCTGTCGATGCCTACCGCCGAGCCGTTCAGGGTACCTTCGCTGCCGTGGCTGCCCTCGAGTTTATCGGTGAGCGCTACCCGACGATCGCCCTGCCCGTCCTCGGCGGGGCACGTCATTTCCCCAAGGTCGAGGCGGTGACGACCCTGCTCGAAGCAGCATTGAGCTGGTTACGGATCTCCAGGCACTGCTTGCGCATCCACTTCGTGGTGTATGAGCAGGCCGAGCTCGACGCCTGGAACAGCGCGATGGACCAGGCCCTGGGGCGAACCTTCGCGGGCGACGGGGACTACAGCGCCGCCTCGGCGGAGCTGCGGAGCCGACTGACCGACCAAATCGATGCCCTCCTCGCGGAAGAGAGCGAAACCGGCCTGCGCGACCTGCTGCACGATCTCAAGGCGGCGATGGCGCGACCGGAAAACGAGCTGTCCATCCAGCACTTCGGCGTCCTCGGTCGTCTCACCGCCGAGGCCATGGCCGCCCGGCTGTGCCGCGATCTGGGCCTGACCCCGGGGAGCAACGCATTCGGCAACATCGAGCGGCTGGAGAAGAGCGGCAGTATCGCCGCCTGGATCAACAGTTATCTCCACTCCCTGCGCATCCTCGGCAACGAGTCGGTCCACCTCACAGAGCGCGACCAGCGCACCCCCAGGACACTCGCTGCCGGCGACCTGATTGTGATCTTGAGCAACCTGGCCCGGGTACTGGACTTTTATCGGCTTTGGCAGGCGCAACGGACGCAGGGCGAGACAAAAGACGCCGAGTAAAGCAGCGCCATTCTCCGGGGTTCCAAACCCTGGACCGGTAACCCAAAGCGCGCGGTTGCGGATTGGTGCGAACGATCGGCTGATCGCCGCGCACGCCTTTCATCTCGATTGCCCGCTGGTTCGGCGACCAAGAAGCTCGGTGACTCGCTGTATCCGATGACACTCCGGGAGCCGGTCAGCCAGAACAGCCCCGACCCAGGTGCCTGGTCGAAAGCCAGCCTGATGACACCCGAGAAGATTGACACTCTGACCACAAGATATACTTTGTGTATCGAAATCCCAGTCTCACTCAGAACCAAGGTGCGCCATGCCCGCTTCGCCGCCCACCGCCGACACAGAACCAACCACCCGAGCCGTTAACCTCCGGGTGCGGGAGGAGATTCGCGACCTGATCGATCAAGCCGCCAAGATCCAGGGCCGGTCGCGCTCCGATTTCATGATCGACGCCGCCCGGCGGGCCGCCGAAGAGACGCTGCTCGACCAGACGTTGGTCAGGGTCGATCCGGAGACGTACGAGCGCTTCCTCGCGGTACTGGACCATCCTCCTGATGGAGAGGGTTACGAGCGCCTGATGGCTGCCCCCAGTCCATGGAAGGTGTGACCCTCAAGGCTCCGGCGCCGCTCGCTGAGACGCATCGCGTCGAGGGTTTCTCCTCCGGTGTCCAACCGCTTGACGAGTGGTTGGTTCGCCGCGCCTGGAACAATCAGGTCAGTGGCGCTTCGCGCACCTACGTCGTTTCGGCTGAAGGGGCGGTGGTCGGGTATTACTGTCTGGCCTCGGGCGCGCTGGCGCTGCGGGAAGCGCCCGGGCGCATCCGGCGCAACATGCCCGACCCCGTTCCGATGGCGATCCTGGGGCGCCTGGCCGTCGATCGGACCTGGCAAGGACGGGGCCTCGGCGTCGCTTTGCTCCGCGATGCCGTCGAGCGCACCCGGGCCGCAAGCCTGATCCTTGGTATCCGCGGACTCTTGGTGCATGCCTTGTCGGAACAGGCAGCGGCCTTCTATGCCCATCACGGATTCGTCGCGTCGCCGACGAGTCCCTTGACGCTGGTCCTGTCGCTGAAACGGATATAGGTGGGCTGGACCATCATTGCTTAAGCCCAATGCCTCATCGCTTTTATAGGTGAGAGTGGCGATGGTTTGGCAGGAGGCAAAGATCTGCGGCGTCCTTGGGCGGGCTGCGTCTCCTCGCGAGCGATTTCAGGTCTCTTACGGGTACCTGCTGATCCCGTTCTTTGGGGTGGTGGACGCCGGGGGCAGGATACGCCGGACCGCGGGCCGATGGCAAAGGCGTACGCGTTGAGCGAGAATCCTCCTCGGCTCTGCTTGCGGTGGACTGCCGATGGACGAAGAACTCGCGCAACTCCTGGCAGCGGATCTTTCCGATGAGCGCTTTGTGCGCCATTTCCTCGGCCGGCTCGAGTCGATCACCCGGCGGGTCGCCCTTGTCGCACTCGCCGAATGGGATCGTCTGGAGCTGGTGAACCAGCAGCTGTTCGATGCCATCCTTCCGCTTGGCCGACCGGCCTGGGGCGCGTGGAACCAGCTAATCGCGGCGCTGCTGAAGGCCGTCAATAGGAACCTGGCGACCGCATCACCGGACCTGAGGGAGCGGCTGCAGCGATCAGGCCTGTATCAGGAGGTTCGCAGCCTGTGGGAGAGGGAGTTGCCGCGGGAAGCGAAAGCGCTTCTGGCGGGGTTTGCGCCCTATACCTCGAAGCAGGATGTCCAGAAGATCACTTTCGCGATCGCCGTCAGGCGCCTGACGGAGGTGCGAAACCGGATTGCGCACGATTCCATCATGCGTGACGACTACTGGCGGGCGCTGGCGGCGCTCTGCCGTCCGCTGGTGGTTCATCTGTGTAGCATCGAGCCGCAGGGATGGATGGATGGCCGCGTCGAGGCGAGCGGACCCTGGTTGTATCGCCGCGTTGCGCAGGTCTTCGAGTACAACGGACTCGACAAGAATCTGATCGCTCATTACGTCGATGCCGCAGGGAATCGCGAGTCCTCGGAGGCGCGAGGCGCGGAGATCGTTTCCGCTTTGGAGCGGATGCTGGGCCGCTCTGCCCGGCAAGCGGCTGATCTCAAAAGGCTCTTGTCCGAGCTTGGCCCGGAGGACGACCGCGGAATCGTGCTCAATGATTTTCTCGTCCAGGACGTCGCGGGTGCCGGCGGCTTCGCGACTGTGTACAAGGCGCGGCAACTGAGCACGGGGCTTCGGGTTGCCGTCAAGATACTCAGGGATGGTCTCGACGAGGAGACGGTGGAGCGTTTCAAACGCGAGGCGCGATACCTGGGCAGGATTCAGCACCAGAACGTCCTGAACGTCATCGCCTCGGGACAGGCGCATTGGGCGAATCCGCCGAAGTACCTGGAGCCGGGGGGTGGCTGGTATCAGAAGGAGTTCAAGTCTTCAGCGCGGCTGAAGCATTACCTCGTCACCGAATGGGTCGATGGCGAAACGATGGATGAGATGTTCGCCACGCCCGGAGCGCGCAGCGTGAGGGAGGTGGCGCTTCTTTTCGAGCAGGCCGCCGTGGGGCTTTCGGTGATTCATGCCCAGGGACTGGTACATCGGGATGTAAAGCCTTCGAACGTCATGGTGAGCTCGGGCGGAACCCTAAAGCTGATGGATTTTGGCGTCGCGATGGCGACAAGGGAAGGGGCGACCCGGTATACCGTCGCCGGCACAGCTGTCGGTACGCCCGCCTACATGTCGCCGGAGCAGGTGCGCGCCATGGAACTGGAGTCGGAAGTCGGGCCCCAGAGCGACGTGTACTCCCTGTGCGCAACCTTCTACGAAATCTTCACGCACAGCAGAATCTTCGCCCACGACACGACCTCGGCGATCGTCGTCTCCACCGCGAAGCGCGACGGAAAGAGGCCCGTTCCGGCGAAGAATCTTGTGAAGCAGCTGTCGCCCGAGCTCAACACCATCCTTATGGGAGGGCTGGAGCCGGAAACCAGCGACCGGTATTCGTCCGCGGACGCGCTGCTGGCGGATATCCGACATTACCTCAAAGACGAGCCAATCGAGCATGAACGGCCGTCGCTGCTGCGCCGGGCGCAGCTGGCGTACCGGCGGAATCGGGGGATCGCGAACCTGTCGGCAGCCTTTGTGCTCATCGCGATTGGCGGGTCGCTGCTCTATGTCGGTCAGATCCGCGACGAGCGGGACCGGACGAGGGAACGGTATGCGGACATGCTCGTCGAGAAGGCGCGCCAGGAACTGGCCGAGGAGCGGCGGGCCCAGGCGAGCGTGTACCTGGTGGAGGCTCTGAAACAGGGCCGGAACGATCCAGCCCTGCGCGTGCTGCTGGGAACCGCGATGCCGGCGGTGGACGCATTGCACGGGATGGTGGGCGGGCCCGGCGAACCGGTGGAGCGGCCAGTCTTTAGTCCAGCCGGGGGCGTTCTGGCCACGGTCAGCTTGGAATCCGAAGTCGTCCTCTGGAGCCTCGATGACGGCCGGCGGTTGGCGACCGTGCACTGGCCGGAGGGCTGTTCGGATACCCCTAGCGGGCCGCGTATCGTCTTCTCTCCGAAGGGCAGCTTTCTGGTCCTGTGGTGCGGGCTCAAGGCAGTGCTGTATAGCGGGGACGGGACCGAGGAGATCTGCACGTTACACGGTCACGAGCTTGATATCATGGCGGCCGGGTTCCGCGCCGACGAGGGCCTGCTCGCAACCGGCGGCGTGGACGACACGCTCAGGCTCTGGTCGGTGCCTGGGTGCCGGCTAGTAAAAGCCTGGCGTGCCCATGATGCGAGCATAAACAGCGTCGCCTTCGGCGACAACGATCTGCTCGTTACTGCGGCCAACGACGGGACGGTGCGGCTGTGGGAGGCGGCGTCCGGCGCGCCGGTGCGGACCTTCCGCACCGGCGACGGCAGTCCGGTCGGCCTGGCCCGGCTTGCCCCGGTGGGCGGTGTGGTGGTGGGTGCCCCAGTCGGTGCGCCGACGGCTCCGACGCTTGCCCTTTATGCTGGTCAGCTGAGTAGCTGGGATTCGATGACCGGGACTCTGAAGGCAGCGTTTCCGGTGACACCGGGAGGCATTACGACTTTCGGTTTCTCGAAGGAGAGATCCACCGCCCTAGTTCCTGTCGGCGACGGTGGTGCGTCGATGCTTGTCGATCTCTATTCGGCCGAGGCCATCTGCCAGGTCTCGGCGGAGCACGTTCCCGCCGCGGCCTACAGCCCGGCGGGCGACCGGATTGCGCTTGGGACTCTGGATCAACGTGTCCGGATCCTGGACACCGCGAACTGTGCCGAGGAGATGGCCTTTGCCGGTCAGACCGGGGCTTGGCCCGTGACCGATGTGGCATTCGGGTCGGACGGGCAGCTGGTGGCGGCGTCCGACGGCAACGGTCTGGTCAGGATTTGGGACCTCTCCGGGGACCGGAGTTGGATCGCCTCCGCGGCGCGGCTCGACGAGGCATTACTTGTCGCGGACGTTCCCGCGACCAATGAAATACTCGCCCTGCTGGCGACTGGAGAAGTCGTCAGGGTGGACAGCAGGGGCCGGCAGGTTATCGCCTCCTTCGATGTCGACAAACCCATCACCGCTGCGGCTGTGGACCAGGGGCAGACGACGATTGCGTATCTGACGGAAGGTGGGTCGTTGGGAGTCTGGCATCTCAACGAGGGACGGCCGGCCTGGCAGACCCATGTGGACCTGTCGCTGGAGCGCCCGGAAAGATCCGAGCCTCCACCCGGCGGTCCGAACCGGCGTCCGCTTCGCTTCAGCGGCACAGGGGACGCCGTTCTGCTGGTGACGCCCCAAGGGTCCGTGCTTGGGTTTCGCGCCGAATCGGGAAGCCGGATGGCAGAGCTGCCTGCGCCGCCCGCCGACCTGCAGTTGCATGACGTGTTCTGCGCCCGCGGACTAGACAGGTGCAGCGCGATTGGGCAGAGCACGCTACCAGGGTCAGGCACCCAGGAACTGCTATACGACTTCGCCGCGGGCACGGTAGTCCGCGAATTCAGCGGTCATCAAGGGCCGTTTATCACAGATGCCGTGTTTTCCCCGGATGGTACCCGCGTGGCGACGGTGGGGGCCGACAAGAGCGCACGCCTGTACGACACCCAGACCGGCAGGCAGCTGGCCGTGTTCCTGGGATACGGGGATTTCGTCGACGCCATGCCCGTCGCAGTGGATATCGGCCGCGACAATGCGCTCGTTCTGACCGGTACCGCAGACGGGGCGGCAAGGGTCTGGGATGCCCGGACGGGGACGCTGCTGTATGAGTTGGAGGTCGGCCATGGAGGCGTTGGCCTGCAATTCGACGTCGGCGGACGCATGATCACGCAGCGGGTAGGGGACGGGCTGAAGGCCTGGCCGCTGCCCTACGAGACTCGGGACGCGCCTGCACTGGAGCGTGAGCTGAGGATGAAGGTGTCCTGGCGACTGAACGGAGGGACGCTCGATGATGTCTCCGGTCTGACCGTCCGCGACGGCCATCAGTGACTCCGATGCCTACGGGCAATGTCGGGAGGCAGTTATCGACCGCTCGGTCCTGCGCTGCAAATTGTCGCCACGTCACCGTCGGCGTTCCGTCCGTCCGACCTCCACGCCGGCTTTTGCCTGCCGGCGGTTTCCGACCGCGGCTAGACCCAGGCGAGAGGAGACGCCGCCTCCACGGGGTTGACGATCAGCGCTGCACCGGCACGCCAGGCATGTCCAGCATCCCGGGAAACGCGGGGATGGCCTGGCCGGAGGTCTTCGCGGCATCCCTGGCCGCGTCTTGCATGCTCTTGTAGTTGGGGGGACCCGGAAATCTTCGTCCCCAATCGGCTTCCGCGATATCGAGATCAGGCGCACTTCGGATGTCTGCTGGTCGTGGAAGAAGGTCCGCGTTTCGACGGCGATGCCGGGGACGTCTGAGCTCGCAGGTTCGCCACCCGAGGGATCGATTCGGTGGGATAGGCAGTCCTCGGCACGGCGAATCAGTGCGGCATCGTCGATGTCGGTCGTGATCCACTTTTCGAAACGCGTGTTACCGTCCGCGGACGAGCCGACGTACAGGGCCGCCTGTCGCCCGTCGATGACACGTGTCTGATCCGTTCGGGACAGCGTCGCCGGCGTTCGGGCAGGGACGTTCGCGGGGGCTGCGTTCATTGGACTGCCTCCGAACAGTTCCCGCTGACGCTTCATGTCGCTCGCGGACTGCTTGAAATAGACGGGCGTTCCGTTCGGGAACATCGGAGGCATTAGTGCGATCTGATCGCCGGACGCGGTGACAATCGTACAGTTCTCCTGTCCGCCGCCATAGTCCGCCGGAGAGGGTGGCGACGATGCGTAGGTACTACGGACACAAAAGCGGGCCTGACCATTCTTGTACCGGTTCTCGGAGCGGTACTCGAACCGATACGAGGCTTGCGCGGCTCCTTCCGGTAGATTGGCGCCGAACTGGTCCATCGAGCCGGCGTTCCAACCCTCGTACCGGGTTGCGACCTCGATTCGGGGTGGCGGATTGCAGGGATCGTCGGGGCCGGCCACGGCGACGCCGGTATGACCGACCAGGAGAACGAGCGAGGCAAACTTTGCGGGTTTCGACATGGCAGCGATTTAAGCCTTTGTAACGAAAAGGGCGGATTGCATCGACCTGCGTACTCGATCACGGGATGCATCGATGCGAGACTAACCGACTGGCCGAGCGCACCAATTTTCACGATGCAATAGCTTAGCATCGCAGGCCCGCCTGTTGTTTCCCATCCTGATCCGCAAACCACCGGCGATTTTTGCAGGGAGTATTCCACCGCTGAAGTTTCCGGCTTTCGGGCGGGGTTGGCGACAGGGGGGGGTATTTTGAGGGGGTTTGCCCACCTTGAGCCTGTTGCCAGGCTGTCTGGCCGCACGGCTCTCGGGCACCTTGAGCGAGGTCGAGGCGGTGGTGCGTGCGGCCGAGCAGGCCCCGAGCCTTGAGGCGTTTCGCACGCACCGGCGTTTGGACATCGAGCTGCCTGGGGCGTTGGGCTGGGAGCGCAATGAGGCCACCCGGTGGAACGACTCGATTGACCAGCCCGCATCCCAAGCAGCCACCGGTGGCGGTCGTTCGAGTGGCGGCGGCTTGCCTGGTGTTCATGGGTGAAGTTCCCTCAAGCAGGTTTTCGATATCGACAATGACCGGTGCGCCTTTCACGGGATTGCCTTCGTCGTCGATCGCCAGGACGCTCGTACGGTATGGGATAATTGGCTCTCCGAGTCGAGGACCTTCGGTGGGCCGGGGAGTCGCAGCGGACTCGGACATCGACAAGGCTCGGCTGGGGGAGGCCGGCTTTGTCCTCGCCCGCTCCCGCTGAGGCCGCCCCGGTGAACGCTCAACGCAGCGGGCGGCGCGATTTTCAAACGAACCCTGCCACGCCGAGTACAGGAGTCGCCGACATGGACTGGATCACCGACCAGATCGCGATCGGGAACTACCGGGATGCCGTCTCGCTGCCGGCGGATATCGAGGCGTTGCTGTGCCTGAAGGCGGACTGCTGCGACGAGGGCCGCGAAGACGTCGAGGTGCTCTGCATCCCCTTGGTCGATGGACCAGGCAACGACCTGCGCGACGTGCGGGAGGGGGTGCGGTTCATCGCCGACGTCGTGTCTGCGGGTGGGCGAATCCTGGTCCACTGCCACGCGGGGCGGTCGCGCTCGGTCGCCGTGGTCGCTCGCTATCTGGTCGAGTCCCGAGGGATGACGAGGCGGGCAGCGTTGGCCTTGATCAGCGCGAAGCGTGAGATCTACCTCTCGGACGGCATCGACGAGGTGCTTGGGCCATGATTTCGCCGCGACCGAGAAAACGGTCGGCCCGATCCCGCTCTTCCGGCTTAGACCCAGACTCAGGGTTGAGCTGCGACAAGAAGTCCAACAACGTTGGCCGGCCGGCTGAAGCTTGACGGCGTGTGGGATGCGCTCTGCATGTTGCCTCCGCGGCTTCGGGACTCCCGCCCCTTCGCCACTGCGGCAACACGCTCGCGCCCACGCCTACCCGGGACTACGCGCCTTCGCTTCGCTCTCCTTGGCGCGCAGCGAGGGATGGGGTTGTGGCTTGGTTCGCCCGGAGGTTGGCACGTCTGACCTCATCCCGGCGTCGATCAGGCCCTCCTGCTTGATCCGCGCCTCGAGCAGGAAGCGATCCCAGCCCGTCCGCTCGGTGCGCTCGGTTCCCGGTGCCGTGTCGAGGCGAAAGAGCTCCCGAAAGGACCGGGTGTTCAGCTCGATGAAGATTCCCGCGTCGACCGCCGGCGGCCTATAGCTCAGCCGTTCGTCCTCGAAGCGGAAATAGACCCGGGGCACCGGCCCCCGGAAATCGTCTGGTTCGTCATCGCCTGTCAGGGCCCGGCGCCACCCCCGTCGATTGAGAGGACCGGCCGATAGGTTCCTTTTGCCCTGGGGCTCACTCCACCTGATAGGTGACCAACACATCGTAACTGTTGTTGGCCGGGTCGAATTGAGCGAGAAGCTGCAGCGGACCGGAGGGGGCGGCGAGGTTGCCCCGCCAGCGGTCCCCGACGGCGGTGAGCTGATGCCATTCCCCGGTGCTGTTCACCAACGCGACGGCATTGGCCCGGGGGACACGCAAGTCGAAATGCTGCGGCTGGCCGGCGGGCAGGTGATAGGCCAGGGGCGCAAGGCCAGTGACTCTGCGCGTCTGATAGGTCGAGGTCTGCTGCGGGAAGCCGGCCTTGCCGCCGGCGCCGGTACTGGCGTCGACGGTGAAGCGCACGGCCTGGTCGTACGGACCCGGGGCGTCGGCAGGCTTCACGAACAACCGCAGCTCGTAGCGTCCCGGCATTGGCAGCAGCGCCTGTAGATGGAAGCGGTCACCGTCGCGCTCGATGAAAGAGTGCTGCTCGGGCACCTTCTGGCCGTTGCGCTCGACGCTCATGGCGGTGACCACATCCTGGTTGCTCCGCAGCTCCAGCGACAACTGCTTGCCGGTTTTCAGCACTGCGCCGACATTGTCCATCAGCTCGAGGCCGCGGACGAAGAAGGCGGGAGCGAGGTCCGGCAGCGCCAGGAACTCGGCGTGGGAGATCGGCGCGGGCAGCAGCTGCCAGGCGGGATCCTTAGGCAGGTGGTTGTAGATGAATCGCTCCGGCGGCGTCAGGAAGTAGAAGTCGTCGGTGGCCCGGACGAATCGGTTCTGATCATTTAGATGGCCGGCGCCCCAGGTGGCATCGATGAGCCCCCATTGGCCATCGATGCGCACGGCGTTCCAGGCATGGTCACCGAGTGTGCCGTCGGTCGACCAGCCGTAGCCCTTGGAGACGCCGGAGATCTCGCGGGAGTCGAGCCCTATGCGGGTGGCGAGGGCTTGAAACAGCCGCGAGTAGCCGGAGCAGACCGCCTCGCGGCGTTGCAGGACCGATTCGGGCGTCAGACTGCCGAATTCGCCGGTGAAGAAGCCTTTGGTGTCATAGGCGATGTTCTGTGACAGCCAGTAATAGATCGCGTAGGCACGGCCGCAGTCGTCGTTGGCAAGCCCGCCGAGGAAGGCGGCCAGGGCGTCCAGGTCATCGTCGACCCGTGGGGGAGCAGCGTCGATGGCCTGACGGAGCGGGGCATAGCGGGCGTCCGGTGGTATGAGCAGCGGATCCCTGACGTCAGCCGAGGCGGCCAGCAGAGGCTGCGTTGACCCGATCGCCGCGAGTACGAGCAGGATCAACGAGACGATGGTCAACCAGCCGGCATGGTGAGGGCGTTCAGGGACAGAGGGCTTCATGGGTTTCCTCGAGCGGATGTCAAACCGGCCAGGCCGTGGCCCGGATTGCCGTGGATGCGGTTTGCGGCGCGGGCGCCGTCCGCGGTACATGACAACGTCGGACGGCATACGCGCACGTCATGGATATCGTTGGGGCATGTCTGATAACACCGTCGTGCCCCGAGACGCGGCGTATCGACTGCCGAGCCCTCAAGACCGGGGAGCTGACGAATCTGGCGTTCGGCATCGGCTCCGGTACCGGCCGACGCACCAGCGAGCGCGCTGGCCGCTGAAGGGAGCCGGCTTTGGGTCCATGCCTTGCCCGGCAGCCCGAGTATCCAGACCGTGCCGTTCCTCAGCCGCAGCAGCGCGAAGCCACGCACGTGCCCCAACGGCTTCGGGACCAAGGCGGCTTCGAGACTTAGAAATACCACCTGATCCTTGGGGAGGCAATCCGGCGGAACGACTCGATCGACCAGCCCGCATCCCAAGCAGCCGCCGGTGGCGGTCGTTCGAGTGGCGGCGGCGTGCCTGGTGTTCGTGGGTGAAGATCTCTCAAGCAGGTTTTCGATATCGATAGTCATCGGTGCGCCGCTCACGGGATTCCCTTCGTCGTCGTCAAGGGCCAGGACGCTCGGACGGCATGGGATGATTGGCTCTCCGAGTCGAGGACCTTCCGTTTGCCGGGGAGTCGCAGCGGACTCGGATATTAGCAAGGCTCGGCTGGGGGAGTCCGGCCTTGTCCTCTCCCGGTCCCGCTGAGGCCGCCCCGGTGAATGCTCAACGCACCAGGCGGCGAGATTTTCAAACGGACCTGCCACGCCGAATACAGGAGTCGCCGACATGGACTGGATCACCGACCAGATCGCGATCGGAAACTTCGGGGACGCCGTTACCCTGCCGTCGGACGTGGACGCGCTGCTGTGCATGAAGTCGGACTGCTGCGACGAGGGCAAGGAGGACGTGGAGGTGCTCTGCGTCCCGTTGGTCGACGGCCCCGGCAACGACCTGCGCGACGTGCGCGGGAGGCACTTAGGTTCATCGCCGACGTCGTGGTTGCGGGTGGGCGAATCCTGGTCCACTGCCACGCGGGGCGGTCGCGCTGGGTCGCCGTGGTCGCCCGCGAGCTGATCGAGTCCCGCGGGATCACGCGTGCTGCCGCGCTTGGTCTGGTCGGCGAGAAGCACGAGAGCTACCTCTGTGTACTCGGGCGCCGAGAGTCGGATGCTTGAGCACGTATCCGATCCACCGGACCGCGCTGTCCCGCAGACGCACGCGATCGCCCGCCGTCATCTCCGCGGCAGCCATGGCCGCGCCCCGGTGCACGCAGATCTTTGCCGTGTCCACCCAGCCAGCGCATCCGCACCTCGGGTCTTGTCCGACCACGTAGCGCTCGAAGGGGGCGGTCAGAACCGTCCGTTGGGTGAAGGCGTCCAGCCCACCCCGACCATTCGGCCCTCTCCGGCGCGGACCATCTGCCGGTTGAATCCACCAGTTTCCGGTAGGATCCGCTGAGGTGGCAGCGGTGGCCCGTGCGGGCGGCGTGACACCGGCCAGGGGGCAGTCTACACTGCCGCTACTGAAGTTTTTGACCCCAGTACTTACGGCAGAGTTTTAACAATTTTCATGCTGTCCCGAGTGTGTTCTCTTACCGCTTTCCCATTTGATCTGCGTCCCAGTGCAGGCGGGCAACTTATTCGCCTGCTTCGTCGCCCATCCCTAATTATCATCAGTTTCCTTCATTTCTAACTGTCTATGCGAGTGCCTGAACCCGAACTGTCTTGCACCGCGTTCGTAGAGGAGGAGTTCCGATTACGGAATCAACTCGGCGCGTCGAGTGTTGCCGCCGAGTCGCTCCGCCGGCCACTGCAGCGTTGCGATTTGACTCAGTGTCGGGGTATGTGCTGTTACGACGGCATATATGTCGGCGATGAAGCCGCCCTGATCCTCCAGGCACTGGCTGACAATGAGGGACAGTTCTTCGCCTCTCTCGGGGTGCAACTGCCAAAACAAGTCATCGTCGAGGGGTCCTGGAAGGGTGTCGCGTCCGGCAAGAAGACCGCAGTGGCGCCGCGTCTGTTCTCCAAGAACGTTCCGGGTTTCCCTGCCCACTTTAATGACACTGCGTGTGTCTTTCTGGCGCCGGATGGTAGGTGTAGTTTGCAGCAGCTTTCGGAGGCACGAGGGCGGTTCAAGTGGTACTACAAACCTATCGGGTGCTGGCTTCATCCGATTACCACGAAATACGGCGCAACGCATAGGGTCGGTCTGCACGATTCGGACACCGATCCGATGACGTTCGAGGACTATCCTGGGTGGGTCACCGCCACTTTTTGCGGACGCACTTTCCCCGGTGGTCGGCCTGCGCACGAGGTCTTGATCGAGGAACTTGAGTTTCTGAGCCGGATTGTCGGCCGAGACATCCGGGCTGAGTTGTCCCAGGCCAGCGCTCCACTAGCCCGAATTCCAGCGGAGCTTCCACCGGTGGATCTGCTGCCCTACGGGATGGCGTTGCCGTTGCACCTGGCACTCGCCGAGGCCGATGGGTTCCGCCGGCTGCACCTGCTCACTCACGCATTCGCACAGGTCGTGCGCTTCCTGGCTCTGTGCCTAGTCAGTGACTATACGGCCCGGCCGGAAGTGCGCTGCCCTGAAGGCGACGCCGCCCTCGGCGACCTTCACCGGCCCGCGCTGGGTCATTGGATGCGGGTGCTGCAGACTATTCCATCCGTGTTCGAGCGGGCGGGGGTAAGGGCTTTCTTGCCGGAGTGCCTAGGAGCCCTGAAGCGCCTGCATCAGCAAAGCTGTGAGGGTTGTTTACAAGTCGATTTCTCCGGGCCGGTTGCTCGGATGTCGCCTCTCGAAGCGATGCTCAAATTGCGGAATGTCCTCGCACACGGTGCCCTCCCGCCAACTGAGCAGCAAGCGGCCGACGTATACGACCGTTATCTCGGGCACTTTGCGCGGATCCTTGGGGAGTTCCACTTCCTAACCGATGTCCGGCTCTATCGGTTGGTCGGTGGAGCCGAGTCAGGGTTCGAGGCACTGGAGTTGCGTGGCCCCCGTGAGTCCTTCGCGGTCGTGCGACTGAATCTGGCAGGCGACGAGCGCGACGGGCGGCAGCCGGGCGACTGCCTTCTCCATCGGCCGCACTCCGAAGCTTATTTGCGGCTCGCCCCGTTATTTGTTGGGCGCCTCGACGATGACGG
Organism: Thiocapsa sp. KS1; assembly: GCF_001499735.1. GTDB lineage: Bacteria > Pseudomonadota > Gammaproteobacteria > Chromatiales > Chromatiaceae > Thiocapsa. The sequence continues at coordinate 1,123,169 of NZ_LN848257.1, read as the reverse complement.
GGTGGACGGTCTGAGCGAGGCGGTGTTCACGTTTGAAGGCATCGGCAAACGCGTCGCTTATTACCTCGGAGCCGCACGGAAGGTGACCTCTGGCTTGCGGTACCAAAGTGTCATCGACACAGTATTCACCCAGCCGACGGCCGCGTCGAAGTGGGGCGCTCATTCTCTGGGCCGGCGGCTCGTCCAGGCAACTACTGAGACGATCCTCGGGCTGCGCGGAACCAAGTACATACCAGAGGTTTACGAGGACCGACGGCGCTTCTCCGCTGCGATCGGCGACCTGACGGCCGATGCCTCGCGCGAGGTCTGCTTGCTGCTCGTCGCCGAAAGTGGAGCTGGGAAAACGTCCCTGCTGTGCCACACAGCGGCCGTTGCACTTGCCGACCAGGACCGAAGTTTTCTGCCTCTGCTCCTCGACGGTAAGAATCTGTCCGGAGGTGGGCAGGGCCAGCCTTTCGAGCCGCCTCGGCTCGGATCATTAGGCTGCGCTCTCGCGGAATTGTTTGTCGTCACCGGCACCGATGATTGGAGCGCCCTACTCGATGCGATGGCCGAGGGGTTGGGCGTAACCGACGCCGATGGCAGCGCGGTGAGATGTCTGCTGCTGTTGGACGCAGTCAACGAGGCCGCCGATCCTTATGGCCAGCTGCGCGAGGTCGACCACTTGGTCGGGCTCTTGCGTCGGCGAAGATGGATGCGGTGCGTCGTGACGGTCCGCAGCGGCGCATACGACACCCTGGCCGCCCGATTTAAGGCGGTCGGCGAGATCTGGCCCCGGAACGAGCGGGGGTTTGTCCGCTGGCCGGACGAGTCGGGCCGGCCAAGCTGCCGAATTCTGCTCCCTCGGTTTTCCGAGGCCGAGCTGCGCACCACCTTCGAGCGGTACCGGGCGGTGGCAGCGTCCGCAGCCGGCTTGCCAGCCTGCGCGACCGGGTTCGACCACCTGCCGGAGGCGATTCGCCAGTTGTGCCGTCATCCGCTGATGTTGCGGTTGTTCATGGAGTCGTTCGACGGAACGTCGTTGGAGCCGGGCGCCTCACCTCTAACGGTTTTCGAGCGCTTCCACAAGGGTCGCCTCTCCTCGGAGCAGGCCGAAACGGCACTTCGGGTTGCCGGAGCCTGCCTGTCCGCAACGGAGCCGTCTCTCCCGGCGGATATTGCCGAGCGCATCCGCGCGAAGTGGGCCGAAGGCAGAGACGATTACAGCCGCCTAGTGTGCCTAGACCCCCTGGAACAGTTGCTCGATCTGGGCGTACTCCTAGTCGACTCTGGTGGTCGCTACCGCTTCGTCCATCAATCGTACGCAGAGTACATGATCGGACGAATCATCGGCGATGCCAGCCCCACGCCTACCGAACTTGCCGAACGCATCGATGCACTCCTGCGACAACCGGAGCAGCACCTTGAGGAGGAAGGCGGTGCGATCAGATTCGTACTCGGTGCGGCACTTCGGGAAGGCCGGCTGGATTGCCTGGATCCGCTGCTGGCGCGGATCGGTTCACCACTGGTCCGCGAGTATCTCATCCCTCTCGTTGTGCAAATTCAGCGCTACCGAGAGGACGCTTATCGGCACATGCTGAGGTGGTTCCTCAGCTCTAACGACACGAGCGTGCTTGAGTCCGCCGTGGAGCTCTATCGCACACTCGGCGACCGCGCGGCGCAGCTGGCAGTGGTAGACCAGTGGCTGGCTATCGAGACCGATTCGGCGCGACGACACCAGGCGCGGGTTCAGCGCATCCGGCTACTCGTGATGTCGAACCGGGTGTCGGAAGCCCGCGAGGCGATCGACCGGCTCCGAGTCGAGCCGAGGCTTGAGCGCGACGATCGGGTGGACCTCGACCTTCTCGCCGAAGAAGGCTATGTCTGCTTCATCACCGGTCGTAACGACCAAGCGCACGGCGCCTATACGGAGGCGCTCAGCCGCATCCAGGCCGCGAAGGGTCTGCCCGAGGACGAACGGCTATTTCGGCATTGGGATCTGCTCAAGGGCAAAGGGTGTGTCGAGCACAACACCGACGATAACGCCGGCTGCCTCCGGACGCACCGCCAGGCGATCTCGATTGTTCGACGATTGGAATACGGACCGGGTGTGGCGCTGAATCTTGTGAACTTGGCCGATGCTCATTGGGGATGCCACGAGTATGGGGCATCATTACACGTTTATCGGGACGCGATTGACGCTTCTAAGAGGGCGTGTTTCCCCGACGCGATCGACCTCGCGCTGATCGGCAGGTCGATGGTTCTCTGGTCGGTCGGAAAGTCTGCTGAGGCCGCCGACTCGCTTGCCGAGGGATTGACCGTTGCAGATGAGCTGGACTACGCCTGGGACCAAGCCTATGGCCTGATCTACCAGAGTAACGTCCATGCCGGTATGGGCAATTGGCCGAGAGCGCTGGCGTCAAATGAGCGGGCGCTGGAATTGGCTGACCGGATAGGAGCCGAATACCTCCTCGCACTGGGCGGGGCCTACTTGCTTTGGAAACAGGAGGTGTTGTGGCCAGCTGCTCCGGAGCATGATGCTCTTCTGGAAAAGACACGTACGCGTTGTCGGGTCTACGGCCTTAGAGGCATCGCGCTGATGCTTGAGACCGTTGCACTGCTGCGAGCGGTTGTGTCGTCTGGCTCATCAGACGATGAAGTGCGGTATCAAATGAAGATTGTGCAGGCGCATTTCGACCGAGTTCAGCGTCTCAAAGGTCCCTGGGAGCTGCTTGGACAGCAGGCCGTCGAGGCGTGTCAGCGCAAGCGTCCTAGGATTGACCTATTTGGGCTCCAAGACCGCATCGACCAGACCGTGGACGAGAAACTCTACTCCCTTGATCCGGATGACCGGGAGGTTTTTTCAGCGACTCGAGTTGTTTGGAAAGCTTGATCGACCGATTGTGTATTTAGCGTGGTTTTTCGTCTCTCATGGCACCGCTCCGCGTTGTTACGCGTCTATTCTGCGCTCCGCGCCCCAGTGTCTTCGGGGCACGGAGCATCCGGTCCTCCTCGTTACACCGCGGAACGGCGTAACTAGGCGGGGCGGTGCGGGGAATCAGTTAGCCGGCGAAGCCCGAGCCTCAGGGCGACTTACCAATCCCCGCCTAACGGGCTACTTGCAGCCGCACAAATGGTCGACGCAGCATTGCGCCTTGGTTTCAACGTCGGCCTTGATCTGCTCGCCGGTGGCCTCCGGAGACGTGGCGGCCAGGATTTCCTCTTCCGTCAAAGGTTCGGTGATGGTGTGCATTTGGATCTCTCCATGCTTGGTTGACGAAGGCAATCAGTCGACCGTTTGCCGGGCCTTCGCGCAGTCGCGCGAAATTTTCACCTCTCTGCTGAGGATCTCTTTGAAACTGCCGAATGCCACGGATTTGAGCGCGTGAGACGTGTTGGTCGGGACCAGATGGCAGTAGCTCCCGGTACGCTTGTTCTCGATGCGGTCTTTGCGGCATCCGCCCATGCAGAGCGGCAGGAAACTGCAGTCTTTACAGTGCTCTTCGAACAGATCCATCGAGAACCAGTCGTCCCATTTGTCCTGGTCTCGAACGAACACGCCCTCGGCGTCGATGAAGCCGACGCGCCCGGACCCGGCGAAGTCGCCCACCGAGCACTTGAAGACGTCGCCATTGAAATTGACGATGTATTGATGCTCGCGCTCGGCGTAGCAGTATGCCAGCTTACCGATCCCGAGTCCGCCGAGCACGACGTCGAATCCAATGCTCGCCGCGAGCTCGTAATAGCGCGTCAAGGCGCTTGAAATCGCGGCCCCGGCCAAATTGGCCGTTGCGCTTTGCGCCGCGTCGCCGAAGACCGGCTCGTAGACGACTCTGAGCTGCGATCGGATCTGCTGGGGGAACTGGGCGAGCAAGTCGGGTATGGCGTCGATGTTCTTGTGATTGAAATTGACCCTCAGGGCGATCTTCACCTGGTCGTTGGCTTCGCAGAGCGTAATTACGTTGTCCAGTATCCTGCCGAAAGTCCCTTTCCCGGATCTCAGGATGCGCGTCCGATCATGAATGTGAGCCGGGCAGTCCATGGTGATCTGATAACCGAAGATCTCAATGTCGATCAGCCTCGAGATAAGCGAGGGCGTCAAGGCGTAGCCGTTCGTTGTGATGTGGGCGAGCAGGCTGACTCCCTTCTCACGACAGCGATTGCGCGCAAATTCGCCGATGGACAGAATGGTGCCGGGGCTGAGCAGTGGCTCCCCGCCAAACCAATTGAGCAGAACGAGTTTGTGCTCGTCGATGACGTTCCCTAGCCAGACCTTGAGTGCCGATTCCGTCCGGGGTGTCATCCGGTTTGTTCGATCGTGCTTCTCGTAGCAGTAGGGACACGCGAAATTACAATCCATGTTCGGCATGATGATGACGTCGGCGCGATTGGTGTCCTTCATGCCGCAGGTCTTGCGATTTTGCACGATCGCAAGCTCGTCGACCCCGTCCTCGATGATGAACCGACCTCTTTTGAGCGCGCCCAGGATCTGCGGATCGGAGTCACAGTCTCCGGACGTCGAGCTCGCGAGCAGGTCTGCGACGACGGGCCAATGCGCACGGTCGACCGCGACAGTGCTCCCGTAGAGGGTATTGAAAAGGATCGTTTCCCCGGTGTCCGGATTTGCGGAGGTCAGGTTATAGCGCGAGGGCTTCATGTCGTTCCGTCTCTCCTGTTCGATGGTGGAGCAGCAAAGCCGTGCTTGCCGGTTTCGTTTCAGTCGCGATCGGCCGGTCGACATCGGGTCTCACGGCCCGGCTCGTCATGGCTGGCTCCTGGTTGCCCCGAATGCCCGGAGCGAGCCGCAGTCGCCCCAGGATGTTGCCGGTGCTACTGAGCATCGCCAGTCTTCGTGTACGATACGACGAGCGGACCAAGCGAGTCGAGACGCCAACTGCACCTGCACATGGACCTGAATCGAAGAATCGGTTGCGTCAAACTGCTGGGCGCGATCCTTCGGCGACGGTCCGAGCACGTCGGCGGGAGTTCAGTCAAGATTTCCGCTTTTGTTCGTGTCCCGTTGCATCCTCAACGTTCCGATGTGAACTGTTTTAAAGAGAAAGACACTCCGGTGGCGTGCGTGCGTTGTGCGGAGCTGTTTGAGATATTCCCATCTGCGCGGCACCAGGCGGCCTTGTTCCGTTGGAACGTTCGGGGATCGCACAAGAACGAGAACTGCAGCGATGCTGCGCGGTGCCGGCCCTGCACGAATTCGAGGCCCAGCTTTCGCGACGTCGGGAAGGGTGAAGGGCGATCCCGGGCGACTGCGTCGGCGTCCGTGCCGACAGTCATGGTCAGCCGCGTCCATTCTTGAATCGCAACGTGCGCATTCAAAATCACCAGGGCTGCCGCGTTGGACCAGCGAGCACGGCGGATGCTACTCCGTGCCGGAGCAGTCCACTCTTCAACAATATCTGGAACTCAGTCCATGGCCGACCAACAACTGCGCGAGACGGTGAACGGAAAATACAGTCGGTTCGACGTGTTTGAGCAGACGTCGCTGCTTGGATCCCCGAAGTACTACGTCAAGAAGAACGGAAAACCGCATCGCGGCAGCTTTTCGCGGTTCGACGATGCCGTCGACGCGGCGCGGGAGGAAGCGCGCAAGGAAGGCTGAGTCACACTGGTGCTCGCATTCCCGGTCACGAAGCCGGAGCTTCATGATCGGGAATATTCTCTGAAGGAGTCGTCTGGCGTTTGATCCGAGATCCGCGGGAGATGGCGGGCCAGAGGAACGCCCATCGGCTCCACCCCGCGACTGACTGCCGCGCATTCCCTGCGCCATAGCATTGACCTCAGCCTTGCGGATCCTAACTCCATGCCAGCTAGACCATCGCCAATGCCCTTTCGGCTTCTGCTCATCGAGGACAACGCCGGTCGCGAGCAGGAATTCCGATCGTGGTTGCCGCCGGACGTGCTGCTGCGCTGGGCGCAGTCCGCCGGCACGGCCCTCGGCGTTATCCGCCGCGACCCCGGGCATATCTGGAGCGGAGTGTTGCTGGATCACGACCTCGCGGAGCGCGCCCGGACCACGGAAGACACCTCCTTGTCCGGCACCGACGTTGCCCTGGCGTTGATGGCTCATTTCTCTGTCGACATCCCCATCCTTATTCACTCCACTAATCAGGTTCAGGCGCCGCGCGTTGCGCGCCAACTTGAGGAGAAGGGTTTTTGGGTCACCCATATCCCCTACTACCACATGACCGAGCAGAAGTTCGTGGCCTGGGTCGAGGCGGTACGTGAGCTCTGGGACGACATCAAGGGCGAGTGAGTTCGAATGCAATCCGCGGAGATGATCCGATAAACGCGTGCTGCCGCTTTGCGAGTTCAAGCGCGTGGCCAACGGGGTACGATAAGGTGCGATGCCTTTCCCGAGCGCACCTTCGCCCGGTTGGATGAGTCGCGAAGGGCATCACCGCGGTGGTCGGTCATGACATGCGCCCGATTGGGGCGCCGGTGGCTGTGAGTAACGCCCGTGAGGCAGAGCGATCCTCACCGACGCCGGCTGCGAGAAGGGCATTCGCCGTCCTGTCCGGCTCTGCCTGAGGAGGCGGTCGGTCGTTAATGGAGACGCCGGCGGCGGCCTGCTCAGTCCCTGGAGTTCGCTCGCCCTGCAGTCCCGCCAGCGTTTCGGTGACCGGGAAGCGCCCCGGCAGCGCGACGCGACCGCGAAAAATGCTTGCCTCTTTTGATTGCCTAATCGTATGTTTACGGCCGCTGTCCGTTGTCGACAGGCTGTCTACCGATACCTCGCGTACTCGGTGCGCGTCGTGAACCTTGATCGTTCGTTTTGACATTAAGACTCTCGTCCGCGTGGCAGGGCGCGTCCGTCGCGCGCAGCCCGCTCGTGTGGTTCCTGCTGTGGCGTGCATGTCTCGACACCGGGAACACGGGGGGCGGACCTGAGATCGCCGCCGGACGTTGGGAGGATGTCTTGTTGGTCCATGGATGCTGTCCGAATTCGGGTTGTTGGCCAGGATTTTGGTCCTGTCGTGATGATGCCCCGACACGGATTGATCGTGCGTTCCGCGAGACTCCGGGCGCCGATGTGTCGGGCGTAGCACGGACTTCAACCAGGAGAATCAGCACCGCGGCGCTCGTTGCCGCCTGTCTTGCCTTCTTTCTGCTCGGGATCAACGGCCTGACCCAGGCGCGCGTGGTCGGACTCGTCTTCGACGATTCCAGCAGCATGTCCGGCAAATTCCACAAGGCATCCTTTGCCGCCCAGTTGGTCGTCAGCGCGCTGGACGAGTCCGATCGCTTGTTCGTCGTTCGGCTGAACGGTGACCGAGGCCGCATCACGGAAGTGGCCTCGAAAGAGCGCGCGTCGTACCTGAGGGACATGCGCGTGAACTGGCAGACCGGTGGAAGCACGCCCTATCAGCCGCTTCAGCGGATGTTGGAGCAACTGGTGGAAGCAACGCCGGAGACGGAGGATGCCGCCTTGCTCGTGTTCACCGACGGTGCTTTCGGCGATGCACCCCCCGCCGGCCTGGCGCAGGACTACGAGACGCTGAGAGGGCGCTTTCCGGGGCGCAATTTTCAGGTGTTCTTCATCTCCCTGCCGGGAGAGAGCATTGCGGTCGATGTGCGCGGCGCGCTCTTGACCGCTTTCAACGGCTCTCCGCTGGCCGGTGCCACCGAGATCAAGCGTGCCCAAGAGATCGTGCCCGGCCTGCGTGACGTGGTGTCGATCCTGGTCGGTGCCGACCCTGTCGAGTCGGGCCGGTTCGTGCGCCAAGACGGCGCCAAGCTCGGATTCGAGCTCCCCTTCAGTGTACGTCGCGTGGTCATTCTCACCAGCGGAGATCAACAGAAGGCGCCGGCGCGCTGGCGCACGAGCTCCTTCACGCTGGCGCAGGATCCGCCCATCCAGTTCGAGCTTCAGATGCGCGAGCCGGACCCCGGCGAGCAGCAACGGCTCCGGGCGCGCATCGTCCATTTGACCCCCGAGGCGCCCTTGTCGCCGAGAGCGGCCTATGAGATCGAGCTGGATCAGCCGTTGCGCGCGGATGATCGGGTCCTGTTTGTCACGGGGCTCGAGCTGGATCTAGCGCTCTTCGATCGGAACGGGGTGCCGTTGCAGCCCGATGCCGCCGGTCGGTTACGCGTGCGCCGTGGCGAGCCGGTGCAGGTGCAGGCTTGGTTGACGGATCTCGTCGACGGTCAACGCGTGCCCCTCGATCTCTACGGGACGGGGATCAAACCCGAATTTACGTTGAACGACGGATTGATCGGCCGCGAGATGCGGTTCGACGATCAGGAGCAACGCGCCGACGCAAACGCCGGGCCTTACGAGCGCCCGGGTCAGCTCAGTCTCAGCGTCGTGGCGCGGATCAAGGGGGTGAGCTACCTCCGCTCGCGGGATCTGATCCTGCAGATCGAGGCGGATGTCGACGTCACGCCTGCGCTGCACGGCCGCCACCTTATGACCTGTCCGGATTGCGCGGACGATCGGGTTGAACTCATGATGGGCTCGGATCGCCAGGTTCACGACGTTTACGCAATCGATGCCGCGGTGCCGGATGTCCCCGAGGCGGCTCGATTCCGTTTGGCGTTGGATCGGCCGCTGCCCAGCGGGGTTACGCTCGTCTATCCCGACGGACGTCCGGTGTTGGAGGACGATCGGCAGGGGCTCTTGACGATTGGCCCCAAGAGACCGACCCCATTGCTGCTGCGCTACGACGAGCGCTATCAAGAGACTCGATCGACGCGCATTCGGCTTGCGCTGGAGCCGGCGGAGGAGGGGCTCCGCGGCGCGACCGCGCTGGAGCTGGATCTGGCGCCGACGATCGCCGTCATGCGGCTGCTCGAGACTGGGCATAGTCTCCCGGACCAGTCGGCTCCGTTTTCCCGAGCGGTGACGCAGGTCGGCGACGGGAACGGGATCTATGTGTCCGCGGAAGGATTACGGGCGCCCTTGTCGGCGGAGCACATCTCGGTTGAAAGCCTCACCGGCCTGCCTGCCGAGCTGCAAGTGGTCGACGATCGCCGAATTCTGGTGCTGCCGCGCAAACGCTGGTGGTGTGATTGCCTGACGCCTTCCGGTCCGCAGACGGTACGCATTGCGTACGACAACCCGCACTCGCGTCAGACCGATCGACTCGAGGTTCCCATCGACATCCGCCCCGTCGTCTGGTGGCAGCGCTGCTGGCAGGAGATCGCACTCTTGCTGGCGACCCTTCTGCTGCTCCTCAAGCTCTATTGTCTCTGGCGCACTCAGCATTTCCCGCGCAACAGCCAGGTGTGGCGGTGTGAAATCGATTCCATCTCGGTACCGAAGCGACGGCGGCTTCATCGACCCTGGCGGCGCCTCTTGTCGCTCACCTGCTCCGATGAACGCTGCGTCGAGTATGGTTTGGTTTTGGTTGCACGGGCCTCCGGCATCGCGTTGCTCCGGGGCTCGAGCTTTTCGGACGGGACGTTTCGCACGCGGACCGGCGAGCCTCTTCGCGAGACCTTCGAGGCCAATCCCAAGCGCAGGGACATCAATCTGGTCTGGAACGACGAGCTGCGCGACGAACAGAACGGATATCGCTATCTCTTTGTCTCCGACAGCGAGAAACAGCAGAACAGGGGATGCGATTGAAAACGCGCGGGTCAGTAGCGTTGGTGTTCTCAGACCACGCTGTCGAGGCCAGGCTGCGGTGCCCGCGGGCCGAAGAGACCTCGTTCAGATCGGCCGGTGTGCGTTCATAACGCGACTTCGGCCGGGTGTTGCCTTGATCAGTGCGTCAAGACGCTGCCTATTTTTTATCATCGGAGGTTGATCGATCATGTCCGAGCTTGCGCAACCAAGGCCAACCCTTTTGGTCGGCGTCGGAGGAATTGGCTGTTGGCTTGCCGATCGGGTCTACGCGATGTCGATGGAAACCGGCATCGCGGACAGCGGGCGGATCGGAATCCTGGGTTTTGATACGGACAGCAACGATCTTCATAAGCTCAACCATCTGAAAGACGATCAGCTCGTTCAGAGCAGCACGGCGGAGACCGTCTTCTCCGTCCTCGGGCGTCACGGCGAGCGGATGGACGAGTGGTTTGTCGACGACGATCAATTGGTCGCCGAGGTCCGACAGATGGTTCTCCTGGACGGTGCGGGTCAGATTCGGATGCTGTCGCGCATGGCCTTCGATGTGGCCTTGCAGGACGCCGGCAAGCTCGCCACGATCGACAATGCGATCAGCGCGATCGCCAGCCTGGACAATCGGACCCAGTTTGACGGCAAGATCAATGTGCTGATCGTCGGCTCCCTTGCGGGCGGAACCGGTTCCGGGATGTTCCTGCAGACGGCACTCTTGCTCGGCGGTATGCTCAGAGCGCGCGGTATCACGCCGGAGATCCGCGGTTTGTTCCTCCTGCCCGACATCCTGACCCTGGCGGCGCGTCTGCCGACCGACCAGATTCCGACGGTGCGCGCCAACGGATACGCTGCACTCAAGGAATTGAATGCGATCGGTATGCAGACACGACAGCGCACGAATCGGACGGTGCGATTCGAATATGCGATGGACCAGGGCCTCAAACGCGATGCCGTCCCCTTTACCAGTGTCACGCTGCTGGACTACGAGAGCCAGTCCGGCGGAAATCTTGGACTCGGTCTTGAAGCCTATCGCGAACTGGCGGCCAAGGCGGCCTACACATTGCTGTTCTCGCCGGTAGGAGGGACATTCAACGCCCGTGCGGTCAATGACGTCCGCGCAAAGATCAATGCGGCCTTCCAGGGCGGGGACAACAGCATCGTGGGTCTCGGTCTGGCCTCCATTGTCTATCCCCAGACAGCCATGCTCGAGTATTTGGCGTTGAGCTACGGTCTTTCGATGCTCCATGGCCATTGGCTGCGGCTCGACGACATCTTCCGTGCCGACATGCAGCGCTACCACGCCCGCGTTGCCAACGGCGAGACCAACCTCGAGAAACCCACGCGGGGCGAGTCCTTCGTGCGCAATCTCGAACATTTGGCATTGCAGGAACGGGTCCGATTCTTTCGCGATCTTCATGCCGGCGTGTATCGTCGCGTCGAGGACGACCGTGGCAACGAAACCCAAAGCATTCAGTTCGAGGACTTCCTGGATGCGTTGGAGCGGCACGTCATCGGCGCGTTCTGGCAAAGCAGCTCCAAGCTGAAGGCCGCGCAGGGGCGCGAGGATCTCGGTGCGGACGCCCTCTCCGATAAGCACGCCCTTGCGGACGACGTCCGGGTCTATGAGCGTCAGCTCAAGGCCGATTTCAACGAGATCGAGCGCGGTTTGGCCGGAGTGGTTCACGATCTGTTTCACAATAGCGTGATCGCCGCGATGTTCCTCGGCGAGACGGAGTGGAAAGACTACCACCTGGAGTCCTACCTCCTGCGCGGTGGCCCGCATCTCCTCCAGGTGCGTTATTTTCTGTACCAACTGCGTGACTTGATCACACAGCGCACCAATGCGCTCACTGAACAGAATCAGCGCACCTCAATCGAGACGACGCTCCGCGAGGCCTTCGACGATCCCAATACCAAACCGATCGAGAGCGCCCTGGATGTCGCATTACAGCGCACCGAATCGGCTGTTCCGGAATGGCTCGATAAACGTTTCCGAGAATTTGCAAGCGCTTATCGCGAACATTACAACAATGTTCTGGCGATGTTGCGCAAGCTGGCCGAGGAGGGGACCAAGCGCCAGCTCTATCACTTGCTCGACAACTATGTCGTGCAGATGCTCTCCGTGATCGAGCGCTTCTTCGATGATCTGAATGATCTCAAAGATACGCTGACGATCGACGTCAACCGCGCGGAGACGGCACATAGCCCGGAGTCCGGTTTGTCGGACGGCAGTCGTTATGTCTTTGCCGATCGGGCCGCGAAGCAGCGCACCTGGGCCGATCTGCGCGTGCGGATCGAAGCCGCATCGTATGGGGCAGACAAAGTGAATGCGGCGCTGACGCAAGCGCTCATCGAACGGTTCCGCGCCGAGGGCAGAACCGGCGCATGGGAGGTTCTGCCGGCCTTCTCGGGCAATGCGTTGTTCCGCGAACAGATGGTTGAGGGACATTGCCGAGAGACCATCGCACGGCAGTTCGCCGACAGTTACCGGCTGACAGCGCTGGAGGCGATGCGTCGGGAGGCGGTGCTGGCCGGCCGTTCCCCCGATGAGTTGATGGACGAGATCGTTGCACTCGTTGCCAATCAATCCGCGCCATTGCTGGCCCTGTCCGATCCATTGGCGGGCCAAGGCTATCGCTTCTGGACGATCTCGCCGGCCAATGAAGCCAATATCGGCAACGCAGTCCGGTTTCAAGCGTTGTTCGCTCAGGCAAACGGCAATACACCTCTGGTCGAGCCGGAGTTTCCCGACCACACGCTGAGCTGTCTCAGCATGCAGGTCAATCTGATGCTCCGTGATCTACGCAAACTCAATCCAGGCTTGAGTGCCGAGGATAATGTCTCCGCGGCGCAGCGCGGCATCTACTACGCGGCCTACCGGACGATGGTGGATAGCGCCATGGCGCACGAGCGACACCACCCCGGAACCCCCAAATCCCTTCTTTACACCGCATCTCGACAAGCAATGGCATCGGCCGGGCGTTCTACCCGAGATCGATCCGACACTCGAGGCGGCGCAGGACCAGGCGCTCTTCGACGCCTACGTCGGCGGCGTGGCGCTCGAGCTCTTGGATTGGGCACAGCGCGGCGGCAGGCCGGTGGCCCTCTATAGGGACTACCGCCGACGCGGGGAGCCAGACTACGAGCGCGTGCTGGTGAAGAGGCATGACGATGTACCGGTCATCGATCTGATGCGGAGCGATCCGGCGATGGTGTCCTCGATCCTTGAACGCATGGGTGATTTGGCCGATCCCGCACTGCCGATCGGCGACCCCGATCCGCTTTACGACGGGCTGACCAACGCGAAGACCTTGGCTCGGATCTGCCGTCTGCTCGAGGATCGTACCCGCGCAGCGCAGGTCGACCGTTTGGCCAGAGATGCCCTGGCGACGCTGTTTCGCAACCTGCGACAAGCGCACGATCGGCGCCATCGTCATCTGGAAAGCGAGGAGCGGCTGGAGATCCTGGAACGGATCGCCAATGACCTTCTACTGGCAGCCGAGCGTGAGCTCGCGCTGGTTCTGAACGAGGAAACGCGTGGGCTTGGTCTGCAGATGGCGCGTGGGCAGTTCGATAGAAGCATTGGCCGTCTTTAGTCCGATGGCGACCTCGACTCGAATGGCGCCTCCCCGGAGCATCGGCAGGTCGACCGGACAGCTTGCGGGAGACTGACGATGCCGCGCGTCGTCTGGTGCAACCTCGATCCCGGGTGGCCGTTTGCACGCATGTTGCGCGACCACTGCATCGACTGGATCGTGCGTGACGACGTGCGGATCTGGGACGTGTGCCAACCCGCGGAGGCGACTCGGTCGCCCTGGGATGATTGGCCGGTCCAGATTCCGCCGCAGGCCCTCGCGGACGCACTCGATGAGTTGCCGACGGCTCCATCCGACGGGCGTCTGCTGGCGTTCCACCTGCCGCAGACGCTCGACGTGGATCCAACCACAATGGCAATGCTGGCGACCTGCGCGACACGCCTGAAGCAACTGCCGGGCTGGACGCTGATGCTGTCGTTGCCCGAGCAGACCGACATCGCGCCGTTTCAAGCCGATGCCTTCGGCGCGACGCTCGTCGTGCGCCTCGACGATGATCCGCGTCGCCGCATCCGGAGCCAGCGCCTTCTGATCGAGATGATGCTGGGTCCCGTCTTGGTCGACGATCTCGGACGGCCCGGCGGGCTTGCGATTCTCGACGTGTCCCTTGAATCCGAGGATCGGGAGCCGTTCCAGGATCAGATCGCCGTGCAGTGGAATGCGGCCGTGCCCGATGTGCTCCGGCAGATCGAAGCCCTCAAACAGCCGGCTGCACCTCAAGACGGGCAGGACGAGCATGTCGTCGCTCAAACGCTGAGCGACGTGTCACGGTTGCGAGGGGACGCGACACTCCGGGAAGCCGGCACGTCGGCGCCGCTCTTGGAGATCCGCGCCCCGGCCGATCTGGATCCGACCTTCGCGGACCGGCTGCACCGGGTCCGCGACGGTTTCCTCCGACAGCTCGACACGGAGATGGATGCACGCTGGCAGCGATTGGAGCAGTGGCGAGCGCAGCTCCTGGCCGAGTGTCGGACAGAGGACGAGCGTCTCGACGCCGCGCTCGCCAAGGTCGGCGTGATGGATCTCGGCTTCAGCGATCGCGGGCGTGAATGGCTCGACGCCTGGGGCGAGCAGCTCGCGAGCGAGCTCCGGGAGACGGCCGACGGGAGCGAGTCGATCGCACGCAAGATCGGTCGCGATGTCCGTCTGCCGGGCAAGGACGACGGGGTTGGTTACGTGCGTCATCGTTTCGAGGAGGACGAGGCGTTCGACCGGTCGATCGAGGCCGCCATCGGCGTGGGCGACCGCCTGATCAGACGCTCTCGACTGGTTTCCGGCTGGCTCCTGATCACCTTGGCCGCTGCCGTTCCCGTGATGATCATGCGTCTGCCGGGTTGGTTCGATTCCGGTCTGCCGACGGCAGGCGCTCTGCCCTCGGGTCTGCGCGAGTATCTTGCCGCGCCATCCCTGTGGCTGTTCGATTCGGTCTGGACCTTCTTGCCCGGTCTCCTGCTGTGGATCGGGGGGCTCGCCGCGGCGCGGCGCCGTCGGCTCGCTCTGAGCGAGGCGCTGCGCCGGGCACAGCTCGGTGCGGAAAGTC
>NZ_LN848257.1:1104438-1108377 GCF_001499735.1 Thiocapsa sp. KS1 | reverse complement strand
GGGGTCGCGCGGCCGCCTTGCTGCAGGCCCGCTGGGAGCGGCGGTTATCACCCGCGTTGCTGCAGCGCCTGGTGCAACCCGCCGCCTTGGTGGACGCAGGGCAGGATCTGCTGCTCGGCGAATCACTCTGCAGCCATCATTTCGTGCTGATCGCCGCGCTGGCACAGGACTGCATCGACCGTGGTCGCAGCGTGTTGCTGCTGTGCCCCGAACCCAGTCTGGACGAGGTCCGCGCGAGCCTCGCCCTGCATGCGGACCCGAATCTCTTTCGCTTGACGCAGGACTGGGCCGTGCTCGGACGCGACGATCTGGCGGCGGGCGCCGACCCGGACGTGCTGCTCTGCTCGGATCGGGAGCTGGAGCGCACCTTGCTGGTCGGAAACGGACGCAGGCAACGTCCGATGGCTCGCCTCGGTCTGATTGTCTGTCTCGATGTGCAGGCGATCAATGTGCCCTTGGCCCGTTACGTCCTGGCCCGGGTGAGGCAGCTCGCGGAGCCGGCCGAGGCGTTGCGGTTGGTGATGCAGGCGGCGCATTACGAGGGTGTCGAAACCTTGGTGCGGTCGCTCCATTCACCTGCGACCCTGCATGAGGCGCGGATTTCCGCGTGGCTGCAGACCAGCCGCTTCATCCTGGTCTGGGATCGCGACCACGAGCCGCTGGCCGAGCAGTCCGCGCTCTACTTTCCCAAGCTGCAGGAGCGGATTGCCCCGGAGTGGTTGCTGCTGATGCTGCCTTGGGAGCTGGGGTTCGTGGTGACGCGCTTCGACCCGGGCAACCGGCACGACGAGGATGCCTACGAGCGTTTCCGCGGTTATCTGCCGCGCTACGCGCATGACGACAAGCTCGCGGCCGCGGCGGCGCATCGCCCGGTCGGGCATGGCTGTGTCGGCGCCGGGGCCGCCGTGAGCCTGCTCGATGATCCCGGCAATCTGCTGGTCGCGCTGGATCACGACGGAGGGTCCAGCGGGCTCGACGCCTCTCTGATCAACGTGCTGTGCGGCAACTATCTGCTGCGCGACTATTTCCGTGCCGTGCTTGCCGCGGCCGACCCGCAGGACCTTCCGACCTCGCTGCGGCCGTTGGCGGCGCAGCCCCTCGGCAATCCCTATACCCTGGCCTACGCCTTGGTGCGGGCGTTTGCGGGCAGCGCCGGCCTGACCGCCGCGGAGATCCGCGATCAGTTCCTTGACCCCAGCCCCGCGCAGATGATGGAGGCTCTCGGAATCCGGGCCAGTCGTCGGGGGCTGCAGCATCTGTTCGACCTGGTCTTCGGGGCCGCCAGCACGGAGGTCTCGGTCCATTCCGACGAGAACGGCCGAACGCTTTATTGCCTCACGCAGGATCGCCAAGGCATCCCGGATGCTTACCTGAAGGCCCTCAATCGGCAGGGCGATCCATTGGGGCGGGTGTTGGTCACCGATCACGGTCTCACCTATGCGGTGGGTCAGACGCTGTTGTTTGCGCACAAGCTGCACCGGGTCGTCAGCGTGGGCGCGGACCGTGTCGAGATCAGGCATCTGGATGCGCCGACGCATCAGCCGCGCGAGACCTACGTCTTTCATCGCCGCTATCGTCTGCCGACCGACACGACGGATCCGCTCGTTCAACCCGGCGGCGTGCACCGCTATCAGCTCGGCGGCGGTCTCGCCCTGACCCTCGGCTTTGCGCTGCGCGACGTCGAGCGCGAGACCCTGGGCTATCTCGAGCTTGCCGAGACCCTGCGTCCCTTTGCCGGGGTCGGCGCCGTGGTGTGCTATCTGGCCTCGGAGCCTCCGATCAGACAGCGTTATCGGTTTCAATGCGTGACCGGGATCTCCATCGAGGGCGTCGATGCCCGGGTGCCGGATCGCGACGACGATGATCCCTTGGCGCGCCTGGCGTTCACGCTCTGCGCCCTGCTGCAGGATGCCATGGTCAGCGTCTTTCCCGACCATTTCGCGCGC
Organism: Thiocapsa sp. KS1; assembly: GCF_001499735.1. Classification (GTDB taxonomy): domain Bacteria; phylum Pseudomonadota; class Gammaproteobacteria; order Chromatiales; family Chromatiaceae; genus Thiocapsa. The sequence goes on along the minus strand of NZ_LN848257.1, from coordinate 1,106,431 downwards.
ATCGCCGTGGTTTCGCCGCAAGCGCGCGTGATCCCGACGTCCGCCGATCATGATCCCTCCGAGCGGGTCGAGTCCGACGGCCGAGATCCATCGAGGCCCGTCCCCGCCGCGGATGATCTCGTCGCGTTCCTGGAGCGGATGTATCCGGCGCTGGCCACGCAGGCCCCGACGGATACGGTGCGGGAACCCCCGGCGCCGACCGACCGCGACGCCCGTCGGATCGACATCTGGATCATCGAAGACAGCGGCTTCGACCTCGGTGCGGCGCGGGCCCTCAGCGATCGCAAGGGGCTCAACCACCTCTTGGGACTGGTGCGCAACTATCTGCAATGGGCGCTCGAACAACCCCGGGCCGAGCTTTACCAGAGCTTCGGCGCCGGTCCGCTCGGCAGTGTCTTCGATTACCGCGCCGCCGCCGCGCTGCTCGATCGCCTTCTGCAGGTCACGCCGTTGCCGCCCACCGGCGCGCTCGACGGGGGTTGTGCGGAGACGGGCGAGACATCGGCCGCCACCGTGCCCGAGTGCGATTTCTGCGCGGCCCCGTTGGCCGCGTCCTTCGAACGGCTCGACGACGGCCGCTGCCGCTGCCCCGTCTGCGCGGAGACGGCCGTGAACACCAAGGCCGAGTTAGGCGCCGTCTTCCGGGAAGTGGTCGAGCAGATGGAGCGCGACTACGCGATTACGCTGCGTCGCGATCTCACCGTGCGGTTCGTCAACGCCAAGCGGATTGCCGAGACCATGGGCGATGCCTTTGTGCCGACCACCGAGATGGATCCGCGTACCGTCGGTCTCGCGGTCCGCAAGGCCAACGGCGAGGCCGAGCTGCTGTTGGAGAACGGCGCACCCAGGCTCGGCACCGCCGCCACCCTGGCCCATGAGCTGACCCACATCTGGCAGTTCGGCATCCGCAACGACCTTGACCAGGTGCCGCTGGACAGCGTCGAGGGCCAGGCGCGGTTCATTGAGGTCGACTACTTGCGCCGTCACGGAGGCGAGGCCCTGGCCGCCGCCATCGCCCGCGATTCACGCTACGGGCAGGACGTCTATTCGCGTGGCTACCGTCTGATCGAAGCCGCCTGCGGCGACCGGGGCGATCGCCTGTTCGCCTGTTTCGAGCAGCAGTTGCGGGCGGGCGTCTGAAGCGACGCGCGGGAGACTCCGGCGGCAGCGGGCCGTCCGCCGCGGGTCGGGCTCGGACCAGACAATCGCGTATCCGCGGGGTCGCAACACCTGCTCCCTGCGGCAGGGGAGCAACCCGGGACAGTCGGCATCCGGCGGTCCACACGACGACAAGGAGACCCGATCCATGGCCAGTCCCGACGGCATCTGCCCCGCTTGCGGGAAGCCCACGCTCAAGCTCTTCCACAAGATCGGCCGCTACCGCTGCACCGATGCCGACTGTGGCGAGGACTTCGCGCCTGAGCAGATCCAGCCAGCCGCGGCGCCCCCGGCGGTCGCCACGGATTTGCTGCATCACCTTCCCTTTCCCGTCGCCTATCCGCTCGCCCATGCCCGGGACGCGCAACTCCCCGCGCGTGACCGGGTCGCCAACGCCATCTTCGCCGCCTATCAGGCCATGCGCACCACGGCCTTGCTGCTGCTCGCGGATTATCTCGCCTGCGACACCGTTTGCCGCCAGTTACAGGGGCCGATCCGCGGACTGCGCCTGCCGCACTGGGGCGAGTGGAGCCTGCTCTGCGACCGGCTCTGCCAGTTCTGGTCCGGACGGCTGCAAGAGCGCCCCGAGCGCGAGACCAACTTCCCCGGCCTAGTCGCCGGCTGGCTGGAGGTCAACCGCACCGGCAAGCTTCCAAAGAGCCACCCCTGGACTGAGCTCCTCGTCGGACTGCCCGGACTGCAAGGCCCGGTCGCTTGGAGTCCCAACGACGCCTTGTGGAAGGCGCGCAACGACCGCGCCCATCGCGAGGCCACGCGCACCGTGGAGGAAGGTGCCGAGCGCGACGCCCTGCCGCGCCTGCTGAGCGTCGCCGAG
>NZ_LN848257.1:1102918-1104338 GCF_001499735.1 Thiocapsa sp. KS1 | reverse complement strand
GCCGGCAAGTCCTCCTTGCTGGCGCGGCTGGTCGACGGCCTGCTCGCGGTGGATCGCGACGAGGAGGAGACCCAGCCCTGGGCCGCCGCCCGTCGCGGCGCGGGCGACGTGGTCCTCTTCCTCTCCGGCGCGGAGGCCTACAAGGGCGATGCCGCTTGGTCCGGTCGCCAGACCCTCTGCGAGGCGGTCCTGCGCCGAGCCGGCATTGCCAGCGGCGCCTTCACGGATCTGGACGAGCTCCTGCGCCATTTGGAGGCCACGGCCGGCGACGACCTGGAGTCGGACCGGCGCGTCTGGCTGATCCTCGACGCCCTGAACGAGGCCGACCGCTTCACCGATCTGCTCAAAGCCCTGGACGACGTCCTGCCCGCCTTGGAGCGCCACCCCTGGCTGCGCCTGGTGGTCAGCCTGCGTAGCGGTGCCTACCAGTCGCTCGCCCAGCGTCACCGTGACCTCCTGCAGCACGGGACCGAGGTCTTGGCCAACGCCCGCTATCTGGCCAGCTTCACCGATGCGCGCGACCAGGAGGTCCCCTATCTGGATCTGCGGCCCTTCAGCGCCGAAGAGACGGCCGCGGCTTATGTCCTGCGCCAGCACCGCCGCCCCGACCAGAGCTGCCCGGTGCCCCACGCGCGCCTGGAGCCCGGCCTGCGCGCGTTGCTCGCCCAACCACTCTACCTGCACCTCTTCCACGAGACCTTCCAGGGCCGCGCCGACCCGCCGGCGGATCTGGACGAGGGTCGCCTGCTCGGCGCCTATCTCGACCGTCTGGAGCAGGATCTGCCTGGGATCGCCGTCCACTTGCAGCGTCTCGGCCGGCTCATGCTCGAGCGGCGCATCCCGCTCCTCCCGGTGGCGGAGTCGGACGCTTGGGTCGCCGAATGGCGCACCCGCCTGGGCGCCGACAATGCACTGCGGGTCGTCAAGCTCGACCCGGTGGAGGAGCTGGTCGCCGCCTCGCTCCTGATGCGCCCGGCCGAGGAGGGCGAGGGGGCCGAGCGGCGCGTGACCGGCTACGGCTTCACCCAGCAGCGCCTGTGCGAGCAGGTGCTGCTGCGCGAGCTGCATCGCCGGATCCAGCCGCGCACCCTGCCCACGGCGGAGGAGCTGCTCGATTGGGCGCGTCAGGCGGACGGGCCGGACGCGTGCGAGTCCGACGACTTCCAGGAACTCACCGGCGCACTGGAGACGATCACGGCGGAGCTGGCCCTGGCCGGTCAGGGCGAGGTCCTGGTCGCTCTGCTCGATCTTGAGGGCGAGACGGTGCGTACCCGTCTCCTCGGCAGTGCGCTGCGGGCACTCGGGCCGATCGGGCGGTCCGACCTCTCGGCCTGCGCCCCGGTGCTGGACCCGCTGACCCAGCGGGCCGTGACTGGCATTGAGGTTGGCAAGCGCTTCAATGGGGCCGTCTGGCAAGCCC
>NZ_LN848257.1:1097185-1102818 GCF_001499735.1 Thiocapsa sp. KS1 | reverse complement strand
CACGGGCCTACTTCGCGGAGATGCTGGAGGTCATGCGCGCCCTGGTGGCGCAGGAGCCGGGCCGCGCCGACCTGAGACGGGACCTGTCGGTGTCGCTCGGCAACCTCGGGAATCTGGCGCGGGCGGCCGGCGACGGGGCCGGGGCACGGGGCTACTTCGCGGAGTCGCTGGAGATTAGGCGCGCCCTGGTGGCGCAGGAGCCGGGCCGCGCGGACCTGCGGGTCGATCTGGCTATCACGTACTGGAATCAGTATCTGCTCGCGGTGCGGCAGGACGAACGCCATTGGTTGGACCAGGTGCTGGAGACCCTGCGACCGCTGCGGGAGGGCGGTTTGGTGCACGGTCAGTTGGATCAGTTGTGGGGACTGGCGAGCGAGACGCTGCGGAGCTCCGCCGCGGCCGACTGATGGGTCCGCGCGGACGTCTCGTTTCCGTCGAAACGGCGGGGCGCCTCGACCCTGCCGAGACGGTTCGGAAGGCGCTTTGAAAAGGCGTCCCCCGAAGACGTTGGTTGATCGAGGTGTGTCGGATGCGGTTTGAATCGGCTCGAATTCATCATCAGACAAGGAGTGGCCATGACACATGCAAGGCGACGTTGTTTGGTGCTGATCTCACTCGGCGTTCTGCTCATTGCCGGGGTTCCGGCGGTGTTGCCGCAGGCGGAGGCCGGTGGTTTCGGCAAGGCGTTGATCGGGCGCGCGCTGCAGGGCGGCACCAAGCGCGCGGCGACACAAACGGCGAAGCCGGCGATGGGCAATGTGCTCAAGCGCGATGCCGCGCGCGACGCGGCCACGGCGGCAAAGCCCTTGCCGGCGCCGCGCACGGTGCATCGCTATACCACCGCCGAGCAGGCGGCGCGGGAGGCCAAGCACGGCCTGAAACCGGGCACGCATATGACGCCCAATGCCGCATCGGGTCGCCCCTTGACGTCGCAGCACGCGCAGGGGCGCTATGGTCTGCCGACCTCTCCGCAGGTCCGCGAGACCATCGAGCTGCCCAAAGGCTATCCGGTGCGCCACAACAAGGCGCTGGGCGGCGAGCCCGGCCGCGGCGAGCTGACCTCGCCGCAACACCTGCCTCCGGGTGCGATTCGCGGGGTCGTCCCGCTGCCCTGAGAGCCCGGAAGAACCCGTGAGAGCCTGGATGTCCACGCCGCATCACGATCCGTGACCATTCAGACACAAGGTGAACACCTTGATTCACGGGTAGGCCGGGATTCGCAAGCGCACCCCGGCCCACATGTTTCGTTCGTTTTTGCATCCCCCTAGGAGACACGATCGTGGGTGGTTTTACCCTTGCCAGCCTGCTCATCCCGGAAGAAGCCTACCTCTTGATCTTTGTCGCATCCGGCTTGCTCATCATCATCGGCCTCAAACGGATTGCCTTCGCCCTGATGGGATTTGTTCTCATCTCCATCCTGTTGCCGCCGTTTCTCGAGCCGCTTCTGGCCGAGCTGCCGGATTGGGTCATCTGGGCCATTCTTGCCTTTGTCGCCTTGGCCTTGCTGCGCGCCCTACTGGGTCGCGACATTTGGGCCAACATGTGGGGGACCCTGCTCGGGAATCTCCTGACCGCCTTGGTGATGGGCCTCATTCGCCTGCCCGTGCGCATGATCCGAGGGCTCTTCGGTTGGATGGTCCCGCGTCGCCGCGATTGAGTGTCGGAATCGGGCCGTCGCGCCAGCGGTGCCGTGGTTGTCGGCGAGCCCCGGCGTGTCCGCCGCATCGGTCGATGGCCGGATGAAGGGCGCCGCGGCCACTCCAGCCCCGGAACGCGGTAGGTCGACAAGCGCTTAAAGGAATCCAAGATCTTGCAGAACGCCGATCAGATCTCGTCCATCGCGCAACTGAGCGCGCTTTTATCCCGCCCCGACGGCGGTCTGGGGCCCCTGCGACGCTGCATCGAGACCGGCGAGCTGGAGGCCTGGCTGGCGACGCGCTCGGCGCTTCCCGACAGTCAGCGCGCCCGCTTGACCCTGCTGTTCAGGGCGCTTGAAACCAATCCCGCGAACCTCTTGTTCGCCTTGCGTTACACCCTCGATGCCGCGGCTCCGCTGGAGCTGCTTGCCGAGTGTGCGATCCGTGATCCGACGCAGATCGCGCCCTGGTTAGCCGCGCAGCCGGAACGTCGGGCGGATCTGCTCGTCGGCCTGCAGCGTCTCATCGCCGACGGTCGTTTTGGCCTCTGGTTGCGTACCCTCGAGCCGCCCGGGTGGGAGCGGCTGGTCGGTCTGTTGGACGAGGTCCGGAGCGTCTATCCCGACGAACCGGAGCTGCCGGCCCATGCCGTGCTTTGGTCCTGCGATCCGACGGACCCGCTGCCGTTCGGAGACGCGCTCGTTACCGACCCGCGAACGCTGGTGCGGCGGATCGACGCCTCGGAGCATGCCCGCCGACTCGGCCAGGATCTGCTCGAACGCGGCTGGATCCGCACCTGGCTCTCGGCAAGCGGACGGCTGGCGGACACCGAACCGCTGGATGCGCTGCTACGGCACGCGACGCTCTCGGCGTCGGCACGTCTCGAGGCCCTGTTGCATCTGCTCGATCCGCAGCTCCCTTGGCCGGATGTCCGCGTCGAGCCGGCGAGCCTGGATCTCGGCCGCATCCGCGAGGGCGAGACGGCGATCGGAGCGCTGATCCTCACGAACCGCGGACGCGGGGCCGCGACCGGGCGCATCAACCTGGTGGCGGAGGCCGGCGAGGGATGTCGTCTTGACCCGATCGAGTTCGACGGTCTGCGCGACAGTCAATCGATCGGTGTGCGCGTGGATGGCATGAGGGAGGGAACGCGCGCAGCGGCTCGGGTCACCATCAGCGGAAACTTCGCCGAGCAAGAGGCATCGGTGACCTGGCAGGTCGGGCCATCGGCGGCGGTCGTGCGGCGGCGCTGGATGCTCGCGGTCGGAGAGCTCTCGACCGCCGTCGTCCTGATCCTCGTGTGGCTCGGCGTCGTCGGCTGGAGCCTGACGGCACGCGATGTCTGGACATTACCGACGGCGATCGACAACGACATTGTTGAGTCGTGCCGCGACGACCAAAGGTTCAGGGCATGTGCAACACGCCGATTGAAACAAGCCGGCGCACCGGAGTTGGCCATCACGATGACGAGCGAGGAGATGTACCCAACCGCTGCGCGTCGCTATGGGCCGATCTGGGTTTTCGACATGCTGCAACCCTTCGCAGCCAACAGCAACGAGACGCGGCTCCTGCTGGATACAAAAGGTCAACGCATTCTGATCGATGATGGCATCAATCAGTTGGCCGCCCGCGAGCGACCGGCACTTGCACCCATCCTCGCATCCTATCCGAGTGCATTTCCGCGAGGCGGCGCCCTCGGGGAGACGGTCGCACGAGGCTATCTCCGGCGAGGTTACGGCATCCGCTCTTCGGATCTGATGGTCGATGGTTGCCGTGGTTGCGATATCGTCGGGAAAATCATCTTCGAGCACCGCTTCGACCGGTTCGGCCGCTACGAGGGTCTCGGATTGGTCGATGTCGACCCGAGCGTTCGGAGCCCGCACGGCTGACGGCGTGAGCTTAAACCGCGTCCAGAGCGGCATGCGTCATTCTCATCTTTATTCGACTTTGGGGATTTCACGAACCTCGGTGGGGACGCGGTTTAAAATTCTACATTGTTTAAAACGTTAAACCGCGCCAGCTCCAAAAATCGTCGAGTCTACCGGGGCCGATCCCATCCAAAAACATCGCATACCGCGCCGGGCACGGTTTAGGTCAATCGAGATCTCGGACGAATCGCCTGGCGACGTCGATGGCATCCCCTTCGCTATGCGCTCTTCCTCTGCACTCGCGCCATGTCGACATCATCCCGGTCTTGCGTTTGACGAACACCTCGCCGCCCTTGTCGTGCCATTTGACTTGATACGACGTGCCCTTGGGTGACTCGACACTGCTCAGATTGCGTTCGGTCATTGTTGACGACTCCTGTTTCTCTGCGGTTCAACTGCTCTTTTTAGACCGCGCCCGGCGCGGTATGCGATGGTTTTGAATGGGATCGGCCCCGGCGGATTTCAGAACCGCTGGAGCCGGCGCGGTTTAAAGTATTAAAATATAAATTTTAAACCCGACCCCCGCTAAGGGTCGTGGATTCACCAAACTTTGAACTCACTCGAAAGTGAGCATCTCGCTCTGGACGCGGTTTAGTGCAACGGTTCAGATTTCCGAAACGGTCCCGAGACATCTGCCGTGCTGCACGAGGCGCTCAAACGGTCTCGGGATTTCTACAGCGGAGCACTAGTCGCCTGATCGGAACCCGGCGATGTCCAATCGTCCCAGTTGCACCCCGGTCTCGTCGAAAATATCCAGGAACCGTGCCTCGGCAAAATAGGGCGCGTTGATGGAGTATTCGCCGTCGGTTCCCTGGTATTCGCATCCGCCCGACAGTTTCCCGTCCTCCACGTGGTCCCTGCACAAGATCGCGACCATACGCGGTATCCTGAAATACGCCAAGGGTTGGGCATTCTCCGTCAAGAGAACCCCGTAGTACCTTCCATTCAGCTCCTCGTCGGGCTCGGTGAAATATCCATAAGAACGATCGAGAGTGTGCAAGTCCACCAGCATGACGCGATCACCGGCACGCTCGACTTTCAACTCGAATAGCTGCTTGGACAACTGCTCGGTCGCGGCCTGGCCCTGGGCCGCGACGGTTGCCGTTGCCATCAGGCCCATCATCAGAAGTGCGCGAAGGTCCATGGTGAGTGACTCCGTCCTGGATGCGCCGGATCGGCACCCGCAATAGAATACACAAAGCGCCGAGTTGTTGCAGTCCGCTTCTTTTCGATCCATGGGTCGGCCTTTGTCTCGGACCGCGAGACCGGATACTCGACCGCCACGCCCGTCGTGCGTCCGCGGCATGCTCCCCATGGGTGCCGATCCGGGTACAATGTCGCGCAGACTGGGTCAGGGCCGTCCCGACTGGGCGAACGAGAGGAGGCTCGACCGAAGTGTTTTAGAGGCGCGACATTGTGTATGCATCAAGCAAAGTCGGAATGTCTGTCATGCGACTGCGCCGGCCCGGAACCAAACTCAAGCGGAAACGCTGCAATGATTAGTTACTTAAAGAGCAAGGAAGCGAGACGCGTGGACCTTGGGAAAGATTGGCATCTAGTTCGTTGCGGTGGTCGGTCGGTAAGGCAACCAGGATCCATCTATGAGTGAAGTCACGGTCAAGCAACTCTCCGCAACGATTGGAGTCCCGGTTGAACGTCTGCTGACACAGTTGAGCGAGGCGGGAATCACCGCGGTGAACGCCGAGACCACCCTGACGGAGCACGATAAACTACAGTTACTTCACTATTTACGTCGCAGTAACCGCAAGGCCGAGGACAACAGCGTTGCGGCGCCCGGTCAAGTCACGCTAAAGCGTGTAGAAGTCACGGTCATTCGAAAGGGGACCAGAATGCTACAACCGGCGGCTGCTCCAAGTGGCCCTAAGGGATCGTCGCCGATCGCGCCGGCAGCGCGCGCCAACGAACCGCGCGCACGGCCGCCGCTCGGGCGCGCACCACCGTCTGCATCAGCGAATGATGACGCGCATCGTCGCATGGAGCTCGAGATGAGCCAGCAATCCGAGCACGGCTGCCCCGTTTGTGGGCGGGTCCAACCGATCACGAATGC
>NZ_LN848257.1:1083662-1097085 GCF_001499735.1 Thiocapsa sp. KS1 | reverse complement strand
GGCACGATGACGTTGGACGAACTCATCGATCGGCTCCAAGCGAAGCAGATCATTCCGCCGCATGTGGCGATGGCGTTGCGCACGCTACAGTCTCATGACAGCTCCGCTCAGTCCCCCGAAGCAGCGCTCATCGAGCTTCCCGGGGAGTGGGGCGCCCCTCGTCTGTACGCGCTGGCCTATGTGACCAACTGGTACTTCACCGAGCACGCTGGACCCGTGCCTCCCCTGATCGGCGGACGTTACCTTGACCTCGGCGACGGCACGGTTATGGATACGGAGACCAACCTGCAGTGGATGCGTTGTGCGCTGGGTCAGCGTTGGGATGGGAGCACCTGTGCCGGCGAAGCCGATAAACTGAAGTGGGATGAGATGTTCGCGCAGATCGATGTGTTCAACAAACAAGGCGGCTTCGCCGGGCACCGTGATTGGCGGGCGCCGACGATCAATAAATTGAAGACACTCATCATTGAGGGCCGGGAGCCGTGTTTAAATAAAGTGGCCTTTCCGAACATTCCGGAATTCCCCTGGTTCTGGTCTTCGTCGCCAGGTGCCGGCAATTCGTACAGCGCGTGGTACGTCGGTTTCAGCGATGGCGACGTCAACCACGGCGGCTATAAGAACCGTCAGTTATACGTTCGTCTCGTGCGCGGCGGACGGTGATTTTGCTTTTTGACGAGGATCCGCCTGGCACCTAGGCCCCGAGCGACACCGGACCCATAAGAACCAGCGGCTGCCGAGGGCGCGAGGCAGGTTCCCTGTGTCGCACTGCCTCTTCAAATCCGCGTGCCGGTTCAATCGCGCCCGTTTCCCCGTTGTTCTTTTGAAAAGACCCGCCGCGGCTGCGTTGAGCAGGCAGGGCCATCGGAACGGCCTCGCAAGGGATGCGGCCAGGGATCGGCCACCCATCCCGTTAACCGACAGAGGGGACACCAAGATGGCGAACCAAACGACGACGCGCACCAAGAAGGCTGGCCCGTTCCGATCCTCGGGGGCCTGTTCGGTCAGAAGCCGCATTTCGAAACGCGGATCACCGACGGGCGCCGGACCGCGACCGGCGCGCCGCATCGGCCGATGTCTTGATCCACAACAGGAGAACCAGGGTGGCCGATGATCTCGATCTGGTGTTCGAGCCCGCCGACTATGACCGTCCTCGTCTGGTTGCGGCCTTCGCGAAGCAGGGTGTCAACTGGTTCCGCGAGGTGACGGATGCGCGCGGGGAGACCGAGACCTTGCTGTGCTATCCGTTCGGTGTCGTTCGGGTGCCGCATTTCGACCTCGATCTTCTGAGCGAACGGGTCGCCTACAGGACCTCCGACCCCGAAACCGGGGCGTCCGTCGAGGTCATGCTGTCCGAGTGGGTGGCGGGGTTCATCGAGCGCCGTAAATGGGCCTTCGTGCGCATGAGCTGGGGCAATTCCGCGGCGGAGACCGAGGCGCTCTTCACGGGCTTGCTCGATCTCGCGGATGCGATGACTCGAGAGGGGCTGGGGTTTCGGATCTGGTTTGACGAGAACACCGAGATCACCCGCGAGAGACTGAGTGCGGAGACACGGCAGCAGGCGCAGCGCGCGGCCTTGGGTGCTGCCCTGTTCGGCACGGTCACCTCGATGGAGTAACCGCTGCGGAGCGGCCCGCGCCGGGCCGCTCCGCCCGGGCGTCTGGAGGACGGCATGGCGTTGCACAGGATCGAGGATCTTCGCGCGCTGCTCGCGACCGCGCCCGACGGGCCGGAGCGCGAGTCACTGCGGCGGGCTTGGCGCGACGGGTCGCTGCTCGCCTGGTTGGAGACGCGGGCGATCCATTTCGGGCAGCCGGATCCCGAGCTCCTGCAACGCATCCAGGCACTCGCGAAGCGCTTGGCCACGGACGCGGATCTGGGTCTGTTCGCCTTGCATCGCACCCTGGACCCGCGGTGGCCCTTGGCGTTGACCGCCGATCTCTCGATCCCGATGCCGGGCGATCTGGAATCGGTCTTCGCCGCGCATCCACGGCGACGCCGCGAGCTGCTCGATGCGCTGATGCAGCGCTTGGCCGACGGCAGGCTGATCGAATGGATCCGGGCCGCGGGCTTCGCGAAGAGCGAGGCCTGGATCGAACGGCTCGGAAGGCTCCCGTCCAGGTCGCTCGAAGGTCTCGAGACCCTGCCGGCCTATGCCGTGCGTTGGCTGTTCGCCCCGGGGGCGCCGTTCCCGACGCTGGATCGAGAGGTCGACGGACCCGCGGCACTGGCGGCTTGGATCGACAGCGGCGAGGCGTATCGGATGCTGGGTCTGCACCTGCTCGACAGCGGGTGGTTGGATCTGTGGCTGCTGACCAGCGGACGCCTGTCCGATCCGGCCGGTCTCGATGTCTTGCGCGCCGCCGATGGCTCGCCCCGGGCCCGTCTCGAGATGCTGCTGCGTCTGCTCGATCCGGCGCGACCGTCGGCACGCATCAAGGTCGCACCGGCCGACCTGAACCTGGATCGGCTCGCCCTCGACACCCTGACCGAGCGGGCCTTGACCATCACGACCGAAGGCCCCGGCTATGTCTGGGGTGCCTGTGCGCTCGAAGGACAGCCGTCGGGGATCCGCATCGATCCGCTGTCGTTCGACGGAACGCCCGCGCGTCTGAATCTGACCATCGACACCCGCGGCGTCCCGCCATCCACACGCTGCAGCGCCAACCTGGTGATCAGCGCCTATGACGGCGGCGCCCGGCAGGTTTTGCGCGTGCCGATCGGGTATCGGGTGCATGTGCCCCTCGCGGAGAAGATCGCCCGCAGCCTTGTGGCCGGCCTCACGTTCGGCGCGGCCATGATGCTGTTGCGTGCACTCGCGGATACGGCGATGAGTCGGTCCACGAGCAACCCACGGATCTTGGAGTGGGTCTCGATGGAGTGGGTCGGCCAAGTGCTCGATCGGTCGTTCGATGACTTCGTCGGCCTCGTTCTGCTCGCGTTCGCCCTGCTCGGCGCTTTGGCCGGCGCCGGCGCCTTCTTGGCGCGGGTGCGTCGTCGATGAGTCAGGCCCCGAGACCGATCCCTGAAAGGAGCCCGCTGCATGGATCGTCTTTTAGGCTTTTTGTTCGGCGCATTCATTGTCGTCACCCTGGCCTTCTTGGCCCTGGCCGGCGCGACGACCGGCGTATTGAACCTCTACGTGATCTTGGACCACCTGATGTCGGGATGGTGGTTTCTGCCTGTTGCGCTGTCCTGGGGATTGACCGGCGCCGTGTTCTTTGGATTGCTCTATTTCGCCTTCGTCGAAAGCCCGGTCTTCGGCAGTCCCGGTCTGCGTCCGGCGCTGCTCCTGCTCGCAGCGGCCTGGCTCGGCGCGGCTTGGCTGGCGGGTCAGGTCGAGGTGATGCCCGATCGGGTGTCGAAGCCATTGACCTATCGGCCGCCGAATCAACCGAAGCACGAGGAGGAGCCGCGCAGACCGCGGGTGGTGCCGGGACAGCCCCCGACGCCCGGCAAGATGTTCGAAACGGCCTACGTGGATACCGGCACACTCAATGTCCGCCGCGGACCGGGAGAGGCGTACCCGGTGATCGATACGATCTCGAAGGGCGCACTGGTGCGCATCTATGACCGCAAGACGGCTCCCGACGGCCGGGTTTGGGCGAGGATCGATCCAAGCTCCGGCGAGGGCTGGGTGAGCCAGCGACGGTTACGGTTCGATCAATCCAAGCCGGCGGATAAGCCCGACCAGGCCCGGGGTCTCGGTGATCGTGCGCGGGTCGACACGACCCAAGCTAAGGTTCGCGCCTTGGAAATTGAGCTGATGAACGGTCTCGGTGATCGTGCGCTGGTCGACACGACCCAAGCCAACGTCCGGGCCGGCCCCGGCACCGATTACGGCGTGGTCGGAAAGCTCGGCCGCGGCGCCCTGGTGCGCATCGGCGAGCGTCGCGACATCGCGGACGGCAGCGTCTGGGTCCGCATCGAATCCGGCGGAATCGCCGGGTGGGTTAATGCGCGGTTGCTCGGACCTGCACGCTGATCTTGACGAAAGCGCATTGATACAGTGACCTTGAAACCAACTAGACGTGCCGAGGCGGCACAGGAGTGAGCCATGAGCGGTGAGAAAGAGGTCCGGTTGCGCGAGGGAGAGTATCGTCGTCTCATGAACGCCGCGCGGCAGGTCGAGAACGAGCAATCGCGCACCGATGCGCTCGATGCGCAGTTGCGCCAGGCTCAACGGCAGATTCACGAGCAGCAGGCTACGGCGGATCGACGCCGACAGGCCTTCGAGCGTTCCATCGGCAACCTGAGCCAGGAGCTGCAGGCAACCACGCGCGATTTGCATCAGCGGCTCGTTCGTCAGCAGCAGGAGCATGCCGGGAATGTGCGTCGTCTGGAGCAGGAGACCAGCCAGCGTCTCGCACAGCAGCAGCGCGACTTCAACAGCTCCATCGGTCAACTGGATAAACGGTTGAGCCAGCGGATCAAGGAGCAGGGCGCCGAATTCAACCGACGAGTCGAGCAGCTCGACCAGCGTCTGGTCGGACAGCGTCGGGAATATCTCGGCCTGATCGCCGAGCAGGCCGAGCATGTTCAGAGACAGTTCGCCAACCTCGAGCAACGTCGCATGAGCGCACAGCAGTATGCTGAACAGTGGCTTGCCGACTCCCGCGTCATCCTGGACTACATCGAGCAGAATCAACAGCATCAGCAATTCGCGCCGGGCGAGCTTGCGGTGCTCAAGAGCGATCTGGCGATGAGCCGCACCAATATCGAGGCGGGTCACGAGCAGGCCGCGATCGCGACCTGCCAAGCCCTCTATGGCAAGGCGCTCAAGCTACAGGCCGAGATCGAGTTCCGCCAGATGGAGTGGGATACCTACTACAGCGAGGCCCTGAACGGAGCGCGCGCCCAACTGGCGGCGCTCGAGGCCCAGCAGACCGCACGCTGGGTCTTCGATACGCATCAAGGCAGCCATGAGCTCGACGCTGAGATCGACTACTGGAGCGACGGCGCGCTGTCCGCGTTGAAGGGCCGTGTCGAGCAATCCATTTCCACTCTGGAGCAGCAACCGCACGCGCTGACCCTCGACGATCTCAAGCAGCGCATTTCCAACAATCAGGAATGCATCATTGAGCTGGAAACCATCGTGGTGGGGGCCAAGGAACGGCTGATCGCCTCGCAATTGCGGGTCAACATTGCTCAAGATCTGCTCGACGAGTTGGGTCGCAGCGGCTGGCAGCTCGAGGACTCCACCTGGCAGGGCGAGACCGCCGACGGCAAGGGCTGGAAGAACAGCTATCACATGAAGCTCAAGGATCTCGGCGGCAACGAGATGATCAGCGTGATCATTCCCGAGGACCGGCCAGAGGGCGAGATCGAGAACCGCGTCCAGTTCGCCTATTACCCGCACGACAATAACGATGCGCGCTTCGCGGCGTCCCAGACCGCGCGATTGAACGAGACGCTTGCGGAGATCGGCCTGACCCAAGAGCCGCTCCAGTGTGTTCCGGGTCAGGAGCGAACGATCCGTGGCGATGAGCAGAGGCGCGATTTTGCTGAGATTCGCGCCAAGGAACCGATCAAGACCTCCGGAACGTAAGGGGACTGCACATGGAGCGGTTATTCACGGATCCCTCGAAGCGAATCTATGCCCTTTACGGCAATACCGGTGACTATCTGTGCACCCCCCAACTGCGTGAACTGGACTTATCGAGTTGGCTGCTGGCGCATCTAAAGTCATTGGGCTATCGGCGCGTCGTCTACTACTCCCCGCGTAAGAAGATCCATTTCCTCGACGCCGAGTCCGCTCGACTCGCACATGGCGATCCCAACGCGATGGAGCCCTCGGTCTCGAGGCCCGGGAGCGGCGCGGCAGTCGGGAAGATCAAGGCGGGACCGCTCGGCCTCGCGCGCCTGCCGCGCACCCGGCCCAACTCGGCCCCCGACTCTGCACCCGCAGAGCCGTCAAGGAGTGATGCGGATATCCGCTGGGATCTGGGTGCGATGAACGATGCCCAGGCAATCTCGGCGCTGGATCGGATGCTCTGCGAGCCGCTTCCCACCGCGCTGATCTTTCAGAACGGCGAGGATCTACTCGACAAGCTGGACGCGGACGCGGTTCGTCATTGGGACGATGCCTTTGGTGACTGGGGCGGCACGCGCTTGCCGTCGACCAGTCGGAACCTAGCGGCGCTGATCTTTCGTGACGCGATCGATCTGAGTGCGGATCGGCTGCCGCGGCTGGGCAAGCTCCTGCTGGTTGGGGATCCGGCTCGGCCCAGCGGTGATCGCACGTTTCGGGTGGGGCCAGCGCGCCAGGATGAGGTGGCCAATTTACTCCATCGCCTGCGTCTGCGTGGCGACATCGGCTGGACGCCGGCCCAGATCGCGCGCCACAGTCTCGGCCTTGCGCAGCGGCTGATCCCCGACACGATCAGCGATGGCGTCAAGTCCCTGGGTACCCTGAGTCATGAGGTTCGCGCCATGTCTGCTCCCCCTGCCTCGGACCAGGACCCCTGGACACAACTGCGGCGGGCTCCCGGTCTCGCCGCCCGGGTCGAGCAGCCGCTGCAGGCGCTCGTGAACAACGCCCGGGAAAAGCTCGCGCGCCACGCCACGCCATCAATGGCGCGGGGTCCACTGGACATCGAGCGGCTCACCATCCAGCAGCGACCCGCCGCGGACAGGCTCGCCAACCTGCACTTGGCGCTGCTGGGCAGCCCCGGCACCGGCAAGACGACCCTGGCCCGATGGGTCGCCCGCATCTACCGCGACGAGGGCATCCTGACGTCCGGCCATCTGGTGGAGGTGTCTGCCAGTCAACTGATCGAGGAGCACATCGGCGGCACCGCCAAGCGCACCGCCGAGGCGGTGTCTCGCGCGCTCGGCGGGGTGTTGTTCATCGACGAGGCCTACAGCCTGTCGAGCAACCAGTTCGGCGCCGAGGCCGTTACAGAGCTGGTCCAGGCCATGACCCAGTACAACGGTCAGTTCGCCGTCATCATTGCGGGCTACACCGAGCAGATCAACGACTTCATCGAGGGTCCCGATGCCAATCCCGGCCTGCGACGCCGCTTCCCCGTGGACAATCGCTGGACCCTGACCAATTACGATCCGAGCGAGCTGTACGCGATCTTCTGTCATCTCTTGACCCAGGAGGAGCGCGAGCAGGATGAGGAGCTGCAGGCCGAGCTGCCGGGCGCGTTCGTCCAGTGGCACAAAGCCCAGGATCCAAAGTCCTTCGGCAACGCAGGCGAGGTCAAGAACCTGGTGGACACCCTGGCGCGGGCGGCAGGCGAACGACGCCTGATCGGCAAGCACGATTTCGCCGCGTTGCCGGGCTGGCGGCAGTCTCTCGGGTTGCAGCCTCTGCCCAGCGTCGCGGAGCTGCTGAGGCCGCTCGATAAGATGGTCGGTCTCGAGGGCGTGCGCGATAAGCTCGAGGCCATGTGCCACACCCTGCACATGGCCATGCGCCGCACCGGCAGCCTCGCCGGGCATGCCCCCGGCCATTACTTGTTCACGGGCAACCCCGGTACCGGCAAGACGACGGTTGCGCGGATCATGGGCGCCATGTTGTATGAGCTTGGCCTTCTGAACAAAGGGCACCTGCACGAATTGTCGGCCCATCGGCTCGTGGGTGAGCATGTGGGTGATGCCGAAAAGACGATGCGCGAGGCGTTGCGCTGCGCCCAGGATGGGGTGCTGTTCATCGACGAGGCGCACCAGTTGGCGCTCCAGGGTCATCAGCAAGGTCAGAGCGCTCTGCGTGTACTGGTGCCCGAGATGGAGAACCGGCGGCAGCAACTGTGTGTGATCCTCGCCGGCTACCCGAACGAGCTCAAGCAGTTGCTGGCGACGGACCCCGGTCTTCTGTCGCGATGCCAAGAGATTGCATTTGCCGACTACACGGCCCCCGAGCTTCACGAGATTGCCGTTCGCATGCTGGCGGAGCGCGAGATGCAGTTGAGCGAAGGTGCGTCCGAGCAACTCCTTCGGCTGCTTGCTTATTTATACGCGAAGCGGGATGAGCATTTCGGCAATGCCCGCGATGTGCGCAATCTGATCGATCGAGAGATCCTCCCGTCACAGGCCCGTCGTCTTCAGGCGGACCTCGGCATCCCGCGTGGCGATCCGCGCCTGTCCACCATCGAGTGCGAGGACATCCCCGGACGGGCGGACTTCGACCCGGCACAATGGGACGATGCCGTCACGGGCCGGGGCATCACCGACATCGCCCGGGTCTTGGCCGAGCTCGATGGGCTCGTCGGTCTGGCCCCGGTCAAGACCGCCATCCGATCGCTGACCGACACCTTGGCTGTCCAGCAGCGGCGTGGTCGGGGGACGCTTGCCCCCGGTCACTATGCCTTCAGCGGCAACCCCGGCACGGGCAAGACCACCGTGGCGCGGATCATGGGCGATGTCTTCCGCGCGCTCGGATTGCTGGCCCGCGGCCATGTCGAGGAGGTCAAGCGCGAGGACCTGGTCGGGCGCTACCAGGGCGATGCCGAGAACAATATGAAGGAGCGGATTGCTGCGGCGCTGGACGGGGTTCTCTTCGTCGACGAGGCCTATCAGCTTGCCGCCGACGAGCACGACATCTATGGCCGGCGGGCGCTCGAGACCCTGCTCGCGAGCATGGAGAACCACCGCGACCGGCTCTGTGTCATCCTGGCGGGGTATCCGAACGAGATGCAGCGTCTGCTGAGCACCAACCCCGGCTTCAAGCGACGGATCAACAATATGATCGATTTCCCGGACTATTCGTCCGAGGAGCTGCTGGCGATCGCGCGCGGCGAGCTCGCGAAGCAGGACTTCCATCTCACCGAAGAGGCGACTGCGGCACTGGCCGCCCACCTCCAAAGTTGGGACACCCGCCGCGGGCGGGCGGATTTCGGCAATGCAGGCGACGTGCGTAACCTAGTCGGAGCGATCATCATGCGCCAATCGGGGCGGTTACGGCCGAGGATCGACCAGGTGACGGACGAGGAGCTGAGTTCGATCATCGAGGAGGATGTGCCGAAGTGAAACCGGAGAACATGAACTTTGGAATCGATTTCGGAACAACCAATACGGCCGTCAGCCGGATGGACGGCAATGAGCCGGTCCCGCTCAAGTTCGGCAATGCGCAGCAGCAATACGATTACGTGCCCAGTGTAATGGCGATCCGGGGAGGCGCGCGACCGCGCGAAGACTATGGCCTGGCGGCAAAGGCACGCATCGGCGAGCCACAGGTCGAGGTCTACCAGAATTTCAAGATGCTGCTCGGCGAGCCGCCGGAGTGCGTGGTAACCCATTGGGGAGCCAGCATGTCCAAGACCCCGGAGGCGGTGACCCGCGGTTTCGTCGCTGCGCTGATCCGACAAGTCAGGGAGGAGCATGGGATCCAGCCAAGCCGGGTCGTGGTGACCGTCCCGGAGGTCTGGCTGGTACAGAACCTCCAGACCAAGCGGGAGCACGTGATCCAAGCGTTCAAATCACAAGGCGTCCCGCGTGTCGAGGTGAGGAGCGAACCGATTGCCGCCGCAACCTACTATCTGCACCGCTTCAGGCAAAGAAAAGGCAAGCCGTTCCAGGGGCACCTGCTGGTGTGCGATTGCGGCGGAGGCACGATGGACTTCTGTCTGGTCGGGGTTGAGTCCGCGGACGGGAATCGACCGCGCATGACCGTGCTGGAGAGGGCCGGTAACGGCAAGGTCAACGGCCACATCGGCAGTGCCGGGGTGGCCTACGATCAGGCAGTCGTCGAGCGCTTGTTCCCCGAGCTGCGTAACCGCGATCAAACCAAGTTCTTCAGACGCGTGCGCGAGTTCGAGCAGAACAAGATCACGCATACCGGTGAAGTGAGTGACCTGCTTTCGATCTACCGCGAGAGCCCGGAAAGCGCCGACGGCGAGTCTCTGTTCGCTTTGGCTGACGGCGAGGTTGCCGTCGAGCCCAAGCACCTGGCGACAGTGTTCGACGAGATCATTGCGCCCGACATTCGCAAAGCGATCCAAGGGCTCTTGGCTCGGATCCGGACGCATGGGGTCGCGCTCGATCGTCCGGAGCGATTCAGAGTCTTGATGGTGGGTGGTTTTTCATCCTTCTATTTGGTGCAGGAGGCGATCAAAAGCGCCTTTGGATCCAAGCTGTCGACCGATCAACGCTTCGAAGACATCCTCTCGCTGATCGACCGCGCCCTGGCGATCTCCAAAGGTGCGGCGCTGCTCGCCAATGACCTTGCTGAGGTCATCGATACCTGTCCAGCCGATCTTGGCGTTTGGGCGATGGATGCAGTCGGGACCGGGCAGGGCCCCGCGACATTGGCGCCCACCCGCTTTCCCGTCTTGGAGAAGGCGGTTCGAATCGCCGAATACCGCCAGCCGAATTGGTGCAACAAGTCATTCGTCGTGCAGAACACAGTTGATGGACTTCCGATCTATGTTGAGCCGATCCCCGACAAGCCTCTATCCTTGGAGCTCAACGGCGAGACCTTGCAGTCGATTCTCCCTCCGGGAGTGGGGCCGGGAAGCAAGATTGAGATTGGCTTTTCGGTCGACGCCGATCTGGTCTTCTCCGTGCATGTACGGGATGCGACGGATCGGGGTCGCGCCAAGACGACGACGCTGGGGAATCTCATGGCCAGTCTTCCTGGTCTGCTGGTGGACTGACAGGAGCGCTGACGGATGACGGCGGATTTTCAGACACTGCGGTATCAGTTTCTCAATCAGTGGTCGCAGATCGAGCAGGCCGACCCGGCGGATCGGCGCATTCTGGTGGTCGAGCTTGCCAAGGCACTCGCCGACTGGGAAGCCGCCCAGGCAGAACCGCTTGAGAAGCTGGTGAATCTCAAACGCAACGCGCATTGGAGCGCCTTGGCGCAGACCGCGGCCGCCGCATCGGGCGAAATCGCCGAGCGACTGGGTGAAGAGAAGCAGACCTTGCGCGACCGCCTGCGGGAAACACAGGCTCGGATCCAGGACGCCGAAAGCCAGCTTCAAACGCTGACGCCGCGGGTCGAGGAGATCAGCGCAGAGTTAGCGCTGAGCGAGTCAAGCCTGGTGGACCTGACGCAACGGGAGACGGCACTGCGCCAGCAGCTCGACGCCTGCCTGAGGCTGAGCGATCTTCAGTCCAAGGTCACTGGGATCAAGACCGAGTTGGGCCTATTGGGCGATAGACTGCGAGCGGGCCAGGACCCCGCCGAGGTACTGAGCAGACTCGCCGGGATGCGTGACACCCTAGGCGAGTACTATGACGCCTACCTCAGCGCAACGCGCGACATCTCGAGTCAACTGTCCGACGACGCGGCCTGGTCGGCGGCACCGCCAACCCCGGAGGTGCTGGACGTCCCGAGCCGGCTGCTCGATCTCGATCGCGCGCTCAAGGACATCGATCGGACCCTTGCCGGACACCAGGCCCGGCAGGAAGCGCTGGATCTTGAGATCAAGGCCCGGGTCTGACGCGACATGGGCCGGCATGACCGAGACGGCGTTGTTCAACCGATGTCGGCTCGCCCGCGACGCGCGGGGGTTCGATGCCGGCAACCCTGTTCCACGGGTTTGAATGGCGACCCCCTACCTCGCCCGGCCGCGGCCGATCGTCCAGCGTCAACCCTTTGGATCCCGAGATGAGCCGGAAAGCCGAGCACCAATGCCCTGTCTGCGGACTAGTCCAATCAATCGCGAATCAGGTCTGCGCCAACTCGGACTGCCCCTGGGAGTTCATGGCGGTGCTGGGCACGGCCGATTCGGCACGGGCGCTGCTCGAGAAGCGGCTTAGCGAGGCCCGCGCGGAGTGGCAGCGGCGGGTCGCCGCGCGGCAGGTCGAGTCGGTACCGCCTCCGGAGAAGCGAGCCGAGCGAGACGAGCGCCGTGAAGGGATTGCGGCGAAGCAGGAAGCGCCGGCCGTGGCGCGGGATCGGTGGAAACGGTCGGCGGGCGTCGGGCCAGCGAGCAGGCGTGCGCCGGTAGCTGTTCCGAGTCAGCGACGGGTCATGGGCCGACGGCTCGGTGTTGCCGCCGTTTTTCTTCTCATGGCGGGCGGTGCATGGGTTCACCCGCCGATGACGATTTTCGCGCCACCGCATGCTAGGTGGACTTACGAGGAAGCCATGAGTGTCCTCAAAAATGCCACTGTGGGATACAGCTGCCCGGAGGAAGGCGTGAGTCCGCAATACTCAGCGGTACAGGTGAGTAGCCTCGAAGGAGCGTATCTCACTAGAAGTCGCATTTTTGCACTTAAGGCGCAGGGTGTCGAAAAGGTCCCCGGCGCCAAGTGTGGTGAGAGGATATCTCGCATTGCGGTTCCAAGCAGTGCGGGCGATGGTCCACTCGACTGGCTCGAACCAATTGCCACAGGTAACACGGGTATCTATGGTATCGGTAGGCTATTGAATAGATTTGTAAATGAAAATCCAGAGGTAACCGAGATTAGGAATGAAGGTGGTGTCGATTTTACCCGTCTAGGTCCCGGCCCTGATAACACCTGGGTTGTGTCGGCACGTAAAGACCCCGAGGGGATTAAGGCGTTTGAGGAAAGGCTACAGTGGACCCCGAAAACCGGACCGTGGTTTAAGCTTGCACCAAAATAAAAGGGTCAGACAGGTAGAAGCAAAGGCAAGAGTTGCAAGGCGACGTTGCGGCGTTGCCCGCGACGTCGCTGAGGCAGTGCGCTGTTATAGGAAGGCCGCTGAGCAGGGGCACGCAGGTGCAAAGGGGAACCTCGCGGCACGGGCCCGTGATCGTTGCGAGCAACTTGGACGCAGCCCGGTTGGCCCGCGGACGGGGTCGGCATATTCTGCTCTGGATCATGGCACGTCGGCGGAGTGCGTCGGATTCGAGCACCCGCCTCGGATCCTCGGGAGCCGTTCGCGCGGGCGCGCAAAGGGTGGATTTTTTGGGGAGTCTCGGCTCGAATGCGCGTGCTCGATATGATCCTTCTCAACTCGCGTCCGCGGTGACCGCTCCATGACACGGCAAGAAAGTTCACCGGCTGTGCTCAGGCTCTACGCCAGGGTTCCACGCACCTGCAGCCTCGGCCCCTTCCTGCGCTTTGCACTCTGGGTGCAGGGTTGCCCCCTGCGCTGCCCCAGTTGCATAACGCCCGACGCCCTTCCTTTCGACGACGGGGAGCCGGTGCCCGTCGAGCACTTGGCGCAAGAGATCCTCGCGATCGACGGCATCGAGGGGGTGACCGTCAGCGGCGGCGAGCCCTTTGCCCAGGCTGCGGCGTTGGCCACGCTGATGCTGCGGCTGCGCAGCCAACGCGATCTGGGTGTGATCGTCTACAGCGGCTATCGCCTGGCGGCACTCCGCCGGCACGCGCGGACGGACGCCGGTGTTTTGGCGTTGCTGGGCCAGACCGACCTGTTGATCGACGGCCCCTACCTCGCCACAGATAACGATGGCGCCCCGCTGCGGGGGTCGGCCAACCAGCGGATTCTGCCCTTGACGGATCGCTATCGGGAGAACCTCACCGGCTATGACCGGGACC
>NZ_LN848257.1:1082789-1083562 GCF_001499735.1 Thiocapsa sp. KS1 | reverse complement strand
AGTTCATCGATAGGCTCCAAGCGAAGCAGATCATTCCACCGCATGTGGCGATGGCGTTGCGCACGCTTCAGTCTCATGGAAACTCCGCTCATTACCCCGGAGAAGAGCACATCGGGCTCCCCGCTGAATGGGGCGCACCTAGTCTGTACGCGCTGGCCCATGTGACCAACTGGTACTTCACCGACTACTGCGGCGGCGCCATGCCGGAAGTCTTCGCCCAGAAACGGCCCATGCAGGCTGGACCCGTGCATCCCCTGATCGGCGGCCGTTACCGCGACCTTGGCGACGGCACGGTGTTGGATAAGCAGACGGATCTACAGTGGATGCGTTGTGCATTGGGTCAGCGCTGGGATTGGAGCACCTGTGTGGGCGAAGCCGAAAAACTGGAGTGGGATGAGATGTTCACGCGGGTCGATGCCCTGAACAGACAAGGCGGCTTCGCCGGGCACCTTGACTGGCGGGTGCCGACGATCGATGAATTGAAGACAATAATCATCAAGGAACGGAGGCCGTGTTTCGATGAAGTCGCCTTTCCGAATTCTCCAAATAATTGTCCAAGTGTTGTGTTCTGGTCTTCGTCCCCGTATGCCGGAAATTTGGGCATCAAGCAGAGCGTGTATTTCAGCTCCGGCATCGTCAGCATCAACAAAATGAACAATCAGCTATACGTTCGCCTTGTGCGCGGTGGAAAATGATTTTGCTCTTTGCCGAGGCCCCGCGTGGTACAGAGGCCCCGAGCGACACCGGACCCATAAGAACCAGCGGGTGTGACC
>NZ_LN848257.1:1067652-1082689 GCF_001499735.1 Thiocapsa sp. KS1 | reverse complement strand
GTTTCGGTCGCACCCAGAACCAGCGGCTGCCGAGGGCGAAACGCAGGCCGTTCGGTGTCGTTCGGGTGCCGCATTTCGACCTCGAACTCCTAAGCGAGCGGGTCGCCTACGGGACCTCGGACCCCGAAACGCGAGGCGTCCGTCGAGGTCATGCTGTCCGAGTCGGCGGCGTGGCTCATCGAGCGCCGTAAATGGGCCTTCGTGCGCATGAGCTGGGGCAATTCCGCAGCGGAGACCGAGGCGCTCTACACGGGCTTGCTCGATCTCGCGGATGCGATGACTCAAGAGGGGCTGGGGTTTCGGATCTGGTATGACGAGAACACCGAGATCACCCGCGAGACACTGAGCGCGGAGGCACGGCAGCAGGCGCAGCGCGCGGCCTTCGGTGCTGCCCTGTTCGGCACGGTCACCTCGACGGAGTAACCGCTGCGGAGCGGCCCGCGCCGGGCCGCTCCGCCCAGAGGCGTCTGGAGGACGGCATGGCGTTGCACAGGATCGAGGATCTTCGCGGGCTGCTCGCGACCGCGCCCGACGGGCTGTCCGAACGTGTGTCGAAGCAGTTGATCTACCGGCTACCGAGTGAACCGAAGCAAGATGAAGAGCCGCGGAGACCGCTGGTTGTGCCGGGACCGCCCCCGGGACGCTTCCGCCGCCGCACTCAAAGCGTCAACGGTAACTCGGGATCAAGCAGCCAGCCGAGCTTCTTGACCGCGAGCGCCGGGTTCTTCTCGACGGTTTTCTCGAGCTTTTCGATCTCCTCGGCGAGCGCGGGATCGAACTCGGCGACCCAGTAGCTGATGTGGTGGCTCGCCATCCGCCTGGCCGCGTCGAATTGATCAAGACAGTGCGCGAGCTCCGCCGGGGTTTTTGCCCGTGTGAAATAGGGGAAGGGGCGGTCGAGGTGGGGCCGGTGTATCCAGGGACGACCCTGGTCGTCGAGAATCTCGGTACCCTGACGCCACTGTCGGATCTGTCGGTAACCCCAGCGGTTCTCGGGCGTGCGTTGGGTGAGACCGCGCAAGAGCAGCTCGAGCCTCTGGTCGAGATGCTCGGGTAACGGGATCTGATTGCTGACATGCCGAAGCACCACGGTTTCCTCGCGCAGCCCTTCAAAGGGCGAGCGCCCCGTCAGCAGATGGATCAGTGTGATCCCGAGTCCGTAGTAATCGGTCTTGGGGCTGACCTCGTCTTGACCGAAGAGCTCCGGCGCCGCGTAGTCGAGGGTGTGGCGCCCGGCGGTGCTGGTGTGCGTGCGGTCGAGACCGCCTTTTTGCCATTGCCGTAGATAGGAGCTGATACCGAAATCCGTCAAGACGAGGTCGGTCCGCGAGGCATCGCGAAACAAGAGGTTGTTCGGTTTGATGTCGCGGTGAATGATACCGAGTTGATGGTGACAGTAGTCCAGGGCATTGACGATTTGATCCAATGCATCGACGAGATCACCGACCGGGTAGGGCATGGTGTCGGCCATCGATCCGCCGCGGCAGTACTCCAGGACTTCGAAGAAACGCCCGTCCGCCCAGACACCGAGATCCAGCACGCGGATCAGGTCGGGGTGGGAGAGATTGCGGATGGCGTCCAGAACCTCTTTCTTTGGCGCCAGGCTCGTCTTATACAGCTTGAGGACGACCTGCCGATCTCGGTGCTCGGCGGGCAGATGCTCGTCCAGGCAAAGATAGATCTCGGATTCGCCGCCGCCGAGGCCGAGGTTGCGCTCCACACGATAGCGCCCGGCGACAAAGGCCCCGGACTGCAGGCTGGCATTGCGAAGCGGCTCGGCATCAAAGGGCGGCGCGGCGGCGGGGTCGAATCCGGGGAAGGGACGCGTTCCTTGCGACCCTTCAGGCCGTGCCGGGGTCGCGGTGCCTTCACCCGGCGGCCATCCTCGCGTTCCGCTGATCGCGCCGGGATCGGCGTCCGTCCAGGCGCGCGTGGCGCGGATACCCGCGGTGTCGATCCTGTCGTCCTTACGCATGGTCGTCCTCCCGAGACGGCTCGTCGGTGACTTGGATGCGGATGATGATCACGGACACATTGTCCGTGCTGCCGGCGGCGATGGCCCGATCGACCAAGGTCGCGACATCCGCGATGACCCGATCCGGCCGATCCCCGACGGCGGCGAGGATGGCATCCTCATCGATGAAACCATGCAGACCATCGCTGCTGATGATGAGTTGGTCGCCGGGCTCGAAGAGGTCCCCCGCGGTCACGAAGGGACGCATCGCGTCGGCGCCGATCCAGTTCGTCAAGGACGTCGCCTCCGGATTGGCGGCGGCGCTCTCGGCGTCGACACCCTGCGCAATCAGCCGTTCGGCGAGGTTATCGTCGTGGGTCAGGGGCCGTAGAAATCCGTTACGAACGCGCAGCACGCGACTGTCCCCGGCATGCAGCACCCAGTAGCCGGATGGCGTGAGGAGAACCCCGCTCAAGGTCGTGCCCATGGCCGTGAATCTCGGGTCTTCGGACTGCGCCTTGCGGACAGCGGTGTTGGCTTGAAGCAGCGCTGCACTCACGTCTTCGGCCAGAAGCTCCGCCGATCCGCCGGGCGGCGTCGTGCGTGCCAGGGCGGCCGTCAGGCTCTCCAGGGCGAGCCGACTGGCGAGCTGTCCGCCCGCGGCGCCGCCCATGCCGTCGGCGACGGCCAGCAACAATCCGCGACGCGTGATCAGCTCGTCGTCCGCTGCGAGCGTCAGACCGAGCCAACCCTGGTTCTTGATCCATCGGTCGATCACCAGATGGTCTTCGTTGCGTTCCCGTATCGGCCCCGCCTCGGTTCGAGCGGCAATGTGGTAGATCATCGTGACACCTCAAATGAGTTGGACACGCAGCTCGACATCGGCCAGTGTGAGACGGTCGCCGTCTTGGAGCGGGTGTGGTTGGCCGATCGTCAGTCGCTGCGCCCCGAGGAAGGTCGGGTTGGCTGTCTTCAGGTCGCTTCCGAATTCGCGGGGGTGGAGCGGTGTCACGGACCAGTGCCCGTCGCTGTGATCGAAGCGACAGTGCCAACGGCTGACATAGCCGACGTCGACACCGGCATCGGCCGGGATGTCGACGCGATTGGGATCCTTTGACCCGTCGTCGCGTCCCAGTGTCTGGCCGCTGCGAATCGTGAACACGCGCCCGCCGCGAATGAACGCGAGCGTCAGAGAATCGTTGCCGAGGCCCTTGGTCTTGCTGATCGGACGCGCGTGGATGGCGATGTCCTCGGCGAGTGCGGGCCCGGTGGCCGTCGGCGGGGGATCGGAGATCGGCACCCGCAGGGGCCGAGGAGCGATACCCGACTGATCGTCCGGTGCCGGACTCGTGTCGTCCAACGGGGTCGGGGTGACATTGCCGAGCGGTCTCTTGCAGCCCTCGCAGCTCCGCGCATGCTCATGGTTCTCGTGACGGCAGTTCGGATCCGGGCAGATCTTGACGTAGCGCATCGTGATGTCTTCCGGGATGTCTTGTGTTAGGTCCGTCGACTGGAGCGAGCACCGAGTCGTGTATTGATCGCTCGGCGCGTCGCCGGGTCCATGACGCCGATCAACCAGTCGTCGTCGTCGTTTGTGCCGAACCCGAGATTGGCGTGCGCCATGGGCAGCGCCTTGATCTGCTCGAGCATCCCGCGTCCCCGCTCGGTGAGCAGATGGACGGTCTGGTTGCCGGATCCGGCCAGCGGATGTCGCGCCGGCCGATCCGATCGGTAGGGTCCGTCGATCAAGACATCGGTCTGTCCGAGCAAACCTTCCTCCTCCGCACCATGGCGCCGCAGAGACGCGAGGGTGTGGCCCGAGTAGATCAGCACCG
Organism: Thiocapsa sp. KS1; assembly: GCF_001499735.1. Classification (GTDB taxonomy): domain Bacteria; phylum Pseudomonadota; class Gammaproteobacteria; order Chromatiales; family Chromatiaceae; genus Thiocapsa. The sequence continues at coordinate 1,078,900 of NZ_LN848257.1, read as the reverse complement.
ACCAGTGCGGGCGTGCGGCGCGGATCTGCCTGAGCAGCTCGGCCAGTGCGCCGGCTTGCTCGAAGGGTTCACCGCCGGTGATGGTCAGACCATCGAGGCGTCGGCTCACCGCCAGCAGCCGCTCCGCCACGGCGCCGGTCGTCTTGCGCACCCCGGCATGGCGATCCCACAGGTTCGGTGTGATGCAGCCCCGGCAGCGCAGACCGCAGCCGGATACCCAGAGAGCAAGACGTTCTCCGGGGCCAAGTGCGGTGACCGGATAGGCGAGCTTGGAAACCCAGAGATGCAATGGAGGTGTCTCCCGGTTGCGCGATGTTCGAACGGAACGGCTGACAATCAGTAACGGTTCAAAAACAACTGAGCCATTCCGGTTCATGCTCCCCCTCTCCCCAACCCCTCTCCCGCGAGGGGAGAGGGGCTAATCGAGATCATGCCCCGCCATGTCTTGGAACAACGCCTGGCGTCCGACGGTTTTCAAGACGCGTCGCGGTTGTCGATCGTCCGGAGATGGCCCTGTCAGGCGTGATCGCCCGAATGTTCGTCGCTCGCTCCTCCGGTGTGCGTGGTCGCAGCCGTCCCGCGACCCTCGATGGAAAAGCGGCACGGTGCGGCCTCTCCGTGGTCGGTCACGGCGAGAATCTCCAGCCGTCCGAAGGCTTGGCTTGGATCCGAAGTCCCGTGATCGAACAGCCAGCGGGCGAGTGGATCGATCAGCGCGCGGTCGATGATGTTGCGGATGCCGCGTCCGCCGTGCTCCAACTGGTCCTCCGCGAGCCGTTCGATGGTTGTTCGGGCGGTCTTCGAGAGCACGAGGTCGATACCGTGGACCTTGCCCATGGCGGCGCAGAGACGCTCGATCATGTGCTCGACGATCTCGACATGCAGCGGCGGGCGGATGAAGTCGAAGACGACAAAGTTGTCGCCGAAACGGTTGAGGATCTCGGGGCGTCCGAGACGCTCGTTGAAATGCCATTGAATGGCTTCGAGGATGGTGTCGCGAACCCGGGCATAGGGCATGCTGCGATGCACCGCCGCGGGCGCCGGTCGGTCCGACTTGTCCGGACGACCGGACCATGCGGGGGAGCCGGTCGCGTCGTCCTGCCGATTCAGCGCCGTGCTCCCGAGATTGCTGGTGAAGATGATCACGCTCTCCGAGAAGTACACGGTGTCGCCCTTGCCGTCGGTGAGACGACCGTCGTCGAGGATCTGCAGGAACTTATCGAAGATGCGGGGGTGCGCCTTTTCGATCTCGTCGAACAGCAGGACCGAGAAGGGATTCTGCTTGACCTGGTTGGTGAGCTGTCCGCCTTCCTCGTAGCCGACATAGCCGGGCGGGGAGCCGAGCAGCCGCTGATCCGCATGCTCGGCGGCATACTCGCTCATGTCGAAGCGGATCATGCGCTCCTCGCTGCCGAACAAGAGCTCGGCCAGCGCCTTGGCCATCTCCGTCTTGCCGACGCCGGTCGGACCGGCGAAGAAGAGGACGCCGCGAGGGCGGTGACTGCGGCCGGCATCGCCCGCCGCCAGCCCGAGCCAAGCGCGTTTCACCAGATCCGTGACGCGTGCCACCGCCGCCTCCTGACCCTTGACGCGTTCGCGCACGACCTCGTCGGCCTTGGTGAGCCTGCGGCGCAACCCGGGGCTGTCCCATTCGCTGGCGGTGATGCCGAACTTGTAGCGGCTCACCAAGGCGTCGGCCGGCTGGACCGGGATCTGCTCGGCCCGCGACAGCGCCAAGAGGCTTTGAAGCTCGTAGTTGGCGAGTCCTTCCGTGAGGAAGCCGAAGCGCGCGGCGAGATCGCGCAGGGGCGCACCTGCCGGCGTGCTGCCGTAGAAGAGGTCGGCATTGTTGTCGAAAAAGCGTTCACGCGCGGCGCGATCCGGCTTTTCGACCTGGATGGAGCGGGCGCGCGGATTGTCGACATACAGAAACGGCGGAAAATCGTTGAGCTTGTCGCAGACCAGGACGATCAAATTGGTGCGTTCGCCGTTGGGACCGAACGCGGTGACGCCCTGCAGCGAGGACTTGAGCAATTGAGCAAGCAGGGCGTGCTCGCGCTCGCTCGGGTAGCCGGGCGAAGCGATCATCCGCGACGCAAGGGTGATGATGAAGGCGCACGGCGTGTCGCGATTCGTCATCGCTTGGGCAATGGAGGCGATCCCCGCGCCGAGTGCGTCTGGTCCGCCATCGCGCCCGCCGCTCGGAGCAGGCTGCCGAGCCCGCTCGGAAGCGGCGGAACGGCGCTCGCCGGCGCCGGGTTGATCGGTACCGGCGGGGCGGTCGATTTCACCGGCTTGCGGGTTGTTCGCATGGGTGCGCAGCAGGTCGAGCCCGCCGATGGGATCGAGCACGCCGACGATGGGATATCCGCGTTCCGCAAAAAAACGCGTCAAGAATCCATCGATGGTGTCGCCGTCCGTCCAGTTCGTTGCGCCGTTTTGCTCGGTGGCGTAGACCACCGGGTCGAGCACATTGCCCTGGAGAAAGATCAGGTTCTTGATATGTCTGAAACGGTCCAGCTCGCGGATCCAGCGCGGCGTCAGCTCATCGACGACGATCATACAAGCCTCCGTTTCTTGCGTTCCTCTGCCTGGCGGATGCGCCGCCGACGTGCTTCGTCATCGAGATCACGGCCATCCAGCTCCGATGCCGACTCGCCGGCGTCGTCGGCAAACTGCTCGACGACCACCGCCGGTATCGTGGTGCACTCGACCGCCGAGCACGGGCGCTCGAAACTGATCCGGCTCTCGAAACCGTCGGCGACCAGCTTGCCGACCAAGGTCTTCAGATCCCGACACCAGCGCTGCTCCTGCGTCCGCAGATGATCGACCTCTTCTTGAACGAGCGGTGCCTGGTGATTGGCCGCTCGCTCATGCATGAGGTTAAAACGCAGACGGGCGTCGGCGTCCAGATTGATCGCGACCTGTTCGCCGCCGGGGATGCGCACGCGCGCCTCGGCGGATTCCTCGGCGATCGTACCGTCCGGGGTCACGGAAAATGCCCGCAGCACCTCGTAGCCCATCTCTCGAAGATGATCCAGCAGCGCTTGGGCCAGGGCCGGTCGCACGGCACCTGTGGCAAGGCGTTCGGCGGCTTGCTGCGAGGCCGCCTGCAGCCGATTCTCGATTCGGTCGAGGATCGCGGCGCTGATCTCGTTCTGCTCCAGCGCCTGAAAAAGCTCCACGCGCGTGGCTCGAAGTGGCTCTTGGTCCGGCTGCGGAAGCTGCTCGAGGACCAGCAAGAGTTTCAAGGCTGCATCCGCTCGCTCAATGCGGCTCGCGTTGGCGTCGCGTTCAAACGCGAGACGCTCCAGGAAATCGGCAATGCTGCGTTGCGCAATCTGCTTCAACGCGTCGATTTGAGAGGCGTCGGGCAACGGCTGCTTGGCGTCGTCGAGTCGGCGCTGATAGCGATCCACCTGTTGACGCAGGCTCGCGAGTGGTGATGCGGGGTGATGACGTAAGGCGTCCGGCACGGAGTCGAGCGCAATGGCGATGTCGGCCAAAGTCGTGGCGACGGCGTCGCGACGTGCCGTCTGCTCCGCGTGTTTGGCCATTTCACTGTTCGCTCGGGTCCCAAGGTCCATCGACGGGTCCAGCGCCGGACCGGGCTCGCGAAGTTGGATCGCCGATAATCGCTGCTGCACGCGAGCAATCGCCTCGTGCCGTTCCCTCGCGTCATCCATCGCTTGCCGCTGACGCAGCTCGAAGGCACTCCACTGCGCCAACCGAGCGCGCTCCTCTTCAGCGCGTCGATGCGCCTCGCGGGCCTGATGCTCGATGACCGCCCCGACGCCTGCCGCAACTCCCTTGATCGCCAGCGCGCCGACGACGAGGGTTCCTGCAATTGCCGCCCCGGCGAGAATCACGGGACCGGCAACTACGATGGCGGCCATGGGGGCTACTCCGACGACAATGGCTTCTCCGCTCATGACACACTCCCAGATCAGAACTGTCGAGAACCGCAACTTCGAAACACTTGTGCCCGGTCGGCGGTCCGCTCGGATTCATGGCATCCAAGAGGAACAACGCGGCTTGACGTGCGATTGTAAAACGAAAGAGAGCGCAGGCCCTATCTCCAGTCACCGCGTCGTGGACGCCGTCGAAAATCATGCGGCAAGAACCTTGTCTTGCTCGGATGAGGGCGGAAGCAATGGCGAGCTGCCAGTGCCGATACCTTGGCTTCCAACTTCGACCGCGGGGGAAAACGGAAGGGGGGATTGAAGCAGCGCCATTGTCCGGATGGGGGCGCTCGTGAGGGTTGATCGTGTGACGTAAGAGCGTGCTGGGCCATCCCCCGGCAGGCGAGGGTTACTAGCTTCTGATGGCCGCCCTCGAGCCCTTGGGATGCGTGACCCTTGAAGCCCTGCGCTGCTCTCCGAGACACCTCAAGTCGAGGTATTCTGCTTCGGTATCCGACTGCTTGACCAGTGGTTGATACGCCGCGCCTGGAACAGTTCAGCGGTGCCTCGCGCACCTACGTCGTTTCGGTTGCTGCGGTCGGATATTACTGCCTGGCCTCGGGCATGCTGACGTTGCGCGAGGCGTACAGGTCCATCCGGCACAATATGCCGGACCCCGTTCCTATGGCGATCCTGGGACTCGTTGTCGTCGATCGTACCCTTGAATGGGCGGGCCTCGGCGTTGCGTTGCCGTCGAACGCACCTGGGCTGCGAGCATGATTTTCGGCATTCTCGGACTCCCGCTGCATGCCCATTCGCACACGGCAGCAGCCTTCTACTGCCCGTTATGGATTCGCTCCGTCCCCTAAAAACCCCTTGGCGCTGGTGTTGTCCTTCAAACGGCTTTCGGTGGCCGGGAGTATCAAGAGGAATGACAGCTCAGACATGGCAGCCATGGCGATGATCACGGTTCCGCCCCATCCCTGGGAGCAGCGATCGTCGCCGGGTAGGGGTCAAGAATAGGTGCGTCCGCCACCATTCGATTTTGCTCCTTGGTGCCCGCGAATGACGGCCAAAAAGGGGCTTAACTGGTCGAGTCCGATGTTCCGGAAAGCGCTCTCCCAATTGAATTTTATATAATTTTTTAGAAAGCAAGCGCTTGCGAAGGGCGGGGGCCGTGTCTGCTACCATCTTGCCAAGGTTGGGGTCGCGAGTTCGAATCTCGTTTCCCGCTCCAAATAAAGTAGAAACTCAAAAGCCGGCCTCGTGCCGGCTTTTGTTTGTGTGCCGGAACGGTGCCTGGAATGTTCGGCTACCGGATCGGGAGAGGACGAAACATCAGGTTTGCACAGGCATCCGATGCGAGCGCAGCGGGGTTGTCGACCCGGAAGCGTGCGGGCATAAGGTGCCCATCCCTACAGATCAACCGGTCGAGCCGCTGCGCGCGAGGCGGCCGGCGGGCAGCATTCCTCATGGCGCGGGATCCCCGGCTGCGACTCGTACCAGCCTTGGGTGCGCATGACCAGATTCACCACCAGCAGCATCACCGGCACCTCGATCAGCACCCCGACAACGGTGGCGAGTGCCGCCCCCGAGTTGAACCCGAAGAGCGCGATGGCGGTGGCGACTGCCAGCTCGAAGAAGTTGCTCGCGCCGATGAGGGCCGAGGGGCCGGCCACGCAATGCGGGGAGCGCACTGCGCGGTTGAGCAGGTAGGCCAACCCCGAGTTGAAGAAGACCTGGATGAGGATCGGCACGGCCAGCAGGGCGATGATGAGCGGTTGTGCGATGATCTGCTCGCCCTGGAAGCCGAACAGCAGGACCAGCGTCACCAAAAGGGCGAGCAGTGAAAGCGGCTGTATAAACGCCAATACCCGACTCAGCCGCGCGCCGCTCGGGTCCTGTTTCAGGAGGACCGTACGCCAGAGGTTGGCGATCACGAGCGGCACGACGATGTAGAGCAGCACAGAGAGCAGCAGGGTGTCCCAGGGCACCGTAATCGCCGCCAAACCGAGCAGGAGTCCGACGATCGGGGCGAAGGCGAAGACCATGATGACGTCGTTGAGCGCGACTTGAGTGAGCGTGAAGTGCGGCTCACCGCGCGAGAGATTGCTCCAGACGAAGACCATCGCCGTGCAGGGCGCGGCGGCCAGCAGGATCAATCCGGCGATGTAGGAGTCGATCTGCTCTGCCGGCAGCCAGGGCCGAAACAGCCCGCCGATGAAGAGCCAGGCGAGCACGGCCATCGAAAAGGGCTTCACCGCCCAGTTGATGAAGAGCGTGACCCCGACCCCGCGCCAGTGCTCGGTGACGCCCTTGAGCGCCTTCAGATCGATCTTCAGCAGCATCGGGATGATCATCAGCCAGATCAGCAGCGCCACCGGCAGGTTGATCTGCGCGACCTCGATCGCCGCGACCGCCTGGAAGGCGCCGGGCGCGAGGTGGCCCAGTCCGATGCCGATCAGGATGCAGGCGAAGACCCAGAGCGTCAGATACCGTTCGAAGAACCCCATGGGGGCGCCGCCGGCGCGTTTGCCCGTGGTTTCGCATTGGCTGCTCATGTTGTCCTCGCGTTTGGAATCGAGATGGATGCGCCGGGGAGGGATCGGCGCGGGTGTTGTCGAGGATCATATCCGGTCATTCGCATATATGGAAAACCGAATTGCCGTGCGCGTGCTCCGGGGCAAGCCGGTTGACATTGCACAGATCATTTAAAGCGCATAGTCGCCGCCGTAAGGCTCGGATCCTTCGACGACCGGCAAGGTCAGCTCGTTCCCCCAGTGCGACCAGCCGCCGTTGTAGAGGCGCACGTCTTCGTAGCCCAGATGCTTGAGCTGGAGATAGGCGAGACCCATCCGGAAGCCGTCGTGGCAGTAGACATAGATCCGCTTGTCCTTGGGGATCGCGGCATAGAGTGCGGCGAGGCTCTCGTCGCTCCGCCACTTGCCCGTCTGACCGTCCACCCCGTCGAGACTCACGATATTGATGGCGCCCGGGATGTGGCCACCCATGATCGAATGTCGGATCACCTCGCCGGTATACATGTCGTTCGGGCGTGCATCGAGCAGGATCACGTCCGGATCGCGGCGCGAGACGACATCGTCGTAAACGGCCGGCCATTCGATGAAGAGCGTCGGGTCGGCGTCTTTCAGGGTCACCGTACCAGCTGCTTTCGGCGACGTCGGCTCCTTCTCCAGCTCGTTGAAGCCCGTCCATTCGAGGGTCCCCCCGTCGAGGATCTTCACCCGGTCCATGTCGAAGCCGTAGAGATCGAGCAGGAAATAGAGTCGCGCCGCCAGTGCCGTGCCGGAGTCGTCATAGATCACGAGAGTCGAGTCGTCGTTCACGCCCCAACCGCGCAGGGTCTCTTGGAAGGTCTCGCGGGCGGGAAAGCGCATGATCGGGCTGGCGTCGTTGTCTCCGAGATCTTTGAAGCGTTGGACTTGGGCCGCGCCGGGGATATGTCCGACGGTGAAGAAACGGTGCGGGTGATAGCGCACCTCCAGGATGACGGTGTTCTCGTCATCCAGCCGGTCCGCGAGCCAGTCGGCATCGACCAGAAAGTCCGGATCGGCGAACGCTTGGATGGGTGCGAGCGCGAGCAGCGCGACCAACCCGAGAGGTATGAGTGCTCGATACAATCTGTGCGACATAAAAATCTCCTCTGAGAGCCTGTTGAGTCGTTGGGTGGCGTTGCGGGCCGGTCACATCCCGTAAGCTTGGTCAATCGTGTTCTTCCGGCAGGGGTGTCGAGACGACTGCGGGGGCCGGGGGTCTCGACCGGGATTCAGCCGCCCGTCATCGACATGAGCCGGATGACCTTCTCTGGGCGCTCGTTGAACTCGTGGCGCTCGGGTTTCAAGGCAATGGCGCGTTTCAGATGGTCGAGCAAGGCGTCATCCTCGATCCCGTCGCGCAGGAGCGGTCGCAGCGCGTAGCTGCTCTCCTGTCCGAGACACAGATACAGGGTGCCGTCGACCGTGAGGCGTACCCGGTTGCAGGTTTCGCAGAAGTGCTGCGAGATAGGAGTGATGAAGCCGATGCGGGTTTCGGTCGCGCCTAGGCGGAAGTAGCGTGCCGGGCCGCCGCCCGGAAGGATGTCCGGGATCAGCGTGAAATGCGCCTCCAGGCGGCGACGCACCGTCTGGAGATCGAGATACTGATCCCGCGCGGCTTGGCCGGTCGCGCCCATCGGCATGGTCTCGATCAGGCGCAGGGTGAAGCCGTTGTCGGCGCAGTAACCGAGGATGTCCTCGATCTCCTCGTCGTTCACCCCGCGCATGACGACGGTATTGACGCGAATCGGGGCGAAGCCGACCGCGCGTGCCGCCGCGATGCCTCGCAGCACCTTGTCGAGATCGCCGCCGGTCACCTGCTTGAAGACCTCGGGGCGCAGGCTGTCGAGACTGACATTGAGCCTGCGCACGCCGGCACGATAGAGCGGCTCGGCGAGCGACTCCATGCGGGTGCAGTTGCTGGAGATGGAGAGATCCTCGAGGCCGGGCAGGGCGGACAAGCCGGCGGCCAGCTCGGGCAGGTTGCGCCGCACCAGCGGCTCGCCGCCGGTGATCCGCACACGGCTCACCCCCAGCGCGGTGAAGGCGCCGACGACGCGGCCGATCTCTTCGAAGGTGAGCCAGTGCTCGGGCTCCTCGAACCCCTTGAAGCCTTTCGGCAGACAGTAGCCGCAGCGCAGGTCGCAGCGGTCGGTGACGGACAGGCGCAGGTACGCGATCTGTCGGCCAAAGGGGTCGGTGAGGGTTTGAGCGTTCATGCGAACATCCGTTGAGAATTTGAGGATCGTGTCGGGTAGCGTGATGCCGGAATCAAGGGCGGACATCGTCCGAGCTGACTCTGCGCAAGCAAGAACCGCGTCATCTCCGGAGCGGCTTCGCCTGGCGTTTCCGCATCAATCCGGGAAGCGTCGACCGCCCCTCATGTTCCATCGGGGTAACATCCTTGCCGAGGCATGTTTCCGGACAGTAACCATCCCGAGTCGTGCGAAGGGCGGTGTCCAGCACACGGCATCGACGTCGATTCACGCTCGAAGAACCGTCGGTGCCCATGAGCAGCTCGTGCGTTGCGATCCTGCTCCGGGCGTCTCCGCGATCCATGAAGGCTGCTCAGCTGCCGTCGCACAGTCCGAGCGAAGGGGCTTCGTCTCGGTCTTGGTCCGATCCGGGCGGATCCACCGATTCGGGCGACTGTCCATCGCCGTTTGCGGGTTCCGCCTCTCGTAGACCGAGACCAGCCTCGTCACTCCGACGCGGTGGATCGCGGGTCTCGGCGTCGAGCGCTACGGGGCCTGTCGATTCACTGACCGCAAGTCTCGGGATCAGACTCCAGATCAGGATGAACGTCACCGCGCTGGGTTTGATCGTGACCATGGCGGCTGTCGCTCCGGTTGTCGATATCGAGAACATCGGTTCATGTGCCAAGCTTGCGCGGGCTCCGATCCGTCGCCGCGGATCGCCGCAGGGCCCAGGCCACGGGCAGCAGTGCCGGCAATGCCGCCAGGCCGTATTCCACGATGGCCCGAGCCGGATCCGCCGCTTGGGTGCGGGCGAGATGCGCGCGGATCCGTCCTGCGTCCTCCGGCGGAATCCGCGCGCCGTTGAGCCAACGCATGCGCGCGATCGTCAGCGTCCATCCGAGGCCCGTGTGTCGAGCGGCCATGAGGCTCTCCGGCGCGTGACAGGTCCCGCAGTGGGTCTTGGTCAGCACTTCGCCTTGCGGGTGTCTCGCGGCCTCCGCAGCGCGTTCTGCCTCGCGGCGTGCCTTTTCCCGCGCACGCTCGTGTTCCAGCGTCTCGGCGCGTTCGGCCTCGCGTTGTCGCTCCGCATCGATCACCGCCTGGACCCGTGCCCGCTCTGTCGCGTCCTGCATTGCGCCACCGCCGAGATAGTCGTCGCCGGATAGCTCTGCGCGCAGTGCGGTGCTGGTCAAACACGCGGCGAGGGCGATCGGCAGTATCCGCGACGGCATGGGCCCGAAGCACGCTCGCCGGGGATCCGTGTTCGCCGATGCTCAACCGGCAGACGCCATCCGATGCGACGGCGCTGCCGGCGGGACCATGGTCGAGAGCCCCATGACGCGGTCGCGGTCGTCGACCGGAATCGCGACATGATCGCTGGGGAGTCCATCGGCCGCGAGACGCGCGCGGATGATGGCCAGATCCTCTTCGGTGATGGGTTTGCCGGCGAGCTGGCTGCGCAGGCGTGCGATCTCGGGATCCACCGTCGGGGCGGGCGCGGCCTCGATCGGGTGCAGCGCCACCTCGCTCCGAACGGCACTCTCCAGGATCCGCGCGAGATGCCGATAGGGATTGTCGGGCAGCTTGAAGCGACGCCCTGCCTCTTCGAGATCGGCGCGGAAGGGGCCGATCCAGCGGACGACGAAGCTCGCGAGGAATTCCCCGGCCGTGATCGGCAGGGGTGCCGTGCCTGTGATGCCTGCCTGCGACTCGGCGGCGAGCAGACGGGCGACGAATTCCAGTTGGATCGCGAGATGGTCCGGCAGGTCTTGCACGGCCGCGTCCTTCTCCAGACCGCAACGTCGATAGCAGGTCTCCATCGCCGTGACGCTGTCGCCGGCGACCGTGCCGTCCAGGTAGGCACCTGTGTTGAGGCTCGGGTGACGGTCGCCCGGTACCAGAAAGAGCCGCGAATAGATGACCAGCAGGCGCTCCCCGTCGGGGATCGCGGTCATGGCCACGCGGTAATCGGCCAGCGCTTCGCCGATGTCGAAGCCACAGTCCGAGGCAAGCTCGGCAAGATCCTCCGGCAAGGCATCGCGGAGCAGCTCCAGGCTTTCCGCAGCCTGCGGGATCGCGAAGGCTCTGGCCAAGCAGAGAAAAAACTCGGACTTGCTCATGCGTATCGCGTCGGTCGTCATAGGGCCAACCTCAAACAGCTTGTTATTGCTCGCGGCGCGGAGCGCCGGGAGATGCGCGACACCGCCGGAGCGGTGTCGCAAGCTTTGTGCTTCCGTGGCGGCGTAGGTCGGATTAGCGAAGCGTAATCCGACACCGACCTCTCGGACGTCCACCGAGGTCGCGATGCACCGCGCACCGAGCTCGGCCGACCCGGATCATCCCTCGCGCCCCAGACGCAAGGTCACCTCCCCGAAGGCATTGACCGCATTCGACAGGAAGATGGCCACCAGCAGGAGCAGCCACTCGGTCGGCGAGGGCGCATAGCTCAGCAGCGCCGGTGCCCAGGACCCCTTGAACAGCGGGACCAGCTGACCGCCGATGATGTACTCGTAGCGCGAGATCAGGAGTGCGTTCATCACCAGCAGCGATGCAAGGATCTGCGCCCAGGGGCGGATACGTGTACCGGGATACA
>NZ_LN848257.1:1062697-1067552 GCF_001499735.1 Thiocapsa sp. KS1 | reverse complement strand
AGATACATCAGCAGAACGAGCGGCAGCAGCAGACCGATCAGGATCTCTGCGAAAAACAGCGGCGAGGTGGCGAGCCTGTGCCAAACCTGGAGCCCCTCCGCATTCCCGTAAAGCCCGCTGCTCATGCGTGCGAGGACAAACAGCAGATGGATGAAGATCGCCAGTGCGAGCAGATTGGCCAGGCGGTCGTTGAACAGCCGCTTCACGCTCTCGGGCACCGCCGCCGGGTTGAACGCATAGGCCAGATAGGTGAAGAAGAAGACGAAGGCCAACCCACCCAGGAGCGCCTCGAAGATGAAGGCGACCGGGATATCGCCCGAGGCCCAGAAGGGCCGGAAGCTCTGAGAGCCGTAGACGACACCCGCGATCGCCGTGACGCCGAGCGCCAGCACCAGGGTGACCATGGCGTTGATCCGCAGATCCTGCATGCGCCAATCCGCCTTCAGCATCCGTACCTGCAGGATCAGGAGCGACAGGACATAGAAGCTCACCGCCATGACCTTCCAATACAGCGGCGAGCTGAAGGCGAAGCTGAAGGGAATCGCCCAGAGTGCGCGCAGCGGATGGCCAAGCTCCATCATCAGGACCGCGACACCGCCGATCAGGCCGGCCAGCGCCAGCCAGAGCGCGCGCCGAACGATGGGGCGGAAGTCCTCCCCGCCGAAGAGCAGACCCAGGGAGGCAACCATCGCCAGCCCCGTGGAGGTCAGCAGGAAATAGTCGTAGACGACGATCGGAAAGCCCCAGAAGAGGCCGAGGTTGCTGGTGTTGTAGGCGGCGTGCCCTTCAACCAATAGATTGTTGACGGCCATGCCGCCCGCGATCAGGAGCCCGATCAGGGCGAGCAGCATGATGCCGAGCTGTTTGCCCGCAATCTCTTTGTTGGAAACGGTGACGCTGGTCATGGTGATCTCCCCTTAGCCTTTGTCCGAATCGCTCATGCTGCGCAACGACGGCACCGAGGCCGCCGCACCGCCCGAGAGGTAATAGACCTGCGGCTTGTTGCCGGTCTCGTCCTTCAGGCGCACGCCGCTCTTGTCCGCAATCATCCTGTTGACGTTGCTGTTGGGTTGATCCAGGTCGCCGAAGAAGCGGGCCTTCGGGGCGCACACCCGCACGCAGGCCGGCACGTATTCCTTGAGCTCCGGGATGTCCTCGTCGAGATCGGCGACACCCTTCGGCGCCTTGCTGACCTTGTGGTAGCAGAAGGTGCACTTGGAGACGACGCCGTGCGGCTGGATGCCGATCCCGCGCGAGGGATCGTCCTGCGGACCCTTGTAGGGCGGATCCCATTGGCGGCCGTTCTCGCTCGGGAAGACCCCGCGGATATCCGGCTGCACCACGGCCTTTTCGTCGACATAGAAGCGCACGCCGTACGGACAGGCGACCTGGCAGTACTTGCAGCCGATGCACTTGTTCCAGTCCATCAGTACGAAACCGCCGTCCGGATCCTTGTAGGTCGCCTTGGTCGGGCAGACCGACACGCACGAGGGGTTCTCGCAGTGCATGCAGGGCCGCGGGAACCACATCAGCTTCACGTTCGGATAGGTGCCCTCGTGATAGAAGAGCACGTCCTGCCAGTTCTCGCCGGGCAGGCGGTTGTTCTCCATCGCACAGGCCGTCGTGCAGGCTTGGCAGCCGGTGCACTTGTCCAGATCGATGACCATTCCCCATTTCGCCATGACTGATTCCTCGATTATTGAATCGCGTTCGGTGCGACGGGCAAGCGTCGAGTGTGTCGTCGGTCTCGCATGACTTGCGAGACGTCGGCGCGATGCGATTCAAGTGTTTTCTTTAAAATCCTTGAACCGCGCTCGGCAGCGGTCTTTGATACCCACCGAACGGTGCTCGACCCTCACGCGCAGCGATTAAGCTCAAGCGGGCGCGATGCTCACCTTGGTGGTGTAGTAGCTGCACTGACCCGTGACGCGGTCGGACTGATTGACCGTGATCTCCCCGCAATGCCCGGGCAGGCGACCCTTGGCCCAGCGCCCCATCGCCCAGTGGCCGTGCTCCATCGGAAAGACGATGGTGTCCGGCCGGCAGCCCTCGTAATACTTGCAGTAGCCCTCGATGCTGCCGAGGTCGGAGCTCAGCCGGACCTTTGCGCCGTCGGCGATGCCGCGTTCGCGGGCGGTTTGCGGATTGATCTCGATGTAGACGGTCTTGCGTCCGCCCAGCACCGGTTGCAGGTTGGCGATGGCGACGGGGAGATTCGCACCGCGGCCCTCGGCATGCAGGGCGACCTTGGGCGTGACCATGTAGAGATCGCCGCCGCCCGGATGCTGCGGCTCCTCCCAGTGCGGAAACATCAGCTTGTCCTTCGAGCGGCCGGTCTTGGCCGCGATCCAGTCGGTGTGGTGCTCCAGCTTGCCGGAGCGGATCTCGAAGCGACCCGAGTCGGTCTTGAAGAGGTTCTCCTTGACCTGCTCCGCGGTCATCGGCGTGCTGTAGCCCCGTCCGTCCCACGCGAAGAAGTCGCCGTCGATCTGACGCCAGGTGTAGCGCTTCTTGAACCAGACCCCCTTTTCCTTCCATGCCTCGAATCCGTCCACGCCGTTGTCGCCGGGGTCGGACTCGAACCCCTTGGCGAGATGACGGATGACGTTCTCGGAGCTGTCGAGCGCCTTGTAGTAGTCGCCCATGGGTCCTTTGACGCGCTTGCCGATCTCGATCAGGGTGTCGCCGAAATACTTGGTGTCGTAGAGGGGTTTGATCGCCGGTACGCGTAGCTGCGCCATCGGCCAACCCTGGAAGGGATAGGTCGGTGCGTCCTGGAGACGCTCCAGGAAGGTGTGGTCCGGCAGGATGAGGTCGGCGAACATGGCCGTCTCGCCGGGGAACGGCGAGGTGTCGATGACGAACAGCTCCTTGAGCGCCTCCTCCCAGACCTGGCTGTCGGGCGCCGTCCAGGTCGGATTGGTCAGATAGAACATGACCGTGTCGAGCTTGTAGGGTTTGCCCGCGAGCGAGTTGGGACCGACCTCCTGAAGCATGTTCTTGGCCAGCAGGTAGCCGTCTTCATGGCCCTGCAGATCGATGCGCGGCTGGGCCTTCCAGGGACCGTTCTGCGCATAGTCGTCCATGAAGTCCTCTTCCTTGACCGGCAGAGGGCCGTAGGACGGACCCATTTGGTACATGAGCCCGCCCTCGGCGAACAGGGAGCCCACGAGGGCATTGAGCGTATGGACCGCCATGCCGTTGAGGATGCCGTTGGAATGGGCATGGACCCCGCGCTCGAACAGCGCAATGCTCGGCCGGGTGGTACCGAACTCCCGCGCGGTGGCGAGGATGTCGCGCGGGTAGAGCGTGGTGATCTCGGCCGCCCACTCGGGCGTGCGGTCCTTCAGCTCCAGATTCCACCACTCGACCAGACCCTTGACCCATTTCTCCTCGAACAGCGCCGGATCGACCGTCTCGCCGGTCTTGAAGCGATTGACCCCGTCGGTGAAATCCCCCACGAAGGAGCGCTTCCAGAGGCCCTCGGTGAGAATGACATGGGCAATGGCGAGCGCGAGCGCGCCGTCGGTGCCCGGCTTGATCAACAGGGCTCGATCGGAGCCGGCCAGGGTCGTGTTGAGATGAACGTCGACCGCCGTGATCCGGGTCTTGGGGACCTTCACCCCGCGGATGTAGCCCCAGACCTGCATGTTGTTGTTGTAGGGCCGGAAGGCTTCCAGGAACCCGACCCCGAACATGAGCAGCATGTTGGCGTTGCGGTAGTCGTAGGCGCTGTAGGAGGCGTTGCCGTCGGTGGACAGCTTGGAGATGATGCTGCCGTCCGAGCACATGGAGGAGTGGCCGATCGGCACGTTCGGCGAGCCGTAGAGTTTGCCGAAGGGTCCGAGCAGGCCGGCGCAGGAGGCGCCCCAGCCGCGTCCGAAGCAGAGTGCGAAGCGATGCGACTCGCCTTGATCACGCAGGTTGTTCAGCCGCGCGGCGACCGTGTCGAGCGCCTCCTCCCAGGAGATGGGCACGAAGCCGGGGTCCTGATCGCGCCCCTTCTCGGGGTTGGTGCGCTTCATCGGCCCCTTGAAGCGGTCGGGGTCATAGAGGATGTAGGTCCCGAGCGGTCCCTTGGGGCAGAGCTTGCCGTTGGAGATGGGATGCTCGGCGCTGCCGTAGATGGCATGCACGCGTCCGTCGGTGGTGTAGACATCGATGCCGCAGCGCGCCGGACACTGATGGCAGATGCTCTTGGTGATCTTGGTCTCGGCGGGCGCTTTGGCCGCTTGGGCTTCGGCTTGGCGCAGCGTGGTCAAGGCGCCTCCGCCCAGTCCGACCGCGCCCAAGGCGCCGGCCGTGCCGCTGGCCTGCAGGAAGTGGCGGCGCGAGAGTACCGTGCTCAGGATGTCCATCGGTGGTTTCCTCCGGTGTTGTTGTTGGATGGGTTTGTCGGCTTCCTGCCTCCTGCCTCCTGCGGCCAGCTCTCAGCTCTCAGCTCTCAGCTTCCCGCCTCCCCCGCGTCGGGCTGGAGGCAGGAGGCCGGGTGCTGGTGGCTAAACGCTAAAAAGGCGCTGCGGGCGAAGTCGCGATCGCGTCGGCATGCCGGACAGACGGGTTCGGGGTTGCCGTGCTCCGCACCGCACTCCGGGCAGGTCTGCATGGCGTGTCGGGTCAGGCGTTGCGGTGTCCGCTGGGTCGTCGTCTCGTCCGAGACGTCGAGCGTCAGTGCCTGCTCGGGGCAGAGTCGGGTGCACAGATCGCAGGCGATGCAGGCGGCAGCATCGAAGCGCAGCCCCCGCGCCGCGTCCTCGGTGTAGGCCGTGAGCGCGCCGGTGGGGCAGGCGCCGGCGCAGACGCGGTGGTCGGCGCAGTCGTGGTTTGCCGTCAGGCTCGGGAAGAGCCGTGCGGG
>NZ_LN848257.1:1047597-1062597 GCF_001499735.1 Thiocapsa sp. KS1 | reverse complement strand
ACGCTTGTCCGGTGAAGAGCGCGCGTCGGCTGACACGAGACTCCAGCAGCGGCTCGCCCATACCCTCGACCATGCGGGCAGCGGGCAGCGGCATCGCGATCAGGCGCGGCCCATCGGTCCGGGCCACACCGCAGTCCTCAAGCAGGCCGTCGGACCTCGTCGATGACGGGCGCGGCGGGGTGGGCGTCGGGATGCTCGCTTGCCCCGGCCGGACAGCGGGCGCAGAAGCCGCGGTCGAGCAGGGCGACGGGGCGTCCGTCGGCCTCGGCCGTCAACTCGGCGAGGGCCGCGGTGGAAAGTCCTCCGAGACAGGGCACCCGCACGGCACCGCTCGGCGAGTCCGCCGCCGGCACGCGCCAGCAATCGATCGCGATCATCCCGCCCGTCGTGGGCCTGATGTCGAATCCGGGCACGTACAGCGCTTCGGTCGGACAAACCACCGCGCAGCGGCCGCAGTCCACGCAGCCCGAGGCCAACTCGGGCCCCGTCGATGTCGCGACCAGTGCGCCGGTTGGACAGGCGTCCGTGCAGCGTCGACAGGACATCTCCGGGAACCGTGCGGGCAGGCAAGACCCTTCCCGATAGGCGAGGCGGGCCGCAGGGCCGAGCGCTCTCGCAGGTGGGATCTGCCGCCGGTGCTGAAGGGTTGCGGTCGAGGGGGGCGCCATGACGTCTCTCGGTCGGGCCGTCGAGGGGCGACGGTTTCGGTATCGGCCTAACTAAGCAGGCGATATACCAGACGCTGCGGCTGTGTTTTGTAAGCGACTGAATGCTATGACTCGATACGGATGCAAGCCGTCGATCCAGCAGCCTTCCCGCAATACCGGGTTACAAGAGGGTAACGCGCTATCCCGTCATCACGGGTTTGAATCGACGTGAGATCAGGGGCTTGCGTCCGAGGTAACAGGATCGACGGAGGTGTTACCGAAAGGAAACGCATGCTAGACATCAAGGTCGGGGAGCGGCGATCCGCGATTCCTGCTGCATGCCTGTCTGGTCCACTCGGCAGGTCCGGGCCATACTGAAGCCTGCGTGCAATCCCGTTTCATCGGTCAAAGCGATCCATCCGGAGTGAATCATGCGAGCCGGCTGCTCTCGTCGGGTCTTCCTCTCGGGCCTGCTGGCCACGGGCTTCGGTGTAGGCGCGAGCGCGATTCCCGATGTGTCCACCCAAGCGCTGCGATTCGGACTGACCCCGGTGGTGCTCGATGATCGGATCGCCTTTCTCGACGCCTGGGCCGATTGGATCGAGCGTCAGTTTGGACGGCCCGTGGTTTTCCTCCAGCGCTCGCGCTATCGCGAGATCCTGGATCTCTTGCTGCAAGGACGTCTGGATCTGGCCTGGATCTGCGGTTATCCCTTTGTCCAGAACCGGTCCCGCCTGGATCTGATCGCGGTGCCGCGTTTTCGGGGCCGCCCGCTCTATCAGTCCTATTTCATTGTCGGCGCCGATTCGCAGATCCAGCGGTTGCATGACCTGGAGGGCCGACTCTTTGCCTGGGCCGATCCGGATTCCAATTCGGGTTATCTGTATCCGCGCTTTCGACTCACCAGCGACGGCCGGGATCCGGACCGTTTCTTCCGGCGAACCTTCTTCACCTGGGGACACCCGCGCAGCGTCGAGGCGGTGGCCGAAGGCTTGGCCGACGGCGCGGCCGTCGACAGCTATGTCTGGGAGACCCTCGCGCGCAGCCATCCCGATCTGACCGCGCAGACCCGCGTACTGGAGCGCTCGCCGGAGTTCGGTTTTCCGCCGATCGTTGCCGGTCCGGCGCTGTCCGAGCCCGATCGGCAGGCCATCCGACGCGTGCTCTTGAGCCAAGTCCAGGATGCAGGCGGTCGGGCGCTCTTGAACGAGCTCAATCTCGACAGCTTCAGTCTCGAGACGCCCGATCTCTACGACGACATCGCGCGGATGGCCGGGCGTTTGCCGGGAGGGAATGGCGCGTGACCCTTTCGCTGTCGAGCTATCGGCTGCGTCTGCCGCTGAGTCTGAGTATCGCCGCCGTGGTGACCGCATTCTCGATGGCTGTTGCCTTGGGTTTGCAGACCCTGAGCAATCTGCGCGATGACCAAGGCCGCAACGCCATGACCCTCGGGTACGCGATGGCCGGTGTGCAGATCCAGGCGTTGCGCAACGACGATGTCTGGTTGGCCTACTCGCTTCTGCGCGGTCCGGATGGCGGCGGCGATGCGGTCTGGATCCTGGTCGACCAGGGGGGGCGCATCTTCGCGAGCAACCGCCCGCGCCGTTTCCGCCTGGATCAGCCGATCGAGAACGCCTTGCCGTGGCTCCCGCCCGCACAGCCGCAGGTGATCGACGAGACGCCGGGACGCGTGTCGGCGGTCGATCGCGAGGACATCCGCCGCTTGCTGCGCCTACCGCTTTACAGCGACGGCTCTCAGGTCGGCGAGCTGATCGCCTTGCTCTCCGACGCGCCCTATCTGCCCCGATTTCGCGAGATCCTCCTCGGCGGCGTCCTGGTGACCTGCGCGATCCTGGCGGTCCTGTTGCCGATCGGCTGGCTCTGGGGGCGACGCATGGTCGGGCCGTTGGTGCAGTTGGCCGACTGTATGGGGCGGGTCGGCCGCGAGGATGCGCGCCGGATGCAATGCCCCCTGCCCGACGGCGACAGCGAGATCGGACGCCTCGGGCGGCAGTTCGCGGCGATGCTCGCGGCGCTTGCCGAGAAGGAATCCTTGGAGCGGCAGATGATCCAAGCCGAGCGTCTCGCGGCGGTCGGTCGGGTCGCCGCCGGGGTTGCCCACGAGGTGAATAACCCGCTCGGTGGTATGCTGATGGCGATCGATACCTATCGTCTATCCCATGCCGTCGATGCGCAGACCGAGCGCTTGTTGGACCTGTTGGAGCGTGCGTTGCGCCAGATCCAAGCCTCGGTGTCCGCGCTGCTGGTCGAGGCGCGGGCGGATCTGCGGACCCTGACGCGAGAAGACCTGGAGGACGTCAAGACCCTGGCCCAGCCGAACAGCGTCAAGGCGCGGATCGCGTTGATTTGGGAGAACGCCTGCCACACCGCGATCGAGCTCCCGGCGGCCCCGGTTCGTCAGCTCCTGTTGAATCTGGTGTTGAATGCCGTGCAGGCCGCACAGGGCGGTGGGCATGTCGCGGTTCGGATCACGACGCAGGACAACCAACTTATGATGCGGATCGAGAACAGCGGTCGCGCCATCCCGCCCGAGCAGCTCCTGCATTTGTTCGAGCCCTATCCGGCGAGCGGTCCACACACCCGGGGTCTCGGGCTTTGGGTCTGCTATCAGATCGTCTCCCAGCTCGGCGGCAGCATCCGGGCCGAGACGCAGGGCGAGCTCACACGGTTCCTGGTCGTCTTGCCGCTGCCGCCGGAGTCCTCGGCATGATCCGTGTCTGTCTGATCGAGGACGATCCCATCATGGGCGAGGCCCTGGTGCAGCGGCTCGCGTTGGAAGGGTTCGCCGTGGTCTGGCATCGCACCGGCCGCGACGGGATGCGCGCGCTGGCGGCAGACGCGGCCGACCTCGCCGTCATCGACGTCAATCTGCCGGATCTCTCCGGAGCGGACCTCTTCGCGCGTCTGCTCGACGAGCGGGTCCGGATCCCGCCCAGCCTCTTCATCACGGGCTACGGGACCATCGAGGATGCCGTGCGCCTCCTCAAGCTCGGCGCCGCGGACTATCTGACCAAGCCGCTTGATCCGAGCGCGCTGATCGAGAAGCTCCGGGCGCTCGCCGGGACGGTCGGCGCGCACGGCGAGGTGTCGGGCGACGACCCGCTCGGCGTCTCCCCGGCAATGCGACACCTCGCCGGGGAGCTCGCCCGGATTGCGCGCCATTCCGAGACCCCGGTCCTGATCTGCGGGGAGTCCGGCGTCGGCAAAGAGGTCGTTGCACGTCACCTGCACCGACTCCAATGTCCCGATGCCCCCTTCGTCGCGGTCAACTGCGCGGCCCTGCCCGAGACCCTGATCGAAGCCGAGCTCTTCGGTCACGAGAAGGGCGCCTTCACGGGTGCCGACCGCCGCCGTGCCGGTGTCTTCGAGCAGGCCGGGAGCGGCATTCTCTTTCTCGACGAGATCGGCGACATGCCGCTCGCACTTCAGTCGCGGCTGCTGCGCGTAGTCCAAGGCCGAAAGCTGACGCGCATCGGGGGCAGCGAGCCGGTCGAGGTTCCGGCGCGTCTGGCCTGCGCGACACACCGGGATCTAGCGGCACTGGTCCGGGAGGGGCGTTTTCGCGAGGATCTTTATTATCGCGTCCGCGTCCTCGAGATTCGAATCCCGCCCCTACGCGAACGTCCTGAAGACATCATCCGGCTCGCCGAGCGATTCGTCGCCGATTACGGGCGACGTGTGCCGCAGGAGCGGCGGGTGTTGACACCCGAGGATCGCGAACGCCTTCTTCAGCACGGCTGGCCGGGGAATGTGCGCGAGCTTCAGCACACGCTCGAACGCGCCTGCATCCTGGGGCGAGGTGAACGGCTTGCTCTGCATGACGCCCGGGATGCACCGACGGAGACGGGTCTGAAGGCACAGGCGCAAGCCAGCGAGCGCGCGGCCATCGAGGCCGCGCTGGCCGAGCAGGGTTTCAGCATGACCGCAACGGCCGCGCGGCTCGGTATCAGCCGCAAGACGCTCTGGCAGAAGATGAAGCGCTACGGCGTCACCCGGCTGCACTGATAAGGCCGGTGCGAAGGGCAGGCCAACGAAGCAGCAAGAGGGGGACGATCTGACTCCGCACCCCATGCCGCGGGCGTAGACAAAGCATCCGCACAGGCCATGACCTCTGGACATCCTCGATGTGCGTTCAGTCCCGAGGGGCAAGGGCGTTCACCGGTGCAACCATCCGCTCGATCATGGTCAAACTTCGGGATGCTCGAGTCCGCTCGGCGGACGGTACCTGGAGGATATCTATGGATCGATCTTGCGTATCGAGTCGGCGTGCCTTCCTTGCGGCCCTCGCGGTCACCCCTCTGTCCTTCCTGACGCTGCCGGGCAATAGCCGTGCGGGGGACGTTCAACCCCTCGCCAAACCGATTCCCTCGACCGGCGAACCTTTACCGGTTGTCGGCATGGGGACCTGGATCACCTTCAACGTCGCGGACGATCCGGTGGCGCGCGATGCGCGCACCGATGTCCTGCGCGCCTTCTTCGCCGCCGGCGGTGGCATGATCGACTCCTCCCCCATGTACGGCACGACCGAGGCGGTCGTCGGCGGCTGCTTGGCGCGACTGGATCGCCCCGCGGGATTGTTCTCGGCGACCAAGGTCTGGACCTCCTCGACCGCGGAGGGTATCGAGCAGATCGCCACGTCCGAGCGGCTCTGGGGTCTGTCGCGGCTGGATCTTCTGCAGGTCCACAACCTGCTGAACTGGAGAGGGCATCTGGAGACCCTGTCGGCGATGAAGGCCGACGGGAAGGTGCGCTATATCGGCATCACCACCTCGCACGGGCGGCGTCACCCCGAGCTGGCGCAGATCATGGAGACGCAGCCGATCGATTTCGTGCAGTTGACCTACAACATCGCGGATCGCGAGGCCGAGGCGCGGCTGCTTCCATTGGCTGCGGAGCGGGGGATCGCGGTGATCGCCAATCGACCGTTTCAGGGCGGTCCCCTGGTCGATCGCGTCAAGCGTCACCCCTTGCCGGGTTGGGCGCGCGAGATCGACTGCACCGCTTGGTCGCAGGTCCTGCTCAAATTTATCCTCTCGCACCCGGCCGTGACCTGTGCGATTCCCGCGACCAGTCGGGTGGATCACATGGTGCAGAACATGGCGGCCGCGCGCGGTGCCATGCCGGATGCGGCGCTGCGGCGTCGCATGGCCGTCGACGTCGCCGCATTCTGATGGACCTCTTGAGCTATTCGCTGGTCGACCTGGTTCCCTTCTCGCGAGAGACCTATTTCAGGCTGTTCGAGCGCTACAACATCGGCGTCTGGCCGGCGCCGATCATCGGGCTGGCGATGGGGCTCACGGCCCTGGTTACGGCGCGGCGGGCGGACGGATGGATGCTCCGGGCACCGTTTCTCCTGACTGCGGCATGCTGGGCTTGGGTCGGCTGGGTCTTTCAGATCCAGTGGTACGCGCCTTTGAGCTGGCCGGGGATCTATTTCGGGATCGGCTTTGTGCTTCAGGGCGTCCTCATGGCTGTGGTGCTCGGGTGGGGTCCGATCGTGGGCTCGGAAGCCACGGATCGGGATCCCGGTCCGGGGCTCTGGATCCTCCTCTTCGCCCTGGCGCTGCAACCCCTGCTCGGACTCTTGTCCGGTCGACCCTGGTACGGTTTGGAGGTCTTCGGCAGCGCGCCGGACCCGACCGTTGTTGCGACACTGGGCTTTCTGCTGCTTGTGCGCCATCCGCTGCGCTGGCTGCTGTCGATCATCCCGCTCGCTTGGTGTTTGATCAGCGGGGTAACCCTTTGGGTTCTGGGGGTTTCGAGCTGGCCGGCCATACCGCTCGCCGCGGCGCTCTACCTGGGCGTCGTCGCTTGGTCATGGGTTTCCGGGCGAAGCCGGCTCAAAGGCCGTAAGGTGAATTCCGGGAGAGGATCTACCGAGCATACAAGCAGCGAATGAATTCGCCTCTACAGGCGCTGCTGGTTTTCCGGGCAGACACAGGCGGTAGGTTGCGCCGAGCCGTGCGAGGAGGCACAACCAACCGTCGGCGGACGTCGTGCTTCCTATCGTCAGCACAACCTACGGGTATGGAGTCCAGCTGAAATCGTCTAGGTCGAGGCGATAACCGCTTGTTCGGGCTTGCATGAACCGGACGGGCCGGCCGGACCCGGGTCCGTCGGATCAGTGCATCCGCGGCTTTGGGGTCTCGGGCGTCGCCGCAGCGGGTCGCTTGCCCATGAGCGGCAAGGAGGCGTGATGGGCGGTCATTCGCCAGCCCTCTGCCGTCTGACGGTACACGTTCGTCGCCAGGATCCGATTGGGCTCCTCGCGCGAGCGGCTCGGGCGGATCAGCTCCTCGACCAGATGGACGGCAAGGCCGTTGGTCGCCGTGCGTTGGATCACGCGGAAGTGCAGCTCGGGGCGTTCGGCCCCGGTCAGGACCTCGCGCCAACTGCTCAGAACCTCGCCGCGACCCTGCAGGAGATCGCCGCCGGGGTGGACGCAGACGGGGCTTGGCTCCTCCGCCGCCCAGACCGCTCCCATCAAGGCGATGTCGAGGGTTTGGAAGGCGGCATAGAAGGCGGCTTCGACCTCGTCCGGGGTCAGAAATCGGCTCATCGGCCCGAATCCCGATCCACCGTGTTTCCGACGAGCGCGGTGCGCAAAGCCCGGATCGCGCGTGTCTGGGTGGGCTCGGCCATGCAGCGGATGATGAGCGCGGGGTCGATCTCGGGCAGCGCTCGGCTGCGCGTCGCGGCCAGATAGACGTCGTCCTGCAGCACGAAGAAACGCAGTGTGCGGTCCTCCCAGAACCAGACCTCGGGCACGCCGAGCCCGCGATAGACGGCGAGCTTGTCCACACCGCCGCTGGTCCAGATCACCTCGATCGCGATATCCGGGACCTTCGGTGCCCGGCGTATCGGACCCACCAGATAACATTCGTCGGCCTCGGCACCGAGCCGCTTGGCCTTTTCCTTCAAGGTCCAGGAACCGTAGCCTTCAAGCTCGATGTTCCTGACCTCTGCATAGGTCTCGAGCAGACGGGCGAGCCGCTTCTTGAGTGATTCGTGATCGACGGAAGGTGTCATCAGCTCCAGCTCGCCGTTGCAATAGGTGATGCGCACCCCGCCGTCGTCGCCGCGGGCGGAGAGGATGGCCTCGTAGTCGTCCCAGCCGACATCGCGCAGGAAGACACGCTGATCGACATGGTCGACGTCGCAGACGGCCGACGGGTGGTTGGCGGGCATCATGGCTGTGGTCGCTCTCGGTGAGATCGCATGGGGTGCTCGAGCCGTTGTCGATTCGAAGGTTAGTCGTCTGCCCGAGCCGCGGCAAGGACACTCGGCACGCTCAAGCCCCGGGTCTTTCGGGATCGGGATCCGCCTCCGCCCTGACCCCGACCGACGGTTTCAAGCGCAGCCCGCGCGGCACCACCCAGCGCTCTGCGAACTCGAAAAGTCCTTGGAGTCCGAGTGCGAGCAGCGCGGCCGGGACGGCGCCCTGCATGATGAGCGCGGTGTCGTCCAGGCGGATACCGGTGAGGATCGGCTGTCCGTAGCCGCCGGCGCCGATGAGGGCTGCGACCGTTGCGGTGCCGACGTTGAGCACGGCCGAGGTCTTGATCCCGGCCAGGATGGTGTTGGCGGCCAGCGGCAGCTCGATCAGGCGCAGGCGTGCGCCCCGAGTTAAACCGAGGACGTCGGCCGATTCGCGGATCGGCACCGGGATGTCCATCAACCCGGCGTGGGTGTTGCGAACGATCGGGAGCAGGCTGTACAGAAAGAGCGCGACCACGGTCGGCAGCCAGCCGATCCCGAGCCAAGGGATGAGGAAGACGAAGAGTGCGAGCGAGGGGATGGTCTGGATCATCCCGGTGATGCCGAGGATCAGATGACCGAGCCGCGCATTTTGTGCTGCCAGCACGCCGAGCGGCACGGCGAAGAGGATGGCCGCACCGAGCGAGACCCCGACCAGGCCCAGATGCTCGAGCGTGCGCTGGCTCAGCTGGCTCCAGAAGCCTTGGCCCGAGACCGTGACCGCGAGCCCGAGGCCCTCCGATAAGAGGCGCGCGGCGACCGCCTGCTCGGACTCGCCCTCCAGCTTCACGGCCCCGTTCATGCCCGCCATAGTCGGCGCGTCGATTGCGCCTTCGAGACGGCGGAAGGCGGCCAGGGCGTCCGGCGCCTTCTCGGCCAGCTCCGCGCGGTAAAGCAGGATTGCCTGGTAGTCCTCGAAATAGCCCAGATCGTCTTCGAGCATGCGCAGCCCGTAGCGGGCAATCTCGGCATCCGTAGTGTAGACCACGGTCACGTCGAGATGCCCGGCGTCGATCCCGCGATAGACCAGGTCGTGATCCAGACCCTGCACGCGGGTCTGGGGGAGGCGGTAGCGCTGGCGTAGCCCCGGCCAGCCGTCGGCGCGATCCAGAAATTCGCTGCTGAAGCCGAGTTTCAGGTCCGGATGCTCGCGCAGGTCGGAGATGCGTTGCAGGCCGAGCTGCTCAGCCAAGGGCTCGGGCACCGCAATCGCGTAGGTGTTCTCGAAGCCCAGCGTCGCCGAGGATCGCACCCCGCGGGCCGCGAGCGCCACCTCCAGCAATTCCGGCGAGGACACGTCCTCGCCGGAGAGGATCTCGCGGACCAGCGTGCCGCTGTATTCCGGATAGATGTCGATCTCGCCGCTCAGCAGCGCGCCCCAGAGGATGCGCGTCCCGCCCAGCTCGGCACGATGACGCGCCGGGTGGCCCGCGTCGAGTGCAAGCAGACGCAGCGTCTCGCCCAGGATGACCGACTCGGTGAACTTCTTCGAGCCGATGACGACAGGGCGAGGTGTCGATTCCTCGGCGCTCGGCTCGGGCGAACAGGCGGCGAGTCCGACCGCGAGCAGCAACGCGACGAGCGTCGTAAGCCCAAGGCGGGTGGCCGGAAGCCGGCGGCTGGATGCCCATCGCAACATGCCGCGCCTCATCCTCCCGCTCCCAGCAAAACCCGCTGCGGCTCGCGTTGCGCCGCCACGAACTGCGCGACGAAGGGCTCGGCAGGGCTGTCCAGGAGCACCCGCGGCTCGTCCTGTTGGACGATGCGACCGGCACGCAGCAGGACGATCCGATGCCCGAAGAAGACCGCCTCGGCCAGGTCATGCGTCACCATCAATACGGTCTTGCCGAGCCGGGCGAAGATCGCCTTGAGCTCGCGTTGCAGCTCGAAACGGATCATGGGGTCCAGCGCCCCGAGCGGCTCGTCGAGCAGCAGCAGATCGGGGTCGAGCATGAGCGCGCGCATCAGGGCGACGCGCTGGCGCTGGCCGCCGGAGAGCTCGATCGGATAGCGTGCCAGCATCGTAGTCGGGAGTTGCACCAGGTCCGCAAGCTCGGCGAGCCGCTGCTCGCGACGCTCGCGCGGCCAGTCCAGTTGGCGCGCCATCAGGGCCACGTTGTCGCGTACGCTCAGATGCGGGAAGAGACCGCCGTCCTGGATCATGTAGCCCATGCGCAGCCGGGCAGGGCGCAGGCTGCCCGTATCCAGCCGAGCGCCCTCGAACCACACCTGGCCGCGGTCGGGCCGGATCAGTCCGGCGGCGAGGCGCAGCAACGTGGATTTTCCGCAACCGCTCGGGCCGATCAGGACGGTGGTCTGCGCCTCCGACACCTCGAGGTCGACATCCGCCAGCGCCGGTGTTCCGCCGTAATCCTTGAAGATCCCTTCGAATCGCAGCATCGGTTGATTCCCGTCGACTGTGCATGAGCAGCTTGAATTCGTGCCTCTCGGCTCGAATTCCAGTGCATCGTTAAAAGGAGCTTCAGGATTCTCGCCGTATGTCGTGGAAAACCAGTACCTGTTACGAGTGTGATGCCAACTGCGGGATTCAGGTCGAGCTCGACGACGACGGCGAGCCGATCCGCGTCCAAGGCCCGGATTGTCCGCGCTGCTATGTACAGTTGGACCGGCGCAATCATCCTGACCGCATCCTCTATCCGCTCAAGCGCGTCGGGCCGCGCGGGAGCGGCGAGTTCGAGCGCGTCTCCTGGGACGAGGCGCTCGACACCATCGCCGAGCGCCTGAGCGCTGCGAAGGCCGAGCACGGCGCGCCGGCCGTCGGCTTCTTCGCCGGCTACACCAAGGAGGCGCGGCCCCAGCTGCAACGTCTGGCGCATGCCTTCGGCTCGCCGAACTACCTGACCGAGAGCGGCTGCTGCTTCTCCGCGACCATGGTGGCCGAGAAGGTGACCTTCGGCTACAAGATCAAGACCACGTCCACGGTGGTCTCGCCGAAGACGCGCTGTCATCTCATCTGGTCGACCAACCCGCGCGGGTCGATCCCGCCCTTCGACACCCATCCGCTGGTGCTGCGCCGCCCGGGCAAGACCCTCATCGTGGTGGACCCGCGCCGCACGCCGCTCGCCGAGGAGGCCGACATCCATCTGGCGATCCGCCCCGGCACCGACGGGGCTCTGGCCCTGGGTTTCCATCATCTGATCTTCGAGAACGGTTGGCAGGATCAGGTGTTTCTGGACGAATGGGCCAACGGCGTCGGGGGCTTTCGAGACTATGTCCGCGACTTCACGCCCGCGCGTGTCGCCGAGATCTGCGGCATTGCGGAGCAGGATCTGCGTACCGCTGCCGAGCTGTTCGCGACCACCCCGCCGGCCCAGATCACGCTCTCGCCCACCGCGACGGTACAGCACAGCAACGGCTTCCAGAACCACCGCGCGGTGATCCTGCTCTCGGCGGTGACCGGCAACCTCGACCGCGAGGGCGGCAACCGCTTCTTCAACGACAAGGCCGCGCCCAAACCCATCGAGCTGTTCGACTACTGTCGCACCCATCTCCCGCCGCGCGTCGGCGACGAGGTCTATCCGGTCTGGACCCGCTATTGGCCGGCCGCCCAGAGCATGCTGCTGCCCGACTGCATCCTGGACGGGCGCCCGCAACGCATCCGCGCCCTGCTGGCGATGGGCATCAACACCGCCATGTGGCCCAACTCCAAGCGGATGGAGCAGGCGCTCGGTGCACTAGACTTTTTCGTCGCGACCGACTTCTTTCACAATCCGGCTACCCGTATGGCCGACTTCGTGCTGCCGGCGGCGACCAGTCTGGAGCGTCCCGCGCTGATCGCCTATCCCGGCTGCGCCTATCAAGGCGAGCTGCGCTACCGCCGGCCGATCGTCGCGCCCAAGGGCGAGGCCCGCCCCGACGGCGAGATCTTCCTGCAGCTCGGCGTGCGTCTGGGCATGGCCGAGCAGTTCTGGAACGGCGATCTGGCGGCCTCCTGGGCCGAGGCGGCCGAAGGCATCCCGGAGGAGATCCGCCGGGAGGTCTACGACAATCCGGACGGCGTGGTCGTCTATGCCGAGGCGATCGAGGATCTGGTCGAGAACGGCTTCATGGATGCCGATCGGCTCTATCGGCTGCGCGGTTTCCGCACGCGCTCCGGCAAGGTCGAGTTCGACTCGGTCGAGCTGCGCGAGGCCGGTCACGACGGACTGCCAATCTATCGCGAGCCTGCCGAGAGCCCGATCTCCACACCCGCGCTGGCGGTCGATTATCCGCTGGTCTTAACCAGCGGGGCACGCACCAAGTTCGACACCCATTCCCAGCACAACTACATCGAGCGGATGCGCCGCGCGATCCCGCACCCGCTGGCCGAGATCCACCCGGACGACGCCGCGCCGCGCGGCATCGACGACGGCGATCCCGTCATGGTGAGCTCCCCGCGTGGGGAGGTGCGTTTCATCGCCAGGGTCACCGACCGGATCAAGCCGGGAGTCGTGCACTGCACCCATGGTCGAAACGACGCCAACATCAACGAACTGACCGACGACCGCCACCTGGATCCCATCAGCGGGTTTCCGCCGTTCAAGTCCTTGCTGTGTCAGGTGGAGCGGGTGGTTTAGAGCTTCCAGCTTCCGGCCGCCAGCTGGGAGGTTGACGGGCCGCGGGCGTTGGCCTTTGAGCCTTGGAGGTTTTTCGAGCTCGCATGACTGATGGCTGACCTCGCTCACAAATCCGGCCAGGCTGCTGATGGGATCTGTAGGGTGGACAAGCGCAGCGCAGTCCACCGAACCCTGCGCCGGCGTTGGTGGACTGCGCTACGCTTGTCGACCCTACCGGCCGAGCTTGTGAGCCAGGCTGAGAATCCGACGGAAATCGCCCGCTGCCTTCGCTGATCGGGTTAGCCCGTCTCGGCGACGAAGCGGGCGACATCCGCGGCGAGGTCTCGGAGTAGCGCGTCCGGGATTGCCTCCGCGCCTTGCGACAGGGCGAGCGCCCGCATGAGCAGGCCGGCCTCGTCTTGTGTCAGGATGCCTTTTGGCAGGGCCTCGCTGTAGAGCCAGATTCCTGTCTGTTGGGGTGTCGGCGGTGTTTCTTGCTCGGCGCGGACGGCGGCGCAAGCGAGGAGGGCGCCGAGCAGCAGGTCCATCGCCGGGACGGGGCAGGCCTGTTGGATCAAGACCTCGGCGCCGCGGAGCTTCTCGCGTGCCCGGGACCGCAGTTTGGGTTCTTGCAGGTTGCGCCGGTCTTCCGTGGGCTCGACGAGCGGGTGCGCTCGGGCGATCGGAGAGGCGTCCCCGAGCCGCCGCAGTCCGCTCAGCGTCCGCGGGTCGATCAGTGCGACCGGAACCTGACCCGAGATCGCCGCGGCGAGCCGATCGGCCTCGGCGTCGACCCGATCAAGGACCACCAGCAGGCCGCCGCCGGAGCCGAGGATACGCTCGATGCGGGTGCCGAATGCGTTCTGGACGGCCTCGATGGCGTGACGGATGAACGCTTCCATCTCGGCATCTCGCGTCGCATCGGCGAGCGGGATAGGCTCCGCCCGCTCGACCGGCGTGCTGTCGTCTGTCTCCGCGTCGTCGATCGGCGTTGTGAAGTCGGCAATCGAGTCGATGTCCGGGCTCGGCGTCAGGTCGGCGTCTGTCTGTTCGGATGCCGGCTCTTCGGAAGGACCGTCCTCGGCCTGCTCGCCCGGCGCCTCGTTGGCTGTCTTGGGGACTCCCGGCAACTCGGCGAGATCCTCCGCAAGCACCTCCACCAGCTTACGCGAGACCCCGACGACGTCCTCGGTGGCATCTTGATCGACCACGTTGTCAAAAAGGTTGCGCTTGCCCTGGACCAGCTCCAGGACACGACACTCGTAGACTCGGCGGCGACCAGCAGGATGATCTGGACCTTCCTGGTCTGCCCGAGGCGGTGGACCCGGGCGATGCGTTGATCCAGAACCGCCGGGTTCCAGGGGATATCCAGATTGACGAGGACCGAGGCCGTTTGCAGATTCAGCCCGACCCCGCCGGCATCGGTCGAGATGAAGACCTGACAGCCCTCGTCTTCGTTGAAGCGATCGATCAGCTCGCCGCGCTTGCTCGTCGGCACACCGCCGTGCAGGCGCACGCAGCCGAGTCCCAGTGCGCGCACGCGCTCCTCCACCATCCGGGTCATCTGCTCCCACTGGGAGAAGACCAGGGCCTTGAGTCCGGATTGCAGACAGAGCTCGTCGAGTAGACTCGCCAGCTCGTCGAGCTTGGGCGACCCCTCGGTCTCCTTGTCGACCAAACCGGCCGCGTCGCAGGCCATCCGCGCTTGCTGCAGATGGGCCATCAGCCGGTTCGACTCGCCCGGTGTAAGCGGGCGACGCTTGGCGATCTGCGCCAGAATCCCGGCGGCCTGGATGCCGGCATCGTGCAGTTCTTGCTGGCAGGCGTCGAGCGGGATGTCCAGGCGGCTCTCGATCCGGTCCGGGAGCTGATCGCGCACCAGTTGGCGGTCGCGGCGCAGCATGACGGGCGCGAGCCGACGCCGCAGCTCGGAAAGATTGCGGTAGCCCAGCACCTTGCCGCGCTCGTCCGTGACATGGAAGTCCACCAGATAGCGCCAGAGCGGGCCGAGCACCTTTTGGTCGATCACCTGCATCAGGCTGTAGAGGTCTTCGAGCCGGTTCTCCAGCGGCGTGCCGGTCAAGACGAAGGCGTAGCGCGAGGGGATGCGTTTGACCGCCGCGGCGATCTTGGTACGCCAGTTCTTGATGCGCTGCGCCTCGTCCAGGATCACCAGATCCTGGCGCAGGATCTCGGCGATAACACTGCCGTCGCGCAGGATCAGCTCGTAGTTGACGATCAGGAAGCCGCTGCTGCCTCGGTACAGGGCGGCTCGCGTGGCGGCCGGTCCCTGGATCACCCGCGCCTCCTGACCGGTGAACTTGCGGATCTCGCGCGCCCACTGTTGCTTGAGCGAGGCAGGACAGATGACCAGGATCCGCTCGACCTCCGCATGACTATGCAGCCAGGCGGCCGCCGAGATGGCTTGGAGCGTCTTGCCCAGACCCATGTCGTCGGCCAGCAGCGCCCGACCGTTGGCGGCGAGAAAGGCCACGCCCTCGACTTGGTAGGGATAGAGC
>NZ_LN848257.1:1029608-1047497 GCF_001499735.1 Thiocapsa sp. KS1 | reverse complement strand
CAACGCATCGGCCAGACGCAGAAAGTCCTCGGGCAAACGCCGACGGTAGGCGCCCGCGTCGTCGAAATGCGCATCCAGCAGCGCGATCAGCTCGGGATCGGGCGGGTTGTCCGGTCGTTGCATCGCCCGATGCAGACGGATTTGGGGTGCTGGGTCGCCCTCCCAGTCCAGATAAACGAAGGGCGAGGGCGGGCCGAGGGCCTTCAGACGCTTGGCGTCGCGACCTTTGGTGATGCGGTGCAGCACGGCCTCGATGTGCTTGCAGGTCCCCAATTGGTTGGTCGCGAATCCGGGCAGGTGCAATAGTTGGCACGCCGGTCCAGCGAGCGGATATGCACCCGGTAGCTGACCGGGACGTGGGTAGAGGAGACAAGCGAGCGTGCAGTCCAGGCCCCGTAGGCCGGATCGCCCGAGAGGTGCTCGACCCGGACCTCGGTTCGACCGCGTTTGACCCGCTCGTCGATCGCGCTTTCCACCGCGCCGAGCAGCTCGCCCTCGGCTGCCACGCGTGCCGATCGCGCGAAGAGTGCGGCCAGGGCATGGACGCAGGGTCGGTCCGAGGGTGTCCCGCAGTTGCACAGACAGACCAGATTGCCGTCGCCGTCATAGGACAGCTCGAGCGAGACGATCTCTTCATCTTCCTCGTCCTCGACGTCGGCACGCAGGCAGACACCGTCCAGCTCCAATTCGGCGACGCGATTGTCCTTGTAATAGCGCAAGCCGTCGCGCACCAGATCGGCGGCGGCCAAGGCGTGGAGTTGATCCTGATCGAACGTGAAGGGATCGAGGTCGTGTGTCTGGTCTCGGCCGGCGTGCATGGGGGCGGTGCTTCCCGGTGCTTGGTCGGTCGCCCATGTTAAACCGCGTCCGGCGGGGCATGCGCTCTTTTCGAGTCGGGACGGCGTTGCGCATCTTCGATCCTATAACCCGAACTTGGGGTGAACGAGCGGGTGCGAAGTCCACCGAACCGGTACGCTCGCCGCTGGAGTGCGTTGAGCTTGTTCACACGACGGATCCGCCATCGTCGCTGTTGCCGGAGTTAATCGCCGGAGGCCGTAGGGTTTCGGTAGCCCCCGCCCTTGATCGATCGCTTTTTCGGTGTAGAGTCTATTTGGACGGTTACTTTCGGCCGCGGATATTGGCGGTCCGTCGTACTCACTCGACCGTCGAAGTCTGCGTAAACCGATCGTGCCGGCTGGAGCGCCGCTCATGTCGATCATTCCGCGACCGCCCGCCTCATCGGTGACTGGCCAAGCCCAGCGCGTTTTCCGGTGCGGCTTCGGCGGCCCGGTCGTGTCGATTGCGGAGCCCGCGGTTTCCGGCCTATCCCGATGAAGACGCCGCGGGGGACGTCGCTCTTGAGTCGCGCCGCGCTGTGGTTGCTGCCTTGGACGGTTCTGGCATTGGGACTCGGCGCGACCTTTCTGCTTTGGCAAGCGAATCGGCACGCCGCGGAGTTGGAGCTGGAGGTCGAGCTCCGGACCCGGGCCGCGAAGATCGCCTATTCCATCGATTACCGCCTTCGCAACACGATCCAGGTGCTGCGCGGGGTGGCCGCGCTGTTCGACGCCTCGGGCGAGGTGACACGCGACGAATTTCGCCGGTATGTCGAAGGTCTCGGTGTTGTCGAGCATTACCCGGGCATGCAGGGGATCGGCTTCTCGCGGTTCATTCCGGCGGATCGCTTGGCCGACCATCTCGCCTCGGTCCGAGCGGAGGGGTTTCCCGATTACCGCATCCGTCCGGAGGGCGAGCGCAGCTTTTATACCGCGGTCCTTTTTCTCGAGCCCTTCTCCGGACGCAACCTGAGTGCCTTCGGCTACGACATGTCGCCTGATCCAGTGCGCTGGGCCGCTGCGAGCCGAGCACGCGACAGTGGCGAGCCGGCGCTGTCCGGCAAGGTGACTCTGGTGCAGGAGACGCAGACCGACCGACAACCGGGCTTTCTGATCTTCGTGCCGGTGTTTCCGAATTTACCCGCAGCCGATGTTGTGACCCGGCGCGCGAATCTGTTCGGTTGGGCCTACTCGCCGGTGCGGATGGATGACATGATGCGCGGCGTGCTCGACGCCGTCGGCCTCGAGGGTTCCGTCGATGCGTTCGAGGTTTCGGTCTACGACGGCGATCGGCTGACCCGAGACAGTCTGCTTTTTGCGAGCGAACCGTGGGATCCCGCGTCGGCGTCGGCGTCCGGGATCAACGCCATCCAGCGGATCGAGCCCGGCGGACACCCATGGGCGATCCAGGTCTTGCCGAGACCGGGTTTCGCGGCCGAGCGGATCTCGCGAGAATCGACGCCGTTTGCCTTGATCGGAGGCATCTCCAGCCTCCTGTTCGCCCTTCTGGTTGGGGTGCTCGTGGCGAGTCACCGGCGCGTTGCCGATGCGTTGCGGTTGGCGGATCGCGCGAACGGACAGTTGAGAGAACGCGAGCGCGACCTCTTGTGGGCCCAATGTACCGCCCAGTTGGGCAATTGGAGCCTGGATGTGGCCTCTGGACGCGTGAGCTGGTCGGAGGGTCTTTTTCGGATCTGGGGTCTGGATCCGAGCCGGGATGCGCCGAGCTACGAGGTGCACCGGGATCTCATGGCGCCTGGGGAGTGGTCGCGTTTGGACCGGGCCGTCTCGGAGGCGGTGCATGAGGGCAAGCCCTATCAGATCGACCTGTCGATCCGCCGAGCCGACGGCGCGGAGCGCTCCCTAATCGCGATCGGCACACCCGAGCGCGATGCCGAGGGTCATGTCGTCCGGTTGACCGGCACCGTCCAGGACGTGACCGATCGCAAGCGCGCGGAGGCGGCACTCTATTTCACCCAGACCGTCGTCGATCGCATGGGCGACGCGGCCTATTGGACCTCCTCCGAGGGGCGCATCCGCTACGTCAACGCGGCAGCCTCGCACATGC
This sequence comes from Thiocapsa sp. KS1, assembly GCF_001499735.1. Taxonomy (GTDB): domain Bacteria; phylum Pseudomonadota; class Gammaproteobacteria; order Chromatiales; family Chromatiaceae; genus Thiocapsa. The sequence continues at coordinate 1,044,593 of NZ_LN848257.1, read as the reverse complement.
TTGGCTATGGGCGCGAGGAGCTATTGGGTATGTCGGCCATGGACATCGAGCCGCAGTACACCCGCGAGCGATGGGATACTCATTGGCTTGATTTGCAGCGCGCCGGCTCGATGCGGCTCGAAAGCGTGCATCGGCGAAAGGACGGCGTCTGTATCCCGGTCGAGATCTCCGTGGATCACTTCCTGTTCGACGGTGTCGAGTACGCTTGCGGGCTGGTCCGCGACATCGGCGAACGCCAGCGCATTCAAGAGATGTTGCGCGAGCAGGCGGTCCGGGATCCCCTGACCGGTCTTTTCAACCGGCGGTATCTGGACGAGACCCTGCCGCGCGAGCTGCGTTACAGCCAGCGCAACGGTGAGCCGCTGGCCGTCGCCATGCTCGATCTGGATCACTTCAAGGTCTTCAACGATCGCTTCGGTCACGATGCGGGCGATGCAGCGCTGCGCGCGATCGGCGATCTTCTGAGGACGTCGTTGCGTGCGGGGGACATCGCCTGCCGCTACGGGGGCGAGGAGATCACCCTGGTCTTGCCCGGTGCCGGATCCGCCGAGGCAGCAAAGCGTCTCGACACGCTCCGGCGCGCCATGACGAGGCTTCGGCTGGTCAGCCGGGAACGCGAGCTGCCACCCATCAGTGTCTCGATCGGTGTCGCGGCTGTCGCGCCGGACGAGACCGATCCCGGTCGGGTCCTGGCGCGGGCCGACGCGGCGATGTATCGGGCCAAGCGCCAAGGCCGCAATCGGGTGGTCATCTCGGAGGAATCCGAGGGGATCGCGACGGTGCGGGTGTCAGAGAAAGATCAGGATCGTCAGATAGTGGCTGATGCTGCCCGCGAGCACGAAGAGGTGCCAAACGCCGTGCGACCAGGAGAAGCGGCTGTCGAGTGCGTAGAAGATGATGCCGAAGGTGTAGAAAAGTCCGCCGACGACGAGGCCCCAAAAACCTGCCTGGGGTAGGTTCGCCACCAAGGGCTCAAGGGCGAGGACGATGAGCCAACCCATCGTGAAATAGATGATCATCGGCAGGATCCGCCGTCCTCGATGCGGGATGCTGTCGATCAGGATGCCGATCACGGCGAGGGTCCAGATAGCGCCGAACATCCACCACCCCGTCTTCCCCTGCAGGACCAGCAGGCTGAACGGGGTATAGGTGCCGGCGATCAGCAGATAGATGGCATCATGGTCCAGGACCTTGAAGACCCGCTTCGCCCGTCCCCGCACGCTGTGATATAGGGTCGAGACGAGGTAGAGCAAAAACAGCGAAGCGCCGTAGACGCTGAAGCTGACGATGCGCATCGCACCGCCCTGAACTCCGGCGAGGGTCACGAGCACGGACACACCGATCAGCGCGAGAGCGGCGCCGACCAGGTGCGTAATGCTGTTGAAGCGTTCTCCTGCGTACATCGGAGCGGTTTCGTCGCGTGCTTAATTGCCGGCGATGCGTTGTCCGCCGACGAGCCAGGTGCGTAGGCGGTTGGAGTCGCCGACCGGCGTGAGCTTGCCGACCGCGTCCAGAAAGACGACGTAGAGTCGACGGCCGCCGATTTCGGTCTGCATCACCAGGCAATGACCTGCCTCGTTGATAAACCCGGTCTTGCTCACCTCGACATGCCATTCGGGATTGCGCACCAACGGATTGGTGTTGCGATACTCCAAGGCGCTCTTGTCGGCGAAGGGGTAGACCTTCATCTCGCCGCGCGAGGTGGCCTCGCGGATCAGGGGGTACTGCGCGGCACCGCGCACCATCTTGACCAGGTCCTCGGCCGTGGAGCGGTTGCGGTTGTCCAGTCCGCTGCTGTCGAAAAACGAGGTGTCGAGCATCCCCAGTGCTTGGGCCTTGCGATTCATGGCCTCGACGAACTGCGGCGTTCCGCCCGGCGAGGTACGCGCCAGTGCGGCGGCGGCGCGGTTGTCCGAAGACATGAGCGCAACCATCAGCATCTCGCGACGCGACAAGGTTGCTTGGCCGATACGCAGGCGCGAGCGGCTGTGGCGCAGGTTGTCGCGATCCTCCTCGATGATGGTGATGGGGGTATCCAGCGAGACGCCGGAATCCAGGACCACCATCGCGGTCATCAGCTTGGTGACGGAGGCGATGGGTTTGACATCGCGGGTGTTCTTCCCGTAGATCAGGTTGCCGCGCTCGTCGACGATCAGGGCGCTGGCCGAGCTGATCTTGAGGGCCGAAGCGCCGGACCCGGGATGCTGGCTCGCGGCGAAGGCGTTGCTGCAAAGGATCAGGGCCACGAGCAGCAGCGCCGACATGAGCACCCGACGGGTGTCATTGATCGAAATACCCTGTCGGAGCGGGAGGTGCGGCATGTCGAGAAGGTTGACCGACGACAACGGCGATGGGGGCATGACGGGGCATCTCGGCGATAATGATTGGTGTGTGAGCCCTGTCCGGCGCGACGTGTGCCGTGTCCGCCGACACGGCGCCGTACGCGTTCGAGACCTGCCTGCGGACCGGGTTCAAATGAGTCGACGCCGCGGATTGCACCAGGAGTGGCTCGATCTGCGGCGTCGACGCGGATTATTGCACAGGATCGGACGGGTCGCCCGGGTCCAAAGGGGTCGACCCGGATCGGGCGACCGGTACAGCAAGGCTTGCGGGTTTCGTCGGTGTCGCGGTTTCATCGGAGATTCGGGATCGAGGTGCTGATGCGTAATCCCTGGACACAGTGGTCGGATCGTTGGCGCGGATTGCGCGAAGCACTGCTTGAGCCGCGAGTCGACGACGAGCGCCTCGGCGCGGCTTTGCGCGAGGCCCGGGCGCGTCACCCGCTCCCGGTGGTCTGGCTGATCGGCAAGACCCAGTCCGGCAAGACCTCCATCATCCGGGCGCTGACCGGGAGCGGGATGGCCGAGATCGGCAACGGCTTCCAGCCCTGTACAGCCACGACCCGGCTCTATGACTTCCCGGCGGAGGCGCCCCTGGTGCGTTTTCTCGACACGCGGGGTCTGGGCGAGGTCGCTTATGACCCGAGTGCCGACATCCGTTACTGCGAATCGCAGGCGCACCTGTTGTTGGCCGTGATGAAGGCGACCGACATCCGCCAAGACGATGTCTGGCAGGTCCTGCGGCAGGTGCGCGGTCGCCACCCGGAATGGCCCTTGGTGATCGCGCAGACCGGACTGCACGATGCCTATCCGCCGGATGGCGAGCATCCCTTGCCTTATCCCTTCGACGACGAGGATGATTGGACGGCCTGCGTCCCCCTCGACCTCGCGCGTGCCCTGCGGGCGCAACGCGATCGACTCGGCGCGCTGCCGGGGGAGATCCCGCCGCGTTGGGTGCCGATCGATCTGACGCTTCCCGAGGACGGATTCGATCCGCCGGATTACGGCCTGGATGCGCTTTGGCAGGCGATCGACGGGGTCTCGTCTCTACGCCTTCAAGCCCTGCTGCGCAGCGATTCCGGGGTTCGCGATGCCTACGCTCGATCCGCCCACCCGCACATCGTCGGCTATGCGATTGCGGCGGCCGGTGTCGGTGCCTTGCCCGTGGTGGATCTGCTCGGCGTTCCGGCGATCCAGGCGAAGATGCTGCAAAGTCTCGCCGCACTCTACGGCCAGGATTGGGATCGCCGCGCCATCCTCGAGTTTCTGGGTCTGCTCGGAACCGGGATCGGTGTGGCCTATGCCGCGCGCAGCGCCGGCCGGGCCGTGGTCAAGCTGATTCCGGTGTGGGGCCAAACGGCCGGAGCCATCTGGGGTGCGACGGCCGGCGGCGCCACGACCTATGCCCTCGGCAAGGCCGCCGGGTTTCATTTCAACCGCCGTCGGCGCGGCCTGCCGACGGATGCAGAAGGGCTGCGCCGGGCCTATGCCGAGGGACTGGACCGTGGCTCGGCGCTTCTGAAGGACCTGGTGAAATCCGACCGCACATGAAAACGCTTTTGAATCGGGTCGACCGTCTGCGGCTTATCGCTCTCCTGCTATGGGCCGTTCCCGTCACGGCGCTCTTGCCCTTGGGACTGCTCTGGTTGGCGCAGGCCGAGGCGATGCGCTATTGGCTTGCCGCGTTCGTGCTCTTCAGCGCAGCCGGGTACGGCTTACAGTTCTGGCTTCATCGGCACGAACGCGGGTTGCTCCTCGCCGCGGAGACCGAGCCGGATCCCGACTGGCCGCCTGCCGCCGACGGCGCCTGGGCGCTGGTCGAGGACATGGCGGCGCAGACCAAACCCGAAGACTGGCCGATCGGCGAGGGCGACCGGCTCGGGGTCTTGGGCCAACAAACGCTCGAGCGTGTCGCGCGGCATTTTCATCCCGATGTCGACGAGCCCTTGTTGGAGCTGACGGTGCCGCACACGCTGCTGATCGTCGAGCGGGCGAGTCGCGATCTGCGCGAGACCATCACGGACCACATTCCCTTCAGCCACCGACTCACGGTGGGTTCGCTGATGCGCGCCTATCGGTGGAAGCCCTTTGCGGATCGCCTGCTGGGGCTTTATCGCGCCGGACAGTGGGTCGTGAATCCGGCCAATGCCATCCTGACCGAAGCATTGTCCCAACTGCGCGGTCGTGGCTACGCGCTGGCACAGGACGAGCTCTACGGCTGGATCCTCGGGGAGTACGTGCGCAAGGTCGGCGCCTATGCGATCGAGCTGTACAGCGGTCGCCTGCTGCTGTCCGATGCCCCTCCCGAGGCCCGCCCCACCAAGACGTCCGAGCGCGATCTGCGCGTGTCCGATTCGTCCGACGCGCTGCTCGGCGAGCCCTTGCGGATCCTGGTTCTGGGTCGCTCGAACGCCGGAAAGTCTAGTCTGATCAATGCACTGTTCGGCCAGTTGCGGGTGGCGACCGATCTGCTGCCCGACACGACGAAGATGCTCACACCCTATCGTCTGGCGCGCGAAGGTCTCGATCTCGCGCTGATCTACGACACGCCGGGCTCCGACGCGATGGACGAGCAGACCCTGCGCTCCGCGGCGGGCGATGCCGATATGATCCTCTGGGTCAGTGCAGCCGACCGCCCGGATCGTCACGCCGACCGCGAGACCCTGGACAGCTTGCGGGCCGCCTTCGCCGAGCGACTGACCCGTCGTCCGCCGCCCGTGCTCGTGGCGCTCAGTCATATCGACCGACTGCGCCCGGTACGCGAGTGGTTGCCGCCTTATGACCTGGCGCAGCCCAAGAGTCTGAAGGCCGAAAGCATCCTCGCCGCCGTCGAGGTGGTCGCGGCCGATCTCGCGATCCCGATCGCGAGCGTCATCCCGGTCTGTCTCGCCGGCGGTCGGGTCTACAACGTCGATGACGTGCTCTGGGCGGCCATCCTCGATCGGCTGGACGCCGCGCAACGCTCGCGTCTGCTGCGCTGCCAAGATGCGCGCAAACGCGAGGAGAACTGGTCGCTGGTGCGCAGACAACTCGCCAACGCCGGGCGCTTTCTGCTCGCGTTGCCCGAGCGAGGCACGGGGGCGCGAAATCGGCGATAGATGTGTCGCGGAATCCGCCTGCCATCTTCGTCGTTGCCAACTGAAATCCACGACGATTTGCGGACGGCCCCATTATCGCTGACGGTTGATTGCGCCTCGCACGGCTCGGCACAACCTACGCCCCGAATGCCGGAGGCAGGAAGCCGGAAGCTCTAAACCGCCGAGGGCGCCTGCTTGACCCCGGCGCGACCGCTGAACAGCTCGAGATCGGATCGAACCAGCGTCCAGCAGGGCTCGCCGAGCTCCTCCTTCGGTCCGCTCACCTCGACCTTCAGGTAGAGGTCGGGCTCCTCCTGATAGACGCAGAGCCGCAGCTCGATCGGCCGATCATCCGCGGTGTCCGCAGCGTAGAGCTCCAGCGTCAGATCGAAGGCGTTGCTCGACAGACGCGGCCGTCCGGTCTCGACACGGACCAGGCCGCAGTTCGGCTCGGCGCAGCGTCGACGCAAGGCATAGCCGAGCTCCCGGTCGCAGAAGACGCAAAGGGCATGATTGACCTCGGCGAGGCGCCGCTGTGCGTCTCTGAGCCGATGGGGGTAGGGAACCTCGTCGCGAATCTCGTCGCGCAGCACGCGTCTGAGGCGGTCGAACGCCTTCGGCAGTGTTCCGCTGTGAAAGCCTCGGCGGAGCATCCCGCGCATGGTCTCGCCGTGGCTGCCGATGATGGCCGGCTCGATCGGCGTGCTCGCCAAATCGGATCGGCGCACCGCCTCGATCCGGCCGGCGTCGTATCCGACCGGGCGCGAGGTCGCATGATTGGCTGCATAGATCCTCCGATTCTCCTTCAGCTCCCAGACCAGAAAGCCGGCGAGTCCCGGCAACAAGAGGATGGTCACGGTCACGAAGGGGTAGGCGATCAGCTTCGGCAGGAAGGGCTCCGTGAGCGCAACCAGCAGTCCGGTGAGTGCCGGCAGGAAGGGCAACATCAGTTTGTGCGCGATGGTCACCAAGGGAAAATGCTTGATCGGATTGACCTGGGGCTCCACCAATACGGTCACGTAAAACTGGATGACCGCCTCCGTGAGTTTCCAAACAGGCGCAAACAAGGATTTGACGATCAGTGCGAGCCGCGACTCCCCGAGCTGATGGCTGAGCAGCTCCTCGATCCGATGCAGTCCCTGCTCGAAGCGGCGTGTCACCTCCTTGAAGAAATGGAGCAGCTCCCGAACCAGTCCGATCACCAGGGTCTGGTTGAGTCGACGCAGCATCTGCCACGCGCCGCTCGCGGCATTGTCGAGCATGCGCCGACCCGCCGGGGTATTGCGCGCGAGCGTGCCGATCGCAAAGGCCGGAATCAGCAGGGACAGACCGTAATCGATCTCCACCCCGTCGATGAGCAGCCCGATGCCCACGAAGGGGAGCACGATCACCAGACCGATGAACAGCGGCTGCACGAGGTTGCGATCCAGGCCGCGGATCAGGCTCGTCGACAGGATCCGTGCGACCGGCGCCCAGCGCAGCAGCTTGCGCATCCCGTCGAACAGCAGCAGACGGACCGTCCAAGAGACGACGCGCCAGAGCGTCTTGGCGATCGCGCGCCCGACACGGGTGTAGGCGAATGCATTGATCAGCAGGGCGAGGAGCAGGACCAGCCAGAGGGGCGCCAGATGGACGGAGATCTCCTCGGGTGCGATCAGGCCGACCAGGATGTCGAGCGTCTTCAATCCCAGAAAAGCCAGGCCGGCAGGCAGGATCAGATGGCGCAGGATCAACCGCCCCCGCGGGGTGCCGAACAGGGGTGCGCCGAGCTGCTGCAATCCCTTGACATAGAACTCGCCCGGCTTGTAGACGCCGGGCAAGGTCTTGGCGGCGATCCGATCGAAATGCGCCAGGCGGTCCCCGTGGCGAATCTCCTCCAGGGTCGGGTCGGGCAAGCGCAGGATGTTGCGTGCGACGATATCGCGCACGTCGGTGAATTTCAGATGCCGGCGGCGCTGGATCACGTCGAGCAGCTCTTCGCGCATCTTATGGGCCGCGACCTGCTCGCGATGGTTGGCAGGGTTGAAACCGGCCTCCTCGAGCGAGGCGCGAAGGTGGGGTCTGAGCTGGTCGGCGAGGCGGGTCGAGAGGTGCTCCGAGAGTTGCCTCAGGGGCACCGAAAACCGCTCGACCTCTCGGACCGGCCACTCGATCTGCTCGAGCCGGTTGGATGCGACCTCGAGCGCTCGCAGGGCCTTGAGCTGGGCCTGAAAGGGCAGGATCTGTCTCAGCCGCACCTTGCCGCCGCTCGCTGCCCATTGAAACGGGCGCAGGCGGTAGTAGGTCGTGCGGCTCTCCAACAGAACCCGTTCCAGGTTGCGCAGGATCAAGTACGCCGAGCGTGCCGCGCCCGAGTCCATGACCTCCCCGCCAAGGCGCTCGGTCAAGGCACTCAACTCGAGCGCCGTCTCCGGACTCAGCTTCGAGTTGGCGGCGATCAGGTTCGCCAACGTGCTTTCGGCGGCGGCGGCACGTTGCGCGAGGATCGCGCGGACGGCGTCGTGCGCGCCTCGACAGGGCTTGCCCATCGCGCTGAAGCGTCGTCGAGCCAAAGCCAAATTGAGGAGCGCAGCGGAATAACGGTCGTCGAGCTCGGCGCGCTGTGCCTTACGTACCGCATCGGCGAACAAAGCCAGATTTAGGTCCAGCCAGACCCCGCGGGGTTCCGCCGTGGATCGCCGACGGCTCAGCCGCGTCGGGATGGCCAGCAGTCCATCCAGGATGGGGGCGACCGGCGTGATCAGGATGTCTCGGAGCGACGTTCGCCAGTCCCGTCGCGCCAGTTGAGAGGCTTCGCGCAGGACGGCGAGACAGCGTGTCTCGACCTCGTCGACGGGAGGCGAGATCGCCGCGGCGGGCTCTTCCGGGAGGTGCGGTGTCTGATGGGTGTGCCGGGCCGCCATTGCACGGGTGAAATCGGGATCCGACTCCCCGTAGGGCAGGCCCGACGGGAGCAGCGGCAGATATTCAGGCACGCCGCAGCGGTGATCCGGGCGAGTATGCTCGAGCAAACGCGGCAACCGGCCGCCCTGAAGCGATCCGGGAAGGTCGAGTCCGCTGTCGGTGAGCCACAGATCGAGCGCGTGCCAGTCGCGGATCGTCGGAAAGAAAAAAGCGCGGGCGCCCGGCGAGAAATAGCGCAATCGCGTGATCAGGGCGACAAAGCTGCGGCAGATGAAGGCGTCGCCGATGCCCGCGGGTACGACCCCGTCACGCGTCATGATGTCGCGCACCTCGGCCAACGCCAAGGCGCCGATCTGTCGGGTCAGACCGATCGGGCCGAATGGATCCCCGTCGCGATTGTCGTCGCGGGCCATCTGCCACGCACGTGCGACCTCCGCTTCGAAACGTCGTGCCCAGTAGTCGCGCAGCAGTCTGGTGAAGCCGATGCGGTCGAGTCGCTGCTCGGGCGGGATCGGCAGGAGGATGACATAGTCGGGCAGGTTGAGCCCCTCGATCACCGCCAGTGCCTCCGGATTCTCGGACTCCAGGCCGGTGAGAAAGGCCGTAGACGGCATCAGGTAATAGGCGAGCTCGGGGATCGAGATGTCGCGCGCCTCGGCCGCCAGATGGTCGATGATCAGGCGCTCCATCGCCCTGGGATGGAAGAGGAAGACGCCCTCGGCTGGTTTGAGGACGCGCCCGCGGAAGAGCTTTGCGGTGGTCTCGGCGCTGGCGGATGGGGTGAGGTCAGGCACGGTGCTCACGATGCTGGGTCGAAGGGGCCGGCATGATCGGGGGCGAGCGGGCAGGCGCTGCATCGCCGAGGCGCTTCGGCACCCGTGCCCTCTTGTCGATCCATCTATCGTAATTCCATTAGTGCGGATAAGGAAACCGATCGACCCTCGATCTCGGGGTCGAGGCGGTTTCTCCGCGGCTCGGCCCTGCGGGGGCGGCTAGGCTCGGGCCGGAATCGGCCCATCGTTCTCGAGGATGCCGGTTTCCCCTTCGCTCTTGGCGATGATGACCGCACCGCAGGAATCGCTGAAGACGTTGACCGCCGTGCGCATCATGTCGAGGAGTCGATCGACGGCCAGGATCAGGCCGATCCCTTCCAGCGGCAGGCCGACCGCGGAGAGAATGATGGCTATGGCGACAAGGCTGGCAGCCGGGATCCCGGCCACGCCGATGGAGGTCAGCAGTGCGAGGATCACGATCAGGAGCTGGGTCGAGAAACCCAGCTCGATCCCGTACGCCTGCGCGATGAACATGACGGCGACGCATTCGTAGAGTGCGGTCCCGTCCATGTTGACCGTCGCGCCCAAGGGCAATACGAAGCTCGAAGTGCGATTGGAGACACCGGCGTTCTTCTCGACGCATTCCATGGTGACGGGGAGCGTTGCCGAGGAGGACGCGGTGGAGAATGCCGTGAGCAGCGCGGCGCCCATGGCGCGATAGTGGCGGCTCGGCTTGACCCCGCCGATGATCAAAAGCAGCAGCGGCAGGGTCACGAAGAAGTGGAACGCCAGCGCGATCACGACGCTGAAGAAAAAGAGCGCGAGCGGCCCGAAGGCCTCCAATCCGGTATCCGTGACCGTCTTGGCGACGAGCGCGAAGACCCCGATGGGGGCAAAGCGCATCACCAGCTCGGTGATCTTCATCATTACCTCGAACATCCCGTTCCAGAAACCGAGCTGGGTCTCGGCGTAATTGTCGTTCAGGCGCGTGATGAAGAAGCCATAGAGCAGGCTGAAGAAGATCAGCCCGAGCATCTGACCCTCCGCTGCCGCCGCGACGATGTTGGTCGGCACCATGCGCAGAAAGATCTCGACGATGTCGGTGGCGCCCTTGTCGGCGAATTGGGCCTCCAGATCACTCTTGCTGGCCGTCAGCCCGAACACCTCCTCGGCCGTCCCCTCGACCACACCCGGCTGAATCAGGTTCACGACGAGCAGCCCGACGAGGATGGCAAGCAGGGTCGTCATCGCATAATAGAAGACGGTCTTGCTCCCGAGACGCCCGAGGTTTCCCGATCCGCCGATTCCCGCGACCCCGACGATGATCGAGGACACGATCAGGGGTACAATCAACATCTTCAGCGCGTTGAGGAAAAGCTCGCCCACGAAGGCGAAGATCCCGTAGAGGGTGACCCCGAAGAGTCCGGTGTCGCGCTCGATCAGCAGTCCGATGAGGATCGCGAGCACAAGCGCGATCAGGATTTGCCAGTGGAGCTTCATTTTGAGAACCGACATCGACATCTCCGAATGGCTCTGGGGTTTTCCGGCGCGGGTCGCCGCGAGGGTGATGACAGGATTTCGTATCGGTACGGGAGGACTCGGCGATCCGTTTCCGCCGAAGGTCGAGCCGGCTCGGCGTGCTCGAGGGGGTTTTCGGACAGACGCGGGTACGGGCGAATCTTATGCCGTACGCCGTGCCGAGGCCAGACCGTCACAGCACACATAGAGCGAACATCGTCACCATGCACTATCGCGTCTTCTATTTTTTCGAGCGCGCGGGCGATTCCGTTTCGTCTGCGAGTGCGTTGGAGGTCAGCAGCCGGGAGATCCGCGAGCAACTGCTGCCTCGTCTCCAGCATGAGGACGACTATCTCGGGATCATCGATCGGGCCGAGAACACCCTGCAGATCCTCCGCGAGCCCGGGTCGATCCGCTACTGGGTCGAATTGCCGCTCGACGCGGCCAAAGCGTCCTACGGCCGGCACATGAATTTTGAAGAGGTGGACCAGTTGATTCGCGAGCTGCCGTCGGTCTTCGATCGCGACGCCATCCCCGGACTTGAATATCGCCCTTGGTGATCCTCCGATGAACGAAATACGCCCCGGCAGCGAGCCGGTCGCCGAGCAGGCCGATGCGATCGCCCCGCTCAAGGCGACGACGAGCCTTGTTTATCTTCTTCAGGCCCTCTCGTTCCTATTGGGCTTCACCTCCGTCATCGGCGTCGTCGTGAACTATCTGCGTCTCGCCGACGTGCGGGGAACCTGGCTCGAAACCCATTTCGTCTGGCAGATCCGGACCTTCTGGTTTCAGCTCCTCTGGGGTCTGATCGGTCTGGTGACCAGCGTGTTCTTGATCGGATTCCTGATCTGGGCTGGAGTGTACTTCTGGACCCTCTATCGCGTCGTCAAGGGATGGGCCAATCTTGCGGAGGAGCGGCCCATGTATGCCGAATGAACCGCGCCTCGCGTGAACCCTGCCGTTTTGTCGAGAGCCGCCGGCTCGGCGTACGCCAACTGGAGTCGGAGCGGACGCGGTTCAGATGGCTCGGTGACGCGCTACATCGCGTTGCATCGGGAATTCGGATGCCGTGCGAGTGGTCAGCGCACCGCCATGATCAGCAGCATGACCAGCGCCGCGACCGCACCGAGCGCCAGGATGGCCGCCTGCCAATCCCCCTTCTGTGCCTTGGGTCCGTTCTCCTGCCAGTGCTTATAGACCGGCCAGAGGTAGAACAGCATGAGGACGAGAGCCGCAGCGGCGGCAATCTTCAGCGCAAGCTCCATGGCGTCGTCTCCTGGCCCCGTGCGGGGTCGTGTAGAGAGCTCAAACAAAAACCCCGGCACTGGGCCGGGGCAAGCATACGGGACGCGCGGGACGTCAGTCGTCGCTCATGATCCCGAGGATTTGCAGCAAGCTGATGAAGATGTTGAACAGGGACAGGTAGATCCCGTAGGTCGCCATGATGTAGTTGGTCTCTTCGCCCCGCACGATCCGGCCGGTATCGAACAGGATGAAACCACTCATCAGCAGGATGATGGCCGAGGAGATGGCCAGCGACAAGGCGGGCATCTGCAGGAAGATATTCGCGATGACCGCGATCATCACGACCATCATGCCGGCGAAGATGAAGCCGCCCATGAAGCTGAAGTCACGCTTGCTTGTCAGGGCGTAGCCCGACAGCCCCAGAAAGATCGCCGCGGTCCCGCCGAAGGCAAGTCCGACGATCTGAGGTCCGTTCGGCAGGGCCAAATACATCGAAAGGATCGAGCCCAGGCCGAACCCGAGCAGGCCGGTGATCAGGAAGATGACACCGATGCCCTTGGAGGAGTTGGCCGTGCGAGGAAGCACGAAGATACCCATCAGCATCGCGACGATCACCGAGACCAGATACATCCAGCTCGGCACGGCCAGGGCGATCGACAGCATCGCGGTGAAGGCGCTGAAGCCCAGCGTAGCGGCGAGCAGCAGATAGGTGTTCTTGAGCACCTTGTTGGTCGAGATGACCGCCTGCGAGCTGCGGACGACGGAAAAATCAGTGTTGGCCATTGGTGTAGTCACTCCGGTTACGAGAGTTTCAAGCAGCCGAGTGTGACTCGGCGAAGAGGTTCGAGTTCCCGAAGCATACCTGATGGCGTCGGACACGCAAGCGTCAAGGCGGTTGGGCCCGGCATGGACATGGGGTATCCTTAGCCGCGCACGCGCTCGGGATGCGCTTCGCAGCAATGCTGCGGGATCGCACCGAGCGGGCGTTTCGGAGAGGTGGCTGAGCGGTCGAAAGCGGCGGTCTTGAAAACCGTTGACCCGCAAGGGTCCGTGGGTTCGAATCCCACCCTCTCCGCCAGTATTTTCAAAGCGTTGTCGCGTTGCTCGGGCTCTGCATCGACCATCCGCGGATCATCTGCCGGTCGGTGCACCGACGCCCCTACACCTTGTCCCGCCCATCTTCCTGACTTCTTCGAGATCGGTTACCGATGCGGTGCCGGGCGGCCCGACCGCTCGATCACTCGGGATATTCGAGCAATCCAAGCCAAAAATCGAAACCCGAATACGGTGCGCGCAGGTCGCCGATGCCCCTGATCGCGATCCGGGGGCCTTCGCGTCCAGGGTCAGCGTTGATCCTCGAGCCCCGTCAGGGACCAAAGGCGGTCGATCTCCGCTCGCAGCTCCGCGATCTCGGCTTCCAGCGCCTCGATGCGGGCGTTGCGGCTCGGCTCGCCGCTCGCCGCCGGCGTCGGCTCCGCCATCTCCTCGATCTTGGGTCGACCGCAGAGCAGGTGCGCAAACCGCTCCTCGCGCTTGCCCGGCTGGCGCGGCAGCTCGACGACGAGCGGGCGGTCGCGCTCGGCCATGCCTCGGAGTGTACGGGTGACCTGCTCGAGGTCCTTGAAATCGGCGAGCCTTGCGGTATTGGTCCGCAGCTCGCCGGTCGTCTGAGGACCGCGCAGCATCAGGGCGCAGAGCAACGCCTGCTCTTCCCGGCTCAGCAGGAAGGTGCCGACGATCTTGTGGTCGTAGCGCTCGGTGCGCCCCGAAAGACTGGCGTAGACGAGGCCGCGGTCGCGCAGCTGGTTGACGACGTGGCCGACCTCGCCGGGGGTCATGTTGACGACGGGATGTCGGGCGCTCTTCTGATTGCAGGCGCTCACGAGGCTGTTCAGGGTCAAGGGGTACTGGTCGGGCGTGGTGCGCTGCTTTTCCATGAGACAGCCGAGGACGCGCGCTTCCGCTGGGGTCAGCATGGCATCGGCGGCTTCTGATTCGTGCTCGATCGGCATGATTGGCGGTTCTCTAGTGGTCGGTTGATGGATCCGGTGGCGGGGCCTCGGGCAAATCACCGATGCGTTGTACGGCCCAGTCCAAGACGGCGCGCACCCGATCGTTCAGGAGCACATGGCCCTCGTCTTCGGTGACCCAGCGAAACTCTTGGTGCTCGGGAAACCCCAGCTCCGGGTTGATCCTCAGCTCCACATCGCCGAGCGGCGACTCCGCCAAATAATAGCGCGCGACCTTGCCGCGACCGTAGGGCGGCGTTTCCACGAAAGACGTCCCCCATCGGAAATCCAGGTCGGTGAGACCGGTCTCTTCGGCGACCTCGCGGCGTGCGGCGTTCAACGGGTCTTCGCCGGGCTCGGTCTCGCCCTTGGGGAAATCCCAGTAGCCGAAGCACCGCAGGATCAGGAAGCGCATCTCGGATCCGAAGCGACGGACCGGGACGATGCCGGCGGAGAGGATCTGTCGGCGTGTCATTCGGCGCGCTCGCGTGTTGCAGGCTTGACGGCGCGTGATGAAGAGGCTGCGTCTTGACGGGCCGTCGCGAGCCGGAGGGTTTCGGTCGGCTCGGAGCGCAGCGTAGCGGCTGCGCGTCGGATGCGGGTGAGGATCGCGTCCCGACCGTTCTCACCGAAGCGGCCGATCAGCTTGGCCGGGCAGCGGAGCTGGCGTGCGGCAGCGATCAAGAGCGCGGCGTCGTCGTCTTCGATGCGTCCGGCCCGCAAACAGGATCCAAGCCGGTGGCGGACGAGCTCGGACAACAGCGCGAGGGTGGCGTCCAACGAGCGAAAGCCGTCGATGAAGCCGCTCAGCTCATGATCGTCGATCGCGTCTCGACACGGGGTTGAAGGCGGCTCGCCGGAGGCCGACAAGGGCGCCTTGCGGATCGCGGCGACGAGCGCAACGACGGTGACCGGGTCGAGTGTGCGCAGCGGACCGGCCAGCAGCACCGGGAGCCGGGATTCCAAGCGTGCCTCGGCCATCGCGGCAAAGTGCCGACCGCGGGCGTCGAGACGGCGCAGCACGACGAGCGCGTGCTCGCCGCTCGCGGCATTCCGGCTGGTGCCGATCTGTGCCGGACGAAAGGCGCAGCGGTCCCAGAAGCGCACCAGGTCCGGGGTC
>NZ_LN848257.1:1014245-1029508 GCF_001499735.1 Thiocapsa sp. KS1 | reverse complement strand
GAAGCTCGCGCCGAGGAGATCGAAGCCCTCGACGCGGCCGTCGCGTGCGAGGCGGCGCAGCAGCCTGCGGCCGAGACCGCGGCGTGCGAGCGCCGGATGGACGGCGATGCGGATCACGCGCAGGTAGCGCAGGGCAGGGGCCTCGGCGAGTCCGGCGTGGGTGGACAGGGTCTGCGGGAGCAGGTGCCCGCGCGGACGGCGTCGCCCCGTGAAGATCGCCTCGCGCAAGGCGGGATCGGCGAAGCCGCCTTCCTCGGCAGCGAGGAGCGTGGCAACGATGTGCTCGTGCCATTGCAGTGCGTAGACCCGGACATTCGGGCCGTCCAGCAGCATGCGCAGGTCCATCGGCCGAGTCTGGTAATGGGCCAGGACGAGCAGGCCGAAGAGCTCGCGCAGGGTCGTCTCGTCTTGGACCAAGGCGTCGCGGTCGAGGCGCTCGCAGCGGATATCGGCGGGGTCGGCTCCGGTCAGCTCCTCCGCTGTTGCCGGAGCGGCGTCGAGCAGCAGGACACGGAAGGTCAGGGCTTCGAGCGGATCGCCGGGCGCCCAGCGGATCGGCGTCTCCAGCGTGACCTCGCGCCAATTCGGGGTGAGTCGATCCAGGGTGTCGCGGAACCGCACGTCGAAGCCGCGCCCCGTGCCCTCGTAACCGTGGACCGTGGTTGCGAAGACGACACGCGGGTAGCGGGCGAGGAGGGTCTCGAGAATCGGCGCCGGAATGCCCGCGGCCTCGTCGATCAGGAGCAGGTCGGCCGCCGGTGTTTCCTCGGCGAGATCGGCGGGGGAGACGAATGCGAGCGAGCCCGTTGCACGGCCGTGCCCGGATCGATCGGCCGCAGGTGGTGTCGTCTTTTCGGCATCTGGGGCGCACGCCCGAGCATGAGCGGCCAGCACGGCATCGGCGTGCTTGAAGAGCGCATCCGTCGCCGAGCGCCGCGGTGCGGTCGCCAGAATACGGAGCGGTCGCACATGCAGAAGCCGGCCGGCGGCGAGGCCCAGGGCCGCGCTCTTGCCGCGTCCGCGGTGCGCTCGGATAACGAGCGGACGGCGTGCACGCCCATGCGCGACCGCGAGGATGGCCGCGATGGCGTGCTCCTGGTCCGGTGTAGCGGGTTCGGCGGGGTCCGGGTCTCTGTCCGCGGCGGTCTGCCCAGGGTCGTTCGGCTCCGGCGTGAAACGCGCGCACTCCGAGACGAGCCTCGACGCATTCGGGATGCTCCCGGCATCGCCTTGCGCAATATGGGTCAGATTTGGGCTCGAGCCCAGAAGCCTCGCAAGCCGACGCACGAAGCGTCCGCCGACCGATGCCGCCGAATTCGGCCAAACGGCGATGCGCTCGGCCTGTGGGTCGACAAGATTCGGCCAGTCGGCCAACGGCGGGGTCAACAGCAGCAGGAGGCCGCCACCTCGAATCGCCCCGGTCGCCGCGCCGAAGCCATCCGGATCGAAGCCGCCATGCGCGTCGTAGACCAAGAGATCCAGGTTGCTTCCGAGCAATCGATCCGCGGCCTGCAAGGGTATGGCGTCCTCCGCCAGCGGTCGCTCCGTGAGCCAGGTGGGGGTCAGGTGGGGCAAGGCTGCGACGGCACGCCATGCCTGCGTTGCAGTCCAGTCCGCGTCGCCGCTCAGCAGCAGGGTCGCGCGATGTCCGGCGGCTCGGGCCTGTCCATGCAGGGTTCGGGCGACCGCCTCGATGATGTCCCGATCGGGCAGCACGCAGACCGATTCAGTCACGGAAATCCACGGAATGACAGGTGAAGGTGCGCGTGATTTCCGCGTGCTCCGCGCGTTTCCGCCGAGAAATCGGTATCCGCTCCATGTCTTCCGTTCCGATTGTCCTCGGATGAGCGGTGCTCGCTGCGTGCATCGCTCAGTCGCCCAACGGCCCCGTCACCGGCACGAAACGCACGGGCAGGAGGTCGCGTCGGTGCAGACTGCCGTCCGCGTCCTTGTTGAAGAGCGCGAGCTGCTGAACGCCGTTTGTTTCGCCGATCGGCATGACCAGACGGCCACCGGGTTTGAGCTGTGAGATCAACTGCTCCGGAATCACGGGCGCGGCGGCGGTCAGGATGATGCCGTCGAACGGAGCGGCCTCGGGCCAGCCGAGCCAGCCGTCGCCGGCGCGGACCTGAACTCGGGCGGAGTCGGGCGGATAGCCGGCGGCTTCCAAGTTCGCGACCGCGCGCTCGGCCAGCTCCGGGACGATCTCGACCGAATAGACCTCGACCCCCATCGCGGCCAGCACGGCAGCCTGATACCCGGATCCGGTGCCCAGCTCGAAGACCCGGTCGCCGGGTCCGACATCGAGCAGCTGGCTCATGATGGCGACGATGTAGGGCTGCGAGATGGTCTGTCCGCCGCCGATCGGCAGGGGGTGATCGGCATAGGCCAAGGCGCGCTGGGCACTTGGCACGAAGGCGTGGCGAGGCACCCGAAGCATGGCCTCGGCCACCCGAGGATTGAGTCGCGCGAAACCCAGCTCCGGGGCGGTCATGCGGACCTCGGCCTCGATCTTCTCGACGAGTCGTCGACGTTCCGCGGTCATGTCGTCATCCGATGCGCAGGCGTTGACCGTCGCGACCAGGCAGAGTCCGACGGCGAGGAGAAGTGACCCGTCGCGGGAGCGGTACGGGGTCCGGCGGCCGGTCATTTGAACAGATCCTCCGCGGCACGCTTCAGCGCCTCGGGGTCCGCCGCCGCGCTCGGAGCCTCGCCGGGTCGCAGCGAGGGCGATCGCAGCAGCGGCTGGAACCAGTCGCAGAAGTTGGCCCGATCCTTCGCAACGACGCGATCCACCATCGGCTCCCGACACTCGTTGGGTCGTCCGGGCGCGTAATGCCGACAGTTGCGACAGCAATGGGTCGGCTTGTCGCATCCGGGGCAGCGCAGCTCGCGCCCGTAATCGAGCTTAGTCAGTCCCTGTCCGCAATTCCAGCAATGTCCTCTGATCTCCTCGCCCATGATGTGCCTCGGTCAGCCGGTGTCCCGAATGAAACTATTCGCCGCGCTTCGGGACGTCAATGCATCAAGACCTCGATCTGCAACCGCTGGTTGTGCTCGGCATCCGGGACGAGACGGCGGATGCGTGCGCTCAACCGACGCTGTCGCGCCAGCAGTCTGGCAACCACCAGGTTCTCGCCACGCGGCAGATAGCCCAGCATGTGGCCCTGCCAATGGATGGCGACGGCATCGTCGTCGTGCGGGTTGTCGCGCTCCGCAGTCAGGGTCAAGTGCGAGCCGGCCCGCAGTGCCGGGAGGAGAGCCGGCGCCTCGTGGTGCCTGAACCCGGCGAGGCGGCTGCGCTGGATGACGAGATGGCGGCCGATAATCGCCTCGTCGAGGCAGGGTTCGTGGACACTCGCTGCGGGTCGTTGCGGATGTGACATCGCGGTCGCCTCATGGATCCGGATATCGCGATGCTACTCCGGCGGGTGGCTCAAAAGGTGAGCCACCCAAGCGATTTTTCCCATCTTTGAGAGAAGCCCAAGCAGCCGTCTCTAAAGGATCAAGGCGACAACGGCGCCGGTCATCAGCGTCGCCATGGTTCCGGCGAGGACCGACTTCATCCCGAGCGCGACGATCTCGTCGCGCCGTGTCGGAGCCATGGCCCCGAGTCCGCCGATCATGATGCCGAGGCTGCCGAGATTGGCGAAGCCGCAAAGTGCGTAGGTCATGATCAGCCGGCTGCGGTCGCTGAGATCGGCGCTCGGGGTGCCGGCCAGCTCGATGTAGGCGATCAGCTCGTTGAGGACGGTCTTGATGCCCATCAGGGAGCCGGCGACCTGCGCCTCGGACCAGGGGATGCCGATCAACCAGACGACCGGGGCCATGGCCCAGCCGAGGATGCGTTGTGCGGTCAAGGGCTCGCCGGCCACCGCCGGCACCAGTCCCAGGATTTGGTTGGCGAGACTCACCAGCGCGACCATCACGATCAACATTGCCAGGACGTTGAGCCAGAGCGGGATGGCGTCGAGCGTGCCGCGCGTGATGGCGTCCATGCTGCTGCGCGACTCGATCGGGATGGCGACGATCGCCCGATCCGCTGCGTCCGCATGCTCCGGCACCAGGATGCCGGCGATCATCAAGGCCGCCGGTGCGCTGATCAGGGAGGCGGTGAGGATGTGCCCCATCGCATCCGGCACGGTATCGGCGAGGATCCCGGCGTAGAGCACCATGACGGTGCCGGCGACGGTGGCCATGCCGCAGGTCATGAGGGCGAAGAGCGCCGAGCGCGACAGTCCCGCCAAGTAGGGTCGGATCAAGAGCGGCGCTTCGGTCATGCCGACGAAGACGTTCGCCGCCGCCCCCAGCCCCAGCGCCCCGCCGGTCCCCATGGTCCGTTGCAACAGCCAGGCGAAGCCGCGCACGACCAGGGGCAGCACCCGCCAATGGAAGAGCAGGGCGGAGAGGGCGCTGATCACCAGGATCAGCGGAAGCGCCTGAAAGGCGAGCACGAAGCTGTTCTGCGGATAGCGCGTCTCGAAAGGCGCCGCGCCGCCGCCGAGGAAGCCGAAGACCAGCTCCGTGCCGGCTTGGGTGGCGCGCTGCACGGCCAGCACCAGGTCGGTCAGCGCCAGAAAGGCCGTCTGGGCGAGCGGCAGCTTGAGCAGCAGGAGCGCGAGGGCGATCTGGAGCGCCAGACCGGCGATGACCAGGCGCACACTGACCGCGCCACGCCGCTCGCTCGCGAGCCAGGCCAGAGCGAGGATGACGCCCAGCCCGAGCAAGGGCTGCAAGGTGCTCGGCATGAGGCGGAGACCGGACCGGCTCAGTGCTGCGAGGGCGAGGGCTCGTGGCGGGTCAGCTCGGCGAAGAGCTGTTTGGCGTCCACCGCGTCGAACGCATAGTTGCGGTTGCAGAACTCGCAGGTGACGCTGACCGCACCCTCCTCGGCGAGGATGTCGTCCACCTCGGCCGGGCCGAGGAGCTTGAGCGTCTCTTCGATCCGGGTACGCGAGCAGCCGCACCGAAAGGCGATCGGTTCGGGCTCGAAGAGCCGGATCGACTCTTCGTTGAAGAGCCGATACAGCAGATCGCCGGTCGATTGGCCGGTGAGCTCCTCGCGCGTGAGCGTGCCGGCCAGCATCCCGATGCGCTCCCAATCCTCGTCGCTCAGGCCCTCGCCCGGCAGGCGCTGGAGCAACAGACCGGCGGCACGGTGCTCTCCGGCGGTGAGCCAAAGTCGCGTCGGGAGCTGCTCGGAGTCGACGAAATAACGTTCGATCGCCGCCGAGAGATCCACCCCTTCCAGCGGCACGATCCCTTGATAGGGCTCGGCGCCGCGCCGCTCGATCGTCAAGGCCAGATGGCCTTTGCCGAACCGCGCCGCGAGTGGCCCGTCGGCGGGCACCTCGCCCTCCCAACGGGCAAGCCCGCGAACCTTGTGCTCGTGAGTCGCCTGAGCAACCAGGGTGCGGATGGGTCCTTTCCCTTGTGCCTGCAGGATCAGTGAGCCTTCGAACTTGATCGTCGAGGCGAGCAGCGTGACGGCAGCCAGAGACTCCCCGAGCGGATCGCGCACCGCTTCCGGGTAGGGGTGCGCACCCATGACGGCACGCCAGGTCGCGTCCAGATGGACCAGGTTCCCACGAATCCCGATGTTCTCGAAGGTAAAGCGGTAAAGACGATCCGAGTCGCTCATCCGATACTCCAAAAGCGATGTTCCAAGGGGCCGATTGTTGCCCTGTTACATCTTGTTGCAATTTGTCATCGATCGAGTTGTGTGTCCGATCCGCAGCGCCGGATTCTCCTGAACACCCTGATCGCGCCTGACGCGTCTTCTAGTTTCAATCTGTTACATGAGCGGCGCAGGTCTGTTTTAAGCGTCCGAGACCACTCGGCGAGGCTTGCAAGTAATTAAGCAAAGGCTAATATTAGATCCAACGTTGTAGCTAAAAGGAAACAAATATGATGCCTCTTATCTTAAGTCTGATCACGGCAACCCTCTTCTTGATCTTGGCCGGTGCGACCTACGGAGCCGAAGCGCTCGTAACCAACGCCTGGATCCCGATGGTGTTCTTGGGGCTGCTCGGATCCGGGGCCACCGTCTTCATCCTGAGCGAGCAGGCCAAGCAGTGACCGTCATGCCATCCACCAAACCCCGGTGCGCCTCGGCGCACCGGCGCTCGACCCGCTCAGCCTTGGCCTGACTCCCGCAGGAACTCCTCGACTGCTTCGCCGAGGTCGCGTTCACCCGTGAGAACGGCCGGCTCGAAGCCTCGCCTCCAGTAGGGCATCAACAGACGTGCCTGACGCCACTCCTCGAAGAGGATACGCGCCAAGGGTCCACCCTCTTCGATAAAGCCCGAATCGCGAAAATCCCGCTCCGCGCGAGCGCGGTCGTAATCGAACCGCACGATCTCCCAGGTCCAACGCCCCCGACGCTCTTCGAGCAAGGCATAGCTTCCGCGCGTGTCGCCGTCGAACGGCGAGCCGACCGAGCCGACGTTCAGGATGGGTGTACCGTCCAGCTCGCGCTGCAGGGGGCGATGGGTGTGCGCCGTCACGAACAGGGCGACATCCACCGGGAGGTTGCCGCGGATCTCCTCGTCCGAAACGCCGGCCGAGATCCCGAAGCGGTTCCCGGCCATGGTCCCGTGCGTGACGTGCACCCAGCTGGCATCGCTCTCGCCGTGGAAACAGAGATGGTCCGGCCAGCCTTCCAGCGCCGCGATACGCTCGCGAAGCTGCTCGTAGGTCCAGTCGGCGAAACGCCGCATCTGTCCCTCCAGTTCGGTACGGGGCGGCTCCTGAGCGCAGCGCAGGATCCAAGCCTCGTGATTGCCCTTTACCGGCAACCAGCCGCGTGTGCGGCGCAGCTCGTCGAACAGCTCCACGCAGGCAAGGCTGCTCGGCCCGCGATTGACCAGGTCCCCGTCCATCACGACCAGATCCGGATCCCAGTCGAGGATCCGCTCGACCGCGACCTCCATCGCCGGCAGGTTGGCTTGAACATCGGAAAAGATCGCAACCTTCATGATCGGGGCGTCCCCTGTTAAACCGCGTCTTGTGCGGTATGCGTCGTTTCAAGTGGGCGGCCAGTTCGACATCCCTCTGAGATGTTGGAGTCGACGCGGTTTAAGTATTGAAATAAAGGATATTTTTAACCGAACGGATCTTCGATGATTCAAGATTCCTGAACCGCGTCCAGCTCCGCCCGCCAATCGTGACCACCGACAGCATCAGCTCCGCCAACCTCTGTATATCTCGCCGGACGGGCGCGGTTCAGCAGGCGACCTGGCCGATCTGCTTGCGCACCGACTCGACCTTCCCCTCCATCCGCCCGTCCTGACCCTTGCGAATATCGAGCTTCGCCGTCGCATAGACGCGCTCGCAGCCCAAGGCGTCGAGGATCGCGTAAGCGCGCTCGATCAGCGCGAGCGCCTCGGGCAAAGTGTCGGTCTCTACGACGGTGCCCATCGGCGAGAGTCGGTAGTCGTGGCCGCTATCGCGGATCATGGCGATGACGGGGGCGACAAAGCCGCTGACGCCGACACCTCGGTCCACCGGGAAGATGCTGAGATCGAGCAGAACGGACATGATAAAACCTTGGGATTTTGCCTGACCTCGGCTGCGGGCCGAGGCATGAAAGCCGAACGAGGATTGCCCTGCGGCGGACCTGAACTATAGACTGAAGTCCATTAGACGCCCTGCATCAGCCGGGAACAAGTCGACCATGAAGGATCTGCAATGGCCATCCAGACCGACCCCGAGAGCCCGAGCGACGTCGCCGAGCCGGATTGGGAAACCCCCTTGTCGCTGACCTTGACACCGTCGCTCCTCATCCACTCCTTAATGGGGACGGCCAGCGCGGTCCACACCGGTTGGAGCAGTTGCGTCGACGACTCCCTGGTGCTCTCCGACCTGGTGTCGATGGAGGATCGCGCAGGCAACTATATCCGACTCGCCGAGCAGGAGTTCGTCGAGGACGATCAGCCGGGCACGGTCTGGCACGACTGGACGCTCGAGGTGCGCATTGGCACCGTGCTGACGACCGGGCACTGGCAGTTCCCGGTGACCGCGCATCCTTCGGAGTGGGAGTGGAACGCACGCGAGGCCGGTCGGGCATTCGAGCGCGCCTGTCTCTTGGTCGGGCGCCGGGTGCGTCGCACCATGGCCGTGGAGGATCCCGCACCGACCGATTCGGTCCCGCGTGCGAGTCGGCACTAGCCGGAGTATCTCGGGCTCGAGCGTCGTCGCGAGGCGGCTTGAATAGACGCTCGTCATCGTCCAGAGTTATCGGGAAGGCGGGGCACCGTGCCGCGCCGCGCTCCAAGGAGAGAAGCATGAAGATGAGTTTCGATGTCGAGATGACGCCGGAAGAGATGCGCAAGCTGTTGGGCTTGCCGGACGTCGAAGCCTTTCAGCGCCAGTTGATGGACGACATTCGCGAGCGCATGGTTGCCGGCACCGAGGGTTACGATCCGATCAAGCTGTTCCAGCCCTACGTGACCGGGACCATGGCCTCGTGGGACATGTTCCAGAAGATGCTGACGAACGCGGCGAGCCTGTCGTCGGGCGGCGACAGCTCGGGCGCCGAGTCCAGGCCACGCCGAAAATAGTGCGTACGAGGCCACGCGAAGGAGATGACGAATGGCGCATCGCTTGCTGATCCTCGGCTGCAGGACCATGCGCGACGGGGTGGTCGTTTCGGCGATCTTTTTCGTTGCGGCCCTGTTGCTCTTCATGGCCGTGCGCTATGTCCTGCCCGAGCTGGCCTACCTACAGCAGATCGTCTTGTTCTTCGCGCTCGTGCTCATCATCCTCGCGCCGATCGTGCTCGTCTCGACCTTTCTCCTGTCGGTGATCCCGGGGGCTCGAGAAAAGCTCGACAAGTGTGAGCATTGAGGGATTGAACCGAGACCGACCTGTGCTTTTAGCGGTTAACCGTCAGGTAGTTGGATAAATGATCCGCGATCGGTTGAAACTGCTCCAGCACCGTCTCGGGCGAGGCCATCCAGAGGATCCAAAAACCGACATGGAGCAGGACGATGAGCCAGAAGGTCACCTGATAGCTCGATTTCACTGTCTTGTGGCGCATCATCTGCTGGGCGATATAGGCACCTGGCCAACCGCCCGCCATCTCGACCAAGTGGAGCGAGGACTCCGGAATACGCCAGTTGCCTTGGATCGCGCGAAGCTTATCGCGGGCATACATCAGGAAGGCAAGTGAGCTGAAGACCGGGTAGGCGATGAAGGGGAGCGGCGTCAGCGGCGCCATCGTGGCGGCAGCGACGAGACACACCAGCGATAGAACGGCGACCACGGCGGTCTGGGCGTTGAGCGGGAGCGGTTTGAGCGTCTGGTCGCGCGGGCTTCGGGCGCGCGCCGAATGCGCGCGGCCGACATGCCTCCGACTGCCGTCGGCGCCACCTCCCGCTCGCTCCTTGCGATCGTAAGCAGGTCTCGCCCTGACCTCGGGGGCGGCCTGTACCGCTGTTCGGCTTGAGAAACCTGCTGCAACCGCTTTGATCACCCGTTGACCACGCCCCCGAGGATCCTCGCCGGCACTGAAGACCAGGGACGTTCCGATGTTGGGAATCAAGCCTGAAGGGAGTGCACTGACGTGGACGAAGACGTCCTTGCCGCCGTCGTTCGGCCGGATGAACCCGAACCCCTTGGCCCCGTCCCATCGAACCAGCGTTCCTTCGCGCAAGCGGTTTCTGTCGGTTTGAATATCCATATCGGTCTCTTTGGCTTGTTGCAACGACGTCCCGAGCTCCGGGGATCACGAGTCAATTGATCATCTTGTCCGCGCCGCGCGCACTTGAGGAGATTCGTCGCCCATTCCTGGACCATCGGAGCCGGTCGCGGTATCGATCATGATCGGCGACATCAGCGGCGCGCCGTCCAACCACGGCCGGCCATCCTCCCCCAATCGCAGGCGTCCTTGCGCGAACCAGCCGACGGCCTGCGGGTAGATGACGTGCTCCTGCGCGAGCACCCGTTTCGCCAATGTCGCTGCATCCTCTCCCGGATGGATGTCCAGTCGAGCCTGAATGAAGACGGGTCCGCCGTCGAGCTCGGGTGTGACGAAGTGGACGCTTGCACCATGCTCGCGCTCCTCGGCATCAAGAGCGCGCTGATGGGTTTGCAGTCCCCTGAATTTAGGTAAGAGCGAGGGATGGATGTTGAGCATCCGTCCGGCATAGTGCTCTACGAAAGAGGGTGTGAGGATGCGCATGAAGCCGGCCAAGATCACCAGGCCGGGCGCATAGCGATCGATCAGGGCGCGCAGCTCGGCCTCGTAGGGCTCGCGTCCCGCGAAGTCGCGATGGTCCAACACCTCGGCCGGAATACCGGCACGCCTGGCCCGTTCCAGGCCAAAGGCGTCCGCGTGGTTGCTGATGACGGCGACGATCTCGAAAGCCCCGTCGTTTGTCGCTGCGTCCATCAATGCCTGCAGGTTGCTGCCGCTGCCCGAGATCAAAGCGACGACGCGCAGGCGTCCGCCATCAGGCATGCGCGGCCTCGCCGACATAGCGTACCGACGAGGGCCCTTGACCCGCCTCGACCTGTCCGATCACCCGTGCATCCTCGCCGCCGGCGCGCAGCAGCTCGAGCGCTTGGTCGAGATCCCCCGCGTCGACGGCAACCACCATCCCGATCCCGCAGTTGAAGGTCCGCAGCATCTCGGCATCCTCGATGCCGCCTTTCGACTGGAGCCAGTCGAAGACCGGCGGGCGTGTCCAGCTCGTGAGATCCAGGACGGCTCGGGTGTCGTCCGGAAGCACCCGCGGCAGATTCTCGGTCAGTCCGCCGCCCGTGATGTGGGCGAGGGCGTGCACCCTGATGGCGCGTGTCAAGGGCAGGACGGACCGAACATAGATCCGCGTCGGTGCCAGCAGTCGCTCGCCGAGGCTCACCCCGTCCAGATCCTCGCCGAGATCCGCGCCGCTGACCTCGATGACCTTGCGGATCAGCGAGTAGCCGTTGGAGTGCGGACTGGACGCGGCGAGCCCGATCAGCATGTCGCCCGGTCGAACCCGGTCCGGCACGATGAGATCGGCCTTCTCCGCAATCCCGACACAGAAGCCGGCGAGGTCGTAGTCGCCCGGGCGATAGATGCCCGGCATCTCGGCCGTCTCGCCGCCGGTCAGGGCGCAGCCGGCGAGCTCGCAGCCGCGCGCGATGCCCGAGACGACGGCTGCGGCGACCTCGACATCGAGCTGGCCGGTGGCGTAATAGTCGAGAAAGAACAAGGGCTCGGCGCCGCTGACCAGGATGTCGTTCGCGCACATGGCGACCAGATCGATGCCGATGCTGTCGTGCCGACCCAGGTCGATCGCGAGCTTGAGCTTGGTGCCCACGCCGTCCGTACCCGAGACCAGCACGGGTTGCCGATAATCGGCGAGCGGGAGCTCGAAGAGCGCCCCGAATCCGCCCAAGCCGGTGATGACGCCGGGTCGAGCGGTGGCGGCGGCGAGCGGTTTGATGCGCTCGACCAGCCTGGCGCCGGCGTCGATATCGACACCGGCGTCGCGATAACTGAGGGATGGCGATGAGGACGGGTCTGAATCCTGCGTCACGCTTTGGCTCCAAGGGACGGGTTTGACCGGCTATTCTAGCAGTCCGGCCGGGCCCGCAGTACGGGCGATGGACCCGGTCGGCGCCGCCGGGCGGGTCGGTCGCGACGGCGAGTGTGCACCGCGACGGGGCATTGGCCTTGGACAGACGCCACGGACCCGACTAGCATCAACCGGACAGGCATCAAGGTTTGGTGCCGCCCCGGCGATCGGAGTGTGTACGTGCAGCTCAGGGATCTTCCAAATATCATCAGCGTCCTGCGACTCGTCGCGGTCGCGCCCGTCATGTACCTGCTGCTCCGCCAAGAGTATGGATGGGCCTTGGTCCTGTTCGCCGCGGCGGGGGCGTCGGACGGCCTGGATGGCTATCTGGCGAAACGCTATGACTGGCGCTCGCGCTTGGGCGGGATCCTGGATCCGCTCGCCGACAAGGCATTGCTGGTCGGGTGTTTTTTGATCCTTGGTTGGCAGGGGCTGGTTCCGGTTTGGCTGGTGATTGCGGTGATCCTGCGCGATCTGGTGATCGTCACCGGTGCCGTCGTCTACAACTACGGTGTCGAGGCGGTCGAGGCCGCGCCCCTGCCGATCAGCAAGCTCAACACCGTGCTTCAGATCCTTCTGGTGGTGATGGTCATCATGGCTGCGGGCCCGTTCCGGCTTCCCGAAGGCCTGATCAAGACGATGATCTGGACCTGTTTCGTGACAGTCGTCGTCAGCGGCGCGCAGTATGTCTGGATCTGGGGCCGCAAGGCGCGGCAGCGTGGTTGGCGGGAGCATTGATCCTTCGGCGGGCGCGCGTGCCGCGTCTCTTTGGCCGCATCGCGACATTGTTCGGCAAAGCGGGCAGTCGTTAGACTAGAGGCCGATCCGGCCCGCCCTGTGCCGGGCGCACGGCAGTCCAAGGGAGGCTCGGTTGGCACCATCACTGCGGGTCGCACGGGTCGACATCAGCGGCTATCGACTGCCGACCGAGGAGCTTGCCGGGCTCGACGACCTGCATCGCGAGCTTCAGACCCTCATCCGCCGTCATTTACCGGGCGTCGTCGCATCGGTCTTCGCCTTGCCCGTGCCCTGCGCAGACGGCAAGACGGTCGACTGGTACAGCGATCTTCCGGGCCAGCCGACGCGGCTGACGGCCCTGCCGGCCGCGCGCCGCGCCGCCATGAAGGCCAAGCTCGAAGAACGGTTGGATGCGTTGCGCCGGCTCGCCGATGCGCTGCCTACGAGGGTGAAGGGATCCGAGTCCATCGCCGCTCTCCTGGGCGCCGCGACCCGGTATCCGGACGACTCCCATGTCTATGTGATCGGCGACGAGCCCGTGCTGACGCTCTGGGGGTTCGTGCTGGTCGAGGAGCGCGGGCACGGGCGTTCGAGCGGACCTGCTCTCGCCTCGGCCTCCGCGCCGGAGCCGCCGGTGCGGCGTCGTATCCGATGGGGTTGGGCCGTTGCGGTCCTGCTGATCCTCGGGGCGGGTCTCGCGGGCGGCGGCTGGCTTTGGCTCGATCGGCGCGAGACTGATTCCCTCGCCGCCGAGCTTCAGGCTGCGCTCGATACGACGTGTGCCGGGCCGGATCGGCTCGGGGCCCTTGCGCTGCGGATCGATCGGCTCGATCCGCAGCGCAAGGGCTACGCGGAGCTGCGCGAGCGGATCGCCACCGAGCAGGCCCGATGTGCCGCGGCCGAGTCGCTCGATCGCGAGGTGATCGCCGCCGATTGGGATTGCGCGCGACTCGCCGAGATTCGTCAGGGTCTGGCCGGGTCGGACGGTGAGCCGCCGACTTCCGGGCCGGATCTCGACCGCGAGCCCTTCACCGGAATCGTTGCCCGGCTTGACGTGCGCGTCGGTGTCTGCGAGACCTCGGCGCAGGCGGCGGCCGAGCTGGAGCGTCGGCTCGGCAACTGTACCGAGCTGACCGATCTGGGCGTCGCGGTCGGGCTCCCTGCGTCGGAAGAGGCGTCCGAGGATCCGCCGGACCAGACGCCTTGGCGACCGGTCCGCGAGCAACTGGCCCGCGAGCTTGCACGCTGCGCCGAGGCCGATCGGCTCGTCGTCGCGCTGGATACGGCATTGGAGGCGGCCGACGGCGGCTGTTCGGCCATCCTGCAGCTCGATCGCGAGTCGGCGGGGCTGGATGTCGCCCGGCCACCGCTCGCGGCCCTACGCGAGCGACTCGATACCGAGTTGGCCCGCTGCGCCCGTGCCCAAACCTATCGTCAGAAGTTGGTGGATGCTCAAATGGACTGCGCCGCCTTGCGCACGCTCGATCGGGAGTTGACCGTCGAGGACGCCGAGCGCGAGCCGCTTCGCGCGATCCGCGGTCGGCTCGACGAGGCACTGTTGCGCTGCGGCACCCTGGAGAAATTGGAAAAGGCCGTCGGCGAGGGACTCAAGAAACCATGATCGGACCTTTACTGCGCACCGGAACACTCACCGACTATCACCCGGTCGGCGCCGTCGGCCACCCGGTGTATCTCGCCGCGGCTCAACTGCGCGCAGCCTTGGCTCGGCGGCTCGGGCCGGATCTCGCCGACAGCTTTGCCATCCCGCAGCGCAACGAGGACGGCGATACCCTGGATTGGTACGCCCCGCGCCCCGGTCCGGTCGTGCCCTGGAGTGCCGCGAGCCCCGAGGAGCGGCTCTCGGCCCAAAACCAGCTCTTGGAGAATCGCACCCGGATCGACGAGCTTGCGCGCACCATGCAGGCCGATCCTGACCCCGAGCGCCAGGTCTTCGCCCGGCTGCTCGCCCATGTCTTCAACTTCCCGGACGAGGACCACGTCTATCTGGTCGACGGTCGTCCGGTGGTGAGCTTTTGGGGCTTTGTCCGCGATCGCGAGGCGGTTGGCTCCGACCCCTTGGTGAATCTGGGACGGTTCGCCGCCCCGCCGACGGAATGGTCGCTCGACCTGACCGACGAGCCTCGGCAAGACCCGAGCCCGAACCCGGCCCCGGTGACTCGCCGCGGTCTTCCCTGGTGGATCTGGTTGCCGCTCCTTCTGCTCGCGTTGATTCTGCTGCTTCTCTTCCTGTTGCGCGGCTGCGTGCCCGACGCTTCGACGCCCTTCGCCGAGTGGGCCCCGGAATGGGTCCCGGACTGGGTTGCGGAGGAGCTTGCGCCGATCCTCTCGGAGCCGCCCGCCGAGGATCCGCTCGTGGTCGACCCCTCGATTCGGGACGAGTCGGTCATTCGCGATGTGACGATCGATTCCGGACAGGTCCGGGATCGGACACTCTTCGAGAGCGATCTTCGCAGCGACCGAACCACCGATACCAGCGCCATCTCTGTGACGGACGAGGATGTCGCAGTCGACGAGACGAGGGTTTCGGGGAGCGAGTCGACAAGCGCGACGGACGAGACCGATAGCCTGTCCGAAGAGGCTGTGGTCTTGGACGAGACGATCGGCACGGATGCGGGGGAGGGGATCGAGGGGTTGCCTGTGCTTCCCGACGAGGAGCTCGATCCGGATGCGTCCGAGACCACGCCGATCGAGGGCGAGGTTCCGGGCGCGGATGCCGAGCTGCCTTTGACCGACTCGCTCGGGAGCGACCTGCCCCCGGACGAACCGGTCTCGATCGATCCCGCCGCAGTCGATCCCGATGCCGATACCGGCATCGTCGATCCTACTGCCGATCCCACGCTGTCTGATCCGACCGCGACGGATGCCGACGCGGCACCGCAGGAGGGACAGACGGCCGAGGACGGGGCAGGCGAGACGCCTCCGGTGCCGGACACCGCG
>NZ_LN848257.1:1008345-1014145 GCF_001499735.1 Thiocapsa sp. KS1 | reverse complement strand
AGCACTGCGCCGGGCGTGTCCAAACCGGGTCCGACCCCAAAGGCGCTCGGCAGTCTGACCAGCGGCTGGCGCACCGCCACATCCCTGCAGGACCCCAAGACAGGTCTGCCGATCCAGATGGAATACCGTACCCAAGAGGGTCAGGGCCAATTGCGACTCAAACGCCACGACGGCAGTATCTGCCAGAGCGGCGCCGCGGCATCCGTGAAGGGCGAGCGGCTGGTGATCGACAGCAGCGGCGATATCCGCTGCGCCGACGGCACCAACTTCGGCCGGCCGAGCGTAGAGTGTGCGCCGGGCAAGGACGGCAAACCCGACTGCGTCGGCCGTTATCCCGGCGGCGGCACCTTCTCGCTCGACGTCCAGGGCGCGACCGGCGAATGATCGGATCGAACGCTGTTGCGCAAGGGTGTTGTAGGTTGTGCCGAGCGACAGCGAGGCACAACCAACCGCCGGCGGATGTTGTGCTTCCTACCGTCAGCACAACCTACGCGCCTGTCCCGTGAGCTCGACGTTTGGTGCATCCACAGCCCTTCGCGGGGACGCGGTTTAAAATGATATGTTTTTTAATAAATTAAACCGCGTCGGCTCCAACGGTCGTCAAGTCCGCCGAGGCCGACACCATCCAAAAACATCGCATTCCGCGCTAGGCGCGGTTTAGGTTTTAGGCCATGCTCGCGAGACTGGTGAATTTCGAAACCAAGGTGACGCTGATCGCCGACAGCGGCGTTCAGTTCCTCGACTTCGGCTTGACCCTCGCGTTGCGCAAGGCCCTGCCGGGCGAGTTCGTGGTGCAGGAGAGCAACCGCTCGCTCGCGCGTCTGCTCTACGACGAGCGCACCAATCAGCTCTACTGGCCCGACCGTCCGGGCATTCCGCTGAAGTCTCAACTGAGCGTGCCGGTCGACGATTCGGCACGCCTGCTCGACGGCATCTGGCTGCCGGTGCCCGTACTGCGCCTGCACCCGCCGAGGCGCTTCGCGACGGGACCCGAGACCTGGGCACGGTTGCGCCTCTTGGCCCTCTCCGCGGAGGAGTCGGCCGCGACCGATCACACCCATCGGCTGACCCTCGCCATCGACACCAATCTGCTGGCCGATGCCGAAGACCTGCGCTATCTGGCCCCGACGGAGGCCGATGTCGGCGCGGGTGCGGCCTTCGCCTTCGCGCACCGCGCGCACGAGATCGGCTGGTTTCCGGAGCTGCCCTGGGTCGCGGGCTGGATCCAGGAGGTCTTCGACGAGCGTGCCGGCCCGCGCCTGCGTCTGCCGCCGGAGGACGTGGAGGCCGAGCGCGAGCGTCTCGCCCACCATGCCCATTATCTCAACCTGCTCGCGGTGATCGGCGAGGCCGGCTGTATCCCCGAGATCAAGCTACTCGGCAACAAGGCGACCGACGTGCAGCCGGCGGTGCCGGTCGATATGGTGCTCGACGTCGGCAACTCGCGCACCTGCGGTATCCTCATCGAGCAGCACGCCAAGGAGGGCGACGTGCTCGGACGTCGCTACGAGCTGGAGCTGCGCGACCTGTCCCAGCCGCAGCATCGCTACAACGAGCCCTTCGAGAGCCGGGTCGAGCTGGCCCAGGCGACCTTCGGCAAGGAGCACTGGGCGCACAAGAGCGGACGCGCCGGGGCCTTCCTCTGGCCGACCATCGCCCGCGTCGGTCCCGAGGCCGCGCGCATGGCCGGACGCCGTCGCGGCACCGAAGGGGCCACCGGCATCTCCAGCCCCAAACGCTATCTCTGGGACGAGGATCGCTTCGACACCGGCTGGCGCTTCAACAGCGCCTTCGTGCGCACCGAGATCGAGCCGATGGCCACGGCCGCACCCTTCTGCAACCTCATCAACGAGGTCGGCACCGCGCTCTACACCTTGCCCGAGGCCGACCGCATGCCGGTCTTCATGCCGCACTACTCGCGCAGCGCCATGATGATGTTCATGCTGGCCGAGGTGCTGACCCAGGCGCTCTGCCAGATCAACAGCCCGGCCCAGCGTCTGCGCATGCCCACGGCCGACCTGCCGCGCCATCTGCGCACCCTCATCCTGACGATCCCGCCCTCCATGCCCAAGCAGGAGCGCGATCTCTTCGCCGAGCGGATGCACCAGGCCGTCGGGCTGGTCTGGAAGGCGTTCGGCTGGCACCCCGAGGACGCGCCGATCGAGGGCCCCGGCGCCGAGCTGGCCTGGCCCCCCTTCCCGACCATCGAGGTGCGCTGGGACGAGGCGACCTGCAGCCAGGCGGTCTATCTCTACAGCGAGATCCAGAACACCTTCGCCGGGCGTGCGGAGGAGTTGTTCGCGATCGCCGGACGGGTCCGCGATGCCGAGACCGGAGTCAGGGCCGCAGGGGAGGGGCCGCGCCTGCGGATCGCCACCGTGGACATCGGCGGCGGCACCACGGATCTCGTCATCAACGACTATCTGCTCGAGGGCGGGCGCACCGGCGCCAATCGCACCATCGTGCCCGAGCAGCGCTTTCGCGACGGCTTCAAGGTCGCGGGCGACGACATCCTGCTCGAGGTCATCGGCGCGACCCTGGTGCCGGCCCTCAAGGAGGCGGTGATCGCCGCCGGGGTCGACGAGCCCGACGCACTACTCTCGCGCCTGATCGGTTCGGATCCAGTCGATGTCCAGGAGGGGATGCTCCGTCAGCAGCTGGCCCTGCAGGTGCTTTATCCGGCGGGGCTCGCGGTGCTCAAGGCCTACGAGCGCTTCGACCCGGTCCACGGCAGCGAGCCGCATACACTCGCGCTCTCCGAGCTGGTCGCCGAGATCAGTCCCGAGGGGCCGACCGACGCCGTCCTGGATTGGTTCGCGGGCGGCGTGCGCGACGCGACCGGCGGGACGGTCACCGGCTTCTCGCTGCTCGACTGCCCGGTTCGACTCGATCTCGACCGCACCCACCAGCTGTTCATGGAAGAGCGCCTCGAGGTCACCCGCGCCGTGCGCTCACTGTGCGAGATCGCGCACCTCTACGACTGCGACCTGCTGCTGCTGACCGGTCGCCCGTCGCGCCTGCCGGGCTTCCAGGCGCTGGTGCGCGCACTCCTGCCGTTGCCGCCGGATCGGATCATCGCGATGCACGACTATCGCACCGGCGCCTGGTATCCCTTCAATCGCCGCGGACGCATCGCCGACCCCAAGACCACGGCCGCGGTCGGCGCCATGCTCTGTCTGCTCGGGCAGGGGCGCCTGCCCAACTTCTCGTTCCGAGCCAATGCCTTCCGCCCCTACTCGACGATCCGCTATCTCGGCATGATCGACCGCAACCGGATGATCAAGGCCGGCGATGTCTATTACAGCGACGTCGACCTCGACGATCCCGAGTACCAGCTGCCCGAGACCACCATCCCCATGACCGGGGTCATGCATATCGGTTATCGTCAACTCGCCGCCGAGCGTTGGGGTGCTCAACCGCTTTATCTGCTCGACTTTGCAGACGACGAGGTTCGCCGTCTGCTCTACACGCAGGGCGGCGTGCTCCAAGTGCGTTTGGAGCGGATGCGCGGGGTGAATGCCGAGCGGTTCCGGGTCGCCGCCGTGGAGCTGGAAGGCGGACGCGCCTTCGGTCGCGGTGTCGTGGCCCTGAAGCTCAATACATTGGCCAGTATCGGGTTCGATCAGGACAGCTATTGGCTCGACAGCGGGTCGATCTTCAGGTGAGCGCGGCCGAAGCTCTCGAAGCAAGGGGCTTACAAACGTAGGTTGTGCCGAGCGACAGCGAGGCACAACCAACCGCCGGCGGAAGTTGTGCTTCCTATCGTCAGCACAACCTACGGCGCTGACTTTTTATGGGTGATCAAGCGAAGAAACCATGACCGAGACATCGCACGCGTCACGCGCAGCCGACCTGATTCGCCGCAGTCGCGCCCTCTATGAAGGCAGCGGCGAGGCGATCGATTGGGTGGCCGAGACGCGCCGTCACTCCCCGCGGCTCGACCGCGAGTCCGACAGCCTGACCGATAAGCTGCGCCGCACCCGCAATCTCGCTACCCGGCTCGGACGCGCCGCCGGGCGCTCGGTCAGCGTCGGCTTCTTCGGCCTTTCCCAGGCAGGCAAGTCCTATCTGATCTCCGCCCTCGCGGCCGGGGAGAGCGGGGAGCTTGAGACCCAGGTCGAGGGCCGACGGCTCAACTTCATCCAGCATGTGAACCCGCCCGGCCACGGCAAGGAGGCGACCGGGCTGGTGACGCGCTTCACGCGCCGTCCGAGCACGGCGCCGCCGGGTTATCCGCTGGAGCTGTCGCTCTTCTCCGAGGTCGACCTGGCCAAGGTGCTCGGCAACGCCTTCTTCAACGACTTCGACCGCGAGCAGGTCGAGGTCGATCTCTCGCCCGGTCATCTGCGCCGCCATCTTGCCGCCTTGCAGGCGCGCCGCACCGCCGCGCCCGTCGGCGGGGTGAGCGAGGACGATGTAGTCGATCTACTCGAATATTTCGAGAAGCGCTTCCCCAAGACCACCGAGCAGCTCAAGGCCGATTATTGGCCGACCGCGATCGCGCTCGCCCCCTATCTGGAGCCGTCGGACCGTGCGGCCCTCTTCTCCGTGCTCTGGGGCGAGGTGCGCGAGCTGACCGAGACCTATCTGGCACTGCGCCGGGGGCTGGCCGAAACCGGTCACGCCGACGCCTGCTTTGCCCCGCTCGGCGCACTGGTGCGCACCGACGCGAGCGGCGAGCTGAGCCAGGGCGACAGCATCATGAATGTGGACATCCTGGAGCGGCTCGGGCGCGACGACGCCGACCGCATCGAGATCGTCCCGCGTCGTGACGGGACCCTGCTGCCGGCGGTCGCGCTGCCGCGCTCGCTGCTCGCGGCCCTGACCACGGAGGTGCGTTTCGTGCTCGCCGAGACCCCGCGCACCGGCCTCCTGGAGCAGGTCGACCTGCTCGACTTCCCCGGCTATCGCGGGCGCCTCGCGGTCGCGAATCTGGCCGAGGTGCGCAAGCAGCTCCAGGACGATCAGGTCGACCCGGTCGCCCAACTGGTGCTGCGCGGCAAGGTCGCCTTCCTCTTCGAGCGCTACACCGACGATCAGGAGATGAATCTCCTGGTGCTCTGCGCCCCCTCGCACAAGCAGAGCGATGTCAAAGACCTGGGGCCGGTTCTGGAGACCTGGGTCCATGCCACGCAGGGTGCGGATCCGGCCACGCGCGCGCGCCGTGATCCGGGCCTCATCTGGGCCTTCACCATGTTCGACTTTCGACTCAACCCGGTCCCGAGCGAGACCGAGGACCTGATGCGCAAGGGCTGGGAAGGCATGATGAAGCTCGCCCTCCTGGAGCGCTTCGGCGCCTACGACTGGCTGCGCGAATGGTCGCCGGGCAAGCCCTTCGACAACCTCTTTCTGGTGCGCAAGCCGCGCATGGCGACCGCCGTGATCGAGACCGACGCGGCCGGCGAGCAGGCCATCCTGCCCGGCCAGCGCGCGCGTCTCGACCTCTTGCGGCGCACCTTCTGTGAGGATCCGACGGTCCAGAAGCATCTCGCGGATCCTCAAGCCGCCTGGGATGCCATGCTCAGCTTCAACGACGGCGGCATCTCCCGCCTCGCCGCCTATCTCGGCCGGGTCGCCGCGCCCGAGGGCAAGCTCGCCCGGATCGGCGAGCAGCTCGACGCGGGGATCGAGGAGCTCGTCCGGCACCGCTTCGGACCCTATTTTCGCGCCGAGGGCGCGGCCGAGGTCGACAATAAACGCCGTCTCGCCGATCGGGTGATCGGGGCGCTGCGTCAGCGGCCCAATCGCTTCGCCGACCTGCTCGGCGCGCTGCAGCCGCCCAAGGAGGGGCTGCGGGCAC
>NZ_LN848257.1:999614-1008245 GCF_001499735.1 Thiocapsa sp. KS1 | reverse complement strand
ACCAACGAGAACGCGGCACGCTTCGTCCGTGCGGTGCTCAGCTACTGGGTCGGTCACCTCAAGGCGCTGCCCGAGGACCCGCACTGGCTGCGCCACATGGGCCTGGACAAGGGCGCGCTCGAAGATCTGATCGGTGAGCTGATCACGGGCGCCGATCGCTCGGGCCTCGATCAAGCGCTGATCGGCCTGATCGACAGCGCCGAGTCCCAAACCGCCGCAATGCGCTCTCAGCTCGCCGAGCGACAGGTCTACGTCACCGCGACGCGCATCAATCGCTTCGTCGATTACCTCGGCAGCGACAATCTGCCGCCAGACGATCGCCCGCGCTCGCTGGTTGGCCAGCAGCGCCCGGTTTTCGCCCCGCCCCCGCCGATCCCGCCTCGCAGCATGCCGGTGTTGCCCGCGACTCCGGTGAATTTCCCGGCGCTCTACATCGTCGACTGGTTCGAAGCGTTTCGCGCACTCGCCATCGCCAACGCCGGCCACGCCGCCGGGCGCGACATCTCGCCGGAGCAAAACGCCCGGCTGGGCCAAATCCTCGATCGGGTCGCCGGCAAGGCACCCGACCCCCAAAGGCCGTAGGTTGTGCCGAGCCGTGCGAGGCACGACCAACCGTCGGCGGACGTTGTGCTTCCTATCGTCAGCACAACCTACATACGCGGAAATTCCCGGAAATCGCCGTCACGCAAGAACCGCTCTTTTCGAGACTAAACGCCGCACCAAGCGCACCCGGTTCGACCTACCCGTCATCTCCGGCCGCCGATACACTCGACGACCACAGGATCCCGTCAACGCATCCAAACCCTAAAGACCACAGGTAGACCCCGATGGCCCTGAAGATCGATCTCCACCCGGCCGGTCCGGGCTCCGCCCGGCTGCTGATCGGAGGCGCCCGGCCGAGCCCGGAGACGGTCTCGCTCGCCCTGCAACGCAACGACGGGCGCTACCTGGGGCTCGATCGCCAGTGGCAGGTTACACCGCACTGGCACCCGATCTTCACCGCCGAGCCTCTAACCGACGGCCTCAGGCTCACCCTGGGCGCCGACCTGGTGGACAGCATCGTCGGCGTCGGCGGCGCACCGTTGCGCGTGGTTGCCAGGCTCGACGGTGTCGAGGATGCCGGCACCCTTAGGATCCGCGGCGAATTGATCGGATCCGGCGCCGCCGCACCGCGCTCGGCATCCAGAGATCCGTTGGAGGAGACCATCGGCGTCCGCAAACCCGGACCCGAGCCCACGCAGGATGCCGATACGCACTCCGAGGCCGACGACTTCTCGCTCGACCTCGATGGTCATGCGGATCCCCGACCAACCCCGCGCCCCGCGGCACGCTGGCCCTGGCTCGCACTCGTCGCCATCCTGCTCTTGGCCGGCGCGGGTCTCGGTGCCTGGTGGCTCGGTTGGCTCGGCGAGACGCCGTCGTCGGATCCGGATGCGCCCGTGGTCAGCGAGCCGACCTCGGACCTCCCGCCAGCCCGCGTGGACGAGCCGGAATCCGAACCATCGGGCGAAACGCCTCCCCCGTCGGACCCTGATCCCGCCCTCACCGGCATCGCGCTGGCGAGCCGATTCCTCGCCGACGGACCGACCCCCGCGGCCATCTTCGAGCGCGCCGAGCAGCTCGAGCAAGCCGGCGATTGCCCCGCCGCCTATGCCCTCTACAGCGAAGCCGCCAACGCCGACCCCAGCTTCGCGGCCCGCCTCGCGCGTCGCTACGATCCCCTCACCCATCGCCCAGGAACCTGCATCGCTGCCCCCGACATCCCCTACGCGATCGTCTACTACAGCGACGCCGCCGAAGCCGGCGACATCGAGGTCCAGCGCCGCCTCGGCCAGCTCATGGCCGAGCACGAGCCCTCCGGGCCGACGCACGAGGCGGGGCTTGGATGGCTGCGCAAGGCCGCGGCTGGCGGTGATGCCGAGGCCGCGCGGGCGATCGGAGGCTTTGGCGGTAAGCGGTGATCCGGGACCGGCGACTGCAGGTGTGATGCCATGCCTGGTCGGGCAACTTGCGTGTCCTGTCGGTCGAGTCTCGAGGAGCGGATGCAGTGGCCTCGCCGCATCGGTTGCGCTTGCCGTTTGAGCATGTGCATCAAGGGCTTGGGCAACAACGCAATCTCTCCGACCGGGACTAGGCCGTATCGATCTCCGGACGGACGACGCCGATGGTCCGATGCCGATCCGGCGAGAGGAGCATATAGAAAGCCGGCACCACGAAGAGCGTGAAGAGCGTGCCGATCCCCAGTCCGGTGATGATCACCAGGCCGATGTCGAAGCGGCTGACGGCGCCAGGACCTGTGGCGATGAGGAGCGGGATCATGGCGACCAGCATGGAAACCGTCGTCATCAGGATGGGCCGCAGCCGAATCGCCGAGGCTTGCTCGACCGCATCGCGTTTGGAGAGTCCCTCGCGCTCGCGCAGCTGGTTGGAGAACTCGACGATCAGGATCCCGTTCTTGGCGATCAGGCCGATGAGTGTGATGAGTCCGACCTGGGTGTAGATGTTGACGCTCGCGAATCCGAGAAAGAGGAAGGCGAGGGCGCCGGCGATGGTGAGCGGAACGGACATGAGGATGACGAAGGGGTCGCGCCAGCTCTCGAACTGGGCGGCCAGCACCAGATAGATGATCAGGAGCGAGAGGAAGAAGGTGACCTCCAGTGCGGCACCTTCGGTCTTGAACTGGCGCGACTCGCCCTTGTAGTCCCAGCGCACGCCGCGCGGGAAGAGTGCGGAGGCCTCCTGCTCCAGGTAGGCGAGGGCGGCGCCCAAGGGCACGCCGGGCGTCATGACCCCGGAGAGCGTGATGGCGTTGAGCTGTTGGAATTGGACGCGTTTGGAGGGCTCGACCTGATCGCGGATCTCGACCAGGGCCGACAGCGGGATCAGATCGCCCGTGGCGTTGCGAACATAAAAATCCTGCAACTGACCGATATCGTTTCGGAAACGCTGTGCGACCTGAGGAATCACCTGATAGCTGCGACCTTCGAGGCTGAACCAGTTCACATAGTCTTCGTTGAGCATCACCGAGAGGCTGCGTCCGAGATCGGCCATGCTGATCCCCAGATCGCCGGCCAGATCGCGATCGACCTCCAGCACGGTTCGCGGCCGCTCGTATTTGATGTCCTTGCTCAGGAACATGAAGTTGCCGCTCGCCATCGCCTTGCCGAGCAGCTGGTCGGCGAGTCCGTCGAGCTCGGCGACGGGGCGATCCGACAGCACGACGAACTCGACCGGAATGCCGTTGCCGGGTGTCGGCAGACTCGGCCGAGGGAAGACGACCGTCTGCATGCCGGTGATCTCGCCGAGCATGCCCTGGAGCTGCGGTTGAATCTCCATCTGGCCGCGCTCGCGCTCCGAGGGCGGGAACATCTTGAAGCCGCCGAAGGTCATGCTCTGGTCGCCGCCCATCCCGGCGATGATGAAGCTCTCCTCGTACTCGGGAAAGGACTCGAAGATGGGCAGCATCTCCTCGATGTAGCGCAGGTTCAGGTCGACGGTTGCGGTCTGGGGCGTGGTGCCCATGAAGAAGAGGATGCTCTGGTCCTCGGTCGGTGCCAGCTCCTTCTTGGTCATGCTGTACATGCCGTAGATGGCGGCCAGGATGACGACGGCGACCAGGAGCGTGACGCCCGGATACCTGAGCCAGCCGTGCAGCAAACGCCGATAACCCTCTGCGAGCTCGGTGAAGACGTGCTCGACGCCGCGCTCGAAGCGGCTCTGATCGCTGCCGGCACGCAGCACCTGCCCGGCCAGCATCGGGGAGAGGGTCAGGGCGACGATGCCCGAGACCACGACGGCCCCGGCGAGGGTGAAGGCGAACTCGGTGAAGAGCGATCCGACCAGCCCGCCCATGAAGCCGATCGGCGCATAGACGGCCGCCAGCGTCAGGGTCATGGCGATGATGGGCATGGCCAGCTCGCGCGCCCCGTCGATCGCCGCCTGCGTGCCGCTCTTACCCATCTCCAGATGGCGGTGAACGTTCTCGACGACGATGATGGCGTCGTCGACCACCAGACCGATGGCCAGGACCATCGCGAGCAAGGTCAAGAGGTTGATCGAGAAACCGAAGAGGAGCATGAGGAAGCCGGCGCCGACGATCGACAGGGGTACGGCGACCGACGGCACCAAGGCCGCACGGATCGACCCGAGCGACAGGAAGATGACGAGCAGCACGATCAGCACCGCCTCGGCAAGCGTCTTGAAGACCTCCTTGATGGATTCCTCGATGAACTCGCTGGCGTCGTAGGGCACGAACGCCTTGAGCCCTTCCGGAAACTGGGTCTCGAGCTCGGGCATCAGCTCCTGTACCCGGCCCGCGACCTCCAGCGGATTGGAGCCCGGCGCGGGCTCGATGCCGATGAAGATGGCCGGGATGCCCTTGTAGAGCGTCGCAGAGTCATAGGTCTTGGCACCCATCTCGACCTCGGCGATGTCGTCGAGACGGATCAGGGTGTCGTCTTGAGTGCGTACGACCAGGCGTTGGAAATCCTCCACCCGGCTGACATCCGTGGTCGCCGACAGATCGATCTGGACCTGCTCGCCGCGCAGCCGCCCGATGCCGGCAAGATAGTTGTTCTCGGCGAGCACGCGGGCGACCTCGTCGCCGCTCACGCCCAGCGAGGCCATGCGTGCGGGGTCG
Source organism: Thiocapsa sp. KS1 (assembly GCF_001499735.1). Classification (GTDB taxonomy): domain Bacteria; phylum Pseudomonadota; class Gammaproteobacteria; order Chromatiales; family Chromatiaceae; genus Thiocapsa. Next base: position 1,003,606 of record NZ_LN848257.1, on the reverse strand, counting down.
AGCCAGATCCGCATCGCAAAGGTCTGATCACCGAAGATCTCGGCCTTGGCAATGCCTTCAAGGGCCTGGAGCTGGGGCTGCACGACGCGGATCAGGTAGTCCGTGATCTGAGGCAGCGTCATCTCCTCGCTATAGAAGGCGAGGTACATGAGTGCCGTGGAGTCGCCGGTCGTGGAGTCGATGACCGGGTTCTGTGCGGCCTCGGGGAGGACGTTCAGGCGGCTCGCGACCTTGGCCTGGATCTCGGCGACGGCCGCGTTGGGGTCGTAGTTGAGGCGCATGTTCGCCTCGATGACCGACAGCCCGGCCGTGCTGGTGCCGACCAGATACTCGATCCCGTTGGCTTCGGCGATCGCCTGTTGCAGCGGGGTCGTGATGAAACCCTGGACCAGATCGCTGCTGGCGCCCGGGTAGGCCGTGGTGATGGTCACCACGGTGTTCTGGGTCTCGGGGTACTGGCGGATCTCCAGGTCCATGAAGGCGCGGATGCCGAGAATGAAGATCAGCAGGCTGACGACGGTGGCCAGGACCGGGCGGTGGATGAAGATGTCGGTGAACTTCATTTTGCCGCGTCCTCGGAGTCAGGTTCGGGCGCGCGCTCGGAGGCGTCCGCCGCCGACGCCTCCTGCTGCGCATCGACGATCCGGACCTCCTGCGCGTTGCCGAGCTTCACCTGGCCGGAGGACACGACGCGCTCGCCCGCGGAAAGTCCCTCGAGCACCGCGATCTCGTCCCCGCGCACTGCACCGGTACGCACCTGGCGGCGCTCGACAAGCGTCTTGCCGTCCTCCTCGCGGATGACGAAGACCGCGTCCCCGTAGGTGTTGAAGGCGATGGCCTCGCGCGGAATGGTCAGAACAGCGTCTTCGCGCGGCAACAGGGTCGCCACCCGGGCGAACATGCCGGGGCGAAGGGCCAGATCCGGATTGCTCAGGCCCGCGCGGACACGGACGTTGCGCGTGCCTCGGTCGATCCCTGGGCTGATGACCTGGATGACCCCGTCGAAGGTCCGGTCCGGATGCGCGGAGACGCGCACCTGCACCTGTTGTCCGACCTTCAGAAGCCCCAGGTGCCGCTCGGGGAGCGCGTAGTCGACATAAATGGGGTCCAGGGTCTGGAGCGGGACGATCGGCGAGCCTTCGGCGAGGAACTGCCCGAGGTCGATCCGACGGATGCCGAGTTGGCCGTCGAACGGCGCGCGGATGGTCTTCTTCTCGATCGTCGCCTGCTTGGCCTTGACCTGCGCGCTGGCCTGATCGAGCTGCGCACTGATCTCGTCGAAGTCGCCTTGGGCGACCGCCCGTCCCTTGAGCAGCGAGCGGTTGCGCTCGACCTTGATCTGCGCCAAGCGCTCCGCGGCCTGCAATCCCTCCAGGTCCGCTCGGTCGACCTCGTCGGCGAGCCGGACCAGGATGTCGCCGGTCTTGACCATGGCGCCGGATTCGAACTCGATTGCGGTGACCTGTCCGGCCACCTCGTTGTTGACCTCGACGCCCTGGATCGCCTGAAGGCTACCGACCGCTTCCAGGGTCGGCTCCCAGGCCGTCGCGGCGACCGTCACGGCGTTCACCGTCGGCGCCGGCATGGGCTGCGAGAACATGGCGATCTCGGACTGGATCTGGCTGTATTTGACGTAGGCGAGGGCACCGATGACTGCGGCCAGCACCAACAACACAAGCAGGATACGAACGAACATTGGCGATCTGAGCCTCTTGCTGTGGAAACGGCGCTGGCTGCCCGACGGCGGACGACGCGATGCGAGATACGGCAGACAGAACGAAACCGCAGGACGATGGATTCGACGGGACGTTCCGTGACGATGGGGTTGGAGTAGACCTGCCGCATGCGATCTGCGCATCCCCGGGACTCCGGAAGCGATCCCCCGGAAGCGTGCCTGGGTTATCGCGCATCCGAATGTATCGGGCGATTATAGGCACCCGGTCCATCGCCGTCTTGGTCGCCGGTCTTTCGATCTTTCTCGGTCAGCCGAGCAGGATCTGCTTTGCCTCGTTGATCTTGGCAGCCAGATAATCCGAGCCGCCGCGGTCGGGATGCAGGCGTTGAATGAGTCGACGATGTGCGCCGCGCACCTCTTGAGGGCCGGCGTCTGGGCCGATACCGAGGATGGCGCGTGCCTCCTCCGGATGCATGCGCTCCACCGGTGCGCCGGAGGTTTCGTTGCGTTGGCGGCGCGGTGCCTCCGTCGTCTTGTGTCCGCGCTCGCGATCCAGATAGACCTCCAGCGCCTCGGCCGATTCGGGATCGCTCGCGTAGCAGCTCCCGAGCAGCTCGACGAGATCATCCGTCGGGACCTGATCGAGCGGCAGACCCGCATGAGGTCCTGCGATGACCTCGCCGCCGATGCGGCCTGAAAGATGATCGATCACCAGCAGGACGCAGCGCGTCGCCACGCGCGACTGGGTGGCGCCCTGGTAGCTGGTGGATCCCTTGAGCTCGCGAACCCACATGGCGGTGGCGCCGGCGACGGCGCTCGGCATGAGGATGAAATTGATCAGGGGGACCATGCTCAGCACGGCCGCCGAGCCACCGAAGCCGAGGCTCATCCCGCGCTGCCGACCGAGACGGCGGCGCATCTCGCGAAACTTCATTCCGTGGTTTCCCATCGGATAATCCGTGTACTGAACCGCCAGAATCCAGGCAACGTAGAGGAACCACAGCGCCTGACCAATCAAGGGCACGAACAGCAGAAGCAGGAAAGGAACTGCGAGAACAACGGCGTAGAGTAATTTTCGGATCTCGTCGACGAGGGTCGGGACGATCTCGCGCATGACGCTCGCGAGTGTGCTTCCCTGGTCGAGCGGACGTCCGGTAAGCATCCGCTCGACCTTCTCGGCCAAGAGTCCGTTGAAGGGCGATGCAATCAAGTTGGCCACCAGCGCGAAGCCGTTGAAGACGACAACGAGCATGACCAAGACGAAGAGTGGCCAGAGGATCCAGTCCAGCCAGCCGAGCCACGCCGGAAGGCGCGATTCCAAGGACGCGACAAGGCCCTCGAACAGATGCAAACCCGCGTAGATGGCGGCCGAAAAGATCAGGACGTTGATCGCAAGCGGGATCACGACGAAACGCCGCAGCCCGGGTCGGGTGATCAGCCGGACGCCCTGAAGCAGATATCCGGCACCGGAGAGAGGGTTGGTTGCCATAGCGATCACGGGTGGACGCAGCCTTGTCGAGTAGTTTGAGCGGGAGACCGGGTCCCCGCTCGAGGGGCCCGGCGCTGGACCTGCTGCCCTTGTCCTGCCGGGCGGGCGATAACCGCGGCAGTATATCCGCGGCGCCCGGCCCGGGGCAGTCGAGCCATGTGTTGCGTTCCGAGGATCGACCAGGGACAAGCGCCGTCGCGTCCGACGATGAGCCATGCTCGCGGCCGAGCGCGTATCGCTCGGGCCTTCCGGGACGACATCCCGGACCGGCATCGGATCGCGGCGCGGATGTGGTTCTCCCTTGAACCTGCGCGCCTATTCAGGCAGCCTAAGCAGGTTTTATGATCATCACCGTTTTTAACCGTCCCATAAGAGGATCCACCTGATGAAAGAGGTCGTGGCCACGCTCACACAAGCGCGAGCAAAACTGGCGACTATCGATATCGGTAAGACGTCCGTCTGGACCGTGGCCGTCGTGACTGTTGTCGGAACACTGTACGTCACGCTTGCCGACCCTTTCGCGGAACCAGGCCCGCTCGATCCGATCCAGGTCGCCGCCAATCTCGCCCCGATCGGTACCCTGAGCTTGACCGCGCCTCCGGCGCCGGTGGCCGCCGCTGCTGCACCTGCCGCAAGCGATGCTCCGCCGGCGCCTGCATCCGAGCCGGCGCCCGTGGCAGCTCCTGCGAAGGCGCACGGCATGGCTCACCTCGCTCCTTTGCCGTCTGCGCCGGCACCTGCGCCGGCACCCGAGCCGGTGGCGGAAGCACCTGCGGTCGAGGTGATCCCGGCGCCCGCGGCGTCCGTCGAAACGCCTCATCCGCAGGC
>NZ_LN848257.1:982788-999514 GCF_001499735.1 Thiocapsa sp. KS1 | reverse complement strand
AGTCTTCGGACGCCCCTCGCGGATTCTGGAACGCACAAGTCCCGAGAACACGGAGAACGTGATGGAAAAGCCGATCCTGTCCAAGACCGTCACCCACGTCGTCAAGCTGTACGATCCACGGACCTGGCGTGAGAAGGGTCTTTGGTGGACCGCGGGATTGTTCGTCGTCACCTATCTGTTGGTGATCACGATTCTCGCGATCTTCTGGTCGCGCTCGCCGGCGACCTTCGACGTCCGCGAAAAGGCAGCAGCCTTGGCCGGCAGCGACGGCGGTGCCGATTCCACCCGACTCGTGACCGGCACCTACACTACCGCCGCCGCCATCGGGATCGCCGAAACCCTCTTGAACAAACCCGGCGGCTATCTGAGCAACGATATGACCCCGCCGGGCGTCTTCCTCGACAATATCCCGAATTGGGAGTTCGGCGCACTCACCGAGCTGCGCGATCTGTCCCGGGCGATGCGCAACGAGTTCTCCCGCTCCCAGACCCAATCGATCGAGGACAAGGATCTGCAGGTGGCCGAGCCCCAGTTCAGCTACGATTCCGAGTCGTGGATCCTACCCTCGACCGAGTCCGAATATCGCACCGGCATCCAGGCCATGGACCGGTATTTTGCGCGTCTCCGCGACGACAAGACCTCGGACGGGCAATTCTTTGCGCGCTCCGACAACCTGAGGTCCTATCTTGCGGTCGTCGAAAAGCGGCTGGGCAGCTTGGCACAACGCCTTTCCTATGCCGTCGGGCAGGCTCAGCTGGATCTCGCGCTCGCGGGCGATCCCAGTGCTCGACAGGCACGCCCGTCCGCCGGGGAAAGCGAGAACAAGACCCCCTGGCTGGAGATCGACGACGTCTTCTTCGAGGCGCGCGGCTACACCTGGGCCTTGCTGCACACCCTGCAAGCCCTGTCGATCGATTTCGAGCCGGTTCTGACGGACAAGAATGCCTTGGTCTCGCTCAAGCAGATCATCCGGGAGTTGGAGAACACCCAGAATCCGATCTGGAGTCCCATGATCCTCAACGGCACCGGGTTCGGTCCGATCGGCAATCACTCCCTCGTGATGGCGTCCTATATCTCGCGCGCGAATGCGGCGATCATCGATCTCCGGAGTCTATTGGAGAAAGGCTGATCGCCGCGCGCCGAAAAGCGGGGTCGGGCGGTCGCGGTTTCAGGGCCTCGGCAAGATGATCCCGCTCGTGCGCAGGTAGGCGATCACCTCGTCGGCCAGGACATCCGGCGGATTTCGGCCGGCATGGAGCGTCAGCTCCGGCGCGGTCGGGGCCTCGTACGGATCGTCGATGCCGGTGAAGCCCTTGATCTCCCCGGCGCGCGCCTTCTTGTAAAGTCCCTTGGGATCTCGCGTCTCGCAGATCTCGATCGGCGTGTCGACGAAGACCTCGATGAAATCTCCTTCCGGCATGGCGCGGCGGACCCGCTCGCGATCCGCCCGGTAGGGGCTGATGAAGGCTGTCAGGGCGATGATGCCGGCTTGCGCGAAGAGATGCGCGACGGCGCCGATGCGTCGGATGTTCTCTTCGCGATCGATCGCGGAGAATCCGAGGCCGAAACGCTGTGCGAACTCCTCGCCGTGCGCCTCGCGGAGCATTCCGGGACCGGCGTTGAGGGCATGACGGACATTGTCGCCGTCCAGCACTGCACTATGGATCCCCTGTTGGTGGAGCCGATGGTCCAGCGTGTTGGCGACGGTACTCTTTCCCGAGCCGCTCAGTCCGGTAAACCAGATCACGCAGCCCTTGTGTCCCTTCATCGCTTCGCGATCCAAACGGGAGACCTGATGTTCGTGCCAGGTCACATTGGTGTCGTTCATGGTCTATCCTCGTTGCGTGTTTGGGTGAATCGGCTTACCTAAGCAAAAGTTGCGCCGTAAAAGGCTTGGTCCGCACAAGACACTCGGCACACACGAGCCGCCATGCATTGCGCGGATCGAGCGAAGAGGGGCGGGCAGTTTGTCGGGCACCCGAGTGCATGGGCGCGTCGCGACATGCCGCCTCCGTTTCGATGTGCAGCCGAAAGCGGTCAGGTCGAGGGTGCGCCGGTGAGCGAGAAGTGTGTTTCGACCCTGCCGCCGCAACCGACGACGCATTCTTCGTACTCGATGGTGCAGATGCTCATGTCGGCGCCGAGGCAGGAGTCGGGCCGCAGGCAGAGCGATCCCGGTGTGGCGAGACAGGCATCGAGATCCGCGGTCCGCTGCGCATACTGCGCCTGGCATTCGGTTTCGCGCGCGCGCTGACGCCCCTCGCACTGGGTTTTGCTCAGCTCGCAGCTCGCCAGACATGCCTGCGCCTGCGGGTCGGTGGGCGGAAGCAGTTGCCGCTCTTGGAAGCGATTGGCGCATCCGCTGGAGGCCAGGATCGCCAGAACGCCGATCAGAAGATACGGGGTGCGCGCGGAAAGGATCGAGGGTGCCATCGAAGCTCTCAAGTTGGTCGGGAGGGCGAGTGTCGTTTGTGAAGCCGGCGCCCGAGTAGATAAAGCAGTGCGGCATTGATGCCGACGCCGATTGCGAGCAAGGCGAGGTTGAGTGCCGCGGATTCGAAGCCCAACAGACCGGTGACCTGGCTCACGAACAGGCTCCATGGTAGCGCAAAGAGGACGAGAAAGATGCCGGACGCGGGATCGCCGCCGAACAGAAGAAGGGCGATCGCGGTGACCGATGCAGCCAGATAGACGGCGATGAGTGTGCGCATCGTCGCCGGGATCTCGATGTCCGCAGGACTGGTCTTGCGGGGGGCTTGTGGCATGATAACCTCCTGCCGATACGAGGATTGACCGAGATCGATCATCGGGCAGACCTTGGGGTTGGATCGGGCGCATCCGACCAAACTATTCGATCGACCAACGACATGCCCCGGAGAGACGCAGATGAGCAAAGGCGAAGACAAAAAGAAGGAAGCCAAGAAACAGCCGTTGAAGAACATGAAGGAGAAGCGGGCGGAGAAGAAGGCGAAGAAGACCGGCCGCAGCGGCTGACCGCGACACGCCTCGCATCGCCGCGACCGGACGCCATGTCCGGTCAGGGGCGGGCCGGAGGGTTCGGAATCACCGGGCCCTCCGGCGCGTTCCGGTCCGCAGCCGAACAGGGAAAAACCACCAGGTGGTCGGCCTCCAGGCGGATCCCGATCTCGTCGCCGACGGAGTGCTGGTGATGGCTCGGGACGAGGCAAAGAACCTCGGTTCCGCTCGCAAGCCTGAGCTGATACAGATACTCGGCACCGCGAAACGCGCGCTCGACCACGACCGCGCGTCGCGGGCTGGTCTCGTCGTAAAGCATATCGTCCGGTCGGATCAAGACCTCCGCCGTTGACCCGGGTGCGAGACCATGGGGTTTGCTCCCGGCGACTCGTCCCAGCTCGGTCTTGACGCGGGTTTCGTCCACCACCACGGCCGGCAGCAGCACGCCTTGGCCGATAAAGTCGGCGACGAACCGATCCGCCGGCTCGTGGTAGAGACCGAATCCCGTACCCCATTGTCGAATCCTGCCGTTCGCGATGACGCCGATCTGATCGGCCATGGCGAAGGCCTCGAGCTGGTCATGGGTGACCAGGATCGCCGTCACGCCCTCGCGCCTGAGCAGATCCCGTACCTCGCGCGCCAGCTGCTCGCGCAGCTCCGCGTCCATGCTGGAGAAGGGCTCGTCGAGCAGGAGGATCTCCGGACGCGGGGCCATGGCGCGGGCGAGCGCGACACGCTGTTGCATGCCTCCGGAGAGCTCGTGCGGATACCGGGATGCCGCGTCGCGCAGACCGACCAGATCCAGCAGCTCGTTCACGCGCCGCGCACGCTCGACGCGCCCGAGCGCGCGGAGTCCGAATCCGACGTTGCGTGCGACCGTCAAATGCGGAAACAAGGCGAAATCCTGGAAGACCATGCCGACTCGGCGTCGCTCGGGGGGGAGGGTGTCGCCGGGCGCCGAGACGCACCGCCGATGCAGCAGGATCTCGCCGCGGCTGACCGGCTCGAATCCGGCGATGGCACGCAGCAGGGTCGTCTTGCCGCAGCCGCTCGGCCCGAGCAGACATCCGATGACGCCTTTCGCGAGCACGAACGACACGTCGCGTACGACGGTGGTGTCGCCATAGGCGACGCTGACGTCTCTGACCTCAAGCTGTGTCGGCATTGCGGGATTTGGTGATGGATCGGCTGAGCAGGATAACCGGAAGCAGGCCGGCGAGCACGATGGTGAGCGCGGCAGGCGCGGTGTCGGCCAAGCGCTCGTCGGAGGCCAGCTCGTAAGCGCGAACGGCGAGCGTGTTGAAGTTGAACGGGCGCAGGATGAGGGTCGCCGGGAGCTCCTTGAGCACATCGACGAAGACCAGCAGCACCGCGGTCAGCAGGCTGCCCGTGAGCATCGGGATGTGGATGCGCCGCAGGACCTCTGCGGGTCGATAGCCCATGGCGCGGCCGGCCTCGTCCATCGAGGGGCGAATCCGCGCGAGTCCGGCCTCGACCGTCTGGAGCGCAACGGCCAGAAAGCGCGTCAGGTAGGCGAAGATCAGGGCCGCCAGGGTCCCGCTCAGCAACAGGCCGGTCGAGACATCGAAGGTCCTTCGCATCCAGGCGTCCAGGGTATTGTCGAACCAGGCGAAGGGGATGATGACGCCGATGGCGATGACGGTCCCGGGTACGGCATAGCCGAGACCGGCCACCTTGACGGCGCCGATCACCGCACGCGTCGGGTGCAGCCGTTTGCCGTAGCCCAGCAGCAGGGCCAGCAGCAAGGCGATCAAGGCGGCTGCGCTGGCAAGCTCGAGGCTGTTCCAAACCAGGCGCCAAAAGGCGGCGTCGTAAGCCTCGTCGGCGATCGTCAGCGCCCAGATCGCGAGCTGTCCGGCCGGGATCAGGAAGCCGAACATCAGCGGAACAAGACAAAAGGCGACGGCGAGCACCGCGCGCGTGCCGGTCAGGCGATAGCGGCGGATCGACTGATGCCGCCGGCCGGTATCGTGGTAGCGGGCCTGACTGCGCGAGGTGCGCTCCAGGGCAATCAGCACCAGCACGAAGCCGAGCAGCATCGCCGAGAGTTGGGCTGCGGCCGCGGCGTTGTTCAGGCCGAACCAGGTTCGGAAGATCCCGGTCGTGAAGGTCTGAACGCCGAAATACTGCACCGTGCCGTAGTCGGCCAGGGTTTCCATCAGGGCCAAGGTCAAGCCGGCGACAATGGCCGGACGCGCCAGCGGCAACGCCACCGCGAAGAAGGTGCGCCAGGGGCCATTGCCGAGCGTGCGGCTGACATCCAGCACACACAGCGACTGTCCGAGAAAAGCGGCACGGCTGAGCAGGTAGACGTAAGGATAAAGGACCAGCGCAAGCATCGCGGCGGCCCCTTCGAGCGAGCGGATCTCGGGAAACCAATAGTCTCCGAAACGCCAGCCGGTCCAGTCCCGAAGCGTGCTCTGAACCGGCCCGGCAAAATCGAGCATGCCGGTGTAGGTGTAGGCGATGATGTAGGCCGGCATCGCCATCGGCAGGATCAGCGCCCACTCGAACAGGCCGCGTCCGGGAAACCGGCACATGCTGGTGAGCCAGGCCGTGCCGACGCCGCCGATCAGGGTGCCGACGGCCACGCCGAGCATGAGCAGCAGGGTGTTGGCGATATAGTCGGCCAGAACCGTGTCCGCCAGATGCTGCCAGGCACCGCCCGCGGGGACGAGCACGAAGCCGACGATGACCAACACCGGCAGACCGGTGAGGAGCGCGATCGCGACGATGCTCGCCGACCACAGCCCTCGGCGCTCATTCTTAGTCACGATCGCCTCATCAAACCGGACGCCTTTTGGTGATCGAGGACCGGCGATAATGGGGCCCTCGCAGGACCCATTATCGCTTTTGGAGATGCCGCGCGTCTATTTCCAGCCTGCGCGGTCCATCAGGCGCACGGCTTCGGGCCCGAGCTCGCCGAGCTTCGAGAGCTGGAGGTCATCGGCCTTGAATGTGCCCCAGGATTGCAGGAGCTCGCTGACTTGGGCGCCGGGGAGGACCGGATACTCGCCGTTGACCTCGGCATACCAGGCCTGAGACTCGGGACTGACCAGGAACTCCGCAAGCTTGACAGCGGCCTCCTTGTTCTTCGCCGAGTGGGTCATGGAGATCCCGCTCACGTTTACGTGGGCGCCGCGACCGTCCTGGTTCGGCCAGAAGACACGCATGACCTGCGCGGCCTCGACTTGACTCGGATCGCCCGAGGTCAGCATGCCCGCAAGGTAATAGGTGTTGGCGATGGCGAGGTCGCATTGGCCGGCTGCCGCTGCGGCGATCTGATCCCGATCACCGCCTTTGGGTGGACGCGCCATGTTGGCGACGAGACCCTTCGCCCAGGTCTCCGTGGCGTCGACGCCGTCGGCGGCGATCATGGAGGCGACCATCGACTGATTGTAGATGTTGTCCGAGGAGCGGATGCAGATGCGCCCCTTCCACGCCGGGTCGGCCAGCGCCTCGTAGGTCGAGAGGCTGGCGGGGTCGACCTTGCCCTCGACATACAGGATCGGGCGTGCACGCAGGGACAGACCGAACCAATGACCGTCCGGGTCGCGGTAGGCCTCCGGGATCGCCTCGATCAGCACCTGGCTCTCGATCGGCAGAGTCACCCCGGCCTCCTTGGCACGATAGAGGTTGCCGGCGTCGACCGTCACCAGCAGGTCGGCCGGCGAGTTGATCCCCTCGCTCTCCAAGCGTTTGAGCAGGGTCTCGGCCTTGTCCGTGACCATGTTGACCTTGATGCCGGTCTGCTCGGTGAAACGATCGAGCAGGGGCTTGATCAGCTCTTCCTTGCGCGCGGAGTAGAGGTTGACCTCCTCGGCGGCCGACGCGAAGGTCGGCGCGGTGCTTAGGAGGACTGCGGCAGCTGCTGCGACGAGCGATAGCGATGATTTCATGCGGTCTTGTCTCCTCGGGGGCGAACGTCGTTATTTGCGGTCGTTGTGGGTGTGTTTCATGCGGGTAGAATAATGGGAACGGTTCGCATTAACAAGTCCATGCTGAATGCCTCGCGAAAATTCGAATATAATCCAGTCATAATCCGACACGCCGAACGAAACCCCTTGAAACCTTGATGCGGCGCTCGGACATGACAAAGGACGCCGATCGAGCCGAACCGATACTTTCCGTTCCGGATCTCCCGCGGGATGTTGAAACCCGTCGAGAAGGGCGTATAGTAAATACCCAGTAAAACGCTCAAGAAAACGGAGCCAGGAGAGATGACCTCAACCCAAGCTGTCGACGATATCGTCAGGTCGGAGTATGAGCACGGTTTCGTGACCGAGATCGAGTCCGATACCCTGCCGCCCGGTCTGGACGAAGGGGTGGTGCGTGCCATCTCCGCCCGCAAGGGCGAGCCCGAGTTCATGACCGAGTGGCGGCTCAAGGCCTATCGGCACTGGCTGACCATGCCCACGCCGCACTGGGCCTCCGTGCACTACCCGCCGATTGATTTTCAGTCGATCTCGTATTTCTCGGCCCCGAAGCGCCCGGAAGACATGCCCAAGAGTCTCGACGAGATCGATCCGGCCTTGCTCGAAACCTACGAGAAGCTCGGCATTCCGATCGAGGAGCAAAAGGCGCTCGCCGGGATCGCCGTGGATGCCGTCTTCGACAGCGTCTCGGTGGCCACGACGTTCCGCGCCGTGCTGGCGGACGCGGGCGTCATCTTCTGCTCCATCTCCGAGGCCGTTCACGACCACCCGGAGTTGATCAAACAGTATCTGGGCTCGGTGGTTCCGCATACCGATAACTATTATGCCGGCCTCAACGCCGCGGTCTTCAGCGACGGCACCTTCGTCTATGTCCCGAAGGGCGTGCGTTGTCCGATGGAGCTGAGCACCTACTTCCGAATCAACGCGCGCAACACCGGCCAGTTCGAGCGAACACTGATCATCGCCGAGGCCGGCAGCTATGTCAGCTATCTCGAAGGCTGCACGGCGCCCCAGCGCGACGAGAACCAGCTCCACGCCGCGGTCGTCGAGCTGATCGCCATGGACGATGCCGAGATCAAATACTCGACCGTCCAGAATTGGTATCCCGGCGACGCCCAAGGCCGCGGCGGCATCTACAACTTCGTAACAAAGCGCGGCGACTGTCGCGGTGCGCGCTCCAAGATCTCCTGGACCCAGGTCGAGACCGGCTCCGCGATCACCTGGAAGTACCCCAGCTGCATCCTGCGCGGCGACGATTCGGTCGGCGAGTTCTACTCGGTCGCCGTCACCAAGGGTCGCCAGCAGGCCGATACCGGGACCAAGATGATCCATCTCGGGCGCAACACCCGCTCGACGATTGTTTCCAAAGGGATCTCCGCCGGCGAGGGCCAGCAGACCTATCGCGGCCTGGTGCGGATCAGCCAGCGTGCGGAGGGTGCGCGCAACCATACCCAGTGCGACTCTCTTCTGATCGGCGATCGATGCAGCGCCAATACCTTCCCCTACATCGAGGTCAAGCACCCGAGCGCCAATCTGGAGCACGAGGCGACCACCTCGAAGATCAGCGACGACCAGCTCTTCTATTGCCGCTCGCGCGGACTCACGGAGGAAGACGCCGTCTCGATGATCGTCAACGGCTTCTGCAAAGAGGTCTTCAACGAGCTGCCGATGGAGTTCGCGGTCGAGGCCCAGAAGCTCTTGAGCATCAGCCTTGAAGGCGCGGTCGGTTGACAACGCCGTTCGCGCGACACGGTACAAGTCGTTAAAACGAGATTAATCATATCGATCGCGTCAGCTCAGACGTTTATTGGCCGGCTCTCGGCTCGATCCAATCAATGGATTGCGCATGTCACGCCGGACGCGATCGATCAGGAGATTGATGATGCTGTCTGTGAAGGGCCTTCGGGCCAACGTCGGTGAGAACGAGATCCTCAAAGGGCTGGATCTGGAGGTCGGTCCCGGTGAGATCCACGCCATCATGGGTCCGAACGGCTCGGGCAAGAGTACCTTCTCGCACGTCCTGTCCGGACGCGAGGGTTACGAGGTCACGGCCGGCTCGGTCACCTTCGAGGGACGCAATCTCCTTGAGCTGGAGCCCGAGGAGCGCGCGCATCTGGGCGTCTTCCTCGCGTTTCAGTACCCGGTCGAGCTGCCGGGCGTGAACAACACCTATTTTCTCAAGGCCGCACTCAACAGCATCCGCAAGGCGCGCGGCGAGAGCGAGCTGGATGCGGTGTCGTTTCTGCGCTTGATCAAGGAGAAGCTCAAGATCCTGCACCTTGACGACTCCCTGTTGAAGCGCGCGGTCAACGCCGGTTTTTCCGGGGGCGAGAAGAAGCGCAACGAGATCTTTCAGATGGCCCTGCTCGAGCCCAAGCTCGCGATCCTCGACGAGACCGACTCGGGGTTGGATATCGACGCCTTGCGCGTCGTTGCCGACGGCGTCAATGCCCTGCGCAGTCCCGAACGCTCCATGATCGTGGTGACCCATTATCAGCGTCTGCTCGACTACATCGAGCCGGATCGTGTCCACGTCCTGGCGAAGGGTCGGATCATCCGCTCGGGCGGCAAGGAGCTGGCGCTCGAGCTCGAAGAGAAGGGCTACGGCTGGGTCCTCGAGCAGGGGCAGGCAGCATGAACGGCGCGGCGCCCACCGGCTTTGAAACCTGGCTCGCCGCACGTGCGGACGGCGAGGTTGGCGCCGGACTCGATTGGCTCGAGGTGCAGCGGCGCAACGCGCTCCAGCAGGTACGCGATCAAGGCGTGCCGGGCACCAAGCAGGAGGCTTGGCGCTACACCAGTGTCAAGCGCTTGTTGGAGCAAGGATTCGCTCGGGTCGAGGATGCCGTCACCGCATTGCAGATCGACGATATCGAGGAGCTGCTGATCCCGGATCTGGACAGCCACCGTGTCGTCATGGTGAACGGGCGTTATACCCCGTCGCTTTCGTTGCTCGGCGACCTGCCGAAAGGTGTCCGAGTCACCGGTCTGCGGGCCCTGCTTGCGAGCGATCCGGATGCCCTGCGAGAGCGTCTCAACGGCGTGGCGGGCGAAAGCCAGCCGCTTTTCGCGGCCCTGAACACGGCGGGTTTGGATGACGGCCTGGTAATTCTGATGGATCGCGGTGCAATCCTCGAGCGCCCCATCGAGCTGATCCATCTCTCCGTCGGGATGGACGAGCCGCGCGTCGCACAGCCGCGCCATGTGGTTTCGCTCGCGGACGGTGCGCAGGCAACCCTGATCGAGCGGTATGTGAGTCTCGGCGAGTCGCTCTACTGCACCAACTCGATGTTGGAGCTGTCGCTCGGGCGAGACGCCGTGCTGAAGCACGACCGCATCCAGGTCGAGAGCCCGAACGCCTTCCATATCACGGGTCTCTATCTGAGCCAGGACGCCGGCAGCCGTTATGTCGGCGTCAATATCGGCCTGGGCGCCGCCTGGGCGCGCACCGATCTGGTGACCCGCTTCAGCGGCGAGCATGCCGAATGCGACCTGCAGGGGCTCTATCTCGCGGGCGATCGGCAGTTGATGGACTACCACATCGACGTGGATCACGCCGTTCCCGCGTGCTCGAGCCGCGAGACCTTCAAGGGCATTCTCTACGGCAAGGGTCGGGCGGTCTTCGACGGCCGGGTCGTGGTGGCCAAGGACGCGCAGAAGACCGACGCGGCCATGTCCAACAAGAATCTCATGTTGTCCGAGAACGCCGAGGTCGACACCAAGCCGCAGCTCGAGATCAACGCCGACGACGTGAAGTGCAGTCACGGCACCACGGTCGGCCAGATCGAGCCCGAGAAGCTCTTTTATCTGCGCTCGCGCGGCATTTCCGCGCCGCTCGCGCGTCGCATGCTGTGTCTGGGGTTCGCCGAGGAGATCATCGATGCCTTGTACTCGGATGCACTGCGCGAGGCGGTCTCGGAGGAGGTCGGGCGCCGACTCGAAACCGCTCCGCTGACCTAAAGCGCGTCCGGCGTGATCTTCGAGAGATCGCTCGAGCCGGCGCCCTTGCGGATTCATGGAGGCGTCGCGTCGACGCGGTTCAACCGGAAATTGTAGTCAAGAGGTCGAGCATGAACAGACTGGCCCGCTTCGCCGGTTTCGGGGAGCATGACGAGGAGAGCGCGAGTACCGGGATGCTCACGCAGGATGTCGCAGTCGAGCGGATGGATCCCGAAGAGCTGCGCGAGCCCATTATCGAGGCCCTGCGCAGCGTCCAGGACCCCGAGATTCCGATCAACATCTATGATCTGGGTCTGATCTACCGGGTCGATATCTCCGAGTCGGGCGATGTCGCGATCGATATGACCCTCACCGCGCCGGCCTGCCCGGTCGCCGGGATGATGCCGATTATGGTCAAGGATGCCGTCTCGAAGGTCGAGGGTGTCGGCCTCATTCAGGTCGATCTGGTTTGGGATCCACCGTGGAGCCAGGCGAATATGAGCGACGAGGCGCGTCTGCAGCTCGGACTGATGTGAGGGTTGCGCGGATCAGGCCCGCAGCAGACACAGCGGCACACGTAGCTCCGCATCGCTGAGACCGCCGTGAACCCCGACCTGCCGGTGTGGCTGCTCGAAAGGCAGCCACTGGCGGACGATACCTCGACCTCTCGGCATCAGACAAAAATCCCCGACGCGCTCCATGATGCGCGGGTGACGTCGCCCGAGGCCGAGCAGCCCTTCCTCCACGAGCTGCGCGCTCGGAATCACGTCGAGCCGGTCCGTCAGGATGTCGCGGCAATAGCGCGTGAACGCCTCTGCGCGTCCGGCTTTGACATAGCAGAAGGCCGCCCGCGGCTCGCCGCACAGCGGCAGCAGCATGCAATCCGCGAGCTCGGGATGATCCGCGAGATCGATGACATCCGAGGCTTGCGTGTCCAGCTGGCCGTGATCGGCACTGACCAACACCAGACTGTCCGTGCCGGCGATCTCATGCATGAAGAGCTCGATCGCCTGCTCGATCTCCCGCAGGTGCGCGAGCGCCCCCCGGCTCTCCATGCCCTGCTCATGGCCGATCGCATCCAGCCTCGGCCAGTAGAGATAGAGATATTTGCGTTCCCGTGCGTGCCGACCCCAACCCCTCAGCACGCGGGCGGCCCTCCGGAACATGTCCTGCAATCCTTTGAAGGTCACCAGCTCGCCGCGACCCAGATGCGCCAGATTAAAGTCCGAGCGGGCGATGTGGGCCGGGGAGACCAGGATGCTTCGGGTCGTGATTCGGTCGGCGATCGGGATGCTGCCGAACAGCTTCGTCGGATCGATGCCGGCCTGCCGATAGGACACACCGCCGAAGCGGGGCGTGCCCGGCAGTACCGTCATCACGCACCCGAGCTCGCCGAGATAGGTGTGCCAGCCGGTCAGACCGTGTTGCAGCGGGGCGTCCCCGGTGAGAAAGGTCGGGATCGCCGCCGCCGTGGTCGATGGGAAGACCGAGGTCAGGGTGGCGCACCGGGCGCGGCTCAGGATCCCGTCGGGCGAGCGCGCGGCGAGCCAATCGGCGCCGAGACCGTCGATGACCAAAAGAACGAGATTGGTGGCCTGCGCGAGCGCGTCCGACGGCAGATCACACAGGCCCGGCGAATCTGACCGACCGCCACGCGCCTGGATGAGGCTGCTCATCAGGTTGACGATGCCGCCGCCGAGATAGTCCGGTGTGCCCATCTGCGCGCTCGGCTCGGGCCTCGGCCTCAATGACGGAGCGGCCGCCGGCTGGTCAGGAACAGGAGCAGGCCGACGATCAGCAGGGTCGACAAAGTGAGCGCGTAGGGCCGGAGTGGCTCGATGACGTCCGTGATCCGATGGAAGTCATGCTCCAAGGTATAGGCGCCGAATCCGAAGGCGCCCACCCAGAGGCTGGTGCCCAGGATGGTCCCGACGAGAAAGCGCCACCAGGGCATTGCAAGGGCGCCGGCTGCGATGTTGCTGGTTTGGCGTAATCCGTCGAGAAAGCGCGCGACCATCAGCAGTCCGATGCCCCAACGGGCGAACGCCGCCTCGGCCTTCACGAGGCGCTCGCGCTGCTTGGCGGCGCGCTTGAGCACACCCTGCAGCCCGTAGCGCCCGATCAGGTAGCCGATAATGTCGCCGAGCTGGGTCGCCGTCCAAGCCACGAGAATCACTGCCGTGAGATCCAGCTTTCCGGACGCGGCCAGCAGTGCGCAGGCAATCAACAGCGTCTGTCCGGGAAGCGGGATGCCGAAACCCTCGGCGAGACAGGCGACAAAGAGCGCCCAGAGGCCATAGCGATCGAGGATCGGCTGGAGACCGGCGATCCCGGACGTGAGTGTGTTCGCGATCTCGGTTTCGAAACTCATAGGATCCTCTCCAACGAACCGCGCTCCGGGGAATCAGTGGGGCGCATTATACCCGCCGACCGTCGGAAGAGCCTGTCGGACGCTCGGCTGTGGGTCGCAGATCGTAGGCCGACCACTCGGCTACGCAAGGCAAGGTCCTGCGCGCGACCGCGCCGATGTACCCCGTCTCCGGGACCCAATTCAGAACACTCGGTGGGTGTGCGTCGGGCGGTCGAGGCCGAAAGAGCCCGCGGCCGTCGGCCTTGGCGTCCGCTTCCAGCGCTGTCCAGGCGCGATAGAAGAGCTGGAGTCGGTCCTGCTCCGGGGCCGCCGCGATCGCGCGCGCGACATCGGGCTCGAGCATGCGCTGCGCCACGGCCAGGATGTCGTGTCGCGGGCGAACCCATTCGCAGTCCACGCCGACCTCGGCGCTTGGCCCGATCCCGGCGCAGACGGCGACCAGGGCCAGATCCCCGGTGGTCGTCAGGTTGAAGGACAAGGCAACCGAGTCGGCCGGCAACGCGGGCTTGCCGGCCGGACCATAGTCGAAGCGGATCGACCGAGGAGGCTCGTCGAAATAGCGCGACAGAATCTCGCGCAGGCCGGCCTGAGCGCGGATATAGCGGTCGCGATAGGGACGATGGCGCATTCCCTCCGCGCGCGTACGCTGGCGTTCTCCGAGCAGTTCCAGAGCGACGGCAAGGTCGCCCCCCCGTTCATCGGTGCGGATTCGCCACAGGTGCAGCGCGTCCGACCGCACCTCGACGCGGAGCGGGCCCGCTGCCCAGCGGATCCTCTCGGGAGCCGATGCCGGCTCGCGCGCGTTCTGTCCTCGGATCGACATGCGTTGTGACCTCGATCGTCATCTTCTTATAATCGGACAACTCTCGGCAACCAGGGCGAGGGGATCCGTGCTTCGACGCCTCGGATCGCTCCGGCCTGTCGTGTCGGACCATCCAGCTCTCCGCCGGAGGCCGTGGCCTTGCAGACTCATGAGCAGTGTCGTGTGGATGCGCGCCTCGAGGCGTTGTGCCGGAAGGGTTGCAGCCAAGTCAGGCAAGACATCGCCGCCCTTGAAGACGGGGCGAAACTGCCCGAGACTGCGGGCCTGAGCGACGAGGAGCTCCGCCTCCTGCTCGGCGAGCTCAAACAGATCATGGCCGTCTACGGCGATGCCTGTCGGCTGCGCCCGCCCTGAGTTGCCGCCACGTCCGGGCCGCGGGTGTATCCTGTCGCCGCACATCATCCTGACCCGCATTTTCGGAAACCGATCCCGCATGAGCAGCATTATCCAGACGATCAGCCAGGAGCTTTCCGCTCGCCCGTCCCAGGTCGAGGCGGCCATCCGGCTGCTGGACGAGGGCGCTACCGTGCCCTTTATCGCACGCTATCGCAAGGAGGCGACGGACGGTCTCGACGACACCCAGTTGCGCCATCTCGAAGAGCGGCTGGTCTATCTGCGCGATCTGAACGAGCGCCGTGCCGTCGTGCTCAAGAGCATCGAGGAGCAGGGCAAGCTGACCCCGGAGCTTCAGGCCGAGATCGTCGGCGCCGAGACCAAGCAGCGCCTCGAAGACCTTTACCTGCCCTTCAAGCCCAAGCGGCGTACCAAGGCCCAGATCGCGCGCGAGGCTGGGCTCGAGCCCTTGGCCGATGCGCTGCTCGCGGATCCGAGCGCGGAGCCCGAGTCGCGCGCGGCGTCCTATGTGGATGCGACCAAGGGCGTGGAGGACATCGCGGCGGCCCTGGAGGGTGCGCGTCAGATCCTGATGGAGCGTTTCGCCGAGGACCCGGAGCTGACCGGGCGTCTGCGCGATCACCTCTGGAAGCAGGGGATTCTGGTCTCCAAGGTCATGCCGGGCAAGGAAGAAGAGGGCAATAAGTTCTCGGATTATTTCGACTATCGCGAGCCGCTTGCGCGTATTCCGTCGCACCGCGCGCTGGCCCTGTTCCGCGGACGCAACCAAGGTGTCCTGCACCTGGAGCTGTTGGCCGGGGAGGGCGAGGACCCGGATGCCGTCTGTCGCGGTCTGATCGCGTCGCGCTTCGGGGTCCGCCAGGCCGGGCGCCCCGCCGACGACTGGCTGATCGAGACGGTGCGCAAGACCTGGCGGATCAAGCTGCTGACGCGGCTCGACCTGGAGCTCAAAGGTCGGATGCTGGAAGCGGCCGAAGAGGAGGCGATCCGCGTCTTCGGGCTCAACCTCAAGGCGCTCTTGTTGGCGGCCCCGGCGGGCCGGCTTGCCACCCTCGGGCTGGATCCCGGGCTGCGCACCGGCGTGAAGGTCGCCATCGTGGACGGCACCGGGCGTGTGGCCGCGACCGACACCATCTATCCGCATGTGCCGAAGAACCAGTGGGATGCCTCCATCGCGCGCCTTGCCCTCTTGGCGAAGGAGCACGGGGTCAAGCTTGTCAGCATCGGCAACGGGACCGGCTCGCGCGAGACCGATCGGCTGGTGCGCGAGCTGATCCAGAAACATCCGGAGCTCGGCCTGCGCTCGCTCGTCGTCAGCGAGGCGGGCGCCTCGGTTTACTCGGCCTCCGAATTCGCCTCCAAGGAGCTGCCCGAGCTGGATGTCTCGCTGCGCGGCGCGGTCTCGATTGCGCGTCGGCTGCAGGATCCGCTCGCCGAGCTGGTGAAGATCGAGCCCAAGGCGATCGGTGTCGGTCAGTACCAGCACGACGTCAATCAGCCCCGTCTCGCGCGCGCCCTGGACACCGTGGTCGAGGATTGCGTGAACGCCGTCGGGGTGGATCTGAACACCGCCTCCGTGCCGCTTCTGACCCAGGTCTCCGGGCTCAACCGCACCCTGGCCGAGAATATCGTCCAGTTTCGCGAGGCGAACGGCGCCTTTCCAAACCGCAAGCGTCTGATGGCCGTCCCCCGGTTCGGCGAGAAGGCGTTCCAGCAGAGTGCCGGCTTCCTGCGCGTGCGCGACGGCGACGAGCCCCTGGACGCCTCGGCCGTTCATCCGGAGGCCTATCCGTTGGTGCGCAGCATCCTTGCGGAGACCGGCAAGCCGATCACCGCGCTGATCGGCGACAGTGCGACCCTGCGGCGCCTGGATCCGGCCCGCTTCACGGACGACCGATTCGGTCTGCCGACGGTCAAGGACATCCTCGCCGAGCTGGAGAAGCCCGGTCGCGACCCGCGTCCCGAGTTCAAGACCGCTCAGCTGAAGGAAGGCGTGGAGACGCTAAAGGATCTCAAACCCGACATGATCCTGGAGGGCACGGTCACCAACGTGACCAACTTCGGCGCCTTCGTGGACGTCGGGGTCCATCAAGACGGTCTCGTCCACATCTCCGCCCTGGCCGATCGCTTCGTCAAGGACCCGCATGCGGTGGTCAAGTCCGGCGATTTGGTCAAGGTCAAGGTGATGGAGGTCGATCTCGTGCGCAAACGCATCGCACTCAGCATGCGTCTGGGCGATGTGGCGGCCGATGCCGGGGAGGCACGCAGCGAGGGCCGCGCACCGCGTCCGAATGCGCAAGCTCAGCC
>NZ_LN848257.1:976676-982688 GCF_001499735.1 Thiocapsa sp. KS1 | reverse complement strand
GCCCGACACGTGCGCCCGCGCCGGCCGAGGCCCCGGTCGGCGGGACCATGGCGGATGCCTTCGCCAAGGCCAAGCAGCGCTGAGCCGGCGCATCGCGACGCGGCGAAGACCCGCATGGGCCGCTCTTCCTCCGCCGATCCGCTGCGCACGCGGGTCTACCGTGCGGCCTCTTCGATTCACGGCCAGGGCTGCTTCGCCAAGATCGCGTTTCGCAGCGGCGACTTCATCGGTACGTTCGAAGGCCCAGAGGTCGATCGCGACGGCACCTACGTGCTCTGGACCTATGATGCCGAGGGCAACGTCCTCGCCGGTCGCGCGGTGCGCAACCTCCTGCGCTGGCTCAACCACAGCGACGACCCGAACGCCGAGCTCGACGGCTTCGATCTCTACGCCCGCCGCGCCATCGCGGTCGACGAGGAGATCACCTTCGACTATGGCGGCGGAGTCTGACGAGTTGCTCCGGACGAGTCGCCTTGCGGCGTATCGGCTTAACGCATGAAGATTGCAATCAGGATGATGATCGGAATCGGTACGCCGAGAAAGAACAGAAGCAGGGATCGCATATTGATCTCCGGTAAAGACCATGACATGAGCGCGGCGGTTGCGCCGCGGCTGGCGCGGTTGCAGCAATGCTTAGGCGTCGCGCTGACGGCCGCCGAAAATCGCCATCACACTTGCGAGGAACGCGCCTGACAGCAGCGCGATGAAGAGCCAGATAGCTGCGGTGGCAGCAGCCTTGCGGGTCTGCTCCGCCAAGGTGCGCTCATTCACATCCAATTCGCCGAGCCGGCTCTGGAGTTGGCCAAAGGTATCCGCCACGCGGATCTGTGCGTCGTCCTGGCTCAGGCCCGTCTGCCCGGCGACCGTTGCCCCGAGATAGCGGATATCCGCCGGCGGCAAGCTGCCCTGTTGCAGCGCGTTGGTGAAGATGCGAGCACTTTCCGCGGTCACTGCGATACTGGGTGCATAGCGCTGCACGTCTGTAGTGTCCGTCCGGTAGAGCGCGTCGATGTAATAGGCCAGCCGATCGCTCATGCCCCCGCCGTTTGTCCGGACCGCCATCGATTCGGCCTGTGGTGCGGGTTCGGCAGACGCCGTGCCCGCCCGTAACCCGTCGCTGACGACGGACCCGATCATGGCCGTCAGGAGGGTGGCGGTGACCAGAGCCGACACTGCCCAGGCGAGAAAGCCGTGGGCGGTGTCGCGGAACCAGACCTCGTCCCGCGGCACGCCTGACCAGCGGGTGCGCAAGCGCCCGGCAATATAGCCGCCCATCCCCGAGGCGGCGATCTGACTGAAGACCAGCCAGGAGATGGTGGCGACACCGAAGGTGCCGGCCGCAATATCCGCGTTCAGCCATTGCGGTATAGAAGACAGACCAAGGCCGGCCCCCAGTATCATCAATATCATCCAGAGCGAAGCGGCCGTAGCAGCGCCGGCAAGAATGGCACCCCAGGCTACGGCACTGAGATTGGATTGCTCCTGATCCACGTGCACGTCGGCAATGAGGGGGGTCTCTGTGAATTGGTTCGCGGGAATCGTTTGGGCAGTCAGCATGATGTTCAGCCGGTGAGTGGTGGGAAGTCGCCTTTGACTATGAGTGGCTCCAGATACTGTGGTGTGTCGTTACCTGAACCTGGAATGACCCTTTCATACTATTGCTCCCACCATATAGCCAACGACGAGCCCGCTCGGTGCGGCGGCACACATAGGACGGTCGAAAATCCGACGTCCGTCGTGCCAACGCCCTGGATCCGCGAGATGCGCATCGCGGATTTCCCGGCGCGTCAACGTGCACTCTGGGCCAAAATCGCGAGGTCCCGAGCGAATCCCGAGCGGGATGCGCTCGAGTTCGCGCAGATTCCGATCATGCTGCTCGTCAGCAACGGGGCGGGGGTCTCGTCCTGGTCGTGGCGATCCTCTTTCTGTTCTTGAGCGGTCGGGTCGCCTTCTGGGTCGCCTGGGGCATTCCGGTGTCCTTCATGGCGACTCTCTCGCCGGCCTGACGCCGCTCTTGTTCGAGAAATCCGTGCAGGCCCAGTTCCTGATCCCGATGGCGACCTCGCCCCCCTTCGGGCTCGGGTTTGCGACCCTGTTGGTTCTGCTCGTCATCCCGGCGTTGCTCTCGATCCACGACAGTGCGCATGGACGTCTGGGCCGGTTGTTCAGGGCGAACCCGGCGCCGGCGTGACCCTTCTCGGGTGGCGCACGCGACACCGCTCCCGCGGTGTCGCGCCTCTCCCGGCGCTATGCACCGGTTCAGGTCGATCCGTACGAATCGCGCGTCATGCCTCCTCGCGCCCCTGGCGACGCCTGACCGCATCCTCGCGTGCATCGTCGATCTCTCGCATGATGCTGTCGATGTCGACTTCTTTATGGGTGCCTTTGAAGTGCCCGGTCAATTTGATCTCGGGCGTCAAGGCGCCGCTCTCGTAGATGTACCAGATCTCTTTCGCATAGCTGGTCGAGAGCAGCTCCGGGGCGAATTGTCCGAAATAGGCCGCCAGGTTTCCGACATCGCGCTCCAGCATTCGCGCGGCATTGTTGTTGGCCGCCGCATCGACCGCTTGCGGAAGGTCGATGATCACGGGGCCATACTGGTCGACCAGGATGTTGAACTCCGAGAGATCGCCGTGAACGAGCCCGCTGCAGAGCATGCGCACCACATCCTTGAGTAGGATCTCGTGGTACCGAAGCGCTTGCTCGCCGGTCAGATCCAGATCATTGAGCCGCGGCGCCGCATTGCCCTCCTCGTCGGTGACCAGCTCCATCAACAAGACGCCTTCGACATACAGATGAGGCTTGGGCACGCGCACACCCGCAGCGGCCAACCGATACAGGGCATCCACTTCGGTATTCTGCCAAACGTCTTCCTGCTGCTGGCGTCCGTATCGAGAGCCTTTCGCCATGGCGCGCGCCTGTCGGCTGTTTCGCACCTTACGCCCTTCGCTGTACAAGACCTGCTTATGAAACCCCCGCTGATTGGCCTCCTTGTAGACCTTGGCGCAACGCACCGCACCATCGGCATGCACCACATAGACTGCGGCCTCCTTGCCGCTCTTGAGCGGCCGGATCACCTCGTCGACAAGACCGTCGCGAACCAGCGGTTCGAGCCGTTTTGGGATTTTCATAGACATCCTGATGTGAAAGGGCAAAATCCAGGCGAAATCACCGCCGCCCGAGAGCATTTTCTCGGGTCAAGATTAACACGTCGGCCCGGGGCGCTTGTCCCGAGGTCTTCGAGTGACCGGAACGGGCATGCGAGGCACGAGAGCATCATGAGACCCGACACCCGCACCGCCATGCGACAGCTCATCGACCAGGTGCGCGCCGCGATCCCGCTCGACACGCCGCAGGCCCGCGTCTGCAGCGGCGACTGCTCCGGCTGCTCGCAGAAGCTGTTGGACTATCTGGAGGGAGAGCTGGCGGCCGGAGAGCAGCGGCTCGCCGATGGAGACCGGCCGAGTCTTGCAGACCTGTCGCGTCTGGCCAAGACCGCTCGAAAAATCCATCGTGTGCTGGTGCGAAACGGCGTTCTGGTCGAGGACGCCGAGTCGAAACGAGATGCTGTCGTTTCAAGATGAAGAGTAGTTCAGCTTTATGGCTCGTTGTTTGCCTATCGCAGCCTAGACACAACAGCAGCGCAAATCGACCGCATGGGACCAATCCACATACCGAAACCGAACGCCCTGACCGTCCATCCGAACGCGAACCCAGGATTCTAAACGGTGAATACCACGCCACCCCACGGCGCTTCCGCGCTCGACAAACGCAAGCTGGTGGTCTGTGCCAGTGCTGATTTGACGGACCGCCAGCATCGCATCTTCACCGTGCTGTTCAAGCACGAGCCGCAGAGCGTCATCGTGCTGCGGCATGGCGGCCAGGTCTACGCCTACTTGAATCAATGCGTGCACATGGTCAGGCGTCTGGACTGCATGCACGACGCGGTCTTCGATGCGGAGCACGAGCACCTGCGCTGCTCCATGCACGGCATCGTCTACGACCCGACCACGGGTGAATCCTTGAGTGTGTTGTGCTCCGGCGAGCGACTCGAACCCTTGCGGTCCATGGAGATCGACGGGCAGATCTACCTCGTCGACAAACGCGTGACGGGCCTGACCTGACCGCGGCGCGTTTTGGTCTTGTCGGCGGCGTGCGGGTCGAATACCCGGAGGCGGCCATCGACATCGCCGGGGCCGACTGCAACTTCGAGCTCCACATCGTCAGCGAAGGCTTCGCCGGCCAGGGTCTGCTGCAACGACAAAAGGGCGTATTGGCCCTGTCCAAGGACGAGTTGAAGTCCGGCGCACTGCACGCCTTGACGAGCAAGGCCAATACACCGCAAGAGAACCGACCAACAGCGCAGCAACCGCCAGAACACGGCTTGCCTGATTCACAAACGCGGATAACCGGGGGTTGCTCCCGCCTCGCGCAGGTCGCCTGGCGGTGGAGTGCAGGCTTGTCCGCCACCACCATCACGATCATACTGACCCTATTACCCAGAGAGGTCGAAATGCCATGATCAGCGAAACCAGCGCCGTCGCCTTCCGCCAAAACCTTGGCGACATGCTCAACCAGGTCCAGTACCGTCACGACACCATCCTTATCAAGAAGGACGGCAAGCCCGTAGCCGCCTTGGTGGATGCCCGCCTGTTCGAGCGCATCCGCCGCATGCAGGCCCGATTCGATGCCCTCTGCGAGCGCATCGAGGTCGGTTACGCCACGGTGCCCGAGGTGGATGGCCTGGCAGAAATTGATGCGGTCGTTGCCGAAACCCGCGCCGGGCGCTGACGGTGTCCGCCCTGCGCGTGGTGCTGGATACCAACGTCCTGCTCTCCGGTCTCGCCTACCCCGGCAGCGTACCCGGCAAGCTAGTCGCCGCGTGGCGGCATGGTGCGCTCGACGTCGTGCTTTCGGCCTACATCCTCGATGAGCTGCGGCGCGTGCTGCCCAAACTCGCGCACCGGCACCGGCTCGCCGTGGATGAGATCGACGACCTGATCGACGTGCTCGCGCTCCAGGCAGACCTGGTCGAGCCGGAGGCGACGGGCGAGCCCGCCCTGACCGACGCGAACGACCAGCCTGTACTGGGCACCCTGACCGCCGCGCTGCAAACCGGACAGGCGGATGCCTTGATCACCGGCGACAAGGCCCTGCTGGCGCTGCGGGATCGCTATCCGATCCGCACCCCGGCGGAGTTCTGGGCGGCGCATGGCGGTCTCTGAAAGGCTCCGGAGCTCGACGTGAACCTGTCGATCAGACGCAGGCCGAGATGCTGCCCGAGAGCGGAGCAGGGGAGCCGACCTGCCATCGCCCGCCGGGGTGAGCTCGGAGAAACCGTGTCCAGGGATTTCGGGGACGCCCTTGCATGAAGCGCCGGCCGCACCTCGCCAAGCTACTCGCCGGATAAGGGCCGCTGGATGAGACGCGACCCGACGGCGACCAAGGCTTAATGCCCTTGGACGACATCCGACTCTAAACCGCGTCCAGAGCGACATGCGTCGTCTTCCTTGTGCGTTTGGCTTCGGAGATATCCTTGATCCCGGTGAGACGCGGTTTAGAATTTAATATTTTCTAGTACCTTAAACCGCGCCAACTCCAACAGTCGTCGGAGCTGGCACGGCCAAACCAGTCCGCTGCAAGGCAGTGTTGGGTTCGTCGGCGGCATCGAGCGCGGCAAGGAACGCACGCCGGAATCGACCTGAACCCTACGCCCAGCCGACGCGCTCCTACCGCAGCTAAACGCGCGTTTCTGACGCTGGCGGTCACGCTCCGGATACGTGGTTACGACCCGGATCTGCCAGTCGAGCATGCCACGCGAGCGCCCGCTGTGGCGAGGTCAGAAGACGGCCGCCTCGGTTCATCTAGCCCTATTGGCAAATGGAAAGACCCGACCCCGATCCCGCATTCAGCACGGACGAGCTGCCGACCAGCCTCGAAGACATCACCAGCTACAACAATTTCTACGAGCTCGGCACGGAAAGACCGATCCGCAGGCCAACGCCAAGTTTC
>NZ_LN848257.1:916295-976576 GCF_001499735.1 Thiocapsa sp. KS1 | reverse complement strand
TTACGGCGATCAGGTCGCCGAGCTGTACGCGGGGATGGATCTGAAGCGATTCTATTGATATGACCCGAGTCGAGATGTTTGTGCGCTACGGCAAACCCCTGGTTTTCCTGCTCTGCCTGGTGCCGTTCGGCGTTTTGATCGCGCGGGGAGCGAGCGGGGCACTTGGACCCAACCCGGTCGAGGCGATCACGCATTTCACGGGTGATTGGACCTTGCGTCTTCTGCTGGCGACGCTCGCGATCACCCCGTTGCGGCGTCTGACCGGGCAGGTGTGGCTTGTCAGGTATCGACGCATGCTCGGCCTGTTCGCCTTCTTCTATGCGGTCCTGCACGTGACGACCTATCTCTGGCTGGATCGGTTCTTCGATTTGGGCACCATCGCCGAGGATGTCCTCAAACGTCCCTATATCACGGTCGGTTTCGCGGCCTTCGTCTTGATGGTGCCCTTGGCGATCACCTCGACCCAAGGCTGGATCCGGCGTCTCGGGCGGCGTTGGAAGACACTGCATCGGGCCGTCTACGCCATCGGCGTGCTCGGCGTGCTGCACTATCTCTGGCTGGTGAAGGCGGATCTCCTGCAGCCCGTGATCTACGGGGTCATCCTCGCGGTCTTGCTCGGCATGCGTGTACCCTGGCGCGATCTCGCCGTCCGGCTCCGTTCGGCATGGCGTCGGCATCCCTGGATGGCGCCCGAACGTCGGTGAAATGCAACGCGGTCGTCGGCGAAGCATCCAGGAAGAACTACAATGACCGGATTGCCACGCCGAAGGAGTCGGCTGTTATGCTGAGTGATACCCCCGTGGTCCTCCCGACGATCCTCGTTGTCGACGACACGGTCGAGAATCTGGCCGTCCTGACCGATCTCTTGAGTCCTGCCTATTGTGTCCGTGCCGTTCGCTCCGGCCGCAGAGCGCTGCACGCGCTTGCCGAGCCGCGCCCCGATCTGATCCTGCTCGACGTCATGATGCCGGAGATGGACGGCTACGAGGTGATGAGCCGCTTGCATGCCGATCCGGCCACCGCGGACATCCCGGTGATCTTTGTCACGGCGTTGGACGCGGCGATGGACGAGGAGCGCGGTCTCGCGCTCGGCGCGGTGGACTACATCACCAAACCGATCAAGCCGGCGATCGTTCTTGCGCGCATCAAGACACAGCTGGAGCTGAAGGCCGCTCGGGATCGTCTGCGCAACGAGAACCTGCTGCTCGAGGCCGAGGTGTCGCGTCGCATGCAGGAGAACCTTCTGATCCAGGACGCGAGTATTCGCGCCCTCGCGCACTTGGCCGAGATCCGGGACCCGGAGACCGGCAACCATCTGCGTCGCACCCAAGGCTATGTCGGGCTGCTCGCCGATGCGTTGCGCAAGCACCCGCGTTTTGCGCCTTTCCTCACCGAGCAGACCATCGATCTCCTGGTCAAATCCGCACCTCTGCACGACATCGGCAAGGTTGGTGTGCCGGACCACATCCTTCTGAAGGCCGGCAAGCTCACGCCCGAGGAGTGGGAGATCATGAAGACGCATAGCCGTCTCGGCCGCGAGGCGATCGAGCTGGCCGAGCGCGATACCGAGCGCCCGCTTGCCTTTCTGTCGATCGCCAAGGACATCGCGCACTATCATCACGAGAAATGGGACGGCTCGGGGTATCCGGAGGGACTCAAGGGCGACGCGATCCCGATCGCCGCCCGGCTCATGGCGCTGGCGGACGTCTTCGACGCACTGATTTGCCAGCGTGTCTACAAGCTTCCTTACCCGTTTGCGCAGACCGTGACCATCATCGAGCAAGGACGCGGCACCCATTTCGATCCGGATGTGGTCGACGCGTTCATGGCGCGGCTCAAGGCGTTTCGAAGCATCGCCATGCGGTTCGACGACAGCGACTCGGCGCGCCTCGAGAAGCTCTCCCGGATGCGAGAAACACTCGCTCCGGTACCCTCCGGCCCTTGATTGGTTTGAATCACGCGCATCGTCGAAGGAGTTATTCGATGTCGGATGCCATCGAGCTGACGCTCGCCGATATCATGTCGCGGGCACTTCAGTCCGTTGTGCCGGACAGCCCGCTGCGGGATGCGGTCCGGACCATGGCTCGGGAAAGACTCTCATGCATCCTCGTGCTCGAGGACGGGCAGCCCCTGGGTATCCTGACCGAGCGTGATCTGCTGCGGCTGCTGGATCGGGAAGTCGATCTCGACCGGCCGGTTGCAGAGGTCATGAGCACCCCGGTGCTCGCCATTCCAAGGGAGACGGATTTCTCCTCTGCCTATCTCCAAGCCCTCGATCACCAGGTTCGCCACTTGGTGGCGGTCGACCCGAGCGGCAGGGCGGTCGGGGTCGCGAGCGAGACCGACTTCCGCCGCCATCTGACCCTGCGTCTGCTCAAACAGCTCGATGACCTGACCGCAGTGATGGATCGCGACCTGCCGCTCATGCCGCCCGATGCGTCCGTCGCACAGGCGCGCCGACTCATGCTGCAGTACCGCGCCTCGTACGTGCTCATCGCCGAGGGACGTCGCCCGCTGGGTATCCTCACGGAGCGCGATATTCCGGGTCTCTTAGCGAGCCGTGGCGCTCAGGCCAGAGACATGATCGTGCGCGATGTCATGCGATCGCCCGTGCGGATGATCCGCAACGACAGCCCCGTGTCGGATGCCGCATGTCTGATGCAGGACGAGGGTCTGCGCCATCTGGCGGTGGTGGATGCCGGTGGACTGGTCATAGGGATGTTGACGCTGCATAACCTGATGGAGCGGATCGGGTTCAACCTCCTGCACGACGATACCAAGCGCCGAACCGAGCGTTTGCTGGGGGCACAAGCCCACACCGAGCAGCGGCTGCGGATGGCCGTCGACGCGTCCGGCATCGGTTTCTGGGAATTTGACCTGGATGCGGATCAGCTCTATCGCGACGAGACGCTGCGGGATCTGCTCGGCCTTCAGGACGTCGCGACGCCGCTCGATCGGGCCGCCTGGCTGGAGTCGGTGCATCCGGATGACCGCGACGCCGCGATGCGTGCCTTCCAAGCAGCCTTTGCGCCGGGCGATCCTCCCATCGAGTGCGAGTACCGGAGCCGACACTGCGACGGCCGTTGGGTGTGGCTCCAGACCCGCGGTCGTGTGGTGCGCCGAGATTCCGGCGGACGCCCCGCTCTCGCGGTCGGAACCGCAATGGACATCACCAGGCGCCGGCTGACCGAACAACGCAGTCAACGCCTGAGCCGGCTCCACGCGGCCCTTGCCCACTGTAGCCAGGCGATCACGCGTTGCAGCCTGGAGCCCGATCTGTTTCGCGAGATCTGCAGTGCGATGGTCGATCTCGGCGGCCTGACCGTCGCCTGGATCGGACTCATCGAACAAGCGAGCAGTCAGTTGCGCTACGTCGCCGGAGCAGGCTGCGGGACCGAGGTCCCGGGCGACATCCCGATCGAGATCGATGCCGATGCGCCGCTCGGGCGAAACCCGGTCGGCATCGCGATCCGAGCCGACCGGCCGTTTTGGTCGCAACGTCTGCAAACCGACCCCGACGCCGCGTCTTGGCACGCCGACGGTACCCGGTTCGGCTGGTGCGGCGCTGCGGCCTTGCCCCTGCATCGCGGCGGTGCCGTCGTCGGCGCGTTCTGCGTTTTCGCCGATGCGCCCGACTTCTTCGACAAGGACGTCCGTCACCTGCTCGAGACGATCGTGGCGGACATCTCCCATGCCCTCGATCACCGGGCCCTCGAGGCGGAGCATCGGCGCCAGTCCGACGAGATGCAGGCGGCGAGAGAACGACTGCAGATCATCATGGACGCTATCCCGGATCTCCTCTGGCTCAAAGGTATGGACGGGCGCTATCTGGCATGCAATCCGGCCTTCGAGCGGTTCTTCGGTGCGTCCCGGCACGTGATCGCCGGAAAGCTGGACGCCGATTTCGTTGCCCCGGCACTCGCGGAAGCCTTCCGTGCAAACGACATCTGCGCCTTGGAGTCAGGAGGTCCGAGTCTCAACGAGGAATGGCTGACCTTCGCGTCCGACGGCTATCGCGGACTCTTCGAGACCATCAAGACGCCGGTGCGCGATGCGGCGGGTATCCCGATCGGCGTCCTGGGCGTCGCCCGGGACATCACCAAGCTGCGCGAGGCTCAGGATGCGCTGCGCGAGCGCGAGGAGGTCTATCGCGCCATCTTCGCTCAGGCGAGCGACGGCATCATTCTGGTCGACGCCGAAACAGCCGGTTTCGTCGAGTTCAACGACGCCGCCTGCGAGGCGCTCGGTTACAGCCGCGAGGAGTTCTCCCGGCTCGGAATCGCGGATGTCCAGGCCGAGCGTGACCTGGCCGGCGTGCGGGATGGTCTGCGCATGATCCTCAGAGAAGGCCGGGGCGACTTCGACACCCTGCATCGTCACAAAGACGGCAGTATGCGTCATGTCCGCGTCGGCAATCGTGCGATCGAGATCAAGGGGCACCCCTATGTCGTTGCGATCGTCACGGACATGACCGAGCGCACCCTCGCCCAAGCGGAGCTGGATCTGCACCGGCATCACTTGCGGGCGCTTGTCGATGCCAGGACCGCGGAGCTGGATGCCGCCAACCGCGATCTCATGCGCAGCGACCGGCGCCTCAAGGCGCTATTCGACTTGAGTCAGGTCGCACCGACCTTGAGCGAGCCCGAGCTTCTGCAGGCGGGAATCGACACCGCGGTCACCCTCACCGACAGCCTCATCGGCTACCTGCATTTCGTCAACGAGAACGAGGAGACCGTTCAGCTCTGCACCTGGTCACGCGGGACGCTTGCCTACTGTACGGCCGAGCACGACGCGCATTACATGATTTCCAAGGCCGGTGTCTGGGCGGATTCCCTGCGCACCGGTAAGGCATCGATGCACAACGACTTTCAGTCGATCCCTGGACGCCGTGGCTACCCGGAGGGCCATGCCGCGCTTGTGCGTCATCTCGGGGTGCCCATCAAGGAGGGCGAGCGCGTGCGAATGCTGATCGGCGTAGGCAACAAGCCGATCGACTACGACGAATCGGATCTCCAGCAGCTTCAGTTGGTCGGCGACGATCTATGGCGAATCGTCATGCGCCGGCGCACCGAGCTTGCGCTGGCCGAGGCCAAGGAAATCGCTGAATCGGCCAACCGCTCCAAAAGCGCCTTCCTGGCCAACATGAGTCACGAGATTCGCACCCCGATGAACGCCATCATCGGTCTCGGCCATCTGTTGGAGCGCGAGGTGACCGAACCGAAGCCCCGCGCTCAGGTGACGAAGGTGATGGAAGCGGCTCGGCATCTGCTGTCGATCATCAACGATATCCTCGATCTCTCCAAGATCGAGGCTGGTCAGCTGACGCTCGAGGAGACAGGCTTCTCGCCCGTTGCGCTGATCCAGCACGCCTTCAGCATCCTCGGCGAGCGTGCATCGGCGAAGGGGCTGACCCTCGAGCAGTCGATCGATCCGCGCATCCCGGCCATGCTCTACGGCGACGCCCATCGGCTCGGCCAGATCCTCCTGAACTATCTCGGCAACGCGATCAAGTTCTCCGAACGGGGGGCGATTCGGGTCAGCGCCCGGGCTCGCGAAGAGGGGGGCCGTCGATTCCTGCTCTGCCTCGAGGTCGCGGACGAGGGCATCGGGCTGACCCCGAGTCAGTGCGAGCGACTCTTCAAACCCTTCACCCAAGGCGACGATTCCACGACGCGTCGTTACGGCGGCACGGGTCTCGGTCTGGTCATCTGCAAGCGGTTGGCCGAGCTCATGGGCGGCGAGGTCGGCGTCGAGAGCGCGCCGGGGCAGGGCAGCCGATTTCGGGTCGAGGTGCCGCTGCGCTTCGACAACGAGTCAGCCCATGTGGATACGGATCCTCTGCGTCCGCGGCCGTCCGGTGACTTGGAGGGACGTCTGGCGCGCCGCTACCGCGGGACTCGGCTGCTCGTGGCCGAAGATGATCCGCTCAACGCCGAGGTGGCTTGCGAGCTGTTGCGCAGACTCGGATTGGTCGTGGACATCGCCGCAAACGGACAGGAGGCCGTGGACATGGCACGCGAGCGTGACTATGCACTGGTCCTGATGGATGTGCAGATGCCGATTATGGATGGTCTGACCGCGACCAGGACGATTCGTCGCCTGCCCGGTCGCGAGACCCTCCCGATCCTGGCCATGACCGCCAACGCCTTCGAGGAGGATCGTCAGGCATGCCTGGACGCCGGGATGAACGACCATGTCGGCAAACCGGTGCAACCGGAACGCCTCTACAGTGCGCTCCTGCGTTGGCTTCCTCCGATGCCGGGGCCGCCAGAGGCGGGCGAGGAGTTCGCCGCGAGCCATGTCGACGAGGTCGCATTGACCGGTGCGTTGGCGAGGATTCCCGGTCTCGATGTCCCTGCCGGTTTGCGTGCCGTCGGCTCCGACAATGCCGGTTATCGGCGGGTGCTCGACTTGTTTGCCCGGGCGCACGGCGAGGATGCAGCCGTGCTGCGCCGACGCTTGGCGGCGGGCGAGCTCGGTGAGGTCGAGCGTCTGGCACGAACGCTGAAACGACTCTCGACGATGCTGGGTGCGACAGCCTTGGGTGCACGCGCAGGCGAGCTTGCCGAGCGTATCGAGACCGGTGCATCGACGTCTGACTTGGAGGCCGGCATTGCGGCACTGGAAGCCGTCCTGGCTCCCCTTCTCGAAGGGATTCGCTCGGTGTCGAGCGCGCGACCGAGCGCGACACCCGATCTGGATTGGTCGCAGGCCCCGATCGTCCTGGCCCGGCTCGAGACGCTCTTGGCGGAGGACAACACGCGCGCGAAAGACCTCTTGCTTGAGTCCGCACCCCTGATCGATGCGATTCTGGGGACGCATGCCGTCCGATTCCGGAGCCAAGTCGAGAATTTCGATTTCGAACAGGCGCTGAAGACGCTGCGTCTGGTCCTCGACACGCGCGATGGATGATCCGAGACACATCCCGCGCCGCTCGGCGTGGCCGGTATGGGCGACACTGGTCTCGGGGCTGCTCTGCACGGCACTGCTCACCCTCGTGGTTCGCGGCGAGGTCGAGACGCTCGCCAGGTACGAGCTGGCCTTCGTGGCCGGCGAGATCGCCGAGCGCATTCAGACCCGACTGACGGCTCATGCGCAAATCCTGCGTAGCGGTGCCGCCATGTTGGATGCATCCGACGAGGTCTCGCGCGAAGAATGGCGGACCTTTGTTGCCGGTCTGCGGCTCGACGACCAGATGCCGGGGATCCAGGGTGTCGGATTCTCCCTCCTGATCGCGCCCGAGCAGTTGCAGGCGCATGTCGATGCGGTGCGTCGAGAGGGGTTTCCCGACTACCGTGTCTGGCCCGAGGGCGAGCGTCCCCTTTACTCCTCGATCGTCTATCTGGAGCCTTTCAGCGGCCGTAATCTGCGCGCGTTCGGGTACGACATGTTCTCCGAGCCGATGCGACGGGCCGCGATGGAAGAGGCACGCGATCGCGACATCGCGGCGCTGTCGGGACGCGTCCATCTGGTCCAGGAGACCGACGAGGATGTTCAGGCCGGTGCGCTGATGTATGTGCCGGTCTACCGAGCCGGGATGCCGGTGACGACCATCGAGCAGCGTCGGGCGGCACTGTCGGGATGGGTCTACAGCCCTTACCGGATGACCGATCTGATGCGCGGCATTCTGGGCGCATGGGAGCAGAGGGATGGCACGCGGATCCGTCTCGCCGTCTACGACGGGGACGCCGTCGTACCCGAAACCTTGCTCTACGACAGTCAGCCCGCGGCAGCGCTCGCGGAGTCGCCGGGGACGAGCGGCGTCGCGCGCATCCCGCTTGATTTCAACGGCCATCGCTGGACCCTGGTGTTCTCGAGCCAGGCGACCGGGGGGCTTTCCGGCGGAGGATTGAAGATCTGGTCGACGGCTGCGGTCGGAATACTGATCAGCCTTCTCCTCGCCGGCCTCGTTTATGGGGTCACCAAGTCGCGCGCGCAGGCCGAGCGATTGGCCGCAGAGCTTGATGCGCACGGACGCACGGAGCGATCGCTCGATGTCGCTCTGACCAAGTACCGGACCCTGTTCGACAGTTTTCCACTCGGGATCACGGTTGCCGACGAAGGCGGCGCCATCATCGAGGCCAATTCCATCGCCGAGACCATCCTCGGGATCTCGCGCGAGGAGCAGCTGCGACGAACGCTCGGCGGCTCCGCATGGGACCTGATCCGTCCGGACGGGACCCCCATGCCTTCGTCCGAATACCCGAGCCTTCTGGCCTTGCAGACCCCGGGAGGAATCCATCGCGCCGACATTGGGATCCGCAGGCCGGATGGTCGGGTGAGCTGGCTCGGTGTCGTCGCAGCGCATCTGCCCTTGGCCGGGTACGGCGTCGTCGTCACCTACGCCGACATCACCGAGCGGGTCAGGGCGCAGCAGGCGCGCGAGACACTCAGTGCCGCGGCCCGCTTGGCGGTCTCCTCGGACGACGTGGCGGATTTCTGCCAAGCCCTCGCCGAGCTGCTCTCCACGCGCCTCGCGTGGCCGATCGTCGCGATCGAGACCTACGACAGCGCATCCGCGGAGATGGTCTTCGTCGGCGCCGTCGGGCTTCCGGGTCCGCCGGACGGGCCATTGCGCGTGCCGGTCGATCAGACCCTATCCGGATGGGTCGCGACACGCGGCGAGGCATTGGTGGAGCTCGATGCCGATCGGCGACCCGAGTACGCCTTCCCGTCGTTGCGGGCACTCGACGTCGTCAGCTTCGTTTGCATCCCGCTCAACATCGGGGCGCGCCTGTTGGGAACCCTGTCGCTCGGCGATATGAGACGACGCCCCGAGGCGTCCGAATGGATCGGCATGCTGCAAACAATCGCGGATACCGCCGCCGATTCCATGGTTCGTCTGAATGCACAGGCGGCCTTGCGCACGAGCGAGCGCGACTACCGCGTTCTGGTCGACAATCTCTGCGCCGGTTTGGTCGCTCATGCACCCGACACCCGAATTCTTTACGCCAATCCGATGGCGTCGTATCTCCTGGGGCTGACGCTCGAGCAGATGCAGGGCCTTGCCGCCGTTTCGCCCAAGTGGCATTTCATTCGCGAGAACGGTACCCGGATGCCGGCGAGCGAGTATCCGGTCCAGCGTGTCGCCGAGACCGGACACGCCCTCCAGGGCCTTAACCTGGGTATCGTCAGACCCGATCGCACGGATCCCGTTTGGGTGCATTGCGAGGCGCATCCGCTGCACGACGAGCACGGCCGGATGCAGAGGATCGTCGTGACCTTTTTCGATATCTCCCGGCGCAAGGCGGCCGAGACCGAGCTTGAGCAGCATCGCCATCGCCTCGAAGATCTGGTTGCCGAGCGCACTGCACAGCTCGCCGAGGCGCGGGACGCGGCGGAGGCCGCAAACCGTGCCAAAACACGGTTCCTGGCCAACATGACCCATGAGATTCGCACCCCGATGAACGCCATTCTCGGGCTCAATCACCTGCTTCTCAAGGAGGTGACCGCGCCCGGAGCGCGAGCCAGGCTGCGCAAGCTCGGCGATGCCGCGTCTCATCTTCTGCTTATCATCGACGATATCCTGGATCTGTCGAAGATCGAGTCCGGTCGCCTGGTCTTGGAGCTGACGCCGTTCTCGCCGGCGACGGCGATCGAGCGGGGGGTCGGTCTGCTCGGCGAGCGGGCGTCCGACAAGGGTTTGCGGCTGCTGACGACGATCGATCCGCGCCTGCCGGCGCGGGTGATCGGGGACCCGCTGCGTCTGGAGCAGGTCCTGGTCAACTTTCTCGGCAACGCCATCAAGTTCTCCGAGCGCGGCGAGATCAAGGTGCGGGGGATTGTGGCCGAGGAGACCGCGGACAGCATTCTCTTGCGTCTGGAGGTGGAGGACCAAGGTGTGGGCTTGACGCCGGACCAGCAGGCGCGTCTGTTCCAGCCCTTCACCCAGGCCGACGACTCGACGACGCGTCGCCATGGAGGTACCGGACTCGGTCTGGCGATCGTCAAGCGACTGGCCGCCCTCATGGGCGGCGAGGTCGGCGTAACCAGCACCGCGGGGCAAGGCAGTCTCTTCTGGATCACCGCGCGTCTGCGCCGGGACGATTGGCCGGCGCTGACGATGCCCGCTTCCGTGCCGTCGTCGAGAACGACGCCTGTTGCCGGCCCGGAGCAGCTGATCGCTCGGCGTTATTCAGGCACGCCGATCCTCTTGGTCGAGGACGACCCGATCAATCGAGACGTCACCCTGGATCTACTCAAGGAGACGGGGCTGCTCGTGGATCTGGCCGAGGATGGTTCAGCCGCCGTCGAGCGGGTGCGCGCGCGGGATTACGCCTTGGTCGTCATGGATGTCCAGATGCCGCGGATGGACGGATTGGCGGCAACCCGCGCCATACGCGCACTCCCCGGCCGGGCGGATCTGCCGATCCTGGGAATGACAGCGGGAACCTTCGAGGATGATCGTGAGCGTTGCTTGGATGCCGGTATGAACGACTTCATCGGCAAGCCCGTCGAGCCGGCGCTTTTGTACGCCGCCCTGCTGCACTGGTTGCCGGCCGCGCTTTCGGAGCCCTCCGGCGCGGACAACGACGGGGCAGCCGAGCCGGCGGGGGCTGAGGGCGCGACCTCGACCGCGGATCCGGCCGTCGCGCAGATCCTCCTGGCCCAGTTGGAGTTTCTGCTCTGCGAAGGCGACCCGCGGGCTCTGCAGGTCTGGGCCGAGCTCGGTACTCTGGTCGTTCCCATCCTCGGAGAGGATGCCCGGAGGGTTCGCGAGGAGATCGAGCGCGGGTCTTATGGCCGGGCGCTCGAGACCCTGCGTCGCGCCCGACGGGAGTGAGTCGCACTGGCTGTGCTCCGGCGATTCTCGCCGGGCGCCGGCAGGTTTTCGGCGCGTTGCCTCGCCGGTCCGGTGTTGTTCCGGCGACGAGGCCGACGCGCTTCACCAGGTCAGCCTGGATGTTCTTTTCGAGTGGATCGCGCGTATCGAGAGGCGACTGAATCTCGGCGATAGCCCTTGAGTTGGCGATCGCCGGTGGCGCGGGACACATCATCGCCGGTTGTTGCGGCGATTGCGTTGAGCCTACGTCTCGCGGGCAGTGTCCAACGGTCGAGCGCGTGCAACCCGGACCTCCCGCTCGTCGCCTTATCCCGAGCGACCGTTCCGGACGCATTCCGGACGCTTGCGCTCACGCTCCGGCTAGCCCGGTTATGGTCGAACTGAACCATCCAGAGGGCCGTCTGCGAGCGACCGCCATGCGCCCAAAAACGGACGGCCGTCGCGGTTCTCTGTCGGGCTTGCGATCTCTCAACGCACCCTACAGGCATTGTGGACCTATAATGCGCCCCCGGAATGCTCGGACACCCCGCGTGAATTACTCCAGGGGTGGTTCAACCGCCGGATCAAGGCCACAACAGGACAGAGAGACCCATCATGCCGACTCCAACACATCAGGCCATCAACGAGGCCTTCGCCGCGCTCGTCTACGATCGTGACGACCGCAAGGCACCGGATGCGCATCGCAGCAGCAAGTTCCGGGTGGGCTGGGCTGCGGCACTGGAGGGCAAGGTGTACGAGGTCGAGAAGCTCGAGCGCTTGACCTGGCTGAATCTCGGATACCGTCTGAGCCAACACTTCGGCGCGCTGACGCCGGAGCAGATCGATGTCGTCTACGATTACTTGGCGGCAAGCTGGCGGGAGCCCTGCGCCGCTTGACCGAAGCGCCGCAGCCGTAGGCTGTTGGTGACGACGAAGAGACTCGACACGCTCATGGCGCCGGCTGCGAGCATGGGGTTGAGCAGCCATCCGGTAAGCGGGAAGAAGACGCCGGCCGCGAGCGGGACGAGCGCGACGTTGTAGGCGTAGGCCCAGAAGAAGTTGATGCGGATGGTGCGCAGCGTCTTGCGCGCCAACGCGATCGCGGTCGCGGTGCCGCGCAGGTCGCCCTGCATCAGGATCACCTCGCCGGCCTCGACGGCGATATCGGTCCCGGTGCCGATGGCGATGCCGACATCCGCCTGCGCAAGGGCCGGGGCGTCGTTGATGCCGTCCCCGACGAAGGCGACGCGACGCCCCTCGGCTTGCAGACGCTTGACCTCGGCGGCCTTGTCCGCCGGCAGCACCTCGGCGAGGACGCGCGTGATGCCGACTTGGCGTGCGATCGCTTCGGCGGTCCGGCGGCCGTCGCCGGTCAGCATCCCCACCTCGAGCCCGAGCGCACGCAGTTGCGCGATCGCCTCTTGGCTGCCGGACTTGATGGGATCCGCCACTGCCAGAACCGCGATCAGTCGTTGATCCGCCGCGACATAGATCGGGGTTTGGCCTTCCGCACCGAGTTGCTCGGCGATCTCGGTCGCTGCATCCAAAGGCACCGCCAGACGCTCCATCCAGCGCCGCGCGCCGACGGCGATCCGTTGCTCGCCGACCCGCCCCTGAATGCCGAACCCGGGCTCCGCCTCGATCTGCGTGGCGTCCGGCAGGGTCAATCCCCGCGCCTTGGCCTCCGCGACGATGGCCGCGGCGATCGGATGCTCGCTGTGATGCTCGACCGCCGCCGTCAGGGCCAGCGCCGCGTCCTCGTCCATGCCGTAGGCGTCGAGCGCGGTCAGCGCCGGATGGCCTTCGGTCAAGGTCCCCGTCTTGTCCAAGACGATTGTATCCACGCGGGCCAGCGTCTCGAGCGCGGCGCCGTTGCGGACGAGGATCCCCAAGGCCGCGCCGCGTCCGGTGGCGACCATGATGGCGGTCGGCGTCGCGAGCCCCATGGCGCAGGGACAGGCGATCAGCAGCACGCTCACCGCGGCGACGAAGGCATAGCTCAAGGGCGGCGCCGGACCCAGCCAAAGCCAGACCGCGAAGGTCACGAGCGCGACGACCATCACGAGGGGCACGAAGACGGCCGCGATCCGGTCGGCGACGCGCTGGATCGGCGGCTTGCCGGATTGGGCGTCCTCGACGAGCCGGATGATCTGCGCCAGCACCGTCTCCGCACCCACGCGGGTGGCGCGGTAGCGGAAGGATCCCGTCTGATTGAGTGTGCCGCCGATGACCTCGTCTCCGGGATCCTTGCGCACGGGCACCGGCTCGCCGCTGATCATGGATTCATCGACCCGGCTGCCGCCCTCGGTCAGGGTGCCGTCGACCGGGATGCGCTCGCCCGGGCGCACCTGGATGACGTCGCCCGGGACGACAGCGTCGGCGGGGATCTCGATCTCGCCGTCCGGGCCGATGATGCGGGCCGTCTTGGGCTGGAGGTTCACCAAACGTCGAATGGCCTGCGAGGTTCGTCCCTTGGCGACGGCCTCCAGATAACGCCCGAGCAGGATCAGGGTCACGATGACCGCGGCGGCCTCGAAATAGAGATGCACCGTCCCTGCGGGAAACATCCCCGGCAGGGTCAGTGCCAGCAGCGAGTAGAGATAGGCCGCGCCACTGCCGAGCATGACCAGACTGTCCATGCCCGGGCTCAGGTGCCGAAGCTCGGTCAGACCCCGTGTGAGGAAGCGCCGCCCGGACCAGAAGAGCACCGGAGTGGCCAGCACCAGCTCGAGCCAGGCCCAAAGGCTCATCGGTGCCAGCCTGTCCATGAGAGCGTGGAGCCCCGGCACGACCATCGGCCCCATGCTGATCAGCAATAGCGGCAGGGTCAGGGACGCGGCGACGCGCAGATCGCGTGCGAGTCGGCGCAGCTCGTGCGCCTTGCGCATCTCGTCCGTCTCCGCCCGTTGCTCGGGCGCCGCCGGCTCGTAGCCGGCCGCGCGGATCGCTTGGGCGATGCGCTCGGGGCTCACCGTCGCGGGGAGATAGCCGACGGTCGCCGATTCGGTGCCGAGATTGACCGTCGCCTCGATGACGCCCGGTACGGCCTGAATGGCCCGCTCCACACGCGCCACACAGGACGCGCAGGTCATGCCGCCGACGCCCAAGGTGATCGACTCGACCACCGGCTCGTAACCGGCGCCGCGCACCGCATCGAGCAGGGCCGGCACGGTCGCCTCATCGAAGTGCACGATCGCTGTCCCCGCGGCGAGGTTCACCGTCGCCGAGGCCACGCCCGGCGCACGGGCGATGGCGCGCTCCACCCGCGCCACACAGGATGCGCAGCTCATGCCGCCGACACCGATCCGCACCTCTTGCGTCATGGGTCGACCTCGCACCAGACGCCCGGCAGTGCCAAGGGATCGTCGACGAGATCGCCGAGAGCGCCGTCGATCACGGGCGCCAAGAGCCCGTAGCCCACCCGCCAGCGGACGGTACCGACCTGCACCGACGCGGTCTTGGTATTCAGCTTCACCACCTGGCCGAACCGCTCATGCC
The DNA here is from genome assembly GCF_001499735.1 of Thiocapsa sp. KS1. GTDB lineage: Bacteria > Pseudomonadota > Gammaproteobacteria > Chromatiales > Chromatiaceae > Thiocapsa. The sequence continues at coordinate 962,316 of NZ_LN848257.1, read as the reverse complement.
CGTCGCGATCCTTGAAGGCGACCCGATCGCCGACGCTCAGTCGATTGCGGTCGACCGCTTGGCGCTTCTGCGTGGCGATCGTCACGTCCTCGCCGTCCAGATCGATCTGATGGAAGAGAATGCTCCAGCGTTTTCCGTCGCCGAGATTCTGGATCTCCGCACGGGTCCGGTTCATTCGCAACAGCTTGGCCTCCTGCAACCTGTTCTCGACCTGGTCGAACCAACGTACCGTTTGACCGACTCGCAGTGCTTGCTTGACTGCGGCGATGCGTTTGGGGTCGTCGAGCTGATGACCGATCGCCGCGTTCAATCGATAGAGCTGGAAAAGACTGGCCTTGCCGAGTGCGTCCAGGATCTCGGTGTAGTTCATCGTCGATATCTCCGCATCTCCGCGTTGCCCGTGAGCTCACCACCCGTTTAAGAGCCGACGCGACCTCTGTGCAGGCGCGGTTGCGGCTCGCTGGACGCGACGGCTCGGATGGTTTCGGGCGCGGGAATCCTCAAAGCTCGGACTCCGGCTCCGCGGCACGCAACTGCGAAGCGGCTGCCCTGAATCCGGCTGACGACTCCGTACGGCGCAGGGCATGTTGGGCACCGCCGAAGATGTCGCGGCCGATGATGCGGAGTGCCGCGAGCCAGGAGGTGGATGCCGCGCAGGCGGGGGGGTGGTCCGCGGGATCGCGGCAGGTGATCACCGTCTCGCCGTCGCTGATGAAGTGCATGCCGGGGAGCGGGCGGATCGCGGGTGTCTCGGGCCGGGGTGCAGTCAAGGCCATCATCGAGGGGCGCGCGTCGCCCAAGAGTCGGAGCAGCAACCCCGGAAGTTGGTAGAAGGGCAGGTCGCCGGTCTTGACGACGCCGCGGCGTCCGTCGATGAGGATCAAGGGCGTTGCGACCAGTGTGCGGAACATCGTGTCGGTGAATTCGGCGCGGCTCGACGCCAAGAGGCCGGATTCCCTGAAGCCGCCGAACTGGTTGCCGAGCGCCGGGATATGGTCGCCGAAGAGGACGATGAGTCCGTCCGGATCGCGCTGCCGCAGCTCGCGCAGGAAGTCCATCAGCTCGCGCGACTTGTAGTACATCGTATTGGCGTAGGCCGCGACCGTCGCGTGTCCCTCCGCAGCGTCGACGACGCTCGGGCGCTGCGCGTTGAGCGGGTAGGGTAGATGTCCGAAGTAGGTGAGGACATAGTTGAAGATCGGCGTGGGTCCTTGCAGCTGCGGCCCGAGCCGCTCGAACACCTGGCGATAGAGCGAGGCGTCGCTCAGGAAGACCTGATTCATGTCGTCGAGCTGGAAGTCGCCGTCTGACCAATAGGTCTCGAATCCGATGCGACGATAGGCGTTGACGCGGTTCCAGAAGGACGCCGCGTTGGGGTGCGATGCGAACGATCGGTACCCGGCGCTCGCCAGATGGCGCGGTAGACAGGGTGCGTCGTTGCGCAGTCCGCCCTCGAAGAAGACGTTGTCGCGCTCCACGGGGAAGCCGCAGAGGATCTCGAACTCGGTGTTGGCGGTGTAGCCGCCGAAGACGGGTGCGAGGGCATGGGCGTTTCCGGAGGCTGCCCAAAGCGCGCGGAAGGCCGGATCGATCGGATCCGCCGAGAGCTCGGACGCGGTCAGCAGCATCGGATCCCAGAAGGATTCGAGCACGATCATGTGGAGATTGCGCGTCGGGCCTGCGAGGGCCGAAACCTCGACGAGGTCGCTCGGGATCGCGGCGTCGAGCCGAGCGAGCGCCTCGGCCACCGCGTCGGCCGTCGGGGCGACTTCGCGGCGTGCCCGGCTGCGTACGCCTTCCTGAAGGAGCTGCAACGGCAGACCGCGCGACTCGAAGTTGGCGCGCTGGTTCCAGACCGAATTGCCGAGCTGCTTGTCCAGGGCAAGGCTGATCGGCTCGGGGAAGGCGAGGAGCAGGCCCACGGCCAGGGCAAGGATACCGAGATTGACCCAGGCCCCGGCCCGACGCCAGGCGATCATCCACCAGAGCAGGATCGCCGGGACGGCCACCATGAGTGCAGCCCCCGCGAACTGCCATCCGTCGAGCAGCAGAAACATGTTCTTGGCGGCCACGAAGTCGTCCGGCATCAAGGGGCCGCCCAGGATCGACATCTTGAGCGCATTGCCGAGCGTCAGCGCGGTGAACAAGGCCGCGGTGCCGAGCGCGAAGCGCGGGAGACTGCTCGACATCCCGTAGAGCAGGGCGCCGATTACGAGGTGGGCGATCAGGTCCGCCCGAAACGCCTCGGGTCCGGGCCTCACGTCGAACAGGAGATCCATGATCGCCTGCGCGGCCAGATACCAGGCCGAGACGAAGAGCATCGCGGCGAGCCAGCCGAGGATGCGGCGGGGTCCGCTCGGAGGACGGAGGTGGTTCATCGGTATTCGGGGCATGCCAAGATCCTGCTGCCCCGCGGCTCGACGGAGCATCGAAGACGCCAGGGGACGCGTCATGAAAGTGACTTCGAAGTGTAATCCCTGTCGTAAAGCGACCGTGAGAACCGCAACGGTCGCCGTCTGTTGCCGGACCCGATTCGGGGCTGGGTCGAGGGCCTGCGGTCAGCCTCCGGAGATCCGCTTGGCATTGGCGAGCAGCGCGTCGATCTCGCGTTCCGCCTCGGCCCAGTCCTCGACCTCGTGTCCGGGTGCAAAACGGCGCTTCTCCGCACGGTAATAGGCTGCCTCGTGGATCATATGAAGTCGATCCTCGGCCGAGACATTGGCGAGCGACCTCAGGCTGATCGATTTTCCTTCGAGTGCGCTCGCTGCGGGAGGCGTCACCGAGTGTCCGGGTTGGCTCGCGACGGCAGCCTTTTTGGATCGACCGGTTGCCGCGGGCGCCTTGGCCGATGGCTTGGTCACCGCCGCCGGACGCGCGGCGGGTGTCGCCTTCTTCGCCGGGGCAGCCTTTGCCGCGATCGGGGCGGGTTTCACGGGGGATGTTTTGGCGGCCGGCACCTTGGCTCCGGCATTCTGGCCTGCGGCGGCTGGTTTCGCGACCGTCTTCTTGGTCGCTGCCTGTGTCGCCACTGTCGCCTTGGTGTCTGCGGCCGGTTTGGGTGCCGTCTTCTTGGTTACGATGGTCTTGTCGTCAGCCATGTCACTCGCTCGCCTCATGGATTCTGGTGTGGCTTTCGGGGTGAAGTGCTCCGACTCCGTCGGTCATGCGACCTTTTGATTCAGAACCGGGATTGCATTGAATCCGCGTCCGGGACGACATGCGCTGCTGCCGAGTCGATTCCGCTTCGCATGAATCCGGGAACCTTGCAGCAGACGCGGTTCAACACCGATAAGGATACACGGGATTGTCGATCTCGGGTTAGGGGCAGACGTATCGATCCGTTCGCTCGGCGCGAAACGCGTCGCGCGGCCTTCGATTGCGCTCCGGGCGCTCGGCGGACGCACGTCCGCATCGGCCGGGGCCTCCGGTTTTTTGGGCTGGGCCGGTGCTTCTGTTATTCTCATGGCCTTCATGCAATCCCGGAGTGTCGTACCGTGATCGCCCAGCATGCGCTTGTTCTGAACCTGCATCAGCCCGCCGGCAATCTCGAGGAGCTCCTCGACAACCAGAGCTGGGAGGCGAAGGAGATCCTCTTCGCCCTGGACCGTATCCCGCGCAGTCTGTGGGGTCACGAAGACCTGGCTCGCGTCCATCTCTCCCTGTCCGGCACCCTGCTCGAGACCCTGTCCAATCCCGAGTTCCAGAAGCGCGTCTACGGCACCGTGGATTGCGGATCCCTCCTGTGGCACTTCCAGAACGAGAAGCTCTTCGAGGTCTTGGGCACGGGTTACTACCACCCGGTGCTGCCCCTGATCCCCGAGGCCGACCGCGAGGAGCAGCTGCGTCGCTGGCTCGGCATCGCACATCACCTGCTGTGGCGCCCACGCTTCCAAGGCTTCTGGCCGCCCGAGATGGGCTTCTCGATGGAGCTGATCCCGCTGCTGCGCGCCTTCGGCTATCGGTATGTCATGGTCGACAGCGAGCATGTCGAGCCGATCTCGCCCATGAGTTGGCAGGAGCTGCGCTATCGGCCGCACATCGCGCGTTTCGGCGGCGAGGCGATCACGGTCATCGTGCGCGACCGCGATCTCTCCGATGCCCAGGAATCCGGCATGGAGCTGGACTGGTTTCTCGCCGAGGTCGCCGAGCGGACCAAGTGGTGCGACTTCACGCCGCTGGTGACCACCTGCACCGACGGCGAGAACGGCGGTTGGTTCAGGAACGTGACCGAAGGGGCCAACTTCTGGAGTGCCTTCTATCTGCCCTTGCTCGAGCGGGTCGCCGCCGGCGAGGCCGCGATTGCACCCACCTTCATCAGCCGCTATCTGGATACCTACGGCGCCCACGGCGAGGTGCGAGTGCGCACCGGCGCCTGGAATACCGGCTGGCATCATGGGCGCGACTTCACCCAATGGACCGGCTCGGAGCGCCAGAAGCAGGCGATCGACGCCTTCGTCAAGGCCAGTCGGACGGTTCATGACGCGCGGTGGTATGCCACCGAGCGCGGCGTCTGCGAAGGCCCCGAGGCCGAGGCGATCGAGGAGGCGATGTGGCGTCTGCTGCGTGCCGAGACCAGCTGTCATCTTTACTGGGGCGAGGCCTGGGTGCCGCGCGCCGAGGCGGATCTCGCGGCCAGTCGGGCTGCGCTCGCGCGTATCGGGATCCGACCGGAGCCGGCGGAGGCCGTTGCACGCGCGCCTGAGTCCGAGTCCAAGCCGGAGTCCGCCTTCGTGCCCCTATCCGGTACGGACGCCACGGACATCCGTACCGAGGCGGCCGGGGACGATCCGCCGAGCCCCGAGCCAGATGGGCCGGCAGTCTCCGAAACACCGGCACCGAAATCCTCTTGATCCACTCCGGCAACCCCGGAGCCACCATATCCCTTAAGGAGTCCAGATTGAAACCGCTTTCCGAGTACGTCGATGACCTTCCGAATATCTGCGGCCATGAAGCGGAGGTCGAGGCCGTCGTCGCCGACGCGCGGACGCGTAAGCTGTTCGCCGATCGCGGCGGCATCGATTTCAGCTCCATCCGCTCGGCGACCGCCATCGCCCTGCACCAGCATCAGCCCCTGATCCCGGCCGGCGGCGGGGATCTGCACAGTGCCGCCCTGATCAGCAATCTCCAGTACATGATGGAGAACCAGCACATCGGGGACAATTACAACGCCCCGGCCTTCGTCTGGTGCTACAAGCGCATGGGCGAGTTCATCCCGCAGTTGATCAACGAGGGCAAGTCCCCGCGCTGCATGCTCGAATACTCGGGCACCCTGCTGCACGGTCTGCGCAAGATGGGCGAGCATCATGTGATCGATGCGCTCAAGGGCATGACCTGCAACCCGGACTACAACTGGGCGGTGGAGTGGCTCGGCATGCCCTGGGGCCATGCGGTTGCACCCTCCACGCCGGTGCAGGATTTCCGTCTCCACGTGAAGGCCTTCCAGCATCACTTCGCCGCCATCTTTGGATGGGAGGCGCTGGAGCGGGTGCGCGGTTTCTCCCCCTCGGAGATGGCCCTGCCGAATCATCCCGATGTCGCCTACGCCTTCGTCAAGACGCTCGTGGACTGCGGCTTTCAATGGGTCCTGGTGCAGGAGCACACGGTCCAGCAGATCGACACCGGGCGGAATCCGGAGCGCCCGCACATCCCGCATCGCTTGGTCGTCACCAACTCGCACGGCGAGACCGCGAGCATCATCGCCATCGTCAAGACTCAGGGCTCGGACACCAAGCTGGTCGCTCAGATGCAGCCCTGGTACGAGGCGCAAGGGCTGCAGCGCGTCGCGCTCGCCGGCAAGTCGATCCCGCCGCTGGTCACCCAGATCGCCGACGGCGAGAACGGCGGTGTCATGATGAACGAGTTCCCGGGTAAGTTTATGGAGGTGGTGGGGGCGTCGAGCCACACCGATACGCCCATGATGAACGGGAGCGAATATCTGGAGCATCTCTTCGCGCTCGGCATCAAGGAGTCCGATCTCCCCGAGGTCCAGCCCCTGTTCCACGATCGCATCTGGGCACGCATCCAGCCGGGCGACGGCCCGGAGAAGCTGGAGAAGGCGATCGCCGAGCTCAAACAGGAAGACGGCCGATTCCACATGGAAGGCGGCAGTTGGACATCCGATCTGTCCTGGGTGAAGGGCTACGACGACGTGCTGGGCCCGATGGAGGAGGCGAGTGCGAACTTCAATCAAAAGGTCCTGATTCCGGGCGTCGCCACCGACGACCCACGCTATCGCAACGCACTCTTCCACCTGATGGCCTCTCAAACGAGCTGCTATCGCTACTGGGGGCAGGGGCTGTGGACCGACTACGGACGCGAGATCTGCCGACGGGTCAACGCGATTCTGGATCGGGACTTCGGGTAAGCCTGCCATGAGCACACCGGCACAGACGAACGCCCTTTTCGGCCTCTTCGACCTCCCCGGCGAGGAGCGTTACATGGCGTTTCTCGCCGAGGTCGTGGAGCAAGGCCAGGTCTGGACCCTGAAAGGAGACGACGGCTTCATTGCCTTCTCCGACGACGAGGGTCGGGACTGCTTCCCCTTCTGGCCCGATGCCGCGTGCGCGAAGGCACTGGCGACCGACGATTGGGCCGACTGCCGACCCGAGCCGCTTGCGCTGGACGCCTTCATGACCCGCTGGCTGCCTGGAATGGCAAAGGACGGACGTCTGGCGGCCGTATTTCCGGCGCCGGACGGCTCGGGGGTGGTCATCGAGCCCGAGACCCTGTTGGACGATCTTCGGGAGGAGGGCGAGCAGGGCGATTGAAGGGAATGATCCGAGGCCGGTCACTCGCGGGCCGGACGGATGCTCGCGAGCTCGTCGAGGTCACTCGTTTTGGTCACGAAGGGATGAACGCCGTGAACGATACCTTAAGCAAGATCAAGGCTCAGGCAGAGCGTGCCCGAACCTCGCACGAGGAGGTCAAGGAGACCTCGCTGGAGAAGGCGCAGCGTCGATACGAGGCGGCGCTGCCCTTGCTGAAGGCGTTCGCCGACGTTCAGGACAACTTCGTCAAGATCGAGGTGCTCAAACGCATCTGGCCGCGGGACTACGATCGGCGACCCGACCGGGTCCACGGATTGGTCGCCGCCGTGCTCGGCGGAGAAGACCACCCCTGCGGCATCCTGTTGCACGTCCCCGGCGGTCTTTGTTCTTTCGAGGTGCGTGAGACCTGGGACGGCAGGATCATCTATTTGGGCGCGCGCGAGACCAACGGATCACGACCTCTGCTTTGGCAGTTCGACCAACCCGAGCCTTGGCTCGACGGGTTTTATCGGACCATGGCGGGGCTGCTCGAGGTTTAAACCGCGTCCGGAGCGAGATGCTAAGTTTCGAGTGAGCTCAACGTTTGGTGCATCCACGGCCCTTAGCGGACACGCGGTTTAAAATGATCCATTTTTTAATATCTTAAACCGCGCCTTCTCCAGCGGTCGTTAAATCTGCCGGGGTCGATCCCGTCCAAGAACATCGCATACCGCGTCATGCGCGGTTTAAGTCTCGGTGATCTCGCAAGCGATCCGCTCATCGGTAATGCCTTCGCTGCGGAGCAGTTCCGTCAGCCGTCCGATGGGCCCTTCCGGGCCGGCCAGATAGAAACGCAGGCCGCGTAGATCAGGGTGATCGGCGCGGATCACCGCAAAGACATCTTCCGCCCGGCCGCTCATCAGAGGAGTCAGTTGGAAGTTGTCCAGCGCGTCCGTGAGCGCGCGGCCCCAACGTCCCTGATAGTGCCCTTCCGGATATTGCGTATCCCAGTAGAGGTGGAAGGACTCGACCACATCGATCGAGACGGCGTGCTCGATCAGGCTCTTCACGGGCGCGATGCCGTCGCCGAAGGCGATGAAGACAGCGGGCTCCGGCGCGTCCTCGGTCAAGACGAATCCACCGTAAGGTCCTTCGACCGTGATCAGATGGCCGGGGCGCAGTGGTTTGAAGACCATGTCGGAGAAGGCATCGGCGCCGCGTCTGACATAAAACCAGAGGTTGCGGGCGTTGCAGGGACAGCTCGCGATCGGCAGCTCGCGACTCGCGCCGTCTTCGAGCGTGAGTCGCACGCGCTGGCCCGACATGAACCGCAGCGTCTGGGTCCGCGGGGTCTGGACGTTGAGCGAGACGAGATCCTCGGAGATGTGCTCGAGCTTGCGTAGACTGGCTCGAATCTCCTGATGCGGGAGATCGGTGACCGAGAGGGCCTCGGCCGCCTCGATGACCACGTCGGTCACCGCCGTATGCGAGCAGGTCAAGAGGTAACCCATCGCCTTCTCGCGCTCGCTCAAAACATAGTCGTGCTCGCGGATCCTCCGTGTTTCTCCGCTGATCAAGCGCGCCTTGCAGGCCCCGCAATTACCGCTCGCACAACCGTAATTGAGGTTGATCCCGGCCCGTACGGACGCGTCGAGGATCGACTCGTTGCCCTCGACGAAGTAGTCGTGACCGCTTGGGATGAGCTTGACGTTGGCTGCCATGATGCGAAGAAAGGTATCTTTGGCGAAGAGTTGGGCGCGTTCGTCGTTCAACGCTTCCGTGTTCAGCGCCGCGCGTGTCGCCCGGAGCCAATCGCGTGTTTCGCGAGCCCTGGTGCGAGCCGCTTCCGGGGGTAAGTCCGCGAGCGACTCCAGGCGCTCGCCGACCTGATCCAAAAGGTCCTCGGCTGCACTCAAGGCCGACATGCGCTCGACGAGCGTCTTGCTCATCGCGCGCAGTCGTGCAACCAGGACCTGCGGGCTGGGCAGCGCCGCGTCGTGCCCCTCGGTCTTGGGAAGCGCATCGCTCTTGATGCGCTCGACCCGTTCGAGCGCCGCGTCGTCCGCGAGACTCACCGCCGGAAAGGCGCGCAGGAGATCGCCGACGGCGACCGAGCCCTCGAAGGTGGCGATCTCGCCGCGTCTGATGCGCCGCTGCAGCTCGGCGCGCGTAACGCCCGCGAGGCGTGCGGCGCGGGACAGGCTCAGGTAGTCCATGGGCGTGAGGTCTCCGATGTGGCTCGGGTCGCGTGTTGTCGGGATCTCTCATCCGTCTACGAGGCGAGTGGTCATGCGCTCGGCGTTCGGTCGCACGGAACGCGCAAAACCGCCGCGCAGTCCCGATATCCTCCATTCGGGAGTATCCGCGTCTCCCGGTGCGACTTCAATCCATCGGCTCAACCCGTCACTTCGAGGAGAAACCACGTGGACGAAAACATCAGGACCGAGATCGAGGCCGCGGCATTTCGTGGCTTGTTGGAGCATCTGCAGCGCCGAACCGATGTGCAGAACATCGACCTCATGAACCTGGCCGGCTTCTGCCGAAACTGCCTGTCGAAGTGGTACATGAACGCCGCCGCCGAGCGCGGTGTCGAGATGTCCTACGACCAAGCACGCGAGGCGATTTACGGCATGCCCTACACCGAATGGAAAGGCCGTTATCAGCAGGAGGCCACCCCGGAGCAGGCACGTCGATTCGAGGAAACACTGCCGCTGCATGCCTTCGTGAGCGGTCATGGCGGCGGGTCCTAGCGGACCGGACCCGTCGGCGATCGTGCTTCGATCTCAGAGGTCGCCGGTGGCGCCCGCGGTCATGATCTCCTCGATGGTGTCGCGTACCTTTACGGCATGCTCCATCAGGCTCGGCGGCAGGTCGGCCATCGCGATGACCTTGTTGAGGTCGAGCGTCGTCAGCCATGCCTTGCCTTCCTGATCCTCGATCAGGGTGATCCGGCACGGCAGATAGGCGGAGAAGTCGATGTTCTCCTTGATCATCTCGTAGGCGATCCGGGCATCGCAGAACTGGAAGATCTCGATGCGTTTGGTCTCGACCCCCATCGACTCCAGCTCTTTGTAGAGCGGCAGGTGTGCGACCAATTTGAAGTTCAGCGTGTTGGCCCGGAGCTTCATGGACTCGACGGCGTCGTCCATCGAGACGTCTTCGGCCAGCGGCATCTTGAGCACGGTGTCGGCGATCGTCATGCCTTCGGCACGCGCCTGCGCGGCGAGGAAGGTCACGGGCAACAGGGCGATCAGCAGGGACAGCAGGATCTTTCTCATCGTCACGTCTCTCCGGTTAGGTTTTTTGTATTTATGCGATCAGTCAAATCGGTAATGCTTCTCGACCGGCTCGACGACCTCCCAGGTGCATTCCATCCCGGCGGGAAAGGTAATGAGATCGCCGCGGCTGAAGGTCTGGGGCTCGCCGCCGGCCGGGGTGACATGAAAACGCCCGCGGACGACGTAGCAGGTCTCGGGGCGATCGTACCGCCAAGGGAAGGTCGAGGGCTCTTTTTTCCAGATCGGCCAGTCCTCGACACCGAGGACATCCAGCTTGGCGGGGGAGGGTTTGTGCTCGCAGTAGATCTGTAGGTCGGTCATGACTGGGCTCCGGGGTCGGCCGCCGCAAACGGCGGGACTAGGCTCTGATGGCTCGGCATTCTGGAGATAATCCGTGGGATTTTCCACCCGAGACGCCACCTGCGAGGGATGGATCAAGCGACCAGACACCGCAAGGATCCGTGAAGCGAACCGCCTGCACGCGTGAAACCCTTTGCGTCCTTTGTGCCTTTGCGGTTTGATTTCGCCATGACTCACTCGGAACCCTTTTGCAACCAAGAGCCGAGCGCCGCCTCGCTTGCGGACCTGATGCTGCGTCTGGGTCTGCGGCTTGCGGTCGCGGAGTCCTGCACAGGCGGCTGGCTGGCGAAGGTCGTCACGGATCTCGCCGGGAGCAGCGCCTGGCTCGATCGTGGTTTCGTCACCTACAGCAACGCGGCCAAGCAGGAGATGCTCGGCGTGCGCGCCGATACGCTTGCCGCGTACGGTGCCGTGAGCGAGGCCGTGGTTGCCGAGATGGCCATCGGTGCCTTGAGTCGCAGTGCTGCACAGGTCGCGGTTGCGATCAGCGGCGTCGCCGGTCCCGGCGGCGGTAGCCCGGAGAAACCGGTCGGGACCGTCTGTCTCGCCTGGGCCTGGCCCGAGGGGCGGGTCGAGACCCGGCGATTCCACTTCGACGGCGACCGCGATGCCGTGCGGCGTTGCTCGGTGCAGGCGGCGATCGACGGCTTGGTCGAGCGGCTCGGCCACCTTGTCTGAACGTTGGTTCTTTGCCCTTTGGCCCGATGAGGCGGTCCGCGACGCGGTGGCTGCCCGCGTCCCCGCGCTCCTACCCGTCGGCGCACGGGCAACCCATCCGAGCGACCTTCATCTGACGCTTGCCTTCCTCGGTCCGCTCGCACCCGATGTGCTCGGTTGTGCGGAGCGCGCCGCGGATCGGATCCGAGCCGCTGCCTTCGACCTGGAGATCGATCGCGTCGGTCATTTCGCGCGGGCGCGCGTGCTCTGGTGCGCGCCCGCAGCGCCGCCCGAGGCATTGCCGGCGCTCGTCGCGGATCTTCAGGATCAGCTCTCGACCTGCGGTCTCGCCGCCGATCCGCGTCCGTATCGGCCGCATATCACGCTCGCGCGCAAGGCCGCGGCGGCGCCGATGTCGGACTGGCCGACGCCGATTCGTTGGCCGGTCCGCGAGCTTGTGCTGGCCGCCGGATACGGCGGTCCCGGGCCGCGTTATCGGGTACGTCGTCGCTGGACGTTGATCTAGCGCCGTGCCGGCTGTGATTCGCCGTGTTCCCGCGCGTGCGACCTGCGCGATTTGAATCGCTTGCGCACCCGGACCCTTGGCATGCCTGTGACGTTTTCCGATTCGCTATGCGATAATCCGCGACTTGCGGCGCGGGGCGACGGGTATCTTGGCGGACACCCGGGCGCTCGCCGGTCGCGTCGGATCCGAACGTTGCAGAGCAAGCCCCCTTACGAACGATCAAGCCGATCAGGTTCAACGGAGACCCAATGGACGACAACCGCAAGAAGGCACTGGCCGCCGCGCTGACCCAGATCGAGAAACAGTTCGGGAAGGGCTCGGTGATGCGCATGGGCGACACCGGCGCCATTCGCGAGGTAGAGGCCATCTCGACCGGCTCGCTCGGTCTGGATCTCGCACTGGGGATCGGCGGCGTGCCCAAGGGACGGGTGGTCGAGATCTACGGACCCGAATCCTCCGGCAAAACGACGCTCACGCTGCACATCATCGCCGAGGCGCAAAAGGCCGGCGGCACGGCCGCTTTCGTCGATGCCGAGCATGCCCTGGACCCCGGTTATGCCGAGAAGCTCGGCGTGAACATGAACGACCTGCTGGTCTCCCAGCCGGATACCGGCGAGCAGGCGCTCGAGATCACCGACATGCTGGTGCGCTCCGGCGCGGTCGATGTCGTGGTTGTCGACTCGGTCGCGGCGCTGACCCCGAAGGCCGAGATCGAGGGCGAGATGGGTGACTCGCACGTCGGCCTGCAGGCGCGTCTGATGTCCCAAGCGCTGCGCAAGCTCACCGGCAACATCAAGCGCTCCAACTGTCTGGTCATCTTCATCAATCAGATCCGGATGAAGATCGGCGTCATGTTCGGCTCGCCCGAGACCACGACCGGTGGCAACGCACTCAAGTTCTACGCCTCGGTCCGGCTCGATATCCGGCGCATTGGCAGCATCAAGAAGGGCGACGAGGTCATCGGCAACGAGACCAAGGTGAAGGTCGTCAAGAACAAGGTGGCACCGCCCTTCAGGCAGGCCGAGTTCGACATCCTCTACGGTCAGGGCATCTCGCGCGAAGGCGAGATCGTCAACCTGGGCGTGAACGAGGGTTTCATCGAAAAATCAGGCGCCTGGTACAGCTACGAGGGCAATCGTATCGGTCAAGGCAAAGACAACGCGCGGGTCTTTCTCTGCGAGAATCCCGAGATCGCCAAGGCGATCGAGGCGAAGATTCGCGACAAGCTTCTGCCCAAGATCGGCGACCCTTTGCCCGGCGCCGCTGCCTCGCCGATCGCCGAGGCCCCGGCGGAGATCTAGGCGGAACCCTCTCGTCGAGCGATGGAAGAACCGGACCCCGCGGCGGAGATCGCCGATCGAGCCCGTCGGCTGCTGGCCACCCGCGAGCATTCGCGCGCGGAGCTTCTGCGTAAGCTTCGCGCGCGCGGCTTCGATGACGCCGGGATTGCACAGGCGCTCGACTGCCTGGTCGCCGAGGGCGCGCTCGATGAAGCACGTATGGTCGAGCAGTACGTTGCCGAGCGTGCGGCCAAAGGGTTCGGTCCCCTGCGCATCCTCTCGGAGTTGTATGAAAAGGGGCTTCCCGATACCCTCGTCGACCCTTATCTCGCCGCCATGCGGGATGATTGGGCAGCCTATATGGCAGAGATCTACGATCGCCGCTTCGGCAGCACGCCGCCGCCCGACCGCGCCGAGTACGCCCGACGCGGTCGTTTCCTCGAGCAACGTGGATTCCCCCCCGAGATGATCCGCCGCTTCCTGCGCTGGCCCGATTGACGGGCCGGCGTCCGCAGTCCAACCGAGCATACCCATGACCACGAGTGCAGAGCTTCGAGCGAGTTTTCTCGACTATTTCGCGCAACGCGATCACGAACGCGTGCCGTCCAGCCCCCTGGTGCCGGGCAACGATCCGACCCTGCTCTTCACCAATGCCGGGATGGTGCAGTTCAAGGAGGTCTTTCTCGGGCGAGAACGTCGCGCCTACAACCGCGCGGTCAGCTCGCAGCGCTGCGTGCGCGCCGGCGGCAAGCACAACGATCTGGAAAATGTCGGCTACACCGCTCGGCATCACACCTTCTTCGAGATGCTCGGCAACTTCAGCTTCGGGGACTATTTCAAGCGCAAGGCGATCGAGTACGCCTGGGACTATCTGACCCGCGTCCTGGCCCTGCCGCCCGAGCGGCTCTGGATCACGGTCTACACCGAAGACGACGAGGCCGCCGACATCTGGTTGAAGGAGATCGGCGCCGACGCCTCGCGCTTCTCGCGCTGCGGGGCGAAGGATAACTTCTGGTCGATGGGCGAGACGGGCCCCTGCGGTCCTTGTTCCGAAATCTTCTACGACCACGGTCCCGAGATCCCCGGCGGTCCGCCCGGCTCCCCGGACGAGGACGGCGACCGCTACGTGGAGATCTGGAACCTGGTCTTCATGCAGTACAACCGCGACGCCGAGGGCAATCTGACCCCGCTGCCGCGCCCGTCCGTGGATACCGGGATGGGCCTGGAGCGGCTCGCCGCCGTCATGCAGGGCGTGCACAGCAACTACGAGATCGATCTGTTCGTGCGTCTCATCGATGCGGCGGCAGGCTTCACCGGCTGCGCGGATCGGGAGAACAAATCGCTGCGGGTCATCGCCGATCACATCCGTTCGGCTGCCTTCCTGATCACCGACGGGGTGACGCCGGGCAACGAGGGCCGCGGCTATGTCCTGCGTCGCATCATGCGTCGCGCTATCCGACACGGCTACCAGCTCGGCTGCACCACGCCCTTCTTCCATCGCCTTGTCCCGGCGCTGGTTGCCGAGATGGGAGTGGCCTATCCGGAGCTGGTCGCGGCACGCGAGCATGTGGAGCGCATCATCCTGCTCGAAGAAGAGCGCTTCGCCGAGACCCTCGAGCACGGCATGCGTCTGCTCGACGAGGCGATCGCGGGCCTGACCGATGCCCGGATACCGGGCGAAACCGTCTTCAAGCTCTACGATACCTACGGTTTCCCGACCGACCTGACGGCCGACATTGCGCGCGAGCGCGGTCTGAGCCTGGACATGGACGGCTTCGATCAGGCGATGGCGCAGCAGCGCGAGCGCGCACGCGCCGCCAGCCAGTTCGGCGGCGCGGCCGGTCTCGAGATCGATGTCCAAGGCGAGACCGAGTTCTGCGGCTACGATCGGCTCCGCGAGGACGCGACCGTGGTCGCCATCTATTCCGCCGATGGCTCACGCGATCAGCTCGCCGCAGGCGAGGAGGGGCTGGTCGTCCTGGATCTCACGCCCTTCTATGCGGAGTCCGGCGGCCAGGTCGGAGATCGCGGCTGGCTCGTCGGCGAGGGCGGCCGATTCGACGTACTGGATGCCCAGAAGAAAGGCGAGGGTGCAGTCTGTCATCTGGGGCGGGTCGCCGAGGGTGTCCTGGCGGTCGGCGATCGGGTCGACGCGCGCGTCGACGGCGCGCGACGGCGCGCCACTGCCCTGAACCACTCGGCCACCCATTTGCTGCATGCGGCCTTGCGTCAGGTCCTGGGCGAGCATGTGCAGCAGAAAGGCTCGCTCGTCGGTCCGGAGCGACTGCGCTTCGACTTCTCGCACTACGAGGCGGTCTCACGCGAACAGCTGCTGGAGATCGAGCGGATGGTCAACCGCAAGGTCCGCGAGAATCATCTCGTCGAGACCCGGATCATGAGCCTCGACGATGCCAAGGCGTCCGGGGCCATGGCACTCTTCGGCGAGAAATATTCCGAGCAGGTGCGCGTGCTGCGCATGGGTGACTTCTCCACCGAGCTGTGCGGCGGCACCCACGTCAAGGCGGTCGGCGACATCGGTCTGGTCAAGATCATCGGCGAGAGCGGTATCGCCTCCGGGGTGCGGCGCATCGAGGCCGTCACGGGGGCGAACGCGCTCGACTGGATCGAGGCCGACGAGGATCGACTCATCCGCCTTGCCGGACTCCTCAAGGGCGGACGCGATGACGTCGACCAGCGGGTCGTTGCGCTGCTCGAGCGCAGCCGTCGGCTCGAAAAGGAGCTCGAGCAGCTCAAGGCCAAGCTCGCCAGCTCCGCCGGTCAGGATCTGGCGTCGCAGGCCGTGGTGATCGACGGGATCAAGGTGCTCGCCGCTCGGCTGGAGGGCGCCGACTCCAAGGCCCTGCGCGTTACGCTCGATCAGCTCAAGGACAAGCTCGGCTCGGCCGTCGTCGTCCTCGCGACGGAGGGCGACGGCAAGGTCAGCCTGATTGCCGGCGTGACCAAGGATCTGACCGACCGTCTGAAGGCCGGCGATCTGATCCGCGAGGTCGCCGAGAAGGTCGGCGGCAAGGGCGGCGGGCGTCCGGACATGGCCCAGGCCGGCGGCAACGACCCGGCGGGTCTCCCGGCGGCCTTGGCGCTGGTGGACGGATGGGTGCGGCAGCGGGTCTAGGTGGCAGGTCGGTTTGCGCTGCCGCCAACCGACCGACCTGCTCCGACCTGCGAGGGCTCGCGCAGCGGCCCAGCGGGATTATCAACAGAGCTGTTTTCTTTGCGTCCTTTGTGCCTTCGCGGCTCATCGGGCCGAACACATCGGGAGAGAGCAAGACGTGCATGCCGGGAGAATTCGATGGGGCTGATCGTGCAGAAGTACGGCGGCACATCCGTTGCGAATGCCGAGCGGATTCAAGCGGTCGCACAGCGTGTCAAGCGCTGGC
Source organism: Thiocapsa sp. KS1 (assembly GCF_001499735.1). GTDB lineage: Bacteria > Pseudomonadota > Gammaproteobacteria > Chromatiales > Chromatiaceae > Thiocapsa. The sequence continues at coordinate 946,071 of NZ_LN848257.1, read as the reverse complement.
GCGACGAGGGGCATCGGGTCGTGGTCGTGGTCTCGGCCATGTCCGGGGAGACCGATCGACTGATCGGGCTCGCCAAGCAGATTCAGGATCGTCCAGTCCCGCGTGAGCTCGACGTGCTCCTGTCCACCGGGGAGCAGGTGACCATCGCGCTGCTGAGCATGGCCCTCGATGCCATGGGCTGCGCCGCGCGCTCCTACACCGGCGCTCAGGTGCACATCCTCACGGACAGTGCCCACAACAAGGCGCGTATCCGCGACATCGACGCCGCCCGTGTCGGCGCCGATCTCGAAGCGGGTCGTGTCGTGGTCATCGCCGGATTCCAGGGTGTCGATGCCCAGGGCGACATCACCACGCTCGGGCGCGGCGGCTCCGATACCTCGGCCGTCGCGATCGCCGCGGCCCTCAAGGCCGATGAGTGCCAGATCTACACCGACGTCGACGGCGTCTACACCACCGATCCGCGTGTCGAGCCCAAGGCCCGCAAGCTCGATCGCATCACCTTCGAGGAGATGCTCGAGATGGCCAGTCTCGGCTCCAAGGTGCTGCAGATCCGCTCGGTCGAGTTTGCCGGTAAATACAAGGTGCCCCTGCGCGTGCTCTCCAGCTTCGAGGAAGGCGAGGGTACGCTCATCAGTTTCGAGGAAGATATCGTGGAAGACGCCAAGATCTCCGGAATCGCCTTCAGCCGCGACGAGGCCAAGCTGACGGTGCTCGGCGTCCCGGACCAGCCAGGGGTCGCCTACCGTATTCTCGGGCCGATCGCCGACGCCAACATCGAAGTCGACATGATCATCCAGAATATCGCTGCCCAGGAGGCGACGACCGACTTCACCTTTACCGTGCACCGCAACGACTTTCCGCGCGCGCTCGAGATCCTGCAGCAGACCGCGAAGGAACTCGGTGCGCGCCAAGTGCTCGGCGACAACCGGATCGTGAAGATCTCGTTGGTCGGGGTCGGGATGCGCAGCCACGCCGGGATTGCGAGTCTCATGTTCTCGACACTGGCCAAGGAGGGGATCAATATCCGCATGATCTCCACCTCCGAGATCAAGATCTCGGTTGTGGTCGACGAGAAGTATCTCGAGCTTGGGGTGCGGTCGCTCCACGAGGCGTTCGGACTCGACGGAAGCAAATCACCCTAGCAGCGAGTCACGGATTGCATCGACCGTCGGTCGGTTCGAAGCTGCACCGGTGTCTTGGAATCGCGTTGTCGAGGACAAATGTCCTTCCGGCGCGGCCGGACTTTCGGGCCCGTGCCGACAGATGCTAAAATCCTGCAATGAGACTTGGTTTCTCATGATCCACGCACGTTGGTTGTGCCAATCAGGCCGAATAGCCTAGGCACCTCTGGTTGTCGGCTCGGGTATACCATTCAATCGGAAAAAGGAACGAAAGGGAGATAAAGGCTATGTTGATCTTGACGCGCCGGGTTGGCGAAACCCTCATGATCGGTGACGAAGTCACGGTAACTGTTCTAGGTGTTAAAGGAAACCAGGTACGAATCGGCGTCAACGCACCGCGTGACGTCGCCGTGCATCGTGAAGAGATTTACGAGCGCATCAAGCGCGAGCAAGCAGAAGGCGGCCCGATCGCAGGAGCCGTTCCGCCAGGCACTCGACTCGACTGAGAGTAAGTAGCCAAGGGCGCGTAGGCAGGATAAACTACGCGTTCTTCGGAGAGATGGCCGAGTGGCTGAAGGCGCTCCCCTGCTAAGGGAGTATAGGCTAATCCCCTATCGAGGGTTCGAATCCCTCTCTCTCCGCCACAGTTATAGTCTAATCTCCTGATTTAAAATAAAAAACAGCCGAACAGCTGGTACTCCCACAGCAGTATCCACAAAATGCTCCTGGCTTTCTCAAGCCGTCCTTGGAGAAAGGAGCGAAGCCCGAACGGGCCTCTGTCAAATACATCCTCAGTTACGATCGGCGTGAAGTCTTCCATGTGAGATCGCCGCACGCCGTCTGAAACGCGTGGACGTCCTCCTCAAGCGCGCTTCGCAATCATTCCGGTAAACGATGCAGTCCGGATGGTGCTCGACCCGGTTGATGGTGCAGTGAACGGGCACGCTCCCGGCCTCTTCACCGCGGCTTACACGCGGGCTCGCGCCCCGCGGCACGGGCTTGGCGATGGATCTCGACGGCCCGCTCCATCCCCTCGGCCAGCTCCTCCATGCGCGTGTCGTGGGAGGGATGGGTGGAGAGGAAGGCCAACGGCTGGCCTCCGCCGGCGGCGGCCATGTTGCGCCAGAGCGTCACACTGGCTCGGGGATCGAAGCCCGCCTGCGCCATCAGATCGCGGCCGATGCGGTCGGCCTCGCGCTCGTGGGTTCGGCTGTAGGGCAGCAGCAGCCCGTACTCGGCGCCGATACCCAGCGCCCCGCGCAGCACCTCGTGCTTGAGACTCCCCGGCTCCTCGGCGAACAGATCCACCAGCATCAGCCCGCCCTGAACCGCGAGCTCTTGGGTCAAGCGCTCGTTGGAGTGGTCCGCCGTCACATGCGCGATCTCGTGGGCGATGACGGCGGCGAGCTGGTCGGGCGTGCGGGCGACCCGCAGCATGCCGGAATGCACGCCGATCTTCCCGCCGGGCAGCGCGAAGGCATTGGGCGAGGGGTCGTCGAAGACGGCGATTGACCACCGCCCGTGCGGCTGCGGCAGGGCGTCCACCAACGCCTCGGCGATGCAGCCGACGTAGGCGCGAACCTCGGGGTCGTCGTTCAGCGGCAGGGTGCGCAGCAGCTCGGCAAAGCCTTGCTCGCCGAGCGCGGTCATCTGCGCCTCCGGCACCAGCGCGATCTGCTTGCGGCCCGTGGGAGACTCCTCGCATCCGGAGCCTAGCAGGGCGGCCGAGAGCAGGATCGGCACGAGGAGGAAGCAAAACGGTTGGGGGCGGCGGGTGGGCATGGCGTGACGTCGGCGATACGGGGCTCGAGGGGTATGGTCGCAGATCGAGCGCCGCGGATCATTGCCGGCGGATGACGGCACGGCAGTGCCGGATTCTCGTCAGGTGCCTTGGTTTACCCGTGAAACGCCGACGCGTCTGGACCTACTGCTTTCATTTGCAAGGTTTTTGAGGCGATGCCGCGAGTGGCTTGTCTTGCTCGTAGCGGAAACCAAGCCGCAGCGCTATTTCGGCCTTTGCCAGCTCGGCACCCAAGTAGCCTGCATGACTGAGCCTGGAGACGAGATCCGCCCGCAAGAGCCCCAGCAGGATGCGCTCCGCCGAGTGCGAGCGAATCTCGTGGGCCGGAGCGTGATCGACCGAATACTGCCGGCAGACAATCTCCCCCGCATTCCGGTCAAGTGTGATGATGAAGAAGCCTCGCGGATCGTAGCCGACGGGCTCTCGATGACCGCCCGCGGCAATCCGCTTGAACGTCGGCCGAGAGGGCGTATCGACAGCAGGCTCCGATCCGGCCATGGGAGGCAGCGAGGCAACCCGCTCGGCGGCAGCGGCGACCTGGCGAGCAATCATCGGAATCTCGCTCGTGCCGATCGCATCGACCAGCATGACTTGATCGCGAAACCGCGCGATCTGTGCCGTGCTCAGGTTGCCGAGAACCGGCCAATGGCCCTGCGCGCCGATGATGCGCCGCTCGGCCGTCACGCCATTCTCCACGAGAGCGCGTATCGCCTGCGCGGTGTGAAACACCGGCGAGTCCTTCCCGCAGATGACCAGGGCGCGAATCCCCGGATTGCCGAGCAGATTGGTCACCATACGTTCGATCCCGAGATTGACGGTGATGAGGCGGCCGGCAATGGCGACACCGGGAAGCACGGAGACGGGCGCGATGAGATCCCGGCTGGATAGGGTGCAGACCGCCACGCTCGCGGTGACATCGCCGACGTGATACTCGCCCGCCACCAGCGGCCAAGGTGGGTGCCCTGCACGGCGATGCCATCGTCGTTGCAACGGTCCCGCCGCGATCAGATCGCGCGGCGAAACAGGCGCACCGCCATGGCGTTCTCGCCGCTCGGATCGCGGGGAAACCGCTTCGAGATGGCCCGCATGATCCGCGCGAGGCGCGACGGTACCTGCGCACCGTCAGGAGCAAACGGTGCCGTGGCATCGTGTCGAGAGGCATCCGTATCTGGTTGCGAAACTGTCAACTCGGATCTCCCCGGTTCTATTGGCACGACGAATGTCACGATGATCACTGGGTTTGAAGGCGCAATGGAACGCAAAACCCGTTTAGGGGTTTGGGGTGCAACGGAACAGAGCACTCAGTTAAGCCCGCCAACCGTCTCGATTGGGTCTAAATCGTCTTCCGCTCGTGCGCGTCTCAAATCGCCGGGGAAGACCCTAATGAGGCGCCAACTCTGTCTCATCGAAGCGTTCCGTTGATGTCTATCCCGACGAGACGATTGCCCGAATGATCCTCGGCTTTCGACATGCTCGCCGGGCGAGATGCTGGCTGCCGAGCCGATCAGGGCGACCAGGTCGCGCTGACCGCGCACCTGCACCCGCAGCTCGCAGAAGCCGCTCTCGGGGCCGTGGTCGACGATGCGCTCGCCGGCATCGCTCAGCGGCTCGATCGGGGCGGGCGATGCAGGCGGGAAGGTGGGAATCATCGTCGGATTGTAGACATCGTGTCCTGCGTCATCCACGCTCGACCTGGACGCCAATTTGATCCTGAACCAAAGAGGCCGATGCCCATGACTGCAGAAACCATTACCCCGTCCGCCCCGACCCGGATGCCGACCTGGTTCATTCCGCTGCTGCTGATCTTCCCGGACGCCGACATTCCGGTGATCCAACTCTCCCTGCTCGACACCCTCGACCCCGTGGTCCATCTCGATGCCGGTCGCGCGTTGGCATCCTTGCGCGAGGAGGGCGTACTCATCATCGGCAGCGGGATGAGCTTCCACAACATGCGCGGTTACGGCGATCCGCGCTACGCTCCGATCTCCGACGATTTCGACCGTTGGCTCACTGCCGCGGTCGAGGCCGAGCCGACCCGCCGCGCGCAAGTGCTGGCCGGCTGGGCAGACGCACCCTCGGCACGTCTTTCCCATCCGCCGCGGGTCGAAGAGCATCTGCTGCCGCTGATGGTGGTTGCCGGTGCGGCGAGCGACGACCGAGGTCGGCGGGTCTTCAGCGATCGGGTGCTTGAAACGCGCCTCTCGGCCTTTTGCTTCGGGTGAATCCAAGACGCCGGCGAGTTGCGGTGCTCGACCTTGTCGAGCACGTTCAGGAGCGGGAGATTCGTTGGTTCGTCGCTCGTTGTAAACAGACCACGATGACGCTGCATGCCATCGTCGAGGCAGCATAGGCTGCTCCCCTCGCGCGCTGATGGAGTCCCTCAACGGCCGCCAACCGTAACCGCCGGCCCCGGCGTCGCCGCCGAACCACCCGCTTGATGTGCTCGGCCGTGGGCCGGAAACGGCCCGCGACGGGCGCCAACTGCTCTTTTTAGGCTCATCCCACATCACCCGATTGGAGTCATGGCGCTGTCGTGGCACCAACGCGCGTCATTGTCTTGCGGTTGTACTTCGACGCTTTTCCAATCCTATGTTCTGTAACGCACAGACCCGCCGGGCGGTGAGGGTGTCTGCTTGCCGTTCACGGATACGCAATGTCCGACATCCGCTCGCCACTCCCTCGATGGGCCGCTGCATGGCCAGGTGGCATCACCCATGTAACGTCCCTCCAGGAATCCGTGCATGACTACGCCGACCCAGACCCTCGACCCCGAACAGCTGCGCAAGCTCGACGCCTGGTGGCGCGCGGCGAACTATCTCTCGGTCGGACAGATCTATCTCTACGACAATCCGCTGCTGAAAGAGCCGCTTGCGCTGGCGCATATCAAACCGCGCCTGCTCGGTCACTGGGGGACGACGCCGGGGCTGAGCTTCATCTACGCGCATCTCAATCGCGTCATCAAGGACAACGACCTGAGCTTCATCTATGTCGCCGGCCCCGGTCACGGCGGGCCCGCGATGGTGGCGAACGCCTATCTGGAAGGCACCTACAGCGAGGTCTATCCGAACATCTCGCGAGACGAGGAGGGGATGCGGCGGCTGTTCAAGCAGTTCTCCTTTCCCGGCGGTATCCCCAGTCATGTCGCGCCCGAGACGCCGGGGTCGATCAACGAGGGCGGCGAGCTGGGCTATTCGCTCTCGCATGCCTATGGCGCGGCCTTCGACAATCCCGATCTGATCGTGGCCTGCGTGGTCGGCGATGGCGAGGCGGAGACCGGCCCGCTCGCCACGAGCTGGCACTCCAACAAGTTCCTCAACCCGATCCACGACGGTGCCGTGCTGCCCATCCTGCACCTGAACGGCTACAAGATCGCCGGTCCCACGGTGCTTGCGCGCATCCCGCGCGATGAGCTGGAGGCGCTGTTCTACGGCTATGGTTACGCGCCTTATGTCGTCGAGGGCGACGACCCCATGAGGATGCATCAGCTCATGGCCGCCACGCTCGACACCGCGGTCGCCGAGATCCAGCGCATCCAGAACAACGCCCGCGCCTTCGGTTTCGACACGCGTCCGCGCTGGCCGATGATCATCCTGCGCTCGCCTAAGGGCTGGACCGGCCCGAAGAGCGTGGACGGCAAGGCGACCGAAGGCACCTTTCGCTCCCATCAGGTGCCGATGGCCGACATGACGCACCCGGGGCATCTGGAGATCCTGGAAGACTGGCTGAAGAGCTATCGCCCGGAGGAGTTGTTCGACGCCACCGGTCGACTCAACGCGGACATCGCGGCCCTCGCCCCCCGCGGCGAGCGGCGCATGAGCGCCAACCCGCACGCCAACGGCGGGCTGCTGCTGCGCGATCTGCGGATGCCGGATTTTCGCGACCATGCGGTGGACGTGCCTCGGCCGGGTGGCGTGGACGCCGAGGCGACCCGCGTCCAGGGCCGCTTCATTCGCGAGGTGGTGCGGCTCAATCCCGAGACCTTTCGTGTCTTCAGCCCGGACGAGACGGCCTCCAACCGCTGGGACGCGGTGTTCGAGGTCACGGAGCGCTGTTCGGTTGCGCAGGTTATCCCGGGTGACGAGCATGTCGGACCCGCTGGCCGGGTGATGGAGATGTTGAGCGAGCATCAGTGCGAGGGCTGGCTCGAAGGCTATCTACTCACCGGCCGTCACGGCTTCTTCTCCTGCTACGAAGCCTTCATCCATATCATCGACTCCATGTTCAACCAGCACGCCAAGTGGCTCAAGGTGTGCAATCACATCCCCTGGCGCCGGCCCATCGCCTCGCTCAACTATCTGCTCTCCTCCCATGTCTGGCGCCAGGATCACAACGGCTTCAGCCATCAGGATCCCGGCTTCATCGACCACGTCGTCAACAAGAAGGCGGAGGTCATCCGGGTCTATCTGCCGCCGGACGCCAATACCCTGCTCTCGGTGACCGATCACTGTCTGCGTAGCCGCAACTATGTGAATGTCGTCGTGGCGGGGAAACAGTCCTCGCCCCAATGGCTCGACATGGATGCCGCGATCAAGCATTGCACCGCCGGCATCGGAATCTGGCCCTGGGCCAGCAACGACCAGGGCGGCGAGCCGGAGGTCGTGATGGCCTGCGCCGGCGACGTGCCCACACTCGAAACCCTGGCAGCGGTCAGCCTGCTGCGTGCGCATGTTCCAGACCTGAAGATCCGGGTCATCAACGTGGTCGACCTCATGAAGCTCCAGCCGCCCGGCGAACACCCGCACGGCTTGAGCGACCGGGATTTCGACCTGCTCTTCACGACCGATAAACCCATCATCTTCGCCTATCACGGCTATCCCTGGCTGATCCACCGGCTTACGTATCGCCGCACCAACCACCACAACCTGCATGTGCGCGGATACAAGGAGGAGGGCACCACCTCGACGCCCTTCGATACGGTGGTCAAGAACGCGCTGGATCGCTTCGATCTGGTCGCCGACGTCATCGATCGCGTGCCGCGACTCGGACCCAAGGCCGCCTACGCCAAGCAGGCGATTCGCGACAAGCTCATCGAGCACAAGCACTACATCGCCGAGCACGGGGAGGATCTGCCGGAGATTCGGGATTGGACATGGGTGCAATAGCGCGACCGGCAACCGGCCAGCGCCCGGTGCGCTGATGATCAATGCAAACTTCACTGAAGACGCAAAGGTAAACGCTAAGGTCGATGTCTTCGGCGTCGACCAAGCCAAAACCGACCGGCAGGTCATTTCCAACCCCGTCAGGCAATAAAAGAGAGCGTTATGTACTACAGCAACGGCAACTATGAAGCCTTCGCCCGCCCACGCAAACCCAAGGGTGCGGAGAACAAAACGGCCTGGTTTGTCGGCTCGGGCCTGGCTGCGCTGGCGGGCGCGGCCTTCTTGATCCGCGACGGTCAGATTTCCGGAAACAAAATCAACATTCTGGAGCAGCACCAGTTGCCCGGTGGCGCGCTGGACGGCATCAAGGAGCCGAACAAGGGCTTCGTGATCCGTGGCGGGCGCGAGATGGAAGAGCACTTCGAATGCCTGTGGGACCTATACCGCTCGATCCCGTCGCTGGAGATCGAGGATGCCAGCGTGCTCGACGAGTTCTATTGGCTCGACAAGGACGATCCGAACTCTTCTTTGCAGCGCGCCACGGTGAATCGCGGCGAGGACGCGCAGACCGACGGCCTGTTCACGCTCGGCGAGCAGGCGCAGAAGGAGATCGTCAAGCTCTTCCTGGCCACCGGCCAGGAGATGGAGAACAAGCGCATCAACGAGATCTTCGGGAAGGAATTCCTGAGCAGCAATTTCTGGTTGTACTGGCGCACCATGTTCGCCTTCGAGGAGTGGCACTCGGCGCTGGAGATGAAACGATACCTGCACCGTTTCATCCACCAAATCCGCGGTATGCCGGACTTCTCGACGCTGAAGTTCACCAAGTACAACCAGTATGAGTCGCTGGTGCTGCCGCTGGTCAAGTGGCTGATGGATCATGGCGTGATGTTCCATTACGGAACCGAGGTGACCGATGTCGATTTCAACATCGCTCCCGGACGCAAACAGGCGACCCGTATCCACTGGATCAGGGACGGCGTCGATCTTGGTCCCGACGACCTGGTGTTCATGACCATCGGCTCGCTCACCGAGAACTCCGACAACGGCGACCACCACACACCGGCCAATCTCAATATCGGGCCTGCACCGGCATGGGACCTTTGGCGGCGCATCGCCGCAAAGGATCCGGCGTTCGGGCACCCGGACGTGTTCGGCTCGCACATCCCCGAGACCAAATGGGAGTCGGCCACGGTCACGACACTCGATGCGCGCATCCCAAGGTACATCCAGAAGATCGCCAAGCGTGATCCGTTCAGCGGCAAGGTGGTGACCGGCGGCATCGTGACCGCGAAGGACTCATCCTGGCTGCTCAGTTGGACGGTGAACCGCCAGCCGCACTTCAAGTAGCAGCCCAAGGACCAGCTTGTGGTTTGGGTTTACGCGCTGTTCGTCGATACACCCGGCGATTACGTGAACAAGCCGATGCAGGACTGCAGCGGCGAGGAGATCACCCGGGAGTGGCTCTATCACCTGGGCGTACCGGTCGAGGACATCCCCGAACTGGCCGCGACGGGTGCGATCACCGTGCCGGTGATGATGCCTTACGTGACCGCCTTCTTCATGCCACGCCAAGCCGGTGACCGTCCGGATGTGGTGCCCGAGGGCGCTGTCAACTTCGCCTTCATCGGGCAGTTCGCGGAATCCAAGGAACGCGACTGCATCTTCACCACCGAGTACTCCGTCCGAACGCCGATGGAGGCCGTCTACACCCTGCTCGACGTCGAGCGCGGCGTGCCGGAGGTCTTCAACTCCACCTACGACATTCGCATGCTCCTGTCCGCGATCGGCCGCCTGCGCGACGGCGAGGAGATCGACATCCCGGGACCTGCGTTCCTGCGCAATCTGCTGATGGACAAACTCGATAATACCCAAATCGGCGCTCTGTTGCGCGAGTTCGGTCTTGTCTCGGGCGATTGACCCGACTTCTTCGGTGTCCGTTTCAAGAGTTCCATCGAGAAGTTTCCGGAATAAAGAGAGACACGCGACCATGGAAAAGAGAGAGGATTCTTCTGTCAACGCCTATCTGAATGGTCTTGGCTTGGGTTCCATTGCTGCTGCGATGTACCTGATCCAGAAGGCGGACTTCAATCCATCCAAGATCCATATCTTTGAGCAACATGGCGAGAAGGATCTTGTTGGAGGAAGCTGTGATGCCTCGAAGGTGATCGTGAACGACCAACCGGCGTACTTCATGCAGGGCAGCCGCATGTTTGAAGACAAGGTCTACCCCTGCACCAAAGAACTGTGGTCCATGATTCCCTACAATGATCATGAATCCTGTCTACAAGACCATGAGAAGAACCATGAAGAATGCAGGCTTCACACCGTCGTTCGCCTGCTGCATGGGAATGGCAAGAAGGACACCGGATATCGCCTTGGTCTCAACACGGCTGAAAAGCTGAAGATGGCCAAACTTCTAGCCACGCCCGAGTCCTTGATTCCAGATAGTGCGAAGATTACGGACATCTTTGGCGAGGCGTTCTTCACGAGCAATTACTGGTACATGTGGCGGTCGCTTTTCGCCTTCCAGCCGTGGCATTCGGCGGTGGAAATGAAGCGCTACATGCACCTCTTCTTTCACGAAATGCCGAACATGAACACGATGGCCGCTCTGGAGCGGACCCGCTATACCAACTTCCACTCGTTCATCCTGCCCGCCCTGCGCTTCATGCAGGACAAGGGCGTGAACGTCCACTACAACCGCAGGATCTCGGACGTCGACTTCGAAACCGACTCCGGCGGCAAGGAGAGGTGGATCGGGCGCATCCACCTCGAGACCGGGAGCGGCGAGCACGAGCCCTCCATCCCGGTCCGCGATACCGACGTCGTCTTCCTGACCATCGGCTCCATGGTCAGCAACGCCTCGTTCGGCGCCCACGACCGCCCGGTGGACAAGCCCGCGGTCGACAGCCGGAACCTTGGCGGCGCCTGGACCCTGTGGAAGAAGATCGCCGCCAAACAGCCCGACCTCGGCCGCCCCGACCAGTTCCTGCGCGACATCTCGCAGTCCAGGATGATGACCTTCACCGTCACCTTCCGCGGAGGACTGTTCCAGCGCAAGTTCGAGTGGTTCGTGGAGCGCCAGATGGGCCGCCAGAGCCCGTTGCCCATCACCGCCTCCCCGTGGATCCTGCACCTCCACACCTACCGCCAGCCCTTGTTCCCCGACCAGCCCCGCGAGACGTGCGTCATCTGGGTAACGGCGCTGCGGGACAACAGCATCGGCACGTTCGTGAAGAAGACCATGCCCGAGTGCACAGGTCGCGAGATCCTGGAGGAGCTGTTGGGTCACCTGCAGTTCGACCAGGACGAGGCGGAGAAGAACGAGATCCTCGACACCTCAACCTGCATCCCCTGCATGCTGCCCTACAGCATCAGCCAGTTTCTCAGCAGAGCCAAGGGGGACCGGCCTGAAGTGGTGCCGGCGGGCTCAAAGAACTTCGCGTTCCTCGGGCAGTTTGTCGAGATCCCCAACGGGATCGTGTTCACCACGGAGTACAGCGTGCGGGGCGCGATCCATGCGGTCAAAAAGCTCGTCAAGCCGTCGCTGGCGGTGCCGCCAATGTACTTCGGGCAGTACCACCCGCTCACGTGCATTTCCGTTGCGCGTGCGTTGGCCCGCTAGGTCTCCTCAGCCAGCCGGATCATACCGGCCCCGCCGCCCGCACGATTTTGATGGGGGTTGTCAGCACAAGCCTGCGAACTTTCGGCTGGCAGTGGATTGCCCGCTCGGGAGCGCCCCGGGGCGACCTGCCGGAGACGTTCGGGCCCTGGAACAGCGTCTAGGTTTGCACGCTGGCCGGAGCGAGGCGTGTGGCAGCGCCTCTTCGAGGCGTTGGCCGGTGATGCCGACGTCGAGGAGGTCTGCATCGGCAGGACGGTCATTCGTATCCGTCCGCATGCGGGCGGCGTCCAAAAAAGAGGGGCCACAGGCGATTATTTTTTATCAGATACTTACGCAGGATCTCCGCGCGATACGACAAGCTGGACCGGCGCTACGAGGCGTTCATCGCCATCGCTGTCGCTTGGACCTGGCTCGCCTAATGTCAAACCTTCCTTAGGCGAAGGGGTGAGGTTCCCTCGGTTTTTCGTCATCCAAGGGCTGGGGTTCATGCGACCTGCTTTTCTCCCTCCCGAGTGTTGATCCAGTCCTTCAGAAACATCGCCGGGGACGTGTAACCGAGGGTGGAATGCAGACCCTTGCGGTTGTAGAACACCTCGATGTGCTCGAAGGCGGTGGCCTTCATGGCGTCGCGGGTGGCGAAGCGCTCCCCGAAGACCCGCTCGTTCTTGAAGCTGTTGAACCAGCTCTGGGTCGGGGCAGGTTCTTTGCGCTAACGAGGATCCCGCCGCCGCGGACCGCGACGATCGTTCGTCGGCGCGCCATTGCCCGGCGCGAGCAGCCGTCGATCCTGCTCCGAGCTCAGTCCGAGCCGCAGCGCCGTCACGGAATCCCTGTCTTGTGCCGGCCGGGGAGACGGCTTGGCGTCGCGGCTGGTCTCCCCTTCCAACCTCCGGAGATCGCCTCCGTGCCGGGAGGCGAAAAGGTCCGGGGTTCGCTCGCCACGGTTCAGCGTGCGCAGATTGCGAGCAGGTTCCTCACACGTTTCCGGGGTTGCAGGGTCACCGGAGCCCGGGTGGCGTCGCGGTCGAAGAAGAATCCCGTCGAGGATCCGCCGTCGAGGTTGATGGCGCGATCGACCCGCCAAGGCGTCAGGGCATCCGGGGAGGCGAGGGTTTCGCCGAGGTCGGCGAGTGTGAGACTGCTCGTGGTCGCACCGATGACCCAGTGTCCGCGCCAATCCGTGGCGATGAAGGTCCGGCGTCGCGGATCGGAGGCGGACAGGCCCCGTACCGTGCGTCCGTTTTCCACGAGATAGGGTCCGGTCTGCAACAAGGCGGTGATGCCTCGGTGATCCTGGAATCGGCTGCGCCGGACGAGGTGGATGCCGCGGTCGTCGCTGTAGATTACGCCGCTCAGGAGTTTCGTGGTCTCGAAACGGTTGATCCGCTCTCCTTTGGAGATCGCCAGCCCGACCGGCTGCCAATCCGGATGGAAGAAGCCACCGTTGACCCCGGCAGCGCAGCCCTCGGCGCGGAAGGCCGCCTCCAGCGTCGGGTGAGCCGGTTCGGGGCCGGCCCTCAGATCGATCACCTCCAGGCGGAACGCCCGCGAGGTGAAGAAGGCGAGGTGTGCGGTGACTTGTTTGCCGTCGGACGGACGCACCGCAGTGCGTTTGGCGTAGGCGAGATCGGCGCCGACGTCCTGCCGCTCCGATTCTCCGGCGGGCGTCCAGTCCGCGGCGAGCCTGCTTGAGGCATGCAGCAGAAAGACCCAGAGCAACCAGGCCAGGGACGCCTGACGAGGCATGAAGGACCTTCGCACGCGACCGGTTTGCTCTCGTCGGATTGTTGTCATCTTCGGCTCGATCGCCGGCATCCTGTCAAGGGTCCTGCACCATAACGTCGAGCTGCTTCCGACTCCGGTAAAGGCGTTGCCGATGGAGGGTCGGCCGGGGAGACCGGCGGAACATGTCCGGACGACCTGTAGGGACCGTGGGGGCGAATGAATCCGCCCCTACACGCAGGTTGATCCTGATCCCGCTCGAGATTTGTCGTCTCGATATGGTACCCGGAGGGTTAACCGCCGGAAAGGGTAGGGTCGAATGCCTGCCGGTCGAAGAATACCGGGGGCACCGGTGAGATATCCGATCGGCGTTCGGCCATGCCCTCACCGTCTGGATTCGGCTGATTGTCGTTGCGATCCTCCGGACCGGCAGGGCATGTGGTAGCGTTGACCTCATCCATCCCGAGGCCGGCGCGCTGCCATGGGCGATTCGGTGTCATCTTCCCCTCCGCCGGAGCCGGGCTCCATCGCGCGCCCGCACAGCGCCGTCGATCGGGGCGACCGGATGCGCTGGCTGCCGGGGCTCCGGACCTTGCGCCGGTACGAGGTCGCCTGGCTGCGTCACGACATTGTCGCCGGACTGGTGTTGACGACCATGCTGGTGCCTGTCGGGATCGCCTATGCGGTGGCCTCCGGCTTGCCTGGGATCTATGGCCTCTACGCGACCATCGTGCCGTTGCTGGCCTATGCGCTGTTCGGTCCCAGCCGCATTCTGGTGCTGGGGCCGGACTCCTCGCTGGCCGCCGTCATCCTCGCCGTCGTCCTGCCGCTGTCGGGCGGCGACCCGATGCGTGCCGTTGCCCTGGCGAGCATGATGGCGGTCGTGTCGGGGATGGTGTGCATCCTGGCCGGCTTGGCGCGCCTGGGCTTCATCACGGAGCTGCTGTCCAAGCCGATCCGCTACGGCTACATGAACGGCATCGCGCTGACGGTCTTGATCAGCCAGCTGCCCAAGCTCTTCGGGATCTCGATCGAGGGCACCGGACCGCTGAACGATCTGCGGTACACCGCCGCGGCGGTGCTCGAGGGCCGAGTCAACTGGGTTGCGTTCATCGTCGGCGCAGCGACCTTGGCGGTGATCCTGCTGCTCAAGGGCAGCACACGGATCCCGGGGATCCTGCTTGCGGTGATCGGGGCGACCGTTGCCGTCGGCGTGCTGGACCTCGGCACGCGCGCCGACGTTGCGGTCCTTGGCTCCCTCCCGCAAGGCCTGCCGGCCTTCGTCATCCCCTGGATCACAACAGCCGATGTCGTCCCCGTTCTGATCGGCGGTTGTGCCGTTGCGCTGGTGTCTTTCGCCGACACCAGCGTGCTTTCGCGGGTGTATGCGGCGCGAACCCGGACCTCTGTCGACCCCAACCAGGAAGTGGTGGGGCTCGGCGTTGCCAACCTGGCGGCCGGATTCTTTCAGGGCTTTCCGATCAGCAGCAGCTCGTCGCGCACTCCAGTGGCCGAGGCCGCGGGTTCGAAAACCCAACTGACCGGCGTCGTCGGCGCCCTGGCGGTTGCGCTGCTGCTGGTGGCGGCGCCCGACCTGCTGCAGAGCCTGCCGACCAGCGCATTGGCTGCCGTGGTGATCGCCTCGGCCATCGGGCTGTTCGAGCTCACCGACCTGCGTCGCATCTATCGCATCCAGCGCTGGGAGTTCTGGCTGTCGATCGTCTGCACCCTGGGCGTCGCCGTGCTCGGCGCGATCCCGGGTATCGGTCTTGCCATCGTGATCGCCGTCATCGAGTTCCTGTGGGATGGCTGGCGGCCCTACTCCGCGATTCTGGGACGCGTCGCGGGCATCAAGGGCTATCACGACATGACCCGGTATCCCGACGCGCGCCGTATCCCGGGCCTGGTCCTGTTTCGCTGGGATGCGCCGCTGTTTTTCGCCAACGCCGAGTTTTTCCGCGACCGTCTGCTCGACGCCGTGGCCACATCGCCCACGCCGGTACGGTGGGTGGTTGTTGCTGCGGAGCCGGTCACCAGCGTCGACGTCACCTCCGCGGACATGCTGGCCGAGCTGGACGAAACCCTCCACGCCGCGGGCATCGAGCTGTGTTTTGCCGAGATGAAGGATCCCGTCAAGGATAAGCTGAAGCGCTTCGAGGTCTTCGCTCGGTTGGGCGACGAGGCATTTTTCGCGACCCTGGGTGTCGCGGTCAGCCGCTATCTCAAAACACATGCGGTGGACTGGGAGGATTGGAAAGACCACCGGACGCCGTGACTCGTCGGGGTGCGTGGAAGCGGCGAATCTGGACTGATGGGCGCATAGGCGGCGCGCCCCGCGTAGGGTATCGTTCGACCCCCATCAGATCAGGGCGCTCGTGCACGAGCATAAACCGCAGCGTCGATGAAAACAGCTCGCACCGCCCTTTGGGTTCTCCTCGCGGTTCTGGTCGCCGCTGCCGGCGCCATCGCCTCTCTGCCCCTCTACCTCGAGGCACACAAGGAGATTCTCGCGGCGGGTGCGGGTCGCGCCCTGGGACGGTCCGTGCTGATCGGTGGCGCGGTCGGAGTCTACTGGCTGCCGCGTCCTTCCCTCGTTCTGGAGGATGTCGAGATGTCCGGGGCGGCAGGCTCTGCAGCACCGTCGCCCTGGCATGCCGGGCGCTTGGAGGTGGATCTCGATCTTGCCGCCTTGTTCGACCGACAGGTTCGGATCGGACGGATCCAGGTGCAGGACGCTCTCATCCATCTCGATCCGGATCACCTCGGGGATCTTGGGCACAGCGATCGGCCCGACAGCCGCGACGGCTTCCGGGTCACCGTCGATTCGGTTCGTCTGGTCGAATCGACGTTGGTGCTCCACAGCGAGTCGGATCCTCCCCGGAGCGTTCGGATCGGCCGCCTGGATCTGACCGATCTCGGCAGGCCGAGCCCGAGCCTGGACGTGGAGGGTGAGATCGGCGTGTCGGGTACGCTCGTGGGGTTCTCCGTCCTTGCCGGGCCCGCGGACGAGTCAGCGCCACCTCGCTGGCCCTTCGCCGTTCGGATGCAGGTTGCCGACGCCAGCCTGGACGCCTCGGGCAGCACGGGCGCACCCTTCGACATCGCGCAGATCGAGGCCCGGGTCGACCTCGCCGTGCCGGACCTGAAGGCGCTGCAACCCTTGCTCCCGACCGATGCCCTTCCGGCGTGCGGATTGCGCGTGTCGGGACGGCTGCTGCGCGGCGACGAGGGACTTGCACTCGACCGGATCGAGGGGGCAATCGACGCCCCCGAGCCCTTGGGACGAATCATCCTTGCGGACGGAGCAGCCCGACAAGCGCCGAACGGACCGACGGCCAGGTTGGAGGGGCAACTCCGGCAAACCCCCTTCAGGCTCGAGGTGGGATTCGAAGGCTTGGAGGAGGGTCAGCCGTTCAATCCACTTCAGGCCGGATCCGGACGGCTGGACCTCCTGGCTAGCCTGGGCGACGCCCGGCTTCTCGGCGATCTCTCCCTGACGTCGAGGGGGCCGAGGCCGAGCATCCAAGGCGATCTGAAGATCGAGAAGCTCGATCTGCGTGCCCCGGGCAGCTTCAATCGGTCCCCCGCGATACACGAGGAGGCCCGCGTTTGGCTGGATCGTTCCATCCCGGTCGAGCGTCTGCGCGACCTGGATCTGAGACTCGCGCTGCGGATCGATGGTCTGGAGACAGACCCCCTGAGGATCGAGCGGCTCGCCACCCGGATCACACTCGACGACGGGCGCTTGCGCCTGGGAGCGCTCGACGTCGCGCTTCCCGGAGTCACCCTTACGGGCGGCGCGACGCTCGACGCTCGACAGGCGCGTCCGGCCTGGACGGCGGACCTGACGGCCGAGCGAATCCTCCTGCCCGAGGCGCTCGCTTTTTTGCACGTGGCGAAACCGCCCGGCGGGCGCCTGGACAGGGTGTCCCTGAACGCCAAGGCACAGGGGGCGACCGCGCGCGCACTGATCACATCCTTGACCGGCGAGCTCGGCGCCAAGGCGGCACAGCTCCGAGCGTACGCGCCAGACAAGCCGGCCGCGACGTCGATCACGCTCACCAAACCCCGTTTGATCCTGAAGTCCGGCACGTCCGTCAGGTTGCAAACGGCACTTGCGGCGGGAGGTGAGCAGCTCGATCTGAATCTCGCCGGCGGTCGACTCGCCGATCTGCTTGCGCAGGGCCGGGGCTGGCCGAAGATCGATGTCCTGGCCAAGCGGCGCAACAAGGCGCAAGGCGCGGAGATCCGGGGACATGTCGGGCCACTCGACGCCCTGCTGGCCGGGCGCGATCTGAACCTGGACCTGTCGCTCGAACAGCCCGGGGTCAAGATCGGCGCCAAGGGCCGGCTCGCACGGCTCGACGGACTGCGCGGCAGCACACTGGACATCGAGGCCGCGATCCGAGACCTCTCCACTCTGGGTCATCTCGCCGGCGGCCCGCTCGGGAAAGGGCTCGCCTTCGGACTCCCGGCCGGTCCGTCGCTGACGGCGTCCGCCCGTCTCCAGGGTCTCGACCGGGGCGTGGCGCTGCGCGATCTCAAGGCGGCGAGTGGCGACAGCGACCTTGCAGGGGACCTGACGATCCTCCCTGGTTCCACGCCCCGGATCGAGGCGACGCTCAGCGCCGAGCGACTGGATCTGACGCCATACCTCGGCACGCGCTCACCGACAGCGGACAACGCGCGCACGACGCCCGCACAACTCCCGGCGCCCGAGCTGCTGCGGATGCTCGACGGGACCCTGCGCCTGACGGTCGGCCACCTCAAGGCGGGCGATCTCGGACTCGACCTGCTCGGCCTGGACGCCGCCCTGGATTCCGGCAACCTCGAAGCGACGGTCGCCGTCGGGGCAGACCGTCTCGGTGCCGAGATGGATCTGCGCCCGGATCGGGCCGGGTGGCGATTCGACATCCGAGCCAAGGGGAATCTCGACTTGGCGCGCCTGCTCGATACGAAAGACGCGGATGCGCTGTCCCATATCCAGACCGCTCTGGACACGCGACTCACAGGCGTCGCAACCTCGCCGAACGACCTGCTCCGGAACGCCGACGGCCATCTGGAGCTGTCGCTGGGGGCAGGGCGATTACACAAAAAGGCGGCCGAGGTGCTGCCGCTCGGTGGGCTGCTTTTCACCCTGTTGGACGTGCTCAACCCGATCGCCCTCGACCTCGACAGCCGTGTGCATTACAACGACCTGCAATGCGCCGTCCTCCAATTCGATCTCGCAAAGGGTATTGCGACCAGCACCCGAGGCCTGGCGGTCCAGACCAAGACGCTCAATGCCATCGGCGGCGGTGCGCTCAATCTGCGCACGGAGGGCATCGAGCTCCGCTTCAAGACCGCCAAGCGACGCGGGATCGGGCTTAGTCTCCTCGGCATCGCCGACCGCTTCGTCTATGTGAAGGGCACCCTGCGGAACCCTCGGGCCGGGATCGACCCCGCAGCGCTTCTGGCCCACGGAGGTGCCGCCTGGGCCACGGCGGGAATCAGTCTCCTTGCCGACCAGCTCGTGCGTCGGCTGACCAGCGGGACGAATCCGTGCGATGCTGTCAGGACACGACGCGAATCCGTATCGCTCACCGAGCGTCTGGGTTCTGGGCTTTCGGCGCGCTTAGCACCGATCAGCATCAAAATCTCTCATGGAGACAAGGGGATGTGGAGACACGGAGCCTAGGCACGAAAGATCTCGGATTCTCCGTGCTCTCCGCGTCTCAGTGAGAGGTCTGTCGAGTCCCGAACGCATCGCGAGCCAAATCGTCCCGTGAATGGGCTTGGTCGACCGGCGTGTCGCACTCGACTCCGGTCTAATCGGGCTCCCTGAGCCGATCGAGTAGATCGAAGGTGATGGCGCCCGTGGGTTCGAGACCACGATCGGTTTGATAGCGTCGGATCGCGTCGCGGGTTCTGGGGCCGATGATCCCGTCCGCCGGGCCGGCGTCGAAGCCGAGCGCGTTGAGATGGGTCTGGATCAGGAGGACCAGCGCGTTCGATAGAGGCGGGGCATCGAGACGTTGCGGCGAGTCGTCCACGGCGACGCATCGGTCCAAGACGACCTCGCGTTCGCTCGCGGCGTGACGGAAGACATAGGGCTGATCGGGGTCGCATACCTGCTGGGCGGGTTTAGATTCGAGCGCGGGCGACTCCGTCGCTGTGACGTCCGATTCTACCGGTTCGATGAGTCGACTCGGCGCATCGAGCGCGGGAGCGGCGGGCTCGGCGCTCGGGTCGAGCGTGTCTGCTTGTTCGGTCGGCCCGGCCGTCGGCTGCTCGCTCAGGTCGGGATCCGTGACGTCGGGCAGTGGAGCCGGCGCGATCGGCGCGGCATCGGGTGAAGCCGGGGAGGGCGTCGGCGGTGCCATGACCGGCCTCGTGTCGTCCTGATCGACGCGGGGAAAGGTCGGTCTCTGTGTCGGTACGACCAGCGCCAGGACGATCAACAGCGTCATGATTCCCAGCCAGAGTCCGCCCGCAAGCGGCCAAGCGGTGAGCCGGCGGTCCAGATCGGAGTCCGGACGCCGCGCGAGCTCGGTCAGGCGTTCCCGAATCGGGGCTGCCGCGCGAGCATAGGCCTTCCGATAGCCGCGGATCGACCAGCGCAGGGTCCACCGCGCACTCATCAGGAGCGGGCGGACCAGCCCGAGCAGATCACCGGGTTCGATGCTGTCGACGAGTGTCGCCAGCGCCGCGGGCCGCCGCACGGCAAGGACGGCGACGGGGATGGCGAGCAGGCCCGCCAGGGCGATCAGCCCGACATCGGTCAGCCAGGCCGTGGGTGATCCGAGCACCAACGGATAGAGGATCACCAAGCCGATCAGGGGAACCCAACCCATGAGCGCCCAAGTCACCCGCGGGATCGGGGTTGCGGACGAAGCGCCTCCGGAGCGATCCGCACCCTCGCCGGGCGTGGCGAGTCGCGCCCCGAACCCAAACCATCGCCCGACTCGGTCTCGATCAAAAAAAGGCTTTGAAACGCGTTCCTCTCGGCTCGCGTTGTTTCCGCCTGGATCGCGCTCGGTGAGCAGGTCATGACCCGCGCCATGAACATGCTTCAAACCCCAGATGAACCGCACCATCATCCAGGCGGTCGCGACCGTGGTCATGGCGACAGCGACCTGCAGCCACGCCCAATCGGAATCGACGAGGACCGGCTTGATCCCGTACTTGGCTACGGCGCCGCTGGTGAGGGGCACGGCGGCCATCGACAAGGCCAGCAGCACGAGCCCGCCGAAGACCAGCCCCTGCAAGCCCGAGGACTTGCGAAGACCCACGCCGAGAAAAAGACCGCCTTTCGTCAGCGCATGATGCCCGGCGTAGAGCGCCAAGCCGATGGCGCCGACCGGAGCGATTTCGGGCTCGATGAGCATGAGCCCCAGGGTGATCGCCATCAGCCCCATCTTGCCGACGCTCGAATAGGCCAGCAGAACCTTGGGGTTGGACTGCAGGATCCCGATCGGGGCGGCATACAAGGCCGTCGCCAGACCGGCAAAGACGAACAGCAGCCCCCAGCCCGGCAGCGCGATCTCCCCGACGGGCAGGAACCTCAGCCAGCCCAATAAGGCGACCTTGATCATGGCCCCGCTGAGCACGGCACTGGCCGGGATGGGCGCGGCGGGATGGGCGAGCGGAAGCCAGACGTGCACCGGGACCAAGCCGGCCTTCACCGCGAGACCGAGGACCAGGAGCGTGATCGCGAGATCGTCCAGACCGACCAGATCCTCCGGTGTCGGCACGATCGAGCCGGTCGTCGAGGCGATTATGACGAGCGCGGCGAACAGGGCAAGCTCCGCACCCAGGGTCAAGACGAGGTAGACCTTGCCGGCCTTCAAGGCCCCGCGGTCGCCCTCGTGGATCACCAGGCCGTAGGAGGAGAGCCCCATGAGCGCGAAACCGGCATAGAAGCTGACCAGGTCCTGACCGACGATCAGCCAGAGGTTGCCGGCCATCGCCAGCAGGAAGAAGGTGTTGAAGCGCCCGACGTGCGGTGTGCCGCGCATGCTCGCGACGGCATGGATGCCGGCGGCGGTCCAGAGGATCGAGGTAAAGATCAGAAAGATCCGTCCGACCTCGTCGAGACCGAACCGCGTGCCGAGCAGCAGCCAGGGCAGATCGATCGACTCCCCGATCGGTACCAGCAAAGCCGCGACGAGCGCCGGCACGGCGGCGACCGCAGGGGTCCACCAGGACAGTCGACGTGTGGCGAAGGCCGCCGCCAGAAGCGGAAGGGCGGCGACGAGCGGGAGCAGCCAGGTCATCGACCGTACTCCCGCTCGGCGATCAGCGTCGCCCACTCAAGCGGTGTGAAGGGCGCGGCCGCGAAGAGCCCGGCGCTCAGCGCCAGCGCCGCCGTGATCACCGGCGGCCAGAGCAGGGCGCCCGCGATCTCGAATCGCCCGGGATGGCGGTGCTCCTGCGGCCACTGTTTCGGAGCGGGCCTGAACCAGGCGCGGTGCAGGATGGGCAGGAAGTAGGCGGCATTCAGCAGGCTGCTGGCGACAAGGACCGCAATGACCCAGTTCGAGCCGGCGTCCGCGGCGCCGAGCCCGAGATACCATTTGCTCACGAAGCCGGCCACCGGCGGAACCCCGATCATGCCGAGCGCACCGACGGTGAAGGCGAGACTGGTCCAGGGCATGCGCCGTCCGACGCCGTCCATCTCGCTGACCTTGTGCACGCCCAGCGTCTCGGCATAGTTGCCGGCGCAGAAGAAAAGCGTGATCTTCATGAGACCCTGATGGACGAGATGGACGACGCCGCCGATGGTCGCGATGGGTCCGAAGATCGAGGCGCCGAGTGCGATGTAGGACACCTGACTGACGGTCGAATAGGCCAGCCGCTTTTTGAGACTGTCCTGAGTCAGGGCCATCAGCGACCCGTAAATGATGGTGACGGAGGCCAGGATGCCGAGCGCGAGGAGCAGACCGTTGGCATAGGCGAACTCGACGCCGTAGACATCGTAGACCACGCGCACGATCCCGAAGGCCCCGGCCTTGACGACCGCGACCGCGTGCAGCAGCGCACTGACCGGCGCGGGGGCGACCATCGCCTGCGGCAACCAACCATGCAGCGGAACCAAAGCGGCCTTCACCCCGAGCCCCGCCAACAGCACGAAGAAGATCAGGATCAGCTCCACGCGGAGCTCTTCGGGCGACACACTCAGGATGCCGCCCTGCGTGAACTCCACCGGGCCGACAAGCGCCTGCAGCCAGATCGCGCCGACCAGGAGCAAGGCCCCGCCGCCCATCGTGTAGGCGAGATAGACCTTGGCGCCGTGGGCGGCATCGGGCGTGCCGCGGTGCGCGACCAAGGGGTAGGTCGCCAAGGTCAGGATCTCGTAGAAGATCACGAAGGTCAGAAGGTTTCCTGAAAGGGCAATGCCGACCGTGGCCGAGACACAGATGCTGAAGAAGCCGAAGAATCGGCTGCGGTTCGGCGAATGCTCCAGATAACCGATCGCGTAGACGGTCGTCACCAACCACAGGAGCGTCGAAAGGGCGACGAAGAGCACCGACAAGGCATCGGCGCTAAGCACCAGATCCAGACCGGGGGCAAGCGTCCAGCGGGCTTCGTAGAGATGCCCGTCGTAGACGCCGCCGATCATCCAGATCACCAGGCCCAGCTTGACCAGCGCCCCGGTCATGTTCAGTAGAGTGCGCAGGCGGTGACTCTCTTCCCGCAAGAGGAAGATCAGCATGCCCGGGATCATCGAGCTCAGGACGATCGCGGCCGGCAGCCAGGCGTCGAAGCTCATCCGAATGCCCCCTGCTCGAGCAAGACCCACAGCGGCTGGGCTGCGATCCCGAGCCCGAAGGTCGCGATCAGCCCGAGCAGGAGCGCCGGCAGCTCGGTGCGGGCGTCGTTGACGAAACGATAGGGTGTGGGCTCGCGATTGAAGGCCCGGCTGAGGACTCGAAAGATGTAGGCGGCCGCGAGCAGGGTGCCGACCATCATCACGACCAGCCACCACCAGAGCCCCAGGATCATCGCCTGCTCGAGCATCACCCACTTGGCCAGGAACGTCCCGCTCGGCGGCAGACCGATGAGGGCGACACCGGCCAGACCGATCGCAAAGGTGGCCGCGGGCAGTGCCTGCGCGGCACCGCCGAGGTCGTCGATCCGGTCATGACCGGCGGTCTTCTGCACCATCCCTGCGGCGAGGAAGAATCCGGCCTTGGCAAAGCCGTGGGTCAGTGCGAGCAAGACGACGGCGGCCAGAAGGTTGTCCCGGGCGAGGCCGGGCGGGGTCGCGGCCAGCAAGGGGAAGGCGATGAAGAGATAGCCCATCTGGGCGACGGTCGAATAGGCCGCGAGGAGCTTGAGCCGCTCGGCCCGCAGCGCACGCCAAGACCCCCAGACGACCGCGGCGGCGCCGAGAATGCCGAGCAGATTCGCCGCGGCCTCGTTGAGCACCGGCGCGAAGACGTCGAGCCAGAGGCGCAGAGCCAGATAGAAGGCCGCCTTCACCACCAGGGCAGACAAGGCGGCACTGACCGGTGCCGGGGCGTTGGCATGCGCGGGCGGGAGCCAGAAGTGCATCGGGAAGAGTGCGGCCTTGAGGATCAGTCCGCCGATCATCAGGGTCATGGCGGTCCAGGCGATCGGTCCGGGCTCGATCGCCTCGGCGACCAGACCGATATCCAGCACCCCGTAGGCGGCATAGACGAGCGAGACGCCGAGGAGATAGCTCATGGAGCCGAGCAGACCCACCAAGAGATAACGCAGATTCGCGGCGACCGCTTCGCGCGTCCCGGTGATTGCGCCCAAGGCCGCGGCGGAGAGGCCGAGAAGCTCCAACGTCACGTAGAGATTGAACAGATCGGCCGCGAGGAAGAGTCCGTTCAAGGCGCTCCACAGCAACAACCAGAGTGGCCAGAAATGGCGCGCGCTCTCCTGTTTGAAGTAGCCCCCGGCATAGACGCTGACGGCGAGGGCGACCGTATTGGCCATCGCCAGGAAGGCCGCCGAGAGCCCGTCGGCCTCCAAGGCGATGCCGAGCGGGACGCCCCAGCCGCCGAGATCGGCCCTCAGGACGCCGTCGCTCCAGACCGTCGCCGTCACCGACAGAGCGCTTGCGACCGTGAGCACGGCGGCCATGAGGCCCAGGCCGCGCGCATGCAGGGGCGAGACGGTGACCGCGAAGGCGCCGATCAGGGGCAGCGTGACCGCCAGGGGCAGTGCGTCAATCATCAACCTGATCCAATCGCTTGCCGAACGCCAAGGCGAGTGCCGTGGCGCTGACGGCAACCACGATCCCGGTCAGGACCAAGGCGTGCGGGACCGGATCCGGCGGGGTGTCGATGCCGCGATAGGCGATGGCGACCAGGATGTGGAAGACACCGGCCCCCATCAGGTTGATCGCGATCAGCTTGCGCAGCAGCGCCGCATGCACGAGAAACGACCAGAGCCCAAGCAGCACCAGGATGATCCCGGATCCGCCGTAGAGAAGCTGCGCGTAGAGGACCTGATCGGTCACGCCGTCTCTCCGGTCGTCGGATGTGCGGCGGGTCGGCCGCCCAAGTAGGCCGCCGCCAGGGTCGCGCCGATCGCCAGGGTCGCGGCCGTCTCGATCGTCAGGATGAGCCATTTCGCGAAGCCGGCGGGGTAGGTCAGAAAGCCGTCGCCGAAGAGCATGAGCAGCAGGCCGGTCAGGGCGCAGACGAAGACGCCGAGCCCGACGAGGATACGCAGTCGGCCTTCGGACGGCAGCCCGGCGTTGCGATGGCCGGCGAGCGCGAGCATGACGCCGGCCGAGCCCAGGAGGGCCCCGGCCTGAAAGGCACCGCCCGGTGCATAGGCGCCGACCCACAGCATGTAGCCGGCCGAGAGGATCAGCAGGGGGACGAACCCGGCGACCATGCCGTCGAGGACGCTCGCGGCCGGCTGAAAACCGGTGCCTGACGACCCCAGGGACCAGATGCCGAGCAGTGCTGCCAAGAGCACCGCGAACTCCAACAGGGTGTCGTAGGCGCGGAAGTTCAGCAGGACCGAGGTCACCGGGTTGGACACGCCGCTGTCGGGCACGCGCGCCAGTGCGATGGGCGCGAGCCGTTCACCCGCATCGCCCGTTACCGCCAGAAAGAACGACCAGCCGAGCAGCCCGCCGACGGCGAGCAGCCCGAGCGGGATGAGGATGTGCTCCAGCGGCCGAATCACGGCGCGTCCTCCGCGTCGCTGCCCTCGGCCGGAGATGTCCTGCGGCCCGAGGCCCGTCGGGCTGCGGCGAGCATCAAGGCGCCGCTGAGGCCGGCCCCGATCGCGGCTTCGGCAAGGGCTAAATCGGGCGCCCGAAGCCTCGCCCAAACCAGCGCGAGCAGCAGTCCGAACGCGATGAAGAGGATCACCGCCCGCCGCGGCTCGCGACTCGTGACGGTGACGAGGGCGAGGCCGAGCAGGGTCAAGGTCAGCAGCAGATCGAAGACGGTGAGAAGGGCATTCATAGGACGTCCTCGCCGTCGCCGCGCAGCGCGCGCTTGGCGATGAGGTGTGCGCCCGTCGCGCCCGCGATCACCACGAGCAGCCAGACCAAGACGAGCTTGAGGCCGTAGAAGAGGTCGGGCGCCAGCGGCATCAGCCCGAGCACGATAAAACCCAGACCGACATTGTCTGCCTTGGTCAAGGCGTGAAGCCGACTGAAGCGGTCGGGTAGCCGAATCAGACCGACCGTCCCGGCAATGAAAAAGAAGGCGCCGACCAGCAGGAAGGCGCCGGAGAGGAGCTGTACCGCATCCATCGCATCAGTCTCCGTCGTTCGTGATGCGCCGCCGAGTGAAGGCCGTGACGGCGACGGCGGCGAGCAGCGAGAAGATCAGCGCCACATCGATCAGCGCCGGGACGGCGAGCACCGGGGCGAGGAGCAGGATGACGCCGATCCCCGAGGTCCCCATCAACTGCGCGGCCATCATGCGATCCGACGGGGTCGGACCGATGGCGACGCGGATCAGTCCGGCGGCGATCCCGGCCATCAGCACCAGCGCGACGCTCAAGAGGAAAGGGCTCATTGGCGACCCTCCGGATGGGTCGGTGGGTCGCTTACCAGTCCGCGAGCCGGTGTTGAACTCTCCGCCGTCGTCCGGTCCCCAACGGGCTCAAGCGATTCGCCGAACAGGGCGGCGACACGCCGCTCGAGCACCCTCAGACCTTCCACGACATCCGTGCGGACGTCGAGCGCGTGCACGGTCACCAGATCCCCGCGCAGATCGGCGCTCAGCGTTCCGGGCAAGAGGCTGATGCTGTCGATGAAGACCAACCGTGCCTCGGGGCTTCGCAACCGCAACCGGTAAGTCCGGTTTCCGGGGTCGACCCGCATCCGCGGGATCAGCACGCGCGCGGCGACATCCAGACCACCGCGCAGCGACTCCCACAGAAAATAGGGTACGAAGCCGACCAAGCTCGGAAGCGACAGGGTGCGGTCCCGCGGCTCGGACAATCTCAGGCTAGCCAGAGTCGCCGCGATGACGAAGGGTCCGCCGATGATCCACGACACGAGATCCGGTCCGACCAGGACCACCCAAACGAGCGCGAAGCCTCCGGCACGCGACAGGGCTGCCCAAGGATGTGCGGAGACAGAATGGCGGTACATGAGGCCGGCGTTCCAAAGATGGTGTCCTGTCGCCGGTCCTGGGCTCGAGTCCGGCACGCGAGCGACGAAATTCCCCGGCCGGCCCGGAGTGGCCTTTGCCAGACGTTTTCGCCTAAACGTCTCGGAGGTTGGGGCGTCGTCGGCATCACTCCAATGGGGGGTGATTCGGATTCCATGCGGAGACGGACAAAGCGAAGAAAAAATAGATAAAAGACGAATTGTCAATCATGAAACCAATCGCATCTTTGAAGATCTGGAAAGCCGGGCGAGAGGGACACGAAATCCCATATAGGCCGTCGGCTTTCACACGCACACCGCGAAGGAGTATTTGAATGAACGAGAAGCCGGCAACGGTGCCGCTTGGACCCGATGAACGCAGGGATCCCCTGCCGGATTCCGCCGACGTTTCAAGCAGGGTCGATCAACCGAGACCGTCGGATGCGGGCTCGAGGGCGCGGATGCGTCCGCGCTCCTCCGCGCTACGCATCGTGGGTCTCGGGCTTGCCCTCTACGCCTTCGTGGCGCTCGCACTCGGCATCGTCTGGTCGCGCCAGCCACCCGCCTTCGACGTGGCTGCCCTCCAGGCGGAAGCGCTCGCGGCCTCCGGAGGAAAGGCGGAGCCGGGCACGGCGGTCGTGGCCGCTGCGATCGGCGTCGCGGAGACGCTTTTGGATAAACCGGGCGGATTCCTCCACAATGATCTAACGCTGCCGGGACTGTATCTGGACAACATGCCGAACTGGGAGTACGGAGCGCTCAAGGAGCTTCGCGATTCCGTGCACGCGCTTCGCAACGATTTCAGCCGCGCTCAGACCCAGTCGATCGAAAACGTCCATACGAAGCGAGCCGACGTGAAGCTGGCGATCGACGCCTCGTCCTGGCTCCTCCCGTCGGCCGAAGACGAGTATCGCCAAGCCGTCGATTCGTTACGGCTGTTCATGAGCGATCTAGCCACCCGCCAAGACGGAACAGCGCGCTTCTACGCCCGCGCGGACAACCTCGCGGCCTACCTCTCGATTGTCGAGAAGCGACTCGGCAGCCTCGCCTTGCGCTTGAGCGCGAGCGTCGGCGATCACGAGCTGACCGCCGCCTTGGTGCAGAACGTCGACGCTGGAGATGTTGCGATGGAAACGGTGCAGGCCGACTCCGGCGGATCGGCGACGCCCTGGCACCTCGTCGACGACACCTACTACGAGGCCCGCGGCTACACTTGGGCCTTATTGCAGATGATGCGGGCAATCTCGATCGACTTCGCGGACATTCTGGCGTCCAAGAACGCGGACGTCTCGATTCAGCAGATCATTCGCGATCTCGAAGGGGCAAGCAAGCCAATGGTCAGCCCGATCGTGCTCAACGGGCACGGCTACGGCTTCTTGGCCAATCACTCGCTGGTGATGGCGTCCTATATCTCGCGCGCCAATGCGGCGGTGCTGGATCTGCGGATCCTGATGCAGCAGGGCTGAGCCGCATCGAGCGCAGCCGCAGACGACGACCCTTTTTCACAATCCCATCGGCGAGCGATGCGGGCGGACCCCGATGTCGAGCAATCTCTTTAAAGACCTGCCGGAGATCGAGCGCGGCGAGGTGTTCGCGGATCTAGTGCGGTGCCGCAACGTGCGCATCGAGCGCATCCTGAGCAGCGATCGGCCCGAGTCCGTCCTCTACGACCAGGAGCAGGACGAATGGGTCTGTCTGCTTCAGGGCGAGGCCGAGCTCTGGATCGACGGCGAGACGGTGACCTTGCACCCCGGTGACCATCGGTTCATCCCGGCGGGAGCGCCGCATCGGGTGCTTAAGACCTCGGCGCAGCCGCGCTGCCTCTGGTTGGCGGTCCATATTTACGCCGCCTCGGCGCAAGCTTAGGCGAATTCCGGAAACCGTTATGCCAAGCAGTGCATCGGAGCGATCTACGCCCGGAAAATGGTGGGTTGTGCCGAGCCATGCGAGGCACAACCAACAGCCGGTAAAGGTTGTGCTTCCTATCGTCAGCACAACCTACGGGTATGGCAATTCCCGGAAATCGCCTTAGGGGCGAGCCTGTCATCGACGCCTTGGCCGCGGCGGTCGCTGTCGTAGCGCGGTCATCGATGCACTGCGAGGACGCTGTCCTCGCTAACGGCATGGCGCAAAGAAATCGTTGGTCATGGCCTCTCTGCACTGCTTTCCGCTCTCCGTGACGAAGTGCGGGTCGGCGCCTTTGAGCCACTCCTCCTGCTCCATCTCCCGGAGCTGACGCGCGGCCTCGCATGGGGGCTCGCGCCAGCAGGTGCGGGCTGCACCGCACACCCGGATCACCAATTGCTCGCAGGGCGAGGCGCCCGTGACGGGTTCGCCGATCGGCTCGCCGGCCGGCTGATCGGAATCCCCTTCGGTGTCGGTGGTTGCCGACTCGCTCGGCGCGGGCGGCGGCACCAGCATGTCCGTCGTCGGTACTACCCGGCCGCCTTCGATGCGGATGACCGAGCCGTCCTCCAGACGATGAACACCGTCCCAGAGTTGGGTCTGACGACCGTCCCGGGTGAGCACCGGGCGGTTGGTGCGCGGATCGACCTCGACCTGACCGCCGCTTTGCAGGGGTGCGGTCCAGGGCTCGGCGGCCAACGCGGGGGCGGCGCAGAGCAGCAGGGTCGCCAGGGCGGCACTCAGGCTCGATGTTCCGGGTTGTCTTTCGGTGTGGATCACGGTCACCTCCGCTGACCTGAAAGGGTGTCGTGCCGCCATCGGACAAGGCGCTTCGGCCGTTTGTCGGTGCACTGGCGGAGTCGCGTAGCCTGCCTATACTTTACATTAGAACATTCTAATCTGCTGAGGGTGCCGGTCGACCCT
>NZ_LN848257.1:903117-916195 GCF_001499735.1 Thiocapsa sp. KS1 | reverse complement strand
GAGGCACCATGAAAGCGAAACGCGGTTATCGTGTCCCTCGGTTCGGCCTGATCTCGCGAATCCTCTACTTTTTCGTCGATTCGCCGCTGACGCCGTTGATCGCGGGCGCGGCAATGCTGCTCGGTGTTTTGGCGATCGTACTCCTGCCTCGCGAGGAAGAGCCGCAGATCGTCGTGCCGATGATCGATGTGTTCGTGCAGATGCCCGGGTCGACCGCGGAGGAGGTGACGCAACGGGTCACGCGTCCGCTCGAAAAACTCGCGCGCGAGCTGCCCGGTGTCGAATACGTCTACTCGATCTCGAGCCCCGGCCAGTCGGTCACCATCGTGCGCTTCCTCGTCGGCTGGGACGAGGAGAAGGCGATCGTTCAGCTCTACCAGAAACTCTACGCGAACCTCGATCGCATCCCGCATGGCGCCTCGCAGCCGTTGCTCAAACCCAGGCGGATCGACGATGTCCCCATCCTCGCCCTGACCTTTCACGGGGGCGGCTACGATCACCATGCGCTGCGGCGGATCGCATCGGCGGTGGACGATTCCGTCAAACAGATCGCCGAGGTCTCGGAGACCACGCTGATCGGCGGGCTCCGCCGCCAGGTCCGTATCGAGCTCGATGCGGCACGGCTCGGGTCATACAAGATCGATCCAACCCATGTGCTGAATGCCTTGCGGGCGGCCAATCGCCAGCATCGTGCCGGGAGCTTCCCCGCCGGGGATCAAGAGGTCCTGACCGAGCTCGGCGGCTTCCTGCGCGATGCTGCCGAGGTCGGCTCGGTCGTGGTCGGCGTGCACCAGGGGCAGATGGTCTATCTGCGCGACATCGCACGGGTCGTCGACGATGCCGAGGAGGTCGAGGACTACGTCCTGTTCGGTCGTCCCGATCGCTCGTCCGAGGCGCTCCCCGTCGAGGAGCCCGCGGTAACCTTGGCCGTCGCCAAACGGACCGGAACCAACGCGGTTCAGGTCGTCGCCGAGGTGATGCGCAAGGTCGAGACGCTCCGCGGCACGAGCATTCCGAATGGCGTCGAGGTCACGGTGACCCGCGACTATGGTCGGACAGCCGAGGAAAAGGCGAACGAGCTCCTCTTTCACATGGGCTTGGCGGTGATCGGCGTCGGTGTGCTCATTGCGATCGTGCTGGGCTGGCGCGAGGCCGGCGTGGTCGCGATCGCGATCCCCGTCACCTTGGCCCTGACCCTCGCGACCTTCTATCTGCTGGATTTTACCCTCAATCGAGTGACCCTGTTCGCGCTGATCTTCTCGATCGGCATCCTCGTGGATGACCCGATCGTGGATGTCGAGAACGTGGTGCGGCACTTTCGACTGCCCGAGAATCGGGGGCGGCCCCTCAAGGATGTCACGGTGGAGGCCGTCAACGAGGTGCGTAGCCCCTTGATCCTCGCCACCTTGACGGTGATCGCGGCCGTCCTGCCGATGGCCTTCGTGCAGGGACTCATGGGGCCCTACATGCGACCGATCCCGGTCGGGGCCACGGCCGCGATGCTGTTCTCGATGGCCGTCGCCTTCGTCGTGACGCCCTGGGCGGCGTACCGGATGCTCCGTTGGCATGCCCGCGGCGGTGGACAGGTCTCGGACCGGGAGGACGTGACAACCCGCGCCTATCGCCGGGTCATGGGGCCGATGATCCGTCGGCCGATCCTCGGCATCGTCTTCCTGGCGACGATCACCCTGCTTCTTGTCGGCGCGATCGGTCTGGTTGCGACCGGTGCCGTCAAGGTCAAGATGCTCCCGTACGACAACAAGAGCGAGCTCCAGATCATTGTCGACATGGATGAAGGAACGACGCTCGAGCACACGACCAACGTAACCCGCCGAATCGCCGCACGCTTGAGCCGCGAGCCGGAAGTGCTGAATTATCAGATCTATGCCGGGACCTCTGCACCCTATAACTTCAACGGCCTGGTGCGTCACTATTTCCTCCGCCAAGGCCCGAACGTCGCCGATATCCAGGTCAACCTGGTGCCCGGGGACGAGCGGGATCTCCAAAGCCACGCGATCGCCAAACGGATCAGAGAGCGCATCCGGGAGGTGGCGCGCGAGGAGGGCGCCCGCATCAAGGTCGCCGAGGTGCCGCCCGGCCCGCCGGTCCTTCAGACCTTGGTTGCGGAGGTCTACGGGCCGGATTACCGGGAGCAGATCCGGATCGCCGAGCATATTCGAGACCTGTTCGAGGCAACACCGGGGATTGTCGATGTCGACTGGTACGTCGAGGCGGACCAGCCGCTGTTGATGTTCCGTTTCGACCACGAGAAGGGTGCGTTGAACGGCATCACGGCCGATCAGGTCGCTGAGGTGATCCGCATCGCCCAAGCGGGTGCCGACGTGGGGCTGCTGCATGCGGGGGAGGAGACCGAGGACGTGCTGATCCGGTTGCGTCTGCCGGTCAGTCAGCGGGCGCAGCCGGCCGAGCTTCTACCCATCCCGGTCTGTGCGGCCGGTCACTGTGTCCCCTTGGGCGAGGTGATCCGCATCGAGGAAGGGGTCGGGGAGAAAAGCATCTACCGCAAGAACCAGCTCCCCGTCGTCTACGTGACCGGGGACGTGGCCGGGGAAGAGGAGAGTCCGATCTACGCCATCTTCCAGCTCAACGAGATGATCCGCGCTTACGTGCCTGACGGATATGATGCCCCGGTGGAGATTCTGAACATCCGCCAGCCGTTCTCGATGCTCGCGCCCTCCCTGAAGTGGGACGGCGAGTGGCATATCAGCTACGAGGTCTTCCGGGATCTGGGGGCGGCATTCGCGGTCGTCCTGGTGCTGATCTATGCCCTGGTGGTGGGCTGGTTCCGCTCGTTCCGCACCCCGTTCATCATCATGGCGGCCATCCCCTTCTCCCTGGTCGGCATCCTGCCGGCGCATTGGGCGATGGGGGCCTTCTTCAGTGCGACCTCGATGATCGGCTTCATTGCCGGCGCCGGGATCGTGGTGCGGAACTCGATCATCCTGGTCGACTTCATCAAGCTGCGCGTGAAGCAGGGGATGCCGCTGGCGGAGGCGGTCGTGGATGCCGGGGCCATCCGGTTTCGGCCGATGTTGCTGACCGCCATGGCCGTCGTGGTGGGCGGCAGCGTGATCCTGTTCGATCCGATCTTCCAGGGGCTCGCGATCTCGCTGATGGCCGGCGAGATCGCCTCCCTGCTGCTCTCGCGAATGGCGGTTCCGGTGATCTATTACCTGTCGATGCGCCGACAGCCGGAGGCTGCGGACACGGCTGCATCAGGGGCGCAAGCATGACAAGGGCGACATGGCTGCGGGCGTCCTGCGCCGGCGCTGCCGGGAGTGTCACCGGGCCGCGCGTGGGTCGGGATCGCCGTGCGGCGCGATCCCGACCTCAGAGCCGGTTCTGCATGATCAGAAACCAGGGTCGCCGCGGCACGGGTTTGAGCCGTCCTTGGGCGTCGAGCTCGACGATGCTCTTGGAGACCGAGTTGCGGACGTTGCCTCCGATGGATTCCAGCGTCTGGCCGCTCTTGCCGACCACCAGGTCGCAGTGGGTCTCCGCGCCCTGGAGCATTCCGGCGCTGATGTAGCCGTCGAATGCGCGCACCGGCGTGCGGCCCCGCGGGGCACAGACCAGGTCGCCGGGGTTCGGGCTGTAATCCTGAACCCGCCGGGGGATGAAGTAGCGACCCGGGTAGCTCGCATCCTCGATCATGTCCGAGAGATAGACCCAGTGGGCGATCGCCGGGCGGAACTGGCTCGTCGGCACGCCCGCGCTCTGCATGACCCAACTGATGAAGGCGGCCGACCAAGGCTGACGACAGTCCAGGCCGTCGAGCGCCGGCTTGTTGACCGCGCGCCAGTAGAGGTTGACCCGACCGACATGGCTGTCGTCGTCCTCCCAGGCGCCGACGTGGGGGATGCTCTCCTCGTTGCCTTTGAGGACCACGACCTGCCGATCGAAGTGCTCCCACTCGCGGGTCGCGCGCTGGATCATGGCCTGCTTGAGTGCCGGGTTGGGCGAAGGCGCCTGGCCGATGGGGCGTCCGCCCCAGGTTCCGGGTGCCTCGCCGGGCCGCGGGCCCGGGGCTCCGCAGGCGACCAGGGTCAGGCAGAGCGCGACACAGGCGATACGCAGCAGGGCCTGCTCGGCACGGCACGGCACGGAGGGACAACACGGCATGGGACGGACTCCGTTTGGGTGCAGCCGGGTGTCGGCATCGGGTACAGATGATCGGACGACGACGCATCGCGCGCTATCGCGGCGGGCGGACCGCCTCGCGGAACCAGGGGCGATACTCCTCCATGCGCGCGCGCTGGTCCGCGGGCGCGCGTCGACGGCAGGTCGCTTCGTCCGGGGTCTCCGGGGAGGAGCCCCAGCGCCGCTCCACGCAGTCGTTGGGGTTGTAGGCGATCTCGAATCCGGCGCGGCGACTGTAGATATCCCCGAGACTCAGCCGCCAGGGCGTGCCGTCGCTGCGGGTATAGGTCACGAAGCGCTCGTCCATGCGTTGCGCGTTGAGTCGCTCGATACGTGCGGCGGCATCGCCCGGGGAGCGGCCCTGCAGGACGAAGAGCTCCGGGTAGCGACGGATCCGCTCGGGCAGATCGGCGAGCACCTTCATGGCGATCAGCAGACGCATGTCGCGCGACGGGGTGGCGTAATCCTCCCAGGGGCCCGTGGTCTCGAAGATGGCCGGTCCGCTCGGCATCGGGATGAGGGTGCCGGGTCGGCTGCGCATGTAGGCCTCGCCGTTCTCCACCGAGGTCACGCGCGTTTCGAGCTGCTCCATCAAGGCGTCCAGCGTCGCAGCGTAGGCGACCTCGGGCTCCAAACCCCGCGGATTGATGAGCTGCTGCATGCGGGCGTAGAAGTCGTCGGGCGAGAGCCCGGCCTGCTCCAGCGAGAAGGGCGGCAGACCGGATCGCCCGTCGAGTGCGCTGTTGGGCAGTTGGCGCAGGCCGCCGCCGGTTTGAACAACGGGCCGGAACGCCTTGAAGCCCGGCCCCGCGCTCGGTGTTTGCGCGAACAGGAAGGTGCCCTCCCAGAAGCGCTTGCGCGTCACCGAGTTGTCCGGCTGGGCGTCGACCGCGAGCAGGAGGCCGCTCTCACGTCCCTGCTGGGGCAGCCATTTCACGATCACCATGATGTGACCGTAAGGGTCGGCGAAGATGGTTCCGGGCCAGAGTGTCGCGCGATCGAGCGCAACCGGATAGACATCGGTCGCCTCATCGCGCAGCGCGGTGCGTGCGCTGCCCGAATGCACCGTGTCCATCATCTTTCGGCTGGCCTCTGCGAAGACCTCGGCGGACGCGCCTGTTTCGATGAAGCGCGTCTCGGCGACGGGCGCCTGGCAGGTCGGCGGACTGCTCCGACTCCCGCGCGTGCAGGGTCGGTAGGCGATCGGCAGACCGAGCTTCCAGGCGAAATAGGTCCGCAGGAAGTAGGGCAGGTCCGCGCAGTCCGGCTCGGCCGGGAGCCGGTTATCCTCGCCGTTGCCCAGATAGTTGAAGAGCAGGTTGCGCTCGGGGTCGCGCAGCACCGGGCCGAGCGAGTCGAAGCTCAGCGACTGCTCGGGCGGTGCTTCGAAGAGGTGCTCGATCCAGGCCGAGTAGAAGGCCTCCGTCGCCAGATCCCACTCGCCGCTCCCGCGCTCGCCGCGGCCTCCGCCGACCCTGACCTCGGTGCAGCCTGCGATCCGCCCCGAGCGCGCGGTCTCGATGCGATAGGTCCCGGCGACCGGACGGAACTGCGTTCCGTAGAGACTCCAAGGCGGCCCGCCGGCGCGGGCGGTACGCAGGCTGGTTTGGCGGCCGGCGGGGTCCGTGATCAACACCTCGTCGAGATCGGCGTCGGTGGCGACTGCGATGATCTCCAGCGGCGCGCCCGGGCTCGGTTGCAGCGGCGCGGTCCAGATCCGCACCTCCTCGCCTTGTCGGCACGCCGCGGCGGCCTGCACCCTGTCGGGGAGCAAGACCCCGCTCAAGGAGAGACCGACGATGGTCAAGAAGGCGATCGACGATTGGATGGCGCGAGGAGTCGTCATGGACACTCAACCGGCTCGGCTCAAGGAGCGTCGAGTCTATCCCGAGCGGGCCGGCGATGGGAGTGGTCTCGGGCATGCACGGGATCTTGCGCTTCCATTGTCAGTTGTAAGAAAGGTAAAGGTCGGAGGCCATGCCGGAGCCGAGCGGGCTGCTCACGGTTCCGGGGCTCGACAGGGTGACCTTGAGGGCACCTACGGCCCTGCCTGCGTCGGTGTCGGCACAGGTACGACCGCCTGCCCCGATGCCTCCCGAGCCGTGCGCCGATCCAACCGCGACCGGATCACCACGAAGAAGAGCGGCACGAAGAGGACGCTCAGCAGGGTGCCGGCGACGACACCGCCGAGCACGCCCGTACCGATCGCGTTCTGCGCCCCCGATCCCGCACCCGAGCTGATGGCGAGCGGCACCACGCCGAAACCGAAGGCGAGCGAGGTCATGAGGATCGGCCGAAGCCGCATCCTTGCCGCCTCCAGGGCCGCGGTAACCGCGTCCTTGCCTTGCTCCTGCAGCGTCTTGGCGAACTCCACGATGAGGATGGCGTTCTTTGCCGAGAGTCCGATGGTTGCGAGCAGTCCGACCTGGAAATAGATGTCGGCCGGCAGTCCGCGCCAGGTGACGGCGAGCACGGCACCCAAAACCCCGAGCGGCACCGCCAGGATGACCGCGAAGGGCACCGACCAACTCTCGTAGAGCGCGGCGAGCGCCAGGAAGACCACCAGTGCCGAGAGCGCATAAAGCAAGGGCGCTTGGGCGCCGGCGGCGCGCTCCTCGAACGACAGCCCGGTCCATTCCAGACCGATCCCCGGCGGGAGCTTGGCGACCAGTGCCTCGACCGCCGCCATCGCCTCGCCCGAGCTGACCCCGGGCGCGGCCTGACCCATCACCTGTGCGGAGGGCAGACCGTTGTAGCGCTCCAGGCGGGGCGATCCGTAGACCCAACTGCCGCTGGCGAAGGCGGAGAAGGGCACCATCTCGCCGTCGGCATTGCGGGCATGCCAGTCGTCCAGATCCTCGGGCAACATGCGGAAGGGCGCGTCGGCCTGAAGATAGACCTTCTTCACGCGGCCCTCGTGGACGAAGTCGTCGACATAGGCGCTGCCCCAAGCGGCGGAGAGCGCGGTGTTGATGTCCGCGAGCGAGAGCCCGAGCGCGCCGGCCTTGGTGCGGTCGATCTCGACCTTGAACTGCGCCTCGTCCTCGCGTCCATTGGGCCGGACCGCAGCGAGGGCGGGATCGGCGTTCGCCATCCCCAGGAGCTGGCCGCGCGCGGCCATCAGGGCCTCGTGGCCCACGCCGCCGCGGTCCTGGAGCTGGGCGTCCCAGCCCGTGCCGGTGCCGAGCTCGATGACGGCCGGCGGGACGAAGGCGAAGACCTGCGCATCGCGGATCTGCGAGAAGGCTTTCATCGCCCGCCCGGCGACCGCCTTCACCTTCAGGTCCGGCCGTTTGCGCTCGTCCCAGTCCTTCATGCGCACGAACCCGAACGCCATGTTCTGGCCCTGTCCGGCGAAGCTGAAGCCGGCCACGGTGATGAGCTCCTGGACCGCTTCGGACTCGTCTTCGAGGAAGTGACGCTCGACCTCGCGCAGGACCTCCAGCGTGCGCTCGCGTGTCGCACCTGCCGGCAGCATCACCTGGGTGATGAGGATGCCCTGGTCCTCGTCCGGCAGGAAGGCGGTGGGCAGGCGGGCATAGGACAGGCCCAGGCCGACGACGAGCATGAGATAGACCACGAGGAACAGTTTGCGTCGTCCCAGGATGCCCTTGACACCCTTCACATAGCCCGTGGTGCCGCGGTTGAAGTTGCGGTTGAACCAGCCGAAGAAACCGCGTCGCTCGCCCTGGTGTCCGGGCTTGAGCAGAGTCGCGGCCAAGGCCGGGCTCAGTGTCAGGGCGACCACCACGGACAGCAGCATGGCCGAGACGATGGTGATGGAGAACTGCCGGTAGATGACACCGGTCGAGCCGCCGAAGAAGGCCATGGGCACGAACACGGCGGAGAGCACCAGCGCGATGCCGATCAGCGCACTGGTGATTTGATCCATGGAGCGGCGTGTCGCCTCCTTGGGCGGCAGACCCTCCTCGTGCATGACGCGCTCGACGTTCTCGACCACCACGATGGCGTCGTCCACCAGCAGCCCGATCGCAAGCACCATCGCGAACAGGGTCAGGGTATTGATCGAATAGCCGAACGCCGCCAGCACGCCGAAGGTGCCGAGCAAGACCACCGGCACGGCAAGCGTCGGGATCAGGGTTGCACGGAGGTTCTGCAGGAACAGATACATGACCAGGAAGACCAGGATCACTGCCTCGATCAGGGTCTTGATCACCTCGCCGATGGAGATCCGCACGAAGGGCGTCGTGTCGTAGGGAAACACCGCCTCGACCCCGGCCGGGAAGAAGGGCTTGAGCTCGTCGAGCCGCGCGCGGACCGCCGCGGCGGTCTCAAGCGCGTTGGCCCCGGTCGCCAGACGGATCGCCATGCCGGCTGCCGGGCTGCCCTTGTGGAAGGCGGCGGTGTTGTAGCTCTCGCTGCCGAGCTCGATGCGGGCCACATCACGCAGATAGACCGTGGAGCCGTCGGCCGCGGTGCGCACCCGGACCGCGCCGAAGGCCTCGGGCGTGTTGAGCCGGCTCTGCACGTTCACGGTGGCGTTGAGCCGCTGGCCGGGCTCGGCCGGGACGGCGCCGAGCTGACCGGCCGAGATCTGGGCATTTTCGGCCTTGATGGCGGTCGCGACATCGGTCGGCGTCAGACCGAACTGATTGAGCCGGTTCGGGTCGAGCCAGATCCGCATCGCATACTGGGCACCGAAGAGGGTGATCTCGCCGACACCGGGCACGCGGCTGAGCGGGTCCTTGACCAGGCTGGCCATGTAGTCGCTCATATCCGCGCTCTCGAGCCGCCCGTCGCGCGAGACGAAGGCGACGACCATCATGAAGTTGCGCACCGATTTGGCGACCTGCAACCCCTGCTGGGTCACCTGCGCGGGCAAGAGCGCCGTGGCCGTCTGCAACTTGTTCTGGACCTGCATCTGGGCGACGTCCGGATTCGTGCCGTTCTCGAAGGTCAGGGTCACGGTCGCGATCCCGGTCGACTCGCTGGTCGAGGACATGTAGCGCAGCCCGTCGAGCCCGTTCATCTGCTGCTCGATGACCTGGGTCACGGAGTCCTGCAGCGTCTGGGCCGAGGCACCCGGATAGTTGGCGGTGACGGAGATCGCCGGCGGCGCGATGCTCGGATATTGAGCGACCGGAAGGGTCAGGATCGACAGCACCCCGGCGAGCATGATGACGATGGCGATGACCCAGGCGAAGACAGGTCGATCGATGAAGAAACGGGCCATGGGGTTGGGGTCCTTGGTTCGGGAGTGTGGGTTGCCAGCCTCCAGCCTCCAGCCTCCAGCCTCCAGCTTTCAGCATCCGGCCTTTAGCTTGCGGTGTCGCTTTTGCTTGGTTGTCGCTGGCGTCGCGAGGCTACTTGGTCGATTGGTGTTCCGCTCGGAACTTTAGGGGACCGATCGGCGCCTCCGCGCTGGCGGCTGGCGGCTGGCGGCTGGCGGCTGGCGGCTCAATCCACCGCCGCAAAGCCCGGCTGATCGCTGAGGTCCATCACCCGGACCTGCGCTCCCGGTCGGGCCTTCTGGCTGCCTTCGACGATGACGCGATCGCCCGGCTCGAGCCCGGCGTCCACCAGCCATTGGTCGCCGATGGCACGCGTCGTCTCGATCTTGCGCTCCTCCACCTTGCCCTCGTCGTTCACGACCAAGGCGATCGGGTTGCCGCGACGATCGTGCTGGACACCTTGTTGCGGAACCAGGATGGCGTCCGAGCGGATGCCTTCCTCCACCCGAGCGCGGACGAACATCCCCGGCAGAAGCTCTTGCTCCGGGTTCGGGATGGTGGCGCGCAACGTGACCGTGCCGGTTCCCTGGTCGACCGTGACCTCGGAGGACTCCAGGCGTCCCGCATGCGGATGGATCCTGCCGTCCTCGAGGATGAGCGTCACCTTTGCCTGCTCGCCGTCCGGTTTCTCCAGGCGACCGTCGGCGAGGGCGCGGCGCAGCTTGAGCAACTGGGTGCTGGATTGTGTGAGGTCGACATAAATCGGATCGATCTGCTGCACGGTCGCCAGCGCTTCGGCCTGGTTGGCCGTTACCAAGGCACCTTGGGTGACGGTCGAGCGTCCGATCCGCCCGGCGATCGGCGACTCGACTCGACTATAGGCGAGGTCGATCTGCGCGCGCTCCAAGGCGGCCTGATCGACGGCGACACTGGCCACGGCCTCCTTGAGCGCCGCCTGGGTGTCGTCGTTGTCTTCCTGACTCACTGCCTTGGACTTGGCGAGAAGCGCATAGCGATCGGCCTTCAGCCGCGCCCGATCCAAGGTCGCCTGCGAGCGCGCCAGCGCGGCCTCGGCGCTGTCGTAAGCCGCCTGGTAGACGGCCGGGTCGATCTGATAGAGCACCTGGCCGGCGCTGATCTCGCCGCCTTCGGTAAAGAGCCGATCCTGGATAAGGCCGCTCACGCGCGGGCGGACCTCCGCGATCCGATAAGGTACGGTGCGGCCGGGAAGCTCCGTCGTCAGCGTGGTCGGGCGGGCGACGATCGTGACCGTGCCGACCTCGGGCGGCGGAGGAGCCGCAGGTGCGGCACCGCTGCCGGGGGGCTGATTGCAGCCGGCGAGGAGCAAGACGAGGCCGACCGGCCAGACGCGAGCGATGCCGATGTGACGGCGGGCGGATGCCATGAGATACCTCGAAGTGCGGTGCCAGTGTCGACTGTTTGCGGTGTCGACCGTTGACTGTTGTAGAGTGAACGTTCATTCTAGTTTGTGACCGAACTTTAGACCCGCGAGTCGAGGAGGTCAAGGTTTAAGGTGTCGTGCGCGGTTCGAGCCCGTCGCGGCGCCGTCATCAAAGAGCGCCCGCGCAACGGCGCGAACAGGTAACGGAGGAGGACGAATGCAGGGGCCGAATCAAGAGCAGGAAACTAACCGCGGTCAGGCGAGGCGCCAACAGATCCTCGATGCGGCCGCCGCCTGTTTCGTGCGCGAGGGGTTTCACGGGACCAGCATTGCGAAGATCTCGAAGGCGGCCGGGATGAGTCCGGGCCACATCTATCACTTCTTCGAGAGCAAGGAGTCGATCATCGGCGCCTTGGTGGAGCGCAAGCTGGACTGCTCGCTCGAGATGGTCCTTCAGTTCGAGTGCGAGGACGACCTCTTTCAGGCCTTGATCGACCGCGTCGAGGTCGGTCTCAACGAGAAGACCGACCTAAACAAGGCCGCGCTGGAGGTTGAGATCCTCGCCGAGGCCGCCCGCAATCCGGCCGTCGCCGAGATCGTGCGCGCCGCCGATGCCGCCAAGCGCGAGCGACTCTGCGCCCTGCATCGCGCCGCACGACAAGCCCGCGGGATGGAGGTCGAGGATGCCGACGCCGCGATCGAGGTCATCATGGCCCTCTTCGACGGGCTGTCCGGTCGCGCCATCAGTCACCCCGATCTCGACAAGGCGGCGCTGCTGCCGCTGCTGCGGAGCGCCTTGCGGACGCTACTCTGACCCTTGGCCCGCCCGTCGACGCGCGCCCGACGATCG
Source organism: Thiocapsa sp. KS1 (assembly GCF_001499735.1). Classification (GTDB taxonomy): domain Bacteria; phylum Pseudomonadota; class Gammaproteobacteria; order Chromatiales; family Chromatiaceae; genus Thiocapsa. The sequence continues at coordinate 904,590 of NZ_LN848257.1, read as the reverse complement.
ATCGGCGCCGAGCCACTCTGCTACTGTAGGCCGGATCGCGAGACAGGCCATGCAGAACCGACGACATCCCGACACGGCCAGAGCCAGCCCCGGCGACACCCCGATCCCCAGCTTAGCCTGATCGAGCACAGCCCCCCTGGGATCGACGACCTGCAGTCGTCCTCTTTCGCCGCCCTGACGGCCACCACATCGAGTCCAACTCGACCTTCCCGAGAACCGTGCTGAACACCATTCAGCAGAGCCTCTGGTCGAGGTCATTACTTCCATTGTTGACTTGAGACATCCTTAGGCTACCCTTGCGCAAGACTGCATGCAGTCTAGTACACGAGATGACGCATTCCACCTAGGAAACAGGAGTTACCTTGGTATCCCCACGATTAGTCGCCAAAATTGAGGCCGAAGAGCCAACCCTCCGTTTAGCAGTTCTCATCGACGCTGACAATGCGCAAGCGGCTGTCATTGAGGGGTTGCTTGCTGAAATTGCACGATTCGGAGAGGCAACCGTAAAACGCATATACGGTGACTTCACTGCCCCTACAAGCTCTTCTTGGAAAAAGGTGCTTCAACAATTTGCCATCAAGCCAGTTCAGCAATTTGCATATACGACTGGCAAAAATGCCACGGACAGTACGCTAATCATCGATGCGATGGACTTGCTCTACACACGAAAATTCGATGGGTTCTGTCTGATTACAAGCGACAGCGATTTCACTGGTCTTGCAATGCGTTTACGAGAAGAAGGACTCACTGTTCTCGGCTTTGGCGAGAAGAAAACGCCAGATGCCTTTCGCAACGCCTGCCATAAATTTGTGTTTACTGAAGTTCTTCGTCCAAGTGCCGCAACGGAACCTAATGCATTAGCGAAGAAGGCGGATAATGCTCAAAGAACGACTCAAGCTCAACTCCCTGTCGAGGTTGCGGAAACAAAACAAGAGTTCCCTAAGAAATTCGTATTAGCTGCACTTGAACAATCAAGCGACGACGCTGGATGGGCGCACTTAGGCACTTTCGGTAGTTACCTCACCAAGCTGCAACCTGATTTCGACTCCCGGCTTTACGGTTACAAGAAGCTCTCCGATCTTGTCAAAGCCAAGACAGAACTTTTTGTAACCGAAGAACGGCAGGTTCCGGGATCAATACATAAGGTTCTTTACCTTCGTGCGAAATAGTTTTCTAACCCGGCAGTCCACACGGACGCTGCGGGATAAAGCCGCGCAGCGCCGGTGACTTCTACGTTAAGGCAAGAGGAAGAGCAAATGGGCCTCGGTCGTAAGACAGGCCATCCAAAATATTAGTCGCTCGTGACACCCGCTCTGCGGTGTCACGTATGCCCACTGCGCTCTGCGCCACGTGCCAGTTGGCCGGAGTTAGGCGCAAGGCTGAGGAAATGCCTCACTTAGAGAACACTTAGAGAGCAAAAGGGGCCACGCTCAATGAAATTCTTAGCGGCCCGCTGGAGTTAATCGAGCCTGA
>NZ_LN848257.1:875502-903017 GCF_001499735.1 Thiocapsa sp. KS1 | reverse complement strand
TTTATCTTAGTGCCATTCCGCACTGACTCCTTTTCTTTAACATTGACATGCATCCCGCCTGTACTATTTTTATTCATAGGACCATGGTTGACTTGGCCGGGGCTTTCTGGATTGAGTGAGTCTCCCATCCGTACTTTATGGATAGCTTGCGTGTCCTACCCGAACAATGTCAGAGGGTTTAGTCATGAACGCGAAGATAGTCAGCATCATCGTTGGAACACTCATGTGTGCAGGACTTTCACAGACCGCTCAGGCCGCGTACACATGGACGACCGGCGCTGTACCGACCCGCGTCAACATCGTTCAAGGATGTGGCCCAGACGCCAATAAGGCGTTTGCGTGGGTGGTGGTACCTGGGTATAGCCAGCAGTTTTCATTCGTTACGACCACGAGCATTGGCGCACAAATGTTGGAAACGCTCACCAAGGCCGTGACCGCCAGGAAAAAGGTGGAGTTGAATTATTATGCAACAATCGGCGACACACCTGAGTATCTAAACCAATATGTCTTTCGGTATGGTAAGGGAAATTGTAACCTTGAAGCGAATCGCTTCACCCTTATCCGGGGACTAGCCATTGTTCCTACTATAGTGCCATAGCGTCGCGCAGGGTCTCTATCCATAGCGGCTGCCAGTGCTTCGACATCGCCGACCGGCACCAGCGCGCCGAGCCGGCCGTCGCGGGTGATCTCCCTCGGTCCGATGCGGCAATCGGTCGAGACCACAAGCGTACCAATCGCAGCAAAGGGCTCCGATACGGATGGTACCAAGTTAAGGCGCGCGCTTTTAAAAGCAACGAACTGTGCTTGTCGCGGAGGCCGCAAAAAGTAGTCGCGGAACCACCGTCGAAAGCCTGGAAAGCCGAGCGCGATGCGGCGTAGGCTCAAAAGTTTCTCAGCCGTTGGTGTCAATGTAAGCCGTTGATAAATTGAGTTGTCCGCTTGACTTAGTGCCATTCTGCTCTGCCCTTTCTCTATGTGGCTTTCCAATCGCTCTCATCTTGATTTTTAATCACTAGAGAAGGGGCCAGTGCGGCTCGGCAATGCCGTGTTTTTTTCGAGCGGGTGGGAATCCCGTCCGGGTAGTCGTGAGCCGCGAGCCCGGTATCGAGCCTTTCCGTGAGGCTTGCAACAGCCCTACGGATGCGTAGGCACGAAAGCAGGCGAGGTGCAAGGCAGCGGGTGAAGCCGCCCTTGAAGGTGTGGAGTCCCGAAAATTTTGGTGGGAGAGTGCCGACGGCTTTGGCCCTCCGGCAGGCCACGATCTGCATCACGCGTCACGGCCAGTGGTGCGGATACTCACCGGGGTCCGAGGCCGTGTCGAGCCGGACATTACGAGAGCGCGGTAACCGAGGAGGTCCGCGCCGCGGTCCGCGCGGAGGCGGGCACCCGTGCACAAGCGTGAAAGCGAGGACGCGGGCGGTGCGGTACGGAAGTCGGAGCCACCCATCGTGTGTGCCGGGCAGCGCCCGGATCAGGTGGGTTGAAGTCCCACTGGCGCCCGGGTAAGGGGCGCCATATCCAAAGGCGGGGGTAACGCCTCGCTGGCCGGGGCCACCCGATAAGGATACGTCTAAACGGGCACGCAGCCGGAAACGGCGGATACAGCCAAGGCGGAGCCCAAGTCGGGTGAGCTGTCGAGAGACAACCGGAGGGCAGGGTGTCCATCGCGAGGTGGAATCCGAAGGGCTTGCGGAGAAGTACCGGGCCGTAATCGAGGAGGCGACTCCATGATGAACCGGTCGGCCAAAGACGGGGCAAGGTCGAGCCGGAACTATGGCGGCGAAGGCGTTTCTTACCCACCCGTCGTACCAAGGTGTGTGCGGGCGGCACGGTACGAAAGATCCAGGCGTGACCCCGGGAGGGCTCGTCGCGTTCTCGGGTGGCACCGGGATCAGCGACCCTATAAGTCGAGAGACGAAGTGGGAAGTGATGCGCGGCGAGTCGTCGGACAGCTGCATAGTACCTCAAGCCCGGCGAAAGCCAGGTGACTGCGCGAGCAGCGGCCGAGTGGGCCGGGGAAGGCGGCTGGCAGAGGTGGTTGGGAGGAGACAGCGAGTGAGTGAGTAAAGGCGTTGATGCGGACAAGTTCCTTCGAAAACGGGCCAGGCTCAATTTCTGCTATATACGTGCAGCCTTAACGGCCCTCATCACGGCGATCCCGGCCTCAGGACATCTCGCCCAACGCCTGCGCGACTGCCCGTTGAAATACCGCCTCATCGGCCGCGATGCCCGTCCAGGCGGAAAAGATCTGCATCGCCAGTTGAACCAGCATGTCGACGCCATCGACGATCGGGCAGCCCTTGTCCTTGGCCGTCTGTAGGAAGGGAGTGATGCGCGGATTGGTGATCACATCGACCAGGGTGGTGGCTGGGGTGATCTGGTCCCAATGGAGCGGGATGGATTCCAGCTCGGGCGCACAGCCCAGATGCGTGGCGTTCATGAGGATCTCGGTGCCGGCAGGGATCTCCGCTTCGCCGACCCAGGGTTGCCAGACGGCAGGCACGCCCGAGGCCCGGGTGACGGTTGCGGCGACCTCCTCGCCTTGTGCCCGGCGCCGGGTAATGAGGGTCAGGTGGGACGCTCCGGCCCACGCCAGTTCCACGGCCATGGCCCGCCCGGCACCGCCGGCGCCGAGCATGGCCACTCGCTTGCCTGCGATCGGCGTGACCTTTTCGATGGCCTTGACGACGCCCTTGCCGTCGTTGTTGTGGCCGATCAGCCGACCCGCATCAATGGTCATGTAATTGGCGGCGCCGATCGCTTGCACATCCGCATCGACCTCGTCGAGAAAGGGGATGGACGCCACCTTGTAAGGCACCGTGATACACGCCCCTGCGAATCCCAACGCACGGACGCCGGCAATGGCCGCCGGCAAGAAGTCTTCCGTGGGGAGGTCGCATTTCCAGAATTGCCAATGAAGGCCGTGGTGGGCGAAGACGGCGTCAAACATGCGGTCGATGGGGTTCTCGGCGACCGGATGGCCAAGCATGGTGGTCAGTTGCTTCTGCGGGGGCAGAGAGAGGATGGACACGGGCGATCTCCATGAGCGGATCAGGGTCGAGTTGTGTCTGAGCCGGGTGGTTTGAACGCCGGTCAGGTGCCTGCGGCCCAACCGGTGACATGCACAGGACGGGCATTGATCTGCCGGGCCGGGCGATGCTGTGCTGCAACGTGCGGCATGGCTCCGGGGTCGGCAGGGCCCCCGCATCTACACGCCAGGGTATTGGCTTGCCCTCCAGTATAGGCAAGCGCGGGGTCATCCGCCCCTTGGTGGAAGACTCAAGTCGACCCGGTGGATGGGGCGCGGCGGACATCATCGCAACTCGCCAACCTCGCGCGCGCCTCATCTTCACACCCCACCGTCGTTCACCAGTGCGCCTAGCTCCAGTTCCACGCCGTCGAACATCGATGGTCGTTGCCGATGGGCTGGGCTCGGTTGTTCGCCATCCGCAGGTCGCCGAGGGGGCAGGGAACAGTTCCCGATAGGCAGCGCGGCGCGCGTCGTCGTCGAAGCCGACGGCGAGGTACAGCGAGCGGGGGTGCGGCGACCCGGACACGAGCGCGTCCGGTCACTGAGGGCGTTGGCGCGGTAGATGGACCAGGGGTCGTGGACGGGGTCGGCGACCATGCCGGCACAAACGGGGTCAGCTCGAACGAGCGCCTGCGGAGCAGCAGGTCGGTCTCGGCCTGCAACCGTGAGATTTTTAGCTGACGCCCCACAGAGTGCCGGTGCGCCCGTAACCGTGGTTGATGGACTGCGGGTAGCGGCGACCGACGGAGATCAGCATCTGCGGCACACGCTCGGCATTTTCCGGCGTGAGCAGCAGGTGCAGGTGGTTGGTCATCGGCACCTAGGTGTGCAGGCGGCAACGCTTTCGTATCAGCGCCTTTCCCAGCCAGGCGAGGTCGGCGAGCCGGTCTTGGTCATCGAAGCCGAGCTTCCTCGGGGCCTCGAGCAAGCCCCGCCGGACCGGCGTTCCGAGGCCGGCTATTCTCCGCCGCCGCTCTTGGCCGTTCCCACCGGGAAAACCGATGCGATGGACTCGCGGCACTTGGCGATAAAGGCGTCGCGGCCGCTGGGGTCGTCGTTCTGGTCGGCGTAGAAGGCGCATTGCTCGTCGTAGAAGGTCAGGATGCGCGGGTCGTCCTTCGCTTTGACGTCGGCCGGCCAGACGGGCGCATCGGCGGCACCGGCCATCGGCAATGCCAGAACAAAGGTGAAAGGGATCAAGGCAAGTCTTTTCATACTGTGAAACCTTCCAGTGTGGATGCCAGTGTGAATATGGGACATTCGGCCAAGCGACGAGACTGCTGAAACGGGTGGTCGTCGGACATCGGAATTCTATCCCGAGAACTAGCGTCGGTCATCCTCGGGTGACTCTGTCTTGCGGTCGAGATTCCGATCAGGGCCGGATCGTCCGATGCACATTTCAGAACCTGACTTGGACCCGCCAGCTCAAGGTCGTTGCGCCGTCCGCGGGGACGACGACCGACCAGGAGGCGAGATCCGACGCCTCCTTGGTGTGGGGCTGACTCTCCTGCAGCATGCTCCAGTCGCCCGGGATGGTTTCGACCACCTTGACCGTGACGGGCTCGACCTTCGCGTTCTTGACCTCCAGCTCGAATGCCGCTTCGTAGGCGTAATCGTAGGCGCTGGTTCCGGCGAGCTTCTTGAATTCGGTCTGGCGACGGCGTGCGGTCACGTCGAAGCTCTCGCCGAGCTTGAGCCTGACCGTCTCGTTCTTCGGCGTGTGATCGACGGCATCCTCGCCGACGAACTGGGCGTTGCCGCGGCTGTCCTTGGCGTAGACGCGCATGATCCCCTTGGGCAGCGGGATCCCGAGGTTGCCGCCCCTGTTCTCGAAGCTCAGTGTTGCGCTCACCGGCAGCTTCGACCAGCCGTCCGGTGCGCGCGACTGATAGGCGTACGCCTGACCGCGTACGCTCAACTCGCGCGTGATCGGCACCTGCGATGCACTCAAGAGCGCGACCTGCTTGGTCTGGTTGTTCAGAACGTCGGTCGGCCGGGGCAGAGTGTAGAGATGGTATTCGGCGAGGCTCTCCTCCTGCGGCATCGGCGCCGCGGCATCCATGACCATGCCGCGCGCCATCATCGGCATCGGCATCTCCTCCACGACGCGATTGACCTCGCCGGCAACCAACTGCACCTGCGCCCGGCGATAGGGAATGCCGCTCTGATTGGTCAGGGTCACCCAGCCGTTGATGTCCATCTGCGTGCCGTCCGGCGAGAGATCGGCGACATAGTCCGCCTTCCAGGCGAGCCCTCCGGTCAGATACGACAGCTCGAAGAGGCCTTCGCCCGCGGTTGCGGCGTTCAGGTGCAGGACCAGCGTCGGCTGGTCACGCAGATCCTCCGGCACGTCGGGGAAGGCGAGATGGCCGACGACCGCGGTCTCGATGCGATCCGCATAGCGCAGGACAGGCCCTTGATTGGCGGCGAGGACGACGGCGTCCTCGATCTCCTGCTCCCCGGCATCGTTGGTGCGGATCACCTGCACGGTCCGCCCGATATACTTTTGGAGCAGGCTCTCGGGGGTCAGCAGGTCGAAGTCGAAGTTCTGCTCCAGCACGCTGACCTGAATCCGCCCGCCGGTCTCGGCGAGCAGGGCCGTCTCGGGTCGGATGCGCTCGGAGACGTTGCGCCAGGCCAGACGGTTCTCGGCCGCGTCCAGCGCGACGCGTCGGCGGTCCTTCACCAGCGCGAGATCCGCGTTGTAGATGGTGACGGCGAGCGCCTCTTGGGCTGCGTCGTCGATGCGTCGTTCCTGATCCATGGCAGCTCCGGAGGGTGCGGACAGGAGGAGGCTTGTCGCGATGCCCGCGATCGCGCGTGCGCTCGATCGGAAAGGTCGGACCTCGGATCGGTTGGTCGGCATGCTGTGCTCGTCGCGATCGAAGACGCGTTGTCCGGACAGGTCTCGCGATGTCGACCGGGATGGGACGTACAGGGTCCCGGTCGGCATCGCCCCGTGCTTCGCGGCGGTCTGCGGCCTACTTGAAGCGCGAGAAGGCGTCCACGAACGCCTTGCTGGTGGCTTCCCAAGCGGTCTCCATACCCTTGCGCATATCGTCCCAGGCCGCCTCGCTTGCGTCGGCCATCTTGCTCAGCATCTCGCGGGCCTCCTCCTGTTGTTGCCTCAGCCGCTCCATCTGCTCCTCGTAATGCATCTTCATGTCGGCCTGGGCACTTTCGGTCTTGGCCTGAAGTTTCTCCAGGTCCGCGTCCCACTCGTCCATCTTAGCCTTCATCTTGTCGATATACACGTTGCGGTCGATCATCGTCGTTTCCTCCATCGAGAGATCAGATTAAGGCATGCACGGAGTGCAGCTCGGAGTATTCCGCGTCGCCGGACCGAAAGCAACCGTGCCCCGGGCATCGTTCGGGGCCTACGTCGGCCGGATCAATCCGGCCGAGAGCGGTGCCCGTAGATGCGCGCAAGCGTTTCCGGACGAGTCCCGAGTGCATAGGCCAGTCGCAGCGACCACATGAGCAGGATGGTCCGAACGACACCCTGGCTCTCCCAGCGCCGCCCCGAGGTGACGACCCGATCGCGCATACACAGCGGGCGACCCCGGTGCTTGAGCTCGCGCGAAAGTGCGATGTCTTCCATCAAGGCGATCTCGGGATAACCGCCGACGCGCTCGAACAGCGCCCGAGCCACGAAGAGGGTCTGATCCCCGGTGGCGATGCCCGTGAGACGCGAGCGATGGTTCATGCTCCAGGCGATGAGCGGGAGGAGCGGATGGCGGCCCTCGATCCGCACGTCGAAGCGGCCCCAGGATCGCCCGCTGCGCGCAAGCAGATCGGGAAGTCGAAGCAGCGTCTCGATCGGCGCTCGCGTGTCCGCGTGCAGAAAGACCAGGAGATCGCCGCGGGCCGCCGCGGCGCCCGCGTTCATCTGGGCGGCACGGCCACGCGGCGCGCTCAGAACGTGGTCCGCATGGGGTGCGGCGAGACCGGCCGTGCCGTCCGGACTGTCCCCGTCGACGACCAGGGTCTCGCCGCCGGCCGCGCGGACCGGCTCAAGGGTCGCGAGGAGCGAGACGATGCCCTGCGCCTCGTCGAGTGTCGGGATGATGACGGAGATGATCGGATGTTGACCCATCGGTCGTAGACGCCTCGGTAGTTTCACGCAGCTGTGTCGGCTGAGGGTTCGTGCTAGCCTTCCCCGCGGCCTATCACATCACAAGGGAATACGATGAAAGACGCACCGGGAACCCCCGTCCTCGTTACCGGCGGTGCAGGCTACATCGGCAGCCATGCCTGCAAGCTGCTCCGCCAAGCCGGTTATCGACCTATCGTCTACGACAATTTGGTTTACGGCCATCGCTGGGCGGTGCGCTGGGGGCCGCTCGAAGAGGGCGATATTCAGGACCGAGCGCGCCTCGACGCGGTGTTCGAGAGCCATCGACCCGCGGCCGTGATGCACTTCGCCGCCTATTGCTATGTCGGCGAATCCGTACAGCATCCCGGCAAGTACTACCGCAACAATGTCGCCGGAACCCTGACGCTGCTCGAAACGATGCGCGATCACGGCGTCGCCCCGCTTGTCTTCTCCAGCACCTGTGCCACCTACGGCATGCCGCGCAGCGAGCGGATCGACGAGGATCACCCGCAGAACCCGATCAACCCCTACGGTGCATCCAAGCTGATGGTCGAGCGCATGCTCGCGGACTTCGACACGGCCTACGGTCTGCGCGCGATTGCGCTGCGGTATTTCAACGCCGCGGGTGCGGACCCGGACGCCGAGATCGGCGAGGATCATGATCCGGAGACCCACCTGATCCCGCTCGCCATCGCGGCCGCCGCCGGAACCGGGCCCGGACTCACCGTCTACGGCACCGATTACGACACGCCGGACGGGACCTGCATCCGCGACTACATCCACGTCGCCGATCTCGCTCAAGCGCATCGTCTTGCCCTCGACGCACTGCTCGGCGGGGCGCCGAGTCGCGTCTACAACCTCGGCAACGGTCAGGGCTTCTCGGTGCGCGAGGTCATCGCCGCCACCGAGCAGGTCACGGGTTTGACCGTGCCCGTCCAATTCGGTCCACGGCGCGCCGGCGATCCGCCGCGCTTGGTCGGGGATGCGAGCCGCATCCGCGGCGAGCTGGGTTGGGAGCCTGCGTACGTGAGCCTCGACGCGATCATTCGTACTGCGTGGGATTGGCACCGCGGACCCGGATTCGAGCGACAGGTCGAGATGTCTTGATCAAAGGATTCGGGTCTGTCGTAATACACGAAAAGACACCACGCCGATCCAACGCAGCCGTTACGCCGTACATGAACTATCAAAACCTGCTCTGTCTCGGCGACAGCCAAACATTCGGTGCGCGCAGCTACGGGTGCTACCCGCTCTACCTTGCCAGGATTCTTCGAGAACGCAGCGATTACAGCTGGCGCGCCATCAATCGTGCGACCAATGGCCATACGGCTCGCGACCTCTGGTTCCGGCTCGGCCAAGAGCTCGACGGCATCGGTGACACCTTCCAGGCGTGCCTGCTGATCGGTACCAACGACGTCGGCGAGGCAACCCCGATCGAGCTGTTCGGCGAATACTACCGCCAGTGCCTGGAGGCACTCTTCATCAAAGGGTATCGCAGTGTCTTCTGCGGGGAGATTCCCCCGATTCATGCCGATGGCCATGGGTTCTTTTCGCGGGAGCGTGCCGCGACGCGACAGGCTTACAACGACGCTTGTTGCACACTGGTCTCGAGCTTCCCCGATGCGCACTGGGTCGAGATGGGCGACATCCCGCGGACCTGCTACGAAGACCCGGTTCATTTCAACGAGGCGGGGAACCAATGGGTCGCCGAGCGCTTTGCAGACGCGGTGATGGCGCGATGAAGATTGCGGTGGTGACGGGAACGCGCCCGGAGATCCTCAAGAACTATTCGATCGTCAAGGCGCTGCGTCGATCCGGCGTGCCCTTCAGCGTCCTGCACACCAATCAGCACAGCGATCGACGCATGTGCGGCGTGATGTTCGAAGAGATGGGCTATGCCCCGGATGTCGTCATGCCGTCCCCCTACGAGACGGGCCGGGCCATCAGTTGGCTGTCCGACCTTCTAGTGAAGCTCGAGATCGATCTCGTGCTCGTCAACGGGGACACGGCAGCCGCCGTCGTTGCAGCGATCGCCGTGCTTTACACGGATCGGAGGCTCGCCCATGTGGAAGCGGGGCTGCGCTCCTTCGACGACGAGATGCGCGAAGAGCGCAACCGGATCGTCGTCGATGCCATCGCCCACCACCTCTTCACCTATACCGAGTGCGAGGCCGACTATCTGCGCCGCAGCCCGGAGCTGCGTGGGAGGGTCGAGGTCACGGGCAACACCACGGTCGATCTCATCGAGGACTTTCGCGACCGTCTCGGGCCTCGGCGGGATGACCGCTATGCCTTCGTGACGCTCCACCGCAAGGAGCTGACAGATCGCCCGCTGCGACTCGCTGCCGTGTTCAGAGGTCTCGCGCGCTTGGCCGAGCGCTTCGATGCCGTGCTTTTCCCCATGCATCCGCGTACCCGCGACATGATGACGCGTCATTGCATCGATCCGGCACTCTTGGGCGCGGTCCTCGTGACCGAGCCTGTCTCGGGACTGGACGCACTGGCCCTGCAGCATCACGCCGCGGTGGTGGTGACCGACAGCGGCTGCATCCAGGAGGAGGCCTACATCCTGGGCGTGCCCTGCGTGACAGTGCGCGAGAACACCGAGCGTCACCAGACCATCCTGTACGGGGCGAATCGACTCGTCGGGTTCGACCCGGACGCCATCGTTGCAGGGGTAGAGACACAGCTGCGCGGGAAACGCGGAGGTTGGCCGCCGATCTACGGCCGCGGCGGTGCCGGGGACCGCATCGTGGCACACCTGCTGGACGAGACGCCTCTGAGCGCGAATCGGAAGCGGTCGATCGGGCCTGTTGCGCATGCGCCGATGTTGCTCAATGGCGTGAGCCGTTGAGCCTCCTTCGCCGCAACGACCCGGATGACGACGTGCGCTTCGCACCCTCACCGAGACGGGATCCAGCGCGCATGCTCACCTTGCTCGCCGTCAACAACTATCACTACCGTCGAGACGGCTCCGAAGCGGTCTTCTTCGACCACGAGCACCTGTTCCGTCAGGCCGGCTGGGAGGTGATCCCCTTCTCGATGCAGCATCCGAGCAACCTGCCGTCCCCTTGGTCGGGCTTCTTCGTCTCGGAGGTGGAGTTCGGCCGAGCCTACTCGTTGCCGCAGAAGCTGGCCCGGATCCCGAAAGTGATCTATTCGCTGGAGGCTCGCCGTAACCTCGGGCGCCTCCTGGATCGGGTGCGTCCCGACATCTGTCACTGCCACAGCATCTATCACCATCTCTCGCCGTCCATCTTGGGGCTGCTGAAACGCCGCGGGATCCCGGTCGTGATGACCCTTCACGATCTCAAACTGGCATGCCCGGCCTACCATATGTTCAACCGCGGCGCGGTCTGCGAGCGTTGCAAGGGTGGTCGGCTGCACGAATTGCTGCTCGGGCGCTGCATCAAGGGCTCTTTGGCGCTGAGCACGATCGTGGCCGCGGAGGCCGTGCTGCACGGGCTGCTGCACTCCTATCGAGACCATGTCGATCGCTTCATCGTGCCGTGCCGGCACTATCTCGAAACGCTGGTGGAATGGGGCTGGGACCGTGAGCGTTTCGTTCACATCCCCAATTTCGTGGATCCGCTGCGCTATCTGCCCGATCCGCGTCCGGGTTCCGCATTCCTCTACTTCGGTCGGCTCTCTCCCGAGAAGGGGCTGACAACCCTGATCGAGGCCGCGGCCAAGGCGGGGGTCTGCGTGCAGCTGGCCGGAGACGGTCCGCAGCGGGACGCCTTGCAGGCACTGGCCGAGACACTGCACGCGGACGTGCAATTTCTCGGGCGTTTGGAAGGCGACGCGCTGCACGCGGCGGTGCGCTCGTCGCGCGCGACGGTTCTTCCGGCGGTCTGGTACGAGAACGCACCGATCAGCGTGCTGGAGTCCTACGCCTTGGCCAAGCCGGTCATCGGCGCGGACATCGGCGGTTTGCCCGAGCTGATCGGGCAAGACCATACCGGAGCACTGGTCCCGAGCGGTTGCTCGGACACGCTCGCGGCGACCTTGCGGCGTTTCGCCGAGCTGCCGGACGCGCGCATCGCCGAGATGGGCCGTGCGGGTCGAGCGCTCGTTGAGACCCGTTACTCGCCTGCGTCCTATTTCAATGCCGTGGAGGGGCTCTACGATGATCTCGTCCGAACAGGCTGAACAGGCCATGCCTTCGGCGTTGTCGTCGGCGGTCTCGGTCGATCGTGTCGACCTCCGCACGCGAGGCGACCTCGGGGCTGACTGCGGTTCGGACTCCGGGTCAGCTTCGGAGATCGGCGTGTCGGATCGCGGGCAGTTATTGCCGCGACTCTCCGAGCGCGTCGACATCCGACTCGGCTACCGCTGCAACGCACGCTGCGGCTTCTGTTACTACAAGGAATCCTTAACCAGCACGCGCGACGAGCCCTCGACCGAGCAGGTGAAGGAACGCTTGCGGATCATGCGACGCGCCGGCGCGAGCGAGGTCGAGTTTACCGGCGGCGAGCCCACCATCCGCCGCGATCTCCCCGAGCTGATCGCCGCCGCCCGGGGATTGGGCTACCGCAACATCTCGATGATCAGCAACGGCCTGCGACTGGCCGACCGGGGCTACGCGGAGACGGTCGTGGCGGCAGGCGCCAACGACGTCCTCTTCTCGTTGCACGGTCACGAGGATGCGCTGCACGATCGGCAAACCGGCGTGCCGGGCAGCTTCAAGAAGATCCTCGCGGCGATCGGACACATCCAGGCCCTCGGGGCGCGCTGCCGCATCAGCACCACCGTCAACGGCGAGAACGTCGACCGGATCACCGACATCGTCGGTCTGGAGATCGATCTGGGCGCAGCCGCCATCCATCTCGCGGTGTTCAGCCCGGTCGCCGAAGCCGGTGGGGGCGACAGCCCGTCCATGGTGGACTACGGGTCTGCCGCAGCCGCGATCAAGCGCGCCATCGACCGGCATCGCGACCGGCTGCCGCCGCTCAGCGTGAAGTACATCCCCTTTTGCTTCATGCGCGGCTACGAGCAGTACGTGATGAATCTTTATCAGCAGAGCTTCGATCCGGACGACTGGAACTATTTTATGAGCCAGGTCGTAAGGCGCGGCGAGCGGCCTCTGCATCGCGCCATCGTGCACGCTGCCGGGTTGCTGGGGGCCTTGCTGCTGAAGCATCCGGGTTTTGCGCTGCGCCACGGCAGACGCGGGATCGAGACCCTGGGCGTGACCCGGCTCGTCGAGCTGCTGCGCAAGCGACGGCCGAAGGCGTGCCGACGCTGCCGCTACGACACTGTCTGCGATCACGTCTGGAAGGACTACCTCGCGGTCTTCGGCGATGGGGCCATCGTGCCGGTCGAGGGTCCGAAGGTGCAGGATCCGGTTTGGTGCTATGCGCTGGCCCGCTCGCGACAGCCGGGGTCGATCGTCGCCGCCCCGGTCGCGTCTCCGATTGCGCCGGGTGAAGGCCGAGCGACGGCCTTCGGCGCGTGACGCGGATCATGGCTCCGACTCCGGCTCCGGCGCACGCCGTGTTGATCAGCGGGGCTTCGAGCGGCATCGGACGGGCCTGTGCGCTCGACCTCGCCGCAGGAGGCTTTCGGGTCTTCGCAGGTGTGCGACGCGAGACCGATGCCGAGTCCTTGAGGCGTGCGGGAGGCGATCGCCTACACCCGGTGATGTTGGATGTCACATGCGAGCAAGACATCCTGAAGGCCCTCGGCGACATCCGGCAAGCACTCGATGCCGGCGAGCGCTTCGCGCTGGTCAACAACGCCGGGGTCGCCTTGTCCGGTCCGTTGGAGGCCACGTCGAGCGAGGCGCTGCGGGACCTCTTCGAGGTCAACGTCGTGGGCGTCTTGTCGCTGACCCGCGCAGCACTCCCGTTGCTGCGCGAGCGTCGCGGTCGCATCGTCAACATCGGCTCCACCAGCGGGCGCTTTGCCTCTGCGTTGCTCGGACCTTACTGCGCCTCGAAATTCGCGCTCGAAGCACTGACGACGAGTCTGCGGCTCGAGCTCGGCGAGACCGGCATCCGAGTCAGCATGATCGAGCCGGGTGTGGTCGCCACGCCCTTTTGGGACAAGATGCGATCCGCCGAGCAACGCCTGCTCCTGGAGATGCCCGAGGCGCTGCGAGCAGGCTACGCCGATCGAATGGCCGCTCGACATGTCCTGATCGAGCGGCTCGGGCGGTCCGGGATGGCGCCGGAGGAGGTCGCGCTCGCGGTGCGGCACGCGCTTTCAGCCAAGCGACCCCGCAAACGCTATGTGGTGGGCCTTCGGGATCAGGTCCGTGCCGCGGTGGCGGCACGGCTGCCCGACGGCCTGCGTGGAGCAATCGCGACCCTGCGTGGTCGCGGATCGGGGTCTCCCCGGCGGTAACGGCCCGCAGTAATCGGCCTCGTCAATGGTCATGCCCGACATACAGCCGGGTGAGCGCCTCGCGATAGTCGGCCAGGATCTTGGCCCGTTTGAGCTTCATCGTCGGGGTCATGCGGTCGTTCTCGATGGACCAGGGGCAGGCGGCCAAGGCCACGCGGCGGATCTTGGCATGACCGGGGAAGCCGGTGAGCCGGCTCTCGATCCTGTTCTGCAGGACGGGCTCGAGTCGGCCGTCGGCATCGGCGGCCATGGGATCCGCCGGCAGTCCTTCGGCCTTCGCCACCTCTGTGTAGACCTCCGGGTTCAGCACCACGAGCGCACTCAGGAAGGGGCGTCCCTCGCCGATCACCATGACCTGCTCGAAGAGCGGATCGCCGGCGATCGCCATCTCGATGTCGGCGGGCGGAACCTTCTCGCCGTTGGCGAGCACCAGGATGTCCTTGATGCGGCCGGTGATGAAGAGGTGCCCGTTCTGCACGCGCACCTGGTCGCCGGTCTTGAGCCAACCCGCGTCGTCGAGGACCTCGGCGGTCGCTTGCGGCTGGTTCCAGTAGCCCTTCATCACGCCGGGCGAGCGCACGATCAGCTCGTCGAAGTCTCCGATGCGGTACTGGAGTCCGGGCAGCGGCCGGCCGACGCTCTCGGGGATGTTGTCTTCGAGCGGGCTGACGCTGATGACGGGGCTGGTCTCGGTGAGTCCGTAGCCCTGCACGAGCGGGACGCCGAGCGCGATGAAGACTCGTGCGATGTCCGGTGCCAAGGGTGCGCCGCCGCAAACGGCAACCCGCAGCCGCCCGCCGAATCGCGCGCGGATCTTGGCGCCGACCAGGTGATCGAGCAGCGGGGCCGCCAACAGGCGCGGGTGCCAGCTCGCCCGACCCTGGCCGTGCTCGAAGCGAGACCAGCCCGTGCTCACGGCCTGCTCGAACAGCCGGCGCTTGATGGCCGATTCGCCGTCGAGCCGTTCGCGCAGCCTTGCATGAACCCGCTCGAAGATCCGCGGGACGGCGATCATGACGGTCGGTCGGATCTGCTGCAGATCCTCGGCCAGTTGCGGGATGGACCGGGCAAAGGCGATGCTGCAGCCGGCCATGATCGGCAGGACGCAGCCGGCGGTGCGTTCCAGCGTATGCGAGAGCGGCAGGAAGGATAGGAAGCGGTCGTCGGGTCGTGCCGGGATAAGCTTCAGCGACGCCTCGGCGTTCCAGAGGATGTTGCGATGGCTGAGCATCACGCCTTTCGGATGTCCGGTGGTACCGGAGGTGTAGACGATGGTGGCCAGGGCCTCGGGGTTGTCGACACGATCGATGGCGCCGCGCTCGACCACGGGCATCGTCTCGTCGAGCCAATCCCGCACCGAAAGGGCGCCTTCGGCAAGCGGCGCATCGCCAGGCTCCAGGATCAGCAGGCGTTTGAGTTGGGCGAGCGCCGGGTCGATCGCGGACAACTCGGCGCGTTGCGCGGCGGTTTCGAGCAGCAGGAGTCGAATGCCGGCATCATCGAGGATGTGCCCGACCGCCTCCGGCCGGTCGTTCGGATAGAGGGGCACGGTGACCAGACCAAGGCCGAGCGCCGCCAGATCGAAGGCAACCCATTCGCGCCGATTGCGCATCATGAGGGCCACACGGTCGCCGGGCGCTAGACCTTCGCGCATCAAGGCCGTCTGCCAATGCGCGACCGATCGAGCGGTGTCGCACCACGTGGTCTCGATCCAGGTCTGTGCTTTCTCGTCGAACTGAACGTAGGCGACCGCATCCGGGGTGCGCGCGACGCGTTCGAGGAAGAGTCCGCAGAGGCTGACCGCCTCCTCGGCCGAGATGAGATCCATTAGGCGGGTCGAGACGCCTGTCGTTGCGGTTTGATCGAACAGCAACATGTCAGTGTCCTCCTCGATAGAGTCCGGCCGGTGTCAACTGCCAGCCCCGATCCGGTCTGAAGTGTCGGCCATGGTCGCGTTGGAGCGTATCGAGGCGTTCGCGCATGCGTTCCCAGCCGCCTTGGGCGATCTCGTGGAGCGGGCCGCCGCGGTGCGGGGCGAAGCCGGTGCCGAAGACGACGCCGGCGTCGAGAAGGTCCGGATCCGCGACCACGCCCTCGCGCAGACAGGCGACACACTCGTTGAGCAGGCGGAAGATCAGTCGTTCGGTCAGGTCATGCGGCGGCCGATCGCCATGCGAAATGGATTCGGGCACGGCCTGCCCGTCACGGTAACGATGGAAGCCTCGACCACTTTTCTTCCCGAGCTGTCCGTCCGCGACCATGCGGCGCAGACGCTCCGGCGTCTCTTCCGGAGCGGTTAAGGCCGGTCCAAGCGTGTCGGAGACGGCCAGACAGATGTCGAGCCCGACCGTATCGGCGAGCGCCAGCGGGCCCATCGGCATCCCGTAATCGACCGCGGCCTTGTCGATGGCGGCGATGGAGACACCCTCGTCGAGCAGGTCCACGGCCTCGAGCAGATAGGGCATGAGGACACGGTTGACCAGGAATCCCGGGCTGCTCTTCACCGGCAGCGGGAGCCGGTCGAGTGCGCGGACCGCCGCGAGTCCCCGCTGCATCGATTCTGGTCGCGTCTGCGTGCCCTGGACGACCTCGACGAGCTGCATCCGCGCGACCGGGTTGAAGAAGTGCAGGCCGACGAGACGCCCCGGATCCCGTAGACCCTCGCCGATGCGCTCGATCGGGATGCTTGAGGTGTTGGTGGCGAGCAGGGCGTGCTCGGGGATAAGCGTCTCCATCTCGGCGAACAGCTGCTGCTTGAGCTCCGTCTGCTCCGCGACCGCCTCGATGACGAGGTCGGTGCGGTGCAGACCCTCGCCGTCCGGGTCGGGCATCAGACGGTCCCAGGCCGCGCGGACCAGCCGGGGGTCGCGAAGGCGTTGCTCGAAGAGGTGATGGGCGCGCTTCATGGCCCGTCCGATCTGATCGAGCGAGAGATCCTGCAGGGTCACCGTCAGACCGTTGAGCGCGCACCAGGCTGCGATGTCGCCGCCCATCACCCCGGCCCCGACGACATGGACCCGCTGCGGACGCGGGACCTCGACATCGGACAGGGCCTTGAGCCGCTCCTGGAGATGAAAGACGCGCCGCAGGTTCGTCGAGGTCTCGCCGAGCAGCAGCTCGGGTACGCGTCGGGCCTCGCCGTCGAGCAGACCCCGTGCATTCGCGCCGTTGGCTCGCCAATGCTCGATCAGAGCGAAGGGGGCAGGGTAGTGCTCCTGCCTCACCTTGGCCGCCGTGCGGCGGGTCATCCGGTGCGCGACCCATCCGCGCACAGCAGGGAGATTGGGCAGACGCTGCGAAAAGCTCGCCCGGCTGGGTAAGGGTGCGGCGCGAAGCAGATCGCGAGCGCCTGCCTCCAACTGACGTTGCGGGAGGACTCGATCGACCAGACCCATCCGCTGGGCTTGGCGGGCCGAGTAGGTTTGTCCGGTCAACATGGCCTGCATGGCCGCGACGGGACCAAGCGTGCGGATGGCGCGCCAAGTGCCGCCGTAGCCCGGGAAGATCCCGAGCCGTACCTCGGGGAAGCCGAGCTTGGTGGCGGGGTCGTCGCTTGCGATGCGGTAGCGACAGGCAAGTGCCAGCTCCAGACCGCCGCCCAGACAGACCCCGTGGATCAGAGCCAGCGTCGGGATCGGCAGATCCTCGATGCGGGCGAGTAGGGCGTGGACCCGGCGGATGTGCCGCTCGGCCTCCGAGGGATCGGCGAGGCGATCGAACTCGCCGACATCCGCGCCGGCGATGAATCCCTTGGGTTTGCGCGACTGGATGATGAGTCCCTTGATCGGATGGGGGTAGGGTCCCGCCTCGATACCGGTTGCGAGCCCGGTTTCCAGTCCGTTCTCGACCCGAGCGATGCAGGCGTCCAACTCATCCAGTGCAGCGACCGAGAGCAGGTTGACGGAATGCGACCTGTCGTCGATCCCGAGCCTGCAGATTCCGTCGGTGGCGTCTTGCTCGATCGTCCAGAGCGTATTCATGGCGTACCTCCTTCGGCTCGAAGCAGCAGGGCGCCGCCCTGACCGCCTCCGATACAAAGACTCGCAACGCCCAGGGCCAGCCCTCGACGCTTCATGGACAACGCCAGATGCAGGGCCAGACGCGCACCGCTCGCACCGACCGGGTGGCCGATGGCGATGGCGCCGCCCTCGGGATTCAAGGCATCGTCCGGGATCGGCTGGTCCGGCTCGTCACCCAGACCCTCTTCGCGATAGTGGCGGTCAGACCAGGCCTCCTGGCAGGCGAGCATCTGCGCGGCAAAGGCCTCGTTGATCTCGAAGACGTCGATGTCGGCGGTCGCGAGCCCCTGACGACGCAGCAGCGGGGCCATGG
Source organism: Thiocapsa sp. KS1 (assembly GCF_001499735.1). Taxonomy (GTDB): domain Bacteria; phylum Pseudomonadota; class Gammaproteobacteria; order Chromatiales; family Chromatiaceae; genus Thiocapsa. The sequence continues at coordinate 885,210 of NZ_LN848257.1, read as the reverse complement.
CATGGACCGGCCCGAGACCCATCTCGGTGGGGTCGAGCGCCGCCCACTGGACATCGACGAGCTGCGCGAGCACCGTCAGGTCCCAACGCTCGACCGCCTCCTCGGAGGCCAGCAGGAGCAACGCGGCACCGTCCGTGACCTGTGCGCTGTTGCCGGCGGTGACCGCACCCGTCGGTCGGTCGAAGACCGGGCGCAGTGCGCCGAGCTGTGCGAGATCCGAATCGGCGCGATAGCCCTCGTCTTGAATATAGGCAGTCCCGTCGGGCGCGATGAGGGGCGTGATCTCTGCGGAAAAGACATGGTCGGAGAGTGCGGTCCCCAGCCGCTGGTGGCTGCGCAGTGCGAACCGATCCATGGCCTCGCGATCGATCCCGAACCGCCAGGCGAGATGCTCGGCGGTCTGACCCATCGAAAGCCCGACGATGGGGTCGGTGAGGCCCTTGAGCAGGCCGATCACGGGGGCCAGGTCATGCGGCCGCAACTGCGCGAGCAGCCGCCCGCGGGCCGTCAGGCTGCGCGCCCGCGACCAGTTCCCGAGCCACTCGACGAAGGCGCGACCGAACAGGACCGGGGCATGGCTCATGGCCTCGGTGCCGCCGGCAAGGACCAGATCCGCCCGGCCCGAGCCGATCGACTGAGCCGCGCTGTCCAGGGCCTGAAGTCCCGAGGCGCAGTTGCGCTGGACCGTCCAGGCCGGGGTGCGCTCGCTGCAACCCAGGCGAAGTGCGGCGATTCGCGCGATGTTCATCTCCTCCGGGCTCGGGACCACGCATCCGAGGATGACCTCGTCGATCGCCTCCGCCGGGAACGGCTGGCGCAACAGGAGTGGACGGCCGGCGCCGACCGCGAGATCCGCCGCCGTGAAGGGTCCGGGGACACCGCGCGCCTTCAGAAAGGGTGTGCGGCAGCCGTCGACCAGATAGACCGGCCGGGTGTTCGCCTGCGTGCGCTCGCTCATCTCGTCCTCCTCTCGGTTTAGGCTGCGGCTCGCGATTCAGCCTGAATGCGTCGCTCCTTTGGCCGCAGCTCGACAAAGCTGTCGACGCCGATGACGGCATCGCGAAGCTGCTCCGCCTCGTGAACGGCCGCCGCGTCTTCTGCAGTGATCAGTCGGGTCGCGACCGCTTCGCGAAGTCGCGTCGGGCCGTCGTGATCGGCCAAGCGGCCTTGTCGAACGGCTGCATGCAGAACGCCCTGGACCTCGTCCGCGTGCGTCGCGGCCGCCAAGGCCAGCTCGATTCGACCGACGGCCATGCTCGGGTCGCGGCTGTCGAAGTTCCCCGCCGTCAGGCGATCGCGCGTCGCGCCCGGCTCCAGGATTAGGCGGGCGACACGATGCTCCAACGCATCGCTCGGCCCCTCGAACGGCAAGCCGGTCGGGAAGCAGACACGCCGCAGGAGTCGCGAGAGACTGCGCCGGGGGAAGTTCCGCCAGAGCGCGACCAGCGCCTCCTGGATGCGGATCAGGTGGTCCGCCATGGCCCACTCGACCAGATCCCGGTCGGCCTCCGGTCGGCCCTGATCCTCGTAGTGTTTGAGCGTGCAGGAGGCCATGAACAGCAGGCTCAGGATGTCGCCGAGCCGCGCGGAGAGACGCTCGCGCCGCTTCAGGCTCCCGCCCAAGGTCATCATGGCCAGATCGGCATTGAGGGCAAAGACGCTGCTCAGCCAGTCCAGCCGCTGATAATGGCGACCCAGCCAGCCTTCGGTCGGCCGTGCGGCGAGACGTCCGCCACTAAGTCCATCCCGCAGTGTTCGCAAGAGGTTGCTGATCAGGAAGCCGATATGTCCGGCGATGGCTGAATCGAAGCGTTCCAACGCGTGTTTTGGATCTGGATCTTCCGCGGCCCGAAACTCCTCGAGCACATGCGGATGGCACCGCAAGGCACCCTGACCGAAGATAATCAAATTACGGGTCAGGATGTTCGCGCCCTCGACCGTGATGGCGATCGGGATTGCCTGATAGACCCGCCCCAGCGGATTGGCGGGCCCGAGACAGATCCCGCTGCCGCCCTGCACGTCCATGGCGTCGTTGATGACCTGTCGAAAGCCTTCGGTAAGCTGATACTTCAGCACCGCCGAGAGCACGGCCGGATGCTCGCCGGCCTGCAGCGCGGCGAGAAAGACCCGGCGTGCAGCGTCCATCTGATAAGTCCGCCCGGCGATTCTTGCGAGCGCGGCCTCGACCCCTTCGAAGTCCCCGATCGGCCGGCCGAACTGTCTGCGGATGTGTGCATAGGCCCCGGTATAGCGCGCGGCCAGCTTGCCGCCGCCCGTGGCGAGTGCCGGCAGCGAGATGCCGCGACCCTCCGAGAGCGACTCCATCAGCATCCGCCAGCCCTTGCCGATCCCCTCTCGGCCGCCGATGACCCAATCGACCGGGATGAAGACACCGCGCCCGACCAGGGGGCCGTTCTGGAAGGGGATGCCGAGCGGCAGGTGACGGCGCCCGCGCTCGATGCCGGGCGTGTCGGCCGGAATCAAGGCGAGGGTCAAGCCGGGCTGCGGGTCGTCGCCGAGCAGCCGGTCCGGGTCGGTCAAACGGAACGCCAGTCCGATCAGGGTCGCGACGGGTCCCAGGGTGATGTAGCGCTTGTCGAAATCGATCCGGATGCCGAGTGTCGGACGGCCTTTGAAGACGCCCTGACTGACGACCCCGATGTCCGGTGTCGAGGCGGCATCGCTGCCGGCCTTGGGGCCGGTGAGCGCGAAGCAGGGGATTTCATCGCCGCTCGCCAGGCGCGGCAGCCAGCGGTCGCGCTGGGCCTGCGTGCCGTAGCGCAGGAGCAGCTCGGCCGGACCCAGGCTGTTGGGCACCATCACGGTCACCGCGGCCGTGATGCTGCGGCTGGCGAGCTTCATGACGATCTCGGAGTGGGCCAGCGGGGAGAAGCCGAGCCCGCCGTATCGAGTCGGGATGACGAGTCCGAAGAGTCGCTCGCGCCGGATGAAGGACCAGACCTCGGGCGCCAGGTCCATGTCCTCGTGGGTGATGCGCCAGTCGTCGAGCATCCGACAGAGCTGCTCCACCGGGCCGTCCAGGAAGGCCTGCTCGGCGGGGCTCAGACGGGAAGGGGGCAGGTTGCGCAGGCGCGACCACTCGGGGCGGCCCGAAAAGAGCTCGGCATCCCACCAGGTGCCGCCGGCCTCCAGCGCCTCCTGCTCGGTGCGGGACATCGCCGGCATGACGCGTCGGAACTGTTCGAGCAGGTGTCGGGTGATCAGGGCTTGGCGGAGCGGCGCAATGCCGGTGACCGCCGCGAGCGTGGCGGCCAGTGTGCCGAGCGCGAAGAGAAGGATGCTCATGTCAGGAGCCCTCGGTCGAGATGGCCTCCTTGGGCTGCGTCGTGCCGGAGCCCGGTGTGGTCCGATGGGAGTCTGGGTTGTCGATGACCGGATGCAGGCGTGTCTGGGATCTCGATCCCGGTCGCCGGAGTCGTAACGGCGGCCTCGAGAGGCTCGGTGTCGGCCGGTCGTGCGCGATGCCGCGATCGATGGACAGCTGCGCGAGCACGCGCTGCCACATCGGGTCTTGCGTCGCGTCCTGCGGTGCAGTCGTCGATGCGGGCGGGCCTTCGACGCTGACGGACAGCGCGTCGGAAGACGCGGCCGTCTCCGAGCATCCGCAACGCAGATCGCCCGCAGATGCCCGGCCCGCGTGATCGGTCATCCGAGCGGAGCTTACGGCGGCCCTATAGAAGCGGCTGCCGTCGCTCAGGAGCACCTGCGTCCTGCACCAGGGTAGGAGACGATAGAGGCCGATCTCGTCGATCCCGAGGAAGGGGTACTTGATGATGTCGAAATAGGGCGAGTAGTCGAAGTCGCGCGGCGTGAAGAGACGCGGGTTGCGCTTGAAGAATCGTATGGTGCCGTCGGCGCGCCGATCGATGAAGGGCAGGATCGGAAAATCGACCGCACCGAAGGACTCCGCGATCAGCCCGGCGCAGACCGTGCGGGTCACGCCGCCCGCGTTGGCCTGGAAGAGGCTCGAGCGCCAGCGCCGCGGCACGATGCTCCAAGGCAGGAAGAACCGGGCGAGGTCGAGCAGTTGACGCACGTCGTAGTCGCTGCCGAGCCGACGGACAGCGTAGGCGATGACCTCTTGAGCGTCCCCGCGGGACAGGCCATGCGGTCGACAGATCCGCAGGTGATCGTTGGCATAGCGCGACAGCGGGGAGATGCGGGTGCCTTGGCCGATCAGGGCCTCGAGCAGCAGCTGCTCGCTGTGGTCGCGCTGATAGTGCTGCACGACGAGGTTGCGCAGGGTGCGGTCTTCGATATCGTGCAGCCGACCGAGGTAGAGCGCGGCATGGGTCCAGGCGCTCTGGGTGATCAGCTTGATGATGCCGGCGACGCGGGTGCGTCCCTCGACCAGCAGCACGTCGCCGGGCTGTAGCTCCTCGCTCAGACGCTTGAAATCGCACAAGGGGACCTCGTGCGGCTCACCTTCCTTGGTCAGCCAGCCGATCATCCATCCCCGGATGGGGGTGCGGAGTCCTGTCATGGCGGTTTACCCGACAAGCGAGCTGAGTTAATCACTCAGACCGTTGCCGGGCCGCGAATGTTTCAGGGACGGCCGGGGCCATCCGGCGGCTCGGTTCCGCCCCGATCGCCGCGGGTATCCCGTTCTACGATGTTCCGAAGCGGCTCGACGGCGGGGTATCGGCCAAGTTGTAACGTCTTGGATGGTGGCGTAACTCTTGATTGCCGGTGACCGTCCGGGCGCTGTCTTGGCCGACCAGGTCAAGAGCCTCGATTGGGTCGCCCGCAAGGCGCAACACAAAGGGCGGGTCTTCACCGCCGAGCTGCATGAAGTCAGGGCCAAGGTCCTGGCCCTGTTGGGCTCGGAGCTCCAACAGTGAATCCTGAATCCGGCCGCGGAGGGTCGGCTGGCGCGGTCGATCGGCGTCCTCAATCGTGAACGGGCGGTGTCCGCGATGTCCGCGCCGGCCCGTTTGAGCAGTCTTGCCGCCACTGCTTGGGGCTGAGCCCCGCCCAGCTCCGAAAGGCGCGGGAAAAGGCATTGGGGTCGGCATACTGCAAGGCCGCCGCGATCTCCGAGACCGGCAGACCGGTCTCGTGCAGAAGTTGCTTGGCGATCTCGAAACGCTCTTCATCGACGAGCTGCTGCAGGTGCTTGCCCTCGGCCGCAAGACGTCGTCGCAGCGTCCGCTCACGGATCCCGAACAGGCGTGCAATCGCGTCGGCCGACGCGTTTCCGCCGCGAATCATCTGATGCAGGACGCCGCTCACCTGCTCGGCGAAACTCATCGGGTAGTTGGCCGTCGCTTCGCGAATCGCTCGGGTGAAGACGCCATAGAGCCGCGCATCGGCACCGGCAATGGGCTGTTGGAGCCAGGAGGAGGCGAACAGGATTGCCGAGACCTCGGCATCGAAGGTCGGGGTCGATCCGAACACGCGGCGGTACGGGGCGATATTGGCGGGTCGGGCGTGCGAGAACTGCACGCGCACCGGTCGCCAAGCGGGGCCGCACAGCTCGCGCAGGATCCGGCACCCGATGGCGATCGCGCCGTCGTAGATCTGTGCGGTCGCCGGAGTGCCGTGGCGATAGATCGAATACCCCAAGGTGACGCATGATGGATCGGGGGCCAGCAGGACCGGCGCGGCACCCCGATCGGTCAGATGCAGATGCAGCAGCAGGCTGCGGACAGCGTCTCCGACGGTGGGTGAATGACGCATCACCGAGCCGAGTAGACCAATCGCCTCCAGGGTGAAGCGTTCACCGAGTAAGAGCCCGAAGTCCTCACGCCGCGTGCGGGCGACGCAGATGTCGAGTAGACGTCCGAGCGGCTTGATCCCGATGCGGGCCTCGGGGTCTTCGAACAGTCCGGGATCGACTCGGGCTTCGGAAAATACCAGCCTCGACTCGACGCCCAGTTCGGTCAAGACGGCCGGGAGGGCAAAAAACGGCCCGACCCGCAGATCGCCGAACCCACTCCGTGTCGCGAAGTGCGGTGCGCCGCCTCCGAGGGTCGGGGCCTTCGTTCGGCTAGGGCAGGAGTCCTGTGGCATTGACGTCTGGCTTCGTCACGTGCGGCCGGAATTGCAAGATAGCTTAGCAGTCCCTGTGTTGGATTCCATACCTGGGGCGGGTGTCAACCTTTGCCGTCGATCGATCGGAGCCGTCGGCTTCCTAACTCCTGCGAGTCGGACAGCGCCTCCAGGTGGTGATCGAAGCTCCCGAGGTTGATGCCTCCGGCATTCTGAAGGTCGACGGCAGGGTGGTCGATACGCAGCGGATGGAGAAGACACTGCCGATGATCCGGCAGTGGGACGATGCGTTGCTTACACTGACGGCATTCACCCTGAGGGTGAACGGGACGGTCACGACGAGCCATGGTTTTTCTTTGTTTACTTTGCGCCTTTGCGGCTCCAATTACCGGCTCTTGGATCACGGCCCGTGGATGAGAGTCCCGCCGGGTGAACACTGGCTTTGATCCCAAAGAGCCTTGACGTTGGTTGACCCCATGACTGCCCACCCGCTCGCGATATGCCGCCGGACGCTGGTTTCTGCCGTTTGCTGTTGCTGTCTGCTGCTTGTTCCGGCCGCCAAATCGGCGGAGAGCCCGCATGTGCTGGTACTCTTCTCGAACAATCGGCTATTGCCGGCGAATGTCGAGGGGGATCGAGGGTTACAGGAAACGCTCCCGGCCGAGGCCGAGCTGAGCACGGAGTTTCTGGACGCGCCGCGCTTCATGGGCGCGTCCTATGATCGCATCCTGACGACCTTCCTGCGCGCGAAGTACGGGTCTCGGCCCCCCGCGGCCGTCGTCGCGGCAGGTCCGAATGCGCTTTTTTACCTGCTGCGCAACCGCGGGGGGCTGTTTCCTTCGGTGCCGATCGTTCACATGGGGGTGCCCGATTCCAACCTGAGCTCCGATGTGCAACTGCCACCCGATGTCCTCGGCGTGCCGATATCGATCGACTTCTCCGGCACGATCGAGCTGGCGTTGCGCTTGCGCCCGGACGCCCGGCGTCTGGTGCTCGTGACGGGTGCATCCCCCCAAGACCGGCAGTTCGAAACCCAGCTGCGCGCCGACGTCTCCAAGCTCACGGGGCTTGTCGATGCCGAGTTTCTCGCCGGTCTTCCGGCGGCAGTGGTGCTGAAAAGGCTCGCCGGGTTGGGGGACGACGCTGTCGTTGTCACGCCCGGCTGGTTCCTGGACGGGGAGGGCCACGAGGTCACGCCCCGTCGGTCCGTCGAGCTCATGGCGGACGCCGCAACCGCTCCGATCTTCGGCACCTTCGATACCTTCATGGGTTCGGGTGTCGTCGGCGGCGCCATGGTGGACTTCAGAGCCGTGGGGCGTGTGGCCGGACAAGCCGTCGCCAGGCTGCTCGGGGGGAGCCCGCCGACAGCGCTCGGTCTGCCTCGGGGCATGCCGACGACCCTGCAGATCGACTGGCTCCAGGTTCTCCGTTGGCAGATGGACCCGGACGCGATTCCAGCCGGGGCAGAGGTCCGCTTCAGGCCACCGAGCTTTCTTTCGGAACATCGCAACGAGGCGATCGCCGCCGCGCTGGTGTTTCTACTGCAAAGCGCTCTGATCGCCGGGTTGCTGGCGGAACGCCATCGCCGCCGCCTGGTGGAGCTGGCGGTACAGCGACAACGGGCCGAGCTCGCGCATGCGTCTCGGCTGGCCGTGGTCGGCGAGCTTGCAGGGGCGATCGCCCACGAGATCAATCAACCCCTCGGGGCTATCCTCAGCAACGCCGAAGCCGCGGACCTGCTCCTCCAGTCCGGCGCGAATCGGCCGGACGAGCTGCGCACGATCCTTGCCGATATCCGGCGCAACGATTTGCGCGCCGGCGAGGTCATTCGCCGGTTGCGGGCACTGATCGCGAAACAGGCGGTCGAACGGCAGCCATTCGATCTCAACGAGGCGCTGGCCGACGTGGAGCTGATTCTGCGGTCCGAAGCGCGACGACGGCTCGCGACGCTGGTCTTCGGCCCAATCCCGGCCTCCGCCCGGCTGATCGGGGATCGCGTCCAGATACAGCAGGTCCTGGTCAATCTTGCGCTCAACGCCATGGACGCCGTCGCCGACCTGCCCGATGATCGACGTACCATTCAGGTCTCCGTCGCCCGGGAGCCCGGCGGTGTCGTCCTCAGCGTGTCCGATCGGGGCCCAGGCATCGCCCCGGAGCATGTGCCGCGGCTGTTCGATTCATTCTTCAGCACCAAGCGTTGGGGCATGGGGCTTGGGCTCTCGATCGCCCGGACCATCGTCGAATCTCACGGCGGACGGATTTGGGCCGAGAATGCCCCGGGCGGCGGTGCCGCGTTTCATGTCGCCTTGCCCGTCTTGCTGGCCGGAAATCAGGAAACCCCCGCATCGCCATGAGCACCACGCCCCTCATCCATGTGGTTGAAGACGACGACTCGCTGCGCACCGCCCTGCTGCGACTGCTCAGTGCGGGCGGATTCGAAAGCTGCGGGTACCCCTCGGCCGGTGACTTCCTGCTCGACCCCCCGCTCGAGCGCCCCGGCTGCCTTTTGCTGGACGTCCGTCTGCCGGGGCCATCCGGGCTGGATCTCCAGGCAGCCCTCCGGCGCCAGGGGATCAACCTGCCGATCGTCTTTATGACGGCTTACGCCGACCTGGCCTCCGGGGTGGCGGCCATGAAGGCGGGAGCCGTGGATTTTCTGATCAAGCCGATCGAGCGGGGGCCGCTCTTCGACGCCATCGGGCGCGCGTTGGTCCGCGACGCGCGCGAGCGCGACGCCCGCCAGGAGGTTCTGTGCTTGCGGGCGCTCCTCGACGCCCTGTCGCCCCGGGAGCTGGCCGTCTTTCGGCTTGCGTCCGCCGGACAGCGCAACAAGCAGATCGCCGCGGCGCTCGGCATCGCCGAGCGCACCGTGAAACTTCAGCGCGCCCGACTCATGGCGAAGCTCGGCGTCGACACGCCAACCGAGCTTGGCCGGCTGGCCGAGCGCCTTCAGCGCCTGACCAGCTGATCCCTCGAGACGCCCATCCGAGATCTCTTGCCCTTTGGGGCAAACCGCATTGCCCCTCGGCCCGATATCCCGAGAAAACAGTTGCCTGTACGCTCGCTGGCCGTACGTGCGGGCAATCGGCGAGATCGGGATGTACCGGGGGCGACCCTCGCACCCGTGCACAAGCCGCCCTTTGAGGCACGTCAGGCAACAACGATCTTTCGCGCTCAATCGAGGAGGTGTCAGGATGCTGCCCGAGAAGAAACCATATCCGATATCGCCCCTGGCCGCCGGAACCAGGGGAGCCTGTGCCGCGCTCGGCTTGCTTGCCTGCGTCGCGGCCGGCAACGCACTGGCGGCCGGCGTCGGGGATGCGTCCGCAGCCCAGACGGCCGAATCCGACGGAAAGAAGCCGAACATCCTGTTCATCATGGGCGACGACATCGGCATCATGAATGTCGGCGCCTATCACCGCGGGATCATGGTCGGCGAGACCCCGAACATCGACCGCATCGCCAACGAGGGCGCGCTGTTTCAGACCTACTACGCCGAGCAGAGCTGCACCGCCGGGCGCACGGCCTTCTTCACCGGCATGCACCCCCTGCGCGCGGGCATGACCATGCCCCAACTGCCAGGCGCCACCAGCTCGTTGCTGCCCGGCACCCCGGCGCTCGCCAAGTTCCTGCACGACCTCGGCTACAACACCGGCCAGTTCGGCAAGACCACCTGGGCGACAAGACCGCTCGCTG
>NZ_LN848257.1:854352-875402 GCF_001499735.1 Thiocapsa sp. KS1 | reverse complement strand
GAGGGGTTCTGGGGCTACCTCTACCACCTGGATGCGATGCAGGGCGTGAGCTTCCCCGACATCAACAAGACGCCGACCGATCAGACCGTCGTGCCGCCCTGCAAGAACACCCCGGTGCCGGGGCTCTCCGATCCGCCCGGCGCCATCGACCCGAAGGACGGGCTGTGCATGACGCCGCCGCGCCCGGTCATCGCCTGCACCTCCATCGACGGCACCGAAAAGAACCAGACCTGCAAGGACGAAGGGCCCCTGACCCTGGAGCGTTCGAAGACCATGGACGAGGAGATCTCGGCCAAGGTCATCGACTACCTGGAGCGCAACGATCCGAAGGAGACCGGCAAGCCGTTCTTCGTCTGGTACAACCCGGCGCGCATGCACATCACGACCATGCTGTCGCCGGAGTACGAGGCCATGCTGGGCGAGCCGGGCGGCAAGGATTGGGGCATCAATGAAGTCGGCATGAAGCAGCTCGACGACAACATCGGCCTGGTGCTCAAGAAGCTGGAGGACATGGGCCAGCTCGACAATACCATCGTTGTCTTCACCACCGACAACGGCGCGGAGGCCATCACCTATCCGGACGGCGGTGTGACCCCGTACCGCGGCGGCAAGCTGACCACCTGGGAGGGCGGCATGCGCGCGCCGATGGTGGTGCGCTGGCCGGGCCATATCGCGCCCGGCACGGTCAAGGACCAGATCTTCTCGTCGCTGGATTGGCTGCCGACGCTGGTGGAGATCGCCGGCGGTCCGAAGGGCGATGAGCTGAAGCAGCGGATCGAGGCCGGTGAATACCCCGGCATCCTCAAGACCACGCTGGACGGCGTGAACCAGCGCGCCTACCTGGAGGGCGAGGGCGACTCCGCCCGCGACTTCTTCTTCTATTACACCGGCGTGCATCCGTCAGCCGTACGCTACAAGAACTGGAAGTTCTATTACACGATGGCGCCGTCATCGGCCACCGGCGGCCTGACCGGGGTCGTCACCTATCACTGGACTCAGGTCAACAACATCAAGCGCGACCCCTTCGAGCAGGCGGTGGCCGAGGACCAGAAGACCCTGCTCGGCTACGGCGGTGCGCTGGCCGCCCCGAGCACCGCCTACATCTACGATTGGAACCTGCTGCCCATCGGCCAGATGCTGTGGCTCAAGGAGCTGGAGACCTATCGCGAGTTCCCGTCGCTGCAGACCCCGGCGAGCTACAACCTCGATCAGGTGATCGAGGCGATGAAGGAGGCAAAGCACATCAGCCACGCCGGCGAATGACCGCGGGCTGAACCGACGCCAGGGGCGGCCCGCCCGGGCCGCCCGCTGTTTCCCTTGGACCGATCAGGAGCAAGCAACCGATGAACCCGCCTCACCCCCTGGTCTCGCGGGCGCGTGTCGTCGCCCTCGCCATCCTCTTCTTGCTGGTCGGCGCGGCGCGCGCCGAGCCGGATCCGCTGCTGTCCTGGAACGCCGGGCCTGCCAAGCAGGCCATCATCGACTTCGTGAACGACACCACCACCGCCGGCAGCCCCACCTTCGTGCCCGAGCCCGAGCGCATCGCCACCTTCGACCAGGACGGCACCTTGTGGGTCGAGCACCCGATGTACACGCAGGTGATGTACTGCCTGGAGCGCGTGCCGGCCCTGGTCAAGGCGAAGCCCGAGCTGGCCAAGCGGGTGCCCTTCAGCACCGCTCTGGAGGTGCTGCACGGCGACCGTTCGGCGATGGAGCGGCTGACCATGCCGGACCTGGAGGAGATCCTCGCTGCCACCCTCACCGGGATATCGGTGGAGGACTTCAACGCCGAGGTCGAGCAATGGCTCGCCGGGGCGAAGGACCCGCGCTGGCATCGCCCTTACACCGAGCTGACCTACCTGCCGATGCAGGAGGTGCTGCAATACCTGCGCGACAACGGGTACAAGACCTACATCGTCACCGGCGGCGGTCAGGACTTCGTGCGCGTCTATTCGGAAGACACCTACGGCATTCCGCCCGAGCAGGTGGTCGGTACCGCCGGGAGCACCAAGTACGGCTATGACAAGGACGGCCAGCCGTTCCTGACCAAGGAGCCGAAGCTGCTGCTGAACGACAACGATGCCGGCAAGCCCGAGGGGATTCATCTGATGATCGGCCGCCTCCCCCGGGCCGCCTTCGGCAATTCCGCCGGCGACCGCCAGATGCTCGAATACACCAAGGCCGGCGAGGGTGCCCGACTCGCGATGCTGCTGCTGCACGACGACGGCGAGCGCGAGTACGCCTACGGCCCGGCCAAGGGGCTGTCCGACACCAAGGTCGGAACCTTCACCCAGGCGCTCTACGACGAGGCAAAGAACGACGGCTGGGTGGTCATCAGCATGAAGGACGACTGGAAGCGGATCTTCGCCTTCGAGCAGTAAGGTCGGGGGACACCGTGGCGCGGGCGAGGCAGCCAGCGAACGTGGAACCGCTCGGTCAGGGTGGCAGGGTAGCGGACGTGCACCGGGATTACCTCATCTTGATGCCGGTTTGGCGCTCGATGCTGGCCAGGCAGGGTGCCCGGTGTCGGATCGCGCTCGCCATGCAGCGGAACCAAGGTGCGGGCCGCGCCCTAGCCCGAACGGACATGGCCACCCGCGGGGCGCAGCATCTCCCCCGCCCTTGGCTTTGAGCCGTTTTCAGGACGGCGGGGAGCGCAAGGATCGGCCCGACTCGAAGATCGCCGAACCCACTCCGGGTCCGAAAGCCCGGCGTGTCGGCTCCGGGGGCGGAACCTTCTCTTCGATGCTGCAGGAATGCTGTGGCATTGCCGTTTGTCTCGGTCAGGTGCGGCCGGAATTGCAGGGTAGCCCAGCAGTTCGTTTGATAGATTCCACGCCTACGGCGGGTGTCAACCTTTGCTGTTGATCGATCGGAGCCGTCGGCTCCTTGAGCCTGCAGACGCGTGGGCGTGCCTGACGGTTGTTCCTGCCCTTCAGCATGCGACCGAACCGTCACCAAAAGGCCAAACGATGCGTGTGATGAGCGCGTTTTCTCCGTGGGGACGGTCGCGCTTGCCGGAGCCGATGCGGCTTGCCGGTTTCGCGTCGGCAGTCGGCAAGGCATGGGCTGCCGATCAGGGGCCGAGGCGCCATGCCCAGGGTCAATTCGCCAGTGCGCAGGAATTACGGGCCGAGTATGTCGAGGTCTTCTACAGAACACATCGAACAGGAGGGTCCCGTATGCAGGCAGTCAAGCTGGTCGTCACCACAGCGGTTTCGGGTATCGTCTTTGCCTTCTATTCCTCATGCTGCATTGCGCAGCATGTGACAGGGGAGTTGGGTTCTCCCGAGGCCACGACCACGATCAGCGGAAAGCAGCTTCCGCCGCCCGACCCGCCATTCGGCGGGGTGATCAAGGAAAGAGCCTCGGAGTCCACACCCTGGTGGCCGCCGCGCGTCGTGCCGCCGAAGAAGGCGCCCAACGTGCTGCTGATCATGACCGACGACGACGGCTTCGGCTCGCCCGGCACGTTCGGCGGCGTGATCCCGACCCCGGCGCTGGACCGCATTGCCAACAACGGCCTGCGCTACACGAACTTCCATTCCACGTCGCTGTGCTCGCCGACGCGCGCGGCAATCATCACCGGACGCAATCACCACTCGGTGGGCTTCGGCGTTGTCGGCGAGATCGCGACCGGCTTCCCGGGCTACGACTCGATCATTCCGATCGAGAAGGGCACCATCGGCACCATCCTCAAGCACAACGGCTATGCGACCTCCTGGTTCGGCAAGGACCACAACACGCCCTTCTTCGCCAACAGCCAGGCCGGGCCCTTCGAGCAGTGGCCCAACGGCATGGGTTTCGAATACTTCTACGGCTTTGTCGGCGGGGATGCCAGCCAATGGCAGCCGAACCTGTTCCGCAACACGACGCCGATCTTCCCCTTCCAGGGCAATCCCGGCTGGAACATGCAAACGGCGATGGCCGACGAGGCGATCCAGTACATGCGGCAGCTCAAGGCACTGGCGCCGGAGAAGCCCTTCTTCGTCTACTACGTGCCCGGTGCCGTGCACGCGCCGCATCATCCGACACCCGAGTGGATCGAGAAGATCAGCGCCATGCATCTGTTCGACGACGGCTGGGAGAAGCTGCGCGAGACGATCTTCGCCAACCAGAAGCGGCTCGGCATCATGCCCGAGAACGCGGAGCTGACGACCTGGCCGGACGGGCAGGAGATCTACGGCGGCGCGAAGCTGCCCCGGTGGGACTCGCTCGACTGGGAGCAAAAGAAGCTCTTCATCAAGCAGGCGGATGTCTATGCGGCCTATCAGGCTTACGCAGACCACGAGCTCGGCCGTGTCATCCAGGCCGTCGACGACCTGGGCGAGTTGGACAACACCCTGATCATCTACATCAGCGGCGACAACGGGGCGAGTGCCGAAGGCATGGTGAACGGCACGCCCAACGAGTTCACCACCTTCAACGGCGTCGAGGTGCCGGTCAAGGACCAGTTCCTCTGGTACGAGTTCTGGGGGTCCGACCGCACCTTCCCGCACTACTCGGCGGCGTGGGCTTGGGCGTTGAACACGCCGTTCAAATGGATGAAGCAGGTGCCCTCACACTTCGGCGGCACCGCGCAGGGCATGGCGATCTCGTGGCCCGGCCACATCAATGATGCGGGCGGCATCCGCCGCCAGTTCCACCACGTCATCGACATCGTGCCGACCATCCTCGAGGCCACCGGCATCGCCGCGCCGGAGACGATCGACGGCATCGAGCAGCTGCCGATCGAAGGCACGAGCCTGGCCTATACCTGGGACAAGGCCAACGCCGCCGCGCCGACCCGGCACACGACGCAGTACTTCGAGATGCTCGGCAACCGCGCGATCTACCACGACGGCTGGGTCGCAGCGACGACGCCGGTGACGCTTCCGTGGGAGTTGAGCACGAAGCCGCCGCCGGATGTGATCACCGGGTACAAATGGGAGCTCTACAACGTGATGGAGGACCCCACCCAGAACAACGACCTCGCAGCAAAGATGCCCGACAAGCTCGCACAGATGCAGAACCTCTTCTACCTTGAAGCGGCGAAATACGACGTGCTGCCGCTCGACAACACCACACTGGCGCGTTGGAACTCGCCGAAGCCCAGCCTGACGGCGGGGCGAACGACCTTCACCTATTCGGGCCCTCTGGCCAACGTGCCTGGAAGCACGGCGCCGCACATCCTGAACACGTCCTACAGCATCACCGCCGAGGTCGAGATCCCCGACGGCGGCGCGGAAGGCATGATCGTCACCCAGGGCGGGCGCTTCGGGGGCTACGGGCTCTTCCTAAGCAAGGGCGAGCTCGGGATCGGCCGGGGTAAGGTGGTGTTCCTCTACAACCTGCTCGATCTGAAGCGCACCATCTGGGAAGGACCTGAACTGAGCCCCGGCAAGCACACCATCGTCTTCGACTTCAAGTCCGCCGCGCCGGGTCTGGGCAAGGGCGGAACCGGCGTGCTCAGCGTGGACGGCCAGGAAGTGGCGCGGAACTCGATGGAGCAGTCGACCCCGATCACCTTCGCCGAGGACGAGACCTTCGATGTGGGCCTCGACACGCGCACCGGCGTCGCACTGCTGGAGTATCGCTACGACTCGCCGTTCGAGTTCACCGGCACGATCAACCAAGTGACCTTCAAGCTGGAGCCTGAGCAGCACGCCGAGGCGAAGCCCTAGCCGCCGCCGTCAACGCCAACCGGGTTGCCCCGAAGGGGTCGTCGAGTGACAGACGTGACAAAGAAGCTCCTGGCCTTCGCCGCCGTCGGGGAGGCGGCCATGGGCCTCGCCTTGCTGATCGACCCGCCCATCGTCGCCAAGCTGTTGTTGGGCATCGGCCAACTGGCCGGTGCCGAGTTGGTGATCGCCCGCGTGACCGGCATCGCTTTGATCGGGTTGGGCGTGAGCTGCTGGCCGGGCAGCACCGTGCTCTCGGGCATGTTGATCTACAGTCTGGTGCTGACCTTGTACCTTGCCGGCCTCGGTCTCGGCGGCCCATTTGTGGGGGTTCTGCTGTGGCCGGCGGTCGTCCTGCACGCGATCCTGACGGGGTTGCTGGCGTGGGCCTGGCTCCGCGATCGCCCAAACGACCGTTGATTGACACCAACGTCCTCATTTATTCGGTCTCCCGAACACCTGAATCCTGGCCGAGACCATGCGTGAGTGCGGGTGGGCAATCCGGTTCCGGCGCACTCACCCGCGCGTTCGTTCCGATCGGATCCACCATCAGGTCACCGGGCGCGATGCCCCCTCGTGTATGACCGCTGCGGTCGGGGCAAGGGTTTTCGCCGACGCCTTATCGCTGGCGGGCGGGGCGCGCGACGTGACGTCCGTGACGCATTTGACGCGCTGCTGCGGCCGGAATTGCAAGGTAGCTTAGCGGGTCCTTTGTTAGATTCCCGGCACTGGGTAGGCGTCAACCTTTGCTGTCGATCGATCGGAGCCGTCGGCTTTACTGGGCCGACAGACGCGGCGTCGTCCCTGATCGTCGTTCCTGTCCTTCAGAATTCCACTGAATCGTCACCGAGAGGCTTTAAGCTATGCGTGCGACAAGCGTGTTTTCTCCGTGGGAACGGCCAGGCTTGCCGGGGTCGATACTGCTTGCCGGTCTCGCGCTGGCAGTCGGCAGTGCGTGGGCCGCCGATCAGGGGCCGCGGCGTCATGCCCAGGGTCAGTTCGAGAGTGCGACCGGCATCTACGTCGTGGCCGAGGGCGATGACCTGAGCGCGATCGGCGAGCGGCTGGAGGTCTCTGTCGAGGCCGTGACAGCGGCCAACCATCTTGACAGCGACCGCCTGCGGGTCGGACAGCGGCTCCAGGTGGTGACGGGCGCTCCCGAGCTTGCGGCCTCCGGTGGCGTGCAAATCACCGGTGTCCCGGGTGCGCCGGATGCGACGACGACGATCAGCGGCACCCAGCTCCCGCCCCCCGACCCCAAATTCGGCGGCGTCATCAAGAACGACGCCCTGCAATCCAAGCCCTGGTGGGCCCCGCGGGTGGTGCCGCCGCAAGGCGCCCCGAACGTGCTCTTGATCATTACCGACGACGCCGGCTTCGGCGTGCCGAGCACCTTCGGCGGGGTCATTCCGACCCCCTCGATGGACCGCATCGCGAACGAGGGCCTGCGCTACAACCGGGTGTTCTCCACCGCGCTCTGCTCGCCGACCCGCGCTGCACTCATCACCGGACGCAACCACCATTCTGCGGGCTTCGGCGTGATTTCGGAGCAGTCCACCGGCTTCCCCGGCTACAACAGCATCATCGGCAAGGACAAGGCCACCATCGGCCGCATCCTGCTCGACAACGGCTATGCCACCTCCTGGTTCGGCAAGGATCACAACGTGCCGGCCTTTGCGGCCAGTCAGGTCGGGCCCTTCGATCAGTGGCCGACCGGCATGGGCTTCGAGTACTTCTACGGCTTCGTCGGCGGCGACGCCAACCAGTGGCAGCCCAACCTGTTCCGCAACACGACCCAAATCTATCCGTTCGAGGGCAAGCCGGAAGGCACCTGGAACCTGGTCACCGCCATGGCCGACGACGCCATCGACTATATGACGCGCATACACCAGATCGACCCGAGCAAGCCGGTCTTCATCAAGTACGCGCCCGGTGCGACGCACGCGCCGCATCACCCGATCAAGGAGTGGGTGGACAGGATCAGCGCCATGCATCTCTTCGACGACGGCTACGAGAAGCTGCGCGAGCGGATCTTCGAGAACCAGAAGCGCCTCGGCGTGATCCCGCAGGATGCGACGCTGACGCCCTGGCCGGCCGACGTCCTGAAGCCCTGGGACGAGCTGACCGCGGAGGAGCAGAAGCTCTTCATTCGCCAGGTCGAGGTCTTCGCCGCCTATGCCGCCTACAGCGACCATGAGATCGGGCGTGTCATCCAGTCCTTCGAGGACCTAGGCAAGCTCGACAACACCCTGATCATCTATATCAACGGCGACAACGGCACCAGTGCCGAGGGCGGGCCGCTGGGCACGCCCAACGAGGTCGCCTTCTTCAACGGTCTGAACAAGCTGCCCGCCGAGGTGCAGATGAAGTGGTATGAGGTCTGGGGCACCGAGCAGACCTATAACCACATGTCGGCCGGCTGGTCCTGGGCCTTCGACACGCCATTCGACTGGTTCAAACAGAACGCCTCGCGGCTCGGCGGGATCAACCAGAACATGGTCGTCTCCTGGCCCGCGCGCATTCAGGACAAAGGCGCCCTGCGGGAGCAGTTCGTCCACGTGATCGATGTCGTGCCGACGATCCTGGAGGCCGCCGGCATCGCCGCGCCCGAGGTGGTCGACGGCATCGAGCAGGCGCCGATCGAGGGCACCAGCTTCGCCTACACCTTCGATGCGGCGAACGCCAAGGCGCCATCGCGGCACCAGACTCAGTACTTCGAGATGATGGGTCAGTGGGCGCTCTACCACGACGGCTGGCTCCTGAGCACCGAGGTCAATCGCGCACCCTGGGAAGCCTTCGGTCCCGCCAATCCGGACCCGTTGAACAACCAGGTGCTTCAGCTCTACGACCTCGGCACGGACTTCACCCAGGCCGAGGACATCGCCGCGAAGCATCCCGAGAAGCTCGCGGAGCTGAAGGCCATGTTCATCGCCGAGGCCAAGAAGCACCAGGTCTTCCCGCTGGACGCCTCGGTGGCGGGCCGCATCGTCGCGCCGCGTCCGAACATCACCGCCGGACGCAGCGAGTTCGTCTACACGCGGCCGATGGTGGGCCTGCCGCAGGGCGACTCGCCGCTGCTGCTCAACACCTCCTACACCATTACCGCCGACATCGAGGTGCCCGAGGGCGGCGCCGAGGGCATGATCCTCACCTCGGGCGGGCGTTTCGCGGGCTACGGCTTCTATCTGCTCGAGGGCAAGCCGGTGTTCCTGTGGAACCTGGTGGATCTCGAACGCCTCAAGTGGGAAGCGCCCGATGCGCTGCCTCCGGGCCGTCACACCCTTGAGTTCGACTTCCAGTACGAGGGCCTGGGCGCCGGCACCCTCGCATTGAACAACTTCAGCGGTGTGGGCCGTCCCGGCACCGGCACGCTGAAGGTCGACGGCAAGGTGGTGGATACCAAGCGGATGGAGAAGACCCTGCCGATGATTCTGCAATGGGACGAGAGCTTCGATATCGGCTCGGACACGCTGACCGGCGTGAACGATGCCGACTACCGGCCGCCGTTCCCGCTGACCGCCAGTCTGAACAGGCTGACGATCAGGGTCGATCGGCCGGAGTTGTCGGCCACGGACATCGAGCAGTTGAAGGCCGGGGAGGCGAAGGCGGCCGCAGGTCAGGAGTAGACCTTATTGGGCCATGAACTGCGCGGTCCGTTCGAGGCCGGGCGCAGAGTTGCTGGTGGATGGTGGATCGTGCAGGAACGGGAGCTGCGCTTCCCGCACAAATTGCGAGCAGGATCTGTCGCCCCGCAAGGCCTGTGAGGCGATAACCATGTCCAACTCCGTTGTCTGAAAAGAGGTCAGTCTATGAGCCTTCGATCATTCATCCCACACGCATGGTTCGGCGGGATCGCCCTGGTCATGGCGGCGATCAATCCGGTGGCGGTCCTGGCAAAGGACACGGTCTTCGAGTCGCTGCCCCATGCCGTGGAGGCCTACATCTACGGCTATCCGCTGGTCACGATGGAGATAACCCGGCGGGTGATGACCAACGTCGAGAGACCCGAGGGTACCCGCGCCCCGATGGGCCAGTTCGTGCGGATGCGCGAATATCCGACGGCGGCCTTTCGCGACGTGACGGCCCCGAACGCCGATACGCTCTATACGACCGCTTGGGTCGACGTCGGCGATGAGCCTTGGGTACTGAGCCTGCCCGACGCCCAGGATCGCTACTACCTGTTTCCGATGCTCGACGGCTGGACCGAGGTCTTCGAGGTGCCAGGCAAGCGCACCACCGGGACCGGCGCCCAGACCTACGCCATCGTCGGTCCGCACTGGAAAGGCAAGCTGCCCGAGGGTGTGAAGGAGTATCGCTCTCCCACCGACATGGTCTGGCTGCTGGGCCGTATCTACTGTTCCGGCACGCCGGAGGACTACGCCGCCGTCCACAAGCTCCAGGACGAGATCGCGCTCGTCCCTTTGAGCGCTTACGGTAAGGCCTATACGCCGCCGCCGGGCAAGGTCGATCCCGGCATCGACATGAAGACCGCCGTCCGCGACCAAGTCAACGCCATGACCGCCGAGGAGTATTTCGACCTCCTCGCCAAGCTGATGGAGGACAATCCGCCGAGGCCCGCCGATGAGCCGATGGTGCGCAAGATGGCCGCGCTCGGCATCGTCCCCGGCAAGCCCTTCGACGCCGCGAAGCTCGGCCCCGTCGCCGGGGACGCCCTGGCAATGGTGCCCAAGATCGCCCAGGACAAGATCATGTTCTGGATGAAGGAAGGCATCTTGGCCGGTGATATGAAACTCGAGAACGGCTGGCTCTTCACGACCAAGACCGGACTCTACGGCACCAATTACATCCAGCGTGCCCTGATTACGGCCATCGGTCTGGGGGCGAACCGTCCGCAGGATGCCGTCTATCCCACCTCCGAAGGGCCGTCGCTCGTCGGCTCCTACACCGGCGAGAAGAACTATGTGATGCATTTCGACAAGGGCCTGCTTCCCCCCGTCAATGGCTTCTGGTCCCTGACCATGTACGATGGGCAGTACTTCTTTGTCGAGAACCCGCTCAACCGGTACAGCATCAGCCCGCGGCAGGATCTCAAGCCCAATCCGGACGGCTCGGTGGATCTCTACATCCAGCACGCGAGTCCCGGTGCGGAGAAGGAATCCAATTGGCTGCCGGCCCCGCCGGACAAGTTCATCCTGATGCTGCGGTTGTATTGGCCGGAAGAGACACCGCCCTCAATTATCGACGGCACCTGGACGATTCCGCAGGTCAAGGTCGCGGAATAGGCAGCCGATCGGGAAGCGCGGATCGATTCCGCGCTTCCCGGGAGGATCGCTATTCGAAGGACCAGACTCTGACCGCCCCGGCAAGCGTCGTGGCGCGCACTATTCGGCAAGCCAAGTCCATCCGCCGTCTGCTGCCGGACAAACCCGGACGGTGGTGTCATCGTCCGGTTCGGACCCGAGCCGCCGGCCGGGCATGAGGGGAACTGGGTGCAGACCATGCCCGGCAAGGGTTACAGCGTTATTCGGCGATTCTATGGATCGCTCGAGCCCTGGTTCGACCAGACCCTGGCGACCGGGAGACATCGAGAAGGTGAGGTGATCCGGGCGCCGCGCGCGTGTGTGAAGGGCGCGGGCACTGGATGCCATGCTCCGCATGTCTCCGGCCGCGCCTGTCGCGGCCCCAACCCCAAGTGGTGTGTCCGAGATCGGGACTCGACGCTTGGACGTTCTCATACCGATCGGAGATTCAAGCGACACACATGAAACAGACGACACCCGCCCTCGCGGCACTGGCTCAGGCAACCGCCCTATGCGTCGGATCGCTGATCGCGATCCCCGCCGCGGCGCAGATCGATCCCTTCGACGGGAATTGGCATTTCAGCGTGACTCCCTATCTGTGGCTGCCGAATGTCAACGGCGACTTGGACTATGACCTGCCGCCCCGCGTGTCGGACGCTCTGCAATCCGATGTCCGCCGCCTCGGCGCGGAGATCGGACCCAACGACTATCTGTCCAACCTGCAATTCGCGTTGATGCTGAGCGGCGAGGCGCGCAAGGGGCCCTGGTCGGTCGTCACCGACATCATCTACCTGGACCTCGGCAATCAGGACTCCGACATCCACACCTTCCGCGGACCCCGCGGCGAACCCTTGCCCAACCTGTCTTATCAGGCCGAGACCAGTCTGAGTGCGGCGGTATGGACCCTGGCCGGCGGCTATACCCTGTCCCATGGTGCGTGGGGCAATGTCGATCTGCTCGCCGGTTTCCGCTACCTCGGTCTGGATACCGAGTTGAAGTGGCAGCTGGCGAGCAGCGACGATCGGCTCGATCGCACCGGCAAGGTCTCCTCGAACAAGGACGAGTGGGACGGCATCCTGGGAGTCAAAGGCCAGATCCTGTTCGGGGACACGCGCTGGTTCATGCCCTACTACCTGGATGTGGGCACCGGCTCGTCGAATTGGACCTGGCAGGCCGCCCTGGGGGCCGGTTATCGCTTCGATTGGGGCGACGTCACGCTCGCCCTGCGTTCGCTGTCCTACGCGTTCGACGAGAACGATGCGGACATCCGGTTCACCGGCCCCGTGCTTGGGGCGACCTTCCGCTGGTAAGGACGCTCCACGACAGGGCCCGGAGAGGCACCGACACCTGACCCGACCACCCAACCCACGACTCGGAGACGATGATGACCACGAGAAGACACCTGCTTGCCGCTGCGGCCACGCTGGCGCCCCTGGCCTTGACCCTTAAGTCTGCGACGGCCGACGAGGGCGCAGGCGATCGCAAAAAGACGGGCCATACATCCGGAGAGAAGGCGGATTTCCTGTTTGTTCAGAATGCCCGATCCATCGTCCATGCGAACGGCCGCCTCACCCTCAAGGGCATCAGTCCCGCCACGGTGATGTTCTCCGACCGCCCGGAGCGTATCGCCGGCCACATGACCACGGCCCGTTTCGTTCCCTTCTGGAGCGAAGGCGAGGAGAGCTTCCTGCTCGATCCGCCCAACGCGACCCTGTCGTTCCTCGAGAATCGAGAGATGGAGGACGTGGTGCTGGTGCTCCAGGAGCCGGAGCTCGTCGGGGATGATCTGAGCTACCAAGTTCGGGTTCTAGAGGGTACGCTTCCCGCCGAAGCCGGACCGGCGTCGCTCTTCATCGACGTCATCGGCATGCCCCTGACCCCGGTGTCCTTCGCCGGTGTGGGCCGCCGCAGCTTCCGCCGTGCCGTGATCTATTGATGCACGGCCATCGGGATCGGCCGACATCGCCTGCCCGAGCCAAGATTCAAACCCCAGTCAACTCAACCCCCAGTGAACTCAAACCAAGGTGCACGTCAGCAATGAATCAGAAGCAAGCTCCCTCCCGTCGATCCGCACTGAACACGGCCTGCTCGGTCGTGGCGTTGACGGCCTGTCTGGCGTTCGGCAGCGTTCAAGCAGCGGACACGGGTCCGCGCGCCCACGCCGAAGGCAAGTACGACTCCGCCACCGCCACCTATGTGGTGGTGGCGGGTGATGACCTGTTCGCGATCAGCGAGCGTTTCAAGGTCTCGGTCGATGCGCTCAAGACTCAGAACAAGCTGACCTCCGACGTGGTCAAGGACGGCGAGAAGCTGGTGATTGCATCCGGCGGTGCGCATGCGGCGGGCAAAGCCGACACGTCCGCGAGCCAGCATGCGTCGTCCAAGAAACCCGATGCCAAGATGACGTGCGAGGAGTTCCTCGGTCTGGAAGAGAGCTTCCAGCCCGAAGCGGTGTCTTGGGCAGTCGCCTACAACGCCAAGGGCGAGCCCGAGGCAGAGGCCGTGGACGTCGAGGGGATCGAGACGGTGGTCCCCTTCGTCGTCGAGGAATGCAAGAAGGCACCCAAGGAGACCTTCTGGCAGAAGGCCAAGGCGGAGATGAAGAAGCTCGAGGCGAAGCTCTAAACCGCGTCGGCTCCGACGGCCGCGGATGCTGCCGTGGATGATCCAATCCAAAAACATCGCATACCGCACCGGACGCGGTTTAGGATGCTGCCCGATCCGCGCTTGCGGATCGGGTGAACTGAACGGCTCCGGGCATTGCGCCCGGCAGGAATCGCGAACACATGAACAGAGTTTTGGCCAAGCTTAAAGAAGAGTTTTTGGCGATCCTGCCGCCGACGCTCTATTTCTTCGTCGCACTGCACCTGGTGGTCTTGATCCGCGTCTTGATGCTCGAGGGGACCGGCATTCGGGCCACGACATCGGTGTCGGTCGCACTGGCTGCGCTCATCCTCGGCAAGGCCGTGCTGATCGCCGACTTGCTGCCCATCATCAATCGCTTTCCCGAAAAACCGCTGATCTACAACGTGCTCTGGAAGACGCTGCTGTACCAACTGGTCGCCGCGGCGGTGCACTATGGGGAGCGTCTCGTCGACTTCGCACGACAAGCAGGCGGTGTGGTCGCCGGCAACGAGAAACTGCTCGCCGAGATCATCTGGCCGCATTTCTGGGCGATTCAGATCCTCATGTTCCTGCTGATTCTGATGTACTGCACCCTGCATGAGCTGGTGCGCCTGATCGGCAAGGACAAGGCCAAGCAGATGTTCTTCGGACCCTTGCCGAGCCGCACTGTTTGAGATCTAAACCGCGTCCAGAGTGAAACGCGTCGTTATCATTTTGTGTCGGTGACGTACAGCGCTGGATTCCACCCATGGCCCGGATGCACCAAACCGCCGACATCATTGCCTGCCCGGGTTGCGACCTGCTGCAACGTTTGCCGCCCGTTCCGCTCGGGGCCCGGGCGCGCTGCCCGCGATGCGGCGAGATCCTGGCAGCCCCGCCGATGGATCCCATCGAGCGGCCTCTGGCCCTTGCCGTTGCGGCGGCGATCACCTTCGGGGTCGCACAGGCGACCCCGCTGATGAGTCTCTCGGCCGTCGGGCGGTCCGCGCAGACCACCATCATTGGCGGCGCGCTGGAGATGTGGAGCCAGGGTCAGCCGATCACGGCGGCGCTCGTGTTGATCTGTACGACGCTCGCCCCGGGGGCCTATCTCACCTTGGTCTGCACGCTCTTGCTGGCCGTGCGCCGACCGCCCGCGCCTTCGTGGGCCGGTGCCCTCCTGCGTCTGGCGGGCCACGCGCGCGCCTGGTCCTTGCCCGAGGTCATGCTGCTCGGCATCCTGGTCGCGCTGGTGAAGATCGCCGATCTGGCGAGCGTTGACCCCGGGGTCGGGCTCTTCGCGACAGGCGCCTTGCTGGCGCTGCTGGCTGGCCTGGCGACCAGCTTTGATCCGCGGACCATTTGGGATCGCGTCGCCTGGCCCACGCAGGACACGCCTCGCGGTCCCGGTGCCTCACTTGCGGAACACGCCGGCGGGACCGCCGCTCGATGACAGGCACCGCGCTCACCGCCGCTCGCCAAGGGCTGATCTCATGCGGTGCATGCGGACTCTTGGCGCGCGCGGCTGCTCCCGCCGAAGCGGGCTTCTGCCCGCGCTGCGGTGCCCGGCTCCACCGGCGACACCCGGATTCGATCCAGCAGAGTTGGGCCTTGGGGGTTGCCGCCGCCGTCTGTTTCATCCCGGCCAATGTCCTGCCCGTGATGGTCACCGACGCGCTCGGCTCCTCCACGCCCGACACCATCCTGGGTGGTGTCGCATTCCTTTACAGCTCTGGCTCCTGGCCCCTGGCCCTGATCGTGCTGGTCGCGAGCTTCATGATCCCGCTGGGCAAGCTGCTCTCCATGGGCTGGCTCCTGATCGCGATCCGGCGCGGCATCCGCGGCGGAGAGCGCCAGCGGATGCGGCTGCATCGGATCGTCCGGGCGGTCGGGCCCTGGTCGATGCTGGATGTCTTCGTCGCGACCTTTACGGTTGCCCTGGTCCAGCTCGATCCACTCATGTCCGTCGAGCCTGGGCTTGGGGTTTTGTTCTTTGCCGCGGTCGTGGTGCTGACCATGCTCGCGGCGGAATCCCTGGATCCCCGACTCCTTTGGGACCGCGACGAGATCGAGCCCCGCCATGACTGAGCCGATGACGACCGACGACCTGCCCCTGGCCAGCCTCGAGCCGCCGCGACGGCGCCGGGCCTCGGTCGTCTGGATCATCCCGCTCCTCGCCGCCGCGGTTGCCATCGGGATCGCGGTCCAGCGCATCATGACCGAGGGTCCCACGATCACCATTCTGTTCCGGGACGCCGCGGGGGTTCAGGCCGGGAAAACCGCCCTGCGCTACAAGAACGTCGATATCGGCCAGGTCTCGGCGGTCGCGCTGACCGATCGGTTCTCCAAGGTGCAGGTGACGGTGAAGGTCGACCGCAGCGCCGAGGGTCTGATGGTAGAGGACACACGGTTCTGGATCGTCGAGCCGCGGGTGACGCTCGGCGGGATCTCAGGGCTCGGTACCCTGCTTTCGGGCAACTTCATCGGCCTGGATCCCGGTCAATCGGACAAAGCGCAGCGGAGCTTCGTCGGGCTCGAGACGCCACCTCCGATCACCGACCAAGAGGGGCGGCAGTTCGTCCTCGAGGCGCCGGACCTCGGCTCGCTCGGGATCGGCTCTCCCATCTACTACCGTCGACTCCAGGTCGGGGAGGTCGCGAGCTACGACTTGGCCAAAGACGGCAGCGGCATCGAGATCGGGATCTTCGTCAAGACCCCCTACGATCAGTATGTGACCTCCGAGACGCGCTTCTGGGATGCGAGCGGCATCGATGTCTCGCTCGACGCGGACGGGCTGGATGTGCGCACCCAATCCCTGGTCTCGATCCTGGCCGGCGGGGTAGCCTTCGACATCCCGAGCTTTGCCTCGACGCAGGCGCCGTCGGCCGAAGGGGCCGTCTTCCCGCTCTATCCGGATCAGGCCGGCGCCATGAAGCAGCCCGACCCCGTTGCCCACCGCTATGTCCTCTATACCGACTCGATGCAGGGATTGGCGGTGGGGGCGCCGGTGAAACTCTTGGGCTTGGCCGCAGGGGAGATCGCGGGCGTGGATCTGACGATGGATCCCGAGACAAAGCAGTTTCGCCCCCGTGTCCTCGTCAGCTTCTTCCCGGAGCGCCTGATCGCCGAGCTGAGCTCCGAGCAGGAGACACTCGGTAAGAGTCTCGCACGGGAGACGGACGCGGCACGTCTCGCCTTCATCCGGCACCAGATCGAAGACCTGGGTCTGCGCGCGACGGTGCGCACCGGGAACCTGCTGACGGGTGAGCGGTACATCGCGCTCGACTATGATCCGCAGGCCCCCAAACCGCAGATCGACTGGAGCCAAGAGCCCTTGGAGATTCCGGTCACGCCGAGCGGGCTCGATGACCTGGAGTCGAAGCTCACCGCGATCCTGGATCAGGTCAACGGAATCCTCGCGACGGTCGACAGGCTGCCGCTCGCCACCATCGCCGCAAACCTCGACAGCGCCGTCAAGAACCTGGACGTCCTGCTCAAGGATGTGGACGCCAAGACCCTGCCCGAGCTGGACCGGACCCTGGAGCAGGTGCACCGGGCTATGGCGACGGCCGACCGCGTGCTCAAGTCGACGAATCAAACCCTCTTGGGAGAAGACGCCCCGGGCCAGCAGGAGCTGCGCGACGCCTTGCAGGAAATCACCCGCGCCGCACGGTCGGTGCGAGACCTCGCCGATTACCTCGAACGAAACCCCTCGGCGCTGCTGCGCGGGAAAGGGAAGGAGAATCCATGATCTCGGGCCGATTGATCGGCGTCGCCATCCTCGCCGCCCTGCTGACGGCGTGCGCGTCGCCCCCGTCGCGTTTTTATACCCTCACCGGCAGCCTGCCGCCCGCCGAACAGGCTCGGGGCATCGCGATCTCGGTCGGACCCGTGTCGATCCCGTCGGAGGTGGATCGGCATCAGATCGTGGTGAACGAGGGGCCGTACCGCGTTCGCCTCGACGAGACGCGCCGCTGGGCCGCCCCGCTCCAGGATGCGATCGCAGGTGTTGTGGTCGCCAATCTGAGCGCCTTGCTCGGCACGACACGCGTGACCCGGTTCCCCGCGACCGCCGCCACCGATGCCGACTATCGGGTCGGGATCGAGGTGCAGACGTTCGAGTCCGTGCCGGATTCCGCGGCCACCTTGGTTGCCGTCTGGCGCATCGCTCGCACCGACGGGGACAAGACGGTCACCGGGAGGACCAGCGTGCGCGAGCCGGTCTCGGGGGCGGATTACGATGCCCTCGCCGCCGCTCACAGCCGCGCCCTGGAGACCCTGAGTCGAGATATCGCCGATGCGCTGAAGGATCTCGATCGGCGCTGATCGCCGGGAGCGACAGATGGTATGATCGGCCGGTGTCGAGGGGTCATGCGACATCGTGACACCCGAGCACGGAAGACCTGAAAACGCGGTAAACAACGTCTGACGTCAATGGAAATCCAATTGGAGCGCTCCGAGATGAAAATGAAAGAGACGATCACCATTGCAGCTTCCGCCCTGGCCTTGATCCTGTCGACCGGCGTCGCTGCCGAGAGTGCAAAGACTCTCGACAAGGCACACGAGAAGGCCGAATCCGATCTGACGCTCGACCCCGCGCACGCAAAGGCGGAAGCTGATCTGAAGACGATGGACGCCAAGGGCGAGAAGAAGCTCGATGCGGCCCATGAGAAGTCCGAAGAGCATCTCAAGGCGATGGACGAGAAGAAGTAGGCCCAGACGCCGCCGCGGGACCGAGCTTGGTCCCGCGACTCCGTCGCAGACGCATGGATACGGAACGGCCCCGAGCGGGGATGCACGATATTCTCGCGGTCTTGCTATGGTATTTGTGACCGTGTGCTTTGATAATCAAAGGATTGCCGCTCGATCGGGGCCCGAGCCGAGGCAATCGTAGGACGCGTGCCGGCAGGACGGCATGTGATGGTCTATGAATAGACGCGTCGGATGTCGAGTGTCGGCCAAGCTCAAGTCGTTAGTTGGCCCGTCTCCGATGCTTGTGATGGTGCAGTTGTGTCCTCTCGTTCCTTGATCACAGGAATCTCCGATGACCGTGCCACCGCTCCCGCCGTCCCGCCTTGCTGTCTTCGCCACCGACCCGGATACCGGCAATCCCGTTAGCCGGCTCCCCCTCTTCGCCGAGCTGGCGGTACCTCGGCTGCTGGTTCGAGCGCCGATCGACGAGCGCCACCGAGAGCCGATCCGCGGTGCATTGCTGGATCTCGATCCCGACATGGATCGTGCGGTGCGCGACCGGTTGGAGGCGGCCCTGCTCGCGGCCTTGGCCGAGATCCTGCCCGAGGAGGAGCCAGACGGCATCCTCGGAGAGACGAAT
The DNA here is from genome assembly GCF_001499735.1 of Thiocapsa sp. KS1. Classification (GTDB taxonomy): domain Bacteria; phylum Pseudomonadota; class Gammaproteobacteria; order Chromatiales; family Chromatiaceae; genus Thiocapsa. The sequence goes on along the minus strand of NZ_LN848257.1, from coordinate 856,545 downwards.
CGGTTCCGCGACTGGGTTCACGCGGCATTCAAGGCGGCCATGCGCGCGGCGGGTGTCGAGCGACCCGGCGCGCTTGCGCAGACCGGCCTCGCGGCACGGCTCACGCACGGGTTGCGCGAGGCGGCACGGGATGTCGGGCTCGCCCTGCCGGCGCAGGCAGAGTCGTCCGATCTCTGGTCCGAGCCGCTCGGCGTCCTCACGACCGACCACATGGGCTATGCCTCCTTTGATCTCACGCGGTTGAGCGCGACCGCGGCGGCGGCACTCGCCACCGCGATCGCGGCCCGTCGAACCGACCCCGATGCCGCACCCGGGCTCGCGTTATGGGTCGAGCCCTACGGCGGGGCGGGCCGCTTCGATGCGCTTGCGCAAGGACGGTTTGCCCGGGACGCGATCGTCGCGCGCTTCACGCAGGCATGGCACACACTTCCCCCGGCCCTGATCAACATGGGTCCGCGTGCGCTGCAGAACCCGAGCCTGACCGACTGGCGGTTGTCCCCGGCGTCCTTTGCCGCAAGTCCGGAGGCGCTGCTCGGGGAGGACGGATGCGAGCTGCTGATGCCGGCGCTGCTGCCGCTGCAGGAGTTCGTGCTGCGCCAAGTCGTGCGGCTGACCGATCGGCCGGCCGGCATGCAGGTGCCTGCACGGTTCAAGGCCGCATACGTGGACGACTACAAGGTGAGCTGGTCCGCACTCGGGCACTCCCTCGGGGAGATCCTCTACAGTCTGCCGCTCGCGCCGGGCGAGACCACGAAGCTCGCGGTGATCGACTGGTCCTGGGATTCGGAGACACGGCGCGACGAGTCGACGCAACTCGATGAATCCTTGCTGCACCAAACCCATCGCGACCGCACGATTGCCGAGACCGTCCGCGCGGGTCTGAGCGAGCTACAGCGCGGCTCGTCCTTTATGGGCGGTGCTGCAGGCGCCTCGGGTGCGACGGGCGGTGCGAATCTCGGCGTGGTCGGCGTCGGGGCAGCAGTGGGCAATACCTGGAGCTTCGGCGGCTCGACCGCGACGAGCCAAGGCAGTCGCGACCTTGCGGCCGATATGACCCAGCGCCTCAGCGACAGCTTTCAACAGGCCAGCTCGGCGCGTCGGGCGCTGACCTCCACCGTCGTGATCCAAGCACGCCAGGAGGAGAAGCAGAGCATCCAGACCCGAACCTTCACGAACTACAACCATAGTCACACGCTCACGATCCTCTACCATGAGGTGCTGCGGCACTACCGGGTCACCACCGAATGGATCCGCCGTCGCCCCGCTGTTCTGATGAAGACGCCGACGCCGGTGGCACTGTTCGACGCCGACACGCTCATCGCCCATCGCATGGCGATCGAGCCCAACCTGCTCGATCGCGCGCTCGCGGGCGGGTTCGATCTGCTCCAACGGCAAGAGGGCCTGCGCCGCTGGATGGGTGTTCAGGGTCTGGCCGCCAGCGACGCCTGGACGGAGCCGCCATGGGAGGGCGACATCGACCTGTCGCTGTTCGAGTTCGGGCTGCGCACGGCCGGCGGGGATACCGACGACACCGACGAATTGGTCATGATCAACCTCATCCTTGTCGACGGCACGATCGTGAACCGCCCGCTCGTGCGGGCCTGGGAGAAGGGCGCACAGTCGGACGACGTGAATGTCGGGGATCGGCTGAACTACAACAACGAGTGGGGATGGTTCATTGCGAAGCCCGACGTTCCGGTGAAATGGAAGATGCTCGCCGGCTTCGAGTTCGTGCTGCACGACAACGACGAATGGCGCATGAGTGGTCTGTGCATCAACGCGTTCCACGGCAACGGCCGGATCGCACTGATCGACATGACCGACGTCAACTACTGGTTCCCCCTGAACGGCAGCTCGCAGACGGTGACCTGGATCCGCCGACCGATGCCGAAGCCCGCAGCGCTTCCGCCGGCGCACCGCGCGCCCGAGAAGACACTCACGCCGGATGAGTTTGCGCTGACCCGCCGCCTGATCGATCACGCGAATCTGCACAGCGGCTACTACAACCGCATCATTCGACTGACGGCCGATCCGAACGCCATCGCGATCGCGCTGGAGGGCGAGGCATGGGATGGCGGCGGCACGGCAGCCGACCACGTCGAGCCGACGCCGCTCGAGACCTTCGGCGAGTACGTGGCCTATCCGCTCGCAACCGCGCCGGCCGGCGTCGACGACAGTCTCGTGGTCGCAATC
>NZ_LN848257.1:852769-854252 GCF_001499735.1 Thiocapsa sp. KS1 | reverse complement strand
ATCAGCCTGCCGACCCGCGGCGTGTTCGCTGAAGGGAAGCTCGGACACTGCAACGTCTCCGAGGAGATCGACAACACGCGCTTCTGGAAGTGGGAGGAGCACCCGATCCCGTTCGAGGCACCCGGCATCGAGCCGGCAACGCCGATCAGTCCTACGCCGCAGCCCGTCAACCCGACACCGACCCCGTTCCCGCAGTCGCTCGTAAACGTCGTGGCGCCGTCTGCGGCGCCGGACCCGATGGGGCTGACCGCGGCGCTCCAACTGCTCGGCACGCCAAACATTTTCCGTGACATGTCGGGTCGGCAGGAGGTTGCCGACCTGCTCAAAAAACTCTCCGACAACAGCGTGAGCATTGCCGAGGCGGCCAATCGCGCCCGCGAGATCCAGGCGAAGTACGGTGTGGATCTCGACCGCCAGGCGCGCGAAGAGGCGCTCGGTGTCTACAAGGCGGCGGCCGAGGTCGAGGGCAAGGCGATCGAGGCCGAGGCCCAACGCGCCGCGAAGGCCGACGCCGCCACGAAAGAGGCTACGGCGAAGAAGGCCGAGATCGATGCGGCGAACGCGCAAGCGGAGGCATCGAAGAACGTGCCCAAGGGGCTGCGGGCACCGATCCAGCAGGCGGCAGCCCAGGCGATGGCGGGCAATCCGATCAAGAGCAAGGTGATCGTCTTCAAGGCGGTTGGCTACAACGGCCAGGTGCTCGAGGGTGAGTTCGGCTTGGCCGTGCGCGACGTGACGGGGCAGAAGGACCTGATTGCCGAGCCGAAGGTCGGCGCCTATTTCGACAAGCCCGTGTCCTTCTCCGTCCCGGACCCGGTCGTCGAGGCGCGGGCACGCCGGATCGGCACCGCGCAGATCCGGATTCTCGACGAGGTCATTCAGCTTGCGCCGATCGATGTCGTCCCCGGCGGCAAGTCCTATGTTGTCGGCAAAAGCCACAAGGTCATCAACGTGACCCTCAAGCAGGCCGGCCGCGAGGTGAGCTTCAAGGCGAAGTCGACCAACGGAGCGGTCGACGAGCTCATGAACAAGTGGGGTGCCGAGCTCGGCGTGAACAAGGTCGTTGCGGCCAAGCTGGTCTCGGAGTACGAGAAGAAGCACCAGATCACCCATGCCACGGAAGAAGAGAAGTCTTACACCTTCACCGTCCCGACACAGACCTATTCGTTGGAGGTGACGAGCTTCTGACCGCCCGCGCGCTCAGGCGCCGGGGGCAACCTACAGGGTCGATCGCGTCTGCGGCGGTGTCTCCGCGGTCAGCACTGCGGTGACGAAAGCCAGAGAAGCGGCGGCGTCGAAGGCGTCGCGGCGGGTGTCGGCGCGCGCTTCCTCGGCTTTCAGCAGATCCTTTTCCGCGGCGATTGCCGCAGTCAGGTTGCCGAGTCCCAGGTCGAGTCCTTTGCTTGCGGCCGTTGCCGTGACGGCAGCCGCGGCAACCAGCGCGTCGGCGGCCTGATGCGCGGCCAGGCTGGTGCGCAGGGCC
>NZ_LN848257.1:850195-852669 GCF_001499735.1 Thiocapsa sp. KS1 | reverse complement strand
CGGCTCGAGCCGCCGTGACGCGCGAGCGTGCACGGCTCAGGGTGCTGTCGCGCAGACCGCCTTGATACAGGGGCAGGGTCACGCCCAACAGCACGCCGGTTTGCTGCACCGGTGTGCCGAAGGTGCTGCCGCCGTTGAAGCTGAATTGGTTCTCATTGGTCGACAGGGCGCCGATGAGCCCGACTTTGGGCCAGTAACCGGCGGCAGCTACACGTTCGCCGGCTTCGGCCGCCCGCAGTTGCGCCACGCCGGCGATGATGTCCGGACGTTCCGCCAGTGCGCGCTCGATCACCTGATCCAGACTGTCGATGGAGGCTGCGGGCAGGCGCTCGCCGGGATCGCGCAGCCGGATTCGAGTGCTGTAGGGCAGGCCCAGCGCGGCATTCAGCGCCACGCGCGCGGTGGCGGCCTCACCCTGCGCCTGCACCAGCGATAGGTCGGTCTGGGCCAACTGCAACCGCGCCTGGGCGATCTCGATTCGGGTGTCGAGGCCCTGGCGCTCGCGGGTCTCGGCGGCGGCCAGGATGTGCCGGGCGGCGGCGAGCGCGCGGATGGCAGCGGCCTCTTTGTGCGCGGCCGCCGTACCGGCGTGAAACGCCCGACTGACGTCGAAGACGATTTGCTGGTGCATCTGGTTGAACTGCACATTGGCGACGGTTGCCAGATGGCGACTGACCTCGACCGCGGCCGCGCGTTCGCCGAAGTCGAACAACAGCCATTCCACGGTCAGGATCGGGATGATGTCCTGCACGTCGGTCGTCAGCGTCCTGGTGCCGACCAACGGCAGGGTCACCGGTGTCGACAGCCGCTGATAGCCGCCGACGACACTGGCGGCCAGCCGCGGCAGCAAGGTGCTGCGCGCGGTCCCGGTGGCCAGCGCCGCCTGGTGGGCCTCCTCCCAGGCCACGCGGGTCGCCGGGTTGTGCCGCTGCGCGATGTCGATCAGCTCGCTAAGTGCGTAGTCGCGGTTGGGGTCCACGCGGATCCCGGCGGCGGCCGTGTCAGGTATCGCCTGCTCGCCGGTCCCTGCCAACGCGGTCTTGACATCGGCCCGCACGGCGTCCGGCAGGAGCCAGGGCTGCTCCGGTGCCGTCGGTCCGGCCACCGGCAGCGTGCTCTCGCAGCCGGCCAGCAGGGCAAGGGTCAGCAGCAGGCCGGCTGCGATGCCAGCCGTTCGGTCAGCGTGCATGGCGCGCCTCCGCGAACAGATCGGCGAGCAGCGCATCGAATGCGCGATAGAGTCGCTCCCGTTCGTCGAGCAGGTGAGTCAGGTCAGACGCGGGGCAATCCGGGAGGCTGCTCCGGTCGGGGAAGGGCGCCGCGGCGCTGCCGGACTGCGGGTGCGATCGGAGCGCAGCATGCGGGCAGGGTTGGTCATCGCTCGATGACGCTGCGCGCGCGTCTGTCCCGGTCACCCGCATCCAGTCGAGAAAGTCGGTCAGGATGTCGGCGCGGGCCTGATCGCAACGCCGTAGCTCGTCCGCGACCGCGTCCGACAGGGCCGGCGTGGCGTCGTCGACCACCCGCTGCTGTGCCAGCATGGCCGCGGTCAGATAGAGTGACTCGCACAGCGCCAAGAGTCTACGCGCGGCGGCCTGTCGTTCGGGTCGCGGCCGGATCCGCCGCGGCTCGAAGCTCAACAGGTCCAGGGTCGAATCAGCAGCACTCAATTCGGTGTTGAACCGATCGCCGACGCGGGCGATGGCGGCGCGGCCCGCAGACGCGCCGAGCAGGTCGCGGACGCGCTCGAGCGCGGCGCGGAAATGCGCACGGACCTTGCCTTCGGCACTGACCGGCCAGAGCGAAACGAACAAGACGGCGATGGCGAGATTGCCGATGACGACCCCGATGATCCGGTCCCTGGCGATGGTCAGATCGAATGACGGACCAAAGCCGTGCAGGGTCGCAAGAAAGAAGCAGAGTGCGATTTGAAGCCCGATGTAGGACAGACGCTCGCTGCCGGTGGCGATCCAGGCAGCGAAGAAGGACAGGGGCGCAATGACCAGGGCCAGATCGCCGACCGAGTGCATGTGCGGAAAGCCGAAAATGATGACCGCGTAGCTGAGCACCGCGCCGATGAAACAGCCGATGAGGCGCAGCGTGAGCTTGTGCAGCGTCTCGGCGACCGAGCTCAGTGCCACATAGAAACAGGTGATGACACAGGTGTGGATGCCGGGCCAATCAAAGCCGACATAGAACAGATAACACAACATCACCGCCAGCGTTGTCTTGAGTGCGAAGCGGGCGTGCTCCGGATTGCTGAAGGCGTCGGCGACGAAGAACGACTCGCGGGTCGGCGGCGGGGTCTCACCGCGACTGCGCGCGATAGCCGCGGGGTCGCCGGCGGCAACCCCGGCAAGCGCGGTGATTACCCGGTCGACTTCCTGTCCGGCCGCGTCGGCGATCCGGTCGGCGGCCGGTGCGGCGACCAGCGGGAGATCCGCCGCCGGCAGCGCCGCACCGCGATCACCGTG
>NZ_LN848257.1:830307-850095 GCF_001499735.1 Thiocapsa sp. KS1 | reverse complement strand
CAAGGCGCCGACGGGGACGGCGGCCAACGCGGTCAGCAACCGCATGGACAGCCGTTCGAGTGCCTCCAGGCCGGCCAGCGCCGACTCCGGCAGTCGGTGCAGCAGCCGCGCCATCTTGTTGAAGGTCGCGGTATCGGTATCCCCGGCGCGCATGGCCGCGAGCAGCGCTTGACGGCTGGACGATCCCGGCGATTCGAGCAGGGCAGCCGCCGATGCGAACCGCCGCCGCAGGGTTTCGCGGTAGAGTCGAACGGGGTCGCGTCCAGCCAGCAGATTGAGCAGGATCAGCAGGCCCATCGGTACCACCACCATCGGGATCATCCACAGAAAGGCATGGGTGATCAGTTCCGGATAGCCGACCAGATCCGGGGCCGTCAGCGCCATCGCCAGAACCATCGCCAGTGAACTGGCCAGGGGTCCCGATTTGGAGGTCTTGGACAGGAACATGCCGCCGTAGACCAAGAAGGCCATGCCGAGAACCCGCACCAGCGGATCTCCGGCCGTGGTGGCGGTGACGACAAACGCGAGCGCGACGGCGAGGATCGCGACGATGATCAGCGCGAAGCCTTCAATGGCGCTGGAGCCGGCATCGTCCTTACTGACGAAGAAAATCAGGTAAGCGGCCAGCGCGGCCTCTTGGACGTGGAAGGCCATGCAGACGATAACCGTCACGACACAGAGCAGGGTGATGCGCAGGGCCCGGCCCAGGCGACCGGGAAAAGGCGCCAGCTCCCGTCCGAGCAACGCCGATGCCGCGCTGCCGCCGTGAGGCGCCGTGCGGCCGAGCCGCAGCTCAGTCGGCGCGTTGCTGCGCATGCAGGATTACGACCGCCGAGGCGCCGATGCGCATCAAGGGCTCCGGCGGCGCGTGCAGCCGAATGCGCACCGGAAAGCGGGCCGCGACCTGCACCCAGTTCAGCGTGCGCGCCACATAGGGCAGACCACCGAAGGCCGCGATCTCGTCATCGGAGACCACACCCCAGCCGATGCCGTCGACCGTACCCGCGATGCGGACACGCTGGTCGATCATGACGAAGACGTCGGCGCTGTCGCCCACCTGGATGCCGGCCAGCACGGTCTCGGGGAAAAGACCGTTGGCGACCCAGCTCGCGCTGTCGATGAGGGTAAACAGGGTAGCGCCCGGCACCAGGTTCTCGCCCTCGGCGATCTTCAGCCCGACCACCTTGCCGGCGACCGGCGCCAGGACCTCGGTCTGCTCGAGGGCGCGTCGGGCGATGGCCACCAGGGTCTGGTTGGCCCGGACCTGCGCTTCCAGTGCCAGTGTGGTCTGGACCTCGTTGCGGGCCGCCGCAGCGGCACCCAGTGCCTGACGTAGCGAGACGGCGGCGTCGCTCACCGCCGTGCGCGCCTCGTCGAGGGTCTGCCGGGACACATAGCCGGCCGCCTCCATCGGCTGGAGCCGCTCCAGCGAGCGCGTCGCCAGATCCAGATTGGTTTGGGCGCGACTCACCTCGTCCTGCGCCACGACGGCATTGGCGCGCTCCGACTCACGCAGGCGCCGTTGATCGGCGAGGCTGCCTTCGGCCACCGCGAGCTCGGCCTGGGCCAATTCCAGCTGCAGTCGATAGGTCTCGGGATCGATGCGAAACAGCAGCTCTCCGGCCGCGACCGATTGGTTCTCGGCGACCGCCAACTCCATCAGGCGACCGGCCACGGGCGCTGAGACACGAACGATATCGGCGTCGATCTCGGCATCGGTGGTGCGGGGAGACAGCGTCAGGTTCGCGGCTAGACGGTAGCCGAGGATGAGGGTCGCGACCGCGACTGCGACGAACAGCAGGCGACCCAGGACGCTGCGTAGCCGCGGGCCGCGATCGGCCAAAAAACGCATGGATCGGGCACCGCTCGGCGGCAGGCCGGGGCGATGCGGTGCAGGGCTATCGCCAACCGGGGTGGACGCGGATAGCGCTGCCGAGGCGGCGCCATCGGGGTCGGCGGCCGCGGCCTGCTCGTTCATGTCAGGCCAGGGTCCGGGAGAACAGGAAGGCCCAGAGGCCCATGGCCGCAAGGCCGCTCAGGAGCGTGTAGAACAGACCGGGTAGCGGTATCGACTGCGCCAGACCGACCTTCAGGAGCAGGCCGTAAGTGATCGCGGCCACGACGATGCCAAGCAGGATGCTGGGGATCCAGGCCGGGAAGTAGGAGCCGGCGAAGACGACGATCGGGCCGATGTCCATAGCGCGTCTTCGGGGCGTTGAGAGGGTGGCATCGGTTGGGTCATGCCCCGACCGACGGGTGCGGAGCGGAAAAGGTTAGACCAACCGCGCCGGGATCCGCAAGTGAGCATCAGTCGGAAGCCCACTCGGCTCGGGATGCCCACCACCCTGATCCCGGTGAGCTTAAGGGCGCGGCGGTCGGGGGCTCGCATGCGGCTATTTCAGATTTTTATCCCGCAACCGCCACTGAAAGTGGCTTAAGAGCTTGGAGCGCACCTTCTTCTCCTTGTGCTTGGCCGCCGCGGCGAGACGTTTCTCGGCGACACCGATCAGGGTCTCCTGAGCACCCTTGGCGTTTTCGTCTTCCGGGGTGCGTTGGGTGTAGTTGCCGTCCGAATCCATGTCCCAGGCCGAGCGGGTGTCGGCGAACTGCACGTCCAGGATGAGCCGCAGCTCTTGGCGTAGCTCCGGGTTCTCGACCGGTGCGTGGACCTCGACACGGCTGTCCAGATTGCGCCCCATCATGTCGGCCGAGCCGATGTAGTACTCTTCCGCGCCGCCGTTTCTGAAGTAGATGATCCGGCCGTGCTCGAGGAAGCGCCCGACGATGCTGACGACGCGGCCGGTCTCGCTGACGCCCGGCAATCCGGGTCGGAACCGACAGGTGTCGCGGATGATGAGATCGACCTTCACGCCGGCGCGGCTGGCCTTGTAGAGCGCGCGCGTGATCTCGGCGTCTTCCAGTGCATTCATCTTCATCTGGATGAGTCCGCCGCCTTGGCGCTTGTGATGCTCGATCTCGCGGTTGATCTTCTCGATGATCCCGCGCTTGAGCGTATAGGGCGCGGCGAGGATTTTGCGATAGCTCGGGGGCGGCGAATAGCCGGTGAGATAATTAAAAAGCTCGGTGAGGTCCTGGCCGATATCCTCGTCGCAGCCGAGCATGCCCAGGTCCGTATAGAGCTTGGCCGTGCCCGAATGATAGTTGCCGGTGCCGATGTGGTAGTAGCGCCGCAGTTGCGAGTAGTCGCGCCGCACGATGAAGATGAGCTTGCTGTGGGTCTTCAGGCCCATGACGCCGTAGTTGACATGGATGCCCTCGGCCTCCAGGCGCCGTGCCCAGACGATGTTGGCGGCCTCGTCGAAGCGGGCCTTGAGCTCGACCAGCACCGCGACCTGCTTGCCGTTGCGTGCGGCCTGCATGAGCGAATCGAGGATCGGGCCAGCCGAGGTGCGATAGAGCGTCATCTTGATGGCGAGCACCTTGGGGTCTTCGGCAGCGGTGCGCAGGAAACGCTCGACCGAGGTGCTGAAGGCCTGATACGGGTGCTGGAGCAGGATCGGACCGTTCTCGCGGATGATGTGGAAGATGTTGCGCCGGTCGTTGGCGAGCAACGGGTGATCGACCGCGCGGTGGGTCTTGTCGTGAAGCTCGGGCTTTTCGATGGCGGCGATCTCGAAGAGATCGCGCAGGGCCATCATGCCCTCGACCTCGAAGACGTCCTCGTCCTCGTTCAGGCCCAGCTCGGCGGCGAGCATGCCGCGATGGGTCCGTTCCATCCCGGGCTGCACCTCCAGACGCACGATGGGCGCAAAGTGGCGCTCGCGCAGCTCGGTTTCGATCATCTCGAGCAAATCATTCGCGGCCTCGGCATCCGGCTCGACGATGGCGTTGCGGGTGATCCGGAAGAGCGCGCAGGAGTCGATCTCCATCCCCGGAAAGAGCATGTCCAGGTTCTTGACCATCAGGTCTTCGAGGGTCACGAAGGTGGTCCCGCCGTCGACCGGGATCAGGCGCCGCGACACGTCCTTACTGACCGGCACCTTCACGCGGGCCATGTAAACCTCGCTGCCGCCCGGGAAGCGCAGGGTGACGAGCAGGTTCAGGGTCAGGTTGGAGATGAAGGGGAAGGGATGCGCCGGATCCATCGCCAAAGGGGTGAGCATCGGGAAGATGTTGGCGCGGAAATACTCGCGCAGCCGCTCGCGCGCATCCGCCGGCAGATCGTCGTAGAGGGCGATGCGGATGTCGTGCTGCGCGAGCTCCTGCATCAAGATGCTGTCGATGCGCTGCATCTCGGTCTGAAACTCGCGGACTGCAGCCTGGCATTCCTTGAGCTGCTGCAAGGGGGTGCGGCCGTCCACGCTCGGGGAATGCACGCCGGCGGCGATCTGCTGCTTGAGACCGCCGATGCGCTTCATGAAGAATTCATCGAGGTTGTTGCTGACGATCGCCAGGAACTTCACCCGCTCGAGCAGCGGGGTGCGGCTGTCGTCCGCTTCGTGCAGGACGCGGCGGTTGAACGCAAGCCAGGTCAGCTCACGATTCAGATAGAGCGAGGGGTCGCCGAGGTCGATCTCGTCCGGGATGCTCGAGGCGATGGCCGGGGCCGGGTCGACGTCCTGCCCCGGGTCGACGTCCTGCAGGAAATCGGAGTCTTCGTCGATGGCTTGCTGGATCTCGTTCTTGTTCAGCATGTTGCGTTCCCTTTGACGGCAGGTCGGCAGTGGTGTGGGCGGGGCGAGTATTCTAGCAACCGCGCAGGAGTCGAGGATGGCGGTTTCATGACGTGACTCTGCCTTGCCTTCCGCGTTGCTGCAAGCCCATCAGGACCGTGATCGAGGATGCGAAATGTGACGATGAACGACCCCGATGACCTTTTCGACCGGCCGAGCGTGCCGGTGAAGCCGTTCGAGTTCGATGCCGATGTCGCCCGGGTCTTCCCGGACATGGTGCGTCGTTCCGTGCCCGGCTATGCCGAGCTGGTCGGTCTCACCGGACTCATTGCGCGAAGGGCGGTGCGGCCGGGGACCAAGTGCTACGACCTGGGCTGCTCACTGGGTGCGGTGACGCGCGAGCTGCTGCTGCAAACGCCGTCGGATGTGGCCGTGATCGCCGTCGATGCCTCGGAGGCGATGATCGAGGGCATGGGTGCGCGGCTCGCCGGTGTCCCGGGGATCGAGCGACTCATGCCGCTCTGCGCCGATCTAGAAGCGGTCGAGGTGAGCGGTGCCGGATTGGTCGTCTTGAATCTGACGCTCCAGTTCATCCCGCCCGCGCGGCGGGACGCTCTGATGGCCCGTCTGCGTGCCGGTTTGGTCCCGGGCGGGATGCTGGTGCTGGCCGAGAAGGTCGAGATCCCCGACGCGCAGGGCGGGCGCTTGATGCGCACACTCCACGAGGACTTCAAGCGTGCGAACGGCTACAGCGAGCTGGCGATCAGCCGCAAGCGTGCCGCACTCGAGCGTGTGCTCGTCCCGGAAACCGTCGAGACCCATGAGCGGCGACTCCGCGATGCCGGTTTCGCCGGCTATTCACGCTGGTTCCAGAATCTCAACTTCGTGGCCTGGGTCGCATGGACCTGACGCCGTTCGAGCCCTTTCTCGATCGGCTCGGGCGGACCGATTTGGGCCTCTGGCGCGAGGCGTTGGCCGAAGGCACCGCGCGTCGACTCGGCGTGCAGGCCCACGGGGATCTGCAGAAATGGGAGGCTGCGTTGGCGCGGTTGCCGGATCTGCCGAGCGGTCGATCTCGACTGGATGGCCCCTGTGTCGGGATCGAAGGCACCTGGCCGCTCGATGCCGATCTCGGGCGGTCTCTGAGCGATGCGCTGATGGCCCTGCACCCTTGGCGCAAAGGCCCCTTCTGCATCCAGGACGTGCACATCGACACCGAGTGGCGCTCGGATCTCAAGTGGGAACGCGTGGCCGGCGCCATCGCGCCGCTCGCCGATCGTCTGGTGCTCGATGTGGGTTGCGGCAACGGCTATCACGGCTGGCGTATGCTCGGAGCCGGGGCCCGGTTGGTGCTGGGGATCGATCCGACGCTCCTGTTCGTGCTCCAGTGGATGGCGATCAACCGCTATCTGGTGCGCGATGATCTGGCGGTGCTGCCGCTCGGCATCGAGGACCTTCCGCGGGATCTCACCGGCTTCGATACGGTCTTCTCGATGGGCGTGCTCTATCACAGGCGCTCGCCGATCGATCACCTGATGGACCTGCTGCGGCTGCTGCGCCCGGGGGGCGAGCTGGTCCTGGAAACCCTGGTGCTGGACGGCGAGGGCAAGGACCTGCTGGTACCCCCGGGACGCTATGCCGCGATGCGCAATGTCTGGTTCATCCCGAGCGTCGATGCGCTCGCGGTCTGGCTCGGTCGCTGCGGGTTCACCGGGATCCGTGTCGTCGACGTCACCCGTACCGGCCCGCAGGAGCAGCGCTCGACCGACTGGATGCGCTTCCGGTCGTTGCCCGATCATCTGGATCCGGCCGATCCGAGCCGCACCATCGAGGGACACCCGGCGCCCGTGCGCGCCGTTCTGATTGCGAACCGACCGGAGTCCAGCCCATGACCGGATTCGTCGACACGCTCAAGCTCAAGGAAAAGGCCGAGGAGGATCTCTACTTCGCCCGGCGGGATGCGGACCGCTTGGCGGCACGCAGGACCGTCGAGGGGCGTGGTCCGAGCGTGCCTGCGGCGGGCGTCCGGGTGATCTCGGGAGGTCAGACCGGGGTCGATCGTGCGTCGTTGGACGCTGCGAATGCACTCGGTCTGCCGATCGGCGGCTGGTGCCCGCTCGGACGTCGCGCCGAGGACGGTCCCATCCCGGACCGCTATGCGCTGCATGAGACTCCGAGTGCGGACTACGACGAGCGAACCGAGTGGAACGTGCGCGACAGCGATGCGACCCTGATCCTGCACCGCGGTCCTATGACCGGCGGCACGCGCCTGACCGCGGAGCTGGCGCGTCGACTCGGCAAGCCGCTGCTTGTGCGCGACCTCGCGGAGCCGATCGATGTCCCGGCGATCGTCGATTGGCTGATCGCGAACCACGTCCGGGTCCTCAACTGTGCCGGGCCTCGGGAGTCCGGCATGCCGGGGATCGGCGAGGAGTCGCAGCGGATCTTCGTCGAGGTTTTTCGCGCCTGGCCTCGCCTCAGCGAGGAGCCGCGTCGTGTCGCCGAGTCAGGAGACGCCACAGCTTCAGGATGAGCAGGACCCACGGGGTTGCATGCAGCACCAGGTCGAAGATGTCGATCGGCTTCGCCAGTGTCCCGTCGGCCAGCATCTTCAGCTTTTCCCACAGATGCGGCTCGGGCAGGAACGGCGACAGCCCCAGGGTCAGGGCGGCGACCAGGAAGAGGTAAAGGGGAACGCGGTCGGTCCAGCTCAGCATCGGATCAGTCCTGTGTGTGCCAGGGGTAGGGTGGAGAAGCTCGGCGCGCAGGGTCGACAAGCGCTGTAGGGTGGACAAGCGCAGCGCAGTCCACCGGCGCCGGCGCAAGACTCGGTGGACTTCGCTCTCGCTCGTCCACCCTACGGCCGGTCCAATCAACAAAGCCTGCCAGCCCATGAGACCAGTGTTCGGATCCTCGCCAGGCGCCTATGGTGGCGGGCCCTCGGCCCAAATCGGATGATGCCATCCGAAATAGGCGCCGAAGAGGCGGTTCTCCTCGCGGCGCTCGTAGGGTTTCAGATCCTTCGAATAGAGCACCTTCATGCGGGTGCGAAGCGGAGGCAGTCCCAGCGCCGTGAGCTCGCGCGCCTGCGCCTCGCGGATCATCGCATAGCGAGCCAGCTTCTCCGCATGAAAGGCCCGAATGTGCGGGATGTCGTGCGCGAGCTTCGGCACATTCGAGACCGCGAGCAGTGCGATCAGGCTGACCGCGGAGATGAGGCGGCGGATCGACGCTCGGCTCGGAGACAGGCGATCGCCGAACGCCCGTTGCAGTGCCGCCATCGTCGGGATCAAGACCAGTGTGCCCAGCAACACACTGACGCTCTGCACCCGTCCGGGTGCCTCCGCGCCTTTCGCCCAGGCTGCCGGGAAGAACAACAAGACCAGAAGCCCGATGAAGGCAAGCGGGAGCAGGATCCGCTCCGTCGTGGACAGACGCCCGATGATGCCGTCGAAGCGGGCGAGGCCCTCGGCAAGGAGCGTACGAACGAACCCGATCTGAAGAAAAATCAGGGCAAACAAGACCAGCTTCAGCGCGGTCACCAGGGCATGGAAGACCGAGATCAGCAGGCTGCGCCCGAGCGATTCGTTCCCGACCTCGCCGATGATCCCCAAGCGCACATCGTGCCCCGGGGCGAATGCGGCGATCGCGCCCAAGACCAGGATGACGATCAACGGCGGCAGCCAGACCCCGATCCGCGGTCCTCGCAGGCGCACCACGATCAGCGCCATCAGCGCCGACAACCCGACCGTCACCAGCATGATCGTCTCGTTCATGCCCGCGATCAACGCCGCGACGGCGGCCAACATGAGACCGAAAAGCAGATCACGCGTCGGTGTCGCGGGACCGCCGAAATAATCGGCCCAGACACCGACGAAGACCAGAAACAAGGCGTTGCCCGGCTGATAGGTCGCGGCTCCGGCAAGCCAATAGAAGGCGGTGTCGAGCCTCGGGATGAACAGCAGATAGAACAGGAACGCCAGATGGCCGAGCACGAGCGGACGACCGATCCCGAGCAGTCGGCAGAGCGCGCGAAATGAATAGAGAAAGGCCGCATAGAGGGTCAAGAGGCTCGCTGCCGTGACCATCCAATAGGACTGCGCGAGATCCACCCATCGGCCGAACGCGAGCGTGATGGCGGCACTCGCATAACGGCCGCTCCAGTTCTGATAGAAATGAATCACCCCGCCGAGGATGCCCTGCTCGCGCGCGACATAGGCATAGTCGAAATCGTCGCTTGTGGGATGCGCATAGAGCCCCAACGCAAGCAGCAAGAGGAGGAGTAGGAGGCAGGCGAAGACCACGCCGATCCCGATCCGTCGGGCCTGCATCCTGGATTGCGCGGTCAAAGGTCTTCACTCGGAACGTCACCGAGCCGGCAACGGCGGATCGGGGTGACGGGGCGAGCGGATCGCTCGGTGTCGCGGGTTTTGGTCGGACTGGGCAAGGCGGGGCACCGATGTCTGAGTGGGAGGATGCGGGTCCGGCGAGGTGCCGGCGCGGCGCAGTATACTCGCCGGGCCGCGAAACAACCGAGCTCGGCATGCCCGAGCCCGATCGGCTTCACTGGTTTCCTTGGGAGGTCATCATCCATGAGCAATCGAAAGATCATTGCCGTCTTCGGCGCGACCGGCGCACAGGGCGGCGGTTTGGCACGCGCGATACTCGACGACCCGGACGGTGGTTTTGCCGTGCGTGCCGTGACGCGCGATGTCGACTCCGACAAGGCCAAGGCGCTCGCCGAGAGGGGGGCGGAGGTCGTCGCGGCCGATGTCGACGACGAGACCAGTCTGCGCCGGGCCTTGGACGGGGCCTACGGGGCCTACTTCGTCACCTTCTTCTGGGAACATTTCTCGCCCGATCGGGAAAAGAAAGAGGCCCTGAACATGGCGACCGCGGCAAAGGCCGTCGGTCTGCGCCACGCCATCTGGTCAACCCTCGAGGACACGCGCCTCTGGGTACCGCTCGAGGACGAGCGGATGCCGACCCTCATGGAGCACTACAAGGTCCCGCACTTCGATGCCAAGGGTGAATCCAACCGCATCTTTACCGAGCTGGGCGTGCCGACGACCTTCCTGCTGACGTCCTTTTACTGGGACAACCTGATCCACTTCGGGATGGGTCCGCGGCGCGAGAGCGACGGTCGTCTCGTCTTTACGCTCCCGATGGACGACAAGAAGCTGCCGGGGATCGCGGCCGACGACATCGGTCGCTGTGCCTACGGGATCTTCAAGCAGGGTGAAACCTATATCGGCCGGACGGTCGGTATCGCAGGCGAGCATCTGACCGGCGAGCAGATGGCCGCGGCACTCGCCGACGCACTCGGCGAGGAGGTCAGCTATCGCGCCATCCCGCCGGAGGTCTACCGCGGCTTGGGTTTCCCCGGAGCGGAGGACCTGGGAAATATGTTCCAATTCAAGCGCGACTTCGAGGACGACTTCTGCGGCGCACGCGATCCGGCGGTCGCCCGCGCACTCAATCCCGCGTTGAAGTCGTTCCGCAAGTGGTTGGAGATCAACAAGGATCGCATTCCGCGCGGCGGCTAGAAGGCCCGACCCGGCGTGCTGCTCGCAGGCGGCGCAGGGTCAATGGCCGTCGCCGGGTCCGGCGAGCCGCTTCACGAGGTAATAGCCTCCGACCAGCGCGCCCAAGAGTGCAGCCAGGCCGAACATGTACATGGCCGGATCGCCCTTGCTCTCCAAGTCCATGACGACGACCTTGCGGGTCAGTGCCGTGATGGCGATCAAGAGCATGATCTCGACGTGGACGGACTTGTCCATCATGTACATGTAAACGCTCGCCATCAGCTCGATGGCGATCAGCACGATCAAGAACATGCCGAAGACCTCGAAGAGCTCGCCGAGATCCAGGAGAAACAGACCATTTTGGCTCATGATGTCCTTGTACAACACGAGACAGAACTCGATCACGGCGATCACGGCGACCACCGAGATCAACAGCAGCAGAATGGCTGCCAACGTCTTCTCGAAATAGTGAAACAGTCGGTCGATCACGGACTTCGGCCGAGCCCGAGCCGGTTCCCGAACCGACCATCCGAAGGGATCCAGGGTCAGCGGCTGCGACGCCTGCTCCGTCGAGGCGGGAACGATGCGGGCCAGTGCGCCGGCATCGCGGAAGGCGGCCTGGTAGCGTGCCGCGGTCGCGCTGTCGACACCGCGCCGAACCGTCACCGGCGTGCCGCCGAAGAGTTGTCCGACCGCGACATCGGAGAGGTTGAAGGCGTGCTGAATCCGTTGCCGCGCCGCGAGCGCATCGGTCCCCGGGACGAGGTCTCCGCTGAACTGGATGTCGAATCGATTTCTGTCCACGCGCTGCATCTCTGCGATGTCGAAGCGCGGAGGATAGGCGATCGGGGCGTCCGGGAGTAGACCACGCCCCCGTTTCCGGCCGTGGCCTCGGGATTACCCTGCCCCGAACCTCTTCACCAGGCGCGATCCGGTACGATAGCTGCGGGCGCCGAGGTTGTGTTCGGGATGGATGCCTCGTCTATACTGGACTACAGCTTTCGAGTGGAGGGAGCGATGACAACCATCAGCTATGACGCAGACATTGTTGCTTGGGCGAACGAGCAAGCGCGCCTGATGCGCGCGGGTCGGCTTGATCAGCTTGATCTAGAACACATCGCCGAGGAAATCGAAGACGTGGGCAAGAGCGAGCAACGCGAGCTGGCGAGCCGCATGGCCGTGCTGATTGCGCATCTCATCGAATGGCAGTATCAGGCCGAGCGCCAAAGCAATAGTTGGCGGCGAACGATTAAGGAGCAGCGCAAGGCCCTGGCATTTCATCTCAAACAAATGCCGAGCTTGAAGCCAAGACGCGCTGATGCGGAGTGGCAGGGGGCGATCTGGGCGGATGCGGTTACGCTTGCGATCAACGAAACGGGAATGGGTGCTGCCTTCCCGGACGACTGCCCATGGACGATCGAGCAGATCCTCGCGGACGAGTTCTTGCCGGCTTAGAACCCTGCGCGCTGTCCGGCAAGGCGCAAGGGGCGGCTTCTCGACTCTTCTCCAACGCGTTGTCAAGACCGGCAGACACGGCGCGGGACGCCGAAGCGGTCCTTTCCACAGCATCGTCGGTCTGCAGCCCGGCGTAAGCAATCACGCGGCCCTCAACGCGCTGATGACGGAGCGCGGCGGGCCGCTCTTCGTTGCCGATACCGATGTGAACGAAGACCCCGGCGCGCAGCACCTGGCCGAGATTGCCGGGATGGCCGTGCTGGAGATTCAGCGCTTCGGCCTGCCGCCGAAGGTGGCCTTCTCGCGACCAGTGTTCGGCTCATGGAGATCCGACGACCGATGGTTCGGCTAGATGATCCTCGGGCTTGATTATTCGCGAGATGTCAGCAGGCTTCGCCCCGAAAAGGATCGCTGGACGGTCTGATTGAGCAGCTCGCAGACCGTCGGCGTCACGTCGAAGGAGGAGCGCACGCCGCGATCGCCGGACTCGACCTGTTGCGAGGCGATGAAGGCGAAGCCGTACGGTCCGGTGTGGCCGCCGGTGCGCCGGAAGGGTACCGGGCCGACGAGGCCGAGACTCGGATGCTCGATGGCCGTGGCAATGGTGCCCCACACCACCTCGATATCGGCGTCGCTGCTGTGGAGCTTTCGCGGATCCTTGATCTCTTTTCGCTTGATCGCAGCAACCGCCGGCTCACCCGTGCGCGGATCACGGCAGTCCCGCAGCACGTCCGCGATCTCGTCGCGTGTCGACTCGTAGTCCTCCAATCCGACCAGACCCCCACCTTCCCGACCGGCCAGGTTGATCCGGATTCGCCCGTCGAAATAGGTCGGCAGAGCGAAGGCCTTCATCTTTGGCCAGTAGGCGCTGTAACGAACGACGGGTAGCCACTCGACCTCGGACCTCAGGGGCTCGACAACTCGAGCCGCATCCAGCGGAGGATGATGATGCGGGGATTTCGGGGGACGGCCCTTCAGAGGCCGGACAAGCTTTCGGCCAATTCGGCGCATCAGGCTCGACGACGTCGATCGCGGTGCCAGCGAGGGATACCAGCGATACCAGTTGCGGCGGCCACCTCCCCAGCCATCCTCCTCGGGGATGTCGAGCACTGCGTCGGGGTCGGCGTGCCATGTCTGCGGGGTTTCCAGCAATGACGACCCTGTCCAATGGCGATACAACAGCTCGGGAAGCAGGGCCATCGATTGGACGTCGGAGCAGTTCGTGCCCATTCCGCCGATCGAGAACGCCAGCACGTCGGCCTCGTCGACGGCCTCGACGAGACCGCCGATCACCGCGTCAGCCGCCTTGCAGATCTCTTTAAGGGCCTCGGCAGCGACCGGAGCGGACGGGTGACCATGCATCGGGTGCCGCGGATCGACGCCGTGCCAGAGTCCCTCGATCGCCGCGTGAAACTCTCCGAAACAGATCATGAACACGTCGCTGTCAGGCTCCCTGGCGATGAGCCAACGGGCGGCTTCCAATCTCGCCCGCAGCCCCTCGGCCAACGCCTTGCCCATCAGGCGACACTTCTCGGCGGAATAGGCCGGTGTCGAATAGATCCAGTGTGTCGATGGATAGTCGCCGAACCTTTCGTGGAAGGCCTGACCCAGGCTGTTCGGCCGGGCGCAGAATGCGACCCCGGCATCATGCGAGCCCCAGCCGACGACACCCCGCGTGCTCGGGGTAAGGCCGAGATTGAAATAGGGCGGATCGAACACCGTGACCTTGGCATCCAATGCTTCGAAGAAGGGCACTCCGCGGGCACCTTCCTGCCAGACCCGGTACGTCTCGGGCTCGAATTCGATTGCGGACCACCGATCGGCGTCCTCGGGAGACAGACCCAGCGCGAAATGCTCCCAAGCCAGCCCGACGCTCTGCGCAGGGCCGTGGTCGAGCAAGAACCGCGCGCTGCGATCGCGAAGCGCCGCAAGAAAGGGCATCTCGCCGGCGTCCATGCGTTGGTTGAGGTAGGAGATCTCCGCTCCGTCGAAGCCGATGATCAGGAGCGGGCGGTCGCGACGAGCCAATGCGGTTGAGGTCATAGTGACATGACTGCCATAGGTATCGAGTCAATAGAACGCATGCCCATGATCGGCAAGCGCGATGGTTTCGCACCCGCGCAACTTCAAGGCATGCGGCGGCGCATCCAGGGGCGGCCCCGGAACGCGGTCTCGAGCGGCCGGTCGCTCCTTGCTCCATTCTCGGCCGGCGCTTGGTCCAGCACGCTCCGAAGCGCCGCGCGCTGGTTCCGACTCCAGTCGAGCGCGAATCGAAGGGCACCCTCCGCCAATACCGCATGTCGCGACGGGTCGCGAAGGATTGCGACCACGGCAGCAGCAAACTCGGTCGCATCGTCCGCGACGACCAGGCCGGCGCCTGCTTGAAGCCCGGCGGCACCCAAGGTTGTGGTGACGACGGGCTTGCCGTAGGCCAGGGCTTCGATGTTCTTGATTTTCAGGCCGGTCCCCGCGCGAACCGGATTGACCACGATGTCGATTGTTGCATAGAGAGACGGGAGCGACTCTACCCTGCCGAGGGCAATGACACCTTCAGCAGCCTGATCTTCCAATTCCCCGATCGGACCGGCGAGGATCAGCTCGGCGTCGGGGATCTCCGCCCGAACGCGTGGCAGAACGAGGTCCCTGAGCACGGCAACCGCATCCGTGTTGCTCTTGCAGACGGAACCCATGAACAACAGGCGAGCACCCGGTGGCCGCGCCGCCGGCGGCTCGACCGCGATCAGATGACCGACGGTGACGACCTTGCGTCTGGTCATTTGTCTGAAGTGCTCGCCTTCCTGATCCTGAATCGCAAGGATCAAGTCCGCACGATCGAGTCCCTTGCGCTCCTCCCGAGGCGTCATCGAGTAAGATCCGTAGGTCTCGAAGTGATCGAGGAAACCGCGATGCCGATTGCTGAAAAGATCGTGTGTATCGATGACCCGCAGGACATGGCGGGGGAAACAGCGCAGTGCCTTTGAGAAGAAGACATACTCGACGATGACGACATCGGGGCGGAGCGATCGCGCAATCGTCCGGATCCGTTCATCGAGTCTGTTGTCGTACCAATCGTCGACACCGCGGCGGAACGCGGCTTCTCGGTTGAGCAGCCTCAGGAATCTACGACGTAGGCGGAGAATGAGCGGTCGAGATTGCCCGTAGGAGAGGGCCAGGAAACGATCCGGCCCCCAGAAATCGGCCATCGCCCCGGGATCTCCGATTTCGCGCTGCACGTGAGCAAAAAAGAAATCGTGGCCGAGGCTGCGTATACACTGACCGAGTGCGGTAATTCGAGATCGGTTCCCGGCCGTCGGCGGGTGGGAGGGCACCGGCGAGATCATCAAGACTCGCTTCGCGGACGGTACGCCCGATATCACGATTGGATCCCCGGGTTTCAAGCACTCGTATCCTCGAAATGAGCAACCTTCGACCGCCCGCCGGTGATTTCGAGAACGACGTTCATCTCGGTACCGGCCGCCGATCCCTGACAAATGTCTTATGCAAACAACGTGGAATCGCCGATGACTGCCGGGGTCTCGGGGCGCGACGGATTCGTGACCGGGCCGAACGGTGCATCAATGTGATGAAATCCCGGGGCAACAATAAAGCAATGAAGCCCGATGCCGCAAGACAACGGCTGCTTGCGAGACAGCAACCCGACCGATCGGGGTGATTCGTCGGCGCGAATAGACCGATCGACAGCAGCGACATCTTCGGACAGGTCCGGCGAGGCGGGTTCGTTCGATATTATCCCGATTCATTCGGCCTATACTCCCAACCTATCGCAGTCGCACAGGACCTTGAACCATGGCTCAATCGACAGCACCCGACGCAGTGCGGCAGCCCCGCCTGGTCATCATCGGCCTCGACGGGTTGGAGATACGTTATGCCGAACGACTGATGGAGCGTGGCGAATTGCCGGCGCTCGACGCCCTGCGGGCTAGGAGCGCATGCTTTCGGTTGGATCACGGACCGGCTCAGCGCACCGGACTAGCCTGGGAGCACTTCGCGTCGGGTCTCTCGCCAGCGGCGGCGAGGCGCTGGTCCGCCGTCGAGCTCGATCCGGGGACCTACAAGGCATGGCAGGAAGGCGCACGGTTCACGCCGTTTTTGGAGCACCTCGGCGCCCGTGTCACGGTTTTCGACGCACCCTACGTGGATCTACGCCGGACCACCGAGATGCGCGGCGTGGTCGGCTGGGGCGCCCACGATCCCGGTACCGAGCCCTACGGGCAGCCCGCCGAGCTTGCGCGCTCGTTTCAGGAGAGGTTCGGCCCCTATCCCGCCGCCGAATGGACCTACGCCACGCCCGCTTACTGCGCGGCGACCTGCGAATCGATGGGCCGGGCCCTCGCCGCGGCAGTGGACCGGAGGTTGGCAGCAGCCCTGTGGATGCTGGAGTCCGTCCCGGACACGGACGTCTTCTTCGTGGTCACAGGCGAATTGCACTCCGCCGTCGAGGGCCTCTGGCACGGGGTCGACCCGGATCACCCTTTGCATGCCCACCCCTCGGCCCCCGCAGCCGCAAAGGCCCTGCTGGAGGTGCACCGGGCGGTCGACCGATTCGTCGCCCGTCTGGCCGAGGCATGCTCGGGCTGCGACCTGCTCGCGTTCGCGATGGGCGGCATGGGGACGAATACCTCGGATCTGCAGAGCATGGCCTTGCTCCCGGAGGTACTCTTCCGGGATGCATTCGGTCGGCCTCTGCTGCAGGTCCCGTCAGACTGGACCCGGTCGCCGGATGCCGTCCTGCACCTGGACGCACAGGAAGGCTGGAACAATGCCCGGAGCTGGTTTCCCGCGCCGGAGATGCGCCCGGCACGCTTCGGTCGTGGTCTTCGACGCCTGGTGCGCCGCGTACTTCCGCCGAAGACCGGCTCGGGCACCCCTCTCGGTCCCTTCCGGAGCCCGCTGAACTGGCAACCCACCGCACGCTATGCCGCCTGGTGGTCGCAGATGGATGCCTTCGCGTTGCCGTCCTTCTATGACGGGCGCATTCGCGTGAATCTCCGGGGCAGAGAACGGGAGGGTCGAGTTGATCCGAACGAATACCCCGAGACGCTCGAACGCCTGGAGAGCTTGCTCGACGAATGCATCGACCCGCGCACCGGCAAGTCCGCAGTCGCTCACTTCGAACGCCCTGCCGTCGATGATCCCTTTGCACTGGACAGCAGCGATGCCGATTTGACGGTGGTTTGGAGCTCGCCTGCCACCGCGCTGATCCATCCGAGATACGGAACAATCGGACCGCTTCCTTATCGGCGTACCGGCGGGCATACCGGCCCGCATGGCATCGCCTATCTCGCCGCATCCTCGATCGCGCCGGGGAACTACGGCGAGCGCTCCTCCTTCGACATCGCGCCAACGGTCGTGGATCTCATCGGTGGATGCAACGCCTCGGCCCTATCGGGCCGCAGCTTGCTCCGCGATACAGATGGAACCGCCTGAGCCATGTCCGAAGGGACGTTGCGGATCAGCGCGGTGGTGTGCACCCACAATCGCGTCGAGTATCTCGTTGAAGCCTTGCGCAGCTTGAGGCACCAGACCCTGGATCCGGAGCAGTTCGAGATCCTGGCGGTCGACAACCGCTCGAACGACGCAACGGCCGATCTGGTGCGGGACCTCGCCGAGAAGCAACCCAACCTGCGCTATCTGTTCGAGCCCGAGCTCGGTCTCAGTCATGCGCGCAATCTGGGTTGGCGCACCGCGCGCGCGCCGTTCGTCGCCTACCTGGACGACGACGCCGTCGCGGCCCCCGACTGGCTGGAGAAGATCCTTGTGGCCTTCGACCAAGTCCTCCCGACACCCGGCTGCGTCTGCGGTCGCGTGGCACCGATCTGGGGCATGGATCGGCCGGCCTGGTTGAATGATACGCTCGGTCGTTACTACTCGATCCTCGAGCGGTCGGATCCACCCGGATGGATCACCGACAACGCTTTCTGCGGGGCCAATATGGTCTTCCCCCGAGCTCTCCTGGAAAGGCTCGGCGGCTTCGACACCGAGCTGGGCCGCCGAGGTGCGAGCCTTCTCTCGAACGAAGAGCTGCTGATGAGCAAGCGCCTTCGGGCGAGCGGCCTTGCGATCTACTACGATCCGAGCATCCGGGTGCGACACCATATCCCGGCCGCCCGATTGACCCGCGGTTGGATCATCCGCCGTGTCTACTGGCAGGGCGTCTCCAACGCACTCGTCTGGCGACGGCTCGAGGCACCCGACAAGACACGTCGTCTGAAGGCGGCGGCCCGGTCGCTGCGCACTCTCCTCTCGCTCGGCGGCCGACTGGCCCGCACACTGGTGAGCCGAGACCCAAACCACGTCTTCGACGCAGCGCTCCGACTCGTCGGCCGAGGCGGCTATCTGGTCGGACTGCTTTCGCACGGACGTGTGCGGGCACACTGACGTTCGGGCAGTAAAGGACGAACGATCGGCGGCATTCCGGCCTCCGATCCGCGCTTGCCTCGCGGAGATCCGCCGAGCGATCGGCATTGCCGCCGGTCTGCAACGTGCTTTCCCGGCCGGGCGAGCGCGCTGTCGAGCCCTATCGACGCCGCCGCCCGAGACAGAGATCGCTGCCGTTGCCGGTGCAGATCACGCGGCCGCTCGCGTCATAGGCCGCGTAGGAGACCTGGACGATGCCGCGACCGCTGCACCCGTAGAAGAGATCGCCGCGCCAGGTGCTGCGGCCGATCTTGCGCAGGGCGCAGTTGCGGCATCCGGGGTTGGTGGAGGTTACCCGAGCGACCCGTTCGCTGGCCGGCGGATCGATGGTGACGATGTGTCGGACGCGGTCGCCGTCCCAGCCGGATGTCGGGTCGATGGTGAGGCGTCCCGTGCAGTCGCCGCGCATGGCGAAGGAGCCGCTTCCTTGGGGGGCGGGGGTGGGGCTGGGGGCTGCGCAGTCGGTTTGGTGCCGGTCCTGATCTCGGGTGGCGGGGCCTTCGGGGGCGCTTGGACCACGACGGGTTTCGGTGGCGGCGGGCGGCACGGGCCGATCCGCTCGCCGAGCGCTTGCCGGACCGGTCGTAGCGCCGGGGCGGTCTCGCGCTTGAGGTCGCGCTCGAGCGCGACCAAGCGCGTGCAGTCCGTACCGGCCTCGGCGAGGCGTCGGGTGTAGCGGTCGATCCGATCGCAGTCGGAAATCGGCGCTTTGAGTGCCTCGCGCGCCTTGGCGAAGCGGGGGGTCGCCTTGGTCGGCGAGACTGGCGGCCAGCTCGCGCGCCTTGGCGCAGTCGCCGCCGATTGCGGCGACCTGCTCCTCCAGGGCGCCGGCCTCGCTGCAGACCTGAAGCTCTGGTGCCAGGCGGGTGCGGATGTCGAGGAAGCGCAGGTTGTTTCGGTAGGCTTCCAGCCCGTCGGCCAGGGCCTGAAGACGTTCACAGTCGCCGTTGGCCTCGGCAAAGCCTTGCTCCAGGTCGTTCAGGTCCGCGCATTGGCGCATCGCAATGGCGAGCCTTCCGGCTAGGGCGGCGAGCGGCTCGCGCTCGCGGTCATGGCGCGACAAGGTCTCGTCGAGTCCGGCAAGGGCTAGACAATCGTCCTGCGAACGGGCCAGCTCGCCTTCCAGATGATCGGCCAGGTCGCAGCGCGCGAGTGCGTCTTGGAGTGCGTCGCGGATCTCGCTCAAGGGTGGCCGGCTTGCGTCCAGATCGACGAAGGCGGGGGCGGTTTCGCGCGTCAGGGTGCTCAGGGCCGTACAGTCGTCGGCCGCTTCGGCGAGCTGCGGGCCGAGTGTCTCTGCGAGACGGCAGGCGGCGAGCGCGCGATCGAGTCCGATGCGCAGCGCGGCGAGCTCGTTCTCGGGTTGGTCGAGCGTCGCAATCTCCCGTTCCAGCTCGGCGACGGCGAGGCAGTCGCCGGCGACCGCATCGAGGCGTTGGGCGAGCCCATCGACCCGCGCGCAGGCCGAGATCCGCCGGTCCAGGTCGCTCTTCAGGGCGCGGAAGGGTTCGCGCTCGACATCGTAGAAGGCAAGCTCCTCGTCCAAGGCGGACAGATGATCGCAGGGCGGCTCGGTCGCGAGCCGCTCGGTGAAGAGCGCGGCCTCCTCGCAGATACCGATCTCGGTCAGGACCGCCATGCGAATGTCCGCGTAGCGCGCGTCCTCGCGGTCGATCCGCTCCAGGCGGGACGCGAGTGCCACGAGCGGTGCGACCGGGTCGCATTGGTAGGCCAGC
>NZ_LN848257.1:807451-830207 GCF_001499735.1 Thiocapsa sp. KS1 | reverse complement strand
GCACCGCCGATCACATAGACCGCCTCGTCGCCCGGATAGACGACGGCGCGGTTCAGGAGCTGCGCGGGCTCGGGATCGTCCGGCTCGCGTCGGGCCAGCTCGTCGGCCAGGTGTGAGATCGCGTTCAGGTGATCGGAGAGGATGCGCCGCGCCGCCGCCTGCTCCTCGTCCGGCAGGTCCGACAGAGGCCGCGGTTGTCCGGCCAGCTCGCTGGTCCAGGTGATCGTACCCGAGCCGTCGACGGCGATCTCGGGCCGGGCGAAGACGGCCGCGGTCGCCCCGGGCAGATGGCGTCGCAGGGTCCGGCCGAGCGCGTCGAACTGCTGCCAGGGATGATCCGGCGCCAGCCGATCCGCGGGAGGACCGGCGTAGATCAGGGTCAAGATACGAACCGAGGGTGTCATGGCGGGCTCCCGAGCTGTCGATGTGACGTCCTGAGCTGGATTCTAGCCGGTTCGGTACGGAAGGCGGCCTATGCGATAATCGCAGCCTGCCGGTGTCGGGTTACGGCGCGCATTGACCTCGGTGCGGATCGTCGATGTCGGCGCGGCGCGCCTAACCCGACCTACGCGGTCTCTCGACGCGGAGCGGATCATCGGGCTTTCCGCGTCGGGTAACGCGCCGTCGGAGCGTGGCAATCACAGGAGCCGGAATGACTGGAATACACCTGAAGATGCGGTTGAGTGTGTGGCTGCTCCTGGCTGCGATGGTCCTGGCTGCGGCGCCGGTCTTTGTCGAGGCACAGACCGATCGCGCACCCTTGCTGCAGGCCGGGAAGAAGACGCTCTTTCAGCGCGTGCTGACCCGTCCGGGGGCGATGCTGACCGAGCAACCCGGCGGCGATGCAGGCCGACCTGTCGATGCCTTCTCGCGCTTCTACGTCTATGCCGAGACCGAGCGCGACGGGCAACGTTGGCTCGAGGTCGGGGTCGACACCAAGGGCAAGATCAGCGGCTGGCTGCGCGCCGGGGACACGGTGCCCTGGCTTCAGCAGATGGCCTTGGCCTTCACCAACCCGGGCGCCGCGCGCGAGCGCGCCTTGTTCTATGATTCCTGGGATTCGCTGAACGGCCTGCTGGCGCTGCCGGATCCGGCCGCCGAGGTCGGTCCGCTGACCCGCAAGATCGCCGAGGGCGGGCGCGATCCGCGCGTGGTCGCGATCGAGCCGGATCGCTTCATCGACATCAACTCGCGCTTCTATCTGCTGCCCATCCTGGACTTCGAGGAGGTCTTCACCGATTCGGGCCATCTGATGCGGGGTCTCAAGGTGGCCTCGGTCACGGAGACGGCGGCCCCGACGAGCATGCCGCCCCCGGACGACCGCGCGGAGCCGGTGACCCAGCTCGGCAGCTTCCGCGCCGCGGTGGTCTTCATCATCGACTCGACGGTCTCGATGCAGCAGTACATCGACGAGGCGCGTGCGGCGGCGGAGCAGGTCTACAAGCGGATCGAAGGCTCGGGGCTTCTCGACAAGGTCGCTTTCGGTCTCGTCGCCTTCCGCGCACCCACCGCCGATCCGGCCAAGGCCAAATCGTTGGAGTACGTCGCGCGGATGTTCGTGGACCCTGCGGAGGTCTCCTCGGGGCTCGAGTTCCTGACCCGCGCATCCAAGGTCACCGAGGCGAAGGTCTCGACCGACCGGTTCGACGAGGACCCTTACGCCGGGGTGATCACGGCCTTGGAGGAGATCCCCTGGAATCGCTTCGGCGCACGCTATGCCGTGCTCATCACGGATGCCGGCGCGCTCGAAGGCGATGCCTCCACCACGGGTCTGCATGCCGAGCAGGTGCGCTCGGAGGCGGCCGAGAAGGGGGTCGCCCTCTTGGTGCTGCATCTGAAGACCGCGATGGGCAAGACCAATCACGCCGCCGCCGAGGCGCAGTATCGGACCCTGGCCAACAATGCGGCGATCCAGCGCAGCCTCTACTTCTCGGTGCAGGACGGCTCGGCGGCGGCACTGGGCAAGGCGGTCGCGACGCTGTCCGACACGGTGATCGAGAGCATCGAAGCCTCCGCACGCGGCGATCTCGCGGCAGGCAGTGCACGCGCCGCCACCGCAATCCCAAGTTCGGCGACCCCGCCGGCGAGCCCTGCCGATGCGCAAGACCCGGAGACCGCCGCGCTTCGGGAGGCGACCCGCGCGCTCGGTCATGCCATGCAGCTCGCCTACCTCGGTCGGGAGGAGGGCACTCGCGCCCCGTCGGTCTTCGAGGGCTGGATCAGCGACAGCGATCTCGCCGACCCCACGGTACGAACGGTCGACGAGCGGGTGCTGATCACCAAGGATCAGTTGAGCGATCTGCACGGGATCCTGAAACAGATCGTCGATGCCGCGGATGCCGGGATGTTGAAACCCGACGCCTTCTTCGACAGCCTGCGCTCCATCGCCGCCCAATATGGGCGCGACCCGGCCCTCGCCGCGAGCCCGCAGGCGACCAAGCTGGCCGACCTCGGACTGCTCGGGGAATACCTCGACGGTCTGCCTTACAAAAGCGACGTCATGACGCTGGATCAGGACACCTGGTCGCGCTGGGGCACGCAGCGGCAGTTCGAGTTCGTCAGCCGGCTCAAGGGCAAGATCAAGCTCTACGAGCGCTACAACGCCGACACCGATCGTTGGGTGAGCTTGGCCGAGGGCAGCCCGGCGGGCGAATGGGTCTATCCGGTGCCGCTGCGCGATCTGCCCTGATGTGTCCGGGGATGTCGTCCGTTGATGCCGTGCAGGATCGGGAGATCATGCCCGATTCTCCGGAATCGATGACCGCCGGCCCTCTGATCGAGGCGACCGGGCTGGGCTATCGCTACGGGCAAGGCAGCGGGTCATTCGAGGTCAGGGTGCCGAGCTTGAGCATCGTCCGCGGCGAGACGCTGGCGATCACCGGCGAGAGCGGCAGCGGCAAAAGCACGGTGCTGGAGATGCTCGGGCTCGCCGCGGCGCCGCTGCCGGGGGCGCACTTTCTCTGGCATGCGGCGGCGCCGGTCGATGTGGCCGCGCTGTGGTGCACCCGCGCCGAGGGCGCACTCGCGCGGATGCGCGCCCGTTCGATCGGATTCGTGATGCAGACCGGCGGGCTCTTGCCCTTTCTCACCGTACGCGAAAACATCGGCATCAACCGACGCCTACTCGGGCTTCCGGCCGAGGATGCGCGGATCAGCCACCTGGTGGCGGTGCTGGAGATCGGTGCGCTGTTGGACCGGCGGCCGGCGCAGCTCTCGGTCGGCCAGCAGCAGCGGGTCGCGATCGGGCGCGCACTGGCCCATGGACCGGACCTGGTGCTGGCCGACGAGCCCTCCTCGGCGCTCGATCCGCGTCTGGCGGACCGGGTGCTCGGGCTGCTGCGTGATCTGGCGGTCGAGAGCGGGGCGGCGGTGGTGATCGCGACACACGAGCAGGGGCGCGTGCGTGCGCTCGGCCTGCGCGAGGTCCGGGCGCGTCCGCTCGATGCGCCCGATCGGCTCGGCTCCTGCTTCGAGGACGCGTCTTGAACGGGTCGGATCGCCCGGAACACGGCTTAGTCACGGTTCAGAAACAACTTAGCCATCCCGGTTCATTCCCCCCTCTCCCCAACCCCTCTCCCGCGAGGGGAGAGGGGCTAAGATGGATCACTTGTCATTGAACGGTTGCTTACTCGGTCGATCTGTCCCGCGTTCGTCCTTCGGCCCCGTTGCCGCCGAGGTCTGGGCCTTGGCCTGGAAGGATCTGCGCCATGATCGGCACACCACCCTGGTGTTCGTCCTGACGGTCGCCGCGATCCTGGCCCCGTTGCTCCTGTTGCTCGGACTCAAGAACGGTGTCGTCGAGACCCTGCGCGAGACCCTGCTGCGTGATCCGCGCAACCTGGAGGTGGTCATCTACGGCAGCGCCCGGCTGGATCGGGATTGGCTCGCCGCGATCGCGGCGCGGCCCGACGTCGCCTTCCTCATCCCCAAGACCCGGACCATCAACGCCAGTGTGGATCTCCTGGATTCCGCGCGACGCCTGCTGCCTGCGGTCGAGGTGATCCCGACGGCGCTCGGCGATCCGCTTCTGCCGCCGGGGACCGCGCTGCCGAGCCATCCCGGCGAGGTCCTGGTGACCGCCACACTGGCGCGTCGTCTGGGCCTGCTGTCCGCCGAGCCGGCATTGGGGGCTCCGGCCTCGGGAGCGGAGGAGGGCGTTCCGACCCGCTCCGATCCGGCAGCCCTGGTCGCCGTCGTCAAGCGCACCCGCGACGGCGTCTCCGAGCACATGCGGCTGCCGCTCTCGGTCATCGGCATCGTTCCCGAGGCGCGGTTCGCGCGCGATGCGCTCTTCACCAGCCTGGACCTCTTGGTCGCCGCCGAGGACTACCGCGACGGTACCCTGGATCTGCCGCCCGGGGGCGTCGTCTCGATCGGATATGCCGACCGCCAAACGCGCTTCGCCAACGCCCGGCTCTATGCGACCGGGCTGGATCAGGTCGGCCCCCTGGCCGCCGCAGTCAGCGCCGAGGGGATCGAGGTCCGCACCCAAGCCGAACGGATCGCCTCGGTGCAGGCGGTGGATCGCACCCTGTCGTTCCTGTTTCGGGTCATCGCGGTGATCGGCGGGGCGGGCTGTGCGCTCGCCTTGGGCGGTGCACTCTGGGTGGGCGTGGAACGCAAGCGACGTCAATTGGCGCTGCTGCGGTTGTTCGGATTCGGACCCGGCGCGGTCGCGGCGCTGCCGGTGATCCAAGGGTCGCTCATCGCCGCGCTCGGTCTGCTGTTTGCGGGTGCCGGCTATCTGGCGGGCGCGCATGCGTTCGACGCCGTCATGGGCGAGAATCTGGCCGGCGGGGGCTATTTGACCCGGCTCGGCATCCAAGACCTGGGTGTGGCGTCCGGGTTGGTCATGCTGGTGGCTCTGGTCGCGTCGACGGCCGGGGCGATACGGGCCGGGCGCGTGAGTCCGGCGGAGGGTTTGCGTGAAGCGATCCGTTGATTCAAAAGGTGCGGGGCGGCTGAGCTGTCTGTTGGCGGTCGCGCTGGTGTTGTTTGCCTCGCACGGGGTCGCCGAGGTCGCGGTGACCTGGCCCGAGGCGCTCTACAACCCCAAGCCTGCCCCAGAGGACGTCATCGTGCCGCTGCCGTGCGGCGGCGCCATGGCCTTCCGCCCGGTCGGCACGGCGGGCACCGACCCGCTCGCCGATACCGAGGTGGAGCTCGGCAGCGAGACCGAGAGTCAGGGCTATGCGGAGCATCGCTATCTCGACCATCTCGCCGGCAGCTTCGAGGGACCCGAGGGCAAGCAGCGTCGCTTTCTGATCGGCAAGTACGAGGTGACCGCGCTGCAATACGACACGGTCCTCGCCGCCGCGTCCGGCGCGGCCTGTCCGGAGCCGGGCAAGGGCGCGACGGCGCGACTCCCCAAAGGCGGTGTCGGCTGGCACGATGCGCTCGACTTTGCGCATCGCTACTCGCTTTGGCTTCGTGCAGAGGCCGAGGCGATCGCGGACTGCGATGCGACCGCGACGCCCTGTCTGCCGCGCGCCGACGGCGTGCCGGCCTTCGTGCGTCTGCCGACCGAGGCGGAGTGGGAATATGCGGCGCGCGGGGGCGATCGGGTCAGCCCCGCGGTGTTCCGCGAGATGCTCTACCCGATGCCGGACGGACCCGAACGCCATGCCTGGTTCAACCAGAACGCGCAGGGTCAGGTGCGCCCGATCGGCGTGCTCGAGCCGAACCCGCTCGGCCTTCACGACGTGATGGGCAATCTTGAGGAGTATGTCCTCGACCCCTTTCGGCTGCACCGGGTGGAGCGTCGCCACGGCCAGCCCGGCGCGGCGGTGGTGCGCGGCGGCAGTCTCCATTCCAGTGCCGAGGATCTGCGCAGCTCGCTGCGGCGCGAGGTTCCCTTTTACGACGATCGCGGTGCCGTCGGGACGGCCGACACGGGTTTTCGCGTCCTGCTCGCGGCACCCGTCTTGACCTCCAATCAGCGCATCGACGCCGTGCGCGCAGCCTGGGAGCGGCTCGGCAGCGATGTCGCCCGGCCGCAGGAGACGCCGCCGCCGCGTCCCGTGCTGTCCGATCGTCCCTTCGAGGACCCGGTGCTCGAGCTGACGGCACTCGCCCGGGCGAGCGGCGAGCCCGAGATGAAGCAGCGCCTGGAGCGGTTGCGCAGTGTCGTCGCCGGGACGAACCAGCGGCTCTACGAGCAGCGCGCGCGCAGCGCCCGCGAGGCTCTGCGCTTCGGTGGACTGCTGTGCGAGAAGCTCTCGGTCGAGGGGTTCAACATCGACCTGCTTCGCCAGCGCTACGACCTGTGCAAAGAGAACGAGGACGCCGAGCATCCGCGCTGTCGCCGGCTCGCCGAGGATCTGGCGCGCGACGATGCCGTGCTGGATGCAAACATCGGCGTCTATGCCGACTCGATCGTCCGCACCGCGCAGACCTATCCGGATGATCTGGCCGTTCTGGACACGGAGCTGGGTGGACTGCGCTCCGAGCTGACCGCGCGCGGCTACGGGGAGCTGGGGATCTATCCCGAGCGCTTCCATCGGCAGGTCTTGGACTATGCGCGAGCCGGCGCAGTCGCCCGCGGCGACTGGTTCAAGGGGTGTCGCGGGCTTCGATGAACCGCTGAATTTTCGGCGCTCGACCGCCGCGTGATCGGCTAAACTCAGCCGACGGACGTGCACGGTTGCACACCGCGGAACCATCCGAGCGGAACCATCCACAAGGAGCATCGAGATGTCGATCGAGCGTCGAACGGGCAAGAGCATCTTCGTCGTCAGCCTGTCTTTGACCCTTCTCCAGGCCGGCTGCGCAACCTCTCCGACAGGCAATAGCGATTACGGCGCGACAGGCCCGCTCACGCCCGCCGAACAGCGCATGCGCCAGCAATCCTCCCAGCTCGACGCCAAGACCTCGCTCCAAGGCTGTGCCGCCGGTGCCGTCGCGGGCGCCTTGCTCGGGATGTTGTCCGACGGCAAGCGCAGCAACAACATGATGATCGGCGCCGCAGCGGGTTGTGCGGTCGGGCTGGCGGCCAATGCCTATGTGCAATCCAAGCGTCAGCAGTATCAGAACGACGAGCAGCGCATCGCGGCCATGACCGCGGACGTGCGGGCGGAGAACGCGCGTCTGTCGAGTCTGATCGAGACCAGCGAGGAGGTGATCGCCGCCGACCGCAAGCGTCTTGCGCAGGTCAATGCGGCCTATCGCAGCAAGGCCATCTCGGCCGAGCAGGCCCGGCGCGACCTGGCCGGTGTGAAGGCCAATCGCGATCAGATGCAGAAGACGGTCAACGCGCTCAAGGACAAGCAGAGCGATTGGGTCGAGATCTCCAACCTGGAGCGACAGACGGGCACCAATACCGCGCAGTTGGATCAGGAGATCGGTGTTCTGAAGAAGCGGATCTCGGGCCTGGAGCAGGAGGTCGCGCTCATGGATAAACAGATCAACGCATCCCCCGTGGCCGGGTAAACAATCATGGCTATCGAGACGATTCCATTCACCGGCGTGTCGCGTGGGCGCCCCGGCCTCGTCGCCTCTGCGGTCGTCTTGGCCGCGGGCATCGCCGGCTGTGCCACGACGCCGGGCGAGTGCGACCCGACCGCGCGTGATTTCTTCAAGAATACCGGGTGTCTGGCGTCCGGCGCCTACGGTGAACGTCAGCGCGCCATGCAGGCGACGCTCGCTCAAGAGCAGGGCCTGAACGCCTCTTTCCGCTCGGTGCTCTCCGAGCTTCAGGCCGAGCAGTCCAAGGTAAAGGGTGACCTGAGCAGCCGGCAAGCCGACTATGCCCGGCTCGACGCCGCATGGGGCGATCTGAAACGAAGCCTCGCCGCCGAAACCAAGGCCAACCGCGCGCTCGCCGACCGGGTGTCCGCCATCGACAGCAGCGTTCAGTCCCGCAAAGCGGCCGATTCGGGCTCCGATGTTGCCGCCAAACAGGCGGCCCGCGACGACCTCAAGCTCAAGGTTTCCATGCTGGAGAAGGAGTTGGCGGCGGGGGTCTACGAATAGCGACTATCCGCGCCGATGCCGGGCGATCGGCGCTTCGGAGCGGGAGGGTGGACAAGCGTCGCCGGGTGGACAGGCGCCGTAGGGTGGACAAGCGCAGCGCAGTCCACCAGCGCCAGTGCCGGCGCGAGACTCGGTGGACTTCACTCTCGCTCGTCTACCCTACCGCCCCCGGTGCTCTTCCTGCATCTCGCGCATCAGGAAATAGTTCAGCGCCGTACGAATGACGACGATGGCGCCGAGCTTGCCGATCTGATCCCAACTCGGCGAAACCGCGGTGGACAGGATGTCGGCGCCGACCTGGAACTCGAGCGCCAACGCCAGGTAGCGGGCCAGCGTGAGCCGGATCGGGTTGTAATCCCTGATGCCGGATGAGAACAAGGCGCGGATGAACTGGTAGATTGCGACGAGGACGCCGATGCCGATGATCAGCGCCCCCATCGCCTCGACACCCAGCTTCAGCCACAAGACCGCGCTCAGCACCCACTCCTCGACGCCGAGCGCGGCGGGATCGGGAAGTCGTATGCCCGAGGCCGATTCCGCAAGACCCATGATACGTTCGCTCATACTCGACTGAACCCTTGCGGATTGATGATGCGGTCACTGATCTGCTCGGTCGATGTATCGATGCCAAGCTCGCCTAGCATGGCCAGCAATGCATTGATATTAATTAAATATTCTCCGGAAGTGTCGAGCGATGTGCTGATCGCGGATGGGTAGAGCGCAGAGATCGGGCAAGTATTCCCAAAGGGTCGCGACCGAGGCGCCCCGATCGCGTAGGTCGGGTTAGGCGCGCTGGTACAGAGGTCGTTGTGAAATAACAGGTTCTGCGAGCGCCGTAACCCGACATGCGATGCCGGAATGTCGGGTTACGCTGCGCTAACCCGACCTACGCTGGTTATCTGCACAGCCTCGCAGCGAAACCCGTCCTTCCCGTTAGCTCGACATCTCTTCCTCGACCGGAAACCCGTAGGGCGGCGCCTCGAGCCGCAACAGGGGTCCGCCTTCGCTGAGTCTGACCTCGCCGGATTCGGCCGCTTTGATCTCCACGACCGCGAGCAGTGCGTAGCGCCCTGTGTCGAGCGGGCTGGCCGCGACGACAGTCCCGCTGCCCTGCTGCGAGGTACTGTCCGGCGAGAAGATCGGGTCGCCCGGTCGCGGCAGCGTCTCGCTCTCGACCTCGCCGACATACATCCGGCGTTTGAGCTTGCCGAGATACTGCATCCGGGCCACGACCTCCTGACCGGTGTAGCAGCCTTTGTGGAAGCTGACGCCGTCGATGAGCTGCATATTGGCCATCTGGGGGACGAAGGTGTCCGCCGTGGCGTTGTAGACGCTCGGGATACCGGCGCGGATGTCGAGGAGTGTCCAGGCGTCGGTGTTGGCCGGCACGGCTTGGGTCAGCAGTGCGTCCCAATGCGCGCGCAGCGGCTCGGGCGGGCCGATGATCTCGATCCGCGGCGTGGGTCCCGGCAGGCGAACTACCGCGATCTCGTCGACGATGGCGAGGCCGTTCTCGAATTCCGGAACCGGGAGGTCGCAGGCGCTCAGGGCCGACGCGGCACAATCGCCGGCGATCGCGATGCGGACCAGGTCGTCGCTTGCGTCGTCGATGGTCACGCGACTGCGCAGGATGAACATGCGCAGCCGTTTGATGAGATCCGGTACGCGTTCCGCCGGCAGTTGAAGATAAAAGGTGTCGCCGACCCGTATCACCAGGAAGCTCGCCAGCATGCGTCCCTTCTGGCTGCAGTGGCTGCTCCACTGCACATGGCTCTCGGAGAGCTCGCGCAGATCGTTGCTGAGCTGGCCTTGGAGAAAGCCGAAGGCGTCGGCGCCGCGCACGGCGAGGAGTCCGAAGTGGGAGAGATCGAAGAGGCGACAGTCGGGTGTAGCGCCGGGGGCGGGCTCAGGGAAGCGAGGGATCCCGTCCTCGTCGATCCGCGCGGAGGTCGCGGTGAGATGGTCGCGCCAAACTGGATGCATGCTGTTTACCTCGGGCTGGAATCCGGGAGGCCGCACGATGCTGCGTCGAGAGGCGGCCGGTTCCGGTATCATAACCAAAGGTGCCGCGAAAACCGCGCTCGACAGGGATCGATCGCGCAAGGCCGGTTTAGATGGTGCAGTGGAGATCTCAGCAGCTTGTCGACATATCAATCCAGTCCGCCGGTCAATAGCCTGGTGCTTTACAAGGTCCGCCCCGCACGCGTGGTCAGCGTGGGCGAGAAGATCGAGATCGAGCTCGACGGCGGGCACAAGCGCGTTCGACCGAAGGATGTCGAGCTTTTGCATCCCGGTCCACTGCATCGTCTCGCCGATCTCGCGCCTCAAGAGGGCGAGCTGCACGCCGCCTGGGAGTTGCTCGAGGGCTCCGAGACCAATCTCAAAGATCTCGCCGAGCTGGCGTTCGATGCCTTTACGCCGGCCACGGCCTGGGCGGCCTGGCAGTTGGTCTCCGAGGGGCTGATCTTCAACGGGACCCCGGCACAGATCCAGGCACGGCCTCGCGAGGCGGTCGAGCGCGATCGTGCGGAACGCGAGGCCAAGGCTGCCGAGGAGCGTGATTGGCAGGCGTTTCTGGAGCGCATGGCCGCGGCGGCGCCGGCCCCCGAGGATCGGGATCGGCTCGGCGAGGTCGAGCGCCTGGCGCACGGGCAATCCGAGCACAGTCGTATCCTCGCCGCGCTGGGTCACCAGCAGACGCCCGAAAACGCCCATCGCGCGCTGGTCCAGGTCGGTTATTGGCACGCCACCCACAATCCGTACCCCGCGCGTTGCGGGGTCCAGACCCGAGACCTCGACCTGCCTGTCCCGGCGCTCATCGAGGAGGAGCGTCTCGACCTGACGCACCTTGCGGCCTATGCCATCGACGATGAAGGCAACCAGGATCCGGACGACGCCATCAGCGTGGACGGCGATCGACTCTGGGTCCATGTGGCGGACGTCGCCGCGCTGATCGATGCCGAGTCCGAGATCGAGCGCGAGGCGAGGGCGCGCGGGGCGAACCTGTATCTCCCCGAGGGCGTGGTCAACATGTTGCCCGCGAAGGTCACGGATCAGCTCGGGCTCGGGCTGCAGCCGATCTCGCCGGCGCTCTCCTTCGGTATGCTGTGCGACGCGCAGGGC
This sequence comes from Thiocapsa sp. KS1, assembly GCF_001499735.1. Taxonomy (GTDB): domain Bacteria; phylum Pseudomonadota; class Gammaproteobacteria; order Chromatiales; family Chromatiaceae; genus Thiocapsa. The sequence goes on along the minus strand of NZ_LN848257.1, from coordinate 819,113 downwards.
GAGATCCTGGACATCCAGATTCATCGCACCTGGGTGCGTGTGGAGCGTTTGAGCTACGACTGGGTCGAAGAGCGCCTCGACGAAGGCCCCTTTGCGGCCATTCGAGCCTTGGTCGAACCCTTCCGTGCCCGTCGTCATGCCGACGGTGCCACCGGCCTTGATCTGCCCGAGGTGAGCATCCGGGTGGAGGACGGGAAGGTGCGGATCCGCCAGCTCCCGCGGCTCGGCAGCCGTGCCATGGTGACGGATGCCATGCTGATGGCCGGCGTGGCCGCGGGGCGGTTTTGTCTGGAGCGGGGGATTCCGATCCCCTATGCCTCGCAAGCCTTACCGGATGGTCTGGATTCCGCCACCGATCTCGCATCCATGTATGCGCGGCGCCGCCGCTTCAAGCCGACCCGCCTGACGGGTACGCCGGATCTGCACGCCGGGTTGGGTCTGCCGATCTACACCCGGGCGACCAGCCCGCTGCGTCGTTACTCGGATCTCCTGGTACACCAGCAGATCCGGGCCGAGCTGACCGGTCGCGATGGCCTCTCCGAGGACGAGGTGATGGCCCGCGTCGCTCAAGCGGAGGTCGCCGCAGCATCCGTTCGGCGCGGCGAGCGTCTGTCCAATCAGCATTGGAAGCATGTGTTTTTGCGCGAGAATCAGGACTGGCGCGGCGACGGTGTCGTGGTCGATCTCGACGAGCGGAAGGTGACGGTCTTGATCCCGGATCTGGCGTTGGAGGCGCGGGTTCGCTCGCGCGATGCACCCGGGCTAAACGAACGACTGCGACTGACGGTGACCGAGGTCGATGTTCCGGCGCTGACCTGCGGATTTCGGATCCTCGGATGACCGGGCTCGGCTGATTCGACTTCGTCGATTCCATGAACGGCAGCTTGCCGCTCATGGAATCGACGCGGATCGGTCTCGCTCAGGCGCCCCAGCGCCGGACGCTACCCGTGTCGAGGTGGACGAAGTCGGAGCGACGATAATAGCCGACACCGCCGCGCTCGAGCGCGATCGCCGCGTCGCGGATATAACGTGTCGGAAGGTCGGGGAAGCGCACATCGATGGCCTGTCCGGTAAGGTGCAGGCTGTTTTTTGCGACACCGCCGGAGGTTTCCCGGAGCATCTGATTCGTGCGCGGCGAGCGATAACCGCTCAGAACCTCGAAGCGGGCATCGGCATCGCCGAGGTAGGTCTTGACGTCGTAAAGCAGGTCGAGCAGCTGCGGATCCATCGGGACCTGGTCCCCGGTCCGAAAGTCTCGGAAGAAGTGATTGATCTCTTGCAGGGCCCTGCGTTGGTAGCTGTCTCCGACCCGATAGGTGACCGCGAGACGCTCGTCGGTATGCAGGTGGTGGAATGCCAGGACACGCGGACGATCGGTCGGTTTCTTCGCAAAAGCAGGAGCGGCGACAGCGGACAAAGCCACGCCTAGAAAGTAACGTCGATTCATGTTCCCCCCGGTACATTGGACGTTCTAGCCTGTAGGCAGGCGGAGGATATAGGAAGTGATCTCGGAAAAGCAATCGAAATTTCTCATGGTGCCGATTCAGTGTTCGACTTAAAACATCACACAAGAGAACAATGATAAAATGCTGTTGAAATTGTTAATTTTTTGATGAGTTAACAGATTACTTGATTCGACACGAGAAGTGACTATCGAGAAGATCCGGGCTTATTTCGACCGCCGACGTCGGGATGCTCATGTGTTTTTGTAATCGCGTACGCCCGACGATAATTCGTCTATGCTGGTTCCGTGAAGTGAGTCGAGTGGCGTGTGTATTGCGAATCATCAAAGGACGCGCTCGTCGCCGATCGCGAGGGGCTGACGTTGCCGGCCGTCTTGCACTAGCATGCACTGCCGGGATGCACCGGGTTCGGCACCGTTCGAGGGGGGATGAGATGCGAGGACTCTTGGCGACCTTCGTGGTCCTGGCGGCCTGCGGCGTCGCAAGCCTGGCTCAGGCCGATGTCTACAAGTACGTCGATGCCGCCGGCAAGGTTTATTTCACCGACGCGCCTCTGAAAGGGAGCAAATACCGGCTTGAGTGGAAGCGCGAGTCCAAGAAGTTGGCCCGCGAGAACGAGACGCGCTCGGCCGGACTCAAGCCGCCCAAGGCATTGACCGGGCCCCGGGCCGCGGCGGCTGCACCCATCACGGGCTCGCTTGCGACACGCCGTGCGGCCTACGAGAAGCTGATCGCCGCCAACGCCCGGCGCTACGGCCTGTCGCCTGCGCTGATTCATGCCGTCGTGCGCGCCGAGTCGGCCTACAACCCGACCGCCGTGTCGCATGCCGGCGCCGAGGGGCTGATGCAGCTGATGCCCGGAACGGCGGCTCGTTACGGGGTGAGCGACAGCTTCGATCCGGTCGAGAACATCCGCGGCGGCTCGGCCTATCTGCGGGATCTGCTGGATATGTTCGACTGGGATCTCGAGCTTGCTCTCGCCGGCTACAACGCGGGCGAGGGCGCCGTCATCAAGCACGGACGCAAGATCCCGCCGTATGCGGAGACACAGGCTTACGTGCGGAAGGTCCGTCAGTTTCTTTGGGCCGAGAAGGACGCAAGCACCGGGGTCGTGATGTCGGTTCGCTGAGCAGCGAACAACATCGACCCTTCGCGTGCCTCAATCCTCTCCGATCACCCGCTCGTCACGCGGGGTGGAGAGTAGCTTCTCCGCCTCGCCTTGCTGGCGTGCAAAGACGAGACGGTACTGGATGTCGCTTCCTGCGCCTTCCTCCTCGCGGCGACGACGCACCAGTGCGCGGGCATCCTGATAGCGCTCGATCGTGTCGACGTATTCCAACTGCAGCGGCGGCGAGATCTTGTAGACGAAGTAAGGCATGGTGGGGGTGTCCTTCGCGAAGTCTGTTTTGCGGTTCCGATCGACCGCTCGAGCCGCAAGATGAGCCCCGCCCGAGCGGGGCACAAGTCTAGCGCACTCCACGCCCCGCAGCGCCGCATTGCACGCGCCCGCACGCAAAGTGAATTTGTTCGTTGCATAAAGATCCTCTGGGCAAGGGGTTTCAAGGTCCGTGGTATGGTTTCAATGATCGGTGGAGCAGGTCGGCCGGTTCCGGCAAGCGCGCCGAGAGCGGATCGGGGTTGCCGCGTCACCACTGCCGGACGAACCTTGTGGTGTCCGCCGCGGTGCGAGCCGACCGCGCACGAATCCCGATGACGCACCCGACAAGAATGCAGTTCCCTCAGTCGTTTCATCGTCCTCCTCGGTCGAGCATCGAGCGGCGCGCGATGGACCCCACCACGAGAGGCAGAAGATGATCAAACCCGTCGGTTCCGAGGCCTTGCAGCCCCTGTTCGTCTACGACCCGGATGCGCATCATGCCCTGATGCGCGAGGCGGAGACCTTGCCTTCGGTCGTCATCAGCTCGCAGGCGGCGGCCAATGCCGTGATGTTGGGCGGCGGGTATTTCAGTCCGCTGCCGGGTTTCATGACTGTCGCGGACGCCGTCGGCGTGGCGGAGGGTATGCGGACCACCGACGGACGCTTCTTCCCGGTCCCGATCCTCTGCTTGCTGGAGAGCGCCAACGGGATCATCGGCGCCGAGCGGATCGCCTTGCGTGACCCCAATGTCGAGGGCAATCCGGTGCTTGCGGTGATGGATGTCGAGGCGATCGAGCAGGTCACCGATGCGCAGATGGCCTTGATGACCGAGAAGGTCTATCGCACCTTGGACCCGGAGCATCCCGGTGTTCAAACCTTCAACAGCCAGGGTCGGTTCGCGGTCTCGGGACCCATCCAGGTCCTGCATTTCTCCTACTTCCAAGATGATTTCCCGGACACCTTCCGCACCGCCGTGGAGATCCGCAACGAGATCGCCGAGCGTGGTTGGAAACGCGTCGTCGCCTTTCAGACCCGCAACCCCATGCATCTGGCCCACGAGGAGCTGTGTCACATGGCCATGAAGCGGCTCGACTGCGACGGCCTGGTGATCCACATGCTGCTCGGCAAGCTCAAGCCCGGCGATATCCCGGCCCCGGTGCGGGATGCGGCGATCCGCAAGATGGTCGAGCTCTATTTCGCGCCCAACAGCGCCATGGTGACGGGGTACGGCTTCGATATGCTCTACGCCGGGCCGCGCGAGGCGGTGCTGCATGCCTATTTCAGGCAGAATATGGGCGCGACCCACTTCATCATCGGCCGCGACCATGCCGGTGTCGGCGACTATTACGGTGCCTTCGATGCCCAGACCATCTTCGAGGAGGAGGTGCCTGCCGGCGTTCTGGACATCGAGATCTTCAAGGCTGATCATACAGCTTACTCGAAGAAGCTTAACCGAGTTGTCATGATGTGCGAGGCCCCGGATCACACCAAGGACGACTTCGTCCTGCTGTCCGGGACCAAGGTCCGCGAGATGCTCGGCAACGGGATTGCCCCGCCGCCCGAGTTCTCGCGCCCCGAGGTCGCGCAGATCTTGATGGATTACTATCGTTCGCTCGATTGACCGCGTCCGCGACGATCCGCTTTGCTCGCGAGGTGCCCGCGCACTTTCGCGGCCATTGCGCTTCGGCCTCGATGCGGTTCCGGTAGCGGATTCCTTGTCATGTCCAGACGGTGTCGACGCAGGTCCTTGATGCCTGCGAGGCCGAGAGCGCAATGATCACCTCCACGATCTCCCGCGAGACAGCAACCCGCCTCACGATGTCGAGGCGCGAGTCCGTCCTGACACTTGTTCTCCTGACCCTTGCGACGCTCGGGATCGGACTGCTCCTCGCGCTCGACCCGCGCTGGGGCTACGACGAGGCGTGGCACCTTTATCTGAGCACCGTCTCGCCTTGGACCAAGGCGCTGGAGGAGGGGCTCGTCGACGCCCATCCGCCGCTGCATCATCTCTTGCTCATGCCGATGGCGCAGCTCGGCTCGGATCCCTTCTGGTTCCGGTTGCCGTCGGTCCTTGCCGCGACGGCGATGGTTCCGCTCTGGTATTGGCTGCTGCGGCGTCTGCGCGTCGTCCCGGCGATGGCCTTGCTCGGGGTGGTGCTGCTGATCACGAGCTTCGCCTTCCTGGAGCTTGCGGTCTCGGTGCGCGCCTACAGCTTCGGACTGCTGTTTTTGACGATCGGGCTGCTCGCTGCGACGACGCTCGTCCCGCGTTCGGTATCCGACACGAGCGGTCTGGGGATGGCGCCTAAACCGCAGCCGCTGATCGCGGCATTGGCACTCACCATCGCCTTTGCCTTCATCTATTCGGCACTCTTCGTAACCCTTGGGTTGATGCTGGCTTTGGCGCTGGTCTGGGCCGGTCGAGCCGGTCCTCGGCTGCGGCAGACGCTCGACTGGTTGCGGACCTGGCGCTTCTTGGACTGGACTGCACTCCTGGTCTGGGTGGTTGGATCGCTGTCGGTCCTGCTGTGGCTCGCCGTCGGGCACGGACGCGGTCTCGGGACCGCGGCGCCCGTGCACCTGGAATCCTTCACCCTGTACGAGGGCGATTCGATCCTCGAATTCGCCTGGTGCGGCCTGGTCGGCAACGCCGGCTGGTTGATGCCGCAGTTTTCGGCGACGACGCTCGGTCAGACGCTCGCCGTGGCGGTCTTCTGGACGGCTGCGGCCCTTGTTCTCGCGGTCGCGTTGTGGCGGCGGGACAACGCCCGGGTCCTGATGGTTCTGGCCGCCGTGATGTCTACCGCAATGGTCTTTACGGCCGGTGTTGCGGGGGGCTATCCCTTCGGCGGACTCATGCGGCATCAGGTAATGCTGTTTCCGCTCTACCTGGTCGTCATTGTCCTGGCGCTCGATGCCGTCTGGTCGCGTCTGCGCTCGCCGCGTGCGCAGCAGGTGGTCGGACTCGCCGTTGTTGGGTTTGCATTGCTCGGCCTCTATCGTGCCAACTCATCGGACCCGGTCGGCGAGGCCCACACGGACGGGATGCGCCCCGAGATCTCGGCCGTGCTCGCATGCGATTCGGGGCGGACCCTCTATGTCGAAGGGCAGCTGTTCTATCCCCTGTACGCCGCAGCCTATGCGCAGGGGATCGTATTCCGCACGGCCCTGACCGAGCGCGACGGCCTGCCGGTCGAGATCCCTTACGGAACGGGTTGGTTCAATGGCCTGATCTCCCCGCGGGATTGGGATGTCTTCACGATGAAGGATGCTTGCGGAGCGGACCGCACCCTTATCCGAGACCGTCGGCGTTGGACCTTGCCCGACACCCCCGACGCGCGGCTCGATTCACAGCTCGAGGCATTGAAGACGTCGCTCGGGGTCGAGTCTCTACAGGTGATCCGACTGCGTCCCGAACCCGTTGCGACGTCGACGGACGAGCCGCCCACGGCTCGCTGCCCGATGCGCCGATAGAGGTTCTTACCTGAGATTCTTCTTGTAAGACGGATAGACGGCGTTGCGTGCCTTGGAAAAATTCGCGAACTCCATCGTGACGCTCGCGAGCTCGACACCCGAAAAGTCGGCGTTGGTCACGTCGGCACGACGCAGGATGGCCCCCCCGAGAACGGCGTTGGTCAGGTCGACGTCCGTCAGGTTGGCGTTGCGGAAATTGGTCTCCTGAGCCGAGACGCTGCGCAGCTTGGATCCGCGTAGATCGGCGCCCTCGAAGTTGGCCAGATTGATGACGGTGAAGCCGCCGGGGAGTGCGCTGGTGAGGTCGGCCTCATGCATGCTGGCGCCGGCGAGGTTGGCGTCGTTGAGGTGACAATCGCGCAGATCCGCGCCGCACAGATTGGCATCGCGTAGATTGGCGCGAATAAAGAGTGCCTTGGGCGCGACCACGTGACAGAGGTTGCTGCCTTGAAAGTCGGTGCCGCGCATGTCCGCATGGCCCAGGTTGGCGCCTCGCAGGTCGGCACGCCTGATATCGGCATGACGTAGATCGGCGCGCTCGAGTGTGGCCTGCGAGAGGTTCGAGCCGTTCAGGGTCGCCGCCCGCGAGGGGCGCTCCGCACCCAGGTGGGCCTGCGTGAGATCCGCGGAGCTGAGATCGGCGTCGGTCAGATCGGTTGCAACCAGGATGGCGTCGACCAGCCGCGCGCCGCTCAGCAGCGCGCCGACCAGGTCGCTCGATTCCAGGTTCGCGCCGGTCAAGTCAGCATTGCGCAAGTCTGCGCCGTTCAGTTGCATGTCGCGCAGGTCCGCACCCGCCAGGGTGTCCGCGTCGATTCGTTCGAGGACCTGTCCCGTCTCGCGATGTTTGATCTCGACCATCTCGTCCATCCTCCGCCGTTGTTGTGTTTTCGGTGACCGAATCGCTGAAGCCGACCCGGTAAATCTAACAGAAGCCGCGGAATCGAGGGATGATCTCGATCGTTCCTTCGTGGTCTTGGCTCTGCATCGATCGACAGCTTTGGACCTGATGGATACCATCGGCAGGCTTGACCCCGAATGCTGCACGGCGGGCGGGGGGTGCGCCGCGACGATCCCGACGTCGGAATCCGGAGGAGGGTCGACGGGGGCGCAAAAAACAGCATCGAAAACAATGGCTTTTTGCCTGTAGAAGGCGGCGCTCCTCACCAGGGCGGCCATCGCGACGACACCACCATCAGGAGCGACCATGAAGATCGAGACCCTTGCGATTCACGCCGGCTTTGCGCCCGACCCGACCACCAAGGCGGTCGCCACCCCCATCTATCAGACGACCAGCTACGCGTTCGACGACACCCAGCATGGCGCCGATTTGTTCGACCTGAAGGTCGCCGGCAATATCTACACCCGGATCATGAATCCGACCAGCGACGTGCTCGAGCAGCGGGTGGCCGCGATGGAAGGCGGGGTCGGGGCCCTGGCGCTCGCCTCGGGCATGGCCGCGGTGACCGATGCCATCTTCACCATCGCCCAGGCCGGGGACAACATCGTCGCGGTCTCGACCCTCTACGGCGGGAGCTACAACCTCTTCGCCCACACCTTGCCCCGACTCGGCATCCAGGTTCGATTTGCCGCGCCCAACGACATCGAGGGCATGGATGCGCTGATCGACGACAAGACCAAGGCTGTCTTCTGCGAGTCCATCGGCAACCCCGCCGGCAATGTCGCGGATCTGCGCGCGATCTCGGACATGGCCCATGCCCGGGGCGTGCCCGTCATCGTCGACAACACGGTGCCCACTCCCTATCTGTGCCGCCCATTCGAGCACGGCTGCGACATCGTCGTCCACGCCGCGACCAAATACATGGGCGGACACGGGACCACGATCGCCGGCGTCTTGGTCGATTCGGGCAAGTTCCCTTGGGCCGAGCATGCGAGCCGCTTTCCGATGCTCAACGAGCCCGACGTCTCCTATCACGGCGTGGTCTACACCGAGGCGCTGGGTGCTGCGGCCTACATCGCCCGCGCCCGTGTCGTGCCGCTGCGCAACATGGGCGCGGCCATCTCGCCCTTTAACAGCTTCCTGATCCTGCAGGGGATCGAGACGCTGCACGTGCGCATGGACCGGCACTGCGAGAACGCGGTCGCGGTGGCCGAGTACCTCAAGGCGCAGCCGCAGGTCGAGTGGGTCCGCTACGCCGGCCTGCCGGACAGCCCGGATTATCCGCTGGTTCAGAAGTACATGGACGGCGCCAAGGCGAGCTCCATTCTGTCCTTCGGCATCAAGGGCGGACGCGATGCCGGTGCGCGCTTCATCGATGCGCTCAAGCTCACCGTGCGTCTGGTCAACATCGGCGATGCCAAGACGCTTGCCTGTCATCCGGCGACCACCACGCATCGCCAGTTGTCGCCCGAGGAGTTGGCCCGCGCAGGCGTCTCCGAGGACCTGATCCGTCTCTCGATCGGCATCGAGCACATCGACGACATCATCGCGGATCTGGAGCAGGCGTTGGCAGCGGCAGGTTAGGCCGCCGCCCAATTGGTCACAAGGCGGCTCGGAGCGAGATCGACATGACGCGCATCACGACATGGTTCCCGCTCTGGGCCCTCTCGGGCGCGCTCTTCGCCTACCTCTTTCCGGAATGGCTCGTCGGGCTCAAGCCGGCGATCCTGCCCTTGCTGGGGTTGGTGATGTTCGGGATGGGCGTCACCCTGACCTTCAAGCAGTTTGCGGCTGTCCTGCGTCGCCCCGGACTGGTCGGGCTCGGGTTGGCGCTCCAGTTCGGCGTGATGCCGCTCGCGGCCTGGTTGATCGGCATGGCGATGGGTTTCCCGCCCGAGCTGCTGGCGGGCATGATCCTGGTCGGAACGGCTCCGGGCGGGACGGCCTCGAACGTCGTCTGCTATCTCGCGAAGGGCGATGTCGCACTCTCCATCACTCTCACGACCGCCTCGACGTTCGCGGCCGTGCTGATGACGCCGGCCTTGACCTGGCTCTATCTCGGCGAGCGGGTCCCGGTTCCCGCCATGGAGATGCTGATCTCCATCGCTCAGGTCGTCCTGGCACCCGTGGCCTTGGGGCTTTTCGTCAACCAGTGGCTCGGAGCCCGGATCGGACCGCTCAAGGCCGTCTTCCCGCTGATCTCGGTCGCCGCCATCGTTCTCATCATCGCCATCATCGTCGCACTGAACGCAGGCAACCTCGCGCATGTCGGCGCGGCAGTGGTTATCGCGGTCATCCTGCACAACGGGATCGGGCTCGCCGCCGGCTACTGGATCGCGCGACTGCTCGGTCGGGACGAGACTACCGCGCGCACGTTGGCGATCGAGGTCGGGATGCAGAACTCCGGGCTGGCCGTCGCGCTTGCGGTCAAGTTCATCGGCCCCGCAGCGGCATTGCCCGGCGCAGTCTTCTCCATTTGGCACAACCTCTCGGGCGCTGCGCTGGCGTCCTGGTGGGCACGTCGGGCGCCGACCGATCACGCCCCGGATCAAGGAAAATATGGATATGGCGATACCTGATTTTCAGAGCATCATGCTTCCTCTGCTGCGATTCTGCGCGGACGGCAAGGAGCACACGAATCAGAAGGCACTCGAAGCCCTCGTACAGGAGTTCCAACTGAGCGAGGATGAGCAGAAGGAGCTTCTGCCAAGTGGTCAACAACGGGTGATCGACAACCGAGTTGCTTGGGCGCGCGCGCACATGAAGATGGCTGAGTTGCTGGAAAACACGCGCCGGGGTGTTTTTCGCATCACGGATCGGGGTCAGGATGTTCTCAAAGGGATGCCGTCGGAGATCAATCTCCGCCTTCTACGGCAGTTTCCCGAATATGTGGCCGCGCGTGATAAGCGTAAGGAGAACCTCGGTGATCAGGGCTGTTCGGACCTTGAGGAGCGGGAGGGCAAGACGCCTGCGGAGCAGCTTGAGGCAGCCTACCAAACGTTGCGCGAGAATCTTGCAGCCGAAATCCTTGCTCAGCTGAAGGGTGGCTCCGCGATGTTCTTCGAGCGGGTTGTGGTCGAGGTGCTCGTCAAGATGGGATACGGTGGATCACGCAAGGACGCTGGAGAAGCCATCGGGCGAAGCGGGGACGAAGGAATTGACGGCATCATCAAGGAAGACCGCCTCGGGTTGGACATCATCTACATCTAGGGGAAGAAATGGGAAGACCCCCAATTTCCCGACCGGAGATCCAGAAGTTTGCGGGCGCCCTCCAAGGTAAGCGTGCTCGTAAGGGCGTTTTCATCACGGCTTCGCGATTTTGTGAAACGGCGAAGGAATTTGCTGCGAATATCGAGAACAAGATCATCCTGATCGATGGGCAGCAGCTTGCGCAGTTCATGATCGACTTCGGAGTTGGCGTCGCGACCGACGCCGTTTACGAGCTCAAGCGGCTCGACTCGGATTATTTCAGCGACACTTGAGAGTGGCGCAGCCCCGCACCGGACGGGACGCCCCGGTCAATTCGGACGCGGCATCGCCGCGATCTGCGCCAAGTCTTGGGCCTCGAAATCCATCCCGAATGGCAATCCCGGATTGAGCGTGATCGCAAACCCGACGCCGAGCTTCTCGAGGATCCAGCTGAACTCCGCCACCAGGCCGCCGCCGTAACCGGGAAAGTCCTTCACGAATGCCTTGGCGCGCTCGGGGCTGGTGAAGAGCACCAGGGTTTCCTCGCCCTCTTCGCTTTGCAGCTTGAGCGGTTGCGCGGTCTGCTGCATCTGCAGGCCGCCGATTTTATGTTTCTCGTAGACCGGCATGAAGACCTCCGAGCCCATCAGCACCTCGATGAAGGACTCGGGCGGAACCTCGCCCTCTTGTGCGGCGATCAGGTGGCGCTCGAGGTCGTTTTGAGGGATGAAGGCTTCGGACATAGTGGGTTTCTCGGGGCTGGATCGGGAGGTTGGCAGCTCTGATTGCTTACCAATTCTGGGGTTTAGCGATGCGATCTCAACCCTCTTAATCGTCCGGCCCTCGCGAACCGATCGGTTCCGCCCCCATCTAATCGGCATGAAAGAACCCGGCGCAGCGCCGGGTCTACACTGTGCGATCCGATGCCGAACGGCGAGGGCGCATCCCCGAGCACTGGAGACGACATGCTGATCAAGAAACCCGCCGACATTCTACCCTCCGAGATCACCCCGCCGCAGGTCTGGCTGCGGCGACGTGAGTTTCTGAAGGCGTCTGCATCCGGGATCGGCCTCGCGGCGCTTGGGCTGGCGGGTGCGGCCCCGACTCGGGTGCTCGCCGGGGATGCGATCCCGAACGTCCGGCCGAGTCCCTTCAGTACGGACGAGGCGCCGACCAGCCTCGAAGACATCACCAGCTACAACAATTTCTACGAGCTCGGCACGGACAAGACCGATCCGCAAACCAACGCCAGGTTTC
>NZ_LN848257.1:795447-807351 GCF_001499735.1 Thiocapsa sp. KS1 | reverse complement strand
CTACGGCGATCAGGTGGCCGGGCTGTATGCAGGCATGGATTTGAAGCGTTTCTATTGATGGGCTTCGTCTCGGCATCATCGGTTTTGCCGATTCGTGCGAGGCACAAGGCGGCGTGGGTAAGCGGATGTGCTCCCTTTCGCCGGCACAACCCAATCAGGATTAGTTTGCTGAGAACATGAACAGAAGTGAACTATTTGTACACTACGGCAAGCCGTTGGTTTTCCTACTCTGCCTGATGCCGTTCGGGGTTCTGATTGCGCGTGGGGCGAGCGGGGCGCTCGGGCCGAATCCGGTTGAGGCGATCACCCATTTCACGGGTGATTGGACCTTGCGGATTCTCCTTCTGACACTCGCGGTCACTCCGTTGCGACGCCTGACCGGACAAGCCTGGATTGTGCGGTATCGACGCATGCTGGGCCTGTTTACCTTTTTCTATGCGGTCCTGCACGTCGCGACCTATCTGTGGCTGGATCGGTACTTCGATTTGGGTAGCATCGCCGAGGATGTCCTCAAACGGCCCTACATCACGGTCGGCTTTGCAGCCTTCGTCTTGATGGTGCCCTTGGCGATCACCTCCACACAGGGCTGGATCCGGCGTCTCGGACGGCGCTGGAAAACGCTGCACCGGGCTGTCTACGTCATCGGCGTGCTCGGCGTGCTGCACTTTCTCTGGCTGGTGAAGGCGGATCTCTTGGAGCCGGCGATCTACGGGGTCATCCTCGCGGTTCTGCTCGGCTTGCGCGTACCCCGGATAGACATTTTCGCGCGGGTCCGCTCGGCGAGAAATCGGCGACCCGGTATCGCGTCCGAACAGCGTTGAAATGCAGCGCGGCCAGCGGCGAGGTCGGGCTGCTGGCCGATGCCTTGCGCACACGCACGCGTGTTGCGCCTTTCCTCACCGAACAGACCATCAATCTTCCGGCCAAGTCCGCATCTCTTGCACGACATAGGCAAGGTCGGCGTGCCGGAACTACATCTTGCACATTTTGGTGCGCGAGGGGGGACTCGAACCCCCACGGATTGCTCCGCTGGAACCTAAATCCAGTGCGTCTACCAGTTCCGCCACCCGCGCGCAGCGCTATTCTACTGCGGATCGAGCTCGCGGGTGAATTTAGGAGAGAAGAATCAAAGGTGCCCGACGGCACCTTTGACGTGCCTCAGGGCTTGACCGTTGTCAGGCCGACGCTGACCCAATCCTGCATTCCGCCGCGGTACCACTTGAGCTTGTGCACGGGGTAGCCGAGTTCAAGCAGGGTCTTGATGTTGTCCGTCGACTGTCCGCACCAGATGCCGTTGCAGAAGAGAACGAGGGTTTTCGCGTTGCTGAAGTCCCAGGTGTCCTTTTCGGCGTCGAAGCGGCCGTCGAACTCGTCGGAGAGGATCTGTTGAAAGGCATCGGCTTGCTCGGGCGTCTCGAAGGTCCCGGCGGCATCCGCGCTGATTCTGTTCCAGGGGATGTTGATCGCGCCGGGGATCGTCCCGCGCATCACCCAGTCCGGGGTGCGCGAGTCGACGAGGAGGATGCTGTCGTCGCCTTGGGAGATTCGGCGCAGATAGTCCAGGACCTCGAGCTCGCCGATGGTGCCGACGCCTGGCGCGGCGACGATCGGTTGTACGCAGAACGGCGGGCAACCGCGATCGGTCTTCTGGAACATCGCGGGCAGGGTGGCGTCACGGTCGTGACCGCGCTGGATCGTTACGGTTTGGCCGTTGTGGACGACATCCAGGCTTTCGAGCGTCGGCGAGATCCTGTTGTCGGCGGCGAGCACGCGGCCGGGCAAGGTGCTTGCGAGGACGATCAAGAGGGTTGCAACGGTGGTCTGTTTCAGCATCTTTGGTCTCCTTAATCCGATTGAGCAACGCGGCAGGCACGGGTTTCGTGCGACCCGGTTATCCCGTCACTGCGGTTTCTTCACGTAAGAAGGGAAGCTGGCCCCCTTCTCGCGGATGGCTAGCTCATAGCCCATTTCTCCCTGGCGCTGTGCCTTCCGGGCCAATGCAGTGGCGCCGGCGAAATCGCCCGAGTTTGCCAGAGCTTGTGCCTCCCCGATCAGCTTTGAGGTATCACGCCATTCGCCGTTGACGGATGCGGCCTTCTTGCGCGCGGCTTCCGCCGCCGCGATCGCCTCGTTCGCCGTCTTTTCCGCACCCTTGTCGACCGTTGCGCCTTGCGCCTGCTCGACAGCGAAGGTGTCTTGCTTCATCGCCTTGGTCGCGAGCTCGAACGCCTTCGTGAACTGGCGATCCGGCATGATCGCCTCGGCGTTCTCGATCATCTTGGCGGTTTCCGCGGATGCGACACCGGCCGTCTTGGCCAATGCGTGCGCGGCTTTGGCTTCTTCGATGGCTTGCTCGGCCTCCGAGCGGTGAGTCGCCCAAGCGCTTGTCGCCGGGATAGCGGTCAACAGGCAGGCGATGAGCATCGACTTGGACATGCTGCGAATCGACATCGTGTACGGACTCCTCTCGTGCGCTCTCTAAAGGGCACGCCACTCGCGCGGGTGCCCCGTGCCCATGACTCTCGGCGTTATTTACGTGCACCCGGGCCGTTCAGCTCCAGGCCATTGCTCATATAGGTCATGAAGTATTCCAGGTTGCGATATTCTTCGCTCTGGGGCTCGAAACCCTTGGCCCGGACCTGCTCGTTGCAGCCTTTATAGCGGCGGTGCAAGGTCCCCATCTCGCCCCACTTGGAGCGATAGACAGGCCAGTGCGTCGTGTGACCGTAGGCCGGACTGAGCATCTCGGTGCGCAGGGTCGTGCCGGAGTTGCCGAAATGGCAGTGACTGCACGAGAAGTTAAACTGGCCGCGGCGGGCGAAGTAGAACTCTTTTCCCTTCTCGTAAGCCTCGAGCGCGCGCGGATCGTCTGCGGGGATCTCGACAGCGGTCACCTGACCCCGCGACTCGAAGGCCATAAAGGCCGTCAGCTCGGCCATCGGCCCTTTGGCGTAGTCGAGTGGCTTCTCGCCGTTGGCCACTCGGCACTCGTTGATTGCCAGGGGTAGGGTGACGACCATTCCCCGCGCCTTATCCCAATAGGGGAACTTGCCGACGTTGGCCGGACCGTCCGGAAAGCAGTCGGCATAGGTCTTGCCGTTTGCGAACGGGGTATTCCACATGGTCTCCCCGTTGGTCAGCGCGGTCTCGTAAGGTGGGAACTCCTCGATTGCCTCCCAGTTTTCACGCCCGACAGGGTCGATGGCGTAGACGCCATTCGCGAAATCCTGCTCGGGCACCTTGGGGAAGCGCTCCGTGAAATAGGCTTGGAAGGTGGCCTTGTCTTCGTCCGGTGTCGAGGCGAAGGCCGGGACAGCAAGCGAGCAGACCAAACCGACAGCGCTGAGCGAGAGTACGAGCTTTGACATTTGGTGTTTTCCTCCGCAGGTCGCTCAGAGTGACCAGACGTATTCGACGACGTCTACAAGTTCTTGATTACTAAGAATTTCATGCTTTCCGAATGGGGGCATGGCCGCTTCGGGTGCTTTGACGGTTGCGTCCCAGATCTGGCGGGCCAGGGCTTCTTTGCTCGGATAGCGGGTCTGCATCGCGATCAAGGCCGGACCGATCGCCCCGGGGCTTTCCGCGCCGATGATCAAATGACAGGCGAGACAGTTGCCTTTACCGCGATCGGCGGCGATGGCCTTGCCGGCCTCGGCGTTTCCGTTGAATTCCAATTCCGGCATCTCGGCGGCTGCCGCGACGAGGGCGAGCGTTGACAAACCAAGGGCGAGAACAACCGCGCTCGCTTGGATGGGGCGTAGGGACAGCATGCGTGTGGCCTCCTAGGTTTTCTGCTGTATCGACGGGGGGCGGAGTTGCTCCGGACCCTGATTTCTCGTCTGATCTCCGTGCCGTCGCACGGTCATCCCGCGGTCGTTCGCAGACGCCGCGATGTTCTGTCTGCCGAATCCTACCACGCCAAATCGAAAATGTCCGACTTCCACGGTGCGGCTGTCGTGTGCCTGCATTTCACGAATCGAACACTGACAGCCGTCGTTCTGCGGGATGGAATTCATGACCCATGACCGGGCATACTACTCGGGATACAGAAAGCGGTCGGTCTCATCGGCCGTCTGCGACCTCGAAGCCAAACGGAGGACTACAAAACCAATGTCACTGTCCAGACGCGAATTCATGCGACTCATGGGAATCGCCGGCGCCGCCGGGATGCTTCCTGCGTCCGTCTTTGCCGCGAAGCGGATGCCTGCCGACCTTTACGAGGTTCCGAAGTTCGGCAACGTGACGCTGATGCACATCACGGATACCCACGCCCAATTGAACCCGGTCTATTTCCGCGAGCCGAATGTCAACCTCGGCATCGGACCGGCCCTCGGGCAGGCGCCGCACGTCGTAGGCGAGGCATTTCTGAAACACTTCGGGGTCGATTCGGGCGGGATCGAGGCACATGCCTTCACCTTCCTCGACTTCGATGCCGGGGCGGAGAAATACGGCGCGGTCGGAGGTTTTGCGCACCTCAAAACACTGGTGGACCGTCTCCGTGCGGAGCGCGGCGACGGCAACAGTCTGCTGCTGGACGGCGGCGACACCTGGCAGGGCTCGGGAACCGCCTATTGGACCCGCGGAATGGATATGGTCGGCGCCTGCAATCTTCTCGGCGTCGACGTCATGACCGGCCACTGGGAATTCACCTATCTCGACGAGGAAGTCATCAAGAACGTCGGCGAATTCAAAGGCGAGTTCGTTGCCCAGAACGTCAAGGTGCGCGAAGAGGCGCTATTCGACTACCGCTTTGCCGACTTCCCCGGTTTCGACGAAGACCTCGGCCGCGCCTTCAAGCCCTACACCATCAAGGAGGTCGGCGGCGTGAAGGTCGCCGTGGTCGGGCAGGCGTTCCCCTACACGCCGATCGCCAACCCGCAGCGCTTTATGCCGGACTGGACCTTCGGCATCGACGACGGCTCGATGCAGGAGGTCGTCGACCGGGTGCGCGAAGAGGAGAAGCCCGACCTCGTCGTCGTGCTCTCGCACAACGGCATGGACGTGGATCTGAAGATGGCCTCGCGCGTCACGGGCATCGACGTCATCTTCGGCGGTCATACGCACGACGGAATGCCGGCGCCGACCATCGTCGAGAACGCCTCCGGCAAGACACTCGTCACCAACGCCGGATCCAACGGCAAATTCCTCGGCGTGATGGACCTGGAGGTGAAGGACGGCAAGCTGCAGGATTTCCGCTATCGCCTGCTGCCCGTCTTCTCGAATCTGCTCGCCCCGAACCCCGCGATGGTCGAGTACATCACGGGCGTGCGTGCACCCTACAAGGCCCAACTGGAAGAAGAGCTTGCGACCGCGGAGGAGACCCTGTTCCGCCGCGGCAACTTCAACGGAACCTTCGATCAGGTCATCTGCGACGCGCTGCGCAAGGTCAACGACGCCCAGATCAGCCTCTCGCCCGGTTTCCGATGGGGCACGACGGTGTTGCCGGGCCAGAAGATCACCATGGACAACGTCATGGATCAGACCTGCATCACCTACCCGGAAACCTACCGGCGCGAGATGACCGGCGCGGACATCAAGCTGATCCTCGAGGACGTCTGCGACAATCTTTTCAACCCGGATCCCTATGTCCAGCAGGGCGGTGACATGGTGCGGGTCGGCGGTCTGGACTATGTCTGTGATCCGACCGCCTCGATGGGGGAGCGTATCCTGGACATGGCGCTCGACGACGGGACCAAGATCGAGGCCGACAAGACCTACGTGGTCGCGGGTTGGGCCACGGTCGGCAGCCAGTCGCCGGGCGAGCCGATCTGGGACACGGTCGCGACCTATCTGCGCGACATCAAGACGGTCAAGATCGGCAAGCTCAACACGCCAAAGCTCAAGAACGTCGCGGGTAATCCGGGGATCGCGGATTACCCGTTCATGTAGCCCCGAGGGGCCTGCGGCTCCGCACCGACAGCCGCGGGCCCGAAGCGGATCGCCCTCGCGGGTATCCGCCTCGCGCCGCGTCTCGGGACGATCCGAGCAACGACCCGAGCCCTCCGGTTGATCCACCGCGCCGCTTCGGAAGAGCCATCCGAAGCTTGTGGCGGGTTTTTTCAATTCATTGTATAGATAGAAAGGCTGAAGCGGTCGTTGACGCGACCGACATTCGGCCAACACAATCGCGCGCTCCCCGGGTCCTGGGGAGCGCTTGATCGGAACCTCCATCGGGGACGCCGAGCCCTTGTCGGCCCAGACCTCTTGGGTGCCGTAGGTCCGGACCTCGCGCGCCGTTCTTTGCCGATGCCTGTCGATGGCATCGGATCCGGCACGCACCTGATGACTTCAAAAACAATCGCCTCCAAAGGTACCCTTATGAAACAGACGACGGTCGATGCCATCAAGGATCATCCGCGCTATCAGGAGCTTGTGTGCTCGCGCAAGTGTTTTGCCTGGAATTTGACAGTCATCATGTTGGCCATTTACTACGGATTCATCCTCGTAATCGCCTTCGCGCCCAAGCTGCTGGGTACTCCGATCTCGCCCGGTGCCGTGACCACGGTCGGTATCCCGGTCGGCATCGTCATTATCGTCAGTGCCTTCATTCTGACCGGGATCTATGTTTCCAAGGCCAACGGCAAATTCGATGAGCTGACCAAGGCCATCCGCGAGGATCTTCAAGCATGAAACGTTTCGCGATCTGGGGCGTGCTTCTCGCCCTGCTGACCCCCTTCGTGCTCGTGGCCGCACCGGCCCTCTCCGGCGCCGTCGAGCAGCAGTCTATGAACATGACTGCCATCTACATGTTTCTCGCGTTCGTCGCGGGAACACTGGGCATCACCTACTGGGCCGCCAAGCGAACCCGATCCGCCAGCGACTTCTACACCGCGGGCGGCGGCATCACCGGTTTCCAGAACGGTCTGGCGATTGCCGGCGACTACATGTCGGCCGCATCCTTCCTGGGTATTTCGGGTCTGGTCTTCGCCTCCGGCTACGACGGCTTGATCTACTCCATCGGCTTCCTGGTCGGCTGGCCGATCATCATGTTCCTGATCGCCGAGCAGATCCGCAACCTGGGTAAGTTCACCTTTGCGGACGTGAGCTCCTACCGTTTCGGCCAGACGCAGGTGCGCACCATGGCCGCGGTGTCTTCGCTGGTCGTTGTCGCCTTCTACCTGATCGCGCAGATGGTCGGCGCCGGCAAGCTGATTCAGCTCCTGTTCGGCCTGGATTACTGGATCGCCGTGGTCATCGTCGGCGTCCTGATGATGGTCTATGTCATCTTCGGCGGCATGACCGCCACCACCTGGGTACAGATCATCAAGGCGGTGCTGTTGCTGTGCGGCGCAACCTTCATGGCGGTTGCGGCGCTGAACCACTTCAACTTCTCGCCCGAGGAGATGTTCCGTCAGGCGGTCGAGATCAGTCCGAAGGGGGATGCGATCATGGCGCCCGGCTCGCTGGTGACGGATCCGATCAACGCCATTTCGCTGGGTCTGGCCCTGATGTTCGGAACCGCCGGTCTGCCGCATATCCTGATGCGCTTCTTCACCGTGCCGGATGCCAAGGAGGCGCGTAAATCGGTCTTCTACGCCACCGGGTTCATCGGCTACTTCTACATCCTGACCTTCATCATCGGCTTTGCGGCCATCGTGCTGCTGTTCCAGCACCCCGAGTTCTTCAAGCCCGAAGCACTGGCGGCGGACGGCACGGTGATCAAGGCGCAGCTGGTCAGCGGAATCAACGGCGGGACCAACATGGTCGCCATCCATCTGGCCGAAGCAGTCGGCGGCAACCTGTTCCTCGGCTTTATCTCGGCCGTGGCCTTCGCCACCATCCTGGCCGTCGTCTCGGGTCTGACCCTGGCCGGCGCCTCCGCCATCTCGCACGACCTCTACGCCAGCGTGATCGCGCGCGGTCGCAGCAACGAGACCACCGAGATCCGTGTCTCCAAGTTCGCGACCTTCGGTCTCGGTTTGGTTGCCATCGGACTGGGCATTGCCTTCGAGAGTCAGAACGTCGCCTTCATGGTCGGTCTGGCCTTCGCGATCGCGGCGAGTGCGAACTTCCCGGTTCTGGTCGCGTCGATCTTCTGGAGCAAGATGACGACCCGGGGCGCAATGATCGGCGGTTTCGCCGGCCTCATCAGCGCCGTGGTGTTGACCATCATGTCCAAGGCGGTGTGGGGCGACGTGCTGGGCAACGTGGGTCCGGACGGCAAGCCGGTCGGCCTGATCTTCCTGAACAACCCGGCGATCATCTCGATCCCGATCTCCTTCGTCTGCATCTGGCTGTTCTCGATCCTCGACAGCTCGGACCGCGCGAAGATCGACCGTGCCGCCTTCGATGCCCAGCGGATTCGCTGCGAAACCGGTATCGGTGCGGAGGGTGCTTCGGGTCACTGAGGCATGACGCCTAACCGACCCTGAGTATGGTGGATGGGCCCGTCGGGCCCATCTACTCCTGCCGAGCTTGCCGGACCGCGCCGCTGGTGTCGAACGCACACCTATCGCAAGGTTCAACCCTTCCAGAACGCATCCTCACTCCATAGAGCCCGTCCGACCCGCTCGGCAACGCCCTCCGGTTGTCTTGGGCCCGATGATTGCGCGCATTCGAATTCGTCTCGCAGAAAACCCTCGAACCCGCGTTCCGATCACAATCCGAGCGCCTTTTTCATGGCCGGCAGCGAGGCCAGAATGAAACCGATGGCCCGGATGATGGTGAAGATCCCAATGACGATGGCACCGATGCAGTCGGTGATGCTGACGAAGACCCGTGGCATGCCGTGCAGGAAGCCGAGCATGATCGTCAGCAGCAACGAAGTTGCGACCAGGATCACCAGCCCCGTATTGGTCAGGAGCTTCTCGTGAGCGAGGACCAAGCACACCGTGAAGGCGACCTTCAAAAGCATGATCAGAGACAGCGTGAGTGTGGCTTGGGTGACGGGAAAACGGGCGTACAACGCGAAATAAGCCGGCGGGAAATAGAGTGCGCCTAAAATCTTGAACAGCAGGACCAGGGCCATGCCGAGCACGGCGAACGCAAGGATCAAGATGCCCGCGGACGCCAGGAGCGTGATGGCACCCTGCAAACGTCCGACCGCTGCATGCGAGATCACGAAGGGCAGACCGATGAGCGTCGCAGTCATCAGCAGCAAGAGATCGAAGACCGCGAGCGCACCGAGGCCTATCCCGTAGCAGCTCGCAGCCTCGACCGGGACAAGGACAAGCAGCAGGCCCAAGGCCACGACAAAGGGGAGCTTGCGAAACTCGGTCATGACGTACCCGCGGATCGCCGGTCAACGATAAAACGGGTCGGGTCTGTCATGGCGTCACCGAAACCAGTCACAGAGGCTCGCCGAAGCCTTCGTGGTCGGCTCGGCGCCCTTGGGTATGAACACCTTCACCAGTCTTGCGAAGCTGCTCGACTCCAAATGCCGCGTCACCTCCGCCTCGGTGAGCGAAGGATCCCCGGCCGAAAGGAGTCTCGGCCCGAGACCGACGACATAAAGCATCACCATCAGCACCAATGCCTTTTTCACGATTCCGAGATCGACGACTCGCGCTCCGGCAGGCTGACCGCTCCAAAACCAGTTCAGGAACGGCGTAAACAGCCTCCGCAGAAGGCCGCGAAGAAACGCCGAGAAGCCGCCGACCGGGGGCTTCAACCGCCGGCGACCAGGTTTGGCGCCCGCCGTATCGGTCGCGATTTCGTGACCGGGGGCCGCCGGCTGCAGGCCGAGAATCGGCTGCGAGACCTGCACGAGAACACCCGGGCTGGTATCGCGCCGCCCCTCGGAGCGATTCGCCTCGACGACCTCGACCCGAACGCTGTACTCGCCCGGAGGAAGGAGAGGCGCGAGCCGTGCCTCGATCACCAATTGACCCGAAGCGCGCGGGGCCAGCGCAAGGATCTCGCCGCCTTGCGGTGTGAACCAACCTGCGTCCAGTGGCGCGGCGGCCAAGATCTTTACCGCTACCTCGACTGGCCGGCTCAGGACGTTGCTCAGGGTGAATACAAGCTGCGCACGACCCCGTCGGTCACAGACGACGCGTCGCAGAACAGGTGTGATCTCGGTGAAGTTGGCCAAGTGAGCGGCTTCCCGGTCGCGTCAAGCGTGTCGTGAAGGCGCGAAACGGCGCCATAGATAGACGTATGCGATCAGAATCGACACCAAGAAAAGCATCGTGAGCCAGAACGACACGTCGAAGCCTTCAAGGAATAGCCAGGCCAGGAACCAAAGCAGCGGAAGAGCGAAGGCGCTTACACCGACGAGCCACCATGGACGCGCGAAGCGTGTTGCCGCGCCGACAAGAGGCGCGTTCACTACCGAAAACAACAAAATCGTATAAAACGCCTCCATGTCGAATCCCAATCCGAGCATCAATCCCACGGCGGAGAATGCAATCCCGGCAATCGGGATTGCAGCCGCGAAGAGTGCGCCCGTTATGCGCCAGCTTCGCCGCCGGGGGATGGACTCTTGCGGGGGCGGGGGCGGCGGCGCGACTTTCCGCGCGACCACGGCGAGCTCTACCTGCGGACTCTCATCGAACTGCTCGCCCGGCTCGACTGAATCGAAGACCAAGAGCCCGAAACGATAGCGCCCCGGCGACGCCCCTGTCGGCACCGAGGCCAGCACCTCGAATGTTGCCTCGCCATTCGCCGGCAGGCGACGTTCGGCCTGTCCATCGATGGCGATCCATGATCGCTGACCGGGGTCGGCGATCACCTGCGCGCCGACCTTGAGTGGCTTACCCGAGATGTTGCGGACACGAAAGGCCGCGCCGGAGACTGCGCCGACTTCGCATTCGAGGAGCGAATCCGCAGGTGTGATACTGACGATGCTGCTCATGGGCGTTCCTGCCGTGCTGCGTCGCTGCGGCCCGATGAGGGCATCGCATCGATGGCATCATTCGATTCCCGGAAGGGTTGAATGCGGCTCATCGGCACGACTTGCATGCGGTGGATAGATGATCTCATAGGTGACGTATGCGGGCTTTTCCTGCTCGACGATACTCTTGACGAGGTCGTGATAGGCGCGTGCGTCGGCGGGTGCACGGATACGGATGTGAAAGGGTTTGACCTGATGCTCCGAATCGGTCGGGGCTGCCTCCTCGACACTGAATCCGAGGATGCCTGTCGCTGTCTCGAGAAACAAGCGCAGGCCGCGGGCTGTTCCGCGCCAGCGCCCCAACGCGGGTGCGGCACGGACGAGCTCGCGCAGCCGTCCGATTCCGCTCGCGATCGGTGCCCCGAGATGCCTGTGCTCCGGATCGACATCGAGCGCCTTCGGCAGGTAGCGATCCAGGTCGACGAAGTACGCCAGCAGAATAACGAAATCGTCGCGCGCGCGATCGGGCGAAAGCTGATCGGGAAGGCTCGCGAGCGCCTGTTCAGCCGGGGACAGGAGCGATTCCATAGCCGCAATGATGGCAGCGAGCGGCGACCCCGGCATCAAGGTGCGCCGAAACACCTCCGGGAGTAATCGTTCAATCAACGCTTGATTCATGGTAGGCGCTGACCTTGATCTCGTGGACGCCCGAGCAGAACACCCAGTCATCGGGCAGGCGTACCTCGTTTTCGAGCTCGTCCGAGGAGCACACGGCATAGCTCAGTCCGTTGTCCAGCGAGCGGTAGAGTCCGTTCGGACCACCGGCGATCAAGATGCCCTGCATCGCTGCGAGCGCGTTGACGGGCTGTAGTCGACTCACATCGCGCAGCGGCAGGCCGCAGCCGACGTCGGGTGCTCGCCAGACGGGTGCGGGCTCGTCCGGGTCGAGCCGCAGGACACCGAGCCGCAGCGAGCCCGCGTAAATGATCTTGCCGTCGTGCGCGAGCGCGCGACAGCTTCCGGCCGTCCAGTTGGCACCGAAGGCCTGCCAGCCGTCGGTGTCGATGCCGTCATGCGCGAGGCGCAGCCTGAAGCAGCCGTTTCCGGGGGCATGGCCCGCCGCGGAG
>NZ_LN848257.1:789240-795347 GCF_001499735.1 Thiocapsa sp. KS1 | reverse complement strand
CCCACAGGTAGGCTTGCGCGGGCGTCGACTGCAGAACGAGCACCCGCACCAGCTCGCCGCGCAGCCCGGCCGGGGCGAAGGTCCCGGGGCGGCCTCCGCCGACGGAGATGAAGACACCCGAGTCGCTGCTGCCGGCCACCGCCACCAGCGTTTGACCGTGCTGGTTCTGCGAAACCACCACCGAGTTTGCGCCGAGCGTCGGCTGCGCCTCGTCGAACACGAGCTGCACCGGGGCGCTGTCCGGCTCCAAGGGCGATTCGTAGAGTCCGGACGGAGTCGCCAGAAAGAGGGCAGGGCGACGATCGCGGAAGATCCAGGCGACGCCCGGGATCTCGAACTGAAACTGACTGACCAAGACGAAGCTGTCCCCGCCGTCGCGCGACAAATAGAGGCTCGAAGCGCCATCGGCCGATCGCGTCACGACACAAAGCAACCCCGCGCGCACCGATCCGTCGCCGGGCTCGCGCGGGCAGGCATCCACCAAGACCACGCTATCGCCGCCGAAATCGCGGAGCGCCTCCCAGCTTTCGCCGTTGTTGCCGGAGCGGAAGACGATCGCGCCGCTGGCCGTGTACCAGGTATCGGATTGAAAGGCGTCGCGGGCAAGTGTCGTCACCCCTCGATTGGGCGCCTTGTCGATCGCCAAGCGCAGATTGCGCACGGTCGCGATCCCGGCCTGTCCGCCGATCCTGCGCATGACGTCCCAGGAGGTAATCGACTTGCCGAACGGCCACCCTGGTCGGCTCGGTCCCCGAGCGATAGGGTCGATCAACCGATTCAGGCTGTCGATGATCCGGGTGCGGACCGCCTCGGCGTCCTCGCCCGGAAACACCAGCACGTCGGCCTTGACCCGGACCGATTTGTAGCGTGCCCATCGCACGATGCAGGCCGTACCCAGGGGGCGGCGCAGGTCCAGCCCGGCCTGCACCTGCCGAAGAATCGCCGCGGGCGACGCCGCTTCCAGCACCTGCGCGGTGACCGGGTAGCCCGTATCCTGAACCTGCGGGATGACGGTCACGCTCACGGTGCCCGGTACGCCGTGCGCCCGGATGGCCGCATCGGCGCAAGCCCAAGCCCGGTTGACCCCGGCCGAGCTGCGCACGGCCAACAGCTCGAAGTCCCTTGCGGTCACCGCACGCTCCAGCGCGTGCAGGCTCATGGGACCGCGAGCAATGGCGTTGTCGAGCGACTCCGGCGGGCTTCCCCCCACCGCGGCCTGCGCGTTGGTGACCGTCACGCCTTGGAGCGGCTGTGTCATTACCGTCAGCAATCCCGGTCGGACGTTGCCTGCGGCACCGCCGCCATGGCGATACCAGACCCGGATCTGACGGCCCAAGGGCGGGACCTCCGCGAGGAGCGACGGCTCCGCATCCAGGCGCTCGCCTTCCGTCGACAGGGTGCGCAGGGAGGGTGCGAAGGTGACGATGCCGTTGTACCGATCGGCCAGATAGACGTAGCGGTCCTCGCCGAGATCATGGAATGCCTCGACCTCGCGCCAGACTCGGAAGACACGCCCGTCGCAGTCGAGTGTGTAGGCGTTGGTCGGTACCTGGTTGTCGTCCAGCTCGATGCCGACGAGCAGCTCCAAGCCGGGAAGATTGGACGCCACCAGGGGGGCATGGGCGAGACGCACCACCTGCCCCGGCATCCCGGTACCCATACCGCACAGCTCGCCCTTCTCGCTGCTGCAATGCGCGGCCGGTACCTCGACACTCTGCTCGCCCGCAGACAAGACGGCCGAGACGAGGGTTTCGAAGACCGGCCCTTCGGTGCCGTCGGCACCGCGCGCACCGGTGACGCGCGTCCCGGCCGGGAGCTTGATGGCGGCCTCGCTCGGCGTCTGTACGGAGAAGGTCAGTACCACGCCGGCCGCACAGGGCGGACACGGCGTCACCCCGATCAGATTCAGCAGGGCGATATGGGCCTTCTCCGGGAGACGATTCAAGCGATAGAGCATGGTCTCCGTCAGATGGGCGAAGGCCTCCAACAAGACCACACCGGGATCGCTCGGCGAGAGGTCGGTCCAGTCCGGGCAGGTGCGGCGGACGACGCTCAGGGCCTCGTCGACCAACTGTGTAAAATCTCTGTCGTCCAGGTTCGGCGATGGCAGCGGCATCTCTAGTGATCCGAGGAATGCATGTCGACGGTGAAGGCGAGCTGCGCGTCCTCCTGTGTGTGGCGCACGCGATAGAGCAGGGTGACCTGCATGAGGTGAGGGGCGTCGGGATCGCGCCGTGCGTCCACCTCCAGGAGATCGACACGCGGCTCCCAGCGCGCCAGGGCCTGCGCGATGTAGTGCATGGCCAGTCCGTGCGTGGTCTCGTCGTTGGGCGAGAACACCAGACGATGCAGCTCGCATCCGTATTGCGGTCGACGCAAACGCTCGCCCGGTACCGTGGAGAGCAGCAGCAGGATCGACTGCCTGACGGCCGCGGCACCGCCGATCAGCGCAATCCGCCCGACGGAGCCCACGACGATCCCCGTGCCGCCGCTGCCTGTGTTGAAGGCGCTCTCGTCGAAGTCCGGATGGACGAACCGCCATGCGCTGGATCGATCGCTCACGGCGCCGGCGCTCAAGCGCTCGCCTCGACCAAGGTTTGCCCGGCCTGACGCACGCTGTAGGTCACGCTCCCCGGCGGCGTCCCGTCGGTAAGACCTTCCAGGATATCCAGACAGACCGGTCGGCCGTTGATCCGCAGGAGGCGCGAATAACCGGTCTTGACCGGCAGGGTTGCCGTACAGGGCTTGATCGTGGGGCCGACATTCGGACAGCCGACGATGGGCTTGCCCACCGGATCGGGCTCCGTCAACACCGCCCGACCCTGGATCGAGACGAAGCGCTGCGACGCCGCGAGACCGACGACGCCCAGCCGGTGAGCGCAGGCGACAACGGCGTTCTCGGTGACGGGGTGCATCAGGCCTCCTCGAAATCGATTGCGGCGGCGGCGATCGTGATCCGCTTGCCGGGTGCCCTGATGGTCAGATCGCCGACGCTGTGCAGGGTCGACCCGCTCCCGGTCAGCTCGACGAAGCTCCCGTCGGCGCCTTGGATGCGGGTGGCCTCGGCGGTCAGCTCGATGCATGCACCGCTGCCGTGCTCGAGACGGATGCGGTCCGTGCCGTCCTCCAGGGTGAGCTGCTGGCCGCCGGGGGTGCGCAGCAGCAGGCGTTTGACGCTGTTTCCCGCGACCCCCGTATCCTTCGGGGCGGTCGACCCGAACAGGCCGCCGAGCACGATCCCTTGCGCCGGATCGCGGCCCACCAGGAGCACCAGCACGGTGTCGCCGACGTCGGGGACGGCGACGAGTCCCTTGTCGGGTCCGGCCGCCGGCAGCAGGACCTCGAGCCAATCGGTTTCCAGATCCGCGAAGCAGGAGAGTCGTGCCCTGATCCTGCCCAGCGACTTCGGATCATCCACGCGAATGACCTCGGCGATGGTCACGTCCGCGGCCTCGGGCAGGGTGCCGCTTGCGGGCAGGGCGGAGTCGAACGCGGTCAGATAGCCGGCCGTCGCATCGAGCGTATGGGTGACCGAGGTCAGGACATAGGTGCCGTCGAAACGACTGCTCACGCCGCGTGTCTCGATCCTGCATCCCGGACGAAGACCGATCTGTCCTTCCGCGGTGCCTTGGATGGCGATCGCGTTCGCGCCGCGACGATCGAGCTCGGACTGTGCGAGGGCCCGAGCCTGCTCCGCGCTCTGCACCGCGACCCCGAAGCGACGCAGCGCGGTGTCGCCGAGATCGAAGCGCCCCGCGTTTTCCCCGCCGGTGCGCGGGGTAGCGGCCTTGGCCGTATGCAGTGCGGCGAGCCAAGGATCCCAGGCGTTCACCTCCACGGAGCTGCAGGCCGCGCTTGCATTGGCCTCGAAGCGCACGTCCAGGAGCGAGGCTCCGAAGACGAGCGGGATCGCAGGTCCTTCACCGGCGAGCGTGATGAACACCAGCGTGCTGCCCTGCAAAAAAAAGTGCAGACCGGAGCGTTGGGCGATCTGGTGCAGGAAATCGAAATCGGACTGCTTGAGCTGGACCAAGCGGGGCCAGAGCGGGCCGGTCGTGTCCAGCCGGACGGACAGCCCGACCTCAGCGGCGATCTTCGAGAAGACCTCGCGGGAGGACAGCGACACGAAGTCTCGCACGCATTGGCGTGTCCTGAGCTCATGCAGCCGATCGTAGGCCCGGATCTTCACGATGACCTCTTGATCGCTGGTGTGCTCGTGGCTGACGGCGGTCACCCGGCCGTCGAAGAGCCCGTCGCGCGCCGGTCCCAAGGACACCGAGATCGCCGAGCCGATCGGCAGCTCGGCTGCCGCCTGCGGGTCGGCGAAAACCAGCTCGCACAGCGTCGGATACGAAAGCCGTTGTTGAACACGCAGGTTCACCAATGCGTTCGCCACGGAGGGCATCAAGGGGCGCGATTCGCGCAGCACCTCGACCGACGGAACACCGATCATGCCGGTCATCGGCTGCCCTCAGTCTCTGGGTTGCGGCGGGATGTCCAGAACCATTCCGGCTGACAGGCGCGCCGGATCCTCGATACTGTTGGCCACGGCGATCAGGCGCCAGAGCGCGGCATTGCCGTAATACTGCTGCGCCAATTGGTCGAGCCGCTCGACCTGCGGATCCTCCGGCGTCCCGCCGGTCTGGACGACGCGATGCGTCAGCGTCTGCTCTACTCGGCCACGGTCTGCACGACGCAGTCGCTCGAGGTGCGCGAAGGCGTCGATCCGGCGCTCGGGCACGAGACCGCCGTCGGTTTGCACGATGTCCTCCGGAATCTGCAACATCCGCAGCCGCATCCAGGAGCGGCGCGGGATACCCGACACGTCGAAATTCTCCAGGCGCTCCGCGACCGCCTGGACCACCCCGCGGATGTTCCAGCTCTTACCCCAGACGAAGCGCGCGATCGGCGGTTGCGCACCGCCTCCGGAACCCCGCTGTCCGTTCTCGGCGAGCGCCCAGATCGGTGCGGTCAGCGCCCTGACGTCCTTGGCGAGGATCGTCGAGCCGGAGGACAGACTCACGTCGAACACCAGGTCGAACTCCAACTCGGTTTGGCCGCCCCCGGTGAACAGCACGCTGTTGCTCGCCGTCGTGCCCGCGCCGAGCGTCCCGACGGGGAGGTCGCGCCGCCGCACGCCGGCCTCGCGCCTGAAGACCAGGCTTTCCGGGTTCAGCATGCAGCGCAGGCGGGCGTTCGTCTCTTCCACCAGAAAGGCTACCCGCTCCATGGCTCACCCCGCTGCTCGCATTCGAGCCGACGGATCCAGTCGCGGGAGCCGAGCACGCGCCGGGTGGAGGAGGGTGCAAGCGGCTCGGGACGATCGGGAAGCGTCGGCCAGTAGGCCCCCGGCAAAGCGATCGGCATGGGCACTTCCGGGAACGCCCGGGGTTCCGGAGCCGGCTCGATCGGCGACACGGTTGCTCGCGCGACCTCTCCGGGCACCGGCCCCGTCCGAGAATCGGATGAGGGCCGTCCGGGCATCGTATCGGCCGGCGTCGAAGGAACGCGCGCGGGCGGCGAGGATCGAGCCATGATCGGCAGGGAAGGTGCCTTCGAGCGCACCATCCTCAGTGGAGCTGCTGCTGGCGTCGCCTGGACCGTCGCGACTGCACCGGGATCGGACAGGCCGGGGGACGCCGGTCGAGGCGGTATGGCGTCGGCGGTCGGTCTCGGCCGCACCATCGGGATGAGACGCGGCGCGACCGCCGTGCGGTCCGGCAGAATCGCCGCGGCCGGGCGACGCATCCTCGGTTCCGACGCCTGCACCGGGCCGGGCTGCTGTCCGGGCCGATCGACCGCTGCGGTCTGCGACGGGCGAGCTCGGGATGCCGCATCAGGCTCCGCATCGCACCGATGCGCGCCGAACCCCGAGGCCATCAGGATGTCCCCGCTTGCGCCCTCCCGTCGAAATCCCCGGTCCTTGTCGTGGGGCGCCTCCGTCCCGGTCATCCGCGAGGGATGGACCGCGCCCGCCGGCGCGTCCGGATGCGCCGGCGCAGACTCTGCGGTCGACCCGCGCCCCGGCTCGTCCGGTATTTCCGAATTTGCTTCCCGATCCGAAGGGATCGGATCCACCCTGTCGAGGAGCTGCGGCGCGCGCTCGG
>NZ_LN848257.1:763098-789140 GCF_001499735.1 Thiocapsa sp. KS1 | reverse complement strand
CCTCGAGACGCTCGGCCCCGTCGCGCAAGCGTTCGGCGAGCCAGCGTGCCCAGGCCGCACGTCGGCGTGCGGGCGCCGGCTCAGGCACGCTCGACACCTTCGCACGCCAGGCTCAGCGACTCGATGGCCGCCTCGTTCTTCATCGCGTCCAGGTGCGCGCCGCGCCACTGTTTCGGCCAGGCGTCCGTCAGGTTCCAGCGCGTCACCTCTTGGCCGTTGGGCTGGACCAGGATAACGGAGAGGTGTCGACGGACCACAGTGCCGTTGACCGCGGTCATGAGCCAATCCCAAAGCTCTCTGGAATCGGTCAGGCCCCATCGCAGGGTCACGTCGCCGTAGCTCACCCGTCCGGCCAGCTTGCGCACAGCGGGGGCTCCGCCGCCTTCGCGGTAGTCGATCGACTCGACGTCGATGCTCATGCCGCTGATCTCGGTGAAATAGCCCACGGGTCCTGCGCCGAGATCGACGATGAAGTTGTACGCGCGATAGATGTCGTTTTGAGCCATGCCCTTGCCTCTGTCGCAAACGGTTGCCGGTCAGGTCGCTGCGCGATCGGATTCCGGCTGCCACATGCTCAGCCGGAAGACGATGAATTCAGCCGGCTTCACCGGCGCGATGCCGATCTCGGTCACCAGCCGGCCGGCATCGATCACCTCCGGAGGATTGGTTTCGGCGTCGCAGCGCACGTAGAACGCCTGCTCCGGAGAGGCCCCGAGCAAGGCACCTTCGCGCCAGAGCATCAGCAGAAAGGCCCGCACGTTGCGCTCGACGCTCTTCCAAAGGGTCATGTCGTTGGGCTCGAACACCGTCCAGCGCGTGCCGTTCTCGATCGACTCCTTGATCATGTTCACGAGACGCCGAACGTTGACATAACGCCACTCGCTGGACTCCTCGGCCAGGGTCCGCGCGCCCCACACCCGGATGCCCGCATCCGGAAAGAAACGGATGACGTTCACCCCGGCCCGGTTGAGCTCCCCTTGCTCGGCGCGGGTGACCAGACGCCGCAGCCCGACCGCACCGCGCACCACCTCGTTCGCCGGCGCCTTGTGAACCCCGCGGGTGGCGTCGGTCCGCGCGTAGATACCGGCGACATGACCCGACGGGGAGGCGCTCACGGTCGCGCCGGAGACAAGCGGATCGCGGATCATCAGGTGCGGATAATAGAAGGCCCCGTAACCCCCGGCCGACGAGCGCGGCCGAAGCCCCGGCGTGGCGGTCTCCGCGGCTGCTCCCGTGCCCGTGCTCGCCGTGCCGACCTTCTTCAGCAGCTCGACATCCGCGACATCCTCCGCGGCGTCCAGGATGGCGATGCGGTCGCCGAGCTGCTCGCAGTGACTCAGGAGGGCATCGTGGGACACCGGATCGCAAAATCCCGGCGCACAGACGATGGCGACCTCGTCGAGTGCGTCGAGCGCGGCGACGGCACGCGACAGGTCACCGCCCGTGCCGAGATTCACGACGAAGCAGCGGCTCCCGCCGTTCTGAAAGAATCCGAACACGGCCTTCACCAAGTCGGTGCTCTCGGCCTTCGAGCCCACGAACAGGGACACGAACTGCGACCAGTTGACACAGACGCACGGGGTATCGACAGGGGCATCGGCGCGCGGCGCAACGCCGAGGAAGGCCGCGGTGCTGGTGCCCACCATGGTGATCGGCTTGGCGCCGGACGGCACCTCTTCGACATAAACGCCAGGCGTCATGTAATTGGCCATCTCACTGTGCTCCCGGGGTGAATCCAACGATCAAGGGATCTGCGGAAAGCGAGACCTCGGTCTCCGATTGTCGGCCCCTCGCCGCGACCCCGAGTCGCCTGACCGAGGGCTCGGAGGGAATACCCGGAAAGCTGAATTCGCCGTTCTCATCGGTCTCGGTCACGAGATTCAAATCCGGCAGCGTCACGGTCGCGCGTGCGAGACGCTCCCGAGCCGGTCCGACGACCCTGCCTCGGAGTGCTCGTATCCCGCCCACGCGGATCTCGGCCGGGAAGCGGACCGGCGGTGCCTCGGACACGGGCTCGACCAGACCGACGGGCACGCGCAGAAAAAAACCCGGCTGCGGAGCGACACCGAAGGCGCGCCAAAGATCACTGTCGATCACCTTGAACTCAGGCTGGATCTGCGGATGCTCCAACGCAGCAAACGCGGCGCGGCCAAGCAGCGCATGCGCTTCGGACGCCTGTGCAGCGTGTGCGCTGACGAGGTAACGTAGGGAGAGTTGCAGTGGATGGCGTCTTGGACCGGATGTCGGCTCGCTTGGAAGCAAATCGAGCAAATGGAGGCTCAGGACAGCATGGGACGAGGCGGCGGACGGCGGTGCGATCTCGATCTGCGCGCCACCCGTCGCTTCCGCGAGCCATTCCGCCAGGAATCGATCCACGTCGTCGAGCATGCGGCCTCGCTATCGCGCGCGGCGATTCGTTTGACGAGCGCTTTACCGCGAGATCACTCAGTCGTTGAAGGCTGCGGAATCTCGGCCTGAATAGTCGACCGGTACGCTTGGATGCTAGCAGTGAACCGACGAACCGACAAGGTACCGTACCGGTCGAGTCGCGCCGAACGTCTCGGGGCAACGCAGGCAGCAGTAAAGGGGAGAAAATCCCGCGCTTCGCTCCAAGGGGCGTTGACGCGATCGCATGGCAGCGAACATCATCGATCGTCGGGGTCGGACGACGATGCCCGGGACGCCCTACACACGATCCGAAACGCCGCATGCGAGCTGTGCGGACAGATGTCTGAGCCGACGAAGCGATACGCCATGCACCCGCTCTATTTTGATACCGCCGCAACCACTGCGGTCGATCCGCACGTCATCGAGGACATGATCGATGTCCTGCGCAACGTCCCCGGCAACCCCTCTTCGACAAGCCATCCGCAGGGTCGAGACGCGGCGCAACGCGTTGAGGCCGCGCGCGGCGCGGTCGCCGCGGAGCTTGGGTGCCATGCCGACGAGGTCATCTTCACGGCCGGAGCGACCGAGGCGAACAACCTGGCGCTGCGCGGCATCGCCATGGCGTATCGTACGCAGGGGCGGCATCTGATCACCTCCGCGATCGAGCACAAGGCCGTGCTCGCCTGTTGCCGGAGTCTGGAGTCCGACGGCGTGGAAACCACCTATGTGAAGCCGACCCGCAGCGGCTGGGTGACACCCGAGTCCATCGTCGCGGCCCTGCGCCCGGATACCCTCATGGTCTCGCTGATGCACACCAACAACGAGACCGGCGTCATGCAGCCGATTGCCGAGGTCGCCGCCGCGGTCGCGGAGGCCGGCATCCTCTTTCATGTCGATGCGGCGCAAGCCGCGGGCAAGTTCGCGATCGACCTCACGCAGACCCCGATCGACCTCCTGTCGCTGTCCGCGCACAAGTTCCACGGCCCGAAGGGCGTCGGCTGTCTCGTCGTACGCGACCGCCGGCATGTCCGGCTTCAACCGCTCATGGAAGGCGGAAGCCAGGAATACGGACTGCGCCCCGGGACACTCGCGACCCATCAGATCGTCGGCCTAAGCAGCGCGCTCATCCGCGCCGCGGCACGTCGCGAGCAGGACCTCCGGCACGTGACTGCATTGAAGCAGCGTTTCCTGCAGCGCCTCGGCGAGGATCTCCGCTTTCACATCACCGGCGATCCGGCCCGGACCTCGCCCTACATCCTCAACCTCTCCTTCGAGGGCGTGCCGAGCGACGCACTCATCAATCAGCTCGCCGGCGAGATCGCAATCGGCTCCGGATCCGCCTGCTCATCCGGCGCCATCGAGCCCTCCCACGTCCTGCGTGCGATGGGGGTCGAGGAAGGGGCACTTTACGGAGCGGTCCGCATCAGCTTCGGTCGCGACCACACCGAGGCCGAGATCGACCAGGCCGCCGCCGCCGTTCGACAGGCCATTGCCCGGATTCGAGCCTTGGCGGACTGACCTGCGCCCTTGGCAGCGATGACCTCTGGAATCTCTCACGGACACACGGAGACTCCGACGCTCTGCGGTGTCGCAATGACCGGAGTGACGAACAAGGTAGGCGCGGGCATTGTTCATTCGACCGGTCAAAAGCGACGCCGGCAATCGTCGCGAAGCGGCGACACCCCGGGATAGACGACTTGCAGTCGTCCTCTTCGGCCGGCCCGACGGCCGAGGAGATCGAGCTCCGCTGGGCGATCCCGAAGACGGCACTGCCACATCTTCGCGCCCCGGTCCCTTGGCGTCCCCTCCGGGTTCCTGTACCCTTCGGTTCAAAAGGGCTCAGACTCCCTTCAGATGACACGGACCGGGCGTAGGAACCGCCTTGCAACAACGATGTTGACCCCGCCTCCTGAAACCCTCCTCCCCATGAAGCTCAACCGCGCCAAGGCCACCTTCGGGCGTCACGAGACCTTCCCGCTGCGTTATGGCTGGCTGCCGAAAGGTTTCGAGGCGCTGGCGGACGATCCCGAGATCTTCACACGCCCCGAAGACGCCATGATCCGCCTCGGCGTCGGGCGCAACATGGTCAACGCCATCCACTACTGGTTGCAGGTCACCGGGTTGGTCAGCTTCGACGGCGGACGCGGGAAGCCGACCCGACTAGGCACGGCCTTGCTCGGCACACGCGGCGATCACTATCTTGAAGACGACGCCACACTCTGGATCCTCCACTGGCTGATCGCATCCAACGCCGAGTCCGCGACCGGCTTCTTCTGGTTCTTCAACCGCTTCCCCATGCCGCGTTTTCGCGATGCCGATGCCCTACGCGCCATCGGCGAGTTCACCGAGCAGGAGCTGAAGGCACCGCGATCGGCGAGCACCCTGAAATCCGACATCTCCACGCTGCTGCGCATGTACGCCGCCGAGGAGGGGCGCACCGACGAGCATCTCGACTCGCCCTTCGCACAGCTCGGGCTTGTCGAGAGCGACCCCGACGCCGGTTATCGCAGCCTGCGCAGCGCACGCCCGGCATTGCCTCCGGTCGCATTGCAGTTTGCGCTCGCCCAACGCTTCGCCGCCCAGCCGCAGCAGCCGGCCCTGCCGATGCGCGTCGTCCTCTACAGCGACGAGGGCTGGGCCGCCCCGAGTGCGGTCTTCCGTCTGACCGAAGACGGCCTCATGACCGGACTCGCCCGCGTCGTCGAGCAGGACCCCCGCAGCTACGAGCTGCGCGACACCGCCGGTGTGCATCAGCTCTACCGACGCGGCGAGGTTATCGACCCGATCGACATCCTCTCGCTGCACTACCGCGGAAGGGCCGCCGCATGAGTGCGCTCGGCGGCGTCGGGCGTGCGATGTTCCTATGACGCCCAAGCACCCCTCGCCGCGCCACCACGATCACAGCTATCGGCAGCTCTTCTCGCATGTCGAAATGGTGCGCGATCTGCTGACTGGCTTCGTTCAGCACGATTGGGTGAGCGCGATTGATCTCGGCTCATTGGAGCCGGTGAAGGGCAGCTTCGTGACCGACGATTACCGCGATCGCGAGGACGACGTCATCTGGCGTGTCCGCTGGTCGGACGGATGGTTGTACGTTTATATTCTGATCGAGTTTCAAAGTACCGAGGACCGCTTCATGGCGGTGCGGATCGCGAACTACGCGACCCTGCTCTACCAGGATCTGATCGCTCAAGCTGCACTGAGCCCGAGCGGGTGCTTGCCGCCGGTGCTGCCGATCGTGCTCTACAACGGCGAGCCCCGCTGGACGGCGCAGACCGAGCTGTTCTCTCTGATCGAGCCCGTTCCGGGTGGACTGGAACGCTACCGACCACAATGGTCCTACCTGTTGTTGGACGAGGGGGCGATCGCGCGTGACGAGGCCTATCCGCCGGAGGTGCGCAATCTGGTGGCGGCGTTGTTCCGCTTGGAAAAGGCACGCGACGAGGCGACCTGGCTCGCCGTCTACGCGCGCCTTGTCGAGCTGTTGGACAGCTCCGCGCTGGACAGCCTCAAGCGCGCCTTCGGGCGCTGGATCTACCGAAGCTTCATCCGCAAGAAGCGACCCGGAATCCAACTTCCGAGCATTGATGACTACAACGAGGTGCATGTCATGTTGCAGCAACGCGTCGAGCAATGGAATGCGGAGATTCTCGAACGTGGGCGTCAAGAAGGGCGTCAAGAAGGGCGACACGAAGGCCGCCGTGAAACCGCCCTGGAGCTGATCCGGAAAACCGATTTCGACGACGCAACCATCGCCGACATCAGCAAACTGCCATTGGAAGAGATCCAAGTGCTACGCGATCTGCCGAGCGCGCATTGAGAACGCAGGGCGCGTGACAGGCTCCGAAGGTGATCGAGGTCGACAGTGACGCAGCCCGAGATGTCACAGAACCGGACACCCGCATCCAACCAGCGACACAACGAGGACAGAAGGACCGCGACGTGACCACATTGGATCGTGTTATCCACATCGGCACCGCCTACACGCGCTCGATCAACCTGACGCGCGATGCCGACGCGCCCGATCTGATCCGGGCCTATGTTCCGACCTCGCGTGCCGTGCAGGCGTTGGAGCGCATGGCGGACGGCCTTTCCGGAAGCGCGCATCAGCGTGCACTGGCGCTGATCGGACCCTACGGCACCGGCAAATCGGTGTTCGGTCTCTTCGCCGCCGCCGTCTTGTCGGAACCCGCAGCCGAGCAGCATTCCGCGGCGATGGCGGTGCTTGAAACCACCGCCCCCGATCTCGCCGCCCGTTTTTGCGCCGCCCACCCGAACGGACGCGGCTTCCTCCGGGTCGCCATCAACGGAATCCCGGACTCGCTGATTCGGCAGTTGATGCTCGGCCTCGCGCTCGCCGTCGAGCAAGCCGGCTTGCCTGGTGTTTTGGTCGACGACATCCTTGTCGAATACGAGCCCTAATCCGCTGCGAAGACGCACGACAAAACCATGAACGACGAAACCCTGGGCTACTACAGGGATCAGACCAAAACCTTCGTGTTCGACACCCAAACGGTCGACATGACGCCGCTCTATGCGCACTTCCTTCCGCGTCTGCACGCCACCGCCCGGATTCTCGACGCGGGCTGTGGCTCGGGCCGAGACGCACGCGCCTTTGCCGAGCGTGGCTTTCAGGTCACGGCCTTCGATGCCTCCCCCGAAATGGCGGCCGTCGCCGAGGCCCACTCGGGCGTACCCGTGGTCGTGCTGCGTTTCCAGGAGATCGCATGGCGCCAGGCCTTCGACGGGATTTGGGCCTGTGCCAGCCTCCTGCATGTGCCGACCGCCGAGCTGCCCGATGCCATGCACCGACTTGGCCGTGCCCTGACGCCGGGGGGAATCCTCTACGCGTCCTTTAAGTACGGGCATGGCGAGCAGATTCGCAATGGGCGCCATTTCACCGATCTCGACGAAGGCGGTCTTGCCGATCTGCTCAAGGAAGTTGGTTCGTTCGTCGAAATCGAGACCTGGGTGACATGCGATCGACGCCCCGGTCGCGAATCCGAGCGTTGGCTCAATAGCGTGCTGCGGCTCGAAGACGACGCATGAGCGGGTATCTCGCGACCGGCGGTCGGCGCGATCCTTTTCTCCCTCATCTGCTGGAAGCGATCCGGCGCGCCGATCGGATCGATCTCGCGGTCGCCTTTATCAAGTCAAGCGGTCTGGCGCTCATCTTCGATGCGCTCGCCGACGCCCTTCAATTCCGCACCGCACGTTTGCGCATCCTGACCAGCGACTACCTGCGACCCGCGCCGCCGGCTATCGGCGAGGCTTGGTGGTCATGGCGACGGGGCTCGGCAAGACCTTCTTGGCCGCTTTCGAC
The DNA here is from genome assembly GCF_001499735.1 of Thiocapsa sp. KS1. Taxonomy (GTDB): domain Bacteria; phylum Pseudomonadota; class Gammaproteobacteria; order Chromatiales; family Chromatiaceae; genus Thiocapsa. The sequence continues at coordinate 781,429 of NZ_LN848257.1, read as the reverse complement.
AGCGAATGCATGTCCGCCGCGCGACTCCTTTTCGTAGCCCATCGCGAGGAGATCCTGCTCCAAGCCGAGTCGAGCTTTCAGCTGGTTCAACCCGGTCGCCGTGTCGGGCGCTATACCGGCGAGCGCAGGGATGCCGATCTGGACCTCTTGTTCGCCTCGGTACAGACACTTGGGCAGTCGCGTCATCTGGAGCTGTTCGCGGCGGATCACTTCGATTATGTCGTCGTCGATGAATTCCATCACGCCGCGGCACCGACCTATCGGCGTCTGCTCGGTCATTTCCGGCCGCGTTTCCTGCTTGGCCTGACCGCAAGCAACCCCCGAGCGAACGGATCAGTCGGACATCCTGAGTCTGTGCGACGACAACCGGGTCTACACCCGCAACCTGTTCGACGGGGTCACGTTGGGGCTGCTGTGCCGGTTCCGCTATTTCGGCATCTACGACGAGACGGTCGACTATCAGGACATTCCCTGGCGCAACGGTCGCTTTGATCCCGAGTCGCTCTCGAACAAGCTCGCGACCCTCGGGCGAGCCCGTCATGCCTTGGCACATTGGCAGGAGAAGGGCCAAAGCCGGACCCTGGCGTTCTGCGTCTCGCGACATCATGCGGATTTCATGGCAGAGCGCCTCCGCAAAGAGGGCATCCGCGCCGCTGCGGTCTATCAGGGTTCCTCGCTCGATCGCAGCGCCGCCTTGGAGTAGCTCGAACGGGGCGACCTCCAAGTGATTTTTTCGGTGGATCTCTTCAACGAGGGCGTGGACTTACCGGCCATCGATACGGTCATGATGCTGCGCCAGACGGTATCGAGGGTCTTGTTCCTTCAGCAGTTGGGGCGCGGACTGCGGCGAGCACCGGACAAGGATCACCTGGTCGTGCTGGACTTCATCGGCAATCATAAAGGCTTTCTCAACAAACCACAGGCACTTTTCGACATGGGGTCGGGGTACGCTGCGCTGGCGGACTTCGCGCGCAAGGCGCGTAACGGCGATCTGCCTCTGCCGCCCGGCTGCTTTGCGACCTACGATCTTGCCATCATCGATTTCCTCGCGCGCCTTCAAGGACGAGGACCGACATCCGACTATCAGGCTCTGCGGGAATCTCTCGGTCGCCGTCCGACCCTCGCTGAATTTTACCGCAGCGGATCGAGCATTCCGGAACTGCGACGCCTCCACGGTCAGTGGTTCGCCTTGCTGCAGGATCAGGACGATCTCGACACGCAGGAGACACGCTGCCTTGAGCGGCAAACCGAATTCCTCCGCGAGGTCGAGACCACGGCCATGACCCGCAGCTTCAAAGCCGTGCTGCTTGAATCGCTCCTGGACCACGACGGATTTCGCCAGCCCTTGTCGGTCGACGAACTGGCCGAGCACGCCCGGACTGTCTTCCAGCGGAGACGTCGCTTCGTCCCGGATCTCCGAACGGATTTGCAGGATTTGGACGACGCCAAGGCCGGCCAATGGCTGCGTTACTGGCGAGCCAACCCCATCAACGCATGGATCGGCGGCAACCGTTCGGGACAGAGTCGAGCATGGTTCGAGATCCGCGAAGGTCGCTTTTGCCCGACATTCGATGTGGTCGGCGAGGATCTCGATACCTTCCAATCCATGGTCCGAGAGCTGGTCGACTACCGTTTTGCGGCCTACGAGCCGCGTCTAACCAAGACTTCGACAGGCGAAGAGGGTTCGGAGCGTGCTGAGGTGCAATCGACCGAATGGGCGCGCGTGCTGCCTTTCTCGCGCCCGACCACGTCGACACCGGTACGCGTCGAGCTGCCATACTATCCGGACCTTCGAATTGCCTGCGGCCATTTTCGGCGAGGTCGTGGTGACTCCGAGCAACGTTGCTCCTTTGCTGATCAGGGTTACGGCCGCCTCGATCCTGCACGCGATTTCGTCGCGCGCGCCGTAGGTCACTCCATGGACGGCGGATCGCGACCGATCCACGATGGCGACTACCTTCTGTTGGAGCGGATTGCACCGACTCAGGCCGGTACGCTCAACGGACAAGTCGTCGCCGTCGAGCGTCACGACGCCGGCGAGGATCAATACCTGTTGCGGCGTGTCATCAAGACGGCGGACGGCCGCTATCGACTCAAGGCCAATCACCCGGATTATCCGGAGGTCGAGGCGGACGAGGAGATGCGGCCATTGGCAGGATTGAGGGCTGTCCTTGACGCAGTGGATGTCCTTGATCACCCTTCTTCGTCCTGACCTCCACCGGCATCGCCGGAGCGCGATGCTCTGACAACCTCGGATGAGCGTTCGGATGCCTGCGAGGCATTGTTCATTAAGACCTGCCACCTAAAGTTTGGGTAACTCATGACACCCGCTCGGCGGTGGCACGCATACACGTGACGCTCAGCGCTACTTGCCACGATGGCGGGAGTTGCGAGCAACGCCGTCTGCGGCCGTGTTCACGAGACCGGCCGAAGTGCGTTCAGTCCGGTTTCCGAGGCGTCGAGTTGAACCCGACCCAGCAGGCCGTCTGGTCGGTGGAAGAGGACGACTGCAAGTCGTCTATCCCAGGGAGGCGTCGCCGCTTCGCGACGGCTTTCACTGTCTTCTGCGAGAGAGCATGTCATGAGCGACCCGGCCCCGAGTAGCCAAGAACATGCCGTCGTGGCTGATTACGACTCCCCGTGGAAGACGGTCCTGGAACGCTACTTTCCCGATTTTCTGGCCTTCTTCTTCCCCGACGCCCATGCCGGCATCGACTGGACGCACGGCTACACCATGCTCGACAAAGAACTGCAAAAGGTCGTCCGCGATGCCGAGCTCGGTCGCCGCTGGGCCGATTCGCTGATCCGCGTCACCAGTCGGGAGGGCGACGAGGACTGGCTACTGGTGCATGTCGAAGTCCAAGGCCAGAACCAAGCGGATTTCGCCCAGCGCATGTTTGTCTACAACTATCGGCTCTATGATCGCTATGCCAAGCCGGTGGTGAGTCTAGCTGTGCTGGGCGAACCGAGTCAGAGCGACCACGGTGAGTTTGGCTATGCGCGTTGGGGTTGCCGCATGGGTCTACGGTTTCCCTTGGTCAGCTTGGCCGCCTATCGGACACGCCGAACGGAGCTGGAGTCCTCCGCCAATCCCTTTGCCGTCGTCACCTTGGCCCACCTCAGTGCCCGGGAGACCGCCGGATCGCCAGCCGATCGCTATCAGGCCAAGCTGGGACTGATCCGCAGCCTCTACCGACGCGGTCTCGCACGTCAGGATATTCTTGAGTTGTTCCGGTTCATCGACTGGGTACTGACGCTGCCGGAGGGCCTGGAGCAGCAGTTGTGGTCCGAAGTCCGGCAATTCGACGAGGAAAAGCATATGCATTACCTAAGCAGCATCGAGCGGATGGCGCAGCAAAAAGGTATCGAGCAGGGCATCGAGAAAGGCACCGAGCTGGGCATCGGCGAAGGCCAAGCGAAGCTGCTGCATGTCTTAGTCCGGCAACGTTTCGGCCCGGTACCGCCCGAGATCGAAGCGCGGATCCGCGGTGCCCGCCCGGATCAGTTGGAACAATGGGCGCTGCAGATCCTGGACGCGCGATGTTTGGACGATGTGTTCGGGGCGACGGGAGAATATTGAGTCGTGTCCGGAGTCGGCTTTGTTCATGAGACCTGCCGAAGCGTCCAAGACGACTCGTGAAATCCGCACCGCGGTGTCGCGCATGCCCCTTGGCGGTATGAGCTACGTGCAGGCTTGGCCGGAGTTACGAGGGATGCGTCGAATAGGCAGCGGCAAAGCCGCAGCTCGCGGGCGATGCGGCCCTGCAGCAGATCTTTCAGGGCGCGCAGGACAACAGCAATCGCGTCCGTTTCGTCGCCCTGATCCAATATCGAGGACCACTTAGGCGCCGCCGACGAATTGACGCTGGCCGGCGCGGCGATTCTGGAGAAGACCCGTGTCGGCAAGCAGACGCGAGAGCAGGCCGATGCGCTTCTGTCCGAGGCCACGGTATCGGATGCCGATACGCTGCTGACCGCTGTAGGCCGGCTCGGCGACGAGCTCGGAGCATTGGAGTGGAACGGCGATCTCGGTCAGTACGAGCTGATCGCCGATGCCTCGACGCGGGGTCAGTTTCAGCTGAGATGGTCGAGCAACTCCTGGAGATGCTGGCGCAGCGGATCGCAGCGCTTGAGGGTGAGGCGCTGCGGGCGCGCATCGAGACCTAGCGCCGAGGTCTTCCCGAGATTCAGCATGGACGAGATCATGGCCCGGATCGAGCGTCTGTCGGCCGAGCGTCGGCAGGCGCTGTTCGAATGGCTTGCCGGGAGAACGACTGTAGCCTGAGTGCGTCCGCCTTTCCGGTGCTCACGCCTTCGCCGCAAACCGATAGATCCCGCGCCCGTCGGCCTTGGCTTGGTACATGGCGAGGTCGGCGCGGTTGAGCAGCGCTTGGGGGTCTTCCCCATGGTCGGGGAAGATGGCGATTCCGATGCTGCCGCCGATGCGCACGGATTCGGTTCCGATCGCGAAGGGTTCCCGAAGGACCTGGAGGAGTTTCTCGGCGACCGTTTGCAGGAAACTCAGGTCCGCGACGGGTGCGACGACGACCACGAGCTCGTCCCCGGCGAAACGCGCGACGGTGTCGGTTTCGCGCATGCTGTGTTGAAGGCGCTCGGCCACTTGGCGGAGCAGGAGATCGCCCGCGTCGTGTCCCAACGAATCGTTGACCCGTTTGAAATCGTCGAGGTCGATAAAGAGGATTCCAACGCGCGTGGCCTCGCGGCGAGCCCGTTTCAGCTCCTGACCGAGGCGTTCGAGGAGGAGGTTGCGGTTCGGCAGGCCGGTCACGGCATCGAAATTGGCGCGATAGACCATCTCCTCTTCGGTCTGCCGCCGTTTCGTGATGTCGCGGAAGACGACCACCGCGCCGGTCGGGGTGTTTCCGAGGAGCATGGGCGTGACGGCGTATTCGATGGGGAACCGGCGCCCGTCTGCGCCGCGAAAACATTCTGTGTCCGATACCTCGGCGCGACCGCTTGCGAGTGCGCGAAGCAGCGGTGCCTCGTCGGCTCGTTCGGCGGGTTCGTCGACCGGTCGACACAGCAGGAAGTGGATTGCGTCTTGTCCTTCGATCTCCGTGCGGGGCAAGCCGAGCATGCTCGCGGCCGCGGCATTGACGAACTGGATGCGCCCGTCGCGATCGATGCCGAAGATGCCGTCCCCGGCGGTTTCGAGGATGGATTCGTAGCGCTGCGCCAGCTCGTGTCGCGCGGCTTCGTCGTCGGAAAGGCGCCGGGCGAGGGTGCGCGCGCGAAACGCGAAGAGCAGAGTTAGGCCGGCGACGCTCGCAAAGGCCAAGATCGCGATCGGCAGCACGCTTTTGATCATGGATCGGCCGGGAGCCGGCGGGGTCCAGGTCAAGATGCCTGCCGAGGTCCCGTCGGCGAAGGCGAGGGGCATGCGCACGGCGGCGGACTCGGGCGTCGTGTTGCGGGCGAGCGGACTGCTTCCCATGATGTCGCCGAGCTCCGGGAGCACAGTGTCGTCGAGTGCGACGGCAAAGAGCATCACCGCGCCGAGGGCTTCGGCGGGCGGTGCGAAATCCTCTTCGTGGAGGAATCGACTGGCTGCCGCCAAATAGACCGTTCCGTTTAGCTCGATCAGCCCCGCGGTGGCCGGCCGCAGCGCGGAGGGAGAGCTGCGGCGCTCAAGGTCCAGCAATGCCTTCGTAGAGGGTTCTAGCGCAAGGTCGGATGGTGCGCTTCGAGTTCCGTCGGGGGTCGAGATGAAATAGATTCGGTCTGCGCCGTCCGCAGCGAGTGTCAGGGAGAGGTCGAATGTCGAGAGCGCATACCGGCCGGGGTTGCTGTCCCACCAGTCCGCGTCTCGGGCCAGGATCACGCGCTCGATGGCGTCGTCCCAGACGGCATAATCCCTGACGTGGTCTGCGAGATTGCGGCCCGTCATGAGGAGCAGCCCTTCGACTTGGCGCAGCGATGCCTCCGCGGCGGTCTCGTCCTGGATACTCCCCGCGTGCAGAAGTATCAGCACGGTGAGGGTCAGGCTGACGAGGATCGCGACGATCACGACCTTGATCAGGGTGCCAAGCGTCTGTACGGCCGAGCCGTTTGGGGCTTTGGCCGATGCGCCCTTCGGATCCAGCAACGTCGTTGTTCTCCGAAAACCCCGCGCGAGTCGCAATACTACCAGACTCTGCCGTCTGTTCCGGAGCAGTGCGGAGTCGCCGCGAAAGACGGACGAGCGTCCGGGTGAGCGGTCTTATTCGGCTGTGTTTGCCCTGCGATCGATGCTGAGCAGGAGGATGCGATGCGAGCAGGTTCCATGTCGCTCCCGCTCCTCCAGCCTGCCGGTCGGCGTTATGATCAAGAGCGCCCTGTGCCGATGCTGTTACAACGACGGAGAAACGGTCATGCCTCAAGCCGCACTCAAAACCGGTTCTTTCACCTACGCAGACTATTGTCTCTGGCCCGAGGACGAACGCTGGGAGCTTATCGACGGTGAAGCATTCGCGATGGCGCCTGCGCCGACGCGAATGCATCAGGACTTTGTCGTCGAGTTGGCCGCGCAGATCCACCCCAAGCTCGCTGGCAGCAGCTGTCGGGTCTATGTCGCCCCCTTCGACGTGCGTCTGCCGAAGGACGACGAGGCCGACGCTCTGGTCGACACGGTGGTGCAGCCCGATATCGCCGTCATCTGCGATCCGAAAAAGCTCGATGCGAAGGGGTGCCGCGGAGCGCCGGATTGGATCGTCGAGATCCTCTCGGCGTCCAGCGCGGTCCATGACCAGGTCCGCAAGCGAGCACTCTACGAGCGTCATGGTGTGCGCGAATACTGGCTGCTGCACCCGGTCGATCGGGTGCTGACCATTTATCGGCTCGGCGCGGACGGCGTTTACGGAAAGCCGGACGTGCAGGGTCTGGAAGGACAGACCCCTGTCGGTGTGATCGATGGTCTGGAGATCCACTGGCCGGCTCCCGAGGCGGATTCGACGTTGAGCGCGGGGGACTGACGAGCCGATGGGTTCCGGAAAGACGGTCGCGGGCCGGCGATACCTGCATCGAACGCTGCTCGAACACGCCGAGCCCGCGTTGACGACCGGCGTGGCCGCCTCGTTGAAGATGCTTCGGGCGTCGGTCGAGCCCGACTTCAATGTCGTGCGCGTTGTCGTGGACGGCTCCGAGGTGGCCTTCCTGAACTATCCGGACTTCTTCGAGAACCCCTTCCCGGCGCTGAAGGAGAGTTGGCGTGTGGATCGCGCAACCGGGGAGACGGGTTATCGCACCTATGAGGACTCGCTGAATCCGCCCATCCTGCATCGCAAAGAGCTGTTGCTGCCGGACGATCACCCGAGTCGCTCCGATTATGTCGCCTTGACCGAGCAGGCCGAGTCGATCGGTCTGTTCGACGACCCCAAGCGCATCGGTTACCGACGCCAGTGGGAGGCGCTGGTCGCGGATGCCGGGTACCGGATCAAGGGGCATACGCTGGTCCCGATCGGCAACCTCGAGGGTGTCGCGGGCGAGGCTGCCGACGGGGACTTGGCCGGGACAGGGTCCGGGGCCGAGGCGGAGGAGGGCGGCGCCTTGTCTCGCGACGCTGTCGGGCTCCGCGTCGCGCACGATTGGGAGGCGGCGCGACACCGTACCGCGATGGTCCGTTACGGCTTCTCGGCGCCGGTGCAGACGCTGGCCCGACATGGCTTTCTGGATGGCCGCTATCGGCTGTTCGACTATGGCTGCGGGCGCGGCGACGACGTACGCGGCCTGCGCGAGAACGGATTGACTGCCTCCGGATGGGATCCCTATTTCGCCCCGGAGGAGCCGCTCGAATCGGCCGACATCGTCAATCTCGGTTTCGTGATCAACGTGATCGAGGATTTCGACGAACGGCTGGTGGCCTTGACGCGGGCCTGGTCGCTCGCCAAGCGGCTGTTGGTTGTGTCGGTCATGCTCGCCAATCAGAACGACCCGCGCGGGGAGCGGTTTCGCGACGGTGTCATGACGCAGCGCGGGACCTTCCAGCGCTATTACACCCAGTCCGAGATCAAGGCGTATCTGGAGCAGGCGCTGGACGAGGAGCCCATTCCGGTCGCGCCGGGCGTGCTCTATCTGTTCCGGGATAAAGACGCCGAGCAGCGTTTTCTGGTCGAGCGTTACAGCCGTCGACGCAATCCGCTCCGGGTTCCGAGCATGCGCCCCGCGCCGCCCCCGCGTGAGCGGCCGGCTCGGCGCGATCGTGCGGCGGAGTGCTACGACGCCTATCGCGAGCCGCTGGAGCACCTTTGGGAAACCTGGCTTCGTCTGGGGCGCACGCCGGACAAGAGTGAGGTCGATGACCTGCTGCCCTTGATCGACGGCTTCGGAAGTCTCGGCAAGGCGCTGCGTTTCCTCGCCGAGCACAAGGGACCGGATGGCGCGGAAGCCGCACTGGCGCAGGCCGAGCAGGCGCGCATCGCCGACCTGGAGGTCTATTTCGCGCTTCAGCAGTTCAGCCGACGGCGTCCCTACACGCATCTCGACGCGGGATTGCAGCGCGACATCAAGGCATTCTTCGGCGACTATTCGGCCGCGTTGGAGGCCGGTCGCAAGCAGCTCTTTCGGATCGCCGACACCGAGGCGATCGCCGCCGCCTGCCGATCGGCCGCAGAGCACGGTTTGGGTTGGCTCTATCCGGGCGCCTCGCTGCAACTGCACAGCCGATTGGTCGAGCAGCTCCCGGCGCTGTTGCGGGTGTATGTCGGCGCCGCTTCGATGCTCTACGGCGATATCCGCGAGGCGGACTTGGTGAAGATCCACATTGGCTCGGGCAAGCTGAGTCTGATGCGGTACGACGATTTCGAGGGCAGGGCGCTGCCGCGGATGATCGAGCGGGTCAAGATCAAGCTGCGCGAGCAGGATATCGATTATTTCGCGTACGGGGAGGAGTTCGAGCCGCCGTATCTGTATCGTAAATCACGCTATATCAACGAGGAGTCCGATGACTATCCGGAGCAGCTCGCGTTCGACGAGGCGCTCGACGCCCTCGGCGTGCTGCCGGCGTCGGGCTATGGGCCGGCGCCGGGTGTTTTTGATGCGTTGCTGGAGCGACAGCGTTGGACGATCGCGGATAACGCACTGGTGCGCTCGCGGACGATCCCCGAGCTGGACGCACCCTGCGGGCGTTTTCTCACCTACCGCCAACTGATCGAATGCGGCGAGACGCAGGTCGCCACCGGGCTGGCCAATCGTCCGGAGCAACCGGAGAGCTACACGGCGCTGTGCGATCTGGCCACGCAGGTGCTGGACCCGGTGATCGAGTATTTCGGGATGATCCGCCTGACCTATGGCTTCTGCTCGGCGCCGCTGGTGAAGGCGATCCCGGGGCGCATCGATCCGAAGCGTGACCAGCACGCCGCGCACGAGCGCAATCGTCTGGGTCATCCCATCTGTTCGCGTCTGGGCGCCGCCGTGGATTTGTTGGTCGAGGACGAGGATATGTTGGAGGTGGCGCGTTGGGTCGTCGCCGAGACGCCCTTCGATCGGTTGTACTTCTACGGCAGCGATAAACCGATCCATGTGAGTTACGGGCCGGAGCAGAGCCGTCAGGTGGTACTGATGCTGCCGGGTCCGAGCGGTCGGCTCGTACCCAAGTGCATGCCGGTCCAGCGGTTTCTCGACGCCCTCCTGGGATAGTCAACTTGCAGTCGACCTCTTCGCGGCATCGATATCTTCTACCGCCGGCCTGACGGCCAGCGGGGTCGACTGCAAGTTGACTATCCCAGGGGAAGCCGGAGTGTCCACACTGGCTCCCGAACGTGGACTAATCGAACAGACTCCGCGTCTCCTGGACCTGCGTTGCAACGATGAGCCATCGCTTCAACTGCTCTAGATCCTGTTCTCCGAGGATGCGTGCGCGTGTCGCTGTGTCGACGATGAGCCCGCGCTCGGTGAGTAGGGCGAGGATCGACTCGGCGGTGCCTCGCATGACTCCCTCTCGGCGCACGGCGTCCAAACTCGCGTAACCCTCGCGCTGCAGCAAATTGCGAAGCGTTGCACGATGTGCGGCATCCCGGTCGTAGAGCGCCTCGATCGGGACCGGGTTACGCAGCAGACCCGGCGCACTCAGGATCTCGCCGGGGCCGACCAGGCGCATCGGTTCGCCGGGCCGGTAGACCTCCACCCGTCGCGGACCGATCAGGCGCACGACCCAGACCTGCTGGGTGCCGCTCTGCAGCAACTCCGCAATCTTGTCCTGCAACTCCTGCTCGTCTTGTCCGCGAGCGGCGTACTCGACGGCCAATGGCGGCGCGCCCGAGATCCAGCCCCGTTCCGCGCCGGCGGGGCCGATCGCGACATCGGGTGCGCGCAACGTGCCAGAATCCGGGGCGAAACCGGCATCGATTCCCGCCCAGGCTACATCCGGGTCGGTCTCCAGCACCGCCGCGCCGATCAGATTCGTTCCCGCATGCTCGCGCCCGGAGGGCGCGCAATAGATCGGGTGACCGCTGGAGAGCTCGTAGCGGTCACCCTCGCGGAGTTGGTCAACGCGAAACGGACCCTGTCGATCGGTGCGTGGTCGGTGCGGCATCTGCGTCTCCGGACAAGATCAATTTCTTGGTATTCAAGCTCAATCATAGACCAATCGCAGTCGACCCTTGTTCCTTGTTTGGCCCGGCCATCACTGCACGCGGCGCAGAGCGCCATGAGGCATGCGTGACACCGCGGAGCGGGTGTCACGAGTCTCCTCATTCAGTTGCTAGACCATCACACCCGGCGAAAAGCTGTAGCTGTCCAGGATATTGACATAGTTGGCACGCTCGAGCTCCGCGGGGTTGGGGACTGCGATGGCGCTGACGCGCCCGCGGAAATCCTCCACCGACTCGAATCCCTGCTCATCCATCCAGTCTTTGATGCCGGCCAGGATCTGTGCCGTATAGGCCGGCCCCTTGCCGAGAAGCGCGCTGCACAGGTGCACCACGTCGGCGCCTGCGAGCAGGAGCTTGATGGCGTCCGCGGAGGTGTGCACCCCGCCGGTCGCGCCGAGCGAGAGGCCGTCGAAGCGGCCGTAGAGGATGGCGATCCAGCGCATGGCGAGCAGGGCCTCGGCGGAGGTCGAGGGATGCAGGCTCGATTGCAGGCGCAGGCTGTCGATGTTGATGTCGGGCTGGTAGAAGCGATTGAAGAGTGCAACACCGTTGGCGCCGGCCGCAGCGACCTGGCCGACGAAGTTGCCGATCGAGCTGAAGCTCGGGGAGAGCTTCATGTTTATCGGGATCTGGATGTGCCCGCGCAGCGCGCGCAGGAGCTCGAGGTAACGCTCCTCGACCTGTAAGCCCGTCTGGGTGACATCGCCCGCGACATAGTAGACGTTGAGTTCAAGTGCGTCGGCGCCGGCTTCTTGAAGCTCGGTCGCGTGCTTGATCCAGCCGCCGGGGGTGACGCCGTTGAGACTGGCGATGACCGGGATGTCCAGTGCCTCCTTGAGCTTGCGGATGTTCTCCAGATACCGCTCGAGCGCGCCCTCGAAGTCATGATGAACGGGCAGAAAGCCGCTTTCGGCCTCGCCGAAACCGATGTCCTGATGGTGCAGGAAGCGCACCATGGTTTCGGACTCGGCGGTCACGGCCTCTTCGAAGAGCGACCACATGATGATGGCCGCCGCACCGTGGTCTTCGAGCTCGCGTGCGATGGCGACGCTCTTGGACAGGGGCGAAGCGGAGGGGACCAGCGGATTCTTGATCGTCAGCCCGAGATAGTTGGTCGTGAGATCCATAGCGATTGCTCCGGAAAAGGTGTACGACGAATTGGGTGCCGAATGGGGGCACGTCGGCGACCGTGTTCCGGACCGATCCGGCAGTGCCGGCGCGGATGCATCCGCACCGCGCCGAGACCGGCCGGATCGGGCTCGTCGGCCCGACGCTCCTGCGTTCGCGTGTGTTAGCTCTCCTTGGGCGGCGTGTCCTTCGGAGCCGCGGCGGGTGCCTTCTGCACGGCTAGATGCGCCAACTGCTCGTAGAGTGTGAAGCGGGTCTGGACGTGCTTTTGGGCGAGCTGCAGATAGCGCTCGGCGGCCTCCGGATGGGTGCGTGTGAGGACGCTGAAGCGGGTCTCCGAGGAGACGAAGTCCCGGTACGGGATGCTCGGCGGCTTGCTGTCGATGTGCAGCGGATTCTCGCCCGCGGCGAGCCGACGCGGGTCGAACCTGAACAGGCCCCAGTGTCCCGAGTTGACCGCCATGTCCTGCTGACGCAGGTTCTTCGACAGATCCACGCCATGGGCGATGCAGGGCGAGTAGGCGATGATGACCGACGGACCGTCGAAGGACTCGGCCTCGATGAAGGCGCGGACCGTCTGCACGTCCTTGGCACCGAAGGCAACCTGGGCGACATAGACGTTCTCGTAGGCCATCGCCATCATGGCGAGATCCTTCTTGAAGGTCGACTTGCCGGCGGCGGAGAACTTGGCGACCGCGCCCATCGGGGTCGACTTGGAGGTCTGCCCGCCGGTGTTGGAGTAGACCTCGGTATCCAGGATCAAGAGGTTCACATTGCGCCCGCTGGCGAGCACATGGTCGACACCGCCGTAGCCGATGTCGTAGGCCCAGCCGTCGCCGCCGATGATCCAGACGCTGCGTTTGACGACCTGGTCGCAGATGGCCTCGAGAGTGCGTGCATCCAGGTCCGGGATGCCCTTGAGCTTCTCCTTCAGGGCGAGCACGCGCTCGCGCTGCTCGAAGATCCCGGCCTCGTCGGACTGGTCGGCGGTGAGCAGACCTTCGGCCAGACCCTCGCCGATCTTGGGCGCGAGCCGCTTGATGATCTCGCGGGCATGGGCGGCCTGCTTATCGACGGCAAGCCGCAGGCCCAGGCCGAACTCGGCATTGTCTTCGAACAACGAGTTGTTCCAGGCCGGTCCGCGACCCGCGGGGTTGGTGGTGTAGGGCGTCGTCGGCAGGTTGCCGCCGTAGATCGAGGAGCAGCCGGTGGCATTGCCGATCAGCATGCGGTCGCCGAACAACTGGGTGGCGAGCTTGATGTAAGGTGTCTCGCCACAGCCCACGCAGGCGCCGGAGAACTCGAAGAGCGGCTCGAGCATCATGGCGTGCTTGATCTTGGAGCTGTCGAGCTTGGTGCGGTCGTATTCCGGTAGGGTCAGGAAGAAGTCCCAATTGGCCTGCTCGGCGGCATGGGTCTGCTCGGCCGGCACCATGTTGAGCGCCTTGCGGTTGGGATTCTTGCGGTCGCGGATCGGGCAAACGTCCACGCAGAGACCGCAGCCGGTGCAGTCGTCCGGGGCGACCTGGTAGGTGATGTGATGATCCGCCGGGAAGTCCTTGCCCTTGATCTGGACGTGCTGGAAGTTCGCCGGGGCCGCGTCGGTCAGCGCAGCCGGGTAGACCTTGGCGCGGATGGCGGCATGGGGGCAGACCAGCGGGCATTTACCGCAATGGGTGCAGAGGTCGTCCTCCCATTTCGGCAGCTCTAGGGCGATGTTGCGCTTCTCGTAGCGGGTCGTGCCGGTCGGCCAGGTGCCGTCCGCCGGCATCAGGCTGACCGGCAGACTGTTCCCTTTGCCGGCGATCAGGGTCGCGGTCACCTTGCGGACGAACTCGGGGGCCGAGATCGGAACCACTGGCGGGCGCTCGAAGGCGCTGGTCACCTGAGCCGGGACGCTGACCTGATGGAGCCCGGCGAGCGCGGCATCGATTGCCTTGTAGTTGCGGTCCAAAAGACTCTGACCCTTTTTGCCGTAGGTCTTCTTGACAGCGTGCTTGATGTGCTCGATCGCCTCGTCTTTGGGCAGGATGCCGGAGATGGCGAAGAAGCAGGTCTGCATGATGGTGTTGATGCGCCGGCCCATGCCGGTGGCGGCCGCGATCCCGTAGGCGTCGATGACGTAGAACGCGAGACCCTTGTCGATGATCGCCTGCTGCATCTTGCGCGGCAGCTCGTCCCAGATCCGATCGGGCGGAGTGTGCGAGTTCAGGAGAAACACCGCCCCCGGACGCGCATGGTCGAGCATGTCGTAGCGTGTGAGGAAGGTCGGCTGGTGACAGGCGACGAAGCTCGCCTCGTTCTCGCCGATCAGATAGGTGCTGTTGATCGGCTTCGGGCCGAAGCGCAGGTGGCTGATGGTGACCGCGCCGGCCTTCTTGGAGTCGTATTCGAAGTAGCCCTGACCGAAGTTGGGCGTCTCTTCGCTGATGATCTTGATCGAGTTCTTGTTGGCCGAGACGGTGCCGTCCGAGCCCAGGCCGAAGAAGACGCAGGCGGTGACGCCCGCCATCGCCGCCGGTTTGAAGTCCGGATCCCAGGCCAGACTGGTGTGGCCGACGTCGTCGATGATGCCGACCGTGAAAGGGTTCTTGGGCTTGGGCGCCGCCAGCTCGTCGAAGACGCCCTTGACCATGGCCGGGGTGAACTCTTTGGACGAGAGCCCGTAGCGGCCGCCGACCACGCGCGGCATGGTGGCGACACGACCGTCGGCGAAGGATTGGGCGAGTGCGGTGACGACGTCTTTGTAAAGCGGCTCGCCGCCGGCGCCCGGCTCTTTGCAGCGATCCAGCACGGCCAGTCGCGTTGCGGTGACCGGGATGGAGGAGAGGAGGGCGCCTGCATCGAAAGGGCGATAGAGCCGGATCTTGATCAGGCCGACCTTCTCGCCGTCGTCCACGAGATGCTCGACCGCCTCCTGTGCGGCCCCGATCCCCGAACCCATCAACAGGATGACGCGCTCAGCATCGGGTGCGCCGACATACTCGAAAAGCCCGTATTGTCGGCCCGTCAGCGCGGCGAAGCGGTCCATCGTGCGCTGCACGATGCCGGGAACGGCGTCGTAATAGGGGTTGACGGTCTCGCGCCCTTGGAAATAGACGTCCGGATTCTGCGAGGTGCCGCGGATCACCGGATGGTCCGGGTTGAGTGCACGCGCACGGCAGGCGGTCACCAGCTCCTCGTCGATCAGGGCGCGGATCGTCTCGTGCGAGACCTGCTCGATCTTGGTGACCTCGTGCGAGGTTCTGAACCCATCGAAGAAGTGCAGGAAGGGGATGCGGCTTTCCAGGGTCGCGGCCTGCGCGATGAGTGCGAAGTCCATGGCTTCCTGGACGGAGGCCGAGCAGAACATGGCATAACCGGTGGCGCGGCAGGCCATGACGTCCGAATGATCGCCGAAGATCGACAGGCCCTGCGCAGCAAGCGAGCGCGCCGAGACATGAAAGACGGTCGGACTGAGCTCGCCGGCGATCTTGTACATGTTCGGGATCATCAGCAGCAGACCCTGCGAAGCCGTGAAGGTAGTCGCCAGCGAGCCGCCCTGCAGTGCCCCATGGATCGCGCCGGCCGCACCCGCTTCGCTCTGCATCTCCACGACATCGGGGATCGTGCCCCACAGATTCGGTCTGCCGAGCGACGACCACTCGTCCGCCCATTCGCCCATGTTCGAAGACGGGGTAATGGGGTAGATGGCGATGACCTCGTTGGTCAGATGAGCGACGTAGGCCACGGCCTCGTTGCCGTCGAGGGTTACCATGAGCTTTTGCGACATCGAGCTGTCCCGGAGTGATTGGGTAGAGGAGGCCGGCAACGCGGCCGAGCTGCGCCTTACTCCGACTCGGCGGCTGGCGCAGCCCGAAGCGAGGCGGGAGCCGAGTAACGGGCTCAACTATAGCCCGAATCGTCGCTCGATTGACGGTCGTTTTCGAGGCCCTCGGGGCAAATCGGCCCGGGCATGATCCGTGTCAGGTGGGCGCCTTTACGCGCTTGCGGTTCCAATCTCGGGATCCCCGCCGCAGCGCTCGGTATCCGTCCCGGGTCTGCGGCTCCTTCATGACGATTGGGTTACGGTCGCATTTCTGAAACAATGCGCCGCGACTCATCGACACTACGGATCGGACATGGAGCTGACGCACCTCAACGAGCTGGAAAAAGCGACCAAAAAAGGTCGGATCCAGCTCTTCCGTCTCGGTATGGGCCTGCTCTTCATCATCGGGGTCATGCTCTACGCCGTCGTCAGGGTGGATGTCACCCATGGCGGCAGCCTCTTTATCGTCATCGCGGCCATGATCGGCGGCTACATGGCGATGAACATCGGCGCGAACGATGTCGCCAACAACGTGGGCCCCGCAGTGGGATCCAATGCCTTGACCCTCGGTGGCGCGCTCTTTATCGCGGCCATCTTCGAGGTTGCCGGTGCGATCATCGCGGGCGGCGAGGTGGTCGGAACCATCCGCAGCGGGATCATCGATCCGAGCCTCATCGGGAGCGCCGATACCTTCGTCTGGATCATGATGGCGGCGCTCCTGGCCGCTGCCTTCTGGCTGAACATCGCGACCGTCATGGGCGCGCCGGTCTCGACGACGCACTCGATCGTCGGTGCGGTGCTCGGCGCCGGGATCGCCTCGAGCGGTCTGGAGATCGCGAATTGGGACACCGTCGCCAGAATCGTCGCGAGCTGGGTGATCTCGCCCCTGATGGGCGGCGCGATCGCGGCCGGTTTTCTCTATCTGATCAAACGTACCATTACCTATCGGTTGGATCTGGTTGCCTCGTCGCGCCAGGCAGTGCCCTACCTGGTGGCCGCGATGGCGTTCGCCTTCGGGACTTACCTGATGCTCAAGGGACTCAATCGCATCTGGAACGTCACGATCCTGCAGGCGCTGAGCGTCGGCGCGGTGCTCGCCGTTCTGGTCTTCTGGGCCGCGCGGCCGATCATCGCTCGGCAGGCACGGCGGATCGGCAACTCCAAGGAAGGGGTCAACCGACTCTTTACCGTTCCGCTGATCTTTGCGGCGGCACTGCTGAGCTTCGCGCATGGCTCGAACGATGTCGCGAACGCCGTCGGACCCTTGGCGGCGATCGTCGAGGTCGTCGGCTCGGGAACCGGCGAGCTCACGGCGGCGGCACCGGTGCCTTTATGGGTGATGATTGTTGGTGCGCTCGGGATCGCGATCGGACTCGGTCTGTTCGGGCCGAAGGTGATCCGCACCGTCGGCTCGGAGATCACGGAGCTCGACCAGATGCGCGCCTACTGCATCGCGATGGCCGCGACCGTCACTGTCATCCTTGCCAGCCAATTGGGCCTTCCGGTGAGCACGACGCATGTCGCGGTCGGCGCCGTCTTCGGCGTGGGATTTCTGCGCGAGTATTTGAAGAGCCAATACGCCCGGATGCTCGAAACCATCAAGGCGCATCATCCGGAAGGCGATCAGGCCGCTATCGACGCCTTCCTGGCGAAATTTGCCAAGGCGTCGGTCGACGAGAAGGGTCGCATGCTGCGCGAGCTCAAGCGCAAAGCCAAACGCAGCATGGACCCCGCCCACTTCTCCAAGCTCGAGCGCCAAAGCCTGCGCAAGGTCTATCGCCACGAGCTGGTGAAACGCTCGCAGGTGCTTAAGATCGTCGCCGCTTGGGTGATTACGGTGCCCGCGTCCGCGCTCATGGCGGCGATGCTGTTTTTCACCATCAAAGGGATGTTGACGGGTTGAGGCAAGCGGGGCAGGCGATTATCCCGGCGACAGACCTTGCTTGCGCATGAACCCGGCCACGGCGCTGATCCAAGGATGGGAGGGGTAGGGTGGACAAGCGCAGCGCAGTCTACCAACGCCTGCGCGCAGGGCTTGGCGGCGGCGTGCTTTCCGGCGTCGGCGCAACCTACAGCGCGCGCGCCAACACGACCGCATCCTCGCGCCCCTTGGTGGCAGGGTAATAGCCGGGCCGTTGGCCGATCTCGCAGAATCCTTCCGAGGCATAAAGTGCACGGGCGCGGTTGTTGGACGCGCGCACCTCGAGGAAGGCGCTATCGGCCCTGCGGGTGCGTGCGAAGGTCATTAGATGGCGGAGCAGGCGACGGCCGAGCCCTCGGCCTTGCCAGCCGGGGTGGATGCACAGATTGAGGATGTGACACTCGCCCACGGCGACCGCCATCACGGCATGTGCGACGTTCTCCCCCTCGATCTCGCCGACCCAGCAGGAATAGCCGACCCGCAGACAGTCGCGAAAGATGCCTTCGGTCCAAGGATGCTCGTAGGCGGCACGATCCGACGCGCAGACGGCCGCAACGTCGCATTCGGTCATGGCGCGGAAGCGGAGGGCGAGGGTGGGGTCGCTGCGGACGCCCTGCATCGTCGACTGAGCTTGCATCGTTGGTGGGCTCGAACCGTCTGTTTCGGGTAATGGCGTGGCGTGATCCCGCCACCCCGGGCCGTCCAGTATACCGGCCATGGCGTGCTGCTGAACCACGAACACGCAGCAATTCCCGCCGAAAAAAATTCCTGTTCTAAACCTTTCGTCCGCAAACAACTCGGCGCCGAAGGCCTGCTGCACACGGCGCGGCAGGTGTTCGGGACGATTCCCGATACGCCCGGCAACACGATTGCGCTGTTCGCCCAGCT
>NZ_LN848257.1:758636-762998 GCF_001499735.1 Thiocapsa sp. KS1 | reverse complement strand
GATGCTCGAGATGCTCGGCGCGGTGCCGGTGCATCCGGACTGCGCGGAGGTCTTCCCGCTCGCCCCCGCGCCGATCCTCAAACCCGACGGGGCGAAGAAAAACGACTCATGCGTTCTTGTTCGACTGGGTGGCGGCCAGCGCGCGCACCGCCGAGGCGAGCTTCGACGAGGAGAACGGATTCCGCCACCGCTTCCGTTACCTCGACGGCGTGCCGTTGAACGACGCCAACTTCGACCTCGAGGTGAACGTCCTCGAGTACCGGGAACACGCCCCCGACGGCAGCGTCCTCCACTTCTCTCGGGTGACCGATCTCCCCGTCGACAACACCAACCTGACGACCCTGATGCGAGGTGCCCGCGCACGCTGGAAGATCGAAAACGAGATCTGATCGATCAGATCCAACAGCGCTGCTGCCGGCTGTTCGAGGCCGCCCTGACGGCCGCCAAGAGCAAGACCCGGCTGTGGCGCAAGCTGCGCAACCGTTTCGATCTGTGCCTGATTCAAAGCCGGGAGGTGCTCTATCGGTCCATTCTCCACCCGCCGCAGATCCCCTTGTGGCTCGACACCTCCTAGTCACCGGCCGTGAACGACTGTGCTCGAAGCCACTCTTGAGGGGGTCACCACACCAGCCGTTCAGCAGCGCCGCCCGGCGGCGAGAGACAGGCTATGCCCGAATGCTCTCCACACGCGCGCACGCCAGCCTCGATCGATTCCGGGCTTACACGGCGGGAATTGCTGACGAACACGCGGTTTAGGTGAATGGCCGGCACTTCGAGTCTATAATTCCGCGGTTTCGTCGCACGCAGCCCAGACCGCAAAGATCCCCCATGAGCGAGCTCCAAGAACAACTCCATCGGCGTCGCACCTTCGCCATCATCTCCCATCCGGACGCCGGCAAGACCACCCTGACCGAGAAGCTGTTGCTGTTCGGCGGTGCCATCCAGCTCGCCGGAACGGTCAAGGGGCGCAAGGCCGCGCGTCACGCCACCTCGGACTGGATGGAGCTGGAGAAGGAGCGCGGGATCTCCGTGACCTCCTCGGTCATGCAGTTTCCCTATGGCGAGAGCATCGTCAACCTGCTCGATACCCCCGGCCACCAGGACTTCTCCGAGGATACTTATCGGACGCTGACCGCGGTCGACTCTGCATTGATGGTCATCGACGTGGCGAAAGGCGTCGAGGAGCGGACCATCAAGCTGATGGAGGTCTGCCGCCTGCGTGACACGCCGATCCTGACCTTTATCAACAAGCTCGACCGCGAAGGCCGCGACGCCATCGAGGTGCTCGACGAGGTCGAGGACATCCTCAAGATCCAGTGCGCGCCCGTCACCTGGCCGATCGGGATGGGCAAACGCTTCAAAGGCGTCTACGACCTGCGCTTCGACCGCACTCATCTCTTCAGCGCGCAGCACGGCGGGCGTATCACCGAGGGGGAGATCATTCAGGGCATCGACAACCCTCGGATGGACGAGGTGCTCGGCGATCAGGCCGACGAGCTTCGCGTGGAGATGGAGCTGGTCCAGGGTGCGAGCCATCCGCTCGACCTCGAAGCCTACATCGCCGGTCGCCAGACCCCGGTGTTCTTCGGCTCGGCGATCAATAACTTCGGCGTGCGCGAGCTGCTCGATGCCTTCGTCGAGTACGCGCCGCCGCCGCGTTCGCGTGCGACCCTACAACGCCCGGTCGATCCCGCCGAGGAGCCCTTTACCGGCTTCGTCTTCAAGATCCAGGCGAACATGGACCCGGCGCACCGCGATCGGGTCGCTTTTCTGCGGGTCTGCTCGGGCAGCTACAAGAAGGGCATGAAGATGCGGCACGTGCGCATCGGCAAGACCATTCAGGTCGCGAACGCCATTACCTTCCAGGCCGACGAGCGTCGTCACGTGGAA
Source organism: Thiocapsa sp. KS1 (assembly GCF_001499735.1). Classification (GTDB taxonomy): domain Bacteria; phylum Pseudomonadota; class Gammaproteobacteria; order Chromatiales; family Chromatiaceae; genus Thiocapsa. The sequence goes on along the minus strand of NZ_LN848257.1, from coordinate 761,108 downwards.
GAGGCTTGGCCGGGCGACATCATCGGGCTGCACAACCACGGCACCATTCAGATCGGCGATACCTTCACCGAGGGCGAGGAGCTGAAGTACGGGGGCATCCCGTATTTCGCCCCCGAGCTGTTCCGTCGCGTCGTGCTGAAGGACCCGCTGCGCATGAAGGCATTGCAGAAGGGCGTGGTTCAGCTGTCGGAGGAAGGCGCGACCCAGGTCTTTCGGCCGCTGAAGAACAACGACATGATCCTGGGCGCCGTCGGCATCCTGCAGTTCGATGTCGCCGCTTATCGGCTCAAAGACGAGTACAGCGTCGAGGCACTCTTCGAACCTGCCAGCGTCAAAACCGCGCGATGGATCGTCTGCGAAGACCCGAAACGGCTTGAGCAGTTCAAGGAAAAGAACTACGAGAACCTGGCGCTGGACGGCGACGACCAGCTTGTCTATCTAGCGCCGACGCGCGTGAACCTGGACTTGGCACAGGAACGCTGGCCCGATGTGCGGTTTCTTGCGACACGCGAGCTGTAATCCGCGGGCCCAATGCGAGCCAATCGATGCACCGGAACGGCTCGCTGCTGCGTTCCGGTGCGGGACGACGGAGCCGTTGGTCTGATGGCCGATGCCCTTACCGACACTGGCTTGATTTCGCAGAATGTATATTATGTCAATTAGTGAAGTAATCTCGGCGACCCAGGTCAACCGTGAGCAAATTTCGACATCATCCACTAGGTGGTCGGCAAGATTCAGACTGGATAAGGATGGCAGGCTCGTCTTTCTCAGCGAAAAGCTGCGCGACATCGAACAAGAGCGCGGTGCCATTGCGCTGCGCACGGTGGATGTCAAGCGCATCTTCAACGAAGCGTTGCGCGAATCCTACGACCCCCTGCCCCGCGTCAGCCTCCAGGGCACGATGGCTGTCGCCACAGGACTGAAGGTCCAAGCCGGCAGTGCCATCGCCAGCTTGGCCGGTGAACAGAACACCATACAAACCGTCGTGGAGCTGGTCCCTGCAGGCGACTATGAGGCCGCCAAGACCCGCATGCTGGATGATTCGCGCAGCCGCGCCGGTCGCAACATCATCGGGCTGCTGGCCAGGTCCAACCCGGATCTGGATGATCTCGCAAACGACATCTATCCTCGCTGATCGCCGGAACCCTGTTCGAGGCCACCAAGCTGGGGCTGACCGTGTGGTTCCCGGCGATTTATCTCATCGGCGAGGCCAAGACCGGGCTCTCGGCCCTGGCCCTGAAACGCGATCTCGGGGTCAGCTATCCGACCGCCTGGCTGATCCATCACAAGCTGATGCAGGCGATGGTCGAGCGCGAGAGCGCCACGGTACTGTGCGGGACCGTGCAGGTCGACGACGCCTATCTCGGCGGCGAACTGGCCGGCGGCACGGTCGGGCGCGGTTCGGAGAACAAGGTGCCCTTCATCGGCGCGGTCTCGCTCAACGACCAAGGCCATCCGCTGCGCGCCAAGTTCACCCGACTGCCCGGCTTCACCCGCAGCGCCATCGCCGACTGGGCGGGCGCGAACCTCGCCCCCACCAGCACTGTCGTCTCCGACGGCCTGGCCTGCTTCGCCGGCGTCACCGACATCGGCTGCACCCACCAGCCGACCGTCGTCGGTGCACGTAAACCCAAGGACTTGCCGATGTTCCACTGGGTCAACACCGTCCCGGGCAATCTCAAGACCAGCTTCAGCGGCGCTTACCATCGCTTCGACTTCGGCAAGTATGCCGAGCGCTACCTCGGCGCGATCGCCGATCGCTTCAACCGCCGCTTCGATCTGCAGGCGCTGCCGACCCGCCTGTTGGTGGCGGCGGTGACCTGCGCGCCGCGCCCGGAGCCGTGCATCCGGCGCGTGGCTGAACTTCCTTGCTAATCAGGACCTGTTTTTGCCCCGGTTCGCCCCGCTCCGGGCCGCGCTGCGCCACGACGTGCACCCGATGGGCGCGGCCGGACTACGCGCGGCCCTTCAACGAATGGCTTGACGGCGTGTCGAATGCGCTTTGCATACCGCCTTCGCGGCCACGGCCGCTTTGCCACTGCGGCGGCACGCACGCGCCGACGCCTACCGGGGGCCGCTCGGCTTCGCTACGCTCTCCATGCCTCGCGGGTGATTTGGACGTGGTGCTAGAGGTCAAGCTCAACCCGAACCTGCACGACCGCGAGATCCGCATCGACAACGGCTGGACCGTCAAGATCGGGCGTGGACTGGATTTCTATCAGAAACCCGAAAGCTGGTACGGCGTCGGGGCCACCGATCTGAGTCTGCGCAAGTGCCTCGAGACCAAGGTGGATATCTTTCGCGCCTGAGTGGACCGACATGACAGGGTTCGACGCCTACCAACGCAACACTCGGGGTCCGAGGGCGGCACCAAGGATCCCCGCCAGGCCGATACCGAGGCTGTACCACACGGCGACGAATGCCGGTGAGAGCTCGGTGCAAGCTAAGCTGTAGCCGAGTGCGCCGAGAGCG
>NZ_LN848257.1:744833-758536 GCF_001499735.1 Thiocapsa sp. KS1 | reverse complement strand
GGGGTCGCGAAGAGCTCAGCCGGGATCGGGCCGAAGATCGCCAATGCGCCTGCCGCGCTCGCGACGACGCCCAGCGCCATCATCGGCAGCAACCGGCGCGCCTCGACCCAGCGCGGGGCCGGACCAACGCCGGTGGCCAGGAGGTCGATCAATTCGTTGGTCTTCATGCTGTCTTCCTCACCCTGTCTTGCGCACCAGTTCGGCAAGCCGTTTGATGCCTCGGTGGACCTGTACCTTCAGGGCCGAGGCGGAGATGCCGGTGCGTTGCGATGCCTCCGCGATGGACAACCCTTCCAGCTTGATCAGGGAAATCGCGTGTTGCTGCGCCTGCGGCAACTCGGCCAGCAACGTCGTCAGGTCGCGCTGCGCCGTCGGCTCCTCATGCACCGCGGGTTGATCGCGCTCCGCCAGTTCATCGAAGGGTTCGTGCAAGGCCTCGCGGCGACCGCGGCGTCGCCACAGATCGATGAGCTTGTAGCGTGCGATGGCGAGCGCCCAGCGGCTGACGGGGACGGCCGCGTCATAACTGCCGCGTTGCAGATGGATCGCGAGCAGCGTTTCCTGCACCAAGTCCTCCAGTTCATCGGGCAGCGACTGCATGCGTCGCCTCAAGAAGCCCCGTAGGCGATCGGCAAGGCAGCTCAGGGCCTCTCGATAGGCGGCTTCGTCTCCGGCCTGCGCTCGGACCCACAGTGGGTGCAGCTTGGTCTCGAAATCATCCATGGGCGGAGTGTGTGTAGTCATCGCATCGCCATCGCTATCGATCCAGTCGCTGCTCGGGCATTAAAGGTTACAGCGCGCCGGAAATCGGCCCAGCGAAAAAAATTACCCCTCGGCTGTAACCGAAAGCGGTGCCCGGGCGACTGGATCATCGAGGACGCAAGGTCAAGGTCAGCAGGCCCAGCCCATTCGATCCGAATGAGTTCCGCCATCGAGCTGGTCGTCCGGTTCTCACCTCAACCTCCCGCTGCACTACATTTCGGAGCACTCATCATGACTCAATCCCGTGCCATCCAGACCACCACCGCCGCTGCACTCGCCCTGGCCTTGGGGACCGCGCTGACCCTCGGCAACACCGCCGTCGCCGGCGAAGGGGCCGCCAAGGAGAAGTGTTACGGCATCGCGCTCAAGGGCAAGAACGACTGCGCCGCCGGCCCCGGCACCAGTTGCGCCGGCACCTCGAAGGTGGACTATCAGGGCAACGCTTGGAAGTACGTCCCTGCCGGCACCTGCGAGAAGACAGCCTCGCCGACGTCACCGACTGGACAAGGCCAGCTCGCGGCCTTCAAGGCAATGTAAGCCCAGCTGCCAGGGGCCGGCGCCGACCTCGCGAGGGCCCGGCGCCGGCCCGATCGCTCACCCTATGCGATTTTCAACGAGGAACGACCGTGACGACCATCGCTCCCCCGGCTGCCGCCGTCGGCATCGGCCTCAAGACCCGGCATGTCCCGGAGGTCATCGATCTCAAACCGACATTGGACTTCTTCGAAGTGCATGCCGAGAACTGCATGGTTGCCGGCGGACCCGCGCTGCGACAGCTGGCTGAGGTCCGCGAACGTTTCCCGCTGTCGATCCACGGTGTGGGGTTATCCATCGGCGGCGCGGCGCCCCTCGACCAGAGACATCTCGATCGGCTGGCCACCCTCCTGCAACGCTTCGAACCGGTCTGGTTCTCGGAACATCTCGCCTGGTCCAGCCACGGCGGCGCATTCTATAACGACCTGCTGCCGCTGCCCTACAACACCGAAACCCTGGCGCGCGTTTGCGACCATATCGACGCGGTGCAGGAACGTCTCGGTCAACGTCTGCTGCTGGAGAACCCCAGCACCTATGTCGAGTTCGCCGCGTCGACCATGGACGAGGGCCGTTTCCTGGCCGAGGTGGCGGCGCGGACCGGCTGCGGTCTGCTGCTGGACGTAAACAATGCCTACATCAGCGCGGTGGACCACGGCCGCGACCCTTGGGATCTGATCGCTGCGCTCCCGGTCGCGGCCGTCGGCGAGATCCACCTGGCCGGTTTCGCCGAGGACCGCGACGGCGCCGGCGATCGACTCCTCATCGATACCCACGGCACGCCGGTGGCCGAAGCGGTCTGGGATCTCTTCCGACGCACGCTGCGGCATCTCGGCCCGCGGCCCACCCTGATCGAGCGCGACCAGGCGATCCCGCCGCTGGCGATCCTGGTCGCGGAGGCGGAGCGCGCCCGGTCTGCATTGCTCGACGCAGCCGCTTGGCCGGAGGCCGCGTAATGATCCCGCAAGATCCGATTCAAGCAGGCTTTGCCAACGCCTTGCTGGCCCCGGAGCGCCCCCTGCCGCCGCAGGTGGTCACCTGGAATGGTTCAGATCCGACGGTGCGTTTCGACGTCTACCGCAACAACGTCGTGGTGTCCCTGACAGAGGCTCTGGCGGACGGGTTTCCGGTCACCCGTGCGCTGGTGGGCGAGACCTTTTTCGCTGCCATGGCACGCTGCTTCCTCGCCGAGCACTTGCCCGACTCACCGATCCTGACCGACTACGGCGATGCGCTGCCGGACTTCATCGCGGCCTTCCCGCCCACCCGTGGACTCCCCTACCTACCGGACGTGGCGCGGTTGGAACGGGCACGCGTGAGGGCCTATCACGCCGCCGATGCACGCGCGCTGACGGCGCAGGATCTGGCCCATCATCTCGCCGATCCGCAACGGCTGCCGGCGACCCGCCTGGCGCTGCATCCCGCCTGGACCCTGCACGTCTCGGAATACGCCATCGTCTCCCTTTGGGCGGCGCATCAGGGCCAAGGCCGGATCGAGGACGTGGACCTTCGCCGAGCGGAGTCGGCCCTGGTGCTGCGTGACGGCGATGCGGTTCAGGTGTTGCCGCTGTCGTCCGCGATCGCCGGCTTCTTCGCGACGCTTGCGGCGGGGCTGCCGCTGGGCGTAGCCGCAGAGATCGCTGCGGCGACGACCCCTGATTTCGACCTGACCCAAGCCCTGGCTCTACTCATCCATCATGGCGGCATCGCCGCCTGGCAACCATCCGGAGAACCGCCAGCATGAACACAACGCTCACCGCCCGGCCGTCCCCACGCGGCGCCTTTCGTCGCTCTGCGGCGACGCTGATCACGGCCGGCAACCGGGCCATGGCGCGCATCCCGGAGGATCTGATCGCCTTGCTCGGGCGCTTTTCCGTCGCCGCCGTGTTCTGGAAGTCCGGCCAGACCAAGATCGAGGGCTTTGCCGTCGACCTGATCGAGGGTCGCGCCCAGCTCGGTTGGCCGCGCCTCTCGGAGTCGGCGGTGGCACTGTTTCAAGATGAATATCGTCTGCCACTGCTGTCTCCGGAGCTTGGCGCGGCGCTCGCGGCCCTCGGCGAGCACCTCCTGCCGGTCTTGCTGCTGCTGGGCCTGGGCACGCGTTTCGCCGCCCTGGGGTTGCTGATCATGACCGCAGTGATCCAATTCTGGGTCTATCCCGACGCCTATCCGACCCATGGGGTCTGGGCCGCAGTTCTGCTGTACCTCATGGCCCGGGGACCAGGGCGCATCTCGCTGGATCATCTGATCGGCCCCCAAAGGACATGATGGGCTTTACGCAACGCGCAGAGTCGACGCCGAGGCCCGGCGGCCGCGGCTCAGTATCCGATCAATTGAGCATCGGACCCGGTGCGATCCAGGCCGGATCACCGCCTGTAGACTCGGCGAAGGCGTGTACCAGCTCCGCGAGCTGGAGGTCCCCGTACCGAACCAGCGCATGGGTGAGCTGTCGTCGACGGACGGTCTGCGTGCGGGCATCGATGAGCTCGAGGTAAGCGGCCTGAGCCGCCCGATCGTCGCGCAGATCGGGAGAGGGGTCGACGGCATCCTCCGGCCAGATGACCGACGCCGCCGGGTCGTCTCCCGAGACGGACCGACATGCAGCGGGTTTCTTTTTCCGAACCGCGAACCGATCGACCTCGACCAGTCGAGTCAGGGCATCGGCAAGCGCACCTGTCGAATCCACAAGGCACCGCTGCAAGCCATGCAGGAGCGCCACCTCGCGGGCAGAGGGCACCAGAATCGCGCCCCGGCGTGCGATGACGGCGAGCAGCGTTTCGAGCAGCTCGGGTCGCGGGTCGAGTCCTCGGGTATCGAGGAACGCGAACTGCTCGATCAGGCCACTCTCGGTCTCGACATGGCAAGACCATTGATACGGCAGTGGCTCCGGTGGCTGGATGCCGGTCGACATCGGCAGCGGCGTGTCCAGGATGCCGATCTGCAAATAGTGGCGCGGGAAGGCAACGTCGCGCGCGAGAGTGGGGTTGGAGGGCTGGCGAGTAGTCATGATCCTTAGACTCCGGTCCGTTGTTCGGGTAAGTCGCGCTCGCCGCAATCCGAGACGTTTTCGCTCGGCAGGCGTGCGCGATGGACCTAGAGTGCACTCATGACGCGACAGGTCTTGTCGCATCTCGGCGGTGGCGGGGAGTGAGTGTCGTTGTCTTTGTCGTGATGGTGATCGACGGCGATGGCGATGGCGAATGTATTCTCTGGTCGAGTTGTTTTACTTATGGTTGTGCCGGAGGTATCCGTAGAGGAGTCCGTTGCCGATCAGGAGTGCGGCTCCGAGCAGGATTTGGATCTCGCGGGTCAGGCCGGGTGGGTAGATCAGAAGTACAATGTAGTGGTCGATGAAGCCGCCGGTATAACCGCCCTCGCCTGCTGCAAGGCGCCATTGGATCTCAATCGGCGTGAGCGGGCAGGTGAAGCCGCCAAGCTCGATGGCGATGCCCCAGAACAGACAGGGCAGATGCAGGTAGGCCAAGGCCGGCCAACGCAACGCCAAAAGTCCCCCGAGCGCGACGAAGGCGATGAAGATGGCGTGCAGCAAGACAAGACCATCGGCAACGAGGCTCGGGATCATAGCTGCTCGGCCGATGAGCCCGGTACCTGTCGGGCCTGACTGAGCGCCGATGCCAGGTTCAGCGCCGCCAAAGAAGCTGATCGACGTAGCGTTTCACGAGCCGATGTCCGGGCGTGTCGATCGTCGTGAACTCGAGGTTGGTGCGGTGGAGTCCGTCGGTCGGCTGCGTGCGCAGGACCCGCGCATAGACCTCGGTCGCCGGATCGGCACCGAATTCCGGTACGAAGGTCAGGATCACTTCCGAATAGGGCGGCAGAATCAGGGGCAGATCGGCGTTCATTCCGTAATAGCTCAGATCGTTCGCCTTGCCCATGAAGCGTTGCGCCAGGATGCACTTGGACTCGACCCGGCGAAAAGCGATCGGAAAGTCCACCAAGACCCGGGGCGAGCGGCGAACCTCCACCTGCGGCACCACCAAACGCTGCGGACCTTTGACGGCGAGCAGCTCGTAGAGCGTTATCTCGCGCGCCTTGCCCTTCACGAAGAGCGAGTTGGCGCTGCCGATGTCGATATAGTCGCGCGCGGACGCATAACTGGCGTCGCTGAGCAGCACCTGCCCTCGCAGACTGTAGCCCTCCATGCGAGCCGTCAGATTGACCGTGTCGCCGATCACGGTGTACTCGTTGTAGACCCGCGAACCGAAGCTGCCGGCCATGACGCTGCCGCTGTTGACGGCGATCCCGGCATAGATGTTGGGCTCTCCGGTGAGCTGACTCTCGCGGTTGAGCTCGAGCATCGCCTGCTGCATCTCCACTGCGCAGGAGAGCGCACACTTGAGGTGGTCGTCTCGACCAACCGGCGCACCGAACAGCGCCATGACGGCGTCGCCCATGAATTTATCGACGACACCCCCGTGACGGCGGACGAGCTCCACCATCCGTGCGAAATACCGATTGAGCAGCCTGATGATGATTTGTGGCGGGTGGGACTCGGTCAGCGCCGTGAAGCCGCGGATATCGGCGATCAGGATAGTCGCCTCGACCGCTTCGATCGGCTGAGATTCCAGCAAAAAGTCATCGAGGAGCGGGTTCAGCCGCTCGATCAGCGCCACTCTTTGTCGGTTCGGGGTCTCGGTGTCGTAGACCTGCTGCGCCAAGCCCGAGATGCCCGCAACCAACGACTGTCTGTCTCTGTGCTGCATTGAACGAGACTGCCTCTGGATCCTTATCGCCAAGGATGGCACAGGTTAAACGAAGGTGGGACAAAAAAGGGCGTCGGGGATCGGCCAGACTCGTCGCGGCCGAACCTTCGACTCGGAACCTTATTGTGTTCAGATGCTTGGCACTTCCATCGAGGCGATACCCTCGCACGGCAGCAGGGCATCATCTGAGTGATTGAGGTTTTTCATGGGAGACTTGCTCCGACCGGAGCAAGCTGCGTGCTTCTGCGGGGATCTCTCCGAGTACCCCGTCATTCACACATCGGCTTCAGGAGCCCTCCGGATGGATCGTTTTACCCGCATCTACAGTATTGTAATCGGCGTCATCCTCATCGGCGCCTTGGCCGTTTGGATCGGCTCGGCCTGGAAGCCGCAGGTTTGGGAGCTCGATCAGGTTCTGGAGGCCGATCCGCTGGTCTCGTCCTACCCCTATCGCTTCCGGGTGGTCTCGTTTGAAAACGGGGTCGCGACGATCTCGACACCGCGCTCCTTCGACGTGCCGGCCTATCGCTTTCTTGCCATCATTCACCCGAATCTGACCAACAAGGCGGACAATGATCCGCAGGTGATCGCCGCTCAGCAGGAGCTCATCGATCATCAGAAGCGCGCCCAGGGTCTCATCCTGGCGCAGCCGCAGGTTGAATCGGTGCAATGGGAGCTCGATACCCAGTGGCTCGCGGCGCGCGGCATCTCCGTTTCGCCCACGCCGACGCCTTGAGCCCCGGCCGGCTCGATCCGATCGGCCGGAAAGCCCTGTCGCCGCAAAGAGCTTCGTCGATGCTGCCCTATCCTTCGGGCCGATGGGCGTATCGTGCAGGAGCCGCTATACTCTGCGCCTCATCGTCCGGCAGGCCGTTGCGGGGTCATTCCGGATGAAGCGGAGCCTCGGGTGAGTCTGTGTCGGATCCGGACACTCGAAGCTCGGTGTCCCTTCGGAAGTCGACCCTCAGCCTGGAGCATTCGATGCACGGCAATATCCCCGAGCAACAGCCATCCGCGGCAAGCGTTGGCCTGCGTCGACGTCGGATCTACAACCTGCTGGGCTGGCTCTGCTTCGGGTTGGGGTTTCTGGGGATGGTCCTGCCGCTGATGCCGACCACGGTGTTCTGGATCTGTGCCACCTGGCTGTGGCTGCGCAGCTCGCCAAAACGGGTCCGCTTTCTGGTCGAGCATCCGCGCTTCGGCGAGTCGATCCGGGGATTTCTGGAACGCGGCGAGATGTGCCGGACCGGCAAGACCGCAGCCATCGGCAGCATGGCGATCAGTTGGTCGATCTGGTACGGGCTTGCGACCCCGGGGCCAGTGCCGGCGCTGTCCGTTGCGGCCATACTGGGCTTGGTGGCGTTATGGATCGGAACGCGCCCGGAGGGTCCCAAACCCAACCCCAGGTGCGGGTCAGCTTGGATCTCGGCGCCTTGTCACGCGCGCAGAATTCCACGAAATCTTCTGGAAATCCGAAGAGTTAACCCGCGTCAGGCCCTGTGGCCGACGCGGTTCGCGCGACCTCGCGCGGTCCATCAGCCGTAAAGAAGCTCCGACCAACGCCCTTCGTCGATCATCTTCGCCTTGATCGCTTTCCAGTCCTCGGGCGATTCCGCCCGCTCCGCCATCACCTTGTCGAAGACCGCCGCGATCTTTCCCAGTCCCGACAGGAAGACGTGCGTATTGGGCTCGTTGATGAGCCGCAAGGCCTCATCTGCGTTGTCGGCCAGACCGTGCTCCAATGCCTGCGAAGACGTCATCAACGGACGTGTGCCGAGCGCCCTGAACGCCTTGAAGGTCTTTTCGTCGTAATAGCTGGCCAGATCGGTCGTCTCGTCGTTCGTATACATGAGGTCCAGACCGCTGCGACCGCCGTAGTAGAGCCTGACCTGGCCTTTCCAATCGCCGCGCCGCTCGTAGATCAGCTGTGCGAAAGCGCGGAACGGGGCGATGCCGGTCCCGGTCCCGATCATGAGGAGGTTGGCGCGGTTGTCCAACGGCATCTTGAATGGACTGAGATAGGGACCGCTGATGGTCAATGGAGCACCCGGCTTTGCATCGCACAGATAGTTCGAGGCGATGCCCGGATAGCGCTCTCCGCTGACCTCGTCGATATAGAAGCAGCGACGCACCAGAAGATCGAGTGCAACACCTGCGTCGAGCGGGATGCTGCGCGCGTTGGCGATCGAGTAGCGCCGGACGTGGAAGGGATTGCCGAACGGATGCGGCCCCGGCACCACCACGCCGATGCTTTGGCCTTCGACGAATTGAAAAGCCGGGTCGACCACCTGCAGGGTGATATGGCGGACCTCGTCCGAGCTCTCGGGTGTGATTCGCCTGGAATCCTTGATGAATGCCTGAGTCGTCGGACCCAAATCGGCCGGGGCGTCACTCATGGTTCGCGTTCTCCTCTTGATCGTAAGGTCTTTGGGAAGCCGAAACGAGATAGTTGATGATGATCCCCGTCGAATACGCGAGGGTGCGGATTCAATACAACGCCCTCACCGAGATGAGGGCCGCTCGCAATGGCCCTTGCCGCACGAGCAGCCGCCCTCTGCGCTTCGAAACGGTCCGAGCTCGGGATGACGGGCCGCGAAGGCGGCGTAGATCTGTTGAACCCAGACCCAGCCCGCGAGCACGGCAAAGATGATCAGGGATGCCGCCAGGAAATTAGCCATGCGAGCCTCCGAGGCCTGCGAAGCCCATGAAGGCGAGCGAGAGGAGTCCCGCCAGCATCAGGCTCATCGCTGCGCCCTGGCTGACACTCGGAACGCGAGCCAGCTCGAGCTTTTCGCGCAGTCCGGCCATCAGCATCAAGGCCAGCATAAAACCGCCGCCCGCCCCGAGCGCATAGACCAGACTCTGCACGAAGTCGTATTCCTTCGCGGTCTGAAACAGCGCGAGACCCAATACGGCGCAGTTCGTGGTGATCAGCGGCAGGAAGATACCCAACGAGCGGAACAGCGCCGGGCTGTACTTCTTGATGAACATCTCGACCAGCTGCACCGCCGAGGCGATCACGGCGATGTAGCAGATCAGGCGCAGGAACTCGAGATCGAGCGCGGTCAGCAGCAGGTCGATTCCGTAGGCCGCGGCCGAGCTCACCAGCATGACGAAGAGCGTAGCCAGTCCCATGTTGAAGGCGGTGTCCTTTTTCGAGGAGACGCCGAGGAAGGGACAGATGCCGAGAAACATCGCCAGCACGAAGTTGTTCACCAGCGCTGCATTGAGAAAGATGGTCGGCAGCGATTCAGCCGGCATGGGCGGTGACTCCGGAGGATGCTGCGGTCCGCCGTTCCTTGCGCAGCCGCAGCCAGTTGAAGAGCATCATCCAAGCCCCGAGCACGAAAAAGCCGCCCGGGGGCAGGATCATGACGAGCCAGCCTTGGAAGTCGCTCCCGAACAGGGGGATCCCCAAGATGCTGCCGTTGCCGAGGATTTCGCGCACCGTGCCGAGGCTCAGCAGGGCGAGCGTGAAGCCCAGCCCGGTGCCCAGACTGTTGACCAGGGTCGGCACCAAGCGCTGTTTGGAGGCATAGGCCTCGGCTCGCCCGAGGATGATGCAGTTGACCACGATAAGTTGGATGAAGGCACCGAGCGCGGCATAAAGCTCCAGACTGACCGCTTGGATCAGATAGTCGACGATGGTGACGAAGGTCGCGATGATGACGATATAGCTCGCGATCCGGACCTGCTTGGGGATCCAGTTGCGGAGCAAGGAGATCAGCGCGCCGGAAACCACCAGCACAAAGGTCGTAGACAACCCCATGCCCAGTGCATTGATCGCGGAGTTCGTGACCGCCAGGGTCGGACACATGCCAAGCATCGTCACGAAGACCGGATTCTCTTTCCAGAGACCGCGCAGGAAGGTATCCGCGGTCAGGTTCTCTTCCCGGTCGAAGAGGATCGGCGCGGGGCCGGACTTGCCCGCGCTGGATGTCGGAGTGGACGATTCAGCCATGCCTGCGTGTCTCCCGGTCACTTCGGTTGCGACAACAGATTTGCCAGCTCGCGCTGGATGATCGGCACGGCGCGTTGGGCGGCCGCGTTCGCCGCCTTGCCCATCGCCCGCGAGGAGATAGTCGCGCCGCTGATGGCGTCGATCTGCCAGGGGGCGGTCTTGGTGCCGTGCTTGACGGTCACGATGGGATTGGCGAGTGCCCTGCCATCGGCGTCGAGCGTCGTGTCCAATGCCTCGAAATTCTTCAAGAAGTCCGGGTCCGTGCCGAGCTTGTCGCCGAAGCCGGGCGTCTCGTTGGACTTCAGGACCTTGCTGCCGACAATGCAGGCGCAGTCCGGATCGTAGGCAAACATCACCCGTACCGGACCGGCATAGCCCGAGCCTTCGCCGGTGATGGTCAGGGCCTCCAGTCGACCGTCGGCACGATAGGTGGCATAGACCGGATCGCCGGTCACCCCCTCTCCTGCCGCTTCCAGACGACCCTCGGCGGTGATCATGAAATCGCGCTTGGCGGCCGCGTTCGGCACCAGCTGAAAGACCAGCCGCTCGGTCAGGATGCGCTGCTTCTCGGCAATCATGGGTGCGGTGAGCTGATCGGCCAGCACGACCAGCAAACCCGAGATGGTGGCAATGCCCCCCAAGGTGCGCAGCATTGCCCAGGATGGCGTGGCCGCCGCTTCGGGTTGGGCCGAGGGCGAGGATCGGCGCGGCGATTCGGTTTGCGAATTTACGGTCATGGCTGCGATGACTCCCGGGTCTTCTTGACCACGCCGTAGATACGCGGCTGGGTCCAGCTCGAAATCAAGGGGCCGACAGCGTTGCCGAGCAGGATCGCATACATGATGCCCTCCACCAGACCGCCGAACAGTCGGATGAAGACGGTCAGCGAACCGATGAAGACGCCGTAGATCACGGCGCCGCGGGCGGTCACCGGCGAGGCCACCATGTCGCTGGCCATAAACCAGGCACCCAACATCAGTCCGCCGGAGCAAAGGACGAACCAGGGAGTGGGATAAAGGTTGCCGTCCATTAGCCAGAAGGGCAACGCGGTCAGGGCCGCTCCTGCCATGACGCTGAGCGGGATGCGCCAGTCGAGCATGCGTCTGAATGCAAGCCAAAGCCCGCAGGCAAGAATCAAGAGCGACGCCGTCTCGCCGGAAGAGCCGGCAACCAGTCCCAGCGCGTTGTCCAGCAGCGGGACCTCGATGTGCTGAAACTTCTGCAGAGCCAGAGGCGTCGCCCCGGTCCAAGCATCGAGGTTAAGGCCGGCGACCCAATCGGCGACCGGCTCCGGGCGCATGAAGGGCATGGTGAGCGTCGAGGGGATGAGCTCGACGAACCGTCCGGGCGCAAAGGCCGGCGTCCAGGTCGTGATGGCAACCGGGAAGGCCGCCTGCACGAAGGCGCGTCCGACAAGCGCCGGATTCATCACGTTGTAACCCAATCCGCCAAAGAATGCCTTGCCCAACGCCACGCCGACGAAGGCCGCAACCGCCGCCATCCAGAGCGGAAAGCCCGGCGGCAGCGTCAGCCCGAGCAGAATGCCGGTGATGACCACGGACCAGTCCGAGACGGTGCTGCCCCGCTCGCTCATGCGCGAGAAAAACCATTCGGTGGCAATCGCGACGCCGGTGGTGGTCAGAAGCAGCAGCAGCGCGCTGAGCCCGAATTGAAAGACCGCGAAGGCACAGATCGGTAGCAGCGCAAAGACCACATTGCGCATGATGCGGTCGACGCTGATCGCCCGCTTCAGGTGCGGTGAGGTTCTGATTTCGATGGGTCTAGGCATGGCGGGTGGTCCTCGGGAATGCCTCCGGCCTCCAGCCACCAGCCTCCAGCCTCCAGCCACGGCCGGCATTGGTTCGCCGTCTGGAATCCCCCGGTATCACGCTGTTCGACTGACGCGGCGCGAGGGATGCATGACCCTCGCCGTGAGCTCGGGGCAAGGGTCGCTGAAGGCCGGGAGCTGGAGGCAGGAGGCTCGGCGCTGATGGCTGAAAGCCGGAGGCGGTGCGCCGACAGTCGACGGCTCTTGGGACAGTCATTTGTGCTGATCTCGATTGATCGATTTGGCGATCCGGAAGTACTGCGTCAGCGGAATGTTCGACGGACACACGTAGGCACAGCAGCCACATTCGAAGCACTGGTTCAGGTTGAACTCGCCGGCCATCTGCTCGTACTGACGCGCCAGCGCCAGCTCGCCGAGCATCGAGGGATTGAGCGAGATCGGACAGGCCTTCAGGCATTCGCCGCACTTGATGCAGGGATAGACCTTACGCCGCGCCAGATCCGGATCCTCGCGCTCCAAGGCCACCACGCCGGACACCGCCTTGGTGACCGGGACGTCGAGCGAGGCGACGGCCATGCCCATCATGGGACCGCCGAGGATCACCTCGCCGACCCGATCTGCCGCGAGCCCGACCTGTCCGAGCAGGAACCGCAAGGGGGTGCCGATCGGAACCATGAAATTGCCCGGGTTGGCGACGGCCGGACCACTGACGGTGACCACGCGCTCGATCAGCCCCCTGCCCTTCGGCAAGAGATCGCCCATCTGGGCAAGCGTGCCGACGTTGTAGACCGCCACGCCGATATCCGCCGGCAGACCGCCGATCGGAACCTCTTTGCGCAGAAGGCTCTTGATGAGCATCTTCTCCGCGCCTTGCGGATACTTGGTCTCGACGGCCTCCGCGGTGATGGGCAGATCCTTCGGCAGGACCGCCCGCAGATGAGCGACCGCATCGAGCTTGTTGTCCTCCACACCGATGATGGCCCGTTTGGCCCCGGTCGCCTTGAGCACGAGCGTGATGCCGCGGATCAGGGCCTCGCTCTGCTCGAGCATGATCCGATGATCGCAGGTCAGATAAGGCTCGCACTCGCAGCCGTTCACGACGACCGTCTCGATGACTTTGCCCGCGGGGGGCTTCATCTTGACGTGGCTCGGGAAGGCCGCGCCGCCAAGGCCGACCAGACCGGCATCCTGTACGGCCGCGACGATCTCCTCGGGCGTCATGGCGCCGAGGTCGCGCTCGAGGTCGTAAAGCACCTCCTGGCTCGCGGCGTGGTAGACCTTGAGAACGATCGCCGGGGTCTTGGGACCGTCGGCGGTCGGCGCAAGCGCGATGGCCGAGATCACTCCGGTCGCCGGCGCGTGCATGGGGACCGACATGAAGCCCTCGGCGCGGGCGATCGGCTCGCCCCGGACGACCTCCTGGCCGACTTTGACGAGGGGAACCGCCGGCGCCCCGCGATGCTGGGCGAGCGGGATGACCAGCTCGGGGGCAAACGGGAGTCGCCGAATCGGCTTGTCCGCCGTCAGATCCTTGTGCTCGACCGGGTAGATGCCGTGATCGAAGGTCGGATGACGCTTGAAAATGCTGAGAAGAGCCATGCGTGACTGCTGCGTTGGATTGGGATCGGGACGGCGCGCCGCACCCGACCTGAAGGGTCGAGCGCGCCGGCCGCGGTGCTGGATTCGCCCGCTCCTATTGGTACTTCGCAGCCCGCTTGAGCAGCTTCTCCAGCCCGGCCTCCGCCGGGTTCCAGGGGGTGCCCGGGTGGATGCAGCCGGCGGTGCACTTCTCGGCGGCTTTGACAACGTCCTGATAGGAGCCGCCCCTGGGATCGATCACCTCGACCTTCTTCTCGCCGTTGTACTTGAAGATCTTCGGGTTGACGGTGATGCACTCGTCGCAGGCCGTGCATTCCGGGGTTTCGACCCAGACCGG
>NZ_LN848257.1:707893-744733 GCF_001499735.1 Thiocapsa sp. KS1 | reverse complement strand
GCCTCGACGTCGACCTTGTTGAGGTGCCCGCAGATCCCGCGCAACTGTGTCCAGAAGGCGCGGCGCTCTTCGCAGGAGGCCACCAGCTCTTGGGAGACCAGGACCCGCATCAAGCGGTTCTTGGCGTCCACGCCCCAGATGTAGGGGAAGTGTCCGATGCGCGCGTCCTCGTCCATCTCGAGGAACTCAGCCATGGGGATCATGGAATCGTTCCAGGTCTCGGGCGGCGCCTTGCGGAAGTGTTTGCGGAACCGACCCTCAGTCATCGCGAAGTCCGCGAAGGTGAAGGGAACGGTCATCTCGGCCGGCTCGCCCTTCTCGTCGGTGTACTTCAGCGTCCAGCTGATCCAGTCCTGGTCGATGTTCGGGTTGCCCTCGATGGAGCAGCATTCCTCGAAGCTGGTGCCGGCATCCGGGTCGAAGCGGAACAGCGGATAGGCGCGCGACTCGATCGCCATGCGGCTTTGATGCGTGGACATCTCGTCGCCGATGCCGTGCTCGGGCTGGCAGCTGGTGTAGATGTTGAACAGCGCCGGATGACGTGCGTTGAGTCCGTCGATGAAGCCTTCGAGCAGGTGCGTGAGGTTGCCGGCCGCACCGTTGAGCACGAAGCTGGTGCGGTGGGCCATGCCGATGAGGCCCATCTCCTTGCGGATCTCGGTCTTGCCCTTGGCCGTCTTGCCGTAGGGGGCCATGTCGGCGACCTGGCCGATGAAGCCGGAGGTGCAGGACTGACCGCCCGTGTTGGAGTAGACCTGGGTGTCGAGCACCATGATCTTCACGGGGTGGCCGGACATGAGCGCACGGGAGAGGTTCTGGAAACCGATGTCGTACATGGCCCCGTCGCCGCCGACCGCGACAACCGGCGGACAGAGCAGCCATTCCTCGTCGGAGAAGTCTTTCCAGCCGAAGTAGGTCAGGGCCTCGCCGTGCTCGGCCGGGTTGTAGCCGCGCTCCAGCTCCAGGCGCGCCATGCGGATCGCCTTGAAGCCCTCGCCCATCTTGCGCATGTGACCTTCGAAGAGACCGAGCGCCATCGAGGGCGAGTCCTGGAAGAGGTGATTCGACCAGGGGAAGGGATAGGGGTTGAAGGGGAAGGTCGCGCCCCAGACCGAGGAGCAACCTGTCGAGTTCACGATGCCCATGGCCGAGCGCGGCTGGGTGGCGGTGTACTGGGCCTTGAGATGACGCAGCTTGTCGAGCAGACCCGTCACCCAGGTCAGCCATTCGGGGTCGACCGGCTCGGCGCTGCGATCCTGATCCAACTCGGCGGACAGATCCGAGAGGCGCAGGTCCGCATCCTTGTGCGCGTTGACCGCCTTGCTGATGGCTGCCGTGTTGGTCAGGTCGATCTTGGCGGCCAGCTTCAACCGGACATGGGTCTCCAACCGGTTGATCAGATCGTCGAGCTCGGCCAGATGTCGCTTGACACGTCCCTGCATCAACGCGGCGACAGTCGCCGTGAACAGATGGATCACCGTCTTCTCGCCGCACCCCATGCAGGAGCCGTCGCCCGAGACCATCGACTGATAGTTCGACTTGTCGAGCAGCAGGGTCTCCAGCGCGCCGACCTTGTCGTCCAGATCATCGATGCGGATGAAGTCCGGGGCCGTGGTCGGCAGGTCGAGCCAGAAGTCCCACTTGGCGCGCATCTCCTCGATGGTCTGCGTCGTCTGGGGCTCGGAAACGAGGGCGCCGTCGTCGCAGACCTCGATGCACTCATTGCAGCCCTTACAGGTGTAGGGATTGACGGTGATGCTGAAGAGCCCGCCGCTGCCTTTCTGCTTCTTCTCGCGGTTGCTCCAATAGGGCTTGGTCACGGCAAACTGATAGTCGCCGAGGGCCTGCATCATGAGGCCGAATTCCTGCTCCATGATGGCCTTTTGCTCGGGCTCGCCCTGATAGGCAGCGAGGGTTTCGAGCACCGCGCGGTCCATCAGCGCACGCATATCCGGTGCATCTCCGGCCGCTTCGATGAGCTTGCGCAGACGCTTCTCCACGCTGCGGGTCTCGCGACGCAGATGCTGGGTCGGCATGCCGCGCTCCACTCGGGCGATAGCGGCGGCGAAGATGTCCGAGATCGTATTGACCAGACCCGGGATGGCGCTGTCCGGGCAGACCGAGAAACAGTTGCCGCAAGCGGTGCAGTTCTCGGGCACGTATTTCGGATAGGTGAAACGGATCTGGGTCATGTCGCGATAGACGCCGCTGGAAGCCGGCATCAACGACAGTGCCATGTGCGGATCGGCGAGGTTGTCGCTGCCGCGGCCGCTCGCGTAGAAGGCGCCGGTCTGCTCCCAGAAGCGGTGCACGTCGGTGATGCCGCCGTCGCCCTCGGGCAACTGCTTGAGCATGACCGGGAGACCCGTCTCCTTGCGGGGCAGGAGCTGACCGCTGATCATGGGTTTGTCGACGATCTCGACGATCTCGTCGAAGCCGCGGCGCACGATGCGCAGGTTGTCCTGCACGACGCGCTCGCCCTTGGCGCCGAACTTGTGGCGGATCTGCTCCTCCATGGCGGCGAAAAGCCCGGCCTCGTCGAGTCCGGCGCGCTCCATCAGCGGGGACGCGGCGAAGAAGGCACCTTGGAAGGTGTTGCCCTGCATGCGGATCTGCAGCTCCGGGTCGGACGCCTCTTCACGGGCGATCTTGAAGCCGTCGATGTAGTAGACGCGGATCTCGTGCTCGACGATGTATTTGCGCGCGGCAGGCGGGAAGCTCGCCCAGACCTGCTCGGGGTTGTCGAGGCTCGACTGGACGATGAAGCGCCCTCCCCGATCCAGCCCGGCGAGCGGGTTGGAATGGGTGAAGACGTTCGGGTCCGGGCTCAGGACCACGTCGACATAGGTGTATTCACAGTTGAGCCGGATCGGCTCGGGTGCGGCGGAGAGGAAATAGGTGGTCGGTTGACCCTTCTTTTCCGAGCCGTACTTGGGATTGGCGCGGATGTCAAAACCCAGCAAGTCATAAAGGGTCATCGCCAGGTTCTTACCGGTCGTGACCGCGCCCCAGCCGCCGACCGAGTGCATGCGCACGGTGATGGCGCCCTTGGGCAGGAGATTGGGGTTCTCGCTTCCGCGCAGGGCGAGCTCGCCGATGTGCGGATAGGCGTCCTTCAGACGCTGGATGCGGATCTCGTCCTTGGGGTCGAAGGGTTTGCGGATGAAGTCGACCGACAGATAGAAGAACTTACGGTGCGCGGCACCGGGGAGCATGTTCTCGATTGCGGCGATCAGGCCCTCGGGCTGCAAGTCGCGCGAGCCCAGACCGTAGCAGCCCGAGTAGAGCCGCGGCATGTCGCCCTGACGGTAGACAGCGTAGTCCGGATAGGGCAGACGCTCGCCCTTCTCCACACTGCCGTTTTCCAGACACTTGGTGAGGGCCGCGCGGATCTCGCGCATGACGGGCAGATCTTCGGCCAGAGGCTGGTCGGTACGCTCGAGCACCGCCACGCCCTTCCTGCCCTTGAGCATCTGCCCGATGAGATCGCCCGGGAAGGGCCGATACATGGTCAGGTTGACGACGCCGACCTTGAGCTTGCGGGTCTCGCGCAGATAATCCGCGACCGCCTCGGCCTGGGTGATCATGCTGCCTTGGCCGAGGATCAGATACTCGGCATCCTCGGTGCGATACCCACCGACGCGCTGATAGCGCCGCCCGGTGAGGGCATGGAACTCGTCCATGACCTGATCGGCAATCGGCTCGATATGATCGAAGAAATACGGGCGCTGGGCGGCGACGGCCTGCATGTAGGCGTCCTGGTTCTGCACGGAGCCCGATGTGACCGGGTTGTCGACGTCCCAGACCATGGGGACGCGGCGGCGGGTCGGTCCGTAGACCAGCTTTTGGGCCGGCGTCGGGCAGGCGATGATGTCGTCCGGGCGACCGCAGAACTCGGCGATCAACTCACGCTCGGGCACCAGCAGCGGCTCGATCAGATGGGTGGTCAGAAAGCCGTCCTGGCCGACCGCGGCGGGCGTCAAGGTCAGCTCGGCGATCTTGCGGGCGATCAGGTTGAGATCCGCCGCCTCTTGGGCACTCTTGCCGTAGACCTGGGTGAAGCCGGTATCGTCGATACAGTGATAGTCGTCGTGCGCGCAGTGGACGTTCAGGCTCGACTTGGTGATGGCGCGCGCGCCGATATTCAGCACGTAGGGCAGACGCTTGCCCACGGCCGCATAAAGCGACTCGTGCATGAAGGCGACGCCTTGGGCGGAGGAGAAGTTCACCGCGCGCAGGCCGGTCATGGACATGCCGGCGGTAACGGCCGCCGCCGCATGCTCGGATTCGGGCTCGACGAAGATCAGCGGATTTCCCGACACGTTGAGGTGGCCTTTGGCGACCTCCTCGGCCCAATACTCGCCCATCTGGGTGGAGGGCGTGATGGGATAGGCGCCGGCGGCGTCCGAGGCTTCGCGCTCGCACATGATGACGGCGGTATTGCCGTCCATCGCCATCCGTGTGCCGGGATACTTGACCTGCTTCTCGTCCTTATTTCCGAACATGGGCTTTCCGAACATGGGGCTTCTCTGTGGTTGACCCCCGCACCCGCCCACGGCGCAACGCCGGGACTCGCGGAAACAACAGGGGATGCTTCGATTCGTCGAGGTGTCGCTTCCGGGAGCTGTCGATCCCGGACGAGGCGCGTCAAGCCAGCGGCAATGCCTCTTTGCGGACGACCTTCCTGGCGTCCTTCCCTTTAATGGTTCTGCCGTCCGACTCGAGCCAGACGATCGCGCCGGTCGGACAGCGCTCGATCGCGATCTTGGATGCAAGGGTGTTCTTCGTGTAATCGATGACGGCCAGGTTGTCCTGGACTTTGATCAATCCCTCGGGAGAATCCTGTGCACAGCGTCCGCATGCGGTGCAAACGACATCGCATTCGTGCTCGCCCTCGTCGCCTTGGTCCAGGTTCTTGCAGGCGACCCACAAGCGGTGACTGATCCGATGCAGACTGAAGAGATCCTTCGGACAGACGGTGACGCAATCCCCGCAGGCCGTGCACTTGGCCTCGTCCACGACCGGCAGACCATGCCGATCGAGCCGGATCGCGTCGAAATTGCAGACCGCGGCGCAGTCGCCCATTCCGAGACAGCCCCAGGAGCAGCCCTTGCCGCCCCCCGAGACCAATGCGGCCGCGCGGCAGGATGGGATGCCGCCGTAGGAGGCCCGCATGAAGGCGACATGGGCGCCGCCGGCACAGGCCAGCCGAGCCACGCGCTTTTCGTCGGCACCGAGGTCGACGCCCAGAAAGCCGGCGATGAGCTTGTTCATGGCGGGCGAGTTGACGGTGCACCGGCCGGGCGCGATCTCGCCCTTGACCAGCATCTCGGCGAACGGCCGACATCCCGCCGTGCCGCAGGCACCGCAGTTGGCCCTCGGCAGCAGGTCTTCGACCTGATCGATGCGCGGGTCTTCGTAGACGTACAGCCGGCGATTCGCCAGGATCAGGATCAGGGCGAGCAATAGACCAAGCGCGGCCATGAAGCCGACAGCGGTGAAGATGGATGCCATAGACTGCTCAATCAGGCAAAGGTCGGACGGAAACCGCGTGCAGTCCGGGCGAGGTCGTGATTCTGGTCACCCGGTCTTCAGATCCAGCCGCGTTGCCTGGCCGCGTGCATGGTGTGGTTGCCGCTCGAATAGACTCTGCTAATTTTACGGAATTATGATTTATTAATTTTCATAATTCTGTAAATCGTTAGTATTGCATAACTACGGAAGACCTTGATCCAGATATTTTTTTGGATTCGGTGCGTGGACACGGCGCACCGTTCCGAGGGCGAATCTCTGATCAGTCCAGACGCTCGATGACGTCCGTAACGAGACCGGTCTGGAGTGCGTCGGGCAGAGAGATCAGGAGGATCTTATTGTTGGGCACCGAGGCCGCGGCGATCGCTACGTCCGGATCGATTCCCATCTCGCGGAGATAGAGGAAGGCATCGGCGACATACAGCTGTCCGCCCTCGTGGCTGCTGAACCGTCTCGGGACGCGGCTTTGATGGATCCCCAGTTTGGCAGCGGGCGTCACATAGCGCTCGACCCCTCCGGCGAGGACATCGATACAGGCCGATGTGCATGACCGATCGACCGCGGTACGCAAACCCATGGTGCGCAGGTAGCGTCCGAGCTTGCGCGCTTCGTAGACCGAGCCGCCGGGGCTGTTGATCACCAGGCCGACGACGCGGCGAAGGCGGATCTCGGAGATGGTCTCCTCGGCAAATCCGTCCGCGATCTCGACGCCGTCGAGCCGCAGCCAGGTCGTGCGCAAGGTCCCGTCGGGCTCGAATCGGACCAGGGCCGAGGTCACGCCGGTCGCCTCCGAGACCTGGCGGCAGGATTCGGCGGCGAAGGCGACGAGCGCCGGTCCGCGTGAGCCGTACTCCGTAACCAGTTGATTGGATCGGTCGATGATGGCGTCGACGCGGAAACCGTATTTGTCCGCGGCGGCGATCACAGCCGTGTCGGTCACGGCGACATCGAGATTCTGACCGACCCGCAAGAGATGGCAGGCCGCGACCCTGGACAGCCAATCCGCCTGGCTCAGGCCTTGCGGCGGGTGGGCCGATCCCGCAATCGGGCCCGAGCCCGAGTCCGAAATCGCGCAACCGCAGAGGATCCCGACCGCAACACCCAGGAGGAGGATGGCGAGGGGCCGTGGCATTGCGGTGTCTCGCCCTCGCCTCATCAGGCCCGGATCTCGATTCCCTGTTCGAGCAGATAGGACTTGACGGCCCGGATCGGAACCTCGCGCCGATGGAAGATCCCCGCTGCCAGCGCGGCCTCGACATCCGTCGCCGCGAACACCTCCGCGAAGTGCTCGACGCAGCCGGCACCGCTCGAGGCGATGACCGGAATGCCGACGGCGGACCTCACGGCCTGCACCAGCTCCAAATCGAAGCCGGCGCCGGTGCCGTCGCGGTCGATCGAGTTGAGCAGGATCTCGCCGGCGCCCAACGCCTCGCAAGCCCGTGCCAGCTCTACGGCGTCGACGTCGCGACCTTCGCGCCCGCCCTTGACCGTGCACTGAAACCAGCAAAAACGCTCGCCCTCGGGTCCCGGCGTGCGCGTCGCGACCGTGTAATGCGGCGTGTCTTCGGGAGATCGGACATAGACGCGACGCGGGTCGATGGAGATCACCACGGCCTGGTTGCCGTAGACGCGCGCAATCTGCTCGATCGCCGTGCTGCCGTCTTTGGTTCCGCGCCGCAGAAAGCCTTCGACGGCATCGACCGCGTCCGAGCCGATCGAGATCTTGTCCGCGCCGGCGCGGAAATAGGCATTGGCGACATCGAGGGCCGAATACTCGACCCCCTCCGCGTCGGTAAAGGCCCGAATGCCCCCGCCGATGGTGAGCGGCACGAAGACCCGCTCGGAGGCGCGCTGGAGGACCTCGAGCATGGGTTGATCCGCGAGCGGGAAGTCCCGGAAGGCCGTGATATTGAGGAAGGTGATCTCGTCGGCGCCTTCGTCGTAATAGCGCTGTGCCAGATCGACCGGCTTACCGAGGTTGCGGACCTCGCCCGCCTCGCGCACGTCGTACTGATCGCCCTTGGTGACGACCAGATCCCCGGCGTCGTTGGTGCGCACGTCCAGACAGGCGATGATGCGCTTGGCCAGGCGCGTCGGCGTGCGTTTGCTCGCGGAGGTGATCCCGGCCACCGGCTGCTCGTCGACGGCGAGAAAGCGGCGCAGAAGACGCAAACCGGCGCTTCCGCTCTTCTCCGGGTGAAATTGCACCGCGGCGATACGTCCCCGCTCGACGGCACTGAGAAAGGGGCGGCCGTAGTCCGTCATCGCAAGCTGCCAGTCCAGGTTCTCGGCCGCCGGATCCGCGTAATAGGAGTGAACGAAGTAGAGCTTCTCCCCGGCGTAGTCCCCGAACAAGGGCGAGTCGCGCTCCACCCGCACGTCGTTCCAGCCCATGTGCGGGACCGCGAGCGCACCCGGGTCGAAGCGGCGGATCCGTCCCGGGATGATCCCGAGCCCGGGCACGCCGGGAGACTCGTCGCTGCCCTCGAAGAGGGTTTGAAGCCCGATACAAATCCCGAGATAGGGCCGGCCCGCCGCAAGATACTCGCGTAAGGGCTCCACATAGCCGAGTCGGTGCAAGCGCTCCATCGCTGCGCCGAATGCACCCACCCCGGGAAAGATCAACCGCTCCGCCTTGAGGATGTCGGAGGGGTGCTCGATCTCTGTCAAGGAGAAACCCAGGGAGTGGATTGCATTGCGCAGGCTACGCACATTGCCGGCGCCGTAGTCGAGCAGGGAGATCATGGGCGGAGATCCGAGGGGGTCGTGTTGATGCCGGAAGCGCGGGTCGCTGGACCTGCGGACGAAACCGCTATCTTAGCGCTATCGGACAGGGAGATTCAGATTTCTCCTTCCGGCGCCGCGAGCGCGATCCCCTCGGCCGCAACGACACGGGCGAGCGCGGCCTCCATCAGGGTCCGTGCGCGTGCCGTCGAGGCATGCAGATAGGCGTGCAATGCGGCATCTTCCGCGTTGCGGTCCTCGCACTCGGCGCTGTAGCGCTCGAATGCATTCAAGGAGAGCACCAGATCGACCAGGTGATGCGGGCATTCGCACCGCACAGTCGGGGAGGCAGCGGCGATTCGAATCAGATCCGCGTCGGCGAATCGCCGCGAGGGGATCGGCAACGAGAGGTCCAGGGGATCCTCGGCATCCTCCGCGGGCGCCTGCGCAGGCCGGCTCAGGCACCACTGGCGCAGCTCCCGAGGATTCAGGGGGGCACGTTTCGGAATCAGCCTGCGCGCATCCAATCGATCGAGCGTGGCTCGACTGGCAAAGGTGTAGACGAGGATCGCGCGGGCCGCGCCGCATCGAGCAGCCAGCTCGCCGATCTCGCGCACCTGGTCGCCGTGCACGGTCGGGTACTCAAGCACCGACAGGTCCGGCGCGATCGCCGGGCGCTCGGCGGCGAAGAAGGCTTCGCGGGAGTCGTAGAGTCCGACGAAGTCGATGTCGTCCAGAAGGTGCGCCTCTCGCCGCAATCGAGCGGCGAGCGATGACCCGATGACCATCACGCGACAAGGCCGCTCCGGCTGACTCTTCTGCTCGGGCAGATCCGTGCCGCGAATGCGTTCACGCAGCTGATCCAGAGTCAGGTTTGCGACACTGCTGATGGCATCGCCTCGATCGACCAGGCGTTTGATCAGGGTCAAACGACTCACGTCGTCCGGTCCGTAGAGACGGGTTCCCGAGTCCGATCGAACCGGCGAGACAACGCTGTATCGCCGCTCCCAGACCCGCAGGGTGTCGGCGGGCACCCCAGTCAATCGCGACACGGCACCGATGCGATAGGTATGACCCGGAACGACGGCATCCTGGTCGGCCAATGTGATCTCCTCGTGGTGGGCGGCGATGGCTCGATAGTGGGATTGACCGTGTCGATGTCCAAGCCTTGTCCATGAACGGACCGAACGCAGACCAATCCCGACCGCCGACGGCAGCACGCTCGAAACCGAGGCCCGTTCGGCGAATCTGAAGTAGCATTACGCCCCTGTCGGCGCCGACTCTCGGCGCGGTATCCATGTCATCGAATCCGGGGACAGCATGCAAAGAGCCTCCTTCGCACTCCTCTTCGCCCTGTCGGCATTCACGGTCGTCGCGGTCGCCGAAGACACGCTTCATCTCTACAACTGGAGCGACTATGTCGCCGAGGACACCCTGTCCGGCTTCGAGGCCGAGACCGGCATCCGTCCGCGGCTGGATGTCTACGACTCCAACGAGGTCCTCGAGGCCAAGCTCTTCGCCGGTCAAAGCGGCTACGACCTGGTCTTCCCGACCGCCCGTCCATTCGCGGCGCGTCATCTCAAGGCCGGGCTTTACCTACCGCTGGATAAGACAAAGCTCACCGGACTGGATCGACTCGACCCGGCCATCATGAGCCAGCTGGCGAGCATCGATCCCGACAACGCCCACATCGTACCCTACATGTGGGGCACATCGGGTCTGGGGGTGAATCGCGACAAGGTGCAGGCCGCCTTGGGCGAGGCGGCGGATCTCGACACCTGGGCGCTGATCTTCGATCCCGACACGGCGGCCAAGCTCGGCGATTGCGGAATCAGTCTTCTGGACGATCCGACCGAGGTCTTCTCGGCCGCGCTCGCCTACCTGGGCAAGGATCCCAACAGCCTGGACAAGGCCGACCTCGACGCTGCCTCGGCGCTGATCAAGGCGGTCTACCCACATGTGCGCTATTTCCACTCCTCGCAATACATGAGCGATCTGGCCAACGGCGATCTCTGTGTCGCCATGGGCTACTCGGGCGATGTCTTTCAGGCACAGTCGCGCGCGGAAGAGGCCGGCAAGGGCGTCGTGATCGACTACCTGCTCCCGCGCGAGGGCGCAGCCGTCTGGATCGATGTGATGGCGATCCCCAAAGACGCACCCAATCCGGATGCCGCGCACGCCTTCATCGCCTACATGCTTCAGCCCGGCGCGATCGCCGCGGTCTCCAACGCCGTCTATTACGCCAACGCCAACCTCGAAGCTACCCCGCTCCTGGACGAGGAGGTGCGTGAGGATCCGACCATCTACCCGCCGGCGGAGGTCAAGGCGCGTCTCTTCGCACCATCGGAACGCAGCGATCGGGAGATCCGCGAGCTGAACCGTCTCTGGACGCGCCTCAAGGCCAATCGCTGACACGGATCGGGCCCCCGCGCATGGCTACCCTCGCCGAGCGTCGCTCGCTCGAGCCTTGGCAGGATCCCAAGGCCGTCCCCTATCTGCGCATCGACCGCATCACCAAGAAGTTCGGTGACGTCTATGCCGTGGACGACGTGAGCCTGGAGATCTTCCAAGGCGAATTCTTCTCCTTGCTCGGCAGCTCCGGGTGCGGCAAGTCCACGCTGCTGCGCATGCTCGCCGGGCTCGAGTATCCGAGCAGCGGACGCATCTACATCGACGGCGTGGATGTCACGGATGTCCCGGCCTATTCGCGGCCGGTGAACATGATGTTCCAGTCTTACGCCCTCTTCCCGCACATGAGCGTGGAGCAGAACATCGAGTTCGGGCTCAAGCAGGATCGGATGTCGCGGCGCGAGCGCGGCGAGCGTGTCGGCGAGATGCTTGAGCTCCTGAAGATCACCGAGCTGCGCAAACGCCGGCCCGATCAGCTCTCGGGCGGACAGCGCCAGCGCGTCGCACTGGCCCGTAGTCTCGCCAAACACCCGAAGCTCTTGCTGCTCGACGAGCCGCTCGGCGCACTCGACAAGCGCCTGCGCGAGAACACCCAGTTCGAGCTGGTGAACCTTCAGGAACGCCTCGGCATCACCTTCGTGACCGTCACGCACGATCAGGAAGAGGCGATGACCATGTCCACACGGATCGCCGTCATGGATGCCGGTCAGATCATGCAGGTCGACACCCCGACCGCGATCTACGAGTTCCCGACCTGTCGCCTGGTGGCCGAGTTCATCGGCTCGATCAACCTGTTCGAAGGCAAGGTCGTCGCCACCGAGGGCGACGAGGTGGTGGTCGAGACCCGCGTCGGCCGACCCATGCGCATGCGCAGCTTCCATCCCATGGTGCTCGGCACCCCGGTCACGGTCGCGGTACGACCGGAGAAGATGCGGCTCTGTGCGGACTTCCGAGAAGACGGGGTCAATCAGCTCAAAGGGCGGGTCGAGGACATCGCCTATCTCGGCGATGTTTCCATCTATCGAATTCGCGTCGGCGACGGTGCCTTGGTCGAGATGACGCTCACCAACGTCCAGCCGCGCACCGAGCAGGCGCTGACCTGGGAGCAAGAGGTCGCCATCGAGTGGTCGCCGACCAGCGGCGTCGTCTTGACCGAGTAGCCTTTCGGCAGATTCAGCACCATGCCCGCACCGCCCCCGAATCAATCCAGGCAAGCGCATCGCACGAGCCGACTGGTCAACATCGGCATCCCCTATCTGTGGCTGGGGCTCTTCTTCCTGTTACCTTTCGTCATCGTGCTGCAGATCAGCGTGGCCGAGCCGGCGCTCGCGCAGCCGCCCTACACCGCGCTCTGGCAGTGGATCGACGAGGGTCTGCTGCGCATCGAGATCAATCTGCGCAACTTCATGCTGGTCGGGCAGGACGACCTCTATCTGAGCGCCCTGCTCAACTCGCTGCAGGTCGCCTTCATCTGCACCCTGCTCTGCCTGCTGCTGGGTTATCCGATGGCCTATGCCATTGCGACCGCACCCGAGCGTTGGCGGATCATCCTGCTGATGCTGATCGTCCTGCCTTTTTGGACATCCTTCCTGATCCGCGTCTATGCCTGGATCGGGATCCTCAAGTCCAACGGTCTGCTCAACGATCTGCTGATCTGGTCGGGTCTGATCGACACCCCCTTGGCGATCCTGCACACCAATACGGCCATCTATATCGGCGTCGTCTACTCCTATCTGCCCTTCATGATCCTGCCGCTCTACGCGAACCTGACGCGGCTCGATCTGAGCCTGCTCGAAGCCGCCGCGGATCTGGGCTGCCGACCCATGCGGGCCTTTCTGCGGGTCACCCTGCCGCTCTCGATGGCCGGCATCGTCGCCGGCAGCATGCTGGTCTTCATCCCGGTCGTGGGCGAGTTCGTGATCCCCGATCTGCTCGGCGGACCCGGGAGTCTCATGATCGGCAAGCTGCTCTGGACCGAGTTCTTCTCCAACAAGGATTGGCCGTTGGCCTCGGCGCTGGCGATCCTGCTGCTGGCGTTGCTCGTCGTCCCCTTCGTCATGATGCAGCGTCTGCAGCAGCGTATGGAGGGTAGCCGCCCATGAGGCGTCGTCGCTGGCCCCTGCTGACGGTCCTCGCCTTCGGCTATGCCTTTTTGTATGTGCCGATCCTGCTGCTGATCCTCTATTCATTCAACGAGTCGCGCTTGGTGACCGTCTGGACCGGATTCTCGACCAAGTGGTATGTCGAGCTCTTTCGCAACAAGCAGCTGCTCGATGCCGCCTGGCTGAGCGTGCGTATCGCCGCCGTGAATGCGACCCTTGCCGTCGTGCTCGGGACCCTGGCCGCCAACGCCTTGGTGCGCCATGGCACTTTTCGCGGACGCACCGGATTCGAGCTGCTGCTCACCGCCCCTCTGGTCATGCCGGATGTGATCATCGGGCTTTCGCTGCTTCTGCTCTTCGTGGCGATGCAGCAAACCATCGGCTGGCCCGACGGTCGCGGCTTCACGACCATCACCATCGCCCATGTCACCTTCAGCATGGCCTATGTCGCCGTCGTGGTGCGCGCGCGCCTGTCCCAGATGGACCGCTCGCTCGAAGAAGCCGCGATGGATCTGGGCGCCCGGCCGCTGCGCGTCTATCTCGCCATCACGCTTCCGCTGATCGCGCCGGCCCTGCTTTCGGGATGGCTGTTGGCCTTCACCCTTTCGCTCGACGATCTGGTCATCGCAAGCTTCGTCGCCGGACCCGGCTCCACGACGCTCCCGATGGTGATCTACTCGAGCGTGCGCATGGGTGTCTCGCCGCAGATCAATGCGCTCGCGACCATTATCGTCGCGGTTGTCACCCTGGCCGTCGTCATCGCGGGGATCTCGATGCGCCGCGGTCGCGGGGCGTGATGAGTTGGTCTCCGCGGGCAATAGTCAGGCATGACAACCGATGCGTCTGCGGCGAGACTTCCTCGCTCGGGGCGCCGACAGATCGATCGCGTCCGGACCGAGCCGCCGACTTGATCCGGATTAAGGATCGACAAAAGCAAGCGGCCTTAAGCTCTCACCCGCAGGCGGCCGCATTCGCAGAAGAGGATGACGATGAACCGACAGACGACGTATGAGACCGGGGCTCTGCCCCGGAGCCCGGCCGGGTCGGACACGAGTCCGACGTCCACCGAGACAGGCAGCCCACGCCCGCACAGGGCGACGGAGCACACATCCGAAAGCCCGCTGGTTTGGCGCGACGAATGGTGCATGGGCATCCCGACGCTGGACGCCGACCACCGCAAGCTCGTCAAACTGGTCAATATCCTGCTCACCGGACAACCGGCCGGTCAGCCGGAGCCGGATCGCGAGGACGACCATCACCGGTCCGTCGACCTGACACGCGCCGAGCCGCTGAGACGGTTCGAGGCATTGGTGGATCAT
Organism: Thiocapsa sp. KS1; assembly: GCF_001499735.1. Lineage (GTDB taxonomy): Bacteria > Pseudomonadota > Gammaproteobacteria > Chromatiales > Chromatiaceae > Thiocapsa. The sequence goes on along the minus strand of NZ_LN848257.1, from coordinate 730,647 downwards.
CTCAGGCATCATTTCGAGCGCGAAGAGGCGCTCATGTTGTCGATCGATTACGACGACTTCCAGACCCACAAGTGCGAGCATAGCCTGCAGTTGGCCGAGTTGACGGAGCTGCGCCGCCAGTTGCTGAGCGAAGGGCGCGCCCATTTCAGCCGAGAATCGCTGCAATGGATCAAGCGCTGGTGCTTCGACCATTTCATTGCCGAGGACCGGCGCCTTGCCGATGCCTACGCCAACACCACTCGGCCCTGAGTCGCTCGCCGCGGCCATCGCCTACCCCGCTCGGCCGTCCGACTTGCCTCTTATCCGGGCTGCCCGCGGAGCCTCGCTGCCTGGGCGCCCGAGAGTCGCTCGATCAAACGCTTGAGCCAGAGGCTTTCGGGGAGCAGCACCAGATAGACCACACCCAGGATCAGAATCTGGTACCAGAAGCTGGTCAACCAGGCCGGCGTCACGCCTGTCGCCAGCCAATTCTCGGCCAAGCGCTGTAGGTTGAAGAAGCTGAAGTAGGCCAAGAAGGCCAGGAACAAGCGGCCCGAGCTGCGCTGGCGCGGCGAGAGCGCGACCAACGGAATCGCGACGACAGTCAGGATGAGGATCGCGAGCGGCGCCGCCAGACGATGCTCGAGCTCGGCGCGATCGGGCAGATCGGACGAGGCCAGAAGCGTCGCCGAGGGCGTCGTGGAGCGCTTGGAGATCACACCTTGGGCCGCACCCGAAGCGCGGATGCGAATCCGATACTCCTCGAAATCACCGATCATAAAGGCCGCCGAGCCCGGATCACCGTCGAAGCGGTGCCCGCTCGACAGGGTCACGATATGGTCGCCCGTTTCCTCTTCGAGCCGATGCTGACCGCCCTTGCTCACGACGAGACGGGCGACATCCCCTCGACGGTCCAGGATAAAAACATCGCCGAGTGACTGCTGACGGTCGATGGCGCCGATGTAGAGCACCAGCTCTCCGCGTTGCTCGAGATAGAAACGCCCGGGTTGAAGACCGGCGATCTGCGCTGCCTGCTCCTTTTGCTGCATCCGGATCTGATGGATCCCGGCCGCGGCCCAGGGTTGCAGCACCAACGAAAGCCACGCGGTCACCAATGCAACCGGCACGGCGAGCAGCAGCATGGCCCGCAGCAGTCGACGAGGACCGATGCCGCACGCACTCATCGCGATGAGCTCGCTGTCCCGGGAGAACCGACTCAAGGTCACCAGGAGCGCCAGGAAAAAGGCCGGCGGCAACAGGTTCGGCATGTCGCGCACGACCTGAAAGCCGAGAAAGTTGAGCACCAAGTGCACGCTCAGTGCCCCGACGTTTACCTCCTCGAGGGTGCGCAGAAAGAGCATGCTCGCGACGATCAGCACCAGGATCGCGACGATCGCGGAGAAGACCTTGGTCGCTTCCGAGAGCAGATAGCGATCGACGATTCCGAGCATGATCTTCCCTATTGAGGCAATGCCGCATTCTGCCATGCGCAACGGGCTCAGACACAGCCCGAGATGCTCGGAGAGGATGGGGCTCAGGGGGCGTTCGGACGGTTCGGATGCCGACTATCCTCCAACGCCTTCGACGCGATCTCGAAGGTGTCGCTGGAGAGCTCGTCGGCCTCCAGGATGCGCTCGATCTCGGCGCGCATCAGCGCCTGACGGCCCGCGTCGTACCGGCGCCAACAAATGAGTGCCTTGAGCAGTCGTGCCGCGATCTGCGGATTCAGGAGATCCAGCTCCAGTATTCGGTCGGCGAGGAATCGATAACCGCTGCCGTCGGCGGCATGGAAACGCGCCGGATTGGCGGAAGCGAAGGCGCCGACGAGGCTGCGCACCCGATTGGGATTGCGCAGCGAGAAGTCCGGGTGCTGCAGGAGGCCGATCACGGCGCCCAAGGTTCCCTCGCGACGACTGGTCGCCTGGACGCTGAACCACTTGTCGATGACCAGCGGCTCCTTGGACCAGCGCCCGTAGAAGCGGTCCAGGGCCGGCGGCCCTTCGGCGCCCTCGTAATCCACGAGCAGACGCAGCGCGGCGATCGAGTCCGTCATGTTTCCGGCATCGGCAAACTGCGCGCGACACAGTGCAAGCCCCTGCGCGTTGCCGGCCGCCATCAGGTATCCCAGTGCGAGGTTCTTGAGCGCACGTCGACCGATCGCCTCGGGTGTCGGTGCGTAGGGCGTGTTCTCGCTGTTGGCGCGGTAGGTCGCCAGCAGCACGTCGGCGAGCTGTGCGCCGAGCGCTCGCTTCAGCTCGGTGCTCGCGCGGTGGATCCCCTCGACATCGACCACCTCCATCTGATCTCCGAGATAGGACTCGGAGGGCAGCGTCAGCACCTCGGCGAGCAGGGCCTTGTCGGTCTGCGAATCCAGAAGCGCGCCCCGGAAGGCGTCGATGAAACGCGCCGGGACCAGGGTTTCCGGATCCTTTGCCATGCTCAGCAGGAGACGCTGCATGAGGGTCCGAGCGGCATCCCAGCGGCTGAAGCCGTCGCTGTCGTGACGCAGCAGGAACATCAGCTCCTCGTCGGTGTAGTCGAACCTAAGCTTCACCGGGGCCGAGAATCCGCGAAGGAGAGAGGGCACCGGCCGCTCGGCGACATCGACGAAGCGCAGATGCGTCTCCCATTCACGCAGCTCCAAGACACGCGTCCCGGGTTCGTATCCGATCGGCTCACCCTCCAGACGAAGCACCATATCCTGTCCGTTCGCATCGAGGAGTCCGATCGCCAGGGGCAGATGCAGCGGGGCCTTCTCCGGCTGGTCGGGCGTCGGCGGGATCTCTTGTCGAATCCGCAGACTGTAGGTCGCTCGCTCGGCGTCGTACTCGGCCTTGATGTCCAGACAGGGGGTTCCCGATTGCGAATACCAGCAACGGAACTGCAGCAGATCCCGGCCACTCGCGTCTTCCATGCAGTCGACGAAGTCGTCGGTCGTCACCGCGTGGCCGTCATGGCGTGTGAAATAGAGATCGGTCGCCTTGCGAAAGAGCTCTGGGCCGAGCAGGGTCGCCTGCATCCGCACCAGCTCGGCACCCTTGTTGTAGACGGTCGCGGTGTAGAAATTATTGATCTCGACATAGGAGTCGGGTCGCACCGGGTGCGCCATCGGACCACTGTCCTCGGGGAACTGATGGGCCTGAAGCAGGCGCACATCGGCGACGCGCTTCACGCCCCGCGAGCCGACGTCGGCCGAGAACTCCTGGTCCCGGTAGACCGTAAAGCCCTCCTTGAGGCTGAGCTGGAACCAATCCCTGCAGGTGATGCGGTTGCCCGTCCAGTTGTGGAAGTATTCGTGTGCGATGACGCCCTCGATGCCTTGAAAATCGTCGTCGGTTGCGGTGTCGGGCCTCGCCAGCACAAACTTGTCGTTGAAGACGTTGAGTCCCTTGTTTTCCATGGCCCCCATATTGAAATGGCTGACCGCCACGATCATGTAGACCTCGAGGTCGTACTCGCGCCCGAAACGTTCCTCGTCCCAGCGCATCGCCCTCTTCAACGACTGCATCGCATGGTCGCACTTATCCAGATTATGCGGCTCGACATAGATCTGCAGGGCGACATCGCGACCCGATGCGGTCGTGAAGCTGTCCTCGATCCGGCTCAGGTCGCCGGCCACCAGTGCGAAGAGATAACTGGGCTTCGGAAAGGGATCCTCCCAGGAGACCAGGTGTCGACCATCCGTCAGCAGGCGCTCCTCGATCCGGTTGCCGTTGGACAGGAGCACGGGAAAGCGCTCGCGATCGGCGATCAGCGTCGTGCGAAAGCGAGCCATGACATCGGGGCGATCCAGGAAGTAGGTGATTCGCCTGAAACCCTCGGCCTCGCACTGGGTACAGAGCATCCGACCGGACTGGTACAACCCCTCCAAAGCCGTGTTGAGATTCGGGTGAACGCGCACGCGCGTGTCGAGCCTGAATCGATCCGGCACGCGTTTCAGGATGAGCGAGTCGGGCTCGACGCGATACTCGGCCGGCAACAACGCATGGCCGTCGATCGCCACCGCGTCCAGATCCAGCTGCTCGCCGTCGAGCCTCAACGAGCCGTCGCCGCGCGTCGCCGCCGGGTTGCGGCGCATCTGCAGGGTCGCCTCCACGCAGGTGCGATCCGGGTCCAGCTCGAATCTGAGATCGACTCGATCGATCAGGAACTCGGGCGGGCGATAGTCGTTGCGGTGGATCGGGTGCGGCGTGTCGCGATACATGATGATCCTGACGATGGCGTCGATGGATGGGCGTGCCCGGGCGGTGCACCGACCTTGGGTCTGTTTCGTTTCCTCCGGTCTCGACGCCGGGTTTTCAAGGTCGGGTTGACGTCCGGTAGCCCGGACGGCGAAGCTTTGTCATCATCTCCAAACGCCCCTCGAACGTCCATCGCCTGCAGGGTGAAGACTGCGATGCCTCATGTCACCATCTATACCACGATGATTTGCCCCTACTGCTCCCGTGCACGCCATTTACTCCAGCGCAAGGGCGTCGTCTTCGAGGAGATCTCGGTCGACCACGACCGCGAGCAGATGGCGATCATGCGCCGGCGCAGCCGCCGACATACGGTGCCCCAGATCTTCATCGACGATCGACACATCGGCGGTTACGACGATCTTGCGATGCTGGATGCGCGAGGCGAGCTGGATCCGCTGCTCGGATCGGCCGATGCGTGAAGACGGGGACTCGACCTCGGTCCGCCTGGACAAATGGCTCTGGGCGGCACGTTTCTTCAAGACCCGCCATCTCGCCGTCGAGGCCATCAACGGCGGAAAGATCAAGGTCAACGGCCTGCGTGCGAAGCCGGCACGGGGAATCGACAAGGGCACGCGCATCGAGATCCAGAAGGGCGGTCTCGTCTGGGAGATCGAGGTTCTCCGCGCCGACAAACAACGCCGCTCCGCCGGCGAGGCTGCCCTGCTCTATGTCGAGGACGAGGCGAGTCGCCTCAAGCGTCAGGAGATCGTGCGCGAGCGCCGCGATACAGGCGTCGGCGCGAGCGATGCCTCCGGGCGCCCCACCAAGCGCGATCGCCGTCTCATCCAGCGCTTCAAGATTCCGACGGACTCGGGGAGTTGACCGCCACTTGGACAGCGATGCCTTTCGTCGAATCTATCGCGCCGTCAACGAGCGTTACTGCGCCTACGAGAAAGGCATCCTGACCCGTCAATGCGCCTGCTCGGAGGCCAAGACCTTCTGCATCGCCGAGCGTGAAGGCGTGCGTTGCGGCTCCGACGAGGCTCAGGAGACCTGCATCGCCGTGCTCGACCTCCTGCGCCGGCAGGCCCGATTCGCGCTCAAGACCAGCGAGCTGCAGCGCGTGCTCCCGCATGCGAAGGCGATGCGCCTGCAGATCGGCGGGCTGCGTGGCATCGCCGTCGCCCTCGATCCGGAGAAGCCTGCCCCCGACGCCATTCCGGACGTGCGCGCACTTCTGCTCGCCGCCATCGCGCGTTTCGGCGCGATCGAGCACCTGCCCTTTCCGCAAATCATGCAGCAGATCGCGGCCTACCGACCCCGTCGAAGACGGCGCGGATCCGACGCCTCGTAGCGGGCCGGCCCCGATCCAGACATGATCGTCGGCTCAGTCCGAGCGCGCCCGAGGGTCCGAGGTCCGGTCGGGCGACGCGTCCGAGCCGAGCAACAGCACATGCGTTCCGACCGGTGTGCCGTCGAACAGCTCGATCAGCTCGGGGCCGCGCATGCGGATGCAGCCGTGGGAGCAAGGGATGCCCATCGGCTCGGTATCCGGGCAGCCGTGGATATAGATGAAGCGGCGCAGCGTATCCACCGCGCCGCCGCGATTGCGGCCCGACTCGCACCCGGTCAACCAGAGGATCCGCGTCAGGATCCAATCCCGTCCTGGATGCGCCGCGGCGAGCACGCTGTCGTAAACCTCGCCAGTCGCTCGACGCCCGCGAAAGACGGTCCCGAGCGGGCATCCCTCGCCGATGCGGATCCGCACCCGGTGCAGACCCCGCGGGGTGCAGCCGCTGCCGTTCAGCTCTCCGACGCCCTTGAGTCCGGTCGACACCCGGTACTCGCCCAGTCGTCGCGCGCCCTGATAGAGCCCCAGGGTCTGGCGATCGATGTCGATCAAGATGTGTCTCGCGTGCCACCACATCGCCGGGTTTGCGTGCGCCTTCCTCACCAGCTGCGGAAGGGATGACGCGCCAGGTTGGAGTTGTAGTAGCGCGGATCGTCGGACACCTCCGCCCCGACCCAATCCGGCCGCTCGAACGCCTCGTTTTCGGAGGCCAGCTCGATCTCCGCGAGCACCAGCCCGGCATTCTCGCCGGCGAAGACATCGACCTCCCAGAGATGGCCGCCGCATCGCACCCGATGGCGCACCTTGTCGATGACCGGCAGGCTGCTCAAGGTCTCCAGCATGGCCCGAGCGTCGTCGATCGGGATCTCGTACTCGAATTCGGAGCGGGTCACGCCCGTCGTCCTGCCCTTGATGGTCAGGAAGCCGCGATCGCCTTTCGCCCGCACCCGGACCGTGGCTCGGCCGACCTCCGCGAGATAGCCTTGGAGAATCGGCTCGCGATCCTCGACGCTGTCGCGCCAAGATGCGTTCCTCACCAGAAACTTACGCTCGATTTCAAGGCCCATAAAGCGCGCCCGGAGTGGAAATATAAAAGTCATCGGGTTCGCATGTTCCGAGCAACCATAAGCCTTTTAGTCGGCGCGGTTTAGAATTGAACCGGAACTCGTCAATGACGTCGTGCATAGCATGCTTCATGCGAAGGGTGAACCAGGTCGCATTAACCCTACTAAAAATTCCTGAATCGCGTCAGCTCCGACCATGCTGGTCGCACGCACACGCGCCCCGAGCCGACAACCCAACATGCCGCTCCGAAGACGCGATTCAGCAGCGCTCGAACAGGGCCATCGACTCCACATGGGCCGTCTGCGGGAACATATCCATCACGCCCGCCGAAACAAGCCGATAACCAAGCGCATTCACCAGACGATCGGCGTCGCGCGCCAGGGTCGTCGGATAGCAGGACACATAGAGCACCCTCTCCACCCCGAGCCGCGGCAGCCAGTCGAGCACCGCGAGCGCGCCGCTGCGGGGCGGATCCAGCAGGGCCTTGCTGAAACCCTCGCGTGACCAGGTCTCCTGATCGAGCGCGCCGTAAAGATCAGCCGTATAGAACCGCGCGTTTCCGATCTTGTTCAAGACCGCGTTCGCCTGGGCGCGCGCCACCAATCCGGCATCGCCTTCCACCCCGACCACCGCCTCGGCCTGACGGGCGAGCGGCAAGGTGAAATTGCCCACACCGCAGAAGAGATCGAGAACCCGCTCGTCGGCTTGAACATCCAGGAGTGCGAGCGCCTGGTCAAGCATCGATCGGTTCAGCTCCAGATTGACCTGGGTGAAGTCGGTCGGCTCGAACTCGATCCGAAGATCGTAGCGCGGCAGCTCGTAATGCAGGGTGATCCCCTGACCGGGGAGCGGTCGGATGCTCTCCGGTCCGGCCTCCTGAAGATAGATGTGGAAACCCTCGCTCTCGCCGAGCGCCTCGAGCACGCCCAAGTCGGCCGCACTCGGCGGACTCAAGGCACGGAACACCAAGACCGGGGGCGTATCGCCCATCGCCACCTCGATCTGAGGCACCTGCTCGCGGATGCTCAGGGCATCCACCGCGGCACCGATCGCCTGAATCCGGTCGCCGACGCTGGGGTGGAGTACCGCGCAGCGGCTCACATCGGTGATGAATGCGTTGCCGCGCTCGCGAAAACCGACGAGGGTCCGGCCCTTTTTCGCCACATAGCGCACACCGAGCCGCGCCTTGCGCCGATACCCCCAAGCACCCGCCGTCAAGGGCGCAAGCCAGGTCTGCGGGGTCACCTTCCCGATGCGCGCGAGCACATCCTCGAGACTGGCCTGCTTGGCGCGAATCTGGGCATCCGCCTCCATATGTTGCAGACTGCATCCCCCGCAGACACCGAAATGACTGCACTTGGGCGAGACGCGCTCGGGCGCCGCCCGCAGGACCTCCACGACCACGCCTTCGTCGTAGCGTCGCTGCATGCGCGTATAGCGAAAACGCACGCGCTCTCCGGCGAGTGCGCCGTCGATGAAGACCGCCTTGCCGTCGAAGTGCGCCAGTCCGCGACCCTCGTGCGTGAGGCCCTCGATCTCGGCCTCGACAGGCTCTTGGGGAAGTACTTTGCGTTTTCTCGACACGGACTGCGTCCTCGACACTCAAATCAAACCCTAAACCGAACCATCCCGGACCTGAACCCTAAGCCGGAAAGACGCCCGTCGACAGATACCGATCACCCCGGTCGCACACGATCGCCACGATGACCGCGTTGTGCAGCTCCCGGGAGAGCAACAATGCGGCGGCGATACAACCACCGGACGAGACCCCGGCGAAGATCCCTTCCCGCGCAGCCAGCTCGCGCGCGGTTTGCTCGGCGAGATCTTGAGACACGTCGATGATGCGATCCACGCCCGCGGGATCGAAGATTTTGGGGAGATATGCCTCGGGCCAGCGTCGTATCCCCGGAATACTCGAGCCCTCATTCGGCTGCACGCCGACGATCTGAATCTCCGGATTCTGCTCCTTGAGATAGCGACCGGTACCCATGATGGTTCCGGTCGTGCCCATGGCGCTGACAAAATGCGTGACGCACCCGCCGGTGTCCCGCCAGATCTCGGGGCCGGTCGACTCATAGTGCGCGGCCGGGTTGTCCGGATTCGAGAATTGATCGAGCCGGATGCCCTCGCCGCGCGCTTCCATCGCATTGGCCAGATCGATTGCCGCCTCCATGCTCCCGGCTTTCGGCGTGAGAACGATCTCGGCCCCGAAGCTGCGCATGACGCCGCGCCGCTCGGCGCTCATATGCTCGGGCATGATCAATACCATCCGGTAACCTTTGATCGCCGCCGCCATCGCGAGGGCGATCCCCGTGTTGCCGCTGGTTGCCTCGATGAGGGTGTCGCCGGGTTTGATGGTCCCGCGCTCCTCGGCGCGACGGATCATGTTCAGGGCCGGCCGATCCTTGACCGAGCCCGCCGGATTGTTGCCCTCGAGCTTGGCCAGAATCAGATTGTCGGTGGTGCCCGCAAGGCGCTGGAGTCTGACCAGCGGCGTTTTGCCGACAAAGTCTTCGATCGCTGGATAGGACATCGTCTGCTCACATCGGCATCGCGCCGGGGGATGAGGTTGGCTGTACGCATTCTGCACCAGCATCGGGCAGCGACCAAGCCGCAACCGCGGCGGCCTGGCTCCGCCTGGACGTTGCAGACCGAATGCCTTTAGAGTATCACTTCCAATGATGACCTCCTTCGGGACAGTGCCGCGGATGATCGATCAAAGATCCAGACCGGACGCTTTGCCGGCTCGAGATGATGCAGCTGCACTTCGGAGCGCGGGTGGCGATGCCGATCTCGCACGCGAGCTGTTGGACGCCTTGCTGGCCGGTTTACCCGCCGAGATCCAGGAGTTCCGTGCCTGCATCGCCGAATCGGATTGGACCGCGCTGGCCGAGCACGCGCATCAGGTGCGCGGTGCAACCCGCTATTGCGGTGTCCCGGCTTTGGACGAGGCGATCGAGGCATTGGAACGCACGGCACGGCTGGGTGATGCCGTGCTGATTTCCGATGGTTTTTCCGCGGTCGAGTCACAAGCGAGCCGGCTGGTGGACGCGTTGCGGGTATAGCGGGTGCTCGCCTGCCGCGTATCTGCCGTGGGAGGCACCTCGGCCTGCGTTCGCGAGAGCCTCTTTTCGGACCTTTCGGACATTTCTTGACGCATCTTCGATACCCTTCCCCGTCGTTCCGGTAATCTTCTCGGATCCTTCGGGTTCGAAGCGCGACACCTTGGAAGTGCGCTGTCGTCTCTCAAAGCGGTCGCTGAGCGTGAAGAACCGCCGTGTACGTCGAAGAGATAGCTGGATGCGGTGCAGTTTGAGGTTCGGCGCGAAATTTGCTTACACGGATGGCATCCTGCCGATCAAACCGATAATCGCCCGAATCGAGGTCGATCATGTTTCCGGAAGAACTCTCTGCGCGGTTGCTCAAGAGCGTGACTATGATCGATTCGAACGCAAAGGAACAGGAGATTCCGAAGGGCGACGACCTTCAAAAGACCCGGAAACTCTCCGATCAAGCACTGGCGGTTGCGGAAAGTCTTCGGACCTCTACGATCTCCGCGTCCGTTCTGACCGGAGTCGTCCGTGCCGTGGATGCCGTTACCGTCGCATCGCTCGGGGCACTGACGCTGGTATCGGCGGCCGGTCCGGTCGCTGTGCATCCGCTTGCCGTTCTGGGGATCCTCATCGGCGTCGTCCTGGTGACGCTCGTGTTTCAAGCCGCGGATTGCTATCAGGTCTCCGTGATGCGCACCCTGCTCCCGCAGCTGACGCGCATCATGATCGGCCTTTCGCTGATCTTCGGTGCCTTCTTTACGATCCCGGTTTTGATCGACTATGACCTTTCGCTGCCTCCTACTTGGCTCGGACTCTGGTTTGGCCTGACCCTTTTGACATTGCTTGCCATGCGCCTCTGGCTCGCCGTCCTCCTGCGCCGTTGGACCAAAGCCGGCCGGCTGGAGCACCGCGCGGTGATCGTTGGCGGAGGCGAGGCTGCCGCCGAGCTGATCCGGGACATCGAGAAGCAGCCGAGCCATGCAATTCGGATCTGCGGGATCTTCGACGACCGCAAGAACGACCGATCGCCTGCCGTCGTTGCGGGGTATCCGAAACTCGGCAGCGTCGCCGACTTGGTCGAGTTCGCCCGTATCGCCCGGGTCGACATGCTGATCGTGACAATTCCGATCAATGCCGAGCGCAGACTGCTTGAGTTCTTAAAGCAGCTCTGGGTCTTGCCGGTCGATATCCGTCTCTCCGCCCATACCGCCAGCTTGGACTTTCGCGATCGCGCCTCCTCGTTCATCGGGGGCGTGCCCTTCGTCGACGTGGTGGACAAGCCGGTCGCGGACTGGGATGCAATCGTCAAGCGCGCACTGGATCTGCTGGTCGCCACTCTCGCCTTGATCCTACTGTCGCCGATCATGCTTGCGACGGCCCTGGCGATCCGCTTGGACAGTCCCGGACCTGTCCTCTTTCGCCAAAAGCGCTACGGGTTCAACAACGAGGTGATCGATGTCTTCAAGTTTCGCTCGATGTATCACCACCTCTCGGATCCACTGGCCAAGCGTGTCGTCACCAAGGGTGACTCTCGGATCACGCGGGTCGGACGCTTTATCCGCAAGACCTCGATCGACGAGCTTCCACAACTCTTCAATGTGTTGAGCGGGGAGTTGTCGTTGGTCGGCCCACGCCCGCATGCCGTAAACGCACACACCGACGAACGCCTCTGGGAGCAGGTCGTCGATGGCTATTTCGCCCGCCACAAGGTCAAACCGGGCATCACCGGATGGGCGCAGGTCAACGGCTGGCGCGGCGAGGTCGACACGCCCGAGAAGATTCACAAGCGGGTCGAGTACGATATCTATTACATCGAGAACTGGTCGATCCTGTTCGACATATACATCATGATCAGAACGCCTTTCGCGCTCTTCAACACCGAAAACGCCTATTGACCTTGACTGCGACGTCGATCGGGGATGCCTCAAGGACGATCCCCCGCCCCGGCTCTATCCACGCTCTGCAGGGTCTTGGCCAACCCGGCCACCGCCGCACCGATGTTGCCGAGCTCCGCGGGCAAGATCAGGGTGGTCCCGGATTGAGCGATGCGACCGAACTCGCGCACGTACTGCTCGGCGATCCGCAGACTCACCGCATCCTTCCCGCCGGGCTTCTCGATGGCCGCGGCGATGCGCTCGATCCCGATCGCGGTTGCCTCGGCGAGCATCTGAATTTCTCTCGCCTTGCCCTCCGCCTCGTTGATCTGCTTCTGCTTCTCCGCCTCCGAGAGATTGATGACCTGGATCTTCTGGCCCTCGGAGATATTGATCTTCTCTTGGCGCTCGCCCTCGGAGCGCGCCACCACCGCCCGACGTTCGCGCTCGGCACGCATCTGTTGCTCGAGTGCGTCGGTAATGGTGCCGGGCATGACGATATCCGCAATCTCGTAGCGCATGACCTTGACGCCCCAAGGCTGCGCGGCCTCGTCAAGCGCCTTTACGACCTCCTCGTTGAGCCGGCCGCGTTCCTCGAAGGTCCTGTCCAAATCGATCTGCCCGATGATCGAGCGCAGCGTCGTTTGCGCCAGACTCATGGAGGCAAATCGATAGTCCGTGATGCCGTAGCTTGCCGACTGGGGGTCGATGACCTGGAGGTAGATCACGCCGTCGACGCTGACGGCGATGTTGTCCTTGGTGATGCATTGCTGTTTCGGGACATCGAGCGCCTCTTCCTTCAGGGTATGGCGGTAGGCGACCCGATCCACGAAGGGAATCAGGATATGAAATCCGGCATCTAGCGTGCGCGAATAGCGTCCCAAGCGCTCGATAATGTAGGCCGAACGCTGGGGAACGATCTGCGCCGTCTTGACCAGCGCGATCACGATCACGGCCACGGCAACGAGCGAGATCAGGGTACTGATGCTGAGATACATGTCATCCATCGTGCAGTCTCTCCTCTAGAGCGCGTCCTGTGTAGGAGCGGAAAATGATCGTTCACCGGAGCCAGCGCTCGCGGGCAGCACACGGGGTCGGTCGACCCGGTTCAGATCAAAAAGAACCAGATCGCCATTCCGAGAGACCACGCGGATCGACTCAACGTTCGGTCGTGCTCGGAGGCGTTGCAGTGACCTTCAGGACAAGCCCTCGCCGCCCGACGAGCCAGACCGGATCGCCCGCCCGAATGATATCCGGCGACTCGGCATTCCAGCGAACCCCGTTGAGAGACACGACGCCGGCACCGCGCGCAAAGTCGGTCTGCGCCAATGCTCGCGTGCCTTGCGGCAGCACTTCGCTGCCGCCACCGCCCGTATCCTCCTGACCACGGAACCAGGGCTTGAGGCGGTTGCGAGCCAACAGCAGGAGTGCGGCACCCAGGACACCGAAAAGCAGGATCTGGGCGGGCGGATCGATCGGGACATCGAGATATAGGAGCAATCCGATCAGCAGAGCGGCGAGACCGAAAAAGACCGCGATCACACCGGGCAGCGCGAGCTCGGACAGGATCAGCAGAACACCGATCAGGGTCCACAGGGACGCGGGGGTAAAGGTCCAATCGATCATTGGCAGGGCTCCGGCCGATCAGTCCATCCGTTACCGGGATCAGCCCGAACTCTACCACCCAAGCCGTCGCATGGCATTCGCCGATACGGCCCGACCACCGGTTCTCCGCGGTTTAATTGCGCTTGCTCGATCGCGTCCATGCGAAGACCATACCCCTCAAGTCGGCCCCCTTGGCGCTTGATGTAGCCAGGAGGCGGAAGAGGATCGCGCATCACGAGGATATGACGCATGTTCGAATCGACAAAGGTGGGGCGATCGGTCAGCAAGGACGACTTCAAAGAGCAACAGGAGGAGCTGCGCACCGAGCTGCTCTCGGCGCAACGCGATCTGAAGGACTCCGATATTCCGGTGGTCGTCCTTATCTCCGGGGTCGAGGCCGCGGGCAAAGGCGAGGTGGTCAACCGACTGAACGAATGGTTGGACACCCGAGGCGTTCAGACCTTCGCCTTCTGGGACGAGACCGACGAGGAGCGCGCACGTCCGCGCTACTGGCGGTTTTGGCGTTCGATGCCGCCTCGCGGGGAGATCTCGATCCTCTTCGGCGGCTGGTATCAGACCCCGATCGAGCATCGTTTCCAGGGTCATTGCAGCGACGCGGAGCTCGACGGGGAGCTCAACCGCATCGTCGACTTCGAGCGCATGCTGATCCAGGACGGCGCACTCATCCTGAAATTCTGGTTCCACATGTCCGAAGAGGACCAAAAGGCACGCCTCAAAGAGCTCTCGCGCGACGACAAGAGCCGCTGGAAGATGCTCCCGGACAAGACTAAATTCTCGGAGCAGTATGCGGCGTTCGAGCAGGTTGCCGAGCGCGTCATCCGCCACACCGACCGGGGTGTCTGCCCCTGGTATCTGGTGGAAGCCGAGGACAGGCGCTATCGCGATCTCACCGTCGGTAAGACCCTTCTGCACGCCATTCGCTCGCGTCTGCGCGAGACCCCGCCTGAAGAGCCGAAGAGCAGCGGCGGCAGTCCCGAGCTGCCGAGCGGCGCACGAGCCCAGATCACGCTCCTCGATCAGCTGGATCTTTCGCTTGCCTTGGACAGGGACACCTACAAGGCGGAAATGAAGCGGCTGCAGACCGAGATCAACGAGCTGGCCTGGAGTGCATACAATCAGAAGCGCTCGACCGTTCTGGTCTTCGAGGGTGTCGATGCCGGCGGCAAGGGCGGCGCGATCCGCCGGATCACGACCGCCATCGATGCGCGACTCTATCGCGCCATCCCGGTTGCCGCGCCGACCGACGAGGAGAAGTCGCACCACTATCTCTGGCGCTTCTGGCGTCATGTCCCGCGGGCGGGCTATATCACGCTCTACGACCGGTCCTGGTACGGGCGAGTCCTGGTCGAGCGGGTCGAAGGCTTCGCGGGCAACGCGGAGTGGCAACGCGCCTATTCGGAGATCAATCGGTTCGAGGAGCAGTTGGTCGACAGCGGCGTGATCCTGCTCAAGTTCTGGATCCACATCAGCCAGGACGAGCAGCTCAAACGTTTCAAGGATCGCGAGAGTGTTCCTTACAAGCGCTACAAGATCACGGACGAAGACTGGCGCAACCGCGAGAAATGGCCTCAATACAAGGATGCCATCAACGAGATGGTGGTGCGCACGAGCACCAAGCACGCGGCCTGGACGCTGGTCGAGGGCAACGATAAGCCCTATGCGCGGGTCAAGGTTCTGAAAACGATCTGCGACACCGTGAGAGACGCACTCACGCGTGATCCCGAGCCCACGGCCGGTTATCTACCCTGCGGGGACAAGCGACCCGAGCAGATGAAGAAGGGATCGAACGGCAAGCCGGAGCCCTGATCCTCCGTATCCTGTCGGCGAAACGTCACCCGAGATGTGTCGGCGCGCCGGAGTGCCGGCGCGCATGACGTCATTTGTTCACGAACAACGTCATACCGCGCAGACCTGACGCGGCCTAGACGAGGGTGCGGTTGGGCTGCGCAGCGTCGGTCGCCGCCGTGCCGAACAGACGAAAATAGTTCTCGGATGTCGCCGCGGCGATCTGCGCCGAGTCCATCCCGCGCAGCGCGGCGATACAACTCGCGACATGAGTGACCAGCTTGGGCTCGTTGGGTTTGCCTCGATGCGGCACGGGAGCGAGGTAGGGCGAGTCGGTCTCGATCAGAAGGCGATCGAGCGGGACGCGGCGGGCGACCTCGCGCAGGTCCTCGGCGCTTTTGAAGGTGACGATGCCGGAGAAGGAGATATAAAAGCCCAGATCCAGGCCGGCCTTCGCCATCTCCCAATTCTCGGTGAAGCAGTGCAGCACCCCGCCCACCGCATCGGCACCCTCCTCCCGCAAGATGGCGATCGTGTCTTCGCGCGCATCGCGTGTATGAACAATCAAAGGCTTGCCGCACTCGCGTGCCGCGGCAATGTGAACGCGGAAACGTGCGTGTTGCCGGGCAGGGTCGAGGTCGCGATGGAAATAGTCCAGTCCGGTCTCGCCGATGGCGACATTGCGGGGATCCGACGCCAGCGCGACGAGCTGCTCCGGCGTCGGCTCGCAGCCCTCCGCATGGTTCGGATGCACGCCGACCGACACGGCAATCTGCGCAAAGGGGTCCACCAAGCGCCGCATCTCCGGATAGTGCTCCAGATCGATCGAGACGCAGAGCATCCGGGTCACGCCTGCATCGGCGGTTGCCTGCATCAGCTTGGTGAAATCGCCCTCGTATCGGCGAAGATCCACCCGATCGAGGTGACAGTGCGAATCGACGAGCATCCCCTCTCCTACATGGTGTGGGTCGGACGGTCGGAGTTGAGGGCGCCGATGAGATATTCCTCGATCTTGCGACGCGCCATGCCCTTGTCTTGATCGCTGAACTGGACACCGACCCCGATCGCGCGACTCCCCTCGGCACCCGGCGGCGTGACCCAGACCACCTTGCCCGCCACCGGGATGCGGTCGGTCTCGTCCATCAATTGCAGCAGAAGAAAGATCTCGTCGCCGAGCTGGTAGCGCTTGGTGGTCGGGATGAAGAGCCCTCCGTTCTTGATGAAGGGCATGAAGGAGGCATAGAGCGCACTCTTGTCCTTGATCGCGAAGCTGAGGATTCGCTGCTGTCCCGCGAGTGAGCCGGTGGATGAGCCAGGTGTCGTCATCGGTCAAGATCTCCCGGGGGCTTGCCCCGCACCGACGCGGAGCCATTCGATCGACAAGGATTCGAGCAGCAGCTGGGGGTTGGCCCTGGTTTCAACCAGGGCCCGGGCGCGCAGGACGCGTTGCAGGAGCCGATGCGCGGAGGCCGGCTCCAGGCGTCGCGCAAGGCCGCTTAAGGCATCGCGCAGGTCCGGATTGTCGAGGTGGATCGGATGCTCGCTTGCGGCGAGGCGCACCAGATCGACCATCCAACCGGCAAGCCAGTCCAAGCATAGCCGCGCTCCGAGGCCGTTCCAAGCGGCCGCCTCGACGACCGGGTCGCGCTCGCCTCGGGCGATCGCGAGAAACCCGTCGAATCGCTCGCGCCGCTGCCGAAGCAGGTCCTCGTCGAGCTCCTCCAAAGCACGCAGGGGTCCGCCATGCGCGAGGCACAGGCGCAGTGCAGCGTCTTTCGCAGGGATGCGTCCGGTCAGCCAGGTCAGGGCATCCGCGGGCCTGGGCGTCGGGATGCGGATCTGCCGACAGCGGCTGCGGATGGTTGCCGGCAATCGTCCGGGTTGCTCGGTCACCAGGACGATAAGCGCGGCCCCCGGCGGTTCTTCGAGTGTCTTGAGCAAGGCGTTGGCCGCAGCCGCATTGAGATGGTCGGCCGGGTCGACGACCGTGACCTTCCAGGCGGCTCGACTGGGTGTCAGCGCCCCGCGCTCCACGAGTGCGCGGATCGCCGCGATCGGGATCTCGTCGGATTTCGCTTCCGGATCGGGACCGACCCTCAACAGATCCGGATGACTCTCGGCGGCGATCAGGGCGCAATCCGCGCAGCGCCCGCAGGCGAGTCCCTCCGCAGTCGGCGTGCCGCAAAGCAGCGAGCGCGCCAACAGCTCTACAAGATGGCGCTTGCCGATCCCGCGTGGACCGCTGAACAGTAGGCCGTGGGCGAGCCGTCCGTCCCGCCGTGCGCCGTCCAGGCGCATCCAATCCTCGACTAGCCAGGGTAAAGGCGCGTCCAACGGGAGCGGCGACGGCTCGCTCATGACGTGATTGCGCCCGCGCGATCGCGCCTCTGTGCCTCGATGAAGACACGGATCTCTGCGTTTGCCTGCGCGCTGACGACCGGCAAGAGCGCGGCGGCATCGATCAGTCGATAGCGCCCGGGGTTCGCGTGCGCCCGTTCGAGATAGACCGCACGCACTGCCTCGAAGAACTCCAGGGTCTCGGACTCGAAACGATCGGCCGCCCCGCGTCCGCGTGCACGCGCGAGCCCGAGCTCCGGTGGAAGATCGAACAGGAGGGTGAGATCGGGGCGCAGCTCGCCCTGAACCAGGCTCTCGAGCAGGGCAATGCGCGCGGGGTCCAGTCCGCGTCCGCCGCCTTGATAGGCGTAGGTCGCATCGGTAAAGCGATCGCAGAGCACCCAGATACCGGACTCGAGCGCGGGACGGATCGTCTTGGCCAGATGCTCGGCGCGCGCCGCGAACATGAGGAGCAGCTCGGCGGTCTCGTCCATCCCGGCGTTCCCGCGATCGATGAGCAGACCGCGGATCCGCTCGGCGACGGGCGATCCGCCGGGCTCGCGCGTCGTCACGACCTGGATACCCGACGCGGCCAGGAGCGCCGCCAGGTGGGCGATGTGGGTCGATTTCCCCGCACCCTCGATCCCCTCGAGGGTGATGAAGCGGCCGCGCTCGGGACTTGGATTCGCCGTGATCGCAGGATTCATTGCTCACCCAGGATGTAGCGGCGCACCGCGCGGTTGTGCTCGTCGAGCGTGGCGGAAAAGACATGGGTCCCGTCGCCGCGCGAGACGAAATAGAGACTGTCGCCGTCCGCGGGGTTGAGGACCGCGTGGATGGCGGCGCGCCCCGGCAGCGCGATGGGTGTCGGCGGCAGGCCGTCGATGACGTAGGTATTGTAGGCCGTCGCCTCGCGAAGATCCTCCCGTCCGATTCGGCCCTCGTAACGCTCGCCCATCCCGTAGATGACCGTCGGGTCGGTTTGCAGACGCATCCCTTTGCGGAGTCGACGCACGAAGACGCCCGCGATCTCGGGGCGCTCATGCGCAGCGCCCGTTTCCTTCTCGACGATCGAGGCGAGAATCAGGGCCTCGTACGGCGTGTCGATCGGGAGTCCCTCGCGGCGCCACGCCCATTCCTCGGTCAGAACCTGCTCCATGCGCTCGAAGGCACGCTGCAGAACCGACAGACGCGGCGTGCCGCGCGGGAACCGATAGGTGTCCGGAAAGAGGCGTCCCTCCGGGTGCTCGCCGGGGCGGCCGAGCTTCGCCATCAGGGTCTCGTCGGTGAGATCCGCCAGCTCGCCGCCGAAGCGATCCTGGGCCTCGATCGCCTCGACGGCCTGCCGAAAGGTCCAGCCCTCGACCAGGGTGACGGGATACTGAACCACCTGACCGGAGGTGATGCGCGCCAAGACGTCGACCGGGGTCATCCCGGCGGTCAACTCGAACTCGCCGGCCTTGATCCGCGCCTGATCCCCTCGCCGATAGGCCAAGGCGATGAAGTAATAGGGGTGTTTCAGGATCCCCTCGTCGGTCATCCGCTGCGCGAGCACGCGCAAGGAGGTCCCGCGCGGGATATCGAGGATGGTGCTGTCCTCGGGTACCTGGACCGGTTGCCTCAGGAAGGCGTCGTAGTCGAGCCATAGTCCGACGCCGAGTGCTCCGGCAGCGAGCAGCAGAACGACAAGTGCGCGTGCAATCATGGTGCGGGCCATCGGGGTGTATGAGCCGTCTGTCGAACCCTGGTCAAGAGATCGAGCGGCAAACGATCGGCATCGTACAGCCGATCACCGAGCCGGGCGACCGGCCAGACACCGATCCGCGCATTCGTCAAAAAAAGCCCCGCGGCACGATCGATCTCCTCTCGCGTGACGGGTCGCACCGGGCAGGCGATGCCGGCGCGGGCTGCGGTCTCGATTGCGACCGCACGTACCGTCCCGGCGATGCCGCAGCGCTCCACCGATGGCGTAACAAGTGCGACGCCGTCCCAGACGAAGAGATTCGTCATAGTACCGCCGACGACTGAACCGTCCTCGTCGCACATCAAGCCCTCGGCGATCTGCGCATCATCCCACTCGGCTCGCGCAAGAACAGAGTCCAAGCGATTGAGATGCTTGATTCCGGCTAGACGCGGGTTCACGGATGCAGGGGTTTCGCAATAGCGGATTGCAACACCGCCGTTCACGAGCGGATCGGGGATCGGGGACGCGGCATACGACAGCAGAATGCGCCGCGGGTGCACCGACGCGGGAAGACGGTAGCCGCGACCGCCTACGCCACGCGTCACGATCAGCTTCAGGATCCCGCAGCCCAGCTCCGCGCTGCTCCGAGCAGCCTCATCACGCAGAATCCCGAGCGACGGCAGAACGAATCCGAGCCGCCCCGCACCGAGCGCAAGACGCGCCATATGCCGATCCCAGAGACAGGGCATGCCGTCTCGGATCGGAATGGTCTCGAAAAGGCCGTCGCCGTAGTGGAGACCGCGATCCGCAACGGGGATGCGGTCCAGATCGCAACCATCCACTAAGACGCGGCAGGGATCGCCCGCCGAAACGCCTCCGAGATCCGGCGGACCGGATGTCCGAAACGACGGCGGCCGATCGGCCAAGCGATGGCGTGCTCGACCTAGGCCCGACGGAACGCCAGGGTGCCGTTGGTGCCGCCGAAACCAAAGGAGTTGGTCAGTGCGACATCGATTCGCATCTCGCGGGCGGTATTGGGCACATAGTCCAGATCGCAGTCGGGATCCGGCGTCTCGTAGTTGATGGTTGGAGGTGCGGTTTGATCACGAAGCGCGAGGATGGTGAAGATGGCCTCCGCGCCACCGGCAGCGCCCAACATATGCCCGGTCATGGACTTGGTCGAGCTGACCGGGATATCGTAGGCACGTTCGCCGAACGCGCGCTTGATGGCCATGGTCTCGGCTACATCCCCGGCTGGCGTCGAGGTGCCGTGCGCGTTGATGTACTGCACCTGGTCGGTGTTGAGACCGGCATCCGCGAGGGCGAGCAGCATGCAGTCGCAAGCGCCTTCGCCGTTCTCGGAGGGGGCGGTCATGTGGTAGGCATCGGAGTTCATTCCGACGCCGACCAGCTCGGCATAGATATGGGCACCGCGCGCCTTGGCGCGCTCGTACTCCTCGAGAACCACGACCCCGGCCCCGTCGCTGAGGACAAATCCGTCGCGATCGCGATCGAACGGACGACTCGCCGCCTGGGGTGCATCGTTGCGGGTCGAGAGCGCACGGGCCGCGGCGAATCCGCCGAGCCCGACCGGCGAGGTCGCCATCTCGGCACCGCCCGCGATCATGACGTCCACATAGCCGTGGCGGATCATGATCGCCGCCTCGCCGATGTTGTGGGTCGCGGTGCTGCACGCGGAGACGATGGAATAGTTCGGCCCCTTGAGCCCGAACTTGATCGAAAGGTTTCCGGCGACCATGTTGATGATATTGGCCGGCACGAAGAAAGGCGAGATCCGACGCGGGCCCTTGGAGCGGTAGGCCTCGTAGTTGTTCTCGATGCCCGTGATGCCGCCGATCCCGGATCCGATCGCGACGCCGATCCGACGTCGGTTGGAATCGTCGATCTCCAGCCCGGCATCGGCGATGGCCTGACAGCCCGCCGCCATGCCGTAATGGATAAACTTATCCATCTTTTTGGCTTCTTTTTCGGAGATGTAATCGCCGATCTCAAAGCCATAGATCGGACCGCCGAAGCGGGTGCTGAACGGCTCGATATCGAAATGGGTGATGGGTTTGATCCCGCTTTTGCCGGCGAGGATGTTGTCCCAGGAGGACTTGACGTCCAAACCGACCGGCGCCACGAGGCCCAAACCGGTGACCACTACCCTTCTGCCTGACATTGCCTACCCCTTTCGTTCGAATCGCGATATTCGACGCTCGCCGCCGCGCCGGCATCCAGCTGCGGCCGACGGCCTTCGAGCCTCGGAGCACCCGACCCGGGTGCCGGACACCTGCCTAGGCTTGGTGCTCGTTGATGTAGTTGATCGCCTGCTGGACCGTGGTGATCTTCTCCGCGTCCTCGTCCGGGATCTCGGTTTCGAATTCTTCTTCGAGGGCCATGACCAACTCAACCGTATCGAGTGAGTCCGCGCCCAGATCGTCGACGAAAGACGCCTCCGAGGTCACTTCCTCTTCCTTGACGCCAAGCTGCTCGACAACGATTTTGCGGACTCGATCTTCAACGCTGCTCATGGGACTGATTCCTCCGGATGAAAAAAGGTGGTCCTCGCTGGACCAGGCGGTATTCTAGTGACAATCGACGGCCGATGAAAGCCGCATCAACTGTCGGTTAAAAAGCACAAGGATTTGATTTACTTGATCTTAATCATATCGATCGGAGCGGCATCTATGCCATGTGCATGCCGCCGTTCACATGGAGCGTCTCGCCGGTGATGTAGCCCGCGGCAGGGGAGGCCAAAAACACCACGGCGCCGGCGATCTCTTCGGGCTGTCCGAGCCGGCCCAATGGAATGCTTCCGATCAATGCCTGGCGCTGCGCATCGGGCAACGCACGTGTCATATCCGTGTCGATGAAGCCCGGGGCGACACAGTTGACCGTGATCGAGCGGGATCCGACCTCGCGGGCCAACGCCTTGGTGAAACCCATCATGCCTGCCTTGGCGGCGGCATAGTTGGTCTGGCCGGCATTGCCCATGGCGCCGACGACGGAGGCGATATTGATGATCCGGCCTTTGCGCGCCTTCGTCATGGGGCGCAGGCAGGCCTTGGAGACGCGATACAGGGAGCCGAGGTTGGTCTCGATGACCGAATCCCACTCCTCGTCCTTCATTCGCATCAGAAGGTTGTCGCGGGTTATTCCGGCATTGTTCACGAGGATTCCGGGTGCGCCGAGCCGCTCGGTAATCTGCGCGATGGCGGCCTCGACCGAGGCACCATCGGAGACGTCGAGCACAACCCCGATGCCCTGGTGACCGGCGTCGAGCAGCGCCTGCTCGATCGCGCGCGCACCGCCCTCGGTCGTCGCCGTGCCGGCCACGGCAGCACCCTGCTCGGCCAGCGCCATGGCGATCGATCGACCGATCCCGCGTGATGCGCCCGTCACGAGCGCGATTTCACCCTTCAGCATTGCCTATCGCCTCCAGTGCTGCGTCGAGTGACTTCGGGTCGAAGACCGGCAGCGTCGTCAAATTGTCGTCGATTCGTTTATTGAGACCGACCAGCACCTTGCCCGGCCCGCATTCGATTGCGCTGCGGATCCCCTGCGCCGCGACGGCCTGAACCGTCTCCACCCAGCGCACCGGACGATAGAGCTGTCGGACCAGCAGGTCGCGCAGCGCGGCGCTGTCGGGGGCGCTTTCCACACTGGCATTGTGCAGGACCGGAACCTCCGGAACCCGGATCTCTATCGCCGCCAACCGCTCGGCGAGCCGATCCGCGGCGGGACGCATCAGTGCGCAATGCGAGGGGACGCTGACCGGCAAGGTCACCGCACGCTTTGCACCCGCAGCCTTTGCGG
>NZ_LN848257.1:679356-707793 GCF_001499735.1 Thiocapsa sp. KS1 | reverse complement strand
CGCACGCTTTGCACCCGCAGCCTTTGCGGCGCCGAGCGCGCGGCTCACCGCGGCGGTGTCGCCGGCGATCACCACCTGACCCGGTGCGTTGAAATTAACGGCCTCGAGGACGGCACCTTGTGACTGCTCCGCGCAGAGCGCAATAACGTCGGCGTCGCTCAAACCCAGCAGTGCCGCCATTGCACCCTCGCCCGCCGGCACCGCCTCCTGCATGAAGCGCGCGCGCTCGGCAGCCAATTGCACGCCGTCGGCGAAGCGCAGCGCACCGGCCGCGACCAGGGCCGAATACTCGCCCAGACTGTGGCCGGCCATCAGACTCGCGGGCGGTCCGCCGGCCTTAAGCCAGACGCGCCAGACCGCAAGACCGGCGGTCAGCATGACGGGTTGGGTGTTGCGGGTCAGATCGAGATCGGCCTTGGGGCCTTCGCTCGTCAAACGCCACAGATCGAAACCCAAGGCGTCGGATGCCTCCTCGAAGGTCCTGCGGACATCCGGATAGACCTCGGCGAGTGCATCGAGCATCCCGATCGACTGGGAGCCTTGTCCAGGGAAGAAAGCGGCAATCGTATTCGACATCGGGAGCATCACCGATCAATAACGGACCAAGACGGAGCCCCAGGTGAAACCACCCCCGAAGGCCTCCATCAACAAGAGCTCGCCGCGACGGATACGACCGTCCCGCACCGCTTGATCGAAGGCGAGCGGAATGGATGCGGCGGAGGTATTGCCGTGATCCGCCACCGTGACCACGACGCGCTCCATCGGCAGGTCCAGCTTGCGCGCGGTCGCCTGGATGATGCGGATGTTGGCCTGATGCGGGATCAACCAGTCGATGTCCGACTTGGTCAGACCGGCGGCATCCAGGGTCTCGTCGACGATCCGCCCCAGCGTCGTCACGGCGACCCGAAAGACCTCGTTGCCCTTCATCTCCATGAACCGGGCATCGGGATGCCCGTTGCCGAGGCCACCCGGGACCTGCAGGAGATCCTTGTAGGCCCCGTCGGCGTGCAGATGCGTGGAAAGGATACCCGGCTCGTCCGACGCCTCCAGGATCACCGCGCCTGCGCCGTCTCCGAAGAGCACGCAGGTCCCGCGATCCTCCCAGTTGAGGATACGCGAGAGGGTCTCGGCGCCGACCACCAACGCCCGTTTCGCCGAGCCGGTGCGGATGAATTTGTCGGCAACACCGACCGCGTAGACGAAGCCCGTACACACCGCCTGAAGATCGAAGGCCGGGCAGCCGTGCACGCCGAGGCGCTGCTGCAAAAGACAGGCGGTGCTCGGAAAGAACTGGTCCGGCGTGGTGGTGGCGACGATGATCAGATCGATGTCGGAGGGCTGGAGGCCGGCCGCATCGAGTGCTCGGCGGGCGGCCGCCTCGGCGAGATCGCAACAGGTCTCGCCCTCGGAAACCACATGGCGCTTCTCGATGCCGGTCCGCTCGAAGATCCAGGTTGCCGTGGTGTCGACGATCGCCTCCAGATCGGCATTCGTCACCGTCCGGGCCGGAAGGTAGCTCCCGGTCCCCAGGATGCGCGAGTAAATCATCAGGCAATCGCCTTGTATTGTCCGCTGTCGAGATGCCGGCCGACTTGCTCGCCGATCCGCTTGGGGATGTTCGCGTGAATCTCTTTCAAGGCGATATGGATCGCGTTCTCGAACGCCATCTCGTCAGCACCGCCATGGCTCTTGATCACGATTCCGCGCAGGCCGAGAAGGCTGGCGCCGTTGTAGCGGCGCGGGTCCATCGTGCGGCGAAACTGCTTGAGAATCGGCATCGCGGCAAGCCCGGCAAGCCGGCTGAACCAGGTCCGCTTGAACTGGGTGCTCAAGGAATGCCGGACGAACTTGGCCACCCCTTCGCTGCATTTGAGGGCCACGTTCCCGACGAATCCATCCGCGACGACCACGTCGATGTCGTCGAGAAAGATCCCGTCGCCCTCGATGTAGCCGACATAATTCAGGCTGCTGCGCAGCAGGAGCTCGTTGGCCTGCTTGACCTGCTCGTTGCCTTTGATCTCTTCCTGCCCGATGTTCAGAAGCGCCACGCGCGGTGCGGCGACGCCTTCGACGGCGGTCACCAGCTCGCTGCCCATCACCGCGAACTGGAAGAGATGCTCGGCCGTGCAATCGACGTTCGCACCCAGATCGAGCATGTGCGTATGCCCGTGCAGGGAGGGAACGGCGGTGATGATGGCGGGGCGATCGACACTCGGCAGTGTCTTGAGGACGAAGCGCGCGGTCGCCATCAGGGCGCCGGTGTTGCCTGCACTGACGCAGGCATCCGCATCCCCGCTCTTCACCAGGTCGATGGCGACCCGCATCGAGGAGTCCTTCTTTCCCCGCAGCGCCTTTGAAGGTGCCTCGTCCATCCCGACCTCCTGGGTCGTCGGACGAATCTTTAGGCGCGTGCGATCGGCTTTTCCGAGCTGTTCGGTGATCTTCGCCTCGTCACCGACGAGGATCAGATCGACCCCCTCGGAGGCGGCGAGAAAACGCAACGCGGCCGCCACCACGACGCCGGTGCCGTGATCGCCGCCCATTGCATCGAGTGCGATGGTCGAAACAGATCCCATCCCGAGGCCCTTCGATCTACGCAACTGCGCTGGTTCCAGGATTCCGAGCCGACCGCGTGCGCTCACTCAGAGCGATCCAGAACCTTACGGCCGCGGTAGAAACCGTCCGGCGTCACATGGTGGCGAAGGTGTGTCTCGCCGCTGGTGGGATCGACCGACAGGGTCGGCTTGCTCAGCGCATCGTGCGAGCGGCGCATGCCGCGCTTGGAGGGGGTTTTTCGATTTTGTTGAACGGCCATCTTTGATCTCCGAGTGAAGCGCGGCCGTCGACTCAGCGCGGTCGCGATATGTTTTCCAATAGATTCAAAGCATCCGGGCGCAGCATCCCCGGCTCCGGCGATTGCTCGTCGGGCTATGTCTCGGGCGGTCTCTTGAGTGACGCCAAGATCGCAAAGGGCCTGCGCGGCGCGTCCGACCCTGCGTCCGCGGCCGGCGCCCTCGGCTCGTCACCCTCGGGCAACCCTGCGCCGCAAGATCCGGAAGGATGACGCGGGACCTGTGGAACCGCCAACAACAGCTCGTCCTCGACGATATCCAAAGGGTTCAGCCGCTCCTCCGTTACCAGCCAAGGGTCGAGGTGCTCGGGGAGATCGAGCGCATCGTCGTCTCGGCGGATCAGCGCCAGCTCGATCGGGGCATCGACCGGGATCTCGACCTCCTCGAGGCAGCGTTGACACGGCAATCGCAGCCGCGCCTGCACACGCCCAAGGACGACCGAGCGACCCTGCCGATCCCGGCCGAACCGCAGCTCGTAGCGTGCCGCCCCGTCCGACGTCGAGGCTTCGCGCCCCGCGTCGACCGATGTGTCTGTGCTTTCGCTGCCGACGAGGCCCGCTGCAAGTCGCGGCATCGCGCTCAGCAACACCTCGCCGGTGAAGGCAATCTCGCGGCGACATGCCCGCCAGGGGTCGATGATCTCAAGGGGTGCTCCCGACATAAGCGCGTAAAAGTAGCGCATAGTCGGCCGCAGCGTCAACCGAAACCGCGTCCGGGCGAGATCCGGCGTGGCGCTGAGGAACCGGCTCTGCTTCGGCAACAACCTCGGCGAGGGTCGGCTCAGGTCATGGGCCCACAAGGGCGAGCAAGACGCCGGCTGCGACCGCCGAGCCGATCACGCCGGCAACGTTCGGACCCATGGCATGCATCAGCAGGAAATTATGGTGGTTTTCGGCCAATCCGACCTTGTTCACCACCCGCGCGGCCATGGGCACGGCGGAGACGCCTGCGGCGCCGATCAAGGGGTTCACCTTGCCTCCGGTCAGCCGACACATCAGCTTGCCCATGAGGACGCCGGCCGCGGTACCGATGGCAAACGCAATAGCGCCGAGCACCAGAATCCCCAGGGTCTGTGTCGTGAGAAAGAGCTCGCCCGAGAGCTTGGAGCCGATGGCCAGACCCAGCAGCATGGTGACGACGTTGATGATTTCGTTCTGAGCGGCTCGGTTGAGCCGCTCCACCACACCGCTTTCGCGCAGGAGATTGCCCAAGGTGAGCATGCCGATCAGCGGTGCGGCGGACGGCAACAACAGCGCGCACAGAAAGAGCACCGCGAAGGGAAAGAGGATCCGCTCGAGGCGCGAGACGGGACGCAGCTGTTCCATCACGACGCTGCGCTCGGCCTTGGTCGTTAAAGCGCGCATGATCGGCGGCTGAATGATCGGGACCAGGGCCATGTAGGAATAGGCGGCCACGGCGATCGCGCCGAGGAGATCCGGCGCTAGACGGGACGCCAGAAAGATCGCGGTCGGACCGTCCGCCCCGCCGATGATGCCGATGGCGGCGGCATCCGCGAGACTGAAGTTGAATCCGGGCAGTAGGTTGAGTGCCAGCGCACCGATCAGGGTCGCAAAGATCCCGAACTGCGCCGCCGCCCCGAGGAGCAGCGTCGAGGGTCTGGCGATGAGTGCGCTGAAATCGGTCAGCGCGCCGACGCCGAGAAAGATCAGCAAGGGAAAGACCCCGGTCTCGACGCCGACGTGATAGATCATCCCGATCATTCCCTCCGGTCCGGCCATGCCGGCGACAGGGATGTTCGAGAGGATCGCACCGAAGCCGATGGGCAGCAGCAGGAGCGGCTCGAAACGCTTGGCGATGGCCAGATAGATGAGACCGACACCGACCAAGAGCATGAGAAGCTCCCGCCAGGTGACGTTGGCAATGCCGGTGGACTGCCAAAGAGTCAGGATCGCGTCCATACGCCTTAGCCCAGCGTCAACATGGTTTGGCCGACCAGGAGGCTGTCGCCGTCCTTGACCGACAGCGCGAGGACGGTCCCGGCCTCGGGCGAACGGACCTCGGTCTCCATCTTCATGGCCTCGAGCAGCAGGATCAGCTCGCCCGAGGCGATGCGCTGCCCCGGCTTGACCTTGACCGCCACCACGGTCCCGGCGAGCGGAGCCGGCACGGCGCGACCGGCGGCGGGCACGGCAGGACCGGACACGGCCGTGAGCTGCTCGACGGCGCCGTCCGGGGAGACGACGACGCGATAGCTGTGGCCGTCGACCTCCACCCGATAGCGTTCGGCCACGGCAGCGCTCGGAGCGGGCGCAGTCCCGGTCGCAGTCACAGTCGCGCCGGCCTTCGGGCGGCCAGGCTCCAGCCAAGGCGGAGGCTCGAAGGCGCTCGGATTTCCGCGATTCTCGATGAACTTGAGCCCGACCTGAGGAAACAGGGCATAGGTCAGCACATCGTCCACGACGTCCGTGGCAAGCCTCAGAGAGCGCTCCTCGGCCAGGCGTTGCAGCTCCGCGGTGAGCGCATCGAGCTCCGGCGTCAGATGATCGGCCGGACGACAGGTGATCGGCGCCTCGCCTTCGGCCAAGACGCGCTGTTGCAGCGCGACGCTCACCGGGGCCGGGGTCGCCCCGTACTCGCCTTTGAGGACGCCCGCGGTCTCGTTGGTGATGCTCTTGTAGCGCTCGCCCATGAGGACATTGAGCACGGCCTGGCTGCCGACGATTTGGGAGGTCGGCGTCACCAGCGGGAGGAATCCCAGCTCCTCGCGCACCCTGGGGATCTCGGCAAGCACCGCGTCGAGACGGTCGGTGGCCCCCTGCTCGCGGAGCTGATTCTCCATATTGGTGAGCATCCCGCCGGGCACCTGAGCGACCAGGATGCGCGAATCCACACCCTTGAGCGCCCCTTCGAACTTGGCGTATTTCTTACGAACCTCGCGGAAATAGGCCGCGATCTCTTCCAACAGAGGGAGATTCAATCCGGTCGAGCGATCCGTGTCTTCCAGGATGGCGACCACCGACTCGGTCGGCGAATGCCCGTAGGTCATGCTCATCGAGGAGATGGCGGTATCGACCATGTCGATCCCCGCCTCCGCCGCCTTCAGGATGGTGCTCGTGCTCATCCCGGTCGTCGCATGGCTCTGCATGGCGATCGGGACGCTGCAGGTCTCCTTCAGCCGCGTCACCAGAGTCTCGGCGACATAGGGCTTGAGCAGACCCGCCATGTCCTTGATGCAGATCGAATGGCAGCCCATGTCTTCGAGGCGGCGACCCATGTCGACCCAGTAGTCCAGATCGTGCACCGGACTGACCGTATAGGACATGGTGCCTTGGGCGTGCTTGCCGGTCGCCAAGGCCGCCTTCACCGAGGTCTCGAGATTGCGCACGTCGTTCATGGCATCGAAGATGCGGAAGACGTCGATCCCGTTGAGGGCCGCGCGCTCCACGAAGGCCTCGACCAGGTCGTCGGCATAGTGCCGGTAGCCGAGCAGGTTTTGCCCGCGCAGCAGCATCTGCTGCGGCGTCTTGGGCATCGCGGCCTTGAGCAGGCGTAGGCGCTCCCAGGGGTCTTCGCCGAGGTAGCGGATGCAGGCATCGAAGGTCGCCCCGCCCCAGCTCTCGATCGACCAATAGCCGACCTCGTCGAGCTTGGGCGCGATGGGGAGCATGTCCTCGATGCGCAGGCGGGTCGCAAGCAGCGACTGGTGCGCGTCGCGCAGGACGACATCGGTGATCGCAAGTCGGTTGGAAGGCTTCATTCGAGGCTCGATCTGTGGGGTCTGAAACGGAGTGCGGTCGGCGAAGGCGTGCGGCTTGCGGGCCTTGCCCTATCCCTGTCGGGCGACAGGGCCGAGGCAGCTCGACGGGCGCATCAGGGACGATGCCGTGTACGGTGCGCCTGGATGGCGGCTGAAATCACCGCCCCCAGCCGCGCGTCGCCGGTCGCGGGGGCCGTCGGCGCGGCAGCAGGCGGGATTGCCGGGAGCGACTCCGCGGGGGCCCACCGGGCCACCGCCTTCGACATCAGGGTGAGGAAGCCGACCAGCATCATGAGAAAGGCATACACGATGGTCATCCCGATGACCATCAGCCAAAGCCCCTCGACAACAAGCTCAGTTCCGGCGGTATCCATGGTGTCGGCGCGGCATCAGAGGTCGAAGGGATGACGACGGATCAGGGTCTCGACCCGGTCCGGACCGGTGGACACCAGATCGATCGGCAGTCCGCTCATCCGCTCGATGGTGTCGAGATAGTGGCGCGCCTGCACCGGGAGCGCGTCGAAAGAGGTCACCCCGAAGGTCGATTCCGCCCAACCGGGGATCTCGGTGTACCGCGGCTCGCAGCGTGCCAGGGCATCGGCGCCGACCGGAGGTGTGACGACCTCCTCGCCGTCGATGACATAGCTCGTACAGATCTTGATGGTCTCCAAGCCGTCGAGTACGTCGAGTTTGGTGATGCAGATGCCGGTGACGCTGTTGATGGCGAGCGATCGCTTGAGCGAGACCATGTCCAGCCAACCGCAGCGGCGCTTGCGCCCGGTGGTCGCGCCGAACTCGTTGCCGCGCTTGCCCAGCTGGTCGCCGACCGCATCGAACAGCTCGGTCGGAAAGGGCCCGGAGCCAACGCGCGTGGTGTAGGCCTTGACGATCCCGAGCACATAGTCCAAGTCGCGCGGACCGACACCGCTGCCGCTCGCCGCCCCGCCGGCCGTCGTCGTGGACGAGGTGACGTAGGGATAGGTGCCGTGGTCGATGTCGAGCAAGGAGCCTTGGGCACCCTCGAACAGGATGTCTTTGCCCTCGGCGCGACAGGCATGCAGATAGCCGGGCACATCCATGACGAGCGGACGCAGCACCTCGGCATGCCCCAGGAACTCGTCGAGGACCGCGGAATACGCGACCGGCGCGACCTTGAAATAATGCTCGAGCATGAAGTTGTGATACTCCATGACCTCGCGCAGGCGCTCCTTGAAGTGCTCGGCGTCGAGCAGCTCGCCGAGGCGGATGCCGCGCCGCGCGGTCTTGTCCTCGTAGGCCGGACCGATGCCCCGACCGGTCGTTCCGATCGCCTTGTCCCCGCGCGCCAGCTCGCGTGCCTGGTCGAGCGCGATGTGGTAGGGCAGGATCAGGGGGCAAGCCGCACTGATGCCGAGACGCTCGCGGGCCGGCACGCCGGAGGCTTCGAGCATGGCGAGCTCTTCCTGCAGCGCCGAAGGCGAGAGCACCACGCCGTTGCCGATCAGGCAGCGCACGCCTTCGCGCAGGACGCCGGACGGGACCAGGTGCAGAACGGTCTTCACACCGTCGATGACCAGGGTGTGCCCGGCATTATGGCCCCCTTGAAACCGCACCACGACCGAGGCCCGGTCGGTCAGCAGGTCGACCACCTTACCCTTGCCTTCATCACCCCATTGGGTGCCGATTACAACGACATTGTTGCCCATCTTTAGTCATCTACCCCGCGAGGATATCGTCTAGTTCCCAACGCCCGTCACGCTCGACCAGCACCTGCCGGCAGCCCGGATCGTGGCGATCCTGCTCCGGCCCCGGCAGCGCATTCACGACACACCGTCCGGAGGCACGGAGTCGATCGACGGCCTCCTGCAACGCCGGCGCTGCCGACCAGGGCGCATAAATCGCCGCGTCGCTCGTGTCGGCACGTTGCCCGTGGCGCAGCAGCTCCTTCAAATCCGTGCTGAATCCGACCGCGGGACGCGCCCGGCCGAAAACACGCCCGATGTCGTCGTAACGCCCGCCGCGCGCGATTTCCAGTCCCCAGCCGGGGACGAATGCAGCAAAAACCGCCCCCGTCTTATACCGGTAACCGCGCAGCTCCGCCAGATCGTAATGGATCGAGACATCCGGGAGCCACCGACCGAGCTCGTCGGCGAGGCGCCGCAGATAGTCGACCGCCTCGCGTACCGGGGGATCGGCCTCGCGCAGCAGGATCTCGGCACGGGCGAGCGCATCGACGCCGTTGAGCTCCGCCAAGGCCGACAGCATCCGGGCGGGGGCGCCGCTCACTCCGAGCTCCGCGATCAGCGCTTCGATCTCGGGGACGGCCTTGCGCTGGAGCGCATCGAAGAGCGCGTGCTCGCCGATCGGGGACAATCCGGCTTGCCGGGCGAGGCCGCGATAGATGCCGACGTGCCCGAGATCCAGGTAGGTCTCCCCGATCCCGGCGGTGCGCAGCGTCAACAGGATGAGGCGCAGGATCTCGGTATCGCTCTCGATCCCCGAGTGTCCGTAGATCTCCGCGCCGATCTGCAACGGGCTGCGGGTCCCTGCGAAGCCATCGCTGCGGGTGTGCAGAACGGTACCCAGATAACAGAGGCGGGTCGGGGTATCGCGCCGCAGATGGTGTGCGTCGATCCGCGCGACCTGCGGGGTCATATCGGCGCGCACCCCGAGCATCCGTCCGCTGAGCTGGTCGGTGAGCTTGAAGGTCTGAAGATCGAGGTCTTGACCGGTTCCGGTCAGGAGCGATTCCAGATAATCGATAAAGGGCGGGATGACGAGCTCGTAGCCCCAGCTCGCATAGAGATCCAACAGCTCGCGCCGCAGTGTCTCCATGACCCGTGCTTGCGGAGGCAGTACCTCGTCGATCCCGGCGGGCAAGAGCCAGCGTTCCTCGTTCATGCGTTCATTCGCCCCGGTTCTTCAGTCTCGATTGAGGAGTCTCGGGTGACGAGCCTCAGTTGACCAGATAGAGCAGCACCACGCCGGACACCATGCTGGCGAGGCCGGCAAGCCTCAGCGAGCGCTTGTTTTCGGCGGCCATCAACAAGAGGAGACGACGAAACCTCTCCGGACTCAGAAAAGGCAACATGCCTTCGATGACCAGGAGGAGCGCAACCGCAACCAAGACATCATGCACGAACGCGTGACCCCGAGAAATCCAAGGCAGAGCCGGAGACGCCGTGGGTTGGCGGACCGGTCAAAGGCCGGCATCTTTCCAGACGTCGGCGCGTTTGTCCAACGCTTGTGGCGTGCTCGGGCTTCGGATCGACGAGGCGCCGATCGCTGCGATCGGTCTTTCGGAACGACAGGCACCGGATTCGGTACGGAGGAGACGCTCTAACCGGAGTACGGCAAGCCGGGCGGAAAAAAACGCCTCGGGGTACCCGAGGCGTTTCGTAGGGCCTGAAACCCGCAGGTTTACTGGCCGGAGGGGTCGCGGAAGAACCGGAAGAAGTCGGAGTCCGGCTCCAAGACCATCACGTCACGCTCTTGACCGAGGGAGGATCGGTACGCGCTCAGGCTGCGGAAGAAGGCATAGAACTCGCGATCCTGATTGAAGGCATTCGCGAAGATCTGTGAAGCCCGTGCGTCGCCCTCGCCGCGCGTCTCCTCCGACTCGCGAAACGCCTCGGCCACGATGACGGTCCGCTGGCGATCCGCATCGGCGCGGATACGCTCCGCGGCCTCGCCACCCTGCGCCCGAAGATCGCGGGCGACCCGCTCGCGCTCGGCACGCATTCGCGAGTAGACCGACTCGCTCACCTCGGGCGGCAGGTCGATCTTCTTCACGCGCACGTCCACAACCTCGATCCCGAGATCCTGGGCGTTTTCGTTCACCTCCTTGGTGAGCAGCGCCATGAGCGCGAGCCGATCGTCCGATACCACCTCCTGGATCGTGCGCTTGCCGAACTCGTCGCGCAGGCTCGTGTTCACCCGCTCCGACAGCAGCCGGGAGGTACGCGCGATGTTGCCGCCGGTCGAGCGGAAGAACTGAGCAGCGCTGGAGATCCGCCACTTGGTGTAGGAGTCGACGATGACGTCCTTCTTCTCGATCGTCAGGAAGCGCTCGGGACGTGAGTCCAAGGTCTGGATTCGTCGATCGAACAACTTGATGTTGTTCAGGATGGGGACCTTGAAGTGCAGGCCGGGTCGATAATCGTCGCCGACGATTTGACCGAGTCGCAGCTTGATCGCCACCTCGTACTCTTGAACGATGAAGGTGAAGGCATAGACCACAACCACGAGACCGGCTAAGCCAAGCGGAAGAAAGGTTTTCAGCTTGTTCATTTACCGGACCCTCCGATCGCGGTCGACCGACCGTTGCGGACTTGGCGTGGCC
Source organism: Thiocapsa sp. KS1 (assembly GCF_001499735.1). Lineage (GTDB taxonomy): Bacteria > Pseudomonadota > Gammaproteobacteria > Chromatiales > Chromatiaceae > Thiocapsa. The sequence goes on along the minus strand of NZ_LN848257.1, from coordinate 696,902 downwards.
TCCGCTGCGACGGCCGGAGCCGCCGGTTCCGGCCGTGCCGGTGCAGCCTCGGCCGGGCGCTGTTTCATGAGTTGGTCGATCGGGAGATAGAGGAGGCTGTTGCCGCCGTCTTCCACATCGATAATGACCTTGTTGCTTTCACCCAAGACCTGCTCCATCGTTTCCAGATAAAGGCGCTGTCGCGTCACTTCGGGAGCCATCAAATACTCGGTCAGGATTGCCGTGAAGCGCGCGGTTTCACCCTCGGAGCGGGCGATGACCTGATCACGGTAGGCACGTGCGTCGGCGACGATACGCGCCGCCTCGCCGCGCGCCTGCGGCAGCACTTCGTTCGAGTAGGCCTCGGCTTGGTTCTCGAGGCGCTCCTTGTCTTCGCGCGCCTTGATGGCGTCGTCGAAGGCGGCCTTGACCTCTTCCGGCGGCTTGGCGGGCTGCATGTTGACGGAGGTGACCAGCAGACCGGTCCGGTACTGATCCATCAAGGCCTGAATCCGCTCTCGGATGGTGACGGCAACCGCGCCGCGCCCTTCGGTCATGACGAAGTCGAGCTTGCTTCCGCCGACGGTCACACGGACCACCGTGACCGTAGCGTCGCGCAAGGTCTGATCCGGGTCGGCGACCTGGAACAGATAGTCAGACGCATCCTGGATACGGGATTGCACGGTCAGCTCGACATCGACGATGTTCTCGTCCTGCGTCAACATCGAGGCCGAGTGACTGAAGGTCGAGATCTCGTCGACATTGACCTTGACGACCGACTCGATCGGCCAGGGAACGTGCCAGTGCGGACCCGGCCCGGTGGTGTCGACATAACTGCCGAATCGGGTAACGACGCCGCGCTCGGCCGGCTCGACGATATAGATGCCCGTCGCCAGCCAGACGACCAAAAGAATGCCGACGACGATTCCGATCGCACGCGAGCTGAAGTCGCCGCTCGGAAGATTAAAGCCGCCGCCACCGCCGGAGGTGCCTCCGCCCGAGGGCTTGTTGCCCCCGAACAAACCGCCGAGCCGCTCCTGGAGCTTTCGCACGACTTCGTCGAGATCCGGGGGGCCCTGCTCACCGCCGCCCTTGCCGCTCCAAGGATCTTTGTTACCGCCACCTGGCTCGTTCCAGGCCATAGCTTCTCCGTCTGTCGGGTTCGACTGTTGAGTGTTGGATGAAGACGTGCTCCCGCACTGAATCTGCGGGATCGAGAGAGGCGCGCACGACCGACGCTGCGCAAACCGGACTCTACGGTCCATCGCGTCGCTCTGTCAGAGTGCCGACGAAGCGCGCCGATATCAAGCGATACGCGACCCGGGCCCGCTCGACAAGACCCCGGATTCTATGTGAACGAGACCGTCAAGGGCAAACCGCGGGCGGCACGCGCAAACGAACGACGGCCACGCGCGTCGCCGCGGATGACCGGGTTCCAGACGCTACGAACGCACCCGCGGGCGGTCCCCTATCGGGCGTCCGCCACGCCCCGGGACAGCCGCGGGCTCCGAGCCGCCAGCCGCTCCCAGTCGGGCCGAGCGATGATGATCTCCATCGACCAGCCACCGGATGGATTCACCGCGTCCGAAACGATCTGCGCGTGCTCGAACAGCCACGCGCGCAGGCGTCCTTCGTCGGATTCCAGATCAAGCGAGCAGCGAACGCGATCACGCCCCAGCCATTCGGAGATCGCCTGCAGAAGCAGCTCGATCCCCTCGCCCGTCTCGGCGGACAACCAGACTCGCTTGGGCAAGCCGCTCGAATCCCGCTCGATGCGCGGCGATTCCTCCGGGAGCAGATCGACCTTGTTGTAGACCTCCAGGCGCGGGATCGCGTCGCTGCCGATCTCGGCGAGCACCTGCTCGACGTCCGCGCACAGACGCGCCCGGTGGGCCGCCGATGCCTCCACGACGTGCAGCAGGAGCGCGGCATTGCGCGTCTCTTCGAGGGTCGAGCGGAACGCGGCCACCAGCTCGTGGGGAAGACGGCCGACGAACCCGACCGTGTCGGCCACCAGGACCCGGCCGCCATCGGGGAGGGTCAGTCGGCGCAAGGTCGGATCCAAGGTCGCGAAGAGCTGATCGGCCTGGAAGACGCCAGCCTCGGTCAAGCGATTGAAGAGCGTCGACTTGCCCGCGTTGGTGTAACCCACGAGCGAGAGCACCGGCAGCTCGGCCTTGTCGCGCGCCTTGCGACCCTGGGCTCGCTGCACCTGGATGCGGTCCAGGCGCCGATCGAGGACGGTCATTCGATTGGCAAGGAGCCGCCGATCGGTTTCGAGCTGGGTCTCGCCGGGCCCGCGCAGTCCGATCCCGCCCTTCTGCCGCTCGAGATGGGTCCAGCCTCGAACCAGACGGGTCGACATGTGCTTGAGCTGTGCAAGCTCGACCTGGAGCTTGCCTTCGAAGGAGCGCGCACGCTGCGCGAAGATATCCAGGATCAAACCCGAGCGATCCACCACCCGGCATTTGAGCAGGCGTTCGAGGTTGCGCTCCTGGGCCGGAGACAAGGGGTGGTTGAAGATAGCGAGATCCGCGGCCGTGTCCGTCACCAGCTGCACCAGCTCGTCGCACTTGCCGGTTCCGATGAAGAGCCGAGGGTCGGGTACCGAGCGCGAGCCACCCAGGCTGCCGACGACCTCGGCGCCCGCGGCTACCGCAAGGCGCCGGAACTCCTCGCGCTCGTCCGGCTCGGCGGTCGAGCCGATATCCAGATGCACCAAAACAGCGCGTTCGCCGGCGCTCGGCCGCTCAAACACGGCAACCACCGTCGCGACGTCGAATCGCCCCGCGAGCGCGGATCAGGACCGTCTCCGGGTCATGCGTTTCCAAGCTCCGGCGGCGCCCCTTCGGCCGGGGGAAGCTTGACGTTGCGGGCGGGAACGACGGTCGATATGGCATGCTTGTAGATCATCTGGCTGACGTTGTTTTTAAGCAACACCACGAATTGATCGAAGGATTCGATCTGGCCCTGCAGTTTGATTCCGTTGACCAAAAAGATGGACACGGGGACGCGTTCCTTCCTCAGGGCATTCAGAAAAGGGTCTTGGAGGCTTTGGCCCTTAGACATGGAGTGACTCCTTATTGTTGTGGTCGCCTAGTGTTGCCCGGCGAAAAGTCTGGCTGTGATCGCTGCCAATCAAGCCGGGGTGGAGCAAGCGGGACAGCAGCCGGGACAGGCATACCCGCCGAAAAATATTGCCTTAGTGTCGTCGAAACGGCGTGCTTTCACCATCCCGTCGCGCATCGGATCCACTCCTTGCCGATGCCGCAACGGCACTCGCCATGACTGCCGCAGCGCACGAATCAGCCCGCAAGCAAACAAGAGCAATTAGAGTGCCACGCATCGGAGGTCAACGCCAGACAGCCGGTCAGGAAGACAGCATTGCGTTGAGCAGGTTCAATGCATTTATGCCCCGCAACGATACGGAGGTCGGCGATCAGTGCGGATCGGGCAGCGTGCGCGCAGCCGCACGGACAAGACGCAACGCCGCGTCGAGCGGATCCGGCGCATCGGCGAGCCAATGCGCATCCGCCTCGGCACGCAGCCAGGTGAGTTGGCGTTTGGCGAGTTGCCTGGATGCGACAATCGCGTTTCGGCTCATTTCATCCTCGCTCAGAGCACCGTCGAGATAACTCCAGACCTGGCGGTATCCGACCGCGCGCATCGAGGGCAGATCGGCGTCGAGATCGCCGCGCGCCCGCAAGCGGGCGACCTCGTCGACCAGACCCAGTCTCAGCATCGCGCGGAACCGCAGCGCGATGCGCTCGCGCAGCGCTTCACGATCCGCCGGGGCGCGCACCAATTTGAGGAGGCGATAGGGCAGATCGGCGGTCTCGCCGGCCGCAGCGATCAGCTCGCTCATCGGTCGGCCCGTCAGGGCATGAATCTCCAAGGCGCGCTGGACGCGCTGCGGATCGTTCGGGTGAATGCGGCGCGCCGCCTGCGGATCCAGGCGCGCGAGCCGCGCGTGCATCGCCGACCAGCCGATGACGGACGCCTCGTCCAACAAGGCTTGTCGGAGCACCGGATCCGCGCTCGGCAGTCTGGCCAGGCCCTGTTGCAGCGCCCTGAAATAGAGCATGGTGCCGCCGACCAGAAGCGGCAGGCGACCCCTTGCGCTGATCTGCGCCATGGCCGCGAGAGCGTCTTCGCGAAAACGCGCGGTCGAGTAGGCTTCCGCGGGGTCCAGGATATCGATCAAGCGATGCGGTGCACGGGCGAGCACATCCGGTGTCGGCTTGGCCGTCCCGATGTCCATACCGCGATACACCATCGCCGAATCCACACTGACGATCTCGCACGGCAGACGCTGCACCAGCTCGACGGCCAGGTCGGTCTTGCCAGACGCGGTCGGACCCATGAGCAGGATGGCGAGTGGACGCTCCGCGGGATCATCGCGCAACCGCGCGTCCGTGGGTCCTTCAGGTACGTCAGGCACGGCAATGTCTCTGATCGGTGAAACGGCGGACGCCCTTCAGCGCCCGCGCGAGAACCAACGGTCCAGCTCGTCGAAACCGACGCGGATCCAGGTCGGACGGCCGTGGTTGCATTGGTCGATCCGCTCGGCGCGCTCCATGTCGCGGAGCAGTCCGTTCATCTCGTCGAGGGTCAGGCGCCGATTGGCCCGCACGGCACCATGACAGGCCATGGTGGAAAGCACCGCATTGATGGCCTCGTCGAGGCGTGCGCTGCTGCCGTGGACCGCCAGATCCGAGAGCAGATCGCGCACCAAGCCCTCGTGATCGGCCTGACGCAGCAGCGCCGGCACCTCGCGCACCACCAGGGTTCCGGCATCGATGCGGTCGATCACCAGGCCCAACGCGGCCAGGGCCTCGGCCTGCGAGGCGACGAGCTCGGCCTCGCGCGGGCCCACCGAAACGGGTACCGGAACGAGCAGGGGCTGGCGAATCACCGCCCCCGAGCGCCAGCTCGCCTTCAGCCGCTCGTAGCCGATCCGCTCATGGGCGGCATGGATATCGACGATGATCAGGCCGTCGGGGGTCTGAGCCAGCAGATAGACGCCGTTGATCTGCGCGAGGGCGTAACCGAGGGGGTGTGGCTCGCTGCCTTCGTTGCCCTCGCTTCCGGGTCCGTCCGCCCTGCCGTCGATCTCGGTCCCTGCAGGTGGCGGTTGCTGAAACGCCAGATCGGCGCGCAATCGCTCGGCGTAACCCCCGCGCCCGTCGCCGACGGCGAGCGGAAGATGCTGGCTCGGCCCCGCAGCGCCTCCGAGACGTCCGAGCGGGACGTCGTCGACTCGCGGCGCCCACCCCGTTGCGGACGCACTTGCGGTCTCGGTCGTCGTCGGCGTCTCGCCGAGCACGCCGGCGGAGAGGCGCCGCCGGAGCGCCCGAAAGATGAAATCGTGAACCTGTCGGCCTTCCCGGAAACGCACCTCATGCTTGGACGGATGGACGTTGCAGTCGACCGTCCGCGCAGGCAGCTCCAGGAACAGCAGGTAGGCGGGTTGCCGACCCTGATGCAGCAGGTCGCTGAACGCCTGACGCACCGCATGACTCACCAGCTTGTCGCGCACCATGCGACCGTTGACATAGAAGAACTGCTGATCGGCCTGGCTGCGCGAGAACGCCGGACGCACCACCCAACCCCGCAGGCGCAGATCGACCGCCTCCTCGTCCAGGGTCAAGGACTGCTCGGCGAAGGCGCTGCCGAGCAAGGCTTCGAGACGGGCGCGTCGTCCCGCTTCGTCGGTCGCGGCTGGCAGATCGTAGAGGGTTCGGCCGTTGTGACGCAGTTGGAAGGCGATCTCGGGGCGCGCCAGGGCGATGCGCCGGACCACCTGCTCCAGATGGCCGAGCTCGGTCTTCTCGGTGCGCAGAAACTTGCGACGTGCCGGCGTGTTGTAGAAGAGATCCTGGACATCCACGCTGGTCCCCGGCGGATGCGCCGCCGGGCGCGGCTCTTCCGGAGCGCCGTCGCTGCCGACCGTCACCTCCCGGGCGCTCTCCTGATCGCGGCAGCGCGAGATCAAGCGCAGCCGGCTCACCGATGCGATGCTGGGCAATGCCTCGCCGCGGAACCCCAGGGTCGAGACGGCCTCCAGGTCGCTGAGATCGGCGACCTTGCTGGTCGCATGTCGGGAGAGCGCCAACATCAACTGATCCGGCGGAATCCCGCGCCCGTCGTCGCGCACGCGCAGCCGCTTGATGCCGCCGCGCTCCACGTCGATCTCAACGCGCGTGCAGTCGGCGTCGAGACTGTTCTCGATCAGCTCCTTGGCGACCGAGGCCGGGCGCTCGACGACCTCGCCGGCCGCGATCTGGTTGACGAGATGACTGGAGAGGATACGGATCGGCCTGGTCATGCGCCGATGGAAACAAAAGCGCGGCGCTCGAGCAAGGGCGAGCGACTCAGGAGTCTCCCGGAATCGACAGCACCTGTCCGACCCGGATCATGTCGTCGTTCAGGCCGTTGTGGGCCCGCAAGGCCGAGATGCTCACGCTGTGTTGCTTGGCGATGCCCGAGAGCGTATCGCCGGGACCGATCACGTATTCGCGCGCGCCACCGCCGCCGCTGCCGCCGCTGCGGGGAGAGGTATCGACCAGCACGCCGCGTGGCGGGAATTTACTGAAGTAGCCCTTCACGCCGTCCAGGATCGCCACGGCGAGCTGGCGCTGATGACCCCGATCCCGCAGACGCTTCTCTTCCTCGGAATTGCTGATGAATGCCGTCTCGACCAGGATCGAAGGCACATCGGGTGCCTTGAGAACGGCAAACCCGGCACGCTGAACATCGTTGCGATGGACCACCCCGAGACGGCCGAGATTGGCGAGGACCATGGCCGCGGCCTCGGTACTGTGCTCGATGGTCGCGTTCTGAGTCATGTCCATCAGGACGGTGGCCAGCAGATCGTCGTTGGTCGAGAGATCGACTCCGCCGATGAGATCCGCGCTGTTCTCACGACTTGCCAGCCATTTCGCCGCCTCGCTGCTGGCACCGCTGTAGGACAGGGTGTAGACCGACGAGCCCTTGGCATTCGCGCTGGCGAAGGCGTCGGCATGGATCGAGACGAAGAGGTCCGCGCGACGCTCCCGCGCCATGTCGATGCGCTGCTGGAGTCCGACGTAGTAATCGCCGTCGCGGATCATGAGCGCCTCCAAACCCGGCTCGCGCTCGATCAGTTTGGCCAGCTCGCGCGCGATCGCCAGCGTGACGTCCTTCTCTTTGGTCCCGCCCGCGCCGATGGCGCCCGGATCCTCGCCGCCGTGACCGGCGTCGATCGCGACGACGACCGCAGAGCCGCGCCCCGCGCCCTTGCCGGCAACGCCCTTCGACAGGCTCGAATTCGGAAACGAGGGCAGCGCGACGCGGCGCACGCCGGAGCCGTCTTTCGGCGTCAGGTCGATAACCAGCCGATGTCCGTAGCGCTCGTTGGGACTCAGGGCGAAGCTCTTGGCACGCACCGGTTGCTTGAGATCCAAGACGATGCGCAGGTGCGAGCCGCCGCGCACCCCGCCGCGCAGGCCGACCAGAACCGCGTCGCCGAGATCGACCTTCGGCAGGTTGCTTTCCATGCGGGCATCGTCGAGGTCGATGACGAGACGGTCCGGCTCGTCCAAGGGGAAGATCCGATGCGTGATCGCCGAGGAGGTCTCGAAGACCAACCGGGTCTTCGCCGGATCGGTCCAGACCCGTGCACCGCGAACCGAGGCCTGCTCGGCGCAAACCGACTGCGCCGCCACAGCGAGTAAGAGCAGGAGAAGCGTCGAGATCAGCCTATTCACGAGCACGGCCTTCCGGTTGCTTCCGATCCGAGTGATCGTGCGCTGAAAGATAGCATGTCGAGAGAGCCCTTTCCACGGTGTATCATTGGATTACATCCGACTCCTCAGGCGAAGCAGAATGCCCGGAGGCAGGCGATCCGCGACCGTTCAGGGCCTCCAGAACAGCCTCGCCCGTCGGGGTCGCCGCCGAGAGACGCAGACGACGACCGTTTGTCGCGTACTCGATCGCGATCGTCAGATCGGGCGGAGGCAGCACCCCGCGACCGCGCTCGGGCCACTCCACCATCCAAACGGCGTCCTCGGCGAGCAGATCACGCAGGCCCAGATATTCGAGCTCCTGCGGATCCCCGAGACGATAGAGATCCAAGTGATTCAGGCGCCGGTCCGCCAGCTCGTAAGGCTCGAGCAGGGTATAGGTCGGACTGCGCGCGGCGCCCCGATGACCGAGCCCCGCCAGGACACCGCGGGTCAAGGTGGTCTTGCCGGTCCCCAGGTCACCCTCGAGATAAAGGATCAAACACGGCGGCAAGAGCGCCGCGAGACGGGCACCGAAGGCGAGCTGTGCCTCGGGATCGGGCAGCCATTGCTCGATCATGATCCGTCCTCCGATTCGGACAGGCGGTTGGCCAACGGGCGAAGGGCTGCAATGATATCGCTCGCGATCAACCCGCGCTCGCCCCGGCGCGCGGCCCGATCGCCTGCCGCGGCGTGCAGACAGACGCCGGCGCAGGCGGCCTCCTCCGCGTCCAGGCCCTGAGCGCGCAAGGCACCGATGATCCCGGTCAGCACATCCCCGGAGCCGGCGGTCGCCATGCCGGGATTGCCGTCGCTGCAGACCGCGAGCGGACGCACCGGGTCACCCTGGATGAGGGTCCCGGCGCCTTTGAGGACGGCGACACCGCCGTAGCGTCCCTGCAGTGCGCGCACCGCGGCCGAGCGGTCCTGCTCGATCGCGGCGACGCTGGTCCCGAGCAGGCGCGCCGCCTCGCCCGGATGCGGCGTCAGCACCCAATCCGGGCCTGACTCGGGGCCTTCGGCGAGGAGGTTCAGCGCATCGGCATCGACGACCAGCGGCATACCGAGGGCACGCACCCGGGTCCAGAGATCGCGGCCCCACCCCTCGCTACCCAGCCCGGGACCGACCGCGACGACGTCGGCCCGTGCGATCAAGGGATCGAGGTCCTTCGGGGTCTCGATCGCCGCGACCATCAGCTCCGGACGGGCAAGATTCAACCAGGCGGCATGCGCCGGATGGGTCGCGACGCTGACCAATCCGGCGCCGGCCCGCAGCGCGGCCTCGCCGGCGAGACGTGCCGCGCCGGACAGACCGGGTGCGCCGCCGATCACCAGCAGGTGTCCGAAGGTACCCTTGTGCGCCGTACGCGGACGCCGCCCGAGTCGGTCGCCTTGCTGTGCCCAATCGATCCGACGCGCGGCGGCGATCTCGCACGAATAGACAACGGCCGGGATGGCGAGCGCGCTGAACCGGATCTCGCCGCAGAGCTCGGGTCCGGCCCCGATGAACAGACCTTGCTTGAGCCCGATGAAGGTGACGGTGACATCCGCGCGTGCCGCCACGCCCATGACCTGCCCGGTGTCGGCATGCAGACCGGACGGAATGTCGACGGCAAGCACGGGCGCGCGCTGGTTGCCGAGCGCCCGGATCGCCTCGGCCCAGAGCCCCTCGACCGGCCGCTCCAGACCGGTTCCCAGAAGGGCATCGACCAGGACATCCGAGCGCCGCGGCAGCCCTCGGTAGGGCTCGATCATCTCGCCCGAGCCCAGCCAGGCGTCGCGACTGACGGCCGCGTCGCCCTGCACCCGCTGCGGATCGCCGAGCTGCAGCAGGCGCACGGCCAGACCCTCGGCCCGTGCCAGCCGCGCGATCGCGTAGCCGTCCCCGCCGTTGTTGCCGATCCCGGCGAGTACCGTGAGATCGCGCGCGCTCGGCCAGCGTTCACGCAGGATCCGATAGGCGGCCTCCGCGGCCCGGTTCATCAGCGCGATGCCCGGGATGCCTTGGTCACGAATCGCGCAGCGATCGAGATTGCGCACTTGCTCGGCGCGATAGAGCGCATGGGGCAAGCGCTCGCGGTCCGACTCGATGTTCATGGCTCCGGGTCTCCTCAAACGGGCGGCCTCTGCGGAAAGCGTTCGAATTGGCGTCCGATGCGGTCTAACCTGCAACGCTCGGGAATCCAACCAAAGGCGCGACGAACCCGATGATAGCGACAGGAGGGCTTGCCACCCGCGTCAAGGCGTGGGGGCGGGAGCTCGGATTCCAGCAGGTCGGCATCACCGACACCGACCTCGGGGCGGCCGAGGCGCGCCTGCGCGACTGGCTCGCCGAGGGCCGTCACGGGACCATGGACTACATGGCTCGCCATGGTCTCAAACGCTCGCGCCCGGCGGATCTGGTGCCGGGCACGATCCGGGTGATCTCCGTGCGGATGGACTATCTGCCGGAATCGCAACGCGTCATGCAGGCGAGGCTCGAGGATCCGCAGGGTGCCTTCATCTCGCGTTACGCGCTGGGCCGCGATTATCACAAGGTGCTCAGACAGCGGCTGCAACGCCTCGCCGAGCATATCCTCGCCGAAATCGGCCCCTTCGGCCATCGGGTCTTCGTCGACTCCGCGCCGGTCCTGGAGAAACCCCTGGCGGCGAAGGCCGGACTCGGCTGGATCGGCAAGCACACCAACCTCATCCACCCCAAGGCAGGCTCCTGGTTCTTTCTCGGGGAGATCTACACGGATCTCGCGCTCCCGGTCGATACACCGATGGCCGATCATTGCGGCCGCTGCCGGGCCTGCATCGAGGTCTGCCCCACCCGCGCGATCGTTGCACCCTATGTGCTGGATGCCCGCTTATGCATCTCCTACCTCACGATCGAGCATGCAGGCAGCATCCCGGAGGAGCTGCGTGCGCTGATCGGCAACCGCATCTACGGTTGCGACGACTGCCAGTTGGTCTGTCCCTGGAATCGCTTCGCCCGTCTCGGCACCGAGCCCGACTTTCAGGCGCGTCATGGGCTGGACACGGTCTCCTTGATCGAGGTCTTCGCCTGGGACGAGGCGACCTTTCTCGACCGGACGCAGGGTTCCGCGATCCGGCGCATCGGCCACATCCGCTGGCTGCGAAACATCGCCGTCGCGCTCGGCAACGCCCCGGCGTCACCCGAGGTGAAACAGGCCCTGAGCCGCCGCGCAGACCACCCCGACGCCTTGATTCGGGAGCATGTCGGCTGGGCACTCCGGCGGATTGGTTAAAGCCCCCGCAAAAGATGCGTGCGATAATGCTTGAGCTCGTCGATGGATTCACGGATGTCGTCCATGGCCAGATGCCGCGACTCCTTCTTGAATGCGCTCGCCACGTCGGGCGCCCAGCGTTGAGCGAGGATCTTCAGCGTGCTCACGTCCAGATTGCGATAGTGGCAGTAGGCCTCCAGCTTGGGCATCCAGAGTGCCAGGAAGCGTCGGTCCTGACAGATGCTGTTTCCGCACAAGGGCGAGGCGCCGGCCGGGACGAAGTCCGCGAGAAAGCGCAGGGTCGTCGCTTCGGCATCCGCTACGCTCAGCGTGCTGATGCGCACGCGATCGAGCAGTCCGGAACGGCCGTGATGGTCGCGATTCCAGTCGTCCATACCCGCAAGAACAGCCTCGGGCTGATGGATCGCAACGACGGGGCCCTCGGCCAGGATGCGAAGATCGCTGTCGGTGATCATGGTCGCGATCTCTAGGATGCGATCGGTCGAGGGGTCGAGCCCCGTCATCTCGAGATCGAGCCAGATCAGATTGTTCTCGTTTTTGGTCAAATGCCTGCTCTCCTGCAATGCGCAAACGGGAGCGCCGGCCGCCTGGTCTAACCCGGCGGTCGACACCATGATCGGTAAGGGTAGCGGCGATGCGTCCCGCCGGCGATCCCTGTCGTCGCCCGGCGAGACCCGCGATCGTCGTCGCCCGATCCACAACCCTTCGGAGCCTCATCGATGAACATACTGCCTACAGGTCTCGCTGCCGCGGCGGCCCTTCTCGCCCTCGGAGCGCTCGCGACGGCGCACGCGGAAACCGGCGAGAACGCCGAGGAGCTCTACAAAACCAACTGTCTCAAGTGTCACGGCAGCGAAATTTACACGCGCGAAGGACGCATCATCGACTCCTTCGACGGACTCGAGCGGCAGGTGCAACGCTGCGAGACCGCGCTCGGACTGCGTTGGTTCGATGAAGACATCAAAGACGTCGCTGCCTATCTGAACCATCACTTCTACCGGTTCGAGCGCTGAGCCTGTGACGAAACGGCGGCTGTCCGGACGCCAGATCGAGCGGATTCAAACCATCCAGGACCGCCGCCGCCAACGCCTCGCCGCGCGCGTCGACAACGCACTCTCGGAGATCGAGGGCGAGCCGCTGCCGGTGGAGGGCCGGGTGGTCGTGCGCCACGGGGCCAACCTGGCGGTCGAGAATGCCGACGGCGACATCACCCATTGTCTGTCGCGTCAGAACATCGGTCATCCGGTCTGCGGGGATCGCGTGGTCTGGCAGCGCACCGCGGACAACCAGGGTGTCGTCACCGCCATCCTGCCGCGGCAAACGCTGCTGAGTCGCCCCGACTTCGGCGGCCGCGACAAACCCTTGGCGGCCAACCTCACACGCCTGGTGATCCTGATCGCACCGCGGCCCGAGCCGAGCGACTATCTGATCGATCAATATCTGGTTGCGGCCGAGATCATGGGCGTTGAGGCCATCATCGTGGCCAACAAGATGGACCTGCTCGAGACGGACGAGCGTGCGGCGTTTCAGGAACGCTTCGCCTATTACGCGGCCATCGGCTACTCACTCCTCTGGACCAGTCTGCGCGAGCCGGAGACCCTGGTCGAGCTGATCCGTCATCTCGGCGGGCAAACGAGCATCCTGGTGGGCCAGTCGGGCGTCGGCAAATCATCCTTGGTCAAAGTGTTGCTGCCGGATCGCGAGATCCAGATCGGTCGACTCTCCAAGGCTACCGGGCTCGGGCGCCATACCACCTCCGCGGCGACCTGTTATCGATTGGCCGACGACGGCGCCTTGATCGACTCGCCCGGCGTGCGCAGCTTCCGCACCGGCCCGCTCGACCGCGATGCCCTGCAGCAAGGGTTTCGCGAGCTCCGCCCCTACATCGGACACTGCCGGTTCGCCGACTGCCGGCACGACCAAGAGCCCGACTGCGCCATCCGCGGCGCCGTCGCAGAGGGCCTGATCGCCCCGCAGCGGCTCGCCAACTTCAAGCATCTGCTGGCGGAAGCGGAGCAGGCACGGCCCTGAGGCCCGTCACACCATGCCGAATCAGGACACGACAGGATGAACCACTGGCTGATGAAATCCGAGCCGGACGCCTTCGGTCTCGATGATCTCGCGGCGCGCCCCGACCGAACCGAGCCCTGGGACGGGGTGCGCAACTACCAGGCCCGCAACATGATGCGCGACGCCATGCGTCCGGGCGACCGGATCCTCTTCTATCACTCCAACTGCGCCGTGCCGGGCGTGGTCGGGATCGCCGAGGTGGCGAGCGAGGCCTATCCGGACAGCACCGCCTTCGATCCCGAGGCGAGGTATTTTGATCCCAAGAGCGATCCGGAGAAGCCCCGATGGTATCTGGTGGAGGTCCGGTACGTACGCCACCTGAAGCGGACCATCTCGCTTGCCGAGCTCAAGGCGCACGCCGACGGCGCACTCGCCGGCTTCCCGCTCGTACGCAACGGCAATCGGCTCTCCGTCATGCCGGTCACGCCCGAGCAATGGGACTTTATCCTCGGCCTCGAGTCGGAAGCCGACGCCGGGTCTTAAGTCGCTCCCGACGCGGTATGCGATGTTTTTGGACGGTGGGCGTAAACTGGCGTTTGGTCCAGGTCGTGTGCATGGACTCCGAAGGCGCCCGGATCACATCTGTCGGGCGACAGAGGCCTGCTGCAGCCCGAGCGCCTGCTGACCCAGCTTGATGGCCTGCTCGGCAAAGGTATCAAGGTCGCCCCAGCGGTCGTCCGTATCCACCACCTCCGAGATGACCTCGCCGACGATGCCGAGCCGGTAGGCCCCGTCGGCGCGCTCCGCAGGCGGGCTTGGCTCGACAAAGACATAGAAGACAGGCTCGCGTTGCCCGGACGGCACGAACGCGAGGATGTACCGATAGGTACGGCCATCCCCGCTCTCGATCTCGCCGAGCAGCGAGGCGCTGTGGGTGCCGACCTGATAGCGGCGTTTCGGGATGGCGGTCTTGATGACTGGGCGGTCTTGCATGGCACGGCTCCTGAAGCATGTCGAATCGGGCGCGGTATCCTCGTCCTGCCCCGCATGTGGGGGCGTTTGTGCGGCAACGCAGGCCGAAGCAACAAGCCTCCGTCCGTTTTCCGGGCGTCTATTGGAGCGGTTCAGAGATTCCTAGACCATCCGAGATCAAGTTCGTTGTCGTTGTCGTAATCGGATCGATGGTCGATTACGACAACGACAGCGACAACGAACAGTCTCGACACCTCTGCGGTGCTGCACTATCCAGATGACTCCACCGCCATCTCGCCGAGGACGGAGACAACCGATGTGCAGAGAGTCGCAAGCTCCTCGTCGCCGATGATGTAGGGCGGCATCAGATAGACGAGTCGCCCGAACGGGCGCACCCAGACTCCGCGCGCGACGAAACGGCGCTGGATCTCGCGCATGGACACGGGCGTGCACATCTCGACCACGCCGATCGCGCCGAGCACCCGCACCTCGGCCACGCCGGGAAGATCCCGGCAGCCCGCCAGTCCGGCGCCCAGACCGCGTTCGATCCGCGCGATATTCGCTTCCCAATCGGAGGCCAGCAGGAGATCGATGCTGGCATTGGCGATCGCGCAGGCGAGCGGGTTGCCCATGAAGGTCGGGCCGTGCATGAAGACGCCGGGGTCGCCCGATGAGATGGTCCGGGCGACCCGATCGGTCGCGAGCGTTGTCGCGAGCGTCAGATAGCCGCCCGTCAGGGCCTTGCCGAGCGTCATGATGTCCGGCGAGATACCGGCATGCTCGCAGGCGAAGAGCGCGCCGGTGCGACCGAAGCCGGTCGCGATCTCGTCGGCGATCAGGAGCACGTCGAAGCGGTCGCAGAATCGGCGGACTTGCGCGAGATAGTCCGCACTGTAGAAGCGCATGCCCCCGGCGCCCTGCACGATCGGCTCGAGGATGACCGCCGCAAGCTCGGCGTGATGTCGCTCGATCAAGGCCGCAAACTCGGCGATCTGCTCGGGCCGACAGGGCTCGCCGAATCGGCACGCGGGCGCCGGTGCAAAAATCTGCTCGGGCAGCACGCGACTGAAGAGATGGTGCATCCCGGTCACGGGATCGCAGACCGACATGGCCCCTTGGGTGTCGCCGTGATAGCCCGAGCGGATCGTCATCAACCGATGCCGCTCGGGTCGCCCGGCGGCCTGCTGATACTGGATCGCCATCTTGATGGCGACCTCCACCGAGACCGATCCCGAATCGCAGAGAAAGACCTGCTGCAGCGGCTCCGGCGTCAGCTTCACCAAGGTGTCGACCAAGCGTACGGCCGGCTCGTGGGTCAATCCGCCGAACATGATGTGCGAGATGGTATCGAGCTGATCGCGCGCCGCCTGATTCAGGACCGGATGGTTGTAGCCGTGGATGGCGCACCACCAGGAGGACATGCCGTCGATCAGCTCGCGGCCGTCCATGAGCCGGATCCGACAACCCGAAGCCGAGCGCACCGCATAAACCGGATCGCGATCGATCGTGGAGGTGTAGGGATGCCAGGCGTGGGCCCGGTCGATGGCGATCAGCTCGGCCTCGTTCAACTTGGGTTCACGCAAGAGTTCACTCGCAGTCGTTGTCGTTGTCGTTGTCGTAATCGGCAACGACAACGACAACGATTAGATTCGGTCTTTCGCTGATTTCCGACACGCGACGAAGCGATTACAGATTCGCACGACTGTCGATCTCGCTCATCGCGAGCCCGTGCAGGATGCCCCTGATAATCGCGCGGCATTCCTCCTCGCGCTCGGACTTGCCCTTTCTGGCGGCATTGAAGAACCGCGCCAGATCCCGCTGCTGCTGGGCGGAAAGCTCCTCGGTAAAGCCGGTCGGGCGAATCTCCTTCTCGGGCACCTTGTCCGGCGCGCTCTCCTCCGCGGCCTGGCGCCCATGCGACCAGTTCATGGCGCGCGCGCTGTAGAGCATGATGCGATCCATGAGGACGAACGGAAAGCGCGGATTGTGCACCGGTCCAGCGGTGAAACGCTGCGTCCCCGAGGCGCGCTCGATGTCCAGCTTGGCCAATGCCTTGCTCCCGACGAATCCCAGGACGCCCCCCGTCGCCGCGCCGATCAGGGCGCCGGCGCCGAAGGTATGTCCGGCCGTCGACAGATCGATGGTCGCCCCGGAGGCTGCCCCGGCAGCCATGCCGACCAGCGCAAGCTGACGCTTCGAAAGGCCGAGCGCCTGGCTGACGTCCTCGGAAAGCAGATCCTTGCCGAGGATCGAGTCCGGCGGCATATGCCAGACGTGGTGACGAAAGTTCGCGCGGATCTGCTCCTGGGCCTTCACCTCGAGCTGACGTAGGCCGTCTTCGAACTCGGCCATGACCTCCGCCTTCACACGCTCCCGACCGCTCTTGAAGACCAGCTTGTTCTCCTTCACGGTCTTGGAGAACTTGTAGGTGAGCGCCTCCTTGAGCAGGTCCAGGATGGTCGTCACGGCCTGATCGGTGCGCCGGTTCCAGTCGTGCTCGAAGGCATGGATCGCCTCTTCGACGAGCGGCTCCCAGCGTTGGTCGATGCTCTTGAGTGCCTGAAGCAGCCGGATACGCTCCCCGTAGGTCGCCCGATGCGCGTTGAACTCGCGCACCGAGTTGAACGCCTTACTGAGCGCGTCGTGCCACTGGGTCATGTAGCGCGTCTGGTTGGTCAGGTTGTTCAGGATCGCCATGCGCGGGCGGGCGGTCAGACGCAGGAGCTCGATCTCGACCCGGTCCTTTTCCTTGATCCGTTTGGAGCCGTCCACGACCAGGATGATCGCGGCGCCCTCCGCCACCGGGTCCAGGAGCGCACAGTCGTGAGCAAAAAGAGGGTCGGCGCGATGCGCGGCGACAAAGGCGCGGGCCAGCTCGCGCTTGCCGCCCTGCGCCTGGAACCACTCCAGGATCGCGTTGGGGTTCTGAAAACCCGGCGTATCGATGAACTCGATCACGGGTCGACCGTCGATGATGACCGGATAGACGTTCGACTCGGTCGTGGTACCGGCGCGTTTGTCGATCGCGATCAGGTCGTTCTCGGTCAGGGTCGCGACCACGGAGGACTTGCCGGCATTCGGGTGTCCCATGATCGCCAGTCTCGGAATCTTCCCGGACATCAGTCGTCTCCATCCTCGTCGGGCGGCGCCAGCATTTCCAAGCGCAGATAGGGGTCGGCCATCTGGTCGATCTTGCGCTGCCAATCCGTAAAGTCGAACAGGCGCATCGGCGGCAGACGGTCGTCGTCGGTCGGATCGCCCACCAGGGCCAGCATGATCTGGGCACGCGTCCCGGCTGCGGCGCGCAGCTCGCGCAGGAAACGCAGACTCTCGGTGATCGGCGGCTGAGAGCCGTCCTCGATGACGACGATCCGCGGAGGCGGGGCCTGCCAGTCGCCGTTCTCAAGGACCGCGATCGCCGCGTCGGTCATTGCGCTGCCGGCCCCGACGGTCGCCGTCGTCGCGACCCGCCAGCCGGTGTGCTGCATCAGCAGCTGCTCGAGACGCGGACGATCCTCCGCCTCGAGGATGTCGTCGATGTCGACGTGCAGCAGAAGCAGGCAGGCAT
>NZ_LN848257.1:643575-679256 GCF_001499735.1 Thiocapsa sp. KS1 | reverse complement strand
CAACGGAGGGCGTCGCTGTGCTCGCCCGTTCCGGGATCGCCGGTGCAGGTGCTGCCGGGACCGGCGGCGTCGCCGGCTGCTCGACGACCGAGCCTTTCGGGGGTAGCGCCGGGGATGCGAGATCCGGCACCTTGGGCTCTGGCGCCGGCTCGGGCTCGGGCTCGGGCTCGGGCTCGGGCTCAGGCGGCAAGGTAAGAGGAGGCTTGGAAACCGGCGGCATTGCACGCGCCACCGGCGCCGTTTCGGGTCGAGACGTCGGTGCGGGCACCGCCTTTGGTTGCGGTTCCGGCTCCGGTTCAAGCGCCGGTTCCGGCACAGGCTCGGGCTCGGGCACAAGCTCGGCATCCGGCTCGCGCTCGGGTGCCGAGCGAACACTCTCTCGGTCTGCCTCGATCGGCTGGAGTGTCTCGACGGCTCCCTCGGCGACAGAGGAATCAGGCTCTTCCGATACGGTCGGGGGCGTTTCGGTTTCCGGCGGCTCGGGCTCCGGCGACGGCGCGGGCGAAGGCCCACTCGCCTCGACGCCGGGCGTGCCGACAAGCGCGGCTGTTTCGGTCGGCTCGGTCGGCTCGGAACGTTCGAGCGCAGGCTCGGATGATGCCCGCGGCGGTGCTGCATCCGGCTGGACAGGCTTAACCAGGGCATTGCGCCACGGACGCGCCGTTGCCGGCGTCGCCGGCTCCTTGACCTCGGGGCGGAGATTGCGCGGTACCGACGGTGCCGGGATCGGCATCTCGGCACCCTCGCGACTGCCGCGCGCCGTCGTCTCGAGACGGGGCGAGAGCATCCGCGCATAGAGTGCCTGGGTTCGGCTGTGCGTAAAGGGCAGGCGCGCCAGGATGAAGCGTTGGGCCAGGACCGACCCGCCCCAGAGCGCCAGCCGCGGCAGCAGCCCGTAGGTGAACACGGCCAGAACCAGGAAGGATCCCCAGGATCGCAGATGCGCCGGGTCGGGCTTCACGGTCGGGGTGGCGGTCGCCCAATGCTCCAGGATGATGCGCGAGCCGGCGACCTGCTCCAGGCTCGGGTAGCCGATACCTTCGCCGAGCAGCCAGCCCCAAGGCAGCGCGATCAATCGCGTCATGTCGAAGATCGTTTGCGGATGCACGTTCAGGGTCGAGCCCCAGCCGAAAGCCAGGTCGGTGAACCATTCGAGCAGCAGGGTCGTCAGGATGACGCCCACGTTGAAGGCGACCCCGAAGACCTGTACCGGGATCAGCAGCGGTAGATAGGAGACCGGGCCGTAGAGCGCGTATTGCGACTTCAGGAGCCCCTGTCGGGCGCGCACCTGATCCTGCACGTCGGCCGCTGCGTGACCGATCCGCTGGCTCTGAAGCCAGCTCGCGGCCTTTGCGACAAGCGGACGCACGACATGCATCATGAGGCCGGGCGCCGCGGCGCCTTGACCGCGCGCCTTGCGCAGCCCCCAGGCCGCAGCCACCGAGACGACCAGAAGGAACTGCACGATGACCAGCAGAAACAGGTACCAGGAGACGCTGACCGGACGGGTTCCGTCGTAGCTGAGCAGCGCCGAGGCCACCCCGATCCCGCCCAGGAAACCGACGACCGCGAGGAGGATGACGACCAAGCGTTGCGCGCTCGCGAACGCCGATCCGGGCAGGATCCCGCGCATCTCCGGAGGCTCGGCGCCGCGGCGAGCCGCCAGCCAGCGGCGCAGGCTGATGCGCCGATGCGTCGGCGTATGCGGCGGATGATCGACAACCTCGGGGGCGATGTCGTCCAGGTAGAGCGCGCGGTCGCGCTCGGCGAGGACCTTGCGCGCGGAGGCCTGCTCGCGCAGCTCGCGCTCGTCGGCATCCAGGTAGTACTCGAAGTCGATCAGATCGGCGACCGTCCAATCGCGCGCGCCGTCGGGTGCCTCGCGGTGCGGGCTCGAATGGTTCGATTGATGTCGAAAATCCATAGGGATGCGTCAAGACTCCTCGATGCTGGCCAAGCGCCCTTTGATGATTCTTGTCGATGATGTCGGGCCGCGTCCACGGCAACGGCAGCAGACCGCCGGCCGAAATATCCCATAGTCCGGGATTCAATTCACGCATGCGGCATCGACCCGTCCGAGCATACACCGACGGCTCGGACGATGGGCGCGCCTGTCTCGGCGCAGGACGCGTCGCCGTCCCGTGCAATTCGGTGCCGGAGCATGTCATCATCCCCGCTCCTCGGTGAGTCATCGGAGCATGTCATGGCCAGCGATGCCAGCCCCATTGTGCCGCGTCTTGCAGTCCTCGCCGCCGCCCTCGTCGCGGGCGTCGCGTTTCTGTACATGGTGAAGCTGATGCACGACATCTCGGCGAATGTCGGACGGATGGCGGGCGAAATAGCCTCGATGTCGGCCGATATGGGCCGGATGCGCCTGGACATGACATCGCTTGCTCAAGACGTGTCCGTCATGCGCCAACAGGTGAGCACCCTGCCGGCCATCGCCGAGGATATGGGTCGGATGCGCATCGGCATGGAGCGCCTCTCGGGCATCGTGGGCGGCGGCGACCAGATTCCGGCCGTCAACCCCATAGGGGTGATCCAGCAGATGATCCCCGGCGGCGAGCGACGCTAGGCGCCGAAGACCCTTGTCCGGGAGAGATCCCGATGGCCTCACGTCAGGAGAACGCGGATGGCGAAGGCGAGATACTCCGTTCAGCCGGGCAATTGGGACAACGGCGGGGCCAGGGCGACGGACGACGGGGTGAATTTCTGCATCTTCTCGCGCTATGCCGAGGACGTCGAGCTGCTGCTCTTCGAATCGCCGGCCAGTCCTCGGCCCTACGCGGTTATCGCGTTGGACCCGCGGGTCAATCGAACCTTCTTCTTCTGGCACATCTTCGTCGAGGGACTCGGCGAGGGGACCTTCTACAACTGGCGTGTCCGCGGCACCTGCGATACCCGGGCGATCGGGTGCCGGATCGACGGGGACAAGGCACTCCTCGACCCCTGGGCCGTGACGGTCGACGACCGGCTCTGGAAACGCGAGATCGCCTGCCGCCCGGGCGACAATGTCGCCACGGCAATCCGCGCGCAGGTGGTGCGCGATCGCTACGACTGGGAGGGCGATACCCCGCTGCACATCCCCCTGAGCGCCGCGGTGATCTACGAGATGCACGTCGGCGGCTTCACGAGCCATCCGTCCTCCGGGGTCGCGCACCCCGGCACCTTCGGCGCCGTGATCGAAAAGATCCCCTATCTGCGGGATCTGGGCATCACCCATGTCGAGCTGATGCCGATCATGGCCTTCGACCCCCAGGACGTCCCGCCGAAGACCGCGGCCATGGGTCTGGAGAACTACTGGGGCTACAGTACCCACAGTTACTTCGCGCCGCACCCAGGCTTTGCGCTCGATCCGGCGCGTGCCCGTGATGAGTTTCGCGATCTCGTCAAGGCCCTGCACCGTGCCCGCATCGGCGTCATCCTGGATGTCGTCTTCAACCACACGGCCGAGGGCGGGGCCGATGGCCCGACGATCAGCTTCAAGGGGATGGGGAATGAGATCTTCTATCACCTTGATTTTTTGGATAAGCGCATCTATCGCGATTACACGGGTTGCGGCAACACGGTGAACTGCAACCACCCCATCGTGACCCGCTTTCTGATCGACGCCCTGCTCTACTGGGTCCGGCAGATGCACGTGGACGGTTTCCGCTTCGACCTCGCCAGCGCCTTGGCGCGCGGGGAGGACGGCAATCCGCAATTTCACGCGCCGATCCTCTGGGCGACCGAGCTTTCGCCCACACTCGGTCGCTCGCACATCATCGCCGAGGCCTGGGATGCCGCCGGGCTTTATCAGGTCGGCGATTTCCCCGGTTTTCGCTGGGCGGAATGGAACGGCCGTTATCGCGACCTGATGCGCAGCTTCGTCAAAGGTGATCTCGGCCTGGTGTCCGAAGTGGCGACCCGCATGGCCGGATCCAGCGACATGTATCGGAGCCGCGGACGGCTTCCCAGCAACTCCATCAACTTCATCACCTGCCACGACGGTTTCACCCTCTGGGATCTGGTGAGCTACAACGGCAAGCACAACGAGGCCAACGGGGAGGACAACCGCGACGGTCACAACGACAATCTGAGTTGGAACTGCGGTGTCGAGGGTCCGAGCGACGACCCGGCCGTCCTCGCACTGCGCCGTCGTCAAGCGCGCAACTTCATCGCCATCCTGATGCTGAGCCAGGGTGTACCCATGGTGCGATCCGGCGACGAGGTGCTGCAGAGCAAGCGGGGCAACAACAACAGCTACTGCCAAAACAACGCCATCTCCTGGTTCGACTGGACACTGCTCGAGGACAACTGCGGGATGCACGCGTTCGTCCGGGGTATGATCGCCTTCCGGCAAGGCCATCCGACCCTGCATCGCAGCCGCTTCCTGACCGGGAAGCCCGCCGACGGCCTGCTCCTGCCGGATGTCGTTTGGCACGGGGCAGCGCTCGAACATCCTGAATGGGACAACCCCGCGGCGCAATCCCTGGCCTTCACACTCGCCGGGGTCACCGCCGACGAGCCGCCCCTGCACATCATGCTCAACATGGGCAAGGAGGCATTGGAGTTTGCGGTCCCGCAGATCGACGGCTGGTCCTGGCGATTGGCGATCGACACCGACCGAGAACCCTCGATCATGGATCGCGCCGATCCGAGTCTGTCCGCGGGGGCGCGTGTCCGGGTCGCACAGCGCAGCCTGATGGTGCTCGAAGGCCGCGCCGCCTAAACCGCGTCCAGAGCGAGATGCTGATTTTCGAGTGAGCTCGACGTTTGGTGCATCCAGGATCCTTAGCGGGGACGCAGTTTAAAATAATATATTTTTTAATATTTTAAACCGCGCCACTCCAGCGGTCGTCAAGTCTGCCGGGGCCGATCCCATCCAAGAACATCGCATACCGCGTTGAGCGCGGTTTAATCTCCGACCCTCCAGCCGCCAACAGGGGAAACGTCTCATGCAACTCGCAATGATCGGGCTCGGCCGAATGGGCGCCAACATGGTGCTCCGCCTCATGCGCGCCGGACATCGGTGTGTCGTCTATGATCGCGATCCCGCCGCCGTCGCCGCGCTGGTTGCCGAAGGCGCCGTCGGTGCCCGGGATATGGCCGATCTCTGCGCCAAGCTCGAAGCGCCGCGCAACGTCTGGATCATGGTCCCGGCAGCCGTCGTGGACCGCGTTATCGACGATCTGATCCCCCATCTCGCTGCCGGCGATACCATCGTCGACGGCGGCAACTCGAACTACCGCGACGATATCGCCCACGCGAAGCGCCTCGCACCGAAGGGGATCCACTTCGTCGACTGCGGGACCAGCGGAGGCGTCTGGGGCCTGGAGCGGGGCTACTGCCTGATGATCGGCGGGGAGGACGAGGCGGTCGAGCGGCTCGATCCGGTCTTCGACGCCCTCGCGCCCGGCCCGGGCGAGATCGAGCGCACGGCCGGACGCGACGGCGCCTTCAGTCGCTCCGAGCAAGGCTATCTGCACTGCGGCCCCAACGGGGCGGGCCATTTCGTCAAGATGGTCCACAACGGCATCGAGTATGCGCTGATGGCCGCGTACGCGGAGGGCTTCAACATCCTCAAGCACGCCGGAGTCGGGCTGGCGGAGCACGCGGTTGATGCCGAGACCGCGCCGCTGGCCAATCCGGAGCATTATCAGTACCGCATCGACGTCGGCGAGGTCGCCGAGGTCTGGCGCCGCGGCAGCGTGGTCGCCTCCTGGCTCCTGGATCTGACGGCCACCGCGCTGCGCGCGGATCCGCAGCTCGAAGGCTTCGGCGGCCGGGTCTCGGACTCGGGCGAAGGCCGCTGGACCTGCCTGGCGGCGATCGAGACCGGCACACCCGCGCCGCTGCTCACCACGGCACTCTTCGAGCGTTTCAGCTCGCGCGGCGAGGCGGATTTCGCCAACCAGATCCTTTCGGCGATGCGGTATCAGTTCGGCGGCCATCACGAGAAGCCCGAAGGTTAAACCGCGTCCGGCGGAGCATGCGATGTTCTGGGATAGGGTCGGCCCCGGCAGACTTGACGAGCGCCGGAGCCGGCGCGGTTTAACTTGAAACACAAAAGGAGAGATCCCTTGCCCACGCAGCGCTTGACCGCCGAAACCACACCGCCCGCCCCGCCGAACGCCATGATCATCTTCGGTGCCGCGGGCGATCTGACCAAACGCAAGCTGATCCCGGCACTCTTTCATCTGTGTCACGGGAACCTGCTCCCCGACACCTTCGCGGTCGTGGGGCTGGATCGGATGGAGATGGACGATGCGACCTTTCAGTCGATGATGGCCGAGGAGGTCAAGCGAAACGTCGGAAGCGCTTGGGATTCTGATACTTGGGGGCGTTTGTGCGAGCGCCTTCACTATATGCAAGGCAACATCATGGAGGAGGCGACCTATGTCGCGCTCTGCGAGCGCCTGTCCGGCATCGACGCCGAGCGTGGAACGGACGGCAACTATCTTTTCTATCTCGCTGTTCCGCCTTCGCTCTTCGGCGACATCACGCGCTTGCTCGGGGCCGTCGGTCTGACCGCGGAGAGCGAGAACGACTGGCGTCGCGTCATCATCGAAAAGCCCTTCGGCATCGATCTTGACAGCGCCAAGGCGCTCAACCGGATGCTCCACGAGACCCTGGACGAGGACCAGATCTACCGGATCGATCATTACCTGGGCAAGGAGACGGTCCAGAACATCATGGTCTTTCGGTTTTCCAACGGCTTCATCGAGCCGCTCTGGAATCGCCAGCACATCGATCATGTCCAGATCACGGTGGCTGAATCCGTCGGCGTGGAGCATCGCGGCCCCTACTACGACACGGCCGGCGCCCTGCGCGACATGATCCCGAACCACCTCCTGGTCCTGCTCGGGTTTCTCGGGATGGAGCCGCCCAACTCGTTCGACTCTCAAGCCGTCCGCGACGAGATCAACAAGGTCCTCGACGCCGTCCATCCCCTGACGCCCGAGCAGGTCCTCACCAACGCGGTGCGGGGGCAATATGGCGAGGGCGTGATGCCGAACGGGGAGAAGGTGCCCGCTTACCGGTCATCCCCAGGCGTCGACCCCAATTCGCGCACCGAGACCTTCGCCGCACTCAAGCTGACGATGGACAACTGGCGCTGGGCCGGCGTGCCCTTTTATCTGCGCACCGGCAAGCGCCTGACCGCGCAATACACGGAGGTCGTCATCCAATTCAAGCGGGCGCCCAAGATCATGTTCAAGGATGCCGACACCGCGCAGATGCACCCGGACATGCTGGTGCTGCGCATCCAGCCGAACGAGGGCATCCAGATCAGCTTCGGGGCCAAGATCCCCGGGCCGCGCATGCGTGTGGGCACGGTCAACATGGACTTCTGCTATGCCGACTACTTCGGCAATGCCCCGGCAACGGGTTACGAGACACTCATCTACGATTGCATGAACGGAGACGCCACGCTCTTCAAGCACGCCGACACG
Organism: Thiocapsa sp. KS1; assembly: GCF_001499735.1. Classification (GTDB taxonomy): domain Bacteria; phylum Pseudomonadota; class Gammaproteobacteria; order Chromatiales; family Chromatiaceae; genus Thiocapsa. The sequence goes on along the minus strand of NZ_LN848257.1, from coordinate 671,823 downwards.
GTCGAGAAGGGCTGGGAGATCGTCCAATCGGTCCAGGACGTCTGGTCCGCCCTGCCCGCCCGCGACTTTCCCAACTATGCCGCCGGGACCTGGGGCCCGGCCGCGGCGGGGGATCTGCTCAAGAACGACGGACGCCTCTGGCGGCGGATTACGACTCCCGATGAACCCACCTGAGTCGCGTAGGTTGTGCCGAGCCGTGCGAGGCACAACGCACCGCCGGCGGGTGTTGTGCTTCCTATCGTCAGCACAACCTACGGGAGGCGATTCCCAGACTGATGAAACCCGGAACCCGATGAATCCCCTCGAGACTCGCGATGCGCGTTGTCCCTGGTGCGACGCGCCGATCGAGCTGACGATCGACGTCAGCGCCGTTCCCCAAACCTATATCGAAGACTGCCAGGTCTGCTGCGCACCGATCGTCGTCCAGGTCGCGATGGATCCGGACCTGGAGGACGACCTGGTCATCACGCTGGAGCGTGACGGCGATTGACGCCTTGCTGACGCGGGACAGGAACTGTATCGAGACCCTTCGAGCTCGTTGTCGTTGTCGTTGTCGTAATCGACGATCGATCCGACAACGACAACGAACGGTCTCGACAGGTCTTGCATCCCGCGCCCGCCTCGGGTGAAATTCGCGCCCGAGTAGCGTCAGAGGCCCGACAGACGCTCAACCGCGCCAAGATCCGATAAGCCGAGGTTTTCCCGTCACGGGACCGGCGGTCCAGAATCGCTCGATCCTCGACGCGGTTTACATTCTCAACCATTCAAAGTCCTGAACCGCGTCCCCTCCGACGCGCCGGCGATCGCCGAACGCCGATCCCGCGCGATGTCGGCGCAAAGTACACCGGACGCGGTTCAGCAGGAGACGTCATGATCGAGGTTCGCGAGCTGAGTCGCAGCTACGGCGAGCTCAAGGCGGTTCAAGCGGTGTCGTTCGACATCGGCCGCGGCGAGATCGTCGGGCTGCTCGGCCACAACGGGGCCGGCAAAACCACCATCATGAAGATGATGACCGGTTATCTGGAGCCAAGCAGCGGCTCGATCCGGATCGACGGGTTGGACATCGCCGAGCAGCGGCGCGAGGCGCAGCGGCGTATCGGCTATCTGCCGGAGAACTGCCCGCTCTACCCCGAGATGCGTGTGATCGACTACCTGGACTACCAGGCGGCACTGCACGGGATGGCCGACAATCGCCGGCCCGCAGCCATCCGACGGGCGATCGAGCGCACGGATCTCTGCCCCAAGGCGACCGCGACCATCGGCACACTCTCGCGCGGCTATCGCCAACGCGTCGGCGTGGCCCAGGCGATCCTGCACGAGCCCGCCATCCTCATCCTGGACGAGCCGACCAACGGCCTGGATCCGTCGCAGATCCAGCACATGCGCAGCCTGGTCCGCGAGCTGGCCAGGGACGCGACCCTGATCATCTCCACCCATGTCCTGCAGGAGGTCGAGGCGGTGTGCAGCCGGGTGCTCATCATGCGCGGCGGCCAATTGGCCTTGGACAGCGCACTGGACGCCATCGGGCGTCCCAAACGGCTGCTCGTCACGCTCGACTGCGCGCCCGAGGAGGCGCGACCGGTGCTCGCACAGATCGAAGGAGTCACAGCGGTGGATGTGTGGGATGGCGACGCAGGTCTGCGGCATTTTGCCCTGACCGCCGCGGATCCGCAGGCGCTGGCACCGCTGGTCGCCAAGGCGCTCGGCGGACAACCCTGGAACCTCTACGGACTCGCGCCCGAGCGGCGCGACCTCGAAGATCTCTTCGGAGCCGTGACCTTGGAGCAGATGGAGGTGGCTCATGTCTGACATCCTGCGCGTCGCACGTCGCGAGCTCGGCGCCTTCTTCGGCTCGCCCGTCGCCTATCTCTTTATCGGCGCCTTCCTGGCGGTCTCGCTCTTCGTCTTCTTCTGGGTCGATGCCTTCTTCGCGCGCAACATCGCCGATGCCCGTCCCCTGTTCGACTGGATGCCGGTGCTGCTGATCTTTCTCTGCGCCGCCCTGACCATGCGCCTCTGGAGCGAAGAGCGACGCGCCGGGACGCTCGAAACACTCATGACCCTGCCGGTGCCGACCCTGAATCTGGTCCTCGGCAAGTTTCTCGCGGGTCTGGCCCTGGTCGCGATCGCCTTGGCCCTGACGCTGCCGATCCCGCTGACCGTATCCGTCTTGGGTCCGATGGATTGGGGTCCGGTGATCGGTGCCTATCTGGCCACCCTGCTGCTGGCGTCGGCCTATCTGGCGATCGGACTCTTTGTCTCGTCGCGCACCGACAACCCGATCGTCGCCCTGATCGGGACCACCCTGGTCGGCGCGCTGCTCTACCTGATCGGCACCCCGGCGCTGACCAATCTGGTCGGGCACGACGGCGGCGAGCTGCTTCGCCTCATCGGCAGCGGCTCGCGCTTCGAATCCATTACGCGCGGCGTGATCGATCTGCGCGATCTCGTCTATTACCTGAGCATCGTCGGCGCCTTCCTCGCCCTCACCCTCTACAGCCTGGAGCGCCTGCGCTGGGCCGAATCGGACGCCAACCGGCGGCATCATCGACGCTGGACCCTGGTGACCGGGCTTGCGGTCGCGAACCTCTTGGCGGCGAACCTCTGGCTCGGCGCCGTCGGCAACGCCCGCGTGGATCTCACCGAGGGTCGGGTCTACTCGATCTCGGAAGCGACCCGGACCTATTTGGGGCAGCTGCAGGAGCCGCTCCTGATCCGCGGCTATTTCAGCTCGGATACGCACCCCTTGCTGGCCCCGTTGGTCCCCCAAATCCGCGATCTGCTGCGCGAGTATCAGATCGCCGGCGGCGGCCGGGTCCAGGTCGAGATCGTCGACCCCGAGCGCTCGCCCGAGCTCGAGCGCGAGGCCGGCGAGCAATACGGGATCCGACCCGTCGCCTTCCAGACCGCGACCAAGTATCAGGCCTCCGTGGTCAACTCCTATTTCGACATCCTGATCAAGTACGGCGATCAGTTCGAGACACTCGGCTTTCAAGATCTCATCGACGTGAAGGTCCAGGGCGAAACCGATCTGGACGTACGCCTGCGCAACCCGGAGTACGACCTCACCCGCGTGATCCGCAAGGTCCTCTACGGCTACCAAGGTGCCGGCGATCTCTTCGCCAATCTGACCGAGCCGGTGCGTTTGCGCGGCTTCGTCTCGCCGGCCGATCGCCTGCCCGAGCCCTTGCCCGAGCTGCGGGCCGACTTGGAGTCGATCTTGTCCGAGCTTGCCGCGAACGGCGGAGAGCGCTTCAGCTTCGAGATCCAGGATCCTGCGGCCGGCGACGGCACACTGGCCCAAACGATTGCCGAGCAGTTCGGCTTCGAGCCTCTGGTGGTCAGCCTGCTCGATCCCACGCCCTTCTATTTCTACATGGTGCTCGAATCCGGCGATCAGGCCGTTCCGGTTCCGCTCCCCGAGTCGCTCGATCGGGCGGGTCTGACCCGCGCCATCGAGGCCGGAATCAAGCGGTTCGCGCCCGGCGTGTTGCGCACCATCGCGCTCTACACGCCGCCGTCGACGCCCGGGATGTTCGGCGAGCCGGCCGCGGGACCCGGCTACGGCCTGTTGCAGGAGACCCTTCGCACCGGATTCAATCTGCGCGAGACGGATCTCACCTCGGGCCAAGTCGGCGAGGACGCCGATCTGCTCGTCGTGGTCGGCCCCGAGGCCCTGGACGAGCGCCAGCAGTTCGCCATCGACCAATTCCTGATGCAGGGCGGGACCGTCATCCTGGCCGCGTCCAGCTTCGATCTGGACCTGGCCGGGGGCTCCATCGCGGCGCGAGCCGCCCCGACCGGGCTGGAAGACTGGCTCGCCCATCAAGGGCTGACACTCGAGCCGAGCCTGGTGCTCGACCCGAAGAACACGCCCTTCCCGATCCCGGTGCAGCGTGATCTGGGCGGCTTCACGGTCGAGGAGATTCAAACCCTGGACTATCCCTACTTCCCGGACGTCCGATCCGACGGACTCGCCGAGAGCTCGGGCATCACCGCGTCCCTCGGCCAGATCACCATGAACTGGTCGTCCCCGATCCGGGTCGACGCCGAGAAGAACGCCGAACGGCGTGTGATCGAGCTGATCCGCAGCTCCTCCGGGTCATGGACCAGCGACTCGGAGAACATGCAGCCCGACTTCGAGACGCACGGCAGTCTCGGTTTCCCGCGCGGCGGGGATCGCAGCAGCCGCGTGCTCGCCGTCTCGATCGAGGGGCGATTCCAGTCGGCCTTCGCCGGGCGTCCCTCCCCGCTCCTGGAAGAGGGGTCCGACGGTGCCAACGGCGACGATGCCGATCCGCCGGAGATCGACCCCGAGACGGGCGAGCCCGTGGAAAAGAAGGGACCGGTCGTCTCGGGCGTGGTCGAGACCTCGCCCGCCTCGGGGCGGCTGATCCTGATCGGCTCCTCGACCTTCCTGTCCGATACCGCGATCAGTCTGGCGACCGAGGCGACCCAGAGTCGCTATCTCAAGCCGCTGGAGCTGATCCAAAACGCCGTCGACTGGTCGCTCGAGGACCAGGGACTGCTCACCCTGCGCGGACGCGGCCAGTTCAACCGCCTCCTTGAGCCGGTCGGACGCGAGGGCCGCATCTTCTGGGAGAGCCTGAACTATGTCCTGGCCCTCGCAGGGCTGGCCTTGGTGTATTGGCTCTATCGACGGGCGCGGATCCGACGCGAGCGCTTGGATGCCGAGATTCTCGGTTGATTGCGCTGCATCGGCCGCGCGCGGGCCTTTGCAGCTCCGATTTTCAAAGATTGACTCAGGGTGAAGACGACGATGACCGAGACGGCACTTCAATCGGACACCAGTTGGCGGCCTGACCTGCGCGCCCCGATCGTGATGGCCCTGGCTGGACTGCTGATCCTGCAAATCCTCCTCGCGTTCGGATTGAGCGCGGGCCGCGGTCAGGCCTTGGCGCCGAGCGCCGCCGACACACCGCTCTTCGGCTTCATGCCGGAGCAAGTCCAAGGTCTCCGCATCGAGAGCGGAGACGGGGCCGAAGCGGTGACCCTGGTGCGTCGAAACGACGCATGGGTCATCGCGGACCTGGCCGACCTTCCGGTGCAGGGCGTCAAGGTCGATCAGTTCCTGAACGATCTCGTCGCGCTGAAACGCCCGCTGCCCGTCGCCACCAGCGAAGAGGCCCGCAAACGGTTCAGGGTCTCCGACGACGGTTTCGAGCGGCGCTTGGTCGTCGAGGGCGAGCAGGGACCGATCGCCAGCCTCTTGGTCGGCGACTCGCCCGGCTTCCGTCGTGTCTTCGCGCGCACCCCGGAGGATCCGGGGGTCTACGATATGAGACTGGCCGCCTCGGACATCTCGGCTCGGCGCGACGACTGGATCGAGATGGGTCTTCTGCGCTTGGAGGGCGAGCAGATCGTCCGGGTCGCTGCCGACGACTGGACCCTAACCAAGGGCGAGGACGGGCTCTGGGCACTTGCGGACACCGACAAATCGCCCGACCAGGAGGCCGTCGCGGCGCTCATTCTGCGTCTCGCCAATCTCGGCTACCGCGGCGTCTTCGGCGTCGAGGACGATCCGGCTTACAACCAAGCGGCGCCGGAGCTGGTCCTCGACATCGGTCTCGCCGACGGAGGCACCCGAAGCTATCGCATCTCGAAGGTCAAGGACAGCGAGGACTATGTCCTGAAGGACAGCGCACGGCCGTGGTATTTCAAGCTGTCCGCACTGGATCTCGGCGAGCTTTTGGACACGGATGCCGCGGGCCTCGTGGCTGCCGAAGAGGCGGCGGCAGAAACAGCGGAGAAAACGGCCGAGACCAGCGCCCCCTCCGAGACTCCGGACGCGACCGCAAAACCGGTTGAACCCTCGGTGTCCGCCGACGAGATGGCCTCGCCCGAAGACACCCCCGGGCCGGCACCCGGCGGCGAACGAGGACCCTGAACCCCGGCTCATCCGATTGACGTCTCGCGACATCGCTCCCGCGGTGTCGCGAGAAACCATAATTTTTCCGATGTCGGCATTAGCTTGGGAGGGGGCAAACGCACCCCATCTCCGATTCAACCTAGCGATTCGCTAGGTCGACACCACCACCGGAGAAGACGATGGCCCACGATCAAAACGATATCGAAGTCCTCGAATCCTTCTGTCTGGACAGCCGCGTCCACGCCATCATCCATAATCCCCAAGCCGAAGGGATCGACGAAGGCTGATCGAAGCGGGGCCGGCAGAGGCCGGCCCCGACCGGTTCACTTCGTTTCGGGCGACACCGGCACGAGGTCACGCCGCCAAACCCGATCCTGCGTCCCGTAGTCTCCACCCTCGCCCTTCGCTATCCTTGCGGACCGATCGTCCAATCCCGGAGCTCATCGTGTCCGATCGTCTGCGTATCGCTTGGTACGGCCTCACCATCTTTCTCAGCTCGGCGTTTCTGCTGGTTCTGGAGATCCTGGCGGGTCGACTGATCGCGCCCTATGTCGGGGTCTCGCTCTACACCTGGACCGCGATCATCGGGGTGATCCTGGCCGGCCTGTCGCTGGGGAACTGGCTCGGCGGGATCTGGGCCGATCGGGGCGGCAAGGAGCTCGCCGCGGGCATCACGCTGGCGCTGGCCGGACTCTTCAGCCTGGGCATCCTCTTCCTCTTGACCTTGGTCGCGCCGCTCATCGAAGCGCGCGCGATGACCTTGCTGGGCGCCAGCTTCTTCTATGTGCTCGCGCTCTTCTTTATCCCGGCCGTCCTGCTCGGAATCGTCACGCCCCTCCTGACGACGCTCGCGCTGGGCCTGGATCGACGCACCGGCCACATCGTCGGGCGCATGCACGCGCTCGCCGCCCTGGGCAGTATCCTGGGAACCTTCCTGACGGGATATCTACTGGTCCAATATCTCGGTACCCGCGGCATCGTGATCGGCACGGCACTCGGGCTTTTTCTGCTCGCATTGCCGTTTTTCAAAGGAACATCACGGCTCGTGCCCGCGGCCGTGCTCGCCGCGGCCGTCGGCCTTGTGGTGCTGACGCAGGCGCGCAACGGCTTTTCCAATCCCTGCGATCGCGAGAGCACCTATTTCTGCATCCGTGTCGTGGACGAATCCGAGCGGGCACCCTTCGGCGTCGCACGCAGCCTGGTGCTCGATCACCTGGTCCACGGCACCAATCACGAGAGCGAGCCCGGCCTCCTGCTTGCACCCTACGTCCAGCTGATGGACGAGCTCGCGCTGGAGCACTTCGGCGGCGAGAAGGCCGCGTCGCTGCGCTGGTTCTTCGCCGGCGGCGGCGCCTACACCCTGCCGCGCTCGGTGCGGGCACGGACACCGGCGGCAGCCGTCACGGTGGCGGAGTTGGATCCCCTGGTCACGCGCACGGCCGAAGAGCGGTTGTTTCTCGACACCGCGGGCATGCGCGTGGTCCACGAGGACGCGCGGATCGTCCTCGAGCGTGAATCCTCTGGTCTCTACGATGTGATCGTGGCGGATGCCTTCCACGACATCTCGATCCCCTATCATTTGGTCACCCGTGAATATGCCGAGCTGGTCAAATCGCGGCTGGCACCGGACGGTCTCTACCTGCTCAACGTCTTGGATGCCTTCCCGGATCCACGTCTGGTCAAGAGCATGATGAAGACGCTCGCCGCTTCCTTCGCGCATGTCCATGTCTGGATGGACGTGGTTCCGCCGGACGCCGAGCGCATGACCTTCGTCATCTCGGCAAGCAATAGCCGCGAGCCCCCCGATGTCCTGATCGCTCGACGCGGTCTGGATTACCGATGGGTGCGGGCGACCGAGCCTATGATGAAGACAGGGACGCCCTTCGATCGATTGCCCCTGCTGACCGACGACTTTGTCCCGGTCGAGCGACTGGTCGCTGAGTTTTACTTCGAGGATCTGGGACGATAGGCGGAGGGGGTCGGGGTTCGCGATAGGGAGGATCACCCCCGGAGCCGCGATATCCGATGGCTCTGCGCGAAGCAGCCGTCCCGAGAAGGACGGTTTAAGGTTTAGCGTTTAGAATGAAGGCAATGTTTGAACAAACGGATTCAGGACGGACGGATGACCCTGGCACGCGAAGACATCGAGTTCATCAAAGCGCATTTGGGCGAATGGCTGGCCGAGCAGTCCTTCGCCAAGCCACCGGCTGTCTACGAGATCGAGCTTCGCGAGCGCATGGTGCGCGTGGAGGAAGAGCTCCGGCACCAGCGCGAATTGATCCAGACCATCCTGGTACAGATGGACAAACGCTTCGACGCGGTGGACAAGCGTTTCGAGCAGATGCAGCTCAATATGGACAAGCGCTTCGAGGCCGTCGACAAACGTTTCGAGGCCATGGATAAACGCTTCGAAGAGCTGACCCGGCGGCTCGACCGCTTCATGTTCTGGTCCTTCGGTCTGACGGTCAGTGTCGGCGCGCTGGTGGTTGCCGCCATTCGCCTCTGGCCTTGATGCGCACGCCCCGACGCACTCCGACGCGGGGGTCCGGCCGAGCGCCGAACCCCGACCTTAACCGGACAAGGTCTCCATCCGAATCCGTGTGACCTCGCCACTTACCGATTCCAACGCCTCGATCCGCGCGATCGCCTCGTTCATCTGACGCTCGATCACGCGGTGCGTGAGCATGACCAAGGGCACATGGGTCTGGCCTTCCTCGGGCTCCTTCTGCTTGATCGCCTCGATGCTGATCCCCTGCTCGCCCAGGATGCTCGCGATCCGAGCCATCACGCCCGGCTGGTCGAGCGCGGAAAGGCGCAGATAGTAGGCAGTTTGGACCGACTCCATCGGCATCACCGGGGTGTCGGCCAGCTCGTCGGGCTGGAAGGCAAGATGCGGCACCCGATTGTTGGGATCCGTGGTCAGGGTGCGTACGACATCGACCAGGTCGGCGATCACCGCCGATGCGGTCGGCAAGGCACCCGCACCCGCACCGTAATAGAGTGTCGGCCCCACCGCATCGCCTTTGACCAACACGGCGTTCATCACGCCGTCGACATTCGCGATCAAACGCCGCTCGGGGATAAGGGTGGGGTGAACGCGCAGCTCGATCCCGTCGCTGCAGCGACGCGTGATCCCCAAATGCTTGATGCGATAACCCAACTCCGCGGCATAGACGACATCCAGCGCACCGACCTTCGAGATACCTTCGGTGAAGCAACGCTCGAACTGGAGCGGAACCCCGAAGGCCAACGAGCTGAGGATGGTGAGCTTGTGCGCCGCATCGATGCCTTCGATATCGAAGGTCGGATCGGCCTCCGCATAGCCCAGCGCCTGGGCTTCGGCGAGGACATCGGCGAAGTCGCGACCCTTGTCGCGCATCTCGGTCAGGATGAAATTGCCGGTCCCGTTGATGATGCCGGCGATCCACTCGATGTGGTTTGCAGCCAAGCCTTCGCGCAGGGCCTTGATGATGGGAATCCCGCCGGCGACGGCCGCCTCGAAGCCCACCATGACGCCGCGCTCTCGCGCCGCGGCGAAGATCTCGTTGCCGTGTCGCGCGATCAGCGCCTTGTTGGCCGTGACCACGTGCTTGCCGTTGGCGATCGCCTTGAGCACCAGCTCGAGCGCGGGCGCGTAACCCCCGATCAGCTCGACGACGACCTGGACATCCGGGTCCTCGACCACGGCGAAGGCGTCGTCTCCGATCCGGCCGATCGCTTCGAGCCCTTGGATCTTCTCCGGATCATAGTCACGCGCCGCCGCGTGCGAGATCTCGATCCCGCGTCCGGCACGGCGTGCGATCTCCGCGGCGTTTCGCGACAGGACCGTGACCGTACCGCCACCGACTGTTCCCAAACCCAGAAGTCCGACCTTCACCGGTTCCATGCATGCCCCCTTGTTCGCAGACCTGTTCGCCGACGCGTGCGTCAACGTGATCGAAAGCTCAGCTCCCGGCGCGCGACTCGCGGCGGAACATCTCTTTGATACCCCGAATCGCCTGGCGGGTGCGATGCTCGTTCTCGATCAGCCCGAAACGCACGTGCCCGTCGCCGTACTCGCCGAAGCCGATGCCGGGCGAGACCGCGACCCTCGCCTCCTGCAGGAGCTTCTTGGAAAATTCGAGCGAGCCGAGTGCGCGATAGGGCTCGGGAATCGGCGCCCAGGCAAACATGGTCGCCTTCGGCGGCTCGATCGGCCAACCCGCGGCGTTCAGTCCGCTACACAGAACGTCGCGCCGACTCTCGTAGGTGTTGCTGATCTCGCGCACGCAATCCTGCGGTCCCTCCAGCGCGGCGATGGCCGCCACCTGGATCGGGGTGAAGGTGCCGTAGTCGAGATAGGATTTGATGCGTGCGAGCGCGGCGACCAGGGTCCGGTTGCCGCACATGAAGCCGACGCGCCAGCCCGGCATGTTGTAGCTCTTGGACATGGAGAAGAATTCGACGGCGATGTCCTTCGCGCCCGGGATCTGGAGGATCGAGGGGGCACGATAGCCGTCGAAAACGATGTCGGCATAGGCGATGTCGTGGACCACCCAGATCCCGTGCTCGGAGGCGATATCGATGACCTTCTGGAAGAAGTCCAGCTCGACGCATTGCGTCGTCGGATTCCCCGGAAAGTTCAAGACCAGCATCTTGGGCTTCGGCCAGGAGTCCTGGATGGCGCGCTGGAGCTCCTCGAAGAAGTCCACATCCGGCGTCAGTCGCACATGACGCACGTCGGCACCGGCGATGATGAACCCGTAGGGATGGATCGGGTAAGCCGGGTTCGGCACCAGCACCGTATCCCCTGCCCCCATGGTCGCGAGCGCCAGATGGGCAAGCCCTTCCTTGGAGCCGATCGTGACGATCGCTTCGCTGTCCGGATCCAGATGGACATCGAAGCGATCGCGGTACCAGTGACAGATGGCGCGACGCAGCCGGGGGATGCCGCGCGAGACCGAATAGCGATGCGTGTCCTTGCGGACCGACGCCTCGACCAGCTTGTCGACGATATGCTGCGGTGTCGGCTGGTCGGGGTTACCCATGCCGAAGTCGATGATGTCCTCGCCCCGTGCTCGCGCTTCGGCCTTCAACTCGTTGACGATGTTGAAGACATAGGGCGGCAACCGCTTGATGCGGTGAAAATCGGGCTCGGGGGCGACCACTGGACAACCTCTTGACGCTGGGAGTGGGGAAAACGCTGAAGTCTACAGTCCCGCTCGCCAGATTCAAAGCCGACGAATCAGTACTTCACCGAGCACCCGTAAGGCCGCGTCACCGGCGTGCCGATCGGATTGCCGGCAGCCAGATCGGCCATGGCGAGACGCACGTAGTTGGTCGCACCCGCGATGTCGGCCTGATTAGTCGTCGGCTTATCGTCGATCCCGCCCATGTACACCAGGGTGCCGTCGGGGTCGATGATGTACATGTGCGGCGTGGTCTTGGCATCGTAAGCACGGCCCATGACCCCGGAGGTATCGAGCAGAACCGCCGTCGGCGCCGCGCTGCGACTGTCGGTCAAATCATCGGCCTCGGCCGGGCTGACCTGGCCCTGCTTGCCCGACGCCGAGGAGATCACCGAAAGCCAGACATAGCCCGCAGCGGTCGCCTCCTTTTGCAGGGCCTGCATATTGCCCGAGGCGTAGTGCTTGACCACGAACGGGCAATCGTGATTCGTCCACTCCAGAATGACCTTTTTGCCTGCCAGACCCGCAAGGCTCCAGGTCTCGCCCGCGGTATCGACAACGCTGAAGTCCGGCGCCGGGGCACCGACCTTGGGAGACGCGACGGCGACGCCGAGGGTCAGTGTGGCCGCCAGGGCGACGGCGCCCAAGACGAGGGTCTTCGGAAAAACGTGCTTCATGGTTGTTCTCCTTTCTCTCTGGTGGGTGATCAATGATCCGAATGCTTGGGGCCGCAGAGACGCGACGTCTCGGACCCGACTCATCCATCGCTCCCCGAGGACGCCGGTGCCGCCCCCCGGATCGCGCGTCGAACCATCTCCTCGGTCAGGATCTGCGGCAGCACCTCGGGCTCTCCGTCGGGCGGATAAAACACATAGAGCGGGACGCCGTTGCGTCCGTGATCGGCGAGATAGGCGGTGATCGCAGGGTCGCGGTTGGTCCAGTCCCCCTTGAGATACAGCACCCCGGCATCCAAGAAGCTCCGCGCGACCTCCGCCGTGCTCAAGGCGACGCGCTCGTTGACGAGACAGGTGATGCACCAGGCGGCGGTCATGTTGACGAAGACCGGCCGCCGCGCGTCCCGCGCAGCGGCGAGGAGATCCGCCGAATAGGGCTCGCTCGTCAGCCGCCCCGCGGATTGCGGGCCGGACACTGTCGGTTCGGACAGGCGATCGGTCGCGATCCCGAGGTAAAGGGCGCCGACCAACGCCGCCGCGGTCGCGGCCACGCCCCAGCGCCGTCGCGACGAGGGTAGACTTCGCGTCCGCTCGCGCAACCAGAGCCCGAAGGCCAACAGGACCAGACCGCCAAGTACGAGCGCGACCCCAGCCGATCCGGTCTGCACGCTCAGGACCCAAACCAACCAGGTCGCGGCCGCGAACATCGGAAAGGCGAGCGCCTGCTTCAGCGTCTCCATCCAGGCGCCCGGCTTCGGCAGCAGACGCGCCAACCGCGGGACCAGCGACAACAGCAGGAAGGGCAGAGCCAGCCCGAAACCGAGGGTCAGCATGATCGCCAACGCCAGCGGCCAGCTCAGGGTGACGGCATAGCCCAAGGCGGCTCCCATGAAGGGTGCGGTGCAGGGTGCGGCGACCAAGGCCGCGAGGGCGCCGGTTCCGAAGGCGCCCGCGGTGCCCGAGCCCGTTCGGGCGCCACCCAGACTCATCAACCGGGCACCGATGGTGACCGCGCCCGAAAGGCTCAGACCGATCACGAAAAAGACGTAGGCCATGACGACGACGAAGGGCGGGTACTGGAGCTGAAAACCCCAGCCGACAGCCGCCCCGCCGGCACGCAAGGCCAACAAGAGCACTGCGAGCCCGGCGAAGAACAGGAGCACCCCTGCCGTGTAGGCCAGGCCGTGAAGGACACGCTCGCGCGCCGCCTCCGGACCCTGCCCGGAGAGTCCGGTGATCAGACTCAATGCCTTCATCGCCAGGATCGGAAAGACGCACGGCATCAGGTTCAGGATCAGGCCGCCGAGCAAGGCAAAGACGAAGGCCAGCGGCAATCCGATCGTATCCTCCTGCGCGAGCGCTGCTTGAGGTGGACGGCGTTGCGCCGCGACCTCGTAGGAGCGCACCTCGCCGCGTGCGTCCGCCACCACCAGCAGCCCGTCGGGCGCGGCCTGATCCGCCATTGCCCCCGGCGTCAAATCGATGTGCAGGCGGCCGTCGACCAAGCGCCAAGGCTGCTCCGCAGCGTGCTCGATCAGGCCCCAGGTACCGGCGAAGAACCAGACCCCGCCGAGCTCCTCCGGCAGCCCTTCCGCGGGGACGACGAGACCGAGCCCCGCGCCATCGGCAGCGAGCACGGCACCCGCGATCCGCCCGTCGGGCAATCCCGCGCGGGCGGCGGCGAAGATCTCCGCCTTTGCCGGATCGAAAGGGGCCGATCCGACCGCGGCAGTCGCGAGCGTCAACTCGAAGCTGCCCGACTCGGGCACGCAATGCTCCTCGCAGACCAGCCAGTCGGCATCGGCGCGGACGCGTACGGGCTCCCCCACCGGCCAGTCCGCCGTTACGGATAGGGCGATCGGATGCACGACCCGCTCGGAATACCCGTAATTGGCCAACGGTCCGACCGGGATCACCTCGGGTCGCGGCCAGCGCAGCGGACCCGCCTCGACGCCCTCGGGCAGGATCCAGTCGATGCGGGGCGGATCGCCGGAGTCGCCCGGATTGCGCCAGTAGGTATGCCAGCCGGGGCGGATCTCGAACACCAGCGCCAGATCGAGCGTCTCGCCCGGCGTAATCCAGGTCCGCTCGGCCACCAGACGGGCCGTGACGTTCTCGGTTTTGACCGGGTTGGCCGAAACCGACACCGGACTGGCGAATGCAACGAGGAGTAAGAAGAGACCTGTCGGCATGAGCGCCTGAAAAGAGGACCGTAAGCGGCGCAGCGCGAGCGATTTCATCCGGAGAAGGTCTCCTTTCAGTCGAGCTCGGCGAGCATCGGAATCACGGCATCGCCGAGTCGGATCGTCCCGCCCTCGACAACCCGCGCATTCAGTCCGGCGTGACCGCGCATGGCGTTGTATCCGCCGGGACCCAGCGTCTCCTCCATGCGCGAGCACGGCGGACACGGGCCCGTTCCCTCGAGCACAGCCGTCCCGATACGAAACCGTCGGCCCTTCAGTGCCAGGAGGTTGACACCCGCAACGACCAGATTACGCCGCAGCAACGCCGGATCGATCGGATCCCGGCGCAGGAGCGCACCCAAGACCGCGAGGTGCTCCGCCTGCACGAGCGTGACCCCACGCGCGCCGGATCCACCCTTGTAATGATCGCCATCCAAGCCGCGCCCGGCGTGCGCCGTCGCCGACACGCAGGGAATCACCGCAGCGCGGCGCGCCGGCCGTCGGCCGATCCACATCACCTCCCCCGGATGCGGAAATCGAGCAAGCAGATCCGAAAGAGAATCCATGCGATGCGCCTGCGGCTTGAAGCTCATTGGTCGTGGCAAGATCGGGGCGGCGATGGGCAGGACAAGATGTACCCTTCACCCGCGGGATCCAATCGGCCTCGACGGCGTCCAACCTCGCACATCGCGGGCGCCGACTGCTATGGTTCGTGCCCGGACTGCCTTTCGACCACGATCAACCCCGAACAGACGACACTCGCCATGCCCCGACTTTCCGTCCCGACCCGCCTCGCAGCGGCCATCATCGCGACTGCCCTGACGCTCGCGGGATGCAGCCGTGTCGGCGTCGCCTACAACACGGGCGACTTCCTCGCCACGGCCTACGCCAAGGACTATCTGGACCTGGAACAAGCCCAGCTCGAGCGCTGGGAACCTCTTCTCGACGCCGAGCTAGCACGCCATCGCGCCGAGGAGCTGCCCTATCTGGCAGCCTATTTCGATCGACTCCTCGCGGCGAGCCGGACGGGTTTCGATGCACACAACATGACCTGCCTGACCGGCGAGTTTCGCGACCTCTACCGACGTCAGGCGAGCGTTGCCGTCACCCTCGCCGCACCGCTTCTGGCCGAGCTGACCCCGGCCCAGATCCAACGCCTGGACCAACGCTTCCGCAAAGAGGCAGCGGAGGATCGCGCCGAGATTGCAGGGCGCAGCAGCGCGCGCGAGAAGGAGAAACGTGCCCGCCGCTATGTCTCATCCATCGAGGACTGGACAGGCCCGCTGAGCGCCGAGCAACAGGCCATCGTCGCGGAGGTGACCGGGCGCATGCCCGACACCCAGGCGAGCCTGGTGGAGTACCGCACCGGCAAGCGGGACCAATTGATGGCGTTGATCCGGGCCGACGCCGCCGCGCCGCAGATCGAGCGATTCCTGACCGACTGGCTCGTCGACTTCAGCGATCTGCCGCCGGATCTCGAGCAAGGCGGTCAAGCGCTGGGCGAGCGGATCGGCGAGCTCTTCGTCCGACTCGGCGCAACCCTGGACGCAAGCCAACGCGAACGCCTGGACAAGCGCTTACGCAGCCTTCGCGATGACTTCATGAAGCTTCAGAGGCAGCCGAGGATGGCGCAGATGACCTGCTGAACCGCTGTTGAACCGCTATTGAACCGCGTCCGGAGCGACAAGCATGCGCCCCGCAAGATTCCGGCCTTCTCGGGTCCAATAGCGTCCGCAGTCGACGCGGTTCAAGAATTTAAATCCTAAAACTTCTAAACCGCGTCCAGCGCAAACCTCTTTGGTTTCCGCAGCCGGTCGCCAACCAGCCGAGCGCCCGTATCACTCGGGACGCGGTTTAGTTTAGAAGAGATCGTCCATCACCCGAGGCGCGGATCGGCGCACGGAGGTGTCCGCCTTCTTGGTCGGACCCGCGATCCTGACCGGCTCGGGGCCCAGCAGTGCCTTGCTGAATTCCTCGTTGACCATTTCGAGGATGCCGCTCTTGGCTTTTGTCTCGTTCCCGGTGTTCGGGTCGACGCGGACCTGGACCATGCCGGGCGGCGGCTCCAGCTGCGCGACCGGGTGCCCGTCGAGTGCGGTACCCATGAAATCCACCCACATCCCCAAGGCCGCCCGACCGCCCTCCTCGCCGCGGCCCAGCTTCTCGAAATCGTCGAAGCCCATCCAGGCAATGGTGACGAAGTCGGCCTGGTAGCCGGCGAACCAGGAATCGCGCACGTCGTTCGTCGTCCCCGTCTTGCCGACGATATCCTTTCGATTCAATTCATTGGCGCGCGTTCCCGTGCCGGTTTCGACAACCTCGCGCAGCAAGGATGTGATCTGATAGGCGATGCGTGGATCGATCACCCGCGGGGCGGACGCGCTTGCCTGAGTGCCCTGCACCCGTGCGGCGTCATCGCCGAAGCGATACCAGCAGTCCGCGCAGAACCTCGGGGCGTTCGACTCGAACACCACCTGCCCATCCCCGCTCTCGATGCGTTGAATGAAATAGGGCGTGACATGGAAGCCGCCGTTGGCGAAGACCGCATAGCCCTCGGCCAGCTTCATCGGCGACATCTCGCCGGTTCCCAGCGCCATGGATAGACCCAAAGGCATGGCATCCAGGTCGAATCCGAACGCCCGGATGTAGTTTTGAGCATCCTCCAGACCGACACTCTGGAGCAGGTTGATGGCGGCGAGGTTGCGCGAGAGCGCCAAGGCGCGCCGCATCCGGATCGGCCCCATCTCCTTGCGATCGGAGTTGCGCGGGTTCCAGTCCTGCGTGCCGGTCAGCTTCACCGCCTCGTCCTTGATCAGACTCGCCGGTGTCCAGCCCTCGTGAAGTGCCGCGGCGAAGACGAAGGGCTTAAAGCTCGATCCGGGCTGACGGCGCATGTCGACCGCCCGGTTGAACTTGCTTTCGTTGAAGGAATAACCCCCGACCAGGGCGCGCACCGCACCGTCCTGCGGTGCAATCGAGACCAGTGCACCCGAGACGCGCGGATTCTGCGCCAGCTCCCAACGGCCTTTGCCGTCCTGCTGAATTCGCACTAGATCCCCGACCGCAACGACGTCCGAGACCCGGCGCGGCCGAGGACCGCGCCAGTTCGCGTTGCGGAACTCCTGCGCCCAGGCAACCTGCTTCAACCCCAGCTCGACGCGGCGCCCACCCGCAAGATAGACCTCGGCCTCGCCTTCCGAGGCGCGCGTGACCAAACCCGGGGTCAACTCGGGTAGCGTCGTCACGGTCTCGAGATAGGCGTCCATGTCGGCCTCCGTGGCCCCGTCGAGATCGATCTTGGCCTCGGCGCCGCGATAGCCGTGGCGTCGGTCGTAATCGCGCAATGCCCGGCGCAGAGACTCCTGCGCAGCGGTCTGCAAGCGCGAATCGATCGTCGTGGTCACGCGATAGCCTTGACTGAGTGCCGCCTCGCCGTAGTACTCGACAACGGCTCGGCGCGCCATCTCGGCGACATAGCCCGCATCGAGATCCGGCTGGCGCCGATGCAGGCGTGCCATGTCGGGCGTCAAGACCGCGATCTCGTACTCGGTCTTGTCGATCTGACCGAGCTCGAGCATGCGGGCCAAGATGTAGTTGCGCCTCTCCAGCGCACGTTCCGGATTGGTGACCGGATTATTGCTGGAGGGCGCCTTCGGGATGCCCGCCAGCATCGCCGCCTCGGCAGGCGTGAGCTGCGCGAGTTCCTTGTCGTAGTAGAGCGCGGCGGCGGCCGAGATCCCGTAGGCACGGTGGCCGAAGAAGATCTGATTCAGATAGAGATCGAGGATCTGATCCTTGGTCAGGGTCCGCTCCACCTGGAGCGTGAGCAAGACCTCCGCGAGCTTGCGTTGGAAGGTCTTCTCCGAGCTGAGCAGGAAGTTGCGGGTCACCTGCATAGTGATGGTGCTTCCGCCCTGGGCCTTGGTGCCGGTGGAGGCGAAGCTCAGCAGTGCGCGACCGATGCCGATCGCATCCACCCCGCCATGCTCGAAGAAGCGGGCGTCCTCGGTCGCGAGAAAGGCGTTGATCACCAGGGGCGGGATGTCCTCGTAGGCGACCGGGCGGCGGCGCTCGATGCCGAACTCCGCGATCAGGCCGCCGTCGCTGCTGAAGACCCGCAGGGGCTCCTCGAACTGGACCTGACGCAGACTCTCGACGCTCGGAAGCTCCGGGGCATGAATCGACACGAAGACGCCCGCGCCGAAGAGACCCAGTGCGAGCAGTTGCAGAGGTGCACCCAAGACGGCGAGAAACCCGGTGAACCAGCCGAGCACCGACCGGCGGCGAGCCTCCCGGCCGACATGGCGCCTCCTCCGCGCGCTGCCGGTCGGGCGCGTCCCGGCGGTCGGACCAGAGCGGGAGGCGTCGCTCGGCGTCGAGCGACTCTCGTACGGCAATCCACCGCCGGACCCCGGCGTCGGGCTATCGGACTGTCGGATCAAGCGTCCCTCCGCCCGCCTCGCCCGGTCGGCGTCGACGCCTCCGGGGTGCAGCAAGTCTCTTCATCATTTTTGTCGACGGCGATTGTACACCAGGGCGCTCGGAGCCGACCGCGCCCGATCGGGTACCGAGCGCCATCCGGTCGTCCCGCCGTCGGCTGCGCGGCCGACGGAGTCGTGGCTTCCAAACCCCGGAGAAGATTCGATGCGAGAACCGGATTCGACCTTCCGCGAAGGTCCCCCGTCACCCGGAACCGATGCAGCAATGTGGGCAGGAACCACATCTCTCATGACTCTCCATCGATTGACGGCGTCTGCGGTCTGCCTGTTGATTTCGGCACTCGACGGAGCGTCTGCGCTCGCAGGTCGAATTCGACCAACGCGAGGTCGCCCGGTTTCGCGAGTCGGTGCACCGGAACAGCGCCTCGGCCTCCCAAGCGGTCGAGCCGGCGCGCGGCGGGTTGCGCGTGCGGGTGCGCCTGCGTATGTCCGAGGCCACGGGTGCGGTCAGTCTCCCCTCCACAGCGGTGAGTTCGGGGAGACTCGGTCCGAATGTGAGGACTGCGGGATGGGGTTGGCTGGGATCTGCTTGTCCGGCAGTGTCGGAGTTTGAAGGATGGGTTTCGCTGCGCTCTACCCATCCTACATTTCGGAGTGCTCAGCGATCCACGTCGCTGCTCCAGAAGAGCCGCGAGCGTCTGTTGCTGATCGCCGGCTGGACTTCTTGCGGGCTGATCGGCGTGCCTATCGAGCCATCCCGCGGCGGTGCGCCGATCACGACTGTCGTCGGCTTACCGTCTACCGGCACGGTGGCGAGTACGGGCGCAGGCGGCAGACCGCCGCCGGCCAGCTCGCTGGATCGTCTACCTCCGCAGGTTTTTTCCTCCACCCCGATCGCACCCGACCCGGTGAAGAGATTGACCCAGTAGCCGGCCGCGATTCCGATCGGGCGGGCACAGACCCCACCGACAGCGGTTCCACCGGGCCGCGAGGTGCTGAAGGTCGCCATGCCCGCCACGATGAGCGCGTTGGTCACCGTTTGCTCCCCGCGATTGGGTAGATTCATGAACCACCCGCGCCGATCGACTCCGGGTCCGATGATCATACCGTTACAACCCGGATCCGCGGTGACGTCGAGCATCGTCGTCGTCGAGTCGAGATTGAAGGGATAGGTACCGCCCGAAACCGTCGCTGGATCCTCACGCGGCCGATCGAGAAACATATAGAAACGATCCTGGACCGACGAGGCATAGGGGTAGTCGGTACTGAGCGGCTGCTCGCGATTACCAGACCCGAACGCCAGATAGACGTGATCTCTATAGGCCATTACTGCAGGACCATAAAGGAACTTTCGGTTTGCCCCCTGGGTTTGCGCAATCTTGAGTATCGTCCCGTTGACCTTCGAACTTACCGTGCCTGCCTCGAACTTGATACGGTAGAGGTTACCACCCGTATCAACCGCATAAGCGACATCGATTATGTTGTCATCGTCGAGGTCAACCAGACTAACGTCGGCCGGTACGGCGCGGTCGGTCACGAATGTCTTGAGCACGGCACCGCTCGCGGCATCCAGGACATAGACCCCGCGTCCTTTCGACTCGGTTCCGCAGGCTGTCGACAGGGTCGCGTAATCCTCGTGATCCTCGCACGCATCGTAGCCACCACCCATGATCAAAACAGGCAGGGGATGGCCGCCGCCATCCACATTGCCATCGACATAACCCGCATTCGGGATGGACCAGGTTTGTCCAAGGCCACTTAAACCCTCGGTGCAACCCGTATCGTCGACCGGGTTGGGACACCCCTTACGCCACAACAGAGATGGCGTACCCGGCGTGGTCACATCGAAGCCGTAAACCATGCGGCCGCCCCGACGCATCGTCGGAAAAATCCAAGCTGCGCTTACCTGATCCTCATCGTTGTAACGAATCACCTGTCCGAATGAGCCATCGAAAAAGTAATCCTTCGGTAAAGGATTGGCTGCTTGGTTTTGCTCCGGAAAAGCCACCAACGGCAGATCTTTCCGCAGTCGTTCGAGCTTGTCGAAATGCTCCGGAGCAATAAAGGCCCAGCGCTCCGTGCCGTCGGCAGCATTGACAGCGCGCAGTGTTCCGTCGTTCGTCCCGTAGAACACGGTGACACCGGTCGATGAGCCATAATTGATGGGCAATGGCCGGGAGTGCACGATGTCGCCATGGATAGTGGGTCGTCCTTCGTCGAGATCACTGTCTTCGTCCATGTTGTCGACGTCCTTGCCCCGCGTATAGGACACGAGATCTCCATCCAGTCCCGTGTTCAGTGCGGTGAAGTTCGTCAAAGCCCCGCTCGATAGCGTATACACTTTCCGCGCATCGATGTCCGAATTGCGAAGAACCTGACCCGCTGCACCTTTTTCGACGAACGGACCGTCCGGATCGTCCGAATAGGGATGGGTTGCGGTACCGCATAGACTGCGAGGGTCCGGCAACACACCCAAATCGAACCAGTAGTCATCGGAGTCTTGCGTACCTTGCGTCCAATAACTCGAGGCACACTCGGTTACGAATCCCGACAGCCTGTTCACAGCTTGGTTACCGAGTCGGTCCGCCAAGTCGAGATCGCCGCCGAAGAACTTCAGTTGGTACCGCTTAAGATTCCCGAACCAGCGCGGTGCTGCGAATTGCGCAGGCCTAAACATCCCGATAAAGACCTGATTCTCGTTCTGCGCGCGGTTGGTCGCACTGATGGGCAGGGATGCGGACGCAAAGGTGGAGTTGACCGAGATGATCTCGGAGATGATTGTATTGAGAATGCCCTCGAGCGAGTCCTGATTCCGTGCAAAGAAATAGCGACCCCCGCCCGCCATGGCAGTACTCATCATCAATCCCGTGTGCTCCATATTCTGCTTTTTATTGAAGACATCGATCGCGTAGGTAATCACGCGGGCACGCGACCCCTCTTGTGTCGCTCCCGGAACCGGCACTCCCTTCACATACATGAACTTGGCCCAATCGTCCAGGTTCCAGTCGACACCGCTGGTCATATCGTACTCGCCGGTCGGCTGCAAAATCTCCGTCACGACAGATCCCTGCACCATATACTGATTGTCGTTTTTGCTACTGCATACGTTGGGTGTCTTGACGTATGGGAGACAGGTACAGACCGTATAGCCACCTTCGAGACAATTGCTGCCTACCGTGCTCACGGTCTTAGTACAGGTCGCCTGTTTATTGTAGCAAGGGCTATAACCCAGCTCGACATCTTCGGAGGTCCGGTTGAGCGTGAACTTGGGAATCGGGATCGGAGCCGTTCCGCTTCCTTGCCCGGCCAAACGGTCGGTTGTTCCACCTGCCGCCGCAACAAGCTCACGGAGCGCACTCGAGTTAGCCGAATCGTCGGTGTCAGGTCCACTGCTCTGAGGGTTTCCGATAAAAACGACATAGGTATCGGCGCAGAGATCATCATCACTCAACGGAGAGCGAAACTGCGAGTAAAGCGTAGCGTAACCATCCGAATCTGCTAGCTCCGGCGGTGTTCCGTCACCGCTTGCAAGCGAATGGCGTCCAGACAAATAGTTATAGACATCCTGAAACAAATAACCGTACTCAGCTCCGGCCTGGCGTTTTTCGTCGGAATTGTTTATGTGATCGTAAATACGATCCAGCTTGGCCGTCAAAGCGGTCTGCGCGCCTGAATCCAAGAGCCTGAGCGCATGTCGAACATATCCGTTGTCGTTCTGACCGCCGACAGTGGAATACATCATCAGGCCGACATTGACCTTATTCGTGAGATTCGAAAGCGCATTACGTATCGCCCGCACTTCGGCCTGACCCTGAGTCGTGCCCTGAGGCTGCCAATGCTGGTCGTTGCGGCTCCAGTTCGATGTATTGTCGAGCACGAAAAGCACATTTGGTTTGGAGGTTGCTGTCCCGGTTCCACCGACAAAAATATCGATATCCTCGCTATGGCCGAGAGGCGCAGCCAGAATGAGTAGCGCCGACGCGGCTGAAACGCTTACGAATTGCAATCGTTTGAACATTGACCTACTCCTCGATCAGATTCAACGGCATTCCGGCGGAATGCTGTTGTTCGATACGCGCACTCCGACCCCTTGCCGAACAGTGACACGTGAAGGCTTCGAGTCCGACCATGGCAAGTCCTTGACGTTTATATGAATATCCCAGACGGCATCGGAGCACATCGACATTCCTCCTGAGCCTGCCCCATCGACGGCGCCTGATTGCGGCGTTCCGATAAAGCACCCTTGAGCGTCGGGATCATCGGGGTCATTTAGATTGAGATCGTTGTTCTTGATCGGCTCAACCCGGGTACAGAAGGGGTTCGGATCGCCGAGATAGATTTCGATGTCGGCAATCGCATCTTCGTTGAGATCGACACACTCATGATTCTTGCGGCCTTGGCACCAAAATACTCCCACGTTAGGGGTCATGAGGCTGGATTCAAACGTGTCCCAGTCGCTGATCGCCTCCTCCAACTTGGCTTCTGCGACCCTCTGCGCTTGGCGTTGAGATTCGAGATTGGCTACGACCAAGAAATTATTGCTGCCCATCTCGAAGGTCGCCACCGCGATCAGCGTCGACACCAGCAGCATGATAAGCGCGATCACCAGCACGGCGCCGGCTTGGACACGATGTGTCTTCGGATAATGATCCATCGTATACATGATCACTACTCCCGCGGCCCGGCGATATTGTTCAGACGAACGGTTGTGCTGTACACCTGGCGTTTGAAGGCACCATTAGAAGGCTCTACCGTCTCCTGACCAAGATCATAGCTGCGATTGTGGATGGGACCGCCGGAGGTTTGAAGATTACGGGCAACGAGGTAAATTCTCACCGCAACAACGTCTTTCCACTCGTCGATTGTCAGGAGTCCCGCGTGAGCATACTTCTCGGGCTGGCCATCATCATTCGTATCAACGCCATACTCGAAATGCAGATGCTCGATACCCGCAGCCAAAGCGACAGATCCACCATCGAGATCGATTCGCTTCAGGGTAGGAATCCCGTCGCCGGGATCATTGTTTGCGGCGATATAATAGACGCGATTTTGGAGCCGGTAGATCGGCGCGGGGATCGGTGTCTCGGCACTACAAGGAGGAAGTCGCTCCGTAAAGACAGACCCATCAGAGTCAATAATTGAAAACGCCGAAGGACCGGATCCACAAGCACGATGCTGGATGTGCGGAATTTCATCGTCGAAATCGTCGCACTGGGGTTCTCCGACCGCGCATGTGCTTGCGCGACGAATGACAAGAAGATCGTTGCACGGGAGGACGTCATCTCCTTCAACATCATTACAAACGGGGAAATTATCCATATGCGTACAGTCTTCGGGTGGTTCAGCGAGGTTATCGATTCCCTGAACCGGAAACTGGAATTGCTGATAAACCTCATCGTCTAGGATATCTTCCGTGGAGTTACATGAGTCGGGTAGGCTCGTAAGAACAGGACCAAATGTAATGTTATCGCTAACACCGAAACCTGCATTTCCGAGATCATCGCCTAAAACCTGCAAGGCATAGCGGGCATTCTGGATCTGTCCGAGTGAGTTTTCCAGCTCATAGCGCGTCTGACTGTTGTTGGCGAGTATAACGGCGAGCGGACCAAGCAATAGGATACCGATCAACATGGCGATCATGAGCTCGATCATGGTGAAGCCACGGGATCCACGCTTGGACATGAAGCTGTTGGTCGACATGGTGTCAGTTGAGATCCGCCAGAGTGGTCTGCAAAGCGAGCACGCGACGCCGCACGTCGGCGCCGTTTATGTCGTACTTGCCTTTTCCGCAGGTCAGTTCGTTGCTCGGCGCAACGGTTTCACCCAGCCCCTGCCATGCCACGCTGACCCTGAACGTGGTCGGTTTATTCAGACGTGTGATGTTTTGCACGCAACCGCGGGCGCCGAGCATGGCGCCCAAAAACCTCTCGTCGCCCTCCTCTGCACTTTCGGTCACCGCCGCACCCTTAAGCGCAAAGCTCCATTCACACAGATCCTGCTCGGGCACGCTGGGCTGATCCTTGCAGTCAGCAGCAGGGTCGAACGTGTCGCCGGTACCAACGGTCCTAGTCACGCCGGTTGCGGCGTAGGCTCCCGCCATGGCGGCGATCCGCTGACTGTTGATCCGCGCCACCATATCTTCGGCCAACACTAGAGCATGGGCGCGTTGGTAGGCCTCCATCTGCATCGCCACCATCTTCGCCTGCAAGCCAGCAAGGCTGAGCAAGCCGAACGCGATGATCACCGCGGTCACCAGAACCTCGACGAGCGTGAATCCGGATACTCGACACCCCGAGGGTAGGCGCTTGATCATGGTGAGCAACCTTGCTTCAGCATCATGGGCTGGCCGCTCAAATCAATGCGCACACAACGCTTCTCGGGTGTACTGCTTGTCTTGGATGCGATCTCGAAGGACGCCTGTGCAGTTCCTCCCAGCCGACCGGAAGGACGATAGACAAGGCTTGTGGCCCTGCTGCTGACGATCACGCCCTCGAGCGGATCGCGATGGATCAGTTCATGGTTCGCGATGGTTGGATCCAAAGCGACCCAGCCGGACTCCCAGAGCTTACCGTCTGCGGGGGTAAGGGTGACTGCGCGGTTGAGCCTGATGGCCTCCGAGCGGGTCCGCCACAAGGCCATCTGGAATTCGCTTGCCGCCACGATGATGCGTTGATCGGCGATGAGACGGGTAAAGGAGGGTATACCGATACCGCTCAAAACGGCGGCGATCGTGATCACCAGCATCAGCTCGAGAAGCGTAAAGCCCCGGTACGGACGATCACAACGACCGATCGGCGACACGACATATTGGGCTTTTCGAGTGTTCATGGGGCAACTCCCACTTGGCTTGGCAGTTGGCCAACCAATTGGCTTCTCAGGTAGCTTACCATTTTCCACTCGGCCCTTTCGCCCCGGCCTGATTGATTGTCAAGTCGGCGCCGTCGAGGTCGCGGACCTGCATGCCGGTGGGTCTCGCGGTCAGGATGAAGGTTGGCGGTGCGGTCGAGGGAAGCGTGATGCTGAGATCGTAGAACTGCTCCACGCGCTCCGGCACGGTGGCGTTCAAGTCGCTCAGCGTCGCCGCAAATTGGCGCGCATCCATGAGGTAGCGGTACTGGCGCTGCGCCAGATCCATCAGAAAGGACTGAGCCTCGGCACGATTCGCCTTACGGATATGCTCCTGGTAGCTCGGATAAGCCACCGCAGCCAGGATCCCGATGATGGCGACCGTGATCATCAACTCGATCAGGGTGAAACCACGCTTGCGGGCTGCCCGATTCCGACCGCCAAGACCCGGTGGCTCGGATGCAAGCGGGGCACAGACCTCAGGATCGAGACCCCCGCACTTGCTCTCGATCCAGTGCCTTGCGCTGATGGGTCGTGACGCACCGGGCGCGTGCCGCCCACCGACGGGTGCGGTGTCGGCAACCTTCGGCGAAGAGAACGCTGACCGAAACTGCTCGCTGCCGAGGTCGTCGGTTGGCGGTCGATGTGCGGATCTGATCATGGCGTCGCTCACGGCTCGGTCGTCGTCCGACGGCCGATGGCCGCGGGACCTGCCAGCCGAGGAGGACCTCGCTGCATTGAGGGTCTCCCCTGCCGGGGAATCGTCTTCGGGGACCGATGCGATCCCCACTCTCAGCCCGAAGTATGGCAACGAATGAATCCGGCATCCGCGAGGGACTGCACAGATCAAAAAGAAAGATGGCCCCGCGCGCGAAGCCGAAACGGTGTCGTCGGTCACAGCAGGCCAGCGCCGAGTGGTCATACTGAGCGGCCTTGGGTTCGACTCGGGAGTCGGCGAGCGCATCGAAAACCAGAGATCATCCCGCCGCCGGGCATCCGGCTGCGCGTTACGTCTCATCCTGACCAATTTGTCCCGAGCGCCCAACGGAGCGCGTCTAGTGATCGGACACGCATCGATCACAGAGCTCGTCGGTCCGATTGTCGCCACTGCGTCGGGATATCGGTCATGCGCGGCATCCCGGCGTGAATGATTCTAAGCTCCACGGATTGGATTCCGGACGCACCGACGCTGCTCGACCACTCACCGGCGCGAACACATCCGGCGCTCGATACCGGCCCGCCGCGCGACGACAGCTCGAACAGTCGACAAAGAAGCGCAGCGTGGCGTATATCTTGCGCCAACATCCTCGCGTCCTCGCGCACCTAGCCCCCGGAGCCCACTGTGATCGATCCATCGCCTCGCTCCCGAGGCTTCACACTCATCGAGCTTTTGATTGTCGTGGCGATCATCGCAATCCTTGCTACGATCGCCTACCCGTCTTATGTGGATCACGTTCGAAAGGCGCGGGTGACGGATGCAAAGGGGGTCTTGCTGGAAGCGGCGCAGTGGATGGAGCGGGAATATACGCTTGCAAACGCCTATCCCGACGCGGAAACCTTCGAGAAATCGGCTTTCACGCAATCGCCCCGTGAAGGGGAAACCGTATTCTACGAGATCGCTGCCGATACGGATGAAGATGGTCAGGGCTATGAACTGACCGCCGAAGCGACAGGCGACCAAAAGAAGTATTCACGCTGCAAGAGCCTGATGCTCACTCACACCGGTTCCCGCGACTCGAAAGACGCAGATGATTGCTGGTAGTGGACGACATCGACCATGACCCTGCCCAGACATCACGGTTTCACGTTGATCGAGTTGATGGCCGGTCTCGCGATCATGTTCATCCTGCTCGCCCTGGCTGTTCCGTCGTTTCGGGAGCTTTCGGCGCGTAACCAGCTGAGCGCGGCTACCAACGACCTTCTGATGGGGTTGCAGCTCGCCCGTAGCGAGGCGGTTCGCCATGCGACACGCATGACCCTGTGTCCGAGCACCGACGAAGATACATGCACGAAAGACACGCCTTGGTCCGTTGGCTGGATCCTATTTCACGACCCGAACGACAACGCGTCGCGCGACAAAGATGAGAAAGATGAGCGATTGATCCAGGTCTTCCCCCCTTTGCCCGACTCGGTCGAGGTCTCCGGACCGGCTGCGATCACTTACGCGAGCGCCGGAAATGTCAAGACATCCGTTCAGCTTGCGGTCGCGCAATCCGGCAGCAAGGAAGCGCGCTGCATTCGAGTTATATCAAGCGGCTCCATCTCGATGGAAAAGGCGGCTTGCGGAGATTAGAGCCATGCTGATCATGACGCCTCCTCTTCGTCAATCCGGTGTCACGCTGATCGAAACACTGATCACCATGGTGATCGTCTCGATCGGTCTACTCGCCATTGCTGCACTCCAATTGAAATCCGTGCAATATGCGAGTGAGAGCTATCATCGCAGCGTTGCTACCGTGTTGGCAGGAGATCTGGTCGAACGGCTTTGGGCGGGAATCTGTACCTTACCCGATAATGCCGATGCCATCGCCGAAGATTGGGAGACCTCAATCATCGAGAGCGATCCGCCTCCTCTCCCGGGATGGATTCAGCAAGATGGAGGCCCGCTGAGCGAGAGCGACGGAGTATATACCATCAACATTGAATGGACCGAAAAGCTCGGCAGCGACGATGACGACGACGACGTTGATGGCAAGACTGCCTCATTTGAACATCATGCGGTCCTGCCGACTTTGCCTGGATGCAATCCATGAAGAGCAACGCCAAGACACCGGGGTTGATCCCACACCCGACCTCGGGTTTTACGTTAACCGAACTTTTGGTGGCGATGACACTCAGCCTGTTCATCATCGGCGGCGCATTGAGTGTCTTCGTTTCCAGCCAAGAGACCTACCGAACCAAGGCCAATCTGGAAGCATCGCAGGAGGCGATTCGGTTTGCCGCCTATACGATTTCAAGGACCATCAATTCGGGAGCCAGCATCACCGGAGATAACAGCACGCTCACCGTCGCGTTCGATGGCGGTGCCGGTATCAAGGATTGTCTAGG
>NZ_LN848257.1:632937-643475 GCF_001499735.1 Thiocapsa sp. KS1 | reverse complement strand
ATCTAGGTGAGGAGACAACCGGATCGAGCAATAGCACCTTTTCTCGATCCGGGACGACTCTACGCTGCAACAACGGTGAGCGTACCGAAACCATCGTCACGGGATTATCGGATACACAACAAGGATTTTCCGTTCTTTACGGACAGAGCGACGATCCGAGCGGTTGGATTGCAGATGAGGACTATGTCGAGCGTGCCGAGATCGACGACATCTCTTCTGTCCGGAGCGTAAAGATTGGGATTCTCACGCCTGCCGGCCCTGTTTCCTTCGTTGCAGCTCTTAAGAATAAGATAATTTTGGACCTCCGCGGAAGCTGAACGTCTCCAAAAAGCTCGATTCGAAGATGCCAAACGCCCAGTCGCGTCAACACGAACCGGAGTTACACGATGAATTTGTTCTGCAAAAGGCCGCCAGAACGTGGCGCGGCGCTCATCATCGGATTGATCCTGATCACGGTTGCCAGCCTACTCGCAATCACATCCATGCGAGGCAGCCGCATGCAGGAGATGATGACCTCCAATCAGAACAACAAGCTGATCTCGCAGATGGCGGCGGAGGCTGGCGCCAGCCGGTTCGTCGATGAAGCCATCAACGGAGACGCGGGTTGGTGGGGGTCAGATCAATGGCAGAACTCCATTCCACCGGATCAATCGTCGCCGAATAATCTCGGTCAGTACGGGTATTATTGGATCTCCCCCGAAGATATCGTCTGGCAGACCAATCCGGACGTGGTCAGCGTCACCGTCAGAGGGCTGGCGCGGCAAGGTGCAACGCTTCTCGCCGAGACTCAAGCTCGGATCCGCGTTTCGCGAACTGCCGGATCCTCGGCAAACCAGATGCACCCCTTCGGAGATGCCGGCGTGATCGGCTGCGATGGCGTCGCCACACAAGGAAGCGGTCAGATCGATAGCTATGATTCACGTGTTGCGGGATACGACAAGAAGAATCCGGGGCGACGCGGCGATGTCTTGACAACATCGCCAACGGCGTCTGTCGAGCTGACAGGAAATGCTCCGATTTACGGAACGGTGAATTCAACCGGAAACGTAAAGGTCACCGGGTCTTCGTCCATCTACGGAAACGTCAACGCAACAGGTACGGTATCACTCGATGGCGGAGGATCCATCATCTACGGGAATGTCGCCACAACCGAAAATGTCGATTTCGGAAGCAGCGCCGCGGTTAGGGGAAATGTCTCGGCAAACGGAGATATCGCGTTCAAAAACTGGGGCGCGCAGGTCACGGGGAATGCACAGGCAGGCGGAAAGATTACCAGCGGCAACAAAAATAAGCCGCCATCGGACCATGTCGGCGGCACTGCTCAGGCCGGCACGAATCCGAACAATCCAGGCGTCGCGCAGACACCCTGTGATCCGCTCGGGATCGACGACTTGGTCTCCGACTTCGATAAGGAATTCTCGAGTGGAACCATGAATATCGGCCCTTGGACCTACCGGAACGTCAAGCTCACGCCGAACGGTGTCAGTTATTACGATCCAACTTGGAATGTACAGAGCTGGAAAAAAGACAGCAGCCGCAAGATGGAGGAGGTTGAGCTTTTCGGAGACACGACACAATTCCTGAAGGTCTCGGATTTCGACCTCGGTCAAAACGGGACCTTGGAGATCTCGGGCGGTGATGTCGTGCTGATGGTGGACGGCGACATGAATATCGGCGGCAATACCTCGATTACGATTGCCCCCGGCAGCAGCTTGACTGTCATACTGACCGGTCGTTTCGACCTTCAGGGAAGCGTCACGGTCAATGATAGAAACCCGATTGACTCATCCGGAAAAGTTCCCTTCGCCTTGTTCTCTTCATACGAAGACACCTCCAAGAAGGGGAACAGCGACGGCGTGCAACTCAGGGGTAATACGGACATGACGGCAGTCATCTACGCGCCGAAGTCGAATGTCTCGGTCTCTGGCAGCGGTGACCTTTTCGGACAATTGCGCGGAAAAACGGTCGAAGCCACGGGCGCCGGAGGTATCCACTACGATGTTGCGCTGGAGGAATTCGGAGTCGACACGGAGTCGGGTGGCGGAGGCGGGAACGAAGAGCCAAGAATCAACGTTGATACTTGGAACCTGATTATCCCGGACTAGACGGCCCATCCCGACAGATCCGAGATTCTCCGTCGCTCACGCTCGGCGGTCTCATCGCTTTCGGATTCCCGATCGGCAGAGCACCGAATCGCTGCTCAATCAGTGATCCCGCAACCAGGCGTCGAGATCCTCGACCGAGCCAAAATCCAACAGCGCATCGCCTAGCGCACCGAGCTGTTCGCTGTCGATGGCGCGGATCTTTTCGAGTTGCGGCGGCGTCAGCGCACCGCAGCGCCGGGTGAGCAAGCGCAGAACCAATTCGAGCTGGCCTTCCTCTCGACCTTCCTCTCGGCCTTCGCCGTAAGCCTCTTGGTACGACCGGGTCTTTTTCACATCGGTGACGGGCAAGTGCAGCATGGCGCGGATCTCCTCGCGGGTCAGTTCGGGGAATTTATACACCAGAATTGTCTCGATCAGATCCAGGGTTTCCAGCGGATCGGCCGTGCTCTCGCGTTCCGCCGCCAAGGCGCGCGCCTCGGCGGAGGCTTACGCTTGGTCCAGGATGATCAAGCGGGCGAGTCGAGCGTTGAAGCCGAGGTGCTCGGCGCCGAGCAGATCGCTCAGATAGACGCGCCGCAGCATCCCGCAGCCGATAAGACCCTCGTACGGTGTGATGATTCCGGTGTCGGCGGGGCGGTCCGGGAAGACCACGACCGCCAACCAGGGACGGGCGACGCGCTGGCGGTAGAGATATAGGAAGATCGACGCCAGCCAGCGCGCATAGAAGGTCGGGCGGCCTTGGAACTGGGCCTCGGCGAAGATCAGCGGGGCATCGGCGCGCTCCGGCGGGGGGAGCAAGACGCCGTCGAGCCGAAAGGCGGTCTGTTTCACCTCGACGGCTTTCATGCGGTAGGCCGATGCCTCGGGCAGGGTTAAACCGGCGAGGTCGAAGGCCAATTCCGGGCGTTCCTGGAAGAGGCGATAGAACAGGGGGTCCGTGTGCATGGGTACGTCGTCCGTGGTCGGTCGGTTCGACGCGAAGTGTACAGGATGTGTGTGGTCTTGGGGCAGGTTGCCGTTGGCGGGGCGGCCAAGGGAAGTGTCATTGCCGGGGCGATCGGGCGAATGAATTCACCCCTACAGGCCTACCGAATCCCGGCCATTGGTTGGCTGGAGACGACGGGTAAAGGTCGTCTCCGATGCAAAACGGCCCTATTCGGCCGACTTCGCCCAGAAGGCGTCTAGGGCCGCAACGGTTTCGGGCAACCGCTCCCACTGAGGTAGGCCCATGTTCGGCGCCAACCGTTGCCGGGACCAATTCGGGTGACGTGCGACGAAGTCGTCGAGACGCTCGAAGTCGATGTAGGGGTCGCGGTCGGCGATGGCCAGCACGGGTAGGTCCGTGAGCTTGGCATAGAGCCGATCGACCGCTTCGGGCGTGAAGAGCTGCATCGAGAGAAAGACCAGCGGGGCGTGTCGCGCTCCCGGCTGATGCGATGTAGCGTAGGCGTAGTCGAGGATCTCCTGCGTCGGCTCGCCGACGAAGGATTGTCCGAGGTAATGGCGGATGCTGCGCTTGGATGCGACGAGATCGAAGAGGGCTTGACTCAGTCCGGGGGTCTTCAGGATCGTGTGGACGATGCGGCCGAAACCCGGCCCCGGCGGCACGCGTTGACTGAATCCGGTCGGCGCGATGAGCGCCAGGGAGGCGACGCAGCCGGGCTTGGAGCCGATCGCGCGTGCCGCGAATTCGGCACTCAGCGACAAGGCGACGACATCGGCGGGCTGCCCGACGACCTGCTCCAGAAACTGCGCGAGCACGTCGGCAAAGAGCTCCGGTGTATAGCCCGCGGGACGACGCTCGGAGTGGCCGAATCCCGGAAGGTCGAGGCTGTAGACGGGACGCTGCGAGCGATAGTGCTCGAACAGCGGTTTCACCTCGTAGCTGCTCGGCGCGGCGTTGATGCTGTGGACCAGCACCAGCGGGCGCCCGCCGACGGAGGTATCGGCGTAGTAGGCGATCCGCCAGCCGTTTGCACTCGTGAACTGCGAGCGGGGCGCGTCGACGGCCTCGCCGAGAGGGATCAGCCGCCCCTTTCGATCGCCCTTATGCTCGGCTGCTGCCAGGGTCTCTCCGGTCATGGTTACATCTCCCGCCTTGGAATTGTCGATGGTGGACGGCCGTCGTCGGCAGGGCTGTTCGGCAGGAGCCCGCCCCGCGCCGTTATGAATCCAAAAATGTCGCTCGATTATACGCCGAGGTGCCGGGGCGCCGATGCCGGATCGTAGTCGGGTTAGGTGCGCCCGTACGACCTTCCAAGGGTGTCTGCCGAGATCGGTGCACGCCGTAACCCGACGTTCGGCGGACAGCTGCGCGGGCGGCTGTCGGATTACGCTGCGCTAATCCGACCTACGGGCATCGCGTCGGCATCGCTGGCTGTTTCTCGTCCCGCGCCGGATGCGCTAGCATGTTCGCAACATCCCCGATCAACCGCTTCCCGAGCCACGATGACCGCCGAAAACGCACCTGTCTTCAGTGACCGCTATATCTCTTTCCTCGGACTCGACTGCGACGCAAGGGCGCAGCGTTTCGTCTCCGGGCTGCGCGACCTGATGCTCGACCCCGACCGCAAAGACCCCTTCTGGACTTACCTCGCGGCCAAGCTCGATGGCGAGAAAGGGCCGGCGCACGACGAGCTCTACCACATCCACTGTCATCTCAACGACATCCGCGACCTTCTCGATCGCCTCGACGCGCCCGAGCTGATCGCCGAGCTCGACGTGCTCGAGACGGAGTGTTGTTGAACCGCGTCTCCGTGCCCCAGGTGCGGGTTGGAGCAGGTCTCCAGCTCGCATTCTCCCGCGATCTCGGCGCGGACGCTGTTCAAGATATGATTTCAAATTTCTGAAACGCGCCCCTGCCGAGGTTGTTTGTCGCACGCCGCCAAACCCGAGCTCCGAAACCGCCATGCCCTACCGGGCGCGTTTCAGCCGGGTATACTTGGCGGGATCCGATCCTCCCGCCAGGTAGCCTCACATGCCCCAGTACCGATCCCGCACCACCACCCATGGCCGCAACATGGCCGGCGCACGCGCGCTCTGGCGCGCCACCGGCATGACGGACGGGGATTTCGACAAGCCGATCATCGCCGTCGTCAACTCCTTCACCCAGTTCGTCCCGGGCCATGTCCACCTGAAGGATCTGGGCCAACTGGTCGCGCGGGAGATCGAGGCCGCGGGTGGCGTGGCAAAGGAGTTCAACACCATCGCGGTCGACGACGGTATCGCCATGGGTCACGGCGGCATGCTCTATTCCCTGCCCTCGCGCGAGGTGATCGCGGACTCGGTCGAGTACATGGCGAACGCCCACTGCGCGGACGCCCTGGTCTGCATCTCCAACTGCGACAAGATCACGCCCGGTATGCTGATGGCCGCGCTGCGCCTGAACATCCCGGCGGTCTTCGTCTCGGGCGGGCCAATGGAAGCCGGCAAGGTGGTGCGCAACGGCGAAGAGCTGCATCTGGACCTGGTCGATGCCATGGTCGCCGCGGGTGACGAGAAACAGAGCGACGCGTCGGTCGCCGAGCTCGAGCGCTCGGCTTGTCCGACCTGCGGCTCCTGCTCCGGCATGTTCACCGCCAACTCCATGAACTGCCTGACCGAAGCGCTGGGGCTCAGCCTGCCCGGCAACGGCTCGCTGCTCGCCACCCACTCCGCGCGAAAAGATCTCTTCCTGGAGGCCGGCCGGCTGATCGTCTCGCTCGCGCGGCGCTGGTACGAGCAGGACGACGCGAGCGCGCTGCCCCGCTCGATCGCGACCTTCGAGGCGTTCGAGAACGCCATGAGCCTGGACATCGCCATGGGCGGATCCACCAACACCGTGCTGCATCTGCTGGCGGCGGCCTACGAAGGCGGCGTGCCCTTCAGCATGGAGGACATCGATCGGCTGAGCCGTCGCGTGCCCAACCTCTGCAAGGTCGCACCTTCGACCCAGAAATATCATATGGAGGATGTGCATCGCGCCGGTGGCGTGATCGGCATCCTGGCCGAGCTGGACCGGGCCGGGCTCATCCATCGCGATCTGCCGACCGTGCACAGCGCAACAGTCGGCGAGGCACTCGCGCGCTGGGACGTGCGCTACACGCAGGATGAGGAGGCACGGCGTCGCTATCTGGCTGCGCCGGGCGGCATCCCGACGCAGGTGGCCTTCAGCCAATCGCAGCTCTGGCCGGATCTGGACCTGGATCGCGCAGAGGGCTGTATCCGTGACCTCGAGCACGCTTATAGCCGCGATGGTGGCCTCGCGGTGCTCTTCGGCAATCTGGCCGAGGACGGCTGCATCGTGAAGACCGCGGGGGTCGACGCATCCATCCTCACCTTCAACGGATCGGCGCGGGTCTTCGAAAGCCAGGAGGATGCGGTGACCGCAATCCTCACCGATCAAGTCAAGGCAGGCGACGTGGTCGTGATCCGCTACGAAGGACCCAAGGGCGGACCCGGCATGCAGGAGATGCTCTACCCGACCAGCTATCTCAAATCGAAGGGGCTCGGCAAACACTGCGCACTCATCACGGACGGGCGCTTCTCGGGCGGCACCTCGGGGCTCTCGATCGGCCACGTCTCGCCCGAGGCGGCCGACGGCGGCTTGATCGCACTCGTGGAGGAAGGCGACAGGATCGAGATCGAGATCGCGAGCCGGCGGATTCATCTCGCCGTGGACGAGCACACCCTCGCCGCCCGCCGGGCCGCGATGGAGGCACGGGGTGCTGCGGCTTGGAAACCGCTCGACCGCCAGCGTCAAGTCTCGACCGCACTCAAGGCGTACGCCTTGTTGACGACCAGCGCCGCCCACGGCGCCGTGCGGGATTTATCGCGGCTCGGATGACCTGCAACATTCGGTGAGCCGCGCCGTGCGAGGCACAACCAACCGCCCGCGGTTGTTGTGCTTCCTAGCGTCAGCACAACCTACGGTGCGATGCCATGCAGCGCTACATCGCCGAATAGGGGTCGGTGTTGGCTACGCAGGGAAAAATGACTTGAGCAAAATGGCCATCACGCCACCGAGCAGGATGCCCATCATCCACTTGATGAGGCTGATGTCCGACCGGATGGGCGCAAGCTCGATCTGCAGGTCTTTCTTTGTCATCAGCTCCGCTTCTCCGGAAGCGTCGCGGAACGCTAAGGTGATGGTGGCCATGCCTGCAACTCCCGACCGATGCAGATGATGTGTTGTGACCATAGCACAATGGATGAAGGAGGCGCCGGACCTCAAGGAAGGATCCCGACGCAATTGTACCCGCTCGTGCCTGGACCTTAGCGGGCATCGCGAGTCGCCGTGCGGCAATAGAGGCCCATGCTCACCATCATCGAAATCGGCGCCATTATCGCTTTTGCCGTGTCCGGCCTGATCGAGGCCGCGCGTCGGCGGATGGATATCGTCGGGGTCTTCACGGTCGCCTTCGTCACGGCGTTCGGCGGCGGGACGCTACGTGACGTACTGCTCGACCGCCGCCCGCTCTTCTGGGTGCAGCATCAGGAGTATGTCTGGCTGGTCTTGGTCCTGACCTTGATCGGCTCGCCCTTGCTCGGCTTGATGCGACATCGCTGGGCGGACCGGGTCATGAATGTCACTGATGCGCTCGGGCTCGGACTGTTCGCCGTCTCGGGCGCCGCGCTGGCGATGGCGGCGGCGATGCCGCTCATCGTCGTGGTGATGATGGGGGTCGTGACCGGGGTCTTCGGCGGGGTGCTGCGCGATGTGCTCTGCAACGAGATCCCGGTCGTGTTCCAGGATCATCGTCCTTATGCGCTCTGTGCCTTCGTCGGCTGCTGGATCTTCATCGGCGTCGACGCCCTCGGCGCCGAGCCCTGGCTGTCCCTGCTGGCGGGTGCCGGCACCACGACCGGGTTGCGCCTCTTGGCGCTGAGCCTGGATTGGCGGGTTCCGCCTTGGCCGCGCAACCTGGAGGACTGAGACGGCGTATCCGGCTCACTCCCGCCGCTCGGCCACACTGAACCCCTCGCGCCGACACAAGGCATCCTTCTCGGCCTCCTTGAGGTCCTCGCGCATCATCTCGCCGACCAGCTCCTCGAAGCCGATCTCGGGCGACCAACCCAGTCGCTCGCGCGCTTTGGTCGCGTCGCCGAGCAGGGTCTCGACCTCGGTCGGACGGAAATAACGCGGATCTACGGCGACGATGCAGGCGCCGGTGGCCTCGTTGAACCCTTTCTCGAGCTCGCCGACGCCCTCCCATCGAATCGCGATGCCGACCTCGCGCGCCGCCGCGTCGACGAAATCGCGCACCGAGTACTGGTGACCGGTCGCGATCACGAAGTCCTCCGGCGCCTCCTGCTGGAGCATCATCCACTGCATGCGCACATAGTCCTTCGCGTGGCCCCAGTCGCGCCGCGCATCCAGGTTCCCGAGATAGATCCGCTCCTGCAAACCAAGCTTGATGCGGGCGAGCCCTCGGGTGATCTTGCGGGTGACGAAGGTCTCGCCGCGCCGCGGGCTCTCGTGGTTGAAGAGGATCCCGTTGCAGGCGTAGATGCCGTAGGCCTCGCGATAGTTGACCGTGATCCAATAGGCGTAGAGCTTGGCGACCGCATAGGGCGAGCGCGGATAGAAGGGCGTGGTCTCGCTCTGCGGCACCTCCTGCACCTTGCCGTACAGCTCGGATGTCGACGCCTGATAAAAGCGGGTCTTGCGCTCGAGACCCAGGATGCGGATCGCCTCGAGCAGACGCAGGGTTCCGAGGCCGTCGGAGTCGGCGGTGTACTCGGGTTCCTCGAAAGAGACCGCGACATGGCTCTGTGCCGCGAGGTTGTAGAGCTCGTCGGGCTGAACCTGCTGCATGATGCGGATCAGGCTCGAGGAGTCGGTCATGTCGCCGTGATGCAGGATGAAGCGCCGGTCGCTCTGCTGCGGGTCTTGGTAGAGATGATCGATGCGGTCGGTGTTGAAGAGCGAGGTGCGGCGTTTGATCCCGTGGACCTCGTAGCCCTTGGAGAGCAGCAGCTCGGCCAGGTAGGCCCCGTCCTGTCCTGTGATCCCGGTGATCAGCGCCTTCTTGGTGGTCATGTCCTTACCCCGATGTCGATATGCAATGGTTTGGGCTGCCGTTTCGCCGCCGTTTCGATGCGGGCCGACCGCTCATGTCCTGAGCATGTCCCGGTGTTCGAGAAACCAGGCGTAGGTTTGCGCCAACCCCTCGCGAAGCCCGGTCCGAGCGGTCCAGCCGAGGGCCGCGAGACGGCTCACGTCCAGCAGCTTGCGCGGCGTGCCGTCGGGCTTGTCGACGTCGAAGCGGATCTCGCCCTTGAAACCGACCACGTCCCCGATGGTCTCTGCCAGCTCGCGGATGCTGACATCCTCGCCCGTCCCGGCGTTGACGTGGGAGCACATCGGCCGGGTGTGCGCCCGATAGGTCTCGACCCCGAGGCCCATCAGATGCACGCATGCATCGGCCAGGTCGTCGACATGCAGAAACTCCCGACGCGGTGTCCCTGTACCCCAGACTGTGACGGCCGGCGCGCCTTCGCTCTTCGCCGCGTGAAACTTGCGGAGCAAGGCCGGGATGACGTGGCTGTTCTCGAGGTCGAAGTTGTCCCCCGGCCCGTAGAGATTGGTCGGCATCAGGCTGCGGAAATCAGTCCCGTACTGGCGGTTGTAGGACTCGCACAGCTTGATCCCGGCGATCTTGGCGATCGCATAAGGCTCGTTGGTCGGCTCGAGCGTCCCGGTCAACAGCGCCTCCTCGGTGATCGGCTGCGGAGCCAGCCGCGGATAGATGCAGGAGCTGCCCAAAAACAGCAGGCGCTCGACGCCGTGCAGCCAGGCGGCATGGATAATATTGGCCTCGATCATCAGATTTTGGTGGATGAACTCGGCCGGGAAACGGTCGTTCGCCTGGATCCCGCCGACCTTGGCCGCAGCCAGATAGACCTGTGACGGGCGGGTCTCGGCGAAGAAGCGCTCGACCGCCCGCGTGTCGGTCAGATCCAGCTCGCGATGGGTCCGCGTCAGGATCTCCCCGACGCCTGCGCCCGCCAGCCGGCGCAGGATCGCGGCACCCACCATGCCGCGATGCCCGGCCACATAGATGCGCTGCCCGTCTCCTGCATATCTACTCACGCCGATCTCCCTTGTACATGTGCACCATGGTCAACGCCCGACCGACAGCCCGACGCACGTCGGGCAAAAGCTTAACATGCGTCACCCGGAGGATCGCCGATCGATGCGAGGGCGATCGTGGCATTCTTGCCGTCCGCACCGCGGTAGGGACACTTGGGAATCAGCAGGCTGCGTCCGCCGCTAGCCAGGAGCGCGGCGGCCTCGGAGACGGACGGGGTCCCCATGACCCGCTGCACCGTCTGCGACGGGTTGGGCACGGCCACGCGCGACAGCGCGTCGGCCGTGTAGAGTCTGACGGGGGCACCCAGGGCGGCGGCGAGGGCCAGGATGGCGGGCTCGTCGCCCTTGCGGTCGATGCT
>NZ_LN848257.1:630432-632837 GCF_001499735.1 Thiocapsa sp. KS1 | reverse complement strand
CGCCAAGGCCCCCCGATCGCAGCCGATTCCGAGCGCGACCTCGATCATGGTTGCCGCGCCGGGTGGCCGGATCCCGGCGTCACCGGTGCGAGAACCGGCGATTGGCCCAGACCGCGGCCCCGATCGCGCCGGATCAGCACCATGGACAGGTAATGGACCGGCTCGCCCCGCAGTGCCGCGAGGTCGCGGACCAGGCGCTCGTCCGGCGTGCCGACCCGCTCGATGAAGACCGCCGCGTCCAGCAGACCGCGCTCGGCCAGCGCGTCGATCAAGGCGTCCAGCACCGGCCGCACCTTGAGCAGAACGAGTGCATCGAAGTGCGCGAGCAGCCCGTCCAGATCGCGCATCGCCTCGGGTGCGGAGAAGACGGCAAGCGGCTCCTCGCCGTCCGCCAGGGCCTGACCCGCGGTTGCGGCGGCTGCATTGAAGGATGACACGCCCGGGATGACCCGAACCTGGATCCGCGGGTCACGGGCACGGACGGCGCGGGCCAGATGGCCGAAGGTGGAATAGGTGGATGCATCCCCTTCGACCAGGAAGACCACATCGCTCCCCGTCGCCAAGCGCTCGGCCACCTGCCCGGCCGCGATCGACCAGGCGCGGGCCAGCTCGCCCGGATCCCGCGTCATGGGGAAGTGCAGGGCCAGCCCCTGCGCGGGCGCGATCAGGCCCGCGCGCTCGGCGATCGCCAGCGCATAGCTCGATCCGTTGCGGTCGGTCGGCCAGGCCCAGCAGGCATCGGAGACGAGCGCCGACCAGGCGGCGCGCGTGATGAGTCCGGGGTCGCCCGGGCCGAGCGAGGCGCCGATGAGCTGGCCCTTGGGGAGGATTGTTCCGGGCTGTTGCGATACGTCCGTCATGGTCATCCGATGGTGAGGTGCGGGTCAAGACGTGAGCGGGGTTGAACCCGGATCGGCCCGGACCTGAATCAACCAGACCGGGTTTTCGGGCTGGAGTCGGTGTCCACCGACCAGGGGCCGACTGCGGGCGGCCTGAATCTGCGTGATCGACCAGTCCGCACCGCAACGGCCGAGCAGGTCCATGGCCGTGGACAGGTTCTCCAAGAGCACGAACGACAAGACCAGTCGCCCGCCCGGACGCAGCCGCCGCAGCGCGTCGTGCAGGATCTCGGTCAGTCGGCCGCCGCTGCCGCCGACGAAGACCGCGTCCGGGTCGGGCCAGTCGGTACAGTCCAGCGGGGCCAGGCCGGCGCGTACGCTGTAGTTGGCGACGCCCAGGCGACGCCGATTGGTCTCGATCAGGGCAAGGTCTGCGGCGTTCTTCTCGATGGCATGGACATGGCCGTGCGGACAGAGCCGTGCAGCCTCCAGGCCGAGGCTGCCTGAGCCGGCGCCGATATCCCACACCCGGTCGGTCGGCGCGAGCTCCAGCAGGGCGAGCGCGACGGCGCGGACCTCGCGCTTGGTGATGAGACCACGATCCGGTGCGCGTTGGTCGAAGAATGCGTCCGGCAGCCCGAAGACCGGGAGCGCCGGGGCGGGGACGCGGCGGCGCAGCAGGACGACATTGGGCTCGGCAAAACGCGCGCTCGCAAGATCGGCGACGGAAAGGCCCGAGACCAGTCGCTCGTCGGGC
The DNA here is from genome assembly GCF_001499735.1 of Thiocapsa sp. KS1. Lineage (GTDB taxonomy): Bacteria > Pseudomonadota > Gammaproteobacteria > Chromatiales > Chromatiaceae > Thiocapsa. Next base: position 631,241 of record NZ_LN848257.1, on the reverse strand, counting down.
TGCAACAGGCGCTCGGCTATATAGAGATCGAAGGCGTCGTCGAGCCCTTCGGCGAGGAGCAGCCGGCAGATCCGATCCGGACCGTTGGCCGGACTGGTGAGCACGCCGATCAGATCGCCCGACCCGGCCTGAGTTGCACCACTAAGCGCCTGCGCCAAGGCATAGAGTCCGTGGCCCGGCGTGCTCCCGCAGACCCAGTCCCCGCTGTCGCGATGATGGACCGAGACCCAACGCGCACCCTGCCAGGGCAAGAGGAATCGCGCGCAGGCGAGCTGCAGGGTGCTCGGATTGGGCAGCACACGCAGCCGCCCCGCCGGCAGCCGAGCGGCCAGCAGCCCGCCGATGCCGAAGCAGAGTGGATCACCGGTCGCGAGCACGGCGACGGGGACATCGGCGTTCAAGGATTCGGTCACCCAGACCGGGACGCGATCGATCTGCCCGGTGAGATCCAGCCGCTCCGCCGCGGGATCGAGCAGCGATTCGCACAGTGCCAGCAGGCGCGCACCGCCGATGACCCGGCGGGCGCGACCGAGAGCCTCCCGCGCCTCGGTACTCAAGCCCGCCGGGCCGTCGTCCAGCACGCCGATCAGCCAGCAGAGCGACGTCGGCTCGGCTGACCCTCGACCCGACTCGGCACCCGTCTGCGGCTCAGCCACCCACGGTCTCCGCCGTGCGCGCCAAGAGCTCGCCCTCGGGCGAGAAGGCGATGACCTCGAGCAGCGTCCCGGCGGCCAGACCCGTCGCCAGTGCATGCGCCGCGGCTTCAACCAGCGCGCGATGGAAGCGCGCGGACGGGCCGGCCTCGGTGG
>NZ_LN848257.1:608328-630332 GCF_001499735.1 Thiocapsa sp. KS1 | reverse complement strand
GTTGAGCAGTCGCCCCGTCCGGCGGGTCGGCGGCTTGCGGTTGCGGCGAGGGCTGTGCCGGCGCGTCGGGCATCGCTTGATGTCTAGTGCAGCGCGGCGGATGTGTCGAGACCATTCGTTGTCGTTGTCGTAATCGTCCATCGATACGACAACGACAACGATCGCGGACGGTCTCGGAATCTCTGCATCGCTCCACTAGCGCGGATGCGCGGCCAGGATCATCAAGGCATGCAGGGCCGCCACCACCAGGGTCGATCCTCCCTTGCGGCCCGAGACCAGGATCCAGGGCACGGCATCGAGCTCGGCCAGGACCGCCTTGGATTCGGCAGCCGAGACGAAACCCACCGGCATCCCGAGAATCAGGGCCGGTCGGACGCCCTCCTCGCGGATCAGCCTGATCAGCTCCAGGAGTGCCGTCGGCGCATTGCCGATGCCCACGACGGCGCCGTCGACGAGTCCCTCGCGGCGAGCCAGCCGGATCGCCTGCACCGCGCGCGTAGTGCCCTGTACGCGCGCTGCGGCGATCACCTCGGGCCGGTCGATGAGCTGATGCGCCGCCAGGCCGAATTCGGCCATGCGGGTGCGCGACAGTCCGGCCCGGACCATCTCGACATCGCAGAGGATCGGGAACCCGGCGCGCATGGCGGCGACCCCGGCGGCGATGGCACAAGGATGAAAGCGGGTCAGTCCGTTGAAGTCGAAGTCCCCGCTGGCATGGATCAGACGCCGCACCAGCGTCCATTGGTCCGGATCGTAGGCATGCGGGGCCGCTTCGGCATCGATCGTCGCAAACGAGGTTTGCTCGATGCGTGCGCCGCTTGCGGTCAGCAGCGCGCCGCCGTCCGCCTCAGTGCTGGTGGTCATGATCCGCCGCCGGTGCATGGGCGCAACCGTCGCAGGGCAGCAGCGCGATACCGTCCCGGCATTCGAGGAGCCGCTGATCCAGGAGCGCCATCAAGTGCTCGTGGGCGCCGATATAACCCGCGCGTGCGATGATCCGGGTCGGGTACTGAGTGCGCAGACGCGCCACCTGCTCCCCGATGCGTTTGATGAGCCGGCCGGTGAAGAGGTAGTACGGCAGGACGACGATCTGGCTCATGCCCAGCCGATCCAGACGCTGGACCACCTGCTCCAGACGCGGGAAGCAGATGCCGGTGAAGGCAGGCATGACCAGCTCGTGGTCGGTGGTCTCGTAGAGCCAGTGCGCCATCTTCGCCACCTCGCCGGTGGATTCGATGTCGGAGGCACCGCGCGCCAGGAGGACCACTCCGGTGGTGTGCGGATCCGGCATGTGCAGCTCGACCATCGCCTGGTGCAAACGCAGGCGCAGCGCCTTGAGCAGATGATCCGTGGTGCCCAGATGCCGGGCGCAGCGAAACTCCACGCTCGGGTGTCGGTCACGGGCGGCGGCGAGGGCCTGCGGGATGTCCCCCTTCACATGACCGGCGGCATTCAGGATCAGCGGCAGCACGAGCACGCGCCCGCCGCCGTCGGTCAAGGTCGCCGCTTGATCCAGGCCATCCTCCAGCAGAACCGGGGCATGTTCGATCCAGCACACCAGCACCTTCAGCTCGGGATGGCGCTCGGCCCAGGCGGCGGCGAACGCCTCGACCTCCTGGTTGCCTTCGCTGCCGGGATCGCGGGCGCCGTGAGCGGCCAACAGAACGACGTCATGCGTCATGGGATGAGTTGTCTCCGAGTAGGCGGAAGCCACGTGAAAAGCCCGCGTGTGCAGCGCCGCGGGACCTCGACAGCGTCGCGCCCTCGCCTGCCGGCCGCATAGTGTATCCATCATCCGCCCGAGTCACCACGCGCGCTGCCGGACCTTGCCCTGCCCCGGTCCTCGCACCGCGGCACGGAACATCGGGTCGACCGACATCGCGCCCGGCGCGGGTGAAGGCACCGGGCACGATTCCCTTCGGGAATTTGGTACCCTGCGCGGACAACAGGCCCAAGCCCAAGCGACTCAAGCCGCACCATCTGCCGCGTTTGCGAACCGACGCACCGCCCGAGGAGCCAGCATGTCCGATAAAACCCCCTCAAGGCGATCGAGGCGATCCGTACCGATCCTCGCCGCCATCGCGCTCGGCCTCGCAGCGTCTGCGGGTCTCCTGCTGCATTTCGGCCGAGGAACCGAGACCGCGGCCGTCCCCGCGCCGCCCGACAAGACCGAGGAGATCGCCGAGATCCCCGCGGCCGACCCGCTCAAGCCGCCTCCATCGGTGATCGACGAGCAGGCGGATCGGGCCGCGGCGGAGGTTGATACCCGACTGAGCGAAGTGCAGAGCAAAATCCAGCGGCTCGAAGCAGAGATCGCGAGCCTGAACGAGCACCGCGGGCGGATCGATGCGGTCCTTGCCCGGCAGGCGGATCTCGTCAAGCAGGAGGAGCCTTCTTCGGCAGCTGCGACGCCCGCACCCGTCGCAGTCCCGCACGCGGTCGATCGCGCGGGATTGGACGAGGCGCTCACGCGTCTCGGTGCGCTTCCGACCGAACAGGGTCATCGGGTGATGCTGGGCGAGTCGGAGCTCGGATTCGAGGTTGGCCAAGCCAAGCTCGCCTCCGTGAAACCGGACGTCTTCCAACAGATCGCCGAGTTGCTCACGCGCTACCCGCACATGCAGGCGCGGATCGAGGGACACACCGACAACAAAGGGAGACAGGCGCGGAACCAAGCGCTGTCCCAAGCCCGAGCGCAGTTGGTTCGGGAGGCGCTGTCCGACATGGGCGTCGATCCGGGCCGCATTCAGGCCGAGGGCCACGGCGGACTCCGTCCCCTCACCGACAATCGCACCATCGCGGCGCGCGAGCGCAACCGTCGGATCGAGATCTATCTGATCGAGCCCTGACCCGGAGGCGTGAGAGAACCGATCGCTTCGGCTCCCGCCGATCTGTCTCCTCGCGCCTGCAGATCCCTTCCGACCCCTCATCGACTAGGCGGGAGCCGCGCGCCTGCCGGCGCGTCGCCGAAAAGCCGTCACCGGATTCATCACGGGGTCATATCCATCTGATTTACTCTTCACCCTTTGCCGGGGACGGAGAGACTAAGATGCCCATCGACGAAACGAATCCCGAAGCCATGGATTGGATGGCGGCCGAGCTTGCGGATACCCTGGACGAAGACTACGAGCTCGAGATCTCCGAGCCGGCGCTCTCCGACGAGATCCGCAGGATCTACAAGCGTAAGCACCCCGCAGCCCTTGATCGAGCGACCTATTTTCGTTCGCTGCTGGAGCTGCAGGCAGAGCTCATCAAGCTCCACAACTGGGTCGAGCACACCGGCGAGAAGGTCGTCGTGATCTTCGAGGGTCGCGATTCCGCGGGCAAGGGCGGCGTCATCAAACGCATCACCCAGCGCCTCAATCCGCGCGTCGTCCGGGTGGTCGCCCTGCAGAAGCCGACCGAGCAGGAGAAGACCCAGTGGTACTTCCAGCGCTACGTCCCCCACCTGCCCTCCGGCGGCGAGATCGTGTTGTTCGATCGCTCCTGGTACAACCGCTCCGGCGTCGAGCGGGTATGGGTTTCGCGACCCCCGACCAAGTCGAGCAGTTCTTTCAGGATGTCCCGGAGTTCGAGCGAATGCTGGTGCGCTCGGGGATCCGCTTGATCAAATACTGGTTCTCGATCACGGACGAGGAGCAGCAGCTCCGCTTCCTGATGCGGATCCATGATCCGCTCAAACAATGGAAACTCAGCCCCATGGATCTTCAGTCTCGCGTTCGTTGGGAAGACTATACGAAGGCCAAGGAGGAGACCTTCGCGCGCACCAATATTCCCGAGGCACCCTGGTTTGTCGTCGAGGGAAACGACAAGAAGCGCGCGCGACTGAACTGCATCCGACATCTGCTCAGCCAGATTCCCTACGAAGAGGTGCCGCACGAGCAGATCACACTTCCCGAGCGCGTCTTCAACCCGGATTACGAGCGCGAGCACCTGCCCGAGCAGCTCTTCGTCCCGAATCACTATTGAGTGCTATTGAGTGTCTGTCGCGACGCCGATCTCCCTGTCCGGCAACACCGACATCGCCGAGCGCATCAGCCCCAGCCCCAACAACCGGCTTGTCATCAAACATTCATGCCGCGGTCACGCGTTTGGCAGCAAACTCCGAGAGAATTAAGGCCGATAAACAGCCACCTCTGACCTCGATCGCTCCCGGAGAACCTCCCTCATGTCACTCTCGTCGCTCTTGAAAACCGCCATCGCGGCCGGTTGCCTGTCGGCAGTCGCCTTCTCGCCCGCCGCGTTCGCGGACGTCAAGCTCATGGGCTCCGGCGCGAGCTTCCCCGCGCCCATCTACGCCAAATGGTTCAAGGACTTCAGCGCCGCGAACAAAGGCGTGCGGGTCGACTACCAATCCAAGGGCAGCGGCGCCGGCATCCAGGACTTCGTCAACCAAGTCGTCGACTTCGCCGGCAGCGACGCGGCCATGAGCGACGAGGAGATCGCGCAGGTCAAGAGCGGCGTCGTGTTGCTCCCCGTGACCGCGGGCGAGATCGTCCTGACCTACAACCTCAAGGGTGTGGACGAGCTCAAGCTGCCGCGCGACGTCTATCCGGCCATCTTCTCGGGCGAGATCACCAAGTGGAACGATCCGAAGATCGCCGCCGCCAACCCGGGCGTCGAGCTGCCTGACCAAGACATTACGGTCGTGGTCCGCTCCGACTCCTCCGGCACCACCTACGTCTTCACGGGCCACCTGGCCGAGATCAGCGAGTCCTTCAAGACAAGCATCGGCCAGGAAAAGTCGCCGCAGTGGCCGAAAAGCGCCAAGTTCGTGAAGGCGCCCAAGAACGACGGCGTCACCGCCACCGTCAAGCAAACCCCGGGCTCGATCGGCTATATCGAGTACGGTTTCGCGAAGCTGACCAAGGCCCCGTCGGCCGTCCTCGAGAACCAGGCCGGCACCTTCGTGGCAGCCGGCGCCGAGACCGGCGCAGCCGCATTGGCGACCGCCGAGTTCCCCGCCGGCAATCTGCCGGGCTCGAACGTCCCGGATCTGCGCGCCTGGATCATGGATCCGGCGGGCGCGGAAGCCTATCCGATCGTCAGCTACACCTGGCTCCTCTTCCCGGAAACCCAAGACGCGGAGAAGGCCAAGGTGGCACGTGACCTGGTCGAGTATGTCCTGACCGAGGGTCAGAAGAGCGCCGATTCGATGGGCTATATCCCGCTGCCCGCGAACGTGGTCGAGACGGTCCGCGAGGTTTCGCAACTGATCAAGTAACCGGGTCGCAAAGCAGGACCCGCGTCTTCGGAGCATTTCGGGGGGATGGGGCGCGCCGGCTTCACATCGGGTGAGCCGGCTCGAGCGCCCGTGCGGATCCGCCATCGGGATCGCCGTCACCGACGAGCCCGGCGGATGGAGCCTCCGCGCCTGATCCGCCCGACACGGCCTTCCGAGCCGCCGGTCCATCGTTTCGATCGACGCACACCCAGGCAGATTCAAACCCATGGCCGTGAATCCATTCCAGCATGCCGACTCGGCAAGCCGTGTCTCCGGACCACCGTCCGGAGGCGACTATCTTGCCGATTCCATCTTTCGCATCATCGCGCTCTCCTGCGCGGCCCTGATCGTTGTCCTGATCCTCTACATCCTCTGGGAGATCGGCGGTCTGGCATTGCCGGCCATGGCGCAGCACGGTCTGAGCTTCGTCTCGGGGACAACCTGGAACGTCGGCACACAGGAATTCGGCGTCCTGCCGGAGATCTGGGGAACCCTCTACAGCTCCTTCCTGGCCTTGATCCTCGGCGGGACCTTCGGTGTGGGCATCGCCATCTTTCTCACCCAGGACTTCATCCACGCCCGTCTCGCCGCGGTCTTTCGGACCATCGTGGAGCTCTTGGCCGCGATCCCATCGGTCGTCTACGGCCTCTGGGGCATCTATGTGGTCATCCCGATGCTGCGCCCCGTGGCCGACTGGCTGCACAGCGAGCTCGGTTTCATCCCGATCTTCGGCACCGAGCTGAGCGGTCCGGGCATGGCGCCCGCAGCCTTGGTGCTCGCCATCATGATCCTGCCGACGGTCGCGGCCATTACGGTCGACGCCTTCCGGCGGATTCCCTACAAGGTCAAAGAGGCCGCCTACGGCATGGGCACCACGCGCTGGGAGGCCATCCTCAAGGTGATGCTGCCGACCGCCTCCTCCGGCATCCTCGCCGCCTTGGTGCTGGGCTTCGGACGGGCACTCGGCGAGACCATGGCGCTGGCGATGCTCATCGGCAACAGCAACCAGATCAATCTGTCGTTGTTTGCACCGGCCAATACGCTCGCCTCCTTGCTGGCGTCGAGCTTCCCCGAGGCCGGCCAGATCGAGGTCCAGGCGCTCATGTATGCCGCCGTCGTGCTCCTGCTGATCACCCTGATCGTCAACATCGTCGGATTGGGCATCCAGCAATACACGGTCCGCAAGTTCGAGGGCAAGGCATGAGCGACATCGACCTGACATCACGCCCGCAGGCACTGCCGCGGTTGAGCCTGGAGCGGCGGCCGTTCGAGCTGCGTGCCCTGACCAGCGGGCTCTTGACGGGGCTGACCTGGGGTATCGCCATCCTCGGCAGCATCCCGCTCTTCTCGGTCATCATCATGCTGGTGACCGAAGGCGGCGCCCGTTTGGACATCGAAGCCCTGACTGCGCTGCCGCCGGCCGGCTTCGAAATGGGCGGCGGCTTTGCCAACGCCATCGTCGGCACCCTGGTCATGGTCGCCATCGCAACCGTCATCAGTGTTCCGATCGGTCTGCTCGCAGCCATCTATCTGGCGATCCTGGATCCTTACAGTCCGTTGGCGGGAACGGCACGCTTCGTGGCCAAGACCCTGACCGGGTTCCCCTCGATCCTGGCGGGTGTCTTCACCTATGCGGTCCTGGTCATCAACTTCGGTTATTCCGCGGTGGCCGGCGGTGTCGCCCTGGCCGTGCTCATGCTGCCGACCGTGGTCCTGGCCGCAGAGGAGTCCATGAAGCAGGTGCCTCAAAAGATGACGGATGCCGCCTACGGCATGGGCTGCACGCGCGCTCAGGTGATCTGGAAGGTGGTGCTGCCGACCGGCCTGCCCGGCATCTTGACCGGCGTCATGCTGGCCGTCGCGGGCGCGGCCGGCGAGTCGGCACCGCTGCTCTTCACGGCGCTCTTCAGCAACTACTTCATGTCAGAGCTGATGGAACCGACCGCATCCTTGTCCATCCTCATCTACAACTTCTCGTCCATGCCCTTCGACAACCAGATCGAGCTGGCCTGGGCCGCCTCCTTGGTCCTGGTTCTCATCGTCCTTGTCTTCAATATCCTGGCGCGCCTCATCGGGCAGTCCAAGGTTTAACCCCCCGAGGTATCGGTTATGAGCGCAACGGCTGAAGCAATGGCACAAGCCATATCACCCAGGGCAGCGGCCTTTTCCCCGATCGGCGACGCGGTGATCGACTGCCAACTGCAGAAGGTCTTCTACGGCGACTTTCTCGCCGTGCGCAACAGCCATGTCCCGATCGAGAAGGGCAAGATCACCGGTTTCATCGGCCCGTCCGGCTGCGGCAAGAGCACGGTGCTGCGCAGCTTGAATCGGATGAACGATCTCATCCCGAGCTTCCGGTTCGAGGGACACGTCAAGTATCACGGACAAGACGTCTACGGCAAAACGGTCGACCCGGTGGTGGTCCGTCGCTACATCGGCATGGTCTTCCAGCAGCCGAATCCCTTCTCGATGAGCATCTACGACAACGTCGCCTTCGGCCTGCGCCTGAACCGCTACAAGGGCGATGTCGAGGAGCGTGTGCAGAAGGCATTGGAGCGCGCCGCACTCTGGAAGGAGGTCAAGGACAAGCTGAACAAGAGCGGTCTGTCCCTGTCCGGCGGTCAGCAGCAGCGGCTGTGCATCGCCCGGGCGATCGCCACCGAGCCGGATGTCCTGTTGATGGACGAGCCCTGCTCCGCTCTCGACCCCATCGCGACCCGTCAGGTCGAGCAGCTCATGCTCGAGCTCAAGGAGCGCTATACGGTGGCCCTGGTCACGCACAACATGCAGCAGGCGACCCGGGTGGCCGATACCACGGCCTTCTTCGGCGTGGACATCTCGCAAGGCGGGCGCACCGGCTATCTGGTCGAGATGGGCGAGACCCGACAGATCTTCGAGGACCCGCAGGAGGAACTCACCAAGCAATACGTCTCGGGCGAGTTCAGCTGATCCCGCCGACGCCCGCCCTGCCCCATGCGGGCGCGGCGGCGCCGCACATCACTTTCAGTTCACGAGGACGGGCCATGACGAGGTTTCTTGGGGTCACGCGCGCCGTTTCGGCGCTCTTTGTATCGGTCCTGTTGGCGGCGTGCGGCCCGGATTCGACCGAAACGACGACGGATTCCCCGACCGGGCTGCAGATCACGGGGGCCGGCGCAACCTTCCCCGAGCCGCTCTACCGGGAGTGGATTGGCCGTTACAACGCAGAGCAATCGGACGCGCGCTTCAGCTATGAAGGCGTGGGCAGCGGCGAGGGCGTCAAACGCTTCGTCGCCGAGACGGTCGACTTCGGCGCCAGCGACTCGGCGATGACGGACGAGCAGATCGCCCAAGTGGCCCGCGGCGCGACGCTGATCCCGGTCACCGCCGGCATGGTGGTGCTCGCCTACAACCTGCCCGGGATCGACGGGGAGCTGCGTCTACCCCGGGACGTCTACGTCGACATCTTCAAGGGCAAGATCTGGAAGTGGGATGATCCCCGGATCGTCGCAGCCAATCCGGATCTCGACCTGCCCTCGAAGCTCATCCAAACGGTGGTGCGTCGCGACAGCTCCGGCACCACCTTCGTGTTCACCAACCATCTTGGCACCATCAAGCCGGCTTGGCGCAACGAGGGTCCGGGGGTCGGAACCCTGCTCGATTGGCCGGGCGGTGCTATGACGGGTACCGGCAACGAGGGGGTCGCGCACAAGATCAAGATCAGCCATGGATCGATCGGCTACGTCGAATACTTCTTCGCAAAGCGCCTGGGACTGCCGATGGCGACCCTACAGAATCAGGCCGGAAATTTCGTCCAGCCGGATGCCGCGAGCGGTCGGCGCACGCTCGAAGCGGCAGCGGCGGCCCGCCTGCCGGAGGATCTGCGACTCTTCGTTCCGGATCCCGAGGCACCGGATGCCTACCCGATCGTCAGCCTCTCTTGGCTGCTGCTCTACGGACAGTACGCGGAATCCGAGAAGGCGTCGGCACTCAAGGCGGCCGTGACCTGGGCCCTGAACGATGGACAACCGATCGCCGAGGCGTTGGGCTACATTCCGCTTCCGGCCAACATCGTCTCCGCAGCGACACGCGCCCTCGACACGATCCGCTAGGCGGATCAGATCGATCCAGGGATGGATCCGCCGACGACCCGAGCCGTGCGCCCCGTGCCCATATCATTGTCTCGTGCAAACCCCGCACCTATGCCGGCGAGACCGGCCGTTCTAATTCCGGAGATCGCGCCATGGAGCCCATGCGTCTGAATTTGAGCGCGATCGATACGTCTCTGCGCGCCGTTCAGGCCGATTTCGAGCGGATCAACCTGACCCTGAGCACACCCAGGGATCCGATGACCGACACGGTGCGCCGGAACATGATGGCCGGCTACCGAATGGTCGACGACGCCCTGGCGAGCGGGCTCGACCCTTTCGAGGTCGGACACTCCCAATGGCTTCTGGAGCTCAACACCTGCGTGCTGTGCGGACAGGATGTCGAGAGGCGCCGGGAGTTTTCCATGCATATCGCCTCGACCGAGCGGCACTTCTACGAGCAGGAGGGCGCCGGCATCGGCGGCTTGATGGAATGGCTCGCGCATCACCGGGACGACAAGGTCTGGTTTCGCGCGGCCGGTGTCTACGTCTACATCCTGAGTCGTCCACAGCTCTTTATCGAAGGCAACCACCGCACCGGCTCCCTGATCATGAGCTACATACTGGCGCGTGAAGGCCAACCGCCCTTCGTGCTGTCCGTCGAGAACGCAAAGGCCTATTTCGACCCCTCCACGCTGGTCAAGGACGCACGCAAACACAGCCTCGGCATGCTGTTCACGATGCCGAAGCTCAAAAAGCGCCTCGCACGTCTCCTGAAAGGCAACGGCGCGCCCGACTATCTTGTTCCTGCCGCCTGACGACCCCGGCCGGAGATCGCGCTCGGTCCACTGGAACGGGCGGCGCCCGCACAGGCAACGCCACCGATTCGGATCGAGGGTATTCCACAGGTGAAGACAAGCCCTCCGGATCACCCCTGACCGGTGCCGCCGCGACGGCACCTGCGTCGCGGCGCGATCACACAACCGTAACAAAACTGCCCTATGTTTCCGCGATTCGGCCGTCACCGTGCGGCCAACATCAAACGCGCAGGCACTCTCCCCATGACCACGACACCGACATCGCGACAATTGGAAAGGCCGATCGCGCAACTCGCCACGCTCCGCGAAGGTGCCGTCGAGCTCGAACGCGCTTATGCGGCCGAGATCGAGAAGATCGAGCCCGGCCATCGCAACAGCGCACGCAACTTCCTTCACTATCTGAGTATTCGGCAACACGACATCCGCAGTCTGCAGCAGGATCTCGGTGCCTTGGGGCTCTCTTCGCTCGGCGTACTGGAGCCCCATGCCCTGGCGAGCCTCAACTCGGTGATGGCTATCCTCGAGCAGCTCAGCGGCAAGGATTTCGGTCCGGCGCCGGAGCCGCCGGTGGATTTCCGTACCGGGCCCTTGTTGCTTCGGGATCACACCCGCGCGCTGCTGGGTCCCGAGCCTCGCGACCGCTTCGTTCGCATCATGGTGACCATGCCGAGCGAAGCCGCCTCGGATGCGCAACTGGTCCAGGATCTCCTCGTCGCCGGGATGGATGTCATGCGCATCAACTGCGCACACGACGGTCCGGATGCCTGGCTCGCGATGGTGGAAAATCTGCGCCGTGCGGAGCGAACCGTCGGGCGCAGCTGCCGCGTGCAGGCCGACTTGGCCGGTCCGAAGCTCCGCACGGGCGCCATTCGTGCGAGCGGGCGGGTGAAACGCCTTGCGCCCGATCGCGATGTCTTCGGTTGCATCGCCAGACCGGCACGCATTTGGCTGACCCCGGCGGCTGCGGCCGAGCCGACCCCAGAGGATCTCCGCTTCACCCTGAGGATCGAGGGCGATCTGCTCGAACGACTCGGAGTCGGCGATCACATCGGCCTGACCGACACGCGCGGTCAGGATCATGCGCTGAAGATCATCGGAAAGGTCGATTGCTCGTGCGTGGCCGAGATCGAGCGAACGGCTTACATCGCGGACCAGACCCCGGTGAAGGGCATCCGCGACGGCGCCGCGATCGGGGACGGGCGCATCGTCGGGATACCCGAGATCGTCAATCCCATCGGGCTTCTGCCGGGCGACACCCTGATTCTGACCCGTCGCGACGAACCCGGTACGGAGTCCGTCCGCGACGCATCCGGTCGCGTCGTCGAGCCCGCACGGATCCACTGTACCCTCGAAGCGGCGTTCGACCAGGTTGCGTACGGGCACCGTGTCTGGTTCGACGACGGCAAGATCGGCGGGCTCGTCCAGGAGAACGACGGTCAGTGCATCCGGGTCAAGATCACCCATACGGGGCCGCACGGCGCCAAGCTGCGCGCCGAGAAGGGCATCAACTTCCCCGACACGGCACTCGAGATCTCCGCCCTGACCGAGAAGGACCTGGCCGACCTGCCGGCAGTCATCAGGTTTGCCGATATGGTCGCCCTCTCCTTCGTGCGCGGACCCGAGGATGTCGAACGTCTGCACGACGAGCTTTACCGGCTCGGGGCCAATCATCTCGGGATCGTGCTCAAGATCGAAAACCGTCAGGCCTTCGAGAACCTCCCCCGCATCCTGCTCGCAAGTCTCAACTCGCCTCCAGTCGGGATCATGATCGCGCGGGGCGATCTGGCGGTCGAGGTGGGCTTCGAGCGACTGTCGGAGGTCCAGCAGGAGATCCTCTGGCTCTGCGAGGCGGCCCATGTACCGGTGATCTGGGCCACCCAGATCCTCGAGGGCATGGCCAAAAAGGGCGCACCCTCGCGCGCGGAGGTCTCGGACGCCGCCATGAGCATCCAGGCCGAATGCGCCATGCTCAACAAGGGGCCGAACATCGTCGAAACCGTCCGTTTCCTCGACGGCATCATCGGACGCATGGACGAGCACTACGTCAAACGGCGGGCCACGCTGCGCAAGCTGTCGGTGGCGCAGCTCAAGTAGCCGGCTTCGAGCTGTCGCGACCGCCGACGGATCTCTCCCGCCGAATGCAGCTTGATCGCTTGGCTGCGCGGTGAAGGACTTACCGTCTTCTCGATCAGTTGGAGGAATCCAGACTCGACGAGGGAGGATCCGCCCGACGGCATGAAATCTGCCCGAGGCGCTCTGCCGGCGTTAAGATGCGATCTCGCGCCTGAGGGAGACTCTGCCGCGAAATGCCGGAGCCACGCGACTCGGCGTTGCCGGTCCGAGCCGCCCCTTCAAGGACCCCCATGACCAAGCTCACCTTAAGCCAGCTTTCCAACCTCCTGTTCCGCGCCTGCGACGACCTGCGCGGCAACATGGATGCCTCGGAGTACAAGGAATACATCTTCGGCATGCTCTTTCTGAAGCGGCTCTCCGACCTCTTCGATCAAGAGCGCGAGCAGCTCGCCAAGGACCTCAAGGCCAAGGGCATGGCCGACCCCGTGATCGCGCTACAGCTCGACAACCCGGACAAGTACACCTTCTTCGTCCCCGAGGAGGCGCGCTGGTCGCGAATCCGCCACCTCAAGACCAACGTCGGCACGACGCTGAACAAGGCGCTCGAAGCGCTCGAAGACGCCAACGTCGACGCCCTGCAGGACGTGCTCAAAGGCATCAACTTCAACCGTAAGATCGGCCAGCGCACCCTCGACGACGACACCCTGTCGAACTTCATCCAGAACTTCGAGAAGATCCCGCTGCGCGACGAGAACTTCGAGTTCCCCGACCTACTCGGGGCAGCCTACGAATCGCTGATTAAATGGTTTGCCGACTCCGCGGGCAAGAAGGCCGGCGAGTTCTACACCCCGGCCGACGTGGTCCGCACACTCGTGGAGATCGTCGAGCCACAGCCCGGCATGAGTGTCTACGACCCCACCTGCGGCTCGGGCGGGATGCTTATCCAGACGCGCGACTACATCCGAGAGATCGGCGGCGACCCGCGCGATCTCTCCCTCTACGGCCAGGAGAGCATCGGCACCACCTGGTCCATCTGCAAGATGAACATGCTCCTGCACGGCATCCCCCACGCCGACATCCGGCAGGAAGACACCATCCGCCGCCCCCAGCACAAGGACGACAACGGCGAGCTCAAACGCTACGACCGAGTCCTCGCCAATCCGCCCTTCAGCCAGAACTACATCAAGAAGGACATCGAGTATTCCGGCCGCTTCGCCGTCTGGTTGCCCGAAAAGGGCAAGAAGGCCGATCTCATGTTCGTCCAGCACATGCTCGCGGTGCTGCGGGGCGACGGCAAGATGGCCACCGTCATGCCGCACGGCGTGCTGTTTCGCGGCGGCGAAGAGCGCGAGGCGCGGCGCCACTTCATCGAGCGCGGCTGGCTGGAGGCGATCGTCGGCCTGCCCGCCGGTCTCTTCTACGGCACCGGCATCCCAGCCTGCGTGCTGGTGATGAACAAGAAGGACGCGTCCCAGCGCAAGCACATCGTCTTCATCAACGCCGATCGCGACTATCGCGAGGGTAAGGCGCAGAACTTCCTGCGTGCCGAGGACATCTCGCGCATCGTCCACGCCTACCGCACGCTCGCCGGCGGCAAGCAGGACGAGCTCCCCGGCTACGCCAGGCGCGTCCCCGTCGAAGAGATCGAAGCCGAGGGTTTCAACTGCAACATCCGGCGCTATGTCGACAACGCGCCACCACCCGAACCCCACGACGTGCGCGCCCATCTCCACGGCGGCGTGCCCAAGAGCGAGATCGATGCCCTGGAGCACTTCTGGTCGAACTACCCGGACCTGCGCACGCGTTGCTTTCGGCCGCGACCGGGGACCGATGTCTACCTCGACTTCGCGCCCGAGGTGACCGACCGCCGCGCACTCGCCGAGATCGTCAACAGCGACCGGAGCGTCGCATCGGCCCACGCGGGATTTCTCGACACCCTCGAAACCTGGTGGGAGACACACCTGCCGGACGTCGAGACGCTCGCCCCCGGAGCGGGCTCAAACGGAGGCGCGAACGGAGAACGCAAGACAGGCAACGTCTATGCGCTCCGCCGCAGCCTGCTGGCCTCCATCGAGCAGACCTTCGCGGGCACCAAGCTGCTGACCGGTCATCAGATCCGCGGCGCCTTCGCCCGCTACGTCGACGAGCTGAAGGCCGATCTCAAGTCCATCGCCGCCAGCGGCTGGGGACCCGAGCTGATTCCGGACGCCGACATCCTCGAAAGCCAGTTCCCCGAGGTCCTCGCCGAAATGGAGACCAAGCGCACCCGCCTCGCCGAGCTCGCCGCGCTGCTCGCCGCGGCCGACGAGGAGGACTACGAGGATGAGGACGACACGGGCGTCTTGCCCAGCGACCAGGTCAAGGCCATGAAGGTCAAGCTCAAGCAGCTCAAGGGCGACGCGAAGCTGGCCAAGCGCGATCCGAGCCTGGGAGACTACAGGGCCTACGAGAAAGAGGCCGCCGCCTTGGAGGCCAGGCTTGAGCGTCACAAGGCGCTGGAGGACGAGGCCAAGCAGCTCAAGGGCGACCTGCGTGCCACCGAGAAGAGGCAGGAAGAGTTGGTCGCCGCCGCCCGCGAGAAGATCGACCGGGACGAGGCGCGGAAGGTCATCGTCGAGCGGCTGCATCGGCTGCTTGTGCGGACCTATGAGTCGTATTTGCGGGGGGACCAGCGGGCGTGTTTGGCTGCGCTGGAGAATCTGCATGCAAAGTATGCCGTGACGGCAGCGCAGATCGAGGGGCGGCGCGATGCGGCAACGGCTAAGCTTAAGGGATTTCTGGAGGAGCTGGGTTATGCCTGATCTCGATGCCTCCCTCCAGATCTTGCTCACCCAGAGCAATCTGGAGTGCATGCGGCTCTGTTGCCCGGCCTGTCGGGACAGCGCCCCGATTGCCCAAACGGCGTCTGGGCAATTGCCGAGGGCCGTAGGTCGGGTTAGGCGCGCCTTTCCGCCCGTGCGATCTGCCTCGGACGTCGCGCGCGCCGTAACCCGACGATGCCCCGCCCGTGTCGGGTTACGCTTCGATAACCCGACCTACCCACGGCCGTCAATGGAGGATCTGCGGCAGAGGCTGATCGCGTTGGATTATGAGGTGGTGGAGTGAGCATACGGGCCATTTGCATCAAGTGCCGGCGCGGCCGCACCACGGCGACGCGGAAGGGATTCCTGGCGGAGCTGGAGTATGCGTAGACCCCTACGAGACCTCGCCGACGTCCACTATGGCAGGTCGCCGAATGAGGTCGTTCACGAAAACGGCTCGATTCCGGTTGTCGGCACAGGTGGCGTATACGGGCGAGCAGTGCGCCCGCTGTTTCAGGGGCCAGCGATAGTAGTGCCTCGCAAGGGTTCGCTCGGGAATCCGCAATACATATCGAGTCCGTTCTGGGCCGTCGACACGACGTATGCGGTATTGCCAAAGAAGGGAGTCCACGCTCGATGGCTGCACTACAGCCTTGCCCACTTCGACCTCACCAAACTGAACGAGGCAACGGGCGTTCCAAGCATTAGTCGTGACTGGCTGTTCAAGATCCTGTTCGAGGATCCTGGAGAGAAGGCGCAATCGCGCATCGCCGAGATCCTCTCGACAGTCGACGAGGCCATCGAACAGACCGAAGCGCTCATCGCCAAGACGCAGCAGATCAAGGCCGGCCTGATGCACGACCTCTTCACCCGAGGCGTGACCGCGGACGGCCAGCTCCGGCCACCGCGAGAGGAGGCCCCGCAGCTTTACAAGGAATCGCCGCTGGGCTGGATTCCGAAGGGGTGGAAAATCTCAAACCTCGGTGCCGAGATTACCGGAATCGACAGCGGCTGGAGTCCAAACTGCGAAAATGCTTCCGCTTCTTTTGGCGAATGGGCTGTATTAAAGACCACCGCAGTCGTATGGGACGGATATAACCCAACTGAAAACAAGTCACTTTCACCGGCAACTGCTCACTATCCGAGAATAACGGTTAAGCCAGGCGATATCCTGATAACTCGCAAGGGACCGGTTGATCGAGTTGGCGTCGCCGTACATGTTGCCGCCACGCCTTCCAGCCTGATGTTTCCTGATACGGTGTTCCGGACCAGACTACTCCCCAAGAGCGAATTTTCGCCGGTATTCTTGGCCTTCGAATTAAGTTGCCGATCGGTGCAAAAGTTCTGGTGGGCAAGAAAAGTCGGATTGGCTGACGCACAGGTGAACCTGAACCACAGCATATTGAAGAGAACTCCGCTGGCGTGTCCAGACACGAATGAGCAGAATGCTATCTGCGCGCGTCAACATGAAATTTCGGAGGCAATAAGCGCACTGAGTATGGACCTGGAAAAGCTTGAGTTGGTAAAAGCGGGACTGATGCAAGACCTCCTTACCGGTCGCGTCCCAATCACCCTTGGCGCGCAACCGGAAGCCACGGAAGTCGCAGCGAGTGTCTGAGGGCCGTCGGTTGGGCTGGGCGTCCGAAGCCCAACGATCGCGGGTCGCCAGGACCGTCGGGTTAGGACCGTAGGTCGGGTTAGGCGCGCCCTTCCGGCCGTCCGATCTGCGCCGGACGTCGCGCGCGCCGTAACCCGACAAGCGCCGGTATCGGGTCACGCTTCGCTAACGCCCATGGCGGCCACCGCCCCGGAGAGTGAGATGGCGCGGCCCGCTCTGTGCTTTCCATTACCGCGACCTTCTCCCACAGGGTTAGGGAGATGTGAAGCGCACCGAGCGCGATTTTCTCGGTAACCCGACCAAAGCCCTGACCTGGAGACCGGCCGTTGTTCTCACGAGCGGATGCAACGACCCTCTCGCGTCACCGCCGAACCCGACCCTGGATCCGATGCAGCCGTCGGGCCTCAGGTGTAAACTCCGGCCAGAGCAGACGACTTGAGCGGCGCTGACCGTCCGTTGCGAAATGCGACTGCACCGAACCTCTGCCCCGTCTCTTTCGCTTTTTGCCTTTTTCACAAGTGACCAGGACATATCGGCATGACTCGTCTAGAGCAGGTGATTCAGCGGGCATCGGCCTTGCCTTTAGAGATACAGGACGAAATGGCCGATCAATGGCTTCAGGATATCGAGAATGAATTGGCCTGGCAGACGACGCTGCAGCAGCCTCAGGATAAGCTGTCGAAGCTCGCGCGGGAGGCGTTGAGGCAATCTGCTCAAGGCCGGACCCTGTCAAAGGGTTTCGATGAACTCTGAGCTGACCCCTGAATTCGTGGTGCATTTCCGGAATTTGCCGGAGCGCGTCAAGGAAACGGCCAGAAAGAACTACCGCTTATGGAAGCAGAACCCACGCCACCCCGGCTTGGAGTTTAAGAAGCTCAGTACGTCGACGCCCGTTTATTCGGTGCGGGTGGGTATCGGTTGGCGGGCACTGGGAGTCCTTAAAGACCCCGATACCATGGTCTGGTTCTGGATCGGTCCGCATAGCGAGTATGACCGGCTTCTGAAAAGTCTGTGAGCTGACCTGACGATGATCGCCCGATCTCAGCTGCTCGGCTGGTCCATGCTCGACAGCCCCGAGACCGCCGACCCGATTCGGAATGGCGACCATGAGTGAGTATCTGCACGTCGAAAAGCCCTTCCTCGACCAGCTCGCCGCGCTGGGCTGGAAGGTCATCGACCAGGGCCAGGGCATCATCCCCTCGGATCCGGCCAAGAGCCTGCGCACGAGCTTCCGCGAGTGGTTCCTCCCTTCAGTCTTCCGCGAGTCGGTTCGCGCCATCAACCTGACCCCGGACGGTCAGCCTTGGCTCACCGACCGCCAGCTCGACGATCTGCGCGATCAGATCCTGCGCCAGCCCAACCGCACCCTGCTCGAAGCCAACGAGACGACCCAGGGTCTCTTTCTGAAGGCACAGGTCGACCGCAACGAGGTCACGGGCGAGGCCGACCCGGTGGTGAAGCTGATCGACTTCGCCCATCCCGAGCGTAACCGGTTCCATGTCATCAGCCAGTTTCGCGTCGATACCCCGGGCGGCGTGAAGGGCTTCATCATTCCGGACATCGTCCTCTTCGTGAACGGTATCCCGCTGGTGATCGTCGAGGCGAAGATCGGCGACCCGAACACGGCGAACCCGCTGCACGCCGCCTTCGAGCAGCTCCTGCGCTACCGCAACGGCCGGCCCGAGACGATCGAGGCGGGACTGCGCGAGGGCGAGCCGCGGCTCTTCTACACGAACCTGCTGCTGGTGCGGACCTGCGGCGAGAAGGCCGAATTCGGCACCGTCACCTCGGGACACGAGCACTTCTACGCCTGGAAGGACATCTGGCCCGAGAGCAATCGGGCGTATGTGCCGCCGCTCGGCATCGAGCGCGAGCAGGAGCGACTCATCCAGGGCTTGCTCGCCCCGGCGACGCTGCTCGATGTGCTGCGCACCTGCACGGTCTTCATGGATACCGACTCGGGCCGGCGCATCAAGGTTGTCTGTCGCTATCAGCAATATCGGGCGGCCCGCAAGATCGTCGAGCGCCTGCGCTTAGGCAAGACGCCGGAGTCGCGCTCGGGCGTCGTCTGGCACACCCAAGGCTCGGGCAAGTCGCTGACCATGGTCTTCGTCGCCCGGATGCTGCGCGCCGCCGCAGATCTGGAAGACTTCAAGATCCTGCTGGTCAACGACCGCGTCGACCTGGAGGATCAGCTTGCCGGGACCGCCAGGCTCATCGGCGGGAAGGTCAACGTGATCGAGAGCAGCGCACAGCTGCGCGAGCACCTGAGCACGGATGCGTCCGACATCAATATGGTCATGGTGCACAAGTTCATGGAGCGCGCCGAGCCTCTTCCGGCGGTCCTCGCCCGGGCGCTCGGGTATCGAGACAAGGCGGTGCCCGAACCCGAGCAGCAGCCCGAGCGGCAACCCGAGTTACTCAGGGCAGCCGAGGTGCCGGGCCTCTACCGTGCGATACCGACAAGCAAGACCTTCGGCGTCGTGAATCCGTCCGAGCGCATCCTGCTGATGATCGACGAGGCACACCGAACCCAAGGCTCGGATCTCGGCGACAACATCTTCGAGGCGTTCCCCAACGCGACCCGCATCGCCTTCACCGGCACACCGCTCATCACCGAGCAGCACGGCACCAGGCGTACGGTGAAGCGCTTCGGCGAGTACATCGATACCTACAAGCTGATGGATGCCGTCCATGACGGCGCCACCCTGCAGATCCTCTACGAGGGCCGCACCGCAGACACGGCCATCAAGGACAAGCACGGCTTCGATACCAAGTTCGAAGACCTCTTCAAGGACCGCAGCCAGGAAGAGATCCTCGCCATCAAGAAGAAGTACGGCGCCAGCGGGGACATCCTCGAGGCCGAGAAGCGCATCGAGGCCATCGCCAAGGATCTGGTCGACCACTACATCGACAACATCCTGCCCGACGGTTTCAAGGCACAGGTCGTATGTCACTCGAAGCTGGCGGCCATCCGCTATCGCAGGGCGATCCGCGAGGCGCTTCGGGAGCGGATCGAGCGCGAGAAGCGGCAGGCCCGGCCGGACGCGGGACTGATTCGGCGCATCACGTTTCTCAAGGTGGTGGCGGTCCTGTCTTCGGACCCGACCAACGAGCCCGCGGCCATCACCGAGGCACGCAAGGAGGCCAAGCGCTGGAACGCGGTCGAGAACTTCTGCCGGCCCTTCGACTTCGACGACCACGACAAGGAGCTGACAGGCATCGCCTTCCTGATCGTCTGCGACATGCTGCTGACGGGTTTCGATGCACCCATCGAGCAGGTCATGTACATCGACAAACGGCTGCGCGAGCACACCCTGCTGCAGGCCATCGCCCGCGTGAATCGGGTCGTGGCGAACAAGCATCGCGGCTTCATCGTCGATTACATCGGTCTGGCCAATCACCTCACCCACGCGCTGTCCATCTACTCCGAGGAGGACGCGCAGGACATTTGCGACGGACTGAAGAGCATTCTGAGCGAGATGCCCATCCTGGAGGAGCGCTACCGACGTCTGCTTCAGCACTTCATGGCTGCCGGCGTGGCGGAGATCGAGGCGTTCGTCCAAGGACAGCTCGGGTCGCCCGAGGCCGACGTCGCCGTCATCCATGCGGCCGTTCGCGCGATGAAGGACATCAAGCGGCGCGCCGACTTCGAGGTCTATCTCAAGAAGTTTCTCCAGAGCCTCAACCTCATCCTGCCGAGTCCGGCGGGCCACCCCTACCGCGGTGCGGCACGCCGCTTCGGCTACCTGCTGCGGATGGTCAAGGAGCGTTACAAGGATGACTCTCTGGACATCGCCGACGCCGGCGAGAAGGTCAAGGCGCTCATCAACGCGCACCTGATCGACTTGGGGATCGACCCCAAGATCCCGCCGGTCGAGCTGCTGTCCGATGATTTCATGGCGCATGTGGACAAGCACGCGCGGGGCAACAACGAGGCAAAGGCCAGCGAGATGGAGCATGCCATCCGCAAGCACTGCACGGTGCACTTCGACGAGGACCCGGCCTTCTATACCAAGCTGAGCGAAAAGCTGGAAAAGCTCATCGAGCAGCACAAGAACAACTGGACGGCCTTGGCCGGCGACCTGGCGGGCCTTCGCAAGGAGGCCATCATGGGACGAAGCGATGCCGCCGAGGGGCTGACCAAGGAGGCGACCACCTTCTACGATTACGTGCTGCAGCTAGCCTATGACACACGCGAGCCGCCGGCCGAAGACCGGGAGGTGTTGAAGACGCTGATGCTGCGCATCCTGGAGCTGCTGCAAGACACCATCGGCGTGCTGGACTTCTGGAAAAAGCCGATCGAGGTGAAGAAGCTGCGCGGCAACATCGATACCGAGATCCTTCTGGCGAACATCCCCGCGCTCAACGCAAAGCACGAGCGGCTTGCGGTCGAGATGGTGAAGCTTGCCGAGAAGCGCGACACCGATCTGAGAAGGGGAACCTGATCAAATGACTCCATCGCTGGACGAGGGGATCGTTTACGAGGTGATCCGCAGCCCCCGCGCCACGGCGGACATCGTCATCGAGCGCGACGGGAGCCTGGTCGTGCGCGCACCCGAGTGGGCCGACGACGCCCAGATCGCCGCCATCGTCGCGTCCAGGCAATACTGGATCTACCGGAGCCTCGCCGAGTGGCGGGACCTCAACGCGACCGGGGTGCTGCGCGAGTACAAGAACGGCGAGGGGTTTCTGTACCTGGGGCGGGCTTACCGGCTTCTGCTGGTCGCCGACCAGGACGAGCCGCTCCAGCTCAAGAATGGCCGCTTCACGCTGCGGCGCGACCTCGTCGACCATGGCGAGATTGCGGCGGCCAAATCCGCGTTCCGGGATTTCTATATCGCCAAGGGCACCGAGCGACTGCGCGGCCGTGTCGGCTACTTTGCCCCCAAGGTCGGCATCGAGCCGGCAGGCATCGAGGTCAAGGAGCTTGGACACCGATGGGCCTCGTGCGCGGCCTCCGGCAAGCTCGCCTTTCACTGGAAGTGCATGATGGCCCCGCAGACCGTCATCGACTACATCGTCGTTCATGAGCTTTGTCACGTCCACCACCGCGACCACACGGACGCCTTCTGGAACGAGGTCGACAAGGTGCTGCCCGACTTCGCCGAGCGGAAGGAGTGGCTGCGAAAGAACGGGGCGGGGCTTGATGTCTGAGAAATTTGCAACGAACGGACGGCTAAACTTCCGAAAACCCAGTCCATCCGGAGATCGCCCATGTTGACTGCCCTGACCATCCTCACCATCGCCCTGGCCGGCGGGCTCGTCTATCTGAGCCTCCTGCCGAAAGACTACGAGGTCCGGCGCAGCCTGACCATACGCGCCGACCGCCAAGCCGTCTTCGACCGGGTGCGGGATTTCCGAACCTGGGGCGACTGGAGTCCCTGGCTGCTGCATGAGCCC
>NZ_LN848257.1:593303-608228 GCF_001499735.1 Thiocapsa sp. KS1 | reverse complement strand
CACGGCCGAGGATCAGCCGGGCGGCTACTACACCTGGGATGGCCGCTCCATCGGCGCCGGACGGCTGACCCATGTCCGCTTCGATGCACCGGGACGGATCGAGCAACGGCTGGAGATCCAGCGACCCTTCAAGTCAGGATCGGATGTCCGGTGGGAACTCGCCGAAACGGATGGGGGGACCGAGGTCGCCTGGTCCCTGCGCGGCAGCATGCCCTTCCTGTTGCGTCCCATGATCCCTCTGGTGCGCGAGATGATCGGCAAGGACTACGAGCTCGGCTTGGTGCTGCTGCGCGGGCAGCTCGATCCGGACGCCCCGCAGCCCGAGCTGCACTTCGAGGGCGAGACCACCCTGCAACCGCAGAGCGCGCTGGTTATCCCCTTCAGCGGCGGGATGGAGGCGATGGTACGGGCCATGGAAGACGGCTTTCCGAGACTCGCCGGGCATCTTGCATCGCTGGGAGTCGCGCCCGGTGGCCCACCCTTCAGCGCCTACCACAAGGTGAACGTGAAGAAGAACCGGTTCGAGTGCGACATGGCGATCCCGACGCGCGCCGATACCGCCGCCGGCCCCTTCGCCCGAAAGGACTTCAGCGGCGGCCGGTACTACCGGGTCACCCTCACCGGGGGCTATGACTTTCTGGAGCTGGCCTGGTACGCCGCAGTCGCCCATGTCCGCATGCTCAAACTCAAGCTCGACAAACACCGGCCCATGTTGGAGGTCTACGAGAACGACCCGTCCGGCGTTGCAAGTCCCAAGGAGCTGCGCACCGCCCTCCTTCTTCCTCTGCGCTGAGGCGCGAGGCATGGCGTCGGGCCGCCCCGCGAGCACGGCGAGGGCATTGCGGGTCTACACCGATGTCCCGATTCCGATCCGGTCCAGCGTCTCCCTCGCCGGTAAATGCCGATCGCCCGGTGCTCAGGGCTGTACCGGCGATCGACGCCTTTGCGTCGTGTCGACCGGCGGGCGCTCGATCGGCCCTTCGTTCGTTTCTGCCCGGCGCTTGGCGTTTTAGGCGCCGGGATCACCGTAGAAGACATAATTGGTCGAATAGTCGCTGATCTCGAAGTAGACCGATTTTTCGCCGCTGTCCTGGATGCCGTTCAGATTCAGATCAAGCACCCCGTAGCCGAAGCGATAGGGTCGCGCACCCGAGCCCTGTGTCGCACCGGCAGTCGTGAGCTTGTCGATCTTGATGAAGCGCCGCACCAGCTTCTCGCCCGCATAGACTTCGAGTACGCCGTTTGCCCCGGTCCAATTTTGGAGGGTTCGACCGAACTGGTTTTGAGTCTCTTGTGTACAACCGACGGCCAGCAACGCAGCCGTCACGCCGATTCCGATCTTCTGTAAGGTCGTCGTCTTCATAAGTGCACGGATTCCTCGACATGTCCTACTCGGCCGGACCAAGCTGCTTAAGAATCAAGGCGGCCGCCTCCTCGCTGAGGGGGATGTAGCCCAGCTTGGATGCTTCGGCCTGGCCATCGGTGAGCGCATAGCGCAGCACGTCCCGCATCGCCTGTGACTTGGCATCATCCCCGCCGGGGCGCGTGACCAGCCAGGACAAGGCCAAGATCGGATAGGCCCCGGCACCCTCCGGATCGGTCAGCTGCGACGGGTCGAGCTTCGCGCGAAAGGACTCGACCGCCGCCCGGAAGGAATCGCTTCCGGCGGAAACGAACTCTCCTTCGCGATTCTCCACCGACGCCATCTGCATGTTGGGCAGGTGGGCGTAGGCGTATTGAACGTAACCGATGGCGCCGACCGTCGCTTGAACAAAGGTCGCGACACCGCCGTTTCCATTGCCGCGAATGAGACCGCCGCGCTCCTGAAGAGGCGCCGGCCAGTCGGGCGACATGCTCTCGCCCACCTGCTTGGCGAACGCCTCGCTGATTGCACTCAAGTGCCGTGTCATCACCAGACTCGTCCCGCTGGCGTCGACGCGTGCGACGACCACGATCGGCAGATCGGGAAGCTCGACACCGGGATTTGCCGCGCGGATGAGCGGATCGTTCCAACGTACGACTTGGCCGAGAAAAATACCGGCGAGCGCGTCGCGCGAGAGCTTCAGATCATCAATTCCCGGGAGGTTGTAGGTGATGACCACCGCACCGGCGGTCATCGGAAGCTGCACGACGTTCGCGCCGGCTCGCTCGGCAAGCTCCCCGGTCAAGGGCTGATCCGAGCCTGCGAAATCCAGGCGACCCCCGATGAAGCTGTTCACCCCCGGTCCACTGCCGATCGCTTGATAGTCGACTTGAACGTTGGGGTGCGCGAGAAAGTAATCCCGGAACCAGCGCTGGTAGAGCGGGGCCGGAAAGCTGGCGCCCGCACCGGTGATCGTGATCACGTCCGAGGCGATTGCCGGCTGCCAAAGCGACACGGAGGCAAGCGCGCCGAGAGCGAGTGTCATGACACGCAAAGCGGGAAACAAGGACATCCGGTATTCCTCTGGGTGTTCGATCTGGACGTGAATAAGAATCGCGCTCGCGGGGGCTCAGCCCTGCTTACGCTCGCCCCGGTTGGCGTCGAGGATGCGCGCGTAGCGCTCGGGGTCGTTCTCGAGCATGAGGACATAGTCCTCGACGAGCCCTCGCCAACCGAATCCACCGTGCGCCTTGAGCTTGAGCAGGGCGATCATGAGCAGCTTGGATGCGGCGCGTATCTCGCGGTCCGAGCCTTCCCCATACCAGTCGACGAGCTCTCGATAGAGTGCTTCAACCTTCTCGACGGGTGTCTTCCGATCCGGATCTGCCATGTGAGCCCCAAGTCGTCGCGTCGGCCGGACGAGGAACCCAAGTCCCTCTCCCGGCCCCGTGCTCGGCCGTTTGGTCCGAGCCGACGCATACGATAGCTGTTGAATGTGTTCAACAGATGACGGCGAGGAGTCCAACCCGGCCGGGTCGATGCCCTCCGTAACGACCTAGACCTCCCCGGACGCCTGACCCGCCGCGGGCGAGGCGGCGACGGGCGCGGGGTCACCATCGGCGGCATCGCTGTACGGAATCTCCTCTTCGAACTCCAACACATTAAATTCAATAGTGAAGAAACACAGGATCCAAAGGAGGGCGTCGTAGGTATTCAGCCACCGCCCTTCCAGCCCCCAGAGCAACGCGAAGACAAAGAGGGCTCCATAGAGAACCAGCTTGGCGCCGTTGCGCAGGTACCACTCCCAGCGGGCGTACTCGCCGGGGAAATAGATGTCGTACTCGAGGAGCAACACGATCCCGATCCAGGTCAAGGCGTTCCAAAGATCGACCGCGCCATGCTCGGCGATGTAGTCCGCCGCGCCGTATTCCACCGCGCTTTGTAGAATCAGGCCGTAGGCCAGGATGCGCCCGGCATGAATGCTCCATTTCTCCCAACGCGAGACATAGGGCTTATCGAGCTGACTGGTCTCCCACTCGAAGAGCAGCAACAAGGTGAGCCAGGCCAGGCTGTCCAGCCCCTCCACCAAAGTCTGCTCGGTGAAGAACAGGACGACGTTGATGCCGAGCAGGCCGAAGACCGTCCACTTGAAGTACGGGAATGCCCTGCGCAGAACGGGATGTGCAACGGCCATCGGATTACCCCTTCAGCCGCTCAAGTCCACGCTTGGCCTCTTCCCGACTCTCGTAGACATGCGGAGCCAGACCCCGTGCCGCGAGTGACTCGCCGAGCTTCATGCGCAGGAAGACACTGGTCGTATAGCGGGTGATGTCGACATAGAAGCGATCGACCAGGTCCTCGACCATTGTCGTGTAAGGGCCGACCAGGTCCGGGCGAATCGTGAAGTTGTCGTAGTTCACGACGGCATAGACCTTGTGCCCCAGCGGCTCGACGACCGACTCGACGGCCTTGCGGATGCGCTCGATGTCGCCCGGCTCATGCACCGCGAAGGCCTCCAGGTTGATGAAGAGCAGGTTCTGGTCGGATTCGTAGACCAGGCGGTCGGCAAGCGGGATCTCGAGAAGATCCTTCTCGAGCCCCATCGGACGGTCGGTGAAGATCCGCGGATCCATCGTCTTCAGGGGCTCGGCGATCAGAGGACGGAAGTCCATGTGGGCGAGAATGTCCCGATCCAGATCCACGCCGGGTGCGATCTCGACCAGTGTCATGCCTTCGGGACGCATCGCGAAGACACAGCGCTCGGTGATGTAGAGGACCGGCTGACCGACCCGTCGGGCACGCGCGCCGCTGAAGGTCACCTGCTCGACCTGCTCGATGAACTTGCGCCCGCCATCGCCCTCCCCGACCGAGATCCGCCCGTCGTCGATCCGGATTGCCCCCTTCGCCGTGGTAAAGGTCCCCACGAAGACCAGCTTCTTGGCGTTCTGGCTGATGTCGATGAAGCCGCCGGCACCGGCCAGCTTGGGACCGAAGCGGCTGACGTTGACGTTGCCCTGCGCATCGGTCTGCGCCAGACCGAGGAACGCCAGATCCAGTCCGCCGCCATTGTAGAAGTCGAACTGGGCCGGCTGGTCGACCAGCGCGGCGATGTTGGTCCCGGCGCCGAAGTTGAGCCCACCGGCCGGTAGTCCGCCGATCAGACCCGGCTCGGCGGTGAGGGTGACATAGTCGAGGATGCCCTCCTCGTTCGCCACGTTGGCGATCCCCTCGGGCATCCCGATGCCGAGATTGACCACGGCGTTCGGTCGCAGCTCGAAGGCGGCACGCCGCGCGATCACCTTTCGCGCATTCAGCGGGAGAGCGGCGATCGACTGCATGGGCACGCGGATCTCGGCGCTGAAGGCCGGACTGTAGGGCTCGGCAAAGGTCTGCCAGTGATGCTCGGGCGGCGCGACCACGACGCAATCCACCAGGATCCCCGGGATGCGCACCTGGCGCGGGTTGAGGGTGTGCCGGTCCGCGATCCGCTCGACCTGGACGATCACCATCCCGCCCGAGTTGTGCGCCGCGGTCGCCAGAGCAAGCGACTCCAGAATCAGCGCCTCCTTCTCGATCGTGACGTTGCCGTCCGGGTCGGCGGTCGTCCCGCGGACGATCGCCACATCGATCGGGAATGCCTTGTAGAAGAGAAACTCCTCGCCGTCGATCTCCAGAATGCGGACCAGCTCCTCGGTCGTCCGGGCATTGAGCCGACCGCCGCCGTTGCGCGGATCCACGAAGGTCTCCAGACCGACCCGCGTAAGGGTGCCGGGCTTGCCCGCAGCGATGTCGCGAAACAGATGCGCAAGAACACCCTGGGGCAGGTTATAGCCCTCGATCGATCCGGCGTTGACCAGGTCCTGGAGCTTCGGCACCAGCCCCCAGTGACCGCCGATGACCCGACGCACCAATCCCGCGTGTCCCAAGTGATTGAGTCCACGCGCCTTGCCGTCGCCCTGCCCCGCCGCATAGACCAGGGTCAGATCGCGCGGCGCGCCGGTGTCGAGGAAGCGCTGCTCCAGCTCGCGCGCCACCGCCTCGGCGAAGCCGATCCCGACGAATCCGCCGGTCGCGACCGTATCCCCGTTGCGGATCAGCCGCACCGCGTCCGCCGCGGAGACCAGCTTGCCGCGCTCCGCGTGACCTCCGGGCGGATGCTCTGCGATCGGGTGAACCTTCGGCGCCGCCTTCTGCCCCGGCGCGACCGCAGGGTCCGACTCGGGATGACTGGATCCGGATGTGCTGCTCATGGATAGGTCTCGATTTAAACCGCGCCCGGTGCGGTATGCGTCATGTGTCGGAGTGGCTTGGCCGCGCCGCCCCGACGACCGTCGGAGCTACGCGGCTTAAGGTATTAAAAATATTAAATTTTAAACTGCGTAACACCGAGATCGAGAAGTTCTCCAAAGCCAAGCGCAACATGAGAATGATGCATTTCGCTCTGGACGCGGTTTAGGCGTTCAAAAAGGTCCCGATTGCGGCATACACCTCGGCACAGGTCTCCGGGACCATGGCCTCGAGGTTCAGGAACCCATGGATCATCCCCGGCATGACCCGCTTCTCCGCGCGGATCCCGCGACGCTCCAAGCGATCGGCATAGGCGATCCCCTCGTCGCGCAACGGATCGAGCTCACCGGCAATGATCAGGGTCTCGGGATACTCGGCAGTCAGATCCATGAAGAGCGGCGAGATGGCACGCCGGTCCTCGGCGTTCTGGAGGTAGGCATCGAACATCCAGAGGATCCGCTCGCGCTCGAGGAGGTAACCGTCCCCGTTCTCGGTCACCGAGGGTTGCGACAAGGTGTAATCCAGGCTCGGGTACAGGAGCACCTGACGCTCGATCGTCATGCCCGCGTCGAACTGCGCCAGGTGTGACACGGTTGCGCAGAGCGCACCCCCGCCGCTGTCGCCCATCAAGGCCAGTCGCGGCTCATACGGCATGTCGAGATTCTCGAGCAGCGGAAAGACCCGTTTTGCACAGGCCATGGTGTCCTTGAGTGCGGCCGGATAGGGGCATTCGGGTGCCAGTCGGTACTCGATCGAGACCACCACCCGATCTGCCGCGAGCGCCAATCGGCGAGCGATCGGGTCGTACAAGCTGACACCGCCGGCGATGTGGCCGCCGCCGTGAACGAAGAGCGCAACCGGCAGCGCTCGGTCCGGTCGCGGGTGATAGACGCGGACCGGAACGCGATAGTCCGGACCCGGGATGAGATCGTCGCGCACCCAAGCGACCTCGGGGGACTCGGTCACGAACCGACGGGTGACCAAATCCCATGCCTCGCGGGTATTGGTAGCGGTGCGCCGATAGCCGTGCTCGCGGGCCTTGTGTTTCGCCTCGCGTTGGGCAAAAAGCCAATCCCGCAGGGGCTGCGGGATCCGCAGGTCACGCTCAGTCGTCATTCTCGGTCCTCGCTCGATCGCGATTCGGCCTCGCCGGCAGGGCGGCTCGGCTTGGATTGCGGGGCAGGTCGTTCCTCCGTCGACCGACCTGCCCCGCTCTTCGGCCTCAGGCGATCTTACGCAGGGTCTCGGTTTCGACCAACAGGGGCGACGGCTCGAGCTCGAGGACCCGTGCCAAGCGATCGAGCATCGCGAGCGTCTCCGGACTCATCTCGTCGCGCGCGCCTGCGATCTCTTCGCAGAGGGCCATCGCGCGGCGCCGATCCTCCATCGAGACGATCAGCTTCGGCAAGGCGGCGAGCGCGGCCTCGGGCTCGTAGCCGACGATCAGGCTCTCCTTGTGGATCATGCGCGTGCGGTGCTTCGCCTTCATGCTCGCGAAGGGTTCCGTCGCCATCATCATCCGGTTGGAGCGCTCCAACCGGGAGCGCCGCACCTCTTTACGCGAGTGCGCCAGGAAGATCAGCATCCGGATCACGCCGTCCGCGAAGTCGCCGAGCTCGATCCGATCCAGCGCGTCCTGCACCGAGGTCAGGGTCCGCAGATCCTCGCGCGGTGCCTCGCTCACGGTCCTGCTCAGCCGTTCACCCATCGCCTGCACCGGCGGCGCGCCCCAGAGCAGGTGGAAATTCCACTCGATCATAGCGTTCTGCATGTCGCGCGCGCTGTCCAGCCACTGGGTGACCAGACCGGCACCGGCCCGCTCCATGATCCGGAAGGGGTTGTCGTCCGCTGCCGGGCGACGTTGCTTGCGGACCTCCTCGGCCAGCCCCTGCACGGGCTGCATCAGGGGGTTGCGATCACTCTCGAGCCAGCGTTGCATCCGCATCGGGCTGGTATCGGCGAGCAGCTTGGCACTGGTCTGGTTGCTGATCGCCTGCACGAAGGGACGCAGGGTCAGGTCATACATCTCGGTGCCGATCTCGGAGAAGCGTGCGACCGCCGCAAACGGTCGATTGGAATCGTCCCCGCCGGCCTCCTCCATCATCTGCTCGATGCTGCGCTCGGCAAAGGCGACCTTGAAGGACTTCTCGACCCCTTCGCCCTGCACCTCGGCGATGACCATCTCGTAGAGTCCGGGCGCCAGGGCCTCGATGGCCTTGAGCGTGGAGATGATCTGGTCATGCTCCTTCTTGGCGACCGACGAGGAGACGAAGATCCCCAGGTGGCCGACGTTCTCGTGCAGCGTGTAGAGGATGCGTTGTCCGCGGGCGCGAATCTCCTCGACATCCTTGTAGTGATCGGCGATCCAACCCAGCGCCTGCTGCGGCGGCGTGATGTTGTCCCCGTGCGAGGCGAAGATGATGACCGGGGAGTTGATATTGCGCAGATCCACATGGGTGCGCTCGTTGAGATTCGCACAGCCGCGCCCGAGACGATTGCCGACGAAGAGATTCTCGACGATCCAGCTGATCTCCTCCGGGGTCATGTAGTAGAAACTGCCCCACCAGCGCTCGAAGCCGACGAAGCGCGGCACCTCGGTGTCGACCTGATCCCAGAGGCTGTAATACTTCGACCACCAGGTATTGCTCGGGCTCATGCGCTCGAAGTTGGAGACCAAGCTGGCCCCGTCGAACTGGCCGTTGCCGAGATCCGAGAGGAGCTTCACGGTCGTGGCGCCGCCGACCAGGCCACCCAGATAACGCATCGGGTTCTTGCCTTTTTGCCCGGCCCAATAGGAGAGCGGCGCGCCGTTTGCGACAACCGGACCCGTGATGTCCGGGTTGGTCGCGGCCAGCAGCATCGCCGCCCAGCCGCCCTGACAGTTGCCGATCACGACGGGCTTGGGCGAATCCGGATGGCGTCGACGCACCTCGCGGACGAAATCGGCCTCGGCCGCCGTCACGTCGGCCAGGGTCTGGCCGGGCACGGGCAGGCGTGTGAAGGTCACGAAATAGGTCGGATGGCCCTGATGGATCGCGGCACCCACTTCGCTTTCGTTCTTGAACCCACCGATTCCCGAGCCATGGCCCGCACGCGGATCGATGATGATGTAGGGCCGACCGTCTTCGCGCACCGTGACGCCGGCCGGCGGGACGATCCGGACCAGCGAATAGTTGACCGGACGCGCCAGCTTGGTCCCGTCGACGACCATCTCGTGATCCCAGCTCAGCACCGTCTTGTCGCTGCCCTCTTCGTGCTCGACGAAGAAGTTGCCCCGCTGACGCAAGGCATCGGCGTAGAGCACGGAACGCTGCGAGGCATCCAACAGGTAGTCGAGCCAGTGCTTGCCCAGCATGGGTGTCATGAAGGCACCGCTGACCTTGGTCCAGGCATCGATGTTCTTTCGGATGTTGGCCAGCGCGCTCTCGGACGCCTGCCGACCATGGGCTTGAAGGATCCGCTCCAGATCCATCCCATAGTCGGCGTACTCGTCGACCTTGAGGTCGGGCAGACCGGCATCGGCGGGCTTGTCCTCGGCGCCGTTCGTCGAGGTTCGGGACAGCGGCAGGACTCGGGCCCAAGCGTCGATGACGCACTTGGGGTCGAGCGGTTGTGCAAGCAGTTTGAAGGGATCCGAATACTTGGCGAAATCGGCGACATCGAACATGGCATTGCTCCATTGAATCAGTGCGTTTCTCGGTATGGATCCGGTCACGACCTCGACTCCCGACCAAAGGCCCGATCGCGATCTCAACCCTTGATGTGGTAACCGCCGTCCACGTAGATCGTCTGGCCCGTCAGCATCACGCCGGTGCGGGTCGCCAGCATCGCCGTGACCGCCCCCACGTCGTCGATGGTCGCGAGGCGACCGAGCGGCGACTTGGTGCGGGCCTCGTCCATCAGCTCGTCGAAGTCCTTGAGACCGGATGCCGCGCGGGTCGCCAAGGGACCAGGCGACACCGCGAAGGCGCGGATGTTCTTGGGTCCCAGCTCGTCGGCGGTGTAGCGCACCGCAGCCTCGAGCGCCGCCTTGACCGGGCCCATCAGGTTGTAGGTCTTCACCACCCGCTCGGAGCCGAAGAAGGTCATGGCGAAGAGGGAGCCACCGTCGGTCATGAGGGGCTCGGCGAGCCTGGACATCCGCAGGAAGGAATGGGCCGAGACATCGACGGCCACGCCGAAGCCGTGGGCGGAGCTGTCGACCAGCCGGCCCTGAAGATCCTCGCGCGGCGCGAAGGCGATGGAGTGGACGGCGAAATCAAGCCGCCCCCAACGCTCCCGAATCGTCTCGAAGACAGCCTCAAGCTGACCCTCTTGAGTCACATCGCACGGCAAGAAGAGGCCGGCCTCGACCGCTTGGGCGCAGGGCTCGACAAAGGGCCTCGCCTTCTCGTTGAGATAGGTCACGGCCAGATCGGCACCCAGGGCTTTGAAGGCGCGGGCGCAGCCATAGGCGATGGAGTGCTCGTTGGCGATTCCGAGGATCAGGCCCTTCTTGCCGGCAAGTGAGAAATAGTCTTGATCGATCATGTGCAATTCCGATGAGATGATTCAGCAAGAAAGGAATGGTGAGGCGGCGGCACGCACGACCCGCAAGGTATGCGTCGCGATCATCCGCTCCTCGTCCGTCGGGATGACCCAGACCGACGGCTGTCGACCCTCGGGACTGATGCAAAGCGCCCCCTCGGCATTCGCCTCGGGGTCGATGGCGATGCCTAGCCAGGCGGCATCCCGACAGACGCGGGCACGGATCTCGGCGTCGTTCTCGCCCACGCCGGCCGTGAAAACGAGTGCATCGAGTCCGCCGTTTGCGGCGCAGAGCGCGCCCAGGGTCTGCCCGATGCGGTAGACGAAATAGTCGATCGCCTCGGCCGCCTTGGGGTCGTCGCTGCCATGCAGATCGCGCAGATCGTTGCTGACGCCCGAGAGACCGAGCAGACCCGACTCCTTGTAGAGCAGCCGCTCCAGATCGGAAACGCCCATGCGCTCCTCGCGCATCAGAAAGAGGATCACGCCCGGATCGAGCACCCCGCAACGGGTCCCCATCGGCACCCCGTCGAGCGCCGAGAAGCTCATGGTCGTCTCGATGCTGTGACCATCCGTCATCGCGGTCATGCTGCATCCGCTGCCCAGGTGCGCAACCACGACGCGACCGGAAGCGACCTCCGGAGCCAGCTCCCGCAGCCGCTCGGCGATGTATTCGTAGGAGAGACCGTGGAAGCCGTAGCGCTTGATCCCGCGATCGAGCAGCGCGCGCGGCAGTGCAAACTGCTCGGTCACCGTCGGACGACCCCGGTGAAAGCCGGTGTCGAAACAGGCGACCTGCGGCAGATCGGCATGATCCGCCGCGACCGCACGGATGGCGGCCAGGTTGTTGGGCTGATGCAGGGGGACCAGCGGGATCAGGCCGGTCAGGACATCGATCACGGCGTCGTCGATCAGGACCGGCCAAGCGTACGCCTCGCCACCGTGAGCGACGCGGTGACCTACCGCCTGGATCCGAGCCCCTTCCGCAGCCGATGCCAGCCAACTCCAGATCTGCTTGAATGCGCGCGCATGACCCTGCCCGGCATCGACCGGCTGCCAGTAGCTTTCCGAGAGCAGCGCCCCGTCGTTCGACTTGGCGATGAAATGCGGCCGGGTTCCGATGCCCTCGACCTGGCCTTTCATGGTCTGTTGCAAGCGGTCGCCGTCGACCGCGTAGACCGCGAACTTGATGCTCGACGAGCCGGCGTTCAGCGTCAGGATCAACTCGCTCATGGTTGTCTCCGGCGTCTCTCTACTGTTCGGCCTTATGCATGCCGCGTCGCACCGCATGGGCATGCAGGACGGCCGTGGCCGCGGAGGCACGGCGGGTCCGCACGCTGTCTGCGCGCGAGGTGAGGACGATGGGCACACGCGCACCCAACACGATCCCGGACGCCTCGGCGTTGGCGAGAAAGATGAGCTGCTTGGCGAGGATATTGCCGGCCTCGAGGTCCGGGGCGATCAGGACATCCGCCACCCCGGCGACCTCGGAGTCGATCTTCTTGATGCGGGCCGCCTCCAGATTGATTGCGTTGTCCATGGCAAGCGGACCGTCCAGGATGCCCCCCGTGATCTGACCGCGATCGGCCATCTTGCAGAGGGCCGCCGCATCGAGCGTCGACTGGATCTTGGGACGTATCGTCTCGACGGCGGAGAGGATCGCGACCTTGGGGCGTTCGACCCCGACCGTGTGGGCCAGATCGATCGCGTTGCGGCAGATGTCCGCCTTGGCCTCCAGGTCGGGAGCGATGTTGACCGCCGCATCCGAGATCAGCAGGAGCTTGGGATAGGTCGGCACGTCCATCAGAAAGATATGGCTGATCCGCCGTTCGGTGCGGATCCCGGTTGCGCGGTCGACGACGGCGGCAAGCACCTCGTCGGTATGCAGACTGCCCTTCATGAGGATCTCGGCGGCACCCTCGCGCACCAACCCGACCGCGCGGGCCGCCGCGGCATGGCTGTGCTCGACGTCGATGATGCGTGCGCCGCCCAAACCGATCCCGTACTGATCTGCGATCGCGCGGATCCGCGCCTCCGGCCCGACCAGGATCGGCAGGATGAAGCCGCTCTCAGCCGCCTCCATCGCACCTGCCAGCGACACCTGATCCACCGGATGCACAATCGCGGTCGGGACGGGCTCCAGCCGCGTCGCCTGCTCCAGAAGAACCCCGAAGCTGTCGTGATGACGCACCGAGATCTCGGCGAGATCCGGGATCTCGATCCGCAGCTTCTCGGTCGGCGCCATCACCGAGGCACGGCCCGTCATCACCGGCTCTCGACGCTGGTTGAAGACCTCGCAGTCGAAGGTTACGTGCGTCTCCGGTCCTTTCTCGATGACCTTGACTCGGCCGGTCAGGGTGTCGCCGAGATCGACGGTCCGGTGAAAGACCGCGTCCTGGGTGCGATAGACCGTACCCGGTCCGGGCAGGACGTTCGCGAAGAGGCTGGAGATCAGGCTGGTCGCCCAGAGGCTGTGTCCGACCACGCCCTTGGCACCACGCGCCTTCGCATACTCCTCGTCGATGTGGGTCGGATTCAGATCGCCCGAGACCTTGCTGAAAAGTGCGACATCGTCGCGTGTCAAGGTGCGTTGAAGCTCTGCGGTCTGACCGATTCGGATCTCGTCGAAGACCCGGTTCTCGAGGTACTCGGCCATGGTGAAGACTCCGGCTGGGAGGATCGGCGGCTCACGGGTTCGGGGCCGGAAGGCGCCAAGGCGCCGCGGGATGTTGCGCCGCACAAGAGACTAAAGCGCGCCGGTGAAGGACGCGTGTCCGGAA
Organism: Thiocapsa sp. KS1; assembly: GCF_001499735.1. Lineage (GTDB taxonomy): Bacteria > Pseudomonadota > Gammaproteobacteria > Chromatiales > Chromatiaceae > Thiocapsa. The sequence continues at coordinate 595,271 of NZ_LN848257.1, read as the reverse complement.
GATGTCGATTGGGAGAATTTCGATGGAGGGTGCCGAATCATCCTCGGCGCGTCCGAGATGTCGGCGATGAGACCGGAGGCGCCGGAAGCTGGCGGCCCGCGCTCGGGTTTTGGTCCCGGTGATCGCCCGGGTGGTCCCCTCGGCGGGCCGACCCTGCGGGGAGAACACCGATGTCCATCTGCGGGACGCAACAACGGGTCTCGAATGCGCTGCGGTCGGACCCCGATGCAGCTCAATTCAACTCGGGGGTTTGCCCGGTCGCGATATAGACCACCCGTTCGGCGATATTGGTCGCGCGGTCTGCCACACGCTCGTAGTTGTGAGCCATCCAGGAGAGCGCAACGCCACACGCCGCGACCTCCGGCTCGCTCCGGATCGAGGCGACGATTGCCGCGATGAGCTCGCGCTGGAGGGCATCGACCTGGTCGTCGCGAACTGCCAGCTCGCGTGCCAGCACCGCGTCGCCGCCGTCCCGACCATAAGCGATCAGGGCATCGCGGAGCATGGCGACGGCGGTCTCTCCGATCTCGATGACGAGCCTGGTCAGGGCCGGCGGGAACACCTGATCGGCGTTGAGCAGCAGAATCCGGGCGACGTCCGCGGCATAGTCCCCGATACGTTCAGCTTCCGCCACCATGTCCATGGCGGCGCCAACCATGCGCAGATCGGCGCCTGCCGGTTGATAGGCGGCCAACACGAGCAGCGCCTCCTGTTCCAGGACACGACGCCGGAGGTTGATCGCTTGATCGCCATCCACGATCCTCCGAGCCAGATCGAGGTCGTGTCCGCGCAAGGCGTCCAGCGATTGACGCAACGCTACCTCGACCTGCTCCCCGAGGGCGAGCAAACCCTGCCGCAATGCATCGCGCTTCTTTTCGACCAGTAAGGGTGACTCAGCCATGCTCGGCCTCCGGAGCGGTTCGGGGTCGTCGACCCGCGGGGGTGGATCGTTGACCTGTCACGATACCGAGCAAGTTTGACGATGCGATGACCGAGACCCTTGCGCATGCTCAACTTGCGCTGATGACGAACACGCCCGCACAGATCAACAACACACCCAGGGCGCGCAGCAGGGTGACCTGCTCTCCGATCAGAAATCCAACCAACAGCGCCAAGGCGAATCCCAAACCTTCCAACGGGTAAGCCTTGCTGACGTCCCACCGCGCCAGCACCCACAACCAGACGACCGCGCCGAGCGTATAGAGCGCAAAGCCGCCGATGATGGCGGGATTAAGCATGACGGTTCCTGCCACGTGCAGCGCGGCGGGCTTCGCCAACGCCGCCTTGACCGCGACGCTCGACATGCCGGCCTTGATCAGAAACTGCGCGGTGACGGACAGCAGAACGCAGCCAATTGCAGCGAATGTCGTGTTCATCGGTTCATCCGCTCACCATTTCTTGGTCACGATCGAAGGGGCAACGAGATTGCGTTCTTTACGCTTTGCGCGGCCGAGTTTCGGGATCTTGGGCACCGCCTTCGAGGAGCAGCCCCGCAAGGGAGCCGGGAACTCGGGGCCACACGGGCGATCGGCCGCGACCATCTCGCGGTGATCGGAGGATGACTCAACCAGACCTAGCACCGGCACTCGGCTCGCGACCCGAGCAGGCTGTCGCGCCTGCTCGAGAATGCCCGCGAGGATCTGCGGCACCTCGAAAACAGCGCGGTTATCGATCCGGCGCACCCTGGCTTGGTACTCGGGCAGGTTCCGCGTGATGTCCTCCACCGCAGCGGTGATGGACCGAAGACTGCGTCGCACGACTCCCAGGCCATGTTCGCGCACCCACTCGGTATTCCAGCGCTCCTGCGGCATGGTCCAGGCGTTGCGGGTCACGATCACCGGCAGTCCCTGGTGAACGGCCTCGCTCAGACTGCCCGGTCCCGGTTTGCCGATGAAGAAATCGGCCAGCCGCATCCAGCGCGCAACCTCGGTCGTGAAGCCGACCACGACACGCGGCGCCTGTGCCGGC
>NZ_LN848257.1:576006-593203 GCF_001499735.1 Thiocapsa sp. KS1 | reverse complement strand
CCTCGGTCGTGAAGCCGACCACGACACGCGGCGCCTGTGCCGGCAGAGCGCGGAGTTCCGCTGCCAGGGCCTCGTTGCGACCGCACATCAGAATCAGAGGGGTCTTCGGCAGGCGGGCGGCGATACCCTTCATCGCCCGCGACCCGGTGCCGCCGAACAACACCAGACCGGTCGGCGTCGCCGCATCCAAGCCCACCCGCTGCCGCTCTTCGGTGCGTGCGATGGGTGCCTGCGCATAGAAATCAGGGCGCAGGATCATCCCGCTGCTGCGATGCACACGATCCGGCGAGCAGCCGGCGGCCACGGCCTGCGAGTAGGCGTAGTCGGTCCCGCACACCAAATGCTGGGCGAGGTCCGGCTCGATCCAGAAGTGTGGCGGGTGATCCGCCATGTCGGTGAGTACCGTGACGAAGGGTACGCCCGGGGCGGCCAGCGCCAAGCTGTCATGCAGCGCGCGGTTGAAATTCGGGATCAGCGAAACGACGAGATCGGGCCGGGTGGCTCGCCAATGCACCGCCAGGCGCTGCACCATGAGTGTATGCGTCCAGCGGATCATGCCCTGCAGCAGCTTCAGCTCCTGTGCCAACCCGAGCGTAAAGCCGGTGGCCAAGCGCCGATTGTAGATGTCTTCGGGCTCCATCCCGGTGACCCGGCGAAAGTACCCGAGCGGGTCCAGCACCTGCATCAGGTTGACCCTGCGCACACGCCAGGGCAAACCCTGATCATGGATCGCCTGCTCCAATGCCAGCGCCGCGGCACGATGACCACCCCCGGCGTTGAACCAAATCAGATCGACGGTCGTCATGAGACTATTTGCCGAGCGCTAAGGCGACGGCGAGGGGAGCTGTGGTATTCAGCCAGCGGGCGAAGAGTCACGACGCAAGGTTCCAGGCGGCTGGACCACATCCGGTCAAGGTAAGCGGGATTATCGACGGTTCCGGTGACAATCGTGTGACACCCGACGATGCGGGGACGCGATGGGTCACGGCCGCCGGGCCGCTCGCGGGCGCTGCGCGGGGACGGGGTCAGGCGGCCCCGGTTTCAGACATAGAGCGGTGCCATGCGCCGCCAATCGTGGCCGCGGTGCGCACGGCCGTCCCACACGTGCAGCGCATGCCAAATCCCTTTCGCCCAGAGCAAGTGACTGAACCGGCGATTGTGATCGAGAAATGGATCGTCGTTGCCGACCACCAAGGTGATGTCCATGCCGCGCAGGGCGGCAAGGCGTTCCGGACAGTCGAGGTTCGCGAGGAACTGAGCAGGGCTGTGGAAGTAGATCAGCTCGTCGCGGTGACCGCTGAACAGGTCACGGAAGCAGTCCACCTCCAGGGTCAGGTCATAGCGCCCCGAGAAGGCTGCAATCTTCTTGAAGAGATGAGGGTGTCGCAGCGCGATATTCACGGCATGGTAGGCCCCCAAGCTACAGCCATGTGCGATGGTGCAGGGGTGCGGATTCTTCATTGCCATCAAGGGCAGCACTTCGTTGAGGACATAGTCCTCGAAGGCACCATGCCGGCGGATGCGATCGGCGGGGTGGCACCACTCGCAGTAGAGCGACTCCCAAACGATACTGTCCACACAATAGACCTGAAGCTGGCCGGCATCGATCTTGTGGCCGAGTGCTTCGATCAAACGCAGATCTTCGTATTCGTGAAAACGCCCGTCGCGCGTCGGAAACACGAGAACCTTGGCTCCCGCATGGCCGAAGACCAGCAGCTCCATGTCCCGACCGAGCCGGTCGCTGTACCATCGGTGGTATTCGCGATTCATTTTCGCGCTTCATCGAATCCGGTGATTGGGAAGGCACTGCACGCGAATGGTCGATGACCTTCGCCGGAATCAAGACGGGGCGATGGCTCGGCAACCCGAAAGCCCAAATCGATAGGCACAACGCTCAGGTCGGCACACCCTGCCCTACTTTCGGAATTGTAGGCATGCATGGTTGCAATCGTATGACGCGCGGACGGCTGCACGAGCCTTGCCGGTCGGACAGAGCATGCACACGGGAGCACGACCTCATACTCATCGCCGGAGCGGGACCGGTCTCTTATCCGGCCAAGCCCGTAAAACGAAACCTCAAAGCGGCGCAAAGAAGGCCCAGAGCTCGGCAAGCAGATCCTGTGTCTGACGCGCCCGCCCGGGATAGTCGAGGTGTCCTGCCTCGAGCACGAACAGCCGCTTGTCTCCGGGGATGGCGTTGTAGACCGCAAATTGTCCGGGCGGTGCGACGACCGGATCGAAGCGGGCGGCGGCGACATGCATCGGCTGACGGATCGACCGCGCAGCGACCGCGGCATCGTAATAAGCAAGGGTGTCGCTGATTCGACTTTGGGTGCCGACGCAGCGTTGAACAGCAGCCGCGCTGCCGATGCTGGGCAAGGCAAGCCGCAAAGGCTGGTGACCGAAACTGGGTACGTTGAGGTGACCGCGTGCAATGCGCGCATCCCGGGCCATCGCCATGGCTCCGATCCCTCCGCCGAAGCTGATGCCGAGATAGCCGACATGGCCGGCCAACTCAGGAAAGAGCAGAAGCAGGGTCGAGACCCCGACCCACACGTCATCCACGCAACCGCCCAGGATGTAGTTGTCGCGACTGTCGATATCGTGGAGCACATGCCAATTGGGGTCCGCCGAGATCGGCGGGCGCTGACTGCGGCCCAGGCCTCGGAAGCAGGGCACGAGATAGACCCCGTCCTCGCGGGGAAGGTCGTAGGGCGGAACCTCGAGGCCGCCGTAGCCGTGACCCAGCACGAATCCTCGCTGCGGCGCGCCAACCCGCGGTGTCAGGAGCCAGCCTCGAATCGGGAACCCGTCGGTCGAGCTGTACTCCAGGTTGTGGACTCGGAATCCAGGGTGGGTCTCGTCCGAGATTCGCAAGCGGGGATTCGGCTCGACCTCCAATGCGCGAGCGTAGCGGGTGCGCCAGAAGGCGCCGAGATCGGCGGGCTCGGGCGGCGGCTCGACCGCCAGCAGCGCATCCAGGCTATAGCCGTAGCTCGGATCGAATGGAAAGCCGTGGGCGAAGGACATCGCAGGGACGCTCGTCGGGCTTGGATCGGGGTGCAGAGTATCGCGCCGCGGGACTGCCGCTGTCGCCGCCCGATGCCCTCGGCGACCATTTCGACCTTGGGTCGGTAAAACGGCATCGATTGCATCGTTGCGCCGATCCACACAGTGAATCGTCCGGTGCGGCGATCACGCTGTCCGAGCGGAACCTAAACGGAACGACGAGCGACGGGCCTGTCGACCAGCGCTCCGACCAAAAAGCCGCGACCAAGACGCTCTTGGCGATCCTGGCAGGGTGCGCAACGAGAGGCGTTCGGCACGTAGATCAAACGCTTCTCGGGGATGACATCGCCGCAGTCCAGACAGTGATCCCGACCGGAAGCACGGCTTGCCTGATCACGCAGTGCCGTGACCGCCAGCTCGGTCAGCTGATCGATTCGAAACTGCGTGAGGTCGAGCTCGTCTGCAAAGCGCTCCAATTTAGTCGCCCTCGGATCAGTCGCCGATGGCCAGGAGCATCGCAGATCGGCGTGACAAACGTTCGAGCGCGGCGAACGGGACGCGCAGTTCAGTGCGCCTTGCCTCCGCCTCGCACACGGCGAAAAATCTCGCGCGCCAAGTGCTCATGCGCCGCCGAGCGAAACGCCGTATCCGTCATCACCCGAGAAAAGTCTTCGGCGTCCGGATATCGAAATTGCCGAGATTCTCGCCACGGCCTTCGGTGATGTCTCGGCGGCATGGTTGTTGACGTTGGAGAATGGTCCGGAAACCAGATCAGTCCTCCTGGAAGATAAGCGTCCCACGATCGGCATGGCGTAGGAGGGTGACAATCGGAAGCGGTCCACGATACACCGTGCCGCTTCCTTCAACGTCGACTCTACTCGTTACACTTGCACCTCACCTGCTGTCGTGCCTACGCATTGACGCGCCTGTTACCAGTCGCGCCGCAAGGCTCAATACCTGGCTCGCGGCGCACGATTACCCGGGCGGGACTCGCACCCGCCTGAACACGCGACCTTGCCAGGCCGCACCGTCCCCGTTTTCCCCCTTAATTCGCGTTCTTTCGGTTAGCTTTTTGCGAATCAACTATAGTACCTTTCTTTTCGAAATCGCTTCCCTTTCGCTTCCCCGAACCACTTTCTACAAGATGACCGCCTGATACTGCGCTCCGTTTTGATGGATTTCTACTCATATAATGGGCAAAACTTGATATCGCGCCGCACTTATTGCACGACCATGTGCTGTAGTATGCAGCTATCTGATAGTTGTCTTTTACGCGTTTATCACGCTCCCCCCCTTTGTTCCGATACTCCCAGACCCATTCGCCTACATGGCCGTCAACAAACTTTAAACTGGGAGAGTTGCACCAGGTGCATCTATTATTCTTATTTCTGAATGCAAGCAGCAACAAGGGCCAAATGAAAGGGAAAATCAGAGATAGGATGATGTGCAGCACGAGACTTCGCTTTTTCTTTCGCGCAATGACACCTCCAAGAACCCCCGATACTAGCACCACGAAAACCATAAGATCGTCGCCGGATTGCGCGGCCCCCGGTGGTTCGGATTGATTCCCTTTTTCTTCGGCTAACTGTTCAGAGGAACCCGAGTTCTGATTAAAACTGTCTTTTTCGACTGCACCTGTCTCATTAAAGCGTAAATTGTTATCCGTGTTATCACCATTTTGCATCATATAATTTGTTGCGGTATCGAGCGCAGTTTTATCCGGGCTATAGTATTCAACTACGTTTCCCGCTGCCTGGGTTACGTCCGCTGCTTGCATCTCTTCACTTGAATTTCTGGACCCACTGACAACCGGCCCTAAAGCTTCAACAGCAGACTTCTCTGAACTTTCGGCGTTCAAACAAGAATCGCGATATGCGTACGGTTTATCAGGAAATTTCTCTAGGCACCACGCATCACCCTCCGCAAAACGACATTGAGCGTTTTGATTAGGCTCTGAAAAACACTTTGCACTTGAAACGACAGGGGTAATGCATAAGCATAACAGCATCATTGATGCAACGATTTTCATGTATTTTTCCTACTTATTATCGTAATAATAAGAGAACCGAAAGAAAATTAGGCATCGATCATCGTTTTGCCCACCGAGGCGGTAGGAGCAAGCCCTCCCGGCGTAAAAGGCTGATTTGGGGACCAATATCCTAGCTATCGTTACCCTTGGGCTTGGTTCTGGAGCATAACGATGGTCAAGGCCGAACATTAGAACGTGGAAATGATTGCACCCTATCTAGATCATCAACATGGACTCGTTAGAGTCGCGCTATGAAGTCTTAGTGCGGAAGACCGCACGTCCACCTTACAGACAAACCTATTTCTCATCGAGGTCACTCGCTAGAGTCAGTCATGGAACTCTGATAAATAACGAGGCAACAAGAAGAACTCCAACGATAAAGAAAAAAATCAGGATCGTTGTGAGACATCCGCTAAAAAAACCTTTATTGCTACCATTGAGCTTTTGGTGTTCTTCGGCGCAATCCGGGCACACACGTATTGTCGTTACCGCAACATCTCCTTTGTAAACGCGCTTCGATGAGTTGAAAAACCATCGATTGATAGCGGACCTTGAATTCTTGTCCTCAAGGGCAGCACCAATCCATGTCATTAAACTGATCCCTGATCGGGAATGACCTCTTGCTTTATTCTTCTTTTCAACGGCTACCATCTCGTTGGCGGGAAGCCTTTTCCCGCAAAGTTTACACGTACGAATCGCATAGGCTGAGGTTTTTCTTGTCATCTATAATTTTTCCAAAGTCAGTCGTGCGGATTCAGACTCCGTGAAGAGGACGTCCATTCATCGATGAACCCGGAAAAGCGGGGAGCGTCAATCAAATTCGTTGAACGTGTTTCTATTTACACCTAACTAAAAGCTTGGGTAAGTCGACCTTACCTGATACCTGAATCTTGTCGTCTTCCTTAGCCTCCAGGGAAAAGGTAACTTCTTCCGAACCCCCTTCCTCGTCTCTCAATTCATAACGTGCTTTAAACTTTTTACCATGTTCCAATATTTGGTCCAAGTAGTATCCCATATAATAGACCGGGGTAATCGCATCAGCCTCGATATAGATATTCTGACTTTCGACCCCTTCCAACTCCTCCGCACATTCTCCAGGCGAGTTCCATATGCCGTGAAACTGATTCGGTATCCCCGAACCGAGTACGCCTGATGCACCTGTTATAAGAGTAACGCCGAGAATAAAGCTCGTTTTCGTCTTCATAAAGTTCCTTTTCAACGTGAAGTCCACCGAAGAGAATCCGGGGGTAGGGAGTTGTAGGGAGTTCATTCCGTCTGAATTTTGGCCCGTTACACGATAGTGCATATCGTGCGAGTCCTGAGGCTTGTGCTTGGATGGATCGGAAGAAAATTCAGATCGCCCGTCAGACGGACGAAAGGTCGTTGCGACCTGGGGAAAGGGTCGGAAATCGGAAGACTGCGCGAATCGGGACACTGATCTGGTTCCATGTGCATTCCGTACACTCACTACACCACGCGATGTCCGGGTCGGCCGTTCCCAACGGGAGTTGCCGAAACCGGATGTCCTTCGTCGATGCCTCATGATCGACGGTTGAGCCCCGCTGATGAGCAGCATTAGGGCCACAAACAAGCAGCTTAGGACAAGATCCGTCCCTGTCAACGTTGAGAGTGTGCAGTCGGTCGAGAATCTGACCTACCTCAAGCCGGGGCTCCGGATCGTCTCTGTTGGACTGCTGAAATCAGCCTGTCGATGGGGCTGACGACTTTGGACGGGAGGCGTCCCGGTCGGGGGATCTTGGAAGGGGTTCTGTCAGGCACTGGTTGCCGTTTCGGCACGCGAACCAGCATGGTCGGTCAGGCGCGTTGTAGGCCGTGCAGAGACGTTTCGAGGTGACCGGCACCCAGTGCCACACCAAGGGTCTGAAAGGCGTCTTGAAGAGCTGCTGAGAGGTGTCTTGACGATTCCGAGAGGATGTAGTGTCGAGCGTTCGGACGCGGATGTTCGCTTGAGATCGCGGGGAACCGGCAGCCTAAGGTGGCGACGAACGGCAACCAGACGGCAACGAGAACGCTGAAACTGAAAAAGGGTTACAGGAGTAAACCTGTAACCCCTTGTTTTTATGGCGCGCCCGGAAGGATTTGAACCTCCGACCACCTGGTTCGTAGCCAGGTACTCTATCCAGCTGAGCTACGGGCGCTTTAAGTATGGCGCTCCATCCGTGGAGGCTCTATCCAGTCCGGCATGCCTGCAGACTGATTGACCGTTTGCGGGACGAGTATTGTCGTCACCACCGAGCCGCGTATCTTCCGGATCCGGGCGGTGGTTGTCAAGAGGCTCGCCGTGCTCGTTCAACGCCAAGCCAATGCAGGGGTCGACCTGGCCGAGGCACCGGGAGATCGGTCTGATCGAGGTCGATACGGTTGGTTGCTGGACCGCTGGTCCGGGCATCCGCTACCATCCGACTCGGGGTGCGCGGCGGGATTTTGCCGGGCACCATGGGTCTTCGGCCGGATACCCGCAACCGGATTCGGACCAACCCCGAACCCGTGTTGTCGTACCGGCCTCTTGCAGCGACCATCGTCCCCCGACGTGAGATCATGCGCATCGTCCTCATCCTGATCGTCGCCGCGTGGGGAATCATCGCGCTCTTGACCTTCGCGAGCACGTCGGATAAGTCGCTCGACGCCAAGATGACCGCAACCTACATTCTGGCTTGGCCGGTCTTGGCCGTGGTGCTCTTCCTGAACGAGCCTGTGCCGCTTTGGCTGGCCGTGCCGACCTTTTTCGGTTTTCTTCCCTGGTTCTTGGCCGGACCGCATCTCTACGCGATCGTGCGGGACCCGAGCCGATCCAGGACCGACGAGATCATCGGCATTCCGCGCGCCTACTGGAAGTGGGGCGGGATCGGCTCGATTCTGCTCGGTCTAGTCTTTAATGGATTCGTCTGAGGATCCGTCCCACGGCGTACCAGGCTTGACCGCGGGTCGCCTCGGCCATCTCATCCGTCCAACGATCGACGACCCGAAACCATGAACCGACACGACTCGATTGCCGATCTCATCGCCATCGTCGCGCGCCTGCGCGATCCGCAGGACGGCTGTCCCTGGGATCAGGAGCAGACCTTTCGCAGCATCCTGCCATTCACCCTGGAGGAGGCCTACGAGGTCGCGGAGGCGATCGAGAACGAGGACATGAAGGAGCTGCGCGAAGAACTGGGCGACCTGCTGCTTCAGGTGGTCTATCACGCGCAGATCGCCGAGGAGCAAGGCAGCTTCGCCTTTCCCGACGTGGTGCAGTCGATCAGCGAGAAGATGATCCGTCGCCATCCGCATGTCTTCGGCGATGCGACGCTCGAGGACGAGGAAGCGGTGCGGGCGAACTGGGAGCGCGAGAAAGCAGCCGAGCGGGCGAGCAAGCGCCAGCGACCGGTCGGGAGTGTGCTCGAAGGGGTCGCGCATGCCCTGCCGGCGCTCGTTCGGGCCGAGAAGCTGCAGAAGCGCGCGGCGGTCGTCGGCTTCGATTGGGAGGAGATGGAAGAGGTTTTCGACAAGGTGCTCGAAGAGCTGCAAGAGTGTCGCGAGACGCTGCGCGCCCACGCCGAGCCGACCGAGCGGGTGCATGAGATCGGCGACCTGCTGTTCTCCTGCGTGAACCTGGCCCGGCATATGGGAGTCGATGCCGAGCAGGCACTGCGGGCGGCAAACCATCGGTTCGAGCGGCGCTTCGGACGGGTCGAGGTGTGTCTGCGTGCCGGGGGGCAGGCCCCGAGTGTGGCGGTGCGCGACGAAATGGAGCGGCTGTGGACTCTCATCAAGTCGGAGGAGCGTTAAAACCGCGCCTCGTCGCGATGAAGCTCGGTCTTCAACCGGGCTTGATCTTGAGGCTATCAACCAGCGTCGGATCTGGCGCGGTTTTAAGATTTTACCGTGTGCTGAACCGCGTCCTGCCAAGGTACCGGCGGGCGGTGGGGCAGGCATGACCCGAATAGGTCGCATGAAACTCCAAGACGCGGTTCATCAATGAGCTATCTCGATAAGATCGATGCCTGCAATGCCTGGGAGCCGGCTGCGTTTGTGCCCTTCATTCGGAGGGGCGAGCGTCTCGGGAGCCTGCGCCGCAGTGCTGCGGAGGAGCTTCGGCGCTGGCCGAGGCAGTTTCGCGTCGCGGAGACCGCGGTCGAGTGGGTCGAAACGCCGGATGACTTCGAGGGCTGCACCTTGGCGTTGGCCGAGGTCGCCCGAGGACTCGTCGACGAGGGCGTCATCCCCTATCTGCACGGCGAGCAATACCCCGTGACCGCCGGCGGGCGCGAGTCGGCGCGCTGCCTGGTCGACCGGGCCTGTGCGCCCTTCTTCGGGATGCGCGCCTTCGGTCAGCATTTGAACGGCTTCGTGCGGACCGCGCGCGGGATCGAGATGTGGATCGGTCGGCGCTCGGCCGATCGCCGTCTCTACCCGGGGCGGCTCGATAACCTTGTTGCGGGCGGGTTGCCCCACGGTATCGCTCTGGTCGAGAATCTGCGCAAGGAGTGCGCGGAGGAGGCCGGTATGCCCCCTGCCCTTGCGGACCGGGCGGTGGCCGTCGGGGCGGTCACCTACTGTCGCGATTCGGATCGCGGGCTGAAGCCGGACGTCATGTTCTGCTACGATCTGGAGCTGCCGGAAGACTTCGAGCCGCGCTGCACCGACGGGGAGGTGGAAACCTTCTATCGCCTGCCGGTGAAGGAGGTCGCGCAGATCGTCCGCGAGACCGATGACTTCAAGCTCAACTGCAACCTGGTCATCATCGATTTTCTGATCCGCCACGGACTGATCCCTCAGGATGACCCGCAGTATGTTGCGATCGTTCAGGGTCTGCGTTCCCCATTGCCCTAGTCGGATCAACGCCCGACTCCGACCAACTGACAGGGCCGCTGCGGCGGCAAAGGCACTATGAGCCAAATTCGATTCCCGATTCAAAGACGCCGAACCGTGCCGGTACGCATCGGCCCGGTGACCGTCGGCGGTCAAGCCCCCATCGTCATCCAGTCCATGACGAACACGGATACCGCGGACATCGAGTCCACGGTCCAGCAGGTCGCCGAGTTGGCACGCGCCGGCTCGGAGCTGGTGCGGATCACGGTCAATCACGAGTCGGCGGCCCGCGCGGTCCCGGCGATCCGCGAGGCGCTGGACGCGCAGGGGTGCAGCGTGCCCCTGGTCGGCGACTTTCATTTCAACGGCCACCGCCTGCTTACGGATTATCCGGAGTGTGCCGAGGCGCTCGCGAAGTACCGCATCAATCCCGGCAATGTCGGGCGCGGCGAGAAGAAGGACAGCCAGTTCGCCACCATGGTGGAGATCGCCTGTCGCTATGATCGGCCGGTGCGGATCGGGGTCAACTGGGGAAGCCTGGATCCGGATCTGATCGTGCGTCTGATGGATGAGAATGCGCGCTCGTCCGAGCCGCGGGATGCCGAGCGGGTGATGCGCGAGGCGATGGTGGAGTCGGCCATCTCCAGCGCGGAGCGCGCCGAGCAGGTGGGTCTGCCGCGCGATCGCATCATCCTCTCCTGCAAGATGAGCGGCGTGCAGGACCTGATCGCGGTCTATCGTATGCTGGCCGACCGCGGCGACTATGCCCTACATCTGGGTCTGACCGAGGCCGGCATGGGCTCCAAGGGGATCGTCGCCTCGACCGCAGCCCTGTCCGTGCTGCTGCAGGAAGGCATCGGCGACACCATCCGCATCTCGCTCACCCCGGCCCCCGGCGAGTCGCGCACCCGCGAGGTCGTGGTCGCGCAGGAGATCCTCCAGACGATGGGGATGCGCTCCTTCGCACCCATGGTCACCGCCTGCCCGGGTTGCGGACGCACCACGAGCGACACCTTCCAGCATCTGGCCCAAGACATTCAGGCGTATCTGCGCGAGCAGATGCCGGAGTGGCGCACCCGTTTCCCGGGTGTGGAGACCATGCAGGTCGCGGTCATGGGCTGTGTGGTGAACGGACCCGGCGAGAGCAAGCACGCCAACATCGGCATCAGCCTGCCCGGCAACGACGAGCGTCCCTCCGCACCCGTCTATGTCGACGGCGAAAAGGTCGCCACGCTTAAGGGCGACGGGATCGCCGAGCAGTTCAAGCGGATGGTCGACGACTATATCGAGACCCACTATCGGGCATCGTAACGGACGCGTCGAGCGGGTCTCTACTGCGTTGATTTCCGGGAAAGCATCTACCCGTGTGTAGGGGTGAATTCATTCGCCTCTACAGTCCCAACAGGTCTTGCGGGCATGCGCCGTCGAGATGCCTGTTCACGGCAATCTCCGTAAACCATCCCGGCGCGCTTCCCGGCGCGACACCGCATGAGGATACGCTGTAAGCCATTGTCCCAAATAGAGAGGAGGAAACATGAGAAAAACAATTCCTGCACTCGTCGTCGCTGCATTGACCTGCGGATCAGCCATCGCCGACGGACCTATGGTGGTCCCGCTACAGCGTCTCTCGATGGATGCGGCAGTCAAGATTGCGCAAGGCGCGATCGAGGAATGCCGCGAGAAAGGGATCCAGATCGCCGTGACCGTGGTCGACCGTGAAGGGACGGTGCAGGTCACGCTCCGCGACACCATCGCCGCGCCCATCACCGTGCCGATCAGCAAGATGAAGGCCTTCACCGCGGTGAACTTCAACGCCGCGACCTCGGCCATGACCGATCGTGCCGATACGCCGATCGGGCGTGTCGAGGGGCTCGTGATGTCGGCAGGCGGGGTTCCCGTGCTGGTCGGAGGCTCGTCGCTGGTGGCCGGGGTCGGCGTCAGCGGTGCACCCTCCGGGGAGACCGACGAGGAATGTGCACTCGCCGGAATCGCCGAGATCCAAGACGATCTGGAGATGGCGATGTGATGCCGAACCGCGTTCTGTGGGTTTTTGGTCGGGTCGAGGCGAGATCCGCCTCGGCTCGACCAAGAATCTCGACGGGACGCGGTTCAGGACCGGATGCGGTTTAGTCCCACAACAGGATCGGGGGTGACAGATGCGTATTTTGGAAGCCGAGGCAGCGCTGATTGCAGATCTGAAGGACGAAAGCGAGTTGATCGGCGAAATGCGCCTACCCGCATTCACCCTGGTGACCGCGCGTCACCCGACACTCGGAAAATTGGTGATCGTCATCGCGCCGGACGGCACGGGTGCGGTCGTCGAGGCAAACGAGTAGCTCGACACGTGCATCGAGACCCTCTCAGGGCCGCCGAAAACCGCGACGCCCTCCTCGGTCACCCCGCAGACGCGCGCCGATGGCGGAGATCACCTCGGCGCGCCCGTTGAACGAATCGACGGCTTTGCGGAATCGCCGCACGTCCGGCTTCCGAAGCCGGACGTGTGACGCTTCTGCAACACCGTGCGAGGCTCCCTAGTCGGCGACCTTCTCGCCGACATCTTTCTTGGCGTCTTCGATCTTCTCTGCTGCCTTTTCACTCGCATCCTCGATCTTATCGCCCGCTCGTTCGGCGGCATGATCGATCTTCTCCCCGGCTCTCTCGGCGGGACCTTCCCGGTCACAACCGACCGTGGCGAACATGACGGTTAGCGACACTGCGACAGGAAACAGCATGTTGGAAATACGCATTTTCGGTTCTCCGTTGGCTACTGTTCCGAAGCATACAGGCAACCTCCGGACTCTTATGTACGCTGGCGTACGTAACGAAAGCCAATGACGTCAAAGCCTGAAGCAAGACTCGCCCGCATCCGGAAACAAGAATGCTCATCTCAACCGCGTCCCCGCTCAGGGCCGTGGATACCCCAAACGTCGAGCTCACTCGAAAATCAGCATCTGGCTCTGGACGCGGCTTAGGTGCGCTGCCGCACCGAGCGCCTTCGGTTTTGCGCGTAGCCTCGAGGGTGCTGCGATGGATCTGTCGATCCACGCTCGGGTCATGACTAAGGTGGTCACGACTCAACCCCCGACCAGGATTACGTCATGAACAAAGACCAAGTCAAAGGCCGTTACGAAGAAGCGAAAGGTAAGGTGAAGGAAGTCGCCGGCAACGTGTCCGGAGACAAGGAGCTGGAAGTCGAAGGCAATATCCAGAAGAACATCGGCAAGGTCCAAGCCGGTGTAGGCGACCTCAAAGAGGACATTAAGAAGAGTATTTAAGACACCGCCCGCCGAGCCGTGTGGCGACCGTCGGGTTAGGCTTCGCGAACCCGACGCCTCCACCGGCTCCCCGCACGTCTCCTTGCTTAATCGTGATCCGAAGGGGTCCGGCGCAGGCGCTTGCTGCCGGATTGTTTGCGCTTGGTCTCCAGGCGTCGCTCGGTCGAGGCGCGTGTCGGTCGGGTCGCGATGCGCGGTTTCGGCCGCACGGCGGCTTGGGCGATCAGGGCGGCGAGACGGGCTCGCGCATCGGCTCGATTGCGCTCGCGGGTGCGATAACGGTGCGCCTCGATCATCAGGACGCCGTCCGAATCGATCCGCCGTCCGCAGAGGCGCGTCAGACGCTCGCGCACGTCATCGGGAAGCGACGGCGAGCGTGCGACGTCGAACCGCAATTGGACGGCCGTCTCGACCTTGTTGACGTTTTGACCGCCGGGTCCGGGCGAGCGGATGAACCGCTCGCTGAGCTCGGTCTCGTCGATTCGGATACGGTTGGAGATCTGCAACATGAAGCGATTCTATACCGAGCGCACGTGGCGCGTAGGTTGTGCTGACGATAGGAAGCACAACTTGCGCCGACGGTTGGTTGTGCCTCGCACGGCTCGGCACAACCTACAACCTGCGAAGAGTGAAGCGCAGCTCGGCGCAACGGTTCGGGGAACTTGCGTTAATCCACCCAAACACGCGCATTGCGGAATAGACGCATCCAGGGACCGTCCGTGCCCCACTGATCCGGGTGCCACGAGCTCTGAACGGACCGGAATACGCGCTCGGGATGGGGCATCATGATGGTGACACGCCCGTCGAGTGTCGTGAGACCGGCAATGCCCTCGGGCGATCCGTTGGGGTTGGCGGGATAGCGTTCGGCGACCCGGCCGTCGTTCTCGATGTAGCGCGTCGCCACGCAGGACCGCGCCGCGGCGAGATGCTCGGCATCGCGGAACTCGGCCCGACCTTCGCCGTGCGCCACCGCGATCGGCATGCGTGAGCCGGCCATCCCGGCGAGCAGGACCGACGGCGTCTCCCGAACCTCGAGCATCAGGGTGCGCGCCTCGAACTGCTCGGAGCGGTTGCGCACGAAGTGCGGCCAGTGGTCCGCGCCCGGGATCAGCTCGCGCAGGTTGGAGAGCATCTGGCAGCCGTTGCAGATGCCGAGGGTAAAGGTGTCGCGCCGCTCGAAGAAGGCTTGGAACTGGTCGCGCGCGCGCGGGTTGAAGAGGATCGACTTGGCCCAGCCCTCCCCTGCCCCGAGCACGTCGCCGTAAGAGAAGCCGCCGCAGGCGGCGAGCCCGCGGAAGCGCGTGAGATCGATGCGGCCCGCCATGATGTCGGACAGGTGCACGTCCACGCATTCGAAGCCCGCCGCATGGAAGGCCGCGGCCATCTCGACCTGTCCGTTCACGCCCTGCTCGCGCAGGATGGCGATCGGCGGGCGAGCGCCGCGCTCGACATAGGGTGCAGTCAGGTCATCGTCCGGATCGAAGGTCAGCTCGGCATGCAGACCCGGATCCGGCTCGGCGATGCGCGCATAGGCCTCGGCCGCGCACTCGGGGTTATCGCGCAGGGACTGCATCCGGAAGCTGGTCTCGGACCAGACCTGCTGGAGCTCGGTCCGACTGGCCTCGAAGAGCGGTCGGCAGCGGCGACAGACGCGGACCTGGTCGCTGTCGTCGAGCATGCCGATCACCGGGCTGTACTCGGCCAAGCCGTGATACTCCAGGATCTGCAGCACGTCGTCCGTCTCGGTGTGGCGCACCTGGATCACGGCGCCCAGCTCCTCGCTGAACAGAGCCGAGATGTCATCGGGCCCGACTGCGGCCAGATCCACGTCGATCCCGCAGCGACCGGCGAAGGCCATCTCGCAGAGCGTGGTGATGAGTCCGCCGTCGGAGCGGTCGTGGTAGGCAAGGATCAGCTCCTCCTCCTGAAGCTCTTGGATGGCGGCGAAGAATCGCTTGAGCAGGTCCGGGGTATCCAGGTCCGGCCCGACATCCCCGAGCTGGCCGTAGACCTGCGCAAGGGCGGACCCGCCGAGACGGTTTCGGCCGTGACCCAGATCGATGAGGATGAGGTCGGTATCGCCCTGATCGGTTCGCAGTTGCGGAGTCAGGGTCGCGCGCACGTCGAGCACCGGCGCAAAGGCGGAGACGATCAGCGAGAGCGGCGCGGACATCGCGTGCCGCACACCCGCGGCATCCTCCCAGACCGTCTTCATGCTCATCGAGTCCTTGCCGACCGGGATGGCGATCCCGAGTGCCGGGCAAAGCTCCAGGCCGACGGCGCGGACAGTGGCGTAAAGCCGAGCATCCTCGCACGGATCGCCGGCGGCGGCCATCCAGTTGGCGGAGAGCTTGATGTCGCCGATCGAGGCGATGCGAGCGGCGGCGAGATTGGTGATGGCCTCGCCGACAGCCATACGTCCCGATGCCGGCGCGTCGAGCAGGGCGAGCGGCGTGCGCTCGCCGATGGCCATCGCCTCGCCGGTGACGCCGCGATAGTCGCTGATGGTCACGGCGCAGTCGGCGACCGGGATCTGCCAGGGTCCGACCATCTGATCGCGCGCGACCTGGCCCGTGATGCTGCGATCGCCGATGGTAATCAGGAAGGACTTGTCGGCGACCCCGGGCAGACGCAGCACGCGATCGAGCGCCTCGCGCAGATCGATCTCGGCGGTGCGCAGCGGTGCGCGCGGCGGCTGTCCGGAGACGGCATCCCGCTCCATCTTGGGCGGCTTGCCGAAGAGGAGCGACATGGGCATGTCGATCGGGGTATCCGAGAAATGGGTGTCGCCGAGCATCAGATGCTCATCCGCGGTCGCGGTTCCGACCACCGCATGCGGACAACGCTCGCGCGCGCAGATCGCCTCGAACTGCGCCAGCCGCTCCGCCGCGACGGCCAGGACATAGCGCTCCTGCGACTCGTTGCACCAGATCTCCATCGGCGACATGCCCGGATCGGCGTTGGGTACGGCGCGCAGCTCGAAGCGTCCGCCGCGTCCGGCGTCGTGAACCAGCTCGGGCAGCGCATTGGCCAGCCCGCCGGCGCCGACGTCGTGGATGAAGAGGATGGGATTGTCCTCGCCGAGTGCCCAACAGCGGTCGATGACCTCTTGGCAGCGACGCTGCATCTCCGGGTTGGCGCGTTGCACCGAGGCAAAGTCGAGATCCTCGGCCGAGGCGCCCGAGGCCATGCTCGAGGCCGCCCCGCCGCCGAGTCCGATCAGCATCGCCGGACCGCCGAGCACGATCAGCGGCGTGCCGACGGGGAAGCTGTCCTTGGCGACATGCTCGGAACGGATGTTGCCGATGCCGCCGGCGAGCATGATGGGCTTGTGATAGCCGCGCAGCTCGGTCGCGCCGTTCGGTCCCGGGATGGCCTGCTCGAAGGTACGGAAATAGCCAGTGAGGTTGGGTCGGCCGAACTCGTTGTTGAACGCTGCGGCACCGATCGGCCCTTCGCGCATGATGTCGAGCGCCGAGACGATCCGGCCCGGCTTACCGTGGTAATCGGCCTCGGGCGACTCCCAGGGCTGCCCGAAACCGGGGATGCGCAGGTCCGAGACCGAGAAGCCGCAGAGACCGGCCTTGGGCTTGGCGCCCCGACCGGTGGCCCCTTCATCGCGGATCTCGCCGCCCGAGCCGGTCGCCGCACCCGGATCCGGCGCGATCGCGGTCGGGTGGTTATGGGTTTCGACCTTCATGAGGATCTGGATGGGCTCCTCATGCTCGCCGTAGATCCCGGTCACGGGATCGGCGAGAAAGCGCCTCCCCTCCCAGCCCTCGATCACGGCGGCGTTGTCCTTGTAGGCGGAGAGCACGCCCTCTGGCGAGACGTCCGTCGTGTTGCGGATCATCTGGAAGAGCGAGTGCTGCTGCGCCTCGCCGTCGATGTCCCAGCGGGCGTTGAAGATCTTGTGCCGACAATGTTCCGAGTTGGCCTGGGCGAACATCATCAACTCGACATCGGTCGGGTCGCGCTCGAGCGCCTCGAAGCTGCCGGCGAGATAGGCGATCTCGTCGGGCGAGAGCGCGAGACCCAGCTCGCGGTTCGCCTGCGCCAGCGCCGCCTC
>NZ_LN848257.1:568924-575906 GCF_001499735.1 Thiocapsa sp. KS1 | reverse complement strand
CAGGTCGAAGAGCGCGACCTGGGTCATGCGGTCGTGCAGGATTGCTGCGGCCTGCTCGACGGTCGCCGTGTCGAGCGCGCCGAGCGCGCCGGAAAGGTAGTAGGCCGTGCCGCGCTCCAGTCGTCGGATGCCCTCGAGTCCGCAGTTGTGCGCGATGTCGGTCGCCTTGGAGGACCAAGGCGAGAGGGTGCCCGGCCGCGGCACGACCAGCACGAGCCGGCCGACCGGCGCATGGCTGGGCAAGGCGGGGCCGTAGCGCAGGAGCCGCTCCAGGATCCCGCGCTGATCCTCGGTCAAGTCACCCGCCGGATCGGCGAAGTGGACATACTCCGCATAGACCTCGATCGGCACGCCGATCTGCTCGCGCAGCCTGCCGGCAAGCTTCTGAAGACGGAACTCGGAAAGGGCGGGTGCACCACGGAGGACGAGCATGGGACGTGACTCTGTATTCTGGCTCTTGATCCGACATGATACTTGAGATCCGAGGCCGGGGCTCGGAGCAGCGGGCGCGACAGGGCGTTCGAAGCCGAATAGCCACAGCCGAGCAATCCTTGACCGGCTACCGATCCGCCGTGCACCGCCCGCGGGTTAAGGTACGCGCAAACAGCTTATCCACACGAGCGGCCACAGGGGTTGGGGGTAACGTGAGGGACAAGGTCGGATGGTGTCCGCACTGACTTGGCATCGATCTGCATCGTTCCCTTAAACGCTCGACTGATGAAAATGCCCGCCGGTAGGGTGGACGAGCGAGAGCGAAGTCCACCGAACCCCGCGCCGACGCTGGTGGACTGCGCTGCGCTTGTTCACCCTACGGTGAAGTCCACACTCCGCCGGCGTAGCAGCGCGAGTATCATTCCGATCCTCTTTGCATCAGACCCGAACACCATGCCGAATCACGCCCTTTCCGATCTGCTGGCCAGGCTCGATTTCGCCTGGCGGCGCGAGCCGGCCAAGCCCGGCCCCTTGGACAACATCCAATGGCGCGCGAACGCCTGCGATGCCGGCTCGATCCTCTTCTTCCAACGCTTCGACGACGGACGCACCGACGCAGAGATCATCGAGCGCTATCTCGTCGACAGCGCCTGCGCCGTACTGGTCACCAATCGCATGATCGAGGGCGTCGAGCGGCTGCCGGGCAAGGGCATCTATGTCACCCACCCCGGCGACTGGGCCGCGGTCGTCGGCCGCTTCTGCGATTGCGTCTATCCGCTGGACACCGACGGCACGGTCTTTCTGGGCGTCACGGGCACCAACGGCAAGACCACGACGGTCAAGTATCTGGAGGCGATCCTCTCGGCGCATGGACGACCGGTCCTCTCGGTCGGGACGCTCGGCCTCTCCTTGGCGGGCGAGCCTCTGGTCAACACCGGATTCACCTCCCCGCCCCTGATCGAGCTGCGCCGGCTGCTGCACGCCCATCGCGACCGTTACGCGGTGGTCGCGATGGAGGTCAGCAGTCACGCCCTGGATCAAGGCCGCGCGCACGGCATCCCGCTGCTGAACGCCGCCTGGACCAACTTCACGCAGGACCATCTGGACTATCACGGCGGCGAGGCGGCCTATTTCGCGGCCAAGGCACGCATCCTGGACATGATCGCGGACGGGGGGCGTCTCTACACGACCAGTTCGGATGTCGCCGAGCGTCTGCGTGAGAATGGCCAGCCGCGGGTTCCCGTCGAAGCCCTGCCTGCCGCGACGCTCGGCGCCGAGGCACTCGCCGCCAAGCCCTTCCTCGCACTCGCGCACAACCGTCGCAACTATGCCCTCGCCGTTGCCTTGGCCGACGGGATCTTGGGACCGGGCGCGCGCGAGGACTGGCGGCATCTGAGCGCGGTGGACGGACGCTTCGAGTGCCGCGTCGTCGGCAACCGCACCCTGGTGGTTGACTTCGCCCACACACCGGATGCGCTCGAGACCATCCTGAGCGCGATCCGCGATGCCTTTCCTCGGGCGCGGGTCGCCACCCTCTTCGGCTGCGGCGGAGACCGCGATCGGTTCAAGCGCCCGCTGATGGGTGAGGCGGTGGCACGTCATTCGGACCACACGATCGTGACCTCGGATAATCCGCGCTTCGAGGACCCGGAGCGGATCATCGCGGATATCCTGACGGGCATGCCCGAGGCGGGTCGCGAGGTGGTGATCGAGCGTCCGCTCGCGATCGCGCGCCTGCTCGACTTCCTCGCCGAGCGGCCGGAGGACGAGCCCTGGGTCGCCCTCGTCGCCGGCAAGGGTCACGAGCGCTATCTCGACGCCAAAGGCCACAAGTCGCCCTACAGCGATCAGGACGAGATCGAGCGCAACCTGATCCGTCTCGGCTGGGTCTGACGCAGTTCAGCGAGCATCGACATGCCGATCACTCTGACCTTGCGCCGACTCTACTCGGTCCCCGTCGGTCTGCTGCTCGGCATCGCGCTCGCGCTGCTGGTTCCGGACGGTGCGCCCTACGTGGCCTGGATCGGGCAGATCTTCATCTCGATCCTCAAGCTCCTGATCTTGCCGCTGATCCTGGTTTCCATCTATGCCTCGCTCTCGGGCGGGCGCGAGCTACGGCGGATCGGCGGACGCACCCTACTCTATTACGTGACGACCTCCGCGGTCGCAGCCGCGCTGGGGACGCTGATCGGACTTGCGTTCTCGCGCGATCTCCCCGCGGGACTGCTCCAGCTCGAGCAGGTCGAGCCGGGCGCGGCGAGCTTCAGTGTCGAGCACCTGGTCTCAAGCCTCGTTCCGAGCAACCTCTTCGCCTCGCTCGCGGACGGGAACATCCTGCACATCGTCTTTGTCGCCATCGTGTTGGCGATTGCCTCGCGGCGGATCGCGGGCGATCAGCGCGAGACCCTGCTCGCCGGCGCACGCGCGACGGACGCCCTGCTGATGCAGGTCCTGCGCGGGGTTTTGGCGCTGGCGCCCGTCGGCATCGCGGCGTTGATCTACGACGGACTCGCCGGGATGGACTGGGCCGATGTCTTCCAGCTGCACGCCTTCGTGTGGGCGGTCGCCCTGGCCGCGGTGCTGCACGCCGCGGTCGTTCTTCCTACCCTGTTTCGTGTGCGTACGAGGTCTTCACCTTGGCGTTTCGTGGTCGCCTGCCGCGCACCGCTCCTGACCGCACTCTCGACCGCCTCGAGCTCGGCAACCTATCCGGTCTCCAAAGAGGCGCTGGAAGCCGCCGGTGTGAGCGAGCGTGTCACCGCCTTCACCTTGCCCCTGGGCGCCACGCTCAACATGGACGGCTCCGCCCTCTACCAGTCGATTCTGCTCATCTTCATGTCTCAGCTGGCCGGGGTCGACCTCAGTCCCGCGCAGGCCCTCTTCATCGTCCTGCTCACCATGGCCTCCTCCGCCGGCACCGCCGGCATCCCGGGCGGCGGCATCGCCCTGATGGCCTTCATGCTCGACCTGCTCGGGCTGCCGCAGACCTATCTGGCACTCTATCTCGTCGTCGACCGTTTCTTCGACTATCCCATCACAGCCATTAACGTGTGGGGCGATCTGGTCGTCGCGGCCATCGTCGACCGTGACCTGCGGCGAGACTAACCGACCTGATCCGCAGGGTCGTCAACCGATCCAATCGAGCGGATCCTCCTCCGCGCTCGGGCATGCGCCGGGGTCGTCGAGGATGAACCGACCCCAGAGCGCGAGCTGCATGAGCTGCAGCAGAGGGCCGGTCGCCCCCGTGCCGGTGCGTCGTTGCAACGCCACAAGCGCGGGGACGAGCTCGGGTCTGAGCCATTCGCGAAGCAAAGGGCTTGCGGCGAGCTTCCCCCCGAGGCGCTCGAGCAGATCCCCGCGCAGCACCTCGCCGATCGGCACCCCGAAGCCGCGTTTCTTGCCCTCGGATTGCCCTTGGGGCAAGAGCGGCTCCGCCCAGTGCCGGAGGATCCGCTTGCCGACTCGGCCTTGGACCTTGAGCCGGTCGGGAAGCGAGAGACCGAGCTCGACGATGCGGTGATCCAGATACGGGGACCCGCCCTTCCAGCCCGAAGGCCATCAGGATGCGATCCACCTTGACCAGCAGGTTGTCGGCGAGCTCCGTGCGCAGATCGGTGTACTGGGCGCGACGCAGAAAGCCCCAGCCGTGCGGGGTCTCTGCCCAGGCGGACTCGACCGGAGCGTAGAGCCGCTTGCGCCCGGCCTCCAAGGCATCGCCGAAGCCGGATCGGCGCAGCGACTCCGGCCAGCGGCTGCCGCGGCGGTAGTTGCCGGTGCGCGGATGAAGAATCTGCTTCATGAGCTGCTGCACGGGGGAGCGGCGATAGCGGCCGTACCCTGCGAAGACCTCGTCGCCGCCCTCGCCGGTGAAGACCACCTTGAGCTCGCGGGCGGCGGCCTGCGCCATCAGGGCCGTGGGCAGACAGGCCGGGTCGTACATGAGGTCGTCCGCCGCCCGGACGCACAGCGGAAGCGCGCGAAAGACATTCAGCATGTCGAGCCGCAGCTCGGTGTGATCGCTGCCGAAACGCTCCGCCACGCGGCGCGCATCCGCAAGCTCGTCCCCCGCGTCGGTGCCTGCATAGCCGACCGAGAAGGTACGCAGCGGCGCATTGCCCCACCGCGACAGGCGCGCCATCAGGATCCCGGAGTCGAGTCCACCGGAGAGGAAAAGGCCGTAGGGCACATCGGAGCGCATATGCTCGCGCAGCACTTGGTCGAACAGGGGATCGAGCTCCTCGCACGCCTCCTCCATGCTCATCTCTCGCCGCTGGATATCGAGCGCCGACCAATAGGTGATCTGTCGGGGCTCCAGGGACGCATCAATCACCAGCGCCGTGCCCGGCTCCAGCTTGCGGATGCCTTGAAGGATGGTCTCCTCCCCGCTGTTGAAGCCGATCTCGAAGAAGCGCGCGAGCGCCTCGGGGGAGATCTCGGGGACTCGCGGGAGCAGGGGCAGCAGCCCTTTGATCTCGGAGGCGAAGGCGACGCGATCGGGCAAGACGGCATAGTAGAGCGGTTTGATCCCCAGCCGATCGCGCCCGAGGATCAGCGTGCGATCACGCGTCGAGTAAAGGGCGAACGCGAACATGCCGTTGAGGCGCTCCAGGCCCGCCACGCCGAACCGGTCGTAGACGTGGAGGATGGTCTCTGAGTCCGAGTGCGTGCGGAAGCGGCAGCCATCCGCTTCCAGCTCGGCCCGCAGCTCGACGAAGTTGTAGATCTCGCCGTTGGCCACCAGGGCATAGTGCCCGTCGGTATCCAGGATCGGCTGGTGCCCGCCGCCGAGATCGATGATCGAGAGACGGGTGTGCGCCAGACCGACCGAGTCGACGCGATAGACCCCGCTGTCGTCCGGACCCCGATGCCCGAGCCGGGTGGCGGCCAGCGACAAGGCCGCGATATCCGGGCTGCCGCGACGCAGGATCATGCCGGCGATTCCACACATCTCACTTCCTCCCCATCAGCGTCGATCGATGCCTCTCGGCGCCGAGTCAACGTCACCGCTGTCGGGAGAGTGGCCTGTGCGCGCCCGGTTCGGCGCGACAACAAAGTATACCGAGCGCACGTGGGTTTTTCGCCGCATCGCACGCCGCAGCAGACGCTTGATCGTCGCCTCCTCGTCCACCAAGGCGACGACGATCGCGCCGTCCTCGACACTGGGGAGACGCCGGACAATGACGATGTCTCCGGGCAGGATGCCGGCGTCGTGCATGCGCTCGCCGCGCACACGCAGGCCGAACAGCTCCTCGTTGCGCGAGCGATCAACACGTCTTGATGCGAAACGCAAAACCCCGAAAACCGAAGTGCTGCACCGCAACATGATGCGGTACAATAGTTGCTAATATGCTTTAAACCTAACTTACCTCAGCCAGCAAACGCTTTCGCGTCGTCGTGGACGTCGCCGATCCGGTGCAGCGCATTGCCGACGCAGCCGGAACGTGACAGCCACTCGACGAACGACATCGCCTTCGTTTCAAAAGTCCACCAATCAACCATTGGCAGCAACGCATATGAGCAGTACCGACAGCTTCAAACAGTCCTTGACCCGCGCCCGCGAATACGGCCTCGAAGAGTTTCTCGAGATCATCAGCGAGATGTCTCAGGTCAGTACCCGCAAAGGCATCATCGATCGGAAAAACAAAGAGCTGATCACCTTGGGCATGGCCCTGACGAAGCAGTGCCGGCGCTGCATCGACATCCACACCAAGGAGGCCATCCGCCTGCATGTCATGCCCGGCGAGCTGACGCAGGTCCGCAAGATCGCGCTCTTTCTCAAGGCCAGTCCGCGCGAAGGCGGCGAGATGTGGGACTCCTGGGAAGATTCTTGGCGGGAGTACGTGCTCGGCCGCGGTCCGATCCAGCATCATGTCCGCGAGCTGATCGCGCTGGGCATCGCACTGGTGGAGCAGCGCCGCGATCACATCCACCTGCACGCCCGCGCCGCGCTCGATTTCGGTGCACCGCCGGAGGAGATCTTCGAGGTCATGCCCATCGCGCTCCTGATGGACGGCGCGCCGGCCTTGTCGCAGATCCCGCATCTTGTCGATGCGCTCGACGGCCCTCCGCTGGCCATGACCGCCTGAGTCACAGGGCGGCGCCGATCGGCGCCGCCGCTCCACTCCGGATCGGCACCATGCCTCCCGCCGCGACATTGCAGGACCAACCTCGAAATGACTGCTGATCGGGATCCGTCATCGACGCCCCGGCGTAACCGGCGTTCCGGGCGCCTGCGCAGCTGGGCGATCAACATCATCCTGATTCTGGTGATCGTCGGGGGTGTGCAATGGTGGAAGGCCCGCCCCCTGGTCAGCGGCGATGCACCGCCCCTCGCCGGCGTCGCGCTGGACGGACGGATACTCGACCTCGCGGCGCTGCGAGGTCGACCTGTGCTGGTCCACTTCTGGGCCAGTTGGTGTCCGGTGTGCACGGTCATGGATGGCGCCGTGGCGGCGATCGCTCGCGACCATTCGGTCGTCACCGTGGCGCTGCAATCCGGGGGGTCCGGACGCGCTCCGCGAATGGATGCGCGAGGCGGGACACGCGTTCC
>NZ_LN848257.1:567133-568824 GCF_001499735.1 Thiocapsa sp. KS1 | reverse complement strand
GAGCCTGTGGGGCGTTCGCGGCGTCCCGGCCTCGTTCGTGATCGATGCCGCGGGGCGGATCCGCTATTCGACGGTGGGTGCGAGCACCGAGCCTGGCCTGCGCCTGCGCTTGTGGGCGGCCGGCCGGGGCGACTGAGTGGTCCCGGCTGAAGGCCGGCGTTCCCAAGGTGCTCCGCGCACCTTCGGTCCGCTCGCAGCCGAGCACGATTCGACCAGCCCGCAATCCGCCCTGTCCTACCCGGCGGTTAGCCCGACCCCACACAGGTTATCCACACGACCGACCACAGCGATTGTGCACAAAGACTAAGGCTGTGCGTGCGTCCGGCGTAGGGGCTCCGGGTAACCGGAGTCCCTACGCCGGACGCACAGACATCACGGTAATTCCTTTCTCGCAAATCACCTCAGCGATCCGTCGGCGACGACCTTTCAACCTCCAGCTGCGCCAAGCGGGCTTCCAATGCGGCCATGCGGGACAAGACGGCCGTCGCGGGCGGCTGATCCGATGCGGCTTCCAACGCGGCGATCGCACGCCCGATCACGGAAGACAGTGCTTCGCCCGGCCGTGCGAGCGCGCGCAAGCGCTCGAGCATGTCGTCGGACAGCTGTGAATCAGCAGCTCGGGAAGGCTCCTCGGGGTGAGTCTCGGAGACGAGCCGCGCGGCGCGAGCGCGACGCTGCCGCAGCTCCGCGAGCCAGGCCACCGACGCCGTCCGCAGCCGCCGAGCCGGAATCCGGAGACGCTCGCGGAAAGAGGCCATAGCGCCCTGGATACCGCGGCGCCGGACCCACACGACCAGGGCGATCGTCAGGATCAACAGGGTCGCACCCGCCATGACAAGGCCCCCGCTCATCCGGGCGGGTTGGTGCGAATCGGCGCCGAACGCACCCCCGAGCGCCGGGTCCTGCCCTTCCCGCGAGGGCAGCTCCGGTTGCGGCAGCGCGGGTAAGAAGGTCGGGGAGCCATCCGTCGGCATTGTCGGCTCGGAGCTCGATGCCATGCCGGCTGGTAATGCCTGCTCCGCCGCAGGAGGCGATGCCGGATTCGGAACCGCCTCGGGACCGGGCGTCGGCGGACCGACCAACGGTGCGACGGGGCCCGGGTCGGCGTCGACCGTCTCGTCCGCCGCCGCATCGGGTCGCGCGAGCGACTCGAAGACGCGGATGCGCTCGGCATAGACCGCGCGCAGACAGTCCGCATCGTTGCAGGCGCCGCGCTCGTTTCTGAGCCAAGCTTTCTGCATCCGCTCGGGCGACAGACCGAGCGTCTGCAGCTCGGAATAGAGGGCGCCCATTCTGGCATCCAGTGCTCGGATATCCGGATTGTCGCAGATCAGGCGCTCGACCCTGGTTCTGGCCTTGGCGCAGTCCCAGACGGCCACGGGATCTCCCGGCGCCGACTTGACCGGAGCCCGTATCGAGGCATCGGCTTCGCTGCGCTGCCCTTCGTCGATGCAACCGTCCTTGTAGGCGTACGGATTGCCACCGCCGTTGCGGGCACACCAGGCATCGCCTGCCGGGTATCGACAGGGACTGGATGCCCTGTCGGTGTCGAGACAGGCCGCTTCGACCAGGGCACCGGACAGGGCACAGAGCAGCAGAGTCGCGAGCTGTCCGAAACGTCGATTCTTCATAGACTCATCCGTCGGCGGCGCGCCCGGCGCGGATCAGAATTCCTCGAAGGACTCGAAGTC
>NZ_LN848257.1:546226-567033 GCF_001499735.1 Thiocapsa sp. KS1 | reverse complement strand
GCGGCCGGAGCCGCCCCGCCCCCGAAGAGACCGCCGACGAAAGCCGCCACCCGCCGCGGGACGCTCGGCAAGCTGTTTCTCCAACTCCTGAATCCGTTGGTTCTGGGCCTGTACCGTCTGTTCTTGAATCAGGATCACCTGCGACATGTAGTAAGGCGCGGCTGGCTGCCGGCTCACGGCCGCGGCGATCTCCTGCTCCGCAGCCGGGTCGCGCGGGCCGGCCTGTTGCTCGGCCTGCCTCAGCTTGGCGAAAAGGTCGCCGATCAAACTCTGCTCGTTGTGGTCCATTGGAAATCCTCGTTCGGTTCAAAAGATGGTGAAAGGAGCCGCGGTATAGAGTCCCCATCGATCCGGAAGGTTCCTCGCGTGCACTGCGGTGCGGTCCGCATTGAGCCGTGCACGCCTTCGACCTGTCAAGGCGCCGGCTCGGGCGAGAGCGGGATCAGCCGCCGGGTGCCGAGGCCGGATCCGGTCGCGGCCATCGGTCGGCCTGTCGACACGGAGGAGCCGGTCCGTCGCGAGGACTGCCCGAGTTAGCCCTATACTTTATCGCGATTGCCGCATTACCATCCGGCTCGTCTGCTTCATGCGCTTGGCGCGGCCCAGCTTGCGGGTGCATCCCTGAACGATTCAAGACACGCCAAGCCGTGATCGATGACGCCAAACGCGACCCACACCGGCAACCCCATTCGGATATCCATGGACATCAGACTGACCCAGCTTGCCACCTGCGCGGGTTGAGCGGCGAAACTCGGCCCCGCCGAGCTGTCGCAGGTTCTGCGCGAACTGCCGCTAACCCAACATCCGGATGTGATCGTCGGACTCGAGCATCCGGACGACTGCGGTGTCGTGCGCGTTGCGCACGACCTGGCGATCGTCACCACCGTGGATGTCTTCACCCCGGTGGTGGACAGTCCCTTTGATTACGGCCGAATCGCCGCGATCAACAGTCTGTCGGACATCTATGCCATGGGAGCACGCCCGGTGTCGGCTGTCTCCGTGGCCGGCTTTCCCGACACGCGTCTGCCGCTCGGGATCCTGACCGAGATCCTGAAGGGGTTGATCGCCGGCGCGGCGGCCTGCGGGGTGCCGGTTGTCGGCGGGCATACGGTCAAGAACCCCGAGCCCCTGTTCGGGCTGGCGGTGACCGGGGTCGCGCACCCGGATCGTCTGGTTCTCAAGGGTGGCGCCCGTTCCGGCGATATCCTGGTGCTGACCAAGCCGCTCGGCATCGGCGTTCTGACGACCGCGCTCAAGAACGCCGGGCTTTCGCCGGAGGGGATTGTCAGGGTCACCGAGCTGATGCTGACGCCCAACGACAAGGCGGCGACGATCATGCTGCGTCATGGCGCGCATGCTGCCACGGATATCACCGGATTCGGGCTGCTCGGTCATGCGCTCGAAATGGCGCGCGGGTCCGGCCTGACCATCGAGCTGCACTGGTCGGCAATTCCGGTCCTC
This sequence comes from Thiocapsa sp. KS1, assembly GCF_001499735.1. Lineage (GTDB taxonomy): Bacteria > Pseudomonadota > Gammaproteobacteria > Chromatiales > Chromatiaceae > Thiocapsa. The sequence goes on along the minus strand of NZ_LN848257.1, from coordinate 565,572 downwards.
GCGGAGGCCCTGCCGCTCGCCGAAACCGGGCTCTTTCCGGGGGGCGCCAGGACCAATCTGAAGGCGTACCTGGAGCGGGTCACGCTTGATCCGGCGCTCGCGGAATGGCAGTCCCTGCTGCTCGCCGATCCTCAAACCTCCGGCGGCCTGCTGATCGCCTTCCCGCCCGCGCGGGTGGACGCGGCCCTGTCCGACTTCGCCGCCGAAGGGATACCCGCCCGTCGGATCGGGCGAACGCTGGAGCCCGGGGCCCGCGATGTCGTCGTGTGCTCTCCCGAAGTCAGCGCGGCCGACCGGCACGGATAAGCAAGCCAAGGCGCGACGCTATTGCCGGGGCATGGAGCCCACTCGGCGGCATGGACATTTTCATCGCTCTGCGCTATTGATTGGCACTCTGATCCAAACGATATCAATCGACCAAAGCATTGATTGAATTGCCAAAAAATTAGTCTTTAATAGATTAATTATATTGGCAAGTACGCTATCGCGGATCATGATCACCATGAACGAGAATGGAGCGATCGGAAAACAATGAACCTATCCAGACGACACTTCTTCAAAGTCTGCGCCGCCGGTGCAGGCACCACCAGCCTGGCGCTGCTCGGCTTCTCCCCGAACGAGGCGCTGGCCGAGGTCCGCACCTTCAAGCTGGCGCACGCCACCGAAACCCGCAACACCTGCCCCTATTGCTCGGTCGGTTGCGGCATCCTCATCTACAGCCTGGGCGATCGGTCCAAGAACGTCCAGGCCGAGGTGATCCATATCGAGGGCGACCCCGATCATCCGGTGAATCGCGGCACACTCTGCCCGAAGGGTGCCGGCCTGCTGGACTTCATCCACAGCGAGGGCCGTCTCCACTACCCGGAATACCGCGCCCCCGGCTCACGCGAGTGGCAGCGGATCTCCTGGGACGATGCCTTCGAGCGCATCGCCCGGCTGATGAAAGAGGATCGCGACGCCAACTTCGTCGAGCAAAACGAGGCTGGCCAGACGGTCAACCGCTGGCTCACGACCGGCATGCTGGCCGCCTCCGCCTCCAGCAACGAGACCGGCTACCTGACCCACAAATTCGCCCGCAGTCTGGGGATGCTCGCGTTCGACAACCAAGCGCGTGTCTGACACGGCCCGACGGTGGCAAGTCTTGCCCCGACGTTCGGCCGTGGCGCCATGACCAATCACTGGGTCGACATCAAGAACGCCGACCTTATCCTCATCATGGGCGGTAATGCCGCCGAGGCCCACCCCTGCGGCTTCAAATGGGTGACCGAGGCCAAGGCCCATCGCAAGGCGCGGCTGATCGTGGTCGATCCGCGCTTCACCCGCTCCGCGGCGGTGGCGGACTACTATGCCCCGATCCGTGCCGGCAGCGACATCGCCTTCCTGGGCGGTCTCATCAACTATCTGCTGAGCAACGACAAGATCCATCACGAGTACGTGCGCAACTACACCGACTTCAGCTTCCTGGTGAAGGCGGATTTCGGCTTCGAGGACGGCATCTTCACCGGCTACGACGCGGAGACGCGCAAGTACGACAAAGCCAGCTGGGGCTATCAGCTCGGCGAGGACGGCTTCGTGCTGACCGATCCGACGCTCCGGGATCCGCTCTGCGTCTATCAGATGCTGAAGGCCCATTACGCGCGCTATACGCCCGAGATGGTCTCGAGCATCTGCGGCACGCCGCAAGACGCCTTCCTCAAGGTCTGCGAGATGATCGCCGAGACCGCGGCCTCCGACCGGGTCATGACCATCATGTACGCGCTCGGCTGGACCCAGCACTCGCAGGGCTCGCAGATGATCCGCACCGGGGCCATGGTGCAGTTGTTGCTCGGCAACATCGGCAAGCCCGGCGGCGGCATGAACGCGCTGCGCGGTCACTCCAACATCCAGGGTCTGACCGACCTGGGGCTGCTCTCCAACCTCCTGCCGGGCTACATGACCCTGCCGGGCGAGAAGGAGCAGGATTTTGCGGCCTATCTGGACAAACGCTCGCCCAAGCCGCTGCGGCAGGGCCAGTTGAGCTATTGGCAGAACTATCCCAAGTTCTTCGTCAGCACCATGAAGGCCTGGTATGGCGACGGCGCGACCGCGGAGAACAACTGGGCCTACGACTGGCTGCCCAAGCTCGACAAGACCCACGATATCCTCCAGGTCTTCGACGACATGCACGCGGGCAAGATGACCGGCTACATCTGCCAGGGCTTCAACCCGCTCGCCTCCGCGCCCTGCAAGGTCAAGGTGGCCGGAGCCCTGTCGAAGCTCAAGTTCATGGTCGTCATCGACCCGCTGGCTACCGATACCTCGGAGTTCTGGCAGGACCACGGCGAGTACAACGACGTGGATCCGACCCAGATCGCGACCGAGGTTTTCCGCCTGCCCTCGACCTGCTTCGCCGAGGAGGACGGCTCGCTGGTCAGCTCCTCGCGCGTGCTGCAATGGCACTGGAAGGCCGCCAGCCCACCCGCCGAGGCGCGGGCGGATCAGGAGATCATCGCCGGCATCTTCCTCAAACTGCGCGAGCTGTACGCGAAGGACGGCGGGACTTTCCCCGACCCCATCCTCAACCTGACCTGGCGCTACAAACAGCCGCACTCCCCGTCCCCGGATGAGTTGGCGCGGGAGTTCAGCGGTCGTGCGCTCGCGGATGTCACCGACCCCAAGGATGCGACCAAGGTGCTGGTCAAGAAGGGCGAGCAGCTCAACGGTTTCGCCGAGCTGCGCGCCGACGGCTCCACCGCCTGCGGCTGCTGGATCTTCGCCGGGGCCTGGAGCGAGAAGGGCAACCTCATGGCCCGGCGCGACAACGCCGACCCCTACGGGATCGGACAGACGCTCGACTGGGCCTGGGCCTGGCCGGCCAACCGACGGGTGCTCTACAACCGCGCCTCCTGCGATCCGGCGGGCAAGCCCTTCGATCCCGACCGGATGCTGGTCGCCTGGGACGGGGCCAACGGCCGCTGGAGCGGATCGGACATCCCGGACTTCAAGGCCGACTCGCCTCCGGCGGACGGGATGGGACCCTTCATCATGAACCCGGAGGGCGTCGCCCGCTTCTTCGCGGTGGACAAGATGGCGGATGGTCCCTTCCCGGAGCATTACGAGCCCATGGAGTCGCCGCTCGCCAACAACCCCATGCATCCGGACAACCCGCTGGCGCGGGCCAATCCGGCGGCGCGGGTATTCAAGGGTGACTGGGACAGCTTCGGCAAGCCCGACCAGTTCCCCTATGTCGCCACGACCTACCGGCTCACCGAGCACTTCCATTACTGGACCAAGCACTGCCGTTCCAACGCCGTCGTCCAGCCGGAGCAGTTCGTCGAGATCGGCGAAGCGCTGGCCGCCGAGCAGGGTATCCGCTCTGGCGATCATGTGCGGGTGCGCTCCAACCGAGGCCACATCGTCGCGGTGGCGGTCGTGACCAAGCGTTTGATGTCGCTCGACGTGGAGGGCCGCAAGGTCCACACCGTCGGCATCCCGATCCATTGGGGCTTCACGGGGGTCGCCCGCAACGGCTATCTCACCAACACCCTGACGCCTTTCGTGGGGGATGCCAACACCCAGACGCCCGAGTTCAAGGCGTTTCTGGTCAACGTCGAAAAGATCCAGACGCGCGTCTAGGAGGCGGACATGGCACTGCAATCGCTCGATATCCAGGCCCGATCCGCCACCACCACCCCCGTACCGGGGGTGCGTGAGACGCCCGATCTGGCCAAGCTCATCGACATCTCCAAATGCATCGGCTGCAAGGCATGTCAGGTCGCCTGCATGCAGTGGAACGACCTGCAGGGCGAGATCGGTCACAACATCGGGAGCTATCAGAACCCGCACGATCTCAACGACACCACCTGGACCCTGATGCGTTTCTACGAGGTTGAGCCCGAGGCCAACCGTCTGGAATGGCTGATCCGCAAGGACGGCTGCATGCACTGTGCGGACCCGGGCTGTCTGGCGGCCTGTCCGTCGCCCGGGGCCATCGTGCAGTTCAGCAACGGCATCGTGGACTTCCATCAGGAGAACTGCATCGGCTGCGGCTACTGCATCACCGGCTGTCCCTTCGACATCCCGCGACTCTCGAAAAAGGACGAGAAGGCCTATAAGTGCACGCTCTGCTCCGACCGGGTCTCGGTCGGGCTGGAGCCGGCCTGTGTGAAGACCTGCCCGACCGGAGCCATCACCTTCGGCAGCAAGCGCGACATGATCGAGCATGCCGAGGCGCGGATCGTGGATCTCAACGAACGAGGCTTCGCGCAGGCAGGACTCTATGACCCGCAAGGCGTCGGCGGGACGCATGTCATGTACGTCCTGCAGCATGCCGACCGACCGGAGCTTTACGGACTGCCGAAGGATCCGACGGTCAGCCCGCTGGTCGAGCTGTGGAAAGGGATTGCCAAGCCCCTGGCGATCGCGACCATGGCCTTCGTCGGGTTCGCCAGTCTCTTCCACTACGTGACCAAGGGGCCGAACGCCGTGTCCAAAGAGATCGAGAAAGAGGTCGAGAAAGAAGAGGAGGAGCAGGCATGAGACGTGACCCCCGAGACCTGGTCCGCTACACCGCGGGCCAGCGCGCCAACCACTGGATCGTCGGCATCAGCTTCATCCTGCTCGGCATGTCCGGACTGGCGCTTTTCCATCCCGCCTTCTATCCCTTCGCCCTGCTCTTCGGCGGCGGCACCTGGACGCGCATCCTCCACCCCATCTTCGGCGTGGTGATGGGCGTGGCCTTCATTGTCATGGTGATCCGCTTTACCAGGCACAACCTCATGAGCCGGGCCGACTGGCAATGGATCGGACGCATCGGCGAGATGGTGAACGGCAACGACGAAAGCATGCCGGCCCAAGGCAAGTACAATGGCGGCCAGAAGCTGATGTTCTGGCTGCTGCTGCTCTGCATGCTGCTGCTAATCCCCTCCGGGATCGTCTTGTGGCGGACCTACTTCGACTTCCCGGTCGAGTGGGTTCGCTGGGCCGCCGTCGTCCACTCGGCGACCGCAGTGGTCATGATCTGTCTGATCTTCGTCCACGTCTACGCCGCCATCTGGGTCACCGGCACCGTCCGCGCCATGTGGTACGGCACCGTCACCCGTGCTTGGGCGAAGCAGCATCATCGGACGTGGTTTGAGGAGGTGACGAAGCTTAAACCGCGTTCAGAGTGATCAAGCAGGGTTTCACCGACAAGAACTGTCGGTGAAACCAACCAGCCTCGGCGGGACGCGGTTTAAGAAGTATATAATCTTTAAAACAAAATTTTTCTATCGGGTCGGGCTGACGGGTGTCATCTCGTCAACCTGACCCGATCGCGGGCTTAGCGAGATATCACTCCTCATCGGCTCGTCTGAGCTCCGGAGGAGCTACCGGTAACGGCGTCTTCAATTCCCCGAACAGGACAACATGTGCGAGCAGAATAGAGTAAGTTCTGGAAAGTCGCAGTTCCCAATTCCATGGATATTCTCACCAAGTCCGGAATTTCGTTTGAAGAACACTAGGCGCATCGACCAACAAGCGGTTGACGACTGGCGTTAGCCGCCTTAAGCGAGAGTCATGGAACGGTACATTTGGCGCAGACTGAACAAACAGCAGGTTGGAGCATTCGCTGAATATTTCGTAAAGATGGAGCTGACAATGTACGGCTTCCAAGTATACGGAACTGAGGTGGATGACCGCGGAATCGATTTCGTAGCGCGATTTGCGAGAGGACCGTTCATCGAAGTACAGGTAAAATCCATTAGATCTGCCGGCTACGTCTTCATACAGAAGGAGAAATTTGTACTCCGTGAAAACCTCTTCCTCGCGCTTGCCATGCTTTCCGAGGGGCAGCCGCCGGATTTATATCTGATACCGTCAAGCGCATGGACCGAATGTAACCATGCCTTTGTCAGCCGAAACTACGAGGGTTTGCAGAGCAAGCCCGAATGGGGCTTGAACGTATCAAAAAGAAACATGCCGGCTCTGAAACCCTATCGCTTCGACCAGATCGTTGAAACTCTAATCGCAGAAGAAGCTATCACTTGAACCACTGGCGATTCCAAACAATCTCTCGCGATCCCAAACCGCGCGCGGACCTGATAGCAGACGGCCGGCAAAGGGTGGTGCCGTTTCGCTCGCGCTCGTTAGAGCAATAGGCGTCAGAGAACCTACGACGATGCCGCAATTCCTGTATCTTTTTTTTGCTGCAATGCTGCTTGCTCTCGTCGGGTGTGCCTCAACCACCACTGCGCATCTTAACCCTGCACCCCAAGAGCCGATCTGTGGACGATCCACAAAGGCCGTTATCTTGTGGACGACACAGTGGCGAGCGGACCAGAAGGATATTCCCGCCAGAGAGGCCGCAGCCGCCGAGGGACTCAGCAAGTTCTTCGCGGGTTCAGGATGTTTCAAGTCCGCTTCAATTCGACGCCTTCGCGAGACCTCGATGGATAGCATTGAAGCTGCGATCGTCGAGGCGACAGCGAGACATGAGAAGGTCGTACTGATCGTCATACGAGAGCTTGGCCCGACAGTCAGAATTGGTTCCTCAATGGCACTGGTCGAAGGCGGAACCGAAGTTGTTCTTGAGATTTCGGAATACGGGGTTCCCGGTACCGTGCCAAGGAGATTTGTTGTCGAGTGGAGAGATGGCGGACCAGGTGTAGTCAAAGGCGTGGCGTCCCTTCCACAAGACATGCAAGCAGCGCTTGCGGTAGGGCTTCAGCCCCCTGCACGGTAAGGAAGTCCATGAAACATCGGCTCCATGAATTGGATGGATTGGGCTGGACCGATTGGTTCGAGCAAAGGGCGGAATGCAAGCCAACGGCGACGATCGCCCGCGTTGTGGCTGTCGATCGTGATCAGTTATTGCTCGTGGATCAGACCGGCCCTTTCCGGGCCAAGCTGGCCGGTCGCTATCTGCATCGCCACCATCTCTCCCATGAACTGCCGTGTGTGGGCGACTGGGTGTGCCTGGAGAGGCAGCCGGGCGACGACTTTGGGGTGGTTCAGGCGGTCCTGGAGCGCCGGACCTCGCTGCGCAGGAAGTCGGCTGGGAACGCCATCGACGATCAGATGATCGCGGCGAATGTGGACTCTGTGGTGATCGTCCAGTCCTGCCACTTCGACTTCAACCTCAAGCGGCTGGAACGCTATCTCGTCATGGTGATGGAGGGCGGCGCCGATCCCTGTATCCTGCTGACCAAGACGGACCTGGTGGATCCTGCGGTATTGGCCGCGCAGTTGGCCGAGATCGATGCGATCGGTTTCATGGCGCCGATCCTGACGCTGAGCAACGTCACGCGGGAGGGTCTGGACGATCTGAAGCAAATGCTGGTACCGGGAAAGACCTATTGCTTTGTCGGGTCGTCTGGGGTGGGCAAGAGCACGCTGATCAATCACTTGATCGACCGGGACAGATTGGAGACCGGAACCGTCAGCGCAACGGGCGAAGGGCGGCATACGACCGTGCGCCGCGAGCTGATTCGTCTCGAAGGCGGCGCGCTGGTCATCGACAATCCGGGGATGCGTGAATTCGGCATTGTCGGCGCGGACGACGGGATCGGGGCCAGTTATGCCGAGATCACCGCCCTCGCCTCCAGTTGCCGGTATCGCGATTGCGGCCATACCGGCGAGCCGGGTTGCGCGGTGCTCGGGGCGGTGCATTCCGGCGAAATCAGCCGGGAGCATTTTGAGAATTACCTGAAGCTCAGGGAAGAGTCCGACTTCTACCAGATGTCCCACGCTGAAAGGAGAAAGAAGGATCGGGAGTTCGGTCGATACATCAAGTCGGTAAAATCGGACTTAAAGGATCGCTAAGGCTGTAGGATGCGGTGAGCTTGCGAACCGCATCCTACCGGGCTCTTCCGATGGCCGACGAAACCGGCGACGCCATCGACGACGCAAAGGCTCGCCCGGCCATCGAGCAGGCGAGCGGTTTTCTGGCTCGCATCGAGCACATCTCAGGAATAAGGAGCACGATGTCTTCCCCCAAGATCCTCCAACCCGGCGAGATCGAGTCCTTCTCCGCCGCGATCCCGCGTATGTTGTTGCCGGACACGGACACCTTCAAGACCCGCGCGGAGCGATTGCGCCGGATCGCGCCGGGGCACAGCCTCGGGGACTATCTCACCTTCGTCGCCGCCATCGCCGACTGGCAGCAAGCGGCGTTCGATGCGCCGCCGGACGCGACGGACCTCGATCGCTCGGCCACCGATGACTCCCCGCCGCTCGCGCCGCGGGGCTTGGCACGCGATTCACGCTGGCGCGAGCTGGTCCGCGACCTGGCTGGCCGACTCGGTCCGGTAGCGCCGGTCCAGGCACAGGCCGTGCTGGAGCGCATTGCCGCCAGCGACGATGCCTGGATCGAGGAGCAAGCAGACGCCCTGCTCGCGCTCGATCTCGCCGCCATCGACATCGCCGCCTCGGCGATCATTGCCGCTGCCCTGCAGGTCTACTGGAGTCGGCTCGCCCGGGATATGGAGCCGTCGCAGATCGCACGCCCCGGCTTTCCCGATCTCTGCCCCGTCTGCGGCTCGCACCCTGTCGCCTCGGTGGTCCGCACTGGCGGTGCCACCGATGCCTTGCGCTATCTGGTCTGCTCGCTATGCAGCTCGCAGTGGTATCTGGAGCGGGCCAAATGCAGCACCTGCAACAACACCCGCCAGATCGGTTACCACGCGGTCGAGAATCCGGACTCCGCGATTCGTGCCGAATCCTGTCCAGACTGCCGCAGTTATCTGAAGATCCTCTACCAGAACCAGACGCCGGATCTGGAGCCAACGGCCGATGATCTCGCCTCGCTCGCGCTGGACTGGCTAATGAGCGAAGAGGGCTATGCGCGCAGCGGGGTCAATCTGATGCTGCTGCAAGCGCCCTCATGACGGCAGCACCATCCAATCCCCTCGCCCTACTCCCCTCGGTCGATCGTTTCCTGAGCTGGCCCGCCACCGCCGAGCCTCTGGCGGAGCACGGACGACAAGCGACGACTGCGGCAGTGCGGGATCTGCTCACCAGTCTTCGGCACCGGATCGGCGCAGGCGAGCTCGATCCGTCCACGCTGACCGAGACCGCCCTGGTCGAACACTTGGCGAGCTTGCTCGCCGAGCGAGGCGCCTCCCGACTCAGATCCGTCTACAACCTCACCGGGACCGTGCTCCATACCAATTTGGGTCGAGCGACACTGCCGGAGGAGGCGATCGCGGCGCTGGTCGAGGCCGCCCGTCATCCCTGTGCGCTGGAGTACGACCTGGAGACGGGCGGACGCGGTGATCGCGACGACATCGTCGAGGGTCTACTGCGGGAGCTGACCGGGGCCGAGGCCGCGACGGTGGTCAACAACAATGCGGCGGCGGTCTTCCTGCTGCTCAACACGCTGGCGTCGCGCAAGGAGGTGTTGGTCTCGCGCGGCGAGCTGGTCGAGATCGGAGGCGCCTTCAGGATACCGGACATCATGAGCCGCGCCGGGGCCAAATTGCGCGAGGTCGGCACGACCAACCGTACCCATCCGCACGACTTCGAGGCGGCGATGGGGTCGCGCACCGCACTGCTGATGAAGGTACATACCAGCAACTACGCCATCCAGGGCTTCACCAAGGCGGTGCCCGAAGCCGAGCTGATCGCGCTGGCGCATCGTCACGAGCGACCCTTCGTGGTGGATCTGGGCAGCGGTACCCTGGTGGACCTGGCGCGCTACGGTCTGCCGCCCGAGCCGACACCCGCGGCATCGCTCGAAGCGGGCGCCGATCTCGTGACCTTCAGCGGCGACAAGCTGCTCGGCGGTCCGCAGGCCGGCATCCTGGTCGGCCGCGCCGACCTCATCCGGCGGATCAAGAAGAACCCCCTGAAACGCGCCCTGCGGGTCGGCAAGCTCACGCTGGCGGCGCTCGAGGCCGTGCTGAGGCTCTATCGCGACCCCGATCGACTGACCGAGCGGTTGACGACCTTGCGGTTGCTGACACGATCGGAGATGGAGATCCGCGCCCAGGCGCACCGACTGCTCCCGGCCCTTCAGCACGCGCTCGCCGCCTGGCCGATGCAGGCCACCGCCGAGTCGGCACTGTCGCAGATCGGCAGCGGCTCGCTGCCCGTTGACCGGCTCCCCAGCCATGCCCTGGTGATGACGCCGACGACCAAGCGAGACGGCGGCCTCAATCGACTGGAGTCGGCACTGCGCGGCCTGCCGACCCCGGTCATCGGTCGCATCGCCGATGGATCGCTGCGGCTGGATCTACGCTGTCTGACCCCGGAGGCGGAAGGCCATTTCGCGGACCAGCTCAAGGCACTCGGTCATTCGGAGCCAAAGGCTACAACGGCGTCGACGACGACACTCCCGGGCCGCCGCGAGGTTGAACCCATGTACGAACAACGCACGCCGGACCGGACGCGGTCCAAGACATGATCATCGGAACCGCCGGACACATCGATCACGGCAAGACCGCCCTGGTCCAGGCACTCACGGGCGTGGATACCGACCGGCTCAAGGAGGAGAAGGCGCGCGGGATCACCATCGAGCTGGGCTACGCCTACCAGCCGCTGCCCAACGGCGAGGTACTCGGCTTTATCGACGTGCCGGGGCACGAGCGTCTGATCCACACCATGCTCGCCGGTGCGGCCGGGATCGATTTCCTGCTGCTGGTGGTGGCGGCCGATGACGGGGTGATGCCGCAGACCCGCGAGCACCTGGAGATCATCGACCTGCTCGGCATTGCCCGAGGTGCGGTCGTACTGACCAAGATCGACCGTTGCGAGCCGGCGCGTGTCGACGTGGTCGAGGCCGAGATCGCCGCCCTGCTGGCGACCACGCGCCTCGCCGGCGCGCCCATCTTTCCGGTCTCGTCCGTCACGGGCACGGGGATCGATGCACTACGCGCGCATTTGCACACGGCGGCACTGCGCCTCCCGCCGCGTCGGGAGCAGGGCCACTTTCGGTTGGCGGTCGACCGCAGCTTCACCCTACACGGTACCGGCACCGTGGTCACCGGGACGGTCTTCGCGGGCTCGGTCCGCGTCGGCGAGGAGCTGGCGCTCGCGCCGAGCGGCCGACGCGTGCGTCTGCGGGGCCTGCACGCCCAGAATCGCCCGGCCGAAACGGGCCGGGTCGGACAGCGGTGCGCACTCAATCTGGCCGGTGTCGAGAAAGACGCGGTCGCGCGCGGCGACTGGATCGTGTCGCCGCGGCTCGCCATCCCGATCGAGCGTTTCGATGCGCGCCTGACACTCTCCCCGCGCGCCCCCCAGCCCCTGCGCCACTGGTCGCCGGTCCACCTGCACCTGGGGGCGGCACATGTGATGGCGCATCTGGTGCTTCTGCAGGGGGAGACGCTCGCCCCCGGCGACAGTGCCTTTGTCCAAGTCGTGCTGGATCGTCCCATCGGCGCACTCCACGGCGATCGCTTCATCGTACGCGACGCCGAGGCACGCCAAACGCTCGGTGGCGGGCGTGTCCTCGACCTCTTCGCGCCGGCTCGCAAGCGCCGCACCCCGGAACGGCTCGGCGAGCTGACGACCCTGGAATGCGAGATACCGTCCGAACGGCTGAAGCGATTGCTGGATCAATCGGCTTGGGGTCTCGATCTCGACCGATTGCAAGCCGCCTGGAATACGCCCGAGCTGGCAGAGCACCTGCCACCCGATTCTCGTCGTCTCTCTATCGGCAGCCGGACCCATGCTGTGGCACAATCCGCCTGGCAGGCCCTGGCGCAAAGCCTGCTTGAGGGACTCGCGGATTATCACGCGCGATCGCCGGAGGAGCTGGGGCCGGACGCCGGACGGGCACGCCGCTTATGGATGCCGAGGTTACCCCCGCCGATCTTCACCGCCCTGGTCGCGGACCTGATCGCGCAGGGCGCGCTGACACGCACCGGTGCCTGGCTCCATCGCCCGGAGCACGTGCTGACCCTGACGCCGCGCGAGCAGGCCGTTGCCGAGCGGATCCTCCCGCTGCTTCGCGCGACGCCGCTGGATCCGCCCTGGGTGCGTGACCTTGCCAAGCGGCTGGATTTGGCCGAAGCGGACGTGCGACTCCTGCTGCGCAAGATGGGCGGACAGGGGATGCTGTTTCAGGTGGTGCGCGATCTCTTCTATGTCCCGGAGGCGCTGGAGCAACTGGCCGGGATCGTGCGCGCGCTCGACGCGGAAACGGGCGAGATCCGTGCCGCGGACTTCCGCGATCGCACCGGACTCGGACGCAAGCGCGGGATCCAGATCCTCGAATACTTCGACCGGGTCGGTCTCACCCGGCGGGTGCGCGACACCCATCGGCTGCGCACCGACAGCCCCCTCGCCCATCCCGAGGAGCCGATCGAGTAACCGTGTGCCAGGTTTTTGGAAGGGCATCGCCTCCGGTGGGGCGGCCGGGCTTCAAACCCGGTTGGGGGTGTCAGACACTCCCGGGTGGGTTCGACTCCCATGCCTTTCCGCCACCCTCTTTCGCGATGCGGCGTAGCGACGCTTCGGCGGGCGTCCGGCTACGCTCGATGCAGAAGAGACCCTCTGCCCGCTGATCGCCCGACACCCGCACGCCCCGTAAGAACCCGCTAGGCCATCCGCAGCGCATACCTCTCGATCTTGCGATCCAACGCCGGGCGGGAGATGACGAGGGCCTCGCAGGTCTTGCCCTTGTGTCCGCCGGTAGGGCAGCACCGCCACAAGGCCACGGCAAAGGACATCGAGGCGCATCCGGAAACGAAACAAAGCACCGTTTCGCGCGACAGACCCGCAAAATATTCAACCATAAGGTTGATCATCAGCATGGAATCTGCCAGCATCTCCGCCGACCCGCAGATTGCCCGAACCGCGCAGGCGACTTTCCCCATGCGGATTCGATAAGGAGATGCCGCGCGGCAGAACGCCGCTTGCAAAGGCCATTTCGTTCGCCGAGCCGACGCCGGAGCCCGTCATGAATCGCACGCTTCTCCGCACACTTGGCGCCCTACTGCTGGTCGGCGCGGTGACGACCGCCCTGCTCTACCGCGAGCATCTCGACGTCGCGGCACTGGAGGCGTGGGTCAGCGGAGCCGGTGCCGCGGCACCGCTGATCTTCGTCGGACTCTATGCGCTGGCCACGGTCCTGTTTCTGCCCGGTGCGGTGCTCACCCTGGCCGGCGGCGCCCTGTTCGGCCCGCTCTGGGGCACGCTCTACAACCTGATCGGGGCCACACTCGGCGCCGCATTGGCCTTCCTCATTGCGCGCCATCTCGCCGGCGACTGGGTACAAGCCCGCGCCAAGGGCCTGCTCGCGCGCCTGATCCAAGGCGTCGAGGCCGAGGGCTGGCGCTTCGTCGCCTTCACTCGGTTGGTGCCGCTGTTCCCGTTCAATCTGCTCAACTACGCGCTGGGCCTGACCCGCATCCGCGTCCTGCCCTACGTACTGGCGACCCTGGTATTCATGCTGCCGGGCGCCGTGGCCTATACCTATCTGGGCTTCGCCGGCCGCGAGGCGATCGCCGGCGAGGGTCTGATCCGCAACGGCTTGATTGCGTTGGCGCTGCTCGCCGCGGCAGCCTTCCTGCCGAGGCTGGTCGCGCGCTTGCGTCGACGACCGATGCTGCCGATCGAGGGGCTCAAGCGCCGTCTCGACGCCGCGGACGAGGATGTCCTGGTGCTCGACGTGCGCACGCCCGAAGACTTCGTCGGCGTGCAGGGCCACATCGCCGGGGCGCTCAACATCCCGCTGGAGAGCCTGCCCGAGCGGATCGAGGAGCTCGGATCGGACCTTGAGCGGCCGATCGCGCTGGTCTGCCGCACCGACCGCCGTTCGGACAAGGCCGCGGCCCTACTGGCCGGCCGCGGCTTCGGCCAGGTGCAGGTGGTCCAAGGCGGCATGACCGCTTGGCTGGACCACGGCTGGCCGGTCGAACACTGAGACGGTCGGGCCGATCGTGACAACCGATTCGACCACCGACGCTCTGCATCCCGGCGACAGGCCCGATGTGGCGGCCGAAGACCTCTGGCCCTCCGCCGACTACCATCGCCAGGTCGAGACCCTGCGTACCGCCATCGGGGAGACGATCTACCTGGTGGAAGTGGTCGAGAGCCCCATTCAGCTCAGCGTCCACCTCACCGGAACACCATATATCCTGCTCGGGCTCATCGACTTCCCACGCCCGGATCCGGCCCGGGGACTGACCCCGCACCTGATCCTGCTCGACGACGGGCGCGGTCTGAATCTGGGGCGTATCGCCCGCATCAGCCGCCGCCCCTTCGATCCCGCACCGGACGACCTGCTCTACCTCGACCAGGCGACGAGCCGGCACCTCCTCTTCAGCGAGCGCCGCCTGTCACGCGAGTTTCTCGCCCGGCACACGCGGCTCGCGCTCGGGCAGTGTCTTGGCTATCCGGTCAACGAGACGACCCGCCATTTAACGGGACCCGATACCGACGAGACCACGAAGGATGCGCCCTGATGGGCGCACCGCAGGACGATCATGTTTGAGTGGTCTTTGGATGTGGTCGCGTGAACCCCGAAACTGCGGAGCGGGTGTCGCGAGTCCCTTAACCTCACTCGTCTTCGAGCAGGGTCTGCACATCGTCGGCGATCTCCTCCGCGTAGAGATCGCGGAAGAAGTGATCGGCGCCGTCCAACACCGTCAGGTTGACGCGCTCGCCGTCCGCGAGCGGTTGCACCGCCTCGACCAGTCCTTCGACGACATCGTCTTCACTGCCGGCCACCACCAGAATGGGGGCCTTGATCTCGGGGATCAGACTCGGGGTGTCCATGCGGGGATCGGGCGAATAGTAGGACAGGAAAGCCGCAGCGGTTGCCGAGGTCTCAGCACAGTAGATGAAGTCGACCGGCGCGAGCATCTCGGCGCCGCGACCTTCCGTGTCGAGAACACGCGCGCGCTCGAGCTGGGGTTCCAGGGCCTTACTGAAGCGCTTGTCGTAGTCCTGCACCGCTGCGGCCTCGCTCCAGGTCTGCGGGGCGACCAGGATCACGGCGCTGACCGGGGCGTCCGGGTGCTCGGCCGCGAAACGGGCCGACTGATTGCCGCCGCGCGAATGTCCCAGCAGGGCGACCTCTTCGACCCCTTGGCTCTGTAGCCAGCCGAGCCAAGCATCGATCTCGCCAACCGCGTCGGTGTGCCGGTGGGTATGGGGCACGGCGCAGTCGTACATGCCGCTGCGGTTGTCGAGACCCAGACTCAGTGTCATCGACAGCGAGCTGATCCCGCGCTCCTGCAAGGCCGATTGCAGGGTCTGCATGATCTCCATGCCGCCGTGGGCCAGTGTGCCGTGGGTCATGAGCACCACCGGGCCCTGCTGCCACCGCGTGCCGGCGGTCTCGAGATTGCCGTTCAAGGTCAGGCCCCGATACGACAGGGTCACCTCTTCGGCGCCGGTGCTCCCCGCCGCAAGTGCGATGGCGAGTGCGAGTCCGGCGCGGCGCAAGCGATCGGTCATGGTCTGGTCTCCTGATAGCGACGGTTCAAACATAACCTGGATAGCCGTAGGTCGGGTTAGCGCAGCGTAACCCGTCAGCTACAGCTCAGACGTACGCGTTGATTCTGAATCGCTCCTTCGTGTCGTGACCCGCAATGCGGGGTCAGCCGAGCGCTCGGTGAAGATCGGCGATCAGGTCCTCGGCGTCCTCCAACCCGATGGAGAGTCGCAGCATCGCGTCCGAAATGCCACGTCGGGCGCGCTCCTCGGGAGTAAGTCCATGATGAGTCGTGGTGCAGGGCTGCGTCACCAGGCTCTCGACACCGCCCAGGCTGGGGGCGAGCGCGAACAGCTCGAGGCGATCGGCGACCGCGGTGGCCGCCGCGCCGTCGTCGGCGATCTCGATACCGAGCAGCGGCAATTGCTGACCGATCAGCTCCAGGGTGCCGCCGTAGGCATCCCCGATACAGACGATGCCCTCGCGCCCGTGGGCGAAGAAGAGCGCGGACTCCGCCGCCATGCCGGAGGCGAAGGCCAGCGCGGCCTCGGCTCCTTCCAAGGCCGCCAGTTTCTCCTCCAGGGCGAGGATGCTGGGGTTCAGCCCGTAGCGCGTATAGAGGCTTCCGGCGACCCGTCCCTCGACCACATCGAGCAGTGCGGCGGTCGAGGGAAAGGCGAAGGTCGTGGTGGTATAGATCGGCGTATGGGGGCTGCCGTGCGGATCGGTGCGCTCGCCGGCATGGACGCAGCGGGTGGCCAGGCTGTTCCGGGTGGGTGCGGACATGGGCTGTCTCGTTGTTGGCGTACATCAGGCTGATCAGGTGGTTTCGGGTCGGATCGCCCGGCGCAGGTCGTCCGGATCGACCCGGGTCAGAATACCAAGACCCGATCCGCCGCCAAGGTCGCCTCGGCCAGCTCGTCCAGGGTGCTGCGGCGCGTGCCCTCGATGAGCTCTGCGTCACCGATTCCGCGTGCATCCAGACAGGTGCCGCAGAGCAGCACAGCGCCGCCGCGGGCAACCGCCTTCACCATCAGCTCCAGGTTGTAGTAACCCTGCGGCACCTTCTGCCCGGCCTTGGCGCAGGCGACCGCATCGGCCATGAGAAAGACGGTAACCCGGGCATCCTTCCCGGGAAGCGCTTTGGCGAGACGCAGACCGTTGAAGCTGCGCTCGGTGCCGTAGGGCGGGTCGTTGAGGATGATCAGAACCTTGGACATGGGTTACTCCTGTCGTGGCGTTGCGGTTTCCGGCAGACAAGCGTCTGCGCGGGCGACGGTAGGGTGGACGAGCGAGAGCGCAGTCCACCCTACGGCGCGATGTGATCGACGTGGCCGGCGTTACGCGCAAGACCTGACCGCGCATCCGGCGGCTGATCCTCCCAGCGCCGCCGATTGATGGCGTAGTCGGTCACCTGTCCGATGAAGGGCAGCACCAGCATCCCGTCGAGCCGATCGACCCGGCGCGGATCGCGATGGTCGCGGATCCCGATGGTCATGCCCTCGTGACCGGCACGCGGCTGGTCGCGGTAGGTGCCCAGCAGGCGGTCCCACCAGGACAGGTTGAAGCCGAAGTTGGAGTTGGTCTCGTCGTCCTCGATCGAGTGATGCACGCGGTGCATGTCGGGCGTGACGACGAACCAGCGCAAGACGCGGTCGACCCCGAGCGGCAGACGCACGTTGGCATGATTGAACATGGCCATGCCGTTCAAGATCACCTCGAAGAGGATGACGGCGACGACCGGCGGGCCGAGTGCGGCGATGGCCGCAAACTTGATCAGCATCGACAGCACGATCTCGATCGGGTGAAAGCGCGCGCCCGTGGTCAGATCGTAGTCCAGGTCCGCATGATGGACCCGGTGCAGCCGCCAGAGCGCCGGCACTGCATGAAAGAGGACATGCTGCACCCAGATCACGAAGTCGAGCACGACGACGGCCGCCACCACCGCGAGCCAGCCCGGCACGTCGATCGCGTTGAGCAGCCCCCAGCCCTGCACGTCGGCGAACAACGCCATGCCGACCGCCGCCGCCGGAAAGAGGATGCGCAGCAGGACCGTGTTCAAGACGACCAGCCCGAGGTTGCTGGTCCAGCGGTGCAGTCGGGTCAGTGTCCTGGCGCGGCGCGGCGCACGCACCTCCCAGATCGCCATGAAGGCGAAGATGCCGACGAAGAAGACGAGGCGGATCGCCGCCTCGTGGGTCTGGATGAAGCTGTCCAAGGGTTGAGCCTCCGACGGCCGGGATAGCCTGGTGAGTCCGATCTTGGCAGATCGCCCGTTAACTATCAACCGATGCGTTGAATGTATGGTTGAATCGATCGACCGACGCAGACCCGAGTCTCGTTCGCGCAAGGCTTGTGATCCGGTTTCTGCACCTGCACCTTGATCTTCGTAGAGAAAAAGGTCGGCGCACCCCAATGCCTTCGACTCGCCGCAGCGCGTGGGAGCCGGGCGTGTCGTCCCCTTCGGTGCGCCACGCTATAAGACGGACAACCAGCCGCAACCAAACCATCCGGAGATCCAGCGCGACCGCCGGCCCCGCGTCCGGACCAGCAATACCGGATCCCGGAACACCAATCGATGAGAGGAGAACGACGTCATGACAACCGCCAAACCCGGCGATACGGTCAAGGTCCACTACAGCGGCACCCTGGCCGACGGAACGAGCTTCGATTCATCGCGCGACCAGGAGCCGCTCGAATTCACGATCGGCAAGGGCACGATGCTGCCCGATTTCGAGGAGGCCATCCTCGGCATGCGCGAGGGCGAGCAGAAAATCATCACCATCCCCTGCGAGAACGCCTTCGGCGAGCACGACGCCGCGATGAATCTGGAGGTGCCGCGGAGCACGATCGATGTGGGTGCCGAGCTTCTGGTCGGCACCCAACTGCGAGCTCAGGGCCCCGAGGGCGAAACCGCAAGCTTCACGATCGTTGCGCTCGACGAGGAGAACGTGATCGTGGACGGCAACCACCCGCTGGCCGGCCATGACCTGACCTACCATCTCGAGCTCGTTCGGATCGAGCCCTCGGCGTCGCCGGCTCCGCCGCCGCAGCGACTCTGCTGAAACAAGCGGCCATGGCGTGTCCTGCGCTTGCCGCGGCTCGGTCCGCTTGCCGACTCGCGTGCCCCTGCGCCGCGAGTTGCACCCCGTGGGTGTCCGCGGCGGGCGAATGGTCGAGCGGGCCGCTGCCGACACAGCGTCGAACCGGCGCCGCAACGGGATCCGACCGATCGGCGACGAGGCGATCAACTGCCCGTCACCCCAAGGCACACCCATGAGCCGCCTGTTGTTCTGTGTCGCCCTGCTGCTCTCCCTGACGACCGCGACGGTTGGCGGCCTCGCCGCCGAGGGCGACGGGGGCCGCGACGGTGCGCATGAGACAGCGGACCTCTCGGCAACCGACCCGCCCGAGCTGCAACGCCGACTGGCGGAGGCGCTCGCGACCAAGGGACCGGACTACCGCCCGCGCACCGAGCACCTGCTCCCCGATGGCCGGCCTCGCTACACCAACCGCTTGATCCTGGAGGATTCGCCCTACCTGATCCAGCATGCGCACAATCCAGTCGACTGGTATGCATGGGGGCCGGAGGCGTTCGAACGCGCCCGCCGCGAGAACAAGCCGGTGTTCCTCTCCATCGGCTACTCGACCTGTCATTGGTGTCATGTGATGGAGCGCGAGAGCTTCGAGAACAGCGCCATCGCAGAGCTGCTGAACACCCATTTCGTGGCGATCAAGGTCGATCGGGAGGTCCGTCCCGACATCGATCAGGTGTATATGACCGCCGTGCAACTGCTCACCGGCAGCGGCGGCTGGCCCATGTCGAGCATCCTCACGCCGCAGGGCGAGACCATCGTCGCCGGCACCTACTTTCCGCCCGACGACTTCAGCTCACTGTTGCAACGCGTGACTGACCTCTGGAAAGAGCAGCCGGAGCAGATGCGCGCCCGGGCGGCCGAGATCGCACGCGCCGTCGCCGCGGCACTCGCCGTCGAAGCACAAGCCG
>NZ_LN848257.1:541572-546126 GCF_001499735.1 Thiocapsa sp. KS1 | reverse complement strand
ATCGTCGATCAGGCCGTCGCGAGTCTGCTCGAACAGCATGACGCGCTGCAGGGCGGGTTCGGCGACGCCCCCAAGTTCCCGCAGCAACCGCGGCTCGCGCTGTTGCTCGATCACGCGCTGCGCCGGGACGATCACGCCGCGCTGACGGCGGCCGTCTTCACCCTGCAGAGTATGGCGCGCGGCGGCATCCAGGATCAGGTCGGCGGCGGCTTTCACCGCTACGCCATCGACAACGACTGGCTGGTGCCCCACTTCGAGAAGATGCTCTACGATCAGGCGCAGCTCGCGCGCCTCTACCTGGCCGGCTGGCGTCTGACGGGCAACCCGGAGCTGGCACGCGTGGCCCGGCGCACGCTGGATTTCGTGCTGCGCGATCTGACCTCCCCGGCGGGCGGCTTCTATTCCGCTACCGATGCCGAGAGCGAGGGCGAGGAAGGACTCTTCTTCCTCTGGACACCGGACGAGCTGAGGTCAGTGCTCTCGCCCGCGGACGCAGATCTCGTCATCGCCCTCTACGGGGTGACCGAATCCGGCAACTTCGAGGAGCGGAACATCCTGCATCTGCCGAGCGCGCCGGAGTCGTTCGCCGCCGCCCGCGGTTTGTCCCCGGCCGAGCTGTGGCAGCGCCTGGACGCTATCAATCAGCGCCTCTACCGGCACCGCGAGGGGCGCCCGCATCCGCATCGCGACGAGAAGATCCTGACCGCCTGGAACGGCATGATGATCACCGCACTCGCCGAGGCCGCCGATGCCTTGGGCGAGCCCCTCTACCTGAGCGCTGCCGAGCGCGCCGCGGAGCTGCTCTGGAGCGAGCAGCGTCCGGCGCCGGGTCGGATCAACCGCGTCTATCTCGACGGACGCACCGCGCAGCCCGGGCTTCTGGAGGACTATGCCTTTCTCGGACAGGCCATGGTTGCGCTCTATGACGCCACCGGCGAGCAGCGCTGGTTGACGCGGGCCCGCGAGATGGCCGATGCCCTTTGGGGGCACTTTGCCGATCGCGGCGAAGGCGGTCTCTTCATGGGCGAGGCCGCCGAAGACACGCCGCTGATAACGCGGCCGAAGGACCTCACTGACGGGGTCACGCCGTCCGCCACCTCGGCGGCCCTGCAACTGCTGGCGGAGCTGACCCGGCGCACCGATGAGTTGGAGTACGAGCGGCATGCGAGCGCCCTGTTGGCAAACACATCGGGCCGGGTCGCGCAGGTGCCGAGCGCCTTCCCGGCCCTGCTGACGGCGCTGAACCTGATGCGCCACGGCGACACCGGACACCTGCAATACGCGGCGCGGGGTGCCGTGCGCGCCGACGCCCGCATCAGCGCCGGAACCGGCAAGGGCGACGATGACAGCGCAAGCCTGGTGATCGATCTGACCCTGCGACCGGGCTGGCACATCAATGCCCACCGACCGCTGCAGAACGAGCTCATCGGAACGACACTGCGCATGAGCGGGGAAAGCGGTGACTGGCGGATGGCGGCGACCGCCTACCCGACCCCGGAGATCCTCCGACTCGGTTTCCAGAGCGAGCCGCTGGCGGTCTATCAGGGGCCAGTCCGGATCGACGCAATGCTTGAGCCAAACCCGCAACAGCGGGCCGATCCCGCCGTGGGTCCACGCGCATGGCTAACCTTCGAGCTGCGTCTGCAGGCATGCAGCGACGCGATCTGCCTAGCCCCGGAGACCCTGGTCCTACAGATCCCGCTACCTTCCCGCTGAAACAGCCCGCTTCAACACCGATTGACGCTTCAGTTTCCCTTTCCCTCTGACGCTAAAGCGTCGGGTGAGCGACGGTAGCTCGTCAGGCGCCGAACCGGGGGCTTTCGCGGGACGCCGTCAAGGCTTCGGGAGATAGGGCACTACCTGCTCCACGACCGCCGCATCGTCGAGCTCGGTGCCGCCCACGGCACGGATGATCACCCGGCCTTCCGGGTCGACCACGAAGCTGGTGGGAAGGCCCTTCACGCCCCAGTCCTGCGCAGCTTGTGAATTCGTGTCGAGCAGGAGCGGAAAGGTCGGCGCCGGATCCAGTTGACCGGTGAAGGCGAAGACGGTGTCCATGTCCTCGCCGACGTCCACCGCGAGGACCGTCAGACCGCGCTCTTTGAACTGCCGATACAACCGCTCCATGGACGGCATCTCGCGACGGCACGGCGGGCACCAGGTGGCCCAGAAGTTCACCAGGACCAACCGGCCTTTGAGGTCGGCGAGGTCGTGCTCGACCCCGTCGATATCCTCCAGACGCAGCGGAGGTGCCGGTGCGGGCTCCTCGATCACAGTGAGCCGGTGGCTGAGCGGCGGCAGATCGGCTGCGGCGACGGATCCGACGGTGCCCACGCAGAGGAGCAGAGCCGGCAAAATCGACAGGCCCGCGCGGATCCGGTCAATCGGTGCAACGAACATCGTCGAGTCTCCCCTCGTAAGTCTGGTCCGCGATCATCCAACGAGCAATCAAATCGAAGCGACTGCCGGGCGGCAGCCCCGTGGCCAACATGCCTTGGTTCCACTCCCCGGGCGCATAGGACTGCTCCGATGGGAACTGGGCCCAGCGGAAGGCGAGACGCGCCGAATCGGGCACGCCGCGCGCCGTCCATTGCGCCAGCCAGTCGTCCAACGGCGGAAGGGGATGGACCTCTTCGTTGTGTTGGACCTCCCAGTCGGACAGGCGAAAGTCGAGCGTGCCGGGCGTCGTGTCGTTGCGCAGCACGGTCATGTAGACGCAGGCCCCGGCAAAGACATCCGCATCGTCCAGGTCGAAGCCGCGGGCGACATAGAAGGCGCGGACTTGGTCGGGCAGGAGCTGGGTGAGCGAGAGGCTCACGCCGTGGGCTTGGATCTCGAAGGTGGCCGCGCCTGTTTCCGGATCGATACGGACAGGCTCCGCGCTGCTCGGGGGACCGGCAAGGACAGTGGCGACGGCGACGGCCGCCGCGGTATGACGGACTGACAGGCGGCAGGACTGCGGGCCGTTCGGACCGGTTTGATGGCTGAATCGCACAGGCTAACCCTCTCCGTAGTCGAGCCGATCGGCGCGGTGTGGCTGCGGCACATCCCGGCGGTGTACCCGTCGGGTCCGCCGGCGGGACGGTCTGCTGCGGGCTAAAGGAAGCAGGTGCCTCGAAGCCGCGGAGTCGTCTGCCGCCCCCATCGGCCGGCCGGGACGTATACTGACCGCTCCCCGGACCTCGAACAACCCCGCCGTCGAGCGGTCATCTGCATCGGAGCACGCTGGACATGCCCAAAGCCCGCATCCCTCATCGGGCCTCCAAGCCACCTCCCGAGCCGATTCCCGAAAAGGCGCCCAAGCAGGCCCTATTCGAGCATCTGGCGCTCATCGCCCGCGGTCTCGCCAGCGCCGCGCGCCTGGAGCTGCTGGATTTCCTGGCGCAGGGCGAGCGCAGTGTCGAGGATCTGGCGCGAGCCGCGGGTCTCTCGATCGCCAACACCTCCAAGCATCTGCAGCAGCTCAAGGGCGCGGGCCTCGTGACCCCGCGGCGCGACGGCAAGCACATCTACTACACGTTGGCGGACGCGCGGGTGCTCGATGCCATCGCTACGCTGCGTCTGCTCGCCGAGACCCATCAGGAGGCCGTCGCGCAGCTGATCGCGAGCTACCTCAAGCAGCGTGATGCACTGGAGCCGATCCCGGCGAACGAGCTGCTGGCGCGCGTCCGCGACGGGCTGGTCACGGTGATCGATGTGCGCCCTCCGCAGGAGTATGCGCAAGGGCATGTCGTGGGTGCACTGAACGTCCCGCTCGATCAGTTGGAGAGCCGGCTCGGCGAGCTGCCGCAGGATCGCGAGGTCGTGGCCTACTGCCGAGGCCCCTGGTGCGTCCTGTCCTTCGAAGCGGTGGCACGCCTGCGCGACGCGGGGTTTCGGGCGAGGCGGCTTCGGGACGGTCTGCCCGAGTGGCGCCGGGCCGGCTTGCCGGTCGACGGGGCCTGAGATCCCATCGGCATCATCGCCGGCGGCGACGGCGATCCCTATTGCGGAGGACGCCCCGGTGCCCTGGCGCATCGCCTCGGATGCGGAGATAGGCACCGAGGTGCGCATGGCCTTTCCAGCCTTGACGCCGGAGATTCAGGCGCCGCCGCTCTGCTCGCCCTCCTCCGCTCCGCCGCTCACCCAGCCGCACCCCGGCACGCGCCGCTGGATGCTCCCGTCCCGATCATCCCACCGAAACAGATGCAGCCAGCCGTTGTCCAGCAACTCACGGACCAGCGCATGGCGGGCGATGATCTCCTCGATCGGCGTTTCGGGCGCTTGCAGGACGACGCTCAGGCGCAGCGGCTCGTGGATCCAGCGCCGGCCGTCGTGCAGCGACTGCATCGGCAGCCCCGTGCGCAGATCGCCGCCGTTGCCTTCGAGCACGCCGATGGCGCCTCCGACCACGTTGTGCAGCACCTTGTTGCCGCTGCCGAAGCGCCGGTTGTCGACGGTGGAGCCGTAATACTGGAGGTTGATCCAGGTGGCGACCACCATCGGCGCGGTCATGATCAGCTCCAGTGTCTTGAAGCCGGCATCCTCGCGCCAGGCGTAGTCGTGCAGAAAGGC
>NZ_LN848257.1:540722-541472 GCF_001499735.1 Thiocapsa sp. KS1 | reverse complement strand
CGGGCGAAGCCGTCGGTGAGCGACATGGCGCGCAGGATCCCCTCGGCAAGCTCGATCCGATCCGCCTGCGGAATGCCCGCCGCCCACGGCGTCGAGCGCGCCCTTGGCCCCGCAGGCGCCGGCGTGCGCATGTCCGTGCGCGTGCTGCCGGTGCGCATGCGACGGCGCGTCGAGGGTCGGTCCGACCCGGCACGCCTCGGTCGCATCCAGACGCAGATCGTCGGGGGCCGGGACCGGCCGGCTCCATCCCAGGGTGTCGCCGAGCAGCTTGGGCGCGTAGAGCCAGATCCCGGCCGATTCCACGAAGGAGAAGCAGGAGGAGGCCCCCATCTTGAACGCCTTCCAGGACTTGCCGATCCCGAAGCGACGGCGCTGTACGGCCAAGGCACGCTCGGCCTCCTCGGGGTCCGCGCCGTGGATCTCGGAGCAGACGCGGTAGGACGGGGTGAGCAGCACCGGCACATGGGTGCGGGCGGTGACGGCGCCGAGCGGGACATGCTCGATCGGCACGCCGAAGAAGCCGGCAAACCCGAGCGTGCGTCCCTGCGGGCAGACCGTCTCGAAGGCGCGGCGGATCACCTCGGAGCGCACGTCGATGCAGAAGGCCGCCTGCACGGCGGGACGGCTCGAGGTGTCGCCGTGCCCCGCCGTGCGCAACTGCCCGATCAGACCGCGCTGATACACGAGCTCCGCCGCGCTCAGGAGCACCTGATCGATCTCCCGATCGCCGCCGTCGGCGTCGGCGTCCCC
>NZ_LN848257.1:514132-540622 GCF_001499735.1 Thiocapsa sp. KS1 | reverse complement strand
TGATCCGACCGGCGGCGATCTGCTCGCGATAATAGGCCCCGGGCATGTACAGGCGCGCGCCCGCCACCCGGCGCAGCATCGCCGCGGCGTCTTGGAAGGGCATGTCGCGCAGCCCGTGGAAGGGGTTCACCGCCACGAAGCGATCCAGCGGCCAGAGCGGGGCGATGCGCGCGCAGGCGGCGCCGATCTGCTCGTCGAGGATCGCGGCCTCGGCGGCATCGGCCCCGTCCTGCGCGGGTACTTGGCCGAACAGCGGTGTCGTCGCGATGGCCGAGGTCTGTTGGAGCGTGTCGAGATCGTTCAGGTTCATGGCTGCATCCCCCTCATGAAACGATGGGCGCCGGGCGCAGCGGCCACAGGCGCGTGATCAAGCGGGTCACCAACACATCGACATAGAGCCCGTTGTAGAGATGCACCTGGATCGCCTGACGCAGCGGCGGTGCAATGCGCATGAAGAGATGTTGCAGCAGCAGCAGGCCGATGAAGACGGCCACGACGGCGATGCTCAAGATCACATCGAAGAGGCCGCCGGACGGCACCCTCGCGCCCAGGCTGTCGGCAATGGCGGACTCGAAGGCCGCGTGCAGACCGAAATACCCGAAACACACCAAGGCGCCGATCGCGCTCGCGCGCAGCAGCAGCGCGGCGTTGTCCTCCAACGCCAACGCCTGCAACAGCAGTTGCGCGACCGCGATGGCGACGATGGCACCGGTCACGATCAACGCCGGCTCGTGGACCGGATCCACCCCGAACGCGAACCCCGCGACGAGGGCCATCAAGAGCGCTCCCTGAAAGGCCACCAACCAATGCCAGGGCTGCGGACCGCCGTCGCGGAACTTGGGGGTCGCCGCCCGGAGGCCGTCCACGCTGCTGCCCGAGGCGAGAAAGGCATGCGCCTTGTACAGCGAATGGGCGACCAGATGCAGCAGCGCCAGGCTGTAGAGCCCGAGACCCGCCTCCAACAACATGAAGCCCATCTGCGCGGAGGTCGACCAGGCCAGCGACACCTTGATGCTGGTCTGGGTCAGCATCACGAGCGAGGCGACCGCGAGCGTCGTCAGACCGATCACCGCCAGGGCATCCAGCGCCGGACCCGACAGCGACATGATCGGCGCCATCCGAATCACCAGGAAGGCACCGGCATTGACGATGCCCGCGTGCAGCAAGGCCGACACGGGGGTGGGCGCCTCCATCACTTGCAGGAGCCAGCCGTGGAAGGGGAACTGCGCGCACTTGAGCGCCGCGCTGAGCACGATCAGCCACGCCGCCCCCTGCAACGCCGCCGGCAGCGGCCCCTCCAGCGTCGCCATCGCCGCGTAGACCCCGGCAAACTCCAGCGTGTGCAGGCTCGACCCGATCAAGAGCACCGCGATCAGCAGACTGGCATCGCCGATCCGGCTGAACACGAACTTCTTGTGCGCCGCCATCACCGCGGCGGGGCGCTCCGGATAGAAGAGCAGCAGACGGTGCAGGCTCAGGCTCGTCGCCATCCAGGCCAGCACGAACATCAGCAGATTGCCCGCGACGATCAGGGTCAGGATCGACGCCAGGGTCAGCAGCAGCCACTTGTGGAAGTGACCCTCGGCAGGGTCGCCGGCCATGTAGTTGCGCGCATAGGTCGAAACCAGCGCGCCGACGAAGGAGACCAGCGCGAGCATGATCACCGTGACGGCGTTGACGTAGACGCCGATGGCGAAGGCACCGCTGTCTAACGGCAGATCGATCGAGAACAGGGTCAGCGACTGCGCCTGCCCGAAGCCGTGCCCCGTCAACACCGCCAGGGCCAACCCGAACGCCGTCCAGGCCAGGACATTGGCGAGGCGCGCCGTCAGCGGCCCCGAACGGTTCGCGATCCGGCTCGGCATGGCCGCGGCGAGCCCCAAGACGAGCGGCGCGGCAACCGCCGCGGCGGTGACGAGCGTGAGTGCGGACGACATCGATGCCTCCCGGGCTTGCGCCCAGTTGTTGGGTTCAATGCGATCCTGGGGGCGCGTCGATGTCTTGAAAAATCTATCTTTTCGATCCGACCTATCGACGATGACCTAAGTTTGATGCGCGGCGTCTCGCACGCCGTGCGAGCGCCCCGCCTCCGGCGCCGGACGTCTTGTGGTCTCGAACAACGCGCGAGGATGCCGTACCGGTCTGCGCCGAGCGCCTGTCCAATACCGTCGCCTCCGACCTCGGGACCGTGATCCGAGGCGCGCATCACCATTTCAATGTCCGCAGGTCCGTGGCACGCTACCCGGCCGAGGCGCGGTAGCGCTTCGATCCGCTCTCCGCGGTCGGGCGACTCTCCTCCATGCCGGCGTCCGCACGCCGCCCGGCTCCATCGCTCGGGGCCGGGCGATGGAGCCGGGCGATGGAGCCGGATCCCGAAATCCCGCACCAGCTCCGCCATCGAGCCACCAGGTGTCATGTCATGACGAATGAAAAACGCTGCCCCCGGTTTCCGCTCCGCCTCGAAAGCCCGTCCGGCTTGAGCGTGGAGGTGAATGCCAACGGCTCCATCCACCGCTGGGTTCACGGGGACATCATGCTCAACCTCTTCCTCGGCAACGAGCTGGAGGGCGGTCCGGCAAACCTGTATCTGCGCCGGCTCGGGGAATCGGTCGAGGCCATTCCCCTGCTCGGCCCGCGCAGCCCTGCCGAGGTGCGGTGCGATGGGCGGGGGTTGGCGCTGGCCGGCACCTGGCGGGACATTCGCTTCACCGTCTCGCTGGTCTTGGCGGAGACAACGCCCGTCTGGTTCTGGCATCTGGCCCTGGAGAACACCGGCGACGCCTTGGCAACGCTGGATCTGATCTATGCGCAGGATCTGGGGCTGGCCCATTACGGGGCGGTGCGCCTCAACGAGTATTACGTCAGCCAGTATCTCGACCACACCCCGTTGGTCCATCCCGAGCGGGGCCTGGTGCTGGCCTCGCGGCAAAATCAATCCATGGGCGGCCGCAACCCCTGGTGCCTGATCGGCTCCCTGGGCGAAGGCGTCGGCTACGCGACCGATGCCTTGCAGGTTTACGGGCTCGCGACGCGGGCGGGCCTGGGCCCGGCGGCCTTGACCGCCGGTCTGCCGAGCATGCGCCGACAGCATGAGCATGGGATGGCCGCCATCCAGGACGCACCGGTGCAGCTCCAGCCGGGCGAACGGGTTGTGCGGGGATTCTTCGGCTGGCTCGAGGCCGATCATCCCGAGGCGACCTCGGCGACCGACCTGACCCGGGTCGAGCGGGCACTCGCCCTGCCGGAGGCCGTGCCGGCGCCGGCCACCGAGTCGGGCGAGTGGCGGAGCCCTGGCGCGAGCCTGTTCAGCACGGCGCCACTGTTGGAGGCGCTGGATCTGACGGAGCCCGAGATCGCCGCCCTCTTCGGGACCCGCCTGCGCGAGGTCGAGCGGGAGGACGGCCGCCCCCTGTCCTTCTTCGTGGACGAGCGCTCCCACGTGGCGCTGCGGGGCAAGGAGCTGAAGGTGCTGCGCCCTCACGGGCAGATCCTGCGCACCGGCGGCGGACTGACCCCGGACGAAGCGGCCTTGACCTCGACCTGTTGGATGGCGGGCGTCTTCCATTCGATGGTGACCCAGGGTCACGTCAGCATCAATCGGTTCCTGTCCACCACCCACGGCTACCTGGGGCTCTTCCGCTCCCACGGCCAACGTGTGTTCGTCGAGGTCGACGGCGTCTGGCAGCTCTTGGATGTGCCCTCGGCCTTCGAGATGCGCCCCGAAGGCTGCCGCTGGTATTACCGGCACGCCGGCGGGCTGATCCGCGTCGAGAACCGCGCCCCGACGGACTGCCATGAGCTGGTCCTGACCCTGGAGGTCCTGGAAGGAGGGCCGCTGAGATTCCTGCTCTCCAACCATGTGGCGATCAACGGAGACGACGGCTCGGACCCGGTGCCGGTGGTCTATGAGCAGGACGACCGGGGGTTCTTCATCCGCCCCATCCCGGAGTGCGACGTCGGCCGACGTTTTCCCGACGGCGGGTTCCGCCTCGACCTCCTGCCGGGAATCCGGCTCGAACGCGTCGGCGGGGACGAGATGCTGTTTGCCGACGGGCGGTCTCGGGGCCAGCCGTTTCTCTGCCTTATGAGCGAGCCTGCCCGCTCCATCGGCTTTCGCATCACCGGCGGACTGGTTTTCGAGCCCGGGTCTGAGCTGCTGCCGGAGGATTGCTATTGGAGCCGGATCACGGGCGGGCTGCACCTTCACCCGCCCCTCGGCAGCCGGCTGGCCGAGGAGACGGCGCGCCTGGCCGAGATCATCCCCTGGCTGGCGAACAACGCACTGATCCATTACCTGAGCCCGCGGGGTCTGGAGCAGTATTCCGGCGGCGGCTGGGGCACCCGGGACGTCACCCAGGGGCCGGTGGAGATGCTGCTGGCGCTCGGCCGTCCGGAGCCTGTCCGCGATCTTCTGCTGCGAGTCTTCAAACAGCAGAATCCAGACGGTGACTGGCCCCAATGGTTCATGTTTTTCGAGCGAGAGCGCGGCATCCGGCCCGACGACTCCCACGGCGATATCGTCTTCTGGCCCCTGCTGGCGCTGGCCCAGTACCTGTTGGCCTCTGGCGATGAGGCGCTTCTGGACGAGAACCTCCCCTTCTTCCATCCCGACGGCGACGAGCGGGCGGAGGTTGTGCCGATCCGGGCGCACCTCGAACGTGCGCTCGGGGTCATCGGAAACCGCCGCATCCCGAACACCGAGCTGGCCGCCTACGGTCACGGCGACTGGAACGACTCCCTGCAGCCGGTCGACCCCGCCATGCGTGAGCACTTGTGCAGTGCCTGGACCGTGACGCTGCACTTCCAAACCCTCGCAACCCTGGCTGCGGCCTTCGGGTATCTGGGGCGCGACGTGGAGGCAGCGCAGTACGGGACGATGGCCGAGCAGGTCCGGGCGGATTTCCAGCGCCTGCTGATCGTCGACGACATCCTGACAGGATTCGCCGACTTCAAGGATCCCGCCGACATCCGCTACCTGATCCATCCGCGGGATCCGGACACCGGCATCTCCTACAGCTTGCTGGCGATGGTGCATGCCATCATCGACGGGCTTTTCACCCCGGAGCAGGCGCGCCGCCATCTCGACCTGATCGAGGCCCACCTGCTCGGCCCCGATGGCGCCCGGCTGTTCGACCGGCCCATGGCCTATCGCGGGGGACTGCAGGAACGGTTCCAGCGGGCGGAGAGCAGCTCCTTCTTCGGCCGGGAGATCGGGCTCATGTACACCCATGCGCATCTGCGCTACACCGAGGCACTTTGGCGTTACGGCGACGCGGAAGGGTTCTTTCACGCCCTCTGCAAGACAAATCCGATCGGGATCCGCGAGCGCGTTCCCGCCGCCACCCCGCGTCAGGCCAATTGCTACTATTCGAGCTCCGACGCGGCCTTCATTGACCGCTACGAGGCCGACGCCGACTACGATCGGGCGCTGCGCGGCGAGATCCCGCTGGATGGCGGCTGGCGGGTCTATTCAAGCGGGGCCGGGATCGGCATGGGCTTGATCCTGCGCTGCCTGCTCGGGCTGCGCCTGGAGCGGGGGCGGCTGGTGATCGATCCCGTGATTCCCGCAAGCCTGGATGGACTTCAGGCGGCGCTTATGCTCGACGGCCATACGATCGAGGTCACCTACCGTATTCGCAGCGTCGGCTGCGGTCCGATCGCCGTGACCCTCAACGGGGTTGCCCTCGACTTTGCGCGGGGGGTCTCGCCCTATCGCACCGGAGCGGCCGAGATCCCCCTGGAGACCTTCCGGGCAGGGCTCATTGCCGACGGCAATCGCATCGAAATCGAGATCGCCTAGTAGAATGCGCTCCCCGGGCGGCGGTATCTGCCCGACCGGCCCGGCACCGCCTCGGTAGCCGGGCGTATCCAGGACGATTTCCAGTCAAACGCACCGGGGACTTCCCAATGAACGGCGACATCTTGGACGATTTCGAGGACCTGTCCGGCTGGACCGCCATCGCCTCCGGGCAGGCCCGGTTGGCACTCACCCCGGAGCGGGGACGCCATGGCGGCGCTATGCGAATGGACTTCGATTTCCAGGGCGGCGGGGGCTTCGTGGTCGCGCGCAAGCTGTTCGCTCTGAGCCTGCCCGAGAGCTACGCCTTCAGCTTCGGCATCCGCGGCAGCGGGCCCGGGAACATCTTTGAGTTTAAGCTCGTCGACGCCTCCAACCAGAACGTCTGGCGCTGGCGGGTGGAGTCATTCGACCTTCCGGCGGACTGGCAGACACTGCACATCAAGAACAGCGACATCCAATTCGCCTGGGGGCCGCTCGGCGGCGGTCCGGCGCGTGACATTGCCGCCATCGAGCTGGTGGTCGCGGCCGGACCTGGCGGGCAAGGCGATGTTTGGATCGAAAACCTGCGCTTCGCGGATACCAGCTACTACCTGACCCCGGTGCTGGAGGCCAGCAGCGCGCTACGTGGATGCGAAGCCTGCCATGTCTGGGACCCCTCCCCCTCCAACGGCTGGCGCAGCGCGGCTACGGCCGAGCCGCAACGGCTGGTCATCGATTTCCGGTGCGAGCGCGAATTTGGCGGGCTGGTGATCCGCTGGGATCGGGACCGGCGGCCCCACGCCTGCACGGTCCGACTCTCCGGCGATGGGAACACCTGGCAAACCTGCTATGCGGCCGCGGACGGGGTCGGCGAGGTGACCTATGTCTACCTCCCCCGGGGCAGCGCTCGCTTCATCGCGCTGGACCTGGAGGGAACCCGGCAGGGCGAGGGGTTCGGCATCGTCCATGTCGAGGTCCAACCGTACGATTTCTCTCGATCGATCAACGACTTTTTCAGCGCCATCGCGCAGCGCTCCCGGGCCGGGCGTTACCCCAAGTACCTGTTGGGACGGCAGACCTACTGGACTCCGGTCGGAACCGGGGAGGACGTCACCCAGGCCCTATTCAACGAGGAGGGCATGGTGGAGGTCGACAAGGGGGCCTTTTCCATCGAGCCCTTCCTCTACGTCGATGGTCGCCTCATCACCTGGGCCGACGTGTCGCCGACGCAGACCCTGGAGCAGGGGTATCTGCCGATCCCGTCCTCGCACTGGCAGACCGGCGACCTGGCACTGAACACCACAGCCTTCGCGACCGGACCCTGCGGAGCATCCACCCTCTTCATTCGTTACCGGATCGCGAACGACTCGGACGCAGTGCGCCCGGTTCGCTTGTTTGCCGCCATCCGCCCTTTCCAGGTGACGCCGACCTGGCAACACTGGCAGCGCTTCGGCGGCGTCAGCCGGATCGGCGAGCTGGCCTATGCGTCCGGAACCCTGTGGGTCGATGGCCGCAAACCGGTGATCTCCATCACGGCCCCCAGCCAGTTCGGCGCCGCAACCTTTGACCAAGGAGCGATTACGGAGCATCTGCAAGCGGGTGACCTGCCGGCCCGGGAGCGTGTGAAGGATGCCTTCGGCTATGCCTCCGGCGCACTAAGCTTCGACCTGGAGCTGCCGCCGCATGCCGTCCGAGAGGTCTATCTCGCCATTCCCTTCGGCACCCGGGACCCGGACCAGGCTGCCGGCCCGCACGGCGCGTTGTCCGGGGCTGAGCAGCTCAAGATCGCGGTGAATCAGTGGCAAGACCGGTTGGGGGGATTCGACATCCGCCTGCCGCCCGCAGCGTCGGGCGTTGTGGACACACTCAAGACGGCCGCCGCACATATCCTGATCAATCGCGACGGTCCGGCATTGCAGCCGGGCCCGCGCCGGTACTCGCGCTCCTGGATTCGCGACGGCGCCCTGATGGCGGCGGCGTTGGCGCGGGTCGGGCGTGCCGGGGAGGGCCGCGACTTCATCCGCTGGTACGCCGGTTATCAGACGCCGGACGGGAACCTGCCTGACTGTGCGGATCGCGACGGCGGCGAATGGCTGCCGGAGTACGATAGCTGGGGCGAGTTGATCTTCGCCGTCATGGACCATTACCGGTTCACCGGCGACGGCGCCTTCCTTGCCGAGATGTGGCCGGCGGTCCTGAAATCGGTGAACTATCTGGAATCCCTGCGCAGCCGGCGGCTGACCCCCGAGTACCGGACACCGGAGAAACGCGCCTATTACGGGCTGCTGCCGGAGTCCATGAGCCACGAGGGCTACATGGCCCACCCGGTCCACTCGTACTGGGACGATTTCTGGGCACTCAAGGGTTTCAAGGACGCCGTCGCCATGGCCGAGATCCTCGGTGACGGCCGCCAAGCCAAGCGCATCGCGGCGCTGCGGGATGATTTCCAGGACACCTTGTACGCCTCGCTGAACCGCGTCATCCGAGAACGCGCACTGGATTTCATACCCGGCTCGGTGGAATTCGCGGACTTCGACCCGACGGCGACGGCCATCGCCATCTCGGTGGCCGACGAGCTGCACCGCCTGCCGCGCCCGGCCATCGATCAAACCTTCGCGACCTATCTGGAGGGCTTTCGCGCACGGGTTCGCGGCGATACCCCTTGGGCCAACTACAGTGCTTACGAGATCCGGATCATCGGGGCACTGGTGCGTCTCGGAAGACGCCAAGAGGCGCATGAGCTGTTGCGGTTCTTTTTCGCCGACCGCCGCATCCTGCCCTGGAACCAATGGCCCGAAATCTCTTGGCGCGATCCGCTCGGCCCCAGTTTCATCGGAGACATGCCGCACAGCTGGATCGGCGCCGAGTACATCCTCGCCATCCGCAGTCTGTTCGCCTATGAGCGCGAGGTGGACGGCAGTCTCGTCATCGCTGCGGGAATCGCAGCGGAATGGTTGGAGCGCGGGGAGATCGAGGTGCGAGACCTGCCGACCCACTACGGCCGACTCGGCTACTGCCTGCGCCGAGAGGCACCCGACACCTGGCGGATCACCCTGGAGGGCGATCTGGTCATGCCGCCCGGCGGCATCATCGTCATGCCGCCGCTGCCGCACGCGCTGACTCAGGTTCGGATCAATGGCCTGAACAGCACGGCGTTCGCGCCGGAATGGGCCAGATGCGGGGAATGTCCCGCCGACATGGTGTTGCGGTCCTGAAAACCGGTATGAAGAACCCATTCTCTTCAGCGACCGAAGAAAAAACCGGCACCACTGCGTCTTTCGGGACGGTCAGCCGGCAATTCTGGTTCATGTCCAAGGCGTTTTTCGCCTCGGAGCGCCGCCGCCAAGCCTATTGGTTTCTCATTGTCCTGCTGACGCTGGCCCTGTCTGTCGGGGGCATACAGGTGGTCATGAGTTATGTAGCCAGGGACTTCATGACCGCCATCGCGCAAAAGGACGAGCCCGCCTACTGGCAATCCCTGTGGTGGTACATCGGTACCTTCTGCCTCGCAGTCCCGATCGGGGTTTACTACCGGTGGACGGAAGAGCGGCTCGCCCTACTGTGGCGAGAGTGGATGGCAAAGCACCTGATCAAGCGGTATTTCAACAATCGCGCTTATTACCGACTGCGCGGCTCGGCAAGCATCGACAACCCGGATCAGCGTATCAGCGAGGATGTGCGCAATTTCACCGTCAGCTCCTTGTCCTTCTTCCTCATCGTGCTTAACGCTACGGTGACGGTCGTTGTCTTCGTCGGCGTGCTTTGGGCTATTTCCGAAACCTTGGTCGGCGTGCTGGTGCTCTACGCCCTGGTGGGCACCGGGCTCAGCATCCTCATCGGCCGTCGACTCGTCGGTCTGAACTATTCCCAGTATCAGAAGGAGGCGGATTTTCGCTACAGCCTCGTGCGTGTGCGCGACAACGCTGAATCCATTGCCTTCTATCGCGGAGAAAATCGCGAGCGGCGAGACTTGACCGGGCGCCTGGGTGCGGCCGTGTCGAACATGCTGAGCATCATCGGCTGGAATCGAAACCTGGCGTTCTTCGTCAACAGCTACAACTACGCCGCCCTCGTCGTGCCGGTCGTGATTGTCGCTCCGCTGTTCATGCGCGGCGAAGTGGCGTTCGGCGTCGTGACTCAGTCGGCCGGTGCCTTTGCCCAAGTCCTGGCCGGCGCCTCGCTGATTATCACGCAGTTCGAACGATTGAGCGCCTACCTGGCAGGCGTGCAGCGTCTCGGCGGCTTGTGGGACGATTTGGACGACTTCGATGCGGAGGACGAGCGTGTCGCGCTGCAGGGGACTCAGGACGTCGACGACGACAGCCTCACGGTGAACCTGGACACGCTGACCGTGCTCACGCCGGACGGATCGAAAACACTGGTGAATGATCTGACCTTCGAGCTGCGTCGCAATCAGAGCCTGTTGATCATGGGAGCGAGCGGGACCGGAAAGAGCTCGGTTTTGCGCACGATTGCGGGGCTGTGGTCCATTGGCGCGGGTACGCTCGAACGGCCGCCATGGCGAGACGTCATGTTCCTCCCCCAGCGTCCCTACATGATCGACGGCAACCTTCGTGATCAATTGCTCTATCCCTATTCCGATAAGCCCCTTAGCGACGACAAGATTCTCGCAGTCGTGGATAAGGTGAATCTGGCGGACGTGCTGGAGCGTGTGGACAAGGATCTGGATCGGGTGATGGACTGGATCAACGTCCTTTCGATCGGAGAGCAGCAGCGCGTCGCCTTCGCACGGCTGTTCTTGCGAAACCCCAAGTTTGCCTTCCTCGACGAGGCCACCAGCGCGCTCGACGAGGAGAATCAGGAGCGGTTATATCAACTGCTGAAGGAGTCCCGCATTGGCTTCATCAGCGTCGGACACCGCACCACCTTGACCAAGTACCACGATCGCATCCTGCAGCTGGACCGATCGGGGAGTTGGAAAATAACAGAAAGCGGCGCTACGGCGGTTTAGAACGCGGAACCCTCGAACGGCGATGTCGGCGGTCCCCTCCACCACCCTGGGCAGCAAGCGCGCCCGATTGGGGGGAGGATCACCAGGGTGAGATGGGCGGCCTGTTGCACGATCAACTCGTCGCCTTTCTGACCGGCAACCGCCATAGCGGCTTGGTCACGCGCAACGGCGTGGAGCCGGGACTCTCGCCCTTCAATCGCTGAGCACGCCCCAACGCGCTTGTGCAGAACGCCTTCAGCTATTCCGACGGGTCGATCTTCCCGGCCGACTACAAGCGCGAGGCGCTCGGCCCGATCGTGGGAGACCGCATGCCGGTTGGTCGTCAGCACGCAGGCGTGCAGCCGAAGGTGCCGTCTTCGCGATCAGGCAGCCGGCGGCATCCGCACCACGGGCGCGCTGTCGAGCAGCTTGGTCACGACGGTGACCAGCGGCTCGATATCCAGGCGGTTGGCGAAGATCGTGAAGGTGAGCATCGCGAGCAGATGGCACGGGGCGCTGATCCAGGGCGGGAGAAAGCGCGGCGCTCGGCACAGGCCCATCGCGTAAAGCTCGCAGAGTGCGGGCAGCGCAAAAAGGTCGAGCTTGCCGCAGAACATGAGATGGAGGCAGTCGGCGCGCCCGGCGGCGAAACAGGCGCGGATCACGTAATTGATCGACAGCAGACCGGTCAGGTAGACGACATCCTTGGTGAAGGGCGCACCGCCGATGATGATGCCGCCGCGGAAGACCCGGCGCGCGCTCTCGAAGGACTGATTGGGCTGATCGGTCTGTTCCAGGAAGTAGCAGTAGACCTTGAGAAAATCCGCCCCCTTGATGGCCATCTGGATGGCGATGACCCGATCGGCCAGCCGACGCAGCCGGTCCAGCGCGATCGAGCCGCTGATCAGCTCGGCATAGACCGCAAGCCCCTCTTGGGTGCGCGTGGTGCCGGGATGCCCGTCGGCCAGGATCGGCAGATCGACCTGGGCCTTGCCGTAGATCGAGGTCGCGACATGGAGTGTCGCTTGATCGCAACGATCCATGACCCCAGTGGTTTGTGGTGTTCGAGTGGGAGCGCAGCATTCGCCCGGGCGATTCGCACGGCGAAACGCCTGAGCACCTGCCGTCGGCCGAGGTCACAACCCCCCGCCCCAGCGGTATTGCCAGGCGATGCCGATCAGGTCGAAATTGTTCCCGGTGCGGGCGGCGACCCCCGAGCTCGCGTAGAGCTTGATGGAATTGTGCACATCGACGGGCAGCGCCAGCGTCCCGCCGAGGCGCCAGTTGCGCTGGAGGTCGTTGTTGAGCCTGTCGTCGATGGTCGTGCGCCCGCCGGTGAAGTGTGTCAGGTCGAGTGACGCCCAGACGCCCGAGCGGAAACCGCGGATTAGGTGTCCCTGTACCGAATAGAGCGGCTCCTGCGCGCGAGTGCCGCCGTTCAGGAAGTCTTGGTTGTCCGTGTAGAGGGTCACCGCGCCGGCGAGCTCGAACGTCCAAGGACCGACGGCCTTCGAGACGCCGATCTCGGGCTTGAACCACCAGCGATTGGTGCCGAGGTTGACCACGCGGCTGTTGTCGTATTGCCCCCAGGGTGCCGAGACCTGAAGGCTGGCTCCGACGATCAGGTCCTGTTTGTAATCACGAAACTCCTTCAGTGTCAGCGCCGGCGCGCCCAGGAGGTTGACCGATAGACGAAACCGCGGATCGGCGAAACCGTCGACGATGCGCTCGATCGGCTGCCCTGCCGACTCGGCCGTCCCGGACAGCCAACTGTAAGGCACGATGACATCGACCTTTCCGGATTGGCCCCAAAGATCGAGCACGCGCGCGTAGCCGAGGAGGGCGCTGGATGTCTCGAGCTGCGGGTCGGTGACGGGCACCGAGCTGTCGAACGCCAGTCCGCCGCGGGTGTAGCCATAACCCGCGATCAGGAAATTCACGCCGATCGGCGCATTCGAGAAGGCCCGGGGCTCGATGTCCTGGGCCTGCACCGATGACGCCTGACTGACGAGCAGAAACGCGATCAGAGCGCCGCACTGAACAAGATGGCCGGTTAAGCGGGACATACGACTCCTGTCACGACGACTCAAGGCTCTCGGAGCGCGGCCCTGGCCTCCGGCGCCGCGGGCGCCGCAAACCAATCGTCCTTGGGCACCCAAACCTTCTGCTCGGGCTGGGCCTCGAAGTTCGGGGACATGATCTGCACGCCGTATTCGTTGAAGACATCCTGGATGTGGCCGTGCAGCTCCGACAGGGCAAAGAACCGTTGCTCCGGGCGATCGATGTGCACGATCAGCTCGTACTCCGGATAGAAATCGGCCAGCGTACGCTGTAAGACGAACGGCGCCGGATCCTTGCGAACCAGGGAGGTGCGCTCGGCGGCGAGCGTCAGCATGGCATGGACCTGACGCCATGGGGTGTCGTAGCCGATCGTGACCTTGGTCCCGACCACTGCGCCGCGCTCGTCGGCCAGGCGCGAATAGTTGGTGATGGGCGAGCCCACCAGCACCGCGTTCGGCACGGTCACGGTCTCGCGCTTGGGCGTGATCACCTTGGTGGAGAGCATGCCGACCTCGCTCACCGTCCCCAGCGTATTGCCCACCGCGACCAGCTCGCCGACCTTGAGCGCCCGGCTGTAGGCGATGACCAGTCCGCTCATCACCTGATTGATCAGACCGGCCGAGCCGAGCGAGACCATCAGACCCACCAAGACGCTGATGCCCTTGAATGCCTGCGAATCCGAGCCCGGGATGTAGGGATAGGCCACGGTCACCGCGAAGACCCAGATCAGCGTCACGGTGAGACGCCGGGTCGCCTTCGCGGTATCCGCTTCCAGCCAGGAGACCGACATGGCGCCTCGCTCGACGGTCCGGAAGAATCCGTCGACCGCCCGCACGATGATCCGGGTCAGGACGAAGATCACCAGCACGGTAAAGAACCCCGGAAGCGCCTGGAGGGCCCCGTCGGCGAAGGTCGCGAGCAGGTCGAGCATGAACTCGGCAAGTCCCTCGCCCCATGGCCGTGTAAAGGGGAATCGGCCGAAAATGAAGGTCAGCCAAAAATAGACCAGGATCGCCGCCAAACCGAGGCCCGTCGCCTTGATCGCTACGTGCTCCAGGCCGGTCAGGACCGGTTGCAGGTCGAGGCCGGCCACTTTGATCGGGGCCGGTTTGCGCAGGGCTGGCTTGATCGAGGCTGGCTCGGTCGAAGGCGACTCGATCGATGCGGGTGTGACCGAGAACGAGGCGCGCGGAGGCAAGCGCCGCATGGCGCGACCCTGAAGTTCAATCACGCCCCAAAGCAGCACCGCGAGGATCAGGGTAGCTGCAGTCGCTAGCGCGACCCCTTCGAGAATCAGAGGCAGGCTGCGCTGCTCGCGCCGCGCATCCAGCGCCTCCTGGAGCAGATCGACCGCCCGCCGGACCTGCTCGTCGAAGGTTTCGCCGGTCATGGTGTCCGCATCCTCGGGAACCAGCCCTAAGACCGGATGACCGTCGATCTGCACCCAGAAGCCGGCGAGATTCGCGAAGGTCGAGCGGATGGCCTCTGCGTTCTCCCCCGGGTTGTTCGCCAGCACATCGGCGATCTTGCCCTGGATCCGCCGCACCCGATCGGACGGCGAGATCCCGCCGATATCGGCGCGCAGGATCGCGATCTCGCGATTCCAAAAGGTGAGGCTTGCGGGCTCACCCTGGCCGACCTCGATCCGACCCGGCTCGGGGGCGGCTGCCGAAGCGCCTCCCGAAGCCGGGATCCCAACGATGCAAACGAGCATAAGCGGGAGGCTGCGCATCAGCCCCCGCCAGCCCGTCGGGAGGCTTCGCCCGGCGCACCGGGGAAGCGCGATGCCCGACTGCCGCGCCTTGATCGCGTCCTGATCGCGCATGGAACGGGCGCGTCAGGTGGCGTTCTGCTCGTTCTGCAAGGCCTTCGCCGTAATCTCTCCGTACAGGGCGAGGGCACGCGTGTAGAGACCTTGCAGGTCGGGCCGGGCGTCGACGTAGTGCTTGACCTGCTCCGCATCCTGCAACACCAGGTTGAGATGGTCGATATCCGAATCGCTCAGGGGCTCGCCGCGATCGACCTTCGCCTTGATGTCCAGCGCCCGCGGGATCCTGAATTTTTCCATGCGATCCAGGATGGCGACCACGATGCCGTCTTCATGGGTTTTTTCGGTCATGCTACGTACTCCCGAAGGTTGATGAACCGGCGCCGCCGGACTTGGATCCGGGCATGGATGGCGCCGGGAAGTATGCAGCCGCTCAGGCGAGCCCAAGAGCCTGCATCGGGCGAGGATTCGCGCCATCGAATAGTCGATCGATCCGGTGAACGGCATCCCCGCGCACTTGTTGGCGGGATCCCGTGATTATAGCGATGATCCTTGGTTTGCGGCCTCGCGATTCCGCGCTCTTGGAGGCTGTCGAGAAACGCCTTCCAGCCCTTCGAGCCGGCTCGAAGCGGGTTCTAAACCGCGTCCAGAGCGACATGCGTAGTTTTCGTTGTTCGTTTAGCTTCGGAGATATCCTTGACCCAGTGAGACGCGGTTTAGAGTTTAAAATTTTTCAACACTTTAAACCGCGCCGGCTCCGACAGTCATCGGAGCCGGCGCGGCCAAGCCACTCCGACAAACGACGCATACCGCACCGGGCGCGGTTTAAATTAGGTTTACACTTGCCCATTGAGCCATCGGCACGCGTTCTTGCCGGGGCAACCCGCAACCGCGCAGAGGTCGACGTGTCGGGCATGAGTCCCCAAACGCCACCGAGAAACGGGCGGATGCCCCGGGCATCCGAAGCCAGCTCCGACCAGGACGCCGGCGGGTCATGCGTTGACCGATCGGATGCCGAGCCGGGTGCAGAGGTCGATGCAACGGCGTTCCCGCTCGTCCGGCGCCTGGCCTTCGAGCGACTGCTGGGCGATCTGTCGGCGCGTTTCGCGGACCTCCCGGCTGACGAAGTGATCGACCAGCTCAGGCTTGCCTTGACGCGCCTGACGGACTTCCTCGGGTTCGACCGCTGCAGCTTCGCGGAGGTCAGCGACGCCGAAGGGCCGTTCCAGATCCTCTGCTCGGTGAGCAAGGAGAGCATCGAGGCCATTGCACCGGGTCCGGCCCCGTCGTTGACCTGGTATTTCGGTGAGCTGCGAGCCGGGCGGGTCGTCGCGCTTGCCGACATCCCGGCCGACTTGCCGCCCGAGGCCGTGGTGGAAATCCACTACTGCAAGCACGCCGGACTCAAGTCCAATCTGGCGATTCCGCTGCGGGTCGGCGGACGAGTGGTCGGCGCCATTGCCTTCAGCGCCTTTCATCGGACGCGCGCCTGGCCGGAGGATCTGATCCTTCGGCTCAAGCTCGTCGGCGAGGTACTCGCCCAAGCCGTGGCGCGCAGCCGTCGGGAGGCCGCGCTGGCGACCGCGCTGGCGGAGATCACGCACCTGAAGGAACGCCTGGAGGCGGAGAATCAGTGCCTGCGCCAGTCCAGCCGAACCGGCTGCGGCCGACTGCCGCACAGCCGTTCCCCGCGCTTCAACCGGGTGCTGGAGGAGATCGCCCAGGTGGCACCGACCAACGCCACGGTCCTGCTGCTC
Organism: Thiocapsa sp. KS1; assembly: GCF_001499735.1. GTDB lineage: Bacteria > Pseudomonadota > Gammaproteobacteria > Chromatiales > Chromatiaceae > Thiocapsa. The sequence continues at coordinate 524,306 of NZ_LN848257.1, read as the reverse complement.
GGTGAAACCGGCACCGGCAAGGAGGTGTTGGCCGATGCCATCCACCACCTTAGCCAACAGGGCGAGCGCCCGATGATCAAGGTCAACTGCGCCGCACTGCCGGCGTCGTTGATCGAGGCCGAGCTGTTCGGTCGCGAAAAGGGTGCCTACACGGGTGCGCTGGCGCGACAGATGGGTCGCTTCGAGCTCGCGGACGGCTCGACCATCTTCCTCGACGAGGTGGGCGAGCTGCCCCTCGAGCTTCAAACGAAGCTGTTGCGTGTGCTCCAGGACGGCAGCTTCGAGCGCGTGGGCGGCACCCGCACCATCAAGGTCAAGATCCGCGTCATCGCGGCCACCAACCGTGACCTTGCCCGCTCCGTCGCAGAGGGGCGCTTTCGTGATGACCTCTATTATCGCCTCAATGTCTTCCCGGTCGCGGTGCCGCCGTTGCGCGAGCGCCCGGAGGACATCCCGCTGCTCGCCTGGGAGTTCGTCAAGGAGCTCGGCGAGTCCATGGGCAAGTCGATCGAGCACATCGCCCCGGACTCCATGGACGCGCTGATGGCCTACGCCTGGCCGGGCAATGTACGCGAGCTGCGCAACCTGATCGAGCGGGCGATGATCCTCGCCCGCGGCTCGACCTTGCATGTCGCACTCGGCGCTACGCTGTCGCCGGCAATGCGGATCAGGCGCGACGAGGTGGCCGAGACGGCGTCCGCAGGCGCGCTGAAGGACCGGGAGCGCGAGCAGATCCTCCAGTCGCTTCAGCAGACGGGCTGGCGCATCCGTGGCCCCGGCGGGGCCGCGGAGCGCCTCGGCATCAAGCCCACCACGTTGGAGTCGCGTATGAAGCGGTTGGGTCTGAAACGCCCGACGTCCGGTTAAACCGCGCCCGGTGCGGTCTGCGATGCCTTAGGATGGGAACAGCCCCGACAGACTCAACGACCGTTTGAGTCGGCGCGGTTTAAGACATTAAAAAACATTAAATTCTAAACTGCGTCTCCGCAAAGGCCGGAATAATCCTTGAGCCCGACCCAAGATGAAAACGACGCTTTTCACTCTTGACGCGGTTTAGTCCGGGTCAATGCTGCTCCGGCACCGCAGGGAGCAGAGCCCACGGCAGCGTCGCTCCGAGAAATCGTGGAAACTCTGAAATCCCGCGTTGCGGTCTCGGAGTCGCGAAGCGTCTCGGGCGAAGCAGGTCGCTAAGCGATTGACTTGATTGCAGTCCAGAGCGATCGATCGGGTTTTCAGGGTTGGCAGGTTATTTGCTTTTTTCATCGGCACGCTCCGATCGCGAAGGGCTATTGCCGATGATCGTGTTCTCTGTCAGCGTCTGTGTCCCGCCATTGCAACGCGCCGATTTCCTGAAAAGCGTCGGGGCGCTGCTCGAGCCGACCCGCGTCGTGCCGGGTTGTGTGAACTGCCGGCTCTACCTTGACGTTGAAGATCCCGACGCCTTCACCTTGGTGGAAGAGTGGGTGACCCAGGCGGCGTTGGACCGGCATCTGACGTCGAGCGCCTTCAAGACCCTGGTTGCAGCGATCGAGATGTCGGCGGAACCGCCGGCAGTGCACTTCGACTGCGTGAGGCAGCGCGCCGGCATCGAGGTCATCGAGGCGGCGCGGCGGGGGCAAGGGCTCTTGTAGCCCGACACGGATCCGAGGCTCTGCTCCCGGCGGGCAGTCGGCGCCAACGAACGATTCCTGACGGAGAACCGGTGAGTATCGAATTCGACGTGACCACGGCACCGCCGACCGGCCGTCTTGCCCGCCTCATGCCGGGCTTACCGGTGTTGCTCGGATACCGGCGCGCCGATCTGTCCCATGACCTGATCGCCGGCCTGTCGGTGGCGGCGGTTGCGCTGCCGGTGGGCGTGGCCTATGCCCAGCTGGCCGGCTTCAACCCGGTGGTCGGGCTTTATGCCAGCATCCTGCCGCTCCTTGCCTATGCCCTGTTCGGCACCTCCCGGCAACTGATCGTCGGCCCAGACGCCGCGACCGCAGCGCTCTTGGCGGCCGCCATCGCGCCGCTCGCCAACGGCGACCCCGCGCTCTATCTGTCGCTGTCGGTCGTTTTGACGCTCCTGACCGGGCTGTACTTGATCGGCGCCAGTTTCCTGCGTCTCGGTGCCCTCGCGGACTTTCTGTCCCGGCCGATCCTAGTCGGTTATCTGAACGGCATCGCGCTCTACATCATGGCCGGGCAGTTGGGCAAGCTGTTCGGTTTTCCGGTGGATGCCCAGGGCATCGTGCCGAAGCTCATCGAGGTCGCGGCCCAGATCGGTCGGACCCATTGGCCGACACTCGCGGTCGGGGTCGGTACCTACCTGGTGCTGCTGCTGTCCAAGCGTCTGCTGCCCCGGCTGCCGGCCGCCCTGGTGGCGCTGATCGCGGCGACCCTGGCGGTGGCGTTGTTCCGGCTCGACGCGCTCGGTGTGGCGGTGGTCGGCGCCGTGCCGGCCGGGTTGCCGACGCTCGCGATCCCGCTAATACCGCCGCACCTGCTCGACGACCTCGCCGGCGCGGCGGCGGGCCTCGCACTGATCAGCTTCACCAGCACCATGCTGACGGCACGCAGCTTCGCCGCCCGAAATCACTACGATATCCAGGTGGACAAGGAGATGGCCGCCCTCGGGGTATCCAACATCGCCGCCGGACTGTCGCAGTCCTTCGCCATCGCCGGGGCAGATTCCCGCACCGCGATGAACGACGCCGCCGGTGGGCGGACCCAGGTCGCCGGGTTGGTCGCCGCCGGCAGCATCGCGCTGGTGCTGCTGTTCCTGACCGGCCCATTGCGATACGTCCCGATCGCGGCCCTGGGCGCGGTGCTGATCAGCGCCTCGGTGTCCCTGATCAATCTCAAGACGCTGAGGGTGTTGCAGCGCGTGGACCGGGTGGAGCTCGCGCTTGCCGTGCTGGCCACCCTCGGCGTCATTTGGGTCGGTGCGCTGAAGGCAATCCTGATCGTGGTCGCGCTGGCCCTGCTGCGGTTCGTGCAGCTGTCGGCACGGCCACGGGCGGAGGTGCTCGGCAAGGTGCCGGGCCTGTCCGGCTTCCACTCGATCGCCCGCCACGCCGACGCACATACCGAGCCGGGGCTGGTGCTGTTCCGCTTCAACGCCCCGTTGGTGTTCTTCAACGCGCCCTATTTCAAGCAGCAGGCCCTGGCGGCCGTGCACGCATCGGGGCCGGGTCTGAAGTGGTTCGTGCTCGACGCGGTGCCGATGACCGGCATCGACTACACCGGCTACACCGAGCTTCTGGAGCTCGCCGAGGCCCTGCGCCGACAAGGCGCCGAGCTCGTCCTGGCCGGGCGCATGACCGAGATAGCGCAACTGCGCGAGTCCAAGGGCCTCGACGAGCGCCCCCTCGCAGAGCGGCATTTCCCGACCCTGCGCGCGACCCGCAAGGCATGGCTTGCGACCAAGACCCCGCAACCCATAGGGGCACCCCCGGCTTGATGACGGGGCGACGGGCTGGCCAGACCAATCCTCGGTTACGATAAACACTCGCTCTCAACGTACGCAGGAGAATCCCCCATGGCGGAGCCGATCCACCCGGCCGCGATCCACCACTTACCGCCCTTCGTCACAGCGCCGGGCGAGACCGACGGCCTGCTCGTGGCGATGGCAATCTTTTTGCTGGTCTCCGTCGTGGGCATCGGCGTCTTTTATTTTAAGCTCCATGCCCTGCCGGAGCAGATGGCCCATCGAGGTCAGAAGATCCAGTTCGAGATCGTCGCGGTGCTTGCCCTGCTCGCGCTCTTCACCCACAACCACGCGTTCTGGATCGCCGGGCTGCTGCTCGCTCTCGTGCCGCTGCCGGATTTCACCACGCCCCTGTCGTCGATCGCGACCTCGCTGGAGCGCATCGCGGGCAGGCCGGAACCAGCGTCGTCGCCCGCGAGTACGACGGTGCCCCCGACGCCTTCGGCCCATGCGGGCTCGCCGCAGTCATCGACACCGCAACCGGCCGCGTCGGCACGGATCAGCAGCGGGTCAACGGCGCAACCCGGGGACATCCACAATGCTTGAGCTCCTGCTTTGCTCGACACTCACCATCCTGCCGGACTTCCTGTTCCGTCGCTTCGTCCAGGGCAAGCGTCTCGGGCGCGAGATCAACCTGTTCACGGTCTGGTACGAGCTGCGCTGGGGGATCACGCTGTGCCTGATCCTCACCGTCAGCCTGATCACGACGGTGTTCTATTTCCACCCCTCGACCAAGTCCGCCTCCTCGGTGTTCCGGACCGTGACCATCCTGCCCGAAACGAACGGGCGGGTCGCCGAAACCTTTGTCGAGATCAACCAACGGGTGCAGGAAGGGCAACCCCTGTTCCGGCTCGACAGCACGGCGCAGGAAGCAGCCGTGGAGACGACCAAGCGTAAGATCACGGAGATCGACGCCGCCATGGTGACGGCTAAATCCCAGCTCGCGGAATCCGAGGGGCGCATCGTACAAGCGCGCGGCGCGCTCGCGCAGGCCAACGATGAGCTCGCCCGCAGAACGGAGGTTCAGAAGCGCAGCCCCGGCTCGATCGCCGAGGCCGACGTTGAGCGAATGCGGGTGCAGGTCCAGACCGCGCAGGGCGCCCTCGACGCGGCCCTGGCGAGCCGCGACACCGTCGTCGCGCAGATGGAGTTTCAGCTCCCGGCCGAAAAAGCGAGCGCCGAAGCGGCGCTGCACGAGGCCAAGGTCGCTCTGAGCAAGACGCTGGTAGTGGCCGGGACGCACGGGATGTTGCAGCAGTTCGCGCTGCGCCCCGGGGACATCGTCAATCCGATGCTCCGCCCGGCCGGCATCCTAGTGCCGGATCGCTCGGCCATGGCCCTCATGGCCGGCTTCGGTCAGATCGAGTCGCAGGTCATCAAGGAGGGCATGATCGGCGAGGTCACCTGCATGGCCATGCCCTGGCAGATCGTCCCGACGGTGGTCACCGAGGTTCAGCCCGTCATCGCCTCGGGCCAGGTGAAGCCGACCGACACGCTGATCGATGTGCAGCAGATGGGACGCCCCGGCAGCATTACCGTCATCATGGAACCGCTCTACACCGGCCAGCTCGACAGCCTGCCCCAGGGCGGCAACTGTATTGCCAACCTCTACACCAACAACCACGAGGCGCTACAAGACCCGGACATCGGCTTTTGGCACAGCTTGGGACTCCACGCCATCGACACCGTCGGACTGGTGCATGCCATCATCCTGCGTCTCCAGGCGCTGGTGATCCCGTTCCAGGCATTGGTCTTCGGCGGACATTGACCGGAAATTCGAGACATCGTGAAGATCCACGCCCGCTTATCGCTCCTACTCGCCGTCACGCTCATCGGTGGCTGCGCAAGCACCGCTCGCGAGCTGATGCCGACCCCCACCCTGTACCAGCTCCCGGGCGGACAGCCGGTCTTTGATCGGGCGGCAGCAACCCGGGAACGACACAGCACGGACCTGGACCTGCTGTTCATCACCGACCGGGCACCACCGACGGCCGCCGAGTTGGAGGCGCGGAGCGAGGAGCAGGGTCCCTTGCTCTACGGCCAGGAACGGGCCAAGCGCATCGCCTTCGGCTCCGCCCGGGTCCGCGTCGTTCCCGGATTGGACTGGGAGGCCCTGCGTGAGCAAAGCCAGCTCGCCGAGCGCACGCGGGAGGTCAACCTGGAGCTCGGCCAAGTGTTTGAGCTTGGCGCCTTTCCACAAGAGCCCTATCGCTTGAGTCCGACAGAGGACGGTAAGCTGCTGCGGGATCGCGACCAGCTTGCGCGCCACGCCGAGATCAAGGAACAGCTCCAAAGCGAGGTCCAGCGCCGGCTCGCCGCGGCGCCCAAGAAGGAGGTCATGCTCTATGTACACGGCTTCAACGAGACCTTCGCCAGTGCCGCCTTCACGGCCGCGGAGCTCTGCCACTTCCTCGGCCGGGAGCAGGTGTGCGCCTTCTTCACCTGGCCCGCCTCCACCACCGGCAACTTCCTGATCTCCTACACCACCACCACCGAGTCCGGGGACTTCGCGGTGGAGCACCTGAAGAAGAGCATCCGGATGCTCGCCACCACGCCCGGGGTGGAACGGGTGCAGATCCTCGCGCACAGCCGCGGTACGGCGGTGACGCTCAAGGCCGTGCGGGAGCTGGGGCTCGAGGCCATCGCCGCGGGTAAAGAGGCCGCCGAGCTGTACAAGATCGACAACCTGGTGCTGCTCTCGCCGGACATCGACATCGATATCGTCGCCCAGCAGATCACCGGCTTTATCTCAGACCCCGACCTGGTCACGGTCTGGCCCGAGGCAAGGCTGCCGCGGGTGCTGAAGGGCCGGCTGACCATCTATGCGTCGCCCGAGGACCGGGCGCTCCTGGTCTCGCGGATCCTGTTCCGCAGCCGGACCCGGGTCGGTCAGATGCGGCCCGAGGACATCCCCGAGGAGGCCCAGCGTTACATGGCGAAGACGGGGCGGTTGGACCTGATCACCTACGAGGGCAAGCGCACCGATGCCTTCGGTCACTCCTACTTCACCACCAACCCGCAGGTCAGCTCCGACTTGATCCAGTTGATCCGTTACGGAAAGAAGCTGGGGGAGCCCGGGCGAGAGCTCATCCAGACGGGGCCCATCACCTGGAGGTTCCCTGTCGAGCCGGTCGGATCTTGAAGGTAGCGAGCTACCCGGACTAACGGTTCGGCAACCTCTTCGATGCCGACCTCGGACATGCACAAAGGTCGCTGACACCTTATGAAACAGGCTATCCGTTACGCAGACTATCTCCTGACCATCGGCGCCGGGCGGCGGAAGCTGAGCTTCAACGCCATCGCACCGCCGCTGCGGCGCGACGCGGATGGACGCGCCATACCTCCACCTGCACCGGGCCCGATCCGACTGCAGCCTGACGAGATCGCGGCGCTGCTGCGGCCCTATGTCTCGGTGCGGTTCATGGAGCAGTTCAAGGCCGTGGTCCCCTTGGCGCTCTATCTGGCGCTGTTCCAGATCCTGATCCTGCGCCAGCTCATCGACGACTCCTGGGTCGTCACCGGCGGTCTCTTCGCCGTGATCGCCGGCCTGATGTTCTTCATGGAAGGCTTGAAGCTGGGGCTGATGCCGTTCGGCGAGTTGATCGGGCACACACTGCCCCGCAAGTCGCCGCTGCCGCTGGTGCTCTTCATCACGCTGCTGCTCGGCATCGGCGTGACCTTCGCAGAGCCGGCCATCGGGGCCCTCAAGACCGCCGGGCAGAACGTCTCGCCCGAGCAGGCGCCCTATCTCTGGGCGCTGCTCAACGAATGGACGATGGCCCTGGTGTTCGTGATCGGCGCGAGCGTCGGGCTCGCCGCGGTGCTGGGCACCCTGCGCTTCCTGCATGGCTGGAGCCTGAAGCCGCTGATCTACGCCTCCCTGGTGCCGGTGATCGGACTGACGATTTATGCCTCTGCCGACCCGGAGCTGGCCACGGTGCTCGGGCTGGCCTGGGATGCCGGCGCGGTGACCACCGGCCCGGTCACGGTGCCGCTGGTGCTGGCGCTCGGCATCGGCATCGCGGCCGCCGCCGGTCGGGCGGATTCCGGTCTCTCCGGCTTCGGCATCGTGACCTTGGCCTCGCTGTTTCCGGTCATCGGCGTCCTGCTGTTGAGCCTATACGTGGCCGTTACCGTCACCCCGGCCGAGATCGTTGCCGCCGCCGCGGCGACGGGCGCCGATACAGGCCCCGCCGCCTGGTACCAGCGCAGCCCCGGTCTGGAAGTGGTGATGGGGATTCGCGCCATCCTTCCGCTGGTGCTGTTCCTGCTTCTGATCCTGAAGGTGGTGCTGAAGGAACGCCTGCCGCGCCCGCGCGAGATGATGCTCGGGATCGGGCTGACCGTAATCGGCATGTGTCTCTTCAACATCGGCTTGACGTATGGGCTCTCCAATCTCGGGGGGAGCGCGGGGTCGCTGGTCCCTGCCGCCTTCATGGAGATCCCGGGCGCGGACGGCTCACCCCTTTACCGCTACGCGGTCGGCGTGACCATCGCACTGGTCTTCGCGTTGATTCTGGGATTCGGGGCCACCATCGCCGAGCCGGCGCTGAATGCCTTGGGCGTCACCGCGGAGCAGCTCACCAACGGTTTCTTCAAGAAGCGGACGCTGATCCTGGCCGTCTCGGCCGGGGTCGCCTGCGGCATCGCGCTGGGCGTGACCAAGCTCGTCTTCGACCTGCCGCTGGTCTGGCTCATCGTCCCGCCCTATCTGCTCGCCGCCGCCCTGACGGCTGTCTCCTCGGAGGCCTTCGTCAACGTCGCCTGGGACAGCGCCGGCGTTACGACCGGGCCCATCACGGTGCCGCTGGTGCTCGCGATGGGGCTCGGGCTCGGTAATGCCACCCACGCCGTCGAGGGCTTCGGCATCCTCTGTCTGGCCTCCATCGGTCCGATCATCAGCGTCCTGCTGACCGGGCTGTGGGCGCGCATGCAGGCCGGTCGGCAGGAACGGGCCGCCAGCGGCCAAGCAGCAAACCATCATGAGCAAGAGGTGCAGGCACTGGTATGAAAGACGACAAGATCACCTATTTGACGGACGTGGCACTGATCACCTGCATCGTCTCCACCGGACGCGGCGATGCGGTCATCGCGGCCGCCCGGGCCATGGGAGCGGCCGGTGCGCTGGTCTATTACGCCCGGGGCATTGGCCCGCGGGAACGGCTCGGGCTGCTCGGGATCGCGATCGAGGCGGAGAAGGATGTCGTCAGCATCCTGGTCGCCACCGACTCTCAGGACCTGGTCTTCGAGGCGGTTTACCGCGCCGCGGACCTCCATGTTCCCGGCGCCGGAATGGCCTACATCACGCCGGTCGAGCGGATGGCCACCTATATCCCGCGCGAGGTTCTGACAACGCTTGCGGCCCAAGGGGACAGGCTATGAGCGCGGTCCAAGCAGCCCCGCGGGTTCCGGGCCAGCCGGCAAAACTCATCTCCTGCATCCTGCCGGACGACGGCACCGAGCGGCGTCTGCTCGCCTGGCTGCGCGAGCAGGGCATTACCCAGGCCGAGAGCGTCTACTGTCGCGGACATTCAGTGCTGCGCGAGGCAGTCGCGCGAAGGGGCAAACTGCCCGAGCCATCACTTGTGCGCATGGTCCGAGTCGTCGTCGATGCAGACGCAGCGGAAAGCCTGTTCGATCACATCTACGAGCAGGCCGACATCCATCGACCCGGCGGAGGTGCCCTGTTCATGACCCCGCTGCTTTTCGCAACGCCCTTTCTTTTGCCCGAAGGTATCGCCGACGAACCGGGCGAAATCTAGCTTTGGCAGCTTTGTTGCATCAGTGATCCATCCGGCCGTCGGCGTCGTGGGCGCGGCGGGCCGCGACTACCAGGGGGATGGGAGCATGGACCATCTAAATCCGCATGAGGGACACCAAGATGCTTGAGCGGCTCGACGGTTACCGAGGGGAGTGGCTGCGATTGGACCTGGTCGCCGGTCTGACCACTGCGGCGGTTGTGATCCCCAAGGCCATGGCCTATGCCACGGTCGCCGGGCTGCCGGTGGAGATCGGGCTCTACACGGCCTTCGTGCCGATGGTGATCTACGCGATCCTCGGAACCTCGCGTCCGCTCAGCGTCAGCACCACCACGACCTTGGCAATTCTGACCGGCACCCAGCTCGCGCTGGTCGTGCCGAGTGGCGATCCGGCGGCACTGCTGACCGCCTCCGCGACGCTCGCCGTCCTGGTCGGGATCATGCTGATCCTGGCCTCGGTGCTGCGTCTGGGGGTCGTCGCGAGCTTCATCTCGGAGCCGGTGCTGACGGGCTTCAAAGCGGGGATCGGGCTCGTCATCGTCCTCGATCAGGTCCCGAAGCTGTTGGGCATCCATTTCGACAAGGGCGGCTTTTTACAGAACCTGCTGGCTTTGGTGCACCACCTGCCCGAGACCTCGCTCGTCACCCTGGCCGTCGGCGTGGCGATGCTCGTTATCCTGGTCGGGATGGAGCGATTCGTCCCCCGCGCCCCGGCCCCCCTGGTCGCCGTCGGCTTGGGGATTGCCGTCTCGGGTCTCTTCGCACTCCAGGCGCACGGCGTGGAGACCGTTGGTCATATCCCATCGGGGCTGCCCGCCTTCGTTGCGCCCGACCTCGACCTCATCGCCCAGCTTTGGCCGGGCGCCCTGGGCATCGCATTGATGAGCTTTACCGAGTCCATTGCGGCGGCGCGGGCCTTTGCCGGTCCAGGCGAGCCGCGCCC
>NZ_LN848257.1:493940-514032 GCF_001499735.1 Thiocapsa sp. KS1 | reverse complement strand
ACCCTGGCCGCCGTGGTGATCGTCTATTCGATCGGTCTGATCCAACCGGCCGAGTTTCGCGACATCCTGCGGATTCGGAGCATGGAGTTTGTCTGGGCGCTGGTGGCCTTTGGCGGTGTCGTGGTGCTTGGAACCCTGAAGGGGATCCTGGTGGCGGTTATCGTCTCGCTCGTTGCGCTGGCCTATCAGGCCGCCCATCCGCGACTCTATGTCCTGGGCCGCAAGCCCGGCACCGATGTCTTTCGCCCCGAGTCGGAGACACATCCGGACGACGAGTCCTTCCCCGGCCTCCTCATCGTGCGCCCGGAAGGACGCCTCTTCTTCGCCAATGCCCAACGCATCGGCGAGCAGCTCTTGCCGCTGATCGATGCGGCCGAGCCCAAGGTGGTCGCGATGGATTTCAGCGCGGTTCCCGACATCGAGTACTCGGCACTCAAGATGCTGATCGAGGGCGAAGAGCGTCTGCGCGAGCGCGGTGCCGTGCTCTGGCTCGTGGCGCTGAACCCTGAGGTCCTGCGCATGGTGCAGCGCTCGCCGCTGGGCAAGACCCTCGGGCGCGAGCGCATGCTGTTCAACCTGCAAATAGCCGTGGAGCGCTACCTATCGCAGACGGCCCAATCGGAGGAGATGAGGTGAAGCTTTTTCAATCCATCTTCGGTGGCAGCGAGGCCGTCGGGCGCTATCCCGAGTCTCTGATCGAGATGGCGATCGAGCGCAGCGTGGACGGCACTGACCCCCGGCTGAGGCTGGTCCCCGGTTACCGCAAGCGGCTGCGCAAACCCGTCATCCACGCGATCGACCATGTGGTGGCACTCGTGGACGGCATCCCTGCGACCGTGGCGGCCGGACTCGGCGACTATCGCAACGATCCGCGGCTTTCGGCGCTGTTCGCCTCGGGCGAGGAGATGCAGCACGTCTTCGCCCGCGACCGGGCCCTGTCGGAGTATCTTTCCGGGAACGAGGGGCGTGGTGCCGAGCGGGTGACGGCCCTGCTCATGGCGCGACGGGAGGAGAGAAACATCCTCGGAATGGACTTGGTGGGCGACCAGGTGCGGCGCGACGTCGCCCAAGTGACGGTCAGCTTCTCCGGACACCACCTGCTCGAGCCCCAGACCATCGAAGAGGAGTGCAGGCGCTTTCTCAAGCGGCGTGCCTTCGATCATCTGCTCACCCTGGCCCTGGCCCGGATCGCCGAGGCACGGGTCGAGCGTGCGGATCTGACACGCCAGCGCGACCTGCTGCTGCGTCAGCTCCGAAACATGAAACGCGGGACGCTGAGCTTCGATCGGCCGGACCCGGACGAGCCGGACGCGGCCGGAATCCAAGCGGAATTCGACGCCGTCTCGCGACAGTTGAAGTCACTCGGCGCGGACGCGGGTCTATTGAAGGCCCATCTGGAGGTCGTCGCCGAACGGCTCGCAGAGGCCGAGCGCCAGGTGTGGTCGGAGGACATCGAGCTCTGTTTAGGGCCTATGAACATCCTGCGTGATCCCGGCGACCCGTCGGCCCGCGTCATGGTCCTCCACAAGCTCCAAACCGCACGCGGTGCGCGCGCCGTCGTGCTGCCCGTCGCCATCGACCCGCGGGATCTTCCCCGCCAAGAGGACTTTGTCTCCGCCGCCCAGCGCTATCTCTGAGTGCAGACGGGCAGATGTCGCGGATCCATCGCCGTTTTCCGGTGAGCCCGCGCCGACGTGATTGAAGTACAACATTTGGCAGCCCTTTTGCTGTTCGTTATCCGAGCAAAAAGACGGCCAGCGTTCGGACCGCCGTCGGGCGGCCGCCCACCGAAGGAGACCCAGGCAATGAGCAAAAAATCACATAAAAACAAGACCCATACCGCCGTCACGGACGCCGCAAACGTCGAGGAGATATCCGCATCCGGCAAGCTGAAGAACAAGACCTACGAGAAGGAGCTGCGCAAGCTGCACGAAGAGCTGGTGAAGCTCCAGGAGTGGGTCCGGCACGAAGGGCTCAAGGTCTGTATCGTGTTCGAGGGCCGCGACGGTGCCGGCAAGGGCGGTACCATCAAGGCGATCACCGAGCGGGTGAGCCCGCGCGTATTCCGCGTCATCGCGCTGCCCGCGCCGACCGAGCGCGAGCGGAGCCAGATGTACGGACAGCGCTTCATTCCTCACTTCCCGGCAGCCGGCGAGGTGGTGATCTGGGACCGCAGCTGGTACAACCGAGCCGGCGTCGAGCGCGTGATGGGATTCTGCAGCGAGGAGCAGGCGAAGCGGTTCCTCGAGATGGTACCGGGGTTCGAGAAGCAGATGGTCGATTCGGGGATCATCCTCATGAAGTACTGGCTCGAGGTCAGCATGGAGGAGCAGACCCGGCGGCTCGAGGGGCGTATCGACGACGGGCGGAAGATCTGGAAGCTCTCGCCCATGGATCTGAAATCCTATAGCCGCTGGTACGATTACTCGCGGGCCCGCGACGAGATGTTCGCGGCCACCGATACCGCCTGGGCACCCTGGTATGTCGCGCGCTCCGACGACAAGAAGCGGGCGCGCCTGAACATCATCCGTCACCTGCTGGGCCGGATCCCCTACGAAGAGCTGCCCCGCGAGAAGGTGGAGCTACCCAAGCGGCAGAAGTCCGATGACTACCGTGAGCCGGACTACCCGTTCAAGATGGTCCCCGAGATCTACTGAGCACTTCCCCCCCGCGTGCGTTTGACCACTGGAGAGCGCACCTCGGGGCAGACGGGAGTCGGGAGTCGGGAGTCGGGAGTCGGGAGTCGGGAGTCGGGAGAACAGTCTTTGCCGGGATCGCTGCGGATGGCGCCGCTGATTTTTCGCCATGTCACGAAGCCGCGGAGGTCCCCTTCGCTGCCGTCGGTGGGCAAGACCAAATCCGGGCGTCCCTGCACGCGCAGGTTTACGCTTCCGGTCGTTGATCTGCGGCAGGCGGATCAAGGTCCGGGTTTGCGCCGATCTTGCGCGATCGATAGCATCGCCGAACCATACGCCCGAATCACGGCAACCCCAGCGCCCATGCGAGAGCGCACACCAGTCCGAGAGCCACTCCGGTTACCGGTGCCGTTCGTTTGGAGCCGCGAGCGCCTGTCGTCGGATCGGCGTAGCCGACCCTCGGCATGACCGACCTCATCACCTCCGTCTTCTATCTCCTGGTCGGCGTTTGTGCGCACGCCGGCTACACGCACGCCGCGGCGGGTTTGCAGCGACCGCGCGATCCGATTCAGATCCTCTTCGCGATCCTCTGCGCGCTGACGCTGTTTTTCGCCTTGAGCCAGGCGTGGTGCTTGCAGGCACGTGCAATCCCTGAGTTGATCGTTGCGCTCAAGCTCAACATCACAGCCGCCATACTCTTTTTTATTGCCTTTTTGTGGTTTATCGCGGCCTATAGCGCGGTATGGCCACGCGCCTTGCTGATCGGATTGAGTGCGGCCGGCACCCTGTTGATCAGCATCAATCTGGCTCTTCCGCTGAGTCTGCAATATCGCGATATCGTTGGGCTGCGAACGTTGCATCTGCCGTGGGGTGAAGAGATTGCCTTGGTCGATGGCGCATCCGGCCTCGGGCTCGTCGCCGGGGCGCTTCTGGTTTTTGTCTGTTTTGCGTTCGCGCTCTATGCGCTGGTTGCGGCGTACCGCCGAACAGGTTCGCGCCAGTCCCTCATGATACTGTTTGCCGTCGGGTTCTTCATGCTCTTCGTGGTCCATGGCCTGATGGTGAGGTTTGGGCTCATTGAGTTTGCGCCGCTGGGTCCCGTCGGCTTTCTCGGCATGATCATCGTGATGAGCCGGATCCTGATGGCGGATTATCGACAACGGCTGCTGAGTACCGAGCAATCGGCGCGACGTGCCCAGGCTGCCCGGGAACGCTACCGGGCGTTTTTCAATCGTTCCATGGTGGGAATGGCGACACTCAGCGCGGATCAGCGCTGGATCGATATCAACCCGGCGCTCTGCGAGATGTTGGGATATTCAAGCGACGAGCTCGCGCGAGCACACTGGTTCGACTGTATCGATCGCGATGATCTTGCCGAGCACTCCGGCGCCTTTGCACGGCTGGCCTCCGGGGAATGTGATGAATATCGACTCGAGACGCGCCTGGTTCGTCGCAGGGGCCGGACCCTTTGGGCTCAAGTGTCCGTGCGCTCCGTGAGTGCAGAGGATGGCCGTCTCGACTATTTCATCGTCCTGGTGGAGGGTATCGGCGCGCGTAAGGCGGCGGAGCAGCAGTTGCACCTGCAATACGCGGCCTTGTCCGAGATCGAGTCCCATCTGCGCGACCTGCTCCTGAATCTGCAGGTCGGGATCGTCGTTCATGCCCCGGATACGCGGATTGTCTTCTCCAACCCCACGGCCGCCGCGCTGTTGTGCTTATCCGAAGACCAATTGCTCGGTAAGTCCGCCCTGGACCCGGCCTGGTGCTTTGTCGCCGAGAGCGGGGACAGGATCGAGCCCGACGACTATCCGGTCAGCCAGGTCCTCGCCAGCCACCAACCGGTCACCAACATGGTGATCGGTGTGCGCGTGTCGCCCAGCCCCGAGCGGCGCTGGCTGCTGGTCAGTGCCTTTCCTGAATTCCTTTCAAACGGCGATTTAAAGCAGGTCATCGTCAATTTCCACGACATCACGGAGCAGCAGCAGGCCGAGCAGCGTATTTGGCGACAGGCCAACTACGACACATTGACCGATCTTCCGAATCGACGGATGGTTTATGAGCATCTCGACCGGGTGATTCGATCCAATTCCGACCAACCGAATCGACTTGCGGTGATGTTTGTCGATCTTGATCGCTTCAAGGAGGTCAACGATACACTCGGTCACGAGATCGGCGACGCACTGCTCCAGGAGGTCACTCGTCGCATGGTCGACTGCGTTCCGGATTGTGAATTGATCGGACGTCTCGGAGGAGACGAGTTCATTATTGTCCTGAAGGCGCTGGATGATGCAGGCGACATCGAGAGAACGGCCGACAGGCTCCTCTCGCGGATTGCGGAGCCCTATCGTATCGACGGCGACCTGGCCTATATCTCGGCCAGCATCGGCATCACTCTGTTTCCGGATGATGCGGACGATGTGACGGCCCTGCTGAAGCATGCGGATCAGGCGATGTATGCCGCCAAGAAAGAGGGCAGTAATCGTTTCCACTATTACACGCCGTTGATGCAGAGTGCGGTGGATCAACGCATGCGACTGAGTAATGACCTGCATTGCGCGGTGCTGGAACAGCAATTCGAGGTTTACTATCAGCCTATCGTTGATCTTGTGACCGGAGCGATTGTCAAGGCAGAAGCCTTGATCCGCTGGCATCACCCGGTGCGCGGCCTGGTGAGTCCGGCCGAGTTTATTCCCATCGCCGAAGAAACCGGATTGATTGTTGAAATCGGCGATTGGGTCTTTCGCCGAGCGGCCAACCAGATGCTGGAATGGCAGGGACGATTCCAGCCGGGATTTCAGATCTCCATCAATGAGTCGCCCGTGCAGTTTCGCGCCGGTTTAGGCGACCCGATGCAGTGGTGCAACTATCTGAGAACCATTGGGCTGGATCCGAAAAACATCGTGCTCGAAATCACGGAATCCGTGTTGATGGACGCGCGGGACGAGGTCATCATGCAGTTGCGGATACAGCGCAGCAACGGCATCGAGGTCGCTTTGGATGACTTCGGCACCGGCTATTCCTCGCTGTCCTATCTCAAGTCATTCGACATTGATTACGTCAAGATCGATCGCTCTTTCGTGCGCAACCTGACCCTTGATTCAGCCGATTACGCCCTCTGCAAGGCGATGGTGATCATGGCCCACGCACTCGGACTGAAGGTGGTCGTCGAAGGCGTCGAGACACAGGCACAGTGCAATCTGGTCAAGGCGATCGGCTGCGACTACGCCCAGGGGTACCTTTGGTCCAAGCCGGTTCCCGCGATGCAGTTCGGTCGACTCATGGACCTTGCGTGTTCCGAAGTCGCCTAAACCGCGCCCAACGCGGGATGCGATGTTTTTGGATGGGATCGGCGCCCCCGCCGGGAAACGCCGGCATCGCAACGGCGGAGCCCCGAACCGGACTGGACATGGGGTCGCAAGCCGGTCGGGGCCGTGTCGTCATCGTCGTTGTCGCAACCCGTTCAAGCCGGATCGGGGACCCGCTAGATCAATCGACGTAGACCACCGCGTATCGCCCGTTGTAGGGCTGATAATAGGTTCCTCCGCAGCTATGCAGTGTGGTGCCGTCGATGACGACCGTGCGGCAGGCCGCGGGCAGCGTGGACACATAGACCGCCGAGCGGCGGATGGTTCGGCGCGTGGTGCGTCGGGCGACGCCGGCCACACTCGCGGGTGTCATAGGTCGACCTACGACCGCGTGCGCATCCTTGATCGCGATACCGATGGGCAGCCAGCCATCGACGATGAGCGCGGCGGCGATGAGTCCGATCCCCATCGCGATTGAGTTGATTGGGCGGCGTTTCTTCATCACGGAGCCTCCTCGATCATGAACGCACCCAGGTCGTCGACCGAGAGCGTTTCCAGTTGACGGGCACCTGCGGGGGCGACAAAGGTAAAGCGATCGGCCGCGATCGTCGGCGCCGTATCCCAGTCGCGGAACCGAACGGAATATTGCGGGGCACCGGTCACCCATTTGCTGGTGATGACATACTTCAGCGGCAGCGGCTGGTCGCCGGTACGGATCCAGATCTGCCAGTCGACCTTGGCGGACCGGAAGGCCAGATGATGCGCCTCGGTCCCGTCGACATAGGCGATGCCCAGATAGGCGCCCGTGGTCACGTCGGTCATCAAACCCGGATAGGGATCGGCGTAGAAGAGATCGCCCGCCGGGGCGTCGAAACCCGTCGCGGCACGCAGCTCGGTCACCGCTTGGTCGATGGTGCCGGGGGCTTCGAGCTGCGCGTAGATCTGGAGACGCTTGCCGTGCAGCGTCAGAGTCTGGCCATCGAAGACGGCCTCCAGATCGGCCAGGGGGCCCTGACGATGGGCATGAAAATGATTGGGTCGCTCGACCAGCAGGCTTGCCGAGCTGCTGAGCTGCAGCTTCTGACCGGCGAGGTCGATGATCTCGTCATCCACATCTGCCTGCACGCTGAAGGCGGCCAGACCGCCCAGATAGCTCGACATGGCGCGCAGGATCCGATCCGCTTCGGGATCGATGCCCTCGGCCGCCGCCACACTGCCCGCCAGTCCGAGGCTCAGGACGATCCCCGTCGCCTGAACAAGCCCCCGAACGGGGGGTATTCGCAAACATCGCTGGATCAATGGATCGTCCTCTTCTGTTGATGATTCCGAAAGCGAAACCTGGAACCGCGGATAGACTGAAACAGGTTCGCGCCGCTGATCTCCCCGTCCGGACCGACTGACCCGGGCTTGTCTTTCAAGCGCTCCGATCTCGCGGGTGCAAGCGTATTCTCTTGCTCTCAACGCGTCTGAACCGAATCGGCGGCAGCACTTGCCTCCCCAAGCAAACTGGTCAAAGGTTGGGGCCCGGAGGGATTAACAGTTATAAACACCGACCGCGCAACGCCGTACCGTGCGACGCCCCACCCCGGCAACGCTCACTGGCGTGAGTGGACGCCCGACTCTGGCTTCGGCCGTCGGAATAAAACTGTGAAAACCGGGGACCGAAAGCCGCTCCCCAAGTTCAGCGCCGGCAATCACGGTGATCCCGGCAATCAGTATGACATTCATTCGTTGTGACATTTTCATTGAGCCTCTCCTATCTTGAAATGCTCCGGTAATTCATCTGCGACTTTCTTCAAGTCCACCTTCTCGGCATCCGTCGTGTTCTTGAAGCTGAAATCAGTTGCGGCGACCTCGGCGCCAGCCTTCCAGTCTCTGATTTGAATGCTGTACTGAGGTTCGCCTTTCATGAACTTGGAGGTGATGACGTATCGGCACGGATAGGGGCGTTCTCCTTGAGCAATCCAGATCTGCCAATCGACTTCCTTTGCCCGAAACGCAAGGTAATCGCATTCGACACCGCCGATCACACCGCTACCGAGGTCCTTGACGTCGACGACGTCCTCCATCAACACCTCGTAGGGATCCATCAGCAGCAAATCCGCAGCAGGGATAGGCCGGTTGTGATTCCGCAACTCATCGACCAAATTGTCGACCGTGCCGGGCACGTCCTGCTGCGCATAGAGGTTCAGATTTTTTCCCAGCAAGGTCAGCGTCGTCCCGTCGAAGGACATCTCGACATCCGCAAACCCGCTGGAGCGCGTAGCGCGGATCTTATCGGGTCGATTGAGTAAGAGCGTACCCGAGCTTGCCAACGCGAGTTTCTGTCCGTCCTTGGTGATGGCCTCGAGGGTGGCGTCGTACTCGAATGAGATGGCCTGCTGTGCCACCAAGTAGTCGGACATGGCTTTGAGTAGCTGCTTGGCATCTGCCTCATCGGCGCTCGCACCGATGGATGTGCCCAATAAAACGATCATGAACAACGCCATCGCGGACAGGCTGCGCACAGATCGCGTTACGAGCATTCGTGAAGTTTTCATTTCAGTGCCCCTCTTCGAGCGGAAATTTCCCATCGGGTGGTTTTCATTCTTTATCTCCTGGTGTTTGTAAGCTGCCGAAACGTGGACGGCGCGGATGAAGGCCGAGCCGGGCCTGCACGCTCTCAATAGGCCGCGGGGATGATCCTGAACGGGTAGTCGGGCTCGAGATAGCCCTCGGCCTTCTGACGCTTGGGCAGCGCTACCTTTTCGCGCGGCAGCTCCTCGTAGGGGATCCGGCCCAAGAGGTGGCTGATGATGTTCAGCCGCGCCCGTTTCTTGTCGTCCGAGGGGGCGACGTACCAGGGTGCCCAAGCGGTGTCCGTCGCCGCAAACATGGCATCGCGCGCCCGTGAGTAGTCGTACCAGCGGCTGTAGGACTTGAGATCCATCGGCGTGAGTTTCCAGACCTTGCGGCCGTCCTCGATGCGGCCCTCCAATCGGCGCGTCTGCTCCTCGGGACTGACCTCGAGCCAGTATTTGACGAGGATGATCCCGGAATCCACCATCGCCCGCTCGACCAGCGGGGTCATCTGCAGGAAGTGGTTGGTTTGCTCCTCGGTACAGAAGCCCATCACCCGCTCGACGCCGGCACGGTTGTACCAACTGCGATCGAAGATGACCACCTCCCCGGCCGCCGGGAAATGCCGCATATAGCGCTGGACATACATCTGGCTCTTCTCGCGCTCGGTCGGCGCCGGCAGGGCCACGACACGAAAAACCCGCGGACTGACCCGCTCGGTGATCGCCTTGATGGTGCCGCCCTTGCCCGCGCCGTCGCGACCCTCGAAGACGAGGCACACCTTCATGCCATGGTGACGGACCCACTCCTGAAGCTTGACCAGCTCGACATGCAGCGTTGCCAACTCCTTGAGGTATTTCTTGTTCTTGAGCTTCTTGGGCGCTTCGGAAACAGCTTGGTCTTCGGCCTCGGTGCTGCGTTTCTTGTCGCTCATGCGTGCTGCCCCCTGTGCTGTAGCCGCCGTTTCGGGCGACCGGATTGGACGGCGTGCCGACCCCGCGGCTCGGCAATTCCGGGTTTCGCACTAAAGATAGCGCTCCGCCGCGGCCACGAAGTCCTCGCGCGGCGGAATCTCGCCGGGCGTGATCATCAACGGCAGCATCACGAGCCGCCACCCGCGCGCGTTGTGCAACTCCTTCAGGACGATACGCCGAGCCGACGGTTCCCCAGCGTCGCGCCGGATATTCATCGCATCGAGCGAGAGGTCGAGATCGTCCGCCCAGAACTGACGTTCGGCCTCGGCGAGCGAGTCGGCGACGATGCCGAGATGCGCCCGCAAGAGACCATCGTCCGCACCTAAGACGGCGAGCTGAGCCGTGATCCCCTCCAGATCGGCCATCAGGGCGGCGGGGTCGGGAGGCGCGCCCTGTGCCGCATCGAAGGTCCAGCCCCCGCGCTCCAGCGACGCGCGCTTGCGATGCAGCAGGTCGCGCTGACGCATGAGATCCTCCCGCTCCACCCGGACCTCGGCGATCCGGGACAATGCCAAGGCGAGTAGATGGTCGAAGGCCCGCCGTTCCAAGGCACGGCGCATCTCGGCCTCGGCAGCCCGAGGATCCAACAGGCGATGACCGGTGAAACTGACGGCAACCTGCGGCACATCGCGCCGCACCTGGTCGCCGACCAAATCCATGCCGAGGATGTTGCGCTCCACACGTTCGGCGAGGAGCAGGCAGGTCACCCGCTCGGCGGCGGCACCCTCCGGCGTCGCCAAAAAGGCCGTCAGGGCGGGATCACGGCCGAAGATCCTGAGCATGTCCGCGGCGGATGAGAAGACCGCAGCCAGGCGAGGATCCTCGCCGTGCTCGCGACGCCCGGCCGCCAGCGGTGCCGGGATAGCCTCCACCAAGGCGACGACTTGATCGATTGCGTGGATGACCGGCACCCGCAGGCGCTTGCGGTAACCCGGCAGCAGCCGCAGACGTGCGTCCGTGCCGTCCACGGCGCGCTCGATGGCCGCCTCGATGAGCGATTCGGGATAGCGTCCGCGGGACTCGTTGCCCCGGAAGATGGACTGGAACAGGTTCACGCTGCTGATCTCCCCGTCTGAAGCGACTTGCCGAGGCTTGCCCTGCAAGGGCAAAGATCTCCCGCGGCGTGATTACGAACGACGCGCGCCGGTCACCGTCAACCCGGCACGATGGCCGCCGGGGAGGGGGATCTGAACGGTTGCACGGCGCGGCGCCCCGCACCTCAGCCGCCGCCCTCCAGCGCGCAGGACTCGCCCGTGCCTATCCAGAAATCCAGGCTCTTGTGCAGGAAGTCGTCCCACGGCATGTAATGCGAGCCGTCGCACGAGAAATTCAGCCCCACGATGCCGTTGTAGATGTTGAGCGACCCGGAGCGCAGATAGATGTTTTCGTCCATGAAGCGCAGCGCCCGGAAGGTGCGGAAGACCTCGGCGACCCGGTCCAACGGAACGGCTGCATCGACGGGATAGGGACGTTGCGGATAGGCGAGACAGGTTCCCGGATCGGCCAAGTCCTCGTAGTCGAGGATCCTGAACCGGAAGGGGTCGTCGACCAGCCAAAGGGTGGCGCGCGAGCTGGAGAAATGCAGCTTGCCGTGAAAGACGCCGTGCGCGGCGATCAGCTCGACGATGAGATCGAGGATCTCGTCGATGTGTCCGTCCATCAGACTTTCGACCCGCTGCTGATCGAACAGGCCGCCGCGGATCGCCGGATCGCCCTTGAGCTGGAGCCATTGCTCCGGCTGCTCGTAGAGCTCGCGGGTGAGCGGAAGCTCGCGCAGATCGAAGTCGGCACCGAGATAGCCCAGGAGCGCACCCTCCTCGTCCTCGACCCGCTGGATGGCGGTGAGCGACGGACGGCGGGCGTTGCGGCTGATGTAGACGGGCGACAGCGAAAAGCGTTCGCCGGAAAGCGCCTCGGCCATGTAGGGACGCTCGCGCCGATCCCGACCCCAATGCTTCGGCAGCAGGCCCTGCGGCGAGACGTTTGCCGTCAGTTGGCGCGCATCGCGGTCGAGGACATAGAGATACTTGCAGGAGGCCAGCGTCGGCAGTGCCGCGAGCAGGATCCGCTCCAAGGCGGCGCGGTCCGGCCAAGCCGTGCGACAGGGCTCGACCAGCCGCACGAGCGAGGTCGCCAGGCGTCCCTGCAAGAGGATGCGCTGACGCGCGACGACCGTTTTGAGCGTTTGGCTCATCGCAGGGCTCCCGGTTCGAGTGAAGGCCGGATTCTATACGGAATCGACCGGATGGGCCGGTCGCCCTTGAGATTTCGGCCGGAAGAATCGAGAAAAGCGAATAAAAAGACGAACGAATCGGAAGGGTCGGGCTGTTGGATTCCTCTCGAAATCAACGACGTTTGACAGGCAGCCAAACAACCGACGAGGAGACCCATGATGCGTATCCCCACAGCAGCCGAAGTGTCGAATGCCGTCCGCGCCGCGAAACGCGTCCGCAGCCGACTCGCGTCGATGGACGCCGGAAAAGTCGCCACCCGTACGGTCGCCGGCGCCACCATACTGACCGCGTCGTTTCTGATCGTGGCCGACCCCCGCTCCACCCCGACATCCGACCCGAGCGTTGTTGTCGCGACGCGAATCGCACCCGTAGGCACCGTGCAGCTCGCCGAACCGATCATCGCCTCGGCGGTGGAATAAGGTCGGAAGACAGCGTCTGAAGAGGACCGCCTCGCTGTCGCGAGGCTAGCGGCTCGAAACCCGCCGGAAAGGTGGGAAGGATACCGCGAAGCCTTCTTCGCCTTTTCCCTTCGAGTGGCGACCGAGCAGGCGAGGTCCCGATCGGTCGCCGCCCGAGCCCTAGACGATTTCCCCCTGCAACACCCGCTCGAAGCTCAGCTGGCCGTTCTCCAGACCCACCTCGATCAGATCGCCGGGAGCGAACTTCCCTGACAGGATCTCCTGCGCGAGCGGGTTTTCGAGCTGCGCCCGGATCGCGCGCTTGAGCGGACGCGCCCCGTAGACCGGATCGAATCCGGCCTCCCCGAGATGGTCCAAGGCGGCATCGCTGACCTCCAGCCCCATATCCCGATCGGCCAAACGTTTGCGCAGATAATCGATCTGGATCCGCGCGATCGCCCGGATCTGCGCCGGTTGCAGCGGATGGAAGACGACGATCTCGTCGAGCCGGTTGATGAACTCGGGCCGGAAGGCGACCCGCACGATCTCCATCACGGCGTCCTTCATCTCGGCATAGTTGGCCTCGCCCGCAACCTGCTGGATCACGTCCGAGCCCAGGTTCGAGGTCATGACGATCACGCTGTTGCGAAAATCCACCGTGCGCCCCTGCCCGTCCGTCAGGCGCCCATCGTCCAACACCTGAAGCAGGACGTTGAAGACATCCGGGTGCGCCTTCTCGACCTCGTCGAGCAGGATAAGGCTGTAGGGACGACGCCGAATCGCCTCGGTCAGATAGCCGCCCTCCTCGTAGCCGACATAACCGGGCGGCGCGCCGATGAGACGCGCGACCGAGTGTTTCTCCATGAACTCGGACATGTCGATGCGGACCATCGCCTCTTCGGTGTCGAAGAGGAAGGCCGCGAGCGCCTTGCACAGCTCGGTCTTGCCCACGCCGGTCGGCCCGAGAAAGAGGAATGAGCCGATGGGGCGGCCCGGGTCCGAAAGCCCCGCACGCGAGCGGCGGATGGCGTCGCTCACCGCACGCACCGCCTCGGCTTGTCCGACCACGCGCTTCTCGATCTCCTGCTCCATGCGCAGCAGTTTCTCGCGCTCGCCTTCGAGCATGCGCGAGACCGGGATGCCGGTCCATTTGGAGACGATCTCGGCGATCTCCTCCTCCGTGACCTTGTTGCGCAGGAGGCGATTCTCGCCCTGCTCGGCATCGGCCGCCGCGGTGAGCTGCTTTTCCAGCTCCGGGATGCGCCCGTACTGCAGCTCGGACATGCGACCGAGGTCGCCGGCGCGTCGCGCGGTTTCCATCTCGACGCGCGCGCGATCGAGCGCCTCCTTGATGTGCGCCGTCCCCTGCACCGCCGCCTTCTCCGACTTCCAGATCTCGTCGAGATCGGAGAACTCGCGCTCGGCACGTTCGATCTGACTTTCCAGGTCCGTCAGGCGTTTCTTGGACGCCTCGTCGGACTCCTTCTTGAGTGCGACCTGCTCGATCTTCAGCTGGATCAGACGCCGATTGAGCCGGTCCATCTCCTCGGGCATGGAGTCGATCTCCATGCGGATCTGGGAGGCCGCCTCGTCGATCAGGTCGATCGCCTTGTCGGGTAACTGACGATCCGAGATGTAGCGATGCGAGAGCACGGCCGCGGCGACGATGGCCGGGTCGGTGATCTCCACCGCATGGTGGACCTCGTAACGTTCCTTGAGCCCACGCAGGATGGCGATGGTGTCCTCCACGTTCGGCTCGTCGACCAGAACCTTCTGGAAACGCCGCTCCAGGGCCGCGTCCTTCTCGACATACTTGCGGTATTCATCCAGCGTCGTCGCACCCACGCAATGCAGCTCGCCGCGTGCGAGCGCCGGCTTGAGCATGTTCCCGGCGTCCATCGAGCCCTCGGCCTTGCCGGCGCCGACCATCGTATGCAGCTCGTCGATGAAGAGGATGATGTTGCCTTCCTGCCGGCCGATGTCGTTCAGGACCGCCTTGAGCCGCTCCTCGAACTCGCCGCGAAACTTGGCCCCGGCGATCAGGGCCGCCATGTCGAGCGAGAGCAGGCGCCGACCCTTGAGTCCCTCGGGGACTTCGCCGTTGACGATACGCTGTGCCAGACCCTCGACGATGGCGGTCTTGCCCACGCCCGGCTCGCCGATCAGCACCGGGTTGTTCTTGGTCCGGCGCTGCAGAACCTGGATGGTGCGCCGGATCTCGTCGTCGCGCCCGATGACCGGATCGAGCTTGCCCTGCTCGGCACGCTCGGTCATGTCGATGGTGAATTTTTCGAGCGCCTGACGCTGCTCTTCGGCATTGGGGTCGTTCACGCTCTGGCCGCCGCGCACCCCCTCGATCGCCTTCTCGATCGCACCCTTGCTCGCGCCCGCCTCGCGCATGGCGGAGCCCAGGGCACCGCGGTCCTCCAGCGCAGCGAGCACGAAGAGCTCCGAGGAGATGTACTGATCGTTGCGCTGCTGGGCGAGCTTGTCGGTCTGATTCAGGAGCCGATTCAGATCGTTGCCGACATGGACATCGCCGCCCGCGCCCTCCACGGTCGGCAGGCGGTCGAGCTGATCACCCAGCGCCGAGCGCAACCGGTTGACGTTGACGTCGGCGCGCGTGAGAAGGTGGCGCACCGAGCCGCCCTCCTGATCCAAGAGCGCAATCATCAGGTGAAGCGGCTCGATGAACTGGTGATCCCGTCCCACGGCCAGGCTCTGCGCATCCGCCAAGGCCATCTGAAACTTCGCGGTCAGCTTGTCCATTCTCACGGTGAATGACTCCTGAGTTTTTATAAGGTCATTGCGGAGGTGGGGAAGCGGCGGGGGGCAATCAAGCGGGCTCTGCCTCCTGCCTCCTGCCTCCTGCCTCCTGCCTCCTGCCTCCTGCCAGAGGATGCCGGCATTCCGCAGGTCCAATCAAGCCGGAACAGCAACTCAACAGCGAACAAAAGGTCTCTCGCCCCGAACAGTGACAGATGGAAGCTGGTGGCTGGTGGCTGGCGGCTGGCGGCTGGCGGCTGGCGGCTGGAGGCTGGCGGCCGGAGGCTGTATCATCGCCGCGTGAACCTCCGAGACCTCAAATATATCCTCGCCGTCGCCGAGACACGCCATTTCGGACGTGCCGCGGAGCGCTGTTTCGTGAGTCAGCCGACCTTGAGCGGGCAGATCAAGAAGCTCGAGGACGAGCTCGACGTGGTCATCTTCGAGCGGACCAATCGCTCGGTGGAGATCACGCCGGTCGGCGAGGCCATCCTCGGGCATGCCCGGCTCGCCTTGGAGCAGGCCCAGGCGATCGAGCAGGTCGCCCGCGCCCATCAGGATCCGCTCGCAGGTCCGCTGCGGATCGGGGCCATCCCGACCCTCAGCCCCTATTTGATCCCGCAGATCCTGGTGCCGCTGAAGCGCACCTACCCGAATCTGAAGTTGATCCTGTCCGAGGAGATCACCGATCTGCTCCTCGGCCGTCTCGTGCACCATGAGATCGACGCCGCACTGCTCGCCACACCGGTCGACGACACCGATCTGGATTCGATGCCGCTGTTCGACGAGCCCTTTTGGCTCGCACATCCGCGCAACGATCCCTTATACGAGAAGGACGAGATCACGGCGAAAGACCTGGAAGAGGTCGATCTGTTGCTGCTGGCCGACGGACATTGCCTGACACATCAGGTCATGGAGGTCTGCCGTCTCGCCGAGCGCCCGACCAAGGGCGAGATGGCGGATCTGCGCGCCGCGAGCCTGGAAACACTCCTGCAGCTCGTCGGTGCCGGCTTCGGCTGCACCCTGGTCCCGGCGCTGGCGATCCGCGGGGCCTGGATGACCGACAGCGGCATCATCGCCCGTCCGCTCGGCAATCTCCCCGACGCCTTTCGCCGCATCTCGCTCGTGTATCGTCGCAGCTTCCCTCGGCGCGCGGCGTTGCAGGCGTTTGCCGATGTGATCCGCCAAAACCTGCCGAATACCGTCAGACGATTAGGCTGATCCATCTCAGGAAATCGTACGTTTTTTCCGGACTCGACAGGCGCGCGGCAACGCAGGCATCGGCGTGGATTTATCGCCGTTCGGAGTTTTTTGCCTTGCAATGACGGACGCTGTACGCATGTTCGCACAACATGAAAATACCCGGACTGAGTTGCGAATATGACCCACGGTTGTTGCGATGCCGACAAGAACGGAACCTTGCGCTAGACTCGACGTGGGGTCGACGACAAATCGCAAGATTTGTCTTGTTGCAGAATGGCCACAAATTCATCGTGGCCTAGGGTTTGAGCGGATTGGCAAAATTTATGCTTCTATGCCGGTAAAGGCATGTCATCCGCTGCCGAGCCCACCGTCCGGGGAGACCGATCATGAGCACCAAACAATCACTCGCCTTCTGGGAACTGTGTCGTCAGGGCCTTCCGCTCCTCGCAGAGGCGGCCAGCGCCTGTTGGGAGCGCGGCATAACGTTCGAATTGCAGCAAGACATCCAAGTCGCGAGATCGGTGAAGGCGCTCATCGATCAATGCAACTGGGAGATCGAGCGGCGGAGCAGTGCGGCCTGAGACAGGCTGATCGGGGAACCTGCTGGGCTGCTCGGCGGCGACGTCCGCGCGTTGTCTCTGCGGCGCAGTCCACGCCGGTGATCCTCCCCTCTTCGGTGCTCGACCGCAGCCGAGTCATCATGTGGGGAATCCGTCATGTCTGAGCGCGACGGCTATCTGGTTGTCGAAACGCGAGCGGACCGCGCCGGACTCGTGCGCGTTCATGCGACGCGGCAGAAACCGCTCGACCCGGTGGACATCGCGACCGACCCGAGCCAGTCCCGCCTGCGCTACGCGGCCTTCTTCAACTCGCTTCACGTCGCCACGATGCATGCCCAAACGGCTCTGCGGCGCGGCATGGTGGATGCCGAGGCAGGTCTCTATCGCACCGACCCGGTCACCGCCATCGCCGCCGTCGAAGCGATCGATCTGGCGCATCGCCGCGTCTATCTGGATCCGACGCTCGCGGAGGATCCGCGACTCGCCGCGCAGATCGAGCGCCGTCGCACACGGCATCGTTGGGCGAATCGGATCTGGACCGCCGTCGGCATCCTCGCGATCATCGTGCTGATCCTGTTCGCGCAGATCCCGGTCTTCTGAGCACGGACCCATGCGCATCGTCGAGGTGATCGCAGATCAAAAACACGCCAAGACGCTCGCCGGCATGGCGAAGTTCTACGGCGCGGAGGACTTTTGGTGGGGCGGCGACGGAGGCGACGGGCGTTGCAGCATCCGCATGCTGGTCGCCGACGATCGCCGGCAGGCACTGATCGACTCGCTCCAGGATCTGTTCACGGCCAAAGACCGCGCACGCATCGTCGTCCAATCCATCGACGCCGTCTTGACCCATGAAGGCCAAGACGACAAGGACCTCGAGAAGGATAAGGCCAAGGCCGTTGCAGCCACCCGCGAGGAGCTCTACAGCCAGATTGCCAAGGGTGCCCAGCTCGACAGCAATTTTCTGGTGTTGACGGTCCTCTCGACCCTGGTCGCCGCAATCGGTCTGATCGAGAACAGCGTCGCGGTCGTGATCGGCGCAATGGTGATCGCCCCCCTGCTCGGACCCAACATCGCGCTGGCCTTCGCCACCTCGCTCGGCGACACGGAGCTGACCTGGCGCGCCTTCAAGACCGACTGCGCCGGGATCGGCCTCTCCCTCCTGGTCTCCGTCGCGATCGCGCTGATCCTGCCGATCGACCTCGACAGCCCCGAGATCCTGTCCCGCACGGATGTGGATCTCGGCGGCGTCGTCCTGGGACTGGCCTCGGGTGCCGCGGCAGTCCTCTCGCTGACGACCGGCTTGTCCTCCACCCTGGTCGGCGTTATGGTCGCCGTCGCCCTGCTGCCGCCCACAGCCACGTTGGGGATGATGCTGGGCGCCGGACGGTGGGAAGAGGCGCTCGGCGCCTTTCTGCTGCTGATCGTCAATATCGTCTGTGTGCTGCTGTCGGCAAAGGTCGTCTTCCTGCTCAAAGGGGTACGACCGCGCTCCTGGACCGATCGAAACCGGGCCAAACAATCCAACGCGATCTACCTCTCGCTCTGGGCGATTCTCCTCGCGCTCCTGATCGCCGTGATCCTGATCCGCTCCGTCGGTTGGCACCTACCCTGGTAGTGCCCCGGGCGGGGCTCGGGGTCGTGCGACGGCCTTTGAGGTACACTCCGTCGCGTGTCTGCTCAATCCTCGCTGAGCGGCGCGAACAAGAGATCAAGATCGGCCGGGCTCAAGACGCCGGACGCCGCGCCGCCTCCGGCCAACATGGCATCGGCAAGGGCCTGCTTGCGGGCTTGCAGGTCCGCGACGCGCTGCTCGACCGTCCCCTCGGTCAGGAGCTTGTAGACGAACACCGGCTTGTCCTGACCGATACGGTGTGCGCGGTCGGTCGCCTGACGCTCGGCCGCGGGGTTCCACCAAGGGTCATAGTGGATCACGGTGTCCGCCGCGGTGAGGTTCAGCCCGGTGCCGCCGGCCTTCAGGCTGATCAGGAACAGGGGCACCTCGCCGGCCTGGAAGCGATCGACCGGTCGATCGCGGTTGCGGGTACGGCCGGTCAGCTTTACGAAATCCTCATCCTGGCGCAACCCGTTGTTCATCAACTTTTCTTCGATCAGGGCCAGCATGCTGGTGAACTGAGAGAAGAGCAGCACACGCCGCCCTTCCGCCAAGAGATCGGGCAACAAGGTCATCAACAGATCCAGCTTGGCGGAGCCCTTGACCCGGCGGGCGCTCTCGAGTGACACCAGGCGCGGATCGCAGCACACCTGACGCAGCTTCAGCAGGGCATCCAGGATGATGATGCCGCTGCGCGCAAGACCCTTGCGCGCGACCTCCTCGCGGACCTTCTCATGCAGCGCCAGCCGCAGGGTCTCGTAGAGGTCGCGCTGATCGTCGGCCAGGGGAACCTCGCGGATGATCTCGCTCTTGGGCGGCAGCTCGGAGGCGACCGCCTCCTTGGTCCGTCGCAGCAGGAAGGGGGCGACGCGGCGACGCAGCTCGTCCTGACGCACCTCGTCGCCGTACCGCTCGATGGGAACGCGGAACAGCCGCCGAAAGCGGCGCTCGTCGCCGAGCAGCTCGGGCATCAGGAAATCGAGAAGGGACCAAAGCTCGCCGAGGTGGTTCTCCATCGGCGTGCCGGTCAGGCAGAGCCGATGGCGCGCGTTCAACGCGCGCGCCGCTTGGGCGGCCTTGCTGCGCGGATTCTTGATGTTCTGGGCCTCGTCCAGGATCAGCAGGTGAAACTCACAGGCCGCAAGCGCCTCCAGATCACGAGGGAGCAGCGGGTAGGTGGTCAGCACCAGATCATGCTCCGGGATCGACGCGAACCGCGCGTGCCGCGCTGCACCGTGCAGCGACAGGACACGCAACGCCGGGACGAAACGCTCGGCCTCGCGGCGCCAGTTGAAGAGGAGGCTCGTGGGCGCAACCACCAAGCTCGGTCGATCGGCCCGCTCGCTCTCCTTCTCGATCAGCAGATGGGCCAGGGTCTGCACCGTCTTGCCGAGACCCATGTCGTCCGCGAGAACGCCGCCGAGCCCGTACGCGCGAAGAAACTGCAACCAGTCGAGCCCTTGGCGCTGATAGGGCCGCAGCTCGACGGTCAGCCCGGCAGGCGGTGCGATCGGCTCCAGGCCCTGGAAGTCACGCAGCCGCCGGCCCCATTCGCGCACCGACTCTCCTCCCCGCCAGCGCAGCGCCGGATCCGCAGCCTCCAACTCCGCGAGCTGAGCGGCATGCACGCGGGAGAGACGCAAACGGCCCTTGCTCCCCTGCTGCCCACCCAGCGGCCCCTCCGGGTCGTAAAGCTCGATGAGGGTGGAAAGGATCGGGCGCAGACGCTGCACCGGCATCAGGATCAGCCGCCCGTCGGGCAGGCGCAGCTGCAAGCGCGTATCCGCATCCATTGCGGCGAGCGCCCGCGTCGAGAGGTCCACCTGATAGCGCTGGATCAGCTCG
>NZ_LN848257.1:493259-493840 GCF_001499735.1 Thiocapsa sp. KS1 | reverse complement strand
CCACCTGATAGCGCTGGATCAGCTCGACCAACAGCGGGAGCAGGTCGACACGCTGCCCGTCGACCTCCACGCCTAGCCCCAGGTGAAGCCAGTTGCCGCCCTCGCCCTCGGCGATGTCCATCTCCCAATCGCCGATCTCGGCGATCCGAAAGTGGAAACCCTCGCCGATCTCGATCCGCCAGCCCTGCGCGACCAGATCCGCCAACGCATCCTGCATGAAATCCAGCCAGGTCTCGGGATCGACGCGCTCGAGCCAGAGGCCATCCGCATCCGAAGCCTCCGTGGCGCGTCGGAAACCCAACCTCTCGAGCAGGCCGAGCGCCGCCCGCTCGGCCTCCGGGTCACGCTCGATCTCGACGAGCACGCCCTGCTCGACGCGGCGCAGCGCGGGGGCCCGGTCGCGGGGATCGACCGAGGTGCCGCCGTAGTCGAAATCGAGCACGGCATGATGTGCCCACTCGGGCGGACGTTGGATGCCCCAGTAGCGGCCCACGCTGCTCGCCGCCAGGTCGACACTGCGCAGGCGCAAACGGGGAACGGGCCTCTCCGCGCCGCGGCGCCGCCGCTCGGGCCGCGGGGGC
>NZ_LN848257.1:490723-493159 GCF_001499735.1 Thiocapsa sp. KS1 | reverse complement strand
AGATACCAGGGCGGAGTCATCGGCAACAGCAACAGACCCTGCCGATCGGACTCCAGGACCACGCGAAATTGCGCGTCCTCTCCGAGACGCCAAACCAGCCGTCCGTCCAGCGGCCCGGCGTCCCTCAGCGCCGGGCCGTCGGTGGTCCGAAAATAGCCTCGCCCGGTCCGGGCAATGGCCTGCATGACGTCCGCGCCAGTCAGGTCGTCGAGCCGTGCCGAGGTTCCGGTGCCGCCGCCCCGCCCGACCGCAACCAACGCCATGATGCGTTGATCCTCCGGAGCGACGAATCCGGCACGGGATTGACCGAGGATGTTGAAATCCTGCGGCTTGCCGTAGTCGCCGGTGAGCAGGAGGCGCACCTTCGCGGCACGCACCGTCGTACGCGTTGTCCCGTAAACCTCTTCGAGATCGAGGATATAGACAAGCCGGTGAGCCTCCTCGCTCGGGCTGGCGGTGGCGCGCTCGACCTGATCGAGCCAGGTGCTCAATGGATGCGGCAAGACAGGCGCTCCGCCCGATGCCGCGCCCGGCGCCGCGCCGCCGGCCGGCCGAGCGCCGAGCGACAACAAGACCGCGGCAACATGCTTGCAGTTGTACCCCACCGGACAGGAGCACTGTCCGACCACCATCACGGAGCCGTCGGCGTGCTCGCCGAGCTGCACGATGCACTGATAGATCTGCCCTGCGGAGCCCCGCACCCGCCCCGTCACACGTCCGCGCGCGGTATCCTGATCCACGCTCAGCACACGCCGCTCGTTGAGATAGCGTCTGCCCCGCTCCAGGTAGGTCGGCGGAATCGCATGTTTCAGGGTGTCGAGATCGAGGAGCAGTGGCGCAGAAGGCATCACGTATCTTGAGGGTTACGGCGAGAAAGCGGCGAGACTACAACCTCGCAGAGGGGAGTGGAAGGCGCACCGCGCAGACGCGGACGCTCGACCTCCCCTCGCACGTGCACCGGCTAAGCCGCGCGCGCCTGTCGGACCTCGCCGCGATTCAACGCCGACAGGACGGCGCCCAGCGAGGCGGCCACCGTGTCCCGATGGATGGCAGCACCGGCAATCCGCTGCGATCCGAGCTCAAGCTGGACGTAGGCGATCGCCTCGGCGTCCGTCCCCTCCCCGATCGCATGCTCCTGATAATCCAGGATGCGCACCGGCTGGCCGCTCCAGCGCGACCAGGCATCGACGAAGGCGGCCATCGCACCCTCCCCTTCACCGCGCAGACGGTGCTCCCCGTCGGGTACCGCGATCCGGGCCTCGATCACATCGTGCCCGTTGCGATCGAGCCGATAACCGAGCAGCCGGACCGGGCTTTGATCGACGACGAAATGGTCCATAAAGATACGGCGGATGCTCTCGGCATCCATCTCCCCGCCGCGTCGCTCGCTCTGCGCCTGAACCAATCGGGCCAGCTCGACCTGCATCCAGCGCGGCAGCGTGAGCCCGAAGTCGCGCTCCATGACGAAGGCGACGCCGCCCTTCCCGGACTGACTGTTGACCCGGATCACCGCCTGATAGCTGCGACCCAGATCACGCGGGTCGATCGGCAGATAGGCGACCTGCCAGGGCTCTTCTGGATCCTGACGCATCAGACTCTTGCGGATGGCATCCTGATGACTTCCCGAGAAGGCGGTATAGACCAGCTCGCCTACCCATGGGTGGCGCGGATGCAGCGCCGTGCCGGTGCATTCCTCCACCACCCGAACGATCTCGTCCGGGTCGCTCAAATCCAAACCCGGATCGATGCCCTGGCTGTACAGGTTCATCGCCAGGGTCACGATGTCCAGGTTGCCGGTGCGCTCGCCGTTGCCGAGCAGGGTCCCCTCGACCCGGTCCGCGCCCGCCAACAACGCCAGCTCTGCCGCCGCAGCCGCGCCACCGCGATCGTTGTGGGTGTGCACCGACAGGACGATCGCCTCGCGCCGCGAAATGTGGGTCGCGAAATACTCGACCTGGTCGGCGAAGACATTCGGACTCGCGACCTCGACCGTTGCCGGCAGATTGACGATGCACGGACGTTGCGGGGTCGGCTGCCAGACATCCAGCACCGCCTCGCAGACCTCGACCGCATAGTCCGGCTCGGTGGCCGTGAAGCTCTCGGGCGAGTACTGGAAGGTCCAGCGTGTCGCGGGCCGTCGCTGCGCCTCGCGCAGGACCCACTCGGCACCCTGACGGGCGATCGCCTTCACGCCCGCACGATCCTGGCCGAACACCCAGTCACGCTGAACCGGGGAGGTCGAGTTGTAGAGATGCACGATCGCTCGCGGGGCACCGTCCAGGGCATCGAAGGTGCGACGGATCAGATCCTCGCGCGCCTGGACCAAGACCTGAACGGTCACGTCCTCGGGGATCTTGTCCTCCTCGATCAACCAGCGCACGAAGTCAAAGTCCGGCTGGCTCGCAGCAGGGAAGCCGATCTCGATCTCCTTGAAGC
>NZ_LN848257.1:457866-490623 GCF_001499735.1 Thiocapsa sp. KS1 | reverse complement strand
GCCAGCCAAGTCAGGGTGTTCAACGAAACGCCGTCAAATCAAAGATCATCGCCGATAGCTCATAGCTCATAGCTCATAGCTATCCTCGATAGATGATCGTTCACGCCCGCGCCGAGCGAACGGCGGGGCGGAACCGGTTTGCCGTGCCCCGGTAGGGGACTTGGCTGCTCACGTCCCGGTAAGGACCTGGAGCCTGGTGGGCAGGTGCCTCGTGAGCCCTTGCCCGAGTCGCGGCTGGTTGGCCGACGGGGATAGAATAGGCTCGACAGGCACGCAGATGATTGCAAATATGCCTCTAAATCTGAGTATCTACGCAAGAATCTGCGAATTTTTATGGATTTTAAGGCAGATTAGAAATCGCCACCCCGGAAGACACACCGAACGGAGCAACCGCAATGAAGCTGGACCGTTACGACCGCCGGATCCTCGAAGAGCTGCAACGCGACGGGCGCATCAGCAATCAAGAGCTTGCCGACCGTATCGGCCTGTCGCCCTCGCCCTGTTTGCGGCGCGTCCGGGCACTCGAAGAGTCCGGCATCATCCGCGGCTATGCGGCCCTGCTCGACGCCAAGACACTCGGGCTCAACCTCATGGCGCTCCTGAGCATCTCGATGGACAAGCACACCCCGGAGCGTTTCGAGCGCTTCGACGCCGCCGTTGCGGCCATCCCCGAGGTGCAGGAATGTCTCTTGATCACGGGACGCGACGCCGATTACCAGCTCAAGGTCGTCGTGCGCGACATGGATGCCTACCAGGACCTTCTGCTCAACAAGATCACCCGTATCGAGGGGGTGACCGGCGTGCACTCAAGCTTTGTTCTGCGGCGTGTGGTGGAGCGTGCCAGTCTCCCGCTGAATTGAGGGCGAGGTGATGTACGTCCGGGCTTTACGTCAAACGTAACGCGTACTATCCTCGGTCGGGTGATCAAAAGCTTTGCTGACAAGGCTACGGCCGCCCTCTTTTGCGGTCGTCGCGTGCGCCGGTTCCCGCCCGATATCCATCGCCGCGCCTATGCCAAGCTCCAAGCTTTGGATGCGGCGGACACACTCGACTTCCTGCGGATTCCGCCCTCGAACCGCCTGGAGCCGTTACGTGGCGACCGAGAAGGTCAGTGGAGCATCCGCATCAACGACCAATGGCGTCTTTGCTTCCGCTGGCAAGACCACGATGCCTATGATGTCGAGGTGACTGACTATCACTGAGCACGCCGGCAACATTCCCGCGCAATCAGCCTGTTCAAGACCGACATGAGCATACGAAGAGAACACCTGGACGAGATCGACTTCTCCGACATCGCCGACGGCGCAGACCTCATGCCTCCGATCACGCCGGGAGAGATCCTGCGCGAGGACTTCATGGAGCCACTGGGTCTATCGGCGAATGCCCTGGCCAAAGCGTTGCGTGTCCCGCCCAATCGGATCACTGCGATCCTGAACGGCACGCGTTCGATCACCGCCGACACGGCGCTCCGGCTTGCCCGTTACTTCAGCACGACCCCTCAGTCCTGGCTGAACCTCCAGCAGAATTACGAGTTGGAGATGGCGAAACGGACAGTTGGAGCAACCGTTGCCGCCGAGGTCACTCCTCGAGCGGCTTAATGGCGAGGCAAACGTCTGCCTTGCTCGGACGCAACCCAAGCGGCGATGCACGTGGCGGTTGTCGAAGCGGCGATCACGTCGGCTCGGGACAAGCCGTCAGAGACATCAACAAGGAGCGGGTATGTCACCAGACGAATTCATCTCACGGTGGAAAGGGGTCACCTTGACCGAGAGAGCGTCCTCTCAATCGCACTTCAATGACCTGTGCCAGATGCTCGGAGAGAAGGCGCCGGTCGAAGCGGATCCGAGCGGCACCTGGTATGCGTTCGAGAAGGGCGCAAAGAAGGCCGGCGGAGGAGACGGCTGGGCCGACGTCTGGAAGCGCAAGCACTTCGGTTGGGAGTACAAGGGGCCTGGCCGAGATCTCGACGAAGCCTTCAAACAGCTCCAGATCTACACCCCGTCGCTGGAGTATCCCCCGCTGCTGATTGTCTCGGACATCCAGACAATCCGCATCCATACCGCCTTCACCGGCCTGGTTCCGGTGATTCACGAGCTGACGCTCGAAGACCTGCGCGATCATGCCAAGCGGCGGCTCCTCAAATGGGCCTTCACGGATCCCGACCAGCTGCGCCCGCGCCAGACGCGTGCCGAGCTCACCGAGGCAGCGGCCGGCAAGCTCGGCGATCTCGCGCAGGTGTGGCGCTCGCGCGGCCATGATCCGCTGCGGGTCGCGCACTTCAGCCACCAGGTGCTCTTCTGTCTGTTCGCCGAGGATATCGGGCTTCTGCCGGACAAGTTCTTCTCGCAACTGCTTGAAGCCGGGATCGACGAGCCTGACAGCGCGCAAGGGATGCTCGAAGAGCTGTTCGGGGCAATGGCCAGCGGCGGGCGAGTCAACTACAAACGGATCGATTGGTTCAACGGCGGTCTGTTCACCGCGCGCGATGCCCTACCCCTGGAGAAGACCGATCTTCAACAGCTCCTGGCGCTGGCCGGGCTCGATTGGTCGGCGATTCAGCCGTCCATCTTCGGCACCCTGTTCGAGCGCGGGCTCGACCCGGACAAGCGGGCGCAGCTCGGCGCCCACTACACCGACGAGCCCTCGATCATGCGGATCGTCGATCCGGTTGTCCTGGATCCCTTGCGGGACGAGTGGACGGGGCTGCGCGATCGGATCGCAGCCATCATGGACAAGGCCAAGAATGCAAAGTCCACGGCGGCCAGTACGCGGGCCAAGGGTCGGGCTCAGACCCTTCTACAAACCTTTCTCGAGCGTCTGCGGCGGTTTCGCGTGCTCGATCCGGCGTGCGGGTCCGGCAACTTCCTCCTGCTCTCGCTGCTTGGGCTGAAGGATCTGGAGCATCTGGTGTTGCTCGAAGCCGAGGGCCTTGGCTTGCCCCGCGGCTTTCCGATGGTGGGACCCGAGAACGTGCTCGGCATCGAGCTGAATCCCTACGCGGCGGAGCTGGCACGGGTCACCATCTGGATCGGCGAGATTCAGTGGATGCTCGGGCACGGGTTCTCGTTGTCGAAGAACCCCATCCTAAAACCGCTCGACACCATCCAGCAGCGCGACGCCATCGTGAACGCAGATGGAACCGAGCCGGAGTGGCCCGATGCGGATGCCATCGTAGGGAATCCGCCTTTCCTGGGTGGCAGCAAGAAGCGGTCGATTCTAGGGGATGCCTACTTCGAGACTTTGAACAAACTCTTCGGCGGGCGCGTGCCGGGCGGCGCGGATCTCGTCACCTACTGGTTCGAGAAGGCGCGGGCGCAGATCGAGGCGGGCCAGGCGAAGTGCGCGGGCTTGGTCGCGACCAACAGCATCCGTCAGCCGAGTAATCGGGGAGTTCTAGATCGAATTATTCAAACAGGAACCATCTTCAACGCTTGGTCGGATGAGCCTTGGGTCAACGAGGGAGCTGCAGTCCGCGTATCACTTGTGGCATTTGGTGTTCGTGAGTTGACTCGGCAGCCGAAACTGGATGGTCAAGTCGTCGGCGAGATCAATCGGCACCTCCAGGGGATCACCCAATTCAATGGCATCAATTCCGCCAACCTTTCACTGGCTTCAAGGCTTATCGATAATCGAATCGCTTTTCAGGGAACCAAGAAGTACGGTGATTTCGACATTGGCGGGAGCATCGCGAGGGCATGGCTTCTGCTTCCGAATCCTCACGGCCGACCCAACAGCGACGTGATCAAGCCCTGGTTGAACGGCAAAGATGTCACTGGCCGCGCTACGGATACCTGGATAATCGACTTCGGGGTGAACATGCCGGAGGCCGAAGCCGCCCTTTACGAGGCGCCTTTCGCTTATCTCATGGCCCAAGTTAAGCCTTACAGAGACACTGTCAGAAGAGAGCGAACCCGAAGACGTTGGTGGATTCACGAGGAAGCGCGGCCCGGATTGAGATCGGCAACGCGCGAATACAGTCGCGTAATCGCAACACCAATGACCGCTAAACATCGGATGTTCGTGTGGTTCGATACCAGAGTGCTTCCAGATCAGCAACTGATCGTCATCGCCCGATCGGACAACACCACCTTCGGCATCCTCCATTCGCGATTCCATGAACTCTGGTCGCTGGGACTCTGCACCTGGTTGGGCAAGGGCAACGACCCGCGCTACACGCCGACCACAACCTTCGAGACCTTTCCCTTCCCCGAGGGCCTGACGCCCGCCGACACGGCCGGCCCGACCGAGACCCTGGACACCGGGATCATCCTTCCGCCTGTCGCCCAGGAGCTGCGCCCGGTCGCGCTGGCGATCGCCGAAGCGGCCCATCGCCTGAACCAGCTCCGCGAGAATTGGCTGAATCCTCCCGAGTGGATCGATCGCGTGCCTGAAGTCGTGCAGGGTTACCCGGACCGGATCATCCCCAAGCCCGAGCACGCGGCGGAGCTGAAGAAGCGCACCCTGACCAACCTCTACAACGCGCGTCCGGCGTGGCTCGACAACGCGCACAAGACGCTCGATGCCGCAGTTGCCACTGCCTATGGGTGGTCGGACTACGCACCGGACATGCCCGACGATGAGATCCTCGCGCGGTTGCTGGCGCTGAACCTTAAGCGGTCGGCGGATCCGGATATCCACCGCGATCGAACACCGCCCGAACCAGCCGTCGTCGCATAGATCCTGCGCGCCCGGCATGCCGAATGCTTGAATCTCCAGCGAAAGCCTCATCGATCAGAGGCGAGGAGAAACCCATGAACGATCTACACATTCAAGCCCAGACGACGACAGGGACGACACAGGATCAGGAACGCGCACGCCGGCTCCACGGGGCTCTGACGGAAGCGTCACTTCGAAACGAAAACGTCCTTTACGCGCGGACCAGAGGCGTCAGCCAGAGCAACGGATCGTTCGGATTTCGCCCCGGTTACCTCGACGGTGCGAGCGGCGAGGCGGTACTGTCGCGCTTTGCAGACGGAACCCCGGCGCCGGTGCATCTGCTCGACGGCCTGCCCGTGTCCTGGATCCTCGACCGGGATCATGAAGGTCATGTGACCGCCATCCGTCAGGGAATCGTCTCTGGATTCATCCGCGACGGTCGGTTCTACACGCGTGAAGAGGCCATCACAGCGACCGCGCACTGAGCCCTGATATAGACCCGCAGCCCGCTCTCCGCCGGTGCAGGGACGCACCACCTCCCTGGTCGCCGCGAGTCGGCCTCGTTCGTCGGGTTCTTTCCCTCGGACTCGCGGGTTGGACATGCCCCGGATTGAAGCTCCGGCGTCGATTCATCGCCCCGCCATCGCCTCCTCCGCCAGCCGGTGCCCCAGCTCGATCAGCTCGCGTGCCCGATGAAACTCGTGCGCGGCGCAGGCGTCGCGCGGGACCTCGATCACCACATCCGGACGATAGGCGGCGAGCTTGACCGCCGCGATCGCGTTCTGCATGGTCTCGAACGAGCGGAGCGTGAGATCGAACACCCCGAGCTGCTTGTCGTCGCGTCCTCCCAAGGTCTCGCCGATCGCATCGAAAAACTGCCGGATCCGCTCCTGATAACCGAGGTCCGTCGGCGATTCCTCGCTTGCCGGCTCCGACGGCGCTGCGGGATCTCGGATCCGCTCGACACCGGTCGGCGCCGAGATCTCGGCATTGAGATTGACCGCCACGGTCAGATCGGTGAAGTCGCGGAAGGTCGGAGCAATCGGCACCGGGTTGAGCAGTCCGCCGTCGACGAGCGTCAGGCCGCGATAGGTGTAAGGCGTGAAGATGCCGGGCACGGCGATCGAGGCACGGACGGCGTCGAAGAGCGGACCCTGCGAGATCCAAACCTCGCGTTGTCGGTCGATGTCGGTTGCGACGGCGGTGAAGCTGATCGGCAGGTCTTCGATCGCATGATCGCCGACCATCGAGCGCAAGGTCTCGATGATGCGATCGCCTTTGAGCAGACCGGCCCCGCTGAAGGCGAAATCGACGAACCTCAGAACATCGCCCAGGCTCAGCGCACAGACCCACCGCTTGTACGCATCCAGCTCGCCGGCGGCATAGATGCCGCCGACCAAGGCACCCATGGATGCGCCGCTGATGGAGGTGATTCGATAGCCGCGGGCGGTCAAACACTCGATGATGCCGATATGGGCAAGACCACGCGCGCCGCCGCTGCCGAGAGCCAAGGAAAGCGTTTCGCGTGGTCGCTGTTGCGTGGTCAACCGCTGCGTCCTCCATCGATGTCGGATGCGTCTCGGAATGGAGCCCGACGCGGGTTGCGCAATCGGTTGCGCAAAGGCGCCACGAGGGCGTCAAGGTCCACGACTCGGGGCCTCGCGCGACTCGACCCCCAGGTCGACATCGGGATCGATACCGGGATCGACCACCGGCTTCGGCCCGCTCTTCTCTGCGGTGTTGCCCAGGTCGTCCAGGACCGCGTCGACATCGGGCAGGAAAT
This sequence comes from Thiocapsa sp. KS1, assembly GCF_001499735.1. Lineage (GTDB taxonomy): Bacteria > Pseudomonadota > Gammaproteobacteria > Chromatiales > Chromatiaceae > Thiocapsa. Next base: position 484,184 of record NZ_LN848257.1, on the reverse strand, counting down.
CGGCGAGCTCGACCCCGTAGACCTCCCAGATCGAGATGAAGAGCGAGGCGATCAGCGGCCCGATAAAGAGCCCGTTGAAGCCGAACATGAAGATGCCGCCGAGCGTGCTCAGAAAGATCATCAGCTCGTGCATCTTGGTATCGCGTCCCACCAGGATGGGCCGCAGCACGTTGTCGAGACTGCCGACGACCAGGGCGCAGAAGACAGCCAGCCCGATCGCGCTTCCCACCTGCCCCTGCACGGCCAGCACGATGCACGCAGGCACCCAGACGAGCGCCGAGCCGACGGCCGGAATAATCGATAAAACCACCATGACGGTGCCCCAAAACACCGCGTTCTCGATCCCCGCGATGGCGAAGGCAATCCCGGCGAGTCCGCCCTGCAAGAGCCCGATCAGGAGCGTTCCCTTGAGCGTGGCACGGGTGACCGAGGTGAACTTCTGCAGCAAGACCCGCTCGTCCGCACTCTTCAGCGGCAGGTAATAGAGGATCTTGTTGATCAGCTTCTGTCCGTCGATCTGCAGGAAATACATGCTGTAGAGCATCACGAACGCCATGAAGAAGAGGTTCAGGGTGCCCATCGTGAGCGACGAGAGACCTCCGACGATGAACTTGCTGGCGATGGTGGCGGCCTCCCCGGCACGTTCGATCAGGATCGAGCGCAGGGGCAGCAGATCCTCGTAGAACGGGAGACGGCGCATGCCTTCGAGGAAGGCATCCGGATCGGCGAGCCGCTCCTTGAGCCAGGGCACGAAGGTCTGGGTGACATCGAGCGCTTGGGCCACCACGACCGCGATCAGCAACGACAGCGGGATCAAAACGACCACGGCCACCACGAGAAGCGTCGTGAGCGACGCCAGACTCGGGCTGCCGCGCAGACGCGACTGTAGCCATAGGAACAAGGGCCGCGCCATCGCACTGAAGAGCCCGGCGAGAAAGAGCGCCATCAGAAACTGCTGGATCATCGCGAGAAAGAGCGCGGAGATCCCGAGCGCCAGCAGGATGACGACCCATTTATTGACAAGATCTTGATTCATAAAAACTCACTCATCCATTGGAAAGCGGAGGTGCAATGCCTGATTCGTCCTCAGGGGCTTCCGATGCTGCGCAGAGGTCCGAAGGTGGCCTCGAGCTGCGCGGCGGGTCGCCGAATCCACGTGGACAGCCGAGCCTGACCGGTCTGCTCCAATCGACGGCAACCTTCTCCGGGCAACAGCAGCGGGATCGCCCAAGGGGCGCGGAACACCAGGGCATTCATCGGGGTTGCCCAGTCGTCGATAATCGCCATCCAAGGCCATTGCAGCGCGTAGGGCTCCTCGGGGCCGAACGGCAGGCAGGCCGTCTCGGCACTGGCCGTGGCGTTCATCAGACCGCGGGTGGCCGTCCACCAGGCGGCGGACTTGGCGGTCGCGATCAGTGTAACGGTCAGCGCGCCGACGAGCACGAGCCGGCCGAGCGACCGGATTCCGCGTGCATCCGCAACGACCGTGCGCCCGGCGATCGCGACCGCGAGCCCCATCAAGAGCAACGCGATCGGAAAGGTGAGCGCCGCCTTCAGCTTGATCCCCTCGCCTGCAAGGATATCGGCGGCGACCGGGACGCCGATGATCGGCAACAGAAGAAAGCCCGGCCACAGCAGGCGCTCGACGCCACCTCGGCGGCCCGCGCCGACGATGAGTCGCAAGGCCACCAACAGGGCCAATACGACGACCCAGGTCAACAAGACGCCTTGCGACAGCGTGTCGGGGAGCAGGTAGCGGGCAACCGAGTCCGGCTCGGTCACCGAACGCTCGTAGTCGTTGGCGCCGATCAGGGTCCAGACCAGACGCAGCAGGGCGCAGACCCCGAAGGCCAGGGCAAGCCGGACCCAGATGCGCCCGGCCGGCCCACCGGACCCTGCCCTCGACACCGCGACGAGACTTAAGAGCCCGGCCAGCGCGAAGTTCAGCGGATGAAGCACCAACAGCAGCGGAGCCAAGGCTGCGCCGTACATCCAGGTCGGACGTCGGTGCGGCGCGAGCGCCGCCAGGAGCACGAACGGCCAGGCGAGATAGAGGCTGACCAACAGCTCGGACACCGCCGAGAAATTGATCTGGTTGGCAACCATGAACAGCAACGGCAAGAGGACAAGCTCGGGCGCACGTTTGCGGGCCACCAGCCAACACAGCAGCAGCGATGCCGCCGGAAGGCCGCCGTACGCGAAGGAGAAGATATGGCGCAGCAGCCGAGCATCCTCGATCAGCCAGCTCGCCGCCAGGGCCGGGATCTGCGGAAGAACCGCACCGACACGCAGATTGGGAACGAGCGGAACCCCGTCGAGCGCGACCTTGAAGAAGTAATAGGCCCCGTCGCCGAAGAGCGGCAGGCCGAGCAGCGCGCCCGGGACAAAGGCAAAGACGACGAGCGCGAGACCGAGATTCAGCGCGTGCCGGCCCGACAGGGCACAGACGTCGGGAACCGAGGCGACGCGCTCGGATGGGCTCGCGGCGGCGACCGCTTGGACTCTCGGCATGGGATCAACGCGACTCCGATGGGGCGATCGGGAAACCGGGGTGGATGACGACCCCGCTATCGTACCGTGAGTCGATGATCCTTTTGCGGGACGAGATTCGGATACAGATCCGGCCAGGGCGGCGGCAGCAAGGGTGGTGTCGCCCCCCATTGCGGCGGCGGCTCGAAAAGCCGGGGATCGGTGAAGCCCCGCGGCGAGCCTTGATCCTGCATCGGACGCCAAGGATCGGGCGGGGATCCCCGAGGCTCGATCGGGCGAAAACGATAGGGCGTCTCGCCCCGATCCGACGTGAAGCCATCCGGCAAGCCGCTGTCTTGACGGAAGACGGGGCCGTCTGAAGCCCGATCGTCGCGGCCCGATGCCGCCGTCGATCGGTCGTCGAGCGCATCCGTCCGCCACCCGAACCGCTTCACCTCACGCTCGTCAAGCGGGCGGAAGCGATAGCCATCGAGCACCGAGCCTCGATCCTGTTCCGACCCGTACCGAAACGCTCGATCCTCGGACCAACCCGTCGGCGGCGTGTATGGATCCGGTGCAGTGAGGGACGGCGTCCATTCCGTCTGCCGTGTCGGCCGAGGCGCGGGAGCGCCGAGCTGCTCCGCCTGGCGCCCCGGTATGCCCAGGATGACAAGGATCAGCGCGGTCACGGCGAAGATCGCAAAGAAGATCGCCCCGACGGCGAGTGCAAGATCGCGTCGTCGATTCATCGCGGAACAGCTGCCTCCCGACCGGCACGAAGGCCGAGACGACGCGCCGCAGGATCGCGACCCCTTGGAATATTCACGTCCCGACCGCCTCCCGGTTCCGGGTCTTCGCCGTTTGTCGCTTTAGGAATAGGCCGTCGCAGCCGATTAGGCAAGCGCTCCCGGTGTTTGATTTGGAGCATAATAGCGAGCCCGCACCGACGACATCGACCGGAGTACGCATGCCCCTATTGAAGCTCGGCATCCCGAAGGGAAGCTTGGAAGAGGCCACCATCGAGCTGTTTGCTCAAGCCGGCTGGAACATCACGGCGCACGCGCGCAACTACTACCCGGATATCGACGATCCGGATATCCGCTGCGCCCTGATCCGCGCCCAGGAGATGGCCCCCTACGTCGAGCGCGGCGCGCTGGATCTCGGGCTGACCGGGCTGGATTGGATTCTGGAATCCCAAGCCGAGGTCGAGCAGATCTGCACCCTCACCTATTCCAAGGTCTCCAACCGCCCGAGCCGTTGGGTCTTGGTGGTGCCTCAGGACTCGCCGATCCAGCGGATCGAGGACCTAGCCGGGAAGAAGATCGCCACCGAGCTGGTCGGCTTCACCAAGCGCTATCTCGCCGAGCGCGGGATCGAGGCGGCCGTCGAGTTCTCCTGGGGCGCCACCGAGGCCAAGGTCGTCGAGGGGCTGGTCGACGCCGTGGTGGAGATCACCGAGACGGGCAGCACCATTCGCGCCCACGGACTGCGCATCGTCGAGGATCTGCTGATCACCGAGACGCGGTTGATCGCCAACCCGCAGGCGATGCAGGATCCCTCGCGGCGGGCCAAGATCGAGCAGATCGCCCTGATGCTTCAAGCGGCGCTGCGGGCTCGCCACAAGGTCGCGCTCAAATGCAACGTCCCGGCCGAGTGCCTGGACGCCGTGGTCGCGCTGCTGCCGAGTCTGCACGCGCCGACGGTCAGCCATCTCTACGACCGCCAATGGCTGGCGCTCGAGACCATCGTCGATGCCGCCTCGGTGCGGGATCTCGTCCCGAAGCTCAGCGCGGCCGGTGCGCAGGGGATCCTCGAGTACAGGCTGAACAAGATGGTCTAGGTCGGCCGCCGGGCAACGCCGGACCTCCGGGGCATTTCACGCATCGAGCCGTGGTGCGGATGTCGCAGCCGGACCCGGCCGGCCGAACAGGTAACCCTGAAAGGCATGGCAGCCGTGTCCGGCGAGCCAGTCGCGTTGGGCCTCGGTCTCGACCCCCTCGGCAATGACATCCAGATCGAGCGTGTCTCCCAGGGCGATGATGGTGCGTGCGATCGCCGCATCCCTCTCGTTGGTCACGAGATCCTGCACGAAGGAGCGATCGATCTTGAGCTCCTTCAACGGCAGCCGCCCGAGATCGGTCAGAGAGGAATAGCCGGTTCCGAAGTCGTCCAGCGCAAAGCTGATGCCCCGCGCCTTCAGCGCCGACATCTTCGCGATCGTGCCGTCGCGGTCGTCCCGCAAGAGGTTCTCGGTGATCTCCAGTTTCAGTCGGTTGGGATCACATCCTCGATGATCCACGGCGGCAAGGACCTGATCGACGAAATCCGGGTGGTGAAATTGGAGTGCACTGATATTGACCGCCAGGATGAGGTCGGCGGTTTCGGGTCGTTCCGACCAGGTCGCCAACTGCGCGCAGGCCATGTCCAGAACCTGCCGACCAAGGGGCAGGATCGTTGCGGTCTCCTCGGCGAGACGGATGAAGGCAGCGGGCTCGAGCAGCCCGCGTTGCGGGTGTTGCCAGCGCAGGAGTCCTTCCGCACCCGTCATTCGACCGTCCGCATCGACCTGCATCTGGTAGTGGAGGAGGAACTCACCGTGCTGCAGGCCCCGACGAAGATTCGCCGCAAGTGCGGCGCGGGCGCTCACCTCGGCCTGCATCGCCGGGTCGAAGAAACGCAGGGTATCCCGTCCCGAAGCCTTCGCCCGGTACATCGCCAAGTCCGCCTGCTTCATCAGCTCCTCGACGCTGACCGCCCGCGGACCGAACAGCGTGACACCGATGCTCGCCGAGCACCGATACTCCCGATACTCGAGCCCGCAAGGCTCGCGCAATGCCATGAGAAGCTTGTTCGCGAGGGTCTCCGCCTGCGCTGCTGCATCCTCGGCTCTACGACTCAGGCGCTCCAGCATCACCACAAACTCGTCCCCGCCGAGCCGGGCGAGGGTGTCGGATTCTCGCAGACAGGAGGAGAGACGTTTGGCGACCTGACGCAGCAATCGGTCACCTTGATCATGGCCAAGGGTATCGTTGAGTGTCTTGAAATCGTCCAGATCGATGAAGATCAAGGCGCCCAAGCGATGGCTGCGTCGGCTCGCCGCGATGGCGCGTTCCAAGCGATCCATCAGGAGCCTTCGGTTGGGCAGCGCAGTGAGCGGATCCATGAACGCAAGATGCTTGATCGCCTCCTCGGCACGCCGGCGCTCCGTCGTATCCATCACCCAGGCAACAAAGCGCGGCTCCGTGCCGAGGAGCTGCAGGCGGATCTCGGCGGGATAGCAGGTTCCGTCCTTGCGCCGATGCCGCGTCTCCACGATAACCTGGCTCTTGCTGCCTCGGCGGAGCGGCTCGAGCAACCGCGAGAAGGTTTGCGGGTCGTAATCGGGCATCAGATCCAAAGGGGTCATCACGGTCAGCTCGTTCATGTCGAACCCCAGGTTGGTCCGGGCACCCTGATTGACCTGCTCGAAGTACAAGTGCTCGGGATCGAAGACGTAGACCTCGGTCTGCGCCTTCTCGACGATCTCCCCGAGACGGCTGAGCGAATTGCTCGCCGCGTGCCGGGCCGTGATATCGTGCACGCAGACCACGATCCCCTCGACCCTCCCGACCCGGTCCAGCCAAGGGATGTAGGTCACCTCTCCCCAGCCGACCCGCACACCTCGCCGCGGGAGCTGGGCCTCGTACACGACTGTGTGTCCGGCAAGGCACGCCTCCAAGCGCGGCAAGATCACCTCCGCATAGAGGTCCCGATCCAAGACCTCATCGACGCGGCGACCGATCACCTGCTCGGGCTTCAATCCCCAGGACATCAGGTAAGCCGGATTTACGGCACGATACGTGAGATCTCGATCGAGATAGGCAAAACGGTCGGCGCTGGCCGCGATCATGCGCCGGAAGAACTCGGGCTCCCCGATCTCTTCCGCCGACAGGCGTTGTCGGATCCCCGAAACGCGCCTGCTCAATGATCTCCCTCCCGGTCGGGCCACATCACGTTTCCCCCTGAATATTGGACTCCGGACAGCGGCCGCTGAAACGCCCTCGGCTCGAAGGCCAAATCGTAAGCCCGAGCCAGACTCTCGGCTATGCTCGCCGATGGCCCGGGACAGCGCAAGACCGCGCATCGGTTTCCACATCAGGAAAACACGATCCGAGCCATCCTCGAAAGATGCCATAGACGCGACCGAGCCTCCAGCCAAGCCCCGCCGAGCGTACAACGGGATCCGGGCCCCTCGGACCAAGGACGATCGCGTCAAAGCCTACAACCAGCTCCTTATAGCAGCCGGCTTTTGAATCTCATTCAGCGACGTTGGCAGCGCGATAGTGAGTTTGGATAGGACCGGATCCAGGGGTGCAAGATATTCTACGACGACGGCCGGGCTCGACGTGGTCATGATCTCGCGGCCACGCGAATCGACAATCTTCTTCTTAATGCCGTCGAATACCTTTCCGCTCAGATACTTATCAGACAAAACGTGCAGAAGTGTCTCATATTGTCTCGGCGATGCGGAGGAGAAGGTCCGGGTAACATAGAAGAGTCCATAAGATGAAAAATGGAGCTCTTCACGGATACGATACTCATCCAATCGGTAGCGATAGACAAAGATTGCCTCGGTCAAGGGATTCAGGGAGTCAACGGAATGCTGCGGACGACCGAGACAACTCTTGACCTCCTTCGACGAGGTGCCGAAATCAAGATCGCGGCGAATCCGAATATCACAGACCGAGCTCATGGGAGAATAGGTAGAAGACGCGGTGATGACGCGTGAATAGGCAGAGACACAATCGTATTGATCACGGATCTTGTCCGCATAGCGTGTCCGAGCACTGCTTCGCAGGCCGTTGAGAAGGAAATCGATCATACATCAATCATCATCAACAAGGGAAAAGCGAGATCCCAATCCTCCGAGCCCTTTAGGCTGAACATCGAAGAGCCGACAAAGGTAGACCGACCTGAATCGGTCGGCCGAGCATCTCGATGAGTATCCGAGCACGATCTTCTCCATCATAGGCAGTGAAGATCGCCTCAAGTCCGTTGAATGGGCCTTGTGTGACTTGAACACCCTGGCCCGGATGAAATACGGTTTGAATCGAAGGGACTAGGAGGCGATTTTGAATTGCCGCAATCAGCTCGTCCGGAACCGGAGTCGGCTCGTTCCCGAACGAAACCAAGCGATATACGCCGAAGGTCGAACGCAGCGGAGACCAATTGTCGACCCAACGTTGCAGTCGAATGAAGAGATAATTCGTGAAGAGTGACTCTTCCGCGGCGCAACGCTTCCCGCGCCTGACACGCTCGCGCAAGATCCGCGGGTGATAGACCACGTATCCTTGCCGCGCAAGATTAAGCTCGGCGCGATACGCCTGCCTCGGCTTGGACTGAACCACAAACCATCGAGCCTGCTCGCTCATCATGAAGATCCGGTTTCACGCGCGACCGCCTCCATCCGCGGGGCGATCCGACGGCGTGCTCGGCGGGACCAGCGGACGAGTCCGGGTAACCTCCCAAGCGCCGCGAAGTAAATACACCAGGTGATGACAAAGAGGTAGAAAAGGATGACATCATGCACAGACCTTAAGGCGGCAAGCATCGTGATCGAGGCCATGAAGGCGGCACATGCGAGAATTGCGAGCAGTACGGTTTTCGGTCGTCCAAGGATACGCAATAGATAATGGTGAAGGTGCCGGTTATCGGCCTCGAAGGGCGAAGTTCCCCGTCGGATGCGCCTCGCAATAGTGCCGAGCGTATCCAACAAGGGTATAGCTACGAGCCAGAGCGCCAGCACCGGCGTCATCAGTGATCCAGACCCCTGTGAGGACACGATCATCGCCCAAGCCACCAGGTATCCCAACAGCATACTGCCGGAGTCACCTAAGAAGACCTTGCGTCCCGCGCATCCGAAGAGTCCGAGGTTGTAGACCATGAACGGCAGCAGGGCGGCGCAAAGCGGAACAAGCAAAATAAGGGAGGTTCCCGGCACTCCCGGAAGCATCAGCAGACTGCCCAGCGCAATGAGCGTCAAACCTCCGGCGAGACCGTCCATCCCGTCGATCATATTAAAGGCATTGATCATGCCCACGATCGCGATCAGGGTCAGAGGAACTGCAAGGGCTCCGAGCACAACCGGCCCGTTCCCGAGAAGATTACCGAACGAGTCGAGTTGGACATCGGCGCCGAAGATCATGAGAAGCGCACTCATCGATTGTCCGAGAAAACGAACGCCGACGCCGAGTTTGAAACGATCGTCGAAGGCACCCAGCGCGACCAGCAAGCCTGCACCGAGCAGCATGAAGAGATGAGAAGAAGAAAGCGGAAGCCACCACAGAGATCCGGCCAGAATTCCACCGTAGATTGCAATACCTCCGATCAGCGGAACCGGCCTCTCGTGGCGTTTCCGTTTCCGGTCCGGCCTGTCCAACAGACCGATGCGATACGACAAAGGATAAAGTCCGCGAAGAAGAATCCAGGCAGCCAGCGCACTCGAAAGAATTGAAGCAACAACCAACATACAGCTTGCTCCAAGCGCGGGAGGGAACGATCTGCGCTCAAGATACGCGAAGGGGGTTGCACCGCTCCAATGAAGAAATGTAAAGAGTGCCCCATCGAACCCGGCTCGAATCAGGAGCCGACTCGGGCAGTCGCCTCCACAATCGCGGCGCGCAGCGCGCGCTGATCGATGGGCTTTCGCAGCACGGTCGGCTTGCTCGGAAGATCGTCGAGCAGAAACAGCGACGGGGCCTGTCCGGTCATCAGGATCACGGGTAGGCTCGGAAACGCCTCGGCCAGCGCACGACAAAGCGCCGCACCATCCATGACCGGCATCGCCAGATCCGACAGCACCAGGTCAAAGTCGGCGTCGCGGCGCAAGCACGCGAGGGCGTCCGCGCCGTTCTCGGCGAAGGCGACCAGACTGCCCTCGAGGATCAGCAGACGCCCGACCGAGTCCCGAACACGCGGGTCGTCGTCGACGACGAGAATCCGCAGCATGGCCTTGGCCGGATGCGCGTCGGCCGTGCCGAGATCACCGAGCGTTGCAGCTCCTGCGCTCGCGCGCGGCATCAGCAGCCTAAATTCGGTCCCCTTCCCGATCCGAGAGGCCACGATCAAGCCCGCACCGGAGCGCATCACGAACTCCTGAACCATGAACATTCCCAGCCCATGCCCGCGCTGCTTGGCCTTGGTCGAAAACAGCGGCTCGAAGAGTCTATCCAGAGTCGCCTCGGACATCCCGCACCCGGTATCGATGACCCGGACCTGGACATACTCGCCCTCATCCAGTCGTCCGACTGCAAGCGGGACCGAGTCATCCCATGCGACCGTCCGCACCTCGATCGCAAGATTCCCGCCGTCGGGCATAGCATCACGCGCGTTCAGGACGAGATTCAACAAGGCCGCTTGGAGAAATGCGGCATTGCTTTGGGCGTCGAGCCCGGGCTGAAGATCCAAGGCGAGCTGAATCTTGGCGGGGAGGATCTGCTTCAGGATCGTCACCAGCTCACGAATCGTCTTCTCGATCGGCACGGTCTCCAGTACGATGCCGCCGGCACGACTCAGCGACAGCATGCCCGAGGTGACGACCTTCGCTTGACCGAGCGCGCTTTGGGTTTCCTCGATGACCTGAGCCACCTCCGGATCGCCATGCTCATCGCCGAGGATAGCCTCCAGGTAATAGAGGTTGGCGTCGATCACCCCGAGCAGGTTGTTGAAGTCGTGCGCCACGCCGCTCGCCAGATGACCGATGGTCTCGCGCTCCTTCGAATGGATGAGCGCATCCTGCAATTGGTGCTCGAACTGCTGTGCGACGATGCGTTGCCCGATCAGGCGGATCAGCTCCCGATCGGGACCCGAGAGCTCCGAACGCGCCGAGCGTTCCCAGAACCGGATCATCAGGGCGTTTGCCGCACCCTTCGGTGCCGTCCAGCGCAACATCATCGCGACGCACGAAGCGTACCCCGCCTCCCGAGCCTGGGCGGGCAACTGCTCGCCGACCAGAACACGGGGCACTCCGGACTCTGCGTCGGCCATGTCGGCGCTCAGCATGCATTCGGACCCGGAGCCGCTTCCGGCCATCCTGTCGTGCGGATACCAGGTCACCGGACGGTAGGTCGGACCCTCTTCGATAGCCCCGATGTCGGCAGCCTCCAGCACCAATCCCGAGCAGCCCAGCTCCAGCAAAGCGGGGAGCTCCTCGTCGACGGACAGGGATCGGCTCGCCAGATCGACCAGTGTCTCCAGATTCTCGGTATAACGCGCCATCGCTGCCTCGAGCTCACGGCGACGCTCGGTCGCCGCCTGAAACTCGGTGATGTCCTCGACCATGCCGAGCGTGACGGGCCGGTCGACGCCTCCTTCGGGCAAGACAACGACCCTCAGATCGCCCCAGGCAAGCGAGCCGTCACGCTTGCAGTAGCGCTTGGTGATCCGATAGACATCCCGCTTTCCCGCCAAGAGGTCACGGAACAGGGGAAGCTCATTCACGAGATCATCCGCACAGCTCAGATCGTCAAAGCGCATCCCGACCAGATCCTGCGTGGCATAGCCGAGAAACTCACCAAGCGCACGGTTGGCCAGATGTAGCCGCCGATTGGGACCCGCGATCGCGATCCCGATAGGTGCATTCTCGAAGACCGCGCTGAGACGTGCCTCGCTTTCCGCGAGCTGCTCCTGCACGCGATGCCGCTCGCTGACATCGACGTCGGTGCCACGGTATCCCAGCAGCCTGCCGTCCGCGGCGACGACCGGGGCACCGTTGGTCAGCACCCAGATCGTCGAACCGTCGGGCCGACGAATCGGGTTGACGTAGTCGGTCAAGCGATCCCTGTGTCCAAAGTGCTGCAAGCCCTCGGCCTTGACGCGGTCACGCACGGTCTCGGGCGCGAGGTCGTAGAAATGTCTCCGACCGACCAGCTCCTCGCAGCGGTAACCCCAGACCGCCTCGACCGCCGGACTGAGATAGGTGTAGGTACCGTCGGCGTCGACCTCCCAGTTGACGATTCGACTTTGGAGCGCGAGCTCGTCGTAACGCTGATTGCTTTCGTGCAGCTCCGAGTAGGTGCGGGCACGCGCGAATGCACTCACCAGGATGCTCGCGAACACCCGCAGGAAGCGAACCTCCGCCTCCGACCAGTCGCGCGGCGCCTGGACAGCATCGAAGCCGACGAAACCGACCAGGCGTTGATCCTGCATCAGGGGCACCAGGACGACCGACTGGATCGATTGAAGCTCGAGGATCTTGCGCTCCGCCGACCAGGCGTCCGGTAGATCCGCGACACGGGGAACTACAGCCGTCAGCCCGGACTCGAGCTCCCGCATCGAGGCGGAGTAATGCTCGATCGGATGGTTTTGCAGATGCTCGATCATCGGCTCGACCCCCGGGGCCACCCACTCATGGCTGTTGCTCATGGTGTCGGCTATCGGATCTATTCGGAACACATAGGCCCGATCGGATCGGGTAAAACTGCCGAGCCGCTCGAGCGTTCGATCGATCAGCGGGTCGAGGTTCTCGTCATAGACGGCGACGAAGTCCGAGGCCAACCCGAGGAGCTCGCGCTCGAGAGCCTCGCGTTGAATCAGCTCGAGCTCGGCCTCCTTACGGTCGGTAATGTCCTCGTGGGTACCGGCCATGCGTAGAGGCCGACCCTGCGCATCGCGTGCCGAGATGCGTCCCTGGTCGTGGACCCAGATCCAATGGCCGTCGCTGTGCAGCATCCGCACCTCGAGGCGGTAGTGCTCGGTCTCGCCGCCGAGATGCCGAGCGAGCTCGGCCTCGGCTTGCAGGAGATCCTCGGGATGACAGAAGTACCGCCAGGTCTCGATGGTGGTCGGCATCAGATCTTCGAGGCGGTGTCCGAGCATCTCGGCCCAACGCCGATTCAAGGTCAAGACGTTCGTGACGAGATCCCACTCCCAGGTCCCGATCCGCGTGCCGTCGATGATGTCGGACAGACGGCGACGCTCCTCCGCCAACGCCAGCTCCGCTACCTTGCGTTCCGTGATGTCGCGTCCGATCCCGACAATCGACCCGATCCGGCCGGTCGCGTCGACAACGGCGCGATCGACCCACTGCAACCATCGCCAGCCGAGCACCGTCTCGGCGCGTTGCTCGACCAGACAGGTGTAAGGAGGGTTCTGCAGGGCAGCAATCGCCTCCGCCGTGCGCTCTCGGTCGTCCGGATGGACAAGCGGCATGAAGTGGCCACCGATCAGCTCGGCCTCGTTGCGACCGAAAAGGCGGCAATACGAGGGGCTGACATACTCGAATCGGCCCTGTCCATCGGTGCGGACCACCAGATCCTCGATGTTCTCGACGACCAGTCGATACCGCTCTTCCTGCACCCGCAAGGCATCTTCGACCGCGCGCTGCGCGGTAATGTCTAGACTGGTCCCGGCAAGCCTGACCGGCGTGCCGTCGTCGGCGAGATACGCGCGCCCCTCCTCGCGCAGGATCCTGAGCACGCCGTCCGGACCCAGCACCCGATGCTCGACGGCATAATGACCGTCGGGACGCGTCAGCGCGGCGTCCATCTCGGCTCGAACCCGCGCCACATCCTCCACGTGCACGACCGCAAAGAAGGCATCACGGCTCGGTTGCACGGCGCCCGGCGCATAGCCGAGGAGTCGAAACGTCTCGTCGGACCATTCGAGCCGGCCGCCGACGTAATCCAGATCCCAACTGCCGAGGTGCGCGGTCGCCTGCGCCTCGCGCAAGGAGGCTTCGCTGCGGGCCAGATGCTCCATAGCCTTGTGCACCGCCGTCAGATCCTGCTGGATGCCGACGTAGTGCGTGACCTCGCCCCGGGAGTCGAACAGCGGGGCGAGATTCAGGGCATTCCAGAACCGCGTTCCGTCCTTTCGGTAGTTGCGCAGCGTGACCTGGCAGGTCTCGCCGGCCGCAAGCGCGGCCCGAATCCTCGCGCGTTCCGGCTGATCGCGGTCCTCGCCCTGAAGAAGGCGACAGTTCAGACCCATGACCTCGTCCGCTCGATAGCCGGTCAGCGTCTCGAAACCCTGATTGACATAGCTGATGCGGAAATCCGATTCGCCGACTCGGCGCGCAACGACGATCCCGGTGCCGGCCTGCGTCAGTGCCTTGATCAGAACGGCATGGCGGCGACGGGTGCGCAGGGTGTCGAATGCCAGCGCGGCGAGGTCCGCCGCCGTCTCCAGAATCTCCGGCACCGCCGCGTCGGGCTCGCGCAATCGAGACGGACCAATCGCCAGGAGGCCCGCGGGTCTGCCGTCTTGCGCGAAAAAAGGGCAGCACCACCAGAAGGCCCTGCGGACATTCGGGAGGATGACAGGCTCCTGCGTACCGGCGGCATCCGTACCGACCGCATCCGCGGCCGACTCCACGACAAAGACCCGACTCGCGGACTCCGAGAGCAACGCTTCGCCGGGATTCCCGTTGCTCAACCGGCGATCCAGGGCCGTTTGCTCGGCAGCACCAAGGCCGAACCCGGCGAAGTGCACGAGGGAGTCGGCCGAACCCTGCCTGAACAAAACACAGCGGCATGTCGGGACAAGGGCTTCAACCAGGGTACAGAGCCGCTCTGAAGCCGTGCGCTCGTCTTCCCCGGACGCCGATAAACCGGCCAGCATCTGCTCCTGCAGATCCCGAACGGAGCGCAGCCGGATTTGCGTGTCGCGCTCGCGCTCGATCGCCGCGAAGCTGTCGGCGAGACCGTCGGCCATGACACCGAAGGCTTCGGTCAGCACACGCCCCTCGGTCAGGAGCCCGGACGACGGGACGGCCACCGTCTCGCCCGTGACGATCCGAGCGGGCAATGCGGTCGCGATCTCGACGAGCTGCTTCAATGGACGCACCAGCAACAATGAGACGCGGTCGGCCAGCAGGATCGCGATCCCCGCGATCGCCAACAGGACTGTCAGCAGCCGCAGAACCACCCGGTGCAGCTCGTCGACCAGCGGGGCCGCACTGAGCTCGATCAACAGAGCCTCGCCGAATGTCGGGGCAGCAAGCGGCAGGATCATGCGATAGTGCGCTTGTCGCCAGAGCGCCATGCGCGAGGGATGCCAATCCTCCGGCAGTGAAATGACCAAATCCTCTGCCGCGGTTCGGGAAAGGCTTCTATTCGGGACACTCGCGATCGGCGCAAGGTCCCCGGGCGGACCGGTCGGGCGGACCTTGAGCTCTGCATGCTCGGGCAATGTGGCGGCGAAGAGCCGGGTCATCTCCTGCACATGGGCCTGAATCTCGGACGCCCCTGTCGGCCCTTCGTGTGCATGTGTGTCGAGATCGTGGATCGCGAGCACGCCGAATGTCCTCAAACGATCGGCGAGATCCAGCTCCAAACGATCCTTGAGATCGCGATTCTCCCATGCCACGACGAGGATCGACGGCAGTAGAGACCCCGAGAGGAAGAGCGTGAACAACACCTGCCGTGCCGAGAGGCTGCCGGGGCGACGTCTGACCAAGGCGACGACGATGATGACCAACCCCGCCAAGGCCGCGTTCAGGATGCCGTTTAAGGACTGCTTGACCGCAACCACAAGGGTCTGGTGCCAGACCATCCCCATGACGACACGATAGAACAGCAGAACCAAGGGGATGCCGATCAAAGCCCAATAGAGCGTCACCGAGAGACCGAGGGCCGGCACCTCGCAACCGCGCCTGCGCGCACGATCCCGATGCCAGCCCACGAAAGCCGCCTCGGCCAAAAGAATCAACAGCGTGAAGGGATGATCCCAAAGGAGATAGGTATAGGCACCGGAGGCGGCTGCGACGATCAAGCCGGCTCGGGTCCCGAGCCAAACAATCGCCAAGAGCACGGCCACGGATCCAAAGATGATCTGCAAACCGAAGAAGAGCGAAAGGTTGAAGTGGTTGCCGGCCACGGCGAGCACGGCCAGCAAGACCGTGAGGGCGGCGATGCGAACCGGGCCCATGTCGGCACCCGGTTTCACTGCATCGACGAGACTTGACTGCTGCTTCACACCTGTCGCTCCGCACTCGAGTGTGCATGCATCGACCATTGCTGCTTGACACGACCTTCGGAGCCGGATTGCGCCGAACGTCGAGGCTCGCGAGGCGTCAGCAACATCGATCCCCTCGAAGGAAAAACCGAGCCGCCTACGTCCCCGGGACCTCGGCGCGGTCGGTGCCCTGCGGTTCCTCGACCCGCTGCGGCTCGGGCGGGCACTCGGACTCGACGGTCGCACCGCTCGACTCGATCGGGCTCGGTCCGCCGATCAGACGTTCGACCGCGGCCCGGAGTCGATCCGGGGCAATCGGCTTTTGCAGAACAGCATCCGAGCCCAAGACACGACACATATCCAGAACGTTGGTGTGATGTCCGCGAACCACGTCGCCGCTCACGGCAATGATCCGCGTCGAGGGCGCGATCCGGCGCATCCGTTTGATCACCTCGAACCCGTCGAGCTCCGGCATGTAGATGTCGACGATGAGAAGCTGCGGTGCAGCGGTTTCGCTCACCTGCAATGCGGTGCGTGCATCGGTGAAGGTCTCGCATCGGTAGCCCCAGGCCGTCACCAGGCGTGCCGTGGCATGCAGCATGCGCTGGTCGTCGTCGACGACCATGACGGTCCTGCCAGCTCCGACCCCATCCCCTCCCCCGGCCGAAACGCTCGGCTCCGGCCCGCATTTGGACTCGCCAGCTACCCGCGATATGGAGAAGGTGCTCGCCAAATCCTCCGCTGTCATGGGTTTTCCGAACAGATAGCCTTGCGCGAGATCGACGCCTGCCTCAATCAACAATCGACGCTGCGCCTCCGTCTCCACCCCCTCGGCAACCACCTGCATCTCCAGCGTCCGGCCGAAGGCGATCATGGCACGCAGCAATCTGAGTGCCTTCGGCGAATCGAACATCTCCGAGACGAACGACAGATCGATCTTGAGCGTATCGAACGGCAGCTCCGCCAGAGCACGCATCGAGGAATAGCCGATCCCGAAATCGTCGATTGCCAGCGAGGCCCCCATGAGATGGATCTGAGCCGCCACGCTGCGCAGGATGTCGGGGTAGGCGCTGGCGGCGCTCTCGGTCATCTCGATCTTGACGGCGCAGATCCCCGCAAGCCCGTCGACGAGACGGCGCACCAAGACCAAGGCCCGTTCCTGCTGCAGGATCAGCGGCGACAGGTTCACCGAAATGAAGGTCAGGCCGGATGCCTCCAATGTCTCGGTCGACTCGATGAGGCGCTCGAACAGGGTCTCGGTGACCTCGTAGATAAGCCCGCTCGATTCGGCGAGCGGAATGAACTCGCCTGCACCGAGGATCTGTCCGCTCGGCAGCCGCAGGCGCGCGAGAACCTCCACACCCTTCAGACGCCCGTTGTCCGGCGAGACGATGGGTTGAAAATAGGGGAGGATGCCGCCGCCACGGATCTGCCATTCCAAATCCTGGCGGGTAATGGCATCCCGGGCTTGCAGGGTTTGATGCGGTCCTCGCGATGTCGCCGTGACGCGCCTCCCCAGAATTGCGGGAAGCTCCTTGACCATCCGCGACTTCGATACCGCTCCGAGAACTTGAATCCCGGTGGAGCGGGCGACGCGCCGCGCGGTATCGAGCAGATCGTCGCCATGCCCCGAGAGGAGCACGACGGGAATCCGGGGGTGAACCTCGGCCAGCCAGTGGATGACATCGATGCCGTTCTCCCGGCCCAGACCGAGATCAAGGAGGACAATATCGGGGAGATCCGACTCGAGCGCGGCCTTGAAGGAGGCGACAGACACATGGAAATCGACACCATGCCCGAACCGCTTCAGGAAACGGCCCAGAACGGCCTCGATTCGAGGATCGTCATCGAGACAGATCAAATGCATGGAGACCCTCCAATCAAGACACGACACAGATCCCGATCGCACAGCCTGCTCTCGGGCGCTAGCGGGCCCCTGGCCGCGTCAATTAGCTTCGAAACGATCGTATATTAAGCAGAGCCGACCTCGTTCTCTTCAAGTCAATATTTGTAAAGGTCTTATGTGCTCGACGGTACCGCCGAGCAGCGTGGATCGACACCGGCTTGCGCTGTTTCCGAGCCGGTCGAACGGGCCTGACCGGGTATCCGCTTCGAGCCTGTCGGAATCGGTCAGTCGCCCTCAAGCCTCAGGCGGTAGCCATGGCCTCGCACCGGCCAGATCACGAGATTGCGGATACCGCCTTCGCGCAGCTTGCGACGAATGTTGCCGATGTGGACATCGACCGTGCGGTCTTCCGGGTTCAGGGGCTCGCGGTTCAGCAATTGTGTACGGCTCAGGGCTCGTCCGTGCTGACGCATCAAGTTCGCCAGAATGCGAGATTCCGTTTCGGTCAATCGCACGCAGACTCCGCTGGACGCATCCCTCAAGACCATGGCGCTCGGCTCGAGCGTCACCGTGCCGAGTTGGATCGTGTCGTGAACGCCTGCCTCGAACGCGTGTCGTCTGAGCACGGCTCGGATGCGCGCGAGCAGCTCCTCGACCTCGAAGGGTTTCGTGATGTAGTCGTCGGCACCGGCGTCCAGCCCATCGATGCGATCCTGGAGGTCATCGCGACCGGTCACGATGATGACGGTCACGGGGGTCGAGGAGACGAGCTCGCGCGCCAGATTCATGCCGTCCTCCGCACCCAGGTTGAGGTCCAACAGCACCAGATCCGCCCCGTGGTTACGATAGAGCCTGCGCATCTCGGATCCGTTGACGGCAATCGATACCGCGTAACCCGCGCGTGTCAAATGACGCCTGAGAACACTCCCCATGCGCATGTCGTCTTCAACGATGAGAATGCTTGCCGACATGCTTATTTCTCATTGAAGAGCCGTTCCGCAGACGACCGCCAAGCCATCCGCACCCCCGAACCGAACGCAACGCCGTACACGATCTCGGCCCTTGCCGCGGAGCAGCGCGTAGACAAACGGCGGGGCGCGACATCGGCCCTGAATCTCCGGAGCGGGCCGGAGCTGGGCGCTCGCGACAGCGTCGTTGACAACCTTCTTCACACGCCCGCCATGGCGCTTTTTTGTCAAGGATGCAGGGCATCCGAGTCTGCCTCTCGATAAGGAATCGCGTCGCGCTCAAGCCGCTCGCGCAGGGCGTCCATCGCCGCTTCGAGTCCGCTACGCCCGCGAAAGCCCAACTGAATGTGTGCGTTTTCGCCCATGTGCGGCAGGCTGAAGAGCTTGAGATCGGGGAACCGCTCGCCGAGATCGTACATCAAGGTGATCAGACGGCTTTCCGGAACATCAAGGACCTGGAGTGCCATCTCCTGGACCTTGTCCGAGATGCCGTAGTATCGATCCAAAACCCATTGCGCCATCGGCCAGGCCATTTGGGGGAAACCTGGGAGAAACCAGTGCCCCCGCAGCGAAAAGCCGGGGATCCGATTGACGGGATTCGGGATCAGATCGCAGCCTGCGGGCAGATCCGCCATGAGGATACGGTTGGGATAGGCCTCGGTGCCGAACTTCTCCTCGAGCAGCGCCTTGGCTTCGGGATGACGCACCAGGTCCAGACCGGCCGCGGTCGCGGCACAGGCCCGTGTGTGATCATCGGGGGTCGCGCCGATGCCGCCGCACACAAACACCGCATCCGGGCGCCCCATCGAAAAACGCAGATGGGCGACCAGCACCTCGGGGTCGTCCGGGAGCAACCAGTGCCAGGCCAGCTCGTGACCTCGCTCGCCGACCAGACCCTTGAAGGCGCTCAGATGGGCATCGACGCGGGAGCCCTTGAGGATCTCGTCGCCGATCACGATCAGACCGAAGGCTATCGGTGGGCGGAGCGGACGCGTTGACATACGGGGATGGCCTTTGTGTTCTCGACTCGTCGACGGATCGTAGCACTTCGCGCCGCTCCCCCGGGATAGACGACTTGCAGTCGTCCTCTTCCACCGTCCTGACGGCCGCACTCAACGCGAAGTTCTCGCGAACCGCGCTGAACGCTCTTCGGCTGGTCGTCTAAGCGGCTTCCAGCCGCTTGAAGCGCCAGAGGATGGCGCATTCACGAGGGTCGGGGGAAAAACGCCAGCGCAAGCGCTGTGAGGTGCTTTCCTTCGGTCTCGCCGGCGAAGAGGACGACTGCAAGTCGTCTATCCCGGGGGATGGCGTCGCTTCCGGTCGATCGTCTGCGCAAGGCACGACTGGCGTGTCGAGGCTTCTTTCCGACACCTTGCCGAGCGACTTGAAATCCGAAAAACCGGCGCCTACCGAAGAGACAAAAAAGGGGCCATAGGCCCCTTTTCGACATGCCATGAGACGTGACGATTACTCGCCCGGCTCGATCGCCTTCATGCTCAGACGGATGCGGCCTTGCTTGTCGACCTCCAGGACCTTGACGCGGACCTGGTCGCCCTCGGAGAGCTTGTCGCTCACACTCTGGACGCGCTCCTCGCAGATCTGGGAGATGTGCACCAGACCGTCACGTCCGGGCAGGATGGTGACGAAGGCGCCGAAATCCATCAGACGTGCAACGCGACCCTCGTAGATCTTGCCGACCTCGACATCGGCCGTGATCAGACGGATCCGGCGCTTGGCCTCCTCGCCCGCGGCCTTCTCGACCGAGAAGATCTTGACCACGCCGTCGTCGTTGATGTCGATGGTGGCGCCGGTCTCTTCCGTGATCGCACGGATGACGGAGCCGCCCTTGCCGATGACGTCGCGGATCTTCTCGGGATGGATCTTCAGCTCGATGATGCGCGGGGCATGCTCGGACATCTCGGTGCGGTGTGCGCCGATGACCTTGTTCATCTCGCCGAGGATGTGCAGGCGGCCGGCTTTCGCCTGGCCGAGAGCCGTCTCCATGATCTCGGCAGTGATGCCCTCGATCTTGATGTCCATCTGAAGGGCGTTGATGCCCTCCGCCGTTCCGGCCACCTTGAAGTCCATGTCGCCGAGATGATCCTCGTCGCCCATGATGTCGGTCAGCACGGCGAAGGCGTCGCCCTCTTTGATCAGTCCCATGGCCACGCCTGCGACCGGACCCTTCACGGGTACGCCGGCATCCATCAGCGAGAGACTGGTGCCGCAGACACTGGCCATGGAGCTCGAGCCGTTGGACTCGGTGATCTCGGAGACCACGCGCACCGAATAGGGGAACTCTTCGATGCTCGGCATGACGGCGAGGACGCCGCGTTTGGCCAAGCGGCCGTGACCGATCTCGCGCCGCTTGGGACTGCCGACGCGGCCCGTCTCGCCGACGCAGAAGGGCGGGAAGTTGTAGTGCAGCATGAAGTGCTCGCGCCGCTCGCCTTCCAGTGCGTCGATGATCTGCGAATCCCGCTCGGTGCCCAGCGTCGTGATGACCAGAGCCTGGGTCTCGCCGCGGGTAAAGAGTGCCGAGCCGTGGGTGCGGGGCAGAACACCGGTACGGATGGTGATGGGCCGGACGGTATGGTTGTCGCGTCCGTCGATGCGCGGATTGCCGGCGATGATGGAGCCGCGCACGGTCTTCTTCTCAAGCGTCTCGATCGCGCCCATGACCTGCTGCTCGGTCCAGGCGGGGGCATCGCCGCCGCAAAGCTCCGCGACCACCGAGGCCCGCACGGCATCCAGGGCCGCATAGCGATCCTGTTTCTCTTTGATCCGATAGGCTTCGGCGATGCGGTCGCCGCAGGCGCCGGCCACGGCGGTGGCCAGCGCGGCATCGACCGGTGCCGGGGTCCACGCCATCGGAGGCTTGCCCGCCTCCGCCGCCAGCTCGCGAATCGCCTGGATGGCCGGTTGCATCTGCTCGTGGCCGAACAAGACCGCACCGAGCATGATCTCCTCGGAGAGGCCGCGCGCCTCCGACTCGACCATCAACACGGCCTTCTCGGTCCCCGCGACGATCAGGTCCAGATCCGAATCCGGACCCAGGCCGATCATGGCCGGGTTCAGGATGTATTCGCCGTTCTTGTAGCCGACCCGCACCGCACCGATCGGTCCGTTGAAGGGAGCGCCCGAGATCGCCAGCGCCGCCGAGACACCCAGCATCGCCGGGACCTCGGGATTGACCGCGGGATTCAGCGACTTCACGGTCGCGATCACCTGGACCTCCTGCGTGAAACCATCCGCAAACAGCGGGCGAATCGGACGGTCGATCAGGCGCGAGGTCAGGATCTCGGTCTCGCTCGGACGACCCTCGCGGCGGAAGAACCCCCCGGGGATTCGCCCGGCCGCGTAGGTTTTTTCTTGATAGTCGACGGTCAGGGGCAGGAAGTCACGGACCACACCGGAGCGCTTATCGACCACGACGGTAACCAGCACGACGGTGTCGTCGATATTCACCAGGACGGCGCCGTCGGCCTGGCGCGCGATCTCGCCGGTCTCGAAGGTGACCGTCTGGTCACCGAGCTTGAATTGCTTAACGATAGCTTTGGGAATCACAAGTAGATCCTCGGGGTATGTGGTCCGTCGTAGCGCCGGGCCTTGGACCCCTGCACCTCAGGCGCGCCTGCAGGCGCTGTGGTGACAGGGCTGTGCGTCGGTGCCGCCGGCGGCATCCCTTCCGCGGGGAGCGGGCGGATCGGGCGTCTCCCGACCGCCCGACCGCCGAGTCGGGAGGCGTGTCAGCGACGCAGGCCGAGACGCGTGATCAGCTCGCGATAGCGGTCGAGATCCTTGCGCTTGAGATAGTCGAGCAGCTTGCGACGCGAATTGACCATGCGCACCAGGCCACGACGGGAGTGATGATCGTGCTTGTGCTCCTTGAAATGCTCGGTGAGCTGCAGGATCCGCGCGGTCAAGAGCGCGACCTGCACCTCCGGAGACCCCGTGTCGGTATCGGCACGACGGTAGTCTTCGACAATCTGTTTCTTCTCGGCTGCGGTCATTGTCATTGGTGGTCTCCTGGTTCGGTGATGGAGAGAAAAAGGTCCTGGTCCGTCTCCGATGCGGGAGAGGGATGGATCGCCCCGACAATGACATCAGGGGATCGGACCGTGGGTTTAACCGGTGTTTGTGCCAGCGCAGGGTCCGGGAGCCCGGCGTAGTCTAAATCAGCCGCTTGGGCTGGACACGCCCGTCGTCGAGGATGTCCCCGACACCGACGAAGATCTGCGACGGATCATAAAGCCGAACCAGTCCCTCCGTCGGCGCCTGCGGGATGAGGACCGCCTGGCCCTGCCGCAGATAAAAGGCGGCATCGGCGGACAGACGCACCGCCGGCCAGTGGCCCAGGGCACTGTCGAGCGGCAGGAGGAGGGCATCGAGCCCCGCCATGTCGTCTTCGCCGGCCATCGCCTCGACCCGATCGAGACCGACGAACGGACCCGTCGTCTCCGCGTAAGGCCCGACGGCGGTGCGGCGCAATCCGCTGACATGGGCGCCGCAGCCCAGCTCCCGACCGATATCCTCGGCCAACGTGCGGACATACGTGCCTTTGGAGCAGTGCACGTCCAGCTCGATCTCGGGCAGGTCCATGGAGAGCAGATCGAGCGCGAAGATCCGGATCTCGCGCGGCGTGCGCTCCACCTCCAAGCCCTGACGAGCCAGCTTGTAGAGCCGCTGCCCCTGATGCTTCACGGCCGAATGCATCGGCGGCAGTTGCGAGATGGTGCCGAGGAATCCGAGCAGCACCTCGCGAACCCGCGCCTCGTCGACACCGACAACCGGCACGTCGGCGATGATGTCGCCCTCGGCATCCGCGGTCGTCGTCGTCACCCCGAGCCGCACGCGCACCCGATAGCGTTTATCCGCATCCAACAGGTAGGCCGAGAACTTGGTTGCATCGCCCAGGCAGCAGGGCAAGAGCCCGGTCGCCAAGGGGTCGAGACTCCCGGTATGGCCGGCTTTGGCGGCACGGTAGAACCGCTTCACGCGCTGCAGTGCGTCGTTCGACGACAGGCCCAGCGGTTTGTCCAGCAGCAGGATGCCCGTGACATCCCGGCCTGTATTACGACGGCGTGCCATCAACCTGCAGCTCCTGATCGGCGTCTTGGTGCGTGGATTGGTCGGACTGCCCGACCGCTTGCGAGATCAGCGCCGCAAGGCGCTCGCCCTTGCCGATCGACTCGTCGAACACGAAATGCAACTGGGGGATGGTCCGAAGACGAACCCGCTGGGCGAGTCCGTGCCGAAGAAAACCGGCGAGCCGCCCGTTGAGCAAGCGGGCCTGCTCGGCGGCCTCGTCGTCCGTCGGGAAGCAGGTGAAGAAGACCTTGGCATGCGCCAAGTCCCGCGTCACCCGCACCTCGTGGACCGTGATGTTGGCCAGACGCGGATCCTTCACCTCGTCGCGCACCAGCGTAGAGAGGACGCGCTTCAGCTCGGCGCCGATGCGTTCCGTACGATCGAATTCCTTCATCCGCTCAGATCTCGCGCGCCCGCTCGGTCCGCTCGAAGACCTCGATCTGGTCGCCCGGCTGCACGTCGTTGTAGTTCTTCACGCCGATGCCGCATTCGATGCCGTTCTTCACCTCGCTCACGTCGTCCTTGAAGCGACGCAGCGATTCCAGCGCGCCCTCGTAGACCACGACGTTGTTGCGCAGCACACGGATCGGGCTGTTGCGACGGATCACTCCCTCGGTGACCATGCAGCCGGCGATGGCGCCGAACTTCGACGACCTGAACACATCGCGCACCTGAGCCAGACCGATGATCTCTTCGGTGACGATCGGACTGAGCAGGCCCGAGATGGCCTTCTTCACGTCGTCGATCAGCTCGTAAATGATGCTGTAGTAGCGCAGGTCGAGGCCCTTGTCCTCGATCACCCGGCGTGCCGCGGCATCGGCCCGGACGTTGAACCCGAGCAGGATGGCGTTGGAGGTGACGGCCAGGTTGGCATCGGATTCCGTGATACCGCCGACGCCGACCGCGACCAGCGCGACCTTGACCTCTTCGTTGCCGAGCTTGAGCAGACTGTCTTTGAGTGCCTCCAAACTGCCCTGTACGTCCGCCTTGATGATGAGGTTGACGCTTTTTTGCTCGCCGTCCTTGATCTGCGCGAAGAGCTGATCGAGGCTGACGCCGCGCTGCTCGTCGAAGCGGCTCTGGCGCGAGCGGGCGGAGCGGAACTCCGCGACCTCGCGTGCCCGGCGCTCGTCGGCAACCGTCATGACGTCGTCGCCGGCGTAAGGAGTGCCCGAGAGACCGAGCACCTGGACCGGGATCGACGGCCCGGCCGCCTCGACCGGAGCCCCGGCCTCGTCGAACATGGCGCGCACGCGGCCGTACTCCCCGCCGCTGACGATGATGTCGCCGCGCCGCAGGGTTCCGGACTGGACCAGGACGGTCGCGACCGGACCGCGCCCCTTATCCAGGCTGGACTCGACGATGGTGCCCCGGGCCGGCCCGTCGACGGCAGCCTTCAGCTCGAGGACCTCCGACTGAAGCAGGATGCCGTCCAGCAAATCGTCGATGCCGTCGCCGGTCTTCGCCGAGACCTGCACCATCATGGTGTCGCCACCCCATTCCTCGGCCACGACCTGGTACTGAGTCAGCTCCTGCATGACCTTGTCCGGATGGGCGTCCGGTTTGTCGATCTTGTTGATCGCGACGATGATCGGAACGCCCGAGGCACGGGCGTGCTGGATCGCTTCGACCGTCTGCGGCATGACGCCGTCGTCGGCCGCCACCACCAGGATGACGATGTCCGTGACCTTGGCCCCGCGGGCGCGCATTGCCGAGAAGGCGGCATGGCCGGGGGTGTCGAGGAAGGAGACCGTACCCTTGGCCGTCTCGACGTGGTAGGCGCCGATGTGCTGGGTAATCCCGCCTGCCTCGCCGGAGGCGACACGGGTTCGGCGGATGTAGTCGAGCAGCGAGGTCTTGCCGTGATCGACGTGACCCATGATGGTGACGACCGGCGCACGCGGCAGCATCTCGGCCTGCTCGACCTGCTCCTGGACCTCTTCCATCAGCACGCCTTCGGCATCGCGCTCGTCGGCACGGATCGCCTTGTGGCCGAGCTCCTCGACGACGATGGTCGCGGTGTCGCGATCGAGTGCCTGGTTGATGGTGACCATCATGCCCTGCTTGAAGAGCTCGCGGATGACCTCGGAGGCCTTCACCGACATCCGGCTGGCGAGCTCGCCGACCGAGATCACCTCGGGGATCACGACCTCGCGAACGACGGGCGCGGTCGGTTTCTGGAAGACATGCTTGTCCTGCAGCTGCGGCTTGAGTGCCTTCTTCTTCCGGCGCAGTCCGCGGCCGGCGGCACCGCCCGCCGAATCGATTTCCTCGTAATCGGCGCTCGGCGCGACAGCAACCTCGCGGCCCCGCGAGCTGTCCTTGCGCCCGACCTTCTTGACCGAACGCTCTTTCTCGGAGGGCTCTGCCGGCTTCTTCAGGGGCGCCTTCTTCGGCTTCGACGCCTCGACGCGTCGCACGACGGCCGCCGCTACGGGCTCGTCTTCGTCCGCTTCGATCGCGCTCTCGATCTCGATCGCAGCACTCGCGACCGCTTGCTCCGCAGCCTCGGCAGCAAGGCGAGCCGCCTCTTCAGCCGCACGCGCGGCCTCGGCGACGCGTCGCTCCTGCTCGGCGATCCGACGCTTCTCGTCCTGCTCGCGGGCGTGGCGCTCCTGCTCTTCCTGCTCGGCAAGCCGGCGCGCCTCCTGCTCCGCACGCAGCGATTCGAGCTCGATGCGGCGACGACCGCCGTCGTGAGCCGGTGCCGCGGACGCCGGACGCTCGCGCTGAGGTCTCGGCCGTTCCGGGGCCGGCCGTTGTTGGGCGGCGGCCGACGGCGGCGGTACCGGCTCGTCGGCACGCTTGATGTAGGTCCGCTTGCGCCGAACCTCGACGCTCACGGTCTTGGCCCGCGCAGCGGGTGTCGGGCGCGCACTTCCGACGTTACCCCGTGGGGCCGCAGCGGGTTGGCGCAGCTCGCTGACCGACTTGCGCTTGAGCGTGACTTGACCGGGTGTGGTACCGCTGTCGGCTTCGGCCTTGCCGTGGCTGCGACGCAGATAGCCGAG
>NZ_LN848257.1:449220-457766 GCF_001499735.1 Thiocapsa sp. KS1 | reverse complement strand
GCGTGACTTGACCGGGTGTGGTACCGCTGTCGGCTTCGGCCTTGCCGTGGCTGCGACGCAGATAGCCGAGGAGCTGGAGTTTCTCCTGCTCCGTCAAGGTGGTCTCCGCGTTTTCAGCGGTGATGCCTGCCTCGTTCAGCTGTGTCAGGAGACGCTCAACAGGGATGCCGACCGTAGAGGCGAGTTGCTTGACCGTGACTTCACTCATGAACTGACCTTTATTCCTCTATTCCTGCGGGGCGTCCGCAAACCAGGGCTCGCGGGCCTTCATGATCAAGCTGGCCGCCCGCTCACGGTCCATCCCGTCGATATCCAGCAGGTCGTCGACCGACTGCTCGGCGAGATCCTCGACTGTGGCCACGCCGCGTTCCGCAAGGGCAAAGGCCAAGGGCTCGTCCATCCCTTCCATGTCCAGCAAATCCTGCGCCGGGTCCCGAGTCCCGTCCTCCTCGGTGGCGATCGCACGTGTCAGCAAAACGTCGTTTGCTCGCTCGCGCAGCAGCTCGATCGTATCGTCGTCGAGCTCATCGATCGCCTGCATCTCGACCAGCGGCACGTAGGCCACCTCGTCGACCGTGCTGAAACCCTCTTCGACCAGGATCGCCGCGAGATTCTCGTCGACCCCCAGCTGATCCATAAACGTCTGGACCGAGCGCTGGGCCTCCTGCTCGCCCTTCGCCGCCGCGTCCTCCTCGTTCATCACGTTGAGCTCCCAGCCGGTCAACTGGCTAGCAAGCCGCACGTTCTGGCCGTTGCGCCCGATCGCCTGCGCGAGGTTTTCTTCCTTGACGGCGACATCCATGCTGCGCGCCTCTTCGTCGATGACGATGGACACGACGTCGGCGGGCGACATGGCGTTGATGACGTATTGGGCGGGATTGTCGTCCCAGAGGATGATGTCGACCCGCTCGCCGTTGAGCTCGTTGGAGACCGCCTGGACGCGCGAGCCGCGCATCCCGACACAGGCACCGACGGGATCGATGCGTGCATCCATGGTCTTCACGGCGATCTTGGCGCGCGAGCCCGGATCGCGTGCAGCGCCGAGGATCTGGATCAGCCCCTCTCCCACCTCCGGCACCTCGAGCTTGAACAGCTCGATGAGCAGCTCCGGGGCGGTACGGCTGACGAACAGCTGCGGACCCTTGGGCTCGGAGCGCACATCGTAGAGGTAGCCGCGCAGGCGATCGCCCGGGCGCACCGACTCGCGAGGAATCACGTGGTCCCGCGGAACCAGGGCCTCGGCGTTGCTCCCCAAATCGATCATGATGGTGCCGCGCTCGGCTTTCTTCACGATGCCGGTGACCAATTGACCCTTACGCTCGCCGAACGCCTCGACGATCTTCGCGCGCTCGGCCTCGCGGACCTTCTGCACGATGACCTGTTTGGCGGTCTGCGCCGCGATACGACCGAAGAGCTCCGAATCGATTTCCTCCTCGATGAAGTCGCCCAAGGCGAGCTCGGGCTCGAGGATCTGCGCGGCCGAATAGGTAATCTGACGTGATGGGGACTCCAGCACACCCTGCTCGGGATCGGGCACGATCTCCCAGCGCCGAAAGGATCGGTAGTCGCCGGTCTTGCGGTCGATCGTCACGCGCACATCGATCTCCCCGCCGTGCTTCTTGCGGGTGGCCGACGCCAAGGCGGCCTCGATGGCCTCGAAGATGACGCCTTCGGGGACGTCCTTCTCGTTCGAGACGGCCTCCACGACCAATAAGATCTCTTTGCTCATTCCACCTCATCCGACTCAATAGATCCGGCTCGCAAGGCGGCCGTGCAGCTGCGATCGACGAGCGACGTGCGACTTGACCGAATGCGTCTACGTTGGCCCGGCGACATCAAAAGACGGGCACGAGCCGGGCAATCTCGATCCGATTCACGGGGATCGCCCATAGACGACCATCCGCTTCGAGGCTCACGATGCCGTCTTCGCATCCCCGAAGGATACCCTCGAGGCTGCGACGCCCGTCGAGCTTCTCGCTCAATCTGACCTTGGCGCGCGAGCCTTCGAAACGCCGAAAGTGCTCGGGAAACACCAGCGGTCGATCCAGCCCCGGCGACGAGACCTCGAGGTCGTAGCGCCCCTGGAGAGGATCCTCGACATCCAGAACGGCGCTCAACTGATCGCTCACGGCAGCGCAATCCTCGAGCCCGATCCCGCGCTCGTGGTCGATGTAGACGCGAAGCGTTGCACCGCTTGCACCGCGCTGAAACAGCTCGACACCGACGAGCTCGTAGCCCAAGGGCTCGACGACCCCGCGAGCCAAGAGATTGAGACGACTGTCCGCAGACTCCATCGTACGCCCTTCACAAACAAAAATTGGGCCTTCGGCCCAACGACTTAAAAGATTCCGCCCCTGCCGGAGACGGCCCGCCGGACCGCACCGGCGGCCGATCGCGGGACCGGACAGCCAAGTCGAAGGCTATACCTGCCCACGAGAATCGACCGGATACACGAGACGCTGTGCAGGTGACAACCGGCGGACTGCCTTGCGAGGGAGACCGCCGACTCGAAGCTCGGCAGCAATCAGAAGCCCGAGATAAAAAAACCCCAACGAAGGGGTTCTTGTGAAACGCCGACCTTCAAGGTGCTCGTAAGACACGTCATCTACGAAGCCCTTGGAGTGTATCCGGTCCAACCCGGATCCGCAAGGCCGGCGATCGCGCGAGCCCTGATCCGAACCGACACGGCTGCCCGAGCGCGGCAAGGATCCGTCGTCTGTTCGTTGCCACGCTTGCCCGCCTTGGTGCACTCTCACCGTCGGAGGTGTGGCGAGCACGGTCGGGCCGGACAACAGCTCGACGTATGATCTGCAAATCGCCGACGTGTCTTCGGACGGCGTACGGCATCGCACCCCGAGTGATCAGGTAGCGACAACAGCAGCGGCGATACGATGACATCCGAAACGATGATGGATCCTTCGCGACCCGAGCAGGCCGCCGCTGCCCGCACCAGAGATCTTCTGCGCAAGGCGGAGAACTGGCTCGGCCTGACCATGCCGCGCGTCGAGATCCGCTTCGATCTGCGAGGCACCTCGGCCGGGCAGGCGCGGGTCGTCGGAAAGACGCTCGCGCTCATCCGCTACAACCCGGCGCTCCTCGGTCGACATCCCGCCGAATTCATCGCAGAGACCGTGCCGCACGAGGTCGCTCATGTCGTGGCATTCGCAAAGCACGGTGTCCGCATTCGACCGCACGGCGCCGAATGGCAAGGCATCATGCGCTATTTCGGCGTCGCCCCGACCCGATGTCACGGGTACGACGTGTCGAGGTTGCGCACGCGCGCTCTACGGCGTTTCCTGTACCGCTGCAACTGCGGCACGCATGAGATCAGCAGTATTCGTCACAACCGAATCCGCACGCGAGGGGTCGTCTATCTCTGCCGCCACTGCCGTCAACCCTTGCAGCCGGACCTCGACTCGCACGGCTAGCGCCGATCGGGCTCGATCGACCTTCGGATCACGGGGTTCGACGGGGATGCCGGCCGGTGCCCGACGAGGGGACGGACGAGGAGGCTCCGTCGACCCGCTCAGAGGATCGAATCCGCGCATCCGGGGCGATCCCGGATGCCGCGGACCCGTCAGGCGAGCCTTATCGCGGATAAGCCGGCGCGCCGTATGCCGGTCCGTAGGCCGGACCGTAAGCAGGGTAGCCCATCGGGGCCGCCATCGGAGCCGGGGCCTGCATCCGCTCCCAATACTCGCGGGCACGCTGGTCTGCGACACGCCGCATGTTTTCGTATTCGGCCATCATGCGCGCCCGATACTGCTCCGCGCTCTCCTGCTGACGCTCGAATGCGGGAGCACCCGGCGGAACCATGCTCGGCGCGGGTGACGCCTCCGTTTGTGCATAGGGACGCGGAACCACCGGCATCATCGGCGCCGGTGCGAAACCCTGCGGGATCGGGGCAGACGCCGGTGCCGCAGCATCGACCGGAGCGGACGCCGCCTCGGCAGGCGACGCGTCCTGCATCAGCGACTCGGCAAAGACGGTCGCCTCGGCGTCCTTCATCGGCGGTGAATCGGCCATCGCCTCGGCGGGAGCCGACCCGGGGAGCGCCGCAACGGGCTCCGGGCTCGCCGCGCGAGCCGCCGAGGTCGCGGGCAGCGGGGCGTAATGATGGTCGAACCCGGATGCCGCAGGACGGTCTCCGGCGGCCAATGCGGCGACGGGCGCGGCAACGGTCTCCTGCGGAGCAGTGCTCGCCTCGACGACCGCGGGTGTTGCGGCAGCCGCCTGAGCAGTCGCAGCCTCGGTCGGCGCTGCATCGGAGGCCAGGGTCGCGTCACTCTCGGGATCCGCCGCGCCGGTCAGCTCCTTGACCGTATCGACGACCTGCTTGAAACCGTCCGCCCCGGCAGCGGTCACATCGGCGATCACGGTTTCTGCAGAGGACGTGAGCTCGCCGACCTTGTCGACAATCTTTTGGAATCCGTCGGCTTCGACACCGCTCTCGTCGGCCACCGCCGCCTGCGTCGTATCGGCGCCGGGATGACGGTCGACCGAGCTGAGGTACAAATAGCCGAAGGCGATCACGACCGCCCAAAGCGAAAGTTTGGGGATCCATCCAAGACCCGAGCGTTTCGGTGCAGTGTCCTCGGTAGTCATTTCGGATTCTCCTGGAGAGAGGTAAGGTGAGGGGCGTCAATCATATCAGAGTTTCCTGATGTACTTAAACACCCTACAGAAATCCGATAAGGCCGAGGATACATCGCGGCGGCGGCGTTCATAATCCCGGCCGTAGGGTGGACGAGCGAGAGCGAAGTCCACCGAGCCCCGCGCCGACACTGGTGGACTGCGCTACGCTTGTCCACCCTACCGCTGCGATCAGCGACGTGGCCGAGTTTATGAGCATGCCCATCGCGGTAGACATGCCTGCATGAATCAGCCGGAGGTTGCGAGAATCCCGAGCACCCGACGGACACGCCCGACGCACTCGGAGAGATGCGCTTCGATCTCCGCCATCGTGATGACACCTTCGCCTTTTCCTGCCGCCCAGTTCACCACGAACGCGAGGCTGGCGTAGCAAAGTCCGAGCTCCCGCGCGATCCCGGCCTCCGGCATCCCGGTCATGCCGACCAGATCGCACCCGTCGCGCTCGAGACGGACGATCTCCGCTGTCGTCTCCAGACGCGGCCCCTGGGTGGCGCCGTAGACCCCCTCCTCCACCGCCGGGTGACCGGACTCGGCACAGGCGCGAATCAAGGCCAGGCGCAGATCCTCGCAATAGGGCGAGGTCATGTCGACATGATCCAGCCCGCCCTGCTCTCCATCGTAGATGCTGTGGGCGCGCCCATGAGTATAGTCGATGAGGTCGTGCGGCACCGCGAGCGCCAGCGGGGAGAATCGCGGACCGATTCCGCCGACCGCGGCGAGCCCGACGACGCGCTCGGCGCCCAGATGGCGCAATGCCCACAGATTCGCCCGATAATTGATCAAGTGGGGCGGCAAGCGATGGCCGATGCCATGCCGCGGCAGAAAGAGCACCTCCGCACCGTCCAGCCGCCCGCTCACGACCGGCGCGGAGGTCTCGCCGAAGGGCGTCTCGACGCGGCGCGACGCCTCCACCGCCAGTGCGGGAAAGTCCGAAAATCCAGATCCACCGATGATGGCGAGAAGGCTCATGCGCGTACCACTGTTCAAAGAGTGACCCGAAATTGGCTGGGCAGTCTAGCGGAGGGCAGCGACGAAGCCAAAAAAAGGCGCCTCGCGGCGCCGGAGATCTGCACGACGGACCGAGGTCTACTCGGGGCTGAGCTGACCGAGTCCGCGTTTCGTCGCTCGATCTTGGAAAAGACCGATTTCGATCAGTTTCGGAAAGAGAACCTGCTCTTCGCGATCGATACGCTTGTCGACCATGTCGAAGATCTCGTGCGTCTCCGCAAGAAAATCCTCCGTGAAGTTGAAATCGCAGTTCTTCAGCCAGTGCTTGTGATAATCGTCGAAGGTCTTGCGCAACGGCTTCTCGCCGCTGATGAAGCCCCAAGCGATCGACTTGACCCTGGGGTCTTCATGAATCAGAAGGCTCGGGTAGAGACTGCGATCCTCTTCGGCCAGATGGCTGCGAACCTTCGTGCCCAGATCGCACAACAGCTCGTAAGCGGTTTTGGCGTTGGGGCGAATTCGCAACTGCTCGGGCGTCAGGAGCGATCTGAGATCCTCGATCATCTGGCGCAGCTCCGCATGGGTGTGGCGGTAGCTCTCTAGGGTCGTCATACACCATCCTCCGATCGTTTTCGGGTTATACGGCCGCCAGGTCTGCACGATCCTGCCGTGCATCGCGCAGACCTTGGACGTGACCGCCTTGCCGGGGGCCGACAAGGTTCGAGCAACTCTCGGGGCAGCATGTATACCAAAGCTGAAAAGGTGTCAAAAAGCGGGCACTTATATTCCCGTTTCAACAAATACCCATGAACCTGTCGCGCCTACACATCCTCGTCGGCGACGGCATAGATCCCGGCGGCATTTCGGAAGTAGCCCTTGTAGTCCAGCCCATAACCATAGAGATA
The DNA here is from genome assembly GCF_001499735.1 of Thiocapsa sp. KS1. Lineage (GTDB taxonomy): Bacteria > Pseudomonadota > Gammaproteobacteria > Chromatiales > Chromatiaceae > Thiocapsa. Next base: position 451,260 of record NZ_LN848257.1, on the reverse strand, counting down.
CCGATCCGCCACCTGCACACCCACGACATCGGCCTCGCACGCATGCGGCCGATCTTTCGAGACCAGGACGGCGGTCTGCACGCTCGCGGCCCCGTCGGTACGACAGGCATCGACGACATGACGCAAGGTAATGCCCTCGTCCAGAACGTCGTCGAGAACCAAGACATGTTGGCCACGGATGGCATCCGACGGACGGTAGCGCCAGACGAGCTCCCCGCCGCTGGTCTCGCCCTGATAGCGACTGGCGTGGATATAGTCGACCCGCAACTGAAAATGCAGCCGCGGGAGCAGCAGGCCGGCGACGAAGACCGCACCCGTCATCACGCACAAGACCAGCGGATCCTTTCCGGCGAGACGCGCGGTGATCGACTCGGCCATCCGATCGAGTGCCGCGTCGATCTCCTCGGGGGTGACGAGTCGGTCCGCGCGTGCGGCGACGGCGTCGTAGTCTTTCGGGTCCAGCTTCATCCAGTTGCCTCCGGATCGGTCGGGTCGAGGAGCCCCAGATCGAGCGTCTCGAGCCTCTCGAGTTGGGCGACACACCGCACGCCGTGCTGCCACTCGGGCTGCTCGTGCAGGCGCGCGCGCTCATGATGTCCCCGGCCGTGCATCCTCAGCAGACGCAGCTCGGCCGCGGGGTCGTGGTGATCGACGAACGCAGCGAGAACCTCGAGCGCCGCCGGACGATTGTTGCAGACCAGCAGCATATCGCAACCGGCATCCGAGGCCGCACGCGCGCGCTCGGCCGGACCGCCCACCGAGGTCGCCGCACCCATGTTGAGGTCGTCGCTGAAGATGACGCCCTGAAAGCCGAGCCGACCGCGCAGGATGTCGCGCAGCCAGACCGGCGAGAAGCCTGCGGGGCGGTGGTCGACCAGCGGATACCGGACATGGGCCGGCATCATCCCTTCCAACGCGTGCGCGATGAGACGCTCGAAGGGAATGAGATCCTCCATGAGGAGGTCCGCGTAGGGTCGCGGGTCGACCGGCAGCTCGTGGTGCGAATCGACGCTCACCCCGCCATGTCCGGGAAAGTGCTTGCCCACACCGGCCATGCCGGCGCGACGCACCCCGTCGAGCCAGGCCAGCGCCAGATCGCCGACCGCCCGCGCCCGGCTCCCGAAGGCGCGATCGCCGACCACCGGATTGAGACCCCGATCCAGGTCGAGCACGGGTGCAAAGCTGAAATCCACGCCGACCGAGCGCAGCTCCGCGGCCATGAGCCAGGCAACGGACTCGCAGTCGGCACGCGCGTCTCTGGGATGGCGACGATAGAGGTCCGCAAAGCGCCCCGCCGGCGGCAATCGCGTGAAACCCTCGCGAAAGCGCTGCACCCGCCCTCCTTCCTGATCGACCCCGATCAACAGGTGCGGGTCGCGCAGTGCATGGATCTGCGCCGTCAGCTCGGCAAGCTGCGCGGGCGAGTGGAAGTTGCGCGCGAACAGGATCACCCCGCCCACGGCAGGATGACACAAGACCTCGCGGTCCTCGGCGTCGAGCGCCGTTCCCGCAAGATCGAGCATGACGGGACCCAAGGACATCGATTAGGCCCCCGCGCCGCAAGCAAGCCCATGGACCGGCAGGCGATCCTCGCCCCGATATGCCATCCCCCACCCCGCTCTCGCTCGATTCATACGCAATACCGATTGCTTCGCGTCCGCCTGCGGCCCAAAACCGCCGGATCGGGCTGACCCCAAGGATTTACGGCAGTCGTTGTATCACAGCAACAGTCCCGCTCCTAGAGCCGACGCCGATCGACCGCGCCGAACCCGCAATCGCCCGCTCGGCATGCGCCCCGTCCGGCTCGCGCAGACGGCCCGTCGCCGGGGCTGCGCGCGAATGCGCGAGACCGTTATGATAGGCGGCGCTCCGGGGGATCCCCGAAACCTCCGACGGCCCCATCCGCCCATTTCAGCCAAGGTCTTCGCCCATGTCGTTCCGCCGTTCTTCGCACCTGCTTGTCGCCGTCTACGCCCTGGCGTTGGCGAGCTGTGGATCCAGTCCGACCTCCGCTCCGGTCGAGACCTCGACCAAGATCGG
>NZ_LN848257.1:447892-449120 GCF_001499735.1 Thiocapsa sp. KS1 | reverse complement strand
CCGGCGAGATCTACGACGGCCCGCCCGCCCTCGCCATTGCCCCGGTCGTCGACGGCCGCACCTCGGCGTCCCCGGCGGTCTCCGCGGGGTCGATTCAGAGGTTGATGGCGGAGGATCTGGACCGAAGCGACCTCTTCGCCGGCGTGATCCCGCTCGAGCATGCGTCCGAGGCACACGAGGGCGGGGTGCTCATCCAACCGGCTCTGACGGAATTGACCTGGACCCAACCGAACCAGCGCAGCGGGACCATCGCCATGCGGATCCGCGCGAGCGATACGGCAACCGGCAAGGTGCGCCTCGACCGGGTCTACACCGCCTCCTGTCGCGACTGCAAGGTGCCGCCGGGCCAGCCGGCGGTGGCCGGCCCCTTGGCGGTCTTGATGCAGGATGTCGCAAAGGATCTGCGTTGAGGGGTAAGGTGATATCCGGAAAAAGATCAACCGGTAGAGCCGGAACCAGGAAAAGTGGTCGAAGGCTCTACTCGTTGTCGTTGTCGTTGTCGTTGTCGTAATCGGACTCCAGACTCCGGACGAACACGAACACGAACACGACAACGACAAATTCTGCGACGAGGCTCAAGGCGCGGGCTCGACCCGCGCCGAATTCAAGGTCACGCCGAGCGGTCCGCGCGGGACCCAGGTCTCGACGACGCGGCCTGCACGGCGGACCCGCACCGCGACCTGCTCGCCGTACTCGCCCTCCGTGGTCTTGTTGCGCAGCTCCGAGAAATCGAACAGGCGTTGGTCGGCGTAGGACTCGATCAGATCGCCCGGTTGCAGCCCTGCAATCTCCGCGGCGGATCCGGGGATGACGGCGTCGACCTTCACACGATTGTCTTCGCCCGTTACGTAGAGATAGCGGTCGTAGATGTCGTCGCCGATCTCTTCGCGCAGCGAACGCGCGTCGGCGTTGATCCGCGAGAGCTCTTCGCGATACTGCTCGGTCCCGAGCCAACCCTCGCGAATCGCCTGATCGCGCAAGGAAAGCTGCTCGAGCGAGCGCTGTGCCTCGCGCAGTACCAGATCCTCGGCCAGCGCCGCGTCGACACCGGCGGCGACGAGGGCCCCGCGCCGCTCGCTCGCGGTACGCGGGGGCTCGGGGCGCGTCGTATCGGCATCTCGCGCGGCCGTCGTCGTTGCGCTCAGCACGCCCGCGAGCCTCTGCTCGACGCTCGCGAGCCGCACGCGCAGATCCGTGACCTGCTCTTCGAGCTTGCGGATCTCGCGCG
>NZ_LN848257.1:428905-447792 GCF_001499735.1 Thiocapsa sp. KS1 | reverse complement strand
CAGGGCGCCGGCGACAAAGCCGGCTGACAGGAGAGGGACTGCGGGTTGCATGACGGAGGACCTCGGTGGACGACGGTTCAGCCTGCGACCGCCGACAGCCCGTCGTGTTCCCGACGCGATCTCGCCGCAGAACAAGGGCGTCGGCTTGATCGCCGGCCCGCCAAAACTGTTAAGCTCGCTTCGGCCAACGGCGGCGAGAGCGCTTACGTTGGTTTTCGGACCCATGCCCCGATGTAGCCGCCAATGCCTTCAGGCAGAGCGTCCAGCTCCAGCCGAGCGATGGTCAACGAGGACAGCCTTAGAATGAATGCCAAAAATTTGAACCTGCTGCTGTGGGTCGCCGTCACCGTCTGGTTGGTGATGATGTTCAACAGCATGTCGAGCTCCGATCAAGTCGAGCCCCGCAGCCTGAGCTACAGTCAGTTCCTTCAAGAGCTGTCCGACGGGTCGATCCGCGAGGTCACCATCCAGGATCAGCGCGTGAAAGGTCTACGTACCGACGGCTCGCGCTTCGAGACCTTCGATCCGGGCGATCCGGCGCTGGTCGGCGATCTGCTGGAGAACGGCGTGACCATTCGCGCCGAGCCGCCCGAGCGGCCGAGCGTACTGGCTCAGCTCCTGATCGCCTGGCTGCCCTTCCTGCTCCTGATCGGCGTCTGGTTCTGGTTCATGCGTCGTAATATGGGCGGCGGCGGTGGCGGCGGCGGGATCTTCAACTTCGGCAAGAGCCGCGCGCGTCAGCACGCCGAGGGCGAGGTCAAGGTCACGCTGCGCGATGTCGCAGGTGTCGAAGAGGCGAAGGAAGAGGTCGGCGAGCTGGTGGATTTTCTGCGTAATCCGCAGAAATTCTCGAACCTCGGCGGTCGCATCCCGCGCGGTGTCCTGATGGTCGGCCCTCCCGGCACGGGTAAGACGCTGCTGGCGCGGGCGATCGCCGGCGAGGCCAAGGTGCCCTTCTACAGTATCTCGGGCTCGGACTTCGTGGAGATGTTCGTCGGTGTCGGCGCCTCGCGCGTTCGCGATCTCTTCGAGCAAGCCAAAAAGGCTGCGCCCTGCATCATCTTCATCGACGAGATCGATGCCGTCGGTCGCAAGCGCGGCGCGGGTCTGGGCGGCGGTCACGACGAGCGCGAGCAGACCCTCAACCAGCTCCTGGTTGAGATGGACGGCTTCGCGGGCAACGAGGGCATCATCGTGATCGCGGCGACCAACCGGGCCGACGTGCTTGACCCGGCGTTGCTGCGTCCTGGCCGGTTCGACCGCCAGGTGGTCGTCGGTCTGCCGGATCTGGCCGGCCGCGCGGCGATCCTCGAGGTGCACATGCGCAAGGTGCCGATCGCCGAGGACGTCGACGCGCGTACCATCGCCCGCGGGACACCCGGCTTCTCGGGTGCCGATCTGGCCAACCTGGTCAACGAGGCCGCCCTCTTCGCGGCCCGCGCCGGGCATACCGAGGTCGCGATGCAGATGTTCGAGCGCGCCAAGGACAAGATCATGATGGGTGCCGAGCGGCGCAGCATCGTGATGTCCGAGTCCGAGCGCAAGCTGACCGCCTATCACGAGGCCGGTCACGCCATCGTCGGGCGCCTGGTGCCCGAGCATGACCCGGTGCACAAGGTCAGCATCATCCCGCGCGGACGTGCCCTCGGCGTAACCTTGTTCCTGCCCGAGCGCGATCGCTACAGCATGAGCAAGCGTCAGTTGGAGAGTCAGCTCTCGACTCTGTTCGGAGGACGTCTGGCCGAGGAGATGATCTTCGGACCCGAGCACGTGACGACCGGCGCCTCCAACGACATCGAGCGCGCGACCGATATCGCACGCAACATGGTCACGCGCTTCGGTTTGTCGGACAACTTGGGTCCGCTGGCCTATGCCGAGGACGAGGGCGAGGTCTTCCTCGGTCGCTCGGTGACGCAGCAGCGTCAGGTCTCGCCCGAGACCGCGCAGGCGATCGACAAGGAGGTGCGTCAGATCATCGACCGCAACTACAAGCGCGCCAAGCAGATGCTCGAGGAGAACATCGAGAAGCTGCACACGATGGCCGAGGCGCTGCTCAAGTTCGAGACGATCGGCAAGGATCAGATCGACGACATCATGTCCGGCGTTCCGATGCGCGAGCCCGACGACGACGCCGGCAGCGCCAAGCCGTCGTCCGGCACCGGCACCGGCACCGGCACCGGCAGCGATGTCCCCCGCGGCGGGGCGCCGCACAAGGAGCCGCCCGTCGTCGGCGGAGCCGTCGGCGGGATCTGACCCGCGCCCTCCGCAGAGGCCCACCCGATCATCGGGTGGGCATCGGAACTCAAGCCTTCGCAATCGATTGCGAAGGCTTTTTGTTTTATACTTCAGACCGATTGATCGGGCGACCCTGGCCCGTCGACACGGATCGGCAGAGAAGCCCGTTCCGTGCCTCTCCGAACCCTCATCAGGATCTCGACAACGTGCCTGTGCCGCCCGCCCTGGTCCTTGCCTCGACCTCGCCCTACCGCCGTCAACTGTTGGAGCGTCTGGGCCTGCCCTTTACGACCGCGGCCCCGGCCGTCGACGAGCAACGCCGACCCGGCGAGTCCCCGCAGGTTCTGGTCCTGCGCCTCGCGGAGGCCAAGGCCAGAGCGATTGCGCCGACACACCCGAACGCACTCGTCATCGGCTCGGATCAGGTTGCCTGCCTGGACGACGCGGTCTTGGGAAAACCCGGCGACCGCGCCGCTGCAATCGCTCAACTGGAGCGTGCCTCCGGGCGGGTCCTCGTCTTCCAGACCGGATTGTGTCTGCTCGACACGGCGAGCGGCCGGGCCCAAACCCTCGTCGAGCCGTTTCGCGTCCATGTCAGAAGGCTCGACCGGCGGCAGATCGAAGGCTACCTGGATCGCGAGCAGCCTTTCGATTGCGCCGGCAGCTTCAAGTCGGAGGGTCTCGGGATTGCGTTGTTCGAGCGCCTCGAAGGCGACGATCCCAATACCTTGATTGGATTGCCGCTCATCCGCCTGGTCTCATTGCTCGAATCGGAAGGTTTACACCCCCTTGGCGCCTAATCACGCGGTCGATTCGGGCTCGAACCCAATCGCCTCCGGCGACGCTTTCAATACAGATCAATTGCAATGATCAATTGCCCTATCAATCTGAAAAATATGATATTCGTAAACAAAATCTCAAGTCATTTCAAGAATAAGGCGCCTCTTGCACACGCGCAAAAGCAGGGCCTCTCCGATGCAATTGGACATTGCAAAGGAGGCTATCGTGAGCCACTATCAAGCCGTCGTCGAACACATGACCCCGAGCGCAGATACCGAATCGATGATGGCGCCGCGCATTCGCACCGCATCGACCGCGTCCCGGACGTGCGGGCAGGCTCATTCGGGGCGTCCACCGCTGCAGGGGCTGTGACCCGCCCGGACCACGCTCGAGAGGACACGCGGACCATGCCGACCTACGCCATCAGTCTCAGGTACTTGTCGTTCTTGCTGTTGTCGATTGCCCTGCTCGGCCTGGCGGGCTGCGGAAGCAACGGCGGTCAACGCGATACGGCGGATCAGGGGAGTCAAGACGGTTATGTCGTCGCCGGCTCGGACACCTTTCCCGTTCCGGCCGAGATTCAGCCCAATGTCGATTTCTGGCGTCATGTCTACGGGATTTGGGGGCGCGGAGAGGTCGCGATCCACGACGACGAGTACATGGGCGTCATCTACGAGGTCGTCAAACTGCCCTCGCCCATCAAAGAGGGCTACACGGACTCGCAGCGCGAGCTGGTGCGTGCGCGCACCGATGCCTATACCGGCCAGCTTCGCCTCTTGGAAGAGCGCGTGCGGACCGGGCAGACCCTGAGCAGCAGCGACAAGGCGCTCCTTGCGAAGCTCGAGCAGGCCGGAGGCCATGCCGCGGTTTACGGGGCTGCCGATCGGGTGCGCAGCCAACGCGGGCTGCGCGAACGCTTTCATCGCGGCATCGAGATCAGCGGGCGTTACGACCCGGCCTTCCGCGAGATCATGCGCAGTCACGGCGTCCCGGAGGATCTCGCCTATCTCCCGCACGTGGAATCCTCGTTTCAGACCAATGCGCGATCCGGGGTCGGTGCCGCAGGTGTGTGGCAGTTCATGCCCGCGACCGGGCGGATGTACATGAACGTCAACGACACCGTCGACGAGCGCCTCGATCCGATCCTCGCGGCGGACGGCGCCGCCCGCTATCTATCCCAGGCCCATCGTCGACTCGGGAGCTGGCCGCTCGCCATCACCTCCTACAACCATGGCCAGGGCGGAATGGCGAATGCCAAGGCCCAGTACGGCAACGACATCGGCGGCATCGTCAAAAACTACCGAGGCCAATATTTCGGCTTCGCATCGCGGAACTTCTATTCCGAGTTCATCGCCGCCCGCGAGGTGACGCGCAACGCCGACCGCTACTTTCCGGAAGGCGTGAACCGCGAGGAGCCTTGGCCGCACGACCGTCTGGTGCTCCAGCACAGCATGCCGGTCGACCATGTCGCCGGACACTACGGCCTGACCCCGTATCGCCTCGCCGACCTGAACATGCATTGGCGTGACGCTGCACGCGACGGCCGAGCCCATCTTCCCGCGGGCAGCACGGTCTGGCTCCCGGCCGGGACCAAGAACCGCGTCGCCGGCCATCCGCCACCCGTGTCGACGAGCATGGTCGCGCACGTCAAGCCGAAGGCCTCGCCCGTGGACCTTCAGGCGGTCGCCAAGGTCGGACGTCAGAGCGCCAAACCGGCACCCACGGCGGCGGCGTCGACGACACGGCAGGTGGCGAAGGTAGCCCCCAAAGAGGCGGCAAAGGCATCCGGCAAGCAGCAGGTTGCGAAGGCGCCTACCGAACAGACGGCAAAGAAGTCGACCACTGCCGCGCGCTACCATGTCGTCAAACCGCAGGAGACGCTCTATCGGGTCGCGGTCCAGAACGGACTTACCGTCGCCGAGCTGCGCAAGCTGAACAAGATGCGCCCCGACGACAACAATATCCGCCCGGGACAGAAGCTCAAGGTCAGCACTTAAACCGCGTTCGGAGCAGCCTGACTGGATTGGAGCGAATCCGGCGTGGTACGAACCAATGAAGCTCGGTGCGACGCGGTTTAAATGAATAATAAAAGCAACGAGAAAATGAGCAATGCCATTTCCGTTTCTCGGCTTATGCGAGGTCGATTTTCCGCTTGCGGGCCAGGTGGACACCGGGCGCGCGTGGGCCATGCCCAAGAGTCCGTCGCAGTGACTCTGTGGGTCGAGAGCATCGGTTTTGCTGCGGCGGCACTCACCACCGTGTCCTTCGTGCCCCAGGTGGTGCGCACCTTGCGCACCCGTGACACGCGGGCCATCTCGCTCTGGATGTATGCACTCTTCAGCGCAGGTGTCGCGCTCTGGGGTCTTTACGGTCTACTGATCGGCTCTTGGCCCGTGATCGCCGCGAACGCGATCACCTTGGTACTCGCCTCCATCGTGCTCTGGCACAAGCTCCGCGAAACGCTGGAGAAACCGTTCGGCTAGAGCGCTCAAGACACGGTTTTCATTTGAAATTTTAAACCGCGTCGACGCCAACCTCACAGATGAATGCCCGACTCGCTATCCACTCGAAACCACGCATACCGTGCCGGGTGCGGTTTAAAGCACTTTGGTCACCCACTTGACCGCCATGTCCTGCGGGTCGCTCTCGATGCGGAACCCGAGCGACTTCATCAAAGCGAGCATCCGACTGTTTGCACTCAGAACCTCGCCGTCCATGACACGAAAACCGCGTAAGCGTGCGTTTTGCATCAACGACCGCATGAGCCTCGCCCCGATTCCGAGGTTGCGCCAGGTGTCGGACACCACGATCGCAAACTCGCATGCCTCACCGCCAGGGCGGGCCATATAACGTGCCACCCCGACCTGGACATCGGACCCGTCGTACTCGACCACACCGATCAGAGCCATCTCGCGGTCGTAGTCGATCTGGGTAAACCGCACCAACATCTCGGGCGTCAGCTCCTTGATCGCCTGCATGAACCTGAAATATTTGGTCTGCTCCGAGAGGCTTCGAACAAACTCTTGCTCCATCTCGGCATCCTCGGGCCGAATCGGTCGGATCACCAGATCCTTGCCGTCCGGCAACTGAACACGCTCGATCAAGTGGCTCGGATAGGGGTGGATCGCCATGTGCCCGTAGGTCGTCTGCTGAGGCGGCCGATAGTCGACCTTGATGCGCGCATCCACGGCGACCACCTCCTTGTCGTTGCCGATGAGCGGGTTGATGTCCATCGAGATGATCTCGGGAAGCTCGCAGACCATCTCCGACACACGCTGAAGGATCTTCGCCAAGGCCACGCGATTCATCGGCGGCATGTGCTGAAAGGCGCCCATCAGACGGACGATTCGCGTATGGTCGATCATCGTCTGGATGATGAAGGCGTTGAGCGGGGGCAGACCGAGCGCGCGGTCCTCGAGAACCTCGACCTTGGTACCCCCGGCACCGAAGCTGATCACGGGGCCGAAGATCCGGTCGCGAGTCACGCCGATCATCAGCTCGCGCGCGGCACGCGTGGAGGCCATGTGCTCGACGGTGATGCCTTCCATGCGCGCATCCGGGCGCAGCCGCTTGGCGCGCTCGACGATCTCGGTGAAGGTGCGGCGCACCGATTGGGCGTCGTCGATATTCAGACGCACCCCGTCGACATCGGACTTGTGCTCCAGATCGGGCGAGTTGATCTTCATCACCACCGGAAAGCCCAACGCCTCCGCAGCCATCAGCGCTTCGTTGGGTGTGCGGGTCAGCACCGCCTGCGTCGTCGGGATGCGGAAGGCCGACAGGATCGCCTTGGCCTCGACCGTCCCCAGGACCTTGCGCCCCTCGGCCATGACGCCCTCGATGATGAGACGCGCGCCTTCCACGTCCGGCGCGTCCTCCTGAGAGAGCGGCCCCGGCGACTGCATCAGCAGCTTTTGGTTGCGCTGGTGGGTGGCGAGGAACGAGAAGGCGTCGATTGCCACCTCCGGGCTGTCGAAATGGGGCACGTCATGCTCGGCCAGCAGCTCCTGGGCCTCGGCGACACGCTTCCCGCCCATCCAGCAGGCGAGCACCGGCTTGCGGCTGTCCTTGGCCGCCGCGATGACCTCCTCGGCAGTGGCCACCGGATCGCCGAAGACCAGCGGCGCCAGGATACAGAGCACCCCGTCGACCTCCGGATCGGCCAGACAGGCTTCCAACGCGAGCCGATAGCGCTCGGGAGGTGCGTCGCCGATGATGTCGATCGGGTTGCCGTGAGACCAATGATCCGGCAACGCCTTCTCGAGCGTCTGACGCGTCGTGTCGCTGATCTGAGCCAACGACAGCCCGAGCTCCACGATGCGATCCGCAGCCAGCACGCCCGGTCCGCCGCCATTGGTGATGACGGCGATGCGGTCGCCCGTCAGGCGCCGACGTGTCCCGAAGACCTGGGCGGCCGCGAACAACTGATCCAGGTTCGAGACCTGCACCACACCCGCACGCTCGGTCACGGCGCGGAACACGTCCGCCGAGCCGACATAGGCACCCGTGTGCGACTTCACCGCACGGGTCCCTGCCGGATGCCGACCTGCCTTGACCACGACCACGGGTTTCAACCGCGCCGCCGCGCGCAGCCCGCTCATGAAGTGACGTGCGTTGCGGATCCCTTCCACGTAGAGCAGGATGCATTGCGTCTGGCTGTCCAGGGCGAGATAGTCGAGGACATCCCCGAAGTCGACATCAGCGGCCGCCCCCAGCGAGACCATCGCGGAGAAGCCGATGCGTCGGCGCTCCGACCAATCGATCATGGCGGTGCAGATGGCACCGGATTGCGACACCAACGCGACGTTGCCGCGCCGCGGAAGGTCCTGACCCACGCTGGCATTCAGACCGTGCTGCGGGCGCATCGCTCCGATGCAGTTGGGCCCGAGGACGCGGATGCGGTTGGTACGCGCCGCCTCGACCATCTTTTCCTGGAGCGTAATCCCGCGCTCGCCGTATTCGCCGAAGCCGGCGGAGTGCACCACCGCCACCTTCACGCCGTAACCGCCGCACTGATCCAGGATCCCCGGGACCCGATCGGCCGGCGCGGCGATCAAGGCCAGATCGACATGCTTGTCGAGCTGGCTCAGGTCGCGATAGCACGGCTCGCCCGCCACCTCCTGGTACTTGGGGTTGATCGCATAGGCATTGCCTTTGAATCCGCCGGCCAACAGGTTACGAAAGACCATGCCGCCGATTGACCCCTCGCTGTCGCTGGCACCGAAGACCGCGACGGCGGAAGGCGTGAAGAGTTGCTCGATATCGGATACGCGCATGGAATTGCCCTCCCGGGCAATAAAAAGGATTAAGCTAAAACCCGTTCGAAACGCGTCGGGCGCAACATGCCTAAGTGCTGCATCGGATCGGCCTCGGATGCATCCGCAGGTGTCGGCGTAGACGCGTTTCGAAAATGATAAAGATAGGATTCAGGGATTCGACATGGGCGCGACCGCGCGCCGACCGACAACGAGAATTGCCCGGGTACCATTGGTCTCCCGCGCGCGATCAATGCCTTGAGGACCTTTGCATGAACCTCGCCTTCGTCTCTCATCCGTCTTGTCAGCAGCACAAGATGGGCGCGCACCACCCCGAATGTCCGGAGCGTCTGTACGCCATCCAGGATCGCATGATCGCCTCGGGGATGGAGATGCTCGTGACTCACTACGACGCACCCGCGGCGAGCGTGGAGCAGCTGACCCGCGTGCACGACGCGGACTATGTCCAAGGGCTGATCGACGCCTCCCCGGAGGTCGACGACGTCCTGGTCTGGGTCGACGGCGATACCGCCATGAACAGCCACACCCTGCCCGCTGCCCTGCACGCGGCCGGCGGCGCCATCCTCGGGGTCGACCTGGTGATGAGCGAAAAACATCACGCCGCCTTTTGTTGCGTACGCCCGCCCGGCCATCATGCCGGACGGCGCTCGGCCGGAGGCTTTTGTCTCTTCAACAACGTCGCCGTCGGCGCCGCACATGCGATGACCGAGCACGGCATCGAGCGGATCGCCATCGTCGATTTCGACGTCCACCACGGCAACGGCACCGAGGAGATCTTCAGCGGCGACAAGCGCGTGCTCTTCTGCTCGAGCTTCCAGCACCCCTTCTATCCCGGCTGCGGCGCCGATACCGATGCGCCGAACATCCTCAACCTGCCGCTGCCCAAGCTGACCGACGGGGCCGCCTTTCGGGCCGCTGTCGAGGCCGCCTGGCTGCCCAAGCTCGATGCCTTCGCGCCTCAGCTGATCATGATCTCCGCGGGGTTCGACGGCCACGCCGAGGACGACATGGCGCATTTCAATCTGCGCGAGCCCGATTATGCCTGGATCACCCGGGAGCTCCATCTGCTGGCACGCCGGCATGCCAAGGATCGCGTCGTGTCCTGCCTGGAAGGCGGCTACAGCCTCTCGGCCCTCGGGCGCAGCGTCAGTACGCACGTCGACGAGCTGATCGGGCACGGGTGATGCCCACGCGGCTAAATGGATCGGGATCGGGCGGGGCGTCGCAAGAGCCTGTTGCATTGCAGCATTAGGATAGAGAGGTCCTGCCCAAGCCGCAATGCCGATCACGCCCCGGCCGCATCATCCCGGGCGGGCAACGCCCGGGTTGTCATCCGGACCGACCGACCTGACCTTTCGAGCACGGCGGTTGTCGCGGGTCCTCCCGGCCCGCGGCAGCCGCCCGTGACCTTTCCCGAAGCACAGTCAACCACCGGATCGGAGACATCATGAGAAGACCATCGACCTCCATGGCCGCGTTGCTCCTCTGCGCCCCTCTTGTCGCGGGTGCTGCCGTCCAGACCGAGCGCGTCGAATACCGCGACGGCGACACCCTGTTGACCGGATATCTGAGCTACGACGATGCGATCGAGGGCAAGCGCCCCGGCGTGCTCGTCATCCATGAGTGGTGGGGGCTCAACGACTATGCGAAGAAACGCGCCGAGATGCTCGCCGAGCTCGGCTATGTCGCCTTCGCCGCCGACATGTACGGCGACAACAAGGTGACCGAGCATGCGCCCGACGCCCAGGGCTGGATGCAGCAGATCACCGCCAATCAAGCGGCCTGGCAGAAGCGCGCCATGGCCGGACTGGAGACCCTCAAAGCCAGCGAGCGGGTCGATACCGAGAAGCTCGCCGCCATCGGCTACTGCTTCGGCGGTGCCACCGTGATGCAGATGGCCTACGGCGGGGCGGATCTGGACGGCGTCGCCAGCTTTCACGGCTCCCTGCCCCCGGCGAGCAATGTGCAGCCCGGCACCATCAAGCCCAGCATCCTGATCGCCCACGGCGAGGCCGACAGCTTCGTTCCACCCGAGCGCATCGCCGCCTTCAAAGAGGGGCTCGACGCCGCCGGGGCGGACTGGCAGATGATCGTCTACTCGGGCGCACGCCACGGATTCACCAACCCCGACGCTGCCGACTACGGCATGGATGCACTCGCCTACGACCCCAAGGCCGATACGCGGTCCTGGACACTGATGCAGGGGTTCCTCGACGAGGTCTTCTCGGACTGAACCGCGTCCGGCTCGATATGCGCGTTTGTCTTTCGGGCTCGCCCTTGCACGAAATCCCGGCCGTAGGGTGGACGAGCGCGAGCGAAGTCCACCGAATCCAGCGACGGCGCTGGTGGACTGCGCTGCGCTTGTCCACCCGGCGCCTTTCCACCCTACGGTGCTTATTCACCCTGCGGCGACCTGGCCGGGTTAATGAAGAAGCCCGGGCCGAGCCAGGGTGAGGGCGAGGCCCGACACGTCCGGCGGTCGCTCCGACTGCAAACGAGACACCCGGCGGCTGGCTCCCGAAGCATCCCGCAACCCGATCCAAATCGACCCGAGACCGGACCCCTCCATGCCGAGCACCGTCATCCTCTGGCTCCGTCGCGACCTGCGTCTCGACGACAATCCGGCGCTCCACGCGGCTTTGGACGACTGCGACAGGCTCGTGCCCGTCTATATCCACGATCCCGACGCCGAGGCGCCTTGGGCGCCCGGTGCGGCAAGTCGGTGGTGGCTGCACGGCAGTCTGTCGAGCCTGGATCAAGCCCTGAAGGCCCGGGGCACCGGACTCCTGATCGCACGCGGGGACAGCCTGGCCGAGCTGCGGCGCATCGTCGCGGCGACCGGCGCCACCCGGATCCACTGGAATCGCCTCTACGATCCGACGACACGCGAACGCGACGGACGGATCAAGCAAGCCCTGCGGGCCGATGGCCTGAGGGTGGACAGTCACAACGCGTCCGTTCTGTTCGAGCCTTGGGAGATCGCCACCGGAAACGGCGAGCCCTACCGGGTCTTCACCGCATTTTGGCGTCGCTGCACCGCTCGGCTTTCCGAGGTACCCCCCCTGCCCGCTCCGGCGGCCTTGCCGCCGCCTCCGGAGTCTCTCGTCTCGCTGCCCCTCGAAAGCCTCGGCCTGCTGCCGAGCATCCCCTGGGACATGGGATTAGGCGAAGCCTGGACACCCGGCGAGACCGCCGCACTGGAGCAGGCACGCACCTTCGTGCAGGACCGAATCCAGGGCTACGCCGGCGAGCGCGACCTGCCGGCCCAAGCCGGGACATCGAAGCTCTCGCCGCACCTGCACTTCGGCGAGGTCGGCCCGCGTCGGATCCTCGCCATGGTCAAAGAGCGTTGGGGCGACCCGACCTCGGACCCGGTCGAGCCCTTCGTGCGCGAGATCGGCTGGCGCGAGTTTGCCCACCATCTGATCTATCACTACCCCCACACCACCGACGAGCCGCTGGATCGGCGCTTTGCGGCCCTGCCCTGGCGCGAAGTCGATGCCGATCGCATGCTGCGGGCCTGGCAGCGCGGCGAGACCGGCATCCCGCTGGTCGATGCCGGCATGCGTCAGCTCTGGCACACCGGCTGGATGCACAATCGGGTGCGCATGGTCGTCGCCTCCTTCCTGACCAAGAACCTGCGCCTGCCCTGGCAGGCCGGCGCACGCTGGTTCTGGGACACCCTGGTCGACGCGGATCTCGCCGCCAACAGCCTCGGCTGGCAGTGGAGCGCCGGCTGCGGCGCAGACGCCGCACCCTATTTCCGCATCTTCAACCCGGTCCTGCAGGGAGAGCGCTTCGACAAGAGCGGGGCCTATGTTCGACGCTGGTGTCCGGAGCTCGCCCGGCTGCCCGAGAAGTACATCCATCAACCTTGGGCCGCGCCTGCCGTCCTGCTCGATCACGCCGGCGTCCGGATCGGGCGCGACTACCCGGCCCCGATCGTGGATCTCAAGGCATCGCGGGAGGCGGCGCTGGCGGCCTACGAGGTCGTCAAAGCACAGCAGACGATGGCTGCCGGAATGGCTTAAGCGGTGAGCGGTGAGGACAGTAGGGTGGACTTCGCTTCCGCTCGTCCACCCTACTGTATTGGTCCACACGCTCCGAGCAGCGACATGGCCGGGTGCATGAGCGACTCAGGTCACTCCGCGCCCGACTTCAAGAACCCTCAACCGGCTGAACTGCGCAAGGGGCAGGTCGTTCGGTCGTAGCGCTCGCCGAGCTGGTCCCAGGCGTACTGCAAGGCGTAGGTCACGCGCGAGAAGAAGTGATCTTCGCCGATGATGCGAATCAGGCCGGTGCGTCGAATCGTGTCCATGAACTGCTTCTTCATCCGCGCCACCAGGATCTCGATCCCCTGGGCCCGGAGCCGCTCGGCCAAGTGGTGCAGAACCTCCTCGCCGGTCGCATCGAGCTGGTTGATCCCCTGCCCGTCGATGATGATGTACTCGAGCTCCGGGTTGTCGGCCACCACCGCCAAGACCCGGGTCTCGAAATAGCCGGCGTTGGCGAAATACAGCGAGCCGTCGAACCGAACCACCGAGATCTTCGGACTGGTCGGCAGATTATGCACTGCGATGTCGCGCATGGTGCCGTCCTCGTACCGCGACAGGACCGCAAACCGCGGGCGCATGGTCCGGAACAAAAAGAGGACCAGCGAGAGGCCGACACCGGCCAGGATGCCCTGGTCGAGATGCGGGGCAAACAGAAGGGTCAGCCCGAAGGTCACCACGGCAACCACGCCGTCTGTGGGCTCGGCCTGCCAGGCATGGATGACGGGCTCGATCTTGAAGAGGTTGACGACCGCCAGGATGATGACCGCGGCCAAGGTCGCCTGCGGCAGGTGATAGAGCAAGGGCGTCAACCACATCAGCGCAACGGCGACCGCCAGCCCGGTGATCACGGAGGAGAACGCCGTGATCGCCCCGGCGTTGATGTTGACCGCCGAGCGCGAGAAGGAGCCGGACACCGGATAGCCCGAGAAGGCGCCTGAAACGAGATTGGACAGACCCTGCCCCACCAGCTCCTGATTGGCATCCAGACGCTGGCGGCTGCGGGCCGCCATCGCCTTGGCAATGGACATGGCCTCCATGAAGCCGATCAAGGAGATGGTCACCGTCGCCGTGACGAGGTTGACCATGACCGCCCAATCCAGCGACGGCAGCGAGAACGCGGGCAACCCGACCGGGATCGCGCCGACCACCCGTCCGCCGGCCTCCTGGAAACCCGTGAAATAGGCCAACAGCGTCGTTACGACGACGGCGATCAAGACGGAGGGGATTTTCGGCGAAACCCTGCGCAATCCGAACATGAGCGCAAAGGCCAACAGGCCCATCCCGAGCGTCGGGAGATGGGTCTGCGTCAACACCGCTCGGGCGGTGTACCACACGGTCTCGTAGTGATGCTCGAAGCCCGGCACGCCGACCCCGAAGAGCTTGCCGATTTGTGAGGTGGCGATGATCAGCGCACCGGCGTTGGTAAAGCCGACCACGACCGGGTGCGACAAAAAGTCCACGAGCACACCGAGTCGAAGCAACCCGAGCAACAACTGGAAGAGCCCGACCATCAAGGCCAGCATGACCGCATAGGCGACGTATCCCTCTGGATTCGTGGCGACCAAGGGCCCGATCGCCGCCGCCGTCATCAGGGAGACCACCGCGACCGGTCCGGTCGAGAGCTGCCGCGAGGAGCCGAACAGCGCCGCCACGATCGGCGGCAGAAAGGCCGCATAGAGACCGTACTGCACAGGCAACCCGGCGAGCTGCGCGTAGGCCATCGACTGAGGCACCAGGACCAAGGCCACCGTGATCCCGGCGATCAGGTCGGCCCGAAGCGTGTGCGGATGGCGAAGCTCGCCGATCCAGGAGAGAAACGGAAAAAAACGAACCAGCGCCCGACGACCAGCGGAGACAACATGCGGCACGGACTGCGCTCCTCGAAATAACCGGTTTAAAGATGGGGCATCATACTCAATACCGGCTTCGCCCCTCATTCGCGACAGCGATCCGCAAGACCGCGCGGGCATTGGCCGTCGTCAGCCCCGCCAGCTCGCCGGGTTCCTCGCCTCTGATCTCGGCCAGCGCCTGCAGGACGTCGGGAAGATACTCGGGGCTGTTGCGCTCGCCCCGATGAGCCGCGACCGTCATGTCCGGCGCATCGGTCTCGAGCACGATGGCCTCGCCCGGCAGCTCGGCGGCCAGACGGCGCAGCCGCGAGGAGCGGGTAAAGGTCACCATCCCCCCGAAACCGAGCCGAAAGCCGAGATCCAGATACTGCTGCGCCTGCTGGATACTGCCGTTGAAGGCATGCGCGATACCGCCCTTGACGCGGATCCGTCGCAGGATCGCCAAGACATCGTCATGGGCCTTGCGTACATGCAGAAGCACCGGCAGATCCGCCGACTTGGCGATCGACAACTGAGCCTCGAAGAGCGCCTGCTGACCCGCCCGATCCAGCTCGGGCAGGTAATAATCCAGACCGATCTCGCCGACCGCGAGCACAGGATGCTCGGCGATCGCCCGCTCCAGTCCGCGGAGATCCGAGTCATGGTGTCGGTCGAGATAGACCGGATGCAGACCCAGCGCCGGATACAGATCGTCCGCCGAGGCACAGAGCCCGAGCAGACCGTCCCAACCCGCCGCGTGGATCGCCGGAATCACGATACCGGCCACACCGGCAGTACGCGCTCGCGCCAGCACCGCGCCTCGATCGGCGTCGAACTCGGCAACATCCAAATGACAGTGCGTATCGATGATCAAAAAATCACTTCCTTAAACCGCGTCCCCTCCGACACCGACAGATGCGCATGACGCAGAGCAACCCGCAGCCCCCGCATACGACACCGGACGCGGTTTAAGCCGCCGACTTCTGATCCCGCACGAACAACGCCTTGTGCGGACCACGCCCGACCTGTCGCTCCTCGATATCGAAGAGCTGGATCGCCTTGAGCAGGCCACTGAGCTTGGCATAGCCGTAATTGCGCGAATCGAACTCGGGGCTGCGTTTGGCGATCGCCGAGCCGACGGCGCCGAGTCCGGCCCAACCCGTATCGTCGGCGGCACCGTCCAAGGCGGCACGCAGCAGGTTGACCAATCTGGCATCGCGTTGCAGATCCTTGCCGCTCTTGCGGGTTGTCGAATCCCCGGACGCACCCTCGCGCAGCACCTCGGTAAAGACGAACTTATCGCAGGCCGCGACGAAGGGCTCGGGCGTCTTCTGCTCGCCGAAGCCGTAGACGGTCATGCCGGATTCGCGCAGACGCGAGGCCAGTCGCGTGAAGTCGCTGTCGCTCGAAACGATGCAGAAGCCGTCGAAGTTGCGCGAGTACAGGAGGTCCATGGCATCGATCATCATGGCCCCGTCGGTCGCATTCTTGCCTTTGGTATAACGAAACTGCTGCATCGGCTGGATCGAGTGACGCAGCAGCGTCTCCTTCCAGGACCCCAGGTTGGGCAGGGTCCAATCGCCGTAGATGCGTTTGACGTGGGCGGTGCCGTATTTGGCGACCTCCGCCAGCAGGCCTTCGACGATGCTGGCCTGCGCATTGTCCGCATCGATGAGGACGGCGAGCTTCAGGTTGGAAAGATCGGACATCCGTGCGCTCCTCGTGGTGGTTGCGACTCGGGATCGGAGCCGTCGGGGGAATCGGCCCGGGCGCAGGCTGCATGGACCGGGGGGCGACTCACCACATGAGGTCGTCGGGGACCTGGTAGTCCGCATAGGGGTCGTCCGCGTCCTGCGCTTGGGCCGGCGTGTTGTGCACCAGGACCAGACTCGCATCGCGCGCACCCACCCTGACGGCGATCTCGGCGGGCACGACTTCGTAGAAGGCATCTTGACGGACGACGGCCAGGCTGCCGGCGACCAGCTTGGCATGTTGCTCTTTGTTGACGTAGATCCGCTTGAGGGTGGTACCGTCGGTGAAGTTGAACGCCAAATCGCCGCGATCGCGCACCACCCGGTGGGTGTGCACGAGCTGACGGATCTCGTTCTCGGCGGCGCGCAACGCGGCCTCCTCCTGGCGCTTGCGATTGAGCTCGCGGTCGCGCTCGAGCTTCTCGCGACGCGCCCGCTCGGCGGCTTGCCGGGCCTCGTTGTCGACGGCGGTGCTGCGCGGGCCCGCGTGCTGCTTCGTCTTCTTATGCTTCGAGGTGCGCGCTTGTTTGAGCTTCTGCTCGTCGACCAAGCCGGCCTTGAGCAATTGGTCCTGCAACGAGTTGCCCACGGTGTGAATCTCCGAAAAAGGGGGCGACGACAGCCGAGTCGGCACACGTCGGCAAGCCGCGGGCGGAACCGCGAATACCCGACTCGGCGAACAGGATCCGACAGGCGCGCCCGCGACGCAAGCATGCGACTCGATTCCCCCTGGTCGAAAGCGGGGTTAGAATCGCCCGCGCTCGCCGTTCCGCATTCGGCCTGGCCGCCGGATGCTCTCGGCCCGCGTATTTCTCACCCAATCCATCGATCCTCGGAGTTCCGCTCATGTCCCGTTTTGCCCTCGTTGTCGCGCTTCTTCTGTCCATCATCGTGCCGACCCACGCGTTGGCGGCCGGCGTGCTGGGCTATGTCGACATGCAAAAGGTCCTCGAGGAAAGCAAACTGGGCAAGAGCCTTCAGGAGCAGCTGCGCGCCGAGTTCGGTCCGCGCGGCGAGGAGATGGCCGCCGAAGAGCAGGAAATCCGCAAACTCCAGCAGGGCCTCGAGCGCGACGCACCCCTGATGAGCGCCGACCAGGTCAGCAAGAAGGAGGCCGAGGTTCAGAAGCGCATAGCGGCCTTCCAAGAGAAGGCAAACGCGATTCAACAGGAGATCATGAAGGTCCAGCAGTCGAAAAGCCGCGAGATCATCGGCCCGGCGCGCGACTCCATCACCGCCGTCGCCAAGAAGAACAAGGTCGGCATGGTGGTCGAGGCCGGGATGTCCGGGCTCCTCTACGTCGACACAACGCTCGATCTCACGGCGGAGGTCGTCAAGCACCTGGATGCCAATACCAAGTAGCAGCGCAAGACAGGCAGACCGTTCAGCGTGACCGGGCTATGTCCGACCCGTGACGCTGCGGTATCATTTTCGGGCGACGCGCCGGGATGACCGCTGAGCCCGGACCACATGAGCGCCGGCGCAACCCCAGCGAGGGCCACAGCACTTTATCTTGAGGAATGGACACAATGCTTGGTGAATCACACGACCTCCTTCACGAGTTCCCGAATCTCGAAGAGAAGATCGCAACACTGCGCTCGCACAATGCCGAGTTCGCGCAGCTGATGGACGACTACGACGCACTCGATGCCCGCGTGCGCGATCTCGAGGAATTGGGAACGCCGGTCGCCGACGAGACCATCGAGGAGCTCAAAAAGCAGCGCCTGGTCCTGAAGGACACGCTCTACGGCATCCTGCGTTCCTGAGGGCAGGCCGGGTTGCCGACTTTGGTTCTCTAGAACCGGACCCGGCTTGGCGCCGGCAACCCGACCCGCAAGACCTCATCGTCCGCGAGCGGCAAGTCGCCCGCACACATCGCCCGACAGCTCGGGCGTCGGCGTCCGGCCGAGCAGCGCTATCGAGCCCTGGACAACCCGGACACCAGATGAAACCATGCGCGGATCTCCAGCCCCGACCGCGTCATCAAGCCCCCCGTGCAATTCCGAATCATCCCCGTCACCGCCTTTCAGCAAAACACCACGCTCCTGTGGTGCGAGCGTAGCCGCGCCGCCGTCATCGTCGATCCGGGCGGCGAGGCCGAGCGCATTCTCGAGCAGGTCGAGACACTCGAGCTTAAACCCGAGTATGTGCTGCTCACCCACGGCCACCTCGACCACGTCGGTGCCGGCGCCGAGGTCTCGCGCCGACTCGGCATCCCGATCTGGGGCCCCCATGCCGACGATGCCTTCTGGCTCAATGCCCTGCCCGAGCAATGCGAGATGTTCGGTTTTCCACCCGTGACCGCATTCGAGCCCGATCGCTGGCTGCGGGCGGGCGAGCGCATTGCGGTCGGCGAGGAGACCCTCGATGTCCTGCATTGCCCCGGCCATACCCCGGGCCACCTGGTCTTCTTCGACGCAAAGGACAAGCTCGCCCAGGTCGGCGACGTCCTTTTCAAAGGCTCGATCGGGCGCACGGACTTCCCGCGCGGGAACCACAGCCAGCTCCTCGCCTCCATCCGGGAGCGCCTGTTTCCGCTCGGAGACGACGTCCGCTTCATCCCCGGGCACGGCCCCATGTCGACCCTGGGCGCGGAGCGACGCACCAACCCATTCGTTCGCGAATAAGCGTTCATCGAGAAGCATCCGCCATCGGGCAGCCGCCCGCGAAGGAACGGCATCATGCGTAAATCAGGCATCCCGACGCCGACACCGGGTCATCAGGGCAGTCCGCCGCGCAGTCGCCGGATCCGCAACCGGGATGGCGACCCGTCGGATCAGGCTGATTTGGCCGATCCGCCACCGCAGAACGCACTCAAGCGCACCAAGAAGGCCCACTTTCTCGAACCCTACCGACTCTCCGAGACCGGGCGAGCCGCCCTGTTGGAATGTCTGACCGATCACGCCGTCGGCGACCCTGAAAGTCGCGAGCTGTTCGCCGCCGCCGTCGAGTACGGCATCG
>NZ_LN848257.1:423531-428805 GCF_001499735.1 Thiocapsa sp. KS1 | reverse complement strand
CGCGCATCGCGGAGGCCGCTTTCGCCCTGCTCGACACGGCACCCGCGTCGACACCGGCGCTCGCTCCCGCGTCGGCCGAGCCCTCTCCGAGCGATGACAAGCTCGGCGAGACAGCCCGCCGGCTGGCTCGGCGCATCGCGGACGCCTACGAGTCCTGTTTCGAAACCAAGGTCGAGACCGCCGCGGGATCGCCCTTCATCCCGGTACTTCGGCTCGTCGCAGCGGAAGCCGGGATTGCGATGCCTGCGGAGGACACCCGACTCTGCGCCGTCCTGGCCCAGGCACGCCGCTGATCCGCTCGCCTCGAAACCGATCGGTTTCGAGAATCCCCCGCGCCGACAGCACTGCGCCAAGACCATCTCTTCGGTTCTCCGCATTCTCCGCAGCTCCGCACGAGCCTTTCCGCACACCAAGCCGGGCGCCGACCTCGACCGATCGGCGGCAAGCCGCAGTCGCCGGGCCGCTCGACCGCATTTCTGAGTACAATGGCCGGTCCGTGAGCAACGGTTGGCGGGTATCAAATGCTATTCGAGCGCTTTCTCAAGAAAAAACGACCAGATACGAGCAAGGAAGAAGACCAGGAGCTTCTGGCTGAACGCGCCCGTACTCACGAAGACCCCGCGGTACGACGCGAGGCAACGCGCCGGCTCGTCGGGCTGTCACAGCTTCGCCTGATCCTCGCGGACGACACGGACGCCGGCGTGCGCGAGATCGCCGCCGCGCGCTATCGACATCTCCTGTGCGGGACCCAGCCCGCGGATCTCGGCCCCGTCGAGGCCGGCGTGGACGCACGCATCGCTGAGCTGTCGCTGATCGACGATGCGCGCATCATCGAGCAGGTCGCCGTCCAGGGGCTCGCCCCCGAGGTCCGTCGCGCCGCGATCGAACGTGTCCAGTCTCCCGAGGTGCTCGCACTCTGCGCGGTCCAGGATCCGCTCGCGGCCAACCGCGGCGCCGCCGTGGAGCGCATCCAGACCAAGGACGCACTCGAGCAGGTCGTGCGTCAGATCGGCAAGCGTGACAAGAACGTCTACCGCAGCGCACGCGAGAAGCTGCGCCTGATCGCCGAGCGCGAAGAGCGCCCGCTGCGCGTACGCGCACTCTGCGAAGAGCTCTGCCAGAAGGCCGAGCGTCTCGGTCGGCTCGAGCAGTGGACCCAGGATCGCGCCATCCTCGATCATCTCGACCGTCAATGGGCCGAGATCCGGGATGAGGTCGAGCCCGACGGGCGCACGCGCTACGAAGGCGCACGGGAGCGCTTCATCCAGGCCTACGGCGGTCATGCCCGCGAGACCGCCGCCCGAGTCGCCGCCGAAGAGGCGCACGACTCGTTGCACGCCGAGCGCATCGCCCTCCTCGACACCCTGTCCGAGGCACCGGCGCTGACCACCGAGCCGGAGATTCGCGCCCTGTGCGAGCGCGTCTCCGCCGCCTGGGACGCCCTCGATGCCCTCCCGCCGCAACGCCAGAAGCCCCTCGACCAGCGCTACCGTGCGCTCATGGAGGCAGCCGATGCCGCACGCGCGTCGCTCGGAGATCAGCGCAAGCGCTTCTCCCAAATGCACAAATCAAGCAGCAAGGCGCAAAAGCTCCTCGACGAGCCCAAGCCGCTCGATCTGCGCGCGACCAAGACCTTCGTCGAGCAGGCGCGCGCCCTGGCCGCCGAGATCCCCGCAGCCGCCGAGACCGAAGCCTTCCTCGGACTCATCGAACGTGTCGAGTCGCGCGCCAAGACCCAGCGCAAGAACGCCGAGCACCGCCTGAAGCAGCTTCCCGAGAAGCTCGCCGAGCTGGAGCAACACCTTGCCGACGGCGAGCTGAAGAAGGCCGACCCGCTCTTCCAAAGCCTGCGCGCCGGCCTGGACTTGGTGGAAGCGAGCGCCCTGCCCAAAGGCGTCGCCGAAGAGATCGCGGCTCGGCTGCATCTGCTCGCGCCGCGCCTGCGCGACCTTCAACACTGGCGGCGCTGGGGTGCCGATCAGCATCGCGACGGACTCTGCGAGGAGATGGAGCAGCTCATCGAAGCCGACCTGCCCCTGCAAGCCCTGAGCGAGCGACTCCACACCATGCGTCTTGATTGGAAGGGCCTGGAGAAGACCGGGCCGCGCGCCGGCCCCGCCGTCGCCGAGCGGTTCCACAAGGCGTGCGACGCCGTCCAAGAGCGCTGTCGCCCCTACCTCGACGCCCAGGCGGCCGAGCGCGAGGCCAACCGTGCAGCGCGCGAGTCCGTCTGCGACCAGATCGAAGACTTCCTCTCCAAGGTCGACTGGGAGCGCATCGACTGGAAACGCGTCCTGCGCGCCGAGCGCGAGACCCGCCACACCTGGGCCTCCATCGGCCCGGTGGACCCGCGCCACTTCAAGGCGCTCGAAGGGCGCTTCCGCCAAGCGCTCAAACAGCTCGATCGCCGCCTGGACGGGGAGCGCAAACGCAATCAGGCGATGAAGCAGGCGCTGATCGCCAAGGTCGAAGCCTTGGTCGAGGAGCCGGATCTCGACGCCGCCATCGAGCAGACCAAGGCACTCCAACGCGAGTGGCACACCACCGTTCCGGCACGCCACAAGGACGAGAACAAGCTCTGGCTGACCTTCCGCGCCGCGTGCGACGCCATCTTCGAGCGTCGCGCTGCCTTGCATCAGGCCCACGTCAACGAGATGAAGGAGCATCTCGCCACCCGCGAGACCATCTGCGTCGACGCACTCGCCCTCGCCCAATCCGAGGAAGATCCAAAACGACTGCACGCCGGGCTGCGCGAGCTCGAGCGGCGCTGGGACGACGCCCAGTCCCTGCCGATCCCGCGTCAGAACGCAGGCGCACTCAACGAACGCTGGCGCGAGACCCGCGAGACCCTCAGGCAGCACCTGCGCGACTGCGAGGACCGACAACGCCGGGGCGCATTCGATCTGCTGCAACGTCAAGCCGAGCTGTGCGAGCGCCTCGAGCTCGGACTGCTCGGAAAAACCGACGCGCCGCTCGCCCCCGAAGCAGCCGAGCAGGCCTGGGCGGATCTACCCGAGCAACAAGACAGCGAGATCCAACGGGCCATTGCCGCGCGCTTCTCATCCGCGCTCGCCGCCGCAGGCGACCCCGAGCAGCTCGCCGCGCTGCGCCGCCGCTACGACGCCAACGCCGCGCGCTTGAGCCAGCTCTGTCTCCAGCTCGAAATCCTCGCCGGCGTCGAAACCCCGCCCGAGCTTGCCCAGCAGCGCCTGGAGTTCCAGGTCGCACGTCTGACCGAGCGCATGGTCGACGGCGAGGAGGATCCCCTGCAAGGCAGCGCCAGACTCCTCAAAGAGTGGTATCTCTGCGGCCCCGCACCACGCTCCGCCGGCCTCGACAGCCGCTTCGAGCGCATCCGCCAAGCCCTCGCCCGAGAGCCCGGCGCGGCGACGGCCTGATGCGACCGCGCAGCGGCCAAGACGCAGAATCCGCCCCGGATACCCTCGATGGATGACGCCGACTCACGACTCTACAAACGCCGGCACCGCGCCTGGAATCCGGCGCTCGATCCGCGCAACCCGAGCGAAGACCCCGGAGTGGAGCTGCCCCTGCTCGGCTGCGTCAGCGCCGGAGCGCCGATCGAATATCTCGAAGACCCCGAGACCATCGTCGTCCCCACGGACCTGACACGCCCCGGGGCCTACGCCTTGAGCGTTCGCGGTGAATCCATGGTCGAAGACGGCATCCACGACGGCGACATCGTCATCGTCGACCCCCGCCCTACAGCCGAAACCGGGGCAACCGTCGTGGCACGCCTCGACGGCGAACGCGTCACCCTCAAACGCTTCTACGCCGAGACCGACCGCATCCGCCTCCAGCCCGCCAATCCCGACATGGATCCGCTGATCCTGCACGACGGCGACATCGAGATCCTCGGCGTCGTCTCGGCCGTGGTGCTCATGTCCGCGTGATGGCGACCGCGTCCGTTCAGCCGCGGTCGCGTCAAGTCGTCATCAGAGGATCAAGGCGATGGCGACCAATAGACCGATGTACGCGATGAGCGCCCAGAACGCCAGATTGATCAGATAGCGCAAGCAACCCAACAGTCGACAACCTCCGATGTGTCGGCGTCATGCCCGCGCCGATAGCCTTCTTCATAAGAGCACCCGGTAGGGTGGACGAGCGAAAGCGAAGTCCACCCTACCCCGCACCGACGTCGGTGGCTTGCTCGGCGCGCGTCCACCCTACCGATCCCATCAGCGCCGTGGCCGCTTTAATGAGCAGCTTCGGCACCGACCATGCGGCTTTCCATCCTCGACATCGCCTGCCCGCAACGCCATTGAGCGATGCCCTCGCCATTGCGTACAAATAGACGCGACACTTCCAGGCTCGTCCCTAGGGGAATGACTCCTTATACACCCGCAGCCAAAACCTCCGAGAGCGCATGACACCGCTCTGCGCTGTCACGCAGGCTCGTGGCACTCTCCGCCAAGTGCAGCTACGGCAATAATTGATTTCTCCGAAAGGAATGAAAGGCGCGTAGTTGCGAATTAACTCCCGCCTATAGCCCCTTCAGGTCTTCCCGGTATGCGAATTCGGGGTGCTTATTCCCGCAAATCACCCAAGTTCGCAACGAGGCGACCTCGCATTCGAATCCGGACGCTCGGCCTTGCCCCTAAACCCGCCCACATCACCGTAGGGTGGACAAGCGCAGCGCAGTCCACCAGCAGGGTAATTGCTCAAGCCGTATCCTGATCTGCTTTAGAACGGCTCGCAAATTCGAGCTCTGACGCCCGCTCAAAGTCAATTTGCTCTCGCCAAGTCTTAGGCTATTTCCGGAAATCAGCATCCCGACTGAGCATGCCCGCACGACCTGAAAGAGCCCGAGGTACGTCTGAATGCGCATCGACACGTCGATCGTGCATTGCGCATCCGTTCGGCCGGAAGCAACGCCGTCAAGCGGCGTGAAGCGCCGCTCCCCCGGGATAGACGACTTGCAGTCGTCCTCTTCCAAGCGTCCCGAGTGCCGGCGGGGTCGCGCTCCACCCGACGCTCTCGGGCCGTCGGGTCAGCTGAAGAGGACGACTGCAAGTCGTCTATCCCGGGGCGGGTTGGGAGATCCTTTCCCGGAAATCACCTTAATCCCCTTTAGAACGGGTCTCAAATTCGAACTGTACGAAAACACCCAAGCCGAGGGGTTCGAGGAAGCGTCTTAATCCCCTTTAGAACGGGTCTCAAATTCGAACGCAGATAAAGGGGAAAGACGATGAGCGCAGGGTACTGTCTTAATCCCCTTTAGAACGGGTCTCAAATTCGAACCGGACTATGATGCGT
>NZ_LN848257.1:422384-423431 GCF_001499735.1 Thiocapsa sp. KS1 | reverse complement strand
CCTGATTACCAACGAGACTCAGCCAACTTGAGCAGGCGGTCGGGCATGGGCGGGGTCCGCGCGGCCGCAACGCCGAGGCGCGGCAGCATGGCCGCCAGGTCGAAGCGGCGATTGAACCGATAGCAGAACTCCGCGAGGTAACGCGGCAGATGGCGAGGGCCGGCCTTATGGTAGGTGCCTTTCATGGCGGTTTTCACGTTGCCGAGGATAGTGTTGATCCACTTGCGCTCGGGCAGTTCGACGCCGCCCGCGCCGCTGCCGGTCACCATGGCTTGGTGCTCGATGCCGGCATCCGCGATCCCGCGAAAGCAGGCGAGGCCGTCGCTGACGACGATACTGTCGGGGTGGATGAATTTGGCGGCCCAGTGCGCCAGCTCGGTCTTGCGGAACCCCTTGACCACGCTCATGCGCAGCGCGATCGGGTGGCCCTCGTGGTTCTTGGCCACCGCGGCGACGAAGGGGGTCTTGTTGGGCGAGCCGCGTCCGGGGGTCTCGCCATGAACCTCGCCGCCCCAGTAGACGTCGTCGATCTCGATCACCCCGGTCAATTGCCGATCGGCGTCACGTTCGAGCATGACCTGCAGGAGCTTGTGCTTGATCCTCCACGCCGTGGGGTAGGACACCCCGAGATGGCGCTTGAGTTCGAGGGCGGAGATGGCGTTTTTCTGCTGGGTGAGCAGATACATGGCGAGAAACCAGACGGTCAGGGGCAGCTTGGTGTAGGCGAAGATCGTCCCGGCGGTCAGCGAGGCCTGGTGGTGGCAATGCCTGCACTGCATCAGGTCGCGCGTGTGCAGGGCGACGAAATCCTCGGGATGCCCGCACTCCGGGCAGACGAAGCCCCCCGGCCAGCGCCAGCCGAACAGTGCGTCGGCGCACTGCTCCTCGGTCCCGTACTGATCGAGAAACGCATGTAAACTCAAACCCTTCTGGAACTGGATGGGGTTCTTGGCCATGTGCAGACTCCCGGCGATGGTGGATACGGCGCCAGTGTGCGCCGGCCGGTGGCTCAAAACGTGAGCCTGCTGAGTCTCGTTGGTAATCAGG
>NZ_LN848257.1:421352-422284 GCF_001499735.1 Thiocapsa sp. KS1 | reverse complement strand
AACGGGTCTCAAATTCGAACAGCCCGGCCGGACTACGATCCGTCGGTCGGCTGCGTCTTAATCCCCTTTAGAACGGGTCTCAAATTCGAACGGCAGGACCGCGCAACCATGGATGCAGCGGCAGCCGTCTTAATCCCCTTTAGAACGGGTCTCAAATTCGAACGACAATCAATGAGCGCAAAATACCTGTCCGCCGAGTCTTAATCCCCTTTAGAACGGGTCTCAAATTCGAACGGAGGTTGCCATGTTTGACCAAGTTTTCAATCAAGGTCTTAATCCCCTTTAGAACGGGTCTCAAATTCGAACCATCACCGAGATGTACGGACCCGAGACTCAGGTCCGTCTTAATCCCCTTTAGAACGGGTCTCAAATTCGAACGACCCGAGACTCAGGTCCGCCTGCACAGCCTCCAGGTCTTAATCCCCTTTAGAACGGGTCTCAAATTCGAA
The DNA here is from genome assembly GCF_001499735.1 of Thiocapsa sp. KS1. Classification (GTDB taxonomy): domain Bacteria; phylum Pseudomonadota; class Gammaproteobacteria; order Chromatiales; family Chromatiaceae; genus Thiocapsa. The sequence goes on along the minus strand of NZ_LN848257.1, from coordinate 421,835 downwards.
CGAAAAGGCCATCATCGCGGAGTATCGCAAGATGTAGTCTTAATCCCCTTTAGAACGGGTCTCAAATTCGAACCGGGATCACGATTCGCATCGAGTGCTGCACAGCCGTCTTAATCCCCTTTAGAACGGGTCTCAAATTCGAACTCCAGCCTGGGTCCATGAGCAGATCGGCACCGAGGTCTTAATCCCCTTTAGAACGGGTCTCAAATTCGAACGCGCCGTCGCCACGCACTCGCGCGCGTCGCGCGCAGTCTTAATCCCCTTTAGAACGGGTCTCAAATTCGAACAACGAAGACAGCAGCATCACTGCCGACCTGTATCGTCTTAATCCCCTTTAGAACGGGTCTCAAATTCGAACCAGGGGACAGGGCTCACGCGCCGCGCCGTGCGAGGGTCTTAATCCCCTTTAGAACGGGTCTCAAATTCGAACCCGCCGTCGGGCGGGGCACAGTATCCCCATGGTAGTCTTAATCCCCTTTAGAA
>NZ_LN848257.1:420543-421252 GCF_001499735.1 Thiocapsa sp. KS1 | reverse complement strand
AACGTATTAACGGTCCGCCGTCTTAATCCCCTTTAGAACGGGTCTCAAATTCGAACGGCAGGGCGACGTTATCGTCGGGGGTAAACGGTACGTCTTAATCCCCTTTAGAACGGGTCTCAAATTCGAACCATTGAGTTATGCCGAAGAGGCCAAGATGGTTGATGTCTTAATCCCCTTTAGAACGGGTCTCAAATTCGAACAGTCCTGACGAGTCCCGAAGCTACGCGAGATTATGTCTTAATCCCCTTTTAGAACGGGTCTCAAATTCGAACATCCAGACTAGAGGAGAAGGACCGTGATTGAGGTGTCTTAATCCCCTTTAGAACGGGTCTCAAATTCGAACGGAGCGTGCTGCTAAGATGCCAGAGCACGCTCGGTCTTAATCCCCTTTAGAACGGGTCTCAAATTCGAACGCGTACGCGATCATTGCAGAGAGCGGAAATTTCGGGGGTCTTAATCCCCTTTAGAACGGGTCTCAAATTCGAACGTATCTCGGGACAGTAGACTGGATCTTTAACAATTCGTCTTAATCCCCTTTAGAACGGGTCTCAAATTCGAACGGACCACCGTCACGCATTCCTGCGGGCATCAAGATGTCTTAATCCCCTTTAGAACGGGTCTCAAATTCGAACGGTTGGGGAGGAGGTAATTCCCGGAATTCTGAAGTCTTAATCCCCTTTAGAACGGGTCTCAAATTCGAACGACCATG
>NZ_LN848257.1:417442-420443 GCF_001499735.1 Thiocapsa sp. KS1 | reverse complement strand
CATGCTGCGCCTCCAACGTCTTAATCCCCTTTAGAACGGGTCTCAAATTCGAACAGCAATGCGGACCTAAACTTGACCCAGAGGCTCGTCTTAATCCCCTTTAGAACGGGTCTCAAATTCGAACACCTTTGGAGCCTATTATGTGCCAATTAAAGGCTGGGTCTTAATCCCCTTTAGAACGGGTCTCAAATTCGAACCCCACGGCGCGGAAACCGTTTTTGTTACAGGATGTTGCAAGGGGGGTTGCGTATATTTTCCGCTCCCCGAAAGTTGGCGTTCTCTCAGAAGTTTTGCCCATCGGTTCACGCCTCTGTTCAGATGGTTTGCGTACCGCCCGGATGCTGAGCGTGGGCGAGGGTTCGCCACCGCGAAGCCTCATGATTCCAGCGCTCGGCGGCTTGACCTTAGCCCGTTTGGCACTACACGACAAGGGTGGACTTCGCGGCATTTGGAGCGGGTTCGCCGAAGAGGTCGATACCGGAAGGGTCGGTTCCGGTGCCTCTGCCGAGTTGAACGATGTCGACTTTTGCGGGAAGCGGATAGACGCGGATATCGTCCAGCCTCTTGTCGATGATGGAATCCAGCTCGGCAAGCAGAGTGCGCATTTTGGATGGTGTTGCCGGGATCAAGAACACGGAATATTGCTGCGGAAAGCCCCATCGCCGCACGGTGCGGTGGACCTGGACGAGCCGGCGCGGATCCATTGAGATGTCGTATGCAAGGACATGGAGCTGAGGACGGTTGGCGGCCATGACGAGCCTCTCAGGTTTCGTGGATGAGCCAGCGATGCAGCGTGCCGGTGATCTCGCGTCCGCGCTCGGCAACACGCACCGCGCGGGACTCGAATAGCTGTACGATCTCGCGTTGCGTCGGGGATCGAAGCGGCTCGCCCGTGCGCTTCGCGGCGAGTTGACGGGATCTGAGCCAGCCCAACCGGGCCGGCTCGAGGTACCACATGAAGATCTCGGTCAGGTCGCGCGCAAGGGTCGGCTTGCCGATCTGCCCGAGCGCTTGATTCGCTCCGATGCCCAAGTCTTGCAGGTGCGCCTGCATCCAAGAGAAGGCGAGCGTGCGCAGCCATTGACGTGTGTGTAGGGCACCGGCCTCGCCTGCGTAGCCTTTGGCGCGGCGCTCGATGCGATCGCGACAGTGAAACGGGTCGCGTTCGGCGACGGGGATCTCAAGTTTGAGTCCTGCCCAATGTGCTGCACGGCGGCGATAGTTGCGGAACCAATAGCCGTACATGCCTTCGGCTTGGGGCAGGAGCAGAAACTCGACGAGCCGCTTGTGCATCTCGTCGCGGGCACCGGGCCGGCCGGTGAGCCGGGCGGCGACATCTCCGTTCTCGTCGGTGAAGACGATGCTGATTCCGCGTTCCGCGCAGGCAAGCAGCGCGTTCGAGCTCCAGCCGATAGCGGTCGCGGTGACAACGCGAGAGAGTCGCTGGAGAGGAAAGAGCTGCGGCGCCTGCTCCTCGCGGCTGACACAGAGCGCCGGGCCGTCGAGGCTGACATAGGTGTCCGGACTCGGCCCGAGGTACAAAGGACGGGTGTCGATCGGAACCTCGGCGGAGCGACAGGGCCGCCGATTGTTGACTGCGGTTTGGACGATCATGTGGACTCCTCCGGTGAACGGACCTCGACGGATCCGGCCTCGCTCAGACGCGCGGCAAGCTTGCCGGCGAAGCGCCGCAGCATGCGGCGGAGCGGTCGTGCGAACGGCTCGTAGGCGCGGAAGAAGTGCTCCCGCCCGGCCTTGCCGAGGAGGCAAGCATCGGCCTCGCGGGTGAAGTGCTCGTCGGTCAGGTTCCGCGTTCGAAACTGCTCCCAGACCCAGCCGTCGAGCCGCGGGCGCAGCGGCTCGATGAGGTCGGAGGCCAGCGACTCGCGACCGAATGCCAGCTCGTGGAAATAGCCGATGACGGGATCGAGCCCGGCGACCTGGCAGGCGCGCACCGCCTCGTAGTGCAGCAGGGTGTAGCCCAGAGAGAGCGCGGCGTTGACGGGGTCGCGGGGCGGGCGCCGATTGCGTCCCTTGAAGCCCAGGGATTCCGGCATGAGCGCGGCCAGACCGCCGAAGTAAGCTACCGCGGCGGCGCCTTCGATCCCGCGCAGGCTGTCGATGGAGAGTCCGCTCTCCTCGCGCAGGCGTGATCTGGCGGACTTCAGGCGGTCGCGGGTCGCGGTCAAGGGATGACGCAGGTCCTGGCGCTGGGCGATCGCGCGCTGGATCAGCCGACTCTGAGCCTGAAGCTTGGCCAGGACAAGGCGCCGCGACCAGCGCCGGCGCCACTCGGGATCGTCGTAGCGGCGATATTGACCGATGCGCCGAGCCCCGTCGTTGTGGCTCGCGCCTTGGATGCTGGCGACTTTGGTCCCGTTCCAGCCACCGAGCACGAGCACTCCGACACCGCCGTCGGCAAGCCGTGCGAGCAGGCCGCTTTGCAGGGTGACGGAGCTGCGCATCACGACGCGCTCGAGCAGGTGCAGCGGCACGGTGGTTTGGCGAACCTCCGCGGCATAAATGGCCAGCGCTTGGCCTTCCAGCTTGAGCGCGAGGTCGCGACGGTCGAGATAGAGTGTGGTCATGGTCTCAGCCCACGTAGAACCAGGGTGGATCGGTCGGCTTGACGGCAACGCCGAGGGTGAGGATCTTGCCGCGCGGGTCCAGCCGCACGAGGAAGAAGCGGTCTTCGCGCAGATCCAGGACGCCGCGGATCTCGGCGAGAAGCTTCCGACGCTCGGCTTGTGTCAGGAAGCACTCGAAGACCGATTTCTGCCGGCCGCTGGCATAGCCCTTGAGGACCTTCAACGCCTCGCGCAGCCGGCCGGGATCGGAGACGTCGTAGGCTGCGAGATGGAGGATGCGCTTGGTCATGGCCGCAGGTTAGCGCCGAGCGGCGTGCGGGTCCGGAACGACAAGCTTGCGGGGGGCTGCGGGCGGGAGTGAGGGAGGGCTGTGGTGCGGCACACCGTGTCGATCAGTCCGGCCAAGGTGTTTC
>NZ_LN848257.1:385381-417342 GCF_001499735.1 Thiocapsa sp. KS1 | reverse complement strand
GTCGATCAGTCCGGCCAAGGTGTTTCGAGAATGAACCCTCGGGACGGACGAGATCTGCTTGATCTGCTGGCCGTCAGGCCGGGGGAAGACGGCGACTGCAAGTCGCCGATCCCGGGGGTGTTGGTCGTTCCAGGCTCACCGTCGGCGCGGTTCTTGGCCGTTCTTATGGAACCAAGGTCGCCAGCCGTAGGTTGTGCTGACGGTAGGAAGCACAACCTACCCGCGTCGGCGGTGCGGTGTGCCGCGCTCTCGCTCGGCGCAACCGACGGGTGTATGTGGTACCGATCAGGGAAGCCAGCGCGAGATCTCGCCGCGCAGCTCGGGCAGGCGGGCGCCGGCGCAGACCTGGATGCGCAGATCCTCGGCGCGGCGGCGCACATGCGCGGGCAGGTCCAGATAGCTCACCAGCATGGCGCGGCCTTGCAAACCGCCGAGCAGGTCGGCCAGGGCATCCAGGCGATAGAGTGCTTCCGAGCCCGGCCCGTCGCCGCCCTTCCACGCCTTGGTCTTGCACTCGACCAGATAGAGACGGTTCTCGGCCAGGCAGGCGACATCGATCTCGTTGTGGACCTCGGCACCTCGGGGATCCTGGCGATAGAGCTCGAGGCTACGCGCGAGATCCTGGATCCGTCGTTCCTCGCGCCTCAGCTCCCGGAAGACCACGTAGACATGCTCCTCCAACCAGCCGCCGTTGACATAGAAGCGGGCGGCCTCGTTCGGGAAGCGCAACTGGCCGCCGACCACCGACAGAAGTCCTGCCCCCGCGCAACGCCCGATGAGATCGCCGAGGGCCATGTCGCGGCGCTGCTGTCCGTCAAGGGCCGGCGAGCGCAAGGTGCCCTTGGACTTCATCGCGAGCCAATTGAGTGTTCCCAGTGGTTGGGCGAGACGATGGCTCTGCGCCACCAGCCAATCCGTCAGCTCTCGGCGTGACTCCGGGATCGCTTCCGTTGCGGCGGACTGGACCCGCGCTCCGTGCGCCTGGAGAAAGGCATCGAGCTTCACGCGATTGGCGAGGTCGACGACCGGACGTCCGGCCGGGTGCATCCAGATCAACCGGTCATGCTCGGGATGGATGTAGAAGATGGGCAGATCGGCGGCGCGAAAGACCTCGTAGGCGGCGATGCTCATGGGCTTGGTGCCGCCGGTGGCGTTGAGCGCGATGTCGCCGGCCGCGGCGAGCGACTGCTCGCGCTCGAGGAGCGCCAGCACTTGCTGCTGGACATGCTCGACGTCCCAGGCGTCGCGGATCTCGCAACGCTCGACCCGAATCCCGCGCGGCTTGAGCACGGACTCCAGCCAGCTCGCTCGGACCCGCATGTCCGGGCTCACGAGGAGCAAAACACGCTTGGGCGCGACCGCCGGATCAAGCGCCGGTGTGAGGTTGGGTGTCGCCTGTGCGGAGACCAGGTAGAGATGGGTGTGCGCGCTCATGGAGCCTCCGATGCGGTGTGGAGCGTCAAAGTCCGGCGCGCAGGAGGCCGAAGTTGTGATAGCCGTCCGGGTCGTGCTGATAGACCATAACGCGCTGGGCGTTGCCGAGCTCCGCACCGACGATGGCCGCGACGGCGGCCGGGCCGGCGTGGAAATAGTGGACGGTATCCACGCCCGCGGCGATGAGCCTGCCGGCTGCGGCGCGGACCTCTTGGGCCAACTCGGGCATGTCCTCGGCGCAGAGCCGTTCGGCGCGCGAGATGATGAGAATCCGGTCCTCCGGAATCGCCCGCAGCGCATCATGGGTTTGACGATAACGCTCGACCGCCGTACGAATGTCCTTCGCTGCGAGGAGGTCGACGATCAGGATCGCCGGACGCTGTCCCGGGCGGCTGCGCGCCTCGCGAAACCAGCGGCGCTTGCGGCGCCGCTCGCCGAAGACGACGTCGATCCAGGTCCAGACCACCGGCACGGCGATGATCAACCCCACGACGACGCCGATCGGATCCAGGACCGCCATGATCCAGGCTGTGACGATGTCGATCATCCTGCCTCCCGCGTGACCCTGAAGGCTTCGATCCGCGCACCACAGGCCCGCATCTCGTCAACCGTCAACTCTCGGCCGCGCAGCTCCGGGGGCAGCTCCAAGCTCAGGTGCAGATAACGGGCACCCCGCTCGCAGACCTGCGCCGCCAGATTCACCGGTAGGGAGCCGATGACGGTGTCGCCCTCGCGGATGTCGTCCGGATCCAGGTGCTCGACAAAGGCGTCGACATGGATCCCCTCCTCCGCCGCCCAGTCGATGGCGGCGGGGTGGCGGGAGACGAAGTAGGTGGTCATGGGCGTGGGAACCCTCCGTGGCTCATACGATCAAGGCCGCCAGAGCGGCGCTGTCGGCAGTTGCGGACAGAGGTTCTTCAAGCCGACGCGAGTCGCTTCGGAACGCAGTAGCGGGATCAGCGCAGCCTCCGCCCACTGCGAGAAGGCGTCCCAGTCGGACCGGTCGATGGGCCGGTCGCCATGCGCCAGGATCGAGGCGTTCCGTCTCACCAGATGGTCAAGCAGATGCTCTCGCTCGTCCTCCACAAACGTTCGGACCGGCCCGTCCAGGTGATACGCGGCCAACTCCCAGGCATCGCGTAAACCGGCCTTGAACTTGCCGTTGGCGGTCGGATGCATCTGCATCGTCGGCGGGATCTCGGAGGCTTGAACATCTCCGGTCCGGATGCCCTTCGTCATGAGGAGCCACTGCGCCGTCCACTCGATCAGACGATAGAGGCGAGCCACCGCGTCGTCGTAACGCGCCTGAGTCGCCCGTCGCTGGGCGTTCAACCAGAGGTCCCAAAGCCGCGCCGGCTCGCGCTTCGGGTCGTCCGGCGAGGCGACCAGGAGCTTGACGGCATTGAGCCAGGGGCCTGCGTTGGAGCCGATACGCTGGCGATAAACCTCCATTTGTTCGAGCGCGGCCCGATGGTCGAAGCGATCCCAGGCATCGAACGCTCGGCTCAGTCCGGTCGAGATCTGCAACTCCGCGCGCAGCAGCGGATCGCGCGGTGCCGACAGTCCGGCGAGCCCCTCGGCCGCCTCGCCGTAGGCGAAGCGGCCCCAAGCCGCGAGGTATGGCGCCATCGCGCGACGCATCCGAATGCCTTCGACATCGATGCTCAGACCCGACTGGCTGCCGTCGTGGACCTTGACCAGGTTGGCGCGCGCGCCGGTCACGATCTTCAGCTCGATACCGTCAAGCTCAAGGCCGGAGATCACGAGCGCGGCCGTCATCGTCTTGGTCCCGCCCGTATAGTCCGCGACAAAGCGCGCCCCGGGAAACCGGCGGCGCAGATCCAGTGTATTGCGGATGATGATCGCGACCGCCGCATCAAGGTCGTCCGGCGGTACCTCGACATACTCCCATTGCCCCTCGGTCAATCCGGCAAGCGTGGGGAGATTCGCCAGACGCTCGACCGAATCCCCACGCCGGACCTCGATTGGCTTGTCCTTGCCGACAACCATCGCGCTCGACCCCGGCCGACCGGTCGCCGGATCCGTTCCGGAGCAGACGAAGAGGGTATGGCTCGGTCGGCACTCGTTGAGCGCGGTCAGGATAGGTTGATGCGAGCCGCCAACGGTGCAGATGAGGATCACGTCCGACATGGTGAATGGCCTTCAAAATGGTTCAGCGGGGGCTCCGGATCCGGGAGCTTCCCCACGACAACGGAGTCCGCATGCCAGCGCTCCCAATCCGCATTCGCCTCTTCGATCGATGCGTAACGAAAGACACCTTTCGGGACACGGGTGCGCGTCCGAGACATGGCCTCGCGCCATGCAATCTCCTCCGCCGAGGGCGGTGCCAGCACGCCTACCGGTCTTTGTGAGCGCCGACCAATCGTGCGACGGGTCTTCATCGCGCCGGCCTCGCTCATAAGTTCGGTCAAAGCGTGTTCTGCGAGGTACATGGGATCGTTGAGTTGAGCTCGACCCTGCCGGCCGCCTTGCCGGGGGAAGAAGACGACTGCAAGTCGTCGATCCCGGGATGTTGCCGTTCTCGCCATCAGCACGCGATCTGCGAGCCGCAACACCAAACCCAGCATCCACTTATGGCGATTCGTTCCTGAGTTCATGGCGAGCCCACCCTAGCGATTCAAGCGCACGCTTGGAGACGCCGGGTCTTGCTCCAAGGCTTCTCATGGATCCCGCAACGCGCTCGGCGGATCTCCCTCGACGTCATGGCTCCGCTCGACCAAATCCTGCTCTTTGAAAAGGATGATGATTTCTGCTTCTCCCTCGGGCGTGCTCGCCGGGAGCTGAAGGACAAGCTGCCTGGTGCTATCGATTGTCGTGGTCTGTTTCACGGCGTACAGCATTGAAGTCTCCAGATCAATAAGGTTAAGGTCCTCAGCCAACGCAAACCCTTGGGCAACTGCGAGCTACCTTCACGGAATCCGGGCCGGGATTGCGGATCAAAGATAATGCCTCGCTCCCTAAGATCCTCTGCGGCAAGGATGGCACCGCGCCGCCTTCAGGCTCTGCATGCGTTTTATTGCGACGCCGCGGACGAACATGGGTACTTTCCGGAAACAAATCGTGCTCGATGGACCACGTCAGTTATCGGCAAGGCTTATTCCTCCAACTGACCGAATCTCGACCAACCGCCAAGCGTTGCCGATCGGCTTCACCCCTACCACGCAGTCCTTTAGCACTTTATGCTTCTTCAGACGCGTCCTGATCTCTTCGGGGAGAAGATTACGCAACCGCTGCGAATCCGGATCACGTGCCGTTGCTAGTTTGCCTTGGTAAGTGGCCGTCAACTCATTGTTTCCGGGATTGAACTTGAGCTCGACTCCGCTCCAATGCGCTGATGTCTCGGCAACGTTGCTCAAGGCTGTTGCCGCTGCGCCAACTGGGCCATGGCCAAGTGGGGGTCGCCCCGCCCCCGTACGTTCCATAGCGCCGTATCCGACCGCTGTCTTGGCGCCGAATCCGAGCCAAAGGAAGGCATGCTCGAACGCAGTTTCGATGAGCGATCTCCATCTGTCCTCCTTGGCGAGATCCGGTGCGAGCCGAGCTAGGAACGGCCGATCACATTGGATGTGAAACGCGAAACTCGAACCGGGCGGAACCGTGAGGAAGTTGATGGGATTCGGCGAGCCGGATTCATGCGGATTCTCCCCACGCTGGTAGTAATGGGTCTGATGCGGTGTCATCACCTCGACCTGTAGGGCGTTGCCCTTGAGCTGCGGGAAGACATCCCAGAAGCTCAGGCTGCCGCGGACGTGGTCGACATCGCCGTCCTCGCCTTGCTTACCGAAGAGCACATCGAGCATCGTCAGCTTGATAGTCTTGCGTTTGACGTCGAGTGTAAATCGTGGCTCTTCGCTCCAGCCTTTGGGATCGCCCCACTCCCCCGATGCCAGCTCACGCGCGGCTTGGCGCAGAACGCCTTTCACCCCGCTGCCCGCCAGATAGGGCAGACCGTAGGGGTTAAGAAAGGCAAACCCGTTCTCCAGCGGGTGCTCGTTCCCCAGACCGGTCGCGAATGGCGCAATCGCTTCGGCCTCTAGCCGAAGCAGTGCACCGCTTTTTTCCAGCGCCCCTGCGATTCCGGCTTGTCGCGCCGCTAGGGCTGCCATGGCGGATTTATCTGCGGCGGATAGCTTCAACGCATCATGCAGGGCATTGGTCTTGTTCTCGTCTCGAAATTCGCGCTCCTGCCTTTCGCGACCGGCAGGACGGTAATTGATGTCGTAAGTCGTCCAGAGCCGCTCACCCGAACGGCTGTTGGCACCCCAAAGCCTCAAATACATGCCGAAGCGCAAGCCAGGCGACGCCTGCGAATAGTCGTCCCCGACGTAATTTGGAACCGCCGCGATCGCCATGCTCAGTTTCTCCCCGCGCGGGCAGCTGCCGCCATCTGCCGCAGCCACCGCAACCAGGCGAAAGCTTCGGCGGTGATGTGCTGGTAGGTGCGTGGATCGGCGTTCATGAGTGCTTCCATGAAGGACTCGAACTGGTCATCGGGAATGACTTTCGGGAATCGCTGTTGAAGCCAGGAACGCAGATGGCGCGCCAGATCCTCACAGTGGCGCTGCGATGACTTGGCGCCCTTCTCGTGAAGGAAGGCCATAACCTGCATCAGCCCACTGTTCATGATAAGGGCCGGTAAGCCCTTGGCGAGCTTCATGTATTCATCGCTGCATGGCTGGCTCTTCTCCCAGGCATCGGCGGCGCGCTGTTGCTCCAGAGTCATTGCCATGGGCTCAAACCTCCAAGATCCTGACGGTCACCAGGCCGCGACCGGTGGTGGCATCACCGCCGATTTGGATCAGGCGATTGTCGAGCAGATTGCGCAACATAAGCATGACTCCGGTGGCATCCATGAAGCCTTCCTTGCGGCCCGTGCGGGTCTGGCTCGCCATAAGAGGCGCGAGCAGGATAGATTCCGGCGGCAGGTTCTCTGTGTAGAAGAGTCCACCGTCATCCGCGCTGCCCGCTTCGGCGTTGATGCGCACATGCGGCTCGACGACGGTTGCATTCTCGGCGAAGTAAGCGAAATCAGTGTCGGAGAGTACCACCAGATCTTTGACCAGTTTGTCGCGGAAAAAGGCGTGGGCCGGGTCTTGGGACAGCGCTTTGTTGGCCAGATCCTTTGTTAGCTCGGGCAGTTCCGCGGAAACGCGGGCTTCATACTCGAAGGCTTCGAGATGCAACCGTTCGTTCGCCAGCAGCTCGGGATTGGCCAGGATGCAGTGCCCCTCGGCGACCTCCGGAATCCGCCATCCTACGGGCATACCGATCAAGGTCAGCAACCGCTGAGCCCGACCCAGCGCCTGCGGGCAGGTCGCATAGACATAGCCGTTCTTGAGGCTGCGAACCGGAAAGGCGACAAGTTGCGCGTCGCCGAAGCTAACCGCGCCGGCATGTAAATCACTGCTGCCCGATTCCGGACCGAACAGGCGATCGATCAGGGTTCGATCCCCGCCGATGGCCTCGAAGCCATGGCGCACCGCACCCTTGATCCCGGAGCCGGCGAAGCAGGGATGATTGGTGTGTCGTTCACGCTGGATGGGGTTGTCGATGACGCCTAGCATAGAGCCGGCGCCGAGGTGCACCGGGCTAACGGCGTAGAGGAAGACGGCAGCCTGTTTTTCGAACATCGAATATCCCTCTTCTCAGTAAACGGCAAAGGTGAAACGGTTGAAGCCTTCGGCGCGTCGCTGGAGATTGTCCCGCGGATCCGTCCAGAGGCCCGTTTCGACAAGCTTGCGAAGGGCGTCCGAGGTGGCGTGCAGGTCCTCGATCCAATAGACGCTTCCGGTGGAGGCGGCGCGTTGTGCGGGCTTGGGCTGCCACTGCGCCAGATCCCAACCGGATACGACCTCCGCGCGCGGCACTGCGGCGCACGCGAGCCGACCGGAGACGTCGCCGAGCTGCCAGCGCCCATCGGAGCGAGCGCCCGGCAGGAGCCAACCCTCGGCAAAGAGTCCAGGCGTAGTCAGAACGACGCGGCAGCGTCGGGCTTGGAGCAGTGCGTCGAAGTCCGGCTCGGGCGGTTCATAGTCGATGCCCTGAATGGCTGCGGCGCGACCATCTCCGCCGAGCCGCACCGTGCCGGAGGCGCTCGCCTCGGCCCCGCGCACGCCGACGAGAAAGCCGACATCGGACGCGAGCGATGCCGCCTGCGCGGTGAAGAGCTTGCCGTCGTGGGCACAACGCCGTTCCGCATCGAGACCCACGCCTGTGCGCGTATCCAGTTTCCAGAGGTTCGTGGTCAGCTCGAAGTCGTCCTCGGTCGGGACACTACCCCCCAGATAGCGATCCCAGCCGCGCTGTGTCAGCCAAAGCCCCGAGACCGGCTTGCGCCGCGCGCGCTCGGCGAGTACCGGCAGTTTGGCCAGCGGCGCGGATGAGAGGATACCGGCCGCCGCCGGGCGCGGAGTCAGCCGTTCGATGACCAGGGTGTCGTCTTCGGCTCGTGTCAGCACGAGATCGGCCGGCGGCGCGAAACGGCCCTCGACATGCCCGGGCGTAGTTCGACGCGCCAGATGAAACGCCGTCACCGCAAAGGTTCCGGGCCGCTCCGGCGTGCCGAGTGTCGGATGCGGCGAGCGACCGGCCGCGAAGTCGGACGGATTGACCCCGTCGTCCGCAAGCATCCGCGAGCGCAGCGCCCCGGCGGCGACGGATGGCCAAGGCGGGATCAGGCTTTCGCCGAAGCTGCCGGGATCTCCGAACAATTTGTTGCCGCGCAGATAGAGCACGTCGAGAGGCTGCATGAAGCGATAGGTGGTCATGGAGTCCTTCCTTCATCCAAGGTCTGGCGCATGCGTACGATGGCTTCAGCCAGACCGGGTAGATCCTGCTCGATCACGCTCCAGACGAGTTGCGTGTCGAGTCCGAGGTAGCCATGGGTTAGGACGTTCCGAAAACCGGCGATGTCGCGCCACGGGATCGACGGTTCGGTGACCTTGATCGCGTCCGAGAGACGCTGCGTCGATTCCGCCAGGGTTTGCAGATTACGGATCACCGCGTCCTGCACCAGACGCGAAGCCATGAAGCCGGCCCTGTCGTCACCGGTGTACTCCGAAATCCGCTCGATACAATCCAAGATGTGGCTCAACAACGCCCGATCGGCGTCCGATGTGGGGGTCATAAGGGACATGCCTCCCGCAAGACCCGCTCGCGCAAAGCGGGGTGTAGACCGGCCTCGGTAACGACATCCACCTTGCGCTGGGTGAGATCCTGGACGTCCATGAGCAGACCACCCAACGCCAGGCCGCTGCGACCCGGCGGGAGCGACACCAAGAGGTCGATATCGCTGTCGGCGTCTGCATCGCCGCGCGCCATTGATCCGAAGACACGGACATTCTCGATGCCGCGATTCGCGGCAAGCGCGCGGATAGCCTCCCGATGTTGCTCGATCAATGAATGCATGGCTGCGGCCTCAGTGGGTCTCGACGTTTCGGGTCTCGCGCGCCAGGAACTCGCCGACGGCGAGGACATTGGCCAGCCAGTCGAGCCGATCGTTCGACTCTCCGAGCGTCAGCGCGGCGAGCCTCCGGGCCAGGCCCGCTACATCATGGTGGTCGAGCAGGGTCTTATTCTCCGTCTGACGCATGAGCTGGTAGGCAAGCATCCGTTCCAGCATGGCGCCGTCGCCCTTCGGATCGGGCAGATCTTTCAGCCAAGCCAGGCTGTTGTAGACCGCGCGGCGGGAGACGCCGTCGGCGCCCAGAAAAGCGCGCAGACTGTCGAGCACGTCCAAAGGTTCGCCCCATTTGGCGGTGAACTCGCGTCGTCCCCCGGAGCGCTTGATGAGCGTCAGGCTGAAGGCATCGCGCCCGCCGAGCGTCTTCGCCCGCTGTTCGGCGGCATGCAGCTCGCGCAGCACGGACCCGAGCGGCGCCTGGTGATGGGCGATCACTGCGCCGCAGCTCGCCGTGGCCTTCTCGCCCATGAGCCGGAACAAACGCCCGCCGAGCAACGCAAATCCCTTGGTCAGCACCAAGCCTTCCCGGTCGCCCGACGGATGCGCGGGATCCTCTCCGGAATAGGCCCAGCGCAAACGCTGCATGGCGGGCAGCAGATCGGCGACCGGCAACATGGCGAGCACGTCGTCGCCGCCCGCATAGATGACCCTGCCGAGGTGCTCGACCTCCACCACATGGCGGACCAGCGTCAGCGCGAAATCGTTGAGGGCACCCGAGATCGCGAGATGGCGATTGGGGGAGAGCGCGCGCACCTGCCGGCCATAGTCTTGAATCAGCGGATTGCTCTGCGCCTGCTGGTCGAACCCGGCGCGAATGTCGGGATGGAAGCTCTGGCGATAGCTGACGCCTTCACCCGGAGCCGTCTCGCCCGACAACCAGGCGCCCATGCGGTCTCCATCCATCAGCAGCAGGGCGTAATAGGCTTCTGGCTTGACGCGGCCATCCGGCTTCCAGGAGCCAAGCGAGCGCGTGACCAGATCCTCCAGGCGCTGGGATTCGCGCTCGTCCTCCAGATCGCGCGCAACCTCCAGGAGGCCGGCGAGCCGCTTGGCGTCCGCCAGCCCTTGCGGATTCCGCTGCCGATGCTGACTGACCAAGCGTCGGGGCAGCGCAACGGCTTCCGGCCGGAAGGTCTTCAACGCATCGGTCAAGCCGGGCGCGATATGACCGCCATGCGCGAGCCATTGGTCGATCTGACGAGCGAGCGCCATGGTGTGGGTGGAGACGACGAACCGCTGGAGATCGCCGCCCACCGTGTCCCGCATCTCCTCGGCGAAGAGCGTCGGCCAAAGCCGCTTGATGGCGGGCAAGGCGCCCAGGTGCTCGCCCGACTTCGCCCAGCTCGGGCGCTCCTTGGCGACACGCGCCCACAAGGTATCGGTCTGCTGACGATAGGACGCCTTGAGCTGCTCGGGATCGGTCGTCAGCCACTCGGTCTCTCCCGTCAGGGAACAGCGCCAACCCTGCTGCTCGAATTGAGCAAAGGGCCGCACGGCCTTAGCGGCCGCGAGTACGCGCTCGGCGAGGTCATAGACCGCCGGATAGAGAACACCGGGATTGGGTGCGAAGAAGGTCGCGCCATCCGCCCAGCAGGCTTCGCGTTCCAGCACCCGCCAGGCGGGGCTTTGCAGGAATCCACTGTCCTCGCCCGGAGCTGCGCCGAAGAAGGGAGCCATGGCCTCGGACAACATGGAGGTATCCAGATCGGTTTGCCGAGCCATGTTGCGGGGCCTGATCAGCGAGAAGGGAACCGAGGCCCAATGGACCTCGGGGAAACCTTCGAGCTGCTCGCGCATTTGCTGGTGGCAGTATCGCTCGCCGCCATCGGCCAAGCCGGCTGCATCCAGCAAACGGTCGACGACACGCTTGCCAAGCGCATCCAGCCAACCTCGCACGCTTTTCTCGACCTCGGCGGCCAAATTCGCTGCTTGGGAGCGGGGCACAAGCGCAACGAAGCGGTTCGGCAAAGCAGCCGAGAAGAGTGGATTGCTATCCGTACCGCCGTGGGTCCAATCGCAACCCTGGAACAGCGTTCGATCGAGGCCGCACTCATTCCGCAGCCAGAGATCGACCTGGGGTACGCCACGCAAACGCGGGAAGAGAATGGCGTCCGGCCCGAGACTGTCGCAGACCGGGCGCATCGCCTCCCAGGCGAGTCGAGCGAGAAGATGCGACCCGGCCCAAAGATCGGAGGTCGAGCGGGCGGACTGGATAAACCGCTGTACCGGGCCGATCGAGAGCGCCAACAGGGCCACTTCGCCGTCGGGATCGGCGGCAGCGGCTCCTGCGAAGGACGAAACCAGATCCAGGTGATCCCAGATGCTGTGATCGGGCACGCGCGTGTCGGCGGGCAAGAGACGCCAGAGCGCGCCGAGCTTGCCGAAGTCCTCCTCCTCGCGCAGCTCAGGCCCGAAGCGCCAGAAGGCCAATAGGGTCTTACGCCAGTCGACAACTTCGCCATCGCGTGCGATCAGTCCGGCGAAATGCGCGAGGCTGCGCGATTTGATGTCGTGGAAATCGGTGTCGCTCAGGCCCCCATGGCGCCCGAGGTCGAATTCCGTCCCGGTCAGCGGATGGATCAGCACGGGACGCTTGGTCCATCTGACCTGAGCCCAGTCGGCGACCTTGAGCGTCTTGGTCTTTCCGTCCTTGGTGTTGACGGTGATCTCTAGCATCGGCCACTGCGGACGATCGGCCGCAGCCGCAAGCCAGTCGGCGCGCCTAACGCTCTCATAAAGCGAGCGCGGGATACCTTGCTTGAACAGCAAGGTGTGCAGTGCCTGGTCGTTGTCAGACGCCAAGGTCTCGTCGGTGACTTGATCGAGACCTAGCAGGCGTTGCAGTGCACGCGAGGTTCCGCCCTCATGCCCGGCCGGGTCACGCAGCAGCACCAGCGCCTTTTCTGCCGGATCATGGAGCCGGGCGAGGACTTTGGTTTGCCAGAATCTAGTGTCGTCCATGGTGAAACCTCAAGCGGGGATTCTGGAAAGCCCTTGGGCGGGATCGTCCAGGAAGTGGTGAACCCGCGACCAAACGCTCTCAAGGGCGCGCAGGTCTGGGCGAAACGCGGCGGGAGGCGCACAGGGCACATGGACGATCACGCCGTGCAATTGGCCCTGATCATCGCGGCGAACCTTGAAACGGAGGCTGTTGGGCAGGCGCAGGTTGCGGCCCCAGGGTTTGACCCAGTGTTTGGTGATGGGGTAGGACAACCAGTGCCGATCCAACGGGTGCGGATGAGGTGGTGCTGCGGGAGGAAACTTGAACTGAGTCCGCAGGCCGATCTTAATCTCGGCCAGTTGGCGCATCAGGGCCTTCCAGTCGCCGCATTCCGGTGTCCACCAGATGAGAGGCCGACCGTCATCGCCGCCGATTGCATGAGGCCAATCCAACTGCAACGCGCGCCGCCAGTCATGCATCAAGGCCGAGTCTAGTGGACCATCCAGCTTGGGGCTGCTGTCGTTCATGGGTACCAGACTTAGTGAACCCCAGCCATTACGGCTGCGTCCGCCCAGGGCGCCGTAGTGATCGATCAGCCAGAGGGCGGTCTTGATCTGCTCTTCGGCCTTGTCGGGGAACGCGAGACTCAAGCGGGCGATTTCGCCGTGCTGAATCGCTGCGTTTTTCTTGAGTACCGTCGCGAAGGCCGGGGGTTTACCGCCTTGGGTAACCTTGCTGACTTCCAGCGGACCATAGCCGAGATAGAGCAATGGCCCTATCGGAGGTCCAACCTCCGGATGCTTGACCTTCGTGTTGGCTGCCAACTCCTGTTGCCCCCACTTACTCTTCGTCTCGGATCCCACGTCCCACCGATCCAGCCGGAGACGAATCCGACTCTTGAGCGATCCCTCGCGACCATCGGCGGCCACACCGAAGAGAAGGCCCTCTTCGCGTCGCATTGCATCGACATCGACTGCTGAATGCCGCCCAGCCGCAAAAACCACTCGCCACCATTGTCGCAGTAAGGCTTTGAACGGAGGTGTACGCCATTGCCCCGTCTGGTCGGCATTGCCGAGAAAGGCCGGGGTGTCGAAGCGAATCTGATACTCGTACTGAATCATGTGTCTCCTCCTTAAGCTTGCATAAGCGCCGCGTCGACAACGCGCACTCCGTCAGTTGCGGTTCTCGACAAGCATCATGCCACTGTCAGAAGCGATATTGAAACTACCGCAAGCTTGCGGCCTTCCGCGTTTCGTGCACACAACGCCCCCCGCCGAAGGCACGCCGCAAATCCAGACAGGTCTGCTTCGCCGGTAAGAGCGCCAGAACAACCGGCATATGTCGCCCTCCCCCTAGATGAGCATCCCCTATTCGCTAGGATCTCTTTCCAACGAACCCAATCGCCCCCGCATCCAACGTCAACCCGAACCGTGTCTGCGGACGCGCGCCGTCCGGGTGGATCAGGTAGGCCGCGGCGAGCTGGGGACCCAGCGCCTTCTCGATCGCGCTGTTGACGCGCGACTTGCGCTGATCGAAGTAGTCCTTGGTCATGCCCTCCGACAGGGCCTTCGCGGCCCGCTCAAGCCCGCTCGAAAGATCCCCGTCGATCTCGCGATAGCAGACGAGATACGCCCGGGCGATGCCGTCGTCGGTCCAGCGCACACCGTCGAGCCCTTCGACGCGGCGCCGGGCGAGCATCGCGTAGAAGGCCAGGGAGGCCGGCGGGAGTGCGATGGCCTCGCCGCCGGCATGGATGCGGCCACCGGCGAGGTCGAGGATCAGGCGAGACGGGGCCAGCGCCCGCTGGGCGGCCTCGACGGTCGCGCTGAAGCTTGCCGCCCCTTCGATCAGGCGTTGCGGCAATCCGTCGCGGACCCGCACGAAGGGAATCTCGGCCAGCGTCACGCGTGCGTCGCGGGTGTCGTAAGGGCGGCTGTCCGGCGGCGGGGTGTGGATGACGTCGCTCTCGGGCGTCGGGTAGAAGAACTGGGGATGCGACTCGTAGGGGGCACTGACCAGGACATGCGAGAGACGGTCCTGCGGGCGACCGTAGAGCGACAGGGCGTAGCCGAGATAGAAGCCCATGGTCTTGCGCCCGCCGGCGATCGAAACATGGAGCGCGGCGTGCGGATCCGCGGTCAGGATGCGCACCTGCTCGGTGATGGCGTCGGCGGCGGCGGTGTTGTCGTCGAGGGTGCGGATGTCGGTCAGCGGCATGCCGTCGGCTGCGTGCAATTCATGGATCAGGTCCGAGTCGAATCGGATCGGCGGCAACCCATAGTCGCGACAAAGACGCAGAAACCAGCCGGATTTCGGATGCAGCAGGGAGAGCCGCGCCCGTTCGGCGCCCTCGGCGGTGGTGATCAGATGGATCTCGGTCGGGATCCAGGGATCGCACTCCCGCGTTGCGAGGACGAACAGGGTCTCGGTGACGATTTGTGGCGACAGTCCGGTGACGGCAAGCAGGATCCGCCTGGGAAAGTGCGAGGAGTCGGGATGGGTTCCGGACATGGCGCTCGATGGGTGCGACGGTGGATCGTTGAATGGGTGGAGCCGGGGCATCCTTGCCTCCCTGACCGCATCGGCGGCGGTCGCCGGTTCCGGGGTGCATTCTCCGCAGCCGGTGCCTGTCCGTCAGGGTCGACAAGCTTGCGGGCGGGCCGGCTTGTCCGGATCGTCGCACGCAAGCCGTCGCGCCCCGTTGCCGTGGCGTTGGCCTCAGGTCGTCGGCAGGACCTCTGCGCTCGGTGTGCGCGTCCGGAGAGATCCGTCGGTGTCCGCGATTGGCGTCGCGGCATGGACGCGATAGCCGCCGAGGCCGAACGCGGTGCCCTTCCCGACATGGGTCCACTGGCCGAGCCAGAGCGCGGCCCAAACATCGGCGACGCTCGGCCCGTCGAGGAGGATGTCGCCGATGAGTCCGCCCATCTGCATCAGGGTGTTTTGCCGGGAGGAGAAGCGGGTCCAATCGTGCCAGCGCAGATGCTGCGGCGTGAGACGTAGCGAGGCGGCGAGCACATCGAGTCCGCGTGCATCGAAACCGTCCGGATCCCCGCCGTAGAGCTCGGCCAAGCGGCGCAAGCGCCGGTAGAGGATGCGCAGCAGGTCCGGCGAGGTGAGCTCCGCGGCACCGACGAACCGGCCTTCCCGCTTGATCCGCAACGGGGTGAGAAGGTGCAGGATGACGGCGTCGTGTGCCGCAGGGATCGAGGGCGTCCCGTTCGCCGTCGGCCGGTACTCGCCACGCTCGGCATCGAAGACGCTCTCCCAGCACTCGGAGCCGAGGCTCGGCTCGCGCTCGACCCCGCACACCCGGAACCGCCCGCGTGTCGTCCCGATCCCGCGCTCGCCGGCACCGGCGAGGGCGTGGATCAGGTAAGGCACCTGAGCAATGGCGCTGCCCATGAGGTGGATGACGAGATCGAAGTCGGCGCCGGGCTCAAGCTGGGTAGACGCCTCGGGGTCGATATCCAGAACGAAGGGATGCGGCATCGCCGTATAGCCTTGGGCCGCCTGCCCGGCCGGTGCGGGTGTTTCGAAGAGTGTCGAGTAGACGCAGGAATGGACCAATAGACAGCCCGTGCAGGTCGGCTGTCGGGTGACGCAGGCGGTGCGCCGCAGGCCTTGACCGAGCAGGCCGCGCCACGCGGAGCCCGGATAGGCGGGCATTCGGATCGGCTCGATCGCTTCGAACCGGAAGCGAAACCGTGCCAAAGGCGGGAAAGATAAGGCAGTCGTGGTCGATGTCATCGGAGCCGTCCTCTGGATGCGATGGCGAAGGTACGGAGCAACCGCGGCTCAGCGGTTTCTGAGCAGACGTTGCTCCGAGCCGTAGTCGGGTGTGTTGGTCCCGGGGATGGCGTTGTAGACCTTGCCGTCGCGGATGATCAGGCGATCCGACGCGCCGTAGTCCGGGGTTCGGGTGCCTTTGATCGCCGGGTAGACGATGCCGTCGCGCTCGATGCGGAGCGGGCCGCCGTAGTCCGGGGTCCGGGTGCCGGGGATGGGCGTCCAGATCTCGGTGTCGGCGTACGCGAGCGGGGTCAGTGCGACGGCGAGGATCGGCAGGGCTGTGCGCCATGCGGCTTTCGCGGTCCTGTTCATTCGGTCCCTCCAATCCGCACCGGTCTGATCGACCGCAAGGGGCGCGACATCCGGCGATGCCGCGCGGAGCATCGGCGTGTTCGGAGCGACGGCTCGTCCGTCGCTCCGCAAGTCCGCCTCAGGATAGACCGAGACGGGCGGCATCGGGTTACCGGCAAGCTTGCGAAGAAATCGCCGCGAGCCGCCGGACAGGGCCGGACCGCTCGACTCAGATGCCGGCCTCCGGGCGCATGTGCGGGAACAGCAGGACATCGCGGATCGACGGCGAGTCGGTGAAGAGCATGACCAGGCGGTCGATGCCGATGCCCTCGCCTGCCGTCGGCGGCATGCCGTGCTCCAGGGCGCGGATGTAGTCGGCATCGAAGTACATGGCCTCGAGATCGCCCGCTTCCTTCTCGGCGACCTGCTGGCGGAAGCGATCGGCTTGATCCTCGGCGTCGTTCAGCTCGGAGAAGCCGTTGGCGATCTCGCGCCCGCCGACGAAGAACTCGAAGCGGTCGGTGACGAAGGGGTTGTCGTCGTTGCGCCGCGCCAGCGGGGAGACCTCGGTGGGATATTGGGTGATGAAGGTCGGGGCCATCAGACGATGCTCGGCGGTGTGCTCGAATAGCTCGATCTGGAGCTTGCCGAGACCCCAGCCGGGCTTGACCGCAATCCGCAGCCGGGCGGCGACCGCGCGAGCGCGGTCGAGGTCGTCGACATCGGCCGGTTCGAGGTCCGGATTGAAATGCAGGATCGCCTCGCGGACCGTCATGCGCGCGAAGGGCTGGCCGAAGTCGTAGTCCTCGCCTTGGTAGTGGATCAGCGTGCGGCCGAGGACCTGCTCGGCCATCTCGCGCAGCATGTTCTCGGTGAGATCCATGAGATCGCGATAGTCCGCGTACGCCTCGTAGAATTCGAGCATGGTGAACTCGGGGTTGTGACGGGTGGACAGCCCCTCGTTGCGGAAATTGCGGTTGATCTCGTAGACCTTCTCCAGACCGCCGACCACCAGGCGCTTGAGAAACAGCTCGGGCGCGATGCGCAAAAAGAGCTGCATGTCCAAGGCGTTGTGATGTGTCACGAACGGCCGCGCGACCGCACCGCCCGGGATCACCTGCATCATCGGGGTCTCGACCTCCAGATAACCGCGGGCGTTCAGATAGTCGCGGATGAACTGGATGACCCGGGTGCGGATGCGGAAGGTCTCGCGCGTGCCGCCGTTCATGATGAGATCGAGATAGCGCTGGCGGTAGCGGCTTTCCATGTCGGTCAGACCATGGAACTTCTCGGGAAGCGGGCGCAACGCCTTGGTCAACAAGCGAATACTGTCGCATTTGATCGACAGCTCGCCGGTCTTGGTCTTGAAGAGCAGACCCTCGGCGCCGAGGATGTCGCCCAGATCGTAGTCGCGCTTGAAGACGGCGTAGGTGTCCTCGCCGATCAGGTCGCGTTGAACGAAGATCTGGATGCGCCCGGACATGTCCTGCAGATGCGCAAAGCTCGCCTTACCCATGATGCGGCGGCTCATCAGCCGGCCGGCAACCTTCACGCGCAGCCCGAGCGCCTCGATCGCCTCGGGCTCGTGCTCCCCGTATTCGGCCAGCAGCTCGCCCGCGATCACGTCGCGCCGAAAATCATTCGGAAACGCAGGGCCTTGGGCGCGCAACTGCGAGAGTTTCTCGCGCCGCTGCGCGATCAGCTTGTGCTCGTCGACCGCGTCTTCGTTCGACGCCGCCGTCGTGGTGTATTGATCGGTTTGCTCGCTCATCGCCCTGCTCCTACTTAAACCGCTTCCGGCGCAACGCGCTCATGTCGTCGCATCATTGAGTGCACCACACGCAACGCGCGTAGCAGCAGAAGCGGTTTAAGAATTTAGGTGTTTGATATCTTGAACCGTGTCAGCTCGAAGCCCTCTGGAGCACGCGACGTCACAGCCACCATCAGGGCTTCCGAGCACACTCGGACACGGTTCAATACTAGAGGCCGCTCTTGAGACTGGCCTCGATAAAAGGATCCAGATTCCCGTCCAGCACCGACTGGGTGTTGGCGATCTCCACGTTGGTACGCAGATCCTTGATACGAGACTGATCAAGCACATAGGAGCGAATCTGACTGCCCCATCCGATATCGGACTTGGTGTCTTCGATCGCCTGCTGGCTGGCACGCCGATTCTGCATCTCAAGCTCGTAGAGCTTGGCCTTGAGCTGCTTCATCGCGTGGTCTTTGTTCTTGTGCTGAGACCGATCGGTCTGGCATTGGACCACGATCCCGGTCGGGTTGTGGGTAATGCGCACGGCGGACTCGGTCCGGTTGACGTGCTGACCGCCCGCGCCGCTCGCACGGTAGACGTCGATGCGCAGATCCGCGGGATTGATCTCGATATTCACGGTGTCGTCGACCTCGGGCGAGACGAAGACGGCGGCAAAGGAGGTGTGGCGGCGGTTGCCCGAGTCGAACGGCGACTTGCGCACCAGGCGATGCACGCCGGTCTCGGTGCGCAGCCAGCCGAAGGCGTAGTCGCCGGTGAACTGGATGGTCGCCGACTTGATGCCCGCGACCTCGCCGGGCGAGACCTCGAGCAGCTCGGTCTTGAAGCCGCGGCGCTCGCCCCAGCGCAGATACATGCGCAGCAGCATCTCGGCCCAGTCCTGCGCCTCGGTTCCGCCCGATCCGGCCTGGACATCGACATAGGCGTTCTTCGCGTCCATCTCGCCGGCAAACATGCGGCGGAACTCGAGCTCGGCGACCTTCGACTCTTGCTGACTCAGATCTTTCGCGACCGCGGCGAGCGTCTCCTCGTCCTGCTCCTCGGCGGCCATCGCCAGCAGATCGTCGGCATCGACGAGGCCGGTCGTGAGCTCGTCGATCGTGAGCACGATGGCCTCAAGCGTCGCGCGCTCGCGCCCGAGCGCCTGTGCGCGCTCCGGATCGTTCCAGATCTTGGGGTCTTCCAGCTCGCGCAGGACTTCCGTCAAACGCTCTTTGCGCTCCGGGTAGTCAAAGATACCCCCTAAGGGACTCGACACGTCCCTTGAGGTCACTGATTTTGTAGGCGATCGGGTTGATGTCGAGCATTTTCGACTCCGTCCGGAAAAATCGGCAAGTATACGCCGACGGCAGGGCGAACGCGTCGCGATGTTGTGATCGGGAGTACCGGACACCCCTCCCTGTTGTCTTTCGCGATCGGATCTATACTCAGTCTTAGGTCAACCAACCGGCTCCGACCCCAACCATGGCCCGCCTGCCCAGATTCGTATTGCCCGGCTATCCGCAGCATGTCATCCAGCGCGGCAATAACCACGAGCGCATCCTCTACGAGGAGGAAGACTACTGGTTCATGTGGGAAAAGATCGGCGCTGCCGCCGAGAAATTCCAATGCGATCTTCATGCCTATGTGCTGATGCCGAACCACTTTCATCTCCTGCTCACGCCCCGCCAGGAGAATGGTGTCGGCAAGCTGATGCAGTATGTCGGTCGCTACTATGTCCAGCATTTCAACGCCCGCTACGAGCGCACGGGCACGCTTTGGGAAGGGCGATATCGCGCGACCCTGATCGACCCCAAGCAGTACATGCTCCCGGTCAGTCATTACGTGGAGTCAAATCCGGTGCGTGCGGGGCTGGTGGCGAGCGCCGGAGACTACGGGTGGTCGAGCTACGGGGCCAATGCGCGTGGGGACGACGACCCTTTGGTGACGGCCCATGCGGAGTACGAGCGTCTCGGGCGCAGTGCGAAGGCGCGCCGAGCCGCCTATGCCGCACAGGCTGAAAAGTCGCTGGACGATGCCCTTTTGACGCGCATCCGAGATGCCACGAACAAGGCGTGGGTGTTGGGCGACACGGCCTTCTGCGAGTCGATCGAAACGGCGTTGAACCGCCGCGCCTTGCCGCGCCAACGCGGTGGCGACCGACGTTCGGCCGCCTATCGACGTGCGACGGGACGCGCATGAGCGCGACGCTCGGCCTGATCCACTCTCCCCGCGAGGCGGACGAAGTCTTCACGGACGAAGGCTGCCACATCCTCGAGACCTGGAATCGTGCGGACGACCCGGCGGTATCCGTGGCCCGTGCCAGGGTCGAGCCCGGCGTGACGACACGCCTGCATCGTCTCGCGGGGATCGTCGAGCGCTATCTGATCCTCTCCGGGGAGGGACGCGTCGAGGTAGATGGCATCGCACCTCGGCTCGTCGGGCCGGGTGATCTCGTCTATATCCCGGCCGACCGGGGCCAGCGGATCGCCAACAGCGGAGACGCCGATCTCGTCTTCCTGGCCATCTGCACGCCCCGTTTCGTGCCCGAGGCCTACCTGGACATCGACCCCGCCCCGCGCGTCTAGCTTGACCCGCTCGCGCGCCGCACCAACAATAGCGCCATGGCCGACATCCTCATCGCGCGCGAGCACAACCTGGGCCTCGATCTGGCGCTCAATCAGATGGAGGCCCTTGCGCATCTGCTCGTCGAGGAGCTCGATGCCCGGTGTGCGTGGGACGGCAATCGACTCGAGTTCACCCGCCCGGGTGCGACCGGCAGTGTCGAGGTCACCGAGACCCTGCTGACCCTCGAGGTGTATCTCGGGTTCCTGCTCAGGCCGTTCAGAGATCGGATCGAGCAGAGCATCACCGACCAGCTCGACAGCCTGGTGCCCGGACTGCGCTCGACCTGAGTCAAGGTCTAAACCTCGGTCCAATACCGTGAATCCCGAGACCAGCGCAGCCATCACCGAGGTCTTCCACCTCTACGACCCTCCACTCTGGTTGGTCACCGCGCAGGACGGGGAGCGCCGCGGCGGATTCATCGCCACCTCCGTCACCCGTGCGTCCATCGTCCCGGACCTGCCGCGGATGCTCCTCACGGTGGCCAAGCACCACTTCACCCGGGGTCTCATCGAGGCGAGCGGCGCGTTCGCCCTGCATCTGCTCGCGTCCGACGACATCGCAAGCGTTCGACGCTTCGGGCTGGCATCCGGCCACCATGTGGACAAGCTCGCGGACCTGCCGACAAGCGCGACACCGGATGGCGCGCCCCTTATCGAGGGGGCGATGTCCTGGCTGGACTGCCGGATCGCGCAGCGCACGGACATCGGCGACCGCACCCTCTACCTCGCGGATGTAACGGGCGGCGCCGTGTTGCGACGTGGCCCGCTCCTGACGGTCGCGGGCCTGCTGCGCGATGCAACCGACGCGGACCTGGCCGCGCTCAAACACCTCTATGCGCTCGATCAGGCCACCGACCGAGACGCCATCCTCAAGTGGCGTCGGTGTCGCGCCGAGACTTAAGAGCAGACGACACGTAAACATCACAGGGCGTCGGTATAACGACATCCGCCGGATGCGGTCGGGGTTCCGAAGATCGGTGTCCCCTGCTGCTCGATCACCCCGATGACCAACCCGCACGCGATCAGGCGCTCGAACCGGATCGAGATCTGACATCTGGCGCAAGTTATGCTTAGATGACAACCAAGCGGCCTTGCTCGGCGCGTTCCGGACCAAAGCCTCGACCGACCGCCCGAGCACACAAACCTCAAGCAGTACGAGACCCCAGCATGCAACTGCCAAACCACAAGACCAAGATCGTCGCGACGATCGGCCCGGCGTCGGATTCCCCCGAGATGCTCCGTGCCTTGATCGAGGCCGGAATGAACGTGGCTCGATTGAACTTCTCCCACGGCGACCCGCACTATCACGGCACCCTGATCGGCCGCATTCGCGAGGCCGCCGCAGCCACCGGGCGTCGCGTCGCCATCATGGGCGATCTGCCCGGCCCCAAGATGCGGATCGGCGACCTGACCGAGGAGCCGGTCGAGCTGTTGCGCGACGATATCCTCACGCTGACGACCGAGGACATCATCGGCGACAAGACGCGGGTCTCCATGAGCTTTCTCGACCTCCCGGCGGCGGTGCAGCCGGGCGACAGACTCTTCCTCAACGACGGCTTCATCCTGCTGAAGGTGCTCGAGGTCGAGGGCTCGGAGATCCGCTGCAGCGTGCGTGTCGGCGGCGAGCTGCGCTCGCGCAAGGGCCTGAACTTTCCGGGTATCAATCTCGGCATCAGTGCCTTCACCGCAGACGACCACGGCTGGCTGCGCTTTGCCGCCGAGCACGGCCTGGATGCCGTCAGTCAATCCTTCGTGGCCACGGACGAGGATATCCTCGCCGTGCGCCGCGCGGCGGACGCCATCGGCTATGCGCCCTTCATCATCGCCAAGATCGAGCGCGCCGATGCGCTCGACAACCTCGAGGCGATCCTGCGTGCCGCCGACGGCATCATGGTCGCCCGCGGGGATCTCGGCGTGGAGATCCCGATCGAGCGGATCGCCGTCGTGCAGAAGCAGATCACGGAGCTCGCCAATCGCTTCGGCAAGCCCGTGATCACGGCGACCCAGATGCTCGAATCCATGGTGACCTTCCGCCGCCCCACGCGCGCAGAGGCGACCGATGTCGCCAACGCCATCCTCGGCGGAACCGACTGCGTCATGCTCTCGGCCGAATCGGCGATGGGGCGCTACCCCGTCGAATCCGTCGCCATGCTGGCCAGCATCGCCACCCACGTGGAGCCGGAACGCAGCAAGCAACCCTTCGTGCGCACCATGGACGGCTTCCATGGCTCCGGGCGGATGCATGCCGTCGACCTGATCGCCGCGAGCGTCTACCACACGATCAAGGACAGTTCACCGCAGGCCGTCGTGGTCCCCACCCAATCGGGCAGCACGCCACGCAATGTCGCGCGTTTCCGCCTCCCGGTCTGGATCATCGCTTTCAGCCCGAACCAAGCGACCTGTCAGGCACTGCAGTTCTCCTACGGCATCCACCCGATCCAGGTCGAGGCCGACCGCCCCGACTGGTCGAGCTTCGTGCGACATTGGCTCTACGAGCGCGGCATTCGCGAGGGCTTGGTCTTGCTGACGCAGGGTCCGACCGCGGAAAACCCTTGCGGAAACTACCGGATGGAGATCCTGGAGCTGGAGGCTGCGTCCGGGCAGCGTTGCGACTGAGCGCTATCGGGAACGGACGACAACGGGATCGACAGGACTCATGCTGCGTGTGCCGGGGTGAGCGTGCGAACCCCGGCTTTACGCCGACGTCGGCGCTGCCGGGTTTCCGAAAACATCCTGAACCGCGTCCGCCATCAGGCCCGAGGAGACTCCCGCTCCATCCCCTCGCGGAAGGCATGCATGGTGACTCCGAGACGCGGTTCAGCGCCCCAGCTGACTGAGATGAAACCGGCTGCGCAAGAACGCCTGGAAGTGTCCGACCTCTTCAAGCGCCAGCTTCAGACGCCCCTCCTCGATCCGGTTCAGGCGTTCGAGCGGTAGATAGTTGTTCGGCTCGCGGTCCTCCTCGAGCGCCAGGAGCTGCGCGCGCAGCCGCAAGGTCACCAGAAAATCCAGGGCCGCAATCAGGCTGTCCGCCTGCTCCGCGCGCAGGATCCCGGCCTCCTGCAACCCGATCACCCGGCCGCGGGTGCCGCCGTCGCCGACACCTGCCTGTAGCGCCATCGCTTTGACGCCCTCGGTGATCGGAAAAATGCCCGCCTTCTTCAGCTCGATACTGCCGCGGTGCGGTCCATGCCGCTCCGACTTGATCCCCCCGAAAAACCCCAACGGCGGCTTGAAGCCCACCGCGTTGCCGGCGCTGTAGGCCAAGAAGAGATTGTTCGCGCGAAGCTGCGTCGTGATGTGGGCCTTCAGCTCGGCCTCGAAGCCGGCGTCTCCGTAAAGGGTACGAAGATCGAAAAACATGCTTCCCGCGAGGATGTTCTCGGGCGACGGCGTTCGCAGCCATTTGTCGAGGACACGCATCCAATCGGTCAAACTGCGCCGCCACGCCTCGTTCTTGGCCATGATGCCGCCGGGGCAGGCCGGCACGCCGATCCCGATGAGCTGATCGATCAGATCCACGCTGAAGGCCGCAAGGCGATCACGCTCGGCTGCGGTCAGATCATCGGCATAGACGATCGCATTGTCCTGATCGGTGGAGAGTGTCTGCTCTTGCCTGCCCTCGCTCCCCAGCGCCAGGAAGGCGAAACGATCCGTGAGATCGGGGTAACGCTCGGCGCGCACCAGCTCGATCAGACGGATCACGACGCGGTCGTTCAGATGTGCGACCGTCTGCACCAAATCCTTGGTCGCCACGCCCGTGCCCGCCAAATGCACCACGAGCTTCTCCAACTTCGCGTGCAGGACCTTCAGATCATCGACGCCGGTCGCTTCCTCGATCTCCTTCATCAACTGCTGGGGCGAGCGACTTTGCAGACGCAGGGCATCGGAATCCGTGACGATCCCGCAGAGCGCTCCGCTCGTATCCACCACGCACAGCCGGTGGATCCGCCGACGGCTCATGAGAAACAGCGCCTCGAACAGGTAGTCGTCCTCGCCGATCGTGACCAGCGGGCTGTTCATGATGTCGCTCACGCGCAGCTCGCGTGGATCACGCCCCCGGGCCACCACCTTGTTGCGCAAATCGCGGTCGGTCACCATGCCGACCGGCAGTTGATCGACGCACACGACGATGCTCGAGATGTTCCGCTCGCTCATCATCGCCGCAGCCACGACCAGAGACTCGTCCTGCTCGCAGGTCACGACATCGCGTTGGCAAATATCCCTGACGGGAACAAAAAACACATTTTCAGCGGACATTGATCCTCGATAGCGACTGGTTTCGACGACTGCGTCGACCGTTGACCTGCGCTTCGCACCGCAAGGCAATCCACCCGCGGCACAAGGCACTTGCGCGTCGGATCGGTCCGAAGGGGCCGGCTCGAATCCGCGCCCGCCACTTTAGCCCGGGCAACACGATCGCGCGAGAGCGGATGCCGGCTCCCGCAGCGCGATCTTGGCTCATGACTGGCGACTGCCGCGCGTCTCGTCAGCGGATGGGTCTTGGTGTTGCGTCGAGAACACACTCTTGTCGTTATGGCAAATGGCGGGTAAAGTGACGCCAACTGGCGTTATCGGTGGAGCAGATGGTCATGACGAGCACGGCAACCGGGATCACTATCCCGACCCATCCCCAAGCAGCCGATCTCTTGAAGGTCTTGCAGACTCCGGCACCCCAGCTGGTCGAGCGGGTGCGCCGTGGCCTGCCCTTCACCGAGCTGGAGGCCCTGCGCGAACCCTTGGGGCTGTCGCTGCGGGAGCTGGCCACCTATGCCGGCATTCCGAACCGCACCCTGGTGCGGCGCCGTCAAGCCGGTCGCCTGGACCCAGCCGAGTCGGAGCGCGTGCTGCGCATCGAGCGACTTTTGGCCCTGGCGACCGAGATGCTGCGAGATGTCGAGCGCGCCCGGGACTGGCTCAAGTCGCCGAAGACGGCACTCGCCGGCCAACGTCCGCTCGACTACGCCGACACGGAAGTCGGCGCGCGTGAGGTTGAGCAACTGATCGGCCGATTACGTCACGGGGTCTTTTCTTGAGATGGTTTCGTCTGCTCGACGAGGCGTATCTGGAGACGGCCTTCACCGGCGAAGGTGCACGGCTCTACGGCGGGCGCTGGAATTCACCCGGTGTTTCGATGGTGTACGCGGCCCAGTCGCTGTCGCTTGCGCAGCTCGAGCTGCTTGTCCACTTGGAGGCTGAAGACGTCCTGCGCGGACACTGGCGATACATCGCGTTCGAGGTGGCGCCGGAAGCCGTCTTGGCGTGCGAGGTCGTGGCCGAGCTGCCTTCGGATTACGCCGCCTGGCCGGCTCCGGCATCGACGCGATCGATCGGCAACGCATGGGCCGCATCAGGCGTCTCGGTGGGACTGACTGTACCCAGCGCCGTGACACCCGGCGAGCGCAACCTGATCCTGAATCCCGCCCATCCCGGATTCGCCACCGCCGTGATGATCGGCGAACCACGGACATTGGTCCTGGATCGGCGCTTGCTCAAGGACGCGCCGACTTGAACGCCTGATCTCAGCGGCGCCCCCGGGGTGCGGGTGTCCGGGATCGGCGTCGGCGAAAAAAGGACTCTCGCAAGGGACGTCATGCCCGAAACCTCCGGACGTTCGGCGAAAAGCGACCCGGCGCATGTCATGCGCGAATCGTCCCCACGACGCTTGCCGTCGCCTCGAATTCGTCGAAGGGTGCCGTTTGGGCACATTTTGGGCGCAAACAAAAAAGCCGGCGCAAGGCCGACTTCTAAGTTTCTGATTGTATTGGTGGGCGCAGGTGGGATCGAACCACCGACCCCTGCCGTGTGAAGGCAGTGCTCTCCCGCTGAGCTATGCGCCCGAGTAGGCCAGGCAATCTATCAGGCAAGGTCGGCAAGGTCAACAGGGCGCGCGCAGATGCGCAGCACGCAGTGCACGGCCTCGCCGTCGCTCGGTCAGCATCTGCCCCTCGAAGGACACGGTGCAGCAGACCGGGGCTGGAGCGGCTGGCCACGTGTCGAGCTCTCGGTGCGCTCAGACCTTCCCCGACCTCGATCCGCGGTCCGCAAGCGCCGTATCCGTCGGAAGCAACGACGCGTGAAGCCTGCGGCGGCTGTCTTCGGCATGCGCGCCCAGCAAGGCGGCGGCACGCTCCGGATCGCGTGCGGCGAGGGCATCGAAGATGGCACGGTGCTCCCGCAAGGACAGGGCCATGCTCTGCGCGTCGTGGAGGTAGGCGCGGCGTCGAAATAGGGTCAGTTGTGCGACCAGGCGACTGTAGGTCTCATGCAGCTTGGCGTTGCCGGTCAACCGCGCCAGGGCATCATGGTAGGTCAGATTGAGGCTGGTGTAGGGATTGACGTCGGCATCCTCGGCGGCGCTCGCCATCTCATCGAGGATGCCCGCGAGTTGCTTCAGCCCGTCCGGCGTGATGGTTTCGGCGAGCTTGCGGCCGATGAGCCCTTCCAGGACGACACGCACCTCGTAGATCTGATCGGCCACGGCGTGGCTGAGTGTCCTGACGTAGACGCCGCGATTCTTCCGCGTCTCGATGAGCCCCTTCTCCTCCAAGCCGCGAAAGGCGTCGCGCACGGGTCCGCGCGAGACACCCAATGCAGCGGCGAGCGCCATCTCCCGCAACGGCTCCCCCGGCATCAGCTGCCCGGTCAGGATCATCCGCTCGATCCGCTCCTGCACGAGGGAGGCGAGCGACTGGGTGCGCAGCAGCGTCAGGGGATCGGGTGCCGTCATGCCGCCAGTCTACGCGAAACCCGACGGGCCGCCATCCCGGGCGTCGGCACCGGCTCCGAGACCCTGCTACCCGAGCGCTGTTCGTCATGACGATTTCCGGCGATTGTCAACAATCTGCAATACCCGAACGGTAGCATGCAGCCGTTCCGTTTCGACACTCACCCGAGAGGTTCACATGATGATCCGCGCGCTTTTGGCTGCATGCATTTGGCTTCTGCTCGCCGGTTCGGCCATTGCCGAAGGACCGACCGTCCGTCTGGCGGTCACCGATCTGGTCGGACTCGAAGAGCTGCAACGCGAATTCGGTCCCTTCAAGGAGGCCCTCGAGGAGACGACCGGTTACGCGATCGACTTTATCCCGGTGACCAACCGGACCGCGGCACTCGAGGCATTGCGTTTCAAGAAGGTCGATTTCGTCCTGACGGGGCCGGCCGAGTACGTGGTGATGCGCAAGCGTGCCGCGTCCGACGTCGTGGTCGGACTCTATCGCCCGGATTACTTCTCGATGATCCTGGTCAAGGCCGACAGTCCCTTCTTCACCCCGGCGGATCTGAAGGGCCAGCATATCGCCATGGGCTCGGTCGGCTCGACGTCGCGTCATCTCGGGCCCATGCATCTTCTGGCTCAGGCGGGCATCGACCCGCTCCAGGACGTGAAGGTGACCCACACCAACGTTCGGGTGGCTTGGGAAGCCCTGAAGAAGGGCGACGTTCAGGCCGTCGGGATCGGACGCTCCGACTATGCATCGCTGCTCGAGCATGACGCGGCGAGCGGCGGATCGCGCAACGCCTACCGCGTGCTGGCGCGCAGCGGCGACCTGCCGAACGATCTCTTGATCGTCGGCGAGCATGTCCCGAGCGAGGTCACGGCCGGTCTTCGGGATGCCATCGGCACCAACTCGGATGCCCTGATCGCGGCGATCCTCGCGGGTGCCGATCACGTGAAGCGCTACGAGGGCATGCGTTTCCTCACCGAGATCGACGACGGCGACTACGACGTGGTGCGGGAGATGTACCGCACCGCCGGGTATCCGGAATTTGCCGAGTTCATCGGCGACTGACTCGCCCTCGCGACATCGCCGATCCGCGCCGAGCCTCGACCCCGGAGACCTACGATGACCACGCTTCATGCACCTGTCCGACCCGGCTTCGAGCCTGCCTTCGGTCACCGCGCGCGGTTGCCGCCGGTGCGTCCGCAGGCGGACCCCGACACGGACGCCCACCGCGGCGCAAGCCCGGAATCTCCCGCCGTGCGGGTCGAGGGGCTTACGAAGCGCTTCGGCCGTACGAGCCGACCGGTCTGGTCAGACGTCTCCTTCTCGGTGCCGACCGGCCAGCGGGTGGCCATCATCGGCGGCAACGGCACCGGCAAAAGCACCCTGCTGCGCTGCTGTCTTCGCCTGATCGAGCCCGATGCGGGCGACATCCATCTCCACGGGCAGAAGCTCGACGGCCGGTGCGCGCGGACGCTGCGGCACCTGCGCTCGGAAGTCGGCTTCGTATTCCAGAAGCACAACCTGGTACCGCGCCTGTCGGTCTTGAGCAACGTCCTGCACGGCAGCATGGCGCGCACGCGCGGACCGCGCCAATGGCTACAGTCGCTGGCCCGGAGCGAGGATCGCGACTACGCCATGTACTGCCTGGAGCAGGTCCGCCTGGGCCATCTGGCCGAGCGCCGCGCGGATCATCTCTCCGGCGGGCAATCCCAACGGGTGGCGGTCGCCCGTGCGCTGATGCAGCGCCCACGCGCCATCTTTGCCGACGAGCCGGTCGCCAGCCTGGACCCGCAAGCCGGCGAAGAGGTCATGGAGACCTTCGCCGATCTGGCCCGCAACCACGGCTTGACCCTGGTGTTCGTCTCCCACCACCTCGAGCATGCCCTGACCTATGCCGAGCGGGTGCTCGGCCTGCGCGACGGGCGGCTCGATCTGGATGCACCGACCGGGCGCGAGACCTTGGGGTCGCTCAGGAGTCTCTATGACTGATCTCGACAACCCGGCACAGGACGGGATGCCGGCGCGTTTTCGCCCGCCGCATCCCCTGTCCGCCCTGCTGTTCGCGCTCTTCCTCGGCTTCTTTCTCTGGTCGCTGTCGAGCGCCGGAATCTCGATCGGCGAGCTGATCGAGGGGTTGCCGAACATGGCGCGGATCGGCGCCGAGATGGTGCCGCCGGCGACCGATCGGCTGGAGCCCATGCTGCGGTCGGTCCTGGTGACCTTTCAGATGGCCGTGGTCGGCACGGTCATCGGTCTGATCCTGAGCCTGCCGCTGGCGGTGCTCGCCGCCCGCAACCACACGCCGCATCCGGTGGTGCGCGCGGCCGTACGGGGTCTGATCAGCTTCGTGCGCACCGTCCCGGATCTGGCCTGGGCCCTGTTCTTCGTCGCCTCGGTCGGCCTCGGGCCCTTTGCCGGGACCCTGACGCTGATCGTCGACACCGTCGGCTTCTGCGGGCGCTTCTTCGCCGAGGCCATCGAAGAGGTCGATCGGGGGCCTCCCGAAGCCATGAACGCGATCGGTGCCGGACCGCTGGACGTCATCGTCTGTGCCACCTTGCCGATGGCGCTGCCGAGTCTGATCAATACCGGCCTGTTTGCACTCGAGAAGGCCGTGCGCTCGTCGGTCGTGCTCGGCCTGGTGGGCGCCGGCGGCATCGGTGCGGAGCTCGCCACCTCCATGGAGATGTTTCGCTACGACCAGGCCGCGACCATCGTGCTGATGATTTTCGTCCTGGTCATGGCCGTCGAAACCCTGTCCTCCCATCTGCGCGCCAAGCTGATCGGCGGGCGCGGCTGACCCTTGTCCCTCCCCCAGCGAGCTCACACCATGCCCGAGTCACTGCACGTCAACGGTCGCGACTACCTCTGGCCGCACGATCCCACGGTGGTGGTCTGCATCGACGGCTGCGCGCCGGCCTACCTCGAAGCCGCGATGGCGGCGCACGCCATGCCCTTCCTGCGCGAGATGATCGACCGGGGCACGGACCTGCGCGCCGAGTGCGTCATCCCGGCCTTCACCAATCCCAACAATCTGTCGATCCTGACCGGGGTCCCGCCGGCCGTGCACGGGATCTGCGGAAACTATGTCCTCGACCCGTCCAACGGCGAAGCGGTCATGATGAACGACCCGCGCTTCCTGCGCTGCGGGACCATCCCGGCGGCCTTCGCCGCCGCCGGCGCCCGGGTCGCCGTGATCACCGCCAAGGACAAGCTGCGCGCCCTCCTGGGGCATGGCTTGATCCCCGCGGTCGGGCGCGCGGTCTGCTTCTCGGCGGAGTGCGCCGACGCGGCGACCGTCGCGACCCACGGCATCGCCGACGTGACGGACCTGCTCGGGCGGCCCGTGCCCTCGGTCTACTCCGCCGAGCTGTCCGAGCTCGTCCTCGCCGCCGGCGTGACGCTGCTCGAGCAGCAGGCGTGGGATCTCATGTATCTGTCCACGACCGACTATATCCAGCACAAACATGCCCCGGGCACCCCGACCGCCGATGCCTTTTACGCCATGCTGGACCGCCATCTCGCGCGGCTCGATGCCCTGGGGGCGACCATCGCCATCACCGCCGACCACGGGATGTCGGCCAAGCACGACGCGGCCGGCCAACCGCGGGTGGTTTATCTGCAAACACTGCTGGACGAGCGCATGGGTCCCGATCGCTGCCGGGTCATCCTCCCCATCACCGATCCTTACGTGGTCCATCACGGCGCCTTGGGCGGCTTCGCCTTGGTCTATCTGAGCGATCCGGCCGATGTCGAGCCGGCCCGCAAGCATCTGTCGGAGGATCCGGGCATCCGGGAGGTCCTCACCCGGACCGAAGGCTGCGCGCGCTTCGGTCTCCCGCTCGATCGCCAAGGCGACCTGATGGTGCTTGCCGTGGACGACACGACACTCGGCACCCGTGCACAAGACCACGACCTCTCGCAGCTGACCGAACCGCTGCGCTCGCACGGAGGACCGAGCGAGCAAGGTGTCCCGATGCTGCTCAACCGCCGCTGCGACCCGGCTCGGGTTCCGACCCCGCTGCGTAACTTCGATGCCTTTCACTTGGCGCTGAATGCGACCCGGTAGGGCGGTCGGGACCGGACTTGCGGCGGTTTGGATCCGACGGGCCGAGCCGCAGGACATGACCATCCCGCACTGTGTCGAGACCCTCGACGAAGCGATCGCTATGCTCGAACAGCCGCATACCCGCCGGCGACAGTCCGCTCGCGGGATCGGATCCCGATCCGGAGACCGCCACCGCGCTCCCGGCGATGCACGCATACTTGATCTCCGCGGTAAATCCGGGAAGATCGGTACCAAACGTCGTCACCGCCGCTCGGCGCGCTCTCTGGCGGCGCCCCAGGCAACCGAGGGTCCATCGCCGCATGTCCCGCCTCGTCATGCACGTCGATCTCGACGCCTTCTTCGCAGCCGTCGAGCAACGCGACCGCCCGGAGTGGCGTGGACGGCCACTGGTCGTCGGCGCCGAGCCCGGTCGGCGAGGCGTGGTCGCGACCTGCTCCTACGAGGCGCGATGCTTCGGCGTGCACTCGGCCATGCCGATCGCCGAGGCGGTGCGCCGTCTGCCGGCGGATGCGGTCTACGTGCGCCCGGACATGGCGCGCTATGCCGGCGTGTCGCGAGAGATCATGCGGGTCCTCGGCACCCTCTCCCCGCTCGTCGAGCCGGTCTCGATCGACGAGGCGTATCTGGATGTCTACGGGTTGGAGCGGCTGATCGGTCCGCCCGAGGTCGTCGCACGGCGCGCCAAGGCGGCCATTCACGAGGCGGTCGGCCTGACCGCCTCGGTGGGGATCGGTCCGAACCGCCTGATCGCCAAGCTCGCCTCGGACGCCCGCAAGCCGGATGGACTCCTGGTGGTGCGCCCCGAGGAGGTCCGTGCCTTCCTGGACCCGCTGCCGCTCGCCGCCCTGC
>NZ_LN848257.1:380475-385281 GCF_001499735.1 Thiocapsa sp. KS1 | reverse complement strand
CGGCCGCTCCCGGAGCTGCGCCGACGTTTGGGCGCACGCACCGGCACGCACGTGCATCTACAGTCGAACGGGATCGCCGACGACCGGGTCTACCCCGTTACCGAACGGCAATCGATCTCCAAGGAGACGACCTTCGCCGAGGATGTCGTGGACACCGACGTGCTGCGCGACACCCTGCGCTGGGCCGCGCAGGAGGTCGGCTACCTGGCCCGGGCCATCGCGCGCAAGGGCACGGTGGTCACCTTGAAGCTCCGCCTGCGCCCCTTCGAGACGCACACCCGCTCCCGCACCCTGGCGGCACCGACTGCGGAGGATCGGGTCATCTTCGACACGGCGTGGAACCTCTACCGGGCTGACACCCACGCAGATCGCGCGGTACGGCTGATCGGCTTGGGTCTCTCCGGTTGGACGCAGGCACCCATGCAGCCGGATCTGTTCGCGGACCTGGATGCCCGCGAGGGTGATCACGCGGATGATCGCCTCGACGCGACGCTCGATGCGATCCGGCGCCGGTTCGGCAGACACTGCATTCGGCGCGGACTCTCTCGGCGGCCGTAGCGATTGCCGAGCGTCCTTGAGTCGGCCGACCCCTGGCCGCCGAGGCTGCGCACCGTGGAGGAGACGCACTGATCGGTGAAGATCCCGGTCAGCCGCGACGTCGAGGGCCGTTTGAGGGATCATCGGCGCTCCCGGTCTTGCGCCGAATCCTGCCACGTGGATCGCCGATGTCGGACGACTATCTTGCCACCGGTTTCCACAGTGTCGATGCGAGCACCCGCACGGCGGTCTATACCCAGTGTCCGGACCTCCTCGATTCGCTGCCTTACTTCAAAACGTACAAGGCGCGCAGCGATGCACTGCTTGATCCGCGCGCCGGTCAGACGGTCCTTGAGGTGGGCTGCGGACTCGGCGAGGATGCCCGACGCCTGGCCGACCTGGTCGCGCCGCATGGCCGTGTCATCGGCATCGACAGGAGCCGGCGCCTGCTCGCGGAGGCGCGGGCACGGACGTCCCCGACGACAGGGCCGGCGTTCCTGCAGGCCGATGCCCGCGCCCTACCCTTCGCACAGGCGTGCGTAGATCGCTGCCGGATCGATCGCGCCCTACAGCACATCCCGCAACCGCAACAGGTGATCCGCGAGCTGGCGCACGTCCTGCGCCCCGGCGGGCAACTGCTCGCCTACGACAACGACTGGGGGACCTTTACACTGAGCAGCAGCCTGCACACGGCGACAGACATCGTCCAAGCGCGCTGGGCCAACGCCTTCGCCAACCCCTGGATCGGTCGGGATCTGACGCGCTACATGCTCGATGCCGGCTTTCACGCTGTCCTCGTCGAGCCGAGCGTCTCGCTGATCAGGGACTTCGCCCTCGCCGACCGTGTCTACAATCTGTCGGAAACCCTCGCGCGCGCGATTCGCGACGGGGCCGTGTCGCCGACGACGGCCGAGGCATGGCGCGTCGAACAAGCGTTGCTCAGCCGCACCGGTGGCTTCCTTTGCAGCCTCACCGCCTATACCGTCGTCGGGACCAGGTGAGCGACGCGGGCAAGGCCGTTCCGCACGACTCGCGTCCTCGCGTCAGCGTGCCTGAATCAAATCCGGAGCGACAACCCACCACCGAGCGCATACACCGAAACGGGGCGATGCTGGACAGCCTCGACGCGGCAAACCTGCACCCGAGACGGCAGCGTCACGCAGGGATCAGGGTAATCATGGCTGTCACGCGGAGGCCAGGCGGCTTTCGTGATCCGACATGCCTTC
Source organism: Thiocapsa sp. KS1 (assembly GCF_001499735.1). Lineage (GTDB taxonomy): Bacteria > Pseudomonadota > Gammaproteobacteria > Chromatiales > Chromatiaceae > Thiocapsa. The sequence goes on along the minus strand of NZ_LN848257.1, from coordinate 383,518 downwards.
GCGGTGCCCCGGACGCCGGTTAACGGACCGTAAACGAGGGACGAGCGGGATACTGGCATAAAAGCTGTCCTCTCCATATCGTCCGAGGACAAAAGCAAGCGCCTAGCGAAAGAACCTAAAAATTTATTTTATTTTCAATTAGTTGTGTGGCGGAGAGGGAGTCCGCCAAAACGATAGTCAAGGATATCCTAAAGAGTCCATAAATATACTTAAAAACAATTGCTTGATGATTTTTACGTGCAGCAAGATCCGAAAGCGTCTACCATAATCACAGACCGTTTTGTGGGTACGTTTGTGGGTATGACTTGGGAGATCGGCTCATGGCACGCAACATCCATCGTCTGACCGATCGACAGGTGAAGAACGCCACTCAGCCGATCGGCGACGGCGGTAATCTGTGGCTCTACCCCGAAGGCCATGCCCGTCTGTGGGTCTTTCGCTACAGCAACGCCGGCAAGCAGCGCGAGATGGGGCTGGGCGGATATCCCGCCGTCACGCTGGCGGAAGCACGCCAAAGGGCCGCAGAAGCGCGAGAGCTTCGCCGACAGGGTATCGACCCGATCGAGCACCGCGCGCAAGCGCTCGCCCACGAAAACGCACCCGAGGTTGTTCCGACGTTCACCCAAGCCGCCGCGGCCTTCATCCGGCTGAACCGGCATGGCTGGAACAATCGCAAACACGCACGACAGTGGACGGCCACGCTCAAGACCTACGCTCGCCCGATCCTCGGCAACAGGCCCGTGGACAAGGTGACGACCGAGCACATTCTGACGGTGCTCAAGCCCATCTGGACCACGAAGACCGAGACCGCCAAACGCGTCCAGGGGCGCATCGAGAACATCCTCGACTTTGCCGCTGCCCGGCAGTGGCGCGATCCGGCGAATCCGGCGCGCTGGCGCGGCCATCTCGACAAATTGCTGCCGAAACCAACCAAGGTCAAAACGGTCCGGCAGCAGCCCGCTTTACCCTATCAAGATGTGGGCGCGTTCCTGGTGGAATTGCGCAGATTGACCAGCGTCTCGGCACGCGCACTCGAGCTCCTGATCTTGACCGCATGCCGCACCGGCGAGGTCTTGGGTGCACAATGGACCGAGATCGACCTGCCGGCTCGCGTGTGGACAATACCGGCCGCGCGCATGAAGGGAAATCGCGAGCATCGCGTCCCGTTGAGCGACGCCGCGATGGCCGTCATCGAGACCCTTCCGCGCATCGTCAATCACCCCTACGTGTTTCCTGGCGCCAAGCATGGTCGACCGCTCTCCAATATGGCCCTGCTGCAGGTCATGCGCGGCCTGGGGTATGGCGTCGGCGGCACGCGGGGCGACGCGGTCCCGCACGGATTCCGCTCGTCGTTTCGAGACTGGGCCGGTGAAGTCAGCAGCTTCCCGAACCACGTCTGCGAGATGGCCTTGGCCCATGTCATCGGCAACAAGGCCGAAAAAGCCTATCGACGCGGCGATCTATTCGACAAGCGCCGCGCCATGATGCAGCAATGGGCGGACTGGTGTGCCGCAAGCGGCGGCACCGATGCCGAGCCGGAGACATGCGCGGTCGGTGCACCTGAGCGGTCGCGCAGTGCCGTGTCGACTGCGTCTTCGCTTCGGTGCATCGGCACCGTATCCGCCAATGACAGGATGGACCCATGACCGAACCCCCCGGTCAGTCGACGCCCGCCGACGATCTCGACAACCCGTGGAAGGACGCCGTCGAGCATCACTTCCCGGAATTTCTCGCGTTCTATTTTCCGGCGGTCCACGCCGGAATCGACTGGACCCGAGGCCATTGCTTTCTCGACCAGGAACTGGCGCAAGTCGTTAAGGATGCCGCGCTCGGCAAACGCGTCCTGGACAAGCTGGTTGCCGTCCATCGGCTCGACGGGAGCGAGGATTGGGTCTACATCCATATCGAGATCCAGGGCGGGCACGACATGCACTTTGCCAAGCGCATGTTCACCTACAACTACCGCCTGTTCGATCGCTATGATCGCCCGATCGCCAGCCTCGCGGTCCTTGCCGACGACAGTGCCTCCTGGCGTCCGGGCAACTTCGGCTTCTCGTTGTTCGGCTGCCGGCACTGGCTGGAGTATCCGTTGGTCAAACTGATCGACTTTGCCGATCGGCTCGAGACGCTGTTGGAGGATGCCAACCCGTTCGCGATCGTCACCGCCGCGCATTTGCTGACCCGCCAAACCCGCGGCGACGCCGAGCAACGCTATGCGGCAAAATGGCGCCTTGCGCGACTCCTCTACGAACGCAATTGGGACCGCCAACGCATCATCGATCTGTTCGCCGTCATCGACTGGATGATGACCCTGCCCGTCGAGTTGGAAGCGAAGCTGTGGCAGGCCCTCACGACCCTGGAGAGAAACAAGACCATGCCCTACGTGACATCCGTCGAACGCCTCGGCTACACACGCGGTCATTCGGAAGGCCGTGAAGAGGGCCGTGAAGAAGGCCGACGCACCGAGGCGGAGACCTTGGTGCGCAAGCTCCTGCAACGCCGCCTCGGTGTCTTGCCCGGACAGATCGACGCGCGTGTCGGCGCGCTGTCGCTAGAACGAATGGAGGCGCTCGGCGAGGCGCTCTTGGACTTCGCGTCCGTGGATGACCTCGACGCCTGGCTCCGACAGCACTGATTCGGTGGTGCGCTACCCACGACCGACGCCGGTACGAGTACCCGCCGATCTCGGAAGACGGGATCGACCGACGATCCGGCGACCCCTGTCGGTCCGATCCGACACGGACTCCGAGCAGGTCCGATGATCCGTACGCCGCGGATCCGTCGCTCGGACGCGAGCACCGCTCGGCGCGTCCGATCGTGCGTCTCATGCGGCTCCCGGCGAAAGGGAAAATCAGGGTCCGAGCGGAGAGAATGCCGTCGCTGTGCGGCTGTTTCGCACGTTCGATGCGACACTCGATCTACCGGAGAGTCGCGTGTCGCTCGTGAATCCGTCCGGGGGCTCCTGCGGCCGGACGGACTCGCTCCTTGGCGGCAACCTGTTTTTGCCCCGGTCCGCCCCGCTCCGGGCCGCGCTGCGCCACGA
>NZ_LN848257.1:374912-380375 GCF_001499735.1 Thiocapsa sp. KS1 | reverse complement strand
GGCTTCGCTACGCTCTCCATGCCTCGCGGGCTTGAACGCCGGTCCGTGACGACGCCGGCTCTTCCGCCAGCGGGCCAAACCCGCCGGCCGCTTGCGCCGGACGACGATCGTATCGGCGACCCCGCGGGCGCCGTCGCCGTCTGCACCCTGTCGAGCCGCGATCTGATCGCGCCGCCGGCTGATCGCGCCGCCGGCCGCACTGCCGAGTGTGGGAATCGCCGGACGTTTGGTGACCGTCAATCCGGTGATCGAGCTGATGGTGACGAACATCGCAGGCAATCCCGCGATTCACGTCCTGGTCCTGTGCGGAGCCGACTCGCCGGTGTTTTACTCCGCCTAAGGGGTCCGAGCGCTCCTGGAGAACGTGTCGCACCTGGTCGACGCATCATCGCCGCCCACGGGCATCTGCCGGTCCTCGCCAATCTCCCCGTGGTGCGGATCGAGCGTTTTCGTCCCCATGTGGTCTTGGTGGATGCGACCGGCGGCCACCGTGGTGAGAGGCCGCAAGATCCTCGATAGCGCACGGAACCACACGACGCATTGTCGCTCCCGAAAGCCGGCGCCTGCCGAACTCACGATTCGGTCTGCCGACGAGAGCGTCCCCGCATGATCGAATGCGGACGGCTCGCTCGGGTGGCGATAGTCGGGCTCCTCAACCGATCGGCTCCTGACCGACGCCGCCCGGCGAAGTCAATGCCGAAGACGTCCTTCTCGCGCACGCCGACGATGTGCCCCTCGCCGATCACCCGCTGGCGGATCCGATCGTTGACCGCCCACTGCGGCGAGTTCTCCCCAGCCCTCCCCAGCCCTCTCCGTTCGACGCCGTGTATTGCGCTTTCGGCGCGGCATAGCGTTCGGGGATGCCGACCGCCTCCGGATCGCGATTCAGCAGGCAGGCGCTTCGGCCGCTGTACTCGGAGAGCTTACCGGCGGGCTCGGTACCGCAGAGCCGTTTCGACACGGCGTCCCCGAGCGACACCGCAGTCCGGAGTCGCGCTTCGAAGGTACAACGGCTGGCCGGCGTGCGTGAGATTCCGGGGCCTCGCGACGCGTGGCCCTCCCATGCCGCATCCCAGCGCTCGTCGGGCGGGATATCTTTGGCGCGGGGGGAAGGCCACGTATGCCGGGCGCCGTTCCACTTCCACCGGTGTCGGACCCCCAAACCGGGGGCATCACGCCTCCGGAGGTAGAGGCGTCATGCCTCCTGACTAGGGGCGTCATGCCCACGGACTAGAGGCGCCACGCCCCCGGAAGTAGGGGCGTCATGCCCCCCGAACCGTCATATGAACCTTCATGGAACCGTCAGTGAATCGACGTCGTCGCGCGCGCCCCCCTTGTCGAATGACACATCGAAACGCAGACCCGATCCGGCGCGCCCGATGCCGCCGACCCGCGCTTCGGGACGCCACCGTCATCCAGCGTCTGCAGACGCTTCGGCGCAAGGACAAGATCTCGATTCGGCCTGTCGGCACCCGCCGCATTCACTAACGACCATGTAACCATCCCCGGATCCCCTTCGCACGATCGCGCACGGTAGCGCCGGGACCGCCGGACCCGGGTATTCCGCGACCGGCCGGCATTCCGCCCTGCCCTGTCCGGCGCTTAACCCCCTCGAGCACAGGTTATCCACACGACCGACCACAGGGATTGTGAACAAAATGGCCCTCGGCGCCTTGACGACCTCCCCGATGCGCCGTCTGCACGGCTGCCGACTCACCTGCGAGTAAAGCCGCGTTTTCGAGCGCTTAGCGCCGTCGCCGTCACGACCGTCGGCCGGCACTCTGTCCGCACCTTCACGGACAGGGCAGCGACATGCGACAGAACCTCATTTCACCCCTCGAGGAGACGCCAGGGCGTATTGCCCGACACCTCGGTGCCTCGCTGGCCGCCCTCGGGTTGGCGGCGGCGTCGTTCGCGAACCCCGGTATGGCCGAGCCGTTGCCGAGCGCGTCGATCGCGCGTATGGCGCAGTTGCCGTCCGGCGGGCTGCAGGCGGTGGAGACCACCGAGGGGGAGTTGCTGTTCTTCTCCGAGAACGGGCGCTACGTGCTGCGCGGCAGTGCCGTGGATCTCTGGCACGGGGCCAAGCTCACCGCGTTCGATCAGACGCAACACCTCGCCGGGCGCATCGATCTGGCGCGACTGAAGCTCGACGTGGCGGATCTGGGGGCGATCGACGTCGGCGAAGGCCCCGAGGTGGTCGTCTTCGTCGATCCCTTCTGCCCCCATTGCACCGCACTCTATGCCGATCTCGCGCCGCTGCGCGCGACCTATCGCTTCCGACTGGTCCCGATTCCGGTGCTGGGGGAGCCCTCGCAGCGCGCCGTGCTCGCGCTGGCGTGCCTGGCCGGATCCGCTCCCGAGCAGGCACGCGACGCGCTGCTCGGCGGGCTGACGGCGGATCTCCCGGAACCCGCGGCGGGATGCGGCGAGGCGGTAGCACAACGCACCCTGATCGCGGCCCAAATCCTCGGGATTCGCGGCACGCCGTTCCTGATCGCGCCGGACGGGCGCCTGCGTCAAGGTCGCCCGGACGATCTCGCGGCCTGGCTCGCCGGCGTCGAGGAGCGCGCCGAATGATCCACGCCACACCCCTGCTGCTGTGCGCAGCCCTGCTCGGAGGTTGCGCTTCGGGCAATCCCGAGTACGCCTGTCCCGGCTATCCGGGCAAACCGCTCTGTCTGCCGCCGAGTGCCGTCTACAGCCTCAGCGACGGTGTCGGACCACCGCCCGCGTCCGTCGCGCGCCCTTTGCCGATCGCGATCGACAGTGGACTTGCCGCCGGATCCGGTCGGGCGCGGGCCATGCGATTTCACGATTAGGAGACCGCCATGACCTCACGCCTCACGTTGCCGCTCGTGCTCTCGGCGCTCGCCGTCCTGAGCGGCTGCGCCACCGCACCCGTCCCGGAACCGTTGGCGGCCCAAGACCAACGCCCCGCCGAGTATCGACCCACACGCGCCGCCGCCGCGTCGATGCAGGCCTGGATCGCTCCCTGGGAGGATGCCACCGGCGATCTGTATCCGCCCTCCACGGTGTACATCGAGGTGCTGCGCGAGCACTGGCAGTACGACGGCGCACCTCAGGGGCGTTTGACCGTGCTGCGGCCGCTGCAGGTGCAGCCGCGATCGCCCGCGCCGAACGATGCCGCGCGTCCGGTCATGCCCCCGGAAGCGGTTCCGACGGATCCGGCACACGCACCGGTGCACCTGCCGCGCGCGGAGAAGCGCGGCGCCTGAACACCGTGGTCCGGCGCGTGCCGGACGATCGGCCCACCCGAACCCGCACGGCGCGGGTTCCTCAACCCTCCGGAGAAGAGCCTCATGTTGTCCCCGCCCCCGTTGTCCGGCCGCGACCGCCGGACCCTGCTGTTCGCGGGCCTCGCCGCGACCCTGCTCGCCCTGGCGCTCTCCGCGACCGCCACGGCCGGCACCACCGGGACCGAGTTCTCGGCCCTCTACACCCTGCTCACCGGCTGGATGACCGGCTTTCTGGGCCGCGTGGTGGCCGTGATCTTCATCATCATCGGTGTCATCGCCGGTGCCGCACGCCAGTCGATCATGGGTTTCGTCCTGGGCATCGCCGCCGGCGTGGGCATGTTCCTGGCCCCGGCGATCGTCGACGGCGTCGTCACCGCCACCCTGCCCGTTCTCTGATCGGAGCCTTCCGATCGCCCGGACCCCGACCATCGGGTCCATTGCCGGGTCCCGACCACGGGACCCCTTTCCACGCGAGGTCTTCATGATCGGATTCGACAGGCGCGCCGTCGCCGGCGTGGCCCTCGTCATGGCGGTCTCGGTCGCGCAGGCCGAGGTCGCTCCGCGGCTTCCCGAATCCCTGCTGGGCGCGTTGCCCGGCGTCGGCGACCTCGTCGTCTATCCGCGTTCGGGCGAGGTCCACGTCTGCCGGCGCATCCCCGCGCGCGCTTCGGCGGTCTGCGCGAGCGCGCGGCAGGTCGTCGACGGCGCGCTTGCCGATCGCGACGCCTGGCTCACCCGCACCGCCGATCTGCTCTACCCGACGGATCCGGACATCGCGGTGTTTGATCGCGCGATCGCCCTCGCCGCGGACGGCGCGGACGGTCTTTTCGTGGTCGCCTACCGACTGGCAGGGCACCAAACCAACGGCGTTCCGTCCCGGTCGCAAGAACTGGTGATGACGCGTTGCACGGCAACCCCCGGTTCCCGCACCGGGACCTCCTCCGGCGCAACAACGGCGCTCTGCAGCGAAGCGGAATATTCTATTGAACCAACCGGCGAACCGCAGGCCGCGCACGCCCGCGAAGGTGCCGGTCGCCTCGCCGTCGCCACGACCGCGCACGGTGTGGCCATCCTGCTCCCCGACGGACACGCGCTGTTCACCGCGGAAGCGGTCGACCCGCTCGTTTGGAGCGCGGCGCACATCCGACGTCACCCGCAACAGGTCTTTGCACCGGCCTCGGCCGACGAGGATGGGCTCGACGCACGCGGCGCCGTCTTCCGGCTTACTGCGTCGGCCGGCGACGATGCGCTGATCGTCGCGCGCGAAGCCGCCGCCCTCGACGGCGCGACCCTGGTGTCGCTCGGCGCCCTGCCTGCCGACCCGAGCGATCGCAGCCCGATGGTCCGACTCGCGGAGACCCGCCTGTTCGACAGTGCGCAGTGGCCACGACCATGAGCCGCTCCCGCACCGCCTCGGTCCAGGTGCGCTCGCCCTCCGGCAAGCCTTTGAGCGACTGCGCCAGCCGCCGCGCCCGGGAGATGGTCCGCCGCGGTCGCGCGACCTGGATCTCGACGACGCCCCCGATCATTCGACTGACCGAGAAGCCCTCATGACGACACCGCGCCGTTTCACCGGCTCGCGCGCCAACGCGCTCTTCCCGACCCTGGCCTACGACCCGGACAGCCATCTGTTCCTGCTCGACGACCAGTCGCTCGCCTTCGGCTATCTGTGCGAGCCCCTGTCCGCCGCCGATCAGTCCAACGCCGACCGGCTGCTGGTGCTCGGCAATCTCGACTGGCCGCCCGAGACCCTGCTGCAGGTCGCGCTCTGGACCTCGCCCGATATCGAGGAGACCGTCGCGCGCATGGAAGGGCTGCGCATCGAGACCGCCACCGCGCTGTTGCGCGAATCCACCCGCCGCACCGCCGCCTATCTGCGCGCCGGCAGCACCGCCCCGCTCTCCCCGGCCGGGGATCTGCGCCTGCGCGAGCTGCAGGTGTTGGTCACGGCCAAGCTGCCGCTGGCCGCCCCGCAGCCGAGCGCGCACGAGCTGCGCGATGCCCGCGAGTTGCAGGCGACCGCCCTGCAGGTGCTGGCCACCGCCGGGATGCGTCCGGCGAGCCTCACCGCCGACCGCCACGTGCGGATCATGACGACCTTGCTCAACTGGGGACCGCAGGCGGGGTGGCGCGACCGCATCACGCCCGAGTGCGATGCCCGGCGTCCGGTGCGCGATCAGTATCTGGACTACGACGTCGGCAT
>NZ_LN848257.1:365593-374812 GCF_001499735.1 Thiocapsa sp. KS1 | reverse complement strand
GGTGCGCGATCAGTATCTGGACTACGACGTCGGCATCGATGTCGACGCCAAGGGAATCACCCTCGGGGAGCAACGCATCCAGACCTTCTCGGTCAAGCGCTTTCCCGATCGGGCCGGCTTCGGGCTGGCCGCGCGCTTTCTCGGGGATCCCTTCTCGGGCTCGCGCGGGGTGCGCCACAATGCGCTGATCACCCTGAACCTGCATTTCCCGGACCCCGAGGCGACGCGGGTGAATCTCACCTCGCGCGCGCAATGGGCGGCCCATCAGGTGAGCGGCAATCTCTCGCACTACATGCCGCGTCTGGCCCACAACAAGCGCGATTTCGACGCCTTGTTCGCCCGGCTGGATCACGGCGACCGCCCGCTGCAGGCCTACCTTGGGATCGTGCTCTTCACCGCCCCGGAGGAGGCTGCGGGCGCGGCCTCGAATCTGCGCACCTATTGGCGCGAGCTCGGTTTTCAGGTCTTGACCGACCGCTTCTTCGTGCTGCCGCTCTTTCTCAACTGTCTGCCGTTCGGCGCGGATCGCGGTGCGATCCGCACCAGTTTTCGCTACCGCACCCTCTCCGCCGCCCATGCCGTCGCGCTGATGCCGGTCTTCGGCGACTGGAAGGGCACCGGCACCCCGGTGCTCAACCTGATCGGGCGCACCGGTCAGCTCGTGGATCTGAGCCTCTTCGACTCGGCGACCAACTACAACGCCGTGATTGCCGCCTCCTCGGGCTCGGGCAAATCGTTTCTCGCCAACGAGCTGCTCTCGACCAACCTGAGCGTCGGCGGGCGCTGCTGGGTGATCGACGTCGGACGCAGCTACGCCAACCTCTGCGAATCCCTCGGCGGGCAGTTCGTCGCCTTCACCGCCGACTCGGACATCGTGCTGAATCCCTTCGAGCTGCTGCACACGTGGGAAGAAGAAGCCGACGTGATCGCCGCCATGGTCACCGCGATGGCCGCCCCGACCGAGCCGCTCGGCGACTACCGCACCGCCGGGCTCAAGCGCGCCCTGCGCGAGCTGTGGGACACCCATGGCACGGCGATGAATGTCGATCTGATCGCCGCGGCCATGCTCGCCTGCGCGGACGAGCGCCTGCAGGACGTCGGCGTGCAGCTCTACCCCTTCACCTCGCGCGGGGAATACGGACGCTGGTTCCACGGGCGCAACACCATGGACTTCAGCGCGGATCTGGTGGTGCTGGAGCTCGAAGAGCTCAAAGGACGCAAACACCTCCAGCAGGTGATCCTGCTGCAGCTGATCTTCCAGATCCAGCAGGCGATGTACCTGGGCGAGCGCGCACGCCAAAAGCTGGTGCTGATCGACGAGGCCTGGGATCTGCTCACCCAAGGCGATGTCGCCACCTTCATCGAGCACGGCTACCGGCGCTTTCGCAAGTACAACGGGGCCGCGATCACCGTCACCCAGTCCCTCGCCGACCTCTACGCCAACCCCACCGGGCGGGCGATCGCCGACAACAGCGCCCACACCCTCCTGCTCGCCCAGCCCGGTCACGCCATCGATCGCCTCAAGGCCGATCACCGTCTGCCGATGACCGCCGCGGGCGCGGAGATGCTCAAGACCGTGCACACCGTTCCCGGCGCCTACTCCGAGATCATGACCCTGACCGACAGCGGCGCGGGGATCGGCCGGCTGATGGTCGACCCCTTTCGGCAGCTCCTCTACTCCACCAAGCCCGCGGACGTGGCGGCGATCCGAGGGCTGCGCGAGCGCGGGATGAGCGTCGAGCAGGCGATCAACCGGTTGCTGGCGGGGGCCGAGGCGGAGGCGTCCGATGCCGCCTGAGAATCGCTCCGCTCCGGCGCGCATGTCCGGCGGCATCCTGTTGCTCGCGGCAATCCTGCCGGCGGCCCTCGCCGGCGGTTACCTCGGTGCCGAGTTTGCGACCCGACCGCTGCACGAGGCCATCGCGACCCGCCCGCCGGTGCTGATCGTCGACGTCGCCGCCGCCCTGGACGGGATCGTGCCCGAGGATGTCGGCGAGGCGATTGCGGACCTCCGTTCAACCGCCAAGCGTCTCGCCGACGGCGGCGTTCTGGTGTTGGACGCCCAGGCCGTGCTGGCGGCACCGCAGGACGCCTATGTGTTGTCGGGGACGCAGCCATGAACGTACGCACGGACATCGCCGCCTCGCCCGAGGCACGTCTCGCACACACCATTCGGCGCGGCGTGCCAGCGCTGCTTGTCGTCCTGGGGTTGATGCTGTATCTCGTGACGCGCTATCGCATCGCGATCAACGATCAGGTCGACAAATGCCTGCCGCCCTATACCGTCTTTCTGGTGGATCGGCACGACCGGACGGTCGAGCGCGACGGCCTCTACGCCTTCCTGGCCGGCGAGCGCATGGCGCCGTTCTTCCCGATGCGGATGCAGGTGATCAAGCGGGTCGTCGGCCTGCCCGGAGAGACGGTCTCGGTCACCGAACAGACCACACGCGTGGACGGCCGAACGGTCGGCGAAGGGCTGGATCTGGCCGGCACGCTGCGCACGCCCGCGGCGCAATTCGTCCGCGAGGTCGTGGTCCCCGCCGATGCCGTCTGGATCATGGGCGCCACCCGCGACAGCTTCGACTCGCGTTATTGGGGTCCGCTACCCCGTCATCAGATCATCGGGCGGGCCTATGCACTTCTGTAAGGCTGTCTCCGTGTTGCTCCTGCTCGCCCCGACGGCCTCCGCCCAGGCAAGCGAGCGCGCCGATCTGCGTGCGCTGCGCGATCAGGCCGGTGCCATCCAAGAGGCGGTCTCCGGCACGGCGCTCCCGGATTGGCTCCGGAATCCGCCCGATGCCTCCGCACGCGCGGGCGAGGCGCTCGGCACGGCCGAGCGCGAACGGATGCACCGACTGACCTCCGTGCAGATGCCCGCCGTCCCCGACGCGACCGCGACAGCAACCCCGACGCAGACGATCACGCTCCTGGTCTCGCGCGCGCTGGGCGCGGCCGCGCTGCGCGACATCTTCGCCACCGCGGCCCGACCCGACGTGCGGGTCGTCTTTCGCGGTGTGGCCGAAGGTGAACCGCTGATGGACTTCATGCGCGGGATCCACGCGGAGCTGCAAGGGCTCGATCCGATGCCCGCGGTCGAGCTCGACCCGACTCCCTTTCGCGAGGCCGGCGCCGAGGTCGTTCCGCTGATGATCCTGTCCGGACCCGACAGAGAAATCGCACGGGTGGCCGGCCTGTCGGATCCCGCCTGGCTGCGCGCGCAGGTGGCGGCCGGCCGGACCGGGGATCTGGGCGTGCGCGGCCCGGTCGAGGCGATCTCCGAACCGGACATGCTCGAGGAGATCGCGCGTCGGGTCGCCGCCCTGGATCTCGCGGCACTGCGGGAGCAGGCACTCGCGCGCTATTGGACGCGCGCGGTCTTCGAACATCTGCCGGCCGCGCGGGAGGCCCGCACGCGGGTGATCGATCCCATGATCGAGGCGAAGGCCGACATCGCCCTGCCGGACGGAACCCTGCTGGTGCGCTCCGGCGAGAGGCTCAATCCGCTCGATCGCCTCGCCTTCGGGCTGCGTCTGGTGGTGTTCGATCCGACCGAGCCGGCCCAAGTCCAGACGGCGCGCACGCTGGGCGAAAGTGCCGGGACGTTGCGCCCGGTCTATCTGGCGACCCGTTTGGATCGCGCGGCCGGCTGGGAGGGTTTTCGCGCGCTCGAGGATGCCCTGGACGAGACGGTCTATCTGCTGACCCCGGACGTGCGCGAACGCTTCGCCCTGGAGCGCGTGCCGGCGAGCGTCGAGTCCGCCGGTCGTGTCTTCCTGGTGCGCGAGCATCCGCCGGAGGATCCTCGATGACGGCGATGAAGGCGATGAAGGCGCCCGCCCTGCCCCGCCTCGCCGGCCCTGCTCTGCTCCTCGCGGCCCTTCTGACGGCACCCCTCGGCGCAGCCGATGCCGCCGACCCCGCCTGCCCGGACGCCGAGCTGTTCTCCGGCAAGCTGATTACCGATGTCTGCTGGGCCTGTCTGTTTCCGATCCGCATCGCCGGCATGCCCCTGTTCGGCGGCAGCGCACCGGCGGGTGCGGCCTCCGCCCCCTTCTGCGCCTGCAACGACGGCCTCGGCGTGCCGCATCCGGGCTTCACCGTCGGGATGTGGGAGCCCGCACGGCTGATCGAGCTGGTGCATGCCCCGCGCTGCGCCCCGGCCCTGGGCGGGATTCGCCTGCCGCTCGGCAGTCGCCGGCTGCTCGGCACCGCCGGTCAAGCCGAATACGACGCAAGCGACACGTCCTTCTACAACTTTCACTGGTACGCCTTCCCGCTGCTGATCCTGCTGGATCTGTTTTGGGACGACCGCTGCAACCCGGACGGCTACGTCGATCTGGACCTGCTCTATCTCTCCGAGCTGGATCCGACCTGGAATCACGACGAGCTGGCCTTCTTCACCAACCCGGAGGCCGCCTGGCTCGCCAATCCGGTCGCCCTGGCCGCCTGCCTTGCGGATGCCGCCGCGGCCACCGCGGGCACCCCGATCGATGCGCTCTTCTGGTGTGCCGGGACCTGGGGCAATCTCTATCCCTTCACCGGGCGCGGCCCCACCGTCGGCTCGCGGGCCCGCGAAACCAGTCTGGCCTCGGCCCGGTCGCTCGCCGCTCTGCATCGGCGCGGACTCGCACGTCGCACGATGGGCAACGACGCGCTGTGCGGCGCACCGCTCGCGCCCTTCCTCCCGAAGAGCCAGTACAAGCTCACGATGTTCTATCCCCTGCCCGAGACGCAGCGCGCCCATGTGATCGGCGAAAGCCCGTTGACCTGGGGGGAATGGCGCAACATCCCCGCGGTCGGGGAGGACCATCTCTATCTGCTGTGGCGCTGGAACGACTGCTGTGCGACCTTCTGAGCGATACGCCTTCCCGGTCCGGGTCCTGACCGGCATCCTCTGCATCGCCCTGGTCTGGACGCCGTGGGTGTTGGTGTGGGGCGACGACTTCGCCGACGCCATCGACGCCGGCAAGGAAACAGGTCGCGAGGCGGCCGGCGCGCTGACGCTGCCGGCGCTCTCGGGCGAGACACTGACGCTGCCGGGCGGGGACCTGCGTCTCGACGCGCTCTTCCCCGGCGCCACCGGGGGCGACCCGGCACGCTTCTCCGGGCTCTACGGCAATCACCACGGCACCCTGATCCACGGCCAACAGGCCCAAGGTGCGCTGATCACCGAGGGCTCGGCGACCGGAGAGGCGTACCGCACCCTGCGCGGCGCGGTCGAGCGCTCCCGTCCCGACATGCGCATCGACCCGCTATGGGGGCAGACCGACGACGTCCTCGACAACTTCGGGGCGATCGCCGAGACCTTCGGGCACTGCGAGACCGAGACGACCTTCGAGAACGGCACCCGCGAGGTCCACGTCCCGGACCTGCGCACCTGCGATCGCTTGACCCCGCAAGGCGGCTCCTGCTCCTGGTATCACGATTACGAACTGCCCGCGCCGGACAGCCTCGTCACCGTGACGGGCAGTGCTGCACTCGAAGACTGCGGACCCGGCTGCAAGCGGGTCGTGCTCGAGCGCGCCGGGGCCTGGCATGGATCCGCGCAGCTGGCCCTGCAGACGCCGTTGGAGGGCGGCTTCGGGGTGAGCGATCCCTCGCGGGTGACGGACATTCGGGTGACCCTTGCCTTCGAGGAGCGCCCGGCGCAGCCCGAGCCCGCCGAGGGATTCTTCTTCGAGCGTTACCAGGGCTGGTATACGGCAACCTTTCCGGGCGAGCACCGCGTGCAGACCGTCGCATTCGGCTATACCGCGCAGCCGATGACGCAGGCGCTGCGCAACGGCGGGCAGTTCAAGCTCCGCAACGGCCATGCCTGGACCTTCGGCGACGGCACCATCCCGGAGATCGGCTGCGCTTGGTGCATTCCGCAGGTCTACGACGCCGCCTGGACCGGCGGGATCCGGCTCGAGGTGGAGATCCGTTACACATCCCCGCCGCTGCGCAGCGTCTGGGGTGCGAACGACGGCTGCCATGACCTGCTCGAGACCCTCGGCAGCGACTACTGCAGCGGTACGATCGACTGCTTGGGTTCGCCCCCGCTCGCTGCCGACGGCTGTTACGAGAACGGCGACGTGCGCATTTGCCCGGACGCCATGGCCACCCCGCCCGTGGCCGGTCAGAACCCCTTCTGCACCGAGATCAAGGTGACCGCGAGCTGCTCGGGCTTCAACCAAGGGCCGATGCAATGCTGGACCGATCCGCAGGGGCAGCTGCAGTGTCCCTACAACGACGGCGATCAACCCTCCGACTGCATCGCCTTGGAAGAGGATCCCGCCTGCGGCTTCATTAAGTCCGAGTGTGTGGAGGGGGCCGTCGACAACCGCGGGATCTGTTTTCTGTTCGAGGAGACCTGGGACTGCGGCACCGCGCGCACCATCCCGGTTCTGGAGCGCAACCGCACGCTGGACTGTGCCGGTCCGGTGCGCTGCCTAGGCACCGATTGCGCGGAATTTCCCGAAGAGCAATCCGCGGACTTCGCCAAGGCGGTCGGGGCCTTGCAGACGGTGCAGATGGCGGTCTCGGACATGCAGTGCACGCCGGGCGGGAGCTGTCGGGTGTTCTCGGGCAGCGCCCATCAGTGCAAACGCGCGGTCGGGGGGATCGTGAACTGCTGCACGCGACCCCAAGGCGTGTCGCTGGCGGATTACGTCGGTCTGATCTTCGCGCTCGGGAAGATCGATGCCGCGATCATGGGGCTCGACAAAGGGGCCATGATCCGCGGCTCCTGGGAGACGCTGCGCCAGCCGGTCACCGCGACCTGGAGCGCGGTCAAGGAGTCCTTCGTCAGCGTCGCCAACAGCTTCACGGGCAAGACCGCGGCGGCCGCGACCGATGCCGCGGCCGAGGTCGGCCTGAGCGCCGTCAAACAAGCCCTTCTGAAACAAACCGCGGAATGGGCCGCGCAGCTCTTCGGCGACGCCGCGGTCAATGCGCTCTTCTCGACCACGAGCGGCGGCGCGGCGGTCACCGGCGGTGTCGTGGCGGAAGGCTCGGTGCTGCAGCTCGGCGGCGGCACGGCCTGGCTCGGCACGGCCATGGCCTGGGCGATGTACGCCTACATGATCTACACGGTCGCGATGATCCTGATCCGTATCATCTGGACCTGCGAGCAGAGCGAGTTCGAGCTGGGAGCCAAACGCGAGCTGCGCGCCTGCCATCGCGTCGGCTCCTACTGCAAAAAAGAGGTGCTGACCTGGTGCGTGGAGAAGCGCGAGAGCTACTGCTGCTTCAACACCCCGCTTGCGCGGATCCTCAACCAGCAGATCCGCCCGCAGCTCGGGCGGGACTGGGGCGAGGCGCAATCACCGGAGTGCTCCGGAATCGACATCCGGGATTTCGCGCGCGTCGACTGGACCCGGGTGAATCTCGACGAGTGGCTGGCGATCCTCTACGAGACCGGACACTTCCCGACCCTGGAGACCCTCACCGTCGAGGACCTGACCGGCGCGGGCAGCCCCTTGGCCGTGCACGCCGTCGGACGACCGGATGCGGCGACGCGCACCACGCAACGCAGCGACGGACTCGACAGCGAGGAGGTCCGCAAGGCGGCCGAGTCCGAGCTGTGGCGCGAGACGCTTCCGGCTCTGCCGGCCGAGTAGGCCACTCTTGACATGTATTGCAGAGCGCTATACGTTTTCCGGCATCATGATCGATCCGAGGATGCCGATGACCAGCCCGTCGACCTGTCTCATGGTCCGTCTCGACGCCGTCAGCAAGGACAGCGTCGCGCAGGCGGCGAAGCTGCGCCACGTCAGTATCAGCGATTACGTGCGTACGGTCGTCGTCGCTCAGGCGCAACGCGAGCTGAGCGCCGCCCGGCAGCGCGTCATCGCCCTGACCGCCGACGAGCAGCTTGCCTTTTGGCAGGCGCTCGACGAGCCGGCTCGGCTCACCGAGGCGCAGCACGCACTCGGTGCCTTGATGCGGGGCGAATGAACGCTGTCCGTTTCCCGGACGGCTACCGTCTCGAGCCCCTTCGCAAGAGGCACCCGCGCGCGGTCTTCCGCTGCGGCCAAGCTCAGGTCGACGACTGGCTCGCCACCAAGGCGCTGCAGAATCAGGACAAGCGCCTGTCTGCAACGAAGGCGCTGATCGCCGGACCGGGCGACATTGCCGGGTTCTATACGCTCGCAACCGCTCAGGTCGACTTCTCCGACCTGCCGCCGGAGCTCATCCGACACCTGCCCCGCCGGGATCTACCGGTGGCGGTGCTGGCCTGGCTCGGCGTGGACGTGGGTCACCGAGGTTTGGGTCTCGGGCACCGCCTGCTCGCGCAGGCGCTCTTGGATTGTCACCTGGCGAGCCGAATCTTTCCGGTCGTGGCGGTCATCCTCGACTGCATCGACGAACCGGCCAAGGCGTTCTATCGGCGCTGGGACTTCCGCGAGCTGCCGGGATACCGGCAACGCCTCTATCTGAGTTGGAAGCAGCTCGACGCCATGATGCAGGACCAGTGAAAGGATTCCGGCAGCCGGGTCGATGAAGACGCCGATCCGACGAGAGCGAGCCGGTCGCATGCGCAGGTCGTTCAACGCCCGTCCAGCGTGGCCGCGCATTCTCCTCCTGGCCCTTCTGCTGCCGGCTTCGAACGCGCTCGCCGCGGACTGGGCGCCCGCCGGGGAGTCGCAGCGGAAGGACATCAGCGCGGACCTCGCCTTTATCAAGATTCCGCAGCGAGGGCTGCGTGGCCGGGGTCAACGGCGGCTTCTTCCATCCGGATCGGCAGCCGTGCGAGCTCGTGATTTCCAAAGGACAACGGATCAATCGCTTCGGGACCGCAAAATTCCCGAGCGGCAAAATCTACAGCGACGAGCGCGGCATCCACCTCGTCCGGCGTGGTCGGTTCCATGATCACCCACACATCACCGCCTTGTTGCAGACGGGCCCCTATCTCGTGGAAAACGCACGTCCGGTGCGGGGACTGTCCACCGCCGATCCGCGGCGCAGAACCTTCGTCGCCACGGATTGGCGCGGACACTGGGTCATCGGTGCGACCCCGAGCGGTCTCACCCTCGCCGAGCTTGAGGCAATTCTCGCTTTCCCGGACGACCTGACGCCTTGGAGGGTCGACCGCGCCATCAACCTCGACGGCGGATCCTCAAGTGAACCGCTCGGGGAATCTCGGAGACTCGTTGGTGTGAGTCACGCCACCAGGGCAAACTCGTTGAGTTCTCGATAATAAGCGTCTCCGCGAGGCATGGAGAGCGGAGCGAGGCC
>NZ_LN848257.1:346843-365493 GCF_001499735.1 Thiocapsa sp. KS1 | reverse complement strand
CCGCCTCGGCCGGTGGCACATGCCCGATCGACCCCGGGAGCCGTCGGTGATTGAACCAGTCGACCCAGGTGAGGGTGGCCAACTCCACAGCCTCGCGGTTCTTCCAAGACTGGCGATGGATGACCTCGGCTTTGTATAACCCGTTGATGGTTTCCGCCAACGCATTGTCATAGGAGTCGCCGACGCTACCCACCGACAGGGCAATGCCGGCTTCACCCAGGCGCTCGGTATAGCGGATCGAGACGTACCGGGAGCCCCGATCGCTGTGATGGATCAACGCGCCCTGGCGGGCGGGGCGACGGACCGCCAAGGCTTGTTCCAGGGCATCCAGGACGAACGCCGTGCGCATCGAACTGGAGACTTTCCAGCCCACGATGCACCGGGCAAAGACATCGATGATGAACGCCACGTAGACAAAACCCTGCCAAGTCGAGACGTAGGTGAAGTCCGACACCCACAGGGCATTCGGTAGCTGCGCCTGAAATTGCCGGTTGACGAGATCGTCTGGACACGCCACGGCCTTGTCGCTGAGTGGAACGTCCCGCTGTTTCGCTATAACTCCTAAATCAGCCGCCGGAGTTGCGCGAGATGCGCCTCGTAACCCAGGCTTAACGTGTGCCGTGGAAAGGCGGTCCTATCCAAGTAAGTGAAAGATCGCCTCGACGCGACACGGTTTAGGAGATTCTCTTGTGTCATGAAACCGCGTCGACTCTAGTGGGTTTGGGTAGCCGCGAGGTGAAATGCCCCTGCAATAGGGCATGACGCAACGGAGGCGATTTCATCAGAACTCCGAGACCAAGCGCAGCCCGAAGATCCAGCCCTCGATGTCCTCGCCGCTGTCGTAATCGTCAGCCATGTACTGGATGTCGGCGGTGAGGGCGAGGAAGTCGTTGGCGGCGAAGCGGTAGTAGAGCTCGGCGACGTTGGTGTCGGCGATGCCGGTGTCGGCACCGTCGAGATAGCCGTAGGCGATGCCGACGGTATCGGCCTCCCTGCCCCAGAGCCCCCCGCCGATGTTCAGACCGCCGGTGTAGAGGCCGCTGTAGTCGAGGATGTCCTTGTAGTCGGTCCAGGTCAGGCGCAGGAAGGCACCCAGATGATCGCCGAAGGCCTGGTCGAAGGACAGGCCGTAGCCCATCAGATCGGTCTTCTCCGAGGCGTCGTCCGCGGCGAGCGGCGCCCCGTCCTGCGCGGCCTCGTCCGTCCCGTCCGTCGCCGCCGTCGCCTCGCCGAGGTCCGCGCGGGGCGTGAAGAAGGCCGTGGAGGTGCCGGTGATCACGGCGCGGTAGTTGCCTTCCCCGAGCGCGCTCTCCAGACGATAGCCGACCTGCGCGCCCCAGAAGTTGTAGTTGTTGCCGTCGTCGTTCTCCCCGATGTTCAGTGCCGCGGCCTTGATCTCCCAGTCCCCCAGCGCCAGCTCGAGCGCCGCGCCGGCATCGTAGGAGGGCAGATTGAAGCCGCCGGAGTTCACGAACGCCTCGTTCATGAATTGGGTGAACTCGTCGTTGGCGTAGGCGTTCTCGTCGAGATAGGCGGTCGAGTCGATAATGCCGAAGGTGGTCCCGAGGGTCGCCTCCTCGCCCAGCGAGAAGGTGTGCTTGTACCAAGCCTGCAGCAGATAATCGCGCGCGCGTCCGTTGATGTCCCGCAGGTCGTCCTCCAGATCCACCGCCCAGGGCGCGAGCACGAAGGGGGAGACGGCGTTCAGGCCGTTGTCCACCGCATAGCCGAGCAGGGCGTAGAACTCGTCGCGCTCGCTCGGGCGAACGCTCAATTCAAGCTGAAACGGCATGCCGCCCCGGCAGGTGTCTCCGTCCAGCGACTGCCCGTCCTCCGTGACCAACCCGCCGAGACCCTCCTGGCATTGACCCGACGCGCCCAAGACCATGCCGAGCGAGACGGACTCACTCAGGTCGTGGGCCCAACTCGGCGAAGCGACGACAGCCAACAGACTGGAGGTAAGCATAGCCAGTGCAAGCTTGCTCCAGGTGGGGGGGGTGAAGGTGGGATACAGACCCGACACTCTAGCTGGATACGGAACACTAATACGCATCATATACATCTATATGCAGCGTCGATGACGAATTAAAGACCAAAGCGTCTTCGAACTTCAGTTTCGATCCTCTAATGAAACGCTGATTGAATCACTCCCACCAAAGGGGCTCGATTGCTAAAATAGAGCATCGTCACCAACCGTGGAGACCCCGGGCCATGATGAAGCAGTTCTCCTTCGCCGACGCCGAGTTTGCCGCCAAGAAAAAAGTCACGCGCCGCGAGCGCTTTCTCGACGAGATGGAGCGGGTGGTGCCGTGGCCGGAGCTGCTGAAGGCCTTGGCACCGTTCTACTACCCGGACAGCGCCGGCAAGCGCGGGCGCCCGCCGATCGGCCTGGAGCGGATGCTGCGGATGTACTTCCTGCAGCAGTGGTTCGGGCTCTCCGACGAAGGGTTGGAGGACAGCGTCTACGACTCTCAAGCCATGCGGGGCTTCCTCGGCATCGATTTGAGTCGCGAGGGGGTTCCGGATGCCACCACGCTGTTGGGTTTTCGGCATCTGCTGGAAGCCCATGACCTGACGGCGACGATTTTCGAGACCATCAACGCACAGCTGCGCGAGCGCGGTCTGCTGCTCGCCAAGGGTACGTTGGTGGATGCGACCATCATCGCCGCGCCGCCGTCGACGAAGAACCGGGCGAAGGCGCGTGATCCGGACATGCATCAAACCAAGAAGGGCCGGCAATGGCACTTCGGGATGAAGGCGCACATCGGTGCGGATGCACACTCCGGCCTGGTGCACAGCCTGCAGTGCACGCCTGCCAATGTGGCCGACGTGACGGTGACCGCGCAGCTGCTGCACGGCGAGGAAACGGTCGTCTTTGCCGACGCCGGCTACATCGGCGCGCAAAAGCGCGCGGAACTCCAAGACCGCAAGGTGAGCTGGCACATCGCCATGAAGCGCGGCACCCTCGAGGGGATGGACGCCGGTCCGCTGAAGGACCTGACCGAGCGTGCCGAGACGCTCAAGGCCACAGTGCGCGCCCGCGTCGAACATCCGTTTCACGTGATCAAGAACCTGTTTCGTCATCGCAAGGTCCGCTACAAGGGCCTGGCCAAGAACCGCGCGCAGCTCGAGGTGCTGTTCGGGCTGGCCAACTTGGTTCTGGCAAAACCTGCGTTGTTGGCCTGACGCACCCGAGGTGCGCCCGGCCTTCGCCGCCGGTCGGGGTCAAGCCACCCATGCAACACTGATTGTGTCTGAAAGGGGCGCGGCTTGTGCCGATAAGCCACGTTAAGTGTCGATGCGGCGAACCGCCGGTACGCTCCTGCGGGAAATGGCCATTGATCAGCGGTTCCCTAAGTAGGAATTATTGACCCTGATCAAGCTAAGCAGGCAGATCTCGAGAGTACAGCGGATAATCCAAAACATGGAAGTTGGCCCCTTGCGCTTCACGAAAGCAGTTGATCGTAAAATGACTCTAGCGGCTTGCGAACTCGCCGGCCGGGCGATTGCCGCTACGCCCACGGAGGGCAGGCTCGCTCCGGGGCTATGGGCGACGCACCAAAGCGCTGACCTGGGGGATGGAGTAGCTGTGGCCGATCGACGTCATACTCACCGACCTGGAAGCAATATTCTGGTCCTTGAAGTCGCAGCTGGCATTACGCCCGGTCTATCCACCGGCGGCTGATCGAGCCAAGCGACGCCGGTTCTTCCCATCGCCGTCCTTTCAGTTCGTCCAGATCATCCGGCGACGCTTGCAGGCGCACGCCAGCTGGTCCACCCTGCGTGCCAACCTCGCCAGCTTATGCCGGGGCATCGCGACCTCCACGAGCGTTCCTCGCACACGCGCACGGCCACCCAACCCGAATGACCGCAGCTGCCTGTCATCGGGGCACTCTCCAGTGATCCCGCCCCAGGAGATGTGCAAAATATCATTCTCTACTCCTTCATCCCGAAGGATGGCAGGAGTGTAGTGCAACTCAGCCACTTACTTCCGCATAGACCAACGAAATAATTAGCGCTTCAGATGGCGTGTCAAGCTTGGAGCAGTGCCTTCCGACTACTCATCACAGAACACCGACATGGTGGCGAAACCTCAAAGAGCTGAGAAAACGCGCTCTTCTAGCCGGCGGCCTCACCCCTCATTCTCAAGCCGGCGAGGTCGCACTGAGGTTACCCGCTTAGCAGCGTGAACCAAAGATAGGCTTAATTCCCTCGCCTGTGCATCTCCCGCATGCCGTCACTAAGGTGCGCAGCCACCAGAGACACCAAACGCAAGCCTTCCTGAACTCCCGGATCGCTCATTAACCGGAGTAACCCCCTAATCCCGCCGGGCGATGGTGCGACGGTCGCCAAGTCTCGGCTTGCTTGCGTGAAAGCATCAGATAAGCATATCAGGAACTGCTGGTTCTCCGCATGATCCAACTCTCCGAGCAAGTGGACTAAACCTTCATTTCTCGTGAGTCGATCGAGAAGCGTAATTCCTTCACTAAATGCCGATGCAGCCCGGCTAACAATATCATCGGAAATAGCATCACGGGCAGCGTTCACGAGTGTCGCGAGTTCCGCCAGTTGATGTAAATCATCAGCACTGGGCATATTAGCCCCTGCCTGCGGAGATTGAGTCTGATTTGTCATAGCCTGCCTCCTCAAAGTAGTCCGCGCACACTAGCCCAATACATCTTATTGTATGACGTCTTGAACCAGTGCATAGGCTTGTTGGGCTCCTTGAGGTCCGGTGGATTAACGTAATCGAACATGGCATAAGTCGCGCTGTCATGGCCCGTCTCTATAAAGCAATAGACTTTTCCATCGTATTCACGAACCGGGGCGCCAATCTTTATCTTTGAGGAGATGTTTTCAGACACAACTTCGGCTTGAAAATGCGCGGCCGACCCGGTCTTGCTTACCGGGAGGTTGGTCGTATCCCCCAAGACGTAAACATCATCATACCCCTCCATGGTTAACTGATAACGATTCGTTGGTATCCACCCGCCCTGACCAAGCCCATTATTTTCGATAGCCTCCATACCGCGATGGGGTGGGATGGCAATCAGCATATCGTATGACGTCCCAGTGCCTTCTTCACTCATCACAACGTTATTCTTGACATCGACCTCTTTAACGTTGAACAGCGTTTCGCATTCGATGCCCATCCTCTCAAAAGCAGGCTTCGCCCACTTCGCGACATTCTCTATCGTATGGATGCGACCGATCGGGTAATGATACTTTATCTGTACTCTATCGCGAATTCCACGCGCCTTGAAATAGTCGTCTAGTGCGAAAACCAATTCTACCGGAGCGATAGGGCATTTGTGAGGCACGCCAACCACGATCGCAATCTTTCCGCCTTCAAATGCACGCAGCGCCTTGAACATCTTGACTGCGCTCGCCTCGGAGTAGAAGGTCTCAGCACCCTCCGCCAACCCTGGAATCTCCTTCGGTACGATACGGGACCCCGTTGCGATGACTAAGACGTCGTACCCATAGGTCTTTCCGCTGACGGTTTTCACATTACGTTGATCAAGATGAAACTCCTCGACCGGATCGACATGGAAGTCGATGCAGGCTTCGAGCAGGCTCTTTTGTTTTCGATACAGTTCGTCCGGCATCATTTGCCCGAACGCAACGTAGAGAAGGCCCGGCTGATACATGTGCTGATCGGATGCCGACAGCATCGTTATCCGAACCTTTCGTGAACGAATTTCCCCCGCGAGCCGTCGGGCGAGGTTGTTGGCAACAATGGTTCCGCCCGTACCGCCACCGACGATCAAGATTCTCATGACATCTTCCTCTTCAAAGTTCTTAGGGCAGCCCCGCCGTTACCCTGGAAGTTCTCGACTCGACGAACAAGGACCTACTTGGCCTTCCGAACCTTGACATGCCAAACACCATCGATCTTCTCGTTACTGATCAAGTCGTGTCCGACCTTGTTTATCCACTCCGGAACGTCGCCGGCTGATCCCTCATCCGTCGATAAGAGTTCAAGCGTATCGCCAACACTAGCTTGTTTCATATAAGTAATGAGCTCCATGAGGGGGCCAGGGCAGAAGGTGTTTCTTGCATCGATCGTCTTTAATTCACTCATGTGACTGATTCTCGTTGGCCGCTCATTTAGGAATGGTCTCTAGCATCAGAATGTGAACAGCTGGCTACCAGAAATATCGCTCAAAAAACTGGTTAAACCGGTAGGGGGGCCGAACTCCGGGTCAAGATCAGTTCCCTTGATCCCCATGAGATCAAGCGCCATTGAACAAGGCAACAGCTTCGCATCACCAATATCTGCGGCGAAAGCGAACAATTGTTTGAATGGCGGCACTCCAGAGTGCTTTTCAATAAGAACCCCGAAATTTCCCTCGGGTGGAGCCTCACGGTCTTGACCCTTTACGAAATACTGCAACGCGTTCATCGAGAAGAATACAGTGACCTCATCTCCGCTGGCCGCTGCTACCGAGGCTATCATTGCTGCCACCTGTAGCTTCTCGCGCACGCCCGAGACGCAGATGATACAAATTTTTTGAGCCAAGACTGAGCCTCCGAAGTTAGTAAAAATGTGGCCGGTCATTGAGCCGCGGCCTGATCGGCACAGCTTTCTTGCTTACCCGCGATGCCAGCTGTACCGTTTAATCAGCATTACAATGACGCTGTCCAACACGAAGCCCACCGCGCCGATGACCACAAGCAACGCCATCAGGCTGGAATACTCAAGACTTTCCCGGGAATCCTGAATGGCGTATCCAAAGCCCGAGGTAACCCCAAGAAACTCAGCCGGGATGATCACAATCCAGGCGACGCCCAGAGCCAAACGAATGCCAGTCAGAACGTCGAAAGTAATTGCCGGGAGTATAATCCTAGTCACCATCTGCCAAGGTTTAGCGCCGAGATTACGGGCTACCTTGAACCAGCTGGGATCGATCTTCGCCAAGCCTGCTGCGGTGGAAAACGCCACCGGCCAGACGGCCGCCACGGCGATCAGGAAAATAATTGCCTCTTCCCAGCCAGCGAACACCACCACAGCAATCGGCTCCCAGGAGAGCGGGCTTATCATACGTAGGAACTGGAACGGGGCGTTGGTCAGTTGTTGGAACCATAGGCTGCGACCCATCATGATCCCTATCGGTACCCCGATCACAATGGCGAGGAACATCCCCATGCCAAGCCGAAAGCCACTGCTGCTGATTGCATCGGGGATAATACCGTCCTGCCACAGGGCGGGCAGCGCCTCGAATGCCGCCCGCGGAGCAAAGTCTCTGAACTGCGACATGGATGGATCTAACGTGACTAGGAAGATCGCTAGCCACCAGAGAGCAACGAGCGCCGCCAAACCGACCACAAAATGTAGTACCTTGCTGCCAGACGACTGGAGAACATCGCACATATTGGCGTATATCCCCCCGGACACGCGCGGCATTGCGACGTATTGGCTAGTCATTCGGTTCCCCTCCTGCAAGCAGACTCGCGGAACACGAGTCACGCCATTGACTGCGTCTGGATTGACTAATTGCCGTCATCAGCCCCCCCGGTGCCAGCTGTAACGATTGATCAGTATGACGAGGATACTGTCCAGCACGTAACCGATCACTCCGATGGTCAGCACAAGTGCCGTCAAGTGGTTATAGCTCAGCGTCTCGCGCGCATCTTCAATGGCATAGCCCAGGCCAGAGGTCACGCCTAGGTATTCGGCCGGGACCAAGACGATCCAGGCTACGCCCAAAGCCAGTCGGATGCCGGAGAAGACGTCGAAAGCGATGGCTGGCATGATGACCTTGGACAACATCTGAAAAGGCGTGGCGCCCAAGTTACGCGCAACTTTGAACCAGTTCGGATCGATCTTGGCAAGACCTGCAGCCGTGGCGAACATCACTGGCCAAACCGACGCGATGGCGATCAAAAAAATGATCGACCCGTTCCAGGTCGCGAACACCAGCACGGCCAGAGGCATCCAGGAGAGCGGACTAATCATCCGCAGAAACTGAAATGCCGAGTTGCTGTACTCCTGGAACCATTTCACCCTCCCCATCAGGATGCCGATGGGCACGCCGATGACAATCGCGATCAAGAGGCCCAAACCGAGTCTGTAGCCGCTGGCGGCGGAAGCCGCCTGGAGCTTGCCGGCCGCCAACAATTCCGGGATCGCCTCAAGAGTCGGGATCAGCCCGAACGCAGCGAAGCTTTCGGTTGACGAGTTTGACTCAAGCCAAACGCCCGCGAGAAACCATAATGCCGCCAAGATGCCGACACCGGCTACACCCCAAGCGAAACGTGTCAAAGCCGGATGTCCGGTTAAACGGGAAACGTCGCCGTCAGCGTAAGTGGCTTCCCGAGTCATAAGGAGATCACCTCTTGGCGAACGAATGGATTACCAGTCTGCGGTACGCTGAGGTCCAACTTCCAGCCTGGGTTCGCGTTCAGAGCATTCTTAATGTAGTCGTATTGCACCAAGTCCTTGGCCACGAAATCAGGCGAGAGGTTTTCCAAGAACCCAATCTCGCCACCCACAATTGTCGATTTCATCTCACCGACCACCGTCTCTGTGGCGCTCGGGAAAGGCCAACCCTGGAAATTGATGCGACTCTGTTGCCATTCTGGGTGCTGAATAGCAGGCGGCTGAAGGTAGTCGGGCTGGGCGTAGAACATCATGGCTCGCTCGACGACTTCTGAAGGGAAGGGCAGGTATTATTTGCCGTCCTTTGACAGCATCTGCGCCGTCTCCTTACGGTTGGCGCTGATGTGCAACTGGGCTTGTACAATCGCGTTGTGCACGCCTTGCGCCCAGGCAGCTCGGTCGGGATCCATGGCGTCATCCTCGTGCATGCAGACCACGCAGCAAGGGTGACCTTTCCAAACGTCGCCGGTGAATCGCAGAACCTCGCCGCCGGCCTTCAGTTCACCCAGTGCGTTAAACGGTTCCGCGACGCAATAGCCATCGATCTGGCCGGCGGCGAGGGCGGGCGGCATATCCGGCGGGTTGAGCACTAACAGGTTAACTTCGTTAGGAGCCAGCGCTGCATCCTGCGGTCGGATCACCGGCGTGAGACCGGCATCGCGCATGATTCGCTGGGAAATGATGTTATGGATGGAGTACCAGTAGGGTACAGCGAACTGCTTACCTCCCAAGTCCTTCGGCTCTTTAATTTCGCTCTTCTTACTGACGACGATTGCCGATCCGTTGGTGTGGTTCCATGCGGTGATCTTGACCGGGAACTTATTGTTGTAGCGCATGTAGATCGGCACTGGAATAAGGAGGTGCGTCAGATTGAAGCGCTGGGCCGAAAAGGCTTCCACCAAGGGAGACCAGCCGCGTATCAATGTTGGCGGCTCGGACTCCAAGCCCTCCTTCTTGAAGAAACCCATTTCATGGGCGACAAGCAGGGTGGCAGCATCGGTAATCGGGATGTATCCGATCTTAACCACTGGATCGAAGGGCTTGGTGTATGTGGTCCCGTCGGCTTGCTTCTGCTGTGCCATTGCAGCGCCAGATGACATCATGGAGCCCAGCCCACCCAATCCTGCGAAAGCGGCAAATTTCAGCATGTCGCGGCGACTTACGCCGGTACCTAGCACGGAACTGAAGAGCGGATCGTAGTTGATTGCGAGTCTCGGATCGGCCTTGCCATCTGCGATATCCGGGTCCTGCGGTAACACCGTCCGGAGCCGCAGATCGACAGACGCCGCCTTACTGCAGGTACCGCAGGAACAGCCGTTGATGTGTACAAGTGCCTGGGGTTGGCTCTGCATGAGATCTTCAGCATTTATCATGATGGATATCCTCTGGTGAAGGGGACAATGATCCACCGCGCGCACGCCGAATGAAGCCGACGGGCGTTACGGGTAGTCAGTATTTCTAACCCGCGAGAGCCGCCGCTATCGGCTTGTGATAGTTGGCAGCCTCCTGGAAGGAATCCATGAGTTCGGCTCGCAGCTTTTGCACCTGCGGATCGCCCCGGTCGCGCGGATCGGGCAGGTCCACGTCGAGCTCGTGCACGATGTTGCCGGGAGAACCGGCCATGATGACCGCACGATCTGCCATGATCACGGCCTCATCAATGTCGTGGGTGACTAGGATGATGTTGAACCCCAAGCGCTTTGCAATAGCGCGCACGTCATGCTGCAGCGATGAGCGGGTGAAAGCGTCAAGAGCGGAAAAGGGCTCATCCAATAAAAGGAGTTCGGGCTCCATCACCAGTGAGCGGGCCAGCGCTACGCGCTGTTGTTGTCCGCCGGAGAGATCCTGCACATTGGACTGGGCGAAGTCCTGCAGCTCCACCAGGCGGATTGCTTCATCGACTCGGCTATCGATTGTTGCCCTACTCCAATTTCCAAACGTGAGCCCCACGCCTACGTTTTGCTTTACGGTCATCCAGGGAAACAAATGGGGCGCCTGAAACATCATGACCCACTTTGGCGACGGCCCGTCAATTGGGTTGCCGTCGAGTTTGATGCTGCCCTCCGAAGCTTTCAGCAATCCCGCTACGATGTGCAACAAGGTGGACTTTCCGCACCCGGACCGGCCGATGATAGCTAGGGCTTCACCCTGCGGCGACTCCAGGTCGACACGATTGAAGGTTACCCCGCTCCGCGAGCGATAACGATGAGTCAATCCTTCGATCTTGATATTTGTTCCACGTATAGCCATTTCCGCCCCCCTATATTCGTATTCTCCGCTTACGCAGGGATTGACATGATCAAACGTGAACCGCGGCTGCCATTCCTTGGCAGCTGCGGATCGTGTATAGATCTGCCAACCAGCCGTACTCAAAATGGTTAGGCGCTGTTGAGGCGCTCACTCACCGCCTCGATACGGCGGGCAAGGTCTTCTTCATCGAGCAGTCCGCGAGCGATAAGTGAATGCGCGAGAGCGAGCAGTTGGCGCTCCGGAAAAGGCACATCTTCATAGAGTGTCGCGGCCAACTCGTCCTCCTCGGCACGCCTCTCCAAGGACGGCAGAGCACATGACCCTGGCATAACCTCCTCGTAGGGCTTGACGCAGGAGTCGCCCGCCAACATGTCACAAGTGGCTTCCAGATCAATCTGCCAAGGCGGCTCTGGATTTGTAACACCGTATTGAACGGCCAGATCCTCCCACACCCGACCCTTCTGCTTGATAGCCTCCAGTACGGGAATCGGCCTGAAGTCCGGCTCATGCCACCCAGTATGAGTCACGCACTCCTTGTGATTCATCTCAACCATGGTGCGCACTCCCTCCATGATGGTGGTCGTTGTGGTCGTGGTGTACAGGATGAATAGCTCTGCGCACCGGGCGCTTAGCGTTACTCGTGATGCCCGGCTTTGGAACAGCGACTCCGATGAGACAATCGCGTGTCACGATCTCGGTCAGCTGGTCCTCTGTCCAACCCTCTGTACCCTCGGGACGTGCTGGCATTACAATGTACCGGGTCTTTTGATTGGAATCCGCCACACGAATCTCCACGTCTGGGTCGAGCTGGAGACCGAATTCGGATAGCACCTGACGTGGCCACCGTACCAGGCGACGGCGATAGTTTGGGGTGCGGTACCACTCCGGGGATTGGCCCAGGATTGGGCGCGGATAGCAAGAGCAGAGGGTGCAAACAACAACGTGCTTAAGCTTCGGGGTGTCAGCAAGAACCCGCAGGTTGCAGTAATCGCTGGGGGTACCAAATTGCGTCGGCGGACTTGTGACCCAGTTGACCCCGACCGCTTTGCTGGCCTCGACCCCGTCCTCGATACACAATGCCTTGTACTCGGGATCGAGCCACGCTTTGGCGACTAAGCGTGCTGCAGGCAATGGGCCCAGAGTGTGTACATATTCTTTCCACACCCGATGATCTTCTGTGGAGAACAACCCCTTCTCAATGGCAAGCTCCCTTACAGCAATTTCGAGAATCTCGAAATCGCTGACCTCATCAACCATAGGCGCCGGCTTATGATCATGCTCGGACATCTGTGTTTTCCTCTTGCAAGTTAAGCCCGAGACATGAATCATGCCGATGCGAGATAAGTCTCGGGGAACTCCGTCTCCACGGTGTCATTGGGATAGGCAGCGCTATATTCAGGCCACAGATCCCGCTGCTTGAACACGACGCTGTAAAACCACACCGGATGATCGGTGTTATCCCACGCCTCGTCCTCGGCGGGTGGGCTTTCATAGACCAGTCGCACTACTGTGCCGATCGCGCCTCTCGTGTAGGCCATTGTACGGGAGTAGAACAGATCCGGAAGGTCGCGAATCTGCACTTGATCGCCAACCTTGAACTTGGCCTGCGCGGCTTTACCCGCGAAACATTGGGGATCACCGATGCCGCTGGCAATCTTGGCGTGGTGAGTCCTATCGTGGTGCGCTTTGCTCATAGCGATTTTTCACCTCTTCTATCTTGTTAACCAGCTCGGTGAGCGTGACGTACTGCTTGTCCACCAAAATTCGAGCAGCAGTGAGGAGCCAACGCCCGTAATAAGGCAGCCCCAGGTATGCTGTTTGTCCAACATCTACGTTTTGACGCCGGCGACGTTCCTCGGCATTCCACACCCCTCGCCAAGCTAAACACTCGCAGGTAGCAAAAGTATTGAGCTCCCAGATCTCTTCTTCCTTCTCCTCGTATCGAATAGGAACGTCGTATTCGCCACCGACGTCGTGCACCGGCCTGATGTACGCCCGATACAGCTCATGAGTGATTTCGTCAGGAGCAGGGGCGTGCGTCTGCTTGTGTAGAGCCGGCTGGATGTAGCCGGTGACCTGAAGGTGCCTAAGCACCTCGTCTCTGGTAGAAGATGCCATAGCGTTAAGTCTCCTCTAGTTGATTACGAACATAAGCTACGTCCGTAATGGACTACATCTAAGCCACGAACCGCAGAACACCCATTTTCACGTTATTCGCCGAGGATCTGTCGAAGGTTGTAACACCTGCTCACAACAAACATCTTTGACGGTCCGGCACACCCCCCCCGGTAGATCGTACTATGCAGCAGCAGCTAGATAATTCCCAAGACGAAAACCTAATAACCTTGATAAGTATTAAATATGCATCCGGCCAGGCCTGGGACGTTAAATTGTACACGCGAGCTGATACGGGATGCCGTTTCACACGGGATGCGGCAGCCACGTCCTATAATGTATTAATAATTTCCTCTAACCTCAGGCTGTTTTCATGCTTACCTGACCTCCTATGTTGTCACTGAACTGACTGAGGCCGCAGATCGCGCACCCACTCGGGCCAGCGTCAACGACGCCACTTACGGCTGCGCCAATGTCGTCGCATCACGGGAACCGAATACTCACTATATAGATGCGCCGGTGCCGGAGCTTTATTGCTCAGGAGCAGTTCAGGCACAGGCAAGGCGGAGTTGTCTCTGACGTGAATTCAGGCCATGAAGCCGGACCCGAACCAACAACCAGAAGAGGCATTGCTCTGTTCGAGTCCGATTATTCGCCTGCAAGGTTCGCAGATGCCGTACAAGATCTGCAGCACGCCAACGACGCAAAACCCCAAACTGGTCGCAAAGTACTAATGCCTAGCAGTACTCATTACCACGACTTGTATGGCAAAAATTTACCGCTGATGGTGACGTGGACACGGTCACCCTTTGGGTCCTCCTCGCGGTCGATCTTCATCGTAAAATCGATAGCGCTCATGATGCCATCACCAAATTCTTCATGAATCAGTTCTTTGATCGTTTCGCCATACACGTTGACCATTTCGTACCAGCGATAAATCAACGGATCGGTCGGAATCGTGTTTATCCATGACTTGTTAGGAAAAGTCTGCAGTGCATCGGCCACTTCGTTGGGTAAACCCAGAATTTCCGCGACCGCAGTCGCGCTCCGCTCTTCTAAGTGGTTCATGCCCAGGCAAGCAGAGCAGGTAAACTCAGGAGACAAGCCCGCGGCCTCTGCGATGTCCCTCCAGGACAAGCGACTGTGGCGCTTGGCCGCAAGAACGGCCTGCTTCATTTCTGCTTTATTCATGTGTTACGATGCCTTTGTGTCAGAGTGGTTCTTTGCGTGAGACTGCAGAGTCGCACCTTCCTCGGGCACGACTCCGGCAGCCTCGATCGGGAGGATTCAGGCAGCCGCCAGGTGAAGGCGAGGGTGGAACACCGGGCTACCCTTCAGTCGCCCGGCGGCCTTCACGCCGGCCAGGATCGCAACGTCCAGGGCGGGCTCTATGATGATCACCGCCGCATATGCCGCGGCGAAGGTGGCGATCTGGCTAAGATTCTCAAAGCCGAAGCCTTGCCCATACACGGCCCAAAAGGCTACCCAGGCGACCACTCCACCTTGGAAGGCGGCGGACAGTTTAAAAGCCTGCGCGTAGCTCACATCCTTATAAGCCGTATCTTTCGGTATGACCCGGCGAGCCACTAGACCAGCAGCGAACAGCGGGGCGAGAAGTGTCGTGACGTTCATGCCATACTGCGGCAGATCCGCTTGGGCGAAAAACAAGCCCTGAGCAAGCAGACCCATAGCAAGGCCTACGGCTGCAGGCCCAGCGCCGAACATCAGAAATAGCGTGGCGCCAAGAATCAAATGAACTTCCGATACCCCGACCGGAGCGTGGGGGAAAATCTGGAAGAAGCTGAAAACGAGGACTGTCGTGATAGCACTGCGCGCTACCAGCGCAGCTAATCCTTCCTGTTTAATAGTTTCCAGCGAAAGCTTGGCTGCATAGCCAATCGCACCCGCTGCAGTTGCATAACTGATCGCCAACTTTGCGCCTTCCACAACGCCCGGTTCGATATGCATGTCATCGCCCTATATATTAGACTCTTCGAACATGCCTGCCGGGTTGCAGCCCGACAGGTCCCAGTTAACGGTGCGGGGCCTCATGAAGTGGTTTGCCTCATTATGTGGAGTGCCTTTCCACCTGACACCGTTGCGACAACTATGGGTCAGGCTTAGCCGTTACCGCAAGAACAAATTCCGATTGAAGCTATAGGTTATCGTTATGGAAAGAAATCCGGTCTTTCCCAGATCAATCCAGTACTTGATGGCAGTCGCAGAACAGCGCAGCTTTACTAGGGCAGCGGAAGCGCTGTACGTCTCCCAGCCGACTCTCTCGCAGCAGATCAGGCAGTTGGAGGATCTGCTGGACACTCAATTGTTGGATCGGTCCGGCCGCAGCGTGCGACTGACCGCTGCAGGCGAGGTCTACCTGCAGTATGCACATCGTGCTCTGGGGGAATTGGAAGCAGGCAAGCGAGCCATTCACGACTTGGAAGATCTCAGCCGCGGCTCACTGCGTCTCGGCATGATGCCGGTTACCGACTACCTGACCACACCGTTACTGCATGAGTTTATCGCCCGCTACCCTGGCATCAACCTGAGCACGACCGAAATGTCTCAGGACGACATCGCTGCCGCACTGACGGAAGACCGTATCGACGTGGGGGTCTCCTACAACTTCAACAGCGCGCTTGCCACCGAAAAGCACCCCGACGACATCGACGCCCAGGAACTTTGCATCGAGAGGCTCAGCCTCGCCGTCGGCTGCGACCATGACTTAGCCCACGCAAAGGGGCCATTGAACAGCGTCGAAGTGCTGGGTCGCGTACCGATGGTGATGCTGAACACCAATTATGCATTGCGCCGTCACATCGACAGTTTCTGCTTCAATAACAGCATCAAACTCACTATCGCGATGGAGGCAACTTCCGTCAGCCTCATCACCGAGGTCGTCCGCCTCGGACGCCTGGCCACCATCCTCCCCGACGTCATCTGCTCCGCTCAGCCCAGGTTGCATCAGATCCCGATGACTCCTGAACTGCCCCGCCACGGTATCAGCCTCTTCTTCCGCAAGAGCGCCTACAAGAGCCCTGCCACTCTTGCGTTTGGGCAGTTGGCGTCGAACTTGACCTCCACCCGATGCCGCACTAAACACGCTTAGTTGCCTTCACCCACATTCGGCCTCAAGCCGGGCCCCTGGCTCAGCTCAATTCAGTAAAGAGCAACTAGCCCGGATCGCTCACCAAGGGATTGGGCCACCGGCATTCGGCGCTGAAAATCCCGCTTGTCGCGCTGGCGCACAGTCGCAATCGTGATTCGGGCGACTTCCGATGCTGCCGAGGGCAGCGACCGGCCCGACTCACAGCGTGAACGAACACGAAAGATGTGGAATTGGTGGCACCAAACCATAGCCGCCCGTGGCGCCACCCCGGAAGCACGCCTTGCCGGCTTATCGATGGGGCGCGAGAGGTGAGGTCAGGGGGTGTTCGGCAATGCTGCGGCGGTCTGAATACGGCGCAACACCTCGATAAACAGATCCTACGCGGGGAAGCTCTCGGAGAAGGCGATCCAGACCCGGCGCACACTGACGCGGATGTGGGCGCCGAGCTTGAGCAGACGCGTGCGGATGGTGCCGCATTGAGCCTTGGCCAGCTCGGTCTCTTGGAGTCCAAGACGACGCAGGGCGCACAACAGGATGTAGGCGAAGGAGCTGAAGTAGAGCCGGATCTGGTTGGCCGGCAGGGTGTGGGTGCTGGTGCGGTCGGCGAACAGGTCGAGCTGTTCCTCCTTGATCCGATTCTCCATGTCGCCGCGGGCGCAGTAGAGATCTTCATAGAGGGTCCGTGCATCGGCCGCCGCGCTGCCGAGCGAGGTGACCACGTAGCGCGGGTTGGCTCCCTTGGCGAGATGCTCGGCCTTGACCACGACCCGGCGCGCGCGGCTCCAGCTCTCGCGCGTGCTGTAATTGAATTCGTCGAACACCCGGCTGGCCCGTTCCGTCTCGAGGAAGCACTGTTGGGCCCGGCAACGGGCCTTGAGACTCAGGGCATTGAGTCGATCGTTCTTGGCCAGGCCAAGCACGAAGTCGATGTGGTTGGCCTCGCGCCAGGCCATGATCTCCTCGCGGAAGAAGCCCGAATCGCCACGAATGATGATCTGCACCTCGGGCCAGCGTTGGCGCATCTGCGTCACGATCGGGGTGAGCTCCTCGACGCTGCCTTTGGCGGCGTCGATGTTGGACGGGCGCAGGCGCGCGCACAACAGCTCCTCGCCCAGGAAGATGTACAGGGGCAGATAACAGTAGTGGCCGTAGTAGCCGTGGAAGAACCGCCCTTCCCGGGTGCCGTGTAACGGGTCATCGGTCGCATCGAGATCGAGCCAGACTTGCTTGGGCGCTTCGCCGTGGGATTCCAGGGCACGGCTCACCATCAACGCATCGATCCCGGCAAAGTCGGCCGCGATCTTCTTGTAGCGTGAGCCGCTGTCGGCATCCCACGGCGTCAGCTCCAGGCGATTGAGCGTGCTCGAGCTGGCCAATGCTTTGCCCCGATCCTGCGCCCTGAGCCGGCCGGCCCCGGTCGGATCAAGCTTGCCCACCGCTGCCGCCAACACCGGGTCCAGACGTAGGCGGTCATGGTCGTTGAGATCCTCGTAGCCCAGCGCCAAGGCAAACACGCGCTGCCCGATCAATTTGCGCACCGTGTGCTCGATCAGCTCCGGGTCGCGATGGTCGACGAACTGCTCGGCCAATCGCTCGATGATCCGGGTCTTCGCCTCCACCTCGCTCAGCAGCATCACGCCGCCATCGGAGCTGATCGTTCCGCCGTCGAATCGTCCGACCACCGTCCGCCGCCCAAGGCCGTGAAACTCAAGCTGTTCGACGTTACACTCCGTCATCCAAGGCCCCCTCGTCTATCTGGTCATAACTGATTGGTTGCACAACCGTTATGCCAGACCGAGGGGGCCTTGCTCAACTCCCTGGTGAGATT
This sequence comes from Thiocapsa sp. KS1, assembly GCF_001499735.1. Classification (GTDB taxonomy): domain Bacteria; phylum Pseudomonadota; class Gammaproteobacteria; order Chromatiales; family Chromatiaceae; genus Thiocapsa. Next base: position 347,808 of record NZ_LN848257.1, on the reverse strand, counting down.
TCCGGGCTAGTGCTGCAGAGTGGAAATCCTGATGCCGTTTGTGAAGTGTGCACGGTAACATGACCTCAATGCTCACCTTCAACTGTGTCGACGTGTTCACCATGGCCTGCTGTGTTGCTGCGCCCATTGACCTGACCAGCAAACCCCGCCGCCATCTCGAAGACATCGTGCGCGAGCACTTCGCGCCGCGAAGTCTTGTGACACTGGCGCGGATCATTCTGCTCGGCGCTGGCGGCACGGGTGTACGGGAAACCGCCGAGCAGTTGCGCCTCGGGCGTGCCACCGTCCAGCGTTGGCGCCCACGCTCAACGGCCACCGCGGGCCGGCCGTTCCTGGAGCGACTGGCTGATTTGCCGCGTCGGGACCCCTGCGACGTTCACGCCTGAGCAGATCCTTCGCGATCAACGCGCTCGTTTGCGAGAACCCGAGCGACGCCGGCTTGCCCATCAAGCACCGGACCCACGCCACACCCGCCGAGGAGGCGATCGCGCGCGGCATCGGTCGCGGAGATCTCCGCCCACTCAATCTGTCGCTTCCTGCGCGAGGTCGATCTGAAGCCGCATCGCACCCGTGGCTGGATCAACAGCCCGCACGATGCGCATTTCGAGGAAAAATGCCGCGATGTCTGCGAGACTTACCGTTTGGCGCCCGAGCGTGCGGCCGCGGAGATCCAGACGCGCAGCATTGACGAATGACCGGGGTGCAGGCCCCCGAGCGGGCTGCCCCGACCCTGCCGATGCGCCGGGGGCGGGCGGAGCGACGCGAGTTCGAATATATCCGTCACGGCACTTTGACCCTCATCGCATCCTTCGATGTCGCCACCAGCCAGGTCAACTATCGCCTCGGACTGACCCGCACCGAGGCGGATTTCGCCCGGTGGCTCGTCGAACTGCTCGCCAGCCGCGACGCCGCCACGCACCGGCATCTGATTAGGGACCTCAACATCCACGTCTCCGCGAGGCAAG
>NZ_LN848257.1:335407-346743 GCF_001499735.1 Thiocapsa sp. KS1 | reverse complement strand
CGGAAGCGGCGGTGCGCATCATCGCCGAGGCCATCGGCTTCACCGGCGACCTCGGCATCGAGGGCAAACCTGATTAGCAAGGAACGTCCACCACGCGCCAAATCCACGGTTCGGGGCGAGGGCCGCAAGCTGTCGCTGCCACCAACAGACGGGGCGTCAGCGCCTGCAGATCGAAGCGGCGGCTGAAGCGATAGCCGATCGCGCCGAGGTAACGAACGGCATACTTTCTGAAATCAAAGCTGTTGTAAACCCCGTTGAAGTCGGTCTTGAAGTTGCCGAGGACGGTATTGACCCAGCGAAACATCGGCAAGTCCTTGGGTTTGCCGTCCCGACGACGGTCGGCTGGTGGGTGCAGCCAATGTCGGTAACGCCGGCGACGCAGGCCAGGCCATCGGAGACGACGGTGCTGCTGGGGGCGAGTTTCGCGCTTGCCCATGCGGCGATGGCGGCTCGGGAGAAGCCGGACACCGGGATGAAACTGGCGCGCATTGATCGTTGACCGAGACAGCGGCGATGAAGGTGTACCTTGTTCTCCGAGCCCCGTCCCGCGGTGCCGCCGACGAGTTCACCGCCGAGGTAGGCGTCGTCGACCTGCACGGTTCCGCACAGCACCGTGGCGGCCTCGCGCTCGACCATCCATCTCGAGGTCTTTCCTACCCCACGGCCTGGAGCATCAGGCACAAGCTTCTGCAGGTCATGCTCGAGCGCGACGCCGACCTGCAACTGACCGGGGTGATCGAAATCGACGGCGTCTATTGGGGCGGGAGTGTCACGGCGAGACGCCCGGACGACGCTCGCCAACACGGCCCCCTTCGTCGCCGCGGTGGCCAAGAACCACGAGGGCCACCCGATCGCGCTACGCATGGGCGTGGTCGAGGGGCTCCGAAAGACCGAGCTGGCGGCATGGGCCGCCAAACTCATTCACCCCGACAGTATCGTCGTCAGCGACAGCCTCCACCTGCTTTCGCGGTATCCCGGGGCATCGAGCACCAGGCCATGGTGACCGGCAGCGGCGCGGGCGGCGCCGAGGTGCCCGAGGGCAAGTGGGGTCACCACCATCCTCGGCAACGTGAAGACCGCGATGAATGGCACGTACCATTAGGCGAGCCCCCAACATCTGCCGCACTACCTCGCGGAGCTCTGCTACTGGTTCAATCGCAGATTCGACCAATGCTGCCGCGCCTCGGCGTCAGCCGCGCGCACCCCGCCCGTGCCCTACCGCCTGCTCAGGTCGGCTGCGGCTCGTTGGTAATCAGGACTAGCTATAGGAGCAGTCTATCGACCAAATTAGAATTTGGTCTTGGACAAGGCTCTATCGGCGGGATACATAACGGGTAAGGTCAATGCTGCGAAACCAAGCCGTAGGTGTTCTGATTGATGCGCGGTCACCACGGCCTTGGACGATGCCAGTTTTGGCGGGTGACATCCCTGGAAAATCCGACCTAGAGCGTTGAAATGCAGATCGAACTGGCGGAAAAGTACCATGACACAGCCATAGGCCGCGAGGGACAAGAGGTAATCTCGCCCTGCGTGCAGTGCGGCCAATGTACTTTCGTCTGCCCCACCTTCCGCCTGCTAGACGACGAGTGGGACGGACCCCGAGGACGCATCTATCTAATTCAGCATCTATTGGAGGGCAAGACGCCCAGCGCCGATTTGCTGCCACCTGCTTACACCATAACGACCCTGGAGGGAAAGACGCTCGCCGCCAACCTCCAGATGCATCTCGACCGCTGTCTCACATGTCGATCCTGCGAAGCCGCCTGCCCCGAGGGGGTGCGCTTCGGGCGTCTGCTCGACATCGGCCGTGAACTTGTCGAACGAGAGATGCCGCGCACCTTCATGGAGCGTGCGTGGCGCCGAGCCTTGAAGACGACACTCCCTCACCGCTCAAGATTCACTGCTGTACTGCGCACAACCCAGGCTCTGCGCCGATTTCTGCCGGCTGGTCTGCGCGCGAGGATTCCCACAAGGCGCGCGGCTGGCCATTGGCCAAGCCAAGGCCATGCCCGGTCCATGGTCGTTTGGGAGGGCTGCGTCCAGCCGGCCCTAGCACCGGGAATCAATGCCGCGGCTGCACGAGTTCTCGACCGCTTCGGTATCCGTCTGATCCCGGCCGCTGACGGCTGCTGCGGGGCGCTCAGCCAACACATGAGCGCGATGAGAGATGCGCGCGCGCACATGCGACACAACATTGATTCACTCTGGCCGCTGTTTGAAGCGGGCGCCGAAACTCTCGTCTTGACCGCCAGCGGCTGCGGCGCGCATTTCCGGGACTACGGGCACCTGCTGCGCGACGATCCGAATTACAGTGAGAAAGCCCGGCGCGTTTCCGAGCTGACCCGGGACATCGCCGAAGTGGTCTCCGAAGAGTGGCGAAATGGGGAGGGGCCAGCCCTTTCGGACCATCACAAGGGGCGGCGTATTGCCTACCAGTCCTCCTGCAGCCTGCAGCACGCACAGCGGCTTAATGGCGTAGTTGAGGAATTGCTAAAGCGTGCCGGATACAAGCTGGTGCGCGTCAGCTACCCATTCATGTGCTGCGGCTCGGCGGGCGCGTATTCCATCCTGCAGCGTGAACTCTCCGAATCGCTGCGCAAGGACAAGCTCAACAACCTACTGTCGTGCCGCCCCCAAGGCATTGCGACGTCCAATATCGGCTGCCTAAACCATCTGGCAGAGACATCGCCGGTGCCGGTCAATCACTGGGTAGAATTGCTTGAGGACAGCTTCCTCCCCGCACAGATGTCCTGACGTCGCGAGAGCTATGATCGATTCTGGTGGACGACCCCGAGGCGCCGAGAGGCTTGGAAGACGGCTCACCGTTGCTGAAAATGTGGTTGTTCAGACACGCAACAGCAACGAACAGGTTCGCCATGGGCAACTTTACGAGCAAGCGTGCGGGCGGTGCAAATCGGGGCGAGGAGCCGCAGCAATTCCCGCCGTGTACGCCCGGCATCGTTCGAGACTGGCGGGGACGCGTGAGGGGAGCGTTCGGGCATGGCGTGCCTCTCACCGGCGGGCGGCGCTGCTGAGACGGTTGGCGTTTGGTGACCCTCAAGAGCGGCTTCGAGCAAAGTCGTTCACGGCGCTCGGCTAAGAGGTGAGGTTCCCTCGGTTTTTCGTCTTCCAAGGGCAGGGGTTCATGCGACCTGTTGTTCTTCCTCCCGAGTGTTGATCCAGTCCTTAGGAAACCCCGCCGGGGACGTGTAACCGAGGGTGGAATGCAGACGCTTGCGGTTGTAGAACACCTCGATGTACGCGAAGGCGGTGGCCTTCATGGCGTCGCGGGTGGCGAAGCGCTCCCCGAAGACACGCTCGCTCTTGAAGCTGTTGAACCAGCTCTCGGTCGGGGCATTGTCCCGACAATTGCCCTTGCTGCTCATCGAGCAGACCATGCTTTACTCGTCCAGTTTGGCCTGGAAGGCATGGCTGGCGTACTGTCTCCCCCGATCGGAATGGTGGATCAGCCCCCGGGGCGGCTTGCGTCGAAACCAACCCATGGTCAGCGCGTCGCCGACGAGATCGGCCGTCATGCGCGGCTTCAGCGAGACCAGCCCACGACCTCGCGGTTGAACAGGCCCGGCACGATGGCCGAGTACAGCCAGCCTTCATCCGTCCACAGGTCGGTGATGTCGGCGCTCCGGACCTGGTTCGGGCCGCTCGGGGTGACGTCGCGCGCAGGCAGGTTGTCGGCCACCGGCAGGCCGTGTGTGGAGTCTCGGTCGTGGCCTTGTCGCGGCGCTTGTGGCGCCCCCGGATGCCGTGCTCACGCATCAGCCGCTCCACCCGTGCCTTGCTCGCAGAGAAGCCCCGTGCGCGCAGCTCATGCACTATCCGCGGGCTGCCGTAAGCACCCTTGAGCTCGGCATGGATGGATCGGATCAGGGCCGGCATCTGCGCATCCGTCAGCCCACGGCGATCCGGTGCCGCCACACTGCCAGGCCCGGTCGCCGCCGACACTCACGTCGAGGACATCACACAGCGCGCTCAGGGCGAAGCCGTCGCGGTGCGCAGCGATCCAGGCGTACTTCACGGCGCATCCCGCGCGAAGTACGCCGTCGCTTCCTAAGAAACTCCGGCTGGCGGAGCGGGCTTGAGGGTGAAACCGAGCTGTTTGGCGCGACGCTCGAGGTTCTGCACCACCCGTTGGCGATGGCGTTCTTCGTAGTCGGACGCTCCCGGATCGCTGTAGTCCATACCATGGCGAAGCGTGTTGTAGAAAAGCACGGCGAGCTTGCGTGCGGTGGCTGTGACGGCCATGGCCTTGCCCACACGCATCGCCAGGCGACGATAGAAGGCGCCGAGCGCGCTGTCGGTCTTGCCGACGTTGACGGCCGCCAACCGCAGCAGGGCACTGGCGCGATTGTGCGAGCGGCGGGTGCGCGCCGAGAGTACCTTGCCGCCCGAGATCGTGTTGCCGGGCAAGAGGCACAGCCAGGAGGTGAAATGCTTTGCGGTCGGCCAGGCGGACGGGACGGTTGCGCATTCGCCGACGAGCTTGAGTGCCAGAGAGGGGCCGATGCCGTGGATCTGCGTCGGATCCACGCCGATGACGGCATGGAGGGCCTGGCGAACCTCGAAAGCGAGGGCATTGGACTGGCGGGTCTTGTGCCGGGGGGCGGGTAACGGATCCGCCGGCGGCTCGGGTGGTGCCAGTTGTGCGAGCGCCGTTTCGATGCGCTGATCACAGGCCATAACCCGTTCCTGACAGGCGTCATCGAGCTCCACCGCCTGCTCCAGGGCAAAGAGGTGCTCGGGTCGATAGTTGCCCTCCAGCGCCTGAGCAATGGTCTCGACCGACGCCTTGCAGCGCCCGTCGCGATAGCTCGCGAGCACCTGCGGATCCCGTGTCCCGTCAAGAATCGCACGGATGATGCGCATCCCGGTCTTGCCGGTGATGTCGGAGACGACGTGGTGCAGTTGCAGATTCATCTGCGTCGGCGCTTTCTGCATGTGCTGGATATGGGAGGCCGCACAGTCGAGCAGACGCTCGCGCCGGCGCAGGTCGGCGCGCAAGGCGCGATGTCGCCGGGGGGATGAAAGCTGCCGCGCAGCAGGCCATAGGCATGCAGTTGTTGCAGCCACCGGGCGTCGTTGACGTCGGTCTTGCGCCCCGGCACAGGCTTGACGTCGCGGGCATTGGCGACGACCACGCGAATCCCGCGTGCCTCGAGGATTTCGTGGAGAGCAATCCAGTACACCCCCGTCGACGCCATGGCGACCGTCGCGATCCGGCAGGCGACCAGCCAGTCCGCGAGGCGATGCAGATCGCCGGTGAAGCTCCGGAATCGGAAAATCGCGTGTCGCTCTTGAATCCGTCCGGGGGCTCCTGCGGCCGGACGGACTCGCTCCTTGGCGACGACCTGTTTTGGCCCCGGTTCGCCCCGCTCCGGGCCGTGCTGCGCCACGACGTGCGCCAGAAGGGCGCGGTCGGGCTGCGCACGGCCCTGCGACGAATAATGGGATGGTCCGCCCCGTTCCTCCAACGAGCCCTGAGCGGGCACAATGAGCGATGTGTTTGACGCATCGTCAACCGAGGTAGCGGAGCAGACCAATGGCAGAGTGCAGCAAAGAGCCCGTTGTCACGATCGGCATCGACCTGGCCAAGAACAGCGTGCATGTGTACGGCGTGGATGCGCAGGGTCGACAGGTCATCAGCAAGAAAGTGACGCGCGGGAAGTTGAGCGCCTTCATGGTGAATCTGCCGGCTTGCCTGGTGGCGATGGAGGCGTGCGGGAGCGCGCACCATTGGGCGCGGGTATTTCGCGAGGTTGGCCATGAAGTGCGCTTGATTGCCCCACAGTTCGTCAAGCCGTACGTGAAATCCAACAAAAACGACGCGGTGGACGCCAAGGCGATCTGCGAGGCGGTGCAGCGTCCGAACATGCGCTTTGTGGCGGTCAAAAGCGTCGAGCAGCAGGACATTCAAGCGATCCATCGCATGCGCAGCCTGAGCGTTGAGCGGCGAACCGCCCAGATCAACCAGGTGCGCGGTCTGCTGCTGGAATACGGCGTGGAGATTCCCAAAGGGCGCACGGCCGTGATGCGGCGTATCCCCGAGAGTCTCGAGGACGCCGAGAACGGCTTGAGTGAGCGATTCCGGGCGGAGTTGAGCGAGCTCGCCGAGGAGTTGCGTCACCTCGATGAGCGGGTGAGGCATGATGACGCACGGATTCAGGCCATTGCGCAACATGATCCGACGGCGCAACGGCTGATGACGATTCCCGGTTTGGGCGCTCAGGCGGCCACCGCCCTGCTGGCCGCCGCGGGAGAGAACCCGCAGGTGTTCGGCAATGGCCGTGCTCTCGCCGCCTGGATCGGGCTGGTGCCGCGCCGGCACTCCACCGGCGGACGCGAGCGCCTGCCGGGCATCGGCAAGCGCGGCGATGTTTATCTGCGCAACCTCCTCATCCGTGGAGCGCGCGCCGTCCTGCGCCGGGTCGAGTCCAAGGAGGACCCCGTCAGCCGCTGGGCGGCAACCCTGAAGGGGCGTCGCCAAACCAATGTCGCCATCGTCGCCTTGGCCAACAAGATTGCCCGCGTCGCCGATGCCGTGATGACGACGGGCCACGCCTACGATCCCGCCAAGGGGAGCCCGGCACACGGCTGATTCCGACCCGGGTCGCGCCGTCCTGTCGACCGGCCGGCAACAAGACACGCGGGAGAAACCGAGCATAGGTCACCACAAGTTGCGAAGAGTGAACCTGACAGTGATGGCATGAAAGGCCTGTCCTGCATTCCCGAAAACCTGTTCAAGCCATGAGTCGGCGTTTGCCGAGACTGAACGAATGATGAGGACGGGGATGCGCGCGGATTCCATCAGGGCACGGGGGCCGGCAACGGTCACTCACAACGATGTCGGATATATGGCTGCAACAACGCCTTCAGCAACACGATGGGTTCCTCTTGCATCGCGGGGCGGACCATATATGGCTTGACGGCGTGTCCGATGCGCTTTGCATACCGCCTTCGCGGCTTCGCGACTACGTCCGCTTCGCCACTGCGGCGGCACGCACGCGCCGACGCCTACCGGGGGCCGCTCGGCCTCGCTCCGCTCTCCTTGCCTCGCGGAGGTGCGCACCGCCTCGGCATCGCACTCCGGCAGGACGGCAACAACATGGAATTGTGCACCGACGTCAATCCCAGCCGCACGGGGATTGACGGTGGACAGCGGTTCGGCGCGACGGCTCTTCTTGGACGGGATCGGCTTCATGACATGGCCCTCGACAGTAGAACAGGATCGAGAGCAGAGACAGCGAGATCAATCACCTTCCTATTCGGGATCGCCAAACGGCGTCACCACACGCAGACTCGCAACGGTCCCCGGGCCACGTTTTTTTACGGGGTCAACGCCACCAAAAAGCAGACGGCCTCGGCCCTCGAAGGCGACCCAAGTCTATGCCGAAAGGAGTTTGTGCGCCTACAGGAGCGGGGCGCGCCCAGAGGAGGTTTTTTTTAGATCTCCACCTCGCGCTTGAGCCGCGCGTTCTCCGCGCGCAGACGCGACAGTTCCATCGCCTCCGGCGTCACTTTCGCTGCGCCCACGCCGTTGAGCGTGCCGACGTCGAACGCCTTCACCCGGGTGCGCAGGGTCTGCTCGACCAGACCCATCTCCTTGGCCACCGCGCTCACGCGCTTGCCGTCCTTCACCCGCTTCACCGCCTGTTCCTTGAACTCGGCGGTGAATGCTTGCTTGGGAATCTTCTGCATCATCGTCTCCAGTGTGACAGACAGTCTACGTCACCCTTGGAAGACTCAATTTCGGGGGAACCTCACTAATGTGACAACGCAGAACTAAGCTATCACAGTAATACGCCGCGTAGAACCGGAATAACCCGTCCGCCCACGCTGACCTCACGCTCATCCCCTCGCCTGAGCGCCCGCAGCAACACCAGCGACGGACGGAGGACTTCGTGACCTTGTTCGATGCGCAGCGAGAGATTATCGCGGCCAAACACGTTATGCGCGAGAAGGTAGGCGCCTAGGAAAGATGCACCGTTGCCCGTCGCCGGATCCTCCCGAATGCCGTGCGCTTCGAAGAAAAAGCGCACAGAGAGATCGTTGTCCTGCTGATGCGTCTGGTGGCAATATAGGTAAACAAGCGGAGGGAAACCCTGAGCGGCCAACGGCGCATAGGCGGCGAGGTCCAGCCGGCAGCGCCGGAGGGCGTCGAGATCACGCAGCGGCACGATCATCGCCGATATCCCGGCAGTGGCCTGTTGGATGGGGCTGTTGTCAGCAATGTCAGTCGCCGCGAGTCCTAAGGCAGCTGCCATGGGTTCGCGGGGACAGAACGCACCGAGTTTTGCCGGCGGCGCCCGGAACCAGGACACGTCTCCGAGCCCGGCGCTACTTTCGAAGGCGACAGCAACCTGCCCCACTGCCAGATTAAGCAACAGGGGCCCGTCCGAATGCCGGTCCACGTATTGGCGGAGCACCCAGGCTGTACCCAGAATGGGGTGTCCGGCGAAGGACAGTTCGCGGGCCGGCGTAAAGATGCGCACAGGATAGCTTCCATCCTCAGCAAGCGCAGGCGCGACGAACGTGGTTTCGGAGAAATTCATTTCTGCCGCAACCTGTTGCATCGTTTCATCAGATAGGCTGTCGCCAATCACCACCGCCAACTGGTTGCCCGCATAGGGCCGCTCGGCGAAAACATCGACGATGTACAAAGGGTTTGTCATTGTTGTGCGCGTCTATTTGCGTGGACAGGAGGATCTTCTAGCCGCAACCATATTCTTGTATAGCTCCAGCAGGATAGGAGGGAAATCATGCATGCGCCGAACCGCAACCGATGACAAGCTGGCGCAGCCTGAAAGTTCGGGCGGAACCGTTCTATCACTGAATCATCGGCCGATAACAAGTTACCCTGGATTCTGCACCTCTTTGAGCGGCCACCGTCCGCGGATCAGAACACTCCATCAGGTCATCCCAAAATGAGCCCCGATTGATGCGATTGCCAGGCGGCCTGGCGCAGCGGTCATCAGTTTTCCGCCAACTGTCACTCCACCAAGGTTGCTCTGTATACCAAAGTTTCTTTGCTTGGAAAATCCAGACTACGAAAGAACGCTCAAGCCGCCGCAGTAGCCCGAGCTTTCCATTTCAACATACCTCCCAATAATTCTTGCCGCAACGCCAGCCAAACAGCTCATCAGGTGTATCAATTTGCTTCGCAGTTATCACGAAGTTGAAGACCGTTTCCGTATTCTCGACTACGTTGATTCGCATCCCCTCGGGCACATTCACCCCCTCAGACCTGAGCGTCCCGTAGGGATCAGATAGAAGCTGCTGCTTGAAGGCCGGATCACTCCAGCATCTGGCGCTGATCTGTGACAATAATTTCTCTTGATCAGTCATTGCTTGTTCCATCAGTTAATGCTCAGGCGATATACTTGAGCATTCATACCCAGTCTGCCGGTTGGATCAGGATCCCCCATTTCGGGAGTTCCGGGTTTTGCTTTAAGCGAATGTCGATGCCCTGCATGGCGACCTTGGACAGGAGATCCCTTTGTCGAAGGCATGCCGAGAGTAACATCTCAAAAGGTGATTAGCGTCGTGCCTCAGCCGGCGATTGTCGAGCCGGCGGGCTCACGGATTGAGCCACCCCTCGGCGCACACAACGGGCATCTCCACCCGCAGCGAGGCCAACGGCGATGCCGCAGAACCCGATTCAATTCCAGCCGGGCATGTCCCTGGACGATTTATTCGCACGCTACGGCACCGAAGCCCAGTGCGCGGCGGCCCTGGAGGCGTCGCGGTGGCCGCTGCGCTTCGTCTGTCCGCACTGCGGAGCCACGGCACACAGCCTGTTCCAGGCCGACGGGCGGGAGTACTGGCAGTGTGCACAGTGCCGGGTCCAGACCTCGCTGACGTGCGGGACGCTGTTCGAGAACTCCAAGCTGGCGTTGGCAAAATGGTTTCAAGCCATGTACCTGGTGCCGCAGAACAAGAACAACCTCTCGGCACTGTCGCTCAAACGGCATCTCGGCGTATGCTACCGCACTGCCTGGCGGCTCAAGCACAAACTCCTCGAAGCCATGGCCGAGCGCGAGTCCGGCCGACTTCTCACCGGCGTGGTCGTGGCCGACGATGCCGTCGTCGGAGGCAAGCGCCGCGGCGGCAAACGCGGACGCGGTGCCGAAGGCAAGGCCGTGTTCATCGCCGCGGTGGAAGTCGACGACGACGGTCATCCCCAACATGTGCGCTTCGACCCGCTCCCCGATCTGAAGGGCGACACGCTGCGCGCGTGGGTGCGCAAGGCGCTGGATCCCGACACGCACCTCGTCACCGACGCCTTCGCGAGCCTCGTTGCGCCGGGGCGCACGTCGCCGCCTACGGGGCGATCGTGGTCAGCCCGCGCCAATCCAGCGAGATCGCTGCGTTCCGTTGGGTCAATACCGTCATCTCCAACCTCAAGACCGCGATCCGGGGCACCGATCACCATGTCAATGTCCACAAGTACTTGGCGCGCGACCTCGCCGAGGCGCAGTATCGCCTCAATCGCCGCCTCGATCTGCCATCGCTGGTCGGGCGACTCCTCCATGCCGGCGTCCGAACCGCGCCCAGCCCCGAGAAATGGCTGCGCCAGGGCGCCGTCCGCACGGCGTGAAATGATCTCGCTGAGGAACGACGCTAATCACCTCTCAAAAAATCGCGGCAATAATATCATTCTTCTGAAAACATCAATAAACGTATCGCCATGAGATTGACCCTGCCCCTTCGGCTGCACTTTAGCATGTCCAACCGGATTCAACTCCCCGCAATCCCCGACGTGGAGCACAGTCCGTAGGTCGAGCTGCTGGTGATGTCGATCGAAGCGCTGGCGCAGGAGGTCCGGTGACACGCGGAAACGATTGGGCAGCCTCGCACCGAGACCGCGGTGCTTAATAAAGAGAGCAGAACAAGACGACCTTCAAACCGAGGGGGAATGGGACAGGAGACGACGCCCGACGCGCCAGCGCCAGGGGCGGCAGGAGCCGAAGACGAGGGTCCCCGAAAGTCTCGGCCCGAACAGGCGTATCCTCCAAGGGACGGCCGATCAAGGCGGCGGTGAGAGTCCGGGACGTGGCCGCCGTGCACTGCAAATCGACGTGGAGCTTGGGGCACAGAGCAGTCGCGCTGTTCGAGCATTGGCAGGGTCTCAGTGCCGCCGATCGCGGCATCCCGGCGAGTCCGACGCTCGTCGTGTCCGATAACCCGGCGGAACTCGACGTCAGCCTGCATCCAGCGCAGCGGACTGGCTATGAGCCGCCGGGTCAACGCCGCTGGATCCCGCTCAACAGCGCAGGCGCTAGATCCAATTCGTCTCGATTGGCCTCTTCGGGGGAGATAAG
>NZ_LN848257.1:314000-335307 GCF_001499735.1 Thiocapsa sp. KS1 | reverse complement strand
CACTAGCGCAGGTGTATGGAATGTAATTCAAACGGCTCTTCAGGAAGCTGGATTTATTGTCGCAAACGTATCTTCGCTTGATAAGAAACGAGGTGGGCTTAATGCCATCGTAGGAAACACCGCCGTAAAACAAGATCTGGCCATCTCAGCATACAAACCAAATGGCGGTTTTGAAGAGCGTTTTCAGCAGGAAGCGCAAACCGAAGAAGGCGTGTGGGATTTTGTCCGCACGCACTTGAAGTATCTGCCGGTCACGAAGCAACAGGGGGCATTGCTACTGTTCATACCAGATCGTGACCCGCGCATCCTGTTCGACCAGATGATCGCATTCTATGTCCGCAAGGGCTACCCCGTGCCGATCTCCAGTCAGGAGTTCCAGGTCGGACTATCGCAGCGCTTCATTGAGCGCGATGGCATGTATTTCCTGCCGGATCAGGTGGCCGAATACGACCGTAAAAAAATGACCTCTGGTGCCCCACAGCAGCTTTCGATGTTCGTCTCCGACGAGGCATCTGCGATCCAGTGGCTCCGCCAGCTCATCAAGGAAAAGCCGCAGACCTTCTCCGATATCAATCCGCAGTTCATGCAGCAGCTCGGTGGCTGGAGCAAGAACGAAGCCCAGCTCGACCTGCGTGAACTGCTGAACCAGAACTTCCTCTGCTACGACGGCAAAGGCCCGGTTCCCGAGCAGATCCACGCCTACCTCTCCACCAACTGGAAGGAATTGCGTAATCTGCCCAAGGACGATCCTGCGCTAGTGAGCAAGGCCCGCGACCGCTGGTACGTGCCCGATCCCAACAAGGCGGGCGACCTAGAGAAGCTGCGCGAGAAGGCGCTGCTCAAGGAGTTCGAGGAATACAAAGAGGTCAAAAAGAAACTCAAGGTCTTCCGCCTGGAAGCTGTCCGCGCCGGATTCAAGAAAGCCTGGCAGGAACGCGACTACGCCGTCATCGTCGCCGTGGCCGACAAGATCCCCAACAACGTCCTTGAAGAAGACCCCAAACTGCTCATGTGGTACGACCAGGCGGTAACTCGAATGGGCGATGGTAATGAAGGGAGGCTGTCATGAAGAAAGGCCGAAACATACCTATAAAAATCAGGCGGATAACCATACGCAATTACAAGGGCATCGACGAACTTGAGATGGATTTCCCGACGCCAAGAATGCCCGACGATCCGGACATTCTTGTCATGGGAAGCAGAAACGGCTTGGGTAAAACGTCGATTATTGAATGCTGCTCCTTGCTGTTGCTCGCACTCACCTTGAGGGAAGAGCGCTTTAAGCTGCGTGACCGGTACTCGATTGTTGACGTTCCTGACTTGCTCATTAAGGCTGGGTCTCATTTTGCGGAAATTGGTGGCGACATCGTTATTGGTGATGAATCGATAGCAGTTCAAATCAGGATAGATCGTCACGGAGTCGTGAAAATATCAGGCGAATCGCTCCGCGAGAAGATGCTCGAAAATGAGATGTTCGATCCCGAAAGTGAAACAGACGATTTCATCAAGGCGATTTGTGGTTTTACACCGAACCCAGTCGTAGAGAATACATTTCTTCTGTTTCATAGCTACCGAAAAGTTCAAGAAGGAAATCCAGAGCTGGGTATGATGGTGGATCGAGGTCTTTCTCCAAGGAGGCCACCTTTTAATTCGCGCTATGAGTTCCCCATGAGCGCCTTCAAGCTGAGAATTTTACGTTCGCTGATGGGCAAGGCAAATCTTTTTGAATTTGTCGAGAATCAGGAGCCGGACGAAACCATTGAGAAGCTCAACGAGCTTGTGCACTTTTACGCTGGCGGGACCATCAGCAAGCTGCGGCCGTCTTCTGACAATACCGTCGACTTCCGCGTCAAGCCGGTGAACGGTGAAGAGTCTTTTACCTTCGACGGCCTGAGCTCAGGCCAAAAGGAAATAATCTCAACACTTTTCATGATTTGGTATCACACAAAGAACAATCCATCTGTGGTGTTCATCGATGAGCCTGAGCTGCATCTAAATGCGCAATGGCATCGCAGTTTCGTTAAAAAACTGGTGAGCCTGGCCCCGCAGAACCAGTACATCATGGCGACTCATTCCGAGGACATCATGGATTCGGTCGGTGAAGATCGTCGCGTTCTCTTGCTGAACAATCAGGAGGACGAAAAATGATCAGCGTAAAAACAGGAATCCGCGCTGAAGAAGTCCGTCTTCAAAGCCAACATGTTCTCTTTGTGGAAGGCAAGGACAAGAATTCGATTGATCCCAATGTCTTGGGTGAGTTGTTTGACCGCAGCATAAGAATTGAGCCTCTTGGCCCATCGTTCTCGGTAAGAAGTGTTGCGGAAGCCTTATTCAGTTACCACCCAACGTATTACTTTTTGATTGACCGAGATCATCACGATAATGACTTTGTAGATCGTTGCTGGGGAAATTTCCCCGATCCAGATACGCACAATCTCCTTGTTTGGAGACGGCGTGAAATCGAAAACTATTTTTTAGAACCCGCTTATCTTTTCCAGTCAAAGTTCTGCCGAGTGAGCCAAGACGAGCTGGAAAGAAAAGTAGTGGAATGCGCCAAAGAGCGATTGTTCCTTGATGCCGCAAACCACATCGTCACATCGATCCGAGAGGAACTAAAGAGAAACTGGATAAAAAAGTTTTCTAATCCTGCCGAGTTTTCCAACAAAGAAACAGCCATTCAAAAACTCAAAACTGCGAACGAATTTGATCAGCACCGTACAAATGTTAGTCAGAATGTTTCAGCGGATGAGGTGGAACGCAGATTTCATGAATGTTTAGACATAATGACCGGTGGTCAAGAGCAACTCGCCTTTGGCAATGGTGATTGGCTGCATATGGTGCAAGGCAAAAAGGTACTTCCCCAGGTGATTAATTCAGGCTGTTTTCATGTGCAAGCAACAGACGGGACTGCTCTGACTGGCCGCGAGAAGATTAATGAGGTTGTGAAGGA
The DNA here is from genome assembly GCF_001499735.1 of Thiocapsa sp. KS1. Classification (GTDB taxonomy): domain Bacteria; phylum Pseudomonadota; class Gammaproteobacteria; order Chromatiales; family Chromatiaceae; genus Thiocapsa. The sequence goes on along the minus strand of NZ_LN848257.1, from coordinate 332,357 downwards.
TCTTCTGCAAAGAGATGCGAGCATCCAGCCCGCTGACTTTGTTGCGTTGAAACAACTAATCGACACAAGAATAAATGGGGTGATGTGATTGACGATGGAATCCCCCTGGCAATACAGCACCGTTCATAACAGCGCCTGCAAGGTCATCGAAGAACAGACCTTGTGGGGGCAGACGGTGTGCCGTGTCTGGCTGCCGAACCAGGATGCGGTGGTGCGTGTTCCCCGCTCCACCTTGCGGCCGCTGATTGCCGACCTGCAGCCGGAGATCGAGGCCGGACGCATTGCCTATGTGGCCGCCGCAGCCAAGGTGGCCGAGGTGCTCGAAGGCTCCACCAGCGCCACGGACGGCCATGTATTGCTGGCTCCCATGGAGTCCAACGTCATCCCGCTGCCGCACCAAATCCACGCCTTGTCCCGGGCCATCTCCGGCGACCGTGTGCGCTACCTGCTGGCCGACGAGGTGGGTCTCGGCAAGACTATCGAGGCCGGTCTGGTCATGCGCGAGCTCAAGCTGCGCGGGCTGGTGCGCCGAACCCTGGTCGTCTCTCCCAAAGGGATCGCCACCCAATGGGTGGCGGAGATGCAGACCCACTTTAACGAACAGTTCCAACTTGTGCTGGGTGGCGACATCAGTACTTTACAGCGGCTGGCACCCGGCGCAGACCACCGGAACTCCGCCTGGTCGATGTTCGATCAGGTCATCGTCTCCCTGGATTCGGTCAAGCCCATGGACAAGCGGCGCGGCTGGACCGCCGAACGGGTCGCCGAATACAACCGCAGCCGGTTCGAGGATCTGATTACCGCCGGTTGGGACCTGGTGGTGGTGGACGAAGCGCACCGCTTGGGTGGCAGCACCGATCAGGTCGCTCGCTACAAGCTCGGCCGTGGATTGGCGGAAGCCGCACCCTATGTGCTACTGCTTTCGGCCACGCCTCACCAAGGCAAGACCGATGCCTTTCATCGTTTGATGAGCCTGCTGGATGACGACGCCTTTCCGGATATGGAGAGCGTAACCCGCGAGCGGGTGGCTCCTTACGTCATCCGCACCGAGAAGCGCAAGGCCATTGATGCCGACGGCAAGCCGCTATTCAAACCCCGGCGCACGCAGATGGCCCCGGTGGCCTGGGAAAGCCGACACCACTTGCAGCAGCTCCTCTATGAGGCAGTAACCGACTATGTGCGCGAGGGCTACAACCAGGCCCTGCGCGAAAAGAAGCGCCACATCGGCTTTCTGATGATCCTGATGCAGCGCCTGGTGGTCTCCAGCACCCGGGCGATCCGCACCACTCTGGAACGGCGGCTCGCCGCACTCAAGGATGGCGAGCAACAAGCCAGCCTGCGCCTTGCGGAACTTGAAAATGGCGCGGAGGGATCGGAAAGCCCAGACGATGAAATAGCCGAGCTGTACGACATGGACGGCCAGGAGTTGCTCGATGAGCTGCTGAAATCCCACGTGTCGGCTCTGCAGAGCGAAGGCAGCCATGTTGAGACCCTGCTCGAAGCGGCGGTCCGTTGTGAACAGGCGGGTCCGGATGCCAAGGCCGAGGCGCTGATCGAATGGATCTACAAGCTGCAAGCCGAGGAAAACGAACCGGATCTGAAGGTGCTGATCTTCACCGAGTTCGTGCCGACCCAGCAGATGCTGAAGGAGTTTCTGGAAGCCCGGGGAATCGCTGTGGTCACCCTGAACGGCTCCATGGCCATGGAGGAACGTGGGGCAGCCCAGGATGCCTTCCGCAAATCGCACCGCATATTGGTTTCCACCGATGCGGGCGGTGAGGGTCTGAACCTGCAGTTCGCCCACGTCATCATCAACTACGACATCCCCTGGAACCCCATGCGGCTGGAGCAGCGTATCGGTCGTGTGGACCGTATCGGCCAGCCAAAAACTGTACAGGCGATCAATTTCGTTTTTGAAGATTCGGTCGAGTTCCGCGTGCGCGAGGTGCTGGAGCAGAAACTTTCGGTGATCTTCGAAGAGTTCGGAATCGACAAGACCGGTGACGTGCTCGACTCCGCCCAGGCCGGTGAGTTGTTCGAGGATGTGTTCGCCTCGGCCATCCTTAATCCTGACGGTATCGAGACCTCCGTCGAGCACACGGTAGCCAGGATTCGGGATGAGATTCAGCAGGTGCGCGAGTCCTCCGCCATCTATGGCATCTCCGAAGAGCCGGATGTGCAAACCGCTGAGCGTCTGCGCTCCCATCCACTGCCCCACTGGGTGGAACGGATGACGGTCGGTTACCTCAACTCCCATGGCGGTATGGCCAGTCGCAAGCGCTCCTGGTGGGATCTGAATTGGCCGGACGGTCAGGAGCATCGCAAAGCCGTATTCAGCGCCCGAGAAGCGAATCGCTTGACCGACGCAACCCTGCTCAACCTTGAAAACAGCCGTGTCCGTGGACTGGCCCTGAACCTGCCCCAGGTCGCGGCAGGTCAGCCATTGCCTTGCGTAACCGTGAGCGGACTGCCGGCCAGCATCTCGGGTTTCTGGGGGCTGTTCGAGATTCGTCTTCAGGCCGGAATGCACCAGAAAACACAACTCCTGCGCATCCCCATGGTGCGGCGCGGTTATGTCAGCGTGTTCTTGAGCGAGGAAGGCAAACTGTTCCTGCCCACGGCCCGGCATATCTGGGATGCGCTACAGACAGCGGAAGCCGAAGTGCAAACCACCCTCGGGCAGGATGAATCCATCACCGCCCATGAGCGTTTGCAGATTGCTGCCGAACAGGCCGGACAGGAGCTGTTCGACGCCCTGCAGCAGGCGCATCTCGCCTCTGTGGCTCGCGAGGAGGAACGCGGAGTCGTCTCCTTTGCCTCGCGCCGCAAGGCCATCGAGCGGGTTGGATTGCCGGAGGTTCGGCAATTCAGGTTGTCCCGTTGCGATGCGGATGAATCCGAGTGGCGGCATGAACTTCAATCGGCGCGGCAGATCGTGCCGGAAATCCGGCCGCTGCTGATGCTGCGGGTTATCAACGGAGGCGCTCAATGAGTAGTTGGCGAGACGCCATCCTGAACGACTTTGTACCGAACGTCAGCAAGCTGACCCTGGTCGCTGACCCGGATTGTCTGCTGACCGAGGAAAAGCTGGCCTTGGAACTTCGCGGGCGTGGGTTCGACCTGATCGAGTTCAGTGACCCGGTCGAATTCAGATACGCCTATGAGTCCAAGTACCGTTCGATCTGGGACCGGGGTGAGCACACCGATCTGGTGGTGGTCCTCCGCTTGCAGGATGCGGAGCTGGAATCGTTGCCTTACGACTTGCTCCAGGCGGGCCGCAAACTGTCGTTCAACCTGGGGGATCTCTTTCCCAATCTGAGCTACCCGGTCATTGAAAAGCTCGACCGGAGCTTGCTGGATTCGCTTTTTGAGGCCCAGCGAAAGTCGCCGCCGGATCGCATGGGCGACAACGCCACCAAGGATTTCATTCTCCGTCATGTGTTCGGCATTGCGGCGGAACTGATTGGGGGCGAGGTGGAGCTGCTTCGCGCCTTGCTGCGCCTGCACTACGGTAAGCTCCAACTCCCGCTGATGCTGGCCGAGCGGCTTATCCAGGTTCTTAAAGGCCATGATGGGTTCAAAGCCTGGCCGCTCTCCGAAATCGTTCCGGACGATGAGGCCTTCTTCGCCTTTTTACAGGAACGCTGGCCGCTCTTTCTTTCTAGGCTGGGTAGCGCCAATCAGGTGCGGGAAGATTCGCCGGAATACGGCCTCAAGTATCCCGGTCCTGACCGCCTGCCGTTCGACCATCAGGACATCAAGGTCTACATTGACAACCTGTTCCTGGAGGGAAAACTCACCCCTGTCGAGGCCAAAGGCATTGAAGTGGATGCCGGGTCCTGGGTTCGAAGCGGTATCGCCACGTCGGGCGTGGACGATGACGAGCTGCGGATCTCTCGCTTGTTTGGCCTTGTCGAGAAGGAGCTGCCCACTGCGGAAGCGCGTTACTCGGACTGGACCACCTTTGCATTGAAATGGGCCGAACTGTCTTCACTGGTTCATTGCGGCAACAGCACCGAGCATCAGACCCGGCTCAGGGAAATCGGTGATGCACTGAACACGACCTTTGCCGGTTGGCTGGCCGACCACTACTCCAGTCTGATCAACTTGCCGCCGACCAATCCGGCCATGCTGCACCATGTGCCGCGCCGCCTGGCTCGGGATATTGAGGACACCGGTAGCAGCCGTGCCGCGCTGATCGTGGTTGACGGCTTGGCCCTCGACCAGTGGGTGACCATTCGCCAGCTTCTGCAAAAGCAGGATGCCAATCTGGTCATGCGCGAATCCGCGACCTTCGCCTGGATTCCGACGCTGACCTCAGTATCGCGGCAGTCGATCTTCTCGGGCAAGCCGCCGCTCTATTTCCCGTCATCCATCAACTCGACGAACAGCGAAGAGAAGCTCTGGAAGCAGTTCTGGGAAGGCCATGGCCTGTCCCGGCTCGATGTCGCCTACCAGCGCGGCCTTGGCGACGGTGATGCTGCGGGCGTCCTCGACTCCGCAATCCACCCCGGGAAGACCAAGGTGGTGGGGTTGGTCGTGGACAAGGTGGACAAGATCATGCACGGCATGCAACTCGGCTCGGCCGGGATGCACAACCAGATCAAGCAGTGGTGCCATGCAGGATTTCTTTCCGCGATGGTCGGCCAACTGCTGGATTACGGCTATGAGGTTTGGCTGACAGCCGATCACGGCAATATTCAATGCGAAGGCAAAGGACGCCCATCTGAAGGTGTGATTGCCGAGACTCGCGGCGAGCGTGTTCGTGTCTATCCCACGCCGGAACTCCGCGCTCAGGTGGCTGGGGCCTTCCCGTTTGCCCACGAGTGGCAGCCGGTCGGATTGCCAGCAGATTATTTCCCCCTGGTGGCCGGTGGCCGCGACGCATTCGTGAACCCGGGAGATGCCATCGTAGGTCACGGCGGTGTAGCCATCGAAGAAGTCATCGTGCCCATTGTAAAGTTTGAAAGGAGGACACGGTGATGGGCAGCTTGATCAGAAATAGGCACGAAGCCATCGGCATCAAGCAGGCGATTCGTTTCGAGTGGATGCAAAAAGCAGCCAATCTGCTGCTGTCGGGACTCGACGCCAAAACCATCCGCCAGGAGCTGCATGAGTTCCTCGCGGATCGAAAAGGCAACGGCTCCGAAGGCGAACGAAGTGATCAGACCCGGACCTTTGTCGTCAACAATCTGATGAAGATCTGGGTCTCTCCTGACCCCGAGTTGATTCCATTCCGGGATGCCTCGCTGGCGTTTCTGAGGGAAAACCCGTCCATGGCCCTGGCGGTCCACTGGGGGATGATCTCGGCGGTGTATCCGTTCTGGTTCAATGTGGCCCGCCAGACCGGCCGTTTGCTGGCCTTGCAGGATCAGGTGACCCAGACCCAGATCATCAACCGCCTGAAGGAACAGTACGGCGACCGGCAGACCGTAAGCCGCTATGCCCGGTTCGTCATCCGCTCCTTTGTCGCCTGGGGAGCCCTGAAGGATTCCGAGGCCAAGGGCTGCTATGAGAAAGCCGCTCCGGTGACCATTGCCGAACCAAACCTGGCCATCTTGATGTTCGAGTCCGCACTCCTGGCTACCCCGGAGGCCAAGGGCGCATTGGGATTTCTTCTGAACAACCCGGCATTCTTCCCATTCCAGCTCCCGGTGATGACCGGTGATTTTGTATCCCAACGCAGCGACCGTATAGACGTGATCCACTATGGGTTGGATGATGATCTGGCCAGGTTGAAGAGCAACCTAAACTAGTGAAATCCCAGTTGCGGCCGCGAGACGCTGCTCGACGGCTTGCCGTATTTCATCCTCTCCATCCGCAGATAGCCTCGCACCATGTTCGGCGATTTGGTCGGCGCTGAGGTAGGATCTTCTCAGCAATTCAACGCCAACAAGCCGCCATTTCGGGTCTTCTTCGCGCAACAGCGTTTCGAGACGACGGATCTGCTCCTCCGAGAGTAGCGTCTCGCGCCGCAGTATCCGGGCCGCGATCTCTGCTGGCACGTTCCGCGAAATGATGCGGTCGATCACGGCATTATGGATCGGCTGCGACATGGTGATGGCATCGAGCATGTGTTCCTCGCCTGCCCTGCAGAGCTCGGGGTTGGTATCGGACAACGTGTCGAGCAGCCGATCATCGTCGAATGCATTCTGCGAGATCAGCAGCTTCATTAGCGTTTCACGCGGGCTTGTTGCAATGCTGCGGCTCTCTTGCTTGAGTTCACGGACCCGCCACTGGTCATAGGCGTCCAAGATCAGCTTAGGCTCGATGGGCTGCCCTCTTTCAGCTAAGTCTTTGGCGAGGTTCGCCGCCGCGATCGCAATTGTGCGGGACGGGCTCGCGAGACCGCGCTGAATCGCCTCGGAAAGCGCCTGGGAAAGCATAACCTTGCCGCTCCTAAGGCCATTGAACAGATACTCGGCACCGCCAAGCAGCGATCCCGCGAGCCGATCGAGAATCAGCGCATTGGCGATTTCCACCGGCTGCTGCTCCCGCACCACCTCCACCGCGGCCCAGAGTGACGTCCCCCGGGCATCGTCGAGCAGCGAGCGGGACTGCTCCTCGGTCGCGCTTGAGGCCGCAAGAATGTTCCCTGCAATGCACGCCATCCAGGCTGAGCCATGGTTCATCGCTACCACGAGCGTGCTGCGGTCGGAAACCAGCGACGCGGCCTTGTGCCAATCCGGCTCCGGAACGTCGACATGGGGGAGATCAAGATCAAATGGCCGGAGCCGGTCATCGGCATCGACGCGGCGCATGACCGCCGCTGCTTCGGCACTCAGCGCCTGAGGATCGATCTCCGATGCATGGACCAGAGCATGCAGGACGGTGCGCACGGCCGCCGCGTCATAGGGTTCTTCCCACTGATGAACGTCACCGGCCGGAACTTGGTTGAATCCGATCAGCGCGATCAGAGCGCCAAACTGCAGAAGCAGTTGCGGCTCGGCACTTGTACCGCCCGTCTCCCCGACTGCCTCGGCCAACGCGCGCAGGGCTTTTGCGCAAGCGCGGCCCCATTCGTCGGTCGGGTTCGTCAACGTGAACGCCGAAGACGCCAAAGAGCGTGCCCAGGGAAGATCAACATCTTCGGCGACGCCGCGCGCGCGGAGCAGAGCGGCGACCTTGATATGGAATCCAATCGTATCCAGCGCCTTATGATCGAGATACGTCTCCGCAAAAACCTTGATGCCGGCATCCGGCTGCGCGGCTAGTGCAGCGAGCGCGATGCGTTCAATCAGGTCGACATCCTTCTTGAAACTAAAGCGTATCCCGCCAAGGAGCGACCCGCTGATGACCTTGCTAATCTTGGGGAGAAGCTTCATCAGCACCTGAGCAAGCTCAACGGCTCCATAACCATCAGGCTCGGCAGCAAGCGCGCTCGCCCAGGCAACCAGCTGGACCGAGCTTCGCTCGTCATATAGGCGTGCATCGGCGATCGGTCCGATGATCGCCGGATGAACCTCGGCCAGCTCGGCGAGCGCCAAGCCGACGCCAAAGCGGTCCCCGGCGCCTGACTCCACCACTTTAAAGGCGAGTTCGGCGAGTTCTCGAATCTTCTCGCAGCTTACCTCCGCATCACTGTCGCCCGCGAACGCAAGCGCGCGCTCCATCTGACCCGGATGACCGGCCGCGCGGCGGTCGACGAACAGGCGCGCGATCTCGTCGCCGAGGCCAAGACCACCTGCGAAAGCGATGACCTCATGCCAGTCGGGCTGGTCGACGAGCCGATCAAGCGCGGCCGCTCGATGCTCGTCAGGCAGTGCCATGAGGTGACGCGCGGCCATGAACTCGGTTAAGGTCTTATGGACGAAAGTCCAATAGGCGGTACCCTCGTGATGGAGCCGCTCGATGATCCCGATCTGCTCCCAATAGCGAAGCGCCGGCTCCACCTCCATAAGCGCAGTCATCCGCGTGCAGCCCATCGGCTCAACTAACAACTCGGCGCAGCAATTGGTTAGCTCATCTGTCGCCGCCAACGGGTTGTGCATCAGCAGCCAACCCAGCGCATTCAAAACATGCACCGCGACGATCGCGGAAACCGAGCGTGATGCTGCCGCCCCGCCGCTGGTCTCGAAGAGGCGGATGATCTCGCCATAAAGGCGAGGCCGAGTGTCCGGGAGTTTTCCCCTGGATGAGATGAGTGCGGCCGCCATTCCCAGAAGATAGGGAGTGGTGCTGATCGCGTCGGCCGCGCGCGATGAGGCAAGCTCGCGCGTCGCAACTTGGAGATCATCGTCGTCGTTTATGCCGTCGGAGCCCTTCAGTGCCCTTAGCAATCGAGCCAGATTCACCGTACCCTGATTCTTTTCGGGCGGCAGCAACCGGTAGTGCTTCCAGTCAGCCAGTGCAGCAGTTGCGTATCCGATCGGACGCGTCGTGACGACGATACGGGCGGACGGATGGCCCGACGCGAAGGTGTAAAGCGCCCGCGCAACCGCATCGTGGCGGCCGCCGCAATCGTCGAGGCCGTCTGCGAGTACGACGAGGTGCTTCAGCTTTGCTCTGTCGAAGCTGTCGGCGGTGATACCCGAACCGTCCAGCGCTTGGCTTCGCAGCGCGTGATCGAAACTGTCGCCATGTTCTATTGCCGCAGCTATCCGTTTGAGCTCGACGCTAAGGACCGGAAAGCCGTCCGCTGCGTAACGGTTGGAAAGCAAGGTCATCAAGGTAGACTTGCCCAGTCCCGGCCCCGCCACAACGACAGCGTGTCGTCTGAACCGGCCGGTCCATTCAGCGTCGTAGATCGGACCGTCGCGGTCGAGCGCACCGGCCGCGTCGTGATAGCGCGAGAGCGCTGCCGCCGCATCTTCGGCGTCCGGTTGCTCGATCACGGTCCCGACCACGCGCATTTCGAGCAGCGCACTGAGCGGTAGGCGCTTGCGGACCGCCGGCAGGGCGAAGCTGTCGCTGATCAAGCACACCCAGTTCGCCAGCTTAGAAGCGATCGCGGCAGGAAAATCTGCATCGCGGATCGTGATGTCATCTCTCTGCAGCAGTTTAAGCAGATGATTCATGGTCCAACGACCGCGCTGCTGGATCAGTTGCACCGCATCGACGTAGAGCGCGTTCCACGCAGCGTCGGCATGCCTATCGTCGGCGCATACCCATCGCAACGATTCCTTTGCTGCCTTGATGTCCGCCTCGTTCCCTTTGAGCGCATTAACGACACGAATACTGACCCGCTGGCACGCCTGCTCCCACGAGCCGCCTCGCCTCTGGAGACGTTTAAGCAGCTCGGTTCCGATACCTGAGAGGTTATCGTGTCGGCCCTGGCCGATCCGTTCGATATCCTTTGCCAAGTGTTCGCGGATCGTGCCACTCGAATCCGGCGCTACCACCAACATCCCGTAATCGAGGTGGCCATCCCTGACAGCCATGATCAACGCGTCGAGCGCCTCCCACAGCTTCGCGTTTCGCTTAAGACCCTTCTTCGCTTGAACCTCGGCCGAGATGTCGGGTGAGAACTCAAGACGTACGTCATCGCCGGCACCCTCGCTCTCCGCCCAGACCGCCACGGGCACATCGCGAACCGGAAACCAGCCGAGCGGTGTGCCGCGCAAGAGATGAGCGCCAGCGATTGCGGTCACTGCCGCCTGGAAATTGATGCCGCCCCCGGTAGCAGTGCCACCGCCAGGCTTCTTGGTCTTCACGACATTTGCGGGCTGAGCGGCTGCGCGTGTTCCGCGCGTCTCGTTACTCATTGATGGAATTGAATGCGTTGTAACAAGCCACGGGCCTGGTGTAAGGAGTCGAGTAACATGATTGTTGTCACCTCCGCCGGGAGATTCCATCTCAGCCCACTCGCAGAGATCTTGGACGAAACGCTGTCAGTCGGCACCCCGATCAGCAAGAATCGCGATCCCGCATGCTGATCGTATCCGTCGCCTGGGGAAGCACCGCTTCCGTTGCTTGGGCGACCCTGCTTCTCTGCGGGATCACCCGGCGGGACGCAGAACTCCGAAACTCACTTTCAAAACGCATCCTCGCCGTAGGAATAACCGGTTGCATCGACGCCACTCGGAGAGTCCATCGGCATTCCGGTCGATGGGTTGATCCAGAAGTCATCGCGCTCCGCATCCGCCTGCGGTTTGTGCCCGTCTCGCGGGAAGGTCAACCAGAGGGCCACCATCCCGAACAACAACGCCGTGGTGGCCACGTGCCTGTCGAGCAGGAACATGCCGACGAAACCGCAGGGCACACCGATGATCCACCAGACACGCGACCGCACCGTTTTCAACGCACGCCACACGCGCTTGATCCTGTTCATCCCCGACCTCCGATCCGCTCTTGAAACATCATCGGGACAGTGCCGTGGGGTCGAAGTGAAGAGGCCCTTCAACCTCGACGTGCCGACGCTTCAGGACCCCGATCGCCCGCGAATCTCACCGAGCGTCGCGATCACGACACCGTAATCGATGTGGGCTTTGTTGACACCGTCTTTTTGATAGAAGCTCTCGTTCGAGGCATCCTTGGGGAGCCCGGCCCAAATGCGCGACAAGTTGTGGGCGAAGTCGTGATCGCTGATCCCGCCACGCATCCAACTGCTCATGCCGGCATGGTTTGCGAGTCGCAATGCCATCCGATCCTGGAGTTGACGGCTGAACAGTTCCTCGCCCGTCAACCCCATCCGATCGATCAACCGGTCGAACGTGCTCGGAATGATCTGATAGCGACCGATCGCCGAACCTCCGTTTCCGCTTTCCAAGAGTCGACTCTGGAGCGCCCGTACCTCGGAAACCGTCATCCGGGTCAGGTCGATCTCGCTCTGGTCGACCTTGCCGAACCACGCGTTGTAGTTGCCGCGTGATTCGGGTTGGGCCAGCAGATCCAGCACTTCGCCGCGTGGCCCCGGTGTCGCGCTGCGTTCGGTGACCGGGGTTCCGCTTGACCGGGAAGCGTCACTTAGTCCTTCAGTCTTTTTTTTAAGCCGATGCCTTGCGTATTGTAAGTGCCGATGAGGCGCAGATCGCTGTCGTCGCGCGACACCGCCGAGCGTTCGACGAGGTCGGCCACATGTTGACCCCTCGCCCCGCCTCCGGCCTCGTCGATGACCGCTTGACGAGCCGCCCGTTGCGCAGCGCTCGGCGCGAAGGCAAACACGGAATTCGTGGCTTCCCGGAACAGGGTCTGCTGGGAATCCGTCAGACCGTGGCCGGCAAACTGCTGCAGACGGGCGTCGATCATGGCGCCCCGTGCCTGCGTCCAGCCGGCCTCGCCACCTGCAGCCTCCCGTCCGGCGGCGACCGCCGCCGAGACATCGCCTCCGCTCGCCAGGGTGGAGCCGAATGCCTTCGCGGCAGCGACGGTCTGTCCCAGAGCAGCCGTTGCACCGGCGCTCGCCAGTGCCCCGGTGTCCGCAAGCTTCACGAACGTGCCCCCGACCTCGTTGTGGACGGCCTGCGCTGCCGGACGCGGCAAGATCGCCCGCCGGTCGATCTCCGCCCCGATGCGCTCGCGCACCTGCTCGCGCACCTGATCCTGTCGGGCGGCAAGGCGCTCTCCTGCCGACTCGCGGTTGGCGGCATGGAAGTTGTCGGCCGCATTGGGCCGATACCGGGTCTCGACCGAATGCCCGTGCGCCTCGATATCGCCGCGGAGACCTGCGACGTCGCCGCGAGGATCCCGCACATCGCCGTTCTCCACAGCGCCTCGAGCGGCGCCGAAGCGCGGAGCGGACTCGCGCAGATCATCGTTGCCGTGCGGGTTGATTGAAGGCGCGTGTGTTCCGAAGGTGTCCGCCAGAATGCCGTAGCCGGCCTCCTTTGCACTCTGAGCCTCCGCGGGGGTGAATCGGCGCAAGGTCGTTCCGTCCGCATGCCCGATCAGCAGCGCGACACCGGCCGCCGCGCTCGCCGCGTCGCGGTTCAGATTCCGGGCGTAAGCCCATGAGCCCGAGAGTTGCTGGTGATCCCCGGTCAGATTGCGCCGGTCGATTTCCCGGTGCAGCCGATCCATGAGCTCCGGATCGTTGGAAATCGCATTGCCGATCTCGGCGGCGCCGTAGGTACCCATTGCACCGTAGCGGCGCGCCAGCGACTGCTCGCGCTCCAGCGAACGCGAGGAGGAGACCACATCGGCTGCGTCCTTCTCCAACCGCGCGCTCTCCTCGCTGGAGAGCCGCTCCGCGAAGACGTTGCGGCTGCCGGATTGGGAGTCGGCGCGGATCGATTCGGCAAGACGCGCCTCGAAGCCGGAATCGCCCGAGACACGGCGCGCGATATCGGTCGCCATGGTGTCGGCGACCTGCTCGGACACATTGTATTGGCTGCGCAGTTGGGTGCCGATATCGCCCGCCAGAGCGGCCTGGCCGGCGCCCGTGCGGCCTTTCGCCGCGACGGCTCCGGCAATGATCCCCGCCATCTGCTGCGTGCTGACGCCGCTGCTCTCATACTTGTCCGTGAACCCCCGCGCTTCGCTCATGATCGCGCGATCCGTCGCACTCCCTGTCGCCCCGTAGTCCCAGTTCATGGACCGTGAGGCAAAGGACTCGCCGGACCTCGACGCCGACGCACTCGCGGTGCCGGCCAGCGAGGAGGAGAAACGGGAGCTGGCCTGCTGCACCGCCTGCTCGCCGGAGCGCACGCTGTCCTGCATGGAGCGCCCGACATCCGCCGACCAAAGCACGGAATTGGCGTTCGGCGTCGTCGTGCCGGTGAGCGGGGCGTGGGTCTTGAGCGACCCCATCGACAAGGCGGCTGCGGGATTCACCGCATCGGGGCTCGCGATCTTCTCGTTGATGTGGTCGCCGCCTTGCAGGCGCCCGGCCAGATGGGTCGCGGTGACCGCCGAGCCGTAGATCAGCATCAGGGAGATCGCCGGCGTGCTCGCCGCGAGCATCCCGCCCACTCCGAGATAATCCGAGAGGATGAAGTCGAGCTTCCACAGCGCGAAGATCGAGGGCAGCTCCAGGTTGCCCATGCCGGCATTGCGCAGGGCGTCGAGCTTGCCTTGGGTCGTCAGGATGATGTAGAGGTTGATCACGGCGAGGATCGGCTGCCAGAGCTGGATCCAGAGGCCGAACAGCAGGTACTTGCCGATCATGCGGATGCCGATGGTGCCGAGCCCGACGGCGAAGACCATCAGCGGGGAGACGGCGAACAGGAACGCCTCGAAGAAGGTCATCATGGGGCGCACGATGCGCGCGAACAGGGTCTCCTCGGCCGCCCATTGGGTGTTGCGCTGCTGGGCCGCCTGGATGATGGTCGCGGCGGTTTCCCAGCGCCCGAGCTCCTCCCACACCTGGGCCTCGCCCTTGGGCAGAGCGCTCGCCGCCACCGACATCACCAGGTAGTTCTGCGCATCCACCCCGGCGCCGGCGACGGCATCCAGAGCGGTCTGCACGGCGTTGTCCACCTCCCCGGCCTGCACGGCGAGGGTGGCGGCGAGCGAGCTGCGCAACGCCGGCAGGAACTCGGTGGTCGTGTAGGCGGACAGATCCGCCCAGGCATCGTCGCATGCCTTCACCACCGGGGCCCCGCCCAGCCACAGCTCGGTGGTCGGCATCGGATTGGCCACGGCCAGGGCGCCGGTCCAGCTCGGATCGCGCAGCACGCTGTCCAGGGAGCGCTGTCCGGTGTCCACGGCGTAGAGCACGCACTCGGCGATGTAGTTGACGAAGGAGCGCTCGATGTCCGCGCCCGGTGTGGGGCTGTTGGCCGCACCGAGCCGCGCGCGCGACAGGGTCCCCGCGCGCACGCTCTGCAGGATCTGCAGGGGTGCGGCGAAGCCGTAATCGGTCATCGCCGGGGTGGAGAACGCCTGCTCGAAGAGCCGGGTGACCCCGTACCCCACCTGCGAGAGCGCCGAGCCCACGGCGGCCACGCCCAAGGGGACGTTGTCGACCCGGTGTACCGCCCCGGAGTAGAGATCCTCCACGCTCACCCGCGCGCTCGGACCGAACATGCCCAGATAGATCACCAGCGCGATCAGCATCTGCTGGTACTGGGGGGCGCGCGCCTGCACCAGGCCCTGAAAGGTGACCAGGATGACGCCGATCAGGAAGCCCACGCCGGCGAGCTGGCTCATGTTGTCGGTGCCCATGAGCATGGCCACGGCGTTGAGGACGGCGGCGAGGTAGGCGGCGTCGCCGATGGAAGAGATCTCGAACATGGAAGCCGCCGTGCCTCAGCGTTGGTCGGGGGTGGACTCGGCCCGGCCCTTCACTTGGGCGGACAGGTCTTGGTAGTAGGCGAGCAGGGATTGGGCGTTGCCGTAACGCGCGGCGAGAACGGCGTATTCGCGATACACCTGCTCGCGGGCGCCCTTGATCTGCTCGGCGACCTTGGCGGTGTAGGCGCTTCCACCCATCGCGAGTGCGTTCTCCGCGGCACGCAGCAGGTCGGACATGATCAGCTGGGCCATCTCCAGCGCGATCACCGGGGCTGCCTGCTTGGCGAAGATCCGCGCCAATCCTTCGTCGTGACGGGCGAGGTTGCGCAGTTGCGCCCCGATGCCGTTGGGGGCGAGCTCCATGAAGGCTTGCTCGCGGGCGGTCGGTGCGGTTGCGCCCAGACGAAACTTCTGCACCAGACCGACGCTGCCCGCGACGTTCGGATCGCCCAGCAGCAGGTGATCGGTGTACTGCACCAACCCCACGGTCTGGGTATCGGCGATCACGCTCGGCGCCATGCAGCCGTTCACCGCCGTGTCGTTGCAGCTGTAGCGGCGCACGACATGGTTGACGGTGCTCTGACCACTGCTGGTGTCCTCGTGCGCGCTGCTGCCCCAGAGCAGATCGCGCACGCTCATGAGGTTGCCGGGCAGCGGGGTGACCCGGAAGTTGTCCCCGGCCCCGTCGGGTGCGGGCTCGGGCGGGCCGAGGATCACCGAGCCGGTCACGCTCATGATGGCTTCGAGCAGGGCATCGTCGCCGCCGACGAACCAGCCGGCCGCGCCCTGGCGTTTGAGCGCCTGCCAGACCAGATTGCCCTGCAGATCGGCCTCGGCGCGCTGCTCGTCGGTGAGATTGTTCGCGACCTGATTCACCGGGCTTTCCCCGGAGGTCAGGCTGCGGGTCTCGAAGACGTCGCCGAAGCCCTTCACCATCGCCACCAGGGAGGTGTTGTCCTTGTGCTGCACGTCGAAGGCGCTCGCCACGTCGTTGACCAGACCCTTGGCGAGCTGGCAGGAGTTGGCGTAGCCCTGATTGAGCGCCTGGAGCTTGCGCTGCAGCGACTCCATGACCTCGACACAGGTCGGGCACATGGCGGTCAGGGCGACCTCGAAGGCGTAGCCGGTCGCGTTCGCCGCAATCGAGCGCATCAGTTGTTGGAACTGATCCGCGGAGATGAAGCTGAAGGAACCGGCGAACATGTCGATGCCCCCGCAGCCGGCCTCGAAGGACGGCGGCACCACATGCCAGAGCGACTCGCTCATGAGGCGGTTGCGGTTCACGACCGACCCGCCCGAGAAGGCGCCGCGGCGCTGTCCCATGTGCGCGGAGGGGTTGGTGAGATTGACCATGCTGTCGAACATGACGCTCGACTGGGTGGCGATGCCGGCCGCAAGGGCGGAGCCGGGTGTCGCCGTTACGGCGATCAGGACAAGGGACGATACGAAACGGATCTTCATCGGGGGGCCTGGCTGGAGTCGGGGCGAGTGTCGGATCGGGTGTCGGGAAGGACAGTGGCGCGCAGTGCCTCGAGCAAGGCGGTCGGGTCCTCGGGGAGTGCGGTGAGGGTCGCGGCAGCGCTGCGGGCATCGGCAGGACCCGCTCGGAGACGGCTCGCCTCCGCCTCGCTGACCCAGCCGGCCTGGACCGCGGCGAGGACGATGCGATCGCGCAGTTGGGCGAGCGAGAGGAGTCCCTGGGCGATCGGGGCCACCGCGCCCTGCTCCGGGCGGGCGAGGAACAGCGCCGGGGTAGAGATCACGCCCAACGCCTCGGCCTGGCCGCGGTCGATCTGGAAGGCGGGAAACGTCCCGTCCGCAAGGCCCGCCCCGTCGAGCGAGACCGCCAGCACCGCGAAGCCGTAGCGCTGCGCGAGGGCCTCCAGGAGCGGTGCCTGCGCGTCGCAATAGGGACAGTCCGAGCGGAAGAAGAACCAGAGCGCGGTCCCCCCGGCGAGGCGTTCGAGCAAGGCATCGCCGGCGGCGCTCGCCTGCTTGTCGGCCAGGTTCGCCCCGAAGTTGGCGGTGGGTCGGCGGGTAATCTCGTCGAGGACGGGATCGCCCTGCACCACGCGCTCGGACACCCGGGCGAACCGCGAGGATTTGTCCATCGCGATGCGCTGCAGGTGCAGGTAGACCGCCACGTTCTCGGGGGACGGATCGTCGATGGCGCGGTCGCGGTAGGTGTCCAGGTGCTCGCGGAACCAGTGCGCGGAGAGCGGTGCCGGTCCGGGGGTCACCTCCGCGACAGACTCGGAGGGATTCGGCTCGACGGACGCTTGCGGTGGCTCGGCGCTCGGCGCAGGCTCGACAGGAACCGGCAGGGGCGCCTCCCGATACCAGAACCAGCCCTCGGCATCGCGCGCATAGAAGCCACCCGCGGGTGCCGCCGACGCCGGCCAGGCCGTCAGCGCGACCAGAAGCCCCGCAGCGAGGGCGTCAGCGCGAGGTCGCATCGGGGTGCCCTGCTCGCCGAGAAGAGGCGCGTCCGCCGGCCCGCGCGTAGAGCGCGCACAGCGGACAGCCGATCAGGATCGCGTCGCGCATGGCGATGTAGCGGGCCTCGCAGGACGGACACCAGGCGATCGCGGCGAGCCCGGCGCGCAGATCCCGCGCGACGATCCAGGCTTGGTTGATGCCCAGAACACCCGCATGCGGGCCGTCGATCAGCGCCAGGTAGAGCTCGTAGGCGCGCACCAGCCCTTGCGGGTCGATCATGCGTCCGATGGCACCGTCGCGACGGTGCTCGGCATAGACCACGCCGAAGAGCGAAGCGGCGGCATGCTCGGTGCGGGTGCGAATCATCGACCCGGCACTGTCCGGCAGCGGACCGCGCGGCGGCGCTCGCCCGTGCAGCTGCCGATACCAGCCGGCAAGGACCGTGCTCTTCAGACCCGTGGCCCAATGCACGACCCCGATCCGCGCGCCGTGCCGCAGCAAGGCGAGTGCGAGGGTCTCGGCGTCATGCCGGACGAGGTGTGGATCCCGGCCCTGTCCGCACGGGTTTCCGAGGCCGATCGGTGCGATGCCGCTCCGCCCCGTACCGATCGGATCGGTGCCGATCGGCGCGGACTTGATCAACCCTGTGCTCAACCCGCACCCCCGGCGGCACGCAGCGCCAGATGCAGGTTGCGCAGGGTCGGCGGCACCTGCGCCCGGGCAAGCGGTGCGTCGAGGCTCGCGCGGAAGGTCACCACGGGTGCCTCGGCCAGATCGAGGACCGCCTCCAGCGTGGCGCCGGCGAGCCACTCGGCCAGCTCCGGGGTGACGCCGAACAGCGTTGCGGCCACCTGCGGCGAGACCCTGGCGGCATCCCGTGCGCCGATCCAATAGAGGCGATTGCAGCGCCGCACGGTGTCCTGCAGGTCGGGGATTCCGGGATACGGCATCAGGGCTGTCGGCATTGCAGATACTCCGATCGGGATTCCAGAACGCGCGGGACATAGGTGCGGGTCTCGCGATAGGGCGGGATGCGGTAGCCGTGCTTGATCACGGCGCCCTCCCCCGCGTTGTAACCGGCGGCGACCAACGCGGGGTCGCCGTCGAACATCCCGGCCAAATCGCGCAGGTAGCGCACCCCGGCGTCGATGTTTTGTTCGAGGTCGCGCGGATTCGCGCCGTAGCGGGCGGCGGTTGCGGGCATCAGCTGCATCACGCCGGTCGCGCCCTTCGGGGAGACCGCCGTCTGGCGGAACGCGCTCTCGCGCCGGGCGATGGCGAGCGCGAACGCCGGATCCACGCCGTGGCGACGTGCGGCGGCTTCCACGAGCGCGGCCACGGGTTGTTTGTCCGGGTCGATGCACCGGGCGTGATGGTCTGCAACGACGGTGCGAATGCGCGGGCCGGCTGCCGGAGCGCCGGAAGACGCGGGCAATGACGCGGGAGGCTGTTCAGGAGATGGCGCAAGCCCGCTGCCCGGCTCGCTCAGCGCCTCGGCGAGCGCGAGGATTCGCGCGCCGAGGGCCTCGGCAGCCGTCTCCGGCACAGCGCGATACTGGCCGATCCCGCGCGCCGGGTTGCTCGGATAGGCGCGCAGGCCGACGGCGATCAGTGCAGCCCCGCGCGCGAGATTGCGCGCGGGATCGAGCAGCTCGGCCGGCGTGCCGCCGAACCACAGGTTGCGCACCGGCACCGCCAGGAGTCCGACGGCGAGGTCTGTCCTCCCGTCCGTCGACGCGTCATCCAAGGCTAGTTGCGCGTCCTCGCGGGTGGCGTAGTGCACGCGGCGACCGTCCACGACCAGCG
>NZ_LN848257.1:307977-313900 GCF_001499735.1 Thiocapsa sp. KS1 | reverse complement strand
GCGCTCGAGGATCTCCTCGTCCGTGGCGGTATAGACCAGATCGAGGTAGGCGCCGATCGGCTGCGGAACGACCCGCACCTCGCCGACCTCGAGGCGCGCCTCGCCGCTGCCGTGCCGCCCCGTCAGGAGGCGCTTCAGGCGCTCCCGACGGCGAGGATCGCCGGCTTGGGCGACCGGCAACCCGGTCACGACCACGTCGATGGCGCGCTGCCCCGTCAGCCGAAGCGCGGCCAAGGCCAGGGCGTGGTAGCTCGGGGTGGCCGGATAGTCCTCGTGCAGCGGGCGCTGCCAGTCCTCGAAGCGCTCGGGTTCGATTGCCGCCGCCCAGAGCACGCCGTCCAGATCGACCGGAACCGGCCGATCGACGGCCGCGCCCGTCGTGCTCCCGGCCTCCTCCTCCGCGCCGATGCGCTCGCCCAGCCGCTCCCGCGGAGCGGCCCCGGCCGGGCGCACGATGAGTCGCGGCAGGTCTCCACGAGGCCCTGACGCGATCTTCACATTCGAATAGCCGATATCCAGTCCGACGACGTACATGGTTCCGCCCGTTGGGTTCACACCGAATGCACTGGCGGTACACAAGCGCGCTTCACGCCGTCGCCGTCCCGATGCATTCCAATGACAAGGTTCACAAGAGGTCCGCAATCGGCGCACGAGAAGGCGACAGCGAACGCTCTGCATTCTTGGCGTCGAGGTGGTGTAATGCCAGCCGTTTAAATGACCGAAAACGGTGTCTTTCAGGGCGGTGCCCGACGCATGACGCGTGCTAACCTCCCGGCGCCGGACGGCAATGGAAAACGGCTGTCGATCGCGGGAAAGAGAAACAGACGCAACCCGATCATCGGATAGGTTTCGGAAATGAAACGGGATTGCCGATCGGCGAGAACGCGGCGACCGCGTTTGCGGTCCTGAATTGGAGAACAGGGAGCCGCGAATGAAACCCCGAGCGGCGTTTTGCGCCGTCCGGCGACACCCACCCGATGGATGAGCAAATAGGAACGCCCGTCCCGAACGATTACGGATCAACCCATGACACGACGACCGAACGGCAATACGGAAGACCTGAACGAGGGGTTGCACGCTGCACGAGGAGAATGCGACGCGCCGACCGACCGAGCGACGACGGTACTGCCTGCCCTGACCGGAAGCCGCCCGCGGCAAGTGAGAACAGCGGGCGCAGTTTCACCAAAGATAAGAGGGTGCGAACGCTCGGCCGACGTGCCGCCTGCCCACAGGCTCGAGGCAGCCTTCCGGGCAGGCCCGCTCGGCGCAACGGGCAGGGACGCCGAGGACGACGACGCCACCGAGGAGGATGGGGCACCGAGCGATATCGCGGAGGCGCTCGACGCCTGGATCGCGCGCAACCTGGCGGCCCTTCAGGAGCGCGCCGAGCAGGGATGCAACGCCTTCGAGCAACGCCTGGCGGAGGCCGGTCGGGGGCTGCCGCGAAGTGCCCGGGGTCGCATCGGCGTACGGGTGCGCCCGCAGCGGGCGAATCGCGCCACCCCCGGCGCCTTCTCGATCGAGTGGGTCACCTACCGCCATGTGCACACCGCCGCGGGCGTCGTCTATCTGTCGGACTACATCCGCAAGGGCGACGGGGATCGCTACCCGAAGAGCGCCTTTCGCGGCATCGCACGGGACTGGCAGCGCCCGCTCGTGGAGGAGGCCGAGCAAGGATTCGGCGCCATCCGCGCCGCCGCGCGTCAGCTCGCCGAGGTGCGCACCCGCTTTCGGGCCGCCGCCAAACGGTGCCGCGAGCTGGGTCTGGACGGCGACACCCCGCAGTAAGAGACGATCCGCCGCAAAACAGACCCCTCCGCGCGGTTATCGCCATGGCCGGGCGCATCCCGCGCGGTGCAGGATGCCCGGATGACACTCTTCGATCTGTTTCGCCGCTCCAGGCCGGCCGCATCGGGCCCCGAACATGCCCGGCCGACGCCCGCACCGAGTGCCGATGTGATCATCGAATCGGCCTCCGATTCGGACGAGGACCTGCTGCGCTATCCGCCCTTCATCAAGGGACTGCCGGCCTCCGACGTGGACGCGCTGCTCGCCAAGCAAACCGAATTGATCCGGCGTCTGCAGGACGGGGTGGGCATGACCGATGCGGATTACCGCGAGCTGGTCCTGCCGGTCGTGCGCCGCCTCGCCGCCTTCGTGCATCTGCTGCCCGCCTCCGAGGCCCATCATCACCGCGGCTCGGGCGGACTGCTGCGCCATTCCCTGGAAGTGGGCTTCCTCGCCGCGCAGGCGTCGATGCGCCATGTCTTCGCGCTGGACCGCGAGCCCAAGGATCGCTACCACCTGGAGCCGCGCTGGCGGGTCGCGAGCGGTCTGGCCGGGCTGCTGCACGATATCGGAAAGCCGGTCGCCGACCTCACGGTGTCGGATCGCGACGGCATCCTGACCTGGTGCCCGCATGAAGAGCCGCTGCTCGACTGGGCCCGCCGGCACGCGCTGCAGCGCTACTACCTGCGCTGGCGCGAGACGCGCCGCCACAATGCCCATCTGCAGATGGGCACCCTGGTGGTGCACGCCATCCTCACCCCCGAGATCAAGACCTGGCTGAGCCGGGATCCGGCGATCCTCGCCAACCTGATCGCGGTCGTGGCCGGACAGGAGGAGACCTCGGTCCTCGGCACGGTGCTCGGCAATGCCGACCGTGCGAGCGTGGCGCGCGATCTGCGCGAGAACCGCATCGATCCCGACGCCTTCGCGCTCGGCGTGCCGGTGGACCGCTACCTGATCGACGCCATGCGCCGTCTGGTGCGCGAGGGCACCTGGACGGTCAACACCCCCGGCGCGCGCCTGTGGATGCTCCCCGACGGACTCCATGTGGTCTGGCCCCAAGGCGGCGAAGACATCGCCGGCCTCTTGGCGCGCGACAAGATCCCCGGCATCCCCAAGGCACCCGAGACCATCGCCGACATCCTGGTCGAGCGCGGTCATGTGACGACCTATCGCGAGGAGGAGCGCGATCGCTTCTACCGCCGCATCGCCCCGGCGCCGCTCGTGAAGGACGGCAAGCCGGTGCAGCTGACGATGTTGCTGCTCGCCTCGCCCGAGCTGGTCTTCGCCGGACATCCCCCGGCGCCGGTGGCGCGCTGGCAGGACGGTGCGAGCTGCGCGCCCGTCCGGATCGAGGACCCGGCCGAGCTCATCATGAGGGACGCCGATGCCGTCGATGCTCCCGACACCGACGGGGCTCGGGCCGCGCCGTTCGACCTGATCACCGAGACGGAGCAGATGGCCGGTCCGGACGCTCCGGTGGCCGCCACGCCGTCACCGCTGCAGCCTGGTGGCGATTCCACGCCGATACCGAATTCTGCTGCCGTTGCTCGACGGCAGCCGAGGGCGCCGGACGACCCCGCCGCCTCGGCTCGCAACTGGCTCGCCGGCCGCGGGACCGGCGGTCTCGCATTGATCACGCTGCTCCGGTCCATCGCGGACGGCGAACGCCCCGCCGAGATCCTCGCCCGTTACGATCGCCATCTGCTGATCCCCTACCCCGAGGGGTTGACGGCACTCGCCGTGCCGGGCATCGGGATGGAGCCCGCCGACGTCCTGCATGCCTTGTGGGACGGCGGCCTGCTCGCGATCGATCCGCGTCGCCCCCTGCTGCGCGTGCGCGAGATCGACGGACGGATGCGGGCGATGCTCACGGTCGAGGCCAGTGTCGCTGTGACGACGCTTCTCGATCGCCAGGTCGAGCCGTCGGCGGAGCCGCTGGTTGAGGTGCCGCGCGACCGCGTTGCGCCGAAGGCCTTCGGAGTTGCGCCGAACGCGGACGGTCCGGTCGAATCCGAAGCCGTCGGCAATCCCTCCCGACAAGCAGACGCCATCGACATCGCCGAGGCACAACCCGGCGCGACGGCCCTTGCACTCGACGCACCCAAACCGCCACCCCGCAGGAGTGCCGCGCGCGCCTTCGCCGAGGACCTGGCAACCCGGTGCCGCGACGGGCGGGTGCCGACGACGGCGGTCCCGAACGGTCTGCTGATCGACCACGCCACCCTCGCGGCCCTGGCCGCCGAGCACCGCATCCCCCCGTCGAAGCTGCTGCGACGCCTCAAGCATCAGCCGGACTTCATCCCCGACACGCGCGGGATCATCCTGGCGGGGCGTGCGTGAGCACCTATGCCAATCCCTGGCGCCCGCTCTTCGAGCTGCCGGCACTGCTGCTGTGGACCGGCATCGCGGCCGTCTCCTGGGCCACCGCGGAGCTGTGGGATCTGCACGCGGCCTCGTTCCGGTGGCTCGCGGTCGGCAGTCTGGTGATGGCCTTGACCTGGCTGCCCGGCACGGTGCGCGGCATCAACCGACGCGACTGGCTGCGCGGGCGCCCGCAGCAATTCATCGACCCGCAGGTGTTTGCCGCGCGCGTGCCCTCCTGGCCGGGGTTGCTGTGGATGGGCCGCGGGTTCGATTGGGAGGCCCGACATGCCCAGGAAGCGCTCGATCTGATCCGGCTCGGACCCGAACGATTCGCCCCGCGCGATCCCGCCCGTCTGGGCGCGACCTGGATTCACGGTCTCGGCGGTGCCGATGCGGAAGTGACCGTCCCGCTCGCCCACACCGAAGGGCATGTGCTGATCGTCGGCACCACCGGGTGCGGCAAGACCCGGTTGTTCGACCTCTTGGTCACCCAGGCGGTGCTGCGCGGGGATGCGGTCGTGATCCTCGATCCCAAGGGGGACCGCGGTCTGCGGGCCGCCGCCGAGCGCGCCTGCGCCCTGGCCGGCACGCCGCAGCGCTTCGTCTCCTTTCATCCGGCCTTTCCGGCCGAGTCGGTGCGGCTCGATCCGCTGCGCCACTTCCAGCGGGCCACCGAGCTGGCCAGCCGGGTGGCCGCCCTGATCCCCTCGGAGACCGGCAACGATCCCTTCAAGGCGTTCGGGCAGATGGCGCTCAGCCATGCCGTGCACGGTCTGCTGGCCGTGGAGGAGCGCCCGACCCTGGTGACGCTGCGCCGCTATCTGGAAGGCGGTGCCGACACCCTGGTCGAACGTGTTCTGCAGCGCTACTTCGATACCCACCTGCCGCACTGGCAGGAGCATGCGGGTCCTTATCTCAACAAGGCACGCGATGCGAATCGACGCGCGCGGGGTCTGCTCGCCTTCTACCGCGAGCGCGTGCGCGGGGAGCATCCCTCGACCGTCATCGACGGACTCGGGGGTCTGCTCGAGCACGAGGCGGTGCACTTCGGCAAGATGGTCGCGAGCCTCATGCCGGTGATCGTGATGCTCACCTCCGGACACCTGGAAGGTCTGCTCTCCCCCGACGAGACGGACCCGAACGATCCGCGCCGAGCGGCCTCGATCGGGGAGATCATCGCCCGGCGCGAGGTCCTCTACGTGGGCCTGGACAGTCTCTCCGACCCCATCGTGGGCAGTGCGATCGGCTCGATGCTGACCGCCGATCTGGCCGCCGTGGCCGGCTCCATCTACAACCACGAGGCGCACCCGCGCCCGACCGACATCTTCATCGACGAGGCCGCCGAGACGGTCTCCGATCCGTTGATCCAGCTGCTCAACAAAGGGCGCGGGGCGGGTCTGCGCCTGACCATCGCGACCCAGACCTTCGCGGACTTCGCCGCGCGCATGGGCAGCGAGGAGAAGGCGCGCCAGGTACTGGGCAACCTCAACGGACTGATCGCGATGCGCGTGATCGATGCGAAGACCCAGGAGTACATCGCCGAGAGTCTCCCGGCGGTGCGGCTGTGCACGGTGGTGAAGAGCCAGGGCTCCACGACCGCGAGCGACCGACCGTTGCTCTACACCGGCAATGCCGGGGAGCGCCTCGACGAGGCCGAAGCGCCCTTGTTCCCGGCGGCGCTGCTCGGGGAGCTGCCCAACTTCGAGTATCTGGCCCGCTGGCCCGGCGGGCGCGTCTCCAAAGGCCGCTTGCCGATCCTTGGCGAGCC
>NZ_LN848257.1:304415-307877 GCF_001499735.1 Thiocapsa sp. KS1 | reverse complement strand
GCGCGCGGGCCTCGCCGCCTACCGTCGCGCCCGCGGCGACGGCGCGGACGATCTTGCGCGCTTCGCCGCCTTCGTCGACGGCATCACCCTCGCCCTGCCTCGCCGACACCAATATTGCGTGGCGCGGGCGCTGACCGAGCCGCAGCGCCGGGCGCTCGCCCGGCGCGTGCCCGCGAGACAGACCTCCCGTGTGGGATAGCGCGAACACCAAAGAAGGTCGCGGCGTGTGGCTGTGGGCGGTCGCCTCCACCCTGCTGCTCTTCGTGCTCGAGCTCGTCCTGTTCGCCTCCTTCATCCCGAGCGACTGGGCGCACGGCGTCGAGCAGACCGAGCGGCGCGAACTCGTGGAGACCCTCGGGGCAGACGCGGCGCAGGCGATTGTGGCCCGCGGCGCGAGGTGGTACGACACGCTTTTCGTGCAGACCGGCATCGCCCCCTGGACCTATCGACTGGTCGCGACCGGACCGGGTGTCGAGTCCGGTTACGGCCTGGAACCGATCGGCGCGAGTCCTGCCTGGGCGTGGTTGCGCGGACGCCTGGACGTGATTTGGGGCGCGTTCGCACAGGCGCTGCGCCGGATCGCGCTGCTGCTGGCCTGGTGGCCGTTCATGGCGATCGTGCTGGTCGCGGCGATCGGCGACGGCTGGCTGCGCCGTCGCATCCGGCAATACGGGTTCGTCTACGCCAGCCCGCTGGCGCATCACACCGCGCTGCGGATCCTGCTCGCGCTTTGGCTGATCGTCGGTCTGCTGCTGTTTGCGCCGATCGCGATGCCGGTCCTTGCGGTTCCGGTACTCGGTGTCGCCTCGGCGCTGTGCGTGGCGTTCGTGGTGACCCATACGCAGAAGCAGCTCTGAATCCCCGTGATCCTGCCTTCAAGGCGATGCCGTTCCACCTGCGGCAAAGCGCGCGTTTGTGGCGGGTTATCGCCGTCGCCGGCCGGTTTGGTGTGACGCACCATGCGCTCACGTCAAAACCGCGCCACAGGCACCCGATGGAGACCCTCGACTTTCCCCACCACATCGACGAACCGCCCACGCTGCTCTTGTGGCGCATGGACGATCTGATGCCGCTGGTGCTGGCGCTCGTCGCCGGCATCCTCGCCGGACAGCTCACCATCGCCGTGCTGCTCGGCGCCCTGCTCTCGCACGGTTACCGGCGGTTTCGCGATCGCCAAGCCGACGGCTACGCCCTGCATCTGATCTACTGGTTCGGCCTCATGCCGCTCGGGGCACGCTCCACGCCCAACCCCTTCGCACGGCACTACGTGCCATGACCCTCGGCGACTTTCTCTCCACCTGGCGCGGCACGACACTCGAGAACCGCGTCTGGCGCATCACGGTATTGGTCCTGGTCGCTTCCAACCTGATCCTGGTCGGACTCGTCGGTCAGGTCGAGCGCACCGTGGTGCTGGTCCCGCCGGTGTTGGAAGGCGAGGTCACCATCGCGCGCGAGTACGCGAGCCAGGAGGTCGAGGAGTCCTGGGGTGTCTACGTCGCCCAGCTGCTCGGCAATGTCGGCCCGACCACGGTCGACGGGCTCGTGCGCGTGCTCGACCCGCTGCTCGCCGGCGGGTTGCATCGCGAGGTCATGGCCGCGATCGCCGATCAGACCGAGGCGATCAAGCGCGAGAACATCGCCATGCACTTCGCCCCGCAAACGGTCGCCTACGACACCGCCACCCGCACCGTCTTCGTCACCGGACAGCACAAGACCGAAGGCCCGGCGGCCGCCCCCGTGCTCAACCGACGCACCTACGAGTTGCGGGTCGAGTTCCGCAACTACCGCCCGCTGATCACCCACCTGGAGGTGTATCGCGGCGATCCGCGCAGCGCGCGCGATACCGACCCCGAGGACGCGAACACATGATCATCCGACGCATCCCCATCCTCGCCGCCGTCCTGGTCGCATCGAGCGCACAGGCCGATCCGGCCTTCGAGAGTCCCCCGGTCCCCTGCACGCTGCTCGACGCCGGGTGCACGCCTAGCGCCGTCTCCTCGGTCCTGCAGACGTCGCGCTCCGAGGCGTTGCCCGAGGGCCTGATCCGCACCGTCATGGGCGGCGGAGCCACGCCGGCGCGGCGCACCGGCGGGAACCTGCCGGTGACCCTGGAGCTGGGTCCGCGCAACCTCGCCGTCACGCCGGGCACCACGGTGCTGATCGAGATCGCCATCGGACACCTCAACCGCATCGTCACGCCCTTTGCCGACCCGGTCGTGCACACCGTCTCCAACGCCTCGACCCAGGTCGACGGCAGTGTGGTCTATGTCGCCACCGATACCGAAGAGCCGGTGGCCCTGTACATCGGCGATGGCCATGGCAGCATCCTCGCGCTTGCGCTGACCTTGGCGCCGCGGTATGTCCCGCCGCGCGAGGTCCGTTTGACGGTGCCGGGGTATCAGGGCACGCGGACGGGGAATACGCCGCGCGCCGCGGTCGACCCGGTGGTCGCGATGCCGATGTTGGCCAACGCCTCGGACCGCGACGGCAACGGGCCGGCGTATGTCTCGGACCTGGTCGAGCAGCTGCGCGCGCTGGCGCAAGGTCGGATGCCCGAAAGTTTTCGGATCGCGAAGGGATCGAGCGGAGCAAAGCTGCGGTGTGCCGAGGGGCTGAAGGTGCGCAGCGGTGAACGCGCCGAGGGTCCGGCGTCCGACCTGCTCAAGGCCAGGGTCGCCAACACCGCCACGCATTCGATCACGCTCGAGCACGACACCTGCCGCCCGGATGCCGCGACCGCCACCGTCGCCGCGATGGCCGCCTGGCCGCGCCGGGTGCTCGCGCCCGGCGAGGAGACCGAGGTCTTTCTCCTCCTCGCCCGCGACGCGCCCCCGCATCGCACCGCCGGACAACCGCGATGAGGCTGCATCGACACTGGGAGAACCTCTCGCCCAACGCCAAGCGGGTCGCCGCACTCGGCGGCGGGGTGTTCGTGGTCTCGGTCCTCACGGCGGGGAGCTTTCTGTTCGCCCCGGCGCAGACCCCGGGCCTGCAGTCGCCCTCCCCGCGCGACACCCTGGTGCGCAACATCCTCACGGATGCGGATCCACGGCAACTCGGGATCGAGGCCCTGGTCAATCGCCTGGAGCGCATGGAAACGCGCATGAGCGAGGTGCAACGCAACCTAGAGCGCGGCGCCACCGCCGCACCGAACACCCCCGAGCTCGGGCCGACCGGACATGAGCAGGATCTCGGCAGCGCGCGCGAGCTCGAGGTGCTGCGCGGGGAAATCGATCAGCTCCGGGAGGCACTCGCCGCGCAAGCGCGGCAGGCGGCAAACCCGCCCGGACTGCCGCAGCCGGAGCCGCTCGAGGATGCAGACCCGGCATCATCCACCGGCACCACTGTGGAGCCGTACCGACCGGCGCCGATGGAGGCGTTGTTCGGACCGCCGACGACATCGCCGGCCATGCCGGGAGCCGCACCCTCCTCCGCCGTCCCCGCCCAAGCACAGGGACGCAC
>NZ_LN848257.1:292083-304315 GCF_001499735.1 Thiocapsa sp. KS1 | reverse complement strand
CGCCATCCTCAAGGGGGTGCTGCTCAACGGCATCGACATGCCGACGGGACAGAACGCCCGCAAGGATCCCGTGCCGGCTCTGATCCGGGTCAAACACCAAGCGATCCTGCCCAACCGGGTCCGTGCGGATCTGCGCGAGTGCTTCCTGCTGGTCGGCGGCTTCGGCGATCTGGCCTCCGAGCGGGCCTATCTGCGCGGGGAAACCTTCAGCTGCATCCGCAACGACGGCGGCGTGATCGAGATCCCCATCGACGGCTACGCAGTGGGCGAGGACGGCAAGGTCGGAGTGCGCGGTCGGGTGGTCTCCAAACAAGGTGTCCTGCTCGCCAAGGCGCTGCAGGCGGGGTTCCTGCAATCCTTCTCGCAGATCTTCAACCGGATGCCGACGATCCCGGTCAACACCGGCACCGGCACGGACGTGCAGTTCCAGTCCATGCTCACGCCCCAAGCCTTGAGTGCCGCCTCGGCGCAAGGCGTCGGCGGGGCGATGGACCGTCTGGCGAACTACTATCTGGACATGGCAGAACAGCTGCTGCCGGTGATCGAGGTCGATGCGGGACGCGGGGCGGAGTTCATCCTCAACCGCGGGGTGTCGATGAAGCTGGCCGATGTGGTGGAGTAACATGGCCGGGCGATCGACGTCGATCGCGCTCCCTATCCCGCCCACCGAGGGTCCAGCCCCGCATGTCCCGCCTCGTCATGCACGTCGATCTCGACGCCTTCTACGCCGCCGTGGAGCAACGCGATCACCCCGCCCGACGCGGACGACCCCTCGTCGTCGGCGCTGTGCCCGGTCGGCGCGGCGTGGTCGCGACCTGTTCCCACGAGGCGCGCCGCTTCGGCGTGCACTCGGCCATGCCGATCGCCGAGGCGGTGCGCCGTCTACCGGCGGAGACGGTCTACTTGCGCCCGGACATGGCGCGCTATGCCGAGGTGTCGCGCCGGACAGAGCCTGTAGCCCTCCAGGTCAGTGCTTTCTCCGACGCCTGAGCCCGATCGCGCTAGAGCCGCTTGCACGGCGTCTCGTCGAGCGCTGCGCGCAGAATCTCCCGCTCCAGGGCCGCGGAAGGATGCCAGAATCCCCCGCGCGCGACGAAGCGGCTGCCGGCGCTAACCACGGCTTTCTCCGCGTCCACCATTC
The DNA here is from genome assembly GCF_001499735.1 of Thiocapsa sp. KS1. Lineage (GTDB taxonomy): Bacteria > Pseudomonadota > Gammaproteobacteria > Chromatiales > Chromatiaceae > Thiocapsa. The sequence goes on along the minus strand of NZ_LN848257.1, from coordinate 303,174 downwards.
GAAGCACCACGGGATCGATGGCCAGTTCTGCCAACGCCGCGTTCCGACGTATGAACGTGTCACGGTCCAACCGCCCTTCGGCATCGAACCCGAGTATTTCGTAGACGAGCCGGACGACGGCATAGGGCGCCCGATCCCGCACCTCCACGATCACCTCGGCCATCCGCACGCGCTGGCCCGCGAAGCGCACCAGCCGGTGGGTCTTCGGGTCATCGACCATGCGGGAGAACTTCGCGCTGGCCAGTCGGTACAGGGTGTCGTCCGGTCCGAGGATGTAGATGCGGGTCGAGTAGCTCACGCTGACCTTCGTTTCAGGCCCGGGGTTCCGTCCGTAGCGTAACGCAGCGGTCACCAAGGCATCCGTGCGCCGTCGCATGGGTAGACCCTACAGTCGTGTCACCACCCTCGGAGCACTCGATGCTGGTCCGGCTGGAACAGCGAGGATCGTCCCACCCCCGGCCAGGCAAGGGGCATCGTGCTGTCGATTGATCCGGATCAGCTGCCACCGCTGGAGCACCCGTTTAACTGACGCCCTTCAGCGGTTGTGGCGATACGACCTCGACGGGTTGTCGCTTGGGATCTCGCGCAACCGCCAGTTCGGCTCGCGACGCCCCACGTCCGCAGAGGCAAGCCAAGTAGAAGCCCCGCCGCCTCCCCCCGCCGGCAGTCGGCAGTCGGCCAGGAGCCGTCTCCCATCAACCGGAAGCGAGTGACTCTTGAATCCTGTTAGCGGAAAGTCGATCGCCCCTCAATGAACGACAAGGCATGACCCAAAACGCACATCGGGCGGCGCATGGTCTCTGACTGCTTTGCAGAGGATAGCGGAAGCCGCGATACCGCACCGGCCCGGAGCTGGCTTGGTCGCTGCACTCGATCGCACGGCGCATAGCTCCTCGGACGAACTCACGGTTATAAAGCGGTTATCATGTGACAGTTGCATCCTCGAATCGGCAGAACATGGGCTGCAGGCGCTGACTGACAGTTGGGCGCTTAACGAACGAGCGTGCCAACGGCTACCTCAAGATCGACGCGCTAGAAGACCCATTTAAGATAGAACTGCTATCGGTGACAATGCCTTATGAAGTCCAGAATCGGCCCAAACGGGCTGCATCTTTTCGATCGACTTTCAGGTCTGAATGTCCTGCTAAACGAGTTGCGCCCGGTAGAGACGGTTTGGTCGACGTCCCCCCGACAGGTATCCATTGCACTCACCAATGTATGCGACCTTCACTGCGGGTACTGCTACGCGCCGAAGCACAAGGCGTCGCTGCATACTGACCAAGTCCTCGGCTGGTTGAAGGAACTGGATACTGAGGGGTGCCTCGGCATCGGGTTTGGCGGCGGCGAACCCACATTGCACCCTGACTTCGTCGACATATGCAAACGGGTTGCGGGAGAGACACAGCTCGCGGTCACATTCACGACTCATGGTCATCGCCTGACGCCACAGCTGGTCGAGCGCCTCAAGGGCTCGATCCACTTCGCACGCATTAGCGTTGACGGGGTAGGTCGCACCTATGAAGAACAGCGCGGGAAGCAGTTTGCCAGTCTGCTCCGAGGCATGGAGTCGATTGCAACCTTGTCGCCCTTTGGGATCAACGTCGTGGTCAACGAGCGCACGGTTGCAGAACTTGACGCGATGAGCGAGCTCGCGCAAAAGGTTGGAGCTAGCGAATTGCTGTTGCTTCCTCAGCAAGCAACCACCGCGGTCGCAAGCATGGATGGAGTGGTGGGTCGAGTACTTCAGGACTGGGTCTCCAACTACAGAGGCAAGGTTCGCCTTGCGGTCAGTGAGGCGGGTGCGTCAGGATTGCCTACATGCGACCCTCTCCCCGATGAGCGAGGCCTTCAGGCCTATGCGCACATAGACGCGTCCGGAATGCTGCGCGCGAGTTCTTACTCGCCCGTCGGCGCGAAGATTGAAGACGCAGGGGTTCTGTCGACGCTTAAGCGACTCAGAAATACCGTCGAGACCAAACGAGAGATGCAATCATGAAGATTTGGAACGAATATGGGTCTGAGCACTCGATGAACCTGGTTCTCATCGGGAGGTTCAAGCGAGCGCAAGACGCAGAGAAGGTCCAGAACGACATTGACAGGCTCAGCGCTCAGGCTTCGAAAGATGACAGCCACTCCATCTCTTTTGCTGAACCAGAGGATCAGAGATTTTCAGATGACATGCTCTCGTTGCTGCGCAGCCTGAAACTCAACACCTTAGGGCCAGCTGATCTCGGCCAGCTGGCATCTGAACATGACCTCAGGCGTGAAGGCGATCGAATCACTGTCACGACTGACGAGATTGAGGTGTCCGCGTTCGTGAAGCTCTTCATCGAGGCTGGGGCGAAGGTCGAAGTCTTCTCGGCGCACGACTATCCGTCCGATTCCGCCGACGCCAGCTGACAGATAAAACGCACGATGCCTGAAGCAAATTGGGATGTATTCAGCGAGCTGCCCGGCGCAGCGGATGAAAACTTCGAGAAGCTTTGCCGCGCTCTGGTGCGCCGCCACTACGGGCGCTTCGGTCGCTTCAAGCAACTCGCAAACCAGCCTGGCGTGGAGTTCCACCTCCAGCTGACGGAGTCTTGTGATCTCGGAGCGCCGCCACGCTGGATTGGTTGGCAATGCAAATGGTATGGACTGGCGAACGGACAAGACTTGGGAACCACGCGCCGCAAAAAGATCATCGAGGGCATGGAGAAGACGCGCAGGTATGTCCCAGGTGTGACCGATTGGAAGCTTTGGACACACCACACGCTGACAAAGGGAGACCAAGATTGGTTCTTCGCGCTTGAGAAAGACCGCTTCCCCGAGTTGAAGTTGGAGCTGCTGACGGCAACGGACATCGAAGACCTACTGGTTGGGCCGGGAGCGCTACTTCGAGAAACCTACTTCGGCGAGCTCGTTCTGACACCTGCGCTACTTGCCGAGCAGCATAGGCTCGCTGCGGCTCCGTTCAAGCGCCGATACCAGCCAGAAGTTCATGTTGTCGTTGGAGCCGAGGAGAAGATACTCAGGCGTCTAGGCGGCCAGAGCGCGTGGGAATCACTGGAGAAACTCTCAACTGCCCTCAAGAGGAATTGCACGGACATTGCTTCGCTGACGGGGCAACTCAAAACTGAAATCAAGGCCGGAGTCGAATCGCTCTTGGCTCGAGCCACCGGATTGGCTGACCTGCTTGATAGCCTGCACGCGGCACTGGGCAAGGGTGACTTCGACACTGTACAGCAAGTGCTGGTGTCGAATCCTTCGCAGCGGGTGCGCTACGACAGGCTGCTCTCGAAACTGCGTGGGGCGCGTTCAGACAGAGCGCCGTTAGCTGCAAATCTGGTTGCGGACATCCACGCCGTTTCCTCAGCACTGCGCAGTCTGGAGCGGTCGATCGGCGTTCGGGCCGTCGCCGTGCTTGCTGCGGCGGGTGAAGGAAAGTCCGAGCTTGCCGTCAAGGTGACGCAGGCGGACGGAGAGTTCCCCGGTGGTGTCTTACTGCTGGGCAAGAATCTTCGCGCAGGCCAGGGGCTTGACGATCTCGTGTCTGTCTTCAAGATTTCTGGCAGGCCGGCGGAGAGCTTTGACCGGCTGGTTGAGGCCGTAGATGCGGCGGGTCAGCGCGCGGGGAAGCGCATCCCCATTGTCATTGACGGTCTGAATGAGGCGGAAGACCCGAGAAACTGGAGGGATGAACTCTCCCGGGCAGATGAGCTTCTGAAGGACTTTCCGTACGTCCTGCTGGTTGTCACTCTGCGCAACGGGTTCGTGCAGATGTGCCTGCCGGAGGAGTTTCCCCAAGTTGCGCACCAAGGATTCCAGGAAGACCCGCAGTCGGCCATCGACAAGTACTTTGAGTACTACAAGATCGACGCCACCGACGCGGATCTGCCAATCGAGTTCTTGCAGCATCCGTTGACGTTGAGAATCTTCTGCGAGGTGGCGAACCCTCGGCGCCAGCACCTGGTCGGGGTGGAGGCGCTGCCCAATTCGCTTGTAAGCCTGTTCGAAGCGCACTTCAACAAGGTTGCCGAACGAGTTGCTGAGCTTTTACCGGCGGCGCATCGCATCTATCAGGATGAAGTGCAAGATGCGCTGCTGACGATCGCGGGTCTCCTCTGGGAGAACAACGCGAGAAGCGTGGAGTTCCAAGCTGCACGGACCGCAGTTCGAGACATGGGCTGGGACGCCAGCGTCATTCGCGCGCTGGAGTCCGAAGGCGTCCTCGTTCGAACGACTTCTGAAGCAGGCGGCCAAGGAATCGCGTTTTCATATGACCTGATGGCAGGCCATATGATGGCGCGCCACCTGCTTGCCAAGCCAGCCTTGGCGCAGTGGCTGCAAAGCGATGAAGGACGCGCGCACTTCCAATTCCGTGAGTCTGGATCGCATACCTTCGCCTATGACGTGTTCCAGGCTCTGGTTGGCCTGTATCCCAGACGCCTTGGCAGGCGCCAGCTTTGGCAAGACTTGTCAGACGAGAAACTCGTCATGAACGCTCTGTTGTTGACTGCGCAATCAGACCCAAGGCACATCGGGCGGGAAACGGTGGAACGGTTCGCGCGCGCAATGCAAGAGTCGAAGAAGTTCGCACGGATTGCCTTCACGAGACTTCGGAGTACCAGGGCAGCGCGAGCGCATCCGTATGACATGGACTTCTTGCACGGCGTGCTCTTGGCCATGCCCAATACGCAGCGCGATCTTTTCTGGACGGAGTGGGTTCGCGAGAGGTCTGAGGAAGTTGAAGACGATTTCAAATTCCTATTGACCAGATGGAAGTCGGGTCGCCTAGACGAGCGAGAGATTCGGCGGGCGCGCTGGGTGATGTGGACGCTGACGTCGACGTCCAGAAGCCTGCGGGACGTGGCCACCAAGACCCTGTACGAATTCGCCGCCAAGCGGCCCGCGGAGTTTTTCCGGCTGGCAGTGGAGGCAATTGCCGTTTCAGACCCATACGTCCCAGAGCGGATGTTCGCCGCGGCCTACGGTGCGGCGCTGACCACTTGGTCGGATATCAATGCCGTGGAGATGCGTGAGGCACTGCCTAGAGTCGCTCGTGAGATCTATCAAGCGATGTTCGCGCCTGGCGCGATGCATCCTACTTGGCATGCTCTATATCAGCAGTACTGTCTGGGAACCATTGCCATCGCAAGGATGGTTGATCCGGCTTGCTTGCCTGAGGACGAGGCAGCTCACCTCCTTTCTCCGCTTAGCCATCTGCCCAGTCCGTTCGAAGACATGCCGCAGTACGACCCGGCGGTGATCGAACGTGCGAAGCGCGAGGCGATTCGAATGGACTTCGGCAACTACACGATTGGGAGACTGATTCCAGGTCGGTCGAACTACGACGACCGCAACCCAGAGTACCAGCGGGTGCTGCCGGCAATCGTTTCGCGAATGCTGGCGCTTGGCTATGACCCCGAGCAGTTCGAAGCTGTTGACCGGCAAATGAACTCCGGCCCGCGTATGGGGGGTGACAAACACAAGGTCGACCGGTACGGGAAGAAATACGGCTGGATCGCCTACTTCGAGATGTGGGGTGTCCGGTACGCGCAGGGACTCCTTACCGAGGAGCGTAGCGCTCGCCCCTCAGATGCGGATATCGACCCGACTTTCCCGCTCGAGGCAGCGAGCATCGACCTGCCGCTTCCAGACTTGTTCAGCGGTCAGCCTACGGGTGCTGGTGACTGGATCGTGAGAGGACCGCAACCGGACTACCGCAGCATCCTCGAGATCGCGAAGATTGATGGCCTGACGGGGCCGTGGGTCGTGCTTGACGGGTTCCTCGAACAGAACGCTCCCACTGATGACCGACAGGTCTTTACCTTCCTCCGGGGTGTACTCGTGGACAGCCGAGAAGTCGAACGCCTTTGCACGTTGTTCACTGGTCTCGAATATCCCGGCAATTACGCCATTCCAGAGGAGCCAAGCTTCTATTACACCTATGCGGGGGAGATGCCTTTCTCCTCGATTCCCGGAATGCCTGTCGCTAATGAGCGAGAGGACGACCGCGCCGAATACATGGTGTCCGCTGATAGGTGGTCAAATAATGGCGTCACGGTCGACATCCCGGTGCAGAAGTACAACTGGGAGAGCTACCACAGCGTGGAGAACCAGGGCAGCGGTGCGAGCCTGCCCTCTAAGCGGCTCTGTGAGACTCTGAGTCTCAGGTCCCGCGCCAACAAATGGGACTTGCACGATGCTTCAGGCGTGGCGTCTCTGTACCGCGAAGTCGGCGAGTACGGCTCGCAGATCAATGGCTCTTTCAGCTATCTGCGTCGTGACCTTCTTGACAGCTACTTGACGCAGTCCGGCAAGGCGCTGGTGTGGCTCGTGTGGGGCGAGCGTGGCTTCCATCACCGGTCAGCCGAGGCGCACAACCTGCACGAGTACTACGCGAACCACCAGCATATTCACAAGCGTTCTCACGTCTATCAGCCTATTACGAGCACTCTATCGTAGGCCGCATCAGGCAGCAGGAAGCCGCCATTCTTGGACTCAGAAGACGTTTATGCAGGGTGCGGGACCGGCGGTAGATTCAGTATTCGGTATGGGCGCATCATTCGACGGCCAGACCAGGTTGCGACACGTTCAAGTCAGTTGACCAGCGCGTCGAAGACAATCGCTGTCGGTCCGCACACAAACGTCCATGACCGGTTACAGCCTGAAGTAGTCAGTCAAAAAGATGTGCTGACGGACCGCTTCTGGCCGACTCCAGGCTGTCGCCATCCCCGACCCAAGTGACCTTTGCTGGAGCCCAACCGTCGCCGATCCCGGCGACGCGACAGACGGCAAGACGCGCGCTGCTGCCACTGACGCCTCAGACAATCGGTAGGCCGACGGGACCGGAAGCGGACACCCGATCTAGAGCGGCGAGTGGGGGCTCAGTCCCAACTCCGGACAGTGGAGCTTGGTCGGTCGGAGTCCGCAGTTGACAGGACAGCCGACGCTGGTCCGTATCACGAGTTGCATATACTGTCACCGAAACGCCGAACTCCAGCTACGCTGAGCTTCTCATTGTCCCTCTCAAGGTCCGGGCCTGGTATCCAATCGTGTCTTCTGGTCTCATCAGCGCTGTACCGGAAGGCACCGGGTCGGGATTCCGTTTCTGTCTAGTCATTCTTTGAACCCTTTGAAATCTCAGTAGCATGCAAGCGCGCATTCGCGTAGGGAACAGAAGGAATGCAATTCATCACCCACGGTCCAGACATCCCGGATGCGCTCTTGCAGGCACACGAAGAGCGCCGCGTGGTTTTCTTCTGCGGCGCCGGTATTTCATACCCCGCCGGCCTGCCCGGCTTCAAGGGGCTGGTGGAGCAGATCTATCGGTTGAACGGCACGGCGCTCTCGGACATCGAGCGCGATGCCTTCGACCGTGGTCAGTTCGATGCCACGCTCGACCTACTAGAGCGGCGCCTGCCGGGGCAGCGCCTCGCCGTCCGCCGCGCGCTGGCGCAGGCGCTGAAACCCAATTTGCGCCGCAGGGCGCCACCGATACGCACGCGGCTCTGCTAAGACTGGCACGCACCCGTGAAGGCGCGCTGCGACTGGTTACCACCAACTTCGACCGCGTGTTCCACACGGCGGCCAATCGCACCGGCCAAGCGTTCCAGGCTTATGCCGCGCCGATGCTGCCGATTCCGAAGAACAGCCGCTGGAACGGGCTGGTCTACCTGCACGGCCTGCTGCCGGAAAAATCTGACGAAACGGCCCTGAATCGACTGGTGGTCACCAGCGGCGATTTCGGTCTGGCCTACCTCACAGAACGCAGGGCAGCCCGCTTCGTGAGCGAGCTGTTCCGCAACTACGTCGTCTGCTTCGTGGGCTACAGCATCAACGACCCAGTGCTGCGCTACATGATGGATGCGCTGGCCGCCGACCGGATGCTGGGCGAGGTCACACCGCAGGCATGGGCACTGGGCGACTGCGAGCCGGGACAAGAGCGCCGCAAGGCCATCGAGTGGGAAGCCAAGGGCGTTACGCCGATCCTGTACGAAGTGCCCGCTGGCAGCCACAACCATTCGGTGCTGCATCAGGCATTGCACACCTGGGCAGATACCTACCGTGACGGAGTGCTGGGCAAGGAGCGTATCGTCGTCAATCACGCCCTGGCGCGGCCATCGGCCAGTACGCAGCAGGACGACTTCGTCGGCCGGATGTTGTGGGCCTTGTCGGACAAGTCGGGCTTGCCCGCCAAACGCTTTGCCGACTTCAACCCCGTTCCGTCGCTGGACTGGTTGCTGGATGCCTTCTCGGACGAGCGTTTCCAGCACAACGATCTGGCCCGTTTTAGCGTACCTCCTCACGATGAGGTGAACGCACGTTTGCGCTTCAGCCTGGTTCACCGGCCGGCACCCTATGACCGTGCACCGCCGATGCTGCTGGCCTCCGGCGGCATCACCGGCAGCCAGTGGGATCACGTGATGCTCCATCTGGCCCGCTGGCTGGTGCGTCACCTGGATGACCCGAGGCTGATCCTCTGGATCGCGCAACGTGGCGGCCAGTTGCACGACCGCTGCCAATGGTTGATCGAGCACGAACTGGACCGCTTTGCCTCGCTAGAGCATGACGGCAAGACCACCGAACTGGATGAAATCCGCTCACATGCACCCAAGGCCCTTCCTGGCCCCTTGATGCGCACTCTGTGGCGCCTACTGCTCAGCGGACGGGTGAAATCACCGTGGCACGATCTCGATCTCTATCGCTGGAAACGTCGGCTGAAACGGGAGGGATTGACCACCACGCTGCGCCTGGAGTTGCGCGAGTTGCTCGCACCCAAGGTGGCTTTGAAGAAGCCGTTTCGCTGGGGCGATCAGATAGAGATCACAGACGAGCCAGCGTCTTTGCGGCATCTGGTTGACTGGGAACTCGTGCTGGCCGCCGATCACATGCATTCGGCCTTGCGTGACCTTGCCGACGAGCGCTGGGCGTCTGCCTTGCCGCTGCTCCTGGAGGACTTCCAGCAACTACTGCGCGATGCGCTGGACTTGTTGCGTGAGTTGGGTGAGGCCGACGACCGCAGCGACCGTTCGCACTGGGATCTGCCATCGATCACACCACACTGGCAGAACCGGGGCTTCCGCGACTGGGTCAGCCTGATCGAGTTGCTGCGCGATGCCTGGCTGGCGGTTCGCAGCCAAGACAGTGCCCGCGCCACACGAACTGCCCAAGCGTGGTTCGAGCAGCCCTATCCCACCTTCAAGAGACTGGCTCTTTTTGCTGCCAGCCAAGATGACTGTATCCCGCCCGAGCACTGGGTGGACTGGCTACTGGTCGATGGTGCCAGGTGGCTGTGGTCCGTGAATACGGGGCGGGAGGTATTCCGGCTGTTGGTGCTGCAAGGGTGCCAATTGCCGGCGGCCACTCAGAATCGTCTGGAAGCGGCCATACTCACCGGCCCGCCGCGCGAAATGTATCGAGACGATCTCAAGCCGGATCGATGGCAAGACGTGGTGGCACGATCAGTCTGGCTGCATCTGGCCAAACTGAATTTATCCGGCCTCGCCCTAGGCGCCGCCGCCAAGGCACGGCTGGCAGAATTGTCCAGCACCTACCCTCAATGGCAGTTGGTCACCAACGAAAGCGACGAGTTCTCGCACTGGATGAGCGGCACCGGCGATCCGGACTACGAGGACAGCCGGGACATCGACATCGCCCCCCGCAAGCGACACGAACTGGTAAAATGGCTGACGAAGCCGCAGCCCGAACGGCGACCATTCTACGAGGACACGTGGCGCAATGTTTGTCGCACGCACCCTTTAAACTGCTTGTTCGCCCTCGCTGATTTGGCGGCGCGGGGAAACTGGCTCACCAGCCGTTGGAGTGATGCGCTGTATGCATGGGGCAATGGAAAGCTGGTTCAGCGCATGTGGCGCTATGCCGCGCTGCTGGTGCAGACCATGCCCGACACCGTCATCCAGGAAATCGCCCACGGTGTGACATGGTGGATCGAGGCTGCGTCCAAGTCGATCAACCGCCACGAGGACATCCTGCTGGATCTGTGCCGCCGCATATTGGCGCTGTCACTCGAAGCAGACACCGGGATGACGCGCAATGGAGAGCCAATTGACCAACCTGTCATGGAGGCCATTAACCACCCAGTCGGGCATATCACACAGGCGCTGATCAACCTGTGGTTCCAACGGAACCCGAACGACAACGATCTGCTTCCAGGCGACATCAGACCTTTCTTCACCGAGCTGTGTGATGTCCAGGTGGACCGATTCCGCCACGGTCGAGTAGTGCTGGGTTCGCAATTGATCGCGTTGTTTCGTGCGGACATTAAGTGGACAGAGCAGTATCTGTTGCCGCTCTTCAGTTGGAACAATCCATCCGAAGCGAAAGCCATGTGGGAAGGCTTTCTGTGGTCACCCCGCTTGTATCAGCCCTTACTGACGGCCTTCAAAGCCCAGTTCCTGGAGAGCGCAAACCACTACACCGACCTGGGCGAGCACCGTCAACAGTTTGCGGCTTTCCTCACGTACGCAGCTTTGAGTCCGGCCGAGGGATACACCGTGGATGAATTCCGATCCGCGATTGGCGCGCTGCCTCAAGACGGGCTTGAGGAATCCGCGCAGGCACTCTCCCAGGCTCTCGAAGGAACCGCCGATCAGCGCGAGGACTATTGGGAGAACCGTCTCCAACCATTCTGGCAACAGGTTTGGCACAAGTCCCGCGACCTAGCCACCCCGCGAATCGCCGAATCCTTGACCCGGCTGATCATTGCTGCCCGAGACAAATTCCCGGCTGCTTTGGCTGCGGTACAGGACTGGCTGCAACCGATTGAACACCCAGACTACGTTGTGCATCTGCTGTACGAATCGGGTTTGTGCCGTAAATACCCGTCGGACGCACTGCGCCTGCTGGGTGCTGTGATTACTGACCAACAGTGGGCGCCCGGGGATTTGGGGCAATGTTTGGACGAGATTGGGCAGGCCGCTTCACAGTTTGAGCAAGACGCACAATACCAGCGGCTACGAGAATATTTCCGAAGGTGCGGGATGTGATGGTAACGTTCTATGCGGTATCTGTCAGTCGCTCGCGCCTTTGCGCTCGGGCTTCCCCCCGCCAAACATCCGCTCAAGAAGCGGCCATTGCCGTCACCTA
>NZ_LN848257.1:286518-291983 GCF_001499735.1 Thiocapsa sp. KS1 | reverse complement strand
GTGGTTACATCCGTCCGCTATCGGCAGCTCTTCCGACATTGCAGATCTGGGCCCGCCTGACCGCTACCCGCGTGAAGCCGCCTGCACAGCATCGGAGCGCGGCGTCCGCTTTCCAGAACCTCTGCCCTCCCCGCATCGCCCCAGTCGGTGACCGGATAGCGTCCAGAGCCGCCGCTCGACAGGATAGGGTCGAGCGGCAGCTTCTGGATGACTCGGGGCTGGCCCGATGGCTTGGGGCCAGTGACCGGTAGTGGGGCATAGCCGTCGCCCACAGCGGCGACTCGACTGACAGCACTCAAGGGACGATCGGCTGCGCGAGGGCCATCACGGCGGCGCACTTGCGCTGCTGGATCTGCCCTTGAACATCGACAACGGGCGTGCGTGGACAGTGGAGACGGTGCAGGTCTGCGGGCTGTCGGGCGAGGACCAGGACGCTGCGCTCTCGATGCGCATGGACAACCCGATCCACGCCGAGGGCAACGAGGCTTTCATGGCGCGGTGCCGGGAGATCGCGGCGGCGCGACTCGGTCAACCGCAAGCCGTTGGGGGTTGATGTGGGCGAACAGTCGGAGCTTGTGGGTAGAGCCCTCGGGGAGGGTGCAGGGTCATCGGATCACGAGCGCTTCATGCGGCGCGCCATCGCATTGGCCCGTCGCGGCGCGACAGCGGGCGACGGCGGGCCTTTCGGTGCCGTCATCGTGCTGGGCGGGGAAATCATCGGGGAAGGCTGGAATCGGGTCATCGCGACCCGTGACCCAACGGCGCATGGCGAGATGGTCGCGATCCGCGACGCGTCCCGGCGGATCGGGAACATCAGCCTGCAGGGGTGCGTGCTCTACACCAGCGGCCAGCCCTGTCCGATGTGTCGGTGCGATCTACTGGGCGCGGATCGAGCGGGTGTTCTACGGGTTCAGCATCCAGGATGCGGCCGGCATGGGCTTTGATGACCAGTTCATCTACGAGCAGTTGGCAAGGCCGGCGGAGGAGCGCGCGATCCCCGAGATTCCGCTGTTGAGGGCAGATGCGCTCGATTTACTCGAAACCTTCGCCGCCGATCCGGGGCGGGTGCGCTACTGAACTTGGCGTTCTGCGCGGACCGCCGATTGACCGGGCGGTCGGAGATGCGCGCAGGGGCTATCCTGCGTGCACGGGGCAGCGAGCGACGCGCCGGACGATCCCGCACGATGACGACGGCGCCCGAACTTGGCACCTACCGGCTCGATACGAGGACACGACCATGACCGACCGGCCCGATGCGCGGCCGCTCGAGCTGGTCAGTCACGCCATCCTGGCCCCCTCCAGTCACAACACCCAATGCTGGCTGTTCCGCTTGGGTCCGGATCACATCGAGATCCCGATGCGGACGGATTGGTTGCTAACCCTCCCCGCGGATCCTCATGCAGCACCCGTCGGCAGGAGAAAGTTGGCCGCCTCGCCGGCGCCGACCACGCGCGGCACCTCATCGGCATCCTCCTTCAGCGAGACACCCGAGAGTGCTCGACGGCGCGACTCCTCCAACAGATAGCGCAGCTTGTGAGCCGCCGTCGCATGACTCAGCCCGGCCACACGGACATTGGACAGACAGTTGCGGTCCGCATCCGTCTTCCCGACCCGCGGACCATGGGTCAGATAAACCCCCAGGCTATCCGGTGAGCTGAGGCCCGGCCTCTCCCCGATCAGCACGACCAGGATCTCGGCCTTCAATCTCTCGCCGATCTCGTCGCCGATCGCCACCCGGCCCTGCGTGACGATCGGAATGGGGCCAACCCGCCAGCCCGCGCTTGAGAGTTCGGGAAGGATACAGTCCAGCAAGGGAATGGCATTCTCGTGAATCGCGCGCGCCGAGAGGCCATCGGCAATCACGAAGACGACATCCACTCCTGCCCCGAGCGCGCCCGCGCGATCCGCCAATAACGCCTGCGAGTTGTCGTTCAGCCGTCGTCCAAGGTCCGGGCGCTTCAGATAGATGAGGCGATCCGGGGCCGCACTGTGAAGACGCACGCTTTCCAGCCCACGCGCGTGGAGCTGCGCCGCGACCGCATCAGCGTCCAACGGCAGGTGAACGGCATCCCGAGCCTGCGCATGCGCCAGCTGGAAGGCGAGGTGCGCCTCCGTCGGCAGGCTGCTCCCGGCGCGGCCTAGCGCGATCCGTGCATCGGTGAACCGGCGCAGCGACGACCAGGGATTCGCAACAACGGGATTGGCGCGATCGGTCATGGAGCCGCCTGCTGCAACCGAGACAGGGCCCGATGGAAGGGGTCGGGTAGCCTGTCGGAGACGATCAACCGATTCGCGGCGTCGAAGATCCCCATTTCGCCGAGCCAGGACTCGAACTCGGGCGCCGGACGCAACCCAAGCACCTCGCGGACATAGAGCGCATCGTGAAACGATGTGGTCTGGTAGTTGAGCATGATGTCGTCCGAGCCGGGGATGCCCATGATGTAGTTGCAGCCGGCCACACCGAGCAAGGTCAGCAGGACGTCCATGTCGTCTTGGTCGGCCTCGGCATGGTTGGTGTAGCAGACGTCGCAGCCCATCGGCACGCCCAGCAACTTGCCGCAGAAATGATCCTCCAGGCCGGCGCGGATGATCTGCTTGCCGTTGAAGAGATACTCCGGCCCGATGAAACCGACGACCGTATTGACCAACAGCGGATCGAGCTTGCGCGCCAGCCCATAGGCACGGGCCTCCAGCGTCTGTTGATCGACCCCGAGATGGGCATTGGCGGACAATGCGCTGCCCTGCCCGGTCTCGAAATACATCACATGCTCGCCGACCGTCCCGCGCTTGAGCGACAGGGCCGCCTCGCGTGCCTCGATCAAAAGATCCAGCGTGACGCCAAAGCTCGCGTTCGCCCCCTGCGTGCCCGCGATGGACTGGAACACCAGATCCAGCGGGGCGCCTTGCTCGATCACCTGAATCTGAGTCGTGACGTGTGTCAGGACACAGGACTGAGTGGGAATCCGATAGTGACCGATGATGTCGTCGAGCATCCGCAACAGGGTCGTCACGGCACCCGGATTGTCGCTCGCCGGATTGATTCCGATGACCGCATCCCCGTTCCCGTAAAGCAGCCCGTCGAGGATCGCCGCCGCGATCCCGGTCGGATCGTCGGTGGGGTGATTCGGCTGCAGGCGCGTCGCCATCCGCCCCGGCAGTCCGAGCGTATTGCGAAAGGCCGTCACCACCCGACACTTGCGGGCGACCAGGACGAGATCTTGAACCCGCATGATCTTGCAGACCGCTGCGACCATCTCCGGGATCAGACCCGATGCCATGGCGGATAAGACCGCCGTGTCGGCCTGCTCCGACAGCAGCCAATTGCGAAAGTCGCCGACGGTCAGATGCGCGACCGGGGCGAAGGCGGCGGCATCATGATCGTCGATGATGAGCCGCGTGACCTCGTCGTCCTCGTAAGGGACCACGGCCTCGGTGAGGAAGACCCGCAACGGCAGATCGGCCAAGGCCGATTGCGCCGCGACGCGCTCGGCGTCGGTGGCCGCGATGACGCCGGCCAAGGCATCGCCCGAGCGCGCGGGCGACGCCTTGGCCATCAGGTCACGCAGATCCTCGAAGCGGTAGGTCGTGCCGCCGATGCTGTGTCGATAGGTCGACATCGGATGTCGGCGGCCCGTCAGGCCATACCGCCCAACTCGGCCTCGGCCCGCTTGATCACCTCGAACTCCTCCTCCGGCGCTTGTGCCACCAAATGGTGGCGACTGTAGAAAAAGAAGTAGGCCGCCATCAGCGCATAGAAGATGGCTGCATAGAGCACCACCATCGGATCGACCAGGAAACCGGCGACGAAGGCGACACAGGCGAGCACCAAGGCGATGCCGGATGTCACCACACCGCCGGGCGTGCGATACGGCCGCTCCAGATCGGGCTCACGCCGACGTAGGACGATGTGCGCGGCCGTCATCAGGATGTAGGAGATGGTGGCGCCGAATACAGCCATCAGGATCAGCAGGTCGCCTTCACCGGTTAGAGACAGCGCGAAACCCAGCGTGCCCGGCACCACAAGCGCGATCCATGGGGTCTTGCGCGAGCCGGTGAGCGACAGAAAACGCGGGAGATAGCCGGCGCGGGACAAGGCGAATACCTGCCGCGAGTAGGCGAAGATGATCGAGAAAAAGCTCGCCACCAGCCCGGCGAGGCCGACCAGGTTGACGAATCCGCTGACCCAGGTCCGTCCGCCGTAAGCGGCCTCGGACTCCAACGCCGCGATCAAAGGATCCCCGGACGCCATGATGGTTGCCGAGCCCGCGCCTCCCGGACCGACCACGAGGATGAGGGCGGCAAACAGCAGCAGGATCAGCATCCCGACAATCAACCCCTTGGGCAGATTCTTCTTGGGATCCTGCGCCTCTTCCGCTGCCAACGGCACCCCTTCGATGGCGAGGAAGAACCAGATCGCAAACGGGATCGCCGCCCAGATGCCCAGGTAGCCGAACGGCAGGAAAGCGCTCGCGCCGACGGCATCGGTCGGCGCAATGTCGAACAGATTGGCAACGCTGAAGTGCGGAATCATCGCGATCACGAAAACCAGCAGCGCGGTGGCAGCCACGGCCGTGATCACGAACATGAGCTTGAGCGCCTCGCCCACCCCGTACAGGTGGATGCCGACGAAGACGACATAGAAGGCCAGATACACCGGCCAGCCGCCGAACCCGATCAGGGACTGCGTGTAGGCCCCGATGAAGACCGCAATCGCCGCGGGCGCGACCGCATACTCGAGCAGGATCGCCGTCCCGGTGAGAAACCCGCCGATCGGCCCGAAGGCCCGACGCGCGAAGCCATAGCCGCCGCCGGCGGTCGGAATCATCGACGACAGCTCGGCGAGCGAGAAGACCATGGCGGTATACATGGTCGCCATCAGAATGGTCGCAATCAGCAGACCACCCCAGCCGCCCTGCCCCAGTCCGAAGTTCCAACCGGCGAAATCACCCGAGATGACATAGGCCACGCCGAGCCCCGCGAGCAGGACCCAACCCGCCGCGCCCTGTTTCAACTGCCGATGCTCGAAGTAGGACGCATCGACCTTCTCGTAGTCGGCCCCATGAACATGAATAACGGCTTCTTCAGACACGTGCGATACCCCGCAGAGCGACTACAGCGTGGAGGAAAAGATCGGTACGGTCTCGGGCTTGAACAGGGGCGGTCTGAGGCGTGGCGTCCCGGCCTGCGCGTCTCTGGAACCCTCGACAGCTGCAACCCGAAGATGCAGAGGACGATTGAACTCGGGCAATACGCGCCAAATCGGTGCCCGACATCCAGAGCCGGCGCAAACGCTTCTGGCCCAACCCCGGTTATCGCCGCTCGGATTTCCGAGTCCGTAGGGGCCGCTCAGCAGGATTGGGGCCAAAAATCGGTCGGGCAGGCAAAGCAAGAAGGTCGAGTATCCTCGATCCCCTATAAGAGCCTGGTGCGCTTCGCGGAGGAGTCGGCCGGCCACTTCGACCTCG
>NZ_LN848257.1:283141-286418 GCF_001499735.1 Thiocapsa sp. KS1 | reverse complement strand
AGGCCGAGCTCAAGCTCTGGACCTCGGGGATGTCGGCGCCGTTTAGCAAGGCGGTCGTCATCTACGAGGTGCAGGCGTTGCTGGCGGAGTACGTGGGGCGCTGAAGACGGGTGACGGTGGTTGTCCGTGCCCGCCGAGACTCCACCTTCGTATCGAGAAGGTGCACGGCGATCGCTGCCGCCGTGGTCAATACCCGTTCCTCCCGAGCGGTGCCCCCAGATCCCTCGATCCTTTGGAGAAACACAATGAGTTATGCGTTCGGCGTGGAGATAGACCATCCGTTTGATGCGACGGTGGAGCGCGTCGTGGCCGCCCTGGCGGCAGAGCATCTCGGGATCGTCAGCGACGTCGATGTCGCCGCGATCCTAAGCAAGAAGCTGAACGAGGACATCGGCGGCTATCGCATCCTTGGCGCCTGCGCGCCGGGGTTGGCCAGCCGCGTGATCAGGTCTCGGCCCTCGGCGGGAGCACTGCTGCCCTGCAATGTCGTGGTCCGGCAGGTGTCGCCGTCACGCACCGCCGTGGATTTCATGGATCCGGTTCCCGTGCTCGCTTTGGTCGAGGACGCGGTGGCTGATCAGGTCGCCGCCGAGGCACATGCCATTTTGCAGCGGGTCGCAACGGCACTGAAGGCGTAACACGCACGACCGCAGGCCTCGCCCGCCGATCGTCATGATGTTCTTCGTTTCGCGGGAACTCAGCGCCGCGGGGCAGCGCTTGCAAGCGCGATCCCTTCGGCAAGCCGCGTGCGGCGAAGGCCGGGTGGAGCCAGCTCGCCACGGGGGTGCCTGCCGGCGATCTCCACGAGCACGCAGGACGACTCGGTCGAGGCGGCCATCGGCGGCGGCGGATCGGGCCGGGTATCCAGGGCTGCGTGCAGAATGCGGTGGATCAGTTGGATGTGGCGAGGTATGGCGATCTGGCTCATGGGCGACGGGAGGGCCTCGGTTCTGGAATGCGGCACTGGGACACGAACGCCTGATGCCCGGTGCGACCGCGACGCCGGAAAGGTGCTGTCACGGAACAGACAACATACCGTACGCAGGCGAAGATTTTCCAGCGACGTCGACCTGGATCGGCGTCGGGCCTAGATCATCTGCTCGATAGGCCGGATCGCCCTCGCCCCGGGGAGCGCATCGACCTGGATGCACTCGCCTCTGCGCCGGGCCTCGGCGGTGCGCCGGCGGGACAGATCGAGGCCACCGTCGCCGTCCGTCGCGCGGGGTCACTCCTCGAAGTGATCCGGCCACTGCCGGGCACCGTGATAGACACGCAGGATTTGCAGCTGATCGCCGCTGACCTGGTAGGGAGCGATATAGGCGGTTCCGGGGATGGCCAGCTCGCGCGTGCCGGGAACGCGGCCGGGCCTGCCGATGTGCGGGGTGTCCTCGAGGTCCTTGATGCGGCTGCGAAGTCGTTTCAGCAGAGCGCGCGCCGCGTTCGGGTTGTCGCTTGCGATGTGGAGAAAGATCTCCCGAAGGTCGTCGCGCGCCTGTGGCGAGAAAACGATCTTCATGGGTCACGCGTGCGGGATGTCTGCTCGATCAGCGCGTCCATTTCCTCCATCACCGCGTCGAACGGGATGCCTTCCCCGCGATCGAGCGAGGCTTGCGCCTGTTTGATTCCTTCAAGCTGCCAGGACTGGGCCTGGATGTAATGCTTGAGCGCCTCCTCGATCACCCAGTTTCGGGACCGATCCATTGCCTCCGCAAGGAAGGCGATTTGCGCGGCGACTTCCGGGTCGGTGCGCACGGTGATGGTGCTTCCGGCCATGCGGGAACCTCATGTGTTTGCATTGCACTCTTTTGCAATAATGGCATTGAAGGCCAGGAGAAACAAGCAAGTGCGGTGAGTGGACCCCGTCGCCGATCGGATCACCTCTCGTCGAGGTCACCTGCATCGCGACCCCTCAAGCCCGGACGTTCCGGCTTGGTCCGACCACCCCCGCATGCGCTATCATGACTGGACGTCTATACAGATCCGGTCATCCGCCATGTCTCGATCCGACGTCGCCGCCCACGCCGTAAGTTCAGCGCGGGTTCATACGCTACGCCCGGCATGTCGATGATCATGCACGCCTGCACCCTCGCCCCGCTCCCCTGCCCGCTCCCGCTCTTCGGCGCGCGTATCCCGGCCGGCTTCCCCTCGCCGGCCGACGACGATCTGGAAGGCACCATCGATCTGAACGAGCAGCTGATCCGGCATCCGGCCGCGACCTTCTTCCTGCGGGTGCAGGGGGACTCCATGACCGGTGCCGGGATCCGCGACGGCGATCTGCTGGTGGTGGATCGCTCGCGCGAGGCCAAGTCCGGGTCGATCGTGGTGGCGGCGGTGGATGGTGAACTGACCTTGAAGCGGCTGAAGATCGCGGGTGATCGCGTGTGGCTGGTCGCCGAGCATCCGGACTATGCCCCGCTGGAGATCCAGGGGGAGATGGGCTTGGTGGTCTGGGGCGTGGTCGCCCACGTGGTGCATTCGTTCTGATGGCCGGTGCCGAGCGCGCTCCGGAGCCGCGCCGTCGTGTGCTGCGCCGCGCGCTCGGGATCATCGTGTGTGGCCTGCCGGTCCTGCTGGCCGTCGCCTGCGCACTCTGGCCGCGTGCGGTGCCCGCCCCGCGCGAAGCGACCGGGTGGGCGCTGGTCACCCTCCCCGTCCTGATCGCCGGGCTCAATCTGTACCTGGCCTATTTGCGTCCCTGGCGCCATCGCCGTCAAGGTGGGTCTCCGACGGACCTGCGTCACGTCTCCGGTCTGCCGCTGGTCGGCACCCTGTTCGCCGTCGGGGCGTGCATCGCGGCCTTCGGCAGTGCCACCGTCGGCGGGCTCGCACTGGTGGCGACGCTGGCGGACCCCGACGGTGTGCCCTGGATTCCGATCCGCACCTGGCACGACGCCTCGCTCTGGGACGCCTGAGATGCGCGAACCGCCCAGCGTCGTGTTCGCCCTGGTCGACTGCAACAACTTCTACGCCTCGTGCGAGCGGCTCTTCCGACCGAGCCTGGAGGGGCGCCCGGTGGTGGTGCTCTCCAACAACGACGGCTGCGTGGTGGCGCGCAGCAACGAGGCGAAGGCGCTCGGCATCCCGATGGGGGCGCCCTACTTCAAGTACGCCGAGGTTTTGCGCCGGGCGGATGCTGCCGTCTTCTCCTCGAACTATGCCCTCTACGGGGATCTGTCGCGGCGGGTGATGCAGGTGCTGGCGGGGTTTGCCCCGCGCATCGAGGTCTACTCGATCGACGAGTGCTTTTTGGACATGACCGGGGTCCGGGATCCGACCG
>NZ_LN848257.1:281054-283041 GCF_001499735.1 Thiocapsa sp. KS1 | reverse complement strand
CCCTGGGCTTGGAGATCGCCCGCACCGTGCGGCGCTGGACCGGCATCCCGGTGGCGGTCGGGATCGCCCCGACCAAGACGCTTGCCAAGCTCGCCAATCGGCTTGCAAAGAAGGGTCACGGCCCGGTCGGTCCGGTGCTCGACTGGTCGGCGCTGCCGGATTGCGACGCCGTGCTGGCCGCGGTGGCGGTGGAAGACATCTGGGGCATCGCGGGGCGCTCGGGGGCACGTCTGCGCGCGATCGGCATCGCGATGCGCTGGCGTTGCGCGAGGCGCACCCGCAGCGGTTGCGCGAGACCTTCGGCGTGGTGGTCGAGCGCATCGCCCGGGAACTGCGTGGGCAAGTCTGTTTGACGCTGGAGGAGGTGGCGCCGCCGCGCCAACAGGTCATGGTTTCGCGCAGCTTCGGTGCCGCGGTGACTGAGCCGGCCGAGCTGCGGGCAGCGGTCACGGCCTTCGCGAGCCGGGCCGGGGAGAAGCTGCGGGCGCAGGGGCTCGCCGCCCCGGCGCTGACGGTGTTCGTGCAGACCAACCCCTTCGATACGGGCCGGGCGTTCTACGCGAACGCCGTGACCCTGGGTTTCCCGGTGCCGACGCAGGACAGCACGACGCTGGTGCGGGCCGCGACCCGCGGGGTCGAGCGGCTGTTCCGTGCCGGCGATGCCTACCGCAAGGCCGGGGTGCTGTTGCCGGATGTGATCCCGGCCGGGCAGGCGCCGGCGGATCTCTTCGCCGAAGTCGGAGAGGAGGAGCGCGCACGGCGCCGCATGGCGGTGCTGGATGCGGTCAATCGCAAGTACGGGCGCGAGACCCTGCGGTTCGCGGGTCAGCTGTCGGGATCGGGCTGGCGGCGACGCTCGGAGCGCGGCTCCGGGGTCTCGACGACGCGCTGGGCGGGGTTGGCGACGGTACGCGCGGGGTGAGCCCGGCGTGACGTGCGAGGACGAACACACGGGATACTGAGGGACGATCATGCGCGTCATCTACCTGGCGGGACCGCTCTTCACCGAAGCCGAACGCGACTGGCACCGCAAGACCAAAGACCTCCTGCTCGAGCAGGCGTCCCGACGGAGCGAGCCCGTCGAGATCCTCTGGCCGTATGAGTTGATCACGCCCGAGGAGATCGCCGCCTTGGGGGCCGAGGCACGCACGGAGATCTTCCGGCGCTGCAAGGCCGGGCTCGACCGTACCGATCTGCTGATCGCCCTGCTCGACGGCACCCAGGTCGACGACGGGACCGCGTGGGAGATCGGGTACTTCTTCGCGACCAAGGCAGCGGACGCGAAGATCGTCGGGATCCGCACCGATTTTCGGCGCGCGGGTGAATCCGAGCATGCGATCGTCAATGCCATGGTCGAGATGGCGTGCGACGCCATCGTGAACACGCAAGCGGAACTTGTCGGAAGGGTTTTGCCGGCGCTCGGGAGATAGGTCGAGTCTCTCGATCTTCTACGCAAGCATGACAGGTTGTCGCGCTGGTGTCGGAGCACGCCGAGCGGCAAGCCGGGCATGAGCCGGGACATCGGGGATGCCGACGGGTTCTGCTGATCGGACCCGATCGCCGCGGCGCATCCGGTGCCGCCCACCTTCGGGATGGTCTTCGACGGGGCCGAGGATCTGGTCAACCGTCCAGGCCGTGCGCGGCCGTCTCCGCTTGTAGCCCGGCGATGACCTTGCGGACGAGGCCGAGAAAGGCCGCGCGTTCTTCGGGCGTGAGCTGCTCCAGTGCCCGGGCGTTCACCGCCTCCGCCGCTGCTGTTGCCGGTTCCTCGAGTGCGCGTGCCGACTCCGTCAGCCAGATGCGCTGTGCCCGTCCGTCGGCCGGATCCTTGGCGCGCCGGATCAGCCCGTCGCGCTCCATGCGTGCCAGGGTATTGGTCATGGTCGGCTGTTCGACGTCCAGGCGCGCGATCAACTCGCGTTGGGTCAGGCCATCGCTCTCCCACAGCACCAGCAGTGCCGGAAAGGTCCCCGTGCTCAGCCCCAGA
>NZ_LN848257.1:279210-280954 GCF_001499735.1 Thiocapsa sp. KS1 | reverse complement strand
GCGCCGGTCACGGGGTGTTTTCGGCTCACGGACGAGTTCACATGGCGGGGGTTCGGAGTGTGCACCGGGGCCGGCAGCGCTGTTGGCGGCCATCGAGGTCCTTCGCCGGCGCGCGAGAGGCTCGGACTCTGGTCCGGCCCGCGGCCGATCGCGCCCTGGGATTGGCGCGACGGCGGGACGACGGTCGTGCCCGCGAAGCCGAGCTCGGGCACCTGTCCGTGCGACTCGGGGCGGCTCTGCACGGGGCCGAAGGGCGGGATCTACTGCGTGCGGGAGAGCGGATCGAAGCAGTATTTCCCGAGGGATTGAGGATGATATGGCGTGGCTACTCAGCCGGTTCGCTCAGCGCATAACTGGTGCTACGCCCGCCCGCGTCTGCTTTTCGCAGCACGCCACACGCCAGCAGATCGTTGATATCACGCAGCGCCGTATCCGCCGAACATTTGGCGATGGCCGCCCACTTGCGGCTGGTGAGCTTGCCTTCGAAGCCGTCGAGCAACCGGTTGAGCACCTTCACTTGCCGATCGTGCATCGGCGTCGTGGCCCAACGCTGCCAGAAGCGGGCTTTGGTCAGCACGGCATCGAGAGTGAATTGAGACTGATCGACGGCACGATGCAGTGCGCCGAGGAACCAGGCCAGCCACTCGGTGACATCCATCGACCGCTTCTGGGTACGCTCCAAGACGTCGTAGTAAGTATTGCGCTCACGCTGGATCTGCGCCGACAAGCTGTAGAAGCGCTGCGGACTGCCATCGGCACGAGCCAACAGTAAATCGCCGATGGCACGGGCGATACGACCGTTGCCGTCATCGAATGGGTGCAAGGTGACGAACCAAAGATGGCCGAGGGCTGCCTTGATGAGAGGCGGATCGTTCGAGACGCCATTGATCCAGGATAGGAACCGGTCTGTTTCGGCTTCCAGGCGATCGGCGGGCGGCGCCTCGAAATGCACGCGTTGACGGCCGATGGGTCCGGACACCACCTGCATCGAACCGCCGGCATCGTCACGCCAGCCAGCAACGATGATTCGGGAGAGTCCGGAGTAGCCGGTCGGAAACAATGCGGCATGCCAGCCGAACAGCCGCTCCGGCGTAACCGGGGCGTGGCAGTTGGTGGTCGCGTCGAGCACCAACTCGACCAGGCCCTCGACGTGCCGATCGACCGCAGTCAGAGCGCCTATGTCCACTCCCAGGCGGCGGGCGATACTTGAGCGCACCGATGCGACGTTGAGCGACTCGCCCTCGATCTCGCTGGTCTTGACCACATCCTCGGTGAGCACCGCAAGACTTGCCCTGGTGCGCAGATCCATGCCGACATCCGTCAGACGCCCCAGCAGCAGCCCCTGGGCGCGACTGACCTCAGCCAACGGGCCGGCCAGTGCCCCAAGGTCGTAACGCCAGTGCGGCCAGTCGCCGGCTTGCCAGATGTATTCATCATCACCGCGGTTCATCCGCAGATCATGGGCGACCATCCTCGTGGATGCAACCAATTCGCCGCACATTATGCGGCGATTACGTCTGTTATTCGCCGCAAGGGCAGCGGCCGTGTGCTTGAGCGCGGCTAAGGCGGTTCAGTCGCCCGCAGCACCGCTTCGAGGTCGGCCTCGGTGACCGGCAAGGTCAACACGGTATGGATCCGGAAGCGCTCGGCCAATCGCGGGACGTATTGCGCCTGTTCCTTGCCGACCAGCACGATTGTTCGTGCCGACGGTGCCTGTTTGTGCACGGCCGCGAGAAGGACGTCC
>NZ_LN848257.1:278442-279110 GCF_001499735.1 Thiocapsa sp. KS1 | reverse complement strand
GCCAAGACCTCTACGCGCAGCGCGTCACGCTCGCCGACGGGCAGGGCGGCACACTCGAGGCGACCTGCGTGATCGCCCGCGAAGTCGACGCCCCGCCCGGCGTGAAGCCGATCGAGTGGCGCCTGCTGACCAACCGGACGGTCGATACCTTGGAGGCCGCCGCCGAGCTGATCGATTGGTATCGGGCACGCTGGGACATCGAACTGCTGTTCTTGGTGTTGAAGGAAGGCTGCCGCGTGGAGGCGTTGCAGTTGAGCACCCTGGAACGGCTCGAACGCGCTCTGGCATTGTTTCTGATCGTCTCCTGGCGCATCGCGCAGCTGATGCGCTTGGGGCGAACCCTGCCCGACCTGGACGCCGAGCTGTTCCTCGCGCCCGAAGAATGGCAGGCCGCCTACATTCTCTCCGAGAAACCCCTGCCCAAAGAGCCGCCACGCCTCAACACCGTGGTCCGCCTGATCGCCGGCCTCGGCGGATTCCTCGGGCGCAAGGGCGACGGGGAGCCCGGCGTGAAGACGATTTGGCTCGGCCTGCAACGCGTCACGGACTTCGCCGCGGGTCTCAGATATGCGCGACAGGCTCATGATTCATGAGATGTGTGTAATGGGATGCTTTTGGCTACGGCATGCGTAGCTCGTCCATAGAGGCAAGGATGTCTTGTGCGATGG
>NZ_LN848257.1:253799-278342 GCF_001499735.1 Thiocapsa sp. KS1 | reverse complement strand
CGGCGCTGTCGC
Organism: Thiocapsa sp. KS1; assembly: GCF_001499735.1. GTDB lineage: Bacteria > Pseudomonadota > Gammaproteobacteria > Chromatiales > Chromatiaceae > Thiocapsa. The sequence goes on along the minus strand of NZ_LN848257.1, from coordinate 278,330 downwards.
GGTGATGTATTGCGCACCGTGATCGAACTGCCGACCGTCCGGCGCCCGCCGCGTGGCCAGCCGCCCACCGATCCCTCGGCCTTTGTCGAACACGATCAGCATGCATCCGGCATCGGTCAGGCGCCGCGCACAGGCGAGCCCGGCCATACCGGAGCCGATGACTGCGATTCGCTCTGCCTTTTCCATCATGTCACCCCATGGTCCGGGAGATCCGCGGAGTCGTCCGTCGGATCTTGCGGTAGGCTTGCCTGAGACGCTTTTCGTTCCGGATCTATGTTACTCACGATCCAATCGGTCCCCGGTCGATCGCCGAGAGCTCCCGATTCACCTCGAAGAGCTTGGTGTTGACGTGCGATACACCGAAGCCGACGAGTCGCTCGGTGTGCATCGCCAGATAGGCTTCGGCGCTGGGGCGGTCCTTGAAGAGATAGATTCCGCCGGCCTCGCTCGTCTCGGGGTTCTCGGTCCAGATCTTCCAGAGTAGGCCGGGCTCTTGCGCAATGGATGCGGCGAGTCCCTGCATGGTGGCGCTCATCTCGGCGCCCCAAGGGCCTTGGAAGGGGAAGTCGATCTGTAGGAGGATGGGCATCGGGGTCTCTCGTTGGTGAGGTTGCGGGAACCGTCAAGAACAGAACTCTACGATCGGAGATCGGGGCTTTTAGGAGAACATTCATGATACGGATGGTGTTGCTTGTCGTGCTGGCGTCCGTGGCGGTAACGGTTATGTCCTCGGAAGATGACGCTATCGTGCGCGAGGTACTGAACCGTCTCTATGATGGATACGATCGGACCAACGCTTGTTGGGTGGCGCGAAGTGCGGATGATCCCGGACGTGCCGATTGTCTGAAGATCGATCGGGTCGACCGCGTGGAGGCCGACACCGGCCCCCGTTTGTATGTTCTGTTGACAGGGCGGGCCTTTGACCCGCGCACCGGCGAGAATATCGATTCGCATGTGACCCGTGGCCTCGTGGGCGCCCTGGTGATCGGCTTTGGCCCGGACGGTGTTGAGCTCATCGCCGGCGAGCCGCGTCTGAGCTCGGGGGGCTGGGGGGGCGCCCCGACCGATTGGCGCCTGATCAAGCTAGCGCCCAGCGATTATTGGGGCTGGGTGAACCGCGATGGCTTTCTAGGTCAAGGGGTTCTCGTCGAGTCCTACAGCATCCTGGCGCCCCATGGTCGCCGCATCCGTGACCTGGGACCGATTCATGCGGCATGGAACAATGTCGGCGCTTGCGGAGAAGGCGGCGAGATCTGTCCGGTTACCGACATCGAGAGCACGCTGGAGGTGGATTCCATCAATATCGGCGCAACGGTTTTTCCACTTCGCATCACCCTGACAGGGCAATTCGAGGGACGACAGCTCACGCCCAAAATCTGGAATATCCCTTTTGATCAGACATCCTGGTCCTATGTCGAGCCGGACGACTGGCCGTTGGCTGATCTCGAAGACTGATAAGGGTATCGTTCGGTTCGGGCAAGAGACGCATCCGATCCCGGATCTGCGCTACCCTCCCGGAGCGCGAATCGTGACCGGAAGGGTCAGGTCTCCGACCTCACATCGATAACGACCTCATGAATCGCAAGGCCCTGCTGGAAGAGATCCGCCGGCGCAATCACGCCCACCTTCCCGCTCTGCTCGCCGCTTTGGCGCGCGTCAGGGCCGGCATCCGCCTCACCCGTGCGGATCACGAGGCGGTGATCGACGGCATAGAGACCGGCAGCGCGAGCTTGGCGCTCGAGAAGCCTGATCGGGCGGTACGTGCGCTTGCTGCGCGGATTCTGGATCTGTGCAAGGAGATAGATTCCGCCGAGGAGCAGCTGATGCGAGTCTCTCGCCTAGGGTGACGGCGAGAGACGAGTCGGCCGACCTACATCATGCCCATGCCGCCGAACATGGCGGTGAAGATCGCCATGACAATCGCAAACAGGATGGAGAGGATGATGATGGCCGGTATGGACGCGATGGCCGCCTTCACCATGAAGGCCACCATGGACCAAAAGGGCATCTGGATGTCGACGACGGTGACGCGGTTGTTGACTTCGTTCATCGGGGAAACTCCATGTGATCGGTGATCCGTTGAAGGGCGGTGCGATGGTACACGCTAAGCCAGCATGCCAAAAACCGATTCAATTAAACCGAGGATGGCTTCGGCTCATACTCAATCTCCGGCAACACCAACTCCCAGCGCGAGCAGCGCATGTTCTGTCGCTCCTCGGCCTTGGCGTCACGGACCAGGATTGCCGCGACACGGACCGCAATGATCCGCCCGACCGGGGGCCGGAACTTCGACGACATGCGCGTCACGGCAACCCCTTGCGTGTCCGCGATCTCCCATCCGCCCTTGCCGTCGACGCGCTCGCGCAGTACGAGCTCGCTGCCGACGTCGAGCGCAGCCAGTGCGCGATGCAGCGGGGCACCCGCCGGGAAGTAACCCGGCCAGGACAGCACGATCTTCTCCGGGTCGGCAATCAGCGTTCGGTTCCCCAGGCCCGGCTCGGGCTCGGGTTGGGCCGCTCGCGAGCGCAGTGTCAGCCCGTCGGCATCGGCGATGAAGGGATGCTTGCCGCCGAGCGCCTCGCACAGGGTCAGCGTCTTTCGCGCGCGGGTCATCGCCACGTAGAAGAGGCGGCGCTCGTCGTCGCTGCCGGACTGCCAGCCCCCGCTGTCGAGGATCAGGACATGATCGAACTCCAGTCCCTTGGCCCGGTGTGCCGTCATCAGCACCAGCGGGCCATTGGCGCCGCCCTGCGCGAGCGCTTTGATGCCTGTTCCGATCTCGTAGAGAGACTCCACCAGATCGCCGATCACCTGCTCGCCGGCGGGGACCGCCCCCTCGGTGTCCGCAATGAAACGGGCCAGTGCGGCTTGAAACGGGTGTTCGATCAGGCCGTCGACCGGGACGCCGTAGCGGCGGCGAAACCAGCGCGACAGCACACCGGTACGCAGCAGCAGACGCGAGCGCGGGTTGCGGCGACGCTGTCCGCGCAGCAGATCGAGCAGCGCACGGCCTTCGCGCGTCACATGCAGATTGGGTTGATGCTGATCCAGCAGCATGCGGACGGGGATGCGCCGGCGACGGCACAGCGCGGCCAACGGCTCCAGATCGTCCCAGCGCCGGGAGATGACGGCGAAGCGGCCCCACTGCCCTGCCCCGCCGGCATGCGCGAGACCGTGCAGGCGTTGGATCTCGGCGAGGGCCAGCTGAGCTTCCAAGCGCGCGTCGCGGGGCACTTCGAGGACATGCACCCGGCCAGAGGCGACCGGATCGCGTGCGGAATCGTCGCCGCCTTCGGGCTGCTCGCGGCGCGCATGGTCGATGCGGATCTCCTGTCCTGCCTTCATGCGGTCGCGTGCCCGCGCAACGATCCGGTTGGCGCAGTGGATGATGTGAGCAGTTGAGCGGTAGTTCTCGATCAGCTGGTAGCGGCGCGCTTGATAGTCCTGCTCGAACCGGCGGATGTAGCGCACGCTTGCGCCGTCGAAGGCGTAGATGTTCTGGTCGTCGTCGCCCACCACGAGCAGCGACAGGCGGTCTTCCTCGGTCTGCAGGGTGCGTCCGGCAAGGGCGCTGATCAGCTCGTAGTGGTCGCCGTTGATATCCTGGTATTCGTCCACGAGCAGGAAGCGCAGACCGGCGAGCATGCGATCGCGCACGACGGACGCGCCGATTCCGGTACCCTCATCGCTCCGGTTCAGGTCGGCGGTGGCCCGGCGAATCACGGCCCCGAAATCCAGGGTGTCGCCCCGTTCGATCGCCACGGCATAGCTGGTGCCGGTGAGTCGCATCGCCAGCCCGTGCAGGGTCTGCACGGTGACGCCGGCGGCATCCGGTCCGGCCAGTGCCCAGAGGCGGTGCCGGATCTCGGCGGCGGCCGAGCGGTTGTAGGCCAGGACCATGATCGTCTGCGGCAGCACCATGCATTCGCGCAACAACCAGGCGACCCGATGCACGATTACCCGGGTCTTGCCCGAGCCGGGCCCTGCCAGGACCAGGTGATTGCCGTCGAGGGGTGCCGCGACGATGGCCTGTTGGCCGGGATTGCGCAGGTCGATGAGGATGCGTCGATGTGCCTCCTCGGTGGTGGCGTTCTCGAGCAATTCTTGGCGGCCGGCGAAGTAGCGCCGGATGAGCTCGTCGCGATCGAGTCTGAAATAGTCGACGATGAATCGCATCGCCGCCTGAACCTTGCCGAGTGCGAGCTTGGCGTACTCGGCCATGACGTGGACCTGAACGATTTTGTCCTTGTAGTGCAGGGCCAGCTCGGCATAGTCGGACTTCTTGAACTGGCGTCGTCGGGCCTCGGGGTTCAGCTCGATGCGTAGCGCCGCACGAAACACCGCCTTGCCGCGCGCCAGATGCAGCACCTCGTTGGCATCGAGGTAAAGCAGTGCCGCGGAGAGGGCTGTGTCCCAGCGTTGGATGTCCAGATCCTGGAGCGTCAGGTCGGCGCGCAGCTTGCGCTCCAGCTCCCCGAGCTTGAGGACGACGAGCAGGGTGTTGCCCTGTCGTGCCGCGAGGAATATGGCCACCAGGGCGTGTGCCACGCGCAGACGCCGCTCACCGATGTGCGCGATATCGCGCCAAGACCGCAGGACTTTGATAGCGCGGTTGTCCATTCCGGCAGGACGCAGCGCAAAAAAGCCCCGATGTTCGACGCCTTCACCGAACGGTTCGGCATAGGACTTGAGCAGACGCGACAGGCGATGCGGATCGATCTCCACGCCGGTATCGCGCCGTAGGGTGTCGCAGAGTCGGCGCATATTCAGGAGCTGCCAGCTTTCCGTATCGGCGTCCGGCGCCGCTTCGCGGAGCTGGCCGAGGAGCGCCGCCTCGATCCGGGTCAGCTCCGCCAGCCGCTCGACGGTATCGGGGTCGCGATACAGGGTGACACCGATCTCGGTCTCGTTGGACAGGAGCTGCCATTGGTCCAGCTCGCGCAGCATGGCTTGCAGCGTGCGCGAGTCTTTGCCGGTGGCGCGCATCAGATCGTCGGTCGAGCGGCTTTCGTCGTCGTCCGCGGCAAGCAGTTCCGCGAGGATGGCCAGATAGGGATCGATGTCGGCCGTGGGTCCGAGCTTCTTGCGGAGTACGTCGCGTGCCTCGTCCAGGCTCCCGACCAACAGGCTGCCCGGAAAGACGCGGGTATGATTCTCGTGGCGCTCCAGCAGCCGCGCCTCCTCCAGCCAGGCCACGGCGATGCGGACCTTGGTCTCGGCATCCTTGGCGTCCGGGTCGATGCGGTGCTGCTCGGGGATCTCCAGGAGGATCTCTCCGCTGGTGACCACCACCTCCCCCTCGCTGCGATCCTTGCGCTCGATGATGCGCAGGGCCTTCAAGATGGAGTGGATGTCGTGCTGGGTCAGGCGCGAGTTTCGCAGCAGGCGGAACTGCACATCCAGATCCGCTTCGTCATAGAGCAGAACACACCGCGCCGGCGCCTGGTCACGTCCGGCCCGGCCGGCTTCCTGCAAGTAGTTCTCCAGCGAGCCGGGCGTATCCAGATGGATCACCAACCGCACGTCGGGCTTGTCCACGCCCATCCCGAAGGCGTTGGTCGCGGCGATGACCCGCAGCGAGCCGCCGATGAAGGCTTCCTGGACCGCCCGCTTGTCGGCCGGGGGCATGCCGCCGTGGAAATAGCCGCAGTCCAGGCCGGCTTGTTTGAGGAAGGCGGCAACTTCCTCGACCGTTTTCTGGCGGGCACAGAACACGATCGCCCCGCCATCCTCGCGCAAGGTCTCGCGCAACAACGACAGGACCTCGCCGTACTTCACCTGTGCCGGGACAGCCCGCACCTCGTAGATCAAGTTCTCGCGGCTGACACCGCCCTCGATGAGTTCGATCGACAGGCCGAGCCGTTGCTCGAAGTGCGTTCGGATGTCCTGGACCACATCGGGCTTGGCGGTGGCGGTGAAACAGAACACCGGCTCCGGCAGCGCTTTGCGGCGCCGTTGGATAAAGCGCGAGACGTAGAGATAGTCCGGTCGAAAGTCGTGCCCCCACTTGGACAGACAGTGCGCCTCGTCGAAGACCCAGGCGCCGATCTCGCGGTGTTGCAGGGCGTTGCCGAAGGCGGTGCCGCGAAACTGCTCGGGGGCGACAAAGATCAATCCCAGGTCGCCGAGGCGCAGTTTCTCCAGCATCGCCTGACGCTCCAGCGGAGTGAGCAGGCTGTTGAGATAGCCCGCGCAGGTCACTCCGCGCGCCTCCAGGTTGTCCACCTGATCCTTCATCAGCGATTGCAGCGGCGAGATCACCACCGTGAGGCTACCGGTGCGGTAATAGCGCGCCAGTGCCGGCAACTGGAAGCACAGCGATTTGCCTCCGCCGGTGGGCAAGATGGCCAGGGTGGAGCGTCCGGCAAAGCCGTTCTCCACGATCGCCCGCTGCAACGAGCGTCCGTCGGGAGTTGCGGGCGTTGGCCTGAAGTCGGTGATGCCCGGGAAATAGTGCGGGAGCATCCGCTCCAGATCGTGCTGCTCGCGGCACCAGGCGCAGGCCGGATCGGTACAGGGTACGTCGCGCAGCGCGGCGATGGCTTCCCCGGTCTCGGGAAAGCTCAGCTTCACCCAGGGCGGCAGCACCGAGTTACCGCCCGCCACCCGCAGCCAAGCCAGGGTATAGGCCAACGGCTTATGCCACTGCGGGTCGGGTAACCACTGCTCGATGATCCGCCGAAGCCCCGTGATGCAGACCTTTCCGGCGGTGGCCCGCGACCAGGCCGCAGCTGCCTCGTCGATCGAGGGTCGCAGGGCGCGGCGCAGGGTGGCAAAGAAACTCGCCACACCGATGCCGTTCTGCGGAGCCAGGAGGAAGTGCAGGCACAACATCTCATCGGGGTGCTCGACCACGCGTGTTCGAAAGGTCTCCCACTGGTCGAGGAACAACCGGTAGGCCAGCTCGGCATCGCGCACCGGATCGTTCCGCGAGGTCGTGCAGAGGTGGTAGTCCTTGACCAGGCGGTGGTACGGGTTCTGCGGGAAGGCGATCGGCGAGAGCTCGAGCGTGTCGATCAGCGGCAGCCGGTGCAGAGCCAGGCCGGGGTGCAACACGGCGAGCGTCGGTCCATCGAAGGCAATGATGTTGTGACCCAACGCGAAGCTCGCGCCATCGGTCAGCGCATCGACACGCGACACCAAATCGGGGGCCTGAGCGGAGATCCGCGCGCGGGCATCGAGATCGGGGCGGTAGAGCCCGATCTCGCGCAGACAGAGCGCATCCTGCTTGGCCGTCTCGATGTCGAGGCACAGACAGGCGACGGGTGGGCGATCAGGGGCTGCGGACATCCTCGTCGCGTAGTGGGTCGATCAGGGGAACCGACGTCATGACTGCGGGTAATATACCCGACTCGTGACCGCAGCGGCTTGTCCCTTGGTGCAAGCGCCCTACCTACCCGCGGGAACAGATTCAGTCGAGCGGTTCAAGACCGACACGCGCACCTCCGACGGTCCTGTCGAACGCGGCGACGTCCGAAAGATGGTGACGGCTTCTCCGGCTGGTCAGAGCCACCGGTCCACAAAGCCGGCACGGCGCAATCCGGCGACCACGTAGGGGCATCGGCGCATCAGGTTCCAGATCAGGCCGGTGCGGTAGTTCTCGATCATCAGGATGATCGGCCCCTGGTCGATGCCGAAGTGGTAGGGAGTTACCCACCAGCCGGTCGGGCTCTCGGGCACCGCACAGGTCTGGTTGAACGACGGCTTAAAGCCGTAGCGCTTCTCGGCGTCGAGATCGAGCCGCACCATGGCGCGGACGGTGGGAATCACGATCTCCGGAGCGAACGGCAGCGACGCCACCACGACCCACGGCGCGATGGAGCCGTCATCGGGACCGTAGGGCGCACCGCGCGCGTAGTAGCCGTAGAACTGTCGCTCGATGCCGTTCATGCGACGCGTCTCGAAGCCGGGGCCGTCCGTCGCCGCGATCCCCCAGCAGTGCTCGCCATGGCCGGCGAACTCAAGCGGATTGCGCCGCCCGTACTCCTGTTGGACGAAAGTGGCCTAACGGCCGTTCTCGAAGTAATCGCTGCCGTGCTCGCGCATAAACGCGTCGCGGATGCCGCGAAAGTCGATCCAGAGATGCGAGAGCTGGTGGGTGAACAGCAGCCCCGAGTAGAGCAGCTCGCGACCGTAGATTTGCTTCCACCGGTACGTCGAGCAATACGCCGTGTAGCTCTCCGGCGGCAAAGGAAAGGTCGGCGAGCCGAGACCATGCAGATAAACCAGCAACGCTTCGTCGTAGCCGCGCCAGGTATGCGGAATGAAGCCGGTCTCCGGACGCCAGCCGTGGGACACCGCGGCGCCTCCGCTCAGCGCCCACTGCCAATTGGCGCGGCCATAGAGTTCGTCGACGAGATGACGGATCTCCCGTTCCTCTTGGGTGTCGGCATCGAAGTAGGCGGCGCAGGTGAGCATGCCGGCGAAGAGGAAGGCGGAATCGATCGTCGACAGCTCGCACTGCCGCACGCGGCGGCCGGTCTTCATGTCCAGGAAGCGGACGGATTCGTCTTGTCGCGGATCAGGCCGTTGGCCGGGTTGGACTCGTGCAGATAGTACAGTAAGGTTGTCGCCTGTAGGCGGATGAGATCCTCCTCCGTCGACTGGCGGTTCAGGTCGTCGCCGTTCCGGGACCGGTCGCTCATGGTCGGTCTGGGCCGAAGCCCGACCCGCGCAGGGCTCTCACCCTCTCCTCCGAGACCAAGCACCTCCCGGTGACGGCGTCCACGATCTCCAACTCGAGCGCGCCGTACCGGAACGCGAGCGTGTCGGCGCCGAGATATCCGGTCGTGTCCGCGATCGCACCCTGCGTTCGCGCGAGGTCGAGCTTCGTCCATACCCGCCCACGATCGGCGAGCGCACGGAACTCCGCTTCAGGTAGGCGGGCCATGGGCGATCTGCTCCCGTGCCGGACGGTCACCGGGTCGATCACGACCCTCTCGTACGCAGCGGAGTCGGCTGTGGAGCTGATGTAGAGAAGCGACGGCTCGTCGCCCGTGCCCGGCTCCAGCTGGGAGACGTCGCCGAGGAAGGCCGAGCGCTGGCCGGGAGGCGCGCCGCCGCCCCGCGGCCTACGCCAAGGAGCGCCGTTGCGCTCGCGAGCGCCACGCGAGACATGCCCGCGCCTACAGCGCGCATGACCAGACGCAGGAGCGGAACGTCTTGTTCAAGGTCCCGAGGTTCGTTCCCATTCCTCGATTGCCGATCTCGTCGAAGTCGTCGAAGTCGTCGAAGTCGTCGAAGTCGTCGAAGTCGTCGAAGTCGTCGAAGTCGTCGAAGTCGTCGATCGTCATATAATACAATGTCTTCGAGGCAACGCCCTGCACATGGGAAGCGAGTCGGACTTGCGCGCCAATCTGCGGCGTCTCGGGATCACCGCGGGGCTTGACGAGGCCGATTGGGTGCCGTTGAGGAATCGGGTGCGCGTAACGCTCGGGATCGATCTCGGCGGGCTCGATCCGACCGGGCTGGCATGACATCCTTGGCGACGCGCGGTGTTTCGACAAAGACAGCAAACACTCCAACCGTGTCGTCATCTGCTCCGCTAGTCGATGGCCCGTTTGCCGGATCGATAACGCTTGGTGGAACTGCCGTACTTACCCTTCGCATCGTCTCCGATACCGGCGGTCACGGATAGGGACATGGCTTGACGTCACCGGCCGGAGATCCGGCCCATCGGGCCTCTGCCCCATGGACGCTCGCGTCCGCATGAATTATCGTTACGATAATTCTCGATGCGAGGTATGCTCATGTCCAACCCAGCACGAGGCCGCGGACGCCCCAGCGGCACCGGGCGCTATCGCGAGCCGACCCGGGTCATGCGCGTGCCGGAGAGTCGGGTGGAGGCCGTGCGCGCTTATCTCGACGCACTCCCGCCGCGCGCCGACGGCACCGGTGCCGTGCTCCTCGGTCGGCCGCAGGCATCGGCCATCCCGCCGCCGCGCCGGCTCGCGCGAATGGTGTGGCCGGTGCGGGCCGGATTTCCGTCGCCGGCCGAGGACGATCAAGAGGAAGCGATCGATCTCAACGCGCTGCTCGCCCCCAACGCCGAGGCCACCTTCCTGCTGCGCGTCAGCGGTCTCTCGATGAGCGAGGCGGGAATCGACGACGGGGATGTCTTGGTGGTCGACCGGGCACTCGAGCCCGCCCACGGGCGCATTGTTGTGGCCGTGGTCGACGGCGAATTCACGGTCAAGCGCCTGCATCGTCGCGACGGACGCATCGCGCTGGAAGCCGCGCACCCGGACTATCCGCCGATCCTGCTGAGCGAGGGTCAAGAGCTGTCGGTTTGGGGAGTAGTGACCCGCGTCATCAAGAGCGTCTGAGATGGCGATCCTTGCCCTGGTGGACTGCAACAGCTTCTATGCCTCCTGCGAGCAGGTGTTTCGCCCAGATCTCCTCGGCCGTGCGGTGGTGGTGCTCTCCAACAATGACGGCTGCGTGGTGGCGCGCTCGCGCGAGGCGAAGGCGCTCGGGATTGCCATGGGCGAGCCCTGGTTTCAGGTGCGGCGGCGTCTCGACGGGGCACGGCCGGTGAGCGCCTTGTCGAGCAACTATGCCCTGTATGCCGACATGAGCAACCGGGTGATGCGGTTGTTGGCGCGCTTCGCACCGCGTCAGGAGGTCTATTCGATCGACGAATGCTTCCTCGATCTGACCGGGCTGGCGGACCCGTCGGCGATCGCGCACGGCATCCGGGCCACCGTACCGCGCTGGACCGGACTGCCCGTGTGCGTCGGACTCGGCCCGACCAAGACCCTCGCCAAGCTCGCCAACAGGCTGGCCAAGCAGGATCCGGACGGGGATGGCGTGTGCGATCTGGCGACCCTGTCCGAGGTGGACCTCGATCGCCGACTCGCCGATATCCCGGTCGGCGACATCTGGGGCGTCGGACCACGTCTTGCCGCGCGTCTGACTGCGCTCGGGGTGACCACCGCCCTCGCGCTCAAGCAGGCCGACAGCGCGTGGTTGCGCACGCATTTCTCGGTCGTGCTCGCGCGCACGGCCTTGGAGTTGCGCGGCGTGCCCTGTCTCGACGTGGAGGACGTCGCGCCGGATAAGCAGCAGATCCAGTGCTCGCGCTCCTTCGGCATGCCGGTCACCACGTTCGAGACGTTGGGCGAGGCGGTGACGACCTATGTGGCGCGTGCCGCCGAGAAGCTCCGCGCGCAGCAGAGCGAGGCGGGGATGGTGTCGGTGATGATCCGCACCAATCTGTTCCGCAGCGACGAGCCGCAGTACAGCAACAGTCTGGTCCTGCCGCTGCGCGAGCCCGCGGCCGATACCCGCAGGCTCGCCCGAACTGCCCGGCATGGTCTGCGCCGGCTCTACCGTCCGGGTTTCCGTTATGCCAAAGCCGGCGTTGCACTGCTTGCCCTGAGCCCCGCCGGCGAGCGCCAAGGCGACCTCTTCGGCGATCCCGGCCGCCGGGACCGAGGCGAGCGGCTCATGGCCGTCATGGACCGGATCAACCGCAGCTACGGTCGGGGTACACTGGTCCTGGGCGGCGCCGGTCTCAACAAGCCTTGGGCGATGCGCCAGTCCAATCGCTCGCCGCACTACACCACGCGGTGGGATGAGTTGGCGGTGGTGCGGTGTTGAATCGGGATGGATCCGGTCGTGTTCCTTTTGGCGCGCCGACCCCCGCATGAATGCTTCGACCGACGAGACATGGATCCATGACCTCACGCTCGACGATTTGGAAGACCTGAAGCGCCGGATCGGCTTGCTCTTCGGCGGTATGAACGCGCTGTACGGCAGCCTGGGTTTGCCGGAGGAGATGCACGAGCGCGTCTATCGACGCGGCAGCGATCGAGGCCACGCGTTCCGCCACGACAGACGGTCGGAGCACGTAGGCCGACGTGCATCATGCACCCGTAGAGCGTTGCACGGCCGGCGGCTCCCGAAGCGACCTCCGTGCGACAGCGTGAATCACCTCCCCGACAAGATCCGCAACCGTACGTGCCCGATGGAGCGCATCAAACCGCACCGCCGCTGCGGCGATAACTCTGCCAGGTGAAGGACACCACGGCGGAGTCGCCTTCGCAGAGCCGGTCCATGATCCGCTCGCCGAGGTAACGCTCCATCTCCTCGTCGGTCAGGTTGCCGATCAGGATCGTGGCACGCAGGTTCGCATAGCGGGTATCGAGCACGTCGAACAGCATCGCGCGGCGTTTATCGTCACTGCCGATCGTCAGTCCGACCTCGTCGAGCACCAGCAGGTCGGGGTCGGTCAGCATGGCCAGCGCCTCGCTTTCCGAGCACGCCGCCCGCGTCGCGTAGGTGTCGCGCACCGTGCGCAGCGCGGCCGGGACGGACATGAACAGCCCGGTGTGGCCGGCCCGGATCACACCCGCGAGGATGGCACAGGCGAGATGGGTCTTGCCGGTGCCGGGACCGCCGAGCAGGAGCAGGCTATCGCCGTGACGGGCGCCGGCCGCAAAGCGCGCCGCGTAGCTGCGACAGACCCTCAAGGCCTGCCGCTGCTCCGGCGTCGTGGCCCGATAGCTCTCGAAGGTCTTCGCGCGAAAGCGAGGGGGGATTCCGCAGCGTCCGACGGCCGATTCGAGCCGGCGTTGCGCCTCGTCCCGGCGAGCGGCGAGGAGTTGTCGGATCTCGCGGCGTCCGTGCTCCGCCAACTCCTCAAGCGACATGAGCCGGCAGCAGCCAGGGGATGCGATCGAGCGGGGTCGCTCCGCGGGCGTAGTCTTTGTCGGCGAGTCGTCCGGTCGGCTCATGCGGTGGCCTCTGCGTCGTGCGGGCCTGCAGGGTCTGCAGGCGCTGGATGAAGGTGGCGTCCCAACTCGTGCGGTGCGACCCGGTGTCGGACCAGTAGGCGACGAACTCCTCGACCTGGTCCTGGACCCAGTCGCGTGCGATGCCCTGCTTGGCGGCCCAACTCAGGACCCGGGCACCGGGTCCCCAGTCGGGCGGAATCGGGCGCGCCGGATCGGATCTGCGTTTCGGGGTCTGTTGCCCCCGGTCCAGGGGCGTGACGCCCCCGGTTCGGGGATTGCGCACCGTCGAGTCGAGCAGATCCAAGGCGATCGCACGTCCGTCGTCGAGGGGCATGGGTTCGCTCCCCCACGCCGTTTCCTCGTCGCGGGCGGGCGCCTGCGTGGGGGATGCGCCAACCGCAAGGCTATAGAGTGTGCGCTGCGGCCGGCTGCGCGCGCGGTGGATCAGACCGCGCGCCTCGAGTGCCGCCAGACAGCGCGTGACGGTGCGCCGATCGACCTCGGCACGCGCGGCCAGGCGCGACAACGACGGCCAGCAGCCACCCGCCTCGTCGGCATGCTCGGCCAACGCCAGCAGGACCAAGCGCTGTGCCGGCGTCAGTCCGCGGCAGTCCCAAGCCCAATCGCGTGCCGCTCGGCTCATGTCGGGCGCCCCTGGTCGGGGCGGCGTTGCAGCAGATCCACCACATCGACATCCAGAGCGCGGGCGATGCGGCGCAAACTGGCGAGGGTCGGGTTGGCGTCGCCGGTCTCGATGCGGCAGATCCAGTCTTGCGAGGCCCCGGCGCGCTTGGCCACCTCGGCTTGGGTCCGACCGGATCGCCGGCGCTGGTGACGGAGGTTTCCTCCGATGGTGCTGTTCATTCCGGGCTCCGAATCGCTGTCTGTCATATCCCGGCCCGCGGACCGGCCAGACCGTGACGCTGCCGCCGCCGACATGGAACGCGCTCGAGATCGTCCCGCCGGCAGCGTGGCCGAAGCCTAGGCCGGTGCGGAAAGCGTCCTCGAACGCGGAACAGATGATAGGCCGATCGCATGCGGGGCGAAGCCGCTCAAGATGACGCTTTTCGTCGCCTTTCGCGTGTTTTGGGTTTCTTATCGGCCAACGGAAGCAATGTGGCGCAGCGCGTCGGGGCGGCACGGCACCCGCACAGACGTGGACGAATCGGGGGGATGAAGGCTGGCGCGGGCTTGGCGCATTCCGCCGGTCCATGCGGCGAGGATTGACGGACCGCTCGATCGCCCGCGCGATCCCGGCAGGTAGGCCCTGCCGGGGGCCCGCGCGGCCGTGCGGGTACACCGTATCGACCGCGCTGCGTCGGCAGCGGTCGGTGCGTTTCCGCAGAGACGTGGCCGCTCGCGCACGAGCAGCCGTCCTCGGATCAGGAGGCCTCGAGCATCGACGCAATCGTGAAACTGATCAGACTCAAGATCAGCACGACAAACCCGACGGTCAGGATGATGTCGTCGTGCGGGACGGACAGGAACTGAACCACGTAGAGCGGGGCGATGGCGGCAAACATCAGAACAATGCCGAGCATCCGCATCACCCCGAGTTGCTGTCGATGGCACAGTCGAACGGCCGACGGCGCGGCCGCCATGAGGGGAGGATCGATCGGGCGATCCGCATGCGCGTGTTCGAATGCGTTCTCGTTCTTGAGATTGATGCCGCCGATATCGATGCTCAACGCGGGCATCGCCGCCTCCGACGGCCTCGGCTTGGGCACGCTGTCGCCCATGATCCCGCGAATTGTCGAACGGATTTCATCTCTGTTCTCAACCATCGATAAACCTCCGCTGTTCCGTGATCCGAAGTCTGTACATTGCGTCGCACGCGTCGGATCGTCGCTTGATGCATCGACCGGGTCAACGCAAAAACGCGTCGTGCGACCGTTATTCCGGGGTGAATTCGCGGAACCGTGAACTCGGTCACGCTCAGCTCGCCAGCCTGACGAGCTCCAACACCGGCGCCTTGCGGACATCCTCGCTGCTGCGATAGAGGCTGTAGAGCGCCGCGACCAGCTTGGCCTTCTTTGCGGGGGCCAAGGTTGAGCCGATTTCGTCGAGTCCGGCTTCGACCGACTCGAGAAGGGTTTCGAGCAAAGTCACGTCGACCGGACCCCGGACCATCGCGTCCGTCCCGTCTTCGGGACGCCCCTGTCCGGTCGCCAACCAGAGCAGGGACACGCCGGCCACGCGGGCGATATCGACCAGCTTGTCCGCCCCGGGAACACTCATGCCCGCGAGGTACTTGCGGAAGATGCTCTCGGAGATACCGCACTTTTGTGCGAACGCATTCGTGGACAGCACACCCTTGGCCCGCGCCAGGCGCGTCGCGAATCCGGCGGCATCCCAGAAGGCTTCGCTATTTAAATCAGAATCTTGATTGTCCGTCGTCATGGTCATACCACCCGAGTCGAGTGCCGCGAAATCGCGCTATAGCGGTTTTTAAGTCGCTTATTACGCTTTTTTGTTTGACAAGTTCGATTTATACGCACGATTATAGCACCGTCAATCTGTTTTTCTGCCGTGAGAACGAAGATGATGCGCATACCCTTGGCCCCCGACGTGGAGGCACCCCGCTCAGACCCTGCGCCGGACCTCGATTGCGAGGTCGATACCCTGAATCTGATGTGGCTGCTCGGGGCACGCGAGCTGGCGCGCTCGGACGAGGAGAAGGCCATCTTGGTCTATGGTCTCGACCGGGAGGTGCTGGAGATCCTGCGGCACGCCTCGCTCACGATGCTGCGCGAGCTGGCCGCTTCGGGCGTGGTGTTGTTTCGACCGCGCTTTCGCGTGTGCTGGTTGCAGGAACGTCTTCGGATGACCGGGCCGTCCGCACTCGGGTTGGGGCTGCAGGCGATTCTGTTTGCCGCCGAGGAGGTCGCGCAGCCATGAGACTTCAGCATCACGCCAGGACGCAGCTGGCGATCGCCTTGATCCGGCGCGGCATGCGCACCTCGCTTGTGGGGCGGATCAGCGGTCTGCGGCCGGCCGTGCTGCGCGAACTGCACCATGAGATCCACGGTTGCAAGCCTTTGCCCGGTCAGCTGCCGAGCACCGGCAGTCTGCTCGGCACGGCGCGTCGGCAGGCCAACGCGTCGGTGTTCGCGGGCTTGTACCGCACCTTCGGCGGCGCGGCGGTTCAGCGGAGCATCGACATCGAGGCACTGCTCACGGGACATCGCCTCTATCTGGAGCAGATGGCGCGGCTGGCGGCATCCGGCACGCTCGGCCCACCCCTCGACATCAATCAAGGCTGGGTGATTGCCCGGGACCTGACTACGGGGCTCGTGCTCTTTCGCACCTGCGAGCGCTGCGCGATCCCCTACGTGGCAGGGGCGTTCTCGCGCCGGTCCGTGGATTGCCCGATCTGTGCGTTGAAAGTGTCTCGGACGGGGCGTGATCGCAAGAACGACGCACCGCCGAAGCCCCTCGCCTCCTCGACGCCCAAGCAAGGCAAACCGAATCGGTACGTGAAAACACACTCTTGACCACCGACCGCTGCGCTCGACGCGCCGCAATCAACTGCAGCCGAACCGTCTTCGGACTCACAACAGTGCGGGTGTCCGCTCGCTCGCATCGACCACTTAATGGGGATCCCGCATGCCAACCTGCGTCCTGCGTTTACGAACTGTCCTGGAGCGTACCGGCTATAGTCGCTCCGGACTCTATGCCCGCATCGCCGCCGGGTTGTTTCCGCGTCCGATCCCGCTCGGTGCACGCGCGGCCGCCTGGCCGGAGCATGAGATCGACGCGGTGATCGCCGCGCTGATCCGTACCATCGGCGATGATGACCTGCGCACCCTGGTCGACGGCCTTCATTCCAGGAGATCGACCTTCGGACTCGGCGGCGATTCCGGCGTCGTCGGTGGTGCGGCCGTCGCTTCTTCGCCCACTCCAAAGCCGCACGCGCTGCGCAGAGCAGGCTGAAACCGGCGGCGTCTTTCCGATTCGATGCGAAGCAACGGCGGACCGGCGCAGATCGCGCACACACCGCCGTTCAGTGACGGCGAGCGGAGGCGGCCCGTGTTATCTTCCTCGACGGCGCAATCGACTCGACCGCCCGCGGTGTCGCCTACGACGCGATGGCGCTAGCGGGTCTTCGGAGAGTACGGGATGCGCCTTTGGGTGGTCGAGCCGCCAGCGCGATCGGCGACGCGCCGGGTATAGCCTAAAGCTGGCTACCGGAACGAACGTGGCCGAGGACGCGCCGACGCCATGATGCACCTTCGGGCACCGGCGCCTATAGCCATACGCGAGGTCGACCGACGGCTGCAAGCTGCGGATCGCACCCGTCCGCGTCGACACGGCGCGGTCTTGTGCAAGCCGTCATCCAACACCAGCGACAACAACAAGGCGAGATCGGAGAAGTGGCCCCTCGCGACGAACCTGATGCGCGTGTCGCTCAGCCGGCAGGGTCGCTTGGTCGGTATGCAATCGGCATCGACATTGGGGGTAACCATTAGCGGGGACGATTGCCAAACGCGCAGGAGGTCAACGTCGAGGTGGCCCTACGGCGTGCAGGGATCTCACATGGAAGATAACACGCTGGACGAAGAGAACATGTATTGCCGACGGCGGCCGTTCAGGATCGGCTACTTTGTCCAAGGACGGCCTGGGAAAGCCCGAAGCATTTTGTGGGTACGTTTGTGGGTATATCGACTGTCTTGCTATTATTTTTCTTTTTAGATCAAGTATTTAAGTATAATTAGTGGCGGAGAGGGAGGGATTCGAACCCTCGATAGGCTGTTAACCTATACACACTTTCCAGGCGTGCTCCTTAAGCCACTCGGACACCTCTCCGCGGGAATCGCGATCGGACATGCCGGTGGAGTCGGTCTCCGTAATGCATGTCGTGCATGTCGTCCAGCTCGCGAGCCGCGTAGGTTACAGGAAGGTATGATCGCTTTCAAATCAGGCTTCGGACGAACGTGGCGAAACGGCCTCGATCATCATTTGGAGACGCATCGTTTTGCCGTCCCGCGCCGCGGTTAACGCCGCTACAGGAGCAGTCGAGACCAACATGTCATCCCTCGAGCACCGGGCGCGTCCGGCAATGGCCGATCTCGCCGATCGTTACCGTCTCTATCAGCTCGCGGTCCAGAACCCGCGGACGGAGATCGACTTCGTCGACCGGACCTTCCGGCAGTTGCGAGGCCGGAGCGCCCGCACCCTGCGGGAGGACTTCTGCGGAACGGCGGCGGTCTGCTGCGAGTGGGTGGGTCGGCGCAAACACAATCGGGCATGGGGCGTCGACCTGGATCCCGAGGCGCTGGCCTGGGGACGGCGCCACAACCTGGGGGCGTTGGACGCGTCAGGGCAGGCCCGAATCGCACTGGTTCAGGCGGACGTCGGTGCGGTCGAAACGCCCTCCCCCGACATCGTGCTGGCGATGAATTGCAGCTACTGGCTGCTCGGCGACCGTCGCCGTCTGCTGCGATATTTCACGCGGGTGCGCGATTCACTGGCCGAGGGCGGCATCTTTTTTCTCGACGCCTTCGGAGGTTACGACACCTTTCGCCTTCTGACCGAGGAGCGGCGTGTCCGGGATCCGCAAGGCGGCAGCTTCACCTATGTCTGGGAGCAGGCGGTCTACGAGCCCGTGACCGGCAGGCTGGTGTGTCACATTCATTTTCGGTTCGGCGACGGATCCGAATGGCCGCGCGCCTTCAGCTATGACTGGCGGCTCTGGACGCTGCCCGAGATCCGAGAGTTGTTGACGGATGCGGGCTTTTCGCGCGTGATGGTCTATTGGCAGGGATGGGATTCGCAGTGCAAACCGGACGGCGTCTTCGTGCCGGTGGAGACCGGCGAGCCGGATGCCGGGTGGATCGCGTATCTCACGGCCGAGAAATAGGCACGGCCGCGCGGTTCTCGGGCGCCACCTCGGCGCAAGAGGCAATGCAAAGGCGGATGTCTTCGAGGCGCGAGAGGATGAAGTCGGCGACGGTCTCGGGGGTATTGAGGGGGAGGACGACCAGCGGCGGCTCGACCGTGAGCGGTGCGTCAGTGGCGACGGCGATGATGGCCGGATCGCCGGGATACAAGGGCGCTTCGCCGGTGGTCGGGCGATGGACCTCGATCTTCGGATAGGCCGCATGTTTGAAGCCCTCTACGAGGATCAAATCGAGCCGTTCGAGCTCGAACCGCGAGAGCATCCGATACAGATCCGGATCCTCGCCCTGCACCGGATTTTGGACCTGCAGCGCCCAGCGTGCCTTGGACGCCAGCAGGGTCTGACGGGCACCGGCCTCGCGCACCTCGAAGCTGTCCTTACCGGGGATGTCCAGGTCGAAGCGATGGTGCGCGTGCTTGAGGTAGCCGACGCGCAGACCGCGACCGCTCAGGACGGCAACGACCTGTCGGACCAAGGTGGTCTTGCCTGTCCCGCTCGGGGCGACAAAACCGACCACGGGCATGATTGTCTCCCCCATCGAGATCCTCCTCGGTGTCGATCAAAGGCGGCATCCCGGTTTCGAGAGCGCCCGCTGCCGGCATTCTAATCGGACACTCGCCCGAATGCGCGGCCGCCCCGTGCCTTGGACATTTCCGCAAGGCCGGCGCAGAATGTCGCACAGATAACGGTCGACCCGGTACCCCGGCTACGACCGGCGATGCGAACCACCGCATATCCCTCGCCGAATCGCCTCCCCGACACATATTCCCGAACCAAACGCATCCGGAACGCCATGGCTCAGTACATCTTCACAATGAACCGGGTCGGCAAGATCGTGCCGCCCAAGCGCGTCATCCTCCGCGATATCTCCCTGTCCTTCTTCCCCGGCGCCAAGATCGGCGTGCTCGGTCTGAACGGCTCGGGTAAATCGACCCTGCTGAAGATCATGGCCGGTCTGGATACCGAGATCGAGGGCGAGGCGCGTCCTCAGCCCGGCATCAAGATCGGCTTCTTGTCGCAGGAGCCGGGACTCGATGCGACCAAGGACGTGCGCGGCAATGTCGAGGAGGCGCTCGGCCATATCACGGCGGCCCTGGAGCGGCTCGACGCGGTCTATGCCGCCTATGCGGAGCCGGATGCGGACTTCGACGCCCTGGCCAAAGAGCAGGCCGAGCTCGAAAATCTGATCGAGGCCACCGACGGCCACAACCTGGAACGCACCCTGGAGGTCGCCGCCGATGCGTTGCGCCTGCCGCCCTGGGACGCCGACGTGACCAAGCTCTCGGGCGGCGAGCGCCGCCGGGTCGCACTCTGCCGTCTGCTGCTGTCCAAGCCCGATATGCTGCTGCTCGACGAGCCGACCAACCATTTGGACGCCGAATCGGTCGCCTGGCTCGAACGCTTCCTGCACGAGTATCCCGGCACCGTCGTGGCCGTCACCCATGACCGCTACTTCCTGGACAATGTCGCCGGCTGGATCCTGGAGCTCGACCGCGGCCACGGTATCCCCTGGGAGGGCAACTATTCCTCCTGGCTGGAGCAGAAGGAGCAGCGTCTGGAGCTGGAGCAGAAGCAGGAGCAGGCCCGGATCAAGGCCATGAAGCACGAGCTGGAGTGGGTGCGCTCCAACCCCAAAGGTCGCCATGCCAAGAGCAAGGCACGCATGGCCCGGTTCGACGAATTGCAGTCGCAGGAGTTTCAGGCCCGCAACGAGACCAACGAGATCTATATCCCGCCCGGTCCGCGTCTGGGCGACCTGGTCATCGAGGCCGAGGGGCTGAAGAAGGCGTACGGCGACAATCTGCTCTACGACAACCTCTCCTTCACCCTGCCTAAGGGTGGCATCGTCGGCATCATCGGCCCGAACGGTGCCGGCAAGACCACGCTGTTCCGCATCTTGACCGGTCAGGAGACGCCCGACGCCGGCAACCTGCGCATCGGCGAAACCGTACAAATCGCCTATGTCGATCAAAGCCGCGACGCGCTCGACGACAGCAAGACCGTGTGGGAGGAGATCTCGGACGGGGCCGACAACATCGTGGTCGGTCGCTACGAGATGTCCTCGCGCGCCTATTGCAGCCGCTTCAATTTCAAGAGCACCGATCAGCAGAAGCGTATCGGCGATCTCTCCGGCGGGGAGCGCAACCGAGTGCACCTGTCGAAGCTCCTCAAGAGCGGCGGCAACCTCCTCCTGCTCGACGAGCCCACCAACGATCTGGATGTCGAGACCCTGCGCGCGCTTGAAGAGGCGCTGCTGGCCTTCCCCGGCTGCGCGGTGGTGATCAGCCATGATCGCTGGTTCCTGGACCGCATCGCCACGCACATCCTGGCGTTCGAGGGCGACTCGCAGGTGACCTGGTTCGAAGGCAACTATGCCGACTACGAGGCCGACCGGCACCGTCGCCTGGGCACAGAGGCGGATCAGCCGCACCGGCTCAAATATCGGAGGCTCACCGCCTAGACGGCCGCAGGGCCGTCTGCGCCCGACCATGAGTCTGCGTCTGAACCGATTGATTCGGCATCACTGGAGACCCTCGCGGGTTGTTCCTGCCTCGACGCGCGCGGCGACACGGGGTTACCTGGTCGCCCTGAGCGGCAGCCTGCTGACCTTGGGCTTGGCGACCTGGGATTACCGCGAGCGGATGTCCGCGATCACGGCCGATTCGAGCAGACAGGACGGCGAGCTCGGGGTCACGCTGGCGCTGACCGTCGCGATGGCGACGACGGCAATCGCCCTGCTCTTCTACCTGCGTTTCCGCACGCTCGCCCGCGCGGAGCTGCGCGACCTCGCGGATCTGGACGCGGCCGGCGAGACCCTGCGCGCGCTGCTCGGCACCGTCTCGCACGGCGTGATCCTGACCGACATCGACGGCCGGATCCGCTTGTTCAATCCGGCCGCCGAGATCCTCTTCGGACGCCTCGGCGAAGAGACCCTGGCCTTGCCGATCGAGATCCTGATCCCGGATCTGAAGCTGGCGGACCTGTCCGATCTGTCCCGCTGCGATCCCGGGTTGGGACCGCGTGTCCGGCACCTCGTCGGGGTGCGTGCAGACGATCGTCGGTTCCCGATACGCCTCTTGCTGCGGCCGTTGACGCTGGACGGCGAGACGTATTGGCTCTTGATCACCGAGGACAGGACCGAATCCGAGCGCAGCGAGCAACGCATGGAGTTCCTCGAGCAATGCGACCCGCTGACGGGGCTTCAGAACCGGCCGACCTTCGAGCGTATCCTCGGCGCCCTCACGCCCGCCCCTGTCGTCGGCAGCACGGCGCATGCGCTCTGCCTGATCGATATCGACCGTTTCAAGATCATCAACGACACCTTCGGTCACGCCGCCGGCAACAAGGTCCTCGAGCAGCTCGGTCAGATCGTCAAAACCAAGTTGGCCGCCGCAACCGCTCTGGCCCGTCTAAGCGGAGACGAGATCGTCGCCCTCTTCGTCGGCAACGCAGCAAGCCAGGCAAAGGATCTCTGCGAAGACCTGATGCGCACGACCCGCCACTTTCTCTTCACATGGCAGGACCGCTCGTTCGACATCACCCTCAGCATCGGACTCGTCGTGTTCGACCCCGCCAGGACGCGGGCCATCGATGCGCTCGGGCAGGCCGATATCGCCTGCGGTGTCGCCAAGGAGAAGGGCCGGGATCGCTTGCACCTCTACGGCCACCGCGATGCCGAGAGCATCCGTCACCGCGGTGATCTGGCCCTCGTCCCCGCCATCGGCAGCGCGCTGAGCGAAGGACGATTCCGGATCATGGCTCAGCCGATCCAGCCGCTGCGCGGCAGCAACGAGCCGATGCATTACGAGATCCTGGTTCGGATGCAGGACGAAAAGGGCAACGCCGTCGTGCCGGACACCTTTATCGGAGCGGCCGAGCGCCACATCCTGATGCCGGCGATCGACCGCTGGATCATCACGCACGTCTTTTCTCACCAGTCCGAGCAGCTTGCGGCTTGGCATGAGGCGGTTCCGGATCGCTTCATGCTCGCGATCAATCTGTCCGGGACCACGCTGATGGACGATGGTTTCACCACGTATCTCAAGCGTCAGTTCGCCGAGTACGCAATCCCCTACTCCAGCATCTGCTTCGAGATCACGGAGACCGCCGCGGTGGCGGATCTGCGCCGCGCGCGGACCTTCATGCAGGAGATGCGTGCACTCGGAACATCCTTCGCGGTCGATGATTTCGGGACCGGTTTCGCCTCCTACGCCTATCTGAAGCTCCTGCCGGTCGACTATCTCAAGATCGACGGGAGCTTCGTGCGCAATCTCGAGACCGATGCCGTCGATCGCGCCCTGGTCTCGTCCATCAATCATATCGGACACGTCCTGGGGATGAAGACGATCGCCGAATGGGCCGAGACCCCGCAATTGATCGAGATCCTCCGCGAGATGGGCGTGGACTATGCGCAAGGCTTCGGGGTCGGACGGCCGTTGCGGCTGGAGGATCTTCGGCTGCATCGCGCCTTGAACAAGGACGCCTCGACACAATCCCCGGCGGCTGTCCGCCCGCAACCGATCGCGTTTTGAGCCTCGGTCCCCGACATCGGGGACCGCCGAACGCTGCGATTCACCGACACGGATAGGGCTCCGAATGGGCGCAAAGAAACGACTCCTTGAACGCGCGGAGACACTGATCGAGCGTCTCGGCGGCCTACTTCCGCCGGGCACCGAGCCCCCCGACTGGACCGCCCATGCCTTTCGATGGCGCCGCCGCGGCGATCGCGGTTGGTTGCAGGCGGTCCATGCACCGCACCGCATCGATCTAGACGACCTCCTCTGTCTGGATCACCAAAAGAGCGAGATCGAGCGCAACACCGCTGCGTTCCTCGCCGGTCGCGGAGCCAACAACATCCTGCTTTGGGGTTCGCGCGGGACCGGCAAGTCCTCGCTGGTCAAGGCCATCTTCAATGGGATGCGCGACCGCGGACTGCGTCTGATCGAGGTCGACAAAGACGACTTGGTGCAGCTGCCCGAGATCCTCGAGCTGATTCGCGATCGCCCCGAACGCTTCATCCTCTTCTGCGACGACCTCTCCTTCGAGGCCGGCGAGTCCGGTTACAAGGCGCTCAAGGCCGCCTTGGACGGCTCCATCACGGCAACGCCCGAGAATCTGCTCATCTACGCCACGTCGAACCGCCGCCACCTGCTCCCGGAGTTCCAGTCCGAGAACCGGGAGGCCCGTTTCGTGGACGGCGAGCTGCATCACGGGGAATCGGTCGAGGAGAAGATCTCGCTCTCCGATCGATTCGGACTCTGGGTCGCCTTTCACCCCTTCAGTCAGGCCCAGTACCTCGCGCTGGTTCACCATTGGCTCGCCCGCCTCGGCGGTACGCCCCCGACGGCCGAGTCCGAGGAGCGCGAGACGCTCGAACGCGCCGCACTCCAGTGGGCTTTGCGCCGCGGCTCGCGCAGCGGTCGCACCGCCTGGCAGTTCGCACGCGACTGGTCGGGGCGTGACTGACGCACGCGCGCGCCTTGCCCGAGTACACCGCTCGCGATGACGACTCAGAACCGCCGGTCGTCCTCCACATACCGATTCCCCTTGCCCTGCACGCGCCGGATCCGTCGATTGCGCTCGATCTCCGGGGCATCGGGCGGATCGGCCTCGCTCCAAGCCCGATAGAGCTGCTCGTCCTGCCGGCTCAGGCGGACCCCGTAGGTGTCGCGCATATAGAGTAGGGTCCGAGCGATGTCCCCGCGCACAGCCTCCGGAGGCTGCACACGACGCAGGATGGGATCGAAGCGCATCGCGCAGTCGCCCAAACGCTGCCCGGCACGCAGCTCGCCCCAGGCGTGATCCGAGCGCGCGGCCTCGATCGCGCCGACCGCCGGCACCAGGTTGTGGAGGTCGTTGTGTGCGGCCGCGAAGCCGGGATCCACCCGCTCGCAG
>NZ_LN848257.1:250477-253699 GCF_001499735.1 Thiocapsa sp. KS1 | reverse complement strand
ACAGGCACGGCCTCGACCCGTTCCGCCCGCCGACTGCCGACCAGCACGCCCAATCCGCAGCCCTTGAGGTCGATTCGGCCCTCGGTATCGTAGCGACAGCCGCAGTAGAAGGTGACCCGCCGATCGCCGTAGACGCTGTCGAGCAGCGTCGTCTGCGCGGCATCGAAGCTGACCGCAATCCCCGGCTTCGAGCCGTCCGGCCGCCCGGGTGCGCCGAATGACCCGAGATTCGGCGGCCACCACCCCGAAGCCCGCTCGGCGATCGGGCGATCGGTCTGCGGGGAGGGCACCGTGTCGTCATCCGAGAGCCAGGATCCGATGCCGACGACCGTATCGCGCGCCACGTCGAGCAGCAGCACGCGGATGTCGTGCGCGATCGCGACCGCGCGTTGCGCGGGCTCCGGCCAGGACCGGGTCAGCGTCGCGGGCAGGAAGGAGATTACGCATATCAAGGCCAGCCCGATGCCGAGATCCCGCAGGACAATCAGGCTGCGGCGCAAAACCGGAACCAGGCGGTCAAGCCCGGCAACGCGCGGTATGGGTCGAGGCGGAGGCGGTTTGCGAGACGGACGGCGAGGCATTGCGGACGGACGTTCCCAACTGGACTGCGGGCCGGCACTGTACCAGAGTGCAATCGGACCGACCGCACCCTTCCTCGGCTGCGCCCGGATTCGCTCGGGTCAACCGAAACCCGTTTGAGCGGGAAGGACGATCTCGACCTGCAAGCCACCGCAGGCCCGGTTCAAGGCACAGATGTGTCCGCCGTGGGCTTCGACGGCTCCTCTGGCGATCGCCAGGCCCAGGCCGAATCCGGCGGCCCGACCTCGGCTCATGCCGCGGAAAAAAGGCTCGAAGATGGCCTGCAACTGGTCCTCGGGGACACCGGGCCCACGGTCCGACACCGTCACGACCAAGCGCTCGGGATCGCTCGTGCGGACGATCGCGATCTCCACCACGGTCCCCTCGTCGGTGAACTTGACGGCGTTGCGGATCACGTTTTCGAGCGCGCGATGCAACAGCTCCGCGTGAGCCTGGATGAGCGCCTCGCCGTCGCCGAAGAAGCGAACCCGGCGTCCGGCAGCCTCGGCCTCGAAGCGTGCGTCCTCCGCGACGATGCGGGTCAGCTCAACCAGATCCGTCTCCTCGCCCGGTGTGCCGCCCATCCCGGCCTCGAGCCTCGAAAGAGTCAACAACTCCCCGACCAATCGATCGAGCCGGATCGCCTCGCGCTCGATGCGATCGAGCGCGCCATCCAGTGTCTCCGGACGCTGACGGGCCAGACCGATGGCGGCCTGGAGACGCGCGAGCGGGGAACGCAGCTCGTGGGAGACATCGTGCAGCAGGCGCCGCTGGGAGCTGATCAGGAGCTGTAACTGCCCGGCCATATGGTCGAAGTCACGCCCGAGATCGGCGATCTCGTCGCGCCGTCGGCCCATGCGCGCCCCGATCCGGGTGTCGAGCCGCCCCGCCGCGACGGCATCGAAGGCCGCACGCAGATGGCGCACGGGTTTGGAGAGGTACCAGGCCAGCAAGGCACTGAATCCCAGGCTGGCCAGGATGCCGGTCAGGATCGGCAGCCAAGGCGACGGCGCGCCGTGCCGCGGGGCACGGCCTTCGGCGGGCACGAAGAACAGATAGTCGCGCTCGGCCACTCGTTCGAGACGGGCAATGCGCGGCTCTCCGGGCCGTTGCGCCAACCGGCGCGCCTGCGCCAAGGTCTCGGCGGCGACCGGTCGACCCAACAGCTCTCGCTCGGCATCGTCGACAACAAAGACGTGGGCGCCACCCTCGCGGGCGTCCCAGTCGCTCAAGAGCTCCCGCAGCGCCCGGATTCCGCCGTACCGAAAGACGATCGCCGTTTCTCCCACCAGAAAGGCCGCACGCGGTCCGCCCTCCAGATCCCGACCCGCGTCGAGCGCCCGCTGATGCAGCCAGACCGCCGAGCCCACGCCCGAACCGGCCAGCAGCAGCGCCAACCAGAACGCGAAGAAAAATTTCCAGAAGAGTCGGCCCATGGGACGCATGGTGAGTGATGCGTGGTCGGTCGCCAAAAGCCCGTCGCCAATCGCCGGAGGCGGGAGGCTGGAAGCCGGCAGCTCCGAATCAGCCATCGGTCGACCGAACATACTGATAGCCCACGCCACGCACGGTCTGGATCGGCGAGCGTCCGGCGCCGTCCGTGCCGAGCTTGTGTCGAATGCTGCTCAGGTGAACGTCGATCCCGCGATCGTAACGGGCCAGGGGGCGACCCAACCCCTGCTCGGACAGCACCTGTTTGGTCACCACGCGTCCGGCCTCGCGGACCAGCACCTCCAGCAGATTGAATTCGGTACTGGTGAGCGTAAGGGGCTCGTCCTGCCAGGTCGCGCGGCGCTGCTCCGGCCAGAGCGTCAGCGCGCCCTCGGTGAGCGGGCCGGTCGGCAGGTCGGCGGGCTCCGGCGCTTGGGTCCGGCGCAGGATGGCGCGGATGCGGGCGACCAGCTCGCGCGGGGTGCAGGGCTTGGGCACATAGTCGTCCGCGCCGAGCTCCAGGCCGACGATGCGATCCACGTCGTCGCCCCGCGCCGTGAGCATGAGGATCGGGATGCGGCTGTTGCGGGCGCGGATGCGGCGCAGCGCTTCGATGCCGTTGACGCCCGGCATCATGACATCCAAGACCAGGATGTCGAATTCACCCGACAAGGCACGCCCTACACCGGTCTCCCCGTCCTGCACGGCCGTCGCCTGGATGCCCTCGCGCTCGAAATACTCGATCAGCATCTCCCCCAGCTCGAGGTCGTCGTCGACCAACAGTACCCGTATCCTCATGGCCAATCGCCGAAGTTGACTCTGCACATCGCCATCATCGCCATCCGCGCGTCGAATCCAAGCCCATTCACCTGTTTTTGCGCGTCTTTACCTTTCTTTACAGAAGGCTAACCCACCTTGACGCAGTCCCTGGTTAGAGTGAGGTCATCGGCCGTCCTGTGCCCGACTGCCCGATCCACCCGACGACGGAACCGCATCGACATGATCCCGAAACCGCTTAAACGTCCGCTCCTGCTCGCACACCGCTGGCTGGCCTTGGCCCTCGCCCCGTTGCTCCTGCTCATTCTGCTCTCCGGGGCAATCCTCGCCGTCAAACCCATCGTGGCGAGCGAGCACGCCGCCGCGCCGCCCGACCGCGTCCCGACGGCCACCCTGGTCGCGGCGCTCGAGGCCATCGACCCGACGGGACGGGCC
>NZ_LN848257.1:246151-250377 GCF_001499735.1 Thiocapsa sp. KS1 | reverse complement strand
CTGACGGCCGAGGATCCGAGCCTGGCGGGGACCTACGCGATCGCCACGCGGATGCCCGTGGCCGACCCCGGTCTCGACCTGTTCGCCGTCGCGCTGAACCTGCACAAGCACCTGCTGATCGGCGCCGGCGTCCTGGTGGAGATCGCGACCTATGTCCTGGTGGCTCTCCTCGTGGCCGGTCTCCTGTTCGGCCTGCCGCGCCTGCGAAACAACCTCCGCGGCTGGCACCGCGGCCTCGGTTGGCTGGGCTTTCCGCTGATCGCGCTGACGCCCGTCACCGGCTTGCTCATGACGCTGCATGTCGGAATGCCCGAGCTCCCCGCAATCGTGCCCGGCGAGCCCATCGCGCTGTCCCGCGCCATCGCGGCCGTGTCGGCGACGGATGCGGGCGAGATCACCCGGGCACGCCGTTTCCGCGACGGCAGCGCGCTGGTCAAGTCGGCCTCTCCCGAGGGCGAGCGCTTCCATGTGGTCGAGTCCGACGGCCGGGTCGCGCTCACCGGCGAGGCCGGTTGGATAAAGGCGTTGCACGAAGGCACTTGGGCCGGACCCTGGTCGGGCGCCCTCAATCTAGTCTCCGCCGTTGCGCTGATCGCTCTGGTCGGCACGGGGTTGCTGTCCTGGTGGCGGGGCCTGCGACGATCATCCCGGCCGGGTCGTGCTGACCAAGACCGAGCTCGCTTGGTCAGGGGGCGGACGCCGAGTGCACGGCCCGCAACGGGTTCCGCGGCACGCGTTGTCGGACGCGTCCGTGCATGACCCAAAGGCGGCAGGTCGACCGCCGTCTCGGGAGTGATTCCCGGACTTAGGCTAAGGCGCGGCGATCCGGCGCTGCACGTCGATCGGCCGATCCGCCGATGCAGCCCGGATCTCGCTCCAAGCCGGGTGGGCATCGATCAAGGCGAGCGCCTGCTCGAGCAGGGTCTTGCCCGGCTCCATCTTGAACCAGGTGGAGGCACCGGAGGGATGGGGGAGCGGGATGAGGTCGGCCTCCAGACCATCGGGGGAGCGATAGGGCCACCGGGCGCCGATCACCTCGTCGAGGCGGCGGGCGGACATGAACTGAACGATGGCGAGCCGCCCGACCGGGATGATGAGGCGGGGGCGCGTCAGCGCGAGCTCCCCGCGCCACCAGCCGGTGCAGGCGTCGACCTCCACGGCGTCGGGGACCCGGTCGCCGCCCTTGGGGTTCTTGCCTGGGAAACAGCGACAGACGGCGCTCATGAGGACACGGCGGCGGAAGGTCTCTTCGTCGACGCCGATGCTGTTGAACCACCGAAACAGGGTCTTGCCGGCCGTCCAGCAGAAGGGAATGCCCTGCAGGATCTCGCGCGTACCAGGGGCCTGACCGACCATCATGATCGGGGAGACGACCGCGTGACCATGCACGGGCGGGCCCTCCATCCCGGGGCAGCGCCGACAGGTTTCGAGGTCGCCGTAGAGGTCAACGAGCGCTTGGGTGCGCGGCCCCGGATCGGGCATATTCATGGGTGCGGGGGATCAGAGCCGACGCAGGATCTTTTCGATCTGCGCACGATGGGTGCGATTGTGGATCGCGGCGACGGCATGCCACTGGCGGGCGGTCAGCGGGCCGAACCAGGGATGTGGATGGTGCTCGCGCGAGCGCAGCGTGCCCATACGCTCCACCACCTCCGTATAGCGCTCGACGGCCGCCTCCAGCGCCGGGATCCGATCCGGTCCGGCGTCCTCGTGCGGCTTGACGTCCTCCATCACGATCTCGGCGCCGTGGTTGTGGCCCGAGCAGATGGCGTGGATCAGGGCGGTGATGGCTGTATTGACCATCACCAGATGGTCGAGCGTCATATAGACGGACCAGTCGCGGCTGCTCTGCTCGATCCCGGGAAACCGCGGGATTCGGACCCGCATCCTGCCCTGCACCTCCGAGATCCCCTGCGCCAGATCGCGCGCCGCCAAGGCATCCCGACGAAAGGATTGGAGGATCGCGGCCGGCGAGACCGTCGCGGCATAGAGCCGCAGCATGACATCGGCCACGCGCCGCTCGTGCCAGGGCAGGCCGGAACGCAGCGCGTCGAGCTCGTCGTGTGCCTGACCGCTCATGCTCGGGACTTACCCCAGGTGTCGCGCAGACCGACGGTGAGATTGAAGACGGGTCGCGCGGGGGTCGAATCGGTATCCACGACGAAGTAGCCCTCGCGCTCGAACTGAACGCGCACGCCCGGCGCGGCATCGCCCAATGCCGGCTCGATGGCGGCATCGGTGAGGATCCGCAACGAATCGGGGTTGATGTCGGCCCGAAAATCCGATCCGCCCGCGCCCGGCGTCGGGACGCGGAACAAACGGTCGTAGAGCCTGACCTCCGCCCGCAGGGCATGCTCCGCGCTGACCCAATGGATCACGCCCTTGACCTTGCGGCCCTGCGGATCGCGCCCGAGGGTGTCGAGATCGGCGCTCGCACGCAGCTCGACGATGGCGCCCTCGGCATCCTTGACGACCTCCTCGCAGCGGATCACATAGGCGTTGCGCAGACGGACCTCGCCGCCCGGAACCAAGCGCTTGAAGCCCTTCGGCGGGATCTCCTCGAAGTCGGCGCGATCGATATAGATCTCGCGTCCGAAGGGGATGGAGCGCAGCCCCAGGCTTTCGTCCTTGGGATGATTGGGCGCCTCGATGGACTCGACCCGGTCCTGCGGATAGTTGAGGATCACCACCTTGAGCGGTCGCAGGACCGCCATCCGGCGCGGTGCCGTGGCGTCCAGGTCGTCTCGGATCGCGCTCTCGAGCAGGGCCATCTCGACCAGGTTGTCGGACTTGGTGATGCCGACCCGCTCGCAGAAGTCGCGGATCGCGCCCGGCGTGTAGCCGCGCCGCCGCAGCCCGGCGACGGTCGGCATGCGCGGGTCGTCCCAGCCGCTCACGTGATGCTCGGTGACCAGCTCGGTCAGGCGTCGCTTGCTCATCACCGTGTATTCGAGATTCAGCCGGCTGAACTCGATCTGGCGCGGCTTGCAGGGCACGGAGACGTTGTCGACGCACCAGTCGTAGAGCGGGCGATGGTCCTCGAACTCAAGGGTACAGAGCGAGTGCGTGATCCCTTCAAGTGCGTCGGAGATGGGGTGCGTGTAGTCGTAGGTCGGATAGAGGCACCAGGCCGACCCGGTCTGATGATGCACCACCCCGTGCTTGATGCGATAGAGCACCGGATCGCGCAGGTTGATGTTCGGCGAGGACATGTCGATGCGCGCGCGCAGGGTCCGGGCCCCGTCGGGGAACTCGCCGGCACGCATCCGCGTGAAGAGGTCCAGGTTCTCCGCGACCGAGCGGTTGCGGAAGGGGCTGTCCCGGCCAGGCTCGGTGAGGGTGCCGCGGTAGCTGCGGGTCTCCTCGGCGCTGAGATCGCAGACGTAGGCCAAGCCCTTCTCGATCAGCTCGATGGCGAACCCGTAGAGCTGCTCGAAATAATCGGAGGCGAAATAGACCCGATCGCCCCAGTCGAACCCGAGCCAGCACACGTCCGCCTTGATGGAGTCGACGAACTCGACGTTCTCCTTGTGCGGGTTGGTGTCGTCGAAACGCAGGTTGCAGGTGCCCCCGAACGCCTGCGCAAGGCCGAAGTTCAGGACGATGGACTTGGCGTGACCGATATGCAGATAACCGTTCGGCTCGGGCGGGAAGCGGGTGACGATGCGATCGTGCTTTCCGGCGGCCAGATCGGCCTCGATGATCTGGCGGATGAAATTGCTGCGTGGCGTCTCGGGGGTATCGCTCATGATGCTCTGGGAATCGGTGAAGGTTGGGCCGGACGATCCCGACACCCGTTGATCGCGCCCGGAGGCCCTCGGGGCGAGCCGGCCGGGGCAGACAGACCCGCAGCGCGGGGCAAACCCCGGCCCGCGGAGGATCGAGAATCCTCAGGTGCCGTCGGCGGCGATGGCTTCCAAGGCCCGCATTCTATCGATTGCCGCAGGGATTGAAAGGGTCTCGGGTCGCTCGGCACAGGGGCCGGCAGGAACGACTTGCGCTATGCTCGGGAGGAGTCCATCCAAAACGCCCATCGCGATCGAGGTCCTCATGCTGGTGACATTCCGAACCAAGGCTTATGCCGACATCACCATGTTCGGCGACGTAGCCGTGACGCTCATCAAGCTGATGGGACACAGCGGCGCCATCCCGGGAGCACTCATGCCGGAGGACATCCCGGCTGCCTTGGCGCGGCTGAAGGCGGCGGTCGCGGAGCATGCGGACGA
>NZ_LN848257.1:244821-246051 GCF_001499735.1 Thiocapsa sp. KS1 | reverse complement strand
GAGCTGCTCGCCGCCGCGGCGGCCGACGGCGAATACGTGATGTGGGACTAGAGCGCGGCGCAGGCGGCTCGGCATCACGGGTCGGCGACGGACCTGCGGGTCCCGAGCCCGGAGATCCGAGCCGGTGCGCATCGCCTCGGTCGTTTCCGGCTCAGGGATTCGCCCCGGTCGCCCGACCTCGACCATGACCTCGTTTCGCCGCATGAACCACAGCGAGAAAGGCGAGTTGTAGCGCGCGTAGACAGGTGCGGCGACGGGTCTCAGCCCGGCCTGCTCGACGGCGCTCAGAAGCAGGCTCTCGTTCTCGCGATAGCTCGACTCGGTCCAGCGCCCGGAATAACGCCGCACCGCCATCAGCTTGCCGGGCTCTTCACGCAAGCGCACGCGCGGGTCGACCGGAACAGGCAAGGTAGCCAGCGTAAACCGCTCGGGCATGATGAAGCTGACGATGAAGGTACCGCCTTCCGTCCCGCTCGCCGGGCGTTGCGTCACGGGTGCAGTCATCTCGATACGCTCGCCCTCGCCCGCCGCGGGTCGTTGGCTGACCGGCGCCGTCATCTCGATCTTGGTGTCGGCGCGGTTGTTGCCGAAGATATAGTCGGCGAGGATGCGAAACGCCTGATTCCCGGCCTCGTCGAAGGGCCCAGGGACCTCGGTTTCCGCAACCCGATACGGCGGATAACGGCGCAGCTCGAAATCGGGAAAGGTCCGAACAACCTCGTAACCAGGTTCATCGGTGGCCATCGCCTTGGTCCCTCCGAGCGACATCAACATGAGAAAAGCACAGACCAGAGTCGTCGTGCGCAGATTGCGGGGTCTTGATCCGATCATCGGAGGTGCTCCTTGTTCCTGGTATTGAGCCGGGCTTCGACCGGGAAGAGTGGAGGCGGGGGCGAGAAGGCGAAAGGTCGAGGGTGAACAACGTTGAAGGCGAGCGTACCTCGGCATGACGCCGACGAGCCGCTCGGCCGGCGGTACCCTTCCCGACAACGCATTCAAACGTCGGTGGGGCGATCCGGCAGGTTCGGCGGATTGAGCTCGAAGGCCCGTTTGATCAAGTCCTGATCATTGACCCGAATCACGAGCTGAAAACGGCCTCCCGGACCGACGCGATAGGGATGTCCGAAGAGATCGATCTCCGAGCCGGGTGCGGCGCAGCCGTTGATGCGCAGCTCGGCCTCGATCGACAGCTCGGTGCCTCCGGGCGCGGGATGGCCGTAGCGCAGAGGT
>NZ_LN848257.1:238474-244721 GCF_001499735.1 Thiocapsa sp. KS1 | reverse complement strand
CACGCGCGGCATGATCCAGTGCGTTGGAGCGGGCGAGCATGACCCATCCGCCCGCCGTGTCGCTCAGACCCAGCTCGGCGTCGTAGCGCGCCGGCTGTGCCTCGAACGGAAAAAACCTGCTCACCCTGATCGCTCGGGCCGCGCAGATACAGCGGGATCTCCTGCACCGGCGTCGCACCGTCGCCTTGCAGCCGCCGCAAACGCAGCACGGGCACCGGCTTGGCACCGTCGTGTGCGAAGCCGGCCAGCGCAGGAATCAAGTCGTCGCCGGAGAGGTGCCAGAAGGCGCGCAGCGCGCCTGTTTCCGCATCCGCGAGTACAAGACGAGTCCCTCTTTCGAGTAAGGGGAACCGAGGAACGAGATCCCGACTCACTCCGCGAGGCCGCCCAAGCGAAGCCCGGTCGCGTCGGGCGGAAGCCGACGCGCAAGCGCAACCTCCGCCTCGTCCAATGCGAGCGACGCCTCACGGGTTCGTGCATGCAGATGCGGAATCCAGGAGTCGCCCCAAAACAGAAAACAACTGGTCTCGGCCTCGAGGATCAAACGGCGGGCCCGCAAGATGGCATCCCCGCCCTTTCGGGCCGCGTCCCGCGAGCAACGCACGAGCTGCCAATACCGGTCGCTGAGCTTCGCCACCTCCGCCACGGCTTCGCGCTGACGGACGCTGCCCGCCCATTGGGAGAGATCCTCCCCGGATGTGGATCCGACGTTCCATGCACCGGTTTGGACCTGCGTATGCATGGTCGGCATCACCCGGCCAAGATAATCGCCGAGACGCACCGGGACGATCGGGCAAGTCCCGGCCCGTACCTGCTCCATGTAGGGCGCGAAGAAATGACCGAAGAATCCGGATTCCTCGTGGGTCTGGCGGAACCAGCCGCCGTTCTCGCCGTCGGACCAGGTCGTGATCAGCCGCTTCTCGTCGGGCCGGGGCGAGCCCGCGGTCCGGCAAAGAACCTCGTCGCGAAACCAGCGCGGATTCAACCCGCTCTCCTGAGCGTTGGAGACGTCGCGATCCCGCGGCACAACAGTGATGCAGACGCCGTCATGGCAGGCGATATAGGGGCGAAAGACGTCGCTGATCCCGTCCGCCGGGCGGACATGCACACCATCGACGACCACGTACTCGTAGCCCGCCTGAACCAGGGCCGGAATCATCCCCATGGTGAAGGCCATCTCGGGCGGCCAGAAACCGCGCGGGGTCCGCCCGAAGACCCGCTCCATCAGCATGCGCCCCGAGGCAAGCTGCTCCGACCAATCGGCACGCGGGATCAAGGGGAAGATCGGATGGTAGTAGCCCATGCCGATCAGCTCGATGTTGTCGGCCTCGCGGTAGCGCTCGAGCATCGCCGGGATGTCGACGATGCGACGATAGCGATCCACGATCTCCGGGTCGAGGAGCTGCTCGAGCAGGACGCCCGAAAATCCGACATGAAGACGTGCGACATCCCGATACTGCCGGGCATAGCGCGGCACCCGCTCGTAGCATCGGATGATCTCCTCGGCCTCCCAAGGATTGTCATCGATCAGAAGACGCAGGTTGCCGGGCGGCTGGTGCATGTGCAACCCGAGTGCATGATGGATGTCGGTCCGAGTCATGGATCACCAGAGTCAGGGGTGCCTGGACGGGTCGCCTGCGTGCG
The DNA here is from genome assembly GCF_001499735.1 of Thiocapsa sp. KS1. Classification (GTDB taxonomy): domain Bacteria; phylum Pseudomonadota; class Gammaproteobacteria; order Chromatiales; family Chromatiaceae; genus Thiocapsa. The sequence goes on along the minus strand of NZ_LN848257.1, from coordinate 243,077 downwards.
GCTCTCGGCCATCACGCAGTCCAGTATCGGGCCTTGCGGTCCTCGCGAAGCCGGAGATGCGGCGGCCCTGCGGCATCGACATTACGGCAACAGCGGGCAATCGGTCAAAGCCCGGCTTTCGATCCGGACCGCTCAGCGTCCCTCGAAGACCTGAATACTGCGCGAGCGCACCAAGACGGAGGCCGTTTCGAGGGCGATCTGATCTTCGGGGAGGATGAGATCGGTCGGGCTGGCACGTCCGGTGTCGAGCGCGGCATGCCAACGAGAGGGCTCCATCGCCGGGAGCTCGAAGCGCTTCGCCTCCGTATCCATGTTGATGAGCACACAAAGCAAATCCTCGTCTTGGCGCGCCCGCGCCAATGTGAAGGCGAGCACCCGCGCCTGCGGGTCGTCCCAGGGAGAAGTTCCCGGCATGGTCCCGTGCCAGACCACATCGGGTAGATCGCTGCCGTTGCGCGGCTGTCCCGACAGGAAATGGCGGCGACGCAGACTCGCATGCCGCTTGCGCAGGGCGATCACGCCGCGCACGAACCGCAGCATGTCGCCGTTGCGCTCGACCAGAGACCAGTCGAACCAGCCCAGCGGGTTGTCCTGACACCAGGTGTTGTTGTTGCCCTGCTGGGTTCGCAGCACCTCGTCGCCGGCCAGGAGCATCGGGATGCCCTGACTGAGGAACATCAGGGTCAACAGATTCTTGGCCTGCCGGCGGCGCAGGGCCAAGATTTCGGGATCCGTGGTCTCGCCCTCGATGCCGCAATTCCAGCTCAGATTGTTGTCGGTGCCGTCGCGATTCTCTTCGCGATTGGCGCGGTTGTACTTGCGCTCGTAGGAGACGAGGTCCCAGAGAGTGAAACCGTCGTGGCAGGTGACGAAGTTGACGCTGTTGATGGGCTGACGCAGATTGGCCTGATAGAGGTCGCTGCTGCCCGCAATCCGCGTCGCAATCTCGGGAACCAGCCCGATATCGCCGCGGACGAAACGCCGCACGCTGTCGCGAAAGCAGCCGTTCCATTCCATCCAGCGATAGCCGGGAAAGCTGCCGACCTGATAGAGACCGGCGGCGTCCCATGCCTCGGCGATGATCTTGGACGCGTTGAGCGTGTCCGAGAGCTCGATACCCCAGAGGACCGGGGGGTTGGCCATCGGCCGTCCGTCGGAGTCGCGCGCCATGGCGCTGGCGAGATCGAAGCGGAACCCGTCCACATGCATCTCCCTCACCCAATACTCGAGGGCGTCGATGATGAAACGAGATACGACGGGGTGATTGGCGTTGACCGTATTGCCGCAGCCGGTGAAGTCCAGATAGATGCGCTTGTCCAGGCTGTCCAGGCAGTAGAAGGTCTCGTTGCCCAGCCCCTTGAAGCTCATGGTCGGGCCGCCGCTGCCGCCCTCGCTGGTGTGGTTGAAGACCACATCCAGGATGACGCCGATACCGGCCTTGTGCAGGGCCTTGACCATGTCGCGGAACTCGCGCCGATGCGTGCCCTGCTCGGGCGTCACACAGTAGCCGGGGTGGGGCGAGAAGAAGCCGAAGCTGCTGTAGCCCCAAAAGTTGCGTAGCCCCGCCTCCCAGACGCCCGGAGGGACATCCTGCTCGTCGAACGCCATGACGGGCATCAGCTCGACATGGGTGATGCCGAGGTCCTGAAGATAGGGGATCTTTTCGATCAGACCCAGGAAGGTGCCGGGATGATGCACGCCCGAGCTGGCATGGCGGGTGAAGCCGCCGACGTGCAGCTCGTAGATGATGGTCTGCTCGGTCGGGCGGCGAATCGGGGTGTCGCCTTCCCAGTCGTACTCCTCGGCCAGAACCATCGCCCGCGGAGAATCATGCGGCTTCACCCCGTTGCTCAGACGACTCCAGCGATCCCAGTGCGCGAGATTCACGGCACGCGCCCAAGGGTCCAGCAGCTCGGTCGCGGAATCGAAGCGCCAGCCGTGGGTGCGGGGCTCGAACGGGCCTTCCATCCGCCAGGTGTAATGGGTGCCGGGCGGCAGATCGACCACCAGGATATGCCAGGAGAAAAAGGTGTGATTGACCTCCGGGTCCAGACGAATGATCTGGAACGGCTCCGGGCTATCCGCGCCCGCGTAGAGCAGGAGCTCGGCCCCGCAGGCATGGCGGCTGAAGACGGAGAAGTTGACCCCGTCGTCCTCGACGCTGGCCCCGTTGGGATAGCGGCGACCGGGAAGGGTCTGAAACGGACCTTGGGCGACTGACATGGCGGCGATAATGACGTAGGTCCGAAGAGGATCGGACGAGGTTGGCGGGGTCAATAGATCCGCTTAAAGAAATAGGATAACACGCGATCCGCGAGCGCGAATCCGAGACGAGCCTCACCCGATCACGCCGGATGTCGGTGCACCGCGGACGCTGCCGGCGGTTTCTCCACCCAACGCCAGGCTGCGACGAACCCCAGGGCCGCGGCGGCTGCGGCGACACCGAAGGTCGCCGTCGGACCCTGGGCCGCCCAGAGGAGCCCGCCGATCAGACTCCCCACGGCCCCGCCCGCGCCGAAGCTCAGGCTGTTGTAGAGCGCCTGCCCCCGCCCTTGGGTGCGCCCGCGGAAATACTGATGGACTAGATGAATGGCACCCGCGTGGAAGGTCCCGAAGGTCGCCGCGTGCAGGCATTGGGCAAAGACGGCAACGGCGAGCACCTCGACGAAGGCGCCGATGAGCAGCCACCGCAGCACGGCGATCGCCAGACTCCAGAGCAGCACGCGGCGGGCGCCGAAGCGCTCGAGCAGGTTGCGCATCACCAGAAAGACCAGCACCTCGGCGATCACCCCGAGCGCCCAGAGCGCGCCGATGGCGGAGGTCGAATAGCCCGCCGACGCGAGATGGATCGAGTAGAAGGCATAGTAGAGGCCGTGGCTCGCCTGCATGAGAAAGCAGGCGACCAGGAACGCGACGACATCCGGACGCGCCAGCACGGCGCGCAGCGACGGCGTGGGCGGTCCACCGACGGCCGGCGCACTGTCCGGAACCGTCAGGGTCGAGAGCCAGATCGCCACGAACAGGATCAGGACCCAGACCGGGACGATGCTCATGTGGGCCGACTCCAGCTGCACGCCCAGGACGGCGACCACCAGGATGAAACCCACCGAGCCCCAGAGTCGGATCAGCGCATAGCCCGACGGGCGATGACGCAGGTGGTTGAAGGTGACCGCTTCCATCTGCGGGAGCGAGGCGTTCCAGAAGAAGCTGAAGAGGACCATGGCCGCCGCGATGGTCCAGAAGCCGTCCGCCGGGAAGACGCCGACGAAGGTCACCGCCGAGACCAAGGCCCCGAGACGCACGATCGGCATCCGCCGGCCCGTAATGTCGACGATATGACCCCAAAGCATCGGGGCGACGATCTTGGTCCCCACCAGGATCGCCATGAGCTGGCCGATCGCCAACGCATCGAATCCCTTCGATTGCAGATAGGGTCCCCAAAAGGGCACCAGCGCACCGAGCGCGGCGAAGTAGAAGAAGTAGTAGCCGGAGAGGCGCCAGTAAGGCATCGCATCCGGCCAAGCGCTGAACCGCGTCCGTTGAAACATGCTTGATTTGCGCCCTGGATCGACCTTGCACTGGTCCATAGGGGCCATCGTCGACGCGGTTTAGTTCGTTGAATTCTTCACCGCGGCGCGTCGCGCAAAGGTCGTGGCCGGGGATGACGCCGGTCAGGCATCGAATCGCCCCTCTCGCTCGGGACACGGCTCAGGCGGCGATGGGCGACGTAGGCGGCACCACGCCGGTGTTTTGGCCACGGTGCCGCAGCAGGTGATCCATCAGGACCAGCGCGAGCATGGCCTCGGCAATCGGCGTAGCCCGAATGCCGACACAAGGGTCGTGGCGCCCCTTGGTGACGACCTCCGCCGCCTGACCCGAGGTATCGATGGTGCGACCCGGCAGCCGGATGCTGGAGGTTGGCTTCAGCGCGATGCGCACCAGCACGTCCTGACCCGAGGAGATGCCGCCGAGGATGCCGCCGGCGTGATTGGAGAGAAAACCCGCAGGCGTCATCTCGTCGCGATGCTCGGTGCCCTTCTGTTCGACACAGGCAAAACCGGCACCGATCTCTACACCCTTGACGGCGTTGATGCTCATCATGGCGTGGGCAATGTCGGCGTCGAGACGATCGAAGACCGGCTCGCCCAGACCGGTCGGCATGCCGGTCGCCACCACCGTGATGGCCGCGCCGATCGAGTTGCCCTCCTTGCGCAGGTCGTCCATGTACGCTTCGAGGAGCGGCACGGTGGCGGCGCAGGGGCAGAAGAAGGGATTGCGCTCGACCTGATCCCAGTCGAACCCCGCGGGACGGATCGGACCCAGCTGCGACAGATAGCCGCGCACCGAGATGCCGGCATGCTCGACCAGGTATTTCTTGGCGATCGCCCCGGCGGCGACCCGCACGGCGGTCTCGCGCGCCGAGGAGCGCCCGCCGCCGCGATAGTCGCGCCGGCCGTATTTCTGATCGTAGGTGTAGTCGGCGTGTCCGGGCCGATACCGATCGGCGATCTCGGAGTAATCCTTGGAGCGCTGGTCCTCGTTGCGGATCAGCAGCCCGATCGGTGCCCCGGTTGTGACCCCCTCGAAGACGCCCGAGAGGATC
>NZ_LN848257.1:234124-238374 GCF_001499735.1 Thiocapsa sp. KS1 | reverse complement strand
CCGATCGGTGCCCCGGTTGTGACCCCCTCGAAGACGCCCGAGAGGATCTCCACCGTGTCGGACTCGCGCCGTTGCGTGGTGTGGCGCGACTGGCCGGGTTTACGCCGGTCCAGGTCCTGCTGCAGATCCGCGGCGGTGAGCGCGAGCCCCGGAGGGCAGCCGTCGACGATCCCGCCGATGGCGGATCCGTGACTCTCGCCGAAGCTGGTGAAGACGAAGACCCGCCCGAAGCTGTTACCGGACATGGTTAGTTGGCCAGCGGGGGGATGGTGTCGGCGGGGTTGAGCCAGGCGTTGCCCTTGGCAAGAACGTCTCGCGTCAGGGTGCTGGTCGCTTGGTGCAGACGCACGCCGTTGAGGATGTAGTCGTAACGCGAGCTTAAGTAATCGAACTCGGCTTGGAACAGGGCGCGTTGCGCATTCAGGACGTCGACCTGGGTGCGGGTTCCGACCTCCTGGCCGGCCTCGGTCGATTCGAGCGAGGACCGCGCGGAGACCACGGCCGCTTGGCGTGCCTTCACGTCTTCGATGCTCGAGAGGATGCCGCGGAAGGCGTCTTTGACCTGCTGATCGACCTGTCGGCGTGTCGCGTCGAGCTGGTCCTGCGAAGCCCGGAAATTGAAACCGGCCTGGCGCGTGCGCGAGGCGACCGCGCCGCCCTGATAGATGGGCACGTTGAGCGTGAGCCCGACGAACCCGGTGTCCGAGTCGGTGTTGAACTCGGCGCCCGAGCGCGCGACATCGTATCCGGCCTGAAGGTCCAGCGTCGGATAGTATCCCGAGCGCTCGATCTGGATCCCCTTCTTGGCGGCACTGACGGCCTCGCTGGCCGCGATGATGCCGTAGTTCGAGCGTCCGGCGGTCTCGGCCCAGACATCGATGTTGTTCGGCTCCGGCGGAGTCAGCGGCAGCTTGTCTCCGAGTCGCGCAAGCGGCACTTGGATCGGACCGACGATGGTCAGCAGGGCCTGCCAGGCGTTGTCGAGGTTGTTCTTTGCGGTGATGAGATTGGCGCGCGAGCGGTCGTAGGCGGCCTGACTGTCGTTTACATCCGTGATGGCGACCAGACCGACCTCGAAACGCTGCCGGGATTGCTCGAGCTGACGCTCGTCCGCGCGGACCAAAGCCTCCTGCACGGTCACCGCGTCCGCAGCCCGCAACACCTCGAAATAACGATCGGTCGTGTCGACCATCAAGGTGATCTGGGCGTCGCGGTACTGCGCCTCTGCCTGGGCGATGATGTTGTCGGTCTGGCTCAGCGTCATCCAATTGGCCCTGTTGTAGACCGACTGGCTCACGACCGCTTGGGCACCGTAGGTGTTGAATGAATCCGACCGACTGAAACTCATCGGCTGACCCCCTCCCCCACCGCTGGTCGTGCCGCTCGCGTCCAGGGTCTGATAGTCGACGTCACCGACCACGCTGAGGTTGGGAAGCAAAAGCGCCCGGGCTTGGGGCTTGACCTCGCGCGTCGCAAACAGCTCCTGCTCGGCCTGACGGATCTGGGGGTCGCTCTGAACGGCAAGGTCATAGATCTGGAGGAGATCCTCGGCTTGGCTCGTCGATGCCAGACCGCAGAGCAGTGCGGCGATCAGGGTCGAAAGGCGTATTCGCATCTTGGATTCCTTGGTCAATCCCGCGGGGTCAGGTGATACCCTGAAGGCCCCCAGTATAGGGGACAACAGGGTCGACCCTCAATCTGGCGGCCCCCGCAGCGGCCGTCGGCACCCGAGCACACCCGCTCCTGCCGCGGTGCGGAGCCGGGTTTGGAACGGTGCGAATCAAGAGGAGATTTCGTCGGCCATGGGCTCGATCACACGCAGTACCTTCCGACCGGCGTGGTGGCTCCCCGGGCCACACCTCCAGACGCTCTGGCCCAACCTGTCGCGACCCCGCCCGCGCCACGATCTGGCCCGCCGCCGCATCGAGCTTGCGGACGGGGACTTCATCGATCTGGCGATCGGCCATGGCGCGGGGCCGCGGGTCCTGGTAATTCACGGCCTTGAAGGCGGACTCGAATCGCACTACGCCGCGACCCTGGTCGCCCGCCTGGAGCAGGAGGGCTATCAACCCATCTTCATGTTCCTGCGCGGCTGCTCCGAGGAGCCGAACCGGCTCGACCGCGCCTATCACTCGGGCGCCACCGAAGACCTCGCGGAGGTGCTGGCCGTCCTTGCCGGCGATCCTCAAGGCCCGCCCGCCGCCGCGATCGGTTTCTCGCTCGGTGCGAACCTGCTGCTGAAATATCTCGGCGAGACCGAGCAGCCCGCCGTCGGATCGGCCATCGCGGTGTCGGTCCCCTTCGTCCTGCGCGATGCCATGCTCAGGCTGGACATCGGATTCTCGAAGATCTATCGGCGCTATCTGCTTGGAAAGCTCAAGGTCAGTCTGCGGCGGAAGTTCGCAGGACGGCAATTCCCGCTCGACGTCGATCTCGACGCCATCCGGGACTTCAACGCCTTCGACGACCGGGTCACGGCGCCGTTGAACGGGTTCGAGGGCGTCTTCGATTATTACAGTCGTGCGAGCTGCCGGCAGTATCTGCCGAGCATCAACATCCCGACACTCATCATCCATGCCGTCGATGATCCTTTCATGTTCCCGACCACGATTCCTTGGGCGCATGAGCTCGGCCCCGGGATCACCTTGGAGCTCGCCGATCACGGGGGTCATGTCGGCTTTATCGACGGCCCCTGGCCGTGGCGTGCGCATTACTGGCTCGAAGACCGGATCATCCAGGGTCTGAGCGAGACAGGTCCGCCGCGCCAGATCAAGGGTTAAGCCGGGGTACGCCCGGTCAGCCGCCGCAGGACGTTCAGCCCGGCCTCCTTGTCGGAGCTGCGCAGGATCGCCGACCGATCGGCCGTGCGGGTGTCGAGATCGACCCGAACACCCTGCTCCGCCGCAGCCTCGCGCTGCGCCTCGTCGATCGCGATCTCGCCGAAGACCGAGATCACCACGCCCCCGCGGATCGGCGGCGGAGGTGTGAAGGCCGCCCCGTCGACCAGCGCGACCCAGGCGGGGATGAAGTCGGAACCATAGAAGTCGAAGAACCCGTTCGAGCCCCGCAGATGCACCTCGATCGGTCGTCCGCCGATCATCTCCAGGTTGCACAGGCCGCTGTAGCCTTTCAGGTGGCGTGCAATCCAATCCGAGATCACCGGCTCCAGATCCGGGAGAGCGGCCCCGACCTCCCAATAGATCGGGCGTTCCCGATCCTTCTCGTCCGAGCCGCGCGTATGGGCAAACCAGACCGCACGCCCGTCCTGCACCAGACAGTCACTGCTGGTGTGCGGACCTTCGAGACGCTCGCACCAGAAGCTGCCCGGCTCGCTCGGCACGGCGTCGGCCGGCACCGCACGAGCGCGCACCGCCATTCCGACAAGGTTGACGATGGGCTTGACGAAGACCTGCGCATCCGACGCGATCCCGCAGTCACGCGGGTCGACACCGCAGGGCGCCGCGCGCAGACCTGCATCGAGCGCAAGAGAGAGCTTGTCGTAGACCTGGCGATGCGCCGGGTTGAGCCGCCAAGCGGCGGCGTCGTTCACCCCGACATCGCACCGGGGCGAGGGTCGGAACAGGTATTCGCGATCGGGTAAGACGCCGATGAAGGGCACGATTCGGGGACCTCGGGTTTGTGTTGAGGGTTAGCCTCCCGGGACGAGGCATCAGCGGCCATCATTCATGAGACCGCTCCGTGGCAGGGTAATGGGATGGTCTGCCCCGCTCCTCCAACGAGCCCCGAGCGGGCACCATGAGCGATGTGAACGAACATCGTCAACCAAGGTCACGGAGCGGACCACTGAGCAAGCCCAGCAAAGAGCGGATCGTCACGCTGGTGGGTATCGACCTGGCCAAGAACAGCTTTCACGCCTACGGCGTGGATGCGGCCGGCACGACGGTGTTCAGCAAGCAGCTGAGCCGGGCGACGTTCGGCCCGAGATTCTCGAAGAGGCCGAGAACGGGCTGAGCGCGCGTTTTCGCGCGGAGTCGAATGTCCTGGCCGAGGAGTTGCGCCACCTCGACGCACGGGTCGACCGCTACGATACGCAGATCGAGGAGATCGCCCGCAACGACGCCCAAGCACAGCGCCCGATGACGATCCCGGCATCGGCGCGAAGTGCGCGACGGCCTTGTCGGCGGCGCTCGGGGAGGATCCCACGCTGTTCGGCAACGGGCGCGCACTGGCCGCCTGGCTCGGCTTGGTGCCGCGACAGGACAGCACCGGCGGGCGCGAGCGTCTGCTCG
>NZ_LN848257.1:227695-234024 GCF_001499735.1 Thiocapsa sp. KS1 | reverse complement strand
GGTGCCGCGACAGGACAGCACCGGCGGGCGCGAGCGTCTGCTCGGCATCGGCAAGCGCGGCGACGTCTACTTGCGCCGGCTGCTGATCCACGGGGCGCGCGCGGTGCTGCGTTGGGTCGAGCGCAACCGCAACCTTGCCGGTCGCCGCAACCGAGTACCGAGTCACGAGCACCACGAGTTGCGAAGAGTGAACATCACTGTGATGGCATGAAAGGCACGGCCTGCCTCCCCGAGAACCTGACTTGTCCATCAGCCGGCCGAGCGGAGACTGTTGGGGTGATGAGGACGGGAAGGCGCACGCATTCCGTCAGGGCACGCGGGTCGGCGACGACTCCTCATCGGATGCCGGATAGATGGCTGCACCGTCTCCTTCTGCCGAAAACAGCGGTTTCCCTCTTGCATCGCGGGGCAGACTATATATGGACAAGCGCAGCGCAGTTCACCAACGCCGGCGCAGGGTTCGGTGGACTGCGCTGCGCTTGTCCACCCTACAGCCGGGGTCAGCGACATGGCCGAGTTTATGAGCGAGACCGGATTCGGCATTCGACGAACACCCACCTGAACCGCGTCGACTCCGACCGTCCGAGGATCAGGCAGCGCCGATCCATTTCCATCCGGCACATGCCGGTCGAGACGCGGTTCAGTCTCAATGAAAATGATGCACGAACCTCAGGTTGAACCTGGAGCCCTCGGGGCGGTTCTCTGCATCCGTCTCCCAATAGGCGTTCACGAAGAGATGGTCGTGCTTGGAGAAGTGGTAGACGAGCCCGGGCCCGATGCCGATAACCTGCTCCTCGCTGTCGCGCACGCCTCTGCCGTTGATCTTGCTCTCGGTGAACTGCTTGAGAAAATAACCGTTGATGCCGATGCGCAGACGATTCGGCAGCACCTCGTAGGCGCTCGCGAAGTTGGCATGAACCGCTTGGCCGGCCTGGGTATCGTTGGCCCCGAGCGGCTTGTAGGGATCATTGTTCTCCGCGTTCCAGAGATAGTGCAGACGCCATGAGGCTGTCCATTTCGGAGCCAGGAAGGCCGTCGCGGCCCAATAGGGGTTGAAGGAGAAATAATTGCTGCCGACGTTCAGCGCATCGTTCGCGTCGTAGGACCCGGTCGGGAAGATCAGCTGAAACTCGACGCGCTGCACAAACTTGGGTCCGTTGGGGCCCATGATGGGGTCCCACTGAAGATAGGGTCCGATCAAGAGATCGCCCAGATTGCCGCCGTTCGCGGAGATCGCGAAGTTATCCTTGGGATCCAGATCGAAGCCGGCGTAGGGCAGCATCAGATTCATGCCCCACTTGCCGCCGAGCAGAAGAGGCTGGTCCGATTGATAGAGAATCTGAGTCAGACCGATGTTCGCCTCGACCTCGGCCTTCTCGAGCCCGCGCGCGGTCGGCAGAAGCAGGTCACCGCCGCTTGCGTTCTTGAGGCGCCCGTTGCGATAAAACTGCACATACTGCTGCGCGTACCAGCCCGGCCCGGCCGGCGGTGCGCCGTCGAGAAAACTGGTAAACCCGAGGTTCACGGCGGGCAGATCGTATGCCTGCGTCAGCGACGCCACGCCGAGCCCGACCGCGGCCACCAAGAGACTTGCACCCTTCTTCGTCATCGTCGCGCCCCTGATTTGTTTGAGTTTGGAGACGAGGCGCGACCCTCCTCGCGCCCGAAAAGCGCGTGAAGGATAAGGGAATGCGCGGGGCGTGACAAAGCGATGACAGCGCGGGGGAGCGAAGAGCTTCCGGCCTCCAGCCGCCTGCCTTCAGCGATTAGCTGTCAGCTGCAGATGCAGACCAGGCGCGATCCGCCGGCGGTAAGGGCGACTTCAGTCAGACCATGCCGCGACACGGTTGTCGCGAGGTTCCGGCAATGACCTGACCCGCGACCGATCACGGCTGCGGGCTGCGCGAGTCCTGCTCGAAGAGATCGAGTTGGCTCCCCGGGAGCCGCGGCCGGCGAAAGCGGGACGCGTCGAGATCCCATTCTCTGTCCTGTTGGTCCAAACCCAAGCGCCGCGCGGCCAGGCGAAAGCGCTGCGCGAGCAGATCGGCGACCGGACCTCGCCCGGTCATGCGAGAGCCGAACTCCGGGTCATTGAGACGTCCGCCTCGGCATTGCCGGATCAGGCTCAGGATCCGCTCGGCTCGATCCGGGACCTGCACTCGAAGCCAGGCATCGAACAGCTCCGCGACCTCGCGCGGCAGACGGATGAGCAGGCAGCCGGCACGGGAAGCACCCGCTGCGGCGGCGCGCTCCAGGATGCGTTCCAGATCCACATCCGTCAGGCCCGGGATCAGCGGCGAGACCAGAACGCCGACAGGCACGCCGGCCTGCGCGAGCCTCCGCACGACCTCCAAGCGTCGCTCCGGAGAGGCCGCCCGCGGCTCCAGCCGACGGGCCAGGTGCGCATCGAGGCTCGTCACCGAGATCTGCACCGCGACCAGTCCAAGCTCGGCCATCGGGACCAGCAGGTCCAGATCGCGCAGGACCAAGGCCGATTTCGTGGTGATGGCGACCGGATGGCGGCAGTCGTGAAGGACCTGGAGCACGGCACGCGTCGTCCCGAATCGGCGCTCGATCGGCTGGTAGGGATCCGTGTTGGCCCCCAGCACCAGGGTCGCGGGACGATAGCGCGGGGCCGCCAGCTCCTGCTCCAATTGACGCGCAGCATCCGGCTTCCGGAAGAGACGGATCTCGAAATCCAGACCGGGAGACAGACCCAACCAGGCATGGGTCGGGCGCGCGTAGCAGTAGATGCAACCGTGCTCGCAACCGCGGTAGGGATTCACCGAGCGATCGAACGGGATATCGGGCGACTGGTTGTAGCTGATGAGACTGCGGCTCGTATCCACCCCGACCTGCGTGCGCAGCGGCGGGGGTGGATCATCCGCGGGCCAACCGTCATCCTCCGCCTCGCGACGCTCGCTCGAGTACCGCGAGTCCGGATTGCAGGTCGCACCCCGTCCGGCGGGGTTACCCTGCGCGCCTGCACCGGCATCGCGGCCCCCCGTCCGCGATGCCATCAGGTCACGGCCGACGCCGGTCGCGCCAGCACCCGGGACACCCGCTGAGCCAGGCTCTCGTGCAACGACAGCAGGGCCGGGGTGAAGATGAGGACGAGGATGGTCGAGAAGCCCACCCCGAAGGCGAGCGAGACCGCCATGGGGATCAGGAACTGGGCCTGCAGACTGGTCTCGAAGATCAGCGGCCCCAAGCCGACCACCGTGGTCGCGGAGGTCAAGAGCATCGCCCGCAGGCGCGACGTGGCGGCCTCGATCAGGGCCTCGTCGACCTCCATCCCGGTCTCGCGCAGCTCGTGATACATGCTGACCAGGATGATGGCGTTGTTGACCACGATCCCGGACAGTCCGAACAAGCCGAACAGCGACAGCAGGGTGAGATCCAGCCCGAGGAGCCAATGTCCGGCGATGGCCCCGATCAGGCCGAGCGGGATCGCCGTCATCACCACCAGCGGCCAGCCCCAGCTTGAAAAGACCGCGGCCAGGATGACGTAGATCAGCCCCAGGCCAAGGATCAGCCCCATCTGCATATCGCCGAGCGTCTCGCGCTGATCCGTGGCGCGGCCCTCGAAGCTGTACTCGATACCGTGGTGCGCGGCAAGCTGGGGCAGCAGATCGCGTTCCAGCGCCTCGCGGACATTGTCCGGCGTGCTCATGGCGCGGTTGATGTCCGCCGACACCTCGACCGCCAGGCGTCCGGCGGCATGGCGCAGGGTTTCGAATCCGCGCTGCGTCTCCCAGCGCGCGACCGTCGGCAGCGGGACGAAGGCCCCGTCCGGCGCCCGAATCAACAGTTGTTCGAGCGCATCGAGGCGGGTCCGCTCGGCACGCGGCAACAACACCCGAACCTCCAGCTCGTCCTGTCCGACCTGGACCAGTTGCGCCAGATGGCCGTCGAAGGCGGCGCGCAGCTGCCGTCCGAGCCCCTCGGTGGTCAAGCCCAACGCCTGCCCGGCCGGGGTCAGTCGATAGACGAGCTGCTCGCGCCCGAACGGCATGTCGTCCAGGATCTCGGAGACACCGGGGATGCCCTCCAGACTCTGGCCGAGCTCGAGTGCGGCGGCCTTCAGGCGTGCCGCATCGTCTCCGGTCAGCCGGACCGTGAGGTCGCGCCCGGGTGGACCGGCGCGGCGCGAGGAGATGACCAGGCTCTCCAGCCCGGCCGGCATCCGAATCGCGCTGCGCCAAGCGGCAAGGAATTCCTCGTTCCGCACCTCGCGCTGCTCCGACGGCACCAATTGCACGAGGACCGAGGCGAGCTGATCGCCGGTCGCCCCGGAGCTGGACTCCACCGACACGGTACCGCCCAGACGCGCCACCGCAGAATCGACCAGCCCGCCCCCAGTTTTGTCTCGGTGTCGCGCAGCGCGCGCTCCATCTCCGCGAGGAACGCCGCGCTCTGCTCGCGCGGGGTGCCGGCGACGAAGGTGGCGTTGGCGAAGACGATCTGCGCCTCGGGTGACGGAAAGAAGACGAACTGGACACGCCCGCCCGCCAGCAGCCCGACCGCCATCATCATCATGACGATCACCAGACTTACGGTAACGCCCCGCCAACGCACGGACCGAGTCACGAGCGGCCGGTAGATGCGGTCGCGAAAATGATCGAATCCGGCATCAACACGACGACGCCAGCGCGGCACGGTGGCTTCCACATGATGCTCGAAGGCCGCGCGCAGGTGCGCCGGCATCACCAGAAAGACCTCGGCCAGCGAGGCGAGCAGGACCATCATGGCGACGAAAGGGATATCCCCGAGGATGTTGCCCATGATCCCGCCGATCATCATCAGCGGCAGGAAGGCTGCGACCGTGGTCATGGCCGAGGCGACGACCGGCCAGAACATGCGTCTCGCTCCGGCGATCGCCGCCTGGGCGGGTGCCATCCCGGATCGAAAGCGCGATTCGGCGTACTCGCCGATGACGATGGCATCGTCGTCGATGACCCCGAGCGTCAACAGGAGGCCGAACAGGCTGATCATGTTGATGGTGCCGCCGAACAGCCAGAGCAGCGCCAGCGCGGCCAGATAGGCGGTCGGGATGCCCATCGCCACCCAAAAGGCGACCCGTCCGGGCAGGAAGATGAAGAGGAGCAGCAGGACCAGGGTGAAGCCCTGGAGTCCGTTGTGGACCAGCAGATCGATGCGTTCCTGGATCTGCTCCCATTGGGCGTCGAAGACGGTCAGCTCGATGGCCGGCGGCAGCGTGGGGCCGACGTCGGTCAACCATTGGTCGAAGAGGCGCGCGGCCTTCAATGAATTGCCCGTTTCGGCGCGCTGGACCAGAAGCTCGATGGTCGCCGGGCCGTCCTCTTGCTGTTCGATGCGGGTGATCTCGCCGGGAGCGCCGAGCGCGACGGCGGAGAGACTCAGACTCGCCGGCCGCGCCTCGCGCACGATGGTGGCGACATCGCCGAGACGTACCAGGCCGCGGTCGTCGCTGACGATTGCCAGCGACTCGAAATCAAGGGGGTCGCGCCGCTGCTCCAGACTGCGCAGCTCGCGCGCGCCGTCCGCATCGCCGGCAATGCCGGAAGGGATATCCCGGGCGAGCCGGTCGACCTGCTCGCCGATGCCGTCGAGCGACAACCCCAGGGTCTCCAAGACGCTGCCCGGGACTTCGATGGCGATCCGCTCCTCGGGCAGGCCGCCGATCTCCACGCGGTCGATCCCGCGCGCCAGCAGCTCCCGCTCGAACTGACGTACCCAGGGCCGCAGGTCCGCCAAGCTCGGCCCCGAGACCAGCAGCCGGGCGACCGACTCGTAGCGCGAGATGCGGCTGATCTGCGGGGTCTCGGCGTCCCTCGGGAAGTTGCGGAATTCATCCACACGCTGGCGTGCCTGATCCAGCGCCAGGAGCGGGTCGGTGCCTTCGTGCAGCTCCAGCGAGAGGCTGGCGATGCCTTGGGCAGCGGTCGAGGTGAGCTTCTTTAGACCGTCGACCGTCTTCAGGCGCTCCTCGAGCGGGATGATGATGCCGGTCTCGACATCCTCGGCCGAAGCACCGCTCCAAACCACCCGCACCGAGATCACATCCAGCGCAAAGGTCGGGAAATACTGGATGTTCATCCGGGTCAGGGCGATCCCGCCCATGATGAACATCAAGGCCATCAGCAGGTTGGCGAGCAGCCGGTGCCGCGCGAAGACGGCGATCAGACCGCGTCTCACTGGATCGTCTCCACTTTGAGACTATCCAACGCGTTGGGCAGATGGCTCACCATGACCCGCATGCCGGACTCCAGCGCCGGCGCACGCACCAGCACCAGACCGGGCCGGGTGTCGGTCCCGGCGGTCTCGCCGACGCGCTCGACCGCGAT
>NZ_LN848257.1:101243-227595 GCF_001499735.1 Thiocapsa sp. KS1 | reverse complement strand
AACGGCAACGCCAGGGTGCCCGCGGCGACCGGGCGCTCCAAGCGCAGATCCACGAAGGCGCCGAGCGGCAGGTCGGCGCCGGGATCAAGCCGCAGCAGGGCGTCGACGCCGCGTGCGTCGGCCTCGCCGGCCAGCCGTTCCAAGACCGCCGTCACGGGCTTTCCGGCATGATGACCCTGAGCCGTCAAGCGCTCCCCGGCGTCCAGGGCGTCGCGCAACTCTTCAGCGTAGGTGCCCGGGATCTTGGCCCGCAGATAGAGGCCATCGACCGGGATGAGCGTCAGGATGGTCTGATTGGCCTGGAGCTGATCGCCCGCTGCCGCTTCGACCACCCCGATGCGTGCGTCGAAGGGGGCCAGGATCTCGCCGCGTGCCGCGTCGCGCTCGGCCTCCGCCAACGTGGCCTGGAGCGAAGCCAGCCGCGCCGGGTGCTCGGCGATCGACTGCTCGCGCAGGGTTACCGCCAGCCGTGCGCGCGCAAGCTGTTGGCGGGCCTCGTCGACCTCGGCGATGGAGCCGAGCTTTTTGGTCTGGACCGTATCCGCACGGTTCACCCCGCTCTCGGCCAGCCGCAGCAGCTCGCTCTCCTGCTCGAGTGCCTCGGTGTCGTGGGCGAGGCGCAACTGCTCCTTCTCGACCTCGGCGCGCGCCTTCATGAGGCGCGGCTGCAAGTCGCGCGGGTCGATCCGTGCGAGCAGGGCCCCGGCTGCAACCCGCTCGCCGTCGCGGACCGAGACCTCCAGCAAACGCCCGGCCACGGGGGCCGCCGCGCGCATCCGATCCGGTGCCTCCACGCGACCGAACAAGGAGAGCACCGGACGGTTGTCCGCCGGCGCGACGTCGAGGACCTCGACCCGCCAGATTTTTTCCGTCGGCGTCACCGGGTGAGGGGTCGGACGGGTCTCCTTGAGGACGACAAAACCGGCGATTCCGGTCATGAGAATCAGGATCGGCAGGAGACGACGCAGCATCGGGGATGGCGGTTTCAACGTGTTTTCTTGGGTCATGCTCGGATTGGATCTGGTGCTCGTTCAGTGTGGTTGCGCGTTGTCGCATGCTCGGACACCGGCAACGGCGAGCGTGAAAAAACTAGGCTCGTTAGGAGACTCATCGGAGACAAAGGTCGGCGGGGGATGTTCCCGGGACTCGGTCGCTTGATCGTGAGAGGTGAGGACAGCTCGCTCGAAAATCACCTGACCTTCGCTGAGCCGGACCCGCGCCCTCGACCATCGCCGAGGAGGATAACGGCAGCGCGGGTCGTTACGATATCGGAATTCACAATGGTCGGCGAGATCGCGAATGGAGGGTCTCGGCACGTCGGGATAGGTGTGTTACCTCCAATTCGGTGCTGCGCCCTTTGGTGGTTGGGTATGCAGGGGCGGTCACTTCGCACCGATAATAGGATCTTCCGCAACCGACATCCTCCGCCGCATGAACCTGACCTTCTCCCCGATCGGCACGATCCGCTCCCCCTATACCGACAAGTTCGGCATCCCCCGTCAGTCGGGACTGGTCACCGCGGCAGAGGCCCGAGTGGAGCTGCTCCCGGAATATGCGCGGGGGGAGGCATTCAAGGGACTCGAAGGTTTCTCGCATGTCTGGATCCTCTTCGTCTTCCATGACGACTGCCTGAGCGCCGGCTGGAGCCCGACCGTGCGGCCTCCGCGCCTGGGTGGACGCGAGAGCGTCGGCGTCTTCGCCAGCCGCGCGCCCTATCGGCCGAACCCGATCGGGATCTCGGCCGTCGAGCAGCTCGGGCTGGAAAGAAACGCAAACGGACTCGCGCTCAAGGTGCGCGGCATCGATCTCTTGGACGGGACTCCGGTTCTGGACATCAAGCCCTACGTGCCCTACGCCGATGCACTGCCCAATGCCCGCAGCGGCTTTGCAATGGCTGCCGGGGTCGACGCGGCAGACGTGACCTTTTCCGTGGATGCATTGGAAGGAATCGCCGCAGCCGATCCGACCGGCGAGCGCCGACTCCGCGAGCTGATCGCGCAAGTGCTCGCCCAAGATCCGCGGCCGGGCTATATGGATCGCTACCCCGAGCGGCGCGAGTTCGGGGTCCGGCTGTATGACCGCAATATCCGCTGGCGGATCGAGGGGAAGGCGATGCACGTGGTCGCCGTCGAGCCGCTCGCAGACGCGACCTGAACGTGATCTGCACGGCTTGCATCGCCTCTGCGATCTAAGGAGACTCGCGTCCGGGACGGATGTGATCGACGTCTCGGCCCAAGGCCAAACAGGCCCTTTGAGCATTCCGAGGGAGAGAAGACCCCAGTGGCCGCAAAGGAAGCAACAGCACGCACCAAGATCAACATCACCGATCCGGCGACCAACCCCATGTTCAGCACCCGCGACTTCAGGTCCGTGCCTCCGAAATACCGCAGTCTGGTCCCCGCCTACGTCAAGGACTACGTGCCTCTCAACCAGTTCATGTAGCCCGGGGCTCGGCTCGGCGGGCGTTGTCCGGCCAACTTGGCTAGACTAGATCAACTACCTGTCCGAAATCCGATCGGAGCCGCCCGTGCAAGCCATCAACATGCCGCAAGCCAAGACCAATCTCTCCCGGCTGGTGGAGGCCATCGAGCAGGGCACAGAGCGGGAGATCGTCATCGCCCGCAACGGCCACCCCGTCGCCAAGCTGGCGCCCGTCTCCAACGTACCCATCGAGCGCCGGATCGGCGTCGCCAAGGGCCTATTCGTCGTACCCGACGACATTGACGCGCACAACCAGGATGTCGCGCGACTCTTCCTGGGTGAGCGCCCCGGGAAGGATGCGTTGGACGAGCAGGGATAGCGGTAGACGATGAACCTCTTGCTCGACACCCACGTTGTCCTCTGGCGTTGCCCTCTGAGCCATCGTCGACAGCCCGCGGCTGTCAACGATGGCGCGAGACCTGATTCTCAACCCCCGCGCCAGGGTCTGGATCAGCGCGGCCAGCATCTGCGAGATCGCGATCAAGTATCGCCTCGGGCGCAGCGACATGCCGATCTCGGGCACGGAGGCGATCGGCTTTTTCCGCACGGCGGGCTACCAGTTTCTCCCCGTCGAGCCGGAACCTGCCGCCCCATCATCAGGATCCCTTCGACCGGATCTTGGCGGCACAGGCCCAAGTCGAGCCGATGCGCCTGCTGACGCACGACCCGTTGCTCGTTCCCTATGGCGACTTCATCGTCGCCGTCTGATTGCACACTCACCTGGATCCACATGCTCGACACCGATACCAAACGGCGCATCGACACCGCCCGTGAAAACACGGATCAGGGCGGCCACCGGCGCTGGCGCAGCGCCTCGTAGAGACAAACACCCGCGGCGACCGAGACGTTGAGGCTCTCGACCGTCCCGCACATGGGTAGACGGACCAGACGGTCGCAGTGCTCGCGTGTGAGACGGCGCAGGCCGGTGCCTTCGCTGCCCATCACCAGGCCGAGCGGCCCGGTGAGATCGGCGGCATAGAGCTCGGTGTCGGCATCGCCGCTCGTTCCGGTGAGCCAGATGCCTCGCTCCTTGAGGTTGCCCATGGTCCGGGCCAGGTTGGTGACCTGGACATAGGGCAGCGTCTCGGCCGCCCCGCTGGCGACCTTGCAGACGACCGGGGTCAGGCCGACGGCGTTGTCCTTAGGTGCGATGACGGCGTGAACGCCGGCACCCTCCGCAGTGCGCAGACAGGCGCCGAGATTGTGCGGATCCTGCACCTCGTCGAGCAGAAGCAGAAAGGGCGGACCGGCGATGCGCTCAAGGAGCCCATCGAGATCCTGCTCGGAGCGGGCCGCCGGGACACGCACCCAGGCCAAAGCGCCTTGGTGATTGGTGCCCTCGGCGGCACGCTCGAGCTCGTCGCGCTCGACCTGGCGGACCTTCACCCCCGCCTGGCTCGCGAGATCGGCCAGCTCGGACAGGCGCCGGTCGCGCCGACTGCGGTCGAGCCAAAGCTCACCGACCCCTTCGCTCCCGAACTTCAGGGCAGCGCGCGCGCTGTGGATACCGCCGACCGGGTGCAGCCCCGCAGCGGGGTGCCGCGCCTCGTCACGGCTCACGACACGGCCCACAACGGGGCGTCGCGAAGACTTCATGCTCAGGAGGTCGGCGCCGCGCCGGCCGGTTTGCGCTTGCGTCGGTTGCGCGAGCGCGGCTTCTTGGCGCCTTCCGCGGGCTTGTCCGTCTGGGCCTGCGCCCGCGGTGCCTGCGCCGGAGCCGTGGCCTGATCCGACGCCTGCGCGGTCGGCTTGGCCTTCTGCTTTGGCTTGGACGTGCGCGGACCCGGTCCGCCTTGACCGCCCTTCCCGCCTTGTCCGGCCTTGCCGCCCTTCCCGCTCGGCTCGGCGAGCACGAAGTCGATCTTGCGATCGTCGAGATTCACGGCCGCAACCTGTACCCGCAGCGGATCGCCGAGACGGTAGACGGTGCCGGTGCGCTCGCCGTGCAGACGATGGCCGATCGGGTCGAAATGGTAGAAGTCGTTGTCGAGCGCGGTGATGTGCACCAGACCGTCGACATGGACCTCGTCGAGCTCGACGAAGATGCCGAACGAGTTGACGCTGGTGATGATGCCGTCGAACTTCTCGCCGAGCTTGCCCTGCATGAACTCGCACTTGAGCCAGTCGTCGGCGTCGCGGGTCGCCTCGTCGGCGCGCCGCTCGGTGCCCGAGCAGTATTCGCCGATCTGCTGAAGCTCCATCTTGGAGTAGTCCAGGTCGGCCGCGGTCCCGCCGCGCAGGATGTGCTTGATGATCCGATGGACGACCAGATCCGGATAACGCCGGATGGGCGAGGTGAAATGGGTGTAGGCCTCGTAAGCCAGACCGAAATGGCCGACGTTGTCCGAGCTGTACATCGCCTGCTGCATGGAGCGCAGCAAGACGGTCTGGATCAAGCCACGATCCGGGCGCTCCTTGACCATCTCGAGCAGCGCGGCATAGTCCTTGGCGGTGGGTTTCTCGCCGCCCGGGAGCTTGAGCGCGAGCTGCCCCAGAAACTCGCGCAGGTCGCTCAGCTTCTCCGCATTCGGCAGGTCATGGATGCGATAGAGCGCCGGCATCTTCTTGCGCTCGAAGAGACGCGCCGCGGCCACGTTCGCGGCCAGCATGCATTCCTCGATGATCTTGTGCGCCTCGTTGCGCACCAGCGGCACCACGGCGGCGATGCGCCCCTGCTCGTTGAAGACGAACTTGGTTTCGACGGTGTCGAAGTCGATGGCACCGCGCTCGGCGCGCGCCTGGTGCAGAGTCTGATAGAGGGCGTAAAGCTCGTGCAGGTGCGGCAGCAGGTCCGCGTGCTTCTCGCACAGATCGGCATCGCCGTCGATGATCATGGCGGCGACCTGATCGTAGGTCAGCCGCGCATGCGAGCGCATGACGCCCTCGAAGAAACGGGTACGGGTGACCTTGCCTTCCGCGTTGATATAGAGCTCAGCGGTCATGCAGAGCCGATCGACATGCGGGTTGAGCGAGCAGAGTCCGTTGGAGAGCACCTCCGGCAGCATCGGGACGACGCGGTCCGGGAAGTAGACCGAGTTGCCGCGCGAATAGCCTTCGGTATCCAGCGCCGTGCCCGGCACTACATAGCTCGAGACATCGGCGATGCTGACCAGCAGCTTCCAGCCCTTGGGCTTGCGCTCGCAATAGACGGCGTCGTCGAAGTCGCGCGCATCGGCCCCGTCGATCGTGACCAGCGGGAGCTTGCGCAGGTCGGTCCTGCCCTCCTTCGCCGCCTCCGGAACCTCGCTGCCGAGCCCGGCGATCTCGGCCTCGACCGCCTCCGGCCACTCGATCGGCAGATCGTGGGCGCGGATCGCGATGTCCGTCTCCATCCCGGG
Source organism: Thiocapsa sp. KS1 (assembly GCF_001499735.1). Taxonomy (GTDB): domain Bacteria; phylum Pseudomonadota; class Gammaproteobacteria; order Chromatiales; family Chromatiaceae; genus Thiocapsa. Next base: position 221,776 of record NZ_LN848257.1, on the reverse strand, counting down.
CGCCATGTGGTCGCCGAGGACCTCCAGGATCCGGCCGATCGGCTGGGTACGCTGGGTCGGCTGATCCGTGATCTCGGCGACGACGATCTGGCCCTGCTCGGCGCCCGCGATCCGGTCGCTCGGGATGATGATGTCGTGGGTCAGCCGCTTGTTGTCCGGCGCGACGAAGCCGACACCGCTCTCTTTGTAGAGCCGCCCGACCACGGTCCGGGTCTTGCGCTCCAGGATCTCGACGACCGCACCCTCGAGCCGACCCCGTCGATCGCGCCCTGCAACGCGCACGACGACGCGATCGCCGTGAAACAACGCACGCATCTCTTTCGGGTAGAGGTAGAGGTCGTCGCCACCCTCGTCCGGGCGCACGAAACCGAACCCGTCCGCATGTCCGATGACGCGTCCGGCGATCAGATCGCGACGGTTGACCAGACAGAACGCTTGGTTGCGATTGCGGACCAGTTGACCGTCGCGCACCATGGCACCGAGTCGGCGCTCCAGCGCGATCAGATCCTGCTCGTCGGTGAGGTTGAGCTCGCGGGCGACCTCGTCGGCACCGGCCGGTGCGCCGAGGTTGGTGAGTGTTTCGAGGATGAATTCGCGACTGGGGATGGGGTTGGCGTACTTTTTCGCCTCGCGCTGGCGATGGGGGTCCGCTTCTTTGGCGGCTGTCGAATTTCGGCGTCTTGTCACTTGAGCTCGTTCTTATTTCGGAAAAGGTTAGTGTAGCCTTGACAGCCTTCGGTTGTCTCACTAATATTCGCGCCTTGCCACGGGGGTGGCCTTCTTCAAAACATCCCCGAGACCTCATGCCGAGGTGGCGGAACTGGTAGACGCGCATGGTTCAGGTCCATGTGGGCGAAAGCTCGTGGAGGTTCGAGTCCTCTCCTCGGCACCAATTCATTTCGAATTTCGAATCAGGCTCACCGCGAATGACGGGAGCCCGAGCCAGCGCCCGCATCTGAAGTGATCGCCGCAAAGCCGGCGCTTCGCTTCCCGCATTCCCCCGACGCGGCGGCGAGACACCCTGGTGTTTTCGGATGACCGACCTCCTCGCCTTCGAAACCATGATCAGCCGCCATGCGCTGCTGGTGTTCTACTATCTGGGCGCCCTCGTTATGCCCCTCGCAGCCTGGCTCATGGCCCTGTTCTTGATGCGCCGCTTAGAGCCGGTGGGCGACGCATATCGAGCCGGGATGGGGCTTGTAACCGCGACGGTGCGACTACGTTGGCGCGTGCTCGGAATCCTGCTGTTCGTCGCTGCGTTCCTCTTCATGGAACTGATGTGGCGCATCATGTTCGAGTATCTGATCGCCTTTATGCAGATGCGAGACGCCTTGGTTCGACATTGAGGCCGCCGCTCAATCCTCGATCGGCCGAACCCCATCGAAATCATCGACGACCGGATGCTCTCCGAAGGGACCGGTCACGCCTTCGCGGCGCAAGGCGATCGTCTCCATCCCGGCATCGTGCGCGGCATCGAGCTCTTCTCGGATGTCCGACAGGAAGAGCATCTCTCCGGGCGGCAGACCGATCTCCGCGGCGATGGCGCTGTAGGATTCGGATTCGCGCTTCCCGCCGATGCGCGTATCGAAGAAGCCGGAGAAGACCGGCGTGAGGTCGCCGTAGTCGGTGTGACCGAACAGCAGCTTCTGGGCATGCACCGAGCCCGAGGAATACACGTAGAGCCTCAGGCCGGCGCCGCGCCAGTCGCGCAGACGCCGGGCGGCGTCCTCGTAGATGTGGCCCCGGAAGTCGCCTCGGGCGTAACCTTCCTCCCAGATCAGCCCCTGCAAGGCCTTGAGCGGCGTGATCTTGCGGTCGGTCGCGATCCAGTCGAGCAACTGGGCGATCAGCGCCTCCTCGTCGCCTGCCCCGTCCGCGACGGCGCGTGCATCCTCGAGCAGCTGCGCCACCTGCGGATCGTCGCGATGCGCCCGCACGAAGTCGGGCAGACGCTCCGCGGCGTAGGGAAAGAGCACGTCCTTGACGAACGAGAGGCTCGAGGTGGTGCCCTCGATGTCGGTGAGGATCGCCTTGACCATGGGGACGGATTACTCGAAGCGGGGAAAGCGGGATGCGATGTCGCTGCCGGTGAAGTTGGCGACCCAGCCCTCGGGGTTGGTGAAGAGGCGGATCGCGGTGAAATGCGGGCGCGGACCCATGTCGAACCAGTGGGTCGTGCCGTCGGGGACGCTGATGAGATCGCCCTGCTCGCAGATCACGGCATAGACCCGGCCGTTGGTGTGCAGATAGAACAGACCGCTGCCCTCGACGAAGAAGCGCACCTCGAACTCGGTGTGGGTGTGCTCGTTCAGGAACTTCGCGCGCAGGGCCTCGCGGTCGGGATGGTCCGGGGTCATGCGCAGGACATCCACGGCGCCGAAGCCGTAGTCGGTCATGAGACGGTCGATATCACCGCGGTAGGCGGCGATGACGTCCTCCGGGGTCGCATCCACCGCCAGGACGCGATCCGCCTGCCAGCGCTCGAAGTTGACCCCGATCGCGCCGAGCTCGTGCCGGATGTCGGCAAAGTCGTGGAAGACCGCCTCGGGGACGGGCTGGTCTTCGGCGTGAACGCGCAGCTCGCTCATCGGATGATGCTCCTCGTGAGGGTTTCGCATTCGAGCAGGAACTCGAACGCCTCGATCCGCCGACGCGCGTCGGCAACGTTGCTGCCCCAGGTATAGAGGCCGTGACCGGCAATCAAGTAGCCGGGCAGATCCGGCGTGCGCGCCAGCGCCCGCTCGACCTCGAGCGCCAGACGTCCGATGTCCTGGTCGTTGGCGAAAATAGGCAGCGCAAGCCGGGTCTCGTGCGTCTCGATCCCGGGCAACGCCTTCAAGACCTCGTAGTCGGAGAGCGTCAGGGCGTCGCCGGCCAAGCGCGAAAGCACGGTGGCGTTGACCGAGTGGGTGTGCAGCACGGCACCGATGCTCGGATCGCGGCGATACAGCATGAGATGCAGCTCGGTCTCGGCGGACGGACGACAGCCCTCGGTCAGGATCCTGCCCTCGACATCCATCGCCATGATGCCGCTCGCGTCGAGCTCACCCTTGTGACGGCCCGACACGGTGATGGCGATGCGGCTCGCATCCAGACGCGCGGATAGGTTGCCGGAGGTCGCCGGCAACCAGCCGCGTGAAAAACAAAAGTGCCCGACGCCGATCAACTCGGCGGCGCGCTGTTTGAAGACCTCGGGATCGACCATCTCGGTTCCGCCGGCAAAAGCGCAATCTAAGGCAGAACGGGGATGAGGTCCATTGGTGGAGGCACGATCGACTCGCCTGACTGGGCACGATGCGGCCCGCTCGGCCGAACCGCCGAGCGGACCGGACCGAGCGCGCTCGTCATTCCACCAAATCGCGGTAGGCATGCCAGGTCGCATGCCCGAGCAGCGGGAAGATCGCCACCATGCCGACGAGGAAGGTCGCGAAGCCCAAACCGACCAGGATTACGATCAGCGCGGCCCACAGGGTCATCGCCGGCAGATCGGCAAGCGTGACGCGGATACTGGTGCGCACGGCTGTCGGCGAATCGACATTTCGATCGATGATCAGCGGGACCGCGACGACCGATCGCGCGAAGACAACGCACGCGAGAAGGCCCCCGACCAGGACATAGGAGATCATCTGAGCCCCCGTCATCTGCTCGAACACACCGCCCCAGATCGTCGCCTCGACACTCGGACCGGCGCTCCCCAAGGCCAGATGCAGCATCAGGGTGGAGGCGGCAAACCAGACCGCAGCGATCGCCAACAGCTCGGCCGAAAACCGAATCAATGCCGTGCGATGTCGCGCGAGGACAGAGAGCGATGCGTCGAAATCGGCAGGCTCTCCTGCGGCGCGACGACGCGACAACTCACACAAGCCCGCCGCAAACAGCGGGCCGACCAACAGAAAACCGGAGACGGCGGCGGCGATGAAATAGGGATGCCGCCAGAAGCCGAGGATCACCGCACCCAGCACGGAGACAAGCAATCCATAAGCGAGGCTGGCGCGCGGGGTTCGGCTCAGATCCTCCCAACCCTTGCCCAGCCAGATGAAGGGTCTTGCCAAAGAAACGTGCATGACTGGCAGCGCATGGCCGCCATGTCCGCTCAGGTGGGTCACGAGACTCATGATATTTCCTCCCGACGATAATCGTGTTCTACCGACGGGGTTGCCGGAACGGCGAGGAGACATCTCGCGGCATCGAACGACGACGCTGTTGGAGGTACTCGCTACTCTCGACGGAGATCCGATGCACTGCCTCCCGGAAACCCGATCGGCCCTGACCGCAAAACCAACTTTCCAGCTCGGTCTTGAGATCAAGACCAGTCGCGGCGGGAATGGTTCGCAAGTGATGTCGAGGATCCGAGCCGGCAGGAGCTCTCGGCGCCGTCGGCGGAAACAGGCATCCGGACAGCGCGTCGTATAGAGGTGCCCCGGGCTCGCGCCCGGACCGACCGGCGGGAATCCCTTCCCGCCGCACGCGGCTACCAGCTCAAGACCACGAAGCGCTGCATCTCGTCTTTGCGGACCAGCAACAGCACCCGCCCGGTCTCGCGACCGGCCTTCACGGCTTGCTGGAAATCCGCGACGCCCTTCACCCACTCGCGATTGACCTGTAGGATCAGGGTGCCAGGCTCGATTCCGGCCGCTGCGGCGATGGATCCGGGCTTCACCTCCGTAACCAGAACGCCCTCGCCGGGCTGACCGCCGAACTGCTCGGCAAGCTTCGGCGTAAGGGTCTGGAGGGTGAGACCCAGCTCCTCGCTGGTTTGGGTCGGGGATGAGGATGCAAGCGCTTCGGCGTTCAGCGTCCCGATGGTGACGCCGAGGGTCTGCCGTTGTCCCTCGCGCACGATGGTCAGCTCCTGACTGCTCCCCGGCGGGGTCAGTGCGACCCGATTGCGGAAGTTGCCGACATCGGTCACGGGCTCCCCGCGGTAGGCGACGATAACGTCACCTTGGCGCAGACCGGCCTTACCCGCCGGGCTGTCTTCCGTCACCTGCGCGACCAGAATGCCCTCGCCCTGCTGCATCCCGAAGGATTCAGCCAGATCCGCGGTCAGCGGCTGGATGACGATGCCGAGGAAGCCGCGCGTCACCTCGCCCTGCTCGATCAACTGATTGGCAATGGCGTTGGCGAGATTGATCGGGATGGCAAAACCCACGCCCATATAGCCGCCGCTGCGACTGAAGATAGCGGTGTTCATGCCGACCACTGCGCCGTCGAGATTCACAAGCGGTCCGCCCGAGTTACCGGGGTTGATGGCGGCATCGGTCTGAATGAAATCCTCGTAGTCGTTGATGCCCAGGCTTGTGCGCCCGGTGGCGCTGACCACGCCGACCGTCAGGGTATGACTCAGCCCGAAGGGATTACCGATCGCGACCACCCATTCACCGACCTCGAGCTTCGCCGAGTCGCCTAGGGCGAGCGCCGGCAGGCCGCCGGTCTTGATCTCGACGACGGCCACGTCGGACTGAGGGTCGCGCCCGGTCACCTCGGCATCGAATTCACGCCCGTCCTGAAAGGTGACGCGGATCCGCTCGGCACCCTCGACGACGTGATTGTTGGTCATGATGTAGGTCTTGTCGGCGAGCAGACCCGACTGTGCGGCGAACACGAAGCCCGAGCCCTGCCCCATCGCGCGCGGCTCGCTGCGCGGGCCTTGGGGCGCTTGACCGCGCGGGATGCCCGGTAAGCGATCGCCGAAGAAGCGTCTGAAAAACTCGTCGCCGAAGGGAAGCTCGTCGCCGAAGGGGGTCGCGAGGGGTGACTCCGCGATCGCGGCCCCTTGGCCCTCGACTCGGATAAAGACCACGGACGGGGACACCGCCCGACCGACCGAGGCGAACGCCTTGCCGGTCTCGCGCAGACTCTCGACACCGCCGTCCAATGCCTGCGCGGGGGCGGCGAGCACCGTGGCCGCAAGGATCGTCACAATCAAAACATGCCTTTTCATCGTTGCCTCCAATGAACTGACTTGATCACTCGAATTCGCTCTGTTCCCTTCAGCGGCCCGCCTCCGCTCACGCGGGTTCCACTGGCGATGGATCGCTCGTTCGCACACCCTCGATGATCGGCGGGCTCAGGGCTCGGCCCAGCCGCGCCACCTGTAGACCCACCATCCGACATACTCCTTCAGGGCTCGCGTGCTGTCGGACAAGGCTTCGGCGTCCGGGAGCCAGCGCATGAGATGCGCCGGCTCGGGCATCACCTCGAAATCGGTCGGGGCCGGCACCGCATCGATCCCGACCGCGCGAAAGGTCGCCAAGGCGCGCGGCATGTGCAAGGCCGAGGTCACCAGCAGGATCCGATCGATCCCCTGCGCGCTCAAAATCTCGGCCGTATAGAGCGCGTTCTCGCGGGTGTTTCGGCTGCGCCCCTCCAGCAGAATCGCATCGCTCGGAACACCGAGATCGGCGAGGAAACGCAGCATCGCATCTGCCTCGCTGCGGCGCTCTCCCGCCCACGGCATGGAGCCCCCCGAGACGATGACGCGCGCCGCCTTCCCCGCATGATGGATCCGCGCCGCATGCCAAACCCGGTCGGAAGCACGCCCGAGATCCGGATCCGGCCAATCGGGCGGGCCACCGCGGATACCGCCGCCGAGCACGACCACGGCATCCGCTGTCGGCAAGGCGCCGACCGGCTCACGCGCGAACCGACCTTCCAGAGACAATCTCAAACCGTCCGAGACGATCGGTATCGACCAAAGAGCGAGCCAAAGGATCCCGACCGACAAGGCGAAGAGACCCGATCGGCGCCGGCCCGCGACGAGAAGCACAAGTGCCAGCAGCGCCAGTACGAGCGAGAGCCCGAGCGGATAGGCGAGTTGGCTAAGCAGTTTATCGATGTACAGCATGATATCGAGGGCTCGGGCCGCCCGGATGTGTCGGGCGACCCGACGCCATCCTCGGGCGGCTAACCGAGATAACCGGGCACGACGGCGTCGACATCGGTCGCCGTGATGCCGAGCCGGTCGAGTCCGTCCTCTCGACAGAGGCTGTCGATCTTAAGGGACAGATAGTTATCCGTACTGAAGGGCTTACCCGGAAGCTTCTCGAAGATGCGCGCCTGAAGTCGTGCGAGACGGTCGCTCAGGGCGATCACGCGAACCTTGCGCCCGATGTGGCTGCCCGTATAGGTCAGGATATCGCGCAGCGCGAAGGTGCGCGGCCCGCACAGCGCGTAGGTCTGTCCTCGACTCGCCGGATCCTCGAGGGTGCGCAGCATGGCGCTCGCGACATCACCGACATAGACCGGCGCGAATCGGGCATCGGCACAGGCCAACGGGAAAGGCCCCGGCAGCAACCGCAGCAGCGATGCGAAACGATTGAAGAGTCCGTCGCCCGGTCCGAAGATCACGGATGGCCGAAACACCGTGACAGCCAACCCCTGCTCGGCCGCCGCCAGCGCGACCGTCTCGCCCCTACCCTTGCTGCGCAGATACTCGCTCGGACCGGCCGGGTCCGCATTCAGCGCACTCATGTGAAGATATGCACCAACACCGGCGGCGAGCGCGGCGCGCGTCGTCGCCTCGACCATCCCGACATGAGCCTGCTCGAAGGTGCGCCCGCCCCCCTCGTTGAGGATCCCGACCAGATTCACCACGGCATCGCATCCGACCATCAGGTCGCGCAAACCGCTCTCGTCCCAACGCTCGAGTTGGACCAGCTCGCAGCCCGGAACGAGCCGCAGATGGCGATACCGATGGGGATGGCGCGTCGGCACACGGGTCCGATACCCGGCGGCGGACAGGCGATTCAACAGATGTCGACCGACGAAGCCGGTCCCCCCGATGACACAAATGCACGGATGTCTCATGATGTCGTCTTGACTCGTCTGGGGCGTCTCGGCGCCCGTGGCCGGACTAAACCGCGTCCCGGTATTCAACCACTACTTGCGGAACGATTTCAAAGCCAGCCGCGGTCGGCAAGCGGACCTTCGGGGCTCTCGATCGTCCAGGACCGAAACCAGTGCTCGAGCTTCCAGCCTATCTCGCCATCGGCGCCGCATCCGGGATGCTGGCCGGCCTGTTCGGGGTCGGGGGCGGCGTGATCGTCGTTCCGGCGCTGATGCTGCTGTTCGGGCAGATCGGGATGGTCGAGGACTGGATCCCGCATCTCGCCGTGGGGACCTCGCTTGCCGCCATCGTCGGGACCGGGGCGGCGTCAACCTATGCACACTCCGCACGCGGTGCGGTGCGCTGGGATCTGGTCGCCCGACTGGCGCCCGGCATCGTCCTCGGCGCCTGGTTCGGCGCAGTCCTGGCGGGGATCATCCCCGAGCTCTGGCTGACCCGTCTCTTTGCCGTCTTTCTGACCTATGTCGGGATCCGCATGCTGATTCCCCGGAAGATCCATCACGAGCGCACCCTGCCCGGCTCCCGGAGGATGTGGGCGGCGGGCGGAGGCATCGGGACGCTCTCCGCGCTGGTCGGGATCGGCGGCGGCACCCTGACGGTGCCATTTCTGAGCAACCGGGGAATCGACATGCGCAAGGCCGTGGGGACGTCGGCCGCCTGCGGTCTGCCGATCGCACTTGCCGGCGCCATCGGCTTCATGGTGGTCGGCTGGGGCCGCGAGGGATTGCCCGAGGCGAGCACGGGCTTCGTCTATTGGCCCGCCGTCGGGGCAATCCTGCTCGCCAGCATGCCCGCCGCACCCCTCGGTGCATCTCTGGCGCATCGGTTGCCGGTTGCACTCTTGAAGCGGCTGTTCGGGGTGTTTCTCCTGCTGATCGCCCTGCGCTTGGCCTATTAAACCGCGTCCGGGTTTCCGATATGCAAGGATCGCCGACTGGGCGTACGTCGGATCGATCCGCAAAGGTCGGAGTCGACGCGGTTTAAGAATTTTTTGGATTCATTCTGAACCGCGTCTTGCCGAGGCTCTTGACATCCTCGACGTCGCGTCCGACGAAGACAAGGCGGATATGCTCCGGACGCGGTTCAGCCGCCCTCGAGGACGAGTCGGCGATAGAGATAGATCTGGCCCTGACGATCCCGCAAGACCAGGCGGCCCTGATCCAACGCGTACTCGAACTCCTGGCTGAAGCTCTCGCGCCGATTGGTCAGCTCGACACGGTCTCCGGTGATGCGGATGTCGCCGTCGATGTAGCCGCTCAAGGGCGCGTAGATGCGGTAGCGCCCACCCTGCACGATCAGAAGGCCGTCGTCGCTGCCCTCCCAGAGTCCCTCCAACGGACCCGGCGTCCAAGGTACCGCTCCGGTCATGGCGCTGCCCGGATTGAAGCGCTCCATCATCTGGCCCATCTGGCCCATTTGGCTCGTCGGATCCATCTGCGACCCGCCGGGGAACGGTATCGTGCCGGCGCCCGGAACGCCCGGCATAGCCCCGAATCCCGACGGCCAGCCGGACATACCCATTGGATTGGGGACGCCCGGCGAACCGCCGGACATGGCACCTCCGGCCGCGCCGAAGAGGCCCATCGCCTCCATCATGCGCACCATGGCGTCCGCCATGGCCGAGCGCGTATCGGCGGCGATTGCAGGCGCGACCGACACGCAGAGACAGATCGCGATGATCGCAAGATAATGACGGACGACGTTCGACATCAGTGTTTCATTCAGGACCCGAAGAAGTCCGCGCCGGGCACGGGAGGGAGCCAATCGGACAGGCGTGTCGGCGGCAGACCCAAACGCTCGCCGTAGATCACCCGATAGGCGAGAACACGCTCGACATAACGGCGCGTCTCGAGGTAGGGGATCGACAGGATCCAAAGATCGGCCTCGAGACAGGCGTCCGGCAGCCAACGCTCAACGCGCGCCGGCCCGGCATTATAGGCTGCCGTGGCCAGAGCGACGTGACCAAAACGATCGCGCATGCGCGTGAGGTAGGCACTGCCCAGCGCGATGTTGACCGCGGGGTCGAGGAGATTCCAACGCGACGGCGGATCCAGGTCGAGCGTCCGGGAAACCTCCTGCGCTGTCCCGGGTAGGAGCTGCATCAAACCGATCGCCCCGGCGTGAGAGGCCAGCGTCCGGGCAAAGACGCTCTCTTGCCGAATGACGGCAAGGATCCAGTCCGGCTCCACGCCCCGCTGCCAGGCCTGCTCCTCGACCAGACCACGATGCTGCACCGGAAAGCGCAGCTCCATGTCGTCCCAGAAACCGGACCGCGCCAGCGCTTGGACGGCTTGGTCGTGCCAGCGCATGACGTCGGCCACATAGGCCGCCGCCATCAGATCGGGAGCCTCGAGATGCGTCATCAGCTCGCGCCACTCGCGGCGCATGTCGGTCTCGCGGCCCAGTCGGCTCAGCTCGCGCATGCGTGCGAAGGTCGGGCTATTGACCATGTCGCGGATGCGTTGCGGCTCCGCCGGCGTCCAGGCATGGTCGAGTCGATAGGGCAGCCCTAGCCGATCAGCCGCCAGGAAGGCCCAGAGACTGCGCCCCTCGGCGGCGCGCGTCAGGGTGATGCGGGACTCCTCGTCGCGGCCAAGCTCCGCCTCCGCGCGCCCCTGCCAGTAGAGCCAGCGCTCACGCTTGACGGCGCCCTCGGGCATCCGAGCCACCCAATCCGCGACCCGCTCCCAGGCGCGCAGGGCGACGGCAGCACGCAGCCGAGCCTCTTGCTCCGTCGTCGTCGCCTCGGTCTCGCCCAAACCATCCCAAACCGCGAGCCCGCGCGGATCCCCCGCGCGCGTCAACGCCTGTCCGATCGCCGCGTGGGCGCGATCGGAGGCCGTGGCATCCGCGCTCAATACGGCCTGATGAGACGCCAAAGCGTCGGCAGCCGTCGCGGGCGATCGAGCTGCCAGACCCGCCAGTCCATGGGCCAGGATGGCAGCGCGCTGCGGATGGTCGTCCGCGACGGACGCCGGATCCAGGACCCGCGCCGGATCGGCGTCCACCGCGCGCCAAGCCTCGTATCGGCCCTGCTCCGATGTCGGGAGACGCCCGCTCAGATGACGCGCGACACCGCGCTCGCCCGCCTCCATCGCCAAACGGATGCGTTGCAGGATGCGCTCGGTCGTGAGCTCCCCGGCATCGGCCCAGGCCGTGAAGAGGGGATCGCAGACATCCGGCTGCGACCCTGCCGACAACCACAGCGGCTCGACCCGGGCCAGGGCCTCGTCGCGGCGCCCCGTCTCGATGAGTGACCGCAGATAGAGACAGCGCCGCTCGGTCGAGTCATCCGGCCGGTAGATCCGCGCATAATCCGACCAGCGCTCGGCGGCGGCGAGTCGCGCCAGATAGGCAAGACGCAGACGGGTCGCAAGCTGTGTCTGCGGGAAATCGGTCAGAAAGCGCTCGATGTCGACGTCGGAGGTTGCCGCGAGGTCTCGCGTCAAGGCATCGAACCGCAGGTAGGGATAGAGCGAATAATCGGTCAGACCCGCAGCCAGACGCTCGAAGGTTTCCCGGTCGCCTGCCTTCATGGCGCGTTCGGCCTCGAGGAAGGTGCTCCGCTCATCTGCGCCGACGCCGCCGGTCATGGTCCACAGCAGCGTGCCGACCAACCAGAGTCGACCGATCCGACGTGCGCTTGGTGATCGTCGAGAGGACAAACATCGGCCGAACATACTCGTAGGGATCCTTGATGCTCTTGTCGACACACGCCTTGTCGGCGACACTTGCGCGCCCGCCCGGGCGATTGCCGCCGGATCGTGCCAACCAGAGGAGGACATCGCCATGCCGCTTCGCCACCCCTGTCTGCACCTCGTCCTCGTCGGCGCCTTGGTCGGGCCGGTCGTTGCCGCCGAGCCCAAGATTCAGGGCATCTACTCCAACATGGAGCCGTCGGTGGAGCAAGGGGAGCTGATCGGGACCGAGATCTTCATCCTGCCCCATGTGGAGAACGGCGAGCTGGGCTATATGGCGCTGGTCCAGTTCGCCGACGGCCTGCCGGCACGCCCTCAGCTTGTCGACCTGGACGTCCAAGGCGGAAGTCTTTCGTTCACGGCCGTACATCCCGAGGAAGGCGAGATCCGATTCACCGGCAGCATCGACGCCGAAGGACTGACCGGGCAGCTCGGAACCTTGGGCGAGGTCGCGCTCCCGCGCGGCGAGAGCATTTGGCAATGGGGCGCAAGCGGGCGCTAGCCGCCCGAGCCGCTTCGACATTCCGAGAATCAACCCTGAGAGACGTCCATGAAGACAACCATCCTCGCCCTCATCTTCCTCCTTGTCGGCAGCGTCGTCGGCGGTGTCCTCGCACTCTGGTTCGGCTTCGGCATAGGTGCTGCGAGCGGCGTGGTCATCGGATCCCAAGCCGGGGCCTGTCTGGCTGTCGAGACGGCGCAAGAGCAGGGTCTGGTCTCGGATCCAGGGCAGATCGACGCACTCATCGCGACCACGATCGGGAAGATCCGCGAGCAGAGCGGCGCCGTCCCGGCGGAGGCGGGTCTGGAGTGGATCGGCAACGCCACCCAGTGTCGCGACATCGTTCGCCAACTGGTCGAAGGCCCCTCGGTTGTGCCACAGGCACCGGCGGCCCCGCAAGCGAACTGACGCAGGTCTCGAGTCGCCTTTACGAACGCTTTCGATCTGAAGCGACTTTGCATGAGCGCGTGACAAGCCCCGCTCGGGATCCGCGGACCGATGGGGCTCGGGTGAGGTCGAGGGCCCGCCGCCATCCGCAGGACCTGGCCGCAGAATCCGGCCGCAGCGCCGGCAGCCCATAACCGAGCTGGCCAGTCTGAGATTTGTCAATGCATCCTCCCGGGGCGACCACTAGACTGCGCCGCAACCTCACCCTCATCCGCCGAGCCAGGTGCGGGCTCCTCCGGTCGTCGAAACCGGCAGGCCCGCGTCGGAGCTGCTCGGCGCCATCGGAGCCCGACCATGACCCGACAGACCCGGACCAACCTCGATTCGTCACGCCACACCACCGCGACGCCCTACTGGTTGTGGGCACCGGTGCTCGCGACCACGACGATGCTGGCCGTCCTGTTGTTCGCGCCGATGCCGGCGATTCTTTGACCGAACCGATCCGGAGGGAGGCACGATGGAGATTTCGGAGCGACAGCCCGGTCGGTTGGAGCATTTCCCGATTTCCTTCTTTGCGATGGTGATGGGTCTCTCCGGCCTCACCATCGGTTGGGAGAAGGCCCAACAGGTGCTGGACCTCGACTTGGGCGTGACACCTTGGCTGATCGGGACAACGGCCGCGCTCTTTCTCGTTCTGTCCATCATCTACGCCGCCAAGCTTTTCCTGCACCGCGGGGCCGTGGTCCAAGAGCTGCGCCACCCGGTAAAGCTCAACTTTTTTCCGACCATCACAATCAGTCTGCTGCTGCTGTCCATCGCCTGTCTTCCGGTGGTACCTGATGTCAGCCGGGTGCTTTGGATGAGCGGAGCGGCGCTCCATCTGCTCATCACCCTCTACGTGATGAACGTCTGGATGCATCACGAGCACTTCCAGGTGCACCATATGAACCCGGCTTGGTTCATCCCGGCCGTCGGCAACATCCTGGTCCCGGTGGCCGGCGTGCCGTTGGGGTATACCGATCTGTCGTGGTTTTTCTTCAGCATCGGCGTTCTGTTCTGGCTGATTCTGATGACGATCATCGTCTATCGTGTGCTCTTTCATGATCCGATCGACGAGCGCTTGATGCCCACGTTGTTCATTCTGATCGCCCCGCCTGCGATTGGATTTATCGCCTACGTACGCCTTGTCGGCGAGTTGGACCCTTTTGCGCGCATGCTCTATTACGCCGGCCTCTTTCTGACGCTCTTGCTGTTCACGCAGGCAGCCCGCTTTCTGCGACTGGGGTTCTTTCTGTCCTGGTGGGCTTACTCCTTCCCGCTGGCGGCGATCAGCATCGCGAGCCTCTCGATGTTCGAGCAGACCGGGCAGGACGTCTATCGCTATCTGGGAATGGGACTGCTGACCCTGCTGACCGGGATCGTCGCCCTCCTGCTGGTGCGCACCGCCATCGCGGTGCAGAAAAACGGGATCTGCGTGCCCGGCCACTGACGCCTCGCCGGCACCGCCGGCCTGTTCTCGCAGCGCGCCGAATCGTCCGAACCTTTTGGCTCTGCTCGACCCCGTGTCTCGCCCCGACAACGGGGCTCGGCTCGGGCAAGGCAGGTACTTCACGGGATGACCTCGATCGAAGGCAGTCATGACACCTCCCCCGCTCCTGACGATTCTGTTCGACAATGAGCCGGGACTTCCGGGCCTCGCCGACCTTTGGGGATTCGCGGCACTGATCCGCGTCGGCGGTCGGACGATCCTGTTCGACACCGGCAGCAACGGGCGCGTGCTTCTCAAGAACATGGCGGTCCTCGGCCTCGCCGCGGAATCCCTGGACATGCTCTTTCTCTCACATGCTCATTGGGATCACATCGGCGGGTGGGATTCAATCTTGGAGCTGAATCCGCGGGCGACCGTCGTGGTGCACGAGGGTTTTTCCAAGCATCTGATCCGAGACCTGCGGGGTCTGTGCAGTGAGCTGATCCTGGTCGGAGCCGATCCCCGCCCGCTCGGTCAGGGGCTGTTCTCCACCGGAATGCTCACGAGCGACCCCCCGGAGCACGCGCTGGTGATCGACACGGGCGAGGCTACCGCCGCGATCAGCGGCTGCGCGCATCCCGGGATGGAGCGGATCGTCGATCGTGGTGCAGGCCTGCTCGGCAGGTCGATCGACTGGGCGATCGGGGGCTTTCATTTGATGGACGCAGATCACGTTCGCATCGAGCAGTCCATACGTGCCATGAAGGCGCTCGGGGTGATCGGCGTCGTTCCGACCCACTGCACCGGAGACGTCGGCAAGGCGGCGTTTCGGCAAGCCTTCGGCGCAGCCTGCCTCGATGGCGGAGTCGGCCGGGAGATCGGCGGGTGATCGATGATCCTTGGCAGCGTCGGCGTCTTCTCGATGCCTTCCCATTTCTGCGGGCGACGCCGGAGGCGTTCCGCGCCGAGTTGTTCGCGCAGGTCGCATTGGTCCGGTTGCCGGTCGGTCAGCTCATCTGTCACGACGGCGCACATTGCACCCAACTGCCCTTGGTGCTCACCGGGACCGGACGGGTCTACAAGCTCGGCGAGAATGGTCGGGAGATCACCCTGTATCGCGTTCATCCCGGCGAGAGCTGCGTGGTCACCACCTCCTGCATCCTCAGCGGACGGGCCTTTCCGGCCTTCGCCGTGTGCGAGAGCGCCGTCGAGGCGGTCGTCGTGCGGCCGGCCGAGGTCCGCCGCTGGATGGCCACGTCCGAGCCTTGGCGGGAATATATCTTCGGCTTGATCGCGAGCCGCTTGCAGGAGGTCTTCGGCGTTCTCGATGCGGTGCTGTTCCAGCGCCTGGATCAGCGTCTGATGGCTTATCTCTTGGGCCTGCGGGAGACGGTCTCGGGACGGGGCATTCATATGACACATCAGGCCCTCGCGGCGGAGTTGGGGTCGTCGCGCGAGGTCATCAGCCGCGTTCTCAAAGACATGGAGTCTCAGGGACTGCTGCGCACGACGCGCGGCCTCATCGAGCTGCTGGACATTCCGGCACTCGAGCTGCGGGCGCGGGAGGGCTGAGCAGACGCAATCCGTTGCTTGGTGACAAAGTCACTGAATCAACGGGGCGCTCCGATTAGTCTTGCACCACACCCTCAACGGATCGGCCGAATGCGCCGGTCGCCACAACAGCAGAGACCTTCCTATGACCCCGAATGTCGGATCACTCGACCGCACCCTCCGTATCGTCGCCGGTGTCGCCATCGTCGGCTGGGGCGTCTATGCCCAGAATTGGCTCGGCGCCATCGGGCTGGTGCCTCTGGCTACCGGGCTCCTGCGCTGGTGCCCCGTCTATCTGCCCCTCAAGCTGAACACCGACAAGTAGGCGCGCACGGCGGATCGGCCGCAGGGTCTGCCCGCTCGATCGCCAAGAGGATTAGGCGTCGACAAACGCGCAACACCTGATCGAACGATAACCGGCCACGAAAAAAGGCTGCTTCGGGTCCGAAGCAGCCTTTTTTGCAGCGACTCAAGCCTCCGCGTCGAGCACCCGTTCGGCCCAGTCGGCGAGGTCTTCGAGGATCGCAAGCTTGCCCGGATCACCGGCGTATTGCTCGGACAGCTCGCTCAGACACTGCTCGAATTGATCGATCACGATACTGCCGCCTGCGGCGGGATCGGTGAGCCTGGCGAGGCGGAACAGATCCCAGTCCTCGCGTTCTTCGGGGGTGAGTGTCTCGGGCCAATTCCTGGCGCGGTAGCGCAACAGCATCTCGCCGAGACGCGAGTCTTGAAAGCCCGGCGCATGGTCGCTCAGCTCGGCGGGATCGAGCCTGTGGATCGCGTCCATGGCACGACGATCGGCATCCGAGAAGAAGCCGCCCGAGTAGATCATGAGGTCGGGGTCGGTCTCGACCGGTCCATCGGGGGCGCCATGGAACGCGCGGACCTTCTCTTCGATCGCCGCCGCGGCCTCGCGTAGCCGGCGCCCATGATCGGCGACGGCATCCGGGTCGATCGACCAGCGCGCCGCAGCCTCGGGCTCGAGCGTCTTCATCGGGGCCAGAACCGGCGCGCGATTGACGTGAATCGTCTTCAACGGGACCCGCTCGACACCCTCGGGAAGCTCGCTCGCAGGCGTGAAGAGCCGGGTCCGCAGCTCGTCTGCGGAGAGATGGATCAACAGGTCCGGGGGCGCGCGCAGATCGATACAGATCACGCCGTTGCCGTTGAGCGGATGAGCGCAGAGCGGCAGGATCGGCGCGATGCAGCCTTGGGCCGCCGGGTAGCGCGCCGAGACATGCAGGAGCGGCACGCGACGGTCGAGCAGCTCACGTACGCGCCGCTTGTCGCGCAAGGTGAGAGCATAGTCGAAAAGCTTGGGCTGGGCATGCCGCAGTCGACGCGCCAGCGCGATCGTCGCGCGCACGTCGGCGAGCGCGTCATGGGCCTGGCCGTGGTCGATCCCGTTGGCGGCGGTGAGATGCTCGAGCTTGAACGAGGTGGTGCCGTCCTCGCGCTTAGGCCAAGCGAGACCTTCCGGGCGTAGGGCATGGGCAAGACGCAGGGCGTCGATCAGGTCCCATCGCGAGTTGCCGTTGCGCCACTCGCGTGCATAGGGGTCGAGAAGGTTGCGGTAGAGCAGATTGCGCGTGATTTCGTCGTCGAAGCGCATGCTGTTGTATCCGACCCCACAGGTGCCGGGGACACTCAGCTCTGCGTTGACGGCGGCTGCGAACTCGGCCTCGATCAGCCCCGTGCGCTCGGCGAGCCGGGGTGTGATGCCGGTGATGAGACAAGCCGCCGGGTGCGGGAGGAGATCGGTCGAGGGACGGCAAAAGAACATGCTCGGATCGCCGATCTCGTTGAGATCGACGTCCGTGCGGACAGCGGCGAACTGGCACGGCCGGTCGCGACGCGGATCCGAGCCCCAGGTCTCGTAGTCGTGCCAGAGAAAGGTCGGCGCGTTGGGGCGACCGGCCACTCGCCTTAGATCTTCTCGCGGATACGGGCGCTCTTGCCGGTGCGGCCGCGAAGGTAATAGAGCTTGGCACGACGCACGTCGCCCTTGCGCTTGACCTCGATGCCGGCGATCACCGGGCTATGGGTCTGGAAGACGCGCTCGACCCCTTCGCCGTGGGACATCTTGCGGACCGTGAAGGCCGAGTTCAGACCGCGGTTGCGGATCGCGATCACCACGCCCTCGAAGGCCTGCAGACGCTCGCGGGCACCTTCCTTGACGCGGACCTGGACGACGACGGTGTCGCCCGGGGAGAACTCGGGGACTTCGGCCTTCATTTGCTCGGCTTCGAGCTGGAGAATGATGTTGCTCATGGTTTCCTTCGGCTCCTGTTCTCAACCGGCCTCATCGTCGTGACGGGACCGGACAAATTCATCGAGCAGCGCCTGCTCGTGCGGATTCAAACCGCGCCGCTCCAACAGATCGGGGCGACGCCGGTAGGTCCGCCCGAGGGCCTGCTGCAACCTCCAGCGCGCGATCGCGGCGTGATCGCCGCCGATCAAGACTTCAGGCACCCGGCGCCCGTCGATCTCGGGCGGTCGAGTGTAATGCGGGCAATCCAGCAACCCGTCGGTATGCGAATCCTGCGCGGCCGAGTCGGCGTGCCCGAGTGCACCGGGAAGCAGTCGAATGACCGCGTCCATCACCACCATGGCCGCCAGCTCTCCTCCGCTCAGGACGTAATCGCCGATCGACCATTCCTCGTCGATATGGCCCTCGATCAAGCGCTCGTCGACGCCTTCGTAACGCCCGGCGACCAGGATCCAACCGGGCCGGCGCGAGAGCTCGACCATCGCCGCCTGGTCCAATACCCTGCCCTGCGGCGAGAGGTAAGCGACCCGGCTTTCAGGCGCCTGTGCGCGTGCGGCAGCGATGGCATCGCGCAACGGCTCGACCTTCATCAACATCCCGGGGCCGCCGCCGTATGGGCGGTCGTCGACGGTGCGATGCCGATCGTGCGTGAAATCACGCGGGTTCCAGAGGTGCAGCTCGGCCACACCGCGGATCAGGGCTCGCCCCGTCACGCCTTGATCGAGCAAGACCCCGAACAGCTCCGGGAACAGGGTGACGACATCGAAGCGCATCACGGATACCGGCGCCGATCATATCGGATCATCTCAAACATGACGCACCGCCGACGATGTCGAAGCCGACGCGCTAGAACGACGGATCCCAATCCACCAGCATTCGGCGCTGCTCGAAATCGACATCCTTGACGACGTCACCCCAAACAAAGGGCAATAGACGCTCGCGATCACCCTTGACGACGATGACATCGTTTGCGCCGGTCGCGAAGAGATGATCGATCGAGCCGAGCGCGACACCCTCGGTCGTCTCGACCGAGAGTCCTTCCAGATCGACCCAGTAAAACTCATCGTGCGAGGCCGGCGGCAGCTGATCACGAACGACGGCGATATCCTGCCCGACGAGCGCGGCCGCTCGGTCGCGGTCGTCACAGCCGCGAAGGCTGACGACGATACCCTTGCCGTGCCGCTTTCCTTCGCTTACGGTCCAGGCTGTCGCGTCTGTGCCGAGCAGCCAAGGCGAGTAGCTCAGGATGCCCTCCGGAGGATCCGTCTCCGACATCACCTTCAACCAGCCGCGCACCCCGTACACGCCGGCAATGTGTCCGACGACGATACGCGTCGAATCCGGTTGTCCGGCCATCGATCGGAGCAGTCCGAGGCGATCTTGGCTTGACGCGATCGTACGACTTACGCAGCGACGGCGGTTGCCGACTCTTCGCGAGCGGCCTGCTTCAGAAGCTGCTTGACACGGTCGGTCGGCTGGGCGCCGCGCTCGACCCAATATTGCGCACGCTGACGATCGACGCGCAGCTCGACCTCGCCGCCCTTGGCGAGCGGGTTGAAGAAACCGAGGCGCTCGATATAGCGTCCATCACGCTTGGCGCGGATGTCGGCGACAACGATCTGATAAAAAGGGTTCTTCTTGGAGCCACCCCGAGACAAACGAATCGTAACCATGTGCTGTCCTGGACCCAGACGATTGGACGTTGCGGGAATGGCCCCGCAGGTAAACGCGCAAATATACAGAATCTGCGGGAAAATGGAAGTGGTAGACCGAGCGCGCGTGCTATTGATCCGTTCGCCGGGCACTCGCCGAGCTCAAGGTACGGCGCAGATCGGCCTCGAGGCGCTCAAGCTCCTGGCTGGCGATCGCGCGGGCGCGCTTGCCTTCGTCGGCGATCGCCAGACTCTCCTCGATCGTCTCGATCAGGGTCTGATTGGCGTGCTTGACGACCTCGATGTCGAAGACGCCGCGCTCGATCTGGCGGCGCGCCTCGGCGTTCGCCGATTTGAGGTTGTCCGCATTGGCGCGCAGCAGATCGTTGGTGAGATCGGTGGCGGCCCTGATGGTCTCCGCCGCCTCGCCCGAACGGTAGATGGTGACGGCCTGGGCCAGTTGTTGGCGCCACAGCGGCACGGTGTTGACCAGGGTCGAGTTGATCTTGTTGATCAGACCCTTGTCGTTTTCCTGGACCATGCGGATGCTGGGGAGACCCTGCATGGTCACCTGACGCGTGAGCTTCAGGTCATAGACGCGCCGCTCCAGCTCGTCGCGGGCGCCGCGCAGGTCCTTCAGGCGCTGTACCTCGACCATGTCGGTGCTGGTCGCGACCTGCGCCGCCAGCGCGGGGATGGTCGATTCGTCCAACTCGACGAGCTTCGCCTCGCCTGCCGCGATGTACTGCTCCAGGGTCCGGAAATAGTCCAGGTTGGCCGCGTAGAGCCGGTCGAGCGCGGTCACGTCGGTCAGGAGCTTGGTCTTGTGTCGCTCCAGTTGTCCGGAGATGGTCTCGATCTGATCGCGTACCGCCTCGTACTCCTGCAGGAATTTGACGACAGGCCGACCTTTGCCGACCAGACGCGCCAATAAGCCGGGCTTGCGGTTCGGATTGAGATCATCGACACGAAACCCCTTGAGTGTCGTCACCATCTCGCTCAGCGCGGCCCCGGCGGGACCCACATCCTTGGCCCGCACGCCTTCGAGCATTTGGTCCGAGACCTCGGTGAGGCGCTCTTGGGCCTTGGAGCCGAAGAAGAGAATGGAGTGGGTGTCGTTCAGATCCAGCTCCTGCAGCAGGCGCCCGAGCTGCGCCTCGCCGATCTGCGGCACCTGCACGTCCTCGCCGACCATCAGAGGCCGCTCCGCCGCACGCGGCGAATCAACGATGGCGATCTCCGCGACAGGGTCGGCTGTCGGTGCAGGGCGGGCGCCCGTCGCTTGCGCCTGTGCGTGAGGATCCATCGCTGCCCCGTCGCCTCGCTCTCGCTCGCTCACTCAATCTCTCCCAATCGATTTAAACCGCGCCCGACGCGGTATGCGTTGTTTTTGGATCGGATCGGCCCCGGCAGATTTAACGACCGCTGGAGCCGGCGCGGTTTAAGATATTAAAAAAATAGGTGATTAGCGTCGTGTCTCAGCCAGCGATTTTCGAGCCGGCAGGCTCACGGAATGAGCCACCCCCGGGCGCACACTGTCGGGCATCTCCACCCGCAGCGAGGCCGACGGCGATGCCGCAGAACCCGATTCAATTCCAGCCGGGCATGTCCCTTAACGATTTCTTCGCACGCTACGGCAGCGAAGCCCAGTGCGCCGTGGCCCTGGAGGCGTCGCGGTGGCCGCAGGGGTTCGTCTGTCCGCACTGCGGAGCGACCTCGCACAGTCGCTTTCAGGTCGACGGGCGCACCTACCGGCAGTGTGCGCAGTGTCGGGGGCAGACCTCGCTGACGTGCGGGACCCTGTTCGAGAACTCCAAGCTGCCGCTGACCAAATGGTTTCAAGCCATGTACCTGGTGACGCAGAACAAGAACAACCTCTCGGCACTGTCGCTCAAACGGCATCTCGGCGTGTGCTGGCGCACCGCCTGGCGGCTCAAGCACAAGCTGCTCGAAGCGATGGCCGAGCGCGAATCCGGCCGACTGCTCACCGGCGTGGTCGTGGCCGACGATGCCGTCGTCGGGGGCAAGCGCCGCGGCGGCAAACGCGGACGCGGCGCCGAAGGCAAGGCCGTGTTCATCGCCGCGGTGGAGCTGGACGACGACGGCCATCCCCGACACGTGCGCTTCGACGCGCTGCCCGATCTGAAGGGCGACACGCTGCGCGCTTGGGTGCGCAAGGCGCTGGATCCCGACACGCACCTCGTCACCGACGCCTTCGCGAGCCTCGGCTGCGCCGGGACGCACGTCGCCGTCTACGGGGCGATCGTGGTCAGCCCGCGCAAATCCAGCGAGATCGATGCGTTCCGCCGGGTCAATACCGTCATCTCCAACCTCAAGACCGCGATCCGGGGCACCGATCACCACGTCAACGTCCACAAGTACTTGGCGCGCTACCTCGCCGAGGCACAGTATCGCCTGAACCGCCGCTTCGATCTGCCCTCGCTGGTCGGGCGACTTCTCCATGCCAGCGTCCGCACCCCGCCCAGCCCCGAGAAATGGCTGCGCCAGGGCGCCGTCCGCACGGCGTGAAATGATCTGGCTGAGGAACGACGCTAATCACCAAAAATATTATGATATTAAAAAATATTATTCTAAACCGCGCCCCGCCGAGGCCATTATTCACCGCGACGGAAGAGCGACACGGAGACGTCGCATGTCGACCACGGCGCGGTTTAGTCACTGAATCCCTTCGCGCTCGAGCTGCTTCTTCAGCACCTCGATCTGAATATCGAGATCCATCACGTCGGTCTTCAGAAGCCTCTGGTGTTGCTCGTCGAACACCTGCTCGACCGTCACCAGGACATTGCGAAAATTCTGCTCCAACTCGCGCGAATCCGCCAGACGATGGGTCCGCGCATAACCGTCGGCGACCTGTTGCACACCGTCGAGATAGACGCTCAAAAACTTGCGTGCCCGAAACAGGTCGGTGGGCCGATCCGCGATCTGATTCAGGATCGCACGACCCTGCGAGCCGATATGTTGCAGACGTATCTTCAGCTCCGGGTTGGCGATCGTCTTCGCCGCGCGGTCCAGGTCGATCAGCTTGCGCTCGGCCTCCTCCAAGGCCGCCGCGACCTTGCGCGACCGCTCGTCGTCGGTCGCGAAGGGACGTTCGCGACCGAGCGGCTCGAGGCCATAGACCAGGTGAAAGCCGATCAAGGCCACCGTCGCATAGACAAGGCTGAGCGCCGGCCCCTGGCCGACCGACAACCAGGCGGCCAATCCGGTTGCAACGCCTGTCAGCACACCGCCGATGGTCTTCAGCGGGATACGCTGAAGCCGCGTAAACCGCAGGATCTGTTGGGCGTGCTCCGCGCGTAGCCCGCGGCGGGTCAGATCGGCTGCCGCCATGAAAAGCGCAAAGATCCCGCCGTCGACCAGGACGACATCCAACCGACCTGCCCCGAGCCCGATCAAGGCACCGATCAGGAGCGGGATCGGCAGCAGGAACAGGAGCGTGCCCTTCGCACGAGGTTTACCCCGAGCGGGCATGTTCGTGTTGGGGTCAGGGTAACGATCCGGCCTGACCCCGAGAATCAGCTCGGTCAGACTCAGGGTCCGACGCTGCTCGGGAGGCGTGCTCGCGGGGCCGGCCATCAGATGACGAACATCGCCTGACAGGAGACCAGGCCCACGCTGAATGTGAGCAAGACGCCGCCGAGCAGGCGGATACCCAAAGGGGGCCGCTTTGGCGATGGAGGGACGATCGTACGTAACTCGGGCATACTCGGATTTCCGCTGCGGAGTGTATTCGAGGGCGTAGGCCCACCTTGGTCAGAGCAGCTTCACCAGCGCCGTCAATGCGCCGACCTGAGCAAACATGAGTGGGATGAGCCACATCAGCAAGGTGTTGCGGCTGCGCTCGATCGCGGTCATGACCTCGCCGCGAAGCTGCTGGATCTCCTTCTGGAGTCGCAGCTCGGTTTCGCGTAGCTCGCCGCGCAACTGCTCGATGTCGGTCTTGACCTCGCCGCGGAGCTGCTGGATCTCCTTTTGGAGTCGCAGCTCGGTTTCGCGTAGCTCCCCACGCAACTGCTCGATGTCGGCCTTGACCTCGCCGCGAAGCTGCTCGATCTCGGTCTTGAACCCACCGCGCAACTGCTCGATCTCGGTCTTGACCTCGCCGCGGAACTGCTCGATCTCCGTCTTGACCTCGCCGCGAAGCTGCTCGATCCGCACCACGAGATCCGCACGGACCTGCTCGATCTCCCTTTGAAGCCGCAGCTCGGTCTCCCGCAGCTGCTGATTGGTCACCAGGTCCGGCAAGTGCGGGTAACGTTCTTCCAACCGCTCGAAGGCGGACGCGATCACCCGTGCGCGCGCCCGATCGTCAGGCGCGCTGGCGAGTGCCTCGTAAAGTTCGACGACAGAGCCCATGCGATTCGTCACCCTGCTGGCGTCCGGTGCTGGAGCAACAGTCTATCCCAGATTCGATGTCCCGGTCCCGACCGGCCTCGAACGATCGGCGGCCGGAGGTCGAACGCCCGTCACCCGGTATTGCGCATCCCCGCCGCGATCGCGTTGATCGAGCGCAGCAGCGGATCGAGCCACTCCTCGCGCTTGCCTTCGTCCCGCTCGGCGCGGTAGCGCTCCAGCAACGAGACCTGGATGTGATTCAAGGGGTCCAAATAGATGTTGCGCCGCGCCAGCGAGTGCTGGAGCTCCGGTGTCTCCTCCATGAGACCGCGCAGGCCGGCGACGTTCATGACCTGCGTCAAGGTACGCCCGTACTCGGCCTCGATGATGCCGTAGATCGCCTGCGCCTGCTCCTGGTTCTCGGCCAGGCGGGCATAGGCACGCGCGATATGCATCTCGGCCTTGAAGAGCGACATCTGGGTGTTGGACAAGAGCACACGGAAGTAGGGCCACTCCTGATACATCTTCTGAAGCTTCACGAGGCGATCCAGCTCATTGCCGCGGTAGCGCTCGATGGCATAGCCGATGCCGAACCAGGCCGGCAAGGTCTGGCGCGACTGGGCCCAACCGAAGACCCAGGGGATGGCACGGATGGACTTCAATGAGCGATCCGCTTTCTTGCGATGCGACGGACGCGAGCCGATGTTCAGCATGGCGATCCCGTCGAGCGGCGTACATTCGTAGAAATAGTCGAGAAAGCCTTCGGTCTCTTGCGTCAGTTTCCGATACGCCTCTTCGCCGTACCCTGCCAGCTCGTCCATAATCCCGAGATAATCCTTGCGGTCCTCGGGCGGCGGCTCGATCAGACAGCGGCTGGCCTTGATGAGCCCGCTGATGCCCAGGGTCAGCTCATAGCGTGCGGTCTCCGGATTCGCATAGCGATACGACAGCACCTCGCCTTGCTCGGTGAGCTTGATCTGTCCATGCACCGTATCGGTCGGCTGGGCGAGGATGGCCTCGTGGGTCGGCCCGCCGCCGCGCCCGACCGTGCCGCCGCGCCCGTGGAAGAGCCGGCAGGAAACGCCCTGATCGTCGGCGAGCTGGATCACGCGCCGCTGCGCCTCGTAGAGACGCCAGCTCGAGGCCAGGATGCCGCCGTCCTTGCATGAATCCGAATACCCGAGCATCACCTCCTGCTGATTGCCCGAGGCCTTCAACAGCGCACCGTAGGTCGGATCCCTGAACAACCGCCCCATCACCTCCCCGATGCGATTCAGGTCGTCGATCGTCTCGAACAGGGGCGAGATCTGGATCTTGCAGAACCAGCCCTGGCGATCCTTGCCGGCGAGTCCCGCAAGCCGCGCCAACAGCATCACCTCCATCACATGGCTGGCATGATGGGTCATGGAGATGACGTACTGACCGAACAGGTTTTCGCTGATCTCCGCACGCATCCGCGCCATCACCTCGAAGATCTCGATCGTCTCGCGGGTCTCCGGGGTCAGAGTCGCCTTGTCGATGACGAAGGGGTGCGGATGGCTGATCGCCTCGGCGAGCGCCATCAGGCGTTGCTCCTCGTCGAAGGCCTGATAGTAAGGTGCACCCGCCTGACGGGCGAACAGCTCGGTGACGGCCTCGGTGTGTCGGGTCGACTCCTGTCGAATGTCGAGATGCACCAGATGGAACCCGAAGGTCTCGGCAAGCCGGATCAGATCCTGCAATGGTCCGCCCGCGGCGTTGGCATCGCCGTGATGATGGAGCGAATCCCGGATCAGATAGAGGTCGGCGAGAAAATCGCGCTCGCTCGCGTAACCTTCCGGTTGCGCAGCATCGTCGCGCCCCGCCATTCGCGAGCGGATGCGTCGCAGATTCGCGGTCAGGCGATGGCTCATCATCGCCAGCTTGCGTCGATAGGGCTCGTGAACATAGCGGCGCAGACTCTGGCCCATGGTGTCGACCCAGTAGTCCTCGTCCGCGTCCAGGCTGTCCAGGAACGCGGGCGACGGCTGACAGATGGAGCTGGCATGACTCAACATGCGCTGCAGCTTGCCGACGCGCTCCAGATAGAGCTCCATGACCAGCTCGCCGTGCATCCGCACCGCCAGCTCCGTGGTCTCGGGCTTCACGAAAGGGTTGCCGTCGCGGTCGCCGGCGATCCAGGATCCGAAGCGAATGAAGCTCGGAACCTTGATTCCGCACTGAGGCCCGTACACGCGACGCACCGCCTTTTCCAGGAAGCGATAGACCTGCGGCACGGCATCGAAGAGCGACTCGCGGAAGAAATAAAGCCCTTGGCGCACCTCGTCGGTGACCTGCGGTTTGTGGATACGCACCTCGTCGGTCTTCCAGAGGATCTGGATCTGGGTGAGGATCTCCTGCAGATGGTCCTCGAGCTCCTCGTCGTTGAGCTTGCGACGGTGCAGATCCTGGCCGACCAAAAAGATCCGGCGGAAGGTCTCCAAGGTCGTGCGTCGCTTCGCCTCGGTGGGATGGGCGGTGAAGACCGGCAGATAGACCAGGTGCTCGAGCAGGCTCTGAAAATTCTCCGGGCTCACGCCGTCGGCCTTGAGCTGTCGCGCCATGTCGTCGAAGGAGCCGACCCAAAGCCGTTGCCCGGCCGAGATCAGATCCATGCGGGCGAGATAGGCGTTGAGCTCCTCGGCAGTATTGACCAGGCCGAAATAGATGTTGAAGGCGCGGATGACCTCCGAAAGGGTCTGGGCGTCCAACCCCTCGATCCGTTTCATCAGCTTCTCGCGCAGCTCGGGGTCGTCGCCTTCGCGCAGCTGCATGAAGCCGTCACGCAGACGCTCGACGATCACCAGCACGCGTTTGCGGCTGTGCTCGCGCAGCACCTCCCCGAGCAGTGCGGTGAAGAGCTGGACATCGCGCTCCAATGCCTGGCCTTGCGAAACATCGTTCATCGGGCGTTACTCTCTACCTGTGGCCATGAAGGGCTGCCGCGGAAAGGTGTTGATCGAGTCCCGGATACTACCTTGCCGGAGCCCGACCGACAAAAGCCCTGGCAGCCATTGTGGCTACATGCAGGCGGGAGCGGCCGGCAACCCGACAGCGGCGTTCCCTTGCTTGTCTACATTTCGTTTTTGGCTTAGCGTCACATCGCCCGAGCCGGACAAGTCGGCCGAGCGCCCACCGGAAATGCCATCGAAAACGAAGACGAGGAGATCGAGATGAAACGCACTGCCTTAATGACGCTGGCCGGCACACTGATCCTCGGCCCCGTCCTGCTGCCCGCCCTAGCTCTGGCAGCGGACGTGCCGATCGCTTCGGGAGCCATGACGAAGGAAGTCACGGGCACCGTGGTGGTCGTCAACCCGCAGACCCGGATGCTGACGATTCGTCAACCCGACGGCGTCTTTCAGGTCATCAATGTTCCGAGCGAGGTGCAACGACTCGACGAGATCCGCATCGAGGATACGCTGACGATCGCATACGTGGAGGCCGTCGCGATCGATCTGCAAAAGGGCAACGCCGCAGCCGCGGCGCCCGGCGCCGTCGCCACCCGAGAGGTCGATCGTGAAGGCGGGCGGCTGCCGGCGGGCAGCATCCAAGAAACCGTCACGCTTGTCGGAATCGTCGAAGCGGTCGACAAGGCGGCATCCCGGGTCACCATCCGAGGGCCCGAAAATACGGTCGCAGTCAACGTCCGCAATCCGGCGCTGCTCGCGGATGTCCGCGTCGGAGACAGCGTCACCGTCACCTACATCAGTGCGGTTGCCGCGAGCGTCGAGCGCGCAAGCGCACCGAGACACGTCCGGCCCGGCTCGCAATAACCCTCGGTGCATGAAGAGCAGCTCGGCGCGGGTGACGCGCCGAGCTGCGGGACAGCGGCCGACGCCGTGACGTCACATCACGCGGGCCAACGGTTGCGGCTCGGAGGAACCCTTGTCTGACCGGCACAGATTCCCCTGGTCGCTTTATCTGGCAGCAGCCTTGGTCGGCGGTCTCGCCGGCCTGATCGGAGCCGCCTTCCATGCTGTCCTGGACGGGGCGGACCAAGGTCGTGATGCCTTGCGTGCCGCGCTCGACGCGGCGCCGATTCCGGGCTGGCTCGTCCTCATGGTCCTGGGTGCCCTGGTTCTCGTCACCGCCCTTTGGATGGTGCGCCGCTTTGCCCCGGAGACGGCCGGCAGCGGCATCCAGGAGGTCGAGGCAATCCTCGCGGGCCAGCGCACCCTGCGCTGGCGACGGGTTCTGCCCGTCAAGTTCGTAGCCGGCTTCCTGGCGGTCGGCTCGGGGCTGGTGCTGGGGCGCGAGGGCCCGACCGTCCACATGGGTGCAGCCCTCGGGCAGATGGCCTCCGAGCGAATGGCGCCGGACGATCGCCAACGTCGCGCACTCATCGCGGCCGGCGCGGCAGCCGGGCTGGCCGCTGCCTTCAATGCGCCGCTCGCGGCCATCGTCTTCGTCACCGAAGAGCTGCGCGAGCACTTTGAATACAGCTTCGCCTCGATTCAGTCGGTCATCCTGGCCTGCTGCGCGGCCGTGGTGGTGAGCGGCTGGATCCTCGGCCAGGGACCGGATCTTCCGGTCCCGAATCTCGACATGGCCCCGCTCGCCGCACTGCCGTTGTTTGTGCTCCTGGGGCTTTTGATCGGCGCCTTGGGCGTCGTCTTCAACGGCCTGCTTCTGGGATCGGCACGGTCGTTCCGCGCCCTGAGCACGGAGCAGGCCTATCTGTCCGCCGCTGTCGTCGGGATGGTCTTGGGCGCCCTCCTCTGGCTTGCGCCCGACACGGTCGGAGGCGGCGAAGCGCTGGTGGAATCACTGCCCCGCGAGCACCCGGAGCTCCTGATCCTGATCGCGCTGATCGCAGTGCGCCTCCTGACCACCGTCGGCAGCTACGGCATCGGACTTCCCGGCGGTATCTTCGCGCCCTTGCTCGCCCTGGGCACGATCGCCGGGGCCGCGTTCTCCGAGCTGGTGGCAACGCTTGCCCCGAGCTTGTCCCTGGAGCCGGGGATCTTCGCGGTGGCCGCCATGGGCGCCCTCTTTGCCGCAACCGTGCGTGCACCCCTGACCGGGATCATCCTGGTGATCGAGCTCACCGGCGCGCAGGTGTTGGCACTGCCGATCATCCTGACCTGCCTCACGGCGACCTTCACCGCCGAGGCCATGGGCGGCCGGCCCATCTATAGCCTGCTGCTCGGACTGAGCGATCGTCCGGCTCCTCCGCGCTCACCCGTCAGACGCATCCTCGCGGCCGGGATGATCTTGGCGGCGATGGTGGCGGTCGATCGGTTTCATGCCGTTCAGCCGGACGAGGCCTCGTTGCCGATCCAGGCGTCGACGGACGTCTCGGCGTCGGTCCAAGAAGAGCAGGTCGGTTCCGGCGCGATGTCGCCCCCGGCCTCTTCGACCGACGCGGACAACCCCGGGCGCAACCTCCGGGATGGCGAGAGCGAGACCGGAGAATCGTCGAGCCCGCAACCGACCAAGCACGCCGTCGCGTCCGCAACACCGCCAGTCCCACCGCCGGCTGTCATTCCGGCCGCGCGCCCGGTCATCCCCTCTGAGTCGATCGACACCGTCGCGCCGGCCGAGCACGACTCGCCTGCAAGCGCCGAGTCACCGATCCAGACCGAATCCAGGCCCGAGCCGATCGCCCGGAAGCCGCACTACAGCATCCAGCTCATCAGCTTCCGCCGGGCATCGAGTCTGGCGCCCTTTGCCCGGCGGCAGGGTCTGCTCGAGCAAGCGCGCACGCTGGACGCAGGCGCATCGGGCTGGCATCCGCTCCTGATCGGCGAGTTCGAGAGCCGCGATGCCGCCGAGGCCGCACGCGACTCTCTGCCCGCCGACCTGCGCGGGCTGAAGCCGATCATTCGCACGATCGCCCCGTCCGAGCGTCTGCGGCCTGTTCGCTCGCCGAACTGAAGCTAAGTACGGAACGACCCGCGGCGAGGGAGAGAACGCGGTACGACCATCATCGCGCAGGATCGGGTCATGCCCGCGGTCTTCGCGCCGCTGCGTCGGCCACCACTCGCAGACACTGCACACTGAAGAGCCCCTGCCGATCGGTCCAGACCTTCTCGGCGACGAAACCGGCATCCGCGGCCAGCCGGTGGAAGGTATCGATCCCGTACTTGTAGGAATTCTCGGTATGGATGGTCTCGCCGACGCGGAAACCGAAGGACTCTCCCGCAACCTCGACCTGCTGATCGACGAGGCTGACCAAGTGCATCTCCACTCGACTCAGCTCGGTGTTGAAGAATGCCCGATGGCAAAAGGCGGCCGGGTCGAAGTCGGCATCCAGCTCACGATTGATACGTGTCAGCAGGTTGAGATTGAAGGCCGCGGTCACGCCTTGAGCGTCGTCGTAGGCCGCATTGAGGATCGCCGGATCCTTGGGCAAATCGACCCCGACCAGAAGCCGTCCGCCGGTGCCAAGCAGATCCGCAACCCGACCGAGCAGGAGGCGTGCATCGTCGGGGTCGAAGTTCCCGATGCTCGAACCCGGAAAGAAGGCGGCCAGGTCGCTCCAGTCCGGCTCCAAAGGGAGCCTGAAGGGGGCCGAGTAATCCGCGCAGGCGGCGCGAATCGACAGACTCGGGAAGCGCTCGGCCAGGGCATGGGCAGACTCCAGCAGATGCTCCTTGGAGATGTCCACCGGCATGTAGACGCTGGGTTGCAGGGCGGCAAGCAGGGTTTGGATCTTGAGACTGCTGCCGCTTCCGAGCTCGATCAGGACATTGTCCCGACCGAGCAAGTCGGCCATCTCGGAGCCGTATTCGCGCAGGATTCCGATCTCGGTTCGCGTCGGGTAATACTCGGGCAGCTCGGTGATGGCGTCGAAGAGCTGCGAGCCGCGCTGGTCGTAGAAGAGCTTCGGCGACAGACGCTTGGCCGGACGTCGCAGCCCTTCCAAGACCTCGGCACGCACGTCCGCCGGGGTCGGGCGGTAATCGAAGAACCGGATCGAGCCCGGGGCCTGGAGCGAGCGACGGCCGATCGCCGGCTCCGTGTCGGGCGTCGCGTCCGAAAACAGCGCGGTTTCGGATCGTTGCAAGGCGCCGAGGTATGTCATGGTGTCGTCTCCGCGAGTCGAAATCCCTTGAACTGCCAGCGCTCTTGGGGATAGAAAAAGTTGCGATAGGTCGCCCGCAGGTGATCCTGCGAGCTGGCACAGGAGCCGCCTCGAAGCACCATCTGATTGCACATGAATTTGCCGTTGTACTCGCCCAAGGCCCCGGCCGCTGCCCGGTAGCCCGGATACGGCAAGTAGGCGGATGCCGTCCACTCCCAGACATCGCCGAAGAGCTGCATCGGCCCGCCCCCCTGATCCACGGTGCTGCGCACGGCAGGGCGCGGATGAAGATACCCGTCGTCGACGAAATTGCCCTTGACGGGAACACCCGCCGCGGCATGCTCCCACTCGGCTTCGGTCGGGAGGCGCTTGCCGGCCCAGGTCGCAAAGGCGTCGGCCTCGTAGTAGCTGACGTGACAGACCGGCTCGGCCGGGTTGAGCGGTCGCATCCCGCCGAGCGTCATGATCTGCCAGTCCCCGTCGATCTCCTCCCAATAGAGCGGAGACTGCCAGCCCTCTTGCCGGACCGTCGCCCAACCGTCGGACAACCAAAGGGCCGGATCGCGGTAACCCCCGTCGTCGATGAATTGTCGAAACTCGCCGTTGGTCACGGATCGATCGGCGAGTGCAAAAGGCGCGAGAAAGACCCGATGGCGAGGACCTTCGTTGTCGTAGGCGAACGCCGCCGAATCCGTGCCGATCTCGACCAGACCGCCGTCGAAACCGACCCAGCGCAGCGGATCGGGATCCGACAGCGGCGCCTGCGACAGATCATCACGATAGGCGGGCCGCAAGGGGTTGTAGGCAAAATTGCGCTTGATGTCTGTCACGAGAAGCTCTTGATGCTGCTGCTCGTGATGCAGGCCGATCTGCAGACGTTGCGCGACGGTCGGCCAATCGGCCGATGGACAGTCGCTGATAAGCCTGAGCATCGCCTCGTCGACATGATGCCGGTAGTCGTAGACCTCGGCGACCGTCGGCCGGGACAGGAGACCGCGCTCGGGTCGCGGCCAGAAGCCGGTTCCGGTTTGCTCGTAATAGCTGTTGAAGAGGTATTCGAAGCGCGGATGAAAGACCCTGTAGCCGGGCAGAAACGGCCGCAGCAGGAAGGTCTCGTAGAACCAGGAGACATGGGCCAGATGCCACTTCGGCGGGCTCGCCTCGATCCGGGTCTGGATCACATAGTCTTCGATCGCGAGCGGCTTGCAGAGCTGCTCGGTCAGGGCGCGGACACGCCGAAAATCGCCCGACAGATCGGCGCGCACGGCGTCGTTCCGGTGGGTCCCTGCGGATTGAACGGGCATGTGAGTCTCGCTCTCGGTTGTTGACGGATCGGGTTCCATAGACACGTGCAGCCGAAGCGGCAACTTCTCGGGGCTCGGGGCCAGCCGAACCGCTCGATGCCTCACCGCCGAGCCCGGGTTATCGCGGAAGAGCTGCGCACCGTCGGGCGGCGCGTTGCCAAGCTCGATCGTCGATCGCCGGCTCGCTCGCAATGGTGCGTCCAGGTCGCCGGATTTCCAGCATCGGGACGAAGAAGATTGGCGGATGCCGATTCCGCCGACGATGCGCTGAAGCCCGCACGTCGCGGATCTTGCCGCACGCCTTATGCTTGACCGGAGCTCAGCGCCACTCTAGCCTCGCTCCTGCGGGGTGCAGGAGCGGTTTGACCCGCCCCGTCGCAACGACAGCATCCGCATGCTCAAGAGGCGTCCGACGCATGTGCAGGCTCAGGATCCTATTCGCCGGCATGGCTGCCGCCCTGATCACGGGCTGCCCGGACACCGAGCGACCGCTCGCGCTCGGGACCCTGGAACGGGATCGCGTCGCGCTCACCGCCACCGTCGCCCAAGTGATCGTCGCTTTGCCTGTGATCGAGGGCTCGCCGGTCACTCCAGGCACCCTATTGGTTCAGCTCTCCGACAGCCAGCAGCGCGCGGAGGTCGAACGCGCCAAGGCACAGGTCGCCCGGACCAAGGCGCATCTGCAGCAATTGCGCAACGGCCCCCGCCGCCAGGACATCGCGGCGGCCAGGGCGCAGGTGGCCGGACGCGAGGCGGATCTGCGCGAGGCCCAGATCACCGCCGAGCGCAATCAGGAGCTGATCTCCCGCAAGGCGGTCAGCCAGGCCGAGGTCGATCGGACCCGGGCGCTGCGCGATGCCGCCGGCGCACGACTGGACGAGGCCAAGGAGAACCTCGACGAATTGCTCGCGGGCACGCGCCCGGAGCAGATCGCCCAAGCCGAGGCCGAGCTGAATGCGGACGAGGCCGCGTTGGCTTATCAACAGGCCTTGCTGGCGGAGCTGCGCATCGTCGCTACCCGCGACGGTGTGCTCGACAGTCTGCCCTGGAACCTCGGCGAGCGCGTCACCGTCGGCAGCCCCGTGGCCATCATCCTCGCCGGCAAGGCGCCCTATGCCCGGGTTTACGTCCCCGAGCCCTATCGGGTCAAGATCAACAAGGGCGATACGCTCAAGGTGCACGTCGACGGGCTGGATCGGACCTTTGACGGCACCGTGCGCTGGATCAGCTCCGACCCGGCCTTCACCCCCTACTACGCCTTGAATGCCAGCGACCGCGCCAGGCTCATGTATCTGGCGGAGGTCGAGCTTCCGGACGGCGCCGCGGAGCTTCCGAACGGCGTGCCGGCACAGGTCGAGATGCCGTGACCGAGCCGGTCATCGAGGCGCGCGCGCTGACGCGCCGGTTCGGCGACCTGACCGCCGTCGATGCACTGGATCTGAGCGTCGATCCGCGCACCATCTATGGCTTTCTCGGCCCGAACGGCTGCGGCAAGACCACCACCCTGCGGATGCTGACCGGGCTGCTCACACCATCCGCCGGCACGGTGACGGTGCTCGGCCATCAGCTCCCGCGCGACGCCGAGCGGCTCAAGCGCCGGATCGGTTACATGACGCAGAAGTTCTCGCTCTACGATGACCTCACGGTCGTGGAGAACCTCGGTTTCGTCGCCGAGATCTATGGGCTCGGGCATCGCGCGGCACGCCGGCGGATCTCCGCTTTGCTCTCGACCTATGCGCTGGAGCCGATGTGCAGCCGGCGCGCCGGGCGCATGAGCGGCGGCCAGCGGCAACGCTTGGCGCTGGCCGCAGCGACCATCCATGAACCCGCGTTGTTGTTCCTCGACGAGCCAACCTCGGCCGTCGACCCCGAGAACCGTCGCGATTTCTGGGAAAGATTGTTCGACCTGGTCGACGCCGGCGCCAGCATCCTGGTCTCGACCCACTACATGGACGAGGCCGAACGCTGTCATCGGCTCGCGATCATGGAATCCGGGCACAAGCGCGCCGATGGGTCCCCGGCCGAGCTGATGGCCGGCATGGGTGCCCGGGTGGTCGAAGTGGAGGCGCCGAACCTGCGCGCACTCAAGCAGCAGCTTTCGGCGCTGCCGCAGATCATCTCGGCGGCGCAGCTCGGCAGCCGACTGCGCGTGTTGGTGGCGGACCGCATCGCCGACCCGGTCGCTTGGCTGCGCGCGCAACCGCTGCAGCCGACGCCCACGGCGCTGGAGCCGGCGCGTCCAAGCCTGGAAGACGTCTTCGTCACCAGCACCGGGACCCATGTCGGGAGCCACCAGCCATGAGCGCAGTGCTGCAATCGGCCCGGCGCATCCTCGCGATCCTGTCCAAGGAGCTGACCCAGCTGCGGCGAGACCGCACCACACTGGGTATGGTCATCATGATTCCGCTGATTCAGCTGATGCTGTTCGGCTATGCGATCAACACCAATGTTCGCCAGATCCCTGTCGCGCTGGTGGATCAGGCCAACACAGGCCTCAGCCGGGTGTTGGCCCAGATGGTCGAGGCGACCCAGGTCGTGCGCTTCACCGAGCGCACGCTCGACATCACCGCGGCGCAGGAGGCGATCGTCGCCGGCCGGGTACGCGCCGCATTCATCATCCCGTCGGATCTGAGCCAACGCGTCGCCCGCAGCGGCAGCGTCGGCGCCGGGCTGGCAACCCCGCCCTCGACCGACGAGCAGACCAGCCGCCCGGTGGCGCAGTGGATCGTCGACGGATCCGACACCATGATCGCCGGCGCCATCAAGGGCCTCGGCGCGATGCCGCTCACCGAGCTGCTGCGGCCCCCCGCAAACCGCACGACAGCGACCTTCGCCGTGGCACTCTTCTTCAACCCGGAGCAGCGCACCGCGATCAACATCGTGCCCGGCTTGGTCGCCGTGATCCTGACCATGACCATGGTGATGTTCACCTCGGCGGCGATCGTGCGGGAGAGCGAGCGCGGCAACATGGAGATGCTGATCAATACGCCGGTGCGCCCGCTCGAGCTGATGCTGGGCAAGATCGTTCCTTACATCGCGATCGGTCTCGTGCAGACCGCGATCATCCTGCTGCTCGGTCACCTGATCTTCAGCGTGCCTCTGCATGGCTCACTCCTGGCCTTGGCGGGAGCAACACTTGCCTTCATCGGCGCCAGCCTCGCCCTCGGGTTGGTCCTGTCGACCATCGCAAGCAATCAATTGCAGGCGATGCAGATGACCGTCTTCATCCTGTTGCCGTCGATCCTGCTGTCGGGCTTCATGTTCCCTTACGAGGGCATGCCGGTACCGGCCCAATACATCGCCGAGGTGCTGCCGGCCACCCACTTCATGCGCGCCATCCGCGCCGTGATGCTGCGCGATGCCGGTCCGACACAGATCGCCGGAGATACCCTCTGGCTGCTCGGCTTTATGTTGGTCGGGCTGCTGATCGCCTCGCTGCGATTCAAGAAGCGGCTGGATTGAGATGGCGGCGAGAGCCGTGGCAGCGATCGACAGCGGATGCGGGACATTTCACGGGAGAGGAAGCGAGCGACCTTACAATCGGTGAATTACCGCAGAGTCTGCCGATCATCGATTGTTCTTCGAGGGGTACTCGGATCCGGCATGCGGCATAGCTGCTCGACCTGAAACGCGATGCGCTGGATCGAATCCGCCGTCAATGCAGGCTCGCCGTTGCGCGGCTTCAACATGAAGCTGCAAGTCTTGGGATTGATCGCAACAACATCGCTCGGCCTCGTCACCGTGACATACCAGCCGGGCAGAGCGATCACCGGCCGCGCAGAGACGGGGAGTCCGGCGGATTTGGTCAGTCGCTCGGACAGCCAGCGTCCTTGGGCGCGTGCCTGCTCGGCTGTTTTCACATCCGTCCAACCGGGGAAAGCCAGGGCTGTTCCGTCGAAGACCACTCGGGTCTGTTCGGCCGGTTTTCCCCGGGTGGACTTGAGTCGGTGCTTGGTCTCGACTGAAAAAACGCCGCCGGGGGCGACGACCACATGGTCGATGTTGAACCCGGGGGCCTGGATATCGTGCAGGACGCGCCCGCCACCGGCGATGATCGGCTCGAGGAGTTGAGCCGTTGCCAGCTCGCCATCGAGTCCTTCGGCGTATTTCTGCCGTTTTTCGGCCTGTCGAACGATCTTCAGGGTCTGATAAGCGACAAAGGCGACGGCAATCCCGGCGTACACCCATGGGATCCAAGGGCTCACTGATGGATCCGCGCTCGATTGCACCTGGTAGGTCGCCCAGAAGAGCAAAGGAACCCAGGAGACAACCATCAGATCTCCGTGCATATCGAGCGTGAGATCTTCGATGCGTTGCCGTAGCCCGAAGCCAGGGGTTCTGAGGAGCTCCGAGGTCAGAGGCGAACGCCGATTCCGGTTGCGCACGAACCGCTTCCAGGCGGTCAAGATCAGAACGACGATCAGCATGGGTATCAGCACCATCGCGATGATCAGCGCGATTCCTTGAAGTGACTGGATCGATGACATGATCGGTATCCTTTCAGTCCTGCGGCAGCAGCTCGAATTGCTCGGGTTCCGGGCGAAAGTCCGGCGCGCATGATCGCGCCTCGGGTTCGGGATCCCCTTGCAGCCGGTCCGCTTCAAGCAGACGGCCCAGTCGCTTCAAGGCGAGGTCGATGGTGCGCTGATGAACCGCGATCGCCGTCAAGACTTCCTCGGGGGTGCGGTTGTCGCGATCCGATCGTGCGCGTGGGTTGACGGCCTTGAGATCGAAGACGGCTGCGTCGATCGCATCCGCTTTGGCCTGGGCCTCGCGCGCGGCGCGCTCCGCAGCCGAGAGTCGGCTCAGGATTGGGTCGATCTTCTCGTTTGGCGCCTTGGCTCGCCGCAGCACGGCAAGCTCGCTCCGAATGGTGATGGCGAGAGCCTTCTGGCGTGCGGCCTCCTTGAGATGCGGCGCCATGTCCTCCCGCGCCTTCTCCCGTCGGGCCGCGATGTCGAGCGTCCAGGACAAGGGGCTCTCGCTGTCCGCCGTTCCGCGGAAGGCAAGCAGCCGTGCAAAGGTGGGGAAGGGCTGGCTCCGTGCCGCGTCGGCCGCCGTCATCGGCGTTGTGTCGATCGCTTCGCTATCCTCGGTCGATTCGGCCACGCCTTCCGCGAGAAGCCGGAGCAAACTGTCGGGGAGCTGGTCGTCATCGAGCACGACTCCGCAGCGGCCATCCTCCGCCAGCTCGGTCATGATCTGCTGGAGAAACAGCACCTGAGTGGCGCCGGTCCGAAAGGGGAAGCGGTGCTGGGCGTCGTCGCCCTCTTTGCCGCCGAACGGCGGATTGGTGAAGATCACCTGAAAGCGCCCGGGCGCGGCGCCAAACAGGCCCGCATAGGTCGGTGTTGCGGTCAGGGTGTTGCCGTGCCAGAGGTTCGGCTGGTCGATGCCGTGCAGCACCAGGTTGGCCAAGGCGATGGGAAAGACCAGGTTCTCCTTCTCGCGACCGAAGAAGGTGTCGTGCTTCAGCCGCTCGATCGCGGTGGCGGCGGGCGCGTCGCCGAGCTTGCGCGCCATGTGGCCGAATGCCTCGGCGAGAAATCCGCCGGTGCCGCAACAAGGGTCGTAGACCGTTTCGCCCGGTGCCGGATCGAGGGTGAGCACCATGGCTCGGATCACCTCGCGCGGGGTGAAGAACTGGCCGCCGTCCGAGTTCTTCTCGCCCATCTTCAGCAGCAGATCCTCGTAGACCTGCGAGAGCGTGAAGAAGTGGGTGTCGTCGATATGCCCGATGCTCAGACGATGCACCCGGTCGAGGATATCGGCGAGGTTGGTCTCGGAGTCCACTCGCACGCGCTCGACCGCGGTCATGATGCGACCCAGGATCCGCTGCTTCCGGCTTGCGGACGGGTTCGGGGTGCCGTCCAAACTGAGATCGAGTCGATGCAGGTGGGGGAGCAGAGACTTGTTGATGAAGTTGAGCAGGCGCCCGTCGCCCAGTGCAAACAGCTCCCGACGTTTCCAACCCTGCGGACGCCCGTCCGAGGTCAGCGGATGATCCGGCGCGTCGGAATAGGGCGCCGCCCAGTCCTGCCAGCGATACGGCGAGACCAAGGCCGGTGTGAAATCCCGGCCCTGGATCTCGGCGGCCATCCTCTCGCGCTCCTCCTGCGCGTCGAGGATGCGCAGAAAGAGGATCCAGGTCAGCTCCGGGACGTACTGCAACGCGCTCGCGCAATTGGAGCGCCGCATGACATCGCAGACGCCTTTGACGAAGGCGGACAGCGAGCCCAGTGATTGGATGGATCGAGGAGCGGTCTTTTTGCGGGCCGGTGTGGGCTGAGTTGGTCGGGACATGGCTTAGGCACGCCCCGGGCTGGTGACGAAAGGGTTACGGACGCGCAGCCGTCCGTCGAGGATCTGGCCGTCCTGGAAGTCCTCCGACCAGAGGGTCGTGCAGCCGCAATCCAGTGCGCTGGCGGCAATCATGGCATCGTAGATCGGGAGACCGTAGCGCTCGGCAAGCCGCAGACCCAGCGCATGGACCTCGACCGTCAGAGGCTGCACCGGGCACAGGGCGCGGATGGTGTCGAGGATGTCCCGAACCTCAGCCCAATCGCATCCGAGCTTGCGGCGGGCGACGCTGACGAATTCATTCAACACCTGCACGCTGATCGTTCCTCCGGCCGCGAGGAGAGCCTCGGCCCGGTTCGCCTTAGCCTCGTCCTCGCTCAGCAGATAGAGAACGACATTGGTGTCGAAAAAGTCGGTCTCCGTCGTCACCCGCGGTCCTCGTGGCTGTCGAGCCGATCGAAGCGAAAGTCCGCCGGGAGTCGCCCGCGATAGGCCCGCAAGCGCTCGATCAGCTCGGTTCGGGTCGGCTTGCGTCGGACCTCGAAACGGCGCTCGTCGGCGACGACGATCTCGATGTCGTCGCCCTCCTTGAGCGCCAGCGCCTCGATCACCGCCGCGGGTAGACGCACGGCGAGACTGTTGCCCCATTTGGAGATTTGCATGGACGCCGAGACCTTGCGTGGATATACAGGGGCGCGATGGTATATCAAGCACCGCGACGAGACAATCGGGAAGGCGGACGGCCGCCGCTACCGGCGATGACTGTCTTCATGCGATCCGCCGGCCGGACTCAGGCCGAGCGCTCGCCTTCCCCGAAAGCCGTCGCGAGGATGCGCTCGGGCAGGCGCTGGATCTCCTTGAGCTGGGCCTCGGCGGCGACGCGGGCGGACTCCGCTGTTGCGAGTTGGTCCCGGAGTCGGCGAACGATCCGTTCCTGCTCCGGGCGCGGCGGCGCGCAGATCCGGAACTGCTCCAGGGTCGGCATGTAGATGGTCTTGTGGGTGGCTCCGGTCGCCAAGGATCTCAGTTGCTCGCGCGAGCAGATCAAGGCGTACATCAGAAACTCCGGGTCCAACTCATCGCCGCAGACCCAGTTGGCGAAGTCCTGACTGGTCGCCATCGGCTTCGCCATGATGGTGACGAATCCGACGGAGGCCGTGCGGGAGAGGCAGACGGTCCCACGCGGCAGGATTCGAGCCGCCGAGTGCGCAATCCCGTCCGGGTTGGTCTTGATGCGGGTCTCCTCGGTCCAGCGTCCGTCCAGGAGGCGGATCTCGGTTAGGGAGATCCAGGAGACATCGCCGCCCCACCAGTCCGGGCGCGAGCGACTGGGGGTGTGGCCGCTTTCGAGGCTGGCGAGGCTATTGATCGGACTCCATCGCCATCCGTGAGGGGTATCAGTGTGATCTGACACGGTGGAAATTGGGACGATGCCGCAAAACGCTTGTCGGTGAAGCGACTCGGACAGCTTCAGCGCGTCCGCCATCTGGCTAATAGACGCGACGCGTGCGTCCTCAGCGGCGGTGATTTGTGCCTTAAGCCGCTTGACGATACGCCGCTGCTCTTCTACCGAAATCTCCGGTACCAAAACATTCAGCAGCCGAGTCAGCTGCAAATGAGCGATTGTCGTCTTCGCGTTCTGGTGCTCGAACGCGCCGGTCGCCGCCTGGTGACGGAGGCAATACATGAGGAATTCCGTGTCGATCTGGCCTGCGTTCGGTCTGATTCGATGCAGCGCCTTCTGAAAATAGCAGGGCTCGATCTCGCCTTACCAGACCGCGCAACGCCCTGGTTCGCCGCCTTCGCACACGAGTAGATCGCCGGGACGCAGCTCGAATTTAGCCCGTTCCTTGTCGGAAAAGTCCATTGTCGGGAGACCCGTCACGTTGATCCGCCCCCATTGCACGTCCTGGTTACGCAGGTAAGGAAACGGCGACGTGCCCGTCTTGGACTTCGGGGAGAGCATCTTTCCGAGTTGCACGTCGGCAAGCGTTCCCAGCGGGACCATCTTCATACCGAAAACAACCTACCCTTCGCCTCACGCATCACCTCCGCCGGCGGTCGGTCGAGCCGACTCAGGACGTAAAACCCGCCTGCACGCTGGATCTCGGGCACATCCCAAAGGCTGGGGCTCTCCAACGCCTCGGTGCCGCCAATGGCGAACTGCTGT
This sequence comes from Thiocapsa sp. KS1, assembly GCF_001499735.1. Classification (GTDB taxonomy): domain Bacteria; phylum Pseudomonadota; class Gammaproteobacteria; order Chromatiales; family Chromatiaceae; genus Thiocapsa. The sequence continues at coordinate 181,219 of NZ_LN848257.1, read as the reverse complement.
CCGAACCCTCGCAGGACTTGGGCCGCGTCCGGATCGAGGCTGTCCAGCCAGGGTGCGGATTCGATCAGATAGCCGTCGGCGCGCTCGCGTCGCGTGAGGGGCGAGGCGGCGAAGCCGTGATGGGCCAGCAGATCGAAGAGGTCCAGGTCATGGCATTGCTCAAGCTCGCGCAGGCGCTCTGGATCGGCCTGGCCGTCGCGCAGGTGCTGGATCAGGCCGGCACGCTCGCGCTGCTCGACCCAGATCGAGCGGAATCCTTCCATGTCTCCCGTCTCGCGGCGCAGACGCTCGGCGAGCTCGGCGCGGTATTCGTCCAGCGTGATGAGGGTTTGGCGGCCGTTTCGCAGGATCGGGACCAGGCGTCCTTCGTCGGCGATGTGCAGACGCTTCGCTTCCTTCTCGCCGAGCGGCATCTCGACCACGAGCGCGGGGTCGTTCTTGCCGCCATTGCCTTCCCCGTCGCCGTTGCCGGTGCCCTTGGAGCGTCGTGTCGGATCGGCAGTGATGAAATCGGTGCCGAAGAGGCTGGTTACTCCGGTGTAGTCATAGAGCCAGAACTTGTATTTGGCGGTGTCCTCGTGGATGCGGGTGCCGCGCCCGACCATCTGATAGAAGAGGATGGCCGAGTCGAGATAACGGAAGAAACACACGGCATTGAGGCGCTCGATATCGACACCGGTAGCGAGCAGATCGACGGTGCAGGCGATGAAGCAGCGCTGACCCGAGCCGCGGAAGGTCTCGATCAGCTCGGACCCGCCTTGCTCGGTGCATTTGAAGGCATAGCGGTCCTTGGGGGGCTGCTCGTGCGCCTTGCACCACTCCGCATAGCGTTGTTGAGCTGCATGGCGACCCGGTCGGCGTGCAGGTCGCGGGTGCAGAAGACGATCACCTTTTGCTCCGGGCCGCCGTTCGCGCAGAGCTGCTCGAAGAGGTCCTTGCACATGGCCGCGATCCGCTCGGGGATCACCAGATCGTTGTCGAAGCGGGTGGCGTCGTATTTGGGCTTCAGCGCGTCGCGCTTCACCCGTTTGCCGGTGCGGATGTCGACGCCCTTCTTGAGAACCACCTCGGCGTCCGTGAAGGTCTCCCCGTCCAGGCTGACCGCGCGGCGCACGATCTCGCAGGCGGCCAGATAGCCGTCCTCCTGCGCCTGGATCAGGTCGTATTCGTAGACCGGCGGGCCGAAATAAGCGAGGTTGTTGGCGGTGATGTCTTGATCCTCGCGGCGCTGGCGCTTGGGTTCGCGCAACTGGCGCGGGGTGGCGGTGAGCCCGATCTGGATGGCGTCCGGGTTGCGCTCCAAGACCACGCGCCAGCGGTTCCAGGCGGAGCGATGACATTCGTCGATGATGATGACGCTGAAGCTGTTGGGCTCCGGATAGTGTCGGGTCAGGAAACTGGCGACATCCTTGGCGTCGTCGTCGAGGCCGAGCGTCTGATAGGTCGCGATCTGGATCCGTGCGTTGCGGGCGCTGTTCTCGCCGCGATCGGAGGTGACGATCCGTGCGCTGTCCTTGAAGACGTTACGCAGCTTGCCGAGGGCCTGCTGGCGGAGCTCGTCGCGATCGCAGAGGAAGAGCGCGGGCTTGGCAAGCCGTCCGGCCTGATTCAGTCGATGAAGTAGATTGGCGGCGACGATGGTCTTGCCGGACCCGGTGGCCAGGACCAACAGGGCGCGTGCGGGCAGTCCGTCGCGCTCGCAGTGCAGGATCTTGGCGATGACGGCGCGGATGGCGGCGCTCTGATAGTAACGGGGGTTCTCGGCGTAGGCCGGGCTGTCGGACGTGAAGAGGAGATTTGCGGCAGGCTCGCTCAGATCGATGCCGGTGTCGCGGGCATAGCGCTCGGCCAGCTCAGCGTGGGTGGGGAAGAGATCGAAGTCGTGCGGGCCTGTCGTGAGGCCGCTGATCTTGTCGAACTCGCCGTAGCGGTGTCCGTTGGTGGCGAAGACGTAATGGATGCTGAACCGACGGCAGTCTCCGTAGCCCTTGCCTTGCTCCATCCCGCTCAAGGGATCGGCGGTCTCCCGCTTGGCCTCGATCAATCCGACCGGAAGCGGCGCGGGCATGGCGCCGATCTCGATGCAGATCAGATAGTCGGTGCGCCCCGGCCCCTTGCGCCGACGCCCCTTGGGGCCTTCGATGTCGACCGGGGCGGGCGTCTCGAGTCTGAGGCGCGTGGGGTCGTCGTAACCCTTGGCGCGCAGCTTGGGGTCGATCAGATAGAAGCGGGTCTCGGGCTCGTTGTAGGGCATATCCGATCCTTCGGTCGCGATGGGGTCACCCCCGGTGGTTCATGCCGTGTCGTTCGCACTCGGTCAGAAACGATCGCCCATGATCTCTTCGAAGCTCCATGGATCGAGCGACTGAAACGCCGATTCGGCCAGCCCGGTCTCGTTCGCTGCAAGCAGCGGATTAAGGAGTTGGCTAGATGAGCTTCGGGCTCAAATATTTCGATCTGTCGGGCGTCCACTTAACCTCAGGGACGCGGTTTAGAATCAGAAAAGACCCGACCATCTAAACCGCGTCGACTGCAGCGCCCGTTGGTCCGCACAACCGCTCGCCCCTACTCACGACCATGTTTGGGGCGCCGGACGCGGTTTACAGGGCATGCTCCACGCGCCGACGCCGCTGCCCCTGCACCGCCCGAGCCTCCTCGCCCTGCACGCTCGCCTCGAGCTCGGCGAGCTCTTGCCCGGCCCAAGCGCGGTCCCCGAACAGGTCGATGATCCCGTCGGCCCAGTCGAGTCGCTCGGCCGTCCCGTTGATTCTCGACTTGAGTCCCGCGTAGAGGGCTCGCACCTCGTCCCGCCCGAACCCGGCCTCCAACAGGCGGTTGGCAAGCTGTCGCGCCGCGCGCGCGGAGTCGCAGCGCGAACCGGCCTTTTCGATCAGGACCGCCGCCTGATCGGCAAGCCCCAGCTCGCGCGCTGCACGCGCCAGCTCGGCGTAGACGAAATGACCTGCGCCCTGCCGCTCGGCCTCCTCAACGGCTTGCGACAAGGTCGCCGCGGCGGCCGCCTGGTCGCTCAACAGACACCCTTTGACCAGGGCCAGCTTGCTGAAGTCATAGGGCGTCTTGCCGGGCAGCTCGGCAAGACGCTGCTCCCATCCCGCCAACAGATCCCGGACCAAGGTCTTGGCCTGCTCGCGGTCCGGAATCAGCTCGGCGGCGGCATCCGCAACCAGGCTGAGGCTCGCGAAGCCTTGGACGCGCGCCGCGGCGTCCTTGAGCAGACGGGTCGCCCACTCGGTATCGCCTAGGTGCCGGCCGACGCCCTCGACCAGCTTGCGTGCCTTGGAGAAATCCCAGCCCTCCTCGTCCAGCTTGCTCTGGGCATCGATCAAGAGCTTCTGCGCGTAGAAGCGATCATCCAGCTCGGCCATCACGGCGTCGGCCAGCTTGAGCGTCTTGACCGCGCTGTCCGCACCCTTCTCGCGCTCCTGGAAGACCGCGTACTTGGCCTGATTCGCCTCGCGTTTGACCTGCTTCGCCTCGACGACGGCGATCCAGCTCGTGTCCTCGGCGAAGTGCGCCTTGACCGCCGCCACGACGTTCTTCATCTCCCCGACCGACGTGACCTGCTCCTCGGCGGTCTGCAGAAGCTCGCGTGCGAGAGCCTGATCCGCGAGGACGGCGACGGCACGCTTGGCAAGATCCAGATAGGCGGGTGTTCCGGACGCCAGCTCGCCGGCCTTGGCCAGGATCTCGCGGGCAAAGTCTTTGTCTCCGAGCTTGGCGTCGACCGCCTCCAGGAGCTTCAGGTGCTGACCCAGGTCGGTCATCCCGGCCATCGCCTTATGATAGATGGCCGCCGACTTGGCCGTATCGCCGAGCCGGTCTGCGACATCCGCCGCGACGGCCATGAGATCGTTCGGCTGGGTCAGAGAGTCGGCGGCGCGCCCGTAGACCTCGGCGGCATAGGCCTTGTCGCCCGTGTCTTTGATCACCGCCTCGGCCAGCTTCAGACGCTCGCCCGCAGAGGTCATCTTCTGCTCGGCCTTGGCATAGAAGCGCTTGGCCAGGTCCGCAGCACCGACCTTTGAGGCGATAAAGCCGCCGAGCTCAAGCAATTGGGCCTTGTCGTTGAGATCCGAGAGCGCCTTGCCGAAGGCGTCGACCGACTTGTCGCGATCGCCCATCAGCTCCCAATAGGCGATGCCGAGATCGCGGTTCTCCTCCCCGCTCATGGCGAACTCGGCGGCCTGCTCCATCAGCTCGGCGACCTTGTCGCCATCGTTGAGCACGGTCTGAAATCCGGCCGCGAGTGCAGCGAAGTCTTTTGGGAATTGGCAGTCGGTCTCGGCATCCTCGAGGACCTTGCGCGCGGCTGCCGCGTCGTCGAAGCTCTCGATGAAACCCTTCGCGTAGGCCACCCGGTCTTCCATGCCGTCGAGGTGACGCTCGGCCTTCTTGTAGAAAGCGCGGGCGGCGTCGGGATTGCCTTCGGCGGCGAGTGTCTTGGCCAGATTCAAATAGTCGGCGAGCGTCTTCGCCCGCTCCTCGACCTTGGCGAGCAGGGTCGCGGCCAATGCCTCGTCACCCAGCGCCTCCTTGGCGAATCCGGACAGCGCCAGAAACTCGCTCAGCTGCTTGGCCTCCCCGGCGGCTTCTTCGAGCAAGGCGCGACCCTTGTCGGGATCGAGCCCGGTCCGTGCCAGACTGGCACCCAGGGCAGCCTTCTCCATGGCGTCGAAACAGAGATCCTCTGCTTGTGCGTAGAGATCTCGGGCATAATCGGCGAGTCCGACGGCGATGGACGCCTCGGCCGTCGCGAGATAGTCCGCCGGCATTTGGCATTGCATCTCGGCCCGTTCCAGAACGGCCTTGGCGTAATCCGCGTCCAGTGCCGCGGCGTCGCGCGCGACAGCCGCCAGATCGGCCGCGGTCTTGGCGTTGGCCTCGCGGGCCTTGAGATCGTCTTTGGTTGTCATACGGCCTCCCCGTCTTCGGGTTGATTGATCTCGTGCACAGGATCGGAGCGGATTGGCCTCCGATCGCGGTTGCCATCGGCTCGGGGCCTAGCCCGCCTCGATGAGCAGGCCGCCCCGCAGGATCCCGGCGGCAAGGATTTTGCGGGTTGAGGCGACGCCCGTCTAGGGAAGCGCGACGGACGCCCCATCTACCCGAAAGACGTCGCAATCGATCAACCGCATCGCCGAGCCCTCCAGCGGGTTGAGGCGTTGGAGCAGCCGATGACCCGCACCCCGTTTTTTCCGAAGTTCACCGACCTTCCCGCCGACCTCCCGATCTTTCCTCTGCCGGGGGCCGTGGTGATGCCCGGCGTCCAATTGCCGCTCAACATCTTCGAGCCGCGCTACCTCAAGATGGTCTCGGATGCCTTGGCAGCGAACCACCTGATCGGCATGATCCAGCCCACCAGCGAGACCATGACCGACGAGGTCCCGGAGATCCACCGCATCGGCTGCGCGGGTCGAATCACCTCCTACAGCGAGACGACCGACGGCAGGATCGTGCTGGTCCTCACCGGGGTGTGCCGCTTTCAGGTGATCAGCGAGATCGCCGAGGAGCGCGGCTATCGTCGCGTCCGAGCGGACTGGGAGCGCTTCGCCGCGGACTATCAAGAGAGCGATACCCCGATCGCGGATCGCAAGGGGTTCCTGACCTCGCTGAAGGCCTATTGTGCCTTGCGCGGCGTCGAGGTCCCCTGGGAGGACGTCGAGCAGATGGCGGACAAGGACCTGACCAATCTTCTGTGCGCCCATCTGCCGCTGAGCCCGGAGGACAAGCAAGCCTTGATCGAGACACTCCCGACGGGCGACCGGGCCGCACTGATGCGTGGTCTGCTGGATATGGCCGCCGCGGCAAGCGTGGATGCTGCTGAGCATCGCCACTGAACCGTGTCCGCCGGGGAAAGCTCGCCCGTCGGTCGTCGCCGAGAGGCTGGGCTCCAACGTGTGAGCGGGGTTGAAAAACCCTGATCCGAGCTTAGCTTGCAAGGTTATCGAGTCGCCAATGATAAAGAGGCAACACCAATGGCAGTCACACTGACCGAAGCGGCGGCGAAACACGTCGCCGGCATGCTCAGCAAGCGTGGACACGGCTTGGGCTTGCGTGTGGGCACGCGCAAGAGCGGCTGTACCGGCTTCGCTTACGATGTCGATTATGCGGACGCGGTCGATCCGGCCGATCAGGTCTTCGAGAGTCACGGTGTGAAGGTCGTCGTCGATGAAGACAGTCTCGGGAGGATCGACGGGATGGAGATCGACTTTGTCCGGTCCAGCCTGCTCAACCAGGGCTTCGAGTTCCGCAACCCCAAGGTGAAGGATACCTGCGGGTGTGGGGAGTCCTTCAGCGTCTGAATCGCGTCCGGGACGACACGGGATGTTTTCACGTTGCCTCGGATCGGCACCCTTCAATCTGCTGCAGCGGCGTCGACGCGGTTCAGGGTGTGAGGCTTCGCGGATCAACGGCATCGAAGTACTCCCCGGTCGATGCAATACGGACGACCGAAGTCGAGCAGCCGGTCTCGCTCGGAGCTTGGTTTGAACCCTTCAGTCTCAACTTGGAATAGTCCGCATCCATGCTCAACGACGAAATGACCGAGATCCTTGAGAACTTCGAGCTTCTCGGCGACTGGGACGAGCGCTATCAGTATCTGGTCGAGATCGGCGAGCGCTTAGCGCCGATGCCGCCCGAGGACAAGACCGACCGGAACCGTGTCGTCGAGTGCATGAGTCTGGTGCACACGGCGGCACACCCCATGCCGGACCAACCCGGATATCTGACCTTCAGGGGCGATTGCGACACCGCGATCATCAAAGGCGTCGTCGCCCTGCTGGTCGGACTCTTCTCCGGAAAACGTCCCGAGGAGATCGAGGCACTGGATGTCGAGGAACTGTTCGAGGCTCTCCGGCTCCAAGAGCACCTGAGCCCCAACCGACATGTCGGTGTTTACGCCATCGTCAACAAGATGAAGGGCCAGGCAAGGTCTGCGCTCTGCTGAGATCCGGATGCCTGAGGCTTGGTTGCCGACGCACGGGCCCGGCTCCCCTGATCGTCGCGTCTCGGTGACCCCAATTCCAACGACCCGTGACGTCGGATCTCCGACGAGCCGATGCACGTGGAGCCGGCATGGGCGCGTGAGTCCGCCGAGCGCCCGCCCGACAACATGGATCCGATGCATGCCCTCCTTACGAGCCATCACCCGCCTGATGACATCTGTCCCGCTCGTCGTCGCCGCATCACTGACGGCGACGAGCTCCGCCCATGCCGTCGCCGTCCTGGCAGCGGAGGTCCGATCGATGCCGCTGGCCGAGCGTGTCGAGGCGCTCGGAACCCTGAAGGCCAACGAATCGGTCAACATCACCTCGAATGTCACCGAGACCATCTCGGCGATCCATTTCGACGACGGCCAGCGGGTCAAGGAGGGCGACATCCTCGTCGAGCTGACCAGTGTCGAGCAGCATGCGCTCCTCGACGAGGCGCAGGTCCGGGTCGACGAGGCCGAGCGTCAATACGAGCGGGTCAAGGCATTGGTCGCCCAGCGCGCCGCATCCGAATCGCTCCTCGACGAGCGCAAGCGTGACCTCGACACGGCCCGCGCCGTCCTGGTCGCGATCGAGTCGCGTCTGTCGGACCGGCTGATCAAGGCACCCTTCGACGGCGTGCTGGGTCTGCGCAACGTCAGCCGCGGTACCCTGGTCGAGCCCGCCGATACCATCACCACGCTCGACGACGACAGCGTCATGAAGCTGGATTTCACGGTCCCGAGCATCTTCATGAAGGATCTCGAACCGGGGCTGCGGATCGAGGCGCGCGCACAGGCTTACGGCGATCGGGTTTTCGAGGGGGTGGTGCGGGGGGTCGACAGTCGCGTCGACCCGGTCACCCGATCCATTCAGGTCCGCGCGATCATCCCCAACCCGGAGCGCACCCTTAAGCCGGGCTTGCTGGTGCAGGTCGTGCTGCTGGTCGACCCGCACGACGGACTGGTCGTCCCGGAGGCCGCGATCCTGCACCAGGGCCAGGATCACTTCGTTCAGGTCGTGGTAGAGGGCGAGAAGGGTCTCACCTCGGAGCGCCGTCAGGTCCGGATCGGGACACGCAAACCGGGACTGGTCGAGGTGCGCGAGGGGCTCGCGGAAGGTGATCGCGTCATCGTGCACGGCCACCTCAAGGCTCGGCCGGGACAGCCGATCGAGATCCAGAGTACGGCTGACGACCCGATCGATCCGACGGCGGCACAGGAACCGTCCACATGATCCTGTCGGACATCTCGGTTACCCGCCCTGTCCTCGCCACCGTCCTGTCGCTCCTGCTGGTCGCCTTCGGGCTGGTCGCCTTCGACCGGCTCCCGCTGCGCGAATATCCCGACATCGACCCGCCGGTCGTCTCGATCGAGACCGTCTATCCCGGTGCCGCCGCCAACGTCGTCGAGACGCGGATCACCCAGCTGATCGAGGACCGCATCGCCGGGGTCGAGGGCATCCGCACGGTTGAATCCGTCAGCGAGGACGGCCGTTCGGCCATCACCGTCCAGTTCAATATCGACCGCGACATCGACGGGGCCGCCAACGACGTGCGCGATCGCGTCTCGGCCGTGCTCGATCAGCTCCCGGCAGAGGCGGAGCCGCCCAACATCCGCAAGGTCGACAGCAACGAAGATGTCATCATGTGGCTGAATCTGGTCAGCGACCGCATGAGCGTTCCGGAGCTGACCGACTATGCCACGCGCTATCTCGTGGATCGCTTCTCGGTCATCGACGGCGTGGCACGCATCCAGATCGGGGGCAGTCAGGTCTACGCGATGCGCGTCTGGCTGGACCGCAACGAGCTGGCCGCACGCGCCTTGACGGTGGCGGATGTCGAGGCCGCACTGCGCGCCGAGAACCTGGAGCTGCCGGCCGGCAGCATCGAATCGGTCGAGCGTCAATTCAGCGTGCGCATGAACCGCACCTTCAACGACCCGGACGACTTCGCCCGCCTGGTGCTTGCGCGCGGGACCGACGGACACCTGGTGCGTCTCGGCGATGTGGCACGGGTCGAGCGCGGAACCGAGGAGAATCGGACCTTCTTCCGCGGCAACGGCGTGCCCATGGTCGGGATCGGCGTGGTGAAGCAATCCACCGCGAATACGGTCGCCGTGGCGGACGCGGCCAAGGCGGAGGCCGCCCGCATCAACGCGACCCTGCCCGAAGGCATGGAGATCAAACAGAGCTTCGACTCCTCGATCTTCGTCAAGGACGCCGTCAAGGAGGTCTACAAGACACTCGCGATCGCCATCGGCCTGGTCATCCTGGTGATCTTCCTGTTCCTGGGCAGCGTGCGGGCCACGCTGGTGCCGGCCGTCACCGTTCCGGTCTCGATCGTGGCGACCTTCACCGTTCTGCTCTGGCTCGGCTTCTCGGTCAATATCCTCACCCTGCTGGCGCTGGTCCTGGCGATCGGACTGGTCGTGGACGACGCCATCGTGGTGCTGGAAAACATCCATCGCCGGATGGAGCAGTACGGCGAAACGCGACTGGTCGCCGCCTACCGCGGCACCCGTCAGGTCGCCTTCGCCGTCGTGGCGACGACCGTCGTTCTGATCGCCGTCTTCGTGCCCATCGCCTTCCTGCAGGGCGATGTCGGGCGACTCTTCGCCGAGTTCGCGCTCACCATGGCCGCGGCGGTGGCCTTTTCGTCCTTCGTCGCCCTGTCGCTGTCGCCCATGCTCGCCTCGCAGATCCTGCCGCAGTCGCACCGACGTGCATCCCTGACCCACGGGGTCGACTGGGTCTTTCAATGGGTTCGCCGCGGCTACGCCGTAGTGCTGCGCGTCCTGCTGCGCCGGCCTTGGATCATGGTCGTGATCTTCATCGGGACGCTCGGCGCGGCGGTCTGGCTGTTCGAGCAGATCCCGCAGGAGTATGCCCCCAAGGAGGACCGCGGCGCCTTTTTCGTGCTGATCAACGGACCCGAGGGCGCGTCCTACCAGTACATGAGCGACTACATGGACGAGATCGAGCGCCGCCTCATGCCCTACACCGAGTCCGGCGAGGCGATCCGGCTGCTGGTGCGCGCGCCGCGGACCTTCTCCAGCACCGCGCTCTTCAACACCGGCGTGGCGGTGATGGTCCTGAACGACTTCGGCAAGCGTCGTTCCGGCTGGGTCATCATGGACGAGGTGCGAGCAAAGCTCGCCGACCTGCCCGGCGTCACCGCCGTTCCGGTCATGCGTCAGGGGTTCGGTGCGCGCATCCAGAAGCCGGTCCAGTTCGTCATCGGCGGCGGCACCTACGAGGAGCTCGCCCAATGGCGCGACCTGCTGCTGGAGGCGATCGAAAAGGACAACCCGGGCCTGGTCGGTATCGACTGGGACTACAAGGAGACCAAGCCGCAGCTCAAGGTCGAGATCGACTACGATCGCGCGGCCGATCTCGGGGTGACGGTCGGCAACATCGGGCGCACGCTCGAGACCATGCTCGGCTCGCGCAAGGTGACGACCTACCTGGATGCCGGGGAGGAATACGACGTCATCCTCGAAGGCGAGCGCAACGAGCAACGCACCCCGGCGAGCCTGGAGAACCTCTATGTGCGCTCCGACCGCAGCGGCGAGCTGATCCCTCTGTCCAATCTGGTCAGCGTCATCGAGTCCGCCGACTCACAAAGCCTGAACCGCTACAATCGGCTGCGCGCCATCACCATCGAGGCCAACCTGGATTCCGGACTGGCGCTCGGCGATGCGCTGAGCGACCTGGAGGCCAAGGTCGCCGAGCACCTGCCCGACCAGGCCCGGATCGACTTCAAGGGACAGAGCCGCGACTTCAGGACCAGCAACCAAGACATCCTCTTCGTCTTCGTTCTGGGCCTGCTGGTCGTCTTTCTGGTTCTGGCCGCGCAGTTCGAGAGCTGGATACACCCGTTCGTCATCATGCTGACGGTCCCGCTGGCAATGGCCGGCGCGCTCCTTGCCCTGTGGCTGACCGGACAAACGCTCAACATCTACAGTCAGATCGGGCTGATCATGCTGGTCGGACTCGCGGCCAAAAACGGCATCCTGATCGTGGAATTCGCCAACCAGCTGCGCGACCAAGGCAAAGAATTTCGCGAGGCCCTACTGGAAGCGGCCGACGTGCGTCTGCGCCCCATCGTCATGACGGGCGTCACCACCGCCGCCGGCTCGTTCCCGCTGCTTCTGTCGGGCGGCGCGGGCGCCGAGACGCGCACGGTCATCGGTATCGTCATCCTTGCGGGCGTCCTCGCGGCTACGCTCTTTACCCTGTTCGTGGTCCCGGTCGCCTATGACCTGCTCGCCCGCCGCACGGGGTCGCCCGGTGACGTCACACGGCGCTTGGAGCGCGAGATGGAAGCATCCTGAGAGGATGCGAACGGCTCAGCCGAGCGTGCCCACCACCAGCGGGATGCTGATCAGCGACAGCAGGGTCGTGAAGAGAACGAGGCCGGCGGCCAGCTCGCCGTCGCAGTCGTATTCGCGGCAGAAGATCGCGGGCAAGGTCGCGACCGGGGCCGCCGCCTGCAGGATCAGGGATTCGGACTGCGACGCCGGCAGCTCCATCAGCCGCGCCGCGCCGGCCAACAGCAGGGGTTGCAGCGCGAGTTGGGCGACGCCGACGAAGGCGACAAGCGGTGCGATGCGGGCGATCGGCATCGGCCGCAACATAAGCCCGATGGCGAGACCGACCAGCGGAATCAGCGCGGACTCCAGGTGACCGATCGTCAGGAACAGCGTATCAAGGGCCAGATTGCCGCCCCGCGGCAGACCGAGGTTGCCCCACAACAACCCGCTCACGATGGACAAGAAAATCGGCGAACGCAGATAAGACACGAGATGTGCGCGCATCGAGAAGCCCGCGCCACCGCCGTAGTAGGCCGCAACCAGAGGTCCGAGCAGGAACAGCGGCAGACCGACGCCCAGTTCGGCGATCAACACGCTTTCCTGCAAGGCGAGGTGGGGATAGACGATCTCCACCAACGGGATACCGAGGAAAGCGGCCGAGCAGAAGCCGGTGCAGAGGACCACCGCCCCAAGCTGTGGCCGGTCCAGACGAAACAGCCGCATCCCCACAAGCCAGCCCAAGCCCATCAAGAGTATTCCGCTCGCCAACATGATTGCCGGCGCTTCGAGCATCTCGGGCACGATGCGATGTCGAGAAAGGTGATTGAAGACCAGGGCCGGCAACACCAGCAGGGTGATGAGGCGCGCCAGGACACGTGAGCTGGCCTCGTCGAGTGCGCCCGCGCGGCGCATGACCAGCGCCGCGGCGAACAGCAGCAAAAGCAACAGCATGGATTCGGCGATGCGGGTGATCAGCTCCATCCTCGATGCCCTCGATGTGTGTTGGGAGATCTCTCGTGGTCGCTGCCGATCAGCCCACGGCCTGGATCAACGCCCGGACGGGGCCGAAGCTCCGTCTGTGCTCCGGACAAGGTCCGAGTCGGCGCAGTGCCTCGATGTGGGCACGGGTGGGATAGCCCTTGTGGCCGGCAAAACCGTAGCCTGGAAAGGCGCGGTCCAGGTCGCACATGAGGCGATCGCGCGCAACCTTGGCGAGGATCGAGGCGGCGCCGATCGACGGGACCGAGCCGTCGCCGCCGATCACGGCCAGGGCCTCGCAATCGACGTCAGGACAGCGGTTGCCGTCGACCAGGACACGCTCGGGTCGGATGCTCAAGGCCGCGACTGCGCGCTGCATCGCCAGCATGGATGCCTGGAGGATATTGATCCGGTCGATCTCCTCCGCGCTCGCCCAGGCAATAGACCAATCCAGGGCGCGCTCGCGGATCTCCAGATCCAGTGCGCTGCGTCGGGCCGGGGTCAGTTTCTTCGAATCATCAAGGCCAGGGATCGGTCGGGCCGGATCCAGGATCACCGCGGCGGCGCTGACAGGGCCGGCAAGCGGCCCCCTCCCCGCCTCGTCGACGCCCGCAACCCATAAAACCGCGTCCGGTGTGATCAATGACGTTTGCCCCATATCCGCATCGCCGAGGCCATCAAAGGCCTTTTCTCGACGCGGTTTTAGTAAAGAAACGAAAAAATTCTTGAATCGCGTCCCCGCCGGAGCCGCATATAAATCCGAGTCCGAATCCAAGGCAAGACGGTACAGATCACACCCGGACGCGATTCAATACGCCACCAAATCGAGGACTGCCTGCGCCGCGCTCGCGGCGGCATCCTTTCGCAACCAGAGATGGATCCGCCGATACTCGGCCTGGATCTCGGCGACGCGCTCCGTATCATCCAGAAACGCGAGGACGGCCGGCGCGAGCAGGTCGGCGCGACAGCGCTCTTGGATAAACTCGGGCGCCAGCTCCTTCTCGGCCAGGAGATTCGCCATGGCGATATAGGGCACCTTGACCAGACCGAGCTGTTTGACCAGGTGATAGGAGATCGGATGAACGCGATAGGCGACCACCATCGGGCGTTTGGTCAGCAAGGTCTCCAGCGTGGCCGTACCCGAGGCGGTCAGCACGACATCGGCGGCGGCCAGAACCTCGCGGCTGCGCCCGTCGACCAAGGTGATCGGGAGATTCGGGGCGACTTGCTTCAAGACTTGGCTGAACCGCTCGCGCAGCCGGGCGTTGACCAGCGGGACAACAAACCGCAGGTCCGGGCGGGCGCCGAGGCAACGGGCGGCGGTCTCGATGAAGGGCTCGGCCAGCCGCTCGACCTCACCCATCCGACTGCCGGGCAGCAGGGCGACGATGGATCCGTCCTGCGACAGACCGAGGGCACGTCGCGCACCGTCACGATCGATCTCGACCGGGATCTCGTCGGCAAGCGGATGACCGACATAGCGTGCCGGCACGCCGTGCTCGCGCAGAAAGGTCTCCTCGAACGGGAAGACGCTGAGCATGAGATCCACGGAGCGGCGGATCGACTTGACCCGGCCCGGACGCCAAGCCCACACGGTGGGACTGACCATGTGAACGGTCCGAATCCCTCCACCGCGCAGTCGACGCTCGAGACCGAGATTGAAGTCCGGCGCGTCCACTCCGATGAAGACGTCGGGGGGATTTTCGACGAAATAGCGCACCAGCGCGCGTCTGAGTCCGAGAAGCTCGCGAAGCTGGCCGAGGACCTCCATCAGCCCCATCACGGAGAGCCGCTCCATGGCGAAGAGGGTCTCGCAACCCTCTTCCTGCATCAGTGGCCCGGCCACGCCGACGAAGTGGACCTCGGGTACTCGTTTGCGGATCTCGCGCGCCAACGCGGCACCCAAGATGTCGCCCGACGCCTCGTTGGCGACGATCCCGATCCGCAACATCAACGCACGATGCTGCGGTTGCTGTCGGCGATGAAGTCCGCCATGGCGAGGATCTCGGGAACGTCCGCGGACATCCGGTTCAGCTCGGCGATCGCCTCGACCAGCTTCAGATTTCCCAGATAGAGTGTGCGATAGGCACGCTTGATCGCCTGGATGGCAACATCGGAAAACCCGCGACGCCGCAACCCCTCGGCGTTGATCCCGCGGGGCTCGGCAGGGTGCCCGCCCACGGTCACGTAGGGAGGAACGTCCTTGCTCAGAACCGATCCCATAGCACAGAAACCGTGAGCGCCGATCCTGCAAAACTGGTGGACGATGGTGAAACCGCCGAGGATAGCCCAGTCCTGGATCTCGACGTGTCCGCCCAGGGAGGCAGCGTTGGCCATGATGACGTTGTCGCCGATGCGGCAGTCGTGTGCCACGTGGACATAGGCCATGAAGAGATTGTCGTTGCCGATCCGCGTCACGCCCTTGTCTTGGACGGTGCCGCGATGCAGCGTCGTGAACTCGCGGATCTGATTGCGATCGCCGATCTCCAGGCGCGTCGCCTCGCCGCCGTACTTCTTGTCCTGGGGGTCTTCCCCGACGCTCGCGAACTGAAAGATTCGATTGTCCCGCCCGATCCGAGTCGGTCCTTTGATCACGGCATGGGGGCCGATCCGGCTCCCCGCACCGATCTCGACATCCGGACCGATAACGGCAAAGGGGCCGACCTCGACATCGGGATCCAGCACGGCCTCCGGGTCGACCAAGGCGCTCGGATGAATCAAGCGGTAAAGTCTCGGGCCGTACACATGATCTCGGCACTGGCGACGAGGCGATCGTCCACGCGCGCCTCGCCGTCGAACTTCCAGATCCCCCGGCGCACCGGCCCGAGTTTCACGTCGAGGATCAACTGATCGCCCGGCTCGACGGGACGCTTAAAGCGCGCCTTGTCGATGCCGACGAAGTAGTACAGCTTGTTGCCGACCTCGTCCGGACGGGAGGCCATCGCCAGCAATCCGGTCGCCTGCGCCAGCGCTTCGATGATCAAGACACCGGGCATCACCGGGCGCACCGGAAAATGCCCGGTAAAGAACGGCTCGTTGTAGGAGACGTTCTTCAAGGCGGTGAGATAGGCGTTCACCTTGTAGTCGATGACCTTGTCGACCAATAGAAAAGGATACCGGTGCGGCAAGAGGCTCAGCACCTTATGGATGTCCATTGTGCTCACGACGTCCTCCGAGCGATCAAGACGCAAATCAGAATCCGTCGGCGTGGGATGCGATCCCTCCATGCTAGGTAGCCTCCCGCCCAGTTGTTTCGTTCATCGTATCGATATGGATCTCAAGTTGTTTGATGCGTCGCGCCAGCTCGTCCAGATGTCTGAACCGAGCCACGTTACGTCGCCAATCCGCGCTTGGCATGGCCGGAATCCCGCTGCTGTAGGAGCCGGGCTCCAAAACCGATCGGGTGACCATGGCCATCCCCGTAAAGTGGACGCGATCGCCGATCTCCAAATGACCCGCCATCCCGACGGCCCCCGCAATGGTGCAGTTTCGACCGATTCGAGTCGAGCCCGAGATGCCGGTGTTGGCAGCCATGGCGGTATTCTCGCCGATCTCGACGTTGTGGCCGATCTGGATGTGGTTGTCCAGTTTGACCCCGTCGCCGATCAGGGTATCGCCGATCGCACCGCGATCGACCGTGGTGTTGGCGCCGATCTCGACGTCGTCGCCCAGGATCGCCCGCCCGATCTGCGGAATGCGCACCCACCGATCGCCGTCGCGCGCAAAACCGAAGCCCTCGCGCCCGATCACGCAGCCCGGATGCAGAAGCGCCCGTTTGCCGACGAGGGTACCGGCGCACAGGGTGACGCGCGCCACCAGTCGGCTGTCCTCGCCGATCTCCACCCCTTCGCCGACGATGCACCCGGGACCGAGAAAGACCCGAGGCCCGATGACCGCACCGGCCTCCAGAACGCACGTGGGGCCGACCCAGGCCGACGGATCGACATGCGCGCTCGGATCGACCACCGCACTGGGGTGGATACCGCCGATGACCGGAGGGCGTGGATACAGGATCCGCGCAGCTTCGGCAAACGTCAGGTAAGGATTGTCGCTCAGCAGGACGGGCACCCGACAGGCGTCGGCATCGACGCCGGACAGGATCACGCAGCCGGCCCGGGTGGATTCGAGATGGCGACGGAAACGCCCGTCGCCGAGAAAGCTGAGTCCCGTCGCATCCGCGGAGCTCAGCGGGGCGATCCGGGACACGCGCGCATCCCGGTCGCCCCGCAGCGGTACGCCCAAACGGTCAGCCAATTCGCCGAGCGCGATCTCCACGCCGTCACCCGATTTGCCGCGCCCGGGCCGAGTTGATCGTCATTTGTCTCCGAACTCCTGCTTCAGCCGCTCGATGATCTGGGTGGAGATATCGATACGTGGACTGAAATACACCAGCCCTTCGCTGACCACAAGATCGATCTTCTCCTCTTTGGCGACTTCGACGATCACCTCGCGAACCTGCAACGCCAGCTTGGTGCGAAGCTCGTTCTGACGCAATGCAAAATCTTCCTGAAACTCGTCCCGGGCATATTTCAGCTTGCGGGTTCGACTTCGAATGTCGTTCTGAAGCCGCTGGATCTCGCTCTCGCTCATCAAAGCACCTTCTCGTTCAAGGCGACCTTGCAGCGCCGAGATCTGATCCTGCTGCTCGCGCAGCATTCGCTCGCGCTCCTCGACCTCGCGCTGGAGCGCGCCGCGGGCCGCCTCGTACTGCGGTGACTGCTCCACCACTTGATTCGGGTCGACCACGGCGATGCGATAGTCGGACGCGAGCGCCGCGCTCGACAGCAGGAGCCAAGCGATCGCCGACAAACCGTGAACGACTGGCCTCACGCATGCGCTCCCTTAAAAGGTCTGCCCGAAACCGAACTGGAAGACTTGGGTTTCGTCGCCCTCTTCCTCGTTGAGCGGAGCCGCCAGACTGATCGAGAGGGCTCCGATCGGCGACAGCCAGGTCGCCGAGACACCCGTCGAATAACGCAGATCCCCGATATCGAAGCCGGTCGGCTGGATAAGATCCGAGCCGTTCGTTTCCCAGACGTTGCCGAAGTCGAGGAAAGCCCCGAGGCGCAAGGTCTTGCTGAGCTGCTCCCCGCCGGGGGCCGGGGCGAAGAGCTCGATGCTCCCGACCATCCTGAAATTACCGCCCACCGGATCGTCGTCGTCGGTCTCTCGAGGACCCAGGGAGTTGGCGACGAAGCCGCGCACGGAGCGCGGACCGCCTGCGTAGTAATTCTCGAAAAAGGGCAGAGACTCGGTCTCGCCGTAACCCTCGCCGTAACCGACATCGCCGGACAAGGCCACCACGAACCGAGAGGTCAGCGGGATATAGCGCTGCTCCTGATAGGTGAGCTTGTAGTATTGGAGATCGCTGCCCGGGACAGCAAGATCGGCCCTCAGGGCGCGCAATCCGCCTTTGGTCGGAAAGATCGCGGTATCTCGACTGTCGCTCGTATAGCTTGCCGACAGGATAAAGTCATTGAAGACATTGCCGTTCTCTTCGACGAACTGTTGCGCCAGCTCCGAACCATCACCTGCGATGAAGTTCGTATACTGATAACGCACCCCGAATCCGGCTCGGCTGGTCTCGGAGATGGGCAGTCCGAAGTTCATGCCGAGCACGCCGACATCGGTCGAGTAGTCCGCACCGATCAGCTCGTCGAAATCCGTTTCCCGGTAGGAGACGTTGAAGCCTCGACTAATCCCGTCGACCGTATAGAAGGGATTGGTATAGGCGATTTGATAGAGCTGGGTCGCTTCGCTGGTATTGACGCCGAACGAGACCCGCTTTCCGGTCCCGAGGAAGTTGTTCTGCGTCACGCTGGCATTGAATAGGATGCCCTGGGACTGGGAGTAACCGATACCGGCGGACAGATTGCCCGCGGGTTTCTCGGTCACCGTGACATCCACATCGACCTGGTCCGCGGAACCGGGTACGGCGGGCGTCTCGATCGTGACATCCTCGAAGTAACCGAGTCGCTGGAGTCGCTCGCGCGATTTGCGCACCAGCTCCGCGGAGAACCAAGCCGACTCCAACTGACGCATCTCGCGACGCAGAACCTCGTCGCGGGTCCGGGTATTGCCCTTCATGTTGACGCGACGCACGTAAACGCGCTGACCGGGATCGACGAAGAAGGTCACCGTCACTTCTCGCGCCTCCTCGTCGATCTCCGGAATGGTATTGACGTTCGCGAAGGCGTAGCCGCGATCGCCGAGCAGGCTCGAGATGCGTTCGGCACTTTCGGTAGTCGCCCGGCGGGAGAAAAAGTCGCCGCGCTTGAGATGAATCAAGGGAAACAGCTCCTCGGCCGGGATCGAGGGCTCGCCCGCGAGCTTGATGTCCTTGATCCGGTAGGGCTGACCCTCGTCGACGACGACGGTGATATAGATCTCTTTCTTGTCCGCGCTGATCGAGACCTGCGTCGATTTGATATCGAACCGGATAAAGCCGCGATCCAGATAGAAGGAGCGCAGCGACTCCAAATCGCCGGCGAGCTTCTGCTTGGAGTACTGGTCGTTCTTGGAATAAAAGGAGGTCCAGCGTGTCGAGCCGAGCTCGAAGCGCTTCAGCAGCTCCTTCTCCGGGAATGCCTCGTTGCCGATGATGCTGATCTGTTTGATCCGAGCGGTCAAACCTTCGGTGATCTCGATGCGGATCGCTACACGGTTGCGTTCGAGCGGCGAGACCGTCGACTGGATCAGCACGCCGTACTTGCCGCGCGAGAAATACTGCCGCTCGAGCTCCTGCTCGATGCGATCCAGGACCGAGCGATCGAAGACACGCCCCTCCTTGAGTCCGATGTCGGACAGAGCGGCGGTCAACGCCTTGGTCTCGATATCGCGGTTGCCGGTGATGTCGATCGAGGCGATTGCGGGTCGCTCCCGGACCCAAAGGACGAGGACATTTCCCTCGCGCTCGACGCGCACGTCTTCGAAGAAACCGGTTTGGTAGAGCGAGCGGATGATCCCGCCGGTGACACCGTCGCCGACGGTGTCACCGACCTGGACCGGGAGATAGTTGAAGACGGTGCCGGGTGCGATCCGCTGAAGCCCTTCCACGCGGATGTCGGCGATCTGGAACACCTCGGCGGCGAGAGGCGTGGTGATCCCCAGCAGAAGGGTCAGCAGAGCGAGCTGGCGCCGAGCGCAGCAACGGAGTAACAGAGGTATCGCGCGCAAGACAAGGTCCCCTCGATCAAGCCGAAGTCTGCGGCGCAGTCGGCGTTCCAGGGACGCAAGTATAAGGGATTCGCCGCGCCTAGCCCAATAGCCGGGAGAGGTCCAAGTAGAAGGCCAGCGACATGAGAGCCGCCAGCAGAAAAAGACCGATCTTTTGGCCCTGCATCTGGGCTGCCTCGGAGAGCGGACTGCCTTTGACCCACTCGATGAAGAAGTACAGCAGATGCCCGCCGTCGAGAACGGGGACCGGCAGGAGGTTGAGGATGCCGAGGCTGATGCTCACGACCGCCAGGAATTTCACGAAGGATTCCAAGCCGTAGCTTGCGGTCCGGCCGGCGGTTTCGGCGATCGTGATGGGACCGCTGAGATTTTCGACCGAGGCCTGGCCGATCAGCATCCGCCCGACCACCCGCAGCGTCATCACGCTCATGTCGAATGTTTTGGAGACGGCCCGGTCGAGCGCCTCGAACGGGCCGTAATGAACCTCGACGCGGTATTCGTCCATGATGCCGTCGGGAACCAGGACACCGGCGCCGATTCGCCCGCTTGTTGCGCCGTCGACCTCGGCGGAACGGGGCGTGATGCTCAACGCAAGGCGCTCGCCGTCGGCACGCTCGATGTCGACCGCCAACGCCGTGTTCGGATGCTCACGCACCATACCGACCCAGTCCTCCCAACCGTCGATCGGGCGGCCGTCGGCGACCAGGATGCGATCGCCGACACGCAGACCCGCCGCCTCGGCCGCTTCGCCCGGAACCAACTCGCCGATGACGGCGGGCAGGGTGGGGCGCTTCGGTGAAAGACCCAAGCGCGCGAGCAGATCCGGCTCCTCGGCGAGGCTGCGCACGGCATCCGAGGGGATCCAGCGGACCAGCTCCCGGCCGGAGGAATCGCGCACCTGGACGGCAAGCTCGTCCCCGTCGAGTGATTTGCCGACAAACGCGAAGAGCGCTGTTTCCCAACTCCCTGCCTCGCGGTCACCGACACGGATCAGCTCGTCGCCCGACTGGAAACCGGCCTCGGCGGCGATCGATCGGGGCTCGACCACGCCGACGATCGGTCTCAAGCCCGAATCGCCGGACATGAAGATGGCCCAGTAAGCGAAGATCGCGAAGAGGAAATTGAACAGGGGGCCGGCGACGACGATCGCGGAGCGCTTCCAGAGCGCTTGGCGGTTGAAGGCAAGATGCGCCTGTGCCGGCGGAACCTCCTCTTCGCGCTCGTCGAGCATCTTGACGTAACCGCCGAGAGGCACGAGCGCGAGGACATACTCGGTCGCGTCCGGGTGACGCTGAACGCGCAGCAAGGGACGTCCGAAACCGATGGAAAAGCGCAGCACCTTTACGCCGAGCCGTCGGGCGACCCAAAAGTGGCCGAACTCGTGGACCGCGATCAGAATCGCGAGCGCGACGACAAAGGAGCCGATCGTGAAGAGGATGTCCATCTTAAATCGCGTCCGGATTGGTCATTGAGGGGAAAGTTGCGGGCAACGACCCCGGCCATCAACGGCGATCGGAGTAACGGGATTTAAGCCTTTAATTTTAAATCTTATTTAATCCGCTTCGGCGACGAAATCAACGGTGAGCCAGGACCGCCCATTTGCACGGCCGCCGAATACCGGTCCGGACTCGCTTTAAATAGCCCGCGATCGGACCAGGTGTTCCGCGCGCTCGCGTGCCCGCCGATCCACGTCCAAGAGGAAGGCGAGATCCTGGTCCGCAACGTCTTCGTTCGGAAGCGCGTCGAGCGTCGCGTCGACGACGGCGGCGATCCCCGGGAGATCGAGGCGTCGATCCAGGAAGGCTGCCACGGCGATCTCGTTGGCTGCGTTCAGGATCGCCGGCGCGGTGCCGCCTTCACGCGCAGCCTTGAAGGCCAACCCAAGGCAGGGGAAACGGGCAAGATCCGGCTCTTCGAAATTCAGCTGTCCGACCTTGAAGAGATCCAGTGGTGCCACGCCGGCACTCAGACGGGCCGGCCAACCCAAGGCATGCGCGATCGGGGTGCGCATATCGGGATTGCCGAGCTGCGCAAGCACGGATCCGTCCTGATACTGAACCAGCGAATGGATCACGCTCTGCGGATGAACGACGACCTGGATGCGGTCGGTATCGGTGCCGAACAGCCAGCAGGCCTCGATCACCTCGAGGCCCTTGTTCATCATGGTCGCCGAGTCGACC
This sequence comes from Thiocapsa sp. KS1, assembly GCF_001499735.1. GTDB lineage: Bacteria > Pseudomonadota > Gammaproteobacteria > Chromatiales > Chromatiaceae > Thiocapsa. The sequence continues at coordinate 159,583 of NZ_LN848257.1, read as the reverse complement.
GAGATCTTCCGGCCCATCGCCCAGGTCGGGTGCGCGCATGCCTGCTCGGGCGTCACGGCTGCGAGCCGCTCGATCGGCCAATCGCGCAGCGGACCGCCGGAGGCGGTCAGTAGGATCCGCTCGACCCCGACCGACGGCAGGCCCTCGCAAAAGTTTGGCGGCAGACATTGAAAAATGGCGTTGTGCTCGCTGTCGATGGGGAGCAGCTCCGCGCCGCTCTCCTCCACGGCACGCATGAGCAAGGCACCGGCCACCACCAGAGACTCTTTGTTGGCGAGCAGCAGTCGCTTGCCGGCACGTGCCGCGGCAAGCGTCGGCGGCAGGCCCGCTGCCCCCACGATCGCGGCCATGACATACCGGGTCTCGGGCATGGTCGCGACCTGCACGAGGCCATCGACCCCCGAGAGGATCTCCGGGCGCCCGGGCATATCCGAGAGCAGCTCGCCCAAGCGCAGCGCCGCGTCGGCGTCCACCATAACCGCAACCTGCGGCCGATGAAGCCGGCACTGCTCGGCCATCCGCTCGCTGTCGCGATTCGCCGTCAAGGCGACGACTCGAAATTGCTCGGGATGACGTGCGACGACATCGAGGGTGCTTACACCGACCGAGCCGGTCGAGCCAAGGACAGTTACGCCGATCACGTCGTCACTCCAATCAAGGTGATTCCCAAGGCAAATACGGGTGCAGCTGCCGTCAAGCTGTCGATCCGGTCGAGCATGCCGCCGTGTCCGGGCAGGAGATGACTCGAGTCCTTCAGGCCGCGGCGACGTTTGAGGAGGCTCTCGTAGAGATCCCCGACAATCGAGATCACGACCGACACGCCACAGACCAGCAGGATCAGCAGGGTTGCCGTCAGGCTCTCGGAGCGGATCCACGCGAAGATCAGACCGCAGGCGGCAGCCCCGACCAGGGCGCCGTAGACGCCGACCCGGGTCTTGCCCGGACTCAGCACGGGCGCAAGCTTCGCGCGGCCCCCGCCCCAAGCGCGGCCGACGAAATAGGCCATGGAGTCGGCTGTCCACATCAGAAACAGCAGGAAGAGGACGAGCGCGGGTCCCGCATCGGGAAGCCGATGCAGGTGGATCAGCGCGGCCCAAGGACCGACCAGGACGAGAAACCCGACGGCGAGCAGCGACCACTGAACGCCTTCGATCCTGGGAATCTCTCGCACCCGAGGCAACGACGCCGCCTGCGCGGCCCACCAGAGGGCGCTGAGACCGAAGAACCAAGGCTGACCTCGAGGCCAGATCCAGAGGACCGCCATCGCGGAAAGGATCGCGATCGGATAGAGGATGCGTGCGATGGGCCGAGTCAACCCGGCCAGGGTGCACCACTCGACTGCCGCCAACATCAGGACGCCGGCAAAGACCAGCGCAAAAGCGGGCGTTGGAAGCCCGAGGACGGCAGCGATGACGAGCGGCACCAAGGCGAGTGCCGTGATCGTCCGGATCCTGAGTGCGTTGGAGGCAGCCAAGACCTCAACCTCGGCCATACGCGCTCATCGGATGCTGCGTCTCGACCTGCTCGCCGGTCCGACCGAACCGCCGTTGGCGTCGGGCGTAGTCGTCGAGAGCACGACCGTAGGCGCCCGCATCGAAATCAGGCCACAAGAGATCGGTGAAGTAGAGCTCGGCGTAGGCGGACTGCCACAGCACGAAATTGCTCAAGCGCTGCTCTCCGCCGGTCCGAATGAACAGGTCGGGTTCGGGGAGATCGGGAAACGACAGGCGGCTCGCGACGGCCTCCTCATCGATCGCATCCGGATCGAGGGCCCCGCTCATTGCATCCGCAACCAGTCGACGGGCGGCACGGGTAATGTCCCAACGTCCGCCGTAATTGGCCGCGACCTGAAGATTGAGCGCCCGGTTGCTCGCGGTCAGCTCTTCGGCCTCCGCGATGCGACGCTGGAGCTTTTCGGGGAAGGCCCCGCGCTCGCCGATGATGCGGAGACGAACGTCGTTCTCGTTCAGGCGACGGACTTCCCCGCGCAACGCGCTCATGAAGAGCTCCATAAGGATGTTGACCTCGGAACGCGGGCGCTGCCAGTTCTCGCTGCTGAAGGCGAAGAGGGTCAGGGTTCCGACGCCGCGACGAACGCTCTCCTCCACGACGGCACGGACGCTCTTCACACCCTCGCGGTGGCCTGCGGTGCGGGGACGATCGCGTTGTCTGGCCCAGCGGCCATTGCCGTCCATGATGATCGCGACATGCCGAGGCATGGATGATGACTCCGGATCGATCATGTCGAGAGCGGGCGCAGCAATGTCCACGTTGGTCGTTGTCGGGATCGCCCGCCCCGCCTCAAATCGACATCAGATCCGCTTCTTTCTCCGCCAATACCGCATCGACATCCTTGATGTATTGGTCGGTCAGCTTCTGCACGAGCTCTTGCCCGCGCCGCTCGTCGTCCTCGGAGATCATCTTGTCCTTCACGAGCTCCTTGAGCTCGTGATTGGCGTCGCGGCGGATGTTGCGCACCGCAACCCGCGCCTGCTCCGCCTCGTTGCGCGCAACCTTGATGAGGTCGCGTCGCCGCTCCTCGGTCAAGGCCGGCATGGGGACGCGAATGACCGTCCCTGCGGTGTTGGGGTTAAGCCCGAGGTCGCACTGCATAATGGCCTTCTCGACCGCCTGGACCATGTTGCGCTCCCACGGGGTCACGGCGAGCGTTCGCGCATCCTCCGCGCTCACGTTGGCCACCTGCCGGATGGGCACGTCGGAGCCGTAATAGGAGACCATGACGTGGTCCAGCAGCGACGGGTGCGCCCGGCCGGTCCGAATCTTGGCAAGCTCGTGGCTGAGGGCATCGACGCTCTTGGCCATCCGGTCCGCCGCGTCCTTCTTGATGTCTTCGATCATGTCAGTTCCCGCTTACGACCAAAGAGCCGACGTCCTCGCCGCGGATCAACCGCAAGAGCGCGCCCGGCTCGTTGATGTTCATTACACGCAGTGGCATGCCATGGTCCCGGCACAGCACGATGGCCGTGGTATCCATGACCTGGAGTCCTTCACGAAGCGCCCGATCATAACTGATGCGGGGGTAGAAGGTCGCCTCGGGGTCGATCATCGGATCGGCCGAGTAGATGCCGTCGACCTTGGTTGCCTTGATCAGCAGATCCGCTCCGACCTCGATCGCACGCAGGCTCGCCGCGGAATCGGTCGTAAAGAAGGGGTTGCCCGTGCCCGCGGCAAAGACCACGACCCGACCCTTGTCGAGATGCCGCATGGCGCGCCGTCGGATGTAGTCCTCACAGACCTGATTGATCTTCAGGGCCGACATCACGCGCGCCGCGACACCCAGGCGCTCGAGCGCATCCTGCATCGCCAGCCCGTTCATCACGGTCGCCAGCATTCCCATCTGATCGCCGGTAACCCGATCCATGCCTTTGGCCGCGAGACCCGCCCCGCGGAAGATGTTGCCGCCGCCGATAACCAACGCCACCTGGACGCCGACGGCGGCGAGATCGCGGATCTCACCGGCAAAGCGGTCCAGAACCTCCGGATCGATGCCGTAAGACTCGGAGCCGACCAATGCCTCCCCGCTGAGCTTGAGCAGGATGCGTCGATAGAGTGGCGACGTCATGGCGGAGAGACCTCGTCATGGGTTGATTCTGAGAAGGCTGCGCGAGACGCGTGCAGCCTTCGGGGCCCGGTCGGCTCCGGTTGTTCGGCTCCGGGTGGGTCGGCTCGAGCGGGTCAGCTGGAGCGAACCTGCGCCATGACCTCCTCGGCGAAGTTCTCGATCTTCTTCTCGATCCCTTCGCCGACCTCGACGCGTGCAAAACGGTGAACCTTGGCGCCGGCCTGCTTCAGGAGCTTCTCCACCGAGGTGTCGGGATCCTTCACGAACGGCTGACCGAGCAAGGTCACCTCCTCGAGATACTTGCGCACGCGCCCGTCGATGATCTTGTCGATGATCGCCTCGGATTTGCCGCTGTCGAGCGCTTGGGCCTTGAAGATCTCGCGCTCCTTGGCGAGCGTCTCGGGCGGAACCGCGTCGGCCCCGAGACACAGCGGATTGGTCGCGGCGACGTGCATCGCGATATCCCGCCCGAGGGCCTCGTCGCCACCGCTCATCTCGACGACGACGCCGATGCGCACGCCGTGACGGTAGCTATAGAGACGGCCTTCGACAGTCTCGAAGCGCACCAAGCGGCGCACCTGGACGTTCTCCCCGATCTTGGTGATCAATGCCTCGCGCGCCTGGTCGACGGTGGTCGCCGGGTCATCGCGCAGCACTGTTGCCGACAGCGTCTCGGCGTCCGCCATGTCACCCGCAAGCGCGGTTTCGGCCACCGCCTGCGCGAAGCCGAGAAAATTGGCGTCCTTCGCAACGAAATCGGTCTCGCAGTTGATCTCGACCAGGACACCGCGCTTGCCGTCCGGAGCGATCTCGATCATCACGACGCCCTCGGCGGCCGTGCGACCGGATTTCTTGGCAGCCTTCGCCTGACCGGCCTTGCGCATCGCCTCGATCGCCGCTTCGATGTCTCCGTTCGCCTCCACGAGCGCCTTCTTGCACTCCATCATGCCGGCGCCGGTGCGCTCACGGAGATCTTTCACCATTGCAGCTGTAATCGCCATCGCTTGCTTCCTCGGTCCCTTGCGGGACGACTTCGGGTTGTCTGGATGCGGCCGCACCCCGAGTGCTCGGGTGCAGCCAAAAAAAGGGGGGGCGCGCCCGGATCGGGTCCGGGTCGCGCCGGGATCACACTCGGGCGCGAAGACGATCGGCTAGGCTTCGGCCGCGACGCTCGGCACTGGATCGCGCTCGACCGGCGCGTCGATAAAGGCATCGCCGCGACCGACCATCGCCGCTGCGGTGCGACGCCCGTCGAGGATCGCATCCGCTGCGCCGCTGATGTAGAGACGCACGGCGCGGATCGCGTCGTCGTTGCCGGGAATCACGTAGTCGACCTTGCTGGGATCGTTGTTGGTATCGACCACACCCACCACCGGAATACCGAGCTTGTTGGCCTCGGTGACGGCGATCTTCTCGTGGCCCACATCGATCACGAACATGGCATCGGGCAGACCGTCCATGTCCTTGATGCCGCCGAGACTCTGCTCGAGCTTCGCGCGCTCGCGCGAAAGACCGAGTGCCTCCTTCTTGTTGAAGCGCTCGATGGTCCCTTCCTCGAACATCGTCTCGAGCTCCTTCAGTCGCTTGACCGACTGACGGATAGTCTTGAAGTTGGTCAGCATGCCGCCGAGCCAGCGATGGTTCACGAAAGGCATCCCGCAGCGCAGGGCCTCTTCCTGAATCGCCTCGCGTGCCGCGCGCTTGGTGCCGACGAAGAGCACGCGACCGCCGTTGGCGGCCAAGGTCCCCATGAAATTGACTGCGTCCTGATACAGGGGCAGTGTCTTCTCGAGGTTGACGATATGAATCTTGTTGCGTTGTCCGAAGATGAAAGCCCCCATCTTGGGGTTCCAGTAGCGGGTCTGGTGTCCGAAATGGACGCCCGCTTCCAGCATCTGACGCATGGATACTTCGCTCACGATCTCGCTTCCTGTAGGTTTGGGTTGGGCCTCCACGCATCCCAAACGGCAACCTTGTACAAGCAAGGCACCCGGCCGGTTGTGTCGATGCGTGTGCGGACATGTTCCGGCCCCCGCGGAGCGGGGCCGGCCGAATTCGACGTCGCGCCCCGACGTCTATTAAGGTGAAGGGGCGTGCTGCCGAGGGTGCGCCGTGACCGGTCTCGGCAAGGCCGAGAGCTCGACTGCAGCCGATTTGCCGCAGCGCGCCGCGTTTTATACCATAGCGAGTTCGGTATGGGCAATTACCTCAAGGTTTTCTGTGAGATCCGGACCTGATGTCGATGCAGCGACGCACGCGATGAGTGTGCCAATCAAAACCCCCGAGGCCATCGAAAAGATGCGGGTGGCAGGCCGACTGGCCGCCGACGTCCTCGATATGATCTCGCCGTATGTCAAACCGGGCGTGACGACGGACGAGCTCGACGCCATCTGCCACGACTTCATTACGCGCGTCCAGCGCGCCATCCCGGCGCCCTTGAATTATCGGGGCTTTCCGCGATCGATCTGCACCTCCGTCAACCACCAGGTCTGCCACGGAATCCCGGGGAACAAGCGGCTCAAGAAAGGCGACATCGTCAACATCGACATCACCGTCATCAAGGACGGGTATCACGGCGATACCAGCAAGATGTTCTTCGTCGGCGAGCCGAGCATCCTGGCCCGCCGTCTCGTCACCGTCACGCAACAGGCGATGCGGCTCGGGATCTCGAAGGTGCGCCCGGGAGCCACCCTGGGCGACGTCGGTCATGCAATCCAGCAGTTCGTGGAGGCGCAGGGGTGCTCGGTGGTCCGCGAGTATTGCGGGCACGGGATCGGCCAGGCGTTTCACGAAGAGCCGCAGGTTCTGCACTACGGCAAACCCGGCGAGGGTCTGGTGTTGAAGGCGGGGATGTGCTTTACCGTCGAGCCGATGGTCAACGCCGGCAAGCGCTTCATCAAGCTGCTGCCGGACGGCTGGACGGTCGTGACCAAGGATCGAAGCCTGTCGGCACAGTGGGAGCACACGGTCCTCGTCACCGAGGAGGGTTACGAGATCCTGACCCTGCGGGCCGACGAGCGCGAGGAGGCGTGCGACATCGTCGCCCAACCATGAGCGCCGCACCGGGTCCGCGCGCCTTGCCGACGGAGGCCATCGAGGCGGCGAAAGCGACCAACCCGATGGCGCGGATCGCCGAATGGAAGGACCGCCTCAGGACCGGGCGCGACCGACTCTTCGCGGACTTCGATCAGGGCGCGCCGGTCGGGGGCCTCGTCCTGCGGCGCAGTCTCCTCATCGACGAGGTGCTGCGCGAGGTCTGGGACGACAACCTCGGCGAGACCGAGGATGCCGCCTTGGTCGCGGTCGGCGGCTACGGCAGGCAGGAGCTCCAACCGGCCTCCGACATCGACATCCTGGTGATTGTCGAGGCCCATGCCGACGCACGCCTTGCAGAGCCCCTGGAAAAACTGGTCACCTGCTTGTGGGATATCGGCCTCGAGGTCGGGCACAGCGTGCGCACGCCCGAGGAGTGCGCACGCGAGGCCGCGGACGATGTAACCGTTATGACCAACATGATGGAGGCCCGCTTGATCCGCGGCAGCAGGGCGCTCTGCCACCGCATGCGCGAGGTCGTCAGCCCCGAGCGCATGTGGGACAGCGAGCGCTTCTTCGCGGCCAAGACCCGGGAGCAACAGATACGGTGGCAGAAATACGGCGGCACCGCCTACAACCTCGAGCCCAACATCAAGGAAAATCCGGGCGGCCTGCGCGACATTCAGATGATCGGATGGGTCGCCAAGCGCCACTTCGACGCCGAGACCTTGCATGAGCTGGTCGGTCACGGGTTCCTGACTGAATCCGAATACCACACGCTGATCGAGGGGCAAACCCTGCTGTGGCGGATCCGCTTTGCGTTGCACCGCTTCGCCGGTCGGCGCGAGGACCGCTTGCTGTTCGAGTACCAGCGCCCGCTCGCCAAGCAGTTCGGTTTCGAAGACGGCGAGAACAACCTCGCCGTCGAGCAGCTCATGCAGCAATACTACCGCACGGTGCAGGAGCTCAACCGACTCAACGAGATGCTGCTTCAGCTGTTTCGCGAGGCAATCCTCCTGCACGACGATGTCGGCCCGCCGATCCCCATCAACAAACGGTTCCAATCGCGCAGCGGATATCTCGAGGTCACCTCCGCAAGCGTGTTCCAGCGGTATCCGATCGCCCTGCTGGAAGCCTTCCACGTCCTGCAGGTCCATCCGGAGCTCGAAGGCGTGCGCGCCAGCACCATCCGATTGATCCGCGAGAATCGCCACCGCATCGACGAGGACTTCCGCGCCGACCTGCGCGCACGCAGTCTCTTCATGGAGATCCTGCGTCATCCGAGCGGACTGACCCACGCGATCCGACGCATGAACCGCTACGGCGTGCTGGCCGCCTACATCCCGGCGTTCGCCAACATCGTCGGTCGGATGCAGTACGACCTGCTGCACGTGTACACGGTCGACGAGCACACCCTGACCCTACTGCGCAACCTACGGCGCTTCACCATCACCAAACACGACGACGAGTTCCCGCTTTGCAGCGCGATCGCCAGACGCATCCCCAAGCTCGAGCTGTTGTATCTCGCCGGTCTCTTCCACGACATCGCGAAGGGCCGCGGCGGAGATCATTCCATCCTCGGTGCGCGGGATGCCCGGGAGTTCTGCGCGCTCCACGGCCTCCCGGAGTTCGACAGCCGACTCGTCGGCTGGCTGGTGGAGAAACATCTGCTGATGTCGATGACGGCCCAACGCAAGGACATCAGCGACCCGGAGGTTATCCAGTCCTTTGCCGCCGTCGTCGGCGATCCGACGCGACTGGACTATCTCTATCTGCTGACGGTCGCGGATGCCCGAGCGACCAATCCGGAACGTTGGAACAGTTGGAAGGATGCCTTGCTGCGCGAGCTCTATCACGGGACGCGCCGCGCACTGTTGCGCGGTCTCGAGAACCCGCAGGCCCAGGACGAGCTGATCCAGCAGAAACAGACCGAGGCGCGGCGTCTCGTCGCGCGCTACGGCGGTGATCCCGCGGCCTGCAACCGCCTTTGGGACAAATTCAGCCTGGATCTCTTCCTGCACAACTCGCCTGACGAGATCGCCTGGCAGACACGCCAGATCCTCGCGTGCGAGCCCGGGCAACTACCGCTCGTGGTGATTCGCCCGGTGACGGCGCGCGGCGGAACCGAGATCTTCATCTATACCCCGGATCGCGCAAACCTCTTCGGACGGACGACCGCCCTCCTGGATCAGGTCGGCCTCAGCATCATGGACGCACGCATCATGACCACCGACGACGCGATGGCGGTCAACACCTATCAGGTACTGGACCAGGACGGCAGCCCGGTGCATGATCCGCTGCGCATGGAGGAGATTCGATCCGCCTTGGTCGCGGATCTCGCCGAAGATGCGAGCGAGGAGATCCAGGTCGCCCGCTCCATGCCGCGACGACACCGGTATTTTCCGACAGAGACACGCGTGACCTTCGCCTCGGACGAGCCGAACCGCCGTACCATCATGCGTCTCTCCACGCTGGACCGTCCGGGACTGCTCGCGGAGGTCGGCGCCGTCTTTCAGGACTGCGGCGTCCGCCTCCAGAACGCCAAGATCGCGACGGTCGGGGCCGAGGTCGACGACGTCTTTTTCATCACCAACGATGACGAAACCCCCATCACCTGCGAGACCGCGCTGTCGTGTCTGCGCCGCGAGATCCACAATCGGTTGGAAGGTCATGCCGCACGCTGATCAGTGCGACCTCCTCGGGCTCGGCCGCGCCGCTCTGCTCGTCGGACTCCTCTCGATCCCCGCTGCCGTCGCAGCCGACGAGACCCTCCTCGGCCCCATCCAACCGGTGAGCCAAACCTTCGTCGACCCACCTCCGGGGAGCGCGCCGACACCTTGGCTCGACGAGGTGCGCGCCCAACGACAGGCGTGGGAGGCCCGACGGGAGGCGACCCGCAGTGCCTACGAGGCACGCCGGCGGGCCAACAATCCCAGGGCAGCCGCTCAGCAGGAAGCCTGGGAAGAGGATGTACGCCGTCGACGTGCCGACCGTCTCGAACGCATGGATCACGAGCGCGAGTTCTTTCGCAACCTCGGACCCGGCCAGCTCCCGCCGCCTTGGCCGTGGGTCACCGGGATGCCCACCCTGCCGGAGATCGGCAGCGGGGCGACTGCGGCGGACACCCCGGGCGAGGAGTCGATCTTCGCGCCACCCGGCTGGGACAACCACTGGTATTTCAGGGGATTCTGAGTTGCCTCGAGGAGGGGTCTCGATGCCTCACGCGACCTCGATCAACTCGAGTGCGTTGCCGTCCGGGTCGCGACAAAAGAGCGCGCGTCGCCCCGAGCGGCTGAGCGTGTAGGAGAGGCCGGCGGCCTCCAGCCTCGTGGTCACCTCGTCCAGCCCGCTTACCCGCATCGCGAGATGCCGGTCTCGACCCCCATGCACCGGGCGCCCCGCAACCGGATCCGGATTCGGCAGCTCGAGCAGGTGAATCTGCTGATCACCGACCCACAGCCACGCCCCCGGAAACGACAGATCCGGGCGCTCGCTGGCAAGCTCGAGCTCCAGAATCCCTTGATAGAATGCAAGCGCCCGCGCGGTATCGGCGACGATCAGACTGACATGATGGATGGAATGAACCAGCGGCATCGGATCCCCCTCGGCATGGAGCCGGCTTGGACGTTCGCCTATACTAAACCGCGTCCTGAGTGACATGTGACCTTTGGAGAGAGACTCGACCTCGGTGCAAACAGCCGCCGCAGGGAGACGCAGTTTAGACCACCAACTCAGGATGACCCGATGAACCCGGATATCGGGCGCTTGCAGCCCTACCCTTTCGAACGACTCGCCGCGCTGAAAAGCGGGCTGATCCCCCCGGCCGATCGCGACCACATCGCGCTCTCCATCGGGGAGCCAAAACATCCGACCCCGGCGCTCGTCACGGATGCGCTGATCGCACACCTGCACCAGCTCGCCGTCTATCCGAATACGCGCGGCATCCCGGCCCTGCGCGAGACGATCGCGGCCTGGCTCTCGAAGCGATTCAAGCTCGGGTCGGCCGACTCGACGGGGCCGGGCACGCTCGGTATCGACCCGGAAACCCAGATCCTGCCGGTGAACGGCACCCGCGAGGCCCTCTTCGCCTTCGCCCAAGCGGTGATCGATCGCTCGCAAGACGCGCTGGTCCTGATGCCCAACCCCTTTTATCAGATCTACGAGGGGGCTGCCTTTCTGGCCGGTGCACAGCCGCGCTATCTCGCCTGCGAGGCGGCGAACGGCTTTGTCCCGGATTTCGAGGCGGTGGACGACGCGACTTGGCGGGCCTGCCGTCTGCTGTACATCTGCTCGCCGGGCAACCCGACCGGCGCGCTGCTCGATCATGCGACCTATGCGCGTCTCATCGCGCTTGCGCACCGGCACGACTTCGTCATCGCCTCGGATGAATGCTACTCCGAGCTCTATCTGGACGAATCCGACCCGCCGCTCGGGCTGCTCCAGGTCTCGGCCGCCATCGGCAACAGCGCATTCAGTCGCTGCATCGTCTTCCATAGCCTCTCGAAGCGCTCCAATGCGCCCGGTCTACGCTCGGGTTTCGTTGCAGGCGACGCCGATCTGATCCGCGGCTTCTTCGCCTATCGGACCTATCACGGCTGTGCCATGCCCCTGCCCCATCAGCATGCAAGCATCGCGGCCTGGAGCGACGAGACCCATGTGCGCGAGAATCGACGGCTCTATCGCGAGAAATTCGGCGCGGTCCTGGAGATCATCGGGGGCACACTTGGGCTCGCGCCGCCGAAGGCCGGCTTCTACCTGTGGCCCGAGACACCGATCCCGGACACCGACTTCGCCGCGCGCCTCTTCGCCGAGGAAAACCTGACGGTCCTGCCCGGCCGCTTCCTCTCCCGCGTGGTCGACGGGGCCGACCCCGGAATGAACCGCATCCGGCTCGCCCTGGTCCCGCCGCTGGACGAGTGCGTGGATGCCGCGCGTCGGATTCGGCGCTGCCTGGAGCGGATCTGACCGCTGTGTCTTCACGTAAGCCTTTCGCACCGTTGCGATTCACATTCCCGAGACCTGCCTTGACCGAGGTCTTCAACACGACAGCAGAGAACCCCCCATGAGCGACCAGCAATCCATCATTGAAGAGGCCTTCGAGCGACGTGCCGAGATCACCCCGCGCACGGTCGAGACCCGCGTGCGCGATGCCGTGCAGGACACCATCGAGCGACTCGACCGCGGCGAGCTGCGGGTCGCCGAGAAGCGCGACGGCAATTGGGTCGTCCACGAATGGCTCAAGAAGGCGGTCCTGCTGTCGTTCCGGATCGAGGACAACGCCTTCATCAAGGGCGGTTTCACCAATTATTACGACAAGGTTCAGTCCAAGTTCGCCGACACCAACTCGCGCGAGTTCCGCGACGGCGGGGTTCGGGTCGTGCCGCCGGCGACCGCGCGCAAAGGCGCCTACATCGCACCGAGCTGCGTGCTCATGCCCTCCTACGTCAACATCGGCGCCTATGTCGACTCGGGCACCATGGTCGACACCTGGGCGACCGTCGGCTCCTGTGCGCAGATCGGCAAGAACGTCCATCTCTCGGGCGGTGTCGGGATCGGCGGCGTGCTCGAGCCGGTGCAGGCCGCTCCGACCATCATCGAAGACAACTGCTTTATCGGTGCGCGCTCCGAGGTCGTCGAAGGCGTGATCGTCGGCGAAGGAGCCGTACTGTCGATGGGCGTCTACATCGGTCAGAGCACCAAGATCTACAATCGCGAGACCGGCGAGATCCTCTACGGCCGCGTCCCGCCCGGCGCCGTCGTCGTGCCCGGCAGTCTTCCGGCCAAGGACGGAAGCCACAGCCTCTATTGCGCGGTCATCATCAAGCAGGTCGACCAGAAGACCCGCGGAAAGGTCGGCATCAACGAGCTGCTTCGGGACATCTAAGGACGTGGTCGAGCTCTACGGCATCCCCAACTGCGACACCATGAAGAAGGCCCGCGCCTGGCTGGACGCGCATAGCGTCGACTATCGCTTCCACGATTACAAACGCGAAGGGGTCGACGAGACCCGCTTGCGCGCCTGGGTCGAGGAGCTGGGCTGGGAGACGCTCGTCAACCGTCGGGGCACGACCTGGCGCAAGCTGCCCGAGGAGGTGCGCGAGGGCATGGACGCGGAGGCCGCGATCCGGGTCATGCTGGAGACCCCGTCGATCATTCGTCGACCGGTGCTCGACACGGGCGAGGTCCGGCACGCGGGTTTTTCGGAAACCGATTACGAGAGGCTGCTCGGCTGATGGCGATGTCCCCGACCCTGGAGCTGGCGTGCGAGCTGATCCGCCGCCCCTCCGTCACGCCCGAGGATGCGGGCTGCCAGGCCCTCATGGCCGAGCGGCTGGCCGCGATCGGTTTTCGGATCGAGGACATGCCCTTCGGGGAGGTCGCGAACCTCTGGGCCAGGCGTGGCGATGACGGCCCCCTCTTCTGCTTCGCCGGCCACACGGACGTGGTCCCGACCGGCCCGATCGAGCAGTGGGACTCGGCCCCCTTCGAGCCGACCATCCGCGACGGTCGTCTCTTCGGGCGCGGCGCCAGCGACATGAAGGGCTCGCTCGCGGCCATGATCACCGCGGTGGAGGCGTTCGTCGGGGATCATCCGGACCATCGCGGATCCATCGCCTTCCTGATCACGAGCGACGAGGAAGGACCCTCGGTCGACGGGACCCGCCGTGTCGTGGAACGATTGGAGCAACGCGGCGAGAAGATCGACTATGCCTTGGTCGGCGAGCCCTCGGCGCGCGAGCGTCTCGGCGACACCATCAAGAACGGTCGACGCGGGAGTCTCAACGGCGTCCTGCGGGTGCAAGGCAAGCAGGGTCACGTCGCCTATCCGCACCTGGCGAAGAACCCCTTCCATGCCAGCGTCGGCGCCTTGGCCGCGCTCTGTGCCGAGGTCTGGGATCAGGGCAACGATCACTTCCCGCCCACCAGCTTTCAGATTGCCAACCTGAACATGGGCACAGGCGCCGAGAACGTGATCCCGGGCCGCCTAGAGGCCCAGTTCAACCTGCGCTTCTCCACCGAGCTGGACCCGGAAACCATCCAGGCGCGCGTGCGCTCGATCCTCGACGCAGGCGGCTTCGACTACGCGCTCGAGTGGCGGCTCTCGGGAAACCCCTTCCTGACACCGGCCGGCGAACTGGTGGCCGCCTCCCGCGCGTCGATCGCGGCGGTCACCGGCATCCAGACCCAGCTCTCCACGAGCGGCGGCACCTCCGACGGGCGCTTCATCGGACCCACCGGCGCTCAGGTCGTCGAGCTGGGCCCGGTCAACGCCACCATCCATCAGGTCAACGAGTGCGTCGGGGTCGTCGAGCTCGACGCGCTCTCCGAGATCTACCGAGGCATCCTGGAGCGCTTGCTGGCGGCGGCATGAGCCGCGTCCCCGGCGGCATGGAGTCTTTCGGGTGAGCGGCTTTGCAGAGGTCGGCAATCCGCCGTTGTTCATGCGACCGGCAGGTAGGGTGGACAAGCGCAGCGCAGTCCACCGGCGCCGGCGCTGGGCCAGGTGGACTTCGCTCTCGCTCGTCCACCCTACAGGGCTCGGCCACTCACTGCTGCAATCGACCACTTGGGCGGGTTTCTGTGCAGTCTCGGCAATCCCCGGTTGACGTCGTTTTGTTTTTCGATTTTTCTTCATCCACATCGGATCGACCGGAGATCGACATGCCCTACGTCAACATCAAGATCACCCGCGAGGGTGCGACCACGGAGCAGAAGGAGGCACTCATCCAGGGTGTCACCCAACTGCTGGTCGACGTGCTCGGCAAGAATCCGCAGACGACGACGGTCGTCATCGACGAGGTGGAGACCGACAACTGGGGTATCGGCGGGGAGAGCGTGACGCTGCGGCGCCGCCGAGACTCGGTTTAATCGCCCAGGATGTAACCCAAGTCGATCTCGACGGCGTCGAACGGCGGGATACGCATCTTCCGCTCATCGACGCCGGGCGCGGCGACGCTGGCGATGACCCGGTAGCTGCCCCCGTCGAGTTGCCAGGCGACCAGTGAGCGTTCCTCGGGCCAGATCAGCCAGTAGTAGGACACCTGTTGGCGCTGAAGCAGCAGAAACAGGGTCAGCGTGTCCTTACGCTCATGTCCAGGCGAGACGATCTCGCACACCCAGTCCGGGACGATGTCGACCACCCCGCTCGGGCGCTCCGGCAGGCGTTCCTTGCGCCAGCCCGCGAGATCGTGGGTCGGGCACTGGTGTTCGGAATAGTGGACGCTGACCTCGCTGGCGATCCACCAGCCGCCAGGGCCAGAGGTGCGTCGTAACGAGTCGAGCTCGGCGACCGTATTGCTTTGCACGAAGCCGTGCTCGATCCGCGCCATCGGGCGCTGGACGATCTCGCCATCGATCAGCTCGACACGCTCATCGGAAGCAGCGAACAGATCGGCCAAGGTCTTGAGTTTGAATGCTTCCATCGCTGTCGCTCCGCTGGGTTTAAAATCGACGTTTAACATAAACCGCGCCCGGTGCGTTATGCGTAATGTGTTGGAATGGCTTGGCCGCGCCAGCTCCGACGACAGCCGGAGCTGGCGCGGTTTAAAGTATTGAAAAAATTAAATTTTAAACCGCGCCTCGCCGAGATCGATGATATCTCCAAAGCCAAACGCAACGTGAAAACGACGCATATCGCTCTGGACGCGGTTTAGGTTCAAGGATCCGGCCAAGGCAGCTCCAACCCGAAACCGATGCCGATCTCGCCGGACGTGGTTTAGAGCCCCCAGCCGCCCATCAAGGCCCGAATCTTTTCCGTGGTCGGGTGAAGCACCACGCCGCGCTCGGTCACGATGGCGTCGACCAGGTCAGCGGGGGTCACGTCGAACACCGGGTTGCGGGCAACGCACCCGGCCGGTGCGAGACGACGATCCCCGCAGCTCAGCAGCTCTTCCGGGGCGCGCTCCTCGATCGGAATCTCCTGACCGCCGGCGACCTCCATATCGATGGTCGACGTGGGTGCCGCGACCATGAACTTGATACCGTGGTATTTCGCCAGGATCGCGAGGCCGTAGGTCCCGATCTTGTTGGCGACATCGCCGTTGGCGGCGATCCGATCCGAGCCGACGATCACCCAGCCGACCGAGCGGCCGGCCATCAGGCTCGCCGCCGCGCCGTCCGCCTGCAGGGTCACCGGGATGCCGTCGTGCATCAGCTCCCAGGCTGTGAGCCGCGCCCCCTGCATCCAGGGCCGCGTCTCGTCGGCGAAGACGCGCCCGACCTTCCCGGCCGCGTAGGCACTGCGGATGACACCGAGCGCCGTACCGTAGCCGCCGGTGGCGATCGCCCCGGCATTGCAGTGAGTAATGATGTCGGTCGGCCCCTCGATCAGCGCCGCGCCAAGCTCGCCGATCACGCGGTTGGCGGCACGATCCTCGGCGTGGATGGCCAGCGCCTCGTCGACCAAGGCCGGGAAGGGATCGCGTTCATCCAGACGCGCGATCAGGCGGCGCATGCGATCGATCGCCCAGAAGAGGTTGACCGCGGTCGGCCGGGAGGCGGCCAGGCGATCCAAGTCGGATTCGATCGCCGCCTTCCAGCCGGCACCCGCGGCCGCATAGGCGTCCCGCCCCGCCAGGGCGACCCCGTAGGCCGCGGCGACACCGATGGCCGGCGCGCCGCGCACGACCATCGCACGAATCGCATCGGCGACCGCACCCGCATCGGTCAGTCGCAAAAACTCCGCACGGTCGGGCAGCAGACGCTGATCGGCGAGATAGAGGGCACCCTCGTGCCAGAGTGCCGCGTCGTCCGGGGTCGGCACGGTCGGGATCGTTGTTTCCATCGGGGGCTCCTTGTGGCATGTTCTCGCCATTGTCACCCATCCCCCGCCCCGACTGAAAGGACCGACCGATGCAAGCCGAGCTTCTGATCCATGCCCAGTGGGTATTGCCCGTCGATCCATGGGATCGTCAGCTCACTGATCATGCCGTCGCGATCGCGGACGGGCGTATCCTCGCCGTGCTGCCGTCCGAAGAGGCGCGCAGCAGTATCGAGGCCCAACGAGTGATCGAGCTGCCGGGTCACCTGCTCATCCCTGGCTTGATCAATGCCCACACACACGCGGCCATGGTGCTGATGCGGGGGCTGGCCGACGACCTGCCCCTTATGACCTGGCTGCATGAGCATATCTGGCCGGCCGAGCAGCGCTGGGTCGACCCCGGGTTCGTCGCCGATGGAACCCGGCTTGCCGTGCTCGAGATGCTGCGCGGCGGCATCACCTGCTTCAACGACATGTATTTCTATCCGGAGGTCACGGCACAGGTGAGCGCCGAGGCCGGGATGCGTGCCGTGATCGGCATGATCGTCGTGGATTTCCCCACCGGCTACGCCGCGAGTGCCGACGAATACATCGCCAAGGGGCTCGCCCTGCACGAGCGTTATCGGGACCATCCGTTGATCCGGATCGCCTTTGCGCCGCATTCGCCCTACGCGGTATCGGATGCGCCCCTGCAACGCGTGCGTGCGCTTGCCGACGAGCTGGAGGTCCCGATCCATATCCATCTCCATGAGACACGCGACGAGATCCTCCAATCGCTGCGGGACCACGGCGAACGACCCATCTCGCGGCTGAATCGACTCGGATTGCTCGGCCCCGGATTGGTGTGCGTACACATGACTCAGCTCGAGGAGAACGAGATCGCCCTCTTGGCCGACACGGGTGCCCATGTGGTGCATTGCCCGGAGTCGAATCTGAAGCTCGCAAGCGGGTTTTGTCCGGTCGCAAGGCTCGTGGAGGCGGGGGTGAATGTCGCGATCGGCACGGACGGGGCGGCGAGCAACAACGATCTGAACATGCTCGGGGAGATGCGCACGGCTGCCCTGCTCGGCAAGGGCGTCGCAGGCTCCGCCTCCGCGCTGCCGGCGGCAACGGCCCTGCGGATGGCGACCATCAACGGCGCCCGAGCCCTGGGACTGGAGGATGAGGTCGGATCGCTGGAGCCCGGCAAATCAGCCGACCTGGTTGCCCTGGATCTGCGCGACTCCCACACCCAGCCCCTCTATCACCCGGTCTCGCAACTGGTCTATGCAGCCAGTCAACAGCAGGTGCGTCAGGTTTGGGTTCGGGGTCGGCAAGTGATCCGCGACGGACTGCCGACCCGGCTCGACAACGGTCGGATCATCGCCGCGGCACAGACCTGGGGTGACCGCCTCGCGCGCTGATCCACATCCGGTAGGACTTGAATCCGTTTCAAGCGAGCCCCGCCTGCGAGCAACCGAGACGCGGAACGGCAGACGCGGTTTAGATCATTACGCCTAAAGATCTAAACCGCGTCACGCACAGGGTTACCGGGTTGCACGAAGCGCCCGGCTTCGCTCAAACGTCGGCTGTCGCGGTGGACGAGGTTAGAAGAGATCCATGATGACGCGCTCGGCTTCGGCGAGCGCGATCGTCTTCCCGGCAGGCCATGCGGGACTGCCCGAGTCGACGACCTCCAAGCGGACCGGGGCAACGCCTCGGCCCAGCATCCCGATTTCGCGGGCAGCCGCCTTCGAGAGGTCGATGGTACGGCCGCCCGAGAAGGGGCCGCGATCATTGATGACGACGTCGACGGAACGTCCGTTCGCCTTGTTCGTCACCGTCACCCGCGTGCCGAACTCCAGGGTCCGATGTGCCGCGGTCAATGCATCCTTGTCGAACCGGACACCGCTGGCGGTGCGCCTGCCGTCGAAACGATCTCCGTAGTAAGAAGCCACACCATCCGTGACATTAGCCTGAAGGGTTGCCGTAGGAAGAAACGCCAACATTGCGAGCGCCGGGGTCAACCAGATGTTCTGTCGAATCAAAACAGAGTTCTCCGTTCGTAACGATTGGTGTTTAAGCCGAGATTCGCATGCCTTCCGAATCGCGACGAAGCCGGAGTCTAACGGGAGAGCGCGTTTGAATCTACCCCTTGGCGGACACGAAACGCTCTGTTCGCGTCTCCCGAGGAAGCCCCCGGAGGACGGGTTTCGAGGATCGACGATCGCAAAAACAGCAAACCGATGGGGATCGTTACCCTTAGAGGCGGTCCGTCGGGCTCGCCGCGGGACGATCGACGACCGAAACCCCGGGTTCGGCCCCATTGTTCGCAGACGTCTCCTCGCCGTCGGGAGTTTCCGCGGAATCCCGGCGCGTGAGGCGGACCGATGTGCTCGGGTCGGAGGAATCCGGAGGCTCGGCGCCCGGTGCCTGCTCGGACTGCTCCGGGTGCGGTCTCGGCTCCGGTGCCGGGGGCTCGGGGAACGCGATTCGCGTGCGCAACACCGGACTCGCAAGGGCGGCACGCAACGCCTCGTCACGGCCGTAGATGTCCTGTCGGAAGCCGACCTTACCCTGCTCGTCCGCGAAGGCCGTCAAATAATAGAGCAGCACGGGCAGGGTTTCCGTCAGGTCGACGTAACGCGTCTGTCCGCGCTCGACTACACGCTCGATCCCGGACCGATCCCAGTTGGACCCGTCGAGAATCGCCTCCGCAAGGTGCAGCGGGTCTTGCACCCTGATGCAGCCGTTGCTCAACGCGCGAGACTGGCGCCCGAATGCCGCCTTCCCGGGTGTGTCGTGGAGATAGACGGCATGGCGGTTCGGAAACATGAACTTGACGCGGCCGAGGGCATTCTTCGGACCAGGCGCCTGCACAAGGCGATAACGTCTGTGATCGCGTGCATCGCCACCACCGACCTGCTTGCCGGTTTGCCGATCAACCAGCCGGTAGTCGCCCGAAACCCTGCCCATCTTCTTCTGAATGGACACGGGCACTGTCCATGTCGGGTTGAAAACCAGGTGTTCCATGGTGTCGCGAAACATCGGCGTTTGCGTCTCGGGGGTTCCGACGATAACGCGAGTCGACCAGGCGAAGCGCTCGCCGCGGACCAAGTGAGCTCGGAACGCGGCCACGTCCACGAAGATGTAATCTGCGGGCAGATCCTGATAGAGCCAGCGCATCCGCTCCAGATTGATCTGGATCTGCTCGGTCTTCGTTTCGTCGCCGTATCCGTTGAGTGCCGCGAGGGTCGAAGGACCCACGATACCGTCGGCCGTCAGGCCGGAGCGCCCTTGGAAGGACACCACGGCCTCGTGAAGCGCGTGGTCGAACAGGTCCGCATCGGAGGGGGTCGATGCAGGTACGCCGTCGAGGCGCACGAGCCGCTCGCGCAACATCGCGACACGCGGATCACGGGTTCCTCGGGCAAGCTTCGACCCGCCCGGCAGCGGCGGCAGTCCAGCAAGCGCTGTCTGAGCCGCATAGCGCCGCAGTGCGCTCTTGAGATCTTCGTACCAGAACGGCCGGGGAAAACGGTCGAGGAGGCTGGTTTGGAGGTCCTCGCCGTCGAGCGCCCGATTCATGTCGGCAAGGAGGACCTCGCTCGACGCCGGTGACCGATCGTGCCACTTGGAATCGACGGCGACCGGATCGAGCTTGCCGTAACGCCGATGGTGGACGTATCGCGCCAAGGCATCGCTGAGGACGAGATCGGCGGCGATCCGTGCGTTTCCCGTCAGGGATCGGAGAACCCCCGGGGCCGCGAGTCGGCGCAGCGACACCGCATGGAAATCGTCGGGTCGAAAGCCATCCGAGGGGCTGCGCTCCACGAGGTCCAAGAGACCCGCGATCCGTCCGGGCTCGCCCCAGATCAAGACATCTCCGCGCTCTGCATAAAAGTCCGCCAGCAGACGACCGGACAACAAAGGCACACCCTCGACAGCGACGGTCTTCGCGTCCCTGATCGAATCGAGCGTCGGCCTCAGCAATCCGTCCGATCGCGCCGGCACCGACAAAACAACGAGCAAACAAAAAAGACCGAGCAAGCGGCGATGCATCCGAATATCCCTCAGGCCCCGACCCCGACGCAGATCAACACTCGCCGATCAACTGAGTCCTGCCGTTTTCGTCCAAGGTCTCCAAGCGGACCGTGAAGCCCCACAACCGCCTGATGTGGCGCAGCATCTCTTCGGCGGAATCGCCGAGAGGACGGCGGTTATGCCGATAATGCCGTAAGGTCAGAGAACGGTCGCCGCGACGATCGACATTGAACACCTGGATATTCGGCTCGCGGGAGCCGAGGTTATATTGCTCGGCCAGCGCCTGTCGCAACGCCCGGTAGCCCTGCTCTTCGTGGATTGCCGTGACCTCCAGGTGCTCCTCCCGATCGTCGTCGCAAATCGCGAACAAGCGCAGGTCACGCATCACCGTCGGCGAAAGATACTGCGCAATAAAGCTCTCGTCTTTGAAATTGCGCATCGCGAAGTCCAGCGCCTTCAGCCAATCGCCTCCCGCAATGTCCGGGAACCAGAGACGATCCTCGTCGGTCGGCTGCTCGCAGATTCTGCGGATATCGCGCATCATCGCGAAGCCGAGCGCATAGGGGTTGATCCCGTTGTAATAGGGTTTGTCGAACGTCGGCTGGAAAACCACCCCCGTGTGCGATTGCAGGAACTCCATCATGAATCCATCCGTGACGAAGCCTTCGTCGTAAAGATGGTTCATAAGCGTATAGTGCCAGAAGGTCGCCCAACCCTCGTTCATCACCTGCGTCTGTCGCTGCGGGTAGAAATACTGCCCCATTTTTCGAACGATGCGCACGATCTCGCGCTGCCATGGCTCAAGCAGCGGCGCATTCTTCTCGATAAAATAGAGAAGATTCTCCTGCGGCTCCTCCGGCCAGCGCAAATCCTTCTCCGCCCCGTCGTCACCCTCCACCGTCGGCAAGGTTCGCCACAGATCATTGACCATCGATTGCAGATAGGCAGCACGGTCCTTTTGACGGCGCTGCTCCTCGGCAAGCGTCAGGGGCGTCGGTCGCTTGTAACGGTCAACTCCATGATTCATCAGGGCGTGACAGGAATCGAGCAGCGTTTCGACCTCGGCCTCGCCGTAACGCTCTTCGCACTCCGCGATATAACGCCTTGCGAAGACCAGATAATCGATGATCGCATCGGCGCTGGTCCAAGTACGGAAGAGATAGTTTCCTTTAAAGAAACTATTGTGCCCATAACACGCATGCGCGATCACCAATGCCTGCATCGGCAGTGTATTCTCTTCCATAAGGTAGGCAATACAGGGATCGGAATTGATCACGATCTCGTAGGCCAACCCCATCTGACCGCGCCGATACGTCTGCTCGGTGGCGACGAATTGCTTGCCGAACGACCAATGCTGGTAGTTGATGGGCAGACCCACGGACGAATAGGCATCGATCATCTGCTCTGAGCTGATGACCTCGATCTGATTCGCATAGGTATCCAGGCCGTAAACATTATGGGCCAGGTTACCGATCTCCCGATCGAACCTCTCGAGCAGAGGGAACGACCATTCGGAGGAATCCGAGATGATGTTTTTGGTCATGCCTCCTGCCTCTTGAAGAGTTCCCTGAACACGGGAAAGATGTCTTCGGCGCCATCGATCTCCTGCATGGCGAAGTGCCGGTGCGTTGCTCTGACCTCTTGGTACGCATACCAAAGGCTCTGATGCTGGCGCGGAGTAATCTCGACATAGGCGAAATACCGCATCAGCGGCATCAGCTTCTCAACCAGAAGATCGCGACAGACCGTGGAGTCGGAATCCCAATTGTCGCCGTCCGACGCCTGTGCGGCGTAGATGTTCCAAACCGACGAGTCGTAGCGCTCCTTCAGGATGTCGTAGGCCAAGTTCAGGGCGCTCGAAACGACGGTGCCCCCGGTCTCGCGCGAATAGAAGAATTCCTGCTCGTCGACCTCTTGTGCAATCGTGTGATGGCGAATGAAGATGACGTCGATCTTGTCGTAATTTCGCTGGAGAAACAGATACAAGAGGATAAAAAATCGCTTCGCGAGATTCTTGCGAACCTGATCCATCGAGCCCGAGACATCCATGATGCAGACCATCACCGCCTTGCTCGTCGGCTCCGGAAGCTTCGTGAAGCTCTGATAACGCAGATCGAAGGTGTCGATGAAGGGCAAGGCGGTGATCCGCGTACGCAGTCGATCGATCTCCTCGCGAATCTCACGCACACGAATATCCGTCTCTTCGATCCCACTGTCGATGAGAATCCGAAGCTCCTCTTCGAGCTCGCGCACGCGCGCGCGCAGCGGCGCGCCGATCGCAGTCCGGCGCGCGATGGCTCCTTTGAGGGAACGTACCACATCGATATTGGACGGCGACCCGTCGGTCGAATAACCGGCTCGTACAGTCTTGAACTCGGTGGTCCCCATCAACTGGTTCCGCACCAGGTTGGGAAGCTCGAGGTCGTCGAATAGGAGGTCCATGAACTCCTCGCGCGAAAGCTCGAAGACGAAGTCGTCGTCGCCTTTCCCGCTCTTCCCGGCCTTACCTTGTCCCGAGCCATCACCCCCGCCGCCCTCCGGACGCCGGATCTGATCACCGGTCACGAAGTCCTTGTTGCCGGGATGCACCATGTCGCGCGTGCCGCCTTTGCCGTGATGAAACACCGGCTCGGAGATGTCCTTCGACGGGATGCCGACACGCTCGCCCGAGTCGATATCGGTGATGCTGCGCTTGTTGACGGCGTCGGCCACCGAGCGTTTGAGCTGGGACTTGTATCGCTTCAAAAAGCGCTGTCTATTGACCGTGCTTTTATTTTTACCATTCAGTCGCCGGTCGATGAAGTGTGACATAAGGACTCTTGCCTAATCGGCTGGGTGAAACAACAACTAATCGCGCAAACCCCTGCCCGCGCTTCCGGTCAACTCCCTTCGAACCGCTCCCCCGGCAGACTCCGAAACCGGTATTGTGCAACCGGACGCGGCCGGCGTTCAATCGGTATTCCGTCGCCAGGCGAGGGAGAGGCGGCCTGCTCTCGCCGCGCGATTCACCCGACCGTCGAAGGAGACGCCGTGACGATCGGCGTCTCCTACTCACCTCTACTGCGACTTCCGGACCCGCAGATACCATTCCGACAGAAGCCTGACCTGCTTCGGCGTGTATCCCTTCTCGGTCATACGATCCACGAACTGATCATGTTTCTTCTGCTCGTCGACCGACGCCTTGGCATTAAACGAAATCACCGGCAGCAACTCTTCGGTATTCGAGAACATCTTCTTCTCGATCACCACCCGCAGCTTCTCGTAGCTCGTCCATTTGGGGTTCGCACCCCCGTTGTTCGCCCGGGCCCGCAAAACGAAATTCACGATCTCGTTGCGGAAATCCTTGGGGTTCGAGATTCCCGCCGGCTTCTCGATCTTCTCGAGCTCTTCGTTGAGCCCGCTGCGATTCATCATCTCGCCCGTATCGGGGTCGCGATATTCCTGGTCCTGAATCCAGTAATCCGCATAGGTCACATAGCGGTCGAAGATATTCTGTCCGTATTCGGCATAGGACTCGAGATAAGCCGTTTGAAGCTCCTTGCCGATGAACTCGGCATAGCGAGGTGCCAGGTATTGCTTGAGGAAGCTCAGGTAGCGCTCCTGGGTCTCGGGGGGGAGCTGCTCGCGCGTGATCTGACGCTCCAGAACATACAGCAGGTGAACCGGATTGGCCGCCACCTCGCTGTGATCGAAGTTGAAGACCTGCGAAAGGATCTTGAACGCGAATCGCGTCGAGATTCCCGACATCCCTTCATCGACCCCCGCATAGTCCCGATACTCCTGCATGGACTTGGCCTTCGGATCGGTATCCTTGAGGTTTTCGCCGTTGTAGACGCGCATCTTCGAAAAGATGCTCGAATTCTCGGGTTCCTTCAGACGCGTCAACACCGAGAACTGAGCCATCATCGACAAGGTCCCGGGCGCGCACGGCGCAGCGGCGAGGGAGCTATTGAACAGCAGCTTCTCGTAGATCTGGGTCTCCTCGTTGACACGAAGACAATAGGGAACCTTGACGATAAAGACACGGTCGAGAAAGGCTTCGTTGTTCTTGTTGTTGCGGAAGCTCTGCCATTCCGATTCATTGGAGTGGGCGAGAATGATGCCCTGGAACGGCAACGCGGACAGACCCTCGGTCCCGTTGTAATTGCCTTCCTGAGTCGCGGTAAGCAGAGGATGCAGCACCTTGATGGGCGCCTTGAACATCTCGACGAATTCCATCAGGCCTTGGTTCGCGCGACACAGGGCGCCGGAGTAGCTGTAGGCATCGGCATCGTGCTGTGCGAAGCGCTCCAATTGCCTGATATCCACCTTGCCGACAAGCGACGAGATGTCCTGATTGTTCTCGTCACCCGGCTCGGTCTTGGCAATCGCGATCTGCTCGAGCACGGAGGGATACAGCTTGACGACCTTGAACTGCGTGATGTCGCCACGGAATTCCTGGAGCCGCTTCACAGCCCACGGAGACATGATGGTACGCAGGTAACGCGATGGAATACCGTAGTCCTCCTCGAGGATCGGACCATCTTCCTCCGGCGAGAAGAGACCGAGCGGCGACTCGAACACGGGGGAGCCGTGGATCGCGTAAAACGGCCGCTCCTCCATCAACTCCTTCAGCTTTTCCGCAAGCGACGATTTACCGCCGCCCACCGGACCGAGCAGATAAAGGATCTGCTTCTTCTCCTCGAGGCCCTGAGCCGCATGTTTCAGATAGGAGACCAAGTGCTCGATGGCCTCTTCCATCCCGTAAAACTCGGAGAATGCGGGATAGCGACGAATCATCTTGTTCTGGAAGATCCGGCTCAATCGCGGGTCGTCGCGGGTGTTGACTAGCTCCGGCTCACCGATCGCCGACAGCAACCGCTGAGCCGCCCCGGCGTAAGCGCTGGGGTCGGTTTTGCACAGTTGCAGATACTCATCCAGGCTCATCACCTCTTCCCGAGATGCCTCATAGCGTGCCTGGTAGCGTTCGAAGATCGACATAGATGTTACCTCACTCGGAAGCTGTTGTTGCTGGCCCGACCCATTGCCGACCGCGCCTCGCCTGGGTGTATTGCTCGGGGCGACGTATGGAAAAGACAAGGTTTGGAGACACCGGACGCAATAAGCACGCCATGGCGCATCGAGTGCCCCTGCACCGCACCGGAGCTTGACCGCGTCAATCTCGGCGCACTCACGCGCCGGCATGAGCACAGACGCACCAAATAGGTGCATTCAAGTGCTCGCGAGCGATCGCCGTCAAGCGGAATCTTCATGGGCATTGGCACGTCCTCATCAGGCGCTACGGAGCAGTTTTGGTCAAACCGGTTCGGCCGTGTGCCCCGGCCTGCGCGCCTCGGTCACGACAGCCAACGCCCCGCCCCGATGCATAGAGACTAGCATCAAGACACCGCGCCGGCTTAAGAAGACAGCGCGCACGCGTCGGGGTTCAGGTCGCCCCCGACCATAACGCGGAACCCGACGGGGCCGGATCGCCGCCGAGCCTTGCGCCCGGTACCGCAGCGACGACCCTGACGGGCGGCGCAAGCACGAAACGTGCTGCTCAAGTGCGACGCCCCCGGATGAACTCGTTCAGCAGCGCACGCGTCGATGCATCGTGATCCGCGGAAACGCGTCCCTCGCCGAGCTCGCCAAGGATGACGCCGGCCAGTTGCTTGCCGAGCTCCACGCCCCACTGGTCGAAGGAATTGATACCCCAGAGCACGCCTTGCACGAGGATCCGATGCTCGTAGAGCGCGATCAAGGCACCCAGGGTAAAGGGCGTCAGGCGCTCCATCAGGATACTGTTGGTCGGACGGTTGCCGGGAAAGGTCCTGTGCCGCGCAAGAAATTGCGCCCGGTCCTTCGGAACCCCGGCGCTCAGCATCTCGGCGAGTGCCTCATCCGTCGCCCGTCCACGCATCAACGCCTCGGTTTGCGCGAAGAAATTGGCCATGAGCTTGAGGTGATGATCGCCGAGCTCGTTGTGGCTCTTGATCGCGCCGATGAAATCAGCCGGGATCAATTGCGTGCCCTGATGGATGAGCTGATAGAAGGCATGTTGACCGTCGGTGCCCGGCTCGCCCCAAACGACTGGGCCGGTGGTGTAGTCGACCGCAACACCCTCGCGGGTGACGCCTTTGCCGTTGCTTTCCATGTCACCCTGCTGGAGGTAGGAGGGCAGCAGGCGCAGATACTGATCGTACGGCAGCACGGCATGGGTGCGGGCACCCCAGAAGTTCGCATACCAGACACCGAGCAGGCCCAGCACAACCGGCATGTTCTCGGCCAGCCGGGCGGTGCGGAAATGCTCGTCCATCGCGAAGGCGCCCTCGAGCAGCTCCACGAAGCGCTCGTACCCGATCCCCAAGGCGATCGGCAGACCGATGGCCGACCAGAGCGAGTAACGCCCCCCCACCCAATCCCAGAACCCGAACATGTTCCTGGTGTCGATCCCGAACGCGGACACCTTCTCGGCATTGGTCGAGACGGCGACGAAGTGCTTGGCGACCGCCGCCGGGTCGTGCGCCGCCGCCAGCAGCCAGTCGCGCGCACTGGTGGCATTGGTCATGGTCTCCTGAGTCGTGAAGGTCTTGGAGGCCACGATGAAGAGTGTACGTGCCGGATCCAGGTCGTTGAGCGTCTCCAGCAGATGCGTCCCGTCCACATTCGAGACGAAGTGGACGCGCAGATCGTTGCTGCCGTACGCGCCGAGCGCCGTGCAAACCATCTTGGGCCCGAGGTTGGAGCCGCCGATCCCGATGTTGACGACATCGCGAATGGATTGGCCGTGAAAACCCTTCCATTCGCCCGAGCGCACCAACCCGACGAACGACTCGATGCGCTCGAGCACGCGATTGACCCCCGGCATCACGTCGTGGCCGTCGACCCGGATCGGTCGATTGGACCGGTTGCGCAGGGCGACGTGCAACACCGCACGCTCCTCGGTGTTGTTGATGGGCTCTCCGGCAAACATCCGGGCGATCCATCCGCTCACGTCGGCCGTGTCGGCCAGATCGAGCAGGAGCGCAAGGGTCTGCGGGGTGATCAGATTCTTCGAATAGTCCAGACGCAGCCCGGCGACGGACAAGCGCATGGTCTCGGCGCGGCCGGGATCGGACGCAAAGAGATCGCGCATCGCCACCCCCTGCATCTCCTGCCTGTGCTGCTCCAATGCCTGCCACGCGGGTGTTTGATTGATGAGCGACATAATGAAGGTTCTCCTGAGTAAGGCGTTGGCGGATCCTGCGGTTGCCGGGTCAGCGGCGTTGCGGGTCAATCGTCCATCCCCTCGCGCCACGATTGATCCTCCCGATCGAACAAGCGGTTGGCCTCGGGCGGTCCGCTCGATCCCGCTGGATAGGTATGAATGAAGTCGCGCTCGGTGGACCACAGCTTCAGCACCGGATCCACCACCCGCCAGGCCCAATCGACCTCGTCGAAGCGTAAAAAGTGGGTGTGGTCGCCCTCGATCACGTCCAGGATGAGCGCCTCGTAGGCGTCGATCTGCTCGGAGGGGATGGTGCATCGGCTCGCGTCCAGCCGCTCGGTCTGGGTGCGCATCTCGAGTCCGGGCTGCTTGACCTGGATCTCCATGCGGATGCACTCGTTGGGCTGGATATTGAGCAGCAGCCAGTTGGGTTTGAGCTGCTCGATGGCCGTGTAGCGGAACAACTGCTGCGGCGGATGTTTGAATCGGATGGCGATCAGCGAGTTGCTGCGGGCAAGCCGTTTACCCGTGCGCAGATAAAAGGGCACGTTTCGCCAGCGCCAGTTGTCGATGTAGAGCTTCAGCGAGGCATAGGTCTCGGTGGTGCTGTTGTGCTCGACGCCGGGCTCGTCGCGATAGCCCGCGACCTTGTTCCCGCCCCAAGCGCCGGGCCCGTATTGTGCGCGAAAGGCCTGGGCATGCACCGCCTCGCGCGGGATCGGGCGGATGGAGCGCAGCACCTTGACCTTCTCGTCGCGCAGCGCCTCGGCGTCCAGACAGGGCGGAGGCTCCATCGCCACCAGGGTCAGCATCTGCAGCAGATGGCTCTGGATCATGTCGCGCATGGCGCCCACACCGTCGTAGAAGCCGGCGCGCTCCCCGATCCCGGCGGCCTCGGCGTGCGAGATCTGCACATGATCGATATAGTTGCGATTCCAAAGGGGCTCGAGCATCAGATTGGCGAAGCGAAACACAAGGATGTTCTGAACCGTGCTCTTGCCCAGATAGTGATCGATGCGAAAGATCTGCGACTCGCCGAAACAGTGCCGGATGCGTCGATCGAGGATGGCCGCACTCTCGAGGTCGAATCCGAAGGGTTTCTCGACCACCAAGCGGGACCAACGCCCGTCCTCGGCGTTCAGCCCCTGAGCGGCGAGGTTGTCCACGATGCCGCCGTAGTGCTTGGGCGCCACTGCCAGATAGGTCATGAGGTTGGCCGGGATGTCCGCCTCCCCGCGCAGTCGCTCGGCCAAGCGGACGTATCCGGCGGACTCCTCCAGGTCGCCTTCGACGAAGAGCATGCGAGCGAGCAGACGCTCCAGCACGTGCGCATCGGTTGCGCCGGGCAGTCGTTCGGCGAGCCTCGCCCGGACCTGCTCGCGCCATTCGTCATCGGACCACGAACGCCGGCCG
This sequence comes from Thiocapsa sp. KS1, assembly GCF_001499735.1. Classification (GTDB taxonomy): domain Bacteria; phylum Pseudomonadota; class Gammaproteobacteria; order Chromatiales; family Chromatiaceae; genus Thiocapsa. The sequence continues at coordinate 130,585 of NZ_LN848257.1, read as the reverse complement.
AATCCGATGATCCGCGTCTGCGGATGAAGGCGCTCCGCCGCCTCGATGTGATAGAGCGCCGGGAGCAGCTTGATGCCGACCAGATTACCCGTCGAGCCGAAGATCAGGATGGTGCAGGGATCCAGCATGGCCTTGGTGCCTCGATCGCGGACAAATGTGATAACGTGAGCCCTGTCATACTGTTGCCAAGCCAGGCGTGCCGCGCCGGCAACCGCTTCGCTCGGATTTAGGGACCCCCCATGGAGCCATCGCCTCTTCTATCCCCGGACATTACCGCGCCGGACCGGCCGCTGCATATCCTCATGGCGAGCAGCGAGGCTCATCCGCTGATCAAAACCGGGGGGCTGGCCGATGTCGCGGCAAGTCTGCCCGCGGCGCTGCGCGATCTGGGTCACGACGCGCGACTCATCCTGCCGGCCTATCCGCGCGCCGCCCGCCAGTTGCGCGAGACCAAGATCCTCTGCGAGCTGAAGATCCCGGCAAGCCGCACCGGCGTGCGTATCCTCCAAGGCAAGCATCCGGATCACGACCTGCCGATCTATCTAGTCGACGCACCCGAGCACTTCTGTCGCGAAGGCAACCCGTACACCGACCTCAGCGGACGCGACTGGGGCGACAACGCCGAGCGGTTCCTGCTCTTCTGTCGGGTCATCGCCCTGGTCGCTCGCGGTCTTCCGGCGATCGGCTGGCGCCCGGACGTGCTGCACGGCAACGACTGGCAAACCGGTTTGGCTCCTACCCTTCTTCGGGATCTCCCGGGCCATCCCGCAACCGTGTTCACGATCCACAACCTCGCTTACCAAGGCCTGTTCGATCGTGCGACCTTCGACCGCCTCGGCCTGCCGAGCGGACTGTGGAGTCTCTCGGGCTTGGAGTTCCATCAGAGGATGTCCTTCATCAAGAGCGGGATCGTCTTCTCGGATCGGGTCAACACCGTCAGCCCATCCTATGCCACGGAGGTGCGAACGGCCCGCTTCGGGTGTGGGCTCGACGGGCTCCTGCGTCAGACCGGCGACCGCTTCAGCGGCATTCTCAACGGGGTCGACTATCGGATCTGGGATCCACTGACGGATCCCTTCATCCTCCAATCCTATGACCCGGAGACCTTCGGACTCAAGGCGGAGAACAAGCTCGATATCCAGCGCGAGGTCGGGCTTCCGCGCAACGAGGACGCCTTCGTCCTCGGCTATATCGGACGCCTCGTCGAGCAGAAGGGTGTGGATCTCATCCTCGCCATGCTCCCGCGGCTGCTCGAAGACCCGCGTATCCAAGTCGTAATCCAAGGGGCTGGAGACCGCAGCACCGAGCAGGCGATTCTGGGCATCGCGACCCTGTATCCGCGGCAGGTCGGGGTCTTCATCGAGTACGACGAGGCGCGCGCGCATCGCATCGAAGCCGGCTCGGACGCCTTCTTGATGCCGTCGCGCTTCGAGCCCTGCGGGCTCAATCAGATCTACAGCCTGAGGTACGGAACGCCGCCCATCGCCCACCGCACCGGCGGGCTGGCCGACACCGTGATCCATGCGACCCCGGAGGCGCTTGCCGACGGCACCGCGACTGGCTTTCTGTTCGAGGAGTCACGCGCCGAGGCCCTGCTCGACGCCGTTCGACAGGCACTGCAACTCTACCGCGACGATCCGCAGGCATGGCGCAAGCTCGCAACGACGGGGATGCGCCAGGATTTCAGTTGGGAGGCAAGCGCGCGCGGCTATGTGCGGCTTTACGCGGAGGCGATCGCCGAGCGGGCGATCGCGGCGGAGACGGATCAGGCGAGCGCCGCGCTGGCATAGCCGCCCGAGCGGGCGGAGCCGGGTCGGCTTTTACGGGTAGGCGTCTTCGACCGGACGGGGTCGCGCGGGGTCAGGCGGCCTGAGCCGGGATGAAATCCCCGGTGCGGGTCACGCGGTTGTGCTCGTCGAGATAGACGAGCGCCGGCTTGTGGGCATCGGCTTCCGCCTCCGTCATGGCGGCATAGGCACAGATAATCACGCGATCGCCCGGCGCGGCCTTGTGCGCCGCAGCCCCATTGACCGAGATCACACGCGAGCCGGGCTCGGCGCGGATCGCGTAGGTCGTGAACCGCTCGCCGTTGGTGACGTTGTAGATCTGAATCTGCTCGTACTCACGGATGCCGGCGAGCGTCAACAGCTCCTCGTCGATGGCACAGGAGCCTTCGTAATCGACCTCCGCGTGGGTTACGCAAGCGCGATGCAGTTTGCACTTCAACAAGGTCAGATGCATGTCTTCAATCCTCCGAAAGGCCGGTATGGCCGCGTCTTCGTGACCTGAACGAAGCGCTCTCGATCTAAGAATCGGCGTAGTTTACCGCAGCGTTTGTTGCAGCGCAGCATTCGTATCGAGCTGCACCCTGAGATTGTCGATCAAACGCGCCCGACCCAGGTAGGCGGCGGCGAGGATCACCAGGTCACGGTCGGCCTCCGTGGCCGGTCGCAGGTCATCCGCCGTCCGCACCTGAACATAGTCTGGGGCCAAACCGGCCTCGCGCAAAGCCGCGTCAGCCTCCCGCTCGACCGATGCGACGGCGGCCCCTTCGAGCAAGGCTCGCCGGGCCGTCGTCAGCACCCGACGAAGCGTCGGTGCAAGCGTCCGCTGCGCTGCGGAAAGGTAGCCGTTGCGCGAGCTCATGGCGAGCCCGTCGGATTCGCGCACCGTCGGCACCCCGACGATCTCCACCGGCATGGCCAAATCCTCGACCATCCGCCGGATCACCAAGAGCTGCTGAAAATCCTTCTCGCCGAACAAGGCGACATCCGGCTGAACCATGTTGAACAACTTGCAGACCACAGTGGCCACGCCGCGAAAATGTCCCGGCCGGCTCTCGCCGCAGAGGACATCGGAGAGCCCCGGCACCTCCACCCGCGTCTGAGCCTCGCTGCCCCGCGGGTAGACGGTCGACACACCGGGAACGAACAAGAGATCGCAACCCGCCGCCTCGAGCAGCTCCCGATCACGTGCCAAGGTCCGCGGATAGGCATCCAGATCCTCGGCGGGGCCGAACTGCATCGGGTTGACGAAGATGCTCGCGACCACCCGCCTCGCACGCGTGCGGGCCTCCGCGATCAAGGTCAGATGCCCGGCATGCAGATTCCCCATGGTCGGGACGAAGGCCACGCGCTCGCCCGCCGCACGCCAAGCACCGACCTGCAAACGCAGGTCTTCCGGAGTATCGATCGTTTTCATCGCCCCTTCCCGCAACAGCGGCTGACGGAGCCGGATCGGCATGGATTCGGCATCGACAGGCCTTCAATAAGGTGTTTCGTCATGGCCGGGAAACTCACGCGCCTTGACCGCACGGACATAGGCCGCAAGGGCATCCGTGACCGAACCCTGCCCGTTCATAAAGTTTCTGCTGAAGCTCGGCGGACGACCCGGATTGAGCCCCAGCATGTCGTACAGGACGAGCACCTGGCCATCGCACCCGGCCCCGGCGCCGATCCCGATGACCGGGATCGTCAGGGTCAAGGCGATCTCGGAGGCCAAGGCCGCGGGCACACACTCCAACACCAACAGACTCGCACCCGCCTCCTGCATGGCGATGGCGTCGTGTCGGATCGCCTCCGCCGAGGCATGGTCCCTGCCTTGGAAACGATATCCGCCGATGCGGTGCACCGACTGAGGCAGAAGTCCCAAATGCGCACAGACGGGCACGCCCTGCTCCGTGAGACGCCGAACAGTCTCCAGCATCGGCGCACCGCCCTCGAGCTTCACCACCTCGGCCCCGCCCTCCTGCATCAGCCGCCCGGCCGCGTCGATTGCGCGCTCGGGTGTGGCGCAGGCGAGAAAGGGTAGATCCACGACAAGCAGCGCCCGCTCGCGTCCGCGCGAGACACAAGCCGCGTGATAGACCATCTGCTCGAGGGTGACCGGTACAGTCGTGCGGTGCCCTTGGAGCACCATCCCGAGCGAATCCCCGACCAGCATGAGATCGACACCTGCGGTATCGAGCAGGCGTGCAAAGCTGGCGTCGTAACAGGTGAGAGAAGCGATACGCTCGCCCTTCGCCTTCATACCGGCGAGGGTGGCAACCGAGATCGGCGCGAGAGACATGGTCAGCTCCGAAGAACAGGCTCGATGTGAGCGAGGATAGTGGCCGGGATCGAGCGACGCTACCCCGCTCGCTCGATGAATGTCCGACCCTGAAATCAACCGCCGTCGACCGGGCCTGTCGCCTCCGCGCCTGCACCGGCGGACTCGCCCGACTTGCGCCGTCGCGGCCGACGCCGACGCCGCTTCGCGCCGCCGCCTTCGAGCATGCTGGCACGCTCCGGGGCGCTCGCCTCCTGGAAGCGCGTCCACCAGGCGGCCAACTCCGGATCGGCCTCGCCCGCATCCGCGCGCAGGACAAGAAAGTCATAGGCCGCCCGGAACCGCGGATGCGTCACCAAACGTTGCGGACGCTTGCCGTCGCGCTGCTCGAGCCGAGGCTGCAACGACCAGATCTCGCGCATCGGCAGCGAAAACCGCTTCGGAATCGCAACGAGCGATTGCTGGCGTGAACAAATCTCGCTCGCCGCCAGGAACATGGCCTCGCTGGCAGCCTCTCCGCCGGCCAGATACTCCTCGAAGCGCTGTCGGACCGGCTCCCACAGGAGGACGCCGAACAGGAATGCCGGCGTGACGGACTTGTCCTCGTGCAGGCGTTTGTCGGTATTGGCCAAGCCGCGACTGACGAACGTGATCGGGAAACCATGGTCTTCGCGCGCCAGACACGCCTCGGTCGCCGGGAAGAGCTGCCCGAAGAGGCCGTACTGGCGCAGCTTCTCGAAAACGCCGAGACCGTAACCCGAGTGGAACAGCTTGATCAGCTCGTCGAAGAGTCGCGCCGGCGCAATGTCGGCGAGCAGGTGCCCGAGCCTGAACAGCGGCTCCTCGGATTTCGGGTCGATCGTGAAGCCCAGCTTGCAGGCAAAACGGACCGCCCGGAGCATCCGCACCGGATCCTCCCGATAGCGCTGCTCGGGATCGCCGATCAGGCGCAGCCGTCCGGCCTTGATGTCTTCGAGCCCGTCGGCGTAATCGATGAGCGAAAAATCGGCGATGTTGTAGTAGAGCGCATTGACCGTGAAGTCCCGGCGCAAGGCATCCTCGGCGATGGTTCCGTAGGTGTTGTCGCGGAGGATCCGACCGTTCTCCATCTGCCGATCGTTCTCGTCGCCGTCCGAGGTCGTCGTCCCACGGAAGGTCGCCACCTCGATGATCTCGCGTCCGAAGTGGACATGCGCCAGGCGGAAGCGTCGCCCGATCAGACGACAGTTGCGAAACACCTGCCGGACCTGCTCGGGGGTCGCATCGGTGGCCACGTCGAAGTCCTTCGGCTCGTGACCGAGCAAGAGGTCACGCACCCCCCCGCCGACGAGATGGGCCTGAAAATTCTCTTGTTTAAGACGATAAAGCACCTTGAGTGCATTTTCGCTGATGTTCGCGCGCGAGATCCCGTGCTCGGGCCGAGGCACAACGAGCGGGATCGCCTCGATCGCATAGGGGCTCGTATCTTGGAAAAATTCCTGCATCACCTTGTCGGAGGGATTCCTGATCGCTGAAGGCTGCACTCCTCGGGTCAATACGGCGAGACCGCGGTGCCGAGCACGGCGGGACGCACGAGTGCAGCGATTGTTGAGACGATGGTCACAGCCGGCTTGTAGAGCGCCGTGATGCGCGTATAATACGCGTTTCCACGACGCAGTACCTGCTCCCTTCGTCTAGCGGTTAGGACGCTGGCCTCTCACGCCGGTAACAGGGGTTCGAACCCCCTAGGGAGCGCCAAATCCAAAGCAGATGATTTACGGGGATCTTTCGATCGACGAATCCTCGTTGTCGCCCTCGTTTTCCGAAGCTTTTCCGTATCTCCGCTCAACCAGCGCAGCGCTCCGGGTAGTCCCACGTCGACCGTCTCCGGCGCAAGATCGCGCGCCCGTGGAATTGCCTGGATCTCCGTGAGGGGCACTGAGCGGCCGACATCCCGGAAGCGCCATCCTTGGCACGCCATTCAGGCCAGACCAGCACCGCCGTAGGCGCTCGGTCGGGGCCTACGGTGTCGGCGAGCTACATCGGGAAACCACCGGGCGGCATCCCGCCCGACGGGAAGCCCCCGGGCATGCGCCCTTGCATGGAACGCATCATCTTGGCCATGCCGCCGCCCTTCATCTTCTTCAGCATCTTCTGCATCTGTGCGAACTGTTTGAGCAGACGGTTGACGTCCTGAACCTGGGTGCCCGAGCCCGCCGCGATGCGGCGCTTCCGCGACCCCTTGATGACAGCCGGGAAACGGCGCTCCTGGGGCGTCATGGAATTGATCATGGCGATCAGCTTGCCCATCTCCTTGTCGCTGGCCTTGTCTTTGACATGGTCGGGGATCTGTCCCATTCCGGGCAGCTTATCCATCAAGCTCATCATGCCGCCCATGTTGGCCATCTGGTCGAGCTGCTCCTTGAAGTCGGAAAGATCGAACTCCTTACCTTTCTTGAGCTTTTTGACCAGCCTCTCGGCCTTGTCCTTGTCGACCTTGGCCTGGACCTCCTCGACCAGCGACACCACGTCGCCCATGCCCAAGATGCGCGAGGCAACCCGATCCGGATAAAAAGGCTCGAGTGCCGTGGTCTTCTCGCCGGTGCCGAGGAACTTGATCGGCTTGCCGGTGATGTGGCGGATCGAGAGGGCCGCACCGCCGCGGGCATCGCCGTCGGTCTTGGTCAAGACAACGCCGGTGAGCGGCAGGGCCTCGTCGAACGCCTTTGCCGTATTGGCCGCATCCTGACCCGTCATGGCATCCACGACGAAGAGGGTCTCGATCGGCTTCACCGCGGCATGAACCGCCTTGATCTCGTCCATCATGGCCGAGTCGACATGCAGCCGGCCGGCGGTGTCGACGATCAGCACATCCTTGAAGTGCTTGCGGGCGGCATCGAGTGCGCGCTTAGCGATATCGATCGGGTTCTGATCCGGGGTGCTCGGATAAAACTCGGCCCCGACCTCGGCCGCGACCGTCTTCAACTGCTCGATGGCGGCCGGGCGATAGACGTCGCAGCTCACGACCATGACCGTCTTGCCCTGCTTCTCCTGGAGCCAGCGCGCAAGCTTGGCGACGCTGGTCGTCTTGCCCGAGCCCTGCAGACCCGCCATCAGGACGACGGCCGGCGGCTGCGCCGTCAGGTCGAGCTGCTCGTTGGCCTGCCCCATCAGCTTGACCAGCTCGTCGTTGACGATCTTGATCATGACCTGACCGGGGGTCAGACTCCGGGTCACCGTCTCGCCGAGCGCCTTTTCACGCACATCATCGACGAATTGACGCACAACGGGCAGGGCAACGTCGGCCTCCAAGAGGGCCATGCGCACCTGGCGCACCGTCTCCTTGATGTTGTCCTCGGTCAGACGGCCCTGACCGCGTAGATTGTTCAGGACATCGCCGAAACGGTCCTGGAGATTCTCGAACATAGAGTGGACCTCGATCCTCGTCGGGCGATGACGCCCGCGAAACATTTCGACCGGAAATTGCCGGTGTCACCCCGGCCTGTCGCGAAACTTCCGAGTATAATGCCCGGCACTGGCAGGGGATACGAGAAGGCGTCGTTTTCGACGCCGTCCGGCTTACGCTATCCCTGTGTGCGATTCCTTTTGGCCCATCGGTTTCCTTCTATGACCCACACCCTTCTCGCCATCCTCGCCGTCCTCTGCTACTCGGCCGCCGCCGCCTTGATCGGTCTGCGCCTGTTTCGCAAGAACGAGGGCTGGAAACCGCCGCGTCAGCTGATGCTGGGCCTGATGTTTGCCGGTCTGATGCTGCACAGCTGGCTGCTTTGGGACAGCATCTTCAGTCACGCCGGGCTCAATCTCGGGTTCTACAACGCTTTGGCCTTGACCTCCTGGACCATCATCACGTTGCTGCTGGTGTCGAGCCTGACCAAGCCTGTAGAGAACCTCGGCCTGGTCCTGCTGCCGGCCGCGGCCCTGAGCCTCGTCTTGGAGGCCATCTTCGTCGACGTCGGCTTCATGCGCCCGACGGCGGACTGGCCCTTGAAGATCCATGTCCTTCTGTCGATGCTCGCCTATAGTCTCTTGACACTGGCCGCGGTGCAGGCGGTCCTGCTGGCCGTACAGGACAGTCATCTGCGCAGCCGTCATCCGGGCGGCTTCGTGCGCACCCTGCCCCCGTTGCAGACGATGGAGAGCCTGCTCTTCGAGATGATCACGGCGGGATTCGTGCTCCTGACACTCGCTCTGCTCAGCGGCTTCGCCTTCCTCGAGAATATGCTCGCCCAGCACCTCGTCCATAAGACGGTGCTTTCGGTCTTGGCCTGGCTGATGTTCGGCGGGTTGTTGCTCGGACGCTTCCGCAGCGGTTGGCGCGGTCGCACCGCGATCGGCTGGACGCTCGGCGGGTTTGTGGTTCTGATTCTGGCCTATTTCGGCAGCAAGGCCGTTTTGGAGCTGGTCCTGCAACGCGCGGCTTAGGCGTCGTCCTGACCCCGGACGGGGACTCGACCCGAACCCGGTGGCGGCTCCCCGTCGACGCACTCCGTGTCGAGCCGGCGATAGCGCAGCAGATCCGCGGGCCGATCCAGGTCCCACAGCGCGGGCAGCACGGAGCATCGCCATCCCAGCCGCTCGATGCGCTGCCGCGTGATCCGCCCGACGCGCTCGCTGCCCCAAGGCATATGCCGGAATAAGGCGGGCGCGGGGGCCTTGAGACCAAGCAGCACGTAACCGCCATCCTCCGCAGGTCCCATCACGGTCTCGGCGCTCTCAAGCGACGCCAGTGCTCGGGCGCAGTAAGCATCGTCCAGCTCCGGAATATCCGCCCCGACGAGAAGCACTGCATTCGCGCGAGTCAAGGCATCCGCCGCCGCCGACTCGAGTCGTTCGCCGAGATCCTCGCCACGCTGAACATGAAGCTCCACCCCCGCAGATTCGGCGAGGCGACGAAAGAGCGGATGAGCGCGATCCGGCGCACACCACAGCTCCAGCGGTGCGAGTCGCGCAGGCGCGAGACGACGGACCAGTCCCTCAAGAAGCTCCGACGCGAGCTCGGCGGCGCCCGCAGCGCCGAGCGTCGGAATCAGGCGCGTCTTCACTTGGCCGGGAATCGGCGCCTTGGCGAAGATCAGGATGCGCGCATGCCGATCGCGCAGCCACTCGCAACAAGGGTCTGCCGTCCCTCCCACGACGTCAGAGCAAGGCCCCGCCGCAGCTACTCCCCTGCCCGGCCGTGCAGCCATAGCAGTGCTCCGCCGTGCGGATGCGCAGGCCCTCGAGGGCATCGGCATCCAGCGCCGAGATGTGCAGGCGACGCGCGCCCTGCTCGATCGCAAGCCCAAGCATCTGATTGAAATCGCAATCGAAAACAAAGCCCTCCCAGTCCACGCTGATCAGATCGCGGCACATGACGGCGTCGAGGTTCGCGACGCGATAGGCGCTTTTCAGGAGGGCCATATAGTCGGCGAACTGACCGGTCGACTGCAGCAGGCTCCCGAATCGCTTCACGGGCATGTTCGTGATCGTCAAGAGTCGGGTGAAGACGATGCCGTAACGCTCGCCGAGCTCACGCCGGAACTCGGCCTCCAACGCACACTGCGACGGCGGCAGAGCGGGTCCCTGCGGGTTGAACACCAAATCCAGAACAAGACCGCTGCCGGGGATACCGTAACCCAGGCGGTTCAATTGGCGTAGGCCCGCAATACTTGCCGCGAACACGCCCGTGCCGCGCTGAGCCTCGACGCTTTCCTCCGACCAGCACGGCATCGACGCGATGATCCGAACGCCATGGTCTGCCAGAAAGGCACCGAGATCCTCCTGGCCGGGCTCGGAGAGGATCGTCAGGTTGCAGCGATCGATGATATCCAGGCCCCGTCCCCGCGCTTCGCGGACCAGCCGACGAAACTCGGAGTGCAGCTCCGGGGCACCGCCCGTGACGTCAAGCGTCCGTGTCGGATAGCGATCGAGAAATGCCAGCACGGCCTCGATCGTCTCCGAGCTCATGGACTCGGAGCGCTTGGGTCCCGCATCCACGTGACAGTGGCGACAGCTGAGGTTACAGCGATATCCCAAATTGACCTGAAGGGTCTGCAATCGGCGCCGCTCGATGGAGGGGAAATCCGACGGAAAGAGCAAAGGCAACGAGTCCAGCATGCATACTCCGGAAAGATCTCGGGACTTGTTTCGAGGCGCCGGCACAGTGCACAATGCGCCCTTCGCAAAGGCTGCTTCGACCAAGGGTCGGGGCAATCTTCGCGGGAAGCAACACGAGATTCGGGGCCGTAGCTCAGCTGGGAGAGCGCCGCGTTCGCAATGCGGAGGTCAGGGGTTCGATCCCCCTCGGCTCCACCAAATAGAATTACCGCACGCTGTCGGGGCCATATCGCTATTCCCATCGCCGCAGCCGACGCAACCGCACCTGACCTTGGGCGCACCCCGCAGGATGACACGCTCGCCGAAGCGAGCACCGGCGGTGGCGAGGTCTGGCCGATCAAGGATCGCGATTCGGGCTATCCTCCGTGAACACGCTCAAGAGCGCAGCTTGTGTCTCTGCGGTGAGCCGCGCCAGCGTGGGCAGATCCACGGCCAAGCCCTCGAGATCCCCCCGACGACCTGCCTGCTCCATCGCCAGGGCCAATGCTCCGAGCTTACAGGCACCGAAGGTCAGCGAGCTCCCCTTCAACGCATGCGCCTCGTGGCATGCGGCTGCCGGATCGCCGTCGGCGACCGCAGCTTCGATGCAGCACCTGCGCCGATCCGACTCCGTCTGAAACAACCCCAAGAGCTCCATGACGGACTCGCGCCCCAGGTCTTCGATCAGTTGTGCGATCACCCGCAGATCGAGCAGCGACAAATCGGGAGACGTCCCGACCTGCGATGGCGCTTCGACATCCGCGCCGGAACCGAGTGAGGGCTCCACGCGCTTAGACCGACAACCCGTCGCGCACCCGCCCGAGCAGGTCGTGCACGGTCGTGGGGATAGCCGAAACGTCGGCCGTCGCACTCACGTCGCCGAAGATCACCGAGCCCCGTGCGTCGAAACCATTCATGACAGGATGCCTCTGTTCGTGATCACGCCAACATCGATGCCTCATGCCTCGCCCCGCGACACCTCTCGGTGCCCCGTCGGGTGATTCCCAAGCCGATGGCACCGGGTTCGATGCCCTCGCGGCGAAGTCCCGCAAGCTCGGCTTAGTTTAGGCGGATTTCGTCAAACCGCACGCACAACCGTTGAACCGCGGCTCGTCGCCCCTAAACAGACGAGGTAGCCCATGGGGTCGGAAACCCACGATCAGGCGTCTACTGCGGATGCTCGTATCGAAGCTCGGCGAAAGGGACGGAACCCGAAGACAGGTCCAACCGAACGCTGATCGTCTGTAACGATCAATACGATACAAACAATCCATTTTTCTTATCGAGACGACCCCGTTAGTCTAGCCTCCATCGACACGCATCACGCACAATCGCCTTTCAACCCAACCTTGGAGAATGACACCATGTTCGAGAATCGCATCGGCAGCCGCGTTCCGCAGGTCACCTTCCACACCCGTCGCGGTCACGAGTGGGTCGACGTGACCACCGACGATATCTTCAAGGGCAAGACCGTCGTGGTCTTCTCCTTGCCGGGCGCCTTCACGCCGACCTGCTCCTCCTCGCACGTCCCGCGTTACAACCAGTTGGTTCCGACCTTCAAGAAGCACGGCGTCGACGAGGTCGTGTGTATGTCGGTCAACGATACCTTCGTAATGAACGAATGGAAGAAGGCACAGCATGCCGACAACGTCACCTTCATCCCCGACGGCAACGGCGAGTTCACCGACGGCATGGGCATGTTGGTCGACAAGGACGATCTGGGCTTCGGCAAGCGGTCCTGGCGCTACTCGATGCTGGTGCGCGACGGCGTCGTGGAGCAGATGTTCATCGAGCCCGAGGTCGAAGGCGACCCCTACGGTGTCTCCGATGCGGACACCATGCTCGCCTATCTGGCGCCGGAAGCCGCGAAGCCGCTCGACGTCACCATCATGACCCGCGACGGCTGCCCCTTCTGCGTCAAGGCAAAAGAGGCCCTGCGCAACGCCGGGATCGCCTATGAAGAGCTGGTGCTGAACCGCGACTACACCGAGCAGACCCTGCGGGCCGTCGCCAACGCAGCGACCGTGCCGCAGGTCTTTGTCAACGGCAAGCTGGTCGGTGGTTCCGAGGCTGTCGAGGCTTGGCTGAAGGAGCATCGCGCCGCTTAAGGCCGACTCGGCGAGATCGACGGGCGATCCGGTTGCGGTCGGATCGCCCGATCCGTGAGGGATCCGAAGACAGGACCGGGAGTCAAGACAATGAATGAACATTTCGACCTGATCGCCATCGGAGGCGGAAGCGGCGGCCTGGCCGTGGCCGAGAAGGCCGCGCAGCTCGGTCGGCGCGTCGCCGTGGTCGAGACGGGAAAGCTCGGGGGCACCTGCGTGAATGCCGGCTGTGTCCCCAAGAAGGTCATGTGGTATGGCGCCAACCTGGCGGCGGCTGTCGCCGACGCGCCCGGCTACGGCGTGAAGGTGCGGTCCGAGGGTATCGACTGGCCCATGCTCGTTGCGGGACGGAATCGCTATGTCGCCGACATCAATGATTACTGGGACGGCTACGTCGAGCGGCAAGGCATCACACGCATTCAGGGTCAGGCGCGCTTCATCGATGCTAAGACCATTGCAGTCGGCGAAGCTCGCTACAGCGCCGACCACATCGTCATCGCGACCGGCGGGCGCCCGATCGTGCCGCGGATGCCGGGCGCCGAGCTGGGCATCACCTCCGACGGTTTCTTCGCGCTGGAGACTCAGCCCAAGCGCGTCGCCATCATCGGCGGCGGCTACATCGGCGTGGAGCTCGCCGGGGTCCTGCGCGCACTCGGCACCGAGGTCACCATCGTGGCGCTCGAGGATCGCGTGCTCTTCCTCTTCGACCCCATGATCAGCGAGACGCTGGCGGAGAACATGACTGCCGACGGCATCGCGCTGCGGCTGGAATTCGAGGTCGCCGCGCTTGAGAAGAATGCCGACGGCCTTGCGTTGGTCGCCCGCGACGGCGAGCGTCTGGGCGGCTTCGACACCCTCCTCTGGGCCGTCGGGCGAACGCCGAACACGCGGGAGCTGAATCTTGAGGCCGCGGGGGTCGCGATGCAGCCGAACGGCATCATCCCGGTCGATGCATACCAGAACACCAACGTGCCGGGCATCTATGCCATCGGCGACGTGATCGGCCGCGAACCCTTGACCCCGGTCGCCATCGCCGCCGGGCGCCGCCTAGCCGAGCGACTGTTCGGCGGCAAGCCGGATCTCAAGCTGGATTACGAGAACGTCCCGACGGTCGTCTTCGCACACCCGCCGATCGGCAAGGTCGGCTTGACCGAGCCCGAGGCGCGCGAGCGCTACGGCGACACCCTGACGGTCTACGAGACCAGCTTCACGCCGATGCGTTACGCACTGAACGCGCACGGCCCCAAGACCGCCATGAAACTGGTCTGCATCGGTCCCGAGGAGCGGATCGTCGGCATCCATGCGATCGGCGACGGCGTCGACGAGATGATGCAGGGTTTCGGCGTGGCGGTAAAGATGGGCGCAACCAAGGCCGATCTGGACTCGACCGTGGCGATCCACCCGAGCAGCGCCGAGGAGCTGGTCACACTCAAGGAGCCGGTGAGACGTCCGGGACAGGGTTCTTGATCCAAAAGGCTCCGATCGACCGACCCCGACCCGAAGGTCGGCGGTCGATCGGAGCGGCGCAGTCACGGACGGGTAGGGAACGCTCCACAGCTCACCTGACATCTCGACCAAACTGAACGCGAGGATAGGCATCGGTCCTGTCTTCGCGCCCACGCGACCCGCGAATTTCTCCGACACCTCGATCCAGCGTCCCGAACCGGTACCCGCCGACGCCGCACGCGGATAGACTAAGCGCCGTCGTTCAGTCACACCGACTCATCCAACACCCCGTTGCTAGGCACCTCTTTGTCTTCCCTCCCCGCACCTTCGCTGGATCGCCGCCTGTCCATTGCCCCGATGTTGGACTGGACCGACCGCCACTGCCGATATTTCCTGCGCCTTCTCAGCCGACACACCCTGCTCTACACCGAGATGGTCACGACGGGTGCGCTGATCCATGGAGATCAAAGAGGCGACCGCGAGCGCTTCCTCCGCTTCGATCCCGCCGAGCACCCGATCGCACTCCAGCTCGGCGGCTCCGACCCGCAGGACATGGCGCAGTGCGCACGGATGGGCGCCGATCGGGGCTACGACGAGATCAACATCAATGTCGGTTGTCCGTCGGACCGGGTGCAAAACGGCCGGTTCGGGGCCTGTTTGATGGCCGAGCCGAGACTGGTCGCGGACTGCGTGGCGGCGATGAAGGATGCCGTGGCGGTGCCGGTGACCGTCAAGACCCGCATCGGGATCGACGATCGCGACAGCTACGGCGAGCTTCTGGACTTTGCCGGCGCCGTGACCGAGGCCGGCTGCGACGCGCTGATCGTACATGCGCGCAAGGCCTGGCTCGCCGGGCTGAGCCCGAAGGAGAACCGCGACATCCCGCCGTTGTGCTACGACGTGGTCGAGCAGCTCAAGCGCGATCTGCCGCATCAGACCATTGCGATCAACGGGGGCATCAAGACCCTGGACGAGACTCAAGGGTTTCTCGAGACCCTCGACGGGGTCATGATCGGTCGCGAGGCCTATCACAACCCTTGGATTCTCGCCGAGGCGGACCGCGTGATCTTCGGGGATGCCCGTCGCGCACCGACGCGCAACGAGGTCCTCGACGCCTTCCTGCTCTACGTGGAGCGCGAGCTCGCGAAGGGCACGCCGCTGAGCGCCATGAGCCGGCATATCCTCGGTCTCTTCCAAGGCCAACCCGGCGCGCGCGCCTGGCGACGCCATCTGAGCACGCAGGCGCATCTTGCGGGTGCAGGCATCGAGGTCCTGACCGCCAAGCTGCCGCCCGAGCCGCGGCCTTAGCCGGCGGACCCCGCGCGCGGCGCCATGGACTGGGTCAGCCTCTCCCTGCTCTGCGCCTTCTCCCTGGCGAGTGCGGACGCCGCAACCAAGGCCTGGCTGCAAGGCTTCTCGGCCCGCGAGCTGGTCGTCGTGCGCTTCGGCGTCGTCGGGCTTCTCATGACGCCGCTGCTGATCGGCATGCCGCCGGTCCTGGATCTGCAGCCGGCCTTTTGGGTGTGGATCGCGGTCCTCATCCCGTTGGAAATCGCCGCAATGCTGCTCTACATGGCGGCGATCCGCGACCACCCGCTCTCGCTCACCCTGCCCTACCTGGCCTTCACCCCGGTGTTCGTCATGGCGGTGGCTTGGGTGCTGCTCGGCGAGACGGTCAGCCCGCTCGGTGCCGCCGGTATCGGGTTGGTGGTGGCCGGCGCCTGGCTGATCAACAGCCGGCATGCCGACCGACGCGACTGGAGAAGCTGGACCCGTCCGTTCACGGCCATCGTCGCGGAGCCCGGCTCGCGGATGATGCTTGCGGTTGCCGCCATCTATGCGTTGACGTCCACCTTGGGCAAAGGGGCCATGCGTCACCTGGACTCCGAGTATTTCGGGGCCTTCTACTTTGCGCTGCTCGGAGCGGCTGTTTGCCTACTGTTCGTACTGCCGCGGCCCCGGCTGCTGCGCAAGCTGGCGCGCCGTCCCGGACCTGTGCTGCTGGTCGGCGTCCTGATGGGTCTGATGGTCTACACCCACTTCCTCGCCGTTCAACAGGTCGAGGTGGCGTACATGATCGCCGTCAAACGCACCAGTCTGCTCTTCGGCATTCTGTACGGCGTCCTGGTCTTCCGCGAGACCGGGCTCTCGACGCGTCTGCCGGGCGGTCTGCTGATGCTCGCAGGCGTGGCGCTTATTGCCCGGTAGGGGCGTGCTCCGAGACGAAGGCCGACTCGATCCGTACGAGCACCTCGGGTAAAGACGGGCTCTGCCCGGTATCGATGAAGACCGCGCGGGCACGCTCTTCGTCCGCCAAGGGTTCCAAGGCCAAGCGTTGACGCTCGAGAACCAGCAAATCCGCATCCGAGACATCCGTGTTCTCGGCTTGCCGACAGATGATGCGGCTACGCAGCACATCCACGGACGCATCCAGCGCCAGGATGACGGCCGGGATGCACCGGCGTCGCGCCAATTCCCAGAAACGCGCGCGCCGCGCGCGGGTGATGAAGGTCGCATCCACCAGCACGTCGTAACCATAGCCGAGGATCGCCTCCGCCAGACGCAACAGCCGGGCATACGTCCATTCGGTCGCGGTCGGAAAATAGATCCCGGCGTCGAGCGACGCCCGGCTGGAAACAGCCTCCGAGATGCCGAAGAGGCGCTTGCGCTCGATATCGGAGCGCAGGTGGATCAGCGGCAGTGCCTCGCCGAGCCGGCGCCCCAAACAGCTTTTTCCGGACCCCGACAATCCGCACGCAATGAGCAGACGGGGCGGACGGGTGCGGGCCGTGTAGGACTCGGCAAGCTCCAGATAGCGGATGCAGGTGCTCGTATCGCGCGACTCTTGTGCCGAATCCGGATCGGCCTGCCCGAGACGGATCGCCATCACCTTGGCCCGGACGAGCGCGCGATACACCTTGTAGAGATCCAGCATGGCCAACAGCTCGTAATCGCCGCTGCGCTCGAGATAGCGGTTCAGGAAACGCCGCGCCAACGGCGCCGCACCCGACTCATCCAGATCCATGACCAGGAAGGCGATCTCGCTTGCCGTGTCGATCCAGCGCAGGAAGGGGTTGAACTCGATCGCGTCGAAGATGCGGATCTCGCCGTCGACCAAAGCGATGTTGCCGCGATGCATGTCGCCGTGACACTCGCGGACATAGCCGTTGCGGCGCCGCCGCTCGATCATGGGGATTGATGCCTGCCACCGCGCGCGCATCCAGGATTCGAGACAATCCAGACGATCGCCTGAATCCGGCAGCAGGGTGCGGGCACGAATCGGTGCCAGATTTTCGATCATGGGTTCAAGCACCGCCGCCGGAGTCCCGTACGGGCTTTCGCTATCGGCGACGGGGATCCAGGCGTGAAACTCCGCGATCTCCACGGCCAAGCGATCGATCAGCTCGCCGGACAGCTCCCGACGGTCGAGCAGCGCTTCTTGCGGGAAACGATGCATCTGCACGGCATACTCCTGCACCGGACCGGGTCCGCCGATGCGCGGCACGCTTGGCGTGCCGGCAACGCCGACCAAACCGATATAGAGATCCGGCGCCAGACGCCGATTCAACCGCAGCTCCTCCTCGCAACAGCGGCGGCGGCGTTCCAGTGTCGAGAAGTCGAGAAAACCCAGGTCGATCGGCTTCTTGAGCTTGTAGGCGAATGCGCCCGCGAGGAACACATGGGAGATGTGTGTTTCGATGTGCTCGACCAGATCGGCGGGGTGCGGATAGGCATCCGGTCGCATCAGGGCTTCGATCAAGCGCGGAAAGGCGTCGACATCCACAGGGCAGCCACCCTCATCCGTCCGGCAAAAACCTTACGTCAGTCGAACTTGAACCGAGTATAAGCGTTCTTTAATATCCCGTGGGACATTCGCCCTTCCCCAACCCGCTACCCGAACCTTTGGAGATGTTCATGTCGATCGAGCGTATCGTGTTTGCCGTCGCCGGCGCCTTCATCCTGATCTCGCTGCTGCTTGCGCACTACGTCAGCCCCTACTGGCTGTGGTTCACGGCCTTCGTCGGCCTGAATCTCTTCCAGTCGGCCTTCACCGGATTCTGCCCGATGGCCCTGATCCTGAAGAAGATGGGCAAGAAGACCGGCCCCGCCTTCTGACGCCAACTGAACCGCGTCCGGAGCCTAAACCGCGTTCGGAGCGATCCAAGTCGCTTCGTCCTTTCTCTCGGCCTCGTCGTACTTAACGACCTCGACGCAACGCGGTTTAGGAAAGTTTAATATTTATTAATAACTTAAATCGCGTCTTCGCCGACTGCTCATGGACGTGAGAATCTAGCCCCGAATTCCGAGCCCGCACGTCGCATCGGACGCAATTTAATCGGCGATCGGCTGCGCCCAGAGATCATGGTCGCCCGCATCCGTGACCTCGACCTCGATGAAATCCCCCGGATCCAGCTCCCAGGCGCCCGCGATGATGACCTCGCCGTCGATCTCGGGTGCGTCCGCGTAGCTGCGGGCGATCACCTCGTCCTCCCCGACCTCGTCGACCAGCACCGTCAGCCGCTGACCGATGCGCTCGGCGAGCTTTGCCCGGCTGATCTCGGCCTGCACGGCCATAAAGCGCTCGACCCGCTCGTGTTTGACCGGCTCCGGGACAGGATCGGGCAGCGCGTTGGCGGTTGCGCCCTCGACCGGCGAATAGGGGAAACAGCCGACACGGTCGAGCCGAGCGGCGCGCAGGAAGTCGAGCAGCTCCTCGAAGTCCGCCTCGGTCTCGCCCGGAAAACCGACGATGAAGGTGCTGCGCAGGACCAGCTCCGGGCACTGCTCGCGCCAGCGCGAGAGCCGATCGAGCACCTTCTCGGTCGCCGCCGGACGGCGCATCGCCCGCAGAATCGGCTCGCTCCCGTGCTGCAGCGGCATGTCCAGATAGGGCAGGATCAGCCCCTCCGCCATCAGCGGGATCAGCTCGTCCACGTGCGGATAGGGATAGACATAGTGCAGTCGGACCCAGGCCGGCAGCTCGCCGAGTGCGCGCGCCAGGTTGACCGTATCGGTCTTCAGCGGCCGGCCCTTCCAAAAATCCGGCCGATAGCGCAGATCCAGCCCGTAGGCGCTGGTGTCCTGCGAGATGATCAAGAGCTCGCGCACCCCCGACTCCACCAGCCGCTCCGCCTCGGCGAGCACCTCGCCGATCGGGCGGCTCGCCAGATCGCCGCGCAGGCTCGGGATGATGCAGAAGCTGCACCGATGATTGCAGCCCTCCGAGATCTTGAGATAGGCAAAGTGCCGCGGCGTCAGCTTCACGCCCTGCGGCGGAACCAGACTGACGAAGGGATCGTGCGGCGCCGGCAGCTGCGCATGCACCGCCGCCATCACCTCGTCGAGTGCATGCGGCCCCGTCACAGCAAGGACCTCGGGATGGGCCTTGCGAACGATCTCGGCGCGCGCACCCAGGCAACCCGTCACGATGACGCGACCGTTGGCGTGCAACGCCTCGCCGATCGCGTCCAGCGACTCCTCGACCGCATCGTCGATAAAGCCGCAGGTGTTGACGATGACCAGATCGGCATCCTCGTAGCTCGGCGGGATGCCGTAGCCCTCCGCACGCAGCTGCGTGAGGATCCGCTCGGAATCCACCGTCGCCTTGGGACAGCCGAGGCTGATGAATCCGATCTTGGGGGTTTGCGTCATCGACATAGGGCAACCGAGATTTTTAGTGGTAAGTGGTGAGTGCAAACCGTCACAGAATTTTTCGTTATCGTTGTCGTCCGCAATCCGAAAATGATCTATTTTTAATAGCTTAAACCGCTCCGACTCCGGCGGTCGTGAAGTCTGCCGGGGCCGATCCCATCCCAAAAACATCGCATACCGCGCCGGGCGCGGTTTAACAGCGGTTTAATGGGGGAACAACAGCCGACGATACCGCCCCACCCGCGGATCGTCACGGCCGACATGCTCCATGACGGCGATCAAGCCGCGCCGGCCGATCCCGTCGCGAAAACGCGGATCCTGCCGATGGATCTCGGCGAAGAGTGCAAGCGCGGACTCGACATCGTCTTCGATCAAGCGTGTGGCCGCGAGCGCGAGCCGCGCCTCCAGCTGATCCGGCGACTCGGCCAGGATCGCCTCCAGGTCGACCGCCGGCGCGGCCTGCATGGCCTCGCGCACGAGGATCAGATGAATCAGGAGCCGTTGGACCGCGGCATCGTCGCGCATGGCCGGCGGCAGCGCGTCGAGCAGGGCGAAGGCATCCTCGATACGCCCGTCTTGGATCAGGAGCTTCGCCATCAGCGTCGGGAACGAGAGATCATCGGGCCGGGCAACGGCACCCTCTGCGAGGATCCGGATCGCCTGATCGTGATCCCCTCCCCGCCAAGAGGCGAGCGCCTGCGCCTGAAGAGCGCTCGCGGGCCCGAGCAGATGGCGTTCGATCAAGGCCCGGTAGTCCGCCTCGCTTTGCATCCCGTGGACATGCTCCACCGGGACCCCGCGGCGAAAGAGCTTACAGGAAGGCAGGCTGCGGACCCCGAAACGCGCGGCGATTCCCTTTTCGTGATCCGTATCCACGCTCACCAGCAAAAAGCGGCCTCGATAGTCCTCGGCGAGCCGAGCCAATACCTCCGCCTGGCGACGCGACGGACCGACACCGGCGGCCCAAAAGTCGACCAACACGGGGCCCTTGAATGAATTCTCGACAACGAGTGTCTGGAAATTCTCTTCGGTTGCGCGGTAGACGAAAGGCGGCTTGGACATCTAAGGCTCTGCGCGTCGCTCGGCATTTTCCCGGTCTTGCGCTATGTTACTCGGCCGAGAGCCGTGCTCAAAACCCGCGACGGGTCGGCTCCCCGTCGATTGGCCGGCGTCCCTTGATCGACACCCGAATCTGGGTGACGATACTCAGGATTGACAAACCCGATAATCCGCCCGCCCACACGCGGACGCTTCGCCGAAACAAGGCAACAGGAGCAGGATGAGAGGATGTAAGCTCTGTCGATACAGCAAGGTCTGCAACGATCTCCCCGGGGTCTGCATCCTGCTCATCTATGTCGCGATCTTCGTGGTGGTGACCGCACTCGGCTATCTGTTCGTGACGCAGGAGCTGCTGTGATGCCGAGCGCAGGCCCGGTGCGGCGTCACCGATGGTGGATCGCGGCCGGCGGCCGGAAACCGGCGGCCGGAGGCTCTCCCGAACAATGAAACATCCTGTCGTGCTCGTGGGTGTCGGCGAGATGGGCGGCGTTTTCGCGCGCGGCCTTCTCAAGCTCGGCCATCCCGTCTTCCCCGTGCTGCGCGGGACATCCTTGGCCACGGCCGCGGCGCAGCTCCCCGAGCCGCAGCTGGTGTTGATCGCGGTCAGCGAGGCCGACCTGTTCGCGACCCTCGCCACCGTTCCGGCTCAATGGCGGGGACGTCTCGGCCTGCTCCAGAACGAGCTGCTGCCGAGCGACTGGGCCGACTGCCACGATCCCACGGTAATTTCGGTCTGGTTCGAGAAGAAGCCGGGGCGCGACCACAAGGTCATCATCCCCTCCCCGGTGTATGGCCCGCAGGAGGATCTGCTGGCCGATGCGCTGGCGACCCTGGCGATCCCCACACACCGCCTGAGCAGCGCCGAGGAGCTCGTCTTCGAGCTGGTGCTCAAGAACCTCTTCATCCTGACGACCAATATCGCCGGGCTGCGCACGGGCGGAACGGTCGAGACCCTGTGGTCGCGGCATCGCGCCTTTGCCGAGCAGGTCGGCCACGAGGTAATCGATCTTCAGGAGGCCATGACCGGGCGCCGGTTCGATCGCGATGCGCTCTTCAATGCGCTCGGCGTCGCCTTCGCGGGCGATCCGGAGCACGCCTGCATGGGTCGCAGTGCACCGGCACGCCTCGCCCGAGCCATTCGCAACGGCGAGGCGCGCGGTTTGGCCCTGCCGGTCCTGCACGCGATCGCCGCCGAGCAGACGCGAGTCTCTCCATGAATCCAGCCGAGCCGTCCGAGACCGCGACCGCCGCCGCGACGGCCACCCTCCTCGCCCCCGGTCGCGCCGTCGAGCTGCATCTGGAGGTCCGCTTTCAGGACGGCTTCGTCGCGCTCTCGACCTTCGACGCCGAGCCGATCGCCTGCACCATCGGCGACGGCACCCTGACCGCGGAGCTGGAGTCCACACTCTTGGGCCTCGCTCCCGGCAGCGAGACCTATGTCGTGGCGCATGGCTCGGAGCTCTTCTCGCCGTATGACGACTCCAACATCCACTGGATGGAGCGTCGCGATTTCCCGCCGGACATCGTGCCTGCGCCCGGCCTGGTCGTCGCCTTCGAGACACCCGGCGGTCACGAGACCAGCGGGATCATCCGCGCGTTGGATGCGGATCGCGTGCAGGTCGACTTCAATCACCCGTTCGCCGGGCGTTCGTTGACGATCCGCGTCCGCGTCTTGTCCGTGGTCAAGCCCGAGCCCGAGGCGTGAATTTTCCCGACCGATCCCCTATTCTTTGACACTATGAATATCCTCCTCGCCAATCCCCGTGGGTTCTGCGCCGGTGTCGACCGCGCGATCGAGATCGTCGAGCGCGTGCTCGAGCTCTACGGCGCGCCCGTCTATGTCCGGCATGAGGTGGTGCACAACCGCTTCGTCGTCGACGGTCTGAAACGGCGCGGCGCCGTCTTCGTCGAGGAGGTCGACGAGGTCCCGGACGGGGCGACGCTGATCTTCAGTGCCCACGGTGTCGCGCAGCAGGTCAGGCGCGCGGCGGAAGGGCGAAACCTGCGCGTCTTCGACGCGACCTGTCCGCTCGTGACAAAGGTCCATCTGGAGGTCACACGGCACTGCAAGAACGGGATCGAGGTGATCCTGATCGGGCACGCCGGCCACCCCGAGGTCGAGGGCACCATGGGTCAGTGTCTGAACGACGGCGGATCCATGCATCTCGTCGAGTCGGTCGCGGACGTCGCCGGGCTCCAGATCAGGGACCCATCGCGGGTCGCCTACGTCACCCAGACCACACTCTCGGTCGACGACACGAGCGGGATCATCGACGCACTGCGTGAACGCTTCCCCGAGATCCAAGGGCCGAAGAAGAGCGACATCTGCTACGCGACCCAGAACCGACAGGACGCGGTTCGGGATCTCGCCGCACGCTGCGATCTGCTGCTGGTGGTCGGCTCGGCCAACAGCTCCAACTCCAACCGGCTGCGCGAGCTTGCCGAGAAGCAGGGCTGCACCGCCTATCTGATCGACGGCCCGGAGGACATCCGCCGAGAGTGGCTGAGCGCCTCGCCGCGGGTCGGACTCACCGCCGGGGCTTCCGCTCCCGAGATCCTGGTCGAGCAAGTCATCGCACAGCTTAAAGCCTGGGGCGTCGCAGGGGTCGAGGAGCAGGACGGCATCCGCGAGCAGATCGTCTTCCCCTTGCCGCGCGAGCTCGGCGAGAGGGCGGCAACATGAGCGATGTCCTCGTCGTCGGCGGCGGCATCATCGGTCTCCTGACCGCCCGCGCGCTGGTCGAGTCCGGTGCCGAGGTCACATTGATCGAGATGGGCGAGACCGGCCGCGAGTCATCCTGGGCCGGCGGCGGCATCATCTCGCCGATCTACCCCTGGCGTTATCCGGACGCGGTCACGGCACTCGCGACCTGGAGCCAGCACGCCTATCCGGAGCTTGCCGAAGCGCTGATTCAGGAGACCGGGATCGATCCCGAGCTGACCCTGAGCGGGATGCTGGTGCTGGATATGGAAGAGCATTCGGTCGCCGTCTCTTGGGCCGAGCGCCATGACCAACCCATCGAGATGGTCGAAAGCGCACACCTGCACGAGATCGAGCCCCAGCTCGGACCCGGTCTCACGCGCGGACTCCTGCTGCCCCGCATCGCACAGGTGCGCACGCCGCGCTTGGCCAAGGCGGTTCGCCGCTCGGTCGAAGAACGGATCGAGCTGCGCGAAAACGAGGAGGTCTTGGAGCTTCTGGTCGACGGCGGCCAGGTGACCGGGGTACGGACCCCGGACGGGACCATCCAGGCGCGCCGGGTCGTCATCTGCACCGGCGCCTGGACCGCGAAGCTGCTCGCGCAGCTCGGACAGGCACCGGACATCACGCCGGTGCGCGGCCAGATGATCCTCTTCTACGGCAAGCCCGGCCAGATCAACCATATCACTCTGCACCGCGAGCAATACCTCATTCCGCGGCGCGACGGACGCATGTTGTTCGGAAGCACACTCGAGCACACCGGATTCGTCAAGACGACGACCGCCGAGGTCAAGGAGGCCCTCTACCGTGCCGCCTTCGAGATGTTCCCCATTCTCAAACGAACGCCCATCGAAGACCACTGGGCGGGGCTTCGACCCAGCTCGCCGAGCGGCATCCCCTTTATCGGGGCCTATCCGGGTGTGGATGGCCTCTTTATCAATGCCGGACATTTCCGCAACGGCTTGGTCACCGGCCCCGCCTCTGCACGACTCGCGACCGATCTGGTCCTGGGACGCACCCCGATCCTGGACCCGGCCCCTTACGCGTTGGATGCAGCGCGCTGACCCGCCTACTCTGCCGTAGCACAACAGGCATCTCAGCGTCGTTGCGCCTCGCTACCGCCGGCAACAACGCACCAGCTTGCCGGTGACCGGATTGCGCCTCCCACCTGAGAAGCAAAGAGCTATACTCAGCCCTTTATTTAGCACCGGGGCAAGGGCATCAGAATCATGCGTCCATCAACCCAGATCAAGCCGATCAGTCATCTCAAGACGCAAACCGCCCAAGTCATCCGTCGCGTGTGCGAGGATCGTGAGCCCCTGATCATCACTCAAAACGGCGAAGCCAAGGCCGTGATCCTGGATATCCAGTCCTATGAAGACCAGCAAGACACGGTTGCGTTGCTGAAGATACTCGCTTTGGGCAGTCAGCAGATCGCCACAGGGGAGGTCAAACCGGCAGGCGAGGTGTTCGAGAGACTCCGCAAGCAACTGGTTCCTTAGATGGAGTTTCGTGTTGTTCTCACCGCAGACGCCGAGCGTGATTTGGAGCAGATCGTCGGTTACATCGCCGAGCACGACCTCCCCGAAAAAGCCCTCTACGTTCTTGAACAGATTCAGTCTCTGATCGACGATCTGTCCGACTCCCCGCATCGCGGCAGCATCCCGAAGGAGCTAGCCGCCTTGGGGTTGCGAGAGTATCGCGAGGTCTTCTTCAAGCCATACCGCATCGTCTATCGGGTGATCGATACCGCTGTCTATGTCTACCTTATCGCCGACGGCAGGCGGG
Source organism: Thiocapsa sp. KS1 (assembly GCF_001499735.1). Lineage (GTDB taxonomy): Bacteria > Pseudomonadota > Gammaproteobacteria > Chromatiales > Chromatiaceae > Thiocapsa. Next base: position 105,709 of record NZ_LN848257.1, on the reverse strand, counting down.
ACCTTTTCAGCCTGCTCAGTCGTCGCTTACTCGAACGGTGATCATGTGCCCAAAAGGATCGTGAGACGTGTCCTCGGGATCGAGACCTCCTGCGACGAGACCGGTGTGGCCGTCTATGACGGCGAGCGCGGTCTGGTTGCTCAAGCCGTCTACAGTCAAATCGAGATCCATGCCGAGTACGGCGGTGTCGTCCCGGAGCTGGCCTCGCGCGATCACGTGCGCAAGACACTGCCGCTGATCCGACAGGTGCTTGAAGAATCGGGGCTCGATCCCGCATCGATCGACGGTGTGGCCTACACTGCCGGTCCCGGCTTGGTCGGCGCGCTCCTGGTCGGCGCCGCCTTGGGTCGCAGCCTCGCCTGGGCCTGGGGGGTGCCGGCGGTCGGCGTGCATCACATGGAGGGGCATTTGCTCGCACCGCTGCTCGAAGACCCGGCGCCCGCCTTCCCCTTCGTAGCGCTCTTGGTCTCGGGCGGACACACTCAATTGGTCGACGTGACCGGTGTGGGCCGCTACCGCATCCTCGGCGAGTCGCTCGACGATGCCGCCGGCGAGGCCTTCGACAAGACCGCGAAGATCCTCGATCTCCCCTACCCCGGCGGCCCCGAGCTCGCCAAGCTCGCCGAGCGCGGCGATCCCAAGCGTTTCCGCTTCCCGCGCCCCATGACCGACCGGCCGGGGCTCGACTTCAGCTTCAGCGGACTCAAGACCTTCGCACTCAATACCGTTCGCGAGACCGTTCCCGAGGCGCTCGAGCCGGCTCAGACCCGCGCCGACATCGCCCGCGCCTTCGAGGAGGCCGTCGTCGACACACTGGTGATCAAATGCCGCCGCGCCTTGCAGGAGACCGGCCATCGACGCCTGATCCTCGCCGGCGGCGTCAGCGCCAACCGCCGACTGCGCGAGTGCATGAACGCCGCCATCGCTGCCGCGGGCGGCGAGACCTTCTATCCCAGACCCTCCCTCTGCACCGACAACGGCGCCATGATCGCCTACGCCGGCTGGCAGCGCCTGCGCGCCGGCCATGTCGAGCCGCTCGCCTTCAAGCCCAGGGCGCGTTGGCCGATGGAAGAGTTGACGCCCACCTAAAAACCCGTTCGTATCCTTCTACGAAGAAACGCCGAGCCAAAAGGTCATCGCACATCCGCCTCTGCCCTGAACTCCCAGGTCGCCGGTCCGGTGCGCAGGAGATTACGCTCCGGATCGTCCGGATTCCTGCCGAACCGAATCAGCTGCACGAGATCCGAGCTGACCTTGGGGTTGGTCGTGAAATAGGAGTGCCCGAACAGATCGGTACGCTCACCCGTGAAGGTAATTAGATCGACTCGGCCGAGGTTGCCGAAGTAGGTCTGCATCTCGGGGGCAATATCTTCCGGACGGAGCTGACCCACGCGGTTGCGACTGCGGAATAGGATCCGCGACACCAACAGCGCGCGGTCGTCGGGCGAGGCGTAGATCGTCAGTCGACCATTCAAGAGGTGCGGAAGTGCATCGTTCGGCCAAGCCCGCGTGAGATCGGGGTCCGATACGAAACCCGTAATCTTCTGGCCGGCGATATCCACATCGATGTCGGGCGAAAGAAGGACGAGGTTGTCGATGCGATAGACATCGGCGGGCTCCCGACCCGCCGCAATCGACTCGATCATCAACTCTCGAAGCGCATTGAGTAAAACAGCCGTGCCCCGGCTGTGCGCCAGCAGCTGAATACGCTCCACACCGGGCGTGGCCGCGATCATACGCAGCGTTTTCTTGAGATGGTCGACCGCATACTCGGCCGATTCGGTGGTCGTGGTATAGGAGATCAGGAAGTTCCCGGTCGAGGACGCCGGCCAGGTGAAGAAGCTACAGACCTGATCGCGGCCGAAGAAGTGGCACAGCTCCGCCGCCGTGAAGGCCGAGGTGGCAAAGGTCTCGTTGAAGCCATGTACATAGAGCATGACCTCCTTCTTGGGCGAGCTCGCCAAGCGGCGCTGGATCTCGCCCTGAAAGGCCGCCTTGGTCTCGGCAAACTCGCGCATCTCGCCGGGATCCCGACCGAGCTTGCCTTGCCGCGTCGGGAGAATCTTATACGGCTCGCGCGGGAAGGCGCCCATCTCGTCGACCGCCCCGAGCTCGAGGGCGACCTCGCGCGTTCGCTCGGCAAGCCGACTCTGAGCCTCCAGGGTCTTCCAGTCGATCCCGGGGACCATGCGCACTTGAGCCGAGCCGAATACCATCCCTTTGCGACGCGTCTGCCCATAGGGGAGACTGCTTTCCGGATCCTCCTCCGCAGCCCGATTCGTAATGTAGAGCAGATCCACCTCGGGGCGCTGCTGCTCGGCGGCCAACCGGTCGAACAGCACCTGCCCGTTCGGCTCCTGATAAAGGACCGGGGTCGGCATCAGCTGCCGAGGCTTGGTCGCACACCCAGCCAAGACCAGGCCGAACACCAAGAGGGCTGAAACCCGTCCGGAACTTCGATTCATTGAGGTAAAGCCTATTAAAGAGAAGGAGAATCCCCCACCCGAGACCTTGCGGTGACGCAATACGGGATGGGTCGCGATTGATCCGGCGATAAAAAAAATCGAGGGCAAACCGAGCGCGCAAAACTACCGATAGTGTCCCACCCCGACAGCCACTATGATACACGGCCCTTGAATGATTTCTTATTGGAGGATAGTTCGATGCCACTTATGACACGCGCGCTCGCCGAGCTGATCGGTACCTTCTGGCTGGTCCTCGGCGGCTGTGGCGCCGCCGTCTTTGCCGCCGGTGTTCCGGATGTCGGAATCGGTTATCTAGGCGTTTCCTTCGCGTTCGGTCTGACCGTGCTGACCATGGCCTATGCTATCGGCCATATCTCGGGCTGCCATCTGAATCCGGCCGTCTCGCTCGGCCTGGCCGTCGGCGGGCGCTTTCCCTTCGCGGACCTGCCGGTTTATGTGATCGCTCAGGTGCTGGGTGCGATCGCTGCGGCTTTCCTGATTATGTTCATCGCCTCGGACATGGGACTGCACAAAGAAGGTCAGGCGACCTTTGCCCTGGCCGCCAATAGCCTGGCCGTCAACGGCTACGACAGCCTCTCGCCGCAAGGCTACGGCATGATCGCAGGCCTGGTGACCGAGGTCGTCATGACCGCCATGTTCCTCTTCATCATCCTGGGCGCGACCGACAAGCGCGGCATCGGCACCCACGCGGGTCTGGCCATCGGCCTGGCGCTCACCCTGATCCATCTGATCTCGATCCCGATCACCAACACCTCGGTCAACCCGGCGCGCAGCACCGGACCCGCTTTGGCGCTGCTCACGGGCGGGCAAGGTCAGGCGGCGAGCCAGCTCTGGTTGTTCTGGGTCGGTCCGCTGATCGGCGCGGCGATCGCCGGCGTGGTGTATCGCCTGTTCGAGCAAAAGCATACGGCGTGACGCGTGCAGGGGTTCGAGGCCGCTGTTTCCGTTGCTAAGGCCCCTTAGAACAGAGTCGACAGACGGAGCCGGTCGATCGGAATCGATCGACCGGCTCCCGGCAATTCCCCCTGAACCATAGCCGAACGGAGCAATTGCCGATCGGAGCATCGGCCGGACAAGATCTCGACGTAAACGGCATCGACACTCCTTTGCGGTCCCGACGCCCGCCTGTAGGATGAGTCGACATCCGAAGGCCGAGACACAGCATGCTGCAGGAACCGCTTCCGATCCCCTTGACCGACCTGCGCCGGCGCGTCAACGTCGCCCGCAATCTGATTCGTACCCTGATGACGGAGCTCGTCGGACCGGTCGAGCTGGCGTTTGACTTCTATCGCGAGTGGAACGGCTGCTGGCGCGTGCGCGTGGAGATCAAGGATCCGATCAACGGACGACTTGAGTTCACCCTGATGGACACCCCGGACGGCGGCATGCTCGCCCTGCCCCGCCCCCTGCCCGAGCGCTGGCGCCTGGAGACCGGAATCCCTGCGACCGACGGGACACGTTGGACCCTGGATACGGAAGGGCACCTCATGCTCTTCGTATCGCCGCATGAGACATCGCGATAGCGGGCCCATCGACTCCGGCGCACGCCGTCGAAACGTGTTGGGCCGATAACGCTCGACCTGTCTTGGAGGTGTCGCATCGGACACGCAGGGGCGTCGGCTCGCTCAATCCACCACCGGCTCCCATCCCGGGCCGGGATCGTAGGCATCGATGGCCTCGGCGATATCTGCAGTGTCCTCGCCGAGATCCGCCTGATAGACCAGGCCGCGCTGGTTGACCTGGAAGCTCATGATCCCGGAATTGCCGTAGCTTGCAGGCCAGGCGAGCAGACCGAAACCGTCCGCCAACTTGCCGCCTTCGAGATAGCTCTTGGCCCCGCCCGGCGCGCTCGGTCCCTGTGCAGTCAGGATCTTGAAGTAATAGCCGTGGTAAGGCCGCCGTCCCTCCCCGTCGTCGCCGACCTCGTAGCCCTCCTCGATGGCATCGTCCACCAGGGGCCCCATGGGACTCTCGGGCTCG
>NZ_LN848257.1:58532-101143 GCF_001499735.1 Thiocapsa sp. KS1 | reverse complement strand
CCCTCGAGGTCTTCATGCTCGTCGAGCCAGCGCTTCGCCTGTACCACGTCCAGCGGATAGGTGCTCGCCATGAGGACCTGGGCGATCAGGGCATCGGGATAGAGCGCGATGGGGGCGACGAGCTGCTCGATCTGCTCGGGCGGAAAGCGATCGGCCGGGGATTTGGCCGCCTCCGCCGCCAGGGCGAGGGGCGTCGAGATCCCGATGGAGACGGCCACGATGACCGGGGTCAGCAATCGGCCGAGCTGCTGTCGTAGGTTACGCATGCGTGTCCTCACGATGGTGGGCGCCTTGCCGGCGCTTGGATTGAGTTCCTGTCGGCTTGAAAGAGCGTCCTGCCTCCGCCTCCTGCTTCCCGCTTTATAGTCCAAACGCGGGTTTGCGTGTATGCAATCGTCCGGCGGATGAGCGACGATCCGTTGTGAAGGCGTGAAGATCCCTATTTGAGCGAGACGCGCACGGAGTCGATCGTCCCGTCGAAGGCGAACGGACGTCGGTCGAAGTAGTCGAGCGACACCGGCGAGCCCAGATCCACGCCCACGTCGAAGCTCTCGCTGGCGGTAAAGGCGGCGGGGACCGTGCGGGCCACGGTGGTCCGCGTGACTTCCCGGCCGTCGACGCTGAGCACGATCTGGGCCGGGGCGCCGGGCTTGGCGATGGTCGTGTCCACCTCGATGCGGTGCCTGCCGGGGGTGAGCTTCTCGGCGGTCCCGACGCCATAGCGCTCGATGATCATCATGTTGTACTCGTAGACCAGGTGCCCCTGGTCCATGTAGAGGGTCAAGCCCCCCGAGGCCCCGCCGAGCGCGTAGAGCACGCCCGAGGCGTTCTCACCAAACTCGGCGTCGATGGTCACCTGGTTGCTCTCGCGACCCAGGCCGGGGGCGGTGAACTCGGGCATGCGGGTCGTGGTCGCGTCGAACTGCCAGCTCCTGTAGGGCGTCTTGATGCGATCCTCCGGGTGGATGCGCAGCCAGATGCCCGCCCCGATCGGAAATGCCGCGTTCGCTTTGGCCTCCTCGACAAACAGGGCCTTCATGGCTTCCAGCCGCTGCGGCTCCTGCGCGGCAAGGTTGTTGGCCTGCGAGAAGTCGATGTCGAGGTTGTAGAGCTCCCAGACGTCCTTGTTCGGGTCCCAGGCAGCAAGTCCCGGGCTCACGCTGAGCCAGGGCGTCAGGGGGCCGAAGGTGCCGGCGTACCAGCCGTCCCGGTAGAGACCTCGGCTGCCGTTGTTGTCGAAGTATTGGATCGGCTTGCGGCCGGGCGCCTCGGCCTCAGCGAAGGTATAGGCCAGACTCGTCCCGTCGATGGGGTCCTGCGCGAAGCCGTCTACTACCTCGGGAGGCTCGATGCGCAAGATCTCGTAGAGGGTCGGCGCGATGTCGTTGACGTGGTGAAACTGGGGCCGCGGCGTCTTGTCGGGGCGGATGCCCTTGGGCCAGGAGATCGCCATGGGATTGCGCGTCCCGCCGAAGTGCGAGGCGATCAACTTGGTGTGCTGGAAGGGGGTGTCCCCCGCCCAGGCCCAGCCCGCGTGATACATGTTGTCCACCTTGGGGCCGCCGAGTGCATCCAGGCCGCCCAGCCGCTCAAGGGCCGCAAGCTGTTGGGCGATGGTGTTGGGGATCTGATTCTGGGCCAGGAGCTCGCTGATGCTCCCCTGCTGACCCTCGGCGCTGGAGCCGTTGTCGCCGAAGATGTAGATGACCAGGGTGTTGTCGCGGATGCCCAGCCGCTCCAACTCGTCGATGACCTTGCCCGCCTGAACGTCGACGTGCTCGACGAAGCCGGCGAACACCTCCATCAGGCGTAGCTGGAAGGGGCGCTCGGCCTCCGGGATGCTCTCCCAGCCGGGCATGGACTCGGCCCGCGGCGTGAGCTTGGTGTCCGCGGGGATCCAGCCCAACGCCTTCTGACGCGCGAAGGTTTGCTCGCGGAGCTGATCCCAGCCGGCGTCGAATTGCCCCTTGTACTTGTCTGCCCATGCCTTGGCGACGTGGTGCGGCCCGTGGCCCGCGCCGGGCGCCCAGTACATGAAGAAAGGTTTGTCCGGGGCGAACGCACGGTGCTTGCGCATCCATGCGATGGCTTGGTCCGCCATGTCCTCGGAGAGGTGGTAGGTCTCGTCGTGGGGCGGCTCGATCGGGTTGAAGTTCTCGACCAGTCGCGGCTCCCATTGCGAGGTTTCCCCGGCCAGGAAACCATAGAAATAGTCGAAGCCGATGCCCTCGCCGGTCGGCCAGAGGGTGAAGGGCCCCATGGCGGTCGTGTCGGTGGCCGGGGTGTTGTGCCACTTACCGAAGGCAGCGCTCTTGTAACCATATTCCCCGAGCACCTTGGCCAGGGTCGCGGAGGTTCGGGGGATCACGCCGGTGTAGCCGTCCCAATCCACCGCGCGCTCGGCGATGGTTCCGGAGCCGACACGGTGGTGGTTGCGCCCGGTGAGCAGCGCCGCTCGGGTGGGCGAGCAGATCGCGGTGGTGTGGAAGGCGTTGTAGCTGATCCCCTCGCCTGCGATGCGGGAAAGGGTCGGCGTATGGATGGGCCCGCCGTAGGTGTCCGCGAGGCCGAAGCCCACATCGTCGAGCAGGATGATCAGGATGTTCGGGGCATCCGCGGGCAGATGGCTCTGCTCGACTCGGCGCTGGTGGGTGGATTCCTGCAAGGTCGGACCGGCGATGCTGGCCGACGGGGTCGGCGGGAAGGGCAGTACCGAGCCGTCCGACGGAATCGCCGCGGAGTCGGCCGCAACAGCCGCCTGTGTCCCGAGGGACGCAAGGCCGCACAGCACGGCGATCGGCAGGACATTGACGTTCATCGCATCTCCGGTTTCATCAGGTTGTTATTTCACGGCCTTCTTGACCAACCCTTCATCGCGGTGCTTGTCGAGCGGCCCCTTGTCCTCGACACCCGCTGTACGTTTGGCCGAATCCTTGGCGGCCTCGGCGGGCGAGCAGCGTCCGCCGACCCCGACCGTCGCTCTGGTGACCGCGCCCTTGGCCGCCTTTTCCGCGGTGCAGTCGGGGTCCAGTGGACCGGCACCGGCGATGCCGGTCGCGATGGACAGGGTCAGGGCGAGTGCAGCGGCAGCGGTTTTCATGGCGTCTTCTCCGGGTAGGCGACTTTCGTTGTGCCGATGGTGCCGGTGAAGGCAAAAGGCGCATGGTCGAAATAGGCCAGCGACACGGGTGAGTTGGTATCGCTGCCGATATCGAAGGATTCGTTCGTCGTGAAGTGCAACGATATGGCGGTCGGCACCCGACCCTGACCCACCGTTTCGCCATTCAGCTTCAGTGTGATGTCCATCGGCCCTCCAACCTTTTCGACCAGCTTCGATTCGACTTCGAGCCTCGCCTTGCCGGTCGGGAGCTTGCCTTTGGACTGGATCTTCGTGCGCAGGACCTCGAACTGGTTGTACTCGTAATTCAGCACACCGTCTTTCACATACAACGTCAGGCCCCCGCCAAAGCCGCCGACGGCATAGAGCACGCCATTGGCGTTCGCCGGCAGGTCCAGCTCCATGCTCACCAGGGTATCGACGATCCCCAATTTGGGCGCGGCGGACTCCGACATCCGAGTCATGGCGCCTTCGAAGGTCCATTCGGTGATAGCGGACCGCGGCGCATCCTCGGGATGCATGAGCGCGGTGGACCACAGGCCGCCGCCGATCGGCAGGTTCTTGTTCTTGGTGGATTCGATCAGAAAGAGGTCTTTCATTTCCACGAGCTTGTCCGGCATCTTGCCGGCGAGGTCGTTGGCCTGGCTCCAGTCCTCGTTCAGGTTGTAGAGCTCCCATTGGTCCTTTTCCGGCGACCATTCCTTGGCGCCCTTCGGCATGCCGCCCACCCAGGGCTCGCGTGGGCCCATGGCGCCGGCAAACCAGCCGTCGTGATAAATCCCCCGACTGGCCATGATGTCGAAGAACTGGGTCCTGCGCTGACCCATGGCCCCGTTGTCGGCAAAGGTATAGGCCATGCTGACGCCATCGATGGAGTCCTGCGGAAAGCCGTTGACCATATTGGGCGGCGTGATCTTCGTTGCCTCGTAGATCGTCGGCACAACGTCGATGACATGGTGGAACTGCGCACGCGGCGTGGCGTCGGCCTTGATGCCCCTGGGCCAGGCCACCGCCATGGGCTGGCGTGTGCCGCCGAAGTGGGCACCGACGAGCTTGGTCGACCTGTACGGCGTGCTCCCCGCCCAGGCCCAGCCGGCGTGATACATATTGTCGGTCTTGGGCCCGCCCAGCGCATCCAGGCCGCCCAGCTCGTCCAGGGCCTCGAGATGTTGCGCGATCGTGGTCGGGATCCCGTTCTGCGCGAGCTGTTCGCTGATGGTGCCGTATAAGCCTTCGGCAGATGAGCCGTTGTCGCCCCAGATATAGAAGATCAGGGTATTGTCGAGCTTGCCCTGGCGCTCGATCTCCGCGATCACGCGCCCGGCGTTGAAGTCGGCATGCTCGGTGAAGCCGGCAAAAACCTCCATCAAGCGGCGCTGGAATGGTCTCTCATCCTCGGGAATCGAATCCCAGGCGGCCAGGGAGGCGGGGCGCGGCGTGAGCTGGGCATCCTGCGGGATCCAGCCCTTGGCCTTGGCGTTCGCAAACACCCGCTCGCGATAGCTGTCCCAGCCGTCATTGAACTTGCCCTTGTACTTGTCGGCCCATTCCGACGTGATCTGGTGCGGGCCGTGGGATGCGCCCGGAGCCCAATACATGAAAAATGGCTTGTCCGGGGCGTAGGCATTTTGTTCGCGCAGCCAAACGATGGCGTCGTCGGCAATGTCCTCGGAGAGGTGGTAGCCCGGCTTATGCTCTTCGGTGACCAGGGTGGTATTGCGCACCATCTGCGGCTCGTATTGCGACGCCTCGCCGGCGAGGAAGCCGTAGAAGTATTCGAAGCCATGGCCGGTCGGCCAATAGTCGAACGGGCCCTTGTTGGTGACATCCTCCTCGGGCGTGTTGTGCCACTTGCCCCAGGCGCCCGTGTTGTACCCGTAGTTCTTCAGCACCTCGGCGACGGTCGCCGAGGTCTTCGGGATCTTGCCGCTGAAGCCGTCGAAGTCATTGGCAAGCGCGGCGATCTGACCATTGCCGACGCGGGTGTGGTTGCGCCCGGTCAACAGCGCGGCCCGCGTGGGCGAGCACATGGCCGTCGAATGAAAGCGGTTGTAGGAAATACCCATGTTCGCCACACGATCCAGCGTCGGTGTATTGATCTCGCCCCCGTAAGTCGAGGGCGTGGCCGGCCCCACGTCGTCCATCAGGATGACGAGGATGTTCGGCGCGCCCTCCGCCAGGCGTCGGGGCTCCACGCGCTTCTGGTAGATGGAGTCCTGCATGGTCAGCCCGGGGGTGGAGGCCGAGGGCGTGGGTGGAAAAGGCAGGACCTCCTGGCCCCTTGCCGGTACCGCGAGCAGACTGCCCAACACCAGGCCCAGGCAGGCGGCAAAGAGCGTCAGGCCGAACAGGCGCGGTCGAACGAAGCGAATCGATCTCATTGGGTCATCTCTCGATGATGATCAGGGGCCGATCGGTGGCGTCGCGGGACCAGCCATTCGGCGGATCTCCGGCGTATTTCGGCGATGGGCGGCACGCAGAGCCCGGCCGCCCTTCAGAACTTGTAAACCGCCTTCAACCAGAGGTAATCGCCGTTCAGGCGATTCCGGGTTTCGAGTTCCGGCAGCCACTTGAGCTCCAGCACCAGCTTCTGCTGGCCCAGAGGCTGGATGTAGCCGATCACCGGGCCGATGCCCGCGGTGCGGCCTTCGAAGTCGCCGAGCCGCGCACCCGATCCACTGTCGCCCGTCACTTGCTGGAAGTACCAGCCTTCCGCGCCGACATTCAGGTAGCCCGAGCCCAATGGAAAGATCTGCTGCACCGAGGCGTCGACATGCAGCAAGTCCCCGCTGCGGTAGTCGGTATCGGGATTCTCGGTATTCATCGCGTACCCCAGATGGATCGCCGCGTTCAGTCCCGTCTTTGCGCCGGAGTACGCCGCACCGACGATGGGATCGAAGGTCCAGTAGTTGAGCCCCGGATTGCCGAGCCGGCCGAGCTCGTAGCTGCCCGTCGGCGCATAGATCGGCAGCAGAAAATCGTATTGCCAATCGCTCGGCTTCCAGGCGAGCATGACCGGCACGACCGTCAGGTCGCCGAAGCCGGATACGCGGCTTTGCACCCCGATGCCGCCCAGCGCCTCGGAGTCCGCCGAAATATCCATCCAGGAATAAGGCAGGAAGGCCGCTACGCTGTAATGGGCACCGCCGAGCAGCGTCGGCTGGACGGTGTAGCCGCCCCCGAGAATCAAGGTTTCGACCGTCGCGTGGACGTTCGCCACGATGCCTGCCGCCGTGGGGATCTGGGCCGAGGCCTCGCCCTGGTAGCGCAAGAACATCGGCTTGAAGAAGACGCCGGGCGTCGTCGGCGGAAGATCCGCGAGCGTTGCATTGGCACCCGGAATCACGTGCGAGGTACCGCCCTCCCCGCCGAGAACGGTCGCGGACTGTCCGGTTAGCGCCGCGAGCATGGCGAGTCCAAACGCCAACGCCCGGCGCCGGTGCGGGGGCGCATTGTCGGGCCTCGACCGCAAGGGTTCTCCGCCCCCCTCGCATGCGCCTCGCAAGTGCGCAGCAGTGGCGCAGGCCGGGCAGTGCGCCGCGGAATGCCACGGGTACAGGGCTCGCGTCATGGATGCTGGGCTCCTCGTCAAGTTGGGACGGTCGGGGATTCGGAGAGCCGACCGGGTGACTGCGCCAGGTGACGCCGCGACACCGGACAGCCTCCTCGGTATGGCGAATCGGAGATTAGGTTATTGTTTTGCTCGCTCGCTATTCGATTAGCGCAAAATGAGCGGAGAGGGGCACGATGCTTTCCGGGACAGCTTCGGCCCGGATGGATTCGGCGGGGCGGGGGACTGCCGGCTTCGCGCGAGACGGTCGGACACCTCGCCGATTGTGCTTGCTCGAATTTGACTGGAACGCCGGGGCAAGCCTAGCGCCGGGTCTAAGCAATTTCCGAAACGCGAGGAGCAGCCGTTGGAGACGCCTATACAAACACCGACCAGCGGCCCGCCGGTGCGCACGCCCGGGGCCTTCATCGTTGTTCAGGACATCGACGACCCCTGCGTCTGGGAAAGTGCATCGCGCCCTTGGGAACTGCTCGCCTCCCCCCTCGGCGGCGGTCCCTTCCGCAACCGCAAGCATGCCCTGGTCACCCCCAACTGGTTGCTCTATCGGGAGTCCTTCCTCGGCTCCCTGCACGTTCAGGGCATGAGTCCGCCGGGTATGATCGGCTTTACGGTGCCGATCCGCCTGGGCGGGCGCTCGAACTATTGGGGGGCGGCGCTGCACGAGCAGGGCATGCCGGCAACCCTGCCCGGTGCACTGGATGTCCGTATCGATGCCGGGCAGGACCATGTGATCGCGCTGATGCGCCTGGACTGGATGCGCGAACAACTCGCTCCACTCACCGCATCGGCGATCGAGCGATGCGCCCTCAAGCGCGTGCTGCCGACCGTCCCGCGAGAGCGGCGCATCCTCGGGATCTGGTTAAAGCACATCTTGGACCGGGTTCACGCCGATCCCCGGATGTTGGCCTATCCCGCCGCCGTGGACGCCCTGGAGTGCGACTTGCTGGAAGGGTTGTTGCGCATCCTGTGCCTGGCGGTGCCCGGGCCGTCGTTGGAAGGAGCGAGGCGGCGCCGCTCCGGTTTTGAGCTGGCCATCGAGTATATGCGCGCCGCGGACCTCGGCAGCCTGAGCGCCCCTGCCTTGTGCGCCGAGGTCGGGGTCAGTCAGCGCACCCTGGAATACGCTTTCCAGGAGCGGCTCGGAACCTCGCCCATGGAATTCATCCGCCGGCTGCGGATGCATGCCGCGCGCCGGGCCCTGCTCGCAGCGCAACCCGGGGGCGCAACCGTGACGGAGATCGCCATGACCCTCGGCTTCTATCAGCTCGGACGCTTCGCCGCGGAATACCGGACAATCTTCGGCGAGTTACCCTCTGTCACACTGACCAGGCACCGTCTCTATGCGGATGCAAGCTTGCTCGTTTGAACGACGTGCTGTTCCGTTTCAACCGGTGCCGGACGAACGTCATCGACGATGCCTGAATGACAACGCATGCGCGGCGCGGGCCGGCCCCCGCGTGCCCACGTTGCTTATTCTCGCGGCGGCTGCTTCGATCCCTTCGGCGAGCCTCGTGTCTCGAGCGGACCTTACCCCAGGACGTCTTGGCCGCCCATGTAGGGCCGCAGCACCTCCGGGATGACAATCCGCCCGTCCGCCTTCTGATAGTTCTCCAGCACGGCGACCAGGGTACGCCCGACCGCTAAGCCGGAGCCGTTGAGCGTGTGGAGCAGCTCGGGCTTGCCGGTCTCGGGATTGCGCCAGCGGGCCTGAAGTCGGCGGGCCTGAAAGTCGCCGAAGTTGCTGCAGGAGGAGATCTCGCGATAGGTCTCCTGACCCGGTAGCCAGACCTCCAGATCGTAGGTCTTGCGCGAGGAGAAACCGAGATCGCCGCAGCAGAGCGACACCACGCGATAGGCGAGTCCGAGCCGCTGCAGGATGGACTCGGCATGCCCGGTCAGCGCCTCCAGGGCCTGGAGTGATTCCTCGGGGCGCACCGCTTGGACCAGCTCGACCTTCTCGAACTGATGTTGGCGGATCATTCCGCGGGTGTCCTTGCCGTAGGAGCCGGCCTCGCTGCGGAAGCAGGGTGTGTGGGCGACCCATTTGCGCGGCAGCTCGCCCGCCTCGAGGATGAGGTTTCGCACCAGGTTGGTGACCGGCACCTCGGCGGTCGGGATCAGATAGAGATCGCGCTCCCCCGGGACCTTGAAGAGGTCCTGCTCGAATTTGGGGAGCTGGCCGGTCCCGTAGAGGCTCTCGGCGTTGACCAGGTAAGGCACGTAAACCTCGGTATAGCCGTGCTCCCCGGTGTGGGTGTCGAGCATGAACTGGATCAGCGCCCGATGCAGACGCGCCAGCGGACCGGACAGCACCACGAAGCGCGAGCCGGTGAGCTTGGCGGCGAGGTCGAAGTCCATCCAGCCGTTGAAGGCCCCGAGGTCGACGTGATCGCGCGGCTGGAAGCCGAAGCTCGGGGGCTCGCCCCAGCGACGCTCCTCGCGATTCTCGCGCTCGTCGCGCCCGTCCGGGACGCTCGCATCCGGCAGGTTGGGCAGTCCCAGGGCGATCTCATCGACCGCCGCTTGGATCTCCTCGAGCCGCACCTCGGATGCCTTGAGACGCTCGCCCAGGTCCGAGACCTCGGCCAGCAAGGGCGCGATGTCTGCGCCGGACGCCTTGGCCTTCCCGATCGCCTTCGAGCGTGTGTTCCGCTCGTTCTGCAACGATTGCACCTCGACCTGCAAGGCCTTTCGCTCGGCCTCCAACGACTCGATGCGCGCGGTATCGAGAACCAGACCGCGGCGTGACAGGTGCACGGCGACCTCGTCCAACTGGGTCCGCAGCAGGCGTGGATCTAACATTCAGACTCCTCGGATTCGACAGTAATCGGCCAGGATACGATATGACCCGGTCGAACGAAGTGCTCGATGCGCACGATGGCGGCCGTGGCCTTCTCGGGCCGGTCGAAAAACTCCACGACCAAAGGCAGATCGAGCGACAGATCGATCAGCGAGGCCGCATGCCGCTTTCCGGATGCCCCGTAGCCCTCGATCCCGCGCATCACGGTGACACCGCGAACACCGAGCTCGTCGTGCAGGCAGGCGAGCATGGCCTTCAGCGCATGATCGGATTCGGACAGGTAGACCCGAACCATGAGTGCTTGGATCCGACTCACAGCGACCTCCCGAGGATCACTCCCGCCAAACAGACCAGAACACAGAGCCAGACACTGAGCACCATGTTGAGAAAGGCCGCCAGCATGGCACCCTCCTCCAACAGATTCAGCGTCTCGATGGAAAAGGTGGAGAAGGTGGTAAAGGCGCCGAGAAAGCCGATCAAGACGGCCGCACGCCATTCCGACGCCAGACTCAAGCGCTCCAAAAAGAGGACGAACAGCAGCCCCATCAGGAACGACCCGAGCAGATTGACTGCCAAGGTGCCCCAAGGGAAGCCCCGGCCGAGCCAGGCGTAAACGGCGTTCGACATCCCGTAGCGCGCCAGCGAGCCGAGTGCGCCGCCGGCAGCGATCGCAATGAGCTGAAGCATCCGACCCTCTACTTCAAGAAGCCCATCGTGAAGTCGCCGGAGAGATAGCCCTCCTCCAAGTGCGGCTCCGCACCCAGCTCATCAGCCAAGGCGAGGAGATCGCGCGGCTGCTGATAGTTATAGCTCCCCGGACCGTCGGTTCCCTTCAGCAGATTGAAGATGAATCCGTGCGCGGACGCCTCCAAGCAACGGCGGATGAACACCCAGGTCTCCTCGCGGGTCAGGTTGTTCATGGCACCGCTGCAAAGATAGTAATCGGCGCTCGGGAGCCGATCCTCCAGCACGTTGCAGACGCGGATCTCGCAACCGGTGCGACGGCGCGCGACCTCCACCATCGGCTCCATCACATCCAATCCGATATAGCGTCCGGGCAGGGCGTTGCAGCGGTCGAGATAGCGATGGAGATCGCCAAATCCGCAGCCCGCATCGACCAAGGTCAGCTCGGACAGATCCTCGGGCAGGAGCTTGCGCAGCATCTTGAAGCGCAGCTCTTGGGTTTGAGTCGACTGCCACTGCACGCCCTTGGCGGTCTCGCCATGGGAGGTCAACGAGTCCAAATAAAAGCTGGTGTTGTCGAGTCTCGGCATCGGTTGAATCGGTCAGCAAAAAAGAGCAGGCGAGCCGTATAGAGATCAGAGCGCACCGAGGATATCAAGTCCGCCGCGAACAGGTCACACAGCGGCGAAACCGGTCGTCGGAGCGGCGTCACGCCCTCGAAAGGTTATGGATGGCCGCGACGGCCGCTTTCCCGGCGGCATCGATATCGGCCTCGCGTCCGGCCAGGGTCAGACGCCCGAATGCGCCGACCGCGCGCACGTCGATCAGGGTCACGTTCGACGCCTTCTCCGCCTCGTTGGCCGCATAGACGACATAGCCGGCAGGCTCGGTCTCCAGGAAGAACATGCTCTGACCGGGCAGGATCATGGATCCGCGTCGATCTTGCCGATTGATCAGCACCGCATGGTCCGGCGTAATCGAGCGGATCGTCTCCTTCCAAGCGATGCGACAGCTCTTGCGGGCACTCTCGGTCGCATCGAGCGCGTTCAAGACCGCACGACCGGCGTCCATGACATCGCTTTGATCGCGATGGTGGATCACCATGGAGCCGAAGGCGCGCTCCACCACCTGCTGCCCCAGATGGACCCGCGTCGCCTTCAGCGCGATGTCGGTGAGACGATGGACCGCCATCCCGGGCGCGACCTCGATCCAGAGACAGGCATCGCCCGGCACCGGCAGAAAGCCTTGCGAGACGGTCCCCAGATACTCGGCCAATTGCGGTTGCAGCGAATCGATAAAGACGTAGGTCCGAAGCTCGATCATGAAGACTCTTCCGATGCTGTTGTCCCGCTCCGAAGCCCCTATGACGAGCACTCGCTGACGGGTGAATCCGAGGAACTCGCCGATGCCGCCGGGCAGTCCCGGCGCAACGCGCAAGCACCGCAAAGCGGTCGCGTACGACAGACCGCTTTGCCCTGCGACACGATCAGCGCATGGTACTCCTTGAGCATCGGCACGTCAGGGCCCAGTGCCTCCTCGAAGGCATGGCGAATATGCTCGTAGGCCTCCCCGCCGGCGAGCAGACCCAAGCGCTCGAAGAGCCGACGGGTATAGGCATCCACGACGAAGACGGGGCGGTGAAAGGCGTACAGCAGGATATCGTCCGCGGTCTCGGGGCCGATCCCATTGATGGCCAGGAGCCAGGCACGCAGCGCGGGCGTCGCCAGTGCATCCGAACCCTCGAAACCGCCGGCGTCCAGATAAGCCCGGCAGAACCCCCTGACCCGCTGCGACTTGACGTTGAAATACCCCGAGGGTCGCAGCGCATCGGCAAGCTCCGCCGGATCCAACCCGAGGATCGCCTCGGCGTCGAGCGCAACGCGCTCACGCAGACGCGCCAATGCACGCTCGACGTTCGTCCAGGCGGTGTTCTGCGTCAGGATGGCACCGATCATCACCTCGAACGCGGTCTGCGCAGGCCACCAATCCTGCGCGCCGAGGGCATCGAGCAGGGTCGCATAGACGCGGCGCAGCGACTCGGCGTCCACTCAAGGAATCTTGGTGACCACGACCACGCCCTTCTCGGAAACGGTGAAGCGCTCGCGGTCGGCCTTCAGATCCAGACCGATCTGCATCCGCGGCGGGATCACGACGTCCTTCTCGACGATGCAGTTGCGCAGGTGCGCGCCCTGCCCGACCGTCACGCCGCTGAAGAGGATGGATGCCTCCACGATGGCGCCGTCCTGGACCCGAACCTTCGGAAAAAGGACGGAATGATTCACACCGCCGCCGCTGATCACGGTGCCCGCGGCCAACATCGAGTTGACGAAGATGCCCTCGTTCCCGCTCGTCGCACCCGGAACCGTGCGGGCCGGCGGATACTGGCCCTGGTAGGTGTGGATATTCCAGTCGGCCTGATAGAGATCCAGCGGCGGCTCGGCGCGCAGCAAGGCCATGTTCGCCTGGTAATAGGCGTCGATCGAGGCGAGGTCACACCAGTAGCGATCCGGCGTCACGCGCCCGCGGTCCTGGCCGAAACGATAGGCGACGACGCGATGATCGGCAACGACGGGTGCGACAATATCCAGGGCAAGATCCGTGTCGGCGACCGCGCCTTCATCGCGGCGAGCCTGATCCAGACGCACCATCTCTTCGAGCAGAAAACCGCGGTCGAAGACATAGACACCCATGGTTTCCAAGCGCTCGGTCTCGTCCGGTGTCGACGCGCCGACCGACGGCTCGACAGGCGCAGGCCGATTGAAACCCACAATACGCTCGCCCTCGGCGAGCGCGACGCGCGCCTGTGTCCCCGAGCCACGCCCATTGACCGCGCGAACGGCGACCGTGATCTGTGCCTTCGACTCCGCATGCGCCCGGACCAGCTCGGCATAATCCATGCGGTAAACGGCACCGCCGTCCAAGACCAGGATCTGGCTGGCGCGGCTGCGCTCGATCAGGTAGCGATTCTGACGGATCGCATCGAAGGGGCCCGCGTACCACTCCTGGCTCTCGCGCATTTGCGGCGGGACCGGGGTGATGAACTCGCGCAGCTCGGGGTTGAAGATCGACCAGCCATCGCGCAGATGTTTGTGCAGCGAGTGACTTTTGTACTGGGTCAGCACCAGAACCTGCCGCAATCCGGAATGCAGACAATTGGCCAAGGTAAAGTCGATGACACGGAACTTGCCCCCGAAAGGGACTGCCGCTTTCGTGCGGTGCTCCGTCAACGGAGCGGGACCCGCGCCGCGATCGATGGCGAGGATCAGGATGAGCGTCTCGGTAGGCATAGCTGAGCGGAATCGCCGACGGGACCCCTCGTCCCGCCGTACAGTCTAAACCGCGCCGAGTGCGGTATGCGATGTTTTTGGATGGGATCGGCCCCGGCAGACTTGACGGCCGCTGGAGCTGGCGCGGTTTAAGGAATTAAAAATTATAAAATTTCAAACCGCGTCCCCGCTATTCGAGACGGTCGAGGCACACGCATCAGGATCCCGCAGCCACCGCCGCATCGATCACGCCCTTCATGTCCCGAACCGCTTGATCGAGGCCCGAGAAGATGGCGCGGGCGACGATGGCGTGTCCGATATTGAGCTCGCGCACGCCCGGAATAGCCGCGATCGCCTTGACGTTGTGGTAGTCGAGACCGTGTCCGGCGTTGACCTGCAGGCCGAGCGAAATGCCGAGGTTTACCGCGCGTCGAATGCGGGTCAGCTCCTCGGCGCGCTCGCCAGCGGTCTCGGCGTCGGCATAATGCCCCGTGTGGATCTCGATCACGGGTGCACCGACGACGTGCGCAGCCTCGATCTGGTCCGGATCGGCGTCGATGAACAGCGAGACCCGGATCCCGGCCTCGGCCAGGCGTGCGCAAAAATCCCGAAGGTGCGGCCGATTCCCGTGCACGTCCAAGCCGCCTTCCGTGGTGAGCTCCTCGCGACGCTCCGGCACCAGGCAGCAATCGGCCGGTTTCAGCCGACAGGCGATGTCTCCCATCTCGGCGGTCGCCGCCATCTCGAGATTCATACGGGTCTGCAGGATGCCGCAGAGCAGCTCGACATCGCGCTCCTGGATGTGGCGACGATCCTCGCGAAGATGCAGCGTGATCGAGTCGGCGCCCGCCTGCTCGGCAACCAGGGCGGCCTGGATCGGCTCCGGATAACGCGTCCCGCGGGCACGGCGAATAGTCGCGACATGGTCGATATTGACGCCGAGCAGGACCCCGGCAGCGGTTTGACTGGTCAAGATTCAAGACTCCGATTCGTGATTCCGAGAGGCGTCGAGTCGCGCGACGCGCCCGCCCCCTGTCCCGACCCCGATCCGGGTACCGGGCTCGGGGCGGACGCGACGGCAAAGCGCCGAAAGAGCGCACGGCTTTTCAACGGACGCCCTCCGAGGTGGGGCTCCAGAAGGCGCCGCAGAAGTGCCCGCGCCTCGCGCAGCTGATGCGGGGCCAAGCGATCGCCCTGCGCCAAGGCGAGCAAGGTCGCGCCGGATACGCGCTCGGCACGATCATCCGGCTGCGCCCGCAGCATGCCCTGTCCGGGGACCAGCACATAGACCCCGTCGGGCATGACCGGCCGATCGCAGTCGGCTTCGACATCCAAAGCGAGCGCATAGCCCAGCTCGTCGAGCAACCGAATCTCGAACTGACGGAGCAGGCTTTCAAGGTCGTCGCCGCCCGCCAAGCCCGTCAGCGCGGCATGATAAAAGGCGAACAGCGGGTCGTGCGGATCATCGCGACCGAGCAGGCGCACCAACAGCTCGTTGAGATAAAAGCCGCACAGCAGCGGGCGCCCGAGCAGACCGATCGCCGGCCCGGCAGCCTCGACACGAGTCAGGGTCAAGACCTCCCCGCGGCCGACGGCATCCAACCACAGGGGTTGAAACGGCTGGAGCAAGGCACTGGTCGGGTGGCGCGCTCGGCGGGCACCCTTGGCGATGGCGGGAAATCGCCCTCGCCCTGCGGCGAAGACCTCGAGCAGGAGACTGGTGTTGCCGTAATCGCGCCGATGCAGCACGAAGGCCTGAAACAAAGACCCGCGAGCGTTCACGGCACGGACTCAACTGCCCCCGCGGCCGTCCAAGGGTCCGTCTCCGTAGCCGAGACGCCCCAAGGCAGCCTCGTCGCTCGACCAGCTCTTCTTCACCTTCACCCAGACCTCCAGGTGCACCGGGCAGCCGAAAACCTTCTGCATCTCCAGGCGTGCCTGCGTGGCGGCGGCCTTCAGGGCCTCGCCCTGGCGCCCGATGACGATGGCCTTCTGGCTCTGGCGCTCGACCCAGATCAGCGCGTTGATCTTGTAGCGCCCTCCGGCCTCCTCGAAGCGCTCGATCTCCACCGTCGTGCGATAGGGCAGCTCCTCGCCGTAACGCTGCACCAGTTGCTCGCGCACCAGCTCGGCGGCAAAGAAGCGCTCGGAACGATCGGTGACTTGATCCTCGGGAAAGACAGGCTCGCCCTCGGGCAAACCGCGCAACAGGGCGAGCTCGAGCACATCGACCTGATCCCCGTTCGCCGCGGAGACCGGGATCAGGTCCACGAAGGCGTGACGCTGCCCGAGATCCTGCAGATAGGGCAGCAGATCCTCCTTGTTCGAGATGCGGTCGACCTTGTTGACGGCCGCGATCACGGGCACGCCCGCGGTCGCGATGGCTTCGAGGGCCGCGGCGTCTTCATCCGTCCAGCGCAGCGCCTCCACGACGAAGAGCGCCAAGTCGGTATCGCTGATCGCCGTGCGGGCCGCGCGATTCAGATAGCGGTTGAGTGCGTTCGCCCCGCGCTGATGGATGCCCGGCGTGTCGACGAAGAGGATCTGGCCCTCGGGGCGTGTCTTGATGCCCAGGATGGAGTGTCGCGTGGTCTGCGCCTTGTGCGAGGTGATGGCGAGCTTTTGGCCCATCAGCCGGTTGAGCAAGGTCGACTTGCCGACGTTCGGCCGCCCGATGATGGCTACGGTCCCGCAACGACCGGCGATGTGTTCAGACATTCTTGAGCTGCTCCAGCATGGCGTGTGCCGCCGCTTGTTCCGCACCACGTCGGGTGCCGCCCTCGGCGCGGGTACTGAGATCCGCGTCGGCGAGCGCGCAGCTGACGACAAAGGTTTGGGCATGTTGATCGCCGCCGGTGGCCACGACCGTGTATTCGGGGAGCGGCCGGCGCTGGGCCTGGAGCCATTCCTGCAATTGGGTCTTGGGATCCTTCCCGGCATGGGTCGCGCTGGTCTGCGCCAAGCGCGTGGCGAACAGACGCAGGACCAGCTCGCGGGTCGACGTGAATCCCGCGTCCAAATAGACGGCCCCCCAGAGGGCCTCGAAGGCATCGGCGAGGATCGAGTCTCGGGCATAGCCGCCGGTACGCAGCTCACCGGCGCCGAGATGCAGGTAATCACCCAGGTCGAGCCCGCGTGCCAGCGTGGCCAAGGTCTCGCGTTTGACCAGGGAGGCGCGCATACGGCTCAAGGTGCCCTCGTCCGCCTCGGGGAAGCGCTCCCAGAGCGCCTCGGCGATCACGAAACCGATCAGGGCATCACCGAGAAACTCCAGGCGCTCGTTGTTGCCGGATCCGGCGCTGCGGTGCGTGAGCGCCTGCAACAGCAAATCCTCGCGCGCGAACCTGTGTCCGATCGCACGGGCAAGCCTCAGCGGATCCGCATTCATCGGGAGAGCTTCATTGGCCCTTCACGTCCACCTGATAGGCGAATGTCAAGACCGTGTCGATGTTGAAGAAGAGATGTTGACGCTGCTCGTAGTCGAGCTTCACCTCGTAGAGGTTCTCGCCCGTACGCCGAATCTTGAAGTCCTTGGCAGTCACCTGGCTTACGCTGTTGATGTCGAGCCGCTTGCCGATCTGATTCGCGATCTCGCGCGCGCCGCCGCCATTCATCCGCGTCGACTGACCGGCGACGTCGTCCATGACCGACTTGATCGTCCAGAACCCCATGTAGGCCGGACCCAACTTAAAGAGCAGGGTGACGAAAAAGATAACCAGCGAGAGCACAACGAGGATGGAGAGCATCCCCATGCCTCGTTGACGGCCGTGCAACTGCACTCTCATCGACACCTCCGCACGGATCGGTTCGTTCGATCCGCTCAGTTGATCCCGTCGCCGAGACGGCCCCAAGCGATCGGCGAGCCGTCACGACGCCCGTCCCAATGCATCCAGATGCCGAAGGCCTTGCCGACCAGGTTGTTCTCCGGCACGAAACCCCAACAGCGACTGTCGTTGCTGTTGTCGCGATTGTCGCCCATGACGAAGTACTGACCCTCGGGCACCTTGATCGGACCATAGGCCAACACACGGCATCCCGGCGGCAGATCGGGCGCATTCTGGCGCGTCAGCGTCCGATGCTCGACCTCGCCGAGCTGCTCGAGCGACTCGCGCGCCCCGGTCATCTCAGCCCCCGAGCCCACACCCGTGTAGCGCCCGATCGGCATCTGCGGGACCGGCTCGCCGTTGCGATAGATGGTCTTATTCTGATAGGCGATCTCGTCGCCCGGGACGCCGACGACACGTTTGATGTAGTCGGTCGAGGGATCTTGGGGGAACTTGAACACCACGACGTCCCCGACCTGCGGATCCCCGATATCGAGGAACTTGGAGTTGAGCACCGGCCAACGCAAACCGTAGGCGAACTTGTTGACCAGGATGAAATCGCCGGTCAGGAGCGTCGGCATCATTGAATTCGACGGGATCCGAAAGGGCTCGACCAAAAAGCTGCGCAGCACCAGAACGGCGAAGATGACCGGGAAGAAGGAGCGCGCGTACTCGACCAGTACGGGCTCTTTGTATGCCGGCTTCGTACGGTCGGAGACCACGCCGCTCCCGACAGCAGCCTCGGCCAGCCGACGCCGACGCGGCGCGAACATCACCGCATCGACCAGCCAGATCCCGCCGGTCACGACGGATGCCAACACCAAAAAAGCAGGGAAATCGAAATTCATGGTTAGGTTTATGAGTTCTCTCGGTGAACCATGGATAGCGCCGCGACGATGCGATCGGTTACCAGCTCTCAGCGTCGAGAAGACCGATCGACCATCCAACAACGCATCGAAAAAATATTAAGGTGATTTTCGGGAACAAGCGTCTCGGCTGCGAATGCCCGGAAGACATCAAGGGCTGTGCGTGCGAATAAATTCGCACCTACACGCCGGTCGTTCATTTCCCTGAAATCCCTTTATCACTTGAACAGCGTCGATTCAAACGTTCATTCGCCCGGCAAGACCGATCCAACGCGAAATAACGCATATCGCTCCAGACGCGGTTCAATGTTTAATTATCTTTGCCGACCTGAAGCACCGCAAGAAACGCCTCCTGCGGGATCTCGACTCGCCCGACCTGCTTCATGCGCTTTTTACCGGCCTTTTGCTTTTCCAGCAGCTTGCGCTTGCGGCTCACGTCGCCGCCGTAGCATTTGGCCGTGACGTTCTTGCGCAACGGCTTGACCGTGGTGCGGGCGATGACCTTGGTCCCGATCGCGGCCTGGATCGCCACCTCGAACATCTGACGCGGGATCAGCTCCTTCATCCGCTCGGTCACGTCGCGACCGCGGCTTTGCGAGAGTGCGCGGTGTACGATCGAGGAGAGCGAGTCCACCTTGTCGCCGTTGATCAGGACATCCAGCTTGACCAGGTCGGCGGCCTGGAAGCGCTTGAACTCGTACTCGAACGATGCGTAACCGCGACTGACCGACTTCAGCCGGTCGAAGAAATCCAGCACCACCTCGCTCAACGGCAGCTCGTAGCTCGCCTGCACCTGGCCGCCGAGATATTGCAGCTGCTTCTGAACCCCGCGCTTCTCGATGCAGAGGTTGATCACCGAACCCAGATAGTCCTGCGGCACCAGGATATGCGCCTCGATAATGGGCTCGCGGACCTCGCGGATCTGACCCGGGTCCGGCAGGTTCGCCGGATTGTCGATCTTGATGACCTCGCCGTCCGAGCGCAGCACCTCGTAGACCACGGTCGGCGCGGTCGTGATCAGATCCAGGTCATACTCGCGCTCGAGGCGCTCCTGGATGATCTCCATATGCAGCATCCCGAGGAAGCCGCAGCGGAAACCGAAGCCCAGTGCTTGGGAAACCTCGGGCTCGTAATTCAAAGCCGCATCGTTGAGCCGCAGCTTGCCCAATGCCTCGCGCAGGTCCTCGTAGTCGTCGGAAATGACGGTATAGAGCCCCGCGAAGACCCGCGGACGGACCTCTTTGAAGCCCGGCAGCTTGGGAGCCGGCGCATCCGGACGGGTGATGGTGTCGCCGACCGGTGCGCCGTCGATCTCCTTGATGCCGGCGATCATGTACCCGACCTCGCCCGCGCCCAGACGATCGCGCTCGGTCTTCTTCGGCGTGAAGACGCCGACCGCGTCGACCTGTTGCGTGCGGCCGGTCGACATGATGAGGATCTTGTCGCGACGGCGCATCTCGCCGTTCATCACGCGCACCAGCGAGACGACGCCCACATAAGGGTCGAACCAGGAATCGATGATCAACGCCTGCAAGGGCGCATTCACGTCCCCGCGCGGCGGCGGGATGCGCTGAACGAGGGCCTCAAGCAGCTCCGGGATCCCCTCGCCCGTCTTGGCACTGACGCGCAGGGCATCCTCGGCGTCCAGACCGATGATCTCCTCGATCTCCTTGATGACCCGCTCGGGCTCGGCCGAGGGCAGGTCGATCTTGTTCAGGACCGGCAGGACCTCGAGCCCCTGCTCGATGGCGGTATAGCAATTGGCGACGCTCTGCGCCTCCACGCCTTGGGCGGCATCCACGACCAGCAGCGCGCCCTCGCAGGCGGCGAGCGAGCGCGAGACTTCGTAGGAGAAGTCGACATGCCCGGGCGTGTCGATGAAGTTCAGCTGATAGATCTCGCCGTTGCGCGCCTTGAAGTCGAGCGTGACGCTCTGCGCCTTGATCGTAATCCCGCGCTCGCGCTCCAGATCCATCGAATCGAGCACCTGGCTCGACATCTCGCGATCGGTCAAGGCTCCGCTGTGTTGGATAAAGCGGTCGGCGATGGTCGACTTGCCGTGGTCGATATGGGCGATGATCGAAAAATTTCGGATATGACTGAGGTCTGTCATGAAGCTGAAGGTCGCCCGGGGATAGGGTGAGGAGCGCGCGGCAGGCGTGCACGCAAGCCGATTCGGTCGGCAGGGCGCGCGAGCGGGTGTCTGAAATGAGGGCGAATCATAGCAGACACGGGGGCGATGGGCATGTGCCGCAAAGCACCCGCCCCCGGGATCGTCGACTTGCAGTCGATCTCTTTCCCGGGGGAGTCGGGATTAGAGCGCCAGCTCGAGCACCTGGCGCGAGCGTGCGAGATCGACATCCTGCCGCTCGCCGAGCGCGGTCATGCCGTGACGCTCGAGCTGATCGACCAGCGGCGGGATCGCCTCGGCGCCGATCCCGTAGCCCGAAAGCCGTGTCGGGACCTGGAGCGACTCGAAGAAGTCACGGGTACGCTCGATGGCCGCATCGATGCGCGCGTCCTCGTCGCCGTCACGCAGGCCCCAGACCCGTTCGGCGTATTGCAGAAGCTTCCCGCGTTTGTCGAACCGTCTGACCTGCAACATCGCCGGCAGGACGACGGCCAGGGTCTGAGCATGATCCAACCCATGCAGCGCAGTGATCTCGTGGCCGACCATGTGGGTCGCCCAATCCTGCGGCACGCCGGCGCCGATGAGTCCGTTCAGCGCGAGGGTCGCCGTCCACATGAGGTTGGCGCGCACCGCATAGTTCTCGGGCTCGGACAGCGCCTTGGGGCCTTCCTCGATCAGAGTCAGGAGCAGCCCTTCGGCGAAGCGGTCCTGCACCTTGGCATCGGCCGGATAGGTCAGATACTGCTCGGCGATGTGCACGAAGGCATCGACGACACCGTTGGCGACCTGACGCGGCGGCAGCGTATAGGTCTTGGTCGGGTCCAGCACCGAGAAGCGCGGGAAGACCAGCGGATGGATGAAGGCGAGCTTATCGTGCGTGGCACGCCGCGTGACGACCGAGCCCGCGTTCATCTCCGAGCCGGTCGCCGGCAACGTCAGCACGCTGCCGAAGGGCACCGCGGAGGTGATCGGCGCATGCTTGGCGAGGATATCCCAAGGCTCGCCCTCGAAGGGAATGGCCGCGGCGATGAACTTGGTCCCGTCGATCACCGAGCCGCCGCCGACGGCGAGCAGGAAATCGACCTTCTCGCGCCGAGCGAGCTCGACCGCCTGCATCAGGGTCTCGTAGGTCGGGTTCGGCTCGATGCCGCCGAATTCCAGATAGTCCGTCTCGCCCAGCGCCGCCTTGACCTCGGCCAGGGTACCCGTCTTCACGACGCTGCCGCCGCCGTAGGTGATCAGCACCCGGGCGCCGCTCGGGATCTCCGGACCGATCGCTGCGATTTGACCTTCACCGAAGAGGATTCGGGTGGGATTGTGGAAGACAAAGTTCTGCATTCGTAGGCTCCGTTGTGGCGCGAGCTCGTCGCTCAGGCGAGACGCCCGGCACTGTAGTCACGCACCGCTTGTTGAATCTCTTGCATGGTGTTCATGACGAAGGGGCCGTGTTGTACGATCGGCTCGCGCAACGGGCGCCCGGCGATCAGCAGGACCCGTGACTCGTCCGCTGCGTCGATGACCACGCCGTCGGCGTCTGCATCGTTGGCGAGGATCGCCATGCGCTGCGACTGGACCGACCGCCCGGCGACGCCCACCTCGCCTCGATAGACGTAGATGAAGGCATTTTGCTCGATCGGAAGCGTCTGCTCGAACCGTGTACCTGCCGGTAGATGCAGATCGAGAAACAACGGTGCCGTCGTCTCCCGTGTCACCGCGCCGGTCACGCCGTGAGTCTCTCCGGCGATCACCGTCACCGCCACGCCCGCCTCGGTCCGGAAGCACGGCAGCTCGCTCGCGGTGAAGTTGCGATACCAGGGCGGGATCATCTTCTCGCGCGCCGGCAGGTTGAGCCAGAGCTGGAAGCCTTCCATCCGCCCTTCCGATTGTTGCGGGATCTCGGAATGGACCAGACCGCTGCCCGCCGTCATCCACTGCACGCCGCCGGTCTCGATCAGACCTTCGTGCCCCGCGCTGTCGCGATGCAGCATGCGCCCGGCGATCATATAGGTCACGGTCTCGAAGCCGCGGTGCGGATGATCCGGAAAGCCGGCGATATAGTCGTCCGGGTCGTCGCTGCCGAAGGCATCGAGCATCAGGAAGGGATCGAGCCGCTGCTGCAACGGATGGGTCAGTACCCGGATCAGGTTCACGCCGGCACCGTCGGTGGTCGCCTGGCCGACGACCAGTCGCTCGATGGTGCGGGACCGCCGCACGGAATGGACTTGAAAATTGGTTTGTGTCATCTGGATCACTCCTGGTTTGCAGCGCCACAGCGCTGCGCCTCTAAGACCTCTTCAAACCGCCAATGCTCGGGCAAAGGCCGCGTCGAGATCGGCCTCGGCCTCGGCGAAACCCCGCTCGGCCGACTCGGGTCCCATGTTGAGACCTTCCGCGTAGATGAACCGCACATCGGTCATGCCGAGAAACCCGAGCAGCGTTTTCAGATAGGGCACCTGGCTGTCTGCCGGGGTATTGCGATAGCGACCGCCGCGCGCCAGCGCCACATAGACGCGCCGACCCGCAAGCAGACCGACCGGCCCCTGCTCCGTGTAGCGGAAGGTCACGCCGACCCGAGCAATCGCGTCGATCCAGTTCTTCAGTTGCGCCGGCACGCCGAAGTTGTACATCGGCACGCCGAGCACGATCGCGTCGGCCGCCTGCACCTCGGCGATCAGGGCATCGTCGAGCGCCACGCGCGCGGCCTGATCGGGGGTACGCTGCTCGGGCGGCGTCGAGAGTGCGACGAGCGCAGTCTCGTCCAGGATCGGATGAGGTTGGCTGGCCAGGTCACGGACCTGCACGCGTGCCGTCGGATTCTCTGCGCGCAGGCGTTCGACGACGGCCTCGGCGATTCGGGTGGAGTTGGCGCCCTCGCGGCGCGCGCTGGCATTGATCTGAAGGATGTTCATCGTGTCGTTCTCGGCATCGGGTTTAATCTGTTACCCGATATATTGATGCCGAGATGCCGAGAGTAGGCGTCGAATCGGATAACATTGTCCCACCTATGGAACAATTCGAACCCAACGACCTTCTGATCTTCGCCCATGTCGCCGAGGCGGGGAGCTTCAGCCGTGCCGCCGAGCGAATCGGTCTGCCCAAATCGACCGTCTCGCGCCGGATCTCCGTGCTCGAAGACCGGCTGGGCGAACGCCTGATGCTGCGCACCACACGGCGCCTGACCTTGACCGAGCTCGGCGAGCATCTGCTCGCGCACGCTCGCCAGGTCGCCGACGAGGTCGACGCGGTGCGTGCGCTCGCCGAGCATCGCCAAACCCGACCCACCGGACGGCTGCGCGTCTCGATGCCGGGCGATTTCGCGACCCTACTTCTGAGCAAAATGCTGGCGACCTACATCGCACGCCACCCGGCGGTCATGCTGGAGCTGGATCTGTCCCCGCGACGCGTGGATCTCCTCGGCGAGGGCTTCGACATTGCGGTGCGCACCGGAGCACTGCCGAACGATGCACTGCTGGCCGCGCGCCGTCTCGCGCTCTTCCCGATCGGTCTCTATGCGGCCCCGAGCTACCTGTCCGAGCACGGCGACCCGGCGATCCCGGACGATCTGCTCCCACACCGGGCCCTCTGTCTCGTCGGGCGCGACGGGGAAGCGACACCTTGGACCCTGACCGCCGGGACGGCACACTGGGAGGGGCTGCCCGAGGGCCGCATCGCCGCGAACTCGCCCGACATCCTGATCCGCTTGGCCGGCTCCGGGGTCGGGATCGCCGCCGTCCCGGACTGTTACGCCGCGCGCGATGTCGAGCAGGGCAGCCTGCGGCGCGTGCTTCCGGCGTGGTCGCTTCCGGCGCAGACGGCCTGGGCGGTCTTCCCCGGTCGCCGCCTGATGCCGGCGAAGACGCGCGTCTTTATCGACATGCTCGAAGCGGCGCTGGGCGGTGCGCCGGGGAATCTTCGAGCCGAATAACTCGGTCGGGTTTGACCCGCCGAATCAGTGTCCGGATACTTCGGCGACACGACTTGGACGGATCGCTCCGAGGCGCTCCGATCACCCGCTTGCATGACCCGCAATCATGGCCGCTCGAAAAAAACGCTCTCGGAAAATGCTGTTGCGCCGGATCGCGCTCGTGCTCGCGGGCATGATGGCGCTGTCGGTCGTGTCGGTCTTGATCCTGCGCTGGGTCGACCCGCCGACCTCGGCCTTCATGATTCAGCGCTGGATCACTGCCCATTCCGAGCCCGGCGACCCGCCTTACGTCTATCACGAGTGGGCCGACTGGGACGCCATCCCGGCGGCCGTCAAGCTCGCCGTCATTGCCGCGGAGGATCAGCGCTTCCCCGGTCACGGCGGATTCGACACCATCGAGATCGAGCGCGCTTGGGAGCGCTATCGTGCCGGGGAGCGGCTGCGCGGGGCGAGCACCATCAGCCAGCAGACGGCAAAAAACCTCTTCCTCTGGTCCGGCCGCGACCCGATCCGCAAGGGACTCGAGGTCTGGTACACGCTCCTGATCGAGACGCTTTGGCCCAAGGAACGGATCCTCGAGGTCTATCTCAACATCGCCCAGCTCAGCCCCGACACCTTCGGCGTCGGGGCCGCGAGCTGGCGCTATTTCGATCGCCCGGTGATGGCGCTGAGCAGCGCGGATGCCGCCCTGATCGCCGCCGTGCTGCCGAATCCCAACATCTATCGACTCGAAACACCCTCGGCGACGGTCCAGCGTCGCGCCACCTGGATCCGACGTCAGATGGCGCAGCTCGGCGGCGTGTCCTATCTCAACAAGCTCTGATCGCGCCGACCTATCGGCTCAAGTACCCCAACTGGTCGACACCGAATGGGGTCGGGGTCAGGCCAAGCCGGGCGAAACTGTCGTTCTCGTAGCAGACGTTCCCCTCCATCAACATCCGGATCTGATCGCGCGAGATGGGAAACCAGGGATAGCGGTCGAGCAGACTCGCGGTCGCCTTGATGGCCATCGCCGGGGCCGGCAGCATCAGCTTCGTCTTGCCCGACGCCGCGGCGATCGTGGTCAGGATCGCCTTCCAGCTCAGACGCTGCGGTCCGCAGAGACTGTAGGTCTGGGACTCGGTGCGCGACTCGTTCACGGCCAGCACGAAGGCCGCCGCGACGTCGTCGATATGGACGGGAGCCAGCTCGAAACCGCCCGCATTCTTGGGAAAGAGGCCGCTGTAGAAGAGCGGTGCCGGCATCGGGCTGTCGATGATGTCCTTCTTGAGCTGGGAGCAAAACTCCATCCGGCCGTCCGGGTCGCCGAAGATGACCGAGGGGCGGAAGATGGTCCAGCGCAGCCCGGATGCCTTGAGCGCCGCCTCGGCAAGCGCCTTGCTGCGCTGATAGGGCGTGCCCTCGACATGAACGCCGTTGGCACTCATCAGGATGAACCGGCCCACGCCTTGCCGCTTCGCCGCCGCGATCGTGTCCTCGACACCGACACGCTGCAGCGCATCGAAGGTGATCCCGCGGCTCGGAAACTCGCGCAGGATGCCGATCAAATAGATCACCGCATCCGAGCCCTCCAGACAACGATCGAGCGCAACCGAATCGGCGACGTCACCCGGGACGATATCGCAATGCTCCGGCTGAGCGACCTTCTGCTCGCTGCCCGACCGGACCAGAAGCCGCGGCCGATGCCCGGCGGCGATCAAGTGCCGAGAGATGTTGGTGCCGACAAAACCGGTACCGCCGATGATGGCAACCTTCATATGAGCCTCCTTTCGCGTTGATGGGGTGTGGCGGACGACGTGCCGTCATCCGGCCTAAACCGCGCCGGGTGCGGTATGCGTCGTTTGTTGGATTGGCTTGACCGCGCCGGCTCCGACGATCGTCGGAGCCGGCGCGGTTTAGATCGAGAATATCGGGGCGATCCGAACCGAGACGAGTCCCGTGGACGATACCCTTCGACAGATGCGTATTTTGTCCAGGATCGCAAGGCAGGTTGTCCAGGTCTTGCAAAACTTTCACCCCGCCTGAACCTGCCCTGCTACACCTCAACCCGTTCCTTAGGGACTCGAAATGTCAAAAACCTATTTGATCGTCGGCGGCACGTCCGGCATCGGCGCAGCACTGCTCGGGAAGCTTCTCGAGCGCGGCCATCGTGTGATTCAACTCTCGCGTCACCCGGAAGCGACGCCGGATCATCCGGCGGTCACCAGTCTGCACTGGGACGTCCGAACGAACGACTTCCCCGCGGATGCGCTGCCGACGACACTCGACGGCCTCGTCTATTGCCCCGGCACCATCCGCCTGCGGCCCTTCGAGCGCCTGGCCGAGAAGGAGTGGACGGAAGACCTCGAGATCAATCTGCTCGGTGCGGTGCGGGCCCTGCAGGGTGCAATGAAGGCGCTCAAAGCGGCGGAATCCGCCGGCATCGTGCTGTTCAGCACGGTCGCCGTCGGGACCGGCCTGCCGTTTCACGCCTCGATCGCGAGTGCGAAGGGCGCGGTGGAGGGCCTGACGCGATCGCTTGCCGCCGAGCTCGCGCCGCGCATCCGGGTCAACGCCGTCGCGCCGACCCTGACGGCGACACCGCTCGCCGAACGTCTGCTCGGAAACGAGGCAAAGCGCACCGCGGCGGCCGAACGGCACCCCTTGCGAACGATCGCAGAGCCCGAAGACGTCGCCGGTGCCGCGCTGTGGCTGCTGGAGGACGCCCGCATGACCACGGGGCAAGTGATTCGAGTCGATGCCGGTTTGGCCACCTTGCGATCGAGCTGAAGCACCCCGAAGCGGTTCGACGAGGACGTGAACCGCTTCGAGACAACCCCCGATTCAAAGGACGCCGGCGATTGGTAGGACCAGGACTCGGGAATCAACCTCCGATGGCGTGGGTTCCCGTGTTCAGGGCGCCGTGCGGAGGCGTGCGGGGGATACTGATTTGACGGCGCGCCCGGCGCAGGTTGCGACGTGCGAGTCCGAAGACCTCGTCGATGGCTTCCTTGGCCGTTTTGCGTGCGTCCCGGACGACGATTTGGCGCCCGTGGGCGATCTTGGCGGACAGCTCGCAGCGGACGCGGTGTCCGTGGAGCGGGTCGAACTCCTCTTGGATGGTGGCCCGGGCCTCCAGGTCTTCTCCCGGGAAGCGTGCCGCAAGCTTGGCCACTTCCGTCTCGATGTGACGGCGGATATCCCCGTCCAAGGCGAGGGTATCCCCGCCGATTTTGATCAGCATACTCTTCGAATCTCCGAAGACCCTGTCCAAGCGGACAACCGAGGTTACCTCGTTCGGTCGGGGTCGGTCTGTGGGGGCGAGCGGTGCAGAAGAGCGTGTGTCGGATTGGACTCCGAATCGGAGGGGACACAACGCAGCGTTTTCGCTCGCGGAGAGATCATGGCGTTGCACGCGCCGAAAAGCAAGGCAAGGGCGCTGCGCAGACGCGACGGGCTTTGTCGGACGCGGCCGTGCGGTGGATCTCCGGGGGCGGCATCAACCCGGCGCGGCGCGTTCAGACGTTGCCGAAGAACCAGAAACGGGCGGCTGGCGGCTGGAGGCTGGAGGCTGGAGGCTCATCAAACCATCAACACCATCTCCGTGGAATTTCCGACCAGATTCTGTCGAACTTTTCACCCGCGTGCGTCTCGAACTCCGCGAGCCTCCTCGGAGGCTCTCTGACTCCTTGTCGTGTTCCCCGCCTCCGGCGGGGTTTTTTTGTCCGCGGCGATTAAACCGCGTCCAGAGCGACATGCGTCGTTTTCATTGTTCGTTTCGCTTCGGAGATATCCTCGACCCCAGTGAGACGCGGTTTAGAATTTAAGATTTTTAATCCTTTAAACCGCGCCGGCTCCGACAGTCGTCGGAGCCGGCGCGGCCAAGCCATCCACCAAATGACGCATAACGCACCGGGCGCGGTTTAGAGCGGATCGCCGCAACGTGGCGGCACACCCGGCCACACATGCCGATGCGGCGGAGCGACGGATTCGGGAACCCTTCGACGCCTTCGGACTCGAAGGAAACGCAACGATGAGTTCTCCTTAGTTCGCTCGCCCCGCATCGCGGGGCGTCTTTTTGTCCGTCGGATCTCGGTTCACTCCATGCCCGAAGGCGACACCATCCACAAGCTCGCGACCTTCCTGTCCGGCGCTTTGTTTGATCAGCGCCTCGACGGCGCCCGTCTGCAGGGTCGCGCCCTCCCGGCACTCGCGCGGGATCGCGTGCTGCGGGTGACCAGCAAGGGCAAGCATCTCTTCATCGACTTCGAAGGCGGGGCCTCGCTTCGGGTTCACCTCGGGATGTACGGCTCCTGGCACCGGTACCCGCTCGGACAGACCTGGCAGAAGCCCGCACATCGGGCAACCCTCGTCTTGAGCGCCGCAGGACAAGACTACGTCTGCTTCAACGCAAAAGAGGTCGAGATCCTCGAAACCTGCGGATTGCGGAGACGCGATCGAACAGACCGCCTCGGACCGGATCTGAGTCGCGATGCGCCGGCCGTCGAGTCCCTGCTCCGGCGCGCTCGCGATCTCTTAAGCCCCGCGACCGAGCTCGTCGATCTGCTGCTCGATCAGCGCGTTGCAAGCGGCATCGGCAACGTCTACAAATCCGAAGTCCTTTTCCTGGAGCACTGCGAACCGCGGACCCGCTTGGGCGATATCTCGGAAGAGACCTTCGCCGCGCTCTATCGGACCGCTGAACGTCTGCTCCTGAGCAACCTCGGCGGCGGACCCCGCGTCACCCGCACCGCCGACGACGGTCGCGGCATCCTCTGGGTCTACGGCCGCGCCGGACAGCCCTGCTTGCGCTGCGGGACGAGCCTGGTGCGGGAACGGCTCGGGAAACATGCGCGATCGACCTACTGGTGCCCGGGCTGTCAGTCAGGACAAAGCGCTCCCGGGAAGGAAACGACGAACATGTAGGGGCAAACGCGCGCATCCCGGGATTCCCGGCCGACGCTCAAGGCACCGTCGGAAGCACCACCTTCAAGGTCGCGACATCGCCCAACACGGCTCGGATCTCGGCAAGCGTCGGCGCCCGCGTATAGGCCGGGTCGTCGAGCCGCCCCAGACAGGTCATGCGCATCAGATTCGGGTCATGGCTGCCGTCGAGCCAGAAGTGATAGCCCTGCCGGATCATCTGCGAGCCGCCGCTGTCCCCGTGGCCGGCCAGCCGGAAGCGAACGCCCCCGTCCAAGCCCGGTGTGGGGAGACGGCCGGACACCAAGGCAACATAGTTCTGGACACGGGTGATCGGGATTTCGCCTGCCGGAATCGTCTGGACATCATCCTCGTCGATTCGCCGCACCTCGAGCACGCAGCTCGTCCCGTCGCCCCCGCCCGACGAGCGCGATCCGCGATCCACGACAAAAGCCCTCGCGCGTCCCGGCTGGATCGACACCGACCGATTCAGCGTTAAGGTGCTGCCCGGCGGGATCTCCTCCCAACCGGTTTGCACGGATTCACGCACGAGGGTTTGGCAGCCGCCGAGGAGTAAAACCATCAGGCCGAAGGCGGTCGATCGGATCGGAATCTGCGCTTTCATGGTGTCGTCCGGGATTAGCTCTCGATCGTCGTAGATATGGTATCGAGAGCGCTGCAAATCACGCGAGTGCACAAGATACGGCATCATGCACGGGAGTGGAAAAATACACGAAACGGATCCATACTCCGACGTACACATTGAGGTGCGATGCGCTCGGGGCCATGCCCTCCACGCGCGGCGCTCGGGACTCACCTCGCTGATGGGGCACGCGAATGGACACAAACCTCGGTCGACATCCAATCGGCTTCACGCTCATCGAGCTTCTCATCGTCATCGCGGTGATCGCCATCCTTGCCTCCGTGGCCTTCCCCGCCTATCAGGACCAGATCCGCAAGGCACGACGCACGGACGGACAAACAGCCCTCGTCGGCATCGCGATGGCTCAGGAGCGCTTTCGCGCTAATTGTAGCCGCTATGCCGATGATCTGAACGCTGCCAAGTCCGGCATGGTCTGCGACGATCCCGTTTACAGCCTGCCGCTTGCGGAAGAAACCCCCGACGGCTGGTACAAGCTGAGTCTAAACAAGGTCAATGCCTCCGGTTTCTCCGCCGTCGCTACGGCCCAAAAGGCCCAGGTGGCCGATCGCGCGGGCGGGGTCTCCTGCACGGTCTTGACGATCGACCAAGAAGGCGCGAAGGCGCCACGCGAGTGCTGGCGCTGAGACGCACCGAAATGGTCGGCGTTGCACACATCCGCGGAACAAGTCCGGACGGCCGAGTGAATATCTCGCGCGCGCGACGAGTCGTTCACCCGAAGACCTCGCCGGGCTTCACCCTGCTCGAGCTCATGATCACGCTGTCGGTGCTCGCCATCCTGGCCTCCTTAGGCGTTCCCGCGATGCAGGACATGCTCGAACGCAACCGGCTCAAGAGCGCCGCCCAAGCGCTCGGGGAGGATCTGCAATGGCTGCGCGGCGAGGCCATTCGGCGGAATCGGGATCTGCATCTGGTGTTCGACGACGGCACGCCCTGGTGTTACGGCATCACCGAACGCACCGATTGCGACTGTCAACTGATCGACCCGAACGCCGGCGACGCCTGCACCCTGTCGCCGCCGACCGCGGATGCCGTGCCCCTGATCAAACGCGTCGGCGGCGCCGATCTTGGCCGGATCAGTGCGACGACGACCTTGAATCAAGGCTTAACCGGATTCGAGCCACGACGCGGAACCACGATGCGCATGGGCTCGGGAGCGGCAGGCTCCGAGTTCAACGGCAACGGGAACGTCACCTTCAGTACCCCGAACGGTGATCAGCTCAGGATCATCCTGAGCGTGCTCGGCCGTGTCCGGCTGTGCTCGCCGAATCAGTCCGTACCGGGATTCCGCGAATGCGACTGACCCTTCCCTCGCCCTCGATCAAGATTGCCGACATGGCGCTCCGCCGACAGGCCGGCGTGACCCTGACCGAGCTGCTGGTCGGCACAACCGTCGGCTCACTCGTGCTCATCGGGATCTCAACAACCTATGTCCTCGGCGCACGTGCCACCACGCAAAACGTCGAGCAGGCCCGTTTGAACCAAGAGTTGCGCGCCGTCCTCGAGATCATGCAACAGGATCTGCGTCGCGCCGGATACTGGCACTATGCGTCGGTGACCGCTCCCGAGCTCCAGGAGAATCCATTTCAGAGCACCGTCAATGGGGTCGATCATCGGCTGCGCACGGACAAGGTCTCCGGAGAGGCAAACGAGAGCTGCCTGCTCTACAGCTATGACCTTGATGCCACGGGAGCCATCGGCATTTGTAAACGAAATAAGGATGCGCCCTGCCTCGTGACGGGATCATACTTCGATAAGCCGCCGTATGACCAGGAGGCGATGGAGATGTTCGGCTTTCAGCTCAAAGAACAAGCCGTTCGGATGCGCCTCGGCCGTAAGGACGGAGCGGATACGACGTTCACCTGCAACAGCGGCAGTTGGGAGCGAATCACCAGCAACGATATCCGCATCACAACCTTGCAGTTCACGATCAAAACCAAGGAAGTCAATCTGAAGGCCGGAAAGGAAAGCAGCGCCTGCGACACCAATGATCTTTGCCGGGAGACGCGTTGGGTCGACATCCTGATGACCGGGCAACTGCGTGATGACCCCGACGTTCGGCAAAGCCTCCAAGCCACCGTGGACGTCCGCAATGACCGTTACTTCATCAAGTAATCGAGACCCGCGCATGCGCTCGACGAAGGCCAAGCGAAACACGGCCTCGTTGTTGAGTCCAGCCACGTCGCCGATCGAATCGGTCGGCCGGACAACCGCCGCAGGGCCGACAAGCACCGCAGGGTGGACAGACAAAGCGCAGTCCACCAGCGCCGGCACAAGGTTCGATAAACCTCGCTCCAGCTCGCCCACCCTACCGACCGACGGAAACCCGCGCAGGAAATCCGCCTCCTCGACCCATTTCCGTCGCCAGCGCGGCGCGCTCACGCTCATGCTTGGCCTCTTGCTGCTCATGGGCTCCACCATCCTCACGCTCAGCGCCGTGCGTGTCGGCATCATTGAGCAACGTATCGCGAACAACGAGGTGCGCGCCAAAGAGGCACAACAAGCGGCGCAGGCGGGACTCGACTATGCCCTCGCCCGGGCGGGCCGGGGCGACGCGATCGACAACCCACCCGCGGTCACCACCACCGGCGATGCCACGTATGACATCGTCTTGACTGCAACCGAAGACGACGATGAAACCTGTATTCGATCCGAGGCCAATGCCCGCGGGGATGACAGTATCAAGGCGGTTGCCACGGAGTGCTTTCAGCAAAAGCGATTGTTGTCAGGCAAGAGTGCGCAGGGTTTCG
Source organism: Thiocapsa sp. KS1 (assembly GCF_001499735.1). GTDB lineage: Bacteria > Pseudomonadota > Gammaproteobacteria > Chromatiales > Chromatiaceae > Thiocapsa. The sequence continues at coordinate 68,645 of NZ_LN848257.1, read as the reverse complement.
CTTCGGATCTGCCACCGATGGTGATCAACGGCTGCCTGTCCGGCGCGACCGGAACTCCAAACATCTATCCGCGTGACTGCGATAACGAAATGGATGAGGAGGAGTGCGAGTCGATTGCCCTTGCCTCGTCGGCGGACAGCAGTTGTCTCGACCTAGGTCACCTGGAAGTGAACAATAATGATCAAGCCGTAATCCGTCCGAATGCCTTCGAAGGCAGTGCTTGGGATTACGTCTTCGACATCAGCAAGGAAAAATTCAAAGCGCTCGCCGCCGCCAATGACCACAGCTCGCCGCGCTTGCTCTGGATAACGTCCGAGATCATCAAGAAAGAAAAATGGACAGAGAAAGATATTGACAGCTCGCCCACCGCCCCCGTCGTTCTGGTCTACGAAAAATCCGCCGGATGCCCAAAGATCAACGGCAATATCACCATCTACGGCATCGTCTATGTTGAAACATCAGAAGACTGCAACGCCAACGGGTGGGGCAAAACAGACATCTATGGCTCGATGGTCTTTGAAGGTAATGTCACAAAACTGACCGCGAATACCGCGTTCCGGTATTGGGGTCTAGCAGACAAAGATGCGGAAGACGATGATTCCCTCGATGGCTTACAACTTGACCGTGTCTTCTCGGCAAGCCGCATCCCCGGCAGTTGGCACGATTGGAATTAGACATGCGCCAGCCGGTACCCGCTCAACGTCGACGTCCACCCCAGCGCGGCTTCACCCTCATCGAGGCGCTGATCGCGCTGGTCATCCTCTCGTTCGGTCTATTCGGCCTGATGCAGATTCAAACTCGCGTCATGCTGAAGACCGGCGACAGCAAGGCCCAAACCGCTGCGGTCAACCTGGCTCAGGAAAAGCTCGAGGAGTTGCGTGCGAGGGACTATGCGGACATCGACAGCGACGAGGATCTCATCGAGGCCGCTGCAGGGGACACGACTGATTTCACCCGAACCTGGACCGTCACCGAGAGGACCGACCCACCCTACAAGGAGGTCTCGGTGACCATCGACTGGACCCGGCCCGGCCAAGACACCAAAGATGCGGGATTTACCACCGTTACGCTGACCACCTACATCGCCCCGTCGACGCTCGTCGAGCTGGATGCGGTCGGCAAGGAGCCCACGTCTCCCCCTCCAACAAACAGCGGCGGTCTCCCGCCAACCATCAGTGTGAACATCCCTTATCGCCAGTGTACGAGCAGTGCGAGCCCCTGCGCGGTCGCCAAGAATGCGACGATCAGCCCAAGCTTTATCGTGACCGACGATGCGACACTCTCGACCAAAAACCTCGCCATCACCGCGTCGGGAGCAAGCACGACCGGCTCGATGAGCTACAACACCACGTCCTCCTCAGTCAGCCAAGACATTCGCACGCCAAGCGGCAACGACAAGATCTTCAACGTCGTCATGAGCGTGAACGATGGCGTCAACACAACAAAAGTCACCTTGTATTTCAAGACATAGGTGATTTCCGGCAAAGCGGCGACCAACCTGTAGGTGCGAATTCATTCGCACAGCCCCGGTGGTGGCCGCCGAATGCCGCGCGGGCGAAACCGGCGTTCAAGCGAATAGATTCGCACCTACAGCCTACAGGTCTCCCGGGTACACCCAGTCCTGATGCTGATTCGCGCAAATCACCTCAAGCTCGGTTTAAACGGAGAGCCAATCCGAGCGCCAAATCGCCCTGAATATCCTCGATCTCTTCCAACCCGACGGCCACCCGCACCAACCCTTCGCCGATCCCGACGGCGGCGCGCTCTTCAGGCGAGAGCCGGCCATGCGTGGTGGTCGCCGGATGGGTGATGGTGGTCTTCACATCGCCGAGATTGGCCGTGATGGACAGCAGCCGGGTCGAGTCGATCAGTTGCCAGGCACCGGCGCGACCGTCTTGTACGTCGAAGGCCACGATGCCGCCGCCGGTGCGCTGCTGGGAGCCGACCAGATGATGCTGGGGGTGATCCGGCAGGCCGGGATAATAGACCCGCTCGATGCCGGGCTGCGCGAGGAGCCATTCGGCAAGTGCTGCCGCGGAACGCGCATGAGCGAGCATCCGCAGCTCCAGCGTTTCGAGCCCCTTGAGGAAGACCCAGGCATTGAAGGGGCTCATGGTCGGGCCGGCCGTTCTCAGAACCCCGAAGACGGCCTCGCCGACCAGCTTGCGATCGCCGACGACGGCGCCGCCGACACACCGTCCCTGTCCGTCCAGATATTTGGTGGCCGAGTGGATCACCAGATCCGCGCCGAGCTCGAGCGGGCGTTGCAGGGCGGGCGTGCAGAAACAGTTGTCGACCGCGAGCAGACAACCGCGGCGGTGCGCGACCTCGGCAAGCCGGCGGATATCCACCATTTCGGTCAACGGATTGGAGGGCGTCTCGCAGAAGAGAAGTCGGGTCTTCGGGCGAATCGCCGCGTCCCAGGCGTCCAAGTCGCCGAGCGGCACATAGCTGGTCTCGATACCGAATCGGGAGAGATATTTGTTGAAGAGAAGCGTCGTGCTGCCGAAGAGACTCCGCGAGGCGACGATGTGGTCTCCGGCCTCCAGCAGCCCCATGCAGACGGCCAGGATGGCGGACATCCCGGAGGCGGTGGCAACACAGCGCTCGCCGCCTTCGAGCGCGGCCAGTCGCTCCTCGAAGGCAGCGACCGTCGGGTTCGTGAAGCGCGAATAGATGTTGCCGGCCTGATCGCCCGAAAAGCGCGCGGCGGCCTCCGCGGCACTGGCGAAGACGAAGCTGGATGTGGTGAAGATCGGCTCGCCGTGCTCGCCTTCCGGGGTGCGGTGGTGGCCGACACGCACGGCGCGGGTTGCGAAGCCGGATTCGGCGGACACCGGCAGCGCCGAGGCCGGTGCGTCCGTGGTCGAGGGCCCGTCAGGCGGAGTTGTAGAGGTCAATGACGTTCTCGCTGAAGGAGCCATAGGCGGTCTTGGCGACATCGTTGCGGTTCGCCTCGAGCGCCTGGAGGTATTCGGTGGTCACGTCGCCGGTTACATAGAGACCGTCGAACACCGAGGTGTCGAAGCGATCGACGTGGCTCTTGCCCTTCTTCTGGACCGCATCGATCAGATCGCCGAGCTCCTGGAAGATGAGTCGGTCCGCACCCAGCTCGCGAGCGACCTCCTCTTCCGTGCGGCCGTGGGCGATGAGCTCGCTGGCCGCGGGCATGTCGATCCCGTAGACGTTGGGGAAGCGTACCGGCGGGGCCGCGGATGCGAAATAGACCCGATGCGCACCGGCATCGCGCGCCATTTGAATGATCTGCTGCGAGGTGGTGCCGCGCACGATGGAGTCGTCGACCAGCAGGACGTTCTTTTTGCGGAACTCCAGGTCGATCGCGTTGAGCTTCTGACGCACCGACTTCTTGCGGACCTGCTGCCCGGGCATGATGAAGGTGCGCCCGATGTAGCGGTTCTTGATGAATCCTTCCGAGTAAGGCACGCCGAGCTGATTGGCCAGTTGGAGTGCGGCCGTCCGGCTGGTATCCGGGATGGGAATCACGACGTCGATGTCGTGATTGGACCACTCGCGCTTGATCTTGGCCGCGAGCTTCTTGCCCATGCGCGAGCGCGCCTTATGCACCGAGATGTTGTCGATGATGGAATCCGGGCGGGCGAAATAGACGAACTCGAAGATACAGGGCGACAGGATGGGCTGGGCGGCACATTGGTGCGTGGTGATCTGACCATCGACAGTGATGCACACCCCTTCGCCCGGCGCGACATCCGCGATGAGTGAAAATCCGATGGTATCGAGTGCAACGCTCTCCGAGGCGATCATGTACTCGGTACCCAGGTCGGTCTCGCGACGTCCGTAGACCAAGGGCCTGATCCCGTGCGGATCGCGGAAGCCGAACACGCCGAAACCCGGGATCATCGCGACCGCGGCGTAACCGCCTCGGCAACGTCGGTGTACGCCCGAAACGGCGCGAAAGACATCTTGCTCGTCGATCCGCAGCTTGCCCTGGAGCTGCAGCTCATGGGCAAAGACGTTCAGCAGGATCTCCGAATCGGACTCGGTATTGAGGTGGCGCAGGTCCTCGACGAAGAGGTCGCGCTTGAGGTCCTCGGCATTGGTGAGATTGCCGTTGTGGGCGAGCACGATCCCGTAGGGGGAGTTGACGTAAAAGGGCTGCGCCTCGGCCGAGCTGGCCGCACCGGCGGTCGGATAGCGAACATGTCCGACGCCCATGTTTCCGCCCAACTGGATCATGTGGCGCGTTCGGAAGACATCGCGCGCAAGGCCGTTGTCCTTGCGCAGATGAAGCTTATCGCCCTGACAGGTGACGATGCCCGCGGCATCCTGTCCCCGGTGTTGAAGCACCAGCAGCGTGTCGTACAGCGCTTGGTTGACCGGACTCTTACCGACGATGCCGACGATGCCGCACATGACTTCCTCGCCCGCGTCCAGCCCCGGAGATCGAGACGGATGCTGCTGATTGGGAACCGCGGACTATACCCCGCGAGGATGATTCCGGACAACATCGAACGTCCGATCCCGCGTGCAGCCGCCCGGCCTGCGCCGATCGCGTCTCACACAGATCACCTGCGGAGAAAAGCGGCCCGCTGGTGGCTGGTGGCTGGTGGCTGAACACAATCGTCCGACTGCAAAACCCAAGCAACGCTGACTCTCAAAGACTCTTGACGCGCGCCTGAACCTCTTCCGGCACCAAACCGATCAGCCAACCCGCAACCGTTTGGAACTGACCGATGAGTCGCGACTCCTGCCACCAGGAATCCTCCGGCATCGGCGTCAGAGCCGCCAGATAAACCGCCATCGCAACGATCACCACACCGCGTGCCGCACCGAAGACCAAACCGAGCACCCGGTCGACGGCGCTGAGGCCCGTGCTTTCGATCAGGGCCGACAGGAGTGCGCCCAGGATGGCACCGAGCACCAGAGTGCCCAGGATCAGGCCGATGAAGGCTGCGGCGAGACGCACCGACGGCTGCGAGAGATAAGGGACCAGCAGCTCGGCCACCTCGCGGTGAAACAGCCAGGCGACCAGGATCGCCGCGATCCAAACCCCCAAGGAGAGCACCTCGCGGATCAAGCCGCGCCCGACGCCGACCAAGGCGGACAGCAGGATCACCCCGAGGATGGCGTAATCGACCCAATTCATCGTCACTCCGACGCACCGTGCAAGAGGAAAACGCAGCTCGGACCGGCACCTGCTCAGGGATAGCGCTGAACGAAGGGATCCTTGTATTTCTGGCGCAGCTTAGCCGCCGTCTTCTCCGCGCGCGAGCGGTCCACCTCGGGCCCGACGCGCACCCGATAATAGGTCTTCCCTCCGACCACGGCGGACTCGACAAAGGCCGAGTAGCCCTCGCCGCGCAGCTTGTCGGCCAAGTCCTGCGCACCGGCAGACGTTCCCAGGCTCGCAACCTGAGTCACGTAGGACGGCATGCCGTCGTCCCGCGCCATCGGTGCCGGCGCGACCGGAAGATCTGCCGCTGCGGTCGGCGCGGTCGCCGGTGTTTCCGCCGAATCGGCAACCGGCTCATCGACGGACCTTTCGTACACCGAACCGGCCTCAGGCTCATCTCCGGCAGGAAGCGCCAAGGCGGCGGGATCGACCAATGCCTCCTCTTCGAGCCCGCCCACACCCGACTCCGACGGCGTCAGGAAGGACTCGGATCTGAATCGGTCATCGACGACCGGCTCCTCGGGTATGACCGCGGGCAACGGCGGCAAGGCCGTCGGGGGCTCCTCCTCGAACAACATCGGAACGAAGATGACCGCCAGCGAGACGATCACGACCGCCCCCACCAACCGTTTCTTTGCGCCTTCTTGCATAAATCTCCACCCGCAGGCCGGCGCCGCACGACGTGCCGACGCCTTCAAGCCCTTATGAACAATCAGCCTCGAAAGGCCGGAAGTATAGCACGCCGTCGCCGTTACACTAGCGGCAGAGCGGAAATATCGCTATTGATTTCAATTGGATAATCTCATATCGACCGCCCAGAGCAGCCCCTGCTGGCCCGTCGAGGAATCGATTCGGCGCAACGCCTAGACACTCAAACCTGCTTTGCCCGACCGGCGTCGAGACGGCGCAGCGCCGCACCGACCGTCGTGAAGGATCCGACGACCAAGAGTGCATCACCGGGCTCGGATGCGGCCTCTGCGGCATCGAGCGCGGCATCGAGATCCCGAAAGACCCCCGCCGGAGGCGCCGGCAAGACCTCCGCCAAACGATCGCTCAACATCGCGACAGCCATGGCACGCGGGTCCTTGCTCTGCGCCAGATACCAGTCGCCCACGAACGGAGCCAACGGCCGCACGATCGACTCGGGCGACTTGTCGTCGAGGACCGCGAAGACGGCGCGCATGCGACCCCGACAAGCGAAGGCACGCAGGTTCGCGGACAACGCCTGCGCCGCTTCGCCGTTGTGCGCGACGTCCAGGATCCAGGTCAAGGTCCCGGGAAAGACCTGGAACCGGCCCGGCAGACGCGCCCGTTGCAGTCCGGCCCGAATCGCGTTGACCGAGATCGGCAAGCGCGTGTTCAAACTGCGAAGCGCCGTGATCGCCGCCGCGGCGTTGTCGTACTGGAACGGGCCGCGCATCGCCGGCTCGGGCAAGGCCAGACGCTCGCCCGAGGTCGCACTCCAGATCCAGCCTCCGCCGTCGCCGAGGCTCCAGTCGATCTCCCGCCCGAGCTGCATGGGCAGACTCCCGCGCAGCTGCGCCTCGGTCCGCAAGCGTGCCGGCGCGTCGCGCTGACCGATGACGGCCGGGCGTCCGGGACGAAAGATCCCGGCCTTCTCGTAAGCGATTTGATCCAAGGAGTCGCCCAGCCAAGCGGTGTGATCCAGCCCGATCGAGGTGACCACCGAGACATCCGCATCCCACAGATTCACCGCATCGAGTCGACCGCCCAGGCCGACCTCGAGGATCACCACATCGAGGGCGCTGCGCACGAAGATGTCGAGCGCCGCAAGCGTCCCGAACTCGAAATAGGTGAGCGCCGTTTCCCCGCGCGCCCGCTCGATCCGCTCGAACGCCTCGCAAAGGAGCGCGTCGGAGACATCCTCCCCGTCGAGCCGCACACGCTCGTTGTAACGCAGCAGATGCGGCGAGCTGTAGACCCCGGTGCGGTACCCGGCGGCACGACAGATCGCCTCCGCCATCGCGACGCATGAGCCTTTCCCGTTGGTCCCGCCCACCGTGACCAACGGAAACGGCAAGGACGCCGGACCCAACCGCGCCCAAACGGCACCCACCCGCTCGAGCCCGAGCGCGATGGCCTTCGGATGCAGCTGCATCTGCCAGCCCAGCCAGGCGTCGAGGTCGTTGAAACGACTCATGTCTGCCATACCGACGCCGGATCACACAACCGCGCCGGCCGCCATCCTGCACCTCGCACGGTCCGACACGCCTCCGCAATAACACGCATTCGACATCCTGAATCGTGTCCGCTCCAAGCCCCGCAAAGATACGCCACCCCAACCGCAAGCTCGACGCGTCCGAATCGCACGAGACGCGATTCAGACCGGCACGACAGTGCGGACATACCGCGGTCGATGCGTCAAAATCGCCAGCAGATCGGCGATGCGCTCGCGCAGGTCGCGTCGATCGATGATCATATCGAGCGCGCCCTTGTCCATCAGGAACTCGCTGCGCTGAAAACCCTCGGGCAGCTTTTCGTGAACCGTCTGCTCGATGACGCGCGGACCGGCGAAGCCGATCAGCGCGTTGGGCTCGGCGATGTTGAGATCGCCGAGCATCGCGAGACTGGCGGACACGCCCCCCATGGTCGGATCCGTCATCACGGAGACAAAGGGAAGGGAGTGCTCGCGCAGTCGTCCCAAGGCCGCGCTGGTCTTGGCCATCTGCATCAGCGAGAAGAGACTCTCCTGCATGCGCGCACCGCCGCTCGCCGAAAAACAGACGTAGGGCGACTGTTGCTCCAGCGCCGCCTCGACACCCCGCACGAATCGCTCACCGACCACCGAGCCCATGGATCCGCCCATGAAACCGAACTCGAAGGCCGAGGCGACGATCGGCTGCCCCTTCAGCCGGCCGCGCATCACGATCATGGCCTCCTTCTCGGAGGACTGCTTCTGGGCCTGAACGAGACGGTCTTTGTATTTCTTCAGATCCTTGAACCTGAGCGGGTCCAGAGACTCGAGCTCGGCCCCGATCTCATCGCGGCCCTCCGGATCGAGAAAGGTCTCGAGCCGGCGGCGCCCGCTCAGGCGGTTGTGGTGACTGCACTTGGGGCAGACCTCCAGGTTGCGCTCCAGCTCGGCGCGGTAGAGGATCGCCTGACAACCCGGACATTTCGCCCAGACGCCCTCGGGCACCGCCCGCTTGGTGCTGGCATCGGTACGGATGCGGCTCGGGATCAGTTTCTCGAACCAGCTCATACTCTTGTCCATCGCCTGCTTGATGGTGGCCGCGCGATCGCCCTTAAGCTCTTCGGCGGTTCGGCGCAGTGCGGATTGGCCCTGCGTTGTTTGGCCGGACGCGGATTTCCCGGGTGGGCTTGCAGCGGGTGCGGCCGGTTTATCCAAACGCGTCAGCGCGTGGCGAACCCGGCTGGGGGGCTTAGGCGACATGGGCATCCACCTCGTCGATGGCCTGGCGTAGACCGGTGAGGAATTCCGCAACGGCCTCCGGGATCCGCTCCGGGGTCGCCGCGAGCGCCTCGATCCGGCTGACGATCGCGCTGCCGACGATGACCGCGTCGGCGACCCGGGCGACCGAGGCCGCCGTTTCCGGATTGTTGATGCCGAATCCGACCCCGACCGGGAGTCGGATCAGCGACTTGATCAGACCGACCTTCTCGGCGACCGCGGCGGTATCCAGGTTGCCGGCCCCGGTCACGCCCTTGACCGAGACGTAGTAGACGAACCCGCTCGCGACCTCGCCGATCCGCGCGATGCGGGCCTCGGTCGAGGTCGGCGCCAGGAGATAGACCAGATCCAGCCCCTGCGCCTTGAGCATCGCGACCAGCGCGTGCCCCTCCTCGGGCGGCACGTCGACGATCAGGGCGCCGTCCAGTCCGGCCCCGTGCGCCGCAACCGCGAAGGTCTCGTAACCCATCACCTCGATCGGGTTGAGATACCCCATGAGAATGACGGGCGTCTCGGTGTCGCGCTCGCGGAACTGCCGGACCATGCCGAGCACGTCGTCGAGCGAGACGCCTTGTGCCAGGGCGCGCTCGGTCGCCCGCTGGATGACCGGACCGTCGGCGATCGGATCGGAGAAGGGTACGCCCAGCTCGATAAGATCCACGCCCGCGGCGACCATCGCGTGCATCAGCGGAACGGTCACGGCGGGCGACGGATCACCGGCGGTGACGAAGGGGATGAGCGCGGTGCGACCCCGGTCGCGAAGCTGCTCGAAACGTGCGGCGATTCGACTCATAAGACCAACCCGTCGTGATTGGCGACCGTGTGCATGTCCTTGTCCCCGCGTCCGGAGAGATTGACGATGATCGTCTGATCCCGGCGCATCGTCGGGGCAAGCTTGTGCACGTAGGCCAAGGCGTGACTGGACTCGAGCGCGGGGATGATGCCCTCGGTTCGGGTCAGGTGATGGAAGGCGCGCAGGGCCTCGTCGTCGGTGACCGAGTCGTAGCGGGCGCGTCCGCTGTCCTTGAGCCAGGCGTGCTCGGGGCCGACACCCGGATAGTCGAGCCCCGCCGAGATGGAGTGGGTCTCGACGATCTGACCGTGGTTATCTTCCATCAGATAGGTGCGGTTGCCGTGCAGGACGCCCGGCCGGCCCGCACAGAGCGGCGCGGCATGGCGACCGGTCTGTAGACCGTCGCCCGCGGCTTCCACGCCGTAGATGGCCACGCCCTCGTCCCCGATGAAGGGATAGAAGAGCCCGATGGCGTTGGAGCCGCCGCCCACGCAGGCGACCAGGGCATCGGGCAAACGCCCGCTGCGCGCGAGCATCTGCGCGCGGGCCTCGCGACCGATGACCGCCTGAAAATCCCGAACCATTGCCGGATAGGGATGCGGACCGGCGACCGTGCCGATGATATAGAAGGTGTTGTCGATGTTGGTCACCCAGTCGCGCATCGCCTCGTTCAGCGCATCCTTGAGCGTGCGCGAGCCGGAGGTCACCGAGACTACGCGCGCCCCGAGCAGACGC
>NZ_LN848257.1:54821-58432 GCF_001499735.1 Thiocapsa sp. KS1 | reverse complement strand
AGCGCATCCTTGAGCGTGCGCGAGCCGGAGGTCACCGAGACTACGCGCGCCCCGAGCAGACGCATGCGATAGACGTTCGCCTCTTGGCGTGCGATGTCGACCTCGCCCATATAGACGACGCACTCCAGACCCAAGCGGGCGGCGACGGTCGCGCTCGCCACGCCGTGTTGACCGGCGCCGGTCTCGGCGATGATGCGGGTCTTGCCCATGCGGCGTGCGAGCAGGGCCTGACCGATGGTGTTGTTGACCTTGTGCGCACCGGTGTGATTGAGATCCTCGCGCTTGAGGAAGATCTGCGCGCCGCCGAGCTCGCGGCTCCAACGCTCCGCGTGATAGAGGGGCGAGGGCCGGCCGACGTAGTCCTGGAGGTCGGCATCGAGCTCGGCCAGGAACTGCGGATCGGCCATGTAGCGCTCGTAGGCCGTGCGCAGCTCTTCGAGCGGATGCATCAGGGTCTCGGGGACGAACATCCCGCCGTAGGGTCCGAAATGACCGCCGGCGTCCGGCAAGTCATAGGCACCGGGATGCGAGCGCCGCGCACTCGCGGCACCGGCAAAGTCCCAGTCGAAATTATCGGGAGATGTCGACATCGTTCACCCTCTGCATGAAATCACGAATCTTGTCCTGGTCCTTGATGCCCTTCGACGCCTCCACACCGCCGCTCACGTCGACACCGAACGGGCGGACCCGGCGGATCGCCTCCGCGACATTGCCTGCATCCAGACCGCCGGCGAGGACGATCGAGGGTGCGAGTGCCGCCGGGATCCGATCCCAATCGAAGCGCTGTCCCGTCCCGCCGGGGCGAGCCGGATCGAAGGTGTCGAGCAGAAGTCCGGCGGCTTGCTCGTAGCGCCTCTGCTGCGCGGCGAGATCGATGTCGGGTCGCATCCGCACCGCCTTGATCCATCGCCGGCCGAAGGAGGCGCAGAGCTCCGGGGCCTCCTCGCCGTGGAATTGCAGCAGCTCGAGCGGAACCCGGTCCAGGGTCGCGCGAATCTGCTCGGGAGAGGCATCGACGAAGAGCCCGACCGCCGTCACGAAGGGCGGCAATCCGGCGCAAAGGTCTCGGGCATCCTGCGGCGACACCGCCCGCGGACTCGACGGATGAAAGACGAAGCCGACCGCGTCGACCCCCGCGGCAACGGCCGCATCCACGTCGGCCCGACGCGTCAGGCCGCAAATCTTAACGCGGGTTCTCATGATTGGCGAATGCCGACTGAACCGCGTCCTTGAGCGACTGCCCGACGGGGGCCGGAGCATCGCACGTCGGGGCGACATGCGAGGGTCGAGTCGACGCGGTTCAGGTGATTACAAGCAAGAGCGTGGGACATTGTGCTGATCCGTCGATGGTGCCGGCGCCGAACCGGACGGCAGTTGAAACGCTTCCGGGTAGTCGGCGCGGACGAAATAGAGCCCTTGGGGCGGGGCGGTCACACCGCCGAGGCGGCGGTCGCGCAGCTCCAGAAGCTCGCGCGTCCAGTCGACCGGCGCCTCGCCGCGGCCGATCGTCATCAGCACGCCGGCGATGTTGCGAACCATATGGTGCAAAAAGCCGTTGGCACCAACCCGCAGCTGAATGAGGCCATCCGTCTCGCTCAGCTCCAGATAGTGCAGATGGCGGATCGGGCTGTTCGCCTGACAGGCGACCGCGCGGAAGCTGGAGAAGTCGTGCACGCCGACGAGCGCCTGTCCGGCCTCGCGCATGCGCTCGATGTCCAAGGGACGGTGGCTCCAGACGGCGCGATCGCGCTGCAGGGGCGAGCGCGTCGCGCGCACCATGATCAGGTAGCGATAGTGACGGGCCTGCGCCTCGAAACGGGCATGAAACCGCGGATCGACCGGACAGGCCCATCGCACGGCGACATCGGGCGGAAGATTGACATTGGTCCCGAGCACCCAGGCGCGCTCGGTGCGACGCGCCGCGGTGTCGAAATGCACCACCTGCTCGTCGGCATGCACGCCGGCATCGGTGCGCCCTGCGCACTGGACGCGGACCGGGTGATCCGCCACCCGGCCGATCGCCTCTTCGAGCGTCGCCTGGACGCTGCGCACGCCGACCTGGATCTGCCAGCCGCGAAACGCCGAGCCGTCGTATTCGACGCCCATGGCGATGCGTTGCACCTGGGCGGCAGCGAGCGGGGTGAATCCTTCGGACGCGGCACTCGGGATCGGGCTCACGCGGCAACTCGCCTCCCGACTCGGCTCCGGACCGGCCTCGGCGCTCAGGCGAGCGTCCTCAGCAGCTCGCGGGCCTCGCTGCGCTGCTCCTCGCGCCCGTCCGCAATGACTTCCTGAAGGATATCCCGCGCAGACGCGACATCGTCCATGTCGATGTAGGCACGGGCGAGGTCGAGCTTGGTCGCATTCTCGTCCCAGATCCCGGAATCCATTGCCCACTGCCCCGAGAGCGCATCGTCGGGGGTTCCGAGTCTGTCCACGGGTGCCTCCTCGCTCCAAGATACCGCGGACGTCCCGGACGCGGCAGGCATCGTCGGGAGATCCAGACGCGGCAGCGCCCACTCGGGCTCGCCTTCAGGCGAATCCAGCGGCCTCGACTCGGCGTCGAGGAAGGCATCGAGATCCAAATCGCGGGAATCCCGAAGGTCGTCCAGCGTCAGGATCAAATCGCCCCCGTCGGGAAGCTTCGCATTGCCGTCGCGAGCGTCATCGGAGCCGGACAGGTCGTGTAGGCCGGAGAGATCGGGCAAGTCCCCCGGGGTCTCCAACGCGGAATCATCGAGCAAGAGCGGGAGGTCCTCGCTCGAGGTCATTGCGGAGGGCACCGCTGCCGAGGCGGCCGTCGGCGCAGGCTCGGCGCGTGGCGCGGATTCGAGATCGCTGACATCGAGCACGAAGGACTCGTCGCCGACGCCTCGGGCTCGATCGAGAGATGAATCGGCCGTACCATGCAAGGCATCCTGGTCGAGCCGTGACTCGCCTGCCGCGACGCCGGTCGCCTCGGTAATCGGGAGGGTGGCCCCCGGATCCCAGATGCCGCCTTGCTCGACCACCGCAGCAATCGCGCTCAAGCGTTGCCACCGAGCCGGCTCGGCCGTGTCCGCCCCGAATGCTTTGAGCTGCTGCTTCAGATCGCGCAACGCCTGCGGATTCTCGGATCCTGCATAGACCTCCGCCAGCTTGAACCGCACGTCGAGGCGCTCGGGCGAGCGTCGAAGCTCGCGCTTGAGCAGCTCCTCGGCCTCCTTGTAGCGACCGTAGGCGATGTAGATGTCGGCCTCGGAGAGCACATCGGCTTCCTCGGTCTCGGTCTCGAAGTGCGAGAACGAGGCAAGCTGCGAGGAAGGCGTCGGCAGCCCTGCATCGATCTCCGGCTCGTGCTCCTTGGGTGCAGGCACGGACTCGCTCCGCGCCGCGAGATCGGAATCGGCCGGCGTTCGCGAGTCGACCCCGGCCGGTGCCGGCTCGGGAGCGGACGGTTCCGGCTCCTGGAAATCGACGACAGCGGAGTCGATACTCCATTCGTCCTCGCTCTCCTCCTGCTTGCGGCGGCGGCGCGCCGAAACCAACGAGAAGGCGACGACGCCCAGGGCGGTCACCCCCGCGAAACCCGCCAGAGGGAGGAGATAGACATGCCAGGCGGACGCGGCCGC
>NZ_LN848257.1:43220-54721 GCF_001499735.1 Thiocapsa sp. KS1 | reverse complement strand
GCTCGGTGTTTCTCAGCTGCAACAGGGTTTGGATATCGGCGAGCTGCGTCTCCAGCTCGCGGATGCGCCCGCGAAGCTCCTCGGTCTCCTGACGGGCGGTTTCGCTCGCCTCCATCACCAGCAGAAGCTCCTGCTCCAAATCGGTCCCCGGTGACGACGTACCCCCCGATGACTTGGCGGAATCCTCGGTCGTATCCGGGGCGGCATCCGGGGCGGTTCCCGCCGACGGCACCTCGACAGTACCGGGAACGGCACCCGCAGCGGCACCGGCGATCCGCAGCCGCGCGCCCTCCGCCGCTGCGGCCTCGTCGATCCGCGCGACATCGGTGATCGGCGCGCGACGCACCGCCTCGCCCTGCAACGCGGCCTGCAGCTCCCGTGCAGCCGCGGCATCGTCCAGGGCAAACAACTCGGCGCGCGTGGGGATGACCAGTGTCTTACCGGCGATCATGCGGTCGATGTCGCCGTTGATGAAGGCGTCCTGATTGTTTCGATAAAGCGCCAGAGCGGTCTGGGCCGTGGTCGCGCCCATCGGTTGACCCGCACGCGCCAGACGCAAGAGCCCGGTCCCGGAACGCACGGGGCCCAAGTACAGGGGAAATCCGTCAGACCCGCTCGGGAGCCGTCCGGCCGGCGGCGACGGCGTACGATCGGCAGCATCGCTGCGCTGCGGCTTCGCGCCGGAGCGCGAGGCCGACGTGGGTGCCGACGAAGGCGCCGCCGGTCGACGTTCCGTGATGGCGGGCGGACGCACCGCAGGTGCGGGCCGCTCGGACATCGAGGGCGGATCCAGGAGAACCGTGAATTCCTTGACCAGTTGGCCGGCCGGCCAGACAACCTCGACGAGAAAGTCCATGAAGGGCTCGCGGATCGGCTCGCGACTCGTGATGCGGATCACCGCACCCCCGCGCCCGGACATCTGAGGCGCAAAGGCGAGCTGTGTCAGAAAGTGATAGCGCTCGAGGCCTGATTTCGCAAAGGCGTCCGCGGTAGCGAGCGTCGCCTTGACGGTGTCGAGCTCGTCGGGTTTGACGTCGAAGAGTTCGATCTCGCCGACGAAGGGCTGGTTGAGTGCGGACTCGGTGCGTAATCCTCCGAGGCCGAGGGCATACGCGTCGGAGCCCGTCAGGGCCAAGATAAGTAACGACGCCTGAATGACCTGACGAGACATCCGCCTCCCTCGCGCACTGGCGGCATCGGACCGCCGGAATTGGAAGAGCCGGCGGCCGATGGCTCCTCCGGTGCGACTTCCCCTTAAGCGACCGGACTATATCCGAACGCGTCCGTGCACACCAAGAGCGCCGTATCCGCCGGACGTCGAGCCGGAGCGGATCAGCGCGCGAGCAGGATGCGCAACATGCTCCGCAAGGGCTCGGCCGCGCCCCAGAGCAGCTGATCCCCGACCGTAAAGGCCGTCAGATAACGCTCGCCGAGATTCATCTTGCGCAGCCGCCCGACCGGGACGGTCAGGGTGCCGGTGACCGCGGCCGGGGACAGGCCCTGCACCGTCTCTTGCCGATCGTTGGGGACGAGCCGTACCCATTCGTTGGATGCGGCGATGATCTCCTCGATCTGCGGGATCGAGCAATCGCGCGTCAGCTTGATGGTCAGGCCCTGACTGTGACAGCGCATGGCACCGACGCGCACGCAGAGACCGTCGATCGGCACCGGATCGCCCTCGCGGCCGAGGATCTTGTTGGTCTCGGCCATACCCTTCCATTCCTCGCGGCTCTGGCCGTTCGGCAGGGCGGTGTCGATCCAGGGGATAAGACTGCCGGCAAGCGGCGCGCCGAAGTTTTCGGTCGGAAAAGCCGTGCCGCGCATGGCCTCGGTGACGCGCCGATCGATCTCCAGGATGGCGGATGCGGGATCGTCCAGGAGCGGCGAGACCGCGCCGTGCAGCGCGCCCATCTGGGACAGCAGCTCGCGCATATTCTTCGCGCCCGCACCGGAGGCCGCCTGATAGGTCATGGCGCTGACCCATTCAACCAGACCCTCGCGGAACAGCCCGCCGATCGCCATCAGCATCAGGCTCACGGTGCAGTTGCCGCCGATGAAGTCGCGCCTGCCCTGCTCCAGTGCGGCATCGATCACCGGCTGATTGACCGGATCCAGGATGATGGTCGCGTTCGGGTCCATGCGCAGCGCCGAGGCCGCGTCGACCCAATAACCGTCCCAGCCGGTGGCGCGCAGCTTGGGATAGATCGCCTTGGTGTAGTCCCCGCCCTGACAGGTCAGGATGAGGTCCATCTCGCGCAGTGCATCGATGGACTCGGCGTCCTGCAAGGGGCGTGTGCCCTGCCCGACGTCCGGACCCGGCAGACCGACCTGCGAGGTGGTGAAGAAGACCGCCTCCGGGATCAGGTCGAAATCGCCCTCCGCCCGCATGCGGTCCATCAAGACCGAACCGACCATGCCACGCCAGCCGATGAATCCGACACGCATCATTCAGGTACTCCGTTATCGTGGATCTTTGGGTCTATCGTGGGGCCTCCTGCCTCCTGCCTCCTGCTTCCAGCCTTCTGTCTCCTGCCAAACCGAAGCTGATGGCTGATGGCTAATTGCTGGCGGCAGGCGGCTGGCGGCTGGCGGCTGGCAGCTCCTAAAGCTCCGCCGCCACCGCGTCGCCCATCTCGGCGGTGCCCACTTGCCGCATGCCGCTCGACATGATGTCCGCGGTGCGCAGGCCCTGATCGAGAACCTTGGAGACCGCGGCCTCGATGCGCTCGGCGGCGGGTGCTGCGTCGAGTGAGTAACGCAACATCATGGCGACCGAGAGGATGGTGGCGAGCGGATTGGCGACGCCCTTCCCGGCGATGTCCGGCGCCGAGCCGTGGATCGGCTCGTACATGCCCTGCCCTTTCTCGTTCAGGGAGGCCGAGGGCAGCATGCCGATGGAGCCGGTCAGCATGGCCGCGCAGTCCGAGAGGATGTCGCCGAAGATGTTGCCTGTGACCATCACGTCGAACTGCTTGGGCGCACGCACAAGCTGCATGGCGGCGTTGTCGACATACATATGAGACAGCGCGATCTCTGGATAGTCGCGTGCCGTCCGGATCGCGACCTCGCGCCACATCTCGGTGCATTCGAGCACGTTTGCCTTGTCTACCGAGCAGACCTTCTTGCCGCGCTTCATGGCGATGTCGAAGGCGACGCGACAGATACGCTCTACCTCGGACTCGGTGTAGACCATGGTGTTGAAACCGCGACGCTCGCCGGACGGCAGGGTCTCGACCCCGCGCGGCTGGCCGAAGTAGATGTCGCCGGTGAGCTCGCGCACGATCATGATGTCGAGCCCGGAGACCACCTCGGGCTTGAGCGTGGAGGCATCGGCCAGCTGCGGATAGAGGATCGCCGGGCGCAGGTTGGCGAAGAGACCGAGACCCGCGCGCAGGCCGAGCAGTCCCTTCTCGGGACGCTTGGAAATGTGCAGCGGCTCCCACTTGGGTCCGCCCACCGCGCCGAGCAGGACGGCATCGGATGCGCGCGCAGCCTCCAGCGTCTCCTCGGGCAGCGGATCGCCCGCGGCGTCGTAGGCCGCACCGCCGACCAGGCCGTCCTGCAGAGTGACATCGATGGCCCCTTCCGCTTGCAGGACGTTCAGAACCTTGACGGCCTCGGCCACGATCTCCGTGCCGATCCCGTCACCCGCCAGCACCAATATCTTCTTGCTCAATGGTTTCTCGCTCGCTCAAGTCTCGTGGTTTGCCGTTCGCCTGGACAGGCCAAGGCATCGCGTAGGTCGGGTTAGCGCAGCGTAACCCGACATTCGGCGTCTGAGTGTCGGGTTACGGCGCGCGTCAAACGGCCGACGCTTGCATCACGCGCTGCACCATGCGCGTCTAATCCGACCGACGGGGTCTGCGCGCCGCTGCGGCTCACGACTAAACCGCGCCCGGAGTGAAATGCGCCATCTTCATTTTATGTCGGGCTTAAAGTATCTTTTCCGATCTTCGTGGAGATGCGGTTTAAATTTAATATCTTTCAATATCTTAAACCGCGCCAACTCCGACAGTTATCGGAGCTGGCGCGGCCGATCCAATCCGACAAACGACGCATATCGCACCGGGCGCGGTTTAACCGGCAATCGCAAAGAGCCAGGGCGCCTCGCGCCGACGGCGCTCCTCGTAGGCACGGATGGCATCGGCCTGCTCCAGGGTCAGACCGATATCGTCCAGGCCCTTGAGCAGACGTTCTTTGTTCCCCGCTTCGACCTCGAAGGCAATGCGGGTGCCGTCGTCCAGCACGAGCACCTGCTCGGGCAGATCGACGCTGATCCGCAGTGCTTGAGCCCCGTTCGCCCGGGCAAAGAGGTCGTCGACGATCGTCGGCGCCAGAACGATCGGCAGAAGACCGTTCTTGAAGCAGTTGTTGTGGAAGATGTCGGCAAAGCTCGGGGCAATGATGACACGCAGCCCGAAATCGGCGATCGCCCAAGGCGCGTGCTCGCGCGAGGAGCCGCACCCGAAGTTTTCGCGGGCCAGCAGAATCTGCGCGCCCGCGTATCTCGGGTCGTTCAGGACGAAGGTCGGGTTCAGCGGCCGGTGCGTGCAGTCCATCCCGGGCTCGCCGCGATCCAGATAGCGCAGCTCGTCAAAGAGATAGGGCCCGAAGCCGGTGCGCGCGATACTCTTCAGGAACTGCTTCGGGATGATGGCATCGGTGTCGACGTTCGAGCGATCGAGCGGCGCGACGATGCCGGTGAAGTTTTGGAAGGGTTCCATCAGAGCTCCCTCACGTCGACGAAGTGGCCGGTCACCGCCGCGGCGGCGGCCATCGCGGGGCTGACCAGATGGGTCCGACCCCCTTGACCCTGCCGGCCCTCGAAATTGCGGTTGGATGTGGAGGCACAGCGCTCGCCCGGCTCGAGCCGATCGGCGTTCATGGCCAGACACATGGAGCAGCCCGGCTCGCGCCACTCGAAACCGGCCTCGGTGAAGATGCGGTCCAGGCCCTCTGCCTCGGCCTGTGCCTTGACCAGGCCCGAGCCGGGCACGACCAGCGCCAGTTGGATGCTGTCGGCGACCTTGCGGCCCTTCACGACCTCGGCGGCGGCACGCAGATCCTCGATCCGCGAATTGGTGCAGGAGCCGATGAAGATCTTGTCCGGGCGGATGTCGCGAATCGCGGTGCCGGGCTCCAGCCCCATGTAATCGAGGGCGCGGCGGATCCCCTCGGCCCGCACCGGATCCTGCTCATCCTGCGGATCCGGAACGGCGCCGTCGATCGGGACCACCATCTCGGGCGAGGTCCCCCAGGTGACCTGCGGCTGGATGGCCGCTGCATCCATCCGGACCACGCGATCGAAGTGGGCGCCCGGGTCGCTGACCAGGGTGCGCCAATGGGCGGCGCCCTGCTCGAAGAGCTCGCCGGTCGGGGCATAGGGGCGGCCGCGCAGGTACTCGATCGTCTTCTCGTCGACCCCGATCAGTCCCGCCCGCGCACCGGCCTCGATGGCCATGTTGCAGACGGTCATACGTCCTTCCATCGAGAGTGCGCGGATGGCGTCACCGGCGAACTCGATGACGGAGCCGGTCCCGCCGGCCGTGCCGATCTCGCCGATGATGGCAAGCACGATGTCCTTGGCGGTGACGCCCGGCCCGACCTGTCCGTCGATGCTGATCAGGAGCGTCTTGGACTTGCGCTGGATCAGGCACTGGGTCGCGAGCACATGCTCGACCTCGGAGGTGCCGATCCCGAACGCCAGCGCACCGAAGGCACCGTGGGTCGAGGTGTGGGAGTCGCCGCAGACGACGGTCGTGCCCGGCAGGGTAAAGCCCTGCTCAGGGCCGATCACATGCACGACACCTTGGCGCGGATCGGACATCCGAAACTCGGTGATCCCGAACTCGGCGCAGTTGCTGTCGAGCGTCTCGACCTGGATCTTGGAGACCGGATCGGTAATACCGGCCGCGAGATCGCGCGTCGGGACATTGTGATCCGGCACCGCCAGATTCGCCGCGACACGCCACGGACGCCGACCGGCCAGACGCAGCCCCTCGAAGGCCTGCGGCGAGGTCACCTCATGCACGAGCTGGCGGTCGATGTAGAGCAGGGCCGTGCCGTTCTCGTCGAGATGGACGACATGCTCGTCCCAAAGTTTAGCGTAGAGGGTCTTGGCACCCATGGCTCCGGCCTCGAAACAAAAACGAATCGCGAAGCATAAACGCCGGGGCAGTCAAACTCAATTGCGGCGGCGCAGCATGTCGGGATTCACTCCATTAACCGATCCCGCGAAATCGGATACATCTCGCTGACCCCGAACGGCTCCTCCGCCTGCGGGTCGACACTGATCCAGACCCCGCCGACCACGGGCGAGCCCGGTACCTCGGCTCGCACGAAGCGCCTGAAGGGCTCGCCCGTCGCGGGATCGATCAGGGGTCGATCGTGCTTGAAGCGATGCGTATCGCCGTGGATCGCAAGCACCGGCCCCGGATAGACACCCATCAGCTCGACAAGCGCACGCCGCAGTCGAACGAAGCCGCGCGCCGGTCGGACCTTCTCGAATTGCGGATTCGCGTGAAAAACGATGACTATCGCGGACGCATCGCGCTCCACGGCCAACCCGGCCGCTTGCCGCAGAAAACGTACGTTCGCTGCATCGCGCGCCTCGAATTCGGCCTCCGCCGCAGGATCATCGGGCTCCGAGCCGTTGTTACTGCCGACGACATGGAGTGTCACGAAGAGGACGCCTCCGCGGATGAAGGCGTAGTTCTCCGGATAATCCGCCGCGTCGGCACCGGCGCCGCGGACGACACCCAGTCGATCGAGCCGAAGCGCGCCCGGATCCCCGTAGAAGACCTCGCGCACCCGCGCCAGCCGCTCCCGCGGATCCTTGCCACCGGCACCCTCGCGGTGACAATCGGTCCACTCGTTGTCGCCGGGCGTGTAGACGACGGGAACGGCCCGGACCCGGAAGAGATCCGCGACCGCCTTGAGATTGGCATCGGTGCAGGGCGTGCTGCCGGACTTGATGTCGCCGACATGGATCAGGAAGGGCGTCCCTTCGGCCTCGGCCGTGTCGAAGAGATCGCGAAGCTGCTCGGTCTCGGCGGCGAAATAAGGCAAATCGCCCGCCGCGAAGAAACGCAGCGGCTCGGCCCTGGCGGAGGATGCGCTCAGAAGTAAGACCAGAGCGGCCGGCCAAACGCCGAGCCGTTTCGGATGTCGTTGCATGACTTGCGTACTCCCGCGATTCCCTCGATAAGGCATCCGTTCTCCGACCCCGCGGACCGGGATCCGTTAGAATCGGGGCATGATAACCCCCAACCCCACCCCCTACGCCGATCTCAGCCCGGATCTCGTGCTCACCGCGATCGAGAGTCTCGGGCTGCCGACAGACGGTCGCATGCTCGCACTCAACAGTTACGAGAATCGCGTCTACCAGATCGGGATCGAGGATGCGCAGCCGCTCATCGCCAAGTTCTACCGGCCGGGACGCTGGAGCGACGAGGCCATCTTGGAGGAGCACAGCTTCACCCTGGCGCTGGCCGAGCATGAAATCCCGGCGGTGCCGCCGTCGATCATCGACGGCCGCACCCTGCACGCCTATGCCGGCCACCGCTTCTCGCTCACACCTCGGCGCGGCGGTCGCACGCCCGAGCTGGACGACCCGAGCGTCCTCGAGTGGATCGGGCGTCTGCTCGGGCGCATCCATGCGATCGGTGCTCTGGAGCCCTTCGCGCACCGACCGACGCTCGACATCGCCTCGTTCGGCGAGGAGCCGCGGGCGTTTCTGCTGGAGCACAATTGGATTCCGAAGGATCTGCTGCCGGCCTACGAGAGCGTCGTCGAGCAGGCGCTCGTCGGCGTGCGCGCCTGCTACGCGCGTGCCGGCTCGCCGGCCTTGATCCGCCTGCACGGCGACTGCCATCGCGGCAACATGCTCTGGACGGACGCCGGCCCGCACTTCGTCGACTTCGACGACGCGCGCATGGGCCCGGCCATCCAGGATCTCTGGATGCTCCTCTCGGGTGATCGCGAGGAGATGAGCGGACAGCTCGCCGACGTCCTGGCCGGCTACGAGGACTTCTTCGAGCTCGACTACCGCGAGCTTCACCTGATCGAGGCGCTGCGCACACTGCGCATCATCCACTACGCGGCGTGGCTCGCCCGACGCTGGGAAGACCCCGCCTTCCCCGCCGCTTTCCCTTGGTTCGCGGCTCCGCGTTTTTGGGAAGATCACATCCTGCAGTTGCGCGAGCAGATCGCCGCGATGGAGGAAGGACCTTTGTGGGCGAGTCCCCCCTGACGCGTCCCAACCGCCCGAAACGAGTGACGAATCGGCTCGAACCCGCTAGGATGCCCGGCCAACCAAGACCGCGGATCCCGACCATGCGAAACGACAAGACCGGCAACCGAAGCGGACGCGGCACGACCGAGGAGATCACCGTGATGGGCAGTGCGCTGGTCGAGAAGGTCAAGGAGCTGATCCAAGAGGGCAACGTGCGCCGGCTGATCATCCGCCGCCCGAGCGGGGAGGCGTTGGTGGAGATCCCGCTGACGGCCGGGGTCGGCGTCGCCGCGCTCTTGACCTTCCTCGCGCCCGTGCTCGCCGCGCTCGCCGCGATGGCCGCGCTGATCGCTCAGTTCCGCGTCGAGATCCAGCGCGACGGGCCGGAGCGATTCCGCAACCCGCGCGACATCGACCAGGACGATTAAACCGCGCCCGGTGCGGTATGCGCCGTTTGCGGGAATGGCTTGGCCGCGCCAGCTCCGACGACTGTCGGAGCTGGCGCGGTTTAAACTGTTGAAAATTTTTCGAAAACACCCGCCAGACAACAGAAGAGAACCACGATGAACGAAGTCAAGAAGACCGCCGAGTATCGGATCTACCAGAAGAAATCCGGTCGTTATGCCGTGCAGGCCAAGGGCAAGCAATGGCTCCACGGCGCAGACAAGGAAAAGGTCCTGCTCGACGAGCAACTGATCACGCGCCTTCGCCCGAAGGCGCCGCCGGCACCCGAAGCGGCCGAAGAGACCGTAGCCGCCGAGTAACTCGATCGGCACCGAAGCCTAAACCGCGCCCGTTGCGGTCTCCGAAATGTGTTGGAGTGACTTGACCGCTCCAGCTCCGACGGCTGCCGGAGCTGGAGCGGTTTAGGGTTTTGAAAAAATTAAAGCTTAAGCCGCGTCTCACCGAGGTCGAGGACAACGCCAAAGCCAAACGCAACATAAAAGTGACGCATGTCGCTCCGGACGCGGTTTAGATGCGTCGCCGCACCCGCACCGGCGCGATCGGCAACATGATCAAGAAGCCGATGCCCGTCACCACGGCCATCCAGGTCGCAAACCCGAAGAGACGACGGACACTCAGATTGGCCTTGTGGAGCACCTCGAACGCATCGAGATAGACGGTCTCGCAGGCGCCGTTGCCCGTGTCGTCGCGTGTCAGGCTGGTCCCGCGGGCATAGCCGTTGCCCGCGTTCACATACTCGGCCAGAACACCCTTGAACCGAATCTGATCGCCCGGCTGCGCTGACATCAGGGCATCCTTGATGGCACGGTCGTCGGTGAGTAGATGATTGTTGGAGAGCCCGTTCATCTTGAACTTGGCGGTGACCGCTGGATCCGACCAAGACGCCCAGCAGGTCCAGCTGTCGTTGCGGAAGCGCATGTCGCGATAGACGCCGGACGCCACATTCTCGCCCCAGACGACGCAGAGATCCCGCAGGTTGAGAAAATCCTTCCAACTCTTGTGATGCCAGATGTTCTTGATCGCATCGGCGTTGCTGTAGCTGACAACGACCCCGTCGAGCGCGTACTCGGCCTTCGGCTCGATCCGATACTCCTGATCGTGCACCCGCACGGTGAAGGGCTCGCGATCCGTCGGCGTCTGAATCGGGGCCTCGAGCCTGCTGCGATCGAAGGTCTCGGGCGCAGGAAGGTCATCCTTCTGCCAATAGGTCACCGCGAGCAGCACGAGACTGACGAGGAAAAGCCATTTGAAGGCCGATTCAAGCAGGCATGTGATCGGCACGTCGATCGACTCCGGTGTCGTTTCGGGCAAGGTCCGATAAGGTCGAGAATGTCACTCGGCTGCACGCGCGGCACAGCGACGTAAGCGCTCGCTCCCGGTCGTGCACAATAGACCAACATGCGCCAGGTGCGCATGTCGGTCGCATGATCGGGCTGAGCTTGAACAACATGTAAGCAACGGACGCGCCTGCTCGATTCCGATGGATCCACTCAACTCGGCCGATACTTCCGAAAACGACCCAGCACCCGAGCCGCCGATGGATCCACTGCCGATCGAGCCCGTTCTGGACGACCTGCGCGCCGCGCTGCGACGTGGCCATGCGGTGCTCCAGGCGCCGACCGGCTCGGGTAAATCCACGCGGGTCCCGCTCGCCTTGCTCGACGAGGACTGGCTCGGCGCCGGCCGAATCCTCATGCTTCAACCTCGGCGGCCGGCGGCACGCATGATCGCCGCGCGCATGGCCGCGCTCTTGGGCGAGCCGCTCGGGGAGCGCGTCGGCTACCAGATCCGCTTCGAGCGCAGGATCGGCCCGCGCAGCCGCATTGAGGTCATCACCGAGGGCATCCTGACCCGACGCATCCAGTCCGATCCGACGCTCGAAGGGGTCGGACTCCTGGTGTTCGACGAGTTTCACGAACGCAGTCTGCAATCGGACCTGGGGCTTGCGCTGGCGTTGGATCTGGTCGCCGGTCTTCGGCCGGATTTACGGCTGCTGCTCATGTCCGCGACGCTCGACGCCGAGCCGCTGGCCGGACTCTTGAGCGATGCCGCCGTCATCCGCGGCGAAGGACGGAGCTTCCCCGTCGAGGTCCAGTATGCCGACCGTGCACCCGGACCAGATGCCGTCGCGGCGGTGATCACCTGCGTGCGCTCCGCGCTGGCCGAGCATTCGGGCGACATTCTGGCATTCCTCCCCGGTACGGGCGAGATCAATCGCTGCGTTGCGCAGCTGCGCGAGCTGACGGACGGGCGAACCCGTATCCTGCCGCTGCACGGCAGCCTACCGACCGAGGAGCAGGAGAAGGCACTGATCCCGAACGCGGGATCCGACCGCCGTGTGCTGGTCGCCACCGATATCGCCGAGACCAGCTTGACGATCCCGGGCATCCAGGTCGTGATCGACAGCGGCTTGACCCGCAAGCCGCGCTTCGATCCCGGCTCCGGGCTCACGCGTCTGGTGACCGAGCCCATCGCGCGCGCCTCGGCCGAGCAGCGTGCCGGGCGCGCCGGGCGTCTGGGGCCAGGTGTTTGCTATCGGCTCTGGACCCGCGCGCAGGAACAAGGTCGACCCGAGCGCAGAACGCCCGAGATCCTCCAAGCCGATCTGGCCTCGCTCGTCTTGGAGCTGCGTCTCTGGGGCGTGGCGGATCCGAACGGGCTGCGCTGGGTCGATCCGCCGCCCGGCCCGGCGTGGGATGCCGCCGTCGCACTCCTGACGCGCCTCGGCGCCCTGGATGCGCGGGGCGCCATGACCCCGCTCGGCCGGCGGATGGCGGAGCTGCCGGTTCATCCGCGACTGGCC
>NZ_LN848257.1:38557-43120 GCF_001499735.1 Thiocapsa sp. KS1 | reverse complement strand
CGACCCGCTGCTCGATTCTCCCGGACAACGCCGCCCCGCCGACCTGGGTCTGCGTCTGCAAGCCCTGCACGCCTGGCGCGAGCGGCGCCCCGTGCCGGGCGCGGACGCGCGTCGGCTCGCCGCGATTGATCGGGTCTCGCAACAGTTGCAACGGCTGACGCGCAACGCGCCACCGGGATCGGCACGCTCGGCTGCCGAGCTGCTCGCGCTGGCCTACCCGGAGCGCATCGCACAGCGTCGCGAGGGCACCGACGGGCGCTATCGTCTGGCCGGCGGATCCGGTGCGCTCTTGCCGCAGGACGACGCCTTGGCGATCCATCCCTATCTGGTCATCGCCGACCTCGACGCCGCTGGCGCCGACGGACGGATCCAGTCGGCGCTCCCCATCGCCGAGTCCGAGATCCGCGATTGCTTCGCCGAGCGGATCGAGGTGAGCCGCCGCCTGTCCTGGGACGCCCAGCGCGAGGCGGTGGCCGCCCGTGCCGTCGAGCGCCTGGAGGCGATCACCCTGCGGGCTCAACCGGTAACCTTGGGGCCGACCGACGATGTCGCCGGCATCCTGCTCGAGCAGATCGCCGCTCGATTCGACCAGGCCCTCGCCTGGAGCGATGCCGCGCTTCAATTGAGCGCCCGGGTCGCCCTGATGCGTCGACTCGAGCCCGACGGGGGCTGGCCGGATCTCTCGCCCGAGGCGCTGCGTGTGGACCTCGACGCCTGGTTGGCGCCCTATTTGAGCGGGATGTCGCGGCTCGCGCAGACCCAGAAGCTCGATCTCGTGCCGATCCTCGCCGCGCGACTCGACTGGGGCCAGCGACAACGCCTCGACAGCGAGGTACCGACCCGGATCGAAACCCCGGCAGGCCGCGAGCGCCTGATCGATTATTGTGCCGGCGAGACCCCGATCCTCGCGGTCCAACTGCAGGAGCTGTTCGGCCTCGCCGAGACCCCGCGTATAGGTCGCGGGCGTGTCCCCTTGCTCCTGCACCTGCTCTCGCCCGCGCGTCGCCCGATCCAGGTCACCCAAGACCTGGCCGGCTTCTGGGCGCGGGGTTACGTGGAGGTTCGCAAGGAGCTGCGCGGACGCTACCCCAAACACGCCTGGCCGGAGGATCCGACGCGGGCCACACCCGTCGCGGGCGTCCGGCGTCCCCGCCGAGCCGAGGGCTGATCGAGCGCGTAGGTCGGGTTAGGTGCGCCGCGATGAGGCCGAATGGTGCCCACCGGGGCCGATGCGCACCGTAACCCGACGTTCGGCGGTCACATGAGCCCGCGGCTGTCGGATTACGCTATCGCTAATCCGACCTACGACCCATCGACCGACGACACGGAAATTCCCGCGCCCTCGGTTGGTTGCGCCTCGCGATGTTCGGCACGCCCTCGCAGGGTTTCCGGACGGCAGGTATATACTGCGTGGCCCAATCCCCCGACAGCCCGCCGCCCAAGATGCCCCAGCACACCTTCTTCGCCTCCGCACCCAAGCACATGGGGAGTCTCCTCGCGGAGGAGCTGGCTCGACTCGGCCTGCAGGGGGCGGTCGAGGCGCGCGGCGGGGCACGGTTCGTCGGCGAGATTCAGGACGCCTATCGGGCCTGTCTCTGGTCGCGGGTCGCCAATCGCATCCTGCTGCCGCTCGCGCAATTTCCGGCGACAGGACCGGACGAGCTCTATGCCGGAGCGGAACGGATCCACTGGGAGGAGCATCTCTCGCCCGAGAGCACCTTCGCCATCCAGCTCGACGGTGTCGTCAACGGCGTCACCCACGGGCAGTACGCCGCCCTGCGCGTGAAGGACGCGATCGCCGATCGGTTCACCCGACTCCTGGGTTACCGGCCGAATGTCGATGCCCAGTCGCCGGACCTCCAGATCCATGTCTATGTCCATCAGGATCAGGCGTCGGTCAGCATCGACCTGTCCGGCACCTCGCTGCATCGGCGCGGTTACCGCAGCGAGGGGACCTCGGCGCCGCTGAAGGAGAATCTCGCCGCCGCCATCCTGCTGCGCGCCGGCTGGCCCGCTATCGCGGCCGAGGGCGGCGCCTTGCTCGATCCCATGTGCGGCTCCGGCACACTCGTCATCGAAGGCGCCTTGATCGCGGCAGACATCGCGCCGGGCCTTTTGCGCGAGCGTTTCGGGTTCATGGGCTGGCTACAGCACGACCCGGCGGCCTGGCAACGTCTGCTCGACGAGGCCGAGATCCGGCGTAGCGCCGGGCTGCAACGTCTCGGCTCGCTGCGCGGCTACGATCAAGACCCACGCGCCATCCGCATCGCGATCGAAGACCTGGCGCGGGCCGGACTGGCCGGTCTGGCGCACTTCGAGCGCCGCGAGCTGGCCGATTGCCGACCGGGTCGCGAGGACGACCACGGTCTCGTCGTCGTCAATCCGCCCTACGGCGAGCGGCTCGGTTCCGATGCCGAGCTGCCGGCGCTGCATGCCCGCCTAGGCTCGGTACTCAAGGAACGCTTCGCAGGCTGGCGCGCGGCACTCTTCACCGGCAGCCCGGACCTCGGCAAGCACATGGGCCTGCGCGCGCACCGGATCCACCATCTCTACAACGGCCCCATCGAATGCCGACTCTTGCATTTTCGGATCGAGTCGAGCGACTTCGTGGCCAATCGGCCACGCACGCTCGAGCCGACCGAGCGCAGCGACGGCGCAACCATGCTCGCCAACCGGCTCGCGAAGAATCTCAAGGCACTCGGCAAGTGGCGCCGCAAGGAGCAGATCGACTGCTTTCGGGCCTACGACGCGGATCTGCCCGAGTACGCGGTGGCCGTGGATGTCTACGAAGGCGAGCCCGAAGGCGACGCGCCGCAGCGCTGGGTGCATGTGCAGGAGTATGCCGCACCGACGAGCGTCGATCCGAAACGCGCTCGGCATCGGCTGCGCGAGGCTTTGAGCGTCATCCCGGAGGTGTTGGAGATCCCGGAATCACGGATGTTCTTCAAGGTCCGGCGGCCGCAGAAAGGCAGCGCCCAGTACGAGCGGCTCGCCGAGACGCGCCGCTTTCACGCGGTCAAGGAAGGGGGGCTCAAGTTCCTGGTCAATTTCGAGGATTATCTGGACACCGGCCTCTTCCTGGATCATCGCGACATCCGCCGCATGATCGGCGAGCTGGCCGAGGGCAAAAGCTTCCTGAATCTCTTCGCCTACACGGGGACGGCGACGGTCTATGCCGCCAACGGCGGCGCGGCCCGCACCACGACCGTGGACATGTCCCGGACCTATCTGGACTGGGCTCGGGACAATCTCGCGCTGAACGCGATCCCGATGCAGCGCCACGAGCTGGTCCAGGCGGACTGTCTGCAATGGCTGGAAGAGGCCGCCGGCAAACGCCAATACGACCTCGTTTTTTTGGATCCTCCCAGCTTCTCGACCTCCAAACGGATGACGGAGACGCTCGACATCCAGCGCGACCATGTCGGCCTGATTCGAGCCACCACCCGGCTGCTCAAGCCGGGCGGTCTGCTGGTGTTCTCGAACAATCTGCGTCGTTTTCGGCTGTATGCGGAGGATTTGGCGGATCTCGAGATCCAGGACATCAGCCGCGAGACCATCCCGCGCGACTTTGCCCGCAACCCGCGGATCCACCAGTGTTGGCGCATCACCAAGCCAGCGTGAGCGCGGCGGCACGGCAGGTGCCGTAACCGCCGCCAGGTACCCTCAGTTGTCCGACAAGCTGCTCGCCGCCCCGTCGGCGTCCCCGATCATCACGACTTCGACACGGCGATTCTCGCGCCGTCCCCGATCGGTGGTGTTGTCCGCAACCGGTCGGTCGGCACCATAGCCTTCCGTGCTGAGCCGATCCGGGTCGACCCCGCGATCGATCAGGGCCTGCATCACCGCCTCGGCGCGTTGCCGAGACAAGGCCTGATTGATCTCCGGATTGCCCGAGCTGTCGGTGTGGCCTCCGATCTTCGCCTTCAGATCCGCGCGCGCCGCAAGCATCGCGGCGATCCGATCGAGCGTCGGCAGCTCGCGCGACGGCAAGATGGCGCTGCCGCTCGGGAACTGAAGCTCCTCCCCGCCGAGATTGACCAGAATGCCCTCTCCGGTAATACGTCCGCCGAGCTCGGCCGCACCTTCGTAGAGGGTCCGCATACTCGCCATCGCTCCCCGGACCTCGGCCAGCTCGCGCGCCTGTGCGCTCGCCGCGGCCTGCATTTGCGAACGGAGATCAGAAGCCGCGTCGTCGGCCTCGGCAAGCTTCCTCCTCAGGGCATCCATCTCCTGCGTCAACGCAGCGATCCGCGAGTCGGACTCGGTGTCGTCGAGAGCGGCATCGCGTTGGGCACGGACGAGTACAAGCTGCTGCTGCAGCGCCGTTCGCTCTTGATCCAGTCGCGCCCCGGCCGCCCGCAGGGCCGCGGCCCGTTCTTCGGCGAGCGCGGCAACCCGCACCTCGGCGTCCATCGCGGCGACATCACGCTGGTTACGCACCACCGCGAGCTGCTGCTGCAATGCGGTGCGCTCCTGATCGAGTCGCGCCCCGGCTGCCCGCAAGGCCGCGGCCTGTTCTTCCGCCAGCGCGGCGATCCGTGCCTCGGCATCCATCGCGGCGAT
>NZ_LN848257.1:30118-38457 GCF_001499735.1 Thiocapsa sp. KS1 | reverse complement strand
ACGCTGTCCACAGGCGACGGAAGAGCAACCTCCGGCTCGGACACAGACGCAACCTCCGGTTCGGCGCCCAATGCGGCTTCGGCGACAGGCTCGGCGTCACCGGGCGCGGTCTCGGGCGGAACCGCCTCGACGATCTCCACGGCCATCGCTTCGGTGGCCGCCTCGACCGCGACCCCGGGACGCTCCGTCCGGTAGCCGGCCAATTCGGGATAGTCGCCGAGCATACTGACGCCCAGAAGCGGCTTGAAGGCGCCCTTGTGGCAGGTCTCGCACGCCACCTTCGGCGCATCTCCGGTCGGGCCCAGGCGCTCGGGCGGATACAGCGTCTTCAACGGGTTCAGATAGGTTCCGTTGAGGTCGCGTACCATTCGAATGCCGTGCCACGCGGTGACACGCTGAGGAGTACTCTGCTCCCACACACCCATCGCTCGGGTCTGATGGCAATAGGTACAATTGACGCCCAAAGAATTGGACATGTACATCATCAAGGCATAGGTCCATTCCGTCTTTTTGATGGTGTTCTGATTGCCCGACGGAAGTGCTGTTGTTCCCTGGACGGAGACCTGGGTATCGCCCTCCAGATAAGGTGTCAACGGATCAAAGGGTAGTGATGCATTGCCCGGCGTTCGCATACCCGCGGTATTTTGCCCTGCCTTGACCCCGGTGATGCCTGCCGACGGTGTCCGAGGACCGGGGTCGGCGAACCAGGTTCCGGAGGGGATTGCTTGGCCGCGATGACAGGTCCAACAGGTAACGCCGGTGCCGACGACATGAGATTTCCAATTCGTATTGATGTCCCGCGTCATTTGGAGCATTTGACGTGCGACAACCTTGGTGTATTTCTCGTCGGATGCCAGATTTTCGGTGTTGTGACAGTATTCGCACCCCTCTTTGGGGGCAACCCAGGTCGAGATTGCCTGCATCAAGCGTGCGAACTCGAGTGCGTCCAAATCCGTCAGGACCTGAACGTTTTGATTGACGTCCTTTGCCAAGGGGATCTCCGGATCCGGTGGATCTCGCGGCTCCGGCTCGGGAATGCCGTGGATGTCCGCCGCGGCGTTCAGTCGCCCGGGCTTGTCGATATGGATCATCGAGGTACCGCGCTCACCCCACTGGACGCTCTCCGTGCGATCGCAGCCGGCAAGGCTCAACACACTGCAAACCATCAGGCCGGACACCACCCAGGTCGAGCCCCGCGGGCTCGCTTCTCGATGTGACCGTGACTGCCTGCCCGGGGTCGCGGGCGGAGAAGCTCCGATGACTGCTTGCCGGTCGATCCGCTGCACGCTTCGATGCTCGACATGCATCGTCGCCTGCAAAGAAGTACCTGCGGGACACCTCATCGCCGTGACCTCCAATGCTCGATGCCCTGCGTCCGGCACACCGGACGACCGGCTTTGTTTTGGTGGCGTGGCTCGGACGGGGACGTCCCGCATCGAGGTTCGGGGTCCGAGCCATTCGATCTTTATTTGCCGGAGCCGATTGACCGGGCTCCGGCGATACAGGTGTCGTGGCGCCGACCCGAGCTTGCTCGTATCGGTCGGCGCAGCCGACTATGCGGCGCCTTTTGGCTTGAAGTTTCGACACCAGCCATTGACCGGAACCAAGCGTTTTCCGAAGAAGGAGCAGGGGCCCAGTGCCGCGCCAGGCTCTCCGGAAAACAACTGACATTCGCTGCACTTCTGCTCCGCGGTGTGCTTCGGATATTTGGCCTGATCTACCTTCGTGGTATCCACGCGGAAACCCATCGACTTGGCATAGGCGTCGTCCTCGGTCAGAACGGCCTTCGCCTCTTCGGCAACACTCAGGCTTCCGATGGCGAGCGCGGAGCCGCCCGCGACCAGCTGGAGCATAAACGTACGACGATTGCATTCGCTCATTATTGTCCCCTCGATCGATGATGTGCTTTTACGTACAAAAAGGTCCGCGTGTAGGTGCGGAGTCCCGTGCCTCGTTGTCGTGGCCCGCCGAGCGTCGACGAAACCGAACAGGACGCGGTGCCGAGTCATGCCTGCCGATGGCTGCCGAAGAACCGGCGCCATATCGCTACATCTCGGAGCGCTCCCCGGTCGTGCGTTGTCATCCGAATTGGACCCGGAATCAATCGGAGGTCCGGACGAGCCGCACCTGATGTTGTTCCTGCTTGGAAAGGTGCAGAGCGCCCTCTGGCCCGAAGCTCAGCGCATAGGCGAAATCGACGAAATCTTCGCCCGGCCGTGACGATTCGGTCCAATAAACGACCGCGGGGGTATTCGGGAAAACACCGAGATTGATCCGCGGATTCTCACACTGCCGTTCGGTAATCATCGCCAGCTCACGCAGCGTCGGGACACGCCAATCATTGTAGAAGTGACGGCCGCTCGCATTCATCTCGGCCGCCACGCCTTGAGCCGCCGCCCAGTCATAAGCAGCGGCAGGACCCGCACAGGTTCCCTCCGACCAATCCTGACCGGCCGAGCACCGCATCCATGTCAGTTGAGCCTGACGGTCGGTGACGGTACCGTCACCGTTGTCGGCGAAACGTTCCGTGGGCGACGACAACGGATAGGCCGCGGTGTCGCAGCGTTGTTCAGCAAGAACCGGCTCGGCCGAACCAGCGATCACAAGAAGAAACAGGCAGACAGATCTCATAGATAGCAACGATTTGACGACCTTGACTATCCAAGAAAGCGATTGACCGGATGATTTCCGATCAATCGCTCGACCCTCGAGCTTATCCGGTCGACGGGTTTATCCGACATCGAAAGCCCGCCGCCGCGCCCGGTGCTCAGGGCTTGGTGTCTACACCGAGACCGGTCGGCTTACGTGCGAAACCCGTCCCGTACTCCACGACGATGGGCGTCGTCTGATAGGCCGCCAACCCAGGCGTGATCTCCTTGCCGCGATGTAGGTAATAGGCATAGGCCTCCATCGCGACCATGTCGTCGCTGTTGACATCGAGCCGCGCGCCGGCCTGCGGATTCTCGATACACCAGTTCACCATCTCGCGGAAGGGGATGACCTTGCCGTACATCGTCATGTATTTGGGAAAGGTCTGCGGATTGGCCGCCGCGGTATCGGGATGACAGTTGCCGCAGGCCAAACCATTGGTGGTCATATCCGCCCGAGCCCCGTGCCAGAGGTCGTAACCGCGCGCGACGGACTCGATCAACGCGGCCTTTTGCTCGGCCAGCTCTTCCGGGGTAAAAGGCGGGCGTGCCCAAGTCGCCCCGGCGGCCAGTAGTGCGGCCGCGACCGACATGCCCACGACCCACTCGGTCTTCATGGTTGTGTTGCTCATCATCGATCCCCCTTAGACCTTGAACCCATCTCTCATGAATGGTGTCAGCGAGTCCTCGAACGGTTTGTATTGAACAAGGCCCTCGAACGATTCGCTGAGATCGATGACTTGGGTACCCATACCGTCGGTCGAGATCGACGGATCGGCCCGGTTCATCCGAGTCTCGGGGAAGGCAAGCTCGACAGGCGGATAAGGCCAGGGCCACGCAGTCCCCAACGCAGCAACCGAGCTCATGTTGCCGATCCGGTTGTACAGCGTCTGATGGACGTGACCGTGGTAGGACATCACGTTCTGGAATTTCGACAGGATCTCGCGGATCTCGGGTGCGTCGGAGGTCTGAAAATTCCAGCGCGGGTAATAGTCCCAGAGCGGCGAGTGGGTGAAGATCACGACCGGGGTATCGGGAGCCAGGTCCTTGACGTCCTTGGCCAGCCATTCGAGCTGCTTCTCGTGCACACCCCAAGGGCCGGGAATCGGACTTTCCAACATCTCCATGATGGTCATCCGCTCCAGATTCGTCAGCCCGGGCTCGGTCCAGAAATCCTTGACCAGAATCGAGTTCAGACCGATGAAATGAACGCCCTTGTGATTGAACGACCAGGTCTCCTCGCCGAAGAGACCGCGCCACGCCTCGCCCATGTCGAGATACCAGTCATGTTCGCCGGGGATGATCTTGAGCGGCATTTTGAGATCGTCGAGTATCTTCTTGCCCTTCACGAGCTGGTCTTCCGTACCGTTCTGCGCCACGTCTCCGCCGAACAGCACGAAATCGGGGAGCGGAGTCATCGCATTGACCTGCGCGACCGCGTCCGCAAGCTGCGCATCGAACTTGTGGTCGGGCATACTATAGAGATGCGCATCGCTGATGATCGCAAACCGGAATGGCTCGACCCCTCGTTTTCCCGTCTGCGCTCGGACGATGTCGACGACGCCGAGATTGATTCCGACCGCCTGCGCAACCAAGGTCGTCAAGCCGGCCTTACCCGCGAACGACAGAAAATTTCTTCTGCTCCGATCTACAATGTCAGACATTGAACTCTCCACCTCGTTATAGGCGCTGTATGGATTACGCCTGCAGTGTTTTACAACACATCCAAGGGCAATTGAGCGCGTCGGCGGCGTGTTGGACGAAATCCCGCCCGCCGAGGCGATTACGCGGAAGTCCGCCCGCGATCATCTGAAAGGAGATATCTATCGCTGTAGTCGTCCCCACCTATCGTTATTATTGACGTATTAAGGATGTAGTGCCGACAGGAAGCGTGTCAAGAGTCCGACAAAAAAACTTTCTATCGCGATCAGGCTCGCCGATTATTCCACTATATTAGTAAAATCGAATACGGTGGATCTATTGGATATCGAGATTTCGCCGAGTCTTTCGGCCCGAATTCACTTATTGGAAAATGGTTATTTTCGACGTCGCGCTTTACGGAGCAACACGTGATACGAGACGGATAGATGAGTGTGAAACGCTCCGGATTGCGGATCGCATCGCTCAAAGGCATCGCTTGATCAAAAGCGCCAGACAGGTTGAATGAACGGGCGCTCGTGGGAAACATCGAAGTGTTGAACGAAGATCGATGCCTTGGGATCAAGGGATCGGTCCGGGCGCGAACGCATGGGGAAGTGAGCGATGAGCACGACGTATCCACTCATTCTTTTCGGAACGGCACATCTGAGCAGCGTACTCGTCATCGCCGCGGTCGGGATCGGATTACCGCTGATCGCACGCCGGACGTTGAGCAGCACCGAGCAGTACCGGGTCGGACTTCTTATCGCGACCCTTTTGGTCGGTCAGGAGGGCTTTCATATGTGGCTGCTGGCGAACCACTACGATCGGCTTTTAAGTAGCCTGCTGCCTCTGCATCTATGCGGACTCTCCGTTCTGCTGACCGCCTGGGTCCTCGCCGCCCGGTCGTATCCCGCCTACGAGATCGTCTATTTCTGGGCTTGGGGCGGGACGCTTCAGGCGCTCCTCACCCCCGATCTGGACAGGGGATTTCCGGATCCCGCCTTTATTGCCTTCTTCATCGGGCACGGACTCGTCATTGTCGGCGTTCTTTACGCAACCTTGGTTTATCGGTTCAGACCGACGTTCATCTCGATCTTCAAATCCCTGGCGGCCCTCTTGATCGCCGTCGCCGTCATTGCTCCGATCAACCTCTGGCTGGGGACAAACTATCTCTTCCTCAGCAGCAAACCCGAGCAGGCATCCTTGATGGATTTTCTCGGCCCCTGGCCTTGGTACATCCTGAGCCTGGCCGGACTGGCGCTCGTATCGAGCCTGGTCTATTACCTGCCTTTCCTGATCGGGGATCTCGTTTCGGGGAGGTCGCGCGCGAAGCGCGCAACGCCGCCGTCGTCGACGGGTTGAACCGCGGATCGCGTCTCGCGCGGACCCAGCCTCAAATCGCCGATAGGGTATGCGAGCGATCCGGATAACGCGGCGACGCAGGCATCAATGCCGGAATCGCGCCGAGCCAGCTACGGACGCCGGGGTTCAGTCGAACCGCCACGTCGGTCGCAACACCGCCCGCGGGATCCGGCAGGCAGAGCGGGATTCCCATCTGTGCAGCGGCAATCGCAACACCGACCAGTGCCGCAACCTCCGGGAGTCCGCGGCATCCCAATGCGTCATAGGGGTCTGAGCCAGCACCACCACTCGGACGATTGCGAGCGAGACACGGCATCGCGTACGCCGCATTCGGTCCGATAGCGGAGCACACCGACGGGGCCACGCCGATCAGGCGTCGGACTCCGGCAAGCTTCGCCCGCTCGGCCGCGTGGCGGCCTGCGCTCAAGGCGACGTCCAGACGATGCTTGTCGAGCCGGCCGCTCGATTCACAGGGAACATCCTCGCTCCGGATCCATCGACAGCCCGGTGCCGCGCCGTCCGAACGCATCGGGGCGTAGACCCGCAACCGAAGGATATCGAGATCGAGCAGCATGGCGTTTTCGAGCACATCGCGGTGCCGCAGGAAGGACGGCAGATCGTGCAACCCGATCCGCACCTGATCCTCGCCCGAAAAGACAAGGGCACCGGCTTGCGGATCGAGCTGGACGAGCAGAACGCGGGTACCGGGCATCCCCGATATCCCTCGATCGCGGAACGCGGGAGCAGACGCTCGGACTCCGTCGAAGTGCCTTGACTCGGGGTCATCGATCGAGCCCGATGGCTCTCGACATCCGCTGACGCGATCGGAGACATGTGGATCCGCGCGGTGCTCGCGATGCGCCGCGGGAACACTCAGCCAGTCCGGTCTCAAGGGGCTTCGGCCCCTCTGCCCGGCTCCGCGCCGCTCAGAATCCGCTCGATACGGCCGAGGTCGAGGTGCTGCTCGATGCTGTCGGCCAGACGCTCCAAGGCAGCCTCGCGAATCGCGCGATAGTCCGGCGTCTCGCGCACCGCCAGACCGGCCCACCGCAGCAGCGCCGACGCCGCGGCGGGAGATTCGAAGAGTCCGTGCAGATAGGTCCCCAGGATCTGTCCATCCTCCGACACCGCACCGTCCGGGTGCTCGCCGCGCGGCCCGCGCAGAAGCACGGCCGGATGCTCGAGCGCCGGACCGATCGTGAGCCCGGCATGGATCTCGTAGCCCGTCACCGCCGCGTCCTCCAACAGGAGTCGGCCGGACACGTTGGCCAGGATCTTCTCGGGCGCGAGCCGGGTCTCCACATCCAGCAGACCCAGCCCCGGTCCCTCACCCGGATCGCCTTCGAGACCGAGCGGATCCAGGATCCGGGTGCCGAGCATCTGAAACCCGCCGCAGATTCCGATCAGCCGACCGCCGTAGCGCAGATGCCGCGCGATCAGCGGCTCCCAGCCTTCGCGACGCAGCCACTCCAGATCCGAGCGCACCGACTTCGAGCCGGGAAGGATGATGAGGTCGGCCGGCGGCGGCACCTCTCCGGCCAAGACATAGCGCAGGTCGACCTGCGGATGAAGACGCAAGGGGTCGAGGTCGGTGTGGTTGCTGATGCGCGGCAGCCGCGGGACGATGACCCGCAGCGCGTCGCTCGGCTTGTCGGACTGACGCACGGCGACGGCGTCCTCGGCCTCCAGATGCAGGCCGTGCAGGTAAGGCAGAACGCCGAGCACGGGTTTTCCGGTCTCGCGCTCCAGCCAGTCGAGACCCGGCTGCAGGAGCGCGAGATCGCCTCGAAAGCGATTGACGACGAATCCGACCACCCTCGCCCGCTCGCTCGGCGCAAGCAACGCCAAGGTACCGACCAAGTGGGCGAAGACCCCGCCGCGGTCGATGTCGGCGACCAGGATCACCGGACAATCGACCGCTTCGGCGAACCCCATGTTGGCGATATCGTGCTCGCGCAGATTGATCTCGGCGGGACTACCGGCGCCCTCCACGATGATCCGATCGAAGGCCGCGCCGAGCCGGGCATGGGACTCCAGTACGGCTGCACGGGCGATACGCTTGTAGTCGTGATAGGCGACGGCGTCCATGTTGCCGACGGCCCGGCCCTGGATGATGACCTGGGCGCCGCGGTCCGAATTGGGCTTGAGCAGGACCGGGTTCATGTCGACGGTCGGCGCAAGCCCGCAGGCCTGCGCCTGGACCGCCTGGGCCCGGCCGATCTCGCCGCCGTCGGCGGTCACGGCGCTGTTCAGGGCCATGTTCTGAGGCTTGAAGGGCGCGACCTTGACACCGCGTCGGCTGAAGCAGCGGCACAGACCGGCCACCAGCACACTCTTGCCGGCGTCGGAGGTCGTGCCCTGGACCATGAGGGTAGCTGCGGTCATCGAGGATCTCCGGGAGCGGGCGGCAGGGCAGCAGAAATCGATCAATCGACGCAGACCGCGCCGGACAACATCAGCGAGCGCAGACCCGATTCGAGCCGCGCCCAAGCCGTCTCGGCGCCCGGCAGCCCGAAGCGAAGACTCGGCGGCACATCGAAGCGGCGCACCCAGATCCCTTGCCGTGCCAGTCGGTCCTGGATGCGCCTTGCCTCCGCCGTGCGAGCCCATTGAAACAGGTCGCTGCCGCCCGCGGGCGGCAGACCATGCTCGGACAGGAGAGCGGCGAGCCGTGCGGAGGCTCGGCGC
>NZ_LN848257.1:19104-30018 GCF_001499735.1 Thiocapsa sp. KS1 | reverse complement strand
TGAATGCCTCGTCGACGAGGAGCCAGCCGCCCCGCGCGGAGAGCCGAGCGTGCCACTCAAGCAAGGTGCTCGCCGGCCAACGTCGGCCTGTCGGGTTGTTCGGGTTGATCACCACCAGGACATCGAGGCGGTCCAGACCCGCGCCGGGCTCGCGCCCCGGCTCTCCGTCGTCCAGGTAGACCAGGGTGTGACCGGCACGCTGCCAGGCCTGCGCATGCTCTTGATAACCGATCTTCGGAATCCCGACACGTCCGGGCGTCCGCAGCAGGGGCACGGCCTGGATTGCGGCCTGCGAGCCGGCGACCGGGAGAACACCCTGCGCGCCGTAACACCGCGCCGCCGCTTCCTCGAGGCCGTCGCCCTCTTCGGGCAATCGCGCCCAGGCACTGCCGGGGACCTCGGGCACGGGCCAGCCGACGGGATTGATGCCGGTGGAGAGGTCCAGCCAATCCTGCTCGGGGATGCCGTAACGCTGCGCGGCCTCCCGCAGACGCCCGCCGTGCTCCAGAGGCGGTGCCGTCCGAGCGAGCGGTCCAGCGGTTTGCAGGCGAGAGGCAATCATCGCGTCAATCTGCCAGCGGGGTCGGTTTTGTGCAAGCGCACAAACTGCCGACGTTGATGGTGCCCGGGTCGTTCATTTAGACTGCCGCGGCTGGGTTGCAGTCGCGGCGCGATCGACAGACGTTCAGAGCGCGCCCGGCCCCTGCCCCTCGGCGCCGTCGAGGCGATACCTTCACCCGAAACCCAACCACCGAGACGGGCGACCCCGCCGAGGTCAACATGCAGATCGTCGACGCCTTGTCCGATCGGACCGGGCATGGCCCGCTCCGCGCACTCGACCCGCGTCTTCGCATCGCCGCCGCCGCCCTGTTCGCCTTGGTCGTGGTCTCCTTGTCGGATCGCGTCGCGCTCCTGACGGCGCTGGGTCTGGCCATCGCGCTGATGCTCGCGGCACGTCTGCCGGCCGTTCCGACCCTGAGACGGATGGCCGCGATGGACGGCTTCATGCTGGCGATCCTCTTGATGCTGCCCTTCACCGTGCCGGGCACACCGATCTTCGCATGGGGAGGCTTCAGCGCGAGTGCTCAGGGGCTCGCGAAGGCCGTCGAGATCCTGCTCAAGGCCAACGCCGTTGTTCTGGTCCTCCTGGCCCTGGTCGGCAGCCTCGACGCGGTGACGCTCGGACACGCGCTCGCGCGCCTGCGGATGCCGGCGAACCTGGTCCAGCTGCTCTTCTTCACGGTGCGTTACATCGGCGTCATCGGCGAGGAATATGCTCGTCTGCGCACCGCCATGCGCGCACGCGGGTTCCGACCGAGCA
This sequence comes from Thiocapsa sp. KS1, assembly GCF_001499735.1. Lineage (GTDB taxonomy): Bacteria > Pseudomonadota > Gammaproteobacteria > Chromatiales > Chromatiaceae > Thiocapsa. The sequence goes on along the minus strand of NZ_LN848257.1, from coordinate 28,697 downwards.
ACAGTCTCCATACCTACCGCAGCATCGGCTATCTCCTCGGGATGCTGCTGGTGCGCAGCCTCGAACGTTCCGAGCGCATCCTTGCCGCGATGCGCTGCCGCGGCTTCCAGGGCCGTTTCTACCCCTTGGATGATTTCGCCTACGGACGGGCCGATGCCCTCTTCGCCGGGCTAGCCCTGATGACCTTTGCGTGCTTGCTGATAGTGGATCGCGTGCATGTCACTGCTGTTTGAGCTGACCGGAATCCGCTTTGCCTATCCCGGCCGGCCGCCGGTCCTCGCCGATCTCGGTTTCGCACTCGCCGAGGGCGAGCGCATTGCCTTGACCGGGCCGAACGGGGCCGGCAAGAGCACCCTCCTGCATCTCATGCTCGGACTGCTGCGGCCGCAAGCCGGGACGCTCGTCGCCTTCGGTGCGCCGCGCCGGAACGAGCGGGATTTTCTGGAGGTGCGACGACGCGCGGGCCTGGTCTTCCAGGATCCAGACGACCAGCTGTTCTGTCCGACCGTGGCCGAGGACATCGCCTTCGGGCCGCTCAACCTGGGCAAGTCGAAGGCGGAGGTCATGGATCGCGTCGACCGCACGCTCGACCGACTGCGCTTGAGGCATCTGCGCGATCGCGTCACGCACAAGCTCTCCGGCGGCGAGAAACGCCTGGTGAGCCTCGCCACGGTGCTGGCGATGGAGCCGAATGTGCTCTTGCTCGACGAGCCCAGCAACGGGCTCGACGAGGCGACCGGGGAGCGCCTGGTGAGGATCTTGAATGACCTCCCGCAGGCGTTTGTGGTCATCTCGCACGACGCCCGTTTCAGACGCGCGGTCACCGGCCAACAGTGCCGCATCCAAGACGGACGCATCGGCCCACCCCGGCCGCACCCTCCTGCCGCGAGCGGTGCGCTCGGCACCTGATCCGCAACCCGGCGCAAGCGGCGCTCACTCGGTCTGCTTCGACTCCAACCCGATCGGGCTGTATTGGATCCGCACGGCCATCCAGAAGGCATAGGCCGCAAGGACCATCAGAAACCCGAGGATGTCGAGCACTGAAAAGACCCGCTCCCGGTCGACGACGAACCAGATCGCGGCCAAGACCATCCCCGTGAAGAGGATCCCCATCACATAGAGGGGCGCGAGGCCGAGCCGCATGCCTTGCAGGTGTTGGTGGATCTTCTGCTCGCGGTTCTCCGCTGCGGCGCGCTCGCGCGCGCCGATCACCGCGCGTCGATGGGTAAGCGCCTGATACACCAACCAGGCACCCATGAGAAGGCAGACTGCTCCGAGATAATATTTCATCGCGTGGTTACCTCGATCGTCGGTCAAGACAAAGCGGTCTCGGCACCCCGCCGAGCCGCAGGTGATGCTACTCGCGACCGCCGGACCCAACAAGCAAGTGCGACGACAGCGAAGATCGGCGTCTCGGACGACCGCCCGGCCGTTCGTTCGACCGTCAGAGGTTAGCCGCCCCCGTCCGGATCCAGTCGATCAGCGACCGCAACAGCAGACCGGCCCCGTCGATCACGTCCCCGAAGGTCGCGACCAAACGATCGGCGGCAATGACGGCTGCCTGCGGCAGGTTTTCGGCCGGAAGCAAACCCCAATCAAGCGCGGGCGCAACCCACGCCAGAGCAACGACGGCGGCCGACATGCCGAAGCTGCTCCGCGGATCGACGAGACTGAAGGGCTTGAGCGCGGTCCCGAAGGACCGCTTGACCCGACTGTTCAAGAGATCGACGCTGTAGAGCTCGTCCAGGACGAGGTGGGTCAGATAGCCGATTCCGACCATGAATCCGGCGATCCAGGCCGACTCCGCCGACCGGTTCATCATCCAATACGCGATGTTGACGGCCGCCAAGGCCGCGGCGGCGATCCCGAGCCAGGAATGCCAGATGCCGCGGTGGACCGTCGCGCGGGTGAAGATCTCGATGATCAGGTAACGCACGCAGAGAAACACGCCGACCCAGATCAAGGCGACTTCCAACGGCAAAAACCGGCCGATCAGCGGGAGGGTCATGGCGAAGGCGACCGCAACGCCCAGCACGTTGAAGAAGGCCCTCACGGGCTTGGAGGCATCGGCATCGATGTCCGGAAGGAGACTCCCGGCGACACCCAGTGCAAAATAACCGAGTGTTGCGCCTTGCTCGACCAGTCCGGCGCCGTGCAAGCCGAGCACCGCAGTCACACTCACGAAGATGCCGCCGTTGAGATGAGTCTGGAAATTAGCCATGCGCGATCTTGGGTCCGGGAACAGAGGGGGCCGACTGCCGGCCCCGAAACCCGCAGAGCCTAACAGGGCGGTGGCTCAAACGGTGAGCCTGCCCCTTCGATTTACGACAGGATCATCCGGTGACACCATTCCCCGACCCGTCCAATGACTTCCTGTGCGACCACGCCCGGCTCCTGCGCATGAGCTACCGATCCCTGACCGGGCGCGATCTGCTCGACCCCGCGCTCGACGACCGCGAGGCCGCCCGGCAACTGTTCGAAGCGCCCTTTGCGGTTCTGTCGCACAATGCCGACCCGGATCCGATCCTGACGTACGGCAACCGACGGGTGTTGGATCTGTTCGAGCTCGATTGGGCGCAGCTGACACGGATGCCCTCGCGCTTGACCGCCGAGGCACCGGATCGGGAGGAACGCGCACGCCTGCTCGCGCAGGTGACGGCGCATGGCTTCATCGACGATTACAGCGGGGTGCGCGTCTCCTCGCGCGGACGGCGGTTTCGCATCGAGAGGGCCGTCGTTTGGAACCTGATCGATCGAGAGGGACGGCATCTCGGACAGGCCGCGACCTTCTCACGCTGGCGGCCGCTCGTATGATCGAAGCCGCGCGCCCCGCAGACTCGTAGGGTGGACGAGCGAGAGCGAAGTCCACCGAGGCTCGCGCCGGCGCTGGTGGACTGCGCTGCGCTTGTCCACCCTACGGGGCTTGTTCACCCTACGGCGCTTGCGAACCCATCGTTTTCGGAGGCTTGAGTCATGTCGCAGTCCCCTTTCACCATCGCACTCGTGCAGGAAACCGATCACGGCAGCGTCGCGGCGAATCTCGATGCCTGCGAGCGGGGAATCCTCGAGGCCGTCGCCGGCGGTGCACGCCTCGTGCTGCTCCAGGAGCTGCACAACGGCGCCTATTTCTGTCAAACCGAGGACCCTGCGAACTTCGATCTCGCCGAGCCGATCCCGGGCCCGAGCACCGCGCGACTCGGCGCGCTGGCGGGCGAGCTCGGCGTCGTCATCGTCGCCTCGCTGTTCGAGCGCCGCGCACCCGGTCTCTATCACAACACCGCGGTCGTCCTGGACAGCGACGGCCGACTCGCCGGGGTCTACCGCAAGATGCACATCCCGGACGATCCGGGCTACTACGAGAAGTTCTATTTCACGCCGGGCGACCTCGGCTTCGAGCCGATCGACACCTCGGTCGGACGCTTGGGCGTCCTGGTCTGTTGGGATCAATGGTATCCGGAGGCCGCGCGTCTGATGGCCTTGGCGGGGGCAGACATCCTGCTCTACCCGACCGCAATCGGCTGGGACCCAAACGACGCTCCGGAAGAACAGGCCCGCCAGCGCGAGGCATGGGTCGGGATACAGCGCAGCCATGCGATCGCGAACGCCCTGCCCGTCGCGGCCTGCAATCGGGTCGGATTCGAGACGGATCCGAGCGGCACGACGGCCGGCGCACGGTTCTGGGGGCATTCCTTCGTCTGCGGCCCCCAGGGCGAGATCCTCGCGCAGGCCTGCGATCAGAGCCCGCAGATCCTACTCGCAAAAATCGACCCCGCCCGCACCGAGCAGGTCCGCCGACTCTGGCCCTTCCTGCGCGACCGTCGCATCGACGCCTACGGCGACCTGACTCGCCGCTATCGGGACCGCTAAGCACATCCGTAGGCCGGGTCAGGCGCGCCGGAACGCAGCATCAGCCGCCTCGGGGAGCCCCGAACGCGATTCAATCCCTAACGGTCATGAACCGAAATGGCGCCGCCAAGATGCCTTCGCCCGTGTGGATCAACACCCTCGCCTCCCAGTCCATGCGCGCACGCACGCACACGGGCAAGGTCCCCTGTCCCCGGTAGACACCCGGGGCAACCGGCTCGAGAGCCGCGCGGTTGTATCCCATGTTCATGTCGACGCCGGCAAAGTCGATCTCCACCGCTCGGACATCCAAGCCGGTCGTCTCGACGGCGAGCCGAAGCGGCGTCACCACCGGGATGCTCTGCGGCTCGATCGCAAAGCGCACCAGGCCCCCGCCCGCAAATCGCGCATCGCAGGGTCCTGCGCGCAGATCGCAGCTCGGATCGAGCGGCGCGACCTCCGCCAGCGTCGGGTTCAGCAACGGCCCAGCCTTGTGGAGCGCAACCGCGACAACGGCAACCAGCAGCAGACCGGCGAGGGCCCAGAGCAGTGCCGTGGTCGATCGGGGCGAGGACCTTTCAGGCATGGCGGGATGAATCGGTTTCATGGAACGCACTCCGACCTCGACTAGGCTGACGTGTGGAGGTGAATCGTCTCGAACGCCCGTGCATCCGAAGTCCGCCCAGGCGCGCCGCTGCGAGGCCCGATGACCCGATCCGCGACCCATTCTAATCGGGGCGGGATTTCCGAAGGCAACGCGGCCGCGCATGCAGCATCCTGATCGCCTATCGGCATTCTACGACGTCCCGGTCGCCCCCGGCGTGCACCCGCGCTGCGCCGACGCGATCCAGTCAAGCCAACGTCGGTCCCCGCCGACTCGTAACCCCGCCGGTTTTCGCGGAATCCGCTGCGGAAAATCGCCTATTCTTAGACCTCGACCTTCACGCGGACCGCCGATGATGACCCGCTCCCCCGCCGAGCCCGATACTCGCACCTCAGGCATCGCCCGGACCGGCGTTTTCCCCGAGACGACGGCGGAAGCGACCTGGATCCACGTCATCCGCAAGATGGACGAGACCTACGCGGATCTGGTCCGGCACCAGAGCGAGCTTGAAGAGAAGAACAGCGCACTGGAGGATGCCCAGCACTTCATCGCGAGCGTGCTGGCCTCCATGACGGATGTACTGATCGTCTGCGATGTCCAGGGCCGCATCCAGCAGGTCAACCGCGCGTTGGAAACCTTGACGGGCTGGAGCGAGGCCGATCTGCGCGGGCGACCCTTCCTGGCGCTGCTCGCCGAGCACTGTCTGCCCATGGCCAGCAGCTTCGCGCAGCAGATCCGCGCCGAGGCTATCCACGACTGCGAGCTTGCACTCAAGGGCGTAGACGAGGAGATCCCGCTCGCGGTCAACTGCACCTCGCGTTACGACCACCGCGGTCGGCTGGTCGGCATGGTCCTGATCGGCCGTCCGGTCGGGGAGCTGCGCCGCGCCTATCGCGACCTCGCCCAGGCACACGACGACCTCAAGCGCGCCCAAGGCCGCTTGGTCAATGCCGAAAAGATGGCCTCGCTCGGCCGGCTCGTCGCCGGCGTCGCGCACGAGCTGAACAACCCCATCAGCTTCGTCTACGGCAACGTGCATGCCCTCTCGCGCTATCGCGAGCGGCTGCTGCGCTATTGCGCGGCGGTCGACACCTCCGGACCCTCGGCCGAGCTGCAGGCGCTCAAGGCGGAGCTGCGCATCGAGCGGCTGCTTGCGGATCTCGATCCGCTCATCAAGGGCACGCTCGAAGGCGCCGAGCGCGTTCGCGACCTGGTGCAGGATCTGCGCTGCTTCTCCTCCGGACAGCAGGGCGAATCCACCCGATTCGATCTGGTGCACCTGATCCGCACGGCGGTGCATTGGGTCACCAAGGGCGAGCGTCGGGAGATCGAGACGATGCTCGAGCTTCCGGACGCGCTGACGGTCCAGGGACACCCGGGGCAGATCCATCAGGTGCTCATGAACCTCGTCCAGAACGCACTCGACGCGATGCGCGACGCTGCACAGTCACCGCGACTGTCGATCAGCGCCGGACAGGACGAGACGACCGCCTGGCTAAGTGTCCGGGACAACGGCCCCGGCATCGACGAGCAGGACCTCGGCCGCATCTTCGACCCCTTCTTCACGACCAAACCCGTCGGCCAAGGGACCGGCCTGGGACTCTCCATCAGCTACGGCATCGTCGCCGATCACGGGGGCAGCCTGACCGCCGAGAATCACCCGGACGGCGGCGCCGAATTCCGCCTGGAGCTGCCGCTGAGCCTGGAACCTAATATCCGGAAAAGTTCCCAATGAACGGTTCAGCAACACGTAAAACACTCGACCGGGGTATACCTTTGCTGCGGCCCTCGTTGTCGTTGTCGATTACGACAACGACAACGATTGGATTCGGTGCTCAACTTATTTCCGACACGTCACCAACCAAGATGCCCCTTAACATCACTGAACCGCGTCACCGCCGAGGAATCCCGAGTCCACGGCGCGACGCAATCCCCGACGGCTTCATACGCGACACCGGACGCGGTTCACAATGAACCTGCTGTGGCTCCAATCCGGCGGCTGCGGCGGCTGCACGCTCTCGCTGCTCGGCGCCGAGGCACCGCACCTCTTCGAGACCCTCGCTGGCGCTGGGATCCGCATCCTCTGGCATCCCTCACTGAGCGAGGCGAGCGGCGACGAGGTGCTCGATCTGCTCGCCCGCGTCGAGACGGGCGACCTGCCGCTGGACCTGCTCTGCATCGAAGGCGCGCTTCTGCGCGGACCGAACGGCACGGGCGCCTTCCACCGTTTCGCCGGCACCCGCACACCCATGATCGACTGGGTGCGCCGTCTCGCCGCGCGTGCGCACTACTGTCTCGCGATCGGCACCTGCGCCGCCTACGGGGGTGTAACCGTCGGCGGCTCGAATCCCACGGATGCGTGCGGCCTGCAGTTCGAGGGCACCTACCCCGGCGGCCTGCTCGGCACCGACTATCGCTCCGGGGCCGGTCTGCCGGTGATCAATGTCGCCGGCTGTCCGACCCATCCCGACTGGGTCACCGAGACACTCATGGCAGTCGCCCTCGATGGCCTGACGGCGGACGACCTGGATGCCTACGCCCGTCCCCGGATGTACGCCGACCAGCTGGTCCACCACGGCTGCCCGCGCAACGAGTTCTACGAATACAAAGCAAGCGCACGCGCACCGTCCGATCTCGGCTGCCTCATGGAGCATCTAGGCTGTCTCGGCACCCAGGCCCATGCCGACTGCAACACCCGGCTCTGGAACGGCTCGGGCTCCTGCACGCGCGGCGGCTATGCCTGCATCAACTGCACCTCGCCCGAGTTCGAGGAGCCTGGCCATGCCTTTGCGGAAACACCCAGCCTCGCCGGTATCCCGATCGGCCTTCCGACCGACATGCCCAAGGCCTGGTTCGTCGCGCTCTCCTCGCTCGCCAAGGCCGCGACACCGGAGCGCCTGCGCAAGAACGCGGTGTCGGACCATATCGCGGTGCCGCCGACGATCCGGCCGACGAAGTTGCGGTGATTTGGAGAAGCCTCCAGCCGCCGGCCGTAGGTTGGGCAAAGCGCAGCGTGCCCAACCCGCGCCGGCATCGCAGGGAGCCGCCAGCCGCCAGCCGCCAGCCGCCAGCCATCGACTTTACCGACACACGAACCCTCCGCAACTTGGATCCGCCTCGACAGGCATCCGCGAGAGAAACCAGCATGATGTTCGCACCAGACGCTTTCGCTATGCGGCCTTGCCGCTCCCAAAGCCCTCTCAAGCCAACCGGCCCGATGCTGGAGGCTGACGGCTGGAGGCCGGAGGCTGGACCCCGGCGGCACTCCCCCGAATGAGCACACTCACCTTGGGCCCATTCAACCGCGTCGAAGGCGACTTGGAGATTCAGCTCGACATCGCCGACGGGCGCGTGCGCGAGGCCCGCGTCAACTCGCCCCTCTATCGCGGTTTCGAGCAGATCCTCCAGGGCAAGGACCCGCGCGATACCCTGGTAATTGCGCCGCGGATCTGCGGGATCTGCTCGGTCTCGCAGACCATGGCCGCCGCCTATGCGCTTGCGGACGCGACCAGGGTTGCCATGCCCCCGAACGGCACGCTGGCCACCAACCTGGTCCTCGCCTGCGAGAACCTGGCCGACCATCTGACCCACTTCTATCTGTTCTTCATGCCGGACTTCGCTCGCCCCGTCTATGCCGACCGGCCCTGGCATGCGGGCACCGAGACGCGCTTCCGCGCGCTGAGCGGCACCGCGGCGGGCGTGGTCCTGCCGGCACGCGCACATTTCATGCATCTCATGGGGCTGCTCGCCGGCAAGTGGCCGCACAGCCTGAGTCTGCAACCGGGCGGGACCGCCAAGCCGGTGCAGGCGCAGGAGCGCATCCGGCTGCTCGCCATCCTCGGTGCCTTCAGACGTTTTCTGGAGCGCGAGACCTTCGGCGATCCCTTGGAGACGCTCGTCGCACTGGACAGCGCCCGCGCGCTCGACGCCTGGGCTGCACGCGACCCGGAGCGCGGCGATCTGCGCCGCTTCCTGCAGATCGCGGATGACTTGGGCTTGGCCCGTCTGGGACGCGCGACCGACCGCTTCATGAGCTACGGGGCTTACCCGAGCGGGGGCACCCGCCTTTTCCGATCCGGGCTCTGGGCCGACAAGGGTCCGCAGCCGTTGGATCTTGCAGCGATCGCCGAAGACTTGAGCCACAGTTGGATGGCCGGAGGAGGTCCGCTGCATCCAGCCGACGGCGTCACCATCCCGGATAGCGAGAAGGCGAATGCCTACAGTTGGTGCAAGGCCCCGCGACTCGCCGGCGAGGTGATTGAGGTCGGCGCGCTGGCCCGTCAGCTCATCGACGGCCATCCCCTGATCCGCGACCTGGTGGCGGAGTCCGGCGGAAATGTGCGGACTCGGATGATCGCGCGACTGCTTGAGCTGGCGCGTGTCCTGATGGCGATGGAGGACTGGGTCAAGGCGATCGCACCGGGCGAGCCTTTTTGCGAGCAGACCGCGATCCCGGACGAGGCACGCGGCGTGGGGCTCGTCGAGGCAGCCCGCGGCAGCCTGGGTCACTGGCTCGCGATCCGTCGAGGGCGCATCCTCAACTACCAGATCATCGCCCCGACGACCTGGAACTTCTCGCCGCGCGACGCCGCGGGTGTTCCAGGGGCATTGGAGCAAGCGTTGGTCGGGGCGGAGGTCCGGCCGGAAGAGACCACGCCGATCTCCGTCCAGCACATCGTGCGGTCCTTCGACCCCTGCATGGTCTGCACGGTCCACTGAACCGCGTCCGCCACTAAACCGCGTCCGGCGGTGCATATATCGGTCCGTCTTGCGCCCAGCCTCGCACCCACCCGATCACGACGGAGAGAGGCGCTTCAGCATGATTTTTTGCTTTTCGGGAGCCCGTCGTCCACCGCCGGCAATCGTCGCGAAGCGGCGGCACCCCGGGATCGACGACTTGCAGTCGTCTTCTTCCGCTGGCCCGACGGCCAGCGGGGTCGAGCTCAACTCGACGAGAGAATACCTTTGCGACGGTTTCGGTTTCGGTTTCGTTGTCGTTCTCGATTACGACAACGACAACGATTAGATTCGGTGCTCAACTTATTTCTGACCCGTGGCTAAGAAAGCCCGTCTTCAGTCCGGCCAAACCCTCCGACGACTCTGATAACCCCCCACCGTTGATGCAGCAGCTGCCCCGGAAGCCGGA
>NZ_LN848257.1:12100-19004 GCF_001499735.1 Thiocapsa sp. KS1 | reverse complement strand
CGGATGGAGGCAACCAGTCGGCGTTCCGTGCGCGTACTGCTAGAGGTGCTCTTGGGAGGCGTGCTCCTGGGAGGCGTTGTCATGGTCGAAGATCTCCGCAATCAGGTCGTTGATCTCGGCCGCCGCGGCGGCACCGCGACGGCCGGCTTGGAAGACGCTGCGCCCTTCGAGCACACAGAGGCGATGGATGGAGCGGCGCTGCAACGAGGTTCGGGCGACCGGCAGATCCAGCTCCGCGACGGCATCGGGCATCAGGCGCGAGAGGGTCGTGCGCGGCTCCATCTGGCTCATCACGATCAAGGCGCGCAGTCGCGGGTTTTCGGGCCGAATCTGCTCGATGATGCGGGCGAGATGACTCGTCGCCCAGAGGTCCATCGGCGAGGGTTGGAGCGGGATCAGCGCATGGTCGGCCAGGCGCAGTGCGTGCTCGGTCTGCGGTGCCTTGATGGACGGGGGGCAGTCGATGACGACATGGTCGTGGACATCGCGAAGGGCCCGGACCGTCTTCTCGAGCCCGAAGGCCGCGGCCACCACGGCGGGCAGCGCCATGTTTTCATCCCCGATCAGGCGCCATTGATAAGCGGATTGCTGCGGATCGGCATCGACGATGACGACCGATCCCCGCCGCCCCAGACCCGCTGCAAGATTCAATGACAGGGTGGTCTTTCCGGTCCCACCTTTGTTGCCGACGACGGCGACGATGCTCATCGGCCGGCCTCGTGACCGAGGTGTTGCGGCGTATAGGTGATAATCGGCACGGGCTTCGTCAAGGTCTCGACCTCGGCCATCGGCGGGCAGTGGAGCTGGGGCAAGGCTAGGCGCTGCGATCGAGCGGCGTCAAGCGCGGCGACTGGTCTACACTAGGGCCTTGCCCTGTTCTGCCGATGACCCGCCTATGTCGACGCCACTCTACGAAAAGGACTTTTATCAATGGCTGGAGCACACCGCCGACCTCGTGCGCGAGGGTCGTTTAGACGAGATCGATCGCGAGGTTCTGATCGACGAGCTCGAGAGCATGGGTAAGCGAGACAAGCGCGAGCTCGCGAACCGACTCATCATTCTCATGGCCCACCTGCTGAAGTGGAAGCATCAACCCGAGGCGCGAAGCTCAGGATGGGTCGGATCGATTGCCGAGCAACGTCTGCAGATCGCCGGGCAGCTCGAAGATAGCCCCTCGTTGCGGACCATTCTCGCGGATGCCGCCGAGAAGGCCTATCCGAAGGCCATCGCGCTGGCGGCTCGGGAAACCGACATGCCGCCCGATCGCTTCCCTGCCGTTTGTCCGTTCTCGCTTTCGCAGCTGCTCGACGAGACGTTCTTCCCCGAGTCCTGATCGATTGTCCGAATCAAAGGACCATCGCGCCGGTTCGCCCCGACCGGCAAGACGCCGGGCGCTCCTCGCCGCGGCGATCCTCCTCGGGCTGACTGCGGCAATCGCGCTGTCGATCCATCCATTGCTGAACAGCCATTGGCTTCAGGAGCGTCTTTCCGAGCACAGCGGCCTACAGATCACCTGGGAGTCCGCACAGCTTCGCCCGAGCGGTCAACTCAGGCTCCAGGCCTTGCGCGTCGAGCGCGACGACCCGGACTGGCCCGCCGCCCTCGCCCTGCATCAAGCGTCCGCGCAACTGGATCTGCCCGCGCTCCTGCGCCGAGAGCTGCGGGTCCCGAGGCTCGATGCCGAGGGCATTCGCTCGCTGCGCTTCGGGGATTACCGGCTGGAGGGCGACGGCGACCTGTCGCTCGAAGGTGCCGCGTTGCGCGACGATCAAATCGACATCGAGAGCCTGCGCTTCGACCTGGACAAGGCCAGCCTGCTGCGCGGAGACGCCGTCTTGTCGCGCGATCTGGCGATTGCCGCGCGCCTGCGGCTTGCACCGCTCACTGTCGCCGAAAACCCGGGCGCGCGGATCCTGCGTTTTATCTCCGGCGATCTGAGCCTCGCGGCGAAGGCCGATGCCTGGGATCTCTTCAACGCGTATCTGCAAGAGATCCCCTGGTTGAGTCTATCCGGACATGGCGACCTCACGGCCGCGCTGTCGATCGATCGGGGCCACCTGGAGCCCGGTAGCCGGCTGCGGCTGGACTCGCCCTCGCTCGGCGTGACCCTGCATCCCGGCGCAGTCCCGGGCGCGGATGCGAATGGCGCACCGCGACCGATCGGCGACGACACCCTCTACAGACTCGCCGGCGCCGGCCGCGTCGAGCTTCAGGTGGTCTCCAACGCTCCGGGCCAAACCGAGACCGTCCTCGGCGTCGACCTCACCGACGTGGAGATGCGCGACCAAGACGAGGACACGCGCTTCCTCGACAGCCGAGCGTTTCGCCTGGAGGCTCGCATCATTGGGTCCGACCTCCTCCAACCCCCGGACCTGCCCCGGCAGACCACGCTCACATGGACATCGGCCGTCGTCCCGGATCTCGCGGTCTTCTCGCGCTATCTCCCGCCGGGCGGCCCGGTGGCTCTGCGCGGCGGGCTGGCCGGACTCGATGCCGTCCTCGTCTGGGAGGTCGGCCGGCTGCATGGCGCGCTCAACCTGCATGGCGACGACGTCCGACTCACGCTGCTGGAGACCGACGTCGAGGGCAAGCTCAATCTCGACCTGCGCATCAATGCCTTGAACCCGACCGATCAGACACTGGACCTCTCGGGCACCCGGCTGCACCTGGAGGCGATCGCCGGTGCACAACCGCAAACCTCGACCCCCTTGATCACCCGATTCAGTCTCGACGAGGCCAGGTTCAGGCTCACACGCCCCATCGCCGAGTTGCGGACCACGGATCGCCCCCCGGATCCGTTCCCCGTCGACGGGCGGCTCCGACTCTCGGGCGAGGTCAACCACCTGGGTTTCTTTGACGCCTTTCTCGGCAATACCCCGGGTACCCGGGGCATCCGACTCGACGGCAGCGGCACCCTACTCACGGAGCTGAACATCCTCGACAGCACACCGGCGAGCGGCAGCCGTCTGACGGTCGAGGCCGGTACGCTGAGCGCACGTCTTATGGACTTCGCGATCGGCGGCACCGGCGCACTCGACGCCCGCTGGCAAGACGGCGACGCGGGCGAGACGCTGACGCTGGCGACCCGCTTCACCGACGCCAGTCTCCGGCACCGGGACGAGCCTCGACCACTGCTGGATTCGGCAGACATCACGCTGGACATCGAAGTACCCGCCCCGTCAGGCCAAACCTTGGCCGACCTCTCGACCGATGCCGCCCGCGTAACCTTGCGCTGGGACGGCGCCCGGATGCCGGATGTCGGCGTGCTCGACCGCTATCTTCCGGCACAGGCGCCCTTTCGATTTCGCCGCGGCAGCGCCGTGAGCAAGGGACTGATCCGACTCGACGCGCAGCAGGCCAGCGGCACGCTGCACCTTCAGGGCGAGGGCATCGGCGGCGAGCTTTTCGAGACCGCGGTCGAGGGTGGATTGCACCTCGACCTCGAGCTGCGGAACCTGCACCTGGACGGCAGCGTGCTCGACCTCTCCGGCACCCGCATCGAGCTGCACGCCACCGGGGACGCCGGCAACGAGCGGCTGCACACCGTTCTGAACCTCGAAGACGCGCGCTTCACCGACTGGCTGAATGCCTCCAACACGCCCAGCCGAGCCCTTCAAGGCAGAATCGCACTCGACGGGCGCGTCACCCAACTCGGCTTCCTGGACAATTTTCTGCCCCGCGGGCACGGCGTGCGGGTCCGCGGCGAAGGGCGGATCGATGCCGACCTCATCCTTCGACACGAGACACTCGCGCCCGGCAGCCGGGTACGGATCGACGCCGTCCCGCTCCAGGTCGACTTCCTGGACTATCGCGCCCGGGGCAACGGCCGGCTGAGCCTGAAGACCGACGGCCGCGCCCGCGATCCGGGCGCCGCCCTGGAGCTGACACTCCCCCGCTTCTCGCTCGGACGCCAAGATGGCTCGGAGAGCTACATCGAGGGGCAGGACCTCGGTCTCGAAAGCCGCACACCCAGCCTGAAGCGGGCGACCGACGCCGACGCGGCTCGACATGTCACGACCCGGATCAGGCTGCCCAAGGCGCAGCTGAAAGACCTCTCCGTCTACAACCGCTATCTTCCGAAAGACGCCGGCCTTGCGCTGCTCTCCGGCAGCGCCGACCTGAACATGCTGTTTAATCTCGACGGGCAAGTCGCGGACGGCGAGATCAACCTGCAAAGCCACGACACCCGCATCCGCATGGACACCCAGGAGCTCGGCGGCAACCTTGTCCTGGAGGCCCGGTTGCGCGAGGGCGACATCGCCTCCATGACCTTCGATGCCTCGGGCTCGCGCATCCGGCTCGACGGCGTGACGCTCACCGAGCCCGACGGCAGCAAGACCGCCGATTGGTGGACGCAGCTGCAGCTCGACGAGGCCCGCCTGGTCTGGGCCGAGCCGCTCCGGCTCGAATCCCGCCTGGCGCTCGGCATGCGCGACACCGGCCTGCTGGCCCGACTCTTCGTCGCCCAAGCCCGCGAGCGCGACTGGCTCGGGCGCCTGCTGACCATCCCGGACGTCAAGGGCACCGCCAGGGTCCGGCTGCGCGAGGAGAGTATCCATCTCTGGAACGCGCGTCTCAGTGCCGGGCCGCTCGTCCTCTTCGCCGACCTGAAGATGCAGGATGCGCTGCTCAACGGCGAGCTCTCCGCCGTGATTCAGCCGTTCAGCGTCTCGATCAGCCTCACCGACAGCAAACCGAAACTGCATCTCGTCAACTCGCCGGGGCTTTCCGGAGATTGACAAGCACCGACCATGGGGTCTAGCGTCGATCGGTCGCCGAAGCCCGTCCCGACAGCACCATCGGCGGCCCGAAGGGCACCGTTGTTCACCTCTGCGTGAACAACGGCTCGCGTTTTCCTCGCCGGCGTCAGGACCGGTTTCCCGGCCGGCGGGGAAGCACCGTTTTCATCGACAAGGAGCAATGGCCCGAAAATGAACGCACACAAACGCGGTTTCGGAAGAACCAGCAGGCTCACGACAGGCGGGGCTTTGGCGATCTCCGCTCTCTTGACCTTGGGCGGCTGCGCAGCGATCCAGCAATCGGAGGCCCAGAGCACGGAGCGGACGTTGGCCGCCGCCGGCTTCCAGATGCAGTTTGCCAAGACCCCGGCTCAGATGGCCAAGGTCACGGCGCTGCCCCAACGCAAGCTCACCCGCACCACGGGCCCGGACGGCGCGCTCCGGTTCGTCTGGGCCGACGCGACCGACTGCCAGTGCATCTATGTCGGAACCCAGGCGGCGTATGACCGCTATCAAAAGCTCGGCGTCGAGCAGGAGATCGCCGAGGAGAACGAGATGGCCTCGATGGATTGGGACTCTTGGGGCGGCTGGGGGCCTTGGTGGTGACCTGGTCTAAACCGCGTCCGGTTTGATATGCGAGGTTTGCGGCATGGATCGGCCTCGCGCCGATCAACGAACCTCGGAGTCGACGCGGTTTAGGTGATTCAATTCAATTCGTTAAGAGAATACGCGTGGCACCGCTCCGGCGGTGTCACGCGTCGAGCAGCACTCAACAGCCCGTAACCCGTAGGTCGGATTAGCGCAGCGTAATCCGACAGCAAGACGCCTCGACAAACCCGGCATAAGCACCGGGCCGCCTCATCGACCACGCGCATCCGCCTCGCGCGGCAGCAGAGACTCGGCATACATCGGCGCCACATCCACATAGCGGCGCACGGTGTAATGCGCCGAGACCACGGCGAGCATCAGCGGCAGGACGATCTCGTAGTCCATCGTCATCTCGAAGACCATCATGATCGACATCAAGGGTGCATGCGTCGTCGCCGCGAGCATCGCCCCCATGCCGACCACCGCGTAGGCACTCGGCGGCCCGGTGCCGACCGGCAGGACGGCGTGGACCGCCGTGCCGAAGAGCACGCCGAGCAGCGCACCGACGAAGAGCGTCGGCGTGAAGGCCCCGCCGACGGCGCCCGAGCCGTGTGTCGCCGCGGTCGCGATCATCTTCAGCACCATCACGGTCAGCAGCGCCTGCCAGACCCAGGGCTCGTGCAGCACCGTGTTGACGACGCTGTAGCCATTGCCCCAGACGGCGGGCTCGTACATCGAGATGGCCCCGACGATCAGCCCGCCGAGCGCCATCCGTCCGGACAGCGGCATGGGTAGCCGAGCGAAGGCCCGATGGGAATGTCCCAGCAGACCCAGAAAGATCGGCGCCGTATGGCCCGCGACGATCCCCAGCAGCAGATAGAGACCCAGCTCCCAGTCGCTCACCAGACTGAAGGCCGGGATCTCGTAGACGGGCGCGTACCCCATGATGTCGTGGACGGTGACGCTCGCAATCACCGCGGCGACGATCAGCGGGCCGATGTGCTGGATCGCGATGGAACCCAGCACGATCTCCGCGACGAACAAGGTCGCCGCAATCGGCGCGTTGTAGGCCGCGGCCAGACCCGCCGCCGCCCCGGCCGCGACCAGCAGACGCAAGCGATCGCGCGGAAAGCGCGCAACCCGCCCGATGGTCGAGGCGACCATGGCGGAGAGCTGCACCATGGCGCCCTCGCGCCCGATGGAGCCTCCGGAGGCCACGGTCACGAGCGAGGAGGCCGACTTCACCAGACTCTGGCGGATACTGATCCATCCGTCGCCGACCGCAACCGCCTCCATATAATCGGTCGTTGTCCGCCCGCGCAGCCGCCCGCCGATCTGCTCCAGGATCAAGCCGGCCACCAAGCCGCCGACCGCCGGCAGCAGCAGGCGCTGCCAGGGCGGCAGACCCAGCGCCATGACGACGAGGCTGCCGCTGTGACCGACGAGCAGCCATTCCAGGCCATGAATCCCCTCGCGGAACACCACCGTGACCAGCGCACCGAGGAGCCCGGCCAGCGCCGCCAGGACCAAAAAGACGAGATCGCCGTCCCTCAATGCAAGCAGAAAGGGTAGACGCC
>NZ_LN848257.1:0-12000 GCF_001499735.1 Thiocapsa sp. KS1 | reverse complement strand
AAGAGCCAGAACGGCGCCAGCGGCCCCTCCGGCAAGTGCGACGGGGCCTCCCCGCCGACGACGCGGGTGGACTCGCCGACAAGCGACGACGTCGATCCCGCCGGATCCGACGGGCAGGGGCAGATTTCCTCGCCGGTTCGGCCGGACGCGCTCGAGCGCGCCGGGCTTAACGACGGTTCAGAAACAACCTGCCCACCCGTAGGTCGGGTTAGCGCAGCGTAACCCGACGCGGACAGATCATGTGTCCCCGTTGTTTCCGAATCGATCCGTGTCGTAGCCGCGGCGGCCGGAGCTTGTTCCGACGTCCGTGTCGGGTCCGGAACCGCGGGAGAGATCTCGGATTCAGTCGATGAGGGCGAAGGCGACGGTTCCGACTCGCGGACCGCCTCCCTCGGCGTCGTGACGTCCACCTGTCTCGGACCATCCACGGTCACAGGTGCAGGCGACTCCTGCGCAGGCTGCTCGACAACCGCCGGACACACCAGCGCCCGTCCGCTGCGGCGATGCTCCGCCCACTCGCGCGCCTGACGCTCGATGCTCCGCCGAGCCGTCGCCGCATCCTTTGCACCCATGCGCTCCGCCGACGGCACCCGCAGCACCGCACCCGCACGCAAGACCCCGTTGACATTGCACGCAGGCGAGAAGGCGTCCGGGTTCGACTCCAGCAGGCCAAGCATGACCTGATCGCGACTGAAGCCCGCCTCGGCCGCGATCCGATCCGCGATCTTCCAGAGACTATCCCCCGATCGGATCGGACCGACATCCTCACCCGCCGATAACGGCAAGGTCGCAACCGCCAACCAGAGCGCGAGAACACCGGCCGACGCGCACCGGACCCAGCCCGTCACCGCGAGGAGCCGCTTGCATCCGGCACCAACGAAAACATCCAGGCCGGAACCGAGACACCGCCGACGACAACCCGGTTACGCGCCAGCCCCTCGTACAGCGCACCCGCCTTGCGCGCAACACCGGCACTCGAGACATTCCCCTCGGCAACGACGATCTCGATCCGCATCAGCCCCAACTCCGCAAAGCCGAATCCCGCCATCGTGCGCACGGCGCGTGTCGCAACTCCCCCACGCTGCCGCGACGCACGCACCCAATACCCCAGGTTGCAGAGCTTGTGCTCGACGATGAGATGATTCAAACCAATGCCCCCGAGCACCTCGCCCCCATCCGCCGCGAAGATCCCCAACTCCACCGCCGAGCCGGCGGCAAGCTCCGCCGCGCAGATCGCGAACCAGGCACGCGCCTCGTCGACACTGAAATCCGCGTGGCACCAGGACATCCAGCGCCCGACCGAGCGCGCGGACTCGCGCGCCGCGCAGGCGAATCCCTCGGCGTCGGCGGGAACGAATGGCCTCAGGCAAACCCCCTCGCCTCTGAGTGGCTCCAGCAACGCTCCGAGCATCGATGCCTCCCGGGGGACGGGTGAATGATCACGTGCTCAAGTCTACGCGGTTCAGGGCAACGCACGAACTCCGGGCACCGGCCAGGATGGCGGCCATGACCGGAGGCATGCGACCTGCTGAGTGCGTCCACCGTTGCCGGACGCTGCTCCCGAACCCTTCGGGCAACGACGCGCGTAGGCACCGGAGCAACGACGGAACTCCGCGCCGCTCGATACCGGCGAAAAGGCGCGAAACGTGTAAGAATGGACCCGACCCTGCCCCATTCGCTGTCGACGCCCCGGCCAACCCATGAGTCACGATCAAAACTTCAAGAACCTGATTGTCGACTACCCGCGCGAGTCGATCGCCTTCTTCGCCGCGGTCGAATCCCGGGCTGTCGATGATGGCGCATGCATCCTGCCGATCCGCGAGGAGCAGCTCAAAGAACGCTTGGGCGAGCGCTTCCGCGAGCTCGATGTCCCTTTGCTGGTGGAATGGCCGGATGGCCGCCGCGCAGCCCTGCTGTTCGTCTTCGAGGAAGAAACCAAGCCCAAGCGCTTCTCTCTCCATCGCCTCGCGCATTACTGCCTGGATCTGGCCGACCTGTGCGATACGGACCGGGTCGTTCCGGTGGTGATCTTTCTGCATCCCGGCAGCTATGCCACGCGTTTGCGTCTCGGCAGCGAGACCACCGCCTACCTGGACTTTCACTGCCTCGACTGCGCCCTCTTCGCGCTGCGCGCCCGCGAGCACCTGGACAGCCGCAACCTCGTGGCGCGGTTGAATCTGCCCAACATGGCCTACGCCCCCGAGGACAAGCTCAAGGTCTACGCCTCGGCCGTGCGCGGCCTACGCGAGCTCGAGCCCGATCCCGAGCGGTGTTTGAAATATTTGGACTTCATCGACATCTACGCCGCTCTGGATGAGAATGAACGCATTCTATACACCCAACGCTATCCCCAAGAGGCGGCCGACATGAGCGGATTTGCCCAACGTTTCATCGAACAAGGGATCGAGAAGGGCATCGAGCAAGGCGTGCAGCGCGGTGAAGCCCGGATGCTCATGTCGCTCCTGCGTTTGCGTTTCGGCGAATTGCCCGACGCCGTGCAGCAACGTATCGAGAGCGCCGACGCCGATACCCTGCTGCACTGGTCAGAGCGGGTGCTGACCGCCGTGACGCTGGCCGAGGTTCTCGACGGCACCTGTTGAGCGGCGGTTCGCCCTGCCGGCACCGACGGCCAACCGACTGTGCACCCCCTTCGTGCAGCGTACCCGCCTTGCGGCCAACGCCGACACACGGCCCATTCCCTTCGCCGACTACGATCTCGATCCGCATCAGCCCAACGGATGAGCCACTCGCCCCGCAAAGCGAACCCCGCCATAGCGCTCACGACGCGTGTCGCAATCTTCTCCCGCCGCCGGGATGCAAAAAAGGACGAGCGACCGACGCGGGCTCACGAAATGAGCCACCGCCTGATGTAAGGTAGGACAGCCAAACACAAAAGGAGCATCGCCCATGGACTCCGCGCAAGAACCGCCTCGACCAAACCCCCTGGATTTCAGAGACCTTTCTGCCGCCGCGCGAACCCTCTGGGCCAAAAGCGGCGATGGGAACGGACATAGTCTCCTTGCCCACATGCTGGATGTGGCCGCCGTCGCCGAAGCTATCCTGGAGCGTGAATCGTCGCATTCACTGGACTGGGCTGCGCGGGCTTTCTCCCTGTCCTCAGCCCGGGCGGTGCATTGGATTGCAGCAATGATCGGGCTCCACGACTTCGGCAAGGCGATTCCCGGCTTCCAGTTCAAGTGGCCGGGCGGACAGGCTGCCGACGAAGCCGCGGGGCTCGCCTTCCGGGGAGTCGCCCTGACGGTCCACCGACACGATCTGGCGAGTGCCGCGCTGCTCCGCCGGCTTTTCGCATCAAGTGCACCCGAGGCCGCCTGGACTCTGGCCATCACGCAAGCCTTGGGGGCGCATCACGGCTATATGCCGCGTTCCGACGAGATCAGGGATGCAATGCCGCGCTACGAGGGTCCGGAGTGGGCAGAGGCAAGGGCCGAGATTCTCGACGCCTATCTTCAAACCACGGCACCCGGCGAGGGTCCCGAATCGGCCGACATCCCGCTGCCGGCAGTCGCATGGCTGGCCGGTCTCACGAGTGTCGCGGACTGGATCGGCTCGAATCCCGACTGGTTTACGCCGGGGGAGCGGGCAGAGACGCTCAGCGGACACTACGCCCAAGCCAGCAAGCTAGCCGACGCGGCACTCGACGCCATTGGCTGGCCCAAATTTCAGCCGCTACTCGACTACGAATCCGATACCGACACGCTGATCCGACGCATTCTGGGCCAGCCCGCAGCGGCGATCGAAGCCCGACCGCTCCAACAGGCTGCCGATCGGCTGATCTCCGCGGCAACAGGCCCGCTCCTGATGATCGTCGAGGCCCCGATGGGCGAGGGGAAGACCGAGCTCGCCCTCCTCGCGCATGTGCGGCTTCAAGCGGCGAACGGACACCGAGGAATCTACCTCGCGCTGCCGACTCAGGCGACCGGCAACGCCATGTTCGATCGCACGCTTTTATTCCTGCGGAGCTTCGTCTCCGATGCGCCGCAGGACATCCAATTGGCGCACGGCGGGGCGATGCTCGACGAGCGCATCCAGCGGCTCCGTGGTGTCGACGACTCCCCTGCCGAATCCATCGCATCCTCCGCTTGGTTTTCTCAACGCAAACGCCCGCTGCTCTCGCCCTACGGTGTCGGGACCGTTGATCAGGCGCTTTTCGCCACCCTCAACGTCAAACACCACTTCGTACGCCTTTGGGGTCTGAGCAATCGCGTGGTCATCCTCGACGAGATCCATGCCTACGACACCTACACCGGCGGTCTGATCGAGGCCCTTTTGCGTTGGCTCAAGGCGCTCGGCTGCTCGGTCGTGTTGATGAGCGCCACCCTCCCCGCGCGCCGTCGAGCGGCTCTGCTCGACGCCTGGGGTGCGGCGGATCGCCCGGACATTCCATACCCGCGCATCTTGATGGCTCGGGACGGCGAGACCTTTGGAGAAACCGTTGCTTGTCGCCAACTGGCGCCGATCCGGATCTCGGGAATCGCCGAAGACCTTGAAAGCCTCGCAAGCGCAGCCTTGGCCGACCTCGCCGGCGGCGGCTGCGGACTTGTCGTCGTCAACACGGTCCAGCGCGCCCAGGACCTCTATCGACTCCTCTGTCAGCGGATCGTGGACCCGAACGAGATCTTCTTGTTCCATGCGCGTTTCCCCGCCGACGAGCGTAGCCAGCACGAGCATGAGGTGCTGCGCCGGTTCGGGCGGGTAGCGGAATCCCAGCGCCCTAAGCGCTGTCTTCTCATCGCCACCCAAGTTGCCGAGCAGAGTCTGGATCTGGATTTCGACTTCATGCTTTCCGACCTGGCGCCGGTGGATCTGCTACTGCAGCGGGCGGGCCGGCTGCATCGGCATGAGCGAGCGCGACCACCGGCCCACGCCGAGCCGCACCTGCGGATCGCCGGACTCCTCGCGGAACGGCCTCCGGAGCTGACCGAGACCGCCTGGGGTTTCGTCTACGATCCGTACATTCTTTATTGCACCTGGGCCGTCGTGCTCCGCGAGCCTCAGTGGCGACTACCGACCGATATCGATCGATTGGTCCAAGCCGTTTACTCGCAAGATCCCTTCGAGGAGGAGGACAGGCCCGAGTTGTTGGCGACCCTCGACAAAGCCTTGGGTGAGCACTACGGCATCCTTCAGACGCAGCGGCAACAGGCATTCAATGTCGCCATCGACGCAGAGGATGAGCCGCAAACGGCCTATCAGGGGAAACCCCGCGCAAGCGAGGAACAAGGTCAGGGCGGCATACCTGTCGTCACCCGCTTGGGCGAGGAGAGCCTGGTGGCCGTGCCGGTCCTGATCTCGGACGATGGCTGGCGCCTGCTCGCGAGCGACCAACCCTTCGACCCAGAGGCCGTTCCGAACGATGCGTTGGCCAGGCGCATCTTCACCCGTCAGATAAGGATCAGCCGCAAGGGCGTTCTTCATGCGCTCATTGCCGAGCGGTTGCCGAAGGGATTCGACGAACATCCGTTGCTCCGTCACCTTCGTCCCCTACCGCTCTGCGATGGCGTCGCCGAGATCGGCGGGGTACGCCTACGCCTCGATTCCGAGCTTGGACTCGTTTATGAACCTCTGACAACGCTTCCGGAGTCAGCATGACCGATCAAACCCAACCGGCCTTCAACCTCTTGGACGAGCCCTGGATACCGGTGCGGTTCCCGGACGGAGAGGTTCGTGACGTCAGCCTGACACAGGCGGTTCTCGAGGCGGACCGGATCACCGCACTCGCCGAGACATCGCCACCCAACCTGATCGCCTTGTACCGAATGCTGCTCGCGTTGCTGCATCGTGCACTGACCGCGCATCACGGACCCTGGAAAGATGCCGACCGTGCACGCTGGTACCGCGAGGGTCTGCCCGAAGCACCGATTCGTGCTTATCTCGATCAGTGGCGTGAGCAGTTCTGGCTGTTTCATCCGGAGACGCCCTTCATGCAGGTCAGTGCGTTGACGGATGCGCCTGAAACACGAGACAAACTCAAACCATGGACGCAGGTTTGCTTGGCGGGCGGCAGCGGAAACACTCCTGTGGTCTTCGACCACGCCGTGGATGATGCGCCGTCCTCGATTAGCGCGGCACTCGCGTGTCGCCATCTCTTGGGCTTCCTGCAGTTTACGCCGGGCGGACTGGTCAAGAGCGTCCGTGACTCCGACAAGGCGGGACCGCTGTCCAATACGGCGGCCGTCATGGCACTTGGTGGTCACCTCGCTGAAACGTTGCTGATCAACCTTCACCCTCACGGCATGAGCACTGTCGGTGATCTCCCCGCCTGGGAACAACCCCAGCCCGGGATCGCGGCCCTGCGTGCAGCCTCGAAGCTCGCAACGGGTGCGAATGACCGCTACACCCGTATCAGCCGCGCTGTCTTGTTTGTTCCGGAGGATCAGCAGCGCTGTATTCGACACGTCCGTTTCGCCGCCGGCCTCGCCTTGGAGGAAGATGTGAAGGCCCCTGATCCGATGGCCTGTTACCGAATTACAAAGGAAGGAAAGGCGGTCCGCATGTCGTTCTTCGAGGGGCGCGCCGTTTGGCGAGAACTTCCCGCCCTGGTTCCGGACCCGAGCGGCAAATTCAATCAGCCCGCCGCCGTTCTGTCTTGGGCGACGAACCTACGCGATCGAACAGGGCAGTTCGACGTTCCCATCCCCGTCCTCGTCGCCGGGCTGGCAAGTGATCAAGCCAAGTTGTTGCGCTGGCGCGTCGAGCGTGTCGATCTGCCGCTGCCGCTGTTGACCGATCCGGATGCCGCGACCGAAGTCAGGGCCCGGATTCGCGAGGGCGAAGATCTCTATTTCCGCCTCCGCGGACTCTGTGCGGAGATGATTTCGAGCGCGATGCCCGATCCTGCCCACAAAGACACCAAGGCACGCGCGCGGAACATCCTGGACAACGGGCCGACCGCTGCCGTCTTCTTCTCGAGCGCAGAACGGGCGCTCCCCGAATTGATGCAACGGATCGCCGCGGGCGATATCGAAGCGGCCTACCTGCACTGGATAAGCACGCTCAGACTCGCCGCGCAAGGCGCTTGGGATGCCACTCGCAGCGCAGTCGGCGACTCGCCTGCGGCACTTCGTGCACAAGCACGCGCTTTCCCCAAGATTCAGCGCTTGCTGCGCTCGCTCGATCAGCCCGAGACCAAAACCACGCGAGAGGAGGTCCTTCCATGAGCGAGCATACTCAATCCTTCATCACCCACCTTGAGGGCCTGGCCGATCATGATCGCGGCGCTTTGGCACACTTGCGGCGCAGCCTGGGATTCGATCCCGGTGCTTTTCCGCGCGCCTATCCCTACGTCGAACGCTTTGTCGGACCCGACCGACATGCCGAGGATCCTTGGCGCAAAGCGCTCTATCTCGGCGCCGGGCTGTTTGCCCTTCATCCGGAGCACCGGCAGGGCGAAACCCTCGCATCGGCGTTGGGGCATCTCGCCTGTGACCGCGAAAGCACGAGCATCGAACGGCGTTTCATCGCGCTCTTGGGCGCCGAACCGGAGGGCTTGGCCGACCTGTTGCGCCAGGTCGTTTCGCTCTTGGCCGCAGACAATTGCGCCATCGACTATGTTCGCCTTCTCGACGACCTCGGCATATGGCTGCGGCCTTTCGGGGGGGCGGGACGGGATCGGGTGCGTCAATGTTGGGCGCGCGACTTCTACCGTGCCTACGACGCCGCAGCAGATCAACCCGAAGCTGCCCCACTAACCCTCGACCCTCTGCAACTATCCGCCTGACAAGGAGAGCACTATGAGTCTGTTCATCGAATTCCATTTAATTCAGAGCTTTGCACCCTCCAATCTCAACCGGGACGACACCGGCGCGCCCAAAGACGCCATCTTCGGCGGCCAGCGCCGGGCCCGGGTCAGCAGCCAGTGCTTCAAACGCGCCATCCGACTCAAATCCGCCGAGCTGGGTATGATCCCGTCCGAGTTCGGGTCGGTCCGGACCAAAAAACTCAAAGAGCTGCTGAACGAGCGGCTCGCCGAGCGCGGACACCCCGACGCGGGTCTCCAGATCGAGACCGCCCTGGCCGCCGCCGGCCTGAAGCTGAAAGACGACGGCAAGACCGAGTACCTGTTGTTCCTGGGGCAAGGCGAGATCGAGCGCTTTGCCGAGCTGATCCATGCGCACTGGGACGCACTCAGCACGGCGCCGACCGGGGAAGCAAAGAAGACCAAGAAGGAGGCGAAGGCCAGCGCTCCGGCCGAGGTCGTCAAGGAAGCGAAGGCATTGCTGGACGGTCAGAAGGCCGTCGACGTCGCCATGTTCGGCCGGATGCTGGCCGACCTGCCGGGAGTGAACCAATACGCGGCCTGTCAGGTCGCTCATGCCATCAGCACGCATAAGGTGGAACGGGAATTCGACTATTTCACTGCGGTGGACGACAGAGGCGACATCGACGAGACCGGTGCCGGCATGATCGGCCAGATCGAGTTCAACTCCGCCACACTCTACCGCTATGCCGTCATCGACGCGCACAAACTGGTTACAAACCTGAAAGCGGATCAGGAACTCGCGCTGAAGGGCATCGGTGCCTTCACCCAGGCCATGGCGCGAGCCATCCCGACGGGAAAGCAGAACACCTTTGCAGCCCATAATCCACCGAGCTTTGTCGGCGTGGTTCTGCGTCATGCCAGCCCGTTCAACTTAGCGAATGCTTTCGAGAAACCGGTCTGGCCCCGCCAGGACCGTGAGCTGACCGCCCTTTCGGTCGAGAAACTCGCCGAGCACGAAGCAAAGGTATCGGACGCTTACGGCGACGGCAAAGACGCCTGGGCTTATCTCGACCTCACAGACACCTGGCCGAAAACCAAGGGCGAATCCCGGGAGACACTGGACGGTCTTGTCGATTGGGTCGTCGCCAAGACACGCGCCGCTTTAGGGGACTGATCATGCCGACGCTACTGCTGCGGCTCGCCGGCCCGATGCAGTCATGGGGCACGACCAGTCGTTTCGACGAACGCGATAGCCAGCTTGAGCCATCCAAATCCGGTGTCCTTGGCCTGGTCTGCGCCGCCCTTGGGCGTGATCGAGCCGAACCGATCGAGGACCTCGCTCGGCTGTGTATGGGCGTGCGCGTCGATCGGGAGGGGCTCTTGATGCGCGACTACCAGACCGCAACCGGCGTCATGACTGCCGCCGGAAAGGTCGACCTCGGCCGCACTGTCGTCAGCCCACGTTATTACTTGGCCGATGCCGCTTTCTTAGTCGGCCTGGATGGCCATGATCGGAACCTCTTGGCGCTGATCCAATCCGCCCTCCGCACCCCGGTCTGGCCATTGGCGCTTGGCCGCAAGGCGTTCCCGCCAGGCGCCCCGGTCTGGTTGACCGACGGCCTATGCGATGCTGACCTTCGGGATGCCCTGCTCGTTGCCCCACGCATCGCCGAGCCTCGCTTCGAGCATCGAGAAGCGCCACTGCGACTGATCCTTGAGCATGCCGAGCATGGATCCGTCCGGCTCGATCAACCGATCGCGCCATTCGCCGAGCGCCGTTTCGGACCGCGTCATGTGGCGACGGAGGTGGTCCATGTACCTGTCTAAGCTGACGCTGGATCCCATGCATCCGCAGGCTCGCCGTGATCTCGGTAGCCCTTACGAGATGCACCGGACCCTCGCACGGGTCTATGCGCCGGATCCCCAGACCCCACCCCAGCCCTTTCTGTGGCGACTGGAATCGGGCCGAGACCCTGCTCATTCCGCCACGATCCTTGTCCAATCCGACTTTGCGGGAAACTGGTCCGTCCTTGATCAGATGCCGGGATACGCGGTCGATGTCTTAGGCGACAAGCCGGTGGACCTGGAACGTCTCATCAGGAAGAGCGGCGACCGCTTCAGATTTCGCCTCTTGGCCAACCCGACCGTGACGCGCGACGGCAAACGCCATGGCCTCACCAAAGAAGAGGAACAACTGGCTTGGTTGGGTCGGCAGGGTGGAAAACGTGGATTCTCGCTCGACTCCTGTTTAAGGTTGGGCAACGAGCGTATCCAGACCCGTCAAGGCCGGATGGGGCGTCGCATCACGCTGCAAACGGTTCTGTTCGAGGGAATCTTGGAGGCGTCGGAGGTTGCCCATCTTCAAGTGGCTGTTCGATTCGGTCTCGGACACGGGAAAGCAATGGGTCTGGGGTTGCTTTCCCTGGCACGGATCACGTAAGGCACTGATGTTCTAAGACTTGGCCAGCGATATTTTGTCTCGACCCGACGCCGGGAGGAGATGACGTCGAGGAGAGCGCCGCAACTCCGGGAAACCCAAGTGACGATCGCGCCCGCTGGACGTTAAACAGCATCTTCAAGCAAGCCGGTTGGAAATGAGGATAAGCCATGCGTTACGCCGTCGTGATCGAACGGGCAGGAAGTAACTATTCCGCTTACGTTCTGGATCTGCCGGGATGCGTTGCCACGGGCCGCATCGTTGAAGAAACGGAGGTCGAAATTCGGGAGGCGATCGAGTTCCACTTGGCGGGGCTGCGTGAAGACGGCCTTCCACTGCCAGCCCCGGAGAGTTATGTGGACTCCATTGAAGTCGCTGCCTAACCCGACCGAACAAGGACCTCGCCGTGCTGCCCCCACTCAAACCCATCGCCATGAAGGAACGCATCTCGCTGATCTTCATCGAGTACGGCGAGATCGACGTGCTGGACGGTGCCTTCGTCGTCATCGACAAGAACGGCGTGCGTACGCATATCCCCATCGGCAGTATTGCCTGCATCATGCTGGAGCCCGGCACCCGCGTCTCGCATCGCGCGGCGGCGCTGGCCGCGCGGGTCGGCACCCTCCTCGTCTGGGTCGGCGAGGCCGGGGTTCGACTCTATGCCTCCGGCCAGCCAGGCGGGGCGCGCTCGGATCGTCTGCTCTATCAGGCCAAACTCGCGCTCGACGACCAGGCACGGCTGAATGTGGTGCGCAAGATGTACGAGCTGCGGTTCGGGGAGAAGCCACCGGAGCGACGCAGCGTTGAGCAACTGCGCGGGATCGAAGGCGCCCGCGTAAAGAAGACCTACGACAACCTGGCCAAGCAATACGGCGTGAGCTGGACAGGGCGTCGTTACGATCCGACGGATTGGGACACCAGCGATGTCCCCAATACCTGCCTCTCGGCCGCGACCGCTTGTCTCTACGGCATCACGGAGGCCGCCATCTTGGCCGCCGGCTATGCGCCCGCGGTCGGGTTCATCCATACCGGCAAACCCTTGTCCTTCGTCTACGATATCGCGGACATCGTGAAGTTCGAGACCGTGGTCCCGGTGGCGTTCAAGATCGCCGCGAAGGCCCCGCATCAACCCGAGCGGGTGGTGCGCCTGGCCTGCCGGGACGTCTTCCGCGAAAGCAAGCTGCTCGGCAAGATCATCCCGCTGATCGAAGAGGTGTTGACCGCAGGAGGTCTGGAACCGCCCTACCCACCGAAGGAATCGGTTCCTCCGGCCATCAAGGAGACGGAGCGCCTGGGCGATGTTGGTCATCGTCACTGAGAACGTCCCGCCGCGCCTGCGTGGACGTCTGGCGGTCTGGCTGCTGGAGATCCGGGCGGGCGTCTATATCGGCACCCCGTCGAAACGGCTGCGCGAGTTTATCTGGAATCAGGTCCTCGAAGGCGTGGAAGACGGCAACGCGGTCATCGCCTGGAATACCAACACGGAATCAGGCTACGATTTCGACACCGTCGGTAAGAACCGACGTATCCCGGTCGATTTCGATGGTCTCCGATTAGTCAGTTTTCTGCCGCCAGATGAACAGTCAAAAGCTCCTTAGCAATCTGGATCTGTCCCTGTCGAAAGACGGGGTTTTTTCGGTGGAACTTCGTTCGTCTAATTTTCTCAGGTGAATCAGCAGGATGATCGCAGTGTGTTCCCCGCGCCCGCGGGGATGAACCGAACACCCCAATCACGCCGACATCCGATGCCGCGTGTTCCCCGCGCCCGCGGGGATGAACCGTCAGGGGAGGGGCACGACCAATTACATGAAGAGTGCTCCCCGCGCCCGCGGGGATGAAC